>CAVOJQ010000013.1:0-532288 GCA_963696275.1 uncultured Acidobacteriaceae bacterium | reverse complement strand
TGGCCAGGGACGGAGTTGAACCGCCGACGCCAGCCTTTTCAGGGCTGCGCTCTACCACCTGAGCTACCTGGCCACTTCCCGTCCGCAACAGCTTTGTCCACAAAACGACTGGCGGCCACGCTGGCCGTGCCGCTCTTGCTCGTAGTACTTGCGCTCTCACTGGGCGGGATGCCGCGAAGCAAAACAGCTGATGCGCTGGGACCGTGCGGAACTCTTGAATTATAGCAACCACGTGCCCTTCCCTCAAATCGGTTGCGGAAGATTTTCGTTGCGTCTTTTCTGGCTTGCGCTCTTTCTCAAATTCCCGCTTATGCCTTTCCCCAAAAGTGTTTCGCACATCTTTTCGCACATAGGTTCGCGTTACGAGAGTGGGCCGCTCGACACGCCGTTCATGACGGTCAGCACACAACGGTTTGCGCCAAACCAGTACGGAACTTCGCGATAGTCGCTCACCTCAAACACCGCCAGGTCGGCGTCCTTGCCCGCCTCCACGCTGCCTTTGCTGCCGGCCAAGCGAAGCGCCGAGGCGCCGTTGATGGTGGCCGCTGCAATCGCCTCGGCGGGCGACATTTTCATGTGAGTGCAAGCGAGCGACATCGCCATGGGCATGCTGAGCGTTGGCGAAGAGCCCGGGTTGTAGTCCGTGGCCAGCGCCACCGCCACACCGGCTGCAATGAACCGGCGTGCGTCTGGATACCTTGCTAAACCGAGAAAATAATTTGCCCCCGGAACGAAAGTTACGACGGTGTCGGTCTGGGCGAGAGCAGACAAGTCGGCGTCATTCACGTGGTCCATGTGGTCGAGAGATGCGGGATGGTATTGAAGCAGCGGCCCGAGCCGCGTTTCGCTGAGTTGCCCCAGGTGGGCGCGGACGGCGAGACGGTGCTTTTCCGCGGCCGCGAAGATCTGGGCAGTCTCTTCGGCGCTGAAGGCTCCGCGGTCGCAGAAGACATCCACGAACTGAGCGAGTTTACGCTTCGCAACCGCTGGCATCATTTCAGTGCAGACAAGGTCAACATATTCCTGCGAACGTTCCTCGGAATGAGCACGATACTCGGGCGGAACCGCGTGCGCGCCGAGGAAAGTTGGAACCACGGTTCCCGGCCACTCATGCGCCGCCGCGCGAATGGCTTCGAGCGACTTGAGTTCCGATTCCAGGGTCAGGCCGTAGCCGGACTTGGCCTCGACGGTCGTGGTTCCGTGACGGGAAAAATCGCCGAGCGCGGCGAAGATCCTCTGTGCCAGCGTGGTTTTGCTGGCTTTCCGGACGCCGTCGATGCTGGAGCGAATGCCTCCGCCCGCCTCGGCAATCTCTTCGTAACTGGCGCCAGAAATCCTCTTCTCGAAGTCCACGAGCCGCGGATGCATAAAGACAGGGTGCGTATGGGAATCGACGAAGCCGGGTAAGACCACGTGTCCGGCGCAATCGATCTCGACAATCTTCTTGCGATTCTTCTTCAGCCACGGATCGCGAAGCGCGTCTTTCGTCCTGCCCACAGAGACAATCCTCCCGCCGATGCAGAGTATCGCGGCATCTTGAATGATTCCAAGATCGGAAAGGGAAGCGCCGCGGCGCGGGCCAAGCTGAGGACCAGCGTCGCGTAAGGTCACTAACTGGCCGATATTAATCAGTAACAATGGCGCCAGAACTTTCTTCATCTCAGGGTTCCGGCAGAGCGTCTCTTCGGCCGGCTTTGAAAACAAGCTGCTTACCATCCCACTCGAAAGTCATAACGTCCAGACTTTTCGGACAACAGTTAGGCGATGGTTCGAAACTTCTGCCAGTGATGGTTAGGATTCCCGAGGCCCCATCAAAGGTGGCACCACATCCCGCGGCGTGTCGTCCATAGTTGATCTGTTCAACGACTGTGGGATGCGCCGATTGCAACTTGAATACTTGGACAAGGCCGCTTTCGGAGCAGCTTCCTCCACAGTTCCTCCACGAAACATCGATGACGGCGTATTGACCTACTTCCAGCACTTTCACAAGGTCAAGCGTGACGTATTCGCCGCCTACGGTTTCATCCCTTCGCGTGAAGTTCCCATTCTCAAGATGTGCGGTTGGCTCGCGTTTGCCGTTTCGGTACCAGAACAGTGTGAAGTTTTGGAAGTCGAGGTCTCGGAGCGAAGAAACCGTAATCGCATATTGACGCTCGGGATAGGAGATCTCGTAGTTCGGGCCGGACTGCCCGAAGGCAGCGGACGCAACGCCGACAAATATACAACCAATGGCAAAGAGTCCAAACCTCAGCTTATCCATTCATTGGTACCTTCACGCCCGCCTTCGCGGCAAACTCCTTCGCCTCGGAATAGCCCGCGTCTACGTGCCGAATCACGCCCATGCCGGGATCAGTCGTCAGCACGCGTTCGATGCGCTTGGCCATCGCGTCGGTGCCATCGGCGACCGTGACCTGGCCGGCGTGGATCGAGTAGCCAATGCCCACGCCTCCGCCGTTGTGGATCGAAACCCACGATGCTCCTGCCGCTGTGTTCACCAAGGCGTTCAGCAGCGGCCAGTCAGCCACCGCGTCCGAGCCGTCTTTCATGCTCTCGGTTTCGCGGAAGGGAGAAGCGACCGAACCGCAATCCAGGTGATCGCGTCCAATCACCACAGGAGCTTTGATTGTGCCTTTCTTTACCAGGTCGTTGATCGCCAGCCCGAAGCGCGCACGCTCGCCATATCCCAGCCAGCAGATGCGGGCGGGCAGTCCCTGAAACTTGATGCGCTTGCGGGCCAGTTCAATCCAGCGGCGCAAGCTGCGATTCTCGGGGAACAGTTCGAGCACGAGGTCGTCGGTGACGGCGATGTCCGAAGCTTCGCCCGAAAGCGCCGCCCAGCGGAACGGTCCGCGGCCTTCGCAAAACAGCGGACGAATATAGGCGGGAACGAATCCCGGAAAGTCATATGCATTCTTCACGCCGCGCTGAAACGCGAAGGTACGAATATTGTTGCCGTAGTCGAAGGTGACCGAACCCATTTTCTGGAGACGCAACATGCCTTCGACGTGCTTCGCCATGGCGTCGAGCGAGCGCTCCTGATACGTCTTTGGATCGCTCTTTCTCAACTCGAGCGCCGCTTCGAACGTCATGCCGTTCGGTACGTATCCGTTCAGCGGATCATGCGCCGAAGTCTGATCGGTGAGAATGTCGGGCACGACGCCGCGTTCGGCGAGTTCTGGAATGATGTCTGCGCAATTGCCTACCAGTCCGACCGAAACGCTTTCTTTTTTGCGGACAGCATTCTTAAGAATGCGCAGCGCTTCATCGAGCGTGTTCACAAGAAAGTCGCAGTAGCCGGTTTTGAGGCGCTTCTTGATGCGCTCGGGGTCGACGTCAATGCCGAGGAATGCCGCGCCCGTCATGGTTGCCGCCAGCGGTTGCGCTCCGCCCATTCCACCCATGCCGCCGGAGACGATCAGCTTTCCGCTGAGATCGTTTCCGCTCAGACCGGTGCCAAAATGTTTTTCGCCCGCCGCGTTGAAGGTTTCGTAGGTGCCTTGCACGATGCCTTGGGAGCCGATGTAGATCCACGAACCTGCTGTCATCTGGCCGTACATCATCAGGCCGGCGCGTTCGAGTTCGTTGAATTTTTCCCAGTTGGAAAAATGTCCGACCAGATTCGAGTTGGCGATGAGCACGCGCGGAGCATACTCGTGCGTCTTGAAGATGCCGACTGGCTTGCCCGATTGCACCAGCAGCGTCTCATCATTTTCTAGCTTCTTCAGCGACTGGACGATGGCGTGATAGCAATCCCAATTGCGGGCTGCCTTACCGGTTCCGCCATAGACGACCAGATCCTGAGGGCGCTCGGCAACGTCCTCGTCGAGATTGTTCATCAGCATGCGCATAGCCGCTTCCTGCTGCCATCCTTTGCAGGAAAGCGTGGTGCCACGCGGGGCGTGGATGCGGGTGTAGGGATATGCTGAAGTTTCGGTATCGACGGGCATGGGGATATGGTAGTTGGTCGGGCAGTGAATCATCAATTGGCGGTGAGGCAGGCTGCGAAGTGGAACGGCGAAGCTGTTAGCAGATTGCTGGTGGTTTTATCCCCCCCCCCCCCCCCCCCCCCCCCCAATTTGCGCTAAGGTATTGATTCTAAATGCGGTACCTTCAAGATACTCATAACAAATGGGTTAAGGCGGGTGAGCCCGGCGGCTCGACCCTAACAGTGAACGCATCGGTCCCTTTTTTTCAATTTTCAAATAACAGATTGAACGGGCTCTTCCCGAACCATTGCGCGGCGCCTTTGGAGGCGGGCACACGCTTCGCTCCCGCGATCTGGAAAATGATTCTCGCATTGCGTTGCGCTGGCGTCAGTGATGGTCGCCACAGTGCGGATGTGATGAAAACCCAGTCAGACTATCGCGGGTTAGGGGCTTCAAGATGTTTGCCGTATACACATAAATATGAGAACATTACACATTCGGAGATTGGAATTATGCGGACCAACATCGACATTGACGACAGCTTGATGCGACGGGCAATGCGGCTCGGTGGGATTGATACGAAGAAGGCTACAGTGGAGGCCGCTCTTCGTTTGTTCATCCAAACGCGCGCCCAGGTTGGCATGCGGCGGTTTCGAGGCAAAGTGAAGTGGGAGGGAAATCTTGAAGAGTCCCGCCTGGGCCGCAACACCGGGTGATTGGAATGGTGATCGTGCACACGACCGTTTGGATTGACTATCTCGGGGGCATTCCGAATGCAGAAACGGAGTGGCTCGACCGCGAAATGCCACTCCAGCGAATCGGTCTTACCGACATGATCCTTTGCGAAGTGCTTCAGGGTATTCGGGCTACGGGCGAGTTTCGACGGATACGAGATCAGCTGCTCGCGTTTGAGGTATTTTCGACGGGAGGCGCTGAAAACGCGATCGCGGCCGCCGCGAACTATCGCACCCTGCGCCAACGTGGCTACACCGTTCGGAAAACTGTGGATTGTTGGATTGCTTCGTTCTGCCTGTTGACGGGGAATCAGTTTCTGCACCGCGACCGCGATTTCGATGCGTTTGAGAAGGTGTTGGGGCTGCAGGTGGTGCACGCGTGAAAGCCAAGCGGTATGCAACCGTGGCGGGAGTTTCGTATCGACGGGCATGGGGATATGTTGGTGCCGCTTAAGCGAGGCGTGTCACGCCACCTGGTTGGCAACGCCGAGCATTTATGGCAAAAGCGCTACTACGATTTCAACGTCCGCAACCGTCGCCAGTTTGTGGAGAAGCTCCGTTTGCATCCATCGCAACCCAGTGAAGCGCGGGTTGTGTGAACGTCCGGAAGATTGGGAGTGGAGCAGTTTCGTCAATATGCCATCGGGTGCGAAGGACGAGTCGAGATTGAGTGTGAGTGGACGACAAGGCGTGAGCGAGCGGCGGGGACACTCTGTCCAGCTGTCGAATTGCTCCACTCAAGCCAAAAGATGGCTTGAATGGGGCACCCGGCAGCTTGTTCCTTCGTTCTTGGACATGACGGGCGAGGACGCCCGTCGCTCCATCACTTACTCCCACTCAATCGTCCCTGGCGGCTTAGAAGTAATGTCATAGACCACGCGATTCACGCCGCGCACTTCATTTACAATCCGATTCGAAATCGTCTTAAGCACTTCGTAGGGCAGCGGAACCCAATCCGCGGTCATGCCATCTTCCGAATGCACGGCGCGGACGGCGCAGGTGTAGGCATACGTCCGCTGGTCGCCCATTACGCCGACCGACATTACCGGTAGGAGCACGGCGAACGATTGCCAGATTTTCTGATAGAGTCCAGCCTTCTTGATCTCGCCCACGACAATGTCATCGCACTCGCGCAGCAGGTCGGCGCGTTCTTGAGTCACTTCGCCGAGAATGCGCACCGCCAGCCCCGGCCCAGGGAACGGTTGCCGCTGCAGAATATCTTCGGGCACGCCGAGATCGCGGCCAATGCGACGTACCTCGTCTTTGAACAGGTCTTTGAGCGGCTCGATCAGTTTGAGCTTCATCGTCTCCGGCAATCCGCCGACGTTGTGGTGGGACTTGATGACCTGCGACGGGCCGCGCACCGAACGCGATTCGATCACGTCGGGATAGAGCGTGCCCTGGACGAGCCACTCGACCCTTTCTTCGCCGGTGCCCTCTTCTTTAAGGATGCGATGCGCTTCATCGTCGAACACATCGATAAACTCTTTGCCGATGATTTTGCGTTTCGTTTCGGGATCGCTGACTCCCGCCAGTTTTTTCATGAAGCGATCGGTGGCATCGACGGCTATTAAATGCAGTCCAAGATGGTCGCGCAGATTCTTCTGGACCTTCTCGAACTCGTTCTTGCGCAGCACGCCGTTGTTTACGAAGACGCAGGTGAGCCGCGACTTACCCGAAGCGTCGCGCATGGCCCGGTCGACCAGCACGGCCGCGACGGAAGAATCGACTCCGCCAGAGAGCGCGCAGATCGCGCGCCCGTTGCCAACCTGTTGTCTCACCTGGGCTACGGTCGCATCGATGAAATGCTGCGGAGTCCATGAAGGTTTTGCGCCGCAGATATTCACGGCGAAGTTGCGCAGAATATCCGCGCCGAGCGGCGTGTGATGCACTTCAGGATGAAACTGCACCGCCCACATTTTGCGTGCGGCATTTTCGATGGCAGCGACGGCGTCGGCGGTTTTTGCGGTCAGGCGGAAGCCGGAGGGCAACTCTTCGGCCGAGTCGCCATGCGACATCCAGACAGCCAGCAGGTGAGGCAATCCGTGAAAAAGCTGCGAGCCGGATTCCTGAATCTCAACTTTGGCATGGCCATACTCGCGCTTGGCAGCGGGACGAACTTTTCCGCCGAGGGCATAAACCATGAACTGCAATCCGTAGCAGATGCCGAGCACGGGGATGCCGAGTTCGAAGACTCTCTTGTCGGCCAGCGGCGCGTCTTTGTCGTAGACCGATGATGGGCCGCCCGAGAGAATGATTCCCACGGGAGAATAGCTGCGGATTTCTTCGAGGCTGGCGTTGAAGGGCAGGACAACGGAAAAGATCTTTTGTTCGCGGATGCGGCGGGCGATTAACTGCGAATATTGCGCGCCGAAATCGAGGACAACGATGGACTGGGTTTCCACGAATGAGTTTCTCAGATTGATGCCGCGGTTGCAACAAAATCAGAATCTTAACGCCAGGGAACACAGAGGACCTCAGAGGCAGTATCGCCATTTTCCTGTGCTACTCAGAATCCCCTGTGGTTATCGCAGTTATCGCACAACGATATTCACCAGCTTCTTCGGTACGACAATGACCTTCACAATCTGCTTGTTCGCGAAGGCCGCGCGCACTTTTTCATCCGCCAGGGCTGCTTGCTTGATTTGATCTTCGGTCGCAGCCGCCGGTACGACGACCAGGCTGCGGAGCTTGCCGTTGACCTGGACGGGAATCTCGATTTCATCCTCGGCCGCGAGCGCCGCGTCGTATTTTGGCCAGGGAGCTTTCAGCAGATTGCTGGTTTCGCCTGCCATCTCCCACAATTCGTGCGCGAGGTATGGGGCCATGGGTGCGAGCAGCAGAGCGATGTTGCGCTGGGCTTCCAGAACTAAGGAGGGGGGAACTTGCCCGGAGGCGATTGCCTCTTCAGCGCCATAAATCTCATTGACCAATTCCATGATGGCCGCGATGCAGGTGTTGAAATGCCAGCGTCCCTGGAAATCATGGCTGACGCGTTTGATAGTCTGGTGCAGCTTGCGCTGAATCGCGCGCGCTTGCGGGGACAACGGCTCCGTCGGTCTCGTTTCCGCCGCTGCGGAAGACGCGGCAAGCCGCGTCTCTACGGTGGAATTTCGGAGATAGAATCTGTAGACGCGTGCGAGAAAGCGCTGAATGCCTTCAATTCCGGTTTCCTGCCAGTCCAGATCGCGATCGGGAGGAGCGGCGAACAAGCTGTACATACGCGTGGCGTCCGCGCCGTAGCGCTCGACCATCTCGTCGGGAGACACGGTATTTCCCAGACTCTTGGACATCTTCGCGCCGTTTTTGATGACCATCCCCTGGGTGAACAGGCGCTCCACGGGCTCGTCGTTCTTCACCAGCCCCATGTCGCGCATGAACTTGGTCCAGAAGCGTGAATAAATGAGGTGGAGAATGGCATGCTCGACGCCGCCGATGTATTGGTCGATGGGAAACCAGTACGCGATTTTTTCGGGGTCGAAGGGAGCGTGATCGTTTTTCGCGTCGGCGTAGCGATAGAAGTACCACGACGAATCGACGAACGTATCCATGGTATCGGTCTCGCGCCGCGCGTGACCGCCGCATTTCGGACAAGTGGTATTCAGGAATTCAGGCACATTCATCAGCGGTGATCCGCCGGCGAGGGTGATGGGCACCTGGTCGGGCAAAATCACCGGCAAGTCTTTTTCCGGCACGGGAACCAGGCCGTCCTTATCGCAGTAGACCATCGGAATCGGCGTGCCCCAGTAGCGCTGCCGCGAGATGCCCCAATCCTTCAGGCGAAAAGTGACGGTTGTCTTGCCGAAGCCTCTTTCTTGGGCGCGCGCCGACATGACTTTGATCGCTTCCGCGCAACGGAGGTTATTGAACTCGCCCGAGTTCACGAGAATGCCATCCATGGTGGTAAAGGGCAGCGGCGGTTCCACCATGGTTTCTTCGGGATCGGTGTTCGCGGGCAAAATTACGATGCGGATATCCAGGTTATATTTCTTGGCGAACTCGTAATCCCGCTCATCGTGCGCCGGAACGCTCATGATCGCGCCGGTGCCGTAGTCCATGAGGATGTAATTCGCCACCCACACCGGCACGGCTTCGCCGCTGTAAGGATTTTTGGCGTAGCGTCCGGTGAACACGCCATGCTTTTCGATGTTGCCGATGTCGCCAGTTTCTTTGGCGTGGAGCTGCTCGGCGATCAATCCCTCGACTTGCGCGCGCAGTTCGGCGTTGCGGACGATCATGTCGCTCACAATGGGATGTTCGGGCGCTAAATTCAGCGAGGTCGCGCCATAGATCGTATCTACTCTCGTGGTGAAGACGGTGATCGTCGATCCGGCGGGGCCGATCGTTCCGCCGAGATCGAAATCGACGAGCGTGCCCTCGCTGCGGCCGATCCAGTTCTGCTGCATGATGCGGACTTTTTCCGGCCAGCCTGATAGTTTGTCGAGATCGCGCAGCAACTCATCGGCGTATCTGGTGATTCGCAGGAACCATTGTTCCAACTCGCGCTGCTCAACCCTAGTATCCTCATGGCGCCAGCACATTCCTGCGACAACCTGCTCGTTCGCGAGCACGGTGGCGCATTGCGGACACCAGTTCACTTTGCTCTTCTTGCGATAGGCCAATCCTGACGCATAGAGCTTCAGGAAAAACCATTGATTCCAGCGGTAATAATCGGGCAAGCAAGTCGTTACTTCGCGCGACCAGTCGTAGGCGAAACCGAGGCGCTTCATCTGCACCTTCATGGCCGCGATATTGCCGAGCGTCCACTCCTTTGGCGGGGTATTGTTTTTGATGGCCGCATTCTCCGCCGGCAACCCGAACGAATCCCACCCCATCGGATGGAGGACGTTGTAGCCGTTCATCCACATGTAGCGAGCCAGCGCGTCGCCGATGGAATAATTGCGGACGTGGCCCATGTGAAGAGCGCCGGAAGGGTAGGGAAGCATCTCTAACACGTAAAACTTAGGCTTGGCGGAGTGGGCTTCGGCGGCGTAGAGCGAGGGATCGTTCTGCCAGCGCGCGGTCCATTTCTGCTCGATGCGCTGCGCGTCGTAGCGCTCTTCGCGGGTGGTGCTGACAGCTTTTTCTTCCTGTGGCATAGGTGAGGATGGAGCGGCAAAGGTAATCCTAGATTTTACAACGGCAGGATGATTCGTAGAGGCGGGGCGCGCCGAGTCTCTGTCGTCGGGCGGAAACGATTGTTTCACGAGCTCTTCAGTCGCCTCGACATTCCGCAAATCGTCTCCTGGGACATCCATCGGGGCCTCGGCGATAAAGGAGGCATGTTGCAGGCGACGGTCGTTGAGCAGGGCGCGAAAAACCTCCAGACCTAATTTTCGCGGCCGATATGCTCATGGCGGTCCAGGAGATCCGCGCTCCGCTTTCGCGTCATTGCGGTGCCAAACGCGGACGTCAGAGGCGCAAAAATCTGCGAGGCGGAAACTCTAGAGTAGTCTTGCCCCAACTCTATCGATCGTGCAACGGCCCGAGTTCCAGCCTCCCCCCCTCAGCACGCTCTTCCACTGAATCCTTTACCGCGAATTTTCCATCATAAGAGCAACCGGTTTGTCGAAACAATCCGTTAATCTATTCATCGCGACCCAAGGCGCAGTCAAAGGATAAGAAGCCGTGTTTTGCAGAAGACTGCATGCACGCTTGTAAGGTCCATGGATCTCCCCCAGAAAATCCGCAGCTTGCCCACCTCGCCCGGGGTGTATCTGTACAAGAATGCCGAGGGCGAAGTCATCTATGTGGGCAAGGCGAAAAATCTGCGCTCTCGCGTCTCTTCCTATTTTCACGAAGGACGATGGGAGGACGCAAAAACCGGGACGCTGGTCCGGGAGGCCGTCGATGTCGACTACATCGTTGTAGCCAATAATAAAGAAGCGCTGGCGCTGGAGAACCACCTCATCAAGCAGAAGAAGCCGCGCTTCAATATTCTGCTGCGCGACGATAAGACTTATCCCTATGTAAAGCTGACGTTGGGTGAGCGCTATCCGCGGGTCTATGTAACGCGCCGTTTGCGAAAGGATGGCAGCGTCTACTATGGTCCGTATTTCCCGGCGAATCTTGCGTACCGGATCGTTGACCTGATTCACCGGCACTTTCTGATTCCATCCTGCAAGGTGGATTTAACGCGCAACCACGCTCGGCCGTGTCTGCAGTTTTATATCAAGCGCTGCTTAGGTCCGTGTGTGATGAACCTCACAACGCCGGAGATCTACGGCGAAGCGGTGCGTGACGTCAAACTGTTTCTTGAAGGCCGACAGACGGACCTGGTGAAGTCGCTGCGAGAGCGCATGTCGGAGGCGGCGGAGGCGGAGGAGTTTGAGCGCGCTGCGCGCTACCGCGATCTGATTTCGACAGTGGAGCAGTTGCAGGAGAAGCAGCGTATAGCGTCGGTCGAAGGCGACGACGCGGACGTCTTCGGCTATCACTACGAAAATCAGATGCTGGCCGTGAACCTGTTCCACATGCGGGGAGGGAAAGTTCTAGATCGCAGAGAGTTCTTCTGGGAAGACCTGCCTGAATTCTTGTCGGAACCCATTTCTGATCCGGACCGGCCGGGGCAAAGCCCCGGCAGCACACAGGAATTTCATCCGGGAGAGTTTTTCTCGGCTCTGCTCAAGCAGCTTTATCTGGGGCAGCCCTACGTTCCGAAAAACATCTACGTTCCCATCGATTTTGAAGATCGGGAGGAGTTGGAAGACGTTCTCAGCGAGCAACTCGCGGGCGAGGGCGCCCGCGCCACACGGGTTCACATTTCGGTGCCGCAGCGCGGTGAGAAGCGCGAACTGATTGACCTTGCGGGTACGAACGCCAAGCAATCGTACGATCAGCGTTTTCGAGTGATGAAGCCGAATGCGCGCGCCATTCAGGACGCACTGCAGGACGCACTGGCGCTTTCGGATCGACCGACGCGTATCGAATGTTTCGACATCAGCCACATTCAGGGCGCGGAGACGGTGGCCTCGATGGTGGTCTGGGAAGATGGCAAGATGAAGAAATCCGACTACCGCAAATTCATCATCCGGACGGTACAAGGAGTCGACGACTTTGCCTCCATGCGGGAGGTGGTGACGCGCCGCTACAAACGCTTGTGTGAAGAACAAAAGCCAATGCCCAGCCTGGTGCTGATCGACGGAGGACTCGGTCAACTGCACGCTGCCGCAGAGGCGCTGGAGGCGATTGAGGTAATTAACCAGCCCCTGGCCGCGATTGCCAAGCGAGAAGAAATTATTTACGTCTATGGTCAGGAAGACGATCCGGTAGTGCTCGATCATCATTCACCGGTTTTGCATCTGGTGCAGCAGATTCGGGATGAAGCTCATCGCTTCGCTGTAACCTTCCATCGCAAGCGAAGGCAAATCAGGGACCGGGCAACGGAACTGAGAGAAATTCCCGGCGTGGGCGCGTCAACTACGCGGCGCCTGCTGGAACATTTTGGCAGCCTGCAGGCGGTGAAGCAAGCTGACGTGGCGGCACTTTCGGCGGTGGTAACGAAAGCACAAGCCGAGGCCATTCTCGAACATTTCAAGAAGGCCGCGATCAGCTCTTAGCGCTCAGCTCCGTGTGATGCTTTCTCATGCAGAGTGCCGGACCTACGGTCAGCCTAACTCTTCCTTGATAATGGTGGTTGTGGATGATACGCTTCGGCGTCCGTGTCTGTGCCGTTTCCAGACATTCAAAAAAACAGGAGAAAAAATGAGAAAAGCTTTGTGCGCCACTCTGTTTGCGGTAACGTTGCTAACCACGCTCCCCGCGCTTGCGCAGAATCCGAATTATGGCTACGTATCGGTGTGGCGGGTCACTTACTACAAGCTAAAGCCGGGTCAAGCAGAACCTTTCTGGAAAGATTTTCGCGAGAACGTCAGGCCATCGTACGAGGCAGTCAAAAAGGAAGGCATCATCACCGACTACAAAGTTTGGACCAACGTCACCACCGATGGCCCGAATGACTGGGATATCGCGGTCGGGTTGATGTATCCCAACTGGGCGGCCCTCGATCAGGGCGAAGCGAAAGCGACAGCGATCATCGCGAAGCATTACGGATCTCGAGAGGCGATGATTGAAGCGGGGAAGAAGCGCAACGAAATACGCGAAGTTGTAGCCAGCAAGTTGGCGCGCGAAGTGATGCCGAAATAAAGATCGAATCGCGAGTGGGACGAAACTGCTGAGTCGGCAGAGACAAAAACCGTGTGGTGGGGCGTGCTTGCTGCGCATTTTACGGGGGCCGCCACCACACGGGCCCGGCGGTGGAAACAGAATCTTTGTGAAGGGGCAAAGAAGCGGAGTCGCCATTTGTGCTCGCTTCTGCAAAAGGTACACGGCGGAAAGTGGCTCCGCCGAACGGGATAGCCACCGCGCGGCGTTTCGAAACAACAAGTTACGCGGTTGCCGCCGAGGGCCACCTGGATGCAAGAGTTGCAGGGAGTGAGTATTCTTCTCCTCTTTCAGATTTCCTGAAACCCTAAGTCAGCCCATCTGGAGTTCCCCCCTCTTAGCGATTACAACTGCAACCTTTAGGAGGTTGATTATGTTTGCACGCAATGTAACTTTTCGTATGAAATCGAACAAGCTTTCTGACTATAACCGGATCCTTGAAAACGACGTTCTGCCTTTACTGCACAAACAGAAGGGCTTCAAGGAAGAAATCACGTTGGCAAATTCGGCCAACCAGGATGTGATTGCGATCAGTCTGTGGGAGAACAAAGCCAGTGCCGACGCTTACAACACAAATAGCTATCCGGAAGTGTTGAAGGCATTTGCCAGCTGTATCGATGGAACGCCGCAGGTTCGGACGTTTGAAGCCGTCACCTCGACCTTCCATAACACGCTCACAGCAGTGTAAGTAGGCCGACTACCCCCGTCCTTGCGCGCTCTTCACGCGCGAGGATGGGATTCCAATTCTGTCTGCTCGCCCAGGGCTTCCCTGGCGTCCCCCTTGCTAGCGTCCCTCCATGATCTTCGTCGCCCGAAACGATTTCACTACAATCTGGTTCGGCTGCATTCCCACCGGAATGATGGTCAGCAAGGAATATTCGGAAGGCTCAAATTTCTTTCTGGGCGTTCGTTTCTGAATGATGGCCAAGTCTCCTGAACCGGAGTCGACCACGAGCAGATAGTTCTGATTTTCGGAGAGCGCCACGCCGTCGGGATGCGTCCCTACCGAGAGATAAGCGACGACCTTGCCGAGATCCATGTCATAGACCGCGACGTTATTGGATCCGAAGTTAGAGATATAAAGGCGCGAGTCATCGTGCGAAAACGCTCCGCGGGTCGGTTGATCGCCGACCAGATAACTGCCCGCAACTTCATTGGCTGTAGTCTCGATAATGGAGACGCTGCCGGCCGCGAAATTGAAAGCAACCAGTTCTCCACCATCAGGTTTCAGGGCCAGGCTTATGGGAGATTTTCCTACATCCATGAGGGCGAGAAGTTTGTCGCTCTGGACTTCATTTTCCTTCGGAGCGGGATTCTCCTTGCCGGGCGCGGTCTTGAGAGCAATGCTCGCGACCTGACCGGAACCCGAACAGGAGACGAAGGCTTTACTGGAATCGGGCAGGATGGCAATGTCTTCCGGATGTATACAGATGTTGATGGCGGAGCGGACCGCGAGTCGAGCGGTATCGATGATGGAAACCGAGTTGTCGGCGCGATTCGTGACGACGACAGTAGAACCATCAGGTGAAACGCGCGCGAGGCCGGGAGTTCCTCCGACAGGAATCGTGGCCGCAACCGTACGATGGTCGAGATCGAGAACGGAGACGTTGGCCGAGCCGGAATTGGCGACGAAGGCGCGGTGGCCGTCGGGGGAAACGTCGATAAAGAAAGGACGTCCGTAAACTCCGATGGTGGCGACAACTTTATTTTCCTCGGCGTCGATCACGCTGACGTTCGAGGAGCCCGTATTGACGACGTACACTTCATTTCGTTTGGGACTGGCAGCGATTCCTGTAGGGTCGATACCAACCTGCAAGGTCTTGACGGCGCGAAAGCTGCGCAGGTCGACAACCGTAACCGTGTTGCTCTTGCCATTCGTGACGTAAGCATATTCGCGGTAGAGCGGGCCGTAGCCAGGGAGGGTGCGTTGGTGGAAGTAGTACCATCCGCCGGCGAGGACTAGCGGGATGAGGAACGCGAATAACAGGAATTTTCTCATTTTCACAAAAGGGGACGATCAGGCCTGACTGCAGGCAAGAGATTATCAGATGCTGACGGGTTCAGTTCAATGTGAACGTCACCTCTTCGCTCACTTCGACGGCGACCGACTTTCCGGCAAGAGTGCCGGGGTGGAATCTCCACTTGCCGACGGTTCTGATCGCCTCTTCATCCAGTTCCGGAGAAACGCTCTTGATGACGATGATATCGCGCGGCTTTCCGTTGGTACCGACGATCAGCGAAAGCCAAACCGTCCCCACGCTTCCCGATCCCTTGGCGGACCTCGGATAACTCGCCGGTTTCGAATGAACGAGAACGGGGGCGAGGACGGGACCGCCGGCACGTACCGCTCCGTCTCTCGCCGGCGCATCAGAACCTGGGCCGGAGTTGTAATAAAAATGAATATGAAGGCCGAGTTTCTTCCCCCTAAACTTAAATGGCAGCGGTTCCACTGGGGACGAAGCCGCAATCGATGACCACGCGGCCCGGTCCAGTTCGGGGTCGCCCGAAGTGCCTACCAGGCGCAGGTCCCGGATGCTGCCATCGGAGTAGATGAAGAATTCCACGACCACGTGCCCTGGCTTGGCGATCGGCGCCTGAGCCTCATCAGGCATCAGCCGAATCCACGTCGATCGGATCGCCGGAAGAACAGTGCCATGGAGATAAGGACAGAAATCCACGCCGTTCGTATCGGTGGTGATTTCGATCTGATTGGCCAAGGCAGGGCAAGGCGTGTTGGAGTCGTCATGGGAGTTGGCAGAGGTCTGGAACGCCGATGCCTGTGCGCCGGCAACGACGAGCGAGGCGGCCAGCGGAAGAAGGAACGGGAGTAGGAGAAATTTTCTCAAGGACGAGTTGGCCTGGGTGAAGGCAAGGAGTTTTCAAGAACTCAATGGAAGACCTCGAAGGTTACTTCTACGTGGGTTTTGGTCGCAGCGGGTTTTCCGTCTAATGTTGCGGCCTGAAATTTCCATTCCTTCACGGAATCAATGGCCTCCTTATCGAAGTCGGTTGTAAGCGAACGAAAGACTGTAATGTCGTGTGGTAGGCCATCGGGGCTAACCACAAGCTCCAAAACAACAGTCCCAGGAAGGTGTGCGTTACCTTGCCTTTTCGGAAAGTTCGGAGCAGGCGAGTGGATAGGGCGTGGCGGGGTGGTGCAGGTCGGATTAGTAATGCCGCCGCAGAACGGAATCTTCTGTGGCTGTGGAGCATAAGGTTGCGCCGCCACGGTGCCGATGAAAAGCAAGATAAATGCAACTCGCGGTGTCATTCTCGAACCTCTCCAAATCAGGGGTTAGATTTTATATTACGCTCTAAAACCGGGAACCCATCAGCTTTCCGGGCTGTCCCGGCACCGCCGCGGTCTCCGACGGGGCGGAAACTGTGGATGAAGTAATTCTATTTATTTAGGCGGAACATCACCTCGACGTTGATCAGAACCGGAACCGGTTTGCCATTCTTCGTGGCCGGTTCAAATTTCCACTTCTTCACAGCGTCCATGGCCGCGTCATCGAGATCGTCGCTGTCGGAATTTATAGCTTTAATGTCGCGCGGCCGACCGTTGGTTTCAACCTATCGAAAGCGGAACCGCGCCTATGTGGTGCGCTTCCCGTGCCTACTCCGGATATTCCGGATCGGGGGAATAAATCGCACGCGGCGCTTTCACGGCTCCCCCCACATGGAAGACGCCGACAGGAGGTGACACCGTCGAGTCGTTTTGGCAGAGTGCAACCAAGGAAAAGATCACACAGCCGATGGCGAGGACAACAACGCGATGCCGTTTCATTCGATCAATCCGCAGAGCTTGTCGCTTCAACCGGGACACGACCCGAAAGGGGAATCGTTCTCCCCAGTACCGCCGCAATCTGCCTCACCTGGACCATCAGCGTGTCGAACTGATCCGGGTACAGCGACTGCACGCCATCGGACAACGCGCGGTCGGGATCGTGATGGACCTCCACGATCAGGCCGTCAGCTCCAACGGCGACGGCGGCGCGGGAGAGCGGAGTTACTTTGTTGCGTTTGCCGGTACCATGGCTGGGATCGACGATGATGGGCAGATGGCTTAGGCGCTGGACGGCGGGCACAATGCTGAGATCGAGCGTGTTGCGGGTGTGATCGGCGAAGGTGCGGACTCCGCGCTCGCAGAGGACGATGTTGTAGTTGCCCTCGCTCATGATGTACTCGGCGGCCATGAGAAATTCTTCCAGCGTCGCCGAGATACCGCGCTTCAGCAGGACGGGCTTGCGGGCGCGTCCGGCGCGCTTGAGCAGAGAAAAATTCTGCATGTTGCGGGCGCCAATCTGGATCATGTCGGCATATTGATCGACCAGATCGAGCGACTCGTAATCGACGGCCTCGGTCACGATCAGCAAGCCGAAGCGCTGGCGGACTTCGGCCATGATCTTGAGGCCTTCTTCGCCGAGTCCCTGAAAAGAATAAGGAGAGGTTCGAGGTTTGTAGGCTCCGCCGCGAAAGAACTGGGCTCCGGCGCGAGCGACGCGCTCGGCGATAGTGAAGGCCTGATCGCGCGTCTCGATGCCGCAGGGTCCAGCGATGATGGCGAGGTCGGGACCTCCGATGGTGACGGGGGAGCCGCTTCCGTTCGCCCCGGGAAATTTGATGATCGTGTTGTCGGGCTTGGTGTCACGGCTGACCAGCTTGTAGGGTTTGGAGACGCGGATAACTTCCTGCACTCCGGGCATTTCTTCGAGTGACCCGGATTCGACCTCGCCCTTATTGCCGGTGATGCCGATGGCGGTGCGTTGCGCGCCGGGCATGGAGTGAGCGCGGTATCCGAGCGCCTCAATTTTCTGGCAGACGGCGCGGACCTGCTCTTCGGTGGCCTGCGCTCGCATGACGACAAGCATGGGGATTACCTCGAATGGATAAGTCTAGCGTCGGACGGGGCGTAGGGCAACGGGGTGGGCTATGTGTGGTGGCGGGACTCTGTCCCGCCCTTACGGGGCGGAGCCCCGTCACCACACGAGCGCGTTATGCGCTCCAGCCTTTTGCGAATTCGACCAGGCTGCGCAGGGCTATTCCTGACGGGCCTTTGGCGATCCACGGTTTATTTTCTTCCATCCATGCGGTACCGGCGATGTCGAGGTGAATCCACGGAGTGTCTTCGGCAAATTCTTTCAGGAACATGGCGGCGAAGATAGCGCCTCCATAGCGGCTTCCGGCATTGACCATGTCGGCAATGTTGGACTTGATCAGCTCTTTGTAATCGTCGTCCAACGGAAGGCGCCACATTTTCTCTCCGGCCTGCTGGTTGGCTTGGGAGAAACGCTCGTACATTTCGTCGGTGCTGGCAAAGATTCCGGCATTGACGTAGCCGAGGGCGACAACTACGGCGCCGGTCAGGGTCGCAGCGTCGACCAGATGCGTACAGCCGAGTTGTCGTGCATAGCTCAGGCCGTCTGCCAGAATCAAACGCCCTTCGGCGTCGGTGTTAATGATTTCTATCGACTTGCCGGACATGGCGATCTGCACGTCTCCCGGCTTTTGCGCTTTGCCGGAGGGCATATTTTCGGTGGCCAATATGACAGCGGTGACCCTCACTTTCGGCTTGAGCAGCGCGATGGCGCGCATGGCGCCGATCATGGTAGCGGCTCCGGCCATGTCGTATTTCATCTTCTCCATGCCGTCGGCGGGTTTGATGGAAATGCCTCCGGTGTCGAAGGTGACTCCTTTTCCTACCAGGCCAAGATGAACTTTGTCAGCCGCGCCCACCGGATCGTAGCGCAGCACGATGAGCGCGGGCGGTTCGTCCGAGCCCTGGGCGACGCCCCAGAATGCGCCCATCTTCAACTCTTTGATTTTGTCGGGTCCGTAGGTTTCGCAGATCAGGCCGACCTCCGACGCCATCTTCTTCGCGCGTTCGGCAAGGATGTTGGGCGTCATCAGATTCGAGGGCTCGTTGACCAGGTCGCGGGTGAAGTTCTGCGACTCGCCTACGATGCGTCCGGTTTGGAGAGCGGCTTCAGCAGATTTCATGTCGCCATCGCCGTCCTTTGGAATGGCGATGGTGATGGAGTCGATCTTTTGATCTTTGCGGTCGCTCTTGTAGTAGTCGGTGTCAAAATTGCCGATCAGAGCGCCTTCGACGATGGCACGGACGGCGGAGGGGGAGGGAACTCCATTGCCTCCGCTAAGGGCGAATACGAAGCTGCGAATGCTTTTGGCTTTGAGGGTGCGCACGGCGGCGCCGGCGAGTTGACGCAGTTCGGAGGCGGAAAAGTTCCTGGCCTTGCCGCCTCCGAGGAGCAGCAGGCGCTTGGCTTTCAATCCCGCAGGGTTGTGCAAGAGCGTGGTTTCGAAGAGTTTGCCGGTGACCTCGCCGCTGGCAACGACATCTTTTGCGGCATCGCGGACGGCGGCATCGGCGCATTCGACGGAGAGGACGGGCTTGTCTTTTTCGCCTTTATTTTGCTCGCCCTTATTTTTGTCGGCGGGATCAAGGACGACTACGACCAGGCAATCGGTTTCGAGTTGAGACGGAGCGGAGGAAGTGAGGTTTGTTTTCATGATGGAATATGTTCAGTATCCACGGAGAGTGGGGAAACGCGCAACTGAGGGCCGCAAACCAAACGGAATACAGACGGTCGAATCTCACCCCCGTCGACTCCGCTCAGGGCGGGCTCCGGTACACAGAACGGGCAAGGAATAGAGCACCCTCGCTTGGTGATGCATACCAGAGGGCCCGCTTTTCTACGCTCTTTTACTGCGCGTGATGGCTTCTCGCGCTTCTTTGTCGGCGGTGCGGCGGCGTTCGGTTTCGCGCTTGTCCCAGAGCTGTTTGCCTTTGGCGAGGGCTAGTTCTACCTTGATTTTCCCGTTCTTGAAATACATGCGGGTGGGGATCAGGGTCTGTCCTTTTTGCTGGGATTTGCCGATCAGCTTGCGGATTTCTTCCTTATGAACGAGCAGTTTACGAGTACGAAGCGCGGCGTGATTGGAGGAGTTGCCGTGGTCATAGGGACCGATGTGGCAGTTGAGGAGCCAGAGCTCGTCACCTTTGATCAGACCGTAGGAGTCCTTTAGATTCGCCGACCCTGCCCGGACCGATTTCACCTCGGTGCCGGTGAGAACCACGCCCGCCTCAAATTTTTCGAGCAAGAAATAGTTGTGACTTGCGTTCCTATTTACGGCAGCGTCCCTTTCCCCCGAAGCGGTGGGCTGGCGGCGGGGATTTTTCTCCCGGTTGGGCTGGGTCTGGTGGCTAGTCTGCTTGGCCATATTGCTGATAACGAAGCTGAAAAGAAAGTAACACGCCGGGTCTTCGGGTGTCAGTTTTCAGGTGTCAGGAAAAACAGAACCATGGCCGCGACGCATCTTTCCTGAGATCGGACTGCCTGGCCCCTTAGGGACAGGTACCAATGAGTGTAAACACCGACGTACCAATCACTTCGGGGGCGAGTTCATGCGATGCTATAATCCAAAAATCCGGTACTTTTTTGCTCGTGGTGGCCTTCGGACGCTGGGCGGCGGAACGCGCTCAAGCTGAGTTTGAGTGGTCATTCTTGGAGATCGTGATTGACCTGCCGCCGGGAGAGATTCTTATGAGGACTGCTTGATGAGACGCGTTATCCGTCCGGCTCTGTCGATCCTGTTCGTGCTGTTATTTCTGGGCCTTTCCGGTTTTGCCAAAAAGAAAGTCGATACCGCCAAGGCACTTTATGAGAAAGGCACCGACGCCGAGGCACGGCAGAACTACGAACAGGCCTTCGACTATTTCAAGCAAGCCTACAACCTAAAGCCGAAAGAGCTGAAGTATCGAACCGCGTTCGAGCGGACCCGATTCCTGGCGGCATCGTCGGAGGTGCATCGCGGGCAGATTCTGCGGGATGGGGGCAAACTTGACGAGGCCCTGGTGCAGTTCCAGAAGGCGCTGGAGACGGATCCGTCTTCGTTCATTGCGCAACAGGAGCTGAAACGCACCCAGCAGATGATCAAAGAGGCGGAGAGTCCGCAACCGCCAGCGGCCGCAACAACTCCGCTGCGCCGGCGACTGGAGTCGGCGCAGGGTCCGGTCGAACTGGCTCCGATCTCGAATGTGCCGATCACGCTCAAAGTCACGGAGAAAGCCAACGTGATTTATGAGACGGTGGGCAAACTGGCCGGCATCAACGTACTTTTCGATCCGGATTATGTTCCGAAACAGGTGCACGTCGAATTGAACAATGTGACCCTGCAAGAGGCGCTGGAAATTATTTCGTTTGAGACGAAAACCTTCTGGCGTCCGGTGACACCGAACACGATTTTTGTCGCACAAGACAATCCTGCGAAGCGGAAAGAGCTGGAACAAAACGTCATCAAAACCTTTTATCTTTCGAATCTTTCTCAGCCGACCGAGTTGCAGGACGTTGTGAACGCGATGCGCACCATTCTGGAAGTGAGCCGGATCCAGCAGTTGCCGTCACAGGGAGCGATCGTGGTGCGGGGCACGCCGGATCAGGTAGCGCTGGCGCAGAAACTGGTGGACGATCTGGACCGGGCGAAGCCCGAGGTGCTGATCGAAGTGGCGGTGATGCAGGTAAGCCGGGACAAGTCGCACACGCTGGGCATCAATCCCCCAACCAACCTCTCGATTCAGTTGCAGAACAATCTTCAGACCAACACGACTTCGGCGGCGACCGGAAGCGGTACGAGCGCGACGGTTACATCGACCAGCGGGTCGAGCAGTCTGAGCCTGAACCAGATCGCGAATTTGAATGCCACGGACTTCCAGGTCACGATTCCGGCGGCCACGGCGACGGCGCTGATGAGCGACAGCGATACCAAGGTGATTCAAAATCCGCAGATTCGGGCGCTGGACGGGCAAAAGGCGACGTTGAAGATCGGCGATCGCGTGCCGGTGGCTACGGGGTCGTTCCAGCCCGGCATTGGCGGCGTGGGCATTAACCCTCTGGTGAACACTCAGTTTCAATATCTCGATGTCGGGGTGAACATCGACATTACGCCGCGGGTGCAGGCGGGCCGCGAAGTTTCGTTGAAGATGTCGATGGATGTTTCGGACGTCGATTCTTACGTGAGCATCGGAGGCATCAGCCAGCCGGTCATCGGGCAGCGCAAAATTGAGAATGAAATCCGCCTGAAAGATGGCGAGGTCAGCTTGCTGGGCGGCATGATGGAGGACTCGAAGACGAAGGCTCTGACCGGAATCCCAGGCCTGGCGAACATTCCGATCCTGCGATATCTATTTTCGCAAGACACCTCGGACCACTCTACGAATGAAATTGTCTTCGTCATCATTCCGCACATTATTCGAGCGCCGGAGATACTGCGTGGCAGTGGCGATATGCTCGACGTGGGCACGGCCAACGCGATTCAGTTGAGAACGGCGAACAGCAAGGCAGCGGTGCCGGTGAATACGGCTGCGTCGCCAACGGGCTCGGCGGGGGCTCCGCAGGGCGCAGCTTCAGCTTCGCCGTTAGCACCCGCCGCGGCCACAGTTGCTATTCCGCCGGCACCTCGCCCACCGACTGGTCAGAGTTTGACCGCGCAGGCACAGATCCCGACTTATTCAGGGGCGCCAATTCCGGGACCATCGAAGCCGGCGGTGACGAATCCGAATCCGCAAAATCAGGCTGGCGCCTCCGCCGCAATGTTCCTGTTCGATCCCGCCACTTTGACGCAGGCGAAAGGGTCGACCTTCACCGTCAACGTGATGCTTTCTGGCGGGCAGAATGTGTACTCCGTGCCGGTACAACTTAGCTACGACCCGAATCAGTTGACGGTGGTCAATGTTTCGAATGGCGGATTCCTGTCGCAGGATGGCCAAGCGGTAGCGTTGGTGCATCGAGACGACCCGGCGACCGGAACGCTGCAGGTCACGGCTACGCGACCACCTGGGGCGGGAGGAGTTTCTGGTCAGGGCGCGGTGGTGACGCTCACGTTTATGGCGAAAGGTCCAGGACAGTCGGCTCTGACCATTACTCGGGGCGGGGCGCGCGATCCGGCGATGCAGCCGATTCCGATGAGCGGGGCGCAAGCGGCTATAACGATTCAATAAGGATGTTCTCAGTTCTCGGTAGCTAGTGAGATCGGCGCAGATGTAACTGAGAACCAGAAACTGAGAACTGAGTATTATGGACCACTCTGTAAATCCGCGAAAAGCTGGTCGCTCCGAACGCGGGTTCACGCTGATTGAGCTGATCGTGGCCACTGCGATCATGGCGATTCTGGTGGGCGCGGCTTTTCCGCTGGCCAAGAACGCGGTTCAACGGGAGCGGGAACACGAACTGCGCCAGGATCTGTGGATGATCCGCGACGCCGTCGATCGCTACAAAGACGCGGCCGATCGCGGGGCGTTCCAGATCAAAGTTGGAAGCGAAGGCTATCCTCCCGATCTCGACACGCTGGTCACAGGCGTGGACGTGCAGGGGAAGAAGCTGAAATTTCTGCGCCGGATTCCGGTCGATCCCATCACCAAACAGGAGTGGGGATTGCGCTCGATGCAGGATGACAAAGACTCGACTTCCTGGGGTGGACAGAACGTTTTCGATGTTTACTGCAAGTCGGACCTCACCGCTTTGGACGGAACGAAATTCAAGGATTGGTAAATGAGATTCGGGTCCGAGCAGCGAAATTCAGATGTCCGCAATTCCATCCCCCGCACTTCCCGCGCCGGCCATGGCAAAGTTGACACGCGTGGGTTTACGCTGATTGAGATGGTGGTGGTGATCAGCATGATCCTGGTGTTGCTGTCGATCGCGCTGCCCATGTACAACCAGAGTATTGTTCGCGCCAAGGAAGCCAAGCTGCATCAGAATCTGGCAACGCTCAACGACGTCATCGAAAAGTTTTCGCTCGATAAGGGGCACGCCCCGCAATCGCTGGACGATCTGGTGCAGGCGGGATATCTCAAGTTTATCCCGGAAGACATCACCGGTCGCACCGACAGTTGGAAGACGGATGCGGAAGATCCGCAAAATGCCTGGGACCCGAACCAAACCGGTATTGCAGGAGTGCATAGCGGGTCGGATGAGGCCTCGAGCGACGGGAGTGCCTATTCGTCCTGGAGCCACTAGATCGCCAGATCGAAATCGAAGAGGAACGAGACTGAGAGCCAAACGACGTGAATCGAAGAACGACAGGACGAGGCCGGGGATTCACGGTGATCGAGATGATGGTGGTGATCAGCATTATCCTGATCCTGCTGGGCGTGGCCATGCCCATCTACAACCACAGCCTTACGCGCGCCAAGGAACAAAATCTGCGGAAGAATCTGGCCATTCTGAACCAACTGATCTTCCAGTACACCCAGGACAAGCAAAAGGCGCCGCAGTCGCTGCAGGATCTGGTATCGGCGAAGTACCTCGATACCATTCCCAATGACATCACTGGAAGCGATACCTGGGTGCCAGAAGAGGCAGAGGATGTCATCATGTCGGTAGACCAGACCGACACGGGCGGAATGATCGGGGTGCACAGCGGTTCGAGCGGCACTGCCACCGACGGGACTGCGTATTCGACCTGGTAGGGCGGCTCTCCGCTCGCACCTCACAAAAGGCTGGAATCATCGGAATCAACCGGTCCATAGAGGGCCCGGTGCTAGGATCAATTTCGCAGGATTTTCCTGGGAGCTGACAGCTGGAAGGCAAGAGCTGTCTCTGGAGGTTGGTTTGGACTTTCTCAACCGTCTGCAGCCGCTGGCGCTGCTCATACTGCGGTTTGTTTTGGGCGCGATCATGATCGCGCATGGCTATAAGAAGGTGTTCGGCGGTTTCCATCATCATATGGACATGGTCGGTTCGCTCGGGCTGCCCCACTGGATGGCGTATCTGTCCACGGGAACGGAGTTTCTTGGCGGAATCGCGATCGTGCTGGGATTGTTCACCCGTTTCTTTTCGCTCGCATTCGCGATCGAGATGGGCGTAGCCATCTGGAAGGTGCACTTTAAGAATGGGCTCATGGGCCAAGGCGGATATGAATTTCCTCTGGCTCTGGTCGCGATCGCTTTTGCGCTCCTTTGTTTTGGCGGCGGGCCTTGGGGGTTTAATTTCGGAAGAGGCTCCGGAGGTTCGAGCAAACCGAAGAGAGGGTAGGTGCTGGCGGTGGAGGGAGAGCCGATCTCGATCGGGGCTTTCCCGCTCTCAATGGCCGTGTGTGGACGCTTTCGCGGCGATCGGCTCCGGCTTAGCCACGCTCTCCGCGGGCAACGTAAACTTGAAGACGGATCCCTGGGTGGGCAGCGACTCAACCCAGATCCTTCCTCCGCTTCGTTCGATGATCTTTTTGCAGATGGCGAGGCCAATTCCGTTGCCCGGATATTCCGTTCTGGAGTGAAGGCGCTGGAAGACAACAAAAATCTGCTCGGCTTGTTCGGGCGCAATCCCGATTCCGTTATCGGCTATGCTGAATAACCATTGCGCGCCCGATCGTTCCGCATGCGCTGATATTTTCGGAGCCTCTTTTCCGCGGAACTTGATGGCGTTGCCGATGAGATTCTGAAAGACCTGTACCATCTGCGAGTGATCCGCCCACACCACCGGCAACGAAGAACGCGTGATCACCGCCCCACTCTCTCGAATTGCCGGCCCGAGAATCAGCAGAACTTCCTCGATGGCTGCGTCACAATTTACTTCTTGGGGGGCGAATTCGGCGCGCCCTACCCGAGAGAAGGAGAGCAAATCCTGAATCAGGGCCTGCATGCGGAGCGCTCCCTCGCAGGCGTAGCCAATGAATTTGTCGGCATTTTGATCGAGCTGGCCGCGATAGCGCTCGGCCAGCAATTGCGTGTAGGCGGCTACCATGCGAAGCGGCTCCTGCAAATCGTGCGATGCGACATAGGCGAACTGCTCCAGATCGGCATTGGAGCGAGCCAGTTCTTCGGCCTGCCCGGCCAGGCGCTTCTCGGCTTGCTTGCGTCCGGTAATGTCGCGCGCAATTTTTGAAGCACCCACAATTTCGCCGCTCGAATTCCTGATCGGCGAGATGGTGGCGGAAACGTCAACCCGAGTGCCATCCTTTCGCAAGCGCACCGTTTCGAAACTTTCAACCCGTTGCCCACGGGCGATGCGCGCGAGAATCCCGGATTCCTCGGGCGCGAGTTCCGGCGGAAAGAGCATGCACACCGGTCGGCCCACGGCTTCGGCGGCGGTGTAGCCGAACAGTCGCTCGGCGCCGGAATTCCAGGCCGTGATGGTTCCGTCTAAAGTTTTGCTGATAATGGCATCGTTCGAACCTTCGACCACGGCCGCCAGGCGCTCGCGGATCTCTTCCGCCAGTTTGCGCTCGGTGATGTCGGTGCGGATGGCAATGTACTGGCGTGGTCTGCCATTTTCATCCAGCAGCGGGACGATCGTAGCGTCCAACCAGTAGATCGAACCATCCTTGGCGCGGTTTCGAATCTCGCCGTGCCATACCTGGCTATCGCCAATGGTGTGGTACATGTGCTGGAAGAACTCTTTCGAGTGGTATCCCGAGTTCACAATGCGGTGATTCCGGCCAATCAGTTCCTCCCTGGAATATTGGCTGATGGCGCAGAATTTGTCGTTGACACTGGTAATGGTGCCGGCGAGGTCGGTGACGGCCACGATAGAGTGCTGATCCAGAGCAAACTTTTGATCCGCGAGATCTTTGAGCGCAGCTTCCTTGGTGATCAAGCTCTCCTTCAAGGCCTGTTGCGCCAATGTGCGCTCGGAGACCTCGGATTGCAAGGCAGCGGTGCGTTCGGCCACCCGTTGTTCCAGTTTTGCATTGAGAGCATCGCTGCGGTCGACGATGAAAGCGATCCAGGTGAAGCCAACCAGCAAAGCACCGCACAGGATGGCAAGCAAGCCCGCTTCTACCGAGGTGAAGTGAGCTTCGCTAAGCAACGCCTTCGAGATCGACCAGCCGATGAGGCTAAGAACCAGGAGGGCGGCGGGGAGCGCCTTGCGAAACAATCGCGCTCCCGCACTCTGCCTGACCAGAAGTCCGTTAAGAGCCCAGCCCGGGCGCGCGCATAGCAGTCCGCAGGCCAGAACAAAGAATGTCAGGGCAGTCGGCAAAGCCATCATAATGCCCGAGGCCGTGGGCTGCAGCAGGAGTGCGGAGAGGCTGAATGCGGAAAGAATCGCTGTGCCAAGAGCAAGAAACTGAGATGGCCAATCGGCTCGCCGGGGTTTCCAGTTCAGCAGCAGAAGCGCGGGACCGAGCAGCAAGAGGTTCAGAGCCGTGATGGTTGCCATCAGGCCTGGCCGTGCGCCCGGGATGGTCTCTGCGGCGGGTACCACGACCAGCAGTCGATCCAAGCGGAAATCCCAGCCCCAAACGTGTTCCGCCAGGGTCAGTAGGCCGACCAGGCAAACCACAGCCGCCGCACTCTGACCGGCAAACTGGCGAATCTCCTGGAAGGATTGCCTGTCTTCATTCGTTTTTGTTTCTGTTTCTGTTCTCTGTAACCACAGGGAAACACCGAGTAGAAGCAGACAGGCAGCGGCGTTCGGCACGATCCTGATGGGGGCGGCGATCCAGGTTTCGAGAGCCGCGATATGAAGTTTCCAACCTGCCAGGGCCGACAGCCCGGTAACAACCGTGAAAACAGCGCTGGCAGAGACGAAGATGCGCAACCGGTTGACCAGGCGAGGATCCGAGCGGTCGATCATGCAGTTGCGTCCTGCGGCAACGACTGCCCCGGCGTATGTTCACCCTGCGCCACGAAATCACGAAGATGCAGCGGTTGGAAAGAGTGCATGACTGGGAAAGAACCTCACGGTGGAGCCATCGGCAAGCCGGTGGCGGGTCCACAGACTTTGCCGGTTACGAAATGTCAGGCCGAGCGCCGTAGCCCGCGCTTTCGGAGGCCGGATCCCCTTTGGGTGGGTTCGATGGGGGTCCAGTTTCCAATTGCCAGCGTAACTTCCGCGCCGATTCGAGCACTGACTGCAGCTTTTCGCCCGCTGCCGCCGGCAGGCCGGGAACCTCAATGGCTAGTTCAGTGGACAGCAACAGAGCCGTGAGCGTTTCGCTCACATCGCTATAGATCGTCTCGGCCGCTGCTCGACGCGCAACGGCTTCCTCGCGCAGCCGCCGCTCGATCGCGCACCGGACCTCGCGCACCAGACGATCGATGCCGCTGATCGCCAGATTCAGTTGCACGGGAAGGGCAGTGCCTATGTGCTCCAGCATGAGATTGGCTTCCTCGGGCGTGGCTTCGAGTAAGTGTTGATCGAGAACGGCAATCCGGTAACTCTCGGCCCGCAACAGCGTTGTAGCCAGCGCCAGGTTTTCCGCGATCACAACCTTCTGGCCGGTGGCCTGGTGGAGTGCGGTCGCACATTCGCAGGCGCGATCACTGGGCGTTGCCAAGAGAATCATGGAGACGCCATCGCAACTTCCGGGCCACTCGCTTGGGATTAAAGAATCAATAGGTTGAGAGCAGGTGCTCTCACTGAACTCCCATTCTGGAACAATCGCCGAGCCCGCGCCCCGCAGTCCGGGAGCGCGATGGCTTGGAAATCGAAACGCGGCGGAATGAGTGGCAGGCGGCAGGCTGGGGACGCGCCCGGCATCTGGAGTATCTCTAACGCGTCTCGTACTCTTTCAGCTTCCGGTACAGTGTGGTTTTGCCGATGCCCAACAGTCGCGCCGCCAGCATTTTATCTCCGTTAACTTGCGCCAGGGCGTTCAATATGGTGACTCTTTCCAGTTCCGCCATCGGCACGATTCCATTGGCTGGCTGGCTGGCCGTCAGCAACGCGTTGGGAGCGCCGTGGATCTGGGTGGGAAGGTCGCGGACCTGAATTTCCTGAGCGCTGCTGAGCGCACACGCCCGCTCCAGAGAATTTTCCAGCTCGCGCACGTTGCCCGGCCAGTCATAGTGCAAGAGCGCCTTGAGCGCCTCATCCGAAAGCGTTTTCTCCTGGCCCGCCTCGCGTCCGATACGCTCCAGGATGTGCGCCACCAGCAGCGGAATGTCCTGGCGGCGCTCGCGCAGCGCGGGAATGCGCAGGGTCAGCACATTCAGCCGAAAATAGAGATCGCGGCGAAATGTGCCACCGGTGACTGCGCGCTCCAGATCACGATTGGTCGCCGCCAGAATGCGAACGTTAATCGGAACCCGCCTTACGCTCCCCACCGGACGAATCTCCTTCTCCTGAATGGCGCGCAAGAGCTTGGCCTGCAAATCGACGGGCAGTTCGCCAATTTCATCGAGAAACACGGTGCCTCCTTCGGCGATAGCGAGCAGTCCATCTTTCGGATTCGTCGCCCCCGTGAAAGCTCCGCGCACGTGCCCAAAGAGCTCGCTTTCGATCAGGGTCGGCACGAGCGACCCGCAGTCGACGGGAATAAACGGCTTGTTGCGGAAGATCCCCGCAAAATGAATGGACTTCGCCACCAATTCCTTGCCCGTGCCGCTCTCGCCGAGAATCAGTACGGGATGCACGCTTTGTCCGGCTTTGGCAATAATGCGGAAGAGTTTTTCCATTTCCGGCGCGCGGCCGATAATGTTGCCGAAGCCCTGTCGCGACCGGATCGTCTCGCGCAGCAAGCGGTTTTCCGTTTTCAGCCGCAGATGGCCGGCCACACGTTCCAGGAGCAAGCGCAGTTCCTCCATGCTGAACGGTTTGGTGACGTAGTCGTAGGCACCGTCCTTCATCGCCTGTACCGCGGATTGCACGGTGCCATAACCGGTGACCACGATCACCAGAGCGTCGGCATGATGTTTCCTGATGGTATGCAGGACTTCGAGCGCTCCGGCGCCCGGCCTCATGTCGAGCAGCACCACGTCACTTCCCGAGGTTTCCAGCGACCGGTAGGCTTGCTCAGCGCTCTCCGCCGCCTGGGTATTGAAGCCGAGCGACCGCGCTACTTCGCGGCAAGCTTCGCGGAGGGTGCGATCGCCATCCACGATCAGGAGATTGAGGAAATTCGCTGCCTCGAGTTGCGGGGTGCGGAGCTGATTCTGGCTGATGACTCCGGCGGTGGCTGCGGTCAACATTCTAAACGTTCTCCTTGCGAAAACAATGTTGAGACGGAGTTGGTCCCGTCTCTTGCCCAAGGCAGACGCGGCCCGCCGCATCTCCAGGCGAACTCAATGCTCCGTAGAAGCCTGGCGGGCGGAAGACGCCGATTCGCCGGCGACGGGAAGAAATACTTCTATCGAAGTGCCGCGTCCTAATTCGCTCTCGACCTCAATCCTGCCACCCATTTCCGTGACCAGGCGCTGCACCGTCGCCAGCCCGATACCCGTACCGGCTCCTGCCTTCTTAGTGGTGAAGAAGAGTTCGAACAGACGCGCGCGGGTGGCGGCATTCATGCCACAACCTTCATCGGTCACGGTCAGCACGATGGCGGGCCGCGCGTTCCCAGGTTGTATTGGATCGGAAAATTGTGGGTTGGGAAATTCGGAGGAGAGCGTGCTCATCTGGATCTTCCCGCCCTCCGGCATGGCATCGCGCGCGTTGAGCACCAGGTTGAACAGGATCTGCCGCAACTGCGCCGGGTCGGCCAGTATCCGTCCGGCCTCGGAATTGAGCCCAGGATCGAGGGTTACGATCAGCTCAATTTTTTCGCCCAACAAGCGTTGCAGGAGATTCCTGGTCGGCGCCACAATTTCGTTGACGAGAATGGGCCGTGGATCTGCCACTTGTTTGCGTGCGATGTCGAGGAGTTGCCGGGTCAGCGCCGCGCCGTGTTCGCCGGCCAAGCGCACCTCATCGACGTGCTGACGCAGCCCGCTTCTTTCCCACGTGGCGTTGAGCGATGCGCCTTCCGCAGGGCCGGGCGTCGTCAATTCGGCGCTCCCCAGGCGGCCACTTCCTGATCCTTCTGTGACTAACCCAGCTGTGACTAATCCACTGCTGAGCAGGTCGCAGCAGAGCAGGATGCCGGTCAGCAGATTGTTGAAGTCATGCGCGATCCCTCCCGCCAACCGCCCGATGAGTTGCATCTGTTCGGCTTCGCGCAGAAATTCCTCCTTGTGCTCACTGCCGGCCGTGTTGGCCAGGATGGCGATGAGGAAAGCGGGCTGCCGCCGGGCATCGCGTCCGAGCGAAAGGGTCAGAAGGGCGCGGAATTCGGAGCCGTCTCTCCGCCGGTAAAGCTTTTCGATTTGGAACGAATCGCGCTTGCCAAGGAGCAGTTCATGCAGCCAGGTTTCGTTCGGCAACTGGCCGTGGGAGGAGTTTTGGCTGGCAATTGGGTCAACCCCTTCGAGGCGCAGTTCGAGATTGAGGGCTCGAGCGTGGGCGCTCATCAGTTCGGGTACGGTGCAGCCCATCATTTTGGCGAGGGCCGGATTTGCCTTCAAAATCGTGCCATCGAAACGGCAAATCGCGATGCCGAGCGCGGCTCCTTCGAACAATGCCTGGAAGCGCGGGTCGCCATCGTAATCGAGCGCCATGGGAAATTGGGTCACTACGTTCATGGCAACGGCCCTCCAGGCTGGGGAAAAATGAACTCCAATGTTTCGAGTATCTTCCGCGCGTGAAACGCGCCAAACTCGACTGTGGGAAGTTTATGGCGAAACCGATGGCCGCTAAGTGCGAGCCATCACAATCAATTTGTGACGAATCTGACCGTGTCGGGCGGGGGGGTGGCAGCATCCGGATAGTCGGTACGGGTGAGGTGTGACTCGTCCTATAATTCGCAATAGGAATCCGACAGTATAAATTTTTTACGGTGGATATCGTGATTGCGCGGAGGAGGAGGTTGCCGGCTTTTCACAGCGATCCGGTAAGTAGTTGATTAATAGGTAAGTTGTCTGCTTTTTCTGAAAATCCAGAATGGCATCCCCCGTGCTTTAGCTAAGGACGGGTCCGAACTGGCGGACGCATAGCCGGATCCGAAAACATTGATCATGTGAAAATTGATCGTCTAAAATTTGATCATCTAAAATTTGATCTCGCGGCGGAAGGCAATATTTTGGCAAGGAGCCAAACCTTATGAATCGCACGTTTTTGAATGGCACGTCGGTGAAATTGACGCTCATGCTGGCGGTGACGTTGGCCGCATCGGTCGGCTGCACAACCAAGAATTATGTAAAGCAACAGACTACGCCGTTAATCAACAAGACGAACGAACTGGACGACATGACGGCGAAGAATTCGCGGGATATCAAGGACGTCGACCAGCGGGCGCAGGCTGGAATCCAGAACGTACAGGCGCAGGCGGCAGCGGCCGACCAGAAGGCGCTGGCCGCGGGAAGTGAAGCGGACAAGGCGCAGATGTCAGCGAACGGCGCGACCCAGCGCGTGGACAGCCTGACGAACACTGTCATTAACCTGGATAATTATCGTCCGGTGGTGGAGACAGCGGTCCACTTCGGGTTCAACAAGGATAATTTGACGAAGGAAGCGCGCGAAGCGATCGATCAACTGGCGGCGAGTGTCGCGACCACCATGGGATACATTATTACGGTAGAGGGCGCGACGGATTCGGTCGGCAGCGCGGACTACAACTACGATTTAAGCCAGCGCCGGGCGGATGCGGTCATTCAGTATCTGGCATCGGAGAAGGGTGTTCCGGCCTACAAGATTTATCTGATCGGGTTGGGCAAAGATAAGCCGGTCGAATCGAATCAGACGGCCAGCGGGCGCGCCAAGAACCGTCGTGTGGATATCCGGCTCATGACGAATACCGGCGAGACGACACCGGCGCAGGGTCCGAATAATCAGACCTCGCCGTCGGCCAGCGCGAATCCGCCATCGATGGAATGATTTGCTAGATTTCCTCCTCCCCGGAGGGTTTTGCCAAACCAGGCCGTCCCGTTGGTGGGGCGGCCTGTCTTTTTTTTGGCGGGGAGTTTGTCGTCGCTCGGCCTTGAGGAGCGAGTGGATGAATCTTTCGCCAACCACGCTCCGAGTATGTGGAATTTATTGACTGCGAGGATGGCTCGTAAAATCAGAGCCGATTTCGCGGGCGAGGTTGCGGTTATCGTTCCTGCCTCGCCTTGCTCGGAAGCGATACAATAGAGGCGTGCGGATTCGGTTTTTGATTCCAGTTCTGGCGCTGCTGACGGCTTTATCGCTGGCGCAGGATTCACCGGTCAAACCGGCTTCTAACCCGCCGTCCGCGAATAAGTCGGCTCCTGACAACCCTTCGCCAAGCAAAGCCACGGATCAAGCCGCGGCTCCCGGTTCTGAGGCTGACGCAAGCTCGAGCCTGGATACTCGCATCGACATCAGCCCGCCCAAGGATGACGACAAGACGCATCCCAGCAGCAAGGCGGTGGTTGCGGGATTGGCGGCGTCTGACGATGTCGATGCCCATACCAATGAAGTGCAGGAGTTCCATCCCTGGAACCCGCTGAAGGCAACGAAAGACAATCAGGTGGGCGATTTTTACTACAAGCGTGGGAATTATAAAGCCGCGCTCGAACGCTACAAAGAAGCCCTTTATTTCAAGGAAGGCGATGCGGTTGCGACTTTCAGGATCGGGCAGTGTCAGGAGAAGCTTGGTAATAAGGCGGAAGCGAAGAAATATTACCAGCAGTATCTGAAGATCTTGCCGGAGGGGCCCGAAGCCAAGAATGCGCGAGCTTCGGTGGAACGGCTCGCGAGCGTGCAATAGACGGGCTGCTGCTACTCACACATTCTGTCAGTGGAATGGTGTCGCGAACTGCAGATCCCTGGCTTGGCTCGGATGACAGTTCAAGAATAGTTCGGATCTGTCTTTCAGCTCCGGCTTATTGTTTGGCTCGAGTTTACTTTTCCACTCGCGAAAATTCTCCGGTGGTTGCATTCACGGCTACGCGCAGCTTGGCGGTTTCGCGGTCGGTTCCATAGATTACGTGCCACTGCAGGGCATTGGTCTGGCGATCCCAGTCCAGAATATAAAAGATGGGTGTGTCGGGTTCCTTCTGCAGGAGCTTTTCTCCGCCATGCTGTTGCGCGCTCGACAGGGCTTTGTCGGTATCGATTTTCAGAAACTGGACATTAAAGACCTGGGTGCTGGAGTTGGACGGGCTGTAGGTGTCGTCGACGCCATGCGAGATATCTCCGTTCGACCAGGTATAGGTCTTGGTAGAGTGTTGGGCGGGGGAGGCGAATCCAACGCGCCACTGTCCCGACTTTCCGTCGCGTCCGTTGGAGTCTGGCGAGGGTTGCGACTCGGCACGATAAGGTTGAGCATCCTGCGCCCAGCCGCGGGCTGCTACGTAGCACTTGAAGAACGCGCCGCTTCCAGTGATGGTTTCGGGAGCCTTCGGTTTGGGGGTCTCGGCCGGAGTTGGCTGGCTGGGCTGCGAAGAGCAACCCGCCAGCAGTCCTGCTGCTAGAATTCCAACGGCAACGATAAACTTTCTCATGAGAATTATCCGACGTTCCTGGATGCCCACGGAGCGTTGTGCAGAAACTAAGTTTTGGCGATCGTTCATCAACGATCGTTTATGAAAGGTCATTGATGAACGAGTATTTTGTGAATGAGCATCGATGAACACTTATTGTACTGAACCTGCATCATGAATTCCTATCTGGACCGGCTACGGCAGGAGCTTGAGAGTGCGGTGGGAGGCGCCAGCACCGACCAACTCGAACATGCTCCCGCTGAAAAGTGGAGCGGGACGCAGATCCTGGAACACCTCTTTCTTACCTACAAACACACGAACCGCGGATTGACGAAATGCCTAGACGAAGGTCGTTCACTGGCGAAGCCGGCCACATTCGGGGATCGCGTGGCCACTTTACTGGTGGTGAACTTTGGGTATCTTCCGCGCGGACGGAAGGCTCCGGAGCGAACGGTTCCGCGCGGAATGGCGCCCGATGAGGCGCGAAGTGCGATTGCTGCGGAGTTGGATAAGATGGCTTCGAGCCTTGACGAATGCGAGCGCAAGTTCGGCGCACGCGTGAAAATTCTGAATCATCCCATTCTGGGGCCGTTAACGGCGGACGAATGGCGCAAGTTTCATTGGGTGCATGGACGGCATCATGCACGGCAGATCAGGGAGCGGTTAGGAGAAGGCTGAGAGTCTGATATGCTGCGGGCGGAGACGGGGGCAAGCCCCGTCTCTACACGCAGACATCCTCAGCTTTGATCCTATTTCTTGTCGTCGGTGGCGGGGTTGGTACCGCCGCTTGGTTGCGTCTCGGCAACACCTGACTTGTGGGCCTGATCCTGCATGGTTTCAAGTTGCTGGCGAGCGGCATCGAGGGCCTTCTGTTTTTCCTCGAGATCCGACTTGAATTTTGCATCCTGGAGAGCCCATTGCGAGGGGTCGCGCATTCGGTTGGGGTCGGTAGCGTAGCTGCCCGCCGAGTGCAGACGATATTCGCGCTGCTCGAGGTCGAAGTCATGGGTCAGGGAATCGATTTTTTGTTTCTGCTGATCCAGTTGTTTCTTGAATTCGTCGGCGGCTTTCTGGCGTTCGGCTGCGGCGGCAGGATCGGCTGCGGCGGGGTTAGCAGCGGCCTCGGATTTAGCGACCTCGGAGGCGGGCGGCCCGACCACGCTGATGCTCTGGTCGGAGGGAAGATTATCGTTATCGTAGTGGTGGCCGGCCGAACTGGCCTCTCCGGTCTTGTTTTTGCGAGCCGCTCGCGCGACATCCCCGAGGGACTGTGCGGTTGCGGAGATGCTGATTCCTAGAAGGAGCAGAGTGCCTACGGCTACGAGTCTCGTGTGCTTCATTTAATCATCCTTTCGCAGCTCTCGATTTCGATAGCAGCTGCAAGTCGCTAAGAGCAAAGTTAATTTCAAGTACTGGTGGTGGCAGCGCGTGCGCTTCCGAGAAACTCTGCAATCGAGCAGTTGAGTTGTGCCGCTTCGCCGGCAATACTTTCGGCCACTCGTCGTGCCTGTTCCGGATTTCGACTGTGCGCCATTTGCTGCGCATAAGTTGCGATCGCTGACACCGATGTCCGAAGCACGAGCAACAGTTCAGTCGAAATTTCGCGATTCATCTTTTGATCGTGGCGGATGCGCTCAAGGTCAGTCTTATCGTTCAGTACGAGCGTCGTCCCCATGAGGCTGGCGTCCTCGGCCAGCACGGGAGAGGCGGTCAGCTCGAGGACGTGGCTGATTCCATCGCGGGTGACGTAGTTGAGCAGAAGTCCGCGCACGGCGGCCTTACCGGCGAGGGCAGGAGCCAGAGCCTGTTCAACGCTGGCAGCCGCGGGATGGAGTTGTGTGGCTTCGAAGGTCTCATCCGGCGTAGCAGCGCAAAGGGTCTGCTCAGGGTCTTTCCCCGGGCGCAGGGTGGCGGAGCGAAACAGATCAGCGGCATGGAGACCGACGGGCGAAGCGAATCCAAGGAGTTGCCTGGCGGCGGCATTCGTCTGCCGCACCAGGCCGCTGGTGTTCAAAAACAAAACGCCGCAGGAGAGATTGGAAAGTATGGTGGAACTCAGGGTGTCGGAGGCCTTGGCCTTTCTGCGCTCCGAGAGTTGCTGGGCAGTGAGTTCGTGCTTTTGCTGCTTGAGTTGCTGAATTACCGCGTGATAGGCATGAATGGGCAATCCCTCGGCGGCCAAAGGAGCGCGGTGCAGCGATTCGGGTTCGGCCACGAGGGTCTTACGCAGGCGCCGAATCAGGAACAAGCCGAGAGTGAAGGCGGCGGAGGCAGCCAGCAAAAGCATTCCCATGCGCAGCACCATAGGATTGACGAGCAGCCTCACAGTGCCCCCCAATACCAGTGCAGGAGGCGGTTTCCAAAAAAGAAAGAGAGGAGAGCCATCGCGCCGAGAAAGACGCCGAAGGGCATCTCGTAGTAGCGGAGCGCTAACCGCGCCGATTGCCAAGCGCGGCGGCGCGCTTCGGTGGGAGCTGTGCCGCGGGCTTCGATCCGCCGAACGCGCTTCATCCAGACGGCGAGAACGGTGCTCAATCCGAAGAGGGAACCGGCGAGCGATGCGGCAAAAATCGTCAGGACGGTGAGCTTGGTGCCGAGAAAGGCGCCGATCATGGCCATGAGCTTGACATCGCCGAATCCCATGCCTTCGACGCCGCGAGCGCGCAGGTAAATGGCTGCCGCGCCATAGAGAAACGAGGCTCCGACGGCCGCGCCCAGCAGGGAATCAGAGAGGGACCAGAGACGCCACGAGATCTCGCTCCTCATGGCCGGGGACACCAGACCGGGAATGATTCGCGATGCTAGGTCATTGACGGGAACGATGAGGCTGAAGGCAATTCCGAGCGCCAGGCCGGGCAAAGTCATGGCGTCGGGCAGAAGCTTGGTCTCGGCGTCGGTGAAGATCAGGCCGAGAAGCAGGAAGCCGAGGACGACGCACTTCAACATTCCGAGGGTGAATCCAAAATGGGCGTAGCAGCCGAGGAACAGCAGGCCGGTGAGGATTTCGACCACCATGTAGCGGGGCGAGATAGGCGCTTTGCACTCGCGACATTTCCCTTGAAGAATCAGCCAGCTCAGGACTGGAATATTGTGATAGAGCGGGATCATCTTTCCGCAGTGCGGACAGGCTGAACGCGGCGCTACCACGGATTGACCCCGGGGCAGGCGGTAGATACACACGTTCAGGAAGCTGCCAAAGAGCAGCCCATAAGCGAAGATCGCGATGCCGGTTAGCGTTTCCACGTCAGAGTCAACGTCAGAGTACGAGTCAGAGTACACGGTGGCTAAGTGCCCACCGTGCTTGGACTTGAATGATTATAGGCCGCTCCGGAACGGCTATCTAAGTACGAAAGTTCTTGTACCGGCGCTGGCCGCAAGTCATTGTTAGGAAAAGGGGAAACGTCACGCAGCCTGGCTCATTTCGGGCTGCACGGGCAAGAAGATGGAAAACGCGGTTCCGGTGGCGGCGCCTGTGGTGCGGCTACGGACGCGGATGGAGCCACCGTGTTTCTCGACAATTCCGCGGGAGATCCATAAACCGAGGCCGGTACCCGTATCTTTCTTTGTGGTGTAAAAGGGTTCGAAAATTTGAGGCAGGCGGTCGCGGGGAATTCCGCTGCCATTGTCGGCTACGGTGATACGGACGCCTTCTTTGCCACTCGACCAGTCGCGAACCGGGGCCACACGGACGTGCAGCGAGCCGCGATCGGCCATGGCATCGACGGCATTCACCAGAAGATTGGCGAGAAGTTGCCGCAGCTCTCCGGAATACCCATTGATCTGACAGGTTCCGCGATAGCGCCGGGTCACGCGAATGTCATGCACCGCGAGTTTTCTGGAATAGAGTTGCAGAATCTCGTCCATGATGACGGCAGGATCGATCCATGAAGGCAAATTGGCATCGCGGACGAAACCCAGGGTTTGCTGGGCGAGTCGGGCGATGCGGCCAACTTCCTGCTCGGCCTGGGTGAGGTACTCGAAAGCGTGGCCGGAGTCATGGCGCGCGAGGTAGAGCAGATTGATCACGGCCTCGAGGGGATTGTTGATTTCGTGAGCGATGGAAGCGGCGAGACGTCCGGCAGTAGCCAGCCTTTCGCTGCGGCGCATGGCTTCTTCCGACTGTTTTTCCGAGGAAATGTCGCGGGCGATTGCGGAATTGCCTATGACTTCTCCGCGCGCGTTTCGAAGCGGCGAAACGGAGAGAAGAACAGGACAAAGAATGCCACCCTTGCGCATGCGCTCGGTGCGATAAGGTGCGACCTGGCCGCCGTTATTGAGGATGTCGCGGTTGCGCTTCACCTCGTCCTGACGATCGGGAGGGGCGAGACAGGTCACCGGCAGGCCGATGGCCTCCGCCGGGGAGTAGCCATAGAGTTGCTCGGCGGCGCGATTCCAGCTGACAATGTGACCGTCTGGATCGGAGCTGTAAATCGCGTCGCAAGAATGTTCGACGATCGAAGCCATCTCGCGCGTAGTGCGGTCGGCGCGGGATTCAGCCAGGGTTTTTTGCCGCGCCATACTTCCAGCGAAGGTGGAAATGGCGAGGAAAGCGGCCAGGCGCTCCAATTGAGCGCTGCTGTGAATGTGGGGATGGATGCGCGACAGGAAATAGGCTGAGGTGGAAAAGAAGTCGAGAAAGACGGTCGAAAGAAGAGTACAAAAAACCGACGGGCCAAAGCCGAGGAAACGCGCGGTGAAGAGCACCGCGGCCAGCAACAGTACGAAGAGATGACGATGGAGAACGGCGGAGAAAGTCCAGAGGCTGAGCGAGACCCAGACAGCGAGCGCGGCTCCGGCGTACTGCAGGGGCGCTGAGTGCCGATGGCGTCGAATCCACCGCTTCAGATTGGGCATCGTTTCAGACATTGGCAAAAGCTGCCGTTCATCAGAAATTTCGATCGTTGACGGCGCGCGAGGCAAGAGGAACTTCGATGCCTGGTAAGACTGTAGCAGCCGCAGGGGCGGCGGGCAACCAGTTGCTGCGGTGGTTGCCGGAGCGCTGGCCGTTTTTTACTCTTTGCGAAGAAATTTGTAGTCGAGGATCGATACCGCGAGTCCGAAGGAGTCGGCGGTATTATCAATGGCATCTTTGGCGCGGATCAGCCGGCCCTGGCAAAGGACATTGCTGTTCTTTTGTCCGGAGATTTCTTCGGGCATCTCAAAGATGAGTTCGACAAGCGCATTCGTCGGCAATTGCTGCGGGCCGGCCAGCATAACGCCCGACTGGCTGATATTCTGAATTATGCCCTCGTACCAGAGGCTGAGATTCTTTCCGCGATATCGCACCGGAAGGTTCAACCGGAGGCGCCGCGCGCGGGGCATCCAGGTGGGCTGCTTTTGACCGGAGCGCCGGCGGACCGGTGCAGTCTCCGCGCCCGGGTCATCGACGCGGCTTCCGCGACGCATGGTTTTCCAGTCATATTGAAACGCTGTGGCACAGAGCACGCAGACCTGGTAGTACTCTCCGTTGGCGGTGCGGCGGGGCCATGCGAACTCGTGGGAGCAGCGTCCGAGCATCAGAACGTCCATGATTTTTTGCGGCATGATGACGAAGTGTGTCCTGAATTGATTGAACATCTCTATCTTGCGACGAGTGGGTGTTTCTGAATAGGTTACTTTGGGGTATCGCGATCCAGGACTTATGCTTTTTCATATGCCACGGACTCCATCAGCGCGCGCGGGATATTTACTGGCTGGAGGCAAGAGCACCCGTATGGGTACCGACAAAGCGTTTTTGAAAGTGGATGGCCGGACACTTTTAGACCGCGCCCTTACGCTGATGGCCGCGGTTTGCGACAGTGTCACTATCGTCGGCGATCCTGCAAAATTTGCTGCCGATCGATCGGTCGTGAGCGACATTTTTCCGGGATGCGGGCCGCTCGCCGGAATTCATGCGGCGCTAGCGCATTCGACGGCTGAGTTGAACCTGATGCTCGCTGTGGACATGCCTTTCGTTTCCAAGGAACTGCTGACTTTTCTTTTTGCGACGGCGGAAAGCGATGATGCCATCGTCACCGTGCCTCGTATGGGCAAGGGGTTGCAGCCGCTTTGTGCCGTCTACCGGCGCGACTTCCTGACGATCGCCGAGCAGGCGCTCGGGGCGCAGAGGTACAAGATCGATGCCGCGTTTTCTCGCGTGTCTGTCCGAGTCATCGAAAAAGAAGAACTGGTGGCCGCGGGTTTTGGCGAGCAAAGTTTTTTCAACATCAACACTCCGCAAGACCGTCTGGCGACAGAGGGTGATTTAGATTCCCGATGGTAAACGCGGGTTGCGAGTATGGCGTTCACTCGGCCTGGCGCTGGGGTCGACGCCCAGTCCGGGCCGTGGGCATTCAGCGACCGACTCGATAAAGATGCAGCGGCGCCTTGGCATCGCTTCCCGGCGGAGGCTGGGAGCCCTTCATCATGCTCCAGAGGATTTGGTTGAACACGACGTCATCGACTCGATCAGGCGCGCTGAAATCCAATTCGGCGGATGCCTGGGCCGCTGCAGTCGCGGGAGGGTTGGTCTCATCCCTATCGACCTGTGGGACGATCGACGTGAACGGCGAAAGATCCGGGGTCTCAACAAAAATGTCCGACAAGGAGCGACTGAAGTAATCGAACTTGGAGAGCCGGTCCAATCCCAGGATGTCCTCGATCGCCGCGACCACGTCGGTTGTATTGGCAAAGCGGTGAATCGTGCCCGGGCGGTTGTAGGCTGAGATGGCGAAGAAACACGAACGATGGGAGTCGATGTGGTCCGGCCCCGACTGCGAATCATCCTCCAGCACGAAGATCACGGTGTCTTTCCAGAAAGGAGACTTGGACAGCGCTTCAACAATCCTGCCCAGCGCGAGATCGTTGTCGGCCATGAAGGCGCGTGGGGTTCGGTAGCCGGCGCGTCCACCGGCGGTGTGGTCACTGGGTAAATGCATGATTTCCAGTCTTGGCATTACTCCCTGGCTGACAAACTTTTCCAGTTCGGCGATCCACGCATCGGCACGCGTCTGGTCGGTGGTCTTCAAGTCAAAGGCGGGGTAAGTAGGGCTGACGTAAGGTGCCACCTCTCGTTGCGTTACCGGCCAGCCGTCGGGCACTTTGACCATCTCGCCGTAGTCGCGGAGGCTGACTCCCTTTTTCTTGGCCAGCGTCCAGAGGAAGCCGTTGATCGGTTCGTCGATTTCCTCGCCATCGACACCGTCGCGTCTGTCGGAATAAGCAGAAGGGATCGTTTTTTCTCCGAAATCGGTGACATACGCCGCAGTCGACCAGATGTGACCTTGAGAGCTTACCTCGGCATTCGTGAAAAAACGGTCGAACAATCCGAAACGTAAAGCCAGGGCGTGATGATTGGGGGAGATGGCTTGTCCGAAAAAGACCAGGGCCGGATCGCCGTCCCCCTGCTTCAGGTCGCCTAGCACCTGGTCATAGGTGCGATTCTCCTTAATTATGTAGACCACGTGTTGGAAAGGCGGATACGGTTTGCGAGACCGTTGGGCTTGCCAGTGATTCGCTTGGGCAACTCGGGCCGAGTAATCGGCCAATGTGCTGGAAGAGAGTTGGTCGGGGCTCGATCGCAGGGTACCGTTGAGCTGCCCTAAGTCATAACCCAACGGTCGCTTGATCCCCTCGCCCGGAGTCGGACCATCAGGATTGGCATGACTTCCGTGACCTTTGCCACTGAGCACAAGAAGTTGGCCACCGGCATCGAGGACCGCTGTCGGGTACCAATCGGTGGGTATGCGACCGCGCAATCGCGACCTTGCGCTGTCCGAGCGCTTATCCGAAACAGGCTTTTCAGAAATAGGCACTTCAGAAACATCGAAGACGGCCACGGCATTGTTGTCGGCCTCGGCCACAAAAAGCTGCGACTCGTCATGCGACAGAGCCAACGCATTCGGTGTGCTTCCTTCCGCTGGTCCGGCAGGCGCGGCATCGCTCAGGTATCGCAGAACCTTCCCCCGCGCAGTATCGACGACGGCGATCTGATCCGTGCCTGCCAGCGCGGCAAACAGCCGCGATCCGGTCCGATTCGAAAGAAGCGCCGAAGGCCGAGGTCCCACCTTCAACTTGCGAAGAGGAGTCAGCAGCCCATCGGACTTTGTCTGAAATTCCTCGACGGTATCTGCCGCCCACGCAGAAACGTATACCTTTCCGTCGGCTGCTGCTTCGACGGCATATGGGTAATGACCGGTCGGAAACCTCTGCACGACTTTTGCAGTGGCGAGATCGACCACCGCCAGGCTGTCGCTCACGTTCTCGGCGACATACAGATAGGTCCCCATACGCGAGGCAGCAAGGCCTGCGGGATATCGCGAGCCAAACTTATCCGGTGCTTTCTCGGCGAGAACGATCTTCCGTTGCAAGGCCGCCGTCCCCTCTCGCCACGAGTAGCAGAAAATCGTGTCATCATTGCCGCCCGATACAAAGAGTTCCCGGCCGTCGCGAGAGAACCCGATGCCAAAGAATGCCGAGGGCTGAATCAACGTCTGCGCAACTTGACGCGATTTCAAATCGACGATTTGCAGGCCCTGCTCACGCCATCCACTGAGAACAACGGCGAGTTTGTCGCCGCCGGGCGCAACGGCCATTGCTAAGGGCATGCTGCCCAAATCGATCGCGTCTCCGGCCGGGTCGAGACGTACTCCTGTGGACAAGAGCGTAGTATTGCTTGCCGCCGCCTGGTCGCCTGCGGCGAGCCCGGTTGGGCCTGCGGCCGCCGACAATAACACGATAAGAAGAGCACATGGAAACGAACGGTGAGCCTTCATAGCGCCTTTCACAACGACAATTGTAGGCTAGTAGCGCGCTGGCACAACCCGCTCTTCTTCAATGCGTACTGCAAACGCGACTACCACGGCGCACCGAGCTACGCCGTCAAAATCAACCTGCGGGTTCTCCACTCTAACCATAGGGGGTCGGTGCGGCTTAGGGGCAACGCTAGCCAGCGTGCGAAGCAGCCAAGGCGGTCGCCAGGAACTGCTTAAGCTGAAGCGGAGATCGCCACGATAGCCCGCCCGGCCCTACAGATGCGGTTCGACCCGGAACTCGTCGGGCACCTGATCGACGGCCTGCGCAAGGCGGGGCTCGAAATAAGCCGACGTGCCATCATCACGGATAGCAGAGCCTTGGAGCATGACTCGAAATACTTGTGCTTGAGCCGCGCTGCCCTCTCATGACATGCTGATAGCCATGGCCGCTGCCGACACGCTTGCTCCCTATATCCGATTCAAGGACGTCTCCAAGGCGTTTGGAGATCGCGTCATTCTCAGAAACGTGAGTTTCGACGTATTACCGGGGGAGATGGTCTGTATTCTCGGTCGGAGCGGAGTGGGAAAATCGGTGGCGCTGCACAACATTATGGGATTCCTTAAGCCGGATTCAGGCCGGGTCATTGTTGCCGGCCAGGACATCACCGATTACAACGAGAAGCAACTCGAAGAAATCCACAAGAAAGTCACGATGGTTTTCCAGAATGGGGCTCTCTTCGACTCGTTGACTGTCGGAGAAAACGTCGCGTTCCCCTTGCGGGAAAGAAGGGAGCTTTCGGAAGATCAGATTTATCAGGTCGTCGATGGACTGCTGGAGATGGTTGGAGTGAAGGAAATGCGGGAGCTGCTGCCCTCTGATCTTTCTACCGGCATGAAGAGGTCGGTAGCGATCGCGCGCGCTCTCTCCGCGCAACCGGAGTGTGTGCTTTACGACGAGCCCACGACGATGGTGGATCCGATGATGGGCAATCTGCTGGGCGATCTGATTGCGCGCCTGAAGCTGCAATTGCACCTGACTTCGGTCGTCGTCACGCACGACATGCGCCTCGCCAAGAAGCTGGCCGACCGCATTGTTTTCTTGCATGAAGGCAATGCGATTTTCTTTGGTCCGTACAGCGAAATGGAGAAATCGACCGAGCCCATCATTCATGAGTTCCTGGAACTGGACGAGTTGAAGCTGGAAGCGTAACAGGCTGGCGCGAGAGCCGCCGACAATATCCCTAGTCCACGGAGGTCTAAGGAGAAATTTATGCCGCTGGTCAGAATTGATTTATTCGAAGGAAAGACGCCGGAGTATCACGCCCAGATCGGGCAGGTTGTTTATCGTGCGATGTTCGAGACACTGAACGTCCCGAAGGATGATCGCTTTCAAATTATCGCCGAGCACTCTAAAACCAGCCTGCTCTTCGACCGCGATTATCTCGGCATTCATCGCTCGGACGATTGCATTTTTCTGCAGATCACGCTCAATGGCGGGCGGACGGTCGAAATGAAACAGCGCTTCTACAAGGCCGTCGCCGATGGATTGCACGAAGCTTTGACGCTGCGGAAGGAAGACGTTTTCATCAGCCTGGTCGAGGTGCAAAAAGAGAATTGGTCGTTTGGAAATGGCGAGGCGCAGTATGCCGATGCGGCTAAAACCCCTGGTGCACCAGTTCCTCCACGGTGAGCGCAGTCTGCGTGGGGGCGCCCTTCATCATCTTCTCGACGTACTTTGCGATCAGATCGGCTTCGAGGTTTACAGGATCGCATGGTTTTAGCGATCCCAGGTTGGTCCTCTCGACCGTATGCGGGATGATGGCGATGGTGCAGCGATGGCCTTCGAGCTTGGCGACCGTCAAGCTGATGCCTTCAATGCAAATCGATCCTTTAAATACGGTGTACTTTTCGATCTCGCCGGGGATTTCGATGTGCAGCCACCAGTTTTCGGAGTCTTGGATTCGTTCCAGCTCGATCAACTTGCCTACTCCATCGACGTGGCCTTGAACGATGTGTCCGCCGAAACGGCCGTCGGCTTTCATGGGCAACTCGAGGTTGACGAGCGCGCCTTCGCGCATACGCGAGAATGAGGTTCGCGCCCAGGTTTCGGGCGCCAGGTCGGCGCAAAATGATTTCGGTTTGATGTCGAGCGCGGTCAGGCACACGCCGCTCACCGCGATGCTGTGGCCGGTTCCCAATTCTTCTGCGGCGCGCGCAGCCTCGACTGTGACGCGGCGATTCTCGCCGCGCTGCTCGATCTTCACGACCCTGCCTACTTCTTCAACGATTCCGGTGAACATCAGTGCTAACTCCCAAGTTTAAAGTCTGTAACCAACTCGTATCACCTTGATCTATTTTCCTGGTTCAATACAAAAAGCACAAACAGCCCGCCTCACACCTCTGGCCCATACGGATCGCGGAGATAGCCCTCGACCGCGAAATCTTCACCGAAGCGGTGTAATTCGGTGTGTTGGACGCGCGTTGCCTTGCCGGAAGAATTTTCCGCCGCCAGGAATGGAACGGCGCCGCTGCCGAAAACCTTTGGCGCGTAATACAGAAATAGCTTATCCACCTCGCCTGATGCCAGGGCCGCCGCATTGACTCTGGATCCGCCTTCGATGAACAGGCTGGTGATCTGGAGTCTTCCCAGATGGTGGAGAACCGCTGCGAAGTCAGGTCGTCCGTCGATGATGGCCGATACTTGTTGCACGCGAATTCCGTTCGCTTCGAGTGAGCGCGTAGCCTCTGCGTCGGCGTGAGAACAGATGATCAGAACGTCGCCATCGGCGGTTGCGATGATTTTCGAGGCGAGCGGAATGCGCAGGTGAGAATCCAGAATTACGCGCACCAGCTTGCGCCTTCGCGGCAGGCCGCTGCGGTCGGTGAGCAGAGGGTCGTCCGCGATGATGGTGCCCACCCCAACCAGAATCGCGTCACTCTGGTGGCGCAATTGCTGGACGTGGGCGCGTGCTGTCTCACCTGTGATCCAACGGGATGCGGCATGCGGCGCGGCTGGTTTCTTTTCTTCGGCAATGTTTTCGGCGGCAATCTTGCCATCGAGCGTCATCGCCGATTTCAGCGTCACGAGCGGCTTACTAAAGCGGATGTACTTGGCGAAGCTTTCATTCAGTTTCTTCGCTTCTGACTCGCCTAAGCCGACTTCTACTTCGATGCCCGCGGCTCGGAGCCTGGCAACCCCCCGCCCCGCCACCTGCGGATTCGGATCCTGCATGGAGCAGACCACGCGACGGATTCCGGCTGCGATTACGGCATCGGCGCAAGGGCCGGTGCGACCCTGATGCGAGCAGGGTTCGAGATTCAGATAGAGGGTGCCGCCTTGGGCTGCGGCACCGGCTTGCTCCAGGGCAAGGACTTCCGCGTGTTTTACGCCTTCGTAGGTGTGCGTGCCGGTTCCGACTTCAAGGCCCGACTTGTCCAACAGAACCGCGCCCACGGCGGGGTTCGGCGAGACCAGGCCAACGCCTGCCCGTGCCAACTCCAGAGCTCTGCGCATGTGTTGTTGGTCGATTGTCATGAAAATCGAGAGACCGCCTCGCCGCGGAGTTCAAAATCCACCCCAGAGACACAGAGAGGCACAGAGAAAACCAAGTCATAGATTACGAGGGTAGAAACTGCGATTTTCGTCTTCCTCGTCGGGCTCTGCCAATGCTACCGCGCCAGATCGATTCTGTGGGCCTCGCTTCTTGGGCGATGGCACGCCGGCGAATGGACCTTCAACCCTGGGATCGTCGAGCGATTCGGAGGGCTCCCGGGGACTGAACCGGCTTCCCAAGAAGCGTAGAACCAACCACAGCACAACGATACCCACCGCCAATTGCCACCAGATGCCCACCGACTGCGTCCCTCCGTGGCGACTTCGAGAAGATCGATTTCAGGATAACTTCGATTTCAGGAAAACAAGGATTCTACAAACTCCTTGGGATCAAACGGCAACAGATCGCCTGCTTTTTCTCCGACGCCGACATAGCGGACGGGCAGTCCCAGTTCGCGCGAGATTGCCACCACGACTCCGCCTTTTGCAGTGCCGTCGAGTTTCGTGAGGACGATTCCCGTCACTCCCGAGGATTGTGTGAACTGGCGAGCCTGCTGCAATCCATTCTGCCCGGTAGTGGCATCCATGACGAGCAAAGTTTCGTGCGGAGCCCCAGGAACGATGCGTTGCGCCGTGCGCTTCATCTTTTCGAGTTCGAGCATCAGGTTTTGCTTGGTGTGCAGGCGCCCGGCGGTGTCGACGATCACATAGTCAATCTTTCGAGCGGCGGCCGATTGCAAGGCGTCGAACAACACAGCCGAGGGATCGCCTCCGGCTTTCGTCTTGATCACTTCGGTTCCCGTGCGCTGTCCCCAAATTTCCAGTTGTTCGATGGCGGCGGCGCGGAAGGTGTCGGCCGCGCAAAGCAGGACGCTCTTGCCCTGCGCGCGAAAAACTCCCGCCAATTTTCCGATCGTTGTCGTCTTGCCGGTGCCGTTTACACCGACCACGATAATCACTTCGGGCGGTCGGTCAACCTTGGCGGCCGGCTGCGAACTGGTGGCCGTCAGAATCGCCAGCAATTCCTCTTTCAGCAGGCGTTTGAGTTCATTCACATCCTTGATCTGCTTGCGGTCGGCTTTATCGCGCAGCTTTTCCAGCACTTCGTGAGTGGTGGTTGTGCCCAAGTCGGCGCCAATCAGAGTGGCTTCGAGATCGTCGAGCGTAGAGCGGTCGATCTCTTTGCCGATCGAAACTACGTCTTCGATGCGCTCGGCCAGGTTCTCGCGAGTGCGCGAGACGGCCTGCTTCATGCGCTCTATAAAACTTGGTTTCTTTTCTTCGTCCAGGCTGCCAAAGAGGGTTTGAATCATGAGGTGTCCGACTTTGATTATAGGAGATTGGCAGCGAAGAATTCGTACTTTGTGATCTGTAGCTATGATTCGAAAAACAGATTGGCTCGGGGTAGAAAGCGCCAATTACGACTTGTTCGATTGCAGATTGCTCAGGTGCGGCTGATTTCGATGGTGAGGGGATCGGCGGGCGCAAGCAAAGCATCGGCCGGCGGCGCAACAGGTGGGGCCAGTTCGGGCGGCATCTGCATCGTCAGAGATTTTTGAATACGGATGTCGCCTCTTTGAAATACCGCCAATAACGCGGCCACAGCGTTCGGGTCAAGGCGCTGTCCGGAGAGACTGCGAATAATGCGCAAAGCTTCCACGGGATCGTGCGCTTTCTGATAAGGACGGTTGGTGGTCAGGGCGTCAAAAGTGTCGGCCACGGCAATCACGCGCGCCAGCAGGGGAATTTCGTCGCCTTTCAGACCGTAGGGATATCCGCGCCCGTTGAGGGCTTCGTGGTGCAGTTCGATTCCCGGCAGCATCTCGCGCAACTGCGGCACCGGACGCAGGATATTCGCACCCTTGGTGGTGTGCGTCTTCATGATCTCGAATTCTTCCGGTGTCAGGGCTCCCGGTTTTTTCAGAATGCGATCTTCGATGCCGATTTTGCCGACATCATGCAGTTGCGCCGAAATTCGCAGAATCTCCAGAAATCCCGGATCGAGTCCCATCTCAGCCGCGATCATCATGGAATATTTTGTGACACGGTCGGAGTGGCCACGGGTGTACGGGTCCTTTTCGTCGACGGCGCCGGCCAGCATCTGGATCGAGCCCATGAAGAGCGCTTTATTCTCTTCGGCGGCGCGTTTTAGGTCTTCGACGAACTGTTCCAGTTCGTCGGACATGGTGTTGAACGTGGTTGCCAGTTCGCCAATCTCGGTTCGTGTCTTCAGTTGCACGCGCTGGGAAAAATCGCCGCGCGCAATGGCCCGGCTGGACTGGGCTAACACCTGCAGAGGACTGGTAATGCGCCGCGCGGAAAGAATGCTCATGCCGACACTCACAAACACGGCGAGCCATGCCAGCAGGCGCCCGGTGCGCTGCATTTCATAGATTCCGCGATAGGCCTCCTCGCGCGGCTTTTGCACCACGACCGCCCACTCCAGGGAGGTAACGGGGCTGTAGGTTCCCAGCATTTCTGTGGTGCGCTGTCCGTCACGAATGGTGAATTCCCGAGTGGCCGCCAATTGCGCCCTGGTGCCCTCGCCCACAAAGCTGCGGACAATGTCGAAGTGGCTCATATCCTGCCCGGTGGCATATTGCCCGGTCGCCGCCGCTACTAATCTCCCCTGGCTGTCGACCACGTAAGGTATGAGTCCGCTGAGGCTGACCTGCTCAAGGCGACGGATCAGGTAATCCATATCAACCACCGAGCCGATCATGCCGAGAAAACGTCCGTCGTACATGATGGGGGAACTGACCAGCATTACAGTGCGTGCGGACTTTCCGCCGCCCACGGTCAAGGGCTGGCCGCTGTACACGCGGCCTTCGCGGGCCGCCTGATAGGCACGCTCCAGTTCGCGCTGGAGAAATGCATCGGGCTCGATGCGGCCGGCGGAAATGCCTTTGGCGTCGGCATTCAGCAGCGTGGCGTAGGCGATGTCATTGGAGGAGGAAACGAAATTCTCCAGCATGGCGCGCAGCTCTGGCGTCAACAGCTTCTGCGCACTCAGGTCCTTGCCGCTGGGATTGGCCAGCATCATAACCTGAATCGATGAAGATAAGTTCGTCAGCATCATGCGCAGCGCATCCTGATGCTGGGAGATATCGTCGGCCAGCGAACGCGTGACCGTATTTTGCAGCAGCATTTCGTTGGTTTTCAGACGCTCCCGGTTCATGGTTTCGATCTGTGCGGAGTAGAAATACATGGGTAAGACGCTGATCGCCAGCAGCACGCCAAGGATGACGTACAGGAGCGGAATGCGCGCGGGAATGGGAAGCTTCAATGGCAAAGGGCAGTCCTGCCGGCCCAAGCGCGGGGAGCGGATGGGTCCGTCGTGCATCCATTTTAAGTTGGTTGGTGGCGGTTACCTCAGGTGCTTAAGGTACAGCTCACCGTTACCGAGGTACCCCGGCGTGGGTCACCAGCAGATCAATCCAGTAAGGCTTCCATTCCCTTTTCCCGGCTCCTGGCATCTAAAGCCGTTAGTTCGGATTGGCGGGAAAATGTTGACCGGAAACCGGCAATTGATTTTGGGCACTGGTCTATAATTGGGTATATTGATCTGGGGTGCTGCATGCGGACCCTCCACGTTCATGGTATCTACGCTCGTTCCCTGGCGGTTCTTCTAACCCTCTCCTCGTGGACTTTTGCCGGAAATACCCCTCCGCCGAAGATGTCGAAAGAAACCCGCGAACAGATCATCCACGCTTTCAATGAAGAGCTGGTGTATATCAGGACCTCTTTTCCGATGGGGAAGACGGGGCTGAAACTAAAGAATGGGAGCTTAAGCCCGAACGGCGTGGAACTGCAACAGTTGATGGCAATGTGGGGGCCGGCGGTGAAGCCCGGCGACCGGGTTCGTATCAGCAGCATTTTTATCAAGGACAACTACATCCGCTTTGAGATCAACGGCGGTCCGATCAAGAAGCAGAAGTGGTACCAGCGGATTGAGGTGGGAGGGACGGGTCCCACGGCACCCGTTACGCAACCGGACCCCTCCTCCGCCAATGCGCGCGGCTCATTCGTGGATCTTTGTTTTGACAAATATGTCCCAGAGATGACAGGACCTGAACTGAAGCAGTTGCTGCGTCCGGTCTTTGATTTTGACGCTAAATCCGCACTGGATGCCTATCTGGAAACCGTCTCGCCCAAGGTCAAGGATGCCATCACCAATCACAAGGTGCTGGTGGGCATGAATCACGAGATGGTGATTTTTGCGAAGGGTCGACCTCCTAAGAAAGTGCGCGAGACCGTAAGCGAAGTCGAGTACGAAGAGTGGATCTACGGTGAACCTCCGCGGGACGTGGATTTTGTTCGCTTCGTGGGCGACGAAGTGGTGCGCGTCGAAACCATGAAGGTGGATGGCCAGAAAGTTGTTCGTGTCGATAAAGAGATCGATCTGGGAACCACCACGGTGGCGACAAAAACAGAACGTCCTGCCAATGCGCCTACGTTGCGGCGTCCGGGAGAAGAGATGCCGGAGGCGAATCCCGCCAGCCGTTCCAACATTCCGCCGCCTCCGGATGCGCCGATACCGAGCGGGCCGGCGAGCGGCAAAGACAGCGCTCCGGGTCCCGACTTGAATTGGAGTCCATCGTCGTTGTAAGCAGATGCTGAGACTCGATCGTTGCAATCAAAGATGCAATCAAGTCGACGCGAGAGGGAAGTGGCTTAGGACGGCGTGACGACACTTCCATCCAAACGCGACGTGGAGTGCGCAGACATCAACTTCCATTGCCCGTGCAGCCACGCGGGAAGCGACAGGCTGAAAGCGGCGATCAAGGCTAGAAGCATCTGCCACGCGGGCGACCGCGAAGCCCACCAACTCCTGTAGCCGAATGCCACATAAGACACGAAGACCGACCAGGCGAAGACCTGCAGAGAGTGCCGGCCGAGATACCGTAGAAATCGTATGGCGGGCAGATCTTTCAGCCACGAATCGACCGACCGCGGTACCCACCAAATCAGGTAAGCCCATGCCGCAAAGTTGATCAGCCGCAACGGGTGGTTGATCGACCGCCAGCGGCTAAGGGCCAGGTGCATATTGAGCAGCGCGAGATGTCCGTGGAATACGCTCTGATGGCGAACTATAAACAATCCTGTCGCCAGAGCCAGACTGAAGGGAAGAAGCATTCGCGACACCGGGACGGGTAAACCCCAGCCCGATGAGGCGGCGGCCTGAGTGCAGCCAAAGAACAATCCCGCGAAGAACAAAAGTTGCCACGCCAGAATGTTGAAAAATCCGAGTTGAAGCCAGGGCGTATGCCCGGGGGTTCCGACTCCAAATTGTGCGGCGAGCCATAGTGCGATACTCGCAGCCCAGATCCAGGCAGCGTGTCCCTTTGCGATCTGTTTCAGCACGGTGGGAGTGAGCAGTAAGAACACGGCGTACATGGGAAGGATGCCGCGTGGCGAGCCGTGCCACCACGGTCTCCAAAGATCGGCGGAAAGCATAATCGTACGGCGGGCGCATAAACTTGCCAGCAGCGGCAAACTGAGAAGAAAGAGATGAGTCAAATAGATGTCGCGGGCTCGACGCAAGATGCGGCGACGCAAAGGGCGCTCGCCGTGCTTGACCAAAATTGCTCCGTAAACCCATGCGCTGACCAATCCAGATACAAAGACAAAACCCTCCGCAGCGGAGACGAAACCCAAACTCTGATTGGTCAAATGGAGCAAGGGATGATAGGGGAGATGGTCGAGCGTCATGACGACCAGGAAAAGTCCGCGCAGAGCGTCGACTCGAGGATTTCGCTGCGAGGGTTCGACAGGGTGAGCGTCCAAAGCCACCGCGCGGGCAGAATCCGCTTCGACTGCAGGTGGGATGCGGTCCTCGACGTCCGAAGGGTCGCCGCCGGCCGCAGGCAATTCCTCGGGCTGCGTCCGCGGTCCTTCGGGGCCAGAATTTGGCTGGTTATCCAAGTTGACGCGATACTATGCCGATCGTGCGGTTGCTGAAAAGTTACCTCTGTACTCTCGATGCGGGCGACGCCAACGGTGTCCGGCGTGGCGGCATCCGGTGTCGACCAACTACACTAGAATCGTGAAAATTGCCCTGGGCCAGATCAACCCCACGGTAGGGGACTTCTCTGGCAACGCATCCAAGATCATTGAGTTTACACTGCAGGCGCGGAATGCTGGTGCCGCGCTGATTCTGTTTCCGGAACTGGCGGTTTGCGGCTATCCGCCGCGCGATCTGGTGGAGGGAGCCTCGTTCGTTGAACTCAACCGCAAGACTGTCCTGAAAATTGCCGCGGAGACTCCTGGCATAGCCGTCATCTGCGGGATGGTGACGGCCGCCGCAGCTGATTCTGGCAAGAAAGTGATGAATTCCGCCGCGCTGCTGCGCGAGGGCGGCATCGAATTTATCCAGTCGAAGATGCTTCTGCCTACCTACGACGTTTTCGACGAGATGCGCAATTTCGCTCCTGCCCAGAGCCAGCAACTCTTCAGCTTTTGCGGCACGAAAATGGCTTTGACGATTTGCGAGGATGCCTGGAACGACAAACGTTTCTGGAACCGGCGAATGTATGGCATCGATCCGGTGGAGGAACTGGTCCGGGCGGGCGGAGATTTTGTGCTCAATATATCGGCCTCTCCGTTTTGGATGGGCAAGCGCGATTTGCGCCGCGACATGCTGGCGGCGATTGCCAGAAATCAGAAGGTGCCGGTCGCGATGGTAAACCAGGTCGGGGGCAATGACAGCCTGGTCTTTGACGGATCGAGCATGGTGATCGCCCCTAATGGTGAAATCATTGCCCAAGGCAAGTCATTCGAAGAAGACCTGATCTTTTTCGACTCCCAGAAACTCAGCGGTGAGCTGCATCCACAGATTGCGGGGGAAGAAGCCAGCGTGTACGAGGCGCTGGTCCTGGGCACGCGGGATTACGTTCACAAATGCGGGTTCACGCGGGCGATCATTGGACTCAGCGGAGGCATCGACTCCGCTTTGACCGCCTCGATCGCCGTTGATGCGCTCGGTCCTGAGAATGTAATAGGAGTCGGCATGCCCGGACCCTACTCGTCGCCGGGATCGGTTAACGATGCCCGCGAGCTGGCGGCGAACCTGAAAGTTCGTTTTGAGTTGCTCGCGATTGACGAAATCTACGAGTCGGTTCTCCGTGCTCTCGATCCTGTATTCAGGGGACTGCCGGCAGACGTTACTGAAGAAAATATTCAATCGCGTGCCCGCGGATTGCTGCTGATGTCCATGTCAAACAAGTTTGGGGCCTTAGTGCTTTCGACGGGGAATAAGAGTGAATTGGCAGTAGGCTACTGCACTCTTTATGGCGACATGGTTGGCGGGCTGGCGGTGATTTCGGATGTGCCGAAGACTATGGTGTATCGCCTGAGCGCCTACGTCAATTCGCGGCGCCGGGTGATTCCGCAGGCAACGATGGAGAAGCCGCCGTCGGCAGAACTGCGTCCGGATCAAAAGGATTCGGATTCCCTGCCACCCTACGATGTGCTCGATGCGATTTTGGAAGACTATGTAGAGGAATCGCGCTCCGTCGAAGAGATTTCTCGTGGCCATAATTTCGATCCTGGATTGGTGCGTCGAGTGATCCGGATGGTGGGCCGTAGCGAGTACAAGCGGCAGCAAGCGGCCCCCGGCATCAAGATCTCGGCCAAGGCCTTCGGTTATGGACGACGGTTTCCCATCGCGGCCAAGTCGGAGTTTTAGCGTGTCTGTGTGCATCCTGGGGCCAAGCGCTCTCTGCATGCGGAAATGACAACTTCAGTGGTTTTTGTAACAATCGAATTTCAATCCATTCCAAACTATGACAAGCATGCGTCGCAGTCTCCTCGTATTTCTTCTGTTGTCCGGCATAGCCTTCGCGCAGTCCAAGCCTACGCTCCAAACCAGACCGGCAGCCAAAACCGCGGCGGATTCGTCGACGGCTGAGGTCAGGACCGTTCTGCCTTCGGAAGAGACGGTCAACTCTTTCCTGTTTCAGATGCTCGGCTACGATGCCACCAAGACATGGAAGGTCACGGAGATCCGTCCTTCTGAGGTGCCGGGATTGGCAGAGGTCAATGTGGTGATCAGCGACGCGCAAGGTTCAGGCGTGAACCGGCTGCTAATCAGCTCGGACGGCAAGCATGTGATCACCGGTGACATTCTTCCGTTTGGCGCGAGGCCATTTGATGAGGCGCGGGCCAAGCTGGAAAAAGGAGTGAATGGACCCGCCAAAGGACCGGCGAAGGCGGGGGTAATGATCGTCGAGTTCAGCGATATGCAGTGTCCGCATTGTGCGAAGGCCGCACCGGTGATCGACCAGTTGCTGGCGCAGGAGTCCGACGTTCATTTTGTCTTCCAGAATTTTCCCCTGGCGATGCACAACTGGGCGGAGAAGGCAGCTAGCTACGTTGATTGTGTGGGGCAGGCATCGTCAAGTCAGCCGTCGAACGAGGCGGTTTGGAAATTTATCCAGAAGACATTTGACGAACAGGCTAATATCACCCCCGCCAATATGGATGAGAAGTTGAAGGCCATTGCCACCGCCTCGGGCGCCAATGCCGATGCGGTCGCCGCCTGTGCCGCAAAGCCGGATACCCAAGCTAGGGTCGCTGCCTCGGTTGCGCTGGGGAAGGCAGTTGGCGTGACGGCGACGCCGACTCTGTTTATCAATGGACGATCCGTTCCCGCCGGCGCGCCAGTTGACTTGCTCAAGAAGATCACCGACTTCGAGGCCAGCCAGAAATGATCGTGTGATCAGGCGACGGAAGTCGGGAGCTTGCCGATTCGACATCAGATCGCCCGATGAGCCGAGGGTGAGATCGTGCGACTCTTATTTCCCAATCCAGATTTCGGGCGTCTCGGCGCGCTCCGGGCTTCGGACTACATAGGGTGTGATCACGATTAGAAGTTCGTCGTCCGATTCCTGCTTGCTATGCTGAGCCGTCAGCAGGCCGAGGCCCGGAATTGTAGAGAAGAGCGGAAGTCCATTCAAGCTCTTCTGCTCGGACTCAGACACCATTCCCGCCACCAGTGCTTCCTCCCCGTTCTTGACCAGGATTGCACCCTTCGTCTCGCGATTCAGAATGTCTGGAATGCCATTGGTAACAGAGGTCCCCAGGCTGCGGAATTGAACTTCCAGATCAAGGGCTACGTCGGAGTTAATGTGTACCACGGGCTTGGCCTTGATGGTGAGTCCGATGTCCTCATAGTTAACCGAAGGGAAGGGAGCGGTATAGGACTGATTTCCGAGCACTCCCGCGATCGCGGTATTGTTGTAGATGGGCGCAAAGCTTGCATTGAGGATGGGATAGCGCTGGCCCAGCTTGAAGGTGGCTTCTTTTTCCTGGTCGGCTCGCAGTTGAACATGCTCCAGTTGCTTGACCGAACTCTCGTTCATGGAGAGCACGGGCGCCAGCATATCGAGGCTCAGTCCAAAGAACGTGAGCCCGCCGCCGAAAGTGGCAAGCGGCTGGCTGAAAATGGAATTTTGCTGGCTTTGCAATTGTGCGATGAGCGCGGCGATGGTCTGATTGCCCGCCTGGTTGATGCCGCCTCCGGAAATCAGCTGGTTGATGAGGCTCTGGATATTTTGTCCGGCGAGCGCCGCCAGCGCGGCCTCGGGAATGTTGTACAGAGTGAAGGTATCGGGGACATGCAGACCAATCATGCGGGCGTAGCTGTGACTGACCTGAAACACTCTAAAATCAAGCATCACTTCTGGCCGCGGACTGTTCAGTTGACCCAGAAACTGGGTTGCGGCGGTCAGGGCTGAGAGTGGTCCGCGCAGCGTGATCATACTCGCCGCAGCGTTCACGTTGGCGAACTTGAAGTCGAAAAGCGCGCGCAGCGAGTTCGTCAGTTCGGTCAATTCCTGGGTAGAACTGCCGCCGGGAATGTAGAACGACCGCATGCCCATGCGATCAAAGAAGCGATGATTCTCCGTGGTGTCGGCGGCGGCATAAAGAACGGTATCTTCGAGCGGCACAACAAAGCTCTTCGTCATCTGGGAGGCGGCGGAGATGGCAGTTCCGAAGTCGACGTTTTCAAGATCAAAGCGCACGCGTCGACTGATGAAGCTGTCGTCGAACACCACGGTGAGTCCATAGCTGGCGGCGACGGCGGAGAGCAGTCCCCGCGAATCGCCGCGATAGTGGAAGTCGTGGCGCCCATCGATCGGCTTAGCGATGATGGCGTCGGCGCTGGCTACAACTTGCGGCGGTTCCGGGGCGTGCACCGGCCCAGGCCCCAGAGCGTCGCGTATGCGCTGCAGGGCAAATTCGTTTTGCGGGTCGAGGAATAGCGCGCTTCGGAACTCCGCCATGGCCTCCACTTGCCTGCCGTTGAGCAGGTCGTTGTTGCCCTTTTCCAGATGCGCGCCCGCAACATGTTGGCGCGTGATCTCCTGCGCGGTGATGTACTCCACGTTCTGTGGGACGAGGGTGGCGGCGGCCTCAAACTCGTAGAGTGCCTCGTCCAGGTTGTGCGATTTTTCCAATTTCATGCCACGGGCAAAGGCCTGGCGCGCCGCCTTCAGGTCTTTGGCGGAACCGGGGCAAGCGGGCCCGCGTGCCGTATTCGAGCAGAGCTCAATTGCCGGCGTGGGGGCTAGCGTGGGCGCAGGAGGGGGCGGCGCGTCGGCGGCAAGGCACACTCCGACCAGCAACACCCAGATTCCCGCTGACAAGCAACGCATACTGACTACTATAGAATGCTACGCGGTCAGTGTCTTGCAAGGGGAATCCAGAGTTGGGCGCCACTGTCGTAATCGGTCTCTCCGTAGAGACGGCCTGTCCCGTCTTGCCTGTGTTGTCAGAGGCCACCGAGGAGGTGGAATCGGCAAGCCGCGTCTCGACCGCGGAAGATGATACATCCGTAAGACTCACCTCAGCATAAGCCGTTCCATCGCCGTGGCGCGGCCGGTCTGGTCATTGGCGTCTACCAGGACGGCGCAGAGGCGGACATCGCCGTTGGCCGGTTCGAAGCGCGCCGGCATACCGCTCAGAAACTTTTCGATCACTAACTCTTTTTTCACTCCGATTACGCTGTCGTAGGGCCCGGTCATGCCTACATCGGTGATGTAAGCGGTGCCTTTCGGCAGGACAGTTTCATCAGCGGTCGGAATGTGGGTGTGCGTTCCTACGACGGCCGTGGCGCGACCGTCGAGGTACCATCCGAAGGCGATCTTTTCCGAACTGGCCTCGGCGTGGAAATCCACAAAGACGATCTTCGATTGAATTTGCTCAAGAAGACGGTCGGCGTAGCGAAAGGGATCGTCGCTCGAGCCCATGAAGACGCGCCCCTGAAGATTCACGACGGCGTAAGCGACGCCATTTTTCTGGCCTTCGTACACTCCCCAGCCAGGTAAACCCTGAGAAAGATTTGCAGGCCGCAACAAACGGCGTGCGGGACTGTGGGGGTTGCCGTCCGCCATGTGAAAGTAATCGATGATCTCGCGCTTGTCCCAGACGTGATTCCCGGTAGTCATCACGTCGATGCCCAAATCGAAGAGCTCTTCGGCCAGCGGCGGCGTGATGCCAAATCCGGCGGCAGCGTTTTCGCAGTTGGCAAGGACGAGATCGACCGCGTATTGCTTGCGCAGTTCCGGGAGGCGATCTTTAACGATCATCCGGCCTGGGCGCCCAAAAATGTCACCGATAAAAAGAATCTTCAAGATTCGATGTTATCACGCGGAAAACCGCGCCGGCCGCGCACCTCATCACCGGCTATCGGCAACTGATTATGGTGTGTTGATCTCAGCCGTCCTGAGAAAATCGTAATTTCCTGACGGATTCAGGATGACATCGCGCACTCGCCGCGTATGTACTACGACATTATCGAAATACCAGAGATTAACGGAGGGAAGATCCTCGGCCAGAATCTGCTGCACCTCACCATAGAGTTGCTTACGAATATTCTGATCGGTTTCGCGTCGGGCCTCGTCGATGAGCCGATCAACTTTCGGATTGGAGTAGAAGCTGCGGTTCCTGCCCGCCGGAGGAAAGTTGCGCGAGTGTAGGGCAGCGTCAAAGATGTCGGGGTCTTCGTTGCCACCAATCCAGCGCAGCGAATAGAGCTGGAACGCGCCGCTGGTGACGTCCGCGAAAAAGGTTGCAAACTCAAAGCTGCGAATGTCGAGGGCGATGTCCACGGCGCGCAACTGCTGTTGCATGACGGCAACCATCAGGCGCGTGTTTTCGTCGGTCGAGGTTTTCATCGCCAGATGAAAGCGAACTCCGTTCACTGCCGGGTAACCGGCGGCGTCAAGCAGTTGCGTGGCCTTGCCGGGATCGTAGTCGTAGTGTGGCACGTCACCGTCGTACGCCCAGCTTTGCGGCGGCAGAACGCTATAAGCGGCTTGAGCCTGGCCGCGCCACAGATACTCCATCATCGGCCGGCGGTCGAGAGCGTAGGCAATGGCTTGACGAACTCGCACATCCTTCAGCACGGGGTCGCGCAGGTTGAATGCCAGGTAGGCAAGCCGGGTGCCCGGTGCACGCTGAACGACGAGAGATCGGTCGCGTTCGAGAGTAGCGATGGTATCGGGCGACATGGGCGAATTGATGGCCAGGTCGGCACTTCCTTTTCGAAGTTCGAGGGCTTCGGTGGTGGCGTCGGGCACTACGGCGAAACGCACCCGCGCGAGATGGGGCTTCTCGCCCCAGTAACTTTCGTTACGGATCAGGGTCACTTCTTTGTCGGTTTCGGCACTGACGAATTTGAAGGGGCCGGTGCCGATCGGTTGGCGAGTCATCTCGTCCAGCGATCCATAGGGCACAATGCCAATCGCACCTTCGGAGAGATTCCACAGCAGGGCGGCGAAAGGCTCTTTGAGATGGAAGACCACGGTTCGATCATCGGGGGTTTCGATCCGATCGACATAGTGGTAGGTCGAAGTCTTGGTGCTGCGGATCTTGCCCTGGAGCAGGGAATCGAACGTCCACTTTACATCGCGCGCGGTCAGCACCTTCCCGTCGTGAAAGGTCACGCCGTCGCGTAAATGAAACACGTAGGTGAGCGGATCGGGAATCTCCCAGCGCTCGGCCAGTCCGGGCTGAACGTTGAAGTGCTCGTCCCGAGTGAGCAGGGCGTCGAAGAGGAGTTCGTCGATGCGCTCGGATTGCCCATCAATTCCCACGCGCGGATCAAGGTTCGTGGGGCTGCTCTCGATGATCATCACGAGGGTGTTCGGGGCGGACGGTTGCGAGCAGGAGAGAAGCGGGAGGATGCAGACGCCGATCACGGCAAAAAGAATTGTCGTCCGGAAAATAGTTGTCCCTCCTAAACGACTTCCCGCTCGAACATAAGTTGTCAACTGGAGCGCAACAAACGACCTGCTGCTCGTGCGTCCTCGCGATACTGACTTACGCATACGAAAGTTTTCCCAGAATTGCCGGACGCTTTGCTCCGGTGGCTGCCGGAACGTTGCCTGGGCGGCGATGCCACGTTTCATGGGCGAGCAGGGCAAACGCCACTGCCTCCTTTGCCTGGGACGGAATGCCAAACTCGTCCGAGAAATGCAGTTCGAGTCCCAGGGGCGCGATTTCTGCGCGCAACATGGCAATCAGCGCCGGATTCTTCGCGCCTCCGCCGGAGACGATCATCTGAGAGTGGGGTGGTTTTCCGGGCGTCCGAATTTGTGGTACCACAAATCGTCGAACTGCGTCGGCGATCGAGCGGGCAGTCAATGCGGTTGCCGTCGCCACCACATCGGGCTTGCTGGCGCCGTGGCACATCTGCAAAAAACGGCTCATATATTCGCGGCCAAATTCCTCGCGGCCCGCGGTTCGCGGAGGCTTCTGCGCGAAAAACCTGGCTCGTAATAGTTGGGCAATCACGCTTTCGAGCGCGCGACCCGAAGCGGCCGTCCTGCCGTTCTGGTCGTAGCGCTTCCCAAAAAGCTCTTCCATCGCGGCGTCAATCACCATGTTGCCGGGGCCCGTGTCAAAAGCAACCACCTCACGCAAGGATGCGCGCGCCGGAATTACCGTCAGATTTGCAATGCCGCCGATGTTCTGGGCAATGCGCGCTACTTTCTCATTGCGATAAAGAAGATAGTCGAAGAACGGCACCAGCGGAGCGCCTTGTCCGCCGGCCGCCAGATCCGCGGGACGGAAATCAGAGACGACCGGCACACCCAACCGCTCTGCAATCACGGCGCCTTCGCCTGTCTGCCACGTCGCTGCCAGTTTCCGCCCGAGAAATCTTTCGGCGGTTCCCTGATGATAGAGCGTCTGCCCATGACAGCCTATGAGGTCAAGTTTCACGCGATATTTGCGCACCGTCTTTGCGATGGCCTCCGCATAAAGTTCGCCGAGGAGAAAGTTCAGACGCGCCACATCCGCCACACGAGCTAACTCCGCGTTCATCATTCCGAGAATCGCGCGTCGCACCGGAGCAGGGAACGGATATTCTTCGTGAGCCAGGAGCGTGAAGTTTGAATGTGTGTTCTTCTCGCGTGGGGAAGGGCCTCGGGCCCGTCCGGTTCTGGCCGAGGAGAACCTCACCAATGCCACATTGATTCCGTCCGCCGAGGTTCCACTCATCACGCCGGCAACAATCATGCTCATGCGCGTTCCTCGCGGGCGAGCGTCGCCAGCCGAATCTCTTCGCCGAACTCCCAGAGTTGCCGGGTCAGCTTCTCGACTCGCGCGGGAACTGGAAGAGTGTGGCGCGAGCGCCCCCGCCCGCGTGCTTTTTTCGATTTGAAGGCCAACACACGCCGCGCCGATTCCTGTATGCGGCGGGCAAATCTCCCGTCGCGCTCCGCCTCGCTGGCAAGCGCTTCGTGCGCGCGGAGAATGAAATCTTCACGATGGCAGATTAAATCGAGATCGCCCCCGGCGCGTATGTGCCCGATCGCCGCCCGTTCGATCGGAGCGGCCGCCAATACGCCGCCCATTTCCAGATCGTCGGAACAGACGAGGCCGCGATAGCCGATCTTCTTGCGCAGGATGTCGGTGATCCACTTCTTCGAGAGCGACGCTGGAATTCGCTCCTTCGTCACTTCTGGATAGGCCGCGTGCGAGACCATGACCATGGGCAATTCGCGCCGCAACAGGCGATACGGGACGAGATCCGCGTCCCACAATTTGCCCAGCGGCTTTTGCACGCTCGGCAGTTTGTGGTGTGTGTCGAGCGTAGCCTCGCCGAGACCGGGGAAGTGCTTGCCGCAGCCGAGAATGCCGGAATCGGCGAGTCCGCGCAAGAACTGACGCGCATAGCTGGCCACCTGCGTCGGGTCGTTCGAGACTGCCCGCGAACTCAGCACTGCCCGGGAGGCCTCGAAAGCCAAGTCGAGCACGGGAGCGAAGTCCACATTGAAGCCCAGCGCGCGGCAGTTTTCGCCGATGATGCGTCCATGCTTGCGAAAGAGCGCGCGGCTGCCTGTGGCGAAAACGTCTGCCGGCGAGGGAGCCGAACCCACCACATTGCGAAAGCGGTCCACCGTGCCGCCTTCGAGATCCACGCATGTGAACAGCGGCGTGGCTACGCACTTCTGGCATTCGCGTAGAAGAGTGTGCGTCTGTTCAGGTCCTTTGATGTTGCGGGCAAACAGAATCACTCCCGCCGGCTGAATCTTCGTGAGCAAGGCAGCGAGGCGCGGAGACATCTCGGTTCCGTCGAAGCCGATGATCAGGAGTTGGCCGATTTGCAGTGTCAATTCAAGAACTCATACTTTCGGGCCCGGAAGGAATGTCCCTCAGGGACTAAAGCCCGCATTTTTACGGGCCGTGAACGGCTCGGCTGAAGCCGTACCCTACCCAAAGCTACTTAAGAACACGTCGACTGCCGGTCAGCCATCAGGATCTGCGACTCTCTCGGCGTAACTTCGCCTCAGCGGTTAGATTTCTTTTTTTAGTTCCGCTAGCAAGTTTAATGCCTCTAGCGGCGTTATCCGGTTTAAATCCACCTCGCGTAGCTTCTCCAGCACGGGCTGCGACAGCGGCGTGAAGATGGTGAGTTGCGTCGGGCGCTCTGCCAATTCGGAAGCTCCGGGCGTGAGATGCTCCGAAAGACGGCGCTCGGACGATTCGTGCTCCGCCAGCACCTCGCGGGCGCGCACCACGACTTCGTTCGGCAATCCGGCCAGCTTGGCAACATCGATGCCGTAGCTACGGTCGGCCGCGCCCGGTTCGACGCGGCGCAGGAAAACTACGCTTCCGCCGGTTTCTTTTACCGATACGTGATAATTCTTTACGCCGGTTAATTGCTCTGCCAATTCGGTCAACTCGAAATAGTGGGTCGCGAACAAAGTCTTGGCATGCACTCTGGCATGGAGATACTCGACGGCGGCCCAGGCGATCGCCAGGCCGTCGTAGGTGGAAGTGCCACGTCCTACTTCATCGAGCAGAATTAACGACCGCGCTGTTGCCGTGTGCAGAATCGCTGCCGTCTCCGTCATCTCGACCATGAAAGTCGAACGGCCGCGGGCTACGTTATCGCTCGCGCCAATGCGGGTGAAGACGCGGTCTACTATGCCCAGGCGCACGGCGCGAGCGGGAACAAACGAGCCCATCTGCGCCATGATCACGATCAGCGCCGCCTGCCGCAGGTAGGTGCTCTTGCCGCCCATATTCGGACCGGTCAGCACCACGATGTTGTGAGTCGATGAATCCAGAAACAGATCGTTCGGAACGAAGCGCTCGCTGCCTGCCGCGAGTTCCTGCAGTTCAATCACGGGATGACGGCCTTCGACGATTTCCAGATCAAGGGGCCGGGCGGGGACGCCGGGCGCTCCATCGGCGACGTCCTCGGCGTTTGCGGCTTCGTCGAAGTTGGGACGGCAATAGTTTCGGAGCGCGGCAATGTGCGCGAGGCAGCCGAGGACGTCTACTTCCGCCAGAGCCAGCGCGGTCTGCCGGATGCGCTTCGCTTGGGCCGCGATCGTGGAACGTAACTCGGCAAACAAGCGCCGCTCGATTTCTACGATTTTCTCCTGCGAGTCCAGAATCTTCGACTCATACTCTTTGAGCTCGGGGGTGGTGAAGCGCTCGGCATTCACCAGCGTCTGCTTGCGCTCGTAATCCGCGGGAGCGAGATGCCGGTTCGTCTTCGAAATTTCGATGTAATAGCCGAAGATCGAATTGAACTTTACCTTGAGCGAGCCGATCCCGGTGCGCTCGCGTTCGCGCGTCTCGACCTGCGCCAGATACTGCTTGGAGTTGCGGCTCAGGTCGCGAAGTTGGTCGAGCTCTTGGTCGACGCCAGCGGCGATTACCCCACCTTCGCTCAGCGTGAGCGGCGGTTCGGGAACCAGCGTGCGATCGATATTCTCCCGCAGGTCGGCCAGTTCGTCGATCACCCGGTGAAGAGCACTCAGCCGCGTCGCGGACGATCCTGAGTCCGATAGCCCGGCCAAAACTTTGCGCACTTGGGGAATTTTTGCCAGCGAAGCGGACAGCGCCAGTACGTCTCGCGGATTCGCCGTCTCCAGCGTGACCCTGCTTAAGAGACGCTCCAGATCGAGAATTCCGTCCAGCGCCCGCCGCAATTCTTCGCGGCGCACCATGTCTTTAACCTGCACTTCGACTGCATCGAGGCGACCATGAATTTCGGCTCGATGGAGCGACGGTCGCAGCATCCAGGTACGCAACAAACGTTTGCCCATCGGCGTTACCGTTGCATCCATGCTGCGGAAAAGAGTTACCCCGGCATCGGTGCCGGCGAAAAGTGGTTCGATCAGTTCCAGATTGCGCACCGTTACGGCGTCGAGGACCAGGCAGTTCTGGCGTTCGTAAAATCCGATGCGGTCGACGTGATCGAGCGTGCCGCGCTGCGTCGAGCGGATGTAATAAAGGATCGCGCCGGCGGCCGAAGCTGCAGCCGGCTTTCCGGCCAGGCCGAAGCCTTCAAGGGAAAGGACGCCGAAATGGTTTTCGAGCAGAGGAATGGCGTGATCGGGAGCAAAGATCCAGTCGTCTAAAGGAGTCTCGGCCCAACCGGCGACGGAGATTCTCGCCGGGGACGGGGTTTCGCTCCCGTGCACGGAGGGGACGCCAGTCGCCACACCGGGTAAGCCCAATTTCGGTTCGCTTGCTCGCTCCAGCAATGGAGCGAAAGAACCATACAATATTTCTTTTGGGCGCAATTGTTCAAGTTCTTCTTGAATGCGGCGCGGGGCTGGCTCACCGGCAAATTCGGTGGCGCGAAATTCTCCGGTGGAAAGATCGAGCGCGGCAAAGCCGACACTCTCCCCGACCGTCGCTACTGCTGCCAGGAAGTTATTCTCCTCAGCGTTCAGCGACGAATCGGCTGCCGTGCCCGGAGTGACGACGCGTGTCACCTCCCGCCGGACGAGTGTCTTCGCCAGTCGTGGATCTTCTACCTGTTCGCAGACGGCAACCTTGAAGCCGCGCCGGATAAGTTTGGCGATATAGCCTTCGGCGGCGTGGTAAGGGACGCCACACATCGGGATGTCCATGCCCTTTTCTTTGTTGCGTGAGGTCAGCGTAATCTGCAATTCGCGAGCGGCCAGCACCGCGTCGTCGAAGAAAAGCTCATAAAAATCTCCCAGCCGGAAAAACAGCAGGGCATTGGGATGCTGCTTCTTGATAGCGGCATACTGCCGCATCAGCGGCGTGGAAGGCTCGGACATAAAGGAATAGGCGATGGGTAATTTGTAATGTGTAATTTGGTTATTTGCAATTGGGCGCTGCCGCCGGGGAAACGAGGCATCGTGAGAGGTGCTTGCAAGCCAAATCACCAATTGCAAATTACAAATTCTTTTGTTCTTCTTACCTCATGGAACTTCGCAAGGATCCGATCACGCGATCCTGGGTGATCACGGGTGACGATGTCATAGAGACTGCGCCGCGCTCGCAGGCGTGCCGGTTTTGTGGTCAGACTGCCGAGCCCACTCAGGTTGTCGCGAATTTGCCGGGCCTGGATGGCAGCGCCTGGTCGGCGCGCTCCGTCGTCCACCCGCATGCGCTGTACCGCATCGAGGGCGAGCCAGCGCGGCGCGGCGACGGCCTTTACGATCGCATGGGATCGGTGGGTGCACATGAAGTTCTGTTGGAAAACCCGCGTCACGATGGGCATCTGTGGAATGCCAGCGACGCGGAAGTGGAACAATTTCTGCGTCTGGCAGCGCTGCGAATTCAGGATTTGAAGCGCGACAGCCGCTTCAAGTACATCAGCATTTTCAAGAATCACGGCCCCGGAGCGGGGCAGGAATTCGAACACCCGACTGCGCAACTGACGGCGACCACGTTCGTGCCCCGCCGCGTACTCTACGAACTCCGCGCCGGACGCGACTATTACGAGAGCAAGGAGCGCTGCGTGTTTTGCGACATCCTCGCGCAGGAGGAACGGCAGAATCTGCGCGTCGTCGAAACTCGCGGAGACTACGTGGCCTTTTGCCCCTACGCGCCGCGCGTCCCCTATGAAACCTGGATCCTGCCGCGCAGCCATGAATCGTCGTTTGAGCGCACCGGTTCCTCGCGAGTCGGCAGTGTGACCGATCTGGCGGCACTGCTGAGGCGCACGCTGCAGCGGATACGCACCGTCACCGAAAGCTTCCACCTCGTGCTTCATACTTCGCCCAACAGCCAGCATCCTTCGGCCACGCTCGGATATTGGAAGACGCTCGATGACGATTACCACTGGCACATAGAAATTCTGCCGGTCGTTGAGGCCAAGGCAAGGTCGTACACCTTTAAAGAGATCTATTATTCGCCGGTTACGTCGGAGACGGCGGTGAAACGGCTGCGTGAGGCGAAGATCTAGCAGCAGCGGTCAGCTATCAGGTCTCAGAGATCAGCTCTCAGGAGATGCGATTCTTTCGGCTCCGATCGTAGAGACGGGGCTTGCCCCGTCTTCCTGTCAGAGATCCGTTATTCCGTGTCTCTATCGGGAAAAACGACAAATCGGAAGATTTCAAAACTTCGGGCTGACGGGTTTTGGATTAAGCTATCGACTAACGACCGCCGACTAACGATGAAAGTATAACGACCGTCCCATGACTATCCGTCGCCTGAAAACCTACACCGGATCCCAGGGCTATGTTTATCAGTACTACTTTGTTGGAAAACGTTCGGAAGCAGCGCCTGCAGGGCAGCCGTCTGCGACGAGCGAATTCATCTTCGACGTTACTTCCGACCGCAAGCTGATCTACTCGGTCAGCATTTTTCTGCCGGTCCTGGTTGTCGCAGCCTGGGCCGAAGCCCATGGACGGTCGCTCTCCGATTCCGAGCAGTACGCCGCGGTCAAGATGCGGCTGTTTCGGGCGTTCGACGAACTGGACGACATGCAGGGGTATGGGCGTCATCTGCATATCGACCTGCAGTTTCTGGAAGAATCGCTGGCGTCGTTGAAGGTGGAATAGCCTTGGCACTTCTGCAACCGATGCCTGATGCCTCCAGCCCGACGATGTAAATCGGGGTTTGGGCGGCAACTGAAATGCCAAGCGCGGCCGCCGACGGTAAAAAGGGCTGCCGTTTCCTACAATGAAACTCATTTGGAAAGTTGTCCGCAAATCGGCGCGGCTGTGCAGCGTGGAGGGCCTGTCAGTCCTTTAGATAGTTGCGACTTGACGGTGTTTTCAGCACGCAGACCGCCATGTGACAGAAATCACACACCGCTGTGACAGGCTCCGTTTCCTCCCGCGCTGTCGCCCGGCAAACTATAATCACCCAGGCGGGGTGGGGAACTGAACCCGGCGGGGAAGTAATCAACAACAATGATGACCTTGCTTTGGCTGCGCGTGGCGCTGGTTTTTTATGCTGTGGGATTACTCTATGCGCTGGTGGCACTGACCCGCACCTCAGAGATTCTGAGCAAAATCGCGCTCCATGCCTCCTATTTAGGGATGGTGTTTCATTTTGTATCGCTGACCGAAGCCGTTGTGCAAACCGGCCAACTGGCTTCGGCTTCGGTTCACAATGCGGAATCGCTGCTGGCTTTCCTGATCATGGTCGGCTTCATGCTCGCCTACCTGGTGTATAAGACGACTTCGCCGGGTATCGTGATTTTCCCGCTGGTCTTCTTGTTGACCTTTGTGGCTGCCAGCGGTCAGCAACCTTTCGTATTTTCGTCGGATGTTGTAAAGAAGGGTTGGCTGGCCGTGCATATCCTAATGATCTTCACTGGGTATGCGGCGCTTTTTCTCAGCTTCGGCGCCAGCATTCTCTACCTCATCCAGGAACGCGCCTTGAAATCGAAGAGTCGGAGCGGAGTGTTCTCGCGTCTGCCCGCTCTCCAGGTGATTGACGACATCGGGTACCGCTCCCTCATGCTCGGGTTTCCCTTCATGACTCTGGGCTTGATCGCGGGTTCCGTGGTCGCGGTAGCCACTTACGGTCGCATCGACTATCTCGATCCAAAAATTCTGCTCTCCGTCCTGATGTGGGTCGTGTATTTGCTGATGGTATTCACGCGCCTGACTGCCGGGTGGCGTGGACGGCGCGCCGCACTCCTGGCGAGCGTCGCTTTTGTTGCTGCCATTGTGGCTTGGATTTCCAACTACTTCAGCGGAATGCACAGGTTTATCACCTCATGAGATTCCAACTGATTGGCGTCAATCACAAGACCGCACCCGTCGAGGTGAGGGAGCGTCTGGCCATTCCTGAATCGCGCCTGCCCGAGGCCTGCAAGAGATTATCCGAGCATCCCGCCGTCGCCGAGGGCATGATCGTTTCGACCTGCAATCGCGTTGAATTCATTGCCAACATGAAGAATGGCACCGGCGATCTGCGCGAATTCCTGCGTGAGTATTTCGACACCGACCTCAGCAAGCTGGAAGGTTATTTCTACGAATTTCGGGAAGACGAAGCCATCCGGCATATTTTTCGCGTGGCCGCCAGTCTTGACTCCATGGTGGTCGGCGAGCCTCAGATCCTGGGTCAGGTCAAGGAAGCCTACGCCACAGCGCGCGCCGTCGGCGCGGTGCGCGCGCAGCTTGACCAGTTGCTTACGCGGGCGTTTGCCGTCGCGAAGCGCGTTCGGACTGAAACCGCGGTTGGCTCTTCGTCGGTCTCCATCGCTTCGGTAGCTGTGGAACTGGCCAAGAAAATCTTCGGCAGCCTGAACGGCAAGAGCGTTTACCTGGTTGGAGCAGGCAAGATGAGCGAGTTGGCGGCTCGCCATCTGCTGGCGCATGGCGCGGGGTCGCTGTTTGTGGCCAACCGCACTTACGATCGCGCTATCAGACTAGCGCAAAAATTTAATGGGCAGGCGATCGAATTTAACCGGCTCTATGAAACCTGCGATCGCGCCGACATCGTGATAACCGGCACCGGATCGCCAAACTTCATCTTCAAGCCCGAGCACGGCGAGAAGCTCATGGCGCTGCGAAAAAATAAGCCCATGTTCTTCATCGATATCGCGGTTCCGCGCGACGTTGATCCGGAGATGAACAAGATCGATGGCATCTTCGTCTATGACATCGACGATCTGCAGCAGGCAGTCAGTTCGCACGTCTCCGACCGCAAGAGGGAAGCTGAACGGGCCGAGGCGATTGTCACCGACGAGGTGGGAAAATTTCACGCGCGTTTGCAGACGCTCGATGTCGTTCCGACGATCGTCAGCTTGCAGGACCACCTTGAAACCATTCGCCAGGCGGAGATCGATCGCGTGCGCGGGCGTCTTGGTACCATGACTACCGACCAGGAGTTGGCGGTGGAAGCTCTGACTCGAGGCATCGTCAACAAAATCATGCATACTCCCATCAGTACCCTGAAGACCGCGGCCCGCGATCCCGAATCGACCACCGTGATCGAACTGGTGCGGCGCCTGTTCAACCTGCATCAGGAAGATGAAGCCAAAGCGGTTGGCGCCGCGCGATCTGTGCGCGGGCAGACTTCGGATAAGAGTTCAGACAAGAGTGCAGATCGAGAGGCGCGAAACTGATGGCCACGCTTCGCATCGGCTCCCGCGGCTCACAGCTCGCTCTATGGCAGGCCCATCACATCTCCGCCCTGTTGCGCGGTCAGGGCCACACCGTCGAGTTGGAGATCATCAAAACGACGGGCGATAAGATCACCGACGTGGCGCTCGCCAAGGTCGGCACGAAGGGGATGTTCACCAAGGAAATTGAAGAAGCGCTTGTCGAACACCGCGTCGACCTGGCCGTGCACAGCTTGAAGGACCTGCCGACTGAACTGGCCTCCGATTTCGAGATTGCCGCCATCACGACGCGCGAAGATCCACGCGATGTATTTTGCGCGGTGAATTTTGCCAAGATTGAAGTGCTGCCGCAGCGCGCCAATGTCGGCACCAGCAGTCTGCGGCGGCAAGCGCAGCTCAAGGCGCTTCGTCCCGATCTTCAGATTCATCCTCTGCGCGGCAATGTAGACACGCGGTTGCGCAAGCTTGAGGCCGGAGACTACGACGCCATCATTCTGGCCGCCGCCGGACTCAACCGCCTGGGTAAAACGCAACTGGTGCGCCAGGTCATTCCCGCGGAAATCATGACGCCAGCCGCTGGACAAGGCGCATTGGGAATCGAGATTCGCAATGGCGACGGCGCGATCCGCGCGCTTCTCGCCTTTCTCGATGATGCTGCGGCCCGTGCGACCACGACCTGCGAGCGCGCGCTGCTCAACAAACTAGGCGGCGGCTGCCAGGTCCCCATAGGGGCTTTCGCCGAAATGAAGGACGGCCGTATTCACCTGAACGCGTTGGTGGCCCATCCCGATGGAACCAAAGTTCTGCGTGAAACTCGCGAGGGCGACGACCCCGTCCGGCTGGGAGAAGAGGTCGGCGAAACACTGCTGCGCAGGGGCGGCGATGTTATTCTCGAAGAAGTTTACGGCGAAGGTTTCGCTCTGCCACAACAACCGTAAGGCAGGTGTCCGGCATCAGGTGTCAGGTGACAGGAAAGTCCTAAGCCTGAGGCCTGGAACTTGACACCTGACACCGAATGCTTGACACCCGACTCATGAAGCCCAACGAGAATCATCCTCTCGCCGGAACCCGCATTCTCGTGGGACGCGCACGCCATCAGGCCGGCAGTCTTTCCAGGAGCCTGCGCAGCCTGGGCGCGGCCGTGGTCGAAATTCCATTCCTTGAGATTCGCAAGCCGCAATCGTATCAGCCGCTTGATGATGCGCTGAAGAACATCAAGAGCTACGATTGGCTTATCCTGACCAGCGCGAATGGCGTAGAAGCGATGTGGGAGCGCATCCGGAAACTCCGCGTCACGCGCCGCACGCTCAAGCATTTGAAGATTGCCGCCATCGGGCCGGCTACCAAGAAAGCGATTGTGAAGCATGGGCTCAAGGTCAAGATGGTGCCCGAGGAGTACGTTGCCGAGTCCGTGGTAAAAGGGCTGCGCGATCAAGTCAAGGACAAGCGCGTTATTCTGATACGAGCCAAGATCGCACGCGACGTGATTCCAGAGGAACTGCGCGCGGCGGGAGCGCAAGTGGACGTAATCGAGGCCTATGAAACGGTTGTGCCGGAAAAATCGCGAGCGCGCCTGCAAGCGCTGATGAAGAGTGTCGCTCGCCGCCCGAACGTCGTGATCTTCACCAGTTCATCGAGCGCCAAGAACTTCGCCGAGTTGCTCGGTGACATCCAGCCCGGTTCATCTTCCGGCAATGGGCTCAATCATGTGCAGTTGGCTTCGATTGGCCCCGTAACTTCGGCTACACTCCGGGAACTGCGGTTGCCGGTTGCGATCGAAGCCCGCGAATTTACCATGGGGGGCTTGATTCGCGCGATTGTTCTGGCCCGTTACGCAGAAAAAGCTCTGTAGAGAGGGGGCTTGCCCCGTCTTCAGCGGTGAAAAACTGGTGGAGGCAGCGAAGCGGCGAGTTGCATTTCTACGGGTAGCGTTGGCCGGTAGCAAGATTACTTCGTTTTCGGGGCCGCCGCGACACCCATTTGCGGGTCAATGGCTTCCAGGTAACCCTGCATCCGTTCCTTGGTCTCGGCGGGCATTCCCGTGAACTCGATTCCGTTGCCCACTCCCGGATCGCACGTCCGGACTACGGCCGTGACCTTGATGTGTTCCGAATCGATCCAGAAATCCACGCGCAGCACAGTGCCGAGCGGCAGAGGCTGCATGCTCTCGACATAACATCCATTACCGCTCACGTCGGTCGCATTGATGCGGAGTGGCGCGTTGACACGCTCGATGCGCAATTCGAGCGGAAGTGAGATCTTATGGCGGGGCCAGCGGCGGCGGTTCGATTCGGCGATGGTCACGGTCGCGCCATCGAGCGGCAGATAACTTTTCCAGGGGCACTCCTGCGCCACCAACTTCACGCCCACCTGATTTTTCTTGGCCGCACCGGCGTTCATCACCCAGACCACTGAGCAACGGGTTTTTCTCTCGTCGCACTGCACCCCGATAACATCGCCCACTTTCAGCGCGCTTTCGATTCCCGAGATCAGCGCACCATCCGAACTGATGTTCTGAGCGCGAGCTGGTTGAGAAAACGGCCGCCCTTCCGCGGTCATTCCCCATATTCGCACTGGCAGGTCCACACTCAGGCGAGGGTCAGTTTGATGGTCGGCCATGCCTTATCCTCGTATCTTTCCAATAGGCTGTTGCGATGATACCGCCGTTCGCTAGGGTTGCGAGATTACAGAAGTTCTCTGGACGGTAACCATCGAAGCATCACTTCGGTGCCTGTGCATGGTGCCGGCCCAGTTTTCAGGAACGGCCTTCCGCCCATTGATCTGCGACGAACTCACGATATCCGATGACCGCTATTTGTTGCTCCTCGATAAACTGTCGCAGTTCGGGCGAGGTGAGCATCCTCCGCTCCTCATCGCGCGAGGCGAGCAGCCTGGTGCCGGCGGCGCGCAAGTCCGGATCGTTGTAGCCGGGATGGCACACCAATTCCCAGGTGCCCCCCGGGAGACTCGCCAGAGTTTCGCGGAGCAGGGAACCGTAGCCGGATTTTTCCGTTGATCCGGTCTCAATCACTCCCAGAACTCCATCCGGGGTAAGCATTCCGGCGCGCTTGGTCCGCTGGCGGAATTGTCCGGAAAAGGTATGCAGGACCCTGACCTGGCCATAGCGCTTCCAGAGTTCGCGCTTGCCTTTGAACTGGCGGGCGGAGATGGCTTTCACCGGGACGATCGGGTTGCGGATGGCGGGCACTCCGCAAATACGCGCCGCCCGCAACAGCGCCACCAGAATGTCGGGAAAAATGTGCGCGTGTTTATGGGAGTCGAGATGCGTTACCTGCAGACCGGCAGCTTGAATTTTTCTGATCTGCGCGGTGACTTCCGCGACCAGTTGATCGCCGTCGAACCCTCCGAGCATGGCGCGAGCGGCGAAGGCCGATAGGCTGGAGTAGAATTTGCCGGGCTCCGCCGAACGAATGGCGAGCAGAGTGTCGACTGCCTCGGGCGGAGATACCGGGGTCCCATCCACCAGGACGACGTGGCACCCGACGGAGAGATTTGCCGCCGATCGCGCCGCCGCCACGGCATCGTCGAAGGCAGGGCCATTCGCCATCAGGGTCGTCGATGACACGATGCCCGCGTTATGGCTTTCCAGGATGCCGCGATTCACTCCTGTCGTCAGACCCAGATCGTCGGCATTTACGATTAGCTTGCGCACTCAGAAAGTGTAGCAGCCATCCGGGTGAGTTCTGCAGCTCACGTCATCAGCAAGTAACGATGTGTGTTTCGCGCGCCAGACCTTCGTTGACACCGTGGTTTGACCCGCAGGAAACGGTCCAGTATCCTCAGAATTAGTTTTGCCGAGCTTTACGGGGAATGATGGAAAAGCGCCGTAAACCTGTTCCCACCGAGCGGGCGGTTAGCTCAGCTGGTTAGAGCGCCTGCCTTACAAGCAGGAGGTCGCAGGTTCGAGTCCTGCACTGCCCACCAATTAAGTTCCAAAAGGTCACGTAGTTAGGAGCGGGTCACGGCTCTTTCCAAGAAGTGCTAGTTTCTCGCTGTGCCCAGAATTGTGCCCACCTAGCCGTTCCATCGCTTCCAGGACGGCATCCTCCGACGGGTGAACGTACCGTGCTGAGATTGCGATAGAGCTGTGTCCGGCGACGCGGGCCAGGGTCCACACATCGCAACCGGATTGCCCCAAGCGGGTGAGGAAGGTATGCCGTACAGGCAACAGTAAGTCGAGATAGTCAAGTCCTGCTCTCCGCGCAAAAAGGTCGCTGCGGCAGATTGAAGTCGGCATCGCCAACGGTAAACGGGCTGGCTTCCCAGATCGTGACTTCGTGGGAACGTATCGCCGACGAGATTTTGCTCCGCGTCTCATTTGCGGGCGACTTCGACTCTCGATCTGCAGTGGTTCTTGTGAGAGATTCTGTTCTCTTAGGTTTCAATGTCCGAAGCCCATTCTGCTGCTTCGGCATGGCCCTTATTGAATCGCCTCCCATCAGAATTAATCACAATATTTTCCATATGTGATCAAGATTGAACACTCTTAAGGAAGTTAGAGGTTTATACAGGAGAGTCATAACCGAGGCTGCAATCCGAGCTTCACGCGCACCATGCAGGTGCAAGAAGAGCAGTTTACACAGTAAGTGATTTCAGGATCGATCCGGTACTGGGTTTATTTTTTTCGTGATGCGGCAGCCTCGCGAATTGGATGTAATTCTAAATCTTCAAATCGCAGCTTAAGTGCAACGTAAGCATCCTGTGATGGCCGTCTGGACGGATTCGCGCTGAGCAGGCGTTGTTTCCATCAATTTCAGTTCGATTGTTGTCGAGGAGCGAAGATGAAAGATCCACGGACTCTTAGGCGTTCGCCGATTGTAATTGCGGTGATCTCCCTGATCTTAGGCCTGTCCAGTTTGGCGCTGGCGACCGACAAAACCACCGACAAAACCAATCAGCAGGACAAGGCACCCGCTAAGGGTGCGGAAGCCGCTCAATTTGTCGGGGATGCAACCTGCGCCGGCTGTCACGACGGAATCGCCAAGGGATTTGAGGAAAACCCGCATACCAAGATGACGCTGATGCATGGCAACGCCGCTGGCGTTACCTGTGAAAACTGCCACGGCGCTGGCCAGGCGCATGTGGAGGGCGGCGGCGACACGAGCAAGATATTCAATCCCGCGAAGCACTCGGCGAAAGAGGTTGACGCCAAGTGCCTGACCTGTCACGCGGGAGCGCACCCGAACTTTGACCGCTCGCCCCACGCCAGGGCGAACGTCAGTTGTACCAGCTGCCACAGCGTTCATCGGAGCAAGGAAGAAAAGCTGCTGAAGGCTTCGCAGCCTGCGCTCTGCTTCCAGTGCCACGCCGACACTAAGCCGGCGTTCAATATGCCGTTCCACCACAAGGTGAACGAAGGCTTGATCACGTGCAGCGATTGCCACGACGTGCACGGCACCTTCCTAGCGAACAACGTGAAGTCCACGGCCGACCAGAACGCGATCTGCACCAAGTGCCACACCGAGACGCGCGGGCCGTTCGTCTATGAACACGTCGCAGTCAAGGCCGAGGGGTGTCTGGGATGCCACACTCCGCACGGTTCCCAGAACGCCCGCCTGCTGAACATGCCGGCCATCAACCCGCTCTGCAACCAGTGCCACAGCGGCGTAGCTGCCAACACGGTTCACGGAATGGGCGCGGGGTCGTCGGAAACCATTACTTGTACGAACTGCCATACCTATATTCATGGCTCGAACATGAATGCGGCGTTCCTCAGGTAGGAGTCATGGATTGCAACGCGTCTGGAGAATTGCGGAGGCGCAGCCGCGTTTCGATTGCGCGTAGGGATTCAAGGTCTCGACGAGCGATGTTTTTCAAGTGAGGCTTTCAATATGATGAACCCAGGATGGATTTCCCGGCTGTTGAGTGAAAAGCATTCTCTTGCGGCGGCCCGATGCATTGTCGGGGGCATGGCCGCAGCCATTTTGGGCTTGACGGCGGGCACTGCCGTCGCGCAGCTTCCAATATTTGTGTCTCACCAGACCGCTCCGGACGGCTACACGCTTCATGAGTCTATCGATCTGGGCGGACATGTGGCCAATGTCGACGGCAGCGGTGCCATGTACGACACTCTGGTCAACCAGCAGTCCGGTCCGCGCATACTGGGCGAGACCTATGAGCTGCGCGCGCTGCCGCACACGAAGAACACTCTCGTCGATCACTTGAAAGCCTTTACCAGCGGGCTCGGCGGCGATCCGAACAACGTTGCCAAGCTGGACTTTTCCAAGGGCAAGCTCTACGACTTCTCCGGCTTGTTCCGCCGTGACCGCCAGTACTTCGACTACAACCTGCTGGGCAATCCGAACCTTCCGCCCGGCCAGTCGATTCCAATCGGTCCCCCCGCGACGCCGACGGGTTCCTACGCGTGGCCGCAGGTGACGCAGTCGCCGTTTATGTTCAACACGGTGCGCCGCATGACGGACACCAACCTTACACTGCTTCCGCTGTCGAAGGTGACCTTCCGCGTCGGCTACTCGCAGAACGTCTTCCAGGGTCCGAGCCTGTCGCCCAGCGGTTATCAAGTTGCCGGCTCCTACGACCTGCTGCTCCAGGAGTATCAGCGCAACAGCACTGATGACTGGACGGGATCGGTCGAGTGGAAGCCCGTATCGCGGACCCGGTTGACCTATGAAGAGCAGATCACTCACTACAAGGGCGATTCCTATTTCAGCGGGGCGCCCCAGTATTTCAACCTGCAGGAAGCGGACGGATTACGGGTCGCAGTGCTCCAGAACTACGACAATCCGATCAACAAGCCGGTCGGCATCACCTGCAACGCCGGCGTTGGACCCTCCCCAATTTCCCCGGCGCAGACTCCGAACGGTCTACCCATCGTCGATCCGGCGTGTAATGTGATTACCAGCTATTCGCGTTCCCAGCCAACCCGCGAAATCTTCCCGACCGAAATCTTCCGGTTCCAAAGCTCCAGCATCAAGAACGTTACGATGAACGGCAACGTTCGCTACACCTACGCGAACACGAGCCTGCCGAACTACTACGACGACTTCCAGGGTCTGGCGGGAACGAACCGCGAAACTCACGTATGCCGGCAACGCCAGCGCCAAGCGGGAAGCGATCGCCACCGACTACGGCGTCACTTGGCAGGTGCTGAAAAAGCTCAGCATCTCCGATCAGATCGACTACTCGAATGTGCACCAGCCGGGAGTTGCCAACATTACGAGTCTAACCACCGTGACTGCCGCAACCCCGAACATCAATAGCACGACGTTAACCACCACGGTGATCAACACTCCGATCAACCCGGCCACGGGCAAGCCAACTTCTACGTTTGAAGGCAGTCCGAGCGTCGCTACGCCGCTGTTTGATTTCTTCGGCCAGAAGTTCATCACGAACAACCTCACAGCGGCGTACGACCTTACGGATCGCACCATGTTCACGCTCACCTATCACTACCAGCAGCACACCATCGGCGAAGGTGCCGCGAACACCACGGGATACCTGTCCGGTATCTCCAACTTCACCATCAACGAGAACGGCGGTACCTTCGGCGTCGCTGTGCAGCCGGCGAACAACTGGAACATCAACGGTTCGGTCGAGGTTCTGTACGCCGACAATGTCCTCACCCCGGTCGCACCCCGCGAGCTTCAGCATTACAGAATTCACACCACTTACCGGCCGAAGACCTGGGCGACGTTCTCCGGCGCGTACAATGACCTCGAGCGCCACAACAATACGAACAATACAGGCACAGCGTCCGTTGATGGCCCGCTCCAGCACGTCGATCATAGCCGCATAGTGAGTTTGAACGCCGACCTGATGCCGAACGAGCACTACGGGTTCGACATCGGCTATGCCTACAGCGACGTGTACACGGCGACCAACATCTGCTTCCTGGGCACGGCCTCAAGCCCCACCATACCGGGCGCCGCGACGCCCACCGGCACGGCTTGCCCGTCTCCGCTTCCCCGCGGGGGATCGGGGCCTTATACTTTTGGTCCGGCTAAGGACTTCATGAACGCTCCAACGCAGTACGCGTCAGTGGCCTTGGCTCTTTCGCCGATCGACAAGTTCCACGCCAACATCGGCTACCGAATCAGCTCGGTCAACGGCAGCCGCTTTTTCAACGATCCGCGCGATGTGAACGGATCGCTGGTCTCTACCTACCAGACGCCTTTTGTGAATCTCTCCTATGCGATGCGAAAGAATCTGATCTGGAAGGGCGAGTATAACTACTTCGGCTACGGCGAGGGTGGTCCTTCGGGAGCACAGTATTGCAATCCCTCCAGCACGCTCCCGACGCCGACTATGCCGGCTCCGGTCGTGCCCTGCAGCACGCTGCCAAATACTGCGATGAGCGGTCCGGCCTACGGGTTCACCGCTCCTCGGAACTTCCATGCAAACAACGTAACCGCTTGGAGTGCATTACGAGTTCTAAAAACATCCGTTAGCCTTCAGCTTTTCGTGTGGAGTGCGCAGTTGCTGGCTTCCACAAGAACAAGCTGAAGGCCAACAGCCTTTTTCGGTACAGGCCAAAGCCCCGTATTCTGTAGAACAGGGGCCACTTGCCATGAAAAATAGTGGCCGCGTCAGGTTCCGCAAGCATCCTGTGATAAGGGAAGAGTGGTTCGGTGCTCACCTTCAGCCGTTGGGCAGGCAGCTCTGCAGTATCATTCAAAATCGGTAGAAGTATTGCAATCAGCTTATGATGCCTTTGGTTCGTCCGCCCGGTCCTAGGAATCGCGGGATAATCGGGAACTTCCCGTTGGGAAGCAGAGACCCGCTCGGACTGTATACGCAGTGGGCGCGTCAATATGGCGACATCTTCTACTACCGGGCCTTTAACCGCCACATTTATTTCCTGAACCGCCCTGATCTTATCGAACACGTTCTGGTCAATGACTACCGAAGTTTCATCAAGGGTGAGGCTCTCCAATTCAACCGTCGGATCTTTGGCAACGGACTGTTAACCAACGAAGGAGATTCGTGGTTGCGGCAGCGACACCTTATCCAACCGGCCTTTCACCGGGACAGAATCGTGTCTTACGGCAACACCATGGTGGCCTACACGGAGCGGATGATAGCGGCCTGGCAGGATGGCGAAGTGCGGGACATTCATCAGGACATGATGCGTCTCGGGCTGGAAATTGTGGCCAAGGTTCTCTTCAATGTCGAGGTCACTGCCGAGAGAGAGCGAGTTGCTGTGGCACTCAACACAGTGATGGAGCTGGGCTCGGGCGGACGCATGCTCCTGCCTCCAATTTTTCGCCTCTTGCCGACGCCCGACAACATGCGTTACCGGCGCGCAACCCGCCAGTTGGATGACATCGTGTACGGTCTTATTCGCCAGCGGCGAGCGAGTGGCCAGATTGCCGACAACCTGCTGTCCGAATTGCTGCAGGCTCAAGACGAGAGCGGTGGGATGACGGACCAGCAGTTGCGCGATGAAGTGATGACCCTGCTTTTGGCCGGCCACGAGACCACTGCGGTTTCGTTATCGTGGATCTGGTATCTGTTGGCGCAGTATCCAGAGGTGGAGAATAAGCTGTGGTCAGAGCTTCGCGGGGTACTGAACGGCAAAAGCCCAGGAATGCAAGATCTGTCCAAACTACCGTACACAGGGCGAGTAGTAAAAGAGGCCATGCGTCTTTACCCCCCAGCTTGGGCTGTTGTTCGAAACGCTTTGAAAGACTGTGAGATTGGCGGCTATCGAGTGCCGGCCGGAGCAACTGTGGTGGTCAGCCAGTGGGTGACGCACCGCGACCCTCGATATTATGAACAGCCCGAGCGGTTCAATCCAGACCGCTGGTTGGATGAGCAAGCCAAAGCTGCTCCCAAGTTTGCTTACTTTCCTTTTGGTGGGGGTCCGCGCACTTGTATAGGCGCCTCCTTTGCCGCGATGGAAGCCGCTTTAGTGTTGGCGGCGATCGCACAGAGGTTTCAGATCCGGGTTGCGCAAGATTACCAGGTCGAGCCGTTACCCACCATTACACTCCGGCCTAGGCACGGCGTTCAGGTGGTACTCACCCGGCGTGCGGTTGAGAATTCAGTTGCCTAGCTCGGTTAATTGTCCAGCCCCGCGAAACGCCAGAAGAGCGTTGAGACCCCCGAAAGCAACCGAGTTGGCAGAGCAAATTGCACTTGGGCCGGGCGAGCGCGATTTGGCATAAGCCCCCTTAGTTTCTACTTGAGCAGGACTGGTCAGCCAATTTGCGGTTTGCCCGTCATCCAGGAGCGTTCGGTGCCACGATTCTGGGTGAGTAGTCGATCGGGTGGCAGCACCGCGGCGGCGGGGGTAGGACCGGACCTGCTCTGGAGGAACGGTCTGACTGGCATTTCGGTTTGAGCGTCACCTAAAACGGTGATACAACTCACAGCATTTCCCGGTGGAACCGGATTAATGTGTTGTCTGTTATCCCTCCCTCGTAGCCCTCTGTTGTTCAGTCATTGATCGCGACTCTTGGCGCTCCGACCCAGTTTTCCGGCTAGAGTGCGTGACGTTGGCGATTGCAGTCTGTAATTAATTTCCTGCGGCCTGCGGAAGAGCTTGGGACAAGAAGGGTCGCTTGAGTTCTGTGGAGGAGATCATGAAACGGTTAGTCATTCTATCGGGACTACTGGCGCTGCTCTTAGCTAGCGCAGCCTGGGCAGACACGATTACGCTCATTAACCAAGGGGGTTCGGTTACTTTCACTACGGCGGGACTTACTTCCAAAGGATCGGAACTAGTGAATTTCAACGGGATCCAGGCGCCACGTGGACATGCGCTGGGCTCGGTCAATTTTGCGACCGGCGCTTTCACAGGAACGAGCTTGTGGACGGGAGGAACGTTCTCCAGCACTGGCTCGTACTTCGACATTACCGGCATGGGGAATTACGGCCAACCGAAGGGAACAATTTTCAGCGGAGCTTTCGTCGGGCCAATTTTGTGGACGGTGGTCAGCCACGATCATGCCAATTATGTCTTCGATCTTTCGGGCACGATCGCGGGACAGATCTGGACGGGGAGGATGGTTACGGGCACGACTTCGCAGATCATTTATGCGTACACGGACCAGTGGCCAACGGATCATAAGGGGGGTATCCATCTCGGAACGACGCAAACGACGGTTCCCGAACCGGGGACAACGAGTTTGCTGGGGACTGGGTTGCTGCTGCTGCTGGGCGGAAGTGTGCGCCGGAAGATGGCGAGGTTGTAGATTGCATGCGGGGGAGAGGTACTGTCTAACCCATCCAGCACCTCTCTCTTCGCCAGCTGGTGCGCTCGATTACTCTTTCTAAGCTGCTCTAGACTTCGCTCGGTAGCGCGTCCCTCAGCGGTGGCGTTGCTGCGATTACGATATCCAAGCTCCCCATTGGCACCCTGTCAATCACGGCAAGCTACGGCGGCGACTTGGCGCACTCTAAGAGCACGTCACCGGCACTGAAACAACTAGTGAATCAGGCAACGTCGACGACGGCCGTGGTGTCCTCCGTGAATCCGTCCAAGGAGGCACAAAAGGGGAAGTTCACGGCCACCGTGACATCCCCAACCGCCACCCCGACGGGAACGGTTACCTTCATGGATGGCAGCACGGAGTTGGGCACTGGGACACTTGCACAAGGCTAGGCCAGCTACAGCACGTCAACGCTGAGCGCTGGTACTCACAACATCACAGCGGTATATCAAGGCACGGCCCGACATCAGCGGGAGCACATCTCCGGTATTGGTGCAGACCGTGAACTGAAAGATTGGCTGGTTCACACAAACGAAAGCGCGCCGGACTCCACTTCTTCCGAATCCTTGGCTATTCGTCCTCGGTCGGGTTAATCCGATCCCCGACGATGTTGTAGTAGATCTCTTTAGGAGACTGGGGCTTCTCTGGCTTGCCCGGGGCTACAACCGGCGATATCGTCGGTTTCGATTGCTGCGGGACCGGCACCGGAGGAACTGAAACGGGTGCATGTGCAATCCGCGGTGCTGCCGGAGTCACCACAGTCTGGGTTGGGACGCCAACCGGTTCTGGAGTTGGCACAATGGAAAGTGGTCCGGCAGTCGGTTGCGAAACCGTCTTGGTCACTCGCACCATTTTCACCCGTAACGGCGCGGGCTTCCTCTGTGACCAACCATACAGGAACACAAACACAATTCCTGCCAGGCAAAGTGCCAAGAACGAGTTGAACAGCGCCGGAAGGTTCAACTCACCTTTGCCGAGGTACAACGGAGACCGAGGGTCCTCATCCATCACCCTGGCCAGCAGCGGTACCAATATATTGCTGGTGAGAGCGGCTAGTAATCCCCAGATTGCTTCTGCCAGAATTACAGCGGCCACGAGTTGACCAACCCATTTCGCGGGATTCAGGGTCGCTTTCGGGACTGGAGTCTGGTTTTCGTCCATAGCAATGTGATGCAGTTTGTGGCACATCGGAGAATGCTAGGGGAAGCTGTGACGCCTCGCAATCTCGTCATTGGGACGTTTGGCAATAGAGCGTACCCCGTTCAAAGGTGCGTGACGTTAAGAAAAATTTGAAAATTTTCGAAATTCAAGGTTTAGAATTTTGAAAAATCGAAAAAAACTGCAACGTGTACGAATGTCCAGCCATTGCAATTAGGTGTACATTAGACCCTCCAACACCCCTTGATCCAGACCCCTAGGCACATTTGCCAGGCTGGATGATCGGTTTTGAGGAGTTCCGAATTTGTGCCCAATTTTGTGCCCACCACCAAACCCGACCGAGTGTGATGGAGTGTCGCTGCGTCGCTGGAAAGCCTTACTGGGCAAGGCATCTGTGGCAATCCGTCACAACCGATCACACTCCGTCGAAGTTGTTGATTCCTCGTGCGACTTACAAGCAGGAGGTCGCAGGTTCGAGTCCTGCACTGCCTACCACCTTCATCTTTCCATCAGAGTATTGCGCCAGATTGTCGCGAGAGTGGCGCGATCGCGGTCCATTCGTTCCATAATGGTTTACTGGTTGACGCGATCGCCATTAGTCCTCGTGATCGAGCGGGCTCTCACCTCAAGGTGCCGCCGAAAACAAGCGGCAGATGGGATGTGCGGCTGGGTCTTTGCTCGCCGCGATCGAGCCAGAGCGGTTGTTGGCGGCGGTTTGCAGCAAGTGTGCAAAATTTTATCTTCGGCGTTTTTTTCCGCGTACATCTTTGGATTATTGACTTGACTTTGCTTGAGAATGAGCTAGGCTTGGCGCGTCAGGGCACGTGTCATGCCGGCATTGATGCGGCGCATCTGAGTAACGCTTTCCCGTTTCGTGGCACGTCACTAGGCTTCCCCGGCGGAGTGCACCGAACACTGGACGGGTGAGCTTCACAATTGTGAACGAAAAAACTTCCAGGAGGATACTTTGAAACTAACTAGCTTAGCGGTGATCACTCTTCTCGTATTCGGCTGCAGCGGTGCGTTCGCCCAGGGATCTGGCACCCTTGGGTTCACCTCCGCTGGCGGTTTGTTCCTGTATTGCAACTATGAAACGTTCCAATACGGTGGCAGCAACAACTTCTACTTTCAAGGCGTTGATAACCTTCAGAGTGCCTGCTTCGCAACCAACAACGGAACGATTGAAGGCGTGAAGGTTAACATCACGGCAGCTGCCGGGGCGCCGGTTAGCCAAGGGCCTGCCTACGCATACGCCGACAATATCATCGACGCCGAGAGCGGCATCTACACTGGCGAACAGTGGTTCGTCATCACCCAACTCAAACCCAGCAAGCTTCTGCATAAGTTCGGTTGGGCTGGCTACATCGGCTTCGACGGCTATGAGTTCCTCGGAAACTATGGCTACCTGTCCGCTGAAATCCCTGGAGCGCAGGCGACCAAGCAGGTTCTGAAGACTTCGAGCGCTGGCGCAGCGAAACAATCACAGACCCGGGCGAAGACGATCTCGAAGTAATCGGGTTGCTTTCCTCAATCGAGGCCACGCTGTTCAGCAGCGTGGCCTTTTTCGTTTTCGGCGTGTGCTATAAATACGAAGTGTTTCAACCTCGTCAAGTCTGAAGCAGCCTTAGGAGGAAATGAAGAATGCTACGGTTGCTAGCCGCTATCATCATTGCTTGCTTGCTCACGGCACCATCGCGCGCGCAAACAGCAAAAGAGGAAGGATCGCCAGGGCAAACAACTCCACTGACCGCGGCGCCAACCGCAACAACCGGGTATCCGCTGGATGCCTTCCAGGAATTTTCCGCCGTGATGGTGGGGAGCGTGATGAACGGCGACGAACGGGAATCCTATATTTATCGCTCTGGCAACCTGGTGAGAAACCCGGGTCCGGAAGGACGCAACTTCTTAATTACCAATCTGAGCACTCTCGAAACGTACGGGATCTCCGCCCTGGCATGCATGCACGACACCCACCCCTACTTTCGCTCCGCTCCGTTCTCCTCTATAAGGCCGGGCTACACGGTAGTGCGGGTCAGCGCCGGGCAAGAGACGGTCGACGGTCATTCCTGCAAGATTGAGGACGTGACTCTCTCTTCGCCGAAACTTCCGCAACCGATCAAGCTGAGATTCTGGGAGGCGGAAGACCTGCAAGGTTTTCCGGTGAAAGTGGAATTCATGCGCGGCATCGCGCGCGATCCGGTAATCCACTACAAGAATGTGGTTTTGGGGCCGCAGGATCCCACGCTCTTCATCTATCCGACCTCTTGCCAAAAATCGCCGGGTTCCGGAACTATGCCATCCAAGGCTGCGCCGGGAGCGAAGAAGTCAAGCCCGGCGCCGGCGAATACTCCGCAACATTGATCTAAGAAGAAGTGGCCTGAAAAATGCCCCCAAAATGCCCGGTGGTAAAATAGTCGCAATGGTCTGGGTCCGTCAGTTGGTGTGCCTAGTTTGCTTGACCGCCGGTGCACTGGCGGGGACCGCGGCGCCCCCCAATATCATCCTGATCACGGTGGACACGACGCGGGCCGATCGCATGGGTTTTTTGGGGTCGCATCGCGGGCTGACGCCGAACCTGGATGCACTGGCTCGTCGCTCCGTGGTTTTCACCCACGCCTACTCCCAGGCTCCGTTCACTGCGCCTTCGCATGCCACCATTCTCACCGGTACATATCCGCAGTTCCACCAGGTAGAGGATTTTCAGGTGCCTCTGGCGAAGGACTTGCCCTATGCGCCCGCGATTCTGAAAGCCCAGGGCTATCACACGGCGGCTTTTGTGGGTTCGATTGTTCTCGACCCGAGCCAGGGACTGAGCGTCGGTTTTGACCGCGGATTTGACTACTACGACGCCGGCTTCCACATGGCGATGCCGGGAGAAGATCATTACAACTCCACTGGACGCCGCGGGTCTGACGTGGTGGCGCGCGCCCTGACGTGGCTGAGCGTCCGCGAGCCGGGCCCCTTCTTCATCTGGGTACATGTTTATGATGCGCACTATCCCTACGATCCTCCCGAACCCTTTCTTAGCCGCTATAAGTCGGAGCCTTACGACGGCGGCATTGCTTACGTCGATTCCTGCATGGGAAAGTTGCTCGACAAGCTGCGCGCGAGCGGACTTTTCGAAAACTCCCTGATCGCGGTGATGTCCGATCACGGCGAGGCGCTGGGAGACCATGGCGAGGAATTCCACGGATTTTTTCTCTACGACGCCACCATCCAGGTTCCTCTCTTGATCAAGATGCCAGGGGAACGTTTTGCCGGGAAAATCGACAACCGCGTTGGACTGGTCGATGTGCTGCCCACAATCCTGGATGCGGCGCGGATCGCGGTTCCTTCGGACGTACAAGGGGAATCGCTGCTGAACATGATGGCGATGCCGGAGCCGCCGCCCGGCCGAAGTGCGGGCAGAAGTCCGAGTGACCGTGAGCGCACGGCATCGAACCCGACCGCATCCCCCGGCCGGCCGCTGTATGCGGAAACGGAATACGGGGTGCGCGCCTATGGATGGAGCGCCATACGCTCGCTCCGCACGGGCAAGTATCTGTTGATTGAAGCGCCGCGCCGGGAGCTTTATGACCTGGCGACGGACCCAAATGCCGAGCACGACCTGGCGCCTACCTCCAAGGCGGTGGCGGATACCCTGCAGGGTCAACTGGATGATTTCCGGCGAAAGACGAGCAAGAGCGTGGTAGCACCCAGTTCGACCGCCGATCCTGAAGCGCAGGAGAAACTGGCGGCTCTTGGTTATACCGCTTCGAACGCCGATTCGCTGGCGACCGCGGCCCTGGGCGGCGGCGCCGATCCCAAGGACAAGATCGAGATCGGCAATATGATGGTGCACGCCAACTTTCTGCTCGAGGTAGCACGCAACGAAGAAGCCGTCGCTCTGCTGCACAAGGTCATCGCCAAAGACCCTGATATGTGGATCGTCTATGCGAAACTGGGTGGCGCCGAGACCAACCTCGGCCACTTCCCCGAAGCCGTGAAGGCGAAGCGCAAGGCGGTGGAATTGATGCCGGATTCTGTGAATCTGCATTACGAACTCGGCAACGTATTGCTCAAGTCCCACGATTATGAGGGCGCGATTCCCGAGTTGGAGGGCGTCGAGGCGAAGTTGCCCGGGTCATGGAAAACTCATCTGCTTCTCGAAATCGCTTATTCCCGGACGAACCGTTTGCCGCAAGCGATCAAAGAATGCGAGACCGTCCTCGCGGTGCTGCCCGAACAGTACGGAACCAACTTATGGCTCGGGCGAGACCTCATACGCGCGGGAGACCCTGAAGCCGCACTGCCGAGGCTGACGAAAGCGGCTTCGCTCCGGCCCTGGGCGCCCCAGCCCCACCTGGCCCTCGCCGATGCTTATGACAAGTTAGGACGCCATGACGACGCCGAACGGGAGCGGGACGAGGGCAAGCGTCTGGCGGAGAAGGGGCCAGCTCCCGACCCGGATTAGGCATAGGTGAGCGCGCAGTTACAGGCGCAAGGTGAAATTTTGCCGGCAGCAATCTTTTCCAGGTCCGCGTTTCGTCGCTTGGCGTGCCTTGCCTGTTTGACGGCTGGCGCGCTGGCGGCTGTGCCCGCGCCTCCGAACATCATTCTGATTACGTTGGACACGACGCGCGCCGATCGCATGGGGTTCCTGGGCTCGAAGCTGGGACTGACGCCGAACCTGGACATGCTGGCCCGCGATTCCGCGGTTTTCACACGCGCCTACGCTCAGGCTCCGCAGACGCCGTCATCGCATGCGAGCATCCTGACGGGCACGTATCCGCAGTTCCACCAGGTGAACACCTTTGGCGCGCCGCTCGCGACTGATCTGCCCTATGCCCCGGAGATCCTGCGAGCGCACGGATATCATACCGCCGCGTTTCTCGGCGCGATGGTCCTGAAACCGGTTCCACCCTACGCCCCTGGCTTTGACCGCGGCTTTGAAACCTACGACGCCGATTTTCACTTTGAAGGCCCCGGTGAAGATCGCTACCGCACCGCGCAGCGTCGAGGAAGTGAGGTGGTCGAACATGCGTTGGCGTGGCTCAACCATCATCCCCAAGGGCCTTTTTTCATTTGGGTGCATCTGTACGATGCCCATGACCCCTACGATCCGCCGCAACCCTACAAGACCCGCTATGCTTCGGCGCCGTATAACGGTGGCATCGCGTACGAGGATGCGGTGGTTGGGAAACTACTTCGGCAGTTGAAATTGCGTGGCTTGTACGCGGGTGCGGTCATGGCGGTGATGGCCGATCACGGAGAATCGCTCGGAGCGCATGGCGAAGATACACACGGGATTTTTCTCTACGATGAAACGATCCAGGTGCCGCTTTTGATCAAGCTGCCGATGACCTTGCCGGCTAAGTCGCCGCACCAGAGTCCTGGCGGAAAACGGATCGAAGATCGCGTGGAACTGGTCGATATCCTGCCGACGCTTTTGCAGGAAGCCGGAATCGAGATTCCGAAAGAGGTACAGGGAGAACCGCTGCTGGCGCTGATGAAGCCAGGGGCGGCAGGGGCCGAAGGCAAGATCACTGAAGGCAAGACCACTGAGGGCAAGATCACGACTGATGTCTGGCGCGAACGGGCCGCGTATTCCGAGTCGGATTATCCGCGGACAGAATTCGGGTGGAGTGCAGAGCGGGCTTTGCGAACAGGGAAGTATCTGTACATTCAGGTACCGCGCCGGGAATTGTATGACCAGGCGGCGGATCCGAAAGCCGATCACAACCTGGCATCGGCGTCCGTGGCGGTGGCTGACACGCTGGCGGGCCAACTCGAGGCCTTCCGGCAGAAGACCGCCAGCCAGCGGGCCGCTCCCAAGGCTGTTCTGGACCCGGCGGCACAGGAGAAATTGGGAGCGCTCGGCTACATGGCCTCGGGCAAAGACGGTTCGAGCAAAGAAGCTTCGCAGGTAGCGGCCGCCGGTCAGGTGCCCGCCGGTCAAGTCGCCGTCGACCCCAAGGACGAGATCGAAATCGCCAACATGATCCACCGGGCGGAGGTGTTGCAGCAAGATATGCATTTTGACGAGTCGATTGTGCTGCTCCGGCAAGTGATCGCCAAAGAGCCCGCCCTGGCGCTAGATTCGAAGCTGGGCGAATGGCTGATGCGAAACCAGGAATTCCCAGAAGCTGTGCCGGTCTTGCGCAAGGCATTGCAAATGAATCCGGATTCGCCCATGGCTCATTTCCAGCTGGCAAAAAGCTTGATGGCGACCGGAGACTTCGCCGCAGCCGTCGAGGAGTTGGAGAACACGGTGGCGAAGATCCCAAATCTGATTGAGGCGCACAGCTTCCTGGAATTGGGCTATGCTCGGACCAACCGGGTGCCGGAGGCCATCAGGGAATGCAGAACGGTGCTGGAGTACGATCCTGAAGACTATGGAAGCTACCTGATACTGGGGCAGTCCCTGGCTCGCTCGGGAGACCCTCAGGCTGGCGTGGCGGCTCTGAAGAAGGCGGCTGCGCTTCGACCGCAAGATCCATTGCCTCATGCGTGGTTGGCGGCTATTTACGATCAGCTGGGCCAGAACGAAGATGCTGAGCGCGAGCGTGCTGAGGTGAAGCGCCTGCGGGCAAACCAACAGCCGGGCAGAGAAAACCCCAGCCAGTAGAGACTTTGCTTCTGCTGCTGCCTGGATGGAGAGGCCAACAGCTGCTTCTTGCGGACAAAAAAAGCCCCGCATCTCTGCGGGGCTGTTTCCAAGCAGACGGTTCTAATTCTTGCCGGTGCCCTTCAGATTCGATGTCTGCGGGCTGTTCAGCGCGTTGTCCGAAACACTCAAGGTGCCGGTTTCGGTTCCCACGCCGGTTGGAGTGAATACCACGTCGATGGTGCAGGCGGCAGAGGAGGTCAACTGCGCCTGGCAGGTCGTCGAGGTGACGGTGAAGTTGCCAGTGGTCGAGATCACGATGTTTCTGAGGATTACGGTCTGGTAGTTTCTCAGCGTAAACACCTTCGGTGCACTCGACTTGCCTACCACGGTTAAGGGGAAGGTCGAGGACGCGGGTGTTAGCGCAGCCTGCGGCTTGCCCGTGCCCGACAGTGATACCGTCTGCGGACTGTTCGAGGCGTTGTCGGAAATGGAAAGCGTCCCCGTCAGAGCCCCCGTCTGCACCGGATTAAAGGTAACACTGATCGTACAGCTCTTTCCCGCAGCCAGGGTGCTGCCGCAGTTGTTCGTCTGCGCGAAGTTGGCGCTGGTTGCGACGTTGTTGATGTCCAGCGTCGAGGCTCCGGCATTGGTAAGGGTAACTGTTTTCGGCTTGCTGACTGCTGCCACCACGACGGATCCAAATGAGAGAGCAGTCGGCGACACGCTGATACCGGTAACCTGTGGCTCGACAGTGAGGCTCAAGTAAGCCGTGCGGGTCAAACTGCCTGACACACCCGTGAGGGTGATCGTGCTCGTGCCTAAAGCAGCTGACGCGCTGGCCGTAAGGGTCAGCGTGCTGTTCGTGGTTGTAGGATTCGGCGTGAACCCGGCTGTCACGCCACTCGGCAGGCCAGAAGCGGTTAGTGTCACGCTGCCGGTGAAGCCGTCAAACGGATTCACCGTGATGGTGCTCGTGGCGCTGTTACCCTGGGTGACGGTTACGCTGTTCGGATTGGTGCTGAGGTTGAAGTTGGGATTTCCACCGGTACCACAACCGGGGAAGGTGAAGCTTCCGATTGCGGTGCTCCAGTTGAACCCGCCATTCTGTCCCGTGGCTTTCAAGTATTCTTCGGTGAACCAGAAAGTGCAGTCGTCGGTGGGATCGATGGTCATCGATGTGTAGTCGCCCCAGCGATCGACGCCGCCGCTGCTCTGCGAGCCTTCGCCTGCCTTCAACGTAACTTCGGATTCCAGAGTACCCGCCTGGTCCGACGGTACGCGGCCGGCATAGTTAAGCGAAGGATAGTCGCCCGCGCCTGAGCCGGACCAGCTGTAGCCGACAGCGATGTCCTGGTTCTGGTCCATGGCCATCGAAGGCATCCAGCGCCATTGCCCGTCCGGTGCATACGTTCCGGACTGGAACACGGTTGGACCTGTCTCCGGATTGTGAATTTCGTACCAGCGCGCACCGCCACTACTACCGGCGGTTACCGAGTGGCTGACCAGCAACGTTGTGTGATCGCCGAAGTTGCGATAGACCAGTCGGTACATAAGGCGGTCCGACAGGGCCTCCAGTGAGTCACTGCCGGCCGTGGGCTGCGGCACGCAATCGTCATGGCCTCCCTCGGCGGAGCACAAGCCGGTGAAAGCGGCAACCGGGATCAGAGTTGGGCCGGTGAAGGTCGATTCTGAAGGGTTCACCCAGTTAACGCTGAATGCATACATGTCCAGATTGGCGCTTCCGTCGGGATCCAGCGTCATGAAGAAGTTGGGAGTACCCGAAGCTGGGGGAGTAGACCCGTCCAGATCGGAAGGCAACAGTGAGGAAATGCTCGAACTCTGCTGGAAACACTGCATCGTGGCTGTATTGCCGACGAGCATATCGGCGCGGTCGGCGGCGCAAGCGTTGGCGCCGACAAACGAGCTTCCCGAAAGAGTGAAATTATTGAAGGTGAAGTAGTAGGCATCCGGCCATACGCCAAACTTCGGGTAGTCCGGAAAATTGCTGAACGGAAACGCATAGCGGTAGTAGGCGCCGGTAGCATCGGAAGTCTGGGATACCGCTACGCACTCGTAATCGTCACCTGAGCCGTTCAGGGCGAACTGAGCAACTACCCACTGCTGAGCAGCCGCGTCAAATCGTACGACCGTGTCGCCGCTGTTGTCGGTCTGACAAGATCCGCCGAATCCTGACCAGAAATCGTTGCCCGAAACCGGACCCAATAATGTGTTCCCGCTTTTGTCGAAAACCTGATAAGTGAGATTGACATATTGGACGTATTGCGTCGTGCCGGGGGCGCCGTCATTATCCGGAGGCATGCAGTTGCAGAAAAAGTTGTCGCCGTAGCCGATACCGTCGAATTCCACGTTGGGTCCCGGGGTCTGCGGACCCTGCGGAGAATTCTGCGATTGCAGCACCGGATCTTTCTCTACCTTTTGGCTCCAGTTATGCGGGATGGCAGGGTTCTCGATCTCGCGCCGCGGAGGCGTGCCCCATTGCGGAAGCAGCGGAGCGATCTCCCGGAGTACAGGTCCGGTGTCGTGCTTGAATTCGTGGATAACCGTTGCTCCCTTTTGCTCTTTCCTAGTTTGTTGTGCGAAGATCGGCAATGCCAGACAGAACACAGCCAGGAACGCTACCGTTGCAAATCGTTTTGTCGTCAATGTTTCCTCCCGGATAACTCTCACTTCTTTTCCCCTGCCAAAGCGGATGGATCGTACACGCCTTCCAGCTCCAGAACCATGACATCATCGGCGCCGAGCGTCTCTTCGTAGCTGCCGCCGCCCCTGATCCCTTTGAATTTTCCTGTACCCCGCATCAGACTCCAGCGCCCTGTGGCCGTGGCCGGTCCCTTTTCCGCCAGTACCTGTCCCATGCTCTTCCAGGTCAGCTTTTCGCCATTGTCGAGCGTGTCTGTTTCAAAACCGTTGATATGAAGCATGCCTTCGCTTTTCTCGATATAACCAACCGCCACTCCATCTTTGGTTTTCGCCCCCAGGAACACCATCGGCTCGGTCCATGTGCACTTGCGTTTCGTGATCATCAGAGCGTGTCCGGGGCGATCCGGCACATCGATCGAGTACGCCGGATCCGGTTTGTCGCATCGCAACTTGCCTTCGACCTTGACATAGTTGACAGCTCCCGCTTTCGAGTCGTGGTCTTTGTCCTTGTCCTTGTCTTTATCCTTATCCTGGGCATTCATTAAAGTGGGGAATGCGATCAGTAGAAAAAGGAGACAAAACATCTGGGGGCGGGGCCGGAACCTCCTGACATCACACATTCGCTGGACTAAACCTCTCTGTCGATTCAATAGCTGGAGTTTGCGCCGCTTCGAAGAAGAAGCATCTCGGGGGAGACTACTAGCGCTCGTAGTTTATACATTGGTCTCTCCTGAAAGGCAATGTAAAATCGCAACATACGTTTCCTTTCAACAAAGCTGCATTAGTTTGCACTTCTCACGAAGACCTCACGCGGGTCTTGCGTTTGCGGTCGGTTCCGCTTTGCTCGACAGTAGCGGCGTTTGGCGGACCGGTCAGAGTGGGACGTGTCTGGCGAAAAAAAAAGCCCCGCATCTCTGCGGGGCTGTTCCAAACAGACGGTTCTAATTCTTGCCGGTGCCGTTCAGATTCGCTGTCTGCGGGCTATTCAGCGCGTTGTCCGAAACACTCAAGGTGCCGGTTTCGGTTCCCACGCCGGTTGGAGTGAACACCACGTCGATCGTGCAGGTGGCAGAAGAGGTCAACTGCGCCTGGCACGTCGTCGAGCTGACGGTGAAGTTACCGGTGGTCGAGATCGAGATGTTTTTGGTAATCACGGTCTGGTTGTTTCTCAGAGTAAACACCTTCGCTGCACTCGACTTGCCTACCACGGTTAAGGGGAAGGTGGTGGACGCGGGTGTTAGGGTTACCTGCGCTTTGCCTGTGCCCGACAGTGATACCGTCTGAGGACTGTTCGAGCCGTTATCGGAGATGGAAAGCGTCCCCGTCAGAGCCCCCGTCTGCAGCGGTGTAAAGGTAATGCTGATGGTGCAGCTCTTTCCCGCAGCCAGGGTGCTGCCGCAGGTGCTCGTTGGCGAGAAATTACCGCTGGCTGCGATGCTCACGATGTCCAGCGTTGCGCTTGAGCTGTTGGTAATTGTGACCGTCTTCGGCTTGCTCGTTGCCGTCACCACGACCGTCCCAAAATTGAGGGAGCTTGGCGTCACACCGATTTCGGAGCCATTAATCTCCTGCGCCACGGTAACACTTAGTGGCGTAGTGTTCGTCAAGCTGGCCGACGTGCCTCCGAGGGTCGCAATGACCGTTCCCAAGGTGGCTGTACCGCTGGCGGTCAGGGTCAGGGTGCTGGTTGTGGTTGCAGGATTCGGAGAGAACACTGCAGTTACACCACTTGGCAGGCCGGAAGCGGACAAGGTAACGTTGCCACTGAACCCGTCAATGTCAGTCACAGTGATCGTGCTGGTCACGCTGTTGCCCTGAGTGACCAATACAGTGCTCGGCGAGGCCGACAGTGCGAAACCGGGCCCCGCAGCTCCAACCAAGGCATTGATCAGGCCAGCTCCATTCGGGCTGCCCCAACCGGTAGCCAAATCGTAACCCGGAGTCGTCGGAAGACCGTCAGTGCCGCTGACAATGTCGTGAAATGCATTGCCATAGCCCGACGATACTCCGAGGTTGTAGATAGCCGGATTAATGAATCCGAGCAGCGGAACGCCGTTGTTAGCCCCCTGCTCGTTCGCCAGCGCAATGTAACCCGCCCACATCGGCGATGCAAAACTGGTCCCGCCGTAATCGTTTGCGGTGCAGCCGCTTTGATCGGCGCAGACGTAGAAGGTGAAGTTCGCGTTGGCCGAGACGTCCGGGACATCGCGATAAACCGTTGACCCCTTGTTAGCGGTGGTGATCACGCCGGGAAGTTGCTGCCATGATGGGATATCGACATTGGTTCCCCAGCCGCCGCCACCGTCGACCCATGCAGTTTCCGAAGCCCAGGCGCCGCCGGGGCCAGTAGTATCCAGGTCCGTCCCACCAACCGCTGTTACATAAGCAGAATTCGGCGGCCATGGAGCCGAGCCTTCGTATGCGCCGCCGTCGCCCGACGCATTGAAATAGGTTTGACCCTGTGACGCCATCTTCATGAAGTAGGGATCATCCGTGCCGGGATCCGGCGGGCTCCAGGTCCATGAAGCGCTCAATTGTGAAGGGAGCGGAAGGTCCGAAGACATCGCCCCTAAGAGTGCGGTGTCGGTGCCTCCAACATAGACGTAGATGGTGTTCATGTTCGGAGCCATGCCGGCTGCCTGAGTAATGTCCAGCGTCTGTTCCGTATCGTCGCAGCCTTGGGCTTCGACGCAGAGCAAGGGAGATCCGTCGGTGGAAATTCCCACGATGTTGACGTAGAGAGTTTGCCCGGCATTCTGATAGTAGGTATTCACGTCGGCGATGTCATATCCCAGGTACTCCAGCAAACCGAGGTTCTGGCCAGCGCCCGTGAGGGGTCCACTTCCGTAGTAAGCCGCACGCATGTCGCTGCCGCAGAATGACTGTTCAGGACAGGAACCGGTCGTCGCCAGAGGCTGAGGCTTCTCCTGCTGCGTCGGGCTTTTCTTTACGAACATCGGTTTCGGAATGGAATAGTTGTCCAAGCCCGAGACATGCCACAACTGCATCGGCAGATCCGCAGTGGGCTCGCGATCCACAGCATAGAAGGTGCGGTTTTCTGTGGGATGCTGGTAGACGTTCAGGCTCACGTGGAAGGCTTTCTCGATGTTCGCCACTGAGCCCTTGAGTTGCACGTCCATGCTGTCGCGGGAGCCGCCGAGCACGGTGAAACCGTTCGCTTTCGCGAAACGAATCACGGCGTCATAATCTGCCTGGCTGGGACCAAACCGCGCAGTGAATTCCGGAACTGTAACGAAGTGCCGGTAGGAGGCGCTTGCGGGATCGTAAACTTCTTGCAGGAAGATTTTCAGCTCTTGCGGATGACGCATTGCCAACACGATGTCGAAGTGCAAGGACTGGCTGGGCGGAAGTGAGCCGACGATCTTCGCCTGCCCATCGAGAACCGCTTCACGGACGTGATGAGTCAACAGGGTCTGTGACTGCGCCTGAGAAAAAAGACTCACATTCCAAACTATCGCGACGAGCGCGATCAAACAGATCGTTCCTTTTCGATTCATAATTTCCCCCTCGGCAACCTAAATTGTCAATCTGGTGGAAGATTTTCCGCTCGCATCTGGACACAAGAACCCCCCAACTGTGAATGTGTTCAATATGTCCGATAGGATTAGGAAGAGCACTCGGCGTTAAAGCAGAAAAAAGTCTACAAAAATTAACCCGTCCCTACAAGATGAAACAATTTGCACTTCCTGTGCAACTACGGCCCTTCCCGCTGGAAAGCCTGCTCAGCGAACTTGTCGATTTGCAGGAGCGGAGCTCGCACCTTCAAAATGGGCTTCGATCTCCTCCAGCGTCTTCCCCTTGGTTTCCGGCAGGAAAAACGCGGCCGTGACGAGGTAGATAACGGTGCATCCGGCGAATCCGAAAAACATAGTCGAATAACCATACTTGCCGACCATCGGCAGGAACACGGCGGCGATGCCGGTCGAAACCGCCTGGTTGATCAGCAGCGCAATACTCATACCGTTGGATCGAATTCGGGTGGGCATGAGCTCGGAAAGTGCCAGCCACACGCAGACTCCCGGGCCGATGGCAAAAAAAGCCATGAAAACAAATAGGGTGATGGCCACCAGCCATCCGTTGTGAGCGGTCGGCACGGGGGTAATCAGGGCGTTGTCAATTCTTAACGGGGCCCTGCGTGAGGCATCGAGATCGGCGAACGGATTAGAAAAAAATGCCACCACTCGATTCGCGGGCAAGCAGCTCTCCCGCGTGATCTCGATCGGCTTGGCGGCCTTCTCGTCGGAACGCGCAACCTTGCTAGCAGCGCGGAAATCTCCGTAGGAATAGATGACCACCAGTGAAGTGGGACGATGGCTTGAAGCCATGGTCTTACCCGCATCTCCGCTGGCTTCGAGTAGCCTATCCGCAACCTTCTCGTCGTAAAGCAAACTAACTCTCTGACCGGCATCTACCAGGGTCTGAGTGGCGTTGCGAGAATCCACGCGCAGCTTTTCCGTTCGTCGAAACAAAATGCCGGTGCAAACCAGCGACACGATAATGCCCGCGCTGCCGACCGAAAGCAGAAACTTGCGTCCCTTGCGATCCACCAGCATCACTCCGCCGATCGTGGTAAGAAAATTCACAATCGTGAAGAGAACGTAGCCCCGGTGCGCCTCGACATCGGAGAGTCCTGCCTGTAAAAGAATGTTGGTGTTGTAACCGATGATTGAATTGATGCCGGTGGCTTGGTTGCAAGCGAGAATCACACAGGCCAGGAGAAAGGGGATCAGGTATTTTCGGCGAAGAAGCGACTCCTTGATCCTTGTTCCACTCGAGATCTTCACCTGGTCCGCGGCCGCTGCGTGCTCCATTTCCGCCAGTTCGAGATCGGCTTGATGCTGAGAGCGGGAACGCAGCAGCGCAGCATAAGCTGCGTTCCGTCGCTCGCGCCGAAACAGCCAGCGAGGAGACTCCGACACCATCAGGCTGCCCATCACGAACAGGATGCCCGGGGGCAGAGAAACCCAGAAAATGCTCCGCCATGCCGTATCTTTAAACGCAAAGAGCCGCGCTGGATCGCCCAGTTTCGCCACTTCTTCGACGCGAATGCTGAAGTACATGCCGACGATCGCGGCGGCGACGATGCCGAGCGTGAGCAGCCATTGAAAGATTCCGGTTCCCTTGCCGCGACTCGTCGCGGCCAGGCACTCTGCCAGATACAGCGGAACCACCACGCCGATCAGTCCGGCGCTGATACCCTGCAGAAGGCGGCCGAGAATCAGCGACTGGTAGCCGTGGGCGAGCGCGATGACGGGAATGCTGCCCACAAACAGCAAGCCGCTGATCACCATCAGAGGCTTGCGTCCGATCCAATCCGCCAACGCGCCGGCAAACAAGGTTGAGATCACGCTGCCCAGCAACACCGTGGCAACGACATTCGAAAGCTGACCCGAATTCAGTGTTGATGTGGCCTCCAGGTAAGGCAAGGCCCCCGCGATGATGCCGACATCCACGCCATACAGCAAGCCGCCAAGTCCAGCGACCAGCAACAGGAAGCGGTTGTAGCCGGCCTTTTCGTCCTTGATCATGGTCGCGTTCTCTCCCAGCAGGCCGAATGTCGAGTGCTTGCAATAGTAAAGCAAGAGGATCCAATAACTGGATCCTCAACCTGAATGATGGTGTTGATTCTTCTGCTTCGCGTTACCAAAGTCTCGCCAAACGTACATACCTCCCCATGTACCTTTGCATGTACAGCTGTGCGGTTTCTTTTGACAGCACGTGCGAGCTTCGGGAAAATAGCGAATATTCGTGCGTGCCGGAAAAACTATTTACCAATTGAGAGGAAGAACCATGAAGAATGCGATTGTTGTAGGTGTCGTAGCCGCGTGTCTGTCATTCGTTGGAGGAATCGCTGTTGCCGACAAGGTGCATGACTGGCACGATATCGACGGGGTCCATAAACACGTTGTAGAAGCCATCAACGAGCTCGACCGTGCCCGTGCGGCCAATCACTATGACATGCAGGGACATGGCGCGAAGGCGGAGGAGCATCTCCACGCCGCCGAGCGCGAGCTGCACGAAGCGATCGATACGATTCGCGCAGAGCGGTAACGTTAATTCGGTTTTGAGAGTCAGCCATCCGGAGTCGGCGTGGTTCTGCTGACGGCGGATGGCTTTTCTTTGTTCGAGGATTGAACACGGGGAACACCGACCACGTCCCCTGTGCACTTCCGAGTGCCCCGTGGTAAAGCTTTTATTCTTTCCGCACTTTTCCGCACCACTGGTTGAGGCCGCTTCAATTTTCCTATACGACCGGCTTCCATCAAGGGATGGTTTTTGCTTGCGGAATTCTCTTAGCCGGTGGACTTGCGCGGGGTGGACGAGGTCGTCCGCGCCTTACGATTGGATCAGGCATCGAAGGAGACCGGCGACTCGGAAGTGAGAGCCGCTCCGCCCAGCGCGAATTGCTGCAGTTGTTGCTGCAAGCTGACATAGGCCTGTTGCGCTCCGGGAAGGCTGCTGGGGGACACATTCTGGCCCCCCAGATTGAGATTCTGCAGCAGCGTGTTCTCAGCAGTGGAACTGTCCCCTCCTCCGCCGTGATGGTGGCTATGGGGGAAGCGCGAGAACGAAGGACCTCCATTCGGGCCGTGGATGTCCTGCTGGACCGTCGCAAAATCCTTTTGTGCGGCGGAAAGGTTGCCAGACTGGAGATCGGAGGCAAGTTGGTTGAAGGCTTGGTTGACAGGGCCGCCAGCAGTGGAAGTCGGCGCGCCCGTGGTGGTCGACGGTTGTGAAAAGGCAGCTTGCAAGCTTGCGAAATCGGACTGAGCGGCCGATAGATTGCCGGATTGCAGAGCCGTTCCTAATTGTTGGATTTGCTGCTGGATCGGATTGGGTGTAGCGCCAATCTGATATTGGTTGTAGGTGTTGCTTAAAATCCCGGAGATGGACATCGATCTACCTCGGTGTAAGAAGTTGGCGAAACATTCAGAGCGGTTGCAGCACGCCCGTTTCCATTGTCTCGTCCCTGGAATTGAAGTGGTCGGCCAAGCATTATGTATCGCTTGCGCGAGGTGAGACCTTGGACTCGTCACCCATTGTGGCGCAGGGGGCAGAAGGTGCCGCATGTTCAGTGGGCAACCGTTGCCGGGTGATCTTCAGTGATTGCCCAGCCGTCGTCTGGAACCAACTTAATCAGAGGCTTCTTTCAGGGCATCCTTGAAAGGCATTTGAGAAACAGTAAACTTGTGGGCATGGCACGAAACTTCAAAGACCTGTCGGAGCGCGAGATTCTGGCGCTGGCGATTTCACTGGAAGAAGAGGATGGTCGCGTGTATGCGGATTTTGCCGACGGCCTGCGAGAGACCTATCCAGCGACGGCGAAACTTTTCGACGACATGGGCGCGGAGGAATCTGGCCACCGGGCCTCATTATTCGAAACCTATCGAGCCCGTTTTGGGGAGCATATTCCGCTGGTCAGGCGGCAGGACGTGAAGGGCTTTGTACAGCGACGTCCGTTCTGGCTGACGCGCCCTCTGAAAATTGCTGAAGTGCGCAAGCAGGCCGAGTTGATGGAACTGGAAACGCGCCAGTTCTATCAAAAGGCGATTGGGCAAGTCACCGACGCGGGAATCCGGAAACTCCTGGGAGATCTGGAAGAGATTGAACGCAAGCATCAGGTGGCAGCGGAGGCCCTGTCGGAAAGCATCACGCCAACGGAAAAAAAGACAGAAGACGAGGCGCAGCGGCGCCTTTTTGTGTTGCAGATCGTGCAACCCGGTCTCGCCGGACTGATGGATGGATCGGTATCGACCCTGGCTCCGGTGTTCGCCGCGGCATTCGCGACCAAAAACAGCAACGACGCGTTCCTGGTCGGCCTGGCAGCGTCGATCGGAGCCGGAATCTCAATGGCGTTCGCGGAAGCCCTGTCGGATGACGGATCGATGACCGGCCGCGGCCGTCCTATGCTGCGGGGTGCGGTCACTGGCTTGATGACGGCTGCCGGCGGCATTGGACACACGATGCCATTCCTGATCAAAGATTTTCACGTGGCGTTTATAGCCGCCGTCATTGTAGTCGCGGCGGAACTGGCGACCATCGCCTGGATTCGCAATCGGTATATGGATACTCCGCTGCTGTCCGCGGCATTTCAGGTGGTCGTCGGAGGAGTGCTGGTGTTTGCCGTGGGGATTTGGATTGGGAGCTCGTGAGAGATTTTTGCAGTTGTGTAAACGGTTCACTGGGCGGTGGAAAGAATAAGGCAGGGAAGAGCTACTGGAAAAACTCTGCGTCCTGACAATCTCGCCAGGGATCTATTTCCCATGGAAGCTACGGTTCGTCCGCCAGCATGGAAGACCCTGCTCGCCTTCGCCATCATTTATTTCGTCTGGGGCTCGACCTTCCTGGCTATCCGCATCGGAGTACGCGAAGTTCCGCCTTTAGTCCTTGCCAGCATGCGGTTTTTCGTTGCCGGATTGGTACTCGTCTTATGGATGCGCCTCACCGGTACGCCATTGCCCTCTCGCCGCGAGTGGTTTGCAGCTTCGGTACTCGCGCTCTGCATCTTTGTAGCCGATTACGGCCTGTTGTTCTGGGCTGAGCAACGCGTGCCTTCGGGAGTCGCCGCGGTTATGCTGGCGACCATCCCCGTGTTTATGGCGCTTTCGGAGATCATCTTTCTGCGCACGCAACGGCTTACGCTACGGCTGGCGTTCGCGCTTCTGGTCGGCCTTGGCGGTGTGGCCGTTCTGGTGAGTCGATCGGTAAATATTGGCGAAGCTCCGATTGATCGCGCAGGAGCCATCGCACTCGTGATCGCTTCCATCAGTTGGTCGATCGCGTCGGCACTTACGCGCAAGCTGCCGTTGCCCGCGTCAAAAGTCATGAGCTCGGGAGCGCAGATGCTGGCAGGCGGAATTCTGCTGGCCGTGGCAGCAGAGGTCTTCGGCGAGTTCGACGGTTTCCGCATGGCGCAGGTTTCTCGCGGCGCATGGTTCGCACTAGGCTATTTGATCGTGGCCGGCTCCATCGTGGGTTTCACAGCTTACGTCTGGCTCATTCATCATGAATCGCCAACCAAAGTTGGCACTTACGCCTACGTCAACCCGGTCGTTGCCGTGACCATCGGCTATTTCCTTGGCGGCGAGACCGTCGGCCCGAGGACTTTGCTCGGAACGTTGCTGGTGCTGGTCAGCGTCGTTGTGATTACCACCACCCGGACCACGAAGCGCGCCTCCGCGCAGCCGCTTCAACCAATCCAGGAACCGGCGGAACGCTGATCCATTCAACTTCGCTGCCCCAGTGAGTGCAGTATGCGACAGCACTTCAAGTCACTGCGTTCCGTGATCATGAGCATAATATTCGTAAGCTGACATCGGCTTGGCTCCGCCTTTCTTCCAGACGCGGCTTTCGGCAGGCAGTTTGCCAAGGACTCGGGCCATTTCCCTCACATGCATGGCGACCGACCCGCAGCATGACCCGATGTAGTTGATGCCGATCTCTTTCGCCTGCCGGGCATAGTCTCCCATTTGCTTGCGCGTAAGTTGCAGGGGATCGAGAGCGTAGGGGAATTCAGGCAGACTGGTAAAGTCGGGTTTGTCTTCCGGAGTGTTGTAGGCCACGGGCTGGCAAGCCAGATAGCCGTCGACCGCTTTACGCATCTGTTCCATGGGGCCGAGCATGTGCTGCGGCGGGCGCAGACAATTCATGCCGACGATGTCGGCTCCGGCATCCAGCAGGGTTTTCGCGGCGGTGGCGGCGTCGGTACTCTCGGCCGTTTCATTCTTATTTTCGAAGCAGATCGTGACCATGACGGGAAGTCCGGTTCGGCGGGCGCGCTCGACACATAAAAGAGCTTCCCCCAACCAGGAGAAGGTCTCTCCGATAATGAAATCGACGCCCTCTTCACACTGAACCCTGAGTTGTTCGTCGAACGTCTGGCGCACGCGCTCCGCGGCCGCCGCGCTGTTCGGTTCATACATCCAGGTCAAGCTCAGATTGCCCGCGACCAGGCACTGGTCGCCCGCTACCTCTTTCGCCACGCGGACGGCTGATCGATTGATATCTTCTACACGGTCTTCCAGCCCGACTGTGGCTAACTTGTCGCGACTGGCATAGAACGTCAGCGACTGCAGCACTTCGGCTCCAGCTTCTCGAAATTCGATGTGAAGTTCCCGAAGCGCTTCCGGATACACGATGGCGACTTCAGGCGTGAACGGACCGGGACGAACCCATCCGCGTTTTTCGAGTTCGAGTAAGTAGCCGCCGTCGCCTAAAACTGGGCCGTTCTTGAGGCGTTCGAGGATGCCTTGTTTAGCCATGGATACTCCTATCGACGATTGCGATCACTTGCCTGATTTCAGAATCTGTTCGATCTGGCGAACATGGTTGACGTCATGTCCGGCGACCATGCGAACAATGTGTTCAATCGATTCCTGCCCGCGCTCGGCGTGTTGGCCGTAGTGCTTCCACTGCTCGGGAGTCAGTGACTTCAAGAGCGCGAGATTGGCTTCGCGCACCGCCCGGTGCAGTTCGATGGATTTGCCGGGATCGCGTTTTTCGTAGTGACCGGAGGTAACCCAGACGTTTTGATCGTAAGCCTGCACAGGGGTTCCGGGATGGCCGAGAATGGATCGCAGGCGCCATGCGATGACAATTTCGACGTCGGCAAGATGTGCCAGGATTTCGGCGATCGACCATTTCGCGGGCGCAGGCCGCTTGCGCAGTTTGCTGCTGGGGATGCCTGCGATCAGGCGAGTTAGTTTCTTGTTGGTTGAAGATTGAAGCTTGATCGGATCTTGGCCGGCAGCGTTCGACAGAATGCGTTGCGTGTAATGCTGAGGAGTTTCACCCATAGGGACGGTGCTCATGCTACAGCCTCCTTGAATTTGCGTTTTTTCAGATCCCTCAAAACTTGATACGCGGCGTTATGGCCCGGAGCTCCCGTCACCCCTCCGCCGGGGTGGGCTCCTGCACCGCATAGATACAGGCCAGCGATGGGAGTGCGGTACTGGGACCATCCAGCGACGGGCCGATTGAAAAATAATTGTTCAAGATTCAAGTCGCCATGGAAGATATTGCCCTCGGTGAGCCCGTAAGTGCGCTCGAGATCGAGGGGCGTCAGAACCTGGCGGGCGATGATCGCGCCCGGGACGTTCGGCGCGTATTCGGCAATCTTCTGCACCACGCGGTCACCCAGAAGTTCACGATGATCGTCCCAGCTTCCCTGCCGGAGTTTGTAGGGCACATACTGCACGAAACAAGTCATGATGTGCTTGCCAGCGGGGGCCAGTGAAGCGTCGGCATTCGATGCAATTACGCAATCCACCCACAGCTCTTCAGGAATATTACCGAACTTGGCGATGTCGTAGCAGCGCTCGGCGAATTCCAGCGACGGCACCAACGTGAAAAGTGTGCGTTGTTGCGGGTCGTAACTCGCCGGTGTTCCGGTAAAGCGTGGTTCTTCGGCAAGTACCATGTTGACTTTGGCGCAAGGCCCGTTCATTTTGATGCCGCGAATGGCGTGAACGAAATCCGCGGGAAGGTCCCGTTCCGGCAACATGTCTAGGAAGGTGCGCTTGGGATCGGCGTTCGAAAGCGCCACCCGGGCGCGAATCTCGGTACCGTCTTTCAGAACGACCGACCGCACTCTGCCATTACGTACGTCGATTTGCCGGACCGCGCAGCTGGTGCGGATTTCGGCTCCAAAAGCCTCGGCGGAACGAGCCATGGCGTTGGTGATGGCGCCCATGCCTCCCATGACATGTCCGTAGAAGCCCTGCTCGTCCTGCTCTCCGCCGCTTAGTAAGTGAAACAGCAGGCCCAGTGCACTGCCGGGCTGGTAAGGGCCGCCATGTTTGCCGTAGACGTTGTTCGCCAGGAATAGTGTTTTTATTTTCTCGGATTCATAGTTGCGGTCCAGGAAGTCACCCAGGCTGCCGGTCAGAAAAGAGACGAGTTGCGAGATTTCAATGGTCGTGATTCCGCGAAAGCGCTTAGCGGCGCGGAAAAGCTCGGACCAGCCGTCGAACGATTGTGTACCGGGCTCGGGAGGAGGTTCGAGAAAAAATGGCTGCAGATAGCGGGCCAGCCTTTTGAGACTGTCGTCGACGCGCACAAAAGTTGTAGCGTCTTTTGGCGAAATCTTGCGCAACTCCTGCGCAACTCGATCGCGGTTCGCCCACCATGAGACAAGATGGCCGTCCTGAAAAGGCACCTGCAGAGCGGGATCGCAGGGAATCATGCGGAGTCCGTGCCGGGCGAGATGAAGGTCGCGAATCACCTCAGGACGCAGCATGCTGGCGATATACGACGTAGTCGACGCACGGCAGCCCGGAGCAACTTCTTCGGTTACGCAGCATCCGCCCACGACATCGCGCCGCTCGAGAACCAGGGTCGAGTGTCCGGCGCGGGCGAGATAGGCGGCGGCGGTAAGGCCGTTGTGGCCGGCTCCGATGATGACTGCGTCATACGTAGCGTTCGGCGAGTTAGGTACGCGCGTGGACATAGGTCTGGAAATGCTTGACCTGTGGTCAAAACAAGAAAAGGGCCCGGTTCAAGAAATTAGCGAAAGGTCAAGCAAAAAGCCATTGAAAAATGGTTTGGGCTTGCTGTATCGTTCCTTGACCGAAGGTCAAAGAAACGGGGGATTCAGAGATGGAAGGGATTGCAAGTAGTCTGGCGAAGCCGACGCAGTTGAGGCGCGATATCAAGCCGCGTCCCCGCTCGGAAGCGAAACGGGCGTCGATCGTCGAGGTCGCGATCCGGCATTTTGCCGAGCGCGGCTACAGCTCAGCGCGGGTGGAGGATATTGCCGCGCAACTGGGCATCGCCAAGGGGTCAGTGTTTCAGCATTTCAAAAGCAAAGACGGATTGTTTTTCGAAGCCTACAAAAAGGCTGTGCAGTCATTTCCAAAATATATGGAGGCTCCGGCGACGGTACTGGAGGCTGGTGTCTTCGATATCCTGCGTTACTGGTTAGGGCGCACCGAGAACATGGTGCGGGATAACTGGTCGTCCTATCGTATCTATCTGGTGGGTAACTATGGAACCGATCTGGCGTTGCGGCGCGAGATCAACCGGTTTCTTGTTTTGGAGGATCCCTACGGTTGGCGCGAGTTTGTCAGCTTCGGCATCAAGCGAGAAGAACTGAGGACGGATCTGGATGTGGATATGATCGGTTCGATTCTGGAGTGGACCATGGACCGTTTTCAGGATGCGCTGCTCACCGAGGAGTTGGATCCGGGATTATTTCGTAAGTCGGGCCCGGTTCCAGAGGAAAAAGAAGCGCGGATTGATCAATTCGTTGAATTGTTGCGGCGCGCGATTGGAGCGGAAAAAGTCCAACTGGCAAGGAAACATGCATGATGAGCGGAATGTTCGGAATGACGGTAGAGCAGATCGTAGCCAGCTATGACGATGCGGCGCCGCTGGCAGAAGCTTCCACGATTCCTGGACCCTGGTATGTGGATGCCCGAGTGGCGGATCTGGAAAGGAAGACGGTTTTCTCGCGAAGCTGGCAGGTGATGGGGCGGGTAAACCAGGTGGCAAAGCCGGGACAGTTCTTAACCGCGACCGTGGCAGGCGAGCCGCTCTTGGCCGTCCGCGGAAACGATGGCATCCTGCGAGCGTTTTTTAACGTGTGCCGTCATCATGCGGCGGCGGTGGTGACGGAGCCTTGCGGGCAGGCGTCGATCTTACATTGTCCTTATCACGGCTGGAACTACGGTCTCGATGGAACGCTGAAGGGAATGCCGGAGTTCGATGGAGTGAAGAACTTTGAACGCAAGGATAACGGCTTGGTTCCGGTAAGGGTGGAGACCTGGGAGCAGTTTGTATTTGTGAATCTTGATGCCGAGGCGCCGCCGCTCGCCGATTGTCTGGGCACGCTTGTGGAACGCGTGGCTCCCCTCGGATTAAGCAGTCTGCATTACTACTCGACGACCAGTTATGACATTCACTGTAACTGGAAGGTGTTTGTCGATAACTACCTGGATGGCGGATATCACGTGCCGCACCTGCACAAGGGTCTCAACTCGGTGTTGGATTACAAACAATACACCATTGAAAACGAGGGCCGTTATTGTTTGCAGTCGAGTCCGATGGTGAGTTCAGTTGAAGACGCGGCGACGGGAACTACGCGGCGGGGAGATCGCGCGTGGTATTTCTGGCTGTATCCGAATTTCATGTTTAATTGCTACGAGGGCTACCTGGATACGAATCTGGTAATACCGATCGACGTGGATCATTGCCGGGTGCTTTTCGATTTCTACTTCAGCGATATCAGCGAAGCCGCGCGCACTTACAACGAGCAAAGTGTCGCGGTAGGAAACCGCGTCCAGAGCGAAGATCTGGGAATTTGCGAGGCGGTGCAGCGCGGCCTTAAGTCTCGCGCTTACGGGGCCGGTCGTCTTTCCGTGCGGCGCGAGGCGGGGGAGCAGTTATTCCACCGTTTGCTGGCCGCGGATCTAAAGGGCGGGCTGGGGCAACTGGCCACTTGCTCGCGCTAATGTCGACCCATAGAGTCGACGACGTGATCACATAAGGTGCCCTGCTCCGGCAACGGTTCATCATTTTTCGAGACCGCGAAAGGTTTCTACCGCTCTCGAGTTTCCTGGGTTGGGGGGTCGTTTGAAAAACATCATTCTTGCACTGTTTGCACTGGCGCTCGTTCCCGGGGCCACAGGTCAAGTCACCGCAGTTCGAGCGGGCCGTTTGATCGATCCGGACTCAGGAACGGTAATCACCAATCAAGTAATCATCATTGAACATGGGAAGATTCAGGCCGTCGGCAGCGCCCTGGCAATTCCGGTCAATGCTACTGTCATCGATCTTTCGGATAAGACGGTATTGCCCGGTTTAATTGATTGCCACACCCATGTGGCGGATGGTCATGGCGACGGCGATCCGTTCAACGTACTGCGGAAGACCGCGTCGCAAATTGCCCTGGAGTCGGTCACGAATGCGCGGGCTATGCTACTTTCTGGATTCACCACCGTGCGTGACGTGGGAACTTACCGCGCTTTGAATGATGTTGCGCTGCGGGATGCCATTGCTCGCGGCGATGTAATCGGTCCGCGGATGTTTGTGGCCGGAGCTTACATTACGATTACCGGCGGCGCGGGCGCCATGACGGGGCAGGCTCCCGACATTCAGTTGCCCTGGGATCTGCATTACGGAGAGGCGAACAGTCCGTGGGAGGTGCGGCAGAAAGTACGTTTGCTGGCGCACGATGGAGTGGACGTGATCAAGATGCTGTCGACCGGAGCGGTGCTCGCGCATGGCAGCAGTCCGGCATCGATTGAATTTACTGAAGAGGAGTTGCAGGCGGGAGTGGACGAAGCCAGCCACTTCGGGCTGCGGGTAGCGGTACACGCGCATGCAGCGCAGGGAATCCGAAATGCGATTCTAGCGGGTGCTGCTTCAGTGGAGCACGCCGAGATGCTGGACGACGACCTGATTGCCATGGCAAAGGAGCATGGGACTTATCTCGACATGGATATTTACGACGAGGAATGCATCCAAGCCGATGGAAAGTCGGGACAGATCCCGGCAGATTTCCTGCAACACGATGCCGAACTGGGGCGAATTCAACGCGAGTCGTTTGGCAAGGCGGTGCGTGCTGGAGCGAAGATGGCTTTTGGCACCGATGCCGGCGTCTGCGCTTATGGCACGAGCGGAAAACAGCTTGCGTTTATGGTGAAGTACGGGATGACGCCCATGCAGGCTATTCAGGCGGCGACATCAAACGCGGCAGATCTTCTGGGACACGCGAGCGAACTGGGATCGGTCAAGCCGGGGAAGTATGCGGATTTGGTCGCCGTGAGTGGCGATCCTCTGCAGGACATCAGAGTGCTGGAAAAGGTGGAATTTGTAATGAAGGACGGTAAGATTTACAAGTCGGCCGGAATGGCGGCGTGTGTACAGTAAGTGCCGCCAGATATATTCCAGCCCTCGGCCCAGCCCGTTAGGGATGGAAATTCAGCTCGACCAACTCCTTGCTTTCCTGCGCGGCCGGTACCCATTTCCACTTATCCAGAGCATCCACTGCGGCTGCGGCTAACACCGGATTGCCGCCGATCACTAGCACGGATTTCGGCTTTCCGCTAGGCGCAACCATGACGGCCACTTTGACTTTTCCGCTGATCAGCATTTTGCGGGCGAGTTCCGGATAGGCTGGAGTTATTTGGCTGATGATTTTTCGCGTTCCTCCCGATTCTTCCTGAGCGAAAGAGAAAGCAGAAGACAAGAGGGTCAAGGCCAACAAAAAAGGCAAGAATAAGGTTCTATAAGAGGGTCGCATAAGTAGCTTATCGCTAGAGTCAGCCTACGACCATTTGGGGATATCCAAAAGTAACGGGGGTAACCAGGTATGACACCCTATGCTGGTTACTGATGGTCCCGGGGAATGCGCTCTTGCCACGTCTTTTGCTTCAGAAGTTCGCTGCCTTTCAGCAATTCGCGAGTGTATTTGTAATAGAAGTTATGTGCGTCACTGCTGAGGCTGAGATGGCCCTTCCAGGTTAGAGTTTGCAGCTTGAGGGCCATTATGATCGAGGCTTCGGCTAAAACGGAACTGGTTTCGGGATGATTGTCGTCAGCCAGGTAGGTTATATCTTCCAGGTCGGTTTCTTTCCCCCACGGATAAGTCTCTTCCGATTTTCCGCTCCAAGTCACCGTTGTCTTCCCGTTGATTTCGTCACGCTCCGACTTCCAGTCGCCGGGCCAAGGGAAACCTGCGGCCTGAATATCGTTGCGTTCTTCGGATGGCGCCGGTGGTGCGAATTGCGGAGCTGCATACATCGACGGGGGAACCAGAGGCAGCGTCAATCGTGATCCGGTATCGCCACCAAGTTGAAGAGTCGTCGTCATCGCGTAAGGCATTGGCCAGATCATCGGCCAGAGCGCATTCGACACTGCCAGCCGGATGCGATGGCCACGAGGGAAGGTCCAGGTGGTGAGGTGCATCTCGATGTCCAACGAGTAGATTTGATTCGGCACCAATTCCTTGGGGTCGGAGGCGTTGTCGCGCTGCGCGCCGTCGATGCCGGCTCCGGCGACTTGGGTTACGGTGCCGTCGGGCGCAACGTCCGACAGGCGCGCGAACCAGTCGGCTAGCGGAGCGGAAGAACTAACCCGGAGCAAAGCGTGTGGGCGCCCTAGGATGGTCAGGTCTTGCTGTAGTGGAACAGAGTCATAGGTGAGGCTGAAGGCGTCGACGGGCCGCTGATCGGTGAGCAGTTCTCCCCACCAGAATCCGGCCTCGACGCCGACGCTTGGAATGTAACGGAGTAGGTGTTCGGCCGGTGTGGCAGGCTCGGTCGACAGGACGTGGGCGTCGTAGAGATAGAGCGTTGTATTCACCACGTTCCGCGGGGGCCAGCCCGTTTCGCCGCGCCATTTTCCGGGTACATTTTTGAGATGAGGGTCGGGTGCGTGCCAGTTTTGCATGTAGATTGCAAGCGGAGGGTCTTTCAGAATGCCAGTGTTGCGATTCTTGAGCCAGTAATCCCACCAGCGCACCGCTTGATCTCGCCATTCAATCTGCGGTCCGGGCTCGGCCTCGTTGGGAAAAGTGTGATTCCACGGTCCGACGATTGCTTTTACGGGGGCCTTTACCTGCTCGATCATGCGTGGAATGGAATCGCGATATCCATCTAACAGGCCTCCGATCAGGAAGCAGGGAATCTTGATCTCGCTGAGGGGCCGCACCGGAGAATGCCAGAACTCGCCGTCGCGCTGATGCTTGAAATAAATTAGCGACCAGGGAGTCGATTCGAAGCGCGGACCAAGAATCTTGTCGTCCAGCGAGTAGTCGGGCGCTCCTGTCATCGCGGGGGCGAGGTCCATGTTGAGTTCGAACTCGTCGAAGTGCATCATGCCGTCGATGTAATGAATGTCGTCATGAAAAAGTTGTTCGGTGGCATCGACGGCGAGGATCGCCTTCAGCGCCGGCGGATGACGCATCGCCATTTGAATCGAGTTGAAGCCTCCCCACGAGATGCCGAACATCCCCACTTTGCCAGTCGACCACGGCTGGGCAGCCAGCCAGGCGATAACTTGCTCACCATCGAGCTGCTCCTGCTCGGAATATTCCCGGTCGGTGGGCGCGCCTTCACTGGCTCCAAAACCGCGGATGTCGACGCGGACGCTGACGTATCCGTGTTCTGCAAAATATGCATGGATAGGATAGTCGCGGGCCGCCGTTGCATCGTCCTTGCGATAGGGAAGATATTCAAGCAGCGCCGGGAATTTTCCTCCCGGCTTCGGATTGTCGGGCATGTAAAGCGTTGCCGCCAGACGAATGCCGTCGGGCATCGGAATCGATTGCTGCTCCATGCGGACGGTATAGAGCGCGGGCGCCGTTTTTGAGGCTGCAGGTAAGCTGAAGGCACTGAAAACGATAATGACTATGAGACCGAGTCGCACGATCCGCAATTTGGAGTTCGTGGGACTGTGATCCCGCACGAGCAGGGGAGATCGGTTGAACATGATTGGCAAAAATCATAGCAGGTGAGAAGGACGAGAGCAGAGCCACTTCCTTGACAGCGCGGGCCTATCTTCTTATCGTTGCTACCGACCATGAACATCGTTAAAGCGACGAGAAACTACGAAGATTGGCTGGCGCAACGCATCCGCATCCTGGAGCCTGATTTGCGCTTCAAACATGAGCAGATGGCCCTGGCTGTATTCCCATTTTTCCGCGGCACTTTTTATCGCTGGGCGCAGATATGGCCGGAAGTTTGCCCCAAGGTCGCCAGCGCCCCGCACATTTTGTCGGTGGGCGACCTCCACGTAGAGAACTTCGGTACCTGGCGGGATTCCGATGGACGTCTGGTGTGGGGTATCAATGATTTCGATGAAGCCTGTCTGTTTCCCTACACACTGGATTTGGTGCGCCTCGCCGCCAGCGCCTTGCTCGCGGCTCAGGAAGAGCATCTGACGATGAAGCCGAAGGAATCGTGCAACGCCATTCTGGAGGGATATGCACGCGGGATCGAGGAGGGCGGTCGTGCTTTTGTACTCGGCGAAAGTCATGACTGGTTGCGCGCCATCGCGGAGAGCAAGCTGCGCGACCCGGTCGTGTTCTGGGGAAAAATCGACGCGCTCCCGCCCGTGAAGGGAGAAATTCCGGAAAGCGCCCGCGAGGCGATTGAGCACCTCATGCCGGAGCCCAGACTCCGCTACCGGTTGGCGCGCCGAAGGGCTGGAATGGGCAGTCTCGGGCGTGTCCGGATTGTGGCGATCGCCGAATGGAAAGGCGGACGGATCGCGCGCGAAGCGAAAGCGCTCACCGCCTCGGCGCAGCATTGGGTGGATCCAAAGAGCACCTCGGCTGAGATTCTCTATGGCGCGATTTTGCGCAGGTCGGTGCGGTCACTGGATCCGTTCGTTCAACTGCGCGGCCATTGGATCGTACGGCGCTTGTCGCCGCATTGTTCGCGCATCGAACTGGACGCGCTCGCGACCAGCCGCGGCGAATGCCGCTTGCTCGAAGCGATGGGACGAGAAACAGCCAATGTCCATGCCGGCACGGAAGAAAAAAGAAAGGCCATCCTCAAAGACCTGCGCGAGAGAAAGCAGAATTGGCTGATCGACGCCGCCCAGACCATGGCGGAAGCCACCGAGAAAGATTGGCGAGTGTGGAGGGAGCGCTGGCAGAGCTAGACTCTGCCAGCGCCGTTATTGCAGGCAGACACCGTGCGAGGGCTCAGGGCGTAGGTCGAAGAGTCGGCACCCGATTTTGGGGCGTTCACTCATGGTTTCATTAGAGATAATTGCATCGAGAATGCATTCCAGTTCCGCGGCGGAGCCCGCCCACACGCGGGAAAAAGATTCGCGATGAACCGCCAATTCGACCAGTTGGCCCACCGGCTCACAATCTAAATCTATATCCCTGAGAGACGGGTCGGTGCCGAGGGGCATCGGCGGATAAGGCGAGGCAGGCACTCGAAGGCTGGCCTGCGACAGCCAGTGGACCAGTAGACTCTTAAGATGCTCCCGGCAGCAGACGCTTCGCATCCCCGCTTGCGTGGCCAGCGAAGAATGCCAGGAGAGAATCTTGAGCCGGTCGAGCCATCGGTTCTCAACTACCAGGAACCATCCTTTGTGACGAAAAGTTTCCAAACCGCAGACCGAACAGGCTGAGCGTTTCACGATGTGGTCTAGCATGGGAATCCATCGACCTCTCTTTGAAGGAACGGTCAGGCAGTGGCCGTTGCACCGGTCAGAAACCGCGCACTGGCTTGCCCGCCGAGTGGGACAGTCAGCATCCCGAGGGTAGGGTCGAAACGGAGCGTGAAGTGTTCCGAGCAAACGTCGCACAGCCAGAAGTGTTCACGCCGGCGCAGCTTGCGCCGGTTACCATCAAAACTGGAAGTTGAACTGGAAGGAAAGGTTTCTGCCAGAAAGAGTTTGCCCTCCCGTAAAGAACGAAAGGGAACTGTGCAGGTGGGATTCGCGCATTTATGCAGCATGGCTGAGTCCGTTTTTTCTTCTTTCTAAGTACGAGCCAGAACGCTTCCATCCCATTGCACGCATAAGACCGAACGCAGAATTGAAGGATTAGCTATTTTTAATTCGCGGTTGCAACGAGTTATCGTTCCCAAAATCGCTCACCGCAAATTCCTCTTCGCCAGTCTGACGGAAAAACTGTCGTTCCCGACGGCAGTTCGTCATGCAATACACACATTGCCATTGTGATATGGATCACCGAGCGTTGGGGTGGTGTATCCTGGCAGGCCGCGGCTTAAGCCCTGCCGCGCAGTCCGCGAAAAAAGTGGGCCTTGGTCGCGAAGGCCGTCGGCATCGCACACGCTCTAGTGCACGATCAACACCGATGCGGCGACAACCACTCCAGCCGCTGCCGTCAACAACCCGAGATGCCAGAATATCCGGCGCCCCGAGAGCAGTGTGATCGAGGTGATCACCAAGGCAATTTCCAGAAATACTTCGGCCAGATCGAAGCGGTCGGCTTTCCGGTGCGTGACCGCGAACTCCTGCTCCAGTTCGTGGCCTTTGGCCTCAAGTTCCTTCTTGTCGTCTTTATAGCGCTCGGCTTCGGCGCGAGTTTTCTCCTGAAGCTTGGCGGCGGCTTCATCATTCTTGGAGGCGACCATACCGGCGAGATCGGCGAATAATTCGTCGGTGTGAAGGCGGATATTCTTCGCTTGGTAATAGGCCCACTGATCGGTGACCTTGTTCTGCAAAATGATCTCTTCAGTATGGGTGCGGTGTCCCAGCAGAGACACGGTGGCCACCAGTACCGCCAGCACCGCCATGGTCAGCGTAACCGGCGCCAGATCGGGATGCTCCCGCGCGTGTTCGGCGTGCTCGTGCAGTTCCTGAAGTTCTTCGCTCATGGTATGCGGCTCCTGTGAGTGCATCGTCCTGTCGGTTCACAATCCGGGTGCACAGTCTTATAAGGCGTAGCCATTTCGGCAAGCTGAGCGCTGCGAACTGAAAGCTGACCCTTGAGGATAAACCAACTCCCCTATTCTCCCATGACTTTAATAATGACCCTCTTGTCCCGCTGCCCATCGAATTCGGCGTAGAAAATCTGCTGCCACGGACCAAAATCGAGCCTGCCGTTCGTGACCGGCACGATGACCTCATGATTGACCATCATCGATTTGAGATGCGCATCGCCATTGTCTTCGCCCGTCTGGTGATGCTTGTAATCGGAATTGAAGGGAGCCAGCGTCTCCAGCCACTGATCGATGTCCTGAATCAGGCCGCTCTCGTTGTCGTTAACATAAACGCCAGCGGTGATATGCATCGCCGAAACCAGAATCATGCCATCTTCGATTCCCGACTTCTTGAGCGCCCTCTCAACCTGCGGAGTCAGGTGAATATAAGCGCGCTTCGTTTTAGTATGCAGGGTGATGTATTCGGTGTGGAATTTCATGCTTCCACATTTACCACGGAAAGGGTGACCGCTCAAAGCTGCCGACCGAGGCGGTTTTGGCAGGGGCACGACTTCAGAGGTGTCGCTACGTCCTTTTAACCTGCGGCGCTTTAGTGCTGGTTGTTATCGGGGTACCAAACCCAAATCGACCTTCCTACCGCATCGACTCTTCAATCTCCGAGATCCAATCCGGACGCTTCAGCACTTCGCGCGGCTTCGGACCATCGGCGGCTCCGACGATGCCATCGCGTTCCATAAGATCGATGAGATGAGCCGCTCGTCCGTAGCCGATTCGCAAACGTCGTTGTAAGAGAGACGTCGACGCTTTGCCAAACTCAATCACCAGTCGCACCGCATCGTTGAACAGCGGATCGTTATCGTCGGCAGAGATTTCGCCCGAATCTTCGCCGCTGCCCGTCGCGCTCTCGCGATCGTCTTTCGGCGTTTCAAGGAACTTCTCCTGATACTGCGCCTGCCCTTGTGCCTTCCAGAATTCCACCACGCCTGCGATTTCCTTTTCCGTCACATAAGGGGCATGCAATCGATGCACGCGCGCTGATCCCGAAGGCAGGTAAAGCATGTCGCCGCGTCCGAGGAGCGATTCAGCGCCGTTGGCGTCAAGAATCGTGCGCGAGTCAACTTTCGTCGCCACGCGGAACGAAACACGAGCAGGGAAGTTAGCCTTGATCAGCCCGGTGATGACGTCCACCGAAGGCCGCTGGGTAGCCAGCACGAGGTGAATGCCGACCGCGCGAGCCATCTGCGCCAGGCGAGTGATCGATTCTTCCACGTTGTTGCCGTCGAGCATCATTAGGTCGGCCAACTCGTCAATGATGATGACGATTTTTGGAATCGGCCCATCGTCCGGATTGGTTTGCTCGCTGAACAAGCTCGGAGTGTCGTCGAACAACCGGTTGTAGCTATCAATGTTGCGGACGCCCTTTGCAGCCAGCAGTTTCAATCGCCGCTCCATTTCGCGCACGGCATTGCGCAGAGCATTCGCGGCAAGCTTCGGCTCGGTGATGATCGGCGTATAAAGATGCGGAACGCCTTCATAGTTTCCTAGTTCCAGACGCTTGGGATCGACCAGCACCAGCCGCACTTCGTCGGGAGTCGACTTGTAGAGAATCGACATGATCATGGCGTTGATGGCCACGCTCTTGCCGGTTCCCGTCGATCCGGCGATCAGCAGGTGAGGCATTCCAGCGAGATCGGCAGCGGCGATGCGTCCGTTAATGTCTTTGCCCATCGCGAGCGTTAGTTTGGATTTCGATCCGAGGAATTCCTGCGACTCGATGTTCTCGCGCAGCCAGATGATTTCGCGCTCGCGGTTCGGCACTTGGATGCCGACCGTGCTCTTGCCAGGCATGCGTTCGACAAGAATGCTCTCCGCGCGCAGAGCGAGGCAGAGATCATCGGTGAGCCCGATGATGCGGCTGTATTTGATGCCCGCTTCAGGCTTGAATTCGAACGTCGTAACCACAGGACCAGGATTGATCTGCGTGACTTGGCCGTGAACTTCGAACTCTGCGTACTTCGCGGTTAGAACTTGCGCGACGAGTTTTAGTTCCTCTTCGTGAACGGCTTGCTGCTCATCGGGACGATGCAGCAAGCTCGAGGGCGGAAGTTTGTAGCTTCCGGCAATCCTGGGAAGAGTCGTCTTCAGTTTGCGCTCGGAGTCGGCTCGATCCGTGACCTCGACCTCCATCTCGGCAGCAATGGGTTCTGAACCTGCCGCCGGCGACTTGGAGACGTCATCCGCTTCGTCAGCCATCATCCGCTCAATGCCTGTGCGCGGAGCCGAAGAGGGAGTCTGGACGCCAGGAATCTCCTGACCGGCTTCGCGCTCCGGTTGCTGAGCAGGACGAGAGATTTGCTGACGCGAGACTTCCTGACGCGGATGGTCAGCGCGTGCCGGCACAAGTTGTGTGGTGACAGTTGGCTTTTCAGCGCGGCGTTTTTCCAGTTCTTTTTGCTGGCGCTTGCGCTCTCGTTCGTTGCGCCAATCCTGAAAGCGGTCTCTAAGTGCCAAAACGAAGGCGAAGCGCGTCGGAGCCCACAATTGAATGGCCGAGAACGAGAACGCCGTGGTTAGGTAGAGCGCGACAGCCAGAACCGTAGTGCAGACTATGTAAGCTCCGGCAACGTTCAGATAGCGGATTAAGACATCCCCGACGATGCGGCCGAGCAAGCCTTCGATCGGAATCGATCCCATCCAGCGGATGTGTCCCGGAAGAATGGCGAGCAACGCAGGCACAAACATCAGCAGCCAGATCCCGCCGAGAGTCTTCGCGATCGGAGCCTGCACGGTTCGTGATCGGAACCAGCGCGCTCCGAGCATCACCATGAAGACCGGCAGCAGAAAGGCTCCAACGCCGCAGAATTGCAGAACGAGATCGGAAAGATAAGCTCCGAGGATGCCGATCCAGTTGCGGGCAGCGTGCGATCCGGTAAGGATCGAGGCGCTGTTCAGCGACGGATCGAGCGGCGAATATGATGCCAGCGCAAGGAAAAGGAGGAGCGCGGAGACGCACAACAGGAAACCGACGAGCTCATTCAGACGCCGGTTCTTGGTGGGCGCAAAAATCTTCGAGAAAAATGTCATGTGGCAGCGACGGCGTTGCCTGGAGAAGAATCACCTAGGAGCGCCGTTACATGGCCAGAGCTCGATAATTATGCCAAGAACCAGCCCTCCGCACAATGCGGGAAACGGCATGGGGTGTTGAGTTGGGTACGGGCCGGGGAAGTACGACGCTTGAATGGTCCAAACGTAAGGAAGGAAAGCGCTATGGGTCTCACAGGCTTAAGGCGGAGCTTGCATTGGCTTGTTGGCCAACGTAAGATTTGCCACCAGTGATGGCAAGATAAGATATTGATCAGCCAAATATGATCGGGCGCACCATCTCGCACTACCGGATTGTCGAGAAGCTCGGTGGCGGCGGCATGGGCGTCGTTTACAAGGCCGAGGACATTTCGCTGGGCCGATTTGTCGCCCTCAAATTTCTCCCTGACGATGTTGCGCAGGACCCGCAGGCCCTCGAACGTTTTCGCCGCGAAGCCCGTGCTGCCTCCGCGCTCAACCATCCCAATATCTGTACCATTCATGAAATCGGTCAGGAAGACGGGCATCTGTTCCTCGCCATGGAGTACCTGGATGGCCTGACGCTGAAGCACCGCATCGCAGGGCGTCCGCTGGAAATAGAGTTTTTGCTTCCGATTGCCATCGACATCGCCGATGCCCTCGATGCCGCTCACGCTGCCGGAATCGTGCACCGCGACATCAAACCCGCGAACATTTTCGTCACCAAGCGCGGTCACGCCAAGATTCTGGACTTTGGGTTAGCGAAGATGGCACCTGGGAGCGGTTCGCCTACTCAGGGCGGGGCAGCTAACACAATGACGATGACGCGGGATCTTGATGACGCGCATCTCACCAGTCCCGGTTCTACCCTCGGCACCGTCGCCTACATGTCTCCAGAGCAGGTGCGCGCCAAGGAACTGGATCCGCGGAGCGATCTTTTCTCCTTCGGAGCGGTTCTGTACGAGATGGCGACGGGCACCCTACCTTTTCGCGGAGACAGTACGGGAGTCATCTTCGATGGCATCATGAACCGCGCTCCACTGGCTCCCGTGCGGCTGAATCCGGATCTGCCACCGAAACTGGAAGACATTATCAACCGCGCGATGGAAAAAGACCGCGAACTCCGCTATCAGCATGCCTCTGACATGCGTTCTGAGTTGTTGCGTCTGAAGCGCGACACGGAAACGGGCCGAAATGCGGCTGCCAGTTCGGGAACGATCGTCGTGGCGCAGGAAAGCGCTGTGCCGGCGGTACAACCGCCGCCGCCGGGTTCCTCCCCTGCGCGTGCTCCCTCGTCGTCTTCGTCCTCGAATGCCGCTGCTGGCGTCGTGACGTCCGCGCCTTCGACGCAGAACCGCTCCTTTGCCAAGATTGGAGCCTTGCTGGCTGCAATGGCCATAGCGCTGACCATGGTGGCGGCCGTTCTCTTCTGGTTCGTCAAACAGCGCACCGCGCCGGCTACAGTCACTGCCAGTCAAAGAACGATCGCGGTTCTTCCGTTGCAGAATCTTGGCTCCGACAAGGATGTGGATTTTCTTCGGCTCGCGCTGGCCGACGAAATCGCAACCGCGCTCAGTTACGTTCGCTCCCTAACCATCCGCCCGTTCGCGACCACCAGCAAGTACGACGCGCCCACACTTGATTTGCAGGAAGCCGGAAAGGCCATGCACGTGACGGACGTCGTTACCGGACATTACATGAAAGAAGGCGACCAGATCCAGATCACGCTGGAAGCCGTGGACATCGGCGACAACCGAACAATTTGGCGCGACACCATGACCGTTGCTGCTCCCGACATGATTGCCATGCGGAACCAGATCACGGCGAAGGTTCGCCAGGGCCTGGTTCCGGCTCTGGGCGCGGGAACCGATGCTGGAGAAATTGGCACCCATCCCAGGAACGAAGAGGCCTACGACATCTACCTGCGCAGCATCGCGGTGCCGCATGATCCGCTGCCTAACAAAGAGGCTACCGCCATGTTGGAGCGCGCGGTGGGACTAGACCCTTCCTACGCTCCCGCCTGGTACGCCCTGGGATATCGCTACTATTATGATTCCCAATATTCAGACGGCGGCGAGGCGATGTTTCAACGCTCCAAGGCTGCGCTGGAACGCGCCGTGGCACTGGATCCGAACCTCGTCGGCGCGGCGGGCCAGTTGACCAACATGGAGGTCGAAAGAGGTGAACTGGTGAAAGCCTACCAAGAGAGCAAGGCTCTGGTTGACCGGCATCCTGAGAATGCCCAGGCTCACCATGCCTTAGGTTATGTCTTCCGCTACGGGGGAATGCTGGAGGAGTCTGCCCATGAGTGCGAGACCGCCTTGTCACTCGACCCGGGAAACTATCGCTATCGGTCTTGCACTCTCACTTTCGAGCAATTGGGAAACTACAAGCGGGCGACAGATTTTATCCAGCTTGATGCGGGATCGGCCTGGGCTTTGGGAAACCAGGTACGGCAATCCATTATCGCCGGTAATCTCGCGCAAGCGCGTGAGCAAGCCGGAAAATTAGACGATCGAATTCACAACAAGCTGTATAAAACATGTGTCAGCCACGCGCCGTCCGCCGAAGTGGACAGCCTCGCGAAGGAATATGCGCCGCTTGCGCTGGCAAATCCCGACCCTGAAAATCGATACTGGGCGGCAAATGAATTCGCCGTCTGCGGGCAGAAAGATCTCGCGTTACGTCTCCTCAAGAGCGCCATCTCGGGGAGGTATTGTGCGTACACCGGCATGCAGATCAATCCCCTGTTCGCGAACCTTCGCGGCTCGCCTGAGTTCACGGAGTTGCTCTCCGCCGCGAAACAATGCCGCGACGATTTCGTCGCCCAGAGGTCGCAAGCCGCACATTAAGTTGAGGGATGCTTACGGCACTGGTTTCTTCCCGGGTTACCGTCCGAAGACCCCGGCAGTCCAAGCCAGCACGATCATGCCGAGTACGATGCGGTACATCGCAAAGGGCGCAAACCCGCGCTTACGTACCCAGGCCATGAACCAGGCAACCGCTCCATATGCGACGATGAAGGAGACAACGAAGCCGATGGCCAAAACGACCCATTCGTGAGAACTGATTTGGGCGACGCCGATGGGATTTTCGTCTTTGCCGCCGTGAATCGATTTGAAAAGCGTGTAAAGCGTTGCCACTGCCATGGTAGGCATCGAAAGGAAAAAAGAAAATTCAAGCGCAGCCGCGCGCGACATTCCCATCAGTTGTCCCCCCGCAATCGTCGACATGGAGCGCGAGGTGCCAGGAAAAACCGCGGAGAGAATCTGACAGGCGCCGATCCAGGTGGCTTGCCCGCCGTGAATGTCGTCCATCCTCCATGTATGAATTGGCGACCCGGGCGCTCCCGGCCCGGCTTTTTCCCAGGGCGCCTTCATGGCGTCGATGATCCACATGGCGATACCGCCGATCAGGAGCGCCGCACCCATCACCGTGAGACTCTCCAGATTCTTGCCGATCACCTTCGTCAGCAGAAAAGATGGGATCGCGGTCACAACAAATGCGATCATCACCAGGCTCAACGGATGCGTCAGATAGTCGCAGTCTCCTTGTTCTCCCTCGGGAAAGGTGGAGATGAGCTTGGCAATGTGGTGCCGAAAATAAATGGGAAGAACCAGAATCGCTCCCAACTGGATGACGATCGAATACATCTTCCAATAGCCACTGTCGAGCGGCACGTGCAGTAGAACTTCGGAGAGCCGAAGGTGCGCGGTCGAACTGACGGGCAGGAACTCGGTAAGCCCTTCGACAATTCCTAAAATCACGGACAGAAGATAGTCGTTCAAGAGTTCTCCTCAATTCAAGGTAGAGACACTCGCCCGTATGATTGCGCCGGTGCGAGGCAAAGCTCTTCTCCATGAGACCTATTGCCCCATCTTGACAGGTTCCGCGTATCCGCGGAAGAAACTATCTGGCTTCCACCGTGGACGCTGGTTAGCGTTCGCGATGTCGATGAGCAATGCTCTGACAATCTCTTCATATCGGGCGGCGGCGGCGAGATCAACCGGTTGGTGAACGTCGTCCGAAGGTGCGTGATAGCGCTGGGTGTGCCAGTCTTTAAAAAGTTTTACTTCGGGCGTCCCCGGTTCCGGAGCAATGCCCATCATGAGCGAAGGTATGCCGTGGCGTATGAAGCTGTATTGATCGCTGCGGACAAACACATTACGCAAGGGTTCGGGATCGGCTTGCACTCTTACACCGAACGATTGCGCCACCGCGCGCGCACGATCGCCAAGATCGGATTCGTCAAGGCCATACACCGTGAGAAGTTTGAGCGGCACGATGGGAAGAAACATGTCGACATTCATATCGGCGACGATGGATTTTTGCGGGACCGTGGGATGAGCCGCAAAGTACTTGGAACCGAGCAGGCCTTTCTCTTCGCCGGTGACGAGGACGAGCAGAATCGAGCGGCGCAATTTCTCCGGATGCTTCTTAAAGCTCACGGCCATGTCGAGGACAAGGGCGCTGCCCGAGCCATTGTCCATCGCCCCGTTGTAAATGTTGTCGCCGTTGATGGGCTCTCCGATGCCGATATGATCGAGGTGCGCGGACAAGACCACATACTCATCTTTCAGCGACGGGTCGGTGCCGGGAATTTTCGCCACCAGGTTGGCTGAATATATTTTCGTAATCTCGACTCTTGTTCTGGCTGCGAGCGAAACGGCGAGAGGGAAATGCGGCAAGGGCTTGCGGTTTTTACCGAGAGCGGCGATTTCTTCGAACGTGTGGCCGGAGCCGGCAAAAAACTTCTGCGCGCTCGCGGGATTGACGGTAACGGCGATCTTGTCGCCTTCGGTTTCGTTGAATTCCGGATAGTCGAGGTCCATGGAAGGATGCGCGCGGTTGAGCGCCATGCGCGACCATGGAATGTCCATGGAAGCTGGGTTGAGCAACGAAACGATGCCGACAGCGCCGGCCGCGCGCAGTACCTTCCAACGCTCAGCCGCAGTTTGATAATGCGCGGCGAGCGGGCCAGGGATTTCAGCCGGCGAGCCCGCAAGGACCATGATGATCTTGCCGCGGAGGTCAAGCCCGGCGAAGTCATCATAGTTTTTCTCGGGAACCTTGAGGCCGTAGCCAACGAAGACGAGCGGCCCCTCGACCTCGGGCGCCGGCTGCACGCGGGTACTGATGATGGCATCCTCACCCAGCGCTAGCGGTTCGTGTTTGCCGTCGCGGATGATGGCGAGGCTGCAATCTTTTTCGACGATTTGGCGGGAGATGAATTGGACGGGCTGGTAGAACCCTTTTACGCCGGCAGGCTCCGCACCAGCTTTTGTGAGCTGCTCGACCGCATACTTTTGCGCTTCCCGCTCGCCGCGGCTGCCCGTGTCGCGGCCTTCCAGTTTGTCGTCGGCAAGAAATTGAACGTGATTCCACCAGGACTGGCCGTCGAAATCAGCAGTCGTTTGCGCGCCGCTTATTACGGATAGGGCTAATGCAAACAGCAGGGTCGTCGACTTGATTTTCATACGCTCCCCAAGACAGGATTTCTAGGATAGCAGGAAGCGGCGTGCAGAAAGGGAACTCGCAGGCGAAATCGGCCGCCTGCGGAGTTGCTGTGAATACAGCTAGACCGTCGCCGAGCGTCGAATTGGCGAGGACAGCCTGGGTGTGCCAGTCGCTCCGGAAACTAGAAAGCGTAGCGCAGTGATTCCGTCACCAGGTTGGCATGAAAATAGCGGGGAGCGGTAGGGCCGACGAAAGAGTCTTCGTTGTACTGGTAGTAATTCCAGCCCATAATCCACGCCAGTTTGTGGCCAATATCGACATTTACGTTGGCCACCGGTTGCTGGTACCTGTACTGCAGGGTGCCCAAAGGCTGCAGGTAATTGAACTGGGGTGCGGAGCCGTCAACGTTCGTAATGCTGTAGCCGATGTTGGCGATCACACGCTTATCCGGCTTAATGCGGATCGTGGTCATGCCAAAATTAGTGTGGTTGCTGTAATAGGAGTTCGCCAGCAGAGGATTAGCAGTCTCATACGCCGTACAGGAGGTCGCATTGGTGACGAAGGGGAGAGTTATTCCGGCGGGTGGCGTATCGGCAAAGCAAATCAGCGCATTCTGCATCACGTCGTTGTAGTTGTAAGCCAGGTCGACTCCAATGCGCTCGCGCGGCACGAGCGAGGCGGTGAAACCGTAGTTCTGGTTGTGTCCCACGTAATTGGTTAAGAAAGCTGCATTGGCATCTTGCAGACTATTGATGGACCCGCCGAGAACCGCCCAGGGCTTAGGCGTGTAATTCGTCTGAAAGCGGTAACGTGATTCCTTGCGCGGAGCCATGCGAACAATCACGTTGTTGTAGTTCGTGTGCTCAAAGTCGAAATTCAATCGTAAAGCGTGGATGGGTCGTGCCCATACTCCCAGCAGCCCGGTGTACTCTTGAACCTCAATATGGTTCAGGCCGCCAGTGATGAAGGTCGTGTAGTCGTTCAACACCTGATCGCCATAGCGGAAGCCGATGCGGACGCCCATTTGTTTTGCGACATCCCACGCCAGGTCGGTCTCGTTTTTCTTCCAGGTCTGGTTGAACGACGAGTTAGCCAGCGTGCTGGTCGTGGTCGGTGTAGTCGCGCTCAAAGGAGTCAGCAAGGTGCACGCCGCCGGGTTCGTGCAATCGTTGTCAACCTCAGTGAGATTGGCACTTTGGGGAATGCGATAAGCCCACAAATAGAACTTTTCGATCACCCGCATATGCTCGGTCAGATGCAGCGTAGCCTCGGCATCGAGCACATTCGAAATCCGGTTGGCGTTGGCTGTGCCGGCGCCCTCGAAGGCCAGGGTATGGGTGCGCGTGATCAGTCCGTTGAAGGCCTCGTCCAGGGGCGTGCCCATGACGGCGGAGCTGTAAGCATAAGATGCAACCAAGTCCAGACGCTGGATGTTATTGGTTCGCAGGCTGAGCCGCTCGGTAGGAGTCGAGGTACGTATCCGCTGATTTCGCAAGTAATCAAAATAGGCGCTGCAGTTGACGTTGGTCAGGAGGCCGCTTGAATTGATCAGACTGGTCGCGGGCGCCTTCACGGCACAAGGTTCACTGTTCGCGGTGTCGATGGATAGCCCCAGTTCGACCGGACCCCCCGGCGGCGAAGGCAGCAGCGCCGGCGCGAAGGATGCCAGTTGATAGTCCGTATCTCCCTTGTAATAACTGAAAAACTGGTCGTAACTGATTACGGTTCGGGGTGCCGCCTTCCAGTCAACCCCGAAGCGGTAGGAGTTCAGCGTGGTGTTCCAGTTCTGAAAGAGCAGAGCGTCGGTGCCTTCGTGGATGCTGCTGTAAGAGGGCCCCGTCATATTGTTGTGCGAATATCCCATGCGAAAACTCAAACGGGATTGCGGCAAAAGCGTGAGGTCAACGTCACTCATACGCCGGGTAGTATCGAATAAGTGGGGGGAGTTAAGCGCCGGAATCGAGGGCGTCGAGGTTGGCGGGTTGAGCGGGTTGGCGAGCAGGTCATAGTCGGAAAAACTCTGATCGCGCCGGAAACTGCCGACGAAGTTGTACCACTTGTTCTTGTCGGCCCGCACTCGCAGGACATTGTTGGGATCGCCTCCCCATCCAAAACTGTTGAGGTAAAGATCGTCGAACAGCATGCCCTGATGATCGATCGATTGCATCGAAAGAGTCTGATCGAGCAGGCGCGGACCTTGCTGCAGGTTGACCAGGGTATCGTACATATCGCCACTGCCCGTGACGTCATTCGCCCGGTAGCCGAATTCCGCGGAGGAGTGAATCAGGTAGCCGCCGCTGGTCATGCCAGGCTCCGCCGCAGGAGTCTGCGGGTTGGCGGAAGCTTGTGCCCAGAGCAAGTTCGGCAACCAGACGACCAGTAGAACCATCAGCACGGCAGAAACTGTGTCTGCGAGCCGCGAATGCTTCGGCCGCGCCTCGATATTGCGCCTCCGGGTGACCGGTTCGGTGATGCAAGAACCGAGCAAAGTGTCGAGATCGGGTTTTCCTGGCGACGGCATCGTTTCTCCCCTACTTGAAAAAGACATCGCTGAAATTGGAGCCATGAATCTGGCTGTGACACATGGTGCAGGCCTGATACTTGGCCGACTGGTTATGCGCGGGCCCGGCAGGACCCACGGTCGGGAAGGTGTGGCACTGCAGGCAGAGCATGTTCACTGGCATGACCTTCAGCATCCGCGGATTCGTTGAACCGTGCGGTGTATGGCAACTGCTGCAGCCTTCGGTCTTCACCGGCACATGCTCGTAGACGAACGGTCCCTGCTTATCGGCATGGCACTTGTAGCAAACCGCATCGCCGCTCGGCAGAGTCCGCAGTTGCCGTATGGTGGCTGTCCCATGCGGGTTATGGCAGTCACTGCATTGAATTAGTCCCTCATTGACGCGGTGGTGATAAGGCTTGGCGAAATCCGCTTTCGCCGAGGTATGGCAGCCGTAGCAGAGCTGCGGCGAGCTTTGGACCAGCAGGTGTTCACTTTCTTTGGCGTGATGGGGAGAATGGCAGTCCAGGCAGCCCACGTCACTGCCGGCATGAGCCGATTCCCTGAAATGCGATTGCGCATGACTGTCGCCGTGGCAAGTCAAACAGCGAGCGCTCGTCTGCTGCCGCGACGCATCTTTAAACGTGAATATTTTGCTTTGGTCTCCGCCGCCCGCGACGTGGTCCGCTCCGGGACCATGGCAGCCCTCGCAGCCCTGATGGGATGGGCCGCCGGCTTTATCCATCGTCGTTTTCCAGTGCGGCGTTTTCTCCCACGAGTTGTAAACCTCCTCGTGACAGGTCTTGCAGGTCTCGGATCCTACGTACTCGGAGCCTGCGGAAGACGTCTGTGCCGTCGACTTGGCGGATTGCGCGCTCTTCTCCATGACCGACTGTCGAGCCTGCCCCGGGACGAACTCAACGACGAGCACCACGAAAAGACTGAGAACCAAAGCTCGACGAGTCCGAGCAGTCCTGAAACTTGGCATTGGCATTCGCACGCCCCTCCTCGACACCGGCGCTCGATCATCAATATGTGGCGATGAATTATGTTCAGTTTCTAAGTCGTACAGTTTCATTGACTCAGCACCCCTATCTCAGCAAGGAACTCCGACATGGGCAAGTCACCTCTAGGTCGCGTTCTTTTGCCCTTCCCACAACGTCGCCGCACACCCAGATGATGGCTTTCGCTGTGCAGTAGCGCCTATAAAACTCCGTAACTGCATCCATCGGCAACGCGATATCCAGCTTTACAATTATTTCTATCGTGTCCATCCGAAAGGCCGTAGAGATCCTGGGTGGATTGGCGACCCATAGAGGCCGAAGTAACTGAAGATCTTAAAGAATTCCCGCTGCCGCGACTGCCGCGACAGTTCAATATTGCACACCCTTCTAAATATTCACTTCGTCCACCTCGGGATAGGTTCGTAATGTGATCGTTAACCCGGCATTACAGCCGCCGATTGTCCGTGGGAACCGCACTTATACAATGTGATGGTTCCGAACAAAGCTGTGCGAAACCATGAACCTGACATTTGACAGACGCCTGGCTGACCCCTACGATTTGCGTGACCATGCCAACTTCCCAACGTTCTTATCGTGAGATGGCGACCAGATTCAGAAACATCGTCACGCGGACCTGCGTAACTCTCCTTCTAACAACCTTCACAGTTTTTTCTCAGGCTCCGCCAGCCCTACCCAGTGCCGATCGAACCCGCTACCTGGATGACATCAAGGCCTTGACTACACCGGCGATGGAAGGACGCGGCGCCGGATCGAAAGGATTGACCCGCGCCCAGCACCTGATCGAAAAGCGGTACAAGAGCCTGGGGCTGGAACCCGCGGGCACCCGTTCCTACCTGCAGCCTTTCTCCGTCATCACGGGCGCGCAGTTGAAAGGAAAAAACACTCTCTCGGTATTCACCTCAGATGGCAAGGTCGAGTTGAAGGCGAAGCAGGACTTTGTTCCCTACAGTTTCTCGGCTTCGGGATCAGCGCGAGGTGCCTTGGTTTTTGCGGGCTACGGCATTACGGCCGACGAATTTCATTACGACGATTATGCCGGGCTCGACGTCAAGGGCAAGATTGTCATCGTAATGCGTTACGAACCGCCGTCGTTTGCGGTGAAAGGCGGCAATAACGGCATGACGCAGCATTCGCAATTCATCACCAAAGCCATCAACGCGCGCAATCACGGAGCGAAGGCGCTGGTGGTTGCGAACGGGAAGCTAGGCGACGGCGAAGAAGACCTGCTCACGAGATTCGGCAGCGTGAGCGGTCCGGAAAATGTCGGCATCCTGTTTTTGCAGGTCAAGAACAATGTGGCCGATAGCTGGCTCAAACCGGCAGGAAAGTCGCTCGCGGAATTGCAGGAGCAAATCAACGCCTCGTCAAAGCCCGAATCTTTCGTGCTGCCCGAAAAAGAAGCAGCGGCACTCACGGTCAGTATTCGAACGACGCGTGCGACGGTAAACAATGTGCTGGCGTATCTTCCGGGCAAGACCGACGAATATGTCATCATCGGTGCGCACTACGATCATCTGGGACGCGGCAACTTTGACTCGCTGGCGCCGTCGCAGATTGGGCAGATTCATCCCGGAGCGGATGACAACGCTTCGGGTACGGCGGGAGTTCTCGAACTGGCGCGACTGCTGGCGCAGTATAAGGGTCAGTTACGCCGCGGAATTCTGTTCCTGTCTTTCGCCGGTGAAGAGCTCGGATTGTTAGGTTCCGCAGCCTGGGTAAAGGATCCGACGCGCCCGCTCGACAAAGCTGTGGCCATGCTCAACATGGATATGATTGGCCGCATCAAAGACGACAAAGTTTATGTCGGCGGGGTGGGCACCGGCTCCACGCTGAAGGCGGTGGTCGAAGAGGCGCAGGCAAAGTCCGGATTCAAGATCGAGTATTCCCCGGGAGGATATTCTTCGAGCGACCATACCTCATTTGTCGCCAAGAAAATTCCGGTGCTGTTTTTCTTCTCCGGGCTGCATTCGGATTATCACAAGCCTTCCGACACCTGGGAGAAGATCGATCCCGCAGCCGCGACGCGCTTGCTCGATGTGGTCGGGAAAGCAGCCGAGTTACTGGCCGATGCCGATCAACGTCCTCAGTTCATCGTAGTCGCGGAAGATAAGCTGCCAGGTGGCTCTGGAGGCAGCGGCTACGGCCCCTATTTCGGATCGATCCCGGATTTCGGCCAAGTTGAGACCGGCGTCCGGTTCTCGGATGTAAAGCCAGGCTCTCCGGCGGCGAAGGCTGGTCTGAGAGCGGGAGACATCCTGATCGAGTTTGGCGACAAGCCGATCAAGAACCTGTACGACTTTACCGACGCCCTTCGTCGGAGCAAGGTCGGCGATGTAGTGGAGGTGAAGGTGCTCCGCGACGGCAAGCCGCTGACGGCCTCCGTCAAGCTGGAGCAGCGAAAATAGCCAACGCCAACGTGTGGCATTTAATTTCTCCGTAGAGCGCTATGGATCTCTGTGTTCTCTCCGGTAAAGATTTTCAGAAGATAGGCGAAGATAAGTACAGAAGTTATGTCATCTGGACCACGGAACGAGTGGCCTCGAGTTCTTATTCTTGGTGTCTTTGCCCGCACCGCAAGCCAAGCGTTACACTTCGGAATATGAATACAACGAATCAACCGAATGTAAAGTTTGTGCAAACACCCGATTACCGCGAAACCTACTCCAACAGTGTGCAGATCAGAGTTAACGTGTGGGATTTCTTCCTTGTCTTCGGAACCATGCAGCAAAGCTCGGAGACACAGGTGGAGCTGAGAAACTTTCAGGGAATTTATCTCAGCCCGCAGCAAGCCAAGGCGCTCATGGCCCTCCTGCAGCAAAATGTGGCCAATTACGAGACGGCGTTCGGCGAGATCAAGCTTGATCCACGCGCTCCGGTTGGTCCCGTTCACTGATGCCGCCATCCAGCATGGCTAGACCGCCGGCGACGCGGCCTGATCAGAAACTACAATCTGGGTTCTCCGCGTGGACCCAGCAACTTCTATTGTTCGCGCTCTTTTTCTCGGGATTGATGCTCTTGCATGCGCCGCTTCTCCGGCTCCCTTATTTTTGGGATGAAGCCGGGTATTACATTCCTGCCGCCCGAGACTTGTTTTTGAACGGCACATTCATTCCGCAATCGACGCCATCGAATGCGCATCCTCCACTGGTGATGGCATGGCTGGCGCTGGCATGGCGCGTCGCCGGATACTCGCCGCTGGTCACGCGCACAGCCATGTTGGCGCTGAGCGCATTTTCGCTGCTGGGAATATTTCGGCTTGCGCGCGCCGCCTCCAACCTCCACACTGCCTTGGCGACGACCGTCTTGGTTGCCGTTTATCCGGTGTGGTTCACGCAGAGTTCGATGGCACAGGTGGACCTGCCGGCCGCGGGGTTCACCTGCTGGGCGCTGGCTGCCTATCTGGAAGACTGTCCCTGGGCACAAGCATTGTGGTTTGCGCTGGCGGCGCTGGCTAAAGAGACAGCGATTCTAGCCCCGCTGGCACTGTTTGCCTGGGAACTGTTCGGTTCTTTGGTTAGGCCACGACTGAAAGAGAACCGGCGCTGGCAAGAAATTCTTCTGCCTTCAGGAAGACATACGCGCGCGCTGCACCTTTTGCTTCCTTTATTGCCGTTGGGGGCCTGGTACGCCTACCATGATTTGAAGACGGGTTTTCTGCTGGGCAATCCGGAATTCTTTCGTTATAACGTCGCCGCCACGCTCAATCCCCTGCGCATTCCGCTTGCATTCGGGATGAGGCTCTGGCAAATCCTCGGGTATTTCGGTCTGTATCTGCTCACGCTCGCAGGCATATTGGCCATGCTACGCCCGCCGCAAGTGGTAAGTGGAGTTGCCAGCCCGCGAATTCCATTCTGGATGCAAGCAGCCTTTCTCTCCATATTACTTGCCTACCTGGGCTTCATGTCAGCCGTAGGCGGAGCCGTGCTCGCTCGCTACATGTTGCCAGTCGTCCCCCTCGTGATTCTGGAATGGGTCGCGACCCTCTGGCGACGGGTGCGCTATTGGAAAGCAATTGTCGCGGCAGTGGCCATCGCATTTGCCGCGGGCCTCTTCAGCAATCCGCCCTACGGATTCTCGCTGGAAGATAATCTGGCCTACCGCGACTACATCCTGCTGCATGTCGAAGCGAGCCGGTTTCTGGCCGCGCAATATCCCGGTGAGCGTGTGTTAACCGCGTGGCCGGCGTCGGATGAACTCACCCGTCCATGGCTCGGCTATGTTGCGGGTCCGGGTCAGCCTCTCCGTACAGTCCGCATCGAAGATTTTTCTCTGCCGCAAATTGAGGCGGCATTCCAGTTTCGCGATCAGTTCGACCTCGCGCTGGTGTTCTCGACGAAATACCAGCCACCAAATCCGCTAATGGCAGATTGGAAGGCATGGCAGGGCGTCAAGGAAAGATTCTTCGGCTATCATCGTGATTTGCTGCCAGAAGAAGTAGCGCAGCGTCTGCGGGGAACCATCGTCTACAGCAAAGAACAGAATCGGCAGTGGATCGCCATCATTGTGGTCAACCAATAGCCGTCGGGTTGAGAAAATGGGCCTGGTTATCTCACGAGTTTCTCAAAGGATTCACCTTCGAGTCCGTCTCCAGCAAGTGACAGGAATGCGTTTTGACCACCAGCCAGACGTTCTTGCCGGCGGCCAGGTGGAGAGCGTCGCGCGCCGCCAGCGTTAAGTGAACTTCGAACTCCGAGCCTCCGCACTCGACCATGGCTGAAATGACCACATCCCGCTGTACGAGCCGCCGAATTGTTCCCGGCAAAATATTACGGGCGCTCAGCCCGTGCGGCTCCGTGGTTGCCAGCAGCAGATCGCCAGCGCGAATGCCGACGCGGAGGCGCGAGCCCACTTCCGCGCGCACCACGGGAGTTTCCAATTCCACCTCGCCAGTTCCGAGGCGGCATCTCATGGTGCCGCGTGTTTCGTGAAGTGCCAGCACGGTAGCGTCGAAAATGTTCTCGACCCCCGACAGATGCGCAACCGTCTCCAGACGCGGAGCCTGCATCACTTCATGAGGCCGTCCCTGGGACAGGATTCTTCCCGCGTTCAGCACGATGACTTCGTCACCGAGGGCAAAGACTTCCTCGCCATTATGGGTGACAAAAAGTATGGGAACGCGGTGCTCCTGATTCCATCGGCGCAGGTCGGCGACCAGCGCCGATTTCGTGGGACGGTCCAGCGTGGCCAGCGGTTCATCGAGTAGCAGCGCACGTGGTTCCGTCACCAGCGCTCGCGCCAGGGCGATCCGTTGCCGCTCCCCGCCTGAAATTTGCCCTGGTCGCCGGTCGCGCAAATGATCAATGCGGAACAGGGCGAGCATTTCGCGGCTTCGCGTTCTCCGGTCGCCGACGCTAAGTGCGCGCAGTCCGTAACCGACATTTTCCTCGGCCGTCAGATGAGGAAACAGGGCCAGATCCTGCTGTACGTACCCAATGCGCCGTTTCCAGGCGGCCACATTGCGCTTCTTCTCCGACTCATAAAGTTCTTCTCCACCCACGGCGATGCGGCCTTCATCCGGATCACTCAGTCCGGCAATGCAATCGAGCAATGTAGTTTTTCCCGCGCCCGACGCGCCAAACAGAACGGTGAATCCGGCCAGAGCGCGGAAGTGAACGTTCAAGTTAAAACTGCCTTCCGGATTTGGAAAACGCTTACGGATGCGGATTTCGAGCTCGGAGGAGATTGCCGGCAACGGTGCCGCCAACGCAGCCGGTGTAGCGGGCGGAAGATTCACCGCCATGGACCCACCGCCCAAACGCGACGGTTCACGCCATACACCACCGACAATACGACGAATGAAATAACGAGCAGGACTGCAGCCGTTTGATTTGCACTGGAGTAATTGCCCATCTCCACCTGATCGTAAATATCAATGGAGATCGTGCGCGTCACTCCGGGAATGTTACCTCCCACCATGAGCACTACTCCAAACTCGCCCAACGTGTGCGCAAAACTCAGTGCGAAGCCGGTAACCAGCCCGGCCCTGGAAAGCGGAAGCACGATGCGGCGAAAAGTTTGCAGCGGCGAGTGGCCAAGGGATGCGGACGCGCGCAGCAGTGTGCGGTCGACCGCACCAAAGGACGCCGCGAAGGGCTGCACTGCAAACGGCAAACTGTATAACAAGGACCCGATCACCAGGCCTTCAAAAGTGAAGGCGAGCGGGTGGCCGGTGATCGATTCCCACCAGCGGCCCAGAGGGCTGCGCGAACCGAGCGCTATCAGAACATAGAAACCGAGCACAGTCGGGGGAAGCACAATCGGAAGCGCTACTGCCGCCTCCACCAGAAATTTCCAGCGCCAGCGGGAATACGAGACCCAATACGCGATCGGTATCCCAATCACGACGAGTAGCGTCGAAACGAGAGCGGCCAGACGCACGGTCAACCAGAACGCCTCCCAGTTCATTTCGTTGTTTCTCCGTGAGCGCTTGCCTCCGCAGCGAGGCTGAAGCCGAACTTGGCGAGCAGCGAAGCGGCTTCGGGCGTACGCACGAATTCCAGAAACTCGCGTGCCGCCTCCTGCTGTTTTGATTTCGAGAGCACGACGGCCGCCTGGTTCAGCGTGGGATAGGCATCGAGCGGCACGGTCCAATAGCGGCCCTTGTCTTTCATCGCAGGAGCGAGCGCATGCGACAGCGCGATGAGTCCCGCCTGAGCGTTGCCCGATTCAACGAACTGTGCCGCCTGTGACACGTTTTCCCCGAGAACAAGACGGCTGGACACCTGGTCGTAAATTCCGAAGTGCCGCAGCGCGCCCTCGGCAGCGCGCCCATAGGGCGCGTGCGCCGGATTCGCCATCGAAATCTTCTTAACGGAAGGATCGAGCAAAGCCTCGATTCCCAGCTTTTGGAGGTCGAGAGGAGAGTCGCCCGGTATCCACAGCACCAACCGGCCGACGGCGTAGCGGTAGAGCGTGTCTTTCGACGCCAGCCCCTCGCTGACCAATTGCCTCGGATATTCTTCATCGGCCGAGAAAAAAATATCGAAGGGCGCGCCATTTCGTATCTGGTTGGTCAAATTACCGGAGGCGCCAAAGGAAAGCTTCACCGTTCGGCCGGTCTTTTTGGTGTAAGCATCGACAAGTTGTGGCAGCGTCGCACTCATGTCCGCCGCCACCGCCACCGTGATCTCCTGCGCGGTGGCGCACGCCGCGAGAAGAAGCAAAGACGCTGCAAGTTTACAAAATGTCATGGATTCTTCCCGATTTTGTCATCCGGGACTCTACTGGCCCGTCCTACACCAGTTTTGTTTTCGACAAGGGCAACTCCCGCACCCGTTTGCCGGTAGCCGCAAAGACCGCGTTGTATAACGCCGGCGCAAAAGGAGGCACGCCGGGTTCACCCACTCCAGCCGGCGGGGCTTCGCTCTCTACAATATGCACCTCGACGTGTCGCGGAGCCCGATTCATGCGGGTGATCAGATAGTTGTCAAAGTTGCTCTGGTCGATGATGCCATTCGTCGCAGTAATTTCGCTGAACAATGCCAGGCTCGTTCCAAACACGGCCGCACCCTCGAACTGGTTGCGGATGTTGTCAGGACTGACAATCGTGCCCGCATCGACGGCCGTCCATACATTCGGAATATGTACCTGTCCGCGATGGTCGACTTCGACCTCAACCACGGTCGCAACATAGGTAAGAAAACTGCGATGCGCAGCAATGCCCATGCCACGACCTTTGCCCATCGGTTTCTTGCCCCAGTTCGACTTCTCCGCCACGATTTCGACCACGCGGCGCAAGCGAGCCGTATCGAGCGGATAGCTCTTCGCCTCTTCCGCTTCGTCCCCCTTGAGGTCAAGATTGACGATGCGCGGCGGCCCGATCAGGTCAAGCAGGTATGCGGCCGAATCCTTATTGGCGTTGTGCGCAAGTTCGTCGGCAAAAGAGTGAATCGCGAACGCATGGTAAATATTGGCCACGCTGCGCAGCCATCCAATGCGCACGTGATAATCGGCGGGACCGTTTTCCGCGCGATGGTTTGGGATATCGAAAGGAAGATTGTTCCATCCCAGACTCATCTCGTCGAGCGCATAGGTCGCTGAGGCGTCGAAAGTCGAACCGATCGGCGGATACACCGTCCGCTGCAACCACGCCACCGGCTTGCCATCAGGCCCAACCGCGGCCTTCATATACATCGCGGCGACCGAGTGGAAAAAGTCAAACCGGATATCGTCTTCGCGGCTCCAAACAACTTTGACCGGTTTACCCAGTTGCTTGGAGAGTAGCGCCGCCTCCGCAACCTGATCGGGCTTTGACTTGCGTCCGAACCCGCCGCCCAGCAGCGTGACATGGCAGGTCACATCTTCTTTCTTGATGCCGAGCACGCTGGCAACCGTCTCCTGCACCGCTTGCGGATTTTGCGTGGGCGCCCAGGTCAACACTTTTTCATTGCGATATTCGGCAACGGCTACTGGGGGCTCCATGGAAGCATGCGCCAGGTGCGGAGTGTAATATTCGGCCTCGATAATCTTGCCGCCGCTTCTTGCACTTTGGGCAAAAGCCGCGTCCACATCGCCGATGTTGCGGACGACTTTGCCGGGCTGCCGCGAAGTCGCTTCGAGCGTCTTCCGATAAGAACCAGAGTTGTACACCGAATTCGGGCTGCTGTCCCATTCAACCTTCAGATTCTTCCGTCCCTTGAAGGCTGCCCAGGTATTGTCGGCAATCACGGCGACGCCGCCGAGTGGCTGAAAGAGGTGCGGCGGTTTGAAGGGCTCGATGGTCAGCGTTTTCTGAACGCCTGCGATTTTCAGCGCGTCCTTGTCATCATACGATTTGACCTTCTGGCCAAGTACCGGAGGATGCTCAACTGCGGCGAAGACCATGCCGGGCACAGTAGCGTCCATGCCGAAGATCGCCTGGCCCGTAACCATCTCGGGAAGGTCGAACAGGGAATTACTCTCCTTGCCGATGTATCGCCACTGTGAGCGCTCCTTAAGCGGCACATCTTCCGTTTTCGGAATCGGAAGCTTGGCGGCAGCCGCGGCAAGTTCTCCGTAGCCGAGTTTTCGACCGCTGGCGCGATGTACGACGAAGTGAGGTTCGGTGGTGCACTCCTTTTGCGGAACGCCCCACTGCTCAGCGGCGGCGCCGATTAACATGACGCGTCCCGTGGCGCCCACCTGCCGCATCAAATCGAAGTTGCTGCGGACCGAGTGCGAGCCGTCCGTGTCCTGCTCGCCATATTTCGGATCGCCGATCGCTTGCTCAATCCTGACCTTTGACCAGTCGGCGTCAAGTTCGTCTGCCACCACCAGGGGCAGAGCTGTGCGGCTGCCGCATCCCATCTCCGAGCGATGCGCGACGATCGTCACCGTGCCCTCCGAAGCGATCGACAACCACATGCTCGGCTCAAAAGGTGCCCCGGCAGACTGGGCGTCGGCGGCCCACAGCGGCTCGGGGATCAAACGCCCGCAGAGCACGAAAGCGCCGCTGGCCAGCGCGCTTTGCAGGAATCCTCTTCGGCTGACATAACGGCTGGCATTCTCGATGATTCTCATGCCGTCTCCTTCGCCGCCTGATGAATCGCCGTGCGAATCCGCTGATAGGTTCCACAGCGGCAGAGGTTGCCGGACATGGCCGTATCAATTTCCTGGTCGCTGGGATTCTTATTCTCTTGCAGCAGCGCGATTGCCTGCATGATTTGCCCGGTCTGGCAATAACCACACTGCGGCACGCGAATCTCCATCCAGGCCTTCTGCACCGGATGCATGGGCGCGATGCCCTCAATCGTAACGATCTCGGTGCCGCTGACCTCTTTCATCGAAGTGCTGCAAGAGCGAATCGCAGCGCCGTTCTGATGCACGGTGCATGCTCCGCACAGAGACATGCCGCAACCGAATTTTGTCCCCGTAAGCTGAGCTACGTCGCGCAGATACCAAAGCAGCGGCATGTCGGGATCGCCGTCGAACGTTCTGTCCTTCCCATTCACCTTGAAACGGATCATGTTTCCCCTTGTGAAGTTCTCAGCCTCAACTTAAAGTGACCTGGATGCGGAGAAATTGTTTTCCATATCGTAGTCGCAGTGCGCGAAATGTGGAAGAGTGGAGCTATCGACAGAAGTGCTTTTCCCCGTGTTTCCCTGTGTACCCCGTTAACCTCCGTGGTCAAGCTTTCGTACGGCCAAAGCGCCTCGTCATATAATCGTCTGTCATTCATGGGCAGTCATCTCAGGAGGAATTTTGGCCTACGACGATCTGCGGGACTGGATCAAAACACTCGACCGAGCCGGGGAACTGAAGCGCATCCGTATGGAAGCAGACCCGATTCTGGAGATCACAGAAATAGCCGACCGGGTTTCGAAAAGTCAAGACGAAAAGGGAACGGTCGGCGGGAAAGCGCTGCTGTTCGAGAACCTGAAAGACTATCCGGGCAAGCAATTACTGATCAACCAGTTCGGCTCCGCCCGCCGCATGCGGTTGGCCCTCGAAGTCGATGCGCTGGACGAAGTCGCTGAGCGCATTCGCGGATTCATGGACGTGAAATCTCCTCAAGGTTTCCTCGACAAAGTGAAAATGCTGCCCATGCTGGCCGAAATGGGCAAATTTTTTCCCAAGACCATCGCTACTGGTCCCTGCAAAGAAGTCATCAGGCGAGATAATGTCTCGTTGCTCGATTTTCCCATCCTGCAATGCTGGCCGAAAGATGGCGGACGTTTCATCACTCTGCCTTGCGTCATCACCCGCGATCCCAAGACCGGCAAACGGAACGTAGGAATGTATCGCATGCAGATCTACGACGAGCGCACCACCGGCATGCACTGGCAAAGGCAGAAAGTTGCAGCCGAACATTACCGCGACCGCATGCGAGCGGAGGCAATGAAATTGGGCGGGCCATTCTTCGCGTCTTTTGCGGCAGGTGGAAACACTGCGGCGGTCGATATCATGGCCAGATCATCCGGAGGTGCAATGCGAGCGCAAGGTGCCACTCCCTCTGGCAAGATGGAAGTAGCCGTAGCCATCGGAACCGATCCCGCGCTAACTTTCTCGGCCATAGTGCCCGCGCCTCCCGACGTAGAGGAATTCATCATCGCCGGATTTCTGCGCCAGAAGCCGGTAGAACTGGTGAAATGCGAGACCGTCGATCTGGAAGTTCCGGCCAATGCCGAGATCATCCTCGAGGGCTACGTAAATCTGGACGAACTTCGCACCGAGGGACCCTTCGGCGATCACACCGGCTTTTACTCGCTCGAGGACGAGTATCCCGTATTCCACGTCACTTGCGTCACGCACAGAAAGGATCCAATCTACGCGACCACCGTAGTCGGCAAGCCTCCGCAAGAAGATGCCTGGATGGGCAAGGCCGTCGAGCGCGTTTTTCTGCCGCTTATGAAGCTGACCATCCCCGAGTTGGTCGACATCAATCTGCCCATTGAAGGTGTCTTCCACAACCTGATGCTGGTTTCGATTCGCAAGTCCTATCCCGGCCAGGCGCGCAAAGTGATGAACGCCATTTGGTCGCTCGGGCAAGCCATGTTCACGAAATGCATCATCGTTGTAGACGAAGACGTGGATGTGCAGGACATAGCCGATGTCACGTTAAAGGTTCTGAACAACATCGATCCCGAGCGCGATATCCAGTTCACGCTCGGCCCGGTAGACTCGCTCGACCATGCTGCACGACTCGCGAATTACGGATCGAAGATGGGGATTGACGCCACGCGCAAGTGGTCAACCGAGGGCTTCGCACGTCCCTGGCCGGATGAGATTGGGATGGATGCCAAGACGCGGGCGCTGGTGGATGGCAAGTGGAAGGCGCTGGCGAAGGAATTGGGGATCGGCTAGCTCCTTTGCTACTTTGTGTGCTGCCAATTTGATCCGTCCCGCCGAGCGTTAGAGCGGAGCTACCGGTGTTTTTTGCGCTTGACTCCATTCCGTTTTCTCATGTCTCATGGGCTGCACGGGGGTGGGTATGCAGGCGGACATTCAGCGTGTGGGGCCTGTCGATCTTTCTGAACGCATCCTTTTTCTTGACGTGCTGCGGGGCATGGCGCTGTTTGGAATTCTGGCGGCGAACATGCGCGCTTTCTTCGCGCCCCTGGATACTTACGACAACATAGGAGTGCTGTTTCACGGGCATGCCGATGTTGCGGCGCAATTTTTTATCGACACGCTGATCCAGGGAAAATTCATTACAATTTTTTCCTTCCTGTTTGGGCTTGGTTTTGCGATGCAGATGAGCCGAGCGGAGGCGCGAGGTGTGCGCTTCATGGGTTTCTATCCGCGACGGCTTCTGGCGCTGGCGTTTTTCGGCGTGATCCACGGTCTCGTGATCTGGGGCGGCGACATACTATTGACCTACGCGTTGTCGGGAGCAATTTTGTTGCTCTTTCGCAAACGCCAGCAAAAGACCTTGCTGTGGTGGGCCGCCGGATTGTTCTCGCTCCCCATCGTGATCAGCTCGGTTTTTTTAGGTCTTTATTACAGCCGCTTCCGTCCACATTGGATGGACCCCAAGCCGCCAGACGTGAAAAAGTTTTACGCCATTATCAATATCTACGCCCATGGAACGGTCCGGCAGATCATGGCGCAGAACTGGGTGGAGTGGAAGCAGCAGTTGCCCTTTGAGCTTTTCGCGATCTACGCGGCAGCCCTCTTTCTGCTCGGCATGTGGGTGTGGAGGGCGGGCATCGTACAGAGGCTCGATGAATATAAACCGGTGTTGAAGCGCGTTTGTGCGTGGTGCATCCCGGTAGGGCTGGCTATTAATATTTACGTGGCGACCATCAAAATCATCGTTCCCCCAGGGACGGTTTCGCTGCGGGCGTGGTCGGCTGGAGTTCTCTGGCTGCCGGGTTCTCACATTTTGAGCGCTGGATATATTTCCGGATTGGCGCTTCTGTTCATGCACGAGGAATGGCGGCGACGCCTGCATCCGTTTGCCGCAGTTGGGCGCATGGCACTGACCGATTACCTGATGCAATCCGTGGTGTGCACCTTGTTCTTCTATCACTACACTACGGGTCTTTATGGGCGCGTCGGCCCGGCCATCGGATTGGTGCTAACGGTCATTCTTTATGCGGCACAGGTCGTATTCAGTAATTGGTGGTTGCAGCACTATCGCTTCGGTCCCATGGAGTGGCTGTGGCGCGGCATGACCTACGGCAAGTTTCCGTCGATGCACAAAGAGGAAGGTAAGCCGATCGTCGAAGGAGATGGATTTGCGCCAGAGCCAGCGGCTCTTTCTCCGGTGGCGGGAGAGTGTGCCGCTACGGTGGTGCAGGGAGAAAGAGTTCAATAAGCGCGAATCGATTCGGTGCCGATTGGCAGCGATAAGGGCGCGTAATCCAATAAGGAGGTCTAGCTTAAACGCTAACGCGTAGCTTAGAATGCGACCATGGCAAAGAAAACTGGAATGAGCGATTCATCCCTCTGGATTGTCACAATCCTTTTATTGGCCCTTACGGCGTGGATGTACTTTAAGAAGTAGCTGTCAGACCAACGCCGGAGCGGCACGCGTCAATCGCGTCACCATCCGGGTTTCTTGTCGTAATGAGTTCTACCTGTTTGGATATACCTACCCGATACGATCACTCTGAAGCCGTTCGAGTCCGTCCACAATGAACGATGACAAAACGCACAGAGACACGGTCGGCGCCCATCGAAGTTGAAGTCGTGGTTAGACCCGCCCCGCCGGAGCAGCAGTCGATTCTGGCGAATCTACTGGAGTTGTATGCCCACGATTTCAGCGAATTTTACGATTTGGAGATAGGGGCCGACGGCAGGTTCGGCTACAGTCACCTTTCTCTGTATTGGAGTGAGGCGGCCCGACATCCGTTTCTGGTCTGGGTGGAAGGCAAATTGGCGGGTTTGGTTCTGGTGAAGAGAGTATCGGGCGCCTCTGGTAAAGGGGCGGTTTGGGACATGGTGGAGTTTTTTGTTCTGCGGGGATACCGGCGGCGCGGAATAGGAACTCAGATAGCGCATGAAGTGTGGAGGCGTTTTCCCGGCAGCTGGGAAGTTCGGGTGATGCGCACGAATGTTTCGGCGCAGTATTTTTGGACGCGTGCGATTTCGTTATTTAAGGGCGAGGCGGTCGAGCCAGCTCTAGTAGAGCGGGATGGCGAGTTCTGGAATCTTTTCTCGTTTGAATCCGACGTCGGGTGAATCTAGCGTCGTCTGAATCCAGCGTCGCGGACTAGCGTCTCTGGTGACCTCGCGGTTCTGGTCAGCAATTCATACTCGTCGGGAGTTCGAGGCCAATCTTCTCGCAGCAAGCGGGAGAGGGCGCGGTCGGCGAGGAGTTTTCCGCCAGTCTGACAGTTTGGGCAGTAGTTGGTTTCATTGGCGGCGTAGCGTATGCGCTGGATCTTTTCTCCACAGCGGGGGCAAGGTTCTTTGTAGCGGCCATGGACCGCCATTCCGGGGCGAAACGCCGTGACTTTCTCGGGAAAGCCGTCGCCGGTTGCGCGTCGCAGGCGGTCTGTCCACTGGGTGAGGCTGCTGCGCACGGCGGAGTGCAGTCGCTCGATTTCTTCAGTTTTGAGCTTTTGCGTCAGGGCGAGCGGCGAGAGGCGGGCTTCGAACAGAATTTCGTCGGAGTAGGCATTGCCGATACCGCTGAACAACCGTGGATCGCTGAGAGCGCGCTTCAACGTGTGGTTTTCGGAGGTTAAAACCGCAGCGAATCGCCCCAGGTCGGAGTCCAGAACTTCGAGGCCTCCGGGATCGAGCGCGCGGAGCCCCTGTTCTCCGGCAACCACGTGAAGGGACGCGCGTTTTTGCGAACCGGCTTCGGTCCAAACTAGGCTTCCCATGGCGAAATCGAAGGCGGCGAGTCCGCGGGGCGATGAGAGCTTGGCATCGCGTTTGCGCCAGTGGAGGCGTCCGGCAATCATAAGGTGCAGCACCAGCCATAGGTCGCCTTCCCCGTCGAGACCAATGCAAATTCGTTTGCCCAGTCGGCGCAGTTGAACGACAGTTTTACCCTCCGCGACCGCGATTGGTGGTACCGCCGTGCGTAAGAGGAAGGGACTCGCAATGCGCACCCGTTCGAGGCGTTCGCCGAGAATACGCTTTTTCAGTGCATCGATATAGACAACAATGTCGGGTAGTTCGGGCACAGGAGTGCGCTGGTTACGCCTGACTATCGTATACCCAGCGGGACCGCTCCGCTCTCAAGGAAAGGGTAACAACCTGGCAGTTTTTCGCCCCTTGAGCATCCACTCAAGTTGTGTTCTCATAACCGTAAGCGCGGCCCGTGGGGGCCTGCCTGCGCGCTTCAACCTCGAACCCTCAACCTCATCATTATTTTGATGAATGTGCGGAAACAAAAAGAGGAGAAGAACCATGAAGAAAGTCAATTACATCCCCAAAGGATATAACACCATCACTCCATACCTCGTGATCAAGGGCGCCGCCCAGGCGATCGAGTATTACAAGAACGTTTTCGGGGCCACGGTCGTCGTCCGCATGGACGGTCCCAATGGCCAGGTTGGCCACGCCGAGTTGCAGATCGGCGACTCGCGGATCATGTTGGCGGACGAAAATCCAGCCATGGGCAACCGGAGCGCAGAGAGCATCGGAGCGTCCCCGGTAAGCCTGTACGTCTACCTTCCCGATTGCGACGCCGTCGTCCAAAAGGCGGCTTCCGAGGGAGGCAAAATCCTGAAGCCGGTTGCGGATCAATTCTACGGAGATCGTTCAGGTTTCATTCAGGACCCATTCGGACATCTCTGGGGCATCGCGACGCACAAGGAAGATGTGTCCGCTGAAGAGATGAAGGAACGCATGAAGAAGTTGACAGCCGCCTGACCGCAGACGGCCAGGTATCGTCTTTTAGCCGTTAGCCTGTCAAAGGCTAACGGCTAATAACTTACGACGGAGGTTCGTCGGCGCGCTGTCTTACAATGGAACTCCAACTACGAACTTAGAAAGGAACTCTCTATGCTTTCTGCAGGCAATCCTTTTCCGGCTTTTTCTCTTCCCAATCAGGACGGCAACACCGTGACGCTCTCCGATTTTGCGGGAAGCTGGCTTGTCGTTTACTTCTATCCGAAAGACGACACTCCGGGTTGTACCATCCAGGGCAAGTCGTTTACGGCGAGCAAGGCGGATTTCGACGCTGCCGGAATCAAAGTGGTCGGGGTTAGCTCCGACGACGTCACATCGCACCGGAATTTCTCGCACAAGTTCGCTTTTAAAATCGACTTGCTGTCCGACACCGACTCCAAGCTGATGAAAACGCTCGGACTTGGCCAAGCGGAATGGAAGGGGATAAAGTTCTGGGAGCGCACCAGTTTTGTGGTTGACCCCCATGGCATCATTCGAAAAGTTTATGAGAAGGTGAATCCAGAAGGGCACGAGCAGGTGCTGCTTTCCGACATCCAGGGCATGAAGGCCAAAGCGGCCTGACCGCTGAAGAAAAACGCAGGGAGGCGGTGCCGTTTCTCTGCGTTTAACTATTCCGGGGCAAAGCCCACAGCACTGCTCCAAGGCCAGCTTAGCCTTCCGGCTATGCTTTCCGCCATCACCGCGGGCAGGATGCGAAACAGCCTAGCGCGCAGGTCGCGATACCCCTGATTCCCGGCAAAAAGATCGCTCATCAACTCGCGTATGCTGGCGCTTTGCCCGGTGAGGGACACCATGCGTTCCAGAACACTCTCGCCCAAAACCCGGCCCTTGTAGAAGCGTTCGGAAACGCGTGCGGCCAACATCAGCTCCGGAAGCAACTCTTCCTCGATCAACATCTGATACCGGTGCGGCTCTCCCGTTAATATCGCCTTCGCACACAACTCCGCCGAATGCAGCGCGTAATAGAGACCTTCGCCGGTAATCGGGTCCACCAATCCTGCGCTATCGCCGATCATCGCCCACCCTTTGCCGCAGACCTGAAGGGCTTTGAAAGTGTCGGAACGAAAAGAGGGAAGAATGTGCGAGTAAAAGCGTGCGCCATCCAACCGGAAGTTGTTCTGTTCCAGCCAGTGCTCCAGAGTGCGGCGCAACTCGCTGGTGGGCACCTCACCCATCTTGCCGGCGATCCCGGCGGAAACGTGATCAACGCGCGGGAAGATCCAGATATAACCGGTGACCGCCCGCAAGAACTGAAGCTGCATCAGGGAACTGCTTCCGGGGATGAAATAACCGGCGGTGACCATTAGATCGCGGGGAGAGATTGCTGAGAGAAACTGTGGGCGAAAAGAATTGCGCGCACCCGCCGCCAGAATCAGATAACTCGCGTGGTAGCAGCAGTCAGGAGTGACCAACTGCCAGCCTTCGCCATCGCGCTCGATGCGGGTGACGCGCTCCTGCCGTAGATCCACGCGCCCCTCGGCGCCGGCGCGGCGCGCACGCTCCAGAAGCAATCCGTTCAGGGCGAGGCGCGAGAAGATTGCGACCGGGTGTTGCAAGTGAAAGCGCACCCGCTTTCCCGACGGACTGACTAACTCGCAGTCCTCCACCAGACGGGGTTGAACGGGATGGTGTTCGGCGGGATGGTCAGCGACGGGATCGCTTTCGCTCGCACCCTGCGCCAGAAATGGATATCGCTGCAGAGCTTTGTGCGTGAGGCCGCCGCCGCAGGGCTTCTCCCATGCGAGCTTCTCATCAAAAAGAAGAACGTCTCTCGCTCCGAAGGCCAACTGCGCCGCTGCCAGAGCACCCGCTGGACCGCCTCCGACGATCGCAATGGGAAGTCGCCCGCTCATGTTTCAATAGGCGATCGCACCATAGAAGGTGACCCGGAAAGCGGCTCGAATAGCAACTCGCCAGCGCGCGACCAAACTCCGCCGCCGTACTGGCGAGTTTCTTGTAGCGCAGTATGACGGCAGGAATCCCCGCCAGGCCCGAGTCTTTCCGGTTACGTCCGCAGCGTTACTTCGGCCGGTGACTGCCGCCGGCTTATTGCAGACGCGTGGCGTTATTCAGCCCCTGATAGATGAACAATCCCGCGATGACCAGAATCATCGCTCCCGACAACGCGCCGAGAATCTTGACGATGGGTCCGATTTTCTTCATCTTGGCCAGAACCTCGATTTGATCCTTGTGCATTTGGGATTCGGTCTCGTTGAGGAAGATGGAATCGTCCTCGTGCATGGTAAGGGTGCTTTTATAGATCAGAAGGATAATCAGAACCCCAGTCAGAATACCCCACGCGATAAGCAGCACGAACATTGGCGACATATGCTACCTCGGACCTGAGATCGAGCCAATCCCCCGAAGTTGCCATCTGAATCCGCAGCGTAGCGCTGCCATCCGCTGGCATTCGGGTAGGGGCCCCTGCTTCGGGATGATTATAGACCCATTGGCAAGGGGCGCCGCGACTTCTTGCTGGCCGCCGCATCCAAGTGCTAGATACCGAAAGAAGCCCGGGCTCGCAAAAAGGCTTGCTGAGCCCGATGAGACCTTTGTTATAATAGGCAATTACAAGGAGATTAACCGATGGCGACTACCTCTATACCCGAGACTCAACCGAACGTTCAGCCCGGCGTGCAGCCGAAGCCGGTCCTGACCCCATCCGCGATTGCCAAAGTGAAAGAGATCATGGCCACACAGTCGCCAGTTCCGGCCGGATTGCGGTTGTCCGTAGTGGGTGGAGGGTGCTCCGGTTTTCAATACTCCATGGCCTTCGAAAACGGTGCCGGGATGATGGATAAGGTTTTCGACTTTGACGGCCTTAAGGTTTATGTCGATGCGACGTCGCTCATGTACCTCGGCGGAGCGCATGTCGATTACGTCGAGACGCTCGAAGGCGCTGGATTCAAGTTCGACAATCCGAACGTGAAGAGCACTTGCGGCTGCGGTTCGTCGTTTAATGTTTGAGATCGTCGTTGAATGTTTAAGATCAAGGTCTGGGTCTAAGATCTAAGCCCAGCGTCTCGGAATTAAAGCCCCGCTGCAACCAGCGGGGCTTTTTCTCGTTCGAAGGTTGTTGAACAACGCGGATCCTGATAGCGGCTACTGCTGGGGCGATGGATTTGGCGGAGTTTGAGGAGGCGGGTTCGGGGTTTGCCCGGAACCGCCGTTTTGGCCAAAGCCACCACTTTGCCCGAATCCGCCGCTCTGCCCAAATCCGCCATTTTGTCCTGCCCCGTTTTGCCCGGCTGCGATTTGACCGGGAGTGAGCCCTCCCATGTTCCCGGTTTGCATTCCAGGATTGATCGGTCCCTTCAACAGTCCACCCATGTCAGCCTGCGGTAGGTAAATGAAGAGCCAGTCATTGTAGTGGTCTTTTTTGAAGAAGATCCGAATACTCTTCTCTTTGCTCAGGCTGGCAACGCCGAGTATGGGGCCGCCGCCGAAGGTCTGGCTGGTCAAGCCGGAACCGGAAGCGGAGGTTCCATTGGGAGTCGATGAAGGCGAACCCGATGAGGACGAATTTCCCTGGGCGTCGGTTGCGGTGCCGGAGGGTGATCCGCCAGAAGAAGAACTGGCAGCGTCGCCGCTCGCCGAGTTTAGCGAGGATGGGGCGTTCTGTTGAATTCCGCCAGTCTGCGCAGCCAACGCGCCGAGGGCGCCCTGCACTGCTCCCAAAGCACCTTGTGCGCCGCCCTGCGCTCCGCCGAAGGCGCCCTGCGCCCCCAGCGCGCCCTGACCGGGCGTCTGACCCAAGACCGGGCCGTTGTTCAGGCTGATGTCCTGCTGATGCAGGAATTTGAAATCCTTTTCCTTGCCGGTGGCGCGGTCGCGGTTCACCGGATCCGTATAGCGCTTGCGCAGGAAGCGCACATTGTTGGTATTTTCCAGTTCCTCGACTTTCCCGGGATAGCGGCCAAATTTCTTATAGAAATGCTGAATCGCGCGCATGTAGGCGGTGCCGCGGTGCCGCATCTCGTCCTCGCGATCGCGATTAATCTGGGTTCTGATATTGGGGAGCGCGGCCAGCAGGGCAATCGTCATCAGCGCCAGGACCAGCATGAGCGTGATCATCATGTAGCCGCGCTGGGCAACTTGCGACTTGTTGTTTGTGATTTGTAATTTGGACGATCTCAAACCACGATGCCGCATAAACGCCAACTCGCCTTCAGATTGCAGATTACCCGCTACCTATTACAAATCGCTCTCATCCCTGGGTTAAAGGCAGGCTCTGCCGATGGTTATTGAGTACGTCTTCCACGTCCACGGCTGTGGGCGAGATATGCAGCACGCGATAGCGCCGGTCGACGATGTCACCCTCGGCTGCGATGAAAATGTCTTCACCCTGGGACAAGAAAACTTTTTTCGTTTCTCCGGTCTGGTTGGCAAAACCGAAAAACTTGAGGTTGATCGGTGGCGGGGCTGGAATCGGCGGCGGCTGGTGCATGCCGGCGTCCTTAACATCGCTGGTGCCGTTTCCCTTAAGCGGCTCGATTTGTGCAACCGATCCGGCGACGAAAATGTTTCTGCCATTGCCCGCGTACTTGGTCTCTTCGCTCTTGCTGAGCAGTTTCAAGTCTAGCGTAGGATCGAGCCGCGGCTCGACCACCGGCACAACCTTGCCGGAAGAGGTACGGCGAACGCCGGGCTTCGCCGGAGCGGAGGCTGCGGCGGTTGGCGCCAGCGAAGGCGACGCAGTTGGTGACGAGGTCCAGAACAAGCGCCCCAGCATCAGCAGCGCAACCCCGCCCAATACTGCCAGCAGGATCACTTGCTTCCGATTTTCGATTCCGAGTTTCACTTACGCACCCGACCGCAAATAGCTATGCATACTGATTTCCAGCTTGACCGTTCCCGTGGTTTCGCCGGCTAAACCGACACTGTCCACTTCAAAGAACGTTTTCGACCGTTCCAGCGCGTTGATGAATCGCACCAGTTGCAGATAGTCTCCCGAAAAACTCCCCTCGATGGCGACGGGAACCACGCCGGAAGATTCCGCTTCCTCTTCCTTGTAATGGGCCTGTTGCATGCGCACGCCATTTTCCGCGACGACTTTGCCAAGCTCCGTCGCCAGATCGGAATCCCTGGCGGAAAACCGGCCTTTGTAAAAATCGCCGATCTGGTCTTTGGCCAGGACAATCTTCTTATCCATGCCGCGCAGCGGTTCCACGGCGCGATTCTTCTTCTGCAATTCCACTTGCAGTTCGGTCAACTGTGCCCTTCGCGATGCCGCCGAACCGACCAGCGGCGAGAATAGAACCGCCGCCGCTATGACATCGACGGCGAGCATGGCACCAATCGCGATCTTCAACTTGCGCCGCGAATTTCCTAAATCCGGCATTACTTCCCACTCCCCTCGGTCGAATCCGGGACGTAGACCGAGACCACGGAGGCGACCACGCCCCCACCGCCCTCTGAACCCGTGCTCTCTTGCACCAGCTGCGCTCCCTGAAAGTGCTTCGAGCCTTCCATGCGATGAACCAGGTCGACGGCAGCGGTGCGGTTGTCGCCGGCGACTTTCATGTCGAGTTCCATCTGATTCTGATCATTCAATTCCGGACGCAGCGAGACCACATGCAGGTTCGAGGGCATGACCTGTTCGAGATCCTCGAACACTCGCGTCCACGAGAAGGATTTGCGCTGAATCAATCCATTCACGAACTGCGATTGATCGCGCGTGCTGCGGTTAGCCGACATATCGAGAAAAGCCTGCGCTTGCGCCCGCTCCCGATCGCGTTCAGCAATCTGCGCCTCGAGGTGCGAGATATTCTGCCGATCTCTGCCGGCATGGGTCCAACTACGCACAGTCCAGCCCAGCAGAACCAGCGTAAACAGAGCCAGCAGCCCCACTCCCAATCCCCAGCGCACCCAGAATTCACGGGCGTCTTCATAAGGCCGGGTTGCGAGATTGATGTCGAGACGCATAGTTGACGACCGCTTTTCGCTATTCGCCTTTCGCTAAAAGCGAACGGCCCACAGCCCTTTTACGAAATTAAAGCTCCCACCACTCCCGCCATACGCCAGCGCGGAACCGCTCCTGTCGTCGAAGCGATCTGCGAACTTGCCACCAGTTCTTCAACTACTGCCCCTGACTGATTTTTCAAAGCGGGAGCAGCGCCACCTGCTTCCGGCAGGCCCGCCACGTACACGCGCTCGATATTCAGGTTGTAAGTATCTTGAAAAAACACCACCGAGGGATAAACTTCCTCCGCCAGTTGATCGCCGGTGATCGTCACTCCACGCACGTTTTCGAGAGTCCGGAACAACAGCAGTTGATCCTGATCGAGAATCGCAATGCTGATGGTGCGGGCATCCACTTTCACCACCAAAGTGGGACGCTCTGCGTCGGCAGCTCCGAGGGCCGCCAGCATCGACGGCATCACCATTCCCGGGGTATAGCCCGCGTCGCGAAACGCCGACTCATATTCCTCAAGCACCGTCTTCAGCACCACCGCCGCCACCGCCCGCACACCCTTTCCGGAGGACTGCGCATGATACGAAATTCGTGCATCCGCGGGATCAAACGGCAGGGACTTCTTGAGGCGGAAGCGAACCACAGCTTCCGCTTCCTCCGGCTTCGCGGGCAGCGTTTCGAAATCCAGCAGCACGACGCGAACCGAGGTGTCGGGCAGGATAGCGATCACGTCGCGCCCGCGCGCACCCACGCTGCCCAGGGCGCTTTCAATCGCCTGCCGGATCGCCGTGCCGTCGCGCAGATTAGCTTCCATCAGATCGGGCACCACCATGCCCGGCGCCAGTTCCCGCGCCGAGGCTATTTCCACCATCCGCCCGGCATCGGCGGCGCGCCCCGCCAGCACGCGGTCAGCCGCGATTTCGCAGGCTAGGGCTGGACGGCGTACGTGTTTGGAATTAGAAATCATAGTTGCAATTCAATGATATCCCGCGGTTTGAGGGCGAGAATAGTTACCTCTGGTGATGCCGGAGCGAGCTTTCGGCCCGGGCAGAGGTAACCAGGCTCAGCGCATGGTTTCGATAAAGGTAACCTTGTTGATCTCCTTCAGAGTGGTAAATCCGCCACGCACCTTGTCGAGAGCCGATTCGCGCAGGAAGCGCATGCCTTCTTCGCGGGCGGCTTTGCGAATCTCCGACGTCGACTTCCGGTCAAGAATCATCTCGCGAATGCGGTCGGTCAAATCCAGAAGCTCATGGATCGCGGTCCTGCCCCGAAATCCCGTGCCCGCGCATTCGATGCAGCCCTGGCCTTCATACAGGGGAACCTGTGACCATTGGGCCGGGTCGAGGCCGCTGGCTTCGAGTATGTCATTCGGATAATGCACCGCAGTCCGGCAGGAATCGCAGATGATTCTCACCAGCCGCTGCGCCAGAATGCAGTTCAGCGCCGAGACAAAGTTGTAGGGCTCGACGCCCATGTTCAGAAAGCGCCCGAGCACGTCGACCACGTTATTCGCATGGACAGTTGTGAACACGAGGTGCCCCGTCAGCGCCGACTGGATGGCGATCTGCGCCGTTTCGTTGTCGCGGATTTCCCCGACCATGATCTTGTCCGGGTCGTGACGCAGGATGGAACGCAGCCCGCGGGCGAACGTCAAGCCCTTCTTTTCGTTCACCGGAATCTGGGTGATGCCGCGCAGTTGATACTCGACCGGATCTTCAATGGTGATGATCTTGTCTTCATCGGTCTTGATCTCGTTGACGGCGGCATAGAGCGTCGTGGTTTTGCCGCTGCCCGTCGGTCCCGTCACCAGCACCATTCCGTACGGCTCTTTGATGTAGCGGCGGAAGCGGCGCAGGTCATCTTCGGCAAACCCCACCACGTCGAGCGTGAGCTTTTTAAACTTCTCGCTCATCGACTCTTTGTCGAGCACGCGGAGCACGGCATCTTCACCGTGGATCGAGGGCATGATCGAAACCCGGAAGTCGATGGCGCGACCGCTGTATTTCACGCGGAAGCGTCCGTCCTGCGGCACGCGGCGCTCGGAAATATCGAGTTCGCTCATGACCTTGATGCGCGAAATGATCGTCGAATGATGCTCTTTACCGATCGGTGGCATGGCGTTCGTCAGCACGCCGTCGATACGAAACTTGATGACCACCGAGTCGTCCCGCGTCTCGATGTGAATGTCACTCGCCCGCCGCTGCAATGCGGTGAAGATCGTGGTATCGACAAGACGGATGATCGGGCTCATGTCCTGGCCCGCCGTCGCGGTCAATTTGTCGATGGAGATGGTCTCGTCGTTGCCGGCTTCGTCCTCGCGAATCACGTCGAGCGTGAATCCCTCGCTCGCGTCTTCCAACACGCGCTTCGACTGCTCCGTTTTCTGCAGGATGTCCGAGATCTGCTTCAGCGTCGAAACTTTGGTCAGGATGCGCTTGCCGAGCAGCAGGCTGATCTCATCGATCATCATCAACTGGCTGGGATCGGCAATGGCAATCGCGAGGCGCCCGTCCGGCGTCTCATCCAAAGGCACAAACTTATAGCGGAACATCAGGTGCACCGGGATCTTCTCAAACAGATCGTGGTGCAACTGAAAATCGCTCAAATCGATAAACTCACAGCGGTAGCGTCGTGCGATGTCGCGCGCACGTTCCAGTTCGTCGGGAATCGAGGCCGGTTCCGGCGCCAGTTTCCCGCCATTCGCCCCGCCGACCAGCACTGTTTTCTTGTCAGCCATTGCCATTCCAGTTTACAGCCCGTCCAAGCCTTTTCCGTCTTGCCGATCTTTCTTTAGAGAAGCGGCTTGCCGCCTCTTCTTTCGCCGAAGAGACGGGGCAAACCCCCGTTGCCCCACACGCCTAATGCACGTTCGCCCCCAGGGTAAAGATCGGCATATACAAAGAAATCAAGATTCCGCCGACAAACACTGCCATGACGATCAGAATCAAGGGTTCAATCAGCGCCATGGCCGCGCCCAGAGCCGTTTGTACGTCTTCTTCGTAAAATTCGGCAACCGAAGCGAGCATCGCTGGAAGCGCGCCCGTCGATTCGCCAACCTCCAGCATTTCCACTGCCAGGTCGGGGAACAATTTCTGGGCCTCCAAAGCGTGCGCCAGGCTTTGTCCTTCTTTCACGCGCTCGGAAGCGGTGTTTACCCCGAGCAGCATCTGCCGGCTGCTCAACGATTCGGCGGCCGTTTCCATCGCCGGAACCAGCGGTAAGCCGCCCTGCAGCAGCGTGCCGAGAATTCGCGAAAAATTGGCCACTTGATACTTCAGCCGGATCTCCCCGATCAGCGGCAATCCCAGCAGAAATTTATCGATACGTTCCGCTCCGCGATCGCTCTGTTTCCAGCGCCACAGCAGCACGCCCGACACGATCAGAACCAGCGCCACAATCCAACCGTATTTCTGCGCGTTCAGGCCCAGCGACAGCATGAATACAGTGATCGCCGGCAGGTCTGCGCCCAGGTTGTTAAACAGGTCGGCAAACTTCGGTACCACGTACGTGATCAGAAAAATCAGCATCAGCGTCACCACTGACACCAACAGCGCCGGATACACTAGCGACACCAGAAGCTTTTTGCGGAAGGTCTGCACCATCCTCTGGTACTGGATATAGCGGCCGAGAACTTCTTCCATATTGCCGCTCTTTTCGCCCGCCATCAGCGTGGTCGTGTACATCTTCGGAAACACCTGCTGGGAGGCGAAGGCGTCGGACAGCAACTCACCGCCTTTTACCCGCTCGCGTACGTTTTCGAGTTGCCGCAGAAGAGACTTGTCGCGCTGCCGCTTGATCAAAAGATCCAGCGAAGTCAGGATGGGAAGGCCCGCCTTGATCAGGGTCAGAAACTGCTGGTTGAAAATCAGAAACGTCGACTGCTTCAGCTTACCCTGGCGGCCGAACTTCCCACCGCTCGTGCTGAGCAGGGTTCGCGGCTTAACCCAATAGACAAGATAGCCCTGCTGTACGAACCGGTCGTGAACCTCGGCTTCGGAATAGCCATTCTCCACCTGCTGCCGCAGATGGCCCTGTTCGTCGGCGACTTTGACCAGGAATTGTGCCATTCGTTATCGACTTCTGAAGTCTTGTTCGTCAGTCGTGATGGGTGTCTGTGCTAAGTGTAACATTCTGTTCCCAAAGCCCTTACGGGACGCGCCGCCCACGAGGTACATAAGTAATCAACTATCTGAATTTGAACGTTTCAAACACCGACGTACGTTTCAAAACTATGGCCCTAATTGCCCTTCAACCGTCTCCACCCCCGCTGGAGGAGTGAACTTAAACGAACTGTCTTTCATCTCCGCATTCTCCTTCCACCCGGCAAAGCGAAATTCGGTCGTCGCCCCGTCCGCTTCAACCAGTTCGATGCGGACAATCTGGTGAGAAGCATTGATCTCCAGCAGCACCTCGTTCACCGGCCCCGCCATGGCTTGCGGAATGCCTCGTAAAACGATGTCGCCGGTCTGCCATGGTGTCTGATCTACAGCTTGAGAGAGGCCATGTAACTGATTCTCCAGCTTCGCTTTACCTAGCAAGAAGGCAAGGGGCGAGCGCACATCATCGAGCTTTTTTAACGTAGTCTTGCGAAGCTGGCGTTCCGCCGGCAGGTAAAACCACACAACCTCGCCGTCGCTGATGAACAGCTTCTCATTTGGAGAACGGTATTCCCAGCGCATCTTGCGCGGCTTTTTCAGCCACAAAGTGCCCGATTCCAGACGATCTGGACCGTCACCGCGGTAAATCTCGGTGAAATCCGATTGCGAACTGTGCAGGTGGTTGTAATGCTCGTCGACCGCGCGGGCGAGCTGGCCGATATCCTCGGCCCGCAGCGGAAACGAAATCGTGATTGCCAACAGCCATAACGGCAGCCGCCGGCAGCCGGCTACATGGATATTCAACTGTGGTTTTCCCCTTTTCCGATTTTACCGCGATGCCATCTCGTCTGCATAAACCGGGCGCTGGCATCCACCGCGCCAGCATTAAGCAGGCGCCAGGCTGAGCGGCTATTTGGCGAAGGTTTCGCAGAACCGGCGTTACAGCGACTTAGGCCCCGCTCGAGGTTCTGACAGCCAAGACCTAGGAGCCAACAGGCATAGCCCTATAGATCGTGTATTGAGTTGTCCCGCGAATTTTCTCGAGCCAGGCGGACTTCGAGAGCGCGTCTTCCAGCAAAGGACTGTGATAAATCACATAGACTGGCCGCGGAGATATTCTCAGGGATTTCTCCAGCCGCCGGCAAACTTCCAGCAGTGCGTTCTCTGGCAGCGGGTTGAACAGGTAGAGCACCAGCGGCTCGTCCGGGAATTCGAACTCGCGTGCGTCGGCCAGGATCGATTCGATTTGCCGGCAGCGCTGCGTCGGGCTCCGATATTCGCGAATGTTCTCCTGCGCCGCGTGATGCAGCTCCGCGATCAACTCCACTCCTGCGATTCTCCAGAACGCATACTCGGAAGCCATGAGCAGCGTCCGCCCCTTTCCGGAACCAAGATCGACGAAGGTGAATGTGTCGAAGGGAATAGGCAGGGTGGCCATCATCTCGTGAAAAAGGTCGGGCTCAGTTGGCTGATAAGTGGAATGAAAAGAACCGAGCAGGCGCGCGCGCCAGCCTACGGTGCCGCTGGTGGTGTTGACGCGATGCTCCCAGTCATACTCCATGTCACCGAAACGACGGCGGCGGCTTTCGGGCGTCGAATCGAGCACAAAGCACCATAGGTTGCGGACCAGCAGGGAAGCCGTGCTTGCGGCGCCGTGCGTATGCACCTGTTCGCGCCACCAGTGGCGTAACGTGCTCCGGAATTGACGGGGAAAATTTGAAGGCACGCAAGGATGCTAACAAAAAGGCGGTACGGGTCTTTGGCTTTCAACGGAGCTAAGAGCCGACTACTTCGAATCCGTCGTGGCTGGTGGTTCGATCGGCGGTTGCGGCGGCGCCGTCCCCGGAGGCAGTCCCTTGGTGATAAAGTAAAGGTCCTTGGGGTCTGCGACCTCGATTCGCCCATCGGCCATCAGTTGGTAAGGATGTCCCTTCGGATCGGCCGGCATCCCCCGAATAAATCCGGCGTGCTCCAAATCGCTCATGCTGCCGGGAAGTCGTCCGAACTGTTCGCGATATTTTGCGACTACGTGCTCTAGTTGTGTAACTTCTTCATCGACTTGCAGGGCGAGTAGATGTTCGACCGCGTTCTCTCGGATCCGCGGTTCTTTGATGCTCTGGTAGGTCGTCATCCACAACATGCGTGCCGTATCGAATTCGCCGGCATGTTGCGCCATTCGCGCCGCCAGGATAGGCATGAATTCATTGGTTACGGGTAGCGCCGCTCCTTGCCTGAAGGCCTCCGCTGCCTTGGCGTAATCCTTGAATTCGATGTAATACAGAAATCCCAGATTGTAGTAAAGACGCCACTGGTCGGGATTATGCGCGACTCCATAGAGCATCAGTTCGAGTGCGGCACCGGGCAGCCCCGCGCCAGACGGCGGTTTGGGCGCCAGAAAATTAGCTCCAAACTGGTAGGCCGGCAAGAGTTTCGGATCCAGTTCAGTAGTGACTTCGAGCAGTGGTGCCAGCAGGCGAAAATCGCCGGAATTGGCATGATGCTGTTCTCCAAAATACTGCACCGCCCGCGTCCAATAGATGTCGGCGAGCAGGCCCGTGTAGCCGAGGCTCAAGCGCCGCAGAACTTTCGGAGAACGCAAGTAAAGCGAATCCTGCGCCACCGAATTCCAGCGCTCGTGATCCATGGCATAGAGCGTTGCCATCGCGCCCGCCAAAGAAAGAAATAGCACCGCCGTGGCCACCAGGTTCACGCGCCGCGTGGCTCTCATTTCAAGTCCCTGCGCTGGAAGATCAGCACTGCTCCCGAGATGGCCATCGCCGAATAAAGCAGCCCGTAAATGGTGTTGTACAGGATGAGGCGTCCCGGCACCGCGTCGCCATGGGCTACCTGGTTGATTACGTTCAAGGCGGAAAAATTAGGTACCAGATAAGCGATGGCGGTTGCCAGCCCGCCCGCGGTCCCATGCGTGATTCTGGCAAAGCCGCGCAGATCGTCCGACAAACTGCCAATCACGAACAAGGCGAAGGTAAAGACGGCCGACATCAGAGGCGTTGAGAAAGACGAAAAGAAGAGCGCCAGTGCGCACACGATCAAAAACTGCAGCACGATGAAGTAGAGCGCTACCAATACCCACGCGTCCATCTTCTCGAATTTGTGAGCGACGTAGAGTAAGGCCAGAAGTACGCCCAGCGCCATGAAGAAGGTGTTCACCACCAGCGTTCCCGTGAGCCCAAAGAACTTGCCTACGACAAACTCCCAGCGGCGGACGGGACGCGACAGCACCGTGTATAGGGTGCGCTTATCGATCTCTTTCGAAACCAGGCCGATGCCAATCAAGATGGCGATTACGACGCCGAAGAGCGATACCGCGGTCAGGCCCAGATTCACCACAACCAGGCGCTCGATATCGATCGAAACTTCACCCACCAGAATCGCCGCCCCGGAAAGCAGCAGCACAAACGCAATCAGGTTGTACAGCACCCGGTCGCGCACCGCCTCGCGGAAAGTATTGAAAGCGACATACCCGACGCGAGAATTCATACTCCCACCCCCTTCCGGTTTTCTTCTTTCCGGACTTGGCCTCCCGGGAGTTGGGTCGTGGTGTCTTCGGTGGGTCTCAGTTTCTGAATGTAATACTCCTCGAGCGAACTGCGGACAGGGGTCAGCGAAATTAGCCTCAGCCGCTCGCGCCGCAGTATGTCGATGGCCGCGTCCTGCTGTTCTTCCGGCAACACTGCGTTGACCATGTCACCGCTGACCCGTGCCTCCGCACCCAGGCTGGTCAAAGAGGCGGGCACTCTCTGGGCGTAAAAAACAATCTCGATCTTGCCTCGCTTCTCGGACGTCAACTCTGCGACCGCCCCGACTCCGCGCAATTCGCCCTGGTGGATGACCCCCACGCGGTCGCACAGCGCTTCCGCATCGGACAGGATGTGCGTCGAAAAGAAAACCGTCTTGCCTTCCGAGCGCAGTTGCTGAATCAGATCGCGAACCTCGCGCCGCCCCATCGGGTCGAGTCCCGACATCGGTTCATCCAGAAACACCAGCTTGGGATCGTGCAGAATGGCCTGCGCCAGCCCGACGCGCTGCAACATGCCTTTGGAGAACTTGCGCAGCGGCATGCCCGCGGAATCGTTCAGCCCTACGCGCGCCAGCATCTGCTCCACCCGAACCGCACGTCCCTTGGCCGGAATGCCAGAAAGTTGTCCATAGTAGTTCAGCAGTTCGCGCGCGGTCAGATGGTCGTAGAAGTAGGGTTGCTCGGGGAGAAATCCGATTTGAGTTTTCACCGCCGCATCATCCATCGCCATGCCCAGGATGCGCGCTGTTCCCGCGGTGGGATAGACCAGTCCCATCAGCAGCTTGAGGGTGGTAGTCTTACCCGCGCCGTTGGGGCCGAGGAAGCCGAACACCTCTCCCTGTTCGATGGTCAGGCGAAGCGGACGCAAGGCAAGTTTCGGCCGTTTACGCCAGAATCCAACTAAGTAACTTTTTTCCAGATCGAGAATTTCAATCGCTGCCATGTCGATGCGTGCACTGCCAGCCCCCCTGGGGCGGAAGTCGCAATGGAATTTGATGAAGCGATTATAAGCAATGGTTGCGCGGCCTGCCGAAACCGCGTGGACTGGCTGGTTACGAAGGTAAACCGCTTCCTGACGTTGAACCTGTGTCGTGCCGGGTGGGGCCCGGGGCGCATTGTTTTACGCTTACGGAGCCCGATGACTTCGTCGTCTCCGCTAGTCTTGAGGAGCGACGGTGTTATCGCATGTCGTGATGGCGGTCATGCTGACCCGCACGATAGCGTCGGCATAGGAGCAGAAATAGCGTATTCCCGAATAGTTCCAGGTGCTTGGAGTGGCGATAAAATTGTAAGTCGAGTTCGGCGTGCCGGTCACATTGGTTAACGTAAAGCTATAGCCGCTCCTCTGTCCGGTAGCCAGCACCGTATCAATCAGGCAGGCGCCGGTTGAACTGGGAGGTGAGCAACTGGTGCCGCTCAAAGCGCCCAGGCTGCTCGCAAAGCCCACCGACGGGTACGACGAGTTGTAAGAAATCTGAGCCGTGTTCAGGGTCCGCAGCGCTGCTACGGCCGCTGATTCGTTCGCGGCCATCCGTGATCGCAGAAAACTGGGCACTGCGATAGCCGCAATCACCAGGATGATGGCTACGACAATAAGCAGTTCGATTAGAGAAAACCCTTTGCTCCTGTGCATCGCGTCTCCCGATTCCAGATGAGCCCGTTCCATCGCTTTCTCAAGAAACTGTTGCACTTTCGTTGCCGGACTCGGCTTCCGAATTGGCCGTGATAAGTCCTTGTAAATGCGGCGCGAATAGTAGCGTCGCTGCGTCTGCATTCGGTCCTATTCCTAATCCCACTCCGGAAATGACATTTTGTGGCAGTGCGGTTGGCGCCGAAGAGGAAGGATCTCCTATAAAACGGCCAGGAAAAAAGGGCACGGGGACGTTGGATCGTCCCCCGGATAATTCCTATCGAAAAGATACCTACTGCAGAGGCGATACGCTGTAGGCGCAAGACGACAGAGAAGTCGTGCTGTATCGAATGACGGCGTCGGCGAACGAACAGAAATAGCGGACGCCGGTCTGGTTCGGAGTTAAAGGCGAAGCAACTAACTGGTAGGTGGCGTTCGGAGTTCCTGAAGTGCCCGAGAGTACGAACGAATAGCCGCTTTTGGTGCCTGACGCCAGTTGCGTGTCGATCAGGCAGGCACCGGTGCTTCCAGGAGGCGCGCAACTCACCCCCGCCAACGAGCCGAGCGTGGTTGCGAACCCCACCGTCGGATAACTGGAGTCATAGGAGATCTGCGCGGTATTCAACGACCGCAGCGAAGCCACGGCCGAGGCCTCGTTCGCTGCAATTCGCGCCCGCAGCAGGTTCGGAATCGCGATCGCGGCGATGATCAGAATGATTGCCACCACAATCAGCAACTCGATCAGTGAGAAACCCTTGTCTTTCTTCACGTCTTAGGAAACCGTCCTGTCTTTTCAGATAACCGCGATTGTCACAATAAGTGCACTTTACAAACCGTTCACAAGAGCTAGGCGAGAGAACTCCTCATCTGCAGAAAATGCCGGTTTTTCGCAGGAATCGCTGGCGACGGTTCTAGCAGGGAGGTCTGTACGCTGAAAACGGCAGGCCGATTGACAAAACTTGACACTCATTACGGGTGTTGATCTGCCAAATTTTGTCACATCGTGATCACAAAGCCGCAGCGAGGCGATGGATAGTTCAGGGCAAAAAAAGCGGAGGCTTGTGGCCTCCGCTTTTCTCCGGCTTGTACCCTCCCCCAGGTACTTTGCCAAATCAAACTTACTTACTGCAGCGGGCTCTGCGTGTTGTCGCAGGTGCCGATAGCAGTGGTCGGGTTGTAACGAACAACGGCGTCAGCGAACGAGCAGAAGTAGCGTACGCCGGTCTGGTTCGCAGTTAACGGGCTCGCCACGACGGAATACGTGGAGGCAGGCGTGCCGGTAACGTTGCTCATAACGAACGAGTAGCCGCTCTTGGTGCCCGAAGACAGCTGAGTATCGATCAAGCAAGCGCCAGTCGCGCTAGGCGGCGCGCAGCTCGTGCCCGACAGTGCGCCCAGGGTGGCAGCGAAGCCCACGGTTGGGTAGGAAGAGTTGAACGAAATCTGTGCAGTGTTGATGGTGCGAACGGACGCCACCGCGGACGATTCATTGGCCGCAATACGTGCGCGCAACAGGTTCGGGATAGCGATAGCGGCGATGATAAGAATAATCGCCACCACAATCAGCAATTCGATCAGTGAGAAGCCCTTTTGTTTCCGCATTTATTTTCCTCGTCTCCGTTTGACTGTTTTGGTTGGATGACCAACTCGCTTGTACTATCGCACTCCACGGGCCAGACGCGAAGTGACGGAAGTCAAATGTCCTTTCGGCGCAAACCCAATGTTTTGAATGGCCTTCCGCGGGGTCACTTTCTGGCCCTCGGCCCAGGCCCGTTCCATGTGACATTTTTAGATATGCGGCATGACATATTTTGACATCGGTTAAGAGTGGCGTCCACCCTCGAAACCGCCCGTCCAAAGCCGGATCCCACCACTTGGAACGTACGATTTCGCATGTCTTGCGCGGGTCCTCAACCGCCGTGTTTTTCATGGACTCCAGAACCTCAGCTCTGTGAGGTGCCAACCGCCGCCGACCGGGCGATCTCTCCCGGCTCGTTATCGTTGCCATTGGTGCCCAGTTGCGAGCGCTGCAGGTGATGCATTACCAGAATAGTGCTGGCAATGGTTGCCGCCACCAGAACCCAGGGAACGATCGGCGAAATCCAGGCCAGAGGCGTCGCAAAACTCAACAGAGCCATCCAGCCCAGGCTGGCAAAGCTGCCAAATAAGAACGCCTCGCGCCTCGGCCCCGTTCTAAAGGGCAGAGAATACTGGCATAAAGCCTGAACCATGAGGGCAAAGGGAAATGCGACCACCAGATCCACAAAATAATGTTCGCCTGTACCCAGTGTCGCCAGAACCGTGAAGATTACAAAAGCAAGCGCGATGGCGCGAATCCAGCGGGCCAGTCCCCTGGAATTCCACCATACCAGTAACACCCAGGCCATGTGCAAAGACGGAATCGCATTACGCGGCGCCTTCACCGGTATCGTCTCCAACAGCAGGTTTCGCGCCTGCGACAGCAGTAAAGGGTGCCAGGGAAAATTCGGTCCAAAAATGTGGACCGGCCCGGTTGCCGGGACCAGGTTATAGAAAACCACGCCCAGCGGGCCTGTCACCAGGAACGCCAGCATTACAGCCAGAGCAGCTTTGCTTCTTTGCCGCAAATGGGCGGCATAAACCAGCGCCAGCGGCAGCGGTAAAGCGATGTAGAACAGCAGGCCGGCGAACCGGAACCACAAGTGCCGGGCGAAAATCTGCCCCACCAGAAAACTCAATTGCACGCGCAGGCTGCAATCGAAGGAGTACAAATACAGGTCGAATGTCTTGGGATGGAGTGCTTCGGTCGTATCCAACAGCGTCGAAGCCATGTATTCCGAGGCAACGAACAAAACTGAGGGAAGAAATGCGTAGAGAAAGAGCTTGCGATCCTGATCGTGACTTAAGTTAGGGTCGTGCTGGTTACCCGTCCATATCGCGCGCGTGCCCAGCACGGCCAATCCGCTCATTCCCGCAAATGAAAATGCAGCGATCAGCTTCGGCGGGAAGCCCAGCAGACGATAGTCGATTCCCGCCAGCGCAAGACCGCCAACCGCCACGCTTCCCAGGTTGATCCAGGAAGGTTGCACGACCAGCAGAATGACGACCGCGCCGCCCAACGCCATGGCCATGAACACATCTACCATGGAGGAGTTGTAGAAGCCCGCGTTGGCAGAGAGCGCCACCAGAGTCCCAAGAAGCACCGCTGTGAGCGTTATTCGCAGCGGATACGCGCTATGCGGCGTGTGCTTCGCCAACACTGAGACTGCTTCCGGCCTCTCAATATCCTTCATAAAACGCAGAACTTTCGCGAGCACGATCGAGTTCATTTCCAGCGTATCAGCGCCCGCGGCGCGCACACGCGAAAGTCATGCCAGCGTTGGGCACGAAAGTAATTGCGAGTGCGAACCTGCTCCGCATGCCCCTGAGTTCTTCTAACGCTTGCCATTCGAAAGACGTTCAGATGCCAACCTCGTTGCGGTTGGTTTTGTCCCCGGCATCTTGTTTTTTCTCTGCGAACTCGGCGTCTCGGCGGTAGAATTGACCCTCGCCGAAGCCATGCCGACCCATCAGTTGCAATCCGATTCCCCCATCGCTCGCGCTTCCACGCTACCCGCGTCCCTTTATTTCAGTCCCGAGACCTTCGAGGAAGAGAAGTTAAAGATCTTCGGCTCCTCCTGGCAAGTGGTGGGTCATGCACATCAGGCCGCGCGTCCCGGCGACTACTTCACCTTCGACCTCATCGGAGAGCCGCTGGTGATCGTCCGCGGCGACGATGGCGTTCTCCGTGCCTTCTATAACGTTTGCCGCCATCGTGCCGGCAATCCGGCAACGGGCTGCGGAACCCGCAAGCTTTTCCGTTGCGCCTATCACGGCTGGACCTACCGCCTCGACGGCTCTTTGCTCGTGGCCCCTGAATTCGAAGGTGTAGAAAACTTCAATCCTCGCGAATTCGGGCTCGCTCCCCTGCGCTTGGAGGAATGGTTCAATCTCATCTTTGTGAATCTTGATCCGAAGGCACGCTCATTACGCGAGTGTCTCGGTCCAATGCCCGCGCAGGCGGAGAAGTTCGACTTCCGCGCTATGAAATTTTCCGAACGCCGCACCTACGAGATGCACTGCAACTGGAAGACGTACATCGACAATTATCTCGAGGGCTACCACGTCCCGAGCATTCACCCCGCACTCAATCGAGAAATCGACTACGGCGCCTATACCGTCGAGCCCTATCCCGAATACGTCCGCCAGTGGACCCCGATCCGCGGCGCTCAGCCCGGGGACGCTGTTCCCCGGCGCTACCAGCAGTCCGGCGAAGCCGCCGGCCAGGATCTGACCGCCGATTATTTCTGGATCTTTCCCAACTGGATGCTCAACTGCTACCCCGATAACGTTTCCCTGAATATCATCCTTCCGCTCGGTCCAGAGCGCACGCTGGCCATTTTCGAGTGGTACCTGCCGGAGAAAGATCTTGGGAGTGAAGCCGCCACCAAAGCCTTGGCCTTCAGCGACGAGATTCAGACCGAGGACGTCAGCATCTGTGAGATCGTCCAGAAGAACCTCCACTCCCGCAGCTACCACAGCGGCCGTTACAGCGTGAAACAGGAGAAAGGTGTTCACGCCTTCCACCAGATGTACCGGCAGCGCATGCCTTAGCCCCACCCAGACGCCAAGTCCGCCGAAAAATCTAAGGACAATAGTGCGCAAAGTCCAACCTGGATAATTTACCGATGGAAAGTATTTTCCAGGAGGAGGAGGTGGGCGTGAGGATTTTTACTTTTGCGCGGGGTAGATTTTCTCGGCGCGCTCGTGGTCGCGGCAGCGGAACTCACGTTCTTTTCAACAACAAACAAGTCATGTCGTCATGCTGCGGAGTATTCCCTACAAACCGGTCCAGATCCTCAAGCATCCTCTGCAGCATTTCCGCCGGAGTCGACGCCGATTCCCGATCGATCAGCCGGATCAATTCAGGTTCGCCATACTCTTCTCGTTTCGCGTTCTCGGCCTCGACGATGCCATCGGTGAAAATCACCAGCCAGTCCCCGGACTCGAGCCGCGTCGTCCCTACCTGGTAAGGCGATTGCTGAAAAATTCCGATCGGAATGCCTCCCGCTTCCAGTCGTTCCACCACGCCCGATCGCTTGCGCAGAATCGGCACGTTATGTCCGGCGTTAATATAAGCCACGTCGCCGGTCGCGGGATCGAGTTCGGCAAAGAATGCAGTCGTGAAGCGAACGCCACCCTGGCTGTTCGAGCACGAATAACGATTCACGCCGGTCACCATTTCGTGCAACGATCCGCGACCCGTCGACAGCGTCCGCAGACTGGCCTGGAAGGTCGCCATTACCATCGCCGCCGGAATACTCTTTCCGGCCACGTCGGCCACCACAAATAAAATGCGGTCTGCGCCCGGCTCCAGCCCCGGTCGCAAAATCACATCATAGTAATCTCCCGCCACTGTGTTTGCGGGACGGGTGGCATATGCGATCTGGTATCCCGGAATCTGCAGCGGCGCGCCCGGTAACAACCACGCCTGAATGTCCTTGGCGATTTCCAGATCGCGCTTCATCACGACGCGGTCCGCCAATTCCAGCAGCAGGACCAGGAGGAGCAGCAGTCCTCCCCACACGTGCAAGTCGAATTCGTGGATCTCAAAGGTATCCTTGCCGTTGGTGTAGGAGTATCCGCCTGCAGGCATGAACAGCAGAATCAACCCCAGCAGCACGAGCACGCGGCGAGCCGGAGTGAGCTTTTCCAAGATCGCCCAGAAGACTGCTTTTGCGATGCGCCAGGCTCGACGTAATCTCGAGGGCTCGGTTTGCAGGTTCTCCAGCCCCGCCGAGTAGAGCCGGTAGCTCGAACGCGCATCTTTTTCAAACTGCGACCAGAGTTGATGAACGGCCAGGCCTTCGCTGACGCGAAACCAGAAGCGCCGCGCGTCATTCTTCAACCCGGAAGGCGGAGGAACCGTTTGATCAGGGGATGCCATAGCGAAGCCATCATTATAGGCTGGTGCGTTTCCTCCGGTGCAGCGACCCGCATCTCCCGTCATTTTTGCGAGGCGAAAAGAGGGAATTCCACACGGCTGATCAGAATAGTTCCATTTGTCCTGCTTCCAGGTGCGCTTTGCGGCTGCTGCGAGCATGCATGTCCCCGATTCCGTGTTTGCGACGCAACGCCGACATGAGCTGTGACAATCGCTCGCCATATCCTTTGGGCAGGAAGGCGCGATCGGAATAACGCTGGCGATAGCGTTCCACAAGGGCAGGAAAGTGCTCTTCCAGGAAAGGCATGAATACCGCAGCCGAGCATGGTTTCAAAAATAGCGGATTGGCAAAAACATATTTTGCCGCTGCTGCTGCTGCGGCTTTCACCAGCGCATCGAGATCGCGTGGCGCGTCGGTGATTTCGGGGAGAACGGGAGCGCAGATGACACCTGCATCCACGCCCGCGAGGTTCAACTGTCGAACTGCCTCCAGCCGCAAATCGGGACGCGGCGCACGCGGCTCCAACTTTCGTGCCAGTTCGGTATTCACCGTTGTCACCGTCATATTCACAAAAACTTGATTGTGGTCGCCCACGCGCCGCAGGATCTCGATATCGCGTGTCACCAGGTTCGACTTGGTCACGATCCCAATTTCCAGCCCAGAGTGCCGCGCCAGTTCCTCGAGAATTGCCCGCGTGAGCTCGAACCTGCTCTCCGCCGGCTGATACGGATCGGTCGCCGTGCCGATGGCAATCTCCTCCCCGCTCTTGACCTTTTTCAACTCTGATCGCAAGAGTTCCGCAGCCTGCTGTTTGACGAAGATCTTCCTTTCGAAATCGACGCCCTCGCGCAGCTCCATAAACTCATGGGTGTAGCGCGCGTAACAATACTTGCAGGCAAACTCGCATCCACGATAAGGGTTGATCGCCCAGGTGAACGGCAGGTTGCGGCCGCTTACCACACGGCTCAACAGGGACCGCGCGCCCAGAGAGAAGTATTCAACGTTGTGCCCTTCGCGCAGGGACTCACCGTCGGCGGCAATCCTCGCTATGCCAATCAGCTTGGGACGGGAATCGGCATCGGAGAACAGTGGGAACGAAGCCATAGGCGGCCGCAAATATTCGCTATTTGTTCGCCTAGCATAGCTGGGGGCTGGAGTCCTGTCAAATGTTAAGCGGGGTGAGAACACCGAGGGTTGGAATATGCACCCCGACGGTTGTTTTCGCACTCGATCGAGGCACTGCGATTTCCGTGCGCACTGTCAGTTCTAACAGTTGGCGCGGTGCGAGCGTGCTCATAATTTGCTGGAAATGACCCCGACGTGGAATCCCCCCCAGCTGTTGTGAAGGAATGCTCGCCACTTTGGGTGGCCGCTTCGGCGCCTACGGCCTTTTGCATCCATCGAAATAGCTATGAGCGCTACCGCCTGGCAGCGTGGTGCGGTGTCGCCTACGGGTGCGCTCCCGGTTCGGGCATCAACCCCGGAGGCGCTGCCGGAATCGTTATATCCAGCTTGGTAACGGTTCCGAGGGATGACAGAGGCTTGTCGAACTCGGCGGCGTTGCCCACGACGAGCACCGCCATCTGGTCGCGATGAAGATATTTCGCCGCGACGCGCGCTACATCGTCTTTCGTGACTTTATCGATCTCCTTCTGATAGTTCTCCAGAAAATCCAGCGGGTAGCCATAAAACTCATAGGCCATTTTCTCCTGCAAAACCTTTTCTGGAGAATCGAAGCGGAATACAAACGAGTTCAGGATCGCATCTTTAGCGCGTTGAATCTCCTTCTCGTCGATGGGATGCTTGGCGAGATCGGCAATCTCTTCGTCGAGCGCCTGAATCGACTCGACCGTGGTTGTGCTCTTAGTCATCACCATCAGCCGTAACATGCCGGGATGATCCCAACTGGAGCCGATTCCGCCGCCAACCGCATAGGCGAGTCCCTTCGTGGTACGGATATCGTTGAACAGACGGGAGGAAAATCCCCCGCCAAACGCTTCGTTGAATACCGAGGTCGCAAAATAATCGGGGTTCCTGCGGGTAATGCCGGGAGCCACCATGAGAATGTGGCTTTGATTCACATCGGTCTTGTCGACTTCGTAAAAACCCGGCTTCGCCGGATCCGGCTTGATCTCCGAGTCATTCGCCGCTGGTCCCTTGGGCCACGAAGCGAAAGCGTCGCGCAGCCGAGCCTCCATCTTCGCCGAATCAAAGTCGCCGACCACACCGAGAATAATATTGTTCGGGTGCGCATACCTTCCGTGCCAGTCGATCAGATCCTGACGTGTGACAGCGGCGACCGTGGCGTATTCGGGGACGCGCGCGTAGGGGCTGTTTGCTCCATAGACGAGCTTCGCCGCCTCACGGCCCGCGATCTGTGAAGGATCGTCGTTGCGCCGGGCGATACCGTCGTACTCGCCTTTCTGGGCAATCTCAATTTTTTCAGCGCGGAATTCGGGATTCTTCAGCACATCGTCAAACACACGAAACACGTCGTCAAAATCCTCTTTCAGGCACGACCAGCTCACGGTGGTTGCATCGACGCCGCCGCCGGTTTCAACTTTCGCCGCGCGTTGTTCCAGATAGTCGTCGAGTTGATCTCCGGTCTGGGATTTCGTGCCCCCCGTGCGCCAGACCTCGCCGTAGATATCCATCATCCCGGCCTTGTTAGCCGGAACCGAACGCTCACCGCCGCGAATGCGTGCCATCCCATCGATGATCGGCAGTTCGTGATCCTCCTGAAGAAAAACCACCATGCCATTCGGCAGTTCAAAGCGCCTCGGCTGCGCGGGATGAAATGCGGGCAGCTTCGGAATCGGAATTTGCTGCCAGGCCTGTTGAGAAGATGGCTGCGAAGACTGCGCCCAGACTTGCAAATGGCTGCCAAACAGGCTGAAGGCAACGACAAGAACAGCAGCAGAGGCAAAGGAGGAAGTGTAGCGTCGTTTCATTGTCCACCTCCCTGCGCCGCGGCACCCGCTCCAGGAGGTCCGCCGCTAAACTCGATAATTCCCACCGTTCGGTTGTCGGGAGTGAACGTCTGGTTCGCCACCCGCCGAATATCAGCCTTGCTGACTTTCTCGATGCGGTCGACGGAGCGGAACAGTTCCCGCCAGTCGTCATAGCGAGCCTGATTCAATCCGAGCGCAAACGCCAGTCCCTCATTCGACCCCAGCGACCGGATCAAATTTGCCTTGGCGCGCGTCTTGATCATCTTCAATTCCTCATCCGACACATCTTCTTTTTTCAGGCGCTCAATCTCCACATGAATCGCATCTGCCACTTCCTTTGGCGTGTGTCCCGGAATTGGTGCGGCGTAAAACGCGAACAACTGAGGATATTTATTTCCCGGGTAGCCGGTAAATCCCTCGGCATCGGAAGCAATCTGCTTGTCGCGGACCAGCGCCCGGTAGAGGCGTGAAGTGCGTCCGCTGGACATCAAATCGGCGATTGCGTCATACACCTGGTCATCCGGACTGCGGTAATCGGGACGGTGATAGCCTTCGAGATAGAGCGGCTGGGACTGCTCGTGCAATACCACCGTTCGTTCCGAATTCTGCGGCGGCTCCACGGTTGTTGACGTGTCAGGCTTCGGGCGCGCCGGAATACGTGAGAAATATTTCTCGATAATCGGCATCGCTTCCGAAGCCTTCAAGTCGCCAACCACCGTAACTACCATGTTCGAAGGCACGTAATACTGATCGAAAAAACTCTGCGCGTCGGTCGCCGAAAAGGTATTCAGGTCTGACATCCAGCCAATCGTCGGCCGGTGATAAGGGTGAGCGGCGAATGCCTCAGCCGAGAATTGCTCCAGCAAACGCCCCATGGGATCGCTGTCCACCCGCATCCGCCGTTCTTCGATGACCACATTGCGTTCTTTATAAAACTGGCGCAGCACGGGATGAAGAAAGCGCTCCGACTCCAGGTAAGCCCAAAGCTCCAGCCGGTTGACCGGGAACGAGTAGTGATATGCGGTTTCATCGTAGTCGGTGAAGGCGTTCATGCCTTCGCCGCCTTCGCTCTCCACGATCTTGCCGAACTCGTTGTTGTAGGGCGCGGAGAACTTGTCCGCAGCAGCAATGGCAGCTTTCCAGGCTTGTTCAAGCTGCTTCAGCTTCTGCTCGTCGCGATCGACCCGCTCATCTCGCTCCGCGATATAGGCGGCGTAAGCAACCTCGACCTTGGCGAGCGCAATCTTTTCATCAGCATAATCGCGCGTTCCAATCGTGTCCGTTCCCTTGAAGGCCATGTGTTCGAACATGTGCGCCAGGCCCGTCTTGCGCAGCGGATCCTGCACCGAGCCCGCGTTCACATGCGTGAAAAAAGAAAAGACCGGAGCCTCGGGCCGTTCGCAAATAATGACCGTGAGCCCGTTGGCGAGCTTCTTGACCGTAGTGTGCTTCTCGAAGGAAGCGAGGTCCTGCCCTAGGGCCAGCGAGCGCAACACAAGACAAACGACCAATGTTTGTAGTGTGCGGTGGGAATTTGAACCGAATTTCATCCTGCCTCCACAAAATAACCCCAAAAATTCGAAGTTACGTGGAGGTAGGGAACCTTGTCAAACCGTAGAATCAAACTTCCTACCAGACCCGGCAAGCATTTTCCGCGACCATGGGCTGACCAGCCCTGCATCCAAACGCCTGCTGAAACGCCGCCGAGTTTTGCACCGCGCCATTCACTCGCCATCGTCCCGGAGAATGTGGATCGGTCAACACGCGTTTTCGGGCCTCCTGGTCGGTAACGTTCTGGCACCAGATCTGGCCATAAGCAAGAAAATACCGCTGCGCCGGAGTATAGCCATCAATCGGTTTGATAGGCGTGTCGTCGATGATGGACTTAAGCGCCATGTAGGCCAGCTTCAGTCCGCCATTGTCCGCCGTGTTCTCCCCCAGCGTCAATCTCCCGTTGACCTTCACCTCGCCCTTATCATCCTTCACCGAAACGAAGTTGGAGTACTCGTTGGCGGTGCAACTGACGCGCGCCTCGAACTCCTTACCGTCGTCCGCCGTCCACCAGTCGCGCAAATTTCCCTGGGCATCGAATTTGCGTCCCTGATCGTCGAAGCCATGCGTAAGTTCATGTCCAATCACGACTCCGATCGCGCCATAGTTCACCGCGTCGTCCATCAGCTTTCCATAAAACGGAGGCTGCAAAATTCCGGCCGGAAAGTTAATGTCGTTCATCGCCCACCGGTAATAAGCATTCACCGTCGGCGGAGTCATCCCCCAATCCTTGCGGTCGGTAGGCTGGTCGATCTTCTTGTACTCGCGGTGCACCTCGAACGCCGCGGCGCGTACCGAGTTGCCAGCATAATCGCCCGGCTTAATCACCACCGAACTGTAGTCCCTCCAGGTATCCGGATACCCGATGTTATTTACGATAGCGTCAAGCTTCTCGTAGGCTTTCTTCTTGGTCGTGTCTGACATCCACGTAAGCTGTCCGATGTCCTCGCGCATCGCGCTCTCAATTGCCCGGACCATCTTCAGAGTGCGCTCTTTACCGTCAGCGCCGAACGTACGGTCCACGTACAGTTTGCCCAAAGCCATGCCCAGGTTCTCGTCGGTAGCCTTCACGCAGCGCTTCCAGCGAGGCTCCATTTCTTTTTGTCCCGACAGGTACTTGCCGTTGAAATTGAAATCTTCCTCGACAAAAGCACGGGTGAGCAGCGGCGCGTCATCGTTGATCGTTTTCCAGCGCAAGTAAATTTTCCAGTCCGCCAGCGCCGCCGTGTTGATCTGCTCATTGACCTGCTTGAAGAAATCGGGATTGCCTACGTTGAGCGAAGTGAATTTGGGGGCGCCATTGTCGGCGAAATAGGTGGTCAGGTCGAAATTAGGAGCCGCGGCCTCGATCTCCGCGACCGTCATCTTATGGTCGCGAGTCTTCGGATCGCGCCGCGCGGTGCGGTCCATCGCTGCCTGCGCCAGGCCCGTCTCGATCGCCAACACGGTCTTGGCCTCCACCGTCGCTACATCCGGAGTGTCCCCGGCGAGCACGAGCATCTTCTGCACGTGTTCCAGATATTTCTGACGCGCCTCCATCGATTTGGGATCGTCCTTGATGTAGTAATCCCGATCTGGCATCGTAATCCCGCCCTGGTCGAGGTAAGCGATGGTTGCCATGGAATCGTGCATGTCAGGCTGCGACGAAAAAGAAAATAGAGCGGGAGTCGAGTCGCGGTGCATGGCAGCCACTACTTGAATAAGATCAGCCTTCGTCTTGATGCCATTAATCCGCTGCAACGCCGCCGCCAGCGGAGTTGTCCCTTTTGTCTCAATCGTGCTCTCGTCCATGCAGGAGTTATAAAAAGTACCTACCAGAATCTCCGTCTCTGAATGCTTCCCGGGAAGCTGCGCCTCAGTCAGGATGTCTCGCAAAATATAAAGATTGCGCTCAAAGAGTTCGTTAAATCGCCCCCACCGCGACTGGTCCGGAGGGATCGGATTATTTTTCATCCACGTCCCGCACGCGTATTGATAGAAATCCACACAAGGATCGACAGTCTTATCAATGGCGTTAACGTCGAATGCGGGAATCTCGCGCGGAACCCCGTTGGTAGCTGGGCTGGAGGGAGAAGGGTTGCTTTGAGCCAAACTCTGAGCCAAACAAAGAACAATCGTGAGCAGCAGGGAAGACGCGCACAGAACAGGATTTCGCATACGACCTCGAATTGTGAAGTGTCGCCAGAGACATGCCCGTCCGATGTAGAGCCGGCGGCAAGTCCCAATCAAACACACTAGACTAAGCGACCATCCCTTTCAACTGGGGGAGCAACTATACTGGGAGTCATCTTGAAGATCTGACTCGCCGAACCTATGTCCGCTCCTACGATCGTCGAAGTCGAGGGCCGCAAGCTCAAGCTCACGAATCTCGACAAGATCCTCTATCCCGCGACCGGTTTCACCAAGGGCCAGGTGGTGGATTATTACGCCCGCATCGCGCCCGTGCTCGTGCCGCATCTCGCCGGCCGGCCGCTCACCATGAAGCGCTATCCCGGAGGCGTGGGCGACGAACAGGAATTTTTCTTTGAGAAAAACGCACCCATGCATCGCCCTGACTGGATAAAAACCGCGCCCGTCTGGAGCGAAGGCAATCATCGCACAATCAATTTTCTCCTCGCCAACGACTTACCCACGCTGATTTGGATCGCAAACCTCGCCTCCATCGAACTGCACCCGTCCCTTTCCGTCGCGCCTGACATCGGGACGCCAACCATGATTGTCTTCGATCTCGATCCCGGACCGCCAGCGAATATCGTGCAGTGCGCTCAGGTCGGCCTCTGGGTGCGCGAAATCTTCGATCACTTCGGTCTGAAGAGTTTTCCAAAAACTTCCGGCTCGAAGGGACTGCAGATTTATATCCCGCTGCACACCACGACCAGCTACGAACAGACGAAGCCATTCGCCCACGCCATTGCGCGTCTGCTCGAGCAGGAGCACCCCGACCTCGTCGTCTCCGACATGAAAAAGGTGATTCGCACGAATAAAGTCTTCGTGGACTGGAGCCAGAATGACGAGCACAAAACCACCATCTCCGTATATTCCCTGAGAGCGCGCGAGCATCCAACTGTTTCAACTCCGGTCACCTGGGAAGAAGTAGAACAGGCGCTAAAGAAGAAAGATGCGGCCCGTCTCGTATTCCAGGCCGATGACGTTCTGGCGAGAGTGGAAAGAATGGACGACCTGTTTGCGCCTGTCCAGAAATTGAAGCAAAACTTGCCACAACTCGAAGGACTAGCGGCAACATCGGAGACGCAACCCGAGAAACAATCGACCGCAGAAAAGGAAGAAAAGAAAAAGGTGGAGTCGAGCAGCATCGAGGCTGCCAATCAGACGAAAGCACACGCGCCGCCGAAGACGACGAAGGCAGCGAAGCGAAAAGGGAAGTCAGCCGCAACCCAGCGCCGCAAGTTATAATCCCGGCTCATATGGCGCACCTTCACGTCGGCACCTCCGGATGGGCATATCCGACCTGGAAGCCCGCGTTCTATCCCGAGAAACTGGCCCAGAAGAAGTTTTTGAACTTCTACGCTTCCAAACTGAACGCCGTAGAAGTCAACTACACCTTCCGTCAGTTGGTGAAAGAGACGACGGTCCAGAACTGGATCGCCGACACTCCCGGCCACTTTCTCTTCACCATCAAAGCTCACCAGGTTCTAACCCATATCAAGCGACTGAAGAGCGCCGAAGATTTTCTGCAACGCTTTCTCACCACACTCGAAGCACTGGAGCGCGCCCAGCGCCTGGGCCCCCTGCTCTTTCAACTCCCCCCGAATTTCAAGGCCGATCAAGCCGTGCTGGCTGAGTTTCTAAAGTGCCTGCCCCGAGCCGTTCGCGCTGCTTTCGAGTTCCGCCACGAATCCTGGTTCACCGACGCCACCTGGACCACGCTGGGCGATCGCAACATCGCGCTTTGCGTGGCCGAAACCGAAGAGCGTGACACGCCTGATGTGGTCACCGCCGACTACGCCTACTACCGTTACCGCAAACCGGCCTATACCGCCGAAGAACGCCAACAGATGGTGTCGCGCATGCAGGAGCATCTCGCCGCCAACCGCGATGTCTTCGCTTACTTCAAGCACGAAGAGACGCCCGAAGGGGCGCTGTACGCGGTGGAGGTTCTGCAGGCAGTACAACAACCTTGAGGTGGTGGCGAAGAAACATCACGACAGGCAACAGGGGAATGGCGGCTGTCATCTACTCAGCCAGGAAGTGAGTACGGAAGCAACAGGAGCTTGGCGAATAGGATCTTGGGAAATGGGATCGCTCCGCACCATGATGAAAAGTTCTGTTCGGCGGGCGTCGCTGGCGGTAGTTCTTGCTGCCGGACTGGCGGCGCCACGGTTGTCCGCGCAAGGCACTTCCAGTCACGCCACCCCCGCTCCAGCCACGCCCGCCGCGTCGACGGCCTCGCTGGATTTTCCCGTGACCCTGCAGCAAAAAGTCATCGCCGGCAAGACTCCCGTCGGCGCGAAAGTCCAAGCGAAACTGGTTGTTGCCACGTTGACGCAAGGAGTCGTCATTCCCGAGAATGCCGTCTTTACTGGAGAGGTGACCGAGTCCGCGGCGAAAACGGCCACCAGCCCCTCGCGCCTGGCGATTCGCATCGACTCGGTGCAGTGGAAAAGCGGGTCCCAGCCTACCGTGCTTCCGCTCACTTCGAAACTATATTTAACCGTGTGGTACTACCCGGTAAATATGGAGTCGGCGCAGAGTTCCGGAAGCGTTATCCCCGACGCCAGCCACAACCCCGCCAGTAGCCGGAGGGCATATCCCACCGCGGCCTCTCCATCGTCGCCGTTCCCCGACAAAAATCAAGGCAGCTCAGGAAACAATCCAGAGCCGTCTCCTTCCACCGCCTCCATCCTGAAACATCGCGAAGTAATGAGGAATATGGACTCCGCCGCAGGAAGCGACGGAGGCGTCACGCTTACCTGCAGGCGTTCCAACATCAAGCTCGATAAATACACAACCTACGTCCTGGCCGCCACCAATTTGCAGGGGTCGAAGTAGGATCCGTGAAAAAAAAGTAGGATCCAAGAAAAATAGGCTCCGACAAAAATGAAGGGCGCGGAAGCTTCTCCGCGCCCGAACTGCACTGACGACGACCTGTCCCTTACTGCACGGTCAGCGTAAACGGCGAGGTAGTGCCTCCGTTCGAACCCTGCTCTGTGGCTGTCACCGTGAGGGGGTAATTGCCCGGAACGGATGTCGGTGTGATGGTTACCGTAGCCGTAGCGGTCTTGGTCATGTCGGCCTGGGAGGTCGCCATGATGGTGGCGCTCCCCGGCAGACCCTCCGCTGCGGTCGGTGCGGTGTAGACGCCAGACGAGGTGATGGAACCTCCGTTGGTGGTGTTTACCGCCCAGGTGACCGCTAAATTGTTGGAGTTTTGAATGGTCGCCGTGAACGTCGCTGTTTGCGGGGGCCAGTTGCTGCCTTGTGGTCCGCTGGCAAACACCGTGGCTCCGGTCGGACTAACGCTAATGCCTACCGGCGGTGGCGCGGTGCTGCTTCCACAGGCCAGCAGCAGGCCAAGCAGGATCAGCGATAAGCATAGCCCTGCAATCGCCGAATACCTGAACCTCCTCCGCCCGGCGAAGCCGAACAGGACAATGCCCGCTAGCGGCAAGGGGAGCAGGAGCAGCGGAGAATGTTGGCTGGCCAAACGGCGTCGATTGACGCTTCCAGCCGAGTTCGGGCCGCTGGTCGAAATGGTCAGTGTAACCGTCTGCGGTGACGAAGCGCCTCCGGCAATTGAGCTGAAGGCACACTTAACGGTTGTGTCCGGCAGGCCGTTGCAGGCGAAAGTGACGGGGTTTATAAACGGGGAACCGCTGGCAGTCTTCACGGTGAAGGTGGAGACGGTTGATTCTCCGGCGGGTGCTGCCGCAGGAGTAGTGGGTGTAGTAATGGTGATGTTCTGCAGGATCGTAAGAGCAACTGTGGTGGTTGCGGTCAGGCTGCCGGAGGTGCCGGTGATGGTCACCGTAGCCGTTCCCGGTGGCACGGTTCCGCCTACTGTTAGAGTCAAAGTGCTCGACGTGGTGGTGCTGGTTGGATTGAACGAGGCTGTGACTCCGCTCGGCACACCCGAGGCCGCGAGGTTCACGCTGCCGCTGAAGCCGTTGGCGGGGTTTACCGTGATCGTGCTGGTAGCGCCCGCGCCGGGGGCGATCGTGAGACCGGTCGGCGAGGCTGACAGCGTAAAGCTCGGAGCAGCCGTCACCGTAAGGCTGATTGTAGTGGTCGCGGTCAGGCTTCCCGACGTGCCGGTAATGGTCACTGTCACGGTCCCCGCCGTGGCCGTACCACTCGCCGTCAGAGTCAGCACGCTGGTGGTTGTGGTACTGGTCGGATTGAAGGACGCTGTGACGCCATTGGGCAAGCCCGAGGCTGCCAAGTTTACACTGCCGTTGAATCCGTTCAGGTCGGTGACCGTGATGGTGCTGGTGCCGTTGCTCCCCGGGGCGATGGTCAGGCTGCTGGGTGCGGCGGAAAGGGTGAAGCTGGGAGTCTCCTGCAGGCTGTACGCCCAGATCCCGCGCCCATAGGTGGAAACCTCCAGCGCTTTGACACCTCCGGAATTAAACAACTGGATGGCTGAGACTGGCACGTTGGGCAGGAAACCGGGGCCACTGCCCGCAACCGGGCCCACTTCAGTCCAACTGGCGCTCGCCGTCGAACTGACGAAGATACCGACGTCGGTGCCGGCGTAAATCTGGCCTGCCTGGGAATCCACCAGCAGGGCATTGACGGGAGAATCGGGCAGGTTCCCGGACCAATCGGTCCACGTGGAGCCGGCCGTTGTCGTCTTATAGACGTGAGAGGTATTGAAACCCATGATCCCGACGTAGGCGGTTTCACCCGTCGCGTCTGATTTATCGATAACGACTGAGGAGACCGCGTAAGCGCTGGGATTGATGGACCCTGTGACGTTGGTCATCTGTGTTGTGAACGCGTCGGTCGTGACCCAAACCTCGCCGCCGGTGCCCAGGTCATAGAGGGGACCGTAACCCTGGGTGGTGGCATACACGACATTGGAGAGGCCATTGATATCCGTAGGGCCGCCCGCCGCCAGTCCGCGCACCTGGTTGATTTCGCCGCCCGTGCACAGCGTCGTATCCAAAGTGTCGAAGTCGACGCTGAGTTCGCTGAAAGTGCCAGGCCCTACCTCCGCGGAGTTGGTGTTTCCGCGCCACACGCGGCAGGTGCCGATCAGCATCTCGCTGCTGTTCTGCGGGTCCAGGATGAAGGGCGTGTAGAAAGCGCCAACGTCAATGTTTCCGTCGAACCCCTGGATCGTATTGGGAGGCGCCGCTTCCACGAAGGTGTTGTTGTCGTTGCACCCTATTCCCGATTCGCAAATACCGATGATCGAATCCGTGGTGGATGGGAACCATTCATTAGTATTGGTTGGATTGATGGCATTGTAACCGCCATCGCCTCCGAGAACGGTGATGAATTCCGAACTGGTTGTCGCGGTATCGGTTGCCGGTGAACCGTTATCCTGCGTTCCGCCCAGCAGCGTGTTCTGGTCCGTGGGGTGCAGCGAGAAAGAAACAAATTGGGTCATCGACCCAATCGCGACGTTGAGATCGTCGAATTGATTCGGGGTTGTACAGGTTCCGCTCTCGAGGCCGGTGAGGGAATTCAAGGAGCGATAGACACCGCCATCGTTTCCGAAGTAGGTGATCGCACTGCTGCCGACGATTTCGAAGCCGAATCCGTGTTCATCGGGATGCACGCCCGAAATAGTGGGACAGGTGTAGACCTGGGTAAGGTTGATCCAGCTGTTGGGGTCGTTGCTGTCAATCGTGGCACAGCTTTGGGTGCCGCTATTCACCCGGCACTTGTAAAGGTTGACCAGTCCCGCGTAAAGATCGGTGTTGGCCCCGTTTGCTATCGCGCCGAGTTCAAGATTGTAGAAAGGCTGCAGCATTCCGCAGGGAGGATTGTTTGAGTCTGGGTCGAGAGTGCACTGACTCGATGGCTGCACTTGCGTCCAGCTAGTCCCGCCATTCAACGACTGCCAGATACCGTAGTCCTGGAGGTTTCCATCGATAAACCAAAAGTACATTTCATTGCGGCCGGGGACGACCGTGAACTGGCCGCGGTACAGGGGGCACGTGATGCTGTTGGGGTCCGCTGAGATAGGACAGTTTGTCAGAGAGAGAAAAGAAGGGCTGGGCTGGTTTGTTAGTCGCGTCCAATTTGTGCCATTGGTCGAACTGTAGACGCCGTGGTATTGCAGGGACGCGAAGAACTTTCCTGCCGACGCATTGTAGATGACATCGGTGACGGAATAAATTGGGGTGGTGCCGTCAGTCGGCGCCTCAAAGGTCCACGAAGCGCCAGCATTTGTCGATAGATACAGTCCCCAGTTCGGGTTGTTGCTCCAGGCGCCTGTCTGGTCTCCTATGGGAGTGTCCGCCGCGGCAGCGACGACGGTGCTGGTGGATCCCGAAGCGGTATCCCAGGCAAATTTCGTGAATCCCATGCCGGTGAAGGGACGGCCATCGGTGCTGGAAGAGATCAAGTTCCAGGTGGAACCTTTGTCTGTCGAAACCAGAATACCGACTCCGTAGTAGCTATCGATCGCGTTGTCGGGCTCTCCAGTGCCTACAAGGACGACGGAGCCGTCCGGCTTGACCGAAACCGCGCCATCGACCACCGACGCCTCCTGGTCTGTGACGGCCGTCCAGGTGACGTTGGCGGCGTTGCTAGTCGCGCCGTTGGTTGATTTCCAGACACCGCCGGAGGCCGCGCCAGCATAAACGGTGTTGCCGGTGGTGTCGCTAGGGTCAACAGCAATGGCGGTGACGCGTCCTGAAACGGTACCGTAAGAATCCGTATCGGAAACCAGGGGAGCGGGCCCAAAGTTCACCCAACTGGTAGTCGGGGAGCCAGTGGCGAGTCCAGTTTTACTGGCTTTCGCTTTGGCCGCTCGCTGGGCGCGCATGGCCATCTTCTGCTGGTAGGCGCGCAGGCGGAGGGCTGCCGCTGACTCTGTGCTGGACGGAGCCTCGCGACCGCGGATGTTCCATTCCGCCCGCTTCTCCGGTTGGTCCTTATCGTGGTCAACGGCTGTAGCAATCGGAATCTTCTGAGCTCCGCCCTGAGCGAAAGCCCCAAGGCAACAGATTGCAGAGACGAACAGTAACAAGAGCAAGGACAGAGCAGACGAGGGCAGCAGGGCCGATCGCGAAGTTCGCATGGTCACTCCGGTGGAAAATAGGTTAGTCGGGGCTCGGAAGCATTATCCACGCTCCCTACTTGTCAGAGCAAGTATTTCTTCACCGGGTTGTACAACTGCCGGAGTAAATCACTAGTCTGTGATCCGGCTAACATCGGTTTCGTGACATTTTGTTGACAAGACTGGGCCGGGGAGCGGGTGGAGAGGGGCGCGGACCACATTTGCCACGGGATTTGGGGCGAAACTAGGCTTGACGGTTCTCGGCGTCTACGGTTCGATTTTCGACATTCGATGTTCATCGCGGTCACACTTCGGCCAGTTCTTCCTCCAGTAACTGCTTGTTATAGAGGTCGGTGTAGTAGCCGCTGCGGGCGATGAGTTCGTCGTGGGTTCCGACCTCAACAATGCGCCCCTGGTGCAGCACGGCGATGCAGTCGGCATTACGGACGGTAGAAACGCGGTGGGAGATGAAGATGGTGGTGCGTCCGCGCATGATCTCGCGCAGGTGATTGAGAATCTTGTCTTCGGTATGCGTGTCGACGCTCGAAAGCGCGTCGTCAAGAATCAGAATGCGCGGGCTGCGTAACAGGGCGCGGGCAATGGCTGTCCGCTGCTTCTGGCCTCCGGAGAGGGTGATGCCGCGTTCTCCGACCATCGTGTTGTAGCCTTCGGGGAAGCCCTCAATGTCCGCGGCGATGTTGGCCGCTGCGGCGGCGGCCTTGATGTCGTCGAGCGAAGCCTCGCCATTCTCCCGGGCGATGCCGAACGCAATGTTTTCCCGGATGGTGGCGCTGAACAGAAACGTCTCCTGCGGAACGAATCCGATTTGGCGGCGCAGCGGATCGAGAGGAAACTCGCGGATCGGGCGGCCATCGATGAGCACCGCGCCAGCCGCCGCATCGTAGATGCGAGGAATCAGGTTGACCAGCGTCGTCTTGCCGGAGCCGGTGGGGCCAACGATGGCCAGACTCGATCCGGCAGGAATGCGCAGGTTGATGTCGTGGAGAACTGCGTTTCCGTTATAGGCGAAGTTCAGATTGCGAAACTCGATTTCGCCACGGATGTCCGGCGAGGGAGACACGGTTGTGAAGAGCGGGGCGTTGCCGACCGGCTGGACGGGCGAAACACCGGTCCCCACACCTACGTCGTCGGCGATTTCCGGTGCTTGGGCAAAAATCTCTTCGATACGCACCAGGGATGCCGTGCCACGTTGGAAAATGTTAATAACCCATCCCAACGCGATGACGGGCCAGGTCAACTGCATCATGTAAGTGTTAAAGGCGACGAAATCCCCAACTGACATTTTTCCCAGGAGGACCTGCCGGCCACCTAGCCACAGCACGATAACTACGGCCGCCCCTAGCATGAATTCCAGCGTCGGCCAGAGCATTCCCATCAGGCGCACCAAACCCAGGCTGCGGCGGATGTATTCCCGATTGGCGGCTTCGAAGGTTGCGATCTCGGCTTGCTCCTGAACATACGCGCGAATGACGCGGGCGCCGGAAAAGTTCTCCTGCGCACGCGCCGAGATATCCGAGAACATGGCCTGGATGCGGTCGAAGCGCTCGTGAATGCGGCGGCCAAAGTACTGGATCACCACGCTCGCGATGGGCAGCGGCAGAAACGCGAAGAGCGTGAGTTTCGGGCTGATGGCCAGCATAAAGCCCAGCGCTCCCGCAGTGAAGACCAGCGTGTTCGCCGAGTACATGATGGCCGGGCCGAGCAGCATCCGAACCGCGTTGAGGTCGTTGGTGGCGCGCGCCATAATATCGCCCGTGCGGTTGCGCTGATAATAAGAGTAGGAGAGCCGCTCCAGGTGCGCGAACAGATCGTTGCGCAGGTCAAACTCAATATCGCGAGAAATGCCGATGACGACCCAGCGGGTCAGGAATTGGAAAACTCCCTTGATCAGCGCAATGGCAAGGATGAGCAGCGCGTACGTGAGAAGTTTCTGCCGGGTCACGCCGGAGTGAAGATCGTTGACGGCGCGGCGCAGGACTTGCGGAAAAAGTATCCAGACTCCGTTATTGAATAAGACGCAAAGGCCGCCCCAGACGAGACCGCCGCGGTAGCGCTTCAGATAAGGAACGAGAGGGCGAAGGTTTTTCGGCACCATGTTGCGGATCGCGATCTGCTAAATGACGACCTCCAGTAGATGAGATTGTAGCAGCGGTGGCAGCAGATTTTCGCAATGCCGGGGTAAGCACAACCAGAGCCGCGGTCAGTAGTATCGCCGTCCAGAGCGACAGCATGCCGGCGGCAAACATCAATCCCGAGTAGAGGAGGTCAGCGCGTTCCATTCGCCTTCGGACCAAACCGAAATCGTAAAAACCCGGGTGAGTACGGAAAATTTGGAGTTTCCGTTTCTCACCCGGAATGGAGAGAGATCTTAAAGAGATGCGGCTTGCCGCGTCTGCTCAGACGACGCGACCCTGTCTCTCCCGGAGAAACTATTCCTGCGCCGGAGCCTCGTGCTTGCTCATGCGAGAAGCGTGATCGGCCTCCATCTGCGCCAGCTTGGTTTTCTGATCGGGCGTCAGAATTTGCATGATTTCCGACTTCATGCGCTCATGTTCGACCTGCATTTGAATCATGGTTTGCGAGTTTTGCGTGGCCAGTGCCGTTACTTTGGCTTCATCGAACGGGCCAGCCGCCTCCAGAGCCTGCATGGCCTGATGATTCTGCCGCATCTGCTGCATCAGGGGCTGCACGGTGGGCTTCTCTTTTTGCCAGATTGCTTTCACTTGCGCCTGTTGATCCGCAGTCAAATCGAGTTGCTTGAGCATGTGATGGAACTCTCCCATGGGACCACCACCGTGCGGTCCCTGAGCGAATACAGCTACCACAGCCAGCATCATAGCGGCGCCGATGATGAGAATGCGGTTACGAGTAGATTTCATTGGAACTCCTTTTTGAATCCTCTTAGGTCTTGTGGGGTCCGGGACAGCCCGAACTGCTCACACCAATAAGAACACTTTTCCGGGAAAGAAGCGGTAAAGAGTCGGTCAATCGCGGTAAAGTTTTGTAAAGCAGTCGGGTCATCGTGTCGTCGGCTGATCGGTTCATCTATGGTCAAAAGCCTTCGTCTTCCGATCGCCCGATTCTTACAATTCTTTACTCCACGAAGTCTCGTAAAGGTGTTTAGATGGTGAAGAGCATGGATCACATATTGGTTGTGGATGACGACGTCGAACTTTGCAGCCTGGTGCAGGAGTATCTCACCGCCGAAGGGTTCAGCCTGAAAGCTGTCCACGACGGCGAGCAGGGATTGCAACACGCCCTCACCAAGGACTACGCGCTCGTCGTGCTCGATGTCATGTTGCCCGGCATCAATGGCTTCGAAGTGCTGCGCCGCGTTCGCAGCGTCTCGAAAATCCCGGTGCTGCTGCTGACTGCTCGCGGCGAGGATGTCGATCGCATCGTCGGTCTCGAAATCGGAGCCGACGATTATCTTCCTAAGCCTTTTAATCCCCGGGAACTAGTAGCGCGAATCCGTGCCATTCTGCGGCGCACGAATCCGGTCCGCGCGGCGGACGCGGTGCCGGAAGTGCTGAGCGTCGGCGACGTGGAGCTCGATCCGGCCACCCGTAGCGTTCTGCGCGCCGGGCAGCCCGTCGACCTGACCTCGGTGGAATTTAATCTGTTGGAAGTCCTGCTGCGTGAAGCGGGAAGAGTAGTGACGCGCGAGCGCCTGGTGAACGCCGTCCTCAGCCGCAAGTTTATGCCCTTCGATCGCAGCATTGATATGCACGTCAGCAAGGTCCGGCGGAAGTTGGGCGACTCCGAAGAAGATGGCGACCATATCAAAACGATTCGTGGAGTCGGCTATATGTTTGCCCGCCCCTCGGCGAAGGTTAAGAAAGCTTAAGAGACTGAGCGTGTAGTTTTTTTTGGCGGTTGGCCTCAAGCGAAGAGCGAACTCCGAATCGCGAGCGGCCAAGAACGGCAATCATAATAAGAATAATGAAAAGCCTCTTCCTCAAAATCTTCCTGTCATTCTGGGCAGCCCAGGCGCTGTTCGTCGTGCTGGCCATTCTGGCGACGATCGCCCTCAGCCCAGCGCGGCATGGAATCGAGAGTGAAGGTCCGCAGATTCTGGCGGAGGTCGTCAACGCCTACCAGAGTGGCGGAGAGCACGCCGCCCACGAGTACGTCGAAGAGCTCTGGCGCTCCCAACACGTCTGGGCATCGGTCTTCGATCCCTCGGGCCATGAGATCTCAGGGCGCCGTCCCCGAATGGAGGACTTACGCCCAGAAGGTCCGCCGCCGGATAGTCAGATGCGAGGCGGCCCGCCGCGTCATCGCGGGTGGATGGACAGTCTGCTGCCGGATCGTGTGATCCGTCAGGCGCTCACACTCGATGGCAAGCGCTATACGCTGGTGCTGGTGCTGCCGCCGGGGCCGAGAGTATTTTTCGGTCCACACGATATCCCCGGACTGGGCATCGCGATTGCCATTATTACTTCCGGACTGATGTGCTATCTGCTGGCGTGGTCCATGACCAGCCCGGTAACGCGCTTACGCAAGGCTGCACAAAGTCTGGCCGCGGGTGACCTGACCGCCCGCACGGGAGCGCCCGCCACCGGCCGCCGCGACGAACTTACCGAACTGATGCGCGATTTCGACCGCATGGCCGATAGGATTGAAAGCCTGGTCGATTCGCAATCGAGGCTCGTAAAGGATGTCTCCCACGAATTGCGATCTCCGCTCGCCCGGCTCAGCGTGGCTCTGGGATTGGCGCGGCAAAAAGCGACTGCCGATGTCGCACCGGAGATCTCCGTCGCCCTCAATCGAATCGAACTCGAAGCCGATCGTCTGAATCAACTGATCCAGCGCCTGCTCACGATTTCGCGGCTCGAATCCGGAGCCGACGGTCTGCGAAAAACCGAACTCTCCCTTCGCGAGTTGGTCGACCAGGTGGTTCACGACGCCGAATATGAAAATCACGGGCGTTGCTGCCGCATCGTGGCGGACGCCGACGACAAGTTCCTGGTCGAAGGTGACCCTGACTTGCTGCGCAGCGCAATCGAGAACGTCATAAGGAACGCCACACGGTATACTGTTGATGGCTCAACCGTGGAAGTGCGACTGGAACGGCAGCAAGCCACAACTGGCAACGGAAGAGGCAGGGATGTTATTGTTCGCGTGCTCGATTCTGGGCCCGGTGTTCCCAACGAGGCGCTGAAAAAGATATTCGAGCCTTTTTACCGGCTGGATGATGCCCGCAACCGGCAAACTGGAGGCGCGGGCCTGGGCCTCTCGATCGCGGATCGCGCCGTCAGGCTGCATGGTGGACAACTTCATGCATCCAACCGCAAAGAGGGTGGGCTAGAGATGGAAATCAGGATTCCCGCTGTTGCGCCTGTTTAGGGCGTTTGCTCTTCCCGCTCATTCCTGATAAAAAAATTGTTTCAGCCACAAGCTTCAATCTCCGTGACGGCTGGCAGAATACCGCCCGCGAACGGGAAGCGGCTGGGAGAACAGATGTCGAAGAAATTAGGCTTCGTCGTGGCCCTTCTGGGCCTTTGCGCCTTGAGTTTGCTTCTGGTCAGCTGCGGCAGTTCATCATCCCGCCCGGCGGGACTTCTGTATGTGCTTACCGAGGGCACCACTTTCAACAGCTCCCTCGGCAACAGCGTGAGCTCCTTTGCCATCAATTTGTATAACGGTAACCTGACGCTGATCAACTCGAACGCGAGTACCTGTCCCACACAGACCGCGTCCTGCGGGCTTCCCATTAATATTTTCCTCGACCCCACCAACAGCGTAGGTTTCGTGCTGAATCAGGGTATTCCTACTACGCCCGTGGCACCGTCCATTTACTCATACACCGTCAACTCGGATGGCAGCTTGTCGGTCTCGGCCACTGCGGCCCCGTCCTGGAATTGCATCGCCCCGCTCCCCGCCTCCTGTGACTCTACGAACTCCTATTCCGACCTTGCGATCGCTATGGTACGCGATACGAACGGACAATTCATATTTGTCATCGACAATGGCACGTCTCCGTCGCCGGCGACCTGTCCGGTGCTGGCGACGGCTGTCAGCAATTCCACGCAAGCCACGCAATTTGCCGGCTGTCCTTCGATTTCAGTTTTTGCCATGAAGCCGGGCTCGACCACCTTGACCTTGGTCAGTCAAAGCGCGACCTATCAGAGCCCGCTCTTTGTGAGCCGCATTCCCACCGCGCTTTCCGCCGTTAACTACACTCCGCCGGGCGGTGGCACACCGCAGGAATTTCTCTACGTAACCTACAATCAGGATCTGGTTTTCGACAACGACAATACTCTCAGTGCCTACAGCGTCTCGTCGTCTGGAATTCTTACCGATCTCACGCCGAACCAGCCCTATGTCACCGCGGCCGATCCTATCTCCGTTCTGGCGGTCAATACGAATCCTTCAGGCCGCGCGGTCGGGGGCCTCTTTGTTTTTGTGGGCAATCAGGGAGCAACCACCGGCGCGATTACCGGCTATCAAGTGTGCACGGTCGTGAATGCGGTGTGCCTCGCCGAGAATCTGTCGCAGTTGGAGCAGGTGCCGGGACCGCCCGCCTCGGCAGGCGAGAACCCCGTCGCCATGGTCGTAGATCCGACCAACACCTTTCTCTACACGGTGAGCGAACTCTCCAATCAGGTCTTTGGATACCGGATCAGCACATCCTCGGGCACATTGAGTTCCACCGTCCCAGCCTATCAACCGACCGGTACCCAACCCGTCGCACTCGCCCTGCAGCCAACCGTCAATCTGGGCGGCGCGAACAGCTTCAGCGGTCAATACCTGTTCGTGTCGAATACGAATTCCAGTAATCTCACCGGGTTTACAGTAAGCACAACCAGCGGATCCATGAGCAATCCAACCTCGGTGATCAGCCCTCCGGGTCCCACCGGAATGGCCGCGAAGTAAGGAATTGGGTCATCGTGCGATCGCGGGTCAAAACTCATCGAGGCTCAACGCCCGAAGGCTTCTGACTCAGATTGCACGATGGCCGAGTAACCCCTTGGCCTGATGGCCCATTCTCTTCTACGTCGGCATGCGGAGGATGAGATAGCCTCCGATGAAGCCAAATACGAGATCCGGCGACCACGCCGCCACCGCCGGCGGAAGCTGGCTCAGGTTGCCCATCGCTTCGAATAGTCCCGAGACCGTCCAATAGACCACGCCGATTCCGATCGCCGTCGCCACCCCTGCCACGGTCGATCGCTTGCCGGCCGATAGGGCAAAAGGAATCGCCAGCACCGCCATCACCATCGTGATCAGCGGATACGCGATCTTCTTTTGCAATTGCACGCGCAGGCGAACCACGTCGAAGCCGCTCTCCTCGAGATCGTGAATATAGCGCCGTAGCTCCTCGTAGTTCATCTCCGACGACTGCTTGATCTCCTTTTTGAAGTAGCCCGGGGCCTCCGCTAGTTCGGGATACGTGGCGACGTCGAATTTGCGATAATTCTCGATCGCCGAGCCGTTAAGGCTGCGCTCCCATCCCTGCTCGTAAACCCACCGGCTCATCGCCTCCGACCAATGCGCGCGGTCAGCGGCGATGCGGTGCGTGATCTGAAAAGTATGGGGATCGAACCGGAACACCGACACGCCGCCGAAAACGTCGCGGTCGGGATCAAAAAATTGATAGTAGTAAATGTCCGAGTGTTGCCCGAAAATCCACTTGCGATCGGGGCGCAGGTAGGTTTGCGCCGGCTTGCCCTTGATCTGGTTGCGGAGCGCGTCCTGCCGTTTGTTGGTATAAGGAAGGTAAAACTGGTCCGAGAGAAAAAGCACGCCCGCCACCAGCGCCGACGCAATCAGAACCGGCACCACGATTCGATACAGGCTGATACCGGTGGCCTTGATCGCCGTGATTTCATTGGAGCGCTGCAACAGTCCAAAAGTGATCAACACCGCAAGCAGCATGCTCAGGGGCGCTATCGGATAGTAGAGGAAGTAGGGCGTGACGTTGAGCAAATATTCGCCCACCGTGAGCGGCGAAACCTGATTCCGCAGAATATCGCTCAGCAGCTCAAATAATGTAAAGACCAGCAGCAGCGTCACGAACGCGCCGGCGACGAGCGCAAGGTAGAACGCAAATCCGCGCAGCACATAGTCGTCGAGGATGGTCGGAAAGCGAAGATTGAACAGGCGTCGAAGCAGCGGCACTCGCCGCGGACCTCGAAGACGAAGACCGGCCCGTACGCCATTACCGTTCTGCAGTCCGGGCGGGCTGGCCGTCGAAGCTCCACCCATCCAGCCGCTCACCGTCGCCTTGAACGCTGACGCTCTGAACCAGGAGCGGAATCCGGCGAACTCGATCGGCCTGCGTTCCGATCGCCAGAGTAGAAAAACTCCGCCTGCTAGAAACATAAAGTCAGCCAGCCAGACGCCCGCCCACGGCGGTAACCGTCCCTGCCGCGCGAACGACACTCCAATCAGAGAAATCGAATAATAGAGAAAAACCAGCAGAATCGTCAGAACAAATCCGCTCGATTTTCCGCCTTTCTTCGAGGAGAGTCCTAGCGGGATGCCCACCAGCGCAAGAACCAGACAGGCCGTCGGCAGCGCCAGACGCCGATGGTATTCGATCAGGCTCCATCGTCGCGTGTCCGGGTCCGCGGTTTTCGACATGCGGAGAAGATCCGCAACTCTGATTTCAGCAAGGGATGTGGGTTCGTGTTCCTGAGTGCTTTGCGACGACGGGATCTGGAGCGGAATGTCCGTTGTCTGAAAGGTGTCGATCGTGTACTGGTCTGGATTCTTGGGATCGGTCTCGTGAGTGGAACCGTTGATCAGGTGCAGGTCCAAAATATCCGGCCCCTGGCTGACCAGCATTCCTTCGCGCGCCAAACTGATTCTCGGCGCTGACGGATCCGTGAGATCCGCCAAAAACACCCCCTTCCACAGCGCTCCCCCCGACATCGCCTTAACGTCCTGCACATACAGAACGATCTTGGGGAACCCTTCGTAAAATACCCGCGGCTGAACCTCAAACGAAGCCTGCGAAGACTTCAGTTTGTCCTGGAGTTGCCCCAGCGCGGCGAGCGAGCGCGGCGCCAGATAAACGCTGTTGCCGAGAGCCAGCAACCACGCCACGAACACAAACATCGAGATCACACGCAGGAATGTCCAAACACCCAGACCGCTGGCCCGCATTGCCGTGACTTCGCTGTCCGCCGCCAGACGGCTGAGTCCGATGAGGATGCCTACCAGCACGCCCATCGGAATGGTGTAGGTCAGTGCGACCGGAATGGTGAAGAAGAAGATCTCGGCAACGCTGGGCAGCGGAGCGCTGTTCCGGACCACCAGTTCGAGGATGCGCCCAAGGTCTCGGGTGAAAAGAACAAAGGTGAAAACCGCCGCGCCGATCAAGGCGTGGGAGACGACTTCTCCCAGGATGTAGCGCGTGAGGATGCGCATCCGCAAAGGTGTTTGACTCAATTGCGAGTCTAGCACGAGAGCGGAAAGACCGGAGAAATTGCTAAGTTGGTGATTTGTATTGTTGACCGAAACCCGTGTCGCGGGTGAAAACGCGCTTGGAAATTACAAATTTGAAATCACAAATTACAAGTGTTCTCGCCACTACGCTCTGCCCAAAAACAGCGCTCCCAATGGCGGCAGAATCAGCCGCAGCGAATAAGGCCGGCCGTGCGTTGTTTCGGGGAGAGCTTCCGTCCCTCCCATGTTCCCCATGCCACTTCCGCCATACTCACGCCCATCGCTATTCAGCAGCTCTTTCCAGTAGCCTCCCGACGGCACTCCGACCATGTATCCCACCCGGGGCACGGGCGTGAAATTGCACGCGACGAGTATAGGATTATCGCCATCTTTGTCCTTGCGCAACAACGAGACGACGCTCATCGGGGCGTCGTTGCAGTCCACCCATTCAAAACCCTTCGGATCATTGTCAAACCAGTGCAGCGGAGATTCACGGCGATAAACGCGGTTGAGTTGCTCGACCCAGTTCATCAGGCCGCGATGGAGCGGGCCTTCCAGTAAATTCCAGTCCAGGCTGCGATCGTGCGACCACTCGCGATACTGACCGAACTCGGCGCCCATAAAAAGCAGCTTCTTGCCCGGCTGCGCAAACATGTAGGCAAAAAGCAGGCGCAGATTGGCAAATTTCTGCCAGTCATCACCGGGCATTTTATTGATCAGCGAAGCCTTGCCGTGCACGACCTCGTCGTGGCTCAGCGGCAAAACGAAATTCTCATGGAACGAATACAGCATGCGAAATGTCAACTTGTTGTGATGATACTGGCGATGAATCGGGTCCTGGCTGAAGTATTGCAGCGTGTCGTGCATCCAGCCCATATCCCACTTCATGCCGAACCCAAGGCCACCCAGATACGTGGGCTTCGACACCATCGGGTAAGAAGTGGATTCCTCCGCGAAGGTTTGAATGTCCGGATGCTCCTTGTAGGCTTCGAGATTGAAACGCCGCAGAAAGTCGATCGCTTCTAGGTTCTCGCGTCCACCAAACTTGTTGGGAATCCATTCTCCCTGTTTACGCGAGTAGTCCAGATAGAGCATCGAAGCCACGGCATCCACGCGCAGTCCGTCGATATGATATTTGTCCAGCCAGAACATGGCGCTCGACAGAAGGAAGCTGCGTACTTCGCTGCGACCGTAATTAAAGATAAAAGTCTTCCAATCGGGATGGAACCCCTGCCGCGAATCGGAGTGCTCAAAAAGATGCGTACCGTCGAAAAACGCCAGGCCGTGTCCGTCGGAAGGGAAATGCGACGGCACCCAATCGAGAATGACCGCAATCCCTTGTTGGTGCAGGTAATCGACCAGATACATGAAATCCTGCGGCGTGCCGTAACGCGATGTAGGAGAAAAGTAGCCCGTCGTCTGATATCCCCACGAACCGTAGAAAGGATGTTCCATGATCGGCAGCAGTTCGACGTGGGTAAATCCGAGCCGGTTGACATAGTCGGCGAGCCGCGGTGCGATCTCGCGATAGCTGAGCGATCGGTTGCCCTCTTCGGCCACACGCATCCATGACCCAAGATGAACCTCGTAGATCGACATCGGCGCGTGCAGCGAGTTCACCGCAGCCCGCTTTTCCAAAAAAACGGCATCGTTCCACGGATAGTCGAGGTCCCAGACTATGGAGGCCGTGCGCGGAGGTATCTCGGTGAAGAGCCCTACCGGATCGGTTTTTTCAATCTGGTAACCGAGTTGGGTTGATTCGATGTGGAACTTGTACTGCGTGCCTTTGCCCACGCCAGGAATAAAGCCTTCCCAGATTCCCGACGAGCCGCGGGATTGCAACTGATGAGAAGAAGTGTTCCAGCCATTAAAGTCGCCGATCACCGACACGTACCGCGCGTTCGGAGCCCAGACGCTGAAGACCGTGCCCCTCGTACCACGCGAATCTACCACGTGCGCGCCCATTTTTTCGTAAACGCGATAGTGGCTGCCCTCGTTGAACAAATGAAAATCTTCGGAGGTCAACAGCGAAACATCGTAGCGAACTGGGGATAGTTCCTGGGTTGGAGAGTTCGGTGTCATGGTTTTGCTTCGGATTTTAGTGTAGTCCAATTCCGGCTGATCGCCGAGCTGGCGCGGTGGTGGTGAGGAGGTGGGGGCGGGGCTTTGTCCAGTTGAGGCGGGGCGGAGCCCCGTCACCATACAGTCACGACACGAACTGCGCTAACGGCCTTTTCGCTTTTGCGCTTCGCGTTTTTCCCGCGCCCAGCTTTCTTTGATGCTCTGCCGTGCCCGCCCCAGCGCGAGCGCATCCGCCGGAACATCCTCTGTGATGCAGCTAGCCGCGGCCACGTACGCTCCCCGGCCAATTTTTACCGGAGCCACGAGCGTCGAATCGCTGCCGATGAAGACTCCATCTTCCATTACAGTCTTGTGTTTATTGACGCCGTCGTAATTGCAAGTGATCGTCCCCGCCCCAATATTGACGCCCTCGCCAATCTCCGCGTCGCCCAGGTAGCTCAGGTGATTCGCCTTCGATCCCTTGCCGAGGCTGATTTTTTTCGTCTCGACGAAGTTGCCCACATGCGCGCCTTCGCCAATTTCGCTGCCGGTCCGGAGATGAGAATAAGGGCCGAGGATCGCTCCCACCCCGACGCGGGAGTCTTCCACCAGCGTCCCTGGCCGGACGGTTACCCGGTCGCCAATCACTGAATTCTCAATAATGCTGTAGGAGCGGATACGGCAATCGGCCCCAATCCTGGTCGAGCCCAGGAGTTGCACAAAAGGCTCGATCACGGTGTCGGCGCCCACCTCGACGTCACTGTCGATCACGCAGGTATGGGGATAAAAAACCGTGACCCCTGCATCCAGCAACTCGCGGCACTTAGCCAACCTCAGCCGCGCATCCAGCATCATCATCTCAGCACGAGTGTTGCTGCCCAGAATCTCGCCCGCATCTGAAGTCTTGATAGCTACTACTTTCTTCCGCGCCCGCTGAAATACTGCCGCCATATCCGTGAGGTAGTACTCGCCGTGCGGGTTCGCCGTGGAGAGACGGTCAATGTGTTCGTACAAAGCGGGGCCAGAAAACGCGTAAAAGCCGGAGTTAATCTCGCGGATGTTCTGCTGCCGCAAATTCGCGGACTTTTCCTCAACAATCTGCTGTACCTCAATGCTGGCGCGGCCGCCTTTGCGAACGCCTTTGCGAATGACGCGCCCATATCCATAAGGATTGTCCAGATCGGCGCTGAGCAAGGTCATCGTCGCTTTTTGCGAGGTGTGAAAATCGCTGAGTTTTTGAATAGTCGCAGCCGTAATCAGCGGAGCGTCGCCCGAGAGCACGATCACCTGGTCAAAGCCCGATAGCGCTTCGCGCGCCACCATGAGCGCATGTCCGGTACCGCGTTGTTCGGTTTGCACCACGAAATTCACACCCGTGCCACGAACCGCCGCCCGCACCCGTTCGGCCTCGTGGCCAATGATGACGAAAATATCCCGCGCCGGCACGACCTTCTGCGCCGTGGCAATCACATGGGCCAGAATCGGCTTGCCGCCGATTTCGTGCAGGACCTTGGGATGTTTTGATCTAAGTCGCGTGCCCTTGCCCGCCGCCATAATGGCGATGGCGATATGCGGAACTTGCGGATTCTGCCGGGGAGACTTCGTCTTCGTTTCGGACGATTTAGCCATGCTCAGTCAATATACCGCGAACAATACACCGCGAATGCCCCGTTACCCAATCCTTGCGATGGAGAGCGAAGCGTCCTCGCCACGGCCGCGATACTCTGGGCGGGCGAGGACGCCCGTCGCTACACGATCAACTCCGGATCGTCTGCCGGTCGGGAGTTTGCGCCATCAGCGCCATCAGGTCATGCGCCACCTGGTCGGTCGCATGCCGCGCCACCGCGCCCTCTTCCAGATAATCTCCGAGGACGGGACAGACGCCCAGCGCCTCGATGGCGTCCAGATCCACCACAATCTGAGATGCTCCTTCCAACGCATACTTCGCCTTCAGTTCGGGCGATGCCGACTTGCGATTGAGGAGCGTGTAGTCAAACAGAGAACCGCCAGCGTGGCTGTTGAGGGCTCGGATATGGTCGGAGGCGGTTAAACTTAAGCTTTCGTTGACCTGCGTCATTAGATTGCAAACAAATACCTTAACGGCAGAAGATTCTCGAATAGCTTGGGGAATGCCCCGCACCAGCAAGTTGGGAATCAGGCTGGTGAAGAGCGATCCGGGGCCGATCGTAATCAGGTCGGCGTTTGCGATTGCCGCCAGCGTCTGCGGTAGCGGCTCGACGTCCGGAGGCACCAGCACGAGCTCCCGAATCTTACCCTTGCTGGCTGTAATGCAGGTTTCGCCACGCACGCGCGTCCCGTCTTCAAGTAACGCTTCCAGCTCCACGCTCGACATGGTTGCGGGATAGATATGTCCGCGCGTCAGCAGAATTTCCGAAGACAGCCGTACCGCTTCGGCAAAGTCTCCAGTGATGGAAGTGAGCGCCGCCAGAAAGAGATTTCCAAAGCTGTGCCCTTCGAGGCCCGAACCTTTCTCGAAACGGTGCTGAAAGAGTCTCGAAAGCAGCGCTTCATCTTCGGAGAGGGCAACGATGCAATTGCGCACGTCGCCCGGCGGAAGCATGTTGAACTCTTTGCGCAACCGCCCGCTCGATCCGCCATCGTCGCTCACCGTCACCACGCCGCACAATTCCCGAATCGTGGGCTGGTCGGAGGGAACCAGTTCGGGCGAAGTGACATAGCGCTTCAACCCTTTCAGTAACGTGGAAAGACCCGTGCCGCCGCCGATTGCGACCACGCGCAATTCGGGTCCAGTCTTGCCGGCGTCAGGAGAGTTGGTTCGCAACTGGGGAAGCATAAATATTGACAAATTGAATCATCGAGTTCAACCGGCGATTCAATCGAGATCAAGCTGGCAGCTGGCGCGGATCCTTTAGTAAGCGCTCGCTTCTTCTTCCTGCGGCTCAGCCTCCGCGCCCGGATCGGGATACAGCAGTTCGGTAAAACGAGGATCTTCCGCCAGATTCTGGAAATCGCCATCATTCCGTGCCTGGAAGCGTAGCGCAGGCTTAATCTGAATCGCCTCATTCAGGATCTTCAGCGATTCCTCGACGTGCCCGGTCAGGCAATGCAGCGCCGCCAAACCGTATAGAACAAACTCCGCCTTCGGATTTTGTTTCAACAGCTTGTCCAGTTGCTCACGGGCCGTCACGTAGTCACCGGCGTTGATCAGCGAGACCGCGTAATCATAATGCTCTTCCGTCGTTTTGAACTGCAATGCGGGCGCATCCACGTGCTTATCGCAGGTTAGAATATGCACCTGGGCGCGGTCCACCAGAGACTTGTTCGGACCGGTGAGCACCTTCTGCAGCAGCCCTTTGGCCTTCTCGAACTTATGCTCCTGTAAAGCGCGCAGCCCTGACTCGTAGTTCTGCACCGCCTGTATGTGTTTGGGATCTTCCACCACTGCTCGCTTGGGAGTTACCTTCAATGCCATCAAACCGCCTCTAGTTCAGAATTGAAATCAGAATTGTTCATCGTCGCATGGCTAACCCGCTGAGAAATTGCGAGTCCGCTAATTGATGCTGGCGGCTGTGCTCAAATCGATCGCCTTCCAGTCGCCTTTGATAATTCCAGCGCGAATCTCCCGCGCCGTCTTGTGCTGCTTGTACATCGTGTAAGTGTAATAAAGCTCTTTCAGGCAAGTTCCGCACTCCGCTCCATGCGTCCCCGAAAAGCAACTATGCAGGCTGGTGTGCCCCATGCCACGGTCACAGTGGCAATAACAGGGTTGCTGGTAGATCACTTTGGGAATCTTTGCCGCCAGCTCATAAGCATGCGTCTGATACGAAAAGCGCGCATTATTACCCGTAAGCTGCTCTGGGGTAAGGATCCGCGGAAGCTCCGCCCCCGCCGCCGGAGGAGCCGAATGAAAATCCGGCACTTGCTCATCTTCCGATTCAAGCCATGGCGCCGACACCATAGTGACCATCAAAAACAGCGCGACCGACGCCAAAACCCGTGTACGCATGCCTCGTAACCTCAACAATATATTCTACCTTAAGGAACCGGATTGGCTAGTGCCGGGCCGGTTGTGTACCCGCCAATGGTTGTCTTTCTAAGCACGCCGGGAAGCTGCTACTGCGATTGAATTTTGGAACTACGGCAGCGTAAATGCCACGATCGAATCGCCTTGAGCTTCTTCGGTTACGCCACGATGTCCTCCGGCCGCGATCACCAGAAACTGCTTGCCGCCTTTTCGCACCTGGTAGGTCATCGGGGTGGCGTGCCCGGCGGTCGGAAGTTGCGCTTTCCAAATCTCTTTGCCCGTCTCGATATCGAACGCTCGCAACGACCGATCGATCATCGTTCCGGCAATGAATACCAACCCGCCGGCTGTGACAATAGGACCGCCAAGGCTGGGTGCTCCCAAAGGAACGGCGGGTACGTCCGGTGCTAGCGATCCCAGCGGAACCTGCCAGCGAATCGTCCCGGCCACCATATCCACCGCTGTCAATGTTCCCCACGGCGGTGGCGCGCAGGGAAGATGCTGCGCTTTGCCAAATAGGAAGGTGCGAAACATTCCGTAGGGCCCACCGGATTGCTCGGTGTAGTCCGCCTGCTGTGCGTCGTGGTCAACTTCGTCCCAATATTTGTCTCTCGGAATCACCCCCATTTTGGCCGGCAGATTGTTCGCATTCACCACCAGCAAGCTGTGTTGCGAGTCATAGGCGTAGCCGCTCCAGTTCATTCCCCCAACATTTCCCGGAACCGACAACGTGCCTGGCACACTCGGCGGAGTAAAGAGTCCGTCATTGCGCAATTTCTTGATCTGTTCGCGGCAAACCTCCCGATCTTCGGGAGTCAGTCCCCAGGCGTCGTCGGCGGAAAGCTTCTGCGGGATGACGGCTGGTGGCGCCAAGGGAAACGGCTGCGTTGCAGAAGTGACTTCTCCCGGGACATCCGTTTGCGGCACCGCTCGCTCTTCCACGGGAAAGACCGGCACACCCGTGTCGCGGTTGAGAACATAAAGAAAACCTGTCTTGTTCCCTTGAATCACGACCGGGACGGTCTTCCCACCGTGTTGGAGAGTGGTCAGCAATGGCGGAGACGCCGAATCGTAATCCCACAGATCGTGATGCACCAACTGAAATCCCCAGACGAATTCTCCAGTCTTTCCCCGCAACGCCACCACCGAATCCGCCCACTTGTCGTCGCCCGGCCGCAGGCCGCCATAATAATCAGGACTCGCGCTGCCGGTAGGAACAAAAACCAGGTCGCGGTCCGGATCCACCACCATCACCGACCACGCATTCCCGGCGCCGGTGCGCCAGGTCATCTCTTTCTTGTCTTTCTTGGGCGCGTGCGTTGCGGACTCGTCGTGATTTGGCGGAAGCGGTTCCCATTTCCAGCGCAGCGCCCCGGTTCGCGCATCGAAGGCGCGAACCACGCCGCTCGGCATCTCGACTCGCGAATTGTCGTCAATCGCCGAGCCGACCACCACGACATCGTCGATCACCGCCGGCGGAGAGGTCATGTGATATTGCGCGGGAATATAACGCGCTACCTCGCGCAGGCTGATTTGTCCGCGATTGCCGAAATCCATGCACGGCTTGCCCGTCGTTCCATCCAGGGCGATGAGCCGCGCATCCAAAGTGGCTTCGAAGATCCTGACCGAGCACGGGTTTTTCCCGCTTCGCGCCGGATCAATCCAAGCCGCTACCCCACGATTGATCAGCCCATCGCCGTACTGTCCCGCGGTTTCCATCATCGGATCGTAGACCCAGAGCTGCTTCCCGGTTTCCGGGTCGATGGCGAACACACGATTGAACGCTGACGTCAGGTAGAGCGTTCCCTTGACGAGGATGGGAGTTGTTTCGAGGCCGCTGCGTTTCTTCCCGCCGCTGCCATCGGAAATATCGCCGACATGAAAAATCCACGCGACTTTCAGATGAGTTACGTTGCTGCGATTGATTTGCGCCAGGGGAGAATACCGCGTCCCGCCCGCGTCGTGACCGTAATAAGCCCACCCGTCGGTCGAGCCACCACGCGGCTCGCTCACAGCCATTGCCGACTGCGCGTTAGCGCCGGGCTGGGCCATACACCCGATTGTTAAAGCACCCGCCGCGAGGAATCGAAGCACCTTCGACATGACGAGATCCTTATTGTTGGCGGACGTGCAGTCCACGATCTAGAACAGTGCCGCTCTATCCCAGCTTCTCAAAGAACAAGCAGATTGTTTCAATTCCGCGGTGAAAATTCGGAATGTGAAATTTTTCGTTGGGAGCGTGCAAATTATCATCCGGCAGCCCGAAGCCCATCATCACCGACGGAATCTTCAGCACATCCTGAAAATCGGTCACGATAGGAATCGACCCACCGGAGCGAATAAACACGGTCTCTTTCTTGAACGTGTCATGCAGAGCCTCGGTCGCCGCCTTGATAAAGCGATTGTCGGTGCCGACGACGCACGCCGGACCCTTACTGTGAACTTTGATCTTCGTCTCAATTCCCTTGGGTGTCAGCTTCTTCACAAAAGCCGTGTAGCGCTTGAGAATGTCACCCGGATCCTGGTTCGGCACGAGTCGCATTGAAACCTTCGCCGCCGCCCGCGCCGGAATTACCGTCTTTGCCCCCGGAGCCACAAATCCGCCGGGCATTCCGTGCACCTCCAGCGTGGGACGGGCCCAGGTCCGGTAGAGCACCGAATATCCCGGCTCGCCCGTCAGAACTTTCGACCCGACTTCACTCTTGCGATACTGTTCTTCGTTAAATGGCAGACGCTTCCAGGCCTTCAGTTCATCCTTGCTCGGTGCTTTAACGTTCTTATAAAAGCCCGGTATCAGCACCTTCCCCTTCGCATCTTTCAGCTTGCTGATGATCTCCACCAGCGCAAACAGCGGGTTCGGCGCCGCCCCGCCATACATGCCCGAGTGCAGATCCGTCTTCGCCCCGACCGCCTCGATCTCGGTGTAGACCAACCCGCGCAGGCCGACGCAGAGAGTAGGAAGTTCAGGCGCGAACAGTTCCGTGTCGCAGACCAGCGCGAAATCCGCTTTCAACTTCGCCTTCTGTTTCCGGACATACTCCGCAATCGCCTCCCCGCCCACCTCTTCTTCACCTTCAAAAATAACTTTGACGTTGATCGGCAGCTTGCCGCCATGCGCCTGCATCAACGACTCCAGCGCCTTCACTTCCATCCACAGCTGGCCCTTGTCGTCGACTGCCCCGCGCGCGTAAACGTTGTTGTTGCGTTCCGTTGGCTCAAACGGCGGCGTCTTCCACTCCTCCAGCGGATCCGGCGGCTGCACATCATAATGGGCGTACATCAACACGGTTGGCTTACCCGCCGCATGCAGCCAGTCCGCATAAAGAAGAGGGTGCCCGTCAGTCGGAATCACTTCGACATTTTCCATTCCGATGCGGCGCAACTCATCGGCTACAAATTCCGCCGCCTTCTGCACGTCGCCCTTGTGCTCGTCGAGTGTGCTGATGCTGGGGATGCGGAGAAGCATCTTTAGCTCGTCAAGAAAACGCGATTGATTGCTGCGGGCAAAATCGACTGCCGGGGAAGCCATAGCCTGGTGCCTTTCTGGCGCGCTGGACGCGCACATTCATGAAAATATCGCAGAAAACGTTTTAGTATATACCCTGCATCACGCGAGGCGCTGGCTCGCGGAAATCGGTAACACCGGCTTAGGCAGCAAACCGAGTTGCTGAAAAACACGATAGATCGAACTCCGACTTCTGCCCGGTCATCACCCGCCCCATCACCCTCGCCGTCGCCGGCGCCAACAAAATTCCATCCCGATAATGCCCCGTCGCCACAAAATATCCCGCCGTCGGCGTTGCTCCCAGAATCGGCAGTTTGTCAGGCGTGCCGGGACGCAGCCCCGCCCAAGCCTCCAGCGTCCGCGCCTCAGCCAGTTTCGGAACCAGTTCAATCGCCGCCTGCCGCAATCTCTCGATCGTCTCTGGCACCGTTCGTTTGTCGAAGCCCGCTTCCTCCGAGGTGGCTCCAATCAGCATCCGTCCATCACTGCGTGGAATCAGGTAAACATCCTGCTCCCAACCTATGGTACGCACCACATGCCGCACCAGTTCCTTCTCCGGCATCACGACGCACAGCATCTGCCCTTTCACCGGACGCGTCGGGAACGCATGCGGCCCAATCTGGCCCGCCCACGCTCCCGCACAATTCACCACCATGCCCGCCCGCAGTTCCGTCTTGCAGGTACGAACGCCACACGCCTTGCCGTTCGTCACCTCCACGGCAACCACACCTTCGCCAACAGAAAAATCAACTCCACGCCGCCGCGCTGCACCGGCGGCCGCAGCGGTCACATCCCGAGGATCCACGCAACGCTCTTTCAAATACAGAACGCGACAACCAGATCGGACGTTAGCAACCGGAACGGCAGGCTCCAGTTCCTCCAAAGCCGCCGGCAAAGCATAAGAATTCTGCGCCAAAGCGATCTCGTCCCGCGTGAAAACCAGCGTCCCTACCGACCGCAAATCAATCTTCAGCCGCGACTCATCTTCAAGCTCGCGCACAAACTCGGGATACATTCGGGCGCTGGCCGCAGCCAGTTCCCGCAGCCCAGGTTGCGTTTCCCCCGGACAATCGACCAGCATTCCTCCTGCCGCCCATGACGCCTCGCGCCCCAGTTCTCCCTTCTCCACTACCAGCACGCGCAGCCCATGCTGGTTCAGTTCGAGCGCCAGCGAGAGCCCGATAATCCCAGCCCCAATCACGATCGCGTCCCAATTCTTCACGGCTCCATTCTATCTGCAAGTTACTAAGGCCTTGAACCTGCAACGCAATTGACAGCTGCCCTCATCTCACAAACAATAAGTTCTACAGTCCATTTCAACTGAACCGGAGAGCGCACCCTTATGTCAGAAGGCGAGCAAGCGACCGTTTACCATCCCGAGCCCCAGAGCAACATCGGCAAATGGATTCTCATCGTGCTGGCCGTTGCCTACGTCGGAGCATCGGCCTACTTCCTGTATGACCAGCACCTCAAACTGGAAAAGGTCACGCAAGACGAAGTCGGCAGCCAGAAACAGATTGCCGATCTCACCAAGCGCATGCAGTCCGCCGAGGCCGATTCCGAAACGCTGGCCAAGCAGTTGGGTATGACCAAGAAAGAACTGTCGACGCGCGCCTCCGAGTTACAGCGCGAACAACAAGCAGCATCGGCCCGCATCGCCGCCCAGGCGGCACAAGAGAAACAAGACGTCAGCGCGGTTGCCGGCGAGGTAGGCTCGGTGAAAACCGACGTAGGCGGTGTCAAGAGCGACGTTGCCGCCACCAAAGCCACGCTCGATCAGACCATCGCCAAACTGCAGAGCACGATCGGCGATCTCGGCCAGCAGAGCGGACTCATCGCCAACACCCGCGCCGATCTCGAAGCCCTCAAACACAGGGGCGACCGGCAATATTACGAGTTCACTCTGGTAAAAGGCGCCAAGCCGCAAGCTTTCTCGACCGTCGCCTTGCAGCTTAAGAAGACCGATCCGAAGCATGGCAAGTATTCGTTGAACGTCACCGCTGATGACAAGACCATCGAGAAGAAAGATAAGAACATGAGCGAACCGGTCCAGTTCTATACGGGACGCGACCACATGCTCTACGAACTTGTGGTCTGGACGGTCGACAAGAACAAAGTCACTGGCTACCTGAGCACGCCGAAAAATGCGCCGGTGCCGATTACCGCGACGCCGCAGGGCTGAGGCATCCGTAGCACCGACAGCTATGCTGCCCGCCAACCTGCACACGCTCGGTGAAATCGCACTGCGCACCGGAGTCATCTACATTCTGGTGCTGGTCGGAATCCGCATTACCGGCAAGCGCGAGGTCGGGCAGATGACTCCGTTCGATCTCACGCTTCTCCTGCTGCTTTCGAACTCCGTGCAGAACGCCATGACCGGCCCTGACACGTCGCTCGCCGGAGGCGCGATCGCGGCCACCACGCTGCTCATCATGAACTACCTAATGGCCGACGTTTCCGGCGCGAATCGCCGCTTTCGGAAATATATTCAAGGACAGCCCAGCCTGCTGGTGCACGATGGCGAGGTCATCGAATCCCATATGGCGAAAGAGCACGTCAGCATGGACGAACTGGAACGAGCGCTGCGCGAGCACGGCGTCGGGACTTACAAAGAAGCTGCGCTCGCAGTGCTCGAAGTGGATGGCTCGATCAGCGTCCTCAAATATGACGATATCGAGCCGACGGCCTCGACTCACCTCAACCGGCGGAGATTTCTGAAGAAGAATTGAAGTCGTTGCAGCGGGGCCTTGCCCCGCTAACGGGGCGGAGCCCCGTCACCACACGACCACTCGATTCACAATTTCTACGGATGCGTCATCTTCTCCGGCTTCACCAGCGCATCAAATTCCTCACCCGTAAGATGTCCCAACTTCAACGCTGCTTCGCGCAGGCTGGAGTGATCAACGTGTGCGGTGTGGGCAATCTGCGCCGCCTTGTCGTATCCGACTCTCGGAGCGAGCGCCGTGACCAGCATCAGCGAATTCTTCACGTACCAGTCCACCTTGGCTCGATCCACCTCAATGCCTTTGATCATGTACTCCACATACCCGTGGCACGCGTCGGTGATCAAAGTGACGGAATGCAGAAAGTTATAGATGATCACGGGCTTATATACGTTGAGTTCGAAGTTGCCCTGCGAACCAGCGAAGCCGACCGCGGCTGTTGCTCCATGAATCTGGGCGCAAACCATCGTCATCGCTTCGCATTGCGTGGGATTTACCTTGCCGGGCATGATCGACGATCCCGGTTCGTTTTCCGGAATGGAGAGCTCGCCCAAACCGCACCGCGGACCCGATGCCAGCCACCGAATGTCGTTGGAAATCTTGGTGAACGACGCTGCCAAAGTCTGCATCGCTCCCTGCGCAAACACGATCTCATCGTGCGCCGAAAGCGCGGCAAACTTATTGGGATGCGACCGGAAGGGAAGTCCGGTCAGCTCCGCAATCTTGGCCGCGGCACGCTCGGCAAACTCCGGATGCGTATTCAATCCCGTTCCCACCGCCGTTCCGCCAATCGCCAGATCGTACAAGCCATCCAGCACCAACTCCAACCTCTGAATGTCGCGATCCAGCAGGCTGGCCCAGCCGCCAAATTCCTGTCCAATCGTCAGAGGGACAGCATCCTGCAAATGGGTGCGCCCAATCTTCACCACCGAATCAAACTCCCGCGCCTTGGCGGCAATCGCATCGCGCACCGTCTTGATCGCCGGAATCAGATCATTCTTTACCCGCGACGCCGCCGCAATATGCATGGCCGTCGGAAACGTGTCGTTCGACGACTGCGACATATTCACGTGATCGTTCGGATGCACCGGCTTCTTCGAACCCAGTTCACCACCGGCAATCTCGATCGCGCGATTCGAGATGACCTCATTCACGTTCATGTTGGTCTGCGTGCCCGAGCCGGTCTGCCAAATCCGCAGCGGAAACTGATCGTTCAGCTTGCCGGCAATCACTTCGTCGGCGGCCTGCGTGATAAGCGTGGCGATGTTCGCGGGAAGCTTGCCCAGGTCCTGATTCACCAGCGCGCAAGCCTTCTTCAGCGTGCCAAACGCGCGAATCAGCTCCGGAGGCATGACGTCGCGACCAATATCAAAATGCAGCAGCGAGCGCTGCGTCTGCGCCCCCCAGTAGACGTTGGCGGGAACTTCGATCTTCCCCATGCTGTCGGATTCAATGCGCGTCTTCGTCTGCTTCGGGACTTCGGTAAGAGTAGCCATGATGATCTCCTGTGCGCCGCGGGTTGAATTCGTGAGGGAACTGCGAGCGCGTCGACGGATATAAGGAACCGATTATTATACGGCGCGGGTTTCGCACAGGGACGAGGGCCGCGCTTCCGCTTCACGCTTTACAGTTTTTTATTTTGGCTTGCGCGGTTGAAGGGGATCGTCACCGGTTTTGTACCCCCCCCCCCCCCCCCCCCCCAAAAAAAAAACTTTTCGGTCAAAGTATTCAGGAATAAGTACTCAATGGTAAAGTATTCAAAATTAAGGCCTTAGCTTCGAAATGGTAGGCAGAGGTTCGATCAAGAGTATCGAACGCGCACCCCCTGTCCGGTCTTCATTTTCGGGTAGGGCTAGTGGAATTGTCTGTGAGGGTGGTCACTGGCTGAATGTGATGAAAGATCGGTGGTCGATCGAGAATTCGCCGCATGCAGTCGGTGAACGAAAATCGCGAGACGTGGGGCACGCCCGGTTGTTTCCGGTCAAGGTTCTCCGGCGTTAACGTGGCCCACAAGCCCCGCAGCGCGATCGATCAGACGGCGTCTGTTACCTTGAGCTCACTCCCGGTCCCAGTCCAGCGCCGTAGTATTCGGAAACTGCGGTTCTCTCATCGGCAGTTAATTGTCTTGCGATGCTACGCATCCGAACATTGATATCGTTGGACCGATTGCCGTTGGAAAAGTGCTCGAGCTGCTGCTGCAGATAGTTAGCGTTCTGGGTCGCGAGCGGGGGAGCTCCTTTCACGTAACTCACCGGGCCATGGCAGGACTGGCAGGGAGGTATGCCGCGTTGTCCATCTCCGAAAACAATGAGGCGGATGGCCATCGAGGCACGGGAGGGGTCGGGCATGGCCTGCGGAAAGGCGCGGTTGTCTTGCGGATCGCTTGTCGTAGGCAGCATGGAGTAATAGGCTGCCAGATCGGCCGCGTCGCGCGCGGAAAATCCCTCGGCGATAACCTGCATCACCGGCGAAGTACGCTTGCCGGAGCGGAAATCCTGCATTTGTTTCCAGAACGACAGGCGGTCTTCGCCGGCCAGGTTAGGGAAGGCGGGAACGGAGCTGAATCCCTCTTCGCCATGACAATGATTGCAGCGGCGGGCAAGGAGCAGTCCGCGAAAAGCGTCGCCGCTGGAAATAATCGTCAGCGTTTCCCCGGTCCAGGCGACGTCGGAAGGAACGCGAACCGGAGGTTCGGAATTCTCCGGTTGCGGTGAAGAATCCTTTTCCGAGAATAAGAGGGGAATCGACAGCAGAAGCAACAGGGCTCCGAGCCATCGGGCACCGCTCCGCGGGCCCGCCGCCTGACTAGCGTGGTTCACAAGTCCGCCTTTCGCCGGGAAGCAAGGAGGCAAACTGATCTCGCGGCACCACCTTCAGATGGCCTCTCATGGCATAATGGCCGGCTCCGCAGAACTCATGGCAGGGGATCTTGAATTCGCCCGCCTTGGCAAAGGTAAAGGTCGCTTCGGTGACCGCCCCAGGGGCAGCTTTGAGGCCGTAGTCTGTGCCGAGGAAGCTCAGCTTGTGCACGGCATCGGCGCTGGTAATTCGAAAGGTGACGGGAACACCCGCAGGGACTACGATGCACTGCGGCACGAAAACAAACTGCTGCGCAATCATGCGTACGGTTAGCGATCCGGAAGGATCTTCCGCGGCGCCCAGATTGCTCTCCACGAATTCCCCCGCCAGGTGCAAGGTCGCGGGGTCGGGCGCTTTGCCGCCGCCAAGAAAATGCCATACCGGCAAGTCGACCATATAGAAACGAGTGGACAACAGTGCTAGTCCGACCAGCGTCACTCCCGCCACAAATCCGATCTTCTTCTTCATGGCACCTCCGGCGAACCCAGTCACCGGCTTAGATGAAACACACGCAAGATTCGATACATCGGATTCTGCGCTCGGTTAAGATGATTTGATAAGCGGGCTGCGATGGAAGTTAGCTCGCCGCTTGATGGTGAAGTGCCGGAGGTGTTTATGTCTGAGGTCAAGAATCCGTTGACGGATTGGTTCAACTACGTTTTTACTTACTTTCCCACGACTAACTGGCAAAAGTCCTTCAGCCCGGTTTTCTCTCCGACAGTTAACTTCGGTCGCAATACCGGGGATATCCCAGTTGAGCAGCACGTCCTCGATAGCGTCGGGAGTTATGGCTTTCAGTTGAACCGGGTTATCGATGCGCTTCTGGTTATGATCGATCATTCCACGCTCAAAGGGCTGAATGCAGACCAGAAACAGAAGGTGAAACTTTTCAAGGAACTGGCACAATCTGCGGATGACTCCGCCAGGGAATTCGAAGGGCAGCTAACGGAAACGGGAGTCGAGAAATTGATCAGCCGTATGCGTTCTCTGCAGGAAGCTGACCCCGATCTCTACGACAAACTCAAGGATCGAATTCTCAAAACACTTTGAGGCGAGTTGTGGTGGCAGAGACGCCGAGACTGTCGCGGCCGGCTAATTTTGTTAGATCGACTTCACCGGTATCGCCATGACATCCTCGACCAGCCCAACTTCCTTCTGCACGAAGGGTTCGGCGTAAGGGACACCGCCGAGCATACCGTAATAGCGAGCCATCGATTCCACCCGCGCTCGAATTTCGTTTTGAGCGGGGAAAATTCCGCTGCCAGCCTCCTGATCGGTGAACTGAGACTTGTAGGCCATCAGAGATGCGAAGCGCGCCTCAAACTGCCCGGTAATGTCGACGACAAACGTAGGCCTAATGTCGCGGTACAGGCTGGCGTAAATAATCTTGAAAGGACGATGAGCGGAACTCTCCAGCGGCAGTTTGGCGAGTCCAGAAAGAAACGCTGCTTCGTAGCCGAGGATCGAGGCCGTGTAGTGATCCGGATGTCGCCCCTCCCAGTAGGGAAGAATCAGCACTCGGGGCCGCTGCTCGCGAAGAACGCGGACGACCTTCAAGCGATTCTCCCAGGTATTTTCGACGCGGCCGTCGGGTATATCGAGCGCCTGCCGCCAGGAAACTTTCAGAATGCGCGCCGCTTCCGCCGCCTCGCGAGCACGATCCTCCATGGAGCCGCGCGTTCCCATCTCGCCTTGCGTGAGGTCGAGGATGCCGGTGCGGTATCCGCGCTCAGCCATTTTGAGCAAAGATCCGCCGCAGGTTTGTTCAACGTCGTCGCGGTGCGCGGCCAGAGCGAGAATGTCCAGGGGCATAAAGGCGTCGTTGGTCGTCTGTTGTTGGTCACTCGTCGTTTGCGCGGAGCGGGTCATTGAGATTCTGGAACAGCGATCACTGACGACGAACGGCCATTGACCAACGACTATTGTTACGCTGCAGGCTTTGTCGTTCGCCGGTTTGCCAGTACGAAAGCCAGGCCGAACATGAACAGCGCAAACAGTATCAGAGTCAAGATCGACGCGGTCAGCGAGAATGCGCTGGGCGCTTCGGGATACATCAGCCTACGCAGCGCTTCTACTCCGTAGGTCAGCGGATTGGCGTACATGAGCCAGCGAATCCAGCCTGATGCCCCGGAGAGCGGGAACAGAGCTCCCGAAAGCAGCCACAGCGGAATCAGAAATAGATTGATGATGGCGTGAAAAGCGGCGGTCGAATCCATGGGCCACGCGATAGCGAAGCCAAGCCCTGTTAGAGCGAACGACACCAGGAAGACGGTGAGGACGATGAGCCCAAACGAAGCGAGGGTCATGTGGACACCGACGAGCGGGGCAAAAAGCAGAAAGATCAGTCCCTGGCCTGCGGCCAGGGTTGTGCCGCCCAGAACTTTTCCGAGCACGATGGCCGCGCGCGGCACTGGAGCCACGAGCACCGAAAGGAGAAAGCCTTCATTACGGTCGTCGATCACCGACATCATCGTGAAAATGGCGGTGAAGAGCACAATCATCACCAGAGTGCCAGGGTAGAAATAATTCAGGTAATGCTGTTGTCCGGCTGCCTGCCCGGAACGAAAAGAAGTTCCAAATCCGGACCCGAGCACGATCCAGAATAAGAGAGGAGAAGCGATCACTCCAACCACCCGAGCGCGCTGGCGATAAAAGCGTACGATTTCGCGCCACCAGAGCGTAAAGGCGGGCAGCAGGATTCCGGCGGATGCCGGCCCGGTCGCGGTCGCGGGGAAGGTTGCAGCCTGAGTTGACATACCCTTAGTTTAGCAGCGCCGGGTGGTGACGCGTTGCAGCGAGCGCGAGTTTCTAGCGTCCCAATTCTTCCATCATCTTCTGCGCTTGCTGATGCCCGGGGTGCAGTTTTAGCAGTTCGAGCAAAACGTGGCGAGCTTTCTCGGGCGCGTCCTCCAGGGCATAGACGCGCGCGAGATTGAGGTAAGACTGATCAAAAGTCGGGGCTACGCGGATACTTTCCTCGAAACTCGCGACGGCCTCATCTCGCTGTTGCATGCGCAGATAGAGAATTCCGAGGTTGTTCAGCGCCTCTGGATAATCCGAACGCAACTTCAGCGCCTTCTGTAAGAAGGCGAACGCCTGCGCCGTGTCATCATTCTGCGCAAACACCATGCCGAGACCATAGTTAGCCTCGGCATCGCTGGAGTTGACCTGGAGCGCACGCGCGTATGTCTTGCGAGCATCGTCCCAGCGTTTCGCCTGGCGATAGGCGCCGCCCAGGTTGTCGAGAGCAATCACGTGATCGGGACTCAGATTGATGGCCTCACGAAAGTACTCGACAGCTAGCTCCGTGCGGCCTTCGCGAGCGGCGATCAAGCCAAGATTGTTCCAGCAATTTGCCAAGGTGTCGGGATAGCTCGCATGCAACTTGAGGGCTCGCGCAAAACTTTCGCGAGCTTCGGAGGTTTTCTGCTGATCCAGATCGACACTGCCGATACCGTAAAGAGCCTCGGCGCTCGAAGGATCATCGCGCAAAGCAATCTGAAAGGAAACTGCGGCCTGCTCCGGATAGCCGCGCTGATAAAACACCGATCCATAAGCGAGATAATTGCGCCGAAATTCGACGGTGTCCGTGGTGCCGGGAAAGGGAAGTGCTCTGGCCAGGCGCTCCGAGCTGGTTTGCGGGATGTGGCGAAGGTCCCATTCAACATGGTTTGGATTTAGCGGTCCCTGATAAATCTTGACGATTTCTCCCTGGGCGTTGATCAAGAATGAAGTGGGCGGAGCGAGATCGCGATGCCGGTCGAAGAGGTAGCGAAAGAGAATGTTGTAGATGGCAGCCATATCCGGCGACCCCAGCAAGACGGGAAAGGTAAGACCATGCTGCCGCGCCCATGTTCTTATGTTGTTCGCATCTGCGGCATCGTCCAGGTTCACGGCCAGAAACTGAAGCGCTTGCATTGCCCAATCCTCGTGGCGCTGGTTGAAAGTGACCCAATCCTCGTTGCCACGTCCCGCCAGGCTGTGTTGCGCGGCGACGGCCCAAAAGTTGAGCAGCACCGGCTTACCGCGCAAGGAGGTCAAACTGCGTTGTTGCCCGCTGAGATCAGGAAGTGAAAAATCAGGTGCGGCGAAGGGCGCCAACAGCCAAGTCTCCGTTGTGTCAGGCAGAGTTGTGTCAGGAGGGGTTTCGATCTCCTGTCGCTTCGCGGTTTCGGTCGACGCGACGGGTGGGGTCGCAGGGAGCGGGCCTTTCGCTGTCGAGTTCAGAAAAGCCTCGGTTCGATAGGATTCGGAGCCTTCTTCAACGAATAGGCGGTGGTTCACGGGCAGATCGTGTATTTCCTGCATCAGTCCGCTTGGCCAGCGAATGGAAGCGCGAACGGAGCCAGGCTCTGAGCCCAGCCCAAAAAAGACATCTTTACTGTGCTGCGAAAGGAAACCGGAACCTGCCTGCACGGTTCGCGTCTGGCGTCCCCGGCTGCCTTCAATGGTGACTACAGAGCCAATGGCATCGCGATTGCTTTTCGTGCCGCGCAAGCGCAATGCAACCGACGGAGGCAATTCCTCCATGACGTTCTGCAACAGCCGCAACTGCGGGCCATTGCGGTTCTTCAGAAATATTTCCTGCCGGCCATCGTGATCGAAATCCGCGAGCGCAAAGGCTCTCCCGTCTTCTAGAAAATCGAGGTCAACGATGCCCGAAATATCGGAGAAGGATCCGTCGCCGTTATTCGCGTAAAACATATTTCGCTCATACCCGCTCCATGTTCTATCGGAGCGGATCAACTCATTCATTGCGCTCCAGCCCTGTTCGTAATCGTGCGAAGGCCGGGGTTCGTCGGGGGAACGGGCCACTACTTGCCGCCAGAAAAAGCTGTTGAGGTCATCACGAGAAGGGCCGCTGACCATGCCGTTGGCGATGTAGAGATCGAGGAACCCGTCATGATCAAAATCCCAGGCATCGCTGGACCACGCCCAGCGCCCGATCCCGACGCCGGCGGCGCGCGTTGCGTCTTCAAAAGAGAACCCGCCGCCTGGTTGCAACAGACTCTGGAATAACGAATTGCCCATGGCATGTTTGTGATAGAGCGCGCGTGTCTCGGCGGGCGCGTCGTTTTTGAAAATGGGCTGCATGGAAATGCGTTCGCCCGCCGCCGTCCACATATCGGCCACATAGAGACTCTCCGCGCCGTGGTGGTTATTGTCATAATCAAACCAGCAGACGCTCATTCCCGCGCCAACATCTTCGACTCCCGCCTGTGCTGCAATATCGGTAAAAGTTCCGTTGCCATTGTTGCGATAGAGATTTTTCCGTCCGAAATCGTTGACCACGTAAAGGTCGGGCCAGCCATCGCCGTTAAAGTCGTTCCAGGCGCAACAAAAGCTGTAGCGGGTATTGTTCCGATCGAGCCCGGAAGCCGCGGTTACATCGCTGAAGCTTCCGTCGCGATTGTTGCGCATCATGAAGTTGGGGGGGCCGTTTTCGGCGTCGTAATACGGAGACGGATATTTGTATTGGTCTGTACCCTGGTAGTAGATGTAGAGACAGAAATAAATGTCGAGCCAGCCGTCACTGTCATAATCTGCAACTGCCGCTCCAGTAAAGGTTCCTTGCGGCGGAGTCGCGAACTTAAACGCGCCGGCCTTCTGGCGAAACTTGCCGCTGGCTTCGTTCAGAAATAACATCGGCCCGTCGGCTCGCACGACAATCAGGTCCTGGTGCCCATCGTTGTCGACGTCGACGAAAAGAGCGCAAGCCGTGTTTTCGATGACGCCCGCGCCGGATGCTTCCGTGATGTCATCGAAAGTCCCATCGCCGCGATTTCGATAGAGCCGGTTGGGAAGCCCGGCCGGCTGGCAGACGTAAAGATCGTCATATCCATCGCCATCAATATCCCCGACCGAAACGCCGTTGTGCCCGTAGATATCGATGCCACAGGCACCATCGAGCACGGTTCGCCAATAGTCGGACCCATGCACGAGCTGTTCGGCAAAAGATGGGTTGCCGCCGAGAGCGGCTGGGGCAATGTCAACGTAGCTCGGACTCTTGGACCGGCTCAGGGTTTCCTCGATCATGCTCCACCGGTGCACATGAAATTCACCCGACGCCAGTCTCTCCCACGAAATCCGCCAATCACCGACCCGCTGTTCGCGATGGAAGCCGGATCCGGTGGCAACCAGTTCGTAGCGGATGCGAGTCTCCAGCACACCTGGTGCGCGCTCGGTCGCGGGCAAAGCAGCAGCGTCGATACGCGTCACTTGAAATTCAGCGGTAATGATCCGGGAGAAGAGGCTCAGCTCCTTTTGGAAGTCCTGTAGAAAAACGTCCCGGCCAACTGAAGTATCGGGCGCGAATGCGCGCTGACGAACCTCGATCGTGGGCCGGGAGCGCGCGACTCGGGAATGAATTGGCGTGGGGGAAGATCCGGAAAAAGTCGGTGACAGGACGTTTGCGATCGCCAGCAAGTTTTGCGGAGACTGGCGCAGTCCCGAACTCCATTGCAGCAGAATTGCCGCGATCTCGTCTGCATATTTCTCCGTGACAAATTCGTCGAGACCGGCCTGCGTCTTATCGAGCAAGCTATCCAGGGGGCGAGGCATGCGGTAACGAGGATGCAGATGGAAACCGGCATCGGGTGAAACTGTCGAAGGGTCCAATCCGCGAGCGGAGGACGGAAAACATTGACCCAATGCCGACGGAATCAAGGTTGCGGACGCGCCCAGACAGCCTTGGATCAAAAAGTCTCGGCGGCAGAAATCAATGGGGTCGGCAGCGGCCGTCGGTCGGATCTTATCTCGCCGCTTCAGAACCATGTCTCCCGGTTGCCCATGTGTGGGTAAACTTCTGGATCTCGAAAGGGTGGCCTGAAATTAACATTCGCTCACCCGAGCGTCAAGATTCTCCCCGTCGAAAGGCGAACGCTGCGAAGCGCCGCGGTGGCGTTGACACCGAGGAACGCGAAAATCTCTGCTGCCAACGGCACTCACGCGTTACAATGACGCACTCCCGTTCCTCTGTGAAATTTGAGTATGCAAGCCATGAAAATGTCACCAGCCACGGGTGCAAGGCTGCTTCGCGAAGCTCGCAAGGCGATGAAGAACGCTTACGCTCCCTTCTCGAACTTCCGAGTAGGAGCAGCGATACTGACCTCCCGAGGCAGAATTTTCACCGGATGTAACGTCGAGAACTCTTCCTATGGAATGACGAACTGCGCGGAGCGCACGGCAATATTTTCTGCCGTCGCCAAAGACGGTCCAAAACTTGAGATTCAAGCGGTAGCGGTCACGAACGATCACGGAGCTCCGTGTTCCCCCTGTGGCGCCTGCCGCCAGGTCATCTACGAATTCGGGCCGCGCGCCGTGATCTTCTACGCGGGTGATGAAGGACTAAAGCAAAGCCTGATTACCGATCTTCTCCCGGAGGGCTTTCGTCTAAAGTGAGCCAGGCGAATGTTGCCGAATTCCGCGTTGTCGATCTCATCCGCAAAAAGCGCGATGGCGGCGCATTGTCCAGCGCAGAAATTGGATACCTGATCGAGGGCTGCACTGACGGCAGGATTCCGGACTACCAGACGTCCGCGTGGCTGATGGCAGTGGTGTTGCGCGGCATGACGCGCGAAGAGACCGCCGCGTTGACCCATGCCATGCTGCACTCCGGCGAAGTTCTCGATCTAAAGTTTCTTCCGGCAAAGAAAGTGGACAAGCACTCCACCGGCGGCGTGGGCGACAAAACCTCGCTCGTGCTCGCTCCGCTGGTCGCGGCGGGAGGCCTGTTTGTTCCCATGATCAGTGGCCGCGGGTTAGGCCACACTGGCGGTACTCTCGACAAGCTGGAATCCATCCCTGGATTTCGGGTAGGTCTGTCGGTCGCCGAGTTTCATCGTGTGCTCAAGGCCTGCGGATGTTCGATGATCGGCCAGACGGAGAAGGTCGCTCCGGCAGACCGCAAGCTGTACGCGTTGCGCGACGTGACGGGCACGGTCGAAAGCCCGTATCTGATCTGCGCTTCGATCATGAGCAAGAAGCTGGCCGAGGGTATGGATGGGTTGGTGCTTGATGTGAAGACGGGGTCAGGGGCGTTCATGAAAAAGGAAGAAGACGCAGTTTTTCTGGCCGAGCTGATGGTTGAAACCGGCGAACGCATGGGTAAGCAGATGGTGGCGTTAATCACGGACATGAACCAGCCGCTAGGGCGCATGGTTGGAAATGCGATCGAGGTGAAGGAGTGCATCGAGGTTTTGCATGGCGGCGGTCCGGAGGATCTGCGGGAACTCTGTCTCGAATTGGGGGCGTGGATGTTCTTTCTCGGAGGCGCTTCGAAATCGGTAGCGGAAGGGAAGCTCCTATCAGCGGAAATGATCGACTCCGGCAAGGCGTTTGACAGATTTCGCCAGATGGTCGAGTTGCAGGGAGGCGACATCAGCACGATCGATGATCCCACTCGTCTCCCAGGAACGGGTCATCGGGTGGCAGTGCCGAGCCGCCAAGCTGGATACGTGACCGAAATCCAGTGCGAACAGGTCGGCACGGCTTGCGTAATCCTCGGTGGAGGGCGCGAGCGCAAAGAAGATTCGGTTGACCCCGCCGTGGGTGTCGAGATTCACAAGAAGATCGGCGATAGAGTCTCTGTTGGGGAAGCGCTTTGCACCATCCACTGCCATTCCGATGCACAAGCTTCACGGGCAAAAACGTTGCTCGATGAAAGTTATCAAATTGCAGTCGCGCCGCCCGCGCGCAAGACATCCCTGGTTCATCGCGTGATTTACAAAGGGAAGACGGATTCCTAGAGAAGATTGAGAAACGGGACAAGTAGGGGGACAAAGATGGGACGTTTTACCGGTATTCTCGGCCTGCTCACCATGTTGGGCCTGGCCTACGCCTTCTCGACGAACCGGCGGGCCATTCGCCTGAAGACGGTGGCCTGGGGCCTGGGGCTGCAGGTGGCTTTCGCGGTTTTTGTTCTAAAGATTGGATTCGGCCGAGTGCTTTTTCAAAAGGCCGGAGACGCGGTGAGCCGGCTGCTCGGTTATGCCTTTGCCGGTTCGCAATTTGTGTTTGGAGATCTCGGTAAACAGGGCTCGCACTTCGGTTTTTATTTTGCGTTCCAGGTTTTGCCGACGGTGATCTTCATCTGCGCACTGTTCGCGGTGCTCTATTACCTTGGCGTGATGCAGGTGGTCATCAAGGCGGCTGCGTGGCTGATGATCCGGCTGATGGGGGTGAGTGGCGCGGAGTCATTAAACGTGGCGGCCAGCATTTTCATGGGCCAGACGGAGGCGCCGCAGACGATCCGGCCCTTCCTGCCCGACCTCACCTATTCGGAGTTGATGACAGTGATGACGAGCGGCATGGCGCACGTTTCGGGAAGCATCATGGCCGCTTACATTGCCTTTGGGATCGAGCCAAAACATCTGCTGAGCGCGGTCATTATGACCGCTCCCGGCACGCTGCTGATGGCGAAGATGATGGTGCCGGAGACCGAGGTGCCGAGAACCGCGGGGCGGGTGGTGATGAGTGAAGAAGAAGTAGAACTGGAAAAGAATGAAAACCTGCTGGGCGCCATCGCGCGGGGAACCACGGATGGCTTGCACATGGCGCTGAACATCGCTGCCATGCTGATTTCGTTTCTCGCATTAATAGCCTTGTGCGACGGCATCATGGGTGGAGTTCACGCTCACCTCGCTTGGTTTCCCTCGAGCCTCGAAGCGATACTCGGCGTTTTGTTTGCGCCGATCGCATGGGTGATTGGAGTTCCCTGGCATGACTGCCGTCTGATCGGCAATCTCCTGGGCGTGCGCATGGTGCTGAACGAACTGGTGGCGTTCTCCATGCTTGGTCCACAAAAGGTATTGCTGGACCCGCGTTCGTTCACCATTGCGACCTTCGCGCTTTGCGGTTTTGCCAACTTCAGCTCCATCGGAATTCAAATGGGCGGAATCGGGGCGCTGGCTCCCAACAAGAAAGCGGATCTGGCGAAACTAGGCATTCGCGCCATGCTTGCCGGAACCATGGCCAATCTGATGTCGGCTTCGATCGCAGGGATGCTGCTGTGATGAAGCCTGCTCAAGGGTGACGGCGGGCTGCCAGACTGTGAAGGATCTCATCGGTGGTGACCAGCCTTGCTCCGAGCCGTTGCAACTCGACGAGGGTCTTGTTGCCTGCCGCGGGCGATAAGGTTTCAATGGCGTCGTGAACGATCGCGACCCGGCGCTTTCGCTGGAGCAAGCCGCGCACGGCAAAGCCCACGCAGTATTCCGTCACCACGCCAAACACAACAAATTCAGCGCGGTCGTCCAGGCGTTCGACAAGTGCGCTAGCGTGGCGGCTCTCAAAAATATCCAGTGTCTGTTTCTCGAGAATGATCTGCTGGTACCTGGAAAGATCGTCTGGCAATCTGGTGGCGGCAGCATTTTCCACGCGCACAAAATTGTTGGTCAACGCATCTGGAAGCAACTCGGCTCCGGCCGTGCCTTTCAAGCAATGGGGAGGAAACTGCTGAAATTCAGGATCGTCTGGCAGATGAAAACAGCCATGGGAGACGAGAAATACCTCGCCGCGTCGGGCTGCGTCTGTAAGCTTGCGGATGTTGGGCAAGAGCTTCTCCGCACCGGGAACGTAAAGCTTACCTCCGGGCTGCATGAAGTCAGCCTGAACATCGACTTCCCAGAAAATAAAATCTCGCGATCGCATGCTCAGTTCCAATATCTTGATGCTCAGGCCGATCTTTTCGACGCAGACCGGGGCGCGCCTTGAGTTTATTTGTATACGAAGCAGGAGCGTTTACCAATTCAAGTGCCGCATCCCAGTGCCGCGAAAACCGCGCTGGGGGCACTGTTTCGGCAACAATCCGGCGCACAATTCGTTTGCTCGCCGATTCGTGTTGTGTAATGCTGTTCAGCGCACGTTGCTTCAACCATCAGTTTAAACAACCCGGGAGAGTGCCGATGCGTAACCCTCTTATAGTCGCCGCGATTGCATTTTGCCTGTCGGCTTTTTGTGCCGCCAATGATCTAGCGCCGCTCAATGTGAAGGAAGGTCTGTGGGAAGTTACCGTGACGAGTTCGATGGGCGGGATGCCTGCGATGCCGGCCCTTCCTCCCGATGTTCTGGCGAAGCTTTCACCGGAGCAGCGTGCGCAGGTGGAAGCGAGGATGAAGGGAGGGCAGAGCCCTTCGGTTACGAAGCAATGCATCACGAAAGAAAAACTGGCAAAGTATACGGCCTTCAACGCCAATGATCGCGCCGATTGCACGCATAATGTTGTGAGTTCCACAGGAAGACGGCTGGAAATGAAGATGCGTTGCACCATGGATAAAGGCGGAGTGGCGGATGGGACCTACGTGATGGAGGCCATCAGCGCGGAGAGCACCAAGGGCACGATGCATATGGTGGTGAACTCTGGCGACCACAACATGACGATGGACATGACGGTTGTGTCTAAATATCTCGGTCCTGCCTGTGGAGACGTGAAGTAGCTCGCGAGCGATGGGTCTAATTTGCAGAGGCGGCGGGGGGAATTTCGCGATCGGGAGGCGATTTTCCATTTTCTTGATCGTCGTCCTGATGGTGCTAATGCTCCTGCCAGCGTTGGCGGCGGCGCAGGCGGGACAGATCACGCGGGAAAAGCGTGCACAGCTGGAAACGGCGATTGCCCGGTTCATGGCGGCTAACAGCACTCCGGGGGTATCGGTTGCCGTGGTGGAGAACGGGGTGGCCGGATGGTCGGCTGGGTTCGGCAGCGCGGATCTGGAAAACTTCGTTCCTGCGAGTGCGCATACACTTTACCGGCTGGGTTCGATTTCTAAACCGATTACGGCGACGGCGGCGATGCTTCTGTGGCAGCAAGGGAAGCTCGATCTGGATGCTCCGGTGCAGAAGTATTGTCCGGCGTTTCCGGAGAAGGACACGCCGATCACGACACGGGAGTTGCTGGGGCATCTGGGCGGAATCCGCCACTATAAGTCCGATTCGCAGGAAGACGCTGAGGGTGGCAACACTCGGCACTTTCTGAATCCCATTCAGGGTGGAATCGATTTTTTCAAGAACGATCCGCTGGTGGCCAAGCCGGGAACAGAATTCCTCTATTCCACGCAAGGATACACGCTCGTCGGATGCGCCATCGAGGGCGCGGCGGCGCAGAAGTACGTGAGTTACGTCCGGGAAAATGTGCTCTCACCCGCGGGGATGACTCACACCGTGCCGGACGACCGGTTTGCGATTATTCCGTACCGTACCCGGTTTTACAGTAAAGACGAATCGGGAGCCATTACGAACGCCGATTTTCTGGACTCCAGTTACAAGATTCCCGGTGGCGGTTGGCTATCTTCGGCGGATGATATGGCACTTTTTGAAGTAGCGATGCTGAACGATCGAGTGCTGGCCCGCGCGACGCGGGACCTGATGTGGACTCCTCTAAAGCCCGCGGATGGCAAGGAAGACCGATACGCGCTGGGCTGGGGAACGGGCAAGGACCTCGGCGAGTTCGATGTCGAGCATAGTGGCAGCCAGCAGGGAACCAGCACTTTTTTCGAGATCGTACCTGAGCGTCGTGCGGGCGTTGTCGTGCTCATCAACCTCGAGGACGTTCGTGCCTCCGATCTTGGGAAGCAGTTGATGAAAATTGTGTTGGTGTCTGAACCAGTACCCGCGAAATAGCTCTGCAAAAAAAAGCGCGCAGCCGGTGGGCTGCGCGCAGTAGTGGTGCCTGGAGGGCTATCGACCCGCAGCCACAGCCATTCGCAGATGCGATGGCTCGGCCCGGTCCACGTAGACCTTGTAGGACTGGTAGACGGCGAAGAGCACGGCCATGAGAACGGCAAGGGTTGCCAGTTCGCTGGTTGTGAACAAGGAAGCGATCGCAGCCAATCCCGCACCGATTACGTAGTTCGGGAACGACCACAAGAAGACCTTGTGCCACAGGGCAAAAGGACTGCCGCCTTCGGTGAGAGCGATGATGCCCGCTACCGCGACCGTGTTCGCCAGGAAGTAGGTTACGGCGGCCAGTACGAGAGACATCATGTGAGTTGTAAAGTAGGACGCGAAGATCCGGCTGTGGTAAGCCAGGTGAGCGAGTCCGGTGGCGTTCAGCAGTGTGCATGCGTTGAATACGAATTGGATTGGTTTGGTTTTATTCCCGCCGGAATAGGATTGAGCGATTCCCGCCGTCGCGGCGACGAGCAGGCTGCCGAGCCATCCCAGTTGCGTGACTGCCAGAAGAATTACGGGCAGATTTCCCGCCATTGAGCTGGTCACTCCAGGCAGTTTCACCTTGAAGCGAGAGCTCAGAGCGGCTGCCACTGACAGGAGCAGCAACTGTGGCCAGGCTTGCGCTTGCCATCTGACTACGCCGAACGACAGGGCGCCCAGACTGGCAACGGCCACCATTCCGATCATGACTTTGGCTTTGATGGGCAATGTGTTTGTCATGGTAGTCTCCGATTAGGTTTCAGTCGGTTGTCTAGTCGTCCCCCGGATCGCCGTCGCTGAGCGCTGCTATGCCGGTTTCGACGGTGGTGGTTGCACCCCAGACTACGCTGTAACCGCTAACGGAGGTCGCTCCCCATACCACGCTGGTCGCGCCCCACACTACCGATGTGCTGGAGATTACGTTAGAGCCCCAAACCACTGAATCCGCCCAGACCACCGAGGTGGCACCCCAAACTACGCTGCTGCCAGCGAAGAGAGAGTCGGGCGAAGTGTTGGCGATGGTGACGCTGCCGTTGGCATTCAAAACCGCGGTCGGAGAAAGTGCGACTCCGGTCGCGAGCGTGGTATCGCCAAGAGTGGCGTTGACATCAAGATATCCCGATCCATAGGTGAAGATGTCGTACTCGTTGTTGTAGAGGTTGCCTAAGTGATCGTGAGAAGAGGTGTACTGTCCGAAGCCCTTCCAAGCTGTCTTCATCAAGCGCGCTTTCACTTGATCAGGAGTCAAGGCCGGGTTCTGTTGTAACAACAGGGCGACGGCACCGCTGACAATTGGCGTCGCCATACTGGTGCCGCTGAGAACAAAGTACGATGAGGTTCCGTTGCTCGAAGTAACTTCGTATTGAGGAAAGGTTACGTCCAAGGTGCTTCCTGCTGCGCGCAGAGAGACCTGGGCGTTTCCAGGAGCGACGAGGTCAGGTTTCACAATGTGATCGATTGCGACCGGGCCTTTGGAACTGTAACTGGCAATCTTGTCGTCGACGCGCGTATTCGTGTCTTCCGTCATGGTCGCTCCTACCGTGATTACGGCGGGATCGTTAGCCGGAACGCCGATGGTGCCGAAGCCGTTGGTGGGCGCGAAGCGTCCATTGTTGCCGGCAGCCGCGACGACTACGATGCCAGCCTTCCAGGCGGCTTCCACTGCCTGGTCGACGGGATCGAGGGTGTAGCTTTCGAACACGGGACGTCCGAGCGACATGTTGATGACGCGGATATTGTAGGTACTCTGCAGCGAGATGGCTTCCTGAATGGCGGCGATCACCTGGCTGTCGGTGCCCGATCCATTCTGATCCAGCACGCGGAGGTTGACCAGATTGACGTTGGGAGCCATGCCGGCATAGGTTGCCGGATAACCATTCGCCGTGCCGGAACTGGCACCGGTGCCGCCGACCAAGCCGGCGACGTGGGTTCCGTGTCCGAATTTGTCGGAGGTGGTAGTGTCACCGGCGACAAAACTCTGGCTATAGACAACGCGGCTGTTGCCGTTGGCATTGTTCAGATCGGGATGAGCGGCAATTCCGCTGTCGATGACGGCAACGCCAACACCCGTGCCATCGAACCCATATTGCGCAGCCGCGACGTCGGCTTCGACTGCGGTCGCGAACTCCTCGGTCTGAGGATTGGCAGTCATGGTGAGCGGACGGTCGGGCGAGATGTAAACCACGTTAGCTTCGTTTGCCAGAGTCGTGAGCATGGTGGCGGGCACGGTCATGGTTACGGCCTTGATCGTCGGCAGTTTCCACCGCAGAGTTGCACCACCCTGCTGTCTCCCTTTCAAGTAACTGGTGGTGGGAAACGTCCGGTATTGGACGTTGATGGTCACCATGCCATTCAAGCCTACGGAGGAAAAGAGATCTGGCGAGAATTTGTTCACCGGGGGCTTGGCGCCGAAGGAGGGGACCGCTAATAGCAGTAGCAGTACCACCCCTAGCACACGGCCCCAAGCAGCACCGCACTCTGGGGAATTGAGCGGACGGCCTTGCCGTCCGCCTGTGACTTCAGATTTCTCGATGTTAGTCATAAGTTTTCTTGGCACCGGCACATAAACACGACTCGCGCCTGGCCTCTAATGGGCAATTGCGGGGCCAACTGACGGCGTGGTAAGTGTTGTATTTGTCATGACTTACTAGAAATGTGGGGCGACTACGGAAGGGACAGCTTGTCCCAAACAACCAGGACAATCGTGCTATAAACGTCCGTAATTACTTCGAAACAAAGGCTGGGCGGGGCGAAACCAGTGTTTGGGACAAAATGGCCCGCTCACCGGTGTTGGCTTGGCAACCAGTCGAGTTTTATGCTGAGGCTGTGCTGGCGGCCGGAGCCAGCACAGCACGCAAAGGGGAGCTCAATCCGCGCATTACGCTTTCGAACTGCGCGATAGCCAGCGACTGAGGTCCGTCGGAGAGAGCGCGCTCGGGGCAAGGATGCACCTCGATGATGAGTCCATCGGCTCCGACTGCTATTGCGGCGCGGGAGACCGGTCCGATCAGGCTTTGTTTGCCCGTCCCGTGGGACGGATCGGCGATCACCGGGAGGTGCGAGAGTTCTTTGGCAAGGGCGACCGAGGCGAGATCGAAGGTATTGCGCGTCCCGGTTTCAAACGTCTTGATTCCGCGCTCGCAGAGCACGACCTGATCATTTCCTCCGGAAAGCAGGTACTCAGCGGCGAGGAGCCACTCTTTGACGGTGGCCGAGGGGCCACGCTTCAAGAGGATGGGCTTGCGGGTAGTGGCAAGCCGGCGCAGCAAGGCGAAGTTCTGCATGTTCCGCGCACCGACCTGGAGCATGTCCGCATATTCGCAGATCAAGTCCACGTCTTCCGTGCTCATGACCTCGGTGACAACCGGCAGGCCGGTAAGATCGCGTGCTTCGGCTAGGATCTTCAGCGCCTCAACCCCGAGCCCCTGAAATTCATACGGAGAAGTCCGTGGCTTGTAAGCTCCACCGCGCAAAATAGCAGCGCCGGCGCGCTTGACTCCGTGCGCGGTTTCAAGCAATTGCTCGCGCGATTCGACGGAGCAGGGGCCGGCGATTACCACCACGTCGGGACCACCGATCTGAACTCCGCGCGGTGCGCGGCCCACCGTCACCACGGACGGTTGCGGCCGGGTCTGACGGCTGACCAGTTTGAAGGGTTGAGCAATCGCGACCACGTTGTCTACGCCGGGAGCGACCGAGAGCGCCTCGATTTCATGGCGTCTTCCACCGCTGCCCACGGCCGCCACGATGGTGCGCTCTGTGCCCCGCGTGACGTGAGGCTGGAATCCGGCTTCGCGGATGCGCTGGATGATGTGATCGATCTGTTGTTCGGTGGCGTTGTCGGACATGTTGACGATCATGGCGATAACCTTTCACGGTGCCGCAAAAAAATAAAAGCCGCGATAGAATCGCGGCTTTGGTGGAATGCTTGAGCTGTCTCTACTGCCCTGGTGAGTGGCTCCAATTCTGCACTCCCGCCGCGACTGAAAACCAATAGCGGCTAAACAGGCGGAAGTTGGTAAAAACTCTCATCATGTAAAAGTCCTGCGTTGGAATATGCCACGTCTTGCGGGAACCGGGGTTCGATCCATTACTGCGTAATTACTGTACAGCACTGGCTACATTGGAGAACACGTTGTTGGCGTTGGTCCCAATGAGACGTACTGTGCCGATCACCAATACCAGAATGACGGCGAGCATGACGGCATATTCAGCGATGTCCTGCCCCTGTTCGTCACTCCAAATATTGCGAAAAAACTGACCCATACGTCCTCCGTCTCCAGGGAATAAAATACCTGGCAAACTAGTTGTAGGTAATAATGCCGACTCGGAGGGCGATTGTCAATCGCGATGCGAGCCGGTTTTCCACTGAATGAACAAACGATTGAAGCAAGAAAAAGCGGCTTCTGTCAAGGCTTCCAGTCACAAAGAGAATGAATGTTCCCAAGGGTATGCCAGCCCACGAGACTACGGTTCGTCCGCGGCGGCAGATCGTGCGGCGACAGCCGGAGCCGCCGTATCGGTCATCATCTGGCGAGCGGAAAGTAGCGTGTAATCCACCACACCTCCCGGGGTCACGCCCAGAAAAAGAGTAGCCGCGACGCAAAGCGCGATGGCGAGCGCCACGGTAAGTGGTATAGGAGCGACCGGAACCTCGCCCCGTGCGTCGCGCATATACATCATGACGATCACGCGCAAATAATAATAGGCGCCTACGGCGCTATTGAGCACCAGAATGATGGCCAAGCCGACCAGATTTGAGTGCAGAGCGGCAGTGAGTACATAGAACTTCGCAAAAAAGCCACCGGTGATGGGAATGCCGATCAGAGACATCAGGAAAAAAGTCAGAGTCGCGGCCAATACAGGAGAGCGCTTGCCGAGGCCGGCATAATCTTCAAGGGTAACGTATTTTTCGCGCGCGGCCGCGAGATGGCTGACGATTACGAAGGCTCCCACGTTCATGGCAGCGTACGCGGCGGAGTAGAACATGGCCGCGGAGACACCCAGTTCGGGTTGCGCGGCAAAGGCGACCAGCAGATACCCGGCATGGGCGATTGACGAATACGCCAGCAGACGCTTGATGTTGCCTTGCACCAAGGCACACATATTTCCAATGGTCATGGTCAAAGCGGCCGAGACCCAGATCAGCCAGAAACGTCCGGGAAGGTTGGCTTCGAACATAATGCGTAGCAATACGGCGAAGGCGGCTGCCTTGGGACCGGTTGACATCAGGCCGACGATCGGAGCGGGAGCGCCCTCGTAGACGTCCGGAGTCCACACGTGGAAGGGTGCAGAGGCGACCTTAAAGCCAAGTCCAATGAACATCAGTGCGGTCGCGACATACGCCAGCAGCGGAATGCCGCCGTTGCCGGAGTGCAGGGCCTGATTGATGGCGTCGATATTCGTGGAACCGGTAGCGCCAAAGATGAGCGCGACGCCGTAGAGGAAGAAGGCCGTGGCGAACGAGCCCAGCAGGAAATACTTGAGGGACGATTCGCTGCTGGCGGCGTCGTGCCGCCGGAATCCCGCCAGAATGTAGGTCGAAATCGAAGATATTTCCAGGGCAATGAAAATCAGCACAAGCTCGATCGCGGATGACATCAGACACATACCGACCGTGCCCAGAAGAATCAGGCCGTAATACTCTCCAGCCCGGATGCGCTGGACTCTCAGGTATTCGAAAGAACTAAGGATGGAGACCGCTGCTATCGCAATGATCAGGACGTGAAAGAAGATGCTGAAGTCTTCCACGCGGATCGTGTTGTAGAAAGCTGTCCCTGGATACTGCGCCATCCAGAAAGTCGATGCCAACGCCGCGAGCGCGCCGATCAAGGCGATCGCACCGAGGGAGCGATGACTCTTGTCCGGGTCGAGCAACGGATCGACGACCATGATCAGCATGCCAAAGACGGAGAGCACCAACTCAGGCAAGATGCGAATGTAGTCGGCAGTGGGTGGAAGAGAAGTCTGGGCCTGCGCCCATGCAGCCAGCATAACGTGCGCCGTCATCGCCCCACCACTTTGCTGGCCAACTGTGTGAAGGGCGCCAGAGCCGACTGCACCGCCGGATCGATCGCACCGAGCCATACCAGCGGAGCCACACCCATCACCAGAGCGGCGATCGCGATCGGGGCAAGCGCACTCCTCTCGCGCAAATTGAGGTCGGGCAGAGTGTTATTGACTTCGTGCTTAACCTTGCCGAAGAAAACCCGCTGATACATCCACAGCAGATAGCAGGCACTCCAGATCACGCCGGTGGCGGCGAGGATTCCATAGATGGGCCGCGCCTGGAACGCACCGCTCAGCACGAGGAACTCTCCGATAAAACCATTGAGCAGAGGCAGGCCGAGCGAGGCCAACACGGTTACGAGGAAAAAAGTGGCGTACCTGGGCATGGGCGTCGCAAGTCCGCCGAACTCAGCGATCTCGTAGGTATGGCGGCGCTCGTAGAGAATGCCCGCCAGCATGAAGAGTCCTCCGGTGGCGACTCCATGAGCGAGCATGACGAACATGGCTCCATTGAGGCCAGCGACGGTGAAACTGAAAATTCCCAACACGACGAATCCGAGGTGGCTGACCGAGGAATAGGCGATCAGCTTTTTCATGTTGGGCTGAACCAGCGAGACGAGCGCGCCATAGATGATGCCGATAAGAGCGAGAACCATGATCCACGGTGCGTTACGGTGAGCCTGATCCGGGAAAAGGCCAACATTGAAACGGAGCATGCCGTAGGTTCCCATCTTCAGCAGCACGCCGGCCAGCAGCACCGATCCGGCGGTGGGCGCTTCGACGTGCGCATCCGGCAGCCAGGTGTGGAAAGGGAAGAGCGGAACCTTGACGGCAAAAGCAATGAAAAATCCCAGGAAGAGCCAGAGGGAAGCGGTTTCAAAACCGGGCACGCTTCCGTTGCGAATCGCATTTTGGATGACGATGAAATCAAAGCTGCCGATCTTGGCATAGAGCCACAGAATCGCGGCCAGCATGAACATCGAACCGATCATAGTGAAGAGAAAAAACTTCACCGCGGCATAGACCTTGCGTCCGTGGCCGTACATGCCGATCAGCAGCGCCATCGGGATGAGCGTCGCTTCGTAAAAAAAATAGAACAGGAACAGGTCAAGTGCGGTAAAGACGCCGATCAGGGCCGTCTCCAGGATCAGGAGCAGGATGAAGAATTCCTTTACCCGCGAATGAATTGAAGTCCAGGAAATCAACACACACAGCGGCGTGAGGAAGGTGGTCAGGACAACCAGCCAGACGGAAATTCCGTCGATGCCCATGTGGTAGTGAATGTTCGGGGTGGTGATCCAAATCTTATCGATCTCGAATCGGAATGCGCCTGTGCCACGATGCAGGTGCACCGGCAGATGCAGCGAGGCCACGAAGGCCAGGATCGAAATAACAAGGGCGAAGAGCTTGATATCACGGTCGCGGCGCGGGATCAGCAGAATCAGCACCCCACCCAGGGCGGGGATGAAGGTCACCAGCGAAAGAATGATGGGACTGAGACTATCCATAGGATTCACCGCACCCCCATCCAGACCATGTAGGCGATGACGACTGCGCCTCCGGCGGCCACCCAGCCGGCGTAGGAGCGCAGATTGCCCGATTGCATATGGCGCATGGAGTCAGAAACATGGCGCGCCGCGTCAGCGGAGTCATTGACCGCGGCATCTATCCCTCCCTGGTCGATGCCGTGCCAGAGAATGGTGGTCGAGCCCTCAATCAGCGGTTTGACGAAGAGAGCAGCGTAAAGTTCGTCGATCCAGTACTTGTTGGCAACCGCCTGATAAAGGCCGCCGAGGCTGGCAGCAATGCGGGCTGGCAGTTGCGGACGGCGGAGATAGAGTGTCCAGGCAAGTAGAAGCCCAAGGACGGCCGCTCCGACCGAGATGAGCATGAGGACGGTTTCGGTTGCCCCGCCGGCCGATTCGCTGGCGGTCCGCTGTGACAACTCGGTAGTCAAACCCGGGAAAACTGGAGCCAGGAAGTGCTCGAAGCGTCCACCGATGCCGATCCATCCGCCAATCAGCGAAAGGATCGCGAGGACGGCTAGCGGCCCCAGCATGACCCACGGACTTTCATGGGGGTCGCCATGGCCGTGTTCTTGATGGGCATGCTTATCGTGCATCGCATGCGCATCGGCGGACTGGTGTTTCACCTCATGCGTGGCGGGACCGCCGCGATAATCACCGAAAAATGTCATGAACCACAGCCGGAACATGTAGAACGAAGTGATGAACGCGGTGATGACGCCGATCAGCCAGAACACCCAGCTTCCATGCTCGCTCGAATAGGCCTTCCAAAGTATTTCGTCCTTGGAGAAAAATCCCGCGAAAGGAGGGAAGCCGGCGATGGCGAACGTGGCGATGGTCATGGTCAGGAAGGTCCACGGCATGTAAACGCGAAGACCGCCCATTCTGCGCATATCCTGTTCGCCACCGACGCCGTGAATGACCGAACCGGCCGCAAGGAACAGAAGGCCTTTGAAGAACGCGTGCGTCATCAGATGAAAGATGCCGGCGGAGAACGCTCCTACGCCGCAGGCCATGAACATGTAGCCGAGCTGCGAGACGGTGGAGTACGCCAGCACCTTCTTAATGTCTGTCTGCGCAATACCGATGGTCGCAGCAAAAAGAGCGGTGAGCGTACCGACGATGGCGACCACCATCATCGCCATGGGCGCGCGATCGAAAATTGCAGAGGATCGCGCGACCATGTAGACGCCTGCCGTGACCATGGTTGCGGCATGGATCAACGCAGAGACAGGGGTTGGGCCTTCCATGGCGTCGGGCAGCCAGACGTAAAGCGGTATCTGGGCAGACTTGCCGGCGGCGCCGACCATGAGGAGCAAACCGATGGCGGTGAGCAGCCCGGTTCCGGCGGTTTCGGGCGAGAGCGGCTGCACGGCGGCGAAGACGCGAGTGAAGTCGAGCGAGCCGAAATGCTTGATCATCAGGAACAGGGCAATCAGAAATCCGAAGTCGCCGATTCTATTGACAATGAACGCTTTCTTCCCCGCGGACGCGGCGGAATCCTTGGTGAACCAGAACCCGATCAGCAAATAGGACGCGAGGCCGACGCCCTCCCAGCCAATGAACATGACCAGATAATTCTTCGCCAGCACGAGGGTCAGCATGAAGAACATGAACAGGTTCAGGTAGGACATGAAGCGGTAGTAGCCATCGTCGTCCCACATATAGCCAACCGAATAAATATGAATGAGAAAGCCGACGCCCGTGACCACGAGCAGCATGACAAGCGATAACTGGTCGAGATAGAAGCTGAAGTCGACTTGAAAGCTGCCGGAACGGATCCAGTGCGCGAGATCGAAGTAATAAGGAGCCGACGCCGAAGAAAAGCCCGAAGCCAGATAAAGCGCCATGGCGAAGGCAGCGCCGCAAAACACGAGCGCGATGGTCGTTATCGCTGTTTTCGACGACCGCCGGCCAAGGCAGCCATTGATCGCTGCTCCGGCGAGCGGAAGTACCGGAACCAGCCAGAGATAAGGGTTCTGCGTCATAGCTTGAGCAGGTTCACCTGGTCCACATTCAGAGTTTCACGCGTGCGATAGACAGCAATGATGATGGCCAGGCCAACGGCGGCTTCGGCGGCGGCCACGACCATCACAAAGAAGACAAAAACCTGACCGTTGAGCGAATGCCAGTGTGCGGCAAAGGCCACGAAAGAAAGGTTGACGCCATTCAGCATCAACTCGATCGACATGAAAATCGTGATGATATTGCGTTTGATGAGAAAGCCGAGCACTCCGCAGACGAACAAGATTCCGCTGAGCATCAAGTAATAAGAAAGAGGAATCATCATCCGTCCTTTCTGGCGCCGCGGTCGACGGCTTCCGGTCGGCTGGCGAGCACGACGGCGCCCATAATAGCGATCAAGATGAGTACCGACGTGACTTCAAAGGGCAGCAGGAAATCGTGGAACAGAAGACGCGCAATATCCTGGACGTTACCGGGAAGCGCGCCGATGTGGACGGGCGTCTGCATGTTGGAGCGGTGAAGAAGCGTCCAGGCAACGAGCACCGCGCCGATCATGACCGCGGGAACGCCGAGAAGAGTGGCTACGCGGCTGCTCTTGGTGCGCTCTTCTTTACCCGCATTCAGGAGCATGATCGTGATCAGGAATAAGACCATAATCGCGCCCGCGTAGACGATCACTTGCACAGCGGCCACAAATTCCGCGCCCAAAAGAAGATACTCGGCGGCGAGCGAGGCCATGACGACGACGAGCGACAGCGCGCTGTTAATAGGATGGCTCTGCACCAGCAGGTTGACCGCTCCTGCTACGCAGATTGCTCCGAAGAATAGAAATAAAATCAGATGAAACATTGTGAGCGAACCGCAGTAACAATTTGCACTTAAGTTCAGAACTTACCGATGCTGAGCTCGCAGCGCCACCACCAGAGCCGTATAAACAATGTTAGCCATCGCCAGGGGCAGCAGGACCTTCCATCCGAAAGCCATGAGCTGGTCATAGCGAAAGCGGGGCAAGGTCCAGCGGACCCAGACGTACAAGAACATAAAAAAGAAAACCTTAAGACAGAACCAGAATACCGGCATCACCGCTTGCAAAATCGGAGGGCCAAAGATGGGACCATGCCATCCGCCGAGAAACAGCAGAGTGGCCACACAGGACACGGTGACCATGTTGGCGTATTCGGCCATGAAAAACATGGCGAACTTCATGGCGCTGTACTCGGTGTGGTATCCGGCCACGAGTTCGGATTCAGCTTCCGGCAAATCAAACGGCGTGCGGTTGGTTTCCGCGTAGGCGGAGATCAGGTAGATAAAAAAGGCCAGCGTCTGCCCGTGGAAAATGTTCCAGCGCGGAATGAAATGCCAGAACACGCCGCCCTGCGAATCCACGATCTCGCGCAGGCTGAGGCTGCCGGCCATAATCAGCACGCCCACCAACGAGAGTCCGAGCGACACTTCGTAGCTGATCATCTGAGCGCTGGCGCGCAGTCCACCGAGCAGCGAATATTTGTTATTCGAGGACCAGCCAGCCAGCGCGATACCATAGACACCCATCGAGGTAATGCCGAGGACTACCAGCAACCCGATGTTCAAGTCGGTAATCTGCAGATAAGTGCCCCAGGGTCCGAGGTCGACCCAGTTGCCAAAGGGAATCACCGATATCGAGGTAATCGCAAAGACGACCGCCAGGATGGGCGCCGCAATGTAGAGCGGCTTGTACACATGCGGCTGGGTCAGATCTTCCTTGAAAATGAACTTGACGCCGTCGGCCAGCGGCTGGAGCAGGCCAAACGGTCCAACCCGCGTGGGACCCCAGCGGTTCTGGATGTGCGCCGACACCTTACGCTCCAGCCAGACGCTATAGGCCACGGCGGTCAGCAGAATGCCAACCACGGCGACAGACTTGATGATCGAAATGATGATGAACGTTGTTATGCTCAAAGTGTCCGTGTGGTGCGAGCGCCCTCGCCCGCGAGTTTTTGACCTTGTTGATTAGTCCGCGGCGACTTCTGAATCTGCGGACTTATTTTCATATACCGAATTCAAAGTCTTCGAATAGCGTCCAAGAGTGCCCGAACTGAACAAGCCATCGTGAGCCGGGGCAATCAACTCCGGATTTTGAAGCGCGCCGGCGCCGCCTTCGGCAATCTCAAGATGCTGATCGTTTCCGGCGAGAAGATTGACGCGCGAGATATGGTTGTGCGAAAGAAGGTATCCGGCCACCACGCGCTGCACTTCGTCGAGAATCGCCATGGGATCGAACGGTGTCATCTTCGGCTCCAGATTGTGCGCTTCGAGCCAGACCGCGTGGCGATCGGCCTCACCCGATTGCGCGCCACGCGTCTGGCCCATGTCGGAGTGCGTACCACCTCCGAAGGGCACCAGGGCGCGGACGTCAAAGCCCATGGCGTCGGCGATGCGGACAATCATCTCGAAGTCCGGCTTCGTATCGGTAACCTCGCCTGCCTTCTTCACCAGTTGCAGGTCGCCGCAGGTGTTGGTGTAAGTGCCCGTCTTTTCGTACGCGTTCGCGGCAGGCAGAACCACGTCGGCGATGCTAGCGGTCTCGGTCAGAAACATGTCCTGGACGACGACGAAACTCTTCGAGAGTGCGAAGGGATCGATACTGAGACGGCCGACGGGATTGGAACCAACGACATACAACGCCTTCAATGTGCCCGCCTTCGCCGCTTCCATCATGTCCGGCAGGCTCAGACCTTGTTCGATGGGCAGTTTGCCCCATTCCTGCACAAATTTGCCTGCGCTGGCGATGGGTTCGTATCCCGGCAGAAGATCTGGATAAAGCCCCATTTCGCTGGCCCCGCGAGAATTGGAGTAATCGCCCAGGCAGATCAGCTTCGCTCCGGACAAGGTTGAAGCCAAGGTCACTAACTTCTCGATGTCCGCGCCGCGCAATTCAGAACCGAAGGCTATGATCAGATTCTGTTCGGAACGAATCCTCTCGCGCAGATCGATCCAGGCATCGCGGCTGCTGCCATCGGTCACGAGCGCATCGGCTTGAGAATCGTCGCCGTTAAGGAAGGCCAACGCCTTCGCTTCGGTGCCCGCCGGAAGCAAGCCGAAGGCAGTGGCCTGCCGCCGTAATTTGATGGGGGCCGAGTTAACGACATAAAGCTTGGCATGGCGCAGGCGCACGTTGGTGCGAATCTGCCAGGCCAGGAGTGGGTGCTGCTCGGTTGGGTCGTTGCCGATCAGCAGAATTGCCGGCGCGTTCAGCACGTCGCGCATGGAGGCTGTTTTTCCGGGCTTGGCATGAAGTGCGGCCGCCAAAGCAGGGTAGTCGGCGGTTCGGTGATGATCGACGTTATTGGTTTTGAGGACGACCCGGGCAAATTTTGAAAGAAGATAATTTTCTTCGTTGGTGGTGCGGTTTGATCCGATCACGCCGATCGCGCTGCCACCGTCATGGTCGCGAACCTCGCGGAAGCGTTTGCCGATCCGTTCGAAAGCTTCTTCCCACGTCGCTGGCATCAGCTTGCCATTGTTTCGAATCAGCGGGGTGGTGAGGCGCTCTTCGTGATGCGCGAAATCGAAAGCGTAACGCCCTTTGATGCAAAGGAAATCGCCGTTGATCCCGCTCTTGTCGCGGTTATCGCCGCGAACGATCTCCATGCCGGTGTCGCAGCGGCGCACGCCCAGTGTGGTCTTGCAGCCATCACCGCAATGGGTGCAGATCGTGCCCACGTGGTTCATCTCCCACGGACGCGTCTTGTAGCGGTAGGCGCCGGAGGTCAGCGCACCGACGGGGCAGATGTCGATGCACATACCGCACTCTTCGCAGTCGAGATGATCTTCCTGATTGGGCGCGATGATCGAGCCGACGCCGCGGTTCTGCACGCCGAGCGCCCAGACGTCCATGCCCTCGCCGCAGACGCGCACGCAGCGGTAGCACAGAATGCAGCGCGGGCGATCGAAATACACGACAGGAGACCACTGCTGTTCCTCGCGGTGATTCTTGGCCTCGGTGAACTTCGACTCGGAGGCGCCGTAGGAAAACGTCATGTCCTGCAGTTCACATTCGCCGCCGGCATCGCAGACCGGGCAGTCGAGTGGATGGTTGCCAAGCAGCAATTCGACCATCGCCTTGCGCGCCTGACGCACCTCATCGCTGTCGGTTGAGACGATCATGCCCTCGCCAACCACCGTCGTGCAGGCAGTTTGGAGCTTGGGCATCTTCTCGACTTTGACGACGCACATTCGGCACGCGCCCTGCAGCGAGAGTCCTGGGTAATAGCAAAACGAAGGCACTTCAATGCCCGCGCTCTTGCAGGCCTCGATCAGGAGCGAGCCCGCGGGCGCCGTGACCTTCTTGCCATCGACAGTCAGATTAACGTCAGCCATAAAATCGTCGTCAGTGGTTGGTCGTTAGTCGTTCGCCAAAACGGTTGGCATCTGTCCGATTCTGCCGACGAACGACTAACGACCAGCGACTGTTTCTCAAGCCATCACTGGCTCCGCCGCGCCCGCCTTCTCGAACGGGCACGGCTTGCCATCCAGGTGATCTTCAAATTCTTTTCTGAACTTTTTCACGAATGCCATCGTCGGCATCGCGGCTGCGTCTCCTAACGGGCAGAACGTCTTCCCCAACATGTTTTCGGCCAGGTAATAAATGTTGTCGATATCTTTATTTACTCCCGCTCCAGCATGGAAGCGGGTCAGAGTTTTCTTCAGCCAGTCAGTACCTTCTCGACAGGGGATGCACCAGCCGCAACTTTCATGCTGATAAAACTTGATGGTGCGCAGGGCGAATTTCACGATGCAGGTGGTGTCGTCGAGAACTACAACGCCGCCCGAGCCAAGCATCGAGCCGGCTTTAGCCACGGAGTCGAAGTCCATGGCGATATCGATTTCCTCGGCCAGGAGGACGGGGGTTGAAGATCCTCCGGGAACTACCGCTTTCAGACTGCGGCCGTTGGGAATTCCGCCACCGACTTCATAGATCATCTTTTTGAGGCTATAACCCATCGGCAGTTCGTAGACGCCGGGCTTGTTAAGGTGTCCGGCGAGACAGAACAGGCGAGTGCCGCCATTTTTCGGGGTGCCAAGTTTCGCGTACCATTCCGCGCCACCCAAAATAATGTGGGGCACGGCGGCCAGGGTCTCGGCGTTGTTGATCACCGTTGGGCCGCCCCACAGGCCAACCACGGCAGGGAAGGGCGGGCGGATGCGCGGGATGCCGCGTTTGCCTTCGAGCGACTCCATCAGCGCCGACTCTTCGCCGACCTCGTAGGCGCCTGCGCCGCCGTGCCAATAAATATCGAGGTCGTATCCGCTGCCGAAGATGTTCTTGCCGAGGAAACCTTTCGCGTAGGCATCCTTGATCGCCTTCTGCATGATCACCGACAGATAGCGATACTCGCCGCGAATGTAGATGTATCCCTGATGAGCGCCGACCGCGAGCGAAGCGATCATGACGCCTTCAATCACGGAATGCGGATCGTGCTCGAAAATGAGGCGATCCTTGCAGGTGCCGGGCTCGCTCTCGTCTCCATTGCAGAGCACATATTTTGGCTTGGCCGATTGTTTCGGAACGAACGACCATTTCATCCCGGTGCTGAACCCGGCACCGCCTCGTCCGCGCAAGCCGGAGTTTTTGACCTCATTGATAAGGTCATCCGGTTTCATGGCGAGCGCCTTCTGCACGGCTTGGTAGCCGTCGAGTTGGAGATAGCGGTCGATATCGGTAGCGCCCTGGCCAAAGCGCTTCGAGATGACGCGTACCTCGTCGGGATGGGAAACTAGAGAAGCCATTTTGATCGGGTGATCGGGTGATGGGGTGATCTTGAGATGGCCGATCACCCGATAACCAGATGCCTTACTGCGTTCCCTTCTTTTTATACTCGTCCAAAACCTGGTCCATCTTCGTGGTGGTCAGGTTTTCATGAAAGTCGTAATTGATCTGGATCGCTGGAGCCCAACTGCAGGCGCCGATGCACTCAACCTCTTCCAGCGAAAACAGACCATCTTGCGTCGTCCCTTTGTGGCCGATGCCTAGCTCCTTTTTGCAGTGATGGAGAATTTCTTCGCCGCCGCGGAGCATGCAGGCAATGTTGGTGCACACTTGCACGTTGTACTTGCCCCGCGGTTTCGTGGTCAGCATCGAGTAGTAGCTGATCACGTTGCGGACCTCGAGCGCGGTGAGATCCAGCCTTTGCGCGAGCTCGGCGATCACTTCGTCGGTCAGGCTGCCGGTCTCGTCCTGGGCATAGAGCAGCGTAGGCACCAAGGCCGACCGCCGGGTCGGATAGTGCGTCAGCATCTCAGAGAAGCGAGCCTCGAATTCGTCGGAAAATCGCATTAGCGGTCAATGTCTCCCAGGACGACGTCGATGCTGCCGATGGCGGCGACTACATCGGCAATCAGCTCTCCCTCACACATTTTGGCGAGGGCCTGAAGATTGGCATACGACGGGCCGCGCATGTGGACGCGATACGGCTTCGCCGTGCCGTCGCTGACGATGTAATATCCCATCTCGCCGCGGGGCGATTCGATTGCCTGGTAAACTTCGCCGGCCGGGACCGAGAAGCCCTCAGTGATGATTTTGAAGTGATAGATGAGGGCTTCCATCTGGGTCTTCATCTTCTCGCGGTCGGGCAGCACAACCTTGGGCGCATCGGCTTTGATCGGGCCTTCGGGCATTCCCGCCAGCGCCTGCTGAACCATGCCAATCGATTCCCGCAACTCCTGCACGCGACAGAGATATCGCGCGAACACGTCGCCTTCGGTACGCACCGGCACATTGAACTTGAAGTTTTCGTAGCCGGTGTAGGGAGAATCTCGCCGGAGATCAATGTCGACTCCGCTGCCGCGCAAGGTGGGACCGCAAGCGCCGAGAGCAATCGCGTCCTCGGCACTCAGGCGAGCAACGCCCTTGGTGCGCATCATGAAAATCGGATTTCCCGTCAGCAAGCCTTCATATTCGTCGACGTTACCGGGAAAGCGGTCGGCGAACTTCTTGACCTTCTCGAAGAATCCGAGCGGTGGCTCGAGCGCGAGGCCCCCAATCCTGAAGTACGAGGTCATCATCCGCTGCCCACTCACCATTTCGAAAAAGCGCAACACGTCTTCGCGTTCGCGGAAGCAATAAAGGAAGACGGTCATCGCCCCGAGATCCATGGCGTGCGTGCCCAGCCAGACCAGGTGCGAGTTGATGCGGGTCAATTCGTTCATCAGAACCCGCATCCACTGCGCTTTCGGAGGAATCTCCAGCCCCAGCAATTTCTCGACAGCGAGCACGTAGGCGAGATTGTTGGTCATGGGGCAGAGGTAATCGATGCGGTCGGTGAGCGGAACAACTTGCTGATAGAACTTGGCTTCGCAGGTTTTCTCGATGCCGGTGTGGAGGTAGCCGATCTCGGGCTTAAGACGGATTACTGTTTCGCCATCAATTTCCAGGATCAGCCGAAGCACGCCATGGGTGGAAGGGTGCTGCGGCCCCATGTTGAGGACCATGGTGCGGTCGCCCGAAGGACTATCCGGGCCTGGCGCGTCGATGGCAATGGGGAATTGCGTCATGGCCTACCGGTAACCCTCCACCGGATAGTCTTTCCGCAAAGGATAGCCTTCCCAATCGTCGGGCATCAGAATGCGCTTGAGGTTGGGATGTCCACCAAAGCGCACGCCAAAGAGATCGAAGACCTCACGTTCGTAGAAGTTAGCCGAAGGCCAAACGGAAGTGACCGATTCGAGCGCTGGAGCGGAACCATCAAGGCGAACTTTCAAACGCACCCGTTCTTTGGTCGGAATCGAAAGCAGATGGTAGACAACCTCAAACCGTGGTTCGTTCGGATACCAGTCCACACAGGTCAGGTCGGCTAAGTAGTTGAATGGGCAATTGGGCGAGTCCCGCAAAATCGCGCAAACTTCCCGCACCGATTCTCTTGCGATCCAGATGGTAAGCTCGTCGCGATCAAATTTGACTTCTTGTACCGCGGAGGCATTCCATTCCACCAAGCTTCCCAGCGCAGGATGCGACTTCAACTGCTCGATATCGGTGATCGGGGGAGCGAGCGGCATCAGAAATCCCCTCGCTTCATGGCCGTCAAACCCCAGTCGAGTACGCCCTTTTTCCAGACGTAGAAGAGTCCAACCAGCACGATGGCGATATAGATCATCATCTCCCAGAAGCCAAACATCTTCAGTTCACGTAAGATGACAGCCCAGGGGTAAAGGAAAACGGCTTCTACGTCGAACAAGATGAAAAGCATGGCGACGAGGTAGAACTTGACGGAGAATCGTCCTTGAGCGTCACCGATGGGCTGGACGCCACACTCATAAGGAGACACCTTCGCTCGGTTCGGCTTGTGCTGGCCGACGAAATACGAGAGGATCACTATCACGCTCGCAAGGGCGGTGGCGATGCCGAAATGCATCAGGAGTGGCAGGTAGCGAGCGAAGTAATTGTCCGGCATAAAAGAGCTATATATAATTTGCGCCAAGCACAACTAGTAAACTGTTTAGATTAGTTTTGGCTGGCGGAAGTGTCAAGCTAAGTATGTGCTTTAACAATAGTTTTATCCGGCGAAGGGATGCCGAAGCCAAACAGGAAGGCGTGGGCTCGTGATTTTTGGTTTCAATACGGACATCCGTCACGAAGACACGGTGTATCACGTGCAAAGCGAAGCGCGCGAGGCCGAGCACTTGCTCCAGACGCAGGTTTTCGTGCGCGGCCGCTGCATTGGGAAGCGCGCCATTCCTTATGGTTTCAGCCCGTCCGACAAAGCCGGCTCCCAGGACGCTGCCAATAGCGCTAAGCCGGACAGTACCGCCTCCGAGAACGATCAGGATAAAGAGAAGATGTTGCGCGAGCTCCATCGCGAGGTATTGGACGCTATCCGCGATGGCAAGCTCGATGCCATTCTCGACAAGCGGGAAACGCCCGAGACGCTGGCGGCAGTGAAACAGCTGGATCTGGAATGGGTCAATGCCAAGTCCGTGCATTCGAGTGGAGCCCTGACCATGCAGATCCGTGTGACCGATGGTGGAGCGGCCGTTTCTGGCGCGCGTCTCACACTGCGCTTCGCCCGCCCCGATGCACCTCCGTATTACGCGCAGGTTCTCACCGACGCCAAGGGGAACGCCGAAATGAATGTTCGGGTGGAAGAAAAATCGCTCTCCGAAGCTTCGGTAGTCGTGCAAGCGAGTTTTGACGGACGAACTGCTACCCGCAAATTCCAGCTGCGCGAAACCACGTAAATGTTTTTCAGGGTAGAGACGAGGCTTGCCACGCCTCCCTAGCAGCAAATGTCCGGGGATCAACGACAATTGTCCCGATGAATCTGACGATCAACAATCTAACCATCAATGGCGAAAAGCAACGGTCTTCGGCGGAAACGCTGAGCGCGCTCGTTGAAGGACTTGGAATGAAATCGGACCGCGTAGCCATTGAACTCAACCGCGAAATCGTCCCGCGTGAACAATGGTCGAAGACGGCGTTGCACGATGGCGATCGACTGGAGATCGTCCACTTCGTTGGCGGCGGATCGTCAGATCAGCGGCGGAGGAAGGGCGGGGGGAAGATTGGCGGAGGAACGGAAGCTCTTGTCAGGGCGTTATGACTCGAACAGCGTAACTTGCCGCGTATCGGGCGCGCCGCCCTTGCGGCGGCGGTTCGCCGCTCCAACAACCGCCAGCACTGTCAAAGACGTCAACGCCTCGCGGGGTATGAAAACCCGCTGCGTGTTCGAACGCAGATCGGGAGGGTTCATCAAGAAGCCTTCGGCGGGATTCTGCGTAAGGTCATTTGGCAGAATCCCTTCAAGAACCTCACTGTCTTTGAACTTCAACCTCACCCACAGTCCCTCGGTGCGAGGCCGAGTCGTGAATGTCTTGCGGAGCATGAGGTCGGTATCGGAAAACTCCCTCACAAAATAGACGGCCTTGATGTCGCGCAAGTCGATAGCGACAACGTTACCGGAAGTATTAAGCAGTTCAAGTTTCCCATCGACCACAAAATTAGCGGGGGAGACGAAACCGCTGATCGAGTCGCGGTCGTGCTTGCGCACGATAACTTTTTTGTGAGTCGAGGGCATTGGGGTTTAGGATGCTTTGGAGCCGCTACCAACAATCTTGGCCGATGAAGCGCCAAGGCTTGGGGAGTGAAAGCTCCAGATGGGATTCTCGCACTTTCGTGACGAATTCGAACAGTCGGCGTCTTGCCAGTAGCCAAACCGTTAACCATGTGGTATTTTCTCTTGTTTACTTGGGTTATGCGGTACGATATAAGTCTAATGTCTAGAGTAAGTTAGATTCCGCACCTGAGCGGCGCGGCAAATTCTCAGCGGCTCCCTGTGGAAAACCTGTGAAAAAGCTCCGGTCGAGCCCACCGCAGGGCCGCCGCGCGGCGACTAGGAAGGCATGGCCGATTACATATACACACTGGAAACCCGGCTCTCACCGGACCAACAAAAGGCAGTCGCACTAGTCCTAGATGCCGCCAAAGCGGCCGGGATGAACCTATATCTCACCGGCGGCGCCATCCGCGACATCATCACCGGCTTTCCCATCCGCGACCTGGATTTCACCGTCCAAGGGAATGCGCTGAAGTTACAGAAAGACTTGGAGCGCGCTGGCGCTATCGTCGGTGACGCCAATAGCGACACACGAACCCTGCTGCTGACGCTGCCCGGCGGCGTTCGCGCCGAGGTTGCGATGGCGCGTTCAGAGCGCTATGACAAACCCGGCAAGCCTCCCGCCACGGCTCCGGCCACGATTATCGAAGACCTTCGCCGGCGCGATTTCACCGTCAATGCGATGGCCCTGTCGCTCAACGAAGGCTCGCGCGGCTTGTTGATGGATCCCTTCAACGGTGTGGCCGACATTGAAGCCAAAGTAATCCGCGTCCTGCACAACTACGCGTTTCTGGAAGAGCCATCGCGGATGATCCGCGCCACGCGCTTTACCACGCGCTTCCACTGGCCGCTCGAAGAGCGCACGCAAGCGCGATATGAATCGGGCAAGGAAAATAATTACATCGAGTACATTCGCAATTCGACTATCGGGTACGAAATAGAGCAGTTGGCCTACGAAGATGACGCGCTCGGCATCCTGAAAGCCTACGAAAAAGAGGGATGGCTGAAGGTGTTGAATCCGCACTGGAGCACGGCCAAGGTCGATACGTCCGGCCTTGGCGCGCTGATGAAAACGCGGCTGCAAATGAACGAACTTGGCTATACACCCGAGGTCGCGCCCGCGGTGCTGTATTTTCTGACGGAAAGGCTGGGCGACAAAGATGTGGCGGATCTGCGGCGGGCCATTCCGCGCAAGGATCTGGTGGAGGCCTGGAAGGATCTGGAAGATAACGCCCATAGCCTGGCTAAGCGCCTGATGGGAAAGGAAGCTGCTACGCCGTCGCGGACATGGCAACTGCTGTCATCGGCCCGTCCCGAAATGATTCTGTTTCTGGCGATCACGGCGAGACAGCAGGCGGTGACGCAGAAGATCAAGAATTTCTTCACCAAGTGGCGCCAGGTCCAACAGAAAGTTCCCTTGCCGGAGATGACGGAACTGCACATTACGCCGCAGATGCCGGAGTATCCGAAGATCGCGAACGACGTGTTCTTGCTGTTGTTGGACGGCAAGTTGCGATCGCGAACCGAGACCTTGAAATATCTCAAGCCGCTCGCACCTCCGCCCCCGCCTCCACCGCCTCCACCGCCGGCAAAGCGAGGCAGAGGAGCGAAAGCGGCGGCTGCTACGCCGGTTCCGGCCGCGGAAACAGGCAAGCCGGGTGCGAAGGGCAAGGGTAAGGGAAAGGCGACGGCAGCGACGGCGGTGGTGGCTGCTCCGCCACAACAGAAAACTGGCGCACCCGCGAAGCCGGCGCTCGCCTCCAAGGCAGCGAGTTTCGCAAAGCCGGCTGCCCCGGCCAAAACAAGCCAGCCAGTCGTTGCCCCTGCGAGCAAGAAGGCGGGGAAACCGGGTAAGCCTGCGAAGCCAGCGGCAAAAACGAAGCCAAAGGCCCATCCGAAGCCCAAGAAGAAGGGCAAATAACGCCGCGCGGAAGGCGGCGACCGTTGTCCCGGATTCTGGCGGATGCCCGTCCGGCGCACTTTCTCCGGCGAAAAGTTTAGCCAAATCCGCGCTATAATGTAGCCATGCGGCGCTGGATGTGCTTAGCGACGTTGGGACTCATGCTGATCGCGCTACCCGTGTGGGCACAGCGGCGCGGAGGTGGTGGCGGCGGTTCTCATGCGGTCTCGCATGGCGCGCCCGGTGCGGGACACTACTCCGGATCAGTTCACAGCGGGAGTTACGGCTACGGCGGCGGTTATAGCCACGGCAATGGCGGCGTCCGCATTGTGGTGGGAAGTCCGTACTACGGCGGCTACTATGGACGGCGCGGCCTTTATCCGTATGGCTATTCTCCCTATAGCTATTACGGCTGGTACGGTGATCCGTTTTTCTACGATACACAAGACAACGGGGATCAGGATTCCTATTCCGGAGCCTCCAACCAACCTCCTTATTATCCCGCTCCCGAGAACAGCGGATTGCAGCGCGACGTGCAGGCCCTGAGCGGGAAAATCGACCGGTTGCAAGCCGATGTAGAAGCGCGCAATCGGCCGAAGGCCGAGGAGCCCGAGACGGCACTCGTTTTCCGGGACCAGCATATCGAAGAAGTTCGCAACTATGCGATTGCCGGAGGAACGCTGTGGGTGCTCAACGAGCGGGCTGCCAAGAAAATTCCGCTGGCTCAGCTCGACCTTCCGGCCACGATCAAGATGAATGACGATCGCGGTGTAGATTTCCAGGTGCCGCAGTAGAAAAGGCTTCCGCGAAATAGATTCGTCGGATTGCACTCTCTTTCCTTCGAGCGATTGTTATCCAGCCATTATGCAGCGAGTAATTGTAGGCGTGCCTGTGGCACGGTTTGTGTGGCGGGCATTGTAGAGGGGCATTATGCATCCACGCGCACTTTGTTACATCTGTGTGATGGTCTTGTCGGGGGCATTTGTGCAGTCGCTTGCGGCTGCGGGGACGGGCGAGGAATCATCGGCGGCTAAAAGGGCAGTGGCCGTGGGGTCGCAGTACGACACCACGCATGTCTATGTTGCTCCCGAGGACTTCGACGGCTTCGTCAACAGCTTCGTCGCTACTTTCGGTGGCAAGCCATCCCAACGGATCGTGGGAAACGTGACTCCGGTGACCAGCAGCGCCGAAATGCAGTACGTCTTGAGTCCAGTCGGTGCGCTCTCGATCTTCGCCTACCGGACGCCGGTGCCGTTTCCGTTTGGGCAAGAGCGTACCGGATACCTGGTGACGGATATGGATCTGGCGATAAAGACGGCACGCGAGGGCGGAGCAGAGGTGATTGTTGAGCCCTTTAAGGACCCGATTGGAATTGACGCAGTGATCCAGTGGCCGGGCGGCGTGAAGATGCAACTGTATTGGCATTTCAAGGCATCGACAAACCCTCCGCTGGAAAGCATTCCCGACAATCGGGTGTATGTATCGCGCGATCGTGCGGATGATTTTGTGAGTTGCTTTGTACGCTTCGCTCAAGGCAAGGTGATCGCCGATGACGAGCACGCGGACGGAGGCGAAATCGGGCGCAAGGGAGAGACGTACCGCCGCATCCGGATCACATCGCTGTTTGGGAACATCCTAGTGCTCGTGACGGATGGCCATTTGCCATATCCGTTCGGACACGAGACAACTGGATATGAGGTGCCAGACCTCGGCGCTACGCTCGAAAAGGCGAAAGCCGTCGGGGTCAAAATTCTATTCGCGCCGTATACCACGAGGGAAGGGATTTCCGCGGTCGTGGAATTTCCCGGAGAGTACATCGCTGAAATTCACAGCTTGTCTGCGCGTTGAGATGTCGATGCCAGCGTTCAGGCGATTGCACCACTTTCTGTCATTGCGGGATTCCATGCACAGATTAGAATGAATCAAGCCGTGGCCCGACAGAAGTAAAGACAAAGAATTAACTGCCAAGTGCTACCTTCATGACGCAAAACCAGTTCGTCCACTTGCATCTGCACAGCGATTACTCCCTGCTCGACGGCGCCTGCGATGTCGAAAAACTTGTCGACCGCGTGCATCAGCTGGGCATGCCCGCCGTGGCCATGACCGACCACGGAAATATCTTTGGCGCGGTGCATTTCGTGAACGCCGCCCACAAGGTAGGAGTCAAGCCGATCGTCGGTTGCGAACTCTACATTTGCAAGAAAGACGACCACGTCATCACCCGTACTCCGCCTGACGGCGACACTTACAACCATCTGCTAGTGCTCGCCGAAAACGAGGAAGGCTACCGCAATTTAGTGAAGATCACGTCCGAAGCCTCACTGCATGGCTTCTACTACAAGCCGCGGGTGAGCAAGAAATTTCTGGCGGAACATTCGAAAGGGCTGATCGGGCTCTCGGGATGCCTGAAAGGCGAGGTGGCCGAGCGCCTCATGGAAGGGAATTACGATGCGGCTCGGTCGGCCGCCGGATTCTATAGCGACCTCTTCGGCAAAGAAAACTTCTTCCTGGAGATTCAAGATCAGGGCCTGGAGATGGAGCAACGCATCCGCTCAGGCTTATTTCAGCTCGAAAAAGATCTCGGCCTGCCCATGGTCGCGACCAATGACAGCCACTACCTGTGTGAAGACGACGCACACGCGCAGGATGTGATGTTGTGCATTCAAACCGGGAAGTCGATTCAAGAAACGAATCGAATGAAGTTCGAGGGCACCCAGTTCTACGTCAAGAATGGCGACGAGATGATGCGCGTGTTCAAGGACGCGCCGGACGTGCTGAAACGAACGCTCGACATTGCGGAGCGCTGCAATCTTCGACTGGAAAAAGTTCCGAGCCCGTTTCCGCACTTCGATGTTCCCGACGGATTCACGCTCGACAGCTATTTCGAGCACATCACGCGGCAGGGATTCGCCCGCCGCATGGAGAACCTGAGAGGCGCGGCGGCCAGTGGCCGGCTCAAGCACTCGCTGGCCGAGTACGAGCAAAGGTTGGCGCGGGAAATTGCCATCATCCAGCAGATGAAGTTTTCGGGATATTTTCTGATCGTGTGGGATTTCATCCGCTACGCGCGCGAATGCGCTATTCCAGTGGGCCCAGGGCGCGGATCAGCAGCGGGCGCAGTGGTTGCGTACTCGCTCGGCATCACCGACATCGATCCGCTGCAGCACGAATTACTGTTCGAGCGCTTTCTGAATCCAGAACGAATTTCGATGCCGGATATCGACATCGATTTCTGCATGAACCGGCGCGGAGAAGTGATTGAATACGTCACTCATAAATACGGCCGGGAGAATGTAGCGCAGATCATCACCTTCGGAACGATGGCGGCGAAGGCCGCGATCAAGGATGTCGGCCGCGCCATGGACATGCCCTACAGCGACGTGGACCGCATTGCGAAGATGGTCCCGGCCACGCTGAATATCAAGCTGGATGACGCTCTCGCGCAGTCGGTGGCGCTGCAGGAAGCGTACCAGAAAGATCCGCAAGTGCGGCAATTGCTCGACACAGCTCGCAAACTCGAAGGCATGGTGCGGAATTCGGGCGTGCATGCGGCAGGAGTTGTAATTTCGCCGCGGCCCTTGATTGAATTGGTGCCCCTGCACAAGACCAAGAACGACGAAATCGTCACCGCCTTTGACATGGTGGCGATCGAAAAGATGGGCCTGCTGAAGATGGATTTTCTGGGCCTGACGACGCTTACCATTCTCGACGATAGCTTGAAGCTGATCGCGCAAAAAGGAACGAATCTCAAGCTGGATGACATCCCGCTCGAAGATCAGGAAACGTATCAGAAGGTTTTCCATAAAGGATTAACCTCGGGCGTGTTCCAGTTTGAATCGTCCGGCATGAGAGATGTTTTGCGCCGCTACCAGCCGAATTCAATCGAAGATCTGACCGCGCTGAACGCACTCTACCGTCCCGGCCCGATTCAGGGTGGCATGATCGATGATTTCATCGAGCGGAAGCATGGGCGCCGCAAAATCGAATACGAATTGCCCGAACTGAAAGAAATTCTGCAGGAGACGCTGGGGGTCATTGTCTATCAGGAACAGGTGATGCAGGCGGCCAACAAACTGGCCGGCTACTCGCTGGGGGAAGCCGATCTGTTGCGGCGCGCCATGGGTAAGAAAAATGCCGAGGAGATGGCGAAGCAGCGCGAGCGCTTCGTGCAGGGAGCGACGAAGAATGGTTTTCCTGCAAAGAAGATCGAGAAGATTTTCGATCTGATGGCGCAATTTGCGGGATACGGTTTCAACAAGTCGCACTCGGCGGCCTATGCGCTGCTGGCGTATCACACGGCGTATCTCAAGACGCATCATCCGCTGGACTTCATGGCGGCGTTGCTGACGTCGGTGACTGGCAGCACCGATGACGTCGTGAAGTACATTAACGAATGCCGTGAGATGGGAATAGCGGTCGAACCGCCGGATATCAATGTCAGCGATGCCAACTTTACGCCGCATGGGCAGGCGATCCGCTTTGGGCTGGCGGCGGTTAAAAACGTTGGCGGAAATGCTATCGAATCGATCGTGGAGGCGCGAAAGAAACTGGGCCGCAATTTCAAATCTTTCTACGAATTCTGCGAAGAGGTCGACCTGCGCCTCTTAAACAAACGGGTGCTGGAATCCCTGATCAAGAGCGGTGCCATGGATGGTTTCGGTCGCCGGGCGCAACTCATGCAGGCGCTGGACACGGCGATCGAACAGGCCCAGAAAATGCAAAGAGATGCAGAGTCGGGCCAGCATGGCCTTTTCGGCGTGTTTGCGGATGAGACTCCGGAGCAGGCGCACGACGCTCTCCCCAGCGTGCCGGATTGGGATGAGCACACGCGCTTGTCGGCGGAAAAGGAAATTTTGGGATTTTTTATCACCGGGCACCCGATGGAGAAATACAAGGAGAAGCTTGCGGAGCTGAACGCGCTCTCCGCCGACGACATTGCCGCCATGAAGAGGTCCACCGCGAAGGATGAGAATATTACGACGGCTGGTTTGATCTCCGGTTTGCGGGTTGCCAAGTCCAGGCGCGGAGAACTTTGGGCGCAAGCTGCGCTTGAAGATATGTCAGGAAAAGTCGAGCTCCTCATCTTTCCGGAGGCGTATAAGAAACTCGCGGAAAAGGTGAAACTGGAGGTTCCCGTGTTGATCCGCGGCGGAGTGCGCATTGAAGAAGGTGCAAACCCCAAGATCACAGCCAATGAAATCATTCCGCTCGATGAAGCACGCGTGCCTTTAGCAAAAGCGCTGCGCATACGGATTCCTCTCGGCAGCGCGACCGACGGAACGGTCGATGCGCTGCACGCGCTCTTTAACGAGCGCCGAGGAGAAGCCAAAGTGCTCTTCGACGTGGAACGGGACGGCGATTTCATGGTGGTGATGGAGGCCGAAGGCTATAATGTGATGCCAGACCGCAACTTCGTGGGTCGAGTGGAAGAGCTGTGCGGGCGCGGCAGCGTGCGTGTGATCCATTAACCAGCAATTTTGTGAAGGTGATGAGTAAGAGCGGCGTGCGCCTTGGCCTGCGCCGCACGCGGCTAACTTTATGCGGCGGATGCGACGAGCGAGAGCCAAACCGGCAGAAGAGTCCGGTCCTCATGCGCAAAGTAGCGTGAAGAATAGCGCTGAGAGGGCGAGCACCGCAGGCGTGGATTTGCTACTGTCGATGGTGGAAGCACATCATACCCGAAAGAATGGCGACGTCATCAAAATGGATTCTGGGCTGAAGGTGCAACAGGAATTGGCGACCATCGAGGAGCAGATCACGCGACTGCAGGCGCGCGAGGGACAGAACGCTGAAACACTGCGCGAGGTCCAGCAACTGCACGACCGCGTGAACGATCTGCGGCGGCAATTATCTTCGCAGCTGAACGCGTGGCAGCATACCGAACTGGCGCGTCATCCGCAGCGCCCTTATACGCTCGATTACGTCGAGCGTATTTTTACCGACTGGAGCGAGATACACGGGGATCGCGGCTTCCGTGACGATCCCGCGATCGTTTGCGGCATGGCTCGCTTTCATGGCCAGGAAGTCATCGTAATAGGCCAGCAGAAGGCGCGCGATGCGAAACAGCGCGTCTATCGTAATTTTGGAATGCCGCATCCGGAAGGCTATCGGAAGGCGTTGCGGGTGATGAAGATTGCGGAGAAATTCAAGCGCCCGATCTTCACCTTTGTTGACACCGACGGTGCTTATCCAGGGCTGCACGCCGAAGAACGCGGTCAGGGAGAAGCGATTGCGCGTAATCTGCTGGAGATGGCGCGACTCGAGGTGCCGATCGTTACCACCGTGATCGGCGTCGGGGGCAGTGGTGGAGCGCTGGCGATTGCGGTGGCTGACCGTGTGTTGATGATGGAGAACTCGGTTTATTCCGTGATTTCGCCGGAAGGCTGTGCGTCGATCATGTGGCGCGATGCCAGCAAGAAAGATCTGGCGGCAGAAGCGATGAAGATCACGGCCAAAGACTTGAACGAACTGGGCTGCATCGATGGGATTATTCCGGAACCAGCGGGAGGCGCGCACACCGATCATGCGCAAGCGGCGGAGCTGTTGGATAGAGCCTTAACGGAGTATCTCGATGCCGTGAAGCACTTATCGGTCGCCGAATTGCTGGAGAGCCGCTACAAAAAATTCCGCAACATGGCGCAGTTCTTCCAGATGGAAGTGTAGGATTGCGGACCAACTCCTAGCGTTGTCCGCAAGCGTATAGCTTCTCTTCCTAAAGTATCGGCAAGTGCAGACACGGCTGCACCAGAAAATCCAGCAAGTTGATCTCTTGTAACGCCTGTTCCACCAGCGACGACTTGCACTCCTCGAGAGCAATCAAGAACGGCAGATGCGATTTCGGACAGCCCGCTTTTTGCAGCACTGAATCGATGTTGATGCCGAACTTGGAGAGGATGGTGGCCAGACTGGCGATGATTCCTGGCCGGTCCTTTACTAGAAAGCGCAGATAGTGCCTGGCCGTGAAGTCGTTCGTGACGGTGGGAGACTTCCCAGCCGGTTGTGCGGCATCATTGGTTGGCTGATGTCTCGATCGGGCGATGGCGATGATATCGGACACGACGGCAACTGCCGTCGGGTTTCCGCCTGCGCCATGACCTCCAAAAACAGTTTCCCCGCCGTAAACGCCGGTCGCGACCACCAGGTTTTGGCTGCCTTCCACGCGGGCTAGCGGAGAAGAAAGTTCGACGAGTGCGGGCTGAACCGCGGCAAACAGGCCATCGGCTTTCGATTCGGTTCTTATTTCTTCCGTCTTTAATTCAACCCATGATATCTGGCGAATGGTGCAGCCGAGCTGGTTAGCGTATTCAAAATCGACGGAGTCAATTGCCGATATCGAACGCGCCGCGATGCTCTCGGGCGCGACGTAACAATGCAGTCCGACTCGCGCCAGGATGGCTAATTTCGCCCTCGCGTCGAGGCCGTCGATGTCCTCTGTGGGGTCGGCCTCGGCGAAGCCAAGTTTTTGCGCCTCGCGCAGAGCGGTGGCAAAGGGGATTCCGTTCGTTTCGATCTGGCTCAAAATGTAGTTGCAGGTGCCATTGAGAATGCCGCGGATCTTGATAAGTTCATCGCCTGCCAATCCCTCCTGCAATCCTGAAATGACGGGCACGCCGCCTGCTACCGATGCTCCAAAATAAATCTGCTGGTTCCTTGAACGCGCCAGGCTGATCAGTTCCGAACCGCAATGCGCAATCAGTTGCTTGTTGGCCGTGACCACGGATTTGCCGGAGGACAACGCGCGGCGTATCCAGTCGCCGGTGGGCTGCAGGCCGCCCATCACTTCAACGATGATTTCTGCGTCGGAAGAGAGAACATCATCGATATTTTCCGTCCACTGCACGGAAGAGGGAAGCCAGTCGACTTTTTTGCGCGACACGTTGCGATTGAGGACGTGAGTGAGGCGCAGATGGGTGTTGGTGCGCTCGCAGAGAATTCTCGCGACCGAGCTTCCGACGGTGCCGAAGCCGAGGAGAGCGACGTTGCAGCTTTGCGCGCCGGCGTTTCCGGTGGCGTCAGCTTTATGGAGAGCTGTCATCGTTCCATTATCGCTGAAGGGGGGGCTTCGTTAGCGTTGGAAGTTGCTACCTTCGTCCAGGTTAGCGTCCAAAAGAACGGGCGCGAGTCTGGGGCACCGTGGGAGAACTTTTTGCAAAAGGCGTAAGAATGGGTCGCCCACTTTCGTTGGGAACTGTTGTCATCCTTGTTACCTCTGGCGCTGGTTGGCGCGTATAATTCTTAATTATTAGATAGTTTTCTGGTTCGATCAGTTTGTCTTTCGGGTTGAGGGGTTTGCCCGGTCATTGAAACGGTTATTGCAACTTGTTGGGTTCAGATCAGGAAGGTATAGGGATGGCTACTATTGAAGTCGTGCCCAGGGAATCGTCGGGTCAACTGGGGCAGAGACGTGTTGTCAACGATATGAGCATTCAGGTCGCGACGGTGAATGGCTCTGGGTCACAGAGTTCCAACACAGTTTTGTTGCGCAGCATTTTCCAGATGGGCGTACCAATTTCGGGGAAGAATCTGTTTCCTTCGAATATTGCGGGGCTGCCTACGTGGTTCACGATTCGCGCTAATAAAGACGGCTACATCGCGCGCAAGAAAGAGATCGATCTGCTGATCGCGATGAACGCGGAGACGGCGCAGGACGACGTTAAGACGCTGGCGGCGGGCGCAGCGGTGCTCTACGACGAGCCGCTGGCGCTGGACAAGGTGCGCGACGATCTGACTTACTACGCGGTGCCTTTTGACAAACTGGCGGCGACGGTGGGGGCGGATGCCAAGCTCCGCAAGCTGATCAAGAACATGATTTACGTCGGGGTGGCGGCAAATCTGCTGGAGATCGATCACGCCGAGGTGGAGAAGGCGATCCGCAAACAGTTTGCTACCAAGGCAAAGGCGGCGGCTCTGAACCTGGCAGCGGCCAAGGCGGGGCACGATTATGCGGTCGCGAATTTGAAGAAGCGGGATCCGTTTTATATCGAGAGGATGGATAAGACGGCGGGCAAGATTATCGTGGACGGCAATTCGGCGGCGGCGATGGGATGCATGTTTGCCGGGTGCACGGTGGTGACGTGGTATCCGATTACGCCGTCCTCATCGCTGGTTGAAACGATGATCGACTATATGAAGGAGTATCGGGTTGGTCCGGACGGCAAGGCGACTTTTGCGATTGTGCAGGCCGAGGACGAACTGGCGGCGGTGGGAATGGTGATTGGCGCGGGTTGGGCTGGCGCGCGGGCGATGACGGCTACGGCCGGTCCGGGAATTTCGCTGATGGCGGAGTTTGTGGGGCTGGCGTATTACGTCGAGGTTCCGGCGGTGATCTGGGACATTCAGCGCGTCGGGCCATCGACGGGATTACCTACGAGAACTTCGCAGGGCGACGTGCTCTCGACGGCATTTCTAAGCCACGGGGATACGAAGCACATCATGCTGTTTCCGGACTCGGTGAGCGAGTGTTTCACGATGGCGTCGGAAGCTTTCGATCTGGCGGAGCATTTTCAGACTCCGGTGTTCGTTATGTCGGACCTGGATTTGGGAATGAATAACTGGATGTCGGATCCGTTTCTTTATCCGGAGAAGCCGATCAATCGGGGCAAGGTGCTGAGTAAGGCGGACATTGAGAAGGCGGGAGGTTTTGCGCGTTACAAGGATGTCGATGGCGACGGGGTGGGGTATCGCACGTTGCCGGGAACGGATCATCCGGCGGCGGCTTATTTTGCGCGCGGCAGCGGGCACAATGAAAAGGCGCAGTACAGCGAGCGTCCGGATGATTTTGAACGCAACATGGAGCGCATCAACAAGAAGTTTGAGACGGCGCGGTCGTTTGTGCCGCGTCCGGAGATATCGGGCACGGGGAAAGCGAAAGTTGGCATCATCGCTTACGGCACTTCGCACTGGGCGATTATCGAGTCGCGGGACCAGTTATCCAATGAGCACAAGCTGGAGACAGACTATCTTCGGGTCCGATCGTATCCGTTCACCCGCGAGGTGCATGACTTTATTGAACGGCATGAGCGCACATATGTCGTGGAGCAGAATCGCGACGGGCAGATGGCGACGTTGCTCAAGCTGGATATCAAGCCGGAACTGACTCCACGGCTGCGGTCGATTTGTCATATTCACGGATTGCCGATGGACGCGCGCTCGGTAACCGACGAGCTCATGATGATGGAGGGTAAGTAAGATGGGGACCACACCTACGGAGACGCCGAAGCCGTCGCCTGCTCCTAAGATTAATCGGATCGGATTGCAGGTGGTTGACTATCGGGGCGGGAAGACTACGCTGTGCGCCGGTTGCGGACACAACGCGATTTCGGAACGGATCATCGATGCGATGTACGAGATGGGAGTGCCGCCGGAGCGGGTAGCGAAGTTCAGCGGGATCGGATGCTCGTCGAAGAGCCCGGCCTATTTTATGAACCGGTCGCACAGTTTTAATTCCGTGCATGGACGCATGCCTTCGGTGGCTACGGGAGCAATGCTGGCAAATAAAAACCTGATCGCATTGGGCGTGACCGGCGACGGAGACACGGTGTCGATCGGCGCGGGACAGTTTATCCACCTGATGCGGCGCAATCTACCGATCATTTACATCATTGAAGATAACGGATGTTACGGGCTGACGAAGGGGCAGTTCTCGGCGACGGCTGATCTTGGGTCGACGTTGAAGAGCGGGATCGCGAATGATTTGCCTCCGGTCGATACGTGCGCCATGGCGATTCAGCTGGGAGCTACGTTTGTGGGGCGGTCCTTTTCCGGCGACAAGAGGCAGTTGCACACGATGCTGAAGGCGGCGATCGCGCACAACGGCACGGTGATGCTCGACGTGGTTTCTCCTTGCGTGACGTTCAACGATCATGAGGGCTCGACTAAGTCTTATAAATACATGCAGGCGCATGAAGAGCCGCTGCATGAAGTGAGCTTTGTGCCGTCGTTTGAAGAGATCAATGTGGATTACGATCCGGGAACGACGTTTGAAGTTACGATGCACGATGGGTCGAGCTTGCGGCTGCGGAAACTGGAGCAGGAGTACGATCCCACGGACAAGGTACAGGCGGTGAGGCGGTTGATGGAGTCGCATCAGAAGGGCGATGTGCTGACGGGCGTGTTTTATGTCAACGCGAATGCTCCAAGCTTTATTGACATGCTGAACGTTATGGATCAGCCGCTGGCTACGTTGCCGGAATCGTTGACGCGTCCTGGCAGGGACGTGCTGGCGAAGTGCATGGAAGAGTTGCAGTAAGACGTTATTTTGGTGTTGACGTTTTTGGATTTACGGCAAGGTAGTCTGCAATAAAATCGCCCAACCTGGCCTTGAGCGGCTCAAGTATCAAGTCCATCCGGTTGGCGCCGGTAATGCCCAGCGCTTTAGCCGCCCACGTTTCGGCCTCGAAAGGTTCCGGATCAGCTCGTCTTGCCAAATGGACCTCTTGCAGCAATTCCACCTCGACGGCATACAGGAATGCTCCCGGCGAGTACTTGACAGTGTCTATAGTGATTGCCAAGTTTGCGGAACCCTCTGCGGACTGAGGTTCATTGTAAAGAGGTATGGCGGCGTCACTTAACTGCTTTTGAACCGCCTTTTGAATCTGGCTTCTCGTCAGGCCGCCCGCTTCAATCTCTTTGCCTACCGGCAGAACGTAGACGTAAACGCCGCTGAGCCCGCGCAGCGATTCTCTAGTCCGAGTCTGTGAATATGAAAGCGAAACCAGCAGGAGAAGCAAAATAAGAATTCGGATCGATAGCGTTCTCATTGCGCAGTCTCCGAACAACACTCTCAATCGCGCTAATTAGAGCACAAAAATGAGCGAGCCTCCATTCGCTGCAGCTCAAATTGTCTTATGACCTGATCAAGAACTGATCTGGCACAGGCAACTGCCGAGCTTCGCTCGGCTTGGGCGAGACACTCGGCACCACACGAACTGGACGGGGCAGATGCCGTCACGACACAGACTACATTGTCAGGACCACCCGGAACCTGGCTTTGCCGCTGATCATCTGGTTGTAGGCTTCGGTGGCTTGTTCCAAGGGAAATTTTTCGATCATGGGGCGAACTCCGGAGAGGGCGCTGAATTCCATGGTGTCTTCGGAGTCCTTCGCGTGTCCGGAGGCCCATCCCTGGAGTGCCTTGCGTCCGCGAATGAGTTGAAACGGCGTGACGCCGATGGGATCTGGACTGGCGCCGACGACGATTAGCTTGCCGTTACTAGAAAGGCCGTCGAAGAGTGCGGACATGGATTTTGAATCGGGCGCGGTAGCGAGGATGATTCTAGCGCCGCCGAACTTCTGTAATTCGGCGGCGGGATCGCCAGCGGCGGTGTCGACATAGTGAGCGGCGCCTAGCTTTCGGGCCAGCGCCTCTTTGTCTTTACCTCTTCCGATGGCGAAGGTGCGGAAGCCCATCTGCTTCGCGTACTGGATTCCGAGATGGCCTAATCCGCCGATGCCCTGGACGGCAACCAGTTCGCCGGAGTGCGCACCCGAGTGGCGCAAGGCGTTGAAAACAGTGATGCCGGCGCAGAGCAGCGGGGCAGCTTCGGCGGCGGGGAGATCGTCGGGAATCACGGCGACCGCTTCGGCCGGCGAGACCATGTATTCCTGGTAGCCGCCGTCGTGGGTGATGGCGGTAATTTTCTCGTTCCGGCAGTTGATGAAATCGCCGCGGCGGCAGGGATCGCAGACGAAGCAGTGGCCGCCGTGCCATCCGACGCCGACGCGCTGGCCGGGTTTCCAGTTGGAGACGTCGGCACCGACGGCATCGATGCGGCCGGCGATTTCGTGTCCCGGAACGCGGGGATACTGGAGGCCGGGCCAGAGACCTTCTTTGACGAGCGTGTCGCTGTGGCAGATGCCGCAGGCTTCGACTTTAATCCTTACCTGGTTTCGTCCGGGGTCGGGGATATTTCTTTCGACCAGTTCGAAGTTGCCGCCGGCTTTGCTGACCTGGACTGCTTTCATTTTAGGCATGGCTCGTTCCTCGTTTTTTCATGAATCGTGATAGAAGGGCTGATCGACAGACACACGCAAAGAAATAGATGTGCGCGGCGAGGAGAAGGACTCGGGCCAGGTCTGTGGAATTCAGGAGCGCTTCGGCGGACGGCATTCGAGCTTTACCACGGAGGACGCGGGGAAAACCCACAGGGGAAATCGGCGAAAGCAAATCCACGAAAACAATCTGCGTGAGAATTGCTATCCAGCTTTCTTCTTCTCAAATTCTCCCTCGAACGAGTGCTCGGGGCTGTAGCCGGGCTCTGGGAAATCGCTGTCGGCGCCGTCCTGCATGGGGTCGGGGTTGCGGTGGCCGAGCTGGCCTTGCATGGAGTTGTTGCCGCTTTGACTGCGGTCGTCCGGTTCTTGCGAACCCTTCCCGCGGTCGGCGTCGTTAAGAAGATGATCGCTGGTACTTTTTGTCATGACGGCCTTTCGATGCTATTTCGTTCGTAGTAGATGCGCGCGCAACTCGCATGGCAAGAAGTTACTGACGCCAGGTCACGCTGAATGATAACAGGCGGCAATGCTTCGGTGTTGGTTTGCACCTGCAAGTTGTAGTGATAGTTAGGATTGGTAAATTTAATAGTCGTTTCATATGGCCTGGTATCTAATCTAGGGATATGACTAGCAAATATCGTAAACATTATTTGTTTGCCAGCGATTTCGATCAGACGCTGACCTTCAACGATACCGGTTACGTGCTGAGCGAACTGCTGGGTATTTCTGTGGAGGATTTTGAGCGCAAGGCCAAAGGCATGGCGAAGTTGAACCTGGTACAGCAGGGGGCGGAACTTTCTTATCTACTCTTGCATGATCCCGAGTTCAATTCGCGGGTGCGTCGCGACGATCTGGTCGAGGTGGGCAAGCGGATTCGACTCAAAGACAATATCAAGCAGATTTACGAGATACTCGATCGCCGGATCGACGGATTTCATTTTGATTTTTATGTGCTTTCGGCGGCGCCGGTGGAGGTGATCCAGTCGGCGCTCGAAGGGATCGTTCCCGAGGACCACATCTTCGGCACGGAATTCAAGTACAAAGCTTCGGGCGAAATCGACTGCCTGGTGCGGGCTACGGCAGGCTATGGAAAAGTCACGCGGCTCGATCAGCTCGAGGAAAAGCTGGGGATTCCAGCGGACCATGTCGTCTATGTTGGCGACGGGAGTTCCGATATTCACGTCATGCTGCAGGTGAACCGGCGCGACGGATTCACGATTGCGGTGTCGGAATCGAAACTGGTGGCGCAGATCGCCAAGCGAACGGTGCTGAGCGATAATGCATTGGCAACGCTGGTGCCGATTCTGGAAGACATCGCCGGTTGGCAGCGGACCCAGATCCGGCAGCTATTCGATTCATATGGATTCCTGATCCAAGGATGGGATCGGGTGCAAACCGATTGGGTTACGCTGCGACCGAGTGGCGCGCTGGCGGAGAAGGCGGCGGCCGGCGACGCTGTTTAACGACCAAGTCATTTCACCGCAGAGACTCCGAGATCGTGTAGGAAAGTCATTGCAGAAAACGCGGTGACGAATCCACTGGCGGGGCTTTCCATACAACTAATTGTCGTGTATCGGGTTCTTATGAGCTGGTATTTCCATCCGGTAAATGCGAATCAACGATTTAGGAGCCTTATGAGATTGTTCGGCATGGCTGTTGTTTTTCTGATCGCCATCCCTGCTCTGCAGTTGAAAGCGCAGGAGCAGCATGATTTTGTTCCACGTGGGATTGAGGGTTGGCGACAAAAGGCATCTTCGAAAACAGAGTTTACGCTGGACCACTCCATGTTGGTGATCGCGTCGAAACTCGAAGGGGACAATGAAGACGTTCGCCGCGTGATCGCGGGAGTCAACGGGGTGTCGGTACACAGTTACAAATTTCCCGAAGCGTGGATTTACGATTCGAAGATTCTGGACTCGGTGAAAGACGAATACCGCGCGGCAGGCTGGAAACAAGTGATGAACCGGGAAAAGAACGGAAGCCCAGGAGTTACCAACGTCTGGGTGCGGCTGGAGAATAATGCGATCAGTAATATCGCGGTTATCGTAACCAAGCCTAACGAGGTTGATTTTATTTCGGTTTCGGGGTCGATCAGTCCGGTCGATCTCTCCCATTTGGGCGGGCACTTCGGTATTCCGAAGATTGAAGGTGGAGTGACGGTGCCGAACACTGCGCACCCGTAACGGTGTGGCCCGGACGCCGCTTAGTTTCGATTTGTAGCCCGGCGGGCCGGGCTGGTCTGAGTTAACCCAAAAGCCAATACAACAGCAGCGGACGAGGGCGTTCGCTCTACACGCGCTAGCGGGTTTTCGGCAGCGCGCCCAGCCTTCGCAGCTTGTCTCGTGCCTGGATGGCTTCGTTCGAACGCGGATAGCGTTGAATGACGCGTTTCAGTTCCTGAATTCCTTCATCCTGTTTCCCGAGTTCGATGAGAGCCAATCCTTTCTTGAGTTGCGCGGAGGCAGCCTTGTTTCCGCCGGGAAAATTCTGCAGCACGAGATCGTAGTTGGCAACCGCTTTCGGGTAATCGCCAGCTTTGTACTGAATTTCGGCCAGATAAAAGTAGGCGTTTCCGGCGAGGTCGGTGTTGGGATAGAACTTGATGTAATCGTTAAATTCCTGCAGAGCCAGATCATTGTTCCCACCGTTGTAATCGCGCAAGGCATTGTTGTAGAGGACGTCGGGCGCAGGCGCCTGGGCGAGCGCCTGTTGTTGCTGCTGGGCCTGGGTCTGCTGCGCCGCCATGGACTGCTGCGCAGCCGCCATATCTTCGAGCTGCTTGCTCAGCTTGGCGAGACGAACCTTCAGTTCATCCATGGTGTCAGTCATGGCCTGAATCTGGCCGGAGAGTTGGTCGGCTTGACCTCCGCGATCCTGCTGCTGCTTGTTGATCGAAGACTGCAGCTGGTTGATGGCGGCGTTCACTTTGTTGGCGACGTCGACGTTCTGATCGAGCAGATTCTTCATGACGCCCATGCGCTCGTCAAAGGACTGCTTCATGGCCGTCATCTGCTGTTGCAACTGGGTGACTTGCGTCTGCAGTTCGATGATGTCTTTGTTGACGGCGTAGGCGGGAGCCAGGGAAGCGACGAGGAATAATGCGAGCGCGAGGTGCGTGGGTTTCATAGTTATCCTATTCAGGTGTCCGTCGTACTAATAAATGGGGCGGGCGCGAGGCCCGTCCCTCCACATTTTGGCTTACTTTTCGTAAACGAAGTGGCCACGGCGATTTTGCTGCCAGCAACTTTCGTTGGACTCGGTGCAGAACGGCTTCTCTTTGCCGTAGCTGATGGTCTTGATGCGATCGCCAGCCACTCCAGCCTGGATGAGCGCATTCTTGACCGCGTCGGCGCGATTGGCGCCCAACGCCAGGTTATATTCGGTGGAGCCGCGTTCGTCGCAGTGTCCCTCGACCGTGATGCGGATATTGGGATGCTGTTGCAGGAATTGCGCATCGGCCTGAATGTTGCCCTGGTCGGTCGCGCGTATATCGTACTTGTCATATTCGAAGTAAACATCCTTGACGTTCTGGGCGAAGAGTTCTTCTTCGGTGGCGTTCGAAGTGGACGCTGGCGGCGGGGCAGGAGCGGCATTGACGGTGACGCGAGCGGTCGCGTCCTGGGTTCCACCGGAGCCTTTGGCGACGAGGTGGTAGGTGATCGATTCGGGCGGAGTAACCTGACGAGAGCCGCTGGTCTCGACTGGTCCGAGACCGTCGATGCTGACCTCGGTGGCATTCGTGGTCTGCCAAGTCAGAGTGGCGGACTGGCCCGGGTCGAGAGTATTTGGATTCACCGCCAGTGAGGCGGTGGGTGCAGTTAGAGAGGGCGGCGGTGGCGGCGGTGGTGGAGCGACCTTCTTGCTGCATGCGGCCAGGAACATCACTGCGACAAGCGCAAATACGAGAGTGGTCGATCTCGTCTTAGTTAGTGGCGTGGTGGTTTCGTGCTTCACGGATTCCTCTTTTCTGTGCGCCCGTTGTGGCGTGTAATTTGCAGGTTCACGGCGGGGCGCACTCTGGCCCGCCGCGAACGGCATCATTCTTCTGTCAAAGCCAGGGGATAAACCAATCTTTACCACGGGGAGCACAAAGGATCACAGGGAAACTGGCGCTTTCCCCCGCGTTCCAACGTGCTCTCGGTGGGTAGAGATTTGGCATATTTCCAAAACAAATCACTTCCAACTCCAGTTTGGTTGCGTGTTGCTGCCTTTAAAGGTCAACTGTTTTACGTTCGAGCCATCGGCCAGCATGGTCCAGATCTGATCGCTGCCGGTGCGGTGGGACTGGAAGACAATGTGCCGGCCGTCGGGAGACCAGCAGGGAAAATCGTTGCGCCCGGCATCGTGCGTAAGTTGCACCCACTGTTTGCTGGCTGCGTCCATCAAATAGATGTCATTGGAGCCGGGCTCTCCGGGGCCGTATTTGCGCATCCAGGAAAAAGTCAGAAACTGCCCGCTTGGCGACCAGTTGGGAGAAACGGCGTAGCCCTGGTCGGTAACGCGTGTAAGGTTGGTGCCGTCGGCTTCCATGGTGTAGATCTGAGGCAAGCCGGTACGTCCGCTGACAAAGGCAATCTGGCTGCCCGTCTTGCGATTCCATGTGGGCGAAACATCCGGTCCTTTGTCATTGGTCAGGCGGCGCGAATTTCCGCCCGAGGGGTCGACGACGAAAATGTTGGGGTAGCCATTGCGCGAGGACGAGAATGCGATCTTGCCGTCGGGTGACCAGGAGGGCGAGAGGTTCATGCCTCCGAAGCGTGGGAAGCTGACCATACGATTGAGGTCGAAGGAGTACATCAGGATCTCCCAGCCACCCTTGTTGATCGAACTGAACGCCAGACGCGAACCGTCGGGAGAGATGCGAGGCGACAGCGAGATGCTTCCGAGGTGCGTGACCTGCTGCTGGTTCGCGCCATCGTAGTCCATCATCCAGATCTCTTTGTGGCCGGTGCGTTCGCTGACAAAATAAATTTTGGTTTCAGCGATGCCGGTTACGCCGCCGCCGAGACGAAAGATGATTTCATCGGCGAAACGATGCGCGATGACCCGGACCGCGTCGGTGGTTGCGGTGTCGGTGTATTGCTTTCCGAGGACCTGCGGCGACGCCTGACTCTTGACGTCATAGAGCCATCCCTGCACCGTGACTTTGCCGGAGGCGACGCCGAGGTTGCCGAAGGCAAGCATGGAGGTGTTGGGCGGCGGAGAATTCCAGGCGGTGAAGTTGACGTCGGAGGGCTGGCCGGGCTCCTGGAGCGGGTAGAAACTCTTGGAGACAAGATCGAAGATTCCGGCGTTGTCGAGGTCGTTCCAGAGCACGTCATTGAAAGTTTTCGAAAGGTCGGCGTTCTTGGGATCGCTGGTCGAGGGCTTGAAGTCGGCGGCGGCCAGGCGTATGCGCTCGGCGGAGAGTCCTGTGCCGCCGCGGACCCAGTCCTGGCCCACTGCCGAGGCCAACAAAACCAACGGTAGAAAAAAATACAAACAGCGCTTCATGAATCGCCTCTATTTCTTGTCAGGATCGAAATACCACTCCGCCGAAAGCCTGCTGCCTGAATACTCCGACGGCAGCGGACCGAATGTGCTGATCCGCTGAAGAGTGCGAATGGCCGACTGATCGACCGCCGGAACTCCGCTGGACTGCTCGATCTCAACATTCGAGGGATGCCCATCGCGAGCAATATCGAAGGTCAGATAAACGCGCTTCGCTTCAGTGATTCTCGGATCGAAACTTTGCCAGTTTTCGGCGATCTTGCGGCCCATGGCTTGAACGTACCAGGGAAACCGGCTACCGAAATCGCCGCCGCTGCCGGTAAATCCGAAACCGCCCTTGCCGCCAGCCGCGCTCATGGTGTAGGGGCCGCTGACCGGACCGCCTTCGCCATACGGAATTTGATTCGACTCGGGCTGGACTGGTTCCGTTTTTCGTTGAGTGGAAGTTTTCACCGGCTCCGGCTTCACTTTTGTCCTGGCATTCTTGTCGGGAATCGGAATTGCTTCCGGCTCCTTTTCCTGGACGGTCGGTTCTGATTTCGAAAGACCTTTGGATTCCGTTGCCAGCACATTCGTTGTCTGAACGGGGTTGGCGGGCAAGGGGATGGCGCTCACCAGAGTTGCTCCCATGGCATCGCCACCGCCGCCCCAGCTTTCGCCGCGAACTCGGTGAATGAAAGCGGCGTAGAGCACGACGAACAAGGCGAAGGCCAGATGCAGGCCGAAGGATACGGCCAGGGGGCGCCGCAATGGGCCGGGTTCGGAATCGATATCGTTATATGGCATGTCGATATTGCATGTCGATATCTGGGTTAGTGAGGGCCGCCATGCGAATCCATGGGCTGAGTAACGATGCTGACGTTGCTGATACCCGCCTGCTTGATGGCGTCCATCACGGTGGCGAAGGCTCCAAAAGGAACATCTTCATCGGAGCGTAAAAAGATCGACTGATGTTGCGGATCGCGAATCTTCTGTTTCAGGCGCGTTTTGATCTGGTTGATATTGATCGGATCATTGCCGAGAAAGACTCGTTGTGATTTATCGATGCTGATGACGAGGCGCTCCTCGGTGATCTCCTTAACGGTGCGGGTGTGGGGCACGTTCACTTCGATGCCGGACTGCAAGACCGGCGCGGTCACCATAAAGATGATGAGCAGAACAAGCACCACATCCACCAGCGGAGTGATGTTGATATCGGCGAGCGCGCTCTGGGTGCGTCCGTTGGCAGCAGTAAAGGCCATCAGCGCCGGACCTCGGCCACCGATGCAGATTGCTGGACTGTCTGGCGCTCGACCATGTTGAGCATCTCCAGAGTAAAGTCGTCGTTGCGCGAGGCCATTTCACGAATCGAGCCGATGATCAGGTTATAGGCAATCACGGCCGGGATGGCGGCGGCCAGGCCCGCGGCGGTGGTGACCAGAGCTTCGGAAATTCCGGGAGCTACGGCGCGCAAGGTGGCAGCTCCGGCCGTGCCCAGGCCGTGGAAGGCATCGATGATGCCCCAGACGGTGCCGAACAACCCGATAAACGGTGTGACCGCACCAGTTATCGCAAGCCACGGAACATTGCGTTCCAGCCGGGTGATTTCTTCGGACGATGAGATCTGCATCGCGCGCTGAATGGCGACGGGGTTGTGGATGGCTCCGGTCGTTCCCATCTGCCTTTTGAACTCGGCAATGGCGCCCTCGAACACACCCACCAGCGGGCTGGGGCGGAATTGTTCGACGATGGGAGCGATGTCTTGTAAGCGCTGTGCCTTGCGGAAGGCTCGCACGAAGCGTCCGCTCTGGGCGCGCGCGTTACTGATCAGCCTCCACTTGGAAAGAATCACCGCCCAGGAGAGGACGCTGAACGCAATGAGGAGGAACAGGACGGTTTTGGCGACGGGACCGGTCTGAAGGACGAGATCAACGATTTCGCCGCCGATAAACAACAGCAGGACGGAAGAAAAGTGCATCGGTTTCGAACGATCCCCAGTGAGTAATTATAGACCAGTGCGGAGAGGTGAATGGCGAGGGAACCGCATCGGTCAATGACGGACTTTGTTGACTGGCCTGAGGCAGCTTAGTTTCATGCCGGTATGGGCGGGCTCTGTGCTATGCTGCGCGTAAATTAGCGGTGTGGTGGTAAGTCAAGACCAAAGTCCGCGGGCGAGTGCGCCCGCGCCACACGAAAAATGATGCTGGCTGAACTTCGACTTGAAAATTACGCGGTGATTGACAACGTCGTGATTGAATTCGCGGCTGGCCTCAATCTCTTGACCGGCGAGACCGGAGCCGGGAAGTCCATTCTGATTGACGCTCTAGGATTGCTCCTTGGCGAAAAAGCATCGTCCGATGTGATCCGCACCGGTGCGGAGCGGGCGGTAGTGGCTGCCGTGTTTGAGAGCGAAGGGGCAGCGGGACGTTCGGTTGAAGTGATTCTGGAGACGAATGGGTTGGACGCGGAGAATGGCGCGCTGATTCTGCGTCGTGAGATTGCTCCGGGTGGCAAGGGGCGCGTGTTTATTAACAACCAGCCCGCGACCGTGACGGTGTTGAAGCAGATTGCGCCCCACTTGGGGGTGATCCACGCGCAGAACGAGTCTCTCGTAAACTTTGATGCGGCGACGCGGCAGGATCTGCTGGATGCTTACGCCGGAATCGATGGGAAGGATGTAGGCGCGGCCTTCGCGAACTGGAAGCAGGTTCGCGGACGCATCGCGGAACTGGAACAGGACGAGCAGGACAGGGCCCGGCTGCTGGATTTGTGGAATTTCCAATGCCGCGAGATCGAAGAAGCGCGCCTTCGGCCGGGCGACACGCCGCCCGAGGATGAGCAACTGGAAGCCGAGAAGCGCGTGCTGGCCAACGCGGAGAAAATTTATGGAGCGGCGATCAACGCCTTCGATTTGCTGTATGAGGGCAACGCCTCCACCTCGTCAAGCTTGCGGGCGGCGCAGAAACACCTTGAAGAACTGGTTCGATACGAGCCGAAATTCCGGGAAGCGCTCACGGCCCTGGAGTCGGCGCGCATCAGCGTCGAAGACGTAGGAGCGACGCTGCGCGATTATGCGGGGGGAATCCAGGCTTCACCCGAGCGACTCGCCGAGATCGAAGAGCGCCTCGTTCTGCTGGATCGGCTCAAACGCAAGTACGGCCCTACGCTCGAGCAAACCATTGCGTTTGGCGAGGACGTCGGGCGCAAGCTCTCCGAAATGGAGAACAAAGATCAGGTGTTGCTTGACCTTCGTGCCATGCTTGCGGTGGCTGCCGATGACTATCGACAGGCGGCCCGCAACCTGTCGCGTAAACGCATCGAGGCAGCCCGCAAATTAGAAAAACTAGTCGAAGCCGAAATCAACGATCTGGCCATGAGGGCCAGCTTTCAGATTGCGGTGGAAGAGAACGACGCTGAAGAACGCTGGGCGGCCTCGGGCATCAATCAGGTGATCTACCGAATCTCGGCGAACGCAGGCGAGGCCATGCGTCCACTGGACGAGATCGCCTCCGGTGGCGAACTTTCGCGCGTGATGCTGGCGCTGAAAGCGAGCGTGGAAGCGGGGACGAATCCCGCGGGAAGAAAGAAGTCCGCGGGAGGACAGCGCACGCTGGTTTTCGACGAGATTGACACTGGCATCGGAGGACGCGCCGCGGAAGCCGTAGGCAGAAAGTTGAAGGCGCTATCTAAAGGTCACCAGGTGCTCTGTGTTACTCACCTTCCGCAAATTGCAACCTTTGCCGATCATCACTATGTCATCGAGAAGCGGGAGGCTGGTGGCCGAGCGAAGACTACCGTCCGGCAAATCAGCGGCCAAGAACGCACGGAGGAAGTGGCACGGATGCTGTCAGGAGCCAAGCTTACCGAGACTTCGCGGAAACATGCGGAGCAGATGATCAAGGCAAACGGGTGAAGGCGACGACCGAGACGGTTTTCGCTGGCGATGACCGTCCTCAAGAGCAGGGAACTCGCAATCAAGGTTAACCTTGGCAAATTCAACACGCCGTCACTGGTTCAAGAGTTGCATCACATGGTGGAACGTGAGGGCTTTGCGGAACTCCCGATCAGCCTGGAGCACTCGGTGAGAGCTGGAATGCTGCCGTTGCATCATCGAGATCCTTTCGACCGGCTGCTGGTGGCACAGGCGCAGGCGTTGGGTGCGCCCATTCTGAGCGCCGACCGCGCGCTCGATGCTTACGACGCTCGCCGGATCTGGTGACGCACGGTCCACGGGCAACGGTCCCGTTCACCCGCCCTATTTCTCCGCTCGCTGCTAATCCTCACAGCCTCAAAGGCTTACATTGACCTTGGGGTGCTTCTTTCGATACCCTTAGAGCATCTTTTCCTATAGAAAAGTGTACCCTAGAGGAGCGGGGGTTGCTCTTGTCTGAGGCCAGGAATTTGCATACGAAGACGTTATTGTTATTGAAGCCGCGGGGATTCTGCGCCGGGGTGGTGCGGGCGATTGACATTGTCCGGATCGCGCTGGAGGCGTTTGGGCCGCCCATTTATGTGCGCAAGGAGATTGTCCACAACCGCTTTGTGGTGGAGGAGCTCCAGCAAAAAGGCGCTATTTTTGTCGATAACGTCGACGAAGTTCCGGAGGGCGAACGCGTCATTTACAGCGCTCACGGGGTTTCTCCCGAGGTGCGCGAGGCCAGTAAGAACAGAAATTTGCGCGTAATTGATGCCACCTGTCCTCTGGTGACCAAGGTACACGTTGAGGCGGTCAAGTTTGCGAAGGAAGGTTATTCGCTGATTCTGATCGGGCATCGCGATCATGACGAGGTGATTGGCACGCTCGGCGAGGCGCCGGCCGTAACGCAGGTTGTCGGCTCGCCGGCGGAGGTAGCGTCGGTAACTTTGCCCGACCCCAACCGTGTGGCGTATCTGACGCAGACGACGCTCAGCCTCGACGAAACGCGCGACATCATCGCCGCTCTGCGGGAGCGATTTCCAAACATCAAGGGTCCGGCTGCTCAGGATATTTGCTATGCCACGGAGAACCGGCAGGTTGCTGTGAAGCATGTGGCCTCCGATGCCGAATTGCTGCTGGTGGTGGGTTCCGACAACAGCTCAAATTCCAAGCGTTTAGTGGAGGTTGCTCGGAGCCTGGGGGCCGAGGCGCATCTAATCGATGATTACCGCAACATTCAGCCGCAGTGGTTGCATGGCGTGAAGACGGTGGCTTTAACCGCTGGAGCTTCCGCTCCCGAACATCTGGTGCAGGAAGTGGTGGCGTACCTGGCTGGACAGGGCTTTGGCAATGTGAAGGAATTGGAAATCATGCCGGAAAATGTGCGTTTCGGGCTGCCGCCGGAGATTGTGGCGACCATCGCTTCGGCACCGGCCGGCGCAGCGTTGGAGACATAATGTCCGTATATAGGTTCGGCGAGTTTTGGAGCTATTGATGGAAGAATCCTCCCCCATAGGTTCGGCCTCCGTGCCGCAGATGCGATTTGGAAAGATTGACGACCTGCGGAGCCGGGTCGCCGTGGCCGTGGATGCGGCGCGCAACCATCTCTTCTCGCAGCAGCACGAAGATGGCTACTGGTGCGGCGAACTGGAAGCCGATACAACTCTCGAATCCGACTATATCCTGTTGCACACGCTCCTGGGGACGGGCAATCAGGAACGGTTCGACAAGGCCGCCCGCTACATTCTGAATCATCAAAACGAAGACGGCGGCTGGAGCATCTATGTCGGCGGCGCCTCGAACCTCAGCGCTTCGGTGAAAGCCTACTTTGGATTAAAACTTGCTGGATTCACCGCAGATCATCCCGCGCTCGCGCGCGCCCGGAAGAAGATTCTGGCGATGGGCGGCGTGACCGAAGTCAATACGTTTACCAAGATCTACCTCTGTTTCTTTGGGCAATATGATTACGACGCGGTGCCCGCGGTTCCGCCGGAGATCGTCCTTTTTCCCAACTGGTTCTGGTTCAATATTTATGAAATTTCTTCCTGGTCGCGAGCCATTCTGGTGCCGCTTTCGATCTGTTATGCGAAGAAGCCGTTCAAGAAAATTGCCGACGAAATGGGAGTCGAAGAACTCTTTGTCGGCGGACGCGACAAGTCGCGCATGAATCTGCACTGGTCGAAAAAACGCCTTTCCTGGCGCAATTTCTTCCTGGTGTTGGATCGGATTACGCACTGGGCGGAGCGCGTGCATATTCGTCCGCTGCGTTCGCTTGCGTTGCGAAGCGCAGAAAAGTGGATGCTGGAGCGCTTCGAGATGAGCGATGGCCTGGGAGCGATCTATCCGTCGATCATGAACTCCATTATTGCCCTCCGCTGCCTGGGGTATTCGGTGGACGATCCGCAGTTTATTCGCGCCATGGACGAGTTCGAGAAGCTGGGCATTGAGGAGGGCGACACTTTCCGCATGCAGCCCTGCCTGTCTCCTGTATGGGATACGGCATACGCGCTCTTCGCGTTGGGTGAGGCGGGGGTCCCGGCCAATGATCCGCGGCTGGTGAAGTGCGCTGACTGGATCCTGCAGAAGCAGGTGCGCAAGCCCGGAGACTGGAAGATCAAGAATCCGAAGGGCGAACCGGGCGGATGGTATTTCGAGTTTAACAACGAGTTTTATCCCGACGTGGATGATAGCGCGATGGTCTGCCTGGGGTTAAGCCGCGTCGAGCATTCCAATGGGCGCTACCAGGCGGAGTCGGTGCAACGCGCGATTGACTGGATATTTTCCATGCAGTGCAAGAATGGGGGCTGGGCCTCGTTCGACAAAGACAATGACCGCATGGTCTTCCAGTACGTCCCCTTTGCCGATCACAACGCCATGCTCGATCCGGCAACGGTCGACATCACGGGGCGCATTCTCGAGTGCCTGGCAACTTACGGATATGACCAGAACTATCCAGCGGTGCAGCGGGCGATCAAGTTCATTCGTAAAGAGCAGGAGCCGGACGGAAGCTGGTTCGGGCGCTGGGGTGTGAACTACATTTATGGCACCATGCAGGTACTGCGCGGACTGGAAGCGATGGCGGTGGACCGCAACGATCCCATGGTCCAGCAGGCGGCGGAGTGGCTGCGATCGGTGCAGAACGCCGATGGCGGGTGGGGAGAAACGGTGGGCTCCTATGACAATCCCAATCTTCGCGGCCAAGGCGACAGCACCGCGTCGCAGACGGCGTGGGCGATTATGGGGCTGCTCGCTGTAGGCGATACGCGTAGCGAATGCGTGGAACACGGCATAGCATATCTGCTGCGTACACAGAATAAGAACGGTTCCTGGGATGAACCTTTCTTTACCGGCACGGGATTTCCGCGTGTGTTTTATCTGAAATACCACCTGTACCGCCAGTATTTCCCGCTGATCGCGTTAACGACCTATTCCAAGGTAATGGCGGAGAAGGGTACAAACTAGTTCTCAGTTTTCGGTTCTCAGTTTCCAGAGAAACCAGCTATTGAATATGGTCTGGTTCGGCTGGGATTTTGCCGAGAACTGAGAACGGAGAACCGAGAACTGGTTTTGAAGGCTTTCGTCACCGGCGCCACAGGATTTCTGGGCAGTCATGTCGCACGCGTTTTGGCGGAACAGGGAGCGGACCTGCGGTTGCTGGTGCGGCCGACGAGCGACCTGCGCAACCTTCGCGACCTGAACACCGGGCGGGAGGTTGATCAAGTGGTCGGCGATTTGCGTGACCCTGCCTCGATTGGGAAGGCGCTCTCGGGCTGCGATGTTGTATTTCACGTTGCCGCGGATTACCGGCTGTGGGTGCGCGATCCGGAGGAGATGTATCGCTCGAATGTCGAAGGGACGCGGGCTTTGCTGGAAGCGGCGCGCAAGCAAGGAGTGCGGCGGGTGGTGTACACGTCGAGCGTCGCAACTATGGGGTTCACTTCGGGTTTGAATCATGGGAACGTCGCCGATGAAAGTAGTCCAGTTGGCATCGCGGACATGATCGGGCACTACAAGCGGTCGAAGTTTATGGCCGAGCAGGCGGCGGTGGAGGCCGCGAAATCTGGAGTCGACGTGGTGATCGTAAATCCATCGACGCCGATCGGAGAGCGTGACATCAAGCCGACTCCGACCGGACGGATCGTTGTAGATTTCTTGAAGAAGAAATTTCCGGCGTATGTGGAAACGGGACTCAACCTGGTGGATGCGACCGAATGTGCCCGCGGTCATATCCAGGCGCTCGAAAAGGGAAGATCGGGCGAGCGCTACATTCTGGGCGGGGAGAACCTGACGCTGAAACAGATTCTGGACCGGCTGGCCGCGATTACGGGTTTGAAATCGCCGACCGTGAAGCTGCCCTACGTTTTTGCGCTGGCGGCTGGATTCGTGGATGAGATGGTGACGGGCCGGCTTCTGGGCAGGGAACCGCGGGCGACGATTGATGCCGTCCGCATGGGACGCAAGATGATGTTTGTGAGTTCGGCGAAAGCGGAACAGGAACTGGGCTGGCGGATGGTTCCGGTGGAGAGCGCGTTGCGGCGGTCGGTGGAATGGTTTCGTGCGAACGGCTATGTCTAGGCTCGTCAAGATCAGGATCGCGATCATTGCGGCTATGGAACGAGAGGTAGCGCCTCTACTCCGCAGCTGGGAAAAAAAAGCGAATGGCAAAAGTATTGTCAGGGAGATGGAACATGGGGGACGGCGCTATCGTCTTTTTGAGCCGGTTTTTGAGCAGGGAGAAGTATTTCTGATCTGCAGCGGAATAGGATCGGAATCAGCCCGCCGTGCGACCGAGGCGGTGATTCGGGAGGTTCATCCGAGTCTCGTGATCTCCGTTGGCTTTGCCGGCGCGCTGGATGGATCGTTGCAGGTTGCTGACGTGCTCCGTCCGCGCACCGTGATTAATTCCGCCGATGGGGTTCGGGTCGACACCGGCTCCGGTATGGGAGTGCTGCTGAGCTCCGCCAGCATCGCTGACCACGAGCAGAAAGTTCGGTTTGCCAAGGCCTATGGCGCGAGTGCGGTAGACATGGAGGCGGCAGCGGTGGCGCAAGGAGCGCAGGCGCGAGGAGTCGAATTCGGAGTGTTCAAAGCTATCTCCGATACGTCCGATTTCGCGATGCCGCCGGTGGAGCGGTTTGTGGGCGAAAACGGAAGTTTCCACTCCCTCAAGTTTGCCGGTCACGTGGCATTGCGTCCATGGCTTTGGGGGGTGACAATAGCATTAGCGCGAAATAGTTCCAAAGCGAGCCACGCTCTTTGTGAGGTCCTTGCGGATTACCTCGCGGGGCAGACTCAACGTGATAGCTCGCCGGCGGGTGAGTCAGCGGGAACCGATTTGGATGCAGCAGGTTCAGGTCAGCCAAATGGAACGTGCGCTGGCGAACATACTCTCGCCGTTACCGGAGTTCATACTCGGTCCACGGGAAAACAATAGGGGAAATATCCGAGCTTTTATGGCAATTGCCCGAACGTCGACTCTATCCGTTGAAGGGGCCGCTGCAAGCGCAAGGCATAAGTTTCTCTCCGCAATTCCTTCGACCATGGCCGCCGTCGTTTATCACGGCGTGAATGATGTGCGCATGGAAGAAGTGCCGGTGCCTGAAATTGGGCAGGGAGAGATTCTGGTGCGAGTCCACACCTGCGGCATTTGCGGAACCGACTTGAAGAAAATTGCCACCGGATCGCACTCGGCGCCGCGTATTTTTGGCCACGAAACGGCTGGGGTCGTCGCGAAGGTGGGGGAAGAGGTCAGTCAATTCAGCGCAGGCGACCGGGTGGTGGTCTTTCATCACATCCCGTGCGGTCAATGTTACTACTGCCGTCACCGGACCTTCGCGCAGTGTACCAGCTACAAGAAAGTCGGCTGCACCGCCGGGTTTGAGCCTTCTGGTGGCGGCTTTGCCGAATACGTCCGGGTGATGGACTGGATCGTCGAAAAAGGAACGGTGAGAATTCCGGACGGCGTCAGTTTCGAACAGGCCTGCTTTCTCGAACCGGTGAATACCTGCATCAAGGGTATTGAGACCCTTCGCCTGGAAGCCGACGAAACCGTGCTGGTGATGGGGCAGGGCCCGATTGGGCTGATACTGGCAACCCTGGCGAAGCGAGCGGGAGCTAGGGTGATTACTTCCGATTTGTATCCCAAGAGGCTTACAATGGCCCGTGGCTTCGGCCTCAATCTCACAATCGACGCTTCGCAGGCCGACGCCGGGGAAGTGGTGCGCGGAATGACGGAAGGACGCGGCGCTGACGCTGTGATTCTGGCAGTGGGCGGGACAGGACTGGTTCGTGCGGCCATGGACGGAGCGCGTCCGGGAGGGCGTGTGTTGCTGTTCGCACAAACGGTGCGAGGCGAGGTAACGATTGATCCGGCGGCGGTGTGCGTCGACGAAAAGGCTTTGCTGGGATCTTACAGTGCATCGGTTGAACTACAGGAGGAATCAGTGCGGTTCGTGATGAATCGCGAAATGGATCTGGAACGGCTTATCAGCCACCGTTTCCCGCTTGAACGCGGTGTGGAAGCGCTGAAGCTGGCTGCTCATCCTCAACCGGACTCGATGAAGATCGTGATCCAGTCGGGCAGGCCAGGATCGTGGGAAGGAAACCAACTGTGAATGGCAAGATGACGGCCGCCGTTCTCTACGGCAAAGAAGACATTAAGATCGAGAAAGTGCCCATTCCTCGTGTGGGTGAAGGCGAAGTTCTGGTCAAGGTGCATGTGGCGCTTACCTGCGGCACGGATTTGAAGGTGTACCAGCGCGGCTATCACGCGCGCATGATTGTTCCTCCAGCGCTGTTCGGGCACGAACTGGCGGGAACGGTCGAGGAAGTGGGAGAGGGCGTGCGTGGCTTCAAGAAGGGCATGCGGGTGGTGGCGCTCAACTCGGCTCCCTGCGGCATGTGCTTCTATTGTTCGAAGCACCAGCTGAACCTCTGCGAAGATTTGCTTTTCAATAATGGCGCCTACGCCGAGTACATCCGCATTCCGCGCCGCATTGTAGAAGCCAATATGCTGATGGTGCCCGCGAACGTGAGCTTTGAAGACGCGGCGATGACCGAGCCGCTGGCCTGCGTTCTCCGCGGTCTGCATGAAACCGGCGTGGAGATCGGCGACACCGTCGCGGTGATTGGCGGCGGGCCGATTGGCCTGATGTTTGTGCAAGTCGCGAAGGCGATCGGATGCAACGTGATTGCGGTCGTCAAGCGCGATTCGCAGGTTACGCTGGCGCGCAAAAAGGGCGCGCACGAAGTGGTGCAGATTACCAAGGTGAAAGATCCGGTAGAGGCGGTGCGCGAGTTGAGTCCGGAGCGGCGCGGTGCCGATGTAGCCATCGAAGCCGTCGGTCGTCCCGAAGCCTGGGAGTGGGCCGTGCAAATGGTGCGCAAGGGCGGCACGGTAAATTTCTTTGGAGGCTGCGCGGCCGGCACCAAGGTCCAGTTGGATACCAACCGTTTGCATTACTCGGAGATTACTTTGAAGGCAACCTTCCATCACACGCCGGAGACGGTGCGCCGGGCCTTCGGTCTGATCGCCGAGAGGAAGGTTCTGGGCAACGACTACATCACAGGCGAAGCGCCGCTTTCGCGTTTGCAGGACGTGCTGCGACACATGCTGAACCGCAACGGGGATATCAAGACTGCGATTATCCCGGGTCACTAGGGTCGCGCGATAAATCGGCGGTGCGGCGGGCGTCGCGCCCGTCCTGCCGGGGGGAGGACGCCCGGCTCCCGAGAAACAACTTTGTTTTCTATATCTAAGAATCGGTGATGACGACTGCGATGACTCCTTCCCCGACTGAGCCGCTCGCCTCCGGTTGGAGTGCGCTGCCGCCGGAGTACGCCATCCCAGAGCGGGCGCCTTCAGAAGCTGAAGCGCAGGAATATTGCCGGCGCCTGGCGCGTTCGCATTACGAAAATTTTTCCGTCGTTTCCTGGTTTCTTCCCGAGCCCTTGCGTCAGCATTTTTTTAATGTTTATGCGTACTGCCGCATTTCGGACGATCTCGGCGACGAAGTGGGCGATACCTCCGCATCCCTGCAGTTACTCGATCAATGGGAGACTGAATTAAACGCCTGCTACGAAGGTCATCCCCTTCATCCTGTCTTCGTCGCGCTCGCGGTGACTGTCCGCAAGTTTGAAATTCCGAAACATGAATTTGCCGATCTGCTGAGCGCTTTCCGTCAGGATCAGCGTGTCTGCCGTTACGAAACGTTCAACGATCTGCTGGGCTACTGCAGGTTTTCAGCGAATCCGGTTGGACACCTTGTGCTCTATCTCTGCGGATATCATGATGCCGAGCGCCAGTTGCTTTCCGATACCACCTGCACTGCGCTGCAGCTGGCGAACTTCTGGCAGGATGTGAGCGCCGATTTTTCCAAAGGCCGTATTTACCTGCCGCTCGAGGACCTGCGCCGCTTCAGCGTTAGCGAAGCGGAAATCCGCGGCGCCAGGAACACTTCCGCTTTTTGTGACATGATGAAGTTCGAGGTCGAGCGCGCCCGCGAATGGTTCACCCAGGGCTTGCCGCTGATCGCGAAAGTCGATCGCGCACTGGCCACGGATATCGAATTGTTCAGCCGCGGCGGGCAAGAAATTCTAAACGCCATTGAGCGACAGGATTTCGCCGTTCTGGGCCATCGCCCCGCACTTTCCAAAGCCCGGAAGCTGACCTTGATCGCCCGCGCCGCTCTGGGAAAAGTGCTGCGGAGGCGGAGATGACCGCCGCCGTGGGAAACGCGCCCGTGCCATTTGCACCGACCGCATCGCAGCTGGCGATGGCGTACTCCGTCTGCCGGAGTATCGCCCGCTCGGCCGCTAAAAACTTTTATTACGGATTCATGGTTCTGCCACGGCGCAAGCGCAATGCGTTGAGCGCCGTGTACGCGTTCATGCGGCGCTGCGACGACATCGCCGACGACAGCACTCTGAGCCCTGCCGATCGCCAAAACAAACTTGCAGAATGGCTGGATAAAGTTCATCGTGCCCTGGCCGCACAGCCCACAGACGATCCCGTTCTGCTGGCGCTCACCGATGCGCAACGTAATTATCAGATTCCCATCGGTCTGCTGGATCAACTCGCTTTCGGTACGGCGGCGGATATTGAATCCGGCCCGGCCGAACCCTCCGCGAGAGCGTCGTTGGTCGCGCGCTACCAGACTTTCGAAGAACTACAACAATATTGCTACGGAGTGGCGTCGGTGGTGGGACTGGTATGCATCAGGATTTTTGGATACCGGGATCCTGCCGCTGAGCCACTGGCGGAACGTTGCGGCCTGGCGTTTCAGCTGACGAATATCATTCGTGACGTCAAAGAGGACGTTGCCATGGGTCGCGTTTATTTTCCGCAAGAAGACCTGGCGCAATGCGGATTGGCGGCTGGCGACCTGGCCGGGCCGCAAGTTGATGTCAGCCGCATACGTCCGCTGTTGGCGTTGGAGGCTGACCGTGCCCGTGAGTTCTACCGCGCGGGAGAAGATCTGATCCCACTGGTGAATGAAGACAGTCAACCGGCGCTATGGGTTCTGATCACTATTTATCGCCGCCTGCTGGAAAAGATTGCCGCGAACCAGTATGACGTCTTCGGCGAACGTGTGCGCTTGGGCGTTCTGGAAAAGGTGACGGTCCTCGGAAAAGGAATGTTGCAGCGCCTGCAGTGATGCCGGTCAACACACAATCAACCACAATTGCGATTGCTGGAGGCGGACTCGCCGGCCTGGCGGCGGGATGCGCCCTGGCGCAGGCCGGATTTCGAGTTTCGCTCTTTGAGCGCCGCCCTTACCTCGGTGGGCGTGCCTCGTCTTATCAGCACCCTGGTACGGGCGAAATTGTCGATAATTGCCAGCATGTACTCCTCGGCTGCTGTACCAATTTGCTCGACTTTTATCGTCGTGCCGGAGTCGAGGACAAAATTCGATGGTACGAGAAGCTGACTTTTCTCGAACCGGGGGGACGCGCATCCGTGATTTCGCCGTCGGCGTTGCCCGCTCCTTTGCATACAGCGCCGGCATTCTTGCGGGCCGATTGCCTGAATTTCCGCGACAAAATGGCCATCAGCAGGGCGATGGTTGCGCTGGCGCCTGGCGTGTCAGCGGATCATGGGGAATCATTCTTAGCGTGGCTTCAGCGACACGGACAGACGAAACAGGCAATTGAGCGGTTCTGGAAGACCATCCTGGTGAGCGCTTTGAACGAGGATCTCGATCGAGTTTCCGTTCCCTATGCTGCCCAGGTGGTACGTGAGTCGTTTCTCAAGTCAGCAGCAGCCGGGCGCATGGGAATTCCAACGGTGCCTCTCACCGAGCTATACAGCACCGCGGGGGATTACATTCGAGCGCGTGGTGGAGAGGTCCAGTTTCGAGCAGGAGTCGAATCGTTCCGAACGGAATCATCCGGCGTAAGCGTTACTACCAGCGGCGCGGAACGAAAATTCGACTATCTGGTTCTCGCGGTTCCTTTCGACGCTTTGTCGCGCATGTTGCCTGACACTACGTCGTCTGCGCCGTTAGCCGCCGCTCTGGAACAGTTTTCGACCTCGCCCATCACCGGAATCCACCTCTGGTTCGACCGGCAGATCAGCGAACTGGATCATGCGGTTCTTCTCGACCGAACGATGCAGTGGATGTTTCACAAGTCCCGCCTGATCGACGCCAGGAAGGCTCGTGAACAGAACACGCGGAACCATGAAGCTCGCGACGATGGCGGCGGAAGCTACATCGAGCTGGTGGTAAGTTGTTCGCGGAGCCTGATTGAGAAGTCAAAGTCGGAAATTGTCGAGCTGGCGGTGAAAGAGACGCAAGAGTTTTTTCCCGGCGCACGCGACGCGAAGCTGCTGAAATCAACTGTCATTAAAGAAGTGAACGCGACCTATTCGCCGCGTCCGGGAATCGACCAGTACCGGCCAAAGCCGGAAACAGAATGGCCGCACGTTTTTCTAGCCGGCGATTGGACCGCGACGGGCTGGCCCGCCACCATGGAGGGCGCGGTTCGAAGCGGCTATCTGGCGGCGGACGCAGTGGCTAGAGTCGCAGGCGCCGGGAGTGTCACCCTTATTGTCCCCGATCTGCCTGCGAGCGGACTGATGAAGCTAATTCGCTAGTTCTGCTCGATCTCAATTCCCTACGGTTGCGGAAGAAAATCACAGCGCCATCAACACGACTCCTGCGGCCACCAATAACACCGCAATCCAACGCTGACGTCCCACACGTTCGTGGAGAAAAATGCGCGCTGCGATCGCATTGGTTACAAATGTAAGCGAGGCCGCGGCGGGGACCACCAAACTGAGATTGCCCCACGATAGGCCGAAGAGCAGGCTGTAGAAGGCGATTCCCATGGCGATGACGCCCAAAGCGAAGGTCGGTGTCGTCAACACCCGCCCAACTACAGCGAGCGCTCCGCCGCGCTGCCAGATTTCACCAACATCGCCGACGCGCTTCATGGCATAGGCGAGCAGAACGTCGCCGGTGGTGGAGGCCACGATGACGAGCCCGATGGCAGCCCAGGCATAGAGTTCCGTCATGGCTTCACTCCCTCGGAAATAGCGCTCGGGGTAACGTCCCGATCCTTGTGACCTTCCCGACGGAAGGTGAGTGACGGACCCGCGGCCACAAAGCCAACGCCGGCCGCGATCAAGGCAATGCCAAGCCAGCGCGTGGACGAGATTACTTCGTGAAAAATGAAGTGACCAATCAAGGCGACGAGCACATATCCGAGCGATGTGGCAGGCAGGACGTAGGTGAGGTCCGCCCATGAAAGCGCGGACAGGTAGCAGGCAAAGAAACCTAACAATAAAAGAATTCCGGCCATAACCCAGGGATTGAGGATGGCGAGTAAGAGTCCAGAAAGGTGGCGAAGAGAAATGCCGCCGAGCTCTTTCATGCCCCGCGAAAGCAGGGAATCACCCGCTGTGCCGAAGAGGGTAATTCCTGCCAAAACGAGGTACTTTCGAAAGTTCACGTACGATGCCACTCCGGCGAATCAAACACTGCGGGAAGCAGGGGTCCGTCTGACGAGACGCGGTTGGGTCGTATCGTCAGAAAAATTACGCCTTCGCCGGTTCGGGAGCGGGCGTTTCTTCTTTCCGGTTTTGTTCCTTAACCCACTTGTGGCGCTGTGCTCGCAATTTGAGAAAGCCCTTCGCTTCCTTATACAAGCGCTTGCGTTCGGAGCTGTCGAACATCGACTTTCTCAAGATGCGGTACGCGGCCTTGGGACGGAAATAATATGCGTCGTAAAAATCGTGAACCGCAGCCAGAATCTCCCTGGCCGGCAGGCCGGGATACTCGATCTGCACCATCTGGTGCCCGAGGTCATCCACCATCTTAGAATCGTTGGTCATGAAACCGTTTTTGAGCGCGGCCTCGTGCAGTTCGGTTCCGGGATAAGCGTGCGCTACCGAAACCTGAATCGTCTCGACGTCGAGCTCCTTGGCGAAGCCAATGGTGTTCTTTATGGACTCGCGAGTTTCTCCTGGCAGGCCAAGTATGAAATCTCCGTGAACGACAAGCCCCAGCTTGTGGCAATCCTTGGTGAACTGGCGAGCGCGCTCGACGGTTGCACCCTTCTTGATGTTCTTCAGAATCTGCGCATCGCCCGATTCGTAGCCCACGATCAGGAGCCGGCATCCCGACTCTTTCATGGCCTTCAGAGTTTCGTAGCTTGTCGTAACTCTGGAGGTGCAAGACCAGGTAAGGCCGAGCGGCTTGAGCTTGGCGCACAATTCCTCGGTGCGCGCGCCCTGTAGATTAAAGGTATCGTCGTCGAAGAAGAATTCCTTGACGTAGGGCCAGTACTCTTTCGCCTTCGCCATTTCACGCGCCACATCGTCGGTGGAGCGTTTGCGCCAGGGATGTCCGCTGAGGGTCTGCGGCCAGAGGCAGAAGGTGCACTGCGCCGGGCATCCGCGCGTCGTATAGAGCGCCACATACGGGTGTAGCAGGAATGGGACGTTGTAGCGGCGGACATCGAGATCGCGCCGGTAAACATCGGTGACGTGGGGCAGGGAATCGAGATCCTGAATGGTCGGACGGTCGGCATTATGCACGACCTGCCCATTCTTGCGATAAGAGATGCCCAGAATATCTTCGAGGGGCTTACCTTGCGCGTACTCGACGATGGAGTAGTCGAATTCCTTGCGGCAGATGACGTCAATCACTTTGCAATCCGTCAAGCATTTTTCGGGCAATACGCTGACGTGGGGACCGACGAACGCGATTTTGATGTGAGGGTTAGCGTCTTTGATGGCCTCGGCGATACGAACGTCGCCAGCAAATCCCGGAGTGCTGGTGAAGAGCACGAGGAGTTCGTAATCCTTACAGGTGCGGATGGTCTCTTCCGCGGTGATGTGATGAGGCGGAGCGTCGAGCAGGCGTGCCCCTTCGAGCATTCCTGTGGGATAAGCGAGCCAGACCGGATACCAGTAGGATTCGATTTCACGTGTGGCGGGCCAGCGCGAACCTGCGCCCCCATCGAAATTCTCAAACGAAGGCGGATTCAAAAACAATGTTTTTAGCGGCATATTGAGAGTCTCTATTTTACCATCTTTAATCGGGCTAGCACCCTGGTCGACGCTACCATTCAGGTACGTCTTGTCCGACAAAAAGAAGCGTGGAAACCATTGTCTAAGTGTGCCTTAGCGCACCTCCGAAGGGCAAAGGATTCACCTCGAACGTCGCTTCCCGGCATTGAGCAGCCAGAATCCGATACTCGTCGGCTGACAGGTCTAGATACGCGTTATTTTGCCGGGGAGGTTGTGGAAGGAGTCGAACCCGGTAATGCCCAGGTCTCTAACTCGCCGGTAGCACGCAAAAGATTCATGCGGGCACGTCGGTAGGCAAAATCGGCATCCTGGAAAAGCAGAAAGCGTTCGGCTGCCTGCACGCGGGCATCGGCCAACTCGTGTAAGGTGCCGGTCTTGGATTCGACGCGGGTTTGGGTTGCTTCGAGATTGGACTGTGCGAGTTGATATTCCAACTCGGCTACTTCGCGCGCTGCGTCGAGTTGTTCGGCGGCACGTTGCAGTTTGAGCGTCTCCTCGGCAACCTGATCACGGGTAGCGTCCGCTTGCTTTTTCGCCTTGAGTGCTTCAGCTTTGGCCTCCTCGATGCGGGCGCGCTGTGCGGCATTAAACAATGGAATGCGAAGCGCAAAGCCGACCGTGGCATTATCGGGCTGAAACTTTCGATAATAGAGGTTGTAGTTATTGATGGTGGAAAGCCGGGCATATTGGGCGGAAAAATCGATGGTGGGATATAAAGCTCGATGCTCGCTCACCGCCCGCATCGATTCGGCTAGAGAGTGCTGCTCGGCAAACTTGATCGAGAGACTGGAGGCAAGCGCCTTTTCCGGGGCATTCGGTTCGGCTGCGACGGGTGGCAAGGCAGGAATAGTTTCGGGCGCAATCTCGATGGCGGAAACCGGCAATCCGGTAAGAGCTGAAAGGCGCTGTCGCAGCACGTCTGCGGAGCCCCGTGCCTCGGCTTGATGGAGTCGCACGCGGGCGCTGATCAGCCTGGCTTTATTCAAGTCGACGACACTGTCCACGCCTGCCTGCTGGCGTTCGGCGACCGCCTGTTCCATTTGCCGGGCTTGCGCCTCGTACGGTTGCAGGTGCAGGAGCCGAGCCTCCCACTTCGCTAATTCGGAATAGGTGAGTGCTACATCCTGGATGATGGCGTTGCGCTGGTCTTGGCCCTGAATTTCCGCGGCATGCCATTCGATCTTCGCGGCCTTAGTCAGTTCGCGCTGCGAAGAATTAAAGACTGTACTTTGTGCTGCCGCATCCGCTAATGCTGGCGCAGACCCTTCGATACTGAGAGGAAATCCATACGACCATCCCAGGCCAGATCCAATGCCGACCTGTGGCAGATAGCTGGCGTGAAGTTCACGATAAGAAGCGAACGCCCGCTGCACGTCGGCGTCCGCTATCGCCGAACTCGTGCTGTGCGCCAGCGCCAGTCGAATCGCCCGCTCCAGCGTCACCGTTTCAGCTTGAACGCGCATTGCGGTTACAACCATGACGGCGGTGAGGAGTGCGCATGGATTTATGCGGCGCCACTTGATGCAGCGCAACCCGCGCGGCAATCGGAATTTCATCTCATCACCTTCATCTTCAACTCGTCAGTCATCGTCACCGAGCCGTGACCAACCGTCGACCAATACGGTACCATTCACCATCCATCGGGGCAGCGGGATCCGCGGTCTCGCCGCAAGGCACAAATTGTAGTGCGCCCGAGCGGGGCGGGACAGTAACTTTAAGAGTTATTCGAAAATGCCGCAAGAACCGCTGGAAACCTACAATCCTCAAATCTTGCCGTAACCTGGCCCTTCCAGGGAAACAACTGGGGCAACTCAATGAGCAACTCGGTTGAGGGCTTGCTGCGCCAAGCCGAAGTTCCGAACCAGGGCCAAAGAGGCACGGTACTGCTGCGCGGCACCGGCCTTGTCTCCCTGGTACTCCAGTAGCGTGCCCAGAAGATAATGGGCTCGGAATGCCGGAGCTTCCTCAACCGGGCCGGTCATGAGGTAACGCTGCAGCAGTTCGGTGGCGAAAGGATAGCTTCGGCGGCTGCGATACAGAGTCTCGGACGCCTCCACCAATACGTCAGGCCTGGGCGCAGGCGACTGGCTGAGGTTGATGATGGCTTGCTCCATCTCGGCAAAGCGCTTCTGGCGTTGTAGAAAAAGGGCCAGGTCGAGCCATGCTTGCGCATCTCCACCGCTCAGATCGATATATTGGTGATATTCGCGTTCCGCGGCGGCGTTTTCTTTTCTCTCTTCGGCAAGGCGGGCGTAAACCCAGTGTTCGCGGCCCGGATTCAGAGTGGCGAGAGAGGCGGCTTGTGCGCGGGCCTTATCCTGCCCACCGCCGATAGCACCCGGTGCCTGGGCATAAAACTCGGCCAGATCGAGCCGAGCCTCAATATCTTTCGGGTCCAGTCGCACCGCAGATTCAAATTCCGCGCGCACCTTCACGGCCAGGCCAAGCGCGGTAACAAAATTCGATCGTTCCGCCTTTTCCCCATATACACGTCCTAGCCAAAGGTGGAAGCGGCTGTTGCCGGGATCCCGCGCTACCGCTTTCCTGCAGGAGGATTCCGCGCCCTCCCAATCTTCAAGGGCATAATAAGCGCGGCACAGAAGATTGGCCGACATAGCATCCGCTGCGGGCGATGACGGGGGGCCATTGAGCGTGGCAATGGCTTCATCGATGCGGCCCGCTGCCAGCATTTCCTTAGCGGAGTCTGCCATGCAACTGCCGGCCGAGCCGATCAGTATTGTCAAAAAGAATAAGACTTCAAGAGTGCGCGTAATCATCTGCTTGAACTTTCGCTTGCTACTTTCTCTTAAAACTTTACCTGCGTTCGATCGCCGATCGGTTTGCCGTTCCAAGCACTGATCGCAACCACGTCCTTATGGGAAAGACCGCTGGTGATTTCAACCTGTGTGAGGCTGGAGAGGGAAGTCTCGACCTCGCGACGTTTGAGTTCGTGGCCGATGACCTGTAAAACGTAAGGCTTCGAATCGTCCCTGCGCACCGCCTCTCGCGGCAATACCAGCACGTTATCGTGCTCGGCCACAACAATCGTTACCCCGACGTTGATATTGGGCAGGAGCTTCAAATCCTTATTATCTACGATGCTCGTGATCTCGCCGACGTTGCGCGTACCATGCAACTTGACCGTCGACGGAACGCTAGTCACAGTGGCGTTCCACACGCGGCCGGGAACGGCGTCCCAGGTGACGTCGATCGGATCCGCAGGAGCCAGTCGGCCCACGTCCGGCTCGTCGATAAAAGCGCGAACCAGCACCTTCCGTAAATCGGCCAATTGCAGCAGAAGTTCTCCGCCGCCGACGAAGCCCCCTTGTTTTACCGGCAATGAATAAACAATGCCATCAAACGGAGCGCGGACGTTGGTCTGAGCCAGAACGTCCTCTTGCGCCTTGTAGCCGGCCTCGGCACTCTCCTGCTGCGCTTCAAAGCGCGACAATTCGGCTGGAGAGTATCGCTTGATCTGCTTTTGCTGGAGATACTTGAGCTGGGCATCGGCGGTGGCAAGAGCATCTTGCGCGGCGCGCACCTCACCCTCGGTAGCCGCTCCCTGCTGTTGCAGTTTATTTAGCGCGTCCAAATTGTGTTGGGCGGAATCGCGGTCGGTGCGCGCTTTGATCAGTTGCGCATCGAGGCTGAGGACCTCGTCCTGCGTTCCACCTCGCTCCGCCGCGCTCATTTGCGCCCGTGCTGTTTTCACGTCGGTTTGAGCTTGAGCAGCCAGAGCCCGGACGTTAGCGTCATCGAGGACGATCAGTAGTTGACCCTTCTTGACCGCTTCGCCCTCCCTCACCAGCACGCGATCGATCTTCGCCGGAATGGGAGCATGGGCTTCGAAGTTGTTAATCGGCTCGATCTTTCCATTGGTCGCAATCACACTTCGGATGGTGCTTCTTTCGACTGTGGCCGTTTTCACGGCTATGGCATCGTCGCGATGAGTAATGAAAGCCGCCAGCAGAATCACCGCCGCCACAATTGCGATCGCGCCTACCCACCAGCGCCGCGGACGGCTTCCCGAACTGTTTCCATTCAAGGGCATGCAGAGAAAAGTCGAAGCTTCAATGTATATCATCCACCCGCTACCGGGGCAGGCAAATATAGCTTGGGGATTACACTATTTAGATGCGCAAGCTTCGCGGTTTGCATCAGCCCGAAGCCGTTATTCTTCGGGAATCAGGCGCCCGCGCTCCTTCCGCCTTTGAACCGGGGCTGATTGTGAATTCCGTCTGGGTACAATAATCAAATGCCGAAAACTTCCCGTTCCGTCTCTCCTCGCTACACCGCCGAGCACGCCAGCGCCGGACTCGATCACGATTTCCCCGAGATTGAAACCTGGGCGAACCAATTTCCGGGATACGAAATTGTCGTCGACGACCCCGAGTTTACTTCTGTCTGCCCGAAGACCGGATTGCCGGACTTTGGCAACATCATGATCCGCTACCAGCCCGATCGCCTGTGCCTGGAGTTGAAATCGTTAAAGGAATATCTGCAAACCTATCGAAATCTCGGCATCTTCCAGGAAAACATCGTGAATCAGGTGCTGGAAGATGTCGTCCGCTGGGCGAAGCCGGTGTGGGCCGAAGTGAAAGGCGAGTTCCGTCCGCGGGGCGGAATTTCAACGGCCGTGGTCGCGCGCTGGCCGCGGGGGAAGAAGTGAGGAGATGAGAGTTGTCGACTCAAGGATGAAACGCGGGCCTCACATCATCTTTATCTCGGGCCGTTAGCAAAACCAAGCTCTTCCCATATCTTGTCCCAATGCCAAATTCCGTAAGCGGCGTCGTCAGGGAGGCGGTAGCCCAGTTGATGCGCAAGTGCGATCACTTGCCCGCGATGATGCGCGTCGTGCGCGAACATATACGCGAACATGGCGGCGCCGGCCGGCCACACGGGAGCCCAACTGCCTCGTGAAAATTTCGTAACCCGGTGTTTTGAATCTTCCGACAATGTCTCCTTCATCATTTGGAGGCAGCGCGCAGCGCTCTTCCGGTGAGCCGCAGCCAACTGCTTCACCGTGCAGCGATCGGGATCAAGAGCCGCCGGACACGGGAGATGTGGCGCCGAGCGTTGCAGCCAGACGAGGCGGTTGTTGTGCATGTGGGCAAAGATGGCCGCGATCGAGCGGCCCTCCGGCTGCCTTGAGCCCGGCGGTTTGGCTCGCCACGCGCGCGAATCCAGATGCTCGAGAATGAGCTGGTTCATGCGCGCGTTGGCAGCGTACGTTTCCAGCAGCACATCAACCATGTTTGATTTCGCCGCGGCCGGTTGCGACATCGACACTCCCTCGCCCGATAATGATAGCCAACGGATCGCGTCCGGACTTCGAATTTCTGCTCTTCCGCCATGCTATATTCTCTCGACCCGTGGCTTCGACCAAACTCTATCCCCGCACGGCGTTGGCTCTTCTGACGACGCTGAACCTGTTCAATTACATCGACCGGTCTGTATTGTTCGCGGTACAGGATCTTGTGAAAGCCGAGTTCCATCGCAGCGATGCGGCGTTCGGCCTGCTCACCAGCGTTTTTTTTATTTTTTATATGTGCGCGGCGCCGTTCATGGGCCCGCTATCTGTGCGATTCTCGCGCAAGGGTGTCATCGTCGCCGGAGCTCTGGTCTGGAGCGTGGCCACTCTGCTCACCGCCGTCACCACGAGCTTTAATGGACTGCTCATCCGGCACACGCTGGTCGGCCTAGGCGAAGCCAGTTTTGTCATTCTTTCTCCCACTTTTGTTGCCGACATGTTTCCCGTTGAAAAGCGGGGACGAGTCATGGGAGTGTTTTATCTGGCAATCCCGGTTGGAACCGCGCTGGGCTACCTTCTCGGCGGATTCATGGGCCCAATCCACGGCTGGCGCGCTCCTTTTTATGTCGGAGCCGCGCCGGGAGTCCTGCTGGCTTTGCTGCTTCTCTTGATTCCGGAGCCGCCGCTTGGCCAATTCGACGCCCCGGAGATGAAGACGCCTGAGCGCGACACCGTGAAGGGTCTTATCCACAATCCCGCATTCCTCACAGCCACCCTGGGCATGGCGATGATGACCTTCGCCCTGGGAGGCCTTCAGGTCTGGATGCCGACCTTTCTGCACCGTGCTCACGGCTACAGCCTGTTGCAGGCGAACATGATTTTTGGTTTGAGCACGATCTCGAACGGTTTGATCGCCTCGCTTGCCGGCGGCTGGATCTCGGATCGTTTGCTGAGACGAACGAGGTCAGCCCATTACCTCGTGTCCGCCGTCAGTCTTGCCTTGGGCATTCCCGCCATGTGTGTCGCGCTGTTCGCCAGCGGACGGCCGATGGTGGTCGGCATTTTCGTCGCCGAGTTCTTGCTGCTATTCAATACGGGACCACTGAATGCGGCCGTCATCGATTCGGTCGGGCCGCATGTGCGCGCGGCGGCTCTGGCCGTGAATATCTTTGTCTTCCACCTGCTCGGGGATGTGCCATCTCCGGCTCTGATTGGCTATATGTCGGATAAGTATTCGCTGCGACTGGCTTTTCTGGGTCCAGTCATCGCCATTGCGCTGTCTTCTGCGATACTGTTCTATGGCATGCGATTTGCACCACCAGTTCGTCTCGCTCAAGAACCAAACGCATCGTAAATCCTCTCGGGAGTATCTTCCTCAGCAGAATGCACTGGCAAATCTTTCATGGGGCTGCAGTAACCTGGATTGCCGGCGGTATTCTTGCCCTGGCTTGGTTCTCACGCATAGTCGAAGCGGCAATCGGCATGCCGCGGGTCACTGATATTTCCCGCCCCGAGTGGAATCGGAAGCCGGCAGCCGCCAAGGGCGATCCGCGAGTCAGCATCGTTGTTCCGGCGCGCAACGAGGAAGAAGATATTCGCGAGACATTAAGGCGGCTGTTCGCCCTCGATTACTCGAACTATGAAATCATCGCCGTCGACGACCGCTCCACCGATCGCACCGGCCAGATCATGGATGAAGTGGGAGCGAGTGCTCGAGTCCAAGGCTTACTAAGCGTCATCCACGTTGCCGAACTGCCAAAAGGCTGGATGGGCAAAACCCATGCCATGTGGCTTGCCGGCCAGCGGGCAACCGGAGACTGGCTGCTCTTCACTGACGCCGATGTACTTTTCAAGCCGGATTCGGTGCGGCGCGCCATCACCTATGCCGAGGCCGAGAGCGCCGATCATGTAGTTCTCTTCCCGCGGATGATTATGAAGCGGGCGAGCGAGAGAATGATGATCGCGTTCTTTCAGGCGCTCTTCGTTTTCGGACACCGCCCGTGGAAAGTTGCCGACCCCAAAGCGCGTGACCACATGGGAGTAGGCGCCTTCAATCTGGTCCGGCGCTCGACTTATGAGGAGGTGGGTACGTATCGTGCCTTGCGCATGGAAGTGCTCGACGACATGAAACTGGGTAAGGTGATCAAGAATGCGGGCTTCGCGCAGCGCAACGTTTTTGGCGAAGATCTGATCTCGCTGCACTGGGCGAAGGGAGCTTTCGGCATTGTGAATAATCTGACCAAGAACTTTTTTGCGGTGCTGTCGTTTCAATGGCCGCGAACCATTGCGTCCATAGTGGGTCTGGGATTTTTAAATCTCGGTCCATTTCTTGGCGTGTGGCTGGCGCATGGGTGGGCGCGGGTTCCTTATGCCATCGCGCTGGGTTCGCTGTTTCTGATTTATTACGGAATGTCCGGGAGGTCGGCGGTTCCTGCTTATTATTTCTTTCTGCACCCGGTCAGCACCAGCCTGTTCATGTACACATTGCTGCGCTCCATGATCCAGACTTTGTCGAATGGCGGAATCGTCTGGCGGGGGACGAAGTATCCGTTGGATGAGTTGAGAAAAGGAATGGTGTGAGCCACATTTCTTTCTGCTTTTCGCGCGCGAAGTTTTCCAGGTGAAGCAGCGGTTCGCGGCTGCACGGAGATGGATGCCTCCAATTCAGACCGCTTGAGCCGCTGCGAGTGCCGAGAGTCGACGGCGGTTCCGGCTAGGGTTGCTCCGGATCTTCAATCGAAATTGGGTCCCCCTGCTTTGTCTCCGTCTTCTTGGCAGCCTTGGGGCGCTTGAATTTACCCGCACTATTGTGCCCGGGCCGCTCGACATCGTAGTCCGTCGGCACCTGCGGAAAGAGCAGGAATGCCCCGTCACCGAGTTGTTGCGATCGGCGCAAAACGATCTCTGCGTGGCCCTGGTAATCCTCGATCGTGCCCTTGATTTCAATTTGCCGGCCTTCGAGTTGGCGGACGTCGCCCATCTTCTTGATGTCGGCTGGAAACACGACGACGGTGAAGGGGCAGACTTTGTCTTTGCAAAAATTAAGAACCTTGGTGCCGTTGCGGCCATTCTCAATTTGCTGGACGGTTCCACGGATGCATGCGCTCGTGCCCATATGCTGGCTCGCCTCGGCGAAGGAGACGCAGACGGGCGAGGATGGATTGCGGGCGGAGCAGATTCCGATAGTGACGGCGAAGATTATCGCTTGGATGCTGGCAACGAGAAAAATTACGGTGGGAAAACGCATGTTAGGTGGACGCGAAAAGGTGCGTCTCTCAATTTCATTGTAGGAGCGATCGGAGGAATCTCGAAGAGCCACGAGAGTTAAAAAGCAGAAATCTTCGCATCTACTTCCCAGAAAGGGAACTTGCGACGCAGGGGTCAGCAGTAGGCGGGGTTTTGACGTGATGGAGTGGAGTGCCGGGGCTTGGCCCCGGCTGGCCACGGTTTTTAGCGAGAAGGCAAAAGTTGGTCCGCGCTACTTGTTAAACGACTTTACGGCGCCTGCTTCGTCTTCTTTCACATCGAAGACGGTGTAGAGCTTCGTGATCTGCAGCAGGTCGTGCACTTTCTTGGTGAGGTTGAGCAGCTTGAGTTCGCCGCCCTGGTTTTTGGCGGTAGTGAAGGCGCTGACGAGTTCGCCGATGCCGGAGCTGTCGATGTAGTTCACGTCGCCGAGGTTGAGCAGGATCTTTTTCTGACCCTTGGAAAGTAAGTCGCGCACCGTATCGCGCAGAACTACGCTACCTTCGCCGAGGGTGATCCGGCCGCTGAGGTCGACAATCGTGACGCCATCCACCTGACGAGTACTGGACTTCATGCTCACTGGGGAGCCTCCTTGGAATCCGCGGGTTTACCGTGGACGTGTTTAATCATTTTAAGTTCGGTGCCTGTCTGGGAGGGGTGGATTTCCACCACATCCATAAACGAGCGTATCAGGAAAATGCCTCGCCCCGATGTCTTCATCAGGTTGTCGGGCGCCAGCGGGTCTGGAATTTTGCTGGCATCAAGGCCCTTGCCCTGATCGCGAATGACGATCACCAGATCGCCGGCGGTACATTCGAACGCAAGCGTCACTTTCTTGTTAGGGTCGTAAGCATTGCCATGCAAAACCGCGTTGACAGCTGCTTCGCGCACAGCCATGGCAATCTTCATGACCTCTTCTTCGTCAAAGCCGGCCTCGGTCGCCATGCGGCTGGCGGTCTCTTCGGCGTTATTTACCGTCTCCAGCGTCGAATCGAGCGTATAGGAGACCCGGTCTGCGCACATAGATCGAACGTTCCCTGAGTAGCGTCTTTCGCCTCGTTTGCTAATGTTGACGCCGGGCTTATGATGCTGCCCAATTGCGCTAGATGGGCGAATTGAGAGTGTGCCTGTCGGTGGTGGAAATGTCAACGCGAAGGGGCCGGGGGATAGTGGGCTTTGAAATTGAAGCTGCGGAGGCGTGTCAAGCCCGCAATCGCGGTCAGTCGTTTCCACGAAAGAGAATCCCCATCCATAGGTTCGGTTTAGGTTTCAAGTTCAAGGGCCTACCACCTGCGTCACCGTCCCCGAGCTGGTTTTGTGGGAGGCGTCGCCAGCATAGGCCGCCTTTAATGTATAGGTGCGCGCTTTGGAGAAAGATGTGGTCAGGGCTGCTACGCCGTTGGACGTGGTGCCCCTGCCAATCTCCGTCGCCCCGCGATAGAACGTTACGGTGTCGCCATCCGCGATGGGCAGATTGGAGGCGACCGTGCAAGGATGCGGCGGTCAAGGCAAAATGCGATACTGCGGTTATGTCCGGCATAATCCTGATTGTGGGCCGCACGAAAGGGCGACTGTGAAGATTCTGCGGAACGGAGTGAGCCATACTCCAACGCCCTATGGATGCCTTACCGTCGTGGGCGTCGTTCTGGGAGCGTTCGCTACAGTGGTGGCTTCTTCATTTGCAATTGGGTTAGCGTTCCTGAAGTAAGACGGATGTCGCATTTTGCGCTCGTCTTGCTGCGCATGTCGTTTTGCGCACTTCATACTAAGCACGTCGCGGTGCGGATATCAGGGCTAAGCCGCAGTGCGGACGGCGGCGAAGAATCGCTGCAGCTTGGCCTTATCGAGTTTGCCGTCGGTGCGCACGCCCGAACAGACATCGAGCCCGAAGGGTCCAACCTCTTTGATCGCCTGGTTTACGTTCTCGGGCGTAAGCCCACCCGCGAGAAACACCGGGACGCCGATGCGTTCCCTGATCGTGCGGCTCAGACTCCAATCATGAGTTCTGCCGGTTCCACCTAGTTCTTTGACGGCGAGTTTCTGGTTGCCGGAATCGAGCAGGACGGCATTCACATGCGGCGCGACCTGCACGGCTTCATCGATGGACTCGGGCCCGGTCACGTGGACGACCTGAACCAAGGAGATTCCGGGCAGAGCATCTCTTAATTCGCGGTGCGTGCCGTCGGTGAGGTGATCGCAAATCTGAATCGTATTCGCGCGGCAAAAACGTTGTTGCTTGATGATGCCGGCAACGCTCTGGCGTGAAGTCAGAAGGAATGTACCGATGGCCGGAGGAACGGTGGCGGCAATCTCCGCGATCTGCTCGTCGCCGATCACGCCCGGGCCGCTTGGCATGTGCGAAACCAGGCCGAGGGCGGACGCTCCGCACTCGACGGCGAGAGCCGCTTCGTCGACGCTGGCGATGCAGCAGATTTTTACTCGGGGCAAGGGCGACGTATTCATTGGATTTCCCCTCTGGGTACCCTGTGGTAAAGGGCCTTTCTAACCACAGGGAAGACGGAGGTCCACAGGGTTGAACAAAGATTTTCAGAATCCTATTCGCCGTAGGGAACCCAGATATTCTTGACCTGAGTGGCGTGTTCTAGAAACCAGCGCCCCTCGGCCAGTTTCGGATTGAACCAGTCGATGGCGCGGCCTTCATTGGTCCAAACCTGCTTCAGATTGCCCACTGACATCGCCTTGGCGGCCGCCGCGTTCGCTTCGTCACCAAACGACCAGATGGCGTCGACGTCATCGTGTTCGGCGAGCGGCTTGAGAAGTTGCGAGACGTAGCCGGTCACAATATTCAGCGCTCCGGCGGGCAGATCGCTGGTGTCGAAGAGTTGGTAGAGATCGCCGGTAATCAGAGGATAGGTTTCGGAGGGAACGGCGATCACCGTATTTCCGACCGCAAGGGCAGGCATCACGACCGAGAGAAACCCGAGGAGCGGAGCCTCCCGCGGACAGATGATGCCGACCGTGCCAAGCGCCTCGTTCATGGCGATGGCGACATTCCGGAACGGAGGATTGTGCACCGCGCCATCAAATTTATCGGCCCATGCCGCATAAGAAAAGATGCGCCCAATACTGAGGTCGACTTCCGCTGCAGCCTGTTTTTCGCCGACCACAGAGGACAGTCGATGCGAGATTTCATCGCGCCGTTGCGAAAGATTCTCGGCACAGTAATAAAGGACCTGCGCGCGGTTGTGCGCCGTAGCCTTCGCCCATGTAGTCGCCTTGCGTGCCGCTTCGACTGCGTTGCGAATGTCCTTGCGATTACCGAGCGGAGCTTCACCCAGCAATCGGCCATCGGAGGCGCGGACTTCCATGCTGTAGCCCGAGTCGGGGCGCGCCTGCTTGCCTCCTATGTAGAGCTTGACAGTGCGATCGATCGCGGGAGTGCTTGCCGGTTGGTGGAGCGCCGGGAGTCCTCGCCTGGCCCCGTCATCATCATCGTCATCATTATGGACGGGCGAGGACGCCCGTCGCTCCATCTCTGCGGCGTCTGGCTCGGCTCTCTGCGCCGGCAACATCGCGGCCTTCTTGAACCACGCTGGCTCCATGTATTCGAGCAAGCCTTCGCGTCCGCCCTCGCGCCCGTAGCCGCTCTCGCGATAGCCGCCGAAGCCGCAGGAAGCGTCGAACAGGTTGGTGCAGTTGACCCAGACCACTCCCGCTTTGATTTGCGCGGCGACATGCAGGGCGACGTTGATGCTCTCGCTCCAGACACAGGCGGCCAAACCGTAAACGGTATTGTTGGCCAGTTCCACCGCTTCCGAAGGCGTGCGGAAGGTCATCGCGGCCAGCACCGGCCCGAAAATTTCCTGCTGCGCGACAATCGATGTGGGATGGACGTTGCTCAAAAGGGTGGGCGGATAATAAAACCCGCGCGACGGCAAAGTATGCTGCGGCTGCCAGCAGGTTGCGCCGTCGGCTACACCCTGGTCGACCAGTTTGCGGATGCGATCAAGTTGTACTTTCGCGACAATCGCGCCAATGTCGATGGCTTTGTCTAGGGGCGCGCCGATGCGCAGGGTGCTCATGCGGTCCTGAATTTTGGCGATGAGCACTTCGGCTATGCTCTCCTGCATCAGCAGGCGCGAGCCGGCGCAACATACCTGGCCTTGATTGAACCAGATTCCGTCGACCAGGCCTTCGACGGTGCTGTCGAGGTCGGCATCTTCGAAGACGATGAAGGGAGATTTACCGCCGAGTTCGAGCGACAGACGTTTGTGGCTGGTTGCTGTGGCGGCACGGATGGCGCGTCCGACTTCGGTTGATCCGGTGAACGCGATCTTGTCTACGTCGGGATGCTTGACCAGCGCTTCGCCGGTTGCACCGTCTCCGGTGACGATGTTGACTACGCCGGGGGGCAAGCCGGCTTCCTGGCAGATTCCGGCGAAGACGAGAGCGGTGAGCGGCGTAAATTCGGCCGGCTTCAAGACGACGGTGTTGCCTGTCGCCAATGCGGGAGCAATCTTCCACGCCAGCATCAGCAACGGGAAATTCCATGGGATGATCTGGCCGACAACCCCGCACGGCACGTACTCGGGAAATTCCTGATCGAGAAGTTGTGCCCAGCCGGCGTGGTAATAGAAATGCCGCGCGACCAGCGGAATGTCAATGTCACGACTCTCGCGGATGGGCTTGCCGTTGTCCATCGTTTCAAGCACCGCGAGCAGGCGAGAATGCTTTTGCACCAGCCGCGCGATCGCATATAGGTAGCGCGCGCGAGAATGTGGAGTGAGCGCTCGCCATTCCGAAGACGCCGCCCGAGCGGCCTTTACCGCCGCGTCAACGTCCGCCGCCGAGCCTTGCGCCACCGACGCTAGTTTCTCGCCGTTCGAAGGATCAACGGTGTCGAAGTACTCTCCGGCAGCGGGCGACTGCCATCCACCGCCGATAAAATTCTGGAAGCGGTAGCCATGGCGCTCCAGCCATGCCACAGCTTCTTTCGAATCTTCCGGTGCGGGGCCGTATTCCATACTGACGAATTTTTCGGCAATGCTCATTAGTGTTGGCTCGATTCCTTCTTCGGCGCTTTTCCTGCCGAACGCTCAGGCCAGCGGATGCCGATACTCCGCCGAATAGCGCCCGGTCGCATGATGCTCCAATTGCCGCTCGATGTCGCCGAGCAGGCCGCTGGCTCCGAAGCGAAACATTTCCGAGCGCAGCCATGAGTTACCAAGTTCTTCTTTGATCATCGACAGCCACTCGATTGACTGCTTGGCGGTGCGGATGCCGCCGGCTGGTTTGAAGCCAACAGCCATTCCGGTTTGCTGCGCGTATTCGCGGATGGCGCGCGACATCACCAGGCTGATCGGCAGGGTTGCGTTCGTTGGCTCTTTGCCGGTGGAAGTCTTGATAAAATCGGCACCTGCCATCATTGCCACTACGCTGGCGCGCGCTACGTTCCGCAACGTCAATAGATCTCCGGTGCCCAGGATCACCTTCATGTGTCTGGATCCGCAGGCTTGCTTGAAAGCAGCCACTTCATCGTAGAGCGCCTGCCAGCGTCCGCCGAAAACATGGGCGCGGGTAATGACGACGTCGATCTCGTGTGCGCCGGCTTCGACCGAGCGGCGAACCTCATTGACGCGCTCGGCCAGCGGCGAAAGGCCGGCCGGGAAGCCGGTGGACACGGCAGCGACATGGACGCCGCTGCCTTCCAGGGCACGCAACGCGGTTTCCACGAAGGTGTGATAGACGCAGATGGCCGCGACTTTGATTTGCAGCTCCTCAATGCCGAGCTTCGTTTCCAACTCCGGCTGAATGGGATGCCGGCCCTTGGCGCACAAGCGGCGCACGCGTTCGTCGGTGTCATCGCCGGAGAGAGTGGTCAGGTCCATGCAGGTGATGGCCCGGAGAAGCCACGCGGCCTGCCACTCTTTTTTTACCGTTCGGCGCGCGGTATGCGACTGAGCGCGACGCTCGACGGCGCTGGTATTGACGCGGACCTCGCGCACCCAATCGAGATTCAGAGGGATGCCGGTATTCGGCAGCAGCGGGCGGCCCGAGAGTTCGGCAATTGGACCGCCGTCCTGGGGGATGCGGGCCGCAATCGTGAGAGGCGGGTTGTGGTTGACCGGCATCAGGCGGTTCCCGCGCGATTTGCGGTAGAGAAACTCAAGCTTCGTTACCGCTTTGCGATGTTCTAAACTCTTTCAGATTAGATGTCACTGTAACGGTTCGGCCGCAATGATTCTATTTTTCAGCGGCTCGCGCGTTGCGCTGTAATTGTACGGCAGACGCGACGAAAGACGAAAAGGAGAATTCCGGTTTCGTCTTGACAGTGACTACTTGGCACGGATACGCTACGGCGCGATTCCAACAACCGGAAAACCAACCTTGTGGAGGCAGTTCTGAATATCTTGGGTCATGTTTTTCGAAAGCGCCAAGAATTTTTCTTAGCGGCGCTGCTGTTCGCATTCCTCTTCTTGCTGACGCTGGCAACTCCGGCTTTCTGCGCTGCCAAAAAAATTATCATCGATACCGACCCCGGATCGGACGATGCCATGGCGCTCATGCTGGCGTTGAACTCTCCGGAACTGGACGTTCGCGCTGTGACCGTCGTGCCGGGCAATGTAACGGCCAAGCAGGGACTGGAAAATGCGCTGCGGATGATCTCGCTGGCGAATCGCTGCGATATTCCGGTGGCCGCGGGAGCGCAGCACCCACTGTTTCAAAAGCTGATCACGGCGGAGTTCTGGCACGGCAAGAACGGGCTGGCGAATATCGAATTGCCGCCCAGTCAATGCAAAGTCGATTCCCGGTTCGGCCCCGATCTGATTATCGAGATGGTGCATGCCGCTCCGCACGAAATTACGCTTGTACCGGTTGGTCCTCTCACTAACATTGCGCTGGCGGTTGAGAAAGATCCGTCGATTGTTCCGCTGGTGAAAGAGGTCATCATTATGGGCGGGTCGATTATGGGAGGAAATTCTACGGCAGCCGCAGAGGCTAATATCTATAACGATCCTGAAGCGGCGCAGGTCGTTTTCCAGGCGGGATGGCCGCTGACGATGGTCGGCCTCGATGTCGGCGACAAGACCCTGCTTTCGCCGAAATATCTCGAACAACTTGGCCAAACTCATGGGCCGGTGAATGATTTCATCTATCAGGTGGCACATTACCTGATTGATCTTTCGGCGCAATTCGGCTTCAGCGGCACGCCGATGTATGATCCGCTGGCGGTTGGAGTGGCCATCGACGCAACGCTCGTCGAGGCTCCAGCGATGCATGTGGATGTCGAGACGAGAGGGGAGTTCACGCGGGGCGAGACGGTCGCCAATCGACACAATGTGGTTGAGCGGAACGTGTTGCACGGTGATCGTTACAGGGTTGAAGGACTCGACAAAGTCGAGCCCAATGCGAAAGTATGCGTCGAGGTTGACGCCGATCGCTTCCTGCAGATGTTCGTTGCAAGGATTCGCGGTAAATAGATAAAGCCAGGGCCGCGGCTGACGACCAGTCAGTCTGATTTACACATCGTCAACGTACCGGCACGTTCAAGGAGAATGGATGTTCACACCCCACAGCCTGGATATTGCGCTGTTCATGATGATTACGAGCGCCATCTGCTGGGGTTCGTGGGCTAACACGTACAAGGGAGTCAAGAATTACCGCTTCGAGCTGTTTTACTGGGATTACGCCATCGGCATTTTCCTGATCTCGCTGATTTTTGCGTTGACCATGGGGAGCACCGGCAAGGATGCGTCGAGCTTTCTGAATAATGTGCACTCCGCGGATTGGTCCAACATTGCATCGGTGCTGGTAGGCGGGGCGATTTTCAACCTTGCCAACCTGCTGCTGGTGGCTGCGATCGATATGGCGGGGCTCGCCATCGCCTTTCCAGTGTCCATAGGAATTGCGCTGGTTGTGGGCGTGATTTCCAGTTATGCCATCCAGCCTAAGGGCGATGCCGCGCTGCTTGCAGCGGGTGTTGTTTGTGCATTGATTGCGGTCGTATTGGATGGAAAAGCTTACGGCAGTCTGGCGATTGCCGGCCGTTCGGTATCGAAAAAGAGCATCGTGACCTGCGTGGTCTCGGGAGTTCTGATGGGGCTGTGGGCTCCTTTCGTAGCGCGGGCGATGACGAATGGCAACACGCTTGGGCCTTACAGCATTGCCGTTTTTCTCACGCTGGGCGCACTGCTCTCCTGTTTTATCTGGAATATTTATTTCATGAAGCATCCGCTGGTTGGCGAACCGGTGAGCTTCGTGGGCTACTTCCGCGGGCCGATTTCCGGACATGCCCTGGGACTGCTGGGTGGATTCATCTGGGGCATCGGGATGGTGTTCAATCTGGTGGCCGCCAATTTCACCGGAGTAGCGCGTTCGTATGCGATTGGGCAATCTGCGCCGATGGTTGCCGCGCTATGGGGAGTTCTTGCGTGGAAGGAATTTGCGGGGGCTCCCGCGAAAGCGAAAATGTATTTGGCCTTGATGTTCGTCTTCTACTGTCTGGGAATTTTGCTGGTGGCGAAGGCGAACGGCTGACGCGATAGACTTCCTCCAAGACCATATCTTTCCGGATGGAAGAGACGGGCTTGCGCTGTTCCGCTCTGCTGCAGGAGACGAGGCAAGCCGACGTCTCTATGGGACCGGCAAAGGACGCCCGGCGGGGTCAATGAGCGAAATGGGCATTTCGCAACAGCAGGCCAAATCCCTCGGTCCGCCGGGTGTTATCCTCTTTCGATCATGGAAGCCAAAGGTTTGACTCCTATCTTGAACGTGTCCGACATCGCCAGCACGGTCGCGTGGTTTGAAAAGTGGGGATGGAAGAAATTGTGGGACTGGGGAACGCCTCCGACGTTTGGCGCGGTTGGATCGGGTACGGAAGCTTGCATCTTTCTTTGTCAGGGAGCGCAGGGAGGCCGCGGCCGCGGCGCAAACACCACCACATTTCAGCAGGCCGGAGACGAAGAGGGCGACAAGGGCGTCTGGATGTCGGTCTGGGTGGACGACGTGGACGAGATGCATAAACATTGCGTCGCCGCCGGGCTGGAGGTCACGTTTCCGCCCACCGATATGCCGTGGAACGTTCGCGAGATGCACCTTCGACATCCGGATGGGCATGTGTTCCGGGTCGGGCGGGGATTCGAGCACAAAAAGTAGAACTGGCCGCCCGGCCGAGGCATTAGTGCAATCGGGAACTGACTCGGTGCTCCCGCTACGCGACGAGCAGCGAACTTGTCTACGGTTGGCGTGCAGGTCCAATCTGCGGTGCGTGTACTGGCTTGGCCATACCGTAAAAGATCACGACGCCTTGGCCACCGCACCGAGTCGACAGCGCCTCTTTGGGCGTGCCGATACAACTGTCGATATCCTGCCAGTTGTTCATCGCCCAGACATTGCCTGCCGGATCGACAGCGATATCGGTCATCATCTGCAATCCACCGCCAACGTATCCGCCTGGAGGCGAAATCTGGTCGCCAGTACGTGCGCCTGGGGGGCAGTGCTCAACGCGCGCGCCGCATAACTCCACGATCGGACTGCTCGGCATGGCGAAGTTGGAGATCCAGACGTTGTCATTGCCGTCCACCACCACCGCCCACGGGCCGGGGAGGCCGGCGCTTTTGAACGGCGAGCCGGGAAATTGTGTACCGTCCGGCCGCAACAGCGTGACGCTGCCACCGTTCATGGTGCCGCCTTGCTGCTTTGACATCGTCATCGTCAGGTAGTCAGAGGCTGACGCAACGCCCTCGGTCTTCAGCCGCAGTCCCATGTCGACCAGATGGGCCATGCCCAGCAAGCCAGTACCGAACCGGTTGGTGACCCACACGTTGCCCTGACTATCAATGCCAAGGCCGCTATTGTTGATTCCGGTCTTGAAGTTCTCGGCCTTGCTGGGATCGGAGGCTGGAAAGCGCGTGACGTGAGGCGTGCCGCTATTAGACACCCAGATCCGGTCCTGCTGGTCGATGCCAAGGTGGAACGGAGCTACGAATGATTTGCACGGCTCCGCGCTGTCGCCCTCGCAAACGATCCGGCCGTTATTGATATCGCCCTTAGGAAAGTAAACGAGTTGCCTCTTCTCGATACCCAAGACCCAAACGTCACCGCTCGGCGTTGCGATGACTCCCTGCATCAGACCCAGCCGGCCGCCGAAATTGATGCCCTCCGATGGTGTCAGGGGCTTGCCGTTCTTGTCGAACACAGAGATTGATTTGCTGCCATAGTTGGTAAGCCAGGCGTTGTCCTTGGCGTCAACTGCCGCGCCGAAGGTTCCCCCTTCCATACCGCCGCCCGTGAAACCCGTGGTGATCGGCGACAGAGGTTTGCCGTTGGGAGCGAACTTGGTGGCGTGGCCCTGCCACAACGAGTCCTGCCCCTGCCAGCCGACGGTGAAGTTGTCGCCGACCCACAGGTTGCCCTCGCTGTCGAACATGCACTTCCCGCCGGCGACATACCCGCCGCCGGTGAACTTGAGCGGAAGTGTCCAGGCGCTAGGCGCCCAGTTGAGGTAAGGCATATACGGGACGGCCAGCATGTGATTGCTCGCCGATACCGGATAGAACTGGCGGAGCAGGGCGAAGAGTCTCTCGGGCTGGTACCAGGGATTAAGGGCGATCGACTCGGCTGCGCTCAGCGTGTTGTTTGGGGCCTCGCCGCCCGGAGGCGTAGCGGCCGCGAACAGGCTGCTGCAGGCGTCCGCCTTCACGCGATTGACGCAACCCGAGAGCAGGTCGGCCAGCGTGGCGAAGTTGGCCATCGTTGGTGTCTGGCCGCTGTTAAGCGGGTCCTGAATTGCTCCACCCCATCCGCCGGTCTCCACATCGACGAAGTTAGGCAGATTGCCCGCAGCGATGCGAAGACCGAGCGCATGACCCTTGATCGTCGTGCCCTCTAAGAATTGCGCGTGCGTCCAGACGGACGCCACGGTCGTCATCTCGTTGATGACTACACTTGCCGGGGGTCTGCTGCCGACAACCGTCATCAGAGCGATGGCTGGGTTGTCGCCGCCCCGGTTGGCCGTTGGTTCGCCACCTGTTGCCACCAGATAGAGGATGACATCTTGCGACGCGCTTACCCGCACCTCAAACCTGCCATCGCTCCCGGTCCGGGCTTGAGCGAGTTGCTTGGGCGCGCCTGCACCTTCCGCCCACAAAGTTACGGTTGAGTTGGCGATGGGTGCGCCTCCGCCCAGCACCTGACCTTGAATGCTGTCAGCAGCCGAAGCCAACCCAGCCAGCGAGACGCTGGCAACGAGAAGCGTTCCCAGTACCAGTTTTCGAACAGTTGTCGTAAAGTCCATATTTCTTCTCATGGAATCCTCCGGCGGCGCACCTCTGTCGAGTGCTGCGAGTCGCCATTTCACTACCGTTGCGGACATCCGGGAACTGTCGGTTCTGACAGTGGCAGCGGCTGCGGGTACTGTCGACCGGATGGATCAGCGATCGCCCTTCCGGGTGATACGGGACCCTGTTTTTTCTGCTGATTGCCCCGGAGAGGCATGATAGGTGTTGTTACCGGGCGATTACGCTCAAAACCCCTCAAGCCGCGAAGACCGTCGTGGGTACCCTTGAGGGGCACGCTGAATGCCGCTCCACCATCGGAAAATCGACCGGCAAACGCGGCGCCAGCGCATCTCCATCCGAAGGACGATAGCAAGATGAGCCGAATCTATGTGACTACCGCTCTTCCCCCGAAAAAAGGATGAGATTGCCGTCGGGATCGCGAACGATGAATGTAAGAGCACCCCTCGGCTCTGTCTTGAGTGTCTGATGAAATAAAACACCTGCCGTTTGAAACTCAAGGAACAGTCGCCTTGCATCTTCGACTGTGATGGATGCTGAAAGTAGCTGTTCTTCGTCCCGAAAGTCCGGATTGATCGCGGGTTCGTCCAGATGCCGGATATTCAGCCTGGCTCCATCCCGGAACACTTGCCCGTAAAATGGCGGCTCGCCATGCATAAAGGCAACTGTAAAGCCTAGCTTCTTCGTGTAGAAGTCACACGCGGCTCTAACGTCGGTGACAAACAGCTGAGGTTCGGCGGCAAGAAGTGCAGGCTTAGGCAGAGTTGCAGCGAGCACATCGTTCATAGGTTGCACTGTGTCCCTGGGTCTCCCGAAGAACAAGACGTAGCCGTCAGGGTCCGAAATCTCGAAGCCGCGAAGGCCGTCGTGGGTATCCTTAAGGGGCACGCTGAAGGCTGCTCCATGATTCGCAAACTCGGCGGCGAGCGCATCCGGGTCTGGTGCATAGACGAAGGCATCCCACCGCATCGAGGAATGACGCTTGGAGTTCGGCAGCGGCGCCACGTCTTTCTCGGACTTGAAGAAGATCTGCGCTCCGTCGCGGCCGATGATGGCGAAAAAAGGGTTTCGATCCGGCTCCTGGAATCTCGTCTCAAAGCCAAACTTGTCGCGGTAAAAAGCGATGGTTTGATCGACGTTGCTGACGATGAAGAACGGTGAAATTCCCTGCGTCGTTGGTCGTGTCATAAGCGTGGAGCCTCTTGCACTGTCACTTTACGATTTACGGGTCTTTTCAAAAATCGATCCCCTGGTCAATGCTCCACTATCGAGTCTATTCCTTAGCAGTTGAAGTCACGGCGATAGCACTCGTTGAGAATTGGTCACCCCCAGCGGAGGTTGGTTGTAAGATCCTTCATAAAGGAAATTCTCCGGTGGATACGGACTCATGAATCGCAGGCTTGCGGCGATCGTTGGCACACTCTGCGTACTCACGGGGTCAGTAGCCGCTCAACAGCATTCCGTACCCACAGCTACGGCTTCGAAGGTTGAGGAACACGCGCCGCCACTCTCTACGCAACTCTTGCCTCCCAAAGTTAACTTTATCGACATTGCGGAGAACTCCGGCCTGACTGCCAAAACCGAAGACGGTGGCGACCAAACCAAGCGCTACATTATCGAAACCACGGGCAGCGGCGTGGCCGCTTTCGACTTCGACAACGACGGCTGGCCTGACATTTTCGTGGTTAACGGCAGCCGGCTGGAAGGCTTTCTCAAGGGACAGGAACCGACCAGTCATCTCTACCGCAACAACCACGACGGAACGTTCTCCGACGTCACCCAAAAGGCTGGAGTCGGCCTGATTGGCTGGGGGCAGGGGGTCTGCGCCGGAGATTACGACAACGATGGATTCGTCGACCTGTTCGTCACTTTCTGGGGACACGACGTACTGCTGCACAATAACGGTGATGGCACCTTCACCGACGTGACGCGTAAAGCCGGCCTGTGGCATGACGATGTCCGCTGGTCCACGGGCTGCTCTTTTGTCGACTACGATCGCGACGGACACCTCGACCTCTTTATTGTCCACTACGTCGACTTCGATCCCGAGCACACGCCTGAGCCCGGCAGCGCCGCGACCTGCGTGTGGAAGGGAATGCCGGTGATGTGCGGTCCGCGCGGACTGAAGGGAACGCACAGCGAGCTTTACCACAATAACGGGGACGGCACGTTCAGCGACGTGAGCCAGGCCTCCGGGGTGGCGAAGACCAACGCCTATTATTGCTTTACGCCGCTCACCGGCGACTTCGACAACGATGGCTGGCCGGATATTTACGTCACCTGCGATTCCACGCCCAATCTGTTCTTTCACAACAACCACAACGGAACGTTTACCGAAACTGCGGTGGAGTCTGGTGTTGCTTTTAACGATGGAGGCCGCGAACAGGCCGGGATGGGCACCGACGCGGTTGACTACGATGGCGATGGCTGGCTCGACATCATCAAGACAAATTTCTCCGACGACACGGCCACGCTCTATCACAACAATCACGATGGATCGTTCACGGACGTCACTGCGTCTGCTGGCTTGGCCAGGAATTCACAGTTTCTGGGATGGGGAACGCTCTTCGTCGATGTCGACAACGACGGCTGGCCGGATATCTTGATGGCCAACGGCCACGTCTATCCCGAACTCGACAGCAAAGGTGTCGGCCTCAACAGTACATTTCGCGAACGCAAGCTACTTTACTGGAACGATCACCAGGGACGTTTTCGCGATATCTCGCTGGACGCTGGACCGGGAATCACAACTCCATTCAACAGTCACGGAGTGGCTGCTGCAGATTTCAATAATGACGGATCGGTCGAAATTGTCGTCAACAATAGTCACGACCCTCCCAGCCTGTTAAGAAATTTGGGCGACCGCGGAAATTGGATTCTACTGAAATTGGAAGGAGTGAAGTCCAACCGCGATGCTATCGGCGCCCGGGTTACAGTGCACGTTGGCGATCACCAGCAGACGCAGGAGGTGCGCAGCGGCGCTGGATACATCTCGCAAAGTGACTTCCGTCTGCATTTTGGACTGGGCAAGGCGATTCAAGCCGACGCCATCGACATTCGGTGGCCGAGCGGCCTGGTGCAACACTTTGACAATGTCCAGGGCAATCACGTTGTGAAAATCCGCGAAAGCATAGGCATTATGGAAAAGTGAATTTCCGTTCTGGCGCAGGACATCCACAGGACACGCCACAAAAACTCTTGACATTGCTTTTCTAATCGATTTATATGGCCCATCGCTAAAAAAGGGATACTCCTGTTCTCGTGGTGCGTTTCCAGGTGCGACGGAGTAATCCCCCAATCGCCGCTCTTCGTCATCGAGTGGCAGCCAAGGTGGGGATTGATGCTGAAGAAAAGAGCGCTGTACGCGGCGGTTCTGGGTTCGGTGTTTTCCCTCTGCCCACTCCTCTACAGCCAGGCGAACGGCACCCTCTCCGGAACCGTTGCCGACAAAACCGGCTCCGTCATCTCTGGCGCTTCGGTTACCATCATCTCGCAGGAAACCGGTCTCACACGTGAAACCAAGACCGATGGTTCAGGGCACTACCTTATCCCGCTGCTACCCGTTGCGCATTACAACATTAGAGTCGAGTCGCAGGGGTTCAAGACCACCGAGCAGAAAGACGTTCGTCTGCAAGTCGACGAACAGCGCGAGGTTGACTTCGCGCTGATTCCCGCCACCGTGTCCTCGACGGTTGAAGTCAGCGCCGACGTGGTTGCGGTGGAGACCTCGAACCCGACGCTCGGCCAGGTGATCACTTCCGAGCAGGTTGCGGATCTGCCGTTGAACGGACGAAATTTTGTTCAGCTGGCGACGCTGACGCCGGGCACAACTTCATCCACCAACCCGAACAGCTTCTTTACCCAGGCGGCCAGCAGCGAAGCTGCCACGCGCGGCTCGTTTTCGCTGTCGGTGGGCGGTTCGCGTGAGCAGAGCACGGACTGGCTGCTCGATGGCAACGATAACAACCAGCTCGACGAAGGCGGCATCGCAATTTTCTCCGATATCGACGACATTCAGGAATTCAAGGTTCTGACCTACAACTACTCCGCGGAGTATGGCGAACGCGCCGGTCCGACCGTGCTGGTCACCACCAAGTCGGGGTCGAACCAGCTTCACGGCACCCTGTATGAGTTCTTCCGCAACACCGATCTCGATGCGAAGACTCCCTTCGTCGACACGCAGACAAAGTTCAATCTCAATCAGTTTGGCGGATCGCTGGGCGGGCCCATTAAGAAGGACAAGACCTTTCTCTTTGGTGACTATCAGGCCAAGATGCAGCGCAAGGGCGTACCGTTCACGGGGTTTGTTCCCACCACGGCGATGGTTACACCGGATGAGAACGGTAATTACGACGAGACCCTCAATCCGCTTGGCAACCAGATCCACAACCCCTACACGGGCTCTCCCTTTCAGTGTATGGCAGATGGAGTAACGCCAGAGCCGGTCCTACCAGGCGGGGGGCAAACTGCGGGCCAGACCTGCTACATCATTCCGGCAGCTATGATTAACCCGCAAGGTGCGGCTGTAGCTGCGCTTTATCCGGCACCCACCCCCGGCCTTCAGCGCGGTGTCGGCTATAACTACACCAACCAACCAACTCGCCGGCTGAATGAAGGAACATGGGACGTGCGTCTCGACCACAATTTCTCCGGCAAAGACTCGATGTTCGGGCGATTCAGCTACGATCAGGCGACCAATTTCGTCCCCGGCGGCTCACCGACCTGGTCGGAGGCCAACGCCTTTGGCAGCAACCAGGAGATTGACAACCACGGGCGCAACGCGGTGGTGAATGAAACGCACGTTTTCTCGCCCACTACTATTAATCAGTTCACTGCCGGGTTTAACCGGATCTTTAACCACATCCTATCTTTTGGCGAGTTTGGCGGTCAGCCTTGCAAGGCGGCAGCTCTCGGTATTCCGGGTGCCGATCTGGGGAGTGCTTGCGATAGTTTAACCGGCTACCCCGCGAGCCTGAACCAGTCGCCGAAGGATTGCATCAGTTGTGGCCTGAGTTCGTTCCAGATGAGCAGCTATTTTTCGATTGGTGATCGCGGATACTCACCTTATCAGGGCGGGACGAACGTCTACTCGGTTGGCGACACCGTCGACCTCATCCGCGGCAAACACGATATCCGGATCGGCGGTGTGTTTCGCGCCGAGCAGATGAATATAAGAAACAACGCGTTTCAGGACGGGTATGTCGTAAACTTTGGCACCGCGAGCGGCGACAACATCTCCGATCTGCTGTTGGGTGCGATGGGAGTTTTCGCGGCCCACGATCAAACCTTCCTTGGCGGTACGGTCGGCCGCCGCTTCAAGCTGGTGCGGCCGTTTGTTCAGGATGACTGGCGCTTGACCAGCAATTTGACCGTGAACATCGGCCTTGCCTGGGCTCTGGTGACCCCCGAATCGGAGGTTAAAAATCGGCAGGCGAACTACAACATCGCGAACCTTATGTGGTACGTTCCGGCGGGGAGCCCCGCGATAAGCGGGTGTACGAACTGCATCACGACCAACGGGCGCGTGGGCATCCAATTCGACAAGACCGCCCTGGAGCCGCGCATCGGGCTGGCCTGGAAGCCGTTCAAAGACGAAACGACCGTGATTCGCGCCGGATACGCTATTTATCACGATTCCTCGTGGGACCAGGGCGGACAAGGGTTGTGGCAGAACCCGCCGTACTATGCGGAAGTGGATCCTTGCACCTTCTGTCTGACCTATGGGGTTGCAGCCGGATCCCTGTCGGGCGGATTCCTTCTTCCCAGCGGCACCCCTTCTACTATTAACGTTCCGGGCGGGGCAATTTACAACGCGCCGGTAAACCCGCAGCAGTACACCGGATCGATTCAGTCGATGAACACGAATTTCAAGCAGGGATCGATCCAGCAGTTCAACCTGAACCTGCAGCGCGTGGTACCCGGCAATCTGGTGCTGACGATGGGCTACGCCGGGACGCGCAGCCATCATATTCTGGTCAGCCAGTTGAACGAAAATCTGTCGTCGCCGAGCGCGTGCGGCAACGTTCCCGGCTACACCCTGGGCTGCGGCTTCCCGTATTTCCCTTACGCGGAACCCTTCCAGATTGTCAACACCAACAACAGCATCGGTTCGGCCCAGTACGACTCCCTGCAGGTTAAGGCGGAGACGAAAAGCACTAGACATGGGCTCTACGCGTTGATCGGCTACACCTGGTCGCGCAATTACGATACCGGTTTGACGGACGGGTTGGGCACCAACCCTGGCGCGCTCTATTATCCTCTGCCTGGAACCAAGCGGCTGGATTGGGGTTTGTCGCAACTCAACCTCAATGACAGCTTTACCGCCAGCGTAATTTACGAGTTGCCGTTCGGCAAGGGTAAGTACTTTGGCGGCGACTGGAACGCAGCGACCAACGCGATCCTGGGAAATTGGCAAGTGAACGTAATCGAACGGGCCACATCGGGATTCCCGCTATTCGTGGTCGATAGCACCAACCCATCGGGCATATTCTTCAATTACAACGGGCTGACAGTTGAGCGTCCGAACCAGGTGGGCAATCCCAACCAGGCTGGTACGGTCGCGGCAAATCCGACATGTAAAGCTCCTTCGCAGATTCATACCAAACAGAATTGGTTTAATCGGTGCGCTTTCGAGAGCGCGGTCGTCAACGTCGATGGCGTGAACTATGGAGAACTGGGCACCGCCGCCCGCGCGCCCGTCTATGGCCCGCGCTTTGTGAACACGGATATGTCGTTCATCAAGGATTTCCCATTAACCTTCCGCGAGGCGATGAATCTGCAATTCCGGGCCGAATTCTTTAATCTGTTCAACCATCCGCAGTACTGGATGCCCGGCATCAGCGGCACCGGAGAACAGGACATAGGTACGCAATCAAGTTTCGGAGTGATCAGCAACATCGTCAACAATCCGCGTCTGGTGCAGTTCGCGCTCAAGCTGAACTTCTAGCGACGGGCTTAGTTTGGGTGGGTGAATTTTGGGCAGACCGCGCAATCTGGGCAAACCAGGTTCCGCGCAGTCTGCCCTTACTTTTCGGGTCGTAGCGAGATCACAAATTCCTGAATCCGGCGCCGCTCGCGCTCGGCATCTTCTTTGGTCTTCTTTGAAATCTCATCATGGAGTCGCAGTTCTTTTTGCGCCTTCGCTTTCTCGCCGGTGCGCAGGTAGGCCTGAGCCAGCCGATAGTGCGCTTCGCCCAGCGTGTCCTCGTGTGCATCATCCTCCGTGTCATTGTGATTTGAGCTGAGCTGGATTGCTTTTTCGTACGCGGAAATTGCCGCCGAGAAATCTCCACGCCGCGCATCGAGAATTCCGAGCTGGAGATAAGCAACGCCGAGCTTCGGATCGAGGCGTGCCGCTTTTTGCAGCAGGGACTGCACGCGCTCCGCATGCCGATCAAGGTTGTCATCATGCCCGGAGTCTGCGCTGGCTGCCTGCTTCCAGAGCGCGACCGCGTAGTAGTAGTTGGCCAGCGCGTTTTCCGATTGCAATTCGACAAATCGCGCTAGTTTCTCTATGGCTATGGCCGGGGGAGTCGTCTCCGTGCTTAGCATTTTGCCCAGAAAAAGGTAGGGCGCAGGGTTGGCGGGATCGAGATCAGACGCTGTTGCCAGACATTGCGCTGCTTGGTCGTAGGAGCCGCGAGCGTACCAGGTGACTCCGAGGGCAATCTGCATCTGCACGGAGTGCGGGAAGAGGCGCGTGCCTTGTGCGAAGACCTCAGTCGCGGGCTCCAGTGCGCGGTGGGTCAGCAGTTCGGCTCCCCAATCGAAGAGGTAAGCTTCGCTGGGATCGAGTTCGGCAGCGTATTGCAATTCGCGCGCCGCATCCAGCGGATTTCCCAGTTTTTCCTCGACATCGCCGAGCAGGTGATGAACCTCGGCATGGTTCGAGTTGATGCGCGAAGCCTCTTTAAGATAGGGAACAGCCTCCGATGGCTTTCCGTCGGCGGCGAGCAACTTTCCCAGCCGCCAATTGGCGTCAAACTCTTTGGGATCGAGTCGTACACCTTCGCGCAAGGAAGCCTCATTCGCGGCGGAGGAAAATGCACTTGAGCTGCCGGCCAGGTCTTTACCCGGTCCTTGAGTCGGCTCTCCACTTAACGACGCCGTCGCTCGAGCCAACTCTTCAGTCGTTCGAAGTACACTGTCGGAGCCGTGTCCGCCCGAATTCGTAGCGGCGGTCACCCCTGCGACAGTGAACTGAGGCTCGTCATAAAACTGTGGCGCTTGCGTCGTTGTCTTTACTGCGGGCGTTTCTGGAGCCGCCTGTGATTCAGAAGCTTTCGCAGAAGGGAGAACGAGATCGATTCTTCGTGTCTCTTGTACCGCAAGCGTCAATGGACCCGTGATCGCGTCGCCGAATCCTTTCATCTCAGCGTGCAGGGAATACGCGCCGGCTGGCAACGCGGTGAAACGGTACGCTCCCTGCAAGTCTGCCTGCACAACTTGAGGCGTCGCGGCTTGCGGCGTCGACGATGAACGCTTTGTCGCAGGAACGAGGAGCAACGATACATCCGCATTGGGCACCGGCTTGCCTCCGGAGTCGCGCACATAGCCCTGGATTGTCCCGAGCGAGGTAGCATCGTTGCGCTGTTGTTGCGACTGCGCTGGAGATGGTCCAATAATCGCAGTGATGGCGATAGCGCAAAGTGCGACAGTCTGTCCTAGGAGTCGAATCGTCACATGGAATCGTCGCTCGCCATTCTATCTGCCGAGAACTTCATCCGCAATTTGCATGTAAGCATCCAAATTATTGGCAGGGCTTGCGAATAGGCTTTACAATGGCACGCTCTCAGCTTGGCGGCGAAATTCGCGTCAAGGCCTCGCGACGCTTATGCTTCGAGCATGAGGGCATTCGAACCAAGATTCATGGTTCTGCTTTACCGTTGTGCTCTATCGTTTCACTTCACCGTTTCGAGGTGCACCCATGAAGTTGCGCCGGCCCCAGGGCTTTATCGCGATTACAACCGTACTTCTAATGGCATGTCTGTTCTCCTACGGCCAGGTACATGATCAAGGCAAGCGCAAAGTCATCATCGATCAGGATGCGGCAGGGCCGGGGGGCACCGACCAGCAATCAATGCTGTTGCTGATTCAGTCTCCGCAGACGGAAGTGCTGGGCATCACCGTGGTCACGGGCGACGCGTGGCTCACCGAAGAGGTTTCGCATACCTTGCGTATGCTCGAACTCATCGGACGAACCGACATTCCTGTCGTCCCCGGAGCTGAATATCCGCTGGTCAAAACCAAGGAAGACACCGAGCAGTGGGAGCAGCGTTACGGCTATATTCCGTGGCTTGGCGCCTGGACTCCACGCAACTATCATGGACCGCGCGAACTGGGCGATATGCCGGAAGGGAAGCCGACGACCAAACCCGCAGACGAAGATGCGGCCCACTTCCTTGTGCGCATGGTGCATAAGTATCCGCACGAAGTCACGATCTACGCGGGTGGGCCTATGACGAACGTGGCACTCGCTATTTCCGTCGATCCTGAATTTCCCAGTTTCGCCAAGGAGTTGGTTTTCATGGGCGCCAGCCTGAATCCGCAGACGCCGGACCCGGAGTTTGCCAACACTCCACGTCATGAATTCAACTTGTGGTTCGATCCGGAGGCGGCCCACATCATGCTGCGCGCTCCGTGGAAAAAGATTGTGTGCACGCCGGTGGATGTCTCGGTCAAGACGCGGATGACCAATGAGTTGATCGACAAGATCAAGCAGAGCAATACGCCGGCGGCGCAATATATCGGCAAATACTCACGCCTGCGCGGATCTTATAACTATCTGTGGGACGAACTGGCGGCGGCAGCATGGCTCGATCCGTCGCTGATTACGAAGAAAGAAGCTCGCTACATGGACGTGGATCTGGATAAGGGCGCAAATTATGGAAACACCCTCACCTGGTTCGATCAGGATAAACCGCAGCGCGACGTGCGGCCGGTGGAAGTGCAGTTCGACTTGGATACGGAGAAGTTCTACAGGATGTTTGTGGAGTTGTTGAGCGCGCCAACACCACCGCCGAGTAAGGTGACGAGGGATTAGTGTTGCAGCCGGCGTTGCGGCTAAGAGCGCTTCTTCTTGGCCTTCTTCTTGCCATCATCTGGCGCCGCTTCGGCCTCTTCGCTCCAGAAGCGGTGACCGGTGCGATGGATGAAGACGTCTTCGAGGGTGGGCTTGCTCACGCTGAGCGACTGAATTTCGCCGGGGAAAGCTTCGACCACGTCGGGGACGAAACGATGTCCATTTTCGATTTCGATGCGGACTTGTTTGTCCATCACGGTGGCATCGACGTGAAATTTGCTGCGAACGCGGTCGGCCAGGGATTGTGGATCACGCGCTTCAAGCAGGATCACGTCACCTCCGATTTCGCGGGTGAGTGCCTCGGGCGTTCCCAGCGCCACTAAATTTCCTTCATTCAGAATGGCGAGCCGGTCGCAGCGTTCGGCTTCTTCCATCAGGTGGGTGGTGACGATGACGGAGACGTGTTCCTGATCGCGCAGGATCTGAAGGTATTGCCAAAGGTCATGCCGGGCGCCGGGATCGAGGCCAGTGGTGGGTTCGTCGAGCAGCAAGACCTCAGGATGATGGAGCAGGCCTTTGGCGAGCTCGATGCGGCGCTGCATGCCTCCGGAAAAAGTTTCGACCAGGTCGGCGGAGCGGTCGAGCAGTCCGACGCGGGTGAGGATTTCGTTGATGCGCGTTCTAAGGTCGGAGCCGCGCAGGCCGTAGAGGTGTCCCTGATGCCAGAGATTTTCGTAGGCGGTGAGTTTGGGATCGACGCTCTGGGCCTGGAAGACGACTCCGATGTGGCGGCGCAGGGCTCCGGGCTGGCGGACGGCGTCGAAGCCCGCGATGGTGGCGCTACCGGACGTGGGGACCATGAGCGTGGAGAGAATGCGGAAGAGCGTGGTCTTGCCGCTGCCGTTGGGGCCGAGGAGTCCGAAGAGTTCGGCGGGCTTGACGTCAAAAGAGACGCCGTTCAGCGCGGTGCGGTCCTGGTAGCGATGGACGAGATCGCGAACGGCGATGATGGGCTGGCCAACGGATGGGTCACGTTGAGCGGCGGCAGGGAAGTCGAGGGTGGTTGAGTTCGAAAGCACAGGCTATTCTACGCCGCGAGCGAGATGATTATCATCCCCCCGAAAAGACGGTGTTTCTAAAACGGGAATCGGAGTGCAGTTCGAGGGGAGCTTGCCGCGTCTCGCACCGTGCCGCATCGCCACTGCGAAAAGAGACGGGCGGGCCTCGTTCTAGCAGAAAATTAGGCGGCTACGGGGTCGGAGCCGGGAACGCGCTCTTCAAATGCTACCGGAACGTGGCGCCAGACCTGGATCGCTAGAACGACGGTTGTGGCGAGGAGCAGAGCGCCCACGGCGACGTGAATGACGGTCGAGACGACCATGGGCATTTCGGGCTGCGCGGCATCTCTTCCCCACATGACGCGGGTGACGAAGGCGAGGAAGCCGAGACAGAGTTGGGCGACCATCAGGCCGAGCATGGTAATCGCAGGGCGGCGGACTGCGTCCACGTGGTGGTAGACGGTGATGGCGCGAATTGCGGTCCAGGAGAGCACGAAGGCTACTACAGCCGCATTGGTTACGTGCGGCCACCAACTCATGCCGTGGTGGCGAAACATGGCGCCGAGGATCAGCTGTACATAGAGTACGAAAATCGAAAGCAAGGTCAGGGTGAAGAGAGCGGGACGACGCTGATCGGGTTCGGTACGAGGATGCTCTTCGACCCAGCGGCGTCCGGTGAAGACGGCGATGGCGACGGCGATGCAGAAGAAGGTCTGCGCGACGGCGGCGTGCGCGCTGGAGATGGGCGCGGGCAGGAAGAATATGACGGTGAGTCCGCCGAGGATGCCCTGGATGATTACGGTTGCCAGGGCCGCCACTCCGAGAAGGCGCAACCAGCGCCGCTTTTCCGCTCGCCAGGTCCAGACAGCGAGGATGATGGTGAGCAGGCCGATGAACTCAGCGATCATCCGGTGGGTATGTTCGTATTTCACGCCGCCTACCATGGCCGGCATTTTGTAAAAAGAGCCGAAGGAGGTTGGCCAGTCCGGCACGGACAAGCCCGCGTCATTACTGGTCACGAGGGCGCCGGCGACGATGAGGACCAGGGTGGCGCAGGCGGTGAAGATGGCGAAGCGATGGAGTCCGCGATGGTATGGAACTTCGATGCCTTTCAGGATAGCCCCCATAATTAAGACGCGGCGCTACCGCCAGGCGCCGTATGTTTCGAGAAACGCATTAGTTTAGCAGACGGAGCGCTCTGATGGCGCGAAAATGATGCGGTCATTGCGGTCACATTCATCAGCACAGTATGTGTGCGCCCTATTTTGTGTGAACCGTATGCGGGTCCTACGGTTGGGGCCGTTCGGCAGCGTCGGGACGCGGGTTTTCCATGGCCTGAATGATCGCATCGGCGAATTCCGACGTTCCGGCAGTGCCTCCGACGTCGCGTGTAAGTTTGCTGCGGTCACGGTAGACGTCGTCGATGGCGTTGCGCAGCTTCCAGGCGGCATCGGCTTCGCCCAGATGACGCAGCATGAGCAGTGCCGATCGCAATACCGCGGTGGGATTGGCGATATTTCTTCCGGCAATGTCAGGCGCGGAACCGTGCACGGCCTCGAAAATGGCGCATTCATGGCCGAAATTAGCGCCGGGAACGAGGCCAAGACCGCCGACCAGTCCCGCGCACAAGTCGGAAATAATGTCGCCGTAGAAATTCTCCAGCAGCAGTATGTCGTACTGGTAGGGATTCATGACCAACTGCATGCAGGTGTTGTCGACGATGTGCTCGCCATAGGTAATTTCGGGATATTCTTTCGCGACGGTACGGGAGCAGCGCAGAAATAACCCATCGGACATCTTCATGATGTTGGCTTTGTGGATGGTATGGATTTTCTTACGCTTGTTTTTGCGGGCGTGCTCGAAGGCGAAGCGCGAGATGCGGGTGGAGGCCTTTTCGCTGATGACCTTGATGCTCTCGACCACTCCGGGGACGACTTCGTGTTCGATGCCGGAGTAAAGGCCTTCGGTATTTTCGCGAACTACGATCAGATCGATGCCGGGGTAGCGCGTGGGAATATGCGGCAGGTTGCGGATGGGCCGGAAGTTGGCAAAGAGTTCGAAGCGCTTGCGCAACTCGACGTTGATACTGGAGAAGCCGCCGCCAATGGGCGTTGTAACCGGGCCCTTCAGTCCGACGCGGGTGCGCTCGATGGATTCGCTGAGTTCCTTGGGAATGTACTCGTGGTACTTTTCGTACGCTTCGGCGCCCGCCGCGAAGCTTTCCCACTCGAATTTGATGCCGGTGGCCTCGAGCATGCGAACCGTGGCCTGGATGACTTCGGGGCCGATGCCGTCGCCGGGGATAAGGGTTACTTTGTGGGCCATATTAAGAGCCAATTCGAAGTTTTGCGTGCGCTGGTCGTTAATGCACGTGGTATCTATGCTTTAGTTCAACGGTGCGCTGCCCGGGTAATCCGGATTTTGCACATAGTGAGGGCATTGGGGCCGCCGCTGCCTCCTCCCCACCGATCATATTCCGCTTTGCATTCCGCATCTCGATATGCCAACCATTGCGTCTCCGCCTCCTTAAGATCGTCAATGGCCTTATTGCCGAATGGTTGGGAGGCGATCAGCGCCTTCTGATAGGTTGTGCTCTGTTCAGCATCAACTTTCTGGTCCACGTTGGACAGGCAGACTGACGTGTCGTAAGTTGTGCAGCAACACTTCGACTCCTCATTCTCCGCCGCTGTGGCGCTCCCGATGCCCATACACAATACAAGCGAGCTGAATGTGCTCGAGGCGAGCCTTAATTTGCGGAAGCATCTTAGTTCCTGGTCGCGGGTTTCGCCCGCGCTTCGGGCGCGTCTTTTGTCTTGAGCAGGTCTTTCAGTTCGGCCATGAATTCCTGCACGTCTTTGAAATCGAGATAGACGGAGGCGAACCTTACGTACGCTACTTTGTCATAGCGGCGGAGGCGGTTCATGATAAGTTCGCCGATTTCGCTGGTCTTGCGCTCGCGCTCGGCCGACTCGATCACGAACGTCTCCGCTTCATTGACGATCTGCTCGAGGCGGCTGATGGGTACCGGGCGCTTTTCGCAGGCGCGCATGAGGCCGTTGAGCACTTTCTGACGGTCAAAGCGTTCGCGTCGGCCGTCTTTTTTTACCACCATGTAGGGAATTTCGTCGATGCGCTCGTAAGTGGTAAAGCGCTTCTCGCACTTCAGGCACTCACGGCGGCGGCGGATGGAATCGGCTTCCTTGCTCTCGCGCGAGTCCACGACTTTGTCATTTTCAAACCCGCAAAAGGGGCATTTCATGCGCTTGGTTTTCAGTTCAGTTAAAGATGATTGTAGCAGGCGGTGCGGCGGATCGATTTCTGAGCAACGCATCGCCAGCGGAGCCTATTCCGCAAGCGCGGGTGCCGGCATGATCAGGCTCAAGAGTACCGTGATCACAAAGTTAAGGCACAGGGCGACGAAGCCGGCGCTCCATCCGAAAAAGGGGTCGCGGTGAGTGAGCATGAGAAAGATGACGGTGGCGACTCCAGCGATCATTCCGGCAAAGACGCCGCGCATGGAGGCGCGTCTCCAGAAAAGGCCGAGCACCACGCCGGGGAAGAATTGAGTCACTCCCGCATATCCCGTCAACAAAAGTCCCACCAGCGTTGCCGAGTTGTAGATCGCGAGCAACAGGCTGACAAACCCCAGCACCACGACCATCACTTTGGCTAGTTTCGCGACCTGATCATCCGTCATTGCCGGGGCAAAAATCGGCCGGTAAAGGTTCTTGGCAAAGAGAGTCGCCGCGGTCAGCAGGAAAATCGAAGCGGGCACCATCGCGGTGAGAGCCCCGGCTCCGCCGATCACTCCCAGAAACCACGGTGGAAAGCTCTTGCGGACGATTGTCAAAAGCGAAAGGTCGCCGCTTTTCAGGCCGGGGACGACTAACACTGCCGTAAAGCCAACAAAAAAGATGAACGCCAGCGTGAGTCCATAGAGCGGCATGACCACGGCATTGCGGCGCAAGGTGTCGCTGCTTTTCGCGGTAAAGGCGGTGCCAAAGCCGTGCGGCCACATGTAGAAGCCGAGCGAAGTCAGAAGGACGGTAGAGATGTACCAGGTATGACCAAGATTCGTAGTGGCTCCGGGCATGGTCAGGTGATTGGGATGGCTACGCGCCAACGCGGCAAACATGGGACCGATCCCTCCAAAATGAATGTAAGGAATGCCGATCCCGATGGAGACCGCAGCGAACACCATCAGGATATCTTTCAGGACGCTGACCCACGCGACCGCCCGAACGCCGCTCGCAAAAACAAATGCGACTAACAGGATGACCGAAACCGCCATCGCCGGGGTGCGGCCGATGCCGTCGAAGCTGGCGATGGAAACGATAATGCCCAGTCCTGTGAGTTGAAGTTGCAGGTAAGGAATGAACGACGCGATACCGACGATGCAGACAAATCCGGCCAGATACTTATTGCCGTAGCGCATGATGAAGAAGTCGGACTGCGTCTGCATCCCATATTTGCGTCCGACCTCCCAGATCGGCGGCAGGATAAAGAACGAGAAAACGTAAGCCAGCGTTAAGTAGGCCAGGATATAGAGCGAGGGGCCTCCCCGGGAATAGGCCCAGCCGCTGGCTCCGAGAAAGGCGAAGGTGGTATAGACTTCGCCGGCCATCAGCAGGTACATCAGCACGACGCCAAACCCGCGCCCACCGACCGTCCACTGTTCCAGATCCATCTTGCGACGGACGCCGGCGAGGAAGCCGATAACACCGCCCAAGCCAACGATGAAGAAGATCGTACACAGAGAAACGACGCTTGGTTTCATTGCGGGCCGGCGTCTTTGCGGGCTTGATCCCTGTCCCGCGCCGCTTCCACGCGGTAGGCCGCCCACAGACAGAGAGTGCTGAGGACGATCCAGGCGAGAAGCCAGAAGAGATTGAAGGGAAGACCGAAGACCATGGGGTTGATGCGGTCCCAGAGCGAGACCGAGAAACACATGGCGAGGAAAGGAATCAATCCAAGAATAAGGGCGAGGAGCGATGGTTTGGTGATGCGCACAGGGCAGCGATTATAAACCGCCATGTCAAATCGGCCTCGCGGAAAATTGCCAGCCGAGAATACGCTTACGGTGCTTGTTCGGCTTTCTCGGTTTCGGCGGAGAGTTTGCGTAGCGACAGGCGTTCGTGGTGAGAGAGCAAGAGCCCGATCGGAACCACGGAGACGAACGATACCAGCCACAGCATGATGCCGCAGCTGACGGCAAGTTCCTTGGGAACAACGTGGAAGACGTGGTCGAGCGCGGAGATGGTGGCGAGTTGGGAACCCCCGCCGACGCCTGGCAGCTGGACCATGGAGCCGAGCATGCTGGAGCCCATCAGAAGCAGAACCTTGGTGGCGCTCAAACCAGCCATGGGCGCGCCATAGGCTCGGGTCACTTCCGTGTACGAAAGAGCGATGATCCACCACATGAGCACCGATACGGCGGAGATCTGCAGAAATGCCATGGGGCCGTGGATGGTGTCTAGGCCGGCGGTAAACTCGCGAATCTTCTGCGCGATGCGATGGCCGAGATTTTCGGCCAGGTGAGAAAAGCGATGCTCGATCCACTGCGCAATCCGGTTTCCGCGGTACGCCATCAAAACGGTCGCGGTGAGCAGTCCGAAGACGAGCGCGATCAACGCGAATCCGGTGACATGAATCCAGTGCCTGATTTCAGCCGATGTGGTGGAAGCTTCGATGAAATCGCGCAGTTTCGATGGCAGGAAGATCGCGCCCACCAGCAGGGCAGTAAAGCCGCCAATATCGAAAATGCGCTCCACCGCCCAGACCGCAACTTGCGAAGCGAAGGGAAGGTTCTCGTGGCGCGCGATCAAATAGGGACGAATCATCTCACCGGGACGGCCGAGAATGGCGAGCCCGGTGAATCCGATTACGGTCGGCGGCAGTAATCCAGCGACCGAAGCCTCTCTGCGCACCGGTCGAAGAAAGATCTTCCAGCGGACAGCCCGCAAGACATACGCGAAGTAGATATATCCCACGCCGTAGAGAATGTGCCGCCAGCTCAACCCATATTGCAGAAGGCGAGCCCAGTCGAAGTTCTTCCAAGTCCGGAATTGCAGGTAGACGAGCGCGGCCAGCACGAGGAACACAGCCGCGTAGGCCAGGTATTTTTTATTGATCATGCGGCCCGGGATTAATGAGAAATTTATTCATTCTTGAGTCATTGAATGATCGAGTCCTTGCATTCTAATCGCTCAATGACTCAATGATTCAGTGTTTCAATGCCTTTTTGTTTGGCGGCTTTTTCCTGGGCGGTCTTCTTGGTGTTGTATTCGTGGACGATCTTCGCAACGTAGACGCGAGTTTCGCGGAAGGGTGGGACGCCGTTATATTGCTCTACGCGTTCTGGTCCGGCGTTGTAGGCGGCTAGGGCTTTGACGAGATCGAAATTGTAGCGTTCCAGAAGTTCGCGCAGATAGCGGCTTCCACCGGTGACGTTGGCCTGGGGATCGAAGGCGTCGCTGACGCCGAGCTGACTGGCGGTCGAGGGCATCAATTGCATCAATCCGCGGGCGCCTTTTGGGGAGACGGCGTGCGCGTTGAACCCACTTTCGGCGTGGATGACGCTGTTTACAAGATCGGGATCGAGATGATAGGCGGCGCTCGCGGAGGCCACGACCTCCGTCAGCGGAATCGAAGATGTCGCGGGTTTCAGCGATCCAGACCCGGCGCCAGTCGTCGAGGCAGGATTGGCCGGGAGCGAAAGATCTGTTTCGTATCCCGCGATCTCGTCCGTGGGGACGTCGGTGAAGCTCGAATCGTCAGCGGTCAGGTAGAGGCGCGTGGTAGCTCCCATGACCAGACGATGTTCATGCCGAATGTTGAAGCCGTTGCGCAAGATGGCTAGTTCGGCGGCGGTTGCGGGACGAGCCGGCAGGATCAGAGCGACAGCGCAAAGAAAAGTGGCGCAGGCGGCTGCCGGGTTTCGCCCGGCTTGGATGGGCCAGGGCGCCCGTCCCCACACGATCTTGGATAGCCTGGTCTTCATTATCGTTATTACAAACTGTGTCATCACAAGCTATTGACGGTTGCTGCCTGAATCTGTCCCCCTACCGCCGCGTCCAGTGCTTTACCGTGGAGGAGGTGGTCGATGGCGGCGGCTACTCCGCTTTCGGCGTTGGAGCGAGTCAGCTTCCAGCCCCTTCCACGTAACTCTTCGGATGCATTCCCCATGATAAACGGATGGCCGGCAAAGGCCAGCATCTCAATATCGTTATAGTTATCACCAACGGCCATGACCTGTTCGCGGGTAATACCCCGGTAATTCGCCCAGCGCTCGAGCGCGTGTCCCTTGGAACACCCTGTATTGAGCACATCGACGATGGAAAGATCGCGACCGGGGTACTCGGTGCGCAAAACGGTGATCGGCAAGCCGCAGCCGGCCAGGACCTGCAAGGCTCGTTGCATCTCCGCCACCGGACCGCAGAACATGGCCTGGACGGGATCGGTGGTCAGCGCGTTTTCGATCGGAACCACGAACTGGATGTACTGCATGTTTTTCTCCAGCCAGCGCTGGATGCTCGATTCCAGCCGGTCCAGCCGTTCGATCACGATGGTCCCGGGGCCGGTACTGTCAAAGGTCAGAACGGTCTGACCGCGAAATTCCTGCATCACGCTGACCAGTTCGCGGCACGTCGGCTCCGGCAGCAGGTCGCGATGGAAGGTTTCTCCGCTCAGCGCTCGCGTGATGGCCCCATTGGAGCTGATCAGCCATAGGTCGAATCCCAGCTGTTGAGCGATGGGCAGGGCAAAAGTATGGCGTCGTCCGGTCACAAGGATGACCTCGATACCCTCGGCATGGGCGCGGCGGAGGGTGGCGAGGTCGATTACGGAAATCTGAAATTCGGGGTTCAGCAGCGTGCCGTCAATATCGATGGCAATGAGGCGGAGAGAATTGGCGGGCACAGTTAATTTTAGCATCGGTGCTTGCCGAGTACCGGGTAGGCACCGGCTCGGCTAAGCGCGGGAGGCCCAGAACCCCTATGGACTTCTCGTCATCGGCGGGTCGCGATGGGCCTCAGGGGATGGTGATTGTGGTTGTATCCCCGAAGGTCGGTCCGGGCGACTGGAAATCATCTGTCTTGCAAGACCTACGGCTGATAGATCTGCACGTTGCTGAAGACGTTCCCCTGACTGGGAAGGCCATCGTCCCCACCGCCGAAGCAGTACAGCACACCCTTAATCACCGCGGAACCGGGAGCGATGATCGCCTGCGGAATGGAGGCCAGGGTCGACCACTTGTTCTTGGTCAACCTGAACGACTCGGTCAAGCTCTGCGCTGTGTCGCTGTTATTTGAGCCGCCGGCGACGAACAGTTGGCCCGCGGCCGATCCAGTGCAGGCCGCGTTCCGCCCCGTAGGATCAGCCGTGAGCGACGTCCACGAATTCGTGGACACGCTGTAGCTCTCGTTGTCTCCGTTGTCCCCCGAGGTTGCGTTGTACCCGTCCGCGGCCACAATGCTGGTTCCGATCAGTCCGACCGAAGGCTCGGACTTGCCCACCAGCAAAGGCGCCTCTTCGGTCCAGGTGTTAGTGGCCGGATTGTAGCTCTCGACCGTCGTCAGCCTGAGGCCGTCTGTGCCATTTCCACCGATGACATAGACGATGTTCTTCTCGACTACAGCCGCGGTGCTCGCCCTCGCGGTGGGCATGGCCGCTTTTGCTGACCAGGTGTTCGTCTTGAGGTTGTAAGCCCAGACCGCGTTGGTGTAGGTGATGCCGGAAGTAAGTCCTCCAAAAACGTAGAGGACGTTCTTGACCACCGCGCTCGCTCCGGCGAACGTGGCGGCGGGCAGCGCTGCCGCTGTACTCCAAGCATTCGCGACCGGGTTATAGATTTGAGTGTCGGCAATAACAGCGCTTGCGGTGTTTCCACCGACGACGTAGATCTCGCCTTTGATGACTCCAATGCCGGCAGGGAACTTGATCGCTGTCGGCATGGGCGCGCCGCTCGTCCAGGTGTTGTGTGTGACCGCTGGACTCTGCGCCGTCATTAGCGAAGCCGCACCGAGGAACAGAAGTGCTGCCAACATCAATCGAACCGCAGTTTGCATTTTTTTCTCCAATACAAAAGTTTGGGCGAAATCACAGTTTCCTGGAATTTACGGCTGATAAATCTGAACGTTGCTGATTGGGGCCCCCTCCCACGTCGCCCAGCCGCCGAAACAGTAGAGTCGTCCTTTGTAGACGGCGGAGCCGGCGAGCATGGTCCCCTGGGGCAGGGGAGCGAGCGTCGTCGTCCATTTGTTTTTCGACAGCTGAAAGGATTCGTTGACTGTCGCTGCCGCCCCGGCATTGTTGAGGTAGCCGCCGACGTCATAGAACTTAGCGCCGATGGATCCGAAGCAAGAATAAACGCGCGCCGTGGGGTCGGAGGCGAACTCCGTCCAGTTATTCGTCGTGGCGTCGTAGCCCTCGGTGTCTCCGGTGACTTGGCCGGGCTGCGTGGCGCCGTCGGCGGCCACGATCGTGTATCCAGTCTTTGGAGTTCCCTGCAGACCGGCAGCAGGGCTTAACCTGCTCCCTAGCAACGGCGCCTCTTCCGTCCAGGTATTCGTCGCGGGGTTGTAGCTTTCGACCGTCGCGACGAAATTACTGTCGCTGACGGCTCCGCCTATGACATAGATGATGTTGTTCTCGACCACAGCCGTGGTAGAGAACCTCGCCGTCGGCATGGCCGCTTGTCCAGTCCACGCCTTGGTCTTGGGGTTATATGCCCACACCGCATTCGACGGCGTTCCTCCGCCAGCGTTGCCGCCAAACACGTATAAGACGTTCTTGACCACTGCAGCGCTCTGCTCTGAGATGGCCACTGGATAGGATGGGCCAGAGCTCCAGGCGTTGGTAGCAGGGTTGTAGATCTGGACGTCGGCGACGGCTTCCGTCCCGTTGCCTCCTCCGACAACGTAAATCTCGTCTTTCAGCACTGCTGCGGCGGGGACGCGACGGCCGTTGGCAGCGGCGCGCCGCTCGTCCACGTGCTGTGCGTGACCTCGGGGCTTTGGGCCTTCGCTAGCGACGCCGTGCCGATGAGCGCTAGCGCTGCCAACAGCAGTCGAAACTTAGTTTTCATTTTTTTCTCTCCTCCAGGTAAAGTTTGTTCGCGGTACAACAGTTCCCGGCACTACGGCTGATAAATCTGCACGTTGTTGTAGTTGGTGTTTGGATAGAGGCCGCCGCCGAAGCAATACAGGCGCCCTCCCACTACTGCGGAAGCAGCGGCTTGGTCGACACCCTCCGGCATGGGAGCAAGCGTCGTCCACGAGTTTGTTTTTAGGTTATAGGATTCGGTAACCGTGAGATTGTCTCCGTTATCGTTGCCACCAGCAACGTACAACTCCCCTTTAATGACAGCCCAGCAAGCTGGCTCGCGAGGCGTGGGATCGGCAGTCAGTTCAGTCCATGTGTTCTTCTTCACGTTGTAGGCTTCGTTGTTGCCGAGGTAGTCGGTGGCGTTGCCTCCGTCGGCCGCCACCACCGTCGCCCCCAGCAGACCAACTGCCTCCCACGCTGTCGGGCCCGACAACGGCGACTCTTCCGTCCAGGTGTTGGTGGTCGTGTTGTAGCTCAGCACGCTGCTCAGGAAGCCGTTCGTGGGGCTGTTGCCGCCAATGATATAAATAATGTCTTTATCAGCGACCGCAGCCGCAGTCTGTGCGGCGTAGGGCATTGGGGCCAGTGTCGTCCAGGTATTAGTAGCGGGATTGTAGGATTCAGTGATGTCCAGCATTTCGGCGCCGTTGCTGCCTCCGAAGATGTACAGGACCTTATTGACCACGGCATAAGCGACGAACCCGCGCGGGTTCGGGTCGGAAGTGCCGGTCGTCCACGTGTTCTTCTTCGTGTTGTAGATTTCATTGACGCCGGTGACCGCGTATCCGTCGATGACATAGATGTTCGTCCCAATCGCTATAGCGGCAGCACCCATGCGGGCGGTGGGCATGGCGGTGCCGCTCGTCCACGTGTTGTGCGTGACCTCGGGGCTTTGGGCCTTCGCTAGCGACGCCGTGCCGATGAGCAAAAGCGATGCCAGCATCAATCGAAATGCAATCTTCATATTTTTCTCCGATGCAATAGTTTGGTCGCGCAATAGCAGTCTCCCTGAATCAAGGCTGATAAATCTGCACGTAGTTGTAGACGGTGTTATTGGGTGGGTTCTCGGAGTTTCCCCCGCCGATGCAGTAGAGTTTCCCCTTGTACACGGCAGAACCGGAGTTCGACAGGGTGTTCGGCATCGCCGCCAGCGTGGCCCACGTATTTTTCGACAGACTGTACGATTCGTTCAGACTGATCGGACTTCCGCCGGTGCCGCCATCGGAAACGTAGAGTTTCGTGCCGATCACTCCGGAGCAAGCTCCGTTCCGGGCGGTGGGGTCGGAGGCGAGCGACGTCCAGGTGTTGGTGGCAACGTCGTAGGCTTCGTTGTCGCCGTTGTCACCGCCGCTGGTGAATCCGTCGGCAGCCACAATCGTGTATCCGGTCTTGGCGTTGCCGAAAACTCCAGCCGAAATCTCGCTTTTGCCATCCAGCAGTCCGGCTTCTTCCGTCCAGGTATCGGTTGCCGGATCGTAGGCTTCGACGGTCGGGAGCCGGCTGCCGTTGTAGCCACCGATCGCGTAGATGATGTTGTCGACTACGACCGCGGTTACGCTGCATCTCGCGGTGGGCATCGCCGATTTTGACGTCCACTCGTTCTTCTTTGGGCTGTAGGCCCAAACCGTGTTGAACACTGTCGGACCACCGTTATTGCTTCCGCCGATAACGTAGAGGACGCTCTTCACTACGGCACCAGCCGCTTGGGCCGTCGCCGCCGGAATGGGAGCGCCGGTGCTCCAGCTGTTGGTGACGGGATTGTAGATTTGGTTGTCGGTCACGGTGGGGCCGCCAGCGTACCCTCCAACCACATAGATTTTGCCGCCGATAACCCCTGTAGCCGGCCAGTTGACGGCTGTGGGCATGGCGGTGCCGGTCGTCCACGTGTTGTGGGTGACCTCAGGACTCTGGGCCTTCACCATTGAAGCCGTGCCGATGAATAAAAGCGCTGCCAACATCAATCGAAATGCAATCTTCATTTTTTCTCTCCTGTACAAGCTCTTGACTGAAACCCCATGCGGCACAGTTGCGTGGAATCCCACCCTGGGGCAAAAAACGCGCCAGGATGGGGCACCCGCAGTTCCTCGAGCTACGGCTGGTAAATCTGTACGTAGTCGTAAACAGTATTGTTGGGGGTGGGACTGGCAAAGATGCGGGAAAGGGCCACCTTACTCGTGACCCCTCCCGCCCCCTAAACTCTCACTCGACCGCTGACTCCGACCCCTTATGCTGCTATTTCCGCCGTTCCATCGGAGCTCTTTCAAAACCTTCGGCTGATCAATGTGCATGTTGCCGAATCTCTTCGCCGGGTGAGAATCGATGATGGAGTGCTCCCCGTGCACTCCATCCGTTTCCCGCATCAGCGATTTTCGGGACTTCATCTCGCTACTTCCCCGTACCTGTCAGCGAGACAGTTTGCGTGCCTATACCGTCGGTAATGGAGACAGTCGCTGTCCGCGTGCCGGTGGCTGTAGGGTCGAAGGTGATCGTCAAGATGCAGTTGGCGCCGGTCAGCAAACTGCTCCCGCATCCATCCTTCAGGAGGAAGTCGCCAGGGTCGGTTCCGCCAAGGGTCACTTTTGTGATTGCCAGCGATGTCTTCTCATCATTCGTGACCACCACAGTTTGGGCTGCGCTTTTGGTACCTGTTGTCTGCGCTTTAAAGGTCATCGCAAGCGGCGAGATACTCACCGGTTGCGTATTGTTCTGCATGATGTTGACCCAGTCCTGACCCGTCCACCCCGCGTTGCCCGCCACGGCCATGTCGATCATGCCATCGTGGTTGAAGTCCCCTAAGGCAATGGCGGAGTTGTCCACGCCACCCATCCACGGTCCAATGTCCAAATCGAAGGTGCCGTCTCCGTTGCCGGTGTAGACCAGCGCCGCACCCCAATTGTTTTGTCCGCTATATTCGGTGGCGCATGCGCTGAATTGGACGGCAATCGCCAGATCCAACTTGCCATCCTGGTTCAGATCGGCGGCGCCGATCCAATACGGATTGGATCCGCCGCTCGGATAGCATTGTTCCCACGTATTGAACTCGTAAGGCGTGCCCACCGTGAACGTGCCGTCGCCGTTGCCCGTGAAAATCGCCAGCGCTCCGGAATAATCCCAACTGGTGAGCGCCAGATCGAGCTTGCCGTCTTTATTGAAGTCGCCCGCTGTGAGTCCGACCGGATCGATCGGTGACGGAGTATTCTTCGGAGACCCGAAGGTGCCGTCTCCATTTCCCAACAGCACATTGATCGCCTTCCCGCTGTAGTTGGTGAGCGCGAGATCCAGTTTGCCATCGTTGTTGAAGTCGCCGACCACGATGTTTGCGGCTTCGGTTCCGCTGGCCGCTGGAATCACGGTGGCCGCACCGTACACGCCTTTGCCGTTATTAAGCAGGACGCTCAGACTGCCGTCTGCGTTTGAGACAACGATATCCAGCCTCCCGTCGCCTCTTAAGTTGGCCAAGGTGACGCTGGCGGACTGCTGCGTGGTACCGGTGGAATAGTAGGCGGGTTTTTTGAATTTTCCAGTGCCGAGCCCGAGCAGCACGGCCACTTCGTTGTTCGGACACCCTCCTCCGCTGTTGGTCATGTTCGCAACCACGTCGACCTTGCCGTCCCCGTTGACATCGCCCAACGCGATGTAGCTGACCCCGCCGCGGTTGGCTTGCCCGCAACCGACGGCTGTCGATATCGCACTCCCTAGCGCGCCGTGGGAGCTGCCGAGCAGCACCGTAATTCCGACACCTGTGCCCCCGCCTGCTTCCACGATGTCCAGGTTGCCGTCGTTGTTCAGGTCGGCGGTAGCGACGCCGCTGACGGTGCCGCTCCATGTGTAGCCGTAGCCTCGGCTGCTGCGGAACGTGCCGTCTCCGTTTCCAAGGCCCACCGTTACCCACTCGCCGCTTGTATTGGACACGGCGAAGTCCAGCTTCTTATCGCCATTGAAGTCCGCGACAACCACATTGTTCGGGTACCCATCCGTCGCGAATGACTCTCCCGCCGTGAATCCGCCCTTCCCGTTGCCAAGCATTGTCCATACTGCCGAGGAAGAATAAGAACTGACTACGAGGTCGTTCTTCTTGTCGCCATTGATATCGGTGATCACGATAGAGTCGATCCACGAGGGGCCATAGAGCACCGGGGTCTTAAACGTGCCATCGCCGTTATTGATGTAGACGTACGCTCCATTTCCAGTTCCCATCACCACGTCTCCGTGGTCGCCCTTGATGAGCTGCCCTATGGCTAACGCCATGGCGCCCGAATTGGAACCTTGCTGATAAAACACTGAGGATTGGAAGGTGCCGTCACCATTGCCGAGCAGCACAAAAATACCGTCGCCCTCGTATTGGTTCGCGACTATCAGGTCGGGTTTCCCGTCGTTGTTGACGTCGCTGGCTGCGATCGCCCCCGTATAACCCGGTGAAGTGATTGCGACGGCGGTTGTTGGAGCCACGAATGTTCCATCGCCGTTGCCAAGAAAGACGTCGATGCCATTGTTGGGATCGATTGCGAGGAGATCGAGATGTCCGTTGCCGCGAAGATCGACGGCAATCAATCCGCTAGCCTTCTCGTTGTTAGCGGGAGGGCCAAGCTCCGGATAGGAAGCCTTGAGAGTGAAACCGCCCGCGCCGTTGCCAAGAAAGATCCAGAGCGTGCCTGGATTGAAGTTGCAATCACCCCCATTGGTACCGGATACGACGGCGAAATCCAGATCGCCATCGTTGTTAAAGTCGCCAACGACGATACCGCCCTCTAACGTACAGGCAAAGGTGGTAATGGATGCGACGGTGCCGAAGGTGCCGTCGCCGTTGCCCAACATAATGCCGACTCCGGCGGTGTTGCCGTTGTCATCCAGCGTGAGCAGATCCGGCACTCCGTCATTGTTGAAGTCGCCAAGGGCCAGAGCTTGGACCGGAATCGGGCTGTAATTGCTGATAACCGAACCTCCATTAAATACGCTTGGGTTCACAAATGTCGGCGTCTGCGCCTGGGCTGGAGTCGGCATCCCTGCCACCGCCATTAAGAGCGCGGCGAGAATAAGTGCCGTAGCAATGCGAAGCTGCTTAGTTGCGTGACAAACAGAACTCATAAATCCTCCCGGAACCGCAAGTTTTCCCGGTGTCTCCGGGGCTTGCTCTCCGCTCTTTGACCCTGGCAGGGTTTTTTTCTAGTGGACGCGCTGAGGGACCCAAACACGGCGCCCAATGTGCTCTAAAACTCCAGCTTGGTCAAGACTTCGGGCGTGATCTGTTTGTGCAGTGAGTGTGACGCGCTAAGGCTTGTATTTGCAGTACAATACGCGAAGTTGTTGCCTGGAGAATTAGGGCGCAGGACAGCCTTGAGACGCTGCCGTAGCGAGACAGAATTTGTTTCCGCCGCTCACGGTTTCGATGGTAGACTTGCCGTCTCCCCCGAAGTTACTCCCTTTTATGCCTGCTGGCTCGTTGAATCGCACGCCCAATACGGTCGTTTTGTTCGGTGTGTTCGAGGCCGACCTGCGTTCCGATGAGTTGCGCAGAAATGGAGTCAAGGTCAGGATCCAGGATCTGCCGTTTCGCGCCCTGAAGCTCTTGGTGAGCCGTCCCAACGAAGTTATCACCCGCGAGGAATTTCGCCAGACACTTTGGCCCGATGACGTGTTCGTCGATTTCGATCTCGGAATCCGCAGCGCCATCAAGCGCCTGCGCGACGCGCTCGGAGATTCCGCCGAGAATCCCATTTTCGTCGAGACCGTCGACCGCCGCGGCTACCGCTGGATTGCTCCAACCCACCGCGAATCGACTCCGGAAGAAGCCGTCGATCTCGCGCCCGAGGATGTGGATCTGCTCACGGCTGCCCCAGCCCCCGCTTCCGCCACTCGCTGGTATAAGAGCCGGAATTGGCTGATCAGCAATTGGAAGATCGCCGGCCTCGTCGTGGCAGCCGCCGTTGTTCTGGGAGTGTTGAGTGTCGCGCTGCTGAATCGCCGCCCCAGCGCTGATTCCATCGCCGTACTCCCCTTCGCCAACGCCAGTGGAGATGCCAATACCGACTATCTCAGCGACGGCATCACCGAATCGCTGATCGGCAACCTGGCCCACGTACCCGAGCTTAAGGTGAAGTCCCGCAGCTCCGTCTTTCGCTACAAAGGCAAGGATGTCGACGCGCAAAAAGCCGGCAATGAGCTGGGTGTGTCGGCGCTGGTAAGCGGACGCGTGACCTCGCGTGGCGATAGCATCGAAGTGAGCACCGAGCTTATCGATGTTCACGACAACACCGAAATCTGGCAGCACCACTACAGTCGTAAGAGCTCGGAGATCATCGCGCTGCAGGAGCAGATCGCAGGCGACATCGCGGAAAAGTTACGTTCCGAGCTCAGCAGCTCGGAAAAACAGCAGGTCACCCGGCAAGGCACCCAAAATCCAGAGGCCTATGAGCTGTATTTGAAGGGGCGTTACGCCTGGAACAATCGGACCTACGGTGAGCTGCAGAAGGCAATTTCCTATTTTAATCAGGCCATCGCGAAAGATCCAGGTTACGCGCTGGCCTATTCGGGTGTAGCCGACGTCTACTCCGTCCTGCCGAACTACGGCGGCAATCCCGGCGAAGATTTCACTAATTCGAACCGCGCGGCCCGCAAGGCCCTGGAGCTGGACCCGACCCTGGCACATCCGCATGCCATTCTGGGCGCGAACGAGATGCAGTACGAGTGGGATTTTGCCGGCGGAGAGGCGGAGTTCAAGAAGTCCTTCGCTCTCGACCCCGGCGATGCCACGGCGCGCCAGTGGTACGCCGACGATCTCGCCATGATCGGAGGTAGAGAACCGGAAGCGCTGGCGCAAATCAATCGCGCACTCGAGCTTGATCCGCAGTCTCCCGTCATCAGCCGGGTCGCCGGAGATATTTACTTCCTGGCGCGGCAGTACGACGAAACCATTTCCATTTGCACGAAATTGGCGAAAGAGAACCCGACCTTCGCGATTGCGCACGATTGTTTGGCCTATGGTTATTGGGGCAAGCGCATGTACCCGCAAGTCGTCGAAGAATGGAAGGCCTGCGCCCAGTTGTCGCTCTTTCAGGGCGATTGGGGATACGCCAACTCCATGGAACAAGGGTTTCGTTCCGCTGGCTGGAAAGGCGCTCTCACCAAAGCCGTTGAATTTGGGCAAGCACGACGGAAAAATGGCTACTACTCACCGTTCATGATTGCTCGCTTCTACGCCGACTTGGGAGACAAAGAGCAGGCTTTCCATTGGCTCAACATCGCCGATAAGGAACACGATTGGCTGCTCATCAATTTGAACACTGACTTCCAATTCGACACAATCCGTTCCGACCCCCGCTTCATCGAGTTGGTGCGCAAAGTCGGCCTGCCGCAGTAACCGGACCCCAATCGGCAATTCTAGATTGACCTTTTCTTCTTCTTCTTCTTCTCACATTCTGTTCGTCCGTGTAACAATTCATTTCCATAAACATCCCCTCGGAGGTTTTCGATGAGGTTGAGATTTCTGTTTCTGTTGTTGACGCTGATGCCAGTTACTCTCCCCGCCCAGTCCGCGCCCGAAACCGGAAAGCCCTTCGCCATTGAGTATTACTACAAGACGAAGTGGGGACATGCCGACGAGTTTCTCCAGCTCTTCAGGAAGAACCACTATCCGCTGCTGAAAAAGCAGGTGGAAATGGGACGCATGATCAAGGTCTGGATGGACCAACCCCGCTACCACACCACCGAAGACGGGCGCTGGGATTATCGCGTCACCATTGTATTCAAGAATTCTGCGGCTGCGAATGAGCCGTTCGACGAAGAGGCGATCAAGAAGCAGCTCTGGCCCGACCAGGCGACCTACGCCAGGGAAGAGCAGCGGCGCTTTGAAATCCTCGATGCCCACTGGGATTTGCCCATCAAGACGGTTGACTTGGACGTGAAATAGCCACCGGAATTCGGCTCCGAAGATTTCTCCCAGGAGTCGAGGTGGCGATGGCCGGCCGCATGACCGACGATGACCGACGATGCGTGACATTTTCAAAAAGATGTGAACGGAAGATGAATCCTCTGAAGAAATCATTGATGGCTGGCATCGAAATTTGGAATTCGACATTCGCTCCGCAAAGCCGCAAAGTTAAGTCATGGACAATTCAGTGATGGACAAGGCCAGCGGGGCTGTGGATTCGCCGGTCGATGTGCTGCATGAGATTGGGGGCCGTCTGGCGCGGTCTGGCGGATTTCACGAAGTTTTGTCGCAGGTGGTGGAGTTTGCCTCGGGGCTGGTGAAGTGCGATTCCTGCCTGATCTATGTGCTCGAAGGTGACGAACTGGTGTTACGGGCCTCGAAGAACGCGCATTCCGAAGTCGTGGACCGGCTCAGGCTGCGCGTGGGGCAGGGAATTGCCGGCTGGGTGGCGGAACACCAGGAACCAGTGGCGATTTCCGAAAAAGCGGCCCTCGATCCGCGATTCCAGTTTTTCCACGAGTTGCCGGAAGACAGTTACGAGGCGTTTCTCTCGGTTCCGTTGATGAGCCGTGGCCGCGTGGTGGGCGCGATTAATTTGCAGCATAGGCGTCCCCACATGTTCCGGCCCAGGGAAATTCGGCTGCTCTCGGCGATTGGGTTCCTCGTGGGCGCGGAAATTGAACTGGCGCGCATGGAAGAAGAAAATCTCAACCTGACCGACCAGCTGCAAACCCGAAAAGTGGTGGAACGCGCCAAGGGCATTCTGCAACGCGAACTGAGATTGACCGAGGAGCAGGCTTATCTTACGTTGCAGCAGCAGAGCCGGCAGAAGCGGCGGACGATGAAAGAGATTGCTGAGGCAATCATTTTGAGCGCAGAGATTAAAGACTACACGCGCAACCGCTGCGTGTCCTAGAGAGCCAGCGTGTAAGCGCGCAGTCATAGCTCGAACCGCGTTAATTGATCGAGATCCTGCTGTTTGGCTTTTCGCGAAGTCACGGCGCCAGTGTCCTTCAGCACCAGATTCGCATCGCCCATTCGCATCGCCATCCGCACACCGCCCAATGTGCTTTACCTGCCATTAAAGTGCTTTTCCTGCGGATTCGGACTCCCTCGTTTGCAAAATGCTTGCCGGATACGAGAACATACTTGGTTTGCATTCATCTCACAAGTCTCACAAGGAAGCAGCCTAACTATGGCGAAGGCGAAGAGGTCCCCTTTCGTGAAGTCGGAAGCGAAGCCCGCGGCAAAAAAAATACAGAGCGTAGAGATAAAATCGGGTGCAGCGAAATTGTCCAGCCCCACTCAGAGTAGCAGCGAGCGCGACCGCGCGATTGCACCTGCCAAGGGCAAGCTGGGCGTCATGATCCCCGGCATGGGCGCGGTGGCGACGACGTTTGTCGCGGGCGTGGAAGCGGTGCGGAAGGGAATCGCGCATCCGATCGGTTCGCTCACTCAGATGGGAACGGTCCGCCTCGGCAAACGCACCGACGGGCGCTCGCCGAAGATCAAGGAGTTCGTTCCGCTCGCCGGACTCGATGATCTCGTATTCACTGGCTGGGACATTTTCGAGGACAATATGTACGCCGCCGCCCGCAATGCCGGCGTTTTGGAGCGCGACCTCCTGGATAAGGTGAAGGGGCGGCTCAGCTCCATTATTCCCATGAAGGCCGTCTTCGATCATAACTACGTCAAGAAGATCGACGGGCCGAACGTCAAGAAGGGCAAGAACAAGCTGGATCTCGCCGAGCAGCTTCGGCAGGACATTCGCGACTTCAAGAAATCGAGTGGAGCGAGCCGCCTGATTACCATCTGGTGCGCCTCGACCGAGACTTTTATCGAACAGAGCGCGGCTCACCAGAGCGTGAAAGCGCTCGAAAAGGGAATGAAGGAGAACGACGAAAACATCGCCCCTTCGATGGTGTATGCCTACGCCTCGCTGATGGAGGGCGTGCCGTTTGCGAATGGCGCTCCGAATTTGACCGTCGATATTCCGGCGATGATCGAACTCGCACACGAGCGCGAAGTCCCCATCTGCGGCAAGGATTATAAGACTGGTCAGACCCTGATGAAGACCGTGCTGGCCCCCGCGTTCAAGGCGCGCCTGCTCGGTCTGAGCGGGTGGTACTCGACCAACATCCTGGGCAATCGCGACGGCGAAGTCCTCGACGATCCCGGGTCGTTTAAGACCAAGGAAGAATCGAAGCTCGGAGCCCTCGAGCACATTCTGCAACCCGCGCTCTATCCCGAGCTGTACGGAAATATCTACCACAAAGTCCGCATCAATTATTACCCTCCGCGCGGCGACAACAAAGAAGGCTGGGATAACATCGACATCTTCGGATGGCTCGGCTATCCCATGCAGATCAAAGTGGACTTCCTGTGCCGCGACTCGATCCTGGCCGCGCCCATCGTGTTAGACCTGGTGCTCTTCCTCGACCTAGCACAGCGCACGCCCGAGCTGCGGCGTCTAGGAATACAGGAATGGCTAAGCTTCTACTTCAAATCGCCGATGACCAGGCCGGGCCTGTATCCCGAACACGATTTGTTCATCCAGCTGATGAAGCTGAAGAACACGCTGCGCCACTTGAAGGGCGAAGAGCTGATCACGCATCTGGGGTTGGAATACTACGACTAAGGGTTGCTTGTGTGGGGACGGGCCTCCGGCCCGTCCTCGCCCAGCCGCAGGAAAGATAAGCCTAGTTATTCAGGAGCCTGAAAGCTTGCGAAACTTGTCCAGTGCGAGCGAGCACGCGACCATTAGGGTAGAACCCACGCCCACGGCAATCGCGAATCGCCAACCCGAGCCTAGTGAGCTGTGATGAGCGAGCCGGCCATCGGTTGCCAACGCGCTAACGATAGGAACCGCAAAGAAGATCAGCCGGTCCCACCACGGCCTCTTTAGGGCTTCCGTTCTGACCGCATCCTTACCGGCGGCATAACCTTCGCGAAATTGATCCTTAAACTCCATCTCAAACGAATTGTAGTAAGTTCAGTCGCGAATCTTACCAGACCGTCCTCACCAGCGGACTTCGCCGTATCCGCTCATCGCGCGTCACCAGCGTCATCCCCTCCGCCCGGGCCGTCGCTCCAATAATTCGATCCGCGGGATCGCGCGGATAGTCGTCAGGAAACTGCGTGGCGAGCGCAGCAATCTCGGCAGTGATAGGGCGAATGGCGATGCCTTCCGTCAAAGCCCGGAGCGAAGTCTCGACCGTGCCCGAAGACAAGATTCTGCCCCTGGCCAGCATCCACGAAAGCTCCCACAGGCTGATTGCGGAGATTGCTAAACCGTCGCCGCGCCGCGCCCGGCGCATTTCTGAGGCGGCCGCGCGCGAAAGCCGTTTCGAATCGTGCACCGCCCAAAATAGAACGTGCGTATCCAGCAGAATCAGGATGCCTCCCACTTATCCGGAATCGGAGCTTCGATGTCGCCAACCACCCGGAACATGCCCCTCAGCCGGTCGAAAAATTCATCCTTCTCGTCGTCGACCGGCACCAGCTTGACGACTGGCTTCCCCCGCTTGGTGATCAGCAGCGGTTCGCGTTTGGAGCGAACGTCTTCCATCAACGCCAGGCAGCGCGCCTTGAACTCTCCCGCCGCAATCTTCTTCATGGACACATTATAACATACATGGTCATCTAAATATGACCATAGTGACGACCAGCAGGGCACAAGACCGCATTTATTCATCCAACTCATACGCCTTCCTCAACCAGCGCTTCACCTCGTCGTCAATATCGGCGTTCGTCTTGATCTCAATCCGCCGAGTGATGCGGTCCTTCTTTTCATACCCGCCGGTATCGATCAGTCGCCTTGGCGTCTTCATATTTCCCAGCGCAAATCCAAGATCGATCCGCGTATTGGTCGACGGCTTGATCTGCGCGAACACGTGTTTCCGATAGAACGGAACCATGGTCTTGCAGGGACAAGCCTTCACATCCTTGCCCAGCGAAAATCCCAGCTTGAGCAACTCTTCATACAACGGCCGCAGCGCGGCGCGCGGCCCGGCATATTGCGCCTCCACCCATTCAGTAGCCGTCTGCAAATAAGCTTCAGGCGAATCCTCCTCGGTGTTCTTGCCTTCAAGGCGCCCCGCAATCCACGCCGCGGAAATCGTGCCAAACTTGTGTTCCTTCTTCAGCCACTCGCGGCGCTCTTTCTCGGTCGCGGGTCCGGACTTCTTTGTCAAGGCGATCCATTCTTCGAGCGAGCGTCCGGTTTTCTGGGGCAACTCCTGCACCCACTTTTGAATTTGCGCGACGCCGGGATGAACGGAATACGGCGTGACGGATTTGGTGGCGAAAGACATTCTTCCCTCCGATGAAACTGGCTATGAGATTAACGATCACATGATCGATGACACCGTCAATCGGCGACATGATACACAGTTCCTGCATCTGCTCGCGATAGAATTCTTCACATGGCTGCAAACAAGACGGCTCGAAACAAGACGGCGCGAAAGCAGCGCGAAGCGGGACACGACACGCGTTACGTAAAGCTGCAGAAGAACTACTGTTTCGCCTGTGGCAAAGACAATCCCGACAGCATGCGGCTGCGTTTCACCTATGACGAGGAGCGCGACTGCTTCGTCTGCCGCTTCCGCCTGAGCCCGCGCTACACCGGCCCTCCCGGCCACTGCCACGGCGGCATCATCGCGACCATTCTCGACGAAGCGATGGGCAAGGTCAACAAACTGCGTCACGTGATCGCGCTGACCTCCGAGATCACGGTGAACTATCTCAAGCCCGTGCCGCTGCAGCAAGCGCTGCGCGTGGAATCGCGCGAGGTCAATGTGAGCGGGCGGAAGCACATCAACATGGCCGAGATTCTCAACGAAAAAGGCGAAGTCCTAGCCCGCAGCCAAGGCCTGTTCATCGCCATCGATCCGCACAAGATGTTCGCAAAATTTGTAGAGCGCTGAAGCCCACGTAGGGACGGACGCATTCGTCCGCCCAAGCCGAGCGCAGCTCGGCTGCGGCCAGCGGCAACAGCATCCCCGGATCGCCATCCCTAGCCAGGGGTACCGCGAAACGTGAACGGACTGTAAAATAACCGCAGGGCAAGAAATTCCCAGCACCGATAAGGGTTTTGCTGATGGCTGAAAGCTGAGAGCTGACAGCTGCCCCAGGAAGCGAGTAACCCTATGTCGCAAAACAACGGACACAACACCACCAGCCTCCGCCTGAAGACCGGCCTAGCCGAAATGCTAAAAGGCGGTGTGATCATGGACGTAACCACCGCCAAGCAAGCCGAGATCGCCGAGCGAGCCGGAGCCGTAGCCGTCATGGCGCTAGAGCGAGTCCCCGCCCAAATCCGCGCCGAAGGCGGAGTCGCCCGCATGGCCTCGCCCAAAGTCATCCGCGAAATCATGGGGGCGGTGCACATTCCTGTCATGGCTAAGTGCCGCATCGGCCACTTCGCCGAAGCGCAGATCTTGCAGGAACTCGGCGTCGACTACATTGACGAGTCCGAAGTGCTTACGCCGGCGGACGAAGCGCATCACGTCGACAAGCACGCCTTCACCGTCCCCTTTGTCTGCGGAGCGCGCAACCTGGGCGAAGCCCTGCGCCGCATCGCCGAAGGCGCGGCCATGATTCGCACCAAGGGCGAAGCCGGCACTGGAGACGTAGTCCACGCCGTCCGCCACATTCGCCAGATCGTGCAGGAGATGCGCATTCTCACCGTGCTCGGCGAAGAAGAACTCTACGCCAAAGCCAAAGAGCACGGAGCTCCGTATGAGCTGATCAAACTGGTTGCGAAAGAAGGGAAGCTCCCCGTGCCAAATTTCAGCGCCGGAGGCATCGCCACTCCAGCCGACGCGAGCCTGGTCATGCAACTCGGAGCCGAAGCCGTCTTCGTAGGCTCGGGCATCTTCATGAAGAACTCCACCGAATTCGCCGACCCCGTCGAAGCCGAGAAGCGCGCAAAAGCGATTGTGCAGGCAGCGACGCACTACAAAGACCCTAAAGTGCTACTTGAAGTCAGCGAGGACTTACAAGGAGCGATGAAGGGGCTGGCCGTGTCAGGGCTGGATGAGGCGCAGCTGCTGCAAACGCGGGGGTGGTAACGCTTGGAATATTGAGCTCAGAACAGCCCGAATTGTAGGCCCTTTCTATTTTGATTTTACTGCCTTGATGACCTCCACAAGAGAATCGAGGTCCTTGGTCGAGAAAATCTCTGGCACGGACAGGTACTTGGTCCCTGGCAACATCAGATTTGTGGCTTTCTCCAATCTCTCAAAGTTGTCCCCCGCTACACAAAGTGCATCGGCGAATGCGGCGAAGCGGGCAGATAACTCGATCTCAACAAAAGCTGCGCGGCCAAGCAGAAAACAGGCGAAGCAAATCGCCAGCAGGCTGAGAGACAGAACTCCAATCGCATAAAACTCGATGTGCGGAGATTTTGTGTCGGGGGACGGTGACGCTGCGGCCGACTTCTGAGCGGAAGATTCCAATTCCATAGCGTGGATCGTCCCTAACGCTCGATTTGCGGCAATCGGAAGGGATACGTACGTTCCCACTAAAATCAGAGTCGCGAAGGTCAGCCAAAGCGCTGCCATGTAGCGAGCAAATTGCGCTCTACGGCGTAGCGAAAACTCCAGGGTCATGATTTACTCCGTCGCCACCTTCTTCTTGGAAAATTCGGCGCCTTTCTCAAGTAGGGCCAGAACTTCGGTCCCTAGATTGATATCCTGTGGTTTACCTTCATAGATTCTTCCGGGCCGTTCCGAAATCGCCCGCAGGATATTCGTACAAAGAATAGTGATCGGGGTAGCCTTCTCGCCCTCGTCGGCGCCGATTTTTTCCATCTCACGCTTGTATCCTTCGAACGCGGTTGATATCGCCTCTTTGTAAGCGTAGTCCTCCTCCATGCGCAGCGACATCATGTAATTTCGGCCCGCGTAAATCGCTAACCAAACTATCGGGGCCCATATCGGCAGGCGTAGCACCAGATTGCGCCAGGCCGAATTCCACGACTGGTCAGTGGGATGAGTCAGACCTATCGCAGCGAAAAAGCCCGGCAGCGCTACAACAATCAAGGCCAGAATGGAAAAGACAAATGTACGGAGCCACAGTTTCTGGGGGCCCGTAAAACGCGATTTTTGCTTGTTGAACGATGACGCTAAGCCCGCACTCGTCGCGCCCGGAAGCAGTCCGTCCACCTTCTTAATTAGATCTTGGAGCTCTTCGTTCAGAGCTTCAACTCGCTTCTCATGCCCGGTCGCGATCTCATCACTCTTCGCAAGGTGCTCTAGCACCGTCTTGAGGTTTTCCTCCGCGTCTTGAGCCTGTTTAAGCAGAGCCTGCGTCTGCGTCACTATGTCGCTGGTCGCCTTGTGCTCATCGGAGATGGCGGCTGCCGATGACGCGGCTTCGGTGGATGACTGGTCGGCACGATTCTCGGCTGCTGCGGCGTTAGCCGCCGCCATCGTGGCAGCTTGGGCGGACCTAGTCGCCTCTAGAAGATGCTTTTCAGCAGACTCGCATGAGGCTTCGATATCTTTGAGCCTGACCTCGCCCGCCTCGGCCCCCTTGTTGATACTATTTGCGACCTCTTCGACAGCGCTAGCAAACCCATCTATCCCTTTGCGGTGATCGCCTATCTGCCTTATGTCAGCCTCAACTTCGGCTTTAGCGGTAGTGAGCGAAGCCAGCGCTTCGTCCGATCGTTGCTTATTGGTTGCAATCGCGTTTGCGTCAACTTCGACCGCCCCCTTAACACCAGCAATCGTCGTAGCGTGTTGCTCGCAAGCATTTTTCGCGTTGAACGCAAGCAACGCTTCGCTATCAGCGTTTTTGCGAGAAATTTCGGCCTGCTTAAGATGAGCTTCTGCCTGCAACCTAATCGTATTGATCTCGCCGATTAGCTGGTGCATCTGCGACAAGAGCTGCGAAGTATCCGACCCTTGAGGCGCGGCGTCTTCCGGAGCATCTGCCATACCGGGTAGCTTATAGGTGGCCTGGAATTATTTCCAGCCCCTTTCTGATAGGGCGGGGCGGACGGCCCACCCTAAACCCCATCCCCACTCCCGAGGGTGGCCCGTCCAAGCTCCGCTTGGGCGGGGCCTTTCTGCGGTCAGCGCACCTCGCCGCGCAACTAGGCACCTTGACCGCCGCGCCCGAGCACGCTACGTTGGCCGAATGATATTCTTGCAGCGAGGATTGAAGCATGACCGGAATCCAGTTCGTCACCGATGAAAAAGGCCGCAGGACGGCGGTGCTAATCGACCTCAAGAAGGGCGGGTGGCCCACTTCTGCGGCGTGCGGAGGGAACCAATTGCCAGTAGAGAAAGAAACGGGGGTGCCCCACTTCTCGCTTTTGAGAAGTGGGCCTCCGCACAGCCAACGCCAGGGGCGGGTGGCGCACTCAAGCCCGTTTTGGCTTGAGTGGGGCCGCGGCGTAATCCGCAGCTTCCGGTTCAGCTTGTGCGCTCCCCGGAAATTCAAAAGCCCCGCTGGTCAGACGGGGCTCGGCAAAATGCCAGTCGGTACGCTACCTATCAAGCAACTTCATTATAGCAAACCAACGCAAGTCGAGAAGCCGTGCGGAGGACGACGGACTCGAACCGTAATGGCTGACCCAGCCACTCGACTACTTGACAGGTAGCGTCCAGTACCCACTGGCAACGTCCTCCAGACACAACCCATCGCCCGCTCAGTACTTCCCTCGCCATGGGCACGTGCAATCCCACGAAAGTAGCTACCCCAAATTGTCAGTCAAAATCAAAAGCCCCGCTAGTCAGACGGGGCTTGAACAATTGCCAGTCGATACGCTGCTTGCCAAACAAAACTACTATAACACTGCTAGGCAAGCCTCACACCTAATTACTGAAGTCGAGGGCCGTGCGGAGGACGACGGAGTCGCACTGAAATGGCTGACGAAGCCACTCGACTGTTTGGCAAACAGCGTCCAGTACCCACTGGCAACGTCCTCCAGGCGCAACCTGCCAGAAGTCAATATTCGCTTCGCCTTAGCGATTCGCAATTGCACGAAAGTAGTCACTCCAAAAGAGGCCGATGGCGGGTGGTCCGCCCTAACCCCATCCTCAATCCCGAGGGTGGCCCGTTCAAGCCCCGCTTGAGCGGGGCCTTTCTGCGGCGAGTTCACCCTCACTGTTGTGAAAACCGCAGCCCACTCCCGCTTACGAGCGGTCCACTGGGTTCGATCTCTAACACGTCAGTCCCGACCACTGAATGGTGACGAAAGCTGCTCCAGCGCCAGTCCTTAGGACGAGGACGCGCAACCAATCCGCGCTTCACCGGATTGCGATGAATGTAGCGCAACTTCTCCACAGACTTTCTCTCGCTCCACACATTACGGTCGCAATAGCGCCTGCCAGAACGAATCTGCAATCCGCAGGGTCTCATGCGCGCTCTAGAATGGGTCAATCGCGGCGAAGCGTCGGCGATGAACCGTGAGCGAACCGATTTCTCCATTCGAATCGAACCTTGTGTATAATCCGCCGATGCAAGGAATACCATGGAGCACGATTGCGCTCGGCTCGCTGTTGCTCATCTCGGCCGGCTCAATAGGAGGACAGGACGTGAAATCTCCGCAACCTGAAAAGTCGAAGCCACCTGTCAACGTGGAGCAGCGCGGGCGCATCATTGGAATCGGCGGTGTCTTCTTCAAATCCGCTGATCGTGATCAAATGCGCGAATGGTATTCGAAGCATCTTGGACTCGCTGACAAAGGCCAAGGCGTGATGCTTCCGTGGCGCGAACACGACGACCCGCAAAAGGAACACGTTACCGTTTGGACTGTTTTTTCTGCCTCCAGTAAGTATTTCGATCCCAGCCCCGCACCGTTCATGATCAACTACATCGTGGACGATATGGATGCTTTGCTCGACCGCTTAAAGCAAGAGGGAGTCAAGATTGACGCCAAACGAATGGATGAATCCTACGGTCGCTTTGCCTGGATCTATGACCTGGATGGGAATAAGATTGAGCTCTGGCAGCCGCTGCCTGCAAAGCCCTAAGGGCATTCCACTGCGCTTCAATCATTTTTTCCCTCGTGGCGCCCTCATCGCGAGGCGTCCTTTGGCCGTCGTCGCTCGCTTGCTTTTATTATTTCGCTTATATCCGCAACCGGCCGTATCTCAATCGGTCCAAGTCCATACTTAAAGCCTGGTTGCTGTGAGATAAGCTGAACCGCATGATTGAGGTCTCGCGCCTCCAGGATTTGAATGCCGCCAAGCTGTTCCTTGGTTTCCGCATAGGGGCCATCAGTCGTCGCGACTTTGCCGTTTTTCCGGTGCAGGGTCAACGCGGTCTCCGGAGGCTGAAGAGGTACTTCGGCGACAAGATGTCCGTTGGCGCGCAGGGGGTCGTTGTACTCAAAGCATTCGTCGAAAGTTGCGTGTCGCTCGTCCTCGGTCATCCCTTCGAATTTTCCTGGCTCGAGGTATCCCAAACAGATGTATTTCATCCATTCCTCCTTGTTGCCTGTGGCTCCTTGTTTCCTGCGACTCAAGAGCCATAGCTCATTGCTGTCCTATCAGATATCTGTCATAAGATAGTCGTTCGTGAGACGGAAAATCGACAGCTACTCCATTTTTCTTAGTTCAACTGCCTGGGGTGTCGTCAAACCAGATTGTCAAACCAGATTGTCAAGCCAGATTGTCAAACCAGGGACAGAAGAAGGCAATCTCGAGAATGGGCCGGTTTGCGAACCTGGGGGAGAACTGAGATGGCAGTCATGGCTCAACGGTGCCAAGGATGGGAAGCCTCGGTGTACAATCTTCGCAGTTTTCGAAGTCAAAACGGACTTCTGGATTCGTTGAAAATGAACTACTCAAGTCTCGGGCTGGCGGCGCTTGGTGGCACGGTCGCGTATTTTGCTTTTGGTTTTTTAGTGTTTTGGCTGGTGCCAGCTCTTGTCAATGAAGCCCACAAGTACCCGGCCGTATTCCGACCTAAGGAAAAAATAATGGCCGTTATGCCCATTGGAATGGCCGCAACTTTGATCGCGATTCTGGTTGTCGCGATAATTTTCGCGATGATCCATCAGGGCGGATCGGGCATTACGGAAGGTGCGCGCATGGGCGTTCTCATTGGCATTTTCGTGGTTTGCGGATTTGTGCTGCATAACTACGTAAACCTGAACATCGGTCTGAAACTCGCTCTGGGACAGGCGGTGGTTTACTTCGTCCAGTGGACAATCGTCGGCATCGTCATCGGTCTTATTTACAAACCCCTCGCTACACCATAGGCGTGAATATATCTCTTCATCCCGGCGAGTGGCCGACCTTCAATGGCTCTTGCGTGCATCATTCCCACTGGGGGTGCCCCATCCTTGCGTCCTTTGCAAGGGTGGGCGGCGATGCTGCGTGTGCTATTTGATTTTGTTATGGACACGTGATGAAACCCGCTTGGCGCCGGCATTTCCGACTCCCGCCCATTACCTGGCTCATCGAAAACCGGGTACACCCGTAAATTAAAGCGACCCCGCTGCAAAATCCCTAGCTCCACGTTGCCGTGGAATCCCAGCCTAACGTCGAAGAAAATGACGTTGGGATGGGGCACCCGGCAGATTCTTCTGTCACTGTTTCAAGTAGCGGAGCGCAACACATCCTGATTTAAAAGTCTTTGACTCAACGAGCTTTAATTGGTGTTTCTCCGGCAGGTTGACACCTTCTAACAACCGTCTCCCCTCTCCAGCAATGATTGGCGTAACGACAAAACGATATTCATCGACCATGCCCAGCTCTATAAGCTGTGAAGGAATATTTACACCACCGATTAAAATATCTCTGCCTTGTTCTTGCTTCAGTTTAAGTGTTTCGTCATGAAGGTTGGTACGAACAATTCTCGTATTTTTTCCTTCGACGCTATCCAATGATCGCGAGAAGACAACGAGCTTCTTGGAGTCAAACGCTTCAGCAAATTCGTTCTCCGCTTTGGTCTCAGACTGGCTTTTTGCGATATCAGGCCAATAAGGAACCATCAATTGGTAGGTTTTACGCCCAAAGACGAGCAGGTCAACCTCTCGCAGAAGCTGCGTAAAATATTCATGTGTTTCGTCATCAGCAATTTGCTTGGTGTGGTCGCAACAGCCATCCAGGGTAGTGTTGATGGCGAAGATTACATTTCTCATTTGATCCTCATTAAATTTTGTCGGCCACCCGCCATTACTTGCTTCCGCCGGGTCCCTGTGTCGGAGCCGGGCAGAGAAGAATCTCGCGCACCTCGGCCGGCGCCCGGCAGGCGATGACAGCCTTGCGTCCCCACGCCAGTGCCTCGTCTAGGTCAACGGCTTCCAGCACCCAAAAACCGCCGATGTGCTCCTTAGTCTCGAGGCACGGGCCGTCGGTGATGTGCACCTTGCCGTCGGGCTGGGCCCGCAGCGACTTGGCGTTGCCGGCTGGGGAAAGGCCGCAGGCGAGCGTGCGCCGAGTGGTGAGGAAGGCCCTGGCTATCTCCTCGGTGGTCAGCCCGCACACCTGACGCAAGGTGAGCGCGACGCGCGCTTCCGGTGCTAGAGATGGATGACAGCAGGTAAATATCAGGCGCAGCCGGTCGTCTTCAAGACCGTCGTCTTTATAGCTGTTCTCTTCATTGGAATTCGACCTTTCCGCCGAACTCCATTGCACTTCGAGATAGCGCGCGAGGTCGTCTTGAGACGCATCAAATCTTGCCCGTCGACGCAGAGTATCAATGGCTTTGAATCGGGCCGTCGAAATCAACCACAATCGCGGGTTATCAGGTACTCCACTCCTCGGCCACAGGCTCAGCGCAGCCGCAAAGGCTTCGTGCATCGCCTCCTCCTCGGCAAGATCAAAATCACCGAGCAAGCGGATCAGAGTTGCCAGGATTCGTCCCGACTCCACGCGATAAAGGGAGTCGAGCAATTCGCGTATCTGCTCGCTGGAAGGCCCGGACACGACACGCTCGGACACCACACGCTCGGACATGTCGCGCTCGGACATGTCGATGACCTTAGCAAACCAGCTACCCCAAATCAATTTGGGTACTGGCCCACCGTTTCCCTCGTCTTAACTCCCGAGGGGCAACTGCCGCCCGCTGCATTTCAATTGACATAAGCCATGGGTGATCAATCCTTAAATCAGCGCAAACTTGATCATGAAAAGCACCTGGAAAAGCACGTAGATAGCTAAGCCTCTTCGAGACTTTGCCTGTAAAGTATTTAAAATGAATATTTTGCCAGGTACCCCTAAGGCTAAAGTTTTTGTTATCAGGACTTTAGTAAAATGTGGGGGGAGGGGGGTACCCTCCCAGCCGGCACCATGAAAATCGGAGTTCTAGCCCTCCAGGGAGATTTCGATGCCCATCGCCGCCGCCTCGAAGAATTGGGCGCGGAAGTCGTCCTGGTCAAAAAGTCCGAGCAACTCAACCAGGTCGACGGCCTGGTGATTCCCGGCGGTGAGTCCGGGACATTTCTCAAACTGCTCGGCGAAGCCGGATTCGCCAAGCTCAAAGAGTTTGTGCGCGTCAAGCCTACTTTTGGGACCTGCGCTGGATGCATTCTTTTGGCTACGGAAGTGGAGAATCCCCGGCAGGCGGGCTTGGGCGCGCTCGATATCACGGTGCGTCGCAATGCTTACGGACGGCAGATTGACAGCTCGATCCGCGAGGGCCGTTTTCTTGATGAGCCGGTCGAAATGGTTTTTATTCGCGCGCCCAAGATCGAACGCACCGGTAAAGATGTGGAAGTGATTGCTACCGAGGGCGACGATCCGGTGCTGGTTCGGAGGGGCCAGACGCTAGCCGCAACGTTTCATCCGGAATTGAGTGACGATCCCCGGATTCACCAATATTTTCTCGATCTGGTGGCGCAGGCAAATCGCGAGGCGAATCGAAGTAGTTAGGCGGGAAGAATCAAGCGAGAATCCGGCAGAATCAGTTGCTCATGTGACGCCGGATCAAGGTGGCCAGGCCGACCAGGCCGCCCCCGAGTAAAGCGAGAAGTCCGGGCTCAGGAATAACCGAGGATTTAACAACCGTAGTCGTCGCAGCAAAGGTATTGGTGACGAGGATCAGAAGTAGCAGAATGGCAGGCGCAAATTTTCGCACAGGAAAAGTCCTTTCGGGTTCCCACTCTCTAAAGTGTGGCAAGCGGTTCTCCAATCGAGCCTTATTCACAAGAAATTCAAAAGGCGCTTTTTCGGGCAGATATCCACGGCAAAACGGATGTCAGAGGCGGTTTTCCAGAGAGGGATGATCGAGCGCTGTGCATGGTTTTGCACAGCTTTGCCCCCGCTGTCCCTATTTGGGCTGGAAGTGCGGGCTGTGGTTCGATCCGGTATGCTGTCAGATTCCGACTCACGCCTGAATGGAACCTGCTCCTGAACTGGAAGTCAGCCGAGTATCGTTGGCCTCATACGCGCGCCTGCTGCGCGGCAATCGCAATTTCCGCCGCTTGTGGGGAGCGCAGGTGGTCAGCGAAATCGGGGACTGGTTTTACACGCTCGCCATCTACAACCTGCTGCTGCATCTCACCGGACGCGCCGGATCGGTAGCGCTGGCGCTGGTGCTGCAGGTTCTTCCGCAAACGTTCATCGGGCCTACAGCGGGCGTGGTGAACGACCGATTGCGCCGCAAGCATGTAATGATCGCGTCGGATGTCGGACGCATGCTGATCGTGCTCTGCATGCTGCTGATTCGCTCGAAGGACAAAGTGTGGATGGTCTATCCGCTGCTGATGGCGGAGACGTTGCTGGTCGCTTTCTTCGAGCCGGCGCGGAACGCCGTGATTCCCAACATTGTCGAGCGGGAAGATGTGGTGGTCGCGAACACGCTCTCGTCAACCACTTGGAGCGTCAATCTCATGGTGGGTGCGACCGTGGGAGGTTTGGTCGCCGCGTTCCTGGGGCGCGACGCCGTCTTTCTGCTCAATGCGCTGTCATTTGCGGCATCGGCCGCGTTGATTTCGAGAATGCGCTTTGCCGAGCCGCACGCCGAAGGAGGTCGACCTTTCAGGGCGCGAGAGTTGGTGGATTTCTCGCCGATTGTCGCCGGGATTCGCTATGTCCGGGAGCATGTCCGTTTGCGCTCCACGATCCTTGTAAAGTTTGGAATTCTGATCATTGGGCCGGGCTGGGTGCTGTTCACGGTGATGGGACAGAATGAGTTTGCGGTTCGCTGGCGCGGCCTGGATCCCGAGCGTGGAGCGTTTCTCGGCATGAGTTTGCTGCTGGGCGCGCGCGGACTGGGCGCTCTGCTGGGACCGCTCCTGGCGGCCTCGTGGGCGGGACACTGGCAGCATCGCTTGGAGGTTGCGATCTTCTGGGGATATCTGGCGGGAGCAGCGGGATATATGTTGCTGGGCATTTCGAGCCATCTCTGGCAGGCGTGTTTGTGCGTGATGCTGGCGCACTGCGGAGGGTCCATCCTCTGGGTCTTCTCGACGACGCTCCTGCAGATGCAGAGCGATGACAAGTTTCGCGGGCGAGTGTTTGCCGCCGATCTCTGCCTGTGTATGTTCACCATTGCTGCGGGCGCTTATCTGGCGGGACGATTTGTCGATTGGGGCTACGCGGCGCGCCATGTGGCCAGCGTCGCCGGCATGTTGATGTTGATTCCGGCGGGGCTTTGGGGGTGGACGATTCGGACTCGGGCGATAGGATGATCGGTTAAAAAGATCATCGAACCCGCAAGACTGTATGGGTTCAAGCCGGCCCGATGGTCCGAGGACTCGATCAAAGCAGCCGGTCGATCTTTGCCGCCAGAATGAAGTCCGACTCGGTGAGACCATCTACCGCATGCGTCCACGTCGTAATCTCGACTTTGCCCCATCCCAGCAGAATATCGGGATGATGGCCTTGCTCTTCGGCCAGCGCGCCGACTCGATTCACGAAGGCCAGGGCTGACTTGAAGTCGGGAAACTTGCAGGCGCGTACGAGATGATGCTCATTGACGATGATCCATTGCGCAGGGTCCGCCAACTGACGATGAAACTCTGCCAGTTTGTCGCCCTTCAATGGAGGTACACCGCCGCGGCAGGGGACGCAATTGCGGTTTGCCAGCGTCTCGTTGCTCATGGTATTTCAGTCCAGACGAGCTCAACGTCGAATGGAAACCTATAACGGAAACTCGAACGCAAACCTAGAACGGTATATCTTCATCCGTGATGGGAGAACTGCCTGCCGGGGCGTGCTCGGCTTCGGGCACACTCTGGTCGAAGTTGTTGCCACCCGTGGATGCCGAGGACGATGATGACGATCCGCGCGAACTGCCGGCGTAGTCGCCGCCTTCGCCGCGTCCGCTGAGCAATACGAGATCGTTAGCCACGACCTCGGTCATATATTTCTTCTGACCGGTTTGCTTGTCGTCCCAGGAGCGGGTTTGCAGCCGGCCTTCGATGTAGACCTTGCCACCTTTTTTCAGATATTCTCCGGCAATTTCGGCGAGGCGCTGCCAGAGCACGACGTTGTGCCACTCGGTGCGGTCCTGCCACTGGCCGTCTTTGCCCTTGAAGCGCTCGTTGGTGGCCAAGGCGATCTTGGCGACTGGGGTGCCTTGCGGCGTGTACTTTACTTCCGGATCTTTGCCGAGGTTTCCGATGAGGATGACTTTATTTACGCTTTTCATGAGCGCGGGCTCCTTCGAGAAGCTGACCTTCCAAGACGCTCACTATAGCAGAATTGGGAGAGTCGGATGCAGTGTCGGCCGTACAGGAAATTTGTGACGAATCCGGGTGGATCTTTCGGGCAGCAGCGGTCGTGGCAGACGGGGCAAGCCCCGTCTCCTCTCAGCAGCAGGATCAATTCGAAATGTGGAAGAGCATCAGATAGATGATGACGCCCGTTACGGAGACATAGAGCCAGATGGGGAAAGTCCAGCGGGCGATGGCGCGGTGACGGTCAAATTGGCCACGCAAGCCGCGGGTGAGAGTGATGAGAACCAAGGGCACGGTCACGACCGCGAGGATAGTGTGCGAGGTCAGAATGGTGAAATAGAGGGCGCGGATCCATCCGGCGCCGTGAAAATAGACGATGCCGCCATGATGCGGCCAGTGGTAGTAGAGGTAGGACGCGAGAAAAAGGGTCGAGGTGGCGAACGCGGTCAACATGATGGCGCGATGGGCGGCCACTTTGCCGCGAGCGATCAGGGCGCGTCCGGTGAGCAGGAGGACGGCGCTGCATCCATTAAGTGTGGCGTTGATCTTGGGGAAGATTGAGTAGTCGGTCATTGTAGGAGTCTAGCAAGGTCAGAGGTTAGAGGTCAGGTTGTGGAAGTAAAACCATTCGCGTGCTTTTTACCTCTGCAATCTGACCTCTAACCTCCGACCTCTGACCTCTCTCGCCACTCGCCCCGTTGCGTATAAAATAGGAACACAATGGCTGACGTGGAAAGCCCTGAACCGCCAACCCAGGCGGTTGCGAAAGAATCTGCTGCGCGCCCCATGCCTGTTGTGGCGGTGTGGGCGCGTGATCTATTGGTGTCGCTGGCTATTTCCGCGTTCATTATCATCTTTCTCTACCAACCGGTGAAGGTTGAAGGCACGAGCATGATGCCCGGACTAGAGGATCAGGAGCGGATCTTCGTCAATAAATTCGTGTATCGCTGGGAGCCGATCGAGCGTGGGGATATTGTGGTCTTTCGCTATCCCCGGGATACGTCGAAAAGCTATATCAAGCGCGTGATCGGAGTTGCGGGGGACCGGATCCGCATCGACAACGGCCAGGTTTACGTCAATGGCGAGACGCTGGATGAGGATTACGTTCCCAGCGATTATGCGGATGCGCGATCTTATGGCGAGATCGTTGTTCCTGCGCACAGTTTTTTCGTTCTTGGAGACCATCGCACGATGTCGAACGACAGCCGGGATTTTGGCTCGGTGAACGAACGCTATATCTACGGCAAAGCCGTGTTCGGATACTGGCCGATGGAGAAGCTGGGACGGCTGCGCTAAGTCGCTCTCAGCCTCAGTAAACGTGGAACGCACCTTGAATGATCGCGTGCGACCGGCGCGGTGCAACTAACTGTCTGTCATCCACAGCTTTCTGCTGACACGATCTCACCCTCCTGTTAGAATCTCTAAAATTCAATCCCAGGAGTTGAAATGCAAGCGATCCTTGCGCTCGAAGACGGCAGAGTCTTCCGAGGCAAAGGCTACGGCGCTAAAGGCGAGTGCTACGGCGAAGTCGTTTTTAATACTTCCATCACTGGCTACCAGGAAATTTTCACCGATCCATCCTACGCGGGGCAGATTGTTGTCCTGACCAACCCTGAAATCGGAAACTACGGCACGAATCCAGAAGACAACGAGGCGGTGCGCCCCTACATCGAGGGGTTGATCGTGCGCGAGTTTTCGAAGGTGAGTTCGAACTGGCGCTCGCAGCAGGTGACCGACGAGTTCATGGAGCAGTTCAGGATTCCGGTGCTTGCCGACATTGATACGCGGGCGCTGGTGCGCCACCTGCGGACTTATGGCGTGATGCGGGGAGTGATCTCGACGCTCGAGGAGGATACGGACAAACTGGTCGCCAAGGCGAGGGCGATTCCGAAGATGGATGGGCAGGATCTGGCTAAGGTCGTTTCTACCAACCACACCTACGTGTGGGAGACGGGCGAGCGCTCGCACCTGCCGGATGAGATTGTCGGAGTGAAAGACGATCCGACGCGCTTTCACGTGGTCGCCTATGACTTCGGGATCAAACAGAACATCCTGCGCAAACTGCGCGGAGAAGGCTGCAAGGTGACGGTGGTTCCGGCGCAGACCACGGCCGAGGACGTGCTGGCGTTGAAGCCGGACGGAGTGTTTTTGTCGAATGGTCCGGGCGATCCCGAGCCCTGCACCTACGCGGTCGACAACATTCGGCGTTTGATGGGACGGCAGCCGATTTTTGGAATCTGCCTGGGACATCAGCTTACCGGTATTGCGCTGGGAGGCAAAACCTTCAAGTTGAAATTTGGCCACCATGGCGGCAACCATCCCGTGAAGCAGCTAGCCAGTGGCAAGATCGAGATCACCGCGCACAACCACAACTTTGCCGTCGATCCCGATTCGCTCCCGCAGAGCGAAGTTGAATTGACGCACATGGATCTGAACGACAACACGCTGGAAGGCATGCGGCACCGAAATCTGCCGCTGTTCACGGTGCAATACCACCCGGAGGCGGCGCCGGGGCCGCATGATTCGCACTATTTGTTCAAGGACTTTGTGAAGATGATGGAGGAGTGCAAGCGGTGAAACGATTGCGAAAGGCCTTCTTGACAATCGCGATTGTGGTGCTTCTGTGGGTGCAGAAATCCCCAGCATGTTCCAGGGTGTTTACCACCTTTAAGGTCCGTCAGGATTTTAGTGTCTTCGTGAAGGGACGAGACGGTAGGGCTCTGGAGGGAATTTCCGTCAAGATCGTCTTCGCAATACCCACTTACGATTTGGTTGCCGAAGAGTTGACGAGTAAAGAGGGTATGGCATTTTTTCATGGGTTCATGGTGAGTGATTACTGGATCAGCGCGGGGCGTGCCGGTGTCAGCGGTACCGTTGCCAAATTATGGCCAGTCAATGACGCTTCTGGTGAGACTGTGATCACGCTTACATGGCCAATGGGTCCAATCTCGAAGGTACGAACCTTTGCAGGGCATCTTCTCGACAAGCAGCAATTTGCCCCTGCAGGTGCCGACGTGCGGTTGACCGACACTCTATCGGCCAAGGAGCTAGAGAGGACTGCGACTGACGAACGAGGCAAGTTCGCTTTTCAGAGCGTAGTCCCTGGCCTTTACTTATTGCACGTCGAACCCCCTGAGGACTGTAGTCGAGGTTTGTGCGGGATCAACGGCAACATTCTTGTCGAATTGGATTCCGCTGCCAAGGATCTCGAACTCCCGCGGCCCAGTTTGTTCATGAGCAGCTGTGGGTTGGGTGCATACAAGGATGATGGTTCTGTCCTTCTATTTCAATAAGGACGAACGACCAGCGACGAACACTTCATGCCAAAACGAACTGACATCTCGAAAATCCTGATCCTCGGCTCCGGCCCGATCGTCATCGGCCAATCCGCCGAGTTCGACTACTCGGGCACGCAGGCTTGCAAGGCGCTCAAATCGGAGGGCTTTGAAGTGGTGCTTGCGAACTCGAACCCGGCCACCATCATGACCGATCCCGAATCGGCCGACCGCACCTACATCGAACCGCTTACGCGCGAGTATCTTGAAGAGATTATTCGCGTGGAGCGGGAGATGTCGCCGAACGCGGGCTTTGCTGTTTTGCCTACGGTCGGCGGCCAGACTGCGCTTAATCTTGCCATTGAACTTTCCGATGGCGGCGTGCTTGAAAAGTACAACGTCATTCTGATCGGGGCACAGATCAGCGCAATCAAGAAGGCTGAAGACCGGTTGTTTTTCAAAGACGCCATGCAGCGCATCGGGCTTGATGTGCCGAAGTCGGCGCTGGTCAACAACCTGAAAGACGGCATAGAGTTTGCCGGCAAGATTGGATTTCCGGTCATTATTCGTCCGTCGTTCACGCTCGGTGGGACGGGTGGGGGCATCGCCTACAATCGCGAAGAGTTGATGGAAGTGCTGGCCCGCGGACTCGACCTCTCGCCCGTGCATGAGTGCCTGATCGAAGAGTCGGTGCTGGGATGGAAAGAGTACGAGCTCGAGGTGATGCGCGATACGAAGGACAACGTCATCATCATCTGCTCTATCGAAAACTTCGACCCCATGGGCGTGCATACGGGCGATTCCATTACCGTCGCGCCGGCGCAGACGCTGACGGATCGGGAATATCAGGTGATGCGCGATGCGTCGATTGCGGTGATCCGCGAAATCGGAGTTGAGACCGGCGGATCGAACATTCAGTTTGGCGTCAATCCTTCAACCGGGCGCATGGTGGTGATTGAGATGAACCCGCGCGTCTCGCGGTCGTCGGCGCTGGCGTCGAAGGCCACCGGCTTTCCGATTGCGAAGATCGCCGCGAAACTTGCGGTTGGTTATACGCTTGACGAAATTCCGAATGACATCACGCGCAAGACTCCAGCCTGCTTTGAGCCCACGCTTGACTATGTGGTGGTCAAGATTCCGAAATGGCAATTTGAAAAGTTTCCCGGCGCCGATGAATCGCTCGGTCCGCAGATGAAGTCGGTCGGTGAGGTGATGGCGATCGGGCGGACGTTTAAAGAGGCGTTGCAGAAGGGGATTCGGGCGCTCGATACGGGTAAGAAAGTGGGGTCGGAGGTTATTGAGCCGAAGATCCTTACCCAGCGGCTGGTGACGCCGCATCCGGAGCGCCTTTCCTATGTGCGGTACGCCATCCGCCAGGGACACACCATCAAGCAGATCGCGAAGATGACGTCGATTGATCCGTGGTTCCTTTATCAGCTTAAAGAGATTAACGATATGCAGCTTGAGCTGGAGAAGCATCCCATGGAATCAATTCCAGTGGAGGTGCTGCGTGAAGCGAAGCGCATGGGATTCTCCGACGGACGGCTTGCCGGTACGTGGAGGCTGGACGGGAAAGGCGGGCAGGAAAAAGTTCGACATTTCCGCAAGAAGCATGGGCTGAAGCCGGTTTACAAACGGGTCGACACTTGCGCGGCGGAATTTGAAAGTTACACGCCATATCTCTATTCAACCTACGAAGAAGAAGATGAAGCCGCGCCCACGTCGAAGAAAAAGGTTGTCATTCTTGGCTCTGGACCGAACCGCATCGGGCAGGGAATTGAGTTCGATTATTGCTGCTGCCATGCCAGTTACGCATTGCGCGAGGATGGGTACGAGACCATCATGATCAACTGCAATCCGGAGACGGTTTCGACGGATTATGACACCAGCGACCGGCTTTACTTCGAGCCGTTGACGCTCGAAGATGTGTTCGCCGTGTGCGAGCACGAAGCGTCAGCGGGCGCGCCGGTGGGTGTGATCGTGCAGTTTGGCGGGCAGACGCCGCTGAATCTGTCGCTGCCGTTGACGGCGGCGGGCGTCAACATTATCGGAACCACTCCTGAATCGATTGATCTGGCGGAGGATCGCAAGCGCTTTGGGAAATTGCTGGAAGAGTTGGACATTCCGCAGGCGCCGGGGGCGATGGTCGCGTCGGTCGAAGAGGCGGTCGAGGCGGCGAAGAAGATTGGATTCCCAGTGCTGGTACGTCCTTCGTATGTGCTCGGAGGGCGGGCGATGGTTATCGCCTACGACGAAGATACGATCCAGCAGTATATGAAGCAGGCGGTCGAGTATTCGCAGGATCGTCCCGTGCTCATCGACAAATTTCTGGAAGATGCGATTGAGGTTGATGTCGATGCGCTCTCGGACGGCGAGGATGTGGTGATTGGCGGCATTATGCAGCATATTGAGGAGGCTGGCATTCACTCGGGTGACTCGTCGTGCGTGCTGCCGTCGGTCGACATTCCGGATGTGCTGCTCAACCGGATGCGCGACTACACGTTTAAACTGGCGCGGGCGCTCAAGGTGATCGGACTGATGAATGTGCAGTTTGCGATCCCGCGCGGCGGCCTTAGCCTGGGTGCTGACATGGCTCAGTCTGGTCCCGGCGGGTCGAGCATAGGTGAAACGAAGGTTTATGTGCTGGAAGTGAATCCTCGCGCCTCACGCACGGTGCCGTTTGTTTCGAAAGCCACGGGGGTGCCGATGGCGAAAATTGCGGCTCGCCTGATGACGGGGCGGAAGCTGCGCGAGTTTCTTCCGGAATACATTGAGCGCGGCGCCGATCTCGATACCGGACGGTGCTTTTATGTGAAGTCCCCGGTCTTTCCGTGGTCAAAATTTCCTGGCGTAGATACGGTTCTTGGGCCTGAAATGCGATCCACGGGAGAGGTGATGGGCATCGCCGATAACTTTGGCGAGGCTTTCGCCAAAGCGCAGATTTCTGCGGGCCAGAAGCTTCCGATCGAGGGGACGGTTTTCATCAGCGTGACCGATCATGACAAGCCGCATGTAGTCGAGGTCGCGCGGCGTTTTGTTGACATGGGATTCAAGCTTGTGGCCACGCATGGCACGGCGGACATTCTGGAAGAAGCTGGCCTGGCGGTCGACCGTGTGTACAAAGTAAAAGAAGGCCGCCCCAATGCGGTGGACCTGATCAAAGCTGATCGTATTCAGTTGATCGTCAACACGCCGCATGGTCCTGACCCGTATTTTGATGAAAAGGCGATTCGCCGCGCCGCGGTTACGGGGCATATCACGACCATTACCACACTTTCGGCGGCGCGGGCCGCGGCGGAGGGCATCGCGGCTTTGCAGCGCGGAGAAGTGAGAGTGCAGGCGCTGCAGGCGTTGCACGCGGAACGGGCAGTAGGCCGCCGCTGACGGGGAAGTGATGAGCGAAGTGCCACCACCTCTCAGGAAAAGCCGGTACATGGCTGCCTCCAAACCTTTTTTCGTCATCTTCGCAGTTCTCGGCCTCCCTATTCTCATCGCGGGAGTCATCCTTGGCCCGGCGGCGTTTGACCTGGTTTTTCATCGTCGTCCGCCGGAACGGTTCCTCATACCCGCTGGTTTCAGCGGTTGGGCTCGCATTAATTTTCGCCAGAAGGGCGCGCCGCCATTACCAACGGAAGAGGGCCGGCTTCTGCTCAAGTTGAATGAACAGGGAAGACTCGAAACTTCATCGGATCCGTTGGCGGGGCATGGCAAAGACGATTTCTTCTACTACTCGGGCAACCGCCGTACGCCGCTTTCAAATCTGGGAGTTTGCAAAGGCGGTATGATCTGGCAGGTTGAGACCATGGTTGATGAACCGACCTCTACGCCATTCGTCCGCTTCTTCGTGGGAACCGAGGATCAGTATCGCCATATCGCTGACCCTGCGGGCAAAGATTCGCCAGCGTGTGAATGATCATGTGGAACAGGTGACCGGTTGACAGACTGACTTCAACCGCAAACTCACCGATGCTACGATGGGCTCAAATCACGAATCGGAGAGATGGTAGTGGCCGGCATCGTTGCGTTTCACGTGCTGATGTTGCTTCTCGCCCTGTGCGTAGTGGGTCGCGTTGTGCCTGAAGAGGTCGTCGGCGACATTCTCGGCTACATTCACAAAACGATTGGGATCACTATACCGTCCGTGGAAATGACGCGGGCGATTGCGCTGATCTGGCTTGGATCGACGGTGATCATTGTGGATGGATGTGTTCTGCTTCTGTTCTTCATTACTTCGTTAACCAACACTTCTTTAACCAATTCGAGATGACACTGTGAACGGCGCAGCGGTAACCTGTAGCTAGATCGAATGATTGGAGACGCTATGCTTTTATCTGGAATTTTTCCGCCTATTACCACGCCTTTCTATCCAGATGGCGCAGTTTATTACAAGAAACTTGAAGCGAACGTTGAGCGCTACTCGCGCACTCCGGTTGCAGGCATTGTCGTACAAGGCTCGACCGGCGAGGCGATTCTGCTTTCTGACCAGGAGCGCCGTGACGTGCTGAAAGCGGCGCTGGCCGCTGCGGCGCCCAACAAGGTCATGATCGCCGGCACGGGCATCGAGTCGGCGCATGAAACGCTGCGGCTCACCGAACACGCGGCCGAACTCGGCTACGACGTGGCCATGGTGCGAACTCCGCACTACTACAAGAAGCAGATGGCCGGGGCGAACCTGCTTGCTTTTTATCGCACAGTGGCCGACCGCTCGGCGCTGCCGATCATTATTTATAACTTCCCGCAGGCGACTGGATACGACATCCCAGCGGAGGTCGTGATCGAACTGGCCGGGCATCCCAACATTATTGCTATCAAGGAATCGAGCGGCAATTTGGACAAGGTAAAAGCGATGGTCGAGGGCACGCGCCACGTGAAACGACAGGTTACAGTGACCGAAACGTTCGAGGCCGTGACTCCGCGCATGATGAAGGCGGCAGTGGCCGAGAGCGAGAAGCAAAGCAGGGAACTGGTGAGTGTCGCGTCGCTGGCGGGATCCGGCGAAAAGGCGGACGGTGGAATGAAGCCTTCGTCTTCCGCTGTAACGGTTGTGGGTAAATTGAAGACACGGCAGAAGGAAGTGGGCTTCCAGGTGATGGTGGGCGCGGCTCACCAACTGGAACCGTCGCTTGGGTTGGGAGCGGTCGGGGCGATTCTTGCGTTTGCCTGTCCGGCGCCGATGGCTTGCTACGAAATCTTTGCCGCACTTAAGGATGGCGACAATGCCCTGGCACGTGAAAAGCAAGAGCGGGTGAAACAGGCGGTGCAACGCGTAATTGGCGACATGGGCGTGCCGGGAGTGAAGCATGCTATGGATCTGAATGGGTACTACGGAGGGCCGGCGAGATTGCCGTTTTTGCCGTTGAATAGCGAGCAGAAGGGTGAGATTGAGAAATTGATGGCGGGGATTAAGAGTTAGCGGAGCTGAGGGTGGAGGGGTCACTTCGACTCCGCCTGTTCTTCACCGCGTGAAGAACAGGCTGCGCTCATGATGACACATCGGCAATGTCACATGGTGTTGTGATCTACATCACTCTTCTCTATAATTGGAACGAACGTTCGAACTACGCTCGAACTGTGGCTCGAATTATGGCTACCTTTCCGACAAGCCGCGCCACGTCTTCTGGTCGCCGACTGAGCAGAGCAACCAAGCGCGCGCCGCTCAGCCGTTTCGACCGGCGACTGGGGCAGATTCTCGAGCATGCCACTGAGGTTTTCTGCGTCAAGGGATACGAAGGCGCTTCCATGCGCGATCTTTCTCGCGCTACTGGCATGTCGCTGGCAGGGCTTTATTACTACTTCGAATCCAAAGAGCGCTTGCTCTTTCTGATCCAGAAGCACACTTTCACGACCATCGTCGAGAAACTGAAAGCGCGGCTGGCAAATGTCAGCGATCCGGAGCAGAAAATCCGCATTTTTATCCTCAATCATCTGCAGTATTTCGTGAGCAATCAGCAGGGGCTGAAGGTGCTGGCACATGAGGACGAAGCTCTGAAGAACGGCATGAGTTCTGAAATCGCGGCCATCAAGCGCGAGTATTATCGTATCTGCTTAGGGCTGATGGAAGAGTTGCGGCGCGAGCGCGGACTTGATTTCAACTCGCGAACCGCGGTGATGAGCCTTTTCGGCATGATCAACTGGATCTACACTTGGTACAGTCCGCGGGTCGACGGCAACGCCGAAGAGCTCGCACAGCAGATGGGCGACATTGTGCTCAACGGGATTGTGCACGGCGGCAAGCCACGAAGAAAATGAACGCGAATAGGTTAACTCGAAATCAAATATTAAATAAGGAGCACATTATGGCAACCATAACGCAGCCGGCCAGCGGCGAAACCACCAGGCAACTCATCAACTACCGCACCGACGCCGGCGTGGCCGTGATCGAGATGAACGATCCTCCGGCGAACACCTACACCTATGAGATGAATCGGCAACTGGACGAAGCGATTCTGCGGGCACGCATGGATAACGACGTGCACGTGATCGTGCTCACGGGAGTGGGGGACAAGTTTTTCTCGGCGGGCGCGAACATCAAAATGCTGGCGTCGGTTGATCCGACTTTCAAGTACTACTTTTGTCTGCACGCGAACGAAACGCTGCTGCGACTGGAGCATACGCCGAAGCTTGTGATCGCGGCGATCAACGGACACTGCGTCGGCGGAGGGCTCGAGATCGCGATGGCTGCCGACCTGCGCATTGCGCGCAAAGACGCGGGCAAGATTGGGCTGCCCGAGGTGAATCTCGGCGTGCTTCCTGGCACCGGCGGAACGCAGCGCTTGTCGCGCATGGTGGGGAAGAGCAAGGCAATTGAGCTGATGATTACAGGCAATACATTTTCATTCGAAGAAGCGCAGGAATTCGGCATTATCAACGATATTTTCGAGCGCGAGGGCTTTATGGAGAACATCATGGAGTACGCGCGACAGTTCACTCCTCCGAATAAGGCTGCGAAGGCCGTGGGACGCATCAAGCGCGCGGTGCAGACGGGCTGGGAGATTCCGATGGAATCCGCGCTGGCGGTGGAGCGCGAGAACCAGCAGATTCTGTTTCAGAGCGACGACGCTAAAGAGGGGCTGGCGGCTTATGTGGAGAAGCGTCCAGCTGTATTTAAGGCGAAGTAATAAGCAGTCGTTAGCTATTGGCTTTTGGCCCTTAGCTTGAGGCCGGGGAAAATCAGGATCAACTATGCCAGGTAAAGTCGCGAAAATCGGAAACTTCAGTGATTGGGTGGGGCTCTTCAACGAGTGGCGCAAGGAAGTTGGCGTCAACAAAGATGACGTTGAAGCCTTCCACTTCGATACGCTCTACGGCGCGATTGAGACGGAGGAGATCCAGTTCGGCTCCTATAAAGGACGCAACAAGTGGCAAAACCTGCGCCAGGTGCCGACGCAGCAGATGCGCGATGCGCTGATGAATATGATCATCTATCAGGGCGACACGGAATTTGCCAGCGTGGAGCAGCAGCGCAACCTGTTTGCCACGGCGCCGACGGAATGGGATCGCCGGGCGCTCACCCGCGTCATGATCGAAGAGATGAGGCATGGGTGGCAGATGTGCGCGCTTCTGATCGACTTTTTTGGGTCGTCGGGCAAGGTGGAAGCGCAGAAGATGCTGGAGCGACGGGCGTTTGAGAACGCCCGGCTGCTCGGTACTTTCAACGTCGACGTGGATAACTGGCTCGACTTTTTTACCTATACAGATTTCGTGGACCGAGACGGGAAGTTCCAGCTTCAGATGCTCAAGTATTCGTCGTTTGCGCCGCTGGGGCGCTCGACCTCCTACATGCTGCGCGAAGAAGCGTTCCACATGGGGACGGGCAACGACGGACTGCGGCGCGTGGTCGAGGCAGGAGTGATTCCGCGTTGGTTGCTGCAGAAGTATCTCAATAAGTGGATCTCGAGTTCGTTTGACCTTTTCGGCACCGATCATTCATCTTCGGCGCACTGGGCTTACGTTTGGGGAATCAAGGGGCGGTATGACGAAATGCAGAACGATAAGGCGGCCGATCTCGACGATCTGAACGACTACAGCCGGCATTTGTATCGGCAGGAAGTTTCAGGATTGGTGGAGCGGTTGAACGGCTTTCTGAATCCGGGCGAGGAACACTTGTACACGCCGGACATCCATTTCAATCGCAGTATCGGAAAATGGGCGGGTCAGAAATTCCATTGCGAATCCGGCGAACCGTTGGACGACCGCAGCTACGCGCAGCATTGTGAAGAGAATCTGCCGAGCGCTAAAGACAAGGCGCTGTTGCTCGACATCATCGCCAACGAAAAGAAGTGGATCAAAGAGAAGACGGGCGCGCGCGATCCGCTGTCGACGATTGGCGAGCCGAGGAAGTCGGCGATCAATATTTAGCTGGCTGAAAGACTTTTCACGGAGGTACAGAATCACGCAGAAGAACAAAGAAAAGTTTCTACTTCACTTCCGCAGATCTGCTGTGTCAAAGCGCTAACGCCGCCTATGACCACCGCCGCCACAATTCGAGTGGAAGTAAATATCAAGGCTCCCATTGCGCGCGTCCACCTGATCAACTCCCCGCTGAACGTGATCGACTTGCAGATGGCGCGGGAACTTCAGCAGGCGCTTACGGAAATCGAGTTGCGGGGGGACCTCTCCGTGGTTGTCTTTGAAGGCGACGGGCGCGCTTTCTCCGCCGGAGTGGACATCAAGGGTCATCTTCCCGAGAAGATTCAGGAAATGCTGACCAGTTTTCATGCAGTGATTCGCGCCATGGTAGCGTCGCGGAAAGTTACGATCGCTGCGGTTCGCGGCACATGCCTGGGCGGAGGGGCGGAACTGGCTGCCGTCTGCGATATGGTTTATACGGCGCGCGACGCGACTTGGGGGTTTCCTGAAATCAAGTTGGGATGCTATCCGCCGGTAGCAGCGGTCGCGCTACCTGCGCTGATCGGGCAGAAGCGCGCCGCCGAGCTGATTCTGACGGGGCGTCAGTTCTCCGGTGACGAAGCGGTCGCGATCGGCTTGGCAACTCGTGCCGCACCGGCCGAGGAACTGGAAACGGTCGTGCGGGAGGCGGTTGATGAGTTGCTCCGGATGAGTCCAGCCGCGCTCGCCCATGCCAAAAAGGCTATCTACGCGTGGGACGCGATCCACTTTGACAAAGGGCTAGCCCGGGCGGAGAAGATTTATCTTGAAGAACTTATCTCGACCGCAGACGCGCGCGAGGGTATCATTGCTTTCCTCGACAAACGATCACCGAAATGGACCGGCAAATAGAAAACGAGACCCTTGAGAGGGCGACAAAGCCCAAACAGGCCTATACGTCTGGGCATCTGATGTGCCGCACGCCCTTGTGGGGCATAGCGGGATTTCTCGGCTGCGCTTATTTCACGTGGGTTTCTTTTGCCCACGTCATGCGCAACGAGTATGACTGGCCCCACGATTATTGGACGGCGGCCACCTACATCGTCTGGATCTTGCTGCTCGCTGGCTTGACGTATGACACGCGATGTCTGCGTGAGCGCATTTTTTTTGCGGTGCTGGTCGTCAATTTTATGGTGGGCTTCGGGGTGACGCTGTGGCGCGCGATTCCGTCTGCCGATGTGCGCATGGCTCGACTGGGGACGGGCGTGCTGTGGGGAGTAGCCGCGCTGTTGAGTTTGACCACGCTGGCCGGCGCGCCGGAACCGCGAAAAATTGCATGAGTGCCGTGTTTGGCAGAGATGCGGATTGCCTTTCTTCGGCAAGAAGTTTGACGGGGTGAACCCAGTCCCTACAGACGGAGTTTCGGAAGACAGGGTTTGGATTATGGATTTTGAAATTTCTCCCGGTCAGGTAAAGTCGCTGCAAAAAAGTGGGGAATCATTCACGCTCGTCGATGTACGAGAGCCATGGGAACATGAGGCCTCGCGGATTGAATGGGCAAAGCTTATTCCGATGGGCGATATCCCTACGCGCGCTCATCAGGAGCTCGATCCCGAGGATCACATCGTGGTCATGTGCCACCACGGAGTGCGGTCGTTGACGGTGACGAACTGGCTGCGGCAACAGGGATACGAGAAAGTACAATCCATGCGCGGCGGCATCGACGGCTGGGCGCGGACGGTGGATCCGAAAGTCCCGCTGTATTGATGAGCGGTGTTCGTGCCCCGGGAGCTAAGGCCAATGGTTGGTTTGTGACTTCGAGCGCACCGATAACGCCATGCCCTTCTCCGAACGCTGACCGGTCATCTTCATGATCACCGACTGCCATATCCACATTGCGCCTTTGGAACAGTTCAAGCCGCACGCGCTTGAACTGATGAAGCAGAAGCGGGCCAACTTCGATGAGATAGCCGAGTATTGCCGCTCGCCGAAAGCGTTCCTCAAGTATCTCGACCGTTGCGGAGTGGACCGGGCTGCGCTCATCAATTACGTTGCGCCCGAGGTGATCGGCTTTACCTCCGAGGTCAATCAGTTTGTCGCCGACTATACGAGGCACGATCCGAAGCGGTTGCTATCGTGCGGAAGCCTGCATCCGCGGCAGTCGGCCAACATCATGGCGGAGGTTGAGCACATCCTGCGGCTGGGTCTGCGCATGATCAAGATTCATCCGCCGCATCAGCTGCTGTTTCCCAACGATTATCTGCACGGAGTGAAGGAACTGGAAATCGTGTACCGGGCCGCCGAGGCGAATGGAATTCCGGTGATGTTTCATACGGGCACATCGATCTTTCCCGGGGCCCGCAATAAATATGGCGATCCAATTTATCTGGACGACGTAGCGGTCGATTTTCCCAAGCTCAAGATCTTGCTGGCCCACGGAGGACGCCCGCTATGGATGGACACGGCGTTCTTTCTGATTCGAAGGCACGCGAACGTTTATCTCGACATCAGCGGCATTCCTCCGAAAACGCTCTTGCAGTATTTTCCACGGTTGGAGGAGATCGCGTCGAAGACGTTATTTGGCACTGACTGGCCGGGTCCGGGAGTTCCGGACGTGAAACGGAATCTGGACGAATTCAAGGCTCTGCCGCTGAGTGAAAAAACCCGGCAGCAAATTTTGAGCACGACAGCGGCGTCGCTCTGGCCGGAATAGAGTCCTTGCAATGACCTGTCAAAGCCGTGCGGCTTATGTCTTATCCTGCCACAGCCCGATCGTGTTGCCCTCGAGATCGGCGAACCAGGCGAATGTGCCCGCAGGAATGGTCAGCGGCCCCACTAGCTTCTTGCCACCGAGCGTTTCCACCTTATCCAGGTACGACTTCACATCGCTTACTTTGACGTAGAAAATCGTGTAGATGTGCGGTTCGTGTCCCAGAGATGTGATGTGGCCGCCGACTTCATTTCCGGTTGCGATGAAGGTTGCCGGAGGGGCATCCTGCATCTTCCAGTCGAAAAGTTGACTGAAGAATTCAGCAGTCTTAGCGCGATCGCGGCAGCCAATCTCAAAGTGGCAGATCGGGTTTGGCATGTTCCATGCTCCTTTGACGAGCGGTATCTTACCATCCACAAGTACGTAATGTTCTCGTAAATTCCCGGACATGGCGTGTGCTTGGAATGTGACTTCAGATAGGCGTATAAGAGGTATGGGGTCGCTCCGCCGCTCATTGTTTGCGGTCGAGCCATGTGACTCCGTCTGTATTTACCAGCGAGGAATCATGTCCGTTACGAACCTGCAAGTCCCCAAAGGATTAGAGGGCGTGGTCGCTACCACGTCCGGCATTTGCTATATCGACGGTGATCGGGGAGTGCTTGCATACCGGGGATATGACATTCACGATCTAGCCGACCACTCCACGTTTGAAGAAGTCTGCCACCTGCTCTGGTTCGGACATTTGCCGAATGTCGCGGAACTTCGCCAACTCAGGCAGCGCATGGCGGAGGAACGGACTCTGGACGCGTCATTTGTCGGGCGGTTGAAGGAGGTACCGGAGCATGTTCCGGCGATGGACGTGCTGCGTACGCTGGTTTCGGCGCTTTCCTACTATGATCCGGAAAATAGCAGGAACGATCATGACGCGAATATCAACAAAGCGATGCGCCTGACGTCGCAACTGCCGATGCTGGTAGCGAACTTCGATCGCATTCGCAAAGGGCAGGCACTGGTGGCGCCAGATCGATCGCTCTCGCACGCCGCTAATTTCCTGCTCATGCTGAATGGGACCGTGCCCTCCAAGACAGCCGAGCGGGCTTTCGATATAGCGCTCATCCTGCATGCCGACCACGAGCTTAATGCTTCGACCTTTGCGGCGCGGGTGACCGCAGCCACGCTCTCCGATATGCATTCCGCGGTGACCTCCGCCATCGGCACGCTGAAGGGACCGCTGCACGGCGGGGCGAATGAAGCTGTCTTCAGGATTCTGCAGGAAATTGATGTGACTGGAGCGGAGCCGGTTGAGTACGTGAAAGGCCTTCTCGCGCAGAAAAAGAAAATTCCTGGCTTTGGACATCGCGTGTACCACACGGAAGACCCGCGGGCTACGCATCTGCGGCAGATGTCGCGCGACCTTGGCCAGTCCAGCGGCAATCCCAAGTGGTACGAGTATTCGCAAAAGATCGAAGAGTTTATCAACGCCGATAAGAAGCTCAATGCCAATGTGGATTTCTATTCGGCTTCGACCTACCGTACGTTGGGAATCGATGTCGATTTGTTCACGCCCATCTTTGCCGTCTCGCGCGTAAGCGGGTGGACCGCGCACGTCATTGAGCAACTCGACGACAACCGGCTAATCCGCCCGCGCGCCGATTACATAGGGCCAGGGTATCCGCAGAAGTATGTGGCGATCGAACGGCGCTAACCAAACTGGCGACGGATGAGTGTGGTCGGGTCTTCGCCCCGCAGGACGGGGCGGAGCCCCGTCGCCACACGGACCCATGTCAAACCCTCGTGTGATTCTGCCTGCAAATATCAGTACAATAAAGAAGGATGCGGCGCGTCTATCTTGACAACAACGCGACTACTCCGGTGCTGCCCCAGGTGCTGGAGATGATGCAGCCTTACTTTGGCGAGCATTTTGGGAATGCCTCGTCCATCCATCATCATGGGCAGGAGACGCGAGCGGCGGTCGAACGGGCGCGGGAATCGGTGGCCGCATTGCTCGGGTGCCGCGCCTCAGAAATTGTGTTTACGAGCGGCGGTACGGAATCCGACAACCTGGCTATCTTCGGTGTAACCGGGCCGGGCGATCACGTCATTACCTCGACGATCGAACATCATGCTGTTCTTAACTCCTGCAAGCGGCTGGCCGAGAATCCGGGTGAAGAGCGTGGCACCGCGGGATGCAAAGTCACGTACATCCCGGTGGATGGACGCGGGCTGGTGGATCCGGCGGATGTGAAGCGCGCCCTGCGGGCGAATACAAAGCTGATCTCGATCATGTTCGCCAACAACGAGACGGGCGTCGTGCAACCCGTGGCAGAGATTGGGAAGATCGCGGCCGAAGCTGGGGTACATTTTCATATTGATGCGGTGCAGGCGGCGGGGAAGATTCCGATCGATGTCCGCGAAATCGGATGCGATCTGCTGACCATCTCTGGCCATAAGTTTCATGGTCCGCAGGGGGTGGGCGCACTCTACGTGCGTAAGGGAACTAAAGTTGATCCTATTTTCTATGGCGGTCGTCATGAACGTTCGCGGCGCGCGGGAACGGAGAATGTTCCGGGCATAGTTGGATTAGGGAATGCGGCTGAGTTGGCGCGAGCTGGCTTGGCATGCGGGGACGATAACAAACTCGCGGCGGCGCGGGATCGTCTCGAAAGGGAACTGCTCGAGATCGAAGCCACGGGTTTGAACGGTGAGGGTGCGCCACGCGTGCCGAATACGACCAATCTTTATTTCGATGGCATCGACGGGGAGGCGCTCGTGATTGCGCTGGACCTGAAGGGGCTGGCGGTTTCTACAGGGGCGGCATGTTCTTCGGGAGCGATTGAGGCGTCGCATGTGCTGACCGCGATGGGGATGCCACAGGAGCGCGCGAAAGCGAGTATTCGCTTCAGTTTGGGAAAGCAAAATACGGCGGAGGATGTAGACTTCGCACTGGGGTTGATTCCGGAGACAGTCGCGCGGTTGCGTGAGCTGTCGCCGGTGTGGGCGGGGGCTGGTGTCGGATTGCGCAAGTTCGCGAGATAAACCAGGGTCGGAAAACAGGTCCTTACGCTTTGCTCAGGATGACAACAGTTGTGGTGACAAGATTTGTCCTGGACGCTAGCTACTCATTGTGGGTAATAACTACTAGTTGTTAAGGCCGCATGCAAGCTAACGAAACCATCGCCGTCGCAATGTCGGGAGGGGTTGACTCCTCAACCGTTGCGGCCATGCTGCGCGCCGAAGGGTGCAACGTTATCGGGCTGACCATGCAGCTCTGGAATCAGCGGCGGCTCGCGGGGCATGCGGGCATGCCGGAGTCGGTGCAGGGACGGTGCTGTTCGATCGACGACGTCTATGACGCGCGTCGTGTTGCCGAGACGCTGGGCATTCCTTATTACGTGGTCAATCATGAGGAGCGCTTTGAGCGCGATGTGGTGCGGCCGTTCGTGGAGGAGTATCTGGCCGGGCGCACTCCGATTCCATGCAGCCTCTGCAACAATCATTTGAAGTTTGATCAACTACTGATTGTGGCGCGGCAGATTGGCGCCGATAAGGTTGCCACGGGGCACTATGCGCAAGTTGAGTTTGACGAGCGGATCGGCCGCTGGCTGCTGAAGCGTCCGGCGGACCGATCCAAAGACCAGACTTATTTTCTTTTTGGACTCACGCAGGAGCAACTGAGCCGCACTCTGTTTCCGCTGGGCGGCATGACCAAGCCGGAGGTGCGTGATCTGGCGCGGCAGCACAAGCTTGTCATTGCAGAGAAGCCGGACTCGCAGGAAATCTGCTTTGTACCGGGGGGAGACTATAAGGCCTTTCTCGAAGCATATCTTAACGAGCAGGGAGAGTGGCCGGACACAATTGCGGGCCGCGGAGTTGCGGGCGAAATGGTGACGACCGATGGCAAGGTGATCGGCGAGCACTCGGGCGTGCACAACTTCACGGTTGGCCAGCGCAAGGGACTCGGTGTGGCCACCGGCTCTCCGCTGTACGTAATTCAGATCAAGAATGACACGCGGCAAGTGGTGGTGGGCAAGGACGAGGAGCTTTATTTGCGGACGCTGCGCGCGCACCGCGTCAACCTGATCTCGACGGCTGAGGTGCTGGAGCCGATGCAGGTCACGGTGAAGATTCGCCATAAGCATCAACCCGCGGCGGCGGTGATCCAATCCTGCGGGCGCGATGAGATCTTAGTAACCTTCGACGAGCCGCAACGCGCGATTAGCCCAGGGCAGGCCGCCGTTTTTTACGACGGAGATAGGGTGATTGGCGGGGGTTGGATCGAGAACTCCGCGCCATGAATCTGCTGCTGAATGTCTTTCTGCGTAGAGACACGGCTTGCCGCTTCTGCTGCCGAGCCAAACGGGCAAGCCCGGACTCTACACGACTTGCGGTTACTGCCTATTACTTTTGTTCTAATTCATAGCACCTTCGTGGACTAGACCTGCCGATAGAGCCGGGATAGGGTTGGTTCACGACGGGACCTTCGTAGTCTCTCCCCAAGGTCCGCCGTGGGGAGCGATCTATGAAAATCTGGCATCTGTGCTATGCGGCATTGGGAATTGCGGTGGCGCGCTGGGTTTTTAAGCGTCAATCAATGCCGGTAAGCGATCCGGTTACCCGTCTTCGTGCCTCTGGCCTGCTGTAAATGCATGAGGTGGTGATGGGCATGGACGCGCCCCGTTGCGCGTACTTCTCTTGAGCGCGTTCATGTCCAGTTCAGTCCTTTCACCGTAGGTGCTAGTACTACCGTGTCCCTTCGGTTACTTCTTTTCTCTTCCATCTCGCCTAGACTTTGTTTGTGGACAGGCTGCGCCGAGGCGCGCTGGTCAGTCCCGAACTCATGCTGCTCGGACTCCCCATCTTGCGGATAACTGCGCGAAAGGTTGCGCTCACGGCGGCGCTCTGTCTGCTGCCCACGCTTGTTGCGGTTGCGCAAGATGAGGCTTCTTCGCTCGGCGATATCGCGCGTGACCTGCGGAAGAACAAAGCGCAGCAAGCCAACTCCCCACAGCCAGAGCGGCCAGTGATCGATAACGAAAATCTGCATGAGGTTATGGAAGACGTCAGGAAAGCGAGGCCGGTTTCAGAGGAGAAGAGCGTCCTATCCATCGATCCTGCCAGCAACAGCATCAAGGTTTCGGCTCCGGATGTAACTTGCAGTCTTTCTTTTAACGCGCGGGCCAGTTCGCTTCTTATCCGGCCGGTTCTGATCGAAGACTTGCCGCTGACCGATTTGCTCAAACTCGATGGACCGGGCTCCATTCAGGATGAAAATCTTCAGCTCGAGGTTTTCAACGGTACGGATTGGGATATTCGCGAAATCACGATCGGGCTGACGATTGAGCGCCGACCGGGAGAAGACGCCCTCGTTGCCGCCGGTGCGCGCGTAATCCCCGCATCCGAGACTACTACTCCTGCCGTCGTCGAGCGTCATTCCGATGTGACACTGCTCTACCATCTGAAGGCCGAGGCTTTGCCCTTCAGCACCACTGCGTTTCGGGAGAATATCGGGATCACGCCCGGTCCCGATGAAGACTGGCGATGGTCGATCGTAGAGGCGAAAGGCGTCCGGCCGTCGCCAACAGGATTGGCCCCCTTGCCGATTGATGGCCATTAGCCTCTAAAAGGACGTTCATGGTGCGTCTCGCCTCCGCTGAGGGAGATCGTGGCTAGGAAGCGCGGTTTCTGTCGCGCCTTGCTCAGTTGCTCGAAGGAATACGCGATCTTCAGCAAAGTCGGCTCGCTCCAGGCGCGGCCGAAGAAAGAGATGCCGACCGGTAATCCCCAGAGATAGCCAGCTGTCACGTTGATGTTGGGATAGCCGGCGACGGCGGCTGCACTCGAACTGCCTCCGGCGACATGATCGCCGTTGACCAGGTCGGTAAGCCACGCGGGGCCTCCCGTTGGTGCAACGAGTGCGTCGAGTTTGAATTTGTCCATGACGAAGTCGATGCCTTCGGCGCGGCTGAGCTGATGATTCAGCGCGAGTGCATCCAGATATTCCTTTGAGGTGAGCGATCCTTTCTGTTCCGATTTCAGGAAAAGATCCTGTCCAAAGTAAGGCATCTCGCGGTCGCGATGGCGTTCGTTGAATTCGATGACATCTTTCAGGCTCTTAACCGCAGAGTCGGGGCGGCGCGCCAGATAGGCCTCAAGGTCGGCCTTGAGTTCGTACACGAATACGGTCAGCTCGCTTTCGTCAAACTTGCCGAGGGTGGGAATGTCCGCGGGATCGACAATCTCGGCGCCCGCCTGCTTCATTTCGACGAGGAGGGTTTCCATAAGGGCATCGACCGCATCGTTGAAGCCGAAATATTTGCGCACCACTCCGAGGCGCGCACCTTTCAGCCCTGCCGGATCAAGGAATCTCGTGTAGTCGGAGAATGACTTGCCTTGACTGCCGGCGGTCGCCGAATCTGCGCGATCAGCTCCGGCCATGGCTCCGAGAAGAATGGCGGCATCGCGCACCGTGCGTGCCATTGGGCCGGCCGTGTCCTGGCTGTGCGAGATCGGAATGATGCCGGTGCGGCTGACCAGTCCGACCGTGGGTTTCAGGCCCGCCAGCCCATTCGCCGATGAGGGACAAACGACCGAGCCGTCGGTTTCGGTACCTACCCCGGCCACGCACAGATTCGCCGAGATGCCGGCTCCCGTGCCGGAACTCGATCCACAAGGATTGCGGTCGAGAGCATAAGGATTGCGCGTGAGCCCGCCGCGTCCGCTCCATCCGCTGGTGGAATGACTCGACCGGATGTTCGCCCACTCGCTGAGATTGGTTTTGCCGAGGATCACAGCGCCCGCCTTGCGCAGTTTCGCCGCGACGAAGGCGTCGGCCGAGGCGTGGGAGCCGGAAGGCGAGGCAGAGTTCGAGCCCGCGGTCGAGTCAACGAGCGCGAGCGATCCCGCGGTCGTGTTCATGCGATCGCCAGTGTCGATATTGTCCTTAATAAGAATCGGAATGCCGTGCAGCGGCCCGCGTGTGCTGCTCGCTTTGCGCTCACGATCGAGTGCGTCGGCAATGTGCAACGCATCGGGGTTGAGTTCGATGATGGAATTCACCTTGGGGCCGGATTTGTCGATCTCGGCGATACGTTCCAGATACTTTTCGGTCAACGATCGGGAGGAATAGCGGCCGGATCCGAAAGCCCCCTGGATGTCGTCAATGGTGATTTCGTCAAGTTCGGATTCTTTGACGTTAGCGGGCGCCGGAACTGGGGTTGGAACGCAATCCGGGCGGGAAGAATCAGCGACCCGTGCCGCGGCCAGGGCCGGGTACGAAGCCGTTGCAATCGCTGTGGTCACACCGGCGCGGAGAAACGAGCGCCGCGAATTGTTGCTTGCGCGATAGTCAGGGGACATCCGGTCTCCGGCAAGTGATATGGGAAGAAACTCTCGGAATCTTACGGAGAGCGCTCAAGAAAGGCAACCGGCCCGCAGTTGCGAGAGCGGGAACGAGAACGGAACGATGGTAACGCAACCGGAGAACGCGATCATGAAACGTCGCGACACACGTTGTCTTGGAAACAGCAGAATGGTAGTCTAACGAAAGTTGAGCGGGAGTAGTTCAGCGGTAGAACGCCAGCTTCCCAAGCTGGATGTCACGGGTTCGATCCCCGTCTCCCGCTCCACCTTTCCAAAACATTCGCTGCAAGTCCCCAATCTACAGTGTCCACGATCATGCTGCCCTCGGGGCAGAAGCGCGTCCAGCCGCGTTGCGACGGCACGATAAGGCGAGACCTTCGGTGCCACGGGGCGGCCAGTAACTTGCCCCGCAGAGACTGGGCAGCCGGTGCGAAGAAGGTTGGGGGGTTCGCGACCCGGTCAAGATTAGAAAAAGGCAAAAGTAGGAAGAGGGTTGCGAAACAAGAATGACCAAATTTGCCGCCCCCATCGAGGGCGAGCTCTTGAACCCAGGACCCGGCATAAAGTTCTCTTTCGCGGTGGCCGATGACAGCACTGTGCCGATGACTCTTGTCCAAAACGAGGGGTGGTGTCTTCTCCGTTTGGAGGGGGAGATCAACATCGAGTCTGCCGTTGAATTGAAAAGGCTCTTGCTCGAAGGTCTGAGCGGCGGACAAGAGCTGCGCCTCGACCTCGAACGGGCGAGCGGTCTGGATGTTACGGCGTGGCAATTGCTCTGGGCTGGCGAGCGCGCGGCACGGACCTCAGGGCGCGGTTTCGCGGTGCAGGGACAAGTGCCGGAGGTGATTGTGGTAGCGGCCCGCGAAACGGGTTTTGAACGGTGCCCGGGGACAGGCGCTGCTAAGTAGCGAAACCTGCAAGACGCAAGATGATGGATAACGACAAGTTCAAACAGGCGTTTCTCGAAGAGGCTCGTGACATCGTCGTCGAGCTCGAATCCTGCCTGCTGGAGCTGAACGAAAACCGGGAGGATCACGAACTGGTGGGGCGAGCCTTCCGCTCCCTGCATACGATTAAGGGTTCGGGAGCCATGTTCGGCTTTGACGAACTGGCGGGGTTCACGCATAACCTCGAGAACGCCTTTGACGAGGTTCGGAACGGACGGCTGCCGGTCACGGTCGAACTCATCAATCTCTCCTTGGCAGCCCTCGATCAGATCAAAGCCATGCTGGCCACAGCGTCGGGAGCGCCCGCGGCAAGTTGCGAGACAGCCGCGGCGATCCTGGCAAAATTGCGCGGGCTAACCGGACAGCCGCAAGCGCCGGACGGAGAGGGGAACTCGCCATTGTCCCCGACCTCGCCGGGTTCATCCCCACTCTCACCGGTCTCACCGGCGGGCGGCGCCGTCGCTGGCGAGCAGAGCGACTGGCACATCCGGTTCAGACCCGGAGTCGATCTGCTCAGGACCGGGACCGACCCGCTGCTGCTGTTTCGCGAACTGCGACAGCTCGGAGGTCTCCGGCTGGAGGCTAGAACGGAGTCGATTCCACCGCTCGGGGAAATCGATCCCGAGCGCTGCTATCTCGGCTGGGACATGACAGTGACGACGGCCGCCGGGCGCGAGGCGATTGCCGACGTGTTTATCTTTGTGGCCGATCGTTGTGAGTTGATCCTCGAACGGGTTACGCCACCGGCTGCGCCTGCCAACATCTGCGCCGCGTCGGCGAATGAAGTGAAGACGCTCCCTGCCAGCGCAATGATGGCCGACGCGCGCGGCCACATGCCGTCCGCTGCGGCGGCAGGAAAAAGCGCAGGCCCGGGGGGAGACATAAAGGCGGGCGCTCCCAAGCCGCCTCCCTGGGGACGCCGCGCCTACGACACTCCCGACAATGCATCGAGCATTCGCGTGCCGGCTGCGAAACTTGACCAGTTCGTCAACCTGGTGGGCGAACTGGTCACGGTACAGGCGCGGCTGGTCGAGATTGCGTCGCGCCGCGACGATCCAGACGTGGCCGCGGTATCGGAAGAGATCGAGCGCCTGACTTCGGCTCTGCGGGAAAACTCCATTGGCATACGCATGCTGCCCATTCGAGCAACCTTCGAACGATTCCGGCGCCTGGTCTACGATCTGGCGCGGGACTTACACAAAGAGGTCGAACTCACCATCGAAGGCGCCGATACCGAACTGGACAAGAGCGTGCTCGATCAGCTGAACGATCCGTTGATGCATTTGATTCGCAACAGCATGGATCACGGCATCGAGCCGCGGGAGAAGCGTCTGGCCGCCGCCAAACGACCTGGCGCGGTCATTCACCTGTCAGCGCGGCACTCGGGCGCGAGCGTCCTGATTGGTGTCTCTGATGATGGACGGGGCATCGATGCGGCTGCCGTCCGTGAACGGGCCATCGAAAAAGGAATGGTGGCGGCCGACACGCCGCTCAGCGAGTCGCAGATATTCTCGTTCATCCTGGCGCCCGGATTCTCCACGGCGCGGGAGGTGACCGACGTCTCGGGCCGCGGGGTGGGAATGGATGTGGTCCGCCGCGGTGTTGATGCGCTGCGCGGGACCATCGATATCGCGAGCCGGCCGGGCCTGGGGACGACCGTCTCTTTGCGCCTCCCGCTTACGCTCGCCATTATTGACGGTCTACTGGTGCGGGTCGGGCACGCCTATTTCGTGCTGCCCCTCGCGACCACACTCGAGTGCACCGAGCTGACCCGGCAGGATATCGAGAAGGCGAATGGCAAACATGTGGCGATGGTCCGCGGCGAGATTATCCCTTATATCCGGCTGCGGGAATACTTCAACCTCCCGATCGAGCAACTTGAACGTGAACAGATCATGGTGGCCGAGACCGAAGATGGACGCTACGGCTTCGTCGTCGATCAGGTGCTCGGCGATCATCAGACAGTGATCAAGAATCTCGGGCGCTTTTACCGGCACGTCGACCTCGTCTCCGGGGCCACCATCCTCGGCAACGGCACGGTGGCGCTGATTCTTGATCCGCAACGGATGGTGCGAGATGCGATACAAACCTTGTCCGCAGGGGGCAGGTCTTCGGGGAGCAGGTCTGGAGAAAAAAGATCTGCACCCACCCGGTCTTCGAGCGCAGGGACGCGGTCCTTTCGCGCTCGACCGCCCGGCTACGCGGCCGATGTTCGAGCCAGTGTTAGTGCCAACGTTCGGGCCGGACCCGGGAGAGCGGGCGCGCGAAATGATTGCGGCCAGCCCGGTGCGGCACAACCGGACCAGCGGTTGAACGGTTCTGAAGTTTCCGCCGATGCTGGAAATAACGCTGGCGCTATTCCATGAACCAACGTGTTCTGCGGCAAAGGCCGCAGGGAGTGAACGATTTCATATCCGACGATTTCAAATCAAAGGAGCTGGAGATTATGGCAACGAAAGTCGTACAAGAAGGCCGGAAGATGCGCGGTGAGGTACGTAATGCCGTTCGTGGGGCCATGGAAGACGGCGGGAACGGGCGTGGAGAAGGGACCCAGTCCTCCGGCGCGTCGCGGGCAGGCGACGCCAGGTTGTTGCTGGTATCGCAAGAGATCATGCGCCTTGTCGATGCCTCGCGCGATGGGCGACTCGGCGACCGGGGGCGCGCCGACCAGTTTGACGGCATCTATCGGGAGATGGTCGAGGGCATCAATGAGATGCTCGATGCCATCCTGCTGCCAATCGGGGAAGGCAACCGGATTCTGGCGCAGATCTCGAGCGGCAAAATCGACGAACTGATTGCCCAGACCTACAAGGGCGACCACGAAAAGATGAAGCAGGCGGTCAACAACGTCGCGGTCGTGGTGCAGAGCCTGCAGAAGGAAATGGCAAGACTGACCGAGGCTTCGAAGGAAGGACAACTTTCCGATCGCGGCAAGCCGGAACAGTTCCAGGGCGCGTATGCGGAAATTGTTCGTGGCGTTAACCAGATGCTCGACGCCATCTTGCTGCCAATCGGGGAAGGCAACCGGATTCTGGCGCAGATCTCGAGCGGCAAAATCGACGAACTGATTGCCCAGACCTACAAGGGCGACCACGAAAAGATGAAGCAGGCGGTCAACAACGTCGCGGTCGTGGTGCAGAGCCTGCAGAAGGAAATGGCAAGACTGACCGAGGCTTCGAAGGAAGGACAACTTTCCGATCGCGGCAAGCCGGAACAGTTCCAGGGCGCGTATGCGGAAATTGTTCGTGGCGTTAACCAGATGCTCGACGCCATCTTGCTGCCAATCGGGGAAGGCAACCGGATTCTGGCGCAGATCTCGAGCGGCAAAATCGACGAACTGATTGCCCAGACCTACAAGGGCGACCACGAAAAGATGAAGCAGGCGGTCAACAACATCGCCATCGTGGTGCAGAGCCTGCAGAAAGAAATGCGACGTCTGACCGACGCTTCGAAAGAAGGACAGCTTTCCGACCGCGGCAAGCCCGAACAGTTCCAGGGCGCGTATGCCGAGATTGTCCGCGGCGTGAATACCATGCTCGATGCCATCCTGCTGCCGATCGGAGAAGGCAACCGGATTCTGGCCCAGATCTCGAGCGGGAAAATCGACGAACTGATTACGCAGACGTATAAGGGCGATCACGAGAAGATGAAGCAGGCAGTCAACAATATTGCGGCCGTCCTGCAGAGCCTGCAGAAGGAACTGGCGCGCCTGACCGACGCTTCGAATGCCGGTCAATTAACCGAGCGCGGCAAATACGATCAGTTCCGCGGAGCTTACAGCGATATCGTGCGCGGGGTGAACTCGATTCTCGACGCCGTGATTGCTCCCCTGAAATTCACTGCCGGATACATCGATCGCATCAGCAAGGGCGACATCCCGCCGCAGATTACCGACACCTACCATGGCGATTTCAATCTGATCAAGGACAACCTGAACGCGCTGATCGTGGCCATGAACGAGATCACGAGCGCCGCCGATGAGATGGCAAATGGCAACCTGACGGTGTCCCTGCAGGAGCGCTCTCCGCAGGACAAACTGATGCAGGCGCTGACGGCGATGGTTGCGGGCATCACGCGCGTGGTGTCCGACATCCGTTCGATTGCGGGCGAAGTCGCGTCGGCGAGCCAGGCCATCAGCACGACGTCCGTCGAGGTCTCGAAGGGCGCCAGTTCGCAGGCGGCTTCGGCCGAAGAAGCCTCCTCTTCGATGGAAGAGATGGTTTCGAACATCAAGCAGAATTCAGACAGCGCGCAACAGACCGACAAGATTGCCAACAAGTCGGCGGCCGACGCGCAGGAGAGTGGGAAGTCGGTGATTGAGGCGGTGGCGGCGATGAAAGAGATTGCCAGCCGGGTCTCGATCATCGAGGAGATCGCGCGCCAGACGAACCTCCTGGCGCTGAATGCGGCCATCGAAGCGGCGCGGGCCGGCGAACATGGCAAGGGATTTGCCGTGGTCGCGGCCGAAGTCCGCAAACTGGCCGAACGCAGCCAGAAGGCGGCCGGGGAAATCAATCAACTTTCGGGTACCACGGTCAAGGTGTCGGAGAGAGCGGGGGAGATGCTGCAGAAACTGGTGCCCGACATCCAGCGCACGGCGGAACTGGTGCAGGAAATCGCGGCCGCGAGCAAAGAGCAGGACACCGGCGCCGAGCAGATCAACAAGGCGCTGGTGCAACTGGAAAAGGTGATTCAGCAGAACGCTTCCGCTTCGGAAGAGATGGCTTCGACGACGGAGGAACTGTCGAGTCAGTCCGATCAGCTGGTCAGCGCCCTCTCCTTCTTTCGCACGGGAGATGACGGGCACGCAATGACCCACTCGACAACGGTGCGAACCGTCATTCCGAAACCTGTGCGGCACGCCGAGGCGGCGGGCGCGGGCGGAGCCCGGACAACTGGCCATGCCGGCCCGGCGGCTCCGAAGGCGACGCCGGCCAAGGCCGGAATCAGTCTGCGGCTGAAGGACAGCAATCGGGAAAAAGATAAAACCGATGACCTGGACAAGGAATTCGAGCGTTTTTAACCTTCCGTTTTCTGACCCGCGCGGCTCGGGCGGAGCGCAGGACCGCATCATGCGAAAGGATCTGACTTATGAGTGTTACCGAAATTACTGAGACCCGGCAGTATCTCACCTTCAAGCTGGGCAACGAGGTGTTCGCCACCGATGTTGCCAAGGTAAGGGAGGTGCTGGATTTCACCACCATTACCGCCATTCCGCGCACGCCGGACTTTATGAGCGGAGTGATCAACCTTCGTGGCAGCGTGGTTCCGGTGGTCGATTTGCGGCTCTGTCTCGAGATGTCGAAAACCGAAAAGACGCGTAATACCTGCATCGTGGTGGTCGAGGTACTGCTCGAGAACGAGGCGACCGTGATCGGCGCGCTGGCCGATTCGGTGGAGGAGGTCATCGATCTCGAGCCCGACCAGATTCAGCCGCCGCCTCGGATCGGGACCCACATTCGGACTGATTTCATCAAGGGAATGGGAAAGCGCGATACGCAATTTGTGATGATTCTGGATATCGACCGGGTATTTTCAGCCGAGGAGTTGGCCACCGTTCGCACCACCGAAAGCGGCCGGGCGATGGCGGAGGCAACCGCGTAACCGGTGCCGGACTGAGCTTGAGGAAACCATGAATGGGCACGAAGAGTGTCTTTCGCAGAGCGATTTCGCCCGGCTGCGCGCGCTGATCTATACGCAGTCAGGCATCGCTCTTAATGCGGAAAAAAAGACCATGCTCGAACTGCGCATTAAACGCCGTTTGCGCACGCTGAAGGTGAGTTCTTTTACCGAGTACTGTGCGTATCTGTTTGGGCCGCAGGGGCAAAGAGACGAAATCATCCATTTGCTGGATGTGGTCTCCACCAACAAGACCGACTTTTTCCGCGAGCCCGAGCACTTCGAGTTTCTTATGCAAAGGGTAATTCCGGAGCTGGCTGGACGGAACGAAAACGGGCATTCGCTGCTGCTGTGGAGCGCGGGCTGCTCCACCGGGGAGGAGCCCTGCACGTTGGCCATGGTGGTGAATGAGTGGGCGCTCGCTCACGGTGGCGTGCGCTTTCGAGTACTGGCCACCGACCTTTCGACCGCGGTGCTGGCCAAGGCCGCCCGCGGAGTCTTTACGACGGAGGTGGTGCGTCCGGTGCCGGCGGAACTGCGCCGCAAGTACTTTATGCGCAGCCGCGATCGTGATTCCAACTTATTGCGCGTGGTGCCGGAATTGCGGCAGCTCATCGAGTATCGCCGCCTGAACTTCATGGACCAGGACTTCCATCTCTCCCAGAAGGCGGATGTGATCTTCTGTCGCAACGTCATCATTTATTTTGATCGCGCGACGCAGGAGCAAATCATGCGGAAGCTAGCGGCGCAGCTCCTGCCCGGGGGATATGCCTTCGTCGGGCACTCGGAAACACTGCACGACATGGATCTGCCCCTGGTTTCGGTGGCGCCAGCGATGTACCAGAAAACCGGCCTGGCCCAGGAAAGACAATAAGAAGGTCGACCCGCAGGATCGCAATAGCGCAGGCAGCCGATGCCAGAGATCGGGAGCGAAGTGTCGGAGATCTATCTCAATCCGGGGGAATCATATCTCGCCCGCAAGCCGGCCATCATTCGGACGATTCTTGGCTCCTGCGTGGGCGTTAGTTTCTGGAGCGTGCGGCTCGGCGTCGGCGCGCTGACGCACTCCCAGTTGCCGCGCTGTCCTGCCAATTCGTCCAGCGTGAATGTTGCCGCTGGCCGTCGTTATGTGGATTTCGCCATCCGCGACGTGGCTCGGCAGTTTGACGAACTGGGGGTGCGCCGTGCGGAAGTCGAAGTCAAATTGTTTGGCGGGGCCGATGTGCTGCTGGTCAGCGATCTCGGGGCGGCCCGACCCACGGTGGGCAGATTGAATTGTGAAGCGGCAATCGAGGTGGTTGAGGCTGAGGGTTTTCAGGTGATCGCTTCGAGCCTGGGAGGCACGGCAGGGCTCAATATCCGGTTCGACACCAGGACAGGGGAAGTGCAGCTCCGGCGCCTCGGCTGAGTCCGGCGACCACGAACTCGTGAGCACAAGCTTATGACCAAGCCGAAAATCCGGGTCCTCATCGTCGACGATTCCGCCGTAGTGCGCCAGACGCTCAGCGAAATACTCGCAAGCGATCCGGAGATCGAGGTCATCGCCGCGGCTGCCGATCCCTATGTCGCTGCGGAGCGCATCAGCGAGGAGGTTCCGGATGTAATCACGCTCGATATCGAGATGCCGCGCATGGATGGCCTTACGTTCCTGCGGAAGATTATGACGCAACATCCAATCCCGGTGGTGATCTGTTCGAGTCTGGCGGAGGAGGGCGCGCAAAGTACGCTGCAGGCCCTGGAATTTGGAGCGGTCGATATCATCACCAAGCCACGCCTGGGCAGCAAACAATTTCTCGAGGATTCGCGCATCCTCCTCTGCCAGTCGGTCAAGGCGGCAGCGGCGGCGCAATTGCGCTGCCTCCGACCGGCTCGCAGCGTCGAGCCGAAGCTGACCGCGGATGCTATCCTCTCTCCCGCCACCCACGCCATGGCCGAGACCACAGAAAAAGTGGTCGCTATCGGCGCTTCCACCGGGGGTACCGAGGCGTTGAAGATTGTGCTCGAGACCTTGCCGCCCGATGCTCCCGGCATCGTCGTCGTGCAGCACATGCCCGAGACCTTCACTCGCGCCTTCGCCAACCGCTTGAACAGTCTGTGCCGTATCACCGTAAAGGAAGCGGAATCGAATGACACGGTGCTGCGCGGGCACGCGCTGATCGCCCCCGGCAATCATCACATGCTGCTCAAGCGCAGTGGCGCGCGCTACTACGTCGACGTCAAAGAAGGGCCCCTGGTGTGCCGTCACCGGCCGTCAGTCGATGTGTTGTTTCGCTCCGCCGCGCGCTACGCGGGACAGAATGCGGTGGGCGTGATCCTGACCGGCATGGGCGATGACGGCGCTCGCGGCATGCTCGAAATGAAACAGGCGGGAGCCGTGACCATCGCCCAGAATGAGGCCACCTGCATCGTCTTCGGTATGCCGAACGAGGCCATCAAGCGCGAGGCAGTCGATAAAGTGCTGCCCTTGGAGGCGGTAGCGGGAGCCATTCTCAGTCATGCGAGATAAGAACAGCTCAGACGGGAGTGTTGCGCTACCAGCACGCAAGCTGGCTCTGCGGGCGCGCCGTGAAGGTCGGAGTTCAGACCAGAGACAGGTCGTTGAACCATGAATACCGGCCTCCCAAGAATGACTTCGATGCTGGATTGGGTGGCGAGGCTGGAGAACGTCACGGGAAAACTGCAAGCGCTGGCTTGCACCACCGAAACTCAGGTGCGATCGGTGGCAAAGGTTTTCGAGGATATGGCCGGGCATACCAGCACGATTTTGAAGACGGCGGCCGCTCTGGTGGGTTGCGTTGAGAAAGAGAACATCGCCGCGGTTATGCCTAAAGTGCAAATCCTGGGCGCTGCGGCCCGACGCTTCATCGGAGACCGTTTGCAGGCGAGTGCCGGAATCCTCAAGACCGTCGACACGGAAGTGAATCTACTGCAGCAACTCTCGGTCGTGAGTCGCAACCAGGAGGCGATTGCGGTCCAGATCAAGGCGCTGAGCGTACTCACGAATATCGAGGTGGCGCACTTGGGCGCGGTTGGAGCCGGCTTCCAGTATCTCGCCAACGAACTGGCGGATTTTTCTCGGGCAGTGCTCAGCGATACCCGGGAACTCACGAATCACGCCGAGAACCGCCGGCACGCCATAGAAGAAACACGGCGTGTTCTCTCCGCCGAACTGCCTCGCCAGCGCGAGCAACTGGCGCGCATCGAAGCTGACCTGGGCACGGCTTTGAAGCTGGTGGATTCCGGTCTGAGTGAACTCTCCCGCACGCCGGCGCAATTCAAGGTCTGCGTGGAAGATGTCGCTCGGCAGATTGCTGGAGTTGTGGCCGCGATTCAGGCCCACGACATCACGCGCCAGCAGATCGAGCACGTACAGGCCGCATTTGCCCTCATCGCCGCCAGAATGCGCACCGCGGAGGATCCGGGGAAGGATCCGGAGAAGAAAGACGCGTCCGAGCTGTCTCAGGCTTACGCTGGTCTTACCATCCAGGTCTATCAGCTGAGAACGATCGAAGGAACCGTTGCCAGTTGGGCCGCGCAAATCCGAACCTGCATGAACGGCATCCTGACGGTGAGCACATCGGAAGTGGTCGGCATCGGCCCCGCCGTCCTTGAACAGGAAAGGGAAGTCTCGTCGCAGCTTGCCCGAATCGAACTGCTCGAAGGCGAAAGCCAGGCTTACAGCGCAAGAATCGAACGTAATCTGGGAGGGCTCTCGAACCTCATGGAGTTGGTAACCGAGCATGTGCAACGGTCGAAATCGATTCGCGATCGTTTGCGTTTGCTCACCTTCAACTCCATCATCGAGGCCAGTCGCCTGGGCACACAAGCTAATGCGATTCTGGCGATTGCAAAATGCATCAAGGAGGTAGCTTCGGAGTGGAACGGGATCACCGATCAATCGGCCAACGCGATGGAAAGGATCGCAACTCTGGTAACGGAGACCAGCGGAGCGATGAAGATGTTCTCCGGAGCCGGCAGCGAGACGTTGCGCGAGGCGCAAGCCCAGACCAGCGCCGCTCTGGATAACTTGCGCAATGTCGCCGCCGCTGCCGCCGGTCATGCCCAGGAGATGAAGCTTGCCATCGATAAAATGCAGTCCAAGGCCGGCGAGGTAAAGAACTCCGGAGATGTTCTCCATGCCAGCTTTGGAAATCTTGATGAGGTGTTATGCGAAGTTGAATTTGTCCAGCAGCATCTGGAAAGTCATCAACCTGGCCTGAAACACCGGTACGACGCAACTGCGGTCGAGCGAATGTTCTCCGGCTCTTACACTACCGAACTGGAGCGCCAGGTTCTGAGGGCTGCACTGGCTGGAACAGCCCTGCCGCCGCCGCCGACTTTTGCCGGCAACAGCGTTGAACTGTTTTGAATCCGACGATGTTGAAGTTGGAATGATTGAGATAAGAGTACAAAACCACGATTGGTAAAGGACCGCGCCATGAAACGAATCTTAACCGTGGATGATTCCGCGAGCGTGCGGCAGATGGTCTGCTTTACCTTGCGCAGCAAGGGCTATGAGTTGGTCGAGGCCGTCGATGGAAAGGACGGGATCGGAAAGGCGAGCGCGGCCAAGTTCGATCTGATTATTACCGACCTGAATATGCCCAATATGGATGGCATCGAGATGATTGCCACGGTTCGCAAGCTGGCAGGATGCGCATTCATCCCGATTCTGATGCTCACGACCGAATCTCAGGCGGAGAAGAAAGACGCGGGGCGCCGGGCCGGAGCCACGGGGTGGATTGTGAAACCCTTCAACGCGGACCAGTTAGTTGCGGTAGTGCAGAAGCTGGTTAAGTAAGTTCACGGACTGGCCAGGCGAGCGGCCTCAGACTGTCTCGGCTGCCACGGCATTAAGAACATTCCGGCAGGGTGAGCGAGAGGGAGATTCCATCCGGCCCACTCCACCTTCCACCCACGCGCGACCAGCGCTTACTTGCCGGTGCTGCTGCTCGCCGAGGAGGTCAACGCCCTTAACTGAATCAGGCCCACTCCCAGGCCTCCGATTGCGCCCGCGAGCAGCCCCAGCAGCACCAGCATGGGAATGCTCTCCAGAAATGATTTCTTGCCTGACTTCGCCATTCGTGCCTCCAACCAGGTTTTCGCGTAACCTGCTGCTACTGTCATTTTAGCACTTGCGCTTCCATTTTCGCTCTTACGGAGGTACTGTAACCCATTGGAAAAGCTATAGATGGAGGAGAAACCTGCGACCTTTTGACGACTGTGAATAGATTTTCACTAAAGCGATCTCTTGATGGGGAAATAGAGGGAAAACCTTTTCCACTAAACGTTGCCCTTGAGCAAGCTCATCCCTGTGCAACACGGCTTTCTCGACGAAAACCGTGGCGGACCCTATGATAAGAAATGATAAGAATGAACTCATTCGAGGTGGACTGATGACAGAACCGAGTTACGACGAACTCAAGGCCAAGCTGGCCGAACTGGAAAAGCAGGTGGAAACCAAGAAGCGCAGTGGCGCAGTGGAATTCCGCGTGAGCGAAAAGGGTGGTGTCAGCGTCTACGGGCTGGGCCGCTTCCCGGTGACTCTCTATTACGAGCAATGGACAAAACTGCTGAACGTCGTGCCTGACCTTAAAGCCTTCATCGAAGAAAACAAGTCCAAGTTAAAGCTAAAAGAGGGCTAATGTATCGAGCTGATCTGAAATGGGTCAGGCCGGACGTCTCCTAGCCGAGTAGAGCATGGCAGTCCCTACGCCCAAGTAGTTTGAGCCGGTAGAGACCGATGTGTGAGGAGGGACCCTGTGTCCACCGAAGACATTCTGAGCCGCCCTCAACCGCCGCCCGATGAGCGCGTCGCCTACGGCGTCGACGCAAACCAGTTTCTTGAGGTGCGTCTTCCGAACACCAAGGCTCCGCACCCGGTTTTGTTGAACATCCACGGCGGCTACTGGCGCGCCGAATACAGTCTCACTCATGCCGGATACCTCTGCGAAGCCTTCAGAGCGGCGGGTCTGGCCACATTCAACCTCCGAGAAATTCCGCCACGGCGTCGTTGCTCAAGTGCAGCGCATAGGCTCTCTTAAGATCGACCACTCCGGCGAGAGAAATCACGCGATCGATGGAAGCTTCGTGGGCGGCCAGGCACAACGCAAGTTGACCGCCGGCCGAATGCCCCATAACCACCAACTTTTCCAGGTCGAGTTGAAATCGGGCATGTTCCTGCTGTAGGAAACGGTAGGCCGACCGAACGTCCTCGAAGCTGCCGGGCCATCCGCCGCCGGGGTTACCAATGCGGCGATATTCGGGAGGCAAACCGGACGCAGTTCCCGAGCACTACCGCGAAGCGGATCCCATGGAAGTTAGTATTCCGCGTGCGCGGCAGTGGCTGCTCCATGGAAAGGAGGATGACACGGTGCCGCCCGAGTTCAGCCGCGAATTATGTCAGCCGGAAGAGAAAAGCCGGCGAATCGGTTACATTAAAGGAGCTTCCCCACGCCGACCATTTCGACCTGATCACTCCGGCATCGCAGGCATTCGGACAGGTTAAGAGTACAGTGATGGCCGCGCTCGGCTAAGCGGGAAAGAGCCTGGCTGCAAGCTCTTGAAAAGATGGTGCGCCCGGAGAGAATCGAACTCCCAACCTCATGGTTCGTAGCCATGCACTCTATCCAATTGAGCTACGGGCGCATTCGAATGCGTCCTTGAATTATAACGGAAACGGATTCGCTTCATCCAACCTGATCGAGACAGCCTATGGATTTCGCTCTCTCGCCCAACCATACTGCCGAAAATCGAAACCCAGAAAATTGTGGAAATGGCAGGGCGTCGCGTTCGAATCTCGCCAAAAGCCTTGCCAGCCGCGGAAAGTGGCCAGCCGGTGGCAGGGTAGAGTTTCCGTTCAGCGTAAAAGTTTCCGGTGCCGCGCAAAACCTACTCGTCCGAGCATTCTCCTGAAAGTTGGCTCACGAGCGTTAGCAACACGTTAGCGATTGGCAACTGAGTTGCTTCTAATTAGGCCAAGACGAAGTGGCGCGCAACGGGGCATTTCGGAAATTACTTCGGCCAGAGGTTATTCCGAGTGCCCCTTTGCAATTCGGGCATTTTGCCATGTTTGATTTACGCAGTTGATTTGAAAAGCTGGTCGCCGAGGATGCGCTCTACCGGTTTCCGGTCCTCCCCCCGAGAATCCTCCCTCCCCATTTGAGGATTAGCCGGGAACCGGTGGAGTGCAGTAGTTTCGGTCCGCTCCGCCGCAAAGCCCTCTTCATCAATCGTTTATTGGAAGATCCCCAGCGTTGATGGTCGACTGCGCGGGATCGCCTTAAGCCAGCGCCAGCTGCTCCTGCAGGTCGATGCCAGCCTGGCGCAGCAACTTAGCTACTGCGTCCGGCTTCAGCCGCGAGGCATCGAATAGCACGCGTACTGTTCGCTCCTTCTCGTTAAACTGAATGCGTTGAATGCCGTAGACCTCGCGCATGCTGTCAATGGCCCGCAACTCGGATTCTCCGGGAGGAGTCTGGTAGCGGTAGGCGACCTCGAGATAAGTCATGTCGATTTCTCCGAAGGAATAAGTTTCCAAATTTACCCTCTGAGTATCTAATAAGGGCCCGGAATCCGCCAAGTGTCATCTGGTTCGCTGAGGACAGGTTTGTCATTGCCGGTCGACATGGCCAAGGTAGATTCGAGATAGACTTCTAGCACCAACACTGCAGCCATACCATGGACCCTAGCGATTCCACTCCGAACGCCGCATCATCCGGCGCTCCTCCGCCGGCGAAGGACCCCGTCTGCGGCATGAATGTGAACCCGGCAACTGCCCGGTACAAGACGCTATTTAAAGGCAAGGAATATTTTTTCTGTTGCGCCGGATGCCTGACAAAGTTCGAGGCTGATCCCGAGAAGATTCTGTCGTCTCCGCGGAGGCCGATGAGCTCGCCGCTGACGATGCCATCGGGACTGGTGACGCTTGGAGCGTCGCCTGGCGCGCGAGGTGTGACGTTGCCGACTTCTTCAAGCTCAGCGGCTTCTCCTGCGGGGAGAGACACGCTCGCCTACATTTGTCCGATGTGCCCCGAGGTGCGGCGGATGGGTCCCGGACCGTGTCCGAAGTGTGGCATGGCGCTCGACCCCGAGTCGCCTGCGCCTGCCGCCCGGAGGACCGAGTACACATGTCCGATGCATCCCGAGATAGTGCGCGCGGAGCCGGGCAGTTGTCCGATCTGCGGCATGGCGCTGGAACCACGCACGGTTACGGTCGAAGCGGAGAATCCCGAGCTGCGCGACATGACTCGACGGTTCTGGATCGGCCTTGCGCTGACGGCGCCATTGCTTGCCATTGCTATGGGGAGCATGTTGTGGCCGCATGCGTTGATGGGGCGCGGCATCAACGTTACCGGACGACATTCCTACGTAATGATGCCGTTAAGCTCGATCCTCCCGTGGCTCGAACTGCTCCTTGCCACACCTGTCGTGCTCTGGTGCGGATGGCCGTTCTTCCAGCGCGGATGGGCATCGCTGGTCAATCGCAGCACCAACATGTTTACGTTGATTGCGATGGGCACGGGTGTGGCCTACCTCTACAGCCTGATCGCGACGCTATTCCCGCACATCTTCCCGGAATCGTTTCGCGGCATGGGAGATCGTCCCGATGTTTACTTTGAAGCGGCAGCGGCGATCGTCACGTTGGTGCTTCTGGGACAAGTGCTGGAACTGCGCGCCCGCAGCCAGACTTCGAGCGCGATTCGGGCGCTCCTCGATTTGAGTCCGAAGATGGCGCGGATGATCAACGAGGACGGTTCCGAGCACGATATACCGCTCGATCAGGTGAAGCCGGGAGATCGTTTGCGAGTTCGCCCCGGAGAAAAAGTTCCGGTGGATGGCATTGTCGTCGGCGGCATGAGTGCCGTGGATGAGTCGATGATCACGGGCGAATCCGTGCCGGTGGAGAAGACCCGCGCCTCGCACGTGATCGGGGCGACGGTCAACGGCAACGGGTCACTGGTGATGAGGGCCGAGCGCGTAGGCAGCGAAACCATGCTGGCGCAGATCGTGCAGATGGTCAGCCAAGCGCAACGCACGCGCGCTCCGATTCAGCGGCTGGCCGATAAAGTCGCTGGCTGGTTCGTACCGGCGGTGATTGGGATCGCGGTGGTGACCTTCATAATGTGGGCGAGTCTCGGACCCGAGCCGCGTTTCGCGCACGCCATCGTGAATGCTGTGGCCGTCCTGATTATTGCCTGCCCCTGTGCGCTGGGACTGGCGACTCCGATGGCCATCATGGTTGGAACCGGGCGCGGGGCGCGGGGCGGCGTGCTCATCAAAAATGCCGAGGCGCTGGAAACATTGGAACAAGTGGACACCATCGTCTTCGATAAGACGGGTACGCTGACCGAGGGAAAGCCGAAAGTGGGGGCGATTTCTGTAAAGAGTGCCCCGCCGGATATCTCAAGAGACGAACTCCTGCGGCTGGTGGCAAGTCTGGAGCTCGCGAGCGAACATCCGCTGGCAGCTGCGATTATCTCCAGGGCGAACGAACAGCAGTTGAAGTTGAGCGAGCCTGCCGATTTTCAATCGATACCGGGACAAGGCGTGCGCGGTACGGTCCAGGGCAAGAGCGTGGTCGTAGGCAATATCTCGTTCCTGAAACAGATCGGAGCATTCGGAGACAGGAAGGCTGTCACGTATGGGCAACCCGCCGGAGGCGCCATAGTGTTTGTGGCGGTGAACGGACTCTACGCTGGCTCGATCGCAGTTGCCGACCCGGTCAAAGAATCCGCCGCATCCGCGCTGGCCCAGCTTCAGGCCGAGGGAATCAAACTGGTGATGCTTACGGGAGATAACCAGGCGACGGCCGAGGTAATCGCGCGGAACTTGAAGATCGAAGATTTCAGAGCTGAGGTATTGCCGGCGCAAAAGGCCGAGATCGTGAGGAGTCTTCAGAAGGAAGGCCGCGTGGTAGCGATGGCGGGCGACGGCATCAACGATGCTCCCGCGCTGGCGCAAGCTCAGGTGGGAATTGCCATGGGGACGGGAACCGACATCGCGATGGAAAGCGGCGGGATTACCCTGCTGAAAGGAGACCTTGAAGGAATTCTGCGCGCGCGCAAACTGAGCCAGGCCACGATGCGCAACATCCGGCAGAACCTGTTCTTCGCGTTTCTGTACAACGCAATCGGAGTGCCGATCGCGGCGGGAGTGCTCTACCCGTTCTTTGGCGTGGTACTGAGCCCGATACTAGCTGCCGCCGCAATGAGCCTCAGTTCGGTGTCGGTGATTACTAATTCGCTGCGTTTGCGGAACGTGAAACTGTAGTTTCGCGAATCTGCGGACGAGACAACCTGCAAGAGACGGAGAAAACTACAATTTGCCGAGATAGTCCGTAATTTCCGGGTTGGTCCAATCCACTGGACCTATAAACTTGCGGCGAATGATCCCGTTGCGGTCGATGACGTAGGTTTCCGGCCAACCAAAAGTCCCGTAGAGGCTGGCCGCCTTCTTGTCCTCGTCGCGCACGGTGACCATATTGACGTTATATTCCTTGAGAAACTTATGATATGCCGTGTCGTCGGCATCGATGCTGACAGCGAGCACTACGACGCCCTTGTTCTTCATGTACGACTGCATCTTAACCAGCGACGGCGTCTCTTCGATACATGGAGGACACCAGGTGGCCCAGAAATTGAGCACTACCACCTGTCCGCGAAACTGACTGAGCGTAACTTTGTGATCTGAATCCTGCAAGCTGAAGTCGGGAGCGTTGGATCCAATGCGCGCAGGATGGTTTCCGCTATAGCATCCGATCAGGGTGGCCAGTAATCCAAGGCACAGCAACCTGACAGCGAAAGTGACGAATAGTTTGGTAACCGGCGACGTGGCAGAAGATGTTCGTCTCACACCGTTATAATAACGAAAAACTGATGGATCGTTCACATCCAGCCCCGATGGCGGAATCTTCCTGGCCCGACGATTCGGCGCCGGAGATATCGATTATCGTTCCGGCGCGGAATGAGGAGGTCAGCCTTGGTGACTGCCTGCAATCCCTGACCGCCCAGCGTGACTTGGCTTTTGAAATCATCGTGGTCGATGACGGCTCCACGGACCGTACCCGCGAGATCGCGGAAAGCTTTGCCGGGGTCCGCGTGATCTCTGCTCCTGCTCTTTGTCAGCACTGGACGGGCAAAAACAATGCACTGGTCGCAGGGTCCAAAGCAGCGCGGGCGCAATGGCTTTTATTTACCGATGCCGACACGGTGCATTTACCCGGATCGCTGGCCCGGGCACTGAATGAGGCAAGAGCGCGAGGAGAAGCCCGAGAGGCTGCCATCGATTTGCTGTCCTATTCGCCGCAGCAGGTAGTGCTCACATTCGCCGAGCGGGCCGTGATGCCCGTAGTCTTCGCTGAACTTGCGGCCCAGTATCCGCCCCACAAAGTACGGCAGCAGAATTCAAATATTACAGCCGCAAACGGACAATACATTCTTGTCCGCCGCGCCGCCTACGACGCCGTCGGCGGCCACGCAGCGGTGGCTACGGAAATACTTGAGGATGTCGCGCTAGCCCGTCTGTTTCGCGAGTCGGGAAAGGAAGTTTACTTCCGTTATGGCGGAGACGTCGTCCGTACCCGCATGTATCGCAACTGGGCTCAGCTTGAAGAAGGATGGACAAAGAATCTCGCTTTGCTGTTTCCTCAGGCAATTCGACTGGCGTGGCAGAGTTTGCTTTTTTGGTGCCTGGCATGGTCGTCGCTGGCGATCGCGCTATCTGGCGTGGTCGCACATCAGTTATTCAGGATGGCGTTCGTCTTTTTCGGGGCGCTGGTTTATCGAAGAATTCGGGTCGCTCATTTTTCGATGATCAACAACCTGATTGCGATGGCCTGCGGCTTGCCGATGTTCGCCTATCTGCTGCTGCGCTCGAAGCGAGCTCACGGGGAAGGACAGGTATCATGGAAGGGCCGCGCCTACGAAGTAAGTTCGCGCAGAGAAAGTGCTTCGGTGGCCAAGGAATCCAAGATTGGGGAGATTAAGAATCAGGAACTGAGAGCTGAAAACTGAGAGCTGTCTTATGGTCTATCTCACCCGCAAAGCGGAATTTTCCGCCTCGCACTATTATCACAATCCGAAATTCACTCCGGACGAGAACGCGCGCGTCTTTGGCAAATGCAACAACCCCAATGGTCACGGGCACAACTACACTTTGGAAGTGACCGTGAAGGGCGCGGTCGATCCGAAGTCTGGATTCGTGGTCGACCTCAAGGAGTTGAAGGACATCATGAGCAGGGAAGTGCTCGATGCTCTCGACCATCGCTTTCTGAATAAGGAAGTGCCTGAGTTTTATACGAAGATCCCGACTACCGAAAACATCGCCATCGCTATCTGGCAGCGCCTGGCTCCGAAGTTGACCGCTGCGCAATTGCACCGCGTGCGGGTCTACGAAACCCCCGACCTGTTCGTTGATGTTTACGGTGACGACTTCTATGGGGAAGCATGAGACCAGAAGCATGAAGGCGCACCTTACTCGCCGTTACATGTTTTCGGCATCGCATCGTTTGCATAGCGATGAAATGTCGGAGGAAGAAAATCGTGCGATCTATGGCAAATGTAATAATCCTTATGGACACGGCCACAACTACATGTTGGAGGTGACCGTCAGCGGCCCGGTAAATGACGACACCGGCATGGTCTGCAGCCTGGCCGATCTGGATGGCTTCGTGCACAAACAGATTCTGGAACACTATGACCACCAGAATCTGAGTATGCTGCAGGAATTCGGCAGGCAGGTTCCGACCACCGAAAACCTGTGCATCGCAATCTACGAAATCGTGAACCGGGGCTTCCGCAAGGCGCATCTAGAGAAGGTCCGGATCGAAGAGACGATGATGAATTCATTCGAGTACTCGGGAGAGAACGGTACCTAGCCGGATGCCTGTTTGTCGTTCGCAGCAGATTTGTTATCGACGATCGACGATCGGCCCACGACCAAAACACTATGAAATCCACCACCGAGCCTAAAACCCTGACCAGCGCCAGCTATGAAGAACTGGTGCGCGAGATGATTATCCGTCTTGGCGAAGATCCCGAGCGCGAAGGCCTTTTACGTACACCGGAACGCGTCGAGAAGGCGATGTATTTTCTCACCAAGGGTTACAGGGACGATCCCGAAGCGCTTCTCCGCAACGCACTCTTCACCGTCAGCTACGATGAAATGGTGATCGTGAAAGACATCGAAATGTTCAGTCTGTGCGAACACCACCTGTTGCCATTTTTTGGCAAGGTGCATGTAGCTTATATTCCTAACGGAAAAGTAATCGGCCTGAGCAAAATTCCGCGGCTGATCGATGCCTTTTCGCGCCGCCTGCAGATCCAGGAGCGGCTGACCACGCAGATTGCCGAGGCGATTCAAAAGGCGGTTGAGCCTCAGGGTGTCGGCGTCGTGATCGAGGCCAGGCATCTGTGCATGATGATGCGCGGGGTCGAAAAGCAGCATTCCGCGGCCGTTACTTCCTCCATGCTGGGTTGCTTCCGACAGGAAGAGGAAACGCGAACCGAATTTCTGTCGTTGATCCGCCAGCGCACGAATAGTGTGTGAGCCGGCGAGCGCTCTGAACCTCCTTTTCGAAAGTTGACGGCCGCTGGATTTAGCTGGAAAGCACCGCATGTCGGACCTCAAATCCATCTTTCCCGAAGGCAAATCGCGCGACCTGAAGCGGCGCGAATCAACGCTCTCTGGCCGCTTGGCCCTGGTCACGGGAGCGAATCGTGGCATCGGTCTCGCCATCGCCCGCGCGCTGGCGCGTGAGGGATGTAGTCTGATCATCACCGGCCGCGACGACCGTGCTTTGGACAGGGCGTGCGCAGAAATCGAAAAGCTGCGGCCGCGGAAATCGAACTTCCATGTGGTGGCCCAGTCGTGCGACGTCCGTAGCCCCGACTCCATCGACTACCTCTTCGCCTTAGTCCGCGGATTGCATAAGCCTCTCGACATCCTGATCAACAATGCCGGTATCGGACATCCGAATCGCACAGTCGGTGAGTTGCCCTATCCAACGTGGATGGAAGTGATTGATACCAATCTCAACGGCCTGTTCCTGATGACCCAGGCCGCGTTGGCCGTGATGAAGCGCGGAGGCACGATCGTCAATAATTTGTCCATTGCCGCCGAGCGTGTCTTTCCAGGATCGGCCGCCTACAACGCGTCCAAGCATGGCGCGCTGGGCTTCACCGACACCTTGCGCGAAGAACTGCGTCCGAAGGGCATTCGCGTGATCGCCCTGCTTCCTGGCGCAACCGACACTGCGATCTGGGATGCGCTCTGGCCGCAGGCACCAAGGCGGAAAATGATGTCTTCCGAAACCGTAGCTCGTGCGGTGCTGGACGCGCTCCTCTTGCCTGAAAGCGCGACCGTGGAGAGGATCGTGCTGATGCCATCGAGCGGCACGCTGTAGCGGGCGCGGAAAGAGTTTAAATTTCTTATTGAGACGCGCCTTCTCGGGTCTTCGGCCGCCGAGGGTGGCGGGCAAGCCCCCTCTCTACAGAGGTGCGTCTGGTACCCTCGGTTGCGCATCTAAAAGAAGGAAGCTCACTTTAGGCTGGACGAACCGAGGCCCAAACATGTCATTCCTCGATTACCTAAAATCGCTGAAGGATCCAGAACAGCGGCTGGCATGGGGCATCGCGATTGCCGCTGACGCTCTCCAGATAGTTGCCTTCCCATTGTTTGTCGAGGGGGGATTGTCGCCCATCGACTCGGTTCTCGATCTGGTCGTTGGTTTTCTGATGGTTCGTTTGCTGGGGTGGCACTGGGCGTTCCTGCCGACGGCTGCGGCGAAACTCCTTCCCGCCGCCGATCTTTTTCCCACCTGGACAGCCGCGGTATGGTTCGTTACCCGCAATCAAGTGCGCGCCGGTGATCAGGAGGTTCTGCCTCCGGGCCCCGCTCCTGAACCGCGTCGTTGAGAAATGGAAGACCAAAACTGATAACGGAGAGCTGTTTACCAGGTGCCGTAGCGGTATCGGTGCGGGCGTTCGCTAAAAATATTAATCATGACGATGCCGGCGACGAAACCGCCAACGTGCGCCCAGAAGGCAATTCCGCCGGAGGTCTGGCTGGTGTCCGCTATCGTCGTCACGGCGCCGCTGAGGAAATTTCCCACGAACCAGTACCCGAGCATCAGCCACGCGGGAACGTGGAAGAGAAATATCGGCGGAAACCAGATCAGCACCCGCGCCCGCGGATACAAGATGAAGTAGGCGCCCATCACTCCGGCAATAGCTCCACTGGCACCGACGCTGGGAACACGCGAAGCCTGATTCAATAGAATATGTGTAGCCCCGGCTGCTACTCCGCTGGCCAGATAGAAGAACAAGTACGTGAAATGGCCCAGATAGTCTTCTACGTTGTCGCCGAAGATCCACAGGAAGAGCATGTTGCCCGCAACGTGTAAGAATGAAGCATGCAGGAACATTGAGGTGAATAACGGCAATAAAGCCGAGCTCAAGCTGGCGTAGGAGTGTCCGGTGAGCACCGCCAGCGTGTGATGAGGAACCACGCCAAACTCAACCATAAACAGGTTCAAGGCGCGGTGGCTGACGGACAGCTCCCAGAAAAAGACCAACACGTTCAAGACGATCAAAAAATAATTGACGAACGGTATGGAAAAAATCGGCTGATCGTCGCGCAGAGGAATCATACGGAATTAGTAAGGCTGAATTAGGAATGGTGAATCCGTAATTGTGTAGTCTGGTATTGGTAATCTGAGAGGGGAGCCATGAACACCGTTCGCAGCTGCCGTCCGCAAATTACCAAGTTACAAATTACCAAATTACAGAATTCCATGAACGGTGTCGTAGTCATTGATAAGCCGGGTGGACTCACCTCGCACGATGTGGTCAATCGCGTGCGGCGAATTCTGGGCCAGCGTTCCGTGGGTCATCTCGGAACCCTCGACCCGTTGGCTACCGGTGTTCTCCCCATTGTGCTTGGTAATCTGACACGCCTGGCACAGTTCTATGCACATTCCGAAAAGACTTATGAAGGCGCCATTCGCTTCGGCTTCTCGACCGATACATATGATGCCGATGGCGAGCCCACCACTTCGCCGAAAGAAGTGAATTTCGATTGCGATGTACTTCGCGAAGCGGTCGCCCAGTTTCAGGGTAGCATCGAACAGATGCCGCCACCTTTTTCCGCCAAGAAGGTTGCCGGAGTTCCCGCCTATAAACTAGCTCGCAAGAAGCAGGAGGTCGCGCTCAGTCCCGTGCAGGTTGAAATCAAGGAATTCGGTATTCTGGAAGCCACGGGCGATCGGGCGACCTTCCGCGCGCGCGTCTCCTCCGGCACTTATATACGCTCCGTTGCCCATGAGTTGGGCCGGAAGTTGGGCTGCGGCGCACATCTGGCCAGTTTGCGACGCACGGCCGTCGCTGAATTTACAATTGAAGCTGCTCACTCGCTCGAGGTGTTGGAAGCGGCGATGCAGCAGGGAAGTGCTGCGTTATTATTTGTCCATTCCAGAAAACTAGTGCCTCAGTTCCCTTGCGTCACCGCGAATGAAGAAAGCGCAGCCCGCATCCGCAGCGGCCGCTCCGTCAATTTGCCGGAGATGTCACGCGCGCCCAAAGTGAAGGTCTTTTGCGGTCAGGATGATCTGATCGCCATAGCGACTCGAATTGCAGGGACGCTGTTTCATCCTCAAATCGTGCTCAGCGGGTCTGGCGACTGACGGAAATGGCCCGAGAGCGCGCTGTCGCTTCTCCTGCACTCCAAAAGATAGGCAATGTCCGATAACAGGTATTATGTTAAGTATCTAGCAGCGCCGGTCTACCCGAAGCTCCAACTGGTAGATCATCGTCAGTGGACTGGTGTGGTGCCGTCTGAGTCGGTTTTGAAAGAGCTCGGCTTCAGCCGTGCCGCGAGCGGCGGACTAGATAGCTTCCTTTTTCACCAACAAATCCTTGAGATCCTCGCGAAACTTTTGCAACGCCGCCAGCCGTTCTGGCGTGGCGTCTACAATTTCGCTCTTGGCTTGAAAAACCTTTCGTCCCTTGATCTCCGTGAGCACGCCCATCACCTCGCCCATTTGCCAGCCGGGAGTGCCCAGGACTTGCAGGCCGTCCACGCCCGGGACTAACAACGCCACGCAACCATCACGCACCACGCCGACGCACTTGGCATAGCGTTCGAAGGTTTGCAGTTCGAACCCGGCAAGGTAGAGGCGCTGGAGTTGCTCGGCAGAATCAGGCATGTTGGATTGGCAATTTCAACGTTTCTACTGAACAACTCTATTGAACGGCGGCGCGAATGACTTCCAGTTCGTTGGCCTCGCGGAGCTTCAGAAAAGTGAAAACTCCGTCGTTGGCGGAATAGCAGGCAAAGGACGGACCCAAGCCGCCAGGATCGCCGTAACTGGCAATCTGCTTGCCGGTCTGCGCATCCACTACGACGAAGGTCTGACTCTCGCCGGTTGCATACGACAGCGCCATCCGGTTCCCAGAAATATGAAACGTGTTAGGTATCGCGCCTGCAAGCGGAACGGCGATCTTCAGGGTCTTCATAATTTCGCCGCTGGGGCTGATCACATAAATCACAGCCGGAGCAGAGGAGCGCATGACGTAAAGATTGCCGTCGCTTCCGACCTCAGCGTCGGCAAGGTCCAGCGTAGGGGACGGCGCGTCAGTTCCCACCGGTGTTTTTGCCGTCGCCTTGGAGTTGCCGGGAACATCCTTAACCGCAGTGTTCTTAAATGAAAGTTCCGCCAGTTCCCTGCCGTCGGCGGAAAAAACCGCGCTAAAGTTACGTCCCTGATCGCTGTTATTCTGCGCATTCTTTTGCAAGTCGCGGTGGACGCCCGACACCAGGAAATTTCCACCGGCAAACGCCGCGAACGTATACACCTCAAAGTCAGCATCGAGCAAGGTTGGGGATGACGGCGACCCATCGGAAGAAAAATGCAGCACGTAAATACGCCGCTTCGACACGCCATCCTGAAGGTTCTCACTCTCCGCAATCTGATAAAGCCCGCCATCGGATGCGGGCGAGAAGCCATCGGCGCGATGAAGCGCCAGCTCCGAAAATGCGCTCGGATCAAACCGAGCCGTAGGTTTGCCATCCGGATCAATCTTGACCACAGGACCGAGCAGCGGCCGGTCGAGCGCAAACTTTGGAATATAAAGATTGCCCTCCGCGTCACACTTCGAGCCACTCTTGAACGCCCCGCCCATCTCCGATGCGACGTTCATAGTCGAGGAAGCGGCCAGCGAAAGAGTTGTGGGAGTTGGCCCTGAAACGATGCCCTGTGAAGCGGCGGGCGGGATGATGGTAGCCGCTCCCTCGGAGTTCACCTGCGCAACCAACAACCAAGACGACGAGAACGTGAAAACTACGAGCGCGAAGACAATGGGTGCGACACTGAGAGCTGAGAACTGCGAGCGGTGAGCTGCGCTCCTACATCTTGTACTTGCCGAGATCGTCATCGCCGAGATCCTCCAGCCACTTGCGCAGCTCCTCGCTGGATACGACGGGTACCGGGTTGGCCGACTGCTTCGAGTTCTTCAGCACCTCGTCCTCGACAAAGATCGGGCAATCGACGCGCAGCGCCAACGCCAGCGCGTCCGACGGGCGCGAGTCGATGCTCACCACGTGGCCTTCCCTTTCCAGCCAGATCACCGCGTAGAAAACGTCGTCTTTCAGTTCCGTGACCACGATTTTGTGAACCTGAGCGTCGAGACCGGTGAGAACATTCTTGATTAAGTCGTGCGTCATGGGCCGAGGCGTGCTGGCCTTTTCAATTTCCAGCGCAATGGCATTCGCCTCGTAGACGCCCACCCAGATCGGGAGCACGGTATCACTGCCTACATCCTTGAGCAGCACGATGGGCATATTCGAAACCGGATCCATCATGAGCCCGCGAATTTTCATTTCCACTTCCATGTTTACCTCAACGTCCCTGCGCCTAGTTTCCTGGGAGCGGTGCACCTTCAGTCGTACCGTCCGCCTTGTTCAAGCCGAGAGCGCTAACCTCTGAAGAAGCGGCCATCACTCCCACCAAACTATTAGGAAAACTTCCGGTCACCAGCACGTCAACATAGCTCCCAGGCTTCAGTTCGATGCCCTCGGACACAGTAAAGTTCAGCACTTTAATTTGCGATGTGCGCCCCACCCACTGTCCGCGTGCCGGATTCTTCCCTTCCACCATCGCCTCGACTATGTGCCCAACATGGCGCCGGTTGCGCTCTGCGCCAATCTGCTTCTGGCGGTCATTCAGCACCGCCAATCGCCGAGCTTTCTCTGCATCAGGTATAGCATCATCCAGCCGCAGCGCCGGAGTATTCGGCCGAGGAGAATACTTGAAGGTAAAAACGCTGTCGTACCCGACCTCGTCCATTAACGACAGAGTCTCTTCAAACTCGTGCTCGGTCTCGCCCGGAAATCCCACAATCAGGTCGCTGGTCAAAGAAATATCGCGCCGGGCTGCCTGAATCCAGGAGATGCGCTCGAGATACTCGTCTCGAGTGTAGAGCCGCTGCATGGCATCGAGCACGCGAGTCGATCCGCTCTGCACCGGCAAGTGCACATGATCGCAAAGCGCCGGAGTGGCATCGAGAACGTCAATAATATCGCGCCCAAAATCGCGAGGATGCGAAGTCGTAAATCGCACACGCCGGATTCCCGCCACCGACGCGACCGCCGCCAGCAGTTCGGCAAATGTCTTATTTCCTGAAGGATCGCGATAAGAGTTAACGTTTTGCCCGAGTAGCTGGATTTCTGTGTACCCAAGATCCACGAGCTGCCGTGCTTCTTCCAAAACCGACGCAGAAGTCCGGCTACGCTCTTTGCCGCGCGTGTACGGAACCACGCAGTAAGCGCAGAACTTGTCGCACCCTTCAATAATTGTGATGTAGCCGCGATGTGGATTCGTGCGAGCCGTAAACTCCGTCTCAAAGCACTCGTCGGTCATGCGGTCGTCCAGGCCGGTCACGCGAGACTGGCCGGACTCCAATTGCACCAGCATGGAAGGGAGATTCCGGTAAGAAGCCGACCCGCACACCAGCGAAACATACGGAGCCCGCTCAAAAATCTTCTCACCCTCCTGCTGCGCCACGCACCCCAGAACGCCAAACTGCTTCCCCTGCGCTCGAAGCTTCTTATGATCCGCCAAACGGTTGAAGACCTTTTGCTCCGCTTTGTCGCGAATCGAGCAAGTGTTATAAAGCACCAGTCCCGCCTCTTCCACCGTAGGAACCTGCCGATACCCTTGCGCCAAAAGCGTCCCCACGACCTTCTCGGAATCGTGCGCATTCATCTGGCAGCCGAAGGTTTCGAGGTAAAACGTCTTGGAGGCGGGCTCGGACATTGGTTCAGTATAAACCAGCTAACGGGGCAGATTACGATTTTGCCATCATGTCGATTAGTGGAAGCGCGCCCTAAGAAACACAAGTCCACCAACCGGATGTGTTCCATAAATAGGCTTAAGCACTTCCGGGAGCCCGTACCACATCAGTTGCCCGCCGATGGCCGTCGATGAATGGGGAATGTGTCCGAAATCGCGGTCATACCCCGCCGTATAGGCTTGTACGCGGGTGAAGTAGCGTTCAATGAACCCGGGCGGCAATGGCTTTTCGCCGAGCAGAAGTTCATTGGTGCGATCGACGTTTTCGATGCGGGTCCAAGTGTGGTTCCGGGTGAGGAACTGAAGCGTGGACTCGAACAAGTACCCGTTTCCAACATTGCCATCGAGGAGACTCTGATTGCGGCCCCAGAGAAAGATGGAAGCCCAGTTTCCATTTCGCATGCCGCGGTTGTACATCAGCGATGACGTCATGCGTCGAACGTTCTCGTCGGGAAACAGGGCCTCCGGGCTATGGAGTTGACCGATCGAAAATTGAAAGCTCCAATTCTGACCTGGGTTCGCGGTCACGCGAGTAGACCAGGAATCGATGGTGCCGGAGTCGATGCTCCATCGATTTTCGCCTGGTTCGCGTCCGTGAAACCCAGACGCTTCCAACCTGAAAATGCGGTGCGTAACCCCAGTTGTGATCACATCAGCCGCAATGTGCGTAGAGTCCTGCAGGTGGTGTCCGAGGGGGGCGATGGGATCTTCCGATGCCGGGGCCCGGTGCGGATAAGCGATCGGCCCGATTGCAGGGTCACCCATCGGCGCGACGTACAGTGAAAGCATTGTGTTCTCAGTCAGCTTGTAATCGTAAAGTGCGGCCAGTTCCATGAAGAAGTTGTGCGGATGTTGACCATCCACGATGGGAAGTCCAAACGCCGTTTCGCCCTGCTGGAACAATTCCGGGTACCTGCGCTCTGATATCGTGGCCGGTTCGAGGCTGAGCATGATTCGAAGCGTAAGCTCGCCCCTCCCGAGCTTCCGCTGCGCCATTGGCATGATCCAGTTCGTTGCGAACAGCTTGGCGGCGCCGCGCCCGCCGGACTGCTGAATCTCGTTGAGGAATCCTTCGCCGTGGAACATGAAACTCCAACCGTCCTTCTTAGTCATGAGCATCTCGAAGGGAGTGGAATTTGGCTCAGCATCCGTTCCAGAGGTTGTGTGTTGTTCCAGGAATTTAATTAGAGAATGGGGTTCCATGTCCATCTGCGGCGTCCCGCTCATTCCTGGCATCTGCGCTGGCATCGTCTGGTAAGACTGATTTTGTGCGGAGGCCTCCGAATTCGTCTGCGCGTCATTCTTTTGCATTGCCTGGGCAGCTAGCGGCAGTATTTCGCTTCCGGTTATGGCAATCAACAACAATAGCGTCCGCACCTCGACCTCCTGCTCATGAACCGGGTTATCAATGACGTAATGAATGACGTAACGAACGCTGAATGAGAAGCGACCCAATAGAGGATGTCGACTGTAGCTGCACAGTCGCTTCCCATTCCTGGGAGGCGGACGGATCTTTGTGCACTGATCTAGGGTTTAGACCCGCAGAGGTGGAGCATTCGTTAGCGCGGTGGAAGAGTTCTCTTGTGTAGCAGAGAAAGAGCGCGGCCAACCGCTTTCATTCTCAGGCTCAAACAGGAAACCGCGGGAGAGATCTTGGGGAGCCAACGTCAAGGTAAGAGATCGTGGCAAACCCAGGGGGTGGTGACCGAGGCTGCAGCAAGCATGATCGGCGGTTTGAGGTGCAGCAGGGTGGTGGTGGCGTTCATGGCACGCGGCAAAAGCAACAACAATTGGCGAAGTGGAGATTGCCAATAACCCCGTCTCGCCGAAGAAGAGAATGGTTACCGCACCCAATAGGCCTACAGCAACGAACTTGGCCGTCCGCGTTGTCGCTACCCACTTCATGAGAAGATAGGATACTTGATCAGCACATCCAAGAGCGGCTTTACTTTACCCGTGCGAGCGTGAACACTTCCTTCATCTCTTTGCCGTGATCGAGGAAGACCCATTCCTCGACGTGGTGATCGGCATCGGGTTCGGTGAAGGTTACCTGCTGCATGTGTCCGTCGCCCGGACCGATGTTCGTGCCGTCGAAGAATTCGAAGCTCACCGACTTCGCATCGGAAGAAATGACCTTCATGCGCGGCTGGTTGCCCGCCCCGCAATAATGCGTCATCAGGAGGCGGTCGCCATCCATGTGAAACATGGTGATCATGTTCTCCGGGCCGTGTCCGTGAATTTCGCTCATCAGCGCTGAACCGCCGGCGGTCATGCGAAAACTTACTTCAATGGTCTGGCCTTGCTGGTTCTTGCCCGCCCAGTTCCCTTCCAATCCCTTTAACATGTCGAACGATTTGAGGGCGCTCGTGTCGGCCATCACCAGAGCGGCGGTGAGAACGACCATGAGGGTTACGATGCCGACTGCAATCTTTCTCAGCTTCATACGTTCCTCCGGAATCTTCTTTTCGAAATTCTGGGATGCGTCAGGTTGCGTCCAGCGGGAAATTCGGATTGCCGCCGCCGAGTTTCTCGCTGAGATGAGCGGCGATCAGTTTACCGTGAAAGCGGCCATTCTCGATGAAAATTTCGTTCGTCCTTGATCCCGCGACGATCACTCCCGCGACGTAGACTCCCGGAACATTCGACTCCAGGGTTTCAGGATCGCAGCAGGGGCGGAGTTGCTCCGGCGAGAGTTCGATCCCGACGCTGCGCAGGAAGTCGTAATCAGGATGGTAGCCGGTGAGTGCAAATACAAAATCGTTCTTCAGTCGAACAGGCCCGGTCGGCGTTCGCAGGACTACGCAGTCGGCGTTGATCTCCTGCACGGTGCTGTTAAAGTAGGCGTCGATTTGTCCTGCTTTGATACGGTTCTCGATGTCGGGGCGCACCCAATATTTGACGTGGGCATGCATCTGCGATCCCCGATGGACAAGGGTGACGCGTGCGCCATGCCGCCACAAATCCAAAGCTGCTTCGGCCGCCGAATTCTTGCCGCCGATGACGACGACGTCGGTATCGAAATAAGGATGAGGGTCTTTGTAGTAATGGAAAACCTTATCGAGGTCTTCGCCGGGAATACCGATCTGGTTGGCAAGATCGTAATAGCCGGTAGCGAGGACGATCTTGCGCGCGCGATAGTCATGAATCGCGTCATGCCGGTTGCTGGTGGCGACGCGAAAATCATTGTCTTCACCGGTGATCGTCTTCACCCATTCGTACTGGCGAATATTCAAGTGATAATGCTCGGCCACCCTGCGGTAATATTCGAGAGCCTCCAGTCGCGTGGGTTTGGCCAGTGATGTGGTAAAAGGGACATCGCCAATCTCGAGCAGTTCAGGCGTGGTAAAGAACACCATGTTGATCGGATAGTGATAGAGAGAATTGACGAGGCATCCCTTGTCGACGATAAGAGCCTTGAAGCCAGCCTTCTGCACCTCGATGGCGCAGGCCATGCCCGTGGGACCGGCGCCCACCACCAGCAAATCAGTCGTGGAGTTGGGCTGTGGCCGGGATTGCGCGCGGGGTAGCGTTTCCGGAATCCGATCGATTTGGGATGCCGCGGGCGAGAGTGTAGGAGTCTTCATCGGGTCCGAAGGAACGACAATTCTAGCACCGTGCGGGCTGACACGCAGTGAGCAGTCTCCCCTACTTTTTGATGCAAACGGCCACTCCATCGCGGATGGGAAGAATGGTCGTGAACAAGTCTTTCGATTCGCAGATCAGTCGGTTGAATTCGAGAATGGCTTTGGTCGTGGCGTCAGGATTGCGATTGACTATTTTGCCGCTCCAGAGAACGTTATCGGCGATCAAAAGGCCGCCACTTGTCAGGCGTGGCATCGCCAGACGAAAGGCGCGTGGATAGTCGATCTTATCGACATCGACGAAGATGATGTCGTATTGTTCCTTTTCCTCGGAGAGAAATTCAAGCGCGTCTCCCACGCGAACCGCGATGCGCTGGGTGACGCCGGCGCGCTCGAAGTAGCGGCGCGCTTTTTCGGCGCGCTTGGGATCGCCATCGGTATAGATTACGCGTCCACCTTCGCCGACTGCACGCGCCCACCAGATGGTGGAATATCCGATAGCCGAGCCCATTTCGAAGACCTTCTTAGCGCCCCTGATGGTCGCCAGTTGATAGAGCACGCGGGCTACCACCGGTCCCACGATGGAATAATGATTCTTAGTGGCGTCAGCTTCCATCTCGGCGAGGACGTCGTCGCGCGGAGGGAGCATGGCATAGAGATAATCTTCCACTTCGGGAACTGTGATTCCCCCCATGCGCCAGGCAGACTGTGCGGGGTGATCGGTCATGAGACTCCTTGTGGTTCAAATTAACATGCGCGCGAATTATTGCAGAAATTCGGCGCAACAAAGCCGATCCTTCGCTTCGTTCAGGATGACATATCAATACAGGATGACAAATTAATAAAAAGTGACGACGCGTGAACGGGGTTCATGAAATTGTCCGTCCGGGTTTCATTTCCAGTACTTTCACATCCGGCACTAATTTCTGCAGCTCGCTGGGCGTTCCAGTCAGCATTGGAAATGTGCCGAAGTGCATGGGAATGACGGTTTCCGGCTGGAGCAGTTTGCAGGCATAAGCAGCTTCGCGCGGCGACATGGTGAAGTGATCGCCGATGGGCAACATGCAGATCTTCGGCGCGTACAGGTCGCGAATAATGGCCATATCGCTGAACACGTTGGTGTCACCCGCGTGGTAGAGCTTGACTCCGTTCGAGAACTCGAGCACGTAGCCGCAGGCTTCGCCGCCGTAAATGATCTGATCGCCATCCTGAATTCCGCAGGAATGAACGGCGTGCACCATGGTGATCTTCACTCCGGCGACAGTTTGCGTGCCGCCCTTATTCATGGGCGAGATTTGCTTGACGCCTTTTTTCTGCAGCCACAGGCAGAGTTCGAAGATGCCGACGGCGATAGGATTCAGCTTCGTACCTACATCGACGGCATCTCCAATGTGATCGCCATGGCCGTGGGTGCAAAGCAGTACGTCCGCGTTTTTGACGTTCTTTTCACTCTCGGGGCACATGGGATTTCCGGCAATCCAGGGATCGATGAAGATGGTTTTCCCCTCCGGCGTCTCGACGCGGAAAGTGGCGTGGCCGAGCCACGTAAGCTGGATTCCTTTAAGATTCACAAGACACTCCTCAAGTAAGGTGCAGACGTTAACATCTTAGTGACGTGAGCGTACGCCCGCAACGACCCGCGCGGGCTCGACGTTTTGTTGAATCAAAACCGCTTCCGTTGCCCCAAACTCGTGTATAACATGGTGACTTCATGCCCAATCTTAAAGTATTGCTCTCACGCGAAACTATTGCCAAGCGGGTCGCCGAACTTGGGAACGAGATCGCGCGCGATTTCGACGGCCAATCGATTATCCTCGTCGGCGTTCTCAAGGGCGCTGCGATTTTCCTGAGCGATCTCGCGCGCCATATTCCGCTCGATGCCACCTTCGATTTTATCGGCGTTTCGAGCTATGGAAATCGTCCCACGGTGAAAGAAGACCCAGCTGGACACGCGGCCTGGGATTCCCTGGGCGAGGTTCGTCTGGTCAAAGATATGGATAGCTCAATGACCGACCGCAATGTGATTCTGGTGGAAGACATCCTCGATACGGGGCTGACGCTGAACTACATTTCGAAGCTGGTGCGGGCGCACCAGCCAAAAACTCTGCGCATCGCAGCGTTGCTCGATAAGCCTTCGCGCCGCAAGCAGCCGATCGAGGCGCAATACATCGGGTTCACGATTCCTGACGCCTACGTGGTTGGCTATGGCTTGGACTATGCGGAACGCTACCGGAATCTTCCGGATATTTGCGTGCTGGAGAATTTGTAGATCGGAGTCGCGGCAGCGCCGTCCGAACCGGCTGCTATGATGAAACCTGTGAAACCGACCGCCTCGCCAACTGGATGCGCTTCCGAGGTGGAACCCCTCTTGCTAGAAGTGGCCGACGTGGTCAACACTACGCTCGACCTGGAGACCACACTGCGCCGCGTGGCGGAACTGGTCCGCAAGGTGATCGACTACGAAATCTTTGCGATTCTATTGCTCAACGAGCAGCGCCACGAATTGTACGTTCGCTTCCATGTGGGATATCCACCCGGAATTGCCGAACGTGTACGCGTAAAAGTCGGCCAGGGCGTTACAGGACGGGCTGCCGAGACTCGCCAGGCAGTCCTTGTCGCTGATGCGACGCAGGAAGATTTCTATCTCGAAGCGGTGCCCGGTGTCCATTCTGAACTGGCCATTCCCCTGATCGTGAAGAACCGCGTGATCGGCGTGATCGATATCGAGGCAGCGGAGAAGGGTTACTTTACCGAAGATCACAAGCGCCTGCTGACCTTGATCGGTTCGCGCATGGCCGTTGGCATCGAGAACGCCCGGCTGCACACCCGAACCACACGCCAGGCACGTACTTTGCTCCTGCTTAATGAGATTGCCCGGGAACTTACGTCGATTTTGAATCTCGATCAACTGCTCAAACGTATCGCCGAGCTGCTCAACCGGCTGATTGACTATCAGATGTTTAGCATCCTTCTCTTGGATCCGTCGGGCGAAAAATTGCAGCACCGGTTTGCACAGCGCTTCGAAGAGAGGCTTCACCTGAAGCACGACATTCCCATCGGCCGGGGAGTGGTGGGTTACGCCGCACAGGCCAAGGAAGCAATTCTGGTGCCTGATGTCGCCAAAAGTGACCGTTACATCGCGACTAATCCGGAGACCCGCTCGGAGCTGGCGGTCCCTCTGATCTACCAGGAAAAGGTTATCGGCGTGCTGGATCTGGAGCACACCCGACGTGGCTATTTTACCGAGGACCACAAGCGCACTTTGACCACGCTCGCGGCGCAACTGGCGATTGCCATAGAGAACGCGCGCTTGTACGAACAGGTCGCGCGACAGGAGCAGCGGCTGGAACGCGACCTGGCGCTGGCTCGCGAGCTGCAGTTTCGCTTGCTGCCGCATTCGCGCCCGAAGGTAAATAATCTCGAGGTCGAGGCGAAGTTTGTTCCCGCCCGCGCCATCGGCGGCGACCTCTACGACTTCGTCCCTTATTCATTGTCGCGCCTGGGAATCGCGATTGGAGATGTCAGCGGGAAAGGCGCGCCCGCGGCCATTTACGCCGCGCTGGTCAGCGGCATTCTGCGTTCTCATGCACCGATTGAACCGGGTCCGGCGGAGATGCTTTCCGCGATCAATCTGTCTCTTGCGGAGCGCAGGATTGCGGCTCAGTTCGTCTCAATAATCTACGCGGTGTGGGATGACCAGACACGCACTTTAGTGGTGGCGAATTCAGGCTTGCCCAAACCTATCTATTGTCATGATGGCAAGATTGAATCGATCGAAGTGACCGGCTTGCCCCTGGGACTGTTCGATGAAGCCGATTACGACGAGGTTAGTTTCAGAGCCAGGCCTGGAGATATGTTCGTCTTCATGAGCGACGGTATTGTCGATGCACGCAACCGGCACGGCCAATCGTTTGGGCAGGAGCGGGTGGAGGCCATTGTCGCGCAATGCTCGACGAAGTCGGCCGATTGCGTAGTCAACGAAGTGTTTTCGGCGGTGACGGATTTCGCGGCCGGAGTCGACGCATTCGACGATCAGACGGTGGTCGCTATCAAAGTGAAAAGCGGTCAGGTTTCCGGCAAACGCAAGTGAAGAACACGCGTCCACCGCGAGACTTGCGCCCGTCCGGATTTGGATATGACGCCCCGCCGGGCGCTTCGAAATCACTGGGTCACGAACTTTTCTGCGAAAAGGTTTCGCTGGAAGCTCTTGCCGCTCGCCATGGAACTCCGCTCTATGTCTATTCGACGGCGATGATTCGCGCGCGGCTGGAGGCATTTGCTCGCGCGTTTCAGTCCATTCCTTGCTCCTTGTGCTATTCCGTCAAAGCCAATTCAACGCTGGCGATTCTGCGGTTGGTGGCCGGCGAGGGAGCCGGCTTCGACGTGGTTTCCGGCGGTGAACTTCAACGGGTTCTGCGAGCTAGCCCGAAATCTGCGCGGAAGGTTGTGTTCTCTGGCGTGGGCAAGACCGCGGGCGAGATGGAACTCGCCTTGTGTTCGGGAATCCTGCTGTTCAATGTTGAAAGTGCGTCGGAATTGAAGTTGCTCGCTGCTACCGCCGCCCGGTTGAAGAAACGTGCGGCGATCGCCGTGCGCGTGAATCCCGATGTCTCGGCCAAGACTCATCCCTACATTTCCACCGGCTTGCATCAGCATAAGTTCGGCGTGCCGATTCCTGAAGCAAAGACACTCTACAGCCACGCGGCCCAGCAATCTTATCTGGATGTCGCTGGAGTCAGCGTTCACATCGGATCCCAGATTAGTGATGTAGGCAGTTTTCGAGAGGCGCTGCAGCGCGTGGCTGAACTGGTGATAGAGCTCCGCGCTCAAGGGCACAACATCCGTTACATCGATGCCGGCGGCGGACTGGGAATTTCTTACCAGGGTGCTGGGGGTAATTTCGAAAAGCAGATTGCGGCTTACGCAAGAGCGGTGCTGCGCCCCCTACGTGGATTGAAAGTCCATTTGCTGCTCGAGCCTGGGCGTTCCATCGTGGGAGCGGCCGGGGTTTTGCTGACGCGCACGCTGTACCGGAAAACCAATTTTCGCAAGCGCTTTCTGATTGTCGACGCGGCCATGAACGATCTGCTGCGTCCGTCGCTGTATGGCGCGTATCACGAGATTGTTCCGGTTCGGCGCCGGTCGCGCAAGACGGAGATTGTCGACGTAGTCGGACCCATTTGCGAGACTGGCGACTTTCTTGCACGGGATAGAAGACTTCCGCCAATCGGCGAAGGTGATCTGCTGGCGATTCTGGATGTAGGCGCTTACGGGTCCGTTCTGGGATCGAACTACAACACCCGCGGACGGGCGGCGGAATTGCTGGTGAAGGGCGCGAGGGCGCGAGTCATACGGCGACGCGAGAGCGTGGAGGATCAGGTAAGTGGGGAAGAAGTTTGACCGCTCACCGGCTTGCGGTGTCAATCTCCATTTGCCGCCAACCCTGGCCTTAATAACCTTGAAGTTCTGAATAACGAGGTCCGCGGATTATCCTTTCGCGAGAACGACGAGTTCCAGGTGTTTTTGTGGCGGATTAGCGCTCTCCCCATTTGAGCTTGTTGCCGAGCACTTCGAAGAATGTCTTCCGGAAACGCAGCAAGCGCGCCGGGTGTTCGGCTTTTACGCAGCGCACGACATCGCCGTGTCGCGCCGGCATGCCAACCTGCCCATCGAAGCTCAGATAGGCTTCTTCCTTGCCGGTCTTGACATGCATTTCGATCTCGACTGAATCGCACACTACCACGGGGCGATGAGTGAGGCCGTGAGGCGAGACTGGGGTAATGATGAACGCATCCACGTCGGGCTTGAGAATTGGGCCGCCTGCGCCCAACGAATATGCCGTCGAACCGGTGGGCGTAGCGATGATGAGGGCATCGGCGCGGTAGCTGGAAACGTACTCCTTGTCCACAAAAAGCTCGAAGTGATTCAAGCGCGCGATCGCGCTCTTGCTGATGACCACTTCGTTCAAAGCGGCGTGCGAGGCTTGAACTTCGCCGTTCCGGATCAGCGTTCCCTTGAGCATCGACCGGCTGTCTACGACGTACTGCTCTTTTTCGATCGCTTCGAGTGAAGGATACAGATCGGACATCGCCAGTTCGGTCATGAATCCGAGGGTGCCAAGGTTGACGCCTAGAATCAGTGATCCGGCTTTGGCAACGGCGCGCGTCGCCGAGAGCAGCGTGCCGTCGCCGCCGAGAACGAGCACGAGATATGGAGATCGCTCGGCGAGATTCTTTCGCGGTATCACGCTGTTGGCCGCCGGAAAGTAAGCCGCGCTTTCCTCGTCCATCACCACCTCGTAATGGTGCTCCTGCAGCCATTTTTCAAGCTCCGGCAGCAATTGAGAGAGTTCGGGTCGGCCCGGCTTCGATACGATGGCAATGGTTTTCTGACGGGAAGAAGTTTGCGGTGACTCGGTCATGGATTTGTCTTGGTACTTATTTTCCGGCGCTCTCCTGCGTTGCGGTGCGTCGTCACGTCGATGAGGCGGGCACCCCGCCTCTCTACAGCGAGATTTTTTCAGAGTTCAGTCTGACACCGGATGATTGTACAGAATCAGCGCGCGGTGAGGCCGGAAAGCTCCGCATGCAGCAGGAATTCGCGATTGCCTTCGCCCCCGAGAATCGGCGACTCGATTGATTCGGCCTGCCCGCAGCCAAGTTCCAGGAGCGCGGCTTCAACTTTGGCCACTGCCGCCTGCTGCACCGCATGGTCGCGCACGATGCCCCCTTTACCGACCAGTTCCCTGCCCGCTTCGAACTGCGGCTTCACTAATACAACAATCTCAAGGCCGGGATGTGTTGCCTCCGAGGATGAAGCCGCACGAACCACGGCCGGCAGCACCAACGTGGCCGAGATAAAAGATACATCCATGGCGATGAACTCGATGGCCTCGCCAATATGGGAGGGCTCGATATAACGCGCGTTGGTTTTCTCCAGCAGACGGAGCCTCGGATCGTTGCGCAGCCCGAAATCTATCTGACCATAGCCGGTATCTACTGCAATGACTCGCGTGGCGCCGTGCTGCAGCATGCAGTCGCTGAAGCCGCCGGTAGAGGCCCCGATGTCGAGACAAGCCTTGCCCCGGAGATCGATCTGCCAGTGTTCGATAGCTTTTTCCAACTTCAGGCCGCCGCGGCTGACATAGCGGATGTCCTCGCCCAACAGGCGCAGGGTTGAGGAGGGATCGATGGATGCTCCCGCTTTCTCAACTTTTTGTTCATTGACGAGAACTTTTCCGGCCAGGATGAGCGCTTGTGCGCGTGCGCGCGACGGAGTCAAGCCTCGCTCCACGAGCAACTTGTCGAGACGGGTTTTCACTTTCGATGAACTCTTGAAGGAGAGTCGTTACGGCAAGCACCCGATGCAGTGCAGAATGCTGAAGGCATTGAAGACCAAGAGGCTTACAAGACTGAGGAACTAGTTTTCCACAAACTTTTCCTCTAGGGTGTTGAAAAGTTCAGCCGACACTGAAGATCGCGCGATCCGCTGATCGGAAACCAACGACAAAAAGCTGCAGCCCGGATCACCTGATCTTTATCAAGCAAGTCCCAACCCGCAACTTCTATCCCGCCACTTCTTCCAGAGTTTTCTGATCGATATCGAAGTTGGCGTGCACGTTCTGCACATCGTCGTTGTCGTCCAGCGCTTCCATGAGGCGGATCATCTGCGCCGCCTGTTGCCCCTCCAGTTTGATGTAGGTGTCGGGAACCATACTCACGCTCGACGAAGCGGGCGTAATCCCCGCCTTCTTCACCGCTTCCAGGACCGCCTCGTATGCAGAAGGCTCGGTCAGGATTTCCCAGTTCTCACCATCATCCTTCAAATCTTCACCGCCCGCCTCCAGGATGATGTTCATCAGGTCGTCTTCCTTGGCCGCCGATTTGGAAATGATGATGTCGCCCTTCTTGTGAAACATGTACGCGACGGCGCCCGCTGCGGCCATGTTCCCATTGTTCTTGCCGAACACGTGCCGAATTTCGCTCACCGTGCGATTGCGGTTGTCGGTGGAAATTTCCGCCAGCAAAGCCACGCCGCCGGGGCCGTAGCCCTCTAGCACAAATTCTTCGTACGTCAGGCCCGGCAACTCGCCCGTTCCTCGCTGGATGGCGCGCTTGATGTTGTCGGCAGGCATGTTCTCGGACTTCGCCGCCAGGATAGCGGTTCGCAGACGCGGATTCATGTCGGGATCGCCACCGGACTTCGCTGCCATCGCGATTTCCTTGATAAGACGGGTGAAGATCTTGCCGCGCTTGGCGTCCAGCGCGCCCTTCTTGTGCTTAATTGTCGCCCATTTCGAATGGCCGGACATAGCTCTACCTCACCTCTAGATTGCCTGACTGGCGCTGATTCTCGGAATTTTGGATCCGCCCGCGGAGGAAATCACAGATCAGCCTCGACGTAAACACGTTCAGGCGAATAGAGATTATAGCATGGCTTCGCACTCCTCTTTGGTTATCCCAGCGGCCCGGCGGTATTGTCATCCACTAACCTTGCCGGGTTAACCCAGTCCGCTCACCGGCCAGTTAACGCCGAGAGGACCGGGCATGAGGTAACCTTGTGGGGATCTGACATGGCCGCCGCCCCCTCTCTCCAGGTTCTCCTGACCCAACTCGAAGGCTGCCGTTACCGTTTCGGAGACCATGACGCCGCCCGCGTTGTGAAATTGCTGAAGCGTCTTGACGCAGCGCACCTCCCTGATACAGCTTCGCTGTTACGCTTCCACGAGACGCTGCTTTTCTTGCGCGCTTTTCCTCAAGGGCCAGCCGTGGTTCGCGCCACCGAGCGCATTCTGAATAGTTTCCACAAAAAAGTGGAAGCCTTACGCAATGCGGGCGCGGACATGGACGCCTTCGACGATTTCGACACATCCGGAATCGCCGGCACGGAGATGGAAGACACGCTCAGCTTCGACGTCGCCAACTGGCTGGTCAAGCGCCTGCCGGGCAAAGTTGAAATCGCCTGGGAAAACTACGAACCGGGACGCGAGTTAGGCAACACCGGTCCGCGCTTCATCCCCTTGCTCGAAGACGACGCGTACGTGGAGGCCGACACGCCCTGGCGCCGATGGCTGGAAACCGCTACAGGCAAGCGCGGCTCCGATCTTTCAACGCGAACTCCTGCGTGGCTCCTGCAGCGTTTCGCCCATCTGCCGCTCCCGCCCAATCAAAAAGCCGAGCTTTACGACTCGCTTCGCGTCCCCTTGCGTTGGAGTCTCGAGAATTCCGTTATTACGCGGACCCGAAACTGGAAACCTGTTCGCAGCGTTTATTACCACCGCGAGTCCGATGGGACAGGATTGATCAGCCGCAGCCAAGTCTCGCTGGCTGACGAGTTGGCGCGGCGTCCGCCGCAACTGAAGAAGCTTTCGCGTAAGCAAGGCGGCGAAATCATGGACCTCATCCGCCAGGTTATGCTCGTCCGCTACCGCGAGCTTTACGGCACCACCCTCGGCGACCCGGCGTCGGTGATGCATGCCGATGTTGGCCGCGGGGTCGCGATCTATCTCTGGAACCTGCCGCCGGATCGCCGTCTGCCGCTGCGCGCCTATGTCGCGGGATTGACGCTGAAGAACGGCGTGCCCATCAACTACATCGAAGCCATCGGACTCTGCGAGTGGATGGAGGTCGGCTTCAACACCTTCTACACTTTCCGCGGCGGTGAAGCGGGATGGATCTACGCGCAGGTGCTGCGCTGCCTCTGCCATCGTATGGGAACGACGTGCGTCTCGGTCTATCCTTATCAACTTGGACATGACAATGAGGAGGCGATCGAATCGGGCGCGTTCTGGTTCTACCGTAAGCTTGGATTCAGACCGGGACACGCCGAGCTACAACGACTGGCGGAAAACGAAGAACAAAAAATCGCCTTCGCGAATAACTGGGGTAAGACCCGATACCGAACGCCAGCGCGGACCCTGAAGCGCCTGGCGTCGGGACACGTGTTTTATGAGACACCAGGAAGCGAAGTGGGAGCATGGGACACCTTCTCGACGCGCCACATCGGGTTGCGAGTCAACCGCCGGATGGCACGTGATTTTGGCGGTGATGTCCGTCGCATTCGCGAACATTCCAGGCGTGCTTTGGAGAAAATCCTGCGTGTCAGCACGTCTTCGTGGAGGCCACTCGATCAAGCATCCTTCGAGAATTTTGCGCTCGTCTTGGCCGATGTGGCCGGATTGCGCACGTGGACGCGAGAAGAAAAGGAAGACCTCGTCCGAATTATCCGCGCCAAGGCCAAGCCGGATGAGATGCTCTGCCTGCATCTCACGCAGCAGCATGGGCGGCTAAGAAGAGCTCTGCTGGCCTTGGGATCGTAGTAACCGACGCCCGTCGAAATTACTCACGTTTTCGCGGTTCGCAAATGCGGCCGTTCGGATGCGACGATGCAACCTCTAGCTGTCTTGCCAAGAGACAAAGTCTTTCGATTCGGGTTCCAGAGCTATGTATCGATAGTTGGGATGCCCGGGTGCTAGGGGTTCGTTTCTCAAGACACATCCAAACTCAGCCGTGATGTTGAATCACTCCTGCTCCCCAATGAATTCATCCACTGTGACGACCATTGCCTGCATCGGGAAAATCTTCTCCGTCAGCACCCGGTGAACTTCCGTATCGGCGTCGAAACAAGCGTCCTTGAGGACAACGCAGCGGTAGTCGAGGTCGGACGCCCGTCTTAATGTCGAGAGTGTGACGCCGCTCGTCGAAATTCCGAAGAACACGAGGTTCTCGATGCCTCGCGAGCGGAGAATCAACTGGAGTTGGTTCTCGCAAAATGCACCGACTCGCTGCTTGTAGACCACGAGCTCTCCAGGACGAAAGATGGAACTGTGGAAGTCGGCGGAGGGCGTGCCTTTCACGAAGAGATTCTGTTCCTTCGCCCTCTTGAATCGGGAATCGGTATCGGGAATTTCGGGATGGCCTTCGGAAAATCCAAGTCCCACATGAATGATTAGAAATTGCTTCGTGCGCGCAAATTCCGCCGCCCGGGATGCATTAGGAAGGATCGACTCAGCCCCTGGGACGAATCCAAGAATACCTTTTTGAAAATCGAGAGTTAGCAGAGCCGTCTTCTTCGGATCAAATTTCATCTGCTTTCCTTTCCAGAAGTTTTTTCACGCTTGGGTAGGTCCCCTCCGCCGGGACGCTTTCAACGCGTAGACAACGGCCAGTAGCGGCGGCGCGAGCAGAAATCCCCAGAACGGGATTAGAAATCCCAGCACGAATGGAGCAAAAATCGAGGCCCACATGGGCACACGCGCCACGCGACGCATGATATAGGGCTGGAGAAACAAGCCATCCAGCACAACGATCGCAGCATAAAGAAGTAGAACGTAAAGCGGATGCCGCCAGTCGTGCCAGCGGAGCATCGCGGCCAGAACCGGACCGAGAAGGCCGAGAATGGGGCCGAAGTGAGGAATGATCTGCAATACGGCGGCAAGAAGCGCCCACAGCGCAGCCCATGGAACGTGAATGGCCGACAGGCCAAAGAGCCAGAGCATTCCGACGGCTAACGAGTCCTGTAACTGGCCGATGGCCCAGCGCTTGAGAGCGGAGGCGGTGATGCGCAAGTGCTTGGCGGGCGACAACTATTTCACGATAAACGCAACATCGACCCAGCGCAAACCGGAGAGTTCGATTCTCCAACGAAAACTCGTCTTCGCCCGGCCACCGAACTTGAACAGCCTCGTTTGACCGTGTATAAAGATTTAGGAAGTGAGCGCAACTCGCATGGCTGCTGGCTGAGATGTCCCCTCAAAACGCCGGCAACATCAGGATTCGAGCGGAAGTGGTGGAATTGGCAGACACACCATCTTGAGGGGGTGGCGCCGAAAGGCGTGGGGGTTCAAATCCCCCCTTCCGCACCATCTCTCTATTCTTTATATGGGGGCAGGGCTCAGGGCCGCCTTGCTGCGTTCCCGAATTGCTGCTGGATGAACACACCCCGGACCTCGACCCGAAGAATCGCGCTGCGCAATGGACGAAAGCTCCCGCAGATTCTTGGCGAAGCGTACGTTTGAGCCTCGGCCCTCATTGCGATCAGCGGAATTCGGCGCCTTGGGCGATACTGAAAAGTTGCTGGCCTCCAATCTCGAATTATGCTTGCAAGGTGCATGAACACAGGGTAAAATCGCTAAGTATCCGAATTGAGATAACTTAGCGGTAAGGGGCTGCATAGAGTTCCTCTTCCTCGAGATTACCTTTGAAAGATTGCCTTTGACAGGACGTGCGAATTTGCGACCTTCTAGCCCGACACGTAACAAATAGTCGAATTCGAGCTTCGGCTCTCTTGGAGTTTTGTGCATGTGGGTAACAGTTCTGATCACGGTAGTGCACGTAATGGTTTGCTTTTTCCTGATTGCAGTCGTTCTGCTGCAAAGCGGTAAGAGCGGCGATTTGGCGGCGGCTTTTGGCGGGCAGGGGAGTCAGACAGCCTTTGGTCCCCGGGGCGCGGCTTCGGTTCTTTCTCGCGCGACGACGTGGTCCGCGATTATTTTCATGGTCACATCGATTACGCTGTCGATTTTTGCGGCTCGGCGCACCGGACCTTCGTCGGTGCTGTCAGGAGTCAAGCAGACGCAGACAAAATCGCAGCCGGCTACGCCAGCTCCGACTGCGCCGCCAGCGGTTCCCCAGAACCAGGCACCTACGCAGAAGTAAGGGTCGCTCGGCTCGCTTGAGATGACAGACCATTCAGACGTGCCTATCCAATCAAGAAGGGATTTTCTTCCCTTTCCTCTCCTATGGTTGTTCTTGGGCCGTGGCCTGGAATCACGACGGTATCGTCGGGCAGGGTCAGGACACGATCATGCAGTGAACGCATGATTTTCTCGAACGATCCGCCCGGTAGATCGGTGCGTCCGATGCTTCCGGCAAATAGTGTGTCGCCGGCGATCAGTAATTTCTCTGCTGGAAAATACAGGCAGACGCTGCCCTCAGTGTGGCCGGGAGTGTGCAACACATTCGCTTTCAGAGTTCCGGCCTGCAATGATTGGCCATCGCCGATGCTTGCTTCTATGGCCACGTCTTCTGGCGCGCCCATCCCTAGCCAGGAAGCCTGTACGTCGAGCATCTTCAGCAAGGCGTAATCATTCTGATTGAGCAGAATTGGGGCGCCTGTCTGCGCGCGCAGTTTCATTGCTCCGCCCACGTGATCGATGTGGGCATGCGTTATGACGATCTGCTTTACTTGCAGTTTGTGTTCGCGGACTATGTCGAGAACGTCTTCAATGTCGTCGCCAGGATCGATGACCATCGCTTCGTGTGTGGTCTCATCGCCGACGATGGAGCAGTTGCACCGCAGCGGGCCAACGGGCAGGATTCTGTGAATCATCGTTTCTATTTTCGCTCAGGTCTTGGCAAAGCACCACTCAGAGTGTGGAAGCGGCGATTCGACGAAAGGCGGAAGCACGTCATCACAGAACTGTGCTCTAAGACGCCGCCGCCAGCTTTCCGGTGCTCTGGTCGGAGCGGAAGCGCAGTAAAGCTGCGATGTTCCCGGCGCGATCAAGGTCTGCATTTTCCTTGAGATAAAACAATTCGATATCGCGACGGATGGCAATGGGAATGATGGCATCGCAGACGTCGGCTAGTTCACGAGTGGGATGGGCACACGCGACGCACAGTGGGATCAGGTGCGCGTCGAGATGTCCGCAATTGGTGCACTGGACGGCTTTCGCCGAGTAGTTGTCGTCGAGGAAGAGGGTCTGCGCTTCTCCGGTCTCGAGCGCTTGCAGCACCCGTCGCAGACCAGTGACGCCGCGGCCGTTCGATTTAGCAAGGTCTAGCGCTTCGCTGACCTTGATTGCGGCCCGTTCTTGAATCCACTGCTTGAGGATGGCATCGGAATGGTCGCGAATTTCTTCATTCGAGACGCTGGCTACGTCGGCTGAGAATCGACCGATCAAACGCTGTTTGACATACGGATGAAGCTGCGACTCGAATTCTGGCCAGTTGGACTCATGGCAACCGACGATCAGCCGCTCCCAGATGCGCTTTTCCAAATCAATCCTCAATCGTTCGGCAACAGCCTTGTAATGCTGCAGCGCTTCCTCGGCCACACGGCGCTCCGCATGACCCGCCTCGTATCCGTTGTAGCCGTAGCTTGAAGCGCTGCGCGAGAGCATGTGGACAATCGCTCCGCGTTCCCGCAGATCATCAAGGCGCAGATCAAAGAGGCGGGCGCGCTGGCGGTCGACCATGGCCACGGAGAGCGCCGGTTGAGCTCCCAGCAAGGCGGCCAGCGGCTTTAACTGAAAGCGGGATTGGAGATAAATATGAGTACCCCCGAGAAGGGGAGGCAGTTCGAATTCCTTCCAGAAGTTTTGCGCAGAGCAGGCGAAGACGGCGTTGCTCTTTGCGTTGCCGCGCAGGTTCGTGGCCAGTTCGAGTACGCGGTCAAGATCGGCGTGCAGAGATCCGTTCTTCCCCTGCGCGGCAGCGCTTTTCAGAGCTTGCTTAATGACATCTTTGGCAACGATTGCCTCGCGACGATGGGAACGGTCTTGCGGAGGATCAGGTTGAAAATAAAAACTGAGGGCGCACGCCCCTTTGGATTCGTCTGCTTGAAATGCGGCTAATTCACGGATTTCATCCCGGGTCATCATCTCGAGGCTCCTTAACAAATATTGAGATGCTGGTACTGAATATGATGTTCGCTCGAATGTCGGCTTTGACTGTCAACTGCGATGTTTGACGGCGAGTTCCTGATGGAACTCGCTCGCGATCGCAGGCGCGTTGCGCACACAATCGCGCGCCCGCTGGACGGACTCGCGTACCGCCTCCGGGTGTCGGCCGGTGATGGCGGCAATCTCATGGAGGGAGAAACCTTCGATGCCGTAGAGGAGAAAAGCCTCGCGGTCGGCGCGATCTGCGCCGCGGAGTGCCGCCTGCACTAGCGCGACCACTTCGTCAGAATAGGCAGCTTGTTCAGGATTGGAGACGCGGCGATCGGGAATCATGCTCTCTCGCGTCCACCCTTCATCCGGCTGATGAAACTGCAGCCCGGCTTCGTCAGAGGCTTCGACATTTTGTCGCCGGGGACTGTCTTCAAGGTGAATGGAAGACTCCAATTCCTCGAGACGCGTCGTCATCTCGTTCATGGCCTGCAGCGCAAGATGATAAAGCCAGGATTCGAGCGTCAGTTTTTCTGGCCGATCGTGATCACCAAGCGCGCGGGCAATGACCTCATCTACGACTTCGGTGGTGGAAAGTCCGTCGTCGAACCGGGGTATTTCATCGTCGGCGCGCCGGAAGTACAGTTCGCGATCCACGAAACGTTCCAGCCGGGCAAGATTTGCATTCACGTACGAACCAATGTCGTCCGCGGAAATTGTGGGCGGCATCACCGCCGCTAGCGTTTGTTCGAAAGGAACGCCAGGTTCGGGAGATTCCTTCGTCCCTGCTCGCCAGCGGCGCCACCTGTGTGTCGAGCGCAGCAGTTCCTTATGCCGGCCAATTTGCTGAATGAGTTCGTCAAAGGCAGTCTTAATAGCCGCAGTGGGGCTGGTAGCGTTCGACTGGGCCGTGAGTTGTCCGGATGGCAGGCGCAGGTTGAGCGAGACGATTGTGCCTTCGCGCCCCGAGCTCTCCTCAATCAAGGCTTTCAGATGAAGCAGTTCTGGCCGGAACACGCTGAGACGTTTTTGGATTTTTTCAATCTGGTGACTGACTTCTTTTTCAATGTCAGGGGTTTTGTGGGCCTTGTAACTGACGTGAACGTTCATTTTTCAAAGCCTCGAAAGCGGGAGAAGAGCCCCGTGAAGCTGTGTCCCTTACAGAAATAATTGTACACCCGCGGGGCAGAGGGGTTGCGGCTAGATTACCGACTTCTCTTCCATACGACGAGGGCTAAAAGCACGAACGTGAAAGCAGGAAAGAATGCGGCGAAACCGTCCCGGAGAATAAACAGGTGGATCAAGAATGCGCCCACCATGGTCGCGGACAGGATTGTCGCGGCTACCGCGGCGGTTCTCGGAATCAGCAGCAAGATCGCGCACGTTATTTCAAGACCACCGGTTAGATAACGGGCCCATTGGCCTATTCCGATTCTGTCGAACAACTCGATCCAAAAAAGTGCCTTTGGATTCCACTTGCCGACACCCGTGAAGAGAAAAAGGAGAGCTAACAATACCTTTAGAACCCAAAGCGTGATATTCAAGACCCGTTCCAGAGCGACTCTCACCGTGACCTCTTCAGGACGCCAGAAAGTTTGTTCGTGAAGGACGGGACGAGAGGCCCCGTGGGCCACTGTCGCACTCCTATTTCACATAGACCGAATCTTGCGTCAGCTCTTTCGGCATGTTGACCGGGAACGGCGGAAATTCGTTTGAACTGCCTTTGAATAGCGCCACCGTAACCTCAGAGCGCCTCGTTCCGTCGTGGACGGCTATCTTGTGTCGGTTAGTTTCGGTATAGCCTTCCCACAGAGAAACGCCGGCGTAGGCGCCGTCTTTACGCAGAATGTAATAGGTCATGTCGATAAACTTCAGCTTCGTCATATCGCTGTTGTAATTTCTGACGATACGCTTAAGGGCGTCCATACCTGCGTCAAGCGGTGACATGCCCCGCCGCATGTTTTCGACGATCGTATGGGCTCCGGCAACCTTGATATTCTCTTCTCCGCTGCCGGTCGCACCCGCGGAACCGACGTCCTGATCGGTGTAGCAGCCAGCGCCGATAATCGGCGAATCGCCGCAGCGTCCGGGAAGCTTGAAGGCAAGGCCGCTGGTGGTGGTGACACCGGAAATCTCACCTCGATCATTCAGCGCCGAACAGTGGATGGTGCCTGTCGGCGGCGAAAGAACGCGCCGGATTGCTGCCATGCGGAATTCGGGTGCGATGCCCAGCTTCGCCGCATGTTCTTCGAGGCTACGGATGCGTTCCTCCCAGAGTTGGGATTGCGGCCCTGGCGTCGACGGAGGCTTCCAGTTGGGGTCAGCCAATCCCGGTCCCCACCAGTCGTCAGTCGAGTTATATTCCTTCCACAACAACCAGATCTTGCGTGAGCGCTCGGTAAGCAGATTCTCGCGCGGGAAGCCCATGGCTACCGCAAATCGCTCGGCGCCTTCGCCCACCAGCATGACGTGGCCGGTGTGCTCCATGACCGCTTTCGAGACCAGCGAGACATTCTTGATGTTGCGCACGCCGCCGACCGAACCGGCGCGGCGCGTGGGCCCGTGCATGCAACAGGCATCGAGTTCGACCACGCCTTCTTCGTTGGGAAGGCCGCCCAACCCGACACTGTCGTCGTTCGGATCATCTTCCGGCCCCTTAACCACGCGGATCGCGGCGTCCAGCGTATCGCCTCCGCCTTTCAGGAAAATGAAAGCGTCGTCCAGGTAATTGACGCCGTTGTTGGCACAGATAATGATCGGCCGCTTGCCGGAACCGAAGGATCCCGAAGGATGGGAAGGATCGTCCTTTGTGCGTTGTGTTTCCTGCGCCTTAAGGCCGGTGACAACGGATGCAGCTATGGCGGAGCCCAAAAAGTTGCGACGGTTTATGGACATGCATTCTCCATATTCGGGAAACGGCCAGCAGGATAACACGAGCGGTGGTTCGTCGTTGGTCGGTCATCGTTCGTGGAGGCGTAGGCTCGACAACGCGGCCGACGAACAGGAGCCAACGAAAAACAACCCAACGCCCGGCTACTCCACTTGCTGAAGCAGACGAGACACGCCTTCCAGAAAAACGGCGGGTTCAGTGATCAGGCTCAGTACGAGATAGCCTTCGCTGGGGAAATCGTAAAAGTGGCCAGGATGAACGCTGACGCCAGCCTCGCGCAAGAGCCGAATGGCAAATTCTTCGTCGGTACCGACCACCGGGATGCGCAGCACTGCATACCATCCGCCTTCAACTTGAAGTCGCCTGGAAGCGGGGTGGCGCGCGAGTTGCCGGTCAAGTTCGTCAAGATTCGCGCGTACGCGATCCAGAAGAACGGGCTGAATCTGCTTGCGCTGATCGATCAGCACTGAAGCTGCAAGCTGCACCGGAGCATTCATGGAGAGATACGTGTCGGCAATGATTTCCAGCCGCGATCCGGCTCGGTTCACCATCGCTTCCGGTCCGCTGGTCGCGACCCAGGCTAGCTTCATCTGCGGCAGAGCCGAAATCTTGGAGACTCCGCTCAGCGTAAAGGTGAGTGCGTCGGCATTAGCCACGAAACTGCTGCGCCTTGCACCGTCGTACGCATAATCGAGAAACACTTCATCCACGATCAGCGCCAGATTATCGTCAGCGCAGAAATCGTTGAGGGCCGAGGTCTCCGCGGCAGAGACATAGGAGCCGGTCGGATTGTTGGGATGGACGAGGATGACGGCGCGGGAACGATCTGTGGCGGCTTTGTAGAGAGAATCGAAGTCAATTTGCCATCCGTGATCGTAGAGCAGAGGATAAGGGACGAGTTTAACGTCAGCCAGATCAGCGAGAAACTCGAACAGCGGATAGCTGGGCTTGGGTACCAGAACCTCATCGCCAGGATTACAGAGCAGCCGGAAGACATACGAGTAAGCTTCGCTCGTGCTGGTAGTGAGCACGAGGCGCTCCGGATCGAGGTCGAAGATTTCGTGTGACTCGCGATAGTAGCGGCAGACAGCTTGGCGCGCATGGAGCAGGCCGCGAGGTTGCGGGTCGTAGCGCATCGCTTCGGGATTCGCCAGCGCTGCGAGAACGACATCGGCGTCGGGACGAATGCCGGCTTCGGTCGGATTCGAGATGGTGAGGTCGAAAATCTTCCGTCCCGAAGCGCGTTCTTCTTCGAGGGCTCGCGTCAGCGCGTTCGGATTGAGCCGCCAGTTTGTGCGTTGGGAGAGCATCATACCGCCTACTTCCCGAACGCTTCTTTATTCACCACATACGGCATCTTCGTTATATCGCCACCGTAGTGCCCTTCCAGTACGTCAAGCAAGCCCTGCACGCAGCGTCCGGCCATACCTCGATCAGGGTCGGGTGACAACCGCGTCATGCGCGCGGCGCTGGCGAAGTGCGGCAGAAGGCGGCAGCGGTCGGCGATGGCTGGGTCGCGCAACGGAGAATTCTCCGGCAGCGGCTCTTCTTCATAAACATCAAGAGCGGCGCCAGCGATCCAGTTCTCGCGCAAAGCATGTGCCAGGGCGGTCTCGTCGACAACCGGTCCACGCGATGTATTGACGATCATCGCGGTCGGTTTCATCATTCGCAGCGTCGCTTGGTTGATCAGGTGATAGGTCGGAGTGCCGCTCTCGCCCTCGCGAAGCAAGGGAACGTGCAGGCTGATGAAATCCGCCGTACTCAAGGCCTCATGTAACGTGGTGTAGCGGATGGTCGCCCGCTCGCGGCTGATGCCGTGCTGGAAGCGTAGATCTTTTACCTCCTGGATCGCCTTGATGTATTCGTGATTTTCATAGGCGGGATCGAAGCACAGGATGTTCATGTCGAAGCCGGCGCACTTTTTGATGAAGGCCAGTCCGATGCGTCCAGTGCCGATGACGGCGACAGTCTTTCCGGTGACCTCGTCGCCCAGAAATGGCAGGTAAGGATGCCAGTAGCCCCACCGGTTTTCGCGGGTCAGATGTTCTGCCGGCCAGAGTTTGCGGGCGAGCTCGCCCATCAGGAAGAACGCAAATTCGGCCGTCGCTTCAGTGAGGACGTCGGCGGTGTTCGTGAATGGAATTTTGTATTGGTTGGCATCGGCTCGGTTGATATTGTCGAATCCGACAGCGTATTGCGCTACGACTTTGAGCGTACCTGCTCCCGCGGCGAAAACTTCGGCATCGATCGGATCGCGCAGCGTGGTAATCAGCCCGGCAATGCCAGACCTCACCTTTTCGATGATCAGGCTCTTCGGCGGAGCTTCCGGGCGGGAATAGACTTCAAGCTCGTATCCCTTCTTGTCGAGCATGTTGAGGGCATCGCCGATATCGCAGGTGGCAAAGACGCGGGATCTCTTGCTCATGGGTTCGGACAGTGTACCGCGAATCCCAAGCTTCGTGTCCGGAGCCGGACGCCGACGGCTTCACTTCTTTTCTTCTACTGTTCGCGCCGTTCGGGGCGCGGCGCTACCGATGCGGCCTGAGCATGGTGACGCACGTCGGCTCCCAGGACCCAGAAAATCACGTCCTCGGAGATGTTGGTGGCGTGATCAGCAACACGCTCCAGATTACGGGCTACGAGGAGTGCATCCAGCGCCTGTTGAGTCACTTGCGGCTGTTCGTTCATCTTTCGGACGAGGACTATGAAAGCTTCATCGCGCATCCGGTCAACCACGTGATCCATTTCGAGCACAGCTTGGGCCAGTTCTGCCTTGCCTTCCACAAATGACTCAAGCGCCCGCCGCACCATGGCGCTGACCGCAGTTGCCATGCGCGGTATATCGACCGGCAGGTCTACGGCCGGCAATTCAATCAGGTCCATGATGCGTTCGGCAATGTTGACCGCCTGATCGCCAACACGCTCCAGGTCGGCATTGATCTTGGTTACCGCCAGGATAAAGCGGAGATCTACGGCCGCCGGTTGCTGCGTGGCCAGAATGTCGAAGGCGAGTTCATCGATTTCGCGCTCCGCCGCATTGATGAGGCTTTCGTTTTCGAGGACCAGTTGGCAACGCGTGAGATCGCGTTCGGTGTATGCCTGACAGGCGCGATCCACCGCTAGTTCCGCGAGGCCGCCCATGCGGAGCAGCTTCTCCCGAAGATCCTCCATCTGCTGCTGAAAGCGCGTGCGCATTATCCAAAACCTCTTTTATCCGAATCTGCCCGTGACGTAATCTTCCGTGCGTTTATCGGAAGGATTGGTAAAGATCTTTTCCGTCTTATCGAACTCGATCATCTTGCCTAAAAGAAAAAAGCCTGTAAATTCCGCCACACGCGCGGCCTGTTGCATATTATGCGTCACAATGACGATCGTGTATTGCTCTTTTAGCTGAAAAATCAGTTCTTCGATCTTGCCGGTCGAGATGGGATCGAGCGCCGAACAAGGTTCATCCATCAGCAGAACTTCCGGCTGGACGGCTAGAGCGCGCGCGATGCAGAGACGCTGTTGCTGTCCGCCCGAGAGGCTGGCCCCCGACTTCTTGTGGAGATGATCCTTTACTTCATCCCAGAGGGCGGCGCTATGGAGAGACCGTTGGACGATTTCATCCAACTTCTTGCGGTTGCGAAATCCGTTGAGCCTGAGCCCGGCCGCGACGTTATCGTAAATCGACATGGTCGGGAAGGGATTGGGTTTCTGAAAAACCATGCCCACGCGGCGACGCAACTCCGTGGCCGAAGTGCCATTGTAGACGCTGAGATCACCGATGCTCACTTTTCCCTCGACCCGCGCCTCGGGAACCGTTTCGTGCATGCGGTTCAAACATCGTATAAACGTTGATTTCCCGCAGCCCGAAGGCCCGATCAGCGCGGTCGCGTGATTCGCGAGTACGGTGATGTTGATGTCGAACAGGGCTTGCGTTTTGCCGTAAAACGCATTCAGTTGCTCGACTGCAATCCCTACACCCATGATTACTTAAGCTCCTGCCAGCGTGCCATGACGCACTGCAATGCGAACCGCGGCGACTGCTCCGACGATGAGAACAATTAATACTAGCGCACCTGCCCACGCCTGCCGGTGCCATTCATCGAAGGGAGAGATGGCATAGGTGAAAATCTGCAACGACAAGGCTGCCGTCGGCTGATCTGCTTTCCAATTCCAGAACTGGTTTCCAAATGCGGTAAAGAGCAGTGGCGCCGTCTCTCCGGCTACGCGGGCGAAGGCCAGCATGACGCCCGTGATCACTCCCGAGGTCGCTGTTCGCAGAGTAATGGAAAGCGTCGTCCTCCAGCGCGAAACTCCGAGCCCATACGCGGCTTCTCGAATGGCCTGCGGTACCAGCAACAGCATCTGCTCGGTAGTGCGCGCGATTGTCGGAATCATCATGATGGCAAGCGCAACGCCTCCGGCCAGCGCCGAAAAATGTTTCTGGCGCATCACTACCAGACCGTAGGCAACTATCCCGATCACGATCGAGGGTACGCCGTTCAGCACATCGGAGACGAACCGCACCACATCGCCATAGCGGTTGCGCCCGTACTCGGAGAGAAAGATGCCCGCTCCAATTCCAAGCGGAACACCCAGCAGGCTGGCGATGCCAAGGATGACCATCGAGCCAGCGATCGCGTTGGCCATGCCTCCGCCAGGTTCGCCCACCGGTTTGGGAGTCTGGGTTAGAAAAGCGATGTTAATGGAGCCGATGCCCTTGAAAACGAGATAGCCAAAGATGGCGATGAGCGGGAGAAGCACCAGCAGGACGGTGAGCACGGAGACGCCGGTCATCACATGGTCCGTCACGCGCCGCCGCCAGCTGACGGGCGGCATCGTGATCTGCGGAATCGGTGCTGCGGTGGAAGTGGAGTTCATATCAGGCAACGCTTCTCGCCGGTTGGCCTCGAGTAACGCTCCACACCATGATGCGTGCCAGAGCGTTGACCACAATCGTGACAAAGAACAGCGCCAATCCAATCTCGATCAAAGCTGACAGATAAAGATCACCGCTCGCTTCCGTAAATTCGTTAGCCAGAACGCTGGCCATGGTGTATCCCGGAGCAAACAGCGACTTGGCGATTTCTGGACGGTTGCCGATCACCATGGTCACGGCCATGGTTTCGCCCAGCGCGCGGCCGAGGCCCAGGATAATCGCCCCGACGATTCCCGCCCGTGCATTGCGCAACACTCCGGTGCGAATCATCTCCCACCGCGTCGCTCCCAGCGCCAGCACCGCTTCGCGCTGGTGCTGTGGCACGACAGTGAGCACCTCGCGGGTGATGGACGAAATAATGGGAATGATCATGATCGCCAGAATCACACCGGCGGCCAACATGCCGATGCCGTAAGGCGGTCCACTGAAAAGACCCGTCCACCCTAACGTTTTGGCTAGAACCGGCTGCACATATTCCCGCAGAATCGGCACGAGTACGAAGATTGCCCAAAGTCCATAAACCACGCTGGGAATGGCGGCCAGAAGTTCGGTCGTAAACGAAAGGATTCCACGCAGCTTGATCGGACACATCTCGGTAATGAAAACCGCAACGCCGATCGACAACGGCACAGCGATCACAAGAGACAGAAGTGAAGAAACGATGGTCCCGTAGATGAAAGGCAGCGCACCATACTGATCCTCGACCGGATTCCAGTCCGACTGCCAGAAGAATTTCCAGCCGAATGCATGCCAGGAGAGCTGCGAACCAACCACCAGTTGATAGACGATCAAACCGAGTAGCGCTACGACTGCAACTCCGCACACGCGCATCGCCCAGCCAAACAAGGAGTCGGGAATTTCGCTGACCTTCCCCTGCAAGAGCGGCGCGGTTCTGGTTTCGATTTTCAGAGCAGCCTTTGTTCCCCGCTCCGGTTCGGGAGCGTTAAACCGCGGCCGGGGCAAGGCTTGATTGGACATTTCATGGTCAGGCTAACAGAGGGTTGTTACAAATCGGTTAAAAAGCGGGGTGTGCCGGATTTTTGGCTTTCCAGATGTTGCCGGCGCGGCTACAGGGTTCTCACATTTTTGGCGGGCCGGCACGCTCGGTGCTCGGTCTGAAGTGTTCGGCCTGAAGTTGCATGATGCCGCCCGGTTGTGAGACTACTGATCGTTAGTTCTTATCGCAAGCCCTATGCCCACCTTTGCCGCCATAGATATCGGATCCAACTCAGTCCGTCTTAAGATTTCGCGTCTGCAAGCCGGGCGGCTCAGAGAAATCCATGAAGACCGCGATGTCACTCGCCTGGGGGAAGGCGTCTTTAGCGGCGGACTGCTTTCACCGGAGGCGATGACGCAAACCGTACGCGTGCTGCGCCGCTTCAATCGCGCCATGCAGGAATGTGGTACGGATTCCGTCAGAGTGGTTGCCACGGCGGCCTTGCGCGATGCGCGCAATTCGCGGACGTTTCTGGAATGGGTGCGATCGACCACTGGTTGGACCATCGAAATTATCTCCGGACTCGAGGAAGCGCGACTGATTCACCTCGGTCTCGTCTCCGCCGGCAGACTGGGCGCCCAAAGTGTTCTGCTGGTCGATCTCGGCGGGGGCAGTTGTGAAGTTACCCTCTCCCGCGATGGGCAACTCCGCGATACGGTGAGCTTACCGCTGGGAGCGGTCCGTCTGACCGGCGAATTTCTGCAGCACGATCCCCCCCGCAAGAGCGAGTTGAAACGACTCACGGAATTTGTCGCCCGGGAAGTGACCCGCGTTCAAGACCGTATCCGGCCGGCAAGTGTAGGAGCGGTGATCGCCACCTCCGGCACAGCAGCGGCCCTGGCGGGCGTCGCCGGCCATCTGGCGGGAAAGGGACGTCCCGCCACATACGCCACCCGCGAGATGATTCGCCGCATTGCCAAGCAGATTTCACGTCTTTCCCTGGAGCAGCGCAAGAAAGTTCCAGGCATCGGCCCGCGCCGCGCCGAGATTATCGCTGCGGGCGCGGTCGTGTTTGCCGAGTTACTGGAACGTTGCCATCTCCCCGGCTTTCGTTACTCCGCGCTCGGACTACGCGACGGCATTCTCGCCCAGATGGCGGCCGATTATGACCGCAGCACACGCTCCGGTCGCGCCATTGAATCGGAGCGGTGGGAATCCATCAAGCGTGCGGTCCAGCACTATCGGGTCGATCTTAAGCATGCTTTGCACGTCCGCGATGCCGCGCTGCTGCTGTTTTCCGGCCTGAAATCCATCCACCAGTTGCCTCCTGAGTATCGCGAGTGGCTATCGGCCGCCGCCATGCTCTACGAGGTCGGTGACTACGTGAACCGAAATGGGCATCACCGGCATACTTACTACATCATCGCGAATTCGGAAATTCTGGGCTACACGCCTCAACAGCGAAAGATCATTGGCGCAATCGCGCGGTACCTGGGAAAGTCGCGCCCTACGCCGGGAGATATTCCCATGAGTGGGTTGAGCCCTGAGGAGCAAGAAAATGTGCAGAAGGCGTCGATCCTGCTGCGCATCGCACGCGCTTTGAATATGGGGAGAAGCCAGTCGGTCGAGAAGGTTGGAGTCTCGACGCGCAACGGCCGGGTCTCGATGAAGTTAGCGCCGCGGGGCAAGGCGAGCGTGGACCTCGAGGTGTGGTCGATTGAAAAAGACCGGTCCTACTTCCGCGAGGTCTTCGGACGCGAACTCTCAGTGGCTGCAACGTGAAGCGCGCGTAGAATGCGCGGAGTCATGCACCAACTCAATGACCCGGAGTTTCGCCGCATTTCGACTTTAGCTACCGCCCCCTTCTTGAGCTCGACCACGGCCTCGCGTCCGCCATCGCAGATTACGCGTCCGAGGAATTCGCTCAAGTTAGGATTGTGCCCCACGACCATCATCGAGTCCTGACGCGCGTATTTTTCCAGCATCTTCTGAAAATCGGCAAATCCGGCCTGCGGCCGGAGCGCATTCTCCATCACCAGTTTGCCTTCGTGCCCCATTTCGTTCCCTACCAGCGCCGCCGTTTGCAAGGCGCGTTTCAGAGGGCTGGAAACGATGATGTCCGTCTGTACGTCGAGCGCAGCCAGAGCGCGGCCGATATAGCCACACTGCTCGATGCCATCTTTATCGAGGCCGCGCTTTTCATCTTTCTTCGGGGAAACTAGGCTCTGCCCGGCGCTGGCATGACGCAAGAAATAGAGAAACATTGGGGGCGACTATTCCTTTCCCACTGAAGATCGTCCCGTCAGCGGTCGTCCGGCCGAAGTACCCCTGGCCAGCACGCTCACGGAGCGCCTTGGGATAGGTCCGGGAATGTCTTCGGGTGTCTTGGTGCCTTCCGCCACTCCGATCAGAAAATCCTGGGAGCTGAATGCGGCAGAGCCTCGGGGAGCTCTACCGCTGCGGCCGCGAGGCGATTGCCAGGGGCGCAGATAGCGGCCGTCTTTCTGGAGAAACCTCGATTTCACGTTGTCGGCAAGGTATGCCGCCAGAATCTCATGTCGCACCCGGTCGCGCAGCAGCGGGTTTTTCAGTGGAAACAGCACTTCGACCCGCTCGTGCAGGTTGCGATTCATCCAGTCGGCGCTGCCGACATAAATCTCCGGATCGCCCCCGTTCTCGAATTGATAAATCCGGCTGTGCTCAAGGAAGCGGCCCACGATGCTGCGCACGCGGATGCGATCACTGAGGCCCCGAATCCCCGGTCGCAGCGCGCACATGCCGCGCACGATCAACTCAATCTCCACGCCTGCCTGTGAAGCCCGATACAGCGCCTGGATAACGTTCACTTCGAGAAGGGCGTTCATCTTGGCAACGATGCGCGCCGGGCGTCCCATCCGGGCATGCTCCGCCTCGCGCTCGATCAGGCTCAAACACTTTTCAGCCAGATCGAGAGGCGCCACCAGCAGCGGCCCATAACTCGGGTGCTCCGCATAGGCGGTCAGGAAGCTGAAAACATCGTGAACCGCGCTCGTAATTTGCGGGTCGGCCGTGAGCAGGCTGAGGTCGGTATAGATGCGAGCCGTCGTGGCGTTGTAATTTCCCGTTCCCAGGTGCGCGTACTGGCGCGTGATGCCGTCGGGATCGCGCCTCACCAGGAGACAAAGTTTGCAGTGCGTCTTCAAACCGACGAGCCCGTGGAACACCTGCACGCCGGCATCTTCCATATCACGAGCCCACCGGATGTTCGAAGCCTCGTCGAAGCGCGCTTTCAACTCCACGACAGCGGTCACTTCCTTGTGGGCGGCGGCCGCCATTAGAGACGGAACAATCGCCGAATGCTCGCTGGTCCGGTAGAGCGTCTGCTTGATGGAGAGCACGCGTTCATCCTCAGCGGCCGAATGGATGAACGACAGAACAGCATCGTAAGAATCGTAAGGATGGTGCAGCAGAATATCGTGACGGCGAATCTCTTCGAACAAGTCGTGCGACTTGGCGGTGAGCCGCAGCTCCCGCGGCACGTAGGTGTGAAATTTCAGATCCGGTCGCGCTGCCGCCAGGTCGTAAATGTTGAACAACCGCGAGAGATTCACCGGGCCATTGACCGGGAAAATCTGCCAGGGATCCAGCTCAAATACTGTTCCCAACCGCTCGATAATCTCAGGGTCAGCATCGGACTCGATCTCCATCCGCACCGCGTCGCCCTTGCGGCGGTTGTGCAGTTCGGTGCGCACCGATTCCAGCAGATTGCGCGATTCCTCTTCCTGCAAATAGAGATTGCTGTTGCGCGTGACCCGGAAAGCCGCCGACGAAACAATGTCGTAGCCCTTATACATGCGGACGGCATGATGAACCACCAGGTCGGCGAGGAAAATAAAATCGATGGTTCCCTGTGACGGCAGGCGCACCAGTCGCGGAAGAGCTCGAGGAACGGTGACCACTCCGGTGTAGGTCAGCGATGAGCGGCGCCGACGGCGCAGCAGCAGCGCTACGCACTGCGCCTTGTTGATGACGCGCGGAAAAGGGTGCGAGGGGTCAACCGTGACCGGAGTCAGCAGAGGATCGAGTTCGCGCTCGCAGTAGTCGTTCACAAACGCCAGCGCCGTTTCGTCCAGTTGATCGATGCCAAGTACGCGAATTCCCTGCTCCGCCAGTTCCGGCCGAAGGCGTTCATTCCAGCATGAATATTGCTCTTCGACGAATTCATGCGTCGCCTCTTTGATCACCTCCCGCTCCTCCACCATGGTGAGGCCGTCGGCGGTCACCGAGTTGTAACCGTCTTCCAGTTGCTGCAGCAAGCCTCCGACACGGATCTCGAAGAATTCATCCAGATTGCTGGCCGAGATGGCCAGAAACTTCACGCGTTCGAGCAGCGGGTTGCGGAGATCGCCCGCTTCTTCGAGCACACGCCAGTTGAATTTCAGCCACGACTCTTCCCGGTTCAGGAGGGTGGCGCGGTTATTCGCTGATGGTTGAACCATATCGTTAAGGTGGTCGAATATGACTATGCGCGGGACAACTTGGTGCGGTGACCGGCCCTAATAGTATACCAAGCTGCGTAGGCCTGGCGCTTGCAGCTCTACCTCGCCAAAGCCCACGAATGCGAAGGCGAAAACCATTGAATTTGTAGGAATGTGTCGGGCGTCGAAGTGCAACGGGCTGCATACCCGCTTGACCCCAGCTCCTATGATTTTCTGTAACCCACTGTAAATACGCTCTGGATCGGGCCCCAACCCCAGCCGCACGGATGGCACGGTGGATGCATCTCCCTTATGTTTATAAAGTCGATTATAACAATCGACTTTATCGAATAATACCCGGCATGAAAGCGTTCAAAGGCCGTTACGGATCGGCCTCAATTGGAGAAAAGCTTCGCATCGCATTTCGTTCGACTGCAAACCAATACTGCAAACCAATAAGGAGAGATGGGATTTTATGAAGTCAGCCAAGCAGTTATTTCTGACGATCCTGACCCTGACGGCGGTCTTCGCCAATGGTTGGGCACAAACCTCGGACTCGGCCACGCCGGCTCCCAAGAAGAAGAACACGCACGTTGCGGCGCCGTCGGCGATCACCGCCGCCGACGTTCAATCGCTGAAAGACGCCCTGGCCGCCCAGCAGAAGCAAATCCAGCAACTGAGTGAGCAACTGCAGCAGGCTCAGCAGAACTGGCAACGGGCGCAGTCCACCGCAACCGAGGCCGCTACTAGAGCCACTGTGGCTGCAGTTCAGGCCAGCCAGGAGCAGCAGACGGTAAGTGAACTGAAGAGCGATCTGGCCGATCTCAAGTCGGTAAAATACACGCCCGGCAACGATGCGGTATTGAAAAACGCGGTGTGGACCGTCCAGGATTCAATGCTCCAGGATCCCCTGCAGAAGCCCAGCGGCGAATCGACGCAGGTCTTCGATCCACGGATGGAGAGCCCGATTACCATCCGCTTCCGCGGCATTAACATCACGCCGGGCGGATACGTAGAAGCGGCGTTTGTGCGGCGCTCACGTGCCTTGGGTGCAGACTTACCCACTCCCTTCAACTCCCTGACCATGCCCGGCGCTTCGCAGAGCCAGCTTTCGGAGTTTTTCGGTTCAGCCCGCCAGTCCAAAGTCACCACCTTCGTTGAGGGACATGTAGGAAGCGTCGATCTTTCCAGCTACGTTTCCGCCGACTTTCTCTCCGCCGGCGTCACCTCCACATCGACACAAACTGATGGATACACACTTCGTCTCCGGCAAGCCTGGGCTCAGGCCAAGTTTGACAATGGCTGGAGCTTCCTTGGCGGCCAGATGTGGAGCCTGGTGACGGAGGATGCCAAGGGAATCTCGCCGGACGACGACATGGGCAAGACCAACGACGTTCGCCCCAAGACCATTGACCCGTCGTATAACGTCGGCTTCGATTTCGCGCGCCAGTACGGCGTCCGTGTGACCAAGAGTTTCAACGACAAGATCGCAGTCGCCTTCGCCATCGAGAATCCTCAGGCCACCCTGACGACACACCAAAACGCGAACAACTACCTTCTGGGCGAACTTGGTGCGAGCAACAGCTATAACTCCACGGCAAATTACTCCTTCAATCCTTCACCCGACATCATCGCCAAGGCCGCTTTCGATCCGGGCTTTGGGCACTACGAGGTCTACGGTCTGCTCGACCGCTTCACCGATCGTGTTTTCCCTTGCGTGGAGTACACCAACGACCCCACTCTGTGCGGCACCTCGGCGTCCGCACTCGGAGCCTATAACGCCTCTAAGGAGGGCGGCGGTTTTGGCGCCAGCGCACGCTGGACGTTTGCCAAGCGCGTCACCTTCGGGTTGAAAGGTTTTGGCGGCAGCGGCGTCGGGCGCTACGCTCCCGGTGGACTTGCGGATGCTTCGATTAACCCGGACGGCACCGTTCACTTGATCAAGAACTTGCAAGGACTCGGTACCCTGGAGTGGCACGGCAAAAAGCTTGATGTCTACACCTACGGTGGCGCGGAGTACGCTTCCCGTACGTGGGGCATCGACAATACAAACCCCAGCAAGCCGGTTGAGGTTGGCTACGGCGCGCCGGGATTCAACAATACCGGTTGCTACAACGAGACCACCCCCGGCTCTGGCGGATTCGCTCCGGGAACTCTGAACGGTTGCACAGCCGACACCCGCGCTCTCATCGAGGGCACCATCGGCTTCTGGTATCGCTTCTATAGTGGTCCCAGAGGCAAGTTCCAGTACGGCACACAATACTCTTATGTGACGCGCAATACCTGGTCAGGACAAGGCCGGGAACCTAACGGTCTGGACGGCATGTTGTACACCTCGTTCCGTTACTACTTGCCGTAAACGAACAGTGGTCCCGCGTCAGCGCTCGACGCGGGACCATACTTCTAACCGTTGTCCATGAGCCGCAAAGATCAGTGTTGGATGATTTCCCAACCTTTCTAAAGGATCATCTCCCCTTCAGAAGCGCAGCCGGCGCGGTTTTGGTCACTCTCCTTTTCCGGGCCGGCGGCGTTAACTCTCCAACTCTAGTGGACCTGTTTGATGGCGGCCTTTACCTTATCTGCCACATTCGCGGGCAGCGGCGCGTAGCTGAGTTGTGCCGTCGTCTTTTGGCCGTCGGTCACCATCCAGTTAAGAAAGTCGGCGATAATCTTGCCCTTTTTCGGATCCTTCGATTGCTCCGGAATCAGTAGCCAGGTAAAACTGGAAATAGGGTAGGCCGTCTTTCCGGGAGCATTTGTAATCGATACGCGAAAGTCCGCCGGCATGCTTTTCACCGATGCCGCCGCTTCGGTCACGCTATCCAGTGAAGCTCTCACAAAATTTCCGGCCGCGTTTTTCATCGATCCATAGGCAATCTTGTTCTCCACGGCGTAGATCAGTTCGATGTAGCCGATCGAGCCCTGCAACTGCCGAATTTGTCCAGCCACACCTTCGTTACCCTTGCCGCCCAAGCCGACCGGCCACTTCGGCGACGTCCCCTTCCCCACGCTCGACTCCCACTCCTTGCTGACCTTCGAAAGATAGTCGGTGAAGATATACGTAGTACCGCTTCCGTCGGATCGGTGAACCACGATGATCGCCTGGTCGGGAAACTTGACCCCGGGGTTGGCCTGTGTGATCGCCGCATCATTCCACTTCTGAACCTTGCCCAGGAAGATGCCCGCCAAGGCTTCGGGGGTGAACTTGATCTCCCCATTGATCCCGGGAACGTTGTAAGCGGGCACGACGGCGCCCAACACGGTGGGAATGTGAAGGATCTTTACTTGGGCTTCTTTCAGTTGTTCGTCAGACATCGGACCGTCACTGGCTCCGAAATCGACGGTGCCATTGAGAACCTGGCGGATGCCGCCGCCGCTCCCGATGGATTGATAATTGATCTGTACGTCGGGATGCAGCTTGTTATAGTCGCTGAACCACTTGGAATACATCGGATACGGGAAGGTCGCCCCCGCCCCGTTCAATGTGGTCTGCCCCATCACGGGCAGCGAGAGTGCGAGACCAGCCAACAGCAGCGCTAAGCGTTGTATCACCCTTTGACTCCTCGGAATCCGGATTTAAGTATGCGCTTTGTTGTATGAGCAAAGTATTAAAGGAAGGTTACAGCAGAATGAATTTCGCATGAACGCACGTTGTTTCCATGCAGTTAGAGGCTTCGTATCGAGATAAGTTTGCCGCCTCTAACTTTGCGCCAGTCGCCGCCAGCCAGCAGAAACGCGACAAGACGCCTTAACCAGTGACCGCTCGTATTGGGTGCGACTTTCCGGCTCGTCGTCGGCACTTCCAGCAGAATTCCGCATCTTCTGGCAAACTCATGGACGGCGAGGTTAGCTTTGACCGATACATCTCTCGACGACAGGATTCGCTTTGCGCCAGGTCACCCCGGAATGGAGCCGCGCTGGACCTCGAGCGCCAAGACCGGCATAGGTACCTCGCTGAATCCCCATAGCAGGGTCTGGTTCACGCTCAGTCACGGAATTCTTAACGAGATTTACTTCCCTCGCGTCGACCAGGCCTGCACCCGCGACTTCGGCTTGCTGGTCACCGACGGCCGTCAGTTCTTCTCCGAAGAGAAACGCCATTGTACCTTCGAAAACGCCCCGGTCGAACCGGGAGTTCCCGCCTACAAGCTGACCAATACGCATATGGAAGGCCGCTACCGAATTGAAAAAGAAGTGTTGACCGATCCTTGGCGCAACGTCGTGTTGCAGAGAGTCAAGTTCGTACCCCTGACGGGAAAACTCAGCGACTATCACGTCTATGCCTTGCTGGCCTCGCATCTCGCGAACATGGGATATGGCAATTCCGGCTGGGCCGGCGATTACAAGGGAATCCCGATGCTTTTTGCCGAGCACGATTATGCCGCGCTCGCTCTGGCCTGCTCGGCGCCATGGCTGAAGCGTTCCGTCGGATACGTTGGCGTATCGGATGGCTGGCAGGACCTATCCCAACATTGCGAGATGCAATGGCAATATGACCGCGCCGAAAGCGGAAACATTGCGCTCACCGCCGAGATCGACCTCGACGCTTGCAACGGCGAATTTATCCTAGCTCTAGGTTTCGGTGGAATGTGGGCAGAGGCCGCCCAGCAAGTTGTCTCTTCCCTGCTGACTGCTTACGAAACCACCCGCAACGACTACATCTCGCACTGGCAGAGTTGGCAGCGCACTCTCAGAAGTCTGGACAAGAAACCGCGTGAAAAGGATTTGTACCGGGCCAGTGCGGCGGTTCTGCGCACCCATGAATCCAAGGACTTCCTCGGCGGCATCATCGCCAGTCTTTCTATTCCCTGGGGTTTCAATAAGGGCGACGAGGATCTTGGCGGTTACCATCTGGTCTGGCCGCGCGACCTGGTCGAAAATGCCGGAGGATTGCTGGCGGCGGGCGCTCACGATGACGCTCTCCGCGTGTTGCATTATCTCGAGGCGACACAGGAAGCCGACGGCCACTGGGCGCAAAACATGTGGCTTGACGGTCGCCCTTACTGGAATGGCTTGCAAATGGATGAGACCGCCTTTCCTATTCTGTTGGTGGATCTGCTGCGCCGCGAAGCGCCGCGCTGCTTCCAGGAGAACAAGCGCTGGTGGCCGATGGTGCGAAAAGCCGCGTCCTTCATTGTGATCAACGGCCCCGTGACGCAGCAGGATCGCTGGGAAGAAGACGGCGGCTATTCGCCATTTACCATGGCCGCTGAAATTGCAGCTCTGCTCATCGCCGCCGAACTCGCGGAGTCCATGGGCCAGACCGATCCGGCGGAATTTCTGCGCCACATGGCTGATAGCTGGAACTTCAACATCGAACGCCGAACCTATGCTGTGAACACCGACCTCGCGCGGCAGGTCGGGGTTGAAGGATATTACGTCCGCATTACGCCGCCTCCGACCGGAGATGGCGCTGCCTCGCCCCTGCAGGGATTCGTTCCCATCAAGAATCGTGCCCTGGGATCTTCGAGTGTGCGGGCGGTGGAAATCGTCAGCCCAGATGCCTTGGCTCTGGTACGCTTCGGTTTGCGCGCGCCTGATGATCCCCGAATACTGAACACGATTAAGGTCATCGACGAACTTTTGCGCGTGAAACTTCCCCAAGGCCCGGCGTGGTATCGCTACAACGGTGACGGCTACGGCGAACACGAAGATGGTTCCGCATTCGACGGCACCGGAAAGGGACGCCCGTGGCCGCTGCTGACGGGTGAACGCGCCCATTACGAGCTTGCGGCTGGACATCCTGCTTCCGCTGAGGCGCTCCTCACCGTGATGGAAAATTCTACCGGATCTAGCCGCCTGATCCCCGAACAAGTCTGGGACGCGGCCGACATCTCTGAGCGCGAACTTTTCATCGGAAAAGGCACCGGGTCGGCTTGCCCGCTGGTCTGGGCGCATTCCGAATACATCAAGCTGCGACGCTCGATTGTTGACGGAAGGATTTTCGATCAGCCCCGGCAAACCGTAGAACGCTACTTGAAGAACAGTGTCCCCGCCAGATACTTCAACTGGCGCTTCAATAACAAACCGCGGTCCATGCCCTGTGGAAAACGGCTGCGGGTCCTCATGATTGAATCTGCCTTGGTGCACTGGAGCTTCGATAACTGGCAAACATGGCAGGACACCGAGTCCAAAGAAAGCGGGTGGAGCTTCCAGCACGTCGATCTGCCCACGGAAACGCTACCCTCGGGCCGCCAGATCGTTTTCACGTTCTATTGGAAGAACGCCGGCCGCTGGGAAGGTCGCGATTATCAGCTAACCATCGAATGAGGGAGCAGCCTCACCAGGCGGACTACGCTAGAATCTTGATTTGCAAGAATCCTCCTCGAGGCAACATGCGCCTTCTTAGCCGGTTTGTTATGGTCGTAGTCACACCGATCATCATGATGAGTATTCTCGCATCCACCCAAACGCTGCCCGCGCCCCAGGCCATCACTGATCCGAGGCAGATCGTTTCCAAGCCCGATGCTCGCGTGGAGAAGGGTCTCTCCATTGAGAAGCTCTACATGACTCGCCAGGTGGGGGACGCGACCTGGTCGCCCGATGGCAAGACGGTCGCCTTCATCAGCAATATGAGCGGTCGCAATAATCTCTGGCTGGTGCCGTCTGACGGCGGATGGCCGATGCAACTTACGGTTAGCAACGAGCGACAAATGCAGCCAATCTGGTCTCCTGATGGCAAGTGGATCGCCTACATCTCCGATTACGATGGCGACGAGCAATGGGACATCTTTCTTGTCTCGCCAAAAAACGGGCAAGTGGTGAACCTGACCAAAACGCGTGAGATCGCCGAGGAGAATCCCACTTGGTCGCCGGATGGTCGTTATCTCGCCTATATGGTGAAGCCGAAAACTTCGTCGGTCTACGAAATTGACGTTTACGACACGCTCATGCGGGATGTGAAACACCTGACCTCAGGAACTGCGAAAGACCGCTTGAATCTCGCCCCAATCTGGTCGGCGGACGGCAAGTTCATTGTCTATACGCAGGAACAGTCCAAAGGCACGGACTCGAATATTTTCCTGGTTGATGTTGCCAGCTCCGAGAGCACACTCTTGACGCCGCATGAGGGTGAACGCACTTACGCGGCGAATGATGTTTCACCCGACGGCAAGAATGTTTTGATTACCTCGAATGCCGGAGATGGCTACGACAACGTCGGTTTGCTCGACATCACTACGAAACAAATTCACTGGGTGACGCAGGATAAGTGGGAAATTTCCGGCGAGAGCTTCTCTCCCAACGGAAAATTTCTGACCTACAATGCGAACGTCGATGGCTGCACAGATATTTATTTGTACGACATGGCATCCGGCAAAGCACGTGCCCTTCCCTTGCCGCAGGGCGTAAATCTGGCTGCGGGACGGCCCGCGCCGTTTACTCGCGACGGATCGCGCCTGCTTTACCTTCATACCGGGCCCACGGCTCCGGGCGATCTGTGGGTTTTTGACGTGGCTGACAGTCAATCGCATCAACTTACACATTCGCTCGTGGGCGGCGTGCGCTCCGAGGACATGGTCGAGCCCTACCTCGTCCACTATCCCAGCAAAGACGGCAAGTGGACGATCTCCGCCTTCGTCTATGTGCCCTATAACCTGCCGCGCAATGGCGAGCACCCGGCGATTGTTTCTGTGCACGGAGGACCGACGGCGCAGACCCTGAATACGTTTTATCGCTTCACCCAGTACATGGTGAATCAGGGCTACATTGTGATCATGCCCAACTATCGCGGATCGACCGGATATGGAAAGGAATTTCAGCAGGCCAATCTTTTCGACATGGGCGGAGGCGATTTGCAGGATGTGCTAGCGGCCGCTGATTGGATCAAGCAGACTGGCTATGTCGATCCGAAGAAGCTCATCCTGATGGGCGGCAGCTATGGCGGCTACCTCACCATGATGGGCGTCACCAAAGCTCCGGAGGTGTGGGCCGCGGGCGTTCCGATTGTGCCTTTCGTGAACTGGTTCACCGAGATCCAGAACGAAGACCCGGCGCTGCAGCAGTCAGACCTTGCCACCATGGGCGATCCGGTGAAGAACAAGGCGCTCTTTGAAGAACGTTCGCCGATCAACTTCGTGGACCAGATTAAGGCTCCGTTGTATCTGCTGGCAGGCGGGAACGATCCGCGCTGCCCCAAGAGCGAAGCGCAGCAGGTAGTGGAGGCGATCAAGAAGCGCGGCGGTGTGGTTGAATACAAGGTCTACGAGAACGAAGGCCACGGCTTCTCAAAGGTCGAGAATCAGATTGACGCTTACAAGCGCGTCGCCGATTTCCTGATCGCCCACGTTCCTCCGGCGGATTGCGGGTGCTCGCTGAACGAATAGTGCTGCCTATCGTCCATGTGGTGAAGGGGCTTTGCCCCGTTCTCGGTCGACGAAACAATCCCGGGATGAGGGACATTACCCATTAGGCTGCGTGCTTGGCGGTGTGGCGCTTCTTGGCGGCCTCCAGGCGCAGCAACAGCATGTAGAGGACGATGGCTACGTTGACGACAATGATCAGAAGCCGGATGCCGTCCGGACGCCGCAACATGTCGGCTACCTCGAACGGGATGTAGATGGAACCGGAGGCAATTGCCATCCACTCCGCCCACGGGCGTATGTACCAGAGGCCGTATGCCTCGATGAATCGCAGGATCACGTAAATGCTGGCGACCAGCGCGATCTTCCACAGGCGTACGTCGCTCAGGCGGGAGACGAGGTCAATGAACACCCCTACGTAGTGGCGGTAGGGATTCACGTGAAAAAATTCCAGGAAGCTTTCCGCTACTCCCCAAATGTCTTTATGGCGCATGGAGAAGACGCCCAGTCCCGCCATGAGGACGATAATTCCCTTGAGAAATTCGAAGGTCGCAACCATGCGCACTCCCCTGATGTGTTTGGGATCGCCGAGTTGGGGATGCGGGAGTTTCGGAGGCATTGGCTGAAAGTTAATGGATCCGTTCAGCGACTGATCGCGGATCATTTCATGTCTGCTGGCGCACACTGGCCCGTAATTCTTCTACGATCTCCAACGCTGCTTTGTGAGCCGCCTCGCTCTGGTTAACTTCGAACGAGATGGCACCCACGCGGGCGTGGCCTCCGCCACCATAACGCTCGCAGATTCTCGCCAGGTTCACGGTGGGGGGCCGTTTCGACCATGGGTTCGAGCCTACCGAAACCTTCACGCGAAACGAACTCTTGCTCAGGCCGATGCTGTAAATCGAATCAGGATGAAGGTAGTAGGGAATGAATTTGTTGTAGCCCTCGAGGTCGAGGTCGGTGATATCGAAGTAAATTGTGCCGTCTTTTTCTTCCGTGCGCTGCCGCAAGATGTCGACCGAGCGCCGATGACGTTCCAGGAGGGGCGGCAGGACCTGGGCTACGAAAGGCTCCTCCAGAATTTTCGCCAGAGGGTGGTAGGCGAGCAGCGGAATCATCTTCTTGACGAAATTGCGGTCGGTGGCGGCTTCGATGGCCATGGTCAGTTTCATGGCCGGAGCCTGCATCTCGACGGCTGACTTCGCATCATCGTACATGGCACCGTCGACGATGTCGGTCCAGTGCACGAGTTCGGCGACCGGCGTCGGATTGAAGCCGAAACGTTCTTTCGCGATCATGGAGATGAAGCTGGTGCAGGACTTGAAATCCGGATCGTAGAACTTGCGGTTCGTCTGTTCCTGCTCGAAATGCGCTGCGTCGGCCGGCGAAAGAAATGCGCTCTCATGATGATCGAACCACCAGGTGATCCTGGGAGAGCTGGAGTACTTGAAATCAACGATGGCATTCTCATCGCCATCGAATTGTGACTCATCGAAAAGAGAGCCGGCGCGATGCAGCAGGCCGGAGTACACGAAGTCCACATCGCTGCGGATCCGTTCGCGGTAAAAACGGGAAAACAGGGCCGCCGAACATGCCCCGTCAAAACACTTATCGTGATAAAAGACACGTACTCGCAAAATAGTTTTCCTTGCCCGTTTTCGTCGGGCGTGTGGTGAAAAACAATTAGAGTTGCTGGTTTGGAGAGTTATGTCAAGCGGAAGATATTAAAACCAGCGAAGACGCGAACCGCAATGATCGAAATCTTCGAACTTTCACTTACTTCTTCCTGCGCCGCACCTTGAAGTCGAAGCTGACGACTCCGTTCTGATCGCGCAGCGCAACAATCGAAAGATTGCGCGTAATGTTGTATTCCATCTGGATGATCTGCTGGTTGGAAACGGAGACGTTGGTGCTGTAGGTCAGCGTGAGATTGCTGGCCACTTGCTGCTCGACCGTCACCTGCGGCCCGCGCACCACGTTTGTTTCCGTGGCTAGTCCCTGGGGATCGATCTTGACGCGGCTGGCTCCAAACAGGCGTTGCAGGCGGCTATTGACGGTGCTGTTGAGAGCTTCGTTGATTAACAGGTTGGAAGCTTCCCCGCCAAAGCCAAAGGATCCTGAGGCATTTACGGCAGCGGATTCTTCCTGTGTGCGCCCCATGGCTAACAGCGCGATCACATCGGCTTCGGGAAGTTGCGGTTCAGACTGCCAGGTAACTTTCAAGCCGTTGGGTACGCTGGCATCGCCGCGGAACTGCACGGTGATGTCATAGTCGCGCACGCGGGTGGTCGCCTCCAGATCAATGATGGGCTGCGTTCTGGCCGGGTTGGCGAAGGTTACATCGCCTCGCTCCAGCTTGTACTTGTTGCCATTGAACGTGACGTCTCCTTCCAGAACTTCGACCCTGCCGAGAATTGCGGGACGGTCAGCGGTGCCTCGCACCCTGAGATCGGCATTGCCCGAGAGCCGGGCGATGGCGGTTTGCATCTGCAGTTCCGGCGTCGTGGTCACGTGAACATCCAGCTTGAGGCGGCTTTCAAGGTTATCGCCCTGCGCAAGAACCACCGATTGCTTGCTCCTCTCGATGTAGGCGCCAAAGTCGAATCCTGGAGTGACTGCGAGTTTGGTGACGACCACATCGCCGCTCAGCAGCGCGGAATTTGTAGTGCCAGTCAGCCGGACGTCGGCGTTGGCAGTGGAACTTACTCCGGGCGGATAACGCAGGCGAACATCGTGCGCGGTGGCGCCGAAATCCAGAAGGAACACGCCATTCTGATACGTGGAGGATCCGGTTAACGCCAGCGCGCCGCCGCCGGTGGTCCCGTTGAGACTCTCGATCTGGATGCGGTTGCGATCGAAGAGCAAGACGCCGTTGAGGTCGCTCAGGCCGCTCGGAAAATCGTTATGGCTGACGAAAGTATTTTTGACCTCCAGACGCCCCTGCAGCACCGGTTGTGAAACCGTACCGCTGGCGCTGAGGCGGGCTCCGACGGTGCCGCGCGCCAGGATTTTCGGATTCAGGGAATGCAGTAGCGCCAAGTTGACTGAGCCATCGACACGCATGTCGACCTCTTTTGAACCGCTCAAATGAACTTGGCCATGCGCCGTGAAATCGGTTTCGCTGCCAGCCAGATGGAAGCTATCGACCTGCAGAACTTCGTTCGCAAGCGCGAAGCGGAAAGGTTCAACGCTTTGCACGCGCACATGCGCAACTTCAGCGCTGAAAGACTGCACCTCGGCGACGGCCTTCAGATCGCGTGGTGTGCGCAGGGGTCCGCTGATGTGCAGCGTGCCCTCAAGCGGCGCTTGTCCCGTGATCTTTCCCTGCAGGTAAATACGCAGCAGAGAGTTGATGTCGAGACTGTGAAACGAGAGACTCAGGTCGGCAGGAAAGTCGTGCTCCAGCATCACGTTGCCCGCAATCGTCAGGTCCGCTTTCTCGAAGTCCGAATGAGCTTTGAGATCGAGTTGGCGCCCATGCGTGACGGCGTCGAGATAGAAATCGCCTTTTCGTTCTCTGTCGAGGGCAAGGTGCTGGATACTGATGTGCGCCTCCAGCGACGGCTGGTCGATTGTCCCGGCGAGCCGCACAGAAAAACCGGCGATGCCATCCGCCGAGAAACGGGCGGTGTGGAAATACGGAAGGCGGCCGAGATCGAGGTTGCGTGCGGAGAGATTGACGCGAATCTCACTGTTGGAAAGATCGCCCTGGGAGAGATCGCCCTTGGAAAGATCGCTTTTCGACAAGCTGGAGTTCGGCGGGACGGAGTGGGACGACAGAATGTTCGACAGGTTTATGGCAGCGCTTCCGGAAATTGGAGTGTTGTACACGGTGCCGTTGATGTTATTGAACTGAAGCTCGCCGTTCGAGAGACGAAGATCACTCTTCAGCATCGGGACCTTCACTCCACGGTCCATTCCGTTATGGAGTTCCAGGCGACCATCACCGTGCGGAGCGGCACGGGTGCCCGAGGCACTCACCGTCACGTTTAGGGTCCCCGCCAACGGCTCAGCCAGCCCGGCAAGGTTCGCAAGTTCGTCCAGGTTGGCGTTGCGGGAGTCGAAATGCAGAGTAAAAGGATCGTTCTCCTCAAACACGGCGTCGGTCAGCGTGGCGCTGGCATCGAAGTGTACCGTGGTATGGCCATGAATGACGGATCCGTTGCGTAGCGAGAAATGGCTGCTGGAGTATTGCAGGCTGGTGGAGACCGCGTCCCAGTGGACCACTCGCGCAGCGTTGCGTTTGGTCGCCGGCAAGGTGGTGTCGAAATCGTAGACCTCCAGATTGCCCGCCACGGAAAACGCGGTTAGCCTGCCGCTGGCATTGCCGTTAAAACTCGCCCAGCCATGCACCATAAAGGGCAAATTTCCGGACCCATATTCTGCCTCAATCAGCGGCGTCCATTCTTTGAGATTGTGGCTGGTGAGGGTGAATCGCAAGCTTGAGGATGCGGCGAGGCTGCCGGTGGCCGTGATTTCAGAGCCGGGCGTAGTCACGTGAAGCTGGGACATCTCCAATTCATCACGCGAGCCGCGGTACACTCCGTCAACCTGGCCGACTACGGGAATCTCGCCCGGCGCGACCTTCGTTGGAGGCACAATGCTCAACTTGAGGCGGGTTTCAGCATCACCGATAGAGCCCACCCAGAGCATGTCCACCGTTCCACTCGTACCTCCGGAGAGCCCGAGGCGATCCAGCGGAAGTTTCTTCGAACTCATGATCTGCAGCGGCGGGAGCAGAGGGAAGCGCGCCAATTGCAGGTGAACCGAGCCACGCTGCAAGCTTTCGATGGGAACTCGTCCGGCGACGCGGCGTTGCCGTCGATCAGGCGGAGCTTCGAGGGAAGTCCGCCAATTCGTCACATCGGCATCTCCCAGCAGGTCGCCGCCCAGCAGATTCGCTTTGATTGAAGAAAGACGGAATCGGTCCGGAGTAAGGGAATAGCCGGCGCTCAGGCGACCATTGCGCAACGCTACCTTCCCGTTCGACCAATCCAGGTCCGTTCCCTGCACCGATCCTGTCGTCGAAAAACTCTGGAGGCTCCAGGAGCCCTTGCCCACGAACTGAGCCGTGCCTTTGCGAAACTGCGGTTGCTTCAATAATGACGCCAGTTCTCCGAGATCGACCGTGCCGTGGTAATCACCACTCACCTGAGGGCTGTGGTAGTCCTGCAGGTGCCCGGCGAAGTGAATTTCAGATTTCCCGGAGGCTACCGTCAAACTGCCGATTTCTGTGTGCGCGCGGGCCAGGATGAGCGAGGCATCCGCCCGCCACACAAACGAGGGGTAATCCTGCACTCGAGTTTCGACGCTTCCCGCAACCACATGGGCTTCGTACCGGCTCCGCAGCAAGGAGTAGCTTAAGAGCAACGCGAGGTCCCTCCCGGTGAATTCGAAAGGTACTTTCCTGTCTTGCCAAAGAAGCTCGCCCCGATGCACCGCGATATGCGACACCGAGAGGGAGATGAGTTCCTCGATCGGTCCCCGCTTCGAAGTAACGCTGGCCTCGGGCACAGGAACATTGGTCGTGCCGTCGGGATAATCGATGATGTGGACGACCGGATGTTCGAGAACCAGAGAATGCAATCCCACGGTTGTACTCAAGAGCGAGATGATTTTCATCTCCGCCTGCAGGCGGTCGACGTGGAGAAACGGCGCCTGGTCCGAAGCTTCGCGGCCATGGATGGTCAGGTCGCGAGCATCGACGCGCAGGCGGAACGGAATGGTATGAAGTTCGCCCAGTTCGACGCGTCCGCCTGTAAGCTTTTCGGCCGATGCGATGACCCGTCGTCGCACCTTGAGCTGGAAAGAATCCGTGGTGACGTACCAGCTCAGCAGGGAGAAGGAAATTACGCAGAAGACAACGAACGCCAGCAAAAGCTTGAACAGGAGGCGCCGGCGCACAGGAGGCGCCGGGTCGGTTGATGGCGATGGCTCGGTTGGCGGTTCGGGTGATTCGCCGGTGGATTTGTCCGTCACCGGTTCTGCTCTCCGGCGCTCGGGTCGGGCGCCAGGATATGACTGCCCGCGCGCAGACTTGCCAGCCACCCTGAAAGCAGTTCATTCATTTTCTTTTCAGCCAGTAAATCCTTAATTCGGCCAAAAACCTGGGTTAATGGTTCCACGCTGGTGCCTGCCCTCTTCATCTCGGGCAGCAATTGATCCTGATAGTAGCTTTCCACCGCCGTCTGATCGATCTGGATGGAGGGGCGCAGCCGGTCTTCGACGAGCTTCATGAGCTGGATCTGGTCACTTAGCCGCTTCTCCAAATCTCCCTGCGTCAGCCCATAACGTTGCAGGGTCGCGTGCCAGCGGTCCTCCGTGGCACAGTCGGGATGGAGCTTGCGAACTTCGGCCACTCGGGCAGCGACCTGATCTCTGGGCGCTCCCTGCGAAGGCCGCACCTGCTCGCGCAGCAGTTCCTGATCGATCAGACGGTCAAGAACAGCTTTGCGTTCCTCGGCTGTAAAGGAGTCGGGATCGCGGCCATTGGCAAACGCCTCAAAGGCTATTTCCTCTTCCCAGTCGCTTTGCAGAACGACATGACCGTTAACATTGGTTACGACACGATCGACGATCTGTCCGGCAAGGGCGGGGGCGGCCAAGGCAAGAGTTAGCACAAGACTCACGGCAAGAGCCAAAGCCATGACGATTGCGGCGCGTGCTCCAACTCGCGGCTGAAAGCCACGCGACTCGGCGCTCCATGCGCGAGAACTCGAGCCGCTCCACCATGATCCGAATTGGAGGCGCTTCGCTTTCATCAAAAGGACTGCCCAACGCTGAACGAAAAATTGAAGTGTCCGGCGCGCTGATAGCCAAACTGCCCGACTTGCGTCCCAGTTACTTTGTTGGTCGTAATGTTGGTGTAGCTGGGAAAGTAGGGCGGATTAAGATTGTATCCGAAATCGAAACGCAATGGTCCGATCGGCGTCTGATAGCGCGCTCCGATGCCCACCGCATGGGAAGCATAGTTGTAGTCGCACTGCAGATGGGTAACCTCATGAAAGCAGACATTCTCGTAAGGCTGGTGGAAACGCCCAAGGCTGGGCAGCATCTCTTGCGGCCGCGCAAAAACATTGCCCATGTCCTCGAAAATGGTGAAACCGATGTTGTCATTCAGGTAAGGCATTCGGACATTGGGAAAGCGCATTTCGAGACTGTTGAGGAACAAGGCGCTGCCACCGACGGGATACCCGGTGAAGGGATCGCGCGGCCCTGCCTGATTTAACCCGAATCCGCGATTCGAGTTGCCCCCGCCGCTATAAAAACGTTCAGGCAGCGGAATGAGGCTATCGCCAGGTGGGACGGGGGTTGAGGGATCCACCACAATGGTGTTGCCAAAGCCGTTTTCTATCCCCACGGTAGTCGAGCGAGCCAGCACGTATCCCTGGCCGGTGCTGCGATCCCGGAAGAAGGTGTGATAGGTAGAGTTCTTGATCAGCACGCGGCTGAAATCAGCTTCCGAGCCGAACCAACTGGAAGCAACTCCGCCTTCAACCGTGGTATAGGTGCCGCGCGTGCTTTCCAGATCATTGTCGCGGCGGTTGCGGACGTAGATGAAGTTTGGCGTTCCCACGCGGGTCGGCGTGGACAGAAGTGGAATCAGGTTAGAGGTGACTTCAATGTTGGTCGCCTCCACGCGGCGATAACTGAAACGGTAGGCGAACGTGCTTAAGGGCCGGTCCTGCACCTTATAAAGAATCTGCGAGAGTTGGAAAGTGGCCTCCAGGCGTTTTGAGGTAAAGGTCGAGACGTCGACCGTGTTGTCGTAAAGTCCCGTAGCGGTGAATCGCAGGTTATCGCGGTTTAACAATCGGGGAATGTCATAACTGATGAGCGCTCTCTGCTGCAGGCGTCCAAGATTGCCTTTGAGGGTCAGCGTCTGGTGACGGCCGCCAACGTTAATACGGCTGATCCCAAGAGAGACCATGGGGCTGACTCCGGTCGCACCCAGCGGCTGGTTGGTTCCATAAGCGGGTTGTCCTGTCTGGAACTCGAAACCAACGCCGTAATCGAAGGTGTAGCGATCGGCCTCGCGCACGGTGACCACAACGTTCTTACGCGACTCAGTTCCGTCCGGGTTCTGGATGGCGGTGTCCACTTGCCGGAAAAGACCTAAGTCATACAGCCGTCGCTGGCTCTCAAGTATGTCCTGCTGACTCAGAGGCGCGCCGGGATGCACTCGTATTTCCCGGCGAGCCACCCCGGGACGGGTATGATGCAGCCCGTCGAGATAAAGTTGATTGACGAAAAATTGCTCGCCTTCATGAATCGTGAAAGTCACGCCCACGCGCGGCAAATCGTCGGGCGACGGCACCGGAACGTAAGCAACCTCAACCGTAGCATTGGGAAATCCGTTATCGAAATACCTTTCTAAAACCGTATCGCGGTCGTCGGCCAGGCTCGATTCGTCGAAACCCTGCCGTTCGGCAGTCGAAATTTCCGGAAGTTGTTCCTCCGGCAACATGTAATTGCCTTCAATCCGTACCCAGGCCACGCGCGTCTGCGGACCTTCCTTCACTGAGATGTTGATCGCCAGTTGCGAAGGATTGTTCTGATAGCGTTCCACCAGATTGCTGGTGACCTCGACCTGGCGAAATCCACTTGCCCGGTACAGATCCTTGATGCCGCGCACATCTTCATCCAGCAATGCTTCGCTATATCGTCCATGGCTGAAGATGCGTCCGGCGGCCTGGTCCTGCATCCGGGAGCGAATCTGCTCGTCGGAAAAAAAGTGATTGCCGGTGATGCGAATAACCGCCAGACGGTGGCGATCGCCGGGTCTGACGGTGTAGATCACCTGCAGACTCTTGCCCTCCTCGGTGCCGTGCTGGCTCACCGCGACGGTGGCATCGAAGTAACCCAGTGTTTCGAGGTGGTTCTGAATATTGCGACGGCCTTCGTTCAGCAGATCGTCATCCACCGCGCCTTCTTCATAGATAGGCACCAGTTTCCGCAATGTGCGCTGGCTCAACTTGAAGCCCTCGGATGCAATCGAGACGACCGGACCGCGGTCCGCTTTGAACACATACGACACGGTGTTGCGCTCGGGATGATAAATTCTGCTTGCCACCTCGACCTGAGCGAGCAGACGATCCTGCTTTTGGTAGCGGCTGCGAATGCGTTGCAGAGCGCGGGTGATGCGGTTCGATAATACAGGGACGCCGGGATGCAACTTGGCGATTTCCTCAATCTGCTCCGTGGAATATCCGGCGTCGCCTTCAACCGCGATGTCTCCGACAACCGCACGTCGACCGGGAACAACATGGAAGGTCAGGTTGACCTGGTGTTGCTGCTCGTCGCGCTGCTCCGAGAACGCTACCTTCGACTGGTGGAAACCGTTCTCTTGCATAACCCGCTCGATGCCTGCCAGGGCGCGGTCCAGTTTTTCGTGAGTATAAAGTTCGCCGAGTTGCAGCCGGGTTGAACTGGCGATTTGATTAGCGGAAGGGTTGGTGGAAACGCCTTCGATCGTCACCATCCCAACAAAAACATTGGCGATGGTAAGAAAGCGTAGCTGGACTCCTGTGGTCGCGGTCCGGCTCGCTTCGGCTTGAATATCGGCGAAGCGCCCGGTGGCGAAAAGAGCCTGCATCGCATCGTGGAGGTTGTCGCGCGTGAGCGGTTCACCGATCTTAAGCGGGGTAGCAGCGAGCAGCGAGGCTGCTTCTTCCAGAGGAACGCCGGGCAACTCGATCTGATCGATGGGCAGTCCCAGATAGGGTGTAATCGTGGCGAAGCCGGTTGCGAGTTTTTCTTCGGGTTGAGCTTCTGACGGAGCGCCCGCGGCGCCCGCCTGCCCAGAGATTCCCGCAGCGACCGCCGACCGGCCGAGGATCGGAAGAAGGATGATCAGGAGAAGTACGAAAATCCAAAATACGGCCAACCTTTTCGCGAAGGTCAAAGTGCTTTGAGCACGGAAAACCGCCGCGCACCGGTCGGCCGGGCATGTGCCGGCACCTTCTCCTGCGCAAGGCCGGCTCGCTCGCGACCACCCATCCGCTAGCTGGAACCGCAAGCTTTTCTCCTGAAATTCATCCTGGCTCGTCGCGAAGCTTATCGGGTTCGATGAATCCGTGGACAACACACGTTGCTCGCAAGATGGAGTTTAATGGTTGGCACCTATAATACTGGGTGAAAAGTCATTGAAAGGTAATCGCCAAGGTAAGCGCGCTCGAAAATGCAGACCGAAGAGAGGTATTCGCGGCAGGTGTTGTTCCCGGAGATTGGAGCGGAGGGACAGAAGAAACTGTCCTCCTCGCATGTGACGATCGTGGGTTGCGGGGCCACCGGCTCTGCTCTGGCTTCGTTGCTGGCGCGCTCCGGCGTGGGCAAGCTGCGAATCATCGACCGCGACTACGTCGAGCCGAGCAACCTGCAGCGCCAGGCGCTGTTCACGGAGGAGGATGCGCGCGAATCGGTGCCCAAAGCGATCGCGGCGTCGCGGCAAATTGCGCGGTTCAACTCCGAGATCGCCGTCGAGCCGCAGGTTGCCGATCTGATTCCGGCCAATGTGGATTCCCTGCTCCGCAGCTGTGATCTCATTTTGGATGGCACCGACAATTTCGAAACTCGTTATCTCGTCAACGACTACGCCGTCAAAAACTCGGTGGCCTGGATTTATGCGGCAGCCGTCGGCAGCTATGCCGTGACTATGAATATCCTGCCCCGCGAAACAGCGTGCCTTGCCTGCATTTTTCCGCAGTCTCCGCGGGGCACGGTGGAGACCTGCGAGACCGCCGGCATTCTAAATTCTGCTGTCAACCTGGTGGCGTCGCTCGCTGCCACGGAAGCTATGAAGTTTCTGGTGGGCGCGCGTTCGAAGATGCGGAACACGCTGCTCTCCTGGGATGTCTGGACGAACGAACGCGCCGAACTGACGGCCACCCATTCCCGATCAGGGTGCCGAACCTGCTCCGGCGATTTTGTTCACCTGGCTGGTGAGGGGCGACCGCACATTACCTTGTGTGGAAGGAATTCGGTGCAGATTCATGAGCGTCAGCGGCCGGTTGACTTTGCCGAACTGAGCTCCAGCCTGCAGCCCCACGGCACCGTCCGGCACAACGAGTTTGTGTTGAAGTTTTGGCGGGAACCCTACGAAATGACGCTGTTTCCCGACGGACGGGCGATCATCAAGGGAACTACGGATACAGCTGTTGCGCGCAGCCTGTACGCTCGCTTTGTAGGTAGTTAAGAACTGCAAGAAGTAGACTCGGGCGGGCTAATCGATTGCAGGTTGTGCGCACAGGTTTTCACCACAAGAATTGAGGCCTCGCGCCTCCACTTCAGTCATTTAGCCGAGAATGCAGTGAATCCCCGAACATCCGTGCTCGATAGCCCCTGACCCAAACTGGCCAGCAAACTGCACTCTGAAAGCCAGGCGGTAGTCCCCTTGGAGGCAGTATGCGACCCTATTTGGTTCTGGCGGCAGCAGTTCTCGCGGTAGTAGCACTCACTACAGTTGCTGGTTTCGGGCAACAACCGGTTCCCCGGCCCTACGGCAATTGCTTCTACGGCTGCGGACCATTCATTCCGCTTTTGACGACTCCTGAGATTTCCCTGGAACAGTTTTCGCCGAATCCGGTAGGGGCAACTAACGCCACCACGGGATTGATCGCCGGCGCGACGAATTCCACTCTCTCTCAGGAAGTGGGATCGACGAGCTCGGTTTATACCGTCGCCGTCTGGTACCAGGGCGGATCTCCGCTGATTACGCCGTCCGTGCGCTTGTGGCCGCAAACGATTGGGCGCGAGGGCCAAGTTATGCACGAGGCGATCCACGAACCAATGACCGCCCAGCGTCCGGGTGAAGAGGGCGCTTTCGGCCTGCGCCCGCATGAAGGGCGTCCGCACGAGCGCCGTTCCGATGAGGAGCGTGCCCCACGCGCAGAAGCCCCGGCATACTGGACCTATTTCACTGGACCCGTGGCCAATCCGGCCGCGCCTGAAGCCAGCGGCATCAAGAAAGCCGGCCGCGTCTATGGCAACAGCGACGTCACCCGGCAGAATGACAAGAACGGCACGGTGAAATACGACGGCAAGACGGAAAAGATGTAAAAGCGCTCTCCGCTGTCAGTCTTCGGGTTAAGCTCTCAGTCGCGCGAAAATGGGTGGCGGCTGAGAGCTTCTTCTTTTTGCCGATCAAGTCAATCCGCGGCGTGTGGGACCACCAAATCTAGATTCGAGAAATCTGACCCCGATTCTACCCGCGTCCACTGCCGGTCCAAGCCTTCGGTGCGGTGATCCCGGTCTGCAATCCAGGAGATCTCCATATTTCCTGTAACTAAGGCGCTACCGACCACCTCCTTTCGCGAGGATTCCCTCTTCCAATCTGTTATCTTCATGCCGGTGCTCTTCTTCACCGACCCAAGATAAACGGCAGCCGCCCGCGCGCCGCCGAGGATGAGTGTTTTCATGCCAGAAATTGCACGTCCCGAACCCTCCCGCACCTATCGCTGGATGGTCCTTATCGTTATCAGTCTTGCGATGTTTGGGAACTACTATGTTTACGACTGCATCGCCCCCATCGCCGACCTGCTTTCGAAACAACTTGGTTTCTCGGATTCCAATATCGGACTCCTGCAGGCGATCTACAGCATCCCCAACGTGATCATGGTGTTGATCGGCGGCTACATCGTCGACCGCATCGGCACCCGCAAGGCAATCTTTATCTTTGGGACGATTTGCCTGATCGGGGCGGTCGTGACCGCGCTCTCCGGAAAGCTAGCCATGATGGCTTCAGGGCGGCTCATTTTTGGCCTGGGCGCCGAGTCCCTGATCGTCGCCGTCACGACCGCGATCGCCAAATGGTTTCGGGGCAAGGAGCTAAGCTTTGCCTTCGGCATCAACCTCATGATCGCGCGTTTCGGATCGTGGCTGGCACAGAATTCCCCCACCTGGGCGAAGTTCGCTTATGGCAACTGGAGGTCTCCCCTTTTGATCTCGGTGGCCTTCGGAACGTTCTGCGTGACCGGCGCGATCGCCTACTGGGTGATGGAAGCACTGGCCGAGAAGCGCTACACGCTCAGTCAGGCGGGTTCGACCGACAAAGTGGTCTTCAGCGATGTTTACAAGTTTGGCGTGTCGTACTGGTACATTGTCGCTCTTTGCATTGTGTTCTACTCGGCGATCTTTCCGTTTGAGACCTTTGCCATTAAGTTCTTCATGGAGGCCCATGGGACCAGCCGCGAGCTGGGAGGATTTCTGGTCAGCATCTTGACGGCTTTTACGATGTTTGGGACGCCGGCCTTTGGGCTGTTTGCCGACAAGATCGGCAAGCGAGCCCTCTTGATGATGATGGGGTCCATGCTCCTCATCCCCGTCTACCTGATGATGGGTTACACGCACATCAGCTTGTACGTGCCGATGGCGATGATGGGGATCGCTTTTTCCCTGATCCCGGCCGTCATGTGGCCATCGGTTGCCTATATCGTCGACCAATCGAAGTTGGGAACGGCCTATGGCTTGATGACCATGATCCAGAATATCGGGCTCGCCGGGTTCAACCTGCTGGTCGGGTGGGCTAATGATCACAGCCACGCCAGTGCACAGAATCCGGCAGGTTACCGGTTGGGTATGTGGATCTTTTCCATACTGGGCTTTCTGGGAGTGTTCTTCGCTTTCCTGTTGCGGCAGCGCGAACTGGGCCCCCACGGTCATGGGCTGGAGACGATTACCGCCAAGGGCTGAGTGACATTGCCAGGCGCAGCACAGAGAAACACCGGGAATCGCCCGCCCCCCGTCTGCCCAGTGAGTTCAAAGGTTACGAAAGTAAATCTCTGGCCAGATTTCATGGTCGTTTTGGCCTCAAAGAGCGCTCCGCAAACTACGGTTTTTGGTATTCTGACGACTGGGAACGGTCGAGAGTGCTTCCGCATCTGTCTCGGCAAATTTGTACAACAAAAAGGGTTCGAAGCCGCATCTGATGCAATAGCGGCCGGAAAAGGCGACTTGACCGACCAGAAGCAGCGCATTACCGAAGCAGAAGCGATTGAGCAGGCGAAGCAGGGCAACGAGGCAGCATTCGAAGTCTTGTATCAGCTGCACAAACGGCGCGTGTACTCCCTATGTTTGCGCATGGTCTCCAATCCCGCGCAGGCCGAAGATCTGGCCCAGGAAGCATTTCTTCAGCTCTTTCGCAAGATTGCTACTTTTCGCGGGGAATCTGCTTTTTCTACCTGGCTGCACCGCATGACCGTCAACGTGGTGCTGATGCAACTGCGCAAGAAGGGGTTGCCGGTAGTGTCACTCGAGGAGACTCTGGAGTCCGACGACGAGGCTCCGAGAAAAGAGTTCGGCACCAAGGATGTGAAGTTGGCGGGTTCCATCGACCGGCTGCAACTGCAGCGGGCGATCGACAAATTACCCCCGGGCTATCGAACCGTTTTTGTGTTACACGATATTGAGGGTTTCGAGCACAATGAAATTGCCGAGATGGTGGGATGCTCGATCGGCAACAGCAAATCGCAGCTTCATAAGGCAAGATTGAAGCTGCGAGATTATCTGAAGTTCATGAGAGCCGAAAAGGCCAAGACTGGATAACAGAAGTTGCGGTATTGGGGAGAGTTGCTATGACGTGTTCCGATGTAGAACGAATGCTGCCGGAGATCCTCGACGGCGCTCCGGACGGTGCGTTTCAGACTGCCTTCGATCTTCATCTGAAGTCCTGTCCGGAATGCTCGGATCTGGTATCCGACCTGAAGCTGATCACCAACGAAGCTCAATACCTGGCGGCGAGCGACGAGCCGTCGCCGAGAGTGTGGGTCCGAATCGAGGCTCAGTTGCGCGCCGAAGGGCTGATTCGGGAAGCGCAACCGGTTCGCCCTCGGCCTACTCTGGTGCCGGCCTTGCTGGGGCGTCGTTGGGGAGCGTGGTTGGTGGCTCCTGTGGCGGCGGCGTTGGTGGCGGCCGGTTCTTACGTAGTAAGCCATCGGCCGGCTCCTTCGGTAGTGCAGCAACAAACTCCACCTTCCGCCTCTCCGGCCCCTTCTCCTGGGTCTCAATCGTCTGCCGCGACGGAGGCGGCCTCGCTCCCTGCAACTCCTGCGTCGGGCGCGACTGCATCTGAAACTGCCAGCACCACGGCCGCGGTTCTTGCTCCTGTTCAGCAACCTGCTCCCCGCGCAGCCGGCGCGAAAGCGGTAGAACCCGTGCCTAGCCCGGAGGATGAGCAGTTTCTAAGCGCTGTTTCTACCCGTGCCCCTTCCCTGCGTGCAACCTACGAAAATCAACTGCAAGCGGTAAACGCCGACATCCGTGAGACTCAGGCTTATGTCGATCGGAATCCGGGCGATATCGACGCCCGGCAACATCTGATGGACGCTTATCAACAGAAAGCGCTTCTTTACCAGATTGCGTTGGATCGTATTCAATGATGAATCTTGTTCAATCACGGAAGAGCGACCGGCAATCCCGGTCGCAGGGGCAGCGTTTTATGTCGGGTCTGATTAGGTCGAATCGTTGCAGGGTAGGTCATCTCACGGTGGATCGTCGTCAATCGCGGATTGACCGCACCTCGGTTGTAACCCTGGTTCTGGCTTGCTCGTTGGCTTCATCGCTCACGGCGGCGGCGTTCGCAGCGACTAAGGAATATCGCTATACCGTGGGTCCCCATGCCAATGTTTCCGTGGATACCCAGTACGGAGCTATTTCGATCCGGCCCGGCAGCGACAATCAGGTCGTCGTTACCGCCGTCTTCAAATCTGACAACGTGGAAGTCGACCAGCAGCAAAATGGCAACCGCATTGACATCGCCTCTCACCTGCTGCACGGTACCGACCAGCCAACCGGCCAAGTTGATTACGAGTTGCTCATTCCGCCCGACGCAACTGTCAACCTCCATTCGATGACCGGTCCGCTGTCGGCCGAGCGCCTGCACGGAGACCTGACTCTCGAAGGCGCGGAAGCCGTCGTCAATGTTCGCGACGTGGAAAATGGTCATGTGCATGTCCGGACCATGCGAGGCCCTGTCACACTAATCAATGTCCGCAACGGTCACGTCGAGATTTCTTCGATCAGCGGCGACGTCCATCTCAAATCGGTCACCGGGACTTCGGTCCAGGCGAGCACCGGCAGTGGAAAGATTTTTTACGACGGCGATTTCAGTTCCGGCGGCGATTACACGTTCATCACTCATTCGGGTGACATCGAAGCGTTGGTACCGGCAGACGTCTCCGCCGACTTTAGGGCGCATTCGGTGCTCGGCCGCGTGCAGCACGACTTCCCCCTCAAACCGCAACACTCACGGTTCTCCGAGGAAGTGGGACGTTCCTTTGTAGGCAGTGCCGGCCAGGCATCGTCCGAGGTCGTGCTGCGCTCGTTCAGTGGTAAAATCCGCCTCAAGCAACGCTGATCACAGAAAAAAATAAGGGGAGCAGGCAGGCGCGATCTGGGATGACGACCGCCGGATAAGGAACCGTCCCTTTTCGTGCCCGGGAGCGCCATGAGACTGCGCGCAGTGTTTCTTGTCGGGTTCATGGCCTGCGGCAAAACCACCACCGGCGCAGCCCTTGCCCAGCGCTTAGGCTGGGATTTTGTGGATCTGGACGCTCTTATCGAAGCTCGCGAGCGCCGCACAGTTTCAGAGATTTTTGACGAACGCGGCGAGACGGGCTTTCGTCTCGCCGAAACCAACGCGCTTCGCGAGCTGACAAAAACGCTGGAGCGTGACGCCCACGGGAGACCGACTGTGGTCGCGCTCGGTGGAGGAACCTTCGCCCAAGCCACAAACCGCGCCTTGCTGCGGGGCTGGCCATCGGTGTTTCTGGAGGCTCCCCTGGACGAGCTTTGGCAACGCACTCAGGAGCATCCGGTGAAGCGGCCTCTGCGAAAAGATCGGGCGGAGTTCTCCAAACTTTATGAGGCCCGGCTGCCCTTTTATCGGCAGTCATCGGTTACGGTCGTAACCTCTGGTAACGATCAAGGCTCCCTTTGCGCTGAAATCGAGCGTAGGTTGCTTTTTTGGGGCAAAATTGACGGGGTGGATGGAAAGAGGGCCGACGCCCGAGATTTATCTGACGATCACACCGATCCTTCCGAAACAGGAGAATTACAGTGAAGTTGTCTTACCGGCTTCTCGCGTTCACGATGGCGATGGTTTGGAGCCTTGCGGCCATGGCCGCGCCCGTTCCCAAAGACAAGGATAAGGAACACGACGGCAAGAGCGTCGATTCCGGCTCCTTCGGCGTTTTCCAGAATGGCCATCGCGTAGGAACCGAGACCTTTGCCATCTATCAGAATAGCGGCGGCTCCATCATCAGGTCGGAGTTCAAGACGGCCAATAATCCGCCGGACGACCAAACCTCCGAGATGGAGCTCACTCCGGGCGGAGATATCCGTCGTTACGACTGGAAAGAAGTGAGCCCGGAGCAAGCGGAGTCAGTGCTGCTGCCGAATGACGATTTTCTGATCCAGAAGTGGCGAGTCTCGCCGCTCGAGAAAGAACATGAGCAGCCTTACCTGCTGCCCGTATCCACCACGATCCTCGACGATTACTTCTTCATCCATCGTGAAGTATTGGCCTGGAAATTCCTTGGGGCGGCCTGCAAACAGGACAAGGGGACGGTGCAGTGTCCGGTGAAGCAGCGGGCACAGTTCGCAACCATCAACCCCCATGAGCATTCTTCCGCTGCTCTCGGCATGGAATTCGTAGGCCGCGAGAAGTTGAACCTCAAGGCTGGACCACAGGATCTGATGAAGATGGAACTGCGGACCGAGGCAGGGACGTGGCAACTCTGGCTCGATGACGAATTCAAAGTGATGCGTATATCGGTGGTGGGAGAGAATACGGAAGTCTATCGGGACTAGGAAGCGGTCGTCCGTCGTTGTCGTTAACAAACGGCCACCACCTTTCTTTTCTCCGATCTTTTCTCCGAACGCCCGAGAATTAACCACGGAGAATAGTGGTCGCCCGATCAACGGCTGGAATGAATCTTGGCAATATTCGATTCACGCACGTCCCGCATTCTGCTGACGGCGCTGCTCTTCGCCGTGGTGCTCGGCTTTCTTTATGCGGCCAGGCGAACCCTGATCCTCTTCCTGTTTGCCGTTTTTTTTGCCTACCTGATTAATCCTGCAGTAGGGCGCCTGGAAAAGCTTGTCCACAGCCGTGTCTGGTCGATCGCTATGATTTACTTTATGCTGCTGGTGGCTCTGGCGGTGTTCGGCTTTCTGGTCGGCCCGAGGATCGCCCGGCAAAGCGCGCGCCTGACAGAATCGTTGCCGGGATTGATCGACAAGGCCAGCACGGGTCAACTTCCAGGGCAAATCAACGAGATTGCCGCCCGCATCGAGACTGAACATGGTTGGAGCATCGCCACCCAGAAGCGTATTCAGGCCTTCCTGATCAGCCGCCGTGACGACCTATCCAGCCTGGCGCAGTACATCGGGGTTCGCGTCGCGGAAGCCGCGCAGGGGATCTGGGTGCTGTTTCTCATACCCATTCTCGCGATTTTTTTCCTGCGCGATGGTGGCAGCTTCCATGAGGTGGCGCTTTCGCTCGTGCAGTCCCGCAGCCAGCGTGAATTCCTGCAGGATGTGCTCCAGGATCTGAATCAGATGCTCGCCCAATTCATACGCGCCCAGTTAACCTTGGCGGCGTTGTCGTTTCTCGCCTACACATCCTTTCTGGGCGCGATGCGCGTACCGTTTGCGTTGATGCTCGGCACCGCCGGAGGAGCGCTAGAGTTTGTTCCAATGGCCGGGCCGCTTATGGCTGGAGCAATGATGATGGTTGTCGCGGTTCTGGCGGGATATCCGCACTGGGGTTTCCTCCTCTTATTTCTGTTCGCCTGGCGAATGATTCAGGATTACGTAATCTCTCCTCGCATTATGGGAGCGAGTGTGGAATTACATCCGCTGGCGGCATTATTCGGTATTCTCGCTGGCGGTGAAATCGCGGGCGTGCTCGGCGTTTATCTTTCCATCCCGGTCATGGCCAGCCTGCGCATCGTCGTGCGGCGCTGGCGCATCTATGCTGAAAAACGCAAATTCGGCCCGCTCAATGAATATTCGTTTCCGCAAGATTCAGGCAGAGAGCGCAGTTAGACACCTTTCGCGCGCGGCAGAAACGGAAACGACATTCCCCTGAGAAATTTCGCTGGTATAAAATTACGAGTTACAACTTGTTTGTCGATCACAACATGTCTAATAAACTTTCTGTAGGAATTCTCGGTGCCACCGGCATCGTCGGGCAGAGATTTATCCAGATGCTCGAACGTCATCCCTGGTTTGAAGTTTCATGGCTTGCCGCCTCTGACCGTTCAGAAGGACGTTCTTATGCGGAGGCGGCGCGCTGGCGTTTAAAAACGGCCATCCCCGCGGAGGTGGCCCGAATGACGGTTGCGCCCGCCACGCCCGAAGGCGCTCCAAGAATTATTTTTGCCGCGCTCGACGCCGGGATTGCGCGCGAACTCGAGCCGCAATTCGCTTCAGCCGGTTGCGCAGTCATCTCCAATTCGAGCGCCCTACGCATGCAGGCCGACGTGCCGCTGGTAATTCCTGAAGTCAATGGCGACCATATCAGGCTGATCGACAAACAATCGTGGCGCGGTTCTTCGGGAGGATACGTCGTTACCAATCCCAACTGCTCGGCCATTGGGTTGGTGCTGGCGCTCGCTCCCTTGCACCGGGCTTTCACGCTCGAGACGGTGATGGCGGTCACCATGCAAGCGGTCAGCGGAGCCGGCTATCCCGGCGTGGCTTCGCTCGATATTCTCGGCAACGTCATTCCCTACATCAAGAACGAAGAAGAAAAGATGGAAGAGGAGACGCAAAAATTGCTGGGTGCACTGAACGGATCGCGCGTCGATCCCGCTCCCTTCGCCATGAGTGCGCAGTGCAACCGTGTCGCCGTCGAAGATGGACATACCGAGTCCGTTGCGGTTCGCTTTAAAAAGAAGGCTACAGCGGACGAGATGATCGCTGCCTGGAACGATTTTCGCGCCGAGCCGCAGAAATTGCGGCTGCCGAGTGCTCCCGAGCAGCCGGTTGTTTACATGACCGCTCCTGACCGTCCGCAGCCTCGCTTTGATGTCGACCTCGGCGCAGGCATGACCACCGCGGTCGGGCGGCTGCGGAAATGTAATGTGCTGGATTGGAAGTTCACCGTTCTGTCGCACAATACGATTCGTGGCGCGGCCGGCGCGGCTCTGCTCAACGCTGAATTGTTGAAAGCGAAGGGATATCTCGGGTGATAGCGAGAGCTAACCTCGTTGTAGAAACGGGGCTTGCCCCGTCTGCCTTGCCGGACATGCGGCAGGCTGCATCTCTACGGAGAGGTTCGGAATTCCTCGCCCAATTTCCGGCTCTTCCCAAGGAGCCTCTCCGCCCATGATCGTCATGAAGTTTGGCGGGACCTCCGTACAGGATGCTAAGGCGATCGACCGCGTAGCGCAGATCGTGCAGGGCCGTTTGGCTGATCGTCCCGTGGTCGTCGTCAGCGCTATGGCGAAGGTTACCGATTCCCTTCTCGCCATGGGAAAAGCTGCCGGCAGTGGCGATCGCAAAACCGCTCTCAAGATGGCGCGCGCCCTGCGGGAGCGTCACTACGACACTGCCGGAGAGCTGCTGGGCACCGCCTTGTTCACGGAGTTTCACGGCGACCTCGGCGCCGATTTCGAAGATCTCGACGAACTGCTGCGCGGCATCGGCGCTGTCGGAGAAATTACTCCCCGAACTTACGATTACGTGGCCTCCTTCGGCGAGGTGCTTTCGAGCAAGATCGTAGCCGCCGCCTTCACTGCCCGCGGACTGCCCGGCGCGCACGTCGATTCCCGGCAATGCCTGCTCACTGACAACTCCTACACTCGTGCCGTTCCGCAATTTGACGAGACCAACGAGCGGCTGCGCAAGCGGGTTCAGCCCCTGCTCGACTCGGGCAAGGTTCCGGTGATGGGCGGATTTATTGGATCGAATCGTGCTGGCATCACCACCACGATCGGCCGCGGAGGATCGGATTTTTCCGCCGCCATTTTTGGCGCCGCCCTGAATGCCGAACGCATCGAGATCTGGACCGACGTCGACGGCATGATGACCACCGACCCGCGGCTTACCCCCGAAGCGCGCCGCATCAAGGTGATCAGCTTTGATGAGGCAGCGGAGCTCGCATACTTCGGCGCCAAGGTTCTGCATCCGGCGACCGTGCTGCCCGCCGTGCAGCAGAATATTCCGGTCTTTGTTCTGAACTCGATGAATCCCTCCTGCGAAGGGACGAAGATCACCGCGCGGGCTCCGCGCTGCGCGAATATTTTCAAGGCTATCGCGCTCAAGAAAAAGATCACGCTCGTTGAGGTCGCCGCTCCTCGACGGTTGCTGGTACGCGGATATTTGAAGTCCATCTTTGAGGCGTTCGATAAACACGAAGTTGCGGTCGACGTCGTGTCCACTTCTGAGGTCAGCGTTTCGGTGACGGCTGAGACAAACGAAGCCATTCCGGCGCTGGCCGCTGATCTGGCGAAGCTCGCGGACGTAAAGTATGAGGGGCGAAAAGCTATTGTTTGCCTGGTTGGAGAAAATTTGCGCCATACTCCGGGAATCGCCGCCAAGGTTTTCGGCATCCTTGAGGATGTGAAGATTCGCATGATCTCGCAGGGCGCTTCCGAGATCAATCTCACCTTCGTCATCGAAGAAGACGACGCCGCTGAAGTTGTCCGGCGATTGCACCGCGCCTTCTTCGCCGAAGCCGATCCGGAAGTGTTTGCGTAGTCATTTCACCGCGGAGGACGCAGAGCACGCGGCGACAACTGGGCTGAAAAAAAACGGAGCTTTTGCAGAAGTGTCTCCGCGCCCTCTGCGTCTCGGCAGTGAACAGGTCTTTCCATGAACCTCCTAATTCTCGGCCGCGGCAAAACCGGATCGCTGGTGGCGGAGGTCGCGCTCTCGCGCCGCCACCATGTGCGCACTTTGGACGTTGACGAAAACGCCAACGCCTCCGCTCTCACCTGCGCTTTTCTTGCCCCTTTCGACGTGGCTATCGACTTCACTGCACCGTCTGCGATTGTCACGAACGCTGAAGCCTGCATCCGCGCCGGCAAGAACATGGTCGTCGGTACCACCGGCTGGTACGACCAGGTACCGCAGCTGCGCGAAATGGTGCTGGCGGAGAAAACCGGATTTCTTTACGGATCAAATTTTTCTATCGGCGTGAACCTCTTCTTCGAGATTGCCGCGACCGCCGGGGTTGCGCTCCAATACGATTACTCGGGCCAGATCTTCGAGCGGCATCACGCGCAAAAAAAAGACGCGCCTTCGGGCACGGCGATCACGATCCAGAAGATTGTCCGCGAAACCGGTGGTCTCTCCAATGAAAACGACGTCGAGATCGTCTCCTTTCGCGAGGGGGATGTTGTAGGCATGCACGAACTGGTCTTCAATTCTGCGAGTGATAGAATTTATCTGTGCCATGACGCCAAGTCGCGTCTCGGATTTGCTGAAGGCGCCGTCCGCGCGGCGGAATGGCTGGCAGGCAAAACGGGCTTCTACGAATTCCGCAACGTCTGGCGAGAGCTTTAAAGACAGATCGAATCTCTCTTTGCTGAGGAGGCAACATGGATCAACAGGCCAGCTCCTTTGGCGCAATGATCAAACGACCGAGCGCTTTTCTTCCGGTGGCGATGTCGCTTACCGCCCTGACGCTCGTGCTTGTTAGCCTCGCGCTTTTCGGCGTCCCCTCGCGCGAGGCCGATGAAGGCGCCACTGCCCATCTCTGGCAGTTGCTTATGGCCGGACAGATGCCTGTCTTGGCGTTCTTCGCCATCAAGTGGCTGCCACGGGCTCCAAAACAGACGCTTTGCGTACTTGCGCTGCAGGCCGGAGCCGCCCTGGCGTCCATGGCCCCCATCTTTTATTTCAATTTGTGAATGATTCCCGGTGCACGACGGGCAAGTGTGCGCCAGAAGAGTTATTCTTAACCCATGCAACTCCGGGGATGTGGTACAGCTCTCGTCACACCGTTCTCCCAGGACGGTGCCGTAGACGAAAATGCTCTGCGCAATCTCGTCACCTGGCAGGTTGAATCGGGCGTCGATTTCCTGATTCCCTGCGGCACCACAGGAGAAACTCCCACGCTCACCCACGACGAGTGGCTGCGGGTGATCGACGTCACCATCGAAGTCGTTGCCGGTCGTGTGCCGATCGTCGCCGGCGCAACTTCCAATTCCACCCGCGAGGCTGTCGCTAAAGCGAAAGAAGTGGCGGCGCGGCCGGGCGTGAATGCCATTCTCACCGCCTCGCCTTATTACAACAAGCCGACGCAAGAGGGCCAATACCGGCACTTCCGCGCCATCGCCGAAGCAGTCGACAAGCCGCTCATCGTCTACAACGTTCCCGGCCGCACCGCAGCGAATCTCGAGCCCGCAACCTTGGCGCGCCTGTGTGAGGTTCCGAACATTGCCGGAGTCAAGGAAGCCAGCGGCAACATGACGCAGATCGCGGAAGTGCTGAACGCAGTTCCGGAACACTTCATCGTCCTCTCTGGCGACGATGCCGTTACCTTGCCGGTAATCGCGCTCGGCGGTGTAGGCGTGATCTCGGTAGCGTCCAACGAAATTCCCCGCGAGATGGCGGAGATGACTCGCGCGGCTCTGAAGGATGACTGGCAGGCAGCCCGCACCATCCACCGCAAATATCTGCCGCTCATGCTGGCCAACTTCATCGAGTCCAGCCCGCTCCCGGTGAAGGCCGTGCTCGCCATGATGGGCAAGATCGAGGAGATCTACCGCTTGCCCTTGCTTCCCATGCGCCGCGATACGCGCTCGAAGCTCCAGAAGGTCGCAACTGAAGCCGGATTGATCGCCAAGCCTGCGGCTCCGCCACCCGCTGCCATAGAATTTTACATTTACGAAAATTGGGCTGCGGGTCCGCACAAGGCGATGCTGCACCGCGCATCGTGCGGCCAGTGCAACTCCGGCAAAGGACGCCCCGCCGGGCACGATCCCAACCATTCGCGCTGGCACGGACCCTACGGCAACGTGGCCGAGGCGCGCGCGGCAACGCACCAGATGCCAGGAGTGCTGATTCGCAGCGAATGCAAATGCGTGGGGTAGGACCGGCAGCGATTGGTCCGATCGCCATCCTAAGCGGATGGCCTGCTTTTTGGCGACGCGGAAAACTTCCAGGCGAACATCTTATGTCCGACTCGTTTCCTACTTTGAAAGTACAAATCGAACGCCTGTCTGCCGACGCAACCACCATGAAGCCTGCCGAAGCTCGACGCATCTTTTGCGACTTTCGCGGGGCTCTGACGCGCGGCAAAATTCGCGCGGCCGAAAAAATCGATGGACGCTGGGTCGTCAACTCCTGGGTTAAGCAAGGAATTTTGCTCGGCTTCCGCCTGGGAGAAATGAAGGAGATGTCGGACGGCGATGTGCTCTCTTTCATCGACAAGGACACCTACCCTCCCCGCCGCCTTACTCTCGGCGATCAGATTCGCCTCGTACCCGGCGGCTCCTCCATTCGCGAAGGGGCGTATGTTGCGCCTTCGGTGATCTGCATGCCTCCCATGTTTATTAACGTCGGCGCGTACGTGGACGAAGGTTCAATGATCGACTCCCACGCGCTCGTCGGCTCTTGCGCTCAAGTCGGCAAGCGTGTCCACGTTAGTGCCGCCTCGCAGATCGGAGGCGTACTGGAGCCGATCAACGCCGCTCCCGTAATTATTGAAGATGATGTTCTAGTTGGCGGCAACTGCGGGGTGTACGAAGGGACGCTGGTCGGAGCCCGCGCCGTTCTCGGAGCAGGCACGATACTAACGCGATCCACGCCTCTTTACGATCTGGCGCGCGGCGAGGTGTACCGCCCTTCGGCAGACCACCCGCTACAAGTGCCGGAGAATGCAGTCGTGGTGCCAGGATCGCGTGCCGTGAAAAAAGGCAAGGGCCTTTCGGACGAGTGGAATCTGTCGCTCTACACGCCAGTTATCGTCAAATATCGCGACGAAAAGACTGATCGTGGGATCTCTTTGGAAGAGTGGCTGCGGTAGAGCTGAGGAGCGCTATCAGTTTCTTGCCACCGACGCGTCCCGAATTTGCATCTGTTCCACCGCAAACTTCTGCCGCATTTCCAGATGTTTACCTCGAAAATGCGCCCGAGCCCGTTCTCCCCACGCCTTCACGAAGTAATAGTTCAGCGCGCATCCGATGGCCGAACTGGTCAGCGGAATCAACCGCCCCGCCCACTTTTCCGCCACTTCACTTCCAGCTTTCACCGCAATTCTCTGGATCACCCGCGGCACGAACCGGTTGATCACTTCCTTTTCCAGCAGCTCGCGGCTGATGTCGACTCCGGCGGCACTGGCTGCGGCAATCCAAAGCTCGGCAATCTCGCTGTCGGTATTCAACTCGAAGCCATAAATCAGGCTCAGCTTCTGGATCGTACGCATGGTAATCGCCGAAAGAATGCCCAGATCGGGCACGATCGTGAACAGTCCTCCGAGGCCAAAACCGGCGCCTTCAGCCGCTGCCAGTTTCATTCCCGAACGGATCACCGAGTCAGCCACATCGTCCAGGCGCTCGACCGGGAGCGTGTAAACTCCCTGAAACGTCGCGAGGGGCAACCGGTAAGCCACGCGCAGCTGCATCATGAAGCGCCCGGAATCGACCTTGATCGTGTCATAGGCGCGAGTCAGGCCCATGCGGATTGCGGACTCGATGCGCCGGCGAGTCCACGATTTGTTCTTTTCCGGCATCGGTCAGTTATCTTCGGCTAGTCATCTTCTACGACGAGTTTATCAGCTGCACAAATGGTCTGTGGAAATGCGCGTGGCTGCGTCTCCACCCTGAGCGGCCATTACTCCCGTCTCTACACCTGTCGCACCGTGTGCTAGCATCGACCTTACCAATGTCAACCGGAAAACTGCATATAGTTCCGCTGGGCGGGATGGGCGAGTTCGGTATGAACTGCATGGCCATCCGCTACGGCGACGACATCGTTGTCGTTGACGCTGGGCTCATGTTCCCCGAAGCGGAGTTGCTGGGTGTCGACATTGTCGTGCCCGATATCTCTTACCTGCTCGAAAATCGCAAGTTTGTTCGCGGCATTGTCCTCACTCACGGGCATGAAGACCACATCGGAGCCCTGCCCTGGATTCTCGGTGAACTGAATGTTCCCGTCTGGGGTACCGAATTCACGCTGGCCTATGTCGAAGATAAGCTCGACGAACACCAGCTTCTTGACGACGCCGATCTTCGCGAGATTCGCCCCGGAGAGCGCTTCAAGGTAGGCCCGTTCACGATTCATCCGTTGCAGGTAACGCACAGTCTGGTTGATTGCGTGGCGCTCGCCATCCACACGCCGCTCGGGGTTGTGCTGCATACGGGAGACTTCAAGGTCGATCCCACGCCCACCGACAACCGCCTCTTCGATCTGCACGGCTTTGCCGAGTACGGCAAGGAAGGCGTGCTCGTGCTGTTGCAGGATTCCACTAACGTCGAGCGCAAGGGCTACACGCCAAGCGAGCGTGCGGTGCACCGCAAATTTGAAGAAGTCTTCGTCCGCACCAAGCGGCGCCTTTTTATCTCTTGTTTCTCGTCATCGATTCACCGCATCAAACTCACCGTCGACATGGCGCGCGAGCACGGCCGCAAGATCTGTTTCATCGGCCGCTCGATGAATAATTCCTCGGAAATCGCCGAAGACCTCGGATATATACAAATTCCCGAGGGCATGCTCGTTCATCCGGGCGAGATGAAGAATTTTGCGCCTGAGAAAATGTGCGTCCTCATCAGTGGCACCCAGGGTGAACCGATGTCGGCGCTCTCTCGAGCGGCGGTCGATAATCACAAGCACGCCAAGATTGAAAAAGGAGACACGGTCGTCCTCTCTTCCCGCATCATTCCTGGCAACGAGAAAGCCATCTACCGCATGGTGGATCATCTCTTCCGGCGGGAAGCCTTCGTCATCTACGACGACGGTTCTTACCCCCCGATCCACGTCAGCGGACACGCCAGCCAGGAAGAATTGAAGCTCATCATCAACTTAGTAAGGCCCAAGTATTTTGTTCCGATTCACGGAGAATACCGCCAGCTCAAGCTACACGCCGAACTGGCAGGGTCGATGCGCGGTGCCGTAGGCAACGTGATGCTGATCGAAAGTGGAGACGTCTTGGAAATCGACGAACTCGGGGCTCGCAAGGCCGGACGCGTCAACGTAGGCCGCGTCTGCATCGATTCCGGCTCGCGCTCGGATGTGGTCGAAGACTTGGTGATCAAAGACCGGCGCCATCTCAGTGAAGACGGCTTCGTCATGCCGGTCATCGCCATCAACAAACTTACCGGACGCGTCGAAACGTCCCCGGAAATTGTCACCCGCGGCTTCAATCCCGGAGAAAACGGTCTCATCGAACGCGCCCGCGAGATCGTCATGGAGACCCTCGCTGCCTCCAGCGACGAAGAGAAGGCCGACTATGGCGTGATCAAAGAAAAGATCCGCACCGACCTGAAGCGCTATATCTCCCGCCAAACCCAGCGCCGCCCGCTGATTATGCCGGTGATACTGGAGATCTGAGAAAGTTTTCGCCGCCGAGACGCCGCGCGATTGGGAACAAAGGGTCCAGGAACGAGGTCGCCAGAGATGACCTGCTGTAAATACTTGCCCTGTTGGTTCTGCTTAACAGTGCTGCTCATCGGCACCTTTGTGCTGGCCACGGATGCACAGCCCCAGGGCGCTCAACACACTCAGCAGTCCTCGGCGCAGCCGCAACAAGGTCCGATAGGTGGCACAGTCACAGTAAGGCTGGAAAGTGACTCTCCAAAAGCTCAACAATCCAGCCCAGCAGAGACACTGAAGAGTATCTCGGAGCTGGCGGGTGCCCTTGCTTGGCCAATTGTTTTTGTAGTCCTCCTCCTTACCCAGAGGCGCGGACTGACTCAGCTGCTTTCCTCGCTCGTCGACATAATCGGAAAATCGAAGCGCCTAAAGCTCGGAGAACTTATTGATGTTGAGGTGGACAGAAGCGCGAAACAGGCTGAACAGACCTCTGCTCCCGAGCGCGAAGTCCCGCCTCGAGAGCGGGAGGCTGCCGTTCGCGTCGACAAGCTAGTTGGCGGCGCTGAATTGCCTGTCGTCCGTCAGAGGATGCTTGAATTTGCCGGTGAGTATGAGGCTACGCGGTCAAACCTAAAACCGGGGCCTGAACGTACTCGTGCAATGAACGCAGTTGTGGCGAAGATGCGAACATTAGCGATTGCTGCCAGACCGTTCTTGGCGGAATTTGCACAGTCGCAAAGTTCTCCGGGTACTCGGCTGGCAGCAATCGCAATACTTCAGCTGGCTCCAACCTTGGAGTACGTTCCGTGGCTCGTCAGCAGGATGGCAGACGAGCAGCCTTTCGTGTTTTATCAAGCAAGCCTAGCGTTACTGGCAACCGTACGCGCCTTCGGCTCCCGCAGCGAAGCTGAACTGAGACCCGCACTGGAACAATCTCTACAAATAGTGAACTCATTCAAAGGCGGGTCACCGGATCGAGATACTGTAGAAACTATTAAGCAAGCGTTGGCCGAGCTTTAGGTATTCGAGAGTGCCAGGCCTGATGTCGGAGGAAGGGCTTCTTCGTCCTCTTCGAGCTTGGCCAGCCAACTATCGGCGGCCTCGGCGGTCGCGTGCCGGCCAGTGGTCCGGTAGTGCGTCCAGGCGGCTAGCGCCTCTTTCCGGAATTGCTGATGCTTTTCTTCGCATTTCCACATACTGCCCTACCTCCGACGCTGAACTTGTTAGCTCAGAGGGTTTTTCCAGCGCAGCCCGGGAAAGCGGGCATCATGATGTCAATCTATATAGCATCATGATGTATTGCGTGGCCGCCCTTGCAAGAAACGTCCGGACAAGGCACGCTCAAACACGATGGTTTCCCTAGACGATCTTCGCGCCGCTCAGTCCCTCCTCCGAGGCATCGCGGTCCGAACTCCCCTCTTCGAATGGACCGGCCCCACGGATCAGCGCAAGCTCTTCCTCAAGCTCGAAAACCAGCAGCCCATCGGCGCTTTCAAACTGCGCGGGGCTTACAACAAGGTCGCTTCTCTGAGCCAGGACGAACGCCGCCGCGGCGTGATCTCTTATTCCAGCGGCAATCACGCGCAGGGTGTGGCCTACGCGGCACGGGCGCTTATTGTGCGGGCGATTATTGTCATGCCAGGCAACGCTCCCAAGAACAAGCTCGACGCTACCGCCGCCTTGGGAGCGGAAATCGTCATCGTCGGTCCCGGCAGTGAAGAACGCCGTCTGCGCGCCGAAGAACTGGCTGCCCAACATGGCTATGTGATCGTGCCTCCTTACAATGACGAGAAAATCATCGCCGGTCAGGGAACAGTTGGCCTTGAAATCCTTGAAGATCTGCCTGACGTTGAAACCATATTGGTCCCAGTCGGTGGAGGCGGCCTTATCAGCGGCGTCTCCGCCGCCATCAAACTCAGCAATCCCAAAGTCAAGGTCATCGGCGTCGAACCCGAGCTTGCCGCCGACGCTCAAGCCAGCCTGCGGGCCGGGCGCATCGTCTCTTTTCCAGCAGAGAAAGTGTCTCAGACGCTGGCTGATGGTCTTCGCACGCAAAGCATTGGGAAGCTTAACTTCGAACATATCCGTGCGTATGTTGACGACATCGTCGGCGTGACCGAAGACCAGATCCGCGAGACCGTCCGCGTTCTCAGTGGTAACGAGAAAACGGTGGCTGAGCCCAGCGGAGCAGTGGCGCCCGCTGCGTTTCTCTTTCAGGCCGACGCATTGCCGGATACCAACTTCAACGTCGCTGTGATCAGCGGTGGCAACATCGACCCTGCCCTGCTGGCTGACTTGCGCCTTCACTAATCGCCGGCCGTGATGTCCCTTCCCTAGCCCCTTTGTGATTCCCTGTGTCCTCTCTGGTTAGCTCTTGTAGTTCTTGTCCTCTGCCGCCAGTGTCTCTAACCACAGGAAGCACCGGAGATTCCCATCGGCGAATGTAGAATGCTTCCGAGAGACGGTGACACTCCCCCCATGATTCGCTTTGGGATCGCAGGATTCGGATTGCACGCTGTCCGGCGATTAATGCCGGGTTTCGCGCTTGCCCGAACCTGCAAGGTAACTGCCCTGAGCAGGCGAGATTCGAACAAGGCCCGCGAAGCGGCCACGCAGTATGGCATCCCGCACGTTTTCGCCTCTACAGCAGAACTCAGCCGCTGCCCCGACGTCGATGCCGTCCTCGTCACTACACCCAATGCCTGCCATCTGGACGACGTGCTCGCGGCCGTCTCTGCCGGTAAGCCCGTGCTCGTGGAAAAACCAATGGGCCTGAATGCGGGCGAATGCCTCCAGATGGTGGAAGCAGCTAGAAATGCCAGCGTTCTTCTGGGTGTCGCCCAGGTATTTCGCTTTGCCGACAGTACGGCTGTCTTTCGCAAGCGCATCGCCGCGGGCGACATCGGCCACCCTATCTTCGCGCGGGCTGAGTTCTCCTATCCCGGAATCGGCCATGCCCGCACGTGGCTCTACAACCGGTCGATCGCCGGAGGCGGCCCCATTGCCGATGTGGGCGTCCACTGCATCGACGCCTTGCGCTACATTCTGCAGGATGAGCCCCGGAACGTCAGTGCCCTCGGCCGGTCGGACGAACATTCCGGCGACGTGGAAGCAGCGGCTATTCTCACCGTGGAGTTTCAGCGCGGCACACTGGCCACGGTGCTGGTTTCCACCCGGGCGCACTATCGCACCCCGCTGGAAATCGTAGGCGGCAGCGGCGTCCTCCGAGCCGAAGATGCCCTGAATGTCGAACGTCCCATAAAACTAGAAATGTGGCGTGGCGGGCAGTTGGTTGCCGAAGAGACCGTTTCCAATCAATTGGCCTACGCGCGCCAGGCAGACGCGTTTGCTGCCGCCGTCGAAGGCCGCAGCGCCTTCGCAGCACCGGGAACCGAAGGCTGGCGCAACCAGGTTATCCTGGACGCCGCCTACAAGAGCCTGCACTCTGGAAACAAGGAAGCCATAAGACTGCTTCCGGACTGATATGACTGAGAATCAAGAGTGCTGGGGCGCAGGGAGCAGAATGTCTGCAAAAGTCCGTTCGACCTTTCCAGCCACACTAGAGCGTTCCTTGGAGGCTCTAAAATGGCACGATCGAGCTACTTGCCAATCCTGAAACCCGTGGTAGCATGGGTAACCTTGCGAACGGTTACTTTCGGTCGCACACGGGTTGTGGAAGCGGATCTCCCCGGTTAGGACTTTTCTCTTTCGTGGAAAAAGCTCCTCAGCCGATTCCAAAGACCTAAGGTTGTTCCGTCCTGTTATCTGGGACTGGGCTTCCGGGACGAGTCAGGGGCAACCGAGTGTTGCTAAGTATGCAACAGATTGCAACCCTAAGCTCGAAGACAACAACAAAAACGTACGTAAGTTGTTGATTATAAAATTCAGACCTCGATTTCCGTTTTTGGAAGTACAAGTGCTCTGAAAGGTCTAGGCGACCTATACCTTGGCCAGTACGATCAGGGTGAATTAGGGAAAATGAGAAGCAGTATTGGGAGGGATTAACATGAGGCGAGTGGTAGTGGTGTTAGCATTGCTGGCCCTGGCGCTGCCCGTGGCAGCGTTTGCAGACGATATCACATTAGTGAACGAAGCCGGCACGATTGCAATCTCGAATATGTTGGGAACGAATGGAGCAGGCACAATTGGCTCGTCCGTCCTTTCATCCAAGGGATCGCAGCTCCGACAATTCAACGGTATTTCAGCTCCTCCGGGACATTCTCTGGGTTCGGTCAGCTTCTGGACCGGAGTTTTGACCAGTGGCACAGTTTCCGGCGGCGGTGTATTTTCAGGCACAGGTTCCTACTTTAGCGTGACTGGCGCTGGAATGTACGGCGAGCCCAAGGGAACTATCTTCACCGGCAGTTTTGTTGGTCCGATCGATTGGACCCTGATCAGCCAGGTTGGACAGAAACGCACTTACACTCTAAGCGGCGACCTGTCAGGTGAACTCTATACCGGCCGCATGGTCAGTGGAACAACAACCCAAACCATCACGATCTTGAACGGAGCACAACTGAACGCTGGCGTAGGACACATCGCTTTGGGCAATACCCAACTGACCGTACCAGAACCTGGAACTCTGGGTCTTCTCGGTACCGGATTGGTGGGCATCGCTGGCATGTTCCGTCGCAAGCTTATTGGCTAACAATTTGAGTATTTTAACGTCGCCCAGAACACTCAACTCATGGCCCCGCCGCAAGGCGGGGCTTTTGATTTCTCCAACGTTGTTAGCCGCGGAAGCAGCGTTCGAGCAAACATCTCCGCGCACTTCCAAATCTTCGCTCCTATTACTGCAGTAACGCTCGGTTATGCCTTTGCGGTTGACCTTCAGTACCTCAAAACCTACAGTCAGGCGCAGGGGGAAGTATGAAAGATATCCATGAAGTCTTGCGCCGCAAACAGGCGCACTACGCACAATTGGGAAAGCAGATCGAGTTGCTGCAACAGGCAGCCGAAAAACTGCGGGAAGTCGCACCCTTGCTTGCCGAGAATGACACTGAAGAAGACAGCGCAGTGTTGACGGACGTGGACGAGGAAAATTCCAACGCGATGGCGGCTAAAGCCAGCGCTCAGCCGGGCGCAGCTAAGCCCGCCCGCGGCGCAACTCCGCGCTGGCCGTAGAGGTGCAAAAAGATGGAGCGTGGCGGAAGGCTCGGGTTACCTCTGATCTTGCAGTCCTTACTGCTGTCAAAGGATGACCTGACGTCAGAAACGTTGATTGAGGTCTTATTGCAGTTTGGGGTTGTGGTATGTCGAGCCAACGCGATCGACATCGCCATGATCCGGCTGTCGGAGGAGAGGTTCGATCAGGTCATCGTCGACTTCGACGACCGCGAAGCCGCCACCGAACTGCTCGAAGGCTGCCGCCATCTCTTGTCTGGCGGGCATAAACCGCCCGTGACCGTTGCTTTATTGCAGGATACAGCGCAGATCGGCTCCGTTCTCGGCGCCGGCGCTCACTTCATCCTCACCAAGCCCGTCGATCACGCGAAGGCTCAAAGCACCTTTCGTGCCGCTACCGCTCTGGTCAAACGCGAAAGGCAGCAATCCTTGCGGGTCGCCGTCCAGGCGGAAATCTCGATCCGTCCTGCCGGCAACGGCAACGCGGATGGCGACCTGGTCGAAGGCATCCTCCTCGACTTAAGCGCTGGCGGCATGGGCGTGTTGGCCGCTAAGCCTTTTCCACCCGCCGCTCAGGTCGAGGTCTCCTTTACGCTTCCGGAAGGCGGCGCCACCATCGCCGGGGCGTCAGAAGTTGTCTGGAGTAGCCCCAACGGCCAAACCGGCCTGCGCTTTCTCGATCTTGACGCCAAAATGCGACAGGAAATGGAAGAGTGGGTAACCTCCCATTCGCAGGAAGATCGGCCCGAAGAGCCGGAAGTGATCCGGCAATGTAAACTGACCGACCTCAGCCTCGGCGGATGTTATATCGAAACGGAGTCGCCCTTTCCTGAGTCCTCCGCAGTTGATCTCTGCCTGCGCGTCGCCGGAATGGAGATTCACACCGAAGGCCTGGTCCGGGTTATGCATCCCGGACACGGCATGGGGGTTGAGTTTCTCGCCCGCACCGCTGAGCAACACAAGAGCGTCGGCGAGTTTATCAACTGCCTCATGGACCGTCCCGGTGTTACACCAGAGTTGGAAACCTCTCCCCGCTCGCTCGTCGCCAGCGCGGCTGACCTATCCCGCACCAGCGCCCCTGGGGGCGAGTCCGAAGACGCATTATTGAACTTGCTTCGGACCGGTCATGCGCTCGACGAAAAAGAGTTCCTCGAGGAATTGCATCGCCAGCGGAACCCTGAGAGCGTCGCTCAGAGCGTCTGATTGCACTGTTTCTAGCGGCTTATGCCGGCCGCATGGCTGCGCGAACTGAAGCTGCGCAGCTACTTCGAGAACTTAATTTGAAATTAGATCAACACCCCATCTATTGCGCTGATCCAGCCCGTGGCGTCTTCCCTCTTTGAGCGAACCTCTTGGGTCGTACCTCTCGGATCGCAGACTGCAGGACCGCTCTGGTCAATTATTTCGGTTTCGTTAATCCTTCGAAAATCTTATGCAATAGAATGGCTCTGCCTCTGGAGATGAGGCATGCACCGTCTCTATAGGAGTCTGATTCGCTCGCAGCCTTTCGCTCTTCGGTCTTTAGGTTAAAGGTCAAGCTATTTTGCTCAGACGTTCGATCTCGCGAGTGGGAGTACTCGCCGGAGCTTGTTTCCTGGCCATCGCTCCCTTTTTCCGATGGGGCACTCCCTCCGGCCATGACTTTGAGTTCCACTTAAATTCATGGATGGAAGTCCTGGGCCAGTGGAAGTACGGCGTCGTCTATCCGCGTTGGGCGGCGCTGGCGCAGTGGGGGTATGGCGAGCCGCGCTTCCTGTTTTATCCGCCAGCTTCCTGGACATTGGGCGCCGTGCTCGGCGCGATATTGCCATGGAGAATTGTGCCCGGCGCCTACTGCTGGATCGTACTCACGCTGGCCGGAGCCGCCATGTACCACGTTGCCCGCCGCTGGCTGCAGCCTCGGGATGCACTTTTTGCCGCTGTATTTTACGCTCTGAACCCCTACCACTTGCTGATCGTCTATTGGCGGAGCGCCTACGCGGAATTGTTGGCGGCGCCCCTGCTGCCGCTTCTCTTGCTGTGTGTCTTGCGCCTCAACGATCCTGGCCCCCGCCCGACCTTGTGGCTGAGTCTGGTGCTCGCCGTGGCTTGGCTCACAAATGTACCCGCGGCCCTGATGATCCAATATTCCGCGATCGGCCTCGTGCTGCTCCTGGCGGTGCGTGAATTGGGGCTAAGACGATCATGGGACCCGCGTGTCTGGCGCCCTCTCCTTCGGACCGCTCTGGCGATGCTGCTGGGAGCCGGGCTGGCCTCGTTTTACTTGCTCCCAGCAAGCCTTGAACAGCGATGGATCAATCTCCAGCAAGTGCTCTCGCCGGGCGTTCGTCCACAAGATAATTTTCTTTTCACTTTCCTCGCCGACCCCGATCACAATCGATTCAATCTTCTGGTTTCGACAATAGCCCTGGTTGAAATTGTCGCGCTGGCATGCGCGGTCTGGCTTTCGCGCCGGCCTTCGCTGAGCCTCGCTAGGGAGTCTCGGCCAGCCCAGTCCGGCGACCATTCCATTACGGCCAGATTTGGAAGCATAGGCGAGCGGTCGTGGTTAGTCCTCTCTGCATGGGGCACTTGCAGCGCGCTGGTGATGCTCCCCGTAAGCAATCTTCTCTGGGAGCATTTGCCCAAATTTCGTTATGTGCAGCTTCCCTTCCGCTGGTTGCTGTGCTTGAACGCGGCCCTTGCGCTGCTCTTGACCGTGGCGGTCAAAGGCTGGGCCCGGCGCGCGGCGGCGGCATCGCTTCTGCTGGCCGCTCTCATCATCGCCGGATATCGCACCCAGCCTCCGTGGTGGGCTGTGACCGGTGATTTTTATGAGATGACCGATGCCATGGGAAACGGCACAGGCTACGAGGGCGTGGATGAGTATGTCCCCGCGGGAGCCGACGCCTCTGACCTGAATAAAAATTTGCCGCGGGTGAGCGACCAAAATGGAGTTGCGGTGCACGCCACCATCGTGACGTGGCGCCAGACGGAAAAACATTTCACGGTTCACTCTGCCGCAGCGCAAGATCTCACTGTGCGTCTCTTTAGCTACCCGGCCTGGGAAGTCGTCGTGAACGGGCGGTCCGCCGCGACAAAACAAACCGATGACACCAGACTGATCGTAATTCCCGTAGCGGACGGCGATAGCGACATCCACATCTATTTCCGCCGGACGCCTGATCGCCGTATCGGAAACGCCATCTCGTTCATGAGCCTGATCATTTTCCTCGGCGGTTGGATCAAAACTTGGCGTGGGCAAGAGAAAAGCGAGCGTGCCGCGCGACATCACATCCTGTTGGCAACCTCAAACCCCGGCAAACTCCGCGATTTTGCTGGAGCGGCGGCACCCTTCGCCGTCACGATCGCAAACATCCCAAATTTTTCTTCCTTGCCGCAGGTGATCGAAGACGGCGCCACCTTCGAGGAGAATGCGCTTAAGAAAGCTGAAGGTTACAGTAGGGCTGTTCCGGGGGAGTTGGTCCTCGCCGACGATTCCGGTCTCGAGATCGACGCGCTCGGCGGAGCCCCCGGCGTCCACTCCGCCCGCTTCGCCGCCCACGATTTGCAGAAGAACGAACCGCACGCGGCACAGTGCAACTCGGATGACGAGGCCAACAACGCGCGCGTACTCCGCGAATTAAAAGGTATCCCCGAATCAGAACGCACTGCCCGTTTCGTCTGCGTGCTCGCCGCGGCTCGGGACGGCCAGACGTTGCGCACTTTCCGCGGCACCGCCGAAGGCGTCATTCTCGATTCGCCCCTTGGCAAGAATGGATTCGGATACGATCCTCTGTTTTATTTCCCGAAAATCAACAAGACGTTCGCCGAACTCAGCGCGGAAGAGAAAGCCCGCTACAGTCATCGAGGCATGGCTTTTCGCGCTTTCCTCGAGTGGTGCCAGGAGGCCCTCGATAAAAACTAAGTCACAACGAAGATAGCTCACCTGCCCATGTGATCTCCGCCACAGACAAGCGTGCGACTCCGCGTTAGCCTGCTCTTTAAACTGGAGATGTCGTTTCTCCCGGATGGCCGGATGGCTTGAGCACCGATTCGATTCGCATTTGCTCATCCTTATCTTGGAGTGAGGGTCAGAGTACTCCCCTCCTCCTTGACTTCCACTCCCGCACAAAACGATAATAGCCAGTTTGCACTTCGGACCATGTAAGGAGCAGTCATCGTGGCATCAACTGCCAATCCCGCAGCTCCCAGAATTAAATCCGGCGTCGCTCCACTGCGCGCTGGAGAGGGCACATCCTTTCTGCTGCGCCGTCTGCATTCGCTGAGCGGCGTCGTGCCTATTGGAGCCTTTCTTCTCGAACATTTCATCTCCAATGCCGAAGCCTTCAAAGGCGTGCAAGCCTATGGCGAGCAGGTCAGGTTTCTAAATAGTTTGCCCGGCGTTTTTCTGCTCGAGTTGTTCTTCATCTGGATTCCCATTCTCTACCACGGCCTCTATGGCGTATATATCTGGTACCAGGGGGAGACCAACGTTGTCGATTACCCCTGGACCGGAAACTGGCTCTACACCACGCAGCGCTGGACGGGAATCATTGCGCTCATCTTCATGGTGCAGCACACCTATTTCTTGCGCTTCAGCGGCGTGCACCTGCCGACGCATCCGATGGAGTCATTTGCAAAAGTGCAGTTGGAATTTCAGAATCCCTGGATGATCGCGTTCTACGCGATCGGTATCATCGCCGCGTGCTGGCATTTCAGCTACGGACTCTGGCTGTTCGCGGCGAAGTGGGGTATCACCACCGGAGAAACGGCGCGCCGCCGCTTTGGCTATGTTTGCCTCGCTTTCGCGCTGGGATTGATTGCTATCGGCGCGCTCAGCATGTACGGCTTTTTGAGTCTGCCGCAGCAGCCTTTGAATTCGAATACTTCGGAAAATATTGTGATGCGCTGAGAAACACGCTCGAGCACGAACGGGAAGGGCGCGGCTTCAGCCGTGCCGCCCTGCAACAATATAGACGCGGGCTTTAGCCCCTGAGGGCCCGGCAGATCGGACTTATACAGCATGGCAGCTCCGAGAATCATCGTGGTAGGCGGCGGCCTGGCAGGTCTCGCCGCCGTCATTAAAATTGCCGAGTTGGGCGGCGAGGTTGACCTGTTCTCGATCGTCCCCGTAAAACGTTCGCATTCCGTCTGCGCCCAGGGTGGCATCAACGCCGCCAAGAACCTGAAGGGCGAAGGCGATTCCACCTGGCAGCACTTCGACGACACCATCTACGGCGGAGACTTCCTGGCCAACCAGCCGCCAGTCAAAGCCATGTGCGACGCTGCTCCCGGCATCATCGATCTGCTCGACCGCATGGGTGTTCCCTTTAATCGCACACCCGAAGGTCTGCTCGATTTCCGCCGCTTCGGTGGCACGCTCTATAACCGCACCGCGTTCGCTGGAGCCACCACCGGCCAGCAACTTCTTTACGCGCTCGATGAGCAGGTCCGCCGCTATGAGTCCGAGGGCAAAGTAAAGAAGTACGAGCACTGGGAGTTCCTCTCCGCTGTCCTCGATGGCCAGCGCGTCGCTCGTGGCATCTGCGCAATGGATTTGCGCACGATGGAGGTCCGCACTTTCCCCGCCGACGCCATCATTATCGCGACCGGCGGCTGCGGAGCTATCTTCGGCAAGTCCACCAACTCGGTCGTCTGTACCGGATCGGCGCAGTCCGCGCTCTACCAGCAGGGATGCTATTACGCGAACGGCGAGTTCATTCAGGTGCATCCCACCTGCATTCCCGGCGAAGACAAGCTGCGCTTGATGTCGGAATCGGCCCGCGGCGAAGGCGGACGCGTCTGGGTCCCGCGCACTGCCGGAGACAAACGCGATCCGAAGTCGATTCCGGAAAAAGAACGCTGGTATTTTCTCGAGGAGTGGTATCCGAAATACGGCAACCTCGTCCCTCGCGACGTGGCCACACGCGCCATTTTCAAGGTCGTCTTTGAAGAAAAACTCGGCATCGACGGCCAGCCCATGGTCTACCTCGACCTCACCCACATCGACGCCAAGACGCTCGATCGCAAGCTCGAAGGCATCCTTGAAATCTACGAGAAGTTCGTAGGTGACGATCCGCGCGTTACCCCCATGAAGATTTTCCCTGGCATGCACTACACCATGGGCGGCCTCTGGATCGATTACAAACAGTCCACCAACATCCCCGGCATCTTCGCCGCGGGCGAGGCTGAATACCAATACCACGGCGCGAATCGCCTGGGCGCAAACTCACTAGTCTCCTGCATCTACGGAGGTTTCGTCTCCGGCCCGAACGCCGTGCAGTACGCGAAGAATCTGCAAGCCGCGCCCGGCAACGGTCACTTCGAAGCCGAACGCAAACGCCAGGAAGAAATCAACGCCGGCCTGATGAAAGCCGACGGCAAGGAAAATCCCTTCCTGCTCTGGCGAGAACTCGGCGCCTTAATGACCGAGAACTGCACGGTGATCCGCTACAGCAAGAAGTGCGAAGCAGCGGACGCCAAAGTAGTCGACCTGCTCAATCGCTTCCAGAAAATTAACCTGAGCGACCGCTCGCAGTGGGCCAATACAACAATCGCCTTCGCGCGCCAGCTCTACAACATGCTGCAGTTGTCCAGAGTAATAGCGCAGGGAGCGGCTATGCGAGACGAGTCTCGCGGCTCCCACTACAAACCCGATTTTCCCGAGCGCGACGACAAGAACTGGATGAAGACCACGAAAGCAGTTTTCGCGCCTGATCTGGACGAGCCGAAATTTGAGTTCGAAACGGTGGACGCGTCGCTGATTACCCCGCGGCCGAGGAAGTACTGAAATCTGATCGTGCGTTAGTTCAGATTGGATAGAATGTTGTTATGACCGAACGAACACAGGAACTCCTGCAAAAGGCGCTTTCGTTGCCGGACAATGAACGCGCCGAACTAGCCGGAAGTCTGATCGCCAGTCTGGATACGAGTATTGATCCCGACGTGGACGCGGCGTGGCAGGCGGAAATCGCAAGACGCGCGGACGAGGTGCATTCGGGCAAAGTAAGCACGGTTCCGTGGCCCCAGGTTCAGAGGAAGGCGCGGGCTCTGCTGGATGGCAAGTAAGCCGGTCCGGCTCCATCCGGAGGCCGAGCGCGAGTATCTGGAGGCACTCGTTTGGTATCGGGATCGCAGTGCCGTAGTAGCTTCGGATTCTGAGCTGGCGGTAAGTAAAGCGGTACAGGCGATCGAGACGGCTCCGCAGCGTTGGCCGAGTTACTTCGGAGAATTCAGGCGGTACACGTTGCACCGGTTTCCGTTCAACATCGTGTATCAGGAAATGCTTTCAGATGTGGTTGTTTTCGCAGTCGCTCATGGCCGGCGTCGGCCGGGGTACTGGAGAAAACGAGTCGCAGTTTGAGTTCAAGACGGTGGACGCGTCGCTAATCCCGCCGCGTCCGGGGAAGTACTGAGACTGTCAACATGTTCGAGTCGTTAAGCAGCGGTCATTCGTATTCTCGGAAATATCTTGCGCTGTGGATTCTAGTCGCAGTCATTTGGATTGCTACTGCTGTTCGGATGATTGTTCACCACAATGACCTTGGATGGTTCCTCATGCCGGTCTGGGCCTTCGCGCTAGTTATATGGCTCAATCGCGCGTTGAAGCAACGAGCTAAAGGCTAAAAGCTAAATGGCAAACCCAAAAACCGTAATCCTAAAGATCAAACGCCAACTAACCCCCGACGCCCGCGCGTCGTGGGAAGAGTTCGAGATTCCCCACAAGCCGAACATGAACGTCACCTCGGCGCTCATGGAGATCGCGGCCAACCCTGTCACCCGCGACGGCAAGCAGACCACGCCCGTCACCTACGACTCGAATTGCCTCGAGGAGATCTGCGGCTCCTGCGCCATGGTCATCAATGGCAAGGCCCGCATGGCGTGCTCTACCCTGCTCGACCACCTCGATCAGCCGATCAAGCTCGAGCCCATGTCGAAGTTCCCCATCGTTCGTGACCTCGCCGTCGATCGCAGTGTGCTCTTCGAGAATCTGAAAAAAGTGAAAGCCTGGGTGCCCGTCGATGGCACCTACGACCTCGGTCCCGGACCGCGCATGACCATGGCGGAACAGGAAAAGGCCTACCCGCTCTCGAACTGCATCTCCTGCTGCTGCTGCATGGAAGCCTGCCCGCAGTTCAACGAAGACACGGGATTCGTCGGCGCCGCTACCATTTCGCAAGTACGCCTGTTCAACACCCATCCCACTGGAGCGGCCCTGAAGCGCGAACGCCTGTCGGCTCTCATGGGCGACGGCGGCATTCAGGAATGCGGCTACGCGCAAAACTGCGTCGAGATTTGCCCTAAGTCAATCCCGTTGACCACGTCCATTGCCGAGGTCGGCGGCCAGGTTATGAAGCAGGCCCTGACCGATCTGCTGCGAAAATAACCCTCCCCTGTAGAGACGGGGCTAGCCCCGTCTCCGCCGGCGCCATCCACCAGTACGGTGCTTTTTGACGGGTTGTAGCGGGATCACCGCATGGTAACCACCCTTACTTGCCTTTGGTAATCGGCTTTAACCTGATTTGCCTCACCCGATTCTTCATCGGTGGTTTACAATTGCCCATCCTGTAGGAAAATGAGCTTTTTACAAGCCTTCAGGATTCGTTTCGACGGCCGCAATTTTGCCATCTGAACGACACTCTGCAATCGTGAAGAACTTGGGCCTGAACTTGGAACTGAAGAGGATCGCGATCAAGATCGCACCGAAACCCACGCTTCGGACGGCGCTATTCGCGCTCGCGATTTTCATCATGATCGCCATCACGGCCGGCGCCCCGCCTAGCGCCTTCGCCCTGCGTCACGTCGAAACCCATCGTCGCCACCGTATCCTCCATGCCTTCCGCTTTCACCGGCTTCGCGGCATCCTCTGGAATCCGATGTTCCGTCCGTCGCACGATTCCCTGCTCCGGCAAAATGAAGAGATCGACCGCCTCGAACTGCCGCGCATTCAAGATGACGATGAACTCGAGCAATTGAAAGCCTCGCACGAACTCGTTCCCATCGAAGAAGGCGAAGCACTTCGCATCGACCGCCGTCTTGACCCCTCGCGGCGCTACTGCCGCCCCTGGACGCGCGATTTCGTCGCCGATCTTTCCGAACTCTATTACAGCCAGTTTCATGACCAGATTCAGCTGAACTCCGCCGTGCGTACCGTCAAGGTGCAGCAAAAACTTCGCCGCCATAATCGCAACGCCGCCCCCGCGGATGGCGATACCGCGTCTTCTCATCTCGCTGGCATCACCGTCGACCTGCAGCGCCGCGGCATGACGAAAGAGCAGATACGCTTTGTCGAGCGCTACTTGTTTTATTTGAACGCACTCGGCCTCGTCGAACCCGAAGAAGAGCGTCACCAGTGGGTCTTCCATATCATGGTGTCCGACCGCTATAGCGACTGGCGCCAAACCCAGACCATCTTCCCGATTGCACCCACGGAAGAGCCTGGCACGGTTCCCATCCCTGTGCCCGCGACCGCGGCGGTTTCGGCGTTAGCCGCCTCGAACTAGGAACCTCAACCTTTAAATTCGCTCCGCAGCTCAATGCTCCTCCACGAGACCTTCCCGGTACAATTTCAAAAGAATGATCGTTCTCATGGTCGGCCTTCCCGGAACCGGCAAAAGCACTCTGGCTCGCGAACTTGCCCTATGCACTCAAGGCGCTCTCCTCAGCAAGGATGAGATTCGTTCCGCGCTGTTCGCGCCCGGAGATGTCGAATACTCCGTCGAGCAAGATGACTTGGTGATGGAGGTCATGCTCGAAGCCGGTCGCTTCCTGTTACGAAAAACTCCAACTCGCAAAGTCTTCCTCGACGGCCGTCCTTTCTCGCGCCGTTACCAGATCGACCGCGTTCTCGATTTCGCCCGTGAACTCGCACAGCCCTGGGCGATCCTCGAATGCACCTGCTCCGAGGACTCCGCCCGCCGCCGGCTCGACCTCAACCTTGGCTCGTCGCACCCCGCGCATAACCGGTCATTCGCGCTCTACCTCGAAGTGAAAGGTTGTTTCGAACCCATCCCTTACCCAAAAACCACGATCTTCACCGACCAGCCGCTTGCGGAGTGCGTCCAGCAAGCGCTTGCGGCCGTAAGTGCAGGATGAGTGCTTCGATGGAGCGACGGGCGTCCTCGTCCGTCCAAGGGATACCATGAAGCCGGGCGGGGGCACCCGGCTCTCCAGGGGCAAACTCCAGCGGCAGAGTTCCGATCGACTGTCGTACAATAAAAACTTGCCAAAATACCTTACAGGAGCATCCATGCGCACTCTACTGCATTCGTTCGTCCTGATCACTCTGATCATCGCCACGTCCCTGTTCGGCGCTGCACAGGCAGCGTCGACCGCGCAGCCGGCCACACCGCCCGCCGCCCAGCCCGCAAATCCCGATCCCACGGCCATCATCCACACCACGGCTGGCGACCTCCATTGCGTGCTGTTTCCGAAGATTGCGCCCATCGGTGTAGCAAACTTCATCGGCCTCGCGAACGGCACCAAAGATTGGACCAACCCGGTCACGCACGCCAAAAAGCACAGCATAGCCCTGTACGACGGAACCATCTTCCACCGTGTCATCCCCGAATTCATGATTCAGGGTGGAGATCCCGCTGGTAACGGCTCCGGCGATCCCGGCTACAAATTCAAGAATGAGACTTCGCCGAGCGTCACCTTCGATCGCCCTGGGCGTCTCGCCTACGCCAACGCTGGACCGGACACCAATGGCTCGCAGTTCTTCATCACCGAAGTTCCCTATCCCAGCCTCAACGGCAAGTACACAATTTTCGGCCAGTGCGATGCGGCCGCTGTCGCCTTAGTAAAAGAGATCGCTCGTATGCCCACCAATGGAGAAACTCCGGCCCATCCGGTGAAGATCACGCACATTGAAATCCACGTCGCTGCGACTGCAGGCGCGAAGGCGGCATCCAAGCCTGCGGCTGGAGCACAATAGTACAAATAGTTGGAGCGGCGGTCGCCGCGCGGAGACGAGGCAAGCCTTGTCTACCAGGATAATTTCAGGAATTCGAAGGGAGACTATGACCCGCACCCCCGGAACTTATGCCGTATTTGAAACCAGCGAGGGCAACATTGTTTGCCGTCTGTTTGAAAAAGACGCCCCCAAGACTGTCGCCAATTTTGTCGAACTCGCCGAAGGCAAGCGTGAGTGGACCCACCCTACCACCCGCAAAAAAACCCAGGATCCTCTCTATCAAGGGACGATTTTTCATCGCGTCATCCCCGACTTCATGATCCAGGGTGGCGACCCCATGGGCACCGGCTTCGGTGGTCCCGGCTACCAGTTTGAGGACGAAACCAAGGGCTCACCACATCGCTTTGAGAAGGGTGGAAAGCTGGCTATGGCCAACTCCGGTCCGAATACTAATGGATCGCAGTTTTTCATCACCGTCGCCAACACCGACTGGCTTACCGGCAAGCACACCATCTTCGGCGAGGTGGTCGAAGGCTACGATGTAGTTGAAAAGATCTCCAAGGCTGCCCGCAACCGCCAGGATCGCCCCAACAAAGATGTGGTTGTGAAGTCGGTAAAGATCGAACGCTAAATCAGCTGTCAGTGTAGAGATGCAGGGTCGCCGCGTCTTTTTTAACGGCGGCACTGTGACTGGCCATGGCCCCGGCGGCGGGGCCGGTACCCTCCCCATGTGAGGTCCGTCACACGAACCAGTGACCGCCGGCCTTCCTCTCCCACTCCCTATTTTCTTTATAATGTTAGGGTTCCTTCAACGCTCTCGGAGGCTAGTGTAATGGCGTCATATAACGGAGTCCCACTTCCGCCCAACGGACAAAAGATTGAATACAGCAACGGCAAGTATCGCGTCCCGAACCACCCCATCATTCCATTCATCGAAGGCGACGGCACCGGTCGCGATATTTGGAAAGCCTCCGTTCGTGTCTTTGACGCTGCGGTCGAAAAGGCCTATCAGGGCGAGCGCTCCGTCGCCTGGTACGAAGTGTTTGCCGGCGAAAAAGCCAAGGCTCGCTTTGAGAATTGGCTCCCCGACGACACGATCAGCGCCATTCGCGAATTCCGCGTGGCCATCAAAGGCCCGCTGACCACGCCGGTCGGCGGCGGCATTCGCTCCCTTAACGTCGCCCTGCGCCAGATCCTCGATCTCTACGGCTGTGTCCGCCCCGTGAAGTACTACTCCGGAGTGCCCTCGCCGGTAAAGCATCCCGAGCGCATGAACATCGTCATCTTCCGCGAAAACACGGAAGACGTTTACATGGGCATCGAGTGGGAACAAGGCACCGCCGATTGCGCCCGGCTCATTGAATTCCTCAATAAGGACATGCTGAAAAATGGCAAGAAGCAGATCCGCCTCGATTCCGGCGTCGGCATCAAGCCCATTTCCGTCACCGGCACCAAGCGCCTGGTGCGCATGGCTATCCAGCACGCTCTCGAAAACAAGTGCAAGACGGTTACGCTGGTCCACAAAGGCAACATTCAGAAGTTCACCGAGGGCGCGTTCCGCCAGTGGGGATATGATCTCGCCACCGAAGAATTCCGCGACCAGGTCGTCACCGAGCGCGAAAGCTGGATCATCGACAACCAAGACAAGAAGCCGAATCTCACCGTCGAAGAGAATGCGCTCCTCATCGAGCCGGGCCTGGAGTTCGCCACTGACGATTTCCGTCAGGCTCTCTACGAAGAAGTGAAAGGCTGCATCGATTCCATCTACGCCACCCACGGCAAAGGCGTCTGGAAGAAAAAGCTGATGATCAACGACCGCATCGCCGACTCCATCTTCCAGCAGGTTGTAACCCGCGCCGACGAATATAGCGTCCTGGCCACTCCCAATCTGAACGGCGACTACATCTCCGACGCCTGCGCCGCGCAGGTTGGCGGACTCGGCATCGCTCCCGGAGCCAACGTAGGCGACGGCTACGCCATCTTCGAAGCCACCCACGGCACCGCTCCCAAGTATGCCGACAAAGACGTCATCAATCCCGGCTCCGTCATTCTGTCGGGCGTCATGATGTTCCGCTTCCTCGGTTGGAGCGAAGCCGCCGATCTGATCGAGCAGAGCCTCGAACGCACCATCGAACAGAAAAAAGTCACCTATGACTTCGAACGTTTGATGGAAGGCGCCACCAAAGTAAAAACCAGCGAATTCGCAACCTGCATGATCGAAAACATGACGGTTGCAGTCGCAGCGGACTGAGCATGAGTCAGTGGAGCGACGGGCGTCCTCGCCCGTCCAGATGCGCCTGGGGACGGGCGAGGACGCCCGTCGCTCCATGAACACCGGGAAACGAATTGCACCTCGAAAGGAAACTTCATGCGCAATAAAGTAACCGTAGTAGGTTCCGGAAACGTAGGCGCCACCGCTGCTCACTGGATCGCGTCGAAAGAACTCGCCGACGTCGTCCTCATCGACATCATCGAAGGCGTTCCTCAAGGCAAGGCGCTTGATCTGCTGGAGGCCATGCCGATCGAGAAGCGCGATTCCGCTGTCCTCGGCACTAACGATTACGCTGACTCCGCCAACTCAGACATTGTCGTGATCACTGCAGGAATCCCTCGCAAGCCCGGTATGAGCCGCGACGACCTCCTCAATACCAATTACAAAATCATGAATGACGTGGTCGGCAAGGTCGTGCAAAATTCGCCGAACTGCATCCTCATCATCGTCTCCAATCCTCTCGACGCCATGGCGCAGGCCGCTTACAAGATCAGCGGCTTTCCCCGCGAGCGCGTCATCGGCATGGCTGGAGTCTTGGATTCCGCCCGCTTTCGCACCTTTATTGCCGCTGAGCTCAAGGTCAGCGTCGAGAACGTAACCGCCTTCGTTCTCGGAGGACACGGCGACACTATGGTCCCGCTTCCCCGCTACTCCACCGTCGCTGGTATTCCCATCACCGAATTGATCCCGAAAGACCGCCTCGATGCCATCGTGCAGCGCACCCGAGACGGGGGCGCCGAGATCGTCAAATATCTCAAGACCGGATCGGCTTATTACGCCCCCTCGGCCGCCGCGACCGAAATGGTTGAAGCCATTCTCAAGGACAAAAAGAAGATTCTCCCCTGCGCCGCCTACCTCAACGGAGAGTACGGCATTCACGGACTTTTTGTAGGCGTCCCCGTAAAACTCGGCTCCCAGGGCATCGAGCAGATCATAGAAATCAAGCTGACGCCCGAAGAGAAAGTGGCCCTCGACAAGAGCGCCGCCGCCGTAAAAGAGCTCATTGCCGTAATCAACGTCTAGTCGAGTTGGCTTGTGTGATGGCGGGGCTATGCCCCGCCCCTTTTTATAGCAAACAAGACCCCCAAGTACGCCCACCAGCCTGCTTTCTCCCGTTGCCATCTAACGCCATTTCGGGTTAGCATTTCCTCGTAAGGCCTCAATTTCTACCCTGGAGGCTCTATGCAACGTTCCTTCTCACTGGGGTTGTGCTGCTTTGCAGTTTGCGCGCTTCTGTCAACCACCGCCCACGGCCGGAATCTAGCGGATTACCCGTTACGCGTGCATATCTTTGTCCACAATTCGAATCCTCACTACTACCACCAGACTCTGGATTGGGTCGACGGCGAGGGCCGGGCTAATCTTTTCGAGAATGGCGAGCCACGCGGCTTCGACTATGGCTACCGCTGTTCCGAGCGATTAAGGAATTCGGCAGGGTTTGAAACCTACCCGGCTCGCTGGAAGAAGCAGGATCAGACGCTGGAAATCCTGCTGCCGAAGTTGGGGAACTCCTCGGCGACGGTGTCGTGCGACCTCAAGGTCGATATGAAGGATTTCGCCTATTATCGGCGCGACGGCTCCTTGGAGACCGAACCGCCCGCAGTCTTCAAGGAATGGATGCAAAATCATCAGTACGATCCGGAGCATGGGAAGAACGAGCCAGTGCGGGTGACTCCCGAGCGACCCGCGGCAGACGCTAAACCAACCCAATGAGCCCGCCCTTCTGATTTCTCTTCCGTGGTGGCCTCAGGCTCGCTATAGTGTCTGAGGCCAGTCCACGGTGGACACTGCCACGAATGGATTTTGATCAGCTCGAAATTTTCCTGGAAGTGGCGCGTCTCTGCAGTTTCTCTCGCGCGGCGGAGAAGCGTTTCCGAACCCAGCCCGCTATCTCATCCCAGATTCGCGCCCTCGAAGAGGAAGTTGGAGCGCGCCTCCTTGATCGCTCCGGAGGCCGCGTTTCGCTCACCGCCTCCGGCAAGTTGTTTTTCAAATACGCCGAAGAAACGCTCGATCGCCGCAAGACCATCCTCAACGAAATCGCTGAAACCGAGCGCGTCCCGCGAGGCGAAATTGTCGTCGGCGCCAATGAAGGCACTTGCCTTCACATCCTGCCCGAGGTGTTCGCCCAATTCAAACGCGATTACCCCAATGTCTCCGTCAACATCAAACGGTCTGACTATGCCCGCATCCTCGAATCCATCCTCGAGAATGTAGTGGATTTTGGCGTCGTCTCTCTGCCCGTCAACGACAATCGGCTCGAAGCACAGATGATTCATCGCGATGAACTCGTCGTCATCACTGCCCCGAAACATCCGCTGGCCGCGAAAAAGAGCGTCACCGTCGCGGATGTTTCCACGTATCCCCTGGTAGTGCCGAAACTCGGCCACACCCGCGATGCCCTCGACGCTCTGTTTTATGACCACCACGTAAAACCCAAGCTGGCCATGGAACTCGATTCCAGCGAACTGCTGAAGCGCTTTGTCGCCGCCGATGTCGGCGTAGGATTTATCGCACGCTCCAATATCGAAGAGGATATTCGTGCCAAAGTTCTCGTCGCGCTCACTTTGGCCGATGCACAAATCCGTCGCGACCTCGCCATTGTCTTCCGCAAAGACAAATCGCACAGCCGCGCCGCCAGAGCTTTCATGGAAATTGCCCTTAAGCAAAAGAATTTTTCCGCGGCTGGAGCTGGGAAGCGCGCGAAATGATCCGCGTTGCCAAGCTCGCAAGATTCAAGCGCGCCATTGTCTCGATCGCCCTCTTATCGTGCCTGCCGCTTCCCCTCGGAGTTGCTCAGCAACACCCAAATAAGTTTTCATCGGCCACCACCCCGCACAAGCTCATCGCTCTGAAGGCAATCGGCACGACGCGTTATACTGACAAAGAAATTCTCGGCGCAACCGGCTTGCAGTTTGGTCAAGATGCCGCCGACGGCGACTTCAAGGAAGCCGTGCAGCGCCTCGGCGAGAGCGGTGTGTTCACCGGTGTTGCTTATTCCTATTCCTCTACCCCTGCTGGCACCAAACTTGAATTACAGCTTGCCGATATCGACAAAAGCAAGCTCGTCCTCGCCGATTTCGACAACTTCGTCTGGTTTACCGATGAGCAACTCGTTACTGAATTGCAGCAGCGCGTTCCCCTCTTCAAGCGCTTGCTGCCCATTGCGGGCAAACTTCCGGATCATGTTTCCGAGGCGCTGCAAGCCATGCTCACCGAGAAGCACTACCCCGGCCGCGTCGATTACCTGCGTGTGGGCACGCAGACGGGAGGCCCTCTGCAGGGAATCGATTATCACGTCGAGGAAGTCGACATCACGATTCGCAGCGTCGAATTCCCCGGAGCCTCCCCGGAACAAGCATCCCTTCTCGCAACCGCGGGCCGCCATCTTACCGGCGCCCCTTATCGGCGTTCCGCGATCGCGGCAGTCGCCAACTTCGATCTGCTCCCGGTCTACCTGCAGCGCGGATACCTGAAGGCGGCGTTTGCTCCGTCCGACGCGCACCTTCTCGCCGCAACATCTTCCTCGGACGACGCGCACGAGCAAGGTTCAGCCGACATTCAGGTGGCCGCCATCATCCCCGTGACGCCCGGTAAGGTGTATGCGACCTCCGGCGTCGACTGGAAGGGGAACTCCGCCATCGCCACCGCCGAAATTGCGCCGCTTGTCCATCTGCCCAACGGACAACCCGCCGACGCCGTCAGCCTTGTTCGCGATCTGGAGAATGTCGGCAAGTTGTACCGCAGCCGCGGCTACTTTATGGCGCAGATCAGCCCCGACCCTCACTTCGATGACGAGAAGGCCACCGTGCATTACGACCTGATGGTCAGCGAGGGCGCCCTGTTCAAGATGGGGGAACTGGAGATTCAGGGCCTCGACTCGCAGTCGAAAGCGCGCCTGGTGGAGGCCTGGGCGCTCCAGGAAGGGCAACCGTACAACGCCGACTATCTCAAGAAGTTCCTCGACGCTACACGGCAACTCCTTCCCCGCGGCGGCCATTGGGGCGTCACCGTCCACGTGACACCAGACACGAAGGACAAGACCGTCGATGTCGAACTTCGCTTCCGGCAGGACTAGCAAAAAATTCGCTGCTAGCTCAGTTGTAATTTGCTTGGAAAGGCCGTGACTTCAGAGGTAGCGGCAAAACTCGACGCACGGCGGCTTTGGGAAGGGCACGAATTCCACTCGTGCCGCTTAGCTGCTGAAAAGTAGTCCGCGCTTTAGCGCCTGAGGTGAGCTGTTTGCGCCCTCGTCGACTCTTTCCGCAAACTCTTTAGCCGTGCGGCTTGCCAAGAACATCGTGTTCATGTGACTCTGAATCTACGCGCAGAAATGGTGGTGCTCAAGATTTCACAGGAAAGGAATCAAAAGGAGTGTTCAGATGAAAGTTCATCATATTGCGGCGGCTGTTCTTGGATTGCAGATGCTGGTCGGCTTGGCGGCGGTTCCCGCGCTGGCGGCCGGTAAGAGCCAGACTCTAACCGGCGAAGTGAGCGACGCCATGTGCGGAGCGAAACATGAGATGCCAGGCGATGCTGCGAACTGTACCCGTGGCTGCGTCAAGCATGGATCGAAGTATGCGCTCGTGGTTGGGGATAAGGTCTATACGCTCGAGACCTCGGATAAGGCCGCGCTCGATAAGCTGAACGATCTGGCCGGAGCCAAGGCAAAGATAACCGGTGAAATCGACGGTACCACCATCAACGTAAAGTCGGTGGCCGCGGGTTCGTAGCCCCAACGCTCAGGATGACCACTATGAACAAATTAAAAAACCGGCGGTCCAGCCGCCGGTTTCTTTTTTGCCTAGGTTTCCACTACTGTTGCTGCGTCGGGCTTTGACTATCATCGCGCCGCTTTAACGTCGGGCGATCATCGTCGCTGGTGTCGGAACCGGAGCTCGTGGAACCGCCTGAAGTCGATGCGCGGCGAAGGCTCGGTTTGTTTCCATCTTTTTCTTCAATCACCTTGTGACGGTTCTCGATCGTGGCCAACCGCGCTTTCACATCGTCAAATTCCGAGGTGGTAACGATGTACTGCGCTTTTGCCGGAAGAATCGTCGCGATCTCCTTTTGCGACGCGGCTATCCGGTCGGGCGTCTGCGGATGCGAAGCGAACGCCTTGGCGATCGTGCCCGGTTTCTTCTTCTCTTTCGCCTGAATCTTCTCAAAGAAACTGATGAACGCCTGCGGATCGTATCCCGTCTTGTACATATATTGCAGGCCGAGATAGTCCGCTTCCGCCTCGAAATTGCGCTGGAACTTCATGAACGTGAGCGGCAAAGCCAGCCCGCTCGCCTCGTAAATGCCGTAACCGATTCCCCCCCCAACGAAGATCAGAGGAATGGTCCCGATTTGCGCCCACTGCGCCCGCGTCATCTGACGAGTAGCGTGTCGTGCCGCCACGTGCGAGATTTCATGCGCCATTACGCCGGCAAGTTCCGCCTCTTCGTCCGCCGCCAAAATCAGGCCCGAGTTTACGTAGAAAAATCCGCCGGGCAGCGCGAACGCATTCACCTCATCGGAATCGATAACCTTGATGGTAAACGGAACCTTGGCGTCGGAATTCCGCACCAGATTCTGGCCAATGCGGTTGACGTACTCGTTCACCACCGGATCCTGAACCAGCTTCACGCTGTTCTCGACCTGCATCGAGTATTGCTTGCCCATCCTGATTTCGGTTTCGAGTGAATACCAGTTTCCCAGGCCGCGCCCTCCCACGTTGCGGTTGCCGATGGCATCGACATCATCCTCTTTGCCGTCGTGCTTGACCTGGCTGTCAGGCGGTTCCTGGACCGGCGCCGGTCCCTTAGGGGTCGGGTCGCCGTTGGCGCTCGCAGTCGAGTCCTGTGCCGAAGGCGAGGACTGCGAAGTGTCCTGCGGCCCGGCAGTTGAATCCTTACTGGTTTGCGACTGCGATGTTTGCGACTGCGATGTTTGCGGCTGCGCTTGAGGCGGTGCGCTTGGAGTCTGCGAGGTTTGATCCTGCGTCCACGCAGGCAAAGCTAGAAACGCCAGCAAACTCAGGGAGATCAGCGATTTACGGAACGACATGGGACACCCCGCAGAAACCCGCTCGGTTGGGACCATTATAACCCCGATAGCAAGCCCCACGCGACCAAGTTCGCTGTCTACTTGGACGCCATCCCGCCGCGGAAAGTTACCCGGCATCTCCGCAGTATGTGCCGAATGAGCCACATTGCAGGCCGCAAGGCCCGGACGACGGCAAAATGCCATTTCCGTTTTCCCGCTGCCCCGGTATATGATGGCGCGAATTTTGCCCAAGGAACCGCATCAAAGAGGAACCGCATAATGCTGAATCGCCGCAATTTTCTGTCGTCTTCAGTGGCTTCTTCCCTGGCCCTGGGCGCCACCCTCGTTTTGCCCGAAAATGCCTGGCGCGGCCGTCTCTGGGCCCAATTGGAGTCGCTGCCGTCGAAGCTCCCGGACCGCTCCCTGTTCGACGAGAATGAAGACACTTACTGGGCCGAGCTGCGCAAACAGTTCCTGATTCCAGCCGACGAGGTCTACCTGAATAACGGCACCGTCGGATCCAGCCCCGCTCCTGTGCTGCGAGCGGTGTTTGAAGGCTATGAAAAGTGCGAAAAACTCAACGAAATCGATCCCGAAGACTACCCGATCTGGGGATATGCGGCCTGGAACGAGTTTCGCGATCCGCTGGCAGCCTTCGTCGGCTGCAACCGCGACGAAATCGCGCTTCTCAGAAACGCCACCGAGGCCAATAGCTACATCGCCAATGGTTTGGATCTGAAGCCCGGCGACGAGGTCCTGATGACCGATCAGGAGCATCCCGGAGGCGAACAGCCCTTTCAACTCAAAGCCAAGCGCTACGGCATCGTCGTGAAGAAGATCAACCTGCCCCGGCCGGTCGTCAATCCCGCCCAGGTCTTGGATCTGTTCAATGCCTACATCACGCCCCGCACCCGGGTTTTATTCTTCAGCCACATCACCACCTTCACCGGAGTGGTCTTGCCCGCCAAGCAACTGTGCGCGCTGGCCCGTGGCAAGGGAGTCATTTCCGCGGTCGATGGCGCCCACGTCCCCGGCATGATGCCCCTCAACCTGCACGACATGGGCTGCGACATGTATTCCGCCAGCCCGCACAAGTGGTTGCAAGCGCCCAAAGGTTCAGGATTTCTCTACGTCCGCGACGAGATGATCGACCGCCTCTGGAACACCATCGTCACCGAAGGTTGGGATGAGCCTAAGCTGCGCGCCGAACGATTCCAGCGTATCGGTAGTTCGAACGTGCCCGCCCTCTGGGGGTTGCGCGCCTCCATCCAACTGGCCAACGACATTGGCATGGACCGTATCGAACGCCGCCAGCGCAAACTCTGCGACTACATTTTGAGCGGCATGATCAAACGCGGCGCGCTGTCCTGGACCTCTCCCGATCCCTCGCTACGCTGCGCCATCGCGACCGTGAACGTACCGCCCATCGTTCGCATGGACCTTGAAAACTGGCTCTGGAAAGAAAAGAAAATCCGCATCAGGGGAGCCGAACCGAACAAACTGCGGCTCTCTACCCCCTATTACCTATCGAAGCAGGATATCGATCGCTTCCTCGACGCCTTCGACGAATATAAGAAGTCGAAGAGAGGAGCCTAGCTTCACCGCGAGCCCATCCCGGAAGCCGACCGCGCCGTTTACACCGCAGCTATTCGCGTCCGGGACGCATGCATGCAGGCTGGGCCTATTTCGTGTCGTTTCAACCAGCGAAGCACCAGATCTTGCCTATTAAATGCTTTTAATGTAATCTGTCCTCCGCCAGAAGGACGCGAAAGCCATGCTACGCTTGGACTCCCGCCATCCCCCTCCCCCGCGATTCCTTCTGGCACTGGCCTCCATCGTTCTTACTCTCCTCACCCTGTCCGCAGACGCGCCGTATCTCTTCGCCCAAGCCGTCTACCTTCGCGTCAATCAAGCTGGGTACGAGGCCGGCCATAGCCCTTTTCGCGCCTATGCCATGTCCAAGTCCAGCGTGTCCAGGTTGACGACAAACTCCAACGACCCGCTCATCGGGGCGACCTTCGACGTCGTCAATTCAAAGGGCGTCATCGCGGATTCGGGCCACATCGCACCGCACGCGCTCGTCGGCACGTGGGCACACAGCAACACCGTGACCTACAGCGTCTACGCTTTGGACTTCAACGTTCCCGGCGGCGACCTCTACACCATCGCGCTGTCGGGCCCGCTGCTCCCACCGCAGGCGTCTTCGCCCGTGTTCGCCGTCGATTCCCCGGACGTGCTCTACCCTGGATTGCTGCTGAACACCTTGTTCTTTTATGAAACCGAACGCGATGGAAAGAATTTTATCCCCAATGCCCTCCGCACCTCTGCCGCACACCTGAAGGATGCGAACGCACACGTCTTTAGCACGCCGCCCGTGGATAGCAACGACTATATTGACGAGGTGCCTCCGGCGTCGCCATTTTTCTCCGCGGGCCTCCCCAACATCGATGCCGCCGGCGGTTGGTGGGACGCTGGCGACTACGAGAAATACGTCGAGACCGTCAGCTACACCGCCGCTCTCATGGAGATCGGTGTGCGTGACTTCCCCAATCAAATGGGCGCGGGCGCTCCTTCGCATCCCCCCGCGCCTCCCGCTTCGATTTCGTACGCCGGAAGCAGCGGCTCCGGCGCGCCCTCTTCCTCCGACTTTACCGGCGAAGCCAGCTTTGGCGTCGACTGGTTGCTCAAGATGTGGGATGACAACACCAGGACGCTCTACTATCAGGTCGACAACACGCAAGACTGGGATTATTACGGCTACGGCAATCCAACCTCCGCCGCCCCGAACTGTGGTGGAACCTACGCGACTCCCTTTTGCCTGATTACCGAGTATGACATTTGGACCTTGCCGCAGGCCGCCGATCGCTACCAGCAACCCGGCGATCCGCACCCCTGCGATGCTATGACCACGTACTACATCTGCTACCGTCCGGTTTTCTTGGCGGCGCCGCCAGGTTCGCCCATCAGTCCGAATCTGGCTGGCCGCCTGGCCGCTGCCTTTGCCCTGTGCTATCAACTGCAACACATTTCGCATCCCGCACGCGCGAATCAATGCCTTCAGGATGCGGAAGACGTTTTCGCGCTCGCCGACACTTCCTACTCGGACCCGGCTCCGGCGGTCTACGGTGGCTCGTGCGGCAACTGCCTGCTGACTATTTCTCCCTTCGATGGCTACCCCGAGAACGTCTGGGACGATGACATGGAGCTCGGCGCCACCGAGCTCTATTTTGCTCTGCTATCCGCGGGTGAAGCACAGAATCTTCCGGCGAATCTGCCGCACACCAATCCGCTGGATTATCTGGCCCAGGCGGCTAGGTTCGCGCACAATTACATCGCGCGAATCTACGACCAGGGATTCACTGACACTCTGAATCTCTACGACGTCAGCGGCCTGGCGCACTTTGAGTTATATCGGGCGCTCGGCATGGCGGGGGATCCGCCTGATCTGGCGGTCACCGAGTCAGGCATTCGCGCGCAATTCCTACGGCAAGTCGATGACGCAATCAACCAGGCAGCCACCGATCCATGGGGCTTCGGCTATGTCTGGAGCTATGGCGACACCACATCGCACGGCGCCGGCCTCTCGGTCATGGCCAGCGAGGCCGCCTACCTTTCTCGGAACGATGCCGCGGCGAAGCGCTACGACACTTACGCGCAGAGATGGCTGGCCAATATTCTGGGCGCCAACTCCTGGGGATCCTCGTTCATCGTCGGCGACGGCAGCACTTTCCCGAATTGTATCCAGCACCAGGTGGCGAACCTGGCCGGCGTGCTGGACGGCACCTCCGGAGGTACTCCCGTGCTTTGGGGTGCGGCCGTCGAAGGCCCCGCCGGCTATGCCACGTCGGGCGTGCTCGAGGGCATGATTCTCTGCCCGGCAAACGGGGTGGATACTTTCAGAAAGTTCAATGGCAACGCCGGCTCGTTCGATCGCTCGCAAGTCGCGGTCTATCAGGACAACGTGCAGTCCTACAGCACCACCGAACCAGCCATCGACCTCACCGCAACTTCATTCCTCATGTGGTCGTGGAGGATGGCTGCGCCGCCGAACTACTGATGCTCTTCCCCCCGGCTCTCTCCGTCGTCAAGGTTATCCTGACGCTGATGGCTGAGAGGTGAGCGCTGTCCTACGTCCAGCGAAACCACCGCATCGCGAGAAGGAACGAGACGCCGCCCCAAACTGCAAGCACCAGCAGCCTCCCCGATTGCGAGCCGATCGATGCCCCTTCAAGAATCGTGGCGCGCAGCGCGTCGTTCAGCGCGGTTAACGGTAGTGCTTTGATAAACGTCTGCGCCATCGCCGGAAATCTCTGGTAAGAAAAGAAGACGCCCGAGAAAATCCACATCGGCATCATGACCAGATTGATCAGTCCAGAGACGCTTTCGATTTTCTGTGCCCGGCAGGCGGTCAGCAGGCCGACGCCGCCAAACGATACCGCCCCAAGCGCTCCCAATAAGGCTACCGAAAAGAGCGATCCCAGCACCCGCATGTGAAAGAAGAGCACGCCGAAACCTAACAGCAGTCCGACCTCAATCACCATCAGCACCAGGCGGCTACTGAGCAGGGCCATCAGGAAATCGCTGCGGCGCATGGGCGTAGCTACAAAACGCTTCAGCAGTTTCCGCTGCCGCATTTCCACCAGTGCAAAACCCACTCCCCACATGCCCGAGTTCATCAGGTTCATCCCCAGCAGTCCGGGAATCAGGAAGTCGATGTAACGCGACCCCGGTTCGCTCGAGGCTGTCGCCGAAGTGGCGAGCGCATCCTTACGTCCAGCGGCAGATTGCAGCGTGGCGTCGACTTCGGCGCGCGCCAGCACGCTCTCCGGTCGTGCCGGATCATAATAATAAGTGTAGCTGCCATCCGATTTCGCCTCGACCGCCATATCGTACTTGCCGAAGTGGAAAGCCCTGAGCGCGGCGTCGCGATCGAGCATAGCGGCGCGGATCGTGGACACTACTGAAGAAGACTGAGAAGCCGTGTTCTTATCCGGCGGATTTCCCTCCGGACCCGCTTGCAGCATCGTCAGCGTCTTCTGCGCGCCCGGTCCGTCGATCACCACCACCGAGACTGTGTCCGCAGGCTTATTGCGGAAGGCGATGCCCAGGCCTGCCGCCAGCAGCAAGGGAAACACAAAGACCCAGAAGACGACCTCCGGCTCACGCTTCAACTCCAGTATGCGTACCCAGAGCAGTTGACGGTATCCCGACCACCGGCCATTGCGCCGCAACGGCTCACGCGAAACCTCGTGCCCTTCTTTGACGGGACTCACTTAGTTCGGCGCTCCGGTGCTCAAAGGAATACGCTCCTGTTTCGCTCCCGGTTTCCCATAGCGTTTTACCGCGTAGGAGCCGGTTGGAAGGTTGTGCTTCATCAGCACCGGCAGAGCCACCTCCAACAGCTTATTGGCGCTGGGACCGTAGGCATACATCGTGAACGTCCCTTCGCCAATCTCATTTCCGTCGTATTCGCCAACCTGCGAGTGTTCCAGGGCCTGGATCAGCTCCCCTTCCAGCTTATAGAGACGCTCGACTTCGTCATTTGCCCCATGTTTCTGGGCGTTGAACGGAATCTTAACGATGAGCGCTTCCTCAGCCGGGCCGCTCGCATTGGCCCTCGGAATCTTGATCACGCACGCCTCGTAAATAACCATCACCGCCAGCACCCGGACCAGAAGCCGGTTTCGACGCCCAAATCGTTGACGCACAGACTTGATCATGTTTTTAATCTTCCCTCAAGTGTCGTCCGGTGAGTTGCACAAATACATCCTCCAGGCTGGCCTGCCGCGTGCTGAGGTGTTCGAGGTGTCGACCTTGCTGCTGGACTTCTGCGAGCAGCGCAGGGATGGTAAGGTGCGGCTCACGCACATTCAGGCAGACCATGTCCTCATCATGACGCACGGATTCAACGCTCGGCAACGCACGCCACACTTCCACCTGACCCCGCCCGTTGCCATCGCCATCGACCTTGAACTCGACCACGTGATGGCCTCCCAACCGGTCAATCAAGTCCGAGGGCGTGCCCTCCGCGATGATCTCCCCGTGATCGACAATCGCAAGCCGGTCGCAGAGGCGCTCGGCTTCGTCCATGTAATGCGTCGTGAGAAGAACCGTCCCACCTTTTCGCTGGAACGCGCGGACGATCTCCCAAAGCTGGCGCCGGCTCTGCGGATCGAGTCCGGTCGTGGGCTCGTCCAGAAAAAGAATCCGCGGATTGCCCACCAGCGCCGTCGCCACCGCCAGCCTCTGCTTCTGTCCGCCAGAAAGTTTGCCCACCCAGGCGTCAGATTTTTCCGTGAGCTCCAACTCAGCCAAAACATCCCCCGCCAGCCGTGGTTCGCTGTAAAAGCTGGCAAAGAGTTGGATGGTCTCGCACACCGTTAGTTTTTCCGAGAGCCGCGTCTCCTGCAGCGAGATCCCAATCCATTCGCGCAACTGTCTTGGGTTTTCATTCCAGGTGTGTCCGAAGATACGAACTTCGCCCGACGTCGGCGCCAGCAGCCCTTCGAGAATTTCGATGGTGGTGGTCTTCCCTGCTCCGTTCGGGCCCAGGAGTCCAAAGCACTGCCCCGCTTCGATGCGCAGGCTAAGACCGCGAACGGCCTCAACTTTGCCGTCATAGGTCTTGCGCAGATTGGTGCACTGAATCGGAGACCCCACGTGCAAATTGTAGCGTAGCTGGCAGTTGCCGAGGTGTGCTAGTCAACGGGGATTGTGGTTGCCTGATTCTTTTCACCGGCGACCCTCTATTGTTGGCCCTGCCAGCCGCTTTTGGCATCCTGCCAGAGGATGGCATTTAACTTCTGTGCATCGACCGCATCCGGCCTCGAGAAATTCATCTTCAACGACTCTTTGGCTCCCGCCGCATTCTTTTCATTCACTCGATAAATGAGCCCGCTCCGCAGATTCTTGTCGTCAGCCTGATAAGGCGGCTGCGTTCCCGGCCCGGCAAACAGCGGCGTCATCAGCGGGGCATGCGCGTCGAACAGGTTCATCGCCGGAAGCCCAAGCAGCGCCTCCATCGTGTGAAGGACGCTTACCGTTGTGTAGAAGTCATGATCGACGAAAGGTTGCGGCCCGCTCGGCGCATATTTGCTGATGACGATAGCAATCGACCGATGAGCATCGACGTGGTCGGCGCCATCCTGCGCGTCGTCTTCGAGCACGAAAATCGCCGTATCGTCCCAGTAAGCGCTGTGAGATACCGCGTCGACCACCCGTCCCAGCGCCAGATCATTGTCCGCGACCGAAGCCTGTGGCGTGGGCTTCCCGGGACGCGTGCCGCCGGTGTGGTCGTCAGGCAGGTAGAGCAGCGTAAACTGCGCCAGTTCTTTGGCCGTCCCTTTCGCTTTCGCAAACTGCTCAAACTCGCGCAGAAATTCATCGGCGCGAAGCTGGTCAGGATAATCGGTTTCGAAATCCGGAAACAGCGGATCATAGTGCTCGCGCAGCGCGGCTTTCGTCGGACGCATCCCCTTGAACTGCGGAACCGCCCAGGGCCACGGACTCGGACCTCCACGCGGACTGCCCACATTCGAGGGCAAGGGATCTCCCTTCCTGATCTCGGTTAGGGGACAAGATGCGGACGCAGCCGACGGCGTCCCCTGCATAGGTGACTTCACTTTCTCATTCTTGCACCACACCGCAGCGATGAATTCTCCGTAGATACGGTAGGTGAGATTGCTTCGCGCAAGATTATCCCAGAGAAAGCCGGTCGCCGGGTCGTCCACGTCCGGAATTCCCTGCTCCAGCGGATAGGCCCCTGCCACAACGCCGCCAAAGGCATAGGTGCGCTCCTTGCTACGATAGGCAATCGGCCACGTCTTCTCGTTGTAGTCGCTGGTCGTCGCGGCGGTCGACCAGAGATGCCCGTCGCCCGACACCTCTCCGCTATCGTAGAAATTGTCGAGCACTCCGAATTGCAGCGCCAGCTTGTGCTCGTTGGGAGTGATCTCGGCCCCATACATCGTGAGCGATTTGTCGCCGTCGCCCACCGGCAAGTCGCCGAAGATTTGATCGTAGGTGCGATTCTCCTTCAGCACATAAATGACATGGCGTATCGGGTTTCTTCCTCCGGCGAATGTGAAGTTGCCGACATCGGCACGCAGCAGGTTATCTTCTTCCACCTGGTGGGTATACGTCGCGAGGTTCTTTTCAATGTCGGCCAGGCTCAAGCGCTGCATGGAGCCTCCGATCAGCGTCGGAATGTAAGGGTGCTCCTTTCTTTTGCGCTCGCCCTTCAGCGTTCCTTTCATATTATTTGGACCGCTGCCTTCCCCCTTGGCCGTCGCAATCAGCAGATCGTTGCCCGCCACCGTTAGCGCGCTGGGATAGCACTCCGTGGGGATGAACCCGATAGGCTCTTCATTCGGTATTTCATCGCTAGTCATCCCGCCGCCCCTGAGCTCTGGCAGTTCCCGAACTTTAAACACAGCAACTGCGTCGAGCGCACCACTGGCTGCGTATAGATATTTGCCGTCGGGTGAAAGAGCAAGCGCTTGAATCGCAGCGCCCGGTTCTTTGAAGCTGGTGTGATAGGGGCGGTAAGCCATGTCCGCGATTCTGAGATCTACCGCAGCTATGACATCGGCATTCGCCAGAGCCACATACAGCGTGTCCTCATTAGGGCTCAGCACCATCGCCGTGGCATGAGGACTGGGAGAACCCGGATCGGAAGTTTGCTTCATGCCAATTCGTATCGAAACCTCGCCCGTCTCCAGATTCAACTCCGCAATGGACGAACTGTTCCACAGGCTGACCCACGCCTTCGTTCCGGCCTTGTTGGCGACGACAGTGTAGGGATACTCGACGGGTACAAATCGGGCACGATCAAACTTCGGCCGTCTCAGCGCAAACGATTTCTCAATTTTTCCAGAGGAGACATCGAGCAACACAACGTTGTCCGAAAGATTATTAGCGATCAGCAGGCGATCTCCCTTCGCCCCTGGCAGTACCGCGAATCCGGCCGGATAAGGCAGCGCAGTTCCAGCGGGCGTCTTGCGCAGCTCAATCGCAACTTCTTTCCCCTCCGCGATGCCCTGCGGTGGAATCTTGATAAAACGCTCGGGAGCAACCTGTCCGTTCGCGAACTTGTAAACTGCGATGCCGTTGCCCGTGTCTGGTGGCTTCTCCCCCATCGGGTCGGTGACCGACCCCATCGAAGCATACAGACGCTGGCTATCGCTCGAAAACGCCAGCCCGATGAAATAGCTCTGGTGGGTGGAGTAGTCGTCGCTCAGGCGATCGTCGGGAAAATCGTGCAGCTGATTATTACTGAGGTCGAGAATGCCAATCGATTGGCGGGCTCCGCTCTCCTGCGTGCCATATCCCTGATTGAGCAGCGCCGCGTAGCGGCCATCGGGACTGAGAGCGATGGTCGCGGGAAAGCTGTTGGTGCGTCCGAGGTAGCCGGGAACAGGCAGCGTCAGCGCCTTGCTGGTGGGCAGATGAATTCGGCGCGCCCGGTCGGCAGCCCGTGCAACTACAAAGACAAACAGAACAGAAAGAGCGAGGACCGGAACGATCGCAGCTTTCGTAACCAAGCTTTTCACGAGGAGGGACCTCGTGAGCGTTTTACCATTCGGGCAGTCGATCAGGCAAACCGGCAGTGTGAAGAACCGGTCCTTGAACCACCGGTCATGAAGAACTCTTGTGAATCTCTGCCGCTATGTCCCGCTGCTATGTCCTTAGATGGATCTTGACCACTGGGGCCCGGAGGACGCAGAGATCGGCCATCTATATCTACTGCTCTGAGCCCACCAGATGCACTTCCGAGACGGGCAGAGCACCTTGCGATCTCTTTACCCCAATCAGCTCAACGGCCTTGGCCGCAATATGTTCGGCCGAGACCTCGAACTCCTTGATTAACTCCCAGGGCGCGCCCGAGTCTCCAAATCGATCTTTGACTCCAATCGCGCCGGTGATTACGGGGACGCCATACAGCTCAGGCGATTGCGTGATCGCGTTCGCCACCGGCCATGCCAGAGCGCCAATCTGGTGCTCCTCCGCGGTCAGCACCACGCTGGTATCGCGTGCGGCTCGCACGATCGCTTCGGTATCGAGCGGCTTGAGCGTGTGCAGATTGAGAATCCGCGTCTCGTAGTCGAAATCCTGTTTCAGGATCCATGCGGCGCGCATTGCCTCCGGCACCATGGGGCCACAGGCGATGATGGTGAGGTCTTCGCACTCGTCGCGATATTCCGATTCCAGCTTGGTCTCAAAGGCGTCGATAAAGTTTGCCGACTCGCGACGCAGGCGAATCGCATTCGCTTTCCCAAAGACGAATGGCGTCTTCTCGTCGGTGACAACCGGCGTTGCCTCGCGCGCGAACCGTATGTACTTCGGCCCCACATGCTGCAGCAGCAGATAGTCAGTCGCCTTACGGGTCTCGACGATGTCACAAGGCACCACCACATTCATATTCGGTAATCCGCACATGGCGAAACAGTCTTCCAGCGCCTGGTGCGTAGCTCCATCGGGACCAACGCTAACCCCGCCATGAGCCCCGGCAATGAGCACGTTGAAATTGCCGTAACAGATCGAGGTTCGAATCTGATCCAGATTCCGCGCCGCGGCAAACGTCGCATAGGTTCCGAAGACGGGCAGCTTCCCCTCTTTCGCAAGCCCTGCCGCAGCCGAAGTCGCCGACTGCTCGGCGATGCCCATGCTGATCCAGCGCTCCTTGCGCTCCGGCTTGCCGGCATAGAACTCGCTGATGGTGATCGAGCCCGAGATGTCGAGGCCAAAGCAGACGACGCGCGGATCGTCGCCATTCGCCGCCAGCGACTGTCCGAAGCCCAGCCGCGTCGGCTTCATCTGCACCTTCATATTGCTGCCCGCATTCCACCAGTAGTTGCCGTGGAACTTTGGCATCTTGGCTTCGAGTTTGCGCTCCACCTCGCCTTGGTATTGCCGGGCGTGCGCGAAGAGCTGCTCCACGGGAACCTTGCCCTCCACACCAAGCTCCTTCAATCCTCGATTCAACTCATCAAGGTTGGGTACTTTGCCATGCCATCCGGCAATATCTTCCATGAAGCTCACGCCTTTTCCTTTAACCGTGTCGGCAATGATCACCGTTGGCTTGCCCGATCCGATCTTCGCCTTGGCACTCTCCAGCGCCTCGACCACCTGCTTCATATCGTGCCCATCGATGGTGACAACCTCCCATCCGAAACTGCGATATTTATCTTCCAGCGGCTCCACGTTCATCACATCCTTCACCCAGCCGTCGATCTGCAGACGATTGCGGTCGACAATGCCGATCAGGTTGTCGAGCTTGAAGTGGCCCGCTTCCATCGCGGCCTCCCAGATCTGGCCCTCTTGCTGTTCGCCGTCGCCCATAAGGCAGAAGACGTGGTGATTCTTCTGGTCGAGCCTGGCCGCCAGCGCAATGCCGACTGCAATGCTCAAGCCCTGCCCGAGCGATCCCGTGGATACTTCAACGCCGGGCAATTTGAGCCAATGGGGATGGCCTTGAAACGGTGAATAGAGTTTCCGCAGAACTGCGACATCCTCTTTTGCACAGAACCCCGCGAAAGCCAGCCCCAGATAAAGGCTCGGCGCCTTATGGCCCGTCGACCAGATGATCCGATCGCGGTCAGGCCAGTTGGGATTTTTCGGATCGTGATTGGCGACGCGAAGGTAGAGCGCCGCGGTGATGTCCATGATCGAGAGCGTGCCTCCAGCGTGTCCGGACGTTGCCGCGCACAACGCGACAAGATCGTAGCCGCGCATCAAGGTAGCCTGCTGTTTCAGTTCGTCGATGCTGTAGGAACGCAGGACTTCGCCAGTGCTTGAATTCTGAATAGACATGGGGTTGCTCCTTCGCGGAAGCCGGGTGCTGGACAATCGTCTGGGCCGGACGGAAAACGGCGCATAAGCTTACAAGATGAGCCTAGCTGGAGCAGTCGCAGGCTTCAGTGAGGAAAATCACACCTGCATGTGATGGCGATGCCATCGGACTTTCCCGCAAGCTTTAGCGCCAAGTCCAATAGCAGAGAGCCGCTGCAACCAAGCCTCTGTAATTTCCCGGTGCGTCCCCGTGCTCCCCGTGATAGAGATCGAAAGCGAGTGCGCACAAGAGACAAGGATTCCCCAGAGAGGTGTCACAGAACGAGTCTTAGCCGATGCGATAGCTTCGTCTCAGCGCGCCGATTTGAAGATCGCGAACACCGCTCCTTGCGCGTCGGCCATCACCGACATGCGGCCAACGCCTTCCATCGTCATCGGAGGAAGAAAAAGATTGGCGCCCATCCCTTTGGCCTTCGCCGCCGTGGCGTCCACGTCATCCACCATAAAGTAGGACAGCCAGTGTGGTGGCACTCCAGGCTGCAGATATTTTGCCGGCGGAATGCCTCCGATAAACTGCTCGCCATTCTTGATATGCAAATAGCCGGAGGGATCTTTCGGGTCGGCCGCAATCTCCCACCCAAAAAGGCCGGAATAAAAATCGGAGGCGCGTTTTGTGTCCGGAGTCCTCAAATCGGCCCAGCACAGCGTGCCGTGAACTCCAGCGATCTGAATTCCGTTGCTCTTGTTCGGTTGCCAGATGCAGAAATAGGCTCCCGTGGGATCCTGCACCACTGCCATCCGGCCCGCATCCATCACATCGAAAGGCCCTGCAATCACCTTGCCGCCCAGTTGCGGCGCCTTGGCGGCAGACGCATCGACATTGGCGACGGCGATGTAGAGCATCCAGTGTGGAGGTACATTCTGGGCGCGCTGATCGGGCCGCAGCGTATAACCAGCCGCGGCGTCACGGCCGTTCAACTTGAAGATGGTGTAAAAGTCATTGGGCCCCATGGGATTGTCATTCGGAGTCCATCCAAACAGCGCTTGGTAGAAGTTCTTGGCAGCGGCCTGGTCGGAAGTCGCAAGTTCAATCCAGCAAAAGGATCCAGCGGCGTGCTTATCGATGTTTGTCATAGCGCCGGAATTCTACACCAAGTTGGGGCCGCGAGTTGTCAACGCGAGATGAACCAGGAGAACGATGGAGCGACGGGCGTCCCGCCCGTCCTTCCCCGACTCCAACTACCGCAGATTTTTCCCCACCCACTCTTCGATCTTCCGCAGCGCTCCCACCAGATTCTCCAGCGAATTCGCCACGCTGAACCGGAGATAGCCTTCTCCGTATTCGCCAAACGCGGTGCCCGAGAGGCACGCTACCCCCGCCTCCTCCAGTAGCGCGTCAGCCAGCTTTTTCGAGGGCCAACCCGTCTTCGTAATGTTGGGGAAGGCGTAGAACGCGCCTTTCGGCATACGGCAGGAAAAGCCTTTGATCTTATTCAACCCGGCCACGAAAACGTCGCGCCGGTGCTTGAACTCGGCGTTCATTTTGTCGACCGACGACTGATCTCCGCGCAGCGCTTCAATGCCAGCAACCTGCGTAAAACTCGCCGTGCAGGAAATCGAGTTCGTATTGAGGCGCGAAATCTGCACCGCGAGGTCGGGACGCATCACGCCATAACCCATGCGCCATCCCGTCATGGCATAGGTCTTAGAAAAGCCGTCGAGCAGAATCGTGCGCTCCTTGAAGCCGGGCACGCTCATGATCGAGAAATCTTCGCCTTCGAAAATCAGGCGGCTGTAGATTTCATCCGACAAAATAAGAATATTTCGGTCGCCGATCACCTCGGCAATTTCCAGAATGTCTTTTTTCGTCAGCACCCCACCCGTCGGGTTATGCGGCGAATTCAGGATGATCAACTTCGTCCGGTCCGTGATCAGCGAAGCCAGCTCTTTGACATCGACAGAAAAGTCGCGTTCTTCCCGCAGCGGAATCGGGATCGCCTTCCCCATCGAATAGTTGATCATCGACTCGTAAATCGGAAAGCCAGGGTTCGGATAGATAACTTCATCTCCAGCATCAATTAATGCCAGAATCGTAAAGAAAATAATCGGTTTGCCGCCGGGAACAACGACCACTTCTTCGCTTGAAACCGGCACGCCACGGGTGCGGCTGACATAATCGGCGATGGTCTGCCGCAAGTCGGGCAGGCCGGCCGCAGGCCCGTAGTGAGTCCACCCCATGTGCAGCGCGTCGACCGCCGCCTGAACGACATTGGCGGGCGTGTCGAAGTCGGGCTCGCCGATCTCCAGGTGGATAACTTCTTTGCCCTGTTTTTCCAGCGCGCGAGCGCGGTTGAGGACTTCAAAAGCAGTTTCGGTACCGAGACGCGACATCCGGCTGGCAAGACGCAATTCGTGTTGAGTTGTGGTTGGCATAGCGGCGGCTAAATTATAGCGCTTCGGTGAGGAGAATTCCTACGTGACCGCTATTGAACCGAGCCTGCTCGGTGGCTATCGTATTGGATTTTAACCAAAGGTGAGAGGGTATCAACGGAACTGCACTGGAAAAACCTATTCCGAGATCGTGCTCTCTTCGCTCTGCGCCCGCAGCACCCGATCAATCGAATACGGAGCGCGCTGCGAAGGCTCGTGGAAATGCCGCACCTGCATTTCTCCCAGCAGTCCAACCGCCAGCATGTTCAAGCCCGCCAGCAGCAGAACCGCGGAGAAAATCATCAGCGGCCCGTGTTGATACATGATGTCAGTCTGGGGGTGCAGGATCTTCTCCACGATCAGCCAGCCGGAGACGCAGCAACCCCCGAAAATGCTGCTCATCCCCACCGTGCCGAAGATGTGAAGCGGCCGCGAAAGATACTTGAGCAGGAAGCGGATCGTCAGCAGATCGAAGAAGACGCGGAAGGTGCGCGAGATTCCATAATGCGACGCGCCGCGCTCCCGATTAACATTCTTAATGGGCACTTCGACAATCGACGCGCCATACCACGACGCCAGCGCCGGAATGAAGCGATGGAGCTCTCCGTAAAGCGGAACCTGCCCCAGGATCTCGCGGCGATAAGCTTTAAAAGTCGTGCCAAAATCGTGAATATCCACGCCGCTCAATTTGGCCATCAGCCAATTCGCACAACGCGAAGGAAAGCGGCGCAGCCAGAAGTTGTCGACCCGATTCTTCCTCCATCCACTGACGATGTCATAGCCCTCGGCAATTTTTTCCAGAAACAAAGGGATGTCAGCTGGATCGTGCTGCAGGTCGCCGTCCATGGCGATGATGTATTCGCCGCGCGCGTGATCGAATCCAGCCGCGAGGCCTGCCGTCTGCCCAAAATTACGGCGCAACTTGACCACGGTCACCCGGCTGTCGACTGCGGCAATCTCCTTCAGCAACGAGAACGTGCCGTCGATCGATCCATCATCGACCAGCACCATCTCGAACGTCTCACCGCTCGCCTCCATGACCGACTTAAGCCGGGCGTAGAGGTCAGTGACATTCTCCTGCTCGTTATGGAGCGGAACCACGATGGAGTACTTAAGCACAGTGCCTTTTATTATACGTCAGCGCGACGCGGCTTTCGTAGTGACTTCCGTGAGGCGCAAACTTTAGCTTGAGATCGCCTCGCCTTGCTATCAATTCTCCGCTTTCTCCACCACCTGCACGTCCACCTTCGACTTGCTCCCCGCGAAGCTCGCGTCGCCGCCATACACCGCCGTGATCGAGAACGTACCCGCCTTCAGCGTCGACGTCGTGAAGCTAGCCGATCCGCCGCTCAAGGTCCCCGTTCCGAGGACCGTCTTGCCGCCCTTCATGAACGAGACGGTTTCTCCATCCGGCGGCGGACCATCGTTCGAAGTCACGACTGCGGTGAAGGTCACCGCCTCTCCATAAGTCGATGGAGTCGGCGCAGACGACAGTGCGGTCGCGGTTGTGGTGGCAATGTTGAGCTTCGCCACGAAGGCATCACCCAGAGCGCCACTTCCGCCGCTGCTGACGTATGTCGGCTGGAATACTCCGGGCGTGACGGGAAAATTGGTGGAGGCGGTCCAGCCGATTACGTAAGCGTTGCCCGCGCTATCCAGGGCGATGCCGTCGCCATAGTCGTCATTGCTGCCACCCAGATAGGTGGAATAGACCAAAGCCGACCCCGTGGGGTTGAGCTTGGCCACGAAGGCATCGGATTTACCGCCGCCGTATTTTTTCTGCACGGGATTTTCCGTCGGGAAGTGTTGTCCGGCGTAGCCAGTGACGTAAGCATTACCTGCGCCGTCCACGGCGATAGCGTTTCCCCCATCAGCGTCAGTGCCTCCGCCGAGGTAGGTGGAGTAAACCAAGGACGTCCCTGTGGGGTTAAACTCCGTCACAAATACACCGCAGCACGCCGTCTGAAAGGCGCCGGGCGTGACCGGAAAGTCTTCGCCGCCATAGCCAGTGACGTAGACGTTGCCGGCGCTGTTCAGAGCGATGCCCTGGCCCAAGGCATCGGAGGTGCCCCCTAAATATGTGGAGTAGACCAAGGCCGCCCCCGTGGGGCTAAACTCGGTCACGAAGGCGTTCCAGTTACAATTATTGGAATTCGAGAGGACGCACACCGTCTGGAAGGCGCCGGGCGTGGTCGGAAAATCGATTGAGTAGGTGCTGCCCCCGACGTAAGCGTTGCCCGTACTGTTCACCGCGATGCTGTTGCCTACGGTGCTGGGATCGGCGCCGCCTAGGTAGGTCGAGTAAACCAGGGCCGACCCTGCGGGGTTGAACTTGGTCACGAAGGAGGAGTGGGCGGTGCCGGCGGTCTGGAAGGCTCCGGGGGTGACCGGGAAGTTGGTTGATGAAGTGGTGCCGGTAACGTAAGCGCTGCCCGCGCTATCCACCGCGATGGCGAGGCCTTGATCGCCGCCGCTGCCACCGAGGTAGGTAGAGGACACCAAGGCCGAGCCTGAGGAGTTAATCTCGGTTACAAAGGCATTCCAACAATAAACGGGGTCGGCGCAGGTGGTCTGGAAGGCGCCGGGCGTGACCGGAAAATTGGTGGAGCTTGCTCTGCCGGTGACGTAGGCGTCGCCCGAACTGTCCACGGTGATGGCGTAGCCTGCATCAAAGCCGCTTCCGCCGAGGTAGGTGGAGTAAACCAACGCAGTTCCGGTGGGATTGATCTTGGTCACGAAGGCGTTGGCACCACCAGAGGTCGTCTGGAAGGCTCCGGGCGTGACCGGAAAGTTCGCGGCGAACGTTTGACCAGTGACGTAGGCATTGCCGGCATTGTCCACGGCGATACCGACGGGATTCGCAAAGGTATTACAAACGCACTCATTCACGTCACTGCCCAGATAGGTCGAGTAGATCAGCGGATCAATGTAGAGCGGGCGGCCGGCGTCATATTTCGCCAACTCGAAGGTCACGCGATTCGTATCCGTGATGGCATAATGCGCCGTCACCAACTGCCGCGCTCCATTTTTCTCCTGATACACGACTGGCCTGTGCCAGCGAAGTTCACCATCGCCCGTTTCCATCTTGAGCACTAAGTCGCCCTGCGCATCCTTTCGAATCCGCTTCGCTCCTTCAACGTCAAACGCAATGCGGCGCGGGTCCGCTCCCGGAGCCACGATAAAGTCATACTCCAGTTGCCGCTGGTTGCCGTAATACACCAGATCAATGCCGGGATAAATTCCCTTGTACTTCACCTTCGCGTAGTTTGGAACCTTCGTGTGCCATTTCGCCGGGCCGTTGCCGATGAAGTAGTTGCTCGTGCCCGTCAGCTCATCCACGCCACTAACCCTGGCTGCGGGATCGGCATTGCGCAGCTTCATGCGCAAGACGCCGCCAGCCGCGCTTTCGGAAGGCCGCCCGACCGGATTCGTGTCAGGGTATCGCTTGAGCGATACCGGAAGTGCATCCAAATCCGCCGCTCCTTTGGGGGCCGGTCCCGCCGCGCGCCCGCGCAATGCCAGCACCGCTTCGTCCGCCGTGAGAAATAGCGTGTAGCCTCCCGTGCGTGCAAGGAACTTGACCTGCGACTCAGCTTGACCGCGATTCGCCTCGAAGCTCAGCGGCAACTTTCCATACTGCTCGACAAGCCGCGCTTGAACTTTTGCGTTGGCTTCGCTCGTGCCGCCCGCATGAACATCGCTCGGAGAAGCGATCTGACTAGTCATCTGACTAGTCAGATGAGCCGGATCCGACTGTGACCACAACAGCGTTGTAAACAGGCACGAAAACAGGCAGGGCAAGCCGGCGCGTTTCATAAAGTCCTCCGTCGCATACGAGGATGGGGTGTAAAAGGCCCGTTTCGGCTACCGGTTAGGGGAGGAGTTTTCGCTGCTGCCGAAGACGGAAGAATTGTCCTCCCGCTCGCTCCCGCGGTCAAGATGAAAGGGGCCTGCATACAGCTAAATGGATTGCGGACGAAGAGTAGCTGGTAGCCCCGGCAGGAATCGAACCTGCATAGTCAGTTTAGGAAACTGAAGTCCTATCCGTTGAACGACGGGGCCATGCAAAATCAAGGTTAGCAGGTTGGCAAAAGCGTTGCCAAGATTAGGTGCCTCGGTCGCAGGAAGAGAAACCTGGCACGTATATAGCGAGTCTTTCCTGACACCCGCCACCCCTCTCCTGCCGACTGCACCTATGACCTGTCCCTCCCGCTTCCGCTACAATTCACCGTGACCGCCATGAAACTATCCGACATCGCCCATGCCTTGAATACCCCGCTCGAAAATGCACCTCCCGACACGGAAATCACGGGAGTAGCCGGGATCGAAACCGCAGCCCCCGGCCACTTAACTTTCGTCTCGAACCCTAAATACAATGCGGCGGCGAAGACGACGCGGGCCTCGGCCGTCATCGTCTCCGAGGACTTTCCCGCCATCCCCGCGGGAATGTTGCGCAGCAAGAATCCGTATTTGGCATGGGCCAAGGCCATCGAGCTTTTCTACCAGCCACCGCGCTACGCCCCAGGAGTCCATCCCACCGCGGTCGTTCATCCCACGGTGAAGCTGGGCAGGGACGCGCACCTCGGCCCCTACGTAGTGATCGACGAAGGCGCGGTCATCGGAGACAATGCCGTTCTGCTCGCCCACGTTGTCATCTATCGCGGAGTGACGATAGGAAAGAACTTCTTCGCCCACGCGCACGCCGTCGTGCGCGAGTTCTGCCAGCTCGGAGACAACGTGCTGCTGCAGAACGGAGCTGTCATTGGCTGCGACGGTTTTGGCTTCGCTAAGCACGAAGACAAGAATGACGAGAAGGCTGGGCGCTGGCACAAGATCGTCCAGTCGGGCACGGTCGTCATCGAGAGCGACGCCGAGATCCAGGCCAACAGCTGCATCGACCGGGCGAGCATCGGCGAGACGCGTATCGGGAGCGGGGCCAAGATCGACAACCTGGTCCATGTGGGACATAGCTGCACCATCGGACACGATACGCTGCTCTGCGCCCAGGTCGGCCTCGCGGGCACGACCGACGTGGGTAACAATGCCATCCTGGCAGGACAAGTAGGCGTCAGCGGGCACGTGAAGATTGGCGACGGGGCGGTCGCGATAGCCCAAAGCGGCATTCCGCACGACGTACCCGCGGGAGCGATGGTGAGCGGCGCCCCGGCGATCGATCACCGGCTTTGGCTGAAGTGCTGCGCTGCCTATGTACGGCTTCCGGAGATAGCCAAGGCAGTCAGAAAGCTGTCCGCGCGGTAAATAAGTGGCTTATATCCGGACACTTGGCAAAAAGTGTTTCACGTGAAACACTTTGTACTGACCAAAGTGTACTGCCGGAAATGTACGTACATGGCGACTTTCCCGCGCATAGATTCCTAACTTTTTTTGGGCCTGCAGGGCAAGTCGCTTTAGGTCCGCAGGGGCTTGTTACGAAATCCGAACAAAAATAGCGCCCATGTTCCAGGCGGACGAAGTTGGTGTATGGTGGCGGCCATCTCCCAAGTCTCTGCCGGCCGCGCAGGACTCGCCTTCCCCCTCGGAGGCTAGCGAGGCCGTTAGTTACAAAGGAAATGAGGGTCGGCTGTCGCGCTCTTGTGCCAGAGAGTGACGCGCCGGCCCTCGCTGTTTTGGGATTGCCGCGCCGCTACCCACTTCTCCTACTCTTGCAGATCCGCGGGGAGGCCGCTGTTGATGGCGGCTCGGACTTTAGACATCAGGCAATCGCGTTCTCCGAAATCGGCGGGCTCGATGGGATCGTGAAACGTTACGGTCACGGTCCCGGGGCGGATGGCGAAACGCGCTTTAGGCATCACGTCTTCGGTGCCGGAGATGGTGATAGGAACGATGGGGACTTTGCACTCCTCGGCCAGGTAGAAAGGGCCTTTCTTGAAGGGCAGAAGTTTGCCGTCGAAGGAGCGCTTCCCTTCCACGTAGATGGTCATGTTCAGTCCCTGGTCGATGGCTTTGACGGCGTCGCGGACGGCGCCGATGCCGGCATCGCGATTGCCGCGGTCTACGGGTACGAGCGCGCCGATGGTCATGATGTGGCCGAGGATGGGGACCTTGAAGAGCTCCTTTTTTACCATGACTGAGGTGCGGCGCGGAATCAGCGGAAGCGTAATCGGCGGATCGAGATTGGAGATGTGATTCGACATGAAGACGTAGGTGCGGCTGGAGTCGATTTTTTCGAGGCCCACGGTGCGGACCTTGACTCCGGCGATGCGCACTCCGGTAAAGGCCGCCCACATGCAGGAGCGATATAAGAAGCTGATGTCTTTGGTGAGATAGGTCCAGGGAATGCCCGTCAGCGCGGCGAAGGGGAGCGACGCGGCCCAGAAGAACAGCATTAGGATGGTGCGAAACAATGAGGCAAAATCTCCTGTTGAGTTCGTCCGTTGCTGCTGGTTGCGATGCCTAGCGAAAACAGATCCTTCGGTCAGAATGACAATTCATCAAGGATTGAGCTCGCGCAAGCGTTGCGGTAGCTTCTCATAGATGCCGCCGAATCCGCCATTGGAGAGAATGGCGACCACATCTGACCGGCGAAGTTCGGGGGCAATGGCGTTCACGATCGCATCGGCATCGGGCAGGATGCGCGCTGGCGTGCCTTGCTGCTGGAGGTTGTCGATGACGCGCTGCAGGTCGAGGCGCTCGGCCTCGGGGATCGCTTCGGATTTGAAGATCGCCGCTACCACTACCTGATCGGCTTGCGCCAGGCTGCGGGAGAGCGCGTCCTGCAGGACGTTGCGGCGCAGGGTGTTGGAGCGGGGCTCAAGGATTACCCAGAGACGCGATTGCGGATAGCGAGCGCGAAGAGCGAGGATCGTCTGCTCGATGGCGGTGGGATGATGCGCGAAGTCGTCGATGATGGTAATGCCTTGGATCTGGGCTTTGACCTCCAGGCGGCGCTTTACACTGCGAAAAGTCTCGAGAGCTTGGGCTATCACTTCTGTTGAAATTCCGTAATTGGCGGCCAGGGCGGCGGCGGCAGTGGCGTTCCAGACGTTGTATTCGCCGGCCAGGGAGAATTTAAAATCGGCCCAAGCGTTGCCATTGCGCAGCACCGACCACGTGGTTTGCTCTTCACCTAATTTGAGGTTGGTAATGTTCCAGGCGGCACGAGCGGAGGCGCCGTAACGCTCTACGGGGCTGAGGGCTTTTTGCAGGCAACGGTTCAGGCTCGTAGCTTGGCTTGCGGCTGAACCTTCTCCGGAATCGAAGGCGACGATGCGCCCCCGTCTGGGGATCAGATTTACCAGGCGCTGGAAAGCAGTCTCGACGGCATCGAGATCTTTGTAGATATCGGCGTGGTCGAATTCGACCGAGGTGAGAATGATGGCGTCAGGAAAGTAATGGAGGAATTTTGGTCCCTTGTCGAAGAAGGCGGTATCGTACTCGTCGCCCTCCAGGATGAAGTGCTTGCCCGCGCCCAGACCAAAACTGCGACCGAAGTTTTCGGCGATGCCTCCGATCAGGAACGAAGGTTCGAGCCGGGCGGTCTCGAAGATCCAGGCGAGCATCGAGGTCGTCGTGGTCTTGCCATGCGTGCCGGCCACCACCAGGACTTCTTTGCCGATGAGGAACTCGTCGTGCAGAACCTGCGGCAGCGAGCAGAATGGAATGCGGTCGTCGAGAACGCGCTCCAGTTCTACGTTGCCGCGCGAGAGCGCGTTGCCTATGACTACGAGATCGGGACGGGGATGAAGGTTTGCGTCGGCAAAAGGCTGCGATACGGGGATGCCCAACGATTCGAGGAAGGTGGACATAGGCGGATAGGATGCGGCGTCAGAGCCGGTGACGCGATGGCCGCGCTCTTGCAACATGCCCGCGAGCGAGGCCATGGCGGTTCCGCAAATGCCGATCAGGTGAATGTGCTTGGAAATAACCTTCATGTCTGTGCCGGCTTCACGCTGTTCGCTTGTGCCCTTTAACTTGTTGTCTTTAACTTCGAAGTTCTCGGCTCTTTTGCCGCAGGTTCTTGGTGCTCGGGATCACTTAAGGCAGCGTTGCAGCTTCCAAAACTCGTAGTGTGACTGAGTCTCCTACGGCCAATCGCGCTCGCACTCCCATCGGCAACGTGATATTTGCTCGCGAGACGTGGCCCGACCGCAGGCCGAAAGCCACAGGAATGCGCAGGTCTTCCACCACCCGAAGGATCACTTCCTCGAGCGTGTAATCCTGATCCGGGCTTTGGCGGCAATCCTGCATTTCGCCGAAGATGAGGGCGCGCACATCTTTGAGCTTGCCAGCCAGTTTCAGCTGCATCAGCATGCGGTCGATCTGGTAAGGCTTGGCCGCCACGTCTTCGATGAAGAGGATTGTGCCTGCGGTCTGAATCTCGTACGGGGTGCCGAGCGAGGCTGCCAGCATCGAGAGGCAGCCGCCGGAGAGAATTCCTTCCGCCTCTCCCGCGAGCAGCGGCTTCGCGCCCGAACCTTTGCCAATCTCCCATTCCCTCACGCCGCCCAACGCGTTCTGCCACGATTTCAGATCGACTCCGTCGGCAATGGCGAAATCCTTGGTGACCATGGGGCCATGGAAGGTCACGATGTTCGCCCAATCCGCAAGGCAGCATAAGAGCGTGGTGATGTCGCTGTAGCCCACCAGAATCTTGGGGTGTGGAATGATCTTCGCGGGATCGAGGGCAAGCGGAAGGTAGTTGGATCCGTAGCCTCCGCGGGCGCAGATGATCGCGCGGATATCGTCGCGCTCGAACATGGCTTCCAGTTCCCTTGCCCGCCGTTCCACCGATCCGGCAAAGTAGAGGTCGCGATCAAGGATGGAGTCGACATAGAAGGGCTCGTAACCGGCGCGGCGCAGGCCATCGCAGCCGGCCTCCAGTAATTCGCGCTTCAGATTCGAAGCAGGAGCGACGATTCCCACTTTGTCACCGGGACGGAGGGCTCGGGGCTTGATTCGCGGATTGTGCGGCGGCGACTGCATTCAGCTCTGATACTAAATGAAGAATTCCCCCGCGCAGATCAGAGTGGCTGGACCTTGCAGGTAAACTTGATTCTCCCAGCGCACGGTCTGTGGACCGCCGGGTGCGATTACCTTGACCGGCGAAGTTGTCTTCTGGCCGGCGATCGCGGCTACCGCGGAGGCGCACGATCCGGTGCCCGATGATCGTGTCTCGCCGGCTCCGCGTTCAAAGATCCGGATTTCGATTTCATTCCGGCCGCGCACCACTACATATTCGACATTTGTGCCTTGCGGAAATTGCGGTTGTGTTCCGAGTAGCGCCGCTTGCTTCTGCCAACCCTCCGGAAAATTATCCACGAAGATTACGAAGTGCGGATTTCCCATCGACACTTTCGTGCCCACGGCTCGCACCCACATATTTTCAATCGACAACTGAACGCCGACTTCGGGCTGGCCCATCTCTGCCTCGAACTCAAACGTGGAGGCCTGGCGCCGGATGAGGCGGCAATTTTTCAATCCCGCGCCGGTGCGGACCACGACTTCAGTCTTCCCTTGCCGCGCGCAGATTTCCGCCGCAACACAGCGTGTGCCGTTGCCGGAGATTTCCGCCTCGGAGCCATCGGCGTTCATGAGATGCGCCCGGACGTCGGCTTCGCTGTCGGGAAAGAGCCATTCCACGCCATCGGCGCCGATTCCTTGATGGCGATCGCACATCCGGCGGGTCAACGAACTCAAGTCGCCGGAAACGTGCGCACCTTCCACGAGTAAAAAATCATTGCCACATGCCGAGGCCTTGGTAAAAAGGATGCGCGCCCCTGGTTCGCTCGCGGTCGGCACGGCGTTCATTTTCGTTCCGTCATGCGTGTGCTTTCATGCGTGTTCCGTTATTCGTGTTCAGAGGTTCCGAGCGTGGTTACGGTGGCGAATGCGGTCGATTCGTGCAGGCGGATGGAAAAGACGCTCTGCTGGTCGGCCTCGCCGTCCACCGAAAATACCATGCGGAAATCGGGGCTGGCGTTCGCGATGTGCACGCTATGCATAGTGAGTTGCTCGGAGTCGAGGACGCGATTTACCTCGCACAGCATTCCATCGACGTCGCGGCCACTCACTTCGTAGGTGGTCACAAAGGCCTTCAGCGAAAACGCCACCTCCATTCGCCCGAGGAGCACGAGCGCAATCAGGATGAAGCCCGTGGCGAAGCAGGCCGTCCAATAGAGGCCGCCGCCAGCCGCCATTCCCACGGCGGCCACGACAAAGATTGTCGCTGCGGTCGTCAGCCCGGTTACTGACGTCTTGGCATGGAGGATCAAACCGGCGCCGATGAAACCGATCCCGGGAATAATCTGAGCGGCAATCCGCGCGCTGTCGGATTCCGCCCCCGCCAGTTGCCGTGACAGTATGGTGAACATAGCCGCGCCGAAGCAAATGAACATATTCGTACGCAGGCCCGCCGGGCGATGGCGCAGTTGACGCTCGAGACCAATGACGCCGCCGAGGAGCGCGGCGAGCAACAGCCGTGCCAGCGTCGAACTAAGCACCGCGCCTAGTTCATTCCGCAGCATCTGGATCGTTTCGTAGACTGGGTTCATGGCAGCGTCCCGGCTCCGAGCGGATTCTAACACCGCAGTTCGGCAGTTTCTGACTTGCTTGGCGGCTGGGGTTAACGCGATTGATTCGTGGCTTTTTGCGTGGCGTAGATGCGGGCGTAGGGCTGTCCCGTGGCGTGGATTTCGGTGAGTTCGACCAGGTTGGTGCGATTGAGCGCCTTGTCGACGGCATCACCGTCGAATGCGATCACAAAGTCCACGTAGCGCGACGGGTCGGCGAGGGTTCGCTCCCACAGACCATCGGGATCGGAGGGACGCTTCCACGGGCGATGATTTTCGTTGTTAATTACCTGCCGGAGCGGAATGCCGAGTTGTTCCATGATGCCGACATGCTCGCCCAGGTCCATCAGGAACAGGGATTGGTGGGGCATGAGCTTGATGATCCGCCCCACGGCGGAGTTCAACGGGTTGCGGATGTCCCAATTCTTGCGGGCTTCCTGCAGGCATTGCGGCTCGGCCTTCCAGACGGCGGCGTAGCTGCCGATGATGAGCGCAAAGATTAGAGCAACCAGTTTTCCGACATGCCGCCGGGGCGCGCCGAGGACAAAGATGGCAGCCACCAGCACTCCGCTGGAAACCGCAAACATGGGAAGCAACTGGAGTCCGTAGCGCTGGTTGAAGGTGGCAAAGGGCCACCATGTCGAGACATGCAGCGGCACGGAACCGTAGGCGATGGAGAGCGCATAGAACGGGAGCGGAATCCAGAGCAGGAGCAGAAAGGCGGATTGCGCTCGAAGCTTCCAGGCCGCGATGCAACCGGCCAGAATGGCTGCGGCGAGCCAGAAGCGCCCCCAATTGCCAACCGCCATATTCAACTGCGCGGACTTCAGAAGGAAAAGGGCGGCGACCGGCGCGTTGTGAAGAGCCGGATTCGGCGCACCCACGCGCTGCTCGATCACCTTCGCCGAGTAGGGGCCGTTGGCAAACTCCAGCATGTTTCCGTAGATGGCGCGGTTATAGGTCAACCATAAGACGGGGACGACGGCGACAATCAGAAGGAATTTTATGGCGGCGCGGCGAAGGGAGAGATCGGACCATCGCTTCAGCGCGACGACGGCCACTGCCATTCCTATGACTCCAGCTAGAAACCATCCGTCGTAGCGGGTGAGTTCGGCCGCCCCGAGACAGAGGGCGGAGCGCAGCAAGGAAACCTCCGCCGTCGGGGCTGGGCTGCCACCCGCACGATCGGTTGGCGCTGGATCGTTCCTGGAAACGTGACCTTCCAGGCTCCTGACAAATTCGGCGAAATGGACCACGGCCCAGATGAAAAAAGCCAGATAGATTGATTCCGTCATGGCCGTTGCCTGCATGTAGATCAGGTTCGGGTTGGCTCCGAAAGCGAACGCGGCAGCGCTTGCGGCGATCGTAGCCGCCGATTTCGTGCGAGAGTCGCCTTCCAGCAGGCCGCGCACCAAGCGAAAGATCCCCACCACGCCGAAGACGTAGGCGACCATAGACGGGATGGAACCGCCTCCGCCGTTTTGCCACATCGGTTTCGCGGCGATAAACGGAATCATGAGTAGATGGGGCAAGGGCAGCCAGACGGTACCTAATTGCAGCAATCCCGGCGTCTGCGAGTCGAACACACGCCGCGCAATGTTGATGTGGGCGACGGCGTCGCCGTACAAAAGGATGCCGCCGTGCTGAACGTAATAAAAGAAAGAAAAAAGCGAGACGAGTGTGGCGATTCCGGCGACGCGGAAGATGGTACGGTCGGGGAGGGCGGCTGAGTTGCTGCTGTCTTTCTTAGTCACGCTGGATTCACTGTAGATCGCAACCAATCTCCGGGAGAAGGGACTACGCCGTGGCGCGGCGAGATCGATAGGACCCTCGCTTCGCTCGCGACGATAAGATGTTCTGTGTTGTCTCTATCAATGCCCTACCCCAGGTGCGTCAGTTCGCGGAAGATCTGGAAACGGGCGTCGATTTCGTGGCGCGTCAGATTCTGCAGGCGCTCCGTGCCGAATCGCTCCACGGCGAAGGATCCCATCACTCCGCCATAAAACAAAGCGCGCTTCAGGACTTCGCGATTGATCTCGCCCTGGGACGCGATGTAACCCATGAAGCCTCCAGCAAAGGAATCGCCGGCTCCGGTGGGGTCTTTGACCTCGTCGATGGGAAGCGCGGGAGCGCGAAAGGGATGCGACCCGATGCCAAAAGCACCTTCGCGGAAGAAGATAGTAGCACCATACTCGCCATGCTTAACGACCAAGGCGCTCGGCCCCATGACAAGAACTTTTCTGGCGGCGCGCAGAAGATTTTTTTCCCCGGCGAGCATTTTGGTTTCTGTATCGTTGATCAGAAGCACGTTGACGAGTTTCAGCGTCTCCGCCAGCTCAGCGGGCGTGCCCTGAATCCAGAAATTCATGGTATCGCCTCCAGTGAGGCGGACGTCGTTCATCTCCAGTCGCACGGCCGCTTGCAGCGCGGGATGGATGTTAGCCAGGAAAAGAAATTTCGTGTCGGCGTATTCCTTTGGAATGCGTGGCTGAAATTTCTCGAAAACATTCAGTTCCGTGAAGTCGGTTTTCGCCTCGTTGAGATTATCGAGATACTGGCCGCCCCAGCGAAAAGTCTTGCCATGGGTACGCTCGATACCACGCGTGTCCACGCCACGATTTGTCAACACGGCTTCGTGTTCCGCCTTGAAATCCTCGCCGACGACAGCGACCATGCGGACTTCAGTGAAGTAGCTGGCCGCGAGCGAAAAGTAGGTGGCCGCGCCCCCGAGGATGTCTTGCACGCGGCCGGAGGGCGTCGCGATCGTGTCAAAGGCCACTGAACCCACTACCAGAATGCTCATGCTTCTCCGAGAGTCAGGCATTAATCATCGGTCGTTAGTCGTCGGTCGTTAGTCGTGAGCGAGCGCGCGACGTAGTTGCGGCAGCGTCCACTTGATGTCCGCCAGCGACCAACGACAAATGGCCAACAACTGACGACTATTTCAAATACTTTCCCAGGATCAACTGCAGTTTCTTCTTCGTTTCCGGCGGAATTTTAGCCGGATCGGTGAGAATGGCGTGGGCCAGCGCCGATCCGCACTTGCAAGAGCGCGATTGCGGCATCGCCGATACTGTGGCTTTGACGACCTTCGTCGCGTTCTCGGCGTTCTTTACCAGCACAGAGATGATCTGCTCCACCGTAACTGAATCGTGATGCGGATGCCAGCAATCGTAATCGGTGACCATGGCGATGGTAACGTAGCAAATTTCGGCCTCCCGCGCGAGCTTTGCCTCCTGCAGGTTGGTCATGCCGATCACGTCCGCTCCCCAGCTGCGGTAGACATGCGATTCGGCTTTGGTGGAGAATTGTGGCCCCTCCATGCAGATGTAAGTGCCGCCTGGTTTCGCGGTTATCCCTGCGACGCGGCAGGCATCCCCTACAACTTTCGCCAATTCACCGCAGATGGGATCGCCAAACCCGACATGGGCGACGATACCGTCGCCAAAGAAGGTATCCACGCGGTGACGGGTGCGATCGAAGAACTGGTCGGGGATTACGAAATCGAGTGGCTTGTGCTCTTCTTTGAGCGAGCCGACGGCCGAAACGGAAACTATGCGGTCTACTCCCAACTGCTTAAAGCCGTATATGTTGGCGCGGAAGTTCAGTTCGCTGGGAAGAAGCTTGTGGCCGCGGGCATGACGCGCCAGAAAGGCTACCCTGCGCCCGTCGAGAGTTCCAACGATGTAGGTATCGGAAGGGTCTCCAAAAGGAGTTTGCTGCCGCACCTCGTGCGCATCGGTGAAGCCGGGCATGTGGTACAGACCGCTGCCCCCGATGATGCCTATTTCCGCCTGTTGCAATTGCGCTCCTGAGTGGGCTGGGAATCACTACGGAAATGATGATTATACAAGAGAGAAACTCAGGGCTTGGCGGGCGCTGCTTTTTCCGGCGGCCAGAAATCCGCTTCCACTCTTTTCGTGGTTTCGTCGTCCAGACTTTCGCTGATCAGAACAGCGTCACCGCGAACGTCAATCACGACCGCTCCCTCTTCGGTGAGCCACGCATGCCGTCCGCCTAGGGTTCGCCAGGAATCGGCGGGCGGAGCGTCTTCCGCAACTTTGCCGTCCGGCCCCAACGCCTGGTGCTTCTGATAACGCTGGGCAAGCGATTTCGCATAGACAGCGGCGAATTCCGAAGCTTTCGCCGGGTTTGACCATCGGGAAATGTAGAGTAGACCGACCGGCGCCGCTTTGTCTCGTTTCGGCTTGCCGGCAAAGTAGTATCCGCCGCGCCACGCGGGATACATGGCATCGGCCTGCTTGCGGCCGGCGTATTGCTCGATCAGAATATCGACATCAAACTCGCCCATGGCCCCGATGTCGAAAGGATCGTAGTCCTTGAAATCGCTATCCATGTCGATCAACTTCACTGGATCGAGCTTCTCGTGCGTCAGGTAGGTCTTGGGCTCCATGATTTCACGCGTGGTTTTTGGCGGATCCTTGAATGCTCCGGCGTAGGCCAGTTCTTTGCCGCCAGCCTGCAGGAGCGCGGTCGTAAAATCCAGTCCATAACGGTAAGGGAAGGTCAGCTCTTCTTTTAGAAAGATGGGAGCGTCGCGAAAGGCGGGGGTGTCCGCCGTGCCTACCAGCATGCCCTGCTTGAGCGCTTCGACGATCTGCGGAGCCGTAAGCACAGTCTTTCCAGCGGGCTGCAACGAATAGTCGAGGAGAACGACCATGGCTTGCCCTTCGACGACCGCCTGGCGCGCCGAGCTCTCCTCGTCGTTTTCGATGTCGGCGGGACTGGGGTCGTCTTTTTTATCATCCTTTTCCGCCTCTTTCATGAATTTGTCGATGGAGAACGACTGATCCTGCAGGGCGTGCGTGAGTTCGTGCGCCAGAACTGGCTTCTGCGACTCCACGTCAACCCAGTTCAGCAGGTTCACGGTTTTGGTTTTGACATCGTAGTATCCGGCAACCTGCTCGCGCAGCATGATGACCAGAAAGTTAGCGAGATCGAAATCGTGCGGGAGCAGGCCGAATTTCTTCAGGACCTCCGACGATCGCTCGAGGCGTTTTGCGTCCTTGTCGTCCTTCATGCTTTTCTGGATGTAGGCCTGCACTTCATCGCGCTGGGTCAGCCTGCGTTTGACCTTGTGCTTGATGGGCAGGTCGGTATCCGCGCTGGCAAATTGCAGGATTTCGTCGACTGAACGAAAGAGCGCTTTTGCTTCCTTGGGAGAGACTACGGTTTCGGGTGTAGCTTGTGGGGAACGGTCGCCTTCGCCCGCCGCCGACTGAGACGGCGTTGCCTGATCTTGCGACTTCTGATTTTGCGATGGCGCGCTGCCACTTGCCGATTGGGCCCAGAGGGCGCCGGCTAGAAACGCCAGTAGAGCAAGCTTTGAAAACCATTCCCGAAACTTCACCATTTTTTTCATACGCGTTCTCTGATGTTAGCAGCACAGCTGCTCAGCCCGGTCTGGGGTGGGATCGCGTCGTCGCAGAGGAAAGCCATCTACAGGCTGCCGACCTTCTCGGCTACCCATGCGCCCGCTTCGCGGGTTCCTAGTGTTCCGCCTATGTCCGCCGTGGTTTTCTTCTGCCTGACAGCTTCGAGAACGGCGGTTTCAATCTTCTTCGCTTCGCCGGACATCTCTAAATATGCCAGCATCATGGCCGCCGTCAGAATTGCGCCGAATGGGTTGGCGATATTTTTCCCGGCAATCTGAGGCGCTGAGCCATGCACCGGCTCGAACATCGCGCGGCAACGCGGTGAACCTTTGCCCGGATGCAGATTGGCGCTCGCGGCCATTCCCAGCCCGCCCTGCAGGCCAGCGGCCAGATCGGTGATAATGTCACCGAACATGTTGTTGGTGACGATGACGTCGAAGCCGCGTGGATCGTGCACCATCTGCAGGCAGAGAGCGTCGACGTACATGTGTTGTTTTTCGATCTTCGGGTATTCGGCTGCAACTTCTTTGAAGGTCCGCTGCCACAGGCCTCCGGCATGGGTCATGGCGTTCGACTTGTCACACATCAGGACGCGGCTTCGCGGTGAACCGCCCAGCTTCTGGTGATTCGCGCAATAATCAAAGGCGTAGCGGATGATCCGCTCCACACCTTTGCGCGTGTTCACGTCCTCCTGGATCGCAACTTCGTCGGGGGTTCCCTTCTTGAACACACCGCCCAGGTCGCCGTAGACGCCCTCGGTGTTTTCCCTCATGACAACGAAATCGACGTCTTTCGGCTCGATGCCTTTCAGCGGGCAGAGCGAAGTCTCCAGCAATCGCACCGGGCGCACATTGGCGTACAGGTCCATTTGAGAACGCATGCCAAGAAGAATCTCCCTGGCATGGAGGTTGGAGGGCACGCGTGGATCGCCGAAGGCGCCGACCAGGATCGCGTCGAAATCCCGCGCCAGCGTGGCGAAGCCGCCGGGCGGAACAGTGGTTTGGTCGGCCAGATAACGGTCGGCTCCCCAATCGAAGGACGTCAGGTCAACCGCAGCACCGGCGGCCTTGATAGCATTCAGCGCCTCTGCGATAACTTCCTTTCCGATTCCGTCGCCCGCGATTACCGCAATCCGCTTATTTGCGCTCACGTCGGAACGTTAGCATAGCCGTGACCTATTCTTAAACCCGCAACCTTGGCTCACCGGCAGGCCGAGGTTCAGCAGTAGCGGTGGCACGGCCGGGGACGGCCGTCGCTCCCCTATTCGTTGGTTATGATCCGTTCGTTATAATCAGAGATTGAGCCCTATGACTTCTACGACCGTTTACGGAGCCTTGCCTGGCGGACAGAGCGGTGCGAACGCTGCGCCCGACTTCGGCGATCCGCGCGGCGAGTTTCAGGCGCTGCTCTCCGGTTGCGGGCTCTATGACTTGAGCTGGCGGGCGAAGATTGCGGTTACAGGCGGCGATCGCGTTCGCTGGATGAATGGCATGGTGACGAATAACGTGCGCGATCTTGCTTCCGGTCGCGGCGTTTACGCTTTCATGCTCAATGCGAAGGGGCAAATCCAGGCCGATCTTTATATTTTCCAGCGAGGCGACTCGCTGCTGGTGGATGCGGAACTCGGCCAGCGCGACAAAATATTGCAGCTCTTCGATCGCTATATCATTGCCGACGATGTTGAGGTCACGGACGTCAGTGACAAACTTACTGCACTCGGGCTCACTGGACCCGAGTCGCGCTCGACTCTTGAACGCGCTGGAATTGCCGTGCCCGAGCTTGCGCATCTTCAATGGGCTGACGCTGTCTGGCAGCAGGGCTCGCAGCCGAAAACTATTACCGTGCTGCGCTCGGGCGAGGAAGCGCGGGAATCCTGGCAGCTCTGGGTGGCTCTTGGGCTGGCACAAGAGCTTGCGGAGGCGTTGCACAAGGCTGGTGCGAGGGCTACGGGTACGGCGGCGCTGAATTTGTTCCGGATCTCTCGCGGCATTCCGCAATTCGGCATCGACATTCGCGAACGCGATATACCGCAGGAAACCGGGCAGATCCGCGCGCTGAATTTTACCAAGGGATGTTATCTCGGGCAGGAGATTGTGGAGCGCATTCGATCGCGCGGCGCCGTCCACCGGCTGTTTAGCGCATTTGCGGTCGAGGGTGAGCTGCCCGCTCCGGCGACCAAGATCGTAGCTTCGAATGAAGATAAAGAGGTTGGGGAGATCACCAGCAGCGTGGTTTTGCCCTTGCCCGGCGGAGATTGTCCCGCGGCATTGGGCTATCTGCGGCGCGAGGCTGTGGGGAAAGAATTGCGTGCGGGCGACGCGATTCTGAAAGTGGTGACGCCGCCCATCATCTGATTCCAGTTCAGAATTTCAGGAAAACAGGTCCACCTTATGGCGCAAAAAAGAAAAGAAGACAGCGAATTCAAAGTGAGCGACCGGCGGTTGTTTACCGCCGATGGAGAGCTTCGAACGGATGCCGAGGAAGAAGCAGCGGCGCCTCCGGTCGCGGTAGCGCCCTCCGCGAGTACCGCGGCGACGACAGCGCCTCCACCTGCGCCGGAAGCTCCGGCTGAACCAGCGAAGATTACGGCAGCAGGCGCAGAATCCATTCTTGCGCAACCGGCTGCAATTGCCGAGTCGGAGATTCCAGCCCCTCCGACGGCATCGGAGCAGCAGGCGCAGCAAGAGGCTTATCAACGGTCATCGCGCGATCTCGATAAGCGAGTCGAACTGAGCGGACACTCGGCGAAAGAGTTGGAGATGACCTTTGAACGCTTCATGGCCTCGCTTTACATGACGGCGATGATGCAGCTCGGACTCATGCACGAGCAGGGCGGCCAGCCTGGAGTTGACCTGATCGGGGCGCGGCAGACGATTGATACGCTCGACATGATCGGCGAGAAAACGAAGGGCAATCTCACTCCGAAAGAGCGGGGATTTCTGCAGAACTGCCTCTACGAATTGCGCATGGCCTATGTCGAAGTGACGAATGCGCTAGCGCATCCTCCACAGGCGCCCGGACCCCACACGGGTACAAACGGCTGATGCAGGCGACTCTGACGGTATTAGGCAGCGGCACGTCGATGGGAGTACCGACGATCGGCTGCGACTGCGCCGTCTGTCATTCGCCCGACCCTCGCGACCGGCGCACGCGACCCTCCATCATGATCAGTTACAACGGTCGCCAGGTCATGATCGACAGCACTCCGGACTTTCGCGAACAGGCGCTGCGCGAGAAGATTACTCAGCTCGATGCGGTGCTTTATACCCACACCCACGCCGATCATATCCTCGGCATCGACGATCTGCGACCCCTGACGTATCACCATAAGCCGGGGAAAATGCCGCTGTACGCGACGCCGCGGGCGTGCGAATTTCTGCGCAATATGTTCCGCTACATTTTTGAGGCAACGTATAAATTTGGCGGGCTCCCGCTGGTCGACCTGCATCCGATTGCGGGTCCGGTCGAATTGTTCGGGGCGCGCTTTGAGCCCTTGACCGTGATCCATGGCGAGACTCCGATTCTCGCCTTCCGTTTCGGCTCGGCCGCGTATCTTACGGATCACAGCGATGTTCCGGCGGAGACGCTGGGGAAATTGCGCGATCTCGATATCTTGTTTCTGGACGCGCTGCGTTACACGCCCCATCCGACACATTCGACGGTCAAGCAGTCGCTCAACATTGTCGAAGAGGTAAAACCTAAGCGGGCATTCTTCACGCACATCTGTCACGATCTGCCGCATGAGGAGACGAACGCCAAGTTGCCGCCGAATGTGCGGCTGGCGTTTGACGGAATGAAGCTGGAGTTCGAGATTTAGTTCACCGCCGAGACGCCGAGAGCGCCGAGAAAATCTTTATTAAGAAAGAACTCGGCATTCTCGGCGTCTCGGCGGTGAAGAGATTATCGATGCGAACTTTTCATAAACTCGACGACATTCCCCGCGACTTCGGTCCTGCGATGGTCAGTGTGGGGAACTTCGACGGCGTGCATCGCGCTCACCGTTCTGTTCTTGCCGAGATTGCGCGGCGCGCTAAGGCTGAGAAGGCGCAGTCGGTGGTGGTTACGTTTGAGCCGCATCCTGCCCGCATACTGCGTCCCGATCAGAACCTGAAACTCTTGACTCCGTTGCCGGAAAAGCTGCGACTGCTTGAGGCCACGGGAGTCGACGCGGTGCTGTTGCTTCCCTTCTCGCGCGATCTTTCGCTGATGACGCCGCACCAGTTTGCTCACGAGATTCTGAAGAGGCGGCTCCATGCCCGCGAAGTTCACGAAGGTTACAACTTTCATTTTGGCCACAAGGCGTCGGGAGATATTGAACTGCTGCGGGAACTTGGCGGCGAGATGGGATTCGTGGTGCGTGATTATCCCGAGATGAGGCTGCGCGGCGAGCGGGTTTCGAGCAGCCATATCCGCAAACTGCTTTCCACCGGCCGGGTCAGCCGGGCGCGGCATTTGCTGGGACGTCCGTTCAGCATTCTCTCCACCGCCGGACGGGGGCGCGGTTACGGCTCGAAATATACGGTCCCGACTATTAATCTGTCGCACTATGAAGAGCTTGCTCCTAAAGACGGCGTGTACATCACGCGTACACGAATCGGCAGCGGTAATAGCACGGAGTGTTTTGATTCGGTCACCAACGTGGGAAACCGGCCGACGTTTGGCGCCGACTCTTTTGCCATCGAAACTCACCTGCTGAATTTTCATCCCTTCGAATTGTCGGCCCAGACGGAGATCGAACTACATTTTATGGATCGCTTGCGCGACGAGGTCAAGTTTCCGTCTATCGAAGATCTGAAAGAACAGATTGGCCGGGATGTGCGCAAAGCGCAGAAGTATTTCCGGCGCCTGGGCTGATAACAAGGGGGGCCACCCTGCTGACGCTTGTCCGTCTTATCGCGAAACAAGGGCCACCCCACGCTAATCCACTGATACAATCCCTCCCGCATGGTGGTCAGCCCCATTCAACTGGTGAAGCAAGCGAGTCCGGCGCAGCGCCGCACCCTGCTGGCAGCTGCTCTCGGCTGGATGCTCGACGCCTTCGACGCCATGTTGTACGCGCTCGTCCTGGCCTACGTGATGCGCGATCTCGGCATGTCGAAGGCGACCTCCGGTTTTCTGTACACGCTCACTTTGCTGGCCTCCGGCATCGGCGGCTTGCTCTTCGGCTTCCTCGCCGACGGCATCGGGCGCAAGCGCGCCCTGATGCTCAGCATTCTGACTTACTCGATCTGTTCGTTCGCCTCCGGCCTTTCCACCACCGTGCTCATGCTGGCGATATTTCGCTTCATCCTCGGACTCGGCATGGGAGGCGAGTGGAATACCGGGGCAACCCTGGTTGCGGAAACCTGGCCTGACACCTTGCGCGCCAAGGCGATTGCCATCGTGCAGAGTTCGTGGGCCATCGGATATGCGCTGGCAGCGCTGGTCGCGGGCGTCGTTTTGCGTTATGCGAACTGGCGGTTCGTGTTTTTCGTGGGAATTCTGCCGGCCCTCGTTACGCTTTGGATTCGCAACGGCGTGCCCGAATCGAAGATGTGGGAAGAACACCGCAGGCTGGCACAAGATCAAGAGCTTGAACTACAGGAGGCACGGAGGGCGCTGGGAAAACCGAGGACACAAGGGAGTGATTCTTTCGTCGCCATTTTTCGCGAGCCTTATCGCAAAAGCACCGTCGTTCTTCTCGTGCTCAACTTTTTCGGTTTGTTTGCCTGGTGGGGACTGTTCTCCTGGATTCCGCCGTATCTTTCGCTCTCTGTCGCGCAAGGCGGGCGCGGCTTTGGGGTTATGCGCACAACCACGCTTCTGGTGGTGCTCAACCTCTTTGGCATGTTTCCCGGATATCTCAGCTTCGGGTGGGTTGCCGATCACCTCGGCCGGCGGATGTCTTTTGTACTTTATCTTTTTGCGGCTGCCATCTTTGTGCCTTTTTATGCCATGGCTCGGTCTCCCGTGGCGCTGCTTCTGCTGGGTGCAGCCGTTGCATTCTTCGGCACGGGTTTTTTCTCGGGCTCGGGACTGATCGGAAGTGAGATATTTCCTACTGCTCTGCGGGCGCGCGCTTTGGGCTTTACCTATAACGGAGCGCGCGCGCTGAGTTGCGTCGCGCCCTGGGTCATAGGATGGGTTGGCCAGAGCAAGGGACTGGATTGGGCGTTCTATGTGTGCGCAGCAGCTTTTCTTGTCGCGAGTGTGATGGCCACACAGCTGCCGGAGACCAAAGGCAAGAGGCTGGAATAAGTGTGGAAGATTTAGCTATTCGATCGGCTCAACCACCAACTCCTCGCCGCGACCAACGCGTTCCGGCAATTGGATCAACACAATCGCCACCAGCACCAGAATGATTCCCAGGGTCTGCATGGGACGTACTAACTCGCCGAGCGCAAGCGCCGAGATCACAATGCTGAATACCGGCTCGAGGCAACTGGCGACGATGGCGCGCGTCGGTTCCAGATGCTGCAGGCCGGCGAAATAGCAGGAAAACGGTCCCAGCACGGAGACGATCGAAAATATCAGCATGAATTCCCATTGCTGCCGGTTGTAATGAGCGGCAATAATCTTCCAAGGCGGATTCACGAAAATCCAGAATGCGGAAGTTGCCAGTAAGACCCATAACAGTACTTTCCAGCGGTCATAGCGCGCCAGCACTTTGTGTCCGCCGACGTTGTAGAAGGCGAAGGAAAATGCCGCCAGCAGCGCGGCGGTCACTCCGATGGCATCCAGGCGGAAACCGCCGGCTCCCACGAAGCCGACTGCCAGCGCACAACCCAGCACAGCCAAAGCGACGGCCGAACTTCTTCGCAGCGATGGCGATTGTTTGCTGCGGACTGCTGTATAGATCAGCACCCACACCGGGGCCGTATATTGCAGGATGATGGCTGTCGCCACATTGGTCCGCTGAATCGCCAGGTAGTAGAGATAGTTCGACGCGGCTACGCCTAAAATTCCAAGTATGAAAAAGCGCACCAGGTCGCGGCCCGGAACCCGCAGCGCTGTCGCGCCTCTTCGCGCCAGCAGTACCGGCAACAGAACGGCCAGGGACAAAGTTGCGCGGCTCTGCGACAGAATCAGGGGATCGATCTTCTTCAGTGAATCGCCGAGCGAAATGCCCAGCAGCGGATGCCCGGTGAAAGCCGCGCGGCCGAGCGTTGCGGAGATTCCCCACAGCAACGCCGCGCTGCCGATAAAGAAATAACCGCGCAGCGGATGATGTCCGTCCTTCACGAAACGTGCTCAATGGTGTAGGTGATTTTGGCGGTCTTCTCGAGCATGGCAGACACGGAGCAGTACTTTTCTTTCGAAAGCTTCACTGCGTCTGCCATCGCTTTCGGCGATACCGGTCCGCGTACTCGATAGGTCAAGTGAATCGAGGTAAAGACGGCCGGATAACCGTCGGCCCTTTCGGCTGCGGCCTGCACTTCGAGCCCGGTGAACCCTTCGCGCTTCTTGCGCAGGATTCCTACCACGTCGGATGCCGTGCAGCCGCACAGGGCCAGCAGCACTAACTCCATTGGAGTGCTGGCTGTCTTCTCGGCTGCCGTATCCATGACGATGGAGTGCCGCGAGTTTGCCGATCCCACGTAGCGTTCTTTGTCGGTCCAAATTAGCGATGCTTCGATCATGGGGCCTTCCGTTAGCGATCTACCTTACAAATCTGAGCGCGGTTGCATTTTGGTTTTGTGTGGCGCAGCCGTTTAGCCAAAGTTCACCACCCTGCCGTCAGCGGCGGTTGTCGGTCACAGGCTCGGGGTGGATCAGCACCCGGAATAATTCCGGGGCATCGTGCTTGAACCGGATTTCGAGCGAGGTCTGCACATCGTGCACCCGCGACAACGGCATATCGTCGGGCAGGGTGCAATGGCAGGAAACATACAATCGGGCGCGCACTTTCTTGAATTGGAATTCGTGCACGTCCATCACCTCGGGAAACTCCTTCACGATGTCTTTGAGGCGCTGCTCCAGTTCCGGTTCGCGAACGATCTGCTCTCCCCTTTCAATGGTTGCGGGCTCGCTTTCAATGTGCGTCAGGATGGTCGCAATCTCGGGAATTTCCCCGCGCATCTCGCCTTCCAGCCGCGTAACTTCGTCATGCGCTTGCTTCATGCTGAGTTGTTCATCGAGTTCGAGATGCTGCTCCACGTGCAACTCGCCGTTCAGGTCCTGCACGCTAACGTCGTGCACGTTGAAGTTGTGGCGGCTAGCGACGGCGCGAATGCGGTCAAAGATATTTTCCGATCTTCGTGCGCGCGGTACGGAATGCACCACAACGTCCGCATCGGGTAAAACTTCACGAACACGCGACCGCACCGCATCGGACACCTGCTCCGAGCGCTGGAAGGTGAAATTGCGTTGGAGTCCGACGGAGACATCCGCGAAAAAACGGCTGCCGGCTTTGCGAAAGCGAATGCGGTCTACCTCGAGTACGCCGTCAAGCGTGCGGACGCGGTCAAAGATCTGGCTCCGCACGCCGGCCGGTGCCGCGTCCAGGAGGGCGTCGATGGTTTTGCGTGCCAACCGCCAACTGACGGAAATCACTACCCCGGCGACAAAAAGCGCTGCCATCGGATCGGCCTGACGCAACCACGCCACCTGATAATTACGGCCAATCCAAACCAGTGCCAGTCCAACGATCACGACCGCGCTCGACCAGATATCGGTGGAGAAGTGCAGCGCGTCCGCCTCGAGGGCCTGGCTGTCGTACTTGGTGGCGATCCGCCCCAGGGCGTGAGAGCGCCAGTAGTCGACCGCGATGGAAAGAAACATTACGATAAATGCCGGCACCGTCGGCTCGATTTCCACGGTGTGAAAAAACAGACGCCTGGTCGCCTCGTAGATGATCCAGACGCAGGTCAGCAGCAGCAGGCCGGTTTCGATGAAGGCGGAGAAATTTTCGAACTTGCCGTGGCCATATTGATGATCGGCATCCGCCGGTTTGTCGGAAACACGGACCGAAAAAAATGTGACGAGCGCGGCGATCAGATCCAAACCGGAGTGCGCAGCCTCCGACAAGACTCCGAGCGAGCCGGTTGTGATTCCAACGATAACCTTCAGGCTGGTAATGACCAGAGCTGCGAGGACGGAGTTCCCCGCGACCGCGCGTTTTTCCCTGCGCATCGATCCCGAACTGAAACTGGCTCGGCTCTCTGGCATACACGACATTATCGCTTCCCCTTCGCCTGCCGCCAACCCCTCGATCGCCCTTGCCCCGCTTACGGTGTTACATGCTAGGATGACATTCGTCGTAGTTTCTTCCTGGAGGATGATGATTCATGCGTTTCAAGTGCTTCGTGTGTCTTCTGCTTGCCAGCCTGGCCTGGAGTCAGGCCGCGCCACCGGCTGCGCCTCCCGCCGCCGGAGCGAAACCGGAACCTAGTTCTGCCCCGGCGCCCGATAAAGCTCCTGAAGTGAAAGTTGGACCTGACGATACCGTTCTCACCCTGAAGGGATTTTGCCCCAACACATCGAAAACAGGCGACGATTGCAAGACCGCTATCACCCGTGCCCAATTTGAAAAGCTGGGCGATGCGCTGCAGCCGAACATGTCGCCCGCGATCCGGCGCCAGCTCGCAACCCGCTACGGAATGGTATTGCAGATGTCGACCGAAGCCGAAAAACGCGGTCTCGACAAACAGCCCGTCTTCGAAGAGAAGATGTACTGGGCGCGGATGAATATTCTTACCCAGGAATTGAGCGCCACGCTACAGACAGAATCAGCCAATGTTTCTGACACCGACGTTGAGGAATATTACAAGAAGAACGCAGCCAGCTACGAGACCGCTGTCTTCATGCGGATTATTGTGCCAAGAACCAAACAGTTTCCACTCCCCGTCACCAGTACGAAGGCGGGTGCGACCAAGGCCGGAACCACGACCGCTGCCAAGCCCAACGCGCCGCCTCCGGCTCCGACCGAGGCCCAGAAAAAGGCTGCGGAAGAGGCGATGACGAAACTCGCCGATACCTTGCGCGCCCGAGCCGTCAAAGGCGAAGATGCCGACAAGCTGCAAAAAGAGGCCTACGTGGCGGCTGGACTCAAAGGCAATACTCCCAATACAAAAATCGAGAACGTGCGGCGCAGCACTCTGCCCACCAATCATCAGTCCGTTATGGATCTGAAGCCGGGCGAGGTGTCGGAGGTGATCTCCGATCCGAGCGCCGGCCATTACATCTATGTGATGATCAGCAAGGAGACCATTCCGCTCGACAAAGCTGCGCCCGAAATACGCAAGACCATTTCCAACCAGCGTTATCGCGAAGCTATGCAGAGTTTCCAGAAAGATGTGGAGCTGAACGATGCGTACTTTGGACCCGCGCGCGGTCCCATGATGCCGCCGGTTCCACGAGGACCTAAGCCTCCGGCGGAACATGCCGCAGATCCTGATTAAGAAGATCGTAAGAAGATCCGGACTCAATGGATACGGCAAAGCCAACCATCCTCGTCACCGGCGTATCGGGAAATCTTGGCCAGCGGCTTTTGCCGCAGCTTTCGGAGTACAAGGTGGTGGGTGTGGATGTCATGCCCCCGGCTCATTCTCCGGTCGACCAGTTTGTTGCGCTCGACCTCGGCAAAGAAGAATCGACGCGCGAGTTGTTCCTGCTAATGCGCGAGGTGCAACCGGCGTCGGTCGTACATCTCGCGTATGTCATCGATCCGCAACGGTCGGGTGTTCTCGATGTCGACCGCATGTGGCGCATCAATGTCGCCGGCACGGCCAGGGTGATGGAAGCGATCAGCGAGGCCAACCGCAACATCGGAAGCACGATCATCCGGCAATTCATTTTTCTCAGCAGCGTGTCGGCGTACGGCTCCGACTTGCCGGCTCCCGTGGCGGAAGATGCGCCGCTCGCGGGTCACACGCTGCCCTATGCTATTCACAAGAAGGAAACGGACCAGGTGGTGCAGCAGCGTGCTCCATCGTTGCGCGGCTGCGGCGTTTTTATTCTGCGTCCCCACATTCTTGCCGGAGCGACGGTCGAGAATTATCTGATGGGAGCGTTCCGCGGAACACCGAACGGCAAGGGCAAGCGCGCTGCCCGCATGCGCCAATCGGGGAAACGCCTGCCCTGCATGCTCCCCTTTGGTCAGAAGTATCTGGATAACAAAATTCAGTTCGTGGACGTGGATGACATGGCGCGGCTGATCGTGTGGATCCTGAAGCGGGAGCCAGAGGCGCAACGCCTGACGATTCTCAACGTCGCCGGCCGCGGCGATCCGATGAGTTTTGCGCAGTGCATCGAGATGGCACACGCCCGATTGCGGCGCGTGCCGGGACAGTGGGCCATGCGCCGCGTTCTGCAATTCCTGTGGGATTGGAAAATCTCAGCCATCCCGCCCGACGCCGTGCCTTACATGACTGGCCAGTACATCATGAACACCGATCGCCTGAAGAAATTTCTCGGCCCGGACTACGAGCGGGTGATTGCCAAAACCAACGTAGAGGCGTTCGCCGATTCGTTTGCTAAGAACTAGAATCCGTTTCACCGCCGAGACGCCGAGTACGCCGAGAAAGTCAAAATCCTAACCACGGTGGAAGTACCCCCTCCCTGCCCTCGGTCTATTAGAATCAAGACTTTAACAAAATATTTCTGGCCAAAGTCTTGAGCCATTGGGAGTTAGAGGCAAAGTCTTGAGCAACTGAGACTTAGCTCGCGAAAAGTGCATTTTCTGCCCGGTTCGCCCTGGACCCGGCGCGCAAAGTATTGATTCCACGGGGTAGATTTCGCAAAGTATTCCGGACAAAGGAGTTACGGGAACGCCTGCGGTCTGATTGAGTTCAGAGATCAACTTCAAAGATCAGCTCGACCTAGCCTCCTGGGAGGCACTTCCGCAGCGGTAGGCGAGCACAAAAATTGTCTGCGATGGCTTTATTTTACGCTGATCTGTCAAGGGATCCGACTGGCAAGAAGCGCGAAAGGATAGGCACCAACCGGGGTCTTGCGAAGATCGACCAATCTCGGTAGAATGGCATATACACAGGTATATGCCACAAAGCGTCATCCGGAGGCGGCATGCAACGCAAAGCGAAAATCTTCATGAACAACCGCAGCCAAGCCGTGCGCTTGCCCAAGGAGTTTCAATTCAGCACGCAGGAAGTGTTTATACGGAAAGAAGGAAGCGAAGTGGTCCTGTCTCCGCGGCCATTTGATTGGACCTCCTACCTGGCTGAGGCCCCAATTGCCTCGGCGACTTTCATGGACAATGTCGAAGATCTTCCCGTGCAGGAACGCGAGTTGTAATGCCGCGCTACATGCTGGACACGGACACCTGTTCCTACATCATGAAGCACTCCAATGATGCCGTGCTCAAGCGTCTCAGCACCGTTCCCGTCAGCGATGTGTGCATCTCTGTAATCACGAAGTCGGAACTCTTATTCGGAGTCGAGGTCTCTCCCCGGCGGCGCCAGGATGCAGCCGCGCTAAGCGCCTTTCTGAATTACATCCAGGTCCTGGATTTTCCCGACGAAGCATCTCCGCACTATGCCCGCATTCGCGCTGACCTAAAAAGGCAGGGTGACATGATCGGAGCGAACGACCTCTTCATCGCCGCCCACGCCCGCAGCCTCGGCTTGACGCTGGTGACCAACAACACGCGAGAGTTCAAGCGCGTCTCCAAGTTGGCCATCGAAAATTGGACGCTGGGACCCTGAGGCTGGCGGGCTGGCGTACATTTCCGGCCGACACCGTAAATGGGGGCAAAGCTAGTTCTCACGGACGAATGTTGCCAAAGTTTTGAGAAAATCGTAGTTGTCGCGTTCAATAAAACCCTTTGTATCTGCGATTTCTCCTTTCGACACTAGGGCTTTGCCGGTTTCCCGGCGAACCGGAAAACTGTAGTGGCCAGCGCCGTTGTCGACCCCTATAACCTCGCTCGCTTGAGCTACGAGGATCACAATTGCAATTTTGTCTTCACCGATCACCTTCATTGAAACCTGCCGCACCTTCGTTATCCGTGCTCCGTGTTCGACGATCGTCGCAAAAACGTCGCTGATGAACTTCAGTCTGTTCTCAAGTTCGGTACGGGACCCGCTGATTCCGACTATCTGACGCGTTTTATCGGCCACACCGATTACCAGCACTCCGCCAGTAGTATTTGCAAATGCCGCAATGTCCTGACCGAACTCCACTTTCGCCGCCTGCCTTGCGCCCGAATCGTTGGTATGCCACATAGGAAGAGTTTCCTTGAAATCCCATAGTTGCGGCTCCGCACCCTTCCAATTCGCCGCTTTAACGATGAAATCCCGCCAAAAACCGTCGCTCTCAGCGAGATTCCGCTCCTTTTCGAATTTGTCTACGTCCAGAAGAACATTTCGGAGAGATTGCCTGATCTCATCAAAATAGACCGAACAGTCAAAATACACGTCAAACGCGGTTTTTTTGATTAGCGCGCTCTTCTGAACATGAATCTCACCGTGGCACTCGGGGTCAACGCTGTCCCACATCTCGTACTCAAGCTCACCACGTATTTCATCGATCTTCCGCGAAAATGGTCCTCGGATGCCGAGTACAATTTCAGCGAGCAGTTTCTGAAAATCCTGTGAGAGGCTTTCATGGTCGTCCAGATCAACGGAGCGGTCCGCCCTCCGCGTAGAACCCCAGACTCGATATGTGAATAAGATCCGCGGAGCGCGCGTATCGCGAGCTCCGAGCCAAGCTACGTAAGCGAGAAGAGTGCCGATCTCAGACGAGTGAGTGTCAGCGAATTTCCTCAAACTGAGGAGGAGCTCCTCATAGGATTCGGGGCTGTTGTTCCTCAATTTCGCAGCCGCACGCTGGAGTACTTGTGCGGCCTGAAGCGTAACCTCGGTCCGGTCCCCAAGCTCGCTTCGATTCTTTCGTGAAGACCCTCCAATGGATCTCGTCGAGCGCGACTTCTTGTTCAACCTCCGTGAACCCGGATCCGCCGCTGCCGGTCTCTGTTTGTACGAAGCGCCCCTTATCTATGGCTTCCGCAGATCGAAGCAGAATCCAATGAAAGTGTCCAAGCGCTAGGACGGAAGGAGAAAAGAGGAGATCGTCAACGTTGTTTCGGCGCGTTGGACGCATAAAGGGATTATCTACTTATGGGCGTAGCTGTCCGCCCCCATAAAATGCAGCGACACATAAGGCTCATCCCCCACTACCCAACTATCGTGTCCCGGAGGTCCAGGAGGAATGTAAAACAACATCCCAGCGCGGAGTTCATGAACTGTCCCATCCTCCATAGCCGCCGTGGCGCAGCCTGTGAGGACCAGTCCGACATGCTCGACGTTACAGCGCGAAGCGCCCACGTCGGGCCCGACGTGAAGCGACCACTTCCATCCAGGCTGGTAAGTGGCGCGCCCGATAGTCATGCCTCCAATGCGAACCAGTTCGAATTTCCCTTTCTCGAACACCCGCACTGCGTCAGGCTCTTCAAATCGCTTCAAAACGGTGTCAAGCATCGCCATAACTGCTATTGAGTCAGATACGCGGGATTTTTCCAGGAACTTCTCGGCGCACCCGGTGTTTCGGCGGTTAACTGCTCTTCACTCCCCGGTATAACCCCGCGATACCGAATGTGTAAGGAGTCCATGAGACCTCGCGAAAGCCTGACTGATGCATGCGGCCGAGCATTTCATCGGGGGACGGAAAGCGCTCGACGGACGCGGGAAGGTATGCGTAAGGGCCGCGTACACCGGAAATCAAGGTCCCGATTTTGGGAAGAACTTTTTTGAAATAGACGCGGTAACACTGGCCCATCAAGCCTCCGGGCTCGCCGAAATCGAGGATGCCGACTTCTCCGCCGGTAGCGAGGACGCGGGCGATTTCCCGCAAGCCGGCGTCGTAGTCGGCCAGGTTTCTGAATCCGAAGGCTGAGGTCACAAGATCGAAACGTCGGTCGAGAAACGGGAGGCGAAGCGCATCGGCTTCGATCCAATGCGGGGGACGAAGCTTTGCGCCTCTGCTTTTTTCTGCCGCGCGCTGCAGCATGGCGTGAGAAAAATCCGCACCTAGAATCTGCTGGGTTCCCGAGTGCGCGCGGCGACGTAAGGCGAAGGTCATGTCTCCGGTGCCGCAACAGAGATCGAGGACGCGAGCGTTGGGGCGGTTGAGAATTGCATCGAACTTGCGCGCCGTGCGCCACCACCACAGGCGATCGATGTTGAACGAGAGGACATGATTCAGCAGGTCGTAGCGCGGGGCAATCGAGGTGAACATGTCGCGGACGGCGTGCGCGGCTGACTCCTGATCTTTGGCCCCGGCGGGAGCCGCGCCTACTACACGCTGATTTAGTTCTGGAGTCATATGATTCCGACTGCATCCGGTGTGGACGGGCGAGGACGCCCGTCGCTCCACTGCTAATTTCGCGCTAGTTTCCTTATCTCGTCTATCGCTGACTTTACGATTGCTTCCGGCACGTCGCTCGCGATCTCAACTTTGCCGATCTCGCGCGGCAGAATGAAATGCACCACGCCGTGACGCGTCTTCTTATCGGAGCGCAAGCGCTTCATGATATTGGAGGTCGGCCACTGCATTCGTGGCAGGCTGCCCAAACCGAAAATCGAATTCGAGATGCGGCCAGCGGTTACGCTGTCGAGTTTACCGGTGGAGAGCGCGATGTGGGTTGCGGCGATCATTCCCCAGGCGACGGCCTCTCCATGGAGCAGTTGGGTGTAGCGCGTCTCGGCTTCGAGGGCGTGACCGATGGTGTGGCCGAGGTTGAGGACCTGCCGCAGGCCGCCTTCCCGTTCGTCGGCGCTCACCACCGATGCCTTCAGACGTACGGAATCGGCGATGACTTTCTCGAGCACCACCGGATCGCGATCGAGGATGTCGTGGCCGCGTTCTTCGAAGAGCTTGAACAGGCCAGGATCGCCGATGATGCCGCACTTCAACGATTCGTAGAGACCGGCGCGATATTGGCGCGCGGGGAGCGTCTTCAACACGGAGGTGTCGACGAGGACAGCGCGCGGCTGATGAAAGGTGCCGAGCAAGTTCTTTCCGGCAGCGAGGTTGACGCCGGTTTTGCCGCCGATGGCGGCGTCGACCTGCGCCAACACAGTTGTCGGAACCTGAATGACATCGACGCCTCGCATGTAGATCGAGGCGAGAAAGCCGGTCACATCGCAGACTACACCGCCGCCAAGCGCAATCAGGGTTGCTCCGCGATCCGCGCCTTGCTTTACCAATCTCTCCGCAAGTTTCTCCAGTAGCGCGAGACGTTTCGAGCGCTCGCCATCGGGCATTTCGAGGAGATCGGTTTTGATTCCCGAGGCTGATAGTGATTTCAGCAGCACCTTTGACCAATGGCGTCGCACCGGGGAAACGGTGACCACAAATACGCGGCGGTTTTCTAGAAGTTTGCCGAGGCATTCTCCGGCACGCGCGACGAGGCCGCTGCCAATGAGGACTTCATAGGAGCGCGAGGGCGTGGCAACTGGAATGCTGATCATGAATATTTATCATAGCGTATGGGCAGGGCGCGTATGACTACTGCACGGAAGCCAACTGCGTTGCGTGGGTTGGATTGAAGTGATTCCCGGGCAGGCGAGGAGTTACTCCATCGTTTTACTTTGCGGATGCAGCAACGATGCACACACGGAAGCTCCGAGGACAAGAAGAACAACGGCCAGAGTCCATTCGGTGGAGACAGCGATGTAGTGAGAGGCCAGCATTTTGATTCCGCTGAGAATCAGCACTGCTGCCAGGCCGTAGTGAAGGTAGTGAAAGCGCTCGATCATTCCGGCCAGGGCGAAGTACAGGGAACGCAGGCCCAGAATGGCGAAGGTGTTGGAGGTAAAAAGAAGAAAAGCGTTCAAAGTGATGGAGAGAACCACGGGAATGGAATCCACGGCGAAGAGGATGTCGGTGGTCTCGACTACCAGAAGAACGACCAGCAGTGGAGTGGCGTAAAGGCCACCTTGCCGGACGAAAAATTTTGCGCCAGCGAATTCTTCCGTGACTGGGAAGATGCGGCGGAAGAGGCGAAGGACAGGGTTCCTTTCGGGATGGATTTCGGATTGCGATTGCCGCGAGAGATTAACGCCGGAGTACACGAGCAAGGCACCGAAGGCGTAGGTGATCCAACTGAAGCGGCGGATCAGGCCAACTCCGGTGACGATGAAGAGACCGCGCATGAGGAGCGCGCCGAGAATTCCCAAGAACAGCACCTTGTGCTGGTGCTCGTCGGCAACTTTGAAATAGCGGAAGATGAGCAGAAACAAGAACAGGTTGTCGACGCTCATCGCGAGTTCGATGACGTAGCTGGTGACGAACTGGAGGGCATTGGTTCGACCGTGCCAGAAGAACTCGAGCACGGCAAACATGGCGGCAAGGCAAACCCACACTGCCGACCAGGCAAGCGCATGGGGAAACGAAACGCGCTGCGGGCGCCGATTCAGCACGCGCAGGTCGAGCGCCAGCATCGCTAATACAAAAAGGATGAAGACCAGCCAAAAGACAAGCACAGGGAATCTTACGACAAGCGGGAGTGAGACGTCTGAGGCGTCCGGTTGCGGGGCTCAGGAAAGACGCAGAATCTCGACGGTGATGTTGTCGGGACCACCGCGCTCGCGAGCGAGTTGGATGAGCAATTGGCCGGCCTGTTCGGCGCTGTGGTTTTCGACGGCGTTCAGGATCTCGGAGTCGCGCATCTGGCCCCACATGCCGTCGCTGCAGATCAGGAGGACATCGTCGGGACGGAGAGGTTCGGGGTGAGCGGGTGAGTCCATGATGAGATCGGGATTGGTGCCGAGGGCGGCGGTGAGGATATTCCGTTGCGGATGATGCTCGGCTTCCTCGGGGCTGATCATGCCGGCTTCGACGAGGCGGCCGACATAGGAGTGGTCGCGGGTGACGCGGGTGATGTGGGCGTCGCGAATGAGGTAGAGGCGAGTGTCGCCGACGTGGACGTAGTAGAGGGCGTCGCACGGAGGGCCAGCCTGGTCGGGCGCTCTGACGATCGCGATCGCGGTGCAGGTCGTGCCCATGCCGCGGAGTTCAGGATGGTCGAAGCTGTAACGGCGGATCGATTCGTGTGCGGCCTGCAAAGCCTCGACCAGAGCGGCTTGCGGATCGTCACCGTCAAAGTCGCGATAGACGGCGACCAGGGTTTCGACGGCGAGGCGGCTGGCTTCCTGCCCACCTTCGTAACCGCCCATGCCGTCGGCGACAACGGCTAGCCGGCCTTTGCGGAGGAACTGGCGGTCGTCGTCGGGTTCCCAATAGCCGAAGGAATCCTCGTTATTGTTGCGGACGCAGCCAATGTCGGACTGGCTCGATACTTCGATTCCAGTACGAACCTTCATTCGGGCTCGACTTCAAAGAAGGGAGTGGAAAAAAGCATAGGGAACGATGTGTGCACGGACAAACTCTGGATTATATAGGGTGGTGACGGGACACTCAAACAGGAGGCGGGCATAGAGTGGTGGCGTAGCCTGGAAAATACTGCCGCCGGCGGCAAGACCAGCCGGCTGAAAATGCGCGGGCCCGGTACGAGCTAACCGCAGGCGCTGGAGTGCGGATCATTTTCGCGGACTTATGGCATGAGTAAACTCACGCGCTTCCCTGCAAGACTTAAGGCGCGAGCGCAACTCGTTCCCTTCCAGAGACTTGATCGATGGACCTAAGAACGATCGGGGACGACTGGGTAGCAGCCGTCCCCGTGGAGCAAGGAAAATTAGAGTTGAGCTACTGAGTGGCCCCTGGACCACATGATCCGCTGGGGTTGTTTACGTTGTTGCTTCCGGCTGGGTACGCGGGGCTGCCACCGGTGTTAGCGAGGGCGACAGCCACGGGGGCGCTGGTGAGCCCTCCCCAGGTGGCGGTGACGTCATATTGACCACTTACGGCCCAGTTCGGAGACGGAGTGGGGTCGGTCGGAGTAACCTCGGCGGTGTCGACCCAGGTACAAAACGCTTCGTCAAAGGCGGTGAGTTGACCGGTGGTACTCAACTGAATGGTTTGCGCCGGCGGAGGCAGAGGATTGCCGAATGCATCGACGTTATAGATGGAATCGAGGACGATGTGGTAACCGAGGCCGGCACCATTCAGAAGCTTGGACTTTCCGTTGGTGTAATTCCCCCAAGTGTACAACTGGATGGTTGAGGTGGCGCCCGGCAGGTTCAGGGTGCCCATGGTGGTCTCGGAGGCGTTCGACATGGAAAGCTGAACAGACTGCAAGTTGTTGGTTGCTCCGCAGCCCATCATGCTGAAAACCAGCAGCGCCGAAGCCAGTGCGGCCAAGAGAGTTTTGCGATTCACCGCTAAGTACCTCCAAAAGGGAAATCTTCAGCATCGTCGCAGCAACCGTCACACCAGGCAAGGTAACCAAAGTCACGGAGGCGGATGAGCGCGCGCCGCTGACCTATTGCGTAAGGTCTTGCAGGACGGGGCGATGGAGGCCGGTTGTCGTCTACAATCACGGGATGTCCGATCCTATTTCCAAAGCTTTACCCGAACCTCAGTCCGATCCTTTGTCCAATGCGCCGTCCGGCGCAAAGCCGGTTCGAGAAGCGGAGAAAATCCCATTTCACATCGGGGAGGAATTCGGGACGGCCAAGCGTAATCTTCCGCCTGCGGGAATGGTTCTGATTTGCATTGCAGTGGTGGCGATTGTTGTAGGAATTGTTGCTTTCACGGAGCGGGCGAAGCCACAAGGGGCGGGGTCGGTCAATCTGGTGTCGGCTGTGGAGGTGCCGGGTCAAGACCTGCTACTGGTGGCGATCACGGTGACGCTGAGGAATACGGGAGAGAAGCCGCTGTGGATTCACACGATGAAGGCTAACTTGACGACAGCGGAGGGCAAGAATTTCGAGGATGAAGCTGCCTCGGTAGTTGATCTGGACCGGTATTACCGCGCGTTTCCAGGGCTAAAGCAGGGGACGGAGCCGCCGCTCGCACCGGAAACCAAAATGCTTCCCGGAAGCGAAGAGAAAGGAACGATCATTGTTGGGTTCAAGGTGACGAAGGACGCGTTCGATCAGAGGAAGTCGCTGACGGTTTCGATTCAACCTTATGACCAGGCGTTGCCGGTGGTGTTGAAGTGAGGGCTCGGGAACGGTCCAAACGGCGGGCTGTGCTGGGCGAGGCCGATGCTGGACGGGGCAGAGCCCCGTCACGACACGAAGCAATTTCGGATTACTCGGCCTCGAGTTGCTTACGGGCTTCCTGAAGAGCTTTTTTTTCGGCGCCGCCTACTTTCGGATATTTCAGGTTCATCCCTTTTAATGTTTGGACCACGGCCTGGGCGACCACGAGGCGAGTAAACCATTTGTTATCCGCGGGGACAACGTACCAGGGAGCGTAGGGGGTTGCGGTGTGGCGAATCATGTCCTCGTAGGCATGCTGATAGGCGTCCCAAAAAGCCCGTTCTTTTATGTCCGCAGCAGAAAACTTCCAGTTTTTGTCGGGCGTGTCGAGGCGCTCAAGGAAGCGGCGCTTTTGTTCTTCCCTGGAAAGATGCAGGAAGAATTTCAGCACGGCGATGCCATTTCGTGTTGCGTAGCGTTCATTGCCGCGAATATCTTCGAAGCGCTCTTGCCAGATATGTTTGGTGACCAGTGACTTGGGGAGTTTCTCGTTCTCCAGAATCTGGCGATGGACGCGGACGATCAGCACTTCTTCATAATAGGAACGGTTGAAAATACCGATCTTCCCTCTGGGCGGCACGCGTTCCGCGGTACGCCATAGATAGCCATGCTGCAGTTCTTCGGCTGACGGAGCCTTGAAAGACCAGACCTCAACTCCCTGCGGATTGACTCCCGACATGACGTGCTTGATGGTTCCGTCTTTGCCGGCCGCATCCATCGCCTGAAAAATCAGCAGCAGGCCCCAACGGTCCTGGGCGGCGAGAATGTCCTGGAGTTCGGCTAGTTTGTTGACGCCATCGGCGAGGAGTTCCTTGGCGAGGGGTTTCAATTCCGACTTCAGACCGTGAGTATCGGCGGGATCGTGATCTTTGAGGCGGAAGTGTTTTCCGTGTTGGATGCGATAGCGGTCGAGGAGTTTATCGATCTTCATTGGTTTATTTTATTTCCTCTATCGTTGCTGCTCATAGAGCGAGTTGTTGGGAGTGGGGTCGTCGTATTCTCGTCCATACTTATTCTTGTGGGCGGTGCTTTGGCCATTGACGGCCGGAACGCGGATGACTCCGAGCGACGAGGAATTTTCTCCGATGGTGATTTCGCGGGAAAGCGGCTGGGTATTCTCCGGACCCAAGCCTTCGCTCCAAACGTGCAGCGTGTAGTGACCGTAGGGTACCCCGGTGAGGAGTACCTGTCCGTCGGGATTGGCGACGGCATAGAGCGGGGTAGCGAGGGTAATCACGACGGCGCTCATTTCCGGATGAATGTTGCAGAAAATGTAACTGATTCCGGGACGATCGAAGCGCACGATGCGCGATGAACCGGCTTCGTAGAGGCCGAGATCGAAGCGCTTGCCTTCGAAGAGTGAAAAGACGTTATGAAAAAAGGGATCGCGATTGGGAAACTCGACGAGGGAACCGGCGGGGGCGACGAGGATATGGGGCTCGAAGCTCTTGTTTTTCTGCACGAGGCGCAGGTTGGGCGCGAGACTGGGCGATGAATTCGGCATCGAGGGGGGGTCCTGGCCGGCGGAAGCCGGTGTCAGCCACACTACGGTCGCGGGAATTGCGTGGCGCGAGTTCGCGGCAGCGGCCGCGACCTCGACGCGGCCGCGCACGGAGGTGGTCGCCGACAGCGGCTGCGCTTGTGAGACACACCAGTCCGCCGACAACAACGCGATGGCGAGCAGGATGGTTCTGTAGATCATGGTTAAGACTCGAATTACAATCCAATCATTTTCGCGACGGTGCAGAGTACGGCACCGCAGCGGCTAAAGCCGGTTCGGTCGCGACGTCTGGCGGCAGGGCTGAAGCCGTGCCCTTCCGGTTTGTGCCTCCCCGTAATGATCGTGTGCGCCTGATTGTAGCGATTCTACCTTGCGCTCAGAAAAGAACTCCCATCATGAGATTGAGCTGGCCGGCACCGTTGCCGCCGTTGACGAGTGAATAGGTTGTGAGATGACGATACTCGGCGGAAAACAAAAGATCAGAGCGGGGGCGGTAAATCGTGTTCACGAGGCTGCCCAAGTTTCTTGCCAGCGCCTGATTGCCGTAGTTCTCTGCGTAGGGAAAATATTTCAGGTCGCTGGCGTAGGGGTTATCGATACCAAATGCGGCATTGAACTCCCATTTGATGGCGGGGTGGTATTTGAGCTGGGCCCAGACGCCGATGGAATTCAGGGCCTGGATCTGGGTCGACGATAGGGTGGGATCGCCGCTGAACAGGACGCTTCGTCCAACTCCGCCGTAGAGTCCGCCAAGAGCCCGGCCGCGATAGAACTCTCCGCTCAGAGAAAACTGATGAGTGAGGGGCAAATCCAGGTCGGTCATCGCGGCCCAGCCATCGACATTCCGGTTGAAATTATAGTCCTGGCGGCTGTAGTATCCGGCAACTCCCAGGCGAAGAGGTTGTCCGTCGATCGTACGAGTCCAAGCAATTCGGGAGGCATAGGCGGGCTGCCGCGATGCCTCGCCGGGACCGGCCAGGCGATCATACGCTGCATAGGGCGTTTCGCCGGTCACGGGATCGAGGATGCCTGCCTGGAAGAGCAAGTTGGAATCTTCGCTGAGCGACAGTTTGTGCTCGACACGGAGTTGCGGGATCCAGCCCCAGAGGTTTCCGGCAGAGGAGAGAGCGGGAATGGCGAGTGTGGCAAACGATGTGGGCGAATTGGGGGAGAAGAAAATTGGATCCTGGCCGACGACGACGGAGGTATTGGCCCAGTCCATGCGCATGGTGGCGGTGCGCAAACGCACCAGTCCGGAGTTGACACCGTTCGGAACGGACGCGAAACCGCCGCCCAGATCGAGTTGCAAATCCGCTTTCGTTTTAGCGCCGGCGACGGTCGGGCCAAAGGCTTCGAAGCCGATCTCCGACTGGCGAAGGGTGGCGCCGAAACTTCCGCCGGAATCGCCGGGGGGGCGAGCAAAGGCGAGGGTGGGGAGATCGATGTTATCAACCACTCCCTGATTGCTGAAGAGATTCATCAAAACGATGCCGGAGAGGCGTACGCGGTATTTGGATGCGCTCTCGACTTTGGTCTGATATTGATCGTCAACCTTGCCGCTGAGCAGCTGATATTCTTCTTCGATACTGGCGGCGTGGTCGGAGTTTTTCTGTTCTGACTTCGGCGGAGTTTTCTCATCTTGCAGCGAGTTGGCGAGGGATGGATGACTGGCGGGAGTGAGCACGGCGTTGGTCAGAAGAACGGGATGAGGCTCGACTGGAGCGCGAACTTCATCAAGCTCGCGGCGCAGTTCAGCGGTCTCGGCGCGGGCCTGCCGCCAATCGTCGCGCATGCCGGCGACGGCGGCCTGCAAATCGCGGACCTGCTGTTGCAGGTCGCGGATTGAGTCGTTGAGGGAGGTGGGCGGCGATGGCGGCTGGCTAGGATTATGAGGGTTCTGCGCCACGGCTGCTGCGGTCCACGCGGTTATGCCCATCAGCATTGCCCAACGCAATAAGCTGCTTGCCTGACTGCGAATCATGGAGCCTCCTGCCAGTGACTGTGGTCGAAACTGAAATTTCGGTATTGCTTGAAGTCCAACAAGTAACTAAGCGATTCCGACTCTAGCGTAAAAACTGGTGGAGGGCGCTAACGGCGAACCCTCAGGCGCTAAAGCGCCAACGTAATTTAGCGCTTAGCCGGCAGGGGCGGTTATAGCGCTTTCTGTTGTGTGATTCAGCGGAATATTTACGCGAAATATCGTTCCGGTGGCTGAGGTTTTTTCCACGGCAACCTCACCGCCGTGATCCTGCAAAATCTTCTGCACCACGGTCAAGCCCATGCCGGTTCCGTTTTCCTTGCCATGGCTTATGAAAGGCTCGAACAGGCGGTCGCGGATGGCGTCGGGAATTCCGGGACCGTTGTCGGCAATGCGAATTTCCAAAGTATCGCCGTGGCGCCGGAGGCCGATCTCGATTTTTCCGGTTTCGGGCGGGACAACCTCGCAGGCGTTCAACAACAGGTTGAGGAGAGCGCGTTCCAGCTTCCTGAAATCGAACCAACCCTCGCTGGATCCCTCGCCGGAAATGCGGATGCGAATGCGCTGAAATTCGGGATGGGCTTTGACGCCCTGCACGGCGCGCTCGACGGCCGAGCGCACGTCGCCGTAGGAGGGGCGCAAGGACTCGCGGGTGCGGGAGAATTCCAGCAAAGATTCGATGAGTTCGGTCATCTGGTTGACGGCGATTCGTATTTCGGCATAGAGATCTTCGCGCTGGCCGGGGGTCAGGTTGCTTTCGCAAAGAAATTCGGCGTTGGCAACGACCGCAGCCAGGGAATGGCGCAGATCGTGGGAGATGGAGCTAGCCATACGGCCGATGGTAGCCAGGCGTTCGGCGTCGAGCAGTTCCCTATGCGTTTTCTGGAGGGTTTTTCGCATGCGGACGAAGGTACCGGTGACTTCCGCCACTTCGTCTTCGCCGCGGGCGTGCAGCGGGTACTCATAGTCGCCCAGCTCAAGGGCGCGAACGCCGGCCACCAGATTCTCCAGCGGACGGGTGAACGTATGGGAGATGAGGAACACGAGGAGGCTGCCAGCGAGGAGTGCGGTTAATCCGAGAGCCAGCAATAATTCATTCAAACTGCGGAGAAATGCGGTTGCCTGATCGAAGGATTTCAGCACCCAGAGGTTGAGCGACAATGTGCCGGGGGTAGGCAGGTCTACGGAGGTTGCGAGAAAACGCTCTTCACCGAGGCGAATCTGATCGCCCTGGGGTGGTCCGCCGGCGGGGGTTCTGGGAGGGACTTGCAGGAGTTCGGATTCCTGAGCGGGCTTGAGAGTGCTGCGGACAATGGAGTTACCGTAACGAAATGCGACTTCGCTGGCGGCCACGCGGCTCAGGTCGCGGACAACATGATCGTCGATTTCATAACCGAGAAGCAGGTATCCGAGAAGCTGGTGACCACTGGCGGGACCGAAATAGATATCCTGCAAGAAAACTTCGTAGAGGTGTCCATTGACGTACAACCAGTGACGGGTTTCTTCGCGCGACACGACTTTCTGGAAAAAATCCTCTCCCTCTTGAGCGGTAACTTCTTTGGGGGCGGCCTGGAGGGCCATAACCTTGCCAGAAGAGTCGGCGAGCACCAGGAGGTCGCTGCCGGCCAGTTGCCAGAGGTCGCGGGACGCATCCTGGATCGTTGCGGGATCGTGGGTGGTCATCAGCGCGCGAACATTGGGCAGGTCGGCGAGGAGTGCGGCGGAGCGCTCCAGTGTGACTTCCCGTTGCTGCTGAAAGCTGTGAAAGGCGGAGACGGAGTTTTCGAGGTCGTGCTGGATTCCGAGACGGACTTCCTGCTGCACGGTACGCCGTACAACCAGAAGAGTAGTGAAGGTTAATGCGGCGGACACGGCAACCATGGAGAGCAGGAACTTGGTCCGCAAGCGAATTCCGCCCATGGTTAGAACCTCGAAGGGTTATGCAGCAAGATTTGAGGTGAGAGGTCAGATTGCAGAGGTGAGGAGCAAGACAATTTCACCCTCGGCAAAGTGACCTGTTACCTTTGACCTCTTAGCTACGACCTCGCTCCGCTACGGCACAAACTTGTAACCCGAGCTGTGCACTGTCCGGAAGTGCAACGGGTTGGCTGGATCTTTCTCCAGTTTCTGGCGCAGGCGGAGGATGTGATTGTCGACCGTCCGCGTACTGGGATAGTTGCGGTAGCCCCAGACGTGGTTGAGCAATTCCTCACGGGAGAGCACACGCTCGGCATTCTGGATCATGAACTTGAGAACCTTGAATTCCTGCGAGGTCAGCTGCACCAGGTTACCGTCGCGCCACAGCTCCATTTTGGTGAAATCAACTTTCACGTCGGCAAAGACAAAAGTCTCAGTCAGGGGAGTGCGCAGGGATTGCGAACGGCGCATTGCGGTGCGCACTCGAGCCAGAAGTTCGCGCGGGCTGAACGGCTTGGTTACATAGTCGTGCGCGCCTAACTCCAGGAGCAGCACCTTATCCATGACCTCGGTGCGGGCGCTCAGAATAATGATCGGGAGGGATGGGGCGGCCTGGCTGATCTCGCGGCAGACGTCCTGGCCAGGCGTGCCTGGGAGGCTCAGATCCAGCACTAGAACGGAGGGCGGGGCCAGGCGAAACATTTCCAGACCGACGGCGCCGTTTCCGGCAATGTCGACGGCGAAGCCTTCAGCCTCAAACAATCGCTTGAGGGCTTTCTGGACGGCGCGGTCATCCTCGATCACCAGGATGCGTTCCGCGCTCGCCGGAACCGTTACCATTGTTCCCGCCTCTGCCAGTGCCACTGAAGATGGATTCTTGCTCACAGCCGCCCCCATCCGTAACCGGAATGAATCATACCCCTAAACTCTAGCCTGATCTTGGGTTATTCACTCATTTCGAGATAGAAAGTGACACGAATTTTACAATTTGGTTACAAGTGGAAGGCGGGGGAAGGACGGGGCTAATGGTGTCATCGGGTGTGGTCGGGTCCGCTTTTCATGTGGTTCCCGGGCACCGTGCGATGAGACGGCCGGATTTTTCTGTAGGATGGCCCGATCTGTACCCCCCCCGATCTCAGAGGCGATCGCGGATTTGGATCTCGGGCCCCGCCGAGTGGGTAGCCGCGAGCGGTGGGAGATGGTTTGCAAGGGGGTTTTCCGTGCTAGACTCGGCTTTGCCACGCGAAACGAATCATTCGATGATTTTTTCCCGACGGAATTTTCTGGTTATGGTGGCGACCATCGTGGTGACGGTCGCGATACTTCTGGTGGTCGCCTGTGGCGTTCCGACGTATCAGAATCCGCCGATTTCGATTGCATTCAGCACCTCATTCCCGCCTCCAGCGGGGCTGGCGACGAGCGCTACGGTGGGAATTGCCGCAGTGGTCAGTAACGATCTGAAAAATGAGGGTGTGCAGTTCACGTGCGCTCCGGCGCAGCAATGCGGCTCGTTTAGTCCAGACCCGATAGCGAGCAATGTTCCAACCTCGTACCAGGCGCCGTCGGCGGTTCCGGCTGGCGGGAGTGTGACGGTGACAGCCACCTCGGTCAGTGATGGCACGAAGTTCGTCTCGGCGAAGATAACGATCGACTAAGGGTGATGAGGAAGGGTGCGAGCCAGTAGAAAAGGGTGCTGCGCGAGGCGATGATTAGACATTTGACTTCCTGTATTATCCCGCCGAGA
>CAVOJQ010000012.1:0-1524961 GCA_963696275.1 uncultured Acidobacteriaceae bacterium | reverse complement strand
AGCAATTGCGGTTAGGCAAACCGGAGAACTCTTTTTACAGCGCGTCCGAAAACGCTCTTCCACTCAGGCACGCCACAGAATCCGGCGCAGGCCGAAACGGAAGACAGTTCAAAAATTAAAGATCGCTTGGAGGCTCTGCTCTACGCGGAAACCCTTCAGGGAACCTTGTCCCCGAATGCGAACCCCGGAAAGGGGTCAATTGGAGGCTTACAGTATTGGATGCCTAAAGCAGCCGCAAAGATGCAGCGGACGGCTCAGACACTTATTCACTTGTCCTCGACCTGATTGTTATACCAAAGCGAATGCCATTGTGCAAGGGGGGAATAAAAAAAGTTACGGGGGGTGGGTCATTTGGGCGGGGTGTCCCACTTCTCGCGCTTTTCGAGAAGTGGGCCGCTCCACAGTCAGCACCGTGGGGGTTGGTTCTCAGGCAGCCGGTGGCCGAATCTTCATCTTCAGCACTTCCCAGTCGTTTACTCTGACCGGGCTGGATTGTGGTGGCCGGAAATCCTGCGTCGCACCTCAACCACGTACTAGATACCCGGCCGGTGGTCAACCTCTCCCGCCGGAGTATAACTCCAGCTTCTTTTAAACGCAGAACCCGAAAACACCTGTGGGTGCCCCACTTCTCGCGCTTTTCGAGAAGTGGGCCGCTACATGGTCAGCACCGTGGGGGTTGGTTTTCAGGCTGCCGGCGGTCGAACCTTTATCTTCAGCACTTCCCAGCCGTTGACTCTGACTGGGCCGGGTTCCCCGAGAGCGTAAGCTCGAAAGCTGCTCCATTTCCAAAGTTCGGGCGAGAAACCAATCCGCGCTTCACTGGATTGCGATGCATGTAGCGCAGTTTCTCGATGCGTTTCCGTTCCGTCCACACGTTGAAATCGTAAAAGCGCTTCTGCCAGATATGTTGCGGAGCGTAGTCGAAGTGACGGTTTCGGTCCGGATCGCGTTTCCGGTTCGCCTCTGCCAGCACTCGTCGCGCAAAGCCTAGTTTCAACGCTTGCATCACGGTCGACGGGTTCTTCTCTTGCGGTTCGCCGATCAGAAGATGAATATGCTCGGGCATGACCACGTATCCGGCAACGACGAATTGGTAGCGGCGGCGCACCTGCTCCAGCACGGTCAGGAACAGATCGCGACGCCGTGGTGTGCCGAGCAAGGGCTGCCGCCGATAACAACTGCAGGTGATGAAATGCAGGTCTCCGGCGCCGTGAAAGCGTTCCGGCTTGTTCCACATGGCGGGAGACTAACCCCTGCCCGAGCGTCGGCGCCGTGATGTGGCGCACCGTTCAGTTGTGATGAAGAGACAAAACTGTCGTTGTCGGCGGCGTGGCGGCCCACTTCTCGAAAAGCGCGAGAAGTGGGGCACCCCCAGTTATTTCCGACCGGAGATGTGGGCCACACGCCACGATAGCGCAGGAGTGGTATAATAGTAGTATGAAAGAGAAGACCTCTATCACACTTTCAAAAGAGGTGCTCGCCGGCATCGATCGCATCGCCGGATCGAAGCACTCGCGCTCCGCTTTCATCGAAGCCGTGCTCGCTCAATACCTCCGCAAACGGGCGCGGGCTCAGGTCGAAGCACGCGATCTCGAACTCATTAATAAGGCCGCGAATGAGCTGAATCGAGAGGTAGAGGACATTCTTCGCTATCAGGACCCAGAGGCATAGCCGGCGACACAGATGAGACGAGGTGAAATTTATCGCGTTCATCATCCAGACGATGACCCTAAACTCTTCCGCAGCTTCGTCGTCGTGAGCCGCCAGGTTCTGATCGATTCCAGATTTCCGACCGTCGTCTGCGCACCAATACTCACTCGCGGACACGGATTCTCCACCCAGGTCTCGGTCGGCGTTGACGAAGGCTTGAAACATGAAAGCTGGATCCTGTGCGACAACCTCGTAAGTCTTCGCAAGGTGCAACTGACCCGATTCGTTGGGTCCTTGGCTCGCTCCAAGGTCGAGGAATTGGACCGGGCGCTCAAAATGGCTCTCGCGCTTGAATAATCTGACGAGTTTCGGCCATCGAGTGCGTCGTGGCCGGGCGGGGACGCCCGGCGCTCCACTGTCATGTGTCATGATTGCCAGCCTATAATTTCACCAGCCCGTGATTTCTGCCGTCCAACTCGGTCAGCTTGATTATGGCGAAGGTCTGCGCCTGCAGCAGCGATTGCTCGATCTGCGCAAGGCAGGAAACATCGGCGACGTGTTGCTGCTGCTCGAGCATTCGCCTGTCATTACTCTGGGGCGCAACGCCAAGGCCGCCAACGTGCTGGCTTCGACCGAAGTGCTGGCGGCTCGTGGGGTTGAGGTGTTTGAGTGCGATCGCGGCGGAGATGTCACGTTTCATGGGCCGGGGCAGCTGGTGGGGTATCCGATCTTTGATCTGCGCCAGCACGATCTGCGCCAGTGTGGCGCGGGCGCCCTCGCCCGCGAAACTGCCGGCGCCAGAAAAACCCTCGGCGTCGTCGATTACGTTCGGCGACTGGAGGAGGTGCTGATCCGCACCTGCGCTGATTTCGGCATTCCGGCGCGGCGCGTGGCGGGCCTTACCGGGGCGTGGACGGAATCGGCTCGTGTGGTGTCGGGCCTCCGGCCCGAGTGCGGGTCAGAGACCCGCCACCACACCGCCGCCGACGCCGAGGCCGAAGCGAAGATCGCGGCGATCGGCGTGCACATTTCGCGCTCGGTTACTTCGCATGGCTTCGCTCTGAATGTGAATACGGATCTCAGCTACTTCAACCTCATCGTGCCTTGCGGCATTACAGCTAAGCCGGTGACCTCGATGCAGAAGGAACTGGGGCGCGAACTGGATATGAGTGCGGTCGCCGAGTCGGTGTCGCGGAACTTTGGCCGCGTCTTCGCGAGTCAGATGCTGTGGGTCGAGACGGTCGACGCGCTGTTGGGAAACAGCGTGGGAGTACCGTTGAAGGCTCCCGTGGAGCTGCAGCGGCTGCGCGGAGAAGATGAATTCTTTCTTGGCTGACGCCGGGCGCTGTCTCCGCAAATAGCTTTTCGCGGGCGGGGCGCCCGCGCCACACGAGTGATAGCATGTTCGCGGACTGATTCATGGTGAAAAGGAAAGCCAAGAGCCAACCGCCAAAGGCCAAAAGCCCCACACCGAACGCTGATCTCCGCACCTATACCATCCGCGACTACCGTCTGGAAAAACCTTGTTTCACTCTGCGCCAGGTTCGAGATGGCGACGAGGTTCGCTACGAAGTCGAGAGCGGCGACCTTTCCTGGCAAACCGCGCCCGCGCCACCGATTCGCGAATCGAAGTATTTGACGAAGCAGCAACTGATCGAAATCTATCGCTGGATGCTGCTCAACCGCCGCATGGAAACGGCGCTCGAAAATCTCTACAAACAGGGCCAGGTGGTCGGCGGCGTCTATTTCGGGCTCGGACAGGAGGCTTGCTCCTGCGCCTCGGCTTTTGCTCTGCAAAAAGACGAGTGGCTCGGCCCGATGATCCGCAATCAGGGGTCGCTGCTGGTGCGCGGCTTTTCTCCCGCCGACATCATGATGCAGTACATGGCGAAGGCTGGATCTCCCACCAAGGGGCGGGATGCTTCTTCGCATTTTGGCGATATCGAACGGCGCAACGTGGTCTCGCCGATTTCCACGCTTGGCGATTTGATCCCGGTGCTGGCCGGCGTGGCGCTCGGCGCCCGCCTGCAAGGCAAACAGATCGCGGTGATGACTTACATCGGCGATGGCGGCCAATCCACCGGCGTCACCTACGAAGGCCTGAATTTCGCAGCCGTCCAGAATCTCGGCTTGGTCCTGATCGTCGAGAACAATCTTTGGGGATATTCCACGCCCGCCGACATGCAGTTTCGCGTCAAGGATCTGGCCGAGCGCGCCATCGCCTACGGCATCCCCGGCGTGATCGTCGATGGCACTGACGCTTGCCAGGTCTACGACGCCTGCCACGAAGCCTGCGAACGGGCGCGGCGCGGCGGAGGTCCGACGCTGATCGAAGCGAAAATGATGCGCATGAAAGGACACGCCATTCACGATGCGGCGGAGTACGTTCCAAAGCCGCTGTTTGAGTATTGGAAGCGGCGCGATCCGATTGCCCGGCTGGAAGATTATCTGGTGAACAAGAAAAAGTGGCTGACCCGCGCAGAAAACGAAAAATTGATTGCCGGCGTCGAGCGGCAGCTCGAAGCGGATCGAGAGATCGCCGTGAATTCTCCTATGCCCGCGCCGGAGTCGGCGGCGGGCGGCGTGTATTGCGAGGCGGGGTGCCACGAGATCAAGCCCAAGTACGCTACGCCCAACTACGCCATGGGAAAGTCTGCTGCGGTTACAGAGCGCGGCAAGAATTCCCCAGAAACGAGGCGTCCCGATGCGGCCGTGCATCTGAAGTAGACGATGCCTGGATCTTTCGCGCGGAACCGGCAGTGCTATGCTGTTCACTGCCAAAATGCTGACCGTCCTCAAATTTTTCGGCCTGGCTTTTACCGCGCTGCTTCCAGTTGTCAATCCTCTCGGATCGGCTCTGGTTTTTCTCGGGCTGGTTGGATTTGTGCCGTCGGAAGTCATCAGCAGCCTTGCCCGCAGGATTGCGGTCTCGACCACCCTCTTCTTTTTTGTCATCGAACTGGTGGGTTCGGCGGTGCTGCGGTTTTTTGGCATCTCGCTGCCCGTCGTCCAGGTGGCGGGTGGCTTTGTTCTGGCGGCGATGGGGTGGGAGTTGCTGCATGACAGCGACTCCGCCTCCATGAAGGATGTTGCCCCCCAAGACTTCCGTTCCCTGGATGCGAAAATCTTTTATCCCTTCACCTTTCCCGTAACTGCTGGACCGGGGTGCATTGTGATCATGCTGACGCTGAGCGCCCACGCATCCGGCGGAGACCTTTTCCAAAACACGCTGGCTCATCTGGGAATCGCCCTCGCGGTCGTGGTGATCAGCGTCAGCGTGTTTCTTTGTTACCGGTATGCCATTCGAATCACACAGAAAATTACGCCGGAAACGGTGCATGGAATCTTGCGGGTGGTCGCGTTCATCCTTTTGTGTATCGGGGTACAGATTGCGTGGAAGGGCATCGAAAACCTGATTCGAAGCTTGAAGTGAAAATAGTTGCAGCATGCCAGCCGGCCCCAACGGTTCGCGGGTCGGCGCCAGCTTCAGCTTCCCTCAGGGCGGGTGCGCGCCAACAAAACTGCCATTGAAAACTGAATCGTTACCATAGACAATTTCGATTGGACTTGGGGACCCACGGCACCTAGAGTTCTTGAGTGCCGCATACACGTGTTCGACCAAGAAGCTTCATGCGACCTTTGGACATAACTGAGCCTGCACGGGCGCTGTTTCGGCCTCCATTTCGCAATTATCAGTTTGATGGCGCCTACGATGAGATGTTTGAGGCGCCCGGAGTGCCGCGTCCCCACTATCAGGCGCTTTTCCAGACGCTGCTGGGCCTGCCGGCCGAAGAAATGCGCAAGAGCCAGCAGGCGGCGGACCTGTCGTTTCTCCATCAGGGAATCACCTTCACCGTCTATGGGAACGAGGAAGGCACGGAGCGCGTTTTTCCCAATGATCTTTTGCCTCGCATCATTCCCAATCAGGAATGGCGAAAGATCGAGAGTGGACTGACGCAGAGAATCGCGGCGCTCAATCTCTTTCTCGAAGACGTTTACCACGGTGGCAGAATTCTGGCCGACGGCGTCGTGCCCCGAGAACTGGTTTACAGTTGCCGCCATTACCGCCGCGAGATGCGCAATCTGAGCGTGCCCCGGGGCATTTATGTCAGCATCTGCGGCACCGATCTGGTGCGCCTTCCGGACGGCAGCTTTGCCGTGCTGGAAGATAATTTACGGGTGCCGAGCGGCGTCAGCTACATGCTGGCCAACCGCAAGGTCCTGAAGAAGGTTTTTCCAACCCTGTTTCGCGATTACGGAGTCTGCCCGGTCGATCATTACGCGCAGGCGCTGCTCGGCACCCTGCGCGCGCTCAGTCCGGCGAGTTCCACTACGCGCCATGAACCGACGGTGGTGCTGCTGACGCCGGGCGTGTTTAATTCCGCCTACTTCGAGCACACATTTCTGGCGCAGCAGATGGGCATCGAACTGGTCGAAGGGCGCGATCTGCTGGTGCACGACAACGTCGTTTATATGCGCACCACTGCCGGACTCAAGCGCGTCGATGTGATCTACCGGCGGGTCGACGATGATTTTCTTGATCCACTCTGCTTTCGGCGCGATTCGAACCTTGGCGTACCGGGGTTGTTTAACGCGTATCGCGCCGGCAGCGTGGTTATGGCAAACGCGGTGGGCACGGGGATCGCCGATGACAAGGCGATCTATGCTTACGTCCCGGCAATCATCCGCTACTATCTCGACGAAGACCCGATTCTGCCGAACATACCAACGTATCTGCTGACCGATCCTTCGCAGCGCAGTTATGTGCTGGAAAATCTCGAACAGTTAGTGGTCAAAGCGGTGGGCGAATCGGGCGGCTATGGGATGCTGATTGGCCCCCATAGCACAGCCGAGCAGCGGAACGAATTCCGCGGGCGGATTCAGGCCGAGCCGCGAAATTATATTGCACAGCCTACGTTGCTTCTTTCGCGGGCGCCCTGCTTCCTGGAGGGTGAGGCGCAGGCCCGGCATGTCGATCTGCGTCCCTACATTCTCTACGGTGAGCACGTCACCCTGGTGCCGGGAGGTCTGACGCGGGTGGCATTACGGCGAGGCTCGCTCGTGGTCAACTCCTCACAGGGCGGAGGCAGCAAGGACACGTGGGTGCTCCGCGCATGAACGGATACGGGAACAGCAACTTGGACGGGCCTCTCCACGGGCCTATGGGCGGACGCCGGCAAACCACGATGCTCTCGCGCGTCGCCGACAGTTTGTACTGGATGAGCCGCTACCTGGAGCGCGCCGAGCATACGGCGCGGCTCATCGACGTGGACTTTGAGTTGCGTCTGGACCAGTCTCCGGAGGCCGGTTCAGGGCGCTGGCGGCGGCTTTTGGAATCTTTACACGCGCCCATCCCCGAGGACGGCAAGATCGATGCCACCACCCTCACCCACATTCTGACCCTCGACAAGACCAATTCCTCGTCCATTATTTCGTGCGTGACCGCGGCGCGGGAAAATCTGCGGCAGGTTCGCGAGCAGTGCAGTTCGGCGATGTGGGAGCAGTTGAACCGTCTCTATCTGCACGTGAACAGCACCATGGCGGGAGAAGCCTGGCTGCTGCATTCGTATGTATTTTTTCGCGCCGTGCGCGATGGCGCTCACCTGTTTCATGGCGTCACCGATTCCACCATGTCGCATGGTGAGGGCTGGCAATACATTCAGCTCGGCCGCTTCGTGGAGAGGACAGACGCGGTCGCGCGGCTGATTGGCGCTCACCTGGGCCGGCTGCCGCACTCGGTTGCAAATTCTCTCGATAATTCCTATGCCATTTCGATGGACCAGGCGGTCGAGAGCGAAGAGTACCTGGAGTGGGTGGGATTGCTGAAATCCTGTGCCGCGTTTGAAGCCTATTGCAAGAAGTACACCGCCGAACTGCGCCCGCTGCGGGTAGCCGAGTTTCTGCTCTTGAACCCCGAGTTTCCCCACTCGGTGCGCTTTTCGGTGGACAAGGTTCATACCGCTCTGCAGGCCATTGCCGAGTTGACCGAGCGCAAGGCGGAACAGCCGGTGCGGCTCGCCGGGAGGCTCCGCGCTTCACTCAGCTTCAGCCAGATTGACGAGGTGATGACCTCCGGAGCGAGCGCTTTCGTGGACAGCGTCCGCCAGCAGTGCGGCCAGGCCCACGCGGCGATTCATCACATCTATTTTGACTATCCGGTGGAATCCGCTCTGGCCTGAATGATGGAAGCGGTAAAGGATTCGGCCGGGAACGATGGCATGTCGTAATTCAAGGAATCAACGTCTCCATGAATCAAGCTCGATGAATCAATGTTTCACTGAATCCGTGATGCAAGGACTGCATGATTCCATGACCCAACCCTTATGATCTATTCCGTCCGCCACGTTACTACGTTCCGTTATCAGCCTGCCGTGCGCGAGAGTGTCATGGAAGTGCGCATGCAACCGCGCAGTGAAGGCCCGCAGCGCTGTCTCAGCTTCACGCTCGATGTGACTCCTGTCGCCAACATCACGCAATATGCGGATTCCGCCGGCAATACGGTGCATCATTTCGACATTGCCGGGTCGCACACGGAGGTGAACGTCATCGCCCAGTCGACGGTACAGGTGCAAGCGGTGGCGGCTCCGAAACTCTCGGAGGCGGGCAACTGGGCCGATCTGGATGCCTTGACCGGTGCCGATGACTACTGGGAAATGATGCTGCCCAGCCAATTTGCGCATGCGAGCGAGGCGCTGGGGCAACTCTCGGCGGAATTGAAATGCGAGCGGCGCGACGATCCTCTGGAACTGTTGACCGAAGTGAACGAAGGCATCTACCAATTGTTCGCCTATACGCCGAACAGCACGGAAGTGGATTCGCCGATCGAAGACGCACTGCTCGCGCGGCAGGGAGTTTGCCAGGATTTTGCTCACATCATGATCGCCCTGCTGCGGCCATTGCAGATTCCGTGCCGCTACGTCAGCGGCTATCTGTTTCACCGCGAAGAGAACGGCCATCACGACCGGTCGCTCGAAGGAGCCTCCCATGCCTGGGTGGAGGCGCTGGTGCCGCATCTCGGCTGGATCGCCTTCGATCCCACCAACAATCTGATCGGCGGCGACCGCCACATTCGGGTCGCGATTGGACGTGACTATGCGGACGTTCCGCCGACCCGCGGCGTGCATAAGGGCGAAGCGCAAAGCGAATTGAGTGTTTCCGTAACCGTCAGCCCATCGGATGTGCCGGTCGTCGAACCACCGGCTCCGCGGATCGTCATTCAATCGCGGCCAGTGTTTGGACGCCTCAATTCGCGCACTGACTACGAGCAGCAACAACAGCAGCAGCAGCAGTAAATCTTCCCAGTCCGTTTTCGCGCTGGAGACGGGGCGAGCCCCGTCTCTACCCATCGACCGTCGGTGGTCGTCTGGCAACTGCGACCCGCGCAATCCCTTGCAGATCGTTGGTGAGTCGAACCTCCGACCAGCCGGCCAACTGGCGCCGCACCGCCTCGGCGATCGTCCCGCTGATCTCGAACACGAGCCAACCCCCGGGCCGAAGTACGGTCAGCGCCTGAGGTATCAGCCGCTCGATCACTTCCATTCCGGTCGGTCCCGCGAACACGGCACTGCGCGGCTCGAACTTGCGAACTTCCAGTTGCACGGAATCCTCCTCCGACTCGCCGACGTAAGGAGGATTCGAAACCACAAAGTCGAACGAAGCGGGCGAAAATCCCGTGAGCAGATCGGTCTGACGAAATTCGATTCGTGAGCAGAGTTCGTGCCGTGCGGCATTGGCGCGCGCGACGTCCAGCGCTTCAGAAGAAATATCGGTAGCCAGAATTTGCGCCGCACGCAGTTCCCGAGCGAGAGCAAGTGCAATCGCTCCCGACCCAGTGCCCGCATCAACGATCCTCAGATCGTGTGGCGCGAGCGCCCCCGCCCGCGGACTTTGAATTCGCTCTTGTTCTTGCGCTTGATTTTGCTCTGAACCAGCCGACGCGACAATCTCCAGCACCGCCTCCACCACGTGCTCGGTCTCCGGACGAGGAATCAATACCGCCGGAGACACGATGAGGTCCAGGCCCCAGAACTCCTGATGACCGGTAATGTACTGCGCCGGAACGCCGCTAGCTCGTCGCGCCAGAGCTTCGTCATAGCCCCGGGTTTCATCGGGAGTTAATTCGCGCTCCGGATGCGCATAGAGATACGCGCGATCGCAGTTGAGCGTGAACATGATGAGGAGTTCCGCATTCATCCGCGGGGAAGGAACGTGGGCGGAAGTCAGCCGCTCAACTGCCGAATTCAAAGCCTGACGAAGCTGCACGCTTCTATTTCACCACGGAGACCAGAGACACGGACAAAAACCAACGAAGGGAGAAACAAAACAAACTAAAGCCCGGCACATGTCCTAAACCTATCTCAGCCCCGCGAACGACCGACGACGAACGACGAACGACCGCCTTACGCCACGCTGGCTGCGCCTGCTTCGTTATCGCCCTTCATCTTCTCCGCCTGATAGTGCGTAGTCAGCGCGTCAATGATCGGCTGCAGCTTGCCATCCATCACCTGCTCAAGCTGGTGAATGGTGAATCCGATGCGATGATCGGTAAGCCGATTCTGCGGAAAATTATAGGTCCTGATCTTCTCCGACCGGTCGCCGGAGCCGACCATCTGCTTGCGCTCTTTCGCCAGCGCATCCGCTTGCTTCTGCATTTCTACTTCGTAGAGCCGCGAGCGCAGCACTCTCATACCCTTCTCGCGATTCTTGATCTGCGACTTCTCGTCCTGGCAACTCACCACAGTGCCCGTCGGAATGTGCGTGATCCGCACCGCCGAATACGTCGTATTCACCGACTGCCCACCTGGTCCTGACGAACAGAACGTGTCGATCCGCAGATCCTTCGCCTCGATCTTGACGTCGACTTCTTCCGCTTCCGGCAGCACGGCTACAGTGATCGCCGACGTATGCACTCGCCCTTGCTGCTCGGTCGCGGGTACACGCTGCACGCGATGCACGCCGCTTTCGTATTTCAGCCGCGAATAGACGCGGTCGCCTTCGATCAGCGCAATCACTTCCTTCAGCCCGCCCACGCCCGACTCCGACGTGGAGAGCACTTCCACCTTCCACTTCTGCGTTTCGGCATAGCGGTTGTACATGCGAAAGACTTCCGCCACGAACAGCGTCGCTTCATCGCCGCCCGTCCCGGCGCGAATTTCCAGGACTACGTTCTTTTCGTCGTTCGGATCCTTCGGCAGCAACAGAACTTTGAGGTCTTCTTCAACCGTGACAATGCGCGCCTCAAGTTTCGCCAGTTCCTCCTCAGCGTACGCTCGCATGTCGGCGTCGGTCTCATCGGCCAACATGGCTCTACTCTCGGCGATGCCGCGCTTCAGGTCCTTGTATTCGCGATACTTCTCGACGATCTCTGAGACTTCGCTATGCGCTTTGGCAGTCTTCTGGTATTTCGCCGAATCGTTAGTGATGTCCGGCGACAGCAGTGCGCGAGTCAGTTCTTCGTAGCGGATTTCGATTTGGTCAAGGCGTTCAAACATGGTCGTGTGCCGCTATTCGCCGTTCGCTGTTCGTCGTTCGCTATTCGCCGCGACACTCGAAGCGCCGCGTTTTCCCCGGATCGCTTGTATCAGGCCATTCAACCCTCGGCCAAGATCGTCGGTGATGCGCGTGAGATTCGCGGCTTGCTGCTTCGTCAGATACTCTAAACCGCTTGCAATCACAATCTGCGTTTGAAGTTCAAGGAGCGAACCTCTCGCATGGAAGAGGAAACGGCCAAAATCTCCGTCTGAACTGTGCCCCTTACCCTCGGCTATATTACTCGAAACGGAAACCGCAGCGCGCCGCATCTGGGAAGTCAGACCGTAGAGTTCGTGCTTTGGAAACTCCGCCGTCGCGCGATATATCACTAGGGCCAGATCAACAGCCTCCTGCCAAATCCGCAAATCTCGATAAGAGAAGTTCGCCATGGTCGCCTCCATCTGGAGGGTAGCCGAAACTCGGCGCTGACCGCAGCGACGGATGAACAATGACTTTGTGATGTTTCCGGAATCCAGAAGACGAACCATCCGTGGCTAGCCAATAGCGAACGACGACCAGCGACTAACGACCGCTAAGCAATCACCAATTCCCCGCCATGCACCTTTTCCAGCTTCATGGCTTCATCGAGCGCCAGAATCGCACACTCAACTTCGCTGTCATCCGGAGGCTGCGTGGTGATTCTTTGCAGCCACAGCCCGGGCGCGGTCATCAGCGCAAACAGCGAGACGCCCGACTTAGGCGAAGAACTCCTGGCCGAAAAACGCTTGGCGGCAAAACGAATGATCTCGTAGGAGACGCCCGCGATCACCGGCAACAACGCGATCCTGATCGCGAATCGAGACCAGAACGTCTGCACCGGAATCGCCATGTACACAAGCATCGAGATGATCATCACCGTCATCAGGAAACTCGTGCCGCAGCGCGGATGGTAGGTCGAATACTTCTGCACCGCCGCCGTCTCCAGCGGATCGCCATTCTCGAACGCGAATACCGTCTTGTGCTCGGCGCCGTGATACTCATACACGCGGCGAATATCTTTCCACAACGAAATGCCCCACACAAACAGCAGAAACATCGTGATCCGAATCAGCCCGTCCACCAGGTTAAACATGATCTGCTGCCCAAAGATCGGATTCACCCGCTTCAATTCGGTCGTCGCCAGCAGCGGCAGGTACTTGTACATGAAGATGAAGAAGGCGATGGAAAAGGCCATGTTCAGGCCCGCCATCCAGCCGGTAATTTCAAATTTCTTTGCTGGAATTTTTTCGCCGCCATTTGCATTTCCAGAATCGCCTGCGGCATTCCCGTCGGCATCCGCACCCGTGAGTTCTTCCAGCGCCGCATTGGCCGAAAATTTCAGCGCGCGGAAACCCAGCGTCATGGCGTGGCCCAGCGTCATCACCCCACGCACCACCGGCCAGCCCATCCACTTATGCTGTTCTGAAGGACGCTCCAGCGGCTCGCTGTGCGTAACAATCTCGCCCGACGGTTTGCGCACGGCAATGCCCCAGGCGTGCGGCGAACGCATCATCACGCCCTCCAGCACCGCCTGCCCGCCGACGAGGGTCTCCTCGCCACTTTCGAGGGCTGGCAGCAGCTGCACCGCCGCCAAAAAACGCAAAATTTGCCGCCAACGCTTCATAGTCAGGTGCCGCCTAGGCATTGGATGAGCCACAGGGAGGAACGACTCCAACCGTCAGGATATCACAGAATGCGGGGATCAATCGCCAGGAAATCAGACAACACACGTATTTTCATTGAGATACGGATCGGAGGTTAGGTCAATGAGTGTAATCGGGATGTTTCGACAGTTACCACTTCGTTCAGTTTCTAGGCGAACACGACTGTCTTGTTCTGGTAGACCAGGATGCGGTTTTCCAGATGCCAGCGCACCGCACGCGAGAGCACGACCTTCTCCAAGTCCCGACCTTTGCCTACCATGTCCTCGACCGTGTCGCGATGGGAAACGCGCACCACGTCTTGCTCGATGATCGGTCCTTCGTCCAGGGCGGCGGTGACGTAATGGCTGGTGACCCCGATCAGTTTCACGCCGCGCTCGAAGGCTTGATGATAGGGTTTCGCCCCGATGAATGCGGGAAGAAAAGAATGGTGGATATTGATCATGCGCAACAGGTATTGGGCAACGAAATCCGGCCCTAGAATCTGCATGTAGCGCGCCAGCACGATTAGATCCACCTCCTGCCCCAATAGCTCCAGCATTTCCCGCTCCGACTCGCGCTTGTCTTTGGGGTTGGTCAGCAGATGGAAAGGGACGTGATAAAAGTCGGCCAGCGGCTTGGCGTTCGGGTGATTGCTGATGATCGTAATAATGTCGCACGCCAAGTCGCCGGTTCTGTGCCGGTACAGCAGGTCGGCAAGACAGTGATCATAGCCGGAAACCAGGATGGCGATCTTGGGGCGGTAGTTTGTCATTGCCAGGTTGTAGTTGATCCGGAAACGTTCGGCCACCGGCTTGAAGTAGTGCTCGAAATCGGAGATTGGAATATCGAACCCGTCCAGATCCCATTCCAGCCTTGATAGAAACAAGTCGCGGCCACTGTCCAGATGATCGTCGCTGTGTAAGACGCTACCGTTGTGGCCAATCAGGAATTGGGAGATTTCCGCCACCACGCCTTTGCGAGCGAGCGGCATAGGGGTACTTAGGAGCAAGACGGCGGTATTCTTCATTTCTTGCAAAACCTGAGCGCCCCCCGCGCCGCGAATCATCGGACAGATGATACGCTCAAATGTTGTTACCAGATGGGATGAGAAGGCCGGTCTCCGGACGGGATGCTGTAGGCTCCCAAGTTATCGACGTGCTCGAAGCACAAGAGATAAAGGAGACCGGCAATGAAGAAGGTTAGCACCGTAGCGGTGAAGCAGAGCAGGAATATTTCTCAACCGAAACTGACCATCGGACTGGATCTGGGAGATCGCAACAGCTGGTACTGCAGGGTGGATGAAGCCGGGCAGATCCGACTGGAACAGCGAGTCCGCACGAATGCGAAAGCGTTGCAGGAAGTCTTCGGTGCATTGCCGCGCTGCCGGATCGCGCTCGAAACCGGGACGCATTCGCCGTGGATCAGCCGTTTGCTGCACGGGTTGGGACACGAAGTGATTGTGGCGAACGCGCGCCGGGTGCGGCTGATCGGGGAAAGCCGGAAGAAAGACGATCGGCTGGATGCGCAAACGCTGGCACGGCTGGCGCGGATTGACCCAAAGCTACTGTGTCCGGTGAAGCATCGCAGCGCGCAGGCGCAAGCGGACCTGACGGTGATTCGGGCGCGAGCCGGGCTGGTGCGGGCGCGAACGGCGCTGGTCAACACGGTGCGCGGACTGGCGAAGTCTTACGGAGAACGATTGCGCGGCTGCAACGTGCGGAATATGAATCCGGAAAAAGCCGAAGGACTCAGTCCCGAGTTACAGGCCGCACTGCAGCCGTTGCTGGTGGCACTGGAATCGCTGAGCGAGCAAATCGCGGAGTACAACCAACGGATCGAGCATCTGGCGCTGGGGAGTTATCCGCAGGTGGCACTGCTGAAACAGATCAAGGGGGTGGGCACACTGATCGCTCTGACTTACATGCTGACCTTGGAAGACCCGCATCGCTTCCGCCAGAGCCGCGACGTGGGCTGCTATCTGGGACTGCAACCGGGACGGAGAAACTCAGGCCAGAGCGAGCCGCAGATGCACATCAGCAAGGAAGGTGATCCCTATCTGCGCACCCTGCTGGTGCAGGGAGCCCAGCACATTCTGGGACCGTTCGAGGTGGACTGTGATCTGCGGCGCTGGGGACTGAAACTGGCCGAGCGCGGCGGAAAGAGCGGGAAGAAACGAGCGATCATCGCGACCGCACGAAAGCTGGCCGTGCTGCTCCATCGCTTGTGGGTAAGTGGAGAAGTCTACGAACCTTTGCACAACAGCAACCAGAGAGAAATGCCGGCCGCAGCCTAAAGTCAAAAACTTTTCTTTGAAAGGAAAATCAAAAGCCTAAAGCCGAGTTCCGGTGACTGCGTTAATCGCCTGGCCCGGGTTCCACTCTCCAGGAGCAGAACCACAGGGCGATAATCAGATGGCAGCACCGGCTGAACCGAGAACGCCCAACGTGCACCGAGCAAACAAAATCGCTCCTCGAGAGTGCGGATGGAAGCATGGCGACAGCGGCGATTCGGCGGGAGAAAAACATTGTTCGACCAAACCACCAAAGAACCTACTTGACTCCGACCGGCCTTCTCATGGAAGGCGTTTACACTCAGAACCCCCGTTCCGAGGTCAATAAGTGTTATCACGATTTTTCAACAATAAGGATTGAGTCGGCAATACCGATTCATAGGTTCACCTTCGCCGTTTAGAGAAACCGAGACGTGCCGCTATGAGCGCCAACGCCGCTATCCGGCAAGAAAATGCCCACGAACGACAGTTCGTGGCTTGTCCTGATGTTCGCCTCATGCTCCCACGAGTGGACACTAAAAATTATTGTAGATAACTGAGCAAGACAGAACAGTCTGCGCTGGTACGACATGGGTACCATCTCATGTGTACCGTCCTCGCTGTTGTCCACAATAGGGGCATATTGCATCGAGCACCATCAGAACGCAGGAGAAATCAAAATGAAGACATTGCTAGTTACGGTTCTAATGTTCCTGGCCATATTTGTCAGCGGTTGCAACACAAGCGCAGCTCCGCTCCCAGGGCCCCCTGGACAGCAGGGTGCGCAGGGGCAATCCGGCCAACAGGGTCAGCAGGGTGTGCAGGGGCAAACCGGCCAACAGGGCTATCAGGGTGATCAGGGTCAGTCCGGCCAGCAGGGTGCGCAGGGGCAATCCGGCCAACAGGGCCAGCAGGGTGACCAGGGTCAGTCCGGCCAGCAGGGCCATCGCGGTGACCAAGGCCAGCAGGGCCCGGGCGCACCATGCCCGGCGGGACAGCATCGCTATACCGACCCAGGTACTGGAGAAGTAAGGTGCGTCAACAATCCGTAGTTCGCTGTTCATTGCGACAGAGGTCCATTCAATTCAAAAGCCCTCTCTTGCGCTGAACATTTCAACGGCCTCCCGATTGCGGGAGGCCGTTGTGAACGCCGCCAGCGAAACTATGTGGCTATAGTTTGGCGAAACCAGGGTGATCACACTCACGGCCCACCTACTCTCACCGGCCATGCCCGTGGTGGTCGTGCCCGGAATGATCGTGCTCCCGCTCTTCCTCCCGCACGGCAATCACGCAACTATGCGCCGTCTCGCAGACCACGTGTTCCAACTGGATCGTCGTATGGCGGATGCCGAATCCCCGCCCAAGCTTTTCGTTGATCTCGCGCAGAATCGTGTCGCTCTCTGAGGTCGCCATGTCCGCGATCTTTACGTGCGCCGAGAGCGCATGGTTCTCGGAGCCAATGCTCCAAAGATGCAGATCGTGCACATCGCTGACGCCCGCAATCGCCCGCATCGCACATTCCACTTCTTCCAGGCTCATGCCGCGCGGCGTGCCCTCGAGCAGAATATTCAGCGTCTCGCGCACAATTCCGATGCTTGACCACAAAATCAGCGCGCCGATCCCAAACGACAGCGCCGCATCGATCCAGTATTGTCCTGTCCACAGGATGGCAAAGCCGCCGACAATCACGGCTGCCGTCGAGAGCGTGTCGCCGACCTCATGCAGCAGCGCGCTCCGCACGTTCACATCGCTGCCCGAACGCCATAGCATCAGCGCGATCGCGCCATTCATCACCACTCCTGCTGCCGCCACCCAAATCATGACCGCCGCGCGCACGTGCTCGGGATGCTGCAGGCGCTGCACTGCCTCGTAGAAAATAAAAAATGACACCGCCACCAGCGACAGGGCATTGACCAGCGCCGCCAGCACTCCCGCGCGCCGGTATCCGTAAGTCTTCGTAGCGGACGGCGGACGGCCCTCCAGATATACGGCCACCAGCGACAGCAACAGCGCCAGAAAATCGGAAAGATTGTGTCCCGCCTCGGAAAGCAGCGCCAGCGAGTGTGCCCGAACACCGGCCACCACCAGCAGGACGACATAAAGCATGGTGACGGCCAGCGAGACGCGCAGCACCCGCCCTGTGCCGTGACTATGTCCGTGTCCGCCATGCGCGTGCATACTTCTCTAGGATAGCGCAGTCGCCCGTGTGGCGCGGGCGCCCCCGCCCGCGTGCGAGCGCCAAAAACGACTCTTTCATGGATCAGGCTGACCCCAAGGTGGCGCAGACCCTGTCGCCCGCGCTATTCTTCTCTTCACACCCAGGAGGATGCAGAATGAGGAAGCTTCTTGTGATTCCAGCCCTGTTGTTGGTCGTAGCCGCGGCGATTGGCCAAACCGCGCCCAAACCGACTGCCCCAACCGCCCCCACACCAATCAAGGACCCCGTCAGCAGTGTTCTGCGCGACATCCTGCCCAGCCGCCAGAAAAACACCATCGCCGCCGTCGAAGCCATGCCCGCTGACAAATTCGGCTACAAGCCAACCCCCGAGCAGATGACATTCGGCCATCTCGTCGCGCATATGGTCGAGGCCAACAATGTGCTGTGCAGCAATGCGGCAGCCGTCCCGGCTCCCAAGGTGGAAGAACTGAAGGATACGGATCCGAAAGATAAACTCGTCGCCGCGCTCAAAGCGTCGTTCGACTTCTGCGCCGATGCCGTCGCCAAAATGGACGATTCGAAACTGGGAGAAGTTATCCCTGGCCCCGGCGGCCAGCCCTACGCCCGCGCCCGATTTGCCCTGGGCATGGCGAGCAACTGGGCCGACCACTACGCCGAAGCCTCCATGTATTTGCGCCTGAACGGAATTTTGCCGCCGACCGCGAAAAAGTAGTTTCCGCCAGGTGGTGGAGGGACGGGCGTCCTCGCCCGTCCTTTCAAGAATTGCGACCTAACGGCACCTGCTCCATGCACTCACTTTTCTACAAACGACTTTAACCTGGCGAGCGCCTGATCCCATTGCTCGGAAACAAAGTCGAGATACTCTTTCACTCCTTCCATCGGTTGCGGATCGAATTCGAACCGGCTCTCGCGACCCGAGCGAACGCTATGCACGATTCCCGCGCTTTCCAGCACGCGAAGATGCTTGGTGATCGCCTGCCGGGTTAGCCTGGAACCGCGCGTCAACTGAGAGATCGAATAGGCGCGCCGGTCACAGAGCTTGGCCACCAGCGCCAGCCGCGTCTCGTCGCCGAGCGCGGCAAAGACAGGTGCACGAGTCTGTCGTTGCGCGCCCGCGCGGCTACGCCGTTTGCGTGACATGGTTCTCGATGTTCTTCATCTGCTGCGTCCAACCGCCGTCATTCATGCGGAATGCTTCGGCGCGGCGATGGGCCGGGATCTTCTCGAAGCCCGATTCCGTGAGCAGAAGCAGTGTGCCGGTCGCGGTCTTCTCCAGCCTGAATTCGACGAGCGTGCTCGGCTCCTTCGAATAATCGATTTTGGGGTCGATGGAATACGGATGCCAGCTGAAAGAAAAGAACTGCTCCGGCTCCATTTTCTGCACGACGGCCTCCCATTTCACGTGCTCGTAACCCGGATGAGTGATCTGGCCTCGCGAGACCTGGCCCTCTACAAACGGCCCCTCCAGCTTCACCCGAAACCACTCGCCGAACTCGCGGTAGTCCGTCAGTGCGCGCCAGACCCTGGAAATCGGCGGCTTGAGTTCGATGCGCTTCTCGATACGGTCGCTCATATTATGCAACCTCCAGGTTGCATAATACCTTCACGGGACTTACAAGGCAACCGGTTGGTTGCATTTTAGGGCGCTGGCTTCGCCGGCCTACCCCGCCAGTTCTTCCAACTCCTCTTCCCCAATCACGGGAACCCCCAGCTCACGCGCCTTGTCCAGCTTCGATCCCGCATCGCTTCCCGCCACTACGTAGTCCGTCTTCTTGCTCACCGAACCCGAAACGCGTCCGCCCGCATCTTCGATCATCTTCTTCGCCTCGTCGCGCGTGTGGCGCTCGAGCGTGCCGGTTAATACAAAAGTCTTGCCTGCCAGCTTCGTGCCCTTTTCTTTCTTCTGTCCGGAGAACGTCAGTCCCGCCTTGCGCAGATCGTTCACCAGTTTGCGATTATGTTCATCGGCGAAGAATTCCACGATGCTCTCCGCGATTCGCGGCCCTACTTCGTTCACTTCTTCCAGTTCTTCCGCACTCGCATTCATGATCGCGTCCAGCGATCCGAAGTGCTCCGCCAGAAACTGCGCCGTGCGCTCCCCCACAAACCGTATGCCGAGCCCGTAAATTACGCGCTCCAGCGGCAGTTGCTTCGAGTCCTGTATCTCTCGCAACACGTTCTCCGCCGACTTATCGCCCATGCGCTCCAGTCCCAGCAAATCGTCTTTCGTCAGCCGGTAGAGATCGGCAACATTCTTGACCAGGCCCCGCTCGGTAAGCTGACCGACCAGGGCCTCGCCTAGGCCATCGATATCCATGACGTGGCGCGAGGCAAAATGCAGAATCGTCCCCTGCAGCTTCGCCGGACAATTCGCATTGACGCAGCGATGATCGGCCTCTCCCGGCGTGCGCACCACGTTGCCGCCGCATACCGGACAATGTTCAGGCATCTCGAAGCGCTTGTGCCCGCGTGGATGGTCCTTGTCCTCGACCACCTTCACCACTTTTGGAATCACATCGCCGCCGCGCTCCACCTCGACCCAGTCGCCGATCTTCACCCCCAGTTGCTCGACGAAGTCCATGTTGTGCAGCGTGGCGCGCGAAACTGTCGTGCCTCCAATCGGCACCGGCTTCAGCCACGCCACCGGAGTCAGTTTTCCAGTCCGGCTAACTTGAGGAACAATATCTTCGATCTGCGTCACGCCTCCCCGTGCAGCGTATTTATAAGCAATCGCCCAGCGCGGAGCTTTCCCCGTGAATCCCAATTCCTGTTGCCATGCCGTGCGATCGACCTTGATGACGATGCCGTCAATTTCGTAGGGAAGCGATTCGCGCCTCGCCTCCCAGCTCTGAATAAATTTCCACACGTCGTCCAGATTCTTCGCCAGCACGCGGTTGGGATTCACCTTAAAACCCGCCGCTTCCATGGCATCCATAGCTTTCGATTGCCGGTCGAAATAGGTGCGGCCATCCTTTAACAGCATGTAGGCAAAGAAATCCATGCGGCGCTGGGCTGTAATCGAAGGCTCAAGTTGCCGCACCGTTCCCGCGGTAAAGTTGCGCGGATTGGCAAACGCCGCCAGACCCTGCCGCTCGCGCTCCTCATTCAGTTTGCGAAAAGCCGCCACCGGCATGAGCATTTCGCCGCGGACTTCAAAATCAGCCGGGATCCCGGCCTTCTTCAATTTGTCTTTCGCAATACTCAGTGGAATCGAGCGCACCGTCCTTACATTCAACGTCACGTCTTCACCGACAGTGCCATCGCCGCGGGTGATGCCGCGTTCCAGGCGGCCATCGTTGTAAACCAGCGCCAGCGACATGCCGTCGAGCTTCAACTCGCACATGTATTCAAGGTCGGTGCGTCCGCTCAGCTCGTGCACCCGCCGCTCCCAATCGCGCAACTCTTCGTCGGAGTATGCATTGTCGAGCGACAGCATAGGCGAGGAGTGCTTCGCCTTCACGAAGCCCTCGCGCGGCTTGCCCCCCACGCGCTGCGTCGGCGAATCGGGCGTAATGAGTTCCGGATGCTCCGCTTCCAGCCGCTTGAGTTCGTTCATCAGCACGTCGAAGTCGGCGTCTGAAATCTCCGGAGCATCCATCACGTAGTAGAGATATTCGTGATGCCGGATCTTCTCGCGCAGAGCTTCGATCTTCTTCTCGGGTTTCTTTTCGGGAGGGGACATGACTGGGAAATTATATGGGTGCTATTTTACGGCTGCTGCGCCTTCCGAATCCGCCCGCGGCCAGCCGCGGCGCCGCCCACGCTTGATGGAGGCTTGGGCATCCCTGCCAGCAACTCTTTCAGTACGGTCGCATTGTTGTACTCCTGGTTCCGAGACGCATAGACAAGCGTGACCGTCCGCTCGCCTTCCGCGAGATGATGCAGTTTTTCCAGGGCCGCAGAAGCCTCGGGGTTTGCCAATTCCTTGAGATAGCGTTTCTGGAATATGCGTCTCGCCTCGGGGTTCGCGTGGAACCACTGCCGCAACTCGTTCGACGGCGCCAGATCCCGCAGCCAGAACTTCACCGCCGCTTTTTCTTTTGTGAGCCCGCGCGGCCACAGACGGTCGACCAGCACGCGTACTCCGTCGGAAGCGGACGGAGCCTCGTAAGCGCGTTTGACGGCAACGGCCATCACTTCCGTATTATCCTACCTTTGAGCCCGGTTTTGCTGCCGGACGCCGCCATCCTCATGAACTTCTTGAATTCGCTTTCTCCGTGCCTCCGCATCTCCGCCGTTATTGTTGCTCTTCTGGCGCTATCCGGTTGCGATGTCGAGCGCCGCAAGTCCGACGCCGAACTCGGCCTCAACCCGCAACAGGCCGCCGGCAGAAGACTCTACGACAACTATTGCGACCGCTGCCATGAGCCCTATTCGTCGCATGGCAAGAAAGGCCCCAGCTTGAAGGGAGTTTTCAAACATCAATATCTTTCTCTGAGCGGACTGCCCGCGAATGACGAGCGCATGATCGATATCATCAAGTTTGGCCGGGCAAAAATGGAGGGTTTCAACCAGGTCATGACCGACCAGCAGATCCAGGATTTGCTGGCGTATTTGCACACGCTGTAGTGTGTGAACGCCCGCGTGGCGCGGACACCGCTGTCCGCATGCCGCGCAGCCAGAAGGCAATCAGGTTACGCTCTTCTTACCAACCGGCTGCGCGCCGGATATTCCGCCGCCGGCCGCTTGTGGCATAATCGCCCCCAGTGTCCGCCACCAACAAATCCGCACTGTTTCAGCAACTGCCTTCGACGGACGAAATTCTTCGTCAATCCGAGGTGCAGCTGCTCATCGAACAGGAAGGTCATACAGCCGTCGCCGAAAGCATCCGCGTCGTTCTCGCGCGTCTACGCCAGGAAATCGCGAACCACCAACTAGACGAGAAATCGCTGGACCTCGCTCTGGCCGGCCTGCCAGCCGCTATCGAACGTCAACTCCGCCAGTCGCTCAGTAATTCGTTGCAGCCGCTCATCAACGCCACCGGCGTTCTCCTGCACACCAATCTAGGACGAGCGCCCTTAGCCGGCGCAGCGCTCGATCACATTATCGAAACCGCCAGCACGTACTCTAATCTCGAATTCGATCTCTCCACCGGAGAGCGCGGCAAGCGCGACGTCCACGTCGACCGTCTGTTCCAGAAGTTGCTTGAATTCGACGTGGCAACCATCGTCGTCAACAACAACGCCGCCGCCGTCCTGCTCGCATTGAACTCGCTGGCCGACGGCGGTGAAGTCATCGTCTCCCGCGGAGAGCTGGTCGAAATCGGAGGCTCCTTCCGCATTCCCGATGTAATGTCGAAGTCGGGTGCCACGCTGCGCGAAGTTGGCACTACGAATCGCACCCGCCTCGCCGACTACGAGAGTGCCATCGACGAACGCACCCGTCTCCTGCTCCGCGTGCATCGGTCGAACTTCGAGATTTCGGGCTTCACCGAGCAGCCCGGACTCGACGAACTGGTCGCCCTGGCTCGCCGCCGTAAATTGCCGCTCATGGAAGATCTCGGCAGCGGCGCGTTGTTCGATCTTCGTTCCATAGGAATCACCGGCGAACCGGGAGTGCTCGACAGCCTGCGCGCGGGTGTCGATATCGTCACCTATAGCGGCGACAAACTTCTCGGCGGGCCGCAAGCAGGCATGATCAGCGGCCGAACAGATCTGGTTGCGCGGATGCGTTCGAATTCGCTCTTCCGCGCTTTGCGGGCGGATAAGCTGACGTACGCCGCTCTCGAGGCCACTCTGCTCGCCTACGTCAAGCGTGATCATGACGCCGTGCCCGTGTTGCGCATGATGCGCCTGTCCAAAGATGAAATCTCGCGCCGCGCGGAAAAAATAGTGGCAGACGTTCCGTGCGCGCCGGGCAGTCACCTCACCCTGGAACTGCTCGATGGCGAATCCGTGATCGGCGGCGGCGCGGCCCCGTCGGCCGTTTTGCCAACGCGCCTGATCGCGCTCATCCATTCTCATCTCAACGCCGACGACCTGAATGCAAGCCTCCGCGCCTGCACTCCGCCCATCATCGCCCGCGTCGAAGAAGGACGAGTTCTGCTCGACCTGCGAACGGTTTTCGTCGAGCAGGATGCAAACCTGACCGCCGCGCTCGCATCTTTATTGTGAGACTCGCATCTTTGTCCTGAACCTCGCATCTTTATCCTGAGGCTCGCATCTTTATCGTGAAGCTCGCATCTCTATCGTGAGTTGAGACCTTGCCTCCCTTGGCAACCCTCTTCACCATCGGCCACTCGACGCGAACGCTCGCGGAACTCGTGTCGGCGCTGAAAGCGCATGGCATTGAGACTCTCGTCGATATCCGTACCTTCCCCATGTCGCGGCGTCTGCCGCACTTCAATCGCGAAGCGCTGCAGCAATCCCTCGCCGAACACGGCATCCGCTACGTCTGGATGAAAGCTCTCGGCGGCTACCGTAAATCGACACGCAAGGATTCTCCCCACACGGCATTACGCAGCGCCAGCTTTCGCAACTACGCCGACTACACACTGACGCCTGAGTTTCAGCAGGCGGCCGCCGAACTCCTGCGTATCGCCGGCGAATCGCGTACTGCCTTCATGTGCGCCGAGCGGGTTTACTTCCGCTGCCATCGCATGATCGTTTCCGATTGGCTCGTAGCCAACGGGCACGAAGTGCTGCATATCGATGCGGAAGGTCCCACGCGTCCCCACAAACTCTTGCCGGAAGCAAGAATGATCGGCGGGCAGGTGATTTACAGCGGTGGAGAGCTCTTCTGAGCGAATTCAGTTGGTCGGTCCTCGGGTAATTCGCCGGGCGGATAATTTGCCGGTGAAATTGCAAAATACAAATTACCGATTCACAATGTCTCCATGATCCTGGGCACGGGAGTGGACATCGCCGAAGTTCCCCGCATCCGCGAAAGCATCGAGCGCTTTGGCGACAGATTTCTTCAGCGCATCTTCACCGCTGGCGAAATTGCTTATTGCGAAAGAAGAGCCAACCGCTGCCAGAGCTATGCCGCACGCTTCGCCGCCAAAGAGGCTGGCATGAAGGCGCTCGGTACAGGATGGAGTCACGGCGTCCGCTGGCGCGATATTGAGGTGGTGCGGCCCAAGGGCCAACGTCCCACCATTCAGTTTCACGGGGAGGCTGCCGCCATCGCAGCCCGGCTCGGCACGAAAAATATAGCGCTCTCGTTGACCCACACATCCGAGCAGGCGCTCGCTCACGTCATCCTGGAAAATTAAATCCACGATTTCGCGAGAAGATCTCAGCGAGAACTTTCACGCGCTGATCTCCCAGATCATGGATTGCGAGCGCCTCGCTAACCTGCTCACTCCCAATAACTTTTCTTTTCGACGCAACAACGCCGCTGCTGCCGGGTTTATATAGCCGAAACGTAACCAGGCCGGGGGTTACCGGCTCTGGGCGAAGGTTAAGCCAAAGAAAGGCTATGAAAATGAAAAGCTCGGTTCGTAGGTTGGGATCCGGATTGCTTTTGGGAGTTTTGCTGTTGACGGTTTCGGTGTTGTCGCTTTCGACGACATCGTCCGCGCAAATTGGAATTGGTATCTCCGTGCGCATTGGTCCTCCGGCGCTGCCGGTTTACGCGCAGCCCATCTGCCCCGGTCCGGGATATCTCTGGACGCCCGGCTATTGGGCATGGAGCGACGCCGGCGGCTATTACTGGGTTCCCGGCACATGGGTGGTCGGTCCGGTGGGTATGCTCTGGACCCCTGGCTACTGGGGCTTTGCCGGCGGCTTCTATGGCTGGCACGGCGGCTACTGGGGACCGCATGTCGGCTTCTACGGCGGCATTAACTACGGCTTTGGCTACGGCGGCGTAGGCTTCGCCGGCGGCGAGTGGAGAGGCGGAGCTTTCTTCTACAACCGCGCAGTCATGAACGTGAACGTGCACAGCGTAACGAATGTCTACAACAGAACCGTCATCGTGAATAACACGCACGTGGCCTTCAACGGTCCTGGCGGCGTCGAAGCGCGTCCGACTGCGCAGGAGGAATCGTACGCCCGCGAGCAGCACACTCCCGCTCTGGCAACGCAAAGGGAACACGAACACGCGGCCAGCCAGAACCGGCAGCTTTTTGCCTCCGAAAATCACGGGCGTCCGGCGATTGCAGCCACGGCACGGCCGGGCGATTTCTCGGGACGCAACGTGACCCGGGCCAACGCCGCCGGTGGAGAGTATCACCCGTCGAAGATGTCTCCGCAGGAAGCGCGCGCCGAAGGCGGCAATGGCAACCTGGCGGCCCGCAACACCGAGCGCACCGCCTCACATCCTGAGAATAACGAAGCCCGTAGCCATCAGGGAAACAACAACCAGGCACATAACAACCAGGCACGCAACAATGAAGACCGCAACGCCGCTCAGCACAACCAGGCGGCAAATCATGAGTCGAAGTCCTCTCACGAGAATGCCAAACCGGCAAAGCAGGAGAAGGCTCAGAAACAGCCCAAACCGTCGAAGTCAGAGCCGAAGCACGAGGGGCACGGACGCTGACCGGCACTCTTCAGCCCGGCTGTAGCAACGAATCTGAAAGCTCCTGAGCTCCTGTTCTTTGCGGAATTCGCAAAAGAACAGGAGCTTTTTCTTCTCACGCGCCATGGCCTGACTCTACCCATCATTCGCCCAGCCCAGCGCCCAATCGTGCCCGGCGCAGCCCGCTCGGGCAGCAATTCCGCGGCATTTGCCAGCCCCGCCAATTCGACCGCTTGAAATTTCTCCGTCTTTGCTATGATGTTGTGTCGTCTACTGACCACCTTGCCTAGCCAGAAACAACTGAAATGGTCGAAACTGCGCGTCGGGCTCACCGTCATATTCGCGAGCGCCACGCTGGGCGTCCTGATCTTCGCGATGAGCGGCACCGGCGGATGGTTCACCTCCAAGATCACCCTGCATTCTTACTTCGATAACGCTCAAGGCCTGCGCGAGGGCGCTCCCGTTCGTTTGGCGGGTGTCGACATCGGCAACGTGAAAAGCGTGAAGATCGTCGGCGACAAACCCTTGACGCCGGTCGAAGTCACGATGAAGGTCAACACCAAGTACGCTTCCAGTTTGCGCAAAGATTCCGTCACCTTGCTGACCACCGCCGGAGTCCTGGGCGAAACCTACGTGGACATGGACAGCTCGCAGTCGAAGGGTCCGCTGGCCGTCGACGGCGACACGCTGGAGACGCGCGAGGCGCCGCAAATTCAGGACGTGGTCCGCGCCAGCCAGGGCACCCTGCAGAATATGGACTCGCTGCTCAAACGGGTCGACCGTATCATGACGTTCATCGAAAGCGGCCAGGGTTCGATCGGAAAGCTCATTTACAGCCAGGCATTGTATGACCAGCTCAACGCGACCGTCGCGGAATTCAAGAGCCTGGTGGATGACGTTCAAAGTGGCAAAGGATCGCTCGGCCCGCTCTTCACCAGCGATGAGGCCTACAAGAAAGCGATGGCCGCCATCAACCAGCTCAACGCTATTGTCGATGAGATTCAGGAAGGCAAAGGCTCAGCCGGCAAACTGCTTAAGGATCCCACGCTCTTTGATAATGCCAACAAGACCGTCGCCAACATGCGCCAGTTAACCGATGACATCAACGCCGGCAAAGGCACGCTGGGCAGGCTATCTCACGACCAGGAATTCGCCGACAAACTGAAGATCACGATGAACAACCTCGCCGCGCTCTCCGAGCGTCTGGAGAAAGGCGAGGGCACGGTCGGAAAGCTCTTTCAGGATCCGACGCTCTACAACAACAGCAACGATATGCTGGTTGAGGTGCGTGCACTGCTGAAGGCGATTCGCGAAAACCCCAAGAAATATCTGACTTTCCACGTGAAAATATTCTGAGGCGAACGTGGCTGGCTGGCCGCTCTCCACGACTTCAAATCCCCTGGATGGGTCGCGAACAGCGAACGACGAACAGCGATCAGCGAATGACGAACAGCGCCTCGTCCTATCCCGCCGCTACATCCGCCTGCTCATGCGCGTGATAACTGGAACGGACCAGCGGGCCCGATTCCACGTGTTTGAACCCGAACTTCAGCGCCTCGTCCTTGAGTGAAACAAATTCCGCCGGAGTGTAGTAGCGCGTCATCGGAAGATGATCTTTGGACGGGCGCAAATACTGCCCAATCGTCAGAATATCGACACCGCACTCGCCTAGATCGCGAAAGACCGCAATGAGTTCCTCTGTCTCTTCGCCAATTCCCACCATGACTCCGCTCTTCGTAACCGTCGCCGGATCCCACTTCTTTGCGTTCGACAAGAGATCGAGCGTCCGCTGGTACCGGGCCCCCGAGCGCACCGCGCGATAGAGGCGCGGAACGGTCTCCGTATTGTGATTCAGCACGTTGGGTTTGGCTTCGAGAACCATGCGTAGCGGTTCTTCAAGACCCTGGAAGTCTGGAATCAGAACTTCAACCCGGCATCCCGGAACCAGTTCGCGAATCTGCCGGATCGTTTCGGCAAAAATCTTTGCGCCGCCCACGTTGTCGTCATCGCGATTGACGCTGGTCACAACCGCATGCCGCAGGCCGAGCGTCGCGACGGCTTCGGCCACGCGCCGCGGTTCATCCCAGTCAATCGCCTCGGGACGCCCTTTCGGCACCGCACAAAATCCGCAGCGCCGCGTGCAGATATCGCCCAGCAGCATGAAGGTCGCGGTATGGTGGTGCCAGCATTCTCCAATGTTCGGGCACTGCGCCGACTCGCACACCGTGTGCAGCCCCAACCCGCGCGCCAGCTTCTTCAAATTATGAAAATTTTCGCCGACCGGAGCCTTCGCCTTCAGCCACGCGGGCTTCGGGCTGTGGATCTTCGGGCCAAGGTCGATCTGGATGAGCTGGGAGGATGCGGACATGACAGGCTCTTATTTTATCAGTTCAGCCGTGCCCGCTTCAGCGGAGGTAATCCGTATCACGCTCGTTCCAGCGAATGGTTCAGCCGTTGCTTCACCTCCGGCCACTCTGCCGCCACAATCGAATAGCGCGCCGAGTCGCGAGCAATGAAGTCAGCCGCCATGCGATGGGCGCGGAGAATCCCCTCGAACTTGCCGCCAATCCGTTCAATGGCCGCGCGCGAGCGCCAGTTACGCATATCGGTATGCAAGCAAACACGGAGCACCCGCCACGTTTCAAAAGCGTGCGTCAGCATCAGCAGCTTGGCTTCCGTATTGGCCCCGGTCCTGATCGCCGATTGAGTCAGCCACGTGTATCCGATCTCGCAAGCGTCGGCTGCGCTACGGTTATGCCGCGCATGGCCTTGCGGCCAAGCCCATCGCTCCAAATCGAAGAAGCGCGTGGATCCGATGACGACTCCCTCGAGGTTAACCGTCGCGAACGAAACAGCACTGCCGGCATCGCGCCATGCCAACGCGGTTTCAACGTAGCGGGTCACTTCATCCTTGCCTTGCGGGACCAGACTCCATTGATAAAGCGAGCGATCGCCTGCCGCTGCCGCGACCAAGCCATCAACGTGGTGGTAGCCGAGCGGTTCGAGACGAATGTGACGGCCGGAGAGGACTAGGTTTTCTGTTGCCACAGTTTCGAGTATGCAACAGTCCTGAGCCGGTCGCAATGCCATCCTGAGATTGTGCGGTGATGGGGCTTCACCCCATTGCGGCGCAGAGCCCCGCCAAAGCGCAATCTAGAACGTCACCCTCACTCCCAGCTGCGCCGCAAACGGAATTCCCACCGTCGTGCCAGGGCCGAAGAAATCTCCCAGCGCGCCTTCGGGTATTTCGAGCTGCTTCAGGCTGGTGATCGGCACGCAGTTCGGATTGCATATCCCAATAACATTGTTGGGATTCATGGGGTCGGTTTCCACGCCCGGAATCTGCACAATGTTGACCGCATAATTCGCGCCCGGATTATTGCGGTTGAAGAGGTTGAAGAACTCGGCGAAGGGGTTAATCTGCCAGCGCTCCCCGATCTTGAAGGGGCGGGTGACGCGCAGGTCCGACTGTATATAAGGCGTGCCGCGAAACTCGTCAAGGCTCGTGTACGCACCGTTCACAAAAATACGTCCGCTGTTGTCCGCCGTCGTAATCGTGATGGGACGCGCGCTCTCCACCTGTGTGATGCTGCTCAACTCAAAACCGCCGGGAAGATGCGCCGTGCCTGCAAACACAAAACGATTCCTAACGTCTTCGCCCGAGGGGCCGTAATCGCCCGGCCCGAAAGCATCGAGCTGTCCGGCATTCGGTCCGCTCTGCGCCGTGCAGACGCCGTCCACATAATCAAACAGTTCGCCCAGCAGGCATCCCCAGGTCTGCGCCTTGGAGAGCGTGTAGTTCGCAACCAGGCTGACCCGCCGCAGGTTGCCCTGTACATGCAGCATCAATCCGTTGTAGCTGGAGCGGTTGTTGGATTCGTAGACGCTTGCAGCGGGATACGGAAAAGCGCGATAGCCGTGGTTTCCCTGCTCGTGAACGTAGTCGGCGCTGGCCATCCAATGCTCGTTGAAGGCGTGCTGCGCTCCTCCGGTGATGTGAATGGCGTAGGGCGTTTTGTAGTTGGGATCGATGAGCGATGGCGGGGCGGCGGAATTCAGGTTCACCGCTTCAAACGCGGTTCCCCAGCCGTTTTGCGCGAGGTCGTCGAAGTAGAGCCCGAAGCCGGCGCGAATCACGGTCTTCTCATCTCTTCCCGGCGAGTAGGCGATGCCGATGCGGGGAGCGATTTGCTTGCGGTCATCATGGGGAACCGCTTCGGGGTATCCCAGGGATGGCAGCAGAGGGAACGAAGGATTGGCGACCTGGCTTACTCCGGAAGCCTCGAAGAGGCCAAATGTCGTCTGATAGCGCAGGCCGTAATTGACGGTGAGATTATGCGACACGCGCCACGAGTCTTCTGCATAGAGGCCGAGCCGTTGAACGTTCTGCGAGAAACTGCCGTTGCCTCCGGGGCTGTAGTTGCAAGTCGAACCGTCTGAGGTCGTGAAGTCAATGCACTGCGGAGTGAAGGTTCCAAACACGCCCGGATTCTGTACGTAATAGGTCGGATCGTTGATGTACTTGGCGAGCGTCTCGGGCGTTGAGGCAAACGCCCCGCTGAGCACGGGTTCGTGTATGAAATCGACTCCGAACTTCAGCGCATGGCTGCCCATCATGTGGCTGAGGTCGTAGCGGAACTGGTATTTCTCCTGATTGCGCAGATCGGGAAACAGAGTGATGGGAGTGGCAAACTGGTTGTCGCCGAAAGTCTCAAAGCCGGAAATCGTCAGCGCCGTGGAACTGAAAGGAAACGCGAGCGCAAAACCATAATCCGAATTCCGCGTCTGCGTAAGGTGCAGCAAACTCGCTCCCAGAACCAGATTGCCGAGCCATGTAGGACTGAAGGTGTAGGCGTTGCTGATCACGACGTTCCAGTAATTGTTGTGAGTGAGCAGTCCGGTGGAGGGCAGCGTCCCCTGTTGCACGAGATTGTTGCGCGTAATGTAACTGTCTTCGGAAGTACGCAGGTACCACTGCGATTTCGAATTCTGCGCCCAGTCAAATCGCACCGACCCGATATAGTCGCGGAAGGGAATGGGAACCGTGGCGGGAACGTCGATGGACGGAACGCCCGTAATCAGCCCATCCGCCGCCAACTGCGCCAGCGCAGCGAATTGGGTTTGACTATTGCTGTCGTACGCGATGCTCGCATTCTCATGCACATTCTCGAACGAAGCAAAGACCCACACTTTGTTCCTGGCGATCGGCCCGCCCAGCGTCCCTACGTAATTTTGCCTGGAGAACGGCTGCTTCGGATTAGGCGCCGGATTCTCGATCGGGAAACGCGCGTTGAGATCCGCCGCGCGCTCGTAGAAAGCGGCGTCGCCGTGCCATTCGTTGGTGCCGTGCTTGGTCGTGATCACAACCGACCCTGCCGTCGTCCAGCCCGTGTCGGCGTCTTCGTTGGAGGTGCGCACGGCAAACTCTTCAATGCCGTCGGGTGAGAAATTCTGCAGAAACCCGCCAATCCAATCGTCGGAGTTATCCGCGCCATCCACCGAAAGTTCGTTATTCAACCCGGAGCTGCCGCCCGTAGACACGGCAGTAATGCGGGCCTTCGTGGGATCGGACGGCTCAACCGGTTCCGTGCCGGGCACGAGATAGGCGATGTTGGCGAAGCTGCGCGCCGGCAGCGGAAAACCCTCGAGATCCTGGCTGCCGACCACGCCTCCGCGCACCGCACTCGCCGTGTCAATCGTCTCGGTCGTGATCGATGACGAAGTTCCCTCTACCAGAACTGTCTCGCGCGCATTTTCCGGCTTGAGCGTGACAGCGATATCCCGCACCACACTGACCGCAACGTCCACATTGGCCGTCGCCTCGGCAAATCCTTGGGCGGCCACCGTAACTCGATAGGAACCAGGCAACAGGCCCTCGATGCGAAACTCCCCGCGCTCATTGGTTGTGGCCTCGCGCGTAATCGAAGATCCCGAAGACTGCACGGTTACGTGAGCCCGGGCCACGCGGGCGGCGCTCGCGTCCTGCACCTCGCCCCGCAGCGCCCCGTTCGGATTCTGCGCGCTCAGCAACGCACTGAAAAATGTCGGCAAGACAAATGTCAGCAAGACGACGGAGCAGATGACCGCTCGCCGCCTGCACCTTGTGTCCACTAAAAACTTGACGCGCATGAAAAGACCGTCCAGGTAAAAGAAGGGATTGCCGCTGCCGAACCTGCCCGCGGCAATACAGTGGCGAAGCAGACTGGCTTATGCAGAGTATCGGGGTGCAGTCGCTACTACCAGAGATAGTGGTGTAACGGTCGAGGTACACGCAGAGCGTTCAGCGGCAACTAGCGGACGAGCCACTCCGTAAGCTCGTGCGTCAACGCCAGCGCCGGACCATAAGTAGCAAAGACGCACAGCAACGCGACCAACGCTGGAATCGCCGCATACCAACCGCGAAGTCGCTCCGGCCGAGACTTGGCAGCTTCATTCCATGCCAGCAGGCGTTCCACGCGAGCGAGAATGGATCCCGTTACAAAGCCCACCGTGCAGACGGGAGCGGCGTCGACCGGCACCAACCGCGAAAGCTTGACCAAAGCGGCCGCCAGATCGACGGCATCGCCTGCGTTCGACACGGCTGCGTCGTCGGCAGCCAATTCCGCGGTTTGCGACCACGTACTTTCCAGCCTGGTCATTCCCGGAAACGGGCAGAAACGGAAGATCAGCTTTTTTAAATTATCCCGCGACTGCATGTGCGCGACTTCGTGCTCCAGCGCGATGCGCAGTTCGTCACTCGTCAACAGCGCAACAGTCGATTCCGAGACCAGCACTCGGGGCTTATAGACGCCCACAAGGGTGAGTGGAGGCGCCTCAGGCCGGGAGCAGAAAGTTACCGTCTTGGATCGAGTCCCGATAGAAACCGGTGCGCAACTCTCGCCACCAGTCTGGGCGCCGTCTTGCGATGCGCCTTCGACGGAGAGCGGATGCGCGCCTTCCAGCCAGCGAGCCACGATGCGTGAAGTTTCCGTCTGCGCCGCGATCACGCGGAACGAGCCCCAGGCAATCAGCAACAGAGCGCACACGCCCAAAGCGAGCGGCAGAGTGCCAATGCCTTCGGAAATGTCAATCGAACGCGGCTCCAGCAATTGAAACGACGGAACGACAAAGGCGAAGGTCACCACCACCGAGGCGACAAGGGGCAGAATCCGCAACGCGAAAAGCAGTCGGGCACGGCTTCGTTCCGTTAAAGCCAGCCACTGCAGCGAGCGCCACGCCACTGCCACTGCCAACGACAGCAGGCAATAGACCAGCACGAAGAAAGTGAGCGAGACGGCGATTCCGCGCAGGGCGAACATCAGCGTTCCTCCCCGGCCTCGCCTGCGCTGCCCTTCCTCGCGCTGGTTTTCAGTTCGCGCCGCTTGCGTTCCACAAGAATTTGCAGCTCATCCAGCAGTTGCGCGTCATGCGTGGTAAGGGCTTCCACCAGATAGGAAAGGGGCAGGGACGAAGCATCGCTTGATCCCAGCAATTGCTGTATACCCTCGAACGCAGCTACCCGCTGCAGCTCTTCGGCAGTGTGGCGCGGAGTGTAGCGGAACGCCCGGCCCTCGGCGACACGATCGAGCAGTCCCTTTTTGTAGAGACGGTCGAGGGTGGTCATCACTGTGGTGTAAGCCTGACGGATCGTGCCATCCGCAAGCACTTCGCGAACCGTGGCACTGCCCAGCGCCCAGAGCGACTGCATCACCTGCTGCTCGAAAGGACCAAGCTGCGGCGTCGAGCTCTTCTTGAAAATTGAAAAGGCTTTGGTCATTACAGAATCCGTCAACGCGGGGGACGTCGGCCCAAAAAGAATACCATCAGAGGCCGCGCCGTGCACTCGCTCATTTCCGTCTAGCGGGAAGCATTTCGATAAAACATCAGGTAGATCCAGTAAGTGCCCGCGGGGTAGGTCGGACTGCTGGCAAGGCAGGCGCCCACCGAAACCACGTTGATCTTGGGATCATCGCCGGCCACGTTCACGTTCTCTGGCAATACCCCGGGATCGAAGGTCGTGTAGACGAAATTCCGGACATCCGGAGAGGGAGCCATCGTATAGCCTCCATACGGGTTTACCGGCTGAGTTTTCAGCGAGTCCTTCTTCGCCATGCCGCAGGCGACTCCGCGCAACTGCCGCATCTGAATGACCCTGAAAGGTACCAGTTTGTGCTCCTTTCGGGCTCGCTGCACGCCATCGGCAATATAGTTCTCGACCTCGTCAATCGTCAGCGATCGAAACGTTCGCGCCACATTGGCAACCACAAATAGTTGCTTCCCGCCACGGATTGCAGCCACTCCGATCAACGAGAACTCGGAATTCAGAAACACCTGCTTGATGACTTCGCTCCCCGTCATCTGCTGGCGTATATCTTCCAGGTCTGCCCCCTTCAGCATGATCTCTTCAGCGGCGGCACAGGGCGCCTTCGCCAGCCTCAGCCGTTCGAGCAGGCTCGGCTCACCTTCATATTGGTCGGCAAACTTACCAGTCGCAACGAACATGGGCGCATGCATAGCCGCCGCGTCCGCAACTCGCTGGTCATTGATAAGTGGCGACAAGCCCGCCGTCGCTCGCGCCTCGTTGATCATCGATAAGAACTTCTCTTCAGCCTGAGCATCCTGAACCTGGGCATTTTGAACCTGGGCATTTTGGACTTGGGCATCCTGTTTCTCTTGCGCCCGTGCCTGGGTAACAGAAGCGATCACCACAAGCAGAGCGATAACTCCCACGAATCCGTGAACACACGATCTGGCCATGCCAGTTATTCGCCGAACGCAAGGAGTAACGGGGGCGTGGTCTTTCGCGGCACCAGAAGATGACTGCACCTTAGGTAGGATAAGCAAGCGTGCTTCCTCCAACCGCCGGAAGAATCAGGCCGATTCGTTTCCGACTGCGAAGAATACACGAAATAAGAAAAGAAAACAGTGATTACGAACACTTACTCCCGGCTCTGTCTCAACTTCCATTCGTGGTGACAGAATCTGCTGCCTGCGATTGGAGCGGAGGGCCCGCCCCACTACGCTATCTCTCGACCCCCGCTGGCAATATCTCTTCCACGTCCACGTTGGTGGGATACTTTCCCGTGTAGCATGCCGAGCAGTAAGTCGTCTTATCTCCATCCGCGCAGGCTTTCTTCAGGCCTTCGATGGAGAGATAGGCGAGCGTGTCGGCGACGATGAAGTCGCGGATCTCATCGACCGTCTTGTTGGCGGCGATGAGTTCTTTCTTCGAAGGCGTGTCCACTCCATAGAAACACGGGGAGATGGTGGGCGGGCATGAGATCCGCATGTGAACTTCTTTCGCGCCGGCGTTGCGAATCATGCGGACAATTTTCTTGCTCGTCGTCCCGCGCACAATGGAGTCATCGATCAGAATGACCCGTTTGCCCTGAATCAGGCTGCGGACGGCATTCAACTTCAGCTTCACGCCAAAGTCGCGCACCGACTGCTGCGGCTCGATGAATGTGCGGCCAATATAGTGATTGCGAATGAGAGCAAGGCGGAAGGGAATGCCGCTCTCGGCCGCGTATCCAATGGCCGCGGTGTTGCCGGAGTCGGGAACGGGAACGACGATGTCGGCGTCCACCGGAGCTTCGCGCGCCAGCTGGCGCCCCATCGCGTCGCGGCTCTGATCGACCGAGCGGCCAAAAACAAGACTATCCGGACGCGAAAAATAAACGTGCTCAAAAATGCAGCTCGATTGCGCCGGCGAGGGCGAATAAAATCGCGAGCTGATGCCTTCTGGCCCGACGATGACCAGTTCGCCCGGCCTGACGTCGCGTTCGTACGTCGCCCCGAGAAGATCGAAAGCGCAGGTCTCGGAGGCAAAAACGACGGTATCTTTTTTCTCGGTAGTCAAAGCCGCAATGCGCCCCATCGCCAACGGGCGGAATCCACGCGGATCGCGCGCGGCGAAGACCCGGTCGCGGCTCAGCATCACCAGCGAAAATGCGCCTTCCACGCGGCGCAGGGCGTCGGCGATCGCATCCGGCAGGGTCTGCTCTCGCGAGAGCGCAATCAGGTGCACCAGAACTTCCGTATCGCTGTTCGTCTGGAAGATCGATCCCTGGCCTTCGAGCTTGGCGCGAATCGCCTGCGCGTTGACCAGGTTCCCATTGTGCGCAATCGCGATGGTCCCTTTGTTGGATTGCACCATGATGGGCTGAGCATTGAGCAAAGCCGAATCGCCCGCCGTCGAATAGCGAGTGTGCCCAATGGCGAGAACTCCGCGCATGGAATCGAGCACATCGTGGCCGAAGATATCCGCAACCAGACCCATCGCCTTATGCTGGCGCAGGCGCTCGCCGTCGGAGGTAACGATGCCCGCCGATTCCTGCCCGCGATGCTGCAAGGCGTGCAGCCCAAGATAGGCGAGCTTCTCCGCCTCGGGGTGCGCGTGGATAGCCACCACGCCACATTCATCGCGAAATTTATCGGAAGTCAGCATTTAGCCCCTGGCAACTACCTCGTGTGTCGAAGCAACCAGCTCGTGTGAAGCAACCAGCTGCGTGTGGTGACGGGGCTTCGCCCCGTCCCGCCGGGCAAAGCCCGGCACCATCAGTCCGCGGCGCTCCCATCCGTCCCCAGCGCCTTTTCCAGCGCCTCCTCGTACGCGTCCCGCAAGTCGGCGACACTCGCCGAAATCACGGACCGGTCGCCTACGCCGATCTCAACCCGATTCGACCCCGTCTCCCCCAGCACATCCGCGTAGACGCCGAACTCCTCCGCTACCTGTTGGATTCGCGGCAGGTGGATCGGGTCGCAGCTTACTACGACTCGGCTGGCGTCTTCCGCGAACAGCGTAAACTCGAGCGCCAATTTCTGCTTCGGCAAGCTCACCTTCACCCCGACTCCGGCTAGCAGCGCCGCTTCCACCAGCGCGACGGCTAACCCGCCATCGGAACAGTCGTGCGCGGATTCGACCAGCCCCGCCTGGATGATCGCGACCAGAGCGCGTTGCAGCGTGGCTTCTCTCTCCAGATCCAGTTCGGGCGGATAGCCCCACACCGCCCCCAGAACTTCTTTAGCGTACTCCGACGAGCCAAACTCCAACTCGGCATCAACCGCGTCGCCAGCTTCATTCGCGCGCAGCAAAACAACGGTTCGGCCAGGCCGCGCGAAGTGCATCTTCGTCGTTTTATGTACATCCTCGAGAAGACCCACCACGCCGATCACGGGAGTCGGATAAATTCCCTCGCCGAGAGTTTCGTTGTAGAAGCTGACATTGCCGCCAGTAATCGGCGTATCGAGTTCCTCGCAAGCTCTGGTGATGCCGTCGATCACCTGCGAAAACTGCCACATAATATTCGGCTTTTCCGGATTGCCAAAGTTAAGGCAATTGGTTGCGCCAATCGGAGTCGCTCCCGCACACGCCACTTTGCGCGCCGCTTCAGCGACCGCATGCATCGCACCCAGCCGCGGATCGAGATAGCACCATCGCCCGTTGCCATCGAGCGCCATGGCCAGCCCGCGCTTGGAGCCCTTGATACGGATGACGCCCGCATCGCCCGCTCCCGGCGCTTCAACTGTGTTGGTCTGCACCATGTGGTCATACTGCTGCCACACCCAGCGCTTCGAACAAATATTCGGGCTCGCCAGTAAGAGCTTGAGATGGGACGTGAAATCTGCACCTTCAGAGAAACGAATATGCTCCGGCATCTCGCGCTCCACCGGAGGTTCCCAACGCGCCAGCGGACGCTTGTACACCGGCGCATCATCGGTCAGCGCGGCGTTCGGAATCTCCGCGACCACGATGCCATGCTCAAGCACGCGCATCCTGGCGTCGTTGGTCACGCTGCCAATCTCGACCGCGTCCAGTCCCCACTTCTCAAAGACGCGGAAGACTTCTTGCTCGCGTCCTTTCTGCGCCACCAGCAACATCCGCTCCTGCGACTCGCTCAGCATGATCTCGTACGGCGTCATGCCCGTCTCGCGTTGCGGAACCCGGTCCAATTCGATCTCGACGCCGGTGCCGCCGCGCGCGCCCATTTCGCAGGTCGAGCACGTCAGCCCGGCCGCGCCCATATCCTGAATGCCAACGATGGCGCCGGTTTGCATCGCCTCCAGGCAGGCTTCGAGCAGCAGCTTTTCGAGGAATGGATCTCCCACCTGCACGTTCGGCCGCTTCGCTTCCGAGCCTTCGCTGAACTCCTCGCTCGCCATGGTCGCTCCGTGGATGCCGTCGCGCCCGGTCTTCGAGCCCACATAAATTACCGGATTCCCCTCGCCCGAAGCCCGCCCGTAGAAAATCTGGTCGCGGCGCACCAGTCCGAGCGCAAACGCGTTCACCAGCGGATTGCCTGAATAGCAAGGCTCGAATTTCACCTCGCCGCCAAGATTCGGAACTCCGAAACAGTTGCCGTAAGAAGCGACGCCCGAAACCACGCCCTCCATAACAGAATGGTTCTTGTGGATCTCCGCCTGCGTAGGCAGAGCCTGTGTCGGCACCGCCCGTGTGGTGGCGGGGCTTTGCCCCGCTACGCCGTGAAGCCCCGTCCCCGTGCGAATCGGCCCAAAGCGCAACGAGTCCATCACCGCCACCGGCCGCGCGCCCATGGTGAAAATATCGCGCAGAATTCCGCCAACTCCGGTCGCCGCTCCCTGAAATGGCTCAATAAACGACGGATGATTGTGCGATTCGATCTTGAACGCGCAGGCCCAGCCATCGCCAATATCGACAATGCCGGCATTCTCGCCCGGACCCTGCACCACCAGTTTGCTGCGCGTCGGCAAACGCTTCAGGTGAACGCGCGACGATTTATAAGAGCAGTGCTCGCTCCACATCACGCTGAAGATGCCAAGTTCGGTGCGCGTAGGCTCGCGTCCGCCCAGCAGTTGCTTAATTTTTTCGAATTCTTCCGGAGTAAGGCCGTGCTCCCGGATCATCTCCGGCGTAATGGCAATGACACTGATCGCAGAGGTGGTCATCAGGGAATCTTTATTGTCGCATCTCCCCCAACTTTTCGCATGAAGATTCTGTGTAGAGCGGGCACCCTCGCCCGCTGCCTTTGAAGTTGCTGTTGACTTTGTCTTTGACCTTGATCTCGACGACCTAAATATCAATATCAACCTCAAAACCAACACCAACGGCAGCCGACAAGAGTGTCCACTCCACACACCCGTCTATACTGACTCCGATGAAGTCCGTCATCGTCGGCACCGCCGGACATATCGATCATGGCAAGACTGCGCTGGTCAAGGCCCTCACCGGCATTGATGCCGACCGCCTCGAAGAAGAAAAGCGGCGCGGCATCACCATCGACATCGGTTTCGCCCACCTCGAACTCCCCGCGCCCGACGGCAGCAAACTCCGCCTCGGATTCGTCGATGTTCCCGGCCACGAGCGCTTCGTCCGCAACATGCTCGCCGGAGTTGGCGGAATCGACCTGGTGCTTCTCGTAATCGCCGCCGATGAAGGCATCAAGCCGCAGACGCGCGAACACTTCGATATCTGCCGCCTGCTCGCCATCCGCCGTGGCATCACCGTGCTCACAAAGTCGGATGCCGTCGATGCGGAAACCCTCGACGTCGTTCGACTGGAAGTAGAAGATTATGTACGTGGATCGTTTCTCGATACCTCGCATTCGCCGATCGTAGCGGTAAGCGCGCTAACAGGCACAGGCCTGGACGAGTTGAAAGCCGCGCTCAGCCGCGTTGCCGCTGAAGTTGCTGCCAAGGATTCAGCAGCTCTGGCTCGTCTTCCCATCGACCGCGTTTTCACCATGAAGGGCTTCGGCACGGTCGTCACCGGCACCCTCGTAGCCGGAACCATCCGCAAATCCGACGAAGAAGAACTCGAATTGTTTCCAGCCGGCAAGCGCGTGCGGGTTCGCGGCGTGCAGGTGCATGGCTCGGCTTCGGATGCCGCCATCGCAGGCCAGCGCACCGCCTTGAATCTCGCCGGCGTTTCCACCGATGAACTGGCCCGCGGAATGACCCTCGCAGCCGCTCGCACTTTTCACTCTACGTCCCGCGTCGATGCTTTGCTTTCTCTGCTTCCATCGGCGAAGCCGCTCAAGGCGCGCGCTCGGGTTCATTTTCACGCCTACACGTCAGAAACGATCGCCGAAGTGCGCGTGTACGGAGCCAAACAGCTCAAACCCGGCGAAGATCAATTCGTGCAACTTCGGTTGTCGGAACCGGCGCTGCTCCTGCCCGGAGACCGTTTCATCGTGCGCCAGTTCTCGCCGGTCGTGACCATCGGTGGCGGCTTGGTGCTCGACGCTTCTCCCCTGTCTCGAAAACAGTCTCACCAGAAGATCGCCGCATTTCTCGCCAGGATGATGGCCGCTTCTCCGGCGGAGGCACTGGCAGAACGCGTCCAACGGCGAGGCACCTTGGGGCTGCCGCTCGACGATGTCCCTGGAGAGATGAACATCCGTGGGGAAGAAGCCGTGAAACTTGCGGCACAAGCCGGACTCGTAAGGTGCGATCCGGTGTTGATCGCACCGATCGCATTCTCCGATGCAAAAGGCCTCGCATTTCAGGCCGTCAATAAATTCCACGATGCGAATCCTCTTGTGGCCGGAATGAGCAAAGAAGAACTGCGCGATCAGATCAACCTTCGCACCGAGGTGTTCAACAGCGTCCTGGGAAAATTGGTGGAAGAACGGCAACTGGAAGTCGCGGGCGAACTTGTGCACCTCGCCGGCCGCGGCGTAGTCATGCAAGACGAAGAAGCGGAATCCAAGAAGATCATCGAGCAGGCCTTCGCTTCCGCCGGATTGAGAGTTCCTTCGTTGAAAGAAGTGCTGGGAGGACTGAAAGTAGATAAAATCCGCGCCCAGAAGATCGTCACCCTGCTCTTGCGCGACAAACTCCTGATCAAAATTTCGGAAGACCTGGTCTTTCACCAGAGCGCTCTCGTCGATCTTCGCCGCAAGATCGCTGCGTTGAAACCCGTTACCCCGAAAATTGACGTCGCCCGCTTTAAAGAAATGACCGGAGTCAGCCGCAAGTATGCGATTCCGCTGCTTGAATATCTCGATCGCGAGCGCGTAACCCGCCGCGTCGGCGATGAGCGCGTGATTCTGTGACCATGTGATTGTGGAGTGACTCGGCTTCGCACCTCGTCAGAGCTAAGAGGTCAGAGGTCAGAGGTCAGAGGTAAGATTGCAGAAATTAAAGCCCATGGTGCGCACGTTGTCGGCGAGCATGGGGTTCTAACCTCTGCAATCTGACCTCTTACCTCTGACCTTCCCAGGGCTAGATCTTTTCTTCCGGGAATTCCACTTCCAACGCGAGCGGGCCCGTGACCCGATTCGTCAGGTTCGCCAACCCGATCAGCATATGCAGGTCGACAATCTGTCCGTCGGAAAAATGCTTCTTCAGCTCGACGAAGTCCGCGTCGCTCGCGCCGTCCGGCGTGCGCGTCAGTTTCTCCGCATAACGAAGCGCAACCTGTTCGGGAGCGCTAAAGCCCGAGTACTTTCCTTCCTTGAGCTCTTTCATCTCTTGCGGCGTAATCCCCACCCGTTTCGATCCCTGAATGTGGTGCTGCGTGCAGTACTGGCATCCGTTGATCAGTGACACTCGCAGATACACTGCCTCATACAGCTTGCGCTCCAGCGAGCGCCCTACGCTCGGATAGAATCCAAGAAAATTGCTGAGTATGCCTGGTTGCTGCGCCAGCGCCTTCTGAATATTGCCGGGCTTGCCTTTCAGTTTACTCTCGTAAATCTCCTTCACTTCTGGACTAGCTTGCGCTGGTTCAATCACAGTGATCCGAGCCATAAATTCCCTCCTGTGGGGTGCGCCCTATAATAAACAGATTGGCGAAAATTCGCAGCCGCACGCGTGGTTGAGGTAATGAGCAATTTTGGATCTGCATAAGAAAGTTCGCATCGTCGGTGCCGGCCTCGCTGGATCGGAAGCGGCGTGGCAGTGTGCGCGCCGCGGTGTCGCCGTTGAATTGTTCGAGATGCGGCCGGCGCGAACCACCCCCGCCCACCAGACGCAGGATTTCGCGGAACTCGTCTGTTCCAATTCTTTGAAATCCGAAAGCGAACATACGGCGCCCTGGCTGCTCAAGGAAGAAATGCGGCGATCCGGTTCTCGCCTGCTCGAAATCGCCCGTGAAACGGCCGTGCCCGCTGGCCACGCTCTGGCGGTTGACCGCGCCGAATTCTCGCGTAAGGTGACGGAGGCAATCTCCGCCGAACCGCTCATCACAATTCGCCGCGAAGAGGTCACTGAAATCGATCCGGAACAGCTCACCGTCATTGCGACTGGTCCGCTGACTTCCGACGCGCTCTCGCGGGAAATTGTTCGGCTGAGTACTTCAGGCGGCGATCTTTCGCCGAGCACAGCCCCGCTACCACACAGCAGTCTCTTTTTCTACGATTCCATCAGTCCCATCGTCGAGGCTGATTCCATCGATATGAGCAAGGTGTATCTCGCCGCCCGCTACGACAAAGGGTCGGCCGATTACATCAACTGTCCGATGTCCAAAGACGAGTACGATCGCTTTTACGATGCGCTGCTCGCGGCGCAATCGGTGGACCAGAAAGATTGGGAGAATCTGAATTACTTCGAAAGCTGTCTGCCCATCGAAGAAATTGCCCGCCGCGGACGCGATACGCTGCGCTTCGGACCGATGAAGCCCGTCGGGCTCAAAGACCCTCGCACCGGAAGAATTCCCTATGCGGCCGTGCAATTACGCCAGGAAAATCTGCGCGCCGATTCCTACAACCTCGTCGGATTCCAGAATCACCTCAAGTTTGGCGAGCAGGCGCACGTGCTGAGTCTGATTCCCGGACTCGAAAACGCGCGCTTTCTTCGCTACGGACAGATTCACCGCAACACGTATATCAACTCGCCCTCCCTTTTGAACAAGACTTTGACGATGAAGGCGCATCCCGAGGTGATGTTCGCGGGTCAAATCTGCGGCGTCGAAGGTTACGTCGAATCGATCGCGACCGGCATGATGGCTGGTATGAATGCGGCGGCGCTGGCCACCGGCGGCGAACCCGTCCCTCCGCCGCGGGCAACGGCGTTAGGCTCGCTCATCCACTACATCACCGCGGCAGAGAGCAGGACTTTCCAGCCCGCCAACATCACCTTCGACCTCTTGCCCGCGCTCGAAACCCGCGTTCGTGACCGCAAAGAACGTCACCGCCAGCAATGCGAACTGGCGCTGCGCGAGTTTGACGAATGGCACCATCGGCATGTCTGGCAAACCGGCGCTGCGCCCACGGGCGCACGCTCCGGGTCGAAAAGGTAAGAACCGAGTACGAAGAGTGTATTGTTTTTTCAGACGATTCATTTTAGGGTGCTGAAGTCAGAGTGAGGTGCTCCCCTTGCCCGTTTCCGCCGTCGATTGCGTTCAGCCCGCGCTGCAGCACACGCGAGAGCAACTTTTCACTCGTTTCCGCTTCAGCCAATGGCTGCGCCTGGCGCTGGTTGCGATTCTGGCGGCGGAACTGCACGTCGGCGGCTGCAATTTCGGAGGGAATTTCGGCCATTGGCCTCGCCTCCCCCGCAGAGAGCACAGCGGTCTGCCTTCGTGGGCCGCGCCCTGGGGCCTGCCTTCGATTGAGCCCCATATTTCCGCCCACATCGGAGCGCTCCTCGGATTGCTCGTCATCGCCGCGCTCGTCGGAATCGTCCTCGCCTTCGTATTTCTCTACATCAACAGCGTCTTCCGCTTCATCCTGTTCGATTCCGTTCTCCGGCGAGAATGTTCGATTGGCGAGGGATGGCGCAAGTGGCACCGCGCCGGCGTCCGATTCTTTCTCTGGCAACTGGTTTTTCAAATTGCCGCCGGAATATTTTTCCTGATCCTGATTGGCGTGCCGCTAGCTGTGGCCGCGGCCGCCGGCCTGACGAGTGATTTCCGGCAACACCGCGGTCCCCTGATTGCCGGGCTCATTGTGCTCGCCGGTCTGTTGTTTCTTTTCGTTCTGGCTGCCGTCGCGGTGCAAGTGCTGGCGAAAGATTTTCTGGTCCCCATCATGGCCCTGGAAAATCTCGATTTCGCCGACGGCTGGCACCGTCTGCTGGCAATGATCGGGCGCGAAAAAGGACGGTACGCCGTTTATCTGTTGCTCAAACTCGTGCTTTCAGTTGCGGCCGGCATCCTCTTCGCCATCGTCGCGTTCATCCCGATCGTGTTCGCGGTGATCATCGCAGCCGCCGCCGTAGTGGCCGCGCATGCCGCCGGCCTGGGGTGGAGCGTATCGACCATCAGCCTCGCGGTCATCCTCGGAACGCTGCTTTTCTCATCCCTGATTTACGTGATCGCTCTGCTCTCGACGCCGGCAACCGTCTTCTTTCCTGCCTACGCCATGTATTTTCTGGCTGCGCGCTATCCCCATCTCGACGTGCTCCTGAATCCCGCGCCCACGCCTCCAGCACCGGTATTGCCTCCGCTCCCGGAGTCTCCTCCGCCCTTCGAACCGCCTCCGCTGCCGCCATCGACGGAGCCCATCGGCTAGAAACCACGGTTGCGCGTCGCCACGAACCCTGAAGTGGATTTGCTACCATGTCCGTGCATTGCATGGAGCAGTGTAGCAGCCCGCAGGTGTGGAAGACGATTGATCAGAGGACGATGTACCGGAGGATGATTTTAGCGGAGGACGATGAATGCCGGAGGACGCGTCGGAACGAGTCCGCGCCAACTTTGCGCGGCAGCAGTTCATGAAAACTCTGGGAGCTGAGCTGGTATCGGTGACGCCGGGCGCGGTCGAAATCGGGTTCCCGTTTCGAGCGGAACTCACGCAGCAGGATGGCTTCATTCACGCCGGCGGCATCGCCAGTGTGATGGACTCGGCCTGCGGCTATGCCGCTCTGAGCGTGGCGCCGGAGGGAACGGATGTCCTCAGCATCGAGTTCAAGATCAACTTACTCTCGCCAGCGGTGGGTGAGCGCTTCCTGGCGCGAGCGCGCGTAAAGCGTACTGGGCGAAACATTACCGTCTGTGCCGCCGACGCCTTCGCGGTTCGCGGAGTCGAAGAAAAACTTATCGCCACCATGCTCGCCACCATTATGGCCGTGAATCGCTAGGTCCCCGATCGCTAGGTCTCTGACTGATTGATCCTGCACGAAGATGAGTGTTCCAGGTCTCGATTTTGAGACCTGGGATAGCGCGAACCTCAACCCACGAAATTACGCGGTCGCAGACCTAGAATCCGCCGGGAACCCGCCGCCCCTCTCCGCTGTCTAAGCCATCAGACACGCGCGTGCCGGAGAGGAAAATCAAAATGGCATTCTCGACGGCGGGCGGTGGCCCGTTTTCAACCGGCCCCAAAATGAACATCACTCCTCTGATTGACGTTTTGCTGGTGCTCATCATCGTGTTCATGCTGGTCGTGGTCAATCAGCAGCCAACCGGGCTGGAGGCGCAGATTCCGCAGCCGCCCAATCCAAACGATCGCACGATTCCGCCACCCATTCGGACGATTGTGATCCAGATCCATCGCGCGAAGCCAGGGGTGGGGCGTTCACAAGCAGAACATCCGCAAGTGATGGTGAACGAAGAAGCCGTGGAGTGGGATCAACTGCGCGAACGCCTGCGCGATATTTTCGCGATCCGCGTAGAGCGGATCGCCTACGTCGAAGCCGACGACGACATTGATTTCCAGGACGTGGCGGACGTGATCGCGATAGCCCGGATCGCCGGCGTCGACCGCGTTGGCCTGGTGACGGAAGACGGGAAGCATGCTCCGATGACAGGGTAGGGGACCATAGCATATGTCAAGGGAACCGCGAAAAGGCAAAGGTAGGTGGTGCAGACGCCTGCCTGCATCAGCAATCGACTAGCGAACTTCGTGCTAGGCCCCGAAGTTGGAAAACGCACCCAAAAAATAAATCAAACCCATCGCGATTCCGAAACTGACGAGTGCGAAGCGCGGAACTCCGCCGGTGAACAGACCAGCGAAAAAGGCGACCAGCGAGGAGATAATTCCGACGATCCCAGAGACGAATGTGACCCCTTGCCACGCAGGACTCAAGTTTCGGGCTGACGCGAGCCAGAGGATGGTGGCCGCAACGGCAGCAACGCCTCCGCTGAATCCCACAAATGCGGCGAAGTGCCAACGATCTAGGCGACGCCGTCTCCGGCTGGTTATGAAGCCAGCTACCACCGGTACGGCTACGATGAGAGTAACCAGAAGGGGCAAGGTCACGGTCTTAAGTCTACGAATCGAATATTTATGAAACCAGTTCTACTCTCGCGCCCGGTTCTTAATCCAAATCGGCGACCCCACAAACCCAAACGCCTCGCGAATCTGGTTCTCCAGAAATCGCTGGTAAGAAAAATGCAACTTCACCGGACGATCCGTAAACAGCACGAACGTAGGAGGAGCCACTCCAGCCTGCGTCAGATACTTGATCCTCACGCGCTTGCTTACGGGAACCGAAGCGCGGTCGAAGTCAACCGTCCTGAGGAAGCGGTTCATCTCGCCCGTCGTGATGCGCTTGCGCCGCTCGGCCGCCACCTTCTCGATCAGCGGTAGAATCTTTTCCGTTCCCTTGCCCGTATGCGCGGAGAGAAACAGCACCGGAGCGTAAGCGAGGAATTTCAGCCCATACCGCAGTCGCTCTTCATACAACGCGCGGTCCTGCGGACGCTTCGCATCCTGGATGCGAGCCGTCCGCGACTCGCTGATGGCCCGCTTCTCGCCGCTCGCGATCAAATCCCATTTATTCACCAGAATAATTACCGAGCGTCCGCTTTCGTGGGCGTAGCCGGCAATGTTCGCGTCCAGGTCGCTGACGCCCTCCGTGGCATCGACCATCAGGAGCACGATGTCGGCATCTTCAATATTCTTGCGCGCCATGACCACCGAAAGTTTCTCGGCCATCAACTTGGTCTTGCCTTTGCGCCGGATACCCGCCGTATCAATGAAGCGAATCTTGCGCCCTTTGTACTGGATAACCTGATCGATCGAATCACGCGTCGTCCCGGCAATGGGCGAGACAATTGCGCGCTCCGTTCCCGTAAGTTGATTCAGCAACGTCGACTTGCCGACGTTAGGATGCCCGATAATCGCCACCTTGATCTCATGCGGCTCCTCCGGAGTTGGCGATTCTTGATCCGCATTTTTCTCCGCGACCTCAGCGTCCTCCGCGGTGAAGCTTTGGACCTTGGGCAGCACGAGAAGCACAGCGTCGAGCAGGTCGTCGACGCCGCGCCCATGCTCCGCCGAAATCGGAAACATCTTGCCGATTCCGAGCGCATGAAACTCGTCAATCAATCGATCCTGCTTGTCGGAGTCCATCTTGTTGACCGCAAGAAACAGCGGCTTCCCGGTGCGCGCCAAAAGCCGCGCCAGTTCCCGGTCAGGCCCCGCGATCTCGGTGCGCGCATCGACCACCATGATGATGGCCGCCGCTTCTTCGAACGCAACCTTCGCCTGCCGGAAGATTTCCGAAGGAATAAAATCTGTGTCGTCCGGGACAATGCCGCCCGTATCCACAACGCGAAACTCGTGTCCCAGCCATTCCACCTCGCCATAAAGGCGGTCGCGCGTGATCCCCGGCTCGTCGCCGACAATAGCGCGCCGCGATCCCGTCAGATGATTAAATAGCGTCGACTTGCCGACGTTAGGGCGTCCGACGATGGCGACAAGTGGGGCGAGTTTCTTTTTGCTCAAAGATTTCTCGCAATCAGAGTCGATGATGGCATGTGAGAGCTGAATGCTCGTGTGGTGACGAGGCTTTGCCCCGACCCAGCTTTTAATCGAACCGCTGGCAACTGGTTAGCTATTATAGAGACTCCGTGCCTTCCTCATCTCATCCCGTGTCCTCCGCAGACGCTCGGCCAGCCGGATTGTCCCTCTACCAGTTCTTTTCGCCCGGCGGCTTGCTCTCAAAAACACACCCCGCCTACGAGTTTCGCCGCGGACAATTGCAGATGGCGCAGGCTGTCGAAGAGGCTCTCGAAGAGAGGCGTCACCTCATCGTCGAGGCCGGCACCGGTACCGGCAAAACGCTGGCCTATCTCTTGCCGGTGATCCGCTCCGGCAAACGAGTCATCATCTCGACCGGCACGAAAAACTTGCAGGAGCAACTCTTCTTCAAAGACGTTCCCGCGCTCGAGCGCGCGCTCTTCCCCGAAGGCGACCGCAAGCTCAGCGTCTGCTACATGAAGGGACGCAACAATTATTTGTGCCGCAAAAAGCTCATCGATCTCACCGATCAGCCCGTGCTCAGCGGACTGGAAGAAATCGAACACTACCGCGCTATCGCCGCCTGGGAGAAGACGACGCAGTCCGGAGATCGCGCCGAACTCGCCGAACTGCCCGAGGCAAGCGCCCTCTGGCACAAGCTCGATGCCCGCGCCGACACCTGCCTCGGCCAGAAATGCAAGGAGTACGACCGCTGCTTCATCACCGAGATGCGCCGTCGCGCGGCCGAGAGCGACATCATCATCGTCAATCATCATCTATTCTTTGCCGACCTCTCCATCAAACTCGAAGCCGAAGGCGCGCCCGACGCCGGCGTGCTTCCCGAGTGCGGCGCCGTGATCTTCGACGAGGCTCACGAACTCGAAGACATCGCCGGCAGCTACTTCGGAATTTCCGTCAGCAACCTCCGCATGGACGAACTGACACGCGACGTCGAACATCTCTTGCAGCGCGAAAAGCTCTACACCCCGCAGATGTCGGGAGCGATTCAGTCGGTGCGTGAGCGCTCGCAGCTTTTCTTTTCCCTACTGCCCGCAAGCGACGGACGCTTTGCCTTCGATTCCCGCCGCGAGTTTCTGGAAGAAAACGGCGAGGAATTTCTCGCGCTCAACCAATCGCTCTACCGCCTGGGCGCTGAACTCGAGCAACTCCCCCAGAAGCCGGAAGCAGTCTTCACCCTGGTGCGTCGCGCGCAGCAGCTGCAGGTGCAACTCAGTTTCGTAATGGAAAACGAAGATCCGAACACCGTCTTCTGGATCGAGCGTAGGGGATTTCGTGGAGCCCCGGGCGCCCCGGCCCGGCGGAAATCATCCGACGACAAACAAGCAGGCGGCCGGTCGAATGTTTTTCTCCAGGCCACTCCCATCGAAGTCGGCCAGATCCTGCGCGAATGCCTCTGGTCGAAACTTGAGACCTCCGTCCTCACCTCCGCCACCCTGGCCGTCGGCGGCGGTTTCGACTACATCCGCCAGCGTCTCGGGCTCGATCACGCACGCGAATTAATCGTCCCCTCGCATTTCGATTATGAAAGCCAGGCCATCCTGTACGTGCCGCCCGATCTGCCCGATCCCCGCACGCCGCAATTTGCCGGCGAAGCAGCCGGCGTGATTCTGCGATTACTCGAAATTACGCGCGGCCGCGCCTTCGTGCTCTTCACCAGCTACGCGCAGATGAATGAAATCTACGACCGCTTGCTCGGCGTGTTGCAGTATCCGGTACTGAAGCAGGGCGACGCCCCAAAATCCGCGCTGCTCGAGGAGTTTCGCCTTACGCCCAACGCGGTTCTGTTCGGTACATCTTCATTCTGGCAGGGCGTGGACGTGCAGGGCGAGCAATTAAGCTGCGTCATCATCGATCGCCTGCCCTTCGCCGTGCCCAGCGATCCGGTCGTAGCGGCCAGAGTCAAAGCCATCGATGCCGGCGGCGGCAACGCGTTCTTCGAATATCAAGTGCCCAGCGCGGTGATTACCCTGAAGCAGGGCTTTGGAAGATTGATAAGGTCCTTGCACGATCGCGGATTGCTGGCGCTACTCGACAATCGCATCCTGAAAAAACAATACGGCCGAGTCTTCGTGGAGAGCCTGCCACGCTACAGCCGCACAACCGACCTGAAAAAAGTAGAGCAGTTCTTCGGCAAGGACCTTGGGTGAGGGGTTAGTGTGGTGCACTGGTCGTGTGGTGCACTGGTCGTGTGGTGGCACTGGCCGTGTGGTGGCGGGGCTTTGCCCCGCCAAGACGGAGCGAAACCCCGTCACCCCGCAAGCGAAGCAACTCGCAGACTCACAATATCGGCACATTGCCCCGCCAAAGCCAGTGATAGTCCATTTCCCGGAGCACTAATCCAGCGCGCACCGGATTCTGGCAAATATAATTCATTTTCTCGCCCAAACTCTCATTGGAGCGCAGAACGTGATCAAAGGACTCCTCCTGCCACACCCGGCCCTGCCGGGCAAGCAGCCCGTTGACAGAGTGAGCGGATCGACCCTTGATGAGCCGCATAACCTGCGGCAGGCTCACCAGCCATCCCTCTGCATTCCGAAGAGGTGTGAATAGCAAGTGCGCGTGCGTAGGCATGATTACCACTGCGTGCAAATCGATGGTCGCGTCGCGCTCACGCAGACAACACCCCAGCACCAACTGCCGGGCCTCCGCGGGAAGTTCCCACCGTTTAAGTGTCCCGAATGTTACGAAGACGGGACGATTGTCTTTGAGTATGTGCGGGAGCGTACGCCGGTAAGAGTATTTGCGATCAAGGTACATCCCCACTGAGTAAATCAGCGGGAGGCATGGCGCAGTGACGATGCTCACGACCGGTTGGGTCGGTTATAGCTGTGGTGGTGCTTGTGTGGTGGCACTGGTCGTGTGGTGGCGGGGCTTTGCCCCGCCAGGACGGGGCGAAGCCCCGTCACCACACCAGCGCAAGATCTATTCCGCCGCTGCTTCCTTGTCGACCACGACCTTCAAGTGCGTAGTCACGTCCTTGTGCAATTTGACCGCGATCGTAAACTCGCCCACACTCTTCAGCGGCTCGTGCAACTGGATCTTTCGGCGATCGATATGGAAGCTCTTTTTCTCCAGTGCCTCCGCAATATCGCTGGCCGTGACCGATCCGAACAACTGATCGCCTTCGCCCGACTTGCGCAGGAACTTCACTTCGAGCCCGTCAAACTGCTTGGCCAGCGCTTCGGCTTCCGACTTCTCTTTGGCCGAGCGGCGCACGGCCGCGGCCTTCATCTGCTCGATCACGGTTTTATTGGCGATGGTCGCTTCAATCGCCAGCTTTTTGGGCAGCAGAAAATTCCGCCCGTATCCCTCGGCGACTTTCACCACTTCGCCGCGATTCCCCAGCTTGGGCACGTCTTCTTTCAGAATGACTTCCATGGATAACTCCGTTTCGTGAAAATCTGTTCGTTAGTCGTTCGTCGTTCGTCGTTCGTCGCTGGTCGTTAGTCGCTGGTCGCTGGTCGCTGGCAAGTCTCGGTCGATCAAAGCGCGTTGCTCCACGATGCACCGCGAACAACCAACGACGAACGACCAGCGACGATCTTGAACTTACAGCGCGCGTCCGGCAAACGGCAGCAATGCGATATTGCGCGCCTGCTTGATGGCTCGCGACAGACGCCGCTGGTGCGGCGTGCACACTCCGGTCAGGCGTCGCGGAGTGATCTTGCCGCTCTCCGCCACGAACTGCGCCAGCAGTCGCACATCTTTGTAATTCACCGCTTCGATTTTCTCGACGCAGAACTTGCAAACTTTCTTGCGCCGGAAAAACTTGCGCCCGCCTTCGCGCGGACCGCCGGGGCCTCCCCCAGGACGCGGACCGCGAGGTGGACCACTGCGCTCGCCCCCACTTCGCTCCTGACGGCCTTCGCCGTGACTGGATGCGCCGTGACTGGAGGGACCATGACTCGATCCCGCCGACGCGCTTGGTGCTTTCGTTTCTTCTGCCATAGTGTTCCTGCTTTCTAAAAATTCGATCGCGGATGCTCGGCCGCCTTGGCCTCAATCCCGCGTGATCTTGTCTACGCTGGGGCACGGCTTCAGCCGTGCCCTTCCCTACAGCCTGATAAGGGTTGGTCGGCAGCCCGCGTCCGCTACTAAACGGGCGCCGACGCCGAAGTTTCCGGCGCTGCTTCCGGAGCTGTCGCCGGTAGGGCCGGAGTCACCGGCGCGGCGGCGGCAGCCGGTTGCGCGCTGACTTTCTTCTTCGCGTCGCGCAGCTTCTTGACCTTGTCGAGCCGCTTCAGTTCTTCGTCCGTACGCACGGTCAGGAACTTGATCACCGGCTCCGTCACGCGCAGCCGGCGTTCCACTTCGTGAACGATGGCGCCACTGGCTTCGATCATCATCAGCACAAAAATGCCGTCGTTGAATTTCCCGACCCTGTACGCGAGACGGCGTTTGCCCCAGACCTCGCTCTTGGACGTTCCACCCGCCGACGTCACCGATGACTCCAGCGTGGAAATCAGTTTGTTCAAATCCTCGTCCACCATGTCGGGCCGGACGATAAACATCAATTCATAGCTGCGATTCATTACGTTATCTCCAAAAAATCAGTGGGCAGTGGCCAGTTACCCAAAATTCTTCCAAACCCGGTACGAATTGCAGCGACTGGCCACCGATCACTGACCACTGTCTTCCGTCTTCCGATTGAACCGGTTCATCGCTGCCGCAGGTCCTTCTTTCAAAATCACCTCGACCGCCTGCGCTGCCATGTCGAGAACTTCATCGATCACCTTGCCCTGCGCTTTGCGAAATGGCGTCAGCACGTACTTCACGCCGTCCACAACTTTTCGATCGGGCGCAATGCCCAGCCGAATCCGTAAAAACTCGTCCGTGCCCAGCGCACCGAGAATCGACTCCATCCCGTTATGCCCCGCCGAACTTCCCCGCTGCCGGATGCGAATCGCGCCCAGCGGCAGGTCGAGTTCGTCGTAAATCACAATCAGGTCGCGGCTGACATCGACCTGATGCTCCTCAACCAGTTCCCTCACCGAAAGCCCACTCAGGTTCATGTAGGTTTCCGGTTTGGCCAGAATTAGCGATTCCCCGGCCACCGTTGCCCGCGCCGTCAGCGCGCGGCACTGGCGATTCCTGACTTCGACGCCGAGGTCATTGGCGACGCGATCAATCGTCAGGAATCCGAGATTATGCGGCGTGAACTGGTACTCGATTCCGGGGTTACCTAAACCGACGATCAGTTTCACGCTGCTGTCCAGGAGTCCATGTGGTGACGGGGCTCAGCCCCGTCCAGGCGGGGCAAAGCCCCGCCACCACAAGACCTCTATTTCTTCTCTTTCTTCTCAGCCTTTTCAGCCTTCTCGGGCTTGGCCTTGCCTTTGGCATCGCCTTCGGCTTCCTCACCCTCGACTTCCTGCTTACCCTTCTTAATGACCTCGGGTTCAGCCGGAGCCGCCGTCGCATCCGCCGCCACCGCCTCAGGCGTCGCCACCACTTCCTCTTTCACCGTGGTGATGTGTGCGATCATCTGGTTCTCATCGGTCAGGAACTTCAGCTTCTCGCTGTGCGGCAGATCGGCCACTCGCACTTCGACGCCGAACACCAGATGGCTGATGTCAACTTCAATATTTTTTGGAATGTCCGCCGGAAGGCACTCAATCTCGATCTCACGGAGCAACTGCTCGAGAATGCCGCCCTCGGTCTTCACGCCTACCGCCTCGCCCTTCAACACGACCGGAACCGTGACCGTCAGCCTCTTATCCATCGCGATGCGCTTCAGGTCGACATGCAGCAGCGTCCCCTTGATGGGTTCGAATTGCCAGTCCACGATCATCGCCTTCACCCGATCGCTGTCGAGCGCCAGGTCAAAAATCGTGTTGTGTCCGCTCTCCGATTTCAAAATCCGCAATACCTGCCGCGGATCGACTGCCACCGCAGCCGCCTCTTTGTCCGCGCCATAAACCACGGCGGGAACTTTGCCGCCGACGCGCACCCGCCGCGCCGCGTTCTTCGTGCCCGGTTCGCGCGCCTGCGCTTCCAGAATGCTGATGTCCGTTGTAGTAGCCATAATTCCGTTTCCATCCTTCGTTGTCGCGCTATTCGTCGTTCGCCTCTCGCTGTTCGCAAACCCTGTGGTTCAGGGCGAAAAGCGAACTACGACCAGCGACCAACGACCGTTCTAAACAAATAACCTGCTCACCGAAGTCTCTTCGTGAATCGACTGAATCGCCCGCCCAATCAGCCCCGCAATCGAAAGCACTTTGATCTTCGGAACCTGCCTTGCCGCTTCCGTCAGCGGAATCGTGTTGGTGACGACGAGCTCCGTGATCGGAGAATTCACCAGATTTTCCACCGCCGGCCCCGAAAGTACCGGATGCGAGCAGCAGGCATACACCGTGTTCGCGCCTTTATCGACCAGCGCCTGCGCCACTTTCACCAACGTCCCCGCCGTATCGATCAGGTCGTCGATGATCAGACATGTCCGGCCCTTGACGTCGCCGATCACGTTCATCACCTCCGCCACGTTCATCTCGATGCGCCGTTTATCGACGATGGCCAACGCCGCGTCCATCTTCTTCGCGAAAAAACGCGCCCGTTCCACGCCTCCGGCATCCGGCGAAACCACCGTAAGATCCGGCAGATTCAGCTTCCTGAAATAGTCCACCAGCACCGGCGAAGCGAACAACGGGTCCACCGGAATGTTGAAAAAACCCTGCAACTGCATCGTATGCGGATCGATCAGCAGCGCCCGGTCCGCCCCCGCGGTGGTCAACAAGTCGGCCACCAGTTTCGCCGATATCGGCGATCGCGGCTTGTCCTTACGATCTTGCCGCGCATAACCGTAGTAGGGAATCACCGCCGTAATCCGCCGCGCCGATGCCCGCTTCAGCGAATCAATCATCAAAAGCAATTCCATCAAATGCTCGTCCACCGGACGGCAGGTCGGTTGAATCACGAACACGTCCGCCCCGCGCACGTTCTCCTGGATTTGCACGTATGCCTCGCCATCGGCAAAGCGCGTCACCAGCGCCTGACCCCGCGTCAGGCCGAGAAAGCTGCAAACCTCGTCGCAGAGCGCCTCATTGGCGGTTCCACAAAAAATCTTGAATCGGTCGTCGACCCGGGCGCGCTGCGGCTTGCGTTCCGTTTTCTCCTCCGTTGGCGGCTTTTTTTCCGCAACGGTTTTTTCGGAAGTCGGATTTTCAACAATCGTCTTTTCGGCGGTCGTCGCAACGGTGGCCATAGGTTTTAGTTCTCAGTTCCCGGTTCTCAGGTTTCGGGCTCCAGTGTCTCGACTGAGAACTGAGCTCTGCCCACTGAGTACTGGTTTTCTGGCTGGGCCGCTAGGATTCGAACCTAGACAAAGTGCTCCAAAGGCACTTGACCTACCATTAGTCGACGGCCCAACTCTGTGTGCTTCTAGTATGCCGAAATCAGAACCCGCAGCAAACAAGAAACTGAAAGCATCAAGCCAGCCGCTGGCACCGACGAAGGAAGAAACGCCAACGACTAACGACTAGCGACCAACGACGACCAGTACTTCTGGCGCGTCAGCGTTCGAGTCGCCACCGCCTTCCGTCCCTGCTTCCGCAGACGCCCTGCCGCCCTGGCAGCTTCGGCCGGTGACCGGAACAACCCGTACAGGGTCGACCCTGAACCGGAGAGCGAAGCGTAACGCGCACCCGCGCGCTCCAACTCACCTTTGATGTCTCGCAATTCGGGATATTTAGGAAAGACGACTCTCTCGAAGTCGTTTTCAATCCCGGTACGGACAAGGTCGAGAAGCAATTTCTCAACCCGGCTCCCGCCTTTTGCGGAAGCACCGGTGTTGGGTGAACCACTATCTTGGAGACCGCTTAGCCACGAACCAAGCAAGCAGCCAACCTCAAACAGTCTATCGGACGCTGGAGGCCGAGTCAATCGGCGATCCCCCGCGGAAACAAGAGCCCGTGTGGTGACGGGGCGGAGCCTGCCCTGAGCGGAGCCGAAGGGCCCCGTCCCAGCCGAGCGAAGCTCAGCAGCCGTCTCCCGTCGCACCAGCTCATCCCAATCGGCAAAAGCCTGAGGAGTCGAGACTCCCACCTCAGGCGTCACCACCACCATCGCCACCGCAGGCAAGTCCGGCAACGGATAAACTTCTTCGCCCCGCCCCACTCCTAATGTTGTTCCACCCACCAGAAACAGCGGCAGATCGGATCCAACCTCAGCCGCCAGCCGCAGTCGCGCCGTCTCAGACAGCTCCCGTTTCCGTGTGGTGACGGGGCTCTGCCCCGTCCGCGTCCGCAGGACGCGCTCCAATCCAACCATCGTTGCCACCGCATTCGAAGAAGCCGCGCCCAACCCTCCCTGTACCGGCAGCCGCTTCTCGATCTCGATCGTCACTCTGCCCTTCGCGCCCAGTTCGTCCATGACTCGCTCAGCCACGCGCCAGCAAGTGTTCGAAGAATCCAGCGGAACCCGCGGATTCGTGCAAAGAACCTCGATCCCTCTGCCACGCCCAACGCTAACGCGGACGACGTCATGCAAAGCAATCGTCTGATACACCGTGCGCAACTCGTGGAACCCGTCCGCGCGCGCCGCGCCGATATAAAGCCCGAGATTGATCTTCGCAAAAGAACGCGCCGCAACTGTCATGGACGAGGAAAAGCGCATGGAAGGGGAATTGTAAGCGATTTAGCTCAGGAATTAACGCGCTTGCCAGCGCCTCGGATTGCGCCTGCCGTGGAAGCAGGCAATTATCACGGTCCGGCGCTCCTGCACTTCGACAGGCCCGCCCTGACTTGCTCCCAGGAAATGACATCGGAAGGGTTTTGCTCGTGCCGAGCGATGCGGTAGTCAAGCTCCGCCCGCTGCGCATCCGTCAGTGATGCCGCGTCCGCTTCCAGGCTTTCCCAGACCGTGTCGAGCAATTCCGCTTTTTCGGCAGCGGAGAGGCTATCGATCTGGCTTCGCAAATCGCTCATACGCCTATAACCCTAGCGTGGTTTCCTGGCGCTGGCAAGCGCACGTTGCGCTCGAATCCCTTGTGCGGTCACCTCTGCAAAGGGACGCGATCGATGGGGCATGATTTGCTCCTCTTCACAACTCCTGGGCTCCGTCGGCTAGCTGGATTCCTTCTCAAAGCCGTAGCAAGTGCAGGTGGAATCTCGTGGACAATCCTTGAGATGAACTCCGCCTTTTTTTCCAGTTCCGAATTTCATGAAGAGCAACAGCAAGACGATTATCGTTATTACGATCCCCATCTAAACTGTCCTTTCCCGCCAGCGCTAATTCTAGCAAATACGACAAGTATGCCTATCTACTATCTTGACTTTCGCTGACGGAAGAGCAACCCTCACAGTTAGACAGTTAGGAGGACCGTGAAAATGCAAAAGATAGTGTTTTGTCAGCACTTCGCGGTCAAGCAGGTTACAGTTCAAGTCAACGCTCTCGGGACAGAGAATCGGTTCGACGACGGCGAATGTCCCAAGTGTGGCAGAAAATTCGCGGGACGAGTGCTCGACCAAATGGAGGAAGGAACAACTTCCGTTTCAAAGATTGAGCTAGAGAAGAAAACAGTACGAATCGGGTCTCACGGCTCCATCATGAAACCGATCCGCTAGCCGCAAGGCGAGTCGGCCACTTTTCAGAGTATATCGCGGGTTTTTCTTTGAACATTGACCGAAATACTCCCGGGGGTGCGCGACTTCTCGCGCGTTCGAGAAGTGGCCTGCCGAACAGCCGACACCGACCAGCGAGGAATCGAGCTCGCGGCACACGTCCCTGTTGAAAGTGGCCCATCCGGCGCTGCGAAACTACTTCGCATGTTTTTCCAGCACGGCGGCCATGCGTGTCTGATAACCGCGACCTCCGGCCTTGTACGCCTCGACCGTTTCGCGTTCCAGCCGCAGCGCGATCAGAACTTTGCGCGGTTTCTTCTGCGGACCGCGCTGGCCGCGTTTGCGCTTCTCCGAATGCGCTACGAGATCGGGAAAAACTTCGGACGCCGGCTTGGCCTTGGCAAACATGGCGTCGGTCCACTCCGGATTTTCCTTGTCGATCATCTCAGGATCGGGCTTTTTCATAGCGTCTTATCTCCGTCTTGTGGGCACGGCGCAGGCTGATCACCCGTACGGTCGCTCCGGATTTGGTGAAAACCAGAGCATGAAGGGAGCTGCCGATATAACCGATGGCGAAAAGGCGGGCTTCGCCGTGGCGGCTGGACGGCGCGATCAAGGCCGTGGTCCAATCGAATTCGTCCGCAAGCGTGAACGGCAGGCCCCTATCCCTGACGTTTTTAGCATTTTTCGCCGGATCGAACTCGATCTCCACTGATTTAATTGTATATACAAATAGACTGGCGTCAACCATAATCGCGCTGACACTCAGTTTTCAGTAGCTGAGGGCGGACGGCTGATAGCTGGCGGCGGTTATTGGCCGAGGTAGCGGGCTACTATCAAGTTGCCATCCGGTCCGTTGCTATTCGGGAACAAGGTGCCGCCGACGGCCAGGATTTTTCCGTCAGATTGCAATGCCAGCGCGCCGATGGAGAATCCGGCGCCGGTCGTCACTAGGCCGCCAGTTCCGAATGTCGTGTCCAGTTTCCCAGTGCTGAGGTAACGAGCCAGAGCAAAGGACTGGGTGACCTTGGTGCCATAATCCGTTGTGTTTCCCGCAGCTCCGCCAACCACGATCTCGCCATTCGGCTGGATCACAAGCGAAGTCGCTCCTGAGGTATTCGCATCGGGGAAGGCTGTGATCGCTCCTCCGTGCGTGCCAAATGATGGGTCAACCCTCCCTTTTGAGCTAAGACGAGCGACGCCGAAACCGGTGGAATTGCCACTTAACGAGAGCTGACTGGTGGTGCTTCCAACGAGCAGGATGCTGCCGTTGGCTTGCAGGGCAACGGCGGCAGTTCCTTCGGTGGTTGAGGCCTCACCCAGGATGCCAAATGTGGTATCGAGGCTGCCATCGGCGTTGTACCTTACGACCGAACCGGGCGCGCCTGTGACAAATGCCGAGGTCGAGATGACAATCTGGCCGTTGGGCTGGAGCGCGACGGCGCTGGGCGCCACGACACCCACCAGAGGCGCCGAACCGCCGGTGCCAAAAGTTGTATCCAGTTGGCCGTTACTTTGATACAGCTGCATCAGCGGCGTCACGCTGAACGTGGTTCCAGGAAGTAGTCCGGTGACAAGAATTTCGCCGTTTGGCTGCAGCGCAAGAACCCCGGGAGTGATGGTTAAGCTGACCGCACCATTGGTCCCGAAAGTTGTGTCGATCGAGCCATTGGTGTTCAGGCGGACAATAGAGCCAAATCCGGGCAGGCCAGTTCCGACTACCAGGATTCGCCCATCCGGTTGAATCGCCATTCCGGTAACGACGCCTTCGACATCGGCGAATGGGATCGTGACCACGCCTTTGGTTCCGAAGGTGGTGTCGAGAGCGCCGTTGGTGTTAAGACGGATGACGCCGCCCTCGTCGCCGTTCTGAGTGCCAACCTGTCCTCCAACGACGATCTGGCCGTTGGACTGAAGGGCGACGGTAGTGGCGAATCCCCCACCGATCGTACCGTCGGAAAAAATTCCTCCGGTGGCGAAAGTGGAATCGAGCTGGCCCGCTTGCGCGAGCGCGAAGGTTGACGCGGCCGCGAAGGCGATGGCAAGAACAACCCGGCAAAGCTGTGCGCTGGAGACATTGATGCTGACGTTGCGAGCGGAGAGATTGCCCATGGAAACACCTCCCGATTTGATTTTGTCTCGGCCCGCTTTTGGGTTGTGCAATTGGACGCGGGTTGGGATCCGGGCCAGTAATACGGCATCCTCGGAAGGGATATGTCTGGATTGCGTAAATTACTTGTCAACTTTTTGTGTTAGCTGAAAGGAACGAGGGTCGAAGGATGGGGCGCCTGCACCGGCGTTTTCGATCTATTACCTTCTCTTGCTACACTTCTGGGCATGCCGACCGTCACCTACCTCGAAGCCATCCGCCAGGGAATCTGGGAGGAAATGGAGCGCGACCCGACCGTCTTCTGCATCGGCGAGGACATCGGCATCTACGGCGGAGCTTTCAAAGTCACCGACGGCTTCATCGACCGCTTCGGACCCGAGCGCGTCATCGACACTCCCATCGCCGAGTCGGCCATCATGGGCGCCGCCTTCGGTGCGTCTCTCACCGGCCTCCGCCCCGTAGCCGAGTTCCAGTTCATGGACTTCATCGGCTGCGCCTTCAATCAGATCGTCAACATGGCCGCCAAAGCCCACTACCGCTGGGGAGCGCCCGCACCGCTGGTACTCCGCGGCCCCAGTGGCGGCAACGTTCACGGCGGCCCTTTCCACTCGCAAAATCCCGAGATGTGGTTCGTCCACGCCCCCGGCCTGAAAGTAGTCTGCCCCGCAACTGCCTATGACGCCAAGGGACTCATCAAATCAGCCATCCGCGATCCCAATCCGGTTATCTTTTTCGAGCACAAGTATCTCTACCGCAGAATCAAAGAAGAAATTCCCGGCCCCGATTCGCAAGACGCGGACTACGTGGTTCCCATAGGCAAAGCTCGCGTCGCCCGCGCAGGCCGTCATCTCAGCGTAATCACCTACGCCGCCATGCTCTACACCGCTCTCGAAGCGGCTGAAATCCTGAGCCAGGAAGGAATCGAAATCGAAGTCCTCGACCTGCGCACCGTCTCGCCTCTCGACCGCGACGCCATCGCCGCCACCGTGAAGAAGACCAACAAAGTCATCATCCTCCACGAGCACGCCCGCACCGGCGGCCTCGCCGGAGAAATTTCCGCCATCATCAACGAGGAAGCCTTCGACGATCTCGATGGCCCCATCGTCCGACTTACATCCCTGGACACACCCGTTCCCTTTTCTCCGCCGCAGGAAGAATTTTTCCTGCCGAAAGTCTCCGACGTAGTTCGCGAAGCTCGCCGTCTGCACGCCTACTGACGTCCTCCGCAAATTGCTTTCCGCTGTAGAGACCGGCTGGCCGCGTCTCCGGCCCTGCCCGCGAACATTGTTACAATGACAGCACGCATTACCCCTTCGCGGTGGTGGGTCCCGGATAGGCGCACATGCCGAATCTTAAAGAGAAGTTTGACGAACATTTCGACGTAGTCGTGGTCGGCGCCGGTCACGCCGGATGTGAAGCCGCCATGGCCTCCGCTCGCATGGGACTGAAGACCGCTCTCTTCACGCTCAACGTCGATCTGATCGCCCAGATGTCCTGCAACCCAGCCATCGGCGGCATCGCCAAAGGACATCTCGTCCGCGAGGTCGACGCCCTCGGCGGCATCATGGGAGAAATCACCGACGCCGTAGGCATCCAGTTTCGCCTCCTCAACACCTCGCGCGGTCCCGCCGTCTGGTCGCCCCGCGCCCAATGCGACAAGCAAGCCTATCGCCTGAAGATGCGGGAAGTCCTCGAATCGCAACCGAACCTGAAGATCAAGCAGGCCGAAGTGGCGGATGTGGTAGTCGAGTCGATGGTCGATAGTCGTTCGTCGTTCGCGGATTATGGAGCAAGCGAAAGCGCTGCATTTCCCAACGACCATCGACCAACGACCAACGGCCTTCCCACTAACGGCCGCATCACCGGCCTCCTACTCCGCGACGGCCGCCGCGTCTCCGCCGCAGCGGTCATCATCACCACCGGCACTTTTCTCAACGGATTGATCCACTGCGGCGAGCAACAGTATCCCGCCGGGCGTTCAGGAGAGCCCGCCGCGGTTCTCCTCGGCGAAGCCCTCAAGAAACTGGGCCTCCGCGGATGCCGCCTCAAGACGGGAACTCCTCCGCGTCTGGATGGACGCACCATCGACTGGTCGCGCTTCGAACTTCAGCCTGGAGATTCCGATCCCACGCCTTTCAGCTTTCGCACCCGGCGCGTCGCGCATCAAGACTCGCAGGTGCCCTGTTACATCGCCTTCACCACCGAAGAAACGCATCGCATCATTCGCGAAAACGTGCATCGCTCGCCCATGTACAGCGGCCAGATTCAATCCACCGGCCCGCGCTATTGTCCGTCGATCGAAGACAAGATCGTCAAGTTCCCCGACAAGCTCACCCACCAGCTTTTTCTCGAGCCCGAAGGCCTGAACACGCACGAGATTTACGTCAACGGCATGAGCACCTCACTGCCGATCGATGTGCAACTCGCCATCCTCAAATCCATTCCCGGCCTCGATAACGCCGAGATGATGCGCCCCGGATACGCCATCGAGTACGATTCCATCGATCCCACCGAACTCAACCGCACCCTCGAAACCAAAAAGATTGCCGGCCTGTTTCTGGCTGGCCAGATCAACGGAACTTCTGGCTACGAAGAAGCGGCCTGCCAGGGAATCATGGCCGGAATCAACGCCGCCCTGAAAGTAAAGAACCGACCGCCGCTGGTGCTCGACCGCACCGAGGCCTACACCGCGATTCTGATCGACGACCTGATCTCGAAAGGCACCAACGAGCCCTATCGTATGTTCACCTCGCGCGCCGAATTCCGTCTCCATCTGCGCATCGATAACGCCGACCGCCGCCTGACTCCCCACGGCCGCCGCGTGGGCCTGATCAATGACGAAGCCTGGCAAGAATTCGAGCGGAAACAGCAGCGGTTGGAGGACGTGAAGCTGGCACTGGAGCGGACGAAAGTGACGGCGGCAATGGCAACGAATTTAGTGGAGGGACGGGCGTCCTCGCCCGTCCAAGTCGAGCCAAGCTCGACCGGTTTTGCCGGCAACGCGACGGATCTATCGTCCGCCATCGGCCAACCCCTGGCCCAACTCCTCAAACGTCCGGAAATCACCATCGAGCACCTGGCGCCGGTTCTAAGAAATATTTTGCCAGGGTTTTTCGCAAGAGATTCCTCCGCGAACTCTGCGTCCTCCGCGGTGAAGCTTTCCTCCGAGCTCCGCAACGAACTCAAATCCGTAGAAACCGAAATCAAATACGCCGGATACCTCGATCAGCAGCAGCGTGCCATCGATCGCCTGAAAAAGGCCGAGCAGCGCCGTATCCCGGACTGGTTCGATTACCACGCCGTCAGCGGTTTATCACGAGAAATGCAGGAGAAGCTGGGTAAAGTAGTTCCGCAAACACTAGGCCAAGCCTCCCGCATTCCAGGCGTGACTCCAGCCGCAGTGTCGCTGATCAACGTCTATATTGAAATTCAGGGGAAACGCAGAGAACAGGCCGCAGCCCTATAAGGTCTCGGCTTCAAGTTCAGCGCGACGCCTCTTGTATCGCGGCCCGCAACTCCTCGTACGGCATCGCTCCGGGATGATACATCGCCACTCGTCCCGCGCGATTCACCAACACCAGCGTCGGCGTAGTGCTGGCTCCGTAAGCGTTGAAATTCTGTTTGCTCAGCGGCACCGGCATGTCCTGCAAGCTCCCGTAATATCGCGCCCGTACCGTTTCGATATACGCCCGCTCCTGCTCGGGAGACGCATCGACTCCCTGCGCCGCGTAGCCGTAGAGCTGCGTCGGACCAAGCACCACGAGTCCCTCAGAAGCGAACTCCTGCCGCAAGCGGGCAATGATCGGAACTTCAGCCTTGCAGTCCACACACCAGTGCGCCCAGAAAAAGAGCAGGACCGGCGAGCCCTTCAGCGCCACCAGCGCCGGAGGCTTCGGCCCAAGATACTGCGCCTCCTGCAATGCCGGAGCCGGTTGCCCCACCAGCGCTATCAAGTTGAGGTTCTTCTGCAGCCGCGCTCGAATGGATGTCGTCCCGTAGCGCGCCAACGCCGAGCGCAGCAATGCTACCGCCTGCGCGTGCTGCCCTTTTTCCGCCATCGTCTGCGCCAGCACTTCATACGCCGCGCCCAGCGCCGTCGGCAAATGCGGATCGGAATCCAGCTTGCACTTGCAGGCCGCTAATTGCTTCTCCACCAGGCTGCGCGTTTCCGCAGCGTAGGCCGATGCTTGATCCCACTGTCTCGCCGATTCGGCTCCGCGCGCCATCCAGGAGAGCGCCTCCAGATACTCCGGCGTCACGCCATGCTGCGCTTTGTAAGCATCAAGCTCCGACTTCGCCGCCGAAAAAGAACCCTGTGCCACCTGACCGCGAATCTCACCGGCAAGGTCCGCCTGGGCATAAGAAAGTTGTGCGAATGAAAGACAACTCCAGGAAAAAACGCAGAGACAGAGAGGGAGAAAAAGACGAAGCCAAAGAAATCGAGATTTTGTTATCCCGAACGAAGGGAGGGATCTGCAACTGGAGGAGAGATGAATGGAGAAACCATGAGCCTGACGCATCTATCCGATGATGAACGAGGCCGCCAGAAGTTGCAAACGGCCCCACCGCTGCTCTTAAGCCGCCATATTGGCGAACCTCGTGTCGAACTTCGCCTCCAGATCGTATAGAGTCTCCGCTTCGCCGTATCGCATATCCGAGTCGCCCAGAATGCCCATCAATTCATGAAAGGTCGCCACCTCAAAATCCAGCGCCGAGCGGATCTGACAGAGCCCTTCCATCACCGATCGCGAAGGGCTAAACAGCTTCAATTGGATGTGGCGTTCATCGGCCCAATGCTGCAGAAAGGCAAGCATTCCCAGCCCCCCGCCCCCGATCGCGCTCACTTCCGAGAGATCCAACGCTATGATCCGAGCGCCAGCCTGCGCCATCACCGCGTCCCGCAGCTTGAAAACAGCATCGCTGCGGACGATCCGGCCTTTGCACTCCACCACCGCCAGATCATTCATCTTCTCATCGCAGATGGTCAGCATCGCAAGCCTCCATTGACGGTAAAAGCACGAATCATGCCAAATAGGCATCGTCCTTACTTATCAGCCTGATACGAAATCGTGCGCTCGAAAATCGAGCATTTCCGGGAGGCAGCCGGGCAATGTCTTCCTACAGACCTTGCCCTAAGGATGGGGTTGGACTGTAGGTCATACAGGGCGTGATTACTTCGGTATACACAAAATCCTGTACCCATTTACCCGCGGATATGTACAATTTATTTGCGTTTGAAGCTTTGCGGTTGTTCAGCAGCGCCCTGCTCTACAGCGTGACCTGCCTTACAGCGTGACCTGCCTGAGCGTGATCTGCCGGTGCCATCCTGCGAGTTCCAGCGCTACTTCAACAAAAGGAACACAGCAACATCATGGAAACAGGAACAGTAAAGTGGTTCAACGATGCCAAGGGCTATGGTTTTATCAGCCGCCAGAATGGTGAAGACGTATTCGTGCACTTCTCCGCCATCCAGGCAAACGGTTTTCGCAGCCTGCAGGAAGGTCAACAAGTTCAGTTCGACGTAGTGAAAGGCCCCAAGGGCTGGCAGGCGGAGAACGTCAAAGGCGTCTAGAACCACAATCAAAATTCGGAGAAAAGGCGGCCCGGGCAGGCCGCCTTTTTTATTACTTCATGTGGTGAAGATCGTGTGGTGACGGGGCTCCGCCCCATCCAGGCGGGGCAAAGCCCCGTCCCCACACACCGTCACCCGGCTTGCTCCGCCTCTGCAACCGTGGCAAAGAAATGAAAGAACTTCTCCACGCGCGTCACCTCCAGAGCGTTATGAATCCGCTGATTCACGCCCACCAACCCCAGGCTGCGCCCATCCTTTTGTCGCGTGACATAGGCGCCAACCAGCGCTCCAATGCCAGCCGAATCCGCCAGGGGAACGTCCGTGAAGTCGAGAATCAAAGCCCGAGAATTGTCCGCTCGCACCTTCGATTGAAAGCCAAATAAATTAGGCAGCGTCAGCGGTCCCGCCAGCCGCAGGATGCGAATTCCCTCCTGCGAACCAGCAATGTCTTCGATATGCAACGGCTCAGGCATGTGAGGAATGTTAACGGCGAATGACCAGCCGATTGTTAAAAACAGATGAATTCAAGCTCGTGTGGCGCGGGCGCCTCGCCCGCGACCTGCTGCGCACGCCACGCTGATCAGAGCATTCACACCAGGTCGATCTTCATTACTTAACTTCATTACTTAACTTCATTACTTAACTTACTACTCCTATTATCTACTCTCCGCCCACCGTAAGTCCGTCAATCCGAATTGTAGGCGAAGCCACGCTGCCGCGGAATTCCAGATCGCTGCCAATCTCCGAAATGTTGCGGAACATGTCTTTCAGATTCCCCGCCACCGTAATCTCTTCCACCGGATACGCCAGCTCCCCATTCACAATCCACATCCCGGAAGCGCCGCGCGAGTAATCCCCGGTGACTAAGTTTGCTCCATGCCCCAGAAACTCGGTCACATAGAGCCCGTCTTGAATCTCCCCGATAATCTGCTTCGGCGTTTTCGCCCCCGGCTGCAAAAAATAATTCCCCGGCCCAATCCCCGGAGTACCCGCCAGCCCGCGTGACGCATTCGCCGTCGTCTCCAGCCCCAGCTTCTTGGCGGTGTAGGTGTTCAACAGATACGACTTCAGGATTCCGTTTTCAATCACCACCGTCCGCAGCGTAGGAATGCCTTCGCCATCGAAAGGCGTCGTCCCAAATCCGCCGGGCATCGTGCCATCATCAACCACCGTGACATTCCCGCCCGCGATTTTCTCCCCCAGCTTGCCCGCCAGAAAAGATGCTCCCCGATAAACCGAGTCGCCATTCACGCCCTCAAAAATATGTTCCAGCATGGAGCTCGCGACCATCGGATCAAGCACCACCGGAACGTGCGCCGTCTTCACCTTGCGCGCCCCCAGCCGTCGCAGCGTGCGCCGCGCCGCTTCTTTTCCCACCTGCTCCGCCGAATCGAGCTTCGCTAAACTCCGCGCCACCGAGTACCAGTAATCGCGCTGCATGCCGCCTTTTTCATCCTGCGCAATCGGTACCGCCGCCACCGAACAATACGACCGCCGGTACTCCCCGACAAAACCGTGCGAATTCGCCAGGACCTTTCTGCCCGTAGCCGCGTCAAACGATCCGCCCTCGGAGTTCTTGATTCGCGGATCAGTATCCAGCGCAGCCTTCTCCGCCCGCCGCGCGTACTCGATACGCTCCGGCCCCGGCAGCGAATAAACATCTTCGTGATAAAGATGAAGATCGCCCGACAGCGCTCCCAATTTGCCCGCCTCCGGAATTCCCGCAAACGGATCTTCCGAACAAATCTTCGCCAGTTCCAGCGCCGACGTCAGCATGCGCTCGATGCCCGCCGCCGAGAAATCGCTCGAATACGTACTCGCCGCCCGCTGTCCGAAGAAAACTCGCACGCCAATCGCCCGCGAGCCCGATTCCTTCAACGTCTCGACCTGCCCCAACCGCACCACGGTTGAGAATTCGTCGCCCTCGCGGACCACACACTCCGCCGCCGAGGCGCCGCCGCGCATCGCGCGACCGACAACGTCAGTAGCCAATTCCCGGAGATCGGTCGCAATTTTAGTTTCGCTGTTTTCCAGTGTCGTTGTCATTTTAGAAATTTTGCGGACGTAAGCGGAAGTAAGAGGTCAAGGGAAAGAGGGCCGGTTACTCTGCAGAGTTCAAGCTCCGGATTGTAACTTCTGCAATCTAACCTCTCACCTCTGACCTTCTACTGCATGAACCCGCCCGTCTCCCGCTTACCCGTCCCGCCAACCGTCAGCCGGTCAATCTTGATCGTCGGAATCCCAACTCCCACCGGAACCGACTGCCCATCCTTGCCGCAGGTGCCAACGCCTTCATCCAGCTTCAAATCGTTGCCCACCATCGACACTCGCGTCAGCACATCCGGCCCGTTGCCGATCAGCGTCGCGCCTTTGATCGGAGCCGTAATCTGCCCATCTTCGATCAAGTAAGCCTCCGACGCCGAGAACACAAACTTCCCATTCGTGATGTCAACCTGCCCGCCGCCAAAATTCACGGCATACACGCCATTCTTCACCGAACGAATAATGTCTCCCGGATCGTCCTGCCCCGCCAGCATATAAGTATTCGTCATGCGCGGCATCGGAATATGCTCGTAACTCTCGCGCCGCCCATTGCCCGTGTCCGCCAGTCCCATCAGCTTCGACGAAAGCTTGTCGCTCAAGTATCCCTTCAGAATTCCATTCTCGATCAGCACCGTCTCCTGCGTGGGCTGCCCTTCATCGTCCACATTCAACGACCCGCGCCGCCACGGCATCGTGCCGTTATCCACCACCGTGCACTTTTCGCTGGCCACGCGCTTGCCGATCAGCCCCGCGAAGGCCGAAGTTTTCTTGCGATTGAAGTCCGCCTCCAGCCCATGCCCCACTGCCTCATGCAGCAGCACGCCCGGCCATCCCGGACCGAGCACCACTTCCATGTCTCCCGCCGGAGCCTCGCGCGCATCCAATTGCAAAATCGCCTGCCGCGCCGCCTCTTTCGCAAAAAACTCGGGAGTCTTGTCGCCAAAAAAGAAGTCCAGCGCCACCCGTCCGCCGCCACCCGAGGTTCCACGTCCCGAACTGGCCTCGGTCTTCGCAATACACGAAACATTCATCCGCGCCAGCGGCTGCGAGTCCTCGGCAAACGTCCCGTCCGACCCGACCACCAGGATGGTCCGAAGTTCATCCGCATAACTCGCGCGCACTTCCTTAATCCGCGCATCGAACCCGCGAGCCGTCCCATCAGCCCGCATCAGCAACTCAACCTTGGAAGAAATATCGGCGTCCACCGAGGGCAGTGCAATGGGATACAAACTGCGCCCCGGCTTCTGCTGAAATCCCGCCACCGTCGATTTCGCGGGAGCGCTGGCAATCAAAGCCGCCGTGCGCGCCGCGTGCAGAATCCGTTGCGGAGATAGATCGTCGGTATAGGCATATCCCGTGCGCTCGCCCGAAACCACCCGCACGCCGCACCCCGCCGAAATGCCCTGCGACGCCGATTTCACCAGCGATTCATCCACCATCAGCGAAGTCGAAGTCAGATACTCGAAATAAAGATCGGCATAGTCGCCGCCCGCCGAAAGCGCCGCCGCCAGATAGGTCTCCAGATCGTGATGGCTAAGCCCGTAGTGCTGGAAAAAAAAGCGTTCCTGATTGATTGTCACCATATTTTGATGCCCTTGATTGTCAAAAGACTCGCTGCGACACTTCTACATTATCCCACGGCCAGTGCGTCGCCACCGGATCAGCCTGTGCACGTTCCCACTCTGTCATCCCGACCGAAGAAGATCATCGCGAAGGCGATGATCTGCGGAGTGGAGGGACCTTGTGTTTAGTGTTTGCATCCGACGGCGCAGATCGCCTCAGGATAGACGACACCAAAACACGAAACAGCGGCAGGCGGGTGGCCCATTCAAGTCCGGCATCGGCTTGAGTGGGGCAGTTCTTGAAATTCGGGGACAGATAAACGTACCCAGTAACTAGCCTGAATCACACCCCAAAGAAAACCGCAGAGCAGCACACACCTCGTTCATTCGTGCCGAACTAAGCTGGGCCACGCGTTTCCCCAGGCGCTGTTGCGACACCGTAACTGCATTGTGCAGGTTCACCGCGCACGGGGACTTCATACCGTCCTCCTCATTCAGCACGACTTCCGATGGGACGCCGCGAATCATGGAAGTGACAGGCGCAACCGTGACCGTGGATAAATACCCGATGGCGCTGCTGCGGGTGAGCACGAGGGCCGGTCTTTTCTTGTCCGGCGCGGCAAACTGGTAGAGCCTAACCTCTCCTCGGGCGATCTGGCCTCGGGCTATTCTTCCGGCCATGCAGCCTCCGCTTCCCAACCCTGCGCTTCCGCGTCGGCTGGCGACTGTCGCGCGTAGCCCTGGCGGTCGCGCTCTTCACTGGCTCGCAGTTCCAACCGCCGGAGATGCTCCCGCAGGGCGTCGCGCACCAGAGCGGACCGGTTTCGCCGAGTGCGCTTCGCAGCTTGGTCGGCGGCGTGTAACAGCTTTTTATCCAGCACGATTTGAACGATTTCCATATGTGGAACTCATTCCACAGTATACTCAACATAGAAGAACATTTCAAAGCAAGCGGTTTCATTGCAGAAGTTGGACGGGTGCACGGGTGGCCCATTCAAGCTCGGTTTTGGCTTGAGTGGGGCAGTTCCACCGCAATCTGACTTCAACTTTTTTCATCACAAACGTCCGGTGTGCACCATCACCGACATCGAGCCGCCCGCCAGCGACAATGGAGATCAACCTGCGTATCAGGGCCGAGGCCCATTCGCCGCCCAGGAGACGGCCCTCGAAGCATGGCATGCCATGTTGTATTAATTCCATGACCCCCGACTCCCTCAGCCAGCTCCTCTCCGAATTTCTCTGCGGAGCGCGCGCCGCCGTCGTGGTCGAAGACGGAGCCATCGCTTTCGACCTGGCCGCGTCGAAATATTCCGTCTCCGGTGAATACAACAAATGCCTGCTGCATCTGTGGTCCCCCGAGCGCAATTTCGTGCGCCGCGTGCTCGATGCGGAAGTTAAAGCCACGACGCTCCGCCTGCAAGTCCAGCGCATGGGGCAGAATCGTCCCACCTGCCTCGATTTCTGCCGCGATCGCGATCAACGCTCGCCCGCCGCCCGTCGCGCCGCCCGCACCGCTTACGAACCCCGCCTCCGCCGCGCCCTTGAAAGAACCTTCCCCGACTGGACCGTCGTCCGACTGACCACCAGCGTCGATCTCGAACACTCCTTCGGCCCCGCCTACCTGCGCGGCTGGATGCGCCACGGCCAACGCGCGCTAGCCGTCGTCGGAGTGAACGACCAGGAAACACAGTCGACCATCGATGGCGCCCTGACCATCGGAATTCTATGGCTTGAAGCCTGCCGCCTCGCCCAGCGCGAACGCCGCGTAGTCGAAGGCCTGGTGCTGATCGTTCCCGAGGGCACCGTTGCCCTGACCCGCCAACGGATGGCGCATCTGAATCCCGTCGCGGCGAAATGGCAACTCTACGAATTCGATCAGCGCGAAGACTCCCTCACCCCGGTCGACACCGCCGATTGCGGCAACCTCGCTACCCGCCTGGTGCATTCTGTCGATGAACCGCAGGCGCGCGAACGCTTTGCGCAGGCGATTGCAGACATTCACGCCATCCTGCCGCAGGCCGAGGTCGTGGTCCTCTCGCCGGCATTAATCTCATTCCGGCGCCACGGACTCGAATTCGCCCAGGCTCGCATCGCGCACGATCCGCGAACTTTTCAAAGCAGCGAAGAAATTACCTTCGGCATGGGACCCGAAGAACGCGTACTGACCTCGACCAACGGACCCCAATTCGCCGATCTGGTGCGCCTGGCCGCTGCTGTCCGCTGCACCGACGGTCCCAAGAACCACGCCCTGTGGCGCATGCATCCCGAGCGCTGGCTGGAATCCCTGGTCGCAGGCAACCTCGTCGCCCTCGACGGCCGCCTGCGTCCCGAATTTGTCTACGCGCAGGTCCCCGCCTTCGCCGCCGCCGATCGCGCCATGATCGACATCCTCGCCGAAACCGCCGACTCGCGCCTCGCCGTCATCGAACTCAAAGCCGACGAAGATCTCCACCTTCCCCTGCAAGGCGTCGATTACTGGTCGCGCGTAGCCTGGCATCAGGCCCGCGGAGAGTTCGCCCAGTTCGGATACTTTCCCGGCCGCGAGATCTCCCCGCAAAAGCCCCTCCTGCTACTGGTAACGCCCGCGCTCCACCTGCACCCCACCACCGACGCCATCCTCCGTTATCTCTCCCCCGAAATCGATTGGGAGGTCCTCGGAATCGACGAACACTGGCGTGAAGAAATTAAAGTTGTCTTCAGAAAGAGACCCGACCGCAAACCGCTTCGTGCCGCGTAGACCTTCGAAACCGCCGAGACGCCGAGAACGCCGAGGAATTCCAAATCTTATTCATGATTAAAAGGGCGCGTTCCCGGGAGGCTAGCTGAATTCAATCTTGAGCCAAAAAAGGTTTTCTCGGCGCTCTCTGCGTCTCGGCGGTGAATTCAGATCCCGATACTCTTCCGCAACATCACCAGTTGCCCCAGGTGATACGCATTATGATCGGCCATCAGGAGCGCCTCGCGCAGAATTGTCTGCCCATCGCCCCACGGAATCCGTGCGTTGAGATCGACCTTGCGATCGCCAACCAGTCGCTCCATCGCCTGCAGATCTTTTTTGAACGCGGCGACACTAGCCTCCCACGCCTTCGCATCCGCGGGCGCTTCCGACGCGGGCCAGTATCCCTCCGGCCATTTCGGAGAGACGTGCCTGCGATTGCGGCTGAACTCCAGAATGTCCCACTGCGCAAGGCGCATGTGCTCCAGCAGCATCCACGCCGTATGCGGAAAGTTCGCAACTTTCGCTCCCGCCAGTTGCACCGGCCAGTCCCCGACAGCGGCATCGAAATCCGCATGCGCCTGCCCACCTTTCAGCAGAGAGAGCAACTGCTCGCGAAGAGGTTGATCGTTGCTGGCCGCCTTGCCGGATGCGGATTTGATCGACGATTTGCTGTCCTCCTTCGCGGCCCTCTTGCTGGACCGCCCGGACTGCGGTTTCTTAGTCTTCTTAGCCATGCCCGTCCCTTTCTATCAATAATTGTATGAAACCCGGAGCAGGACTTTCCGGCGTTTCACCCCGATATACACGCCCGATGCCCCGTACCAGCCGCCGCATCGGCAATTCCCCTTTGGCGTCGGCAAAGAAAATTTCGCCCGCTCGCGTCCCCCGGTAACACCACCGCTTCAGGATCGCAAGGTGCTCCATGCGCTCGATAGCGCTCCCCGGCTCAGCCGCCGGAAACGCCCCGAGTGCGGCCTGAATGCGCGCCTCCATCGACTGCGACTTGGTGTGCTCGCCGGCGGAAATCGGAAACTCGAGCGGCCCCGCGATCGCCCCACCGTCGACCCGAAACAGCGCAACGCTCTCGGGCGGCTCGTCCGTCGGCACGGGATTCTCGCCACTTTCCTGCACCCTTTTCGGCGCGTTCTTCTGCACGTTTTTCTGCACGATCACCCCATGCAACCGGTCGATCCGATGAACAAATTCCGGCAACTGCTGCAACACCGGAGCCAGCTTTTCCATCCGCGCATGGATCGCCGCCGCCGCCTCGAACTCCATCTTCGCCGAGGCCTCATCGCGCTCCACCGCCATCTGCCGCTGCAGCGATTCGCCCCGCGAATCCAGAAACTTTTCCACCCGCACCACCTCCACCCGGTACTCCTCATCGCTGCAGCCTCGAAAACACGGAGCCAGACACATCTTCATCTCGGAATAAACGCAACCGGGAAATTGCGGATCGGGATGAAGTTCCTCCACGCAGCGCCGCATCTTGAAAAAATCAAGCGCGTCGTTCATGAACTTCTCCGCCGCCAGCCGCGAACCAAACGGCCCGTAGTAAACGTTCCCACCCGACATTCGTCCCAGCCGCGTCGTAATCGACGCCCGCGGAAATTCATTCTCCAGATGCAGCTTGACCAGGGGAGCGAAGCGCAATCGCAGACGGTTCGAGTAAGTCTTGGGAAATGTGGCGCGGAGCACTCGATACAGCACTAACCCCGATTCGAAGTCCGATCCGGTCAGCGTGTACTCGATCCAGCGCACGCGATCGCGCAGGTTGAGCCGCTTCGTCCGTTCCTCGGGAACCGATAGCAGCCGCTGCAATCGCCGCCGAAGATTCGCTGTCTTCGTAACGTAAGGCTCGGCTTGAGGATCCGAACCGCGCAACAGAAAAACCGCCGGAGCCGCAGCGACAGCCGCAAAAATCTCGCTGTCACAATCCGGCCGGAACTCGATGCGCTCGGTCAGCACGCTCTTGATTGTAGAGCGACCGAGCGCGCCGACGCGGGCTTGTTTCTCCGCTCTGTCATCCCGAGCGCATGCCCCGAGAGCATGCGAGGGCAAGTCGAGGGACCTTGCGTCAGCTCTCCAGTTGGAATAAACGCCTCCATGCTCGGGCTATCCAAAGCTCGCGCTCTTGAACTTCTGCCGGAAGTCCGGACCGTCCATCTTCACGACGCGGCACATCTCGTGCAACCGCGAGCGCATCCGCTCCCCGATTCTGTCGCCCAGCGTCTCTTCGCGCGCCGCAGCCCGCGCCGGTGTGATCGATCGAGTGATGCTCGCGGCCGGCTCGTCGGCGAAATTCGTGGTAATGATCGTCGTCCGATTGTCGTTATAGCGCGTGTTGAGGATCAAACTGACCGTATCCCACACCCACTCGCTCGGCTTCACCGCTCCCAGTTCGTCGAGCACCAGCACCTCGGCATCAAACACCGGCCGCAGCACCTGCAGTTCGGTCGCCTGCACTGAGTCGTTGTAGCAGTTCTGAATCTGCTTGAGCAATTCGCGATAGTCGCAAAAAAGGCAGGCGCTTCCCCGGGCGGCGATGAGCTCCTTCAAAATTCCCACCGCCAGATGCGTCTTGCCCGTCCCGATGCCCCCGACCAGCAGCAAGCCCTTGCCATCCCGCGGATCAAACTCCTGCACAAAGCGCGACGCGCCGATCTGCGCCAGCGAAATTGACCGGTCAGCTCCCGGAAAATCGGCAGTGAAATTCGAAAGCTCGCAATGCTCATATCTCTTCGGAATCCGCGCCGCCCCAATCAAAGCGCTGCCCCGCGCCCGCAACTGGCAATCGCAGCGCGTCACGCCACCATCCGGAGCTCCCGCAACCGCCTTCCATCCCGAGCCCGCGCATACCGGGCAGACTTCCGCTGCTGTCTTCATGATTGCTGATCGAATCCTTTACTTAGAACTCTGCACCCGAACCCGCCAACATCGCAACCGGAAACCGTTTCCTCTCTGTGCACATCCTGTGAACTCCGTCGTGGCCTTGTGGAGAACCGGAAAAGAATCTCCGGTAGAGACGCGACTAGCCGCGCCCCTCCGGTCCCTGAATCGACCCTGGCCGCGAAGCTGCCCCACATCTCGTTTCGGGACGCATACAAGGGGGTCGGCGCTCTGCCCTGCGACCGGAGAGCGATAACGAAAATGCTACCTCTTCTGCGCACGAAGATGTCAAAAGCGGCAACTGGCACGGATTTGCCCTTGACATTCCTGTCATTCGGAGGAGAATGGCCATCGCCGGTACTCCGCGCTTTGAGCACACATCGGTTAATGCGCGGGCGCCGGAACAACTGGTTGTCAGGAGATAGCATGAATAAAGCTGATCTGGTTGACCGAATCGCGGGAGCTTGCAGTATTTCCAAAGCGCAAGCGACCACCGCGATCGACACCACCGTGGACAGCATCACTGCTGCCCTTCGCAAAGGGGACCGGGTAGCCTTGATCGGTTTCGGCACGTTCTCCGTCTCGCAGCGCAAGGCCCGCAATGGCCGAAACCCGCAGACGGGTGCCACCATCAAGATCGCCGCCAGAAGAGTCGCCAAATTCACTCCCGGAAACGAACTCAAGAAAGTAGTCAACAAAGGCAAGTAAGCCAACAGGGCCCAGAATTCTTGGTTACAACCGAAACGGCAGGGGGTCGGCCCTGCCGTTTTGCCGTGGTGCCGTCAGTCCTCAGCACCGCATTTCCAGTCACTTTCACTCGTTGGAACTCTTTCTGACTCATCGTCACCAATCCTCAGAGGGTGACCAAGTCTCGTCGCAGTGATGGGGTGACATTATCTTGGAGCATTTGCAAACTGGCCCGTTTGCCTTGCTGAATCCTTCCCAACTCCTGTAGAATTAAATGTCTGAATCGAGGATTACGAACAGCCATGAAAGCAGCCATTCATCCCCACTACACTGAAGTCCGCGTGCATTGCGCCTGCGGCAACGCATTTGTCACCCGCTCGGCCCATAAGGGCGATATTTCCGTGGAAATCTGTGCCGCCTGCCATCCCTTCTTCACCGGCAAGCAGAAACTCATGGACACCGCCGGTCGCGTCGAGCGCTTCCGCCGCAAATATGCGAAAAGCGATGCCGCCAAAGCCGATGCGGCAAAGGCCGAAACCGCCAAAAAGTAGCTTTTCAGCGATTATTGGAATCAAGCCCTCGCCCCGGCGAGGGCTTTTGCTTGATGCACCAGTCGGAGCTTCGACCGAAAGGAAGTTAGAATAAAGCCGTGAGCAAGTTCTGGGACAACGCGGACAGCAGCCGAGGACGAACGGTCGAGGCGTCCGTCGCTTCGTCGTCTGGCTCCGCACTGGCACCCGCGTTTCCGGCGTCATTCACGATCGGCAACGTCCACATCGCACCCGCCACGGTTCTCGCCCCCATGGCCGGAGTCACCGACACCGTCTTCCGCCGCTTCATCAAAAATCTTGGCGGATGCGGCCTGATCATGACCGAGTTCACCTCGGCCGATGGCCTCTTGCGCGATCAGCGCGTTCGTGGCCGCTACCTGCACTTCTATGAAGACGAGCATCCTATCTCCGCCCAGCTCTTCGGCAGCAGTCCCGCCGTACTCGCCGACGCCGCGCGCCTGGTCGAAGATGTTGGCTTCGACCTGGTCGATCTGAATCTCGGCTGCCCCGCGAAAAAAGTTGTGAAGTGCAATGGCGGCTCCGGACTGCTGCGCGATCTGCCGATGATCCGCCAGATCTTCGAATCCGTGCGAGCCGCGGTGAAGATTCCCTTCACCGTGAAATTCCGCGCTGGATGGAACGACGACGAAATCGTCTGCGTGGAACTGGCGCGGATGGCCGAAAGTTGCGGCCTGGGAGCAGTCGCTCTCCACGCCCGCACCCGGGAGCAAGGCTATAGCGGCAATGCCCGCTGGGAATGGATCGCCTCCGTCAAGCAGGCAGTAAAGATTCCGGTCATCGGCAACGGCGATATCCGCTCGCCCGAGGACGCCTCCGCCATGGTCGCCCAAACCGGATGCGACGCCGTGATGATAGGAAGAATGGCCCCAGCCAATCCATGGATCTTCCGCCAGATTGAGCAGTACGTGAGTGGAGCGATGGGCGTCCCCGCCCGTCCAGCGGAGCCAGGCTCCGCATCCCAGGACGACGCTAGCCGCAAGCTTTACGACGACCCCACCGAAGCCGACCGCTACCAGATGATCCGCACCTACTTCCAAATGCTGCTCGAAGAAGAAATGCCCGGAGCCGAAGGCAAGATGAAGCAGTTCGCCTCCTGGTTCACCCACGGCATACCCGGAGGTGCAGCGCTGCGCAAAGCAATCTACGAAGCCAAGAGTGGCACAGAGATTCTGAGGCGAGTCGAAGAGTTCTTTGAAGCCAAATTGTGTGACGCGGGCGCCCTCGCCCGCGAGCTCTGAGGCGGACGTGTGGATGGGCGCCGCCGCCACGCGATCTTTCTGGACTCGGCTGTCCCCTACGTGACCTTAGACAGACCTAACCTTCCCCGCTCGCCCCGCTCCACGTATCCCCATGGAACAGCGTCGTCATGGGTGAACACCGTCAGCCATCGCTGCGGAATCGCCCACGAGTAATACTTCTTGCGGCTTTCAATGGTTTCCAGCGGAAACAAATCGAACGCCATCACCCAGGTCAGGTCCAGATGATTCGAGGTGGGAATTAAATCCGAGATGTAGCACGCTTTTTTGCCGCCGCTCTCCACCATCACCGCCTGCATATGGGCCGTGTGTCCCGGAAAAACCTTGACCGAGATCCCCGGCAAAAGTTCGGCATCGCCCTCCAGCAGCACCATCTGACCGCTCTCCAGCAGCGGATCGTAATTCGGACTCATGTAGCTGATCGCGTCGCGCTCCAGTTGCAGGCGCCCATGCTCCCACTCCCGCCGCTGCACGTAATACTTCGCCTTGGGGAACGTCGCCACCACCTGATCGCCGCGCCGCACCGTATTCCAGCCGCAGTGGTCAAAATGCAGATGCGTGTTGATGACAATGTCGATGTCTTCGGGCGCAACTCCAGCCGCGTGCAGGTTGTCGAGCAGTTTCGCCGGCTGTTTGTAGATCTTCACCAGCTTCTCCGGCAGTTTATTGCCGATGCCGGTCTCAATCAGGATGTTCTTCTCGCCCGTCCGCACCAGCAGGGAATTCAATCCCGTCTCAATCCGGTTTTGCTCGTCCGCCAGCAGCTTCTTCGACCACATCGCCTTCGGAACTACGCCAAAGAAAGCTCCGCCATCAAGAAAGTAAGTTCCGTCGGAAACGACGGTGAGTTCAAAATTGCCGAGAGTTGTTCGATGCATAAGGCGACCTTCAGCCATCAGCCTTCAGGCAGACCCCCGTCAGCCACGGCCCAAAACTGACGGCTGGCGGCTGACGCTGACGGCTGATCTCTACTTCAATTCCTTATTCCAGAAATCTTCCATCATGTGAAACAGCTGCGTGCGCGTAACCGATCCCGCGATGCCGTGCGTCTTATTCGGATACACCATCAGGCGAAACTGTTTTCCTGACCGGACGAGCGCGTCGGCCATCTGAATTGTATTCTGGAAATGCACGTTGTCGTCGCTCGTTCCGTGCACCAGCAGCAACGATCCGTTAAGATTGCCGGCCGCACTGACAATCGAATTGTCATAGGCGGCGGGGCTCTCTTTTGGCAGACCCATGTAGCGCTCGGTGTAAATCGAATCATAATCGCGCCAGTTGGTCACGGGAGCCACCGAAATCCCCGCCTTGAAACGGTCGGAGTGGGTCAGCGCATAGAGGGTCATCGATCCGCCATTGGACCATCCCCAGATGCCGGTGCGCGTGCGATCGAGTTGGGGAAACTGCGCATACAACTGGTCGAGCGCAGTGAGCTGATCTTTCAGTTCGATCCCTCCGAACTGGAACCGGATGGCGGCAGAAAACGCCTTCCCGCGATTTGGCGATCCGCGATTATCGACGGAGAAAATTGCGTAGCCTTCGTTCGCCAGAATCTGATGAAACAGCGGGTTCGTTCCCCCCCATGCATCCTGCACAGTCTGCCCCGCCGGCCCGCCATAGATGTGCACAATCAGCGGAATCTTCTGACTGGGGTCGGCATGGCGTGGCAGAATCAAGTACCCATACAAAACCGTGCCGTCGTCCGCCTTGAAGGTAAGGGGCTGCGGCGCAATCAGATCGTAATCGGCGAGGCTGCGGCCTTCCCAGATCTTGTGGCAGTCACCACCCACCGCGCACACCGAGATCCTTTGCGGCGTCAGTGTGGCCGAATGTGTTTCCACAAAATTCTTGCCGTCACCAGAGAAGCTGGCAGCGAAGCTGCCCCCTTCCGGTGAGAGACTTTGCATCCCCGTCCCGTCCAGCTTTACGGAAAAAAGTTTCTCCTGTCGCGGATCATCCTTGTTGGCCGTAAAGAAAACCGTGCCCGATGCTTCATCCATGCCGCTGACCGCGATCACCTCATAGTCCCCGCTTTCGAGCTGCCGTTCCAGCTTGGCATCGGAGGCAATCGGATCGCTGCCGTTAAAACTGTAGAGATAAATATGGGTATGGCCGTCGCGCCAGCTCGTCCACAGAAACCGGTCGCCGGATTTCAGGATGCGAAAGTCATCGTTGACATTCACCCACGCAAACCGCGCCGACTCGGTCAACACTTTGCGCGACTTGCCCGACTTCGCGTCGATGAAATAAAGGTCCATCACGTTCTGATCTCGATTCAAGACCTCAGCCCAGGCCCAGCCTTCGCGAATCCAGCCAAAACGCGGCACATACGTGTCATCGTTATCAGTGAGTTTCAGCCAGCGCACCTTGCCGCCATTGCTGCCCACCACTCCGAGCCGCACGATGGGATTCGGGTCCCCAGGCTGGGGGAATTTTTCCTGATCAACCCGGGCATGAGTCGGCAACCAGTCGGTGATGGGATAGGTCGGGACGTGAGTTTCATCCATCTGCAGAAAAAGTATTTCGCGGCTGTCCGGCGACCAGAAGAAGTTGCTGCGCACAGCGAGTTCCTCGGCATAAACCCAGTCCACTTCGCCGTTGAGTATGTTGCTTTCCTGGTCGCTGTCCCGGTCGTTATCTCCCTCTTTATCTTTCTTTTTTTCTTTCTTGTCGTCGCGCGTGAGCGGACGCTCGCCGTCCTCTCCCGCTACCGGATGCACGTAAAGATGGTGCCTCCGCACGAAGGCGAGTCGGCTCCCGTCCGGCGAAAACTTCGGGTCTTCGCTCGCTTCCGGCGACGACGTCAACTGCACCGCCGTCCCGCTGTCGAGGCTGTAATACCAGAGCTGTCCTTGCGAATCGAAGAGCAGGTGCTTGGAATCCGGCGACCAGTTGTAGGCGGCAACGTGATACCGTAGCACCCGCTCGATTTCCCGTTCGTCATGCATCCGGTTGACGGGAGGAGCAAGTTGCGACAGCTTGACCTCGCTGACCAGCACCTTTTTCTCGCCCGTCGCCGTGTCCAGATACCAGAGTTCGCCATGCTCGCCATCGTCATCGCGCTGCAAGAAAGACACTTTCGTGCCGTCCGGACTCCACTTGATGGTTTCCGGAGAGCGGCCCGTGATCCCGCCCTCGGCGAAGATCTGTTCAATGGTGAGTTGCTTCGGCGCGGCCGTTTGCGCGCTGGCTGCGGAGAGCAGCACCAAGAGGTTGATGGCAAGAACGAAACGAACCTTCTTCACGAACGGACTCCCGATTCGACGGCGGTTTCACCCTAACAACAAGCCCGGCGCCGCGCTAGTCTCGAAACTCAAGAGTGTACAACTTTAGGAGGAGTTCGCGTGAGAAGGATTAGCCACGGCACGCTCGCGGGCTGATACCTGCAGGCTAGAGAGGCGTACTTTGGGTGTATTCTCGTAGCCCAAAACAGTTCTTCACCGAGGAGAAACCGTGGCCGTAACCAGGAAGAGCAAAGCGACCGCCGCGAAATCAGATACGAGAGTGGACCTCTACGAAAAACTCCTCGCAACCTGTCCCGGCATCGAACCGAAGGGCGCCGCGAATCCGTACACCTCGCTCAATGGGAACATGTTTACGCTTCTTCACGACTCCCGGTCCCTGGCCATCCGGCTGCCCGAGGGTGAGCGCGAGAGATTTCTCAAAAAGTACAACACCACGCTCTTCGAGGCATACGGCGCGGTCATGAAAGAATACGTCGCCGTTCCCGATGCGTTGCTGAAGAAGACGAACGAACTGCGGAAGTATCTGGGATTGAGCTACGAATATGCCAGGACTTTAAAGCTCAAGCCCACGAAGAAAAAATAATCCCGGAACTGGCCGAATCATTCTCTTCTCCTCCCGTTTCTAGAGGGCATTCTTTTTCCCCGCCCAGCGTTGCCGTGTCACCGCCAGAAACTTCTCCTTGTCCTGCCGCATCTCGCGGACGAGCCTTTGATTGCCGGTATCTTCGTGAGCCGCTGCCCACAGCACCATTTCCGTCAGCACTGGCGCCAAATCCATGCCCTTCCGAGTCAGCGAGTAAATCATCTTGCGACCGTCCGCGGGATCGGCAGCCGCGGTGATAATCCCGCAAGCGGTGAGCTTGCGCAGGCGATCGGCGAGGATATTGGTCGCGATTCCCTCGTAACACTGAAGGAATTCCTTGTAGGCTCGGAAGCCTCGCAGCATCATGTCGCGAATGATCAACAGCGACCAGCGATCGCCCAGCATCTCCACGGAAGCGTTCAGTGGACACTCCGACCGCCGTTTGACAGGGTGATGCTTCGGCACAATTTCATCTTAGACATTTCACTTGCATTTAACAAGTAATATGTCCCATAATTCCTGACCGTGAGAACTATCTTAGCCATTGGGGGTACTCAAAGCAGAACCTTGAACGTCAACCCAAGTTCGATCAACCCAAGCATCGGCAAATAAGGAGACGGATTATGGATGCAAAACCAACGCACGAACAAGCTCAACTTCATCTGCAAATCTATGAAATGCGCCGCGAGGCGCGGCTGCGTCAGGCCCGTGAGTGGTTTTTCAAAAACTACTTCCCGGATACTTTCGAAGATTCCATGCGCCTCGCGCCTCCCGGAACCGAGGCCGGCGCGTTCGCGATGATGGTGCTCACCTATTGGGATCAAGCCTGCGCCATGCTCAATTACGGCTTGCTCCACGAGGATCTGTTCTTTGAGACGAGTGGTGAATTTTTCGGCGTCTGGGACCGCATCAGACCCGTCCTGCCGCAGGCGCGGGAAAAGTTTATGAATCCGCAATTTCTTGCGCACCTGGAAAAAGCTGCCAACCGCTACCAGACCTGGATGGAAAGCCGTTCCCCTGGCCATATCGAGGGCATGCGCCAGTGGGTGAAGCAGATGCGTAAGCAGTTTGCAAAGGCCGCTTAAGCCCGATTCGAACGCGAAGAAGAAAGGGAACGGGCCCGCGACGCGGAGAGCAGTCGTGCCTCCGCGCCGCGGGCTCATAGCAAAGACTTGACGTCGGCAAGCGAGGATCACATGCAGAAAATTACTCCCTTCCTGTGGTTCAATGATCGGGCCGAAGAAGCGGTGAACTTTTACACCTCGATTTTCAAGAACTCGAAGATCCTGAACATTGCGCGCTATGGTGAAGCGGGGCCGCGCCCGGCGGGATCGGTGATGACCGTGACCTTCGAACTCGAAGGACAACAATTCATCGCGCTGAATGGTGGCCCGCACTATACGTTCTCTCCCGCCATATCATTCTTTGTGGACTGTGAAACGCAGGCTGAAGTAGATAATCTGTGGGACAAGCTTTCTGCCGAGGGATCCGAGCTGCAATGCGCCTGGCTGAAGGATAAATTTGGCGTGTCGTGGCAGATTGTTCCCCGGGCCTTAATCGAACTGATGCAGGATAAAGATGCCGTGAAATCGCAAAGGGTATTCAGAGCTATGCTGCAAATGACCAGGATCGACATTGAAGGGCTGCGGCGGGCTTATCGCGGCGAATGAAATAAAGAAGGGAACGCGAATGAGTCGAGTAAGAGTATTGGTCGGAACACGCAAAGGCGCATTTATTCTCACCTCCGACGGCAAGCGCGAACAATGGGATGTCAGCGGCCCGCACTTCGCCGGCTGGGAAATGTATCACCTCAAAGGATCGCCCGCTGATCCCAACCGTATTTACGCTTCGCAGTCCAGCGGGTGGTTCGGACAGATGATTCAACGATCTGACGACGGCGGGAAAACCTGGCACCAGCCCGGAACGCCGGCGGGAGAGCCGCCCGCGCCAGGTCCGCCGAAGTCCGCCAGCAATAAGTTCGTCTACGACGCCTCTGCCGAAACCGGCAAGCCCCTCAACACGCATCAGTGGTATGACGGAACGCAGCATCCCTGGGAATTCAAGCGCGTTTGGCACCTGGAGCCGTCGCTCACCGATCCCGACACGGTCTACGCCGGAGTCGAAGACGCCGCCTTGTTCCGCTCGAACGATGGCGGACAGAACTGGAAAGAACTTTCTGCATTGCGCGGCCATGGCACCGGGCCGAAATGGCAGCCGGGCGCGGGCGGAATGTGCCTACACACGATCATTCTCGATCCCAGCGATCCGCAGCGTATCTTCATAGCCATCTCGGCCGCGGGCGCGTTTCGCACCGACGATGGCGGCCAGACCTGGAAGCCGATCAACCGCGGTTTGCATTCGCAATATATTCCCGACCCTCTCGCCGAGGTGGGACACTGCGTTCACCACATCGCGATGAATCCTTCCCGTCCCGGTGTGCTGTTCATGCAGAAACACTGGGACGTGATGCGCAGCAACGACGCAGGCGATTCCTGGCAAGAGGTCAGCGGCAACCTGCCCACCGACTTCGGCTTCGTGATCGATGTGCATGCCCACGAGCCGGAGACGGTATACGTAGTCCCCATCACCAGCGATTCCCTGCATTTTGTTCCCGACGGCAAGTTGCGCGTCTTTCGCAGCCGCACCGGCGGCAATGAATGGGAGCCGCTCACCAAAGGCCTGCCGCAGAAAGATTGCTACGTCAATGTTCTGCGCGACGCCATGGCCGTCGATTCCCTCGACAAGTGCGGCATTTACTTCGGCACCAGCGGCGGCCAGGTGTATGCCTCCGCCGATGCGGGCGACAGCTGGGAGCCGATTGTACGGGATCTTCCGGCCGTACTTTCGGTCGAGGTGCAGACGCTGGGGTGACAGGAATCGCGCGCTGGCGGCGAGGTGCCCCTCGACTCACTGTATTGCTTGTTTCAGAAATGATATACAATAGCAATGTAGATCAATTCGGCTTATGGAGGGCATCATGCAGGTCTCAAAGTGGGGTAACAGTCTCGCGGTGCGGCTGCCGGCGGAAGTTGTGGAAGCTCTCCAATTAAAAGAGGGCGACCAGATCGAAATCAGGATCGCCGACGCGCGGGAATTTGAAGTGCGCCGCGACCCCGGCCGGCAACGGGCTCTCGACCGGTTGCGCCGGCTGCGCCGTCCCTTGCCCGCAGGGTTTGTCTTTGACCGGGCGGAGGCGAATGCCCGCTAAAGACTTTTTCGACACCAACGTGTTGATCTACGCAGTGGCGAAGAACGATACCCGAGCCTCAAAAGCCGAGGCGCTGCTCGAAAGAGGTGGGATTGTGAGTGTCCAATCTTTGAACGAATCTGTTTCGGTGGCGCGCCGGAAGTTGGACATGTCCTGGGCAGAAGTAAAAGATTTCCTGGACATTATTCGCACTTTTTGTCCGAAACCAGTTCCCATCTCGCTCGACACGCATAACGCAGCGGTGGCGATTGCGGAAAAGTACGGTTACGGCATTTATGATGCGTTAATTGTTGCCGCGGCTTTGGAGGCTGGTTGCAAAACTCTCTATTCTGAGGATTTGCAGCACGGGCAGATCATCAATCGGCAGCTGACAGTCCGGAATCCATTTCGGTGACGCGGGTTGAGGTTGCACTTAGCCGAAAACGAGATTTTTATGTGTCGTCCGCAAATGATCCGAGTCATCATCCCCTTCCATCTGCGAATGCTGGCGCAGGTTCGCGGCGACGTCGAACTCGAGATCGAGGGTGAGGTCACGCAGCGTTCCATCCTCGACGCGCTCGAGGCACGCTACCCCATGCTGCGCGGCGCGATCCGCGATCAAGTCACGCTCGAGCGGCGCGCTTTCCTGCGCTTCTTCGCCTGCGAGCAGGATCTCTCTCACGAATCGCCCGATGCTCCACTGCCCGACAAAGTTGTGTCCGGCAAGGAGCCCTTTATTATCATCGGAGCGATTGCCGGCGGATAAATAAAGGCCCGGTCTGCCAATATCTGACAGACTGGGCCAGGTTCCGGTTAAAGTCGTGGCTCTTCTTACCGCTTCTCGATCGGCACAAATTCCCGCGTGTCGTGTCCGATCCAAACCTGGCGCGGACGCGCGATTTTCTGCTCGGGGTCGTTCAGCATTTCCTGCCACTGTGACAGCCAGCCGATGGTGCGCGGAATCGCGAACAGCACCGTGAACATCTCCGGCTTGAAGCCCATCGCCTGATACATGATGCCGGAGTAGAAGTCCACATTCGGATAGAGCTTGCGCTGCACGAAATAATCGTCTTCCAGTGCGATGCGTTCCAGTTCGAGCGCAATCTCCAGCTTGGCGTTGCGTCCCGTAACTTCGAACAGCTGGTCGGCGGCCCACTTGATGATTTTCGCCCGCGGATCGTAGTTCTTGTAAACGCGATGTCCGAAGCCCATCAGCTTGCCTTTGCCTTCTTTGATCTTCCTGACGTAGGCGGCGACGTTATCCTTGGAACCGATCTCATCCAGCATGCGCAGCACTTCTTCGTTCGCTCCACCGTGCAGCGGTCCGGAAAGAGCGGCGGCAGCGGCAGCGGTCGCCAGATAGGGATCGCTCTGCGAGCTGCCCACGGCGCGCATGGCGTTGGTGCTGCAATTCTGCTCGTGGTCGGCATGCAGAATAAAGAGAATGTCGAGCGCCCGCGCAATCACCGGATTGGCGAGATACTTCGGCTCGACCATCTTCCACAGCATGTTCATGAAATTTTCGGGATAGGTGAGGTCGTTGTCGGGATAGATGTAGGGAAAGCCCATGCTGTGCCGATAAGACATGGCTGCGATGGACGGCATCTTGCCCACCAGGCGCTGGATTTGCAGCAGCCGGGTTGCCGGGTCGTGAACGTTTTTCGCATCCGGATACACCGAGGAAAGCGCCGCCACCGTGCTCACCAGCATCGCCATGGGATGGGCCGAGGGGTTGAAGCCTTCCATGAACTTTTTCGTGGTTTCGTGGAGCATGGTGTGATGGGTGATCGAATCCTTCCACTTCTTCAATTCACTTTCATTGGGAAGTTCGCCGTTCAGCAGCAGGTAGGCAACTTCGAGATAGGTGCAGTGTTGCGCCAGCACGTCGATGGGATAGCCGCGATAGCGCAGGATTCCACGGTCACCGTCAATGAAAGTGATCGCGCTCCGGCAGGAAGCGGTGTTCATGAAGGCTGGGTCATAGGTCATCAAGCCGAAGTCTTCAGGCCCGGTCTTGATCTTGCGCAGATCCATTGCGCGGATGGTTCCGTTTTCGACGGAAAGCGTATAGTTCTGTCCCGTACGGTTATCGGTGATTGTCAAACTGTCTTGGGGCACTGAAGTCCTCCTGAAATTATCTGTGATCGGCAGAGTATCCGTCGGCATGATGACCCTCCTTAGCTGAAAAAAAATTAGCTCGGGATGAAACTCGAGCGCGCTAAATCGTACCGACCGCCGACACCCCGCGCTGTAACCTGCGTCACAAAGCTATGTTTTTTGCACGAGGCCGCACCTGATACAGCAAATGTTACCAGCAACCGGTCGCGGTGCGACACCCCGATGGTCTGCAAACACTGGCGTCGTCTAGGGTTAACCTGTAGGGTTGACTAGTAACGTGTGAAGTTGCCAGATCACGGAAGATTGCGGCGGTCGCGTGTCCGCCGATGCGCTGGGCGCCGGCCGGGAGTTTACATTTCCTTTTCCGAGTACACCGTTTCCTCCGGCACGTCCGTGGTGCTCTCGAAAAAGATCTTGTAGCCGTCCGGGTCCGACATGGACGTGACCCACATCCCGTTGCCGACGAACGGCCTCTCGGCCTTGATTCCTCGTGAGGTCACCTCGCGATAGATCGCTAATGCGTCCTCACAGATAAAGTAGATCGACACGCCGATGCCTGGCACCTTTCCTTCGCGTGCCCGGCGTTCGCTCACTTCCTTTCGGGATTCCTGCAGCATCAGCGCCGCGCCTCCGAGCTCAAGCCAGCACCACTGGAGCTTGCCCTCAGGAACCCACTGCCTGGTCATTGCGAAGCCGAGGCCGTCGACGTAAAAGCGGACGGACTCCTCGATGTTCGCGACGGCGAAAAACGGAACGGCTTGCATGACGCCGGTTTCGGCCTTCGTTTCGGTATTCATCGACTTATTCCTCTTCAAACATCAGACGTACGCTCGACGCGAGCCGCGATGGCAAAACTCGATCGCTAGGTCGCCTTGCCCTCGGTAATGATGCAACGATAGTCTCCTCCCTGGAAGCGGTGTTGGCATGCAGCCTGATACTCCGGACTGTGATACCAGGCCTCGGCCGCTTCGTAGCTGGGAAATTCCAGGATAATAATCTCCTCGCTGTTCGGCCCTTCCAGCACCTCGGATCGGCCGTGGACGGCAAGAAATTTTGCGGGATGATTCTGGAAACTCGCTGGAGCTAGTTTTCTGTACTCGTCCAGCTTGGCAGGGTTGCGCGTTTTTTCTCGAATCACTACAGCGTAAGCAGGCATTTCCTTCCCTCAAGCACTTTCAGTCTTTCAGGCAGCGAGACCGACGTCGTCATGCCCTCGTCCGGACGATCACTCATTCGCAACCCGCCGGTGCGGTTTCACCGCCAGGCAACGGGCGAAGATTGCCGAGACCTTGGGAATCTCCTCTTCATTGAGGCGAATCGCGCTGCCCAGTTTCTTCAATGCCGGATTCAGCGCAGCCGGCTCGGTTCCGGTCAGTTCGATCAGTTGCTGCCATTCGCGCGCCACCGGAATGCGCTCGTCGCTATCGGCGTCTTCGCAGAACTGGTCGGCTGCCTCGGGAGGAGTTCCATACTCGTCCGCGACATCCTCATGAAAGTAGCCCCGCAGAAACGTATGCAATGCGGGAAAGTTGGCGGCGGCGATTTCCGGTTTCGGATTCATCAGCGGCACTCCGGATAAGAAGTCAAGACGTAGTAGTCATTGGGCCCCACGTATTTTAGTACGACCAGGGCGTGCGCGCACACACGCGACTGACGTTCCCCGCGATTCATGGTGCGGCCGATCGGAACGTCGTTCTCATACTCCAGCACCAGGTTGGAGTGTCTCCCAGGCTGGCCGAGCCAGCGCTCGATTTGCCCCTGCGATTCTGCGATGGCCGCGCCGACGACGTGCTCCGCGGTCGAGCGGTCGGTGTAGGTCGAAGCGCCGGTGATGTTGCGCTCCCGTTCCAGGCGCTCGCGAAGCTGCTGTTCGGTCTGCCCGACATGCTTGCGCAGAATGTGCCCACCAGCGGCCTCGTCGCCCGTCAGGTCGCGAGCGGGACTGCTGGTCAGCCAGTTTCCTGTCCGTGGGGTGGAAGTCAATGGCGCGGAAGTCCGGGTGGTGGGAGAGCCCGGCGACGAATCACCGACATTCCCGGCCGGCGGCGGCTGGCACCCGAGGAGAGCACAAAAGCTCAGCGCGAACACGATGCGAGCGTTCACGGCACGAATTCCACAAAATGTTGCCATCCCGCCCCTAAACCAGCGCATCGAACGCAATCTCGCCTGTAAAGTTCTCGGAATTGTGCTACTAAACAGGGTGTGCGGGCAAGTCTCGTGGATTCGCTGGACGATTTCGAGCGCTGGGGCAATGCCGTCGCCTTTGTGTTTCCGCGAGGCTATCGTCATGAACGGTGGAGCTACCGGCGTGTCGCCCGGCTCGCGTATCAGTTTGCCCGCGAACTCGAGGCGCGCAACATCGTCGCAGGCGATGCCGTCCTGTTGTGGAGCCCGAACTGCGCCGAATGGGTCGCGGCCTTCCTGGGATGCGCTCTGTGCGGCGTGATTGCGGTGCCCGTCGATGACGCGGCCGCCCCCGAGTTCGCACTGCGCATCAGCAGCCAGGTGCGAACCCGCCTGGTGTTGTGCCCGCGTGAGCGCGCTCAGCTCTTCGATTCCGCAGGGATGGCAACCATCGATCCTGCCGATCTCGCCGCCATAGTCGCGCTACGCCCGGCCGAACGCTTTCGTCCCGCCCCGATTCAACCTTCCGATACTCTCGAAATCGTCTTCACCTCCGGCACCACGGCCGAACCTAAGGGAGTCGTGCTAACCCATGCCAACGTCGTCGGCAACCTCGCTCCCATCGAAAACGAGATCAGGAAGTATCTGAAGTACGAACGCCTGGTGCATCCCATTCGATTCCTCAACCTGCTGCCTCTGAGCCACGTCTTTGGCCAATTCCTGGGAATTTTTCTCCCCCCGCTTCTCGGCGGTACGGTCGTGTTCGAGAACACTTTCAATCCCACTGAAATCATCGCCACCATCCGTCGCGAAAGAGTTTCAGTGCTGGTTGCCGTCCCGCGCATGATTGAATCGCTTAAACAGAAGATCGAACGCGATCTGGAGGATGCCGGCCGCCGCCAGGAATTTTCGGATCGCTACACGGCCGCCGCAAGCCAGCATTTTCTGCGCCGCTGGTGGACCTTCCGCGATGTGCGCCGCAAGTTCGGATGGAAATTCCTGGCCATGATCAGCGGCGGCGCCGCCCTCGATCGCGAGACCGAGGAATTCTGGCACCGCCTGGGATATGCCGTCATACAAGGATATGGCTTAACCGAAACCACTTCGCTAATCAGTCTGAATCACCCTTTCCATACCAGCCGGGGATCCATCGGCAAAATTTTGCCGGGACGCGAAATCAAGCTGGCCGGCGACGGCGAAATTCTGGTGCGAGGCAGCGGTGTTGCCAGCGGCTACTGGAACGGCCACGAACTCCAACCCGTTGCCAGCCAAGACGACGAAGGCTGGTATCGCACCGGCGACCTGGGCGCGCTCGATGAGCAAGGCAACCTGTTTTTCAAAGGCCGCAAGAAAGAAGTGATCGTCACTTCCGCCGGCATGAATATCTATCCCGAGGATCTCGAAGCGGCGCTCCGCCAGCAAGCAGAAGTGCGCGATTGCGCCGTCGTAGGCCTCGAACGCGGCGGAAACGCCGAACCATGTGCGGTGCTGATTCCGCGCAACCGCGGTGCGAATTCGCCGGGCGCCATCTCGCCGGAAGCCGCCGCAGCTGTCCAGCGCGCCAATCAAACCTTGGCTGAGTATCAGCGCATGCGCTCCAGGTATGTGTGGCCCGACGAAGATTTCCCTCGCACTTCCACCGGCAAACCGCGCCGCAATGTGATTCGCGACGCCGTGGAAGCGAGCTTTCGCGGACAAACCATCGCGGCTATTGCCAGCCCTTTGTCGGAGTTGCTGGCGCGAATCACCGGCCGCTCTCCACGGAATCTATCTCCTGACGCCAATCTTGAGACCGGGCTCGGACTGAGCTCCCTCGAACGCGTCGAACTTCTCGGTGCGCTGGAAGACCGCTACCAGATCGACCTGAGCGAAACAAAATTCGCCGAGGCAGCAACCGTAGGCGATCTGGAAAAGCTCCTGCAAGGTGAACCCGCGTGGCGACGGGGCTCTGCCCCGTCCCAAAAAGACCCCGCGGCAGCGTTCGACGCAGGCCCCGCCGCGCCTTCGCTCCGACATCTTGCTCACTCGCGAGAGTTTCACTATCCTCGCTGGACGCTGCGCTGGCCCACGACCTGGTTGCGCATGGCCGCTCGCTATCTGCTGCTGCGGCCGATTATGTTTCTTCTGGCTTGGCCACGCATCATCGGGCGCGAAAACCTGAGCGGCGTCAGCGGGCCGCTGCTCGTTGTCTCGAACCACATCAGCGATGTCGATATCGGATTCATTCAAACCGCGCTTCCCGCGCGTATCCGGCACAAAATCGCGACTGCAACCCGCGGCGAGGCGCTGGAAACGTTGCGGTCTTCGCGTCACCATCGCATGTGGTTCGCCGCAATCTACGATCGCGTTCGTTGGACGCTCGCGGTGGCCTTGCTGAACCTCTTTCCCCTGCCGCGAGAGTCCGGCTTCCGCAAGAGCTTCGCCTATGCCGGAGAGGCCGTGGACCGCGGCTACAGCATTCTGGTGTTTCCCGAAGGAAAGCACACCACCGACGGCAAGCTCCAGCCCTTCCGCAGTGGAATAGGCCTGCTCGCGAAAAACCTGCGCATACCCGTCCTCCCGATGCGGATCGATGGCCTGTTTGAAATCAAGCGCGCAGGCAAGAGACACGCCGCGCCCGGAAAGATCCAAGTGCGCATCGGGAAGACCATCCCGTTCGCTCCCGAGGCCGAGCCCGAGGAAATCGCCCGCGTCCTGCAGAGGTCGGTCGAGGATTTATGAGCCGGAACCAGCCATGTGGTGACACGGGCCACTGCCCCGTCCAGGCCGGCAAAACCCCGCCACCACACTTGCTGGGGTTGAGGTTAGTTGGCTGAGGTTGGCTGACCCTAGCTGGCTGACGCGCCAAACGACATTGGCACATCGGCTTTGTCCGCCTCTTCCACCTTGAACAGAGGACTTGGCGTAAGCCTCATGAAGCCGGCGACGAAAGTGTCCGGCACCTGCTGGATGCGCGTGTTGAAGGTGTTGACCGAATCATTGTAGAATTCGCGGCGATCGGCGATCTGGTTCTCGAGATCGGTGATCCGCTTCTCCAACTGCATGAAGTTGCTGTTGGCCTTCAGGTCGGGATAATTTTCGGCGACCGCGAAGAGACCACGGAGAGCCGTAGTCATACTCTGATCGGCCTGCGCCTTCTGGTCGACCGTAGCCGCCTGCTGATACATGCTGCGCGCTTGCGTGATCTTTTGCAGTGTGTCGCGCTCGAAATTCATATAGCCCTTGCAGACGTCGAGCAATTTGGCCAGTTCGTCGTGCCGCTGCTTCAGCATGATGTCGATGTTCGACCACGACTTCGCAATGTCATTCTTCAAGGCAATCAGCCCGTTGTAGATGGCGGTGATGTAGGCGATGGCGCCGCCGATGACAAACACGACTGCGAGCAAAACGATGATGGTCATAGGTCCCTCGTTTGTTTTCTAAAGCAGTAATTCCGACAACCGGCAATCTTTTCAAATCGGTATTGCTTAGAACCAGCCAAATTGCGTGGCGAGTATATACACACATGCCAGGGTGAGCGCCGGCCCACCCCAGATCATCGCAGCCGACTTCCAGCCGAGCGAACGAACCACCTCCCGCTGACTCTGCCAGGAGATGAAAAATGCAGGGTCGTGCACGCCCTTCATCAGTACCACCGGGGGATGCAAGTCGAATTCCGGTTCCGGCTTTGTATCGGGTGCCAGTGCAACGCCTGTAGCCGCGCCCCCCGAAGCTACTGACGACGGTGAGGATGAAGACGAAATGCCATCGCTACCGACTCCGGCTGCCGCCCATGCCGCGGGATTCGTGATGCCCGCCTTCATCATCGCTGCGGCGACATTCTGGCGTTGTGCGGGATTCAGCACGGGAGCAGGCCTGGCCACTGCAACGGACGCAATCTCGGTCCTGGCGCCTAAAGTGAAGCTGGTTGCGGGCGCGAGTCCCGAAGGCAGGCCCGAAATCCGGAAAGAGAATTTTTGCGCGTCACCCGCCACAGTTTTGATTGGGATGGCGTTCGCAGTGGTACCGTGATTTTCGGCGAGCGTGCCCAATACAAAGAGGGCATTCTTCGGCTTGATGCAATACTCCTCGACTTTCGTCTTTCGGTCGCCATTCACCCCGTGGCGCAAGAGAAAGTTCGCCACATTCGCCGGAGTTCCCAGGCTGCTGGAAAACGGTGAATTGCTGAACTCGCTGCAAAAGTCGCGGTGAATCTGCATCTCCGCGCCTTGCGGATCGACCAGCACCCGGCCGGTATTGTCGTCGAGGAAAAAGGGGACATGCAGAGTTTCATCCGCCGCCTTGACCCATTGGCTGTTTTTTCCGCTGCGCCGCCATTCCCAGGCCACGGTGCGATAGAGGTAGCACTCCCGGCCGGTGATGGGAGCGTTGATGGTGTACGGACCCGCCGCGAGACCGCTCACTTCCACCAGGCCCATGCAGGCGCTGCGAACCTTGGAGAACGGTGTGTTTTCGATCAGTCGCTTGCGCAACAGCATACGAAATCCGCGGTAAAAGAGATACACCCCGGCGAACGCGCCGACAAGGGCGTACATCGAACCGCGGTTCAGGATCATGGCCAGTTGCCAGTTCACATTTCGCCCGGATGCGCAGGCTGCCAGAGGGATGGCATTGGCCCGAGCCTAATTGAGGAGGCAGACGCCAGGCAGCAGAAAAGCAAGCGTTTCCCTTACTGAGGTAACGATCGGATGCGAACCTGGTGGGGTCGGGCAGTTCATGCCAGCCTATATAATCGGCTCTATCGATGGCCCTCTGCTCCGGCACGAAACTCGCTCTCTCTCGGCGTGCCTCCGCCACCTTCGTCTTCCTGACGTTTCTCGTCGCTGCGAATTCCCTCGTAGCCCAGTCTGGTGTGGCCCAGCCAGCGGCCAGCACTCCGGGCACGGCTAAGGCTGCGGCCGGTTCCAACTCAGCTCGCGGATCCACTTCCGCAGCTCTGGCCAAACGCGCCACGACCCTTACTGAACAGCAGCGCGCGCTCCACGCTTTGAACCGGCTGACTTTCGGTCCGCGCCCGGGCGATTTGCAGAAGGTCATGGATACGGACGTTAACGACTGGATCGAGCAGCAATTGCATCCCGAAGAGATCAGCGACAAGGTGCTCGACGCAAAACTGGGCCAGTTTCGCACCTTGCGCATGTCGAGCCGCGATCTAGTGCAGACTTTTCCGAATAACAATCTGGTCAGGCAAGCGGCCGAAGGGAAAATCCCTTTGCCGGCTGATCCGCTAAAACGGTCGATCTACGAAGTTCAGATCAGCCTCCTTGCCGAGCGCCAGAAGCAGGACCAGGCAGCGCGCGACGGAAAAACTCTCGATCCCGAAGCTAAAGCCAAGATGGACAAGCAGAATCAGGACGCCGTGGCCACGCAAGCTGACGGCATCCTGGCGCTGCCGAAAGAAAAGCGGATGGACGCGATTCTTTCCATGCCGGTCGATGAGCGCCGCATTTTCGTCACTAACCTTCGCGGACAGCAGCGCGACCGTCTGCTCGCCGATCTCGCGCCCGACCAGCGCGAAGCCTTCCTGGCAATGACCGGTCCCGTCAACGTGATCATCAGCGAACTGCAACAGGCAAAGCTTCTGCGCGCCGTGTACGGCGAGCGCCAATTGCAGGAGGTGATGACCGATTTCTGGTTCAATCATTTCAATGTTTACCTTAATAAGGATGCCGATCAGTACCTGGTCACGGCGTACGAACGCGACGTCATTCGCGCGCATGCGCTCGGCAAGTTCAAAGATCTGCTGGTGGCGACGGCGCAGAGTCCCGCCATGCTCTTTTATCTCGATAACTGGCTGAGCATGGGCCCGAAATCTCCGGCGGCGGTTGCAGCAAATAGGGGCAAGCCGGGGCAGTCTGTGCCCGGGCTCAACGAAAACTACGGCCGCGAGCTGATGGAGCTTCACACCCTCAGCGTCAATGGCGGCTACACCCAGCACGACGTCACCGAACTGGCGCGGGTGCTGACGGGATGGACCCTCCAGCCCCTCGAACAGGGCGCGGCTTTTCAGTTCGACCCGAAGAAGCACGATCCCGGAGACAAAGTGGTCTTAGCCCTGACGATTCCTGAAAATGGAGTCAACGAAGGCCTGCAGGTTCTGGATATGCTGGCGCATCATCCGAATACGGCAAAGTTCATCTCGCGAAAGCTCGCCATGCGCTTCGTCTCCGACGACCCTCCGCCGGCGCTGGTGGATCGGTTGGCGCAGAAATTTCTCTCGACCGACGGCGACATTCGCGAGGTGCTGCGCACGCTCTTCAAGTCGCCGGAGTTCTGGTCCACAAAGGCCTACCGCGCGAAAGTCAAGACGCCATTGGAATTCGTCGTCTCGTCTCTGCGCGCCACCGGTACCGACCTTAACAATCCCGGCCCGGCACTCGGCATCCTGAACAAGATGGGGATGCCGCTCTACCAGATGGTGCCCCCGACCGGCTATTCCATGACCGCATCAACCTGGATGAATTCCGTAGCCCTCATCGACCGCATGAACTATGCGCTAGCCCTCAGTAACGGACAGGTGGGCGGGACGAATTTCGATGCCGGCCGGCTCCTGGCTCTAGGCACATTGACCAGCCGCGGCTTTCCTCGCCCCAATCCGTCGGGTTCCGAAGCCGATCGCGGACAGGAGACGGCGCTGCTGTTGCTCGAAAACGCGTTGCTCAACGGAGAAGTTTCCGCCTCAACCCAGAAAGCGATTCGCCGCCAGTTGGATGATCCGCAGGTGGCAGCTCACGCCCTCGACGATCCCAAACGCACGTTAGACACGATGACCGCCCTGGTCATCGGCTCGCCGGAGTTTCAGCACCACTAGATTCCGCCCCAGCGCAAATAAGTAAGAAAGAAGCGCATCACGAAAGCGATGCCGGTAGCGGAGGCCGAAGTTCAATGCCCGGCAGATTGGCCCGGAAATACAAAAGGCCGGGCAACTAGCCCGGCGCTTCGTACTGAGAAACTGTCGATCAGACTCGATCGGTTTCCCGTGAACCTCGTTTAGTGGTACCCGAAACCTACACTGCCGAAACTTACATCACCAGCGCCAAGCCTTCCAACTCGCGCTCCAACACCGGCAGCGAACAACCCGCCATTTCCACCCGCCCGGCGGCGTCAATCGCAGCCTTCTGCGAGACCCCATATCCCCGCCCTGCCAGAAACACCTGGAGCAACTCGGCCGCCTCCCGAGAATCCGCCATCCCACCCTGAATCAGGTCGTTGCGCAGGGCGGCTAGCTCGGTGACCGTGAATCTTTCTTTCATCGCCATTCTCACACCGACCTCCCCGTCGTTGCTCCTTAGATTCATCGGCAACGTATATCGACACATGCAATTCGCCTGCCGTAACTTTGGTACGCCATCCCGATGCTCTTTCCGGCGCCTTGATCTTTTAGAACCCAAGTTATTACAAAAGGTTGCGAGGATATTATCGGCGGCGCCCAGAAAAACATAACAAGGGTTGGCTGTTGACGAATTGACACAAATTGGCGTTTCTAGGTGTCAAAGCCGTACTTTCGGATGGCCTCAGGGTGGTTACCCTTGGCTTCCCTTCCAGCAGATTGCCAGGGGTCAGCTTTCTTCGATGGTGGCGGCATCCACCAGCATGATGGGAATGTCGTCCTGAATGGGATAAACCCGCCGGCACGCGCTGCACTTCAGGCTCTTGCCCGTAGCCGTCAGTTCGACCGGCTTTATACATACCGGACACATCAGCATAGCCAGCAGATCGGGAGAAATCATCGATCATCATTGTAATACTGCGCTGTAATGTCGCAATGCCGCATAGCCCTGGGGCGAGAACTTCTGCCCGCAAAATCCCTGCCGCCGGGGCGCTGGGAAACACAGAGGAGTGCGATGCTATAGAATCGGTTTTCCGTTTTATGCTCCGCTCAATTTTGCGTTAGCGAGGTGCGATGTCTGCGACCATTCTTGACGGGACCAAACTTGCCGCTGACATTCGCGCCGAAGTTACCGCCCAGGCGAAGACGCTGGCCCTGTCGGGCGTGCGCCCGGGACTTGCCGTGGTGCTCGTCGGGCACAATCCAGCGTCCGAGGTCTACGTCCGCGGCAAGGTGAAAAGTTCGCAGGAGGTCGGCCTCTACAGCGAGCAACACTCGCCCTCCGAAAGCGCGACCACCGAAGACTTACTGCGTCTGATCGCTGACCTGAATCGCCGCGACGAAATCGATGGCATCCTGGTTCAGTTGCCGCTGCCCCCGCATGTCGATGCCAAGAGGGTTCTGCTGGCAGTCGATCCCGCCAAAGATGTCGACGGATTTCACCCCATGAACGTGGGCTATCTCTCCACCCAGCGTCCTGGACTGGTGCCGTGCACGCCCGCCGGAGTCATGGAAATCCTGCAACGCAGCGGGATTCCGGTCGCCGGACAGGAAGCGGTGGTCGTTGGCCGCAGCGACATTGTGGGCAAGCCGGTAGCCATGCTCCTGCTGAATCAGAATGCCACCGTCACCGTCTGCCACTCGAAGACGCACGATCTGCCCGGGGTCTGCCGCCGCGCCGACATTCTGGTGGCGGCGATCGGCCGCGCCGGGATGGTCACGCGCGATTACATAAAGCCCGGCGCCACCGTGATTGATGTCGGCATCAACAAAATTACCGATCGTAAAGAGTTCGACAGATTCTTTTCCGGAAATACGAAGCGCGAGGAATCATTTTTGGCCAAGGGCTCAACCCTGGTCGGCGATGTTCACCCCGAGGTAGCGGAGATTGCGGGCGCGATCACGCCGGTGCCGGGAGGCGTCGGCCCGCTGACCATCGCCATGCTGATGTCGAACACGGTAAAGGCGGCCATGTTGCGGCGAGGCAGATAAGGTGAGAGGTCAGATGGCGGAAGTGAGCCCAGGATTTTTACCGCTGCCATCTGACCTCTGCAATTTTTGAGGTATCAAGCCCGTGCTGAAACTCGGCCTTACCGGCGGTATCGCCAGCGGCAAATCGGTTGTGGGCGAGATGTTCGTCAAACTCGGCGCGCATCTCATTCAATCCGATGCGGTCGCGCACTCGCTCATGCAGCCCGGCCGGGCGGTTTACGAGGAAGTTGTCCGCCGCTTTGGACGCGAAATCCTGAACCCGGACGGAACCATCGACCGTTCCCGGCTGGCCGAAGCCGCCTTTGGAACTCCCGGCAGCGCGCCGCCACGCGTCCCTCCTCGGGTAAAGGAACTCAACGAAATTGTTCATCCCGCCGTCATTGACTACGAGAAACAATGGATGGAAGAAATCGGCCGCCGCGATGCGAACGCCATTGCCATCGTCGAAGCGGCGCTGATCCTCGAAGCCGGAGCCGGCGGTCGCTTCGATCGCTTGATCGTCGTGACCTGCCATCCCGAGCAGCGCATTCAGCGGTTTGCGCGACGCCTGCAGATCTCCGAAGCAGAGGCGCGCGCCGAAGTAACCCGTCGCATGGCGGCGCAGCTTCCCGACGAAGAAAAAATCAAAGCCGCCGATTTCGTCATCGATAATTCCGGCTCGCTCGAGGCGACCGGGCAGCAGGTACAACACATCTTTGCCGCCCTGGTAAAAGAGGCAGGTGTGAGGTAAGAGAGAGGTCAAAGGTCAGAGGTCAGAGGTCAGAGGTCAGAGGTAAAAGGCAAGAGGTCAGATTGCAGAGGTACAAAGCCGTGACCCTTGGGTTCTAACTTCTGCAATATTACCTCTGACCTCTCACCTCGCCCTTGGGTTCTAACCTCTGCAATCTGACCTCTGACCTCTGACCTCGCCCTTCACTTCCGCTCCCGGCTCGGCATGACAATCCACTGCAACAGCGAACTGACCACGCTCAGCACAATCGCGCCGATGAACGCCGCCTCGAAACTTCGCACGTAAAATCCGCGCACCAGCGAAGACGCCAATTCCAGCATGAGTGCATTGATCACAAACCAGAACAGGCCCAGTGTCAGCAAAGTCAGCGGAAAGGTGAGTATTTTCAGCAGAAGTCCCAGGGTTGCGTTGACCAGGCCAATGACCGCGGCCGCGATCAGCGCCGCCGTCGGGCCGCTGACGCTGATGCCTGGCACGACGCGAGCTACAATCCACACCGCCAGGGCGCTTAGAATCCAATGGAGCAGAAGACGCACGACGAGCCTCCTCAACGCAACGATTGGATGCTATACCATCCGAGCGCGGTGCAGAAAGCCGGGACCCACAAATAATGCCTCAGAAAACCAACGCCGTGCGGCTGCTGGATCAGTTGGGTATCCACTACGAGCTGCGCGAATACGAGGTAGATCCCAACGATCTGGCCGCGGAAACCGTTGCCGCCAAAATTGGATTGCTCCCCGAGCAGGTTTTCAAGACGCTGGTGGCGCGCCCCGGTCAAAGTAAAGATCGAAGTAAAGACCGCAGTAAAGATCGCGACGGAATCTGCATGGCCGTGATCCCCGGCGATCAGGAACTCAACCTCAAAGCTCTGGCGGCGGCCGCCGGAGAGCGAAAGATTCAGCTCGTCCCGGTGAAAGAACTGCAAGCTCTCACCGGCTACATTCGCGGCGGCGTGACCGCGCTCGCGGGCAAACGAGACTATCCCGTGTTCGTGGATGAAACGATCGAGCTGTTCGATATAGTATCTATCTCAGCAGGAGTCCGTGGATTGCAGATTTTGATCGCGCCTGACGACTACCTGCGTGCCACCAAGGGGACGATTGCAGCGCTTGGGCAACCGAAGAAGCACGAGCCCGTATGAAGGTATAGCCATGGAGACCCGCAAGGGAGCAGCATGCTGAAATCGGAAAAACCTCCGTGGCAATTTTCTGCGTTGCGAGCCGGCTTCATCGTGTTAGCGGTTCCGATCGCCGCTGGCTTGGCACTCATTGTGTGGAAGCTGTCTTTCTGGCGGCTGATTAACCCGACCCTAGGTTTCGTGACTCTCTTCATAACCTCAGTCGTGTTCTCAATCGCGTTCTACCTCCTGCTGGTGTGGCTCTTCGAAACCGCAGAAGTTGCCAAGAGGCTTCCGACAAGCAGCAGGGAACTACGCAGAAAAAGAAGGGCGCTTTTCGACAATTTGCCAAAGTGAATCCGAGGCGGCTAGTTCTGGAGTTGTAGGTTGATTGCGAGTACAGATAGGAGGTACAACCCATGCCCACCGCGACCCGCACCAATCCGCTCTCCTTCCTGACCGATCAACTCGAAGAACTCAAGGCCAAGGGCACGCACTTCAAGCTGCGCGTCCTCGATGACGAGCAGGCCCCGGTCTGCACCTTCGACGGCAAGCAAGTCATCAATCTCGCCTCGAATAACTATCTCGGCTTCACCACGCACCCCAAGCTGCGCGAAGCGGCGCTCGAAGCCACGCGCAAATATGGCGTCGGCTCGGGCGCGGTCCGCACCATCGCCGGCACCATGAAAATTCACATGGAACTGGAAGAGAAAATTGCGCGCTTCAAGAATGTCGAAGCCTGTGTGGTCTTCCAGTCCGGATTCACCGCGAATGCCGGAACCGTTTCGTCCTTTCTAGGCAAAGACGACTTCATCATCTCCGACGAACTCAACCATGCTTCGATCATCGACGGCGCCCGGCTTTCGCGCGCGAAGATTCTCGTCTTCCGCCACAAGGATGTCACCCACGCCGAAGAGCAACTGGCCAGCGTGAAAAATCAACCAGGTAAAAAACTGGTGATCTCAGACGGCGTTTTCTCGATGGATGGCGATATAGGGCCTTTACCAGGCCTGTGCGAGGCGGCCGAGAAATACGGCGCGATCATGATGGTCGACGACGCGCATTCGTCCGGCGTGCTCGGCCGCCAGGGCCGCGGCACCGTCGATCATTTCAAGATGCACGGGCGCGTCGACATTCAAGTCGGAACCTTATCGAAAGCGATCGGCGCCCTCGGCGGCTACGTTTGCGGCACTCGCGATCTCATCGATTTTCTTTACCATCGCGCGCGCCCTTTTCTGTTTTCCACTTCGCATCCGCCATCCGTCGCGGCCACGTGCATCGCGGCGTTCGACGTTCTCGAAACCGAGCCGCAATGGATGGAGCAGCTCTGGGCGAATACTCATTTCTGGAAGAAAGAACTCGGCCTGCTCGGCTTCAACATCGGAGGCCAGACCACTCCCGCCAGCGAAACCCCGATCACCCCGATCATCATCGGCGACGGCCGCCTGACCATGGATTTTTCCCGCGAACTGTTCAAAGAAGGCGTGCTCGGAACCGGCATCGCCTTTCCCACCGTCCCCGAAGGGAAGGCCCGCATAAGGACGATCATGACAGCCACGCACACCAAAGAGGAGCTACAGCAGGCCCTCGAGGTGCTGGGCCGGGCAGGCAAGAAGATGGGAATTCTCGGATGACTGCCCGAGCCGCCCTGCCCGCAAAACGCGACTCGCCGCCGTCGCCAGAAGATCAGCTGCTCGAATGCCCTAATTCCCCGCTGCTCGCCTGATTCCTGCTTTTTTATAATTTTGTTCCTGGCAACGATTATTCGCTTGACTTGTTCCTGAAAAGCGTTATGCTTCCCACTCAGCGTGGCCACCGCGCTTCCCCAGGTGGAGAAACACCTCAGGCCGAAATTCCAAAGTCGTTCAACAAAACGTTTGGCGGAAGTTCCGTCAAGGGTTTGGGCCCGAAATTACGCCTGGAGAGTCGCCGTGCGTCAATGGCGATGTCTTGCTGGCCGCACCACAGTTCTTCGTAAAAAACAGGAGAAAAACAATGCAAAGCAAGAACTCGCGGTTTTTCAGCGGAGTGTTCACCCTAGGGGCTGCACTGGTCGTAAGCTTCTCAACCTTCAGCGCAGCGCAAGAATACAAAAGTCCAGAGCAGCCCGTTGCCCAAGCAGCACCGGTAGCGGATTCGTCCGAAATCTATACGCCACAGGGAACCGTGATCACCCCACCGATCAGCGACTCAAATCGCAAGGGAGTTCACACTAACTTCAAAATTTTTGTTCCCTCCGGCCAGAAGACTGTCTCCTCGCCAGCCACCGATTATTACTTTGCCGAGACTCCGGCATCGATGGGCTGCGTATACAAGGTCGGGCCCGCCTACGCCGGTTGCAACCCCACGACGGGCGGCACCCAGCACCCCACGGGCGGCTGGGGCGCGATCGCTTTGGTGGATGCCTACGACGATCCGCACGCGGCGTCTGACTTGGCGTTTTTCAGCTCGTATTGGGGATTGCCGGCCGCCAACTTCTTCGTCGTGTATGCCAATTCAAGCTGGGGCACGCTCAACGGCCTGAATGCCAGTTGCAGCGGAACACCGCCTCCAGCCAATTCGAATTTTCAATGGGACATCGAGGAGTCTCTTGACATCGAGTGGTCGCACGTAATGGCGCCATCCGCGGAGATTATCCTGGTCGAGGCCTGTACCCAAAGCATCAATGACCTGATCTTTGCTGAAGAGGTGGCAGGCATTGAAGTGAGTGCCTACGGCGGCGGCGATATCTCCAATAGCTGGGGATACACCGAGCCCTGCGTGGCCAGTGCCAACTGCTCCGGCGCCACGTTGACCGAACAGCAGTATGACAATTACTTCTTCCGCTACTACTATGACCACACCAGCTATTTTGCGGCGGCTGGCGACTCGGGAGCGGAAGTTCTCTACCCCAGCGCTTCACCCTGGGTAGTCTCCGCCGGTGGAACTACGGTTAACCGCAAAAATACCGGGGCGTTCATCAGTGAGAGCTGCTGGTCTGACTCAGGCGGCGGCTATAGTGCCGTTGAAGGCTGGGCAAACCCGCCGAGTATCAGCTACGGGCTGGGGCCTTGGGCCAACTTCCAATACATACTCAACGGGGGAGCTCCTTTCGCTTATCCCTTCCGGTCAACGCCTGACATTGCATTTAACGCTGACCCTAGAAGCGGCGTCTATGTCTACGATACCGATGAGGGCGGCGCCTGGTATGTCGTCGGCGGCACCAGCGTAGCGTCACCCGCACTGGCCGGCATTGTGAACTCCTCCAATCTTAGATTGGGGCAGACACTTCCGGGAGGCGGCTGGTACAAGACCCGCGAGAACGACCTCCTCTATTCCGAATACGAAGACCACCTCAACTACCCAACTTACTTCTACGACGTCACCACGGGATCGAACGGCCACGCTGCTGGCGTAAACTACGACCAGTGCACCGGCATCGGCACCCCGCGCGGTCACATCGGGAAGTAACAACCTTGCAAGAGCGGTTCTTTCGGAGGCCCTGCCTGGCAGGGCCTCTTTTCTTTTCCAAGGAAGCGGGTCAAAGACGCGCTGCTCAAGGACGCGCCGGCGCGTCATCCACCATCGCCTGCACCAGTTCGTCAATCGCGTCGGTAACTCTCTTCGGGGGAAGATTCAAGTTATTCGAGAGGATCGAGAAGACCACCACCTCTCCGGCTTCGGTGGTTGCGTAGCCGGAGAGCGCTTTCACTCCGCCGAGCGATCCCGTCTTGGCCATCACGCGATTATGCAGGCCTGGAGACGCCAGCCGTTCGGTGAGTGAGCCGTCCACGCCTGCGACGGGAAAAGTCGCCTTATAAGCCGCTCCCCAGGGCTGGGTCGAGCAATAACGCAGTAACTCGACAATGGCTTGAGGAGACACCAGATTCTGCCGCGAGAGTCCTGAGCCATCATAGAAAACGTATTGGTCGCTTGAGATTCCAGCGTGCGTCAGAAATCCGCGAAGAACTTCCAGTCCGCCTTCGATGGTCCCCGCGTTGCCCCGCTCGCGTCCCAGCAGGCGCAGCAGAATTTCAGCATGAAGATTCTGGCTGACTTTATTGATGACGCGAAGATCCTGCAGCAACGGCTTCGATTCATAGCTGGCGAGCGTAACCGGTTGATTGGTTTTCAGCGGGCGCGACGACCCTTCGCTGTCTCGCTCGCCAACTCTGCCGCCGCGCGATGGCGCAATCGCAGTGGCCGTGAAGGTTGAGAGGGTGGCGAGTTCCGCGTGACGCGTACGCTGGTGTCCGTAAATCACGATGCCACGTTTTTCCAGGAGCTGCCGAAAGAGACCGGCCGCGAACTCGGCCGGATCCTCGATGGCCACAGCCTCGTTCGCTCCCGCATCGTCGAGCGGCATATTGCCCCAGAGCGTCAGGACGGTCGAGCCGGGTTCGCGATTGACGAAAAACTTGCGTCCCGTGCCGGCCGGGGTGGTGATGATGCGATTGTCCAGGCGATAGTACTCGGCAAACGGCTTCATGCTGACGAAAGCTTTTTCTCCCGGACGATCCGCCGGCAGAATGTTGACGAACACCACATTGTCGTTAACCGTGAGCGCGGAGACAGGAGCGCCATCCGCCCACACCAGATCGTCCTGGCTCCAACCCTCGCCGTAGCGCTCGAAGGCAAAGTAAGAATCGTCCGCCACAATATCGCCGTCGATAAACTTCACCCCCTTTTGCACCAGCGCGTCCGCCAGCGCCTCGAGCGCCTGAATGGGATCGTCGTTACGCTGTGTGCGCAGATCGTAAGGCAGTTCGCGCCCCGAGAGGTTCGGGTCGCCGTGGCCGACGAGAACCAGATCGCCATTGAGGCGGCCGTAGCGGTCGAGTGTGCCCGTGGTTTCTACCGTGGTGCGAAATTTATAGTCGGGACCGATCAGCGCAAGCGCCGCCGCGGTGGTGAAGAGCTTGGTGTTCGACGCCGGCGTAAAAAGCTTGTCCGCGTTTTGCGCGTAGAGCGTTTTGCCCGTCGTGAGAGAAACTACTTCTACTCCCCAAAAGCCCCGCGCCAGATCCGGAGCGCTGAGAATGGCGGCGATGCGTTCGGTTAACGGCGGATTGGGCAGCGGCTTGGCGGGCGCTGCGAGAAGCGGCACAGCCAGCCCAACGACGAAGAGCAGTTGCGCAACCATTCGCCGGCGTGGCATGGTTTGGATTGTAGCACCCGAAAAAATGAGCTCGTTCCGCTGGCGCACTCGGGCCCGGTTCGTGAAGCTGCGGGACTCCTCAATCAGCACATCTGGCCGCCGCACGGGCGGGATGCCCGCCTCTCCACTAGAATAGCCGCAGCCATGCGGGCAATTTTTCAGTGGAATGTCGGCACTCGCGTTCTGGAACTCGGCCGCCGCACTCTGATCATGGGCGTCGTCAACGTAACTCCCGATTCTTTTTCCGATGGAGGACTTTACGTCGACGCGGAAAAGGCAGTCGTCCACGCCGAACAGTTGCTCGATGAGGGCGCCACCATCATCGATGTAGGCGGCGAGTCGACGCGCCCCGGATCGGAACCTCTGTCGGAAGAAGAAGAGCGAAGGCGGGTGCTGCCCGTGATCCGGGATTTGAAACGGCGGCGACCCGATTCGGTGGTCAGCGTCGACACCTACAAGGCGGCCGTGGCTCGGGCCGCGGTCGAACTCGGCGCCGAAGTGGTCAACGATGTCAGCGGATTTCGTTGGGACCCGAAGATGGCGAAAACTCTCGCCGAGCTGAAAGTAGGCGCGGTGCTGATGCACACCCGCGGCCGCCCGGAAGAGTGGCACTCACTGCCGCCCATCGGCGATCCGGTGCTGATCATCAAGCGCGATCTCCGGCAATGGGCCGAGACGGCGACTCTGGCCGGCATCAAGCGTGACCACCTGGTGCTCGATCCGGGTTTCGGCTTCGGAAAGCGCTTCGAGGAAAACTATCCGCTGCTCGCGCACTTCGGGGAGTTACAACAGACTGGGTTTCCACTACTGGCAGGAGTATCGCGGAAGTCATTTGTCGGACGCATGCTCGCGCGCGATGGCAAGGATGCCGAGATTGCCGGCCGTCTTTATGGGACCCTGGCCGCGGAAACCGGATTGATCCTAAAAGGGGCGCATATCATTCGGACTCATGATGTGCGTTTTTCGCTCGAGGCGGCCCGGGTGGCGGATGCCATGGTGGCGAGTGGTGGTTAGTCTTGGACCGTTGGTGTTGACCGCGAGTCTTTAGACGGCTAGCCTCCGGCGTGTCGGCGGTTGCAATCTCTCATCTCCGTTTTTGCCGGTCGATTACGGGCGTTGCTCGCCATTCAATTCAGTGATTTTTCATGAGAACGCTCTGAGAAGCCGCGCTCGCCTTGCTTCTTTGTTTCTGTGGTGAGCCACGGTTCTTCATCCGCCTGATTCCAGGCAGTTCGTGCCTCCGCCTTTTGGATTGTCCCCATGCCGGCCCCGGCATCCAGTTTGCAAACAGCCTCTTCATGCCGGATGTGCCAATCAGCGCCGCCGCCAGGAATCCGCGCCGGCGGCAGCAACAAAAGAGAGGGTTGGGCATAGTCTTCGCTCTCCTCCTGGGCGCGGGCGGCCTCTGGCTCTGGATAGGAGAGCAGCGATCGATCGGCGCCTCCGCAAGCGCCACGTCAGAATCCACCCTCCCTCTAGAGACCTTTGTCGTTAACCTGAAGGGCTCCGGCCAGCGGGGTTACTTGCGCATCGGAATCACCCTCGGATTGGCGCGCTCACTTCCCCGCACCCCGGAGGCCGTGCCCACGGCTGCCGTCCGCGACACAATTCTTGCCGTGCTGGCCACGGCGCAGGCCGACGAACTCCTGCAGGTGGACGGCAAACGCCAGCTCAAAGACGATCTGCTGAAAGCTTTGCAGGAGCGGGTGCCGCAAATCGCGGTCGTCAATGTGTACTTCACTGAATTTCTGGTGCAAATGTAAAAATGGCCGCCCCCGCGCAAGCCAAACCCACCGCCGCTGCCGTTGCCGATCCTTCGGCCGAAAGATGGCAGCGCGTCGAAGCTTTGCCTTGCCTGCTCACGGTCGAAATCTCCGTGCCCAAGTTCACCGTCTCTGATCTCGTTCATCTCGAGCGCGGCCGCATCGTCGCCACCCGTTGGACCGTGGGGCAGGACGTTCCCCTGCGCGTGAACAACGAACTGATCGCCTGGAGCGAGTTTGAAGTGGTGCAGAACCGGCTGGCGGTGCGCTTGACGGAATTGGCATAGCCGAGCGCATGCGAGATGGAAAGACGGGAACTGCGAAGGCTGAAACTACGAAGTTTGGCAACGAAGCTTGAAATCGAAGACCGAAAACGAAGATTGAAGACGAAGACAAAGACCGGCAATAACCATGAAAACCCGGGGGAGAACGACCTGCATGGAATCCACACGACCTGAACTAGCGCGGCTGTCGACGCTGTCCGCCCAAACTGAGCGCGCATCGTCTCCTCTTCGCTCGGCTCACGGTGATCGAGTTCGTGCATGCCTCGGAGCGTGGTTCCAATCCCTGTGGCGCTCCGTCGCCTCGCGCGCCAAAGGCAAACCAAAGATGCTCTTCGTCCGCGAAACCGCGGCCCTCGGAGATCGCCGTTTCGTCTCCGTCATTCAGTTCGAAAGCCGTCGTTTCCTGATCGGTTCGAGCGCCGCTTCGGTCACGCTGCTTGCGCAATTGCCGGACGATTCGCCGACCGGCCCTGCCACCCGGGCCTGCGAGACAACGGGCGATTTCTGACCACCCCGATGAAACGCCTCCGCAAATTCCGCCGCCTCGCCGGGCTGCTCATCACCGTCGCCGCGCCGCTCTGGGCGCGATCCCAGCGCGCGCCCGGCTTGTCGATCCCTGGACTTCCCGGCGGTTCCTCCGCCAGCAGTTCGGCTCCCTGGAATATCGTCGTATTGCTTACGCTCCTCACCGTGATTCCGGCCATCGTGCTGTCGATGACGCCGTTTGTCCGCCTGTTGATCGTGTTTCACTTCCTGCGGCAAGCGCTTGGCACCCAGACCACACCCAGCAATCAAACCCTCATCGGCCTTTCGCTGCTCCTGACTTTCTTTCTCATGCAGCCGGTGGGCGCCGCCATTTACCGCGATGCCATGCTTCCACTCGACGCGGGGCACATCACCGTGATGACGGCCCTCGATCGTTCGATCATTCCCATGCGCCAATTCATGCTGAAATACGCGCGAGAGAAAGATCTGGCGCTTTTCGTCGAACTGGCGCACGAGCCGCGCCCCGCCCGCCCCGAGGATCTCGCCATGCGCATTGTGGCGCCGGCGTATCTGCTCAGCGAACTGGAAGTCGGTTTTCGCATCGGAGCCGCCCTGTTTCTGCCTTTTCTGGTCATCGATCTCGTGACCGCCGCCATCACCACTTCGATTGGCATGATGCAGCTGCCTCCGGTCATTATCTCGACCCCGCTCAAGATTCTCCTGTTTGTCGTGGTTGACGGCTGGAACCTGCTGATCGGCTCGCTGATGCGGAGCTTTTCCTGAAAGGCGCTTATGGGGACGGAACAAGTCGTCACGCTGTTTCGCCACACCTTGCAGATGGCGCTCCTGATGGGCGCGCCGCTGCTTACGGTCGCGGTTGCGGTCAGCCTGTTCGTCAATATCGTCCAGGTGCTGACCTCCCTGCAGGATCAGACGCTCTCGACCGTCCCGCGACTGGCGGCCGTGGCCGCGGCGATCCTGATTTTCTTTCCCTGGATGTTGCGCAAGCTGATGTTCTTCACCACCGGCATGTGGTCGGACTTTCACCCCTTCGTGCGATGAATGGGCGATGAAAAGTGCGCTGAGGAGTGCAATGACGAGTGTGATGAGGAGTGTGATGAGGAGTGTGATGAAAAGTGCGCCGAGGAGTGCAGTTTTCTCCGAGCAGCGCCCGCGCTGCCGATTGAGGTGAGGTTACTCCCGATGCCCATCGCCATGTCGTTTCCAGTTTCGCTCGATCGCGTTCTTGCCGCCTGGATGATTGCCGGCTCGCGGGTTACCGGACTGCTCGTGGTCGCACCTTTCTTGGGCAGCGCGGCCGTCCCCCCTCGCATCAAGATTAGCCTCGCCTTCCTGCTCACCCTGTTCCTCGCGCCGCTCGTTCCCGCGGCTTCATCCGCCCTGACGACTGCTCCCGCGCTCATCGCGATTTTGCTCGGCGAATTTGCCCTCGGTTTTATCCTCGGACTTACGCTGCAGTTCATCTTCGAAGCAGGTCAGATTGCCGGCCAGGTCTGCGGCGTGCAGATGGGTTATTCGCTCGCGAGCCTCGTCAATCCCGACAACAGCCAGGCGGATTCCGCGGTGCTTTCCACTTTCTATGAGCTGATGGTGCTGCTGCTCTTTATTCAACTCGGCGTTCCGCACTGGCTCTTGCGCGGGCTGGCGCGCAGCTTCGACTACCTTCCGCCGGGACATCTGTCTCTGACGTGGCCGGCGCTGCACGCGCTCTTCACCTTTGCCGCCGCGATGTTTACGGCTGGCCTTCAGATCGCCGCGCCGGTGCTCGTGGCCAGTTTATTTGCCGATGTTGCCCTCGGTTTCATCGGCAAAGCCTCGCCGCAATTGCCCGTATTGTTTGTCGGCATCTCTATCAAGAATCTGCTGGGCTTGGCGCTGCTCGGCGGCGCGGTTGCCTACTGGCCGCGCTTTTTCGACGCCCGCTTCGGCCGCGCCCTGGATGCCTCGGAAAGAATTCTAAGACTGGCTCGCTGATCAAAATCGCACGGCAAGCTGAGAGCTGACCTATGGCACAAGACAACCAGACCGAACAAGCGACCCCGCGACGCCGCCAGCGCGCCCGCGAAAAGGGGCAGGTGGCGCGCAGCCGCGATCTCATCGGAGCCGCGTCCGGCATGGCCGCCATCTTCGTTCTTTTCTCGCTGCTGTCCGGTTTTCCCCTGGCCTGGCGCGGATTTTTTCGCGACTGCCTCGAGGGCGCCATCTCCGGCAACCTGCGCCTGGAAGCGCTCCGTCCCCTCTTCACTCACTCCGAACTGTTCGTGGCTATCGCCGCCGCTCTCGGCCTGGGATGGGTGGTCGCGCTCTCCTCCGCCCTCGCCCAGGGAGGTCTCGTCTTCGCCCCCGCTTCCTTGCTGCCCACCGCCTCCCGCATGAGTCCGGCGGCGAAACTCGGGCAGTTGTTCTCCATCACCGCCCTGCGCGGACTCATCAAGTCCCTGCTTCCCGCCGCCGCCGTTACCTGGGTTGCCGTCGCCTGCCTGCGCCGCGACTGGCCCTGGTTGATGTCACTCTCCACCCGCTCCGCCAGCGGCATGCTCGGCTTTGCCGCCGGGCGCATCTTCGAAATTGCCTGGAAGTCCGCTCTCGTGCTCCTGGTCTGGTCGTTTCTCGACTACTTCTTTGAGCGCCAGCACCTTTCGAGCGAACTGAAGATGAGCCGCCAGGAGATGAAAGACGAATACAAGGATACGGAGGGGAATCCCGTCATCAAGGGGCGCATTCGCCGCCTGCAGCGCCAGTTGCGCCGCCGCCGCATGCTCGAGGATGCCAAGCGCGCCAGCGTCGTCATCACCAATCCCACCGAATACGCCATCGCCCTCGAGTACCGCCCCGAAATGTCGGCGCCGGTGGTCGTCGCCAAGGGACGCAATCTGCTGGCCGCGCAGATCAAGGAAATCGCGCGCTGGGAAAACATTCCCATGGTCGAGAATCCGCCGCTCGCCCACGTTCTTTACCGGACCGTGGAAGTGGGACACAGCATCCCGGCGAAACTCTACGCCGCCATCGCTGAAATTCTGGCCGCCATCTACCGCGCTGAGGCGCGCGCGCTCGCCGCGGCCGCGGCCGCCGTCGGAGGCCGCCGCTAAATGCCAGCCCTCGCCCAGACTGCCGCCCAGACCAAAGCGAGGTCCGCCGCCCCGGCCCCATCCGCGCCCAGGAACAATCCCCTCATCGAGTGGATCATTCCGATTGCCGCCGTCAGCCTGGTCTTCGTCATGCTGGTGCCGTTGCCGGCCATGGTGCTCGACCTGCTCCTTGCCGCGAGCTTTGCCGCTTCCGTTCTCGTTCTTCTCTCCGCGCTGCAGATTCTGCGTCCGGCGCAGTTTTCCGTTTTTCCCAGCCTTCTCCTGCTGCTCACCCTATTCCGGCTGTCGCTCAATCTCGCTTCCAGCCGCCGCATTCTTCTTCACGGCAATGAAGGCGCCGGAGCCGCCGGACGCGTCATCGAGGCTTTCGGACAATTCGTGGTTGGCGGCAATTACATTGTCGGATTTGTTCTCTTCCTCGCCCTCATCGCCATCCAGTACATCGTCGTCAGCCACGGAGCCGTGCGCACCGCCGAAGTTACCGCGCGCTTTACCCTCGACGCTCTCCCCGGCAAGCAGATGGCCATCGACGCCGACCTCAACGCCGGATTGATCGACGAACATCAGGCGCGCGCGCGCCGCGAACAGACCGCTCGCGAAGCCGAGTTCTATGGCGCCATGGATGGCGCCGCGCGCTTCAATCAGCGCGACTCCATTGCCACCATCCTGATTACCGGCATCAACATCCTTGCCGGCTTTCTCATTGGAGTCTTCCAGCTCGATATTCCCTTTCGCGAGGCGCTCAAGACGTATACCGTGCTCACCGTCGGCGACGGCCTGGTTACGCTCATTCCTTCGCTGCTCGTATCGATGGCTGGAGGCATGGTGGTGACGCGCGCCTCCTCGAATGCGACCCTCTCCGCCGATCTGGGCAGCCAACTGCTCTCCCGGCGGCGGTCGCTGCAGATTGCCGCCGGAGTCATGGTCGCGCTCGCCTGCATCCCCGGACTGCCAAAATTTTCCTTCCTCGCCATCGCCGGCATCGTCGCCCTGCTCGCCTCCCGTCTGCCGCAGCCGGTCAAAGATAAAGATGGCAAGGTTATCGAACCTGCTCTCGCAGACCCGGTCGCTCTAGCCGCCGCGGGAGGCGAGAAAAACAAGAAGGCTGGCAAATCCGAATCGATTGAAGACCTGCTCAAGCTCGACGAACTTTCAATCGAAGTTGGTTATGCGCTCGTCAGCCTGGTTGACGTCGCGCAGGGCGGACAGCTTCTTGCCCGCGTCAAAGCCCTGCGCAGCAGCCTGGCCGTGCAACTTGGCTTCATCGTTCCCCCGGTTCATATCACCGACAATGTCCGGCTCAAGCCGCGCGAATACGTCATTTCCCTGCGCGGCGTCGAAATCGCGCGCTGGGAGATGCTGGAAGACAAGGTCCTCGCCATCAGCTCCGAACTTACGCCGCCGGCCCTAGCCGGGACTCCCACCCGCGAGCCTGCTTTTGGCGTAGCCGCCCTCTGGATCGCCCGCGCCCTCGAACCGCAGGCCTTGACCTCCGGCTATGCCGTCGTCGATCAGACTTCCGTTCTTTCCACCCACCTCGCGGAAGTCCTGCGCCTGCACGCCTACGAGTTGCTCACCCGCCAGGAGACCAAACGACTGCTCGACCGCCTCAGTGAAAGCCATCCCAAGCTGGTTGAGGAATTAGTTCCCAAGATCCTCAGCCTGGGCGAAGTGCAGAAAGTCCTGCAGCAGTTGCTGCGCGAGCAGGTTTCGATTCGCGATCTGCCGAGCATCCTCGAAACCCTGCTCGATGCCTGCGCGGCCAACAAACATCCCGTGCTCCTCGTCGAAGCGGCTCGCCAGGCGCTGGGGCGCGCCCTCGTCCGGCCGCTGCTTTCCGAGGACGGCGGATTGCGCGTGCTCACCCTCGATCACAATCTTGAAGAGGAACTCAGCCGCGCCTTTAACCCGCAGGCCCCGCCCCCGACCGCGACCGGCCTGCAGCCCTCGTTTGTCCGGCGCATCCTCGATGGTTTGCGCCAGCTGGCCGGAGATCAGGTGGCGCAGACCGCTCCCATCCTGCTCTGCGGCACTCCGGCGCGCTTTCACCTGCGCCGTCTGCTCGAACCTTTTCTCCCGAAAATTGTCGTGCTCTCTCCGCTGGAGATTCCTCCCATGATTCCGGTGCAGTCGCTCGGTACGGTGCGATGAAAACGTCGCAATGAAATGCCACTGTCCGTCCGTGCTGGTCATTGGTCCTTAGTCGTTGGCCGAGAGGCGCTAGGGATGCAAGCGATGTTGGGATGCGACCCATGAGCAGCGACTGACGACTAGCGACCGAACGACGAGCGACGAGCGACTAACGACCAGCGACGAGCGACGAGCGACCAGCGACCAGCGACTAACAACGTTTCACCGAAAGCAGGCCATCCTGATGACCAGACATCCCGCCGAAGCCTATCAACGCGTTCAGACCGACGCCGAACGCGAGCGCATCCTGATGGAACAGCTTCCCCAGGTGCGCTACATCGCGCGCCGTATTCACGAGCGCCTGCCCCGCCACGTGCCCTTTGAAGATTTGGTCCACGCCGGGGTGGTCGGACTGATTGACGCGCTCAATAAATTCGACCTGTCCAAGCAGGTGCAGTTCAGTTCTTACGCGAAGTTTCGCATCCGCGGCGCCATTCTCGACAGCCTGCGCGAACTCGATTGGAGCCCGCGTGAATTGCGCCGCAAGGGCCGCATCGTCGACTCCACCTATGCCGAGCTTTCCGGCAAACTTGGACGCGCGCCCGATGAAAATGAAATCGCCAAAGAAATGGGAATCGGGCTGCAGGAATTGCAGTCCCTGCTCGCCGAACTCGACGGTCTCGAACTGGGCAGCCTGCGCATCGAGTCTTCGCGCGACGGAAAGGAAGAGAATCTTACCGATTATGTCCCGTCGAAGCCCGAGGAGACGCCTTTTTTTCAATGCCTCCGCTCCGAGACCAAGCACCTGCTCGAGCAGGCAATCGCCGAATTGCCCGAAAAAGAGCAACGGGTTCTCGCGCTTTACTACTATGAGGAACTCACCATGAAAGAAGTCGGAGCCGCGCTTGGCATCGGCGAGTCGCGCGTTTCGCAAATTCATTCTCTGGCCATGGTTCGCCTGCGCGCCCGCCTGAATTTTCTGACGGCGCCGCCCGCCGCCCGGGCCAAAGCTGCGGGAAGCGTCTGAAAGCTTTTCCCGTAGAGACGTGGCTTGCCCCGTCTCAGGCCGCCGGCATAAGTCGCTGATGGTTGGTCGCATTGGCTGCAAGCGCCGGTCTCATCGACGGCAAGCACCAAACGATCGGCGACTCACGAACACGAACCAACGGAAACGAACGACTGACGACGAACGACGACCGACCAACAACCATTCACCTGGAGCCGACCATGGACAAAGTACTCAACCAGCAGGAAATCGATGACATGGTACGCGCCGCGCGGACCGGCGGTGCCGCCGACGCCACCGGCCCCATCGTCCAGCCCTGGGACATTCGCCAAGCCGGACAAATCGGGACCGAGCAGTTGCGCGCCATCAACCAGCTCCACGAAAATTTTGCCCGGACGCTCACGACCGCAATCGGCGGATACCTTCGTATCCTGTTCGACTGCGGGCTGGTCTCCGCCGAGCATCTTACTTTTCGCGAATTCCTGCATTGCGTTCCGGAAAAAACCTATATTGCCTCCTGCGATCTCGCTCCCGTCGGCGCCATGGCCGTACTGCAACTCGACCTTGCCATCGCTTTCCCCATCATCGACATCATGCTGGGAGGGGAGGGCACCCACAGCGAAACGACCCGCGACCTCACCGAAATCGAAGAACAGGTTCTCGAAGGCATCATCCGCATCATGCTGCGCGAGTTGCAAACCAGCTGGAACGCGATTGCCCTGGAATTCAATTTCGGCGCGCGCCAGCACATCCTGCAGACTCAACGCCTCATGCCGCCCGAGGAAAAAAACCTTTGCCTGAGCTTCGAAATCAAGATGTCGGAAACCCGGGGCACTCTCAATCTCGCCATCCCCGCCGTAGTTTCGAACGCATTGCTCAGAAAAATTTCCGCCGACTTCAGCTACCAGCGGCGGCGCAGTCCGGTTGAGGCCCGCCTTAGCATTCAGAAGAAATTACTGCAGTGCTTCTTCCCCGTCGAACTCTCCATACCAGGTCTGCAAGTTCCTGTACAAACTCTTACCAGTCTTGAGGCTGGCGATTTGCTGCCTTTTCCGAGAAATGCCACCGATCCCGCCGCGCTGCTGGTGGAGGATGTGTGGCTCTGCACCGCCAGTCCAGTCCGCGTCACCTCGCGCCGCGCCGCCCGGGTGGTTTCTCTCGACTCCGCCGTTTCAACGGGGGGACAGTTGTGATTGGCTTGCACTGACGAACCGAACTATGAGGAAGTCAAGCCTGCCAGAGCCAAGCCTGACGGAGTGAACTATGACTGAACCGAACGACCTTGCCGCGAACAACCCGTTACCTGAACTCCGCCCTGAGCTTCGCCCTGAACTTCGCCCCGAACTGCGTCTTTGGTGCGAAGCGTGGAAGGTCTGTCTGCAAAATGTGCTTTCGCAGATTTCGGCGAAACCCGCCGCTTTCGAAATCTCCCGCCAGCCCTTGCCTGGCCTCGATTCCGATGTCTGGTACACGGTTGTGGCGGGAGGCGCCGCTCGCGGCGAGATGACCCTGCGTCTGCCGGCTGCCTCCGGTACCCGCTTGGCCAGGAAGTTTCTCGGCGAAGCTGAGGCCGGCGGCGCCGCGCCTTCCGGAGAAAATCTCTCCGCCCAAACCATTGCCACGGAAAACATCACCTCAGAAAATAAGGAAGCCCTGGAAGAACTTCTGCGCCAGATCGCCGGGCTCGCCGCCACGTCACTGGCCGCTACCGCCGGTGGCGAAGTGCAGCTTCATCTCGCCGCCTCGGCCGCTCCCTCCTGGTCCTCCGATGCCATAGTCTGCCTTCGCTCAAGCGATCTCCCCGAAGCTCCGATCGACGTCGAAATTCAGCTTAGCCCCGCCCTTGCCGCCACGCTCCAGTCCCGAACTGAGCCCGCCCAGCCTGCTTCGGTGCCGCCTTCAACCTCGCCCGTGCCTCCTTCCAGCTATCGGCGCCTCATGGACGTTGGCCTTGACGTCAAACTCCGCTTCGGAACCCGCCGCATGTTGCTGCGCGACGTGCTCGCTCTCAGCGCGGGCGTCGTCGTCGAACTTGATAACAAACTGAATTCACCGGTTGATTTATTGCTCGACGGCCGCCTGATCGCTCAAGGGGAAGTGGTTGTCGTCGACGGCAAGTATGGATTGCGTATCACCGATGTCGTCGATGCCGCAGCTTCCCCGTAAGGAGACTTACTCATGCCCAACTTATTCAAGCCGCTAGTCCGGTTCGCCGGCTGGCTCAAGCGCCGCAAGCTCGAAGCCGCCGATCCCGCTTGTGCGCTCGCATGCGGCGGACCGCAGTCCCTCTGGCAGCGTTTCCGGCAACGTCACCGCCCTTGTGGCACCTTCCTGCAAGGCGTTTTCTATTGCCAACCCCGGTGCCTGGAAACCGCCCTCGTCGGCCACCTCTCGCGTTTGCGCACCATGGCCCCGCCGCCGCCATCGCCCAACCGGATTCCGCTCGGCCTTCTCATGGTCGCGCGCGGCAAACTCACCTATCAGGAAGTGCGCGCCGCTCTCGAAGCCCAGCGCCGCGCCCGTTACGGAAAAATCGGGGAGTGGATCGAAAAACTCGGCTTTGCCACGGAACAGGACGTTACCACCGCCCTCGCTCTGCAATGGGGTTGCCCGGTCGCCTCTTCCTTCGATCCCTCGACCATCCAATCCGCCGGCAGCATCCCGCTCCCCATCCTCGAAGCCTTTCAGATGCTGCCACTCAACTATGCCGCCTCCGTCAACACCCTCTACCTCGCCTTCGGAGAACGCGTCGACCACGCCGCCCTTTTTGCCGTCGAGAAAATTCTCGATTGCCGCACTCAGCCGTGCGTTGCCGGCCGCAAGAGCATCGCGCGGCAACTCGAATTCCTGCGGCAGTTGCCGCGGCCGAGCGACGTAGAGTTCGGACCGATGAGCGACCTTGCTGAAATGGCGCGTATCGCCGCCAGCTACACGGCGCGGCTGACTCCTCAAGCCGTCCGTCTCAGCCGACTCGGGCGCTTTATCTGGCTGCGTCTCGATGTTCGTTCGCACGTCAGGTTCGGTCTCGACGCCAAGCCACGCTCTCTGACCACGAACCTGGTCTTCCGGCTGTCAACCGACCCCGGCCCTGCGCTTTCCTTTGTGCCGCCCTTCCGCGATCTGCATGCCAGCAACCAACCCCAACCCTCATAGAAATACTGGCGATCAAAGAATGAAGAATCCAAAAATTAGGAATCGCTCCCGCAAAGAGATGAGCCAGATCCCTACAACGTCCGCTTGAATAATGGAACGGCCAACGCCAGCGTCACAAACGCGAAAATCGACAGGTAGATCATGTCGGGAACAATCGCCGCCAGCCCCGTCTCCTTCAGCAGCAGCGACTTGAATCCGTGCACCGCATACGTAAACGGATCCACTTTCGCGATCGCTCGCAGCCACGTAGGAAATGCCTCCACCGGATAAATCGATCCGCTGGGAAAAAACAACAGCGTATTCAGAATTCCGAAAATCGCCCGCGGCACCAGAGGATCCTCAATCCTCACCATCATCAGAAACATCATCGTATTGAACGCGACCGAAGTCAGTACGATCAGGATCAGTAGCCCGAGCATCGTGCCCGGATTGAAAATCGTTCCCACTCCCGACAGCAGCGATCCGACTACCGTAATCACGACCCCGGTCATCACCGCCTTGATCGCGCCCGCCCCATTCAGCCCAAACACCAGTTCCGCCTTGGTGATCGGAGTCACCAGATATCCCTCATGCACTCCGCGCGCCTTGTCGTCGATATACAACATGCCCCCGCCGATCATCACCGACACAAACATCGCCAGCGTAATCGATCCCGGCAGCAGGTATTTCATATATTCGATATAGGGATACAGCTCCACCACTTCCAGCGCCGTCTGCTGCATCAATCGCGGCGATACGTCCGGCTGATTCAACGCGTCCGTCAGGCTCGCCATCTCGTCTTCGAGCGTCGAGCTCATGAAGTTGTCCGAGTTATCCACCATCAGCGCGATTCGCGGATGATTCTTCTCATAAACCATCTTCGAGTACTGCGCCGGAATAATCACCGCGCCCTGAATCTTGCCGTTGCGCACGTCCTCCCGCGCCTGCACTTCGTTGTCATACGAGACCACGCTGAACGTCCGCATATTGGCGTGCACCGCATCGAAAGCTTCCCTGATCCGTATCGACTGCGTTCCGTGATCCTCATCCACCAGCCCCATTTTGGCGTCGCGAATCTTTCCGCCGAACGCGTTTCCCAGGACAATCAGTTGCACCAGCGGAAAAATCATCGACGCCATCATCAGCGCCGGCGACCGGAAGAACTTGCGCATCTCGCGCTCGATAATCGCCATCATCCGGTTCATGGCTGCAACCCCGGCCTCTGCGGCATGGTGAAGGCGTGCGCCTTCACCAGTTCGTCGCGCAACTGCCGCCCCGTGTAGTGGACAAACACGTCGTCGAGCGTCGTGTTCTGCACCGTCAGCGTTTTCAGCGTCGCTCCCATCACCACCGCCATTTCCACCAGATCCGTTGTCGTGCCCGAGCCATTCGATGTCAGTATCCGAAACATTCCCGCGCTTTCGTTCTGCACCGACGTCACTCCCGGCAAGTTTCGCAGCCGCTCCTCCCAATCCTCGGGAGCATGCTCAAAATGCGCCTCGATTACATTCGATCCCGGCACGCTCGCCTTCAGCGCCTCCGGAGTGTCCAGCGCCACCAGTTTGCCGTGATCGACAATCGCAATCCGGTTGCAGAGCCGGTCCGCCTCGTCCATGTAGTGCGTCGTGATCAGAATCGTAAGCTGGCGCTTCGCCTTGATATTGGTAAGCATTTCCCACACCGCCACGCGCGACACGGGATCAAGGCCGGTAGTAGGCTCGTCCAGAAAGAAAATCTTGGGACTATGCACCAGCCCCCGAGCGATCTCCAACCGCCGCCGCATTCCCCCCGACAAAGTCTTGGTCTGAGCGCCACGCCACTTCGTGAGATCGACCGTCTCCAGCAACTCGTCGATGGCTTCGCGCCGCCGCTTCGCGGGAACGTCATACAGCTTGGCGTAAATATTCATGTTCTCTTCCACCGTCAAATCCAGGTCGCTGGTGAGCGCCTGCGGAATCACTCCAATCGTGCGCCGCACCGCGTTCGGGTCGCGAGCCACATCATGTCCCGCTACGCGCGCCGCTCCCGCCGTGATCGGGATCAACGTAGTCATCATTCTGATGAGCGTAGATTTTCCCGCCCCATTCGGACCCAGCAGCCCGAAGATTTCTCCATCCTTCACCGAAAAAGAAATGTCATCGACCGCCGTGAAATCGCCATAACGCTTCACGATGTGATCGACTTCAATCGCATTCGGAGCGTTCGCCGCGACCTCGCTCTTGATGAACTCCGACGCGGAAACGGGAACGCCATTCGTTGTATTCCCATCCGCACTCATGGCTTCGCCGCCGCTTCCGCGCCCTTGGCCTGCGGCGCCGCCGTTCCCTTCAATTGCTCCGGCGATACCAGCACCTCCGCCGTCATTCCCGGTACATACGCGGCCTTTGGATTGTCCAACCGGACTTTCAGCGCAATGGTTCGAATATCCCGCTTCCGCCGCCCCACGTCCCGCTGCGTAGCAAAATCCGCCTCCGCCGCCTTATAGAAAACTTTCCCCGGAACAACCGTGCCCCCCGGCAGCCGCACCCGCAACGTGTCGCCAATTCCAATGTGGTCGGCATCCGTTTCCGGAATCGCCGCGAACGCCCAGGTATCGGTGAAATCCACCACCGTGACAATCGCCTGCCCCGCGTTCACCACTTCACCTTCGCGCGCCGCCCGCACCAGCACCGTTCCGGTTACGGGAGAATAAATTTTCGTATATCCCAGCCGCACCTCCGCTTCTTTCAACTCCGCTACCGCGTTATCAACCTGCGCCCGCGTCGATGCCACCGTACTCTGCGCGGCTGTCGCCTGATTCGTGCGCGCCATCGCCGAATTCAGATCTGCCTGCGCCGCCGTTACCTGATCCTTCAACGACTGCACGCTGGCCTCTTGCGCCTTTAGATTCATCTCCGCCTGCACCCGGTCCTGATCCGACGCCACTCCCGCCTGCGCCAGCCCAATCGTGCGGCGGCTGTCGCTCTCCACTCGCGTCAGCGTTGCTTCGGCCTGGGTGAGTTGCGCGCGCGCCGATTGCAGTCTCGCCTGCGAATTCTCGACGTCGCCCGACGTCGATCCCTTGGTCGATTTCCGCGTGTACTCGTTCGCGCTCACCTGCGACTGCATACTCGCAATCGTGGCCGCCGCCGCATGCTCTTCCGCCTCCAACTCCGAAGGATCCAGCAACGCAATCAGATCCCCTTGCTTGACCTGCGAACCTTCTTCCACCAGCAACTTCTCAATCCGCCCCTGAATCTGCGGACTGACCACGATCTGGTTCGCATCCACCGTTCCCACCAGAACCAGATCATTGCCGCCAGGAGTCGAAAAAAAGTAGTACCCAGAAGCAATCGCAAGAATGATTGCCAGGATGATCAGAAATTTATTGCGCGCACTCATTGCTAGTCTCCAAGTGTCCCGCCTCCACCCACCCCAAACAATCCAGCGGACGAACAATCAGACAGGTATTTTGATTTCCCCCGCGTGTATTCCCGTGCATCTCCGTGCCCCCGTGGTTCAGGTCTCGGTTTCGGCGTTCTCCGCGTCTCAACGGCAATCAGACAAACAACGCGGCCGAAATAAAATCCAGCACAAACGCCCGTCGCTCCCGAATCCGCGCCTTCGATAACGGATCCACTTTGGTCAAAGTCTTGATCACCGGGGCCGCGCTGAAGTAAAACACAATCACCGCCGCCACCGAAGGCAGAAAATCCACAGGATTCACCGCCCGGAAGTCACCCGCCTCAAAGCCCAAACGCAACACCTCCGCGACCTTGATAAAAATCGGCCTGAAATATTCCTTCGCCACCCGTTGCACACTCCGAGAGCCCGCGCCCGACCGCATCCACTCCGCCTGCACCACCCGCGGAAACTGAGGATTCGCCGCGATGTAATCGAAATACGCCCCCAGATACTCCAGCATCTTCTGCCGCGGAGACAATTTGGCTTCGAGCACCGGCATCACGCGGTCGCGCAAGCCGCCGAACACGTGGTCCAGCGCCGCTTCGTAAAGCGACCCCTTGTCCTTGAAGTAGTAATAGAGAAGCGCTTTGTTGACGTGCGCTGCGCGCGCAATCGCATCCGTGCGGGCCCCGGCAATTCCATACTCGGCAAATTCGGCGACCGCCGCCTTCAGGATCGCACGCCGGCTCTCCTCCGGACGCCCCCGGGTTCCAAAGCGTGGCGCGACCAAACCGCCGCGGGACGAAGCGTTACGTCGACCGCCGCCAGATCGGTCATCATTGGCTCGCCTCGATCGGCGGCGAACTGGAGGAGCATCTTTCATGTAATTAACCAGTTAGTTAGATGGTACCACACGCACCGCCGGATAAAACTGAAATTTGTCTGTCGTCTTGAGCGTAGCAGGCGCCTCACGAAGCGAAGGACAGGCGAAGTCGAAGAACCCCTAGACCCTCCCCGCTGCCCTCATGCCTTCGGCGCCTCCGCCGTTTGCGTGTAGGCTCCGCATCGCCCGCGCACCGATTGGCTGAACTTCTCCCGCTCTTCCGGAGTCATGCCTCCCCATCGTTCCATCATGCGCCGCCGCCAATTCATAGGCCGTCCCCTCCGCCCGTGCGGACCGCCAAACAGTATCTTGCTAAGGACCAGAATTCCTAACGCCTGCCAGAAGTTGATCACATGCCAGCCGAACAGAGCCGGCATCAGCCAATTCCACAACCGCATGACCACATAGCCAAATACGGTGAAGAACAATGTCGCCAGTACCACCACCGTCACGATTTTTGCAGCCCAATGTTTTTTCATATTTCTGATCCTCACGCTTTCGTAAATTCGTCGTGGACGGCCTGCAGTCGCTTGCGCAAGTGCAGAACGGCATAGTGCTTGCGCGAGAGCAACGTGTTCACGCTTTCGCCAGTCTTTTCCGCAATCTCTTTAAAGCTGTTCCCCATCAACTCGTGGGCGACAAATACTTCGCGCTGATCGTCCGGCAACTCGTCCAGAGCGGCGTCCAGTTCTTCCAGCAGCACGCTTCTGGCATACGCTGCGTAGGGGCCCGCATCTGGCGAGGGCAGCAGATCTTCCAGCTGAAGCATTGTTCCCTCCTCGGTCATGGTCGCCGGTTCGTTTCGTAACGCTTCCCGCTGCTTTCTCCGGAACCGGTCCGTGATCCGATTGCGCGCCACCCGGAACAGCCACGCCGTAACCTGCTCCACCGGCCTCATCAGGCGGTAGGCCTCGATGAGCTCGTAGAACACGTCCTGCAGGATGTCCTCCGCGTCTTCGCGGTCGGCCACACGTTTCCGTATGAAGCTACGAACACGGGATCGCTCCCGGTCGATCGCTTCAGAGATCCGCTGGTCCTGTGCCAATACTTCGGTGTCGGCCATCACCCACTGTCTTTTCAGCCCCTCGTCCATCCATAGATGTAGACGAATGAGCGCGCTCAATATTGTATGAACTTTAGCGAAAGATACCGCAGTCACAGATGATGAACACCGCCGCCTGCTAGACTCTAGCTGCTCGAGGCCTGAAAGATCTCGCCCAACAGATCATTGCGGAAGTGGCGAGGAACTAACCACTAAGCTGGTAACGGCCAGCGCGCATCGTTATGATGAACCACATCGTCAACAACCTGTGGCTGGGCAGCCAACAGGACGCCGACGACCTCGTCCGCAGCAATCCCGAGCACATCACAGCCATTCTCAATGTTCGCGGCCCCGACGCTTACCGGCCAGCCGGACGCGACCAATCCGCCGAACATCCCGGCAAGTCGTACAAGTGGATCCCGGCCGCCGACATCGGAGTCCTTTCTCCCCTGCATACGAGCGAGGCGGTAGTTTGGCTCCAGGAACAGACAGACAAAGGCAAACACATCCTGATCCACTGCAAGCACGGTATCTCCCGCTCTCCCGGCTTCCTCGCCGCTTTCATGGTGGCGAGCGGAATCTCTTCGAGCTGGGAAGATGCGAAGGCCGCAATCTCGGCCCATCGACCCGTCCTGCCGGCAACCCAGTTTGTGGACTCTGTGAAGCCTGTCCTGATCTCGGAGCTGACCGGATTGCCCAACCGTCAATCCTTTGATGAAGGCGAAGGGAAAGCCAGTCCGTTCGTAGCCGTGGCCGACGTCAGCCGCATGAAGGTTTTTAATGACTACTACGGCCGCATCGCCGGCGATGCCCTCTTACGCAGACTAGCCAAGATCCTCATCGGAGTTGGCCTGGACGCGTACCACGATCGAGAGGACGAATTTCTGTGCAAAGGAAAGTCCGGCGAAGAGTTGACCGCCAAACTTTCTCAAGCTCGCAAGATTTGCAGGGAAGCGTTCCAGGTCTATGCCAACGGCCACATTCAAACCATCGAGGGAGCGGATTTTTCCTTCGCTATCGGCACCGCCCTGGAGCAAGCCGAGGCGTCACTGCGCGACGCAAAAAAGGCAACCGCAAAAAAAGATCCCCCGGAGTGGCTGCGGCGGATCATAGAAACGGGTGGCCAAGGACAGGGCTGGTGATCCTTGCTGTCACTCTTAGGATTTCAGCTCCTCCAAGTGGTGTCTATTCCGCTCCGCCCGCGATCGAAGGCACCAGCAGCACCTCGTCGCCCTCTTGAAACGAATACGAAGAGCCGCCCAGGAAGCGGATATCTTCCTCGTTCACATAAATATTCAGGAACCGCCGCGTCTCTCCCGCTTCATCCCGTAAATGCGGCTTCAAGTCTGGGAACTGCGAGTCGAGCTCCGAGAACAAGTCGTTAAGGTTCGCAGCGGAACAAACCACGCGCGGCGTTCCCGCCGTAAGCCGCCGCAATGGAGTAGGAATTTCAACCGTGATATTCATTAAGGACCTCCAGGGCAAACGCCCAGATAAAAAAATGAAAATAGTCGTTGGTCATCAGTCGCCAGTCGCTAGTCGTTAGCAAACCCGACCCGCGAACGGCGAAGGACGAACGACAAACGACCAACGACTACCCCGCTACACCCGTTCCCACCGTCTCGGGAAACGTCGCCGGCAAATTCGCCACCTTGGAATTAAGATAAGCCTCGAACTCCGCCAGCTTCGGCGCAATCGGCACTTCCGCCTGATACTTGCCCGCCAGCACGTCCGTGGTCTTCAGCCCGTTGCCTGTTATGCAGAGCACAGTCGTTTCATCCGGCAGAATGCGGTCCTGCTGGATCAGCTTCCGCGCCGTGGCCACGGTTACGCCACCCGCCGTCTCGGTGAAGATGCCTTCCGTCTCGGCCAGCAATTGAATGCCGCCGATAACTTCAGGATCGGAAACATCCTCCGCCCATCCGCCGCTTTTCGTGATGGCCTTCAGCGCGTAATGCCCATCCGCCGGATTGCCAATCGCGAGCGACCGCGCAATCGTCTTCGGACGCTGCGGTTCGATCTCGCTGCTGTACTGCTTGATCGCCGTGGAGATCGGCGAGCACCCCGATGCTTGCGCGCCAAAAAATTTCACCGGCTTCGGATCGACCAGCTTCAGCAGAATCAGCTCATCAAACGCCTTCTTGATCTTGGTAATCAGCGATCCGCCCGCCATCGGCACCACGATGTTGTCGGGTAACCGCCACCCCAGTTGCTCGGCGATCTCGTAGCCCACCGTCTTCGAGCCTTCCGAATAATAAGGACGGAGATTGACGTTCACGAATCCCCAATGATGTTCGTCGGCAATCTGCGAGCACAGCCGATTGACGTGGTCGTAGCTGCCGTTGATGCGCACCAGCTCCGCGCCAAACACCTGAGTGCCGAGAATCTTCGCCGCCTCCAGATCGGAAGGAATAAAGATCCACGCCTTCAGTCCCTCCCGAGCCGCCTGCGCCGCCACCGAATTCGCCAGGTTGCCCGTAGACGAGCAAGCCACGGTATCGAATCCGAACGCGCGCGCATTGGCGAGTGCGACCGCAACCACGCGGTCTTTGAAACTCAAGGTAGGCAGGCAAACTGCATCATTCTTCACGAAGAGCGACCGCGATGCGATCTTCTCGCCCAGCCGCGGAGCGCTCACCAGCGGCGTGAATCCAACCGGCAGCGAGGGCTGGAACCCCGCCGGCAGCGGCAGCAGCTCGCGATAGCGCCAGATGTTTGGAGCGCGCGAGGCAAAGAGCTCGTGCGAAAGCGTCGCCCGAAGCGCATCGTAATCGTAGGTGATTTCTAGCGGCGAGAAACAATCTTCGCAGTAGCTGCGCGGCTGGTTGGCAAAAGTCTTGCCGCATTCGCGGCAGCGGAGTTCGTACGTGCTCGTGCCCATGGTGCAACTTCTTTCTGTGACTGTGGGACGAGCCGGGGAAATATTCCCCTGGTAACACAAAACCCCTTTTCCGAATGGGAAAAGAGGCTCGGGAGATGCGAACTACAAATCGCTTACCCGAATCTCATGGTCCCCGTTACCGGGCGAGAGTTGGCACCTGACAGTCAGGATATATGATCCAGATCCGGTTGCCGTGGCGTCCTAGGGCTCGTCCCTCAGCCACTCTGCATGAAATTCCAGCTCGCTTAATGAAAAGCAAGCTTGGGTACGAATACTATTACCGACCAAACGGTCTGTCAAGGGGATTTTCGCCGCCAAGCGCGGCAAGAATCGCTGCTACTTCTTCTCGGCTGCTTCCAGTTTGCGCAAAGCCGCCATGGTGGCCGCCGACGGGTCCTTCCGATTACTGTTCTTGGGTCGCCGCTTCGTCTTGCTGCAGTAATGATTCTGCGCCAAATTGCCTCCTGCTTCTTAGCGGTTGGGGACGCCTGCCCTGATTCGCTGCAAAAAAGATTGCTGCACAAAAAAGACCGATGGCTTGAACCCACCGGCTCATTACCATTCTACTAGAGTTGTGGCGGCTTTCTGAAGGACTTGATTCCGACCAGAGTGGAGGAACGAGTTACCGGCTATACTGATTCCGCTTCTTATCCTCGTGCCGCTCGATCCCCAGCTGAATCAGCCGGTCGATCAACTCGGGATACGCTAGTCCCGATGCCACCCACATCTTCGGATACATGCTGATCGCCGTGAAGCCCGGCATGGTGTTGATCTCGTTGACGTAAATCTTGCGCGACTTTTTATGCGAACCGGGCTCCATTAGAAAGTCCACCCGCGCCAGCCCCGTGCAATCAACCGCCTGAAACGCCGCGATCGCCAGCCGCTGCACTGTTTTCATCTCCTCTTTCGTCAATTTTGCCGGGATGACCGCCTCCGAGCCTTCCACCAGGTACTTCGCGTCGTAATCGTAAAACTCCTTGCACGGAACAATCTCTCCCGCAATCGACGCCTTAGGCTCATCATTGCCCAGCACCGCGCACTCGATCTCGCGCGCCTTGTTCTTCTTTCCGCCGACGCCTTCTTCAATCACAATTTTGCGATCGAACTTCGCCGCCTCCGCGATCGCCGGGCCAAGCTCCTTGCGATCGTGCGCCTTCGAGATTCCGACCGATGATCCCAGATTCGCCGGCTTCACGAAGACCGGATACTTCAGCTTGCTCTCCACCAGCTTCTGCACTTTTTTCGGCTCGCGCTCGAACTGCCCGCGCAACACGGTTACGTGTTTCACGATGGGCAGCCCCGCCGCGCGAAACAAAGACTTCATGATGTCCTTATCCATGCCGGCCGAAGAGCCGAGAACGCCGGCTCCGACGTAAGCGATGTCGGCCAGTTCCAGCAGCCCTTGGATCGTGCCGTCTTCGCCGAAGGTCCCATGCAGCACGGGAAAAATTACATCGACGTTAATGGCGCGGTCGGAGGCGCGCCGCAAATTAGCGTCTGTCTGGAACGGCGCCAGCCCCGCCTCGCGGCGCGATGGTTCGGGAGGAACCACGACAGACTCACCCGCAGCCAGCACAGCAGCTCCCGGCGTAGCCTCGGGATCCCCCGCCCGCAGCGCTGTCTGTGTGGCGCGTACGCTCTTCTCCGCGTGCCCTTCGCCTTTGAGTAACCGCTCGGCATGTTCCGCCGTCAGCCAGCGCCCATCTTTCGTGATGCCGATGGGAACCACTTCATATTTCGTCTTATCAATCGCGTTCAGAACCGACGCGGCCGACAGCAACGACACTTCATGTTCGCCGCTGCGCCCGCCAAATAGAATGCCCACCCGGAGTTTTGCCATGACATTTCAGTGTGGCGCGCGGTGTGTCTTACGTCAATCTCTGCGCAGGTTCCCGACGCAAGACCGAGATGCGAAACCGATACTTGCACGACCGATACGTGCAAGTCCGCATGTGAGAATGGAGTTCGTTCCCCCGTGGATTGTCTTTGTGTACCCCTGTGCCACGGTGGTTAAGCAGTGCACTTCATCCCCTCTATTGCGGCTGGCCCCCCTCCGAGCATGGCCCTCCGCCCGGAGCCACGCAGGCGCAGCCCGAGCTGCTGTTATAGCGGCACTCATCCCCGGGATGGCCATATTGGTCACACACCGGATACCCGCATCCGGCAAAATTAGGAATCTTGCTGCATGCCGAGTGTTGGGAAAACTTGTGGATTTGTTCCCACGCAGCGATCTCGGGCGCTTCGAATTTTAGTTCTTCATGATTCAGCACATGAAGTTCTACCCCGTCCGCACCTTTGACCTCTCTCACTCCTCCGTTCACATCCAGTGAGTACGGCCCTGCGATCGTAATTCGCGTGTCGCCGGATTTCGTTTTGCGCCGAACGAAGTTGATGACGACCGCGGTCTTTCCGTCCGGCGCGTGGGTGACCGAGAGATCGCCCGCCGTGACGATCGTTACGCTCGCGCTGCTGTCCGCTTTCGTCGATTCCTGCGCCCGCGCGACTCCAACCGCAAACAGCGTGCACGCGGCGATTGTAAGGCTCCATCTCAGCCGTGTTTTCATTGGACCCCTGGGTTGTATCCCGCGTGGCATGAATCCGCTGGCATGCTATCTCCGGTTCCATGCTCATCGAGATTGTCGCCCAGTTTACCGCTTTTCCCGCCCGATAACTTACTGTGGCTGCCGGTTTCGCAGTGTCAGCGCTGTATCCCTCGCCGGAAGCGCCGGTTCATTCAGTTCGCGTTCGATGTGCTTCTGCACGAGATCCCATTCCGACCGCAATGTCATTTCCTTGATGGAAAATTTGGATTCCTTGCGGGCATCATCCACGCGGACAGCCAGTTCGTTCTTCTCCAACCGAAAATCAATGACCTCGGCCAGGGGCACCAGTTGATTCGACGACTTGCCCACGATGACATACGCGATCTTTTCGGTCAGCAGCGTGTATTCGGGACAACTGTCCTCGCTGGCAACCGCTTGCGGTGGGCCGAACTGGTTCATGAAGCCGCGGTGCATGATCTGGCAATCTCCCATGTGCATGCGAACCACGGTTCCCTGTTGATAAGCGCCAATCGGCGCGGCGAAAGCAACGGCTGCCAGGCTTGCAACCAGCGTCAAAAACAGTGTGTTTCGCATCAGTCTCCCATCGGCGGCGCACTTCATCGGCCGCTGGCTTCGTAGTTGTAGCCGTTCCGGCTGTGGAATGTGAGGTTGAGATTGTGTGTGGGCAAGAGACGAACATCGTGGAATCCAGCCCGATGGCTGGGTAGGTCGTAAGTCACAACATAGGAGGCGCGAAGATCCTCGAGCACGGCACTCAGCAAGGAAGCGACGTTACCGTTCACGAAGAAGCGAGGAGAAAAATAACGCCCTCCGGTGGCCTCCGAAACCCATTGCAGGAACGCGCCGCCCGAAGGTCTCACGGAACCCGAAAGGTTGGCGGAGGAAAGATTGGAGGAGGAAAGGTCGACGGAGTAGATCAGAGCGCCCGCATCCTGCATCGCCCGCAGCGCCTCGCCGGCCGAATGCAGGCTGATGGTATCGTTCCCGTCCGAGAACAGAATTATGACTGGGCGGAGGTTGTCTTGACCGGTGGCAACGCGATGGTTGGAGAGGAAATCGGCGGCAAAGATCAGCGCGTCATAAAGCGGAGTCATGCCCCCGCTCTTCACCGCCTGCAGTCTGGCGATGGAGTCCGAACCACCGCACCCGCCCGAACAAAGAATGGCCGGGGTAAGATCGCCGGAAGCTTTCTCTTTCCCGCCTTCGCGAGTTCTGGCAGGTCTGGCGTCGACCATTCCTCCGAAAGACAAAACCGCGGTGTTGTCACTCGGAATCGATTGGTCAAGGGCAACCAGTTGCAACACGTTGCTGATAGCGGAGCGCAACCGCGGTGCGACCGATTCGCTCATGTCCACCAGCACTACGACCTCAAGCGCAGTTTCCTGGGAGTGGGCAAAACTGCGGAAATTCCGTATCACCTGTTCGTTGTCGACGACCGCAAAGTCGTCCTTGGAGAGAGTCTCTACCGGCCGATTATTTTGCTCCGTGGCGAAGAAAGTGACCCGAACTTCGGAGACCGTACTGCTATACCGTGGCAGACCGCAAGGCTGATCGCGAGAAAGACCCGCAGCGTCACAGTTCGCTTCATCCTCTTTGGCCGCGCCTCCTCGAGCGAGTTCGTTTCGAAGGCTGTCGTTGCCTTGTCGGTTGTTTTGCCCTTGCGCGGACGAAAGGCAGCTGAAAACCAGCAGAGCGAGCAGCATCAAGCGAAGATGCGAACGTCTTGGCATCGAGGTTCGGTGTCCATTAGCTCCATCGGCGAACCCTGGAGCACTCCCCAATTACCCTAGTTACTCTTGGGGGTGACCATGCAGTTGCTGCAGTCCCCCATCCGCATATTGCCTCGCCCCCCAATTTCCCACAGAATGAAACCCGGCCACACCTTCCTCCCGATCGAAGTCGAAAAGCGATTCCGGCTTCCGCGGCCTCCACCAACTGCGCCCCCACCTCCAAATACGATTCGAGTATGAATGCTCGAGTCCCTTAGGGCCGTTGCTTGACAGCTTGGGGAATCGGGTGTGAAATTATCGGGACTTCGAAGGCCGGTGCCCGGCCCTTCCCCTATGGCACTCGGACCTGGAAGCTCTCGTCAATGAAACCCATGAGCGGGATCGCAGTCGCAATGCGAACTTGTCGGCCGCGGATGCTCTCCGCTGGTGGATTGAGAACCGGAACAGAGCTTCACATCTCACAGGAGTGATCTATGAATTCGAAGAACCGAGGAAACAGCGTCCTGCCGAAATGGTCCGTATTGCTGGTCGTGCTGACCCTAACCCTAGTCGCCGCATCGCAGAAAAAGAGCGCGCCTGCCCCTGCACCTCACGCTGCCCCGGCGCCTCATGCGGCTCCCGCGCAGCACGCAGCTCCGGCCCAGCATCCGAGCGGAGGTCCCGGCGGCGCTCCTCATAATGGTGCCCAGGGAGGCGCGCAAAATCGCGGACCGGGTGGACAAAACACGAGCCATGCCGGGGCGCCCGGCGGAGCGAATTCGAACAATCGCGGACCGGGTGGTACGGGTGGCACTGCCAACAACCGCGGACCCGGCGGAACCGGTGGCACCGCGAATAAAGGCACCCAAAACGGCGGAAACAAGTCCGGACAGACGAACGCCAACAAAGGCGGACAGACCAATGGCAACAAGCCTGGGCAGACGAACGCTAACAAAGGCGGACAGGCAAATGGCAACAAGCCCGGGCAGACGAACGCCAACAAAGGCGGACAAGCCGGCGGTAATAAGCCCGGTCAGGCGAATACCAAGTCCACGCAAACTGCCGGAAACAAATCTGGAGCCAACGTCAACCGCCATCAGCCTGCGGGCAGCAAAACCGTGGCTCTGAAGAGCGGCGGCAGCGCCACCTACCGCAGCAACGGCCAGGTGCGCACAATCCAGTCGCACGGCATGACGATCAATCGCGGGGCGCACGGCACCACTCGTATCGTCAGCACCCACAATGGGCGCACCGTCGTCAGCAATGGAAGATATGGCGGCTATAGCCAGCGCGCCTACTACAACCATGGCGGCCACGCCTATGTTTCCAGAACTTACTACCGCGGCGGACATTACTATGCCTATGGCTACCGCAGCTACTACTATGGCGGCCGTCCGTATTATGGCTATGCTCCCGCGTATTACTATGGTCCCGGCTACTACGGATGGGCTTACAATCCGTGGCCCGCGCCCGTTTATTACGGATGGGGATGGGGACCGCAACCGTGGTATGGCTACTACGGTCCTTACTTCGCTCCCTATCCCGTATATCCGTCGGCGGCATTCTGGCTCACGGATTACCTGATCGCTGCAAATCTGCAGGCTGCCTACGCCGCCCAGGCGCAAGCCGCTGCGGACGCGGGAGATGCGTTGCCTGGTCCGCTGAGCACCGGGTCTGACAATGAAGTCGCCTCCTTGTGGACAACCGATCCCCTGGTCGCTGCGAACCTTCAGATGGCCTACGGCGCCTATATGCTGGGTGCGGCGGCGCCCGCTGCTGGATCGGGAATGCCCGCCGATGTGAAGCAGGCCCTTGCCGATGAAATGAAGACTGAGATCGAGGCGGAAAAAAATGCGGCTGCAAGCGGCTCGAAGGATACTCCGAGTACCGACGCAGTACCCGCGGCACTCGATCCCAAGATTCACTACTTCGTCGTCTCCAGCGAAGAGGACCTGACCACGTCGGATAGCGTGGAATGCTCACTGACTGCCGGTGATGTCGTCTATCGTACGACCGACAAGCCGGACGATGACAACATGGTCGACGCCACCGTGAAAAGCAGCAAGAAAGATGAGTGCACCGTCGGCGTTACCGTCGGAGTCAACGCCGACGATCTGCAGGAGATGCACAATCAACTGCGCATCCAGATGGATGCCGGGCTCAAGGAATTGGCCGATAAGCAGGGTAAGAATGGATTGCCGGCCGCTCCCGACACCAAAACGCAGGCTGGCGAGGTACCCGCGCCGACCCCCGATACCACCGTAGCCGCCGATCTCACCGATCAGCAGAAGCAGGCGGCTCAACTGGAAGCGGAGGCCAAACAGTAGTCGGAAACCACTGAGTTGGAGCCGGAGCGTCGCGCATCAGCGGCGTCTCCGGCTTCCTCCAGACAGCTTTATCCAGACCAAGGTCGGAATCATAGAGCTCTTCCCATCTGGGATCCAGCACCAGCTTTACAGGAGGAAGTTTGCGATGCGTCGGAAAATCGGAATAGCCGTCCTGGTTGTCGCTTTCATTCTTGTCGGGTTCGCCTCCCGCACAGTAGTTGCCCAGGTTTCCCTCGAAGACCAGCTCAAAGCGCAATATACGCTGGTAAAAATGGGTGAAGACTCCAGCGGAGCGGCTGTCGTCGAGCAGGGCACCGTCCTCGTCGTCAAGAAGGGCGGAATCCTTGGCGTGCCCTATTCCGACCAGAGCATCCTGTCGACCAAATATCAGGATGGAACCGTGCACTCTCCGAATGCCCTGGTGTCCAAGGGTATTGGCTCCCTGATGAGTCACGTGGGGAAAACCCAAACCACCCAGTTTTTTCAGGTGAACAACAAAGTATATGCCTCCAAGATCGCCGTCAATTTACCCAAGGACCAGGTGGTCATCAGCATCGTCGATTGTGATTCCTGCAACAATGTCGATCCGAAGACTTTCTACAAAGCCGACGTCGTCTTCCAGTTTGCCAAAGGATCTCTCGCCAGCGCCAACCCGTCGCAAATCGAAGACTCAATCTCCGGACTCCTCGCCATCGATGACAGCGCCAGCTCCGATCAGGGCAACAACAACGGCCAGCAGGGTGGCAACGATCAAGGCAACAACCAGGGTGGTGGTGGAGGAGGACAGGCGCAGCAGGCGCCTCCGCCCGAGCCTGCACAGATCGAAAAAGGACAGACCCCCGATCAGGTGAAGGCCGCTATCGGCACGCCGGATAAGATCATCAATCTCGGCGCCAAGCAGATTTTCGTCTACAAGGACATTAAGGTCACATTTGTGAACGGCAAAGTTTCCGACGTTCAGTAGGTGTGCAGTAGATGTCCGGTAGATGTGCAGCAGATGCGCCGTAGACGCAAAAGATCTCGAACGGATCTGTAGCCTGAATTGTCATCCCGAGCGCAGCCAGGGATCTGCCTCGGGCAGCAGCATTGCAGCCCGCTCCCTCGCTCCGCTCAGGAATTACTTCTTCTTCTCATCCTTCTTGTCGGATTCTTCGACTACCAGATTATTCGTTACCGAGAATACGTTCGAAACGCCATTCGCCTGCATGCCGGCAATCTGCTTATCCATGCTGCGCGCCACTACGCCCTCGAGCGTGACGTGTCCGTTCTTCACGATGATGTGAATCGGCGGCACCGCCCGCAGTTGATACTGGTTCAACGCGGGATTGCCATAAATCGCCCGGTACACCGCTCGGCGGATTCGGTCGTCCATCGGAGATACCGGAAGCACCTCGATGTTGTTGACGACCTTTTCCACGCCCTCGATGCGCTTCACCGAACTTTCCGCCCCCGACTTCAGCGTCGGACCCCTCACCGGCGAAACTTGGCCGAGCAGCGTCACCGTACCATCAGGGTCAACTTTGTAAGCCAGGTTGTCGAACACCCCGTAATACGGCAGCATCAACAGTTCGTGTCGCACCTCCCGGTAAATGCGCTCCAGGCTTTTTTGATCGAGCGTGCCGGGTGACTGGTTATCCTGGGCGGTGGCACTGGCCATAGCCACCATCGAGAAAATCAAGGGGAAAGCAAGAACTGCCAGCAACGACTTCTTCATTGGGATTTCCCTCCGCAAGATTCCTTACGACCGGGTGAGAGCCCTAAGCTAAGCCAAACGCTAAGCCAAACGCAAAAGCCAAACTAAGACCAGACAATACGCCTTCTTAGACGCTGCCAACAACCAGTAAGTTGCCGTCCACGCCAAGCCCATTTCTCGCCCTTCGTGGCCTGCTCTCCTAGGCCGTCTTTCGGTTGCTCTTTCGTTCCCGCCAACCTTCTACTAACAGATACAGCACGGGGATAAAGAACAAGTTCAGAATCGTGCTCATGATCATGCCGCCGAAAACCGTCGTGCCCACGGAGTGCCGGCCGTTTTCTCCCGCGCCGCTGGCAAACACCAGCGGCAAAACGCCCAGAATGAATGCGAACGACGTCATCAGAATTGGGCGCAAACGGATGCGGGCAGCTTCCACCGCCGCATCCAGTATCGTCATGCCGCGTTCGCGCAATTGCTCGGCGAATTCCACGATCAGAATCGCGTTCTTCGACGCCAGGCCAACCAGCATCACCAGTCCCACCTGGCAGTAGACGTCGTTCTGCTGCCCGCGGATCCACTGCGCCGAGAGCGCGCCCAGCAACGCCATCGGCACCGCCAGCAGAATGATGAACGGCAAGACAAAGCTCTCATACTGCGCCGAGAGCGTGAGATAAACGACCAGCGTTCCCAGTCCGAAGAGGATGAGCGTGGTCGACCCCGATGCCAGCTCTTCCAGCGAAATTCCCGACCACTGGTAGGTATAGCCCTGCGGCAGCACTTTCGCGGAAAGCTGCTGCATGGCGTCAATCGCCTGACCTGAACTGAAGCCCGGAGCAGCCGAGCCGTCAATCTCCGACGAGCGAAACAGATTGTAGTGATTGATTACCTGCGGCGCCGTGCTCTCCGTGATCGCCACCAGATTTTCCAGCGGAATCATCGCGCCCGAATCCGAGCGAACGTAATACTGCCCGAGATCCTGCGGATGCGACCGGAATTGCTTATCCGCCTGCGCATACACACGATACGAGCGGTTGTTGAAATCGAAATCGTTGATGTACGCCGAACCCATATAAACGCTGAGCGTGTCGGTGATTTGGCTGAGCGGAATGTGCAGGCTCTTCGCTTTTTCCCGATCGATGGTCACCACATATTGCGGATCGCTCGCCGTGTAAGTGGTGAAAAGTCCGGCAAGATCTTTGCGTTCGGACCCAGCCCGAATCAGGTCGTGAGTCACCTTATCCAGATCCTGCAGAGTGTGATTGCCCTGGTCCTGAAGCTCATATTGAAATCCGCCAAACTCTCCAAGCCCCTGCACCGCCGGCGGCTCGAAGACAATCACGATCGCTCCCGAAATACCGAACAGCGGCCCCCGCAACCGCTCAACGATGGCGGCAGCGGTGTGCTCGCGTCCCTTGCGCTTCGCGTACGGCTGCAGCGGCAGAAACACGAGGCCAGAGTTGGGCGTCGCGCCCCCGAAGCTGAACCCGGCGATCGCAAACGTCCCACGAATTTCAGGAACGTTCTTGGTGATGGCCGAGATCTGCTCGCCTATCCTCCTCGTATAGTCGAGCGAAGCTCCCGTGGGAGCCTGAACCACCACGATCAGATATCCCTGGTCTTCGGTCGGTACGAAAGCTTGCGGCACCTTCCCAAAAACGTAATAGGCGAGACCGAGTCCGGCGGCAAACAGAATGAGCGCCACGACCTCGAAACGCAGGAACAGGCGCAGAGCGTGAACGTAGCCGTTGTTGACCGCGCTCAGCACGCGATCGACGCGCTTGAAGAACCAGTTCTTTTCCCCGTGTTCGCGCCCCAGCAGCAACGCCGACAGCGCAGGCGTCAGCGTCAGCGCGTTGAAAGCGGAAATGGCGATCGAGAAGGCGATGGTCAGCGCGAACTGCCGAAACAGAATTCCCGTGGTGCCCGGGAAGAAGGCAACCGGAACGAAAACGGCCACCAGCACCAGCGAAGTCGCGATAACCGCTCCCGTAACCTCCTTCATCGCGTCCGACGAGGCTTTCACCGGATTCAACTCGCCTTCCTGCAGATGGCGTTTGATGTTTTCGATCACCACGATCGCGTCGTCTACGACCAGGCCCGTGGCCAGTGTTATTCCGAACAAAGTCAGCGTGTTGATCGAGAAACCCAGCAGCTTGACGAACGCAAACGTGCCGATCAGAGACACCGGAATCGTCACGGCCGGAATGATCGTAGAACGCCAGTCTTCGAGAAAAACAAAGATGACGAGGATCACCAGAATAATGGCCGTCCCCAAAGTAAATACGACGTCACGAATCGATTCGCCCACCGCATCCGTGGTATCGAACGCGATCTCATATTTCATTCCCGGCGGAAAGCGCTTCGAGAGGCGGTCCAGTTCGGCAACACACTTTTGATGCACGTCGAGAGCGTTGGCGGTCGAGAGCTGCGTGACCGCAATTCCAACCGCTTCCCGCCCGTTGTAATCCAGGTCGTTGCTATAGTCCTCGGCGCCAAGTTCGGCATGCCCCACATCTTTCAACCGGACCAGCGTGCCATCGGCATTGCTCTTGAGAATGATGTCGTCGAACTGAGCCGGTTCGGAAAGACGTCCCACGGCGCGCACGCTGATCTGGAACTGTTGCCCGGGCATCGCCGGCTGGGAGCCGACCTGTCCCGCCGCAACTTCGACGTTCTGCTCGCCCAGCGCATTCACCACGTCATCCGCGGTAAGAGCTCGCCCAGCCATCCGCCCCGGATCGAGCCACAGCCGCATCGAGTACTTGCGCTCGCCAAAAAGAATGACGTCGGCCACTCCCGGCACCCGCTTGAGGTTGTCGCGCACATAAACATCCAGGTAGTTGCTGATAAAAAGCGTCGAGTATCGGCCATCCGGCGAGAATACCGCTCCGCCAAAAACAAAATTCTGCGACGTCTTGGCGACGGTCACTCCCACCTGCTTGACTGCATTCGGAAGCCGTCCCTGAGCAGTATTGACGCGGTTCTCGATGTCAACCGCAGCCAGATCCGGATCCCGGTTGATATCGAACGTGGCGGTGACCGTACTCACTCCATCGTTCGTGCTCGACGAAGTTATGTATTTCATCCCCTCAGCCCCGTTGATCTGCTGTTCCAGCGGCGTCGTCACGGCCGATTCCACCGTCTGAGAACTGGCTCCCGTATACACGGCGGTCACCGCAACCTGGGGCGGCGCCAGATCAGGAAATTGCGCAATAGGGAGTGTGGGAATACAGACCGCGCCCGCAAGAATGATCAGCAGGGCGCAGACCGTGGAGAAGACCGGGCGATGAATAAAAAAATCGACCATAAGAGAGAGATCAGGTGAACAGGTGATCTGGCCATCGGGTCATCTCTTCAACGGCCAACGATCGAACCGCGGATGACCCGATCGCCCGATGCTTTAGCTGCTGCTTTCTTGCGGATTCACAGGTACGCCATCGACCAGAAACTGCGTCCCCGAAACAACGACTTTATCTCCAGGCTTTACTCCGTCGAGGACGACATAGTCATTACCCACGATGGCGCCGACTTGCAGCGGCTTCTGGTGAACCACGTACCCGCCTTTCTGGTCGGGCTCAGCGACAAAAGCGAAATAGATGCCGCCGATTCGCGACACGGCGATAACCGGCACCAGCGGCTTTTCCTGAATCCCCCAGACGACCCGCGCTCGAATGAACTGCGCCGTCCGCAGGTTGTCATTCGAATTTGTAATCGTCGCCTTCGCCAGCACCGTTTGTGTCGAGGTATCGACCTGCGGAGAAATGAAGGTGATGCGGCTGGTAGCCAGTGTCTTTCCCGAATCGTCGACCATCTCCACCGGAAGATTCATCTTCAGCTGCCCCGATTTCTCGATCGGCACGTAGATGTACGCCTCCAGGCTGCCCGGTCGGTCCACCGTCGTGAGCGAAGTTGTGGTGAGGACGCGGTCGCCAACCCGCACCGGAATATCCCCGACAATGCCGGATCGCGGAGCGACCACTTGATAATAGTGCAACTGCACCTGCTGCTCGTTCACCTGCGCACCGAGCGACTGCAACTGCGCCTGCGCCGCATCGAGCGTGGCCCGTGCCTGGTCGAGATCCTGCCGGCTGACCACCCCCGCCGCCGCCAACCCGCTGACCCGCTCGTAATTCTGCTTTGCCCATGTCACCTGGGCGATCTGCGCCGTCGTAGCACTTTCCTGGCTCTTCAGCGTCGCCTGCTGTTTCTCCGGATCAATCTGCATCATCCGCGCCCCGGCTGCCACTTGTTCTCCGGAGTGAACGAAAATTTGCGTGATAATGCCTTCCACCTGAGGCATCAGGACTGCGGAGTCGCGCGATTTCAGGGTGGCGACATATTCGGTAGTGTCGTCAACCTTCTGCGCCTTAGCCGTCTGCACTTTCACCGGCATGGCCTGCGGCGCGTCCGCCTTGGCTGCCTTGCTGTTGCCGCACGCCGTCGTCCCAAGCAGCGCGCACAAAAGGACCGAGAGCATGATCGAGAATGACGTTATCGCCGAAAATCTAGACATAATTTTGTGCTTAAACCGCCTCAGCTGTCTGAGCGCGTCACCAACTCCGAAAAAGTTGCCAGGTCGATGTTGCCGCCGCTCACCACGCACACAATTTTCCCTGGGCCGCATTTGCCGCTCAGGCCAGCCGCTACCGCACAGGCGCCTGCGCCTTCACTGATCACGCGGTTGCGCTCCGCCACGATGCGCATGGCCCTGCGCGTCTCCTCCAGCGTGCAAACGATCGACCCCGCCACCAAATGATGCGCCAGGTCCCACATGCGGGGAAATACTGACTTGCCTCCGCAGCCGTCCACAAAACTCGCCTTCCAGCCGGGAAAACTCTGGGCCGATCCCAACGCCAGCGATCGCGCCAAAGGAGACGCCGTCTCCGGTTCTGCCGCAAACACCTTCGCTTTATGTCCGCGGGCTTTCAAGGCGGCGGCAATCCCGCACGCCAAACCTCCGCCGCCGAAGCCCGCCACCACGCAATCCACGTCCGGCAGATCCTCCAGGATTTCCAGCCCTGCCGAAGCATTCCCCGCAATGAACGCGTCATCTTCGAAGGGATGGATGAACGCGCCGCTCATGGCAGGATGCGCGCGGTCGGCCAGCGCCTGCCAGCACTGGTCGTAGGAGGCCTTCACCACCTCTCCCCCCAGTCGCCTTACCGCATCGAACTTCGCGATCGGAGCGGTCTCGATCATGAGGATTTTGCACGGCACTCCAGCTTTGCGCGCCGCCAGCGCCACTCCCTGAGCAGCGTTGCCTGCGCTGACCGTCCAAATGCCCCGCCGCCGCTCTTCTTCTGGCAGAAGCCGAACCGCGTTATACGCGCCTCGAATTTTGAAGGAACCGATGGGTTGCAGGCACTCCAACTTCAGATAAATTTCGGCTGGCCCCTCGTAGTTGAGTCGCACCAGCGGAGTGCGTATCGCGGCTTCATAGACATGCCTGCTCGCGTCGTCGATCATCTGCGCCGGAATGTTGCGCTCGGTCGTGCTGCCGCCGGATGCAAGACTGGTTGCCATAGCAAAGTCTCAATTAGATCAAAAAATATAGATTCCTGATAAGGGCAAGAAGCTCCGAACAATTTTCGCTTCTGCTAAATTGTCTCTCATGAAGCCGAGCCGGAGTTTTGCCAGCGACAACAATGCGTCCGTGCATCTCGAGGTGCTGGAGGCCATACGACGCGCGAACGACGGGCCCGCAGCGGCCTACGGAGAGGATCCGCACACCGAATTGGCAGTGGCGAAATTACGGGAACACTTTGGCGCCGATGTGGCGGTCTTCCTTGTATTCAACGGTACCGCCGCGAATGTGCTGAGCTTGCAGGCGCTTACCCGCCCGTTTCATGCCGTGCTCTGTCCCGAGTCGTCTCATATTTATACGGATGAATGTGGCGCGCCGGAGAAATTCACCGGCTGCAAGCTGATACCCTTGGCGGCGCCGGAAGGCAAGTTAACCGTTGATGCCGTGGCGCATGCTTACCACGGAATCGGTGATCAACATCATGTCCAGCCGCGGGTGATCTCGATTACCCAGGCCACGGAAATGGGCACCGTCTACAAGCCGGCGGAAATCGAGGCGCTGGCCCGCTTTGCCCACGAACGCAAAATGTTCCTGCACGTCGATGGCGCCCGTATTTCGAACGCAGCGGCAGCGCAACAACTCACCCTGCGCCAGGCAACGCGCGACTTAGGGGTCGATGTGCTTTCCTTCGGCGGAACCAAGAACGGCCTCATGGGCGCGGAGGCTGTCGTTTTCTTTCGTCCCGAACTGGCCGAGGATTTCTCGTTTGTGCGCAAGCAGGCCATGCAGTTGGCGTCGAAGATGCGCTACACATCGGCGCAGATGACCGCGCTTTTGACCAACGACCTTTGGCGGCGCAACGCGCAACAGGCGAACCGCATGGCAAGACTGCTGGAAGATGAGCTTCGGAAAATATCGCGCGTCAGAATTATGTTTCCCGTGGAGGCAAACGGCGTTTTCGCCCAAATTCCTCGCGACGCCATTCCGAAGATTCAAGAGCGGTACTTCTTCTACGTGTGGATCGAAGAAAAGTCCGTGGTTCGATGGATGTGCTCCTTCGACACCACCGAAGAGGACGTACAGACGTTTTCCCGGTTTGTGGCGGAAGTGCTGAACACGCGCTGAAGACGTGCTGAACCACTGCCCCCAACGCACGCCTCGTGGAACCGACTAGCTCAGCACGTCATAGCGCCGCGCATCATAGCTCAGCACGTCATAGCTCCGCACATCGCGGCTCAGCACGTGACCGCGAACACCGATTGCCGCGTCAGAGCGGAAAATCAGCCCTTTTTACTTCTATTTGCCCGATTTTTTCTTGCTGGCTCGAACCTTCGCCCATCGCGCCTTCTGCGCGGCTGCGATTCGCTTTCGTCCGGCGGCTGAAATTGTGCGTTTCTTGCCCGCGGAGGCGCGCTTGCCGCCCTGCATGAACACTGTCCCAAAAGTGGTCAGCGCGGCGGTTACTCGGTGCAGTTCATGCTCCAGGCGAGCACGCTCCTGCTGCAATTGTTTGACTACGGTCTCAACCAGTGTTTGTGCCATCCGGGAATTCTACCATCTGCAATTGAGACAGCAATACAGTCCCTCACCTACGTTAGTGGTCCCGTCTGCGTCGGTCTTGAAAGGGCACGGCTTCAGAGGCTGCGGAAAACTCCGCTTCGCGCCGGTTTTGAAAGGGCACGCTTCAGCCGTGCCTTAAGCGTCGCAAATCCCCATCTACTCCAACTCCAATTCGATCTTCTTCGCCGCAACGTCAAGCTTTGCGATTTTAAATTTCCGGATTTGTCCCGCCCGCAACGATTCTGGCTTCGCCTCGTCCGCCACCGCGCCACTCTTCCACCGCGCCTGCAGCATCGAACCGAGCGACGACAAGTCTGGTTTCGACGACGGCGCGGGCTCCGCACGCTTCTCTTCTTTCGGATGCTCCTCGCGAATCCGGCATGTCGCCAGCACGCCGGCGCCCAGTTCCACCCGCGCGCGGCCTCCGGAAACTTCTGTCAGGCGCCCCGTAACCATATCGCCCTCTTTATGTTCAGCCAGATATTCGTCCAAACCCGTGGGCACCAGCTGTTTCATGCTCAGGCGCAGGTTCCGCTTTTCCGTGTCGATCGCCAGCACCTGCGCCTTCACCACCTGCCCCACCCTTAACACATCCTGCGGATGATTGATTCGTTTCTCGGCGCTGATTTCACTGACGTGGATCATTCCCTCGATGCCCTCGCTCAACTGCACGAACGCTCCAAACTTCGTGATGTTCGTTACCGGCCCTTCGATCACCGCTCCCGGCGCAAATTTTTCTTCAGCGTCTTTCCACGGATCGCCCAGCGCCTGCTTCAGCCCGAGCGAGATCCGGCGTTCCGGAACGTTCACTCCCAGAATCACCGCTTCCACCGTCTCGCCCGCCTTCACCACGTCGCTCGGAGTTCGCACCCGCTTCGCCCACGACATCTCTGAAATATGAATCAGCCCCTCGATCCCGGGGTCGATCTCCACAAACGCGCCGAAATCCATCAGCCGGGTGACGGTGCCCCGCACCCGTTCGCCTGCCTTGTATTTCTCCGCCACCGCGTCCCACGGATGCGGTTGCAGCTGCTTCATGCTGATGGCTATGCGCCGCTTCTCGGAATCGATCTTGATGATCTTCGCTTCGATCTGCTGGCCCACGGAAAGCACGTCGGCAGGCTTGTTGATGCGATGCCACGAAATTTCACCGACATGAAGCAGCGCATCCGAACCGCCAATCTCGACGAAAGCTCCATAATCGGTCAAGCTGCGAATCTCACCCTGCACCGTATCCCCTTCTCTAAGCTCCGAGAAGCGGCGCTCCTTGCCCGCCCGCTCTTCGTCCTCCGCAATCGCGCGGCGATCGACCACTACGTCTTCATCTTCCACATCGAGTTTGATAATGCGGCAGCGAATTTCCTGTTCGACCAGCTTTTCCAGTTCCGCTGCGTCGTGCGTTCCGCTGCGCGATGCCGGCATGAAGGCCCGCACCCCGATATCCACGCTTAATCCGCCCTTAACCACGCCTGTAACCGTGCCGACAATGGTCGACTTCTCGGCAAATGCTTTCTCCAGCGAAGCCCAGTCCGTCGGCCGCTCTACCTTGCCCCGGGTCAGTTCGTAGTACCCCTCTGGGTCGCGTCCTTTGACCGTCACCTGAACTCTGTCCCCCGGCTTCGGCAGCTTGTCCGCAGGAAACGCCGTGAGCGGCAGAACCCCTTCGGTCTTGAATCCGATGTCGAGAACTATGGAATCGGCCGTCACCGCAATCACCGTTCCTTCACGCCCTTGGCCGCCCGCTTCCTTCTTCCGGGAATGGCTCTGCTCGTATTCCGAGAAAATGTCTTTGAACGATTCAACCGGTTCGCTCGCTGGCGCGGTCTCTGCAGTAGAAGAATGGGTCGCGTTCGCGTCGGGCGTACCTGGATTGGAAGTCTCTGGACTGGACATGGATGAGGTTAAAGCCCCTGGCAGCGTGATCCCGATTAGAATAACACCGCGCTGCCATCCTGACGCCGGCCGAAGACCGCAAAACGTCGGGTGTAAACTGTTTTTCATTTCCGAATCATCGTTTCTGAATCGCGCCTTCGCAGCCACGTCTGCGAACGGGAGACTCTCCACCGAGGAGGCCGCTATATGCCCGAGATACTGCCCGCAATATTCTTCGGACACGGCAATCCCATGAATGCCTTGTCGGACAACCGCTACACTGCAGGATGGCGGCAAATCGGCGAGCGGACACCAAGGCCCAGGGCGATCCTGTCGATTTCCGCACACTGGTTTGTCCCTGCAACCGGCGTCACCATCAGCACCTCTCCGCCAACCATTCACGACTTCGGCGGCTTTCCGCGAGAGCTCTATCAGGTGCAGTATCCAGCCCCGGGCGATCCCGAACTTGCCCGCAGAGTGCACGCTCTGTTGCAGCCGCTGCCGGTCAGCCTCGACGACTCCTGGGGACTCGATCATGGCACCTGGTCCGTGCTCCGGCACGTCTATCCTGACGCCAGCATTCCGGTCGTACAACTCAGCATCGACGAAACCCAGCCCGCACCTTTCCATTTCGAAATCGGCAGAAGACTCGCGCCGTTACGCGGCGAGGGCGTCCTGATCGTGGGCAGCGGCAACCTGGTCCACAATCTTCACGCCTACGCCTGGGGACGCCACATGCCCGATCCCTATGATTGGGCGATCGAGTTCGAAGATGAAGCGAAGCAGATGATGCTGGCTGGCGACTACCAGCCCCTCATCGACTACGAGCGCCTCGGACCCGAAGCTCAACTCTCGATTCCAACGCCCGATCACTATCTTCCCCTTCTCTACACGCTCGGCACCCGGCAAAAGAAGGAACCTGTCAGTTTTCCAATTGAAGGGGTCGATGGCGGATCGATATCGATGCTGACCGTGCAGATCGGCTAGCCTGCTTCAACCCAGGCACGGCTGCCCGCCAACCAGTCGAATCACCCGCCAACCAGTCGATTTGAATCACGTCAGGAAGGATCGTAGGAACACCGATCGTAGGAATAAAGCAATAAGAGCGCAGCTGTAAGATCGCAGCAACGAAGCCTGCACCGCAGCTTCGCCACCTTCTATTTCAGTCCGCCGGCATGGCCGCGGGATGAGCCATCAGCGCGGCCGCCGCCTTCAAGGGAACGGCAGCTTCTGCGGGAACCTCCAGCCACTTCCGCACTTCTGGCAGCGCGTCACGCATCGCTAACTCGCCAACCCGGATCAACTCATCGGCGCGTTTGAAATCGTCATAGTCGAACCCTCCAACATTCGGTTCGATGACTACGTCGGCCGCGCTTCTCCACACCGGACCCGCCATGTCCTGTGCTATCGCGAAGGATTGTCCGATCACGTCAAAATAGTGCCGCGGGACGCTCGTCTTCGACCACTGCCCTCTCAAATGCACCGCCAGCACGCGATCCGCGCCCATCTCCCGCAGCGGACGCGTTGGCACCGGATAAGAGAGCATCCCATCCACCAGACAGCTCTCGCCAATCTGTACCGGCAGAAACATTCCCGGATACGCGCAGCTCGCGCGCACCGGATCGATGATGGAACCCGAAGTGAAGACCGTTCCTCTGCCGGTGTTGAAGTCAGTCGCAGTCACGGCTAAAGGAATGCGCAACTCTTCAAAGGTTTGAACCTTCAAAGTACGCTTCAGAAAGGAAACCATGCGGTCCGTTGTCGCAAATCCATAGCGCGAAAGCGTCCAGCGCGCGAAGTTCGTGAAGCGGACCCGGTGTGCGATTTCGATCAGTTCGTCAATGGTCAGCCCGCTGCAATAAGCCGCGCCCATGATCGCGCCCACGCTCGTGCCTGCGACCATGCGAACGGGAATGCCCTCTTCTTCGAGAACTTTGAGCACGCCGATGTGCACGATGCCGCGGGCAAAGCCTCCGCCCAGGGCGACGCCGATCGCGGGTATTCGCTCCGCGCTCACGGCATTGGAAGTCGATCGACGGGACAATTCGCGGCCGAACGCTTGTACAGACCTTATCACTTTCCCCAGACTCTTCATTCGGAACCCCACGTTCCCGGTCTGCCGGAGCCGCAAACCCAACCTCTGTTTAGTTAGGATGCCACGGATTCATTTTAAGCTGCAGTCCACCTTTGTGCTATCGGCCAGTTACTGCGCAATTTACGACGAGTTACAGAATGGCATGTAGACTCTCGCCCGCCGTCTAACTCTCGATGGCTCCGGCGTTTGGCGGGCATACCCCGGAATCCCCGGGGTTTCCCTGCCCCGAATTCAGATTACTCAAGTTCCAGAGGACGGCTAAGCCCTGATTACTCAAGTTCTTGGAAACACCTGGGGGTCGCGAATCGATGAGGAATCCCGCTGACGACTTTGGCCCGCACCCGGCTCACGCTATCCTGCTCCTCAGTCGCAAATACTGCCGCGAATACAGATATGAATCGAGCCGACATGTGGCGCCGCATTGAAGCCCATCCCAAACCGTGGGACATGATCGTAGTCGGCGGAGGAGCGACCGGCGCAGGCGTCGCCATCGATTCTGCTTCCCGCGGCTACGATGTTTTGCTGCTCGAGCAGAGTGACTTCGGCAAAGGCACTTCCAGTCGCAGCACAAAACTGGCGCACGGCGGCGTCCGCTACCTCGAACAAGGCAATATCGGCCTCGTCATGGAAGCGCTTAAGGAGCGCGGCCTGCTGCTGCAAAATGCTCCTCACATCGTCCACGATCTCGCTTTCGTCGTGCCCAACTACGATTGGTGGGAAGCTCCTTTCTACGGTCTGGGATTGAAACTCTACCAGTTGCTCGCCGGTAAGTACGGCTTCGGAACTTCGCGCATCCTTTCCAAGGAAGAAACGCTCCAACATCTTCCGACCTTGAAGACCGAGGGCCTGCGCGGCGGCGCCATTTATTATGACGGACAATTCGACGACGCCCGCCTGCTCATCCACCTGGTGGCCACTGCCTTCGACCAGGGCGCAACTTTGCTGAACTATGTCGAAGTAACTGGCCTTACCAAAGATGCTCACGGATTTGTCAATGGCGTCAGTGCCCGCGACGTCGAAACCGGCAACGAATTTCGCGCCGCCGCCAAGGTCGTGGTGAATGCCACCGGCGCCTTCAGCGATTTACTTCGCCTCAAGGCCGAGCCCAACGCTACTCCCATGATCGCTCCCAGCCAGGGCATTCACCTGGTCTTCGATTTGAGTTTTCTGCAAGGCAACAGCGCCGTCATGGTTCCTCACACCAGCGATGGTCGCGTTCTATTCGCGATTCCCTGGCACGGTCACACCCTCGTCGGCACCACCGACACTCCCGTCCCCACGGCCACACTGGAGCCAGTCGCGATGGAGCAGGAAATTGAGTTCATCCTTGCGACGGCCGCGCAATACCTCACGAAAAAACCTACCCGCGACGATGTACTCAGCGTCTTCGCGGGCATTCGGCCGCTGGTCGGCAAGTCGGCCGCGGCAGGCGGAGCGGTCAGCAACGCGTCCGCCGGCACTGCCTCGCTCTCCCGCGATCACATCATCAACATCGATCGTTCGGCTCTCGTCACCATCTGCGGCGGCAAATGGACCACCTATCGCCATATGGCTGAAGACTGCGTCGATCAGGCCGCCACCCTCGCCCAGTTGCCCGAAAGACCCTGCGTTACCCATCACCTGCGCATCCACGGATTTCATCCGCCTACGAAAGACACGCCCGCGAAAGAAGACCCGACTAACAAGTTCGGAGCGCTGGCCATCTACGGCACGGACGCCCGCCAGATTCGCCAGATGATCGAGAGCGAGCCCGCGCTCGGCGCGCCACTGCATCCCGATTTGCCTTACCTTAAAGCGGAAGTTATCTGGGCCGTGCGGCAGGAGATGGCGCGCACCGTCGACGACGTTCTCGCCCGCCGCACCCGCGCCTTATTCCTGAATGCACGCGCCGCGATCGCTATGGCGCCAGCCGTCGCGGAACTGATGGCCTTGGAACTGAACTGGGACGAACCAACTCGCGAAAAACAAGTGTCGGCATTCTGTGCGGTCGCTTCAAATTACGTTCTTCATTCCTGATGCACTTCTCGTTACCCCAGTAACTTCTAACTAATCCTGCTTTCAGTTACGGTTAGACGTAGTGACACTCCTCCCCGTGTGTGCCTAAGCGGTTGCGGGCTACTTTAGCGAGCGTTTGTGCATAACATCGTAAGCGCAAAAAATGAACCCGCCGCGTATCAGGAACTTCTAAGCCGCCCGATTCGCGAGCTCGGACTTGCGCTTGCCGGGTCGCCCGTGGAGCGCTTTGTCGAACAGCTTTATCGCGAATTGGACGCAAAACGGCTGACGAAATTTCGACCAGCCTGTTACTTGACCGACGAATGGGGTTGCCCTTCCGGCGAGCCGATTATCGGAATTCCGTTTTATCTGGCGAATTTGGCCCTGGCGCAACTGGAAAAAGAAACGCATGACCTCGAAGACGCGAGAGAAATCATGATGTACCTGCGCCACGAAGCGGGACACGCCTTCACCTACGCGTACAAGTTGCACAACACGCCGGAGTGGAAGAAGACCTTTGGCCCCTTCCGCCGCCCCTACCGCGACAACTACCGGCCCGCGCCCTTTTCCCGTGACTATGTGCGGCATCTGCCGGGATGGTACGCCCAGAAGCATCCCGATGAGGATTTTGCCGAGACCTTTGCCGTCTGGTTGACGCCCCGCTCCAACTGGCGCAAGCGCTATCGCGGCTGGGCTGCAATGGAGAAATTGCGTTACATGGACCGTCTTGCCCGGAAATTGGCGAAGAGCGACCCGCCGCGCCGCCGCGGCCAGAGCGATCTTACCGTCGATGAAATGGAAACCACCGTCGCCGAGTTCTACCACTTGCAGCAGGTGGCGCGCGAAGAAGTTGCCGTCACTGAGCTCACTCCTGACACGGATTTGCGCGACATCTTCCCCGTGTCGAAGCGCCGCAAGACGGCGCTCCCGGCGCAGGACTTTCTGCATCAGCATCGTAAGCCGGTGATCGACAAAGTTGCCCAGTGGACCGGCGCCCAGCGTCCGCTGATCAAGACTTTGATCGACACCATCGAAAAGCGCGCGGGGGATCTCGATCTGCGCGCCGACACAACCCGCAGCGCCGAACATCTGGCCGAAGTTACAGCCTATGTCACCGCGCTGGTAATGACTTATGTGACGAAAGGAAAATTCATTCAGCCGTAAAAAGTGGAGCGACGGGCGTCTCGCCCGTCCTGCGGAATTGAGCGCCGGGCCGCATATCCCGAATGCTCCACCAGCGATGTCCGAGGAGACTTGATGATCGGAGCGAAACTTAAAATCGCGTTGCTCTACGACGTGTGGAACGAGGATCCCGTCGCGGCCGCCGCGAAGCAAGAATCCGCCCCCACACCCAAGCCACGCAAGCTGGCCAAGAAGCCGAAGAAAGAAAAGACCGATCGCGAGGAAATTTTCGAGGCCCTGCAGAAATTGGGGCACGAGCCTTCCTATTTTGAGTTGGACGGCCGCCCGCAGTCGTTGCACTCGCTCTCGCGCTGCGACGCCGATCTTATCTTCAACCTCACCGAATCATTCGACGGCGACGATACCAAGGAAATGAACGTGGTCGCCTATGTCGACCTTCTTGGCCTGCGCTACACCGGAGCCGGTCCGCATGCCCTTTTCATGTCGCAGGATAAAGCGATTGCCAAGAAAATCTTCGCCTTTCATGGCATCAAGACCCCCTTCTTCGCCACCTCGTATCGCGGGCGCATCGAGCATGCCCACGACATTTCTTTCCCTCTCATCGTCAAACCGTCGTGGGAGGATGGATCCATCGGCATCGATGCCGGATCGGTCGTTACCAATATTAAAGAGATGATGGAGCGCGTCCAGTACATCCAGGATGAATTTGACTCGCCCGCCCTGATTGAGGAGTACATCGAGGGACGCGAAATCTACGCCGGAATCCTCGGCAGTTACGAACGCGCCCAGGTCTTACCGCTCGTCGAACTCGATCTCTCACGCTTGCCCGAAGGCACTCCTAAAATCGCCAGCTACGATGTCAAGTTTGAGAAAAACACCGAGGCCTACAGGCTGACCAAATCCCAGATCGCCGAAAATCTGGACGAAGAAACGACCAAGCGCCTCGAAGAAACCGCACTCGCCGCCTACCGGGCGCTGAAGCTGCGCGATTACGGACGCATCGACATGCGCCTTGCTCCGAACGGCGAAGTCTATGTCATCGAAGCCAACCCCAATCCGTGGCTCGCCAGCCGCCAGGAATTCGCCATGGCCGCCAAAGCCTCCGGTCTAACCTACACCGATACCATCGGTTCGATTGTCGACCTGGCCATGAGCCGCTACCTGAATTCCAACCTCGTCAACGCGGTGGCCATGCGCTAGCAGGCTGCGGAGAAACTCGACGCACGGCGGATTGGGCAAGGGCGCGAGTTCGGGAGGTGCGGAAAAACTCAGCTTCGCGCCGGTTTGGGGCTTCAGCCGTGCCGTAACTCCCGCGGAATCAACCGCAGCTTCCAGCCGCTGGAGACGCTGCGCTCGGAAAACACTTTTCCGCTGCTGCTAGGCCTCAAGTCTTGCCATCCCGAGCGCCGCGAGGGGCTCCTGTTCCTAACATTGTTCGGTACGATTGTTCGGCCTACGATCGTTCGGCGTGCCACTGTTCGGGCGTAGCGGGACCTTGCTTCATTGCGGAGGACAACTCTAAATGTATCGGCTTACTTCGCGGCAGCCGGTTGCAACTTTTCGAACGTTTCCTCGGCGCGGCCTAAGGCCGCTTGCACGTTCTCGCAAATATTCTCCTGGCCCACCAGTTCCTCGAACTCTGTTTTCCGGATCAGCCGCAACGGTTGTTCGCGCGCACCGCACAATATCAGCGTCCGCCCGCTCTTCTTCAAGGTCCTCGCCATCTCTTCCAGCGCGAAGAGCCCGGTGGCATCCAGCGCGGTCATATTGCGCAGGCGCAGAATCACGACCGGCGGAAGCTCATGAAGATTCTCGGTCACAACATCAATCTTGTCCGTCGCTCCGAACAGAAACGGCCCGTGGATGCGAAAAATAGTGGCGTAATAAGGAATGTCTTTGTCTTGCAGAATGTGAACTCGTCCATCTTCGACATAGTCGTCGGTTACCTGCGAGACCGTCGTGGTAGCGGTTACCCGGCTGATGAACAACAGCGATGCCAGGATCATTCCCGCCTGCACCGCCACCGTCAGATCGGCAAACACGGTCAGCGCAAACGTAACCAGCCATACGCTGATGTCGGTCTTCGTCAGCGTCAGCAGCGACGGAATCTCGCGCCATTCCCCCATGTTGTAGCTCACGACCATCAGAATTCCAGCCAGAACCGCCATCGGAACGAAGCTCACCAGCTTCGAAGCAAACAGCAGAATCGCGAGCAGCGTGAGCGCATGAATCACTCCCGCTACCGGTGTTTTTGCTCCGGCACGAATGTTGGTTGCGGTGCGCGCGATGGCGCCCGTGGCCGGCAGCCCTCCGAACATCGGCGAAGCTATGTTCGCGATTCCCTGCGCCACCAGTTCAACATTCGGATTATGCCGGTCGGTCGCGTTATTGCTGTTGCTCATGCGATCGGAAACCACCGCCGACATCAGCGATTCGATCGCGCCCAGCATCGCCACCGTCAATGCCGGTCCGAGTAATCCATGAATCAGGTCGGTGCGAAACGCCGGAATGTGGAGGTGCGGCAGTCCACTCGGAATTCCATGAAAGCGCGTGCCGATCGTCTCCACCGGAAGCTTGAGGAACCAGACCGCGAACGTTCCCAGCACCAGCGCAACAATCGCGCCGGGGATACGGTTCGAAAGCGCGCGACACACTAGAATGATGACGATAGTCGCCGAGGCGATCGCCGTCGCTTCGAACGATAAAGTGTGAAAATTCTTTACCAGCGCCTCCATCCGCAACCAGAAAACTCCGGGAACTTTTTCCAGGTTAAGGCCGAAGAAATCTTTGATCTGCGTGCTCGCAATCAGGATGGCGATGCCGTTCGTAAAGCCGATCACGATCGGCCGGGGGATATATTTCACCGCCGTCCCCGCGCCCGTTAGTCCCATGACGACAAGAATGATCCCCGCCATCACCGTGCACATGAACAGGCCGTCGACGCCATGCAGGGCGACGATGCCCGCGATGACCACCACAAAAGCTCCCGTCGGGCCGCCAATCTGCGTGTTCGATCCGCCCAGCGCCGAGATGATAAAGCCTGTAACAATCGCACAATATATGCCGGCCTGGGGCGTGAGTCCCGAAGCAATCGCAAACGCCATCGCCAGAGGCAGGGCGACCAGCCCAACCGTGATTCCAGCCACCAGATCATGCAGGAACTTACTCAGGCTGTAATCGCGCAGACTCAGAATTGATTTAGGAAGCCAGCGTTCGTCGACAAGTATGAATTCCATGGGAAACTACAATTATCTCAGCAGAACGCCATTCCCATAGCCCACGGAAGGGTAAGCGTGGAATGTGCCTTCCGGGGATCCTCGGTCATCGCGGACGGTGCTCGCGTAAATGCAGGTTCCAGCGACCTACCGCCCTTTGACCTTGACAGGCCTGCCGCCGGGCATATAATTTCATTTGCTGTTCGGGTTGCTTCCTCCCCCCACGGAATGCACAGCCGTGACCCACTCCAGTCAGGATCGTCTCAGTCCATCCCCCGAATTGCTGCCTTTGCAGGAGGTCTCTATGAAGTCTCTCCGCTTCATCTCCCGGTTGTCCGTCTCCGTTTGCCTGTTCGCGCTTGCCGTCACTGCGTTCGCCGTCAGTAAAGATACTCCTGCCCGCCCACAGGAGGCGAACCCTGATCTCTTCCTGCCCGTGGTCGCGAGCAATAGCGGTGGACAGATAGGCTCGTCGCTGGCAGTCGCCGATTTGAATGGCGACGGCTACCCCGATGTGGTGGTCGCCAACAGTAGTGGCGAGTCCAACGGAGACGGCGTGCTCGGCGTGATACTCGGCAACGGTGACGGAACCTTCCAGCCAGTCGTCGCCTATGATGCCGGTTGCGGCGGCTCCCCATCGGTTGCCATCGGAGACCTGAATGGCGACGGCATCCCCGACGTGGTGCTCGCATCTTCAGGCTGCGTGGCCGTATTGCTCGGCAAAGGCAACGGAGTTCTCCAGCCAGCCGTGACCTACAGTTCTGGTGGTAAGTCGGCTGCCGGCGGCGAGGGCATATTCGATCCCGTCCTCATCGCTGATGTCAACGGCGACGGCATCCCCGACGTCCTGGTTCTGAACCAGACCAACGCGCAAGACGGGGACGGGTCCATTGGCGTTCTGCTGGGTAAGGGTAACGGCGCCCTGCAACCCGTAAAGACTTACGATTCTGGCGGTTTTGCCGCCAGTTCCTTCGCCGTCGCCGACATAAATCATGACGGTCACGTCGATCTGGTGGTCGCCAACTGTGGCCCGGCTGGCACCACCATTTGTCCCTCCAACAACGGCACCGTTGCCCTGCTGCTCGGCAACGGCAATGGGACCTTTCAATCCGCTCAAACCTTCGGTCGAGGTGGAACCGGTAATTTTACTTCTCCTGTGGCGGTGGCCGATCTGAACGGTGATGGCATACCCGATCTGGTCGTTGGAAACTCCTGCCCCCTGCAGAAAAACGGCACCTGCGGAGCCGATAGCGATGGCACCGTGGGCATTCTCCTCGGCAAGGGCAACGGTACCTTTAAGCCCGCCGCCCACTACGACTCCGGCGGTGACGGCGTCGTGTCGCTAACCGTGGTGGATGTGAACCTCGATGGCAAACTCGATGTGGTTGTCGCAAGTGGAGGCGTGGGCGTCTTGCGCGGCAAGGGCGACGGAACCTTCTGGTTGGTCGACAGGTATTTCACCGACGGTGGTGCGCAGGTGGTATTGGTCGCGGATTTGAACCTCGACGGCAAGCCCGACCTGATCGCCGCCAACGGCACTTCCAGCGATATCGCCGTACTCCTCGGCAACGGCAGCGGATTTACCGGTCCCACCATCTTGCCTTCCGGTGGTTATATCTTGTCAGACATAGCCGTCAGCGATGTCAATCGCGATGGCCGGCCCGATCTGCTTGCCGCGAATTGGTGTTCTGAGCAGGCTACCTGCGCGGCGGGTGAAGCCGAGCTGGGCACTCTCGGAGTTCTCATCAACAACCCGACGTTCATTTATGACGGTACGACAACCACTCTTGCCTCGAGCGCCAATCCCGCGCCTCTGAATCAGCCCGTCTCCTACACGGCTACGGTAACCAGGCCCGGCGGCGCATCAGTCACCGGAACCATTGTGTTCTCTCAGGGCGGCAAACAATCAGCACCGGTGAACCTCGTCAACAACCAGGCCGTCATGACTCTCGAATACGAGACGTTAGGTACCCGCGGCCTTCAGGCCATCTACTCCGGCGACGCAAACAATGTCGGCAGCACGTCCCTCACTCTCGATGAGTACATCAAAACGCTGCCGGTGGCGTCCAAGACGACGCTGGCAACTTCGGGTTCTCCCTCTCAAGTCGACCAGTTGGTGACTTTTACCGCCACCGTCACCTCTAAATACGGATCCATCCCCAACGGCGAACTGGTCACCTTCTACGCCAACGACCTCATGATCGGAACCAGTACGACCAGCAATGGCATAGCCGGCCTGACCACTTCATTTCCCAGTGCCAAAACCTATTTCGTCCAGGCAACGTACTCCGGAGACGATGCCTTCAAACCCAGCTCCGGATCGCTAAAGCAGGTGGTGAATACCGCCGCGATGGATAGCAATGCAGCCGCGCCCGACTCCGGAAGTTCCTTCGCCCTCGCGCCGAAGCCGATCGCTGAGACCACGCAACCAGGCTACCGACCACCCCTATGCCCGTCACAAACCAAGTTCTACGAGGCCGACGGCGGTCCGTATGTGACCGAATCATTCACCTTGGGCGCCCGCGCTAACATGAACGAATATTGCCACAATGTTTATCATGCGATTTGCACTGGGCAGATGTATTTCTACCTGTGGGAGGATGGCAAGTGGAACAGCCTGGGAACAGGTACTTACGTCCAGGAATGCGCGTGGCAGTTGCAGACTACTACCCTGCCCACCGGTACCCATCGCCTCAAGGCAATTTACACCGCTGATCAGGAGGGCTTCGGCCCCAGTTCCGCCCTCAGTTCAGTGGACGTCGAGAAATGGCCGACCACCGCAAGCCTCACTTCTTCGCCGAATCCTTCCACTGACAAACAAGATGTGACCTTTACCGTGACCGTGGTGCCGAATCAGTACGCCCCCACGACTCCCACCGGAAAAGTCAGATTCGTCAGCGGAGCGACAACCCTCGGAAGCGCGGCCGTTAACCCCAGCGGCGTCGCCACGTTCGTTACGAGATACCTTCCCGAAGGCACCGACACGATTACCGCCGAATATCTTGGAGACAGCGATAACGCCTCCAGCACAGCGGCCGTAAGTCAGGTTGTCAATCCCTGAACTGCTTTCGTAACGCTTGAAAGCGAAAAAGCTGCCGAGTAACCCGGCAGCCTTAGCCAGACAAGATTGTCCGCGCTACACGTTCCAACCAGCCTCCTAGAACTTATTCCAGAGATACTGGTTGTAGACGTCGTGGTGGTACTGCACCTCAGGCGCTTTTACAAACGTACCCAGCAGCCGCGGACAACGATCCGCCGATGCTTCTTTCAGATCTGCATAGCGCCCCTTTACATCTTCGCCCATCAGTTCTGACGTCCACTCCGCTTTCTTGAAGTCCGCCAGCGCCTTGTAAATATTGTCCGGAAGATACCGTTCCGCCTGCCGCAGATTCTTGATCTTCGAGATGTTGCCTTCCAGTCCCGTCTTGAAGATCGAGAGCATCACCAGATACGGATTCGCATCCGGAGCCACCGATCGCACCTCCACTCTCATACTGCGCTCGTTGCCGATCGGAATGCGGATCATCGATCCCCGATCCACCGCCGATGCCTTGATCTGGTTCGGCGCTTCGAAGTGCGGATCCAGCCGCCGGTACGCGTTCACGCTCGGATTCAGCAGCAGGCAAATATCGTTGCCATGCGTCAGAATGCGATCGACGAAATCCCATCCCATTTTGCTCAGCTTCTCTTCGCCCTTCGGATCCCAGAACAGATTCCTCCCGCCCTTGCTGATCGAAACGTTGGTGTGCATGCCGCTGCCGTTCACGCCCACCACCGGCTTCGGCAGAAAGCACGCCGTCAATCCCATGTTGCGCGCCACCTGCCGGCAAATCAGCTTATAAAGCTGGATGTGATCCGCCGCTGCCACCACCTCCGCATAGTTGTAGTTGATCTCGAATTGCGAGGGCGCAACCTCCGGATGATCCTTTTCATTCTGGAATCCCATCGCCCGTTGCACTTCCGCCGTCGTATCGATAAACGTCCGCAGCGGATCGCCCGGCAGCGAATGATAATAGCCGCCTGTATTCACATATTCGAACTTGCCCGTCTCGTGGTAAGTGCGTTCGGCGTCCGGACCAAAGAACAGAAAACCTTCGATTTCGTTGGCCGCATTCAGGGTGTAGCCCTGCTTCTTGTTCAATCCCTCGGCGAAAGATTTGAGCACTCCCCGCATGTCGGCTGCGTAGGGCTCGCCGCCCTTGTCGATCACTTCGCCAAACACCATCACTTTGCCGGGTCCAAAAATATCCGATGGGCCCCAATAAAATGCCGACCAGTCGATTCCCAAACGCAGATCGCTCTCGCGCTGCGCCGTGAAACCGCGAATCGACGAGCCGTCAAACGTCAGGTTGTCGTAGCTCTTCACCAGAAATTTCTTGTCGTAGTCCAGCATGTGCAGGCGGCCTTCCAGGTCGCTGAACATCACCGTCACCGCCTTGATGCGCGATTCATCCACCAGATACTTCAACCGCTCTTCCTGAATCTTGTGTGCCGCCACGCGCTCCAGGCGCTGTTTCTTCGCCTTCAGGTTCATCTCTTCGAGTTCGTCGTAGGGGATCGATAGAAAATTCCGCAGTTCAATAGACATTCTTCTCCTTAAGTGTGCGCCGCCCGGAAGTTAATTTGACCAAGAGATAACGGGATAGGCTAACCCGTCAGGCGCGAGCATTCAAATAGAAATCGGTTATAGCAGCGATTAGCGCTCGTTTATCCAAATTACCAGCAAAACTTGCCTCAAAATCGGTGCAAGTAGACGCCCGTGGAACAAATTCCGTGTTGAGACTGGGCTTGCCCCGTCTCCGTTGGAATCGGATCTGCCTTAGGAAAGGAACTGCTAGTCGGAGGCGGAGGAGTAACGTTGTCCGCAGAGCGCAGCCATCGTATCAAGCGCGTCGCGTGTCACAAAAGTGATCGCCTCCTGAACCTCGCTCTCCGACAACTCCGTCGACTTCCCAACCAGGTCCATCGTCATCCGCACCCGCGTGCCGCCTTTCAGGTCAGGACCAAACGAAACATTCTGTTCCGCTGTAACTCCCAAAGCATGGTTCAGCAGGCTGATCGCCCGCGGCGGACTAATGGAGTTCACGACCGCGGAAACCGTGGCGCCCACCGGTTGCACCAGTACATAACGGATGCGGCTGCCCACCGCCCACGGAGCGCCCTCCACCCACGAAGCCTCCTCATAGATTCCTCGATGGAGCAGCCGATCGAGATTCTGAAAAGCGTGGAATGCCGCATCAACCGGAACCGGGACGGTAACGGAGTACTCGACGCGCGGCAACATGCATGGACCCCAAACGTGCCGCCGATTATGCTCCGATTTCAAGCGGAAGACAAGAAATTCCGAACTCCGCGCCCTGCTCCAGATCCAGCAGCTTGCGCTTGATGTCGAGGCCGCCCCCGTACCCACACAACGAACCGCTCGAAGCGATTACCCGGTGGCAGGGAACAATAATGGCCACCGGATTCCTGTTGTTCGCCATGCCAACCGCCCGATACGCCTTCGGATGCCCAATCGCCTGAGCAATATCCCGGTAGCTGCGACTCTCGCCATAAGGAATTTCGAGCAGCGCCTTCCAGCACTTCCGTTGGAATCCTGTACCGCGCAGATCGAGCGGGAGCGAAAACTCCCGACGCTGGCCCGCAAAGTACTCGTCGAGCTCGCGCAGATAAGGTTCCAGTGCGGCTTTCGCCTCGTGCAAGTGAGTCGTTCGGGCGTCAATCTTCTGCACCCGATCTTCAAATTCCAGGCGAACCAAACCTTTTGCCGAGGCAGCCAGGAATAACGGACCCACCGCCGACGACCTGCGTGCGTAGAGCAAAGTTTCCATAACGCCTGGAGCATAACACGGGGTCTGGCTGCATGTGAGGAGCAGACGCCGTCAAAAAAAAGCCTCCCGGTTTTCGACGGGAGGCCTTCCAGGGGAGGGTACTGCTTTTTGGACTACTACTTCTACTTCTGCTGATTCTGGGCCGGCGTGCCGCCCGTCGAAGCCAGTTGCTCCAGATTGTTCTTCAGCAGACTGACTTCTACGCGCCCACCCGAAATCCGCTTCGGCTTGGCGTCGTCCGTCGAGGTCTGCATCGGAGCATTGCCCATGCCGACAACGTAAATCCGGTAAACCGGAATATCGTGATTCAGCACCAGATAGCGCACCACCGACTCCGCCATCTTCTGAGAACTCGCAATCGCTACCTGTCCGTGCCCGGATGAGAATCCCTGCACTTCCACGACGTAGCCCCGCTGACCCTTCAGCGGAGTCACCATTTCGTCGAGCGCGGTTTTGGCGTTTTGGCTCAGCACCGTTTGCCCCGGCTTGAAACGAATTTCCGTCTGGGTCGAAGGCTGGTACTGATCGATGTTCGTCACGACCTGTTCCACCGTGTTCAAGCGCGTGTTCGCCTGTTGCGCCGTCTGCTGCGCCGCCTGGGCCTTGTTGCCCGCATCCACGGCATGCTGGTCGGCTTCGTTAGCCTTTGCCGATGCCAGCTGGATCCCCTGTTGCGCGCGCGCGTCCGTATCCTTGATCGCCTTGCTGTTCGCCGCCGTCAGTTCGTCGAGCTCGTTAATCCGGTCGCGGATCGGCTGCGTCTGCCGCGCTACGTACTTCTTCCGGGCAAACGGATTCATGCGGCCCCAGAAGCCTTCACGAGCCTCGGGTTGCAATGGCTCCAACCCGGTTGCCCCGTTCGTTGTCGAGGTAGTATTCGTCGACGTAGACGAAGACGAACTCATTGCTGGTTGTGTCGTGGCCGGCTGCGCGGCGCCAGACGGGTTCTGCGCGCCTGAATTATCTTGCGCGAACACCGGAGCGGCCACTAGCACGGACAGTAAGAGAGCGAAGATGGTGCGGTTTCTCATTTTCAATTTCCTCCAAATCGGGGGAGTGGGGAAGCCACTCGAATCGCCTTAAGGCGTCATTCTGACAGCGTCGTTTCCATTACACTTTGCATAAGTCTCACAGGCAAAAGCCGACGCCCTGGTTGCGAACAATATTTGCCTGCAATGTTGGCCAACAATCCTGGCCTCAACCGATGCTACAAGGTTGCGCGAGGCCGCCAAAGCAACATCGGCCTCACTTATCTGTTAACAGTTTAGGTGCCAAAGACCGCTATCGCGAGCCCTGATTATAAGTCTCGCATTATCATAGAGATCGACTGATCGCAATTCCACATCGGATTGCCCGCGCCGGTAATTTTGGTAGCAGCCGGTATAAAAACTGCGCGCCCAGAGCTTTTTTGGAGAATGCACTTCATAAAGCAAAATCAAAACCTCTTCGCCAATCATCCACTCCATCAGGAGATTACTCACGATGCGTCTTCACCCGTCCCAGCCATGGGTTTTGCCTTCAACTGTACTGCTGGCGTTTCTCTCCTTTCACGATTTTGCTCACGCCGAACAAACCCGTTTTGACCTTTCCCAGTTGAAAGCGCCGGCTGGATTCCGCATCACGGTTTTCGCCAAAGAAATTGATGGCGCCCGCATGATGGCGTTTTCTCCCGGCGGCGTGCTGCTCGTCAGCGAATCGGGAGAAGGCAACGTCGTCGCGCTTCCCGATCCCAAACAAACCGGCAAAGCCGCGCGTACCGTCACCCTCCTCAGCGGACTGAACGAACCTCACGGCCTCGCGTTTTTTCAGGGCAAGCTCTACGTCGCCGAGAACGACAAGGTTCGCAGCTATGACTGGGACGAAGCCAACCTGCGCGCCACCAATCCCAAGACCCTGACCAGCCTTCCGACCGGAGGCGGCCATTCCACCCGCAGCCTTCTTTTTCTCCAGGGCAAGATGTACGTCTCCGCCGGATCGAGTTGCAATGTCTGCATCGAAAAAGATCCCCGCCGCGCCACGGTCATGCAGTTCAATCCCGACGGCAGCGGCCAGAAGATTTTCGTCAAAGGGCTGCGCAATGCCGTTGGCCTCGCCGTAAATCCGAAGACCAACACGGTCTGGGTAACCGACAACGGACGCGACTGGCTGGGCGACGATCTGCCGCCCGAGACAATCTACGATCTCGGCAAAGATGGCGGCGATGCCGGCTGGCCGTACTGTTACGGCGATCGTGTGCCCGACAGCAATTTTGCCAAGGGCGATGCCGCCGCTCCCGCCAATGAAGCCGTTTGCAAGAATGTGCTCGAGCCCAAGGTCCAGATGCAGGCTCACTCCGCTCCTCTCGGGCTCGCGTTCTACGAAGGCACGCAATTCCCCGCCGAATATCAAAACAACATCTTCCTCGCCTTCCACGGATCGTGGAATCGCAGCGTGCCCACCGGCTACAAAGTGGTCCGCGTGAAACTCGACGACCGGGGCCAGCCCCAGGGCGGAGCGCAGGATTTCATCACCGGATGGCTGGCCCCCGGAGAAACCAAGAAAGGCCGCTGGATGGGTCGCCCCGTAGGCATCGTATTCGGCAGCGACGGCTCTATGTACCTGAGCGACGACTCGTCAGGAGCAATCTACCGAATCGCATACGTAAAGTAATTTGCGGATCGTTTCATGAAGCTGTCATCCCGATCGCGCTACCCTCTGCAGTACTTCTCATACTGCTGGTAGATAAACGGATCCGTCATCCCCGCTATGTAATCGCAAATCACCCGCGCCAGCGGCTCCTCCGCTGCTTTCTCGCGGTAGTTACGCGGCAAATCGTCCGGCTCTTCCATCCAATGCGCGAAAAGCTCTCCCGTAATGCGCTCTGCGTCTTCCTTCTCCGACGCCAGTGCCGGGCTGTAGTAAAGATTTTCGTAGAGAAACTCTTTCAGCCGCCGCCGGTCGGCCTCGATCGTCGGACTGAACGCCGCCAGTCGCTCCCCGTGCCGCCGAACATCCTCCAGCGACCGCACCCCCGCTATTTCCACGCGCCGCGCGGTGTTCGTGATCAAATCTCCGACAAAGCCGTCAAAGCTGCTCTTCAACGCCTCGTTGAACACCAGCTTCTCGGCGACATTCGGATAGCGCTTCTTCGCCTCGCGATAATGGCGATCGAACAATTCCACGCTTTCCGCAATTTGCTCCACCGTGAGCAGGTGCGCTTCATATCCGTCGTCTAAATCGGCCGTGCTATAAGCAATTTCATCCGTCAAGTCGATCAGTTGCGCTTCCAGCGGCGGCTTTTGATCGAGCAGATACTCCGCCAGCTCAGGATGCTCACTGACGTCGTAATCACGCGAGTGCTTGATAATCCCTTCCCGCACTTCGAAGGTCAGGTTCATTCCGCGGAACGCGGCGTAGCGAAGTTCAAAATCTTCCACAATGCGCAGCGCATGCAGGTTGTGATCGAACAACAGGCCATGTTGGCGCATCACCGCGTCGAGCGCTTTTTCTCCCGAGTGCCCAAACGGAGGATGTCCCAGATCGTGCACCAGCGCCAGCGTCTCCGCCAGATCGGTATTCAGCCCCAGTTGCGCCGCAATCGTGCGCGAAATCTGCGCCACTTCAATCGTGTGCGTCAGCCGGTTGCGGAAGTGGTCGGAATAACGCCGGGTAAAAACCTGCGTCTTCGCTTCCAGCCGCCGAAAAGCCCGGGCATGCACCACTCGATCGCGGTCGCGTTGAAAATCGTTTCGGTAGGGATGTGGCGGCTCGGAATGGCGGCGGCCGCGAGAATTTTCCACGCGGACCGCATAGTCGGCCAGCATGCAAAGAGTTTAGCAGTGTTGCCGTTCCCGTGTGGAAACGGGGCAAGCCCCGTCTTCTTAAAACTCGCCGCGGAATTTCGTTTTTGCCCGGCAGCCCGCGCCGCGTAAATTCGCCGAATCTCTTGTCGGCGTCCTCCGCGTCTCGGCGGTGAAAACGAACTACTTCGCGGCCTCTTCCTTAGCCAGCTTCATCTTCGCCGAATCCAGCTTCTTCTGCACCCGCGCCTGATCCGCCGGATCGACATTCACCGCAATGTCCCGATTCCACTCGGAAAGCGCCCGCTCCCAATTGGTCGCGGCCAGCTTCAGGCGCCCGGTCTTCTGATAAAGATCGCCAAGATGATCGTGCACCGTCGGATCGGTATTGATTTTCTGCGATGCCTTCTGCAGATTGTCCTCCGCCAGTTCATACTTGCCCAATCGGAAGTATGCCCAGCCCAGCGAATCCAGATAGGCTCCGTTCGTCGGATCCAGATCCACCGCGCGCTTGATATAGTCGAGCGCCTCTTCCAGTTTCAGGTTCTGGTCCGCCAGCATGTATCCCAGATAATTCAGCGCCGGAGCATTCTCGGGATCGCTCACCAGCACCTTCTTGAACTGTTCTTCCGCTTCCGTGTAGTGCTTATCGCGTTCAAAAGTCGCGCCGCGCAAAAACCACACGTCGCGCTTTTCTTCTGACTTGGTCGACATCTGCTCGGCCTTGTCCAGATCCTGCTCCGCCTCGCTGAACCGCCGCAGGCGCGTGTTCATCTCCGCCAGCCTGATATAAATTTCGCGGTCTTCCGGACTCCCATCGCCCTTCAACATCGCTTTGACGGTCTTCACCGCCAGGTCGGCGTCGCCCATATCCGCCTGCTGCGCTGCCAACACCATCTTCATTTGCTGGCTGGGAAGTTTCTTAACTGCTTCCTGAGCCGTAGCCAGCGCCTTCTGCCATTCCTTGGCTTCTCGCCAGGTATCGATGATCTGCTGGTAGCCGCGCTCGATGTTGTCATCCCCGCCGAGCAGAATAATTTCGCGGAAAGTGTCGTTCGCGTACTGATTGTTTCCCTGATCCCGATAGATCATGCCCAGCCGCTCCAGAAATACCGCCCGGTTGCTCCGCTCACCGTTCGAATATTTGCCGTCAACCTTCTCCGACTTCTTCAGCAGGTCGACCATAATCGGAATCGCTTCGTCATAGCGGCCCTGCGCCTGGTAGATGGCGGCGATGTTATACGGAACCTCGACCGAGTCCTGCACCATCGACTCGGCTTTCTTCAGATTTTCCAGCGCCAGATCGAATTTGCCCTGCCGCCGGTAAATCTCCGCGATGCGAACATAGGTTTGCGCATCTTCCGGATTCGCATCGGCAATGACCTTGTATTGCTCCAGCGCCGCATCCGCCTGGCCGTCGTTCAACAGATTCTGCGCCAGTCCCCGAATCGCATCCAGATTGTCGCGGTCCATCTCAATCGCATGCCGGTAGGCATCGATCGCCTCTTTGTATTGCTTCTGCTGCTCATACGTATAACCCAGCGCCGAATACAGCTTCGCCGACCGCTCCTGGCCCGGCACCGAACTCAGCACCTGCGCCGCGCGAGTCGTGTCCCCCAGTTCGTTATAGAGATACGCCAGCGTCGTGACCGCTTCTTCCGAGTCCGGCTGCAACTTCACCGCCGTCTTGAATTCCGCTTCCGCCTTCTGCAGATCGTTGTTCAACCGATACAGCCGCCCCAGCAGCAGGTGGTCATCCATGCTGTCAGGTTGCAGCCGGATGATTTGCTCATACTGCTCGATCGCCAGCTTCAATACGCTCTCTGACCCGCTGCCCGATTGCATGTCCCCAAGCGAGCGCAGATAAATCCGCCCCAGCAATCGCCGCGCTTCAAGATTGTTGGGATTCTTCTTGATGATCTCCTGCGCCTCGACCACCGCATCCCGAATGCGCCCCGTCTTGGCATAGAGCTCCGCGAGGCCAGACGTCAGATAAGCGGAAGTCGGATCGGCCTCAATGGCCAGCCTGTATTCCTCGATGGCTTTGTTCGCCAGTTCGCTGCGCCCGTACGTGGCCACCTGCTCCTCGTACATGTGCGCCAGCGCAAAGTGGTAGTACGCAGCGGCGCGATCGGGAGTTTTGCCCTTGGCCGCAACCTGGGCGCCGGGCGCCGGAGATTCGGCGGCACGTGCCGGCTGATCCTGACCCAGCAAACCCTGCACCAAGAGTAACCACCCGATAGAGACAACACTAACCATCAACAACGGCTTTTTCATGAACAATCCTGCGCCTTGTGAATGCAAATACACTTCGATTGGATGCTACTCCGCGGTCATCCGGATTTTCTTATTCTACCCTTGCGACGCCCTTCTGCGCCGAGAAAGCGCGGCACCAGACTAAAGACGGAGGTACAGGGGCTTTGGGAGGGTTTGGTGCCAGATTGTCAAGAAAAGTAAAGGCTGGTGAGTGCCCAACTTTACCCTAATGCCTGAAATGCCGCACCCCGGTGAAGATCATCGCCAGCCCCAGCCTGTCCGCCGCCTCAATCACCTCCTGATCACGCACCGACCCTCCCGGTTGAATAATCGCGGTCGCACCCACCTTGGCGATCTCCTCGACCCCATCCGGAAAAGGAAAGAACGCGTCAGAAGCAGCCACCGTCCCGCTCAGCGGCAATTGCGCTTTCATGGCGCCGATCTTGCACGAGTCGACGCGGCTCATCTGTCCCGCGCCCACTCCCACCGTCTGCCCATCGCGCGCGTACAGAATGGCATTGGACTTAACGTGCTTACACACCTTCCACGCAAACAACAGCGCCCTCTTTTCTTCCGCCGTCGGAGCCCGCTTGCTGACAACTTTCAAGTCAGACTCAGCTAGCTGGTGCAGATCCGCATCCTGCGCCAGCATCCCTCCAGAAATATTCTTAAGCACCCAGCTCTGTTGTCCCGCCGGAACCTCGACCAGCCGCAAATTTTTCTTCGATGCAAACGCCGCCTTCGCGCCTTCGTCGAATGCCGGAGCCGCAATCACTTCCAGAAACAGCTTGGCCATTTCGCTCGCTGCCGCTACGTCGACGATTCGGTTTACGCCTATGACTCCGCCAAACGCCGACACCGGATCGCACTCCAGCGCCCGCAAGTAAGCTTCCACCAGCGTCTTCCCCGTCGCCGTTCCGCAAGGATTCGTGTGCTTGATAATGGCGCACACCGGCTCTTCAAATTCCTGCGCCAGATCCCATGCCGCCTGCAGGTCGACAATATTGTTATAGGAAAGCTCTTTGCCCTGCACCTGCCGCGCATGCGCCACGCCCACCCCCGATGCGTCCGCATACAGGGCAGCTTTCTGATGCGGATTCTCACCGTAACGCAAGTCACTCACCTTGTGAAAAGACAGGCGCAGATTTTGCGGAAAGCTGTCTGGCGTATGGACCGCGAAATCGCTGCCAATCCGCTCCAGCGTCGATGCGATGGCGGAATCGTAAGCCGCCGTCGTGGCAAACGCCTTCTGCGCCAACCGCCACTTCGTCTCCTTCGACAGGGACCCCCCGGCCTGCGCCATCTCCTCGGCAATCGCCGCATAATCCGAAGCAGAAGTTACCACCGCAACATCCTGAAAATTCTTCGCCGCCGAGCGAATCATCGACGGGCCGCCAATATCGATATTTTCAATCAGCTCTTCGAAGTGCACGCCCGGCTTGGCCGCGGTCTTTTCAAATGCGTAAAGATTGACCACCACCATGTCGATCGCCGGTATGCCATGCTCCGCCACCGCCGCGCGATGGCCGCTGTCTTCGCGCCGATGCAGAATCCCGCCGTGCACCTTCGGATGCAGCGTCTTCACCCGCCCATCCAGCATTTCAGGAAAGCCCGTCAGCTCGGAGATATCTTGAACCCCAATTCCAGACTCGCGCAGCAGCTTGGCCGTGCCTCCGGTAGAAACCAGTTCCACGCCAAATTCAGAAAGTTTACGGGCAAAATCGACCAGCCCGGTTTTGTCAGTAACACTAAGAATGGCACGCTGAATCTTAGACATGAAGACCTCGAAGCGGATGAAAGTAGAGAAGGAGGATTTTAGCAGTTGGAATAAAACTTCCGCGGATTCGAACCAAGCAGTTCCCGCTTCTCAGTCTCCGGCAATCCGCCGAATTCAGAAAAAACCGAAAGCAGGCAGCCCCAAACTAAACAGCCAGTCAAGTTATTCCGCAAACCGCAAATAGCAAATAGCGAACAGCGAACAGCGGATTGAAAACACCTAGCTCTTCTTCCCCTTAGCCTTCAGCCGCACGTGTCCGCCCTGCATCTCCACCGAGTACACCACCGTTTCGCAGCCCTGCTGCTTGCGGATCTCGCTCGTCTTCTTCTTGACGAACGTAGCGAACGAATCCAGATCACCCGAAATCTTCTCGCCCGTTTTCTCCTTGGCCTGGGCCAGCGCTCGGTACAGCGATTCGACCTGCGCCTGCTCCACCGCCGCCCCCGAACACTCTACCGAGAAGCGTTGATCCTCCCCGGCATTCTGCCCGTGCCGCGCCAACCCATACACCGGACGCCGCTCCGCTTCACTGTGCGTCAATTGCGCTCCCTGCACCGAAAGCAGCGCATCCTGCGGACGCCGGCATCCCTCTTCCCGGATCCGCACTTTCTTGCGCCACAGGTCGCTTTGCACCGCGTAGCGCTGTGCCATTTCGTTGTACCGGAAGCGCTGCGAAAAACTCAGCCGCGCGCCGTCGCTGAACTTGCGCAGCAGCGAGTTAACCTTCCATTCAATTTCGGTGGGTGGCCGTTTGGTCGGATTGTTGAAGAAAATCTCGTACTCGATCTTCAGCCGCCGCAGTTGCTGCTCGAGCAGATTCAACTCTTCGTCGGTGGTCACAGGGATCCCCCACCCCACAGCTTAGCGTTGCCCGATTGGCTTGACGAGATTCCCTGAAGTGACGTTAGGGTTGGTACGAAAGTGTGACAGAGTTCGCCCGCTGCGCCCACACCCGCTGGAAGGTTTTGCCTTTCCCGACGTTGACCGCCGAACCCCGGCAGCTGAGAGCTGCCCTACTTCGAATTCGACGCCATCTTCTTCACCATCGCCACCACCAGCTTCCGGTCGCTGTCATTCAGATTCGCCGAATATCTCCGCATCTGGCTCAGGAAGCGCACTTCATCGTCCGAAAGTTGCGGCAACCCCTTATGCCCGTTGCCGTGCCCCTCGGCAAAAAACTGCGATAACGCCAGATCCATCGCTCCCGCGATCTTCGACAGCGTGTCCAGCGATGGAATCGTATGGCCGTTCTCGACCCGCGACAGGTAGCAGCGCAGCAGGCCCGTGCGCTTCTCAATATCACCCTGTGACATGTTTCGCTGCAGCCGGAAATTGCGGATGGTCTCGCCGATATTCATAGGTACATGATGAGCTCGACCCTAAACTTCATCCAGGATCGAGATTCGAGATGCGTGCATAGTAACCAGAGCGGTACCTTCTGGCAAGTGGAAATTCCAGGCGTAGCCCGGGCGGTGAAATTCCCGTCACTTCTTCAACCTCAACGCCAGAAAATCCACCGTCCGCCGCCACGCATCCGCCGCATCCTCAGCCCGGTATCCCTGCTTGTTGTTCGGGTTCTCAAACGCATGGCCCGCATCCGGATAGATCTTTACCTCAATCTTCTTGCCCAGCCTTTCCATCGCTTCCTGAAATTTCTTGACGTCCTCCGGCGTAATCCCACGATCCTGTCCGCCAAATAATCCCAGAATCGGAGCATTAATTTTCGTCAACTCCGCCGGATCCGTCGCCAGATGTCCATAGTTGATCACCGCCGCCGCCAGGTGAGGTTCCTCCAGCGCCACATCCAGCGCGTACCCTCCGCCCATGCACCATCCGATCGCGCCCATACGATCTTTCTTCACGTTCGCCTGCGATGCCAGGTAATCGTAGGCCGCCCCCAAATCGCGCTTCGCCCGGTCTTCCGGCACGCCGCGCATCAACTCGTGAGCCATCTCCGGATTGTCCGCGACCTTGCCGCGATACAGATCGATTGCCAGCGCAACATAGCCCTGATCGGCCAGCTTCCCCGCCTGCTCCTTCACCCAGTCGTTCAGTCCCCAATATTCGTGGATCACGATCAGCCCCGGAAATGGCCCCTTCCCGGCCGGACTATAGAGAATTCCATGCACCGTCTCATCGCCCGATTTGTAAGAAACGTCCTTGCCCTCGGCCGCGAACCCCTGCCCTGCCATAAAACCCCACAAAATCACTCCGATGATAAGAGTTTTCATGCGACCCCTCCCCGCATTCTCGCGGCGCCCTCAGCGAACAGCGAACGACGAATAGCGAATAGCCAACGACCAACGACCAGCGACCGAGACCAGCCACTACCGACCAACCGCCCCTAATTATGCTTGATAAACTTCCCGTTCTTCTGACCCGTCAGCGAGTTGTACTCCGTCTCCAGAAACACATCCTCGCTGATGAAGTCCCCCGAATACTTCTTCCAAGGATCGAGAATCTTCTTCTCCTTCATCTGCTCCAGCGTCATCTTCTTGTCCAGCGCGGCCTGCACCGCCGCCCGCGTCTCTTTCAGCATCTTCACGTAAGCCCGCACGTCATCAAGATTCGACACACCGCCATGTCCCGGAATGATCTTCACGTCTGCCGGTAGCTCGGCAATCGCTCCCTCAACCCCGCTGATCATGCCGTCGATGCTCCCTCCGCTATCGACATCAATAAAGGGAAAGCCATAAGTCACAAAATCGTCGCCCATGTGCACCACATTGGATTTCGGAAAATAAATAATCGAGTCGCCGTCCGTGTGCCCCGCCGGAAAATGCAGCGCGCGGATATCCTCCCCGTTCAAATGCACGGTGACGTCATGGTCGAACGTGATAATCGGCAGCGCCCCTTGCGGCTGCGGCTTTTGTTGCATGTGAATCGACCCGCCATTGCCCGCCTCCCCGCCCGCTTCCAGACGCTTGCGAACATTATCTTGCGCGATGATCGGCGCTTGCTTCTGGAAGAACTCGTTCCCGCCCGTATGGTCTCCGTGATAATGCGTGTTGATGATAAAACGCACCGGTTTGTCGGTGATCCCTTTGAGCGCCGCCTGAATCCTATCGGCCAGGGGAGCGTATTGATCGTCCACGATCACGATCCCGTCATCGCCCACCGACGCGCCAATATTCCCGCCCGCTCCCACCAGCATGTAAACGTTGCCGGCAACCTTCGAAACTTTAATTTGAACCTTGCTGAAGTCCTGATCCTGAGCCATGCACACCCCCGCACAAAGACAGGCAAATACCGCACTCCGACACGCTGCGCCCATAAGCGTCACCTCAGAGAAAGAGATTGTAATGGAAATTGAACGAATGAATGATTGAATGCCTGAATGAATTACGGAGTTCCCTCAAACAGCGGCCACAGCCCATCCGCCGTCACCCGATAAATCGCGTAAGCGCTGCCCCCATCAAAGATCCGGCGGAACAACAATTCGCCGCGGCCATCGCCATCGGCATCGACCGCATCGATCAACTCCATGCCCGGAACCACGTCCCGATGCCCGGAATCTGTCTGCGAGAAAAACAGCTTCTGCATCTCGCCTTCAAGGTTGGTGCGGGCGATCAACGTGATCTCCTTCGGCTCCGGAATGCTTCCGGCGGCAACCGCAGCGGGCGGGTTAAGCTTGGCCGAGAGCACCAGCACCGGCTCATTCGAATTGGAAAGGTCGAAAACTCGCAGGCTGACATCGTCGAAGCTCGACGCGGACACCTTGACCGCGGATTTGCCCTTCGCTTTGGCTCCGGACGTCTTCTTCCCCGCGCCTCCCGCTTCTTTCGCCGCGTCGCTCTGCGCCCGCACCTCGCTCGCCGCCAGATCCAGCATCTTGGTGCGATACATGGCTTCTTCGGCCGGCTTCACGTCATAGGTGTAAGGACGCGGATCGGGTCCGCCCGCATCCGAAATCGCGGGCATGATGACGATCGCGGGAGTAGTCGCGACTCCCGCCTTGGCCTCCGGTTTCGCCGCGACGCCTGTAGGTCCGGAGCCGGAGCTTATTCCGGATGCTGCGCCCGGCAAAGCCTCGAACGTCGCATAGGGCTCGCTGTGAGCCGCCGCGTCCGGCTTTCCGCGGCGCAGGCGAGGACGATTAGGATCACCGATGGGCTCATCCTCTGCCGGTGAAGATGCCGGCGCCGATGCCTTAGACTCGCCTGGTGGCGCTGTAGTTTTCGCGCTATCGCCCGCTGCCGGCGCCTTCCCATTATCTGCTGAATTGCCTGCCGGATTCGGCGCGTTCCCCGGCGGCGCAGCCGTCGTAGTCGGAGAACTCGCAGTCTTTGGCTGGCCGTTGTTCGCATCCTTACCCGGGCTCGCCGGAGCGCTCGTCGCCCCGCCTCCCGAATCCGTCTTTTCGCCGCGCCGGTGCAGTACCGGCGGACCGCCCGGATCGTCCTCCACAATCACCGGCTTCGCGTATTTCTTATGCGTCTCGGGCCCTGCGCTCCCTGTCGGATACCACGTTCCTTCCGCCAGCCACTCATGGTTCAATTGCCCCGGTTGCGTGATCTTGAAGACGCCCTGCGACACCCCGCTGCGAAAGCCTTCATAGACAATTCCAAAGTCAAGAGCCATCGGGACCGGCGCTGCTTTATAACTTCCCGCGTCATAAAATTTCCCGTCTAGCATAATCGCAATCGGAATCAGGCGAGCCTTGCCCGGTTTGCTCGCACTTGTCGCGCCCGAGCCAGCCTGCGGAATTTCGATCAGTCCCAAGGCCCGCGGCCCCTTGTCCGCCGCAGGCTTGCGCCCGTACTGCGACAACACCTGTGCCCCCAGCCGCGAACTGCCCGCAAGCGCCGCCGCCAAGGTGACGGCGAGCATCCCCTTGCGATATAACTTCCGATGTAACCACCTGCGGCGAGGGAACAATTCCATGGACGTTAAGGATAAATCACCGGACTTCAGTACGACGGACGAGAACGGCAAAGAGGTTGCCTTAAAAGACTTTCGCGGCAAAACAGTCGTGCTCTATTTCTATCCCAAGGCCGACACTCCCGGCTGCACCAAAGAAGCCTGCGGCTTTCGCGATTCCTACAAAGAGATCAGGAAAACGGGAGTCGTCCTGCTGGGGATTTCGAAAGACACCGCAGCCTCGCAAAAGAAATTCCAGGAGAAGTTCAGTCTGCCCTTCCCCTTACTCGCCGACCCCGACAAGAAAATCGCCAACCTCTTCGGCGTGGTCAAAGAGAAAAACATGTACGGCAAAAAAGTGATGGGCATAGCGCGAACCACTTTCGTCATCGGACCGGACGGCAAAATCCAGCACATCTTCAACAACGTGAAAGCCGAAGGCCATGCCGACGAAGTGCTAGCCTACCTGAAGAGTGCAGCCTAGACAGGTCTCCGCGATCTTATGAACTTATCCGACTTGTCATCCCGAGCGCCGCGCGCAGAAGCGAAGCGCCGAAGCGCAAGTCGACGGACCTTGTGTTCCCGCAGCCGAACTAGCCTCACCCCGCCCTCGACAACTCACCAATCCGTCGGCAATGAACCATGACTTCGCTCCATCGCCCGTCTTTGCTGCAAGCAGCTTTCTTCAATCGCGATCCCCGTCGCGTAGCCCGTGCATTGCTCGGCAAATTGGTGATTCGCAAAACGCCCAGCGGCATTCTCGCCGGACGAGTCGTCGAAACCGAAGCCTATCTCGGCACCGGCGACGCCGCGGCCCACTCCGCCGCCGGCCCCACATTGCGCAACGCCGTCCTCTTCGGACCTCCCGCCCACGCCTACGTCTACTTTATCTATGGCGCTCACTACTGCCTGAATGTTTCCTGCCTGCCCGCAGGCGTGGCGGGAGGCGTCCTGTTTCGTGCCCTGGAGCCGGTAGCCGGCATCGAGCACATGGCAAAAAACCGCGAAATCCACCTGGCGCATCCCACCGACCCTCAGAAACTCGCGCTTCTTAAAAAGATCTCCTCCGGCCCCGGGCGCCTTTGCCAGGCGCTGGAAATCACTCGCGCCCGAGATAACGGCAAGAGCCTGGTCAGCAGAAATTCTGATCTGCAGCTCGCCGATGACGGCTATCGAGTGCGGAAAGTAACGGTAACAACCCGCATCGGCATCGTGAAGTCAGCCGAACGCCCGTTGCGCTACCTGATCGCCCAGAACCCCTTCGTCTCGGCGCCCGCGACCTAGCCGTCGTGGACTCTCCGCGGTAAAGATCGACCCCACGAAGCCCGCAGGTTCCGCCTAATCCAGCAGAAGATTGTCGATCAGCCGCGTCGATCCAACATAAGCGGCAACTGCGGCTAGCGCTTTTTGCGAAATGCGTTCCACCGGATCCAGCGTGTCCGGGTCCACAATCTCGAAATAATCCAGACGAACCTGCGGCTCGCCGGCAAGAATTTCCTTGCCCGCGGAGATCAACCGGCCAGCGTCCCTTTCCCCCGCACGAAATTCCCCTTCCACTCTCAGCAGCGAGCGCCGCAGCACCCGCGCCCGGACGCGCTCCTCCCCATTCAGGTAAGCGTTGCGCGAACTCATCGCCAAGCCATCCGCCTCACGCACAATCGGGCAGGCAACAATTTCGACCGGAAAATTCAGATCGCGCACCATGCGCCGGATCACCGCCAGCTGCGCCGCATCCTTCTGCCCGAAAAAAGCCGCCGCCGGCTCGATTATGTGAAACAACTTGGCGACAATCGTAGTCACACCGCGAAAATGTCCTGGACGCGAGCGTCCATCCAGCTTTTCACTCAGTCCCTCCACCCACACCCAGCTGATTTCGCCCCCCGGATAAATCTCTTCGACCCGCGGCGCAAACAGAATCTCCACCCCTTCCGTCTCCAGCAGGCGCTCGTCGCGTTCAAATTGCCGGGGATACTTCGCCAAATCTTCCGACGGCGCAAATTGCGTGGGATTCACGAAGATCGAAACCGCAACCACGTCGCACTGCGCCTTCGCCGCGCGCACCAGTGAAAGATGGCCCTCATGCAAGGCGCCCATCGTCGGCACAAGCCCAAGACGTTTGCCCCCTGCGCGAGCCTCACCGCAGGCAGCACGCGCCTCCGGAATGCCGTTGCAGATCTTCATGGCGGGATTGTCAATCCGAAACTGGCCGTGGAAAACTTAAGGCGCTTCCCGATAGTCCACGCCCATCTCCTTGAGCGTCCCCAGTAGCAGCGCCCGGTTCTTCCGCAACGCCGCCTTGGTCGCCTCCGTGGCATCTTTAGGAACCGCTTGCGCCACCAGCACCGCCCGGCCATAAGGCCATGCATCCAGCGGCAGCGAGACCAACTCTGCCGGAATCTCATCCGGCTTCAGCATGTGAATCTCGCGATTCGAAAGATCCACAAATCCGATCCCATCCTCGCGCACCACCAGATATGGGTTCTTCCACCCCGTCATATCGCTCAGCGGCGGATACTTCGATGGATTCGGTTCCGGGATTCTCTCCAGCCCGGTCGATGGCCGCGCTTCCGTCGGCTGCACCGGCTTCGAGCACCCCACCAGTCCCGCCAGCAGAATCATTGCGACTACACTCAGAACGCATCTTTCAGCTAAGTCTCGAACGGCAGTTTCCATGGGAATTTGAACCGAAAGCCCGTATCAGAGTTCGCACTAAGGCCCGCATTAAAGCTCGCCGCTCCCATTATCGCTGCATGGCCTGCTTCCGGTGGAGTACCGTTTCGAGTGCCGCCTGCGTCTCTTTCGGCAGGTGGTAGGACTCCGCGTCATTCGGAAACTGGTGCGAGATCACGTCGGCCTTAAACGCCAGCAGTGACTGCGTAATCAGCCCGGCCGCGTCTCCATACCGCCGGACAAACTTCGCCGCATGTCCGAACGTCAGGTTCACCAGGTCGTGAAACACCAGCACCTGTCCATCGCAATCCGGCCCGGCTCCAATGCCAATCGTCGGGGTTTCCACCTCGGCCATAATCATGGCCGCGACCTCGCGCGGAATGCCCTCCAGATAAATACAGCACACCCCCGCCCGATCCAGCGCAACCGCATCCCGCATCAGTTGTTCAATCGCATTCAGCGTCTTCCCCTGAACCTTGTACCCGCCCATCACATTCACCGATTGCGGCGTAAGCCCGATGTGCCCCGCGACCGGAATCTCCGCCTCGATCACCCGCCGGATCACCTCCGCCCGCTTCTCGCCGCCCTCCATCTTCACCGCTTCCGCTCCGCCTTCTTTCACAAAGCGCGTAGCGTTCAGGATCGCGGCGCCGGGATCAACCTGATAAGACCCGTAAGGCATGTCAGCAATCAGCAGCGCGTCCTTCACGCCCCGCCGCACCGCCTTTACATGGTGCAGCATCTCGTCGACGGTGACCGAAAGCGTGTTCTCATAGCCGAGCATCGTCATGGCCAGCGAGTCGCCGACCAGCGCAATGTCAATGCCCGCCTCGTCCACCAGCCGCGCCGTAGCGTAGTCGTAGGCAGTCAGGCAAGTAATAGGTTCGTGGTGAAATTTCTTTTCGCGGAGAGTAGCGGTGGTGATCTTATGGCGAGGTTCGCCGATCGGTGTGAGACTCACAGTGTCCTCCAGTGCCCCTCCGCAAACCCGGCGGATAGAGCCTGTACGCGTCTGCTTGCAGTTGTTCGATGACGCTGGGGGGATTATAGACGCAAAAGGGACGTTTGGCGATAAGCGTTTGGGGGAGTTCGCCAACAATTAGTAAGACGTTAGATTGTCGCCTTACCGCGTGGTAAGATTGGTTTAATGCGAAGTTTTCGAGCCGTCATCAGTTCCAAGGGTCAAGTGGTGATTCCAGCCGAACTGCGCGAGCAGTACGGGCTGGACAAGGGCACTCGCGCGGTTTGGACCGAAGAGAAGGGCAGGCTGGTGCTGACTCCTTTGACCATGCAGAGGATTAAGGAGATTCGCGGATCGCTGAAGCCAGGGCCCGGCGAACCCTCCGCCTTTGACATGCTCTTTGAAGAACGCGAGCGTGAGCGCAAACGGGAGGATCGATGACCGCCGTCTCTCCGCGTGGGCGGCCGCGGCGATACGTGCTCGATGCCAACGCGCTGATTGGTTTCTTCGAGGACCGCGAAGGCACCGCGGGAAAAGTTGAACGCTTGGTTGAAGAGGCCGCCCGCCAGGACTTGCCACTCCTGATGTCAGCGGTGAATTGGGGTGAAGTGTTCTACACCGAATGGCGCGCTCGCGGCGAAGCTAAAGCTCGCGAGGCCGAAGCCAACCTGCTTGAGATGCCCATCATGGTCATGGCTGTAGATCGGGAGCGAGCCTCGCGGGCAGGGGCTCTGAAGCAGAAGCACGGTCTCGGCTACGCCGACGCATTCGCTGCCGAACTGGCCATCGAGCGCGGCGCTTGGCTGGTCACGGCCGATCCCGAGTTCGCCAAGCTCGGAAAATCCGTATCCGTTTATCCGCTGCCCCGGCATGAGAAATAAGGCGCGGCGAAAATCAGCAGGTTGGGCAACCATAATGTTCTGATCGGCCCCGGCGGCCAGCGACTAGCGACCGACGACTACCGACCGACGACCTTCCCTACGCGCTGGCCGCATCCTGCCCGCCCAGCGGCAGAAAATATTGCGTTCCCTTGATCGGCGCCGACACTTTTTTCAGCAGCTCCTGCAGGTCCTCGTTGCGGTCCACAAAGTCAATCTCCGACGTATTCACAATCAGCAGATCCGACTGCGTGTAGTGAAAGAAAAAGTGTTCATAAGCCTTGACCACTTCCATCAGATAATCCTCGCTGATGGCCTTTTCCCCCGCCGCATTCTTTTTCTTCAGCCGCTTCTTCAGCACCTCCGGCGTCGCCTGCAGATAGATCACCAGATCAGGCGTGGGCAACTGTTCGCGGAAATAGTTGAAATAGCGATTGTAAGTATCGAGTTCCTGATCGTTCAGATTGAGGCAGGCAAAGAGCTTGTCTTTCTCAAAAATATAATCAGACACCACCGTCTTGTTAGAACGCGCCCCCAGATCAAGCGCCCGCAGTTGCTCGAAACGCCGGATCAGAAAAGCGAACTGCGCCTGAAACGCCGCGCCCGGCTCGCCCTCATAAAACGCCTTCAGAAACGGATTGTCCTCCGGCTCAATCACCCGCTGCGCCGCCAGCCTCTCTCCGAGAACCCCCGCCAGCGTGCTCTTCCCCACTCGTATGGGGCCTTCAATCGCAATGTAACGGGGAAGCTCGAAAAGCTTGGCCATGGAATGTAGGTGGAGAACTGCTCAGCAGAATATATGGCTTCGCGCCCGGACGCAATGTAGGAAAAAGTAACCGCTGAGTCGCGACCAGTGGAGAGCCGGGCGTCCTCGCCCGGCAGAAATCTGAAAAAGTTGGCAGAAGGAAGTCGTCGGTCGATTCGTCGCCAGTCGTTCGTGAATTGTGATCGGTGCACAGGGTTTCGCTAACGACCAACGACCAGCGACCGCTCAGCTAGAATCTCCTCATGCTTCCCGCTCTTATCGGACTAACAGCCGCCGCGGCAGCCACCGCCGCCGGATATCAGTCCATGGCGCCAACCGGCCAATGGTACGGCCATACTTTTTTCCGCCGGCCCAGCGCCAGCAAACAAATTGCCCTCACCTACGACGACGGCCCCAACGATCCGCACACGCTGAAACTGCTCGATGTCCTGGCGAAGCAAAACGTCCGCGCCACGTTCTTCATGATCGGGCGCTACGTCCAGCAGCGCCCCGATTTAGCGCGCGCCGTAGCCCAAGCCGGACACGCCATCGGCAACCACACCTTCAACCATCCCTTGCTCATCTTCAAATCGGAAGCCGAGACGCGCTCGGAGCTGGTCGGTTGTCATCAGGCCTTGCAGGATGCCATCGGTGAGCACTCCCATCTGTTTCGTCCCCCCTTCGGAGGAAGACGCCCAGCCACGCTCAGAGTGGCGCGCGAACTCGGATTGGAGACAGTGATGTGGAATGTCACAGGCTATGACTGGAAAGCCCCGCCCGCCGAAGTAATCGAGACCAAAGTCGCGCGCCAAATGCGCGGCGGCGACGTGATCCTGCTGCACGATGGCGGACATCGCGCCATGGGCGCCGACCGCGCGCAAACGGTGACCGCAACAGAAAATCTGATCCGGCGCTACAAAGATCAGGGATATAAGTTTGTAACGGTAGAAGAGATGCAAGCTCCGTTGATGGCTGCGCCAGCCACCAGCAGTTAAAGCGCACGAAGTTTCAATTAAAAACTGAGAGCTGAGAGTTCCCTACGCATGCACCGCCGCAAACGCCTGCTTCGCCGCCGCAATCGTCTGCTGCACATCTCGCTCCGTGTGCGCCGCGCCCAAAAACGCCGCCTCAAATTGCGAAGGCGGCAAGTAAATCCCGTTCTCCAACATCGCCCGAAAGAAATTCCCGAATGCCTTCGTATCGCTTTTCTCCGCCGAAGCCCAATCCGTCACCGGACCCGCGGCAAAGAACCAGGTAAACATCGAACCCACGCGGTTGTAGCACATGGTCACGCCCGCATCCTTAGCTGCTGCCGCAACTCCCGAAACCACTTCGCCGGCAAGCTTGTCGAGCCGCGCATAAACATCCTTGTGCGCGCGCAAGTAACTCAGCGTGGCATAACCCGCAGCCATCGCCAACGGGTTCCCCGAAAGCGTTCCCGCCTGATACACCGGACCGAGCGGAGCAATCAAATCCATAATCTCTGTCGGACCGCCATAAGCTCCCACCGGCAAACCTCCGCCAATGATCTTCCCCATCGTCGTGAGGTCAGGCTGGATCCCATAAAGTTCCTGCGCTCCGCCAAAGGCCAGCCTGAATCCCGTCATCACCTCGTCGAAAATCAGCACCGCCTTGTCGCGCGTGGTTATCGCCCGCAAAGCCTCAAGATACCCGCGCGCCGGAGGCACACATCCCATGTTGCCCACAACCGGCTCCACAATCACACAAGCAATCTGCCCCTTGAATTTCTCAAACGCGACTTCGACCGCTCGCACATCGTTATAAGGCAAGGCCAACGTAAACTGCGTGAACTCTTCTGGAACGCCCGCTGATCCCGGAATACCCAGCGTAGCCACGCCCGATCCCGCCTTCACCAGCAGCGCGTCCGAGTGTCCGTGATAGCAGCCCTCGAACTTCACGATGTACTTGCGCTTCGTATACCCGCGCGCCAGCCGGATCGCCGACATGGTCGCTTCCGTCCCCGAACTGACGAAGCGAACCTTTTGCATGTGCGGAAACGCGGAAATGATCAGCTCCGCGAGATCCGCTTCCGCCGGAGTCGACGCTCCAAAGCTCGTGCCCTGCCGCGCCGCCGCAATCACCGCCTCAATCACCGCCGGCGCGGCATGCCCCAGAATCAGCGGCCCCCACGAGCCGATGTAATCCACATATTCATTTCCGTCCGCGTCCCAGATATGCGCGCCCTGGCCTCGCACGATATAAAGCGGATCGCCTCCGACACTGCGAAAAGCGCGCACCGGCGAATTGACCCCTCCAGGAATCAACGTTTCGGCACGCCTCTGCAGCTTGGCAGATTGCTCGGTCTTGCGGCTCATCATTTCCTCCACTACAACGACGATTCGAGTCTGATCTTGGAATACTCCGTTCAAATGCTCACCAGCGATGCACCCGCGTACCCTCAGTGCTCCCGGTGGTCATGAGTTTTTTGAAAGGCGGCAAAACACGGAACTCACACGTACAGCGACTTCCGCGATCCCATCACCAAATCTGATAGTAACCGTTGCGCCGAACGAGTTCCACTTTCACTCCGAACAACTGGCTCAAGGTTTCGGCCTGCAGCACCTCTTCTTTCGGTCCATCGGCCACAATCCGCCCGCGTGACATCAGCACCACGCGTTCAATCTCGGGAACGATATCGGCCAGTTCATGCGTGACCAGAAGAATTCCGATTCCGGAGTTGGCCAGCGAACGCATCGTCTCGCGCAAGCCATGCTGTGCCAGCATATCCAGGGAATTGCACGGTTCGTCAAACAACAGCGCCCTCGGCTTATGCACCAGCGCCCGCGCGATCAAAACGCGTTTCGCTTCGCCCGAAGACATTGCCTCGACAGGCCGTTCCGCCAGATGCGAGACCCCAAGCCCCGCCAACGCCGCCTCGGCGAGTTCTCTCTTCTCAGGATCAACGCTGTGATTAGGAAAAATCCGGGTGCTGCTGAAGAAGCCCGACAACACTACGTCCAGTCCGCTCGCCTCGCCCGTACACAAAGACATTAGGTCATTGGAAATAATGCCCAGCAGCGAACGCAGTTCGAAAATGTTCCAGCTCTTCTGGCCCAGAATTCTCATGCTCGACCCTTTGCGGATCATCGGGTAACACTCGCGGCTGATCGTCTTGATCAACGTTGATTTGCCGCAGCCATTCGGGCCCAGCACCGCGATGTGTTCATCGACGCCCACCCGGAGGCTGATGCCATCGAGCGCTATCTTTTGTCCGCGCATCACCCGGACTTTCCGCAGATCGAGCAAGGGAGCTGGAGAATAAGGCCGCGGCAAATTCATCGGACTTTCACAAAATTGCAATATTCCTGCAATCTCTCGCGCTTATCTTACCTTCAGTTGCCCTTCTAACCGGGAGGGTTTATCAGGACGGCCTTGGGGGGCTCCGGGCTGTCCTTTTTATTTCTTGAGGATCTTCATGCGCTCCCGAGTTACCTACTTCAGGTAAGCACGCACCAGGCTGATCAGATCTTCCGTCAGCTCTTCGGGCGAATCTGGACCGCGGTTCGGATGTGTAATGTGCAGCCGGATGTGATCCTCCAAGATCTCCGCCATCAGGCTGTTGACGCCGCCGCGGATCGCCGCCAGCAGCATTAAAATGTCGGCGCACTCGTCACCCTCAGTCACCGCTCGCTCCACCGCGCCAATTTGTCCGCTCATGCGCTTGATGCGGGAGAGCAGCTTCTGTTTCTCTTTTGAGATTTCCGGAAGTCTATCTTTCATAAAATCTCTTGATCAGGTTGTGAAGTTTCCCCCGCTTTTTTCCTTGACATATACCCTAGGGGGGTATGATATAACAATCCCAGCGGACAGGCTAGCCTCCCGCTGAGCTTGACGGATGGGAGCAGGGGATGTGACGCGATAGCAGCCTTATTCGTACCTGTGCTCTACCTCGGCTTCTTTCGTCCCCAGAAAAACTGAGATCAGTACGCGGACCAGTCGCAACGCTAGCCTTCCGAATTTTACCCCGTCGGCCGGCGCCGGAGCGCGCAAGGTACGCCCCCGCTCCGGACGCAATCCCGCATGGGAAATCGGCGATCAGCCGATGAAGAAAGCACTTGCGGCCTTCAGATCCAATGGAGCTGAGGCTGTTGTGTATTAACCGCTGTTTTGTATTAACTGCTGCTTTGTATTAACCGCTGTTTTGTATTAACCATGGTTAACCCTTGGTGATATGCTTGAGTTAACCACCTGATGTGGGAACGAATCGCGTGACGGAGAGCAGACAACCGGACAACGGTATGGCCTGCGTGGCAAGAGAGCCTTCCTCCCGTGCACTGTAACCTTCTATTCATCGGGCAGACGGATAATGGCGAATTCTATTGGCTGGCGAAATCGTAATCCCATCGAAGGGTGATGACGGTTGTAGCTGCGCTCCGCAGCAAGCCGGTTAACTTAGGGTCATGATATTGAAATTGGATTTCATTCTTATTCTCATTCTCGATTCGAAGAGCGCCGTCACCCGGTGGAGGGACGGGCGTCTCGCCCGTCCAGACGGAGGCCGCATTGCCTCCCCCATTCCCGCCATACTCCTGCTACTGCCCGTCGTGTTCGCAGCCGCGGCTTCTGTTGGCTGGGCGCAGACGCAAGTCGCGTCCGCTTCCGTCTCCAACCAGAATGCCACTCCCGCCGCCACCGATCCGGTCGATCCCACTTCCGAACCGAGCGCTGGCCTCCCCGATCCCGAATCCATGTTTCCGCATTTCAAGAGCACGCGCTTCTGGCTCACGGGACAAACCAACTTCATCTTCCAGACTCACCCCGATTTTCATGCCGACTACAGTGGACCCCACAGCCTCAGTCCCTATTATTCCAAAGCCACTTCCCGGGTCATGACGCTCTACACCGGCATGCGCCTCAACCGTTCGACCGAAGTTCTGGTCGACATTGAAGAAGCTGGCGGCGCGGCGCTCAGCGAAGGCTTTGGCTTGGCCGGGAATACGGATCTCGATATCGTGCGCAATCCGACCTTAAGCAAAGCTCCCTATCTCGGCCGCGGCATGATTCACAAAGTTTTCGCGCTGAGCAAGGATAACGTCGAGAACCAGCGCAGCTTTCTGTCTCTGTTCGATGAGTTGCCCCGCCGCCGTCTCGAAATTCGCTTCGGAAAATTCAGCCTGCCCGATTTCTTCGATCAGAATTCGGTCGGTTCCGACACGCACTTTCAATTCATCAACTGGTCGGCCGACAACAATGGCGCCTGGGACTACGCCGCTGATACGCGCGGCTACACCGTTGGCGTGCTGGCCGATTTCGAGGACCGCAACTGGGGTTTCCGCTTCGCCGAAGCTCTTATGCCCACCGTAGCCAACGGCATTAACCTGGTGTGGCGCCCCTGGCAGGTTCATGCCGAAAATTGGGAATACGAACTGCGCCGCGGCTTCATCCCCAAACAAGCCGGCGTTCTACGCCTGCTCGCCTACACCAATTACGCCAACATGGGCGTCTATCGCGATGCCATCGCTCAGTATCAGGAAGGCTTGGTCCCCGTCCCGGAAATCACCAACCATCCCTGGCACGTCACGCGTAAATACGGCTTTGGCATCAACCTGGAACAAAATCTTTCCCGCAACTTCACCGCCTTCGCCCGCTGGGGATGGGATAACGGAAGAACTGAATCCTTTGCCTATACCGAAATTGATTCAACTTTCGATCAGGGCATCGGAGCCAATGGCGCGCTCTGGCATCGCAAGCAGGACCGTGCCGGCATCGCCTTCGTATCGAACGGCATCAAGAAGGATCATCAGCTCTACCTGGCCGATGGCGGCCAAGGCTTCCTCCTGGGCGATGGCGGCCTGCGCTATGGCCGGGAGAACATCTTTGAATCGTATTACACGGCCCACGTCTGGCGCGGAATCTACGTCGCTCCCGGAGTGCAGCACATCAACAATCCCGGTTACAACCAGGATCGCGGTCCGGTCGTAGTGCCCACCTTCCGCGCCCACGTCGAGTTCTAAGAGCCTTGCCCGTGGCCCAGGCGTGCGTCCTCGCCACTTCACTCCATGCAGGTTCTCACCAGAAAAATCAAAACGTGAATCTCACGGAAAACTGGAAGACCCGCGGTAGGCCGTCGGGATTGATTTCCTGCAAAGCGCCGAAGTTGCCCGGACCGGAATTCGGCACCAGATAGCACTTCTGGTTCGGCGACAGACCGTCGCCGCAGTTAGTCCCGATCGGGTTATATTGCAACTGGTTAATTCCGTCGCCGTTTTGCACGTAGTAATTGGCGTGATTAAACAGATTGAACACCTGCGCCTGAAATTCCAGTTCCTTGCCTTCGCCGATCTCAACGCCGCGCGATAATCCAACATCGATCCTCTCCAGCCACGGGCCGTAGAAGGAATTCAAACCTATCCCTGGCGTAGGGCCAGCACCATTAATGCCGGCCGCTGTGTTTGACGTGTCCTGGTTGAAAGCGGTGTCGTTCAGGTTGTCATTGCCCGCCGGGACGGGCGGTTGACCCGGCGGGGGTTGGGGATTCCCGCAACTGCTGAAGGACAGCGTCGGACTGCTGCAAGCCGGACCCAGCAAAGCCGCATAGGGGCGACCCGACGAGAATGCCATCACCGTGCTCAGCGTCCAGCCTGAAAACACCTTGCGTCCCGTATCGGAGCTGATCAGATTTTCCAGCCCCGGCCGGTAGACCGCCGCCAGGCTGATGCTGTGCCGCTGATCGAGCAGCGAAGGCGCGTGCGTATTGCTGAAATCGAATTGGTTGTTGAAGTCCATCCCGTCGAGCATGATGCTCTTGGCAAACGTGTAGGAAAACTGCATCGACAGGCCGCGCGACATGCGCCGCTGCAACTGCACAAAAAGTGAGTTGTAGTGATTTTGCGCGGGGCTGATCAGTTCGTTAATCTCACCCAGGTTCGGGTTAATACGGCCTTCCGTAAGCAGCCCATTATCCATATTCGGCAGCACGAGCGTCCGCCCGCCGCAGGGCGCTGTCGTCGCATTCGGAGGACAGACCACATACGTCGTCGTACCTTGCAACGGATTCAGGTTTAAGTCATAGGCGCTGCCCGAAAGCAGATGCACGCCATGATTCCACATCGTTCCGATGCTTAAAGTCGTGTTCTCGGAAATCTCCCGTTGAATCTGTAAACTCGCCTGCAAAATGTACGGCACTCTGAACTGAGGAGAAACCAGCGAAATATCCTCCGAGGCCCCGAACAGCGGCGAATTACCCGGAAGAATCGCGGGGAAGGTCGGTACCTGTTGGTTCGGCGCCCCCGAGGCGTAGCTGATGCTCACGGAAGATTGCTGCGACACCAATCCATTCGAAACCACCGCATTGCGGTAATTCAGGCCATTCATGTTGGTGTAGAAGTCCCCGAATCCTCCGCGCACCACGGTCTTCGAGTCCGGCTGCCAGGCAAATCCGAAGCGTGGCGCCAGCCGTTGAAATTGATTGGGATATTGCCCGGTCAACGGGAAGGCCGGATTCTCCGCCGGCTGCGGATAAACCTGAAAGTCCTCGCGCACGCCCATCTCCAGCGTCAACTTCGGCAAAACCCGGTAAGTATCCTGCACGTAGAATCCGAAATAAGGCACGGCAAACGAAAATGTCGGGTTCCCCGAAGTCTGACTGAAAATGTTGTATTCACCGAGCGCCAGCGCTTCGAGATTCGAAAATTCATAGCTGCCCAGGAACGATCCAAACTCAACCGCCTCGTTCGGGTCCGCGCCACCATCGTTGTTGTCCGCATCCCAGGCCCGGTTCGCCTCGATGCCGAATTGCAGCGTATGTTTGCCAACGACGTAATCGACTCGATCCGCCAGCGAGTATTGTCTTTCAAAAACTCTCCCAACCGAAAAAGGAGCGTTGCCAAAAACGAACGGCGCCGGGCTGTCCAGAATCAACGTGGGGATGTTGGGAGCCAAACCGGTCGGCGTCGAGATCTGGTTGTCTTGCGAAGTGGAAGCGTGAAATTCGTTGAGCAGATTCGAGGAGAAGGTGTGCGTCCATCCCAGGTTGGCCTGGAACGTATGCACGTCGGCGTTCGCCAGCGTCTGCGTCCCATAGTTGCCCACCGTAGGGTCAGTAATAACCCCGCCGGGCGAGTTGAACTGGTTCACATTGATACTGAGAAACAGTCCGTCGCGCGAACTCGGCTGGTAATCCAACCGCGGCGTCACCACCAGATCGTTGCGCTTTCTCGGCGCGGTGCCGAGATTGGAGTTCAGCGCGTTGATCGTATTCGCCACTTGCTGCAGGTACACCGGATTCGTCGGATCGGCAACCGTATCGCTGCCCGGCACCGGCAGCGACCCGTTCGGGGAAGGCAGTACCGTCCCCGCCGGAATGCCGAAATTAGCGCTCAGGAAAGCAGCCAGGTTGTCGGGCGTAGTGGCCAGCGCCGAGTTAATCACCGAGATCGGATTGTTCCGCAGTTGCTGCTCATAATCGACGAAGAACCATAAGCGGTTGCGCACGATCGGTCCGCCCATCCCGGCGCCAAATTGTTGCAAGGCGTCCAGCGGCTTAGGAAAACCGTTCGCTTTGTCCAGCGCGTCGTTGGCTCCCGTCGCCGAGTTCCGGTTGTAATAAAATGCGCTCCCGTGGAACCCGTTGCTCCCCGACCGCGTCACCGCATTGACGAACCCCGCTCCCCCTCCATAGATCGCCGAGTACGGGCTTACCGAAACCTGGAACTCCTCAATCGAGTCCTCGCCATACAGGTACGGAATACGATAACGCCCGATGATGTCGGCAAAGTAGTTGCTCGTCGCATTCGATCCGTCCACCGTGAAGGCGTTCGAACCGTTGCCATTGGCATATCCCGAGTCCTCACCACCCTGCTGCCCCGCGATGCTGACCAGGCCCGTATCGCCGTCAAAGCTGGTATTGGGTGTCAGCATCATCAGATCGGTGTATTTTCGTCCGTTGAGCGGCAAGTCCTGGATCAGCGACCGGTCGATCACCGTACTGGCTGATGCTTCCTGCGGCCGCAGCAATGGCGTCGTTCCCATCACTCTCACCGTGTCGGCACTCGCTCCCACCTGCATCTTGACGTCCTGCAACGTCGCGTTTCCCACGCGGACCTGCACCAGCGCCTCAACATTGCGAAAACCTTTCAAACTTGCCGTGAGCGAATAACTCCCCGGCATGACCACCGGAAAGCGATAAAGCCCGGAATGGTTGGTCTCGGCGGACTGTTCCACTCCCGTCTCCAGGTTGCGAAGCACCACCGATGCTGCCGCAATCACCGCTCCGCTCGGGTCCGTAACCCGTCCCCCGAGCGATCCCGTCAACACCGTGTTCTGCGCAGCTATCAAAGTGCAATTTACAGCGACAAGAACAATGCAGACCGTTCGACGACTGACTGAGGGAAGCGCTCTTGCAACGAATCGAAGGATAGTGTTGAAGGAAATCAAAGGCGAGTAATTTCTTGCCAGCTTCATATCTTTATGGTCCTTCGAACACCCATGAATATGCGCCATCCGGCGAACCCAGGGACAGTAATCCCACGTTGTTAATGCTACGTCACGTCTGCGTTAATGCTTCAAGAAAAACCTACTATTGGCAGTAAGAGGTCTGGAATCTGCTATTTGTGATCATATTGAGTTGTGATGAATTTTGGCTCGTACATATTGACTCCCACTGGCCGGAGACTTAAAGTTCTGTTTTTCGATATCGACCCATCCATGGATGCGCTTACTTCCAGCGTCGAAAATACTCCGGCAGGGCCGCTCGGACCCTTGGAACGGCAAATCCACCGCGCGGTGTGGGAGCGGGGGAATGCCACGGTTCGCGAAGTGCTGGAAGATGGCACCATCTGGCAAACCTACTCCACGATCATGACGACCATGGATCGTCTGTTTCGAAAAGGATTTCTCGGCCGCACGCTTGAAGGCAAGGCGTTCCGCTATTCGGCGCTCTGCAGCCCGGAGGACGCCGAACGCATGGCGGCCATGAACGGCATCCGGAAGCTACTTGGATCCGAGTATGCTTCCCTTCACCTTTCGTATTTCGTGGAGGCGGTCAGCGCGCAGGACGAGAAACTGCTCGAGAAGCTGCAAGTTCTGGTCGAACGTCAGCGGGCGGAGTTGTTGTTGAAGAAGGGAGAGCAGCGGTGATATTCGCGGCGCGGGGACTCCTCGTTTCTCTTGCATTTTTCGCCACGGTGTATTGCTCGCTGTCCGCTCTATTGGTGTTGGCCTGGCGGAGCCTATGCCGCATCCGCCGAAAATCTTGCTTTGCCTCTGGCATCGTCGGCTCTGCCAATTTCCTGTTCGGACTGCGAATCTTTTCCTTTACAGTTTCCGCTGTGGTCGCCGTTCTTTTCACCTTCCCGTCATTCTGGTTGATGGAGAGGGCAGCGCTCGACGAGGATGCCGGCACGTTCATTCTCGCCGCATGCTCGCTGCTCATTCTGGGCGCTGGCTTGTTCCGTGCGCTCAGAGCGCAGGCGAGAACGACGGGCGCAGTGGCGCGCTGGTCGTTGGGCGCAAGCAACGTGGGAGCGACGAGCATGGGCGACGGGGCGGCCGCGATCAGCGCTTCGAACGGAGCGCCCGCGCTGATTCTGGTTGGTATTCGGAGACCCAGAGTGATGGTCTCCGACATGGCGGCAACGGTGCTCAGTGAAAACGAATTGCAAATAGCGATCCGGCATGAGCTCGGGCACAAGCGCTCCTGGGATAACCTGAAGAAGGTTCTGATCAGTGCGACTCCGTTTCCCGGGATGAGCAGCCTGGAAAGTACGTGGCGCGAGGCGGTCGAATTGGCGGCAGACGACGCAGCAGTAGCCAATCGTCAGGATGCGCTTGACCTGGCGGCGGCGCTGATCAAACTTTCCAGATCCTCGAAGCGGTGGTCGGATCCGGCGCTGGCAAGTGGTCTGGTCAGCGGCTCATCTTCGATTGGCTTACGCGTCGAGCGCCTGCTGGAGTGGCGCAGGCCGCGCCTGCGCCTGCAAAGCACCTGGCCCTGGGCTCTTCTTGTTGTGTCCCTAATGATCGTCGGTATTGCCGGCAACTACGGCACAATGCTTGTCCTGACGCATCGCTTGACTGAATTCCTTGTGCCTTAGTCGAAACTCTCCCCGAGAAAAAATTGGCGCTGCGATCCTCCATCAAAATATAACGGACACAAAAATCCGGCTGCAGCAGCGCCGCGAAGCTTGCTCAACGAAGGAAACTCGTGATCTTCATACGGTGATCCTCCAAATCCTTTTCGTTTCGGTTGAAAGCACCTGGACCAAGACGGTCGGACAACTAGCCTGAGTAAGAGGCTGGTGCAGACCTCGACTACTCTCGCCGCCGCGCCGCTCAGGCGTTCCGCGTAATGCCGGATTCCTGTCTCTCGACCCTCTGCAGCGCCCAAGCCATTCGCGGAGTATTGTGGGCAATTCCAAAACGTCCGCGCGCGTCCAGCAAAATGATTCCGCCGTGTCCGTTGAGCCTCTGCTGGAGATAATTCATCGCTTCCTTCGCCGCCCATTCCGGCTGGTTGCCGGCCTCAACCCGATCCGCGGCCCACTTCGCCAATACCAGCTTCATGATGGGCTCGCCCCATCCCGTTGTCGATGCCGCCGCGCTGAGATTATCCGCATAGCAGCCGCAGCCGATCAGCGACGAATCGCCCAGCCGCCCGGGAGCCTTGTTCAGCGTGCCTCCTGTCGAAGTCGACGCCGCCAGATTGCCTTCGCCATCCAGCGCGACCGCCCCTACCGTGTCGTGGGAAATTTCAGGCGCGAACAAATCGTTGCCATTCGTCGACTCCTGTGCCTGATACTCGCGCAACCGCTCAACCTCCCGCGGAACGATGAGATCCTCATTCCGGCAAAGAGTAACCCCATGCTCGGCCGCAAAGCGCTCCGCTCCCTCGGCGACAAAGTAAACATGCGGACTGTCGCTGAGGATTTTCCGCGCCGCGCGCACCGGATTGCGCAGCCTCTCCACGCAACCGACGCCGCCGCCCCGCAGCGTCGCCCCGTCCATGATGAACGCGTCAAGCTGTACCTTGCCGTCGCGGTTCAGGAAACTGCCGCGCCCGGCGTCAAAAGTCTCATCATCCTCGAGCACAACGACCGCTTCTTCAACCGCGTCAAGAGCCGATCCGCCGCGCTCCAGCACTCGCCATCCGGCAGCCGCGGCGTTGCGCACACCCTTGAGATGCGCGCCCACCATGTCATCCGGAATAGCCCAGGCGCCGCCGTGAACCACTAAGACAGGATTGGTTGGCAAGTTCGAGGACCCCACGAAAGTCCGGCGTCTAGTCTAGCATTCAAGCGGGCGGTGTCTGCTCGCGGCGAGGACGATTGACGATCACCAGCAGCAAGCCCGCGATCCACAAACCGTACATCGCCAGCCGAAAAACCGTGCTGCTGTTAAGGCCTCGCGCAGGGTCGATAAAAAATGCCGCGACCAGCAATGCCGGCGCAATCATAATCAGCACCGACGCCGCGCGCTCGGCCCGGTGAAACGGTTGACTGCCAGACAACGCCAAATTCGCCACCGCTGCCAGCAGCAGCATCAAGTGGCGAGAACGAAACACCAGCCGGGGGACGTTATCCAAATGAGGAACCACCGCTATATGCCTCATATACTGGCCCGTCAGCGGGAAGATGAGCAGCGTCGCCAACCCCACCAGCCAATGTGCACGCGACCAGGTCACAAAGCAAGTCTCCAGAGCCCGTCCAACCAGAGCCGGTCCAACCAGAGCCAGTCCAAGAAAATATCAGGAAGCGGCAGTCAGGAAGCGTTTGCGCCGCATCAGGCCGCCCGTGCGTGAGCGTCCATCTCCCGCGTGCGCTGCCAGGTGAAGAGAATACGGTGGATCACCGTAATCGTGGAAAGCACGGCAATCACCCAGAGCACCGGAGCCATCTCATTAAACAGCGCGCCAATAATAAGGAGCACGAGACGCTCCGGCCGTTCCATGAAGCCCACCCTGCACTGGCCGATCAGCGACTCCGCCCGCGCGCGCGCATAGCTCACCATGATCGCGCTGATCATGGCCAGCGCCGCCAGCACTACGTAAAAGAAACGATTGCCGCGGCCATAGAAAACCAGCAATCCCAGGAACAGCGACGCATCGCTGTAACGGTCGACCACGGAGTCGAAGAAGCCGCCAAAGCGCGTGACTTTGTTGGAGAGGCGCGCCACCCGGCCATCCACCAGATCGAAGAATCCCGACCCGATGATGACCAGCCCGGCATAGAAAAACATGCGGCGCTGGTTCTCGCCGTTGGCATAACCAAACAAGAACGCCGCATAGCTGTTGACGACCAGCCCCATCACCGTCAGAACGTTAGGATTGATGCGCGCGAGCGCTAACAGGCGCACGATGGCATCGAGTAAAAACCCGCACGCGCGTCCCACGCCGCTTGTCCAACTCATAACGTCCAGCTCATAACACCCGGCTCATAACTCTGACGGCAACTCGCAGACTCATTCCGCCTTCCGTACCGGCCCTGGCACTCCGTCCGCCTTGGCTTCGGCGAGATCGTGCATCGTCGAGAGCTTAAGGATCTCCATCTCGCGGCTCCCCCCGGGCGTAACTACCGTAGCGGTATCGCCAACCTTCTTGTTCAACAGAGCGCGTCCGATCGGCGAAGTGGTCGAGATTCTGCCCGCAGCCACATCGGACTGTTCGCTGGCCACCAGCTCATATCGCATTTCTTCGTTCTTCGTGCTGTCGAAAATCGTAACCATCGAGCCCAGGCCAACCTTATCCTTCGGGATATTGTTCATGTTGACCAGAGACAAATCGGCCAGCCGCTGACCGAGTTGACGCACTCGCGCTTTCAGATATTCCTGGCGTTGCTTGGCGGTGTGATACTCGGCGTTCTCGCTTAAATCCCCCAGGGCGACTGCCTTCTTCAGTTCCCGGGGGATATCGAAAGCCAATTCATGCTCGAGAGCGTTCAACTCATCTCGAAGCTTCTTCTTGATCTCTTCCGTCATCGCTCTGGCATTATAAACCCCGAACCGGGGACAGGGCTCAGCCACCCGCCCGAAAGGCCCTGGATTCGAAGCTTTAGGACATTCCAGGCTTGGGGACGTTCCTGCGCCCCGGCCGGGGGCGTGCCGCGCTTACCGATTGCCTTGCGAACCGCCCTCAGATAGACTAAAACAAGTTAGTGCGTACCCTCGGGTGAGGGCCCCTCCATGAGTGGTAGCTGCGTTTTCCACATCGGCGACAAGGTCGTTTACCCTAACCATGGTGTCGGAATTATCGAACAAATCAGCAGCCGGACCATCGGGGCCAGCGTCGAAAAATTCTACCTGCTGAAGATCGCCGCCAGCAGCCTCAAGGTCATGGTCCCTTTTGCCAACGTCCATAGCGTAGGCATGCGCCCCGTCGTCCGGAACGGCGAAATCGAAAAAATTGTGGATTATCTCTCGTCGGGAGAATGCATTAGCGCGGCCGACTGGAAAGACCGTTTCAAGGAGAATTCCGATCGCATGCGGACCGGTTCGCTCGCCGACGTAGCCGCCGTGCTCAAGAGCCTCCTCATGCTGGGACAGGCGAAATCGCTGTCCTTCCGCGAAAAAAAGATGCTCGAGCGCGCCCGCTACCTGCTCGTCAGCGAGATCGCCATTTCCCGCAACTGCGAAGAAAGCCTCATCGAACAGGCTCTGACCAAAGCCCTGACCAAGTGCAATCTCCGCTTCCCCGAAATCTCCGAACTGGCCTCGTAACTCGCCGAGCCGCGGTTTCCCCCGTGGATTTCCCCCGTAAATCCCTGCGACCTCGGTGTAAAGATCTGCACCTTTAGCGGCCCGAGTGCGCTTCCATCCACGATTGCAGAATCAGAATCGCCGCCATCCGGTCCACCGCCTGCCCCCTCTTCTTGATCGAAAGATCGGTCTCCCGCAATAACCGGTTGGCCTCGGTCGATGTCCACCGCTCGTCCCAAAGATAGACGGTCAAGCCAAAGTGAGCCTGCAGATCCTCCGCGAAGCGCCGCATCTTCTCCGATTGCGTCCCTTCCGCGCCGCTCAACCGTAACGGCAGCCCAACCACTATCTCGCGCACCTGATATTTCGCCAGCAGGTCTCCAAGCGCCGCCAAATCGCGCCGCTTATTCTGCCGCTGGATCGTCTCTAACCCCTGCGCCGTGATCCCCAGCGCGTCCGAGACGGCGACCCCAATCCTCTTTGACCCCACATCAAGCGCCATAACGCGCCTGTGGCCCGGCGTCCCCGCTGCATCCATAGTTTCATTGTAGATGTCCAGCAATTCCCGTAGTGCAATTCCCGCAGAGGTGAGGCAGAATTGTGACGGCTATGGAACCTGCAGAAACTCAAAACCGGCATCACTGGTCACTGACGCTCCTCGGTATGGCCCTGATCGTGATGTTCGCCTATTACGGGGAGTCCGTGCTGGCCGTGCTGTTCTTCGCCATCCTGCTAACCTTCATGCTGTCTCCCGTAGTGCAGGCGCTGGAGTACGTCTACATCCCCCGTGCCTTGGCAGCATTGATCAGTGTGGTGGTTCTATTGGCGTTGGTCTATGGCGTCACCGTGGCCTCCTACAAGCAAGCGCTGATTTTTGCCGACAACGTTCCCAAGTATTCGCAGAAAATCCGCTCCATCGTCGAGCCCTACCAGCAGCAGGCTGAGAAATTAGAGAAAACGGGTGACGTGGTCGGCGAACCCGAGCCCTCTGGCGTTGTGCGCGTACGCCAGGTGCAGAGTTGGTCCGATACGCTCACTCATGGAGCCGGCACGGTCACCGATATCGTTCTGGCGGCGTCGTTCATCCCTTTTCTTGCCTATTTCCTTCTCACCTGGCACAGCCACGCCCGCTCGGCGACGGTCATGCTGTTTCCCCTGCAACACCGGCACACCGCCTTCGTAACCCTCGGCCTGATCGGCAAAATGCTGCAAAGTTTCATCGTCGGTAATCTCCTGATCGGGCTGCTCATCTCGGGCGTAAGCGTAGCCATCTTTGGAATCCTGCACGTTCCCTTCTTTTACTTCATCGGCTTTCTCAGTGGCTTTCTCAGCCTGGTTCCTTATCTTGGCATCGTGCTGGCTATGCTGCCTCCAATCCTCGTCGGCTTGGGACAACTAGAGCCAGGGAGCCTCCTGGTAGTGGTCTTCTGCGTAGTCGGTTTGCACCTCTTCGCCCTGAATGTTCTCTACCCCAAGCTCCTCGGGAGCCGCCTGCGACTCAACCCCCTGGCCGTGACCATCGCCCTCTTGTTCTGGGGAGCCGTCTGGGGTGCCATCGGACTTCTCCTCGCCATTCCCATCACCGGTGCCGCCAAAATCGTGTGCGACCATGTCGACTCGATGAAGCCCTTTGCCGATTGGCTCGGCGAATAGCTCGTGTGGTGACGGGGCTCTGCCCCGTCCAGCAAGTCAACTGGCTACCAGCCTGCCGTGCACTCCGGTTACTTTGTGGCAATCTGCAAACCCCTTTACACTGAAACCTTGCGCACCCTGATCGCACTTTTTTTGCTGGCCGTCCTGGCCGTTGGCGGATGGCTTGCCTGGATGCTGTATGCGCCATTGACGCCCCCAGCCCAGACTTTCGTCCTGCTGCATTCCGGCTATTCCTCCCGCAGAATTGCCGCCGAATTGACGAAAGCCGGTGTGATTCGCAGTGAGTTCGCTTTTTATCTTTGGCATGCCTCGCATCCCAAGCCACTGTTAAAGGCAGGCGAGTATCTCTTTGACGGTTCGGCCACGCTTCCCCAGGTCTACCAGCGCATCGCTCGCGGCGATATCTACTTCCATGTGGTCACCATTCCCGAAGGCTACACCATGTTCGACATCGCCAGGGCCATGCAGGAAGCTGGCCTCGGATCGGCGTCTGACTTTCTGCAGATTGCCGAAACCCAGACTCAGCTGATTTCCGATCTTGCCCCCAACGCCAAGTCGCTCGAGGGCTATCTCTTCCCCAATACCTACCAGTTCACCCGCACCCAGACCCTCCAGGAAATGGCGGCGGCCATGGTTCACGAGTTCCGCCAGGTAGCGCAGCAGATCGGGCTCAACCCTGCCTCCAACCTCGATATCCACCAGATCGTAACCGTGGCCTCGATCGTAGAGAAAGAAACGGCGCTTCCCGAGGAGCGCCCCGTCGTAGCCAGCGTCTACTACAACCGTCTGGCTGCTAAGATGGCGCTCGATGCCGATCCCACCGTGATCTATGCCGAATTGCAGGCCGGCACCTACCAGGGCAGTCTCCATCATTCCGATCTGGCCGTGGATTCCCCGTACAACAGCTATCGTTTCGCTGGCCTGCCGCCCGGCCCGATCGGCAATCCCGGGAAAGGCGCTTTAGAAGCGGCCATGCATCCCGCCGACACGAAATTTCTTTACTTTGTCGCCGATGGCAGCGGTCATCACCGCTTCGCCCCCAACCTTGAGGAACACAACCGCAACGTCGCCGCCTATCGCCGCGCCCTCGGCCTCCATTAATTGGTGCCGTGCTCCTCCCCGATGTCCTCCCCGTTCCTCCGCGGTTCCCCCGTGTCCTGCGTAGTTAAGATCTTGGCGCGCCACCAGCCACGCATTGAACCCTTCGCTGCCTTATACTAATCAGATACCCGTGTGTCGAGAGTGTTACCAGGTGCTGGTATAGGAATGTATCGTTCTCATCTTCGGCTGTTTTTGTTACTTTTTTTGTCGGCGGCCTCTTTGCCGCTATCCGGTTGCCTTTTTCGCACGAGAATCCTCGACCGTCAGGTTTCCGACCGCCCTCTTAAGACTGCCTCCCAGCAGGAGCTGATCGACTACGTCAATTCCACCGCCGCCAAAATACAGTCTCTCCAGGCGACCGTCGACATCGATGCCTCCGCCGGCGATGTCAAGAACGGCAAGATCACCGATTATCAGGAGATTCGCGGCTACGTGCTGCTGCGCAAGCCCGCCATGCTCCGCATGAAGGGTCTCCTCCCGGTCGTGCGCAATACCGCCTTCGACATGGTCAGCGACGGCAAGCAGTTCAAGCTGTGGATCCCTACCAAAAACAAGTTCTACGTCGGCTCCACTGCCGATACCAACTACCCCTCCGACAGCCGCCTGGAGAACATGCGCCCGCAATACATTTATGACGCGTTGCTGATCCCCGCCATCAGTCCGGATGAGATCGCCGTCCTGGAGAACGGCTATGAGACCGTTCTCGACTCCAAAAAGCACCGCGTTCAGCAGCCCGATTACGAACTGGCGATCATCCGCCAGGGGCCCCACGGCTGGTACTTGTCGCGTCGCGTCGAGTTCAGCCGTATCGATCTCTTGCCGCACCGGCAAAGGATCTATGATCAGCAGGGAAACGTCGCCACGGACGCCCACTATCAGGGTTATAAGGACTTCGATGCCACCACCTTCCCCGCTCTGATTCAAATCGAACGCCCGCGCGACAATTACGACATCACCCTCAGCATGGTGAAACTGGAAATTGATAAGGCCCTGACCGACGACCAGTTTGCCCTGGAGCAACCGCCTGGCGCGGACGTCGTCAACCTCGATCAGCAGAGCGCCAGCGCCCAGAAAATGTCGCAAAGCCAAGCCAAGTAGCCGCTGCACGCCCGGCCTGAAATTGAGTACCGGAATTGAAAACATGATGAATCGCATGATCGTCGGGAACCTGGTGCATCGCCCCTTACGCTCCTTGATCAGCGTGGTCGCGATCGCGCTCGAAGTCACCATGATCCTGCTCATCGTCGGCCTGTCGTTGGGCATGTTGCAGGACAGCCGCGCCCGCACCGCCGGCATCGGGGCTGACGTGCTCGTGCTGCCGCCCGGATCTTCGTTCATCGCCGGACTGACCGGCGCGCCGATGCCGATTAAGATCGGAGACGTCCTGGCAAAGCTGCCGCACGTAAGAGTGGTTGCTCCTGTCGTCACCCAAATCAGTTCGGTAGGCAGTCTTGAGATCATCGCCGGAATCGACTTGCACAGCTATGAGAGCTTGTCCGGCGGATTCCACTATCTGGAAGGTGGTCCTTTTCAGGGACCCAACGACGTACTGGTCGACGACCTCTTTGCCAAGTCCAAACATGCCACGGTCGGGGAGACTATTGAAATTCTCAACAATAAATTCCGCATCTCCGGCATTGTGGAGCGTGGCAAGGGCGCCCGTAAGTTCATTCCCTTGAGCACCCTTCAGGACCTGATCGGCGCCAAAGACAAGGCCACCATCCTCTACCTCAAACTCGACGATCCCGCCAGCGCCGACGCCGTCGTCGATGAAATCAAGCACGTGCCGGGCATGGAGCGCTACGTAGTCAACACCATGGCTTCCTACCTCGCCATGATGACCACCAGCAGCTATCCGGGGCTTTCCACATTCATCGACGTGGTGGTGGGCATTTCCGTAGTCATCGGTTTCATCGTCATTTTCCAGGCCATGTATACCGCAGTCATGGAGCGGACCCGCGAAATCGGCATCCTCAAGTCGATGGGTGCCTCCAAACTGTATATCGTGAATGTGGTCCTGCGGGAAACCGTGCTGCTTGCCCTCGGCGGCATTGTGCTGGGCATCATCGTAAGTCTGGCCGCCCGCATGGCGCTTGCTCACCGGTTTCCGCTATTGCAGGTGGTGGTGGATGGCGGTTGGATTGTTCGCGCGACCCTGATTGCCATCGCGGGCGCCATCGCCGGTGCCATCTATCCCGCCTTTAAAGCCGCCCAGAAAGATCCCATCGACGCCTTGGCCTACGAATAACCATCCCTGAGACAGCGACATGCCGCGACGTTAGAGCGACCGGCCTCTCTGCCTCCGCCCGCGCTTTCGCTTTCAGTTCGCCCTCAATTTCGTCGGCCCTCGCCCTCAAAAAACTTTTGTTCATAATTTACTCGCAAATCTGCGGCGAATGCACGATACTGCCCCGTGAAACTGTCCGTGCTACTGTTCATGCTTCTGTGCGTGCTTCTGTACGTGCTATAGTTACGCGCGGTTTCACTGGCAGGTGCGGTTTTGCAGTTGGCTGTCCTAATTTTCCAGGCCTGCGCGCGGTGCGTGCGGTGACCACAAATACCTAGGAGGAGTTATGCGCTTCGATGATCCGACTCTCTACGGTCGGGACGATGAGACCGACGAGTTCAGTGACAGCGGCGCCTATGGCGAGTCGCTGGAAGAGGACTTGGACGAAGAAGAAGAAGAGGAAGAAGAACCTGTTCTGGTGGAGGAAGAGGACGAAATCCTGATCCCGCCACCTGTGCGAGAGCCCGCCCCGGTAGCCCCATCGGGTGGTGGCCCAAGCGGACCTCCAAAGAAGAAAGCCCCAGCCAAGAAAGCCCCGGCGAAGAAAGCTCCCGCCAAGAAGAAAGCGGCCAAGAAGCCGGCAAAGAAAGCGGCCAAGAAAACTGCAAAGAAGCCCGCTAAAAAGAAAGCGCCCAAAAAGAAAGCGGCCGCGAAAAAGCCGGCCAGGAAAACAGCGAAGAAGAAAGTGGCTAAAAAGAAAGGCCGTCGTTAGCCAAATCTTGCAGTAGCGCAAACCAAACCATGGCGGAGAGCCAGTTCACTTCCGGCTTCCGCCATTTCCTTTATCTGCTGTCGGCAACCACCGCCTCCGCCTCGATTTCCACCAGCATCTCCGGGGAAACCAGCGCGCTGATCGCCATCATGGTGCTCGCCGGTCGTATCTCGCGAAAAAATTCCCCATGCGCTTTTCCCACTCTCTCCCAATCCGCAATATTCGTCAGAAACACGCGGGTGCGCACCACATCTTTCATGGAAGCTCCCGCCCGCTGCAGTGCCTGCTCGATGTTGCGCAGTGTCTGAACCGCCTGCGCATACGCGTCGCCCGCGACGATCTTTCCATCGGCCCCCGTCGCCGTCGTGCCCGCCACGTGTACTTGTCCCCCCACCCGGACCGCACGAGAGTAACCCACCACCGGTTCCCACGCGGTTCCGCTGGAAATGTTGATTCGTTCCATTGCATCTCCTTTGTCGTATGTCCGTACCTGTAGTTTGATTCTGTAAGTCACGTAGACAGGTGCAATAAATCACGGAATCAGATTCAGCAAATCAGCTTTTTCGATGCACTGGGCTGAATTAGCAGTCGTCCCCCTTGGCTGCCAGCAAAATCATGCAAACCCCGCGCCCAGTGCGCGCTTCTAAGCACACTAGTGGCTCAATGGTCACTTGCATTCGTTCGTGATTCGCGGTATCTAATGCGCACGAGATTTTGTTCCGATGGAACGACAAGGGTCACCTTGAAGTAACACCGGGTTGGAGGATCTCGGGTTGGAGGATCTATGGACAGGGGTATGGACAGGGAAATCATTTCGGAGGAGCATCCGCTGCAACAGTTGTTTCTGGAGTTGGTCGGCCGTCACTACGCCCAGGAGATTGGAATTCGCGATCCGCAACTGGTCAGCTACGTCGCACACCTGCTCTCCGAGTTTTGCGATGCTGAACAACTCTTGAAGATCCGTAATGTGGCGGGAAAGCCCCTGAACGATGTCGGCGAGATGTTGGTCGAATCGGATCCGGTCTATGGGCCCGCGCCCTCCTTCGATCGTGAGCGCCAGGTCCGCAAGCACATTGGCGACTACACGCTTTTCTATGCCGGGATGTTTCCTGAAAGCATCAATCACTATCGCCTCCGGCGCCAGCGCGTCGAAAATTTTGTCGACTGGGTGAAAGCCGGAAAAGAAAGTTACTACATCGTCTCCAAGTTCGAGCACTTCGAATATGCCAAGGTGGCCCCGCTCTTCGCGCAACTCTCGCAAAGCTTCGAACAGTGCGTCTATGGATTGAACCTGGTAAAGAATGAATTGGAAGTAATGCAGCATCCGATTGCCCGGAGAAGCAACGAGCTCATTATGTAGGTGAGAGGTCAGAAGTTGGAGGTCAGAAGTTGGAGGTCAGAAGTTGGAGGTCAGAAGTTGGAGGTCAGAAGTTGGAGGTCAGAGGTTCGAGGTTAGAGGTCAGAGGTGAAACCCTCGCGAGTCTGAGCTTTGGCTTCTCACCTCTGCAATCTCACCTCTGACCTCATACCTCCGACTTTGGCTTTTCACCTCTGCAATCTGACCTCTGACCTCTAACCTCCGACTTTGGCTTCTCACCTCTGCAATCTCACCTCTGCAATCTCACCTCTAACCTCTGACCTATCTCTGCACCATCCGCCTGCCCACAATCCCAAACTTCCCCTCCAGCACAATCCTGATCGCCTCGCTATAGGCCATGTGCTCCTGCTCAAGAATTCTTGCGGCGAGCGTATGTTCATCGTCGGAGTCAAGCACCGTCACCGTTCTCTGCACAATAATCGCGCCGTGATCGAGTTCCTCATCGACGAAGTGAACCGTGCACCCTGTAACTTTCACGCCGTAAGCCAACGCCTGCTGCTGTGCCTCGAGCCCGGGAAAGGACGGCAACAGCGACGGATGAATATTAAGAATTCTCGACGGAAATTGCTGCACGAACCAGTGCGAGAGCAATCGCATGTAGCCGGCCAGACAGATGAGATCAACCCGATGACTGCGGAGCGCGGCCACAACCTCCCGATCATGCTCCTCCCGCGACTTGCCCTTCGACGGAATGACCTGTGCCAGCAGTCCACGTTGTCGGGCCGCCTCGATCCCCGGTGCATCATCGCGGTTCGAAATCACCCCCGAAATGCGCGCATCGGGAATAAGCCCGGCGGCAATGCTGTCGGCGATGGCAATAAAATTGGAGCCGCGTCCGGAAAGAAGAATGCCAAGATTTTTCATCAGGACAACATTATTCACCACCAGGACAATGGCACGCAGAGAAAATCGAAGAGGAAAACCTGGTTCGACCGAAAAACTGGATCGACCAAACAACTGGATCAAGTAAAAAGTCAAAAACGTTGCGCCGCTCTAGCTGAACATCACCTTGCGATCGCCCTTGACGATCCGCCCCACGCTGTAGAATTTTTCTCCCGCGCGCTCCAGCAGAGTTTGCGCTTTTTTGAATTTTGCCGCCGGCACCACAATCAACATCCCCAGTCCCATATTAAATGTTCGGAGCATCTCCTCCTCCGCCACGTTACCCAGCTTCTGCAGGTGTTCGAAGATGGGCAGCACCGGCCAGGTCCCAAGTTCGATCACCGCCGACGTGCCTTTGGGCAACACCCGCGGAAGATTTTCCACGATGCCCCCGCCGGTAATGTGCGCCATCGCCCCGACGCAATCGGCCGCAATCAGCTTTCGGAGTATCGACCAGTAACTGCGATGCGTCCGCATGAGTTCATTGCCAACTTTGTTCTTAATCTCGCTGACAAAGGTTTCAGGCGAGTAGCCCGCGATTTCAAAAAGCAGCTTGCGCGCCAGCGAATATCCATTCGTGTGCAGACCGTTCGAAGGCAGGCCCAGCACGCAATCTCCCACCTGCACGTCTTTGCCGCTGATGATCCGGTCCCGCTCCACCACTCCCACAATAAATCCTGCTAAATCGTATTCACCCTCGGGATAGAACCCGGGCATTTCAGCCGTCTCGCCGCCGATCAGGGCGCAGCCGTTATGCTTGCAGGCCTCGGCGAGACCGCCCACAATCTTCTCCGCCACCTCCGAATCGAGCGCACCCGTAGCTAGATAGTCCATAAAAAACAGCGGTGCCGCCCCTTGCACCGCAATATCGTTCACGCAGTGATTCACCAGGTCGCCGCCAATCGTGTGGTGCACGTTCATCTCGAAGGCAATCTTCAATTTTGTGCCCACCCCGTCCACACTCGAAACCAGCACCGGATCGACATACTTCTTATCGACCGCGAACAGTCCGCCGAAGCCCCCAATCTCGCTCAGCACTCCCTTTGTGAAAGTTTTGTGGGCGAGGTACTTGATGCGCTGTTTCGTCTTGTTCCCGCGGTCAATGCTGACGCCGGCATCAGCGTAGGTGATCGAACTGCCTGGCGCGTTAGGATTCTGAGCCACTGATTCAGTCCGTCATTGTCGGGAATGGAGCATCGTTTGCCCCACCGAGCCGGTGGAAGCGTTTCGGGCGCAACAAATTCTAGCACGTCCGGACCGGCCTCCGACGTGACGGGCCTACCCCTTCGCGTCCCCATCCGCGGAAACGCTATAATGCTGGTCCAATTCTTTTTCCTCGGAGACAAGCATGAGAATTCTGATGGCGCTTTTGCTGGCCGCGTTGCTGATCCCATTCGCAGTGGCGCAGCAAAATCAATCCCAGGACGCCACGCCCGACAGCGCTAAGCCGGCCGCTGCCAAGAAAGATAGGAAGCAGGCAACTCCAGGCAGCGCCACCACTCCTGACAAGCCCGCGGAGACCGCCAAGCCACAGGAGTCTCCCAAAGCCGACGGCGAGGCCACCGATAAAGAGGAACACTACGACGTCTCCGAAGTCCCGCCCGTGATCACGCATCACCAGCTCAGCTTGAATGGAAAGACTCTCGCCTATACCGCCACCACCGGCAGGCTTCCCATCAAGCGCGGCGACGGCAAGATCGAGGCGGAGATGTTTTTCGTTGCCTACACGCTCGACGGTCAGGATGCGGACAAGCGTCCGCTCACCTTCGCATTCAATGGCGGGCCCGGCTCCGCTTCCGTGTGGCTCCATATGGGCGCGCTCGGTCCCAAACGGGTGGTATTGCAGCCCAATGGATTCATGCCCGCCGCCCCGTATCGCCTCGAAGACAATCCCGACACGCTGCTCGATCGCAGCGACGTCGTCATGATTGACGCCATGTCGACCGGTTATTCGCGAGCCGCCACCGCCGAACTTACCAAGAAATTTCTCGGCGTAAAAGGTGACGTACAGGCCTTCGGAGAATTCATCCGCCTCTACCTCTCCCGCTACGAACGTTGGAATTCTCCACTCTTCCTGCTTGGCGAAAGTTACGGCACAACGCGCGCCGCCGGCATCGCCGGATATCTGGCCGATCACGGTATTTCTTTCAACGGTGTCACCCTGCTCTCCATGGCGGTCGATTTCCAGACCCTCGAATGGAATAACTCCAACGACTTGCCTTATTTCCTGCTCGTGCCCAGCTTCACCATGATCGCCGGCTATCATCACAAGCTTTCCACCGATCTCACCCAAGACATGGCCAGGACGCGCGAAGAGGTCGTGCGCTGGTCGTCCAATGATTACGCCCTCGCTCTCGCCAAGGGCGACTCGCTGACGCCGGAAGAGCATCGCAAGATTGTTGAGCAACTGTCGCGCTATACCGGCCTGCGCCCCGAAGTCATTGAAGCGCACGATATGCGCATCGACGTTCCGACCTTTACCAGGGAATTGCTGCTCGATCAGAAACTGCTCACCGGACGCCTCGACGGCCGCTTCACCAGCCCCAGCCCCGGCGATGAGCGTTTCTACGATCCGACCAGCGGCGCCATTCTTCCGCCCTACACCTCAGCCTTCAACCATTACCTGCGCACCGAATTGAACTACAAGTCTGACATGCCCTATCGCGTCTTCGCCTACGATCAGCCCGGCTTCCGCGACTGGGAGTGGGGCAACTCCATCGAAGGCTTCCCCAGCACGGCCGGCGGATTGCGCGCGGCCATCATCAAGAACCCCTACATGAAAGTTCTGGTGATGGAAGGCTACTACGATCTGGCTACTCCCTTCGCTGCCGCCAACTGGACCATGGACCACCTCGATCTGACTCCACAGTTTCGCCAGAATATTTCCTACGCCACCTACAACGCCGGCCACATGGTGTATATCGATCGCGCCGAACACAACAAAATGAAAAAAGACCTGGTCGATTTCATGGAGAAGTGCCTGCCGAAATAGTTCGTCGGGGGAAGCTTGTGTGGTGACGGGGTTTTGCCCCGTCCAAGCCGAGCGAAGCTCGGCCGCTGCCCCCGCAGAATAATTCTGTATTTCGCCACAATGCTGAATGCTAAGCGATGAGAAATGCGAGCCGCCGTCATCTTCGGGCTGGGCACTTCCCCGGCTGACCTGAAGCCGTTTCAAGCTCGCTCGCCAACCCACTGGCTGCAGGGCTTGCCCGCAATCTCCAGCGACGCCGACGCCATTCTGATCTTTGGCGGAGACGGCACCATTCACCGCCATCTCGCAGCGCTGGTGCGGCTCCAACTTCCCGTGCTCATCGTCCCTGCCGGCAGTGGCAATGATTTTGCCCGAGCCCTCAAGCTGCGCACGACGCAGGATTCGCTGCGTGTCTGGCGTGCTTTCGAAGCCGGCAAAATTCAGCCGCGGCCAATCGATCTCGGAGTGATCGTTCCCTCCGCCGCGCCCCAGCAAACTCACTATTTTTGTTGTGTAGCTGGATGCGGCCTGGACTCCGCCGCCGCTCGCAGCGCCAATCGCATGCCGAGGTGGCTAAGAGCCCATGGAGGTTACGCTCTCGCGCTGTTGCCGCTACTGCGCAAACTCCCGGCTTATTCCATTCGGTTGACGCAGACCAATGGAACGGATCAGAGCGAATCGGAAAAGCTCACCTTGCTCGCCGCCTTCGCCAACACCCAGTTCTTTGGAGACGGCATGCGCATCGCGCCAGGGGCCGATTTCGCCGACGGCAGGCTCGACATCTGCCGCATTTCGACCATGAATCCTTTCCACCTGCTCTGCATGTTTCCGACGGTCTACTTCGGTCGCCATCTGCTATCGCCCAAAGTCGAGTATTCAAAAGCGGAACGAGTAATGGTCGAGTCGAAAACCCCACTCGAAATTTACGCCGACGGGGAGCTCGTATGCGAAACGCCTGCCGAAGTTTCAATCGCCGCAGGCGCGCTGAGCGTAATCTCGCCACCGCGCTAAGGGTGCGACCGTGTGGTGACCGGGCCGGGCGCGGACGCCCGGCTCTCCACTCTCTTGCTAACTATTTCTTTGGGCGTGATTCGGGGGGAACGAGGCCGGCTACGCGGTAATACACTACCAGTTGCCCGTAGTGCTCACCGGAGTGCTCGAGCAGACCCCAGGCCATATCCGCCACCCGCACCTGCTGGTTCGCAAAGGGATCGACGACCAGATCGTCCAATCCTTTGTCGCCTTTCTGCTTGATCGCGGCCGCGCCATCAGCGAATGATTTCTTCACGAACTCGACGATCGCGGCCTTTGTCTTGTACTGATCGGGTTTGGGATCTTCCCCGGCCGGCGGTTTCATTCCCATCGCGGGATTGGTGAAGTAATAATTTGCACCGGCCGCGTGCAAGAGTTGCTCGGCGAAGGTTCTTTCAGCAGGGACAGGTTTGAAACTGTACTTGTCTTCGGGAAAATCCTCAGCCATGGCGATCAGCTTGCGTCCGATGTCGTTCCAGCTTTCCAGCAGGGACTGTGACGGGCTAAGGGCCGGCTTGGGCGGCGCATTTTTCTTCATGGTGTCTTGCGCGCCGGCGAGCGCCGCAAGAAATAGGACAGCAAGAGTCACTCCAGCTATTCGCTTTTTCATTCTGCAATCCTCCGATTCTTCGTTTTGCCCCGATCGAGCTTATCGCATCTCTGAAAGGAGGATGGGGCAAGCCTCGTTTCTACTCCAGTCCTTACTATTCCAGTCCGGCGTTGCTCAACATCTCCAGGAACTGTTTCTGGTTGCGCATGTCAATTGACTGCGCGACCAGCTTCCCTTCGCGGTTGTAGACAAAACTCTTGGGAATCCCTTCGACGACAAACATGTCGTTCACCTTTCGTCCCGGGTCGAGGAGGATGGGGAAGGCAACTTTGCGGTCGTTGACAAAAGGCTCGACCTTGGCCGCGTCTTCGTCGGAGATACCAAGCACCACGAATCCCTTCGAACCGAAGCGCTCGTAGAGGGCTTCGAGGTCGGGCATCTCTTTGCGGCAGGGCGGACACCAGGTTGCCCAGAAGTTTACCAGCACCACTTTTCCGCGCAGTTCGGAAAATGTCCAGCTCTTGCCGGAAAGATCTTTCAGGGTGAAGTCGACATGCTCGCGCTTGTTGTCATCGGCGGCGAGGCGGGCCATGGCGGCGCGAAACTGCCCGTCGTCATTCTTGCCGAGGGACGCGTCCACGTGCTCGTAGCGGACGAGAGAAGCAAGTTCGACGTAGGGTTCGGCCGGGACGCGCGTGGCCTTGGTTCCGGCTCCTGAATTTTTCTCCTCCGCCCACGGCACTGGTTGCTCGCGCAGGGTATCGGCCAAGGTGGTCGCGACTTCCTGCAGCGTGTCATGGCCGAAATCGCCTTCGGTGGAGAGTCCCGCCAAACCCATGGCCAGCCGCAGCTTGTTTTCGGAGGGCGGCAGCTTACGAATCTTGAGTGCCAGGTCTTTCGTGGTTCCGGCGCGGACGTCATCGGGTAAGGCGCGCAGTCCGTGGATCTGATCGGCAATGGGCTTTTCGTCGGCGGACCAAGGAACATCTTTGTGCTGTGCCGCGGCCAGAGTAGAGCCCAGGGATGCCGCGATCCAACAAGCGATCAGTGTCAGCAGGGCCAACTTTCTTCTCTGACGGAAAAAGGTGGTGAGTTGCATAGCCACCAAGTTTAGCAATAGACCGCTTTTTGCACTCGCCTGGGGACCGCTGCCATGCACTTTGAGCTGGAATTCCTGCGGGCAACGGCTGTTACTTCAGTGCAAGGGAGTTACATGGGGAACTAGGTGTTTGGACCATCGCGTCCATAGAGTTAAAAGAGAACGGATCGCGAGAGTTGAGTACGGAGCGTGGGCACAATGAAACGGATTGGCGGTTGGATCGTGACGGTAGGGATGGTCACTCTGATGTTCGCATCGGCCACTTTCGTCTACGCGCAAAACGATGAAGCCTCGGCCCGCGACAAGGTTCTAAGCCTCGAAAAAGCATGGAATCAGGCTTACAAGGCCGGCGATGCTACGGCGCTCGCCGCGATCCTCGACAACTCGCTTGTGCTGGTCGAGGACGATGGTTCGCTGAAGACGAAGGCGGAATTTCTTGCCAGCGTCAAATCTTCCAGTGCCAATCAGGAGCAGGTTGCTCCGGAATCGCTCACCGTGCGCGTGTTTGGCAATACTGCCATCGCCATCGGAGTGATCGCGGTCAAGGAAAGCAAGGGTGGCAAGACGGTGGTTCGCCGCGAACGCTTCATCGATACCTGGCTCAACCGGAACGGCACCTGGATCTGCATCGCCACCGACGCCACCCCCATGACCTCACATCCGTAAGGCACGCGAACTGGTGGGCCAGAGTCACGGAGCCAGAGCGCAGTTCGCCCGTATAATTCTCCTGAATCATTTGCCACGCAACAGGGAGGTTTTTTGAAGGTTCTATTGCTGGAGAATATCAGCGGGGTAGCGGCTTCTCAGTTCGAAGAAGCCGGGTTTGAAGTGACATCGCTGAAGGGCGCGCTGGATGAGCCCGAGCTGGTGGAGAAGGTGCGCGGGGTCTCGATCCTGGGGGCACGGTCGAAGACGCGCATCACCGGCGCTGTTTTGGAGGCGGCTCCGCAGCTGGTTTCGGTGGGAGCGTTTTGCATTGGCGTGGACAAGATCGATCGAGCGGCCGCCAGCGAGCGCGGGGTGGCGGTATTCAACGATCCGCATTCCAACAGCCGCTCGGTGGCGGAATTGGCGATGGGCGAGATCATTCTGCTGATGCGGCGGACGTTTGAAGCGAGCACACAGCTGCATGGCGGCGTCTGGAACAAATCATCGGCGGGATCGCACGAGGTCCGCGGGCAGACGCTGGGGATTGTCGGTTACGGAAAGATCGGGTCGCAAGTATCGGATCTGGCGGAAGCGTTGGGGATGCGGGTGGTGTTCCACGATGTGGCGCACGTGCTGGCGCGGGGCAATGCGCGGCCGGTGACCTTCCGCGAACTACTGGAAACGTCCGACGTGATCACGTTGCACGTCGATGGGAAGACGCAAAACCAGGATCTGTTTGGCGAAGAAGAGCTCCGCGCCATGAAGGCGGGAGCCTGCCTGATCAATATGAGCCGCGGGTTTGTGGTGGATCATGAGGCGTTGGCTCGACATTTGAAGAGCGGAAAGCTGGCGGGCGCGGCGGTGGATGTGTTTCCGCAGGAACCGGAGAGCGGGGGCCCGTTCTGCAGCCCGCTGCGGGGATTGCGGAATGTGATTCTGACTCCTCATATCGGGGGCAGCACCGAAGAGGCGCAGCAGAATATCGGGCAGTTTGTTTCGGCGCGGATGATCGATTACTTCAAGAGCGGAAATTCTCTGCTGAGCGTGAACTTTCCGCAGTGTCATCTGGAGTATGAGCCGGGATCGCACCGAGTGACGCATATGCACCACAATGTGCCGGGAATCCTGCGGGCGATTAACGACATCCTGGCGGATCGTGGAATCAATATCGAGCGGCAAGTGCTGGATACGCGCGGGGCGCTGGGATACGCGATTTACGACATCAACCAGGATTGCGATGCGGCGTTGCTGGCCAAACTGCGCGCCGTGCCGCAAACGATTCGGGTGCGCGTGCCGGGGAATGGTCAGTAGCCGCGAGCTGAAAGCTTTGCCACCGAGATCTCGGATCGCGCACCGGGGTGCGCTTGCGGGAGAAAATCAGAGGGCTGATGCAGCGGAGGTTTTGGCGGGTGTGACGGCTGGCTGTGAGCCGGTGTCGTCAGAATTCTCTGCGAGCTTCTGTGCAAAATTGCCTTCGAAATTCCCTTCAATGTGGGGGCCGTGGGTAATCACCGGCGAGGATGGGATGCCGTTGATGTAGATGGTAGGAGCGGCGATTCCGCCGCGCACTGTATCACCCTCGCGGAGCAGGCCGACAGCCCGATTTCTTCCCGAACCCTTGGCCTGGTAGAGCGCATAGTCAGCGAGCGTCAGCACCTCCTCGTGCGCGACCTGTTTGGGATCGTGTTCGATCCAGGGGAAGGCGGCCCAGCCGATGGAACAGGTGATGCGCAGATCCTGCTCGACGCCTTCGATGCGGAAGGGTTTGGAGCCGAGCGAGCCAAGAAGGCGACTGGCGAGAATGTGAGCTTCTTTGCGGTCGGTGTAACGGGAGAGCAGAAGAAACTCTTCCCCGCCCCAGCGGATAACGGCATCGGAAAGGCGCGCCGCGGAACTGATGCGCCGTGCCACCTCGATCAAAACATCATCCCCTATTTTGTGTCCAAACTGGTCGTTCACCCTCTTGAAGTCATCGATATCGATCAGATAGAAGATGAAATCGCGGTTGCGAGCCTCGGAGGAAGTGTTGCCGATAAACGAACGCAAGACCTGCTGTACATCGGTGACGATGGAATTGGCGAAGAAGCGGCGGTTGCGAACTCCGGTGAGCAAGTCGGTCAAGGCCGCGTCCAGCAACTCGCGGTTCGCGCCGGCCAGTTCTTTTTCCAGGCGTCCCTGTTTCACGATGCCGACAAATCCGAAGACCACGATCGCAGCCAGTGACAGAACAATGCGGAATTTCCAGACCGAGTCGGGCAGATTGCGGTCGAAAAAGGACCACACAGCAAGCACGGGCAGAATCAGAGTGATCGGGGCGGCCAGCCGCGAGGCCCAACGCCAGTAGCGTTCGCTGTCGGGATCGCCATGTTCCGGGACGGGTTCCAGATTGCGGGCCATGAGCGCGGCAAAGGTCATGCCGCCGAGACAGGCTGCTGTGGTCACGTCGTACCAGCTCCCGGTAAAGTACACGCCGTTATCGGAAAGGGTATCGACGAAATATTCCATGACGGTGTCGACGGCGACGATGGCGGTGAGCAAGGAGTAAAAATAGCGCCATGGACCGGAGCTGCGAAGCCAGCCATGGAGCACGATGGCAAGCAAGATGAGGTCCTGCGCCATGGCGAGATACTTATAGGCAGGGCCGTAGGCCTGCGGCTCGGGAGATAAATATTGCCAGGGAATGACCAGAAACAGATAGAGGTACAGGCCCCACAACAAGAGCAGGAACAAATCGAGGGTTCCCATGCGCTGATGTTGCTCGGTCAATTCGACATGGGGACGCAACGCGAAGGCAAGGATAAGAGCGGTCCAAGCGAGGTAGATGCCGGCGTCGCCGAGGCTCATGGCCGGCGTTTGCTTGACCACCAGTTCATAATGCATCCACAAAAGCTGGCTGGCGCCTTCGAGGGCATAACCCCCGCTGAGCAGGATCCACACCAGGCGTTGCTGACGGCTGCTGCTGAATATGTTTCTGCCAAAGGCGAGCGACGCCGAGAGCATTAAGAAGAAGGCGATCCAATCGGTGACCAGGGTGAGGGGGTAGGATTTCGGAAGCAGCATGGAGGCGAGCGCCTGCGCCAGCGCCAGGCAGACGACCGTCCACGCCCAAATCTTCGAGCTTGATCGAAGACGCAAATATTCCCCTATCTTGAATAATTACAGTCGGTTTCCGACGAGAACCCAAGTGACTGAAGTAACGGAAACAAGGCGGTAATTCCAGAGGCCGCGCCTCAATATTTCGTACCCGCGCGTTGGAGGCGATCATGGATGGCTTCCCATTCCGGGGAGCTGGGAGGCATATCGACCGCAATCCAGCTGTAACTTCCGGAATCCGCCTGGTGAAGAGCCGGGTAGAGAGCGGCGGCATAGTCGGTAGCGGATTGCGGCATCTGTTGGATCGCGACATGGTTGCGATTTGGCGGATGCAGGTGCTGTAAATAGATTCCTTGACCTTGTTCGGGAACTTTTCCGTGGGTCGCCAGATACAAGATGGTGCGGGGGCTGTAGTGCCGGTGATGCATTCCGGGAGCGGGATGAGCGCCGGTAAGAAGCTGCGGCGGGGAGGCAAGAGGCCCGACGATCGTTTCCAGCGCGGTGCGCGAAACTCCGCCAGGACGGAGCAGGGTTGGCGCCGGCTCGACCAGCGACAGCACGGTGGATTCAATTCCCACCTGGCACGGTCCGCCATCGAGGAGAAGGTCAATTTCGCCGCCCAGGCTGACCCGGACATGCTCGGCGGTTGCGGGGGAAAGTTCGGTGAAGCGGTTGGCGCTGGGCGCGGCGAGTGGAACGCCAGCGGCACGGATCAGGGCGAGCGCGACGGGATGCGCCGGCATGCGTAGACCGACGGTAGGCAGTCCCGCGGTGACGATGGCGGGGATGATGGCTTGATGGGTGCGTTTCGTTTCGAGCAACTTTGGCAAGACCAGGGTAAGAGGGCCGGGCCAGAATCGGGTGGCGAGGCGATCGGCCAGTTCGGGCCAATTCGCGACCAGCGACTTAGCCATTTCGATGGAGGCTACGTGCACGATGAGGGGGCTGGTTCCGGGCCTGCCTTTGATGGCGTAAATTCGAGCCACCGCGTCGGCGTCGAGGGCATTGGCTCCCAGACCGTAGACGGTTTCGGTAGGGAAGGCGACGATTCCGCCGGCGCGAAGCAGGCGGGCGGCGCGGTCGATTTCGCCAGCACCGGGGATCTGGGCCATAGCTGATTGTAGATTGCGGAAGTTGATTCAGCTCCGGATCGTGGACAGGCAACGTGGTTGTTCGCTCCACCAGGGAAAACCCGGTGGGGCGGTTCGCGGGGCTACAGAATTTTTTTTCCGAAAGCTGAGAGCGCTAGCTCGACGGCCAAGTCGGCGGTCTGGTTGTGCTCGTCGATGACGGGATTCACCTCGACGATTTCGAAGCTCAACATGCGGCCGTGGTCGGAGATGATCTCCATGGCGAGATGAGCTTCGCGATAGGTTGCGCCGCCCCAGACCGGAGTGCCGACGCCGGGCGCGTCTTCGGGATCGATCCAGTCCATATCGAGAGAGACGTGATAACCGGCGGTGCCGCGTCCGGCCATGCGGAGCGCTTCTTCCATGACCGCGCGCATGCCGCGTTCGTCGATATCGCGCATGGTGAAAACTTCGACTCCGGCTTTGCGAATATTTTCCTTCTCGAAGCTGTCGACGTCGCGGATGCCGACGAGCACGCAATTCTCCGGCTGAACTTTAGGCGAGAAGTCGTAGATCCTGCCCAGTTCGAAGGGAGGCAGGCCCATGAGCGCGGCGAGGGGCATGCCGTGGACATTGCCGCTGGGCGAAGAATCGGGAGTATTCATGTCGGTGTGGGCATCGATCCAGAGCAGTCCGATTTTCTGGTTCTTGCGGCGGTAGAATTCGGCGACACCCGATACGGTGCCGGCAGCCACGGAATGATCGCCTCCGAGAACGAGAGGGATCTTGCCGGCTTCGAGCGTCTTGAATACGAGTTCGGCGCTCTTGGTGCAGGTGGCGGTGATTTCCTTGAGGTATTTGGAGTTGGCGGCGCCTTCTTTTTTCTGCTCGGGAATGGCGACGACGATGTTGCCGGCGTCCTCGACAATGTGGCCGATGGCTTCAAGGCGGGCTTCGAGTCCAGCGACGCGGACGGCGGAAGGACCCATGTCAACCCCGCGCCGGGATTGGCCGAGGTCAAGAGGAACGCCAATGACACGAATCTGGCGGGGAGTGATGCTGCTGAACGTCGTGGTTCGCAGGGGCATAGGGTTCCTTATCACCGCCGAGACGCAGAGTGCGCCGAGAAAAGCTAAATCTTGGCTTATTCTGCTTGCGGGGTCTGTCTTTTCTCCCACTCGGCCTCTGGAAATTCATTCACGATTCTTTTCGACCCGTTCTTTAAAACTGGAACGTGGAAGTTCATCAGGAGACCCACTCTCTTCTTCGACAGCCGCAGGTACGATAAGAGTTGTGTTCGTGAATGGGAAGTAACTTTTCGATTGCTTTGACTTCCAAGATGACCTCGTCTTCCACAACCATGTCAAGACGATAGCCAAAATCGAGTTTCACTTGTTTGTAGACAACGGTCAATGGCTTCTGTTCTTCCACCTTCAGGCCAAGCTGGTTCAGTTCAAACGCCAGACATGATTGATAGGCGGATTCGAGCAAGCCGGGTCCGAGATGTCGATGAACCTCGATCGCTGCGCCGATGATGCGGCGTGAAATCTGATCGAGCCTGTCATTTTCCTGCATTGCAATTCGCCGCCGAGACGCAGAGTGCGCCGAGAAAACCTTTTTTTCTGATTTATTCGGGTTGAGGCACTTGTTTTTTCTCGCATTTCTCGGCGCTCTCTGCGTCTCGGTGGTGAAAAGCTCTACGGGTAGAGCCGATGGAGCATGCGCGGAAACGGAATCGTTTCCCGCACGTGTTCCAGGCCGCAGATCCAGGCTACGGCTCGCTCGATGCCCATGCCGAAGCCGGAGTGCGGGACGCTACCGTACTTGCGGAGATCAAGATACCACTTGAAGGCTTCTTCGGGCAGATTGTGCTCGTGAATGCGCTGCAGGAGCAGGTCGTGCGAGGCCATGCGCTGGGATCCTCCGATGATTTCGCCGTATCCTTCAGGAGCGAGAACGTCGACGCAAAGAGCCAGTTCGGGGCGCTGGGGGTCGGGTTCCATGTAGAAGGCCTTTACGGTTGCGGGGTAACGATGGACCATTACCGGTCGATCGTAGAGCGATGAAAGGTAGGTTTCATCGGGAGAGCCGAGGTCTCCACCCCACTCAAATTTATTTTCCAGTTTGCCTTGAGCGTGGCCCTCCTGCAATTTGGCGACGGCTTCGTCGTAGGTGATGCGGGGGAACGGGGCGTCGATTTTTTCCAGCCGGGTGAGGTCGCGGCCGATGGTGGCCAAGTCGGGGCGACGGCGGTCGAGACATCGCTTAACCAGGAATGTCAGCAGTCCCTCGGCTAGTTCCATCAAGTCGTCGAGCGTGCCATAGGCTACTTCGGGTTCGACCATCCAGAATTCGGTGAGGTGGCGGCGGGTCTTGGATTTTTCGGCGCGGAAGGTTGGACCGAAGGAGTAGACCTTGCCGAGAGCCATGGCGGTCGCTTCGATGTAGAGCTGGCCGGATTGCGTTAAGTACGCTTGCTCCTCGAAGTAGTCGACGGGAAAGAGCGTAGAGGTTCCCTCGCACGCCGCGGGGGTGAGGATCGGCGGATCGGTGAGGGTGAATCCGTTGCTGTCGAAGAAATCGCGGGCGGCGCGAATGATTTCGGCGCGCACACGAAGGATGGAGGCCTGGCGCTGGGAGCGCAGCCAGAGATGGCGGTGCTCCATCAGGAAGTCGACGCCGTGTTCCTTGGGCGTGATGGGATAGGGAGTCGATTCGGGGACGCGCTGGACAACTTGAACGTTCGAGACGTCGAGTTCATAGCCGCCAGGCGCGCGTTTGTCGGCGCGAACTTTGCCTTCGACGATGACGCTCGATTCCTGCGTAAGGCCTTTGATGGCGTCGAAGACTTCGGGCGGGACGGCGTTTTTCGGGACCACTCCCTGGATGACGCCGGAGCCGTCGCGAAACTGGGGGAAGAGCAGTTTGCCGCTCTCGCGGAGGTTGTAGAGCCATCCGCGAATGGTGACGGACTGGCCTTCGTGTTTGCCGATTTCTGCGATGGTGCTGATGGGTGAGGGCATAAAATTGAGATTCGATTCCTGCGTCAAAAGGTCAGAGGTGAGAGGTCAGATTGCAGAAGTAAAACCTGCCAACGGATACGGCGGCTTAAACCTCTGCAATTTGACCTTTGACCTCTGACCTAGCTCTGCTCGTCTTCCAGCTTTTTGAAGGTTGCGCTCACTTCATCGCTCGGGCTCTTTTTTTCTTCGCCGTCGATTTCGAGTAACAGGGGCGGCTTTTGCGGCGCGGTGCGCAGCAGGTTCATGGTCTCTTTCCAGTCGATCGAACCGTTGCCGGGCCAGAGGTGCGAGTCTTTGTCTTTGTTGTTGTCGTGCACATGGGTGGAGCAGATGTGATTTTTCAGAATGGCAAAGCCTTCGGGGATGCCGCCCATCATGTGCGCGTGTCCACAGTCGAAGCAGACTCCGATGTCTTCGAAATGCATGGTCTTGATGAACTCGACGAGGCGGTCGGGTGTGGAAAGCTCGTTGGGGATATTTTCCACCAGCACTCTGACACCGAGCGGTTTGGCGAAGGCGCGCAGGTGCTCGACCGAGGTCATGGCGGCCTCGAATTTCTTTTCGTCGAAGGCATCGTTGGGATTGCCGATGTGCTGGACGAGAAAGCGAAATGGAATGTGCTCGGCGATTTCGAGGGCGCGCTTGATTTCGTCCATGGCGTCGATGCGGCCGGCACGGTCGGTGGAGGCGATGTTGACGGGCGGCGAACCGGTGCGTCCCCACTCGTAGTCGGAGTACAACGGCGCATGGACGGAATTGAGCGGAACTCCGGTGGAGCGGAACCACTCGGCGATTTCGCGGACGTGCTGCTTGCGATTGGCGTAGTCGAAATGCTGGCGGGCGGCGAAGATTTCGATGGACTGCGCGCCCGCCTTCACGAGTTCATCCAGCAAGCCGGGATGGAGACGTTCCTTCACATAAACGTATGTCGATACCGCCCTCAGCATCAGTAACCTACCGCCTTCCCATTATTACGTCCGTCGCTTGCGCCAAGGCGCTCACCGGTTTTGGGGTCGATCATGATGCACTGCCCGTCTCCCCAAAAATGATCGAGCTTCAGCTTGTGTCCTTTGGAATGCAGAATATTCATTGTATCGGGAGAGAGGCGGTCTTCGACGAGAATCTCATCGGGAAGCCACTGATGATGAAACCTTGGTGCGTTGACCGCCTCCTGAATATCGAGGGAGAAATCGACGACGCCAATCAGGATGTTGGCGACGGTGGTGATGATGGTGGGCCCACCGGGGGAGCCGAGAACGAGGAAGAGCTTGCCATCTTTGAGGACGATGGTTGGCGTCATGGCAGAGAGCGGGCGTTTGCCGGGGCCGATCGAGTTGGCCGGTCCCTGGATGAGTCCGTAGGCGTTGGGAACGCCTTGTTTGGAGGTGAAGTCGTCCATTTCGTCGTTGAGCAGGAAGCCCAGTCCGTCGGCGGTGACGCGGGAGCCGAAGTTGTCGTTGAGGGTGGTGGTAACGGATACTGCGTTGCCTTCAGCATCGACGATGGAATAGTGCGTCGTATTGTGTGGTTCGCGAATGGCTGCGGGTCGCAACTGGGCGTCGCGCTCCAGTTCGCCGAAAGACGGGCGTTTCAAGTTTTCGCTGGCGCTGGCGTGGTTGAGGTTGATGGAGTCGCGCCAGGCGGCAGCGTATTTCTTATCGATGAGCTGGGCCACAGGAACTTTCGAGTAGTCGGGATCGCCGAGGAAATCGGCACGATCGTAAAAGGCGCGGCGAAAGGCTTCGGTTTCGAGGTGAATGGCGGCGGCCGAGCGGTTGCCGAGTTTCGCGAGGTCGTAGCCTTCGAGGATGTTGAGGATTTCGATGAGGGCGACTCCACCGGAGGATGGCGGCGGCGCGCTGATGATGTCGTAGCCACGATAGGTGCCGCGAACGGCCTCGCGCTCTTTGACTTCGTAGGCGGCTATGTCTTTGGCGGTGACGAGGCCTCCACCCTTGTGGATGGCTGCGGCCAGTTCGCGGGCCATGGCTCCGTGATAGAAGGTGTCGGGATCCTTAGCCACGCGTTCAAGGGTGCGCGCCAGTTCGGGCTGCTTGAAAATCTCTCCCGGCTGGTAGTAGTTTCCGTTGCGCAGGAAGATGCGTTTGGATTCGGGAAACTGGGCGAGGTGCTCGTCTTCTCTGAGATCCTGCGTATCTTCATAGGCTAGCGGAAAGCCGTCGCGAGCGAGTTTGATGGCGGGCGCCATGACTTTTTCGATGGACAGCTTGCCGTATTGCTTCTCGGCATAGATCAGGCCAGCCACCGTGCCGGGGACGCCGATCGCTCGGTATCCGACGACGCTCGATTCCTGGCTGGATTCGGGGATGACATTGCCTCGGGCATCCAAATACATATTTTCGGTGGCAGCGGCGGGAGCTTTTTCGCGGAAGTCGATGAAGTGAACCTTGCCGTCGGCGTTGCGCAGAAGAAGAAAGCCGCCTCCGCCAAGATTTCCAGCTTGAGGATGGACTACGGCTAACGCAAAGCCGGTGGCTACGGCGGCATCGACGGCGTTACCTCCGGCGCGCAGCATTTCGACTCCGGCGTTCGAGGCTAACTCATGAACGCTGGTGACGATGGCATGAGGCGCGTGGGTGGGAAGCATCGGGGCGGCTGAGGCGAGGCTCGTCGCGAGGATTGCGCTCAGGCTGCAGAGGATGGGGAACTGGATGGGAGAACGTCTGCGAAGGCGTCTCAGGAAACTTGGTGGAATGCGCATGAATTGGGCGAAAGAATGAGGCTAGCGTAGGTGGTTGCGAGGAGTCAAACCTGATTCTCTCCAGCGGCGAGACAGCAGCGAGACGTGGAGCGCGCCGAGAAAATCGAAATCGTTACGACATCGTTACCACAGGGACGCACGGGGTGCACGGGGGCGCACGCTACTGCTTCTTTCGCTTCGTTCCTCTGCGTGTCGTTTTCTTGTGCTTCTTGGACGCGCGCCTGGGCGCTTTTTTCTTTTTTGGCGCCTTCGCCGCTACCAAAGTGTAGGACTGGCGGATCAGGGCTTCGAGTTCAGTTGCTGGCAGGACGTTGGAGTTTGCGAGCGTCACCCACTTATAGCGTCCAACGTAGGGTGCGGGCGAGATGCCCTCGATCTCGATGAGTTCGAGGAAGGTCTGCGGCGCGCACTTGAGAGTGATGCGCGGAAAGCGGCCGTCGGAGAGGACCATGCCGGTAAAGATTTTGCCACCGACTTTGAAGCAGAGGTCATCGTCCCAAGGCATGTCCTCGGTTACGTCGGGGAATGAGAGGCAGAGTTCGCGGATCCATTCGACGTCGGGCATGGAGGAGATGATAGCGCGAGAGGGACAGGTTGGATGGTGCAACTGCCGGTGGGTGGGTGGTATCCATTAGAACCGGGAACAAGCGCACGCGGGCGCACGCGCCACACGAACAACAACACACGAACAATGCCCCACGAACTTAAACCTGGTCTCGGGCTTCGCCTAGTTCGACGGGAACTTCCAGTTTTCTTTTGCCGCGGAAGACGGTTACTTTGATGGTGTCGCCGGCGCGGTGACGGTTCATGATCTGGGCGAGGGTCTGCTGGCTTTCGATTTTTTCTCCGTCGATGGCGACGATTAAATCGCCGCCGATCATGATCAGGGTGTTGCCGAGCTGAGCGCGCTCGTTGCCGCCGCGCAAGCCGGCGCGGTCGGCGGAGCCTCCGGGAACGGCCTGGACGATGAGCAGTCCGTAATCGGCGGACAAGCCGAGTTCGTCGGCTATCTCAGGATCGATGGGAATGGTGCGGACTCCGAGGGCGGGACGGCGTACGCGTCCCAATGTGACCAGATCGTTGAGCACAGCTTTAGCGGTATTGATGGGGATGGCGAAGCCGATGCCGGAGCTTTGTGCGGCGCCGTTCGACGCGATGATGGTGTTGATGCCGATAACCTCGCCGTGCCGGTTGAGGAGCGGACCTCCGGAGTTGCCGGGATTGATGGCAGCGTCGGTCTGGATGGCTTCTTCGATGACGGGGCCGTTCGGTTCCTGCACCTGGCGGATGGAGCTGACGATGCCCTGCGTGAGCGTGCCGGCGAGGCCGAAGGGGTTGCCGATGGCGTAGACTTTTTGTCCGACTTGAAGATTGGTGGAGTCGCCGAGAGTGATGGGCTGGAGATCGGTCGCTTTGATCTGGAGCACGGCGAGATCGTGGGCGCGATCGCTGCCGACGACGGTGGCACGATATTTCTTGCGGTCGTGGAGGGTGACTTCGACTTTCTGCGCGTCGGCGATGACGTGATAGTTGGTGAGGATGTGTCCTTCTTTGTCGATGACGAAGCCGGAGCCCTGGCCCTCTTGCGAGTAGAGACCATAGAAAAAGTCGAAGGCCTGGACTTTGGAGGTGATGTTGACTACGGATCCGATGCTCTTGCGGTAGACATTGATGTTGTTCTGCTCTTCGGCGTCGACCGACTCGCCGCTGGCGGCCTCGGTAATTTCAACGTGCTGGGGATGGCTGATCCAATCCGAGGGATGAAGGCTTCCGTGGCGATAGGTAGTGAAGTAGAAAAAGGCGGAGGCCAGAAGAATGGCAAAAAGCACGGAACGAAAAGGTTTCATCTTGGGTAGTCCTTCAAAGAGCGCAAACAAAGACCGCAAAAAAGAGCGCAAATTGAATTCTAGCTAAAAACCAGGATTTGCTGCTTTGGGCGCGGGGGCGGTTAGGAAATTCTTCACCATTCTTCACCACCGGGGACACGGAGAAACGCGGGGAGAGTGGCGATTACAGGAGCTCGGCGTGGTCTGCGTTTCCGCGTTTTACCGGGCTCAGCGATTGGGATTGCCCCAGCCGCCGCCGCCCGGCGATTCTATCCGCACTTTTTCTCCGGAACGGAGTCTTACGCTGGTTTTGCCGGGCAATTCTTCTTCGGAACCATCGCGCCGGACGATCAGGGTGCGACCGCGGGCGGCGTCGGTTCCTCCGGCCAAGCCGTAGGGAGCGTGCGAACGGCGGTCGGCGAGCAGGGTGACTTGCGCGTCGGCTAAGACTTCGATTTCCCTTATGATCCCGTCGCCACCGGCGTGAAGACCCTTGCCGCCACTGTTGGGGCGCAGCGAATATTGCCTTAGACGAACCGGGTAAGCGTACTCGAGGGCCTCGGCGGGAGTGTTGAGAGAGTTGGTCATGTGGGTGTGAATGCCGGAGACTCCGTCTTTGTTCGGGCGCGCGCCCATGCCGCCGGCGATGGTTTCGTAGTAGGTGAAGGGCCGCTGGGCGCGCGGGTCATTACTTCGAGAATCGGTGCCTCCGATGGTGAGGTTGTTCATGGTGCCGGAGGCGGCGGCGGGGATGCGGTCGGGAATTGCCTGCGCCAGCGCCTTGAGGAGCACGTCGACAATTCGCTGGGAGGTTTCCACGTTGCCTCCGGCGACGGCGGCGGGGGGCCTGGCGTTGACCACGGTTCCTTGGGGTGCGATGACGCGGATGGGGCGCATTAGACCGGAGGTGGCGGGGACATCTTCGCGGAGCAGGCAGCGGAAGACGTAGAAGCAGGCGGAGTAGGTGATGGCTTCCACGGCATTGATAGCGCCCTCCACCTGGGGATCGCTTCCGGTGAAGTCGACGGTGACATGGGACTGGTGTTTCGATTTCGCTGCTGAGGGAGACGGGGCGAGCCGCGTTTGCCTGTTTCGGGTTTTTTTCGCGGGTGCTTTGACGTCGATGGCTACGGCGATGCGCACCGGTTTGTCTACCACGCCGTCGTCGTCGAGAAAGTCTTCGGCTTGATAGCGGCCGGGTGGAATGGTGCGCAGAAACGCTCGCATCATTGCTTCGGAATAGACGAGGAGGTCGGCGGCGGCCCGGTGGGCGCGAGCGATTCCGTAGCGCTGGCAGATATCGTTCAGGCGCCGGGCTCCAGTCTGGCAGGCGGCGATCTGGGCTCCGAGGTCGCCTTCGCGCTCTTCGGGCGTGCGCACATTGTTCAGGACCAAGGCCAGGACGTCGGCTACCAGCTTTCCTCCACGTATGATTTTGACGGGAGGAATGCGCAGGCCTTCCTGGTAGATTTCGCGGCAGGGCCCCATGGAGCCGGGGTAAGTCCCTCCTACATCGGCGTGATGAGCGCGGGAAGCTACGTAGAAATCGGGCTTTTTGTGACGGGCACGAAGCGCGGCGGGCGCGGGCGCGCGCCCAATATATACCGGCATCACCAACGTTATGTCGGGAAGATGCGTTCCGCCGCGGAAGGGGTCGTTGAGCATGACTACGTCGCCGGGTTCCAGCTCGCAGTGCTGGACGGCGGCGGTTACGGACATGGGCATGGAGCCGAGGTGCACGGGCATGTGGTCGCCCATGGCGATGACTTGTCCCGCGGAATCAAAGACGGCGCAGGAGTAGTCGCGGCGCTCCTTAATATTGGGTGAAAAGGAGGTGCGGCGCAGAGCGGCTCCCATTTCTTCGGCGATGGAGTGGTAAAGGTTCTTAAAAACTTCGAGTTCAACGGGATCGGACATGGGAGGTACTTGAGGTCAGAGGTTTGAGGTTAGATTGCAAGGTGAAAAGCGCAATTGCAGAGGTGAAAACCGCAATTGCAGAGGTCAGAGGTTAGATTGCAGAGGTGAAAAGCTCGTTCTTCAGTCTGCAGTTCGCAGTGGAGTTGGTTTAACCTCTTCAATCTGACCTCTGACCTCTGACCTTAATCGAACCTCGCTCCTCAATGCTACACTTTTGGGATCATGTCTGAAGGACGTTCTCGAGTTTGGATTTGGGTGCTGGTGGGCGGCGGGTTGTTTACGCTGTTCGTAGTGGGCGTGTTTACGCTGGTGTATTTCAGTTTCGGCGGCCAGGATGAAGAGGCGTCGTTTTCCGGCTTCGGGCCCAAGATCGGTGTGGTGGATCTGGACGGGGTGATTTTTGCTCCCAAGCAGGTTGTCCCGCAGCTGAAGAAATTTGCCGATGACGATTCCATCAAGGCCATCATTCTTCATGTGAACTCGCCGGGCGGCGGGGTAGCGGCGTCGGAGGAGATTTACCGGGAAGTGAAGCGGATCCGCGACGAAAAGAAAAAGCGGATCGTGGCTTCGATTGAGACGGTGGGCGCCAGCGGAGCTTATTACGTGGCATCGGCGACCAATAAGATTTATGCCGATAAAGGCAGCATCGTAGGATCGATTGGCGTGATTGCCGAATGGGTGAATTACGGCGATCTGCTGCGCTGGGCGAAGATCAATCCGATTACGATGAAAGCGGGAGAGTTCAAGGATACGGGGAGTCCAACGCGGGAGATGACTCCGGCGGAACGCGCGTATTTTCAGGGCATGATCGATCAGATGCACACGCAGTTTATCCAGGCGGTGGCGGCGGGCCGGCATGTTAAAGAAGAGGACATCCGCGCGGTGGCGGACGGGAAAGTCTGGACGGGCGAGCAGGCGCTCTCGATGAAGATGGTGGATCAGATCGCGGATTTTGAAGGGGCGGTGAAAGATACAGCGCGGGCGGTGAATATTTCGGGTGAGCCGACGCTGGTGTATCCGCCGAAAGAAAAACGGTCGGGGCTGGATCTGCTGTTTGGCGATGTGTCTGACTATTTGCCGTCGCGGGAGAAGATGTTGGAGGAGCAGGTGGGGTTTTACTATTTGTGGAAGTAGACAGTTCTCAGTGTCAGTTTCCGGTTGTCAGTTCTCAGTTCTCAGAAGATTGCGCGCTTGCGGCCATGTCTGACAGCCTGGGAACTCTGACAACCTGAGAATTGAGAGCTGAGAAATCTGGTTCCTGTGCCAGACTGCCCACTTGCGCAGAACCCCTTAAATTTGAGAAGGTTATAGACAGGCGCTGGGCGCTTTGAGGGCGGCAAAGCCGTCGGGCCGGGAACGGTGCAGAAAAACCGGCCCCAAAAAGGGAGCATAGAGGCTTATGACGAAAGCGGACCTGATCGAAGAAGTTTCCCGGCTGGCGGAACTAACCCGCAAAGACAGCGAAGTGATTGTGGACACGATCTTTGACAGCGTGGTGCGCTCACTGCGGGTGGGCGACAAGATCGAAATCCGTGGTTTTGGCAGTTTCCGAACCAGACAGCGCAAGCCGCGCGTGGGACGGAATCCGAAGACGGGCGATCGGGTGGAAGTTCCGGCGAAGAAGATCCCGTTCTTCAAGCCGAGCAAAGAATTGAAGGACTTGGTGAATAACAGTCCGACGGTGGAGGTTGCTGCTACGCCGCCTGTGCCCCCGACTACGCCACCCACCACGCAGTAGAAAATTACGATTGGGCGACGGGCGTCGCTGCGACAAGCTCAAGTCGGGCGCGCTCCTCCAATTTCGTTGCGATGCCGAGCCTGCGATGCCGAGCCAGGACGTTCGACGGTGCTCGTTCGCAAACCTACCCGCGGACTGTAAGATATGGGAACCGGGCCCATAGCTCAACGGTTAGAGCAGCAGACTCATAATCTGTTGGTTCTAGGTTCGAATCCTAGTGGGCCCACCACAAGCTGCTTTTCTAGGGCGACACTCCCAGTTGCCAGAACAGAAAGCTCAACTGATCGACCGAATCGCCGATGTCCTGCGTGGCTGACCTGCCGCCAGAGTGTCCCGCCTTGAGTTCATAGCGCAGGAGAATGGGACGGCCGGACGAAGTGTCGGCTTGCAATAGCGCCGCCATTTTTCGCGCGTGCAAGGGCGCTACTCGCGTATCGCCGTCGCCGGTCATGAATAAAACGGCTGGGTACTTCACACCTTTTTTCACGTGCTGATAGGGCGAATACGCGTACAGCCATTGGAACTGCTCCGGATCTTTTGCTGTGCCATACTCCGAGACCCAGAATTGCGCCTCCATGAAGCGGTCATAACGCAGCATGTCGAGCAGGGGATGCCAGCAGATGACGGCCTGGTAGAGATCGGGACGTTGGGTGAGGGCAGCGCCAACCAGCAGGCCGCCATTGCTGCCGCCGAGAATGGATAGCTTCGAAGGGTTGGTGTATTTGTTCTGGATAAGCCACTCGGCGGCGGCAATGAAATCGTCGAAGACGTTCTGCTTCTTTGCGCGCATACCGGCTTGATGCCAGGCTTCGCCGAATTCGCCTCCGCCGCGCAGGTTGGCTAGACCGTAAACCCCGCCGCGCTCCGCCCACACGATCGCGTCGGCGTTGAAATATGGGGTGTTGTTCACCATGAAGCCGCCGTAACCTTCGAGCAGCACCGGATTCGACCCGTCCAGCCTGATTCCCCTGGCGTGCATCAGGAACATCGGCACTTTCGTTCCGTCTTTCGACGCGTACCAAATCTGACTCACCTCAAACTTCGAGGGATCGACCGGAACCTTGACTTGCGCCCAGACCGACTGCTTACCGGTACTCATATCGCACTGGTAGATCGTGGCTGGAATAGCGAAGGAGGCGTAGCTGAAGTAGGCCGCATGATTCTCCCACCTTCCCTGCACATCATTGACGGCCCCGAGCGCCGGCAGGTTCAATTCGAACGCCAGCTTTCCGTCTGGTTCAAAGGCTCGCACCATCGAGGTGGCATTTTTCACGTAGACGACCAGAATTTTGCCGCCGGCAAGGGTTACACTTTCGATCGCATTTTCGGCTTCCGGAACGACTTCGCGCCAGTTTTCCGGCGCCGGCTTGGCCAGGTTTAGCGCCATGACTCTGCCCTTGGGGGCCTTATAGTTTGTCTGCAGGAATAGTTCGCCTCCTACCGCGGAGGCAAAGAACCGCGAGTCCATATCTTTTATTACCGGCACGATCGGTCCATTTGTATTAAGATCCCGGACCCAGATTTCAACTTTGTCTGCCGCGGAACCATGGAAAACCTGAATGACCAGGTGACGGCCATCCTCGGATACGTCGGCGACGATGATGATGTCTTTGGAATAGCCCTTGCCGAACACGTCCGTGTCGGCCTCGGGTTTGGTGCCCATTTTGTGAAGGCGGACCCGCGGGCCGTCCTCAAGCATTGTCGAATAGTAGAACGCGGTAGTGTCGGGCAGGAATGAAACGTCAAAGTAATCTCGGGGCGGCAGCACGTCCCCAAGGTCGCGCTTGGCCTCCACGTCGAGCAGGTGCAGTTCGGACTCATCCTTGCCGCCAACACGAAGGATGTACGCCAGCAGCTTGCCGTTTTTCGAGACGTCCGCGATTTGGACATTGGTCGAGTGGTCGGCGCTCATTGCATTCGGATCGATTAACACCTCATCTCTCCCGGTCGCGCCGTCCCGCATGTAAATGACGGCTTGCTCCTGGTCCGCTCCGCGTTTGCGGTAGAAGAGACGGCCGTTGCGCTCGATGGGCGAAGTGATGCGCTCTACTTTTTTCAGCTCCGAGAGCCGCTTCTCCAAGCGCTCGCGCCCGGGCCAGCTGTCCAGCAATTTGTGCGTGTACTCGTTCTGTTGATTGATCCACGCGCGGGTTTCAGGCGAGTCTTGATCTTCCAGCCAGCGATAAGGATCGGAGATGGTCACGCCATGCAGGGTTTCCTGCAGGTCGTCGCGACGAGTCTCGGGAGGCACAGCGGCGGTTGCCGTCGTACTTTGCTTTTGCGCTGACGCCATAGAGGACAAAATTGCAAGGAACAGGGCAAACCGAATTCTGCGTTTCATTATCATCTCCGCCGGGGAATTTTCCAGCCAGCAATCGAGCATGTCAAGCAGATGCCTGCAGAACCTTACGCTATCGGCAAGCTGAAGTAAAAAACCGAGCCGTGGCCTAACTGGCTGGTGACGCCGAGGCGGCCGTTGTGGGCTTCGACGATGGCTTTGCAGATGGCGAGTCCCATGCCGGTGCCGTGAACCTGCACGCGCTGATTTCTTCCGCGATAAAACTTTTCGAAAACGAGAGACTGCTCGAAATCGTCAATGCCGGGGCCGCGATCGGCGATGCTGACGGTGAGCATGGGGTCGTTTTCCCTGGCCTCAGCAGTGATGCGGATGGGGGCTCCGGTGGGCGAGTACTTGGCGGCGTTTTCGATCAGGTGCACCAGGACTTCCTTGATATGAGCGGTATCCATGCGCGCATTGGGCAGGTCGGCGGGAATTCTGACGTCCACGGGGTGGTGGGTGAGGAGCTGCTTCAATTCTTCGAGCGCTTCGGCGACGGGAACGTTGACGGGGGCGGATTCGAAGCGGAATTCCACTTTGTTGGCATCCAATTGAGCCATCTCGGCGGCTTCGCCAATCAGGCGGTTCAGGCGATCGCTCTCCTCGTTGATGATGGTGAGGAGTTCCTGTTTTTCCTCGGGCGAATGGTTTGGAGTGCCGAGCAGCGAGGTTACCGAGGCTTTGATGGCGGTGAGCGGGCTGCGGAATTCGTGGGTGACGGAATCGAGCAGAACGGAGCGCAGTTGCTCGCTTTCGCGGGCGGCCTCGGCACGGCTGAGTTTCTCGACGGCGCCGGCTCGCTCGACGGCGATCGCGACCAGGCTGCCGATGGCCTCCAGCGTCTGGCGCGAGAGCATGGAACCCGAGACACCCAGGGCGCCGACCACGCGCATACCCATACGAAGCGGCATGAAGGCGAGTTCATGAACGGTGTCGAAGCGGGGTTCGCCGCGCACGCAGACCAGTTGCAGGTCGCGGGATTCCAGTCCATCGATGTTGGCGCCAGAGCGATAAATGTCGCTGCGGGTGGACAACGAAATGGCGGCGGAGCGGATGCCGAAGGAATCGACGATGTAGCGCGGGATGAGGTTCAACAACTCGGCGGGGCTGTCGCTCGAGAGTAAGAGCTGACTGAAGGCATAGAGGCGTTCGAGTTCCTGGCGGCGCTCGACGGCAGAACGCGCGCCGCGGCGGGCGCGGGCCGACAGTTCGCTGACGGCAACGGCGGTAACCAGGAAGGTGAAGAGTGCAATCCAGTTCTGCGGGCCGACGATGTTGAAGGTACCAATGGGGGGCAGAAAATAATAATCAAGCGCCAGGCTGGCGATCACGGAAGTGAAAACGGCCTGGCGCAATCCCCAGGAAGCGGAGATTGCGAGGACGGCGAGCAGGAAGGCAAGCGCGACCGTGGTCGGGTTGAGATGAAGCCAGCGATAGCCGACCAAGGTAATCCCCGCCACGGAGAGCGCGGCCATCAGGTATCCGGTTCCGGCGACAGCTTTCACGAGGCGATTGTATGACAAGAGGAAGGTCGGAGGTTAGAGGTCAGAGGTCGGAGGTTAGAGGTCAGATTGCAGAGGTGAAACGAGCCCCGTCGACGGAGGGGGCGATCTTATGATTTCCAGCTCAGCCATCTGACCTCAGCAATCTGACCTCTGACCTCTCGCCACTTCTTTCACGCATCGACAAACTTACAGGTCTCAACGACAATAATCGCGATGACCAAGACTCCCGATCAGTGGCTGGAGGAATGTTCGCCGACAAAGAAGGGCGGCCGATTCAAGCTGTTTCTGGGATACGCTCCCGGGGTGGGCAAGACGCATACCATGCTGACGGAGGCGATCCGGCGCCATGCTCGCGGCGAAGATGTGGTGATTGGAGTCGTGGAAACCCACGGACGGAAAGCTGTGGGAGAACTGGTCTCAAGCCTTGAGGTTGTGCCGCGCAAACCGATCGAGTACAAGGGAGCGCTCTTCGAGGAGATGGACGTGGACGCCATCCTTGCGCGGAAGCCTTGCGTCGCGCTGGTGGACGAACTCGCGCACACGAACATCGAAGGGAGCAAGCATCGCAAGCGCTATGAGGATGTGCTGGAGTTGCTGGATGCGGGGATTGACGTTCTCTCCACGATGAACATTCAGCATCTGGAGAGTGTGACGCCGACGGTGCAGGGAGTGACCGGAATTCAGGTGCGGGAGACGGTTCCGGACTGGGTGCTGCAGCGAGTGAACGAAGTGGTGATGATTGATCTGACGCCAGAGGCGCTGCAGAACCGCATGCGGCGGGGCGATGTATATCCGCAGGAGCGGGTGGGGCGGGCGCTGGAGAATTTCTTTCGCGAGACGAACCTGATCGCGCTGCGAGAGTTGGCCTTGCGCCAGGTGGCGCAACAGGTAGATCTGAGCCTGGAACAGCATCGCGGCGAAGAAGAAAAAGACCGGGCTCCGGTTGCGATCCGGGAACGAATTGCGGTCTGTGTCAGCTCGAACCCGGCGGCGCAGTATCTGGTGGCGCGGGGAGCGCGCATGGCGCAGGCTATGAACGCCGAACTCTTTGTCGTCTACACCGATCTGGGCCAGGATTCCAGCGAAGCGAATCAGCGGACGCTGGCGGCGAACATACGCTTTGCGGAAAATGTGGGAGCGGCGATCGTGCGTTTGAAAGGGAAGAGTGTGGCCAGCGCGGTGGCCGAATTCGTCAACGAAAAACATATTACGCAGGTTGTCTTTGGGCGGTCGGCGACGCGAGGCTGGAAACGGTATTTCTATCTTTCCGCGATTCATCAGTTTTTACGCGACGCTCCGGCAGTCGATGTGCACATCGTTACCCAGGATCCGGGATAAGTCAGGATGGCCTGGCAGCGAAGTTGGAGCGTGAAAGTTGGAGCATAAGCACATTCTGATTGTCGATGACGAATCGCAGATTACACGGGTGCTGCGGACATCGCTTTCAAGTCATGGGTATGACATTCGCGTGGCCAACGACGGCGAGACAGCGCTCGAGATCATGAAAGACTGGACGCCGGATCTGGTGATTACCGATCTGGCCATGCCCAACATGGACGGGCTGGAGTTGTGCCGGCGGCTGAGGACGAAGACGCAGATTCCGATCATCGTGCTTTCGGTTCGGGGCGAGGAGCGGACGAAGGTGAAGGCGCTGGACGCGGGCGCTGACGATTATGTGACAAAGCCATTTGGCATGGAGGAGTTGCTGGCGCGCGTCCGGGCGAATCTCCGCCGATCGCGGACGGAAGAGTCGGAACTGGAGGCGATTACGCTGGGGGACTTCACGATCGATCCGGGATCGCGCAGCGTGCTGGTAAAAGATCGGGCGGTGCATCTTACGCCGAAGGAATTCGACTTGCTGGCGTATCTGGCCCGGCACGCCGGCAAGGTGGTAACGCATCGCGCGTTGCTGGGCGCGGTGTGGGGTGGTGAAAGCACGGAACAGGTTGAGTATCTGCGCGTGTTTGTGGCGCAACTGCGGAAAAAGATTGAGCCCTCACCGAATTCTCCTCGTTATCTAGTGACCGATCCTTGGGTTGGTTATCGATTCGAGCCGGGAGACTGACAGCGGGGACGAGCGCTCCCGGTCCTTCGATCATCCTGTGATCATCCTTCATGACCTTCGGGCGACCCTCTTGTGGTGATCTGCGCCTGGCGGGAACGGATAGTCACCCCGCGAGCGAGGCTCCTGATCTTTATGACTTCCTTACGAACCGCTTAGCTCACTTTTATGAGGGAACCTGTTTAATCGACGAGAGCCGAAGATAGTCGCTGTTGTTTCTGGATGGTTGGGGCAAAATTTGTGGGCCCTGTAGGAGGTTGTGTGCAAGACGTGATTTTCGTGGTCGTCACCATAGCGTTCTTCCTGCTGACGCTCGGTTATGTGGAATTTTGCGACCGGATTCGCTGAGAAGAAATGGCCTGAGGCAAATTCATTATGAATGCTGAATCGATCATCATGCTGCTGGTGAGTGCCGGGTTGATGGTCTACCTGCTGTATGCCTTGCTGAGACCGGAGAAATTCTGAGATGACAACCAATGGCTGGATACAGATCGTTGTATTCCTGGCGCTGATTCTGGCGATGACCAAGCCGCTGGGGGTGTTTATGGCGCGGGTGTTCAGCCGCGAGCGGACTTTTCTAGATCCGCTGGCTCGGCCGGTCGAGCGCTTGCTGTACCGCGTGACCGGCGTCGATGAAGAACACGAAATGCGCTGGACGGAATACGCTTTCGCGATGCTGCTCTTCAGCGGTGTCACGATGTTGCTGCTCTATCTCATCGAGCGGGTACAGCAGTGGCTGCCCTTGAATCCGCAGAAATTCGGAGCGGTCGCGCAGGCTCTGGCATTTAACACGGCGGCCTCTTTCAGCACGAACACGAACTGGCAGAACTACTCGGGCGAATCCACCATGAGCTATCTGACGCAGATGGCCGGGTTGGCGTATCACAACTTCGCGTCGGCGGCGGTGGGGATCGCGCTGGCGATCGCGTTTGTGCGTGGCATTGCGCGCAAGGAAAAAGAGACGATCGGCAATTTCTGGGTCGACATGACGCGCTCCATCCTGTGGGTGCTGTTGCCGGGCTGCATTCTCTATGCGCTGTTACTGGTTTCGCAGGGAGCGGTGCAAAACCTGCGGCCCTATGGCACGGCGAAGCTGTTGGAGCCGCAACAGGTGCAGAAGACGGGAACGGACGGCAAGCCGATGGTAGGTCCGGATGGCAAAGCCGTGATGGATACCGTTACCGATCAGACCCTGGCGCAAGGTCCGGCGGCATCGCAGGAAGCGATCAAGATGCTGGGTACGAACGGCGGCGGATTTTTCGGCGCTAACAGCTCGCATCCGTTTGAGAACCCGACGCCACTGAGTAACTTTCTGCAGATGCTTTCCATCTTCGCCATTCCGGCGGGTCTAACGTATACGCTCGGCCGAATGACCGGATCGCAACGCCATGGCTGGGCGGTGTGGGGAGCGATGGCGGCGTTGTTCCTTTGCGGCGTCACGGTGGCGTACTGGGCCGAGGCCAAGGGCAATCCTTTGCTGAAGGGAGTGGACCAGCAGGCGACGGCGAGCCAGGCGGGCGGCAACATGGAAGGCAAGGAAGTGCGCTTTGGCATCGCGAATTCGGCGCTGTTCGCGACGATCACCACCGATGCCAGTTGTGGCGCCAACATCGCCCAACATGATTCCTTTACTCCGCTCGGCGGAATGGTTCCGCTCGTCAACATCATGCTGAGCGAGACGGTTTTCGGCGGAGTGGGAGCGGGGCTTTACGGCATCCTCATCTATGTGGTGCTGTCGGTGTTCATTGCCGGGCTGATGGTGGGGCGTACGCCGGAATATCTGGGAAAGAAGATTGAAGCATACGACGTGAAAATGGCGATGCTGGTCACGCTGGTTTTTCCGCTGATCATTCTTGTCCTCACCGGGATTTCAAGCGTGGAAGGATTTGGCACTGCCAGCATCAGCAATCCGGGACCGCACGGGCTGACGCAGATTCTCTATGCCTTCACGTCGATGGCGGGGAATAACGGGTCGGCGTTCGGCGGGTTGAACGGGAACACGCTCTGGTACAACACGGCGGGCGCGATGACGATGCTGATCGGGCGGTTTTTCATGATCATTCCGATGCTGGCGATTGCCGGCAACCTGGCGAAGAAGAAGACAGTGCCGGTTTCGGCGGGGACGTTTCCGGTGACGACGCCGCTCTTTTCACTTTTGCTGGTGTCGGTGATTGTGATCGTGGGAGCGCTGACATTTTTCCCCGCTCTCAGTCTGGGCCCTGTACTGGAACACCTGCAGATGATGCACCTGAGGTAAGTGATGGCAGAAAAGAAAAGCAAGAGTTTGTGGGACGCGAAGATCATCCGGCGGGCGCTGGTGGATGCGCTGGTGAAGCTCGACCCGCGGACCATGATGAAGAATCCGGTGATGTTCGTGGTCGAGGTGGGGAGCGTGGTCACGACGCTGCTGTTGCTCCGCGAAAAGCAGAGTTTCGCGTTCAATCTGCAGATCACGCTGTGGCTTTGGTTTACCGTGCTGTTCGCTAATTTTGCGGAAGCGATGGCGGAGGGGCGAGGCAAGGCGCAAGCCGACACGCTGCGCAAAGCGCGGTCGGAAACCGAGGCCAAGCGGCTGCTCCCGAACGGGCAGACGGAAACGATACCCAGCGCCAAGCTGCGCTCGGGCGATGTGGTGCTGGTGACGGCGGGCGAACTTGTACCGGGTGATGGCGAGGTTATCGAAGGCGTTGCGTCGGTGGATGAGTCCGCGATCACGGGGGAATCGGCGCCGGTGATTCGCGAAGCGGGCGGCGACCGGTCGGCGGTAACGGGCGGCACGCGCGTACTTTCGGATGTGATCAAAGTTAAGATCACATCGAATCCGGGCGAGACCTTCCTGGACAGGATGATTGCGCTGGTCGAGGGCGCGGAGCGGCAGAAGACTCCGAACGAAATCGCGCTCAATATTTTGCTGGCGGGCTTGACGATTATTTTTCTGCTGGCGGTGGTCACGCTGCAGCCCTTCGCGATTTATTCGGGATCGCCGCAGACCGTATTCGTGCTCGTTTCCCTGCTTGTCTGCCTGATTCCGACGACGATTGGCGGACTGCTCTCCGCGATCGGCATTGCGGGGATGGACAGACTGGTGCAGCACAATGTGCTGGCGATGTCGGGACGCGCCGTGGAAGCGGCCGGAGACGTCAACACGTTGCTGCTTGATAAGACGGGAACGATCACGCTGGGCAATCGGCAGGCAGCGGAATTCATTGCGGCTCCGGGCATCACAGCGGCCGAGATGGCGGATGCGGCGCAACTTTCTTCGCTGGCCGATGAGACGCCGGAGGGCCGGTCGATCGTGGTGCTGGCGAAAGAGAAATACGCGCTGCGCGGCCGCGAATTGAGTTCGCACGAGGCGGTGTTTGTTCCCTTCACCGCGCAGACGCGCATGTCGGGAGTGAACCTCGACGGCCGCGAGATTCGCAAAGGGGCGGTGGACGCCATCACGAAATACCTGCAGCAGTTCGGGACGTCGCTGCCCCGCGAAATTCAGGCGAGCGTGGAACAGATCGCGCGATCGGGCGGAACGCCGCTGGTGGTGGCGGAGAATCAGCGGGCGCTGGGCGTGATTTATCTGAAAGACATCGTCAAAGGCGGAATGCGGGAGCGCTTCAATCAACTGCGCGCGATGGGGATCAAGACGGTGATGATCACCGGCGACAATCCGCTGACGGCAGCGGCGATTGCGCGTGAGGCGGGAGTGGACGATTTTCTGGCGGAAGCGACTCCGAAAGACAAGATGGACTTGATTCGCCGCGAGCAGGCCGATGGAAAGCTGGTGGCGATGACCGGCGACGGCACCAACGATGCTCCCGCGCTGGCGCAGGCCGATGTGGGCGTGGCGATGAATACGGGCACGCAAGCGGCCAAAGAGGCCGGGAATATGGTGGACCTGGATTCGAATCCCACCAAGCTGATTGAGGTTGTGGCCATCGGCAAGCAGTTATTGATGACCCGCGGCGCGCTCACCACGTTCTCGATCGCGAATGACGTGGCCAAGTATTTCGCGATCATACCGGCGATGTTTGCCGGTACTTTCCCGGTGCTGAACGCGCTGAACATCATGCGGCTGCAGACGCCGCAATCGGCGGTTCTGTCGGCGGTCATTTTTAATGCGCTGATCATCGTGGCGCTGATTCCGCTGGCGCTGCGCGGCGTCAAGTACAAGGCGATGAGCGCGGAATCGCTGCTGCGGCAAAACTTGCTGGTGTATGGATTTGGCGGATTGATAGTTCCGTTCATCGGCATCAAGGTGATTGACATGATCATCACCAGAGTCAATCTGATTTAAGAAGATGGATCGGGAAAACTCATGAAGAAAAATCTGATCACAGCCGCACTGATGACGATAGCAACAACGGTCCTTTTGGGAATTGTGTATCCCCTGCTGGTGACCGGTTTGGCGCAGGTGATTTTTCCGAAGCAGGCCAACGGGCAGCTCATCCAGCGGGACGGAGTTGTGGTTGGGTCGCGGATTATAGGGCAGCCGTTTTCAGGCCCCGGCTACTTTCATTCGCGTCCATCTGCGGCGGGCGCGGCGGGTTACGATGCCAGCGCTTCGGGAGGTTCGCAGCTCGGCCCGACGAACCCGCAACTCATTACTCGTGTGAATGGAGACGTTGCCAAATTGCAGGCCGAGAATCCCGGGACTCCGATTCCGATTGACATGGTGACGACTTCGGCTTCGGGGCTCGATCCGGATATTACGCCGGCGGCGGCGGAGTTCCAGATCCGGCGCGTGGCAGCCGAGCGGAAGGTTCCAGAAGCTGAAGTTGCCCGGCTGGTGCAGGAAAACTCGCAGAGCAGGCAATGGGGATTTCTGGGTGAGCCGCGGGTGAATGTGCTGGAATTGAATCTCGCGCTGGATGCGCGGTATGGGAAGCCGCATTAATGTCCGATGGCGGGCCTGCGGCGGTGGAGCGCCGGGCGTCCCCGCCCGGCCCCCGCATTAATCGCGGCGCCGCATCGCCGCTGATACCATACTCTTCGTGCGCCCGCTGCTCGACGTCCGCGAACTGACCATTCACTTCTCCCAGCCGCACGCCGCGCACCCACTTCATCCCGCCGTGTGCAGCCTCTCTTTTTCCATCGCCCCCGGTGAGGTGCTGGGACTGGTCGGCGAATCCGGCTCCGGCAAATCCATCACCTCGCTCGCCATCATGGGCCTGCTACCCGCCTCCGCCAGCGTCACCGGCGATATCACTTTTCAAAGTGGAGACGGACAGCCCGCGCGCCTCACCAGCCTGCCCGCCGACCAACTCCGCCAACTCCGCGGATCGCGCATCGCCATGATCTTTCAGGAGCCCATGACCGCCCTCAACCCCGTCATGCGCGTCGGCGAACAGATTGCCGAAGCCGTCCTCGCCCATCACGGCGTTTCAAGATCCGAAGCCTGGAATCGTGCCGTCGAAGGCATGCGTGACGTTGCCATTCCCGAACCCGAGCAGCGCGCCCGCAGCTATCCGCACCAGCTCTCCGGAGGCATGCGCCAGCGCGTCATGATCGCCATGGCCATCGTCAATCGCCCGCAATTGCTCATCGCCGACGAACCCACCACTGCGCTCGACGTCACCATCCAGCAGCAGATCCTCGACCTGCTCAATGACCTGCGCCACAAGTTCGGATTGGCCATGCTCTTCATCTCCCACGATCTCGCCGTCGTTTCCCATGTCGCCGACCGCGTCGCCGTTATGTACGCCGGCAATCTCGTCGAACTCGGCCCCAAAGCCGACATTTTCCAGGCGCCCGCTCATCCCTATACCCAGGGCCTGCTGCGCGCCATCCCCACCCTGGCCACCGATCGCACCGCTCCGCTGGCGACCATTGAAGGCACCGTCCCGCAGATCGCCCAATTGCGCCCCGGATGCGCATTCGAGCCTCGTTGCTCCCATCGCATCCCCAGCTGCGCCCGCGAATTCCCACCCCTGATCGAAGTCGCCTCCGGACACTGGGCCCGCTGCCCGGTCGTGAATCCTCCCCGAATCTGATAAACATAGTTCTGATCAATAGTTCTGATCAATAGTCCTGATCAATAGTCCTGATCGACAGAATCGGGAGAACCCTGCCGCATGGGCACCAACCGCCTCGAAGCTTTCAGCGATGGCGTCATCGCCGTGATCATCACCATCATGGTGCTGGAGCTGAAGGTCCCGCGTGACACCACGCTTACCTCCTTGCGCAGCCTCGCCCCGCAGTTTCTCAGCTATGTTCTCAGTTTTCTCGTCGTCGCCATCATGTGGGTCAACCATCATCACATGCTGCACTCCGCCCGGCGCTCCGATGCGCGTCTGCTCTGGTCCAACAATTTTCTTCTGTTCTGGATGTCGCTCGTCCCCTTCGTTACCGCCTACATGGGCAATAATCCCCACGATCCCCGGGCGGTTGCGTTGTATGGCGCGGTCATGAGCCTCTGTTCGATATCTTTCGCGCTGCTCCGCACCGCGATTGCGAACCACCATCGCGACGAGCCGGAGTTGCTTCGCTATCATCGCCGCATACGTTTTAAGAATCTCTCCTCTCTCCTCTTGTATATGGCCTCCGCGCCTCTGGCGTTCGTCGACGTTCGAATTTCATTCTTAATCTTCGTATTTGTCGCGCTTTCCTATTTCCTGCCCGAGCGCAAGCTGGCCGAGCCGGAAGCCGCGCCCCACTGACCTCCCTCCCACATCGTCGTTTGACCCGGAACAAGCTATAATCCTGACTTTGTGCGTATCCTGATTCTTAGCGACATTCACAGCAACCTCGAAGCCCTGGACTCCTGTCTGGCCGCGGCGCCTCCCCACGACCTCGTCATCAATCTCGGAGACACCGTCGGCTATGGCGGCAATCCCAACGAAGTCGTCGCCAAGGTTCAAACCTTGGGACACGTCTTCGTCCGCGGCAATCACGACAAAGCCGTCAGCGGCCTCATGAACCTCGAGGAGTTCAATCCCGTCGCCGGCTTAGCGACTCTCTGGACCCGCGAGCAACTCACCCCCGAGAATCTCGACTGGCTCCGTGCCCTTCCCCAGGGCCCCATCCATCTCGATGAACTCCCCGGCATCCAGTTCGTCCACGGCTCTTCGCTGGACGAAGATGAGTACATGGTCAGCGCCCGCGATGCCATCGCACCTCTCATCACCGATCCCGTCCCCGTCACGTTCTTCGGACACACTCACCTCCAGGGCGGATTCGTGCTCACCGGAGAGATCAGCGAAGCCTACCGTCCCGGATATCGCACCGTGGGCCAGCCCGAGTCCTCCGACTGGCCGCTGCGCAAGGATCGCCGCTATCTGATTAACCCCGGCTCCGTCGGCCAGCCGCGCGACGGCGATTGGCGCGCCGCCTTCGCCCTCTTCGATTCCGATGCCTGGATCGTGACCTTCTATCGCGTGCCTTACAACCTCCGGGTCGCCCAGGAAAAAATTATCGCCGCCAATTTGCCGCAGCGCTTGGCTACCCGCCTCGCCACCGGAAGATAGAACTGAGACGTCCGCCGGCGTTGTAAACTTGCTGAATGCCTCCACGCTCCTCCGCTCCCAGCAATCTTTTCTCCACCCCAAAATCCGCACCCGCCGCCCACACTGCCCACGTCGATGGCGGAGCTCGCGGCAATCCCGGCCCCTCCGGTTTCGGTGTGGTGATTCAGGACGCAGCCGGCCACCCCGTCGCCGAACTCAGCGAATACCTTGGTCATCACACCAATAATTACGCCGAATATCGGGGATTGCTTGCCGCTCTACGCTACGCTGCCGAGAACCATCTCAGCGCCCTCAATGTGATTAGTGATTCCGAACTGATGGTCCGGCAGATGAAAGGCATTTACAAGGTGCGCCATCCGGAACTGCGCAAGCTCTATGACGAGGCCCAGCAACTGGTCAGGCGGCTTGAACATTTCGAAATTCGCCACGCCCTCCGCGAACACAATCAGATAGCCGACCGCCTGGCGAACCAGGCCATGGACCGCGGCCACTAAAAAGCTCCGTGCCCCAGCTGAGAAGATTATTGCTCCCCCGCCGACTGATCGTGCACGATCTTCCATCCTTCCGGAAATTTACGAAAAACGAGCGTGAACAATCCATGCGGCGTCTTGCCATCGGACATCGTCAAATGAAATTCTCCCCGCACAAACGCCGCATCCGGCCCGAGCACCTCGATCCGCAGATTGGCGAACTCGAGCTTGCCCATTTCATGCCCCACGCCCTGATACTTCGCCTTGTAGCGATCGAGCGCCGCCTGCCATCCCTTCGATTCGTGCGCTCCTGAAAAGAATGTCAACTCTGCAGACTTCCAGTACCCCGCCATGAAGCCCTGCAAGTCTTGCCCGTTCCAGGCCGCTTGCTGATCTTCAATCACCTTACGAATTGCCGTTTGCGCCGCACCGGCCGAATCTTGTCCCCAACCCGAAACCGCTAAGAATGTAGTCACGCCTGCTAACAGAATTAGCGCTCGCATGGAACCTCCATAGAGATGAGTTTCGCATCATTCCACAAAGGCGAGCGCTAAATCTCTTGCGGAAAAAATAAGATAAACGAGGTTTGGGATACGGAAGACCTTCGAATCTGGAATACCCGTCGCGCACCAGAAAGGGCAAGCCCCGTCTCTGCAGAAAATCGCAGCCTTCTCGTGCCAGCGGCTTCAACTCAGGGCTGAAGCTGAGGGCTGATGCTGGGAGCTAATACTGAGGGCTGAAGGCTAAAGCTGATGCTGACAGCCGGCTACCCTACGCCCGGCTCTTCTTCGCCGCCGTCGCCGCCTTCACCTTCACCGTTTCCCACGGCCGCTTCGGACGTTCCACCACCGGTTCGTCGCGATCCTTGACGCGATCGTACTGGTACGACTCGCTCACCGTCCCGAGCGATTCGTTGTACAGGCTGGGTATGCCCAGCGCTTCTTTCAGTTCTTCCGAGAACTGTTGCAACGCCTTCAGGTGGTCGGCAGTTGCCGGAACTTCCGTCTTGGATGTTTTCAGGAACTGCTGGTATCCGCGATTCACCAGCTTCGAAATTTCGCCGCTGATCAGGTAGCCCGGATACGCGAAAATTTTCACGCCGCCGTCTTCTGTCCTCTGGATCGCCGCCGAGCAGTTGTATTTCTTGAGGAATACCCGCGTCTGTGCTCCCGGAGCTTCAATCAGATCAAAGCCATGCTCGCGCAGCCACTGCACCGCGTCTTCGTATGTTCGTTCTTCCACTTTCGTTGTCATTGAGAACTCAATTCTCTCTTCACCGGGTTAGATGCGCCATTCCACGATTCGATGGACGATTCGATGGAACCAAAACTCTCCGCCGCGAATCTAATTCCGTTAGAATGCTGTAACGCTAGTATAGATATACCTTTTCAGGATTCTGGGCACATTACTGTAGTCACAAGGTCGAACACTCAGCGGTAAGCTACGATCGAACACTCAGTATCCTGCACTTTGAACTCTCTATGACGGCAGCTTTCGGCTCCGCGCCATCGCAATCGTTCCCCAAGGCTGGCGGCGCGTCCGCTCCAGGAACGGCGACCCCTAGAGGAGAAGCTCTACTCGCGGCCATCGGCAACACACCACTCCTGCCGCTCAACGACCTTTTGTCCCATCTTCACGGTCCCAACGTGCGACTCTTGGGCAAGGCCGAGTGGTATAACCCCGGCGGATCGGTCAAGGATCGCGCCGCTGCCAGCATCGTGGCCGAAGCACGCCGCTCCGGCAAACTGGCTCCCGGGAAAATTCTTCTTGATTCCACCAGCGGCAACACCGGTATCGCCTACGCCATGCTCGGCGCCGCTCTCGGATTTCCCGTGACTCTCTGCGTGCCCGAGAATGTTTCTCCCGAGCGAAAACGCATTCTACAGGCATACGGAGCAAATATCATCTACACCGATCCCGCCGAGGGCTCCGATGGCGCCATCAAAATTGCGCGCCAGCTTGCCGACCGCCATCCCGATCTTTACTTTTACGCCGATCAGTATTCGAACGATGCCAACTGGCGCGCGCATTACGAAACCACGGCCAACGAAATCTGGCACCAAACCGAAGGGCGCATTACTCACTTCGTCGCCATGCTTGGCACCACCGGAACCTTCGTCGGCGCTACCCGCCGTTTGAAGGAGTTGAATCCGCAGATTCGCTGCATCTCGCTGCAACCTGACTCCGCCTTCCACGGCATTGAAGGCGCAAAACACCTCCCCTCGGCAATCGTTCCCCGCATTTATGACCCGTCCCTCGCCGACCACAATCTGGAGATCATGACCGAAGACGCCCACGCCATGGCGCGCCGCCTCGCGCGCGAACAGGGACTGCTGCTGGGAGTCTCCGCCGCCGCCGCCATCGTAGGCAGCCTTCGCGTCGCCGAAAACCTGAAACTAGATCAGCCCGCAACCATCGTGACCATCCTCTGCGATTCCGGCGAAAAATATCTGAGCGAGAAATTCTGGCATGAGGGTTAGAGGTTAGAGGTCAGAGGTCAGAGGTTAGAGGTCAGAGGTCAGAGGTCAGAGGTTAGAGGTTAGAGGTTAGAGGTTAGAGGTCAGAGGTTAGAGTCACCTCTGCAATCTGACCTCTGACCTCTAACCTCTGGGTCGTCACCTCTGCAATCTGACCTCTGACCTCCGACCTCTAACCGTGCCATGCTGAAAATTCCCCAATCCGCCCACGCCTCCCTTCGTCGACACGGAGAAGAAACCTATCCCCACGAATGCTGCGGCGTCCTGCTCGGCCACTTCGACGACCCCGGATCTCATCCCGCTTCCAAGACCGTCACCGGCATCGCCCGCTGCGGCAACACCCGCGCCGACTCTCCCCACAACCGCTACAGCATCGATCCCAAAGAACTCATCCGCATTCAGCGTGAAGGCCGCAACCGCGGCCAGGAAATCGTCGGCTTCTACCATTCCCATCCCGACCATCCCGCCCAATGGTCACCCACCGATCTCGCCGAAGCCCACTGGATCGGCTGCTCTTACGTGATCACAAGCGTGGAGAAGGGCAAGGCTGCGCTGACCAATTCATTCGAGCTTACGGGCGCCGGCGAGGGCGACAAGCAATTCGTCGACGAACCAATCCAAGTAGCGTGACGCCGGGCGAGCGACTCGTCAGGGCAGCAGCTTCAGCACCACCGCGGTAATGTCATCGTGTGGCGTAGTGCCGTCCGAGAACTCCACCTGCCGGTCGAAGAGGAAATTCACCGATTCGGTTGCCGATTTGCCTCGGCATTGCGCCCACACTTCTTCCATTTCCGATACCCCGAACTCGGCGCCCTTCCGGTTGCGCAATTCATACAGGCCATCGGACGCGAACAGAGCGCAGTCTCCCGGTCTGAGTTGCACAGCGTGGCGCTCATAAGTGGCGCCCGCAAACATCCCTGAAGGGATTCCGCCCTCGCCGATCTGTCGGCATCCCTCTTCGGACACCAAAAGGGGGAGCGGCATGCCCGCATTCGAGAAAATGAGTTGTCGCGTACTGGGATTAAGCAGAGCGTATAAGGTCGAGCAGAACCGTCCCCCGATCGGTCGCTGCACCAGACGCTCGTTGAGCTGGGCAAGAACTCGCGTTGTATCCGTCCCCGTCTTGTGAATGCCGCGCAATGTTCCCATGACAAGCGCGCCATACATCGCAGCCGGCAGACCTTTGCCGACCACGTCGCCGAGGTAGATGCCGATGGCGCCGTCCGGTAAACAAAAGAAGTCGGCAAAATCGCCGCCCACATAGGAGAAAGGTGTGAAGCGGAATGCGATCTCGACGCACTCGTGCGAGAACCCCTTTGCCGGAAGCAGCGAAGACTGGATAAGTTCCGCTTCCCGCGCATGTTCATCGCAAACGCGATCACAACCGAAGCTCTCACTTGCCGACTCCGATCCCACCCAGCTAACCGCTTCAGACATGTGCGCCCGCCTGAAAGGTGAGATCGGCAAAATGCCGCTTCTCAATTAGTGCCCGAAGCCACGTGGCACTCGATACCAGCCCGCGAAATCGGGCGCAGGTTCTCGATCTCACCCTTGTCGGGCGCGCAGCTTCGTTCTTCCTCCGCTTGCATCTTCCACCCGCGCCATAGCATCCTTATCCCTATGCCCCAGATCCAGATTCCATCTCCATTACGCCAATACTCGGGAAAGCAAGCCTCCGTTGAAGTCACCGCAACCACCGTGGGCGAGGCCCTCAGCCGTTTGGTCGCGCAGCACCCCGACCTCAAACGTCACCTTTATAACGACGACGGCAAACTGCGCGCCTTCGTGAACGTCTACGTCAACGACGAAGACATGCGCTATCTGCAGAAAGAGGCCACCGAGCTGAACGACGGTGACACCATTTCCATCGTGCCGTCGATCGCCGGCGGCTGCCCGGCTATGATTCGCCCGCCGGTTACAGGCTAGCCTTCCGCCCGATTACAATTGAATAAGGACCCTATGGCTACCCTTCCCGATCTCAAACCCGCCGAAGCCGTTCTCAGCAACGACGAAATCCTCCGCTACTCGCGCCATCTCATCATGCCCGAGGTCGGCATGGAAGGTCAGCAGAAGCTCAAGGCCGCGAAGGTCCTCTGCATCGGGGCCGGCGGACTCGGCTCGCCCCTGGCGCTCTACCTGACCGCCGCCGGCGTCGGCACACTCGGCATCGTCGACTTCGACGTCGTCGATTACACCAACCTCCAGCGCCAGATCATCCACACCACCGATGACGTGGGCCGCAAGAAACTCGACTCCGCTGCCGACAAGTTGAAGGCCATCAATCCCTTTCTCAATCTGCGCCCCTTCGACATGAAACTGACTAGCGCCAACGCGCTCGATTTGTTCCGCCAGTTCGACATCGTCGCCGATGGCACCGACAATTTCCCCACCCGCTACCTCGTCAATGACGCCTGCGTCCTCACCGGCAAGCCCAACGTCTACGGCTCCATCTTTCGTTTTGAGGGCCAGGCCAGCGTCTTCGCGACCGAGGATGGACCTTGCTATCGCTGCCTCTATCCCGAACCGCCGCCACCCGGCCTGGTTCCTTCCTGCGCCGAAGGCGGAGTTCTGGGCATTCTGCCCGGATTAGTTGGCGTGATCCAGGCAACCGAGACCATCAAGCTGATTCTCGGACAAGGCGATTCCTTAGCCGGACGTTTGCTCTTAGTCGACGCGCTGGCCATGAAGTTCCGCGAACTGAAGCTGCGCAAGAATCCCGATTGCCCCGTCTGCGGCACCCACCGCACCATCACTCAGCTCATTGACTACGATCAATTCTGCGGTATCCGCGGCCAGGAGGAACCAGCAGGAAATGATGTGCCGTCAATTTCCGTGGAAGAACTAAAGAAAAAGCTCGACGCCAAGGCCGATGTCTTCATTCTCGACGTGCGCGAGCCCCACGAGTACCAGATCTGCAACCTTAAGGGATATCTCATTCCCGTAGGCGACTTACCCAAGCGAGTAAGCGAGCTCGACTCCAGCCGCGAGATCATAGCTCATTGTAAGATGGGCGGACGCAGCGCAAAAGCCGTAAACTTCCTCCGCCGCGCCGGATTTACCAAGGTCTATAACCTCACCGGAGGCATCTTAGCCTGGGCCGATCGAATCGATCCCAAGATGCCTAAGTACTGAGCGGAGATTTTTGAATCCGTCTTGAAAGGCCACGGCTTCACCCGTGCCGTAAGTGGCGCAAAACCTTAGCGGCTTTAAGCCGCTGAGGGAATGTCTCCTTCCAACTGATCCACTACCGTATCTGCGCTTTTCTTGACAATCCGTGGCCCCAGCCCGACAATTGTCCGTACTCTAGGACATTCTCTTTCTTCTTATGCCCAGGGCAAGTCGGGCGACACGAGAGGACGTGACACATAATGAAGCAACCCAACTCGGTATTGCTCCTGCTTCTTCTTGGTCTTTCGCAGGCGCTTTTCAGTCAGGATGCGCCCTCTCCGCCCGTTACCGCCGTCGCGCCTGCCGAGCCATCTGCCGCGTCGCCCCTGTCGCTAAGCTCGTCCTGAAGGAAGGCTCCGACGTTAAGCTGAAATTCGCCGATAATTTGAATTCGAAAACCGCAGAAGATGGAGATCCCGTCAACTTAATCCTTGACGAAGATTTGAAAGTAGGCGACGTCGTTGTCGTAAAAGCTGGAGCGAAGGCAGTTGGGGAGATCACGAACGCAAAGAAAGCCGGAATGATGGGAAAGGCAGGGGAACTGAACATGCGCCTCGAACATCTGAAGGCTGGCGACGAGCGGGTCCGCCTTCGCGGAAGCAAGGGTAAAGAAGGCGAAGGAAAAGAAGGAGCCACGGTTGCCTTGACCGTGCTCTTCGGGCCGATTGGACTAATCAAGCATGGGAAGAATGTTGAGATTAAGGCTGGTACTCCGCTGGCAGCCTTTGTCGACCAGGACGTCGCACTCCCGCCGGCACAATGACGAATAGCTGGTAGTTGGCACTATAAACAAAGGGGAGCACCAGGTGCTCCCCGCTCACCACTAATCCACAACTTACTAACTTACCGCCCTCCGCCCATCTCCGCTTTCTCTGTTGCTCCGAGATCCAGAACGTACTTCTTCCCCGCGAACCGGATCTGAGAAATACAGGTTTTGCCGCTGGTTTTCTCCAGCACCGCTGAATCGTCACTGTAGGCCTTGTCGAGTGCAACCACTTTTGCCGGAGCCTTCGCCACTTCCTTCTTGCCCTGTATGAAGCTCACTTCCACATTCGCTCCCGTACCGTCCCAGCGCAACTGATATTCCCCCGGCGCGAGCTGCTGCCCGTTGACTTCGAACGACTCCCGGAGCTGTACCGTCCCCTTGTTGCTTGCGAAAGCGCTCGTGGCGAGCAGCACCGCCAACCCGAGCACAACAGTCTTTGCCACATTGTTGAGTTTCATGGTTTTTTCGCTTTCTGCCCGGTTTCTCGCCGGACTTCAGGGGCGGCTGGTGGTGGCTCGATTAGCGCTTGCCTTTTTCTTGCGGAGTCCTACAATGCGCATGTCAGGGTGACGCAAAAAGACGCGGGCCTCAAACTCGTTCTTTTTGCCGGACCGGCGCACCCAGGGCCGCCAAACCACGCGTGCGTCAGTCCTGTCACCCTGCAAATCTTCTTCGTGGGCTGGAGTCTTCTTCGTCCACTCCGTATGCTTCGTCTCAGGATACGAATCGCGGTTCGATTATGTTCCCAACTTGTTTTTTCTTTGCGAACCATCCTGCTTGTGACATGCCTATTGGACGCGCTCGCCTAATTGCCGTTAGCAATGCGAGGTTACCTTCGTGGAGTAACACAGTTCAGATGTTTTGTTGCGTCAGGCGATTTTGATCTGGCCGAGCCTGGCGCGTCGCGCTTTACCCGATCTTCAGCACAATCTTCCCGTAGTTCCTTCCCTCTTGCATCAGTATGTACGCATCGCGCGCCTGCTCCAGCGGAAACACTTTCCCGATCACCGGATGAAGCTTGCCCGCTGCCACCCATTCCGAAAGTTGTTTCCACGCTGCTTCCATCAGCGGCCGGTTCGCGCTCAGATACGACAGCCACAATCCGTGCACGCTCGCCCCCTTCGCATAAAGAAGACGGGTATCGAGCTGCGGAGTTTGTCCTGTGGCTGCGCCGTAGACGATAACCCGTCCGAAATCGCGCACGCACTTCACGCTCTTCGCCACATGCTCGCCGCCCAGCATCTCGAAAACTGCGTCGACCCCTTCACCCCGCGTCAGCTCCTGGATCGCTTCCACGTAATCGCGTTGCTTGTAGTTGATTCCGTGTTGCAAGCCCAGTTCCCGCACCTTCGCCAGCTTGTCTTCGGAAGAAGACGTTCCATACATTTCGACGCCGAGTATTTTGCCGATCTGCACCGCCGCCGTGCCCACTCCTCCAGCCACGGCGTGAATCAGCACGCGGGCCGGTTTTCCGCTCGAAGGCTCCAGCAGCCCGGCCTTCCAGTACGCGAAATATGCGGTAAAGAAATTGACCGGAAACGCCGCGCCCTGTTCCGCCGTCCAGCTCTCCGGAATCGGCCAGACAAGGTTGCGATGCGCCACGGTTTTTTCGGCGAACGCCGCCCATTGCGTGTAGCCCATCACGCGTCGTCCCGGCCCGTCATGCGGAGCAACTTCGCGCCCCGCGAATTCGCGCCCCGCCGTCAGCGGCGGCTTGGGAGTCCCGGCATATCCCCCATGAGTCGTCATCAGATCGGCAAAGTTCAGGCCGCCCGCCTCCACTTTCACCAGAACCTGCTCCGGCGTCGGATGCGCATCCGGCACCTGCTGCAACTCCAGAACCTCGGGACCTCCGAAACGGGTAATGACCAGTGCCTTCATGAAGAGAGTCTACCAGCGCGGTCGGGCAGAACCGTGCTCGAGCAAAACCTGATCGCGCACCTCACCCTGTTTCCCGAACTCACCCCGCCGCATCTATAATGAAAATCGAGTTTCCGATCTCCGCCGCCTCGGGGATTCCATGGCGCCGGAGACGAGGGTCGCCCGCTCGCAGGCGAGCGATCCAAGGGTGCGCATGGAAACGTCCGCGCCTCCCGTGTTGGAAAGGAAACACTCGCTGGGGTTCTTCCTGCCTGCTTGTTTCCCAGGTGTCTGGTACTTCACCGATGCCGCTTACCGACAATTTCGGCCGCTCCATCCACGATCTGCGCATCTCCATCACCGACCGCTGCAACTACAGGTGTGTTTATTGCCGGACGGGCACCAACGGAGCCGCCTATGCCGAGCTTCCTTTCGCCGACTATCTGCGCATCGCCCGGATACTGGTTGCCTTGGGGATCACGAAAATTCGCCTCACCGGCGGCGAACCTCTGCTCCGCAAGGGCATTGTCGAGTTCGTTCGCGACCTGGCGAAGCTGCGCACCCTCGACGGCAAGAAGCCTGAAATTGCTCTGACCACCAACGGTCACCTGCTCTCTGAAATCGCTCAGCCGCTGAAAGATTCCGGCCTCGACCGCGTCACCGTCAGCATGGACGCTGTCGACCCCGAACGCTTTGCCCGCATAACCCGCGTTCCCAACGGATACGAAAGCGTGCTGGCGGGCGTTCGCGCCTCGCGCAAAGCCGGGCTTGATCCGGTGAAGATCAATTGTGTCCTGCTGCGCGGCTTCAACGAAGATCAGATTATTCCCTTCGGCATGTTCGCCCGTGAAGAACGCGTGGTCGTGCGCTTCATCGAATTCATGCCGCTCGAAGAGGATCGCGTCTGGACACCCCAGATTGTGGTGACGCTCGATGAGATCGTCTCCCGCATGTCGGAGTATCTGCCGCTCCAGGAAATACCCCACGAGCGCAGCGAAACGGCGCGCCGCTACCGCTTCTCCGACGGCTTGGGCGAATTCGGCATTATCGCTCCCGTGTCGCATCCCTTTTGCGGACATTGCAGCCGCATCCGCATCACCTCCGACGGTAAGCTGCGCACCTGCTTATTTTCTCAATGGGATCACGACCTGCATGAGCTGATGCGCCGCGGCGCGACCGACGAAAAACTAGCCGAGTTCGTCGTGAATGTAGTGAATAAGAAAGAAGAACGGCACCACATCGGTGAGCCCGGCTTTGTCCCCGCCTCGCGCACCATGGTTCATATCGGCGGATAAGCCGCCACATCCGACCAGCCGACGATCGGGAAGAATGCGGGCTTCAGCCCCTGACGATCACTGCGGCGATTTCAATAGAATGAATCGTACTTAGTAACTGTCCAGCCGTCTTCTTTTTTTTCTTCCGTCACTGAGAAAAGATCCTTATAAGTCGCGTCGTGGCTCGGCGAGCTGTAACGCTGGCCCTTGTAATGGAGAATTACCAGTGGCGGCGCGTCTTCCCATTCCACCAGATTCCAGGAAATCAGCGGATGCTGGGACTCGTTGTCGCAGAGAAAGTTGGCTCGCTTCCTGCGGTAATCCTTTTCCCACTGAGCCAGAAGCTGGCGGCAGTTGCCGTCGCGCATGTCGGCGACGAACCGGTTCGCCGTCCGTTCAATCGTGCGGTCCCGAAAGGGATTCATCGTGATGCTGACCGGCATCTGCGTAAGCGGATCGCGCTCCTCGGAACGGGACAGAACCGGTCCCTGGTTACTGAGCCAGTTCAGATAGCCCAGAAACCCAATCACCAGCAAGCTGGCCAGGCCCACCGCGATCGCGATATGAGTGCGCGAAAACTGCATCAGAAGAAGTTTGGGGGATCAGCAGTGGGTCAGCAAGGTTACTTCGGATACTTTCGTAACCAGATCGGCGAGCTGAACTCGGCGCCGTTCCCGAAATGCCCGCCCAGAGCCGCCTCTGGGAATCCGCTGCCGAGCGGCGGATTAAAACAACCTTTGCTGTTAATATGTTGGCCTCTTCCTCTGGCCACGGTTTTGATCCTGCTAGCCGGAATTCTTCGCCGGCGCCTGCGAAGAACCCGGAGCGGGACCGGTGTGTTGTTGGGTTTTTTCGCGCTCCTAAACTTAAACACAATTCAGGTTGCCAGAAAAGATGGAGACCTCCCCCATGAAAAGCCTTCTGTCGGTTGCTCTGTCGTCAGTTGTAGTGGCATTCGTAGCGCTGTTGGCCGGATGCAGCAGCAGCTCGGCTCCAGCCCTCTCTTCGATTGCCGTCACGCCCGGAACGGCGTCAGTCGCCGCCGGCCTTACCCAGCAATTCAAGGCCGTCGCCACCTTCAGCAACAACAGCACGCAGGATGTGACGACGACGGCAACCTGGTCATCGTCGAATACTTCAGTGGCAACCGTCGGTACGGGTGGACTCGCCCAGGGCCAGACCGCCAGTAACACGGCGGCTACGATTTCCGCGACCGTAAGAGGAGTGTCCGGCAGCGCTGCGCTCACCGTGACCGCTGCCATCCTCCAGTCCATTGCCGTGACTCCCGCGAACGCTTCCGTCCCCGTCGGCACTCTGACGCAACTTACGGCGACCGGCACCTACAGCGATAACTCCACCCAGAATCTGACCGCGACCGCGACTTGGATGTCATCGAATACGGCGGTGGCGACCATCTCCACCAGCGGTTTGCTCACGGCGCTATCCATCAACCCATCCGCGATCACGGTTACCGCGACATCCGGCACAATTAGCGGCAGCACTGGACTGACGGTCGCCGCGGCCACTCTGACTTCGATTACGGTTTCAGGCGCTCCCACGGTGACCATTGCCAATGGCACCACTCACCAGTTCGAAGCCCTCGGGTTTTATAACGACGGAAGCCAGCGCTACGTGACCAACCAAGTGACGTGGGCCTCGTCGAACCCCGCCGCAGCAACCATCGGAGCAGGTACCGGCCGCGCTCAGGGCGTCGGCGCCGGATTGTTTACAACCATCACGGCGACGCTCGGTTCCGTCGTCGGAATGGCAACGCTGGATGTAACATCCGCGACCATCCAGTCCATCGTGGTTGCGCCTTCCAGCAATACCATCGCGCCCCTCACCACTCAGACCTTCACCGCCATCGGTACTTTCAGCGATACCACCACGCAAAACATCACCCAGGATGTCGTCTGGTCGAGCAATAACGCGGTCGCCACCGTCAGCAATGCATCGGGAACCATTGGTGTCGCCACGGGAGTCGCTCCCGGTGGCGCCACCGCAACCATCTCCGCTCAATTCGGAACCGTGACTGGATCGGCGCCCCTCAACGTGAGTTCGGCAACTCTCACCTCCATCGCCGTGACGCCGGCCAGTGCGGGCCTGGCTCAGGGTTCGTTACTGCCCCTGCAAGCCGTCGCCACCTTCAGCGACGGAACCACGCAGTCCGTCGATACCGTGGCGGCCTGGTCAACCTCCGCGCCCTCCGTGGCGACGGTCAACATCATCGGCGAAGTCACCGGAGTCTCGAATGGTCCGGTCACCATCACCTGCCAACTGGGTACGCAAAGCGCCACCGCCAGCCTCACCGTGGAAGCGCTGACTTCCATTGCCATCTCACCCGGCAACGCCAGCGTCGCGCAGGACACCTCGTTGAACCTGACGGCAACCGGAACCCTGGCCGATTCGACCACCCAGAAGCTGACCAATTCCGTTCAGTGGACGTCATCGAATTCCGCGATCGCGACCATGAGTAACGGCTCGGGTTCGTTCGGTTCAGCCGCCGGAATTTCGCCCGGCTCCGTAACCGTCACGGCAGTTTTCTCCGGACAGGTCGCGGCGACCTCGTTCACCGTAACCAACGCCACTTTGAGTACGATTTCCATCAAGCCCACAAGCGCCACCATCGGCTTGGGCCATAATCAGCAGTTCCAGGCGACGGGAACGTTCAGCGATCAAACCACGCAAAACCTCACGCAACAGGTGTCGTGGTCTTCGTCGGACATAGAGGTTGCGATCATTAACGCTGTCGGCGCGATTTCCACGACCGGAACGGGAGCTACTTCAATCGGAGCTTCGCTCAACGGAGTTTCCGCGACACCAGCAGTCTTGACGGTGCAGTAAAACTCCGGCAAAAACGACTTGGACGGTCGACGCTGCAAGAAGCTTCGACCGTCTGAGCGGATGAATGAGTCCGCGTCCGCGCAACCCCGTCGCTGGTTTGTGTTTTCCATAGGGGCGGCGTATAGTTGCTGATGAATACTGTTGTGTCGTAGTGTCAGGATTGTCGAAGCACACCAGTGGGCGAAAGCCCACTTTTTCGTTGGGCGGATCAGCATAATAAGCCCGGCCCGGCAATCTCGACGTAAGTTACTGAAAAAATGGCTCTTGATCTCGACAGAGTCCGGCAGATTGCCGAGCGCGTGGCAGGCTCGAGCGGGCTCGAAGTAGTTGAAGTAGAGGTGTGCGGAGCAGGTAAGCACCGCACGCTCCGGGTTTTTATCGATCGTCCCGGTGCGGCGCCGGCGGCCCATCGTCCGGATGGCGTAACGCACGAGGATTGCTCGAAGTTCAGCCGTGAGTTTGGCGCCATCGTTGATGTCGAAGAAGCAGTGCCCGGCGGTTCCTATGTGCTGGAAGTTTCGTCTCCCGGCCTGGATCGCAAGCTGACCAAGGCCGCGGACTTTGAGCGCTTTCGCGGACAGCGCGTGAAATTAACCACGCGCGAACCGGTGGAGAACAACCGGCATTTTGAAGGCAAACTGGAAAGCTTCGAGAACGGAAAACTGATTCTCGATCTGACCGCGGCGCGTAAGAAGAGGGTGCGTCCCAAAGAGGACGAATCGCAGAAGGTCGAGATCGATCTAAGGAACGTAGAGAAGGCGAATTTGGTACCCGAAATATAGTTCTCGGTTCTCAGTTCTCAGTTCTCAGGAAGAGCGAATCCTGGCAACTGAGAGCTGAGAACGTGAGAACCGAGAACTGATTTTTATGGCGAGTGAGCTTTACAACATTATCGAAGGGGTCAGCCGCGAAAAAGGCATTGATCCGCAGGTCGTAGTCAGTGCGGTTGAGGACGCGATCGTCGTCGCCACGCGCAAATACTACAAGACCCAGGAAAACTTGCGCGCCGTGCTCGATAAAGACAGCGGCAAGATCAATGCCTATGCCGTAAAGTCGATCGTCGAAACTCCCGAACAGGTGGAAGATCCGAATCTGCAGGTCACCGTGGAACAGGCTCGCAAACTCGACCCCAGCGCGGAAGCCGGCGGAGAACTGCTGATCCCGAAAGTGACTGAAGGGATCCTCGGCCGCATCGCTGCCCAACTCGCCAAGCAAGTCATTTTTCAGAAAGTACGCGAGGCGGAACGCGACACCGTCTACAACGAATACATCGGGCACGTCAACGAGATCGTGAACGCCACTGTCAAGCGCCTCGAAGGCCCCGACGTCATTCTCGATATCGGCAAGGCCGAAGCCCGCATGGGGCGCAAGGAGCAGTCGCGGCTGGAATCGTTCGCCGTGGGCGAGCGCATTCGAGTCGTCATCGTGCGCGTCGAAAAAGCTGTCAAGGGTCCGGGCGTCGTTGCCTCGCGCTCCGCTCCAGAATTGGTTCAGCATCTGTTCCAGACCGAAGTGCCGGAAATCTACGACGGCACCGTCGTCATCCGCGCCATCGCGCGCGAAGCCGGCGAACGCACCAAGATCGCGGTGATGTCGAAAGACAAAGACGTCGACGCCGTCGGCGCCTGCGTGGGCATGAAGGGCATGCGTGTGCAGTCGATCATCCGCGAACTGCGCGGAGAGAAGATCGACATCATCGAGTATCACGAGGATGCGGTTACGTTCGCCGAGAAAGCCCTGCAGCCGGCAAAAGTCAGCCGCGTCACGATTGTCGATGCGACCGACAAACATCTCGAAGTCGTCGTCGACGACACGCAACTGTCGCTCGCCATCGGCAAAAAAGGGCAGAACGTTCGTCTCGCGGCCAAATTGTTGGGCTGGAAGATCGACATCAAGAGCGAAGAAGAAAAACGCCAGGAAGTCGAGCAGCAGATGTCCGCCCTCGTCACCCAGACCGTAACTCCGCTCGAAATCGTTACCGGCCTCGGCGAAGGCTTGGTCGAGAAACTCAAGGCGGCAGGCGTCACGACCGTCGAATCTCTGGCCGATATGACGCCCGAGCAACTGGAAGCAATTGAAGGTATTGGCCCGAAAACGGTGGAAAAAATCAGCATCGCGGTCAATAATTATTTCGCCAGCCTCGATGGCGGCGAGGTAGCGCCTGCGGAACCGGATGCTTCCGGAGAAGAAGCTGCTCCCGAAGCGGCCCAACTCGATTCGGTCATCGGCGAGATCAGCGAAGAATCCATCGCCGAAGGCTCGGTGGAAGCCGACGCATTGGCCGCGGAAGCGGAGTTTTCCGAGCCCACGCCGGCCGAAGACAATCCGCCTGCGGTAGCCGCCAGCGCAGAAGCGGCAACAGAAGAAGAAGTCCCGGAAGATAAGCAGAGCTGACAGGGAGATTGGCGAGTTCGGAATTACCTCCGAACCGAATGCGCGGGGCTCGCCAGATGAAAGCGGTTGCAGATAAGTCTGCAGCACCCTGCGAAGATTTCTTGAGGTTAGATATGCGAGCCTAGATAAATCTTAGAGACGCAACTCAAGCGGCACAGAAGAAGAGGAACAGCGGCGGATGAGTAAGATTCGAATTAACGATCTAGCCCGTGAGTTGGAAGTCAAGAGCAGGGAAATTCTTGACGTGCTGACCACGGTGGGCGTAACCGAGAAGAAAACCCACTCCAGCTCTCTGGAAGATTTCGAAGCCGACCTGGTGCGGAAACATCTTCGCGGGCGCTTCGAAGCGGCGCCGAGTTCCGCGAGAACTTCTTCGCGCCCCGCTCACGGCGAAGAAGAGATCAAGACCAAGATCGACCTCTCCCACATCTCGCGCCCTGGCGATGTCCTGCGCGCCATCCAACAAAAAGCAGTCGTCGAACCTCCCGCCGCGCGTCCGGCTGCCCGACCGCCGGTTGCGCCGCCACCCGTAGAAACCAGAGCCGAAGCTCCCCTCGCTCCAGCAGCACCTCAAGCGCCGAAGGCTGTTCCGCCGAAGCCCGCCGCCGAGCCGCCAGCGCCGCCCGTGCCGAGAATCGTGACTCCCGCTTCGGTTGCAGCGACCTACCGTCCACCATCAGTCGTCGTAATTCCGCCCAAGGCTCCCGTAGCCCCGGCTGCTCCAACCACTCCCGCTCCTTCCGCCAGCGCCGCCACGCCTGGGATCGCCGTTCCCCCGCGCGTTATAGTTACGCCTCCGGCCGCACCTGCCGGGAGCCCGCCGCCCGTCGCTCCGCCTCCGTCGAACGTTACCCAGATGCAACCAGCCGCGCCCGCCAAGCAGACCGCTCCCATTGCGCCGCCGCCACGCATGATCATGCCCCAAACCGGCCCCCGTCCGGTCTACAAGGCCCCTGCGCCTCCGCCGGGAGCAACGCCATCAAGTACCGCTTCGCGTCCCGCACCAGGACGCCCCGTACCAGGTCAACCGATCTTTCAGCGCACCGCAAGGCCCGCCGCGCCCGGACAATCGCGCCCACCGCTTCGTCCCGGTGAACGTCGCCCGATGCATCCCACCCGCGTGGCTCCCGCCGGAGCGCGCCCTCTCGGCGTAGGCCCCGGCGCAGGTATGGCGCCGCCCGGACCCGTTCGTCCCGGAGCCCGTCCCGGAGCTCCTTCGCGCCGCCCCGGCCAGCGCTATGTTCCGCGAGGTGTCAAGGAAGGCCCGATGAAGGGCTACACCCCGCCGCCCCGCATGATGGTCAGCAACGAGCCCGCTCCCATCACGCGCAACATCACCATCACCGAAGGCATTTCCGTAAAGGATCTCGCCGAGAAGCTCGGCATCCGCGCCAAGGACGTAATCGCGCGCTTGGTCGTGCGCGGCGTCTTCGCCACCATCAATCAAACCCTCGACGGCGAACTGGCCAGCGAGATGGCGCGCTTCTTCGGAGCCGATACCGAAGTCATCACCTTCGAAGAGCAAGCCGCGAAAGATACGACCGCGGCCACCGAAAGCAGCGAAGAGGGCGCCGAAGCCGGGCCGCGTCCGCCCGTCGTCACCATCATGGGCCACGTCGATCACGGCAAAACCACGCTCCTCGATTCCATCCGCTCCACCAACGTAGCCGGCGGCGAAGCGGGAGGCATCACCCAGCACATCGGTGCCTACAAAGTTTCCATTACCGACAAAGCGTCTCCGGCTTACGGACGCGAAATTGTCTTCCTCGACACGCCCGGTCACGAAGCCTTCACCCGCATGCGTTCCCGCGGAGCCAAGGCCACCGACATCGTCGTCCTAGTCACCGCCGCCGATGACGGCGTCATGCCCCAGACCATCGAAGCCATCGACCACGCTCACGCCGCCGAAGTCCCCATCATCGTCGCCGTCAACAAAATCGATAAGCCCGGAGCCCTGCCCGAGCGCGTCAAGAAGCAACTCGCCGATCGTGGCCTCGTACCGGAAGAGTGGGGCGGCAAAACCGTTTTCGTCGACGTCTCCGCCAAGCAGAAAACAAATCTCAATCTGCTGATGGAAATGATTCTCTTAACCGCCGACCTGCAGGAGCTGAAAGCGACTCCCGGACGCGCCGCCAGCGGCCTCGTCCTCGAAGCGAAACTCGATCGCGGCCGCGGCCCCGTCGGCACCATCCTCGTGCAGAACGGCACCCTCCACGCCGGAGACAATTTCGTAGTCGGCAACGTCTACGGCAAAGTACGCGCCATGTTCGACGATCGTGGCAAGGCCCTGAAAGAAGCGCCGCCCTCGACCCCCGTGGAAATCATCGGCCTCGAAGGTCTGCCCCAGGCAGGCGATCAGTTCGTAGTCGTCACCGACCGCGAAAAAGCCCGCGACATCTCGGAATACCGCGAGCAGAAAGCCCGCGAAGCAACGCTAGCCAAGAGTTCACGAGTTTCGCTCGAAGGCCTGGCCGAGCAGCTCAAAACTGCCGGCATGAAGGAACTGAACGTCATCCTGAAAGCCGACGTCCAGGGCTCCGTCGAAGTGCTCGGCGATCTCCTCGGCCGCCTCTCCAACGACAAAGTTCGCCTCAAGCTGCTGCGCTCCGGCATCGGAGCCATCACCGAAACCGATGTTCTCCTCGCCTCTGCCTCGAACGCCATCATCATCGGCTTCAACGTCCGCCCCGAACGCAAGGCGCAAGAACTCGCCGATCAGGAAAAGGTCGACATCCGCCTGCACTCCATCATTTACGAACTGCAGGATGAGATCAAGCGCGCCATGACGGGCCTGCTCGAGCCGACCATCAAGGAGACCTACCAGGGCCGTGCCGACGTGCTCGAAACCTTCCGCATCCCGAAGGTCGGCACCATCGCCGGCTGCCGCGTCAGCGATGGCCTCATCAAGCGCGACTCCGAAGTTCGCCTGCTGCGCGATAACATCGTAGTCTTCAAAGGCAAAGTCGCTTCGCTGCGCCGCTTCAAAGACGACGCCTCGCAAGTCACCAGCGGCATGGAGTGCGGCATCTCCATCGCCAACTACGGCGACATCAAAGCCGGCGACGTAATCGAAGCCTTCGTAACCGAAAGAATAGCCGCCGAAGCCATCAAGTAAGCAAGATCGTAGAGCGCCGCCCGATTATGGAGCGCCGCCCGTCCTCGCCCGGCCCCACAAGCATCCCGGTGGCCGGGCGAGACGCCCGGCACTCCACCGGATCTATTCGTCACCAGACTGCTGTGACGACCCTCCTAGCCAACGCTGCGCGAGTACTGCTAAGCCTGTCCATGTGTACCCCTACGAATACCGCCGCCGTCTGCCTCACCTCCAGCCCGACTTCAAGATAATCTTCGTCATGTTCTGCACCTACCTCCGCTGGACCCTGCCTCCGACTGCACGAACCATCGTTGTCGACACGTGCCTCGCGGGAGACGGTCTGAAGTTCAATCTCTGGGGCCTGGTTGTCATGCCGGATCACGTCCACCTTGCCTTCACACCGATCTATCTTCCCCAGGGGCCGGTCCCAATCGCGGAGATCATGCAGGCCATCAAAGGCACGTCGGCGCACCGCATCAACAAACTTCTGAGCCGCCGCGGCAGGGTCTGGCAAGAGGAATCCTTCGACCGCGCCTTGAGGAACGAAGAACATCTCACGGAGAAGCTTTACTACATGCTGGGCAATCCCGTGCGCGCTGCCTTAGTCGTTAATCCGCTCGACTATCCCTGGCTCTGGCGCAGAACAGTGCCAGCATTCCCGGTGCAGATCAATGATGTCAGTTAACTAATCATGGAGCGCCGGCGTCCCCGCCCGGCCTAGGCAAGCTTATGAAGCACCACTACGATCCACAAAAACGCCCAAAAAAAGGCGCGGCCCTAAAGCCGCGCCCTCTGTTGATGAGCGATCCAGTGATTCTACTTATGGCGAAAAGCCCCGTGCGCCCGAACCTTTGGATGCAGCACCGAGATGCGCGACTGCCCCGCCGCCATCGCAGGACCATCCGCCGATGAATTCTGCAGTTGGAATGTCCCCACTCCGACCTGGGGAGCATTGTTTGCGCTGCTGTCAACATCAATGAAGATCGCGGTCGCGGCGTTCACCACGTAGTACTCCAGGTTGAGGGTGCCGTTGTTCGTACCAATAGTCGGAATGTTGATCGAGCCCCGTCCGGTAGCAGGCGTATCCGGAGTGTACACTCCGTTCAACGCCGTACCGGGAATCAACGCGGGGTTCCCGAAAATGTTATTTTCATCCAACACTCCCGTCATGTTGTTGCTCGTGGCCGTCGTGGCATTGAACTGAGCAATGTCGTCGACCTCGCCGTTAGGATTGGCCCCGGCAAGATTCAGTCCAAAGGGTCCTGGCACCGTGAACGACGTCGCCTGTTGCGCATAAGCCGTCCCTTGTACCACCGCATTCCCATTACTGTCGTTTTCCAGCAATAGGACGCCACCGCTCGAGGGATAAGCCGCAAACGAGGCGAGGTTGAAGAACCCGGTCATCGCCAGTTGGCAACGTCCCCCGTTAAACGGAGCCGTCGCATTGCAGGAACCGGTGAACTCACGGCTCGGTTCCGCGTTTCCAGCGTCGTTGTAATCTTCGAATCCGACACTGAGGTTGCCGTTGACGTCCGTCGTCACATAGCCTCCCGCGCTAAACGGCTCGCCGCCTGGATCTGATCCACCCACCGCGAACACCAACTGTCCGGGCGTGTAGGCGGTTATCTGCGAGAATGCGTCGCCAGAGACGGCAAATCCTGTACTGGCAGTATCGGTCTCGATGATTTTCAGGTGCGTCGAATCGATCACCCAAACATCGAAGGCCAGGTCGCCAAGGCTGCTGTCAAATTGCGCCGTCCCCTGCGTGCCTGAGCTCAGAATTAAAGACCCGCCGAGATTCGCGCCGGTGGTCCCAGACGCGGCGGAATCGCCATCGTCGTTGAAATCCTGAAGGCCGCTGGTGATCAGCCCGTTCCCATTGGAATTGAGCGTAAACGCTCCCACCGTGCCCAGCGGACCTCCATTCGAATAGTCCACGCCAGCGAGAGAGAAAGCCAAAGACGTCAGCGCCCCCTGGGTCGTGCTGCCCTGAATGTCAATCGTACCGCTGCCGCTGCCGCCGCTGTCAAAACGCGTGATCAACCCGTGACTGCTCGATGTCAAAACGAAATCAATTCCAAAGGTTCCTACCGGAGTGATCAGCGTGCCCGAGCCCCGACCGTCCTGATTCACGTTGTATGCGCTTTTGCTCAGTGACTGTCCGGGAAACACGCCAGGGCTGGTGAGATTCAGGTCGTTGATGTCAACCGTTCCTCCCTGGATGTTGCCCGCACCGTCGGCCGTTATGGTCCCCACGAGGGCAAAGAAGGCCTCAGTTCCCTCGTTGTTCACATCCGTCCCCGAGATGGAGATGACATACGTTCCACTCAAGTTGCTGTTGTTGAAGCCGTTGTTGTTGGGAGAAACCGAATTGCTGGAACTGCAACCGGTTGCCAGGAAAATTCCTGCAATCGCTGCCAAAGCCGACATTAGGCGAATGGCATACTTGGGGGGAGCAAGGGGATTCATAAGACACTCCTGTCTTGGTGATTCGTTGGATGCGCTAACCCGAATTGTAGAAGATAGTTTCGCCAAAAATACTAGCAAAACTGACAGTGTAGTTTCCTCAGTGGATACGGCCCACCGAAGCACTTTACGCTTTCGTAACTTCCGCCCGGCCCCGAACCAGAGTCGGCGCCGCTTGCACCTTCCGCTTCTCAGAGATCCATAGCACGAGACGGTAAACCAGCAGACTGCTGAGAACAATTCCGTACTCGATCGGCTTCCGTTTATCCGCCTTCACCAGCCAGAAATAATGAATAACTCCCAGAATTCCCGTGGCATAGATCAGCCGGTGCAGCCGCTGCCAGTTCTTTCCGCCCAGCCGTCGAATCGACCATGCCGTCGACGTCAACGCCAGCGGAATCATCAGGATGAACGCCGAAAACCCCACCGTAATAAACGGCCGCTTGGCAACATCTTTCCACATTTCGTGCACGTCGAAGAACTTGTCCAGCCAGATGTACGTCAGGAAATGTAAAGTTCCGTAAAAGAAGGCGAACAATCCAATCATGCGCCGCACGCCAATCAGCCAATATTGATGTGTAATGCGGCGTAAGGGAGTCACCGCCAGCGTGGTAAGAACAAAGATGAGGGTCCAGTCGCCGGTCGCATGCGTAATCACCTCGATCGGATTCGCGCCCAGACCGTCATGCAGGGCCTTCCACACTAGTCGCCCCAGCGGAACCAGCGCGCCGAGGAAGATGAAAATCTTAAAGATCCGCAGTCGGTTCATAGAATAGCAAGCTTAAAGCCCAGAGGTTAGGGCCCAGTCAAAGCAAAGGTGAATTGAACCACCACCCCTTTCACCTCTGCAATCTGACCTCTGACCTCAAAAATTTTTCTTCAGGTCCATGCCGGAATAGAGGCTCGCCACCTGATCATAGCCGTTGAACATCAGCGTCGGCCGTTTCAGGAATTCCCCCAAACGACGTTCCTTGGCCTGGCTCCAGCGTGGATGATCGACATTCGGATTCACATTCGAATAAAAACCATATTCGTGCGGATTAGCCTGTTGCCATGTATTCAGCGGTTGATCGTCGGTAAACCGGATGCGCACAATCGACTTCGCGCTCTTGAACCCGTACTTCCACGGAATTACGATACGCAGCGGCGCCCCATCCTGATTCGGCAATTCTTCGCCGTACATGCCGAAGCACAACAGCGCCAGCGGATGCATCGCCTCATCCATGCGCAGGCCTTCGACATATGGCCACTGCAACACGTTCGTGCGCTGGCCCGGCATCTGCTTGGGATCCTCCAGCGTGGTGAACTCGACATACTTCGCTTTCGCATCGGGGTCCGACCGCTTGATCAGTTCACTCACCGAAAATCCCACCCAGGGAACGACGATCGACCATCCCTCCACGCAGCGATGCCGGTAGATGCGCTCTTCGGGCGCCGCCATCTTCATGATCGTGTCCACATCCAGCACCTGCTTTTTCTTGACATGCCCGTCAATCGTCACCGTCCACGGACGTGTCTTGAAGTTCTTCGCCAGCCCGGCAGGCTCGTATTTGTCGGTCGAGAATTCATAAAAATTGTTGTAATTGGTTACATCCTTGTATGGCGTCTCTTTTTCCGTGGTGCTCAAGGAACTTTTTTGGATACCGTCAATCTTGCTGTTGGCTTCCGCCACCAGCGACGGAAATGCGAAATCGCGAACCGCCCCTCCCACAACCGCGGTTGCGCCGGCCATCGCCGCGCCCGCCAGAAATTTGCGCCGGTTCAGGTAAACTCCCTGCGGAGTTATTTCCGAAGACGGAATCTTGTCCTTTTTTCCAAACAGCATTGCTCACCCCGATGGTTCCCCAAAGATTATGGTTCCCAGTAGAAGTACGCCCTCGCGGCAGAATCGGATGGAGTGCCCCGCCGAAAGCCCACACTCTGCTTCAGTATAGGACTGCGCGGAGGCAGAAAAAGTTGCACGCGCGGTGAGTTGCACAGTCGGCGTCGCGCAGTCGGGCGTCGGGCGCCCTCGACCTTCCCCTTATCACTGTGAGATTCAGTTCGAGGCTGATTGAGCTATCGATCGGGGGGCAGTCGCACTTCGCCCGCGCAAAACTTCGCGGACTTTCCGGGCAAGGTTTTGCAGGGTGAAGGGCTTCTGCAGAAACGCCGTAGCCGGACCAGGCGCGCCCCGCGTAATCACCGCATCCTCCGTGTAGCCCGAAAGATAAAGCACGCTGATGCCCGGACGCAGGGAAAGAAGTGTCCTGGCCAGCTCGCGTCCCCCCATCCCCGGCATGACCACGTCCGTGATCAGGATATCGATCTTGTCTTTGTGCGACTCCGCAATGTGCAGGCCGCTCTCCCCATTTTCCGCTTCCAGCACCTTGTAACCGCGGGAAGCCAGGGTCAGGCGCACCAGCTCGCGCACCGATTCCTCATCCTCCACCAGCAGCACCGTTTCGCATCCATCCGTTTCGTTGACCTGGGCTTTCGCCGGACTCAGCTCCTCGGTGGCGTCTTCCACTCGCGGCAAGTAGACATAGAAAGTTGTGCCCGCGCCCAGCTCGCTCTTTGCGAATACATATCCGTTGCTCTGCTTCACAATCCCGTACACCGTCGAAAGCCCCAGCCCCGTCCCCTTCCCTTTTTCCTTGGTGGTGAAAAAAGGCTCAAAGATGCGCGACTGCGTTTCCTTGTCCATGCCATGCCCGGTATCCGATACCGAAATCACCGCATAGCGCCCCGGCTGGATAAAACGGTGCTCGCTCAGGTTGTGACGCACCGTAATATCGGAGCTCTGCACCGTGAGCTTGCCCCCCTCCGGCATCGCATCCTTGGCATTAACCACCAGATTCATGATGACCTGCTCGAGCTGCCCGGCATCAGCGCGCGTGTGTCCGGCGCCGGAGTCAAGGCGCGTGAGGAGTTCTATGTTTTCGCCGATCAGCGGCCGCAGCAGCCGCTCCATGTCCCCGATCACACTGTTGACGTCCACCACCTTGAGTTCCAGCAGCTGTTTGCGGCTGAAGGCCAGCAACTGCCTCGTCAACGTCGCCGCCCGGTCGGCCGCCTGCTGAATCGACTGCACTTTGTGGTGCATGTCGCCGCCTTCTTCCAGCTGTTCCAGCAGGACTTCTGTGTATCCGTTAATCACCATCAGCAGGTTGTTGAAGTCGTGCGCGACCCCTCCGGCAAGACGGCCCACCGCATCCATTTTTTGCGCCTGCCGCAGTTGCTCCTCCAGTTGCCGCCGGTCGGTGATATCTTCCGCCATCAGCTCTAACACTTCCTCCGGCTCTTCGCTGCTGACGGCGGCGCAGCCACTCAGCCGCACGATAATCACCCGGCCATCCTTGCGTCTCCATTGCAGCTCCACGCCGTTCAGCGTGCCCGTGCGGCGATAGTCCTCGGCCAGCCGGTCCAGTTCCTGCGGATTGACGAAAACCTCGCGCCGCGCATTCAGCCGCACCAGCTCCTCTACCGATCCGTAGCCCAGCATGGTAATCAGCGCCGGGTTTACGTCCAGAAATCTTCCGCCGAGTGTGCAACGGCAGATGCCAAAGGCAGCGCTCAGAATCAGAGAGCGCGATCGCGCTTCCGATCGCCGCAGCGCCTCTTCATAACGCTTGTGTTCGATCGCCGCCGCCAGCTGCTGCGAAACAAATTTCAGAATCTCCCGGTCGCGCTCCCCGAAACGCGCATTCTGGTTGTAGCTCTGCACCACCAGCGCCCCGATGCAATTCGTCCCGCTCTTGAGCGGAACCCCCAGCCAGTCCAGCGAAGGAGCCCCGATCAATTCCACCTCTCCGCGTTTCACCAGCTCTTCAAAGACCCCCGGTGTCGCCAGCAGCGGCTCGCCCGATCGCAACACATATTCCGTCAAGCCCCGGCCCAGACGCTTCGGCACCGGAGTCGGATCCTCTTCATCGACAAAATAAGGGAAGCTCAATAACTGCGACGGTGGATCGTAAAGCGCAATATAAAAATTGCGCGCGTTCATCAACTGCCCCACGATATTGTGGATGGCCGCAAAAAACTGTTGCAGATCCTCCGCCGACTGGCTGCGCGCCGCAATCGCGTACAACGCCGCATTCAACTCTTCCGCACGCTTCTGCTCCGTGATGTCGCGATAGGAAGCGTACGCCCCGACCCTCTTGCCGTTCACCACCACCGGCGAGGTTGACAGCAATACTTCGACCAGCGTTCCGTCTTTCCGTTGGCGGCGCGTTTCCAGCAGAAGCTTGCTTTGTGTCTTGATGCTTTCCGTGATCCACGCGGTTTCCGCATAGCGGTCCGGCGGAACGATCAGCCGGTCGAGCTGTTGCCCGCCCGCTTCCGCTGCGCTAAAGCCGAAGATTCGCGTGAACTCCGCATTGATCCGCAAAATGTGCAGTTCTTCGTCCACGATGCTGATCGCTTCCGGAGCGTTTTCTATGATCTGCTCGAAGTAGGCCTGCTCCACCGTAAACGGTGCTTTCGCCCCATTCCCATTCTTCGGTGCTCCGTGGGCTGCTTCAGGAAGGTGAACGCAAACCGGATCTGGGGACTGGCTTGACGGCGGCGCTCCGTGCTCAGCAATATCCGCGAGCGCCTTCGCCCGCGGCGGTTCGTTCGATGTTGCTGCCGGGGCGATCTTCTCACCCATACAGTCCTTACAGTCCTTTCCCGGTGCGTAGCGAGGCTAGCGAAATGGTATGCGCGCGGGGTTGATTGCCGATAGTTACGCCGGTAATGGCGGGCTTAGGACGCGTTCGCTAAAACGACGCAGACTTGTCTCAACAGCAGTCGCTGCTCTTCGGTCACGATCAGGAACTCAAGTCCTGCGCGCAGCCCGTCGCTGTAACACACGACCGCTCGCAGCTTCATCACGCGCGGTATAAGCGGGATGGCAAACTCCAGCGAAACCACTTCGCCGGATCGCAGTTCATTGCTGAAGGTCGCGCCAATGCCGTCCTGGCTGAGTTCGTTGGTGCGGCCCCAGCAGGTCGCGACTCGCCCGTCGCGAAACACCGACAGTTGAATGCGGGCGTCAAACCGGTAACGCGGGAAGCGTCTCTTCCGCTCATAGGCTTTCGCCGCCGCGTTGGTGGAATTACTCAATCCAGCCTCTCCTCTTTTAGCCCCGGCTGCGAGTGCCGACCATCGATTGTGCTTTAGCTTAGGACTCCCCTCAAAGTAATCAAAGTCCATGTACCAAAGGAGTGATCATTAAAAGTCATCATTCCGCGAATGTGTGGTGACGGGGCTCTGCCCCGTCCCCGGTCGGCGCCATAAGAACCCACACCTGATACACTCGCCCTCTTTTTTTGATGGCCCGAAAGTCCGTAAAGACGCGTGACAGATGCGTTTGAAGCATCTAACATCAAGGATTGACTCTTCCGGGTCTGAAATTTCTATGCCCTATCGCTCCAACGCCGCCGAAGCCTGGTATCCTGACCCGCATTCCCCCCAGGAACTGGCCGAGATTCCTCTCGATCTGCTCCCGCCCTCGAGCCTCACGCAACCGCTCTGGCGATCGCTCATCGGCAACCTGCGCGATACCTTTGCCCCGGAGAAACTCCCACCCCTCCAACTCACCTCCCGGCCCGTCAATGTCGGATTGCTCATCGGTGAGCGTCTGCGCCTGCCCTGGTTTCGCACCGTGTTCTCCAATATCGGAGACGTGATCTCTCCCGAAATACTGCCTCCGCTTGAATTGGAGTCGCGACCCGTCGATGTCGGTGAACTCATCACCGATCAGCTCAGCCACTTCTGGTGGGCCTCGCTGCTCAGAAATCTGGCTGATCGTGTCGCACCGGAAACCCAACCCGCTCTCCAACTCACCGCCAAGCCCATTCCAGACATCATCCCGAAATCGTGGATTCTCTTGCCCTTATGGTCGGAGGTTGTGGACACCCCGAAAGTGTTCTATCCCGATAAACCAAAGACCGCCGATACCAGACCGGTCAACTTCCAGCCGGCAACCGTCCCCGCGGAAAAGCGCGAACCCCTCGTCGCAGTTCTGGACAAGGAACCTACCGCCGCCGACCTGCTTCGTGACATCCGCCGTTCCCGGATCCGCCAGCGCATCTGGATCGGCCTCGCCGCCGTCCAGATCCTCTACATGGTCGCCATGGCCTTAGGAAAACTCTAAGCTCTAAGCTAGACACGGGGATCGCTCCGTCTTCTACTGCCGCAGCCCCATCCACCCTTCCGCAATCACCATCGAATTCCCCGGATTCCTCGAGTCATACTTCACTGATGTATGCAGCCCCAAGCGGCAGGATTGCAGATTGATCCACTGCCGCAGATACGTCACATCCTGCGACGCCTCATAGGAAACCCCCGCCACGTCATACTGGTAAATCAGCATCGTCGCCGGACGGTTCACCGCCGTCGTGATTTCCTGCACATCGATCACCGTGCCATCGGTAATTCTCCCCACGGTATTGAGCCAGATCCGGCGTTGCTGTTCGATCGAGTCGGCATTCTTCGGTTTCCTCCGCAGTAGCGCATAGCCGGCCAGTGCCACCAGTATCGTTCCCAGCGCCAGCGTATACAGACGAAGCGAAATCATCGGCAAATCCAACCTCGGCCTTTCTCCTTCAGGATAAGCTCTAGACTCTCAGAGCGCCAACGGCACGAAGGTGTCCGATGGTCGTTAGGCCAACCACTCTCGTCAACAACGTTCTCCCGACTCCGCCTGAGCGAATTTAGATTTTGCGAACAGCGAAAAGCGAACAGCCAATCGCGTCCTTCCAACCCTGGTTCGGCCAATCCAATGTTCGGTGCCAAAGAGGCTGCGGAAAGATAAGCCCGCTAATTTTTTGACAAAAAAGTGACAGTTTCTTGACAACTGGGCCGAGCGTTGACCGCTATCTTCCCTGTATGAGGGCAATACCCTGATCGGCGACCGCTTCAACGAACAGGGAATCGAAGTCGCGCGCAGCGGCAATATCGTATTCATCCAGGGACAAACAGGCGTCCCCGGAACTGGCTTCAACGAGCTCAACGCGCCCTACGACGCCAAAGTAGTAGGCGATTATACGGGGCTAGCAGCGCCGTAGACACACGTGGAACTCGGGGAACAGGGGCCGGCCCACATTCGGTCCCTGATTTTTTTCCCATTTTTTCAAAGATTCCATCGTCCCTCAAAAGCCTGTCATCCTGAGTCGAAGGACCCCTACCCGCATGCCGCAATCATCTGCTCTTCCCCTGCATCCTCCCACCGCCCCGCCGCATCTAAAACTTGACAGCACTTCGCTCAGGTTATAGGATGGCACGGGGCGAAATGGTTATTCATTGATTGTAAAGCACTTATTGTTTCGGAGGATACGATTATGGGAAAGATTATCGGAATTGACTTGGGCACTACCAACTCCTGCGTTGCCGTTATGGAAGGTGGAGAGCCCAAAGTTATACCCAACGAAGAAGGTGGTCGCACCACCCCTTCCGTCGTTGGATTCACCAAAACTGGCGAACGGCTGGTCGGGCAAGTTGCCAAGCGGCAGGCCATTACCAATCCCGAGAACACCGTTTACTCGATCAAGCGCTTCATGGGACGACGCTATGACGAGGTCAGCGAAGAATTGAAGATGGTCCCATACAAGGTCGAGCGCGACGGCGACAACGTCGTGATCGTGGCGCAGGGGAAGAAATATACCCCGCCTGAGATTTCCGCCATGATCCTGCAAAAGCTGAAGAAGGCGGCGGAAGATTACCTCGGCGAAAAGGTCACCGAGGCCGTCATCACCGTGCCCGCTTACTTCAACGATGCCCAGCGCCAGGCGACAAAAGATGCTGGCCGCATTGCCGGCCTCGAAGTTAAGCGCATCATCAACGAGCCCACCGCGGCCGCTTTGGCCTATGGACTCGATAAGGGTAAGGACGAAACCATTGCCGTGTACGACTTCGGCGGCGGCACCTTCGATATCTCGGTGCTCGAAGTCGGCGAAGGCGTCATCGAAGTGAAAGCCACCAACGGCGACACCCACCTCGGCGGCGACAACATCGATCAGCGGCTGGTCGATTGGCTGATTGACGAGTTCAAGAAGGATGAAGGTCTCGACCTGCGCGGCAAGGGCAACGAAATGGCCCTCCAGCGTCTGCGCGACGCTGCCGAACGCGCTAAGATCGAGCTCTCCACCACCATGGAGACCGAAATCAATCTGCCGTTCATTACGGCCGATGCCTCCGGTCCCAAGCATCTCGTCAAGAAGTTGACTCGCGCCAAACTCGAATCGATGATCGAGGACATTCTGCAACGCTCCGTCGGCCCCTCGAAGCAGTGCATGAAAGACGCGGGCGTCGATGCCAGCAAGATTAACGAAGTCGTGCTGGTCGGCGGCCAGACGCGTATGCCCCGCATTCAGCAGATCGTAAAAGATCTGTTCGGACGCGAAGGCCACAAAGGCGTGAATCCGGATGAAGTCGTAGCCATCGGCGCGGCCATTCAGGGTGGCGTGCTCAAGGGCGAAGTCAAAGACTTGCTGCTCCTCGATGTCACTCCGCTGACCCTGTCGATCGAAACGCTGGGCGGCGTCGCGACCCCGATGATCCCGCGCAACACCACGATTCCGACCAAGAAGACGGAAACGTTTTCAACTGCGGCCGACAGCCAGACCTCGGTCGAAGTTCACGTGTTGCAGGGCGAGCGTCCACTGGCGGCGCAGAATCGAACCCTGGGCAAGTTCCATCTGACCGGATTGCCCCCGGCTCCTCGCGGAGTTCCGCAGATCGAGGTGACGTTTGACATCGACGCGAACGGCATCCTGAATGTAACCGCAAAAGACATGGCCACCGGCAAGGATCAGAAGATCACGATCACGTCGTCCTCCGGCTTGTCGAAGGAAGAAGTCGAGCGCATGGCGAAAGAGGCCGACGCTCACTCCGCCGAAGACAAGGCGCGGCGCGAAGAGATCGACGCCAAGAATCAGCTCGACTCCATGGTCTACAACATCGAGAAGATGCTGAAGGAGCACGGCGACAAGATTTCCGGTTCCGAGCGCGGAGACGTTGAGAACGCTCTGGCGGACGCGAAGAAGGCCATCGAAGGCGGCGACAAAGCCGCCATGGACTCCGCTCGCGAAAGGCTGACCGCCGCTTCGCACAAGCTGGCGGAGCAAATGTACAAAGCGACGCAGGCCGCTCCCGGTGCGGCGCCTGGCGCGGGACCGGCTGATGGACAGCCTGGTACGAACGGCGCCGGCCAGAAGAAGGACGAAGGCGTGATCGACGCCGAGTACGTCGACGTGGAAGACAAGAAGTAAACCTGGGGACAAGCACTGAACTGGGGGCGCGCGTTTTGCGCCCCCAATTTATATCGGCATTCATGGATCGTTGTCATCGATCGTTGTCATCCCCCGCGAGGCGAGGGATCTGCATTCGGACTGGGAAAGAGGGAAGTGAATTGAAATTCGAAGTTAATGGACAGATGTTTTTCGTGACCTTCGTCCCCGAAGAGGGGCGCTGGTACTGCTACGCTCCGACCGCGACCGGGCTGCAGAAGACTCCGGTCTCGATGGATACGGCGCCCTTTGAAGCGTCCTATACCGTGGCGCTGGACGAGCAAGCGAAGGAAGTAGTGAACTAAGTTTTTCGACTTGTCATCCTGTTTTCGACTTGTCATCCTGAGCGGAGCGAGAGCTTCACGAAGTGAGGCTCCCGCGTAGTCGAAGGACCTCATACCCGCACGAGGTACGATGAACCTGGCAGGGCGTTCTCACGATGCATTCGGGGGTGTTGCTGGACCGACACACCTCTACGCCACGGGAAGAACTCCCTGCGGCGGCGGTGGCAGAAATGACGGAAGCGGGGTCTTTCGACTCCACAAAGTCATCGGCTTCGCCGATGATTTTTTTCCGCTCAAGATGACAAGTTATCTTTAATTCCTCAAGATGACAGAGGCATGCCGTGACGGGTCCTAAGAAGTACTGGGTCTACATCGTCGCTAGCCGTACGGGCACTCTCTACATCGGGATGACCAATAATCTGTAGGCCCGCGTCATGCAGCATAAGAGCGGCGAGATTGAGGGCTTCTCCAGTCGATATAAATGTCATCGTCTGGTGTATTGGGAAGGCTCCGACGACGTTCTCAAGACAATCGATCGAGAAAAGCAGCTCAAGGGATGGCGCCGGGCGAAGAAGATTTTGCTGATCGAGTCGGTGAATCCGCGCTGGGAAGACTTGGCCGAGAAGTGGGGCGCGGAAATCGCATTTGCAGGGCAATCGATTGCTGCGTCGTGAGAACGCCTTGCGTCGTCGCTGGTAGTATTGACGGGCATGGGGTCTTTCGACTCCACTCAAGATGACAGAATCAGAAATAGATGGCCACCCAAACCAAAGATAAAGATTATTACGGCGTCCTCGGCGTCAAGAAATCCGCCTCTACCGACGACATTCGCAAGGCGTTCCGCAAGCTTGCGCGCAAGTATCATCCTGACGTTAATCCTGGCGACAAGTCTGCCGAAGAAAAATTCAAGACGCTTTCCGAAGCCAACGACGTTCTCAGCGATCCCAAGAAGCGAAAAATCTACGACCAGCTCGGCTTTTATTCCGACAACATCGATCCGGCCACGGCCGATGCCTACGCGCGCGGTGGCGGACAGCCCGGCTCCGGTACCGGAGGCTCCCCCGGCGCCGGCCGCCAGCCCGGCGCACCCGGCAACGTTGACTTCGGCGGCTTTGATTTTTCCGACCTCTTCGAAGGCGCTCGCTCCGGTGGCCGCAAAACCGCTCCCACCTCAGGCGGCGGGTTCCGCGACATCTTCTCCGGCATCTTCAGCGGCGGCGGCCGCGGCGAGGCCGTCGACGAAGGTCCCGAACCGGGCAGTGATCTCGAATACCAGGTGCAAGTGCCATTCTGGACCGCCATCCGCGGCGGCGTCATGAAGCTCAACATCGCCCGCCGCGATGTCTGCGGAAACTGCCACGGCAACGGCTATATCGAAGGGCCAGGGCAGTGTCCCCAGTGCCACGGCAAAGGCACCACCGAGCAAACCGGCGGACGCATGAAGTTCAACGTCACCTGCCCGCGCTGCCATGGCACCGGCAAAAACATTTCCAGCTGCCCCGACTGCCATGGCGAAGGCACCATCGAACGCACCGATCCGCTCGAGATTCGCATCAAGGCTGGAACCCGCGACGGCCAGCGCATTCGCATCGCCGGCAAAGGCAATGCCGGCGTCCGCGGAGGCGCCGCCGGCGATCTTTACGTCATCATTCGCATCGACAACCATCCCTTGTTCCAGCGCGACGGCGACGACATCCACATCGTCGTGCCGGTTACTGCAGTCGAAGCCGCGCTCGGCTCGAAGATCGAAGTCCCCACCATCGACGGCCGCAGCATGCTCAAAATTCCTCCCGGAACCCAGTCCGGTCAAAAGCTCAGGCTGCGCGACAAAGGCGTGCCTTCGGCGACGAAAGATGGCGTCCGCGGCGACGAAATCGTCGAGGTTAAAATCACCGTCCCCATGCCGCGCGACGAGAAGACCAAAGAACTGCTCCGCGAGTTAGCCAAGCTGAATCCGGAGGATCCTCGAGAAGATATCTGGAAGCAGGTCTGACCGCCGCACCATGACTTCCTCTCAAGAACCCAGGCTTCTCCTCAGATTTTAGTTTTGCAATTGAGCCGCCTGTTGCCAGTGAACCGTAAGCCCTCCGGTCGATGACCAGTAAACGCCGTCGTCCCGGCAAATAGTTTGGGAGTATTCGGCCTTTACGTGGTCGTTCGTGTCTGTCCCAACGACAAACGTTCCGATGAGCGTCCCGTTCTGGACATAACAGAACTGATCGATACGCTCCGCAGGGTCAAAGGTTTGGAAATTCCCGCTAAACTTACAGCCATCGGCGCAAATTCCCTCAGCAGTGTAGGCCAGGTTGAAAACTCCGCCGACCGCTCCGTCATAACCGAACCCGTTTCCCAGGAATTTCAATCCGACAGGCGCACCGCAACACAGACTAAAATCAAACGCGCGAAAACTACCTGGCCCGGGCAGGGAAAGCACGAAGACCACGGATCCTTCGCCAAATTGATGCGCGAAGGCTCCCCTCGATAACAACACGACCGCAACCACAAGAATGCTGATTTTTTTCATAAAATTCCTCAGTCGTAGATTTTTGATGGAGCTTTCGCGCGATAGCTACCGTTCACTCTCTCTTGAATCCACGAATACCAGCCGCCCAATGAGTCTGTCTGTGACGGCGGTCCGCCTCATTTTGTGATATTTTCGCTGACTGAGGTGCGAACGCTCTGCGAGCTGGTTCGTCTAGGAGTGGTCGACGGCGGTTGGATTATCTAAAGAACTTAACTTGGATATCAGCAAGGGTCGGCATGGAAATCATGCCGTGTTCGCGGGCGTACTCTTAGCGTTTCTCTGTGGTTAAATTTTTCTCTGCCTCGAGGATGAATGTCATCCGCACCGGTCGTTGCAGCTCCATCTTCATTGTTGCCCCTCCGCATTGACCGATTGGTCAAGCGCTTTGGCTCGTTGACGGCCGTCAATGGCGTTTCGCTCGAATTGCACCGCGGAGAATGCCTCGGACTGCTCGGCCCGAACGGCGCTGGCAAAAGCACTCTGATTCGCAGCATCGTCGGCCGCGTCATTCCCGACGCCGGCACCGTGACGGTCTTGAACTCCCCCGCCGATTCCGTCGGCGCGCGCATGGCCCTGGGATGGGTTCCGCAAGAACTGGCACTCTACCCTCGGCTCACCTGCCGCGAAAACCTGCAATCTTTCGGACGCTACCACGGACTAGCCGGCGCAGCCCTGAGCTCGGCAGTAGCATGGTGTCTCGACTGGGCCGCCCTCGCCGATCGCGCCCATGAACCCGTCCAGCATTTATCCGGAGGCATGAAGCGCCGTCTCAACATGGCCGCCGGCCTCATCCATCGCCCTAAAGTCATTCTGATGGACGAACCAACCGTCGGAGTCGATCCCCAATCCCGCAACCGCATCTTTGAAATGATCGAGAACCTCCACGGCGAAGGCGTCTCCATGATCTACACCACTCACTATATGGAGGAAGCCGAGCGCCTTTGCGATCGCATCGCGATCATCGATCATGGACGCATCATTGCCCTCGGAACCCGCGACGAACTCGTGCGCAATGCCTTCGCCTCCCGCAGCGAAGTTCTGGCGCGCTTCGCGAAAGTCGACGCCACCGTCGCTGCCTGGGTGCAACAGCGAGGCGGGGTCCTCGAAAACGGCGTGGCGCGTTTTACCATCGTCCACGCCACCGAAGTTGCGGACTTGCTCGACGCTGCATCCAAGGCCGGTCACGAACTCGCCGACATATCGCTGCGCAAGCCGAATCTCGAATCCGTATTCCTGAAATTGACGGGGAGGGAATTACGCGACTGATTCTTGCCATCGTCCGTACCGCACTGATCGGCCTGCGCCGCGACCGTGGCGCTCTCGCCCTCAGCTTCATCCTGCCCATCGCCTTTTTCTCCATCTTCGCCGTAATCTTCGGCGGCCACCGTGACAGTACGCCCAAAGTGAAAGTCCTAGTCGCCGATGAAGACCACAGCCCCGCCTCGCAAAGGCTGATCCAGGGCCTGCAGCGCGAAGCATCGTTATCGGTAAAGAAAGCTCCGGCGGCAAAGTCCGGTGTTCAGCCCGAGGATTACACCGCCGCCACCGCGGAAGCCGCGGTCCGAGCTGGCGATGCGCCGGTGGCCCTCATCATCCCGCGCGGCTTCGGAGAAAATCCGATTTCTTTCGGCGCTCCCGCCGCCAACCGCCCCACCATCCAGCTCCTCAAAGACAGCAGCGATTTGGTCGCGTCCCAGGTGATTGCCGGTCTCCTCCAGAAAGTCGCCATGACCTCCATGCCCGACCTCATGGCTCAGCAGGGTTCGAAATACATGGACGAATACGCCGGAGGTTTTACTCCGGAACAACGCAAGCGCATCGACGAGGGCCTCGAAGCCTTACGGAAGCGGGAAAGCGCTGAAGACGCCGGCCAGACCACCACGCCAGCCGACTCCAATGCCGGAATGCCCATTGCCGTGGCGACCCGCGATGTTGTCGGAGAAAACAAAAACAACCCGATGGTGTCTTTTTATGCCGCCGCCATCGGCGTCATGTTCCTCCTCTTCACCACCAGCGGCGCCTCCGGCTCCTTGCTCGACGAAGCGGAGAGTGGAACCCTCGACCGCGTGCTCAGTTCGCGCGTCACCATGGGAACGCTCCTGACCGGCAAGCTCTGCTACAGCGCCTTGCTGGCCTTCTCCCAGCTGATTCTCATGTTTCTCTGGGCATGGCTGGTATTCAAAGTCGATCTGCCCTCTCATATCCCCGGCTTCGTCGTCATGGGCCTCTCGACCGCCTTTGCCGTGGGCGCCTTCGGCCTCTTACTCGCCAGCATCTGCCGCACTCGCGGACAACTCGGCCCACTTTCTACCCTCGTTATCCTCCTCATGTCCTCCATTGGCGGAAGCATGTTCCCCCGTTATTTCATGTCCGAAGCCATGCAGAAAGCCGGTTTGCTCACCATCAACGCCTGGGCCATCGACGGCTTCACCAAAGTCTTCTGGCGTGACGAACCCGTTTCCCATCTCTGGCCGCAGGTTCTGGTCCTCGTAGCCATCGGCATCGTATTCTGCGCCATCGCCCGCCGACTGGCCCGCAGGTGGGAGTACTCCTAACCGATCTCTGCTATTTCTTGCTCGGATCGTCGGCCGCGTTCACATAATTAAATTGCAGTGGCGACATGCCATGGACCTGCACCACCGTCTCCCCTGACGCCATTGCATAGTGGTGCATGTCCGGATCAAGGTAAGCGAAGCTGCCCGCCGGAAAAGTCGTCATCTTCGCGGTGTCGAACTTGTCGCCCATGCCGACTTTGAAGCTGCCGGAAATCACCGTCACATTTTCTCGTTTAGGATGCCAGTGCGGAGCGATCTTGTAGCCAGTCGGCATTTTCAGGCGGATCGTGAAATCGCCTGAGCTCGCCGTTGGATCTCCTTCGAGCACCGCCAACTGCGCACCGTGCGCGACAAACGGCGGCGGTGGTCCGTACTTCATCTGATCGGGAGTGAAGGCGTTCTGGTGTGTCCCCGGTTGCGCGAGCAATACACCGACGAAAACCAAAAGGCCGAGCATCATTCTCTTCATCACAGAGTCCTCCATGTTGGTTGAACCGCTTTCCGGTCACGTTTTATACACCAAATGACCGAGAATGGCCATTCCGAATCTTCCCTTAGTGAACATCTCGCCTACGCGACCTTCTCCATCGCCAGATTGGCCGATCTCACGTTGACAAAAGTTTCGATAATTCTCAAAAATATCTTGCATCTGTGGAAAATTCCCGTAATCTCACACATGCGAACTAACTTAACCGAAATGCCCGGGAATCGTCCTGCACCCGGGAGCCGCGAACAGCATCTCATCAGAGACGCGGTGGTGAGAGTGAGTCGCTCGAGGAGGAATCCATAGAAATTGGCAACAGCTACCGCAACCGCTAACCTTCCGCAGTCCGCCCACACTGCTCCTGAGGTCAGGAAACCGAAGAAGTCTATCCGCCTCACCCTTTGGCCCCTGGTCGCCGCGACTTTCTTTATGGTCTCCGGCGGAACCTACGGCACCGAAGACATCGTGCACGGCGCCGGCTACGGCAAGGCCATTCTTATCCTCCTGCTCACCCCGCTTCTCTGGAGCCTGCCCACCGCCTTCATGATCGGCGAGCTCTCCAGTGCGCTGCCCTTCGAAGGTGGCTACTACGCCTGGGTGCGCCGCGCCATGGGAAATTTCTGGGGATTTCAGGAAGCCTGGCTCTCCCTCGTTGCCTCCATTTTCGATATGGCGATTTATCCCACCCTGTTCGTCGCCTACCTCACTCGCATCTTCCCCTGGTTTCAGGAGAACCATCGCGGCGTCGCCGTGGCTCTGGGCGTCGTAATCGTTTGCGCAATTCTCAATATCATGGGCGTGAAGGTCGTCTCGACGACTTCACTCTGGCTGTTCTTCGCCCTGTCCGCGCCCTTCGCGGCAATTTTTGTGCTCGCTCCGTTCAAGATTCACGCCTTGGCCAACGCCGTCACCAAGCCCACCACCTCCAACGTCGATATCCTCGGCGGCCTTCTCATCTGCATGTGGAACTACATGGGATGGGATAACGCCTCCACCATCGCCACCGAAGTGGAGCGTCCGCAGCGCACCTATCCCCGCGCCATGCTCGTCGCCGTCGCCATCGTCTGCATCACCTACGTTCTTCCCTTTGCCGCCATGTGGATCACCGGCCTTCCCGCCAGCGCCTGGGAAACCGGTGCCTGGGCCGATATCGCCCAACTCATGGGTGGCCCCGTCCTGCGCGTCGCCTTGGTCGCAGGTGGCATGATGAGCGGCTTCGGCATGTTCAACGCGCTCGTCATGAGCTACTCGCGCCTTCCCCTGGCCATGGCACAGGACGGCATGCTGCCGAAAGTTTTTGGTAAGCTCCACCCGAAATCGCGCGCCCCCTGGGTCGCAATTATCGCGCTCGCTATCGGCTGGGGCCTCGCTCTCAATCTCGGCTTCGAACGCCTGGTCACGCTCGACATCATGATCTACGGCGCCAGCCTGACGCTCGAATTCGTGGCCCTCATCTTCCTGCGTATCCGCGAGCCTGAACTGAAGCGTCCGTTTCGCGTGCCCGGCGGTCTATTCGGGGCGATCGCGGTCGGCATTCCTCCGATACTGCTCTTGGGATTCGCCATTATCCGCAGCGAACACGAAGTGGTGCTCGGTATGAGCTCATTCCTGTTCGCTTTACTCGTGGTCGGCGCCGGAGTGGTCGTCTACGCGATCAACCACGCGCTCAAGCCTGCCGGATGGGCAGCAGTCCCGCAAAAACCGGAACTCGCAGCGTAACCCCCATGAACCCTGTGTCATCCTGAGCGTAGCGGGAGGTCCACGAAGTGGATTTCCCGCGCAGTCGAAGGACCCCGTGCCACCGAACACCGGCACAGGCCCCGCGAGGCGTTTTCACGACGCAGCATCCCCGTTTTCCTGGTGATCTCGGCGGCCGCCGAGTCGGTCGACAATTCGTCCCGACAGCGGTGCGGCTTTAGCTTTGGGCCCTGTAACATATACACATAATGTTGGACAAATGGTGTATACTGTTGTGCGTGGGCAGAACCAACATCGTGATCGATGAGAGTCTGATCCGGAAGGCGCGTAAACTGACCCGCCTCCGGACCAAACGGCAGATCGTCGACCGCGCACTTGATTTGCTGGTGCGTTCGGAGAGCCGCAAGGGAATCCTGAAGTATTACGGAAGCGGCATCTGGCAAGGCGATCTGAAGGCTGCGCGGAGAAATCGAGTGTGATCCTGGTCGACAGCTCAGTCTGGGTCGATTTCTTTCGTCCGTCTTTTTCTGGTCCGTCACGGGGACGTGGAGGGGCTGAACTGAGACGAATGATTGAAGAGAGTGAGCCGTTCGCTCTGACCGGGATCGTCGTCGCCGAGATTTTGCAGGGTTTGACGCGGGATGCCGGCGTGATTGAGCGTTTCCTGCACCAGTGGGACATGCTGGAACCCAAGGGATTGGCCACTTACCGGAGCGCGGCCGCGATCTACCGCGCTGGGCGCGGAAAGGGTCTCACGTTCAGCACAATTGACACCCTCATCGCAGCCATTGCGCTGGAACACGGTGCCGGTGTTTTTACTCTCGATAAGGACTTTGTCCGACTTGCGCGCATGACGGGCCTGGAACTGTACTCTGGGATATGACCAAACGTAAATCCAAAGGCGCGTACATGATCTCGGCCGTAGCCGAAATGTACGAAATCCATCCCCAGACTCTTCGTCTCTACGAGCGCGAGGGCCTGTTAAAACCCAGCCGCACCGAAGGCAACACCCGCCTCTACACCGATGAGGATTTGCAGCGTCTGGAATTCATCTTGTCGCTGGCCCGCGATTTAGGAGTCAACATCAGCGGCATCGCCATCATTCTGCAGATGCGCGAGCGCATGGAAGAAATGCAGCACCAGATTCAGGATTTCGTGCAGTACATTCAGCACGAGGTGCTCGCGCGGGCCTCCGCCGCCGCTGATCCCGCCCGCGGCGCAATGGTTCCGCTCCGGCGCTCCCTCGTTCCCACCCCGGACGCCTCTCGCCGCAAAGACTCAAAGTAGTTTGCCTTCAACCCGGCAGGCGCCGGTCCCGGACCCAACTCGCGCCGCCAAACGGGGACAGACCAGCCGCGGCGCGCTCACACCCGAACAACCGCTTTGACGACGCGTTTCGCCAAAACGCAATGCCGCCCGAAGTTGCAGAGCTTTCGTCAGGAATCCTCGTCTTCATCCTCTTTGTCGTCGGCTTCTTCTTCATCCTCGTCTTCGTCGATCTCGTCTTCGCCGACGATTTTCAGTTCGACGGGATTCACCGTTACCACCTCGAAGTCCGTACCGCACTCCGGGCAGGAGACGACCGCGCCTTCATCGACCTCATCTTCATCGATGTCGAGGTCCGTCTCGCATTCAGGACAGTACACCATGATTTCCTCCATACTCAGGCTCCCCTGTTATATTTAGTTTCTTCGTGAGGAAAAGGTCAAGTGGCTAATCAACAAAATTCTCGAAGGGTCAGCTCCCATCGTTTCCGGCCAATCTCCCCGCGGCGGCTGCCTGCCTTCGCTGCCTTGTTAACTTCTGTCTTTGCCTTGGGCCTGCCGCTTGGGATTCCCCTCTGCCGGGCCCAGGAACCGCCCCAAAATCTGCCGCCGGCTCAGCTCCAGGACCCGCCGCGTGTCGCCGCCGACCGCCACACCGATTCCCACATCGCCCGGACCATCCAGGACGTTTCCGCCGCCCGCATCCGCCAGACCATCGACAAGCTCGTCAGCTTCCAGAACCGCTCGACCATCTCCGCCCAGGACGAAGACGCGATCAAAGCAGGCAAGGGAATCGGCGCCGCCCGCGAGTGGATCAAGGCGGAGTTCGAGCGCTACTCCAAAGCCTGCGGCGGCTGCCTCGAAGTCAAGACCGACACCTTCACCGAGCAGCCCGCCGATCGCATTCCTAAGCCCACCGACATCACCAATGTTTATGCCGTCCTGCGCGGCTCTGACCCGAAACAGGCCGAGCGCATCGTGCTCGTCACCGGCCATTACGACTCACGCAACAGCGACACCTTCAACACCACCGATCCCGCCCCCGGAGCCAACGACGACGGTAGCGGCACCGCCGTCAGCCTGGAATGTGCTCGCGTTCTAAGCCAGGCCGCCGCCAAACTCCCTTTCCGCGCCACCATTATTTTTCTCACCGTCGCCGGAGAAGAGCAGGGACTGAACGGCAGCAAGCATTTCGCCCAGATGGCCAAGCAACAAGGCTGGAACATCGAAGCCGTCCTCAACAACGACATCGTCGGCGGCGATCTCGGCGCCGGGCAGGACCCGAGCCTCGTCCGCGTCTTCTCCGAGGGTCTGCCCGCCGTCGCCAGCGACGCCGATATCCGGCGCATAAGAACGCTCGGCGGAGAAAGTGACTCCCGCTCCCGCGAACTGGCCCGCTATATCGCCGATGTCGGACGCTCCTACGACGCCGGAGTCAAACCCCTTCTGATCTTCCGCCTCGACCGTTTTCTGCGCGGCGGCGATCATTCTTCCTTCAACCAGCAGGGCTTCGCCGCCGTGCGTTTCACCGAATTTCGCGAAGACTTCAACCATCAGCATCAGAACGTCCGTACGGAAAATGGCATCGCATTCGGAGACCTGCCGAAATTCGTCGACTTCGACTACGTCGCTCACGTGGCTCGCCTGAATGCCGCCACCCTGGCTTCTTTAGCATTGGCTCCCGCGCCCCCGACCAGCGTAAAGATACTCACGAAGAATCTCGAAAACGACACCACGTTAACCTGGGAACCTTCCCTCGGAGCAGCCGCCTACGAGATCGTTTGGCGCTCCACCAACGCCGCTGATTGGGAGTACGTCCAAACGGTCAGCAATGGCGTGCGTGCAACCCTGCCCGTTTCGAAGGATAATGTCATATTCGGTGTCCGCGCCGTCGATTCCGCAGGTCATCGCAGTTTGCCGGTTGTGCCCGAGCCAGAAAGATAAGCGTCAAGCGATCGACAGAGAAGCAGAAGAAGATAAAAAGTGAGCCGCGGACAAAGCATCTCGTTCAGCTTCCCTCCCTTCGCCGGATGGGTGAAGCGCATCATTCTGACTTGCACGGGGATTTACTTTTTTCAGGTCGTAGCTCCGCTCTTCTCGAAAAGCGCGGTCGCTCTCATGCGCGAATGGCTAGCCCTGATTCCCGTGGACGTGATGCATGGCAAGGTGTGGCAATTGGTCACCTATTCGTTGCTGCACGCCAGCTTCAGCCACGTCTTCTTTAACATGCTCACGCTCTGGTTTATCGGAGCCTACCTCGAACGCGATTGGGGTCCGCGTCGATTCATCGAGTGCTATACATTCTGCGTCGTAGGCGCTGCCCTGGTAACCATTGCCGTCGCCTATACCCATTTCCTCGGCATGGACCCCGGCACCGAAACCATGGGCGCTTCCGGTGGCATCTTCGGCCTGCTCATGGCCTTCGGCATTCTTTACGCCGATCAGGAAATGTTTCTCTTTCCCCTGCCCTTCCGGATCAAGGCGAAATACCTCGTCGGAATCTGGGTCGTCGTCGCCATCATCGCCGTCTTTGAGCCATCCCAGGGCGGAGTCGCCGTCTTCGCTCATCTCGGCGGATTATTCTTTGGCTTCCTCTGGGTCAAGTTCATGCCCTCTCGTGGAGTAAGCTACGCCGCATCCGAGCGCTATTTCGGCGTCAGAAATTCTTACTACCGCTGGAAACGCCGCCGCACCGCCAGAAAATTCGAAGTCTACATGCGTGATCACGACCGCAAGGTCACCTTCGACGAACACGGAAACTACGTCCCCCCCGACGACAACGACAAGACCAACGGCGGATCAAAATCCGGCTGGGTAAACTAGCTTGTGTAGCGCGGGCGCCCTCGCCTGCGTGCCCGCAGCGAAATCCACTCTGCCCAGTCAAGAATGACCTGCCGGGAGGTCTACCCGAACATCCTTTGGAACTCCGCCAGCACTCTTCCCGGGAGTTCCCCTCCCCCCGCCCTCCCCTTGACCCCCAAATCGTGCCCCGCACCCTCCACGATCATGAGCTCGGTCTTGGCCGCGATCAGCCGCAGCGCCTCGGTCATCTCCTCCACGCTGCCAAACGGATCCCGCGTTCCCTGGACAAACAAGCTGGGCGTCCGCAGATTCGGCAGATGCTGCGTGCGCAGCTGCTCCGGCTTGCTCGGCGGATGCAACGGATAGGAAAGCAGCATCAATCCCGACACCAGCGCCGGCTCCTCCGCGCAAAGCATCGTCGCCTGCCGCCCTCCGTAAGAATGCCCGCCCAGAAAGAGTCGTCCCGCCATATTCTTGCGCAATGCCGCCACCGCATTGCGCAACCCCGCACGATCCCGTTCCGCCTTCCCCGGAAACGGAGGCCCAGTCCGCCGCTCCTGCCGAAAGGGAAGATCGCAGCGCAGGACGACGTAGCCATCCCCGGCAAAACTTTCGCTGATTGCCACCAGCAACGGCGCGCTGCCATTCGACCCCGCGCCATGCGTCAGCACCAGCGCGTCACCATTGGGATTTTCGGGAGTATGCAGGTATCCGCGGACAGCAGGGTCCAGAGAATCATCGCGGAATTCGGTGAATAAGTTGTTCACGTACCCGCCTGCCCGCCACAGCTATCGAGCTTCACCATTGCCCTGTGGCGCCGCCACCTTCGTCAGCCCGCGCGGAAACAGCATGGCGTTGAATTCCGCGCCAATCAGCACCACCAGCGAGATCATGTACATCCAGACCAGCAGCGCGATGCCCACTCCGAGCGACCCGTAGATGACGCTGTAATCCGCATAGTGCTGCAGATACCAGCCAAAGAACGCTGTCGAAATCAGCCACATTCCGGTCGCCAGCGCTGCCCCCGGCAAAACGCTGTGCCAGGGCTGCGTCCGCGGCACGGCATTGTGATAGATCAGTTGGATCACGGCAATACTCGTCAGGATGGCAATCAGCCACCGGATCGCGCCCCACAACAGAAGAATCACCGGCCCGTATTCATGCCCCATCAAAAACAGAATACGCAGCTCAATGCGGCTGCCGAACGCCACCAGAATCGTCGCGAACGTCAGCGGCAGCCCCGCCATCAACACCAGTGATATCGCAATCAGCCGCTCCTTGACGATTCCCCAGGTTTTCGGAAGCTGGTAGGCGCGGCGAAAACCATCCATCCACGAAATGATCACTCCCGAAGCGCTCCACAGCGTCAGCAACGACGACGAGATCAGCAGCCCCACCGGCCGGTCCGTGCTGCCTCGCAGGTAGGCCAGCACCGTCGAACTGCCCGCCGGCAGGATCGTCCCTAACGCGAACGAAATTTCGCGCAGGTAAACTTGCCCGCGGTTCAAGGTCGCGAGAACCGACCCCAGGACAAGCAATGCCGGGAAGAAAGTGAAGATCGAGGAATAGGCTGACGCTTTAGCCGTCCCGAAAGCGTCGTGTTCGAAGGCGCGCCAGATCGACAGTCGGAAGAGACGCCAAAAACGTCCCAGGGCCGGCGCCACCACCAATCCGCCCGGAATCGGCTCTGGCTCTGCTTTGCCGGCCGCCGCCGGTCCGCCGAGTCGCTGTGGTTCCAGTGCTAAAGCCATGGGGTTGAGAAACGTGATTCAGGAAGCAGGGGCCACTCAACGCCACCCCTGCCCTGAATCCGTACACTCTTACTCCGCAGCAAGTTCTTCCGTCTCGCCCTCGTGACGCATGAGTTCGAGAGCGCGTTCGGCATCTTCGTACGCCTGCGAGACTTCTTCCTGCACCTTGCTCGCCGCCTCTTCCATCTCTGGAGAGAGACGCACGTTCCTGTAATACTCCATGCCGGTGCCGGCCGGAATCAAGCGGCCCACGATCACGTTCTCCTTCAGCCCGCGCAGATGATCGACCGCTCCCTGAATCGAAGCTTCCGTCAGCACACGCGTTGTCTCCTGGAAGGAGGCGGCCGAGATGAACGAATCGGTCGAGAGCGACGCCTTGGTGATGCCGAGCAGCAACGGACGCCCGGTGGCCGGTTTGCCGCCGTTCGCAATCGCCCGCTCGTTCTCCTCGTGGAAGCGGAACTTGTCCACTTGCTGTTCCAGCAGGAACTGCGTATCGCCCACGTCTTCCACCTTCACCCAGCGCATCATCTGCCGGACGATCACTTCGATATGCTTGTCCGAAATGTTCACGCCCTGCAAGCGGTAGACTTCCTGGATTTCGTTCACCAGATAAGACTGCAGCTCCTTTTCACCCAGCACCGCCAGAATGTCGTGCGGGTTGAGCGGGCCATCCATCAAAGGTTCGCCCGCCTTGACGCGCTCGCCTTCCTGCACGTTGATGTGAACGCCGCGCGGAACGGAATACTCTTTCTCCGTGCCGTTGTCGGCTGCCACGTAGAGTTTGCGCTGTCCCTTGGCCACTTCGCCGAAGCGAACCACGCCATCGATTTCGCTGATGACGGCCGTCTCGCGCGGCTTGCGCGCCTCGAACAATTCCACCACGCGCGGCAGGCCGCCCGTGATGTCCTTGGTCTTCGTGGTCTCGCGCGGGATCTTCGCCAGCACGTCGCCGGGGAACACCGTGTCTCCGTCCTGCACCATGAGGTGAGCGCGCGAAGGCATCAGGTATCGCTTGCTCGCCTTGCCCTTGATCACGATCGCTGGCTGACGCTTCTCGTCGGGCGAATCCGCCACCACGTGACGCGACAACCCAGTGACCTCGTCGACCTCTTCGTGCAGCGTGATACCTTCCTGCAGGTCCTTGAACTGCGCCGTGCCGCCGATTTCCGTGAGGATGGCGAAGGTGTAAGGATCCCACTCGACCAGCGCCTCGCCGAGCGCAACCGGACCGCCTTCGGCAACTTTCACCTTGGCGCCGTACACGACCGCGTAGCGTTCCCGTTCCCGTCCCTTTTCGTCCACCACCGCGATCGAGCCCTGGCGATTCATGACTACCAGGTCGCCCGTTTTCGATTTCACGGTTTGCAGGTTGATGAAGCGCACCGTGCCCGCGCTCTTCGCATCGAGCCGCGACTGCTCCGATACTCGCGATGCCGTACCACCGATGTGGAACGTACGCATCGTGAGCTGCGTTCCAGGCTCTCCAATGGACTGCGCAGCGATCACGCCCGTTGCCTCGCCCAGTTCGACCAGGCGTCCCGAAGCCAGATTGCGTCCGTAGCACATGACGCAAACCCCGCGCTTCGATTCGCAGGTCAGCACCGAGCGAATCTTCACCCGCTCAATGCCGGCCGCCTGAATCGCGCCCGCCAGATCTTCCGTGATCTCCTGATTGACATCGACCACGATCTGTCCTTCGTAGTCCTTGATCTTCTCCAGTGACACCCGGCCCACAATGCGATCGCGCAGCGGTTCGATAATCTCGCCCGCTTCGACGATACCGGAGACGAAAATTCCGTCCACCGTTCCGCAGTCGTATTCGCTGATGATCACGTCCTGCGCCACGTCCACCAGACGCCGCGTCAGATAACCCGAGTCGGCAGTCTTCAGGGCCGTATCTGCCAGTCCCTTGCGGGCGCCGTGCGTCGAGATGAAGTATTCGAGCACCGTCAACCCTTCACGGAAGTTCGCCGTGATCGGCGTCTCGATAATTTCACCCGTCGGCTTCGCCATCAGTCCGCGCATGCCGGAGAGTTGGCGAATCTGCTGCTTCGATCCGCGAGCGCCCGAGTCGGCCATCACGTAAATCGGATTCAGCTGGCCTTCTTTATCCCGCCGCTGCATCTGGCCAAACATTTCATCGGCAACTTTCTCCGTGATCGCCGACCAGATTTCAATGACCTTGTTATAGCGTTCGCCGTTCGTGATCGCGCCGTCCAGATATTGCTGCTGCACCGCAATCACCAGTTTGTCGGCGTCCTTGACCAGGGTCTTCTTGTTATCCGGAATCACCATGTCATCGATGCCGATCGACAATCCAGCGCGCGTCGCATATCGGAACCCCAGCGACTTGATTTCATCCAGCATCTTGACCGTGACTTCCAGGCCAAAGCGCAGGTAGCAGTAATTGACCAGCTGTCCCACGCCCTTTTTCTTCAGCAGACCGTTGATGTAAGGCATCGCCACATTGGCGCCCGGCACTGCCTTCGGCAGATGGTCGTTCAAAATCGCGCGCCCCACCGTCGTGTTCAGATACTCGCGCGTAATATTAATCGGCTCCGTGTGATTCACATCCTGATCGTCGTAAGCCTGCGTCAGGTCGATGACTTCACCCGTGTAGCGCAGGCGAATCGGCGTAAGCGTCTCCACCTCGCCCATCTCCAGCGCGATCACGACTTCATCGATATTCGCGAACGACCGCCCCTCACCCTTCGCGCCCGGCTTCGCTTTCGTCAGGTAATACAAACCCAGCACCATGTCCTGCGTAGGCACAGTGATCGGCTGCCCCGACGCCGGCGACAGGATGTTGTGCGACGACAGCATCAGAACGCTCGCTTCCACCTGCGCCTCAGGCGACAGCGGAATATGCACCGCCATCTGATCGCCGTCGAAGTCGGCGTTGAACGCCGTACACACCAGCGGGTGAATCTTGATCGCCTTGCCTTCCACCAGCACCGGCTCGAACGCCTGAATACCCAGACGATGCAGCGTCGGCGCCCGGTTCAGCATCACCGGATGATCCTTGATCACCTCTTCCAGAATGTCCCAGACGATCGGATCCTGCTGCTCCACCATTTCCTTTGCCTGCTTGATGGTGGTGCAATTTCCCGTCTGTTCCAGGCGGTGATAGATAAACGGCTTGAACAATTCGAGCGCCATCTTCTTCGGCAACCCGCACTGGTGCAGCTTCAGCTCGGGACCAACCACGATCACCGAACGCCCCGAGTAGTCCACGCGCTTGCCCAGCAGGTTCTGCCGGAAGCGTCCCTGCTTGCCCTTCAGCGTGTCCGACAGAGACTTCAGCGGCCGGTTGTTCGCCCCGCGCAGCACGCGTCCGCGCCGCCCGTTATCGAACAGCGCATCCACCGCTTCCTGCAGCATGCGCTTTTCATTGCGCACGATCACTTCGGGAGCATGCAAATCCATCAGCTTCTTCAACCGGTTATTGCGGTTGATGACGCGCCGGTACAGATCGTTCAAGTCGGAGGTCGCAAAACGTCCGCCATCCAGTGGAACCAGCGGACGAAGCTCCGGTGGAATCACCGGCAGCACATCGAGAATCATCCACTGCGGCTTGTTCCCGCTCTTGCGGAAAGCTTCCACTACCTTCAGTCGCTTGGCATATTTCAGCCGCTTCTGCAGCGAAGTTTCGTGCTTCATCTTCTCGCGCAGCTCGCCCGAGAGCGAATCCACTTCCACCCGCTTCAGCAGTTCCTTGATCGCCTCCGCGCCCATCATCGCCTTGAAACCGGCGGGACGGAATTGCTGATCGAGTTCGCGATACTTCTGCTCGTCCTTGATGACTTCGCGCTCTTTGGCCGTGGAGTCGCCCGGATCGACCACCACGTAGGCCTCGAAGTAGAGAATCGCTTCCAGGTCGCGCAGGGAAATATCCAGCAGATGCCCGATGCGGCTCGGCAGTCCCTTGAAGAACCACACGTGCGAACAGGGCGAAGCCAGCTCGATGTGTCCGAGGCGCTCGCGGCGAACTTTCGACAGCGTGACTTCCACGCCGCACTTGTCGCAGATCACTCCGCGATGCTTCATGCGCTTGTATTTGCCGCAGAGGCATTCCCAATCCGTGACCGGGCCGAAAATGCGCGCGCAGAACAAGCCATCGCGCTCCGGCTTGAAGGTGCGATAGTTGATGGTTTCCGGCTTGGTCACTTCACCATGCGACCAGCTCCGGATTTTTTCCGGCGATGCCAGGCTGATGCGGATAGCATCAAAATCAGCCACCGGATTTGCCAAATCGAACGGGCTCGAACGAAACATGTTCCTCCGCTTTCCTGTGGATCTCACGCGCCCACCGGCGGCCCTCGACTGCAGTTCTCAGTTCCCGGTTCTCAGTTCTCAGTGAAGAACCGGTTTGAGCTTTGCCGTATCGCGACGCTGAGAGCGAATGCCGCGGCGGCTAATCGTTCGAAACTTTACGTCCAAATCCTTGCAGCATCTCCCGGCTCTGAGTTTCGCTCGGCTCTCGACCACTGAGAACTGAGAACTGAGAACCGGGAACTGCCCTTAATCCGCTGCTACGGCCACCGGCTTTTTCTCCGTAGCCTTGATCAATTCCACATCCAGGCAAAGCGCCTGCAATTCGCGTATCAGCACGTTGAACGATTCCGGCACGCCCGGCTCCATCGCAGCCTCGCCTTTAACAATGGCTTCGTAGATTTTGGTGCGCCCGTACACATCGTCCGACTTCGCCGTCAACAGTTCCTGCAGGATGAACGCCGCGCCGTACGCTTCGAGAGCCCAGACTTCCATCTCTCCGAAACGCTGGCCTCCGAACTGCGCCTTCCCACCCAGCGGTTGCTGCGTGATCAGAGAGTACGGTCCGATGGAACGCGCGTGAATCTTGTCGTCCACCAGGTGCGACAGCTTCAACATGTAGATGTAGCCAACCGTGACCGGCTGTTCGAAAATCTCGCCCGTCATGCCGTCGCGCAAACTGGTCTTGCCCGATGTCGGCAGCCCCGCGCTCGACAGCAACGCCTTGATCTCCGTCTCGCGCGCTCCGTCGAATACGGCCGAGCCCATGAAGACGCCCTTCTTCAAGGTTGGAGCCAGCGCTTCCAGTTCATCGTCACTCATGTCCGCAATCGTATCCGCGAGCACTGTGTCCTTGAACAACGTCTTCAAATCGCGCCGGATCACCTCGGTTCGATTATTCTGTTTCAGCAATTCGCCGATCTTCTTGCCCAACTCAGCGCCCGCCCATCCTAGGTGGGTTTCAAGAATCTGTCCCACATTCATACGGCTGGGTACGCCGAGAGGATTCAGCACGATCTCCACCGGCGTTCCATCCTCGAGGTACGGCATATCCTCTTCCGGCAGAATGCGCGCGATCACGCCCTTGTTGCCATGGCGTCCGGCCATCTTGTCGCCGACGCTCAGCTTGCGCTTCATGGCGATATAAACTTTCACCAGCTTGATCACGCCCGGCGGCAGTTCATCGCCCTTGGTCAACTTGTCTTTCTTTTCGTTGACGATCTTCTTCAGCACATCGATCTGGCGCGAGGTCATCTCCTCGATCTCGTCGATCTGCTCGTTCACCCGCGGATCCTTATCCGCATACTTGATGCGCTTCAGGTTGCGGGTCGAGATGCGCTCGATCGTGTCGCGGTCCAGAACCGTATCTTTCGTCAGCAACCGCTTGTTGGTCCGCTCGTCGTGCAGATCGGCCTGCACTTCCTTGCCGCCCAGCAGGCCTTCCAGGCGCTTCAACCGCTCGTCGGTAAGAATTCGGATCTCGTCCGAAAGGTTCTTCTCCAGCTTCGCGATCTGATTCCCCTCAATCGCCTTCGCCCGCTCGTCCTTCTCCTGACCCTTGCGCGAGAAGATCTTCACGTCCACCACGATGCCTTCGATTCCCGGCGGGCAGTAGAGCGAAGCGTCGCGCACGTCGCCGGCCTTTTCCCCGAAGATCGCGCGCAGCAGTTTCTCTTCCGGCGTCAGTTGCGTTTCACCCTTCGGCGTCACTTTGCCGACGATGATGTCGCCCTGCTTGATCCCGGCGCCGATGCGGATCACGCCCGCTTCGTCCAGATTGCGCAGCGTCGATTCGCTCACGTTCGGAATGTCTCGCGTCACTTCCTCCGGACCGAGCTTCGTATCGCGCGCTTCCAGTTCGAACTCTTCGATGTGAACCGAGGTGTAGTAATCCTCCTTCACCATCTTTTCCGAAACCAGAATCGCGTCCTCGAAGTTATAGCCGCGCCACGGCATGAAGGCCACCAGCACGTTCCGTCCCAGCGCCAACTCGCCAAAGTCGGTGCACGGGCCGTCAGCGATCACCTGCCCTTTCACCACCCGCTGGCCTTTTTTCACGATCGGCTTCTGGTTGATGCAGGTGTTCTGGTTCGAGCGCTTGAACTTCGTGAGCTGGTAAATGTCGCTGCCCACCTCGCGCGAAAGCTGCATCGGATGATGCTCGCCCTCGACCCGGACAATGATCCGTTCGGAGTCGACCGAATCGATGATCCCGTTGCGCCGGGCCAGCACCACAGCCCCTGAATCGCGCGCCGTGACCCCTTCCATCCCCGTGCCCACGATCGGAGCCTGTGCCCGCAACAGCGGCACCGACTGCCGCTGCATGTTCGCGCCCATCAACGCCCGGTTCGCGTCATCGTGCTCCAGGAACGGCACCAGCGATGCCGCCACCGAGACCAGCTGTTTCGGGCTGACGTCGACGTAATCCACTTCGTCGCGATGAACCAGCACAAAGTTCCCCGCCTTGCGCGCATTCACCAGTTCGCCCGCAATGCGTCCCTTGTCGTCGAGCTCGATGTTCGCCTGCGCAATCGTGTGCCGGTCTTCTTCCCACGCCGACAGATAGAAAGAAAAAGGTTCGATCTCGACCGGCTTCTTGCGCCGTTCCTTGAGATCGGCATTGATCTTCTCCATCTCGCTCTTTTCGACGTAGTCGCCAACCTTGAAAGCGCTGTCGCCCGCATTGACCACAATCACGTAATCCACCACCCGCGAGTTCTTCACCTTGCGGTACGGCGATTCGATGAAACCGTAGTCATTGATGCGCGCAAAACAGCTCAGCGACGAAATCAGCCCGATGTTCGGACCTTCCGGCGTTTCAATCGGGCAGATGCGTCCGTAGTGCGTCGGGTGCACGTCGCGGACCTCGAATCCCGCGCGTTCCCGCGATAACCCGCCCGGCCCCAGCGCTGACAGACGCCGCTTGTGCGTAATCTCCGACAACGGATTCGTCTGATCCATGAACTGCGACAGCTGCGACGATCCGAAAAATTCGCGGATCGCGGCCATCACCGGCTTGGCGTTCACCAGGTCGTGCGGCATCGCCGTCGACATCTCCTGGTACACGCTCATCTTTTCCTTGATCGCCCGTTCCATGCGCACCAGGCCGATGCGGAACTGGTTTTCCAGCAACTCGCCCACCGCGCGCACCCGGCGATTGCCCAGGTGATCGATGTCATCCACCGCGCCAATGTTTTTGCGCAGTTTCAGCAGGTACTTGATGGTCGCGTAGAAATCCGTCGGATCCAGCGTCCGCTGTTCCAGACTCGTCGCTTCCTGGTTTTCGAACAGCTTGATGTTGAACTTCAGCCGGCCCACCCGCGAGAAGTCATACTTCCGCGGATCGAAGAACATGCCCTGGAACAATGCCGTCGCCGTATCCAGCGTCGGCGGATCGCCAGGGCGCAGCTTCCGATAAATCTCAATCAACGCTTCCGAGGGAGTGGTGATCGAATCGCGCCGCAGCGTCTGGCTGATGACCGTGCCTACGTCGTCCCGCTCCGGGAAGAAGATGCTCAGCTCGACCACGCCCGATTCCAGAATCTTCGAAACCTTGTCGGCCATGATTTCCGTGTTCGCTTCGAGCAGAACTTCTCCCGTCGTGGTATCGACGATATCGCTCGCCGCCCACGCCCCTTCGAGATCGGTCATGTCGACTTCGATCTCGCTCACCTTCGCTTTCTGTATTTCCTTCAGCGTCGCGGCCGTGATTTTGCGCCCCGAGTGCGCCACTTCATCGCCCGACTTCGACTTGATGCTGTGCGCCAGCTTCATGCCCAGAAGATTCGTCGGCTTCTCACTCGCCGGATCCAGCGTCCAGAACAGTTTCTTGTCGCGCACCACCAGACGATCCGTCGTATAGAACGTCTTCAGAATGTCTTCGCCCGATCGCAGCCCGAGCGCGCGCAGAAAAATCGTGCCCAGGAATTTCCGTTTGCGGTCGATACGCACGTAGAGCACGTTCTTCTGGTCGTATTCAAACTCCACCCACGATCCGCGATACGGAATGATCTTGCCCAAAAAATAAGTGCGGTTCGCCGCCGTCTCAAAAAACACGCCCGGCGAGCGATGCAACTGGCTGACAATCACCCGCTCCGTGCCATTAATAATGAACGTCCCGTTCTGCGTCATCAGCGGAACGTCGCCAAAAAACACTTCCTGCTCTTTAATGTCGCGGATCGAACGGTTCCCCGCCTCATCCTTATCCCAGATGGTCAGCCGCATCGTGACTTTCAGCGGCGCGGAGTACGTCATGCCCCGCTCTTCGCATTCCGCCACGTCATACTTCAGCTGCAGTCCCACCGGGTCGCCGCACTTGTTGCAGAAGTCGGGAGTATTCGCGTTATACGTGCCGCACTTGTGGCAAAGAACCTCGCCGGGATGAAACGGATCGGTGATCACCGTCGATCCGCAATTCCTGCAGGTCGTGCGCAGATGGTGCAGCCCTTTCAGGTGCCCGCACTTGCACTCCCAGTTGCCGATCGCGAAGTCCACAAACTCCAGCTGCGAAACGTTGCGGAAGTCGGTGATCGGAAACACCGACTGAAATACCGCCTGCAGCCCGCCGTCTTCGCGCTCGCTGGGCAGTTTGTCCATTTGCAGAAAACGATCATACGAACGCTTCTGCACCTCGATCAGGTTGGGAATCTGAATGGTCGCGGGAATCTTGGAGAAGTCGAAACGCTTGCGATGGATATTGTGCTTTGTCATGCTCAGGAACTCCTGCTTTCAGGCAGCCCGGGGCTGCGGTACAGCGCGGAATGAGGGCGCTAATAAAATCAGCGCCAGAGTACGGCTGCGAAACTACGGGCGGTATACGCGCAGAAAAGACATAGGCCCCCGCAAGGACAAACTTGTCCGCGGGCGCCGCGTGCGACGCTTCACTCTAGAATAACTTGTAAAATTCCGCGCCAGTTCAAAAGGCCTGTTTCCGTCCCGCCGCCCGCGGGACCGGCTGCCAAACTTCTATCCAGCGATCCATTTCCGTTCCGCTTCCTGGGTCTATTTGGAGGATGCGGATCGCTGTCGCCTCACAGTGAAGCCAGGGTAAGCGGGTTATTTATTAGATATTAACACCACTCCCAAGGATTCAGTTAGTGTTCGGTCAAATAATTGCTAGCGAGATAAATTTGTGTGGTGGCGGGGCTTTGCCCCGCCGAACGGAGCGGAGCTCCGTCACCACATAAACCTGCTCCCGCGCTGCACAAACTATTTGACTTCGACCGTTGCCCCCGCCTCGGTAAACTTCTTCTTGATCGTCTCCGCCTCGTCCTTCGAAACGCCCTCTTTTATGCTCTTCGGAGCGCCATCGACCAGATCTTTCGCCTCTTTCAGGCCAAGGCTCGTAACCTCGCGTACCGCTTTGATTACATTGATCTTATTGGCTCCAACTTCCTTCAGGACGACCGTGAACTCGGTCTTCTCTTCCGCCGGAGCTGCTCCGCCAGCCGCCGCTCCGCCGCCGGCAACCATCACCGGGGCCGCTGCCGCCGCCGAAACGCCCAGACGCGATTCCAGTTTCTTCACCAGCTCTGCCGCTTCCAGCAACGACAGGCCGACAATTGACTCTTCCAACTGCTGTAGATCCGCCATATGAACCTCTCCGCTTTTTTGTAAGATTTACGATTTCGCTCTCGCTCGGCCAGGTTTCCAGTGCGACCAGGTCCTCCACTCCGGTGCCAGACAACACCAAAGTTTCAGACCGCGCCACCCCCGGTCTCGCGTTAGCTAAATCTTTTTTCGAGCAGCCTAGCCGCCCAGAAACTTCTTCTTCATGGAGCGCCGGGCGTCCCCGCCCGGCCACCACCAGAACCCTATGCCTCTTTGAACTTCTTCTGCTCCACGCCCTGGCCCACCACCACCGCCAGATTCCGTCCCACCGCATTCATCGTCGTAACCAACCGCTGCGACGGAGCATTCAACAGGAACAGCAGCTTCGAATAAAGCTCTTCCTTCGATGGCATGGTCGCCAGCGATTCGATCTCCTTGACCGAAATCACGCGCCCTTCCACCACTCCCGCCTTGAAGCTGAATTCCGGATTATCCTTGACATACTTCGCCAGCGCCTTCGCCAGCGCCACCGGGTCGCCTTCCGTGTACGCGATCGACGTAACGCCCTGCAGATTCTTCAGCGCCTCTTCGACCTTCGTGCCCTTGCCCGCGCGCTCCGCCAAAGTATTCTTGACCACGCGATACTTCGCTCCCGTCGGGCGCAGCGCCTTCCGCAATTCGAAGTCCTGCATCACCGTCAGCTTGGAGTAGGTCGCGACAATCATGCTCGAAGCATTCTTCAGATCGCCACTAAGTTTTTCCACCTGCGCAATTTTCCTAGCCTTCGTAACCGCCATGTTCAAACCCTTTCCCAATCGTGTGGTGACGGGGCTCTGCCCCGTCCCGCCGGGCAAAGCCCGGCAGCCCTGCCTAAGCTGTGCCCTTAGCGGCCAGCTCAATCGGAGCCGTGTCCAGTGAAATCCCCGGCCCCATGCTCGAACTCAGATAGCAAGCCTTGATGTACTTGCCCTTGGCCACCGATGGCTTCGCCTTGATCACGCTCGAAATCAGCGTCGTCGCGTTGTCGATCAGCTTATCGGGAGTAAACGAAATCTTGCCCACCGGAACATGCACCAGCGCCGTCTTATCCGTCCGGAACTCGACCTTGCCCGCCTTCACTTCCTGCACCGCCTTGGCCACGTCCATCGTGACCGTCCCCGTCTTCGGATTCGGCATCAGCCCTTTCGGCCCCAGTACCTTACCCAGACGTCCCACCGACTTCATCATGTCGGGAGTCGCAATCAGCGCGTCGAAGTCGGTCCAGTTTTCTTTCGTGATCTTCTCGACCATATCCTCGCCGCCCACGAAATCCGCGCCCGCCGCCTCCGCCTCGCGAACCTTTTCACCGCTCGCAATCACCAGAACTTTTTTCGACTTGCCGAGGCCATGCGGAAGCACCACCGTCCCCCGCACCATCTGGTCGGCATGCTTCGGATCGACGCCCAGCCGCAGCGTCACCTCGACCGTCTCGTCAAATTTTGCGTATTTCACTTTCTGCAGAAGTGGAACCGCTTCCTGCAGCGTATAAGGCCGCGCCTCCACCGCCTGGCGCGCCTTCTCAATATTCTTGCCTGACTTCTTCATACTCACCTCAGTCTCCCACCGCCGCTTCGCTGTTCCGAAGAGCCGTAGTTATTTGTGACTTTCTGTTAATCGAACTTTCGCAAATGGGGCGCCGGCTTAATGGAGCGCCGGGCGTCCTCGCCCGGCCACCCCGCCATCCAACTCTACCCAACCACCTCAATGCCCATCGACCGTGCCGTACCGCGAATACTCTTGATCGCCGCATCCACCGACGCCGCATTCAGATCCGGCATCTTCTGCTTGGCAATGTCCTCGACCTGCTTCAGCGTAACCTTGCCAACCTTATCCTTATTAGGAGCGCCCGACCCCTTCGCAATTCCCGCCGCCCGCTTCAGCAACACCGATGCCGGCGGAGTCTTCGTAATAAAGGTAAACGTGCGATCGCTGTAAACCGTGATCACCACCGGAACAATCAGCCCTTCCAGTTCCTTCTGCGACGTCCGGGCGTTGAACTGCTTGCAGAACTCCATGATGTTGACTTGCGCCTGCCCCAGCGCCGGACCCACCGGAGGCGCCGGCGTAGCCTTGCCCGCCGCAATCTGCAACTTTACCGATCCTGTAACTTTCTTAGCCATGATGCCTTTCCAATTTACCTAATTCATGTGTGGTGACGGGGCTCTACCCCCGTCCCGCCGCTGAGTCTAGGATTTTCGGCTCAGCCGCAACAACCACGATCTGCCCAGATTCCTACAGCCCTAACGCAACCACCAGCGGCATCAACCTCTTGTTAACCGGATCAACCGCCAATCCGAGAGACTCCAAGCTGTGCGCGCCGAGAACCTCAATGTCCCCGGACTCGGCCATCACCACATTGTCTCCGCCCGTATAGCCGTCCGCCGACAAGAAAACCGCCGCCAAATCGCGCTCGACGGTGTGCCCTTCAATGGTGCGGAACTTCAATCGTCGCACCGTTTGCACGCCCAGCGGTTCCAGTCTCGATCTCAAAATCCAGCTGTACGACGCGCCTGTATCTACCAGCGCCTTAACTTCCGCAAAACGGCTGGGATCGGCTGGATTCCAAACTCTAACGCTGATTTCAAAGGTGGCCATGCTACGCCACTTTCTCCACCTGCCCAAATTCCAATTCCACCGGAGTCGACCGCCCGAAAATCGTGACCATCACCTTCAGCGTCTCGCGATCTTCATTCACGTCATCGACCACGCCCGTAAACGTCGCGAATGGACCTTCCCCAATCCGCACCGTCTCGCCCTTCTCAAACTTAACCTTGAGCTTCGGCTTCTCCCGGCTGTCCGCCACCTTATAAACAATGTGATTCACTTCTTCATCCGACAGCGGAGTCGGCTGCTGCCCCGTGCCCACAAATCCCGTCACCCGCGGCGTCGACTTCACCACATGCCAGACATGATCGTCCATGTCCATCTCCACCAGCACGTACCCGGGATAGAACATGCGCTCCGAAGTATACTTCTTGCCGCCGCGAACTTCCGTGACCGACTCCGTCGGAATCAGCACCTTGCCGATCTTGTCCTGCAACCCGAATGCCTGCACCCGCGATTCCAGCGACTCCCGCACCTTGCGTTCAAACCCCGAATAGGCGTGGATGATGTACCACTTCATATTCGGATTGCGCGGCGCTTCGCCGCCCGGCGCCGCTTCCGCGGGCGCTGAAGACGGTGCCTGCTGGCTCTCCTCAACCGAGCCCGCCGCAGCGCTTTCGTTTTTTCCCTTATTCGTATCCGTATCCGGCATTCAATCGCTTCTTTCGCTCGCCGCTTAATGGTGCGAGAGATAATGCAGCATCCGTTCCAGGCTGTTGCTGATCGCTAGATCCACCACCCAGAAGAAAAACGCAAACAGAAATACAGTGATGATCACCACCGTCGTCGTTGCCTGAACTTCCTTGCGCGACGGAGACGTCACTTTCTTCATCTCCGTTCGCACATCGTTGTAAAACGTCTTGATGCGCTCCGGCCACGACCGCAAACTGCTTACCACCGCGTTTTGTTCTACTGCTGTCGCCATACCTTCCCGCTTTCCTCGACTGCTCCCTCTCGGGTCTCAACCTTACCCTCAACTCTGGCAGGGGCGGAGGGATTCGAACCCCCAAGTTCGGTTTTGGAGACCGACAGTTTAACCGTTGAGCTTACGCCCCTGTGATTGTGTCGCGCGGACGCCGTTGCCCGCGTTCCACTATTTCACTTCTTTGTGCGGCGTGTGCTTCCGGCACCGCCGGCAGAACTTCTTCAGCTCCAGCCGATCCGGCGTCGTTTTGCGGTTCTTGGTCTTCGAATAGTTCCGCTCTTTGCAATCACCGCACTGCAACGTAATAATCTCTCGGGGCATCGCTCACTCCCTAAACCAACTCTGAATTTGGTTGTGTGGTGACGGGGCTTTGCCCCGTCCCGGCGGGGCAGAGCCCCGCCCCCACACCATTTCGCTACGTAATAATCTCCGCAATCGTGCCCGCGCCGACCGTATGCCCGCCTTCGCGAATCGCGAACCGCAGCCCTTTTTCCATTGCCACCGGAGTGATCAACTCAATCACCAGGCTCACGTTGTCTCCCGGCATCACCATCTCCGTGCCCGCCGGCAACTCCGCAATCCCCGTCACGTCCGTCGTCCGCAAATAAAACTGCGGACGATATCCCTTGAAAAACGGCGTGTGCCGCCCGCCTTCTTCCTTCGTCAGAATGTACACTTCCGCTTTGAACTTCGTGTGCGGAGTAATCGATCCCGGCTTCGCCAGCACCATCCCGCGCTCCACATCTTCTTTCGCAATGCCGCGCAAGAGCAGTCCCGCGTTGTCCCCCGCCATGCCTTCATCCAGCTGCTTCTTGAACATCTCGACGCCCGTCACCACCGTCTTGCGCGTCTCCCGGAACCCGACGATCTCCGCTTCCTCGCCGACTTTCACCTTGCCGCGCTCTATGCGTCCCGTGACCACCGTGCCCCGCCCCTGAATCGAAAAAATATCTTCAATCGGCATCAGAAACGGCTTGTCCAGTTCCCGCGCCGGCTGCGGCACGCTCTTGTCCACCGCCTCCATCAGCGCATCAATCTGCTTCTCCCACTTTTCTTCGCCGTTTAAAGCCCCTAAAGCAGATAACCGGATCACCGGCACATCGTCTCCAGGAAACTGATAGCTCTTCAACAACTCGCGCACTTCCAGTTCGACCAGATCGAGCAACTCCGGATCGTCCACTGCATCGCACTTATTCAAAGCGACCACCACATACGGAACGCCCACCTGCCGCGCCAGCAGCACGTGCTCCCGCGTCTGCGGCATCGGACCATCCGTCGCCGCCACCACCAGAATCGCGCCATCCATCTGCGCCGCGCCCGTTATCATGTTCTTGATGTAATCCGCGTGCCCCGGACAGTCGACGTGCGCGTAGTGCCGGTTCGCCGTCTCGTACTCCACGTGCGCCGTCGCAATCGTGATCCCGCGCGCCTTCTCTTCCGGAGCGTTGTCGATCGAATCAAACGACCGGAACACAATACTCGGGTTGTGCTTCTGCAAGACCTTCGTGATCGCCGCTGTCAACGTCGTCTTGCCATGGTCAATGTGACCAATCGTCCCTACGTTGCAGTGCGGCTTCGTCCGTTCAAATTTCTGCTTTGCCATTTGCTCTTATCCTCTGTAGCGCCGGCCGCTCGCCGGCTGGTTCGCAAATCAATCTTCGTCCTGAGATCCACTCAGTAATACTGATACAACTTGTGAAACTTCAACCGCAGCGCCGGATCGACTTCTTCAATCTTCGACAAATACAGCTCCCGCATCTGCGCCTGATCCGAAACCGGCAGCGACCCATATAAAGCTCGCGCCGCTCCACCCTTTTCGCCCGCGGCCCGATCGATCGCATCTCCCGCGAAAACCGCCTCAAAATCGCGGACTCGAATCCCGCGCCCGCCGAGCAACTTCAAGAACTTCGTCACCCGCTCCGCCGCGAACGCCTTCTCCACCGCAGTCTTCAGGTCGCCGAACTCGCGCTCCTTCTCGACCTTGATAACGCCCTGCTCGAACCTGGCCGTTTCCATCCCATACACCAAATTTCAAAAAACGCTACGCTCAATCTCTGGAGCGGGAGACGGGGATCGAACCCGCGACCAACAGCTTGGAAGGCTGTGACTCTACCACTGAGTTACTCCCGCCCTCTACCGAATCCCTTGTGGAGACGCCGCTTGCCGCGTCTTCATTCTCACCCGCAAATCTACCCGTAATCTCATGGAGCCGATGATCAGGATTGAACTGATGACCTCTCCCTTACCAAGGGAGTGCTCTACCAACTGAGCTACATCGGCCCACCTAAACCTCTTACCAACCGCTTCGCCGGATCAACTCTTCACTCCGCCAGCTTCTCGCGCTTCCTCAATCCGCGTCCGCCAGTAGTACAGCCCCGCCCGGAAAGCAAGCAATCCCAGGATCAGCAATGTCCCGGTTCGCAGCCTGATGTTCGCATGCAAGACTTGAATCGGCTCATCCGACAGCGTCGTCCACGCCAAAATGCCCAGCACCGCGTAACCTATCAACGCCAGCACGAACTTTTTCTTGATCGTCACTGCTTGATCGTCACTGCTTGATCTTCACAACTTGTTCGTCACAGCCTGATCGCCACCGTTCGCCTTCAACCACTCGACTCTGGTGCACAGGGGAGGATTCGAACCTCCGTACCTCCTGAGAGGGACAGATTTACAGTCTGTTGGCTTTAACCACTCACCCACCTGTGCAAATCCGTAAACACCGCGCCGCACAATCACAAACTCCAACCCTGCTCCGCTACTCTCAGCTCGGGAAACGAATTGCGAGAACTCCCGCCTGACACCACACTCGCCGGAAAAATTATCTGAAGGAGTGCCTTTGTAAACCGTGCTGCCAGCGCGCGTCGCCGCGCAAAACCTCTCTGTTTCCGGAATCTATTTTCTGGAGCTGGCGAAGGGAATCGAACCCCCGACCCTCTGATTACAAATCAGATGCTCTACCGACTGAGCTACGCCAGCAGGTGGAAGCCGGCCCTTATAAGGGCACAATACTTCCCTGATCCCTTCCTGATGTCCGGGACAATTATTTAAGTTATCACAAGGGCATTTCACGTGCAACCAGACCCCGTCCTTTCGGTGTCGATCTTCTCGCGATTTCCCCCGCGATTTTCCCCGATAACCAACGATGCCATAACTCATTTGCACCCCGAGTCGAATCCAGCGCAAGAAACCACCTTCCCGGAATCACTCCCCCTCGCGGTGCTATCATTGTCAGACTCACCCCCGGTTCACCGTGGGATGAGCCAGGCATCCCCCGAAATCGATGCGCATTCGACGCCGTCTCCTGATCCCTCTGATCGTTTTGCTGATTGTGGCCGGCGTAGCGCTGATCATCGTTTTGCGCAAACACGCTCCTCCCGAAGCCGCCCGCCTGCTCCCCGGCGCCGACGGCTTCTTCTACATCAACCTCAAATGGATCCGCACCTTGAACCCCACCGCTCTCCCCGCCGTCTCCCATGAGCCCGAATACGAAAAGTTTGTCGAGGAGACCGGCTTCCAGTTCGAACGCGATCTCGATCAGGCCGCCTTCGCCATCCATTATCCCCAATCCTGGGGCGGCGGAACCGCCGGTCCAGCCTCCGAGCCCCGCTACTCCGAAGTCTTCGTCGGCAAGATCGACTCCGCCCGCCTCACCGCCTATTTCAAAAAGCTCGCCTCGTCCGTCGACGATTATCGTGGCTTCGAAATCTACAACATCCCCTACGAAGGCCGCACCGTTCGCGTCGTCCAGCTCTCCTATGACAGCATCGCCGTTTCCAATCACCCCGATCCCGATGTCATCCGCGGCATGCTCGACCGCTCCCGCAAGCTCGCCTCGCCTTTCGGCGGGCCCCGTCTGCTCCGCAACTTCTACAAGCGAGTTCCGCTCGCCAGCCTCTCCTTCGCCATTCTCCGCCTCCGCCCCGAACTCAGCACGCTCGGCGAACTCGGCAGTTGGACCCTGCTCTTCCCCAAACCAGCCGTCGCCGTCATTTCCGCCCGCTATCTCCGCGCTCTCCACCTTCGCGCCGAGGCCTTCACCGCCAGCGACGCCGACGCACAGGCCGTCACGGAAAAAACCGCCGCCTTTCTCAACCTCTTTCACGCCGCCGAAGGCAGCCTCGCCAACCAGGGCGCTGACCCCGATGTCAGAGCCTTCTTCGACAGCCTCAAAATCCAGCAGGATGGAGCTCGCGCCATCCTCACCGCAACCGTCCCTGCCGGATTCATTCGCAAAGCTTTAACGGAAACTCCGCCGGAAGCCGTCGCGCCGCCCGCACCCGCCGCACCGCCGAAGAAGGCGCGTGCCCGCTAAACAGCGCCCTCCGACGCCCGCCCCGAGGAAATGCTGTAACGATTGCTCTCGCCCGCGCATCTTCTACTCTATGAATTGTCATCCCGAACGAAGTGAGCGATCCGCCGTTCGCCGCCGGTCGCGGATCCATCTTCGTCTTTGCCCATCCGGGTCTGGCCTGTCCGGCGGCCTTTTCGGCCCGCGTTACAATGTGGTCGCTACAATAGAACCATTATGACCAGCCTGCCCCTACCCTTAGCCGCCTTCGTCGCCGGGCTCATCTCTTTCCTCTCCCCCTGCGTTCTCCCGCTCGTCCCCGGATACGTCTCCCTCATCTCCGGCGTAGGCGTCGAACAGTTGAAGATGAAAGAAGGCCAGCTCTTCCGCAAGGTCATGTTCAACTCCGCCGCCTTCATCATCGGATTCAGCATCGTCTTCATCACCCTCGGCGCGATCTCTACCGAAGTAGGCCAGGTCCTCGCGCAATATAAATCCTTGCTTTCGAGAATCGCCGGAGCCGTCATCATCCTCTTCGGACTTCACCTGACCGGCATCTTCCAAATCAAAGCTCTACTGGCCGACACCCGCCTGCACAGCCTCAAAGGCAGCTCCTCCGCCTGGGGAGCCTTCGTTATCGGCTTCGCCTTCGCCTTCGGATGGACCCCCTGCGTAGGCCCCATCCTCGCCGTCGTCTTAGGCTTCGCCGCCGCGCAAGACACCGTCTGGAAAGGAATTTTTCTTCTCGCCATCTACTCCGCCGGATTGGCTGTCCCCTTCCTGCTTACATCGCTCGGCATCGAGCGTTTTCTGAAGTTCTATAACCGCTTCAAGTTCCACATGCACGCCGTGGAAGTAGCCAGCGGAGGTTTACTGATCGTATTGGGCATCTTGCTGGTCATGGGTCGCTTCACCCTCATCTCCGGCTATTTTTCGTTCTTGAACCGCTTCGCGCTGTAGTCGCTTGTTTTGAAAAGAATGTAGCGGCCTGTGTTGAAAAGACTTTTGTAGCGGCTTGTTTTTGCAAGGGCGCGGCTTCAGCCCCGCCATAATCGTCATCCTAAGGATAGGGCGGCTTAGCCGCCGAGGTTACCTGTGCAACGAAATCCACTCGTCCTGTTCTTCGTCGCCGCCATCGTCGCCGCCATGGTATTGGTCGGCATTCACATCGCGCGCGCCAATCACGCCACCGCTCCCGCCAAGGGACAACTCATCGGCAATGTCGCCCCCGACTTCGACCTGCCAACCCTCGATGGCAAGAACTTCAAACTCTCCGGCCTGCGCGGCAAAGCCGTTCTGCTCAATTTCTGGGCCACCTATTGCGGCCCCTGCAAGGTCGAAATGCCCTGGTTCGTCGAACTCCAAAAACAATACGGACCCCAGGGCTTTCAGATCGTCGGCGTATCCATGGACGATGACAGCACCAGCTCCAAAGAGATCGCCAAATTTGCCGACGACCTGCAAGTCAATTACCCCATCCTCCTCGGCACGGAATCGGTCGGCCAGAGCTACGGTGGCGTCAGTGTTTTGCCCACCACCTTCTTCCTCGATCGCGACGGCAAAATCATCGCCCGCGAATTCGGCCTGCAAAGCCGCAGCGTCTTCGTCGACCACATCAAAAAGGCCCTGAGCCAGGGCCAGGCAGTACAGGCTCAGAAGTAACTACGGAACTCCTCTGATCTGCAGTAATTTAGAAGATGCTTTTGGGGGCTCGTTGACGAAGCGGCGTTACAGCCTGCGAAAAAACTCCGATTCGGACTGGTCTGGGGAAGGGCACGACCGGAGCCCCCGGCAAGCCCGCTTTTGGCTTGCTGGGGTGGACGGCTTCAGCCGTGCCGTAACTGCGGCAGAATCGATTGCGGCTTTAGCCGCTGAGGGCCATAAATGAAGATTCTTCTTGCCAGCACGCTTTTGCTCTTCTCGACCTGCACCTGGGCCCAGGAAAACTTCGGCCCGCAAGGCCCCCTCGTAAAAATGGCGCCCGCTCCCCTCGTGACCGTCGTCCAGGGCCAGGCCGCCACCATCCCGCTCACCTTTCACATCACCACCGGCTATCACATCAATTCCAACCAGCCCAGATCCGAGTTCCTCATTCCCACCGTCCTCAAAGTAGAGGCCACCACCGACATCGTCGTCGGCAAGACCACCTACCCCGAGGGTCAGGACTTCAGCTTTCCCTTCGATCCCAACGAAAAGCTCAATGTCTATACGGGAAATTTCGAGGTCGATGTGCAGGTCCGTCCCTTGCATACCGTTCAAGCCGGAAAATATGTCGTTCGCGGCACCCTGAAATATCAGGCTTGCGATAACGCCGCCTGCTATCCCCCCAAACAGTTACCCGTCACCTTCGACGTGAAAATCGCCAAAGCGCCGCCACCCCACGCCAGAAATCCCGCTCAAAGTCCGAACGCGCATCAATAAGCCAATCTGGGGATGTTCAGGAAGGCACGATGTTCAGCGCTCGCGATTGTTTTGAAGGGCTGCGGCTTCAGCCCCCGCGGCGAGATCGCCCCCTCCTAAAGCACAATCGCCCGCGCCTGATCCAACTGCGCCGTCAGCGTATCAATCTTCGCCTGCAGTACATTGCGAATCGAAAGCATCCCCAGCAGCCGGCCATCGTTGTCCACAACCGGCAAATGCCGGTAGTGGCGCTCCACCATGGTCGCAAGCGCCTCAGCCGCGGTCGTCGCCTCGGTCGCCATCTCTACCGGCGTCGTCATCACTTCACGCACCGAAACCTTCCGCGCGCTCTGTTCCCCGAGCGATACCTTGCCCAGCACATCGCGTTCCGTAAAAATTCCCGCCACCCGCTGCTTCTCGTCAACCACCGCCACCGCTCCCACTCGTCGTTCCAGCATCGTCCGGATTGCCAGCTCCGCGGTTGCGTCCAGTGGAACCGCCGCCGCCTTCGAATCGCACATTTCCAGAATCTTCATTCACTTCCCTTTTCGCGCCGCGTGGCTACTGTTGAATACCAGTTCGTTCGTGAATACCGAATTCGCGATCGTGCCTTCTTCCCTCATGAAGGCTGGATTGTACTCCTCGGCAGCCGGTAAGAGAACGAATCCGCACTCCCCCGGCACCAGCGCTACTCCGGCGCCTTCCAGAAGCCGACCTGCGATCGCCAGCCGAATCCTGCTCAACGTCGTGCTCAACGTCGAAGGAGCGCCACACCCGAGGCCCTTCCTCAACAACCCTGCCCGCGCGCCTTCCACCCGCAACACCGCTCCCCCCACACCCTCGTCCATCGCCACCACAATCTCGTCCCCCGGAGATTGCTTTTCGATCCAACCCGCAATCAGATACTGCAGCGCCAGCCGCAGTCGAGACTCCGGCAGCGGCACCCTCGCCCGCGAACGCCCGGCTACCACCAGCCGTACCCCGCGCACCTCCGCAATCGTCGACAGTTCTTCGCTCACGCTTCGCACCGCCGCGTCCAACTCCGCCAACGCCGTCGATGGCCCCGGCCGTTCCGCATCCAGATACTCCCGCATCAGCTGAACCATGCCGATGACGCTTTCCGTTTGTTCCAGGGCGGCGGCCACACCTGCCTGCGATGGCCCGGCAATTTCCTCAAGTGAGTTTTCCAGCGCACAGCGCAATCCGGTCAGCGGCTGGCTCAAGCAATGCAACAGCTCGCCCAGTACATCGAGTCGACGCGACGGCGGTGGGCACGTTGCACCCGCGGCAGCAAGCCGGATCCCGCCCGCGCTCATGCCCGCGCCCCTTCCCCACTCATCTGGTACCCCACGCCCCGCACCGTCTGAATCAGCGGCGAGCACCCGTCATCCACCTTGCGCCGCAGGTAGTTGATATAAACGTCCACCACGTTCGTCGTGGAATCGAATGTCAGGTTCCAGACGTGCTCGATAATCATCGCCCGCGTCAGCCGCCGGCCCGCATTCCGCATCAGGTATTCCAGCAGCGCGAATTCCTTGGTCGTCAATTCAATCTGTCTCCCCGATCGCTCCACTCGACGCTGCACCCGGTCCAGGCAAAGATCGCGCACCGTAAGAATCGATTCCGACGGCAGATGGCTGCGCCGCAACAGCGCCCGCGCCCGCGCCGACAGCTCCAGATAAGAAAATGGTTTTATCAGGTAATCGTCCGCTCCCGAATCCAGGCACTGCACCCGGTCTTCCACCCGGCTCCGCGCCGTCAGTATCATCACCGGCAAATTCGCCTTCCTCTGCCGCAAATTCCTCAGCACCGACACCCCGTCCATCCCCGGCAAATTCAGATCCAGCACCACCAGGTCATAATCAAACTCCATCGCCATCGAACGGCCCTGATTCCCTTCGTGGGCAACATCCACCGCATGATGTTCCGCCTCCAATCCCTTTTTAATAAAACTCGCCAGCGCCGCATCGTCTTCCACAATCAGAATTCTCATGAGCCTCGTCTAAACCGCCAAACTCCCCCAGGCGTGTTCTAAACCGCTTCTCATTCTCCCCGCGCCACCCGCCGCACACAAGATAACCAGCTCGTTCAAAAGGACGTATTTGCCGGGAGGCAGAACTCAAGAAAAACCCGCCCTGAACCATCGTGGAGAAACATTATGCAGAACAATGTGGAGAGAAGAGATGGTGGTCGAAAAGCAGAGAAAAGATTGTGGTGAACAGATTGTGTGATGAACCGAGTGTGGTGACGGGGCTCTGCCCCGTCCCCGAGGCGCAGCCTCGCCCTCCCGCGAACTAATTTCCCCTACGCCCCCAACTCCGCCCGGATCGCCTCCACAATCCCTCCCGCCAGCCGGTCCATCTGCTCCTTCGATTCCGCCTCGACCATCACCCGCGCCAGCGCTTCCGTGCCCGAGTACCGCACCACCACTCGCCCATTGCCGTCGAGTTCCCCCTCGGCCGCCGCGATCGCCGCTCGCACCGGAGCAATCTCCGCAAACGGAGTTTTCACTCGCACACGCACATTCCGAATCGTCTGCGGAAACACCTTCAGGTCGCTCACCAGATCCGCCAGCGCCTTACCCGTCCGCACCATGACCTCCATCACCCGCAGCGCGGTCAGCAATCCGTCGCCCGTCGTCGCATCGCCATCGCGAAACAAAATGTGCCCTGACTGCTCCCCGCCCAGCGTTGCTTCCACACGCTGCATCTCTTCCAGCACATATTTATCGCCCACATTCGCCCGCAGCATCTGAATCCCCGACCGCTTCAGCGCCAACTCCAATCCCATATTCGACATCGTCGTCGCTACCACCGTCGCCTTCGCCAGCCTTCCCCGCGCCTGCATGTCGCGCGCCGCCAGCAGCAGAACCGCATCTCCATTCACCACGTTCCCCTCGGCGTCCGAAAAAAGCGCCCGATCCGCATCGCCATCGAAAGTCACGCCCAGATCGAAGCCTCCTCGTCCGGCAGCCGCCACAAAGCCCGCCACTGTCTCCGGATGCAGCGCCCCGCAACTCTCATTGATATTCTGTCCGTCGGGAGAGGCATGCAGAAAAGTGGTTTTGATCTTCAACGCCCCAAACAGCTCGGGAGCTTCCGCCGTCGCCGCTCCATTGGCGCTATCGACCGCTACCCGCAGCCGCGACAAGTCCGCCGACACCCCGCCCGCCAGCCAGCGTACGTAAGCCTGGCGCAACCCATGCTCGCCCGGAACGCTCGCCATCTCCACCGCGGAATCCGGCGCCGCCGCCGCGTTCCCCTGCAGCAGCGCAAAAATTTCTTTCTCAATCGCCAGTTCGCGTCCATCCGGCAGCTTATAGCCGTCGCCGGAAAAAATCTTGATCCCGTTATCTGTCCACGGATTATGCGAAGCCGAAATTACCACCCCGGCATCGAATCCCTGCGAGCGCGCCAGATACGCAACCCCCGGAGTCGTAATCACTCCCGCGCTCCTCGCCTCCACTCCCACCGACCCGAGCCCTTGCAGAAATCGATCGGCAATCCATACGCTCGACGCCCGCGTGTCCTGCCCAATCACCACCCTCGGCTTCGCCTTCGCCCGCACCAGATCGTGCCCCAGCGCCCGCCCGATCCAATACACGCTGTCGCGCGTCAGCGGAAACTCCCCCGCCACGCCGCGAATCCCGTCCGTGCCGAATAGTTGTCTAGTTTGCGTCATGATTCAGTCGCTGGTCGTTTGCCCCTGGTCGTTCACAGTCCGTCGCCCGATTACAATTTGCGAACGACGAACGACGATCGACGGCCTTATTTCCATGATTCAGTCGCTAGTCGTTTGCCTGCGGTCGTTTGCCCTTGGTCGTTCACAGTCCGTCGTCCGTTCACAATCCGCGAACGACTAGCGACGAACGACGATCGACGTTCCTATTTCTTATCCCCCGTCCCCCCCATAATCACCGTCACCCGAATCGAGGTCGGATGTACAACCTGAATCAGAGGATCGGGAATGTACGCCTGCGTCTCAAACGATGCGCGCGTCATCACTCCACTCACATCCACCGGATCGGTGATCGCCGTCTCCACCGCTTCCACCCGCCGTCGCGGTCCCGTGATCATCAGCTTCGGTGGATCGGCAATCACCTCCGCCACCCGCATGCCGCTCGCAAAAGTCCCCGTCACCCGCGGCCGGATCTCCACCACCCGTGTCGCCCGATTGTCGAACGACAGATGAAATTGCCCCGGAATGATCTGCACCACCTCCAGATCCTGCGGCACCACCACCTGCCGTCCCGTTAAATCGAAAGTCCGTTCTCCCGGCTGCACCCCGGCCAAATTAACCTCGGTGCGAATATCTGCCGCCTGCAGACGATGAATCACCCGTTCCGGCCCCCGCACCCGGATCTGCGCATCCGTGAACGACGCCGAATCGATCTCCAGGTTGTCAGGAAGATTATGAAATTCGATCGGAACCCGGACTTCGATTTCCGCAATCGGATCGCGCGCCACCACCATCCACAAGCCAACCGCCAGCAATAACGAAACCACCTTCAGCCCGATGTTATGCACGAATACTCGCTGGAAAAAGCTGCGCTGCCCCTGGGACACCATCCTCAGTCGTCCCTTCCGGCATCGTGCCTGTGATAGAAATTCGAACTGGGCGGCTCTTCTTCGACAAAATTCTCCTCCACCGGACTCGGCAACATCGGCGCCGGAGCATAGCGCCGCAGCAGAATTCCCAGGCGCTCGCGCAACCGCTCCACCGTCAAATCGCGGTCGACGCTTCCTCCCACCGCCAGGCTGATCGCCCCCGTCTCCTCCGAAATAATCACCGCCACCGCATCCGTCTCTTCCGTGATCCCGATCCCCGCCCGATGCCGCGTTCCCATCTGTGTCGACAGTACCGGGTTCATCGATAGCGGCAGGAAACACGCTGCCGCGGCAATACGATCCCGCTGCACAATCACCGCCCCATCATGTAAGGGAGCGCTCGGACGAAACACCGTCGCCAGCAGGTCATACGACAGCCGCGCATCCAGAGCCACGCCGCTCTCGATATACGTGCGCAGCCCGATCTCGCGCTCAATCACGATCAGCGCCCCCGTCTGCGTCTGCGAAAACAGATTGGCCGCCAGCACAATGTCGTCATAAACATCCGCCACCGAACTGGCCGACCGCATCAGCGAAATCCGGCTCCCCAGATTCGCCAGCGCGTGGCGAAGTTCCGACTGAAATACGACGATCAGCGCAAACACGACATACGGCAGTAGCGTGCTCAGCAGCCAGTTCAGAGTGCGCAACTCGCCCAGCCGCGCAAAATAAAATCCCAGCCCCAGCGTTGCCACGCCAATCAGCATCGGCGCCGCTCGCGTTCCCCGCACCAGCGACAAAAACTGGTAGATCAGGATCGCGACCAGCACGATGTCCAAAATCGAAATCAACGAGACGGCCGAGATGTGCGACCAGATCAGCGATGGTGTCACGCCACCCTCACGCAGAAGTCAGGCAAAACGTTAAGCCCAAAATTGAGCCCAAAGTTAAGGCCGAAGTTGAATTGCACTCATTCTAATGCAGCCCCGACCGAATGCCGCCTCGAATGCCGCCTCCATCCCCGTCCTCTTCTCTCCGTGTCCCTCTGTGTCGTGGCAGATCTCATGACCCCTCTCCCGTCTCCGTCTCCGTCACCCGCGCACGAACCAGTCCGCGCTCCAAACGTGCCGACAATTCATCTCCAATCTGCAGCCGCGCCGCATCCGTCACCAACTGTCCCTGAGCATCGAACACCAGCGCATATCCCCGCTTGAGAATGGCCACCGGCGAAAGCGCCTCCAGACTAGCCGCCGTGCGATCAAGCGCCGCGCGCCCCTCCAGCAGCCGCCGATGCATCGCCCCCGCCAGGTTCCCCACCTGAGCTTCCAGCCCCTGCCGCACCGCCGCCAGCCGCCGCCGCGCATCATAATGCCGGACCGCCGCCGTAACACTCTCGCACCGCCGGTGATATCGCTCCAGCAGTTGCCGCTCCGCCTTCTCCAGCCGGAAGCGCTGTTCGTCCACCTTCTGCTGCCGCCGGTGAATCCCATCCATCATCCGCGCAAACGCCCCATGCTGCGCCCGGTCCGTCAATTCCTGACGTGCCATCAGCAGCCGGTACCGCAAAGCCCGCTCCAGCCGCCGCGCCAAATCCTCCGCCTGCGCCTCAATCTCCTGTCGTGACCGGATCACCAACTCCGCCGCTGCCGACGGCGTAGGCGCCCGTAGATCGGCAACAAAATCCACAATCGTGAAATCCGTCTCGTGCCCAATCGCCGAAATCACCGGAACCTTCGACTCCGCCACCGCCCGCGCCAGCCCTTCATGATTGAAGCAAGCCAGATCTTCCGCCGACCCTCCGCCGCGCGCAATAATGATGACCTCGACCGACCGGCTGCCGCTCGCGTCGCGATGCCGCAGTCCCTGATTAAAATATCGCAGCCCCGCCATCACCTCGCCCGCTGCCGCCTCCCCCTGCACCTGCGCCGGATAAATCACCACATTCGCCGAATGATGCCGCCGCGCCAGAATATTCAGAATGTCCCGCAACGCCGCCCCCTGCGGAGAAGTAATCACTCCTATCCGCTGCGGTAACGCCGGTATCGCCTTCTTCCGCGCCGCCTCAAACAATCCTTCCGCCGCCAGCCGCGCCTTCAGCTGTTCAAACGCCAACTGCAGAGCCCCCGCGCCCTGCGGCTCCATGAACTCCGCCGAAATCTGCAACTCCCCGCGATCTTCATAAACCGTAATCCGCCCCCGCACCGTAACCTGCAGCCCGTTCTCCGGACGAAACCGCAGCAGCTTCGCCGACGACCGGAACATCACCACCCGAATCTGCGCCGCTTCCTCCTTCAACGTGAAATACAAATGCCCCGAATCCGGAATCCGCAGATTCGAAATCTCCCCTTCCACCCAGCAATCCGAATACTCCCGCTCAAGATGCGACCGCACCGCCGACACCAGCGCCCGCACCGTCCACACCCGCCGCTCCGGAGGACGAAACTGAAACCCGAGTTGATCCGCCATCTCCATGAAATTTCCAGCTACCTAACCAAACATGTCATCCTGAGCGAAGTCGAGCCATACGCGAAGCGGATGGCCCAGCGCAGTCGGAGGATCACTACACCCGCCCCACACCCGCCCTTACCGCCGCATCCGTCCAATCACAAAAAGCACAATCGACAACACCACACTAATCAAGATCGACGTAGCCAGCGGAAAATAAAAAGCAGTGTTCTTGCCCCGATAAAGAATATCCCCCGGCAGCCGCCCCAGCGGCAGCCCCGTCCGCCCCAGCAGCATGACGATGCCCCCAATCACCACCAGGGCCACACCCAGCATCACCAGAATCCGTCCCATCTCCGCCATGCTTCGAGTTTAACGCCACCGATTGTTAAACTACATGCTTATGCAACGGCAGTTGTGGATCGCGTCGCTCGCAGCAATGACGGTCTGGCCGACAATCGGTCACGCCGAAAACCTATCCAAGGACATCAAGAAGACGGTTGAGCGCAGCACACTCGACCAGCCGACGACAAAGGCGTTCCACCTAAGAGCATTGCTGGCACCGAGTTTTGAGCGAGATAAGGAATCCGGTCGAACCGGCGAAGTGGAAATCTGGTGGGCATCGCCCAACCAGTGGAAGCGGGAGGTCCGCTCGCCGGAGTTTCATCAGATCGAAATTGTGGACGGTGCTCACAACTGGCAGAAGAACGAGGGAGATTATTTTCCCCAATGGTTGCAACAGACGGCTATAGAACTGATTAGGCCGGTGCCACCACTCAACGAAGTTCTCGAACAAACCAAGCGAGCAGAGATACGCGAATAGGTCCAATGACGCACCTGAGCTGGATTATCCCGAGCGGAACTGCGGAGGTTCATAACATTGTGAGGGAATCAGTTGCGTTGCAGAACACCACGGGTCTGCTGCTTTATGCCGGTGGTTTGGGTTGGGGTGCAGAGTTCAAGGATTACGCGGATTTTCACGGTCGAATGGTCGCGCGGACTGTGAATGTGGGTTCGCCTCAGGTGACCGCAAAGATAACGACGCTGGAAGATTTGGGAGCGATGCCGGTTGGCTTTTTCGATACCACGGGTAAAGATGGCGACTCCCAACCGCTGCAGACGGTGTTGATTGACGAAGTCACGCTGCGAAAAAATCTGCTGCCAATCGAGCCAGTGTCCTGGCCTCCGCTGCAGGATGGATCACTCGAAGGAAATGTAACAGGTCGTATCGTCGTCGATCGCGCAGGAAACTTGAGGGAGATCGAAACGATAGTTTCGGAGAACTCCGGAGTAAATGAAACTGGTAAGCATGCGATTACCGCCATGCGCTTCAAACCTTTTGTTGTGGACGGAACGCCGGTTCAGGTAATGTCGCAGATTTCGGTTCCGTTCAAAACAACGCGGCCCGTCGGAACAGAATCGTTTGATAGTGCCCACAATTATTTTGAACACGGAAGACACATGGGGTTCCCTGCGTTTGGGAACGGAACCGCTTATGTGCTTCGCGCCGAGTTTGAGGCTAAAAGCCGTGATGGTGCGGCTGCTAAAGGGCATTATGAGGACACATGGTTGAGCGAAACGCAGTGGCGTCGTGAGGTGTTCTTCGCGCAAAGCCGGTATGTGCGATCGAGAGACGGCGACAAGACTTACCAGTTTGGAGAGGGTGAGGACACAGGTTTGTTGCGGTTCGTGATGACGGCGATGGAACCGGTCCCTGCAATTGACACATTTTGGGAATCAGATTGGAGGATCAAGCGCGACACGGTAGACGGCGTCCGCACTGTGCGCGTGCTTGCTGGATATGAGAGCCCGGAGGGGAAATTAGACCCGAAGCAAGCGAGGGGTTACTGGTTCGATGACACGGGTTACTAGTTAAGACCTACTTTAACGGAATCGAAACAGAGCGCTCGGAATTTGAAGATTTTGCCGGAGTGAAGACTGCGCATCGCATCGACGTGCTAAAGGACGGGAATCTCGTAACGCGAATCCGCGTTGCGGACATGTCGCCCGCAGGGACGGTACCAGCAAAAACTTTCAAAGTGAAGGGCCACGAATGGACGCGAGCATTTACTGCCGAAGTGAGGTAGGCACAGTTCCATCACGACTTAAACCGCTTGGCCGCCAAAGCACCCGCCTGCTAACCTGTCGCACCGGGGAACTCCCCACATCAAAGCCGCCATGCCCAATCCAAAGAAATCAGCCGCGCCCTTCGTTCTCGCCGAAGCTCTGCTCTCGGCCTTCGATACCAACGACCGCATCAACCAATATTTGCTCGACCATCTGCCCGCCGAAGCCTGGCGTGCCGAACCTCCCGCAAACAAAGGACGCAACATCGCCGCCGTGGTTGCGCACATGCACAACGTCCGCGTCATGTGGTTGAAAGCTACAAAAGGAGAGGTCCCCGAGCAACTCGACCGCTTCACCGTCACGCCTGCCCAGGCAAAGAGAGCTCTCGACGCCAGCCGAGCCGCGCTGCGCGCCGTCCTCCAATCGTCCCTCGCCCTCGATGGCGATGGCCGCATTAAGGGCTTTCGTCCGGACGCCGCCGGCTTCTTCGGCTACCTGATCGCGCACGACGCTCATCATCGCGGACAGGTCGCCATGCTCGCCCGTCAGGCTGGACACCCGATCCCACAAAAAGCGATGTTCGGCATGTGGGAGTGGGGCGTGCGTTAAACTGAGAAGCGAAACTAAGACGCTAAACGGAAAGCCAACCAAAGCAGAACTCAAAGCCGAGCCAGCCGAAGCATGCGCAGAGCCACTATCCTCTTCAATCCCAACTCCGGCCGCCGCGGCAAAAAGCGCGACGCCGAACTCAACCACGCCATCGGCATCATCCAGTCCGCCGGAGTCCGCACCGAACTCACCATCTGCCGCTCCAGCCACGAAGCCACCGACAACGCCCGCTGCGCCGTTGCCGCTGGCAGCGACACCGTCTTCGCCTGCGGCGGCGATGGCACCATCCACGACGTCATTCAAGGACTCGCCGGCACCCCCGTCGCTCTCGCCATTCTCCCCTTCGGCACCGCCAACGCTCTCGCTCACGACCTCCGCATCTCGCTTCGCCCCAGCGACGCCGCCAAAACCGCCGTCTCCGGAACCCTCCGCCGCATTCCCCTTGGCCGCATCGAGTACGAAGACTTCCACGGCCAGCCCGCCGCCCGCTACTTCATCGTCGCCGCCGGCATCGGGGTCGACGCCCACCTCTTCTACAAACTCACCGCCGAACTCAAGAATCGCGGAGGCATGACTGCCTACTACCTCAAAGCCTGGCAACTCTGGGCCACCTACAATATGCGCCGCTTCCAGGTTGACTACGCCAACGGCTCCGGCCCGCCCCAGCGCGCCCTGCTCACCGAACTTCTCGCCGTAAGAATCCGCTTCTTCGGCAACATCCTGCGCGAACTCGTCCCCGGAGCATCGCTCGACCGCCCCGACCTCCGCACCGTCATGTGCCGCACCGCCAGCCGCAACGCCTACCTCCAATACGTCGCGGGAGCCCTCCTCGGATGGCGCCGCCAGATCCCAGGCATCGATCTCGTGAACTGCTCAGAAATCCTCTGCCGCCTGCCCGAGACCTCTTCACGAAGTGAAGAGCTCGCGGAGTCGAACGACGCCCACTCCCACCACAAACCCTCCGACCACCGCGTCTACGTCGAGGCCGACGGAGAACTCTTAGGCCGTCTCCCGGCCCGCATGACCGTGCAACCCGACGCCCTCTCGCTGGTAGTCCCCGCCCTGGTAGTCCCCGCCTAAGTTCGCGCCGGTTTGGGGAAGGGTATGAGTTCCAGAGGTTGCGGAAAAACTCGCCGCGCGCGCCGGTTTGGGGAAGGGCGCGGCTTCCAGCCGCTGGGGGAATGCTGCGCTGGGAAAACACTTTTCCCGCGGCCGGTTAGGGGCTGCACACCGAAATCCCCTCTACTTCAGCCCTTCCACCAGATACAAATCCGCCAGCATGCGGTGATATCCAAAGGCGCAGGTCTTGGCGTCCGCCGTCATCAGAATCGGCCCAATCGTCTCCACTCCAGCCGGATCCGACGGCATCAGTTCCTTCCATAACGTGCGCTGCTCCGTGCGCAGATCCAGCCGATAGACCCGCGCCGGCAGCTCCCCCGGCTGGTAAATATACAACGACCCGCCGTCGCTGCTGAAGGTGATGGGCTGCTCTCCGGGGTTGAGTCCTGAAATCACGCGCGCCTCTCCGCCCGCGACCGGAAACAGATATCCCTTCTGGTCCGCGCCAATCCCTGCCACCGTTTGCGAGTCGGGAGAAATAACAAAGGCCGTGCCGCTCACTCCCTCCGGCGTAATCGGCTGGTCCTTACCGGTCCCCGGATCATGCACATATAGCCGCACTCCCTTGCCCGGCTCATTGCCCGAGAACAGCACCCGCTTGCCATCCGGAAACCAATGCGCCCACGAGTGATTGATCGTGTCTTTCGTCAGATCCTTCGGCTCCCCCGCTCCCGTCGTCAGCAGCTTCAACTGCGATGGAGAATCCTGCGTCTGCGCGATCACCGACTTTCCATCCGGTGACAATGAGACCGCGCCCCCTTCGCCCAGAAGCACCGCCGGCGATCCGTCCGTCTTGCGAATGTACACGGCGTAGGACAATCCGCCCGATTTCGAGTAATCCAACGATCCGCCGCCACCCTCCTCGTCAAAGAGCAGCGTCTTTCCGTCTGCCGAAAGATCCGCGGGATACGTGTAATCCAGCCACGAAAGATCGTGCTGCTTATTATCGTCCGCCGTCATCCCAATCAATTCCCGCCGCCAGCTCGCGCGCATCAGCAGCACCCGGCCATCCTTGAAGATGTCGAAGATCATCACCGCGCCCGGCAGCCGCAACACCATCCGTTCCTTGCCGTCCAGCGTCGTCGCATACAGCGTCCGGTCCACGCCCGACTTGCTCGCCGTGAACCAGATCTCCTTGCCATTCGGAGCCCACGCCACCCCTTGAATCGTGAACCATTCGCCCGACAGTTTTTTCATGTGTCCCGACAGATCGACAACCGCCAGCGAACCGCTGTCATCGCCCTGCACCGGATGATCGATGAACGCAATCAGATCTCCCTTGGGAGAAACCCGCGGATGCCCGATCCACCCGCCCGTTTCATACAGCGGCTTTCCGATCGGAAATTCCAGCCGGTTGCGCCCGCCGAAATCCCGCACCACCGCAAGATTGCTTCCGTCCGCCGACCAGTCCGCCCACTGCACCTGCTCCAGCACTTCCCGCGGCGCGCCGCCCACCAGCGGAGCCCGCGCCAGCGTCCCCATGTTCACCCAGGTCCCGATCGCCTTGCTATTCAACAGCACCGCCATCTCTGACGCCGATGACACCGACACCAGCTGTGTCCGGCTGAGCCCCATCGAGCGCGCCTCGGGAGCCTCCGGCCGCGCCGTAAACACGTCCACCGGACCACCCTGCCATGCCGCGCTGTAAAGAATCGTCTGCCCATCCGGGGCAAACCGCGCCGAACGGATGCTGCCCCGCCGGAACGTCAGTTGCCGGTAGGTCGGAGGTTCCACCGGCGCCGGCGAGAAAAATAACTTGCCCCCATAAACGCCGGCAGCAATCGCCAGCAGCACCGCGATGGCCGCAACCAGCCCAGGCACGCCACCGCTCTTGCCAGCCGTTCTGCCATCCTTGCTCCCGCCTCCGCCCACGCTCGAAGAAGATCCCGAAGAGGATGATGAAGATGATGCGGCCGCGGGCGACGATGACGACGACGATGCCGGCGATCCCGCCCGAGCCAACGACTCTCCCTCGCCCCCCTCCGCCAGCACCGAGGTCCGCGACGATTCGATCGAACGCTGCACCCGCTTCAGATCTGCCCGCAGTTCCCCCGCCGTCTGGCACCGCAGATCTCGATCTTTCTCCAGCGCCTTGCTGATCGTCTCTTCCAGCTTCACCGGAAGCTGCGGCCGCAGCCGCGTCGCCGTCGTCGGCGTCCGGTTCAGAATCGCATCCGTGATCACCGCCGAGGTCTCGCCTCGAAACGGCACCACCCCCGTCGCCATCTCGTACAGCACTACCCCAAACGAAAACAGATCCGTACGCCCGTCCAGTTCCTTGCCCCGCAACTGCTCCGGCGACATGTACGCCACCGTGCCCACCGCCGTCCCCGGACTCGTCAGGTCCAGATTGCTCGCGTCCGCCCGCGTCGGCGAATCGTCCAGTTCTGACCGGTGGCTGCGCGCGATTTTCGCCAGACCAAAATCCAGAATCTTCGCGTGCCCCCGGTCCGTCACAAAAATGTTCGCCGGCTTGATGTCGCGATGCACGATCCCCTTGCTGTGTGCCGCCTCCAGCGCATCCGCCACTTCGATGCCCAGACCCAGCATCGTCTCCATCTCCATCGGTTTGCCCTGGATCACGTGTTTCAGCGTCTCTCCGCTGAGGCACTCCATCACGATGAACAACTGCCCATCGTGCTGGCCAATGTCATGAATCGTGCAGATGTTCGGATGGTTCAGCGATGACGCGGCTCGCGCCTCCCGCCGAAAACGCTCCAGCGCCTGCGGATCCTGCGAAGCTTCTTCGGGCAGAAACTTCAAGGCGACAAAGCGCCCTAACGCAGTGTCCTCCGCTTTGTAGACAACTCCCATCCCACCGCCACCGAGCAACTCCACGATCCGGTAGTGGGAAACAGTTTTTCCAATCATTGTTGTTTCGGGTCTGCGCTCCAGCTTTCCCGGTGAACCCGGGCGACCCATCTTAGGAGGAGATCGCCAGTACCGTCAATCGCCTTGTTCCGATAGCGCCCCGATAGCGCCCCGAAAGCGCCCACGAGCGCAGCGTAAGCGACCTGCTGCTCCCACCACAACCGCCAGTCGCAGAGGCTTCAACCACCCCGTCTCCTCGCGCCCGCCTATGTTATAAATCCAGCAGATGCCCACCGGCCGCCAAGGATCGATTCACCTCTTCAAGTTCAAGGGGATTGACGTCTTCCTGCACTGGTCCTGGTTCCTCGTGGCCTATTACGAAATCCAGAGTCGCAAGGGGCAATATTCCTCCGTCACCTGGAACATTGTCGAATACCTTGCGTTGTTCATGATTGTTACCCTCCATGAATTCGGCCACGCTCTAGCCTGTCGCCAGGTCGGCGGACAAGCCGACCGAATCGTGCTCTGGCCGCTCGGCGGTGTCGCCTACGTAAATCCGCCGCAACGCCCCGGCGCAACCCTCTGGAGCATTGCTGCCGGCCCACTCGTAAACGTAGCTCTCTATCCCATCATCATGGGCTTCGGACGTCTGAGCCTCGCGATGGGCTGGTACGCCTCCGTCCCCGACCTGCACACCTTGATCGACGCTATTCTTTGGATCGACGTCGGTCTCCTGATCTTCAACATTCTCCCCATCTATCCCCTCGATGGCGGCCAGATCCTGCGCTCTCTGCTCTGGTTCCCGCTAGGCCGCGCCCGCAGTCTGCATGTCGCCACTATTCTTGGCCTGGTGGGCATCGTCGCGTTCATCGGTCTCGCGATTTGGGCGCAGTCGCTCTGGTACGGCGTCATGGCCCTCTTCCTTCTTCTCAATTGCTGGAGCGGACTCCAGCACGCCCGCGCCCTCTTGCGCTTCGCCAAATTGCCGCGCCGCTTCGGATACGCCTGCCCCTCCTGCCAATCCAGTCCCCCCATCGGCGACTACTGGAAGTGCGGCCGCTGTGGCCAGCCCTTCGACGCCTTCCAAACCCACGCCACCTGTCCCCACTGCGGAACCCAGTTCTCGACAACCAACTGCCCCGATTGTGGCGCCATGCATCCCATCAGCGAATGGTCGTCTCCCACCATGACCGTGACCTCCGCCCAACCAGCCCACACCCTCTAGATTTATCCCTGTCCTTCCCCGTGTACCCCCGGTGCTCCCCGTGGTTAAGAATTTTTCCAGATCGCAACCCTCCCTCCGATAAACTGAACTCTCCTTGGAACCCGTAACCCACTTCCTCTTCGGCGCCGTCATGGGCCGCGCCGGACTCAATCGCAAGACCGCGCTCGCCACCGCCACCCTGACCCTCGCCGCCGAAGCTCCCGACCTCGATGTCCTCAGCCGCTTCGGAGGCTCCGCCTTCGGCCTCAACCATCATCGCGGCTTCACCCACTCCTTCTTAGGAATTCCGATCGTAGCCATCGCAGTAGTCGCGTTCATCTACCTCATCTGGCGCCTCCGCCGCCGCAAAACCCGCAATCCCAACCTTCCCCCGCGCTGGGGTTTGCTCTTCGCCTACGCCTGCCTCGCCGGCCTCAGCCACCTTCTCCTCGACTACACCAACAACTACGGAGTCCGCCCCTTCTGGCCATTCAACGAACGCTGGTATTCCGGAGACATTGTCTTCATCATCGATCCCATTCTCTTAGTCGTTCTCACGCTCGCCCTGACCCTCCCCGCCCTCTTCTCTCTCATCAACGAAGAAATCGGCGCCCGCGGATCAAGGCACGTGCCTCGGGGAAGACTAGCCGCCACCGTGGCCTTAGTCGCCGTGGTCGCCTATTGGGGACTTCGCGAATTCGAGCACAACCGCGCCCTCGCCGCCCTCGATTCCCGCACCTTCAACGCCGCCGATGCCACCCGCGTCTCCGCCTACCCCCATCCCGTGAATCCCTTCCTCTGGTACGGAGTAGCCGAAACCCCCGCTTTCTTCGCCACCATGGATGTCGATTCGCGAACCCCCGAAGTCGATCCCGAAGGAGAGATGCAGATCCGCTACAAGCCCGAAGAAACGCCCATCACCCTCGCCGCCAAAAAAAGCTATCTCGGACGCGTGTATCTAAGCTGGGCTCAATATCCGATCACCGAAACCGAGCAACTGGAAAGCGACCCCGCCAACAACTCCCACGCTGCCTACGCCGTCCGCTTCCGCGATCTCCGCTACGACACTCCCGGACAACCCGCCCGCGCCACTCTAAGCGCCGTAGTCCTCCTGACCCGCGACCTGCAAGTAACGGAAGAGCGCTTCGGAATCAGCAGCGCCAACTCAAAGTGAGAGTAAGTAAGAAGTAAGAGGTCAGAAGTAAGAGGTCAGAAGTAAGAGGTCAGAAGTAAGAGGCGAGAAGTAAGTAAGAAGTAATCGAATCACGACTTCCGCCGCGCCGCGCACTCCCCACAAGGACAAAATTCCCGCAAATAAAACCACGAATAAAGTCCCAGATCGTGCCGGTCGCTCCAGGTAAACTTCAGCGCGTACTTGCCCACCGCCTCCGCCGACACCGCCTTCACCGCCGGCTTGAACATCGGCAATGCCCCCGGGGCCAGCTTCGCCGCCTCGCCCGGCTTTCGTCCCGCCTTCGTCCGCTCATCCTCGCACAGCGCGCAGGGGCACGCATCGCGCAAAAACGCAAACGTATAGACGGACCGGTGCCCATCCTTCCACTCAATCTCCATCCCCGTCCCAGTCGTCAGATTGATCACCACTGACTTGGGATCGTTGCCCACCCGTGGTGCGAAATCCGGCAGCGCCATAAATTCCAGTATCGCACGCCCGGCGGCTATGGTGCGGACCCGCCCTCAGCTCGGCCAAAAGGGCTCTCGCCCACCTGTCTCCAGCCAAATCGCCAGCGTATCTGCGGCGCAGAACCGCTTCATCCGCAATCCACCAGCCCTCAAAAAATATTCCTGAATCCCCAGAACAGAAATCCCGCCAGCATCATCGACATCGGCAGCGTCAGCACCCATGCCATCGCCAGATTCCGCACCGTCGACCACTGCAGCCCCGAATGATTCGCCGCCATCGTCCCCGCGATTCCCGACGAGAGCACATGCGTAGTGCTCACTGGCATGCCAAACCAGTCTGCCAATCCAATTGTGAACATCGCCGTGATCTCCGCCGCCGCTCCCTGCCCGTAAGTCAGATGTTCCTTCCCGATCTTTTCCCCGACCGTCACCACGATCCTCTTCCATCCGATCATCGTTCCCAGTCCTAGCGCCAGGGCCACTGCCACCTTCACCCACGTCGGGATAAACCGCGTCGACGCATCCACATGCTTCTTGTAATTATCCAGAATTGCCCAATCCGCCGCGCTGATCGCCGGTTGATGACTCTTCTTCATCAGCCGCAATGCCTCGCTCGCGATATACATATCGTTGCGGAAGTTACGCACCTTGTCGTTCGGAATGTTCTTCAACTCGCCATACAGCGCCGTCTCGTTGCCAATCCCCACCACCAGTTGCCGCAGCGCCAGCATCGTGTTCGGAGTGAAATCCTTGGTCCGGATGTAATCCGTAACTTCCTCCCGCTCATCCCCGATCACCGCATTCGGACTCACATAATTACTAAGCACATTCGCCGCCTGCTGCGACACCGCAATAAAGTCATCCGACTGCTGCCGCGTAATGGCATGATTCAAGGCATAAGCCGTAGGCACCGTCCCCACCAGAATCAGCATGATCAGTCCCATGCCCTTCTGTCCGTCATTCGACCCGTGAAAGAAACTCACGCCGGTGCAGGTCAGCACCAGCAGCATCCGAATCCAGAACGGCGGCGGCTCCGTTCCCACCGGAGCCTCATACAGCGCCCGGTTCTTCACCACCGCTTTCATCAGGTACAACAGCATAAACGCACAAACAAATCCGATAATCGGCGACAGCAACAGCGACTGCCCAATCTTCGTCGCCTGTCCCCAGTCCACGCCGCTCGTGCCCGTCTTCGGAGACATCAGTTGATTCGCAATTCCCACTCCAATGATCGATCCAATCATGGTGTGCGAGCTCGAAGCCGGCAGCCCGAAATACCATGTCCCCAGATTCCAGATAATCGCCGCCACCAGCAACGCGAACACCATCGCAAATCCCGACTTGCTCCCCACCTGCAAAATCAGTTCCACCGGCAATAACGAAATAATCCCAAACGCCACCAGCCCGCTCGAAGTCAGCACCCCCAGAAAATTCCAGAACCCCGACCACACCACCGCGACATGCGGTTCCAAAGAGTGCGTATAGATCACCGTAGCCACAGCATTCGCCGTGTCGTGGAATCCGTTGACAAACTCAAATCCCAAAGCCACCAGCAGCGCCAGCCCCAGCAAAAAATAAGGCATGAACGACCCGCTATGCATCCCTGCCAGGTCCGTCAGCAGATGGTAAGCGCAGTAAATAATCCCGATCAGGAACACCACCGCAAACCCCAGAATCCCAATCTTCCCGGGACGGCGATTCAGCTTCGATTCCAGCACAGGAGTTGCCGTGGCCATCTCAAGTCTCCTAGACAGTTTTCAGACTGCGGCGCCCAAGCCGCGCCCCAAATGAACCGAAACTATATGGATTCATTGTTAATAGAGTGTGAAAGCAAGTGTGGCGCGGGCGCCCTCGCCCGCATGCAAGTTCGTGGAGCGCGGGCGTCCTCGCCCGCGTGTCGATACCTCCCCCACATTCAAGGTTTCCCAAGGTGAGGTGCCGGCTCAATTTGAATTTGTTTTGAAAGGGCGCGCCTTCAGCCGCGCCGGAGACTATCAAAGGTGACCAGCAGGAGAACGACAAAATAGCAAAAGAAAAAGCTAAAAACTCGAGGGTGCCCCACGTCTCGCGTTCGAGACGTGGGATTCCAACCCTACGCCCGTTCCTACCGCCCCACGTTCCCCGCCACTTTAATAGGTGCCCCCATCATCCCCGCTCCCACCACCTCACCCGCATCCGCTTCCTGCACAAACGCTACAATCCGCAAATTCGCCAGATCAGGATTCCCCTTCACCTTCACCGCCACCTCGCGATCAAAATTCTTCCCTCGCTCCACCGTCCCAACCTTGTCCATGCTCTCCACCACCGCCACATGCCGGATGTCCTGCCCCTTATTCTCTCCGCTCGACACATGCGACTCTGCATGATCGAGCGCCACCACCACATAAACCTCCGCCTTCTTCGCCTTGAAATCTGCCGGCAACGCCCCCACCTCCAGCTTCACCCGCAGCGTCTTCCCATTCGCCGCCACCGCAGTGATCTGCACCGGAACCTTCGCATGCCCCCGCGCCCCATCAATCGCCCGCCCTACCAGCGGACCATTGCTCCCATTCATCTGCGCCGCCCCATCCACCACCATCTGCGGAGTGTAAGTGCTCTTCAGCGAAAACCGCTTCTCATACTCTTCCTGCCGCTCCGTAAGCGCATGCGACGAGTAAGCATCCTTCCATCCTTCATGATCCCAGTAATCGACATGCTCGCTCAGCACAATCACCTGCGCCCCCGGAATCGGCTGCCCATCCAGCTTCCCCAGCAACTCATCCGCCGGAGGACAACTCGAACACCCCTCCGAAGTAAACAACTCCACCAAAACCGGCGAAGCCGCTCCCTGCGCCGGAGCCCCGCCCTGCCCCGCTCCCACTCTGACCCGCTCCACTCAGAGAACGCCCCAAAGCCAGCCCCCGACTCCCCCCCAACATCAAAACAATCAGACTGAGCCCGACCAGATTGAGCTTGCCCCCAGTAATCTTCATAGCAACCCCCCCCCATGAGGAAATTCTAGAAGATGAGGGCACCCGAAGTCTCGCCCTTGAGACCTGAGACCCAGTATTCTCCCCTTCGGACAGTGGAGCGCGGGCGTCCTCGCCCGCGTGCCGGTCGCTTCGGCCCAGCATGAGGGGTGCCCCACGTCTCGCGTTTGAGACGTGGGACCGTACACAGTTTGTTGGCTAATATGGACCCGGTTGGAATTCCGCGCTTAACTCTAGCTGCACCCGCTCGTGCTCCCGCAGCTCATGCACTTATAACAACTCCCGTTCCTCACCATGATCGATCCGCAAACGTGGCAGCTGGGAGCGTCCCCCATATCGATCATGTCAGCCAGCGCATCCGCCGCATGCACCGGCCCGCCAGTTCGCTGCTCGCCAGCCGCCGACCCATGCAAAGAAAGATCGCCAATCTCCGGCGCCGCTGCCTGCGCCTTCGGCCGCAGATTCTCAAACAAAAATTGCTGCTGTCCGCTCAAAAACCGCATCTGCAGCCAGCGGAAAATGTAATCCATGATCGACTTGGCAAACCCAATATCAGGATTATTCGACCATCCGCTCGGCTCAAACCGGGTATGCGCAAATTTCTCGCACAGAAGTTTCAGCGGCACGCCATGCTGCAGCGAAATCGACACCGCCAAAGCAAAGCTGTCCATCAGCCCTGAAACCGTCGAGCCTTCCTTCGCCATCTTGATAAAAATCTCGCCCGGCTCCCCACTCGGATACAGTCCAACAATGATGTAACCCTCATGCCCGCCTATGTTGAACTTATGCGTAACCGACATCCGTTCTTCTTTCAACTTATGCCGCACCGCCCGCGGAGGAGCATCCAGATTCTCTTCCTGGCTAAGTGCAAACGCCGCCGCATTCCGCGCCGCATCCTCCTTAGTGGAGTTAGCCGTCTTCGATCCCGCCGCCGACAACGGCTGCGACTGCTTGCATCCATCCCGGTAAACCGCCACCGCCTTCAACCCCAGCTTCCACGCCTGTACATAAGCCTCGGAGATATCATCCACCGAAGCCGCATTCGGCAAATTGACCGTCTTCGAGATCGCTCCCGAAATAAACGGCTGCGCCGCCGCCATCATCTTCAGATGTCCCAGGTAATGAATCGACCGCGTCCCCTTACTCGGCTTGAAAGAACAATCAAACACCGCCAGATGTTCATCCTTCACATGCGGAGCCCCTTCAATCGTTCCCGTAGCATCGATGTAACTCACAATCGCATCCGTCTGCTCATGCGTGTAACCCAGCTTGAACAGGGCCCCCGGCACCGTGTTATTCACAATCTTGATCATCCCGCCGCCCACCAGCTTCTTATACTTGATCAGCGCCAGGTCCGGCTCGATCCCGGTCGTATCGCAATCCATCATGAACCCGATCGTTCCCGTCGGAGCCAGCACCGTCACCTGCGAGTTGCGATAGCCATGCTTCTCCCCATGCGCCAGCGCTTCATCCCAGCATTGCTTCGACGCTTCATAAAGCGGCGCCGGAACATTCGTCTTATTAATATTGTTGACGCTCGCCCGGTGCATCCTGATTACATCCAGAAACGGCTCCCGATTGAGGTACCAACCAGGGCAAGCCGCCCCCGGCATATTTTCCGCCTGAGTAACTCCCAGCCGAGTCTGAACCGTGTCAGTAATAGGAGTCAGTGGCTCGCACTGCTCCGCAATCTTCGAGGATTGCAGATATGCTTCTCCGCACATGATCGCCGTCACGCAAGCCGCGTAGTCTCTGCCCGCATCGCTGTCATAAGGCAACCCCGCCGCCATCAAGAGCGCGCCAAGGTTCGCATACCCCAATCCCAGCGGACGATAGTCATGCGAATTCTTCCCGATAACCTCCGTCGGATATCCCGCATTGTCGACCAGAATTTCCTGTGCCGTGATCACCACATCCACCGCCTGCCGGTAAGCCTCCACGTCAAACGCCCCATTGGGGGCGAACTTCAGCAGGTTCAAGCTCGCCAGGTTGCAAGCCGAATCATCCAGGAACATATATTCGCTGCAGGGGTTCGACGCGTTGATGCGCGCCGTATTCTTCGAAGTGTGCCAGCGGTTCACCGTAGTGTCATACTGCATCCCCGGATCGCCGCACTGCCACGTCGCCTCCGAAATCTTCTGCAGTAAATCTTTAGCCTTATAAGTATTCACCACCCGCCCATCGACAATCGCCCGCGTAGAAAAATCCGTATCCCGCATCACCGCGACCATGAAGTCGTCAGTTACGCGCACCGAGTTATTCGCGTTCTGAAAAAAGATAGAACTGTAAGCGTCCGAATCGGGATGCGATCCGTCATATCCCTGCGCCACCAGCGCATGCGCCTTGGCCTCTTCCTTCGACTTACATTCAATGAAGTCAATAATGTCAGGATGGTCGATATTCAGGATCACCATCTTCGCCGCCCGCCGCGTCTTGCCTCCCGACTTGATCACTCCCGCAAACGCGTCAAAGCCCTTCATGAAGCTCAGCGGACCACTCGCCGTCCCGCCTCCACTCAACACTTCCGTCGACGACCGCAGCGGCGACAGATTCGTCCCCGTCCCCGATCCCCACTTGAACAGCATTCCTTCCGTCTTCGCCAACGTCAGAATCGAATCCAGCGAATCCTTCACCGAATTGATAAAACAAGCCGAGCACTGCGGACGCGTATATCCCGTCACGCCAAACTCAACCTGATTCGCAGTCTTGTTCCAATGCCAGTTCGTAGCGTCCGATTTCGGCTCCACCCGCTCGCACCCCACGTTGAACCACACCGGCGAGTTAAACGCCACATGCTGCCGGATCAGCAGATGCACCAGCTCATCGTGAAAAGTCGCCGCATCCTCCGCCGACCGGAAGTATCCGTCCTTCATCCCCCAGTCCCGAATCGTCTCCGCCACCCGCGCCACCAGTTGCCGCACTCCCGTCTCGCGCTCCGCCGTCCCCATCTGCCCATGCAGATACTTCGACGCGACAATATTCGTCGCCGTCATCGACCAGTCTTTAGGAACCTCCACATTCTTCTGCTCGAAGATCACTCCGCCCTGCGAGTCGGTGATCTGAGCCAGGCGCAGCTCCCACTCCACCTCGTCATACGGCGACTCTCCCGGCTTGGTGAAAAAACGGCGAAAAGCGAGGCCCGCAGCCTTCGTCTTCTTCGAACTATTGTTCACAGCCGATTGCGTCTTAACCTGGTCGCTCACTTCTGGCATATCCCTCTCCTCAATTAGATGATGGCCAACCGCTCTCGATCTACAGCAACCGCTTTTTGATGAATGAAAATCCCTGCCCCGCCTGACCAGGAAAACGGCGCCAGCCGGGGCATCGATGTCTTGATTTCGAAGAACTTGTGGCATCGCTGATGCGATACCCCATACCAATCCTGCGTCCCCAAAAGCGGCGAAACGCCCGCCTCTGCGGATCCATGCCCAAGTCCTTAAGGAGTCGGATCGGGTCGAGAGTGGTTGCGGAAGTTGTGTTCCGGGAGCGCGGTGGGCTCAACCGCTGCGCTTCGTTCGGCAGCGCCCGCCGCCGCGATCGCGCCAGTTTCAGGCGCCACGCGTCCTGCGGCAATCCTGGAATCGCTCTCCGGACATTCAATGCCATGGCGGGCTAGAGAGGCGCTAACGAGTTCGATTAATTCTTCCATCGGGGCTCCTGAATCATGCAACCAAGAATGCAATCTCAACTCTTGAATTTGTTTCCCCCGCGCCTGGCTCAGTCAGACCGGGGGATTGTCACCGCTGCTTCTGCCATCCGCTAAGGAGGGATGTCTCCGTGAAAGGAGAAAACGAAGTCACCACAACTTCGTATCTCTCCCAGTGTTTTGGGGTCGTCTCCTCCTCTAACGGGAGGTCTCAAAAAGTGCTCTGGGATGCTTAACGTACTCCCGTATATGGTGCATGTCAAGAGAGAAACACTATATCTTGTAGCCCAATCGTGCCAGGGTACCCAGTTGGAAATTGCTATCTCTTACACCCTCGCAGCTTTCGCAAAAACTCCAATTCGCGCCGCTTGCGGGAAGGGCACGGCCGGGGCTCCCGGCAGGTCCGCTTTTGGCTTGCTGGGGTGGACCGCCTAGGCGATCGCAGAAGCCATTCCGGAATTCCGCTCTTCGCCTGCTCCTCGCCGCAACCCAGCCCCGGACGTCCCCGCCCGGTTCAATCCCTCGCCGGAGCCGTCCCTCCCTACACTCCCAGCCACCATCGCCGTTCTTCCGTCGTCCGAAACCACGCTCTGCCCACCCCCGGTCGCCGCAGCATATTGCGCTGCCCCCAGCGGAACGTAAATGTCTTCAAACAGCATTTTGCCGATGATGCGCCGGATGCCCTCCGACGTCTCCACCAGATAGTCGCCCGCCCGCCCCGATTGTTCACGGTTCAATGCATCGACAAAAGTCAGCGGATCGGTGAGCTGACGCGCGCGTACCAGAAATCGCGTGCGATAAATCGTCCATCCATGTTCAGAATTCATATTCTTTGCTTTCACCCCTGCGGCAGGTTCGGGGTTTTGTCAGGCTTCATCCGTCCGTTCTCACTTCACGGCCCGGCAAATTCCAGCCGTGAGCCAGCCGTAAGGTGGAGTGACTTTACGCGCGTGAACAAGGTGGGTCAATACCATAAGAATTGTGCAACCGTGGAATTCCAGTCCGCGAATGACCGCTGCTCACCCGGCATGAAGCTTCGCTCGAAGCCGACGGCAGTTCACGCGCGAGCATTGGGGTTTGCCGCGCGAAACAAAACGCTCGCTCCTCGCCCTCCGCGTCCGGCGTCCCTAATTTGCACAACCCCTGCACAGGATAAGAACAGTTCCCCCGTCAGAGATTCTTCGGCCGTAGCCGTTCTCTCGCAACTCTGCTTGTTCCTTGTCCTCCGAAACAGGTATTCTCACCACGGAGCCATCGGCGCATCGCGCTGCGTCCTCCGTTGACGGAACATCTTTTGTGCTCGCACTCAACGCCATTACGGTATCGACCGGCCATGAAGAAAAATGTCCTGAGAGCGGTGATCGAAGTTGCCTTCATCCTCTTCCTCTTCTATGCCAATCTCCTCATGGGAGAATTCGAACGCTCCGGCGCCGGGCGGAAGCGTGGCCTGGTCTGGGCCCTGCGCGATGTCTGTACCACCGCCAATTTTGAAATCGCCATCGTCGCCGCCATCGTCGGCTACATCCTCTTCGAATTTCTGCGCAAAAAGTTCTAGCCTGGCAAACCCAGGAATCACCGCTCTCCCCTAAGCAAATTCCCCCATACGATAGGGCAGATCACCCATGCCTGCACCCGCCACCCATTCCCTGATTGACGCAAACAAGGGACTTGCACCCAGTCACCACTCCCTCCAGCGTTCTCGAATGCGCCTCCGTTCTTTGGCACCTCATTTGCTAATAGCAAGAACATCTCAGCACGCGGAGAAGAACCCATGTGGATGCGATCATGCGCAGTATGCAAGGCACTGATGACCAAGCTTCGGTTGCGCGATACCGTCTGTTGCCAGTGTGGCTGGCGCTGGGAGTGGTAGCCATTCCCGGTAACGGAGAAGACTCCACCGCAGACGATCTTGACCACCGCAGATTCTAATTCAAGAAAGGTGATCGTTATGGCTAGAATTATTGAATTCCGCACCCCGAAAAACTTCAGCAGAAAAGCAACGATCGCCCAGCCGTCGCGCCCTGCCAAAGTAATCGCCTTCAGCTTGCGCGTGCACAAGTCGGCTTAGCCAAAGCGTGGTGCACGGGCCATCCGCCATCTTTTTCCTCTGTCTTCCCCCGTGGACCCCGTGCTCCCCGTGGTAAAGATTCTCCGCCCGCCGCCGCAATCACCACCCGTCCGATGGAACTTCGAATCGATTCAGCGTAAAGTTGCCTGTACCCATTTTTCAGGATTCAGCGTCACCAGTCTTGCTGGTTCGCAAGAACCGGCAGCAGAGAGTCTTTTAAACATCTACGGAGGATACGCTATGAAGAAATTTTGGTTGGGAGCAGTTTTGCTGTCTCTGATTGCGCTGCCCACTTTTGGGCAGGATAAAGAAGCCGATCGTGTTGAAAATGCCGGGAAGGTTGTCAGCGAGATTATGAACATTCCCGACGATATTCCACAGAGCGTCATCGACAAAGCCGACTGCGTTGTCGTCCTGCCCTCGGTCGTGAAGTTTGCCATCGGAATCGGCGGCAGCTACGGCCGCGGCGTCATGACCTGCCGCAGCGGTAAGACCTTCCAGGGACGTTGGAGCGCCCCCACCATGATGGCTCTCGAAGGCGGCAGCGCAGGCCTGCAATTAGGCGGACAAGCAACCGACTTCGTCCTCCTGCTCATGACCCCGCGCTCTGCCGAGAACATCCTCGCCAGCAAAGTCAAGCTCGGAGGCGATGCCTCCGCCGCCGCCGGTCCCGTCGGCCGCACCGCATCCGCTGAAACCGACGTCACCCTGCGCGCCGAGATCCTCTCCTATTCCCGCTCCCGCGGCCTCTTTGCCGGAGTCTCGCTCGAAGGTTCAACCCTCCGCCCCGACAATAGCGCCAACAAAAACTTGTATGGAAAAGAAGTAAGCGCGAAGGACATCGTCTTCAATAAAGCCGTCGCCCCGCCGCCCTCCGCGAAACTGTTGCTGGCCACCCTCAACAAACGGTCGCCCGTCAACAAATCCAAAAACCCCTAGTCAGACTAAGCCATGGAGCGACGGGCGTCCTCGCCCGTCCTTCCCGTCCCGAACATAATTGTGGAGAGACGGGCGTCCCCGCCCGTCCCTCCCGACCCCCCAGCTACTTCGTGCAGCCTTCCCCATCATTGATACTCGTCAACACATTCGCCGCCGCCGTCAGCCGCTTTAGGTAGCAGTAACCCGTCGAGTCCTCCGCAAAATACGTTTGCGCGCTCGACTGGTTCTCGTTCCCTGCGATATATCCTTCCGCGCTGATCAACAGCGTATCCGTCGGCGTCACGCTGTTCTGCTCCTGGCCCGACGACGTCGTCGTTCCGTTATGACTCGCCACCTTGGTCTTCTGGTAGTTCTGGTTGACCACCGTGGTCTGACTGAAAGAACCGTCGGGATTGAAAATAAGCCCGATATCCATCGTCATCGGCCAGTTATAGTTCACCGTGTCCACAAACGTCCCGCCATCGTTCACCACCGTTACCGCCGATTCAATGGTCGTCCCCTGCGTGATGTTCTGCGTGTAGGTCGGTCCCGCGATCTTGAAGTACTGCTTGTTCGAGAAGTTAATCTCCTGCGCCACCGTCGTCGTCACCGTGCCCAGCGAAGTGTTGACGTACCCCGAGATCTGGAAGTTGTGCCCCGAAGTTGTGTTGACCGTGCCCGTCACATTTCCTGAACGCGTAACGTCAATATTTTCCGTGATCGTTGGCGACGGCACCGTCAAAGTATTGCCCGTCACCGCCCCCGTCACCTGTGTCGATCCCGCATCGAGATAAAGCAGCAACGCCGCCGTCGCCGAAAAATAATTATTCGCATTGAATACGCTCAACGCGATCGTGTGCGGCTGCCCGTCATCCAGCGCCGAAGCAAACGGAGTCAGGTTCACGCGGTAAGGTTTGAAGTTCATGGTCTGCACCCCGGGAATCGGAATCCACAAATAAGGATCGATCCCGCCCGTAAAGATCCACGGATAAACTGGCGCCACTCCCGCCGGCGTCCCGTCGATCGTCACTTCTGACTCGCGGAACGCCGTCCCGCCGCAGCTCTCCAGTTCGCCCGTAACATCGTTCGGCACGCACGTATACCAGAATTCATCCCCCGACTGGCTCTGCGCGAACACATCAAAATACAGATCGGTAATGTTCGTCGGCAGCGTCAAAGTCTGCTCCAGCAAACTGGAACTGTTGCCCAGTCCCACCGTGCCCCCCGACGGTCCCGCCGAAAATCCAATCACCTGATCAGCCACCCGCGGCGGCAACTGGTTCTGCTCCTGCGGATAAAACAGGACCGTCGCCGTTCCATAGAGCACCCCCGTATAGGTCTTGTTCACCAGATTGCCGAGATCCACCGTGCCATCCTCCGCCACCGTGAAAATCGAGCTGTAGTCCGTGAGATCGCGCTCCACGTGCCAGTTCCGGCTGTTGCCGGGGTTCGGCTCCGAAGTCGTCCCGAAGTAGATGTTCGTCGGCCCAATCCAGATGTTGGCCGTGCGGTCGTACTGAATTCCCTGGCTCACCGAAAAGTCGGCCGACAAAATTACCTTCGCCCACGGCGCCGCGCATCCCGCCGGCGGTGTGTACGTGAAACTCTGCGAATTGAAATTATTGAAGACGTAATGGCTATAGAGCGTCACCACGCAAGGCGTAGTCTTCGGATGCGGCACCGGTGGATCCGCAAACGCCGTATTGCTCGAGCCAATCTTCTGCGCAACTGCCGATGTGGATACCAACAAAACCAGCGAAACCAACGCAACCGCGGATTTCAAGAACCGGGAAGTGGACATAGTGCCTCCTAGGTGAATGCAACAACGTGTGAGCGCAAAACGTGTGAATGCAAATCGAGTGAGTTCAAATCGGTTGAATGCAAATCGAGTTCCTGCGAATCGACTGGCGCAGGAGTGCTCAGCGCGGCGAGAACCCGTGCTGGTAGAGCAGTCTAGTGATCCACCGAACCCAGTGTCAAGCCGCGCGGACCCCCCATAGAGAACCCGCGTCGGCACAGCCGCCCCCGGCCGTCCAGCGACAAACGGCGGCTTTGGGAAAAGCGCCACTTCACAGCTTGCGGAAAAACTCTGCTTTGCGCCGGTTTGGGGAAGGGCACGAGTTCCACTCGTGCCGTAACTCCCGCGCAATCAACCGCGGCTTCCAGCCGCTGGGGGAATGCTGCAGTGGGAAAACACTTTTTCCGCAGCCTCTTCCTCTCGTGCCGCCAAGCTGCTGAAATGTAGTCTGCGCTTTAGCGCACGAGTAAGCCTTCGTTTTTCCCCGGCCGTCGGTTGAACTGCTGCGGGATGGTAAAGAATCCGGTTCACACCGTCATTTCCGGCTCCGGTCGCCGCCTGTCGCCCCTGTAGCCAGAAAATCCGCCGCCGTCTCCCGCGCCTCCGCCAGATTCCCAATCCGCGCCGTAGCTGCCTCAGCCTCGTCCGCTCGCCCCTCGTGCCGCAGCGCCTGCGCCAGCAGAAAATATCCCACATCCGTAGACCGCACCGCCGAGGCTCGCGAATACTGCCGCACCGCCTCCGCCCAGTCGCCGTTTTCCTGCGCCAGCAATCCCAATCCGATCATCGGCCGCACCCGCTCCGGCGCCAGTTGCAAAGACGCTTCAAAACACTGCTTCGCCACCGCCGCCTGCCCTGTTTGCCGGTAGATAAATCCCAGACTGCCGTAGGCCCCGGCTCGCTTCACCGTCTCCTGCGAGTGCTGGGCCACCATCTGATAGCGCTCAATCGCCGCCGGGAAATTCCCCCGGCTATCCTCATACGCCGCAAGATTCAGATTCGCGATCATATTGTCGGGCCGAATCCCGAGCGCCGCCCGAAAGTGCGCCGCCCCCTCGTCCCGTTTCCCCTGCCGGAACAGATAACTTCCCAGGTTATTCTCCGCCACGTAATTCCCCTCGGAGAACCTCAGCGTGTGCGTCCAGAACGTCGGTATGTCCCGCCAGTAGCCCACCTGCCGGTAAGTAAGACTCCCCAGCACCAGCCAATAGCAAACCGCGGGAACAACAATCCATGCCGGCTTAATCTTCTGAACCGCAACCCACTCCGCCACCAGCCAGGTCAACATCAGAAACAAACCTATGTACGGGATATAAGCAAACCGGTCTGCCATCGCCTGCGGACCAACCTGCACCAACCCCAGCATCGGCGCCATCGCTCCCAGAAACCAGAGCCATCCCACCGCCAGATATTTCCGCTCGCGCGCATACAGAACCAGAGCCGTGATCCCGACCAACCCAGCCATCACCGCCCCCACCAGCCATACCGGATACAGCGCCGTCGGATGCGGATACGGCGCCACCAGCCGTGTCGGCCACAGCGCCTTTCCCAGATAGCGCGCATACGCGATCACCGCCGTCTCCGCTTTCAACAGCGGGCTGTACTCGAAGTTGACCGCCCCTCCCAACGTCTCCGCCCGCATCGTAATCACTGCGCTCGCCGCCGAGAGCAACAGCAAAGGCAGCTTTTCCAGCAGCAGCCAGCCCTTCAGCCGACCCTGAGACGAAACGCTCAAGAAAGAAAACGAATGGGATGAACCATCCGAACCTTCGCCTGCCGGCGCCCCGCCAAACGAAATCCGCCCCAGCGGCCAGTGGTCCCACAACAACAGCAGGAAAGGAAACGTAATCACTTGCGACTTGCTCAACAACCCCAGTGCAAACAAGAAGAACACCGCCGCGTACCGCCCCAGCCCTGGCTTCCGCGTGTACCAGGTGTAAGCATGCAGGGCCAGCAGGAAAAACAACATGCTCAGCACATTCTTCCGCTCCGCCGCCCATGCCACCGACTCCACGTTCACCGGATGCAGCGCAAACCACGCCGCCACCATCCAACTCCGCCACCGGAACCCCGTCACCCCCTGCAGCAGTAAAAACAAAAGCACCGCATTCGCCGCATGCAGCGCCACACTCACCGCATGATGCCCCGCCGCTTTCAGGCCAAACAATTGATAGTCCAGCGCCAGCGAAAGCCACGACAGCGGAGTCCAGTTCGCCTCGTCATAAGTCGTGAACGCCCACTCCGCCGTCGTCCAGCTCAGCCCTGCCTTGATGTGGGCGTTCTCCGTGATGTAGTGATCATCGTCGTAATCGATGAACCCGTTATGTACCACCGGACTGTAGAACAGAAAAATAGCCGCGCCCATCAATACGCAACCCAGCAGAGTCTGTTGCCCCGCCGTAAGAAACGATAAAAAAGAAGCAGACCCGGAATTAGAAGGCAAAGAAGATGAAGTAGAAGACAAAGACGACGACAACGAAGAAGAAGAAGAAGAAGAAGAAGTAGAAGAAGAAAAGAAACTTCCGCAGCCTTCCCGCATTTCGCGACCGCCGCCGCCGCGGCAGAAGAAGCAGTAGAAGTAGTCGAAGCAGAGAAAGACGAACTCATGGCTGCAACTATTCTCAACCGTGCGCCGCCCGTTGCGGGCGAGAACCAGCCAACCGAAGTTCCCGAGGTAACCCAATTCGCAGTGGTCTTTAAAAGGGCGCGACTTCACACGTGGCGGAGAAACTCCGCTTCGCGCCGGTTTGGGGAAGAATACGGCTTCAGCCGTGCCGTAACTCCCGCGGAATCAGGGGGCCGCACAGCCTGCTAGGCGCTGAACTCCGTAAATCGATCTGCCTCAACTCCCGCCACCGCCCGCCGCACCTTCTCCACTTCCTCCAGCATGGCGAACTTCAGCTTCTCAATCCCCTCGCCCGTCACCGCCGAGATCGGATACAGCTTCAACTTCCGCCGCGTAGCCCACTGCTTCAATTTCTTCAGCTTCTCCGGATTCGCCACATCGATCTTCGACGCCACCATCAACGTCGGCTTCTTCTCCAGTCCCGCCCCAAAACTGGCCAGCTCCCCCAGAATCACATCCACATCCTTCACCACATCCGGACGCCCGCTCCCATCCGATACATCCACCATATGCACCAGCAACCGCGTCCGCTCAATGTGCCGCAGAAACTGCGTCCCCAGCCCCGACCCCTTATGCGCGCCCTCAATCAATCCCGGAATATCCGCCACCACAAAACTGTCTTCCTTACCCTTCTCGCCCACCAGCACCACCCCGAGATTCGGCTCCAGCGTGGTAAACGGATAATCCGCAATCTTCGGCCGCGCCGCCGAGATCCGCGAAATCAAAGTCGACTTGCCCACATTCGGATACCCCACGAGGCCCACATCCGCCAGCAGCTTCAACTCCAGCCGGAAATTCCGATCTTCCCCCGGTCGCCCATCCTCATGCTCCCGCGGCGCCTGATGCGTCGAAGTCGCAAACTGCGCATTCCCTCGTCCCCCGCGTCCTCCCCGCGCAATCACCACCCGCTCATCCGGACGCGAAAAATCGTGCACCTTCTCGCCCGTATCCTCGTCATAAACAATCGTCCCCACCGGCACCTTCAGCACGATCCCTTCGCCGTCGCGCCCCGTTTTCTTCGACCCTTCGCCATGCCGTCCCCGCTCCGCCGTGTATTCAGGATTAAACCGGAAATGAATCAGCGTGTTGTGCCGCTCGCTCGACTCCATCTCGATGTCGCCGCCGCGTCCGCCATCTCCGCCCGAAGGCCCTCCCCGCGGAACAAACTTCTCCCGCCGGAACGCCATGCAGCCGTTCCCGCCATCTCCCGCCTTCACCCGAATTTTTGCTTCATCGATAAACATAGCTCTCGAATCCGTCACGCCCTGCGCGGCCAATCTACGCCAACTTCAAGCTTGATCCCGTGCTGCAATCACACCCACCTGTGTTCAGCCGCACCTCGAAGGCAGTCCACCATCACACAGCTGAAGAAAGGTTTCGATGTTCACTGTTGGTCTGGTTTATCTATGGACCACAGCAGTATTGCTCAGATAGCCTTCGAGCTATCCGACCTTTTACAACTGCAACTCGATTCGATGATGGGTCGCGGGTTGACGGGTTTCACGCCTCACGAATTGGACGCCTATCAGAGGAGAAATTCGCGAATTGCGGACTTGCGCGCCGAATTACACCGGTTCGCCAATCCCAAATAATGAGCCTTAGTCGGGGTTGGATGATGACGGTGGCTTGTCACTAACCGGCCGGGTGGTCTTGGCCCGTGCTCCGTCCACTGCCGCTTTCTTTTCGGACTCGCTCAGAAGCCGATTCATCTCCCCGATGATCGCTTCCAGTTTCCTGGGATCTCGTTCCTTCCGCGCTCGCTCCTGAAGTTCGCGCCAGCCTTCGGGTTCTCCAGGAAGATCGGGATAATCTGCATCCCCGGACTTCTCGTTTGGCATTGACGGCCCCTCTGACTCGTCATGCACTCATCTAGGCTATCGGAAGTTACTCAGCGACGGCAGCTTCGGGCTCCACCATCACAAACTTTCCCATCGATCCCTTGTCGACAAACTTGATCCGCCCCGTGATCTTGGCGAACAGCGTATCGTCCTTGCCGCGCCCTACGTTCAGTCCCGGCTTCACCCGAGTCCCCCGCTGCCGGACAATGATCGTCCCGCCCGGCACCAGTTGCCCGCCAAAAGCCTTGAACCCAAGCCGCTGCGCGTTTGAGTCGCGCCCGTTTCGTGAAGTGCCCTGTCCCTTTTTATGCGCCATAAAATCAGTACCCAGTTTCCAGTGGCCGGTTGCCAGTAAATTCCAAAACCCCAAAAATCTGTCATCCTGAGCGGAGCAGAATGATTGCCAAGCAATCGTTCCGCGGAGTCGAAGGACCCCTACTCAATAAATACCTGCGCTGCCGCCGCAGGGAGTTCTCAGATGCACCGTACTGCAACTACTTCTTCTTAGCCTTCTTCTTCGGAGCCGCTTTCTTAGCCTGCGGCTTCGTGGCTTTCTTCCCCGGACGCTTCGAGCTCTTCGCTTCGACCGCCGCTTCCTTCACCTTCTTCTCTTTCTTCGCCACTTCCGGCGCCTTGAACGACTGCCCGCCAAAAGCAATCTCCGTAATCCGCACCGCCGAATAATTCTGCCGGTGCCCGCGCAGCTTCTTATACTGCTTCTTGCGCTTGTAGTGGAAAACGAGGATCTTCTCGCCGCGTCCCTGCTCCACCACTTCGCCCGTCACCAGCGCGCCCGTTCCCCCAGGCACCACGCTCCCCGCCTCCGCCGAAACCGCCAGCACGTCGCCAAACTCAACCTTCCCGCCCTGGTCGTCCTGCGTTTCCACCCGAATCACATCGCCCGGAGCGACACGATACTGCTTTCCACCTGCGCGGATCACCGCGTACATAGACTCTCCTTAGTCACAAACGAATAAACTTCGAACTCCGGCGCCGGGTGCCCCACCCTAAGGTCGCGTTCTTTGCGACCTTAGGGTGGGATACCACGAAAATACTCACCTGGAGACAGCCACCCCCGACTTACACGTAGGGATATGCGCCTTCACCTGTCTCGCCGAGCTACCCTCGGCCAATGCTTAAAGATGCTTGCTGTTTTCCTCGCAACGGCTTCTGACCGGAAACGCGGCGCGGCCCCAGAACGGTTCCGCAAGTACAGGCAAACTCAACTAGTCTATCGTGCGCTGTTGAAATCGGTCAAACGGGTAGTGTCCTATTTTGATTTTGTGGCAAACTTGGTCACCAGAAAAACCGCCACAGTTATAACCCCAAGGCCCAACAAAAAATGCTTCAGACTGATGAAGTAGCCGTACTGTTCAATTCGCAAGACTGGCATTGATCGTGCTCCTTATCCACTCGGACACGGTTTTGTCGGCAGCCTTAGCCGCTACTTCGATTAGGACACCACCGTCAAAACGAAACATGGCATTACCAGGTTATCTATCCCTTCCCCAAAAACGCCGCCCCCACCGCAAATGTATCAATGAACCCGTGCGCCAGGATGCACACCCACAGATTCCTTCCCGACAAAACATAAGCCGCTCCCAGAATCAGCCCCGCCATCCCGGAATCAATCATCCCCGCCGGTCCTTTATAGTAGTGTCCAATTCCGAACAGCACCGATACCGCCAAAACGCCCGCCCAGTAAGCCGCCTTCGATCTCCCACCCGCATCCGCCGCGCGCCTCACCAGATAGCCGCGATACCCAATCTCTTCTCCAAACGCCGCAAACGTCCAACCGATCAGCAGCCAGAACAGAGCCAGCTTTATATTCCCCGCGATGTCGTCCGATCCCGCAGGCGCAATCGCCGGAGGCCAGAAGTGCGCCGTCACCGGATCAATCACCAACTGCCCCAGCAAAATCCGCACCGCCGCCACCGCCAGCGCAATCACCGCCGTCCGCTTCCATGACGCCGGCCGCCCCAGCCCAATCGCACCATCCCGCCAGCGTAAAGAAATTACCCCCAGCACAAACAGAATGGGAACTTCGTTAGGAATAACGTGATAAACGTTATGCCCAATCACCAGCCCCGCCCCCACCAGAAACTCACCCAGTGAAATCCAGCGCTGTCGCGAACCTTGTCCCGAACTTTGTGGCGAACCTTGTCGCGAACTTTGTCCCGAACTTTGCCCCGAACTCGGCCGCCCCTCCGCCGGCCCGCCCGTCCCCACCCTCTTGCTCAACTCGATGTCGCTCATCTCCTGCATAGGTTTTCGCCCAATCCGGCAGTGCCCGTTTCATCCTCGAGGCAGCGCCAGCGACCTCCGATATTGCCGCACGAACCAGAGCGCAATCGAAGTCGTCAACATCACCAGCCCACCACCCGCCATCCATCCGATCGGCACGATCCACCATCCCAACACGTCCTTGCCGCCCGCCGGAACATTCCCGAACCCAAGGCGAAATGACAGTTCATGTTCCCCACTGCCGCCCGGAAAACTCCACAACCCCGCCGTGTGCGGATGAAACGGTTTCAACACCGCCACCAGGATGAAAACGGCTCCAATGAAGTATCCAAGCACCGAAGCCAGCAGCACGAAAAATCCTCCCAGGCTCAGGCTCCCCCACCGGAACAGGCTCTTCAGTATCTGCACCGGCGACCGGCTGATCTCCGCCCGCGCCAGCAAGTTGTCCGTCATGTACTGGCTCGCCAGTTCCTCCGGAGATCCGAGCCCGGCCAGCGCCGCGTCAACTCCCGCCGCCGTCACTTCTCCGGAAGTCGACGCCTTGTCAAGGATGTGGCTGCGCAGCTCTTCCACAATCTCTCGTACCTCTTCGTCTCGTATTCCGCGCAGCATCCCGCGCAGCCGCCCCAGATAGGCATCGATTCTCTGCCCGGTTTCGCCCGTGATGGTCATCGCTTCTCCTTTGCCAGCGGAGCCAGTAATTTGTCCATGCTCGTCGAGAAACGCCCCCAGATCCCGGCCATCTCCGTCGCCCGCCGTTTCCCCGCCGCCGTGAGTGCATAATATTTCCGCGGATGTCCCGCATCCGACTCCACCCACTCGCTCCGCACCAGCCCCAGCGCCTTCAACCGGCTCAGCAGCGGATACACCGTTCCCTCCGAAATGATCAGGTCCGAATCGCTCTCCAGCCGCCGCAGAATTTCCAGCCCGTACCGTCTCCCCTCCCACAGCGCTCCGAGAATCGCCAGCTCCAGGCATCCCTTGCGCAGTTGCACCTCCCACTTGTCCCCCGCCTCCAACTCGCGCCCTTCCATCCCCTTCATGCAACATACTATGCAATACAAGATATAGTGTTGTCAACAGCCACAAGAGGATTTGCGCTCAAGAAAAATCAGCTGTTCAAAAAGAGAGGCCTGTGTTGGTGAGGACCGTGTGGTGAGGACCGTGTGGTGAGGACCGTGTGGTGAGGACCGTGTGGTGAGGACCGTGTGGTGAGGACCGTGTGGTGAGGACCGTGTGGTGAGGACCGTGTGGTGACGGGGCTCCGCCCCGTCCCGTCAAGAGAAACCAGTTCGAACTCCGGGAAGGCGGCCCATCGCACGTGGGAATTAAAGCTAAGAGGAGGAAGGAAAAAGTCACGAGGTCACTGACCAGCAAACGCACTCTTCAGAAGCCCTTCGCCGAATCCAGCAGGATCGTCACCGGCCCGTCATTTACCAGTTCCACCTGCATCGTCTCCTGGAACCGTCCCGTCTCGCAGCGCAAGCCCGTCGCCCGAATCTTCCCCACAAAGTACTCATATAGCGCGCGCGCTTCTTGCGGAGCCGCTGCCCCATCAAATGACGGACGCTTGCCCCGCCGCGCATCTCCATAGAGCGTGAACTGCGACACCACCAGCACCGCGCCGCCCACCTGGGCGACCGACAGATTCATCTTCCCGCCGTCGTCTTCAAAAATCCGCAGCCCGACAATCTTCTCCGCCAGATAGTCGGCCTCAGCCCGAGTGTCGCCCGAGCCCACGCCCAGCAGCACCAGCAGCCCCCGCTCGATCGCACCCGCGATCTCTTCTCCCACCGTAACCCGCGCGCGACCAACCCTCTGCACCACAGCCCGCATTAAATAAAGTGCCTCACAGCTCTGGGGAAGGGCACGGCGTCAGCCGTGCCGTAACTCCCGCCGAACAACCGCGGCTTCTAGCCGCTGGGGGAATGCTGCGTTGGGAAAACACGTTTTCCGCAGCCCGTTAGAACGCCGCCGCGCCCGCCTCCGCGACCGCATGATCCTGCTCGCCTGATCCGCCGCTGACCCCGATCGCCCCGACCACCTTGCCCCCGCGCTTCAGCGGAATTCCTCCGGCAAAGATCATGATCTTCCCATCGTTCGACGCGTGGATCCCAAAAAACTGTCCCCCCGATTGCGAGTGCGTCGCCAGGTCCTTCGTAGCGATGTCGAAGGCCCGCGCAGTGTATGCCTTCTTGATGGAAATATCGATGCTCCCCAGCCACGCTCCATCCATGCGCACGTGGGAAACCAGATTCCCACCTTCATCCGCTACCGCAATGTTCATGGGCTGGCCAATTTCCTTGGACTTCTTTTCCGCCGCGGCAATCACGCGCCGCGCGTCTTCCAGTGTCATAAAGTCTCTCCTCGATTGTGGTCGCTTCCCGGCGTAAATTGCAGGAGCGTAAACGGCAGCTCCGGCGCCGTGCGGCGGGCGCTACAGCACGTACAGTCGCAGCATCCACCAAACCAGGAATATCGCAACAATCGCCCCCGCAATATGGACGATCCAGTCGCCACCCGTTTTCGGATTGCCGAGATTGAACACGATGGAATCCTAGCACGCGGCGCAATCAAGGCTCCAATCAGTAGAGTTTAGTTTTGTGGAGAGACGGGCGTCCTCGCCCGTCCCCAAGTTTTGTGGAGAGACGGGCGTCCTCGCCCGTCCCCAGTTTTGTGGAGAGGGGTATAGTAGGGCCGGGCCTTTTTTGGCTTTGTGGAGAAACGGGCGTCCTCGCCCGTCCCGAACGTAATTGTGGAGAGAAGGGCGTCCCCGCCCGTCCACCACAGGCGATCACCAGCTCTTCGGTGGAGGAGGGGTCTATGTCCACACCCTTTGCATTGAACTCTACTGGCCCGAAATTGCTGCTTGCAGCAGTTCTGGCGCTACTCGTCGTAACTTCCCAACCCGCGCACGCGCAAACGGAAAGCGTGCTCTACTCCTTCTGTTCGATAACCAACTGCACCGACGGGTTCGGACCGAACGGTAATTTGACCCTGGATACGCAGGGCAATGTTTACGGCGCAACCCAGTATGGCGGCGCCGACCAGAACGGCACTGTCTTCAAGGTGACTGCAAGCGGCACGGAAACTGTGCTTCACAGTTTCCTTCGGGGCGCCGGCACTTCACCGGAAGGCAGCTTGATCTGGGATGCCAAAGGCAATCTCTATGGCACAACTTTAGGCAACGGTTATGTAGGACTGCTTGGCCAGCATTTTTTCGGCACGGTTTTTGAGCTGGAGCCGCATAGCTTCAAGTTTCTCTATCGCTTCCTCGAGACGGATCAGGAAAATGGAGCCCAGCCAACCCCCGGATTGGTCCGCGATCCGCAGGGCAATCTCTATGGCACAACCCAATACGGCGGCGCTCATGGCTGCGCCACCGGCTACGGCTGTGGGACCGTGTTTAAGGTAACTCCAGACAAGACGGAGACGGTTCTCCACAGTTTCTCCGGAGGCACGGACGGAGAACAGCCCCATGGCGGCTTGCTTGCGGATAGCCAGGGCAACCTCTACGGCACAACCGAATTCGGCGGTACCGGCACCGGCTGCGAAGAAAGTAGTGGTTGCGGAACCGTATTCAAGGTGACTCCGAGCGGCGCCGAGACCGTGCTTTACAGCTTTGCCGGAGGAGACGATGGTGCGCGTCCATTGGCTGGGTTGGCGATCGATAGCCAGGGCAATCTTTATGGCACAACCGCGTTTGGCGGCACGGGCTGCGGCGGAGATACCGGTTGTGGAACGGTATTCAAGATAACTCCGAGCGGGACCGAGACCGTGCTCTACAACTTTGCCGGTGGAACGGATGCCGACGGACCCTGGGCGAGCTTAGTGCTCGATGGGCAAGGAAATCTCTACGGCACAAGTTATTACGGCGGAGGCGCTTCGGGTTGCAGTGGCGGCTCCGGTTGTGGAACCGTCTTTAAGGTGACTCTGGGCGGCACCGAAACAGTACTCTATCGCTTCACCGGAGGCACCGACGGAGCACGACCCTATGGTGGTTTGGTCATGGATGCTCAGGGTAATCTCTATGGGACCACCTACGAAGGCGGAGTCGGAGATTGCTATGACGGACTCCCCGGCTGTGGCGTGGTGTTTAAGGTGACTCCGTAACTGGGGGTGCCCCACGTCTCGCGTTTGAGACGTGGGATGCGACGTCGTCAGCGCCGAGGATGGAATCGAATGGTCCAGCCGGGTGCCCCATCCTAACGCCGCGTCTTTTGCGGCGTTAGGGTGGGAACCAAACCGCCGCGACCTTGGGATTTTGATTACCCTCGAGCCGGATGCGGCACCAGTTCCAGAAGTTGCGGAAGAACTCCACTCCGCCGACGAACCGTTATCGGGTTGACTTTGCATGCCACTCGACAAACTGAGCAAGCGCCTCGAGCGCGCGTCCTACCCGAACTCGATCTTCGGTCGCGCAGAGGTCCAGGAGCAGACCGCGCGTGGCCGACAGGAGGAGCGTCGCCTCGACCACATTCAGCTTCCTCGGGAAACCTGCTTTTTCCGTCAGCTTCCGCCAATAAGCGAGCGGATCTTCGAGCACGCCGGGGAACTCCCGCGGATTTCGGAGAGCCAGCCCGTACAGCTCGAAGATGAGTCGCGTCGCTGGCCTGGCTTCCGGTGCACTCAGCCGCTTCCAGTACCAGCGCACAAATCCAGACAGGGTGCGCGGTTTCTTACCGGCCTGGAACCATCGTTGGATGCGCCTGTCCTCGCGCTCGCGTAAGCCGGCCAGGATCTGCCGCAACAGTTCTTCCCGCGACCCGAAGTGATAGATCAGCATACGAGCGTTGGTCTTCAAGGCCTTTGCCAGGGGGCGAAGCGTCAGGTCTCCCACGCCATGCGCGATGACATAGTCGACAGCTTGGTCGAGGAGCGTTGCGCGGATACTGGGATCGGGTGGTCTCGACATTGGAAACTCCTTGCCACATGAATGTAACATACGTTACATTAATGGGAGTCCGTAATGAAGTCGGTTATTCCCATCACGGGCTTCAATCACGGGCCCAGGAGAATCGTATGCGCAAGCGTTGGTGTTTGCTGTTGTGGTTGCTGGCCTGCCTTCCCCTAGTCGCGCAACCGGCCGGGGAACAAGAGAGAAACAAGCAGATCAGCCGCAGCTTTTTCGAAGAGGTGCTGGACCAGGGACAATTCGACAAATACGCAGCGTCTCACGCCCCGGATTTTGTGGCGCACGCTGGCGATCACGATGCCACATTGGAGGAGGACATTGCCGCCGCCAAAGAAGAACGCAAGGCCTTGCCCGACATGAGAGTCCATGTGAACCAGATGATCGCCGAGGGAGATCTGGTGGCCGTATATTGGACCGCGGCCGGCACCAACACGCAGGCAGGCATGGGATTTCCCGCGACCGGCAGAAAGATCGAGATTGACGGCATGACCTTTTTCCGTTTTAAGGCAGGGAAGATTCGCGAAGAGTGGAGCGCTTGGGACATGCTCTCGGTTATGCGGCAGGCAGGGCTATCCTCTTCGCCACATTGACGGGAGAACTGCAAAACTCTGCGAAAAGTCTGAAACTAAATCTGCCGCCGGACCGTACGCAGTTCAGGAGGCCGATATGCATGACACCAAGGAGCGGCTGTCTCTATTCTGGATCTTCGCGCTTTTGAACTACCTGTATGCGGACGTGCTTGCCCTGTGGGATATTGTTGGCTCGCTAAAGGTAGTCGACGCCCCACATCTCCCACCATGGGCTCTGGCGGGTTCAGCGGTCTTGATGGAAATACCCATGGCCATGATTGTGGCGTGTCGGCTACTTCCGTTTCGAGCAAACCGGCTGGCGAATATCATCGCGGGTACAATTATGACCCTTGTAAACGGTTTCCTGACCTACGTTCCGCCTCTGTTCTGGCCAGGTTCCCGGACGCCCGCTCTTCCTGAGTACTTGTTCTTCGCGACGATCGAAACTGTATGCACCTCGGTCATCGTCTGGCAGGCGTGGACTTGGTCAGGGGTTGAAGCCGCAGTTAGTTCGGAGCGCGTCGTCGGGAACCCGGTACGCGCAATACAAGACCAGGGCATTCCAATCTAACAAGGAGAATATCCGATGAAACACAACATCCTGTTGGTCATCACGTCTGTGCTCTCGATCCTCTTCATGACGTTTCACATGACGGACGACATCGTCCGCGGGATGGAGCCAGGCACGCTTGTAGACCTGATTGCGGTGCCCATTCTTGTCATCCAGTTGTACGGGACGCTGGCGCTCGCCGGAAAGCGATCTGGGTACGTCATCATTCTCCTCTCGTCGCTCCTTTTTTTAGTCGTCCCCGTCGTCCACATGAAGGGGGCAGGAGTCGGCGGAGCGATCGCCAAGTCCAGCGGAGCCTTCTTCTTTATCTGGACACTCCTAGCGCTCGGCGTGACCGCGCTCTTCTCCGTCATCCTCGCAGCGCGCGCGTTATGGGAGCATCTGCCACGGCGGACCGACGTGCAGCACCAACAAGGTACCCGTGCTTGAAGCGCTGCTCGCGGAGATTTACCAAGTCCAATCCGCGATGGGTCAGATGACGTGCTACCCGGAAATTGAGACGGCCTATATCGCGTACCTGGTGACGCTAAGCTGAAGTGACGAGGTTTCTACGGAGTCGCCTCGAATACGACGCCGCAGCCGACCGCTCTGGCCGCATCGTCATTCGCGACGTTGCCTTCATGGACAACGCTCCCGACGAATTCCATCACGGGCTTGTCCGAATCAACCGCGACGATGGGCCTGCCGCCGATGCCAGCTTGCTCGAAAAGCCTTGCCTAGCAGCTCAGAACGCTATACTATCCTGCCGTCAAAGGCATTGCAGCTCGCCTTAGCCCAACTGCCATGCTCGCGTATTTTCCACTCCGGAGAAAGTTCATGTAGATAAGAAAACTGGGAGGCAATATGAGATCCATTTTGAAACCAGCCCTTGCCCTCTGGGCCATTGCCTGCTTCGCTTTTTCTCTGATTCCAAGCCCCGCGAACTCACAGACAAAGCAAACGGCGAGCCCTCATTTCCAGCTGACAAGCTCCACATTTGCCAACCAAACTACGCTCCCTATCAGCACCATTAACAATAACGTCGTGAACGGAGTCAACACCTGCTCGATCGACGGCAGCCCTGGCGGAAATGAGTCACCGGAACTTTCGTGGACGAACGTTCCAGCACGCACGCAGAGTTTTGTCGTGGTTCTCTATGACTCCTCGGCGGCCTTCACGCACTGGGGGATGTATAACATCCCGGGCACTGCGACCGGACTGCCGCAAAACGCGGGCGTGGCCGGAAGTTCGTTTGGGAACCAGATTTACGATGACTTCGGCACCCCAGCCTACGGCGGTCCATGCCCGCCTGCCGGCTACGCGCCCTATGTTCATCATTATCAGTTCACCGTGTACGCGCTCGATGAAACGTTGAAACTGGCCGGCTCGGCGAACTTCCCGCCCAACGCTGAAACGCTCTATCACGCGCTGATAACGGCAGGGGAGTTTCGCCACATCCTGGCAACCGCGCACCTTGTCGGGTTCTATTCGACCACCCCTCCTAAATAAGTAGGAGGCGTGACGGCCATCGTCGGCAAATTGACGAGAAATCGCAAATAGCACTCATTGACCCCGGCAAGAGGCGAACAGACGGCGCGAACTTGCGCTAAGGCCTGCCCTCGCCAGTTTGCCTTCCGAATAGCGCGTTGATCGAGAACGGCTGCAGCCAAGCACACGCGCGCCGCCCTGTCTGTTTTGACAGTATCGCCGTTTCATGGCTGATCGTACTCTTCATGCAAGCATGGGGGAGTAGGGCGTATATGAAACTGCCTCTGAATCGTTTCAATTTCATTCCATGCCCGCTCGGCGTCGCGATCGCGCTGTTGGCGGGAAATGTTCAGGCACAGCAGGCATCCGCCCCTGCCGCATTCTCGTTTGACGTGTATGGCGACTCGCGCTCGATGATGTACCTCCCGCACAAAGCCGACCAGGAGACGGACGCTCGCAAGCTCATGGTTGACATGTTCGAGCTGTCGCTTCCCGCAACGGTCGCGGATGCGGTGGTGCAGAAGGACGTCAAGCTGACTTATGACCCAACCAGCAAGGAGTTGGTGCAGATGGTCATGCCGTACATGACCGCCAGCGAAGTGACCACTCTAAAGTTCGACCGAGGCTGGGTCACCGAGGCTTCGGTTGAAGACGTAAAGCTACTTCCCGGAGTGAGCCGCACTATGTATCGCGCCGCCGGCGGCGAGTGGGTTGCCCGCGAAGTGGTGAAGGACGTCCAGACGAAACAAGCCGACTTTATTCTCAGCACTGGGGACCTCGTGTGGTGGGGCAAGCAGGGCGACAAACCATCCGACAGCCCGTACTGGAGGCTGGTAAACGAGGACGTGCTCCGGCAATTGCCGCCTCCCGACAGACGCCTGAAGCAAGCAGGCCTGGATGGCCGCGTGTTTCCCGCTGTTGGAAACCACGAAGTGTGGGGCGACACCGACGTAGAAGGACTGCTCACTCTATTCCCCTATCTGAAGAAGATGGGAGTTTCTGACAAGAAATTCATCTACTCGTTCGATTACCAGGGCGTTCGCTTCATCTTCCTGTGGACCGGTTCCTACGACGAAAAGGAGCCTTCGGCGTGGAACGCCACCCAGCCTGTCTATGAAGAGCAGATGAAGCAACTCCGGGCATGGTTGGACGAGGCCAAGGCGAAGAGCATCAAGAAGGTCTTCATTTCTTTCCACGCCCCTGCCTTTGCCAGTTGCGGTCTAGGCCCAATTCCGGAAGCACAAAATCCTCACAAAACGATCGCCGCATACGCCAAAGACCTGGACATCGTGGTCTTTAACGGGCACGTGCACACGACCGAACTCTACCAGGTCGACGGCGTGAAATACCTGCTGTTGGGCGGCGGCGGTGCGGAACAGGACCCGATCCTTCCCGGCAGGACGCAAAACAAGGTCCCCGAAGGCTACCCTAAAGATCTGTACTGGAACGGCGAAGACCCCAAAGAGGACTATAGCTACCTGCATGTAGACGTCATACCGGGACAGCCAACGAAGCTCACACTCAATCGCTTCCGGCCGTGGTCGGCTCAGCCTTTCGAAACGCTGGAATTGTTCAAATGAAGGTCCATGGCGGTATGTCTCTCCGCACTGACCTGCCTTTGCCGGCTTTTGTCCTGCACCCGCTCACGGCTGTGGGCATCGCAGTCCTGCATGTTTACCTTGCCGCTGAGCATCTCTTGAAGCTGATCGGCGGCGAGGTAACGTGGACCAACGTCTGGAAGGGCTTTGGCGCGCTTGCCGGTGCCTACGTGTTCGCGGCCCTTGCATCACGCGGGCGCGTGAAGCGAAGACGCCAGGATCAACGAATGCCCGAAGATGAAGCAACCCAGTTATCGACTTAGACCAATCCCATGTTAATCCTGTCTTGCTCATTCCATCCGAGCAGAAGCAGTGGATCCCGCCAACGTTCCCTCAGTTCGTTGATTGGCGAAACATCGCGTCATCACTCATTGACCTTCAAAAAGGAGAATGGAAGGCGCAAGCTTGTGATAAGGCCTGTTAACAACGGTTACTCTTCAGCCGACTGGAAATGCTAGTAAAATGACCGATCATGACGACTGTTCTCAGTCCCGCTACCTCGGCATCTGAACACGCTCAAGGTGATGTTCCGCTTCCTTCATGGAACGAAGGCTCGGCGAAGCAAAGCATCATAGACTTTGTCCGCGGAGTAACCACTCCCGGCGGCGCTCACTTCGTCAAACACGAGGAACGGATCGCGGTCTTCGATAACGACGGCACCCTCTGGACTGAGATGCCCGCGTATTTCCAGCTCGCGTTCGTCTTCGATCGCCTGAAGGCGTTAGCTCCGCAACACCCTGAATGGAAAGAAAAGCCATTCTATGCTGCGGTCCTGCAGGGCGACATGAAAACGGTCGCCGCCGGAGGCCTTCGCGGCCTGCTGGAACTTGCGACGATGACCCACGCGGGCATGACTACGGACGAGTTCGCAACGATCGTAGAGGAGTGGATCGCAAAGGCCAGGCACCCGAAATTCAATCGTCTATACACCGAACTGATCTTCCAGCCCATGCTGGAGCTGCTCGCTTACCTGCGCGCCAACGGTTTCAAAACCTTCATCGTCTCCGGCGGAGGAATCGAATTCATGCGTGTCTTTGCGGACAAGGTCTACGGGATTCCTCCCGAGCAGGTGATCGGCAGCAGCATCGTAACCAAGTTCGAGATGCTCGCGGGCGGGCCGGTGCTCACCCGGCTGCCGGAATTGAATTTCATGGACGACAACGTCGGCAAGCCCGTCGCGATCAATATGCACATTGGACGCAGGCCTATCGCCGCGTTCGGCAACTCGGACGGCGATTTGCAGATGCTGCAGTGGACCACCGCGGGCGCGGGATCTCGATTTGCGCTGCTGGTAAATCACACGGATTCCAATCGCGAGTATGCCTACCAGATATCAACCTTGGGCAAGCTGGATGTAGCCCTGGACGAAGCCAGGACGAAGGCTTGGACGGTCGTAGACATGAAGCAGGATTGGAAGAGAATCTACCCGTTCGAAACGTGAACGCAGTCCCAATTTTTTCAAGATCAAAAGAGGAGGATTGTATGTCGGTACCAAGCCCGGTCACGGCCATCGACATCTTGCTGGACCCCGATGCAACGATGATCGATCACGCAGAAGCCGCAAATGCCCGCCTGCTCAAGGTCTTTCCGAAAGGTTTCGCACTAGACGCCTCGCACGCTCCGCACATATCGACGTTAATGCGCTATGTCCGCACTGCGGATCTTGACAAGGTGTATGCCGCCGCCAGCAGGATTTTTTCCAGTAGTAATGTGACGCGCGTCAAGCTGAAGGCATTTAGATACTATTTCCTCACGGACAAATCGATTCCGGGCTTGGGAGGAGCGGGCATTGTTGTGGAGCTCAACCCCGAATTGATCAAGCTGCAACAGGATTTAATTGACGCCGTCGCCCCCTTTACAGTGGAAACCGGCACGGCTGCCGCGTTCGCCACCACGCCCGAAGAACCCGATGTCAACGAGGCGACGTTGAATTACGTCCGGGTATTCGTTCCGGAACATTCCGGCAAGAACTACCTGCCGCACGTCACCGTCGGCCTTGCCCCCGTTGATTACCTGAACGCAATGCTCGCCGAAACGTTTGATGTCTTCACGTTCTCGCCCGCGAGCGCGTCCGTTTACCAGCTGGGCAATTTCGGGACCGCCCGAAAGCAGCTCAAGGCGTTGGACTTGAAGCCCTAGGCCCGCTGGTTTCTGCTAACGCTTGGTTGCGCCAACCAAGAGAAGACTGTCAATTCGCGAAACATCCCGATTGCACTCGTCATCCGTCGACTCGGTTTTGCAGGCAAAGGCCTGTTAGCATCAATCGCCGACTGGCTTTATGGAACGCTGCTTACGTCCACCGACCATTCCCGTCAATTCTGTATGCATACATGGTTGCCCGCCTTTTTCCTTTTCTGCTCTCTTTCGGCATCCGCTCAGACAAACAATGCAATTGCGATAACTCATGTGACCATCATCGACTGCACCGGGGCAGCCGCCAGGCCGAATTCAACGGTTGTGGTGACCGGTCGTCTCATCAGCGCAGTCGGCCCGAGTGAAATCGTCACAATTCCCGCCGGTGCTCGCGTGGTTGACGCGAATGGCAAGTTCTTGATCCCCGGGCTCTGGGACATGCACGGCCACCTGACCGATGCCACGGAAGACGCTTTCCCTCTGCTCATCATGAACGGAGTGACGGGCGTACGCGATATGGGCGGAGATCTCGCTCAAATCGACCGCTGGCGATCAGAGATTGACAGTGGGATGCGCGTAGGTCCTCACATCATTCGCGCTGGTCCTTTCGTGGATGGGCCGAAAGAGGGAGTATCGAATCGACTGACCGTGCGCACCCCGGAAGAGGCTCGGCAGGCTGTGCACGATCTTAAGGCCAAGGGCGTGGATTTCATCAAGGTTCACAATGCGCTGCCGCCCGAGGCGTTCTTTGCGCTGATGGATGAGGCTCGCAAGGAACACATACCGGTTGCTGTGCACCTGCCCAGGGGCGTGAGTTCCGCTGAGGCATCTGATGCTGGTGTGGCTAGCCTGGAACACATCGAAACCATCAATGAGAGTGCCCTTTGGCGCAAAGGAGCAACGGCCAAGACCGTCGAACAAGCGGTGGACGAAAATCTAGGGTCGGCCGGGCAGGAACTCTTTCAACGCTTCGCGAAAAATGGAACCTGGTACGTGCCGACTCTCGTCGCCTATGAACGAGGGTTCGTGCTATGGAGTAATGATCCCGAATCGCTGAAACCGCGGCTGGAGGTTCACGAAAAGCAAATCGAACTTGTCCGGATGATGCACAAGGCTGGTGTACAGATCATGGCCGGCTCGGATTTCTCGGATTGGGGGATGGTGCCAGGGGTCGATCTGCACAATGAGTTAGCGCTGCTGGTGGAAGCGGGTTTTAGTCCGCTGGAGGCGTTGCAGGCTGCCACGCTGAACCCTGCAAAGTTCCTGGGCAAAACGGATACGTATGGAACGATTCAGGTGGGTCGGGTGGCGGATCTGGTATTGCTCGACATGAATCCGCTCGAAGACATCAGCCACACCCGCAAAATTCACGCAGTTGTGCTCGGCGGCAAGTTCTACCCGCTGGCGTCTATCAGAGCGCAAGCCTTGCAAGATGCGTCGACGCAACAACGACGATGAAAAGGCAGCTCGCATAGCGAGCATTGTGATACCCGTGGCGTTGTAGCATGCGGTTTCAAGTTTTCAAGGTCACTCCCTGGCGTCAGCTGTCGTAACACCGCGACGTTTTGGGCGCAAGGCCTCTTAACATCAATCACCGACTGGCTTTATGGACACTCGTCACCTCATCGGTGCCGTCATCGCGCTGATACTCAGTGTGGAGGCGTCTTTCTCGAGAGCGATCAGTGTGCCCACCCCCTTGATCTGTTTCAGCAGTGCCACCTGCGGATAACTCCCCAGCGCCAGATGCTCGATCCGTTGGTTGTACTCCGCGATTTGCTCGCTCAGCGATTCCAGTGCCACCAGCAACGGCTGCAGTGCGGCCTGTAACTCGGGACTGAGTCCTTCGGCTTTTTCCGGATTCATATTCCGCACGTTGCAGCCGCGCAATCGTTCTCCGTAAGACTTCGCCAGTCCGCGCACCGTGTTGACCAGCGCCGTTCGCGCCCGCACCAGCCCGGCTCGCGCCCGAATCACCGTCAGGTCCGCTTGCGCCTGCGCGCTGCGATGCTTCACCGGACACAGTAGCTTTGGGTCAATCCGCGCCAGCCGTGCCAGCGTTTGCGCATCCAGCCGATCGTCTTTCTTCCGGCTTTCCCCGATCAGCCGCACCCGGCGCGCGTTCGCCACAATCACTTCGTGTCCCAACCCGTGCAGCAAACGGCTGATCCACGGCGAATGCGTCCCGGTTTCGAGCGCGATCCGGCAGCGCGGCAATGCACCGAAGACTTCCTGCAACGCTTTCGCATTCGTGCGGACTCGCTGTTCCAGTCGGATCTGCCCGGCTTCATCCACCCTGCAGTACCAGCTGTTGCGATCTCCCAGATCCAGTCCGATGGTCAGTTTCGGTTGAGAAATATTCCTGCTCTGCTTCACCGCTACGGTGCTAACCTTCTTCATTGCCGGTCTCCTTTATCTCTTGTGCTTCGAGCACGTCGATAACTTGGGAGCCTACAGCATCCCGTCGGAGACCGGCCTTCTCATCCCATCTGGTTACAACAGTTCAGACAGACCGCCGAAACGTTGGAGTTGCTATGTGCCACCCGTAGAATCACTTTGTGGCTTAGACAGTGCAACCCATGCCCTTTAACCGCTGGCTTCTGCTCGCAACCTTGTTGTCTTCTGTGCCTGCTTGGTGTGGTCATACCTTGACGCAGCAAGACCAGAAAATTCTCGACAGTTGGCTGTCCAAGCATCCGGCCTACAGCGCCGCCACGGACGCAGACTGCGGTTGCCCGGAAGACATTCAGCAAATGAAAACCGGGTATGGGGGGAACTGGCCGCCCGTTCCCGACTATCACCCGTATGCTGTGACTGGCGACTTCAACAGCGATGGTGTGACAGATTTTGCCGTGGCAGTAATTGACCGTTCAAAATCTTCGAAGAACTTTACGCTGCTGATATTCAACGGGCCTTTTGGCCAGAAACTGGCATCGCCAGTGTATGTCGAATCGGACCTTGACCTGCGTGGAGAAGGTATGTCTTTCGGACCACCACGACCGAAGCCCTACCGGATAGTGGTCGGACCTTTCGAGAGTGACAACACATGGATTTTGGTTCCGAAGGGGCACACATACAAGGTTCAGATGAACGAAGATTGACTCTGCGGTTGGCGTAACATCCCGTTTACACTCGTTGACCCCAACCTTGACGGCGAGGCAGGCGCAGGTCTCGCCTTCGAGATTTGGGATGCCGCGCCTTCAACCCGCAGCTTTTGCTCTTGCCTTCACTGACCACCGGCCACTGCACTTCCTATGCTTTCAAATACCACGGCACATTGATAATGGTGATCCGCTCATCGCCGCCGAGCAGCAGCAGGGCGGTCAGCATCTGGCCGCGCTGGTTGTGCAGGAAGTAGTGGAACCAGTGCCGCTCCACCATCGATGCGATCACGACCGCGATGGTCCGTCCCGGATTTTCTTTCTCCACCTTCAACACATAGTCCACAATCGGATGCACCACGAGCCGGTATGGAGAGGGCAACGTCACCAGTTTCGGCACGCGCACGCCGGGCGGCGGATCTTTCTCCCATTTCCAATCCGGCTTCTCCGCATCCGCATCGCACATGATGTGCACCGCCTCCACGTCGGGAGACAAGGTCATGGCAAATCGGAGCGCCTTCTCCGTCGCCGCATTCCATCGGTCCACCGGAACCAGCACGATCGGCGGCGACAGGTTCTCGAAACTTAAATCGGCGCCGTCCTTGAGCGCGACTTCCTGGTTCGACAGTTCGTAGTGACGCCGGATCCGCCCCATGAAAACAAGCAGGGCCGGCAACAGCAGCACCACCACCCAGGCTCCCGAAGTAAACTTCGCCACCAGGATCACGATCGTAGTCAGCCCCGTAGCCAACGCCCCGATACCGTTTACGATCATCGCCGGCGAGAATCCCCGGGTCCGGCGCCAGTGACCCACCATCCCCGCCTGCGACAAGGTGAAGGCCATAAATGCGCCCACCGCAAACAAAGGAATCAGCCGGTCGGTAACGCCGCCAAACAGAATCAGCAGCAGCGCGGCCAGAATGGACAAGGCCCAGATGCCTTGTGAGTACACCAGCCGCCGCCCCCGTGTGGTCAGCGAATGGGGAAGGTAGTCGTCGCGAGCGATCATGCGGCAGAGGCGGGGAAAATCGGCGAACGATGTGTTGGCCGATAGACAGAGCACGAGCAAGACGGAGAACATCGTGATGTCGTAGAAGATTCCCTTGCCCGCCACCGCCGCCGTCAGCAGCGACAACACACTCTGATATCCGGGCGCTCCGGGGTCCGTCGCCATAATGCCGTAGTACCGCACCAGCACGGCAATGCCGCCGAGCAGCACAATCAGGATCGCGATGATCGCGGTCAGCGTGGCGCGCGCCGCCTGAACCACCGGCTCCTTGAAAGCCTGCACGCCATTGCTCACCGCCTCCACGCCGGTCAGCGCCGTGCATCCCGAAGCGAATGCCTTGACCAGAATCCACAGGCCCACCATCTGTAAAGATGGGCTGAGCCCGTTCGACGCCTGCGCCAGGCTGACCACCGCCGTCGGATGTCCTCCGGAGATGACGATCTTATAAAGTCCGATGACAATCACGATGGCCAGCGTTCCCACAAATAAATAAGTAGGAGCCACAAAGGCCGAGCCCGCCTCCTTGACTCCGCGAAGATTGACGACCGTCAATATAACCAGCACGACCAGGCAAAGAGACAGAGTTCGCGGCTCGAGCGAAGGCACGGCCGAAACCAGAGCTCCAATGCCCGCCGAGATCCCCACCGCGACATTCAGCAGGTAGTCGATCATCAATGCCGCGCCCGCCAGCAGCCCCGCGCCCTGGCCGAGGTTCTCGTGGGCCACGGTGTACGATCCTCCACCGTTCGGATAGGCGGCAATCGTCTGCCGGTAACTGAAGTAGACGATGGTCAGCAGCGCGATGATGCCCAAGGTGAGCGGCAGAATGTAGCGAACGCCGGCCAGTCCGAGCGGCAGAAGAATCGTCAGGGCCGCCTCCGGCCCGTAAGCCGCGGAGCTCAAGGCGTCCAGCCCGAACGTCGGGATGCCCTGCGTTGGCCCAATCCGCTCGCCCTGGTCTTCCGAAGAAGCCAGCGGCCGCCCAAATAGAACGTTGATCAGTCCCATGTTTCCCTCAGTCCTATTTTCCCTGGTCCCATGTTCCCCTCTTGCAGAAAATAAGACCCGACGATAACAAATGACGATAACAAATAAAGCGCGCTCCCGATTGCGGAAAACGTAAGATGCAAAGTGAGGTCAGACGTCAGAGGGCAGATTAAAGTGAGGTCAGAGTTCAGAGGGCAGATTGAAGAGGCAACTGCCTGAGAGAGAAGTACAGGTTACACCTTTGCAATCTGCTCACCTCTGACCTCTACCCAGCCCATGGACACCGCTCGCATCTCCGCTCTGCTCGCGCCTTTTCTCGAAACCCCGCTCGCCGAATCCCAGCTGAAACAAATATCGACGTACATCGATCTATTGCAGCGCTGGAACGCGCGCATCAACCTGACGGCCATCCGCAACCCCGAAGAAATAGTAACCCGCCATTTCGGCGAATCGCTTTTCCTGGCCAGACATGTTTTTCCCAGTCCCGGACAGATTCTCTCGACGGCGCCGACGCGCGTTGTGGACATCGGCTCCGGAGCCGGATTCCCCGCGCTGCCGCTGAAGATATGGGCTCCCAGTATCGACCTGACCCTGATCGAATCGAATCATAAGAAGGCCGCCTTCCTCAGCGAGGTGTCCCGGGAACTTACATTCACCAACATCAATATAACTGCGGAACGAGCCGAAACGATAGCCGCCCGTTCCGAGGGTCCGAGCTTCGACGGTCCAAAGTTCGACGGTCCAAAGTTCGACGGCCCAAGGTTCGATGCAGCGACCTTCCGAGCAGTAGAGCACTTTGACAAGGTGCTCCAACTGGCGACCGGTTTTCTGGTCCCCGGAGGCCGCCTTGCGGTTCTAGTCGGCGCCTCGCAGCTCCCCCGGATACAGAGCCTGACAGCGTTGGCATGGGACCAACCGATAGCGATCCCACAATCTCGCGCCAGGGTCTTATTGGTTGGCAAAACAACAAAAGTGGTAAATAAGCTCGATATATAGTCGGTAATGGTAGCAATTACAGCGCAGCATTGGCGTCACAGCGCTATAAAGTGGCTGATAATTGTAATGTCTCAAAACGAGACATTTCCACTATCAGAGTGTTTCACGTGAAACACTTCTCCGACTTCGAGTCGACAGTTGCGAATGTTTCACGTGAAACATTGGGTCGGGACTTGATAAATGCTACCGAGTGATCACGGCGATTCAGTGTTTCACGTGAAACATACTTCCTGGATTGGGGCTTGACTTTTGCCCTCCTGGGGAGGGGTGCGATTGCGCTCTGAGATCGGGAATGTCCTGTGGGGCTGGCGGGAAGGTTGGGGAGTGTTTCACGTGAAACACCACTCACCTTGCACAAAACTCGGGCATTGATTTCCCCAGTGGCTTCGGCATATTCTGGCGGGCACAGACAAAGAACAGCTATGGGACGTGTCATCGCTATTGCCAACCAGAAGGGTGGCGTCGGGAAGACCACGACCGCCATCAACCTCGCCGCCTCACTTGCCGCCGCGGAGGTGAACACGCTGCTGGTGGATTGCGACCCGCAGTCGAACTCGACCAGCGGGCTTGGCCTGGTCAAGGACCCGGAGCGGATCAGCATCTACGACGTGATGATGGGGGCGGCGTCGGCGGAAGAGGCACTGCAGCTCACGGGACTGGAACAGCTCTGGCTGATTCCTTCGCACAAGAACCTGATCGGGGCGAACATCGAATTGGTCACGGGCGAGCGGCGGGAGTACCGGCTGCGGGATGCGCTGGCCGGGTTGCTGGACCGGTTTCAGTTCATCGTGCTGGACTGCCCTCCGGCTCTGGACTTACTGACGTTGAACGCGCTGGTGGCGGCGGATGGGGTGTTGATTCCGATGCAGGCGGAGTACTTCGCGCTGGAAGGTGTGTCGGAGTTGCTGGATACCATCGAGAGGATTCGGGTGGAGCTCAACCCTCGACTGGCGGTGGAGGGCGTGGTGCTCACGATGTTCGACGAGCGCACGAACCTGGCGCAGCAGGTGGCGGAGGAGTTGAAGAAGTACTTTGGGGAGAAGCTGTGTTCGACGACGATCCCGCGGAACATCAGGCTGGCGGAGGCTCCCAGCCACGGGCAGCCGGCGCTGCTGTATGACGTGCGATCGCGGGGGGCGGAGAGCTATATACGGCTGGCGAAGGAGATTCTGGACCGGCAGTTGCGGGCGAGCAGCGGGCCGGGGGAAGCGGCTTAGATTTATGGACGTAAATATTTATGTTTATCGATATGAATTTCCGGTCCTCAGTTCTCAGTTCTCAGTTCTCAGAAAGGCCTTTTACTACCGGGGGCACGGGGATTGGCGGGTGATGGGGCGATGCTCAGGATGACATGTTGTTGAGTGTAGGCAGGGATTTATTTGGAGAATTTGATGACTGCATCAGAAAAGGTTCTGGAGAAGGTTCACGAGAGGGTGATCGAGAAGCGGCGGGCCTTGGGACGGGGGCTGGAGTCTTTGTTGCCGGGGCCTCGGGTGGTGGCGCCTGTTCCCGCTGTTCCGCAGAGTGCCCGGAAGGATGGGGCAGCCGATAGTACGAGTTCTCAGTTCCCGGTTCTCAGTTCCCAGGAAGGCAAAGCGGGTTCCACCGCTGATGGCGACGCCTCTTCTCGTGGTGGCGGCGGGCTGCCGGGGGCGATGCCTGGGACTTTGGAACAGGTGCAGGCTGTAGCGGCAGGGCTGCCGGTGGATGGGGAGGTGGTGCAGATCGAGTTGGGGATGATTCTGCAGAATCCTTACCAGACGCGGACGGAATTTGACCCTAAGGCGCTGACGGATTTGGCGGGATCGATCCAGGCACAGGGAGTGTTGCAGCCGATTGTGGTGAGGCCGCTGGTGCGGCCGATGGCGGATGCGCACGTTCGCCCACCGAGCGGGTTGACGGCTGGGCCCGGGGTTCAAGCGGCGATGCAGGAGGCGCGTGAGCCAGGAGTGGGGCCGGAGGTGGAGCTGGCGGATGGCAAGCAGCGATTCATCCTGATCCTCGGGGAGCGGCGGTTTCGGGCGACGAAGATTGCTGGGAGGAGTACGATTCCGGCGATTGTGAAGCGGGTTTCGGAGCAGCAGGCGGCGGAGATGACGCTGGTGGAGAACCTGCAGCGGCAGGATCTGGATTGCCTGGACCAGGCGGCGGCGTTTGCGACGTTGAGCAAGGAATTCAAGCTGACGCAGGAGGATATCGGGAAACGGGTGGGAGTGTCGCGCGAGCAGGTGTCGAATTATATGCGGTTGCTGATGCTGCCTCCGGAAGTGCAGGTGGCGCTGCGCACGAAGCAACTGACGTATAGCCATGCGCGATTGTTGCTGGCTCTGGATGAAGAACAGATTCTGAACGTGGCGCGGGTGGCGATCGCGAAGAAGATGTCGGTGGCGCTGCTGACGGAGATGGTGACGGACGTCAACCTGCCGAAGGATGGCACGATAGAGAAGAAGGCGGGCGGGGCGCGATGGGTGGATCCGAATGTGCGGGCGGAGCAGCGGTCGCTGGAGGCGGTGCTGGGATTGAAAGTGAGAATCCGGGACCGGAGGGGTAAGGGGAAGATTCTGATTGAGTATTCGACGCTGGAGGATTTTGACCGGATTGTGGCGGTGTTGAAGAGGAGATAGCGTCCAGAACTCTAACCGCCGAGAGCGCGGAGAGAATCAGGTATCCAGGGAGTAATAAGTGGGATGGGGGGCTGGTTTTTCTGGTGCTATCAGCGGCATTTGTGGCGACGGTGGTTTTGTTTCGTGCTGTCAGTGGGAATCTTTACCATGGGGGCACGGCGGTCACAGGGGAATCTGATGCTGAACAATGTTAACGTCAACTGACGGACGTCAGACGTGGAGTTGCGCTGGGATAGTTTCCGGTTAGCCGACTACACGGGACTTTTCACTCTGCAAACGAGCGCGATGACTCGTCGTGAATCGTGCGGCTGCATCGCTTGGTACAATTAACACCAGGCCGCTTTGGGGGGCCAGTCTATTTTCGGGAGCCTTTTGATTTGCCTTTGTCGATAAGGGGTCTGTGCAATTTTGCGTTGTTGACAATGATCCTCGCCTGCAGGCTGGTATCCCCTGCTGCCGCGGAGCCGAGAGTACAGGCGGTTTCAGAGAGTCCTTACCGCCTGCATTTTTTCCACACACATACTGGGGAGCGATTGAACATCGTCTACCGCAACAGCGAAGGCTACGATTCGGAATCGCTCGCGCGCCTGAACAGTTATCTGCGAGACCATCGCACCGGCGAAATTCACGAGTACGATCCCCGAGTCTTCGACCTGCTGCACGACTTGACCGTGGCGCTGGGGAATCCCGATCTCGAGATTGATGTCATCTGCGGTTACCGCACACCCTGGAGCAACGAATTCCTCCGCACGCATGGGCATGGCGTGGCCCGCAATAGCCTCCACATGCAGGCGATGGCCATTGACATCCGGGTACCCGGCGTTCCTACCGCGCAATTGAGAGATGCTGCGTTAGCGCTGCATCGGGGCGGTGTGGGCTACTATGCGGCTTCGGATTTCGTCCACGTCGACGTAGGCCGCGTCCGGCGTTGGTAGTTCGGCGCCATTACGGGTACGGATAACCTTTGGCCAGCGCCGCCGCCAGTTCGGCATCGTGTCCGTAAATGTCTTCGCTGAAGTGAACCTCGCCATTCACGTAGGCGAGCGCGGTTCCGTAAACGATGAATACCGGAACGCGATTCACGAGGTTCACGGTGACATCATCCTTTCCGCTCTGCATTGCTTGTTTTGCTCGCTCCAGCGTCCATCCGGGATTATTCCGCAACGCCCACGCGGCGAGTTCGGCGGGCTTTTCGACGCGAATGCAGCCATGACTGAAATCGCGGCGGGAGCGGGAGAACAGCTCCGGAGAGGGCGTGCTGTGCAGATAGACGTTGTACTCGTTCGGGAATATCAGTTTGACCAGGCCGAGCGCGTTGGCGGGGCCGGGCTTCTGCCGCACCATCAGCTTTCCCGCCCGCAGCTGCGCCAACACTTCATCGGAAATATTTCCTGAGGTAACAACCTTACCGTCGAATGTAGCGACCTCGTAGTTCTTGCGCGCAATGTAGCCGCGATCGCGCTGGATGTGGGGAATAATCTCGCCGCGGAGAATGCTGGGAGGAACGTTCCAGTACGGACGGAAGACAACGTAAGTCATGTCGCGCGTGAAGACAGGCGTTTGCGTGCGCATCGCTTTGCCGACGACCACGCGCATATCCATCGTGACGTTGTTGTTTTCATCGAGGGCGCGCAGGCGGAAATCGGGAATATTGACGATGATCGGCGGTGCGGAAAACTCCGCCGGCAACCAACGCCAGCGCTCCAAGGTGAGCTGTAATTGGAGTACTCGGTTCTGTAGGGGAACATTTAGCTGTTTTATGGTACCGGGTCCGAGGCGACCATCGCTATCGAGACCGTGGCGGCGCTGAAAACTTTTGACCGCATCCACCAGCGGGCCGGCGTAGATTTGGTCATCTCCCGTCAAGGTGGCATCGGCAGGCAGATCACCCACGAGTCGCAAGAAACGGGCCAGGCGTGGCACCCCGGCGTATGACTGTCCGGGGTCGATCGGCTTAGTAACCTCAGGAAGCTTTTCCCCATCGTCCGTCCGCGCCAGTTCGAGGTAATGCCCGAGCGCCTCCTCAGTCCGGCGATAGCCGGGAAAGGGAGGTTCCACTCCGTCCAAGACCGCTTGCACATCCGAAGCGGTCATGATCCGGTCGCGTAGAAACTGGGCCAGATCGTACTTCTTTTTTTCCACGCTAAGGCCGACTTTGAAATGGGCTGGATTGATCCGTCCAATGCGCAGGTCGGACACATAACGCATGGTGCAGACTGTGAGCGCCACGTCAAAACGCGCCACCTCTGGACCACTCGCAGAGGCTTGCAGCGCGCGGATTCTCTCGTCCCAGCGCGAGGCGTCGTAATCTTCCGGGTTGAGTCCTTTCTTCCCGGCATTTTTGAAAATCTCGATCAGCGACCGGGCCTGCGGTACCGGCTGTGAGGCCTGAAGCCAGGCAGGAGCGAATCCAGTCGGTGCGTAGAACTTCTGGAGCCAATTGCGATAGTCGCTGAAGTTCGGCCAGCGCATGCCTTCGAGGTTCCCGCTCGTAACCAGATTCTGGATGTCGGTTTGCTGCCCGACGCTGAAACATGCCAAGCACATGACGAAAAGAGCGGTATTCCACGCGAAACGTATCCCACGACAAGCGGCTTGCACTTGGTAGCTCCCTTCCGGATTACTTCTTCCCGACCGCAATCGTACTGCAAGAACCGCGCTCAACGCCCCGGGTTCCCCTGTGGCGGGGGTAGACTCACGCGAGGACAGCCGAGGCCGTTGTGTAAACGTGAGCCGGCTCCTCAGACCAAATCATCAAGCTTCAGGGTCTGGCTTCCGCCTTTCCACGAGGCCTCAAACTCCTTCTGGACAAATCCTGCGTCATACTCGCGCTTCTGCTGCAGCAGGACCTGATGCAGTCCCCACAAGGATCGCGGATTTCGCGGATTCCGCTCCAAATCAGCGCGGAAGGTCTTTTCGGCGCCAGCCGCGTCCCCGCTCATCAGGAGAGCTGCGCCCAGCGATTCGCGGACCGGAAAAAACCAGTCGGCGGGTTCGTCATACTTCAACGTATCCTGAATGGCGACGGCCTGGCGCAGCATCACGATCGCACCCTCATTGTCTTTCCTTGCCATCGCGAGCTTTGCGCCCAGCACATTCTTCGCGATCCGAAGAATGTCTTTGGTCTTGTTATTGATCGGCATCTGGAAAATGAGATCCGGTGGGGTAGCCGCTTCCGCCTCGGCTAGAATTTTGTATTCTGCCTCCGCCTCGCTCAGCTTGCCGGTGCCCGCCAGAGCCATGCCGCGAGCGAAGTGCCAGAAGACCGTCGTCGTCTTGAGGGCAGGGTCAGGCTGCGGCATCTGCAGAATTTCAGCCCAGTGATGAAAGCGTACTTCGACTGCGATTGGAATCGTGGTGAAGCCTTCGAGGGGCGGCATCTCCTTCACGTGAGGGGCGACGTTAGCCACGAGCAGCTCTGCGTTCATTTTCGACTTCGCATAGTTGCCATTCATCGCCGCGCACATGGCGATAAAGTGCAGGTTGTGGCTGTAATACATCATTGGATAGATGCCTTGCACTCCGGTTTCCTTGATGTATGCGCGGTCGACTGCGGCAGCTTGCTCGTTGGTTTTAACCGCAGCTTCGTAGTCGCCGGTGCGAATGTAGACGTGCGCGGGCATATGAACAATATGTCCTGCGCCAGGCGCCAGGGCAGCCAGCCGGTTCGCTCCGGCGAGAGCGCGTTCGGGAGTGGGAGAAGCCTCGACGGCATGGATGTAATAGTGGATCGCGCCGAGATGATTGGGATCACGCTTCATCACTGACTCCAGCGTAGACACGATTTCATCCGTGCCGGCCTCGGGCGTGCCATCGACATGCCAGAGTCCCCAGGGATGCAAATTCATTCCAGCCTCAGCAAAAAGCGTGGCGGCGTCGGAGTCGTCGGGGAATTCGGCGACCAGTTGTCGCATGGCATCGCGATAGTTTTCCGCGGCTTTTCTCAGGTCGGAATTTGGGTCTGCGGGAAAGCGCTTGGCCAGCGCTTGAATGTAAGCCTGATCGCTGGACGAAGCAGTCACAGAAAGATCGATGGCCTTCTGCACGGCCTCGTGCGCCTGCTTGTATCGTTCGGGGTCGGCTGGATCGTTGTAGTTCGGCCCCACGGCCTCGGCGACGCCCCAGTATGCCATGGCCAGTGTGGGATCCAACTCCGCGGCGTGCTGAAATGATCGCGCCGCTTCGTCGTGATTGAAGGCGTAGATGAACCGCAACCCTTGATCAAAGAATTGTTGCGCCTGAGGATTCCTGGTGGAGACAGGGTGATGAAGATCTCCCAATCCGGTCACGAGGGTGACAGGACGGGCCTCGGCAGGCGAGTCATGTTGCTGGGCAGGCGCCGCCACGCCCAAAAGCACTCCACAGATAAAGTGCACCAGAATTCTCATCTGCTTACCCTCCTTTTATCCTCTTATCCTCCGGAATCCAAAATCATAGGCGGGCGGTCGAAAAAGAGTCACAGGAAGACACGCCCTTCCCCAAGTTGCCCCAGCTTATTCCACACTCCGACTGCTTGCCAAGCAGGTTCGCGGCGGTCGAGGCGATTGGAACAGAATGGAGTCCTTCCGTCTTACTGCCGCACCGCCCGATGTGAGCGGTCTTGAACAGACGCGGCTGATCGCGGCCTGATAACTTTCCGGTGAGTGGTTCACAACGTCAAGAGCCATAGTAAGTCACGTTGTTGCTCCCAGAGGCACCATGACATTCAAACTCAAGACTCTGCCGTGTTTGGTGGCAAGCACGGCGATTTTTCTCGGCACATCGACCTCGATCGCAGCCAACCACCCGGCTCCGTCAGTTCGTTCGGTCGGGTCCTCGGTCGCGTCCACAGAACTCGAGATGCAGGTCCTGCTTGATCGAGCCAACTTCTCGTCGGGTGAGATCGATGGGAAGGGCGGGAGGAACAGCCGTGAGGCTCTGGCAGCGTTTCAAAGCGCGCACGGGCTTGCTCCGGGCGCGCGGAACCGTAAGGCGCTGCTCCAGGCGCTCGGCGCGGATGCGGTGAAACCGATCGTGTCCTACACGATCACGGCGAAAGACGCCGCCGGCCCGTTCAACAAAACGATTCCGGAAGACGCGGCAGAGCAGTCGAAACTGGCGGGCCTTTATTACACATCCGTGCGGGAAGAACTGGGCGGGAAGTTCCACTCGGCACAGGCCCTGCTCGAGCGCTTAAACCCCCGCGCCCGGTTCATCGCGGGAGAGGAGATCCGTGTCCCGAACGTATTGGGCGCCGAACAAGCGACGCGGGCGCAGACAGGGGCGGTCAAGATCGTTGTCTCGAAGAAGAAATCGGTTTTGATGGTGTATGACCGGGAAGGGCAGATCATCTTTTACGCGCCGGTGACGAGCGGCAGCGAGCACGACCCGCTCCCGTTCGGGAATTGGGTCATCACGGATGTGGTGCGAAATCCAACCTACAACTACAACCCCGCTTTGTTCTGGGACGGCGATCAAGCAGATCCCAAGGTGAAGATCGCAGCGGGCCCAAACAATCCGGTGGGCGTGGTCTGGATGGGGATCAACGTACCGCACTACGGGATACACGGCACGCCTGAAGCGGGGGAAATTGGCCATTCCGCTTCACACGGTTGCGTGCGGATGACAAACTGGGACGCGACGAGGGTCGCCGACCTGGTTCGAGATGGAACGCCGGTCGTGTTCGAGCAATGAGAAAGCGAGGCTCTCTACGCCTGTTAATCGACGGGGCAGAATGGTCATCCAGAAGGGGCAGACTTTAGAGGAGCAAACTTGAGGCTCTGGGTTCGCATTGCCGTTCGCCTCGCCGTACTGTTTTCGGTGGTTCTTGCTTTTGGCGCGGGCTCTTCCATTCTCGATATGAGTCCACCCATCAGCGGACTCACCCTCGCGGATCTGCGGGATACGTTCGAAGAAGCTCATAACGGCCATCGGCATGAGGCGATCGACATCCTGGTGCCGAGAGGGACACCGGTGCATGCGGTCGTATCCGGAGATATCCGCAAGCTATTCCTCAGCAAACCGGGCGGCAATACGATCTACCAGTTCGATGAAATGGGAGTGTATTGCTACTATTACGCGCACCTGGACCGGTACGCAGAAGGGTTGCGGGAGGGAATGCGGGTTGAGCGTGGGGAGGTCATCGGTTTTGTGGGATCGACGGGAAATGCGGATGCGCGCACCCCGCACCTGCATTTTGCAATCTTCGAGTTAGAGCCACAAAGACAGTGGTGGAAGGGGAAGGCCGTGAACCCATATCCAGGCCTTGTGGACGCGGTGAAGCGGTCGAAGTAGAGGACCATGGCCTGGCGAGGTCATCCAGACCGAGTCCGGCCTTTTTATTTCGGGCCGCCCTGCGATGACTCCCGGATGGTCGGCAAGTCTTCCCTTACCGAGTTAGGTAAGGGTTGCCCGTCATCCGTCCGGAATCGTTGACGCCAATCGCCCGTTAATGCAATCATCACCAGCGATAAGGTGGAATTCTGGGAAAGCGCACCCAGAATCATCTGGCGGCACCACTCGCCCAGCGTAAAGCCTCCGGCTCGCGCCGCCTTCCTCCAGCTGCGCATACTCTTCCTCGCTGACTTTGAAACCGATGGATTTCGTGCGCAGCGGCGGCTTCACCATGTCCCGGCTTCCTCTCTCGCCATATCAGCCGAGACTAGCAGCCGCGCTTAAGAATCAACAAGTTCGCCTGCGGTAACTTCCGGTTGCTCGACTGCAACCCGGATCGGCGGGATTTTCCTTTAGCTGCTCTGCTTTCAACAGGTTCGCGCACGGTAACTGAAAGTTACCCTGCAGCACCCTTTCAGGGGTGGAGTGTCTCTACTTCACCCGCTGCGAAAGCAGCGCAAAAAACCCTAATCCCGAAAACCCGACGTTCGGGACCACCATGACATCCTCCCGGACGGATCTGAAACGGCGGCGGATCGCGGCTAAAGGAAAAAACTCTCACCCCGGACTTCGTCAGCTCCCGGATTGCGGACACAGCCGCCCCAGGAATGCTAGGGACAGACACTCTGGTCAGCGACCGGACGGCGGAGCGGTCGTTTTCTGGTAAGCGAAAGCCGGAGGAGTTGGTGGTTGACTCTTAGTTGCATTCCGGTTCTCGGTGGCTTTGCTGAGGTCGCGTACCGAGATGTCGATACCGAACCACTTTATCGCTTGAAACACAACAGTCTGGTTTCCCTTGAATGTTAGCTCCAGATGGGCCGGAGTTAACCAGTTCATCTCCACCTGTGTATCAACAGGTGCATCTGACGCATCGGCCAACTCAAGCACCGACGTGTCCGTCCGCGAGCCGGTGGCCCATTTTAGGTAGACCTTGGTGTCGGTGCTGCTTAGTATTGACAATCCCCCACTTGTGGCAGCTGTGCGCGCTTTTGCGAGCACCTTCCCGTCCGGAGAACGGGATTCTGCGGACCAAATTGCCGAACCCCCGCAGCCGGACATGAAAACACAGATGGCAAGCGTTAGAAGCAGAGATAGCTTAGAGCTCGAAGAAGAACAGTCTGTGACGATCGCTCGCATATCTGGCCTCACTCGGAATCACCCTCTAGTTGTGGCATACGGTACCGGTACCGTTCTGCTGCGCGTTATATCCGTTCGTGATATTCCCGACGTTCGCCGCCGGCAGCAACGGATAGTTCGGGTCCATCTGGTACCCGTTCTTGGTGTATGTGAAGTAAGCGCCCGACGCTAACGAGAATGCACTCGCCCCGGACAGGGTCCCGCTAAGCGAAGCTCCTTCGGCTGACATATAAACTCCGAAAACATAGTTTCCGTAGGCTTGGTTCTGAAACACGTTTCCAGATGCAAGCGGTTGGGCATCAAGGTAGTCGCCTTTGGGCCAGCCCATGGCAACATCTAAAGCGAAGTTCACAGTGCTGCCGTTCGCCTGCTGTCCCTGAGCGACATATGCGCCTGGTGGTAAAGCGCGTCCTTGGACACTACAAGGGTTCTTCAGAACCACTGGAGCGGTAGGCCCGTTGTTTGCGGCATAAGACTGCACGATTTGAGGATAAATCTGCTGTCCGTTCTCGATAGTGTCCACATCGCCCGGACTGTCGCCGTTCACCGTGACAGTTGTTCGATCGGTCGGTAGGGTTCCGCCATTGCTTGTACATTCGTTTGGGTCGTCGGCATCCTCGAAATCTTCTCCACCGTTATCACTCGGGCCGTAATCACAAAGAATCAGCCCGCTCGGGTCTTTGTAGCGCAGTGGGTTGTTGAGGGCGTAGGCGTAGCGGTTCCAGGACTGCGGATTGGAAGGATCGGCAGCTCCGAACCCTGCCGGATCCGGCGAATTCCATCGTCCTTGGACCGCGCTGTATTCCCGGTAAAGAAAGTCGTACAGCCCGGACCCGGGAACCGTGTCCTGCTGCTGCCCCGTAAAAGACGGATAAGGCGTGTTCAGAATTGCGTAGCTTTCTCCGAACGGCGCATAGGCGAGGTCACCATATTCGTGCTCGGCCATGTTCGATTCTAGCCGAGCGCTGCCTTGCCAGTCATAGTGGCGGAAGCGAACCGTACTGTTCGTATAGGTCGCCTGTTCGCCTCCTGGCAGTGGGAGGAACACATTCGTGGCGGTCTGCTTGTTCATGAGCGCCAGCTTGCCGATCGGACTGTACAAAATTTGAGTATACGTCCCGGCGTTATTCTGCTCCACCCTTCGGTCGAGCGCGTCATAGGCCAAGCCAATGCTATTTATTTTAACGCTGTTCCCGTCCGCATCCCACGAGTAGGTATTGGTCACGTCAGTGGTCAGGTTGCCATTGAGGTCATAGTAATTACTGGCCCCGGCTGGACCTCCGGGAATCTGGTAAAACTGGTTTGTGGTTGGCGTCGAAGCGCTCCCCGTATAGGTCGGCAGAAAGCTCAACGATCCCGACTTGTTGATATTGCCAAATGGATCGTACGTGAAGCTCTGGGTCCACGTGGAGCCGTTAGGACTCGTGGGCCCGCAGTTCACGCTGCTGATACGCACGAGGTCGTCATACACATAAGCGCATTGCTGAGCGTTCGTGCTGTCGAACGCGTCGGCGATGGTTAGCTTTCCCAGGGTACCATTGGGGTTCCAGAAAGGCCGTCGTCGGAATAGAGGAGGCTGTTACCGCTACCGTCACTATTGCGGCAGCCCAACCTTGCGTACGAGTTCGGCAAACCGTGGGTCGGAGCGCACAGGATCGAGCCGGAAGTCGGTCCTCAGGCTCTCGATCTGGTGAGGCCCATCCATCGGGCGAACATGGTTGCTCCTTAATCTCGGCGGCGCTTCAGAGTGCGCTCGGCTTCGCCCGTCGCAGCCAGACCGCTTGCCCGACGGTGACGAGGATGGCGCTCGGCAGCAAGAGGAAGGACATCGCCTCTGCCAGATTGATCGGCAGGGTGAGCCATGCAATTGCAACCGCGAGGCCCGCCAGCGCCCAGATCCAGCCGGCGAATCGTTGAACCACCTGAACCTTTGAAGGATCGCAATGCAGCGCGGCCAACGGCGTGAGAGTTTTCGGTATGGCGTTCCCCCTCACGGCGAGGAAAGCGCCGCCGATCGCCATCGTCGCGCGTAGCGAGATATCGCCGTAGTGGAGAGCGCCGAGCGCCAGGGCAAGTTTTGCGCCCAGCGAAATCGCGAGAATCAGACCGGCTGTCACGATCCCGCCTCGGACGGAACCCCCGGCATTGCGGCGCGCGGCTTCTTCCTGAGGCTCGCGAGCAACGAGGACAAGAGCCAGCGTCATGCCGATGAGAAGAAGCAGGACGACGAACGAGGCCCCGGCGCTCTGGGGCCGCAGATACCAGTTCCCGGCGAGGAGCAGAATGTTGAGCGCGATCAACGCGGGCGGAATGTAGTTCCAGATCGGTTTGGCTGCCATGGTTAGCCCTCCTGCTTCAGTGGACGCAATCTTGTCGCGCTCTTTAATGCGGCGCGGCGCGCACCGCCGTGTGCCTTCATGTCCCAACCCACGGTTTGCGCGAAGCCGAGCAGCGCCTCCTCGAGGACGGACATCTTGAGCCGGTAGACGATTGTCCTGCCGTTTTTTTCGGCTTCGATCAGCCCGGCATTCTGGAGCACGGAAAAATGGGCGGACATGGTCGGCTTGGAGACGGCAAAATGGTCGGACAACTCACCGGCCGACATCGGGCGTTGGCGCAGCAGTTGCAGCACGCGGCGGCGGGTTGGATCGGAAAGAGCTTTGAACACGCTGTTCACGAGTCTATATTTAGCTAATCATCTAACTATTGTCAAGCGCTAATTTCGAAGTACCAGCAGTGAAGCATGAATTTGACTTCGTGCGTCAAGAGTCCGGTCACGAGGGCGCGGTTTGAAACGCGGTAACGACGGGGTAGAATTTGTGGCAATTTCTTTGTGGCAATACCTTTGTCGCAAATCGTTTGTCGCAAATCCTTTGTGGCAACTGCACGGAGAGGGAAACACAATGCGCCGGTACCATCACATCGGAATTCCCACGACGGAAGCGAAGCCTGGCGAGACCCACTTGAAACACCTGAAGCTGTTTGTCGTGAGCCACGAGAAGAGCGAATTTGGGGTGGAGTGGATGCGTTTCGAAGCCGACGCGGCGGTGCCTGATCTGGTCCGGCAGGTTCCGCACGTCGCGTTTGAAGTGGCTGATCTCGCCTCGGAGCTGGCGGGCCGCGAAATCCTGATTCCTCCGAACAGCCCATCGGAAGGCGTCCGGGTCGCGTTCATCGTCGAAAACGGCGCGCCCATCGAACTGCTCGAATTCACCGACCCGAACCATCCTGGCCGCCGGTAGGGACAAGAACCCTAACCGCCGAGAACGCCGAGGGCGCGGAGAGAATCGGGTATCCAGCATCCAGTGTCCAGTATCCAGTATCCAGGGAGTAATAAGTGGGGTTGGGCACTGGCTTTTCTTGTGCTATCAGCGGCCTTCGTGGCGGCGGTGCTTTTGTTTGGTGCCGCTGGTGGGAATCTTTACCCAAGGGGGCACGGTAGACACAGCGGGAATCTTTTCCGGGCCGCCGCCAGGAGAGCAAAATGCAGATAGAAACACTCTGCATGCAAAGCGCCAACGAGAGCCCGCTGGGCGGTGATAGAGCCACCCGAGTCTGTCAGTGGCGAGCCGTGACGGACGCGCAGGTCCCAGGCACTACTCCGAAGCACTACCACGACCGATTGCGCATGGGGCCGGCGCGAACCGGCCCCACGTGTGTGGTTCAAGTACGTTGTTTGCCCAGAAGGGCGCGGACTTCGCTGAGAACGTCTCGCTCCTTGCTGCCAAAGAAATACGGGGGGTGAGCCGGTTCCTTGACCCCCGGCCCGATTTGGCGGATGGCAAGTCGATCGGCGGCGATGCGTTCAGCGAGGCGCAGCTCGGGATACACTTCGTCGATGGCCGAGATGACGACCGCGTCTTCGATTGCGATGGCTATCCCGGGATCGAACCAGTGAGCGGGCTCGCGCACTTCGGGGCGAACGAAAGCCTCCGCTACTCCTCCTCCACTCGGTGCAAAGGATCCGAGCAGACCCTGAAGCACATGCGCCGGCTCGAGCCAGTCATGAGAGAGTTTGAGCTTCAGGGCGTTGTACCAAATAAGATAAAACCGGTAAGTGCCGGCTGGAACGCCCTTGAATGGTTTGCCGTTCAGCTCTTTCAAAAAGCCTGAGAGCTCCTTCTCAAAGATAGTGTTGCGCAGGGCTTCGCCGTCAAGCTGGGTGTTGCTAACGGTTTCCTGCCCAGAGACTTCGATCCGCACGGGGAGTGTGGTAGTGACGACAAAACCGATCTGGGCTGCAACGCGGTCGAAGGCCGCATCAATGGGTCCCTGGTTCTGGCGCATGACTCGGTATACCTGAATGAGATCATCGTAAAGGCGAATGACTGCAGGGTGGGCTGGTTCGCCCCAGTCCCTTAGCCGGGAGACTATGTCGCTCATATTTTCACCTCGCTCGGTAAGGACGCTAGCCTCGTCCGGTTGAGGCCGGAACCGCGATTGCTTGCCGGGCTAGGCGCAAGCCGGTTGTTCGCTGGTTCGGTCAGCTTCCGCCAGACGAGCGCGGAAGACATGGTAGGGGACCGGGGCTCGAGCAACTCCGAAGAGGTCCACCGTTTCCCAGCCGGAACCGGGACGGGTGAACTCGAGACCTGGAAGGAGGGGAAGTGAGATTTGCTCCGAGGCCACGTCAAGCGAAAACGGCTTGCTGGCGACAGGACAAGTAACAGAGGACGTTTTCCGGGCGAAGGCGTCTTCCAGCCAATTCAGAATGCGCTCGCCGCGCACCAGCAACGAGCGGCTCTGTCGATCGACGCGCGAACGCGACTCACGAGCGAAGGCACGGATGGCAACCTCATCCGCGGGGTCGGTCGCGGCAACGAAATCGCAGATCTCGCAACAACGCTCGTAAGTGTCGAGGTTCGTCTGCTTGATGAAATTGCGAACGCCCGCGCGCAGCGTCTGGGTCAGCAGCTCGGGGTGGAAACGCCGCATGAGCTGAAAATAAAAGTCGACTTGCATGTTGAAATAGTGCAGGCCGAAATCGCTGAAGTTGCGATCGAAGAAAGCGTAATTGGCGATCTGGTGGAATGCCTCGGAACGCGCGTCTTTGAGGCGGTAGTCGTAACCAAACGCGTCGCCGAGAAGCCGCTTTTCGTGCAGCAGTTTGTACTCAAGACCGGTACCGGGGTAGGCTTCCGCGCGACAGAAATTGAAGGGATTCTCGTTATGGCGTTCCATGAACCGGAGGTTGACGATAATCTCATCCAGGACTGTGTCGGGCTCAAACATGAGCAGGTTGTAAGCGACATGAATGTCGAAGTCGTTCAGGATTCTGAGGGCATTGAGCACCTCTCCGACGGTTTGCTTTCGATTCAGGTTACGAAGGCCGTTCTCAGACGCGTTCTCGACTCCGAGGAAAACTCGGAAGAGGCCGAGGTCATCCAGAATGCGGATCGACTCTTCCGTAATACTGTCGGGCCGCGCCTTGACGGCAATCGCAATCTGGCCGACCCCGTTGCGGCGAAGCTGGTCACGAATGGCCGAGAAGCGCGCGGCAGCCTTGGCAGGGTTGGGCAGGAAGAAGTTGTCATCCTGGAAATTGAAGATGCGGATGCCGTGGCGGTGATATAGGTCGCTTACTTCGGCGACGATGCTATCGACACTGCGGATGCGAAACTTCTTTCCCCCACCGCGCTCGTACCAGGCATTGATACTGCAGAAAGCACACTCGCGCCAGCAGCCGCGACTGGTGAGAACGCTGGCAATCGGTTTGTCGAAGTAGGAATGGAAGGTGGTGCGTTTAGGCCAGGGCAGTTCGTCGAGTTTGTCAGGGTTCCCAATCGCCGGATTGGTTCTGGGCCGGCCCAAATCGTCGCGATAGCATAGGCCGGGTACGCGTTCAGGGTGGTCGAGATTCTCCGCCAGGCAGCACATGAGTTCCTCGCCCTCTCCCAGCGCGACGGAATTGAAGTCAGGGAACTCGGTGACCAGGCGCTCGCAATTGAACGATGCGAAAGGGCCGCCTGCGATCAAGTGTCCGCGAAATCCGGCTTCGCGGATTGCTTCGGCAAGACGGCAGAATTCGCGGCCTCGCGACGTAAAGACCATCGACAGCCCGACGATCTGCGGCTCGAACTCGAGAGCTTGCCGCACGGCGGATTTCTGGTCCTGTTCCGAATTGAAAGGGACGATGGCGACGCTGTGACCGTGTGATTCCAGGGAAGAAGCGATATAGCGCAATCCGAGGTTCTCTTCCAGCTCGGCACCCATGAGAGCAACCTTCATGGCGGCACCTCCGGTCGGATGGATAGCGATACTTTGCATTTTTGGGGACCTTATGACAGTGCGGGCACGCACCAATCACTGTGATTGCGATCACCTTGCAGAGAGATATTTCTCAATGCGAGGTGTGATGCAGATTAGTTCCCGTCGGAGTACGGCTGGTTTGGTGGGGGACACGGAGTAAGGTAAGGTAGCGATTGCGTAATCTGCCCGCTCTTTCGCGGGTTGCCGGCTGGCAGGCGCTTCACCTGAAACTTGTCTCGCACGAAGCTGTTAGCGGTGCCGTCGACTGTCGAAGTCCAGGCGGAAAGAGGGTCGGTGGAGATCTTTACCCCAGGGGGCATTGGGGTCACCGGGGAATCCGATGCTGAACAATGTTAGGTCAATTGGGTTATGTCAATTGGGCTACGTCAACTGGGCTACGTCAACTGGCGGAGGTCAGACGTGGAGTTGAGCTGGGATAGTTTCCGGTTAGCCGACCGTCAAGTAGCAATCACGGGTGGCTGACCTACTTCCCTTAGCTTCTTATCCTATTTCGATACGTCATCCAACCAGTCGAATATGATCTGGTGCTCAAGACTCTCGTTGTTGACTCCGCAATGAGCCTCGCCGCCCTCCTTAGCGGTGATGATGTGCTGCGCCTTGGGACAGGTCAGTTTGTCGTAGAACTTCTGACCGTACACCGCCAGTTGCCCCTCGCCCTGTCCGCCAATATTGAAATACGGGCAGGTGAGCTTGTCCTCCAGACCCCGCAAGTTGTACTTACTCAGCCCGTCGATGAACGCCGCGATCGTTCCTCCGCCCGCGCCATGTCGATAACGTATGTCTCCCTGGGTGATAAACCTGCTCCCCACGGTCGACAGATCGATTTTGCTCTCAAGATCGCTGGGGCAAGGTTGATCTGCGGGTAAGCCGATCGCTCCCAGAACGACATTCTGCCAGTTCGGCAAGGTTGTGCTCGCAATGCAGGCCTTGATCCGCTTCTCGAAAGCGGCCGCCCGCGGCGCAAAGTAGCCGCCCAGGCTCCAGCCGACCAAGGCGAGGCGTTTCGGATCGACATCGGCGCGAGCGAGCACCCAGTCGCAAACGTATTTCAGTGGAACCTCCGTGTCCGGCCGGAAGAACAGCTCGGCACCGGGGTTCGAATAGATCGCACCGCGCTGCCCTGGAATCTCGAATAGTAAAGCGTTGTATCCGCGGCGAAGGGCCGCCGCGCCGCCGCCCCAGAAATAGAGTTCCTCGCCCAAGGAGTCGGCGCCACCCAGGCTCATCAACGTTGGTCGCGGCTTATTGCTCGCATTGGCCTTCAGAAAGTAGCCGGGAAGCGACTTCCCGTTCTCATACGGAATCCTGACGACCTCGAAGGGCGGGTCCATCAGTTTTCCGGCTTGCATAAAGCAATCCCGTTGGCGCTCCCAACCCGCGCGACACTTGGGATCGGTTGTGCATTGGTAAAAACCGACCTCGCGCCAGTATGACGACGCCCGCAGGAAGGCCTCGCGCGCACTGACCAGATGCCCGCCCGCAAGCGACTTCCGGGCGATCGCCTCCACCCGCTCGGCAGTGACGCGCCATGCTTCGGTATAGCTATCTTCTTTTTCGTCCTCGATGCGCGAGGCAGTCTCGTAGCACTCGCCGATCTCAGCCCCGTCATACGTGGTGCACCCCATCGTTCGCACGAACTGGAAATCGAAGTTGCCCTTGAATCGCCGCGGCATTCCGGCAGTGGCGCCAAACGTCAGTGGGGCGCCATTTTGAGCGGCTGGGGCGGTTGAGGTCTTGGAACCCGTCCCCTGTGTCTTCCCGCCATTAGCACTTCCCGATTCAGGAGTTGCATTTGGATTTGCCTTCGCTTCAGCCACGGGAGTCATTTCAGTCTTCTCCTGATCTCTTCTTTTTGAAGCTGCGCTTCGCGCGGGTTGTCTGGTTGGTGAAACCTCGCATGTACCTCGGAACTGTGGCACGGCGCTGACGAGTAAGCTGCCCACTTTTGCTCAAAACGCACCCAGTTTTGTCGGATTCGCGCGACTTCGCGCTCGTAGAGTTGCGGCAGCGTTAAGCCGTTTTTGAGCGCGAGGGGTCGCCAGTGAAAAAAATTGCGTGTTTGTCGCGACACGCTCTTTGTGGTGCTCCAGTCAAAGGGGACGCCCTCGGAGTCGGCGGTGTGGAGGCCCACTTCTCGAACCGCGCGAGAAGTGGGGCACCCCCAGTTTTGTTGATAAGCCCACCGCCGAACCGTCATCGATGTGCGACAGAAGGGATGTGCGACAGAAGTGATACAAATAGATCGGCTGACGGAACAACGGCCGGGCAAGACTCAGGAGCGACTCGGCTTGAATCTTTGGGCGGTACGCGGTCATCTTTAAGGCTTTGGAAGAAATCCCCTTAGGAATCATCGGAGGAAAAGAAAATGGCGCATGAACTACCCCCCCTGCCGTACGACTACACGGCGCTCGAACCCACTATCGATGAAAAGACGATGCACCTGCACCACGACATGCATCACGCGGCGTATGTGAAGAATCTGAATGCGGCTTTGGACAAGCATCCGGAGTTGCACGCGAAGAGCGCGGAAGATTTGCTGCGCGATTTGAATGCGGTACCGGAGGACATCCGCGGCGCGGTGCGCAATAACGGCGGCGGACACGTCAATCACACGATGTTCTGGAACATCATGAAGCCGAAAGGTGGAGGCGATCCTACGGGTCCGATCGGAGACGCGATCAAGAAGACGTTTGGCGACTTCAAGACGTTTCAGGAAAAATTCAACGCCGCCGGCGTGGGACAGTTTGGCAGCGGATGGGTTTGGCTGGCGGGGGATGGGAAGGGCGAGGTGAAGATTGTAGCGACGGCCAATCAGGACAGTCCGATTTCGCAGGGGCTGCATCCCATTTTTGGCAATGACGTGTGGGAGCATGCTTATTATTTGAAGTACAACAACCGGCGTCCGGAGTATTTGCAGGCGTGGTGGAGCGTGGTGAATTGGGAAGAGATCAATAAGAGGTACCAGGCGTCGGTGAAGAAGTAGGCCAGCTCTTTATCGTGCTGTTGCTTCTCCAGTCAAAGGTGACACCCTCGGCGTCGGCGGTGTGGAGGCCCACTTCTCGAACCGCGCGAGAAGTGGGGCACCCCCAGTTTTGTTGAAAAGCCCACCGCAACCGGCGTCCGGAATATTTGCAGGCGTGGTGGAGCGTGGTGAATTGGGAAGAGATCAATAAGAGGTATCAGGCGTCGGTGAAGAAGTAGGCCAGCTCTTTATCGTGCTGTTGCTTCTCCAGTCAAAGGTGACGCCCTCGGCGTCGGCGGTGTGGAGGCCCACTTCTCGAACCGCGCGAGAAGTGGGGCACCCCCGGTTTTGTTGAAAAGCCCACCGCCGAACCGGCATCCGAGGCTTTAATTCTCGAAGAATCGCTGAATTTCTGGCCAATACTTCCGCACGATCAGGTCGGTGCTCAGGTGGCCGCCGCGTCTCAGGAGTTTTAGCTTGGCTCCGGTGAGGGCGGCGAATTTCCTTACCGATTGGTAGGCGATGTAGGGATCGTCCTGGGCGTGAAACAGCAGGAGTTTCGCGGCGGTGATTTCGCCGGCGTGGTGGATGGGGTTATAGAATTTTCCGGTTTGCAATTTCTGCCAATTTTTTTCGGAGAGGCGGTAGGCGTTTCCGAAGGCGTCGCGGATGTAGGCGGTGTAGCTGGGATTCGAGGTTTCTTTTTTTTGTTCGCGGCGGAGGATGGACCAATCAACGACGGGGCAATTGGCCACGGCTTTGGTGACGCGCGGGTCGCGGGAGGAGAGGATGGCGGCGGGTCCGCCGAAGCTGCCTCCGATTACGAAGATTTCTTCCAGCTTGACCCGGAATTTTTTGCCGAAGGCCAGTTCGTGGAATTCGCGGTCGAGTCCGGTGATGACGTCGAGGACATCCTGGTGCGGGGATAGCTGGAGAAATTGGCCGCCGCTCTCCCAGGCTCCGCGATAGCGGGGGTAGAAGACCCAGTAACCTTTCTTCGAGAGAAATTCAGATAAGGGTTGTTTGCGGGGGATGGAAGGCATTCCGTCGCAGAGGATGATGGCGCGCGTGGTTTTGGCGGGACGGGCGGGAGGGAGGAACTCGGTGACGATGTCGCGGGCGAATCGGGTTCGGAACATGGAGTGTTTTGATTTTAACTTGGCACGAGTGGGTTGAGTTTTTCCGCAGGCTGTGAAGTCGTGAGGTTATCGAGACCCGACTTGGACGGGCGGGACGCCCGTTGCTCCACGCTATCGTGCTAGAATTTCCACAGCTTTTGACCCTACTTCCTGGACCCATGTTTTGATCGGGCATCTCATCGAACTCGCTCCATCGATTCTTTCGGCGGATTTTGCGCACCTGGCGGGTGCGGTGGAGCGGGCTGCGGCCGGGGGGGCGAGCGTTATCCACGTGGATGTTATGGATGGGCATTTTGTGCCGAACCTGACGATTGGGCCTCCGGTGGTGAAGTCGTTGCGGAAGGTTACCCAGTTGCCGCTGGATTGCCATCTGATGATTGAAGATCCGGATCAATATATTCCGGCTTTTGCGGATGCGGGAGCGGACTGGATTTCGGTGCATCAGGAGGCGTGCCGGCATTTGAATCGGACGCTGCAGCATATAAAAGATCATGATTGCCGGGCGGGAGTGGTGATTAATCCGGCGACTCCGGTGGAAACGCTGTCGGAAGTGCTGGATATGGTGGATTACGTACTGGTGATGAGCGTGAATCCGGGGTTTGGGGCGCAGAAGTTCATTCCGACGACGCTGCATAAGATGAGGAAGCTGGCGGAGATTCGGGCGGCGCGAGGATACTCCTACCGCATCGAAGTGGATGGTGGGGTGGCCATGGACACGGTGGCGGATGTGGTGCATGCGGGCGGGGAGATTCTGGTGGCGGGGAATGCGGTGTTCGGGAAGGGCGACGCGCGGGCGAATGTGGCGGGATTGCTGGAGGCGGCGCGGAGCGCGGTTTCGTTAAGAGCTTGAGTGAGGTCAGAGGTTTGAGGTTAGATTGCAGAGGTTGGAATCAGGTCAGAGGTTTGAGGTTAGATTGCAGAGGTTGGAATCAGGTCAGAGGTTTGAGCTCAGATTGCAGAGGTTTTTTATGCGGCGTAAAGGTTTGGTTTTAGTTCTGGGCTTGCTGCTGGGTTTGACGGTGGCTTGCACCAACAAGAAAGCGGCGAATCCGCTGGCCAACGTTGGATCGAAGCAGCCGGACAAGGTGCTGTTCGACCGGGCGATGGATGCGATGAAGCACAACCACTTCGACGTGGCGCGGATGACGCTGCAGACGCTGATTAATACCTATCCGGATTCGGAGTATATTGCGCGGGCGAAGCTGGGGGTGGCGGATTCGTGGTATGCGGAGGGCGGAACGACGGCGATGCAGCAGGCGGAGATCGAGTACAAGGATTTCCGAACGTTCTTTCCGAATATGCCGGAGGCGGCCGAGGCGCAGCTGAAGGTGGCGAACATCCATTATGAAGAGATGGAAAAGCCGGACCGGGATTTTACGCATGCGGTGCGCGCGGAGGAGGAATACCGGTCGCTGATCATGGACTATCCGGACAGCAAGCTGGTGCCGGTGGCGAAGCAGCGGCTGCGCGAGGTGCAGGAGGTGCTGGCGCAGAGGGAGTTCGATATCGGGCACTTCTACTATATGAGGATGGCGTATCCGGCGGCGATTGCGCGGCTGAAAACGCTGGTGGATCGCTATCCTTTATACAGCGGGGCAGACGAGGCGTTGTACCTGGTGGGGCAATCGTATGAAGCCGAGATCAATGTGGTGCGGAAGAATGTGCGGATCGGAGAAGTGGGCAAGGCGAAGATGATCGACGAGCTGACGAAAGAGGCGGCGCAGTCGTACGCGGAGATTATTACGCGCTATCCGGCGATGGACCGGGCGGTGGATGCGAAAGATCGGCTGGAGGCGATGCACCAGCCGGTGCCGCGGCCGACGAAGGCGGCGCTGGAACAGAACAAGAGGGAAATCGCGAGCCGGGTCCAGGAAGGAACGCTGGCGAGCATGTTGGGGGATCTGGAGAAGCATCCTGATGTGGCGAAGGCTTCGCGGGTGGGGGAGCCGAGCCTGGTGGATCCGGAGCCGGTGACGGCGACGAAAGTGGTGCAACAGATGACCGGCGCTGCGATGGGAGATGGCAATAAAGTCAGCGCGGTGATGGTGAATGGGAAGCCGATGCAGGGTGAGGAGGCGCCGCGTTCGGATGCTGCGCCTGCAGCGACTGCGACGGCGGATTCGGGGACGGCGGCAACGGCTTCTTCAGGAAGCTCGGATCAGAGTGCGGTGCATGGTCCGGCGGCGGTGGGCGTGAGCCAGAGTACAGTGGCGGATCCGAATGAACTGAAGCCGAATGTGGAGCAGGATCCGACGGCGTTACCTCCGCTGCAGCAGAATAATGAGATTGGGGGCGGTGGAACGCCCGGTTCGGCGAGTGCGGCGACGCCACCGAAGACCGAGGAGATGGGAGATATTTCCTCGAGCAAGAAGAAGAAGAAAAAGGGCTTGAAGAAGCTGGACCCGTTTTAGAGGGCTGCGGGAAAGGCAGTCGAGGGCGCTGACGACAGTCGCATCCCACGTCTCAAACTCGAGACGTGGGGCACCCGGCGAATGCCGCGCCTTTGAGTCTGCCGCTGAGGGTGTAATCAGGTCCTAAGGTCGCGGCGGTTTGGTTCCCACCCTAACGCCGCAAAAGACGCGGCGTTAGGATGGGGCACCCGGCCCGTTTTCATGGAAGCAAGGGTTTCGACGGCCTGTGGGGGGCTCACCCCAACGGACTAGGAACCGTCGTAACGTGTTACTCCGCTCGGAATCGTTGACTTCGATTGATAGACAAGGTAGTTTCGCGTTATCTCTTCTTATTTCTGATTGCAGCCGTAAGGATGACGCTTGGCCCGGAAAATACTGCTCGCGGATGACAGCGTAACGGCCCAGAACATGGGACGGAAGATTCTGGCCGATGCCGGGTATGAGGTGGTAACGGTCAACAACGGATCGGCCGCCCTGAAGCGAATCACCGAACTCAAACCAGATCTGATCGTGCTGGATGTTTATATGCCGGGGTACAGCGGGCTGGAAGTGTGCCAGCGGCTGAAAGACACGGCGCAGACGGCGCACATTCCAGTGCTGCTGACGGTGGGCAAGCTCGAACCCTTCAAACCGGACGAGGCGCGGCGGGTAAGAGCCGACGCTCATATCGTGAAGCCGTTTGAAGCGAGCGAACTGTTGAAAGCGATTACCCGGCTGGAAGACCATCTGCTGCTGCATAGTGACAACGGCGGAACGGTATCGGGGATCGAGCGGTTCCGTTCGGAGCAGGAGAACACGGGGAAGGCGCCAGAGGACACGGGGGCGGATACGGGATGGAAGAGCCGGCTGGGTTTCCCGACGAAGAAAAAGAAAGAAGAAGTTGAGGAAGCTGAGGACGGCGGGTTCCGCGAATTCCGGAAGGGGAAGGGCAAGGCGGAGACGAAGGATGCGACGCCTTTCGCGGGGGGGCGAGTTGAAGGGCAGGAGATTCCGACCGACATCACGGCGCAGGAATTGGACGCGCTCAGCGACCTGGCGGCGAAGCTGGATCGGACGATTTCGAATAAGGCCGCGTCCCTGAAGGAAGAGAGCACTCGAGAAATCAAGGGGGGCGCGGAGGAAGCGCCGGCGGCAAGCGACGCAGAGTTACGGCCGGGAGCGGACGATTTTGCGGCGAGGGCGCAAGCTCTGGCGGAAGAGTCGATCAGAGAAGCGCAGAGCAAGGAAGCGCAGGGCCGAGACGCGAGAGTCGAAGAGGCGAAGGTCGAACAAACGAAGAGCGAGGCAACGAAGGTCGAAACAACGAAGAGCGAGATTGAGGCTGCGGCGGTTGAGGTGGTTGCCGCTCCGGTGGTGGCTGCTGAGGCGGTGGCTGAAGCTTCGGAATCGGCGGTGGGCAGTGCGAGCGTCGCGGGTAAGAGCGAGGCGACCGCGGTGGAAACGGTTCAACGCGCCTCGGAGGCAGATGCAGGCGCGGTGGTTCGGTCGGAGACGGCGACGGATCAAGAGATCGAGACTCCCGCAGCGGCGGTGGCGGAAACCGTGAACGCGGCGCCGGCGGCGGGAAGCGCCGGTGTACAAGAGGGATGAGCCGATGTTTGCGGCGGCCGAAAACGCGGCGGAGCCGATGGCGGAGGGGGCGGCTCCGAGTGACGCGGAGCTGGTGCAGGCGTTGCGTTTGCTGACTCCGGCGAACTGGAATGGCGAGGCGGCTGCGGGCGATTTGCAGGCGGTAGAGGCAGCGGAGCCGGTGGCGGCATTATCGGTTGCGGCGTCAGCAGGAATGGCGCATGGGGAGATGGCGGGAAGCGGACCGCGATGGATGGCGGAGGCGGTGGCGGTGACTCCCGAGGAAGCGGCGCTTTCGCTGGAAGCGGAGATGTTCAGTACGTTTGCGGCGATGCCTGGAAGTATGCAGGCGATGGCGATGGGCGTCGAGATGGCGAGGCCGGGGGGATTCTCGGCGATAACGGCAGCGGTGGAGAGCCGGCTGGCGGCAGTGGAACTGGCGGAGAGCGCGAGGCTATCCAGCGGGGCGGAGCTATCGGCGGGTGCACCCGAATCGGGGGCGCACGACCGGAGTGGAGATGCTTCGAACGGGAACGGTTCGATCACGGCGGGGGGAGAAATAGCAGGTGCGACGGTTTCCGCAGAGGTGATGCAGAAGATTTCCGAAGCAGTAGCGGCGCAGGGTCATCCGAATGCAGATTCTGAGGGTCGGGAATGCATGGGCAAAGACGAAGCGGTGAAAGTGAACACGGAGAAGGAGCAACCGGCGGGCGCGAGCGTCGCCGACAGTGGAGTTGTTGAAGCAGCTAAGTCGGAACCGGGAAGCGAAGAGGCTCCGAAGGCGATGGCAGCGGTGGCGGCCGCTGAAGGTTCGGCGTCTGGGGCTGGGCCGGCAGCCGACTCCGGCGTGATTGCAAGTATTGTAGAGAGCGTGCTGGCCGACCTCCGGCCGAAACTCGTGGAAGAGATTGCACGGAAGCTGTCGGGGAAGTAGACTCTTCGACTCCGCAACTGCTTCGCGTTCCGCGAAGCGTCTGCTGTGCTCAGGATGACAATTTTGGATGGAGATGGGCGGCGGGTGCGAGGGGTGGTGCGCCTGGGCGCGATCATGCGAAGAACAGCTGAGTTCTTGGATCTCGCGGTCGCGGGATTGTGGGATATTTCGCGCCTTGAGTTTGCCGCTGGTGGAGGGAAATGAAAATCTCTAGGCCGCGGCGGTTGGGTATCCCATCCTAAACGCCTCAAAGAGCGAGGCGTTTAGGATGGGGCACCCGGGCGGTCGGGTCGGGGTGACAATTTTGTGAAATGTTATTGGCGGGGTTGGGCGGGATGGAAGGGGCAGGTGACACGGGTGCAGCGCTGGCGTGTGCACTGGGCGCTTACTCCGATGGCGTGCAGTCTTTCATCGTCGGCGACGTCGAGGTTGCCGTAGAAGCCGGCGACTCCGTCGGGGCAACCGAGGAGGCGGGGCATGGCGTTCTCGACATAGTTCATCATGATGCGGCTCCGCAAAAACGATGGCGGGCGCGGATGGATGGGCATCCTGGGAGCGCGCGGGTCATCGTCGCGCGGGTGATCATGGGGTGTCTTTCCTGGGGTTGGCGGCGGCGAGGGATTGCAGGCGAATTTCGTGCTTGAAGATCTCCGCGCATTCGGGCAAGCGGGTTCGATACCTGGCAGGAAGTTGCAGGCAAAGGTCGACGGCGTTCTTGCGCATGCGATGAAGTTCGAGGAGGGCGGCGGTGCTGACGGTCATGGTGGCGGGCAGGTTGTTACCGGCGAGGGTGGGAGCGACGACGGCGCCGGTGGTTTCGTTCCGGATTGCGTCTTTGATCGCGCCGGGGATCGCGCCGGGGATCGCTCGGGGGCAGAATCGCTGGCGGCGACGTTATCGCGAACGTAAGTTACGTGCACAGCCTGATGCACATCTTGCGCGGCGGTCGCGCTGATGGCCAGGGCGCAAAAACAGGTTGCTAACCAGTAACGATGCATCGCGGCGCCTCCCGAATGATTCCAGTTCAAAACGTGTTACAGATGAAAGCGTCGTGAAAATGGTTGCGATAGAAAAAGCTACTTAATGAACTCTATCGGCAGAGTGAGGAAGGGCTCAAGATTACGCAGGTCACGCGGGCTGACGAAGGGCATGGCGGTTTGGCGGTGCAGGACGACGATGGCTTCAGAGGAATAGATCACGCCAATTGAGGCGGAGTTAGCTGCGGCTGGGCACCGCGCCGGTGACCGAAATGCAGGAGGCGAATGCCTTCTCCAGCAGACTTGCGTCGATGCTGCCGGCCGCGCCTATGGCTACGATTTGCGTCCGGGGTGCGCGCTCGCCCCAATCCTCTTGTAGTGAGATATCCACGCGCCTGCCGACTACCTGCAGCACTGCCCGCCGCTCGGGAGCGTCGGTGCTGTAGACAACTCCTTTGGCCCGATAAACACTCCCAGGCAACTTACGCATCGTTTCGCGCAAAGCTTCGAGCGCGAGCGGTTGGTCTGTCTCGTAGCTCCACGTGCTGAAGACCTTCGAATGGTTCTGCCCGTTGTGGCCGTGCCCATGGTCATCGTCGTGGCAGCTCGGGTTCGTGCAGTTACGCTCGACGGCGCGCGAGTCGAGTTCTCCCCGCGTGGGATCGAAACGTCCGACTCCCAACAGGATCTCGTTGGGCACCTCGCAGAAATTCGTCTCGACGATGCGCAGGCGCCTGAAATGTTCGTCGAGCCACGCCCTGACCTTCGCGACTTGCTCGGGTCCGGCGAGATCCACCTTGTTGAGGATGAGCATGTCTGAAAACCCGACCTGGAGGAGTTTTAATTCCAGAAGCGGCGGATACTCGGGATGGGCGAAGACCTGGTCCGCGTCCACCACGCAGGTGACGCTGTCGAGCCGGATGCGGTCGCGCAGATTGGGATCGGTGAAAGTCATGGAGATCCCGGCGGGATCGGCGACTCCGCTGGCTTCGAGCAGGATATATTCGATCTTCTCTGGGCGTGCGAGCAGGGCGACCACGGACTCGATCAGATCCTCTCGAATCTGGCAGCAGACGCAGCCATTGGACAGGCTGATCATATTGTTGTCGATGCCGACGATGAGTTCGGCATCGATATTGATCGAGCCAAAGTCGTTGACGAGAACTCCGACGCGCAGGCCGTGGTTCCCGCTCAGGATGCGATTCAGCAGCGTCGTCTTTCCCGCCCCGAGGAAGCCGGTCAAGATTGTTATGGGAACGATTTTGCCGTTGTCTTCGATGAGTTCCATGGTTTAACTTTCCTCTCAAAAATCGTCTGCGCGTAAGAGAACCCTGATAATTCTGAGCGGCCGGAGCGCCCCGCCGCGATGGTTGCGGCGGGACCCTTGGGACCACACTGCTATTTCTTGATGAATTTACTCAGATCAATATTCATCACCTTCGCCAACGCAAGGAGATCGACCGTCGCCGGGTTCGCGAGCTTGGTGAGCGGCTCACGGTAAAGAGTCGGCGGATAGTACTTGTGCGGATCAATCTCGTTATCGCGTGTCTGTTGCTCCTGCTGCTGCTCGCGCGGCAGCCTGGGCTGAGGGACCACGCCGATGCCCGTTTTGACCGGCAGCGGGTCGCCAAACATCAGCGTGGGCTTCGGCAGGGACATGCCGCCGAATCCCGGCAGGGCGGCCATCCGGTGCCAGATCGCATCCTTGGTCACGTTGACGACCGCCACGTCCGGCGCGCCGTACAGGAAAAGCCCTTTCCAGTGGGCACGAACGTCCGCGCTTTGCTCGTTGAGGGTATCGTTGTCGTAAGCGAGGTGCGTGGCAATGCCGCAGCGGGGGTTGACCTGGTTAATGAGGTAGCCTGTCGCGTAACCCAACGTATGGTGGGTGTCCACGGTGTAGTTGTAGAGGAATTCCGGCAGCCCATACTTGAGCTGGTTAAGGCGTGCCAGATCGGGCTGCAGCTCGGTGACAAAGACATCGACGCCTTTGGAGTACTTGGCCGTCAGGTCGTCAGGCCGACCGTCGCCGGTCCACACGAACGAAAGGCCGTTCCAGTCCAGACGGTAGGCCGAGGCGCCGTCCTTGGCGTGCGATCGCCGCCAATGGCGGATCGTGACACCATTCTTCTCATAGCAGATGCCGTACTCGTCCTTCCAGTCGAACTCGTTGACCTCGACCTCGTATCCTTCCCCAATCGGAAAGAGGTCGAAGGCCTCCAGGTGCCACTTGAGCATCTGCTTCATGCCCGCAACCATGGCCTTGGTGCCAAGTTCAGGCGTGCGGCCAGAAGGCCCGGTGACCCGCAGCGGCATGCTCCATCGTCCTCCCCATGCCGAGAATGGCAGCAGATACGACAGGTCGTGGAAGTGGTCCACGTGCAGATGGGTGATGAAGATGTCGTTCACATCCGGCATCGAGATACCCATGGCGAGGATGTTCTTGAGGCAGCCGGGGCCGAAGTCGAAGAAGAAGCGGTCGCCATTGCCGAGTTCGACCATGATAGCCGTGCCGGCCTGGTCGCGCCGGAGTGGGACGGGACAACTGCCGACAAACGAGATCCGCATCTCGTCCGGTCCGAGGGTCTCACTGCCGGGGAAATAATTCATCCGGCTGCGCACGGACTGCGTTGGCTGGTAGTAGGGTGGGAATTGCAGGCCGGTACCCGGCCCCCCGCCGTAGGGGTTCACGTTTTGGTCCGCGATCGGCGTCTTCGACTCTTTTTCACTGCTCATATTTTTCTCCTCACTTCTTTCTGGATAAGTTATTGCGTTTCTTCTCTGGTTCCACATAACTGCCGGGCTTCGACCTCATTCAGATTTTCTCGGCGAATCGTGCTTGAGCTTCTCCAGCAGCTCGATCAATTGCTGATACGCCGAGGCATTCTGAACAACTACCTCAGCTTTGCCATTGACCGTCAGCAGCTCGGGGCGACCTGTCCGCTTGAGTCTTTTCAGGTGAGCCTGCGTATTTCGCTGAAAATCCGTGAGCGACCCAATGTCCTCGGGCCTGACCATGGCTGTGCTCTCCTTCGATCCGATCACCTGTTATTTCGCTGCGAATAGCACGCGAATTAACCTGCTTGCAATTTAGGCAAGTTGTGCTCGGAGCGTCTATCCACTTTCGGCAAAATTGGAAAATTCATCTGCTCATCCAACCGACGGCGAAATCTCAGCGGACGAGACAGCCACTCAGTGCCAGTGGCGAAGAGTTTCGGAAGGGAGTTCACCGAAGAGGAAGCGGTAATTCCGGGCCAGGCGGCTGAAGTGCCAAACTCCGAATTGAGTGGCAATCTCGGTGACCGTCGCCCGCGATGGATCAGCGGTTTTGAGGGCTCTCCGAATCCGGTGGAGAGTTCTCATGTTCAGATAATGCACTGGTGCCACGCCAAAGTAGTGCTGAAACGCATCACGAAGGGTGCGCTCAGAGACGCTGGCGGCAGCGGCGAGTTGTTCGACGGAAAGATACTCACCGCCATGCTGGTCGACAAACTCCATCGACTTGCGAATAATCCGTCCGCGCGGAACCGCATGCCGTCCGATCGGGTGTTCGACTTCAAGCGGTTCAGACAGCACGTTGTGAATCTCTCGGACTAGCTTCTGTTTCGCCGCCTGTTGTGCCGCCGCTGATTCGAAGGCAGCAGGCGCCTGCTGGACAGCCTCATCGAGCTGCTCAATGACCGAGGTAAATCTCTCAATGCGCTGGGGTGGTAGTTGAAAAACACCGCGCATTAAGCCGCGAGGGTTCGTTGTGTTTCCGTTGAAGCTGACAAGATCCTTACTCGGAATAAAAAGAGAACACCAACGCCTCGACGAGCCGTCGGCAGACAAGCAGAATTCGTCGTTCGGCTGAACCACCATCAGTGAAAGGTTGTCGAACCGACGCCCATTGCCGGAAAAGGCTGGCTCTCCCCGCGTCTGGAGAAAAATTGTGATGCCGCCTGGCCTCGAGGCCCCCTCGATAACGGCTTTGCCGCCTGCCTCGCCCCATTGCACGCTCAAGTTGTTAACCATCAGGTGGGTGAGCGCCCAATTTCCGCGATCGCGCCCGAGAACCATCGGACGCAACTTGGCGTGCCGGTTGGCATCCATAAAAGCTTCGAAGGAAGAAAAGCTTTGTACGGGCATCAAACTTTTCCAGTTGAATGGTATGGAACGCTAACAAGCGTATAAACGCCGCGCCGCTCCAGAAACTGGAGGCGTCGCGTTTTCAGGCGCGCCGCCCCCGTTTTGAGGGAAGAAGGGGTCGTTAGTTTCCGCCGGAGGCGACGATGCCCTTGTTCACCAGGAGCTGGACCTCAGTCCTGCGATTTTCGCCCCGCCCGGTAGCAGTCTCGTTGGAGGCTGCGGGGTTGCTCTCACCCATTGCGCCAGGCGCGACGATGCGACCCACTGGAACGCTACACTCCTGAAGCAGATACGCCACCACTGCTTGAGCGCGTTCCTTGCTCAGCACTTGATTGCTGGCAGCGGTGCCCACCGAGTCGGCATAGGCCGCCACCTGGATCACGAAGCCCTTTTGGTAGGCGAGGGCCTTCTTGGCTAAATCCGCAAGTGCATTGCGGTCCGCCCCCGAAATGCTGTAATCGCCGGTGGCATAGTACACGGTATATTCGCCCTTCACGACAAAGTCACCCAACTCCGAAAAGCGCTTGTTGGTAGATTTCGCGACTTCGTCAATGCTCGCTTGGTTGGCCGCGATCTGTTTTTTAGCCGCGGCGACAGCCGCGGCGAGGGCTGCCTTGTTGGCCTCAATTTCTGCATCGGTCGCCGCCTTATTGGCCTGGTAGGTCTGCATGTTCTTGGCTTGTTGTTGAGCGGTCGGGTTCAAACCGGCCTGGATCACTTTGGCCAGGCTGAGATCATCTTGATCGAAGGTTATCGTTGCCGCCGTCACCTGGTTTTGATCACCAGTTCCCTCGAACTTCAGCTTGAGCCCCGGTATCAGGACCTCTTGACCCACCTGCTTTTTCCGGGCACCGAGCCCGATCGGGTGTTGCACTTTCGTATCAGCCGTGACAATCACGCTTGTAGTACCCTCGTCAGTTTCCACGGTCAGGGTGTCTCCCGTGCGTAGGGTGATCACTCCTTTGCCTTTTACCTTATCGGCGGCGAGGGCCGATCCCAAGCTCAAGAGGCACACTGCTAAGAAACTCAACGAAATACCAATTCTTCTCCTGGTCATAAATCCTTCCTCCATTCTCACGCGTTCAGGCGCGAGATAACTAGACATTTGCAGCTGTCCAAGAGGAGAGGTTATCGCGGGAGTGCAGGCGCACAGTACTGGCAAAAGTAACAGGTTAAACGACATTCCGGACAAGGCTGTCAAATCTGACAGTGACCAGGTCGCGGGTTGCACAGCTGGAGTTTTCCAGAGGAGTGCAAAGTCGCACTCCGCCGTCGGCGACCATGCCCTCAATCGTAGGCTCCGACAAAGCGCGTAAGGTTAGCGCATGCCACCGAGGCTAAAGGACCTATTTCCGCTCGGGTTGCTGGCGATAACTTCCTGTTTGCCGTGTTTCCCGGAACTGGGCCTGGCAACGTCGCTCGTGCTTCCGTTTCACTTCACCTTCTCAACGTCGTCCAGTTTCCATGTCCTTTCGAAGAGCGGCTTTTCCGGGCCATATAGGCGGAAGAGCAGGAAGAAGTCCTCGCCCGTTGGAATCCAGTTCGATTCCAGCCCCGCAGGAGGCTTGGGTGCAAAATAGACATCCACCGAACCGTCGGCATTGGACTTCATCTTTCCCGCTTCTTTGGAAGAGAGGCCCACGCGATCCCTTCCATCGAGATATCCTTTGGTCTTCATGCTGTAAACAATGACCGACCAGAAGTCTCTGGCGGGGGCATCTTTCGGGACCCGCAAGCGGTAGGTCGACGTGCCATTGAAGAGGTTCCCATCATGATCGCGTAATCCCGTGAGATAAAAAGTATCGCCGCCGAGATTCTTGGGTAGAGCTGTGGCAAAGAAATAATAGCCAGCCCGCTCGTCGATCATCAGGCGATCCTCGGTGACGAATGGAAAACCGAGTTTGGCCTGCTCTCTGGAAAGATTCCAGACCTGCCACTGGCTGCCTTCCCACATGGGAGCGCAGGACTTTCCGGGCGTCGTGAAATAGTGCTGCATCCAGTCGTAGGCGCGACGCACGCCTTCCTCCAGAGCCTTGGTCGTTTCCGCATCGGGCGCAAAGGGCTTGCCCTTCTCAATACCGATACTCGCGAGCAGCCCCATCATGGCCTTGTCGCGATCGAGGACTGGCTCCTTCTGAACAATCGTATTGAGATCGTTGAAGTAGCTGATGTCGTAGCGGGGCAGCGTGTTCCACTTCTTGGGATAGGCATCGATGAATCGCGTCTTTGGTGGACTGGCGGCCTCGGACAATTTGTAGACTTTCAGGGACTTGCCGTATTCGACCACTTCTTCGATTGTGCCGCCGTTCTTGGGAACCGGGCGGAACGCCACTTCCAGGGCATACGTCTGGGGACGATAAACCAGATATCCCTCCGGGACCGCGCCCGTGTAACCGGGGGGCAGGAAGAGGTATTTGGCGCCCTTGCCTTTGTCCTCACCAGAAAGTCCGACATCCGCGATCGGCACTTGCCACGCATCCAGGAAGCTCCCGAAGTAGGCGGCCTTTTCGCCCGCAGCGGGAACCTCGACTACCAAGGGGCCATCCTTGGTGGTCAGGGAGTCAAGCACGTAAGGGGTCACATCGTTGGCGGTCAGGAAGCCATGACGGGACACCATCGGCTTGGAGAAATAGATGACATCGCCCACATCGCCACCGAGATCCCTTCTCGTGGCGACCGCGACATCCCAAATAGCCACCGCCGGTATGGCCCAAACCGTCGCTTGGGCGGCACGCTCAACCTTCATTTCATATTCAATCGAGTGTTTCCCGTCGGCTGTTTGAGCAACGGTCGTAGTCAGAGACGCCGTGCAAATGATAGCGGCGACGAGCAGGTTTCGTGTGCGGGTGGTTTTCACTTTGCCTTTCAGTTCAAGTTATGAATTCTGGGGACCATGCAGACTACGCGCATGGCCATCAGATTCCGTATAGGACATGCAGGAATCCGAGTCGCAACCGTTGCGTGATCCATGCCCTCAATCGTAAGCTCCGACAAAGCGCGTAAGGTTAGCGCATGGCAGGTTCGGATACTCCTTCACAGATTCCTCGTATCTCCTTATCTCCTTGAAAGCTGGATCCATCATAAACACGGCCATGCCACCAAGATTCAGATCCTCGTGCGGGTCCATCTCGATGTTGTAGACCTTGGGGAAGTACAGATCGCAACTGTTCGCGTACATCCCCCCAAGCATCTGTTGCCCGGTGCCGGTCAGTTGCATGTCCTTGAAGTAAAAGCGCCACTGCTTCCAGCGCGCGGCTACCAGATCCGGGCCGATGAAAGTCAGTAGTGACTCGCGCGCCCCCTTCTCACTCTTGCCGAACAGCACCTCCGTCTGGTCCACGCCGTCAATAGGACGGTCGGTGGGCAGCTTGGAGCCGAGAATAGCGGCGAAGGTCGGCAGGAAATCCATGATCGAGAACATGGCATAGGAAGTGGTGTTCGGTGCGATGTGCCCCGGCCAGCGGATGAAACAGAAGGTCCGCAGTGAGCCCTCGGTGCATTCGCCCAGTTCACCGCGAAATGGACCGGGGTTGCCCATATCTGGGGATCCTAAGTTGCCCAATTCCCTCAGAATCCAGCCACTCGGCCCGTTGTCGGCGGCAAAAACTAGAATCGTGTTGTCGTCTATATTCATCTCTTTGAGCGCGTCGAGCACCTGCCCGACGTGGTAGTCGCCTTCCATCATCTTGTCGCCGTAATTCCCAATGCGCGATTTCCCGGCGAATTCTTTGGATGGATAATTCGGTGCATGCCCCATCGAGAACGGAAGGTAGACGAAGAACGGTTTGCCCGCCGCGTGCTGCCGTTTCATGAATGCGATGGAGTGTTCGGTGAGGTCGTTGTCGATCTCGGCGCGTGCGTCGGGCGTGAACGGTTTCACGCGCTCCATCGGCCCGCCCGCCTTCTGCTGTAGGATCCACGGTCCCTTCTCGATGAGGACGCTCTCGGGCACGTCGAAGGAATGCGTCATCATGATCACCGGCACCGTTATCGAGTCGTTCCACGAGGTGTCCAGCGGGATGCCGTAGAACTCATCGAAGCCGTGCGCAGTCGGCTGAGCGTGCGCGTCTGAGCCGAGATGCCACTTGCCGAAGATGCCTGTCGCGTAGCCCGCATCCTTAAACAACCGGCCCACCGTGTAGGCGTTGGCCGGGAGTTGATAGGGGCTGCCGGGAGCAGACAGCAACGACAGCCCGTTGCGGATCGAGTATTGCCCTGTCATGAGCGCGGACCGCGACGGCGTGCACGCTGTCTCCACGAGAAATTGCGTCAAGCGCAGGCCCTCGCGGGCAAGTTGATCGGTGCGCGGCGTCGGGCAGCCACGCAGTTCGCCGCCGCCATACGGTCCCAGATCGCCAAAACCGATGTTGTCCCCGAGGATGAAGACTACGTTCGGTCGAGCCGTCGTCCCTTTATTTGGTGTCGCCATTTTCTTGTTTCCCTAGTCTGAGATTTCCTTAGGCACAGAGATTTGCCGTTTGTTCGGCGCGAGATCCGACTACAAAGTGGACTAGGCTCCGGGCTGCGCTGCAACTGTCAGTTATGACAGGCGACGAGAATTGTGCGGTCGTTGTTGCAAAATTCCCATGTCACTCAACACCTCAGCCGCAGGGTCAATGAGCGCTAACACCTGATCTCGTCACCTATATAGGTGACGGGATCACGACATTTTCGCACATTGTTCCTCCAGTCTGATCAGGCTGAAGATAGCAGTTCATTGTTGCCGCAGCTGAAACGCTATGAGCAGAACACCGGCACGGCGAACCAACTCTGACGAGAGCGATTGCTAAAAATGTCCTTGGACGACTTGGAGCGCGACACCGGGCTGAGCCGACACACAATCGTGCGGGCACGGCGAGGAGAGCGCGTGCAACCGGGATCGCTTCAGCAGCTCCGGACGGCAGCGGGCGCTGTTCCCGCCAGTTTGTGATTCTAACGGCGCTACTTCGGTTGTGAGTGTAATCGAGATTTTTCCGCCAACAATCCGTTAGTGAATGCCATAGGCTCAGTTTCCGGTGCCAACTGTAACTTCTGCCAGTGGGTGACCACCAAAGCGGGTTCTACACTAGCTGCTTGCGAACGGGACTGCCCGCTTCAACACGAGGGAGAAGGAACAATGAACCGTAGACCATGCTTCTTGGCCGCCGTCGTGTTTTCAGGTTTGATGATCGTGTCCACAGCCTACGCTCAGACGCCACCGAAAATGAAAATGACGACGCCAACCCCGCCGTCCATCACCACGCCGGATTCTGTGAACACACGCATCGGCAATCTAAAGTTTTTCGACGGCTTTCCGGACGATTCCACTGTTCAGAAGGTCTATGACAACCTCGACTTCATGCGCGGTGTTGAGGCGTTTCTCAACGCCATGCCGGGGGCATCAACGGAAGCCCTCCGCGTGGGTTTCGTCAGTCAGGGCGCGGACAACAATCACACCGTGCTCATCATGGAAAACCTGATGGACTCGAAGTCGTTGTTTCTTACAGCGAACACCGAGAGCGTTTACAACATGATGTGGATCGACACCAAGGATGGACCAGTGGTAATTGAGACTCCGCCAAATGTGCTCGGCATAATCGACGATCACTGGTTCCAGTACGTGGCCGATTTTGGCAGGGCCGGACCAGATAAGGGAAAGGGTGGAAAATTTCTGCTGCTCCCTCCCGGCTACAAGGGCGAAGTTCCGAACGGCTACTTTGTCCTGCGCTCTGCCACCTACGGCAACCTCGTCTTCTGGCGAGGATTCATCGAGAATGGCAGCACCAAGCCTGCTGTGGAGAGCTCCAAGAAATTCGCCAAGGTGTATCGGCTCTCGGAAGCGGCGAATCCGCCGCCGATGAGGTTTATCAATGTTTCGGGACAGGAGTTCAACACCGTACACGCCAATGACTTTCAGTTTTATGAAGAGGTGAACAACATCATCCAGTATGAGCCGAACGAGGCATATAGCCCGGAGGTTCTCGGGACACTGGCGGCCATCGGTATCGAGAAGGGAAAGCCCTTCTCGCCCGACGCACGGATGAAGAAGACTCTCACTGAGGCTGTCGCCGTGGGCAATGCGACCGCGCGCGCGATTGTCTTCAAATCGCGACAGGCAGGAACGTACAACTATCCGAACAGCGCCTGGTTCACATGCTTTGTCGGGGGCGATTATCAATTCCTCTCGCAACCCGGTGTACGCGATCTCGATGCGCGTGTCCACTTCATTTATTACGCCACAGGCATCACACCTGCCATGTCGATGCAGATGGTTGGCGTCGGCTCGCAATACGCTGCCGCAGCCACGGATTCAGAAGGCAAGCCGCTCGACGGGGGCAAGACTTACAAGATTCACCTGCCGCCCAACATCCCAGCAAAGGACTTCTGGTCGTTCGTGGTCTACGACAACCAAACTCGCTCGATGCTCCAGACCGATGCACAGTTCCCCAGCATCGGCAGCCAGAAAGAGGGGATCGTCGTGAATCCCGACACCTCAGTCGATGTGTGGTTCGGCTCGGCAGCGCCGAAGGGGCATGAAACGAACTGGGTGCAGACGGTGCCAGACAAGGGCTGGAGCGTCCTCTTGCGCCTTTATGGGCCGTTGAAGCCGTGGTTTGACAAGACGTGGAAGCCGGGTGAGTTCGAGCTGGTGAAGTAACACGCGGGACCATCATCCTCGAATCGATCACTCTTCCTCAAGGGAGTGCTGGAGATCGAGGGCGTTCTTCCGCCTAGAGCCGCTTCCATTTTTCTGGGTTACTGTTGAGATCAGGGCGATAGCGCTCATTGACCTGTCGACGGGTGCGAAAACAGGCGGGGGGGGGGCATATTCCATCCCGTGGCGTTCTCACCCCCATGGCGGTTTGACCCTTCTTTTCCTGGGCAGGTAAGATCGTGGATTCCCTCTTTCTGCCGGAAAATCTGCCGCGCTTGGCTTGGACGGGCGGGAGCGGGCGTTCCCTAGGCGGGCGCTGGAGCTGCTGAGAACATCATGCCGCACGAATTGCCGAAAGCTTACGAACCGGGCGCGATTGAAGCGCGCCGGGCGGAGTATTGGGTCCGGGAAAAACTGTTTCATGTGGAGACGCCGGGGTCGGGGCAGAGCCCCGACACCACACGTGTGTTTGCACTGTTGTTGCCGCCTCCGAATGTGACGGGGCGGTTGCATATGGGGCACATGCTGAACCAGACGCAGATGGACATTATTGTGCGCTGGCATCGCATGCGGGGATTTGTTTCGTTGTGGCTGCCGGGAACTGATCATGCGGGGATTGCGACGCAGATGATGGTGGAGCGGCAGCTGGCGACGGAGGGGAAGAAGCGTCGCGAGATGGGGCGCGAGGCGTTCATCGAGCGGGTATGGGAGTGGAAGCGGCATTATGGCGGGGCGATCCTCGACCAGATGAAGCGGCTGGGGGCATCGGTCGATTGGGGGCGCGAATATTTCACGATGGACGACAAGTTGTCGCGCGCGGTGAAGGAAGTGTTCGTGCGGCTGTATGAGGATGGGCTGATTTATCGCGGGAAGTACATTGTGAACTGGTGCTCGGATTGTGGGACGGCGATTTCGGATCTCGAGGTGAAGCACGAGGATGTGGCGGGGAAGTTGTATGAGATTCGATATCCGGTGGTGGTCGGGGCGGGGCAGAGCCCCGCCACCACACAATCCACTGAAGGAGTTGCGAGGCAGGAATACATTGTCGTTGCGACTACGCGGCCGGAGACGATGCTGGGGGATACGGCGGTTGCGGTGAATCCTACGGACGAGCGGTATCTGCATCTGCATGGCAAGCGGGTGATGCTGCCATTGATGAACCGGGAGATTCCGATTATTGCGGATGAGCTGGCGCAGCCGGAGTTTGGGACGGGGGCGGTGAAGGTGACGCCGGCGCATGATCCGAATGATTTTGAGGCGGGGCTGCGCCATAACTTGCCGCAGATTGAAGTGATCGACGAGCACGCGCGGATGAATGCTAATGCGGGCGTGTATGCGGGGCTGGATCGCTTTGCGGCGCGGGCGCGGATTGTGGAGGATCTGGCGGAACAAGGGTTCCTGGTGGGGACGAAGGATTACACGATTGCTTTGGGAAAGTGCGACCGCTCGGGAACGATTGTGGAGCCGCGGCTGTCGACGCAGTGGTTCGTCAAGATTGCGCCCCTGGCGGCGCGCGCGATTGAGGTGGTGGAGAAGGGATATATACGCTTTACGCCGGAGAATTACGGGCAGATTTATTTGAACTGGATGCGGAACATCCACGACTGGTGTATTTCGCGGCAATTGTGGTGGGGGCATCGGATTCCGGCGTGGTATTGCGGGGACTGCAAGGAAGTGGTGGTGGCGCGGGAGGCTCCGGCGGCTTGCAAGTGCGGCAGCACGCGGCTGGAACAGGATACCGATGTGCTGGATACGTGGTTTTCGTCGGGGCTTTTGCCGTTCACCACGTTGGGATGGCCGGAGGCTACGCGGGATCTGGAAGTTTTCTATCCCAATTCTTTGATGATCACGGGATTCGACATTTTATTTTTCTGGGTAGCGCGGATGATTATGCTGGGGTGCTGGTTCATGATGCCTCCGCATAAACCCACCTTGAACGGGCCCGCGCTTGACAGACCCACCCTAAACGCCTCAAAGAGCGAGGCGTTTAGGATGGGGCACCCGGAGTCAGTACGCCGGGCTTCCGAAGATCAGTTGCTGCGGAAGAGTGTGCCGTTTCGCGAAGTTTATATTCACGCTTTGGTGCGCGATGCGGAGCGGCAGAAGATGTCGAAGACGAAGGGGAATGTGCTGGATCCGATCGAGGTGATCGGGCAGTACGGGACGGATGCGACGCGGTTTACGCTGGCGGCGATGGCGGCTCCGGGAACGGATATTGCGTTCAGCGAGAGCCGGACGGCGGGGTATCGGAATTTCGCTAATAAGATCTGGAATGCGGCGCGGTTTATGTTCATGAATGTGGATCGGATTGATGCTGGCCTGCGGCCTTCCGATGCCATGGCGGAGGCGGGCCTGCGGCCCGGGGACGGGCGGGACGCCCGTCGCTCCACAAGCGCGGGGGTGGGCGGGTTCCGGGCGTCGTCGCTGGAGGACCGGTGGATTCTTTCGCGGTTTAACCGGGCGGCCGGGGACGTCAACTCGTCGCTGGCAGCTTACCGGTTTGATGAGGCGGCTAATCGGATTTACGATTTTTTTTGGGGCGAGTTTTGCGACTGGTATTTGGAGCTGATCAAGCCGCGGTTGAATGAAGAGCCGGGCCTGCGGCCCGAAGGCGGACAGGAGAGTCCGCCGCACACGGCTTGTGCGAATCTGGTGAATCTTTTTGAGGCTTCGTTGCGGCTGCTGCATCCGGTGATGCCGTTTATTACGGAGGAGATCTGGCAGGCGATGTATGATGGCGCGCCTCCTTTGAAGTCGATTGCGTTGGCGGCTTATCCGGCGGCGGATGAGGCGCAGATTGATCTGGCGGCGGAGACGGAGATGGCGATCCTGCAGGACCTGATCGTCAGCGTGCGGAATTTGCGGGCGGAGTTGAAGGTCGAGCCGAAGGTGAAGGTGCCGATTGAGGTGTTTGCCCATGAGGCGGAGATCCGGCGGCTTTTGGAAGAGAATCTGACGGCGATTGAGCGGTTGGGGAGTGTGGAGACGATGACGTTTGTGGCATCGTCACTGGAGAAAGTTGCGGGGGCGCGCAGCACGTCGCGGTTTGATGTGCATGTGGTGTATGAGAAGAAGATTGATGTGGCGGCGGAGCGGGAGCGGTTGACGAAAGAACTTGAGAAGATGGAGAAAGAGCAGGCGAACGGGGCTCGGCAACTTTCCAATGAGCAATTTCTGGCGAAGGCTCCGGCGAAAGTGGTGGAGGGGTTGAGGGCGCGGGCGGAGGAGTTGCGGGTGCTGCGGGAGAAGGCGGTGAGTAAGTTGAAGGAGCTGGGTTAGCGGCAGGAATCATGTGGGCCGGGACGCATTCGTCCGGGCAATTGAGGTAAGCTCGACGCAGCATCGCGGTAGCGGCTCTTTGAGCCGCATGGACGGGCGGGACGCACGTCGCTCCACTGGCCGATATGGATTGGAATTCACGACGGATTACGGCGATTGTCGAGAACGCGCTGAATGAAGACCGGGCCACGCGTGACGCTACGAGCTACGCGTGCATCGATCCGAACCAGCGCGCTTCGGCCACGGTGATCACGGAGCAGGAGTGCATACTGGCTGGCCTGGGGTGCATCCCGCGGATTTTCGACGTTTATGCGGCGCTGGATGGTGCGGTGACCTCGCATTACGAGGTGACGAGCCATCCTTCGGTGTTTGACGGGGTGCGAGTGAAGGCGGGGCAGCAGATTGCGGTGATCCGGCATAACGCGCGGGTGATTCTGTCGTGCGAGCGGGTGCTGCTGAATTTTCTGCGGCGGATGGCGGGAATTGCGACCACGACGCGGCAGTTTGTGGATGCGGTGGAGGGAACGCACGCGCGGATACTCGACACGAGGAAGACGGCTCCGGGGCTGCGGGTGATTGACAAGTACGCGGTGCGCTGCGGAGGCGGACAGAATCATCGGCTGGACCTTTCGGACGGAGTGCTGATCAAGAACAATCACATCACGCTGGCGGGAGGGGCGGCGCAGGCGCTGGAGCGGGCGATCCACAACCGGCGGGGCCGGCAGCCGATCGAGATTGAAGTGCGGTCGCTGGAGGAGCTGCAGGTGGCGCTGGAGCATGGGGCGGAGGCGGTGCTGCTGGATCATTTGAGCGTGGAGAATGTGGGCAAGGCGGTGGAGATCTGTTCACGGCATTCGCGGCGGATTCCGGTGGAGTGCGCGGGCGGCATCACGCTGGAGAATGTACGGGCGTATGCGGAGGCCGGGGTGGATTACATTTCGGTGGGGGCGCTGACGCAATCGGCGATTGCGGCGAATATGAGTATGCGGGTGATGGTGGCGTAGAGCTGAGTCGTTGGTCGCTGTTCGCTGATCGCTGTTCGCGGGTTCGCTGATCGTCGTTCGCTGTTCGCGAACCGCCAAGCGGGGTAGCTTTTGCGAACAGCGAACAGCCAACGACGAATAGCAAATAGCGAACAGCGAGCGGCGGCGACTGGTTATAATTCCATCCATTCCATCTTCCACAAAAACTCGCAGTCTGCCTTCTGTTCATAAGGCTACCGATGTGCGGCTGGGGCGCATTGTGCGGCTGCTTATGGGCAATGCCACGGTGGTGGTCAGCGGGACGAAGATTGCGGAGGAGATTGGGACGAGCCGGTCGGAGGTGTGGCGGCTGATTCAGCAGTTGCGCGGGTTGGGGGTGGATGTGGCGGGGCATCCGGCGACGGGGTATCAGTTGCGGGCGGTTCCGGATTTGCTGTTGCCGGAGATGATTGCGCCGGCTTTGAAGGGGACGGTGTTTGGAGGGAAGAGTGGAAGGCCTGTACCTCAGGGGCTGAAGCCCGCATTCTTTCGAGGGTTGGACGGCACGGCTGAAGCCGTGCCCTTCCCGGAAGCGGCGCGGGATAGAGCGGGTGAAGAGGGGTTGGTCCCGAGGATTCATCATTATTACAAGATTGGGTCGACGAATTCGGAGGCGATGCGGGCGGCGAGCGAGGGGGCTCCGGAGGGGAGCGTGTTTCTTGCCGAGGAGCAACTGGCGGGGCGGGGACGAGGCGTGCATGAGTGGCATTCTCCGCGGTCTTCGGGGATTTATTGTTCGGTGATTTTGCGCCCGGCGATGCCGCCTTCGGAGGCTCTGATTTTTTCGCTGGCGGCGGGGCTGGCGGTGAAAGCGGCGGTGGAGGAGATTGCTCCGCAGTTGCGGGCGGATTTGAAGTGGCCTAATGATTTGCTGCTGGGGGGGAGGAAATTCTGCGGCGTCCTGACGGAGATGAATGCGGAGGCGACGCGGGTGCGGCATCTGGTGGTGGGGATTGGAATCAATGTGAATCAGGTGAAGTTTCCGGCGGAGCTGCGGGAGATTGCGACATCGTTGCGGGTTGAGACGGGGACGGAATGGTCGCGGGTGGAGCTGTGTTCGGCTTTGCTAAAATCGCTCGACCGAGAGTATCGGACTTTGACGGAAGATGCGGCGGCGCGAGGGGCGATTCTGCGGAGGTTTGAGGAGAGTTCGTCGTCGGTGCGGGGGATGCGAGTAACGATTGAAGTGAACGACGAGAATGGCGGGATGGCGGGGATTACCGAGGGTTTGGATGAGCGGGGATTTTTGCGGGTGAGAACGGCGGAGGGATTGATGACGGTGGTGAGCGGGACGGTTCGGCTGGACGGGGCATAGCCCCGTCACCACACGGGCGTTTCAACCTATTTATGCTGATGGTCATTTATGTTGCTCGTCATTGATGTGGGGAATACGAATACGGTGTTGGGCGTATTTGCGCGGGTGGCGCATCGGGCGGGCGACGATGTGACCACGGATCCGGCGCGTTACGAGCGACTGGTGGCGAACTGGCGGGTGGGTTCGCATTTGAATCGCACGGTTGATGAGTATGGAGTGATCTTCCGCAATCTTTTCTCGATGGACAATCTGGAAGTTTCGGAAGTGGACGGGATTGTGATTTCGTCGGTGGTGCCTCCGCTGGATCCGGTGCTGCGGAAGGTGTGCGAACGATACTTCAATGCCAAGCCGCTGTTCATTGAGCCAGGGGTGAAGACGGGGATGCAGGTGCTGTATGACAATCCCGCGGAGGTGGGGGCGGACCGGATTGTGAATGCAGTGGCGGCGTTTGAGAAGTATGGTGGGCCGTGCGTGATTGTGGATTTTGGGACGGCCACGACGTTCGATTGCGTTTCGAAAAAAGGAGAGTACAAGGGCGGGGTGATTTGCCCGGGGATTGGGATTTCGGCGGATGCGCTGTTTCAGCGGACGGCGCGGCTGCCGCGAGTGGAGATCCGCAAGCCGACGCGGGTGATTGGAACGAACACGGTGGGGAGTTTGCAGTCCGGGCTGTATTACGGCTATCTGGGATTGGTGGATGGCATTCTGGAGCGACTGGTGGACGAGATGGGCGAGGAGACGCGGGTGGTTGCTACGGGCGGATTGGGATCGATGATTGGTACGGCTTCGCACTTTATTAAGGATGTGGATGAATTTCTGACGCTGGATGGGCTGCGAATTATCTGGGACCGGAACCAGACTTTCAAGCGCGACGGTGCTACGAAGGCGGAGACGGCGAAGACGGGGGCCAAGGCCGATCCGGATGCGAAGCCCTGGCCTTCGGGGAAAGATCCGAAGGGGCGGTGAGGGTGGTGGTTTTGCCGCAGTGGAGGGAGCAGGGGTGCTTCAACTGCGGTTGCGCTTCGCGATCGCGAAAGCTCAATCCTCGCTGAGCGGGACAATTCTCCCCGAAGCGGGTTCCAGCTAGAGGTTGTTCTTGCCTGTCGTGGAAAATTATTTCAATTACTTCACGGAAATCGAAGAACATTATTTGCGGCGGCGGGGCACTCATCTGCTGCTTTCTACGCTCGATTGGGCTTTGATTGAGACGTGGAAAAGCGCGGGGGTGCCGCTAGAGGCGGTGCTGCGCGGAATCGATGATGCGTTTGACAAGTACGATGCGCGTCCGTCGAAATCGAAGAAGGTGAACAGCCTGGCTTATTGCTCGCAGGCGGTGCTGGCGGCGGCGGAAGATATGAAGGAAGCGGCGGTGGGGGCCGGGGGCGAAGAAAAATCAGAGCGCGAGCCGGGATTTGAAGCGGCGCAGATTGCGGCGTTCTTGCGAGGGAATGCGGAGCGGCTCGAAAAGGCACGGCTGCCGGAGCGCGCGGGATTCGCCACGGCGGCGCTGGCGCGCGAGGAAGCGGGTTCGTTGCGGGAGATGGCGGGGGCGATCGAGGGTTCGGGGAGGGTTCCGCGGCTGGAGGATTTGGAGCGGCGGCTGACGGTGATGGAAGAGAAGCTGTTTGCAGTGATGATGGCGGCGACTCCGGATGAAGAGTTGGTGGAAGTGCGGGCGGAGGCGGATCGGGATCTTGCTCCTTACCGGCGGAATATGGTGGCGGCGCAGATCGAGCAGCTGCATAAACAGTATGTGCATAAGCGGCTGCTGGAGCGGTGCGGGGTTCCGCGGCTGAGTTTGTTTTATATGCACTGAGGGCGGGTCCTACTCGCTGTTCGTGGTTCGCCTTTCGCTGTTCGCGGTTCGCTGTTCGCTGTTTGCTGTTTGCTGTTTGCGGTGGAGAGGGGACTCATTGCAGATCGAACTCCATGCTTATTTCCATTGAAAAATTGATTTACGGCGGGGACGGGCTGGCGCGGACTGCTCCGGGTGCGGATGGGCGGAGCATGGCGGTGTTTGTGCCGTTTGTGTTGCCGGGGGAAAAGGTTGAGGCAGAGATCCGGCAGGAGAAGCCGAAATTTGCGCGCGGCGCGGTGACGCGGGTGGTCGAGGCGTCAGCGGATCGGGTCGAGGCAGGTTGCACTTACTTCGGGCAATGCGGGGGCTGCCATTACCAGCATATTGCTTACGAGCGGCAACTGGAATTGAAGGCGGGCATCCTGCGCGAGACATTGCAGCGGATTGCGAAAATCGAGCTGACGGCGGAGGTGCGGGTGCATGGTTCGCCTCCGTGGAATTATCGGAACCGGACGCGGCTGCAGGTGAGGACGTCGCCGGAGTTTCCACCCCAGACCGGCAAAACCGGACGCTCTGGGGGCCCCGGTTTTCCACCCCAGACCGGCAAAACCGGCCGCTCTGGGGGCCCCGGTTTTGCGCTGGGATATTTTCGATGGGGATCGCATGAATTCCTGCCGGTGCGGGAATGTCCGATCAGCTCGCGGTTGATCAATCGGGTGATGGGGCGACTACTGGAGATGCGGGGATTGGATTGTCCGGCGGGAGTTGAGGAGATTGAGTTATTCGCGGACGCCGCGGATGAGCGGTTGCTGATGTGGGCATTCTGCGGGGGTGACGAGCAGCGCGATTCCGACCGGCGCGACTTGTTGCGGTGGGCGGAGGAGATTGAGCGCGAAGTGCCGGAGGTTAGCGGGGTGACGTTTTTTGCATCGCGGCGGCGAGGGTCGCGTGAGGCGGACCAAGACGATATGGCGGGGGATGGGCGGCGGCTGGCGCAATCGGGCGCGGTGGCGATTCGCTATCGAACGGGGAATCACGAGTATCAGGTGAGTGCGGGCGCTTTTTTTCAGGTGAACCGGTATTTGATCGATGAGCTGATTTCGGTGGTGACGGGCAATGTTCGGGGGAATGTCGCACTCGATCTTTATTGCGGAGTCGGGTTGTTTTCGGCGGCGCTGGCGAAAAACTTTCATCACATATTGGCTGTAGAGGCGTCACAGACATCATATGACGATCTGCGGCAGAATGTTCCGGCGAACGTGAAAGCGGTGGGCGCGCGAACGGAAGATTATCTGAAGAGCGTTTATGACGGCGGCGCGCGGGGACGTCCTGAGCTGGTGGTGCTGGACCCTCCGCGCAGCGGAGTTGGCAAGGCGGTGGCGCGAGCTTTGGTGGAACTGGGAGCGCCACGCGTGCGGTATGTTTCGTGTGATCCGGCGACGCTGGCGAGGGACCTTGGTCCCTTGATGGCGGCGGGTTATCGTATCGAGGAAGCGCACCTGTTCGATCTGTTTCCCGAGACGTTTCACATCGAATCGGTGCTGCTGCTCGAGCGCTGATCGCGATCAGGCTGGCTGGGACAGGCGGGAAGAGCTCGTGGAGGAGAGGCAGACCTCAGGCGCTGAAGCGCGGCACACTTGGAATGACTTAACGGCACGAGTGGAAGAGGCTGCGGAAAAAGCGTTTTCCCAGCGCGGCATTCCCCCAGCGGCTGGAAGCCGCGGTTGATTGCGCAGAGTTACGGCACGAGTGAACTCGTGCCCTTCCCAAAACCTGGGCGAGGCGGAGTTTTTCCGCAACCACTGAAAGCCGTACCCTTCCCAAAGCCGCTGTGCGTCGAGTTTTTCCGCGAGGTGTGAAGTCGTGCCATTCCCATTCGTCGCGCTGCTTCCCGTTCGTCGCGCCCTTCGCGTTCGTCTCCCTTCGCGTGGGTCGTGCTGCTTCCCGACACGAGGTCTTGAATGACACACGAGCGGAACGCGCTGCGGCAGCCGTTGTTCTGGGCGGCTTTGGCGTTTTCGCTGGGGATCTGGGCAGGGGTGCGGGCGTGGCGGCCTCCGCTTTGGTGGGTGGGGGCGATTGCGGCTGTCGTTTTTGCGGCTTTCTGGTTTCTGCGGAGGCGTGCCTGGCTGGGCAAGACGCTGTCGCTCACTGCGTGGTTTCTTCTCGGGGCTTTTTTGATTCAGATTCGCGGGCGGGGCGGGGATGATTCGCGCGTACTGGCGCTGGCAGATGGGCGTGCGGTTACGCTAACGGCGCGGGTGATGCGGGAGGGATATGCGCGGGAGGCCGGGCCGCGGTCGGTTCGGGAAGTTATTGATGTAGAGACGGAGGCGATTGCGAGCGCGGGTCAGAGCTGGCCGGTGCGGGTTGGGGTGCGGCTGGCGATTTACGAGAAGGTAGAAGGCCTGACGGGGCAGAGCCCCGTCACCACACTTGCCTTGCCTGCTTTGGCTTATGGGACGCGGGTGCGGATTGTGGCTAAGTTGCATCCGGCGCGGAATTACCGCAATCCGGGAGCCTTCGATTATGAGGGCTATCTGCGGGACAACGGCATCAGCTTGCTGGGATCGGCGGAGGCGGCGGAGATTGAGCGGTTGCCGGGATTCTCGGGCAACCGGATTGAGCTGTGGCGGACGCGGGTTCATGCGAGCATCGTGCGAAAGATTCACGAATTGTGGCCGGCGGCGCGGGCGGCGCTGATGGATGCGATGGTGCTGGGCGAAGAGTCGTTTTTGCGCAACGCGACGCGCGCGGAGTACCAGCGCTCGGGTACGTATCACGTGCTGGTTGTATCGGGAATGAATCTGAGCATTCTGGCGGTCGCTATTTTCTGGGCGCTGCGGCGGTTTCGAGTAGATCCGGCGGTAGCGGCTGTGGCGACGGTGGTGGTGTCGTTCGCGTATGCGTTCGTGGTGGGAGTGGGTCCTCCGGTGTGGCGAGCGGCTTTGATGCTGGCGACTTATCTGGGAGCGCGGCTGTTGTATCGCGGACGGAACATGATGAACGCGATCGGGGCGGCGGGGCTGGGAATTTTGATTGCCGATCCTGATGCGTTGTTTGGCGCGAGCTTTCAGCTGACATTTCTGGCCGTCTTTATTATTGCGGGGATTGGGTCGCCGATTCTGGAGCGGACAACTTTGCCCTACGCGCGCGGGCTACGACTGTTGCGGGTGGCGAGCTACGATCTGCAGGTTGCTGCGGGAGTGGCGCAGTTCCGGATTGATCTGCGGATGATTGCGGGACGGTTGCGCCGGTTTTTTGGCGAACGCTTGAGTTCGGCGCTGCCGGCGGTTTTTATGCGGGTAGTACTTGGGTTGAGCGAGTTGCTTTTCATCTCGGCGTTGATGCAGGCGGGGCTGGCGCTGCTGATGGCATATCACTTTCATCGCGCGACGACGATGGGGATGCCGGCTAATCTGGCGGTGATTCCGCTGACGCAGGTGCTGATGCCGGCGGCGGCGGCGGCGGTGGGGTTGGGATATGTGTCGACGGCGCTGGCGCGTCCGGCGGCCTGGGTTGCGGGGTTCGCGCTCGATGGGATTGCGGGGACGGTGCACTGGCTGGGAGGCACGCAGGGCGCGGGAATGGCTGACCTGCGAGTGGCGATGCCTTCGTTGGGCATGATCCTGGCGTCGATTATTGTTTTGCTGGCGGCGATGCTGGCGGCTCGGCGGGCGCGTCTGGCGGCTTTTGTTTCGGTGCTGCTGGTGTTTGGCGTCGCGGTGTGGATTGCGTTTGTGCCATCGCGGCCGCATTTGCGTGCGGGAGTGATGGAGATGACGACCATCGATGTGGGACAGGGAGATTCGATTTTGCTGGTGACGCCCGAGGGACGCACGTTGCTGATCGATGCGGGAGGGTTGCCGCAGTGGATGCATTCCGACTTTGATCTCGGGGAGCAGGTGGTGTCTTCTTATCTTTGGAATCGGGGCATCGATCATCTCGATGTGGTGGCGATTACGCATCCTCATGCCGATCACCTGGGCGGGATGCCGGCGGTGATCGCAAATTTTCATCCGCGGGAACTTTGGCTGAGCATTGACAGGCCGGTGGGACAACTGGCGCCGATTGTCGAGCAGGCCGGGCGGGCGGGGATGAGCGTGTCGGTGAAAAAAGAGGGCGATGAGTTCGATTATGGGGGAGCGCATTTTCGGGTACTGGCGCCGGGGCGCGATCAGGTGACGGGGTCGATGCGTCCGAATGACGATTGCCTGGTGTTTACGGCGACGTTTGGGGAGACAACGGCTTTGCTGGAGGGGGATGCGGAGCGCGCGGCGGAGGAGCGTGTGGTGGAAGAGGGTCCGGAAGCGATGGTGCTGAAGGTGGCGCATCACGGGAGCGCCAGCGGAACTTCGGCTGATCTGCTGGCGACGGTGCATCCGCGATATGCGGTGATTTCGGTGGGGGCGCGGAATGTTTATGGGCATCCTCGGCTGGCGGTGCTGGAGCGGTTGCAGAGCGCGGGCGTCAGAACCTACCGCACGGATGAGGAGGGGGCGGTCAGTTTTTATCTGGACGGGAAGAGCGTGGTTCCGGATGTAGCGCTGGTGCATTGATTCTTTTTGTTTTGGGCAGGGAGTTCCAATCCGTTGCGAGATCAGAAGGTGGAGGGGTGACCGCCAGGTTGCGCCTTGCGCGCTGGCGTTTTCGAGGCTGGCGGTGGCGGGGACGGAGTGACTATGGGCGCTTCGCTTTGCATTTGAAGTTGTGTGGTCGAGGAACCGGCGGTGACGGTGATGAATACGTCGCAGGGGCCGACGTTGCCGGCGGAGGGCAGGAGGGTGGCGGTGCCGTCCTGGGCGCTGATGAGTTGGGTTTGTGACGACCCGAGAAGAACTGGAAATCCGGCAGCGGCGAGTGCGTCTGTATTTCGTGGTTCGCCATTTATCTGTTCATCGCTGGCTGCCGGGATCTGGGCCAGCGTGGTGGCGAAGGTAACGGGGGCTCCGAGGACTGGATTGGCAGCGGGCGAACCGTCGGTGACGCGCATGATGAGGGGCTGGAAAACCTGGCCGGGCATTACGAACTGCGAGGAGCCGCTGACGGTTTCGAGCGTCCACGCCGAAGCGGAGGTGGAGAACAAAGTGAAGATCTGGCACGGCGAGTTGTTGGGAGCGACGCAGGCGCTGACCTGCACGGTGGCATTTTGACTGGTGAGCTGAGCGGCGATGGAGGCTAAGCCTGAGTTGTTGGTGGTCGCGCTTCCGGCGGAAAGAGCAGCCGTGCCCTCGGTGAGCGTGAAGTTGATGGTTATGTTTGGCTTCGGGACGCCGAGGTCGAGGGCTTCAACGGTAAGAGGAACGGCGAGGGTGGCGCCATGAGCGATCCAGCGCGTGGGAGTCAGGGCGGCCAGGTCGAGTGCGGTAGAGGTTGCGACCAGCGTTGTCTGTTGCGACTGGGGCGGCGAATAGACCGCTGGGGCGAGAGCGATGGTGATGGCGCCTGGTCCGGTGGCGGTGGGGGTGATGAAGGTGGAGGATTCTCCCGCTTCATCGCTGAGCACGGAACAGAAAGATGCGCCGTTGCAGAGCGAGAGCTGCGAGCTGTTGGTAGCGCTCCAGGCGATGGTGGCGCCACTGACGGGAGTTACGCCGTCGGCGGCTACGGCGCGCACTCGGAGGGCATTGGCGGCGGCGGAGCCTACCGGGGTTGAGGGCTCGCTACCTTGCAGCAGAAGGAGGAGGTCGGTGGCGGATGCTCCGTAGGTGAGGGCGCTGATCATTTGGGAAAAAGAGCCGCTGACGGGATCGGTGAGTTGGAGGGTCGCGGTTCCATCTGCGGATGCGGGAGGCAAGGTTACCTGCATCTGGGTTCCGGAGACGGAAAGGGTGGTGGCGTTGTTGCCGGCGGCGGTCACTTGCAGGCTGGTATTGAAACCGATGCCATGGAGAGTGGCAGCGCCGCCGGCGAGGCTGATGCGCGTTGGCGTCACGGTATCAGAGTAGAGGAGGTTGGCCTGGTAGAAATAATCGGGGCGGCCATCGCCGCGGAAGTCGGCGACGGCGACGCGGAACGGCTCCGGCGAATTGAGCTGGACATCGAGGCGGGTCATGCCAAAAGTGTTGGAGCTGAATGGCGAGGTGGTGGCGGCGGGGGCGGGATCGCCGCTCTGGTCGCTCAGTTCCCATACTCCTATGACGGGCAGGAGCTTGGTTTCGGTGGGCTTGCCGGCTTCATCGAGGGCAGTGACGGAGATGGAGGCGGTGCGGTTGGCTTGGGCGGTGAACTGGAAAAAATCGGTGGTGCCGTAACCGGAGATCCAGGATCCCCAGGCGCCTCCCTGAGGAAGCGGCGCTGGGTCGGCGTAGGTGGAGCCGCTGCCGGGATGGTTTTGCGCTTGTTCGGTCTGGAGCATCAGGATATCGCTCTCGGCATTGGAGCCGTTGGTTACGGTGACGACTGCGGGAGCGAAGGTGCCGGACGGGGTGACCTGGTTGGGACCGTAGGGCTCGACGCCGAGCGACCAGTTGGGGTCGAGCGCCTCGACGGTGAGTTGATATTGAGCGATGGTCTGGCCGGAGGGGATGATCAACTGGCCGAGATCGAAGAAGCCTTCCAGGGAGGGATCATCGGAGCCCCAGCGGCTGAAGAGAAGGCCGCTGGGGTCGAGGTATCCGTCGATGATGTTGCCGGCGTTGCCGCAGAAGGCGAATCCGGAGACTGACGTGGCTACGTACTGGCGGGAGGGTTGGCCGGAGACGATCAGGCGGGCAACTACGTTGACGCCCTGCATGGGTTGGGTGGCGTTTCCGGAGGCGTCGGTGAAGTAGACGCTGCCGTAGACTCGGCCGCTCGGTTGCGGGAGGGCGCCGGCGGGATAGAGGCGGGTGAGGGCGTCGATGTCATCCATTTTGGGGAGGGCGGGGTTGGGATAACAGATGCTGATGGGGACGCAGTTGATGGGATCGGCAAAGTGCATGACGGGGAATCCTGCATAGTCGGCGGCGGTGGGGGCTGGGTTCCCGGTTACGACGTTGAGGTTGGCCTGCGACCAGGCGAGACCGAGAATGCGTGCGAGCAGGCGGACGAGGCGGTATTGCACGTCGGGGAGTTGGGCGGTGGTGGAGGCGCAGATTCCGTTGATGACGACCAGGGCGTGCACGATGTTTCCGGCGGCGGAGAAATTGTCGGGTCCGCCGTAGACGGCGTTGGTGAAGCAATATTCCAAATCGCCGGCGCCCTGGCCGAGGATGGCGTCGGTGACGGTGCCGTCGTAATCGTAGACAATTCCGACGGGAGTGGCGGTGGCGGAAGAGGTAATGTCGGCGGGAGCGGTGACAATACCCAGGCCGTTGGTTCCGATATTGCTGCCGTTTACGTCTTCGGCGAGATGGCCAGCTTGGGTGGCGGTGAGGGATACGCCGGGGATTGTGGTCCAGGGGTTGAAAGCGGTTGCGACGAAAGCGTCGGCCTGAGCGCCGGTGAGAATGGGGCTGAGGTTGCCCTGGTCGGTGAAGTACTGGACGGAGGCGTTGGCCCAGAGGAGCGGATTGCCTTCGACTCCGGGATTGTAGCCAGAGCCGGCGATGAAGGCGGGGCCTCCGGCGAGGGCGGCGAGCGTGGTGAGGAGGAGGAAAATGGTGACGGGCAGAATGCGGGAACGCATGGCTCACTCTTCTCTTGCGCTGCGAATCGCCCGCGCCAGTTGAACTACGGTGATAGTGGTGAGAGCGGCGTGGCTGGTGGGCCGAGGCGAGGGATTCGATATGTGTTGTCCGCTGGGGTCGAGAGCGATTTGACCTTGAGATCCGCCGACTGGGCTGGTGAGGCCGAGACGGCTTGGCGGATATAAGAAGAGGAGAAAGCGCTGGCCGGGGCTCATCGGGCGTTGTGGCTGCGATGGCATGGAGGCCAAGCCTGCCCACTCGTGGAGGGTGAGAATTTGTCCGGGGTCGACGCCAGCGATGGCGTGGTCGACGCGAATGGTCAGCTGGAAAGGTGGAGTTTCAGGGGGAGCTTGTTGGTTGGTTGAGTCCGTCTGAGACGTCGGCTTCCGGGGCGGCGCGGAGAGGACGGTGCCGGCGAAGATCATTCCGGCGCGGCGGGAGAGTTGCTTCCATTGCGGGCCGAGAACCTGCTCGGCGGCTGCCTGATCGGATTGGGGGGAGGCTGCGAAAGTTGAATCAGCGTTCAGTAGAGCAACGAGTGCCGTTAGCAAGACGAGCCTGGACGCACGCATAGCGAGATGCTTTCTGGAGGGAACGGGACCGGGAGAGGTCCTGGAGTGGAATCAGGGTAGCGCGGTGTTAGTCGAGAGGGATGTGCGAGCGGTCACTGTGGATTTGTGATGAATCGATGGGCTAGCGGGAATTGCGGTGTTTTCCCATGGCAGCATTCCCGCAGCGGCTGGAAAGCCGCGGTGGATTCAGCGGGGGTTACGGCACGGCTGAAGCCGTGCCCTTCCCCAAACCGGGGCGAGGCGGAGTTTTTCCGCAACCACTGAACTCGTGCCCTTGCCAAAGCGGGCGTCGAGATTTTCCGCCTGCTAGGTGTCGCAGGCGAGGCGGAAGCCGTAGTCGGCGTAGTGGAAATCGGGGGGAATGCTGGAGCGGGCGGCACAGCGGGAGATTTTGATGTGATGACGCCAGGAGCCTCCGCGAGAGGCGCGGCGCTGGCCGGATTCGGGGCCGCGGGGATTGCGCTCGGGCGACTGGGCGTAATAGTCGGGGGCGTACCAGTCGCTGCACCACTCGTGCACGTTGTCGCAGAGGTTGAAAAGGCCGAAGTGGCTGGGTTCGGCTTGGCCTACGAGCTCGGGGCCGGTCTTCCAAGAGCTTGAACAACGTTCGTTGTAATTAGGGAGGGACTGGGGAGATGCGTCTCCCCAGGGATAGAGGGCGCGCTCGAGATGGCCGCGGGCGGCGTGCTCCCATTCGGCCTCGGTGGGCAGGCGAAAATTTTGGCCGGTGTTTGCTGAGAGCCATTCGCAGTAGACGGTTGCCTCAAACCATGACACGGCTACGACCGGCTGCTGGGGATGGTTGAAGGCGGAATCATTCCAGAAGGGTGGCGGGGCGATGGAAGGTGTGTCGCGCAGGAAGCGGTCGTAGTCGGAATTCGTTACCTGGAATCTGGCCAGTTGGAATTCGTCTACCCACACGCGATGGACAGGCTTTTCGTTGTCTTGTCCGGTTTCGCAGCCCATGAGGAACCAGCCGGCAGGAATGCGGACTCGTGGTGGAGCGTGGAGTTCACTTCGGAGTTCTTCAGCCCGGGATTCGTGGGCGGGATTTGCGGCGAGGGCGGAGGTTTGGCGGGTGTGATCCATAGTGGCTAGAGCGGCCGCAGTGCGCGGACTACATCCTCGATTTTATTCTCCTGAAAGAGGCGGATGCCGGCGATGCCGGCTGCTCCGGCGTGGAGGCAGGCGGCGGCATTTTCCAGGGTGACTCCGCCGAGGGCGAGGATCGGGAGCTTTGATTGGCAGGCCTTTTGCAGGGCAGCGAGGCCGGCGGGGGGAGTTCCGGCGTAACCTCTTTTTCCGAATACAGGGGCGAAGACGGCGAAATCTACCTCGGAGGCTAAGGCTTCGGACTCGGCGCGCTGCACATCCTCCTGGGAGTGACAGGAGACGACTACCAGAAAGTGGGCAGTGGGCGGTGGGCGGTGGGCAGTAAGTTCCAGGGAGCGGCGGACTTCAGTCGGCGTTACGTCGTCGGAGCGCAGGTGAACGCCGTGGGCTCCGGCGGCCAGGGCCAGGTCGGTGCGGGAGTTGATGAGGAGGCGGGTGGAGCCTGGTTTTGCGTGAGTTCTCGGTTCTTCGCGAGTTCTCAGTTCTCGGTTCTCAGTTCTCAGAGCGGGGTCATTAATTTTAATTTTGTTGATTTCGATGAGGGCTTCTTTGGCCAGAGCTTCCAATTCTCTTGCGGGCAGATCTTTTTCTCTGAGCTGGATGTAGTCGACTCGGGCGGTTGTGGCTTCGGCGATTTTGGCGAGGAGGGCCTGGCGGCGCGAGCTTTCGTTGCCGGAGAATTGGCTTCGGTCGGTGATGTAGTAGAGGAGGGAGCGGTCGGCCATCACGGTTCAAGGGTACTACGAGAGCGAGGCGCATTTCCCGCAATGGCCGAAGGCGGAGTGAAAATCGAGGTTTATGGCGCGGCTGAAGGCGTCCACATGCAAAGCAGATTCAAAGCGAGCCGCTCCTGGCATCTGGCAGGGTCAGGAAGATGATCAGCGTAGTGAGGGCCAGAATGATGAGGATGAAGATGCTGCCTTCGGGGCCGGTGGTGCCTCCGCTGAGGATGGGATTGCCTGCGGGGTGAGTGGCGAGGAGATGGTGCTGGATCATGACGCCGCTATCGGCGACTCCGTAGAGGAAGGACTGCGACCAATCCCATGCGGTGTGGAAACCGATGGCCCACCAGAGAGAACCGGTGCGCCAGAGGCTGAGGCAAAAAATCAGGGCGATGAGGCCGACGGAAAACAGGCCGACGGGGGATTCGCCGGGGTTTTCGGTGTGGCTAAGGCCGAAGACGGCCGACCAGATGAGGGCGGAGGTCCAGAAGCCTAAGGCCTGGCTGTGATGCGTCTTAAAGGCCGACTGGAAAAGGCCGGCTAAGCCGCGGGTGAGTGTGTACTGGATGTAGCCGCGGGTGAAGTACTCCTCGAGCAGACCTATTAGAAGGAAGGCGAGGAGCCAGGCTGTTCCGTGACGAAGAATGGCGCTGCCGAAGATGAGGCGACGGTCGAAGGCGAGCAAACCTGTCTTCCAGAGGGCGAGGACGAGAAGAGAAAGGCAGATGACTCCAGAGGCGAATCCGGCGCAGAGGTGGGCAAACTTATTTTTGCCGCCGAGTCCATAGACGGAGACGGGACGGCGTTCGATCTTCGACATGATCCAGGTGGCAACGAGGATGGCCAGCAAAGGGATGGAATCTCGGAGAACGACGATGCTGATGGGTTGCTCTCCGGTGGGCATGGCGCTGGGAGCATTCGGGAAGAATTTGAGAACGATGATTCTTGCGGCGACGAAAATGATCGCCGTAAGAAAAGCGATGGTGAGGAGGCTCCAGCCGGCACGGAGGCCGTCTTTGCCGACAAAAATTCTCTCCACGGCTGAGGACTGCGGGCTTGAGCCTGGTTCGGCGGGGAGCAGGGGTGGGTTGGGGGTCAAGGATCTCCTGGCGGAAACGAGGGTACGCTGAGATTTAGAATCTCAGCGTACTACGGAAATCGTGCCGGTGGCTCGATGGGCCGGTGCTACCAGAGCGGGACGGGGCAGAGCCCCGTCACCACACAAGCTCCATCACTACACAATTGCCATCACAACATGAGAGCTATCACAACATGAGAGCTATTGCTGGCCGGTGAATAATTGCTGATTTTCGGCTTTCCAGCGCATGGCGGAGTAGATGCGATTGCGGCCGCTGGGATGATCGAAGAAGATCCACTCTTCTACGGGGCCGGGACTCATCTTGCGGTACTCGCCTAGATGGATGGCGCCCTGGGCGAAGCCGTCGGGCTGACGGCTGGTATTGAGGCCGTACATGTCGGCTTCGCGCTCCTGGGTGCGGGTCCACGTGTTCATGACGGGAGTGATGATGAAGCCAAAGATGGAGATCAGCAGCACGACCAGCGGAAGAACGGCGGTGTCGCCGATGCCTCGAATCTGCCATTTTTCTCCCCAGCGCTGAAGCGACCAGGCTAGGGCCCAGCGCAGGTAGGCGAAGGCGATGACGACGACGATGGTGAGGAACAGAATGTCCTTATAGATGTGGTTCAAGACGTAGTGGCCCATCTCATGTCCCATGACGGCCTGAATTTCTTCCGAAGAGCCGCGGCGCAGGAGGTTGTCGTTCATGGTGATGCGCATGGTGTTGGCAACACCGCTGACGTTGGCGCTCATGCGGGTGGTTTGCTTCGAAGCGTCGATCTCGTAGACATCTTTCGCGGGGATTCCATTGGCGCGCGCCATGCTCAGGATGGGGTCGACAACTTTCGGATCGTTGAGGCGCGTGACTTTGTTGAAGATGGGAACTATATAGACTGGCGAAATCAGGATGGTGAAGATCACGAAGAGTATGGTCACGACCGAACCCCAGACGGGCCAGGTGCGCTGGAGACGGCGGACGATGCCGAAGAGCAGCATCACGAGCAGGCCTCCGAGCACGGCGTTGACTGCCAGATTTTTGATCTGATCGAGCGTCCAGGGGCCGAAGGTTTGGGTGGCGAGTCCGTATTTATGTTCGCGGAAGTAATCTTCGTAGACGGAGAGCGGGAAAAAGAGGATGGTCGTGAGCACCAGGTATTGCAACCAGTAGACGAACGTCTGCACGGGCTTGAAGCGGGTGACGCGTTCGGAGAGATCGCGCATGCGGGCGGACCAGCGGAGGTTCAGGAGCAACAGGCAGACGGCGACTCCGTAGAGGAAGTCCCAGAGGATCATCCAGTAGCCGCCTTCGAAATAGGCGTCGGAACGGGCGGTTTTGTCGGCGGGAATCTGGGCGAGATAGGCGTTGGTGGCGGCGGTGGCGTCGAAGTGGGGCGAGGGTTGAGCCTCGGGCGGCACCTGGAGGACGGAGGGCATCTCGTTGGCGGCGGGTTGTGCCTGGGCTGGAGCGGTAAGAAAAGTTGCGCAAGAAAATGCGCAGAAAAAAAACAGGCAACAGAAGGATGATGCCGAACTTCTTGGCGAGAACATTCTTATTTGTCTCCGGTGATAGCAACCCACAGCAGTTTATACGGAGGGAGGGGGATCCAGGTTCCCCTGGGCTTTAAGAGGAAGAGAGGCTGGGAGGTTACGCCAGCCTGCCCTCTTCCTGGATGTGCGCCTTCTCACTGCGCGATCTTTACTGCTCGATCTTCACTGCTCGATCTTTGTCCCCAACCCGGCGTACAAATAGTTCTCCCCATACGCCTTCTTCAATCGCGCGAACGCCGGCTCACCGGTGCAATGTCCGGGCGCAATTCTCTGCACCTTCCACTTCGTCTTTAGATTTTCCACCAGCATATCAATCTCTTCCACCGGCGTCGTTACCAGGTGCAATCCGCCAAACACAATCTCGGTTCTGGGATCGACCGCGCTTGCCGCTTCCAGAATGGCTTCAATCCCCGCGTGGGAGCAACCATCCACGAGCAGCAATCCGTTGGGTCGCTTGATCGCCAGCGTTAATTCGGGCAGCTCCAGCGTCCCTTTTTTCTGCGAAACTGTCCGCACGAGAAAAATCCCCGGGGATACTTCCGTCAATTGATTCACCAACACAAAATTCCCTGTGTCATACAGCTTGCCCGCGGTGAGATGTTGTGGATCCGTTCCCGCGAAATAGCGCATCTTCGCGGGTAAGCTCTCATCCGCCCGCATAAACGCCGGCGGAATCGGCGCTCCCCCAAATCCATTTGCCCCATCGGCGGGCACGTACACAGTAACGTTCGGATTCACCTTCAGCACATATCTCAGGCCGGTCGCGTGGTCGGCGTGCCGATGCGAGATCACGACGAAATCCAGTTTCGTCAGGTCTACGCCCAGCGCCTTTACGTTGTGTTCAAAAATTGCGGCATCGTTGCCCGTGTCGAACAAAATTCGCTTTCCGTTGTGCTCCACGAGAGCGGAAAATCCCCAATCCTTCGTCAGTTCCTTCGATTCCCCGAACGCATCGTAGAGGATGGTCACTTTGTCTTTGTCCTGTGCGCGGCAGGGGACTACGGCCACAGACAGCAGCAGAAACGTCAAAATCCTCAAAGCGTGGATTCGCACTGAACACCTCCAGCAGGAATTTCGGAGTCAGTATAACAAGCTGGATACGGGATGGCAGTTGGTCAGAGGTGAGAGGTCAGATTGCAGAGGTAAGAACCCCTTAGCTTTCACCTCTGCAATCCGACCTCTGACCTCTGACCTTTCCCTCACACGGCCTTTCACCTCACCAGCCTTTCACCCCACGGACTCTCCCTCCCCGGGGCGTACACCGGGTCAGGGGCGGGTTTTGGCGATTTCGGGGACGGCTGGTTCTGCGGCGCGTTTGGCTTGTTGCGGGGCCAGGTGGTACTTGGTCAGTCCTTCTTTCAGAAATTCGAAACTTTCTTCGGGGGAATCGGACATCTTGAAGAGGTCGAGGTCGGGGGCTGCGACGGTGCCGGCATCGACCATGGCCTGGAAGTTGATAATTTTTTTCCAGTAAGCGCTGCCGTAAATTACGACCACAATTTTTTTGGCGAGTTTTTCGGTCTGCGCGAGGGTGAGGATTTCGAAAAGTTCGTCGAGGGTGCCGAAGCCTCCGGGAAAAATGACCAGGGCTTTGGCGAGATAGGCAAACCAGAATTTGCGCATGAAAAAATAATGGAATTCGAAATTGAGCGAAGGCGTGATGTAGGGATTCGGATTCTGCTCGAAGGGGAGATTGATGTTGAGGCCGATGGTCTTGCCTCCGGCTTCGTGGGCGCCGAGGTTGGCGGCTTCCATGATGCCGGGACCGCCGCCGGTGGTGACAACGAAGCGGTGGCGCTTGGCGGGGATCTGAGTGGACCACTCGGTCAACATGCGGGCGAGGCGGCGCGAGTCTTCATAATAGCGAGCCATGTCGACGGCGGCCTCGGCGCGTTTCATGTCGGCGGCCTGGTGGGCGGCGGTGGCTTCGGCGCCGTTGCCACGAAGGCTGGTGAGGCGGGTCGTGGCGTGGTCGGGGCTGGGGATGCGGGCGGAGCCGAAGAAGACGACGGTGTCCTGAATCTGCTCGCGACGGAAGCGGGAGAGCGGCTCGCTGTATTCGGAGAGCAGGCGGAGAATGCGGCCGTCGGGACTGTTGAGAAACGGTTCGTTCTGATAGGCGAGCGGGGCGGGCTTGAGTTTATCGGTCATAGGAAATCGGTGGTTCGTGGTTCGTCGTTGGTCGTTCGTCGTTCGTCGTTCGCGGTTCGTCGTTCGCGGTTCGTCGTTCGCGGTTCGTGTTTCTCCTCTAGCAGGGGACTAGGCCATTTCATCACCGGGCTTATTGCTCAAGAGCTGACCGGCGACGAAAACGAAACTTTTCATTCCTCTTCCCGATATTGAATGGCCTCCCAGAAACCGATCCATACGTTGAGCAGGCCGAGGCCGGTAGCCAGGCCGCGGGCGAAGCCGCTAGCGATGAGGACGCGAAGCGCGGGATAGGGGAGAAGCAGCGGGTTATCGGACCATTCCGGCCGCCAGGGCAGGATCATGAGCATGACGCCCAGGGTCGCGCACAGGAAGACGAAGAGAAGCACTCCGATGCGATGGAACCACAGACGGGCGGCGGATCGATGAGGGAGCGACGCCGGAGCGGAAACGGAACCGGTTGCGACAGAACCGGTTACGAGAGAACGTCGTGCGCCAGAGTCGAGTGCAACAGAGTCGGGTGCGGGAATGACCGGAACCCTAGATTCGGCGGGGGATTGAAGTTCCCCGACAGGAGCGGGTTCGGCGGCGAAGGGTAGCTTGGGATCGGAAATCATTGCACCGTCGTTATTGGTCAAGAGCGTGGGACGGCGCGGGATGGAATCGTATGCCCAGCGCAAGTTTCGAACCCACTTGGTGCATTCTACGACTTCAGGGCCTGAATGCGCTCGGCTACGTCGCGATAATCGATATTCGCGCCGTAGACGTCGGTGAAATGGCGCAGGGCCGCGGGCTTGTCCTGGGCGCTCTCGCAGGCGGAGCCGAGCTCGTAATTGATGGCCATGCGGGCTTCGCGATCCAGTCCGGGAATGCCGAGCGCTTTTTCGTACCAGCGGATGGCGGCTTCGGGAACTCCTTTATCGAGGAAGCACTGGGCGAGCCAGGTGTAGGTCTGGATCTGCTGAGAAAAAGCTTTGCCGCGATCGATGATGTTGCAGACCTTCTGGAATTCGGCGATAGCTTCGTCGAGAAGCCCCATTTCGCGGAAGGCGACTCCGAGGTTGTAATGAGTTTCGGCATCGTCGTCGCCGGCGGCGACTTCTTCCTCGAGCTCCATTTTCAACTCACCGAACATCTGGGAAAGATCGATGCCGCCAGCGGGATGCATGGCTTGAGCTCCGGCGCCGAGAGGACGCTCGGGGACGAGACCATAGCTCATGGCGGGGCTTGCGAGCGAGGGCGTGGCGGCTGCAGAAAGGGGCGCGGCCAGGGCGGGAGCAGCGGCGGTGGCGGCGGCACCTCCGATGGAAGCGGGAGTCGCGGGAAGCGGCGTCGAGGTTGGAACGTGCAGATCGTGAGCAGCGGGTGCCATAGCTTCCAAGGGCACGCGTTTGCTTTTCCTGGGGGCTTCGGACGGGGGCGCGGCCGCGGCTGGCCATCGCGGCAACTGGCCGGTGGCAGAGGCGCCGGCTGCGGGAGATTCAGAGACTGGAGCAGCGACGGGGAAGGAGTCACCCAGCGAGGCTTCGAGTTCGGCAACGAATGAGGGAAGCGCGATCTCGGCGGCAGGCACGGTTTCGGCGGAGGCGGATTCCACGCCGACCGGTTCCGGCTCGGGAGCGAGGTCGGGCGAGGCGTACTTTGGGGTGGCAGGAATCTCGTGGTGTGGCTTCCGCCCGTGGAAAGCGATTGGGCTCGAGGCACGGGTGGGCTCGGAGGCGGGCTCGGCGTCCATGGCAACTTCGAAGTCGGCGGGCTGGTTGGAGTGGGGAGCGGCATGGACCGCGGGACTCTCGATCTCGGGGCTGTCGGTCGCCTGACTCTCGATCGCTGAATTGTCGATCTCGGGACTTTCGATCTCCAGACTTTCGACTTCGGGAAGGTCGGCGTTAATTTCCAGTTCGGCGACTTCCGGCTCGGGCTCGGTCGAGAGCTGGAGCGAGGCGGCGAGAGCGGCGCGCATGGGATCGAGAATGTGGGCGTCGGTGGTGAGAGTTTCGAGCTTTTCCATGGCGGCGCGGGCCTGCTCCATCATGAAATGCTCGCAATAGAAACGAATTTCTTCTACGGTCTCGCCAATCTCGGAATCGGCAGAGGCATCGGCATCGGCGCCGGAATGGGCGCTGGCGGCGGCGTGAGCACGTTCAATCTGGCCGTCGCTGATCTGGCCGTCGATCTGGCCATCGATGCGACCATCGGGCTCGCGGTCGACGGAGAGCGAATGCTCCCACTCCGAGGCAAGGTCGGCAGAATGATCGTGAGTATCGAGAGGAGCATGGACCGACATTTCTGGGATGGCGAACTCCGGATGGTCGGGGGCAGTTTCGCGGGCAGGAGCAGAGGGCGCAGCCTTCGACCGGGAGCCGGCGGCGGGGGCTGAGGGTGCAGTGGCTGAGGATGCCGCGGAAGCGGCGAGGGGCAACGATGGTGCGGGCGATATCGGCGACAGTGTGGCGGGAGACGCGGGAGCGGCTTGCACGGTCTGCTCGTAGCGGGCGGCTAAATCTCCGTAGCGCACGGCTTCATCGGGACAGCCGGCCTCATGATAGACGGCCTCGAGGGTGCGGCAGCAGACAGCGGCTTCGGCGAAACGATGGAAGCGGGTATGGAGAGCGGCCAGACGCTGGTTCAAGCGGGCGTCGGTGGGCGCCTTGGGGAGCGCGCCGAGGAGGGGCACGACGGCTTTATCGGGCAGATTGTAAGAAAGAAACAGGTCGGCGTCGGTAACGGCGGAGCGCACGGCGATGGCGATATCGTCGGGGTAAGACTGATCGATGACGGGCGCGGTGGCTTCGAGTTCGTCGACCAGCAAGGAGCCTTCTTCGGCGGTGATGCCGCTGACGGGCGCGGACTGGGTCATGCGATTGACGACCTGCTGGTAGTTCTGCAGGTGCAAGGGGTTCTGCGGCTCGGTGGTGGAGAGCATCTGGTAGAGATCGCGAGCGCGAGCCAGGTTGCCGTCTTCGACGGAGGCGTGAGCGAGAAGCTCGGTGACCTCGTTGACGTGGGTGCTTTCTCCAGCCTTGTTGAGCAGGAGCAAGAGGGCGTCGAGGGCGGACGAATCGTCGCGCACATGGGTGATCATGGTATGCAGGCTGGCCAGCAGTTTGGTGGAATCGGTGGCGAGCAGGCGATCGGCATGGCGGGAGTAGACGTCGAGGGCGTCGTGATATTGAGCAAGACGGGTGCAACCCTCGGCGAGAAGGAACAGGCCCTCGGGATCGTTGTGCACCGCGAGCAGTTTTTCGGCGATGGGTGCAGCTTTCTTGGCGTTGCCGAGTTGCAAGTAGGCGCGGAGCAGATCGCGCAAGCCTTCGGGGTGGGAATCGAGATCGGCGGCCTTCTCGAGAAAGCCGACGGCGGTTTTGGGATCGCCATTTTCGAGGCTGAACTTGCCGCGCATCAGGAGAACGTAGCTGTTGCCGGGGTCGAGGGCCATCATGCCGTTGAGAATATCGTCGGCAGCGGCGAGGGATCCGCGGGAACGCAGCAATTCGGCCACGGCGCTGTAAATGTCCCAGGCTTCTTTCTTCTTGCCGAGTTTGACGTAGACCTCGGCGAGCTTGATGCGCATGGGGACATTTTCCGGATCCATTTCGAGGACCTTCTGGAAAATGCGCACGGCCTGGTCGAAGTCGCCATTCTTCATGAAGTCATCGGCGACCTGCAGATACTGGGCGCGGGCGTCGTTGAACAGGCCCTGCTGGGTGTAGAGTTCGGCCAGTTTGAGAGAGGAATCCACGCTCGGCTGGAGCTTGGTGATCTTCTTGTACATGGCGATGCCCTTGACGGTGAAGCCTTGCGCGGCATAGGCGTCGCCAACCTTCTTGAAGCACTCGACGGCTTTCTCGATGTCGCCAAGACGAGCGTAGAGGTCGCCGATCGTATTGTTGACGGTGAGATCCTTGGCATCGTTCTTGAGGACTTTGTCGTACTCGGCAATCGCGTTCTGCAGTTTGCCCTGCTGGACAAACTTCTCCGCGGCGCTGAGAACCTTCTGTTTGTTAAAGCCAAAACCAAACGCCATAGGGGTGCGGACTCCAGCCTTAATCCCGCGAAACGCCGGCAAAATCAGCAGACGCCGAACGGGTCAGAACCTCGCCGGGAGATTCCCAACGAAACCCCGCAAAGCCCGAGCACGGGAGCGCGGAGTGATGTCATTGTAAGGCTGGCAACGGGCGAGCGGCTTGTTACCGACGATTACCGGGGATTACCGAAAGGTCGTGTACGTTTGGTCGGTGATGGGATTGAGTGGGGAGGAAAGTGCAGGGCGGTGAAGCTGACGTGCGTCGAGTTTTTTCCGCAGGCTGCCGGCACTTGAATGTCTCATTCCCTGGTCTCAAACTGGAAACGTGGGGCACCCTGGTTTTCTTATGAACATGCGGATTCGGCTGGCGGAGGCTGACGACGTTGCCCGGTTAAGGGAGTTGATTGAGGCGTCGGTGCGAGGATTGCAGGCGGGGGATTATTCACCGGCGCAACTGGAGAGTGCGTTGCGGACGGTGTACGGAGTGGACACGCAGCTGATTTCGGACGGGACATATTTTGCGGCGGAGGCTGAGGAGGGATCGGCGGAGGCGGTGCTGGTGGGATGCGGCGGATGGAGCCGGCGAAAAACTTTGTATGGGGGAGATCAGTTTGCGGGGCGCGAGGACGCGTTGCTGGATCCGGCGAAGGATGCGGCGAAGATAAGGGCATTTTTTGTGCATCCGGCATGGGCGCGGCGCGGGATTGGCGGAATGATTCTGGAGGCTTGCGAGCGAGCGGCGTGGGCGGCGGGGTTCCGGCGGCTGGAGATGGGAGCGACGTTGACGGGAGTTCCGTTTTATCGGGCGAAGGGGTATGCGGAGATGGAGAGGGCAGACGTGCCGCTGGGGGATGGGCTGACGCTGCCGATTGTGCGGATGGGGAAGAGCGGGGGAGGTTAGAGGTCAGAGGTTAGAGGTTAGAGGTCAGAGGTTAGAGGTTAGAGGTCAGAGGGCAGAGGTTTTCCCTGGGGAATCTGGGGAGTAACAAGTGGGAATCCTTATTGTGTCTGGATCTGGAACTGATGATTGGAAGGGGCGCAGCCCTGGTGCGGCGTGGCGAAAGTGGGTTGAGGAAGGACAATCCCACAGGGGATGTGGTCGTGGATCCCACCACTTCGGCCTTCGCGAAGGGCATGCTCTAGAGGTCGCAAAAAGGCGCGAGGTCTAGGACGGCGGGTGGGGTTGGGAATCAGAGCTGAATGATCGGGCAAATTTTAGGTGGGGATGGCGGCGAGGTAGCGTTTGAGGAGTTGTTCGCCGTCTGCTTCGAAATCCACGAACATGATGCCGTTGCCGAATTGGGGGTGGCGGGTGACGGCGAGACCGCGGATGCGGATTGGGGAGCCGTCGAGCCAGAGAGTGGCGTGCAGGCGGGTGCCGAGGGAGAGAGGCATCATGAGCTGAACGTAGCAGCCGCCGCGACTGAGGTCGGTGGTTTCCAGGTGCATGGGGACGTCGCTGCCGTCCTGATGGATTTCGATTTGGACCTGGGTGGTGAAGCGGGGATAGCGGCGGCGATCGGGTTCGGCGAGAACGGGGGTCGTGGGATGGGGGTTGGGGGAACTCATGAAGCGGCTCCGGGTCGCTATGAGAAGTTTGGCGGCTGATGCGGCCCTTGGATTGATCATCGGCAATGAGGGGCGGGGAGTCCAGATCGTGAGTCACACAGGTGGTTACGAAAGGGAAAGACAAGTGAGCGAGCGTTTGGGCGTGGGGTGACAACGCACGCAACACGAAAAGTCCGCGAGAGTGAGTTCGCTGTCGGCACGCGGGCGGGGGCGCCCGCACCACAGGATCTCAGGGGCTGACTCCCAGTTCGGTGTAGAGTTCGGTCGAGTTGTAGAGGACGCCGTCTTTTACGGTGACGAGGGTTTTGCGGATGTCGCTGATGTTCTTTGTGGGGTCGCCGTCGACCAGGACGAGGTCGGCGAGTTTGCCGGGAGCGATGGAGCCGAGATCTTTATCCATGCTCATGATGCGGGCGGCGTTGAGGGTGGCGTTTTGCAGGACGACGTTGGCGGGGATGCCGGCCTGGACGTCGAGTTCGAGTTCGCGATGGAGGGCGAATCCGGCCATGCTGTCGGTGCCGTCTTCGATGGAGAGGCCGGAGCGGTAGAGAAGTCCGGTGAATTCGAGCATTTTGGCGAAGGATTTTTTGTAGGTGTCGTCCATGCCTGGGGGCGGAGTCATGCCGGCGGTGAGAAGGCCGCGGCGGACCTGGGCGGGGAGACGGTTGGCCACGGCTTTGAATCCGGGAGGAATCTGGCCGGGGTGGGCCATGTATTGGTCTTCGAAAATGCTGAGGGTGAGGTCGAGTTTGGTGTGGTGAGCCTGCAAGAGCTTGATGAAGGACTGGACGGCGGTGGAGTGGAGGTCGAGCGAGGCGGTGAGTTCTCCGGGTTTGGTGAGGCGGGCGATGGTGTTGGTGTCTTTGACTTCGGGGAAGAAGTTGAGAACGAGAAAGTTGATGTGCTGGATTTCGTCGTAGCCGAGCTTGACGCATTGAGAAGCGATCATGTTGGCAGGGATGTGTCCACTGACGCGGAGTCCGTTTTTGTGGGCTTCGTCGATGATGACAGGGACGAGCTCGGGCTTGACCGAGCTGTAGATTTTGATTTGCACGTAGCCGAGTTTTTTGTAGTTGTCGACGGCGGCGCGGGCTTCGGCTTCGGTGGAGACGAGGACTTTGGTGGGTCCGTGAAAGGCGTCGGGGCTGTCGATGATTCCGGCGAGGACGATGCGGGTGCCGATTTCTTTTCCGTCGGCGATGCGCTGGCGGCGGGCGAGGAGCGAGTCGGTGTCGTTGGCGAGATCGCGGACGGTGGTGACTCCGGCGGCGAGGTTGAGGAGGCCGTCGTTGTCGCCGACGTGGGCGTGCATATCCCAGAGGCCGGGGAGGAGGGTTTTGTTGGTGGCGTCGATGACTTGGATTCCGGAAGGCAGTGGAGCCGGGATGTAGTTGACTTTGACCGGGCCAATCCGGTTGCCGGTGACGAAGACCGAGCGATCGTGCAAGACCTGGCCGGATTCGGCATCGAAGAGATTCGCGTGGTAGAAGAGAAAGCCGGCGGAATGGTGAGCGAGTTTGGCGGCTAGATCGGCGGAGCGGGACTGTTTGATTTTGTTTTGGGCGTCGAGCAGGGTTTGGACCGACGATTCCCAGCCCACGGAAACGATGGAACCCCAGGTATCGACGCTGGCGAAGAAGTTGGGATCGCCGAGCCAGACATAGGTTGGCGAGAAATCCAGTCCGGTGATGGCGTAGAGAGAGACGTGTTCTTTTTGACCGGAGGCTTCTTTGCCAGGAGATTCGAGGTCAACTTCAGTCAAGCGCTGGACGCGGGCTTCGCCTTCGGGGAGCAGCGCGATCTGGCCGCTGATCTTGTTTTCGTCGTGCAGGAGCGCGGCGCGGATAAGGAGAGCGATTTCGGAGGGTCCGCCGTTGATGGAAGAGTAGAAGGCGGGGGCAGAGAGTTTCTTCTCGCCATGTTCGGCCTCGCTGCTCCAGCGGGCGGTGCCGGCTTCGAGGGTGTAGGTTTCGTTGACGGGCGATTTGAGGTAGTCGTTGCCGGTGATGGTTTCGGAGACGGGGATGCCGTCGGGTCCGAGCTTGAGGATGGTGGTGGTTTTGGGGCCGCGGCCGCGGTCGTTGAACTGGAAGAAGATGTGGAGGGTACCGTCGGAGGCGGTCCAGGTGGCTTGCTGTCCGGCGGGATTGCCCATGAGGAGGAAGGAGTAATGATCGGCGGAAGCGGGGATGTCGTCGGGGAGCGCGGGGACGGCGGATTGCGGCGGTGCTTGAGCGCGGAGCGTGGCGGCGAAAAGGATGAAGACGAATATCTTGCGCATGTAACCTTTCTGGAACGAGGTCAGAGGTTAGAGGTCAGATTGCAGAGGTGAAAAGCCCTAAGAGGTCGGCGGGGAGATTTCACTTCTGCGATCCAACCTCTGCAATCTGACCTCATACTTCTGACTTCTGACCTCTCACCTCTGATTTCTGACCTCTCACCTCTGACCTTAGTTCTTGCGCTACAGTATAATCTTCGGCTTGGACGACAGCGCATGACTGACACCACACAAAGTACACCTTATGAGCCCGAGCCGGTGAAGACCGGGATGGATATTGGGGATATTTTCAAGATCCTGCCGCACCGGTATCCGTTTCTTTTGATCGACCGGGTGGTGGAGCTGGTGCGGATGAAGAGTATTGTCGCGTTGAAGAATGTGACGATCACGGAACCTTTTTTTCAGGGACATTTTCCGGAGAAGCCGATCATGCCGGGCGTGCTGATCGTGGAGGCGATCGCGCAGGCGGGCGGGCTGCTGCTGCTGACGGAGGTTCCGAACCGGGATGAGATGCTGATGGTGTTTACGGGAATTGAGAAGGCGCGGTTCCGGCGACCGGTGGTTCCGGGAGATCAGCTGCGGATTGAAGTGGTGGTGAAGGCGTGGCGGATCACGGCGGCGCGGCTGGAAGGGACGGCGTATGTGGATGGGAAGGTGGCGGCGCAGGCTACGGTGACTTGCCGGCTGGTGCCGAGGAGTATGGGGGCGGCGAGTGTGGAAGACGCGGACGAGGTCAGAGGTTAGAGGTCGGATTGCAGAAGTGAAAACCTTTCCGCGAAACAGTGTTCCGCTCAGGATGACAAAGGGATTTTGATTTGACAGCGATCCATCCTACGGCGGTTGTCGATCCGAAAAGCAAAATACATTCTTCGTGCACGATTGGGCCTTACTGCGTGATTGGGGCTGGGGTGGAGCTGGGCGAAGGCTGCGAGCTTGTTTCGCATGTGGTGATTGACGGGGCTACGAAAATTGGCTCCGGCAACCGCTTTTCTCCTTTTACTTCGATCGGGCTGGCTCCGCAGGATATTACGTATGCGGGGGAGGCTACTCGTCTGGAGATGGGCTCGAATAATGTTATTCGCGAATTTGTCACTATCAATCGGGGCACGGTGAAGGGTGGAGGATGCACGCGGGTCGGCGACCATAACCTGATCATGGCTTATACGCATGTTGCGCATGATTGCCAGATTGGCAGCCACATTATTATGGCGAACGCGGCTACGCTGGGGGGGCATGTGACGGTGGAGGACTGGGCCACGGTGGGGGCGTTGTGTCCGGTGCATCACTTTGTGCGGATCGGGAGGCATGCGTTTATTGGCGGAGGGACGACGATTACGCGGGATGTGCTGCCGTTTTCGAAGACGTCGGCGGAGCGCGGGACGCGGGCTTATGGATTGAATGCGGTGGGGCTGGAGCGGCGTGGGTTCTCGAAAGAACGGATTCAGAAGCTGCATCATGCTTACCGGGTGCTGCTGGCGTCGAAGCTGAATACTTCGCAGGCGCTGGAGAAGCTGAAAGGCGAAGCGAACGGCGGGGAGGATGTCGAAATGCTCATCCACTTCATTGAATCCTCAGAACGCGGAGTGATTAAGTGACGGTGGTCGGTGGCCAGTTGAAATGCGAAGGCGCTGACCGCTGACCACTGGCCACCGACCACTGACCACTCACTATGAAACTTGGACTTATTGCGGGCAATGGGACGTTTCCTTTTCTGGTGCTGGAGGCGGCTCGTGCGCAGGGGTACGAGGTGGTGGTCGCGGCGATTCGGGAAGAGGCGGCGGCTGAAATTGAATCGCACGGGGCGGCTGCGGTGCATTGGCTTTCTCTGGGCGAACTTTCAAAACTCATCGACACTTTTAAGGCTGCGGGCGTTACTCGCGCGGTGATGGCGGGGCAGGTGAAGCACAGACAGATTTTTTCTGCCATCAGGCCGGACTGGCGGCTTGCGAAGCTGTTGCTGTCGCTGGGAACACGGAATACGGATTCGCTGCTGGGGGCGGTGGCGAAGGTGCTGGCGGATGAGGGCATCCTGCTGGAGAACTCGACTTCGCTGCTGGAACCGCTGCTGGCGAAATCGGGCGTGCTGACGAAGCGGAGTCCGAATGGGAACGAACGCAAGAATATTGAATATGGACGGGCGGTGGCGCGGCGGCTGGCGGAATATGACATTGGGCAGACGGTCGTGATCGCGGAAGCGGCTTGCGTCGCGGTCGAGGCGATGGAAGGGACGGATGCGACGATTGAGCGGGCGGGGGGGATCATGAAGAGTCTGATGGCGGAGGAGGAGTCGGATGCGGACGCGGAGTCTCCCACACATCGCAAAGGGCGCGATGAGTGGCCGGGCGAGACGCCCGGCGCTCCACTGACTCCGACTCGGGCGACGCTGCTGAGCCGGGCGCTCACGGTGGTGAAGATCGCGAAGCCGGGGCAGGATATGCGGTTTGATGTTCCGGTGATTGGAGTGAGGACGATTGAGGTGATGGTGCGGGCGGGGGCTACGTGCCTGGCGGTGGATGCGGGGCGATGTCTGCTGCTGGATGGCGATGCGGTGAGGCAGACGGCGGATGCGGCGGGGATTGCGGTGTGCGCGGAGTAGGGAAAGGTCAGAGGTTAGAGGTCAGATTGCAGAGGTGAAAACCCAACCAAGGGCTTTTACCTCTGCAATCTGACCTCTGACCTCAATATCATGCGGGAGATGGAGGCGTCTGATGTCGGAAACCGCTCGCATTGCGGACCAGCTCCGCCGGGCTTTTGATGGAGAGGCCTGGCATGGCGATTCTTTGTTCGAAATCCTGGAGGGAGTTACGGCGGCGCAGGCGGCGGCTCGTCCGATTGCGGGGGCGCATACGATATGGGAACTGGTGCTGCATATTGGGGCGTGGGATGGGGCGGTGCTGCGGCGGTTGGACGGGAAGACGGTGGAACTTTCGGATGCGGAGAATTTTCCTCCGGTAACGGATACGAGCGAGGCGGCTTGGCACGAGGCGTTGGCTCAGGTGCGGCGGACGCACCACGATTTGATCGCGGCCGTGGCGGAGATCACGGATTCGCGACTTGCCGAGATGGTTCCGGGGAAAGAGGGCGCGCACTACAACTTTTATTACATGCTCCATGGCGTGGTGCAGCATGAGCTGTATCATGCGGGGCAGATTGCGCTGCTGAAGAAGGCGTGATGAGGAGTTGCTGCGGAGGTGGGGTTCCCACCCTAACGTCGCAAAAGGCGCGACGTTAGGATGGGGCACCCGGCTGCGCTCAGGATGACAATCGTTTTTGGGAGGCTTGGTGAGTAACGAGTTTCCGAACAAGCTGTTTCCGGTCAATGTGGCGGTGGTTGGGGTGGGGGCTTTTGGGCGGAATCATGCTCGCGTCTACCGGCACCTGCAAGAGGCGGGCGGGGTGCGGTTGGTGGGGGTGGTTGATCCGGATACGGCGCGGGCGGACGCTGTGGCGCGCGAGTTTGGCTGCCGGGCGTTTGGGTCGATTGAGCAACTGCTGACGACGCACAGCGAGGTGCAGGCGGCGTCGGTGGCGGTGCCTACGGTCTTGCATCTGGAGGTGGCGCGGGCACTGATGGAGGCGGGGGTGGATGTGCTGATCGAAAAGCCGGTGGCGGCCACGCTGGGCGAGGCGGACGAGTTGATTGGTCTTGCGTCGGAGCACAAGCGGGTGGCGCAGGTGGGGCATCTGGAGCGCTTTAATCCGGCGGTGCGGGCTACGTTGCCTTTGATCGGGCGTCCCATGTTTTTTGAGGTGCACCGGCTGAGCGTATTTTCTCCGCGGGCGCTGGATGTGGATGTGGTGCTGGATTTGATGATCCACGACCTGGATATTGTGTTGACGTTTGTGGAGTCGAAGGTGAAGGAGATTCGGGCGGTGGGGCTGCCGATACTTTCCGGCAAAGTGGATATCGCGAATGTGCGGGTGGAGTTTGAATCGGGGTGCGTGGCGAATTTCACGGCCAGCCGGGTTTCGACAGAGCGGGTGAGGAAGCTGCGATTTTTTCAGGCGGGACAATATATATCGATCGATTACGGGCGGCAGGATGTGGTGGTGTTTTCGGTGGGCGGCGCGGGGGGGAGTTCCCACCCTTACAACGAGGCGTCGGGATGGGGCACCGGCCAGGATTTTACTCGGGTTAGCGCCAAAAGGACGGGGCCGAGCCCCGTCACCACACGGGCGGGAGCGAACCTGGGGCAGCGACAGCCTAGTGTGAATCCGCAGATTCATATGGCGAAGCCGGCGATTACGGCGGAGGAGCCGTTGCTGGCGGAGATCAGGGCATTTCTGCTGGCGGTGCGGGAGCGGTCGCGTCCGGTAGTATCGCTGGAGGATGGACGGAAGGCGCTGGGTCTGGGACTCGAGATTCTGGCGGAGATTGGAAGGCATGCGGGGCGGATTGGGGTGAGAGGTTAGAGGTCGGAGGTTAGAGGTTAGAGGTCAGAGGTTGGAGACCTCTTGCCTTTTTTTTGTTTTGAATCTCGGCGCTAATGGGATGGCGGAGCCTGGGCGGAGAGGCGTTGCGTCAGTTGCTGGGAGAATTGGGCGCTTTGGTCGTCGGATAATTGAAGTTGACCGTCGAGAACCAGGATGAGCTGATTGGCGCCGGCATCCTGGAATTCCGCTTTCTGCAGGGTGGTTGAGTTTTGAGCAACCGGCGGGAGCGTCGCATTGGGGTCGGCGGACTTCTGCACAGCGCCGAGGAATGACGTCGCGATCTGATGACGCAAGGCGTCGCCTAAATCGCCGGAGGTTAACAACTGGCGCAGCGCTCCCTGGGCTACGACGCGGGTAATTTCCGAGTTGAGAATGAGGCCGTTGCGATCAAGCGCGGGAGTGAGTTTGATTTCGATCTCGCCGTCGCCATCGGCGACCTCGACCGGACTTGCTCTTCCGGCTGCGGTGGGACAGATCCAACGTTCATAGTGGAGGGTGACGACCGCGAGGCTGGCGGGGGCGAGCGGGGCCAGCGAGGCTTGTTGAATCTCAACGCGCTCGCCGCAGCGGGGAGAGCGGGTCAGCTGGTAGCGCAGGATCAAGTTGAAGTTTTGCTGCAGGTCGGAGAGGTCAACGGTTTGTTGCAGGCGATAAAGATGGTGCGCGTTGTCGCCGGCAGCGGAGGAGAGACGGGCGACGGTGGCAGAAGTGGGGATGGAGACGGTCTGGTCCGCCAGGTGGAGGGAATTCGTCACCCGGGGCAGAGTGAAAGCGAGTTCCTGGCCGTCGGCGGGGAGAAGAAGAATGCTCATTTCTCTTCCGAGGGATAATTGCTCGCTCTGGAAACCGGTAAGCGCTCTCAGGAGCGGGGCAGCGGAGCCGGCAATCTGTTCAGCTGGCGGTTTGGCGACCTGGATCAGCTGATCGAAGCTCCTGGATTCTCTATCGAGGTCGGAATCCGCTTTCTCCAATTTCCTGATGATCTCTTTCAATGCTGATTTTTGCGCAGGAGAGAATGAGGCGAGAAAATTCCTGGTAGCGGTGCGCGCCTTTTCAAGGTCGTGATTGACGGCGGCTGCGGTCTCGATCTCGGGCGGGAGGCTGACGGAAGCTGGAGCTTTCTGAAGAAGCTGCAGGCGATCGGAGGCATCCTGGAGATCTTTGGCGATGCTGGCGAAGGCGGCGCGCTGATCGTCAGTGGCTTGAACTTCCATGGCGCGGTGAAAGTTCTTAAGATCATCCTTTTCGCTGACGCCACTGGGAGCTCCAGCGCCACCGGCGGAGGTGCCCGAGCCGACTGCGGTTCCTCCGCCATGCTGGGCGAAGGTTGAGCCGGGCGCGGCCAGAAGGACCAATCCGAAAAGGAGCATGGTGAGGCCCGAAGGTCTGGTTGCGTAGCGAAACATATCCCCCATCTTCCCGGCTAGGAACGACATTTGTGTTGTCAGAATATTGTACGGTCAGAATGAGGCGGCGGGAGTAAGCGGTGAGAAAAAATTGTGATGCCGGGTGAGTTGAGTAAGGGACATTACGCAGGTACTCACCGGGCTGGCAAGAAAAATGCGACAATAGAAGAGACGGTCGCAACTCCACAATTTACGTAACTTTACGAAGGAATTCGACGCGAAATCTTTTGCGCGCAAATCTAAGCACGAGTTACGCAACCCTGGGGGTTGCCCGTGGTTCTAAGCAAGTAGCCTCTGCCTGATGCCGGTCACCCAAATTCCGTCTCGCGATCCCTTGTCCGGCGAACAGGCGAATTCCCCTACGGAACGGGCAGAACAGCGCGACTTGTTTGAAGCGCAGCATTGGGAGACGGCTTACCGCGGCTTCAACCCTGACGATGTTCCGCATCTACTGATCCAGTTACAGGACGACCTCTCGCGAGCGCGCAAGCGGGAAGCGCTGTGGCTGTCCGTTATTTTGCATTTGCTGGTGGTGATTCTGTTGTGGAACAGCGAGAAGCTGATGATGCTGTTGCCGCACCGGACGGTCGATCTGGCGATGACGGCGAATGACAAGTCGAAAGATGCGACGTTTTTGGAGTTGCCGCCGGATGAGCAGAAGCTGACGAAGCGTCCGGATGCGAAGGTGATTTCGGATAAGGATCGGGTCGCGACCAGCAAAGCGCCGCAGATCAATCGCGAGGATTTGAAGAAGATATTACAGAGCGCGCGACCGGCACCGCAGAGCGGGGGCGGGCCGCAGGCGCCGAGCGCGCCGCCACAGAATCAGAGTGCGCAGAATCCGGCGGCGCCGGCACCGCAGAATAACTCGCAGGGATTCTCGCAGCCGCAGCAGAACGATCAGGTGGCGCGGTTGCAGACGCCGCAGGCGAGAGTGGTACCGGATTTCAAGGCTCCCATGACGGCGGGGTCGATGATCGACCAGGCGGCACGGGCGGCGGCGGCGAACCACGGGCGTTACGGTGGCGGAGTGGCTGGCGACCCCGGATTGACGCGCGGGCGGGCGAATGCGGCGATGGGTCCAGCGGAAATTCTTTCCGATACGATGGGGGTCGATTTTGGACCTTATATAACGCGGATCCTGCAGACCATCAAGAGAAACTGGATTAATGCCCTTCCTGAATCAGCATATCCGCCGCTTTTTAAACAGGGAAAGACGTTTATTGACTTTACGATCCTGAAGAATGGCCAGGTCAGCGGAATGGTGCTGCGCAGCAGTTCGGGCGATGTGCCTCTTGACCGGGCGGCCTGGAGCGGCATCACGTCATCCGACCCGCTGCCGGAGTTGCCCAAGGAGTTCCCGGGGCAGAACATCGTGCTGCGCATAGGTTTTTTCTGCAACATGGAAATCACCGATATAAAGTAAGCGGCCGGGCCCGGTGGGTGGAGGGCGGCCGTGGCTCCGTGAGCATTTTCGCAGGGAGCGAATTCGCTGCGATAGAATATTCTCAGCTTGATGTGCATCCAAACAATCATTATGAAGATTCAACGACAATTATGAAGATTCAACGACTTTTGGCTGGCCTGGTGGTGTCGACTGCGATTTTCGCTGGTGTGGCGGCGATGGGCGTTCCGGCTTTTGGACAGGACGTGCCGGAGGCGCTGCGGCCGCCGAAGGGGTCGCAGGTGGCGATCGTGGTGTTCGAGGATTTGCAATGTCCGCAATGCGGGCGGATTGCTCCGTTGCTGGCGCAGGCGGCGAAGACTTATAAGATTCCGCTGGTGCAGCACGATTTTCCGTTGCCGATGCACAACTGGTCGTTTGACGCGGCGGTGATGGCGCGGTATTTCGATACCCATTCCAAGGATCTCGGAAACGAATTTCGAGCGACGGTGTTCGAGCACCAGATGGAGATCACGCCGCAGAATCTGCGGGCGTTTGAGGAGAAGTTTGCGTCCGAGCACAAGATCGGGCTGCCGTTTGTGGTGGATGCGGATGGCAAGCTGGCGGGGCTGGTGCGGGCGGACAAGGATTTAGGGTTGAGTCTCCACGTTGATCACACGCCTACGATTTATGTAGTGAGCAGCAAGCATCCGGGGAAGCCTTATGTCGAGGTGGCGGATACTACTAAGCTTTATTTGATAATTGATGAGATGAAGTGAGGTTTGAGGTCGGAGGTTCGAGGTCAGAGTGCAGAGGTTAGAACCAATGCAGAGGTCAGAGGTCAGATTGCAGAGGTGAAAACCGGACAATCTTGGCGTGAGCATCGTCACGGTGAATACTGAAAATCTAACAGTAGAATCGCTGCATGAAGCGGGACTCCGATGCGTTGAAGCTCCGTACCAAGGACTTTGCCCTGCGCGTCCTGAGATTGTACCGTTCGCTTCCACGAACGGAAGAAGCACGAATCTTGGGTACCCAACTTCTTCGGTCTAGCACATCGATCGGAGCAAACTATCGGGCAGCCTGTCGCGGAAGGTCCCGTGCTGAATTCACAGCCAAACTGGGTATCGTTCTGGAGGAGGCTGACGAAACGGTCTTCTGGCTGGAGCTTTTTCAAGAAGGAAACATTTTCCCCGCGGAGAAGTTGCGCGATCTAGCACGAGAGGCCAATGAACTCGTAGCAATCTTCGTGAGCTCTGTGCGCACCGCAAGAAGTTAAGCTCTGCAACCTAACCTCTACGATGGCTCCTCACCTCTGCACTCTGACCTCTAACCTCTGACCTTTTCTTAGTCTGACCAGCGGCGGAAGAGTAATGCGCCGTTGGTGCCGCCGAAGCCGAAGGAGTTGGACATGGCGTATTCGAAGTTGGTTTCGCGGGCTTGATTGGGGACGAAGTCCATGCCTTCGGTTTCGGAGTCTTGATTTTCGAGGTTGATGGTTGGCGGCAGGATTTGATCGCGGAGGGCGAGGACGGTTACTCCTGCCTCCAAGCCTCCGGCACCGCCCAGGAGATGGCCGGTCATCGATTTGGTGGAGCTTACCGGAATCTTTTTTCCGAATAAATTTCTGATGGCATGGGCTTCCAGCGTATCGCCGAGGGGAGTCGAGGTGCCGTGGGCGTTGACGTAGCCGACGACGCTGGGCTCGAGTTTCGCGTCGCGCAGGGCATTGCGCATGACGCGGAAGCCGCCTTCGTGTTCGGGCGCGGGCTGGGTCATGTGGTAGGCGTCGGCGGACATGCCGTAGCCGATTAACTCGGCGATGATGGGAGCGTTGCGGCGGCGGGCATGTTCCAGTTCTTCGAGGACGAGGATGCCTGCGCCTTCGCCCATGACGAAGCCGTCGCGGTCTCTGTCCCAGGGGCGGCTGGCGCGGGCGGGGTCGTCGTTGCGGGTGGAGAGGGCGCGCATGGCGGCGAATCCGCCGACGCCCATGGGAGTGATGGCGGCTTCGGAGCCTCCGGCGATCATGACGTCGGCATCGCCGTGTTGGATGATGCGAAAGGAATCGCCGATGGAGTGAGCGCTGGTGGTGCAGGCGGTGGCGGTGGCTTCGTTGGGGCCTTTGGCGCCGAAGCGCATGGAGACATGTCCGGCGGCGAGATTGACGATGGCGGCGGGAATAAAGAAGGGTGAGATTTTGCGCGGTCCGCCTTCGAGGAGGGCGGTATGTTCGCGCTCGATGACGTCGAATCCGCCGATGCCGGAGCCGATGTGGACGCCGACCATCTCGGCGTTTTCGGGAGTCACCTTGAGTTGCGACATCTTCATCGCTTCTTCCGCGGCGGCGATGGCGAAGTGAATGAAGCGGCCCATCTTCTTGACTTCTTTTTTCTCGATGAACTGGAAGGGATCGAAGTTGCGGACTTCGGCGGCGATCTGGCAGGCGAAAGCGGAGGCGTCGAAGGCGGTGATGCGATCGACGCCGCTTTTGCCGGCGAGCAAGGCTTCCCACACTGCGCCGGTAGTATGGCCGACGGAGCAGATCAGCCCGATGCCGGTGATGACAACGCGTCGTTGATGATTAGTCGGCAGAGTAGTCTCCGAATTGCTGAGGGGGAAAGGTGCAGGCTCCCTCAGGGGCTAAAGCCCATGTTTTATCGGCTCGTGGGGCACGGCTAAAGCCGAGCCCTTCGCAAAAGCTATGCCCGATAACGTGCAAGCGGATTATTTGCCAGCCTTGGCGTGCTTGCCGATGTATTCGACGGCATCGTTGACGGTGCGAATCTTCTCCGCGTCTTCGTCGGGGATCTCGATATCGAAGGCCTCTTCGAAGGCCATCACGAGCTCGACGGTGTCGAGCGAATCGGCGCCGAGGTCATCCACGAAGGATGCGCTGGGAGTGACTTCGCCCTCGTCGACGCCCAATTGTTCAACAATAATCTGTTTCACTTTTTCATCAACGGCTGCCATGTTCTCCTCGTTTCTGAGTCTGGGAATCGCGGGTCCGGATTGCGGACCGGCGTTTGCTGAATTACGACTGCGTGTTGCTCGACGGCTTGTATGAAGTCGAAACTAGTAGTTTAAAAGGGATTGGGAAAGTATGCAAAGGGTTGTCGTGTGAGGTATGGGTCAGTTTGAAAGAGACGTTCCCTGAGCGGCTTAAATCCGCCATGGTTTTGCGCCATTTACGGCACGGCTGAAGCGGTGCCCTTCCCCAAACCGGCGAAGCGGAGATTTTCCGCAACGGCTGAAGCGGTGTCGTTTATTCCATCACCTGGAATATTCGTCGCGCAGGCGGGTTTGGCGGCTGGTCATGGGAATGGCAGTTCCCTGGATGTATACCTGCTTTACGTCGGTCTTGATATCCAGCGGATCGCCGTTAGAGACGACGATGTTGGCGTTCTTGCCGACGTCGAGGGAGCCTAGCTGGTCGGAGACCCCCCAGACTTCGGCGGCGTTCAGGGTGATGGCTTTGAGCGCTTCGTCGGGGGGAAGGCCGAAGGCGGTGGCGAATCCGGCCTGATCGGGCAGATTGCGGACGTTGTGGGCGGAGTAGGAGGCGAAGACGATTTTGACTCCGCGCTGGTAGAGCTGCGCGGGGAGGCTGTAGACGGCGTCGTAGCGCTCGTCATCTTTCGGAGCTTCGTAGATGGGGCCGACGATGACCGGCACCTTGAGGCTGGCGACGTAGTCGAGGACGGGTTGGGAGTGGCTGATGTGGTTGAGGACGAACTTCAGCTTGAATTCGTTGGCCAGGCCGACGGCGGTTTGGAGGTCGCTGGGGCTTTCGGCGGCGAGGACGACAATTTTCTTGCCTTCGAGATAGGGGATCAGAGCTTCGAGTTTGAGATCGCGCTTGGGAGCCGTAGGCTCGGGCTTTTTGTCTTTGCCATTTTGATTCTTACTATCCTGATTCTTATTATTCTGATCCTGCTCTGCCTCGGCTTTTTTGCGATCGTAGGCGGCCCATTTTGCTTTGTAGTCTTGAGCGTCGAGGAATGCCTGGCGCAGTTGAGCCGCCAGACCCATGCGGGTGGAGGGGAATTTGCGTTTGTCGAATCCGCCCTGGTTGCGGCGCTGATCTCCGGTGAAGTTGAGGGGCATGGCGTTGTCGCGAATGAGGAGCATCTGGGGGGCGCTGGCTCCGAAGAGTTGGATGAACGAGTCCTGGCCGGGAAGCGTGTCGGCGCTTTCGGGAGCGACTACGGCGTTGGTGATGCCGTTCAAGCGAGCCACCGGGATGAGGGCGGATTCGGCGTGGAAGGCGTCGGCGGTGTGCATGTGGGGCATGATCTCATCGCTCATTTCGATGAGATCGTTGGTCGTGTTTTCGGCGGAGATTTCGGTCAGGCCGAGCTGGGTTTCGGAATCGATGAGGCCGGGATAGATGGTCATGCCGGTGGCGTCGATTATGCTTGCGTCGGCGGGGATGGCGACTTGGCTGGTGGTGCCTACGGCGGTGATTTTTCCGGCTTGCATGATGAGGATGCCGTTTTCGATGGCTCCGTGGGTGATGGTCAGGAGCTTGCCGTTTTTCAGGGCTACGGGGTGGTCCTGGGTCAGGGCTGGGGTGGAAAAGAGCAAGAACGAGAGCAAGAACAACGGCAACAGCAGCGGGCGGGGGCGCCCGCTCCACATGGGGGGCTTATTTGTGGAAAAGGGCAAGAGCAAGAACAACGGCAACAGCAGCGGGCGGGGGCGCGCGCTCCACATGGGGGTATTTGCTGGGGGCTGCATTTACTCTCCCTCCTTGTAGTGGGTGGTGCCCAGACCGGGCTGGGCTCGGTCAAAGTAGACTTCGCCGTCGATGAAAACTTTTCCGGGGACGCCGGTGCTGGAGAGCGGGTAGCCGTCCCAGATTACGAGGTCAGCGTCTTTGCCGACTTCGATGGAGCCTATGCGATCGTCAACGCCAATGATCCAGGCGGCGTTCAGGGTAATCATCTTGAGGGCTTCGTCTTCAGTGGCTCCGCCGTAGCGGATGGCCTTAGCGGCTTCCTGATTGAGGCGGCGGGTGTAATCCTCGGAGTCGCTTTTGATGGCTACGCGGACGCCTTTGCGCATGGCCATGACGGCGTTCCAGGGGATGGCGTCCCAGGCTTCCTGTTTGTAGCCCCACCAGTCGGCGAAGGTGGCGATGCCGATGTTATTGGCGGCGAGCTGGTCGGCGATTTTGTAGGCTTCGAGGGCGTGATGGAAGGCGCGGAGGTTGTAGCCGAATTCCTTGGCCATGGCGATTTCGGTGAGCATCTCGTCGGCGCGGTAGCAGTGGATTTGCACCATCAGCTTGCCGCGGAGGACGTCGGCGAGTGCATCGAGTTTGAGATCGCGCTTGGGAGGAGTGGCATCTTTGGCATCTTTATCTCCACGTTTGAGCTTGGCGTTGTAGGCGTCCCACTCGCGCATGTAGTCTTGCGCCTCGACGAGGGCCTGGCGCTGGACGGCGAAATTGCCCATGCGGGTTGAGGGGAGTTGATCGCGGCCGCCGTAGACGCGTTTGGGATTTTCTCCGCTGGCGAACTTGATGGAGCCGGGCGCGTTGGGGAAGAGCATGGCGTCGCGGGTGGCTCCGTACTTGTGCTTGATGACTACGGCCTGGCCGCCGATCATGTTGGCGGAGCCGTGGAGGAGGAGCGAGGTGGTGACGCCTCCGGCCAGCGCGCGATAGATGGCCTTGTCCTGATAGTCGAAGGCATCTTTCATCATCATCTGCGGGGTGACGGGGCTGGTGGCTTCGTTGACGTCGTCGTCGAGCGCGATGTGGGAATGGGAATCGACGATGCCGGGGGTCAGGTATTTTCCGGCGGCGTCGATGACGGTGACATGGGAATTGGACGGGGCGTTCACGGTTTCGCCGACGGCGGCGATTTTGCCGTCTTTAATATAGATGGAGCCGTTCTTGATGGTGCCGTGGGTAACGGTCATCACGGTGGCGTTTTTGATGAGGATGTCGTTATGGGCGGGTGACTGGGCGAGTGCTGATGCGGCTAAAGCCATTGTCAGCCAGGCGCAGCGGAGCGCAAGTTTAGTTTGCGAGATTGCGCGCATGTATGGAACCCCTAAGAAAAATTCTCTGGCAGAGAATTTGGATTGTAGGAGGGTTGGGGATCGGGGTCAACGCGAAAGGGGGAGCGTTGATTTGCGGGCGCAATTACGACAATGAACCACTACTCGTGCGTGGGGGCTGGTTGGAGCGGTCCTGTTGGCTGTGGTAGCATCGGGAGTTTCGCAGGTGATGTTGGGCTGGCCTGTATCCTGTACTCATACTCTTCCGGGCCTTATCACCCTTCCCGTTAAACCTGCGGAAGGAGACAACCTGTGAAAGTTTACGAAGCTGCGAATCTCCGCAACCTTGCCCTGGTCGGACATGGGCATGCGGGCAAAACTACCCTGGTGTCGGCGATGCTCTATACGGCTGGGAGCGCGCCGCGGCTGGGACGAGTCGATGACGGCTCGGCCGTGACGGATTACGACGAAGAGGAAATTGCGCGCAAGATGTCGATTTCGACGGGCGCGGCTTTTGTCGAATGGGGCAAGCCGGATGCGAGGGTGAAGATCAATCTGCTGGATACTCCCGGCTTCAATATGTTTGTGCACGAGGCCAAGATGGTGCTGCCGGTGGTGGATGCGGCGCTGGTGGTGGTGGATGGCGTGGCGGGAGTGGAAGTGGTGACGCAGCGGGTGTGGAATTACTGCAACGACATTGAGCTGCCGCGGATGATCGTGGTCAATCGCATGGACCGCGACCGGGCGGATGCGAATCGGGTGCTGGAATCTCTGGAGAAGGCGTTTGGGCGGGCGGTGACTCCGCTGCAGCTGCCGATAGGGAGCGAGAGAAATCTTAGCGGGATTGTCGATCTGGTGCGCATGAAGGCTTACACGTACGAGATGGGCGGGAACGGCAAGGGCAAAGAGGGACCGATTCCGGCGAATATGGCGGACGCGGCCAAGGAAGCTCACGAAAAGCTGGTAGAGCTGGTGGCCGAGGGCAAGGACTCGCTGATGGAGGAGTTTTTCGAGACGGGGACGATTCCGGAGGAGCATCTGGTTCCGGCTTTGCATGAGGCGATTCGCGAGGACAAACTTTTTCCGGTGCTGTTTACTTCGGGGCTGGGGAATATTGGGGTCGACGAGCTGATGGATTTTATTGTCGACTACACGCCAGCGGCCAGCGAGCATCATGCGATCACGGGCTGGACGGCCGAGGGTAAAGAACAGACGGAGCGGAAGGGCACGGACGCTGAGCCGGCTTCGGTTTATGTATTCAAGACGATGTCGGATGCGTTCGCGGGGCGCATCTCTTATTTCAAAGTCTTTTCGGGCGTGCTGAAGAACGATGCGTCACTGCAAAACTACAATCGCAATACTCTGGAGAAGTTCGCGCATATTTCGTTGATTCAGGGGAAGCAGGCGGTTCCGATCTCGGAGATTCATGCGGGCGATATTGGGTCGGTGGCGAAGCTGCGCGAGACGCTTACGGGCGACACGCTGGGAGATAAGGCATCGCCGATCCGGTACCGGGCGGTGCAATTGCCGGAGCCGGCGATCACGTTTGCGATTGAGCCGAAGAGCCGGGCGGATGAAGACAAGCTGGGCGTGGGGCTGCACAAGCTGATGGAAGAGGATGCGATGCTGCGATTTTTCCGCGATCCGCAGACCAAGGAATTTCTGATTGCGGGGACGGGGCAGCAGCACATCGAGGTTGTGGTTTCGAAGATGAAGAAGCGGTATCACGCGGAGGTGGTGCTGAAGGCGCCGAAGGTTCCGTATCGCGAGACGATTCGCGGGAAGGCCGATGTGCAGGGGCGGCACAAGAAGCAGACGGGCGGGCACGGGCAGTACGGCGATTGCAAGATCAAGATGGAGCCGTTGCCGCGGGGCGGAGCGGAGTTTGAGTTTGTCAACGATATTTTTGGCGGGGCGATTCCGCGCAACTTTATTCCGGCGGTGGAAAAGGGGATCAAGGATGCGGCGGCGCGCGGGTATCTGGCGGGATATCCGGTGGTGCACTTCCGCGCGATTCTTTATGACGGGTCTTATCACGACGTGGATTCGAATGATCTGTCGTTTCAGATGGCGGGACGGATCGCGTTTCGCAAGGCGATGGAACAGGCCAAGCCTACGCTGCTGGAGCCGATCATGACGGTCGAGATCACAATTCCGGATGAATTTGCGGGAACGATTATGGGCGACCTGAACAGCCGGCGGGGACGCATCCAGGGCATGGATAACAAGGCGGGGAATACGATCGTGAAGGCCGAGGTGCCGATGGCGGAGATGCTGACGTATGGAGCTGATCTGACTTCGATGACGCAGGGGCGCGGAAGTTTCTCGATGGAGATGCATCACTACGACACGGTTCCGCAGCAATTGCAGGACAAGATTATTGACAAGGCTAAGGCGGAGCGGGGCGAGGTGAAGGAAGAGGAAGAGTAGGGAGTAAGGTCTTCGGGTTCGTAGAGAATGTAGAGGAACGTCCCGAGATTTACGCTGCGGTGGAATCCCACCCTAGCGTCGCAAAGGGCGCGACGTTAGAGTGGGGCACCCGGCGACGGTTAAAGTGGGGCGCCCGGCTCGGGATGACGGGTTCGAAAAAGAGACCAAGAGCAAAAACAGTTTCGCCCGTGAGCGCTTTCTGGCGTACCATTCTTTTTTCTTCTTCTAAATTCTCTAGGAGGCACGGATGCCCAGGCTGGGTTCCCCTATCTGCTGCCGCTTTTGCTGGGCCATGCTCGGGATTTTTCTCTTCTGCCAGAGTGCGGTGACTCAGGACAATAAGATGGTGGTGCTGGAACTGGATCATGTTTCCGTTTGCGGATCGGATCTCGACGCGCTGCAGCGGGATTTCACGGATGTCGGATTGACGCCGGAGGCCAGTGGTCCTCATGGCAATGGCGTGACCCAGATGGCGTTGATCGGATTCGACGATGGGACTTACGTCGAGCTGATTGCGCCGATCAAGGCGGGAGTTACGGCGGGTTCCGACTGGGCGAAGTTTCTGTCGGCGGATGCGATGACTTGCGCGTGGGCGGTGGGGAGCAACGTTTTGCTGCAGGAGGTCGATCGGTTGAAGAAGGCGGGGATTGCGGTGGGGAATCCCGCGGCCGGCAGCCGGAAGCGACCGGACGGAATGTCGATTGAATGGAAGAAGGCGGACGTGGGTCCGGGAACGCCGGGCTCGGTGCTGCCGTTTATGATTGAAGATGAGACGCCGCGGGCGTGGCGGGTGCAGACGTCAGCGAGCGTGAAAGGATCGCCGCTGACGGGCGTGGAGAGCGTGATCGTGGCGGTCAGTAATCTGGATGCTTCGATTGCCTTGTTCCGCAAGGCTTATGGGTGGTCCGATCCGATTGTCGAGAGTCAGAAGGAGTTCGGCAAGCTGGCGTACTTTCCGGGCGAGCCGGTGATTCTGGCGTCGGGCGCGGGCTGGGTAGCGGAACGGGTCTCGAAGTTTGGAGAGGGTCCGGTGGGCTACCTGCTGGCGGTGCATGATTTCGCGGCGGCCAGCAAGAAATACAGGCTCTCGGGAAGCAAGACGTGGTTCGGACAGAGGGTGGCGTGGTTCGATGCGGGGAAGTTGAAGGGCGTGCGGCTGGGAGTGATTGGGCAGTGAGGAACCCTGTCGGTGGCGCAATGTTCCTTCGCGACTCCTCGAAACCGAGCGAAACTAGTGTTTTGAGTTCACGAACAAAACCTTTACCACAAGGGACACGGAGGAAACACAGGGCAAGCGTCCTCTGTCCGTCTTAGACAGTGTCTGTGCTGCATCTAGAACCTCGACCGCGGAACTGCTAACATCTCCGCTAGTGTCTGCTGCCAAAGATAATTCCGCGCTGCAACTTAAAGACCGGCTGGTTTCGGCGGCTCCGGTGGAGGATGATTCTTCGTTTGAGTTGAAGCTGCGGCCGCAGCGGTTGTCGGAGTTTATCGGGCAGAACAAGGTCAAAGAAAATCTTGATGTGGCGATTCAGGCGGCCAAGAGTCGTGGCGAGGCGCTGGATCATGTGTTGCTGTATGGTCCTCCGGGGCTGGGCAAGACGACGCTCGCGAATATTATTGCCAACGAACTGGGAGCGGCTTTTCAGCAGACTTCAGGGCCGACGTTGCAGATCAAGGGCGATCTGACGGCGATCCTGACGAATCTGCGTGACCGGCAAGTGTTGTTTATTGACGAGGTGCACCGGCTGCAGCCGGCGCTGGAAGAGATTCTTTATTCGGCGCTGGAGGATTACAAGCTGGACATCATGATCGGGCAGGGGCCATCGGCGCGCACGCATACGATGGACGTGAAGCCGTTTACGTTTATCGGGGCGACGACGCGGGCGGGACTGTTGTCGGCTCCGCTGCGGTCGCGGTTTGGGTTGCTGCTGCGGCTGGAGTTTTACACGCATGACGATCTGCGCGTGATTGTGGAGCGGTCGGCGGAGATTCTGGGAGTGGCCATCGATCGGGCAGGAGCTACGGAGATTGCTTCGCGGTCGCGCGGGACTCCGCGAATTGCGAACCGGCTGTTGCGGCGGGTGCGGGATTATGCGCAGGTGCGGGCGGGGGGATCGATTGATCTGCCGACGGCGCAGGCGGCGCTCAGCATGCTGGAAGTGGACCGGCATGGGTTTGACGAGGTCGACCGCAAATTGCTGCTGACGATTATTGAGAAGTATCAGGGCGGACCGGTGGGATTGAATACGTTGGGAGCGGCATTGGCTGAGGAGCCGGATGCGATTGAAGAAATTTATGAGCCGTTTCTGATTCAGATTGGGTTTTTGAATCGGACACCGCGGGGACGGGTGGCTACGCAGTTGGCTTACGAGCATTTTGGGATTGTTCCGAATCGGCGGCAGAGTTCGCTGTTCTAGGCGCGTGTGGACGGGCGAGGACGCCCGTCACTCCATCGGAGGATTTGTTTTTGATCCTGGTCTTGTTAATCTCTTTGCTGGAGGGACGATGCGCGAGGTGATTGCTACCAAAGAGGCTCCGCAGGCTATAGGGCCGTATTCGCAGGCTATTCGGGCGGCGGGATTGATTTTCACTTCGGGGCAGGTGGCGATTGATCCGGCTACGCAACAGGTGGTTGCGGGCGAGGTTAGCGCGCAGACGGAGCAGGTGCTTAAGAATCTGGCGGCGATTTTGCAGGCGTCGGGCAGCGGGCTGGGGAAAGTGTTGCGTTGCACAGTGTTTCTCAAGAATATGGGAGACTTCGCGGCCATGAACGAAGTCTACGGGCGTTATTTCAAGGAAGCTCCGCCGGCGCGGTCGACGGTAGAGGTGGCGCGGCTGCCTAAGGACGTGCTGGTGGAGATTGATGTGATTGCGCTGGCTTGAGACCGGCATTTGTCCCGCCAGATTATCTAAGAAGTTGCAGGAGGGACGGGCGAGACGCCCGTCGCTCCACGAACCAGCGGGCATCCATATTTTGAGGAATACAGAAAAGGGAGCATTGATGAAAATTTTCATTGTTATTGTTGCTGTTACTTTACTTGCAGGCGGCGGCCTGGTTTTTTCGCAGACGGTTCCCCCGCACAAGGCCACAGGCGGGCCTACGAAGGTCACGGGGGCTCCGGTTAAGACGGCCAGCGGGCTGGAATACTGGGACATCAAAGTCGGGACGGGCGCGGTGGCGGAGGCGGGGATGAAGGTTAAGGTCGATTACACAGGATGGCTTCCGGATGGCAAGAAGTTCGACAGCTCGGTCGGGACTGGGCATCCGTTTGATTTTTTGCTGGGCGGCGGGCAGGTGATCAAGGGATGGGACGAGGGGGTTGCCGGGATGAAGGTTGGGGGGAAACGGCAGTTGCGGATTCCTCCGGACCTGGCTTATGGGGAGAAGGGATATCCGGGGGCGATTCCGCCGAACGCTACTTTGATCTTTGACGTGCAGCTGGTGGATGCGAAGTAGCTGGTTAGAGCCCGCTGAACGGCGGGCTTTTTATTTACTGCCAGCTTTTTCGCGGGCGGAGGCGCCCGCTCCACACAAACTGACTAGGCCTTGACTACTTTGCCGCTGCGGAGGCAGGAGGTGCAGACGCGGATATGCTTGGTGGCGGCTCCCACTTTGGCGTGAACCGGGCGCAGGTTGACGTTCCAGCGGCGCTTGCTGACGTTGTGGGCGTGGCTGATGGTGTTGCCGAACTGCGGACCCTTGCCGCAGATATCACAGACTCGTGCCATAACTCTTTGAATCCTTCCAGGCTGATGCCGAGGCGTTTGCCGAAGCCGTTTCCGAAACTATGATTTTACAGGAATTTGGCAGATTTGGCCAAGTGGGGGACGGGCGAGGACGCCCGTCGCTCCACTCCACTGACCTAACTAGGCCGCCTTGCCCATCACGGGCTGGGCGCAGTGGCTGCAGCGGCGGGCGTCGATGGGAATCTCGCTCAGACATTCCGGGCACTTCTTGGTTGTCGGATCGGCGGGCGCGGGAGCTTTGCGCATCCGCGCGACCAGCGCATTCACCGGCGCGACGACAAAGAAATAGACGGCTGCGGCAATCAGCAGAAACGACACCAGGGCATTGATGAAATGGCCTACGGGAAACAAACTTCCGTGAATCGTGTAATGAATGGCAGAGAAATCGGGTTTGCCGATGATCGCCGCAATGAACGGCGTCAGCAAGTCTGCTGTCAGGGCCGCAACCAGGCCGCCAAAGGCCGCGCCAATCACCACGCCCACCGCCATATCCACCACATTGCCGCGCAGGATGAATTGCTTGAAGCCGGATAGCATGGGGGGTTTCCTCCGTTGATAAAGTGGGGGAAATGTAAATGGTTGGTGGGGTTTGGTCAAGGGGGGCTGGGCTTCGAAAAGCTCAAGGGATTGGCATTCGTGGAATCCCACCCTAACGTCGGAAAGGGCGCGACGTTAGGATGGGGCACCCGGCGAGAAAAACCTGTTTATCGGAGTCTGTGAGGCCTAAGTACCAATTTTCAATTCCTCGTCATTCACGCTGATCACTCCTGTGTCACCGTGGTCCATCCTTCACAGAATACGGTCTGGGGTGAAAACTCCCTGTAGCGGTTGGGTGCGGCGAGGGTGTAGGGGTCCTTCGACTCCGCAGGGACTTCGCGTTCCGCGAAGTCTCTGCTCCGCTCAGGATGACAAGAGTGATGAGGACAGTCGCTGGGTCAGATGCGCATGGGCATGACGATGTAGCGGTACTTGTAGTCTTCGGACTCGGCGGGGCGGAGCTGGCCGGCGGACTGGGCGTCTTTGAGTTCCAGTTTTACATCGCAGGAGCCGGTGGCTTTGATGAAGTCCATCAGGTACTGGGCGTTGAAGCCGATGGCCATGGGTTCGCCGTCGTAGGCGACTTCGATGGAATCTTCGGACTCGCCGGTTTCGGTGGAGGATGCGGAGATTTTTAATTCGCCTTTTTCGAGGCGAAGGCGGACGGCGCGGGAACGCTCGTCGGCGAACTGGGCGACGCGGGCGATGGCGGCTCCCAGTTCTTCGCCGTGAAGGGCGATGGACTTGGAGATATCTTTGGGCAGCACGGCTTCGTAGTTGGGGAACTGGCCGGTGAGCTGGCGCGAGGTGAGCAGGCGCGGACCGACGCGGAAAAAGAGTGTGGACTCGTCTTTCGCGAAGTCGATGGTTTCGATCTCGCTCTCGCTCTGGGAATCGAGCAACGATTTCAATTCGTCCATCGCCTTCTTGGGAATGAGGGTTTTCATTTCGCCGGTCACGCCATCGAATTTTTCTCCTCCGCGCTCGACGTGGGCGAGGCGATGGCCGTCGGTGGCTACCATGGTGATCGATTCCGGCTTTAGCACCATGAGGGCGCCGTTCAGGGTGTAGCGGGATTCTTCGCTGGCGATGGCGAAGCCGGTCTTGGCGATCATGGAGCGCAATACGGGGGCGGAAATTTTGATGGCTCCGGCGGCGGGAAACACGGGCAGGCCGGGGAAATTCGACTTCGCCATGCCGACCATCTTGGTGTTGGAGCGGCCGCAACGAATGCTGACCCAGTGATTCTCGAGCAACTTGATGGTGATGTCGGCGTCGGGGAGCAGTCTTACGTAGTCATAAAGTTTGCGGGCGGGGATGGTGCATGCGCCTTCTTTTTTGACTTTGGCATTACACGAGGTGCGCAGGCTGAGGTCGAGGTCGGTGGCGGTGAGCGACAGTTTGTCTCCGGCCGCTTCAAATAAATAGTTGGAGAGGATGGGAATCGTGGTCTTGCGCTCGACCACTCCCTGGGTGGCGGTCAGTTCGCGAAGGAGTTCGAATTTGCTGACTGTAATTTCCATGGTCGTCGTGGCGACGGCGGGTGCGACTTCTACCGGCATAATGGGGTCTCCCGACTCTACTTCTGTTCTCTTCTTATATCAAATGCAAAAGCAATAAAACCAGCAGTAACCGTAGGCGGTTCGGAGAAGTGGAAAACTGGTCCAGGTGCCTGCGGTTCAGTGCCTTCGGCGGTTACCCTTGATGTGGAGAATCGCTCCCTGCCTCGCCGGAGGCCAGCGCATTCCGCCGACCCTTGCTGTTTTCCAGTGCTGTCTCCCACAGCTTCCACATCCGCTTCACAACCTTAGAGCCGGAAGAGTGGTCCGAATCGTGGAAAAGGCGGTAGAAATCAACCTTTACGCGCCCAATTGCTCGGTCAGTTTATTGAGCAACCTGTTCAAATCCTTGTCTTCCTTTCGCAGGCGTTCGATCTTGTCGACGGAATGGAGGACGGTGGTGTGATGCTTGCCGCCGAACTGACGTCCGATTTCAGGGAGCGAAGCCTCGGTCAGATGCTTGGCGAGGTACATGGCGATCTGGCGCGGGTAGACGATGGAGCGCGAGTTATTTTTCGACTTGAGTTCGACCAGGCGCAATCCGAATTGCTCGGCCACAGCCTTCTGAATGGCTTCGATGGTCACCTTGCGGGCCTGCGAATCGATGAAATTCTTGAGGACCTGCTGGGTATAGGGAAGGGTGATGTCGGCCCCGATCAGCGAGGAATGGGCGACGAGGCGGATGAGAGCGCCTTCGAGTTCGCGAACGTTCGAGCGAATGTTCTGGGCTATAAACAGGGCGACATCGACGGGCAGGGTCACGCGCTCCTGCTCAGCTTTTTTCTGCAGGATGGCCACTTTAGTTTCGAGGTCGGGCGGCTGGATGTCGGCGATCAGGCCCCACTCAAAACGGCTGCGGAGGCGGTCTTCGAATTCGGCCAGTTCCTTGGGTGGACGATCGCTGGCGATCACGATCTGTTTCAAGGACTCGTGCAGGGCGTTGAAGGTGTGGAAGAACTCTTCCTGGGTGCGCTCTTTCTGGGTGAGAAACTGGATGTCGTCGATGAGGAGCACGTCCATGGTGCGGAACTTGTCGCGGAAGGTATCCATTTTCTGGTAGCGCAACGAGTTGATCATCTCGTTGGTGAATTTCTCGCTGGAGACGTAGCAGATGGCGGCATCGGGCGTCCGGCGTTTGATTTCGTGGCCGATCGCCTGCATGAGATGAGTCTTGCCCATGCCGGTGCCGCCGTAGAGAAAGAGGGGATTGTAGGCTTTTGAGGGACGTTCGGCGACGGCGCGGCAGGCGGCATGGGCGAATTGATTGGCGCTGCCGATGACAAACGCATCGAAGGTATAGCGCGGATTCAGTTGCGCGGCGCTATCCCAATCGAAGCGCGCTTGTGAGGGATGCGAACTGAGAGCGGGCTGGGGAGCGCTGTTCGCGGCGCCGGCTGCTGCGCTACCGGAATGATGCACGGAGAGGCCGCCGTTATGGCGAATGGGAGTGTTCGAAGGATCGTCCTCGGCGGTAACGAATTTCACGTCTTCGTAGCCGAGGGCGAGGTTATCGAGCGCTTCCTGAATCAGATCGGCGTATTTGTCGCCGACGTGACGGAACTCGGCGGTGGGAATGCGCACGAAGAGAATTCCATTGCTGGCGTGACTGTAGCGAGTGGGCTTCAACCAGGTATCGTAAGAGTGGCGGTTAACTTTTTTTTCCAAGGCGTCAAGGATGCGGACCCACGGATTCGGATTGATACTGGAACTAGTGAGAGACATTTTGTACCAGAATATTGAAAAGCGCCGGAACCAAGAGCCCGGGAAAAGATAACCTAACAATTAAGAGTGCTTCGCTTTTAGTGCAGAGCAGCTTCAGCTATTTTCGTTACGGGTTATCGGTGAACTTCATTGGGAGACGAACGGCATACTAGCACAAAAAAATTTGTCCGGCGGTGTCTTTACAACAAAAAACTTTCGCTGCGAGTGGTAATAAAATCCCTATTTTGACGCGCTGTCAAGTGTCGAGAAAATAACTGCCGCGCGATGTGTGCAACTGCGAAAACAGGTCAGAGGGCAGAGGTCTGATGGCAGAGGTGAAAGTCAAAAGCGCTTTAAGGTTTTATCTCTGGCTTCTTACCTCTTACCTCTGCAATCTGACTTCACTCATCCGGTTCTGCGCTCGCGGCGCGGGGTTGCGGTTGACTTGTAATTGGCGGGATAGACGACGACGGAGCGGCGGCCGCCTTCGCCATCGCTTTCGGTGCGGAGATCCTTTTCTTCGCGCAAGGCGAGATGAACGATGCGACGCTCGCGCGAGGACATGGGGCCGAAGCGATAAGGTTCACTGGTGCGGCGCACTTGCTCGGCGGCAACGCGCGCGGCAAGCTGGAGTTCGTCGATGCGCAAGGCGCGGAAATTCTTGCAGTCGAACCAGACCTTCTCGTGTTCGTTGCCCTGCAGGTGGAGAACTTCCGATGCGAGCAGTTCGAAGGAGCGCAGCAGTTCGCCGCCACGCTCGAGCAAGAGAGCGGAATCAGGGCCGGCAAATTCGACGAGAATTTCGGGATGCTCCCACTCGCGATTCTCGGCGATGGGAGGATCGACGGTGATCCGGTATTTGAGCCGGAAGCCGCCATGCGAGATGACGGCTTGCAGGAATTGGCCAATTTCTTTGGCGGCGGCAACTTTGTCGGTGATGGGCATAGGTCAGTTCAGCTCTTGGCTCTTGGCTATTCGCTGTTAGCGAAAGGCCAACAGCTCATTTCTCTCTCTTTCTGGCACGCTTGGCGATCATCTCTCGCATCTCGCGGCCGAGCGAGCTGCGATTCAAGGCTGCTTGTTGCACGATGCCGATGACCTGGCCGGTGGCCCAGTAGAGGCCGAGGCCGGCGGGCAGATACCAACTCATGTAACCCAACATACCGGGCATCATGATGTTCATAATTTTCTGCTGCGACGGATCCATTCCGGCCTGCGGCGTCATGCGTTGCATGAGGAACATGGTAACGATGATGGCAATGGGCAGAATGTGCCACGGGTCGGGGGCTGAAAGATCATGCACCCAGAGCCAGGGGGCATGACGCAGATCCATGGCAACGTTGAGCATGCGGTAGTAGGCAAAGAGGAAGGGCATCTGGATGACGAGCGGCAGACAGCCGCCGACGGGATTGACGCCTTCTTTCTTGTAGAGCGCCGAAATTTCTTCGTTCATCTCGGCCTTCTTCGGATCGCGCAAACTGTACTTCTTGTATTTTTCCTGGATCGCCTTGATCTGTGGGGCGACGCGCTGCATTTTGAGCATCGACTTCATCTGGGAAAGGCGCAAGGGCAGCAAGGCAAGGTTGATGACCAGGGTCTGGAGCAGGATGGCCCAACCCCAGTTGTGGACGATGTGGCTGTACATCCACTTCAACCAGAGAAACAGAGGGCGGGCGATGATGCCGAGCCAGCCGAAGTCGATGATGGCGCGCAGATCGGGTTCGGCGCCGATAATGCCGGGGACCTGCACGGATTCGAGATCGGTGAGAGCTTTCGGGCCTACGTAGAGGCGCGCGTCACTGGGGCCTCGCAGATTGCCGACGGCTGCGCCGAGGACGTCGATTTTGTCAAGTTGCCTGGTGTCGGAGCCGCCATGCGGAATTTCAATCGCATTACGCAGAGTCACCATGGCCGCGTTCCGGGGATCCTGGGGCACGAAGACGGCGGCGAAATACTGGTCGGAGACTCCTGCCCAATTCAGCGGACCGGGGATGGTTCCGTTGCCGCTGATCTTTTTGATCGCGAGGCGTTCAACTTTATCGTTGTATTGATAAAGGACCTGGCCGGTCGCGTATTGGGGGGCGGTCATATCGGCGCCGAAACCTGCCGGCCACATGGGGAAAGCGGTGACGGTCGAGCCGTTCTGTTCGACGGCGGTGTGCACTCCAACCACATAGGTGTTGCGATCAAACTTAAAGGTCTTGGTTACGGATACGTCGCCGTCAGAATAGGCGAAGTCAATTTCTGCAGGAGCAGTTGCGCCGGTGCTGGTGGCCACGTAGAGCACGGAGTTCAGCTTGTTGCGGAGGGTGTCGTCGTAGCTCCAGAGGGTGAGCGGGTAGCCGTATTTCTCGGCGGCCGTGGCATTCACCAGTTCGAGCGGGGCGCCCTGGTCGCCGGTATATTTTTTCAGGAGCCAGGATTTTACCCTGGCGCCGCGGTTGGTGAAGACGATGCGATAGACATCGTTTTCTATTACGGTGTCGGACTCGCTCGGCGCCTGCAGGGGGGCGGTGGTCGCCTTCACGCGGGGAGCATTCGCCGGAGAAGGTTGGGCAGCGGCCGCAGTGGCGGGCGGGGCCGGAGATTGCGTCTGATTTTGCGGGGCCGGCTGCGCGATCTCCGGTTTGGCCGGAGGCTGCGGGCCGAATTTCTTCAGGAGCGGCTGGAAGAGCATGATGACCAGGAAGGTCAAGGCAAAGACGATCAGGAGCTTGCGATCCATGCCGGGTTCTTGCTGAGGATTTTTAAATTCCGCCAAATCAGTAACTCGTCATTTCCTGGTTTCGTCTTCGTTCGTGCTGGTTTCGCAGCTTAGTTAGTCGAAGTGGAGACGGGGCTTAGTCCGTCGGCAGAGCTGGAGACGCGGCAAGCCGCGTCTCTACTCGAAATTTGCGCCGCATTTCCGGTCACCGGATCGAGGCCGCCTTTGGCTAAAGGGTGGCAGCGCAATAATCGCCGCGCCGCCAGCAGTCCGCCGCGCAGCACGCCGTAGCGATCGACCGCTTCCATGGCGTAATCCGAACAAGTCGGGACGTAGCGGCACGACGGCGGAAAGGCCGGCGAGATCCACCGTTTGTAAAGTTGCAACAGCCGCAGTGCGAGAGCCTTCAAGTTTATCTCCAGGTCGATGTCTAGCTCAACTTTGTCTAGCTCAACCTTATCTAGCTCAACCTTAGTCGTGGCTCAACTTAGTTACCGTGCAAGCTTACTTATGGTTCAAGCTTGGTTCCTGCTGCTTCTGCGCCGGCTCTTTTTTCTGCAGCAGCCTTTTCGCGATGCCATCGAGGGCGCGGCCGACTTCGTCGAGCACGACGGCAAACTCGGCAGTCAGAACCGACTTCTTCGGATTCATGACGACATCCACGGAGCCGGCGGACGACAGGGCGGAACGCCGCATCCTTACCGCTTCGCGCATACGCCGTTTGATGCGGTTACGCTCGACCGCGCCACCGAGCACGCGTCCCACGGTGAATCCGACGCGCGCGCCATTTTCGGCGGCGGACGTCCCGGTTACGACGCTCTCTGCCCGGCGCAAATAGAACACGGTCAGGTGCGGGGAGAACAGACGCTGTCCCTGCTTGTAAACGCGCTCGAAGTCGGCATGTTTGAGCAGCCGCGCGGCACGCGGGAAGCCCGTTCCCGCCCTGGCCGCGGGCTCCTTTACACTCCGTTCTGGAGCGTCGGCGCTCAAGAGCTCACAATCTTGCACAATAATGTAGTAACGACGGTCTATTGTTGCCCGTGGGGAACTAATCGCGGAAACCCGGCGCCACTGAAACACGCTTGCGCCCCTTGGCCCGGCGGCGCGACAGCACCGCAGCTCCGCTCTTAGTTTTCATACGAGTGCGGAACCCGTGCTTTTTCGAGCGCTTGCGTTTGTTGGGTTGAAATGTACGTTTCGGCATCGAAAATCCCTTGCTCCTAAATGAGTCAGCTTGCTCTAGGCAAACCGTAAGTATAAATGACGCTGAGTGTCTGCGGCAAACGGCGGGGGTAGGATGTGGCGACGGGAAGAATGGCTACACCCCCATTCCAGAGAGACTCCAGCGTAATTGAAGAAGTGAGCGGGAGGCGGGGCGGCCAGGTCGTGGTGAGGATTCGGTTCCCAGCTCAGGTTAGCCAACCCTGCGTTTCGCCGGCATTCTCCTGATTGCGACACTTCGAGGGTCGGTGGACGACGTCGCGCGGTCCTGGTTGCGCGGGCGGGTAAATTCTCGCCGACTGGCCGCGAAAGCGGTATCCGTAAACAGGCCAAGAGGGTGTATTATGGTGCGGTTTTTCGCGACTCAGAAAGGAGAATCCAATCCATGTCCATCCTATATCAGGGATACACGATAACTGCCCCGGACGGACCCTCCGATCAGGGAAATTTCACCACCTTTCCGACGCCGGTGCAGGTCGTCAGCCAGGTCGATTCACAATTCGTATACACCAAGCCTGTGACCCCGGCAATAGCGCTGGGCCAGGAGGCGGCCAACGAACTGGTTCCGGGTACGATGACGCTGCAGTGTTACTGGAACACAGTTTTTAACGTGGTTGCGCAAGATACGGAGGTGACCCAGTCGGTGCAATGCACAACCGGAGTTACCACCAGCGATGCGGATACCCAGACGTTCGCGATGTCACTTGGCGTTACGGCCGACCTATTGCCGGGCGTCTCGGCCGCGTTGAGCGCGACCTTCTCCCAGGCGGAAACACACACGGTGGCCATATCCCAGTCGCGCAGCGTCACCCAGACTTGCGTGGCCAAGCCGGGCACCACTCTCCAGGTCTGGCAACTGCATGCGGATTACATCGCGGAATTTGCGGTGGACGGAACATCGTATCGCAATGTGTTATCCACCGCGGGCTCGGTCGAGGAAGGACTTATCCTGGCCTTGACCTTCCCGGTGACAGGCGCGCAGAGCGCATCTGCTCAAGACACAACTGGTCAAGATGCGGTTGCTCAGAACACAGCTGCTCAAGGCGCGACTGCTGCGGGCACAGCTACTCAGGGCACGGCCGGTCAAGATACGACTGCTGCGGGCACAGTTGCTCAAGACACAGCTGGTCAAGATCCAGTTGCTCAGAACACAGCCGCTCAAAGCACGACTGCTGCGGGCGCGGCTACTCAGGACACGGCTGATCAGGGCACAACTGATCAGGGCACAGCTACTCAGGACACGGCCGCTTAATCTAACCCGAAAGTGTCGATGTTATTGTGTGGCGAGAAGGAAAGCCCGCTCTTGCGAGCGGGCTTTGGTTTGACAGTCGCAAGATATCCCTTTCGTTAATCGTTGCAAGATTCCCCATTCCGCTCACACTCACACTCGCACTCACACTCCAGGGGCCATTTTCTCAGTGGGTGGAGCAGATGGTTCCATCAACTATCGTGAGCAGAGATCACGCGTCGCCACATCCTACCCGGCAAACGGCGGGGCGGTATGGGGGCGGTATAAAGATCGCTACAATGAATCGAATCGGAATCTGATCGCGCCCATGCCGATGAATCTGGATGACACGATTGTGGCCATCGCCACGCCGCCGGGGCGGGGCGGAATGGGCGTGGTGCGGCTGGCGGGAGCCGAGGCGCGAGCGATCGCGGAGCCGATGCTGCGGCTTAAGCGCCCTCTGCAAGCGGGCCGGGCCGAGCACTGCGACCTGATTGAACCTGCCGGGCGTGGTTCGCGGGCGCAGGCGGGAGCGATGGACTCTACGGGGGCGGTTGGGGAGGGTTCGTCGCCTTCTTCTTCTTCTTCTTCAAATGCTTTGGAGCGCACTGCGTCGGACCGCATGGATTCGGACCGTATCGATGAGGTTGTGGTTACTTTTTTCGCGAAGCCTCATTCTTATACTACCGATGACATTGTCGAAATTTCGGCGCACGGATCGCCGGTGGTGTTGCGCCACATGGTGGAACTTTCGCTGGCGCGGGGAGCGCGTCTGGCCGAGCCTGGGGAATTCACGATGCGCGCATTCCTCAATGGACGCATCGATTTGACGCAGGCCGAGGCGGTGCGCGATCTGATCGACGCGCAGACACTCTTTCAGGCGAAGGTGGCAGCACAGCAACTGGAGGGCGCGCTCTCCAAGCGTCTGAAGCCCCTCAAGAAAGATCTGGTTGAGCTGATCGCGCTGCTCGAGGCGGGCGTCGATTTTGCCGAGGATGACGTTTCGGTCGCGGCGGACGCCGTCATTCTCGGGCGCATTGCGCGAGTCAGGGCGCCGCTGTGGCAGCTTGCGGGTACTTTTACGTACGGCAAAATTGTTCATCAAGGACTGACGCTGGCCATCGTGGGTCGCCCAAACGTGGGCAAGTCGAGTCTTTTTAATCGACTGGTGGAGCGCGAGCGGGCGATTGTCACGGCCCAGCCGGGCACCACGCGCGACCTGGTGAGCGAAACGGTAGCCCTCGGAGGAATTCCAGTGGAACTGGTGGATACGGCGGGCATCCGCCGCGCGCTGGATGAAGCGGAAAGCATTGGCATCAGGAAATCGATGGAGGCTTTGGCTGATGCCGATCTGGTTCTGGTCGTGGTGGATCACTCGCAGGCACTTTCCGAAGAAGATTACGAGTTGCTGAGTCAGGTAAAGGGACGTCCGGCGATCGTGGTGGAAAACAAGGCGGACCTTCGGACGGGATGCAAGGGCGCGGGTGACGAGGAGGCGATTGGCGGACAAAGCGGCGTTGCACAACGGCTGGCCACTTCGGCGCTAACCGGAGAAGGCATAGCTGAGTTGCGGGCAGCCATCCTGAATCATGTTGCGGGAGAATCGAGCCGGCAGCTCGAATCCGGTTTTTTGACCAGCGTTCGGCACCAGAAACTTGTCCAGGATGCGCTGGCTTCGCTGGAGGCTGCTTCGAACGCGGTCGGGGCGCGAGTTCCCCACGAGATGCTGCTGCTGGATCTTTACGGAGCGCTGCGTGCTCTCGATGAGATTACGGGAGCGACCACGACGGACGACATCCTCAATCTGATTTTCGGGACGTTCTGCATTGGGAAGTAGGCCGGGGTCGACGGCCGGACATCTCCGAGTGGATGCGAATCAGGGTGTCGGATAAGCTCGGAACGTCGAAGTCGTCGAACATGAGAAGATGGTGCGACTCGTGAAGGTGTGTTTCTCATGGCTGAACGATTTCCGGATGACGCATCGGCGCAGAGTTTTTCCCATTATGTGCGTTATGATCCGCCGTTTCACTTTTTCATCCTGCCGGTGTTTGTTATCACCTTGATCGCGACGATTGTGCATGTAGTCAGAAGGCCGGGGCTGCATTCGGCGTGGCTGGTGGTGGTTCTGATCGCGGCGCTGTTGGCACTGTTCAAGATGCGGCTTTATTCGCTAAAGGTGCAGGACCGGGTGATCCGGCTAGAGGAACGATTGCGGCTGGCGGGGCTGCCGGACGCGAGCTTGCGTCAGCGGATTCCGGAGTTTACGGAAGCGCAGCTGATTGCGCTGCGGTTTGCCTCGGATGAGGAGCTGCCGGCGCTGGCGGCGCGGGCGCTGAACGAGAAGCTGGCGGGGCCGGAGATTAAGAAAGCGATTAGGCAGTGGCGGGGGGATTATTGGAGGGTGTGAAGAAGGTCGCCGCTGGTCGCTCGTCACTCGTCGCTCATCAGTCATCGCTCATTAGTCATCTCTATCAGTCATCGCTCATTAGTCATCCCCATCGCAACCATAGGGAACTTCGCCCGGCAGAACTCGTATATAGAAGCGGAGGATGTATGAGGAAGATCTTCCTGTTTCTAGCGGTACTGGGGCTATCGATAGCTTCCTGGGCTCAACCGGACGCGCGCCCGGAGATTCTGGTGCTGGGCACGTATCACATGTCGAACCCGGGACGCGATGTCTACAACATGCAAGCTGACGATGTGCTCTCGCCGAAACGCCAGCAAGAAATGGCGCAGCTGATCGAAGTCTTGAAGAAATTTCATCCCACTAAGATTGCGATCGAAGCAGATGCGGGGAGCGAGCGGGTGGGGCAGGAGTATTCCGATTACGTGGCGGGGAAGTACACGCTGACGCGCAACGAGACCAATCAAATTGCGTACCGGCTGGCGAAGGAGCTTGGCCATCATGCGGTGTATGCGGTCGACGAAGAGGGTGATTTCCCGTGGCAGCGGCTGGTCAATTACGCGAAGGGCACTGGCCAGAAAGAGAAGTTCGACGCGATGGCGGCGAGCATGGGCACGCTGGTCAAAGAGCAGGACGAGTTCCTGCGGTCGCACACTGTGCTTGAAACATTCGAGTACATGAATTCAGATTCCAGGGTGGCAAAAGACGTGGCTTTCTATTACGCCTTCGTGCCCTACGGAGAACCGGGCGACTATGCAGGATCTGACCTGCTGGCAGCGTGGTATCAGAGAAATATTCGCATTTATCACAATATCGTGACGCTGGTTGAATCTCCGAACGACAGGATTCTCGTGATCTATGGATCGGGTCACCTGGGATGGCTAAGGCAGGACATTTCCAACGACGCGACAGTTAAGTTACGGAAGCTGGCCGACTTGACCGGGCAGCAATAGCAGGTTTTGCGAGCTTGCGCTCGCTAGAGGCGGTGCGGCCGCTGCCCCCACGTGGCACCTGCCGGCTACAACGTCGCGCTCTTCTCCGCGATCAGCTTTTTGATCTTCTCCACGAATTCGGCCGCGGCCATGTCCTCGGTTTTTTCTTTCCCGCGGGTGCGGACGTTGACTTTGTTGGCTTCGGCTTCTTTATCGCCGACGACCAGCAGGAAGGGAACTTTCTGCATAGCGTGCTCGCGGATTTTTGCGTTCATCTTTTCGTTGCGGGAATCGACTTCGACGCGGACTCCGGCGGCGCGCAGTTGGGCGGCTACCTTTTCGGCGTAATCGACGTGGCGTTCGGCGATGGGGATCATGGCGACCTGCACGGGCGATAGCCAGACGGGGAAGGCTCCGGCGTAGTGTTCGATGAGGACGCCGAAGAAGCGCTCAATGGATCCGTAGAGAGCACGGTGGACCATGACGGGCTGTTTGCGGGTTCCATCTTCGGCGACGTATTCGAGATCGAAACGCTGCGGGAGATTGAAATCGAACTGGACGGTGGAGAGCTGCCAGAGGCGGCCGATGGCATCGACCAGTTTGATGTCAATCTTCGGGCCGTAGAAGGCGGCTTCGCCGGGAATGGTTTTGTATTCGATGTTCAGTTCTTTGAGAACTTTTTCGAGCGAATGAGTCGCGTGATTCCACTGTTCTTCGCTGCCGACGAAGTTCTTGCGATCGTTGGGATCCCAGGTGGAGAGTTCGGTCTGGAATTGGTCGAAGCCGAAATCCTTGAGAACGTCACGCGCGAATTCGACGCAGTCGGCAATTTCTTTTTCGATCTGCTCGGGGGTGCAGAAGATGTGGGCGTCATCCTGAGTGAATCCGCGGACGCGAAGCAGGCCGTGCATGACGCCAGAGCGTTCGTAACGGTAGACGGTGCCGAGTTCGCCGAGGCGGACGGGGAGATCGCGGTAGGAGCGCAGGGAATCCTTATAAATAAGGATGTGGCCGGGGCAGTTCATGGGCTTGAGGCGGTATTCGGCGTCATCGAGTTCCATGGCGTCGAACATATTCTGCGCGTAGTAGCCTTCGTGGCCGGAGGTCTGCCATAACTGCTTGCGCATGACGTGGGGGGTGTAGACGAGCGAGTAGCCGCGCTTGACGTACTGCTCGCGCATCCAGTCCTCCATCTCTTTGCGGATGATGCCGCCCTTGGGATGCCAGAAGATGAGGCCGGGGCCGGCGAGTTCCTGGATGGAGAAAAGGTCGAGCTGTTTGCCGAGCACGCGATGATCGCGCTTTTTGGCTTCTTCGATGCCGTGCAGAAAGGCGTCGAGGTCCTTCTTCGAAAAAAACGAGGTGCCGTAGATGCGCTGGAGCTGGGGATTCTTTTCGTCTCCCAGCCAGTAAGCGCCGGCGATGTTGAGCAGTTTGAAGGCCTTGATTTTTCCGGTGGAAGGCAGGTGCGGACCGCGGCAGAAATCCTGGAACTTGCCGGTCTTGTAGATGGAAATCTTTTCATCGGGTTTGGTGAATTGCTCGATGAAATGGCACTTCATGAAGTCGCCTTCAGCCTTAAATTTTTCGAGACCCTGCTGGCGCGGCAGAAATTCGCGAGCGTAGGGCAGGTTCTGCTGGACGAGTTCCTGCATTTTCTTTTCGATCTTTTCGAGATCTTCGGGGGTGAAAGGAGTCTCGCGATGGAAGTCGTAGAAGAATCCGTTTTCGGTGGCGGGTCCGTGGCCGAGTTTGGTCTCGGGGAAAAGTTCGAGGACAGCGGCGGCGAGCAAGTGGGCGGACGAGTGGCGGTAGACTTCGAGCGCCTCGGGGTCGCGGTCGGTGAGGATGCGGAGGTCGGTGTCTTTTTCTAAGGGACGGGCGAGGTCGATGAGATCGCCATTCGATTTGGCGGCGAGAGCGGCGTCGGCGAGACGCGGGCTGATGGACCGGGCAACGTCGAAGGCAGTGGTGCCTTGGGGAACTTCCTTGGTGCTGCCGTCGGGGAACTTGATATGAATGCTGTCGGGCATGGATAGACCTTGAGGGTGCTGAAACCTCTAAGTTTATCATTGGCCATGCAGCGACAGGGGTCATGTAGCGCCAGGCTACTTTCTACCAGCCTACTTTCTTGCCCTGATTCTGCTCGTCCAGCCATTCTTTCAAGGGGGCGAAATATTCGAGGATGGCGGTGGCGCTGATCTGGCGCTCTCCCGTCAGGACTTCGAGGGCGTCGGGCCAGGGTTGGCTTTGGCCGAGGGCGAGCATCTGGTTGAATTTTGCTCCGGCGGCTTTGGAGCCGTAAAAGGTGCAGCGGTGGAGTGGGCCGTGGTGGCCGGATTCGCGGCAGAGGGCGCGGTAGAACTGGAATTCGAGGATGTGGGCCAGGAAGTATCTAGTGTAGGGGACGTTGGCGGCGACGTGATATTTGGCTCCGGGATCGAAGTCGGCTTCGGTGCGCTCGAGCGGCGGGGCGACGCCCTGATATTGCAGGCGCAGCGCCCACCAGGCTTGGTTGTAGTCGGCGGGAGCAATTTCTCCGGAGAATACTTTCCAGCGCCACTGGTCGATCATCAGGCCGAAAGGCAGGAAGGCGATGCGATCGAGGGCCTGCTTGAGCAGTTCGGGAATATCGTTGCCGGGCCGGGGTGTGGTTTCGAGCAAGCCGATTTTGTGCAGGTACTCGGGGGTGATGGCGAGGGCGATGGCGTCTCCGATGGCCTCGTGGAAGCCGTCGTTGGCGCCGCTCTTAAAGAGGTAGGGCTGATGTTTGTAGGCGCGCTGGTAGAAGTTGTGTCCCAGTTCGTGGTGGATGGTGACGAAATCGGTGCCGTTGATCTGGATGCACATCTTGACGCGGAGATCGTCGAAGTTGTCGAGATCCCAGGCGCTGGCGTGGCAGACCACGTCGCGATCGGCGGGCTTGGTGAAGAGCGAGCGCTCCCAGAAACTGGGCGGCAGTGGTGCAAAGCCCATCGAGGTGAAGAAGGCTTCGGCGTATTTCACCATGGCAGTCGCGTCGAGATTTTTCTTTTTGAGAAGTTCGGTGAGGTTGACAGCGGCGTGGTCCTCTTGCACTCCCAGCAGGTCGTAGATGTTGCGCCAGACCTGAGCCCAGAGATTGCCGAGCAGATGGGCGGGGATGGGGCCGCAGGGAGGAACGATCCTGGGACCATATTTTTCCGTCAGCTTCGAGCGCACGAAGGTGTGCAAGGAAAGATAGAGCGGCTTGACCTGATTCCACAGGCGTTCCAGCTCGGCGGAGAACTCTTCGGGCGTCATGTCATAGCCGGAGCGCCAGAGGGCGCCGGTATCTTTGAATCCAATTTCGCGGGCGCCCTGGTTGGAGAGTTCGACGAAGCGCGAATAACGCTGGCGCATGGGCGGCGCGATGGCGTGCCATCCTAGCCAGACTTCTTTAAGCTCTTCGGGATTGCGGCTGCTCGACATTATTTTTTCGATGGCGGCGAGGTCGAGACACTCGCCATTCTTGCGGTAGTACTTGCCTTTGCCGTAGTCGGCATCGAGGGCTACGCCGATCTCGGTCATTTCGCGGCGCAAAGCGGCCTGGTTGGGCGCGGGCGCGTGGAGCGAGAGCTTCAGCAGCAGGAATTTTCGCGCGAGGCCGGCCGGCAGTGACAGTCCGTCGAAGCGCCTGGCTTGCGCCACCAGTTGCGTGGTGACGGCGGTGTTCTGCTCGATGGCATCGGCTGCCATGGCCTGGGTGTCATCGGTGATGAAATTTTCCTGCACCCAGCAGGCGCGCTGCATCTTGAGATTGAGGTCAGCAAGACGAGGCTCAGCCTGGTCCATGAATTCCTGGGCTTCGGCCAGGGTGGGAGCAATCTTCTGGGCGGCAACGTTCATAGGGAAAAATCAAGAATACGAGAAGCGGAGGACTTCGTGCCATCCCTGGGGCAGAGAAAAGTTTTTTTATTTGTCGAAGGTGGGGCTGGACGGGGCAGAGCCCCGTCACCACACGAACTTGCTTAGGTGGATCTGGGTAAGGAATAGAGATTGTCTATGGCGGCTTTTACCTGAGTTGATACTTTGTCGGTGTCTTGCAGGGTGAGGCCCTGCGTAGAAATAGGGTCACCTACGCGCATCTCGAGCGGCTGGCATTTGATGTGGTAGGTGTTCATGGGGAGCAGGTCGAAGGTTCCGACGAGCGCGATGGGTACGATATCGGCTTGGGCTTTGATGGCGAGGAAGAAGGCGCCGGGGAGGAATGGTTGCAACAGACCATCGCGGGTGCGGCCGCCTTCGGGAAAAATTACCAGCGGCATACCGTTACGCAGGCTGCGCAGGGCTGACTTAACGGCGCCGATCGAAGCGGTAGGGTTCTGCTGATTGATGCAGACTTGTCCCGACCGCTTGAGATGCCATCCGACGAACGGATAGGAGAGCAGTTCACTCTTGAAGATGATGCGGAATTGAAAGGGCAGGTAAACGTAGAGGATCGGGATATCGAGTGCGGATGCGTGGGTGACGGCATAGACGCAGGCTCGGGAACTGCCGGGGGCGGGCGTTGAGAGGTGGTTGATCCCGGTGATTTTGACGGGAGAGAGGATGGTCTTCATGATCAGGCGCGACCAGAAGGCAGCGAGATTATGTTGAATGCGTCCCCCGCGATCGAAGAGGGAGCAGAACAGCGAAATTGTGCCGAGAACGATGGTGTAGAGCCAGATGAGCGGGGCGAGGAAGAAATACGAGCGAAGGCGGCTGAGCCAGCCATGGTGAGGGACGGGTCGAACCTGCGGGCGCTGCTCAGACCAGGCAGGGACGGCCGCTCCGGGCTCTCCGGCCGAACGCGACTCAAGTAATTCCTTCTCCGGCTCGACGGTGGTGGCAGTCTTGTTCAAATTTGCCTATCCTCAAACCTTTCGCGGACGAGGGCGTCCGCGCCACATTCAGCCCTCACTCAGTTTAGATGCGAACGGCAAGTTTTCGCATCGCTTCTCCTACAATGTACATCGAACCGGTGACTACGATCAGGCCGGGCGCTCCGGCAATCGCGCGGGCCCTGGTCAAAGCGGCATCGACGTCTTCCGCATCCTCGATCTCCGCGCCCGATGCGACACGGGCGGCTGCCTGCCGGATCTCATCGGGAGTTGCCGAGCGCGGATTGTTGGCGTGAGTCACGATCACGTGGCTGGCGATGGGGAAAAGAATTTCGGCAATTTCCTGGACAGCCTTGTCTCGCATCACGCCAAAGACCAGGGTGATGTCGCGGCTTTCACGGTCATTCTGGTAAACGGCGGAGAGGGTGGAGCGCAGGGCCCAGGCTCCGGCAGGATTATGCGCGACATCGAAGACAAACTCGGGGTTGTCATGGTTGGCGGGCACGACCTGGAAACGTCCGGGCCAATGGGTTTCGCGAATGCCCTGGGCAATGGCCTCGGGCGTGATTTGAGCCATCCCCTGATGGCGTAGTTCTTCTGCGGCCGCGATTGCGAGCGCCAGGTTGCGGAGTTGATGGCGGCCGACGAGCGGGGAGTCGACCATGATTTCCTGGCCCATCACTTCCAAGGGATAGCGTAGCCGCCGACCATCAGCCATGGACCACTGACTGCTTCCGGGGGAAACCGGAGGCACATAGGGCACAGCATTCACAGCTCGGGCACCGGCATCGAGGATGGCGTTGCCGATTACGGTGTTGGCGTCGGGCAGTTGCGGGAGAGTGACGACGACACCGCCGGGATGGATGATGCCGGCTTTTTCACGCGCAATTTCGGCGACGGTTTCGCCCAGATATTTCTGATGATCGAGCGCAATGTCGGTGATGATGCTGAGGCGCGGCTCGATGACGTTGGTGGCATCGAGACGGCCGCCCATGCCGACCTCGAGCACAACCATGTCGGGACGGCTGCGGGCGAAGTATTCGAAGGCCATCGCGGTGAGCATCTCGAAGAAGCTGGGATGCCAGGGCAGATCACCTTCTGAAACCAGGCGCTCGGCGGTGCGATCGACGACGTCGTGGAGCAGGGCGAAATCGTCGTCGGCGATGGGCGCGCCGTTGAGGCGAATGCGTTCGTTGATGCGAACCAGGTGGGGCGAGGTGTAGAGGCCGGTCTTGAGGCCCGAGGCTTGCAGGATGGAAGCGAGAGTTGCGCTGGTGGAACCTTTGCCATTGGTGCCGGCGATGAGGACGGCGGGCGAACGCGTCTCAGGGTGGCCGAGAGCTGCGAGCAGCACGCGCATGTGCGCGAGGTCAAACTTGTGGGGTGGCGTCTGGGCCAGTTCGTGGCCTAACGCGTACATCTGCGCGACTGCGGTTTCGTAGGACATCGGGCGTTGGTTGCTGGTCGCTGGTCGGTCGTCGTTCGCTGTTCGCGAAGACGTCGTTGGTCGTTCGTCGTCGGTCGTTCGCGAGCATGTTTAGGGTAGCAATTCCGGGCTGCGGTTTCGACACTCTATCATCGGAAGGAGGCTGCCAGCGGTCAAATTGCGTCCTGTGAACTCTAAACCGAGGTCGCTGGGAGCTGCGAAGAGAGGGTTTTGCCGACGACTGACGTAGGGCGACCAACGACGTTCCTATGCGGCTTGCGCCATGAAATCGAGAGCGCGGGCTATGTATGGCTTCAGGTCTTTTCGGGGTACGACGGCGTCGAGCATTCCGTGTTCGAGCAGGAACTCGGAGCGCTGGAAGCCGGGAGGCAATTTCTGACGGATGGTCTGCTCGATCACCCTGGGGCCGGCAAAGCCGATGAGGGCGCCGGGTTCGGCGATGTTGAGATCGCCCAGCATGGCGAACGATGCGGTCACTCCGCCGGTGGTGGGGTCGGTGAGAACGGAGATGTAGGGGACGTGAGCGGCATCGAGGCGGGCCAGAGCGGCGGAGATTTTTGCCATCTGCATCAGGCTGATCACGCCTTCCATCATGCGGGCGCCGCCGGAGGCGGAAACGATGATGATCGGCGTGCGAGTCGCGACCGCTTGCTCGATGGCACGGGTGATGGCTTCGCCCATGACACCGCCCATGCTGCCGCCGATGAAGGAATACTCCATGGCGCTGACGATCACCGGGCGGCCCTGGAGTTTGCCGCGGGCGTTGATGATGGCATCTTTCAGCCCAGTGTCTTTTTTGGCCTGCTTCAGGCGCGAGGAGTAGGCTTTCAAATCGACAAACTTCAGCGGGTCGGTGGAGGCGAGGTTGCTGTCGAAGATTTCGTATTGATTGTCGTCGAGAAGCTGAGCCAGACGGGTGCGGGCGTCGATGCGGAAGTGCTTGTCGCACTTGGGGCAGACGTTGAGATTATCCTCGAGATCCTTTTTCCAGATGATCTGCCGGCAATTGTCGCACTTTACCCACAAGCCTTCGGTGCGGACTTTTTTCTCGCCCGCGGCGTCGATCTGGGCGGATTGTCGTTTGAACCAAGTCATAAGAGCAGTTCTCAGTTCCCGGTTCTCAGTTCTCAGTAAGACCGGCCCCGCCTTTCCTGAGAACTGGGAACTGAGAACTAATATTCGATTCCTCTCTGCGCCATGACGCCTTTTTCGTAGGCATGCTTGATCTGGCGCATTTCGGTTACGGTATCGGCCAGTTCGACTATTGTCGGGTGCGCGTTCCTTCCGGTCAAGATGACATGCACCATTTCCGGCTTGCGCTTCAGGGACTCGGCCACTTTCGCCGGGTCCAGCATACCGTAGCTGATGGCGTAATTGATTTCGTCGAGGACGACCAGATCCCATTCCCCGGATTGAATCGCCTTTTCGGCCTCGGTCCAGGCTTCTTCGACCATGCGCACATCTTCAGGGTCGGGTTTTTCGGTGCCGACTTTCACGAAGCCGCGGCCCATCTGCTTCATGATGAACTTGTCGCCGAAGGCCTGGACGGCGTCGAGCTCTCCGTAGTGCCAGGAGCCTTTCAGGAATTGCAGCATCAGGACCTTCATTCCCTGGCCGACGGCTCGCAGAGCGGTGCCCATGGCGGCGGTGGTTTTGCCCTTGCCGGGGCCGGTATTCACGATGATGAGTCCACGGCGGATGTCTGACATAAGGCGAATTGGTGATTGTACGCGGATGACGAGGCGTGCGCCATGCTTCCCGGCTCACCTCGGCTAAGGCATGATTCGGCGGGGGCTATGGGATGTTTTCCAGGACTATGCGTCCGGCGGCCGAATCTTGTGGGCAGAAAAAAGCGGACGGTTTTGGCTTCCGTCCGCCGTGTCAAACGGGGGTGGTGGGTTAATTTTTTACGGCATTTCGACGACTCGTTGCAGTTCGGGCTGATTCTTGCCTTTGGCTGCGGCCAAGTCCTCGGCATCAAGCAGGCGTGCGGCAACTCGCAAAGCATCTATTTCTTTGCGGACCCGCAACAGCTCCTGCTCCTTCAAGCGCAATACGTCGAACGGGTTTTTCATTGGGGGAGGGCCTCGCCAAACTATTCAGGCTTATTTCGCCCGTCATGAAATACAGTAAGCCTGCCCGGCGCTTTCGTGAAGCTGCCGGAAGTGCATTGGGGGCAAGAATCAAGGCGCGGGGGAAAGGACTGTCTGGCCGCTGCCCGTTACCAGTCAGTTAATGTCCCAGATGATAAGGATGATTCTTGAGGATGGTGAAAGCGCGGTAGAGCTGCTCGATGAGTACGACTCTCGCCAGTTCGTGGGGCAGTGTCATCTTGCCGAGGGAAAGGGTGAATGCGGCCTGGCGCCGTGCATCATGGCTGAAGCCGTCGCTGCCGCCGATGGCGAAGAGAAGTGGAATGGCATGGATCTGCTCGCGCTCCAGGAATTTGGCTAGTTCCTCGGAGGAGAGCTGACTTCCTCGCGAATCGAGGAGAACGAGCTTGTGACGTTCTTTCTTCGGGCGGGTATCGGCGCCGGCCAGCGATAGGATGGCGGCTTCATCTTTTACCGGCAGTCCGGTGATCTCGGCGTAGCGGGAGACACGCTTCAGATACTCGGCGGTCAGGGCTTCGATTGCCGGTTCTTTGGTTTTGCCAATCCACGCGACTTTGATTTTCATTGGGCTTCGTCAACCTGTTCGCTGCCGTTGCAAAACTTCTTCACCACGGGGAGCACGGGGGACACTGAGGTTACACAAAGAAAAATCAGGCTTTTCCTGACGCCAGGACTACGTTGGCGCCGAAGCGGATTTGTTCTCCTACTTGATAGCGCTTGATCGCGGCGGTTGCTTCGGCGCGAATGGATGGCCATTGCTCTGGCGGAATCCGTTCGAGCATTGGACGGAAGGGAGCGGCTACGGCACAGGCGTAATCGAAAACTTCTCCGGCGTCTCCCGGCCACGTCCAGGGGAGATTTTGAGTGGACTCCTGGACCTCGTGAAATCCGGCGGCGCTCAGCACTTCTGAGAGAGAGCCTGGGGCCGAGAATCGAAAAGGGTCGGCTCCCCCCGAGGGAAGCATGGGGCCGCCGACATGCTGGTGAATGATCTTCATGGTCGTTTGCCAATAGGGTTGTTCGATGGGACCCCAGGCGGCAAAGCAGGCGCGGGCTCCGGGTTTCAATACGCGGCGGAGTTCCGCGAGAGCTCTTTGTGGATCGCTGAAGAACATCACTCCAAAACGGCAGGTGGCGAGATCGAAGCGCTGGTCGGCAAAGGCCAGGTGGTGGGCGTCGCCCTGCTGGGTAGTGAAGTTTGAGAGTTTCTTAAGGCGCGCGCGCTGGGTCGCAATTTCCAGCAACTCTGAGCTCTGATCTATGGCGGTGACTGTTCCACCGGGAATGACACGTTGGGCCAGGCTGATGCCGGGCTCGCCGGTGCCGGTGGCCAGATCGACTATGTGCATTCCAGGGAGCGGGCGGGAATATTCCACCAATGCTTCGGTGACGGCGTTGCCCAGCACGGCCGATTTTGCCTTCCACTTTTCCGCAGCCACGAGGCGGTAGGAAGAACTCCACGGAGCTGGATTCGAAGCGGACATCAGGCCTTCTTTTTGCGTGTTTTCTTTTGTGCGAGCGGCTTTGGTGCGGGGGGCGCGGCGGAAGCCGTCTTGATGGTGGTGGTACGGCGCGGCTTGGGTTTCGGCAGCAATTCGGCGGGCTCGAGGCGTTTGGCCGATTTCCAGAGGCGTTCGAGATCGTAAAACTGGCGCGCTTTCTCGGAGAAAATATGGACGACGAAGTCAACGTAGTCGAGCAGGACCCACTCCGCCTGCTTGTAACCTTCGGCGTGGGTGACGCGCAGGCCGAGAGCCTCGAGACGCTCGTCGACGGCGTCGGCGATGGTCTGGATCTGGCGAGGGTTGGTGCCGCTGCACATCACGAAGTAGTCGGTGAAGGCTCCCGAATCTTTTTCCAGTTCGAGAATGGTTACATCGGCGGCTTGTTTGTCCTGGCAGGCGAGGATGGCTTCATTGACCTGGCGAATGAGATCGTCCTTTTTTTTCATAGGGCTCATTAATTGTAACCTGCGTGGCGGGGCGAGGCGGCGGAGCTGGACTAGGTGATGGTCCGGTAGAGAGCTTGTTTTTTGATGTAGGCGGCTACGTCGGGGTCGAGCCAGCGGGTGAGCGGCCTGCCCTGGGCGGCGGCGGTGCGAATCAGAGTCGCGGAGGTTTTCTGGTGAATGCCTTCGAGCAGGTGGAGAGTGACGCCCGGCAGAACCAGATCGCCCTGGGCGGGTTGGCGCTGAAAAGGGCTGGTGACGGCGGAGGGCGGGCGCAGCGGTTCGGGCAAGGACTCGGCCACGTCGCGCAGGGAAAAGCCGGGGCGGCTGGCGACGATGAAATCGCATTCCGCGAGGAGAGAGCTGGCTTCGCGCCATTTGGCGATGTCGCGGAAGGCATCGATTCCGATGAGGAAGAAAAGACGGTCGGATTTCCTGAGGGTCTTTTTCAGCCGCCGAACGGTGTCGATGGAATAATTTGCGGCGGGCGAACCGGACTTGCCGGGGCGGGCGGAGGCGGCCGTCGCGTGGTGGTTGGTGGTGAATTCGGGCGCCTCGAGCAGCGAAGGGACAAAAGCGCGCTCGGCCTGGGTGGCCAGCGCCACCATGGCATAGCGATGCAGGAACGGGGTGAGGGAATGCTGCTGCTTGTGAGGAGGAAGGTTCGCGGGGACGAAAAGCACCTGGCGCAGCGAATAACGAGCGGCGGCGGCCTGGGCGAGGGCTATGTGTCCGCGGTGAATCGGGTCGAAGCTGCCACCGAAAATGCCAATGTTCATGCCATGAACTTTCTGCCGGGATGTCTGCCCGGAGTTACCGCCCCGATTTTCCTGCCGGACCGGATTGGGATGAGCAGATAGTTTCGTCGTTGAGGGGCCGGGTTGCAAGTGTTGTGAGGGAGCGGTGGGGCTCAGTTTGAAAGGGGCATTCCCGCGCGGGATGAAGCGGCGCGCTTTCAAAGCAAATTCAAACTGAGCGAGCATCGAGGGAACCCCACGGTTGACGCCGGTTGTACCAGCGATTTTGCAGAAAGTGGGGTATGGGATTAGGCTGTGGAGAAGCGCTCGCTCGTCAACACCGCGCCTCCAGGTTGCCCTGTGGGTGTACCTCTGGCCACTGTGCCGCCAGCCAAATGCGGTGGACTGCCGTAACTCGCTGTGCGGGCGATGAGCGCATAGCATGAGGCCATGCGAATGAACCTCCCCTTCATCCGCAGCTGGGCGATGGCTCCGAAGCGCGCTCCCATCCTGCGCTACGGAGTCGCTCTGCTGAGCGCCGTTCTGGCGCTGATCCCGACTTTATTTTTTTCCGACATGGCGGAGAGCCGCCTGGTGGTGTTTGCCGTGGCGGTGATGGTCAGCGCGTGGTATGGAGGCTGGAAGCCGGGGCTGGCGGCGACTTCGTTCGCGCTTACGGTCAGCGCCTACTATTCGCTGACGGGAAGCCAGACGCCGGGTGAATATCGCAAAGCGATCGCGCATCTCGCATTATTCATTGCCGTAGCGCTGCTGATCTGCTGGTTCAATGCGGCTCTGCGAGCCACGCAGGAAAGTCTGCGGCGCTCGGAGAGCAATTTTCGTTCGCTGGTGATGCATGCTCCGTATGGCATTTGCTGGTGCAACGAACTGGGAATTCTGCAGGACGCAAATCCGGCGATGGTAGCGATGCTGGGCTATAGCAGTGCCGTGGAGCTCACGGGGCAGCACCTGGGCAGCCTGTATGCGGATGCGCAGCAATGGTTCCAGACCGCCGACTATTTTCACGCCCGCAAGGAATTCAACGACTTGACGACCGAGTGTCTCCGCAAAGATGGTGGGCTCGTGGTGGCGCGAATTTCAGGGCGATCGATTCTGAACGGCACGGATGGAAGCACTTTCGAGATTTTTATGGAAGACATAACCGAGACGCGCACGCTGGAACTGCAGTTCCGTCAGGCACAAAAGATGGAGGCGATTGGCCGGCTGGCCGGCGGCATTGCTCATGACTTCAACAACCTGCTGATGGTGATCTCCGGGTATGCCGAGTTCCTGCTGGAACGGCTGGGGCCGGATGCGCGACTACGCGGGCCGGCGCAAGAGATTGCGAATGCCACGCAGCGCGCGACATCGCTGACCCGGCAACTGCTGGCCTTCAGCCGGAAGCAGATGCTGGCTCCGAAGGTGCTCGACCTGAACGAGGTGGTGGCGGAGAACCTCAAGATGCTGACGCGGATGATCGGCGAGGACATCGACCTGGTGATGGTACCTGCTCCGGCGCTGGGGGCGGTGCGTGCCGACCCCGGGCAGATCGACCAGGTGATCATGAACCTCGCGGTGAACGCGCGTGACGCCATGCCGCAGGGGGGCAAGCTGACGATCGAGACGGCGAACGTGACGCTCGATGAAAACTTCGCGCGCACGCATCCGCCGCTCATTCCCGGCGACTACATCATGCTCGCGATCAGCGACACCGGCGTCGGGATGGACGACGATACGCAGACGCGCATCTTTGAACCTTTCTTTACGACGAAGGGGGCGAAAGGCACGGGCCTGGGCCTGTCCACCGTTTACGGCATCGTGAAACAGAGCGGCGGGTTTATCTTCGTGGACAGCCAGCCTCATCGCGGCACGGCGATTCGCGCCTATTTCCCTCGCACCGACGGACGGGAAGACGCGGCTGCGGTGCAGGATTCTGTAGGGCTGCCGCGCGCCGACCGCGGGCGCGAGACCATTCTTGTGGTGGAAGATGAGATCAATCTCCGGCGGCTGGTACGGCAGTATCTGGAAACGCAGGGCTACAAGATTCTCGAAGCCGAAGATGGAGCTGCGGCGCTGCAAATCGTGGATGGTTACAAGAGCCCGATTGACCTGCTGCTTACCGATGTCATTATGCCGGGCATGAACGGTCGCGAACTTTCCACGCAGGTGGTCAAGCTGATTCCCGAGGTGCGCGTGCTTTATATGTCGGGCTACACGGAGAATGCCATTGGCCACGACGGCTTGATCGATGCCGGTGTTAATCTTCTGCAAAAACCGTTCAGCCTTCCCGCGTTGAAAGAACGCGTGCGGGAGGTTCTGGATTCGGAACCGATTCCCCTGGAGGTCACCATGTCATCCCGAGTTGGGGCAGGCGTTAGTGGTGAAAAGAAAATTCCGCCGTTTCGCGCTCGCCGTTTCAATCTACATCTACCGCTGCGCTATCGACCGCTGGGAGAAAAGAGCTGGCGGCCGGGGACGACGGAAAATATCAGCCGCTCGGGATTGCTGTTTCAGGCGCAGGAGTCGCTGAATCCGGCGGTGCAACTGGAGATCAGCCTGGTGCTGCCGGCGGAGATCGCGGGACTGCCGGACACGGAGGTGATCTGCCGCGGAGAAGTGGTGCGGGCGGTGGAAGCGCGTAAGGGAGGACAAGGTCAGGGGGTGACGCCGGCGCTAGCCGCGAAGATTTTGCAATATCACTTCCAGCACGGCGCGTATGTGGGCGAGGCTTAGGCGAGTGGCCGAGGGTTCGCCGGTTAGTCCGGCTGAGGCTCGCCATGCGGGGGTCCGGAGCACCTGACCGCGCGGGTGACTCTGCGGTTACTTTCGATACTCGGGCCGCCTTGGACATTGCCCTCGCGGGCTGATACATTGCGCCCAGTAGTCTTTGCTCGTTCGTCTTTAATTCTTGATCTTTGCTCTTTGATTTGTGCTCTGCATTTTCTGGGAAAGATAGCGATGTCGCTGGTGGTGAAACTGGAAGACGATCTTGGGGAGCGTGGCGAGTGGGTCATGCTGCACGGGGTGGTGCCCGCAGCACGCCATGGGGAGTTCCAGTTGCTGAGCGGAATCGATCCGTTCGGCAAGACGTTGTTCAATCATCTGCAGATGGAAAACTTCCTCAAGGAATGGGATCTTGTGAAAGATCGCGTGCGCGACGAGAGCGAATTAGAGGCGTGGGAAAAGGTGAAGCATATGGCGGAATCCTGCCGCCAGGACCGCGATTTGTATCTGCGCTTTGTCGGGAATTAGACGCGGCACGGACGCGCTCATGTCGAAAATTCGTTAGCGAATGACGTGAATCCTGAGGCCGAGTTTCAATTTCTTCCACGACCGATCGGCGGTGTAGACAGGCGCTTTCAGGGCGAGACCCAGAGCTAAACAAGCCCGATCTCCCAGGGACAAACCCAATGCTCTCGTCGCGGCAACCAAGTTTCCGGCAATTTTTGCCTGCTCGTCGGTAAAGTGCGCTGCTTCCCGAATGGGGCTGAGCGCATCCTCCCACGCCTGGTCGGGGTCGCCGCCGGCGGCCACGAGTTTGGTTTGGACTTCGGCAAGATTGACGGTGCTGCAGAGGGCATCGCTCAAGAGTTCGGGGCTCAAGGAGTCTGACCCCGGCTCGCGGTTGAGCAACGCCAGCAGAGCGGAGGCGTCGAGGACGATTCTACTCACGCTTCGCGGCCTGGCGGCGTTCTGCGATAAGTTCGCGTGCCAGCGATCGTCCGGGGTCCACATAACTCCGGACACGGCGCTGCGCGCCTTCAAGGCGGCGCTTGAGGGTGGTGATCCGCAGCTCGTCGTCTTCGATTCGCAGTAGGACCTCATCGCCGGGGTTAATGCCCATGACCTTGCGAAAAGAAGCGGGGATGACCACGCGGCCATTTTCGTTGACGCGGAGTCTGGTTTCGGTATTCATTGTCATAGGTTTAGCGATATGACATCAGCATAACATAATGTCATATCTGCGCAGCAATGACATTTAGAGGTTTTTGCGGATGTGCTTTGCTCGGGGGTTATGGGAGTGGAGCTAGTTCTCGGGCAGATTTGCCTGGAGGAATTTCATAACGTTTTCGCCCATGATCATGCGGATCTCCTGCTCGGAATAGCCTGCGTCGAGCATGGCGTCGGTGATCTCGACCAGGCCGGTGGTGTCGAAGGGTGCGGTGACGGCGCCATCGAAATCGGAGCCGAGGGCGACGTGGTCAGCGCCGACGCGATCGGAAACGTAGCGCATGGCTCTAACAATGGCGCGCGCGTCGGTGCCGCAGGTGGCGGTGTCCCAATAGCCGATGCCGATCAAGCCACCCTTCGATGCGACGGCGCGAATCTGATCCTCGGTGAGGTTGCGGTTGTTGTCGCAGGTACCTTTTACTCCGGTGTGGGAGACGACCAGCGGACGGGTGGCAATCGTCAGAACATCGGCAATGGTTTTTGGAGAGGCGTGAGCGAGATCGATGATCATCTTGTGCGCTTCCATCTGCCGGACCCACTCGCCGCCCTTGGCGGTGAGGCCGATTTTATGAACTCCCGCGGCTGAACCTGCAATATCGTTATCGAAGAAATGGCTGGGCGACATCATGCGGTATCCGGCGCGGTACAGGACGTCCAGATTTTCGAGGTTGCCATCGAGGGCGTGGGCGCCTTCGATCGAGAGCAGTCCGGCGGTGATGCGCGGATGGCGGCGGCGGCGTTCGAGGTAACGCGAAAGATCGGAGGAATTTTCGATCACGACGAAGCCGCCCTGGGAGCCATTGGCGAAGGCATGGAGGCGGTGCGCCTGGTATAAGGCGCGCTCGGTCAGGCTGGTCCAGGTTCGGGGCGGCCATCGCTCTACAATCGCGAGCCAGAAAATATTGTCGCTCTGGTCGTCATTGCTTTCGATGTTCAATCCGCGCGGACTTTTGGTGGGGAGAGAAAAGATCTGCAGAGCCACGTTGCCATCGGCGAGGCGGGGAATATCGACGTGGCCTTCGGAGCTGCGCTCGAGCAGATCGCGTCCCCAGAGAAGCGAATCGGCGTGCAGATCGGCGATGGTGAGCTGGGAATGAAGGGTCAGCGCCCGGTCGGAGGCGGGGTAGGGCGGCTTTTTGAGGACCTTGTTTTGAGCCTCATCGACCCACTGCGGGATGGAGAAGAAAAACGCGGCCGCGATACAGACGACCAGCACTGCGATTTGAATCCACCGTCGGCGCACGAAAAACCTCCAGGGATGAGGGCGGACCTATCCCTCAGGGGCTAAAGCCCCGTGTCTTAATGCTCTAAGTCCTGATGCTCTGGGCGGCGCCTTCAGTTTGACAGCGACCCCAATGCCTCTCGAAACAGCACGTCAAAAGTCTGCGGAGTTTTTGCGCTCCGCGCGGCGAGCAGGGCTTTCTCAGCCGAGGCGCGCTGATAACCGAGATTGACGAGCGCGGAAAGAACATCTTCTTCCACCGGGCTGGTCGTCGCGGTGCTGACTTCCGTTTGTCCGGCGGAGGCCAGCTTGTCGCGGAGTTCAAGCACCATGCGTTCGGCCGTTTTCTTTCCGATTCCCGGGATGCGAGTGAGGCGGGCGAGGTCGCCGGCGCGAATCGCGGCCACCATTTCGTCGGCGGGCATGCCGCTGAGAATTGTGATGGCGAGCTTGGGACCGATCCCGCTTACGGTCAGGAGTTTCTCAAAAAGGCGCTTCTCAGAGAGACGCAGGAATCCGTAGAGGCTGAGCGCATCTTCGCGAACGTGGGTGTGAATGTGGAGTGCGACCTCGGCGCCAGCCGGCGGCATCTCGGTGAACGTAGGCACGCTGATGACGACGTCATAGCCGACGCCATGAGTTTCGACGATGGCCTGATTGGGATGTTTCGCCAACAGAGTTCCGCGAAGATGAGCGATCATCGGAATGATTGTACGGCAGAGTAGGGATTGCGCCGGCGGTGAGGCGGCGGCAGATGTCTACGAGGGATGCGGTTGATGGGCAGCGCGAATTAAAGCCGCACTTTTCCTGCCGCTTCCACAGGAAGTTACGCGGCTCCACAGTTTTTACACAACGAGGATGGAATTTGCGGTTGCGTTAAATTTTCGGCTGCCGCAAAGTGCTTGCAGTCAAAGCGTGAGATGTTCTGAATCTGTTGCGATAGGGTTCGGCGTTGCCGGTGATCTGAGAGTGAGTCACCGGGGGAAATTCGGCGCATGTCCAGTGCGCCGGTGCCCGGGCTTAGCGGCCTCCTAAGAAATCCTTCTTTCGAGGAGGATGGAAAATGCCGAACCGTAACCTGGAGCGTGAGCTTTGGGTGAGCGTTGCGCGCGGCACTTTTCGGAGTGCGGTGGCGCGATGATCTTTCATCTCCGATGAGAGATCGCAGTTCAGAGTATCCGCGATAACAATGCGGCTTGGGTGGCTGGCCCGAGCCGCATTTGTTTCTTGGAGTCCCCTTTTCCAAAAGCATCAAGTGCCAAACCCAGTAATCCACACTTTTCCCACAGCCACCTGGCAGTCTTTCGTTCCCCTTCGCGCTTTTGGCCCTCATAATTATTAGCACGGGATTTAAGTGCGCCCATGACTCTGCCTTCGTCGGACAATTTCAAAGAGACGCTTAAGCAGCAGGCGGACATCGTCCGGATTGTGGGGGACTACGTCAAGCTGAAGAAGGCCGGGGCGCAGAATTTTTCGGGGCTGTGCCCGTTTCATGCGGAGAAGACCCCTTCGTTTTCGGTGCATGCGACGCGGCAGTTTTTTCATTGCTTTGGCTGCGGAGAATCGGGGGATGTTTTTACCTTCGTCCAGAAGGTGGAGAACATTTCGTTTTTGGAGGCGGTCCGGCTGCTGGCGCAGAAGCTGGGCGTGGCGATGCCGAAGATGAGCTTTTCGAGTCCGGCGGAGGCGCGCGACGCGCAGGTTCGGATGGCGCTGCTGGACGTGCATGTACGGGCGACCGCGTATTTTCAGGAGTGTTTGCGGCGCCCGGAGGGGGCGAATGCGCGTCAGTATCTGAAGGGCCGCGGGCTGGATGACGAAACGATTGCGCGCTTTCGGATTGGGTATGCGCCGGATTCCGGCTTCTTGTTGCGGGACGCTTTGCGGCGGGAGTTTGAGGAGGAGTTGTTGCGGGAGAGTGGGCTGTTTTCGTGGAAGGAAGACAGTCGTCCGTCGTCGGTGGGCAGTCGTCAGGAAAGGCAGGTTTTTCGCTCCGCCACCCCGGAGCGCGCAAAAGACGCGCGTTCCGGGGACCCTGGTTACGCTCCGGACAACAATTTAGTGGAGATTTCTGACGCGAACGACGAACCGCGAACAGCAGACGGTGAGGGCTTCGAGCCAAAAGGCAAGGGCCAGGAGCCAAAGGCGGCTATTTACTCCAAATTTCGTAATCGGGTGATGTTTCCGATCTGCAATGACCAGGGGAAGGTGATTGCGTTCACTGGGCGGACGCTTTCGACGGATGAGAAGGCGGGGCCGAAGTATCTGAATTCTCCGGAGACGCCGATTTATTCGAAGTCGCGCGTGCTTTTCAATCTGGACAACGCGAAAGAGGCGATTCGGAAGCTGGACTACTCGATCCTGGTCGAAGGGCAGATGGATTGTATTTCGGTGTATGCGGCGGGATTTCATAATGTGATTGCCAGTTCGGGGACGGCGTTTACTGAGCTGCAGGCGAAACTGCTGGGGCGGTTCTCGAAAAGGGTGGTGGTTAATTTCGATCCCGATACAGCGGGAGCGCGGGCTACGGAACGGACGCTGGGGTTGCTGGTGGAGGAAGAATTCAACATTCAGGTGCTAACGCTCGAAACAGGATACGATCCGGATCTGTTCATCCGGCGGAAGGGCAAGGTGGCCTATAGCGCGGCGCTGAAGCACTCGCAGAAATATTTCGATTATCTGATTGACCGGGCGCGGGCGATGTTTCCGGGGCGTAACTCGGACAGCAAGATTAAAGCCGTCAACCATCTCTTGCCGCATATTCAGCGGGTGCCGAGCCGGATTGTGCGCGATGAGCTGGCGCTGGAAATTTCGCAGAAGCTGGGGATTGATTCGGCGGTGCTGCGGCAGGAACTGAAGCACGCGGCCACCAACCGCTCGGCTACGCAGGTGAAAGCGACGGCGGAAGGGCAATTGACGGGAGCAGAGCGGGTTTTGATCCGGGCGCTGGCTTCGGCGAGGGAGATGCAGGCGAGCGGGACGCGGAGTTCGGCGCGCGACGGGACGGATGAGGAATTTGATCCGGCGCGGCAGGCGCAGTTTGCATTGCAATCGGAGCATCTTTATGAGGGATTGGCGTCGCAGTCGTTGATCGAGGCGCTGCTGGAAGGCGGAAGCGAAACGGCTGATGTCATGACATTGCCGAAGACGGAGGAAGACCGGCGGCTGTTGGCGTCGATCCTGATGCACGAAGAGGAAGAGCTGACGCCGGAGACGGTGGAGGGGGCGGTGCGGGCGCTGCGGAGGATTTATTTGCGGCGGCGGCTGGAGGAGGTGCAGCTGGCGTTGCAGCGTGCGGGAGCGTCGGCGGCGGAGAAACAGGCGTTATTGCAGGAAAAAGTGCGGTTGAAGCGGGCGCTGATGGATCCGGGGCTGGGCGAGGGGATGGATGGCGAAGCGTCGTAGGGCGCCGGCTCTCACCTGGGGCTGCGCCGGACGGCTGGTAGCACCGGGGACTGGGGTAATTCTGAGGCTTGTTGGTGGACGGGCGAGGACGCCCGTCGCTCCATCTTTAAAAACAGGGCTTGGAACGAAATGTGGCCGGGCGACATCTAAAGACCAGGCGGAGAAATAGATGCAGGCGGCAAAAGGAGTCGGCGTGCTATACTTTTAAGGTTTGTGCCTCTGCGCACAACTCCGTTCCAACTCCCACCGCTCAATGGTTTGGCGTTTGCTCACCAGCGGACGCCTTGAAGGATAATCTGCATTGGCACTAGACGACAAGTACGACGACATAAAAAAGCTGATCGACGCAGGCAAAGAGAAGGGATATCTGACCTATGATCAGGTCAACGACCTAATCCCGCACGATGTGCACTCTCCTGAAGACCTGGAAGATCTGCTGACCACGATCGGAACGCAAGGAATCGATGTACTCGAAAGCTCGAAAGGGCCGACGACCGATCTGGAAAAAAAATTCGAGGAAGTGGATGATGCGTCCGAGGATGTCGAACTCGACCTAACCCCGGGCGCTCTGGAAAAAACCAATGATCCCGTCCGCATGTATCTGCGCGAGATGGGAACCGTGCCGCTGCTCACGCGCGAAGGCGAAGTGGAAATCGCCAAGCGGATCGAGCGGGGGCAAAACCGAGTTCTGAAGGCGCTTTCGCGCTCGCCGATTGTGATTCGTGAACTCCTCGCCCTGGGCGAGGACCTCGAGAAGGGCGTCCGCTCGATTAAAGAGCTGGTGACGTTCGATGAAGAGGAAATCACGGAAGAGATCGTCGACAAGCGCCTGAAAGAATTTCTTGGCAAGATCCACAATCTTGACAAGCTTTACAAGAAGATCATGCCGTTCGTCGAGAAATTGGCGGCGGTGAATCAAAAGAAGCGTCCGCGCGACCATCGCCGGTATCGTTTTCACCTGGCGCGCGCGATTGTGCGCACGTCGATTGCGGTGCGCAAGCTGGGCTTCACCAACAACGAACGCAAGCGGCTGATCGACCGCGTCAATCGCACGGTCGACGGGATGCGGTCGCTCGACCGGCAGATCCAGAACCTGGAAAAGCGGGCCGACGCGACGCGCAGCGAAGAGCAAAAAAAGGAATACAAAAAGCAGTCGCGCGCGGTCCGCGGAGAGCTGGAAAAGCTTGAAGTGGAAGCGGGCCTGTTGTTCCAGGAGCTCAAGCGTACACAGCGCGAGATCATCCAGGGCGACATGGACGCCGAGCACGCCAAGCGCGAGTTGATTGAAGCGAACTTGCGGCTGGTGGTTTCGATTGCGAAAAAGTACACCAATCGGGGATTGCAGTTCCTCGACCTGATTCAGGAGGGCAACATCGGCCTGATGAAGGCGGTGGACAAGTTCGAATATCGCCGCGGGTATAAGTTTTCGACTTATGCGACGTGGTGGATTCGGCAGGCGATTACCCGCGCGATTGCCGATCAGGCGCGTACGATTCGCATCCCGGTGCACATGATCGAAACGATCAACAAGCTGATCCGCACGTCGCGTCAGCTGGTGCAGGAACTGGGACGCGAACCGACCTCGGAAGAAATCGCCAAGCGGATGGATATTCCGGTGGCGAAAGTCCGCAAGGTGCTGAAGATTGCGCAGGAGCCGATCTCTCTCGAAACGCCGATTGGGGAAGAGGAAGATTCGCATCTGGGCGACTTCATTGAAGACCGGGCGGTGGTTTCTCCGGCTGAAGCGGTCATCAACGTCAACCTCAAAGACCAAACTTCGCAGGTGCTGCGCACGCTGACGCCGCGCGAGGAGAAGGTTATCAAGATGCGTTTCGGGCTGGAAGATGGCTCGGAGCACACGCTGGAGGAAGTCGGGCAGTCGTTCGCGGTAACGCGTGAACGCATCCGGCAGATCGAGGCGAAGGCGCTAAGAAAGCTGCGGCATCCATCGCGGTCGCGGAAGCTGCGAGCGTTTATGGATGGGGTGAGGGACTAAGGTCGAGGTCAGAGGTCAGATTGCAGAAGTGGGGCGCGAGCGATCGCGCCTTTTTTTATTGCTCTGTCCGAGCCTTGCGGCCTGAACGGCAAACATAGCTGTGTGATTGTGGTCACGGCGGCAAGATTCGGGCGTCGGGATAATGAAAATGAAATTCAATTTCAACTGGCAGGCTGATTGAGTTTTCATTTTTTTGTGCTACTAGTTGCGATTGAGTCGCATATAGGAAAGGCATCATCCATCATGGATTCGGGCGAGAAACTCATAAAACAAAGCAGGATTTACAGCTTCATGCGGGTGGGCTGGGTAGCGGCGTTTTTTTTTGCGATCTTCCTTGCGTGCTGCCTGACGGCGTGGGCGGAGCCTGCGGCCAGCGTCTTCGGCATCGTTGCGGACCCGAGTGGCGCGGTGGTGGCCGACGCCAAGGTTACGCTGGATGACCTGGAGCACGGGGCGCAACTGACGGCGACGACGAACGGAGATGGCTCCTACGCATTTCTCAGTCTTGTGCCGGGCCGTTACCAGATTGAGGTCGCTGCAGCGGGATTCAAGCCTTATGCGCACGGTGATTTCGCACTCGACCCAGCGGCGGCCCTGAAACTGGACGTCGCGCTGGCGCTGAATTCGGAGAGCACAATCGTCGAAGTTTCGGCGGCGGGTCTTCAGGTGGACCTGTCTGATACCCAGATGGGAGAAGCCATCGCCGCGAGCAAAATGACCAACGTTCCGCTTAACGGCCGCAGCTTCACTGATCTGCTGGCGATACAGCCGGGCGTGATTCCCGCGAGTTCGGCACAACCGAATGCGGTGGTGATGTCTGGCTGCACAAGTACGCCCCCTTCGGGAGATCTGAACCCCGGCGATGTGTCGGTGAGCGGCCAGCGTGAAACCGCGAATGGCTTTATGGTCAACGGAAGTGTGGTCGAGGAGGACTTCAACAACGGCACGGCGGTGATGCCCAACCTGGATTCGATCGAGGAACTCCGAGTGCTGACCAGCAATTTCGACGCTGAGTACGGGAATTTCAGCGGAGGCCAGGTACTGGTGGCAACCAAATCCGGTGGCAACCAGATCCACGGGAGCGCTTTTGAGTTCCTGCGCAATACGGATTTGGACTCGCGCAATTATTTCGGCAGCGAGCGAGCGACCTATGATCGTAATCAGTACGGCGGCACGGTGGGCGGACCTATCCGAAAAGAGAAAGCTTATTTTTTCGTCGATTATCAGGGTACGCAGATGACGCAGGGACAGGAGACGGGAAACATTGTGGTGCCGAGTCAGGCGGACCGAACGGGGAATATCACCGACCTCGGGGCGCAACTCACGGGCCACGTCAGCACAGATTTCTGGGCGGGACAGCTTTCAGCAAAGCTTGGTTACGCGGTGGCCGCGGGAGAGCCCTACTCGGCCGTGTTTCCGAATGCAGTGATACCGCAAAAGGCATGGTCGGCCCCGGCGACGTCACTGATGCAGTACATTCCGCAACCGACGGTTGGGTTGAATGTTTTCTCGAGCTCATCGGGAAATGAAACCCTAGGCGACAACAAAAGTGCGGCGCGCTTTGACGCCGGCACGCGATTCGGAAATTTTACGGGCTACTATTTTATCGATCAATACACAATGGATAACCCGTACCCAACGGAGCAAGGCGGCGCGAACGTGCCAGGATTCAACGCGCTTTCCGAAGGCCGCGCGCAACTCTTCAGTGCCGGCCTGACGAAGGCATGGGGCGCTGGCATGGTGAACGAAACCCGCTTCAGCTACCTGCGCTACGGCAACGTGATTGGGCAGCCGATTGGCGGGGTGGGGCCGTCACTGGCTTCGCAAGGTTTTGTGGCGGGAAAGGGGACGCTGGGGATCGTCCCGCTGAATCCGGGTATTGAAGGTATCGAGAACGTCACATTCAACGACTTCACCATTGGCGTCGATGTAACCGGCGAACGGCAGGTCAACAACACTTTTCAGTGGAGCGATAATCTGTCGCGCGTGATGGGCGCGCATACGCTTAAACTCGGGGGCAGCTTTCACTTCGACCAGATCAACATCAACTCCAATTCAATCAACAATGGTTCGTTCGTTTTTCAAGGCACGGAAACCGGCTCTGACTTTGCCGATTATCTGCTGGGCATTGCCAGCACCTACGAACAGGGGGACGCGGGTCCGTTTTACATTCGCAACAAATACATCGGCGCTTTTGCGCAGGACAGCTGGCGGGTACGGCCGAACCTCATCCTCAATTATGGAGTGCGTTGGGATGTGCTGCCTCCCTGGCACGAGAAATACAACCAGCTTCAGACATTCGTACTGGGGCAGCAGTCGGAGGTTTATCCCGATGCTCCGCAAGGGATGGTTTTCCCAGGCGACCCCGGCATACCGCGGTCGCTGGCTCCGACACGGTGGAATGACTTTGCTCCCCGCGTGGGTCTGGCCTACTCTCCTAATTTTGACGACGAAGTGCTGGCGAAGGTATTCGGCGGTCACGATCAAAGCAGTATCCGAGCCAGTTGGGGCATTTTCCACACCGCGATTGAAGGACTGTCAGCAGGCATCATGAGCGCCTGCGCTCCCTACGGATACGACTATGACAGCACCGGCGGACATCCGATGTTCAACGAGCCGTTTGTCTCCGCGACTACGGGGTTGAGCAACGGGCAGCCGTTCCCTTCTCCGATCCCGGCGTTCGGGGCATCGCCCGGCCACCCGAACACTTCGGTCGACTGGTCGAAGTACGCTCCGATCACGGGAGACCCCGCGTTCTACTATCGCAACACATCGCCTTACACGGAAAGCTACACGCTCTCCTGGGAACGTGAACTCCGCGCCAGCACGACACTGAAGGTAAGCTACGTTGGGGCGCAAGCGCACCACCTGCTGGTCCTGACCTCGGCGGACCCGGGCAATGCGGCGCTCTGCCTGAGCGTCGCCAACCCGAGCCAGGTCGTGCCGGGAACCCCCACTTGCGGTCCCTTCAGCGAAGGCGGGGTCTTTACCAAGGCAGACGGCACCAGCGTGCAAGTCAGAGGACCGTTCAGTTCCGCGTTTGATGGAATCACGTATCAGAAAACGATCGGCTTCTCCAACTACAACGCACTTGAAGTCTCCCTTCGGCACAACAGCAGGTCGCTCGAAGTGATGGCGGGATACACGTACGGGAAGTCGCTGGATGATTCCTCGAGCCTGGCGGAGCCGGTGTATCCGATGGGGGCGGCGCTGACCAAGGCCATCTCGGCGTATGACATGCGCCAAAATTTCGTCGCCAGCTATCACTACAAACTGCCAGTCGCCGCGCTGCTACACGCGCAGAACGGCTGGACGACGGGCTGGGCGCTTTCGGGCATTACGCGATTTGCCACGGGACTGCCCGTGACGCTCTACAACAACACCGACAGTTCGCTGCTCGGGAGCATGCCGAACGGCATTAACAACAACGGAGTGGACACTCCTTACTACCTGCCGGGCAAACTCGAAATCAACCACGATCCGCGGAATGGGCGAGCCGCCTTCAACACATCTCTGTTCCCTTCGAATGTCACACCCTACCTCGGACAACTGGGGAATGCTCGGCGGAGATTCTTTTATGGCCCGGGTCTGGTCAACTTCGATATGGCCCTGCAGAAGGAACTGGCCATCACTGAAGGCAAAGCAGTGCAGTTCCGGGCAGAAGGCTTCAACGTTTTCAACCACGCTCAGTTCTATGGAGCCTCGTCGGTGAATGGCAACATCAGTAGCGGCAGTTTCGGGCAGGTGGTGAGTGCGGCGAGTCCGCGGCTGGTGCAACTGGCGGTCAAATTCATGTTCTAGACTTTGTACCAGACGGGGAGGCGACGTCACGCCGGGGGATCGCGCGCCTTTTTTGTGGCGGAGGAGGTTGGGCCGGCGGAATAACTGCGGCGCACGGAAGTAACATAGCGGATTGCACGTCCGGCCCTAGAATCTTTTTATGGACAAGATTCCTTGGCGCGTGCAGCTCGGTTTTGTGGCGGCGTGTTACGCGGCGGTTCTGGCGTTTGCGGCGGTGGCGATTACGGTACGCCATATGCTGGCCCTGCGTAATCCGGGCGACTTCAACGGAGGCATGGCGGCGGCGGGCGACTGGATGCTTGAGATTTTTATCGGGGGCCTCCTCCTGATTCCAACGTTTCTTCTGGCCTTCGTGATCCGCAAACGCGAGGCTATCTATACGGCATTCTCGAAGGTCCTTTTCGGCTTCAGCCTGACGGCGCCGATTAGTTTGGGGCTGATACTGGTGCCGGCAATCAGCCAGTCGGACACGGTCCTAGGCAATTTTTGTATGTATCGTCTGTTCGGCGCGCCCATGGTGATGACGTGGCTCGGTGTGAGCCGATTGCTGGCGCGATTCAAGCCAGCGAAACGGTGGACCTCGAGCGCGTTGCTGGTCGAGGCTGGGAACATTGCGCTGGTGGTCGCTCTATTGTTTTTCTCCGGGAGGGCGCACCGCGGGTAGGAGAGGGTTGGCCTGCGCTGCCGGTGGACTTCGGCTTTTCGATAAGACCGTCGCGCTCCGCGTTCAGGGAGGGACGAGTAGCGAGTCCCTACGTGGTTTGAGATTGCGCGGACGGATCGCGGGCGGGGCGCCCGCGCCACACTAGCGCTGCTGCTAGAATCGTGGTATCTGCATGGAAGCCTCTCACATCCGCAATTTTGCGATTATTGCGCATATTGATCACGGAAAATCCACGCTGGCCGACCGGCTGCTGGAGCTGACCGGGTCGCTGGCGATGCGCGAAATGCAGGAGCAGGTCCTGGATTCGATGGATCTGGAGCGCGAGCGCGGGATCACCATCAAGGCGCACGCCGTCCGCATGCTGTATCCGGCGCAGGATGGGCAAATTTACCAACTCAATTTGATCGACACTCCGGGGCACGTCGATTTTTCCTACGAAGTATCGCGCTCGCTGGCCGCCTGCGAAGGGGCGCTGCTGGTGGTGGATGCCTCGCAGGGGGTGGAAGCGCAGACGCTGGCGAACTCGTATCTGGCGATCAATCATGGGCTGGAAATTATTCCGGTGATCAACAAGATCGACTTGCAGAGCGCCGATGTTGAGCGCACCAAGGAGATGATCGAGAGCGCGGTCGGGCTGGATGCATCCGATGCGTTGCTGATCAGCGCGAAGACGGGGCAGGGCGTGCCCGACGTTCTCGAAGCGATCGTGAAGCGGGTGCCACCGCCGAAGGGGTCACCGGAGCGGCATCTGCAGGCGTTGCTGTTTGATTCGTGGTTCGATCCGTATCGCGGCGTGGTGGTGCTGGCGAGGGTGTTTGAAGGCACGCTGCGCAAGGGCCAGAAGATCCGGCTGTGGTCGAACGGACATGTTTTTCAAGTGGAAACCCTGGGCGTGCTCACGCCCAAGCCGGCGGAGATCGACGAGTTAGTGGCGGGGGAAGTGGGATTCATCATCGCGAATATAAAAAATGTAGCCGACACGAAGATTGGCGACACGATTACGGATGACGACCGGCCGGCGATCCAGGCATTGCCGGGGTTTGAAGAAATCAAGCCCATGGTTTTCGCGGGCCTGTACACGGTGGACGCGCACGAACACACGCAACTGCGCGAGGCGCTGGAGAAGTTAAAGCTCAACGATTCGTCATTCTTCTTTGAGCCGGAAAGTTCGGTGGCGCTGGGATTTGGGTTTCGCTGCGGCTTTCTGGGGTTGTTGCACATGGAGATCATTCAGGAGCGGCTGGAGCGCGAATACAATCTCGAGCTGATTACGACGGCTCCGGGAGTGCGTTACCAGATCACGAAGACCGATGGACAGTTGATCGAAGTGGATAATCCGTCGCGATGGCCGGACGTCAGCGAGATCGCGAAGGTGGAAGAGCCGGTGATTCTGGCGGTGATTTTGACCAATGAAGAATATGTGGGTGGCATTCTGAAGCTGGTCGAAGAAAAGCGCGGGAAGCAGAAGAGCTTCGAATACGTCAGCTCTTCGCGGGTGATGCTGCAATATGAACTGCCGCTGAATGAAATTGTGCTCGATTTTTACGATCGGCTGAAGTCGGTATCGCGAGGATATGCTTCGCTGGACTATCACCTCTCGGGCAACTGGGTATCGCCGATGGCAAAGCTTGACATTATGGTGGCGGGCGAGCCGGTCGATGCGCTCTCGACGATCATCCATCGTGATTTTGCCTATGATCGCGGGCGGGCGCTGGCGGCAAAGATGAAGCAGTTAATCCCGCGGCAGATGTTTGAAGTGGCGATTCAGGCGGCGATTGGAGCGAAGGTCATTGCGCGGGAAACGGTGCCGGCCATCCGCAAAAACGTGATCGCCAAGTGCTACGGGGGCGACATTTCACGCAAACGCAAGCTGCTCGAGAAACAGAAAGAGGGCAAGAAGCGGATGAAGCGCATCGGGCGCGTGGATATTCCGCAGGAGGCCTTCCTGGCGGTGCTGAAAGTGGGCGAAGACAGCAACTAGCCAGCAACGTGAAGCGTCACATCCCGTCATAGTTCGGGCCGCCGCCACCCTCGGGTGGGACCCAGGTAATGATCTGGTAGGGATCCTGAATGTCGCAGGTCTTGCAGTGCACGCAATTGGCGGGATTCAAACTTATGCGCTTGCCGTTGGGCGCAGTGCTATCGTCGACCATTTCGTAGACGTTTGCGGGACAGAAGTTCTGGCAGGGGCTGCCAAATTCTTTGACGCAACGGTCGTTGCAGATGTTGGTGTCGTGAATGATCAGATGGGCCGGCTGATCCTCTTCGTGTTTGGTGCCGGAGTGATAGAGGTCGGTGAGTTTGTCGAAGGTGAGTTTGCCATCGCCCCTGGCGGGACCGAGGAGAGGCGCTTCCGCTCCGCCGTCGGCAGGCAGTTTAGCCACGGGTTGCAGGTTTTCATAGCCCGCGTGTGACGGTACGCGATTCCGCAAGCCGCCGGGGAAGATATCCTGCAGCACGGTGTTGATCATGCCGGCGACCATGCCGTTTTCGAATCCCTGGTGGAAGTTGCGCACGGGCCACAATTCATCCTGAATCCAACTGGTTTCGACGCGCCGCTGGAATGTACCGAGCCTAGCGGCCGAGGTGTCGGACTTCACCAGCGCTTCGAACGCGGTTTCGGCGGCCAGCATTCCGCTCTTGATGGCGAGATGAATGCCTTTCAGGCGAGCGGAATTCAGGAAGCCGGCGGAGTCTCCGATGATCATCCAGCCGTCTCCACCGAGCGGCGGCAGCGACCACCATCCACCATAGGGAAGCGACTTGGCGCCGTAGCGGATCATCTTGCCACCGGCGAGCAATTTGGAGATGAAAGGGTGCTGCTTGAAGGTCTGCAACACATGCTGCGGATCGAGCCGCGGGTCCTGGTAATCAAGGCCGGTGACGAAGCCGAGCGAGACGATGTTGTCTTTGGAGCCATAAATCCACGCGCCACCGTAATCCTTGGTGGAAAGAGGATAGCCCATGGTGTAGATCACTTCACCGGGCGCGATTCGGCCGGATGGGAGCTCCCAGAGTTCTTTCACGCCGCAGCCGTAGGTCTGCGGATTGCGATCTTTCATCAGGTCAAATTTCTGGATGAGTTGCTTGGTGAGCGATCCGCGAGTGCCTTCGGCGAGGACCACGACCTTGGCCTTCAGGTCATAGCCCGGCTCGAAATTTGATTTGGGCTGGTTCTGTTTGTCGACGCCCTTGTCGTCGGTGCGGACGCCAATGACGCGATCGCCATCGGGGGCTTGTTCGTAGAGCAGTTCCGATCCGGCAAAAGAGGTGAAAATCGTGATTCCCGCCTCTTCTACCTTGCTTGCGAGCCACTTCACGAAACGGTTGATGGAGATGACATAGTTGCCATGATCCTGCAGCGGCGGAGGCGTGATCGGGAGCTGGTGATGATCCTTGCGGGTGAGGAAGTAAACCGCTTCTTTGTGGACCTCGGCGTCGAGTGGCGCTTCGCGCTCGAATCCGGGAAGCAGCTCTTTCATGGATCGCGGGTCTAGGAGAGCGCCGGAAAGACAATGCTGCCCGGCTTCGCGCGCTTTTTCGAGCAGGTAGATATTTTCCTTGCTCAGCTGGGCGCCAGGATGATGGGCATTATGATCGTCGATCAATTGCGAAAGGCGCAGGGCGCAGGCCATGCCCGCGGGTCCGCCGCCGACGATGACGACGTCGGCCGGCATTTCGGGATGCTCGATGTTGGGAAGAGGTTTGCGGAAGATCAGCATATGGGAAACCAGCCTTTGGATTTTCAGCTCCTGATATGAGCACAGAGTTTCTTTTGCGGACCCATGCCGATCGGGCGCACGATGGAAAACGCTCTCCGAAAACCCTCTATGATACGCGTAAATGGGAGCCAGCGGCGCAGTGCGCTCCAACATGCTGCCTCACCATTTCTTGAAGATGACAGCGACGGCGCACACCATCAAGGCAAATCCGGCATAGTAGTTCCACTTCAGCGACTGGTGGAAGTAAAGGACCGAGAAGACCGAAAACACGGTCAGCGTGATCACCTCCTGGATGGTCTTCAACTGCGCCAGAGTGAACTCGTAGGAGCCGATGCGGTTGGCCGGAACCTGGAAACAGTATTCCGCAAAAGCGATGATCCAGCTGATGACAATAACCTTTAGGAGCGGAGCTTGGCGATATTTCAAGTGGCCATACCAGGCAAAGGTCATGAAAATGTTGGAGCAAGTAAGGAGGAGAATCGTCTTCATGACGGATATGTTGCCGGATTTTCGAGCGCGGTTGCAACCCGGAGGGCGGGCCCGCGGACGCGCGGCTGTCCACCATTAAACGAGCTTTATTTCGGCGACGGCCTCGCGGATTGCTTGCAGCAATCCATCCATCTGGGCGGGTGTTCCAACGGTGATTCGAACACATCCCTCGCAGCCTGGGTTGGCGGAGGAATCGCGGAGCTGAAAGCCGCGGCGCTCGATCGATTCCACGAAGGCTTTCACCTTCGGACCGATTCGGACCAGAACGAAGTTGGTCTGGCTGGGCCAGAAGCGCAAACCCATCTCCAGGAGCAGATGTGACAACCGCTGGCGGCTCTGCTTCACGTCCGCGACATGCTCACGAACGAAGGGCTGATCGGCTAGCGCCTCTTCGAGACAAGCGAGCGCCACGGAATTTACATTGAAGGGCAAGCTCAATCCGCGCAGGTAGCCGATTTGCTGCGCGGCGCCGGTGAGCACGCCGATGCGAATCCCGGCAAGCCCGTAGGCCTTGGACAAAGTCCGCGCCACGAAGAGGTTGGAGTGGCCGGCCAAATCAGGGAGCAGGGTTTCGCCATCGGAGAACTCGAAGTAGGCTTCGTCGATGATCACCGCGGCGTCAGGCGCCGCTTCCACAATGCGCAGCAGATCGGCGCGTGCTGCCATCAGCCCGGTGGGGTTATTGGGATTCGCGATAACGATTACCCGAGTGCGCGGCGTGATGTGAGCCAGCAAAGCAGCGATGGGAAGGGCCAGATCTCCGGCCGAATGCAGGCGGACGACTTGTGCGCCGAGGGCGTGGCCGAGCACCGGATAGAGTACGAAAGTCGGATCGGCAAACAGCAACTCATCGCCGGGGCTGAGGTACGCGGTAAACAGGAGGGACAAGGCCTCGTCCATTCCATTGGTGAGCAAGACCTGATCGGGCGCGAGGCCGAGGAAGTTCGCGATCAGCTGCTCGCCCAGTTCACGCTGCGGATAGAGCGATACGTCCGACGCCGAGAGTGAATGCAGGCGGCCCAGGACTCGGGGCGAGCATCCCGCCATACTCTCATTGAGATCGAGGCTCAGCCCGGCGCGGCTTCCGATGGGCGAATGATAGGGGCTGAGGCTGGCGACCAATGCTCGTGGCTTCAGCATGGGATGGGACTCAAGGGAATGAGGGTGAACATTACGCGATGAGTTTACTGGATCGCGCTCGTAGAGACGAGGCTTGGCGCGTCCGGGCCAGGATCCGACCGGGCCAGAATCTGCCCAGGCCGGGTCTGTCCAGGCCAGGATCAATGATCGTTTGTCCGTCGTCGTCTGATCCGTCGTCATGCTTCGTCGCGCCGCGCGAACTTGACGGCCGCAAAAATGACGGTGCAGATGAGGAAATCCAAGAGCAAGCCCCAGTCCTCCTGGAAGAGCGCATGTCTTGCCACACGAGGCAGGTGCGGCATGAGGACGAAGTAGATGACGTTGCCGGCCAGGACGGCCACGAGAGCGTCGAGAAAATTCTTCATCGTCGTCCGTGTCCGCCGCCTTTGCTGATCCGTCGCCACTGCTGGCCTCCGCCGGTTCTAAAATCTCCTGCTAACATCGCATAAGATGCTGGAACCATCGACGGCAGTGCAGTACGTAAAAGGAATCGGCCCGCGGCTGGCCGAAGTGCTTGCTGCCAAAGGAATTGCCACTGTCGATGATCTTCTGCATTACCTTCCTTTCCGTTACGAAGACCGGCTGAACCCGCGTTCGGTGGCCGAGTTGCGGGCGGGAGAGATGGCGACGGTGATTGCTGAAGTCCGCAACTCGGGACTCTTTCGTACCCGGCGCGCGCCGATCTTCCAGCTCACGGTAGGCCAGGGCCGCACCAAGTTGAAGTGCCTCTGGTTCAATGCCGCCTATCTGCAGGATCGCTTTCAAGCGGGACAAATGGTCGCGCTTTACGGCAAGGTGGAAGCAGACCGCGACGGGCACCTGCAGATCATGCAGCCGCAATTCGAGATTCTTGGGGACATGAACGAAGAGGGCGGAGCGGATGAGGCTGAAAAAAGGGCGGCGGCTTCGCTGGAAATTGGACGGATTGTTCCGATCTACGAATCGACCGGCCAGGGCAAACTGACGCCGCGCTGGTTTCGGCGGATTATTCGCTGGGCGCTGGACAATCTGAACCCCGATCTTGCGGATCCGATTCCGACTGCGGTGCGCGAGCATCTTGGCCTGGTCTCGGTGCGCGAGGGACTGTGGAAGGTGCACTGGCCGGATGCGGGAGAGAGTTTTTCGGATCTGCAATCGTCGCGGACGGCGGCGCATATTCGGATGATCTTCGATGAGCTGTTCTTTATTGAACTGGGACTGGAACTCAAGCGGCGCGAGCAGAAGGCGCAGACCGGAATCGCATTTCAACTGGATACGAAGGTTCGCGAGGCCATCAAAAAGATACTTCCGTTTCATCCGACGGCGGCGCAGAAGCGAGTGCTGAAGGAGATTGCGACCGATATGCAGCAGAGGCATCCCATGCGGCGCCTGCTGCAGGGAGATGTGGGCTCGGGCAAAACGATTGTGGCATTTCAGGCGGCGATTATCGCCATTGAAAATGGCTATCAGGTAGCGTTGATGGCTCCGACGGAAATTCTGGCGCAGCAGCATTATTTTTCCGCGCGGCAGATTCTCGAACGAGCGGGATGCCGCATCGTGCTGCTGACCGGATCGCTGGAACAGGAGCGCAAGCGCGATGTGCGGCGCCACATCGCGCAAGGCAACGCCAATCTTGTAATCGGAACGCACGCGCTGATTCAGAACCGCGTCGAATTTGAAAAGCTTGGACTGGTGGTGGTGGACGAGCAGCATCGCTTCGGGGTGATGCAACGGCTGAAGCTGATGAAGAAAGCGGACGAAGCCAGCGACCCCGAGCCGGATGTGCTGGTGATGACGGCTACGCCGATACCTCGCACCCTCGCGCTCACGCTTTACGGCGATCTTGACGTTTCGGTACTCGATGAACTTCCTCCGGGGCGAACACCTGTCATCACTCGCTCGGTGCCGGACGAGCGCGCGCCCGAAGTGTGGGATTTCGTCCGCAAGCAGGTCGCGGCTGGACATCAAGCCTACGTGGTTTATCCGGTGATCGAAGAGAACGAAGAGCGCGAACTGAAGGCGGCCGAGCAGATGTACCGGCAGTTGCGGGAAAAGATCTTTCCCGAACTGCATGTCGGATTGCTGCATGGCCGTCTCGATGCCGACAAAAAAGAGCATGTGATGCGCGAGTTTCAACAGGGCAAGATCGAAATTCTGGTGGCGACGACGGTGATCGAAGTGGGAGTCGATGTTCCGAACGCAACCGTGATGGTGATCGAACACGCCGACCGCTTTGGGCTGGCGCAACTCCATCAATTACGCGGGCGCATCGGCCGCGGCGCGGCGAAGTCTTACTGCGTACTGATGCGCGGCGGCAAGGTATCGGAAGAAGGCGAAAGGCGCCTGGAAGCCATGGTGCGCTGGCATGATGGCTTCCAGATCGCGGAACTGGATCTCGAGCTGCGCGGGCCGGGGGAATTTTTCGGGACGAAGCAGGCGGGCATTCCGAGCTTTCGCGTGGCCGATCTCCTTCGCGATCGCGAACTGCTGGAAGCAGCAAAACGCGAGGCTGCGTTGGTGATCTGCGGGCCGAATGCCGAGACATCGAAAGAAGAAATTGACCGGGCGCTGCGAGAGATGCGGTCGCGCTGGGCGCTTAGCTATGGGTTGGTTGAGGTTGGCTAGGTTTTTTGTCCCGCCCCAAAAAATTCCAATCCGCCAACCATCTCCGCCAACCCTCCGCTGCTTGCGCTTTGCATCCGGTGGAAATGCGAGGTTGCGCTATGCTAAAGACTCCGGGCTCCAAAGTGGCGCACTCTGATACGCATGGCCAACTCTGCGGTTGACATCCTGCCGGCATCGTCGAAGCGGAAGCTGATTCTGGCGGGTCAGATAGCCTTTCTACCGACCGGCGTTCTCACCACGTTGCTCGGGCCGATGCTGCCGATCCTGATGGTGCACTGGGCGATGGATGACGCCCGCGCGGGGGATCTTTTTCTGGTGCAATTTCTGGCGTCGCTGGTGGGGGTACAACTCTCCGGCGTCTTGCTCTCGCGGTGGGGGTTTCGTCCGGCGTTTCTATCGGGGTTGCTTTTAATGGCTAGCGGAGTGGCCACCCTGTATCTGGGCGGGTTTTGGCTGGGGATGTTCTCGGTTGCGGTGTACGGTTTGGGGTTGGGACTGATCATTCCTTCCGACAATCTGCTGGTGGCGGAACTCAGCGGCGGAGCGGACCCGGCTACACCGGAGGCTTCACGAGCAGGCGCGGTGAGCCTGTTGAACTTCTTCTGGGGCGTGGGCGCGGTGTTTTGCTCGCTGATGGTGGCGTGGTCGGCAGCGCACAAGCTATTGCCGGTTTTTCTCGGCGGGGTGGCGTTGTTCCTTCTGGCGCTGGTGTGGGCCACGCGCAATCTGCATTTTCCCCCCGCGGAAACTTCGGCAAAATCGTCGGCTGCATGGATCGATATGGCGAAGAGTCCCGCGATTTGGATTTTCGCGGCCGTCTTCTTTCTCTATCCCGGAGCGGAAACGGCGGTGGGGGGATGGGTCGGCTCGTATGTATCGCGGCTGGGGGCGCGGGGCGCGGCGATGGCCTCGATGATGCCTGCATTTTTCTGGTCGGCGCTCACCGTCGGCCGGGCACTGGGTAGCGTTTTGTTGCGCGGCGTTTCGGAACGCCGTGTGTTGCGCGCGGGTTATGCGGGCGGAGCAGCGGGCATCGGACTGATGATCTGGGCTCCATCACTGGCGGGCGTTATTGTTGGCGCCATGATAACGGGACTTAGTTTCGCAACTTTGTATCCCATCACCGTGGCACGGCTCTCGGAGCGGTTCGGCGTTGCCGCGCGCAGCATTGGCGCGGTCATGTTTTCGCTGGCGTCGGTCGGTCCGGCGGTGCTTCCGTGGATGGTCGGCGTAATATCTCATGCCACCGGCAGTCTGCGCGCGGCCATGGTGGTACCGCTTGGGGCTACCGTCATTCTCTTTGTTATCCATCTTTTCGAGTGGTGACGCCGGAGGTTTCCCAGACGGGAGCGGCGGTGGCGAGGCTTATCGTTGCGACTGCGACGCTTTGGCTCGTTTGCGTTCTGTGAGCCGAAGCGGCGCTGTGGATGCGAGTTCCACGCGGTTGCGGCCTCTGTGCTTGGCACGGTAGAGAGCCTGATCGGCCGCCTGGATCACTTGCTCGGGCTGGCGGTAGCGGGTGCTGGGTTCGGCTGCGCCTATGCTGACGGTTACGGATAAACGGTCAGGGCCGTGATGCGACGTTTCGGGTGCGGATTTTTTCCTGGTTGACCTCCGGCGATCGGACTGGCCGCTGCGCAGTTCTTGATTCGGGTCGCCACTTTTATCGGCACTTTTCCCGCCACGTTGCTCGGCACTCTTCTCGGCGCGGCGGTCGGCGCCCCGTACATGGAAGGTGGATTGTTCAATCAGTTGGCGTAGCGCGTCCAGATGCTCATAGGCCTCTTTGGCCGAGGTTCCAGGAAAGACGATGGCAAACTCTTCGCCTCCGCAGCGGAAGGCCTGGCCGTTGCCGCCGACTTCCGACAAGCGCTTCGCCACCATGCACAGCACCTGATCGCCGACGTCGTGTCCGTAGGTGTCATTGAATTTCTTGAAATGATCGATATCGACGATGCCGATGGCGTATTGCTGATCGAGCGAAAGCAGGGACTCGTTGAAGGCGCGGCGACCGCGGATGCCGGTGAGTTCATCGTGGTAGGCGAGCACATAGGAAGTTTCGATCATCGACGCGGCCAGGATGAGGGCGGCGGTGGCGACATAGGCGTCGGACATTCTGCCGACGGGAGCGAATTGCAGCCACAGGAAAACGGCGGCGACGGCCCAGACAAATCCGGGCTCGATGGGCTTGCGCGTCAGAAAAAAACGGCGGACTAAGACGGCGATGGCGGCCGCGAAGCTCAAGAAAATCCACAGCGGGATGGCCGCCGTCCCGGTGGGGTGAGCGTTGGCCGGACTATTTTCCGGGCGGCAGAGAACGGCGAAGGCCACCGATTCGAGGAAGAGCAATGAGAAGCGCGGCGCGATTCCGGCGAAGATCAGTCCGCGCTCGCGCATGGAGGCGAAGGCGATGAAGTTCAGCGGAAGCAGCAGGGCGGCGAGCGCGACCGCCATGCGGCCGGGTCCGTAGCGGACCTGACCGCGGGCAAAGAAATCCACCGCGCGGTGCGCGAGCAGCACAGCCAGCAGCGAGAACAGGACACGGCTGGAGTTGAAACGCCACGCGAGAAGCAGTCCGGCAGTAAACGCACCAACGTAATAGAAGGAGAGCGAGGGCGCGACCTGGAGAAACAAAGAACTGTTGATGAGCGTGGCCGCCAGGGCCAGCAGCAAGCCGCCGGGAACCAGCCACGCCTTCCAGGTCCGCGCGTTCACATCTTCAGCATACGGCAGGCAGTGTTGCCAGGCGATTATGTTTTCGGGAACCGCCATGCCGCTACTGCACCGGCCTCGACGGGTGGTAGTCTTCCATGTTCATGGCTTCCCTATTCACGCGTCGCGCCCAGAATCGCAGGCTGTATCCCGGCCTTCGCATTGCCATCGATACCGGGGGCACGTTCACCGATTGTGTGTGGTGGGAAGACGGCGAACTGAGGACTCTGAAGGTGTTCTCGACGCCTGACGATCCCTCGCGCGCCATTGCTGAAGGTCTTCAGAAAATCAGCGAAGCTGCCGGAAAAGGTGTTGCGACGGCAAAGACGGCAAAAAAGAAGCTCGTCGCAGGTCGCATCCTGACTCTGCTGCATGGCACGACGGTGGGCACCAATGCTTTGCTGCAGAGAGAGGGCGCTCGCGTTGCTTTGATCACGACTGCGGGATTTGAAGATGTCATTGAGATCGGGCGGCAGGCGCGTCCCCGCCTGTACGACTTCTTTTTCGATCGAGTGGCGCCGCTGGTCGAACGCGAACTGCGCTTTGGCGTCAGGGAGAGGACTGATTCTGAAGGCAATATTCTGGAGCGCCCATCCGAAGCAGAATTGCATCGGCTGAGGGAAGCGGTGCAGAAGGCCGCACCGGAAGCCATCGCCGTTTCGTTGTTGTTCTCCTTCGCAAATCCGGAAAATGAAGTCACCGTGGCCGCAGCCCTGGCTGGCGTGGGCAAGCCTTTCTCGCTGTCTCATCGAATCCTGCCGGAATTCAGAGAATACGAGCGCACCAGCACGGTCGTGGTGAACGCCTACCTGCAACCCCTGATGCAGAGCTATATGGAACGACTGGCCCGGCGGGTCGCGCAGTACACTCGGGGATCGGACTCCGGCGCGGCCAAGAAAGGGAGCGAGCCGCGCATCTTTGTAATGCAATCGAGCGGCGGCATTACCGCGCTCGAGTCGGCGGCGCGCGAGCCGGTGCGCACAGTGCTCTCCGGTCCGGCGGGTGGATTGGTGGGCGCGGCAGCGATGGCTGCGCGCAGCGGATTCCGGAAGATCCTTTCCTTCGATATGGGCGGAACATCGACCGATGTGGCAGCGATCCAGGGCGCGATTCGAACCGGGGGCCAGGCGGAGGTAGCCGGGCTTCCGGTGGGCGTTCCCATGCTGGAGATTCACACAGTGGGCGCGGGCGGCGGATCGCTCGCTCGCTTCGATGCCGGCGGCTCGCTGCGGGTAGGGCCCGAATCGGCGGGCGCGGATCCTGGCCCGATCTGCTATGGACGCGGAACCGAGCCGACGGTGACCGATGCCAACTTGCTGATGGGCCGGCTTCGCGCCGAGCGTTTTCTCGGCGGTGAATTCAAGCTCGATAGCGAGCGAGCACGGCGAATCACGCTCGAATGGCTCAAGAGACATGGCTCGCGCTTAAGTGTTCAGCAATTCTCCGCAGGTATCGTACGGGTGGTGAACGCGAATATGGAGCGCGCTCTGCGCGTGGTTTCGATCGAGCGGGGATATGATCCGCGGGAATTTGCTTTGGTGGCTTTTGGCGGCGCGGGCGGCTTGCACGCCTGCGAACTGGCGGAGGCGCTGGCCATCCCGATGGTAATGATTCCGGCGCGGCCGGGAGCGCTTTCAGCATTCGGAATCCTGATCAGCGATGTGGTCAAGGATTATTCGCGCACACTTCTGTGGCGATTAGGCGATGGCTTTGCGCACGCCAAGCTGCAAAAAGAATTCCGTAAGCTGGAGGAGGCGGCGCAGAAGGAGTTTCGCGCCGAGGGATGGCGAGGTGAGCCGCTCAGGGAAAGAAGTCTCGATCTGCGGTACCGAGGTCAGGGCTATGAACTCAACGTGCTGGCCGCGCCGAACGCCAGCGCTCGCGTTCTCGCCGCGCAATTTCATCGTGAACACCAGCGGCGTTACGGATATCACCATGCCGGACGAGAGATTGAACTGGTTACGCTGCGTCTGCGGGCTGGTTTGCGTATACCGCAGCCTCGCCCAGCGCGCAGGAAAGCGGATCGCGGGCACCCGGCTTCGGGCGCGCTGCCGGTGGAGCGCGTGCCGGTATGGTTTCAAGACAGAGCAGTGAACACGCCGGTATTTGAGCGGGAGACTCTTTTGGCGGGACGCCCGATGCTGGGGCCGGCTGTGGTCACGGAATACAGCGCTACCACGGTGATTCCGCCAGGAAATAGATTTTGCGTGGATGAAGGGAACAATCTGGTGATCAAGATCGGGCGGGCGCACAGACCGGTGCCCCGCTGACGCTCATTCTTCGTCCGGGTCTTCTTCGTCCGGGTCTTTCTTTTCCTCGATCGCCATATCCTTTAATTCGCTGGACTCGAACACGTCGCCGCATTCCTGGCATTCCACATATTCGGAGTCTTCGTCGCGCGACACGATCTGCACTCGTGGATGTTTACACTGCTCGGGATTGACTTTCTTGGGGGTGGCTTGCGACGGCTGGCCTTGGATCATAGGCTTTAAACTGCTCAACTCTTGCGAGGAAACGGAGCCCGTGCCAAATTTTCCGATATTTTGCGGCGGTTGGCGGTGGATGTCAAGTCCCCTTGGGCCGGGGTAGAGGATCAGTTTGAAAGAGACATTCCATCAGCGGCTGGAAGCCGCGGTTGATTGCGCGGGAGTTACGGCACAAGTGGAACTCGTGCCCTTCCCAAAGCCGCCGTGCGTCGAGTTTTTCCGCAACTGTGGAATGCCTGCAGCAGACGCGAGAACGGGGTGCTGATCTACCACTTTCTGCTCATTGCTCCGCCGCAAAGTTTATGGTACTTTCGCCGCTCATGTCGGGGCTGCTTTCAAAACTCGGTTTCGGCTCGACAGCGGAAGAGGCGCCGCGGATCGTGCAGGGGGAGAGCCCCCCACTCCAGGGCGCTGACATGGCGGTAGCTTTTTTCTCGACGCGCGCGGGCGGAGATTTGCATGATTTCCGGCGGGTGGGCCCGCAACGCCTGCTCTTCGGATTGCTCGACGTGGCGGGCAAACGCGAAACCTGTGCTCCGGTTCTGCAGGCGGCGCAGGCCTGTTTCCGCGCCTGCGGCGAGGAAATCTTCAACGCCACCGAGCTGAACGAGTCCGAGGCCATGATCGAGTTGTCGCGCCGGCTGAATCTGGAGATCATGCGCGCGGCAGGAGGGGTTCGCAGTTGTCCCGCCTTCGCCGGTTGCTACAACGAAGAACTGGGGACGGTTTGCTACGTCAACGCAGGTCACACACCCGGCCTGCTGCGCGATGACACGAGCGTCGTCGAATTGCCGGCCACGGGCCTGCCGCTCGGCTTGTTTTCGCTGGCGCCCACGGACGCGCGCATTGTCGGCCTCGCGCCCAACGGTTCGCTGGCGGTGGTTTCGCGGGGCGTGGTGGAGGCCGAATCCAAGAAGGCGGAGTTTGGTCTGGACGGCGTCAGGATGGTGATGCAGGCCCAGCCTTCTTCGGCGCAGGAACTTTCTCAGCGCATCCTCGTCAGCGTGCAGGAATTTATGCACATGGCGCCCAAGCATAATGATGTGACTGCCCTCACGCTGATCCGAAGAAGTTAAAGGCGAGAAGTTAAAGGCGAGAAGATAAGACGCTCGGAGTTAAATCGCTCCTCGTCGCTGATTCCCGATTGCATTGGCCTCCAGGACGCCGTCAGCGTAAAATGTAAACACAATTTCCCCTCGGGTTTTACCCAGGTTTTAAGAGAGTGTTCATGAAGACGACCAGACTTGCGCTGCTGCTCGCGGTAGGAGTTGGGCTGTTGCTTCCATTGCTGTCACGGGCCGATACGGTGGTGGAAGAGATCATCGCCCGGGTCAACAATGAGATCATCACGCGCTCGGAATATGTCCGCAGCCGCGATCAGCTTAAACAGGAAGTTCAGCAACAGGATCCCTCGAACGCGGACAGCGATTTTTCGGAGAAGCAGAAGGACGTTCTCCGCGACCTGATTGACCAGCAGCTTCTCCTGCAAAAAGGCAAGGATCTGGGCATCACCGGCGACACGGAACTGGTCAAGCGCCTCGATGAAATGCGCAAGGAAATGAAGCTCGAAACCATGGAAGACCTGGAGAAGGCGGCGGAAGCGCAGGGCGCGTCGTATGAAGAGTTCAAGCAGAACCTGCGCAACCAGATCATCACGCAGCGCGTGATCGGCCAGGAAGTGGGCTCGCACCTCGCCCTCAACAAGGAAGACGAAAAGAAGTTCTATGAGCAGCATCGAGCCGAGCTGGAGCATCCGGAACAGGTTCGGCTGAGCGAAATTCTGATCGCCCCGAAGACGCCGCCCGAAAAACCGGCCGCCGCGGGCGCAAAGCCGGAACCGCCATCCCAGGCCGAGACGGATGCCGCGTTGGCCGCTGCCCAGGCCACAGCGCAGGACGTGCTGCAGCAACTTCAGAAGGGTGCAAAGTTTGAAGACTTGGCCAAGAAATATTCCGATGGACCATCGGCCAAGACGGGCGGCGATCTCAGTTATTTCAAGCGCGGCACACTTGCGCAAGAACTCGAAGACAAGGTGTTCGCGCTGAAAGCCGGTGAGACGACGGACGTGATCCGCACCAAACAGGGTTACGTGATCCTGCTGGTGACCGAGCATCAGATGGCGGGCATTCCCACCCTGAAGGAAGTGGAGCCGCGCATCCAGGACGCGCTCTACATGCAGAAGTTGCAGCCCGCCTTACGGGCCTATCTGACGACCTTGCGGGAAGATGCCTTCATCGACGTCAAAACCGGTTATGTGGACGCGGGCGCCAGCGCCAAGCAAACCAAGCCTATCGAAACCACGGAGAAGGAAGATAAGGCAAAGAAACTGAAAAAGAAGAAGCTGGGCGTGTTTTAGGCTATCTCGGGGGCTCATGAAAGAGTTTTTTATCTCCGGATGTTCGCAGCACGAAAACAAGATCGTCACCACCAGCTTCGTGGTCGCATCGAAGCAGGTCAAGGCCAAGAAAAACGGCGAGCCCTATCTGGCGCTGGTGCTGGCCGACCGCACCGGCCAGCTCGAAGCCAAGATGTGGGATAACGTCGAGGAGTTCATTGCGGTTTTCGAACAGGACGACTTTCTCAAAATCAAGGGCCTGATCAACAAGTACAAGAACCGTTTTCAGCTCACCATTCATAAACTGCGTCGCATGGAAGAAGCTGAAATCGACTACACCGATTACCTTCCGAAAACCAGCAAGGATATTGGCGAACTCTGGCGGACGCTGACCGAGTTTGTGTCGAGCTTCGAGAATCCGCACCTGAAGGCGCTGGTCGAGCTGTTCATGGCGGATGCGGAGATTGCCGAGCGCTATCGCAACGCTCCCGCGGCCAAGACGCTGCATCACGCCTATATCGGCGGACTGCTCGATCACGTGGTCTCGCTGTTTACCGCCTGCGATCTGATGTGCCGCAACTATCCGCAAGTCAATCGCGATCTGTTGCTGACCGGAGCCTTCCTGCATGACATCGGCAAGATTCAGGAACTGACGTACAACCGGGCATTTTCCTACACGACGCGCGGCCAACTGCTGGGGCACATGATTATCGAGTTGGAGATGCTGCAGGCGAAGCTGGCCCAGTTGCCGGGCTTTCCAGCGGAACTGAAAACGCTGCTCGAACATCTGATCATCAGCCATCATGGGCAATACGATTTTGGATCGCCGAAGCTGCCGATGTTCCCGGAAGCGCTGATGCTGCACTATCTGGACGACCTGGATTCGAAAATGGAAGCGATGCGAGCTCACTTCCAGCGCGAGGCGGAACTGGACGGACCGTGGACCGGTTATAACGCTTCGCTCGGCCGCCCGCTGCTTGACTCGCGAAAATTCCTGCAGGGCGAGAAGGTGACCGCAGCCAAACCTGCTCCGGCCACGGAAGACTCGAGCGCTCCCGCGGCGGCGCCGGCGGCGGAGCACCCAGGCCCCGAGGCGCCGTTGTTCGATCTGCTGAGCGAGCAGAAAGCCTGAATCGAGCGGAGATGCCTTGCGCAAAAACAGCAGCCGCCCGGAGTTGGTATCCAGGCGGCTGGTGTTGATCGAGGTGGCTCGTTCTGCGGGCCGTGCCTCCGATTTATGAGAGGAAGAACTCTTTCGCCAGGGGCAGCCATTCCTTGTCTGGAATCTGGCTGGCCAGGTTGCAGATCGCTTGACCACCGTCCTGCGCCAGCGCTCCGGCGAAGGCCATCGGCATACGGCGTTGCAGGCGGCCGGCCGACTCTTCTGTCCACCAGCGGGCCAGCGGGCCACCCAGCAGATTCTTAAAGCTCGTCTTCGCGTCGGGAGCGTTGACCGTTAAAAGCCAGCCTTCTCCGTAAGGGTCAGCCAGCGCCAGCTTGGCATTCCTGGCCACAGCTTCGTTGATATCCGACACGGTGCCTTCGATCGGGGAGACCATATCGACGGCAATGTCGTCGTGATAAACGGTGCATAGCTTCTGGCCCTGGCGGATCCACTGGCCGCGTTGGGGCAGCTTAATGTTTTCGATGGTGCCGGTGAGCTTGGAGGCGAAGTCATCCATGCCGACGCGCACCAGGTTCGTGCTCTCGCTCAATGCCCAGGTATGGCCGGGGTGATAGCGGAGATTTTCCGGTAGCGCGAATCCGGCGACCAGCGCGGGCTGAAGACGTGGGACAACCTCTTCATGCCGGGTTGCAGCCGGGCTAACCTGCAAGGTTCGTTCGGCGGCGCGGCGGCTGCGAAAATAATCGATGAGTAAGAAGGCGGTGAAAGTGAAGAGAACCAGCAGGACTGTCATAAGTCACCTCGGGGTGAGGGCCGTTTCTTTCTGAGCCACTCAACACTTTTACTAAAGGCAATCGCCGGGCCAAAGTGGCGCAAAGTTTTCTTGCGCGGAACCAGCGCGCAATGTCCCTTGAAACAGTGTAGTTAGACGATGGGCCCGGTTAGGAGGCTGGCTGGTCTGAGGAAGTTGTCAAGCTGGGGTTGATAGAATTCGCAACAGGGCAAGGCTCATTTTGGCCAGGTTTAGAGAATCGCACGGCCGGTCAGGGCTTAGAATCATTCTCTTAGCGGTCGAAGAGGCGGAGATGAAATTTACAACAGGGTAAGCGGAAGAATGCAACAGCGCTGATTTGCGACGGGCCTCACACAAATGTCTTCGGTCTTCGGTCTTCAATCTTCAATCTTCAATCTTGAGTCTTCAGTCTGAGACATGCTGTTAGAGTGTCGTGGTCAAGGAAGCTGCGCGAAGACCGAGCCATCCTGACGATCGGAAGACTATAAATGGAAGGCGTGACTTCCACCCTGGACAAGCTCCGCGCCATCGTGCGACGCGACCTGCTGACGGCAATCCGCCACCGCAGCGGCTTCGTCGTAACCCTGGTTGGAGTGTTCACCGAATTGGCGGCTTTCTATTTCCTCTCCCGCGCCATCGGTCCCGGTTTTCGACCGGGAGGCATCGAGTATTTTCCTTTTCTTCTGGTGGGCACCGGGGTGTACACCTTTTTCGTCATGAGCGCCCAGTCTTTCCTGAGCGCGGTGCAGGAGGCGCAACAGACGGGGACGCTGGAGGTGCTCATGACGACCTCGACCGCCCCGGCCGAACTCATCATCCTCAGCTCTATTTCCGCCTTCGCGGGGAACCTGGTCAATCTCCTGATCTATCTTTTTGCGGGAGTGGCCGTCTTCCGGGCGTCGGTACATGCCAATGTATTCTCTTGCCTCGCTGTATTGATCTTTTCTCTCGCCATCGCCCTCGCCCTGGGCATCGCGGCCGCCACGCTTCAGGTTGCCTTCCAGAAAGGCTCGGCGTTGCTCTGGCTGCTCGGTTCCGGTCTCTGGTTTCTCAGTGGGACGATGTTTCCGATTCAGACTTTACCGCGCCCTCTGCAACTTCTGGCGCGCGCCGTTCCACTCACGTACTCGATTGATGGGATGCGCCGGGCGCTCCTGGAGGGTCAATCGGTGATGATGATGCTTCCAACCCTCATGGCTCTGGCCGGGTTTGCGGTGGTTCTGTTGCCGCTGGCGCTCGCCGCCCTATCGCTCAGCCTTCGCCGTGCCCGCCAGGATGGAACCCTCTCTTCTTATTAACGCATCTTATTAACGCATCAGATTATTGCGCTGCAAAATCCGCCCGCGTTTGCAGCCGGGTCATTACTGGCATGGGCGAAAGCCTTGTAGTACACTGCCGTTACTCTCTATCGAAACTGGGGGAATAGGCCGGTTCTCGATCTAACACGGCTTGACCACTTATGAAGGATCATCGGACCGCAAGCGAGAAGCAGCTCCAGCCCGGAACTTCAGTAAAGGGAAAGAAGCCATACCAGAAACCGTCCTTCCGTCACGAACGAGTCTTCGAGACGATGGCTCTATCGTGCGGCAAGATCGCCAGCACGATCGGGAATTGCCAGTTCTCGGGAAAAACTTCCTAATGCCGCTCGACACAGCGCCCCCGCAGAATTCGCGTTGGAGCGCAGTTCGTGCCGCCCTGGTGGCGGACGTTTTGCGCGGCGCGGTTCACCCGCCTTCGGGAAAGTCCTTGCGCGTGCGCGGGCAAATTCACGGGGAAAGTATGCTGCCCGCTCTCTGGCCGGGCGATGAAGTCGAAATCGAAAGCTGCCCGGTCGATGAAATCCGTCCGGGCGAGATCGTGTTGGCGCTTCGCGACGACCGCCTCGTGCTGCATCGACTGGTCGGAACCTGCGCACCCGGCGGATTTCTACTGCGTGGCGATTGCGTCCGTTCAGCCGACCCTGAGTACCCTACCGAGGCGTTGCTCGGCCGCCTGGTTCCGAATGCGCGCCGGCGCCGAGCCTTCACGGCCTCGCTATGGTTTCGAGCGGTGGGTGCACTGCTCTGCCACTGGAGCCTGGCGCGGCGGCTCGCGCTGAAACTTCATAACCGCCGTAGCTCATCGGCGTGCGAATTTCGAAGTCTGGAATCCTGGTAGGTGGAATTCTCACCATGACGGCGCCGCAAAAAACCGCTTGTGTCGAGATCGGAGGCATTCCGATCGCGCTCTCCACCACGAGCGACAGCTTTCTTGAGCTACTGCGGCAGCGTTACGACGGATTCCTCAGTTCTTCACGCCCGGAATTTGAACTCGAATTCGATCTCACGGCGCCGGGCCCGGGTTCGGATGACGACGTTCGCGTCCACCACAACAAGAATGACAATGATAAGAATGATGTGGGGGCGTGGATCCTGGAGCGCGGCGACTTCCACGCCCGCTGGGATCCGCATACCGGACGAGGGCAGGTGCGGCAGAATTCCAATCCCTATTCTCTTGATTCCGTGATGCGGATTCTTCACAGCCTCATACTTGCCGAACGCGGCGGCTTTCTGCTGCACGCGGCGAGCGCGATTTGCGACGGGCGCGCTTATTTATTCTCTGGAGTATCGGGCGCCGGAAAAACCACCATGACGAGACTCGCGCCGCCCGACATCACCCTGCTGACCGACGAAATTTCCTACCTCCGGCCGAAAGCCGGCGGCTATTCCGCGTTCGGCACTCCCTTTGCGGGAGAGCTCGCCCGCCCCGGGGAAAACTGCAGCGCTCCGGTCGCAGCTCTTTTCTTTCTGGAAAAAGGTCCGGCAAACCAGGTTGACGAATTGTCCTCCACGGAGGCTGTCCGCCGCCTCATGCGCAATATTCTGTTCTTCGCCGAGGACCCCGGCCTGGTGGAAAAACTATTTGCGGTTGCGTGCGATTTTGTGGACACGGTTCCCATTCGCCGCCTGACGTTCTATCCTGATGCCAGGGTGTGGGACGAAGTGCGTAAATTCGACGGTCATTTCGAACCGAACTCGAACCGCAATTCCTTCAGCAACGTCGAGGGGGTGCCGGAGCATGCCTGAAAATAGCATTTACATCGCGCGCAGTTCGGCCATTGCGGCGCGGGCGCTGGCGGGCGAGATGATGGTAATGAATTCCGCCGATTCGACCTTCTTCACCCTGAACGAAGTCGCAACCGCGATTTTTCAGGCGGCCGACGGCTGCACTCCGCTGCGGGACATAGTTCGCGACCGTATTTGCGAACAATTTGAGGTCGATCCCGAACAGGCTCAGGCCGATGCCGAGCAATTTGTCACCGAACTCTCGGCCCACGGAATTCTTCGCGTTTCCGATCGGCCGCTGCCAGCAGAGACTTCTCAGCAGGCGTCCCGATGAGCCTGATGACCGACATTGGGCAGAAGGCATTCAACCTGGGAGTGCCGCTCGCCGTCCACATGGATGTCACGTTTCGCTGCAACGAGCGCTGCATTCATTGCTATCTCGATCATGACGATCACGGCGAAATGACCACCGCCGAGATCAAGGATGTGCTCGATCAACTGGCCGATGCCGGCGTCTTTTTTCTTACGCTCAGCGGCGGCGAGGTTTTTCTGCGTCGCGATTTTTTTGAGATTGTCGAACACGCCCGCCGCCTGATGTTCAACGTCAAGATCAAGACCAACGCGGTGATGATCCACGAAGAAGAGGCGCGAAGAATTCGCGACCTCTCCGTCGACACCATCCAGATCAGCGTCTACTCGCATCGTCCCGAAGTGCATGACGCGATCACCAAGCTGCCGCACTCCTTCGAGCGCACGGTCAAGGCCATCCGTTTCCTGCGGGAGCGGGGGGTTCGCGTCACCATCGCCAACGTGCTGATGACCGGGAATTCCTCCGACCATGCCGGCGTGCAAAAACTGGCCGCCGAGCTCGACGCGCATTACACGCTCGATCCGACCATCACACCGATGATGGATGGCGACACGTCGATCCTCTCCCTGCGGATTCCGGGCGAGGAACTGACGGAGATTTTTCATAATCCGGCGCTGGTCGGCAATCAGGAGGAGTTCTGCGCGCCTCCCAAGCCGGTCTCGGAAGAGGATCTCGAAGGTTATTCGTGCAGCGCGGGCCATTCCTTCTGCTACATATCGCCCTACGGCGATGTTTTTCCCTGCGTGCAGTTCCCGCTTCCCACGGGAAACATTCGTCAGCAGAAGTTCCTGGATATCTGGAATTATTCGCCGCAGTTCAAGGAAGTGCGCTCTATCCAGGCCAAAGATCTGACCGTCTGTTCGTCCTGCTCGCATGTCAGCAGTTGCTCGCGCTGCCCTGGATTGGCGTACATGGAAGGAAGCATGCGCGGCCCGTCCTCCGCGGATTGCGAAAAATCCTTCTACCGGACGGGAATTCCGACGGCGAATATGCTGCAGCAGGGGCTCTCGAAACCCCGCAGTACCTCAGGCAATGTCCCCTTGATTCAGATTCGCCCGATCGCCGTACCCGCCTGATGTGAAACGACGTTACAGGGTGTGGCCAGCCGCAGCCTGGCTGCGTTTTAAATCGATCACACTCTCCGCCTTGCCGAGTTGTTCCAGAATGCGCTGCAAGGCGGCGCGTACCTCATGGGTCGCTTCGTTGAACTTCATCGCGGCGCCCACTCCCAGGTCGAGGCGGACGATTTCGCCGGCAATCGAAACATGGGTCTGTTCGTGGGAAAGAGCCAGCTCCAGTTGTGAGCCGGGCATCAGCAGGCCGCTGGTTTCAACATAGCAACCGCCGAGGCTGAGGTTGGTAACAATACCGAGCAAGGGCTTGGGTTGGCCGCTGGCGGAAATTTCGGTGGTGAGGCGGCCTCGTACCCGCGGGTACAGACGCCGGTTTTTGGGCGAGGACTGGCTGCGCTTTTGCAGATACATGCGCTTGTCGGCCTCCGACAAAATCTTTTCCGCATCCATGCCGTCTTCCGGATAAATGGCCTTGCCCACGCTCAGCGACAGAATGTCTTCGTTGCAGACATCCTTTCCCGCCTGTTGCGCGAGCGCCCGCATCTGCTCTGCCTTGCGCGTGCAAGCCTCCGCCGTAAGTCCGGGAGCGATGACGACAAATTCGTCGCCGCCCATGCGGGCGACATAATCGTACTCGCGGCTCGTTTCCTTCAGCGAGTGGGCAAACAACCGCAGCACGCGATTCCCTTCCAGGTGCCCGAAGCGGTCATTGATCTGTTTGAAGCCATCGAGGTCCGCGACCATCACGGTGAGGGTCGCGTTATCGCGCTTGCAGCGCGCCATTTCGCGGTCGAGTTGCAGGAAGAGCGACCGCGCATTGGGAAGGCCGGTGAGATAATCGGTGACCGCCGAACTCTCCGCCTGCTCGTACTTCTTGGCGTTATCGATGGCGAGCGCCATCTTCGAACTGACTGCCTGGAGAATCCGCAGGTGGTCGGAGGTGAAGAAGTCTTTCTCCGCGTGATACAAAGCAACCACCCCGACCACGCCCTGCAGACCCTCGAGGGGAACGGCGAGCGCCGAGTTCAGCGTGCTGTACTTCGAAGTGTCGTTCAGGTAGCCGGGCTCGACGGAAGGATTTCCGTTCAGGATCGGCTTCAGGTTTTGCGCCACCCACCCCGACAATCCCTGCCCGACGGGGATGCGCAGTGAGGCGAAAAGGCGGAAGTTATCTCCGTTCACATATTCCGGCACCAGTTCATCGCCATGACGGACGTAGATGGCAATGGCATCGTAAGGCATGGCGCGCCGCAACTTCACCGCGAACACGGAGAGGGTCTCGCCCAGGCTGAGGGACGCTCCGAGATCCTGGCTGAGTTCGAAAAGAGTCTGCGCTTCCTGGCGCGCCGCCGCGATCGAACTGAGGAAGCTGCGCTCCGGCGATTGCCGCCGTCCCTGCATTTCGAAGCCCGCTGCCGGCTGAATCGCCGGCCTCGCGTCCTTCAGCGGGTCCCTGACCTCGACCTCGGTCGACAGTTTTTGTTTGGCCAGATTGTCGGTGCGTTGATGAACCAGTTGCTCGAGCTCGACATACCGCCGTTGCAGCACCCTGACCACGTCCGGATCAAACGACTTTCCCGATTCTTCCACCAGCCGCGCCATGGCTTCATGCAGGGGCAGGGCGCGCCGGTATTGCCGGTCGGAAGCCATTGCGTCCAGAAAATCGACGGCCGCCAGAATGCGAGCGCCGATCGGAATTTGCGTCCCCTTCAATCCCAGCGGATAGCCCGTGCCGTCAAATTTTTCATGATGAGCGCGCACGATCGGCACCACCGGGTAGGGAAATCGAACGCGCTCCAGAATCTCCGCTCCGACCACCGGATGGATCTTCATCTTCTCGAACTCTTCGGGCGTGAGGCGCCCCGGCTTGGAGATGATGTGCTCGGGAATCGCGAGCTTGCCGATGTCATGCAGCAACGCCGCGGCCTGCAGGGCCTCCATTTCGTCGAACTCAACCTTCAGATCCTTGGCGACCTCGATGGCATAGACGCGAACGCGTTGCAGGTGATCGTGGGTCGTCTGATCCTTGGCCTCAATGGCGAGCGCGAGCGCCTCAATGGTCCGCATATGCAAGTCGGCCATCTCTTCGACGTGCCGCTTTTCGTCCTCGAGTTTGCCGAGATACAGGCGATACGAGCGGTACACCAGATACACCACGGGAAGCATCAGCAATGACGTCTGCCAGTCGGTGAATCCATGCAGCCAGTTCATGGTGCCGGCTACAGCGGCGCCCACCAGGTAGTAAGGGAAGCTCCAGAAGTAGCATTCTGACCAGATCTTCCGCAGCGACCGGCGCTCGGTCAGCGAGATGACAGCGGCCACCGGCAGGGTATTGGCGACGAAGTAGACGGATGCCGCCAGAAAGAGGAGCGTGGTGTGATTACTAGCACCGCGATGCAACAGGGAATACTGGTAGGTGGCAAAGGTTGCCGCAATGGCCAAGGCCGTCGAGCAAACGTTAAACGAAACCTGGATGGGATTGATGCGCTCGTGGCCCAGACACTGCACGACCACCGCGGCGCAGCCCATCGCCATCGCCTCGGGCAGGCTCAGTTCCAGCACGGCCAGCAGCAGAAACAGAAAATTCACCGACATGGTGCCGGTAATGGCGGGAAGGTTTACCTTCAGCCGTGAAGCCGCCAGAGCGATTACGACATAGCAGAAAAACTTGATTGGATTCGCACTGTTGCCGTGCGTGACGGAATAGGTCAGCACGGTCATCCCACAGAGCACGACTACGGCAATAAAAAGCCGTGGCACGAGGCTCATTTCCCTCCAGGATTGAGGGCGGGTTTTCACTTCTGGCAGACTCCTGCCCGGAAGGCCGGGGGGCGATTCCCAGGGGAGCAATAATGTGGGAACAACTATTGATAGCAGGCGGCGGACGGGCAGGAAAGAGTTGGGTCAATCGGGGACAAACTTACGTAATACGGGAGCGATGACTTCAGGAGGTTGTTCCCCGCCATCCTGCTGATAATGCAGCGATTCAAGTAGCCTGACCGAGGAGCTCAAGCGCGAGGCAATTTCGGCAGTTACGGCACGGCTGAAGCCGTCCACCCCAGCAAGCCAAAAGCGGGCTTGCCGGGGGCCCCGGCCATGCCCTTCCCCAAGCCGGCGCGAAGCGGAGTTTTTCCGCAGCCGGTAAGGTCGTGCTCCTCCCGGCAGTCGTGGGCCTTCCCGGTAGTCGTGCCTGGAAGCCAATCGCCTTAGAAGTGAAAACCGATCTCCGCCGACAAGGCTCGCGGCGTTACGTAGTGGGTGCCGCTGAAGGTTGACAGGAAGTTATATAAAGCCACCTTGTTTGCCACGTTGATGGCGGTCAAAGTCGCGCTCCATTTGTAATGGTCGCCTTTGAACAGGTTATCGTCGCCTAGCGACACGTCAAACAGGCTGCGCGACGCGATGCGCGGAGGGTTGTGGTCGTCGTTCTCCGTGTTGATTGCCGGCACCCTGATCAGATTGGACCCGAACTGCGAAGCCAGGCATGGCGAAGGCAGCGGAGTGGTTGGCGTGGCGTGGACGCCACTGCAAGTGAAGCCGGCTTCGTACTCCTGATCTGCGCTCAAGGGGTTGCCGAAAGAGTCTTGCAAAAACACGGCCGGTTGGCCGCCGATGGTCGTCGACTGCGGACAGTTATTGAAACCATAAATTCCATAACAGGGCGCGTTGCCGGCGACCAGACCGCTGTCATACCGCCAGTTGAAACCAGCCCACGGGCCACGCTTCCAGGGCTGATATTGCAAGTGGGTTGTCTGGTTGAACTTTTCGTCGTGATCGATGCGGAAGGGGAGGTTGGTGGTGGAAACCGTCGCGCCTGCTCCGCCGATCTGAGGATGGAAGAAGCGCGCGGCCACACTCGAGAACACCATCTGTGCCGAAAAACCGTGCACATTCGGGACGCTCACGCGGCCGGCGTATCCGGGAATCTTGGCGTTGTGCCATTCGATGGGGAACGTGATCGGCGTGTTGCCCAGCACGCTGAAATCGAAGCCATTATGCGTGTACTTGGTGATCCACTCGCCGGAAAAAACCAGGTATTTGCCGAGAGCCTGCTCCAGCCCGGCGTGGAACTCGTTGCGGAAGCCGGGGCTCAGAGGGTTGGCTTCAAAAGTTCCGGGCACCGGCGGCGAACAGGCGAGCAGGGGAGCCAAGACCGGGTTGGTGCATCCGATACTGGAAAGAATCAAATTTTCATTAAACGGCGACTCCAGCGTACGCGCATAGGAGACGCGAAGAATCGTGCTGGTCTTCTTGACGTTGTAAGAGATGCCAATCCGCGGCTCGGCCTGGTTCGCCGTCGTCAGACCGTTGTAGAAATCGCCGCGCAAGCCCAGATTCATCGACCAGTTTCCTTTGGTGATCGCGTCCTGAATGTAAAGAGCCAACTCCTTTACATCGGTGTGACCGTGAAACGCGTATGCGCCGCCTCCGCGAGTGAAGTCGTAAGGCAACAGAATTGGATTGAATGCCGGGTAAAACGCGGTATTCGGTGCATTGGGATTAAAGTACGGGCTGGCGGGATTGACCACATTCGCCGCTAAGTCGGCGGCCGCACACTGCGACGGATCCCTATAACCCGCAACTGGAACGTTGGGGCTGGAGGCCGAGCTCGCGAGCGTCAGGCAAGGCGCATTGTAGGCTGGATCGACAATCCCAATCGCGTCGTTCTCATCGAGAAACGTCTGCTGGTAGACAACGCCGGCCTTGATGTTATTAATCCCCTTGACGTAAGAAATATCGGAGCGAAGGCCGGCATTCGTGAGGGTGCGATTCTGACCCACGGTTTGTCTCTGCAGACTGGGCGGACCGAGGTCCGCGAATGGATCGTTGCTCGGGTAGTAGTTGTAATCATCGCGCCGGACAAAGGCGCCCAAGGTGAAAACCGATGTATTGCTGAGCAGACGGGTCCACGAGGGCGCGACGTTAAAGGTGCCGATTTTCGAGCGTTGATCGGTTTCTCCCACGACGATATTCGTCCCCGGAACCGTCCCGCCATAGTTTTGCACCGCAGGCAGAACTCCGTTGAGCCCGCTCCACGCGGTGGCATTCTGGGCGTCGAGGGAATTCGGAGTCTGGAACCAGCTTCGGCTGTAACTGAAGTTCAGGCGTATGGAATCGGCCGAAGTCGCTTGAAAATCCACCCGGTCGAAAAAGCTCTGCTCGTTTCCCTTGTCATGGATGACGGCGAACTCCGGCGCATCCAGAAACCGACCGCTGTTCAACCCGCCGAGGGAGACGAAGTTTCCCCATTTCTTGCCGCCATACGCGACATCGGCGCTCACAGTGGATGAGCCAAACGATCCATAGGAAGTGGTCACACTTCCGTGCGGTGGATTGACACCCAGGCCGGAGCGCGTGGTCGCGACAATCACCACGCTCGTCTTCCCGCCGTATTCCGCCGGCGGCGCGCCCGCGATCACTTCCATGGACTGGATCGAGTCGACCGAAAGTTGGTTGGAAAAAACCTTGCTATGCTGGTCCGTATCCGGCTGGTCGTCGATGTTAAAGGAATTCTCCGCGTGATCGCCGTATCCGTGCATCTGCCCGTTCGAGTCAGAAGCGATGCCCGGCGTCGCTTCACTCACGATTTGACTGAGCGCCGATGATCCCGTCCCCATCGGCAGTTTATCGATCAGATCCTTGTCCACATCCGAGTGAAAGGTGGGATCGTTTTCCACCAGATCTCCCTTATCCTCGACCGTAACCGTAGTCGAACTGCTCGACACCTGAAGCGTGACCTGAGCGTTGACGGGAACCGTCGAGCGCACCGGAACATCCTCCGCGTAGGATGCAAAGCCCGCGGCCGTCACCGTCATGTGGTAGGGATTAAAGGGCACGTTCAAGAAAGAAAAGTTCCCTTTGCTGTCGCTGGTCGTCTTCCGGTCAAAGCCGCTGACCGGGTTATGAATTTCCACCGTTGCATCGGGAATCACCGCGCCCGAGGGATCGAGCACCGAACCGTTAATCGATCCCGAACCTCCACCCGACTGCGCCTTCGCCATCCCCGCACTCAGTATTCCCGCAACCGCCAAAATAGCTGCAGGCAGCCAGCTTTTATAAGACAAATCCATGATTCCTCCAATAGAAAATTCGCGAGCGAGTCGGGCTCGATACGAGCTCACATTGAGAAGCGATGAGAATCGAAGACTCGCGGTCCCCCGGAAAATACCCGGTCGATTACACCTGGGGTCAATTACACCTGGGATAGTTTCGGGAGCGCTGGTGGAGGACGAATCAACTGCGTGGTGACGGGGCGGAAGATAACAGAAATTTCGGCGGCAACAATGATCAGGGCGGCGGTGAGCAAAACCGGCGCCGCCGCAACCGTCTGGGTATTGACTCCGGCATGAGCCGTAGCGCAAATCGTGCATGTATGGTGGGAGGTGGCCGAGTCATCGGGATGCGAGTGCGTTGCCTGCACCGTCCCCATCAGGCACACCAAGGCGATCGAGAGCACACACACAGCTCTGACCAACCCGCCCCGATTTGCCCATGCCCTCATTCGATGTTCACGCCCGGAGAGTAACTCACTCAATTCTATCGTTAGATGCGAGCCAATGGGAAAAAGTCCCGGGAAAAGGTGGTGGCGCGGTTTGAGAATTGCGGTCCCTCGGCGGCTAAAGCCGCAATGAAAATACGACGCTTACGACACAACTGGACGTGGGGTCCTGGAATTAGAATGTAGCCTATGCCGATCGCGGATCAGATTTCGTCGTGCGCTACGCCGCTGGACCAAGACTGGGTGCGGGCGCAATTTCCCGCGCTGAAGCGAACTGTCAATGGACATCCCGCTGTGTTTCTCGACGGCCCCGGGGGCACGCAGGTTCCGCAGCGGGTGATTGATGCCATTTCCGGCTATCTAGCGCGGGACAATGCGAACACCGGCGGCGCCTACTCCACCAGTCGCAACACCGACCTGATGATCGCGGAAGCGCGCCAGGCGATGGCCGATTTCCTCAACTGCGATGCCCAGGAAATCGTCTTCGGCCAGAACATGACGACCCTGACCTACGCCATGAGCCGCGCCATTGGACGCGAGCTGGGCCCCGGTGACGAAATCGTACTCACGCTGCTCGACCACGATGCCAACTTTTCCCCATGGAAGGCACTCGAGGAAAAAGGCGTGGTCATCCGCACGGTAAAGTTCAACGAAGCCGATTGCACGCTCGACCTGCGGGACCTGGCAGCGAGCCTGGGAAAGCGCACCCGGCTGGTGGCGGTCGGTTACGCCTCAAACGCCGTCGGCACCATCAACAACGTAGCCGAAGTGGTGCGCCTGGCGCGGCAAGCGGGCGCCCTGAGTTACATCGATGCCGTCCACTACGCTCCGCATGGCCCGATCGATGTGCGCGCTCTCGACTGCGATTTCCTTGCCTGCTCGACTTACAAATTTTTCGGACCGCATATGGGCGTGCTCTACGGCAAGCGCGAGCACCTGCAAAGATTTCGCCCGTATAAACTGCGCCCCAACACTGACAGTATCCCCAATTGCTGGGAGTGGGGCACGCTGAACCACGAATGCATCGCGGGTGTCAAAGCCTGCGTCGATTATTGGGAAGAGCTTGGACGGCGCGCGGAGCCGGCGATCCAGTCCCGCCGCGCGGCGATCCTGGCAGCGCACGAGGCGATCCATGGGCACGAACGCAAGATGATGGAGAAGATGATCGCGGGCTTGACCGCGATTCCGGGGCTGAAGCTCTACGGCATCACCGACCCGTGCCGCTGCAACGAGCGATGCGCGACCTTCGTAGTCCGCATCGAAGGCCACACTCCGCTCGAGCTGGCAACCGAGTTAGGCGAGCGCGGCTTCTTTACCTGGGATGGAAATTACTACGCGCTGAACTTGACCGAGCAGTTGGACGTTGAGCGCCTGGGAGGATTCCTGCGCATCGGATTGGTGCACTATAACACTCACGAAGAAGTGGATCGGCTGCTGGCAGCGCTGAGGGAGATTGTGCAATAGAGCAGGAACCATGCAGATACATCCGGGAACTTTCCGCATGGTTTGAAGAGGTGCGGCTTCAGATGCACCGGGAAAGTTTCCAGGAACGCGCCTTTTAGCTGCCGCTAACGGCGATATTCTTCCACTGCATTCCCGCGTCCCACCAGCGCCAACTCCGCCAGCCCGATAAACAGGCCGTGCTCGACAATGCCCGGTATCTGGCTCAGCGCCAGCGCCAGTGCCGCCGGATCGCGAATCTCGCCAAAACTGCAATCGAGAATCGGATTTCCGTTGTCCGTAACATAAGGACTGCCGTCACGCTGGGTGCGCAACTTCGGCGACGCGCCCAGCGCAATGATCTTCTTCTCAACCACCGTCCGGGCGAACGAAATGATTTCGACGGGCAAAGGAAATTTCCCCAGCACGGGAACCAATTTTCCAGAGTCCGCGACCACGACCATCTTCTTACTCGCGGACGCGATCACCTTTTCGCGCAACAGCGCGCCGCCTCCGCCTTTGATCAGGTTGAGCCGAGGGTCGAGTTCGTCAGCTCCATCAATGGTGATATCGATCTCCGGATGTTCGTCGAGCGTGGTCAGCGGGATACCGGCCGAGCGCGCCAGGTCGCCGGTGGCGATGGACGTCGGTATTCCTACCATCTTCAGTCCGGCGTGCACGCGCTCGCCGAGAGCGACGACCGCGAAGTAAGCCGTCGAACCCGTGCCCAGGCCGACCACATCCCCGTCGCAGACGAGCTCGGCGGCGGCTCGTCCGGCAGCTTCTTTTTCGCCTTCGTGCGCCATATTCACCCGTTTTGAGTCACGCATTTGGCCGGAGCATCCACTCCTCATGGATCGGATGATTCAAGCCCAGGATTCATGCGCAGGATTCGCTCACCGGTTCGCAAGTTCGATGTACACCAGATATCCCGCCAGCACTAACCCGAAAGTACCCAGCAAGTAAGACACAAGGTCGATCACGAACTCCGCCGGCTCAAATGTGTCGGTGTCGATTTGAACCTTCGCCGCCCGGTAGCGATGGAGACCGGCAAAGATCAGAAGGACCCCGCCGATGGTGGAAATGATTCCCAGCCACGTGGTGAAGCCCGGGGTAACGGTTTTGTATCCCTGAAGTTTCATGAATTCGCGCAGGGCGAACGAGAATCGTCCGATGGCGAATCCAAACACGATCGTCGCCACACCGGTCCGCACCCAAGCGAGAAACGTGCGTTCGTTCGCCAGGTGATCGCGGGCGCGGTTAGGGTTGGAGTTTTCGGGCATGGATAATAATAATTGTGAGCAGGTAGGTCGCGCCCGCCGCTATTATTCCACAGCCTTCCGCACGAGCGCGGCAATTCCTGCGATGTTGTTCATGAGATCCGCGGGAAAGCCATGGCGCTGGCGCAGATATTCCGGCGAATTGTACGACAGCCAGACCTTACCAAGCTCGTCCTGCCAGGCGAGCGCCTTCAGGGGAAGATCGATGGCCAGGCGCGGCGCCGCCACCATCAGCGGAGTTCCAGCCTTGGGGCTGCCAAAGATGAGCAACTGCGTCGGCCGCATCGAAAGGCCAACCTTCTCCGCCTCGCCGCTGTGGTCAATCAGGGCAAACACGGTGATCGCTTTTTCCTGGAGAATCGACTGCAGCCGCGCCAGAGTTTCGGGCACGGAGTAGGGGCTAGGCACATCAACAATTCCGTCGGACATGGATGCCACCTCAGGTTTTGATTTTTATCTTTTATAAACCTAGCAGGTATGGTGACGGGCCATGCCCCGTCGTGCAAGCCATGGCCCGTGACCCTTGTCCAATTTCACCCGCTGAATCGGCCACGCAATTTGAATCATCCGTTATTCTATATAGAGTCCTTATGGCAACTTCAATTCGCACCAGCAGCGGAGGCGCGACCCCTCCCACCATCGAAGATTACGAACGGGAGCATGTTTTCAGCCTGTTCCGGCAATTCGGATACCTGGAGGCCGAACTCAACCCGCTCGGGCTTCTGCCTCCGCAACCGCATCCGGATCTGGCGATCGATAACGAATGGGCGCGGGAAGCCCGCCGCATCTATTGCGGCTCCGTGGGCGTCGAGTTCATGCATATTGCCGACCCGGAAAAGCGGCGCTGGATTCAGGAGCGCATCGAAGGCAAGCCGCTAGCGGTCGACCGCGAACGCGCGCTCGATCTGCTGGTCCGTGCCGACCTCTTCGAACAAACGCTGCAGCAGCGCTACCTGGGCAACAAGCGGTTTTCGCTCGAAGGCAACACATCGTTGCTGCCCGCCGTCGATCAGGTTCTCGACGTCGCCGGCGAACACGGCGCGGTGGAACTGGTCATGGGCATGAGCCATCGCGGACGCCTCAACGTAGTCATCCACGTCGCGAACCGCCCGCCGGAGCAGGTCTTTGCCGAGTTTGAGGATGTCGATCCGCGCAGTGTATTGGGTTCCGGCGATGTGAAGTATCACATGGGAGCCACAGGCGATTACGTGACCAGGAGCGGAAAGAAAATCCATATCCACCTCGCCTCGAATCCCAGCCACCTCGAAGCCGTCGACCCGGTAACGATCGGGCGCACGCGCGCGAAGCAAGATCGCGCCGGAGAAGGCGGCAAGGCAAAGTATCTGCCGCTGCTGGTCCACGGTGACGCCGCGTTCGCGGGCCAGGGCATCACCGCTGAAACTCTGAACTATGCCGACCTCGCCGGATACACCGTGGGCGGCACCATCCACGTGCTCGTCAACAATTTGGTCGGATTCACCACTAACGCCCGCGACGAGCACTCCTCACGCTTCTCGGCGCAGCTCGGACGGCGGCAGGCAATTCCCATCTTTCACGTCAACGGCGAAGACGTGGATGCCGTCATGCGCATCGCCCGCATCGCCACCGAGTATCGCTACAAGTTCGCGACCGACGTCATCGTCGACCTGATCGGCTACCGCCGGCATGGCCACAGCGAAGTGGACGACCCGACCGTGACGCAGCCGCTGATGTACAAGGCCATCAAGGAACATCCGCCGCTCTATCAGATTTATGCGAAGGAACTCGGCATCCAGAATATTGCTGAGCAGGCGCAGGCGGTAAAGAGTGAATACGAAGCCGCACAGAAAGCCGCGACCACATTTACCAAAAAGCCGCTGATGCGCGATCTGCCCAACTATTGGGACGCATACTTCGGCGGGCGTTACAAGGCGACCTATGAGCAGCCGACGGGCATTCCCCGTGAAGAACTCGAGGAACTCACCGAGCGCCTCACCACCTATCCCGAGGGTTTCCACATTCATGCGAAAGTGAAGAAGTTGCTGGAGCAGCGCCAGGAAATGGGCACGGGCAAGAAGCCACTCGATTACGGCATGTCCGAGGCGCTTGCCTTCGCCAGCCTGGTGAAACAGGGAATTCCCGTGCGCCTCAGCGGACAGGACTCGCGCCGGGCCACCTTCAATCAGCGCCACTCGGTTCTTTTCGACATTCAGGATGAGAGCGAATACGTTCCCCTGCGCCACATTTCGCACGGCCAGGCACCCTGCGATATCTACAACTCACCTCTCTCCGAAGCCGGCGTCATGGGATTTGAATACGGCTACAGCCGCGATTATCCGGAGGCGCTGGTGCTGTGGGAGGCGCAGTTCGGGGACTTCGCCAACGTTGCCCAGGCGGTGATCGATCAATTTGTCTGCGCCGGCGAAGACAAATGGAATCTGCTCTCGGGCCTGGTGCTCCTGCTGCCGCATGGCTACGAGGGCCAGGGCCCGGAGCACTCGAGCGCGCGCATCGAGCGCTTTCTGCAACTCGCCGCGCGGGATAACATTCAGATCTGCCAGCCTTCGAATGCGGCGCAGTATTTCCACCTGCTCCGGCGGCAGGCGCTGCGCAAGTGGAGAAAACCGCTGATCGTCTTTACCCCGAAGAGCATGCTCCGGCATCCTGATGCCTTGTCTCCGCTCGACGATCTCACGCAGCAGAAATTTCTGCCGGTCATTCCGGACACCGAGGCGCAGAACGCGAAACGCATTCTGCTCTGCACCGGAAAAATCGGCCACGAACTGCGTACAGAGCGGCAGAAGCGCAAAGATTCAAGCACCGCGATCGTCTTCCTCGAGCAGATGTACCCGTTCCCCGAGACCGAACTCACGGCTGAACTGGAGCGCCATGCCACGGCGCGGGACATTGTCTGGGTGCAGGAAGAGCCCGCCAACATGGGCGCGCTCAGCTACATGCTGCCGCGGTTGAAACACATTACGGATGACCGGCCGGTGCACTCCGTAAAGCGTTCGGGAAGCGCCAGCCCGGCTACGGGTTCGGCGAAGGCCCATGAGGTGGAGCAGAAGACGCTGCTGGCGCTGGCATTCACCACACAGGATTAGACATCCAAAGAATAAAAGCTCGGGAGCGACGGCAGCCGTCGATCCTGAGCTGAGTGATGATCACAAACAATTTGGACGGGAAGTCCTGTTTCTACTGCGCGATTGGTTTAGGGCCAGCGCTTGGCCGCATCTTCCCAGCCCGCGGCGCGCGCCGCGGGTGCAGCCTGGGCGGCAACCGAGGCGGCCATCCGAACCGGTTGCGGCTGCGGAGCGGCGGTCAAGGTCGGCTTGGGCACTTCCACCACCTGCTCTTTGTTGTCTTCGGTAAGCAGCGGGGCGGCGATTCGCAAGGCCTCCACTTCTTTTTCCAGCCTTGTCAGTTCAAGTTCTTTCTGGCGCAAAACTTCGTACACATTTTTCATGCTCAGCACCTGTCTCCTGACGAAAAACGGACGAACAAATCAATCTAGCGCAGAGTATGGGCTCTCCCGGCAATTTGTCAAGGATGAGCGCACTAGCCAGTGCACAGGTGGTTATCGCATCGACTAGCGAAAGACGACGACCGCGACGAGGATTGCCAGAATCAGCACGACAATCGCCAGCAGATTGACGTGATTCGCCAGCCACGATTCCTGAAGGGGAGCGGCGTTGGCAAGAAACGCGGGCACGAATTCCTCGGGTGCCGCCACGCCCGGTTCGGCCACCGCCAGGGTTGCAGTTGTCTCTTGCCGGCGAAGTTTGGTTGCGTCCTTCTTTTCCAGATCTTTCTTCTCGCAGTCAAGGCACAGCGTTCTGCCTTCGGAGACGGGGAATCCGCAGGAGGCGCATTTCTGCACGCGCAGCATGGCCTCAGGCACGGAGGCTGGCTGCTCGGGCGGAGTGGTGACGGGTAACGCAGTGACCGGCAAAGAGGAAGATAAAGAAGAGGGCGACAAAGCGGCTGACGGCAGAGCCGCGCGCGCTTCGGAAATTTCCGCTGGTGCGGGACGCTGGGGGGCAGGCTTCTTGCTGCCAACTTCTTTACTAGCTTCTCGACTCACCTCTCTGCGAACTTCTCTACTAAGTTCGGCGCTCGCAGCCAGGCTCGCAGCCGGACCGGCAGCAGGACTGGCCGTGATCCTCTCCGCGGCCTTGCCCGCTTCGGGCTTCGGCTTTGCCGGTGCCGCCGGGCGCTGCTCCGCGAGATCGAGCGCAGTCAACGTCAGGTCGGCCATGCGTTCGAGCGCAACCAGATCGCGCTCTTCAAACGCATAAGGATGATCGGAGAAAAGCTCAAACAGCCCGCGCACCTCGCCATTACGGCGCAACAAGGGCAAGACCACGACCGAACAGATCCCCAGCGCGCGGCACGCTTCCAGATTGACCCGGGGATCGGATTCCGCATTGTCACAGCGCAGCAACTGCCGCCGCGAGATGCTTTCTCCGGTCAATCCGGATCGCACCTGCAGCCGTGCGCCCACCGCCGGCGCCGAAGAACCGGCACTGGCGCGGCACACCATTTCGTCGCCATGAGGAAGGGCCAGAGCGGTTCCAGTGGCGCCCGTGATGTACTGGGCGCGTTCCACCAGCAACTGCAGCGCGGAGTCGAGTTCCGTTTCTTCGAGAACGCTGTTTCCAAGCGAGGAAGCGCCAGCCGCGTCCGCGCCCTCAAGCCCGACCGGTCGCTTTCGAGCCGCGATCGGGTCGCTGCTGTCGCCGGTTGGAGTCGTGCGTGGTTCGGGCTCGGCGGATCCGTACATGAGATTACTGTCCAGCCACTCAAGGGCTGAACCGAGTCTCGCCTTGGATACCGCCGCTGTCAAGAGCCGGAAGTCCCGTCGTTTGCTCTGGTCGAGGAGAACTTGTCGCCAGAGGACACGGGGGCACACGAGGGTTCACGGGAAATACAACCTCGGCGATGTGGAGATGAGGGATGTAGAGATGAGGGTGGTGGCAAAACGGGCTTAATGGTCTTTTTCTTCTTTATGCCGCAGCCACTCGATAAACATCTGCTCTTTAGGCTTGTCATAGGCCATGAGCAAATGCCGGATGCTGCGTCCGCTGACGAAGTGGCAAACCTCTTCCGCCAGATTCTTGGCATGATCGCCGGCGCGCTCCAGCGATTGGGTCATGAAGATCACTTGCAGGCTGGAGTGGTGCGCGACATTCTCCGGATTCTCGATATGTCGCAGGAAAATAAGATTGCGAAGCCGGTCCATCTCGGCGTCGGCACGCAGCACTTCGATCGCTTTCTTGACATCGTGCTGGGAAAAAGACTGCCCGACGTCGGCCAGCATTTTTTCCAGCACCGTAGCCATCTGCGTCAGGTCGCGCGCATCCTGGGAATCGAGGTGCCCGCTGGCAGCCTGCGCGCTGGTGGCAAAGCTTAACAGCAGGTCGCCGATGCGCTCCAGTCCGATCATCAGCTTCATGCAGGCGAGCAGAAGGCGGGTCTCGCCCTCCGGCACACGCGTGATGGTCGAAGTCACACCCGAGTCCACTTCCAGATCGATGGCGTCAAGTTCTTTTTCGCATTGCTGAATATCTTTCAAGCGCGACATCGAACCGGTGGCCACACCCTCCGCCGCAATCGCCGCGGCCTGGCGCGCCAGTTCGCACGCTTCAATCGTGCGCCGCACCAGTTCGTGATGGGAAGGTTCCGGCGGAAATGTCTTGGCGCTAGCTGTGCCCATAACTGATTCTGCCCTGCCTGCCTCGGCTCGTTTTGAAGGCTGATGGTTTGGATGCTTTCCGCCTAAAGTGGATGCAGCTGGGTACTCCAAAGGGTGTTCCATCGTCCCCATAAAATCATAATTCACGGGGATGGCATGCAGGTTACATCCCGGTGAATTTGCTGTCGCGAAACAAAAACCGCATAGCGCGCAGCAGCCGGGTTAGGCCATATCCAGTGAAATTGCCATCCCTCCCACTGCCCGCCGCAAGCTATAATCGCGCGCGCCTGAATCGGGCGCAACTATGGCACTCACTGCGGGCACGAAACTCGGTCCCTATGAAATTCAATCGCCGCTCGGAGCCGGCGGCATGGGCGAAGTCTATCGCGCAAAGGACACCCGGCTCGACCGCACCGTCGCTGTCAAGATTCTCCCCGACCATCTTTCTTCCAATCCCGACGCCATTCAGCGCTTCGAGCGCGAAGCCCGCACCATCTCTTCCATTACGCGGCCCCATCACTCCTACCGGCAGTTCGATGCGACCGCGGACGGTCAGCGGTTCATCATCAACACCCGCCCCGAGCAGAGCCTCGAACCGATCACCCTTTACGCGAACTGGGAAAGCGAACTCAGGAAGTAATCATGCGGCCGCAACCGCAGTCTTGCGCAAGGTCAACGACAGCATCACCCGGCTGATGCCGCTGAAGATCATGCTCACGCCCACCAGAACGCCGATAGCCCAGAGGGTACTCGAAGGCCATTGCAGGTAGATCATCAGTCCCAGCAGCAGGGTGACGATCCCGTCGAGCAGCACCCAGCTGGACCCTCCGCCGGAACGCATCTTGAAAAATAGAATAATATCCAGGATGCCTTCGATCAGAAAGAGTCCCGCCAGCAACAGGGTAAGCGAGGCCACGCCCAGCACTGGATGCCAGATCATGTATCCGCCGAAGCAGACGTAAGCGAGCCCGACCAGCAGCTTCCAGATCTTGCTGCCCGCTTCATGCGCGCGAAAGGCGAGCATCACATGCACCACGCCCGCCAGAATGATGAGCCATGCCACGACCACGCTCACCGCAACCGCGGTCAGGAACGGCGAACCCACCGCGACCATGCCAAAGATAATCAGCAAAACGCCCCAGACGATCGACAACGTCGAAGCTTTACGCACAACCTCGGCCGGACTACTCGGTGCCATGAGACCTCCTCTTACGGATGCGGATTACGGATGCGGACTAATCCTATCGCAAAACCTGAATTCCTTGAATGTAATACCTGTATTCCCCGGCAGGACGGTTCCGCGAACCTGACTCCCTATTTCGGCTTTCCCGACCACGAATATTGCCATGCGACCGAAACGTTCTGGTAATTTCCTCCAAACTGGATGTGAATTCCATTGTTATAGCTGAATTTCAGAGACTGGTGCCTGGTGATGGGGATGGCGGCCGTGCCTCCCAGCCGGGAGTTCACCTCGCGTGTCAATGGATTTCCCACGCCATCGATGCTGGTGGAGCCACCGAACCAGTAATTACCGTCGAGCGAAACCCACAACCGAGGCTTGAAGTCGTAGCTCAGATGCGCTTCCAGCGACCCGATCGGATTTTGGGTTTGCGACCTCGTGCCCGGATAGTACATGTTCCGCGACCAGAAATCCTGATTCGTGGTGAAGAACCAGACTCCGGCGTAGCCATCGACCACCCAATTCTTCCAGCGTTCGGAATAGCCGAATTCCGGTTTGAACGACCAGCGGTTCGTCCCCCAATTAATCAACTTCGTCGGATCGTACTGGCCGGTAGGAGCCGCCACCTTGAGACTCGCGCCGAGCAATACTTTCTGCTTCCATTTTGTGAACTCTTTAGCCGGCATCGCCGGACCGCCGTGCAGGTTAACCGAAACACGAAACGACGAATCCAACAGACCGGAGCGGTAGAGATGCTGCTCTGCCCCCGCGACCGTCCCCTGGAAGGTTCCGTCGGCATAAGGCAATGCGGCCACGACATTGGCCGAGCGCCCAAAAAAGTTAAACGAGTGGTAGTAGCTGATGACCGATACGCTGTACGTTCCGGTTGCGCCCGTCGCCGGCAGAACGCCGTTATAGTCAATGCTGCCGTCGTAGAAAGACCAGGTCAGAGTAACGGCATTGGCATGCAGAGGCGTGATGACATAGGCGCGGGGAGCCAGGTCCTGTCCGCCAGCCACCCGCAGCGCAACTATTGCGAGGGCAAACGACAGCGCGATCTTGCAGAAAAGGCGCATTTTTCCATTGCCGGGCACGCCCTCGCGAGCTGCTTTCGGGTGAAGATTGAAAATGACACACTCGGGTTAATAGTCGAAACTAAGAGCGTCACGACAGCCCGGCAACTGGCAAAAATGCTAGTCCCTGCCGCCGGGTTCCGGCGGGTCAGATTCATCTACTTCATCTGCCCCGGGGTCCTAGAATTCAGAAAATGGGTTTCCTGTCGTAGGTTTTATGTTGTACATTTTATGTCCTGCCAGGAGGTATTCACCGATGCTCAAATCCATCGCCGTCGTCGTCGGCAGCTACCTGCTCTCGATCGTTCTTGTCCTGGCAACGGACCCGTTGCTTTCGCATCTATTCCCCGGCGATTTCGACAAAGGCCGTGTGCCTTCTGACGCGGCTCTCATGACGAGCACGGCGCTCTTTGTCATCGTCTCGATTCTCTGTGCCTGGCTCTGCGGGCGCTTTGCTCCCGGCCGCGCCGGGCGCCATGTGCTCTGGTTCTTTATCGTGGGGGAAGCGATGGGCATCGCCGCGACGATTCCCAACTGGAATAAGGGCTGGCCGCACTGGTACTGGTTGTCCTGGCTGCTCACCTGGCCGGTGAGCTGCTGGATCGGCCTGCTGCTTGCCGGGCGCCGGGCTGATGCGGCCACGGTGTGAGCTCTACGCAGCGTCCGGCTCGGAAGCCCGCAGAATGAACAAGAAGGTTGAGCCATGATTCAGCTCACTCTCCGCCCGGATCGTTCCGCCGTGGGCGAAAACGATATGCTTGGCGATGGCGAGCCCCAGCCCCGTCCCGCCCGACTCGCGCGAGCGGGCCTTGTCGACACGATAGAAACGTTCGAACAGCCTGGGCAAATGCTCGGAAGAAATGCCCGGGCCAAAATCCCGAACATAAAATTCCACGCCGCCTTCCAAAGCCCGCGCGCCCAGAATGAGTTTCTTGCCTGAAGCGGCATATTTCATCGCATTTTCGATGAGATTGGAAAAAATCTGATGGATGGCTTCGCGATCCGCATTCACACTGGCGTTCGCCGCCGAGTTCTCCACCACCAGCTCGACTCCATAGGAACGCGCCATTTCGCGAAAACTTTCCAGCGCGTCTTCGAGAAGCTCTTCGACATGGACGGGTTGCATGCTGAAACGCTGCTCCCCTGATTCGACCCGGGCCAGGGTCAGCAGGTCTTCCGTGAGCCGCGACATGCGAGACGAATTTTTGCGGATGATTTCCAGGAACTCGCGCACGTGATTGTCGGCGATGGGACTGTCGAGCAGGGTTTCCGTATATCCCTGAATGGAGGTCAGCGGCGTACGCAGTTCGTGGGAGACGTTGGCGATGAAATCGCGGCGACTCTTTTCCATGCGCTCGGTCTCGGTGAGGTCGCGGAGCACGGCGACCGCACCGCGGCCCGGCATGGGCGCGGCGGTTACATCGAACGTGCGGCCGGAAATAATGGTGCTGGAGCGCGCCGATCGGACCACCTGCTCGCGCGCGGCTTCCTGGATTGCCGCGAGAAACTCCGGGTCGCGCACGCTGTCGATCAAAGGCGCATTCAAGCGCGGCGCGCGCAGCAGCAGGCGATCCATGCTGCGGTTGGCCCACAGGATGCGCCCGTCGGCATCGACCGCAACCACCGCGTCCTGCATGCTGTTGAGCAGGGTTTCCAGCTCGTGCTGGCTGGTTTGCACCCGGGCATAACTCTCTTCCACCCGGCGCGTGGTTTTATCCAGGGCTGCCGCCACCTGCCCAATCTCGTCGGTCGAAGTGGAGGCGATTCTCGCCGTCAGGTCTCCACTGGCCACGCGTTCGGCAAAACGCACGATGCGCTGCAAGCGCCGTCCGACATATTGCGAAGCAATTGCCGCGACCACCATCGAGAAAACAAATGCGGCGAGCGACCCCCAGAACAGGGCCACGGACAGCGGGCGATCGGTGGTTTCGATCTCGGGCAGCGGGTACGCGAGTCGTACCGCACCTCCCGAAATCGGAGCCGCGACGTACACAAAAGGAATGCCGACGGTTAGACTCTTGCGTTCGTCGATGCCGGCGCGGCCGGCGAGAGCGGCGGCAAACTCCTTGCGCTGCGCTTGATTCTCCATCGAGCCGGGATCGGCTTCGGAATCGGCCAGCACCTTGCCCGTGGGATCGATGACGGTGGCGCGCGCGCCCGCCGCCTGGCCTTCCTGCGAGACGATGTCGGCCAGGGAATGCTGCCGGTCGCTCTCCACCCGGTTGGCGAACAGCAGGGTTTTCTGCTTGAGATTGCGCTCGATCTGCTCCCGCAGGGTGCGCTCCCAGACGCGGTGGACGGTCCACTGCAACGTGATCGCCGTGACCCCGATCACGAGCAGAAACACAAACATCAATTTAACGAAGATGCGGCTTCTCAACGCGCGACCTCGAAACGGTAGCCCGCGCCGCGCACCGTCTTGAGGTAGCGCGGGTTCTCGGGATCGGGCTCAATCTTCTCCCGGATGCGCCGCACGTAAACATCCACCGAGCGCGGCGTGACGTACGCCGTATCGCGCCACACCGAATCGAGCAACTGGTCGCGGGTGAAGACACGTCCGGCATGCCGCATGAAGTAATCGAGCAACCGGAATTCCGTCGCGGTTGTCGGGACCTGTTTCCCCCGGACGGTCAGAGTCATCGCACTGGGATCGATATGAATCTCTTCAATCCTGGTCGGCACTGGCGGCAGCGGACGCTCAAACCGGCGCAGCACCGCTTTCACGCGCGCCACCAGTTCGCGTGGGCTGAAAGGCTTGGGAATGTAATCGTCGGCTCCCAACTCCAGCCCCAGCACGCGATCCGCTTCACCGCTCTTCGCGGTCAAAAAAATTACCGGCACCGAGGCCAGCGCCACCGATTGCCGGATTTGGCGGCAAAGTTCGAGTCCATCTTTTCCCGGAACCATGATGTCGAGCAGAAACAGCGCCGGACGCTGCCTTTCGGCGTCCACAACCACCAGATTCCCGGTGGAATAGAGGCGCACGTTGAAGCTGGCGCCTTCCAGGTGATGGCGCACCAGTCGCGAAATATCCGGGTCGTCTTCCACTACGTAGATAGTCGGTTTCACGCGAACCATTGTAGCTGGGAAGTGTGTAGATTCGATAAACGTGTCGGAGGGAAGAGCCGCTTGGTGCATCGCTAAGATATGCGTCTCTAAGATATGCGTCGCCAAGGTGCGTCTATCCCGTGTCGCCCTGCATCCGTGTTAAAGCCTTTGCCTTGTTGTCAGCGCAGGGCCATACCGGCCTCGGCCGAAAAATCCATGCCCACAAATTCGCCTCGCAGAAATTTCGGAAACGCCGCCGCCGCAATCATCGCCGCGTTGTCCGTGGAAAGCGCGCGCGATGGAAAGAATACGGGCAGTCCCTGCATTCCCGCCTCGCGTTCAAAGGTGCTCCGCAACTCGTGGTTGGCCGCCACGCCGCCGCTGACAAACAGGGTCTGAACCTCGTACTCCCGCGCCGCCGCCAGGGTCTTGGTCACCAGATCGTTCACCATCGAGCGTTGAAAAGAGGCCACCAGATCGAGCGTCTGCCGGTCGCACAGCCGGCGAACCTCCTCGAGGGACGGTTGCGCAACCGCGGCAAGCGCAAGCCGGCGAGCTTCGATTGCAGGTTTGAGGTTGTGCGTCTCGACATAGCGCAAAACCGCGGTCTTGATTCCGCTGTAGGAAAAATCAAACTGCGGGCGATCGTCCAGAGGATGATCGTCCCCAGGCTGCGGTTGAGACTGGCCGAGCTTAGAATCGCGGCGGTCGCGATGCTTGATCTGCGAAGCTTGAAACTTCACGGCGCTCGCATCTCCATGCGGCGCCAATCGATCAAGGATTGGTCCTCCCGGATAGCCGAGTCCCAGCAGCTTGGCGACTTTATCGAATGCCTCTCCCGCCGCGTCATCGCGAGTGTGCCCGATATTGCGGTAAGTCCAGAGATGATCGTGCTGCTGCGCAAGATAAAGATGCGTATGCCCGCCCGACACTACCAGCGCCAGCACCGGGAACTGCAGCTCGCGGTTCTCGCTTTGCCGCTGCTGCAGCAGCACGGCGTGAATGTGTCCCTCGAGATGGTTCACCGCCAGCAGCGGCTTATCGAGTGCGAATGCCAATGCCTTGGCGAAACTGATGCCCACGAGGAGAGCTCCCGCCAAGCCCGGCCCTTGCGTCACGGCAATGGCATCGACCGACTGATAACTCTGACCCGCTTCGGCCAGAGCCTGGCGCACGACGGGGACGATCGCCCGCAGATGCTCGCGTGAAGCGAGCTCCGGAACCACTCCGCCATACGGCCGATGAGTGGCAATCTGCGAGGCCACGACGTTCGACAGGATTTGCTCCCCCGAGCGCACGACCGCCGCGCCCGTCTCATCACAGGAGGTTTCAATGCCGAGGATGGTAGCGTCAGGCATAATTGGCTCTTGGCTGTTAGCTATTAGCTCTTCGCTCTTAGCTGTTGGCTTCTAGCTCTGATGTTCCAGTTTAGACGATCTGATTCGACCTCCAGCATTCGCGGTTGCTATGACTGAATGCTGAATGCTGAGTGCTTCTTGTCGAACGCCCAACAACACGCCGCCGAAATCGTCCGCACGCTGCGCCGGCACGGGCATCAGGCGTACTTCGCCGGAGGCTGCGTTCGCGACCTGTTGCTAGGCCGCGAACCCGCCGACTACGACGTGGCCACCGATGCCACGCCGCGACAGGTCATGCAAATCTTTCCGCAAAGCTTCGCTGTCGGCGAGCAGTTTGGAGTCGTGCTGATTCCAGAATCCAGGGTGGAGACGAGCGAACCTTCGACGAGCCCGGGGCAGGTTCCGGCGCTTCCATCCGAGAGCGGCCGACCCGAGAGCAGACAATCCGAGAGCAGCCAATCCGAGCGCAGACAATCCGAGCGCGGCAAGTCGACAGTCGAAGTGGCGACCTTCCGCTCCGACGTCGGGTACTCCGATGGGCGTCATCCGGACGAGGTCCGCTTCAGCCACGATCCGAAAGAAGACGTCGAGCGCCGCGACTTCACCATCAACGGCATGATGCTCGATCCCGAGACCGGCGAGGTCCTCGATTTCGTTGGAGGGCGAGCCGATCTGGAGGCCAAAGTCATCCGCGCCATCGGAGACCCGTTCCGCCGGTTCGCCGAAGACAAACTCCGCATGTTGCGAGGGGTGCGCTTCGCCGCCCGCTTCCATTACCAGATCGATGCCGCAACCCTCGAGGCGATGCAAAAGCTGGCGCCCGAGATTCGCCAGGTGTCGGCGGAGCGCGTCCGCGACGAACTCACCAGGATGCTCACCGAAGGCCAAGCGCGTCGCGCCTTCCAACTGCTTGACATGACGAGACTGCTGCCCGAAGTTCTGCCGGAAGTCGCCGCGATGAAGGGAGTCGAGCAGCCGCCGCAATATCATCCTGAAGGCGACGTCTTCGTGCACACCCTGCTGCTGCTGGAAAAACTTCCCGCCGGAGTGTCGAAGACGCTGGCCTGGGGAGCGCTGCTCCACGACGTAGGCAAGCCGGCGACGTTCCGCGTCGCTCCCGACCGCATCCGCTTCGATGGCCACGTGGAAGTGGGAGTCAGAATCGCGGCCGAAATCTGCCGACGTCTGCGCTTCTCGAACGACGAAACCGATCAGATTCTTGCTCTGGTTGACCATCACATGCGCTTCGGCCAGGTGCAGCAGATGAAGCAATCCACGCTGAAAAAATTTCTTCGCCTGCCCGCTTTCGACGAGCATCTGGAGCTGCACCGGATCGACTGCCTCTCCAGCCACGGGCAGCTCGACGCCTACGAATACTCGCAAGAACAGTTGCGTTCGATGCCGCCCGAAGCCATTCGCCCGGCTCCGCTGATCACCGGCGAAGACCTGATCGAAGCGGGTTATGAGCCGGGTCCGCGCTTCAGGGAAATTCTGTGCGCGGTCGAAGACGCACAACTGGAGGGACGACTCACGTCACGCGAGGCGGCGATGGAGTTCGTGCGGCGCGAGTATCTGGAGTAGCCAGTGTGGCGCGGGCGCTTCCGCCGGTGCGGTTCAGATTACATGTTGTTTGTTGGGGCGGTTTGGGTTGGGGTGGACGGGCGAGGACGCCCGTCTCTCCACAAAACTAAAAAAGCTTGCCTCTCCACAAAACTACTGGACGGGCGGGGACGCCCGTCTCTCCACTCTTGCGGGCGGGGGCGCCCGCGCCACACATTTCATGCAGATTTTTATTCTTCGTTTTTGTCACGATCTTGCGAAGTGGTTTCGGGTGCGTCTGCGGGGGCCGGTTTTTGCAGGTCGATTTCGGGCATGGCTGCTTTTTTTAGTCGCTCGTTCAGCTCCGGGACGTCCTTCGATTTGAGCTCGGCCCATGCGGACAATTGCTCGGTGAGCGCCTGGTCGAGTTCCGCGAACATGGCGGATTGCTGCGTGGTGGGGGCGGCGTCGGCGCTGTCGAGAGCGGTGAGGACGGTGCCGAGTCCGCTGTTCAGCTTCGCCAGGGTGCGGCCGGCGGGAGTGCTCAGGTAGCTGGCGCCGTATCCGCCTTCTTCGCCTTCGATGGCGGCGGCTTTCGCGTCGAGGACGGCGGCTGCTTTGGCGATCGCGGCCATCGCCGAGTGGCTGGCGGCGCTGCTGGCGTGCGCGTCGGTCTTGAGGGACTTCAATTGGGCGCGCAGGCTGCGGACCTGTTGCAGGGCTTCGTAGTCGCGATGGAGAGCGTCGGCGATTTTGCGGTCGAGGTCGAGATGACGGTCCAAGTCACTGGAAGAAACCTTGACACGCGGATCCATTCGGATGGCGAGGGTTTGGATATAGTTCTGGCGTCCGGCGGTGAGAACCAGCTTGTAGGTCCCAGGGACGACGGTGGCTCCGAGCGGATAGCGCGGCGTGTCGAGGTAGATGGCTGAGATGGGGTATTCGTGCTCGAGAACATCGGGCGGGGGATAAGTCATATCCCAAACGAAGCGATGCATACCCGGGGCGGCCGACAAGGTTCGCGAGGGACGCACCCAATACATCGGGACGTTGAGCTGTTTTGGATTCACGGGCTCGGGTTGGTCAAGGGTCGAAAAGTGGCGGATGAGGTGGTTGCCGGTGCTATCGAAGATTTCGAGAGTGACGGGCGTGTCAATGATGTTGGGGCTGATCCAGTAATCGATCATGGCGCCGTCAGGAGGATTCTGTCCGGCGGGCTCTTCGGGAGGAAGAGGGGTATCGGTGTTGTTGTTGCGGCGGATGCGATAGGCCGATGCGGGAGCGAAGAGAAACGCCGGACGGGCTGCGACCTCAGGCCGGAGTTGGCGGAGCGGGCTGATGTTGTCGAGGATCCAGAAGGAACGACCGTGGGTGCCGACGACGATGTCGTCTTTATGAATGACGAGGTCGCGGATCGAGGTGGGCGGGAGGTTCTGCTGCAGGGATTGCCAGTGGTCGCCGTCGTCCCAGGAAACGTAGACGGTGCGTTCGGTTCCGGCGAAGAGCATTTTTGGGCGGCCGGGATCTTCGCGAACGGCGTTGACGGGTTCGTTCTCGGGCAGGCCGGTGACGATCTTCTGCCAGGTTTTGCCGCCATCGTGGGTGCGGTAGATATAAGGATGCAGGTCGTCGAGGCGGAAACGATTGACGGCGGCGTAGACAGTTGCGGTATCGAAGTGGGACGCGTCCATCTGGGCGAGTTTGCTCCAGGGAGTCAGTTCTGGCGGAGTCACGTTCTCCCAATTTTTGCCGCCGTCGCGGGTGACCTGGATGAGGCCATCGTCGGTTCCGGCCCAGATCAGGTTGGCGTCTCTGGGCGAGGGAGCGAGCGAATAGATCACGCCGCGATGCTTGCCTTTCGCCGGGTCGGCGGCGACGAACGGGCCGAGAGTCGGGGGAACGCCGGGATCTTCGCGGGTGAGGTCGGGGCTGATGACCTGCCAACTGTTGCCGCCGTCGGTGGTTTTGAAGAGGACGTTCGACGCGAGGAAGAGGACGTGGGCATCGGCGGGGGAGAAGATGAGGGGCGCAGTGCGATTGAAGCGATACTGTCCGGTGCGGAGGACGACGGGAGAGACGTCGCGGGTCTGTCCGGTATTGCGATCGAACACGGTCGCTTTGCCGCCGTAGATCAGATTGGGATGCAAAGGATCGGGGGCGACGTAGCCGTATTCCTCGACGCCAACGGTGGTCCAGTCGCGAAAGGTGATTTCGCCGAAGTCGCTGCGGCTGGCGGTGCCGATGGAACCGCTCTCCTGCTGGCCGCCGTAGACCCAGTAGGGAAACTGGTTGTCGGTGATGACGTGATAGAACTGGGCGGTGGGCTGGTTGTACCAGGAGCTCCAGGTCTGGCCGCCGTTGACGGTGATGGTGGCTCCCTGATCGACGGCGAGGGCGATGATGTCGGGGTTTTCGGGATTGATCCAGATGGTGTGGTAGTCATCGCCTCCGGGGGCGCCTTTGATGGCGGTAAAGTTCTTGCCGGCGTCGGTGGACTTGTAGGTGGAAGTGTTGGCGACGTAGATCACATCTTTGTTTCCGGGATCGACGCGGACGCAGCCGAAGTCATCGCCGCGACCGTAGATGCGTTCTTCGTTATTGACTATCTGCCAGCTTTCGCCGGCATCGTCGGAGCGGTAGATGCCGCTGCCTTTTTTCGAGTTAACCCAGGCATACATGCGATCGGGATCGCTCGGGGAAACAGCGGGTCCGATGCGGCCGATTCCGTCGGATTCGCCGGGCAAGCCTTTAGTGAGCTGGTGCCAGGTATTGCCGCCATCGGTGGATTTATAGAGACCGCTGCCGGGGCCATAGAGGCCGAGACCGGCGGTCCAGGGGGGACGGCGCGAGGACCAGAGGCTGGCGAAGATGATTTGGGAGTTGCGGGGATCGAAGACGAGATCCATGCCGCCGGCGTTTTCGTCGTGGTAGAGAACTTTCTGGAAAGTCTGACCGCCGTCGAGGGAGCGGTAGACGCCGCGCTCGGAGCTCGGTCCGTAAGGATGACCCTGGACGGCGACGAAGAGGCGGTTGGGATCTTTGGGATCGACGATGATGGAGGCGATCTGCTGGGCATCGCGGAGGCCGAGGTGCTGCCAGGTGAGGCCGGCATCGGTGGATTTGTACATCCCGTCGCCGACCGAGAGGTCGGGACGGCGGAGGCCTTCTCCGCTGCCGACGTAGACGATGGCGGGATTGGAGGGCGCAACGGCGAGAGCGCCGATGGATCCGGAATGCTGGGGGTCATCCGGCTGATCGTCGAAGATGGGGTTCCAGGTGCGGCCGTAATCGGTTGTCTTCCAGACGCCGCCGTTGTTGGGGGCCATGTAGAAGACGTTGGGTTGTGCGGGGACGCCGGAGATGGCAACGGTGCGTCCGGCGCGAAAGGGGCCGATGAGGCGCCAGCGCAAGTCCTGGAATAGAGACGGGTCGTAGGGCTGGGCAGGGAGCGCCACGGGCAGAAGGCAGAGCGCGGCGAGGAGAATCCACAACTTTTTTTGGTTCACAGTGGGTCGCATGGGGAGAGCTTAGGATAAATCACGGAGGCGGGAGTTGGACAGAGCGGGCGGTGGAGCGGAGCGGAGTTTTTCCGCAGCTTCTAAAGTCTTGCAAAGCAAATTCAAAAGGGCCGACTACGGTCGTTTCGGCAATGACCCAGGTTGGCGCCCAAAGACAGGCGCGAACCTGGGTCACGCGGTTTAGTGGCTGTCGGCGGGCTTTTCCATAGGCTTCTTCGCCATGGGAGCGGGCGGGGACTTCGCTTTCCAGAATGCGGGATCGCCCTTCACCCATTCGTCGAGGGGATAGCTCATGTGCGGATTGATGGCGAAGAGGTTGGTTCCGCTGGTTTCGATGGCAGCGGCGGAGAGTTCGGCCAGCTTCTTCATGCCAGCGGGGCCCATGGCGGCTTCAAAGTCCTTGCCGGCGGCGAAGTTCTTATCGACTTCGGCGAGGGACTGCATGGGGTTAAAGATGATGTAGGTGGTGTCGGGGAATCCGTAGACGGCGGCGTAGGTTGCCCAGTGTGCGCCGGGAATTTTCTCATACGCGGCAGTTACGATCTTCACGAGCTCTGCCCAGTCCTGGTCGTGACCTTGTTTGACTTGAATTCCGGTGATTTCAAAAAACCGAGTGTGGGCCATGTCAGTCTCGGGTCGCAGGCTGAACTCCTCGTGCAAGACGAGCACGGAGCCGTCGGTCTCGCTGAGCAGGTCGCCATCCATCGCCCAGGCGTGGTCGAGGGCGGATGACAGAGTGGAATTTTTCTGGGTGGCAAGCGTGTCTTTTTCCCACGCGGCAAAGGACTCATAGCCGGTAAAGAACAGGGCGCGGTTCTTGCCGGAGAGGGATTCCATGGCCAGGTAGTGAGTCGGCCATTTGGCATCGGTGACGGCTTTGACAAAGGCGCTTTCGGTTTTTTCGTGCGGAGTACCCGACTTGCCGGGCTTGGTGTATTCGCGGGACGCGACCAGGACTTTGGGTGGCATCACGGGCTTGTCCTGTGCGAAGGCGATGGCTGAGATTCCGAGAGCCAGCAGAACAAATGAGGCGAGCACCGCCTCTGCGATTCTTTTCATAGTTGACCTCCTTGGGGCAAACAGATGGCACGGATTTTCTTTCTGGATTGTGCGAGCGGGCCAATTGTAACGCGAGGTCGGATTTTTGCAAGGCGGGGCGGGGGGGTAGAGGTTAGGGCACGACGTTAGGATTGGGCACCCGGCGGGTAAGAACTCGGCCCCCGTCTTCGGGCCCTTTGGGTTGTGGTGGGCGGGCGAGGACGCCCGTCTCTCCACAAAGTAAAAAAAGGCCCGCGCGGGGATTCGGGGAACTCGGGTGCGCGTCGCGGAAACGAACCTTTATTGCTTCACATGCGAAACACTGACGGGGGACGAGGCAACGAGAAATTTCCCCTGGTCGCTGTTGATGGGGTCGAGATCGAAAGAGAAGATTCCGCGAGCGCCCAAGAGGCGCACGCGAAAATAGTAGACGTGGCCAGCTTCGGCGTTGAAGTTCGCGAGTCCAAAGATTCGCGAACGCATTTTGAGGCGCGATTGCCAGTTGACGCAGAGATGGCGCTCGCCCGGCTCAGCGTTGAAAAACAAATAGGAACTGCCCTGGTTGGCACCCAACCACGCGCCATCCAATGCAACCTTGGTGAGAGCGCAGTTAAAGCATTGCTCCTGGTCGAGGTCTTGAATGACAAAGACCAGAGCTTTGGCAGGATCAGGCTCGGGAACGGGATGATGGGTTTCGTCCGGCTCGGCGTCAAACTTTACATTGATGGGACCGCAGGCCGCTTGGGAGGCGGCGATGGCAGCTTTATCTTGACTCAAGGCGAGAGTAGAGGCGGTGAAGAGGACGAAGACGAGAACGGCTCTCATGGGGTTGCTCCGGCTGGGGACTGCGTAGCTGCAGGAACCCGTGCGAAGTCCGCGGCGCAGGACCAGCTAAGCGCAGCGTAAACCCATTGGCAATGTATGGACGTAGAGATTTGTCGAGTTCTTGAAAAAGTATGTGAAGGGAAGCGCGAGGCGATTTGCGACCTCTGCGAGAGCTAATTAGGACGGACCACCTAGGACGAGCGGGGAGAGGCAGAGGGGCGGTTTTCGAGATAGCGGCGCAATGCATCCTGCCAATCCGGCAAGCGGATGTTATAGGCGTGCAGGCTCTCTGGCGACAGAACGGAGTAGGCGGGGCGCCGCGCGGGGCGCGGAAATTCGGCCGTGGTGACGGGCTTGACCAGAGTTGGCGACGCTGACATGCGCAAGATTTCAACCGCAAATTCATACCATGTGCAGTTGCCGGAGTTGGTGACGTGAACGATTCCGCGTGCGGAAGCGCGGCACAGTTGCACCAGGGCTGACGCCAGATCAGGGGTGAAAGTCGGACTGCCGCGCTGATCGTTGACCACGGAAATTTCCGGACGGGTGGAGGCAAGCTTCAGGATGGTTGCGGGGAAACACTTGCCGGCGTGGCCGAAGAGCCATGAGGTTCTGGCGATACAGACGTCGGGGAGAATTTCGAGCAGGCGCTCTTCGGCCTGAGCTTTGCTCTGGCCATAGACGCTGGTGGGATTTCTGGTATCGGCGGTTTGATAGGGAGAGCGGCTGGCGCCATCAAAAACGTAATCGGAACTGAGAAAGAGTAATCGCGATCCAACCTGGCGGGCGGCGAGCGCGACGTTGACGGCACCCTGGCAATTCACGGCGAAGGCGAGGCCGGGATTGGACTCGCAGCCGTCGACGTCGGTGTAGGCGGCGGATAAGAGGATGCAATCGGGGCGGGAGGCAAGGATGACATCGTGAATGCGAGAGCGATCGCGGAGGTCGGCATCTTTGGATGACAGGGCGATCAGTTCATCTTCGGCACGGGCGGGGCGGTTGGATCGGAACTCACGAACTATTTCCTGGCCGAGCAACCCGGTGGCGCCGAATAAGGTTACGCGCATAGCGGCATTGTAGTGTGGACGCGGGAAAGATGGCATACACGCGGGGGATTATTCCGCGGGTGGGGAAAAGCAAAATCTTAACTGCGGGGAGCAAGGAGATCCACGGGGGGCACAGAGATATTGGGACGCGGGGAATAGGAGGAAAGAACAGAGGAATATCAGCGGCGGTTATTCGGAGCCGGTTTCCGCGGGTGTTCTCACGGCGCGGCGCAGGGCGCGCAGGATGAGTGATCCGCTGATGCCGAAGCAGAGGACGGCGGCGAATGCCATTACTTCGAGGGTGCGGCGGGTCATCCGAAGGTAATCGGCGAAGAGCGACAACAGAGCGAAGAGCGTGCCGAAGATGTTGAGCCAAAGAGGAGAACGAGTCTGGATGAGGGGAAGATCGCGGCGAAACAGGACCTGGAGGAGCAATGCGGCCAGACCGATGGCGGTGACCACGACCAGGGCTACGGGACTGAAGAAAGCATTGGGCCTGGTATAGATGACCACCAGCGCCAGCGCCAGTAACAAGAGGCCGGAAGCGATCACGGTCCAGCGGCGCGCGAGTCGGGAGGGCGGGGTGGACTCGGCCGAGGGGACGGACGAGGGGACGGACGACAACCCGGGTTCGGTCACTGGCGGATCTCCCCGTGCGTGGGCATATCGCCATTGTATCCGCAGGGATTGATTCTGGCGTCAGGCGGTGCTGGGCATCCATTCGGAGGGACGATGTTCGCTGTGCGACATGGCGTAGAGGACGAGTTCGACACGGCTAGAGATGCCGACCTTATCGAAGATGCGGAGGAGGTATTTCTTGATGGTGTGTTCGCTGAGCCCTAATTCGAGGGCGACGCCGCGATTGGTCAAACCGTCGGCAACGAGGGCGACGACCTGCTCCTCGCGCGGAGTCAGTAAGAACCTGCCGTTGGAATTCACGACGCGGAGGGTGGGGACGGCGGATAAGGCATCGAGGAGGAAGGTCGTCTGCTGGCGGTTGATCCAGACCTCACCCAGGGCGACGCAATGGATGCACTTGCAGAGCATGGGGAAGGGAGTTTCGGCAAAGAGGAAGATACCTTTGGCGCCGGCGCGAAAGGCATTGACGACCAGCTCGCGGCTGTCATTTTCGGCGAGGAGGACGGGAGCGACGCGGGGATAAGACACGCGCAACCAGCGCAGCAAGCCTAGATCCGGCAAATGATTGCCGGCGAGCAGGACGACGTCGACGGGATCGGATTGCATCAACTTGTGCACGGCGGAGGTTTCGAGCGCGACGGCGGAGACCTCGAAGTCGCGCCGGCTCTTGAGGGCTCGGGTGAGAAGTTGGGACTGGATGGGGCCGGAATCGGCTACGAGGACTTTCACGACCCTGGCGGGGGCGGTCGCTGAAGCGGCAGGATGCGACGGTTTTTGCACGGAACTGCGCATCGGGCTGGGCTTGGAACTCGGGTTGGGATTCGGGTTGGGATTCGGCTTCGAACCTGACTTGGAGCCTGGTTTCGAAATTGGTTTCGAGCTGGGCTGGGCATTCGGCTGGGTCATCACGTTTTGATCATGCCCTAAGGCGTAGGGACCGAATGTACGACCCATCACACCCCGTTGGTGATGAATGGGCGCCACTGCGCCTACTTTAGTGGAGCTTCACTCGTGCACTTCCCTCGGGGCATAGGTTGCCCGGCTCCGGTTGACAGTGAAGCGAAAACCCCTGCTGGGCGGGAGCTTTCGCGGGTTCCCTGCTTTTCCAGCGGCGCGAATGGACCCTGTACCGGGGTGGAGTGTACTTTCCACGTCTTGTTGTGTCTGGAAGGCGACGGTACCTTGTTTGCCATCAGCTCAAAAAAGATCGGGCTGGTGAGTTCGCCATTCGGAGCAACGGCGAGAGTCGGGAGATGAATGTCTGGACACAACGCGTAGTTTTTGGAGTTGCGGGCGTGCTCATCCTGCAGCTCGCCGTGATTGTTTCGGGACAGGAGACGGTAACGTCGCCTGCTTCGGAACCTCGGACCTCTGCTCCACCCACCGGCAAGGGCCGGGCGGCGGAGAGCTCGCAGAACGAGGACGGGACAGGGACGGGCGGCTCCAGCAGCGGAACGATCACACAACCCGGGAAAGCGGGTGGCACGGGAGATCCTGCATTCGGAGGGGAACGCCATCCGCTTTATCGGCTTGGGAAATCGGATACGGTGGACATCAATTTCACATTCTCTCCGGACTTCAACCAGAGCCTGACGGTGCAACCGGATGGCTTCGTGGCGCTGCGAGGGGCGGGGACATTGCTGGCGGAAGGGCTCACGGTGCCAGAGATGGAGCGGGCGGTTGCTGAGGCATACCGCGGCTTTCTGCACGAGCCGGAGGTCACGGTGACCTTGAAAGATTTCGACAAGCCGTACTTCCTGGCATCGGGGGAGGTGGGGCGGCCGGGAAAATATGAATTGCGGGGAGACCTGACGGTAAGCGAAGCGGTGGCGATTGCGGGCGGGTTCACGCAGCAGGCGCGTCATTCGCAAGTGGTGGTGTTCCGGCGAATCTCAGCGTATGTGGCGGAGTCTCACGTGCTGGATGTAAAGAAGATGCTGGACGGGCGGGATCTGAATGAAGATCTGCACCTTCAGGCGGGCGATTTTATCTATGTGCCGCAGAGCCGGATTTCAAAGATCCGGAAATACGTTCCAACGAATTCGATGAGCTGGTACATGAATCCACTGCAGTTCTAGCGGAAAGGAAGGCACAGCTGCGCTGATTGCGTTGGCAAGGACCTGGCGGGTCTGAGGAAGACGCGCCGGGTGTGATCGGCCGGCTGCAGAATTCATGACCGCTGCCTTGATCCGGAATGTCCGCAGCAATCTTTCTCCGACGCCGCGCGAACTGGCGGCCACGCTGTTCCGGCGTCCGCGGATTGTCGCCGGGGCTTTTGGCTTTGTGCTGGTAGCCGCGATGGCGCTCGCGATTTTCTCGGCACGTTATGAATCGCACTTCAAGGTGCTGTTGCGGCGGGGGCGGTTCGATCCGGTGGTCTCTTCGCAGCCCGCGAGCGTGATGGATTTCACGCGGCCCGATATCACCGAGGAGGAACTGAATTCCGAGGTGGAGTTGCTGCGCGATGAAGATCTTTTGAAGGAGGTGGTGAAAAGGGCGGGATTGATTCCGGCTGACACCTCGGAAGAAGAACGTCCAGCGGAGATTGAACACGCGGCGCGGAAGCTGTCGCGGCGCCTGGACGTGGAGGCGCTGAAGAAGTCGAACCTGATTCAGGTGAGCTATAAGGACACCGATCCGGAGCGGGCAGCGCGGGTGCTGGGGGCGCTCTCGACGCTTTATGTTGAGAAGCACACGAACCTGCAGCGGCCCGCAGGGGAAAACCGGTTTTTCGAGCAGCAAACCGCGGAATATGAGAAGAGATTGCGGCAATCGGAGGCGGAACTAGCCCGCTTTACGCGGACGCGCGGAGTAGCGTCGGCGGCGCTAGAACGGGATATCACGCTGCAGAAGTTAGGCGAAGCGGAGGGCACTTATCGCCAGATCGATCAGGACCGGGTGGAAACGGAGCGCCGGATTGCGTCGTTGCAGGAACAGGTGAAGTCGTTTCCCTCGAGGTCGGTCACGCTGAAGCGCTGGGCGGACAACCCGCAGGCGCTGGAAAAGATGAAAACGCACCTGCTGGAGCTGCTGCTGAAGCGCACCGAACTTCTGAGCCGGTACGAGCCTTCGTACCGGCTGGTGCAGGAAGTGGAACAACAGATTGCGGAAACCCAGGCGTCGATCTCGGCGGAAGGGCTGACGCCGGTTCGCGATGAAACTACGGACAAAGATCCGAACTATGAGTGGGCACGGATGGAGTTGGAGAAGGCGCAGGTGCAGGGGGAAGGCTTGCGGGCGCGGCAATCGGACGCGTCGGCGCAGGTGGCGGAACTGCGCACTCTTTCGCAGCGCAGGCAATCGGATTCGCTGGATCAAGAGGATCTGATGCGGACCGTGAAGGCGGAGGAGGATAACTACCTGCTCTACCTGCACAAGCGGGAGGAAGCCCGCATCGGCGACGCGCTCGATGAGCGGCGCATCCTGAATGTGGCGATTGTAGAGCCGCCGGTAGCGCCGGCACTGGGGGTACATTCCCTGCTGCTGTATTTCGCGCTGGCGTTCGGACTGGCGATCGCGTTCAGCGTGGGCATGGCATTTACCACAGAGTATTTCGATCCGACGATCCGGACTCCGGATGAAGCTTTTGGGTTGCTGGAAGTGCCGGTGCTGGCGTGGCTTCCGGCCCACGAGCCTGGGCTGGAACCTGTTTTCCGGTCGCGGCGGCGGAGCTCCGAGGTGGAAATTCAGTGAGCACGCTTCGGGAAATCATCGTCGAGGCGCCGGCGGGGGCGAGAGAGCCGGAGGTAAGCGCGATCGGGGAGCGGGTTGCGCGGCAAGGTGTGCCGCGAAAGAGGATGTTGCACGATGAGCAGATTCATGCGCTGGTGCAGCAGCTTTTTTTCCGGACGGAAGCGGGGCTGGTGCGGCATGTGGGATTTGCCGCGGTTGAGGACTCTACGGCGACCGCGGGGTTATGCCTCGAAGTGGCGCAATCCGTGGCGCAGGAAGGACGGTACGACGTGGGACTGATCGATGCGCATTCGGATCCGGTGCTGCTGCAAACGCAGCTGCAGATTCCGTCTCCGGCGCACGCTCCGACGACGTGGCCGATGGCGCCGCGGCTCTGGATGGTGCCGCGGCAGAGCTGGCTGCCGAAGCTCGAGGAGCAGCGCATCACGGAGCAGAGCCTGTCGCGGCTGCGCGATCTGATGACGGAGTTCGACTTTTCGATTTTATGGTGTGCTCCGGTGTCATGGCTGACGGCGAGCGTTGGGCAGGCGTGCGACGGGCTGGTGATCGTGCTCACGGCCAACAAGACCAGACGGCTGGTGGCGGCGCAGGTCAAAGAGGAGATGAGCAAGGCGCAGGTTCCGTTGCTGGGCACGGTGCTGGCGGGACGGCGATTTCCTGTTCCCCAGGGTCTGTATCGCAATTTGTGAATGCTATGGCGGAATTGAGTACAAACCGGGCAAGGAATTCTGGACAGATCGATGACCCTTCGCAGTACGCGAGGATGATTCCGGGGACTTCGACTTTGCCGGCGGTCATGTTTCCGGCAGCGGGAAGCAGTTCTGGGCCGGCGGATGGAGGGGAAAGCACGCCTCGGGAAAACAATCGTTGGGAAAATAAGCCTCGGGAAAACAAGGCCAGGGGCACGAAGACACGAACGCCAATTCAGCAACTGCTGCATCGGCCGGCGAGCGGACAACGCGAGCTATTCAAACTGGTGGTGGTGGATTTGCTGGTTCTCGGGGCAATCGGCGGCGGGTTGGCGCTGATTTCTCCAGGGTGGAGCGTGCCGTGGGCGAACCTGCCGATTTTTGCGGTTCTGGTAACGCTGTTCGGCTGCTCGGCGGGGCTCTATAGCAACAGCGACGACCCGTTTCCCGCCGGGATTATAGCAGTGCTCGGCGAGTCGATCTTTTTGGCGACGGGATTGGTGTTTGTGGCTGCCAGGGGTCAGATGCGAGCGCTGGGGGCGGCGGCCATCCTGACGAGTAGTCTGGGCGGGCTGCTGTTGTGGCGGCGGTTGCTGCAGATGATGGGGACTCGAGGGGAAGCGAGGGCGCGGAAGATTCTTATCGTCGGCGGGGGTCCGCTGGCGCTGGCGGTTGCTTCAACCTTGCGGAACGACCCGCTACATCGGACCAACGTCTGCGGATTCCTGGATGACGTGCTGCCCTTTTCTCCGGTGGTGCTGGGGCGGCTGGCGGATCTCGACTGGCTGGCGCGGAGCGAGTTTATCGACGAAGTCATTCTGGTTCTGCCGGGGCAGCCGGCGCAGACGCGACTGGCGGCGGAGGCGGCCTTCCGCAACCACCTCGACATTCGCGCGGTGCCGGACTTGCCGCCGGGTCCGTGGGTGGATTCTGTGATCGACCGGATCGGGGAGGTCCCGGTGATTACGCTGCATCGCGAGCCGCTGCCCGGGGCAGCGCTTTTTCTGAAGCGGCTGCTGGATATAACAGGAGCGGGTTTTGGCCTGGTTTTGGCGAGCCCGTTCATGGCGATCGCGGCTTTGCTGATCTGGTGGGATTCGCCCGGTTCAGTGGTTTACGCAGCGGAACGGACTGGGGCCAGGGGACGACGCTTCCGCTGTTACAAGTTTCGCTCGATGGTGAGCAACGCCGAATACCTGAAGGAAGGCTTGCGGGCACGCAACCAGCGGCAGGGGCCGATTTTCAAGATTGACGGGGATCCGAGAATCACGAGAATCGGGCGTTTTCTCCGGCGCTACAGCCTCGACGAACTACCTCAACTGTGGAATGTGTTACGGGGAGAAATGAGCCTGGTGGGACCGCGGCCTCATCCGGTCGACGAAGTCAACCATTACGATCTGCAACATTACCGGCGGCTTGATGTGAAACCGGGCATCACGGGTCTGTGGCAGATAACGGCGCGCGACTCTCCGTCGTTCGATCTCAACATGCATCTGGATCTCACCTACATCGAGAACTGGAGTCTGTGGCTGGATCTGCGGATACTGGCGAGCACGGTCCGGGTGTTATTTGCGCCGGAGGGAGCCTGAGTTCGTGATGAGCAGCGTAATGAGCAGCCGCGGCTTAACCTGGGAGAGCAGCAGCAACCGGCTTTGGCAAGCTGCCGGCTTGCTGCTGCGACCACTACAACTGGGCCTGGCCTTTTCTTCGGTGCTGTATGTGGGGGCGATGACGGTATTTCTGTTCCGGCCGCCGGATCTTTTTTCTTACTACGCCGACCGGATCGCATTCGGCATTCTGGCGGGTTTTGTTGCGCTGCGGACACTTGCGTTGCGGGAAAAGATTCCGTTCTTTGCCGGCCTCAGCCTACCGATGCTGGGACTGATGGCGCTGGCGGTGTTCCGGGTGCTGCGCGAGCCCTTCGACGCGCAAATCTGGAGCATCATCGCGGGCAAATACATCGTTCCGTTTGCGCTGTTTCACATAGCGGTGGTGACGTTCCGGGGAGCGGGGCAACGCAGGCATTTCGAAATTTTCGTTCTCTTGGCTCTTGCCTACCTTGTCTTCATCGCGATTGCGTTCCTGGTGGACGCTCGCGGGCTGATCTTTCCACGTTTCATTCTCGACGAGAGTCTGGGCTTCCATCCGGACCGTGCGCGAGGCCCGTTTCTTCAGGCGGTGGCGAATGGGGTTTCGCTGAACATCCTGGGGATTCTCGCGATTGCGTTCTCCGGAAAACGGAAGCTGATGGTGACGCTGCTATGGCTGGCCTTGCCGCTGGCGGTACTGGCGACCATGACGCGGGCGGTGTGGATCGCCTTCGCGGTTTCCAGCGTGGCTCTGGGATTTCGATTGGTGAAACGACGGCTGCTGGCGACGTGCGTCGTGCTGGCGGTGGCAGTGCCGCTGGCGGCGGTGACGATCGCCTTCAGCAACCATGCGCTGAAGGCGGCGCTCGGGGATCGGACCGAGGAACGCGGTCCGGTAGACGCGCGCCTGGCGGTGTATGACGCGGGATGGGCAATGTTCCGGGAGAGGCCGCTAACGGGTTGGCCGGCGGGCGGCATGTATGCGGAACTGGCGCGTCGCATGGAGGGGTATCACCTCCGAACCTTTTACGTGCACAACACCTATCTCGCGTTGCTGGTGGAGTTTGGGGTTCCGGGACTGGCGCTCTACGGAATCCTGTTCTTCAACCTCTTTCGTCTTTCGAGGCGCGCCTCGGCGGGCGAGGGAGGGTCGGTCGCATTGTTGCGCAAGGTCTGGCCCATCCTGCTGAGTGTTTATCTGTTTAACGCTTTCTTTGTCGACATGGCCTACCAGTTCGTGATTGGACTGATGTTCACGGTGGCGGGGATGCTTTCGGCATCCGAGGATTGCGTCGCATGACTACGGTTGCCTATATAGCGAACCAATTTCCTTCGGCGGTCGAACCTTATGTAATCGATGAAATCACGGAATTGCGGAGACGCGGGACGGTGGTAGTGTGTTGCAGCGGCAAACGGGTTTCACCGTCCGATCTCAGCCTGGCGGAGCGGGCATTCTGGAAAGAGACGCGACATTTTCAGCCGCTGAGCGATGACGATCTGATACGGGCGACGCGCCGCCTCTTCGGCGCTCGTCACCATTTGTGGCGAGTGTTGCGCCCATTACTGCGGGATCGCAAGGCCGGGGTGGGGCTGCGCTTGCGCGCGCTCGGCCACACGCTGATGGGGGCGGCTTTAGCGGAAGAGCTAGAACCGCTGCAGGTCGAGCACATTCACGCTCATCACGGATACTTCGCCTCGTGGATGGCGCTGACGGCCGCTGAACTGCTGGGCATAGGATTCAGCTTTACGCTGCATGGCTCTGATCTTCTGCAGCGGGCGGACTTGTTGCCGGCGAAGCTGGCTGCCTGCCGGTTCTGCATAACGGTTTCCGATTACAACCGGCAATACATTCTGGAGAACTATCCATCGATTCCCGCGGACAAGATCATGGTGCAGCGGCTGGGAGTCGATCAGGCAGTGGGAGCGCCCGGGCGGGGAAGCGTCGAAAGTCGACTTGGGCCTCGAATTGGGTCTCGAATCGGAAATCGAGTCGAGAGTGGAACCGAGCCTGAAGTCGACTCGGTACGGCGCCGATTTTGCCTGCTCGCGGTGGGGCGCTTACATCGGGTCAAAGACCATCGCTTTCTGATCGAAGCGTGTTCGGTGCTGCGCAGGCAGGGACTCGACTTCATCTGCTGGATCGTGGGCGAGGGTCCGGAGCGTGGGGCGCTGGAACGGCAGATCGACAGCCTGGGGTTGCAAGAACATGTTCATCTGATCGGCCAGGTGCCGCGCGGCGATCTTCCCGGCTATTTTCGCTACGCCGATCTGGTGGTGATGACCAGCCGAAGTGAAGGCATACCGGTGGTTCTGATGGAGGCGATGGCGCAAGAAAGACTGGTGCTTGCGCCGGCGATCACGGGCATCCCGGAGCTGGTGGCGCACCAGAGCAACGGATATCTCTACGAGCCGGGCTCACTGCCGGATTTCGTGAGCGCGGTGCGCTGGATTCGAGCGAACCAGGCCGCGCTGGGGGGAGTTCAGCGGGCGGCCGCGGCGAGCATCGCGGCTGGCTACAACCGGCAGCGCAACCTGCGTAATTTTGCGGATCAATTCCTGGCCGCTATTTCTCATATTGCACAATCGGGGGATGAATATGCGAATCCTGTACTGCAACAAGTACGACTTTCCATTTAGCGGCACGGAAGCGTACCTCTTCGACCTGATTCGGCGGATGGACGATCGCGGGCAGGAGACGGCTCTGTTCAGCATGGACCATGGCCGGGAGCACAGCTTTGCCGGCCGGAGTTATCGCATACCTTATGTTGACTTCAAGGATCCGAAGGCGGGATTGCTGCGGAAGGTAAGGATGGCGGCGCATGCGATTTATTCGCCGTCGGCGCGGCGGGCGATGCGCAGTTGCGTGGCAGATTTTTCTCCGGATGTGGCGCACATTCGCGGCATCTACCACCATTTGTCGCCGTCGATTCTTTGGGAGCTGAAGCGCCAGGGCATTCCCGTGCTTTACCACCTGAACGATTTCAAGATGTTGTGTCCGACCTACAATTTTGTGGCAGACGGACGGGCATGCGAACGGTGCGGAGGGGGCGCGTTCCACCATGCGGTGACAACGGGGTGCTATGGGGGACCGGGTTCGAGCGCGGTAGTGCTGGCGGCGGAAGCCTATCTGCACAAGTGGCTGCGAACCTATGAAAGGTGCGTTGACCTGTTCCTCGCGCCCAGCGAATTTGTGCGAGAAAAGCTGATAGCGAGTGGTCTGGCGGCGGAACGCATCGAGGTATTGCCGCATTACCAGAGTCTGCCGAGCGATGAACAACTGTCGGCCGATGAAGGCTACCTGCTTTACTTCGGGCGGCTGTCTCCGGAAAAAGGAGTGTATGAGCTGTTGCGAGCGATGGTGCGGCTGCCGCACACGCCGCTGGTGATTGCGGGGGACGGTCCCGACCGCGCGCGGCTGGAGGCGCTGGCAAAGGAATTGAATTTGCAACAAGTGCTGTTTGCGGGCATGGTGCACGGGGAGAAGCTGCAAAAACTGATTGCCGGATGCAGCTTCTCGGTGTTTCCCTCGCACGCGTATGAGACGCTGGGAAAAACCATTCTGGAATCGTATGCCTGGGGGCGGCCGGTGATCGCTTCCGACCTGGGATCGAGGCGTGAACTGGTGCAACATGGGGTCACCGGGCTGCTGTATCCGGACGGAGATCGCGAACAACTGGCGCATTCGATCGGCTTTCTTTTTGACCGCCCTGACCTGATCGAGAAGATGGGGGCTGCGGGTCGAAGCCAGGTGAAGGCGAAGCACGATCCGGATGAGCATCTGGAGAAGTTGCTGGATCTGTATTACCGGCTGACCCCGGCGAGGAAACTGACGGCTTTCGAGACGGTCCCTGAAGCTCCGCCAGCGCGCCGCGGGGTGCGGGTGGCGTTCATCGGGGGGCGGGGAGTGGTTTCGAGGTACAGCGGGATCGAATCATATTATGAACATGCCGGGCACGAGCTGGCGCGGCTGGGGCACGAGGTCACGGTCTATTGCCGCAGCTATTTCACTCCTCCGATGAGCAGGCACAACGGCATGCGGGTATGCCGGTTGCCGTCGATTCGGTCGAAGCATCTGGAGACTTTCGTCCACACCCTGCTGAGCACGCTGCATGCCATGGTTTCGGATTACGACGTGGTGCATTACCACTGCCTGGGGCCGGCGTTATTTTCCTTCCTGCCGCGGCTGGCGGGAAAGAAGACCGTGGTAACCGTGCAGGGACTGGACTGGCAGCGCGGCAAGTGGGGGTGGATTGCGGCGCGCGTTTTACGCTTAGGCGAAGCGGCGGCGGTGCGCTCGCCGAACGCGACGATGGTGGTTTCGCAAACGCTGCAACGGCACTACAGGGAAAAATACAAGCGCGACACGATTTATATTCCGAACGGAGCCGCGCTGATGCCGCGGCGTCTGCCGTGGAAGCTGACGGAATGGAATCTTCACCCGAAGAACTATGCGCTGTTCCTGGGTAGATTTTCAAAGGAAAAGAACTGCGAGCTGCTGATCGAGGCTTTTGAGAATGTGAACAGCAGCATGAAGCTGGTGCTGGCGGGGGGATCGAGCCACTCCGATGAATACGTCAGAGGACTGCGGCGTCACGAATCGGATCGGGTACGTTTTCTTCCGTGGGTTTCGGGAAGCGACCTGGAAGAATTGCTGACGAATGCCGCCCTTTTGGCGCTGCCTTCGGATCTGGAGGGCATGTCGCTGGCGCTGCTTGACGCGATGGCGGCCGGAGTCTGCGTGCTGACCAGCGACATCCCGGAAAATAAGGAAGTGGTGCAGGATGCGGGCTTCACCTTCCGGCGGGGCGAACGGGCGGACCTGGAGCGGATGCTGGAACTGCTCATCCACCATCCGGAAATTCGGCAACAGGCTGCCAACCGCGGACGTGAGCGGATCCGGAGCGAACATCTGTGGTCTGACATAGCCCAGTCGATCGAAGCGGCATATTACAAAGTTCTCGGCTGGAGCGAACAGGTGAAGAGGCATGAGGCGGCGAGTGGGGGAGTTCCGGCGAGCGCGGAAATTCAGGAAAGCCACTTGGATCGGGCTGAGGTCAACTGAGCGGCAAATTGCGGTAGTGGGTCGCTTGGAAAATAGTTCCCCAGCGGCTTAAAGCCGCGGTTGAGTTGCGGGAGTTACGGCACGAGTGGAACTCGTGCCCTTCCCAAAACCGTTGTGCATCGAGTTTTTTCCACAACCTCTGAAGCCGAGCCCTCCCCCAAACCGGCGCGGAGCGGAATGTTTCCGCAACCTCTGAAGTCGTGCCCTTGCCAAAGCCGCCGTGCGTCGCGTTTTTTTCCGCAGGCGCTAAAGCGCGGACTATTTTTCAGCAGCTTAGCGGCACGAGTGGAAGAGGCTGCGGAAAAAGTGTTTTCCCAGCGCAGCTTCCCCCACTTAGAAGGTCGGCCCCGTTGCGAGACTCGAGTGTGCACCCCAGCACACTGACGGTTGCGCCTGATCACATACAGGCCCCGGCCGGGTTGGTATGAAATAAAGGGGCATCCTGAAGGCTTCCCACGACGGGAGGCCGGACGCTTCGACTATCTCGCACGCGTCATGGACGCTCCAACATTAAGCGCAGAAGCAAGAAGGCAGCGGTGCACTGGTTGGGTTCAGGTGCTGCGCGAAGCGTTGGAGGGGTTTTTGCAGTGGGAGGTCGTCAGTGGTCGATGGCGCTGTCAGTCTGCCGCCCAGCGTTCGTGCCCGAGGCGAAGGATGGGGCAACCGCCGCCGTTGCAGTCGTAATTTGCATTCGTAATTTGCATTGGTAACAAGAGAGTTGAAGTTGCAAGAAGAATTTCTCAGGAGAAATAAAATGCTAGCAGTAGGCGAACAATTTCCCTCATACTCGCTGACGGCCACCGTCAGCACCGACAACAGCGACAAAGCATTCAAAACCATTACCGACCAGGACTACGCGGGCAAGTGGAAGGTCTATTTCTTCTGGCCCAAGGATTTCACCTTTGTGTGTCCGACGGAGATCGCGGCGTTCGGCAAGCTGAACCGGGAGTTCCTGGACCGCGATACGCAGATTCTCGGGGGCAGCACCGACTCGGAATTTGTTCACCGCGCGTGGCGGGTTCACCACGACGACCTGAAGAATCTTCCGTTTCCGATGCTGTCGGACATCAGACGCGATCTTTGCGAGATGCTGGGCATTCTCGATCCGAAGGCGGGAGTCGCGCAGCGGGCGACGTTTGTGGTGGACCCCGAGGGGGTGATCCGTTTCGTGATGGTGAACGATCTTTCGGTGGGACGGAATCCGCAGGAAGTTCTGCGCGTGCTGGATGCGTTGCAGACTGACGAACTTTGTCCCTGCAACTGGAAGAAGGGCGAAGCGACACTGGTGGGGTAAGTGGAGCGGGAAGGTTGAGTTTGATCTTGACCGATCGAACAGAGGCGGGCCGAGCCGGGGAAATCGATTCCGGCTCGGGTCGCGGCTTCTCCATCCTTTATCGTTATTTATTATTTATCGTTATTTATTACTGGACCGAAAGACCGAATCGTTAGACGCAAAATTTTGACCGGGAGTGAGACCGATGAATCTGAATGAGCTCCTCGATAGCGTGCCGGCGTACGCGAAAGATTTGAAATTGAACCTGTCGACGCTGCTGCAGCAGCAGGAACTGAACGAGCAGCAGATCTGGGGCACGGTGGCGGCATCCGCGATTGCCTCTCGCAATGCGCAGGTGCTGCAAACGCTGCTGGGGGAAGCGGCGCTGCATTTGTCGCGGCAAGCGCTGGAGGCAGCCAAGAGCGCGGCCGCGATCATGGGCATGAACAACATCTATTACCGTTTTCAGCACCTGTCGAAGAATGCGAAATATGCAACGCTGCCGGCGCGGCTGCGGATGAACGGGTTGCGCAGCCATGGCACGGATCCCATCGATTTTGAGCTGTGGGCGCTCGCCGTGTCGGCGATCAACGGCTGCGGACTTTGCGTCGATGCGCATGAGCAGGTTTTGCGCGGCAAGGGGATGACGGAAGAGTCGATCGTGGCGGCGGTGCGGCTGGCATCGGTGATTCACGGACTGGCGGTGGTGTTCGACACGGAAGCTGTGACGGCGGGGGAACCGGTATCGGCCTGATGCAAGCGGCACCAAAGTAAGTACGACTTCGCGCGGGGCGGAGTTTATGATTAAGGTCGGGGCGCGGTGTGCTGGGGTGACGCTCCTCGTTATTGTGTAAGACTGGATTGTGTAAGACTGCATTGTGTAAGACTGCATGGAAGATCTCATTCTGGTGACCGGCGGCGCGGGGTTTATCGGGTCGAATTTTGTTCTGCAATGGATCGCCTCGCAAGCGGGGCGCATCCTGAATCTTGACAAGCTGACCTATGCCGGGAATCTGAACAACCTGCGCTCGGTGGAAAACGATCCGCGCTATCGTTTTGAGCATGGCGATATTGTCGATCGCGATTTCGTGGGCGGACTGCTGCAGCGCGAACAACCGCGGGCCATCGTTCACTTCGCGGCTGAAAGCCATGTTGATCGTTCGATTCACGGGCCGGACGATTTTGTTCGCACGAATGTCAACGGCACGTTCAGCCTGCTGGAGGAGACGCGAGCCTATTGGTCGGCGCTAGCGGAGACGGACCGGGGCTCGTTCCGTTTTCTGCACGTATCGACGGACGAGGTTTACGGGTCTTTGGGGCCGAGCGATGCGGGGTTCAGCGAGACGACACCTTATGCGCCGAATAGTCCGTACTCGGCGTCGAAGGCGGCTTCGGACCATCTGGTGCGGGCGTATCACCATACCTACGGACTTCCGGTGCTGACGACCAACTGCTCGAACAACTACGGGCCTTACCAGTTTCCCGAAAAGCTGATCCCGTTGATGATTTTGAATGCGTGCGCGGGCAAGGCGCTGCCGGTGTATGGCGACGGCAACAATGTTCGCGACTGGCTGTATGTTGAAGATCACTGCCGCGCGATTCGGACCGTGCTTTCCCGGGGCCGAGTTGGAGAGACTTACAACATCGGGGGACGCAGCGAAAAAAAGAACCTGGAAATCATCGGGGCTATTTGCAAGATCCTGGACGAGGTGCGGCCGAGTGATCCGGTGATTCCGCATGATAAGCTCATCAGCTTCGTGAAGGACCGTCCCGGGCACGACCGGCGCTACGCCATGGACACGGGTAAGATCGAGGGCGAGCTGGGGTGGAAGCCTGTGGAAACTTTTGAAAGCGGGATGGACAAAACTGTGGGCTGGTATCTGGAACATGAGGAGTGGGTGCGGGATGTTACCAGCGGCAGCTATCGGCAATGGATGGCGAAGCAATACGCCCCTGAGGGTTGAAATGTCGGCGGGCCGAAACTCGATATGAGCAAAACCGGGGCAGCGAATTACAAAGGCATTATTCTGGCGGGAGGATCGGGCACGCGCCTGTACCCGGTTACGCATGTGCTGCCGAAGAGCCTGCTGCCGGTGTATGACAAGCCGATGGTGTATTACCCGCTGTCGACATTGATGCTGGCGGGCATCCGGGAAATTCTGCTGATTTCGACGCCCGAGGATCTGCCGCGCTTCCACCACTTGCTGGGCGATGGTTCGAGATTTGGCGTGCAATTCCAGTATGCGGCGCAAGCGAAGCCGGAGGGGATCGCGCAGGCATTCCTGATCGGGAAAGACTTTATTGGCTCCGTCGGATGCGCGCTTGTGCTGGGCGACAATATTTTCTACGGGCACGATCTGGTGAAGGAATTACGCGAGGCCACGCTGCAATCGAAGGGGGCGCGAGTCTTTGCCTACCCGGTCAACGATCCCGAGCGCTACGGCGTGGTCGAATTCGACAGGCACGGCAAGGCTTTGAGCATCGAAGAGAAACCCAAGCAACCAAAATCGCGTTATGCCGTGACGGGACTTTATTTTTACGATCAACAGGTGGTCGAGATTGCGGCGGGCCTGAAGCCTTCGAAACGCGGCGAGCTTGAGATCACCGATGTCAACCGCGTGTACCTGGAGCGCAAGCAACTGAACGTCTGCGTAATGGGACGAGGCACGGCCTGGCTCGACACGGGCACGCACGATGCCTTGACCGAGGCCTCCTTGTTTATTCAGACGCTGGAAAAACGGCAAGGCCTGATGGTGGCGTGCCCGGAGGAGATTGCGTACCGCTCCGGCTATATTACGGCCGAGCAACTGGAAGCTCTGGCGCAACCTATGCGCAACAATGGCTACGGCGCTTACCTGCTGCAACTGCTGCGGGAGCGGGTTTTCTGATTGCAGTGCCGGTGAAGGGATCCCCATGAAAAAAACAGCGGCCAGCCTTCCGGGAGTTCTGCTTCTTGAACCGCGCGTGTTCGGCGACGACCGCGGGTTTTTTCTGGAAAGCTACAACCAGCGAACTTTTGCGGGGCTTGGGATTCCAGAACTGTTCGTGCAAGACAATCATTCCTACTCAGAAAAAAATGTAGTGCGCGGCTTGCACTACCAGATTCGGCAGCCGCAGGGAAAATTGATTCGCGTGATCACGGGCGAGATTCTTGACGTCGCGCTGGATCTTCGCCGCTCATCGCCCACTTTCGGGAAATGGGAGGCCTTCAGACTCTCGGGCGAGACTAAGAAGATGCTGTGGATTCCGAAAGGCTTCGCGCATGGTTTTCGAGTGGTGTCGCCTAATGCGCATGTTCTTTATAAGGCGACTGATTTTTATGCTCCCGAATATGAACGCACGGTGGCGTGGAACGATGCCGCGCTGAAGGTTGATTGGCAATTCGAGGCCGGGCAAAGCGAGGACGCCATTGTTTCCGCGAAAGACAAGCTTGGGGTGCCGTTCGAGCAGGCGGAAAAATTCGAGTAGAAGCGCGGACACATTTTGAACGACTTAACGGCACGAGTGTGTTCGTGCGCTTTCTGTTCCTGTTTTTCCAATGGCAGCGGGGTTTGTGGGACAGTTGTTGCTGAACTGCGACTCGAGGACTACATTCGCGGGCGCTTCAATTCAGGCGGAACTCGACGGCAATCGAGGTTTCAACTTCGATCGGCTTTCCGTTCGAGAGGTAGGGCTCGAATTTCCAGGAGCGCACGGCATCGGTGGCCGATTGCACTAGGGGCGAGGGGCCGGCGACAGGGCGCACACTTTTGACGCTGCCATCCGGAGCAATGACGGCGTCGAGTACCACTAAACCTTCGGTGCCTGCGGATCGCGCGTTCTCCGGATAAACGGGATCGACCTTGGTGACGATGCGCATGGCCATAGTTTCGGGGGCAACTTTCATTTCGGCAGGAGCATGCAAACCGAAGTCTCGTCCGTAGGTGCGCACTTCCAGTTCGCTCCATGATCTTTGCCACTGCCACCATGCCAGAGCGCCGATGGCGAGCAAGCAAAGGATCAGCCAATAAAAGCCGCGCCGCCCGATGCGTATTCTGCGGCTTGCGGTGGTGGTCTGCTGCTGCGGTTGCGCGGGCGTATCGGGTTGTGCGATGTCGAGTTTCTCTTCTTTCAGATCGAGCGCGGTTGAATCGGTCGCGCCTGGATTCATCGCGTTTGCATCGACTGGCAGGGAATCGAATGGCTTTGCGCCAGCCACCTTGGCGCGAGCTATGTTTGAATCGGCCATGTTTGAATCGGCGCTTTTGCGGGCCCATCGATCGATCCAATAGCGAATCATCTCGCGTTGCTCGAGCTGCAAGCCAACCAACTCAAGGCCGCAGCGGAGCCGGGACTGGTAACGAACCAGAGCACGGGCACGAAAGGGCACGCCGACGTTGGGAAGCCGGAGCTCAACCGCGACGGGTTGGCCGGCGTCAAGTTCTCCGGCAACGATGGCGCCGACGCCGGCCTCGCTGAGGTCGGTGCAGCGCCCAGGCAAGGTCTGGGGCACGCCGGACCGCAACACAATTAAGTCGAGGGGAACGCTGATGGGATGGCGGGGGAAAACGCGCCGTTGCGTTTTTTCAAGCGCCAATGCGGGAGCTGCACTCATCGAACTTCCTCCACGGGACTGAAATCCTTAGTCGGGCTGGAATCAACCGGCTGGGATGCATAACGACGGCGGCGCTTGTGAGAATGGTTGCCACGAGTATATCGAATCGCAGGAAGTGGAAGATTAATAATTATTGCCAGTCTGGGAATTTCTCGGAGCCCGGGGAATTTCTGGCCGGCGCGGGTGTCTAGTCCAGGTCGCGCCAGTTGAGGCCCACGCCAATTTCCACGAGCAAGGGCACTTCGAGCGGATGAGCCTTCTCCATGTGCTCGCGCACCAGCGTCTTCATGGCGTCGATTTCTTTCTCGGGCACTTCGAAGACGAGTTCATCGTGCACCTGCAAGGTCATTCGCGACTTGAGGCGGCGAGCGCGGATTTCGTGGTCAATGCGGATCATCGCCAGCTTGATGAGGTCGGCGGCGGTTCCCTGCAGCGGAGTATTGACGGCGGTGCGTTCGGCAAAGCCGCGCTGGGTGGCATTTTTACTGTTGATATCGGGAATCGGACGGATGCGGCCGAACAGGGTTGTCACCCGCTGCTGGCGGCGGGTCTGCTCGATGGTGGAGTCGATGAAGGCGCGCACTCCAGCATATTTTTCAAAGTACGCATCGATGAATTTTCTGGCCTCACCCGGCTCGATGCCGAGTTGCTGCGACAGACCGAAGGGCGAGAGACCATAGACGATGCCGAAGTTGACGGCCTTCGCTTTGCGGCGGTCGTCGGCGGTGACCATGAGCGGAGGCACGCCAAACACCTGCGATGCAGTCAAGGTATGAATGTCATCGCCGCGACGGAAGGCCTCGACCAGTAATTTGTCTTTGGTAAAGTGGGCGAGCAGCCGCAGTTCGATCTGAGAATAATCGGCGGCGAGCAGCAGATGCCCAGGCTCGGCGATAAAAGCGGCGCGAATCTCGCGTCCGAGTTCGGTGCGAATGGGAATATTCTGCAGGTTCGGATTGGCCGAAGATAATCTGCCGGTTGCAGTTCCGGTCTGACCGAAGGTGGTATGCACGCGTCCGGTGTGGCTGCGAATGAGGGCGGGGAGGGCATCCACGTAGGTCGACTTTAGTTTCGTGAGCTGGCGGTACTCGAGCACCATGCGTGGAACTTCATGCTCTGCCGCCAAGCCTTCCAAAACATCGACGGCCGTCGATATTTTTTTCCCTTTGCCGTATTTCACGGGAATGGGAAGGGAAAGTTTGTTGAATAAGACGTCGCCGAGTTGTTTGGGCGAATTGATGTTGAACTCGACGCCGCAACACTGGTAAATGTCTCGCGCCTTGGAGGCTGCCTCGTGCTGCAGTTTGCCAGACATTTCTTCGAGCGCGGCGAGATCGATCTTGACGCCGGCATCTTCCATGCGCGCGAGCACGGGCACGAGGGGCGCGTCGATCTGGTCGTACACCGAGGTCAAACCCTGCTCGTCAACATCCTGGCGGAGGGCGGTCGCCAACCTGCCGGTCACGTCGGCGGCTTCCGCGAGGTTTCCGCTGAGCTTGAGATTGAGGCGGCGGAGCGCGACCTCGGCCAGGGAATGCGAGGAGTACGTGGGATCGAGGAGGTAGGAATAGAGCATGGGATCGTGCTGCACTCCGGCGAGATCGATTCCGTGTCCGGAAAAATGATGAAGTGCGGACTTGAGATCGTGAACGGATTTGGACTGAGCGGGGTCTTCGAGCGCGGCTTTGACACGATCGGCGAGGGCGCTATCCTGCAAAGAGGTATCCTGCGGAACGCTATCCTGCAGAGCGATGATGGCTCCCGCGCCGGGCGCATTGGAGACGGCGATGCGATTCGTGATGGCGGGGTTGCGCACCTCGCTTTGAGCTTCGCTTCGGCCTTCCTGTTGAAGCGGCGTGTCGGGCGGCTGCAGAGCTAGGAATCCAGACTGTGCGGGCCGCGGTTCGTCTTCTTCCGCGGCACTTTCGGAAGGCAAAGTTGGTGCGAGTGCGGGTGGAAATGCGAGCGCCAGGGACGCTCCGTGGCCGAGGCGGCGCACGTACTCGTCAAATTCGGCTTTCGACTCGATCTTCTGGTAGTCGCCGTCTTTCACTTCAACTACGGGAAGCAGTTCCTTCAATAACGAGGTGAACTCGAGCTCGGCAAACAATGCGCGCAGGGCAGCGACGTCGGGTTCACCAGCTTTCATTGCGGGAACATCGAGCTCAACCGCGACATGGCAATCAATCGTTACCAGTTGTTTGCTGTACAGAATATTGTCGCGGTTATTCTGGAGCGACTCGCGGTAGGTCTTCTTCTCCACCTCGGCTGCACGTTCCAGGGCCTCTTCGACGCTGCCGAAGCGCCGGATAAGATCGACCGAGCCTTTGTCGCCGATGCCGGGCGCTCCCGGAATGTTGTCGATGGAATCGCCGCGCAAGGCCATCACGTCGACCACTTTCGAGGGAGGCACGCCGAGAATTTCCTCGACCTTGGCGGCGTCACAGATGAGATTGTCCTTCGGCGGATTCAGCACGCACACCTTATCGTTCACCAGTTGCAGCATGTCTTTGTCGCTGGAGACGACGAAGACGGGATAGGATGCGGCCGCTGCTTTGCGGGCGAGAGTGCCAATCACATCGTCGGCTTCATAACCTTCGAGCTGCAGAATCGGGATGCGATAGGCCTGGAGAGCCCGTCGAATGTAGGGAACCTGCTGCACGAGGTCGGCGGGCATTTCGGCGCGGTTGGCCTTGTAGCCGTCATACTGCGATTCCTTAAAGGTCTGGGTTTTGATATCAAACTTGCGGATGGTAGTGATCGACTCGGCCTGCCGATTGCGGATGGTGGGCGCGCCGACATCGAAGACGGCGGCGAGATACTCGGGCGAAAAATCGTCGCGCAACTTCCGCAGCATATTCACGAAAACAAAGGTGGCGGCGGTGGGAACGCCGGTCTTGGTGGTCATGGGGCGTTGCCGCGACATGGCGTGATAGGCGCGGAAAATGAACGACATGGTGTCGATGAGAAAAATCCGGCCGTTAGCGTCGGCGGAGGCGGGCGCTGGGGGCGGGGTGGTTCCTGACGGCGATTTCTTTTTGGGAGGCAATTACGGTCAGTTTAACAGGCCTAGTTCTTCGCCACGGGGGACAGGGAGAACATGGAGGAAGCACGGGGAACACTCTCGTCCGCGTCAATTTTGACCGACCACTGCTTAGTTTGCAGGGATGGAACCGGTCACTGCGAAATCCCGGCAATCCGGGTATGATATGGCGTTTTCGCTCACGCCGCGGAAGCGCTAAGATTTGAGTGTTGCATGTTGCCGTTCAAGCTGATCTACAGCGACGACTACTATTTGCCCATCGGCTCGCACGTTTTTCCGGCCGAAAAGTACAAGTGTGTTCATGACCAGCTGATTGCAGCGGGAGTTGCCGAGGATGCGGATTTCGCAGCGCCGAATGTGGCTGCGGACCAGGACATCCTGCTGGTGCACACACCGCAGTACGTGCACAAACTGAAGACGGGTACGCTGACCGCACTCGAAGAGCTGGAGCTGGAGGTGCCCTACTCAGCGGAGCTGGTGCGCGCGTACTGGCTGGCGGCGGGCGGTTCGATTCTGGCGGCGGATCACGCCCTTGAAGACGGGGTGGCGATCAGCATTGGCGGGGGGTTTCATCACGCGTTCCCCGGGCATGGCGAAGGTTTTTGCATGATCAATGACGTCGCGGTTGCGATCCGCTGCATGCAGCGCGACGGCAAGATTCGGACGGCGATGACGGTCGATTGCGACGTACATCAGGGCAATGGCACGGCGGTGATTTTTTCGGGCACGCGGATTCCGAGCGAAGGGCAGGCGGCGACGTTTGCGACGGTGCTGAATCCGGGGCGGCCCGCGCCTCCGGGAACGCGACCTCGAAGCAGCAGGTCCTGTGACGTTTTTACGATTTCGCTGCACCAGCTGAACAACTATCCACAGTTCAAGCCGCCATCATCGCTCGACATGAATTTACCTGACGGGATGGGCGACGCCGATTATCTCTCGTGCCTGGGCAACGCGCTCGGCATGGGACTGGAGAGATTCAAGCCGGACCTTATCTGTTACCTGGCGGGGGCCGATCCGTATTGCGAAGACCAGCTCGGCGGATTGTCGCTGACGATTGACGGGTTGAAGGAGCGGGATGCTCTGATGTACCGGATCGCGAAGGCGGAAGGCATTCCGGTGATGGTCACTTATGCCGGTGGGTATGCAATGAAGCTGGAAGACACGATCACGATTCACTGCAATACGGTGGTGGCCGCGAAGGAAGTGTATGGCGGGAAGTGATTGGATCGCGACTGACTGACTTCTTGCTCAGCGAGGGGGAAGATCCCACATCTCGAAAAGCGCGAGATGTGGGGCACCCAAGGCCACGTCGCGACTGACTGACTTCTTGCTCGACGAGGGGAGGAGAGCCCACATCTCGAAAAGCGCGAGATGTGGGGCACCTCGGGGCCCCGGGGCACGAGGATATACTCGACGGCATGGACGTGAAGCCTTCTGAGCTTGCGCATCGTGAGCTCTACAACATTCTGATCAGCGCAGTGGCACCGCGGCCGATTGCGTGGGTGTCGACGGTCAGCGGGTCCGGAGTAGCGAATCTTGCGCCTTTTTCATTTTTCAACGCGGTGTGCGCGAAGCCTCCGTTGCTGGCGTTTGCGCCGGGAATGCGGGCGCCGAAGAAATCGGCGGCAGCGGGAGGAGACGCGGCGGCCTCGGGTGGGGAGCCTAAGGACACGCTGCGCAATATTCGGGAGACGCAAGAATTCGTGATCAACGTGGTGACGTGGGAGCTGGCCGAGGCGATGAACCTGACGAGCGGTGACTATGAAGCGACCATCAATGAATTTGAATTGGCCAAAGTCCGGTCAGCGCCCTCGAAAGTGGTGCGTCCGTGGCGAGTAGAGGAGTCTCCCGTAAGCTTCGAATGCAAACTGCATCAGATTCTCGACTTCAATCCCGCGCCCGAGGGCGGGAGTCTGGTGATTGGGGAAATCGTTTCGGTGCACATTGACGAACGACATTTGAAAGAAGGCCGTCTGGACCGGGACTCGCTCGACCTGATCGGACGCATGGGCGGGATGCAGTACGCGCGGACGTTGCAGCGGTTTGAGATGGTGAGGCCGAAGGTGAAGTGACGAGCGTACGAGTTCAAATCCGTGCTCAGTTGGTATGTGGAGCGGTAGAATAGACCGAACCATGAGGTGGGATGTGGCACATCTAACGCCGGAAGTATCGAAGTTACTGGAACAAGCCTTATCCCTGTCGGTCGAGGAGCAGGAGTTATTGGCTGACTCGCTGTTCTCGAACCTAGACCGCGAAATGAATGAAGGGCTAGTCGATGAGGGTGTGGAGGGGGCTTGGGCGGAGGAAATCAAGCGCCGCATCGACGACATTCAATCCGGCAAAACCAAGATGGTACCGTACGAAGAGGTGCGCCGCCGCCTCGCAGCGCGTTTGGCGGATGCCGGAAAATAAGTTGTACCGCTTCGATCCCGGCGCTTGGCTCGAACTGGAGGCTGCGGCGGATTGGTACTTACAACGCAGCCCCGAGGCCAGTATCAGGTTCCTGGCGGCTGTGAATGATGCTCTTGAAATGATTGTCCAATGGCCGCAACGCTGGCCCAAGTGGGTGCATGGAAGCCGGCGGTTCATACTGCGGCGCTTCCCGTTTTCCATCGTTTATCTGGACGAACCCGCCGTAGTTAGTATCGTCGCCGTCGCCCACAGCAAGCGGAAGCCCGGATACTGGAAGGCTCGGCTCTGACGCGAGGTGACTGCGCGGACCGCCTGCCGGCATGGTCAGTTTGGATTCTGACTTGAAGACAGGAATGCGTTTTTCCCAAACTCAACTTTGTTGATCTGCGAGTCGACAAGCGACTGGATCTCGGCGAGTTTACGTGCGAATACACTCCGGCCAACTGGCCCGCTGGTAAAATAAAAACACATGTTCGAAAATCTCCAGGAAAAACTGCAGCGCGCTTTTAAGTCTCTTCGGGGACAGGCCGTCCTCACGGAAGAGAATATTTCGGAGGCGCTGAAACAGATTCGGCTGGCGCTGCTTGAGGCCGACGTCAACTTCAAGGTGGTCAAAGAGCTGATCGACCGCATCCAGGCGAAGGCGATCGGGCAGGAGGTGCTGACGGCGCTCTCGCCGGGCGAGCAGGTGATCAAGATCGTCCGCGACGAACTGGTCGAGACTCTAGGCAAAGACACGGCGAAATTAAAGTTTGCCTCGCAGCCTCCGACGGTGGTGCTGATGGCGGGTCTGCAGGGCTCGGGCAAAACGACGACCTCGGGCAAGCTTGCGAACTGGCTGAAGAATGGGGGACACCGACCGCTGCTGGTGTCGGTCGACGTTTACCGTCCGGCGGCGCGCGAGCAACTCAAGGTGGTGGCGGCGGCGATCAAGGCCAACCTTTATGAAGGCGAGGTTGGCGAAGCGAACACGGCTACGGTTGAGCGGCTGGCCAAAGAAGCGCGGCGCGAGGCGATCAACTCGGGATGCGACGTGCTGATCGTCGATACCGCGGGGCGTCTCCACATCGACGACCAGCTTATGGACGAGATGCAGTCGCTGAAGCGGCTGCTCAATCCGCAGGAGATTCTGTTCGTCGCCGATTCCATGACGGGACAGGACGCGGTGCGCTCAGCGGACGAGTTCCATAAGAAGCTGACGCTCACCGGTGTGGTTCTCACGAAGATGGATGGCGACGCGCGGGGCGGCGCAGCACTTTCGATACGGCAGGTTACGGGGCAGCCGATCAAGTTCATCGGGATCGGCGAAAAATACGATGCGCTCGAACCTTTCCATCCGGATCGCATCGTGTCGCGGATTCTGGGCATGGGCGACATCATGTCGCTGATTGAAAAGGCCGAGTCGCAGATCGACAAGAAGAAAGCCTCGGAGCTTGCCAGCAAGGCTCTTAGCGGCGACGGCTTTTCGCTGGAAGATTTCCGCGACCAGCTGCGCCAGGTTCGCAAAATGGGGTCACTGCAAAGTCTGGTCGGGATGCTGCCGAGTGTTGGGGCATTCTCGGGTCTGCAGAAAGCGGCCGACAAAGTTGACGAGAAGCAGATCAACCGGGTGGAGGCGATTATCAATTCGATGACCGGCTTCGAGCGCAACCATCATGAAGTGATCAATGGCAGCCGCCGGAAACGCATAGCTCGCGGTTCGGGCACGAGCGTGCAGGAAGTGAATAACCTGCTCCGGCAGTACGCGCAGATGCGGAAGATGTTCAAACAGATGGGCAAGCCAAGTTTCGCGCGGCGCATGGCGGGGATGAAGTTTCCGGGAATGTAGAGAGTTGTTGGTCGATAGTCGTTGGTTGTTCGCGGGTCTCGAAAGTTCGCGGCACCACCGGCTGCGCCGCAACCGGCGTCGACTACGGGGTAAGTTAACCGCGTGTCGCGACTGACTTGCCGAACGACCAACGACTAGCGACCGACGGCTGACTTTCATGAAGTGGCGTTCTCTCCAGGAATCGGGCTCGTACAGCGACATGCGACCGCTGCGCGAAATATTTGCCGAACGCAGGCAGGCGATTGCGCAGTACGTTCCGGCTGACGTGCAGGCGGTGCATGCCCGCGCCGTCGCTGAGCTCAAAGCGCAGGGACTGGCGGGGCAAGCGCTCAGCGCACTTGGAGCCGGCGCGAAGTCTCCTCGCTTCGAACTTTCGGACCACAACGGCAAAGTGGTGTCATCCGCCGACTTGCTCAGCAAAGGACGGCTTGTAGTTCTGTTTATTCGCGGGCGATGGTGTCCATTCTGCGTAGGCCAGATGGAGGCGATGAATTACATCTCGGCGGAACTGGAAGCCGCTGGAGCTTTCCTGGTTGCGGTGTCGCCGCAAACGGAGAAGCAGGCTTTCTTCATGCGCGACCAGCACAAGCTCACTTTCCCGCTTCTGGTGGACGCTCGCAACCAAGTCGCCCGCGAGTTTGGACTGGTGTATCGCGTTGCGGAAGAACAGCAGGGGCTGTATCGCAGCACGTTCGTCAACCTGCCTTTTGTGAATGGCGATTCCTCCTGGGAGCTGCCGATTCCGGCGACGTTTGTGATCGACCGCGACGGCACGATCCTGTTTGCCGCGGCGAACGAGGACTATGGTGAACGGCCGGAGCCGCTCGCGATCCTGTCAGCGGTCGAGGCTGGGGGCGGGTAGAGGCGCGGCGGTGATGGGATGACGAGGCAAGAAGAGCAATTGGCGGGAGAAGTGAGTGCGAGGAGGGCGGGCTGTTAAACTGAACACTGACCAAGCGCAAGCTGGTCAGACCCCGGGGCGTGACAGCTGATAGCTGTGGACGGATCCGATGCATATTTCCGAGGCGATGAAGATCGCGTTCCTGTCGTTGTGGGCGAACAAGCTGCGCTCTGCTCTTACCCTGCTCGGGGTGGTCATTGGAGTGGCCGCCGTGATCGCCGTGGTCACGTTCGTTAACGGCATCAATTCTTACGTGGCGGAACGCATCTTCAATCTGGGTGCGGACGTGTTCATCATGTTCAAAGTTTCGCCGGCGGTCACCAACATCGACCACTACATCGAAGCGCAGAAACGCAAAGACCTGACCATGGACGACTACCACGCGGTGCGCGAGGGCTGCCGTCTGTGCGCTTATGTCGGAGCGTACGCGCGCAACAACAACGGTCACGTTAAATATGGCGAGCGCTCTCTGAGTGACACCATGGTGCAGGGAATGACTCCGGCGGTAGCGGTGACACAGGACATCGACATCGACTCCGGCCGCATGCTGGGAGAATCGGATCTGGAGAGAGACGCTCCGGTGGCGATTGTAGGCACCGATATTGTGGATAACCTGATGCCGGGCGTCGACCCGATCGGGAAAGAAATTCGGGTGGACGGGTGGATCTACCGCGTGATCGGGGTGGGCAAGAAAAAGGGCAGCGTGCTGGGGCAGAGTCTGGACAATTATGTGCTCATGCCAATGACGTCGTGGATGAAGCAGTACGGGGTCTATAACTCGAACATGCGGATCTCGGCGAAAGCGGTGGGGACGGGACCGGTGCTGGAAGGGGCGATGGATGAGGCGCGCGTGGTTTTGCGGGCGCGGCGGCACGATCCGGCGGGCGGCGGCGACTCGTTCGACATGGAGAATAACAGCAGCCTGCTCAGCATCTGGTCGAATCTGACGGGGACGTTCTTTGTCGCGATGATCGGGATTGCGGCGATCTCGATGGTGGTGGGCGGCATCGTCATCATGAACATCATGCTGGTGTCGGTGACGGAACGCACCCGCGAAGTGGGAATTCGCAAGGCGATGGGCGCAACCCGAGCCGATGTGCTGCTGCAATTTCTGATTGAGGCGGTGATCCTGGCCTTGACGGGCGGACTGATTGGGGTGGTGTTGGGAATCGGCGTGGCTAAGGGAGTGACGCTGGCGGTTGGAATGCCGTCTGTCATCAAGCTCTGGGCAGTGCTGGCAGGATTATTTGTGGCCACGAGCGTCGGGGTTTTCTTTGGAGTGTACCCGGCGCGGCGGGCAGCGACGCTGGATCCAATCGCAGCGCTGCGGTTCGAAACGTAAGAGGTTGTCCCGGCGCAGGCTGCGTCTCCGCGGCAGAGAGGTTGGCTAAGGAATGATCGGCAGAAGCGAATTCGGAGAAATCATCACGATGGCGCTGGACACCATCCGCAGCAACAAGATGCGGTCCGGCTTGACGGTGCTCGGCATCGTGATCGGAGTGGCGGTCGTCATCGGGATTTCATCGATCGTGCGCGGACTTAACGACAACGTCAACAGCATGATCAGCAGCATGGGATCGAACATCATCTTCGCTTTTCATATGCCGATCACGTTCGGCCGTCCGACCGAAGAGTTGCGCACCCGCAAAGAGCTGACCTTTGAGGATGCGGAAGCGATGAAAGATCTGCCGCACGTGAAGGCGGTGACGGCCGGGGTGCAGTACGTGGAGCCGCAGTTTGGCAGCGGAACTTATGTCGTGAAGTATGGGGACCGCAAAGCGAAGCGGACAATTCTGGAAGGCGACACAGCTACGGCAAAAGACGTGTTTGACCTGGACATGCGCTCGGGACGCTGGTTCAGTGATATCGATGACGATCGCCGCGCCTCCGTGATCATCATCGGGGCCGACACCGCGGAAGAACTGTTTGGCGACACCGATCCGGTAGGCAAGGAGATCAATATTGAAGGGCAGCTGTTCGAAGTGATCGGAGTGGCGGAGAAGGTCAAGAGCGCATTCGGCGGCGGCAAGAATCCAGACGACAACAAAGTTTATTTTCCGCTGGCGACGCTGCGCAAACTACATCCCGAGCTAAAGCAGCACTTCATCAGCGTCAAAGCGACCTCGCATGCGGACATGCCCAAGGCGCAGGACGAGATGCGGGAACTGTTGCGGCGGCGGCGACGCGTGCCCGCCGACAAGCCGGATAATTTCGCCGTCTTCACGCAGGATTCCCTGTCCGATGTCTGGAGCCAGATCACGGGCGCGGTGTTCATCTTTATGTTTGCAGTCTCGAGCGTGGCGCTGATCGTGGGCGGAGTGGGCGTGATGAACATCATGCTGGTGTCGGTAACCGAGCGCACGCGCGAGATCGGCGTGCGCAAGGCGATGGGCGCTCGCAAGGGGGACATCCTGCTGCAATTCACGCTCGAAGCGATCACGCTCACAGCCGTCGGGGGAATCATGGGCGTGCTGGTGGGCGCGATCATCACGCAAGTGATCCGCATGGTGTGGGATTCCCTGCCGGCGACCATGTCGGTGTTCTGGGCCGGCTTCGGTTTTTTTGCCGCGGCAGCGGAGGGCCTGATCTTCGGGATTTATCCGGCATGGAAAGCGGCCAACCTGGATCCGATCGAGTCCCTGCGCTACGAGTAACATCTCCTGATGCCGCCTCCGCCATTCACAGCAGGAACAGTGCTTGAGGCGGTGGCCGCACTCGGCACGCTCGGCAGCCTTTTTTTCTATTTGCTCGCGGCGCTGGGCATGGCGAGTTTTCTCCGTGACCGGCGAAGGACACTCGACCAACTTTCGCTATCCCAACCTCCGCTGCCCGAGAGCGAGTTGCCGCCGGTGTCTATTCTCAAGCCCTTAAAAGGCGTCGATCCTGAAATCTGGGAGAGCTTTTGCAGCCACTGCGAACAAAATTATCCCGAGTTTGAATTGATCTTTGGCGTGAGCGATCGGGACGATCCGGCGGTCGAGGTGGTGCGCAAGCTTCAGGAAAAATATGGGCATCTTCGTATCGAGCTGATCGTCTGCGAGCGCAGGCTCGGAACGAATATCAAGGTCAGCAACCTGGCGCAGATGTTGCCTGCGGCGCGCCACGAACTCCTGCTCGTGAACGACAGCGATATTCGCGTTCCGCTCGATTATCTGCGGCAGGTATTTCGGCCGCTGGCGGACCCGTCGGTCGGGCTGGTGACCTGCCTGTATCGCGGCGTTGACGCCGGTACGCTTGGCTCGCGCCTGGAAGCCTTGAGCATCAGCACCGATTTTGTGCCCGGCGTTCTAAGCGCGCGGCTACTGGAGAGGGGATTGCATTTCGGATTGGGCTCAACCCTGGCGTTTCGCCGACAGGACCTGGCGGCGATTGGGGGATTCGAACCGCTTCTCGACTATCTGGCCGACGATTACGAACTGGGCCGTCGCATCGCGGCCACGGGAAAGCGAATTGAACTCAGCCCGGCCACGGTCAGCACTTTTCTGCCGCCCTACACGTTACGGCAATTCTTTCAGCATCAACTGCGCTGGTCGCGAACGATACGCGCGGCCCGTCGCTGGGGATACGGCGGTCTGCTTTTCACGTTCGGGCTGCCCTGGGCATTGTTAACTCTGATTTGCGCCCGGGGAGCACCGTGGGCGTGGGTCTTACTGGCGATGACGTCATTGGCGCGACTGGCGGTGGCTTATGGAGCGGCCGAGGTCGTTCTGAACGATTGTGAGTGCAACGACCGTGCATTCCTGCGCAACAGTCTCTTATTGCCGTTGCGCGACCTGATTGCGCCGTTCATCTGGGCGGCGAGCATTCTGGGTAATCGCATCCATTGGCGGGGCGATGACTTCAATTTGAAAAACGGCAGGCTGACTCGGGTGAAGACAACTCTCGCCGAGCCAACTACGGCGAAGAGGGCGGCATCGCCTGATTGGAAAAAATAGTCTTGCCGCCGCGAGCGGGCAACGATCAGCCCGCGGCAGCTCCGCGGGAAACGCGGTCCTGCGCCACTTCGCGATAAATGTCGAGGATTCTCGACACCGACGCGGTCCAGGAAAACCTCTGGGCCTGCTCATAGCCACGCTGTTTCATGCGCTCGCGGAGCGCTGCATCGGTGAGCACGCGCTGCAGGCCGCGCCGGATCTCAAAGACGTTTTCGGGATTGACGAGCAAAGCGGCGTTCCCCGCCACCTCGGGCAGGCTCGAGGTATTCGAAGTGACCACGGGCGTTCCGTGCGCCATCGCCTCGAGCGGGGGCAGGCCGAATCCCTCGTAGAGCGAGGGGAAGACAAAAACCTTGGCCACGTCGTAAAAAATGCGGAGCACGTCGATGGGCACGAAGCCGAGAAAGCGCACGTCGTTCTGCACAGCGCTGCGGACGACGGTGCGCCGCAGCCGGGGATGACTCGAAAGATCATCGCCAATAATGATGAGCTTGAGATCGGGGTAGAGCTGCTCTTTCTCCAATTCACTTTTCAGGGCCGAAAACGCTTCGATGATGCGGACCACATTTTTGTGCGGGCGGATCGCGCCGGCATACAACAGGAAGGGATAATTCACGAGATAGCGTTTGGCAATCAGTTCGCGATCCGCGTCGGTGGCATGGCCGTGGAGAAAACGTTCATCGATGGCGTTATAGACGACCTCGACGTGGCCGGCAGGAATCGCCAGCAGCTTTTCGATTTCGTTCTTGGTGAATTGGGAGACGGCAATGACGCGCGCCGCCTTGCGCAACACGCGACGAGTCAGATAAAAGTGCAAACTGCGCCGCAAACTCGAGAGATCGCGCGAACCATACATGTGCTCGAGCAGATCGTGCACGGTGAGCACATAAGGACAACTGAGTCCGCGAGGCATCCAAAAAAGATGGGGAACGTGCACCAGGTCGCAATGGAGGCGGCGCACAATCGCGCGGAAATCGAGGTTGCCCTTGAGCGTGTCATCGCGTCCGGCGAGCGGGACGGCGTGAAAGTTGGGAGGCAGCGGCCCGCATTCGGCGACCTTGCCCGGGGCTCCGATGAGAAAGTACTTGCTCTCGCGATCGAGAGACGCCAGCGTACGGACGACATTTCGGATGTAGGTACCGACTCCGAATTCCGTCATGCGACGGATATCGATCGCTATTTTCACAGCCTGAATTTAATCACAGGGGGGGATGAAGAGACACAGGGAATTCGCGGCCGCAACAAGATTCTGTCATCGTGGGGCGGAGTCGACAACCTTAGTTCGGGATGACAATTGATGAAAGGTTAAACGCGCACCAACGCTTGGGCGCGGGTGCGCCGCTCGGCATACAACGGGAACTCCTCCGCCAGGCCGAGGACCTGCTTGCGGATCCTGGCGAGCACGACGGCGTCGGTCCGGTGATCGAGCGCCTCGGAGATCCAGTGCGCAATCTGCCGCATTTCGGGTTCTTTCATGCCGCGCGTGGTCACGGCCGGGGAACCGATACGAATTCCGCTGGGCTTCATCGGAGGATTCGCGTCAAACGGAATCGCATTCTTGTTGACGGTGATGCCGGCTTCGCCAAGAGCCTTTTCCGCCTCGCTGCCCAGCATGCCTTTGGAGAAGACATCGACCAGCATGAGGTGAGTGTCGGTGCCGCCGGAAATAATGCGGTAGCCATCCGCCGCGAGGGTTTCGGCGAGAACCTTCGCGTTGGTGACGACCTGGCGGGCGTATTCGCGGAAACTCGGCTGCGACGCCTCGAGGAAGCAGACCGCCTTGGCAGCCATGATGTGGACGAGCGGGCCGCCCTGCATTCCGGGGAAGACGACCTTATCAATTTCCTTGGCAAATTCCTGCTTGCTGAGGATCATGCCGGAGCGCGGGCCGCGCAGAGTCTTATGGGTGGTGGAAGTCACAATGTGCGCGTGCGGCACGGGGGATGGATGGGCTCCGCCGGCGACCAGTCCGGCGAAGTGCGCCATATCGACCAGATAAAGGGCGCCGACTTTATCGGCAATCTGGCGCATGCGGGCAAAATCGATGATCCGCGGATAAGCGCTGCCCCCGCCAATCACGAGCTTCGGATGCTCCTCGGTGGCTATCTTTTCGAGAAGGTCGTAATCGATGGTCTCAGTTTCCCTGGTCACTCCATAGGGAACGATCTTGTAAGTCTTGCCGGAAAAATTCAGCGGATGCCCGTGGGTGAGATGACCGCCATGCGCGAGATTCAATCCCAGAATGGTGTCGCCCGGCTGGAGCACGGCCGCGTAGGCGGCTTGATTCGCCTGTGATCCGGAATGGGGCTGCACGTTGGCATGCTCGGCGGCAAACAGTTGCCGGGCGCGATCGCGCGCCAGATTCTCCACGACGTCGGTAAATTCGCATCCGCCGTAGTAGCGCTTACCGGGATAGCCCTCGGCATACTTGTTGGTGAACACAGACCCGGCTGCTTCGAGCACAGCTTCGCTGACGAAGTTTTCGGAGGCGATCAACTCCAGGCCTTCATGCTGGCGACGAACTTCGTTGTCAATGGCGTTCGAGATCTCGGGATCGACTTCATAGAGGGGGCGGGACATGGAGTTTTTCATAGTTTGATACTCGGTCAGGTACCGAAGGCTATTTTACTCGCGGACACTCCTGTCCGCGAAAGGGCGGCGAACTTTTCCCGTCCACCCGTCCTACTCGAACGCTGTTCTTAGAAAACTGACCATCTGCCAGCCGTCCATGTATTTATAGGGAGTCTCGCCCATGGTGTAATGGCCGCACGGCAGGACGACGACTTTGTGATCGAGGTGGTGGGCGGCGAATGCGCCGACGGCCTGCTCGGAAAATTCGGGCAGGAACGTCATGTCATACTTTGCGTAGATGATGAGCGAGCGCCGCGGCCAGCGCGAAAATTTATCGAAATACGCCATGGGACTGACCGCCCGCCAAACCTGGCGCAGATTTTCGAGATCGATTGCGGTCTCCAGTCCCTCGCGGATGTGACGGGTCGATTGCCCATGCCAGACCACATCGGCAAAGTAGGTCGAGGCGTGGTTGAACACCGATACGCGGATTCGGGGATCATGGGCCGTGGCGATAAAGGCATAGCAGGATCCCAGGCTGGTGCCGACGATGCCGAGCCGGTTGTAACCCTGAGCTTCCAGCCAGTCGAGACAGCAGCGGGCATCGACGACGCCCTGGCGCACGGAATCGAGGGTGCGTCCAATGTTGGCGGAGACGGCGTAGTCGGCGCGGTCGATTTCCGCGGGACGGCGAATATCGTGATACGGCATCGAAAGCCGGAGCACGGCAATGCCCATGAGGCTGAGCACGCGGCACAGGCTGTTATAGGCGAGCGCATCGGAATTCCAGTGAGGCAAGAGAACCACGGCGCGGCGTCCGCGGGCGGGAAACCAGCGCGCGTTCACCAGATTATTTTCCGGGTAAGGGGTGACGACCGGCGAGGTGAAGCGCAGAAAATCCGCATGCGTGCCACGGATTTTTTCTTCGAGGCGCGGGTCGGGAACTTCGCGGGTGCTGAACACCTGAACCTCGCGGCGTTCCAGCCTGAAATCGGCGGGCTTGCGGTAGGAGTAAAAATTGTCGCTGTCGCGGATGATGTGATCGTTGAAGCGCGAAAGATATTCGAGGATCTCAGGCGAGCTTTGTCCGTCAGGTCCGCCGTTGCGTCCGGGCCAGCTGCGGGTCCAATCCATGCCCCATTCCAGGGGACGAACCACGCGGTTATTGTCGACCGACGTGAGCCGAGTCTCCCAGTCGTACATCCATTGGGCGTAGCGCGAGGGCATGGTCTATTCCAGGAATACAACAAGGCGCCAGGATTGGCGACTAAGGACAGTTCAATGGAGGGAATTGAGCGCCCAGCAGTAAACATGCAGCATTCAGCAGTTGGACGTTTTAGCGTGCCAGGTCGACGTATGACTTGCGACTTATGACCGACGCCTGACGGCTGGTGGGCACTGACCGGCGACTCAGAGATAAACGCGCGGCACTCGCTGCGACAGGCCGCACAGAATTTCGTAGGGGACGCTTTCGCACCAGCGCGCGAGATCGACAGCATCCACATTTTTGCCCTGCGGGTCGCGCCCGAGCAGGATGACTTCATCTCCCACCGCAACTTCGGGAATGTGGCTGACATCGACGATGGTCAAGTCCATCGAGACGCGTCCCACGACCGGCGCGTATTCGCCGCCTTTTCTGCCACGGACGATCACGCGTGCGCGATTGGAGAGCAGCCGGGGGTATCCGTCGGCATAGCCGACCGGAAGCACGGCGATGCGGCTCTGGGCTTTGGTCACAAAGGTGCCCATGTATCCGACGGCTTCCCCGGCAGCAACGTCTTTCACGGTGAGCACGCGAGTTTTCCACGAGAGAACGGGATGCAGGGGCAATGCCGGAACGTCGGCCGGATCGCCGCCACGCGTAAACGCAAGCGAATATCCGTAGAGCGCGATTCCGGCGCGCACCATCGTGTTCCAGGTGTCGGGCCGGGCGCTCATGGCGGCCGAGTTTCCCATGTGCACCAGGGGAGGACGCAACCCATAACTCTGCAGGACGGCAAGCCCAGCTTCGAAGCACTGAATCTGGCGAATCGCGTCGGCGGCGTCGAGCACCTCCGCCGAGGCGAAATGGGTGCTCACTCCTTCCAGAGTCAGGTGGCGGCAGGCGGACAGCATTTCGCACAAATGGGGAAGCGCGTCCAACGACGCCCCGAGACGATGCATACCGGTGTCGAGCTTCAGATGCACCGGCAAAACGCTCTGCCGCTTGCGTGCCGCCCGTTCGAGCAACTCGATGTGCCACGGCTCCCAGATGGTGGGAGTAAGGTTCTGGGCGACGATCCCGTCTTCTTCGCCCTTCCAGATGCCGGTCATCAGGAGGATGCGACCGATGACGCCCGCGCCTCGGAGCGCCAGTCCTTCGGCGGCATCGGTTACACCCAGCCACTGGGCGCCCTGGGATTCGAGCGCGCGCGCGCACTCGACCGCGCCATGTCCGTAGCCGTCGGCTTTGACGACGGCGCAAATCGCGACCTGACTGCCGACGTGTTTCTCGACGGTGTGAAAATTTTCTGCCAACGCCTGGAGAGAGACTTCCGCCCAGGTGCGCCCGTCAAGAATCAGGGAGCGGCTTTCAGGAATTTTCGCGAGGTGAGTACGAGGAGCGTTCACTTATCCGATTATAGCGACCGCCGGGCGGGCGCCGTGAGCTGCCGATGGTAACGCCCGAGGGTCGAAGTCAAGGCGTCATAGTCAGGACGTCAAGGCCAAAGGTAAAGCGTCAACTGCCCGAAAGCAGGAAGTTGACCGTGATTTCGGTCTCGACCTCGACCGGCTGGTTGTTCAGAAGGTAAGGACGGTAGCGCCATTGCCGGACGGCCTCGATGGCGGCTGCGGCCAGCAAGGGGTGTCCGCGAACCACGATCAGATTTTCGATCGTCCCTGTCGTGCTGATGATGGCGCGCAATTCAACCGTGCCCTGAACGCGCGCCTGGCGCGCCAGGGGTGGGTAAACTGGCTGAACGCGTTTTAACAGATTGGCCTCGGATAAATGCGATACGAGCAAGGGCTTGACGGTAGCTGGTCGCGCCGGAATGGCGACCGGCAGAGTTCCAAACCCTGGTATCGGGCCGACGTTCGGCCCGGTCGATCCGAATCCCGGGCCGATGCCCGGCTGGGTGCCGAGGGTTGGCAGATCCGGCGGCGGCGGTCCGGGGTCCGAGTTGCTGTTGGCGATGTGGGGAGGGATAGACGGTGGTGTGACGAGCTGGTCCACTCGCGGGACCGTGACAGCCGCGGCCGTCGAGTGATGCCCTCGCGCAGCTTGTGTAACGGACTGCGGTTGCGGCGAAAAGGCTGCGGGCGTCGAGAGTTGCAGCCAGCGCACCTGCGGCGGACCGCCAACCCACAATAGTGAAATTGCGAGCAGCAGACTTACGGCCAGCGCCTGCATGGTGAAGGATGCAAGGGTAGTCCATCCGCGCCGGGCAGACCTATCGCATGTGCTTTCTAATGTGCTGAACATTGGTGTCCTCCGGAACGGGCGCGCTATTCCTACAGACACCTGCGACGGCCAATTGGATCCCGGCGGATGAGGGCGGCGGGCGGCAGAGTTCGTGGCGGAAAGAAAAAGGCCGCGTCGAGACGCGGCCTGGAGAACATCCGGGACAAATTGCATGGAACTCAACCTGCCCGAATGGCTGTCGATACTTCTTGCCGCTACTTCTTCGGCGGAGTGCTGGCGGGCGCAGCCGGTTTCGGAGTCGGTTTCACGGGCTTGGTCGGCGTGCTATTCGCCGCAGGAGCCGGGACACCGGATTGAGTGTTGTAGGTTTCGATCACCGGTTGGGTGATATCGACGGCCGGTCCATACCAGATCACCGGGCCGCGCGGCCACTGTTGCGACGTGTCGAGGATCATGCCATAGCCGTTGTCGCTCGCATATTTCACGATGAGGGGAGCCATGACGGTAAGAATCTTGTTGCCGATCTCGCCCTGTTGCGCCTGGAAATCTTCCTGCGCATCCTGGGTGGAACGATCCAGACTCTTCTGCTTCGTCTCGATATCCTTCACCAGCTTCTCGCGCGATGCGTCGTTCAACTTGTCCTGCTGGGCGCTGAGCTGTTTCTTGAGGCTGTCGATCTCGTCCGTTTTCCCCTTCAGATCGTTCTGCTTGGGCTCGAATTTCTTTTGGAGCTCGGCGAAATCACGCTGCCCCTGGTTAGAAAGGAAGATCGCCTGTTCGATATTGATGGTGCCGACTTTTGTTCCTGTGGCCTTGACTGCGGCGGCTGCGGCAGCCGAAGGAGAATCAGGGGCGGAGGTAGCGGGCGCGGCGGCGGGCGTAGAACCTGCGGCCGGTGCGGTTTGGGCCAGAGCTAAGAGAGAAAGGCCGAACACGACGGCCACGGTGAGGCGCGCATATCTGCTGATGGTTCTATTGCTGATGAACTCGCTGATCATTGGGTGCTTTGAACTCCTTCAAATTTATCGGAAATGCTGAAAGTTTCCAGCTCGCTGGGCTAACGGAACCCGAGCCTGTCGCGGTCCAAAACTATGGACCTGAAACCCAGACCTGAAATGTGAATCTGGCAACGGGCGCAGCGAGCGCGCCAAGCGCGCACGAAGCCCCGCTCATTTCACGCAGAAACTGCAAGCGTGGCGATCAGGGTGTGGACGCTATGAATTATACGGAGCGTACCAGAGCAGCGTCAAACCGTCTTCGCCGCTTTCCAGGTTGGATGCATTCTGGCCGTCGAGTGTCAACTGGACGGCTTCGGTCCTGTTTTTCGCACTTTTACTTTGCTGCGGCTGTTCGCATCTTAATAGCGGAACCGATACTTTATCTGGACAAAGATCTGGCGCGGCAGGTTCCAGTGGAATCCGCCATAGGTGACGCTGTCGTCGTAGAGCACGCGGTGATTGGTTACGTTGAGGGCGCTGACCGAAGCGCTGAAGCGTTCGCCGAAATCTTTTCCTGCGGAAAGATCGAAAGTGGTGTGGCCGGGGAGATAGGCTCCGGGATAAGGCCATCCGGGGACGCCTTGTTGTCCATTGGTGAAGCCCGAGCCGTAATAGACGTTGGTGGAGGCGTAGGAGTGGCGGGGAAGGTTGACGTCGCCGCCCAGGTTGAGCGTATTGCGCTGGTCATGATCGAGCGGGCAAAGATAAGGAACGGAACCGTCGGCATTAGGGGGGCAGACTTGCGCGTTGTTCAATCCTCCGGTGATGGAGCCGCCGCCCTCAGCGATCTGATTCGAGTAGGCGAGATGGATCTGGGCGCGTTGGGCGATCCGAGGCGAGCGCAGAGTAAGTTCCCATCCGCGAATCAAAGCGCGGGTGTCGGTGAGAGGAAAAAAGATGTTGGAGGCGCCGATATTGTTGTGATCGAGAAAATTGCTGACATTGGTTTGGAAATTATCGGCGTCGAGCACCCATCCGCGGTAGGGAATGCTGACGCCGAACTGATGTTCTTCGTCGTGCTCGCCGTGCAGCGGCAGAAACTCGCAGGCTGGCGGCTCACACAAAGACTCAATCGGACCAGAAACGGTTTCGATGGGCGGCGCCTGATAGTAGTGTCCGTAGAAGGCGCGGAAGGTCCAACGAATTTTGGGAATGGTGAGGGTGGCGCCGAACCGGGGCTGGATGGCGGACTCGGAAATGGGCGGCTGGAGTGAATTGGCGGAGAAGTTTCCTTCCGAGAAACGCGTGGGGCGCATGCCGGCAGAGAGAGTCAGCCAGGGAAAAGGATTGAATTTGTCATCAATATAAAAGGTCTCAAGATTGGCGTTGGGCGTCTCGCTGATGATGAAGGGCGGATTTCCGCTGCCATCATTGAAAGTGGCTCCGAAAACCTGGTTGTCATGCTGGTAGAAGCCGAGGAACCCGAGCTGGAGATCGTTGATTTTGTAATTAGCGGCAAAGGTGGCCTGGCCTCCGGCGTAGTTCGAGGCGCGGTTTTCGGTGGTGGCGATGGGATTGTCGTGGGGACTGCTGGAGTAGTCTCCGCTGTTGTAGTGGTAGAACGGCGAAATCGTTGTGAGAAGATGCGAATTGAAGGTGTGCAGCCAGGTGAAGAGCAGGCCGGTATCGACCTCGGTCTGGCTGTCGCGAAGATAGAGGCTGGGGTAGAGTCCAGTGAGCTGTCCCGTGTTGGCGTCAAGCCCGTTCTCAATGTCGTTGGGATTGGGATCATAGGGAATCTGGAAGTAATCGCGTCGGGCTGAGGTCATCAGGCGAAGCTGGTTGGCGGAATCCACATTGAAAATGAACGAGCCGAAGCCTCCGAAACCATTGACTGCATCATGCACAACCTGGGGAACTGGCGGTTGGAGTCCGAGATTGCTGCGGCTGCCGTTGACGCTGGCGTAATACGCGAAGCGGTCGGTGTGGCTGCCGAAGCTGAGCGCGTTGTCGGTCTGGTAAAAATTTCCGGCGGTGACGACGAGTTCGGCCTGGTTGTTGCGCTCGAATCCGGTACGGGGCACGACGTTAAAGACACCGTAGGTTCGATCTCCGAACTCGGCACCATAGCTGCCGCGGTCGATCTCCACGTAGTCCATATCTTTGGGATCAAACTGCGGGCCGAGATTCTGGGCGATGGCAGTATTAATGATCGGGATGCCATCGAGAAGCCACGAGGTTTGATGGCCGCCGCGCATATGCAACATGTCGTGGGTGACGTAGGCTCCCGGGACGTAGTCGGTGATCATGGCCATGCTGTTGGTTTGCTCGGCTCCGGGGGTGCGCTGGATATCGAGACGGCTGACGAGCGTGGTGGGAGTGAAGCTGTCGGTTCCCATCACGGCGGAGGCGGCCACGACGACCACGTTTTCGCTGGCCGAGGCGAGCTGCAGCTGGAAGTGAACGACCGGCACGCTTCCGGAGATGACGATGACATCCTGCGAAGTTTGCGCGAACCCCTGACTGGCAACGCTGACCGAGTACTTGCCGAGGGGGACGGCGTTGAGCTGGAATTCGCCGGTAGAGCTGGTGGTAACGCTCTTTGCCCACTCCGATGACTTTGCCCGGAGCATGACCATGGCATTTTGAATGGGGCGGTGCTGGGGATCGTGAACGACGCCTCGAACCGCGCCGTAGTCGTTGGCGAGGGCGGCCGAGGTGATCAGCAGCAGCAGAGCGGAGCATGCGAGCTTTAAGGGAGTCACGTGTTTTTGCGTCCTTTTTTTGCTGTCCGCAAGGAGCGCGGGTTGCAGTCACGGAGGAACGGCGGAGTTCGCGCGCCCGCCCTCCGAGGGCTGACCGCGGGTGGCCGCCGATATTGTTCATGGTCAGAGTTGTCGAAGGTGGTTATCGAGTGGGAGGAGCGCGGGCAGAATCGTGTCCGGAGATATCACTGGATTGAAGGATGGCGCTTGAGGCGGGGCGGGCGGGTTCAATTCGGAGGTTGAGAAACGAGAGCTGGGCGGAAGCGGGATGCGCCCACTCGGAGGTGGTAACGCAGCCGCAGCAGCGGTGATCCTGGCAGCAGTTGTCAGCCGCGCGAAGTGAGTTTTCAGAGGATTCCGACGGGGGCGCCGTGGACTGCAACATGGCGTGATGGCAGGGCATAGCAGGCTGAGGCGCAGAGGTGCGGGCGCGCGTGCAATGCATGCCCTTCGGCGGCGCAGCACAGGCCATCGCCACCGAGGTATAGGCCGGGGCGAGCATGACCAGCAGCAGGAATCTGGCAGCCCAGCGGTAAACTCCCCACATTTGCGGACAGCATAGCAGAAAATCAGTTTCGTGTTCCGGTGCGGGGAGGCGGCGGCTGTCGGAGAGCTGGGAGAGAAGAAGTGGGGTACCATTTCCTCGTGCACGCGCTCGCCAGCCGTCTGTTGAAGACAATCCGGAAGCTGGAGTCGCTGCGCCCAGGAGATCGGGTGGCGGCGGGAGTTTCCGGGGGCGCCGATTCCGTGGCCTTGCTCTACCTGCTCCTGGAAGTGCGGGCGGAGTTGGGAATTGTGCTCTCGGTGGCCCACGTCAATCACAAACTGCGGGGCGAGGAATCGGAGGAAGACCAGCGTTTTGTGGCGGACCTGGCGCGGCGGCACGGCCTCGAACTCCATTCTTGCGAGGCTCGGATCGATGGAAACGTCGCGGGCATCGAGGCGACAGCACGAGAGTTGCGCTACGATTTTTTCCGGCGGCTGGCACGGGATGGCCGGGTGAATAAAATCGCCACGGCGCACACGCTCGACGATCAGGCGGAGACGGTTCTGCTGCGCATTTTTCGCGGTACCGGCATCCGCGGGCTAACGGGAATTCATCCGCGCATCGGGTTCGAAGAACGGGGACGCGTGACGGGCGAGGTGGTGCGGGAGATCGTGCGGCCGCTGCTGGGCTTCCGGCGGGAAGCGCTGCTGGAATTTCTGCGCCATGAGAAGCGGGATTGGCGGGAGGATTCCTCGAACCTTGATCTACGGTTTTTGCGGAATCGAGTGCGGCATCGTCTGCTGCCGACGATTCAAGAGGAGTTTGGCGACGCCGCGCTGGAACACCTCGCTGAACTGGCGGAGATCGCTCGCGCGGAAGAAGAGCACTGGCAGCGGGAGCATTTGGAACTTCGATTGGAAAGCGCGGCAGGGAATGAGAACGGGAACGCGGGCGTGGGTAATCCTAAGACGCGGGAAGTCGCGTCTCTACGGGTAGAGGTTCTCCGGTCGTTGTCGTTGGCGGCACGACGGCGGCTGGTGCGGGCGTGGGTCGAGAGGAACGCTCCCGGCTTGAGCGTCTCGTTCCACCTGATTGAAGAGGCATTGGAACTGGCGGGCGAGGCCGCGGGCAGAAAAGTAGAGATGCCCTCGGGGTGGAATCTTCGGCGCGGACGACAGGAGCTGCTGCTGGAATTTGACCGGAGCAGTGAGCAAAGGGATTATCAATACGCGCTGCGCTTGCCGGGTGCGGTGGAGGTGCCCGAATTGCGCGCACGCGTCGAGGCGCTGCTGGTAGATGCAGGCACGGTTCCGGAGGAGGCGCGGTCGCAGTTGTTGAATCGTGAGGTTATGCCGCGTGAGGTTGTGATTCGAAACTGGCGCGCGGGGGACCGTTACTGGCCGGCGCATACGTCTGCGGAAAAAAAAGTGAAGGAGTTGCTTTGCGACCGTCATGCGACCGGGATAGAGAAAAAACTCTGGCCGGTTGCGGCGGCCGAGGGACGCGGTCTTATCTGGTTGCGGGGCTTTTCAGTTCCGGCAGCTTTTCGGGCGCCGCCAGGGGTTGCGCAGGCGATTTGGATTCGCGAGATTGCGCCGTGATTTAACGTGTCATGATTTACCATGCAATGATTCATTCAATGATTAGCTGATTGCCGCCGAATACCAATCCAAGCAGCGATCGGTTAACATATCCAGGCTGGAGACGCCACTTCCGCTATGAGTGCACTGCCGAATACCCGATTGCGCCAGGTGATTTCGGCCGACCAGATTCAGAAAAGGGTCCGCGAACTGGGACGGCAAATCTCCGACGATTATCGTGGCCAGACCGTGGTCGCGCTGGGGATTCTTGAAAACAGCTTCCTTTTCATGGCCGATCTGGTGCGCGCCGTCGACGTTCCCGTCGTGTGTACGTTTATCAAACCGCAATACAAGCAGAGCCAGCGGGGCGAGTCGCCGTTACTGGAGATTTTTTTCAGCCACGAATTAGCCATAGCCGGCATGCACGTTCTGCTGGTGGAGGGACTCGTGCACTCGGGAGTGACCAGCGAATTCCTGATGGGGGATCTGCGAGGGCGGGGCGCGGCATCGGTGAAACTGGTTACGCTGCTCGATCGCCAATCGGCGCGCCGGGTTCCGCTGCAGCCCGATTATTTCGGATTTCTGGTGGATGACGCGTTTCTCTGCGGCTATGGATTGGGCGATCCCGAGCAGACGGGCCGGAACCTGCCGTATCTGGCGGCGACGACGTAAATGGAGTTGGTATGAACGGCGCTGCAAAGACCGTACTCTTCTGGGTCGTAATTGTGGTGTCTTCATTCCTGCTCTGGCAGGTGATGAGAAGCGGCAGCACTGCCAAGGCTATCCCAGAGATAAGCTACTCGGAGTTCTTGACGAGAGTCGCGAGCGGGCAAATCAGTAAGGTCATGATTGCAGGCGGCGTGGTTCGCGGGTCCGACGCTAAAGGCGGGGATTTTCGCGTTGTTGCACCGGCAAACCAAGCGGCGATGCTCGACGTTCTTCAGCAACACGGGGTAGAGATCTGGTTCAAGGAAATACCCGAACAAAGCTGGCGGACCTGGGTTTTCAATCTGGTTCCGTTGATTCTGTTGGCAGCGGTATGGTTTTTCATGGTTCGCCAGATGCAGAGGCGGCGTTCAGGTGGAGATGAGCCTTCAAGTTACACGCCGCAGCAGGGACACAACACCCGCTTTGGCCCATGACTTCTGTCACTTCCTTCCAATTCCCCGTTTTCGCGCGAAAGGGTCTAGAATCGAAGAAAGTCTTTCGCAGTCGAATTTCCGGCTTCGGCATCTAATGCCAAGAGGCGGCGTCTTTCGGTTGGCAGGAAGCTGTACTCATTTAAGAGGAGTATTAGGTGAACTCTACCATCAAGACGGTACTTTTCTGGGCGGTCATTGTGGTTTCGGCCTTCCTGCTCTGGCAGGTTGTGAGAACCGGCAGCAACGCCCAAAAAGACAAAGAAATTGGTTTCTCTGAATTTCTGACTGACGTGGATCAGGGCAACGTCCACGAAGTGACCTTCATTGGCCAGGAAGTGCGCGGGAAATTCAAGAACGACTCTTCGTTTCATACGATCGTTCCGGCGAATTATCCCGACATGTACACGAAGCTGACGGCGAAGGGCGTTCCTTATAGTTTCAAGGACATCAGCAACGGCACCTGGCCGAGCTGGATTCTGAATCTGGCGCCGCTCGTCCTGCTGGGAGCGCTCTGGTTCTTCATGATCCGGCAGATGCAGACGGGCGGAAACAAGGCGCTGTCGTTTGGCAAGAGCCGGGCGCGTCTGCTCTCCATGCAGCAGAAAAAGATCACGTTCAAAGACGTGGCGGGCGTGGATGAGGCGAAGGAAGAACTTCGCGAAATTATCGAATTCCTGCGCGAGGCGCAAAAGTTCCAGAAACTTGGCGGTCGCATTCCGAAGGGCGTGCTGCTGGTTGGATCTCCGGGAACGGGCAAGACCTTGCTGGCGCGCGCGGTGGCGGGCGAGGCGAATGTTCCATTCTTCTCCATCTCGGGCTCGGATTTCGTGGAGATGTTTGTGGGCGTGGGCGCGAGCCGCGTGCGCGACCTGTTCGAGCAGGGCAAGAAAAACGCTCCCTGCATCATCTTCATCGACGAAATTGACGCGGTCGGGCGCCATCGCGGCGCTGGCCTCGGGGGTGGACACGATGAGCGCGAGCAGACTTTGAATCAACTGCTCGTGGAAATGGACGGCTTCGAATCGAACGAAGGCGTCATTCTGATGGCGGCGACGAACCGTCCTGACGTTCTCGATCCGGCGTTGCTGCGCCCCGGCCGTTTCGACCGGCGGGTGGTGGTGAATCGTCCCGACGTTCGCGGACGGGAAGAAATTCTGCGCGTGCATACCCGCAAGATTCCTCTCGCGGATGACGTGGAATTGAACGTGCTTGCGCGTGGCACACCGGGATTCTCGGGCGCGGATCTCGCCAACATGGTGAACGAAGCGGCGCTGGCGGCGGCACGGCAGAACCGCAAGGCCGTGCTGATGTATGACTTCGAAGTGGCGAAAGATAAAGTGCTGATGGGGGTGGAACGCAAGTCGCTTCTGCTCTCCGATGAGGAGAAGAAGAATACTGCCTATCACGAGGCCGGACATGCGCTGGTGGCAGCCATGCTGCCGCACTCGGATCCGGTGCATAAAGTCACGATCATTCCGCGCGGCATGGCGCTGGGTTTGACGATGCAATTGCCGACCGATGACCGCCACAACTACTACAAGAACTATCTCGAAACGCAGATCGCCATCCTGATGGGCGGGCGCATTGCGGAAGAGCTTTTCCTGAACCTGATGTCAACCGGCGCGGGTAACGACATTGAGCGAGCCACCGAACTGGCGCGCAAGATGGTTTGCGAGTGGGGCATGAGCGACCTGGGGCCGCTGACGTTCGGGAAGAAAGAAGAGCAGATATTCCTGGGCCGCGAAATCGCGCAACACCGCGACTACAGCGAAGCCACGGCCATCCAAATTGACGAAGAAGTCAGGAAGATGGTGGGCGTTGGCTACGCGACGGCGAAGGGCATCCTTTCGGGAAATCGCGAGACGCTGATCCGGATCGCGAAGGCGCTGGTCGAGCGCGAGGTGCTGGATGCGTCGGAGATCAAATTGCTGGTGGAAGGCGGGGAATTGCCTCCAATCAAACCGCTGCCGGCGAAGACTGACGACGGTGTGCAGCAGGTCATCAAGCCAGAGCGGGCTCCAGCAAAAAGTGGCGAGCGCCCGGCAACGGCGTAACGGCAGTTCTCAGTTCCCAGATCTCAGTTCTCGGTTATCGGAAGGCGGCCATCTGGCCGCCTTTCTTTTTTGCGCCCACGGCTGGCGTTTCGTTGTATGCCAAATCACAGCATTATCCTGCGTAATCAATGTACAATTTGGCCTCCTTATAAATTTAAAAGGACAAGCACGCCCCTAAAATCCTCTCCGCGTTACGCCGCCTTGGAGGTCTTGCCATGCAACTTCGCGGTCATGTCTGTTTGCTCCTCGCATCCCTCTCGCTGACATCTCTCGCCCTTCTGATGGGCTGCGGTTCCAGCAGCACGACAACCAAGACTCAGCAATCAATTCCGGTGTTCACAAGTACGCCCGTGACAATGGCGACCCAAGGCGTCACTTATACCTACCAACTAACCGTCGTCGACACCGCGGGTGGAACGGTTGCGTTCTCATTGACGACGTCTCCAGCGGGAGCGGCCTTAAGTGGGAGCACGATTAGCTGGACTCCCACACCCGCGCAGTCGCGCACCTCGAATAGTTTCGCCGTGACCGCCACGACCTCGTCAGGAGGCACGGCCTCGCAGCAATGGTCCGTGACGCCAGGAGGCACGATCACGGTCAATTGGGTCAACACCTATTGGACGGCTGGCGGACAGGTGCAGGTGCCAGCGCTGCCGTCGGCCGCCTCTGGTCTTTCTGCCATGTGGACGAATGCGGACGGATCGGTCACTTTGCAGAAAAGTTCGGCGATTTCCGCGGGCGTGTTCAATATTCCGAACGTGCCCGGAGGCTATTACTGGCTCCAGTCTGGATCAGGCGAAGCTTTCTGGACGAACACGAATACTTTTGACCTGGGCGGAAATATCGCCGGGGCTCCATTGCCCACGACCGGCAATACTCAGATTACCCAGTTCGACTTCAACTTGTCGGGCCTCGATTCCGTTCCTGAATTGACTGCGGTTGAGTTCGTCGCGCCGGTAGCTGGGCTGCCGGATTTTCTTGTGATCGACGGCGTCAACTCGACGAGCATCACCAACTCTCCTGGGTTCGGCGCCATCGGCATTGACTGGTCGCAGATCAACTCGGCTTTTCTTGTGCAGTACGTGCCCGAATCTGTCGGATCGCTGAACACCGTGGTACTCGGACCGTCGCTGACGGCTACCGGCCTCACGCTGGTCGATGGCACCACCAACACGATCACGGAGACTCTCCAGCCCAGCCCGCAGATCTCTGTGAATTTGAGCGTGCCCGGTGGTTCGCAGTGGGCGCCGCTATTTACGAATGTGGGGCCGTCGACTCCAACTCCGTACGACTCGGTACTGTCGGTCGCGGCGGAAACATACATCACGGATGGTTTAGCCTCATCGACCCAGCCTCCTCCGGTCGAGACAGGGCCAAACTCTCCTTATCTGACGTTGGCCGGCACCGCGGCACCGGGATCCCTTAACACCGCCGTTTGTGACCTAACGGGCTTCCAGGTATTCGTGAACAATACTCCCGCCCAACCGGCGATTACTACTGACGAGAACTTCGGGGAACTCACCTACGGCGACTCGTTCCCCGCTGCGTGGTCGCGAACGCTCTCGTTGTGTCAGGAATACCATCTGGCGATTCCGATCCCGAACTCCTCCGCGACCGCGACTTTTGCTTTGGTTGATGGCGCCATCGTGGCGCCCTCCAGTGCGCCGCTTGCGCCCGTTGTTTCTCAGGTGCAGAATCCATCCATCAACGGAGCCAGCTTCTTTACCGCCGCAACGCTCAACACGACGGTTGTTCCCTTGAGTTGGTCCGCTCCCGCCGGCGCCGCGCCTTATGGCTACACGGTTCACGTGTATGTACTAACCACGGTGGAAGGCCTCCAAAGCTACGTGTCAACTGGCGGGACTGTCTCCACTGCCCAGACGTCAATCAACCTGCCGCCACTAGCTGGAGGAAACACCTACGTCTTCGCCGTAACGGCCGAGGCTGACGGCACCGCCAACATGCAGACCAGTCCATTTCGGTCATCGCTGCCGGTCGGGTATGCGACTGTTGTATCGGCCCCAATCACCATCAACGCGGACGCCCTGATGCCGGAAATTCACGGAGATCGGCGCGTCATCGCCAGGTTCTCGCAACCCCTGCCCGCTGATAAGAAGAATTGAACGGCGGCTCTTATACGACACTAATATGAGTACAACAAAGTAAGTGCAACATGTTCCATGGCAAAGCACTTTGCCCTGAACCCCCATTCCATTACCTTCCCCATGCCATACTTATAGGCTTATGAATCTCACTCTTCATTCCAAAGTGGCTCTTATTACCGGAGGATCGCGCGGCATTGGCGCCGCGGCGGTGCGGATGTTTGTGGCGGGGGGCGCGAAAGTCGTCTTCAATTATCAGGCGGCGAAGAGGCAGGCTGAGGATCTGGTGCGGGAATGCGGCGCGGAAAACTGCCGAGCGCTGCAGAGCGATCTTTCGACCACCGAAGCGGGCGAGAAACTCGTCGCGTCTGCCATCTCGTCGTTCGGGCGCCTCGATATTCTGGTGGCCAATCACGGCATCTGGCCGCCAGAGGATGCGCCCGTCGATCGAATGTCTGATGCCCAATGGCATCGCACAATCGCGGTGAACGTGGACAGCGTGTTCGGTCTGGTCAAACATTCGGTCGGGCAAATGAAAAAACAGCAACTGAAGGAGCAAAGCGGCGGAAGTATCGTGCTGGTGAGTTCTACGGCGGGCCAGCGCGGCGAAGCCTTCCACTGCGATTATGCGGCCTCGAAAGGGGCGCTGATCAGCATGGTGAAAGGGCTCTCGACGGAACTGGCGCGCGACAACATCCGCGTCAACTGCGTGGCCCCGGGTTGGGTCGCGACCGATATGTCGGCGGCGGCGCTGAATGATCCGCCGACACGCACCAAAGTTTTCGGGACGATTCCGCTGGGGCGTGTCGGCACTCCAGAAGAAATCGCGGCACCGATTCTGTTCCTGTGCACGCCGCACGCGGGATTTATCACGGGCGAGATTTTCAACGTCAATGGCGGGGCGGTGCTGGTGGGGTAGGAGGTTGCATGAAGATTCGCTGGTTCTATCTTGTCGCGGCTGTCGTGATGTCACGCGCATTTTGTCCAGGACAACAAACTGACAATGGCCCGGCAGTCACCACCCTGGCCTACGAGAATGGCAGCATCGCGAACAATATCTATACCAATGAATGCTTCGGGATCTCGCTCGCCGTACCCGAAGGTTGGCGAATCGACTCTCAGCATCTCGGCGTCGAGGAAAGAGCGAGGCACACTCAAAAGGGCGCATTGCTCCTGCTGCTGGCTGACGAGAAAAAGGAAGGGACTTCCTTCAGCACCTTGGCGTTCGGGGCCTTTGACGCGAGTCTTTACTCTCCGACGCTTCCCGAATTCGTTTCTCACTACGCTCGTGAGCACATTAATTCCGATCCCGAACATCGGGAGGCCGTGAAAGAGACTTATTCCGTTGAGTATGCGGGCAGAACTTTTTTCCGCGCCGACAACAAGCAACCGATGGGCGATGGACGAACATTATATGTGGCCTTCGTCTATACGAAATTCCGGGGATACTATCTTGGCGGATTTGTTAGTGCTGACTCGCCCGAGGGGCTCGATCAGGCTGCAAATTCCCTCCAGGGGCTGTCGTTTCGGGAGAATACGCCAAATCCGAAGTGCATAATGACCGGCGACGAGAATTCCAAACCCGGCGGCGTCCTGGGTGGGGTAATAACCTCCAAGCCGCCGCTGAGGCCGGGCCAGCCGCAGCGCGTGCGCGTTTCGCAAGGGGTCTCGACGGGCTTGCTGACAACGAAGGTTCAGCCACAATATCCCGACGATGCGAAACAGGCTCAAATTCAAGGACAAGTGGTTCTGCAAGCCGAGATCAGCAAGTCTGGAGACGTCGTGGATCTCACCCTGATCTCAGGCGATCCCATGCTTGCCCCGGCCGCCATCGAGGCAGTCAAGCAATGGAAGTACAAGCCCTATCTGCTCAATGGCGAGCCGATGAACGTCGAAACCCAAGTCACTGTTAATTTTGTCTTATCCGGACACTGAGACCGGGGAAACTGCCCAGACCTGAAGTCGACCAGAATGATAGCACTGAGATGCAGCTAAAATGAGGTTGTGCGCTTCTAATCCAGGTAGAACGATGAAACTTTTTGTCTCTCTTGTTTTGTGGTCGGTGCTCTCTTGGTTGGCTTATGGTCAGGCCGGGACGGAAGCGCCGCCGCGTGCTTCATCACTGCCCTCAACGCCGCCATCGGTCAATCTGAATGACTCCGACAACGCGCGCAAGGCGCGTGCGGTTCTCGATCAGACCATCGAGGCGCTGGGCGGGCAGCTTTATATCACGTACGAAAACCGCGAAGAGAGCGGCCGTTACTATCCGCTCTATCACGGGCGCACGAACAGCTTGGGAATTCCGTATCACTACTATCTCGAGTATCCCGACAAGGATCGTTTCGAGGTGATTCATCTGAAGGACATTTTCCTGATCGAAGGGTCGGTTGGGAATGTGAAGACCAACAAACTCGATCTCGTCCTGATTCACAATGGCGACAAGGGATATGAGACGACCTTCAAGGGGACGGCGCCGCAGGATCGCGAGGATTTAGCGAATTATCTTCGCCGCCGCGAGCATTCGCTGGAATGGATCTTCCGTAAGTGGATTCGCGATCCGAACGTGGCCTTGTTTTATGACGGCCAACGCATAGTCGATGGGAAAGAGTGTGAAGGGGTGACACTGCTGAACAACCAGAACGATTCGGTCAGCGTTTACCTGGACTTGAATACGCACTATCCGGTGAAGATCAGTTACTCGTGGCGCGATCCGAAGGACAGGCAGAAAAATGTGGAAGAAGAGGTCTACGACAACTACAAACTGGTGCAGGGGATCTGGACTCCGCACTCGATCACGCGCTATTTCAACGGAGAGACTTCGCAGCAGCGGTTCCTGACCACCGCCGCCTACAACCAGAAACTCTCCGATTCGATGTTCGAAGCGGCGGTGACGTACGATCCCAAAGCGCCGCCGAAGAAGTGACAACGTTGTCGCTTTGGCTCACGCTGCGATCCCACAGGAAGGCCCAATCGGGCGACGGTGCGGATCGCTACGCATTGTTCATCCGGAAGCCCCGACTCCATTTTATGGCGGAAGTAACGTTGTTGCTCCCCCAACATCCCTAACCTGCTGAACAAGTTAGCCTTCCCAATGTGGAACAAACCACGGAGTGTGGCTAATCTGCCACAGGCGAAAGTTTTCCCGACGCGCTAAGCTTATACACAGCAAAAGACTTATAGCACTCCCCCTTGACCCACGAACAGACAATTCGTGCCGCGGTGAGCTGTTCAGGGGTGGGCCTTCATAGCGGCGCACCGGTCAGTTTGAGAATTCTACCGGCTTCCGCCGGAACCGGAATCGTCTTCCACCGGACCGACCTCGACAGCTTTCCGATCGAAGCCAGCGGACGCAATGTTGCCCGCGTCAGCTACGCCACCAGCTTGATGAAAAAAGGCGTGCTCATTTCCACCACCGAGCATCTGCTCTCGGCGTTTACCGGCATGGGCATCGACAATGCGATCGTTGAGCTCGACAATCTGGAGTTGCCGATATTGGATGGCAGCGCCCAGCCATTTGTGGAAATGATCCAGAAGGCTGGAATCAGGAAGCAGCGAAAGGCGCGAACCTACCTTCGAATCGTCCGCGAGATTGAATTGCGGGAAGGGGATAAATTCATAGCCGTGTATCCGGCCGACATCTATTCGGTTTCCTATTCGATCAATTTTCCGCATCCCCTGATCGGCAAGCAGAGCTTTTGCGTGCGCCTGACCAACGGCAGCTACCTGCGTGAGATTGCTCCCGCGCGCACCTTCGGATTTCTGCATGAAGCCGATGCGATGCGGCAACAGGGACTGATTCGCGGCGCATCGACCGAGAACGCCATTGTGCTGAACCGGAGCGAAGTGTTGAATCCGCCCTTGCGCTTTCGAGACGAGTTTGTGCGCCACAAGGTTCTCGACCTGATTGGCGATCTGGCGCTGCTCGGCAAACAGATCCTGGGATCCGTGGTCGCTGACCGCGCCGGCCACGCCATGCATACGGCGCTGGTGTCGCGCATCCTGCGGGACCGCTCGTACTGGGAAGAAACCGAGCTGGAGGATGAGGCGGCGGCGCACGCGGTTGCGTCAGCGGCCAGCCTTAGCGTCTAGCATCCCCCAGCACTCGGTTGGTTGATCCGGCGTTCCGGCGTTCCGACGTTCCTCTAGCCTAGCCTTTGGCCAACTGTCGCGCCAGCTTCTCCAGGCTCTGCGACCATCCGGCGTCCATGCCTGCCAGGTACGCGGCCGCATACGGAACCATGGCGGTGCCGCGAGTTCGTAGAGTCAGTTTGGTCTTGCCACCTTCGTCCGCGAACAGTACGGTGGTGAGCCCGTCGATCACCGGATTTCCTTCCTTGTCGGCGGAATTATTGGTGAAAACCAGGCGCTCAGGCTCGGCAAACTCGAGATAGACTCCGCCACACGGATATTCACTGCCATCGGGAGCACGCATTACAATTCGCCACGCGCCGCCAACCCGGGGATCTACCTCGCAGACGGGATTGGTGAACACGGTGGGCCCAAACCATTGCGAGAGATGCTGTGGATCGGTCCACGCCTGGAACACGAGGGCTCGAGGCGCGTCGAAAATGCGGGTGATGACAATCTCCCTCTCTCCGTATTTCGGGGGCAGATTACTTGCGGCGTTGGTTGCGGCCATGTTTCTTCTCCTTTATTTGCATTTGCTGCAGATGCTCGTCCAGACGATCGAAGCTCTCCATCCAGAATCTCCGGTAGTTCTCCACCCAATCCGCGGCTTCCTTAAGCGCCAGGGGCTCCAGGCGGCAGGGGCGTCGCTGCGCATCACGGCTTCGCGAAATCAGGCGGGCTCTCTCCAGCACCTTGAGATGCTTGGAGATGGCAGGCTGGCTCATGGCGAACGGAGCGGCCAGTTCGAGCACCGAAGCTTCGCCTAATGCGAGCCGCGCGAGGATGGCGCGCCGGGTCGGATCGGCGAGCGCCGCGAAAGCCGCATCCAGGCGCTCGGGATGGTTTTGTCTATAACCACTCGGTTGCATAACTAACAGGTAATATACAAGAGGCGCAAAAAGATTGCAAGCGCCGTCACCGCAAATAAGTGGATAGTTGGGAGGCTGCGGGAAAAATGTTTTCCCAGCGCAGCATTCCCCCAGCGGCTGAAAGCCGCGGTTGATTTTACGGGAGTTACGGCACGGCTGAAGCCATGCCCTTCCCCAAACCGGTGCGAAGCGGAATTTTTCCGCAACCTCTGGAACTCGTGCCCTTCCCAAAGCCGCCCGGAGTCGAGTTTTTCCGCAGCCTGTTAGAAAAACGCCAGATCGCTACGGTTGCTTGCCCGCAACCTTCAGGATAGGGAGCACGCCCACTCCTATCCCCGACGGCTCCGTCTTTGTGTGATACAGACGTTCAGTGGCCTTCATAAAGTCCGCCGCCTTGGCGTCGGGAATGTTGATGAAGGTTTGCGGATTGCGGTCGGTGAGCGGGAACCAGGAACTCTGCACCTGCACCATGATGCGATGTCCGCGGCGAAAAGTGTGGTTCACGTCGGGAAAGGTCGCGTTGATCTCTTCGACCTTGCCGGGTGTAAACGGCTCGGGCTTTTCAAAGCTGTGGCGGAATTTTCCCCGGAAGGGTTCGCCGCGCACGAGTTGCTGATACCCACCCATCACAAACGCCGGAGGGGGCACGTCCGTCATTTTGCTATCGTCGGACTGGGGCTGATCCAGCTTGCTGTCCGGATAATCCTGGGGATAGACGTCGATCAGCTTGACGTCGAAATCAGAATCGGTGCCGCTGGTCGAAACGAAGAGGCGCGGAGAAATTGGCCCAGCGATGGTCACGTCGGTTTGCAGAACGGGAGTCTGATAGACCAACACGTCGGTGCGGCTGGAGGAGAAGCGCTGGTCAGAGACCATGAACTCCTGCGGCACATCATCCTGGGCGACATAGGCCACATAGGGCACGGGCTTGGCGGGATCGCTCAGGTATTCGTCATACGAAGAGGACACGACGGAAGAAGACGCGGCGGCGGGCGGGTCGAACGAGAGCTGGCCATTTGCGTGAAAGTACAAAGTCTTCGGCTCGGCATCTGTCGGAGGCCACGCCGGGTATTTTCTCCAGACGTTGGTTCCAGTCTCGAAGACATAAGCTTTGGGCAGCTGGGCGTCGCCATCGCCTTTGAGGTATTGCTCAAAAAAGGGGAAAAGAATGTTGGTGCGGTAATACTCGGCGGTGTTGGCGTTAAATTCCACGCGGCCGAGACGTTCACCATCGAGGCCGGCCCAGCCGCCGTGGACCCAAGGTCCGATGACGAGACCGTTGAAAATTCCGGGATTATTTTTTTGGATGGCGTGGAAGGTTGAAAACGGCCCTTGCAGATCCTCGGCATCAAACCATCCTCCCACGGTGAGCACGGCGCAATGGATGTTCTTCATGTGGGGCGCCAGGTTGCGTGCTTTCCAATAATCGTCGTAGGTATCGTGGCGGAGCTGGTCATCCCAGAGCGCGCTGTCACCCCCGAGCAGGCTGGAAAGATTGGCGATGGGGCCGGTCTTCAGATAAAACTCATAGGCATCGCGGGTGCCGTAATCGAAGGGTACGTCTGTTTTTTCGGGGAGCCGCGGATTGTCCTGGGGCTTGAACGAACTGTAGAAGTCAAAATTTGCCTGCAGCATGAATGCACCGTTGTGGTAGGCATCATCTCCCATGAAAAGATCGGTCATGGGAGCCTGCGGCGACGCGGCCTTCAGCGCGGGATGCGAGTCGATGATGCTGGCGGAGGCAAAAAATCCCGGATACGAGATGCCCCAGATGCCCGCATTTCCGTTATTGTTCGGGACATTCTTGAGCAGCCAGCCGATGGTGTCATAGAGATCGCTCGATTCGTCGACATCACGATTCGAAGTCTTGTGGTCGATGTGCGGGCGCATTTCGATGAAAACGCCCTCCGACATGTAGCGGCCGCGCACATCCTGAAAAACAAAAATGTAGCCGGCCTTCTCGAAGTCGTGCCCGGGGCCGAGGTGCTTACTGTATTTGTCGACACCATAGGGCGCCACGCTGTAGGGAGTGCGGAAAATCATGAAGGGATAGGCCTGCGAGGTGTCTTTCGGCACATAGACCGAGGTGAACAGATGCACGCCATCGCGCATGGGGATCCGGTACTCATATTTCGTGTAGTGTTCCTTGACGCTGAACTCCGGGGCTTCGAGCCTGCTTTGGGCGGCGCTGCAGGGGCTGGAGGCAAGAATCGACAGAAGCAAAAGAAGGATGGCAGGAAGAATTTTCGAGACCGCTTTGTGCTGCATGCACGCTCCTTGAAACAGGTTCACAGCCGGATTGCAAGCTACCGCTTCGAGCTTGGATGCGTCAACTGGAATTGGACTCTCTGGGCGGGCTGCGCTTTTGCGGCCGGAAAGCGATGGAGAGCAGGCGGCGGACTGAAGGCGCCGGAGCCAGCTCAATCGGCAGGCTGGGGAAGAGTCCACTCGTGAAGCAGGCCGCGCTCGGCGAGCAGGCGCTGTAATTCGGCCTCGGCTTCGACGCGGACGCGATCGGCAAAAGCATGCGCGCTCTGGCGGTGCTCGGCGCCCAGCGCGGAGAGGCGGACATGCAGATAAGGCTTGTCCTGTTCGAGGCGACGCAGGAGGCGCTCGGTGCGGGCGATTTTTTCTTCCAATGTAATCATGTTTCTTAATCCGGGATGGGCACTGCATCCAACCGCGTTCCCTGGAAATTCGCGGCGCGGCATCTCTAGACTGCCACAGTGACAGGAGGACGCAAGTTGCTACCTGGGTGCCGGGAGACATGAGAAGTTGGCGGCAAAGGCTGATTAGGGAAGCTTGACGTAGCCCTGGAGCTTTGCGGGCATTTCATCCTGCAAACGATCGGTGAGCCATTTTTCCAGCTGGTACTGCGAACTCTGCGGAACCTCGATGAAGCGGATTCCGGCGTGGCCGGTGCCGTCAGCCCAGGCCACCTCACCTTTCAATTCCAGCGAAGTCTGGACCCCGGGAAGAGTAAATCGAAACTGCGCCTGTGCATCCCTGGGCAGCTTGCCGATGACGCGAATCGCCATGCCTCCCTCACTCAGGTTGGTGGCCGTGGCGGTCATTTCCTGGTGAGTGGGAAAACTGATGCGCAGTGGCATATCCACGGGATGGCGGAAGTAGCGGCGCCGTTCGCGCACCATAAAATTGAGGGCCGCATGGAAACAGCGCGAAGCGTGCAGCGGAGTCAGCGGTTTTTGCAGAACGAAGTTGGCTCCCGACTGGAAGGCCTGCTGCGTCGTCGTCTTTCCGTTCACGACGGCAAAAGATACGGACTTGGCGTTGCCTCCACTCTGGCGCAGCGCGTGCAGAAGATCGAATCCATTCTGCATGTCATCGCAGTCAATGATGACGGCATCAAACTTGCGTTTCGTCAGTTGATCGGTTGCAGCCTGGGACTCGCCGCAAATCTGAAAATTGACGGAGAGTTTTTCCAGGGCTGGGCGCAAGATGCCGAGCAAACCGGCATCCCGGCTGATGAGAAGTGACTCCAGGTTCATGGCTTTTTCATATTAGCGGCAGGTTGACAGTTTACAAAGTGACGTTAGTGCAAGCCGGTGACCGAGCTTTCCTCTTTGAAATGAGCGATGTCGACTGGTGGCTGGTGTTCGTAATCTGCAAGCGCTCGGCTCTGCCGGAGGGTGAATGACTGCTGTTTTCCAAGTTTTTGCTGGATTCCCACGCCTTTCACCGCGAAACTAGCTGGGTGAGCGAGATCGCTTATTTATCTTTCGGATCGAACCTGGGAGATCGGGCCGGACATCTGGGTGAGGCCCTGGCCGAGTTAGGCACGGAGGATCGGTTGCTCGCTGTCTCGGCATTCTATGAAACTCAGCCGATCGACGTTCCCGACCAGCCCTGGTTTTTGAACTGTGCAGCGGCGATTGAAACGATGAAAACACCGCGAGAGCTGCTGGAGTTTGTCTTGCGCATCGAATCTTCCATGGGCCGGCTGCGCATGCGCGAGAAAGGTCCGCGTAACATTGATATCGATATCGTTTTGTACGGCGATTGGGTGGTGGATGAACGGGGATTGAAAATTCCGCATCCGGCGATGCACGAGCGGCGGTTCGTGCTGGAGCCGCTGGTCGAGATCGCGCCTGAGGTGCGGCATCCAACGCTGGGCAAGACGGCGCGAGAACTTCTCGCTGCAATCGATCGCGGACAAACGGTTCGGCGGCTTTGAAGGGTTTTTGGCCGCCCTGCTCCTGAGGACGAAATGCTTTTTACCATTGGCGAACTTGGCGAAAAAATTCGCGACCGCTCCATCTCTCCGGTCGAACTCACCCATGATTGCCTCGATCGCATCGAGCGGCTCAACCCGGTGCTGAACGCTTTCATTACCGTCACTGCGGATTCGGCGCTGGCTGAAGCCCGCATTGCCGAGCGCGAGATTTTCAGCGGAGAATATCGTGGTCCTCTGCACGGCATTCCTATCGGCATTAAGGACATCATTGATGTCGCCGGAGTACGCACCACCGCTGCCAGCGGGCTCTTCGGCGGCGGCACTTCTCGCGACCGTCGCCTTCCCGGCGAAGACGCGCAGGTGGTTCGCCGCCTGCGCTGTGGCGGAGCGATCATTTTAGGAAAGCAGAACCTGCATGAGTTCGCCTACGGCGGCAGTTCGATGATCGGTTTTTTCGGAGAGGTCCACAACCCATGGGATCCGGCGCGGATTGCGGGTGGATCTTCGGGAGGCTCGGCGGCGAGCGTCGCCACTGGCCTGGGTTTCGGCGCCGTCGGCACGGACACGGCCGGTTCCATCCGCTTGCCCGCCGCCTATTGCGGCGTCGTAGGACTCAAGCCCACCTATGGCCGGGTGAGCACGCGTGGAGTTGTGCCGTTGTCGTCTTCCTACGATCACGTTGGCCCGCTCACCAACTCAGTCTATGACGCGGCCTTGATGCTGCAGGTGCTGTCGGATTACGACTCGCCGAATCCCTGCGTTGGCAAACCCGTGCCGAGTCTCGTTTCCGCGTTCGATGAGCTTCCAAAGAATTTGCGGGTTGGCGTGCCGCGGGCATTTTTCTTTGACGATCTCGACCCGGAGATTGCCGGCGCGACCGAAAAGGCGATCGACATCTTTCGCCAGCTGCACGCCGAGATTCGCGACATCAAACTCGAGGTTCCGACCGACCGCACGCTGGCGAGCGCCGAGGCTTACGCGTATCACAAGTCGTTCGTTGAGCGCTCGCCTGAGCTCTATCAGACGGAGACGCTGAGACGTATTCAGTCGGGAGCCAGTATTTCGGCGCAGGAAGCGCTACGCGCGAGCCGTGAACTGCAGGCGAGCCGTCACGATATCCGGGAAATTTTCAATGACGTAGACGTGCTGCTGACGCCCACCGTCCCGATTCCGCCGCGGCTGATCACCGACCTGCGCGAGCACCCCGAGCAGTTGCGCCCGCAAGAACTGATCATGCTGAGGAATACGCGGCCATTTAATGTGTGGGGCATTCCGGCGATTTCCGTTCCGTGCGGATTCACCAAAGACGGACTGCCGATGGGGCTGCAACTGGCGAGTGCTCCCTGGAGGGGGAATGTGCTGCTGCAGGCGGCACACGAGTACGAACAGGCGACGGAGTGGCACAAGATGAGACCGGAGCTGCTCCGAGCGCCATGAATCGCGAACGCGCCTTCGATATTACGAACCCTTGATCGAACCCTTGCAGTGTGAGCGCTGGTATCCACGCGGGAAGGCGGCGCGGTAGCGGCAAACCGCTTCGCTAACCGAAAATCAAGAGCCAATCCCGAGAGCGACGCAGCCGTGGAATCCTACCCTTGCGCAAAGGGCGCGCAAGGATGGGACACCCAAACTCCGCTGCAGATGATCAGTGGGGCAGGAGTGTTTTCATCTCGGGGGTTACGGGGTGTTGGGCTTCGTAGGCGGTGATTTGCGCTTCGTGCTGCAGGGTCAGGCCGATATCGTCTAATCCGTTGAGGAGGCAGTGGCGCGAGAAGTTATCCATGGTGAAGGCGGCGGCGAAGCCTTGATTGTCTTCCACGCGCAGGGTTTCGAGATCGACAGTGAGTGCGTAATTTTCGATTTCCTGGGCGCGGCGGGTGATTTCCGCTACCTGATCGTCGGTGAGGCGGACGGTCAGCAGGCCGTTCTTCAGGCTGTTGTTGGCGAAGATGTCGGCGAAGGAGGAGGCGATGATCACACGGAAGCCGTAATCCGCCAACGCCCAGACGGCGTGCTCGCGCGAAGAACCGCAGGCGAAGTTCTTTCCGGCCACCAGGATCGACGCCTTGGTGTAGCGGGGTTGGTGGAGTACGAAATCGGCGATTTTTTGGGGGCCTTCTTTCGGGTCGGTGGAGAAGCGCCAGTCATAGAAGAGGAATTGGCCGAAGCCGGTGCGCTCGATGCGCTTCAGGAATTGCTTGGGGATGATCTGATCGGTGTCCACGTTGACTTTGTCGAGTGGGGCGACGACGCCGGTGTGTTTGCGAAATGGTTGCATAGTCTCCTTGTCGACACTTATTTGTGTGGAGGGGCTTTGGCCGGCTCTTTACGGGGCGGAGCCCCGTCACCACACAAGCTCAGCTACCTCATCACACAAGCTCATCACACAAGTTCACTTACTCACCACACAAGCTCAGTGAAATTGCCAGTTTCTGATATCGGTGAAGTGGCCGGCGATGGCGGCGGCTGCGGCCATCATCGGGCTGACGAGGTGGGTGCGGCCTCCGCGACCCTGGCGTCCTTCGAAGTTGCGGTTGCTGGTGGAGGCGCAGCGCTCGCCGGGCTGTAGGATGTCGGGATTCATGCCGAGACACATGGAGCAGCCGGGGTCGCGCCATTCGAAGCCGGCGTCGAGAAAAATCTGGTGCAATCCTTCTTGCTCAGCCTCGCGCTTGATCGCCTGCGAGCCGGGAACCACCATGGCTCGAACTCTGGGATTCACGTGCTGGCCTTTGGCGACGCGGGCGGCGGCGCGAAGATCTTCGATGCGGGAGTTGGTGCAGGATCCGATGAAAACACGGTCCACGGGGATGGCTTCGATGGGGGTTCCGGCGGCGAGGCCCATGTAGACCAAGGCTTGCGCGGCGGCGCGGCGGTCGGCATCGTGGGCGAAGCTTTGTAGTTCGGGCACTCTGGCGGTGACCGGCACCACCATTCCGGGATTGGTGCCCCAGGTGACGAAGGGGGCGAGGGTTGCGGCGTCGATTTCAATGGTGCGATCGAATTGGGCTCCGGGATCGGTGGCGAGCGAGCGCCAGTGGGCGACGGATCGTTCCCAAGCCTTTCCTTGGGGAGCGAAGCGGCGGCCTTGGACGTAGGCGAAGGTGGTGTCATCGGGGGCGATGAGTCCGGCGCGTGCGCCTGCTTCGATGCTCATGTTGCACAAGGTCATGCGGGCTTCCATGGACAGGGCGCGGATGGCATCGCCGGTGTACTCGATGACGTGTCCGGTAGCGCCGTCGGTGCCGATGCGGCCGATGATGCCGAGGGCCAAGTCTTTCGACGTCACGCCTTCGGCCAGCTTGCCGATTATGCGGATTTGCATGGTCTTCGGTTTTTTCTGGGGCAGGCATTGGGTGGCGAGGACATGCTCGACTTCGGAGGTTCCGATGCCGAAGGCTAGCGAACCGAAGGCGCCGTGGGTGGAGGTGTGGCTGTCTCCGCAGACGATGGTCATGCCGGGGAGGGTGATGCCGAGTTCGGGACCGATGACGTGGACGATGCCTTGCTCGGCGGAATCCATGTCAAACAACGGGACAGCGAACTCGCGGCAATTTTTCTGCAGGGCTTCGATCTGTTTGGCGGCGATGGGATCGGTGATGGGGAGTCCGCGGGGAGTGGTGGGGATGTTGTGATCGACGGTGGCCACGGTGCGGAGGGGTTGGCGGACTTTTCGGTTCGAAGCGCGCAATCCGTCGAAGGCCTGGGGCGAGGTGACTTCGTGGACGAGGTGCAGGTCGATGTAGAGGAGCGCCGACTGGCCTTCGGGAGCGGCTACGACGTGGGCATCCCAGATTTTTTCAAACAGGGTACGAGGCATGGTTTTCGTTTCGCCGAACGTTCAAGGAGCCAAGTGGGGCGCTGCAATGAATGAACTTATAGTTTACCAATGCGGGGGGGTATGCGTCTTGATGGACTAGGGCAAGGGGAACATTGCCTCGACATAAATTGGGACGGGGCGGAGCCCCGTCACCACACGAGCTACACACGAGCTTCCCCACGAGGTTGGATGGTGGGTTTCCGGGTATGATTTAGACAGTCACTCCGAGGAAATTACTGCATGATCAACGGCAAACGGATTGCCGTGGTGTTGCCGGCTTATAACGCCGAGAAGACACTTGAGGCCACGGTGCGGGAGTTGCCGGAACTGGTGGACATCCGGATTCTGGTGGACGACCACAGTTCGGACCGGACGGTGGAGGTGGCGCATCGTCTGGGGTTGCAGTGGTTCGTACACAATCGCAATTACGGTTATGGGCGCAACCAGCAGACCTGTTACCGGGAAGCGCTGGGGGCGGGGGCGGATGTGGTCATCATGGTGCATCCGGATTATCAGTACACGCCTTTGCTGGTGACGGCGATGGCGAGCATGATCGCTTATGACGTCTATGATGTTGTGCTCGGCTCGCGAATTTTGGGAGGACAGGCGCGGCGGGATGGGATGCCGTGGTGGAAGTATGTGGCGAATCGATTCCTGACGCTATTCGAAAACACGTTTCTGGGCGCGAAGCTGTCGGAGTATCACACGGGGTACAGGGCGTTCAGCAGCGCGGTGTTGAAGGAGCTTCCGCTGCTGGAGAATTCGGACGATTTTGTTTTCGATAATCAGATGCTGGCGCAGTGTGTGATGTTCGGGTTCCGGGTGGGCGAAGTTTCATGCCCTACGAAATATTTTCCGGAAGCTTCTTCGATCAATTTCGGGCGCAGCGTGGAGTATGGGCTGGGAGTGGTGCTGACGTCTTTGCAATTCCGGCTGCAGAAGATGGGGCTGGCGCACTTCCGGATTTTCAATCGCGGGGGGCGGTGCCTGGAGCCGGGGCCGGACGCGCGGTATTACAGTTCCCGCATGGCTGACGGAACGATGGGCGAGGGAACGACGGGCGATGGGTCCTGATCAGCCTTCGGATCCGGCGCGAGCGGCGCGGCTGGTTTCTTGAGGACGGGGGGATTCGGGCGGATGGAGAGGTTGATCGAGGCCCAGAGTCTCGCGGACGAAATAAAGTGGGCGGCGTTTGTTCTCGGCGTAGGTGCGGCCGAGATATTCGCCGAAGATTCCGAGGCACAGGAGTTGCGCTCCGCCGAGCAGCAGGACGACCAGCAAAACCCAGGCCCAGGGAGCGATCCAGCGTCCGCCGGCGAGGCCGATGCCGAGGGCGATGAGGCCTGATAGCAAAGCCAGTGCGGAGGCGGCTACGCCGAGGACGGTCGCGAGGCGCAGGGGCGCGATGGAGAAGGAGAGGATTCCGTCGGCGGCGAAGCGGGCCATCCGCCATAGCGTGTATTTTGATTCTCCGGCGAGGCGGGGAGCGCGATTGTAGGTGACCGAGCCCTGGCGGAAACCGACCCAACTCACCATGCCGCGCACGAAGCGGTCGCGCTCGGGCATGGCCAGGAGAGCTTCGACAACTTTGCGATCGAGGAGGCGGAAATCGCCGGTGTCCAGGGGAATGGGAACCTCTGACAGGCGATTGATGACGCGATAGAACCATCTTGCGGTCAGCGTCTTGAAGGCGGTTTCACCGTCGCGGTGCTGGCGGGTGCCGTAGACGACGTCGTAGCCTTGCTTCCAGAGGTCAACCATTTGGGAGATGACTTCGGGCGGATCTTGCAGGTCGGCATCGATGAGCACAATGGCAGCGCCTTGGGCGTATTCGAGGCCGGCGCTGATGGCGATCTGATGGCCAAAATTTCTGGAGAGGCGCACGACGCGGATTCGGGAATCGGATGTGTGCAGGCGGGCGAGGATTTGGGGAGTGTCGTCTCGGCTGCCGTCATCGACGTAGAGGATTTCGAAGGGGCGTCCGATCTGTTCCAGGGCGGAGGTGAGGCGGCGAGTGGTCTCGGGAAGAACCACCTCTTCGTTGAAGCATGGAACGATGACCGAAATTTCGGGCTTCGGCACGAAGGATGCCAGTTGCATTCCTGAAAGCTCCCAAAGACGAAATGACTTTCGGACAGGAATTTGATGATACGCCAGCCGTAAACAACGGATGACAGAAACCGGCATCCGAATGGTACCGAAGTACTGCGTGGCGCCGCATCGAATCGGTGGTGGTGCAGTTTGAGAATGGCCGTCCCGCAGCGGCTAAAAGCCGCAATGAAAATGCGACGCTTACGGCACGGCTGAAGCCGTGCCCTTCCCAAGGCCGCGGTGCGTCGAGTTTTTCCGCAACCTCTGAAGCCGTGCCCTTGCGAAAACCAACTCAGACGGCACCACTACGATCTAATCCCGCGCGATCCGCTTGCCTTGATCTGGCTTAGAATTGGACGGGAGCGACGGGTATGCTCGCAGGCCGGTGATGGCATCGAAGCCAACCCAACAAAATTGGGATTCGAAACGGAGCGGCGCGGTTGTGCTGCTGAGCGGAGGGATGGATTCGTGCGTGTGCGCGGCGCTGGCGGCGCGGGATTACGAAGTGGCGGCGGTCCATGTCAGCTACGGGCAGCGGACCGAAGCGCGTGAGCGGCGTTCGTTTGAGATGATCTGCGAGCGACTGGCCATCCGTGAGCGGTTGATGGTGCGGAATGAAGCGCTGGGGGCGATCGGGGGATCGGCGCTTACGGATCCGAATATTGCTGTTCCGAGCGTTGTCGGGAAGCTGACGGCAAATTCGGCGGCTGCTGAAGGGGGCGCTGCGGTGACGCCGGGCGAAGGTTCGGCGGAGATTCCGGTCACGTATGTTCCGTTCCGCAACGCGCATTTTCTGGCAGTGGCGGTCAGTTGGGCGGAGGTGCTGGGTGCGGGGAAGATTTATATCGGAGCGGTCGAGCCGGACAGTTCCGGGTATCCTGATTGCAGGCCGGAGTATTATCGAGCGTTCAACGAAGTCGTGAAGGCGGGGACGAAAGAGGGAACGATCCGGGTGGTGACGCCGCTGATCGCGATGCGGAAGTCGGAGATTGTGAGGCTTGGCCTTGAACTCAACGCCCCGTTCGATTTAACGTGGTCATGCTATCAGCGCGAAGATCGCGCCTGCGGTGTGTGCGACAGCTGCGGGTTGCGGCTGCGGGCGTTTCGAGAAGCGGGAGCGGAAGACCCGATTCCGTACGCCGAGGGGTGATGGATTCAGTGCAACATTATGAGTAAATTCAGCTTGGAATGCCGGGAGGCTAAAGTCATGATGAAATATTTGATCCTTCCTCTTTTGCTGGTGCTGGCCCTGGGGCTGATGGCGCCGGTTGTGTCCGCGCAAACGACGGGCAGTGTCAAGGGAGTGTGCAAGGATGGGGATGGCAATCCGCTGGTGGGCGCGGACGTGGAATGGATATCGGGCGATACCGGGCACAAGTACACGCTCAAGACCAATAAGAAGGGCGAGTATTTTTCGCTGGGCATTGTGCCGGGCAAGTACAACGTGTATCTGAAGAAAGATGGGAAGGAACTGTTTCACATTGTGGGGCTGCCGGTCGGCCTGGACGAAACCACGCAGGACATCGATCTGAAGAAAGAACAGGCGACGGCGGCTGTGGCGCAGGGGATGACGCCGGAACAAGCGAAGGCGAAGCAGGAAGCGGCGGCCAAGGCTGCGGCGGAGAACAAGACGGTTGGTACTTTGAACGACAAACTGAAAGCTGCGCGAGCGGCTGCGGACGCGAAAGATTATGAAACAGCGATTGCGACGTTGAATGAAGCCAATCAGATCGATCCCAACCGCGACCCGATCTGGTACGAACTGGGCAATGCGTATCTGAGTTCGGCAGCGAAGCAGACCGATCCCGCCGAGAAGCAGAAGCGGTACGAGCTGGCGGCCGCGGATTTCCAGAAGGCGATTGAGCTGCGCGGGAGTTCGGAGCAGGCGCAGAAAGATCCCGACAATAGCAAGAAAATGGCGGCGTACTACAACAACCTGGCGCAGGCGTATTCCAAGCTGAACAAGATCGATGATGCGGTGGCCAACTATACGAAGGCGGCGCAACTGGATCCGACGAGTGCGGGAGCCTACTACTTCAATATTGGCGCGGTTTATACGAATAGCGGCAAGGCGGATGAGGCGATCGGGGCGTTTGACAAGGCGATTGCGGCTGATCCGACGAAAGCGGCCGCCTATTATTGGAAGGGCATCAATTTGATCGCGAAGGAAACCATTGGCAAGGATGGCAAGGCGGTTGCGCCTGAGGGCACTGCGGAGGCGTTTCAGAAGTATCTGGAACTCGATCCGAACGGTCCGTTTGCGCAGCCGGCCAAGGACATGCTGGCGAGCATAGGAGCGACGGTTGAAACGGGTTTCGGCAAGAAGAAACCGGTAAAAAAGTAGGCGAAACCAGGGATCAGTTCTCGGTTCTCAGTTCTCAGGTAAGGCCGGGATGCCGGTTCTCCTTAGAGCTGAGATTTTTTTTGCGGTTACGGAGGTCGCTGGCCTGATTGTCCTTCCGCGATTCCGCCCATCCGAGCTACATTCATGCATAGGTTCGTAGATTCATAGGTTCGTCGAATTGTCTTCAGGACGATCTCCCCTGTGGTGTCAAAACGGATAACTGGGAGTGTAAGGAATGGCTGCTCCGGGGAATTCCCCGATTGCGATCGCGCTCGACGGGATCAGCGGGAAGGATCAGGTCGCGACGCCGGCGTTGCTGTCGGGCATGTTGCGCGCCTCGGAGAAGGTCAGCGATCTGATTTTCTCGCCGGGGCGACTACCGCAGATCGAGGTGCACGGGCAACTGATCGGGGTGGAAATTTCGGGGAGCAAAACCCTTTCGGCGGACGATACACGGCGGATCGCGGCCGATTTGATCGGGACCAATAAACAGGCGCTGAACGCGCTGCGCGAGCAGGGCTCCTGCGACATTTCGTATGGCCTGCCGGGGATGGCGCGGTTCCGGGTGAATGTGTTTATCCAGCGGGGAAGTTGCGCGATTGTGATGCGGGTGATTCCGACGGTGATTCCGACGTTCAGTTCGCTGCGTCTGCCGCCGCACCTGGAAGAGGCGGCGAAGGTGCGCAACGGAATCATCCTGGTGACGGGCGGAACGGGGTCGGGGAAATCTTCGACGCTAGCGGCGTTGATCGATCGCATCAACAACGAGTATTGCTATCACGTGCTGACGGTGGAAGATCCGATCGAGTTTCTGCACCGGCACAAGCAATCGACGGTGCACCAGCGGGAGCTGCACAGCGATGCGCCGAATTTTGCTTTGGCGTTGCGGGCGGCGCTGCGACAGGCTCCGCGGGTGATTATGGTGGGGGAGATTCGGGATCGGGAGACGCTGGAGATTCTTCTGGAGGCGGCGGAGAACGGGCACATTGTTCTCTCGAGCATGAATACGGTGGATGCGTCGAAGACGGTGGAGCGAATTGTCGGGACATTCGGGGCGGCGGATCAGCAATCGATACGAGAGCGGCTGGCGAAAACTTTCCGCTACATCGTTGCGCAGAGGCTGATTCCACGGACGGACGGGGGCGACCGGATTGCGGTGGTGGAAATTTTGAAATCGAATGCGCGCACCCGCGATTGCGTGGAACAGGGCGAGCGGCCTGGGCGCACGCTGCTGGATGCGATCAAAGCGAGCGAGAGCGAAGGCATGCAACATTTCGATAGCGAGATCGCGAAGCTGGTCCGCGCGGGGCTGGTGGATCTCGAGACGGGGCTCTGTTTTGCCAGCAACGCCACGGTGCTGGGGCAGGAGCTGGCGCGGTAGGTGTCTCTGGGGGCTATGCCACAATGCCTCTCCTTTTCAACTAATTTGTGAGAGTTACGCCGGGTGTGATGGCTCGGGCTGAGTGGCCCGCAATCCAGCGGGCGGGGTATTATCCGTGCATGTCATCTGCCGCTTCCAGGGAGGGGATCGTCAGCTTCGAGCGGGCGCGGCGCCTGGTCGATCAGCACGCGGCAGGCGTGCGTTGTGGAGACGTGGAAACGGTAGATCTGCTGGCGGGGTTAGGACGAGTGCTGGCGGAAGAAATCGTGGCGGACCGGGATTTCCCTCCTTTTAATCGGGCTACGCGCGATGGATATGCGGTGCGGGCGGAGGATGTGGCGGAGATTCCGGCGCGGCTTGAGGTTGTGGGCGAGGTGAAGGCGGGGGATAGGCTGGAAGCGGGCGTGGGCACGGTTGGGCGGGGACAAGCGGTGGAGATCATGACGGGGGCTCCGGTGCCGGCGGGGGCGGACGCGGTGGTGATGGTCGAGCATACGGCGATCGCCGAAGGTTTTGACGCCGGGCGTCACGCGGGAAAATTCGTCGACGTCGAGCGCGGCGTTGGGTCGGGAGCGAATTTGGTGGCGCGGGGAGCGGAGGCTCGAGCGGGCCAGCGGTTGTTGAATCGCGGGCGGCGGCTGGATTCGGCGGCGGTGGCGATTGCGGCTGCGGTGGGAAAGAGCCGGGTGCAGGTGTTCCGAAGGCCGCGGGTGGCGGTGCTTGCGACCGGGGATGAGTTGGTGGAGATTGAAGCGACGCCCGGGGCGTCACAGATTCGGAATTCGAATTCGTATTCGCTGGCGGCGCAGGTGCAGGCTGCGGGGGGCGAGGCGGTGCGGTTGGCGGTTGCTCCGGATGAACGGCGACGGTTGCGGGAGTTGATTGAAGAAGGATTGCGGTGCGATTTGCTGTTGCTGACGGGCGGCGTTTCGATGGGGAAATATGATCTGGTGGAAGCAGTGCTGGGGGAGTTGAAGGCGGACTTTTATTTTACGGGAGCGGAGATTCAGCCGGGGCGGCCGGTGGTGTTTGGGTCGTGTAGCTTCGACGATGCTGGCACGCGGGCGAGGGCGCCCGCGCCACACAGGAAATATTTTTTTGGGCTGCCGGGGAATCCGGTATCGACCATGGTGACGTTTGAATTGTTTGTGCGGCCGATGATGGAAGCGCTGGGGGGGCAAACCGCGCAGCGGTTGATTTTTTTGCGGGCGCGATTGAGGTCGGAGATTCGGACTAAGACAGGGTTGAAGAGATTTCTTCCGGGCGTGGTTTCGGGAGAGTTTGAAACAGCAGAGGTGGAGTTGGCGCGGTGGCAGGGGTCGGGCGATATTGCGGCGCTGGCGGGGGCGAATTGCTATGTGGTGATTCCTGCGGATCGCGAGCGGATTGAGGCGGGGGAGTGGGTGGCGGTGATGATGAGGTAGAGGCTGCTTGAGGTTTGGCTGAGATCGGGCGGGGCTGAGCCCCGTCACCACACGAGCAGGGGCTTGTAAGATAACCTGTTTGAGGATGCCTAAGAAACTTTCTCATTACGATGGGCAGGGGCAGGCGCGCATGGTGGACGTCTCGGCGAAGGCGCGAACGGCTCGTGAAGCAGAGGCTAGCGCGTTTGTTCTGATGTCTCCGGAGGTGCTGCGGGCTTTGCCGGAGAATCCCAAGGGGGACCCGCTGGAGGTGGCGCGGACGGCGGGGATTATGGCCGCGAAACGGACTTCGGAGTTGATTCCGATGTGCCATCCGGTGGCGCTGTCGCACATTGCTGTCACTCTATGCGTGTGCGAGAATGGCGTTTCTATCGCGACAAAAGTAAAGACTACGGCGGAGACGGGCGTGGAGATGGAAGCGCTGGTCGCGGCCAGCGTGGCGGCGCTAACCGTGTACGACATGTGCAAGGCACTCGACAAGGGGATTGAGATCCGGGAAGTGGTGCTGCAGAAAAAATCGGGTGGGAAGAGTGGAGATTACCGGAGAAGCGCGAAGAGCGAATAGAACCTGACCTCAGCGGCTAAGGCGCGGGTGTGGCGGGTTCTGACGACACGGCTGAAGAGGTTGCGGGAAAAGTCGTCGAGGGCGCAGGCGGCTCATCTCAGGCGCTAAAGCTGAAAGTCAATATGGCGAGCGACGTTAAGATTCTGCTGGTGGATGACAATCCGATGGTGCTGGGGATGCTGCAACAGGCGTTATCGGCCATGGGCGAGGTCACGATTGCGACGGACGCGGCCGATGCTTTGTTGAAGGCGGTCGATAAGCCTCCGGATGTGCTGATCAGCGATTATCGGATGCCCGGGATGGACGGGCGGCAGTTGCTGGAGAAGCTGAAGAGCAGGCCGGCGACGGCGGGGATTTCGGTAATTCTGATGGCGACGAAGGCGGACATCAGCGAACGGCTGTCGACGCAGGATCCGATCGAAGATTTTCTGGAAAAGCCTTTCTTCCTGAAAGATGCGGTGCACAAGATCAAGCGGGTGGTGGACCGGATCGCGCTGGAGAAACTAAGCAAGGCGTCGTCCTCCGATGGCATGTTGCGCGGCAGTCTATCGCAGATGAATGTGATTGACCTGGTGCAGTCGCTGGAGATGGGGCGCAAGAGTTGCCTGCTGACGATGACCCACGACGCCGACAAGTGCGAAATTTATTTCAGCCAGGGGCAGGCTAAACACGCGGCGTATGGCGAGACGACGGGCGACGAGGCGGTGTTCAAGGTGCTGCGCTGGACGGAGGGAAATTTCCAGATCGATTTCAACGGAACTTCGTCGCTGGAGACGACGACTCTGAACACGCAGGGACTGCTGATGGAAGGATTGCGACTGCTGGACGAGGCGCAGCGCGACGCGGCGACTGAGGGTGAAGATGTCCTTCTCGACACCTGATGGCGGGACGTCTGGTGGGCAATTTCCTGGCTCGATCATTCCCGGAACAACTGCGGCTGTGCTGACGGTTAGTGATTCGTGTTGGCGCGGGGAAAAGGTGGACGTGTCCGGTCCGGCGGTGGCGGAGGCGCTGGGGCGCGGCAAGTTCCAGGTGGTGGGGCGCGAGGTGGTGGCCGATGAGAGCGCCGCGATTCAGGAAAAACTGATTGCATTGTGCAGGTCGGCCCGGCTGGTGGTGACGACGGGCGGGACGGGCATTGCTCCGCGCGATGTGACGCCGGAGGCGACGGTGGCGGTGTGCGACCGGCTGGTGGAGGGGATTGCGGAGCAGATGCGATTGTCGGGAATGGAGAAAACGCGCTTCGCGGCGCTGAGCCGGGCGGTGTGTGGAGTCCGGGGAACGAGTTTGATTTTGAATTTGCCGGGGAGTCCGGCGGGAGCGGTGGAATCGCTGGAGGCGGTGATGGATTTGCTTCCGCATGCGCTGGAGTTGATTGCGGGACGGACGGGGCATGGGTAGCGTGGAGTACGCGGATGGCTCTTTGCTCTTCGCTGTTCGCGGTTCTGCACCGGCCTATGGAATAGAACCGGCTGGACGCACCTGGTGGTTCGCTGGCATGAAGGGCGTTAGAAAAGGTCGATGGTCGTTCGTCGTTCGTCGTTGGCAAAGTCACATTCTGCTGGCGGCTGACATGAATCTGAGCGACTTGCCGGCGACTAACGACTGACGACCGTCTTCCAACGATTGGCTTCGCCTTCTCGCGTAAACTTACCTCTTGAATACAATCAAACATTTTGTCCATGCCTACAGCGAATGGGTCAAGCATGTGCTGGTGCCGCTGGGGCCATGGGGGATGCTTGCGCTGGCGGCGGTGGACGGGTCGTTTCTCGGGATGCCGCTGGATGCGATTTTCGTTTACTACATTTACACGGATCGCTCGCGCTTTCTGTTGTATGTGCTGCTGGGCGCGATAGGGTCAGTGCTGGGAAGCCTGGTTATCTACATCCTTGGATATACGGGGGGCGAGGTGCTGTTGCGCAAACGGCTTTCGCCGGAGCGGTTCGAGAAGATTCACGCGTCGTTCGAGCGGCATGAATTCCTGGCGCTGATGTTTCCGGCGATGTTGCCTCCCCCGACGCCGTTCAAGGTTGTGGTGCTGGCGGCGGCGGCGTTTGAGATGAGCCTGGGACATTTTGTGCTGGCGATTTTTGCGGGGCGGTTTCTGAGGTTTCTGATCGAGGCGCTGCTGACGCTGTGGTTTGGTCCGCAGATTGTGACGCTGACGGGAAATCTTTTCGCCCACCACTTTGTGTGGATTCTGGCGGGAGTGGGCGTGGTGGTGGTGGGGTGGCTGGTGTGGCGGCGGGCGAAACAGCGAAGGCGTGGGGCGGCGGAGCGGCGAACTGAGGATCCTCCGGTGCTCTCGGAATGACAATGCGCAACGGAATCGCTTAAGGCAAGACGGTTGATCGAGCCAATGCAGGCGGCTTGATTTTAGACGGCCGGGGACGGCCGCCGGCGCGCGGCTTTCAATTCTCTCAGGCGGCGGCTATTCCGCTGGGTTTGTGTTCGGAGGGGGCTAGAGCGGCGGCGATGGCGGGGATTCCGAACATGACGGCGGTGAAGAGCATGTCTCCGGCGAGCGCCTGGCGGAAGAACGGTACACCGGCGGCGTAGCACGTCATCAGGCCGGAGAGAGTTTTCGGATACATGTTCCAGGAGGCCCAGACGGCGAAATTGCTGATGGCGAAGAAAGAGAGGGAGCTGGCGAGAGCGGCTCCGCCGATGCGCAGCCAATTGGAATTTTCGCGCAGCCGGGTTCCGAGGAGGAGAATAGCGGCGTACCACGCCCAGGTCACGAGGTGATCCCATGAGAACGGGTAGGAGTAAACGAATTTATCGAGGATGACGTCGGAGGCGGCGAGCAGCGCCAGGGGTATCCACAACTGGCGGCGCGAAGCGCGCGCGCCGAAATAGAGCAGGGCGGCCGCCACGGGAGTGAAATTCCAGGGATGCGGCATGAAGGGCATCCGCGACAGGACTGCGAAAATCACAAACAAATAGGCCAGCATGAATCACCTCGACGGCCGGTCAGTAAGACAGACGTCAGTTAGGATTGTTGCGCGAGGGGAGGCTGGTGGTCAAGCGGTTGCGCGCGGGAAGGTAGAGGTGTCGCTTGGATTGAGATGAGGAGAGTGGGGGTTCTTCGGCTGCGCTCATGATGACAGGGGGTTAATCCAACCGGTTTACCTTCTTAATCCTTTTTCCAACGCGCAGAAGTAGCTCTTTGCTGGGGCTCCAGTAGTAAATGTGCCCCGTCTGAACCTCTCCGTTAACCTGGACGGATCGTTGCTTCAGCTTCCGGATCGCATCTGTACCAGAGTCTGCGAGGCCGGCGCGCACGAGAAGTTTGTCGAGCTTGATCGGGAACTGCTTTGACTCTAGGATCTCTGACGTTCGTTCCTCTACCGTATCCCCAGGGTGGGGTGCCAACAGTTCCTTGAAACTTATCGCTACTTCTTCCAGATCCTCCGGCACGCCGCCTTTCTGAAACTGCTTAGCCCAGTCCTCGGCCGCTTTCGTGGCGGCTTCGGCGGAATGGAAATCCGCCACAATCGAGCGCGCGAGCTCTTTTTTCAGGGCCATGGGATGCTGTTTCCCGCTCGCCGCATCAGCCTTCATTGCCGCGATCTGCGGTATGCGCACGTCGGTCAGCAGTTCGTAATATCTCCACATCATCTCGTCGGAGATCGACATTACTTTGCCGTACATTTCGAGTGGAGGCTCGTGGATTCCTATTGCGTTGCCGAGCGATTTCGACATCTTGTTGACGCCGTCGAGGCCTTCGAGGATGGGCGTGGTCAGCACCACCTGGGACTCCTGCCCGTAGGCGCGCTGTAACTCGCGGCCTACCAGCAGATTGAATTTCTGGTCGGTGCCGCCGAGTTCGACGTCGGCCTCGAGCGCCACCGAGTCGTATCCCTGGGCCAGGGGATAGAGGAGTTCGTGCATGGCGATTGGCTTTTCGTCGTGGAAGCGTTTGTGGAAGTCCTCGCGCTCGAGCATTTGCGAAACCGTGTACTTCGCGGCCAGACGGATGAAATCCTCGGCGGAAAACTTCGAGAACCAGCGGCTGTTGAAATCGACCGCGGTTTTTTCGGGGCTGAGAATTTTGAAGACCTGCGCTTTGTAGGTCTCGGCGTTGTCGGCAATCTGCTCGCGGGTGAGCGGAGGGCGCGTAGCCGAGCGGCCGGTGGGATCGCCGATCATGCCGGTGAAATCGCCGATGAGGAAGATGACGGTGTGGCCGAGATCCTGAAAATGTTTGAGCTTGCGCAGCAGGACGGTATGGCCGAGGTGGAGGTCGGGAGCAGTCGGATCGAAGCCCGCCTTCACCCGCAGAGGCTTGCCGGAAGCGAGCGAGCGTTCGAGCTTGGCGCGCAGTTCGGATTCCTTGACGATCTCGGCCGCGCCCTTCTTGATGTAAGCCAGTTGTTCGTCAACCGGGGGAAAGTTTGCCATGTCGTAGTGATTATAACGATCTCGTTAGTGGAGAGCGGGGCGTCGCGGCTCGGGTTGCGATGGTGTTGGCGCACGCGGGGACGGGCGGGACGCCCGTCGCTCCACCGACTACGGCGCTACTGCGGGCGATAAAAGGTTAGGGCTGTGTCTCCCTGTACGAGCTTTCGATAGCGGCGCAGTTCCGCGAAATTCTCTCCCGGATCAAACCTCTTTTCATGCTCCGCGATCACGACGCTCTGCTGTCGCAGCAATTTCGATTCCGCGAGCGCCGTCAGCGTCTTCGTATATTCATCCTGCATCACGTAGGGAGGATCAAGAAACACGAAATCGGCGCTAGCGCCGGCCGCCTCCAATTGCCGCAGGCTCCTCGCGACATCGGCCTTCACGATCTGGAATCCGCCGGCGATGCCGAGCGATTTCAAGTTCGCCGCAATGACATCCGCCGCCGCTTTCGACGACTCGACAAAGTACACTTTCTGGGCGCCACGGCTGAGCGCCTCGATTCCGACCGCACCCGTTCCGGCATACAAATCGAGCCAGGTCGAACGCGCCAGCGCCTCTGGATTGCCCGCCGAAAGTATGTTGAACAGGGTTTCGCGCAGGCGATCGGAGGTGGGCCGGATTTCGAGTCCGGGCAACGACCGCAGCGTTCGCCTGCGGTATTCTCCAGCAATCACTCTCATAATTTTCCGGTAGAGACGGGACTTGGCGCGCGTGCCGCATCATTACGCGTGAACAGACCGTGAGGGCGGTTCCGACCAGCGTCTCTACGGTCCCAGCCCTTCCGATTCAGCATTTAGCATCTCGGCAACGCCAATCCGAGTCTTAGTAGATAGAATACTTGCAGGAATGTCGATGCGTAGCTGGTCCATCCCGGTCGGTCGTCTCTTCGGAATCGAAATCCGCATTCATCTGACGTTTCTGTTTCTGCTGGTTTTCGTGTGGAGCACGGAGGCGGCGACGCAGGATTCCACAGCCGCCCTGCGCGGGCTGGCGCTCGTGGGCATCGTATTTGGCAGCGTCGTGTTGCACGAACTAGGTCACGCACTGGTGGCGCGTGGGTCCGGCATTTCCGCGAAAGGGATTATTCTGCTGCCGATCGGTGGCATTACGATTCTCGACGAAGCACACCCGAATCCAGATCCGGCGAACGCATGGAAGCGGGATATCCGCGTCGCGGCAGCCGGGCCGCTGGTGAATCTTTGCATTGCCGGCTTGTCGGCGCTGATCCTGCTGGCAACCGTGCCGGGCTTGTCGCTGACCGCCCGGCCGCTGCTGCATTCGACTGCGCTCTTGCGGAGCATTGTCTGGGCGAATCTCTACCTCGGCTTGTTCAATCTGCTGCCGGCCTATCCCATGGATGGCGGGCGGGTTTTGCGCGCGATTTTTTCTCGCCGCGCCGACATGGTGCGAGCCACGCATCGGGCCGTTCGCATCGGCCACGTATTTTCCATCCTGATGATCATGGTTGGAATGCTGATCAGCAGCCGTCCGGAGACGCGCTGGGACGGGTACTGGCTGATGATGATCGGCTTCTTTCTTTTTGCCGGCGCGCAACTGGAAGAACGCTCGGCGGTGTTTCAATCGGTGCTGCAGAGCGTTCGCCTGGAAGAGGTGATGCTCACCGACTTCGCCACGCTGTCGCCCGCCGACACTCTGGAAGACGCGCTCGAAAAAGCGGTGCATACGCTGCAGGATGATTTTCCCGTGGTCCGAGGCAGCGACATGGTGGGCGTCGTTTCGCGGCAAAAACTTCTCGAGGCATTGCGCGCCGAAGGCAACGGCTACGTGCAGGCGGTGATGAACCGCATCTTCGACGTTGCGGCCAAGCAGGAATCGCTGGCATCGGCTTTCCGAAAGCTCTCTGCCCGTAACCTCAGCATCATCCCCGTGGTCGACGAGGAACAACTGGTGGGGATTGTCACGCTGCAGAACCTGATGCACTCCATGTCGCTACTGGCCGAAAGCCGCAAGCTGCGGCGCGAAGCGCTCGAGTCTTAAGGAGAGGTCAGAGGTTAGAGGTCAGATTGCAGAGGTGAGAATCCATTGTGCATACGCCGTCGGCGTACCTTGGATTTTCACCTCTGCAATCTGACCTCTAACCTCTAACCTTAGAATAAATTTGCTGCGCCGCGCGCACCGCGGACCCAAACTCAACCGTCTTGCCGGTAACCTCGGCGATCACCTGCTCCAGCGCGGCCAGCACTCCAATCGTGTCCAGATAATCGTAGTAGCCGATGTGAGCGATGCGGAACAGCTGACCTTTCATCTCCGCCTGTCCGTTGGCCACGACCGCGCCAAACTGCTCGCGGAAGTGTTTGCAGATCGTCGTGGAATCGGTCCCCGCCGGCGCCGCGACGGCCGTCAGCGCAGCGGCTGGACAAGTCGGCGCAAACAACTTCAGTCCCAGCGCTTCGACACCGGCGCGCGTCATGGCCGCGCACAACTCGGCGTTGGCGATGAGCGCGTTGCGTCCGGCGGCAAGGTTGCCATCTCCCAGGGAGCGCACATAATCGAACGCGGCCGCCATTCCGGCAAACAGCGAGGTTGCGGGCGTGTAGGCGGTTTCCGCTTTGACGGCGGACTTGCGTTCTTTGCGCAGATCGAAGTAATAGCGGGGAGATTTTGTAGTTTCCATCCGCTGCCACGCGCGTTCACTGATGGCGCCATAGGCCAAGCCCGGCGGGATCATCAGCGCTTTCTGCGAGCCGCCGATGATGACGTCGATTCCCCACGCGTCAACGTCAAGATGGGTCGTGCCCAGGCCGGTAATGGCATCGACAACGAACAAAGTGTCAGGCAGTGCGCGCACCAGCTTCGCGATACCTTCAATGTCATGGCGCGCGCCGGTGGAACTCTCGGTCGCCTGAACATAGATGCAGCGAATCTCCGGTGTCAGCTTGCGGCGCACATCGTCGAGCGAAAATGTCTCGCCGTAGGGGGCGGTCACGGTTTCGACGGTGCAGGCAAATGCTTTAGCGAGCGCAATCCAGCGTTCGCCGAACTTGCCGGCGGACAACACCAGCACCTGGTCGCCGGGCGAGGTCAGGTTGGAGATCGAGGCCTCCATGAAGCCTGTGCCGGACGAGGAGAGCACGAGCACGTCGTTGTGCGTGCCGATGAACTCCTGGACATCGGCCAGCACGCGGGTGAACAGGGCGCGGAACTCGGCGGTGCGATGGTGCGCTCCATAGGAAGCCATGGCGAGCTGGGCGACGGGGAGAAGGGGAGTGGGGCCGGGAGTGAAGAGGCGGTTTTTCTTGAGCATGGGAACCAGAATATTCGAAAGGCTGGGGTTCGGGGGAGAAAAGGTCTGAGGTGAGAGGTCAGAGGTGAGAGGTCAGATTGCAGAGGTGAAACCCCTTAGCTCGCAATGAGTGGTTCTAACCTCTGCAATCTGACCTCTGACCTCTGACCTCCCCCCTCTCACCTCTGACCTTGCAGCGTTCTATAATTCCTCATGCCACTCATCGACCAGATCCAGAAGGACATTGTTGCGGCCATGAAGGGGCGCGAGGAGCAGCGGCTCTCGACGCTGCGCATGGTGAAGGCCGCACTCAAGAACCGGGAGATCGAGAAAATGGCGCCGCTCGACGACAAAGAGTCGCAGCAGGTGCTCTCCACGCTGATCAAGCAGCGGAAAGATTCAGTCGAGCAATTCACCAAGGGCGGACGCCAGGAGATGGCCGACAAGGAAGCCGCCGAAATTGTGCTGATCGAAACTTATCTTCCGAAAGCCGCGGGCGAAGAAGAAATCGCCTCCGGAGTTCGCGCGGCGATTGCCGAGATGACGCCTGCTCCCACGATGAAAGAGATGGGAACGGTGATGAAAGCGGCGATGGCGCGCTTTGCCGCCGCCGGAATGCGGGTGGACGGCAAAGTCGTCAGCGAGGCGGTGAAGAAAGAACTCAGCAAGTAAATGAAAACCGGCGCGATCTATATCATCACGCAAGATTCACGCTACACGGGATTGCTGCTGAATTCCGCGGCGAGCCTGAAGCGGGTGATGCCCGATCTGCCGATTACGGTGTTCAGCCAGTTCCCACTGGAAAGCCCTGACTTCGAGCGAGTGGTCCGCGTGGAGGGATCGGAAGATGGTTTCTACGACAAGACGCTCCTGATGCAGCAGACGCCTTACGAGCGGACGTTGTTTGTGGACGCCGATATTTATTTTGCCGAGCCGGTTCCGGAGATATTTACGGTTCTGGACCAGTTTGACTTCGCGGCAACCCATGAAGAGTACCTGAACACGGATTGGGGGAATCACTATCCGCGGCCTGATATTCCGGCGAGTTTTCCTGAGTTCAATACCGGTATTCTGGCCTACAAGAGATCGCCGCCGATGGATAAGGTCTTGAAGGAGTGGTCGGAGCTGTACAGTTCGTTTCTGGAAAATAATCCCGGCAAGAAAATCAACGATCAACCTTTTTTTCGCGCTGCCGCCTATAGCAACGATGTACGCATCGCCACGCTCACCCGGGAATACAACTGCAAGTTTCGCGGCCAGGGATATCTGGACGGGCCGGTGAAGATATTCCACGGAAACGTCGACCTCAAGCTGGAGGAGGCATTTGTGGGGAAGGCGGTCGCGGTGATGAACGCCAGCCGCAAACCGCGCGTGTACGTGGCGGGGACGGTCTATGAACAGAAAATCGCAGGCCGCATTCTAGATCGCCGGAAGCCGGGGCTGGTGGGGCGTTTTCCGCTATTGCCGGAGCCCGTGATCGTGGCGGGAGCTAAACGCCTGCGGCAGATGCTGAAAGAACGCGGGGCGCGACGGATGTTTCTGAAATTGATCGGACGTGGCAAGTAAGGCAGGCAACCTAGCAGGGCGATTTACTTGCTCTGCTGCCACTCCCGGTACGCTTCGCTCTTTCCAATCCCACGCTCTTTGGCCACTTTCTTCAGGGCATCTTTTTCGGTGGCCTTTTCTTCAGCCATAATCTCGCGCACGCGCTCGGCGACGCTAACGATCTCGGTTGCGGGCGCAGTTGCTCCCTCTTCGGCCTTTGCGATCAGGAGGGTGATTTCGCCTTTGACCTCGCCTCGAGCCTTGAGTTGTTGAAGAACTTCGCCGGCGCGGCCGCGCAAGAATTCCTCATGCAACTTTGTGACCTCGCGGGCGACAACCACATGACGGTCCTCTCCGAGGAGCTGGGAAACATCTGCCAGGGTCTCCAGTAAGCGGTGAGGAGCTTCATAAAAGACCTGCGTGCGGGGAGAGTCTTTCACACTCTCCAGCAACTTGCGGCGCTGGCCGGATTTCGAGGGGAGAAATCCGCTGAAGCGGAAAGAGTCGGTCGGCAGGCCGCTCGCTACCAATGCAGCCAGAAATGCCGACGCTCCCGGAATTGGAATCACCGGCACGTGATGCCGGATGGCCAGCGCGATGAGGCGAAAGCCCGGGTCGGAGATGCAGGGCATGCCAGCGTCGGTGACGAGGGCGATCTTGGCTCCGCCTTCGAGGTCGACGACCAGCTCGGCGGCTTTGGTCATTTCATTGTGCTCGTGATAGCTGACCAGACGCGTTTGAATGCCGTAGTGGCTCAGTAACTTCAGGGTTTGGCGCGTGTCTTCGCAGGCAATCAGGTCGACTTCTTTGAGTATGCGCAGGGCGCGAAGAGTAATGTCTTCAAGATTGCCGATGGGCGTGGCGACGAGATAGAGCGATGGACCCTGGGCGATCTTGCTTCCGCTAGTGATCGGCTCGGCTAGGGAGGGCATGTCGGAAGTCTAACAACAAAGCCTTTGATAAAGAATCCCTGAAAGAGAGAGTCACAGACCTGCCCATGCTGCCCTCCCTACGAGGTAGAGGATGAGGACGAAAGCCCCCGCTTCCAGCAAATAGAACGACACCTGCTTAATAAAATCACAGACGGCCTTGACCCAGTCTGCGATGATTTCGAGTCTTTGACGAAATGGCATATTGGCCTACCCAGAACCTGCGGGCATTACCGAGGTTCTAGAACCACAGTGACCTAAAATAGTTTGTTCATCAAGACACGGAAGTACATCGATTGGTGCCAAAAGTGCCCCAGCTGTTGCCCTTTTGGCCATGTCCATTCTGGTTATTGGGCTGTGCTCGCACGATATATGACGCTGAAGTCGTCTTTTCCAGACCGTTGTCCGTCTTTTGCAACGCGAAGGGGTGCGCTGCGAAGGCTAGTGCGCTAACCGCACCTAGTCTGCCATAATTCGCACCCTGCAGACGTTCACCCACTGAAATTGGGAATGAGCTTCGAGAAGCTGACTTCAACCATTCGATCTCTCGTTACGAGGAGCCTAGAGGGGAACTCATGGAATACTGGGAACCATTTCCATAATTTTCCATGCTTCGCTTTTTATTCGCTTCATGCTAAACTGACCGAAAGTAATGTGACAGCCAACACTTAACGCTCCAGCCGGCGGGTGTAGGCTACGGGGGATTTTGCCCCCGATCCCAGATGCAGAAATCAGGAGCAGCCATCATGGCCGACGAGCGTAGCCGATTAGAAGACCGCAACAACGAACGAACCAAGGCAATAGACCTTGCCTTCTCGCAGATTGAAAAGCAGTTTGGAAAAGGTTCCATTATGCGGCTGGGGTCGAAAGAAGCCATCGTCCCGATCGCGGTGATTTCGACGGGGGCGATTTCTTTCGATGCGGCGCTGGGCGTAGGCGGAGTGCCGCGGGGACGGGTGGTGGAAATCTTCGGACCGGAATCCTCCGGCAAAACGACCATCGCGTTGCAGGTGATTGCCGAGGCGCAGAAGGCGGGAGGCATGGCGGCCTTCGTCGATGCCGAGCACGCGCTTGATCCTGGCTATGCCAAGAAGCTGGGCGTGGACGTCGACAACCTGCTGGTCTCGCAGCCCGATTATGGCGAGCAGGCGCTCGAAATTACGGAGGCGCTGGTGCGCTCGAACGCGATTGACGTGCTGGTGGTGGATTCGGTGGCGGCGCTTGTCCCGAAGGCTGAACTCGACGGCGAAATGGGCGACAGCCACATGGGCCTGCAGGCGCGTTTGATGTCGCAGGCGCTGCGCAAGCTGACCGGGACGGTCGCCAAGTCGCGCACCTGCCTGATTTTTATTAACCAGATCCGGGAAAAGATCGGCGTGATGTTCGGCAATCCGGAAACGACGACGGGCGGCCGCGCGCTGAAGTTTTACTCGTCCGTGCGCATCGACATTCGCCGCATTGCTGCCATTAAAGAAGGAGACGTGGTGACGGGCTCGCGGACCCGGGTTAAAGTCGTGAAGAACAAGGTGGCCGCGCCGTTCCGCGAGGCGGAGTTCGACATTCTTTATGGCGAAGGCATTTCGCGCGAGGGCGACCTGCTCGATATCGCAGTGAACAGCAATATTCTGGAGAAGTCAGGCTCGTGGTTCAGCTACAAAGGTGAGCGCATTGGCCAGGGACGCGAAAATGCCCGCGCCTTTCTGAAGGAAAATAAAGACACCATGGCCAAGCTCGATGCCGAAGTGCGCAAGTCTTTGGGGTTGACTCCGTCAACGGCACCACCGGCTCCGGCTGCGGTTCCGGCACAAGCTACGGGCACGCAGGGGCGGGTGACGACCATGCCGACGGCGGTACCGGAAGCGGCGAAGGTGCCAGCGGCGAGAAGGTAGGCTCGAACAGTGAATCGTAATTGGTGGAGAGACCGGCGTCTTGCCGGTCTGCCGGGCGGGGACGCCCGGCTCTCCATCTCCACCGTTTACTGAGTTGCCCCCCAATTGCCGTTCCCGGCAGCGCATGGCTACAATCCATGCCGAACCCGGTACCGGAAACGGCGATCGTCTGCCGGGCGGGGACGCCCGGCTCTCCATCTCCACCGTTTACTGAGTTGCTCCCAATTGCCATCGCCGCTGCCCCCGCATACAATCCTTCTTTCGTTGACCTTGTCGTCGAACGAGGGCCCTGTGAAGCGTATTAAAGCCATCTATCCCGGATCTTTCGATCCTCCCACCAACGGACATCTTGACCTGATCGAGCGTGGCAGCAAGATTTTCGACGAGCTCGTCGTCGCCATTCTTCGCAATCCGGAGAAAGATCCGCTCTTCAGCGTGGCCGACCGGCGCAAAATGCTCGAGTCCATGACCGCGGGCTTTGACAACGTTTCGATCGATACCTTCGACGGCCTCACCGTGGATTACGCTCTTCGCGTCGAGGCCCAGGCGATCCTGCGCGGGATTCGGGCCATCAGCGATTACGAGTACGAACTGCAGATGGCGCTGATGAATCGCAAACTTCAGCCGGCGCTGGAAACGGTGTTCATGATGCCCGCGGAAAAGTATTCGTACCTCAGTTCGCGCCTGGTACGCGAAGTGGCGCAACTGGGCGGCTCGATCGCATGTCTCGTTCCGGAGCTCGTGGAGCAGAAGGTTCGTGAGAAAATGGATATCGCTCACAAATTCGCGAACGGCGACCACGCTGCGCGCAAGACGCCATCCGAAGGCAAGAGCAAGCCGAAGAAAAAGAAAAGCTGAGAGTCTATTATGAGCACAGTGACGGCACCCGCGGCCCACTCCATCCGTTTGACGGAACGTATCAATCGCATTGAGCCCTCGGCGACCATGGCCGTGGTGGCCGAGGCCGACAAACTACGCCAGCAGGGTATTGACGTGGTGGATTTTGGCGCCGGCGAACCCCACTTCGCCACGCCGCAGCACATCAAGGACGCAGCGATCGCGGCCATCCAGTCGAATTTCTCGAAGTACACAGCCGTGGGCGGAACCACTGAACTGAAGGATGCGATCGTACACCGGCATGCCGTCGACTTCGATTCCGATTACCGGCGCGAAGAGGCCGCAGCTTCGGTGGGCGGCAAGCACGCGCTGTTCAACGTTATCTCGGTGCTGGTGGACCATGGCGACGAAGTCATTCTTCCTGTCCCCTACTGGGTGTCGTTCAAAGACATGGTGCGCTACGCCGGGGGCAATTGCGTCCTCCTGCACAGTGACGAAGCGCAGGGCTTTCGTGTTACGGCCGAGATGGTCGCGCAGCTGGTTACGGCGAAGACCAAACTCATCATCCTGAACTCGCCTTCGAACCCTTCGGGGGCGGTGATGAGTCCGGAAGATATGACCGAAGTCGTACGCTTTGCGCACCAGCGCGGCATTTGGGTCATTTCGGACGAGTGCTACGTCTATCTCAACTACACCGGCAAGCGCTTTTCGGTCGGTTCGTTGCGCGAGTATCGCGACCGCTTCATGGTGGTCGGATCGCTCTCGAAGACTTATGCCATGACGGGCTGGCGTCTCGGCTTCACCCTGGCTCCGGCAGCGGTCATCACGGCGGTGCAGAAGCTCCAGAGTCAATCGACCTCCAATCCGACATCGATTGTGCAGAAGGCGGCGGTCGCGGCGTTGCGGGGCTCGCAACAGTGTGTGGAAGACATGCGCGTGGAGTACATCAAGCTGCGCGACCACATGGTCAAGGGGCTTCGCGGCATCCCCGGCATTCAATGCACCATGCCGGAGGGCGCGTTTTATGCCTATCCCAACGTTTCGGAATTCTTCGGCCGCAGCGGCATGAACTCTGCCGCCGATATTGCGGGCAAACTTCTACGCGAGAACCATGTTGCCACGGTTCCCGGAGAAGGCTTCGGGACGAAGGATCACATCCGCGTCTCCTACGCGACGTCGATGGCCGAACTCAATCGCGGGCTGGAACGGATGCGGAAGTTCTTTGGCGGGCTGTGAGCGATTGCACCTTTGAGGCCCAATGTTCAAGTCAGATCTGAATAGTCCATTGAACCGAACCATATTTGTCGTGATTGGACTGATGCTTATTGGGCTTGGTGTTGCCTCGCTCCAGCACGTCGGCCTCATGTATTACAACTGGTGGAAGGGCGCGGTCTTTGGTCCTTTTGCAATCATCATCGGGATTGTTTTCATCGCCTTGATGTTTAAACTGGGATCCCTAGAGAGTGAGATGAGAAAACACCCCCGCGAATCGGCCAAACGCACCCGTCATCGATTTTGAGCACGTGGTCCCACACAAGCCACATGTCCGACCTCTACCCGCTCCTGATGCAACCGGTCTTCGACCCGCGCCCGTGGGGGACGCTCGATCTTTCTGCGATCTATCCCAACCACAGATTCAACGAGCGCATCGGAGAATCCTGGCTGACCGGGGACCACTGCGTGGTGACAAACGGGCCACTCGCCAAACGATCGCTCGCCGACCTGAGCCAGGAATTCGGCGCGGCATTCGTGGGCACGGCGGCGCGCGACCCGCAACGATTCCCGTTGCTGCTGAAGTTTCTGTTTCCCGAGGAAAAGCTTTCTGTCCAGGTGCATCCCGACGACGCTACCGCGCAGCGTTTCGGAGAGCCGTGGGGTAAAACCGAATGTTGGTACGTAGCCCACGCTAAACCAGGATCGCAGATCGCGCTCGGACTGAAGGCCGGCGTCTCGACCGCTCAACTGGAGCAAGGGATTCATGAAAATCGCGCGGAAGAACTCCTCAACTGGGTCAATATCTATCAGGGCGAGATGATTTATGTGGCGGGAGGGACGGTGCATACGCTGGGGCCGGGTGCCGTGATCGTGGAAACACAGCAGCAATCCGACACCACCTACCGCCTCTACGATTACGGACGGCCGCGCCCGCTGCATCTGGAGCGCGGCCTCGCCTCGGTCAAAGAGCATGTTGCCTCGGGCAAAGTGATTCGGCCGGCGCCGGTTGCCATCGATGGCGGCAAGAACCGGCAATCCTCGATGATAGTGGCGCCGTACTTTACGGTCGACCTGTTTGAACTGAAAGCGCCGCACGAGTTCTCAACTCAGTCTTCAACAACCGCTTCTGAAAAAGGCTATGGAGAGAGAACATCCGCGCAGATTCTTGTGGCGATCGAAGGCTGCGGAGTGGTCGAGACGCAGGGGCACGATCCGGTGACGCTGGCCAAAGGCGATGCGGTCGTGGTTCCGGCGAATGTTGGCGGATTTCAGGTTCGTCCGCAGTGGGCGGTGGAGTTCCTGAAAGCCAGCGTGCCGGGGAACAGCTTGCCTGAGCCCGCGACCCGCAGGTGATTCAGGCGTCTCGCCCGTGCAGTCGGGCGTGGCCGGGCGGGGACGCCCGGCGCTCCATTGTTCGGCGGACCATTGTTCGGCGCTCCATTATTCGGTTCTCCATCACGCTCCGCGTGGCGCACCCTCAAGCTTTCTCAGCGCAGCGCGTCAATGATAGGCTTCTAATCAGGGTAGGCTTCTAATCAGTGAAAGCGAACCCGCATTTCTATCCGATAATTCTGGCTGGCGGGCGAGGCACGCGCTTCTGGCCGCTGAGCCGCAAGCGCCGCGCCAAGCAACTGCTGGCGCTCGACGGCAAGCAGACCATGATCCAGCAGACCGTGGCGCGTCTGGCAGCGATGGCTGCGCCCAGCCGATTCTGGATTATCACCAATGACGACCTGCGGGCGGCGATTACCGGGCAGCTTCCGAAGGTTCCCGCGAAGCAAATTATTGCCGAGCCGGTTGGACGCAATACAGCTCCTGCGATTGGCCTGGCGGCCTTTCTCTTGCTTCGCCACGATGCCGACGCGGTGCTCGGGCTGTTTCCCTCGGACCACGTCATCGCCGAGCCGGGGCGCTACCGCGAGGCTCTTGCGAGGGGAATCGAGATCGCCGCCGCGGGAGCGAATATTGTTGCCCTCGGCATCCGGCCGACTCGACCGGAGACAGGCTACGGTTACATCGAAGCGGGAGCACCCAATCGGGATGGTTCACTGCGGGTTCGCCGTTTTACTGAAAAACCGGATCTGGCCGCGGCCCGGCAGTTTCTCGACGCGGGCAACTACTTCTGGAACAGCGGGATGTTTTTGTGGCGCGCCGATACGCTGGCGGATGCGCTGCGCGAACATCTTCCGCAAACGGCTGCACGGCTGGAAAAGATTGCCGCCGACTATGGCACGCGGCGGTTCGCGAGCACTTTTCGGAAGCTCTATCCCAAGTGTGAAAATATCAGCATCGATTACGCGGTTCTCGAACCCCGCTCGGCTAAAGGAGAAACCCAGTCGCGCATCTTCTGCCTGCCGTCGGACTTCGGATGGAACGACTTGGGCTCCTGGACGGCGCTGCACGAGCACCACGTGGCCAAGGCGAGACCAGCCGATGGAAGTCCCATTTCCGCGGCAGGAAGTTTCGCCATGAATGCGACGAACAACTACGTCCATGCGCCTGGCAAGTTTGTCGCCCTGGTGGGCGTGAGCAACCTGGTGATCGTCGAGACCGAAGACGCGCTGCTGGTCACCACGCTTGATCAATCACAGGACGTAGGCAAAGTGGTAAAGCATCTGGACTTGAAGAGGCTGAAGAAGCTGGTGTGAGAGTCGTCGTCAGCTATTCGCCAATCGCCATTCGTCGTCGGCTGTTCGCGACAGCTTTTAGTTGAGTTATCCGACCTTGAGGCTTCTGCAATTGCGAAGAGCGAATGACGAAGAGCGAACGACCAACGACTAGCGACCAACGACCAACATGACGCAAATCAAATTCGGCACCGACGGTTGGCGCGGCCTGATCGCCGACGACTTCACCTTTGACAATGTGCGCCGCGTGGCGGGCGCGATCGCTGCCTATGTGACCAGGAATGAAGACGCGGCTCATGGCGTCATTATTGGCTATGACACTCGATTCGCTTCGGATCGCGCCGCGCGCATGATCGCCGAGGTGATCGCCGGGGCAGGCATTCCGGTGCTGCTGGCGAATGACTACGTACCGACGCCCGCGGTTTCCTATAACGTGAAGAAATTGGGAGCAGCGGGCGGGGTCATGGTCACGTCGAGTCACAATCCGTGGAACTGGAATGGCGTGAAGTTCAAAGCCAAGTTTGGAGGTTCGGCTACGCCCGCGATCATGAAGTCCATCGAAGAGGAACTAGAGCAAATGCCGAGTTGTGACGACGGACAACTGCCGAGCTTGGGTCGGCTTGGACGAGCGGGGGCGCCCGCGAAGATTGAAGAAGTGGATTTGAAGCCGGCTTATGTCGAGGCGGTTTGCGAATTCGCGGATCTCGATCTCATCCGGCGTGCGAATTTCAAGTTTGCGATCGATTCGATGTATGGTTCGGGCCGCGGCGTGCTGTCGAAGATTTTTGACGCGCACGGCATCCGTTACGTGGCGATTCGCCAGGAAGTGAATCCGCTCTTTCCCGGCATCAATCCCGAACCGATCCTCCCGCACGTCGCTCTGCTGCAGGAAACGGTGGTGAAAGAACAATGCCACGCCGGGCTGGTCACCGATGGCGATGCCGACCGCATCGGCGCGGTGGCTGAAGATGGAAGCTTGGTCGATTCGCACAAGTGTATGTGCGTTTTGTTGAATTGGCTGCTGGAGTATAAGAAGTGGCCGGGAGACGTGGTGCGCGCTTTCAATACGACCGGCATGATGGACCGCATCGCCGCCAAATACGGGCGCAAGCTGTACGAAACCTCGATCGGCTTCAAGTACATTGCGGATCTCATGATGGAACACGAAATTCTGATCGGCGGGGAAGAATCCGGCGGCATCGGCTATGGCCGATTTCTTCCCGAGCGCGATGGCATTCTCAATGCGCTTCTGCTGGCGAATGTGATGGCGGAAGAGGGCAAGCCTCTTGGCCAGCTGGTAGCGGATCTACAGCGTGAATTCGGCGCGCACTATTACGGCCGCCGCGACCTGCACATCTCCGACGAGCTTAAGAACGGAGCGATCCGGCGGGCCGCCGATCCGCGAACGACCAAGCTTGGCGATTATTCCATCTTGCGCAAGGAGAATCGCGACGGGGTTAAGTTTTACCTCGATGCTCCCAAGCCCGGTCATGGCGCCGACCCGTGGGTATTGTTCCGCGCCTCGGGCACCGAACGCCTGTTGCGGTGTTATGTGGAAGCGGCTACGCCCGAACTAGTGGAAGAAATTCTCGAAAGCGGAGAGCGATTCGTGCGGAACGCGATAGGATAGTAGCGACACTCTCACGATGATCGCCTCAAAGGAAACTACACCGGTTCTGACCGATTCGGCAGAATCGCGCCGCTACAATCGCAGCAAGCGGTGGCTGGGCATTGCCGATTTCGCGCTCGGCTTTGGGCTGCTTGTCGTGCTGCTCGCCACCGGCTGGTCCGGGACGCTCCGCGATGTGGCTGAGCGCGGCGCATCGCAGAATTATTCGCTGGCCGTTTTTCTCTACGTGCTGATGCTGATGCTGATCAGCAAAGTGCTGGGAACTCCGCTTGAGTACTACGGTTTCCGACTCGAGCACCGCTATAACCTCTCTAACCAGAAACTTCGCTCCTGGCTGTGGGACGAGTGTAAGAGTCTGCTGATCGGCTTGATCATGGCGACCCTAGTGGTGGAATTGCTTTACTTTCTGATGCGCGAGACCCCACAGCACTGGTGGCTGATCGCGTGGGGCGTATTCCTGGGGCTTTTTGTCCTACTGGCGCAACTGGCGCCGGTGGTTTTATTTCCCATTTTCTATAAGTTTGAGCCGCTGGAAAATGAAGAATTGAAACGTCGCCTGGTCGTGCTGAGCGAGCGCGCGGGAACCCGCGTGCGGGGCGTCTACAAGTGGCATCTTTCGGAAAAGAGCAAGAAGGCCAATGCCGCGCTGACGGGACTGGGCGCGACCCGACGCATCATTCTGGCCGACACCCTGCTCGACAACTACTCGGACGACGAAATTGAAGCCGTGCTCGCTCACGAACTGGGGCACCATGTGCATCGCCACATTTTGAAGAGTATTCTCGTGCAGGCGGGAATCACTCTGTTCGGCTTCTGGCTGGCCAACGAAGTTCTGCGCTTCGCGGTGGACCGCCGCAACCTGTTCGAAACCGTCTCCGATTTCGCCAATCTGCCGCTGCTGATTCTGGTCTCGACCGTGCTCTCGTTTCTGCTGATGCCGGCACTCAATGCCTATTCCCGGTTCAACGAACGCCAGGCTGACCGGTATTGCTTTGAGTCGGTGGCCAGCGTCGAACCCTTCATTTCATCCATGAATAAGTTAGCTGATCAGAATCTCGCGGAGAAAACTCCGGCGCGCTGGGTGGAATGGCTGCTCCATTCGCATCCCGCGATCACGAGAAGAGTGGCGGCGGCGGAAGAGTGGGCTAAGTTGCACTGAGGGTTGCAAGGAAAGATGAGGGGGTGGGCGCGCGGGCGAGGGCGCCCGCGCCACACGGTCATTTATATTCTGAGGACCGTTGCCGCAAGATGTTTTCTACCCGCTGGGCGTCCTCCTCGGTATCGACGCCCACGGTATCGAACTGCGTCTCGGCCACATAAATCGGAATCCCGTTCTCCAGAAAGCGGAGTTGCTCCAGCCGCTCGCTGCGTTCGAGCGATGACTCCGGCCAGAGAACAAACTTATCCAGCGCGTCCTTGCGATAGGCATAGAATCCCAGATGCTTGTAGCACTTCAGGCGCGCGCCATCGCGGTCATACGGAATCGTAGCCCGGGAAAAATACAGGGCTCGTCCGGCGGCATCGGTCACCACCTTCACCGCGCCCGGATTGTTGAGGTCAACGTCGGCGACAGGGGTCTTCAGGGTTCCCACTTCAACTCCCGCGCCCTGCATCACGCCAATCAGACTCTCGATGTGCTCCGGACGAGTCAGTGGTTCGTCGCCCTGAACATTCAGATATATGTCCGCCGGAACGACAGTTGAAATCTCCTGGACCCGCTCCGTGCCTGACCGGTGCGACGCCGAAGTCATGCGCGCGGCAAAGCCTTGCTGCTTACAGAGAGTCATGATTTCATCGGAGTCGGTCGCGACGATAACTTCATTCACCGACGAACATTGCCGCACTCCTCGATAGACCCAGGCGAGCAGCGGAAGGCCCGCGATCGGGCGCAGGATCTTGCGTGGAAGACGCGTCGAGGCCAGCCGTGCCGGAATCACCGCGATCACATGCATGAGCTCAGTTTCGCATGGGGAAATGCGCTTGGACAGAGGGTAGTGAACCCATCGGGAAGATAGGTTCGCCGGCGGCTAAACGCGGCCGTTGATTTTGCGGCCAGTTATGGTGCGGCCGAAGGCGCGCCCTTATCAAAGCAAATTCAAACTGACCGACTACGCGACAATGGCTACGTTTGACACTGCATTCCGCACGCTCTTAAAATGCAATAGGGACGCGTCCACCCGCGTCTGCGGGATTCTGTGCCCATTTCCGGGCTGTCCCTGGTTTCCCTTCCGCGTATTTCCGGATTGGCGGTGTAGCTCAGGTGGTTAGAGCGACGGTCTCATAATCCGTAGGTCGTAGGTTCGAGTCCTACCGCCGCCACCATTCATTTCAAGCACGACTTCGGCTGGTTGGAAGGCCGACTCCGGACCCCCTCTTGAATATGTTGCATTTTCGATTCAGCGGCCTTATGCGGAGGAGGCGGCGAAGAATTGAGATTTTCGGCGGAGCGCGCTGCATTTGGTCAGGATTTCCCAGGCCATGACCGGCAGTCGAAGAACTGATTTACCCAAAGACTTCCTTTTTGATGAGGCTAAGAGGCCGGACCTGAACAAACGACAATCAGGTCTGCTCACGAAGCATCGACTGAGCATATACTTTGGAACGCGCCGAAGTAGGCGCAAAGGAGACTCCCCCATGAACAAAGCAACGGAAGTCCTGCTAACCGTTGTGGTACTGGCTGGGCTGTACAGCGCGATCTTGACGAGCGCGTCGCCGCGTGTGAATTCTGCCATTCGAGCAGAACAGGCTGTGGTAATTGCCGATGGCAGTGACCCGATGCCATTGTGTCGCCACTGCACCAAGTAAAGGTAAGGAAGCTCAGTTCATAAAATCGGCGTGGGGCCGCGCAAAATAGATGTTGCGGAGCGGTCGAGGGATAGGTATGCTTCCGCGTTAGTATACGTACTACGATGAACTGGTTAACATATGTGAACTGGCTGGCCGGTCCGCTGTTGCAGATCACTCTTCTGATCTTCATGGTCCGGCGCAAGGTCAATGGGGTGTTTCCGCGATTCTTTTCCTACATTCTGTTTCAGACCCTAAAGTCGGCGTGTTTGTTTGTCGTGTACCGGTATTTCCCGGAGAACTACTTCGACGCTTACTGGGCCGGAAACGCTCTCAGCGTGATCCTTACGGTCGCGGTGATGGATGAGATATTGCGGAGTCTCTTCACGGAATATGGAGGGATTCAGATTTTGGGAACCACCATATTCCGATGGTCGTGCGGGCTGCTCCTGCTGCTGGCAATCTCAGGTGCATTGTCGAGTAGCGAAGCGGGTGGAGACAAGGTGGTAGCGGCGGTGTTTGCCTTTGACCGCAGCGTACGGCTGATGCAGGTTGGGCTGTTCCTGCTCTTGATGCTTCTTTGCCGTATTTTCAGAAATTGCTCACGCCAGCAGGTATTCGGCATAGCGCTGGGGTTCGGAGTCTTTGCCAGCGTCGAGCTGATCCTGGTTAGTGTTGTGGTGCGGTACGGCAATGGCCAAGCCGCGATGATCAGTCTGCTGAAGAGCACGGCGTACAACGCCGTCACTCTGGTCTGGATCGGCTATCTGAAACAGCAGCCGCATTTGGTGCCGCAGGTTGAGACAGAAGCGAGCGCGAACGGCCTCGGTATGGCATTGTCGGCGGCGACAGGCGGGGTGTCGGATCCTGACGCGGGCTTTATGTTGAGGGTAGAGCAGGCGGTTGACCGGGTCTTGTCGCGCAGCGATTGGCCGAGACCGATGGCACAGGGATCTCGGATCGTCAGCCGTAAACCCAATCCGGAAGAGAGCAATTGAACCTGATTCCCACCGGTGTGCGCATGATGAATTCCGCGGCAGACCGACTACGGACTGGGGCGGACTGGCCTCCGGAAGTAGGCCAGATCGTTTCGTTAAAATCTTCCACGGAAACGGCTGTGGTCAAAGAAGTGCGTTGGGGTTTGGTGTGGCGAGATTTCATTCTGGAGGACGGACGAGTGATCCCAGAGCACAGGATCTCGGGCTGTCCCCAGCCACAGGCATGGCGCAAAATCAGTGAAGTCACGGACCAGGAGCGGGAGGAGTGTGAGGAGAGGCTTCTTTCGATGGCCGGGGCCGGGATGGATCCTCGCAAGCGGGACCAATCTTTCTGGGCGGAGCTGAACCAGTATCTGGCATACACCTACCTCAGGTTCAAGCCGGCAGGTTCCAAAGTGCAAGACGCGGAGCGATGAAGAACTGGCCGGGAGCAAGGGTCTCAGGTCGAGTGAGGTGCATGCGGGTGGGCGCCCCTTCGGCAAACCCAGGGCAGGCTCTTCGACTATGCAAGTGCTTTCCTTCGGGAAGCCTTTGTTGCGCTCAGGATGACAGGTTTTTGGGGATGATGGATGACAAATGATGAAGAACGCGACGAGTTGCAGGTGTGGAAAGTGCTCTCCGAAGCTGGTCTGGTAGAAATAGGACTCGACGAATTTGCCGAAAGAATCAGAGACGTCAAACTTATTGTTACCGGACACCTTCGCGACTTGCTGGATTTCAACACCGGCGTTCAAGAATGCGAATCTGCGGCCTACTCGCTGGGTACGCTCAAGGGATTAGAGTTGAAGGTGCTGGCGAATGCTCCGAAGCCGCCCGACCCCTCGAAGATATGAACTTGAGCAAACAGGTCATAGCACGCAGAGGTCTGGAGCTGCATATCTCTCCATATACTGATTCGGCCTCGCGATTTTCCACGCTGAAAACAGTTCCCTGCCTGGGGGCGGTCAAACTGTTAAACGATCAAGGAAGAACCCCGTCCGTTTCAGCCGGTAAGGAGGTCACGATGGTCAGCGATAGTCCGAAGAAGCGAATCGAGAGAACCTGGGACGAACTGGTTGCAGAAGCCACAGCGGAAACCGACCCCGAAAAGTTCGCAACCATGTTGGAAGAGATTTTTGCTGCTCTCGAAGAGCGAGAACGAACCCTGTCCCTGCGACAAAATCCAGCCGGCTAAGATGTTGCTGTGCGGGCCCAACTTCTCGCCGCCGGAATCAACCCTACACTTCTTCTACAAGAGCTTTTTTTACCAGAGCTTTCATCGCGAGACTTTCAGGAGTGTCGAGTTCCGCCAGTCCCTCGAGAACGCCATTGCGATCTCTCTCGGTGCGATTCTGGCTCACTTTCCACTTACCCTCAAGACGCCGGATCGAAAGCTCGAGACCGACAATTCCTTTCAACTGCGACGCGATGAAGTCTGCGGGGGCATCGCTTGCTTTCCAGGGAACCGGCGACGCCGCTTCCTGGATGTTGGTAAGTTTTTCGACGTTCGTGAGGAGCCAGTGGCTGTCCTCGATCACCTTCAGAGGACCATAGGCATGCACCACGACGTAATTCCAGGTCGGCACTTCTTTGCCGTGCTCTTTGGTTCCGGGATACCAGGTGGGCGAGATATAGTGCTGGTGGCCGGCAAAAATCGCGAGCGCTTCAACTGTGGGCACGAAATCGCGCCACTGTTTGTTGGCACGAGAGAGGTGACACTTCAGGACGCCGAACGACGAGCCATCATCTTCCAGGACCATGGGAACATGGGAAGCGAAAAGGCCGGAAGCGCCCAAGGTTACAAGTGTGGCGAGCGGACGTGAAGCCATCAGCTCCTGCATCACGGGAACGCGTTTTTCTTCGTTAGCCTTTGGAATATACATTTCGGACCGTTGCCCTATGCTGGCGCGCGACGTTTGGTCAGCAGTTTACGCTCACGGGGCTGAAGGTTCCACCGACCGTCGTGAGCAAGGCGCTACAGTGATGTCCCGATGGTTGGACGCAATGAGGATTTTGTCTTCAGGGCTGGGAGGGCGCCGGATCCGCGACCCGTACGATGGTGCACGCTACTTGTTTGCCGGCGGTGCTTTTCAGCTTGCCCTTATTGCCGCCGATCTCGTAGGTCATGTCGGTGCCCACGACGAAATCGGTCGCTTTCAGGGACTTCTTTTCGATCGTGCGGCAGGTGTACTGTTTACCCGACGCGGCGAAGGAAAGATCGTACTGCTGATTTTTGTGGTTCTTGTCGGTGGATCCGGTCGGCTGGAAATCCTTCAGCGTGGTGACGCCCTCGATCTTCGACGCGGCCGCCGTGATCGCGATTGTCACTATGATGACCGCAACTAAATTACCCTTACGCATGATCCGACCTCCGAGTCTGGCAAACAGAACTACCGACCTCAGTTGATTTCCTACCTTTGTTTCCTATTGTGCAACTCTCGGGGAGGGGTAGCGAGATTACGATGATGCTAATCCTTTTCACTTGCGAATTTATTTCAAGCCCAGCTCGCCATCGTATTGGCGGATGACGCCGTAGCATTCGCAGGCGCAGTCTTCGAGTTTCTTCCGGTTCACGACCTTCACGGCACCACGGGTGTACTCGATGAGCCCCTTCTTCTGCAAAACACCTGCTGCCAGGCTCACGCTTGGTCGATCTGTCCCCAGCATGGTGGCGAGAAAATCATGAGTGATGCGCAGCGACCCCAAAGCAACTCTATCCTGAGTCATCAGCAACCAGCGCGCCAGCCGCTGCTCAATGCCGTGCAGCCGATTACACGCGGCTGTCTGTGCAATCTGCATACCCCGAATTGCGGCATAGCGGCCCAACCTCAGTTGCAGGAGTGGAGCGGATACCAAAGCATTTTGCAGAGATCCGACCTTTACCCGAAACCCATCCCCGGTGATTTGGACGACCGCCCGCAGCGAGCCCCTGCTCAGGCCAACCGCCGCCGGTGTCCCGGTAAAGCCCTCATTGCCAACGACGCCAGCCTCGGCCGTCCTTCCATCTTTCATTACCACGACAAGAGAGATCAAACCTCCGTTCGGGAAGTACGCAAATTCCAGCTTTCCGCCAGCCTCGTGAATGACTTGATGGTTTGGCAAGTTGACATATTCAAGATGAGGACGAAGTGAGTTGTAGTCGTTATCGGAGATCGAGAGAAGTATTATGTTGCTGACGGGTTTCCCCGTGGGATTCGTGCGCTCGCCGGACTGCACGGTTTTGAGGTTTTTGTTCGCCACAAGCCAGAGCTGAAAAGCTTCCCGGACGCGGGCTATAAACTCATCCCGTCAAGGTCTGCGAAACAGCAATTCCGCTGGTCCGCATTAATCGCGAGATTATACAGACCCCAACATTACGCTTCTGTCGGGTATCCTACCATTTCCTTCGGTCACAGTTACGCGCCAACATCACGACGCATGAGAACGTGACGTTCGCTTCAAACCAGACCCCTGAAGCCAGATTCGAACCAACAAAACTTTCCCAACTATGTAGGATGCCCGACAGACCACTCAAAATTGGCACATGTAAACTTCCCCTTCTTTATACGTACGGATCAACGATGGATCCCGATGCCACGAGGCAAGCGAGAATCGCGGCCTTGCAGGGAAGAGATGGAGCTCATCCGTCTCGCCCACGTTCTATTGGCGACAGACGGACCCCAGCGATGCGGCGCAGGCAGACTATTACCGCACACAGGGATCGGTTAGGAGAAATTCGGAGCGAATTTGCTGAACTGCAAAAAGCATAACGTACTCCTTGGGGCGCAGCGACAGAGACCATGAGCCGAAAGCTGGTATGGATTGAGCAAGAGCGTTTTCGGGGTTTTGGTTGCTCCGAATGTGGCTGGCGGTTCAAACCCTCTGATGCGCCCAGTAGCGCGGCGTCTTTCGATGAAATGATGCGCAACTTCGAACTGCAGCGCGACAAAGAGTTTTCATCCCATGTTTGCGCCGATCACTCCAAAGGGGTCAGGTAGGCACCCACCGGCACGCCACGCCGAAACACACCTAACGGTCGGAGCGGTCGTTCTAGGCTCGCGCTAGGCTCGCGGCAGCGTAAGGATATGGTGAACCGGAACGCAGAGCAGGAGTGCGGCTATCACCAGGAGTCCTAATCGGACGGCACGAGTCTTGAAACGCTGGCTGATGGCCATCAGCAGCAGCACGGTTGCGAGGGTGACGGTCACGCGCACGTATTCGTCGGAGATTTGCCGGTCTCGGGTGCCCTGCTCGAATGCTTCTGTAGCCTGGTCATTCAACCTGGCCGCCTCTTCCGTCTTGGAGTTGCGGTATTCCGCCATAGACTGAGGACTGGCCGGAGCCTTGGGATCGTTGAGTGGGTCAGTGTTCTTCCAGGCTTCGAAGGCGGGACGAAACTCGGGAAGCAGGCGGCGTTCAAAAAGGTCGGCCAGTTTCTTGTCGCCATGAGCTTCGGCCTTCAGCCATTCCACCACGGTCGAAGCGTTATACAAACGCTCCTGATTGGCGAAGGTGGCGTTTCCCTCGGCTTGCACCCGCAGTTTGCTTGCCTGGCCGTAGAGTTCCGACTGTTGTCCGGTCCAAAGCGCCGACTGATAGCCACTCCAGGCAGTGGTGATAGCGACGATGGCGAGCACGACTGCCTCGGCGATCTCCAGGATTTCGTGTCCCAAAGACTGCGGCGATGCTTTGTGCTCGCTCAGGTGATGGGCAATTTCGATGTTGGAACCTCCAGCTTCGGACATTGAGAAGACCTCAGAGATGGTACTTCACCACAAGAGCGGCAGGTTGGAGACTGTCACTTGTGACAGGAGCGGGGGTAGGGTAGACTAACGAATCGTCAGGGCGGCGAGCGGCGTTTCAACGCTCGTGTTACAAGCGTCAGTTGCCACCCCAGGCAATGCTTGCCGCACTGCTCCGGGTTATCCATCGTCGCGAGGAGAGTGGACTCTGGGCTCAATTACTATCAGTCTGATCGTATTCGTGTGCGTGTTTGGAGGCGCCGGTTGCGGCATCCTTCTCAGCCGCGCGTTACCAGCAAATCACTTAAGCAGTGACTCAAAACAGGTTGTGACGCTGAGCATGGGATTGGTGGCCACCACGGCGGCGCTTGTTCTGGGTCTGCTCATCTCGTCGGCAAAGAGCTTTTACGACGCACAGAGCGCCGAACTGACGCAAATGTCGGCCAAAATCGTCCTTCTGGACCGTCTGCTGGCCCACTATGGGCCGGAGGCGAAGGACGCCCGCGAAGCCCTGCGGGCTGCCGTGGCCGGCAGTATCGACCGGATCTGGCCGGACGAGCACACACGCGCTTCGGAACTGTTAGCGCCGTCCACCGGCGCGGAAAATGTTCTGGTCAAAATTGAGGCGCTGTCGCCACAGGACGACACTCAGCGCTCACTGCGCGCCCAGTCTTTGAATCTCACCATCGATCTCGCCCAAACCCGCTGGTTAATCTATGAACAGGGAGCGAATTCCGTCTCAACACCCATGATCGTCACCTTTGTCTTCTGGCTGGTGGCGATCTTTTTCAGCTTCGGGCTCTTCGCCCCGCGCAACGCAACCGTGATCGCGGCCTTGATGGTGGCCGCCATGTCGGTTTCGGGGGCAATCTTTTTGATCCTGGAGATGTATTCGCCTTTCGAGGGACTGATCAGGATCTCGAGCGCCCCGCTGCGCACCGCGCTGCTGCACCTTGGCCAGTAGCAACGTTTTTCACAACAGTTGCAAAAGACCCGCCATCGCTGGGCCGGTGAGGAACAACTCAGACTTGACGCGCGTCTTCGATTGGTGGAGACTCTTTTGGCGCTACTTGATCCTTCTGAGAGTAGGCTCTGGACGCCAGTTTTGCCTGCTACGCCCGGAAGTCCGTAGAGCCTGGAGGTGCACCTTGAGGATGGTTGTCCGGTTCGCGATCCCATGTCTATGGTGGTTGATTCTGTCGGAAAGCACGCTTGCGCAACCTCACATGGCAGGCCCAAGAGCATCCGTGTTCCCTGCGCAAATTACTCACGTGGTCGTCATTGTCCAGGAGAACCGCACGCCTGACAATCTGTTCCATTATCTGGCTCCTCTGTGTACCATTCCGGTCGGGGCCAGCGGTCTCAACGCGTGCACGCCCAACCCAGTTACCTCGAGTTGCTATGACATCTCGCCCTGCGGCCTTTCGAACGAATCGGGTATCGTAACGCCGATTTTGTTGTCGCCGGTTTCGTTGAAGGAAACGGGGGATCCGGATCACTCGCATAAGGCGTTCGCGGACATGTGCGATCCAGACCCGGCCAATGGATATGCCTGCCGTAACGACGGGGCGTGGCAAAACACAGGGCAGAATTCCTATCGCTATGTCGATAACACTTCCGTCACCGACTACAACGGCAAGCCCGCGCATCTCCTCGATCCCTACCTGACGTATGCAGAGCAGTACGGCTGGGCGAACTTCATGTACCAGACCAACCAAGGGCCGAGTTACCCGGCGCATCAATTCATTTTCAGTGGGACCTCGGCGCGATCGGCGGTCGAAGATGCCAGCTCCATTTTCGTATCGGAAAATTTCTCTCCAAAAGAGACAAACTCCGGCTGCCTCGCGCCGAAGAATGCCACAAGTCGAATCGTGTCACCGCTTCTCGGTTCGCTCGGCGACAATTGCCTTCCCTACGACAACGGTTCCGTTCAGGAGTGTCCGCTAACCAACACCGCCCTTGTTCGTCCATTCCAGCCGGTGGGTAGTTTCTGCGACAACAAGCCAACCATGGCCAGTGTTCTGGACGCCAACTTTATTAGTTGGAAATACTACGCGCCGTCGGCGGGGAACATCTGGACTGCTCCCAATTCGATTCGAGCGATATGCGTGCCGCAGTTCGTCAAAACGAGTTCTGCGCTGGAGTGCACAGGAGAGGAATGGATAGCCAAGGTTGATCTCAACTATAAGGGTGCGGACGTCTTGAATGACATCGCGAATTGCAATCTTTCCAGTGTGAGCTGGGTCATTCCGGACGGGGCGTGGTCGGACCATGCGGGCGACAACTTGTACGGTCCGTCCTGGGTAACGGCAGTGATTAATGCCATCGGGCAGAATCCAGCGTGCCCGGCAGGAACCAAGAATGCCGGCCAGACTTTTTGGAACAACACTGCCATTATCGTGACCTGGGACGATTGGGGAGGCTGGTCGGACAATCAGCCACCTCCGGTGATAGCGTCAGGACTGCCCTGCACGTCGCAGAACTGCCCGGCCGACTACCAACTCGGTTTCCGCGCACCGCTGATTGTGGTTTCCGCGTACACGCCGCAGGGATACATCAGCAACAAGAACTATGATTTCGGCAGCATTCTTCGCACGATCGAAGGCGTTTATGGAATCACGGAAGGCATCCTGGGTTTTGCCGATGCGCGAGCCTCTTCCGACCTGAGTGACTTCTTCACAGGATCACCACGCTCCTACACGCCGGTTCCCGCCCTGGAGCCTGCCAGCTTCTTCCTGGGAGCAGAGGGGCAAGCGGGGCCGCCGACCCCGCCGGATAATGACTGACGATGGTTGAAATCACTGCGAAGGGGGCACGAATTCCCGGGACGCCGGTTCTAGTGCTCGCAGAAGTGCAACCAGGGCGCGTTCGCTATTGGCCTTCGCCCTTGTCGAGCTTACTGGCCACTTTGACCCCGCTCAGGCCGTTGACGTATTTCGAGACTCCCCGGTAGAGCGACTCGGCGATGCGCTGGCGATGCTCGGAGGTTTCCATTTTTCGTTCGTCGGTGGGATTCGACACAAACGAAATTTCGGCCAGAATCGACGGCATATTGGCGCCGATGAGCACGATGAAGGGCGCTTTCTTGACCCCGCGGTTGCGGATGCCCGCATTCTCAAGGGACAGGCCGCCATAGAGAGATTCCTGCACGTCGCCGGCAAACTCGCGCGATTCGTCGATCTTTTCTTTCAGCGCAATCTTCTTCACCAGATCCTGAAGTTCGTGAATCGATTTTTCCGAGACTGCATTTTCTCGCGCCGCAACCTCGAGCGCTTCGGGCGACGAGGTGAAATTCAGGTAGTAGGTTTCTACTCCGCGCGCGTCGGAGTCGTGGCTCGAGTTGGCATGAATCGAGATGAACAAATCTGCGCGCTCGCGGTTGGCAATTGCGGTCCGGGTTTCGAGCGGGATGAAAGTGTCGTCGCGGCGGGTGTAGATCACTTCCGCGCCGAGGCGCGATTCCAGGAGGCGGCCAAGCCGCTTGGCGACGTCGAGCACGACATCCTTTTCCAGCAGCCCGTCGGGACCGATGGTTCCCGTGTCGTAGCCGCCATGGCCTGCGTCAATCACGATCTTTCCAATCTTGAGACCCAGCGCGCGCGTCAAGGAACGGTCGCCGCTCGCGGTGGGGCGCGCCTCACGGGTTTCGAGAGCCCGATCGACAGGCAGATCGGCAGTGTCGGCGGGGTTATCCGCAACGTGGGTTTTCTTGTGGCGCAGAGTAGTTGAAGAGGTGGCTGATGATGAGGAACGCGAGGTGTTCGACTTCGTCGCCTTGGTTTCGCCGGAAGGCATGTTCCGCGGCTCGATCTTATCGGGCTCGATTCTGGCCAGGGTCGTCGGGGCCTGGTCATCCGCCTCGACAATCGTCTTGGGAATTCTTTGATTCGTTCCCTTGACGGGAGCGGTGGTCTTAATCACTCCGATTCCGTTGGCTGCTTTGCTGGCATCGGACGGCCGGGAATCGGCATTGACATTCCCGGGCGGCAAATCGGTTTCGACCGGCCCCTGCTTCACCGCGACAACCGGATACTGATCGGAGCGTGCTTTGTCCCCGCCCTGGCGGTTCGAGCGCTGCTGGTTGGCGGTTGGCTGGCCCGACCGCGATGGTGATCGTTGCGATACGGTTGGCGTCTTCCGCCCGTCAGTTTTCGTGTCCTCGACCCTCGAGTCCTCGCTCGATGGCGAGTCGCCGTCCGATTCGTAGGCTTCGAGTACGGAGGCTTCGGGGTCGCTTGCCGAGGTGTCGGTCCGCGTGCCGTTCAAGGAACTCCTGGCCTGCAGATTTTTGCCGTGAATGCCCTTGCCGTGAATGTCAATAATCAGCCGGTACGGGTCGGGCAAAAGAAAGGCGTCGTAACTGGACAAATCATCCACTTCGAGCACAATGCGTGTGCGGCCCGGCTGAAATTCGGCAACGCGAATTTTTTTCAGGAAGCCGTCGTCCACATCGAAAGTCTTGCCGACCAGCGTCGATGCCAGCCGGGTTCCGCGAAGATCGAAGAAGATTCGATCGGGACGCGAGATGCGCTGCGAATCAAACTTGACCTCCTGCTCGACGTCAATGGCGACGCGAGTGTAGTCGGGTGTCGACCAGTGCCGGACGCCGGTGACTCGAGGCAACCCGCCGCGAGCCCCAGCGGCGGTATCGACAGTATCGGCCGGCAGGTCAGGGCCCGCATTCGATGCGAGGGCGGCATTGCCCGCGCCTGCGCTACCTGAGACCTTGGCCGGGATGTCAACCGCATCCCTGGCGGAAGAGCCGCTGGAAGAGCCAGGGGAATTATTCGCCGCACTGGCATTGGCGGTCATGGCACCGCCATGAGGCGCACCCGTACGCTGCTTGCGCGCCGACTTCCGCGCCGCGTGATCCCGGTCGGCGGCTTCGAGATCGATCGTCTTTACCGCTGCGCGGGCATCGTCCGATAGCCGGTTGTGGGGATAGCGACGCAGAAAGTCTTCAAACGTGGTGCGCGCCTCGGCGGGATCGTTGAGGTCGTCTTTATAAATCTCGCCGATGGTGAACAGCGCGTCGAAACGGTATTTGCTGCCGGGATATTCCTTGCGCAGGAAGTGATACTGCTCGATGGCGCCGCGCAGAATCTTGTCGTCGTCAAAGCGGCGTCCCATCTCGACCATTAGTTCGGCGCTGGCCACGACGCTCGGATCCGCCTTCGACGACGCGGGAGATGCGAAATAAACGCTCCGGTAGGAATCGATCACGCGCTGATATTCGTGGCGGGTGCGCTGGCCGAGAGGACGGCCGTTGAGCGCCTCCCGCATGCGCTCTGCCTTGGAAAACTGCTGGCGAGCCCAGGCGTCATTGTGATGAACCCGAGCGGAAGCGGAACCGGTCGGCACCAGGACGAATAAGGAGACGAACAGGGGGACGATCAGGGCGGCCAGCTTCCGGGCGAGCTTTGGGGCGAACGTCCGCGCGGACTTCCGTGCGAGCTTCGGGACAGACAACAACCCCGTGCGGACGCGAAGCTCTTGGCCGCCTCGAAAAGGATCTTTACGAGTTAGGGTCGTAGAAGCCTGGGTCTTCACTTGCCCATTCCACAGTAACTATGATGTTAACCTGTTCCGCAGGTGGTTGGTCGATAAAGCTTACTGTCATCCAGTGCGAAGCGAAAACAGTGCGAAGCGAAAAAAGCCTGTCACCTGTCCGCTTGCCCTACCCGGTTCTAGCGCTCGCTTGAAATGACAACCCACCTTGCGGGGCAAAGTTGCGGGCCACTACCGGCCCGCTTTAAGATCGCCGGCCAGCCAGAGCCCAGCCATTATCTGGGCGCAGCCGTCTAAGTCATTCCGTATTACTGATATAAAGCCTGCCTTGGGCATCGCGCTCGACATGCACAGGATCATGGGAAGCCGAACTCCCGAGGCCATAGGTGCCAGACAGGTCGCCGCCGTTGTACAGGTTGGTGATGCGGCGGACGTATTCCTGCGTCTCCTTGAAATGTGGAACTCCGGCGCTGCGTGCGACCGCCCTCGCGCCAGCGTTATAGGCTGCCAGGCTGAGGCGGACGTTGCCGCCGTAGCTGTCCAAAAGCTTCCTGAGATGCCGGACTCCGGCATCCACATTCTGCGCTGGATCGAACGGATTGGCAACGTTCAGCGACCGCGCCGTCGATGGCATTAGCTGCATCAGCCCCATCGCTCCCTTGCGCGAAACCGCGTTAGGGTTGAAGTTCGATTCCACTTTGACGACTGAGCGCACCAGGCTCGGATCCACATTGTGCCGCGCCGCCGCCTGGTCAATCGCGGCGTCGATCTCCTGCTGGGTAAAGGGCCGGTTAAGAATCTGGTGACTCTGCGCTTTGCCGTCGAGATAGCTGGTCACTTCCGAAGCCGCGGTGCGCGCCGCCCGCATCACGGCGCCGTTGGTTGGCACCGGTTTGAACCGGTGTTCGGTGACGCTCCAATACTCCAGTGGAGATCGCGCGCCGGCAGAGGTGTCAGCGCGGCCAGCGGCCGGTGACGCGTTGCCGCTACCCTCCGCGTTGACAAAAATCCTGCGTCCGGATTCGTCGGTCGAGGCGGTAATCCCGCCGGCGCCGGTTGCGGTTTGCGCCGCGGCTTGTGCGGTCGCGGGTAGCGTGGAAAGAAAGGAGATCGCGGTCAAGGTCGTCATCAGCGCGATTTGCAGGCGTCTGCGCATACGGGTTCGGATCGGCCAACTTCAGCCTTGAGGTCGGCCCTACCCACGGACCGCCCACAGGCACACTTACTCTTAAGGGCCTACCTACCCGAGCAACCTGCCAGAGAATCCAGAACCAGAGTATGGTCAGTATAGGACGCGGCCGAGCCTGGGGCAATCTATCCGAAGGGCGTAGAACCACTGGAGTAATCTCGCCAAGTTACTGAAAGTAATTGATTAAGATCATGAGAGGTCAGAGGTTAGAGGTCAGATTGCGAGGTTAGCCCCAGCCGCCAGCGCCGTGTTACCTCGGTGCTTCCCCATGCCCGCTGTGGTTAAGGGGTCCAGGCATCCTTCGAGTCTGAGCCCGGCTAAAGCCGCAGCCGTTACAATGAGCCAGCCTCTATGAACTCGCAAGACCTGCGCAAGCTTTTCGATCAGCTCCAGAAGAAGAGCATCTCTCCCGACGAAGCGGTTGAGCGGCTGCGCCACATGCCGTTTGAGGACCTGGGCTTCGCCAAAGTGGACCATCATCGCGTCCTGCGACAGGGCATGCCTGAGGTCATCTTTGCCCAGGGCAAAACTCCCGCGCAGGTCGCGGGAATCTTCTCGCGTCTGGCAGAGCACGGCAGCAATGTGCTGGCGACCCGAGCCTCCGAAGACCAATACGTCGCGGTGGCCGCTGCCTTAGCGGAAAATCGAGATCGGCCGGAATATCATCCGCTGGCGCGCGCCATCGTGCTGAAGCGCGATCGGAAGAAGTACGGCAAAGGTGTCATCGTCGTCGTCTCGGCCGGAACGAGCGACATCCCGGTAGCCGAGGAAGCGGTGATCACGGCCGAGCTGATGGGCAATGAAGTCCGGCACATCTACGATGTGGGAGTGGCCGGCATTCATCGCCTGCTGGCCCACCGCGGAGCCTTGGAAAAGGCGCGAGTCATCATCGTGTGCGCCGGCATGGAGGGTGCCCTTCCGAGCGTAGTCGGGGGGTTGGTGGGAGTTCCGGTGATAGCCGTTCCGACGAGCGTGGGCTATGGAGCTGCCTTCGAAGGCCTGGCCGCTTTGCTCGGCATGATGAATTCGTGCGCCTCGAATGTTAGCGTGGTCAATATCGATAACGGCTTCGGCGCAGGCTACGTCGCCTCGCTCATCAACCGCAAATCGTAATTGGTCTAAAACCGCAAACGCGAAGCGCCCTTATCAGAACCTATCTGGTCATCAGCGTCGATCTCCATGAGAGTTCGTATTGCTCTATCCTGCCCGTGGTGATTTGTCATGAAGCCTTTCATCTTTTCTATTGCAGTCAGTTCTATTGCAGTCAGTGTTGCGCTTGCGGTTGCCAATCTTAACGGCCAGAAGCCTGTCTGGCAGCCCTCGCCCGGACATACGCAAGTGCCGATATGGCCCGGCAAAGTGCCCGATCCCCAGCCCGTTGCCGGCCCGGAGTTCTCCGAGACGACCGCTGAGCCGTGGAAGGATACCGGCAAGCCAGTAACTGGGGTCAACAACGTCACGCTGCCTACGATGACGGTCTATCCGCCTAACGGAAACAACACGGGGGCAGCGGTCGTCGTCTTCCCTGGTGGGGGCTATCAGACTCTCGCCATCGATTTCGAAGGCACCGAGGTCTGTGACTGGCTCACGCCGAGAGGGATCACGTGTGTGCTCTTGAAATATCGTGTGACGAATGTGGGGCCGTACCCGAAATCGGGGCCGTATCCGGAATCACCGATGGCACTCGAAGATGCGCAGCGGACCGTGGGCCTCGTGCGCTTTCACGCCGCGGAGTGGCATATCGATCCGCATAAGATTGGCGTGCTCGGGTTTTCAGCTGGAGGCCATCTCGTCGCAGCGATCAGCAACCATTTTGACCACCGTTTATATCCCGTCGTGGATGCAGCCGACAAAGAGAGCTGTCGTCCCGATTTTGCGGTATCGATTTATCCGGGCCATCTGTCGCTGTCCGCAGCAGAGTGGGACGCGAAACAGGGCGTCAAGAAGTTTGAAGTTTCTCATCCCCCCAACGCCGATCGAGAGGTCTCGTTGAACCCCGATCTCCACATCACCCGCCAGACGCCGCCTACGTTCTTACTGCAGGCTGAGGATGACCACGTTGACAACGTTGACGACTCGCTCGCGTATTACATCGCTCTCAAGAACGCCGGCGTTCCCGTGGAGATGCATTTGTATGCGCAAGGCGGCCATGCGTTTGGCCTGCGGCGCACGAAATTTTCGATTACGGGATGGCCTCAGCTACTAGATACGTGGCTCAAAACGATCGGAATGGTTCCAGAATAGGTCGCAGATCAATATCGGCGTTAACTCACCGCTTGCGACGCGCCCTGCGCAAACGCGTAAGCCCGTCCTCAGTTTGCCGCTTCTTGCCTTTGCCGTTTCCACGGCTGCCGTTCCCAGGGTCGTTTCGACCACCGTTGCTGCCTCCATCGTCGCCGGACTCCGACCCAACCGGCTCCATTCTTTCCATCGATCGTTGCAGGACAAACAACTCTTCTCGAATCCGTTCGAGTTCGTCGATGACTCGTCCCAGTGTGCGGAAGGGTTCGTTGGATGGATTCACGCCTAAAACTGTACTCCTCAATAGCGCCTGGAGTCGGTACGCTACCGTGCAGCACAACGATGGCCGCCAAACTGACCGCCATTTCTGCTCATCGATTCATGGAATCCCCCGGCCGCAACGTAAGCTGTGGCAGAGTCATCAATATGCTGACCTCCGATGCTGACGATTGATGCGGACAACGATTGATGCTGACGACTACTGATGCTGACAACTAAAGACCCGCGCCTCGCCGGACGCGTCGCCTTCACCCATCCCAACTTCGTCCGCTACACGCTGGCGCGCTTCTTCATCGTGGTCGCGCTTGAGATGCAGTCTGTGGCTGTGGGATGGCAGGTTTACGAGATCACCCGGCGGCCGGTCGATCTGGGCTATGTCGGTCTGGCCCAGTTCGCGCCTGGATTCGTCCTCTTTCTCTTCGCCGGGCACGCTGCCGATCTGTTCGACCGCCGCAAGGTGCTGACCTGGTGCTATGCCGGATACGGTCTTTGCTCCGCGCTCCTCCTGGCGATCACCTGGCGCGCGCCAAACTCCGTGCACCTCATCTATGGAGTGCTCGTGCTGGTGGGAGTGTCGCGCAGTTTCAGTTTTCCGGTAAGCCGCGCCCTGCTGCCGCATCTGGTGCCGGAAGAACATTTTTCGAACGCCGTCGCCTGGAATGCCAGCACGTTTCAGGTCGCAACCATCGCCGGCCCCGCCATAGGAGGAGTTGCCTACGCCCTGTTTCGCGGTCCCGACGCCGTCTATGCGATTGCCGTGGCGGTATCTGTCCTCTCCACGTTCTTTACCCTCCGCATCCGCCCCTTGCCCACTTCGCCAGGCCCCACCTCGCCATCCCCCGCTTCGCCAGAAAAAGAAAGGGAACCCTTCAGCCTGCGCGCCGTGCTGGCTGGTTTCCGCTTCATCGGAGAGAAGAGGCTGATTCTCGGCTCCATTTCGCTCGACATGTTCGCCGTCCTGCTGGGTGGAGCAGTGGCGTTGCTCCCGGTGTACGCCAGAGAGATCCTGCACACCGGTCCCTGGGGACTTGGCTTGCTGCGCAGCGCTCCTGGAGCGGGGGCCGCGCTGATGGCGATTGCTGTCGCACACTGGCCGATCCGCCGCCGCGCGGGACTGACCATGCTCCTCTCGGTAGCCGGATTCGGCGTTTTTACGATCGTCTTCGGAATTTCGCACAGCCTGATTGTGTCGCTGATCGCCCTGTTCCTGACCGGAGCCGCTGACATGGTCAGCGTTATCATCCGGGCCACACTGGTGCAGGTCGCGACTCCGGACGAAATGCGCGGCCGCGTCAACGCCGTAGACATGCTCTTCATCGGAGTGTCGAACGAATTAGGCGAGTTCGAGTCGGGCCTGACCGCCCAATGGTTCGGCACGGTCCCCGCGGTAATCCTGGGAGGAGCAGGAACGCTGGTCGTGATCGGCATCTGGTCGTGGCTGTTCCCGGAACTGCGAAAAGCGGATCAGCTGACGGTGGCGGAGTTGATGCCGAAATAACGTCGTTTGGGGGACGCGGGCGAGGGCGGGGCCGCGCCACGCTGGCCTCAATACGAGTTAGACAAAATCCCAAGGGAGACGAGGCGGTGGAATCCCACCCTTGCGCACAGAACGCGCAAGGATGAGGCACCCGCGGCCGTTTTAGGGTATTCGCGGGCGGGGGCGCCCGCGCCACACGAGGCGCTCGCGGGTCTGGTCAGGGGAGAATCGATGACATAGCTTGAGGGGCTTTCGGAGTTTGTCCCGCACCAACCGAGCGGTCGCTGGTCTCATGCCGTCTGCTGCTACAATTTCGGGTTCGCTATCCTACCGGGACGCGGCCCGCCGCATCCCATACGAGGTGTCTCCATGCCGGAAGCTCTGCAGCTTTCCAATCCCACTCCGCTCACCACGCTGACGGAGGACGAAATCCTGTTTCGCGACAGCGTGCGCCAGTTTGCCGAGGACAAGATTCGTCCGCTCGCCAAGGAGATGGACGAAAAGGGAGTGTTCGACCATGCCCTGCTCGAACAGTTCTTCCAGTTGGGGCTGATGGGGATCGAAATTCCGGAGCAGTACGGTGGGGCGGGCGGCAAGTTTTTTGAGGCGATCTTAGCGGTCGAAGAATTTTCGCGCGCGGACGCCTCCGCCGGGGTGATCGTCGACGTGCAGAACACGCTGGTGGCGAATGCGATCCTGCGCTGGGCGAATGATGACCAGAAGAAGCGTTATCTGCCCAGGATGACGGCGGATACGGTGGGGGCTTACGCGCTGAGCGAAGCGGGATCGGGGTCGGACGCGTTCGCGCTGCAGACCAAGGCCGACGCCAAGGGCAACGACTTCGTGCTCAACGGCCGCAAGCTCTGGATCACGAATGGCAAGGAAGCGGGCTTGTTCATCCTGTTTGCGACGGTCGATGCGGCGAAAGGCTACAAGGGCATCACGGCGTTCCTGATCGAGAAGAGCTTTTCCGGGTTCACGGTGGGCAAGAAAGAAGACAAGCTGGGGATCCGCGCTTCGTCCACCTGCGAGCTGATTCTCGAAGATTGCCGGGTGCCGAAAGAGAATGTGCTGGGCGAAGTGGGCAAAGGATACAAGATCGCAATCGAAACGCTGAACGAAGGCCGCATTGGAATCGGCGCACAGATGCTGGGCGTAGCCCGCGGCGCATGGGAATATGCAGCGAAGTATGCGCAGGAGCGCACGCAGTTTGGGAAGCCGATTTCGGAATTTCAGGGAATCCAGTTTCAGATCGCGCAGATGGCCACGGAGATCGAGGCGGCGCGGCTGATGGTGTATAACGCTGCCCGCATGAAAGATGCCGGCGTAAATTTCGTGAAAGAAGCGGCCATGACCAAGCTTTTCACCTCACAAGTCGCGGAGCGGGTGACTTCGCTGGCGATCGAAGTCTACGGCGGATACGGGTTCACGAAAGATTACCCGGTGGAAAAATATTGGCGCGATGCGAAGATCGGGAAAATCTACGAAGGCACGTCGAATATGCAACTGGCGACGATTGCCAAGCTGGTGATGGGAAAGTAAGGGAGGTAAGAGGTCAGAGGTCAGAGGTAAGAGGTCAGAGGTCAGAGGTCAGAGGTGAAACCTTACGGTTGCCGGCCTTTTAGCTCTGCCATCTGACCTTGAACTTCTGAGCTGTCGCTCATTCTGCCGTGAATGATGCCGTTCTGAATATTATCGCCCCGCATCCTTTCGCGCTAAATTATGATCGCCCCAGTATGATCATTAGATTGCGGCAGTACTGAACGCGACTGGCATCAAAGTAGAATCGCAATGGCCACCGCCTTCCACGATCAAGACGCGCTTTTCGCGACAGATGCAGAGTTGGCTGATGCGTGCGAGCGGCCAATCTCGCATGACGTGGCTTGCCGGTTGCTGCGCGCGAGCGATGCTGCCCTGCCGTCGTTGCTCGCGGCCGCCCAGAAGGTGCGGAACCGATTCCATCCGCAAGTCATCACCTACTCCCGCAAAGTGTTTCTTCCGCTCACCAACCTTTGCCGCGACTATTGCGGATACTGCACTTTCCGGCGCGATGCCGGCGAGGCTGGCGCCCACACCATGACTGCTGACGAAGTGATGGAAGTTGTCCGCGCCGGGGAACGAATGGGATGCACCGAGGCACTGTTCAGCCTGGGCGACAAGCCGGAGTTGCTGTTTCCGCAGATGCGGGAGACGTTGCGGGGCTCGGGATACAAATCTACTCTCCACTATCTGGAAGCGATGTGCGAACTGGTGCTTCGGGAATCGAGTTTGCTGCCGCATCCCAATCCTGGGCTGATGAGCGCGGAATGGCTGGAGCGCCTGGCCCGGGTGGCTCCCAGCGTGGGATTGATGCTGGAAACAACCAGCACGAGGCTGCTGGCCCGTGGCGCGGCGCATGACAACGCTCCCGACAAAGAGCCGGCAAAGCGTTTGCGAGTGATTGAAGATGCAGGGCGGCAGAAGATTCCTTTTACGACAGGCATCCTGATTGGCATTGGCGAGACGCTGGAGGAGCGCGTGGATGCGCTGGTGGCGATCCGCGACTTGCACGCGAAGTATGGACACATTCAGGAAGTGATCGTGCAAAACTTTCGCGCCAAGAGTCGCACTCCGATGGCGCACTGGCCAGAGCCCGATCACGGCGACATGCTGCGCACGCTGGCGGCGGCGCGATTGCTGATGCCGGAGATGAATGTGCAGGCGCCGCCGAATCTTTCCGATCCGCATTATGCCGAGCTGCTCGATGGCGGGATCAACGATTGGGGTGGCGTTTCGCCGTTAACGCCGGATTTTATCAATCCGGAAAAGCCGTGGCCGCATCTGCAGGAACTGCGGCAGCGGACCGAGGCAAAAGGCTTCGAGCTACGGCAGCGTTTGCCAGTTTATCCAGAGTTTGTAAAGCAAGCGGCGGCTCACAGCGATTTACTGGCGGAGCGGCTCCGCTCGGCGACAGAAGCTGAGGGCTACGCCCGGAGGGTGGCATGATCACGGTATTGACCGGGGGCACGGGAGGCGCCAAATTCGTTGATGGACTGCGGCAGATCGTACCTCCGGAGGAATTGACGATCATCGTGAATACGGGCGACGACTTGCTGTGGTGGGGTCTCTACGTTTCGCCCGATATCGATTCCATCCTTTATATGCTGGCGGGAAAACTCAGCCAGGAACGGGGCTGGGGCATGAAGGGGGACACGTTCTATTGCCTGAACGCGATGCGGCAACTGGGCGAGCCGACGTGGTTCAATGTCGGAGACCGGGATCTCTCGACCCACATTTTTCGTTCGAAGCTGCTGACGGATGGCAAGACGCTGAGCGAAGCGACGCTGGAGATCGCGGGGAGACTTGCAGTGAAGGCACGTATTTTGCCGATGAGCGATTCGCGGGTGGAGACGCGGGTTCTGACTCCGGCGGGAGACTTGAGCTTTGAGGAATATTTCGTGCAGCGCTGGTATCAGGATCCGGTGGAATCGGTTCGCTTCGCCGGCTCCTCCGAGGCGGAGCCAGCGCCGGGAGTGATCGAGGCGATTCGCTCGTCGAATCTTGTGCTGCTGGCCCCGAGTAATCCGGTCACCAGCATTGGCCCGATTCTAGCCGTGCCGGGAATTCGCGAAGCGTTGCGCGAAAGCTCCGCTCGGATCGCGGCCGTCAGCCCGATTGTGGGCCGGGCGGCGGTGACCGGGCCGGCGGGGGTGCTCATGGCCGCGATGGGCTTTTCCGTTTCGATTGGCGGCGTTGCCGAATTTTATCGAGACTTTCTCGATTTGCTGGTGGTCGATTCCGAGGACGCGGGCGCCGCGGATCAATTGCGCAAGAGCGGTATGGCCGTCCATTGCACGCCGACCATCATGCAGAAACCGGAAGATCGAGTTGCGCTGGCCAAGAGCGTTCTGAATGCGGCGATGCGGCTTCCGTCGGGAGGGGTCGAGGTGGAGCGGGCATGATTCTGGTCCCCATCAAGAATCTGTCGGATGCCAAGCAGCGGCTCTCCTCTCTATTGAGTCCGGAACGGCGGGTTGAGTTGGCCCAGGCCATGTGCGAGGACGTGCTGCAAACCCTGGCGCGATGGCAAGAACGTCCTCCGGTGACGGTGGTGACGTGTGATTCGTTTGCGCGCGATCTGGCAGCACGTTTTAATTTCGAAGTGGTGGCCGACGACAACTCGGGCGAGACGAGCGCCATCGAAATGGCAACCGCCGCCTGCCGAGCAAGGGGAGCGGCGAGCACGCTGGTGGTTCCGGCAGATATTCCGCTGATCGACTGTAGGGAGTTGCAGAAGATCGCGGATCACGCGCCGGCGGGTGGCGCGGTGCTGGTGCCAGACGCGGCCGGACGCGGAACCAATGCAGCATGGCGCGCTCCGGGAGATCTGTTTCCGCTGCGCTTTGGCAATGACAGTTTTTTGCCGCATCTGGCCGCAGCCAAGGCAACGGGCTTGCCTTGCATCGTGCTCAAACTGCCGGGGATTGCGCGGGATGTCGATCGTCCCGAGGATCTCTACGAACTGGCGGATGCGGCAGGCGAGCGGCGATCGCAAAAGTTGGTGCGCAGCTGGAAACTCGCCAGCCGTGATTGTGTCGGACGGAATCAGGCTTAGGATGGCACGGGCTGGAATGGCGGCCGAGGCCGGCAAGAGTTTCGTAAAGAAAGAGGCCGGAGAAATTCGCATAATACCGGTCCGCGTCAGGGGAGAAATCAGCGCCGGAGAGTCGCTGAGCGCGCGATTGCTGGCCGCGACTCGAAATTCGGGCTTACGCTTTGAGCACGGCGACATTCTGGTGGTGAAGCATAAAGTTGTTTCGAAAGCTGAAGGTGCGGCGGTTGCGCTCGATGAAATTCATCCATCGGCGGCGTCGCGAAGCTGGGCGCGGCGTTTTGGGCTCGACGCGCGCGTCAGTGAATTGGCGGTGCGGGAAAGCCGGCGAATGGTCCGCCGAAAGCGTGGCGTTATGATCACCGAGACAAAACATGGCTTCGTCTGCGCGAACAGCGGCGTCGATGTTTCGAACGTCGACGGCGGGCGGCATGCGGTGTTGCTGCCGGAGAATCCAGATCGTTCCGCGGCACAATTGCGGCGCGAGTTGAAAAAGAAGTCAGGGATCGACATGGCGGTGATCATCAGCGATAGTTTCGGGCGTCCGTGGCGAGAGGGGTTAACGGAGGTGGCGCTCGGTGTCGCGGGAATGCAGCCGCTGGTCGATTATCGGGGGCAGCGCGATCCGCACGGATACCCATTGCATGCGACGATCGACGCGGTGGCAGACGAACTGGCTTGTGCCGCGGGACTGGTGTGCGGCAAACTGGCGGGCACCCCGGCCTGCATCATTCGCGGTTATGCTTACAGGCGCGGGCGGGGCGGCGTGCAGGCGCTGATTCGTCCGGCGAAGAACGATCTTTTTCGATAGGGGAATGTTATGACATGGCAGGCTTCGAATCTCGAGAACTTTCCTTCGCTGACCTGGGAAGAGATTGCACCCCGAGCGTCCGTGACGGTTCGAAACGCCCTGGAACGTGTGTTGGAAAAACAGGATGGAGCCTGTTTGACGGAGGCGGAGCGCTATGCGCTGGCGAATTGCGACAGGCTCGATAGTCATGATGCGGACTTGCCCGCCGTGCTGGTGGCCGCCGATATGCTGCGGCGCGATCTGGTCGGCAACATCATCAGCTACGTGGTGAACCGCAACATCAATTTCACGAACATCTGTTTTGTGGGATGCAAGTTCTGCGCCTTCAGCCGTGGACCGCGCGAGGCCGACTCTTACTTTCACTCGCTCGAAGACATGGCGCGCAAGAGCCGCGAGGCGTGGGAACTGGGTGCGACTGAAGTCTGCATTCAGGGCGGGCTGCCGCACGGCTTGCCGCCGTTTTATTATCGCGACATTCTGCGCGCCGTGAAAAACGCGGTGCCGGGTATGCACATCCACGCGTTTTCTCCGATGGAGATTGTGTATGGCGTGGAACTGACCGGCATGACGCTGCGCGACTATCTTATGATGCTGCGCGACAACGGACTGGACACGCTCCCTGGAACCGCGGCGGAAATTCTCGACGATGAAGTGCGGCACGTGCTCTCGCGCAATAAACTTTCATCGGCGCAGTGGCAGGAGGTCATTCGCACCGCGCACGCGTGCGGCATTCGCAGCACGTCAACCCTTATGTACGGACATAGGGAGACTCCTGATCATTGGGTGCGGCAGTTGGATCTGTTGCGGCAGATTCAGTGTGAAACCGGCGGCTTCACGGAGTTCGTGCCGCTGGGCTTCGTGCACCAGAACACGCTTTTGTTTCAGCAGGGACTGGCGCGCAGCGGGCCGACGCTGGCCGAACATCTCAAGATTCATGCGCTCGCCAGAATTCTGCTCGCGGGCTCGATTCCCAACATTCAGGTGTCGTGGGTGAAATTGAATCGCAAACTTTCGCAGCTCTGCCTGTACGCCGGGGCCAACGACTACGGCGGCACGCTGATGGAGGAAAATATTTCGCGCGAGGCAGGAGCGACGGCGGGACAGTACACCAGTCCTGAAGATTTTCAGTCGCTGATTCTGGAGATCGGGCGGATACCAGCCGAGCGCAACACGAAATATTCGCGCATGAAGATCAAGCTGCCGGCGGAAGCGGCTTGCCTGGAACCGGCTGTGGCGGCGGAGTTCGCGTGACCGAGCGCCCGGGCAAAACGATCGCGGTGATCGGAGGCACCGGTCCGGCAGGCATGGGCCTCGCGCTGCGATGGGCGCGCGCGGGAGAGAAGGTTATCATCGGCTCGCGCGATGTTGCTCGCGCCCAGCAGACAGCGGATGCGATTCGCCAGCGGGCGGGCGTGACGGCTGAGGTTTCGGGAATGGAAAACTCCGCGGCTTGTGGCGCCAGCGATCTGCTGGTGCTCACGGTGCCCTTCGAAGGACAGGCTGCGCTGCTGAAGCAGTTGAAGCCGGCGATGCGCGCAGGAACCATTCTGATCGATGCCACGGTGCCGCTGGCGGCCAGTGTCGGCGGACGGGCGAGCCGGACTCTGGGGGTTTGGCAAGGCTCTGCAGCGCAGCAGACGGCCGAACTTGTTCCCAAGGGAGTATCGGTCGTCGCGGCGTTCCAGAATGTTTCGGCCGAAGTGATGAACGGTGACGACGACGTGAATTGCGATGTGATCGTATGCAGCGACGATCCGAATGCCACGCAGGTGGCGATGGAACTCGCGGCGAAGATTGCGCGGGTGCGGGCGGTGGATGGCGGCAAACTGGAGAATGCGCGCATTGTCGAGCAAATCACGGCCTTGCTGATCGGGCTCAACATCCGGCACAAGGGGCACGGGGGAATACGGATCACCGGGTTACCGGACACGGCCTACAGGTCGGGCACGCAACGTTAAAGCTCGTTTGTGGAGCGCCGGGCGTCCGCGCACGATGACATGAAGGCTGCTCCCAACAACGCGCCCGCCATCGAATTTGACCACGTTACGTTCCGCCTCAACGGCCGTCCACTGCTCGAAGACCTCGTACTCTCCGTGAACCATGGCGAAACTCTGGTGCTGCTGGGGCGCAGCGGTTCAGGAAAAACAACCACTCTCAAGCTGATTAACCGATTGTTGTTGCCGACGTCGGGAGAGGTGCGGGTGAACGGGATCCGCACGGCGGACTGGGACCCCATCCGCTTGCGGCGGGGCATCGGGTATGTGATTCAGGATGGCGGACTGTTTCCGCATTTCACGGTCGAGCGCAACATTGCGCTGGTGCCGCGAATTGAGAACTGGCCGCCAGCGCGCGTCGAAGCTCGGGTGCGCGAGTTGCTCGCCACCGTCGGCTTGAGTGAAGAGCTGGCGTCGCGGTATCCCGGTCAACTTTCGGGAGGCCAGCGACAGCGGGTGGGAGTGGCGCGGGCGCTGGCGGCCGATCCGCCGATTCTGATTCTGGACGAGCCATTTGGCGCGCTCGATCCGATCACGCGTTCGGAGATGCAAAAAGAATTTCGCACCCTGCAACAGCGCATGCGGAAGGCAGTGATTTTCGTGACGCACGATCTGCGGGAGGCTTTGTTGCTGGCGGACCGGATTGCATTGATGGAGCAAGGCCGGCTGATCGTGGATCTTCCGGTGGCGGAGTTTTCCCGCTCCGAAGATTTACTGGTGCGCGCTTATATCGAAGCTTTCTCGACGCCGCCGGCGTAAGGGTCAAGAGATCACGAGGTGATCGCAATGAATTTTCTGCAGTTCATGATGGCGAATCGCCAGCAGGTGCTTGAACTTTCGCTGGAGCACATTACGCTGGCCGGGGTGGCTACGCTTCTGGCGGCGCTCGTCGGAATTCCGCTGGGCATTCTGATTACGCGCGTGCCGCGACTGAGCAAAGCGGTGCTCGGCGGCGCCAACGTGATTCAGACGATTCCGAGCCTTGCTTTGTTCGGTTTTCTGCTTCCGGCTCCGTGGATTGGCGAGCGCGGCAGCCGGCTGGCGATTCTGGCGCTCGCGCTGTACGCGCTGATGCCGCTGATCCGGAATACTTACGCGGGCATTCAAGGGGTTGATCCGGCAGTAGTCGAGGCGGGACGCGCCATGGGACTCACCGACGGCCAATTGCTGTTTCAAGTGGAACTGCCGCTGGCTTCGGGGGTCATTGTGGCGGGAGTGCGCATCGCGGCGGTGCTCTCCATCGGATTGGCAACCATCGCAGCCGCTATCGGAGCGGGTGGGCTGGGAGAATTTATCTTTCGCGGGCTCGCCATGGTAAACAACCAGGTGATTCTGGCGGGGGCGATTCCAGCCGCACTTCTGGCTCTGCTAGCTGATTTCGGGCTCGGGAGGTTGGAGCGGAGATTGGGGCGACGGGCAGGACTGCAGCGGTCGAGAGGGTAGAGAAGCGAGGCGCAGGTGTCACGGGTCAAGTTTCAGGTTTCAGGTTTCAGCTTTCAGAAAAAACAACGAAGGCATTCAGCTTTTGTCGGGGCATGGTCGCATTGACTTTTGATTTCATCGGCGACGGTTGGCGGCGAGTCACGCACAAGATCGTCAAGTCCGCGCTTCTCTTTATTTTTGTTCTTGTTCTCCTGTTCCCGGCAATGAGCTGTCAAAGGCCTGCGAATCGGATTGTGGTTGGGTCCAAGAACTTTACCGAGAACCTGATACTGGCCGAGATGTTTGCGCAAATGATCGAAGCTCGCACTCATCAGGCGGTGGAGCGGCGCTTCTATCTGGCGGGCACCTTTATTTGTCAGCAGGCGATCCTTGCCGGACGGATCGATATTTATCCCGAATATACGGGCACGGCGCTGACCGCGGTGCTCAAGCAGCAAGCGAGCAGCGGCAAGCAGGAAGTTTATCGAGAGGTGAAGCAGAGCTATGAATCGAAGTTCGGCCTCGCCGTCGGACCTCCGCTCGGTTTCGACGACAGCTTTGCGATGGTGATCCGCGGAGAGGATGCGCGCCGCCTGCACTTGCGCACGTTGTCGCAAGCCGCGCAGTTCGCTCCGCAGTGGCGTGCCGGCTTTGGATACGAATTCATGGAGCGTCCCGATGGATACAAAGGTTTGGTCGCAAGTTACGGGCTGCACTTTTCGGAAGCGCCGCGGATTATGGATCTGGGGCTGATCACGCGCGCGCTCAAGGATCATCAGGTAGATATCATCGCCGGGAATAACACCGATGGCCTGATTCCAGCGCTCGATCTTTTTGTGCTGGAGGATGACCATCATTATTTCCCTCCTTACGAAGCGGTGGCGGTGATGCGCGGAGAAATGGTGAAGCAGCATCCTGAGGTGGGAGTGGCGCTCGATTCGCTGGCGGGCGCCATCCGCGACGAGGATATGCGGCGGCTGAATTATGCGGTCGATGGGGAGCATCGTGACGCGGCGGCGGTGGTGAGAGAATTCTTGCGGCAGCGGAAGTTGGTGGATTGAATCCTACGCCGCCGGCGCAAAAAAGCATCATGAGGGGAAATCAGATGACATCAAAGAACGAGGCAACGGATGCTCTTCTGGCTGCTGATGCGGCGTGGCTGAAGGCTTATGCGTCTAAAGATGCCGCCAAAGCGGTGTCATTTTTCGACGAGCACGGCTCGATGTTAGTGCCGCACGCTCCCATTGTGACAGGGAGAGCTGCCATCGCCGACTTTATAACGCGCGGGTTCGCGCTGCGGAATTACAAGATCGCATGGCATCCGGACAAAGTTGATGTGGCGGCGTCGGGCGAACTCGGCTACACCAGCGGCGTTTACGAAATGAGTTTTACGGACGCAGGAGGAGGAACTGCCGCGGACAAGGGAAAATACCTGATGGTGTGGAGAAGACAGCAGAATGGGCAGTGGAAGGTGTTGTTCGATACGTCCAATTCCGACCTGCCCGCGTCGCCACCGCGATAATCGCGAGCGTCGACTTCCCGGATTAACGAACTGTTTAGCGACAAGAGGACCCGTCGTTCAGGCAATGGCCGTTCCCAGGAACGGACAGTCAGAGGCTATGGTTCACTCTTCTACGGGCTGGGCGTTCAGTTCTTGCGCGGGTTCGCCTGCCGCCATGCCCTGCGCGATGATGAGGCGGCGGGCTTCGATGCGAAGGTCGGGCAGTGCTCGTCCGAATAAAATAGCTCCGATAACGCAGGCCACGCCTCCGGTGGCCACGGTGATGGGGGCACCGATGCGGTGGGCCAAGGCGCCACCGAAGAAAGCTCCGAACGGAGCCATGCCCATGAACATCATGGAATAGACAGCCATGACGCGGCCGCGCAACTGGTCGGGCACCATGGTTTGGATCAGCGTATTCGAGCAGGCCATCTGCAGCATCATGGAATAACCGGCGGGCAACAGGAACGCAACCGACAACCAGAAGTGGGTCGAAAAGGAAAAGAAAACCAGGCTGACGCCAAAGCTTCCACAGGCGAATGCCACCCAGCGTCCGAGTCCCTTCACGCCGGTTTTTGCGGCCAGGGTCAAAGCGCCGAAGAGGGCGCCGACTCCGGTCGAGCCCATCAGAATGCCGAGGCCGCGGGCGCCGCCGTGCAGAATTTTGTCGGCGAAGATGGGCATCAGGACGGTGTAGGGCATACCGACCAGGCTGATCAGGCCGAGCAGCAAGAGCAGGGCGCGGATGATTCGCGTCTGGCTGGCCCAGCGGAAGCCTTCGATGATGTCTTCAATCGGCGAATGCTTGCTGACTCGCGGAACGCTATGCACGTGCATCAGCAGGAGGCCTGCGATCACCGCGATGTAGCTGATGGAATTGGCGGCGAAACACCAGCCTTCGCCGATTCTCGCGACGAGAATTCCGGCGATCGCGGGGCCGATGACGCGCGCGCCGTTGAACATCGAGGAATTCAGCGCGATGGCGTTCATCAGGTCTTCTTTGCCGACCATGTCGACCAGAAAGGATTGTCGACCGGGGATGTCGAAGGCATTCACCACTCCCAGCATTGCCGCCAGCACAAAGATGTGCCACACGTGAACGCGTCCCGTCAGCGTGAGCCAGGCGAGAATGCCGGCGAGGATCATGGAGGCGATCTGGGTGGCGATGACCAGGCGCCGGCGATTGACACGGTCGGCGGTGATGCCGCCAAAGGGAGCTACCAGGAAGACCGGGATCTGGCTGGCGAAACCGACGCTGCCGAGTAACAGGGCAGATTTTGTCATGCGATAGACCAGCCAGGCCTGGGCCACGGTCTGCATCCAGGTGCCGATGAGTGAGATGAGTTGTCCGCTGAAAAAGAGTTGAAAATTACGGTGGCGCAGCGCTCGCATGGCGATGGACCACTTCGAGGCGGTTTTCGCCTCCGCTATCTCAACTGCGACGGAATTTTGTTCGTCAGCCACTGTTCTAAAACCTTGGCACATCTTTCGGATGTCGGCAACCGGCGGGAAGATGCCGGGGACAACTCCTGTTGTGTCTCAGGCCTTGGTTTCGGCTTTGGAGTATTGACTTCGGTCGCAAATTTCCACAGCAGCTGCACGTGACTGACTTGCAACTTCCCGAGAGGACCAATTCGCGATAGAGTTTATTCCCGTCGATCGCGGAGAGCCGGTCCGGAGGGTATGAACCGATGAGCGCAAACCCGAATCGTCTGGAACGTCGTGGCGCACAGCGTTTCGAAGTGCACCAGCCGGTGGCGGTTCACTTCGACGGACGCACCGTGCCCGGCTTTACGCAGGATTTGAGCGGTCGTGGAATTTTCTTCTATGTCGAGATGGAGCTGCCGGAAAACGCCGTCGTGGAGCTGACGTTCATGATGCCTTCGGCGATTACCCTGGGCGAAGATATGCCGGTTCGCTGCCGGGGACGGGTGGTGCGGGTTTCGACTTCTCCGGCGGGTCAGGCACAGGGCGGGCAACGAAACGGGATCGCGGTCAAACTTGATTCCTACGAATATTTGCCGTCGGGCGAGCCCATCTCGCAGATGGTCCGGCTTTCCGCAGCCGGCGCCGTGGCAGGTGGCTCGGTTCCGATCCTGCGCTGAGTATGAAAGCCACGAATTGGGAGTTCACGAACCGGGCGACGGTTTTCGGCCTGATTCTTGGCTGTACGTTTCCGCTTTACTTTCTGGACCCTCAGAATTCGACTGCCTACCTGGCGCACTGGATCGAGTTCAGGACGCACCTCAATGCCGATCTCATTGCGCGGGTTGTATTCGCACTGGCCGCGCTGATGTTGGGCATGGCGGCTCTGATTCGAACCTGGGCGTCGTCTTACCTGAATGCCGGAGTCGTGTATGCGGCAGAAGTAAAGTCGGACTCGCTGGTCGCCGACGGGCCCTACCGGCTGGTTCGGAATCCCCTGTATTTTGCCAATGTGCTGATGGCGATCGCGCTGGGTTCGATGATGAGCCGGGTGGGCTGCCTGGTCGCCGTGGTGGCTATGATCGTGTTCAGCTACCGGCTGATCCTGCGCGAAGAGGACGAACTTCAGGCGAGCCAGGGGCAGCGTTATCAGGACTATCGGAAAGCTGTTCCACGGCTGTGGCCCGCCGTGTCTCCGCGCATCGCTTCGAGCGGACGCTCGGCGAATTGGGCAGAGGGGTTCAAGGCAGAATCGTGGTATTGGGGAATGGCGCTGGCGGTGGCGGCCTTTGCCGTAAGTCTGAAACTGTGGCTCTTCTTCGTGATTTTGGGGGCCAGCCTCGGATGGTTCTGGGTGTCGTCGGCGATGCTGGAGAAGAAAAAATCTGGGACCTAATTGTTGGCCCGAGATGGGTGCCCGGCTTTGGCCTGTACTTGGCCCGTCTTTGCAAGAAACCGCGTTTGCCTTACAATCAGGACAACCAGCAGACCCGGCGAGCATCTCCCCTAATTCACACTCGCCCGCGACCTGCCACTTTGTCTGAATCTCCTTCGATTACGAAGGTCATTTGGTCCTGACGCGAGAAGTTCGTAGCATGACAATGAACACTGAGAAGCGAGTCATGCCTGGGATCGCAGTCGCACTGCTTACCGAGGATCGCGAACAATCCGTCGTACTGCACAGCCGGGTGGAGAGCACCAATCTCGCGCGCACGGTATTGAGCCACGTAGGGTTCCCGGTGGTCCCGAACGATGCGGTGTTGCGTCAACTTCAGGATCAGCATGCGGAAGTGGTGCTGGTCGATATCGATCCGCAAAACCCGCAGCGCGCGATCCGCACCATCGAACTGATTCACTCGAGCATTCCCGAAGTCACGATTTTTGCGGTCGGCGAAATGCACCAGCCGACGAATATCGTTTCCGCGATGCGAGCCGGAGCCCGCGAATTTCTCGATCATGGGGCGAGCCGCGAGGCCCTGGTGGAAGCTTTCACCCGGTTCTCGGCCACGCTGAGCCGGGCCCAACGCAATTCCAGCAAGGCGCGAGTGCTGACATTTCTGAACGCTAAGGGCGGCGCCGGCGCTACGACCACGGCGGTGAACACGGCGGTGGCTTTACAGGAGACGCACGGGCGAGTGGTGCTGGTGGATTTCGCACCGCTGGGGCACGCCGCACTGCAATTGAATCTGCGCCCGCAATTTACGCTGCTCGATGCCTTGCAGAACCTACATCGCATGGATGGTTCGTTGCTGGATGGCCTGATGACGCCTTATCGCAATGGCCTTCATTTGCTGGCCGGCGCGCAGCAACCGCATAATGCAGTTCCGACCGGATCGGAGCTGGCCCGCCTTTTTGACCTGCTCGTGAACCAGTATCATTTTGTCGTCCTCGATTGCTCGGGGCGGATGGACAGCACGGTACAAATGATCTGCGACCTCTCGAACGCGGTGCTGATGGTGGCCCAGACCGATGTGGTTTCGTTATGGAGCGCGGGGCGGATTCAGTCGTTTCTGCAGGATGGCGCGGGCCGCGACCGGTTGCGAGTCGTGCTCAACCGGTACAAGAAAATCCCCGGCTTCAGCGATGAGGACGTGGAGAAAGCGACGAACTGCAAGGTGCTCTGGAAGGTGCCCAACAACTATCAGCTGATCGGACCGGCGATCGACAAGGGGAGTCCGGTCGCGGCCCAGGGAAATCATGAAATCGGGCGCTCGTATCAGGGTCTGGCTGCCGAATTGGCTGGCGCCACTAGCTCTGCCGAAGGCGCGCTCTCTTTGCTCTACCAGCATGACAAGGCTGACAACAAGAAACGCCCCGCCAGTCCGCTCTTCGTCTCGCCCATGCGCGCCGGACAGTAAGTCGGTCGCAGTATCGAAATCAACCCACGAGATCCTTCGGAAGTGAAAAGGGCGCGGCTTTAGCCCGCCGTCAACGGACTTCCTCGCTCGGCAACTTCCGTCCTTTGTTAGAATCAGGGATTCGCCAATGACAACCGTTGAGGGTCTCGAGCACTCGATGCCGGGCAAATTCCAACCATGACAAATTCCAAGAAACGCGTGCTGAGCGGAATGCGCTCGACTGGCAAGCTCCACCTCGGAAACTACGTGGGTGCGCTCGAAAACTGGGTCCGCATGCAGGAGCAGTTTGACTGCTATTTCTTCATCGCCGACTGGCACGCTTTGACCACCGACTACGCGGACACTTCGCGGCTGAAAGAAAACTCTGTCGAGGTGCTGCTGGATTGGCTGGCCGCGGGACTTGATCCAGCGAAGTGCGTGATGTTCATCCAGTCGCATGTGCCGGCGCATGCGGAATTGCATCTGCTGCTTTCGATGATCACTCCCCTGGGCTGGCTGGAGCGCGTCCCGACCTACAAAGAGCAGAAGGAAAATATTAAGGAAAAAGACCTGGGCACATATGGGTTTCTTGGATATCCCGTGCTGCAATCGGCGGATATTTTGATCTACAAGGCGGATGTGGTTCCGGTGGGCGAAGACCAGGTGGCGCACGTTGAGTTGACCCGCGAGATTGCGCGGCGCTTCAACCAGCTTTACCCGATAACAGTTGAAAGCGCAAAGTTAACTCCAGCTCAACGAGCATGGTGTACAGCAAGATATGGGGAGGTTCTGTTTAATACCGTCTACGTAGTAGAACCCGTGTTCCCTGAGCCGCAGGCGCTGTTGACGCCGGCTCCCCGCTTGCCCGGCACTGACGGCCGCAAGATGTCGAAGTCATATGACAATGCCGTGATGCTCTCCGATCCCGAGCCCGTGGTGCGGCAGAAGCTGAAGACGATGGTCACTGATCCTGCCCGCGTGCGCCGCACCGATCCGGGCAATCCTGACGTGTGCCCGGTGGGCGACCTGCACAAAATATTCAGCGATCAAGAAACGCTCGCCAAGGTTTATGAAGGCTGCCGGTCGGCGGGAATAGGCTGCATCGAATGCAAGAGCTGGGTGGCGGATGCGGTGGTGAAAATTCTGAAGCCGATGCAGGAGCGCCGGAAAAAATACGAGGACAATCCGCGCCTGGTCTGGGATATTCTGGAAGCGGGCTCGGGCCGGGCTCGCGAAGTTGCGGGCGCCACCATGGACGAAGTGCGGAAGGCGATGGGACTGGATTACGGCCATAGCAACTGTCCCACGGAGTTGGCTAAGGATTCCACGAAGTGACCGACTTGTCGCAACCGTTATCGGAGCAGCCGCGGGTTGAGGCTTCTGGACGTGGCCCGGGTGCTGTGGTTGCCGTCGAGGCACGGCAAGCCGTGTCGCTACGGGAGAGCAATTCCGCTGCAACGAAACCCGGTCAGAACGATGCCAGCGATTTTCCCTTCGCCATCGAACTGGGCGAAATCTACGAAGGCCCGCTCGATTTGCTGCTCGACCTGATTCGCAAGCAGGACATCAACATCTACGACATTCCCATCGCCAAAATCACGGCGCAGTATCTCAAGTATGTCGAGCGCATCCGCGAACTCGACGTGAACGTGGCCTCGGAATTCATTTACATGGCGGCGGTGCTGATTCACATCAAGTCGAAGATGCTGCTGCCACGCGATCCGCTCGCTCCCGCCGGTGCCGAGGAGGACCCGCGCGACGAACTTGTCAACCGCCTGCTCGAGCATGAGAAATTCAAGTCGGCGGCGCAGATGCTGCTGCAAAAACAGCAGATTGAAGATGCGGTGCTGAGCAATCCGGCAATTCACGAGTTCATGGACGCCGAGGGCACCGAGCCTGAACTTGCCGCGGACGTCATCGATCTGGTCAAAACCTTTCAGCAGATACTGGATCGGGCGCGCACCCGACCGATTCTTCAAGTGGACGAGGAGACGGTTACCGTAGGCCAGATGATCAAGTATCTGCACCGGCGGCTGGCGCTCGAAGACCGGCCGATTCGCCTGAAGCAGATGCTGCGGAATGTGCCGTCGCGTCCGGCGCTGGTCTGCATGTTTCTGGCATTGCTGGAACTGGTTCGTCTGCAGGCCATTCAAGTGCGGCAGGATCACGTTTTCGGCGAAGTGTTGGTAAGGAAACATTCCCACTTCGAAGAAGTGATGACGGAGCAGGCTGCGGTACGCGATGATTGGAAGTGAAAGGGTCGTTAGTCGCTAGTCGTTGGTCGTTAGCAAACCTCTGCTTCGAGCTGCGATCAATCGCGAACGACCATCGACCATCGACGACTTATGAGTCTTAGAGCCCAACTCGAAGCCATTATTTATGCGGCGGAGACGCCGATTTCGCTCGATCAGATTGTTTCGCTGGTCGAGGGGTCGGTGATTGCGGCGGAGCCCGAGCTCGATGCCGCCGAAATCAAGTCACGCGTCCGCGCCACGCTTGAAGAACTCATCGCCGATTACGCGGGCTCGGATCATGGGATCGAAATTCGGCAGGTGGCCGGCGGATACCGTATGTCCACCAAGCCCGAGCAGCATGACGTGGTACGGGCCTTCGCCAAAAGCCTGAAGCCGCCTTTCCGGCTGTCGCTTCCGGCGCTTGAAACGCTGGCCGTCATCGCTTACAAGCAGCCTGCGACCGTGCCCGAGATCAACGAAATTCGCGGCGTGGATTCGGGCGGGGTCATCGCCACGCTGCTCGACCGGAAACTCATTACTACCGCGGGCAGAAAAGCGGTGATCGGGCGCCCTATTCTGTACAGGACGAGCAAAGAATTTCTGCTGCGCTTCGGACTGAAAGACATCAACGAGCTGCCGAGCATGGAAGAATTCGAGAAGCTTCTGGCAGAGTCCTTTCAGAGCGACCTGCCGGGGAGCGAAGGGGCGCGCGCGGAATCCGCTTCAGATTTATTTTTATCTTCGCCAACCACCTCGGAAGTAGAGAATGATTCCGCCGCGACGGCTCTCGAGGGCCAGGGCCACAGCGAAAATACCGGGGAGCCTGAGCCCGAACTCGCCGCCACCGAAGACAACGAAATCCCAGCCCGCAGCAACCCGGAGTAGCCATGCCAGCCGAACGTCTGCAAAAAATTATTGCTGCTGCCGGAATTGCATCCCGCCGCAAAGCCGAAGAACTGATCACCTCAGGCCGGGTGCTGGTCAATGGCCAACCAGTCACCGAGCTCGGCAGCAAAGCCGATCCGGAACAGGATCACATCCGCGTGGATGGCAAATTGCTGCAGGGGCCGGAACGTTTCACCTATATCGCGCTGAACAAACCGAAGGGATACGTGACCACGGTGAGCGATGAGAAAAAGCGGCCCACGGTCATGGACCTGGTGCAGAAAGTGAAAGGCCGCGTGTATCCGGTCGGCCGCCTCGATTGGGCAAGCGAAGGTCTCATTCTGATGATGAATGATGGCGCACTGGCCAACGCGTTGATGAAAGCCTCGTCCAACGTGCCCAAAGTCTACGTGGTGAAAGTTGCAGGCCAGCCCGAGGAAGCGAAGCTCGACAAACTGCGGCGCGGGGTATCCATCGCGGAGAAGGGTGGCCGGCGCGTGCGCACCGCTCCGGCAAAAATTCGGCTGATTCGCGAAGGCGACAATCCGTGGCTGGAAGTGACGATCATCGAGGGTCGCAACCGCCAGGTAAGAAAAATGTTCGAAGAAGTGGGGCACCACGTGGAAAAAATCCGGCGCGTGCAGTATGGACCGCTCACGCTCGACGTTCCACCGGGAGATTGGCGCAATCTGACTCTGCTCGAAGTCGCCAAGCTGAAAACGGCGGCGACGGGACCGAAGCTTACGCTTCCACCGCCCGCGATCGTGGCCGTGGGTGCGAGTTCTTCGCCGCGGCCGGCGAAGCCGCTGGCTTCGCCGAGACCTTCCGGGTCAGCGAAGCGGTTGTCGGAGCGGTCGTCGGAGCGGTCGTCGGAGCGACCGTCGGAGCGACCGTCAAAGCTGTCGTCAAAGAGACCATCGAAGTGGTCGTCAGAGCGATCAGCGAAGCGCCCGGGCCGCGGACAGTCTCACACTTCGTCGAAACCGTCTCGTCCGCCGAAGCACTCTTCGAAAGGGCGCGGGCTGAAACGCCGGCACGATTAGAGGCGCGTAAGCATGGGCAAGCGCGCCGCTCCGTACAGACCGGCATCGCTCCCGAGCAATGCGCGGGTGATGATGGTCTTCTGTCCTGCGCCGGGTTCCACCAGTGCAGCCGCACCCTGTTTGCCCGTCGAACCATCATGCGGCGCGGTAGCGGCATACACCACGGAGCGCCGCTGCAGTTCTTCGAAGATAGCGGGTGCGAAAGCCTCCCAAGCGCTCGAAACACCGCCGCCAATCACATAGATGGGCAAATTCAACGCATTCACCAGATTCGACAACACAATCCCCAGACACCGCCCCACGTAGCGGAAAATGAGCCGGGCATCCTGATCGCCCTGAATGGCGAGATTGTAAATCGACTTGGCACTGAATTCCGCGTCGGAGTTGGCGGCGCTTGCGAGGTTCGATGCGCCCTGGCGCGCGATCGCTTCACGAGCCATCCGGACCACGGCCGTCGCCGAAGCGTATTGCTCGAGGCAGCCGCGATTGCCGCATCCGCAAGGGTGGCCCTCAGGTTCGACAGTGATGTGTCCAAATTCCGCGGCCATGCCATTCGCACCGCGCCAGATAGCGCCACCGAGCACCAGGCCGCCGCCGACTCCGGTGCCGAGAGTGAGCATGGCAACGTCGGAAAAATCCCGGGCTGCGCCCAGCCACTTTTCCCCGAGGGCGGCGACGTTGGCGTCGTTTTCCAGGATGACCACCGTCTTCAGCCGCTGCTCGATGGCGGCGCGCGCCGGATAGTCGACCCAGTCGGGCAGGTTAGGCGACTGGCGCACCAGACCGGTCCGCATATCGATGATGCCGGGCACTCCTACCCCAATTCCCATCAGCGGGGCCGAACCGGCGTATTTATCCGACAGGCCCTGAATCGCCGTGCACATGTCGGCGATGACGTGATCGCGTCCGCGGGAAACCCTGGTGCCGAGCGTAATTTTTTCGACCAGAGCGCCCTGCTCATCCACGGCTGCGATGCGCAGGTTCGTACCGCCGAGGTCAACTCCGATGGAGAATTTGTTCATGATGAAGGGTTCGGTAGTGCCCGTTCGAGGAAAAATCCGGCCCTGCCTTTTTACAGGGCGGCTGGCAGTACGTCAACATTAAATCGTTCTATTAGGGCTATTTTTGACAATTTGGACAGTAGTGACTGCTGCGTCCCGCCAGCACAATCCGCCGGATGGCGGCGCCGCAGGTCAGGCACGGTTCACCCTCCCGGCCATAAACGCGATGCTGGAGCTGGAAGAATCCTTCTTCGCCATCGGCGTCGACATAGTCGGAAATGGAAGATCCGCCGAGCGCGATGGCCTCGCGCAGCACCTCCCGCACTGCGCGATGCAGTTTCCCCAACTGGTTGCGGGTCATGGTCGACGCGCGCCGCCGAGGACGGATGCCGGCGCGAAACAGCGACTCGTCGGCATAGATGTTGCCGACGCCGCGCAGCAACTTCTGATTGAGCAGCGCGCTCTTGATGGGAGTCTTGCGGCCACGAAACAGGGCAAAAAAACTTTCCTCGCTGACATCGAGAGGTTCGACGCCTCCGGGATCGAAGCCGCCGGATTCGGACTCGGATGGAAGATGAACGCTGAGCTTGCCGAACATCCGGGGATCGATGAAGCGCAGTTCGCGCCCCGATGCGAGCTTGGCGATCAGGTGCGTGTGCTTGGCGATCTCGAGGGCGGGCTCGGAGACAATGATGCGGCCCGTCATGCCGAGATGGACGATCCATTGCGCCGGAGTGTCTGAGGCTGGTAGAGACTTGGTCTGCCGCGATTTGAGGCGAGCGGAGTTCACGGGTTTCTTCGGGCGCGCCGTGCTCCCCAGCACGCTCTCCAAATCGAACACGATGTGCTTGCCTGCGCGGTGGACGCGTGCGATGCGCCTGCCCTCAATCGTCGAGGCGATCATTCCAGCAGGAGACTTGAGCGGCTGCTTGCGGGAACCGATCCAGACAGATTCGATGGTGTCTCCAGTGACGCGCTTGTGGAGGCCTTGGGTGATGGTTTCAACTTCGGGAAGTTCGGGCACGCAGTCAGGATACAAGATCAGGACTGTCCTGTCGGTTTGCTCCTCCACAGCCGGATTCGGTATGCTAGAGCGTACACACCAAGCACCGCCGGGTCTTCCCAGTTTTCCAGTCTACTTAGCAGCGGCGCAACCCGTGTGTGCGACCCTGGGGCGGCCTGAAGGCCGCGCAATCTTCCAAGTGGAGTGTTCATTGAATCGAGGTAGAACGGGTAGAGGTAGAACTGCGGTTATCGTCGGAGCCCAATGGGGCGACGAGGGTAAGGGCAAGATCGTCGACGTACTGACGCAAACTTTCTCGGTCGTGGCGCGCTACGCCGGCGGACACAATGCCGGACACACCGTCATCATCAACGGCAAGAAATTCATCCTGCAGCTTGTGCCCGGGGGAATTCTGCGGCCCGAGTGCACCAGCGTCATCGGTAATGGGGTGGTGATTGATCCGTTGGCATTCTTGAAAGAAGTTGCCAACCTGCGCACGGCCGGCGTGAAGGTGGATGGGAATCTCTTCGTCTCCAACCGGGCACAGGTGATTCTTCCCTACCATCGCATGATGGAACTCGGCTCGGAGAACGCTCCCGGGCGGGTGAAGATCGGAACCACTTCGCGCGGAATCGGCCCCGCCTATGAAGACAAAATGGGACGCCGCGGCTTGCGCGTCGCCGACCTGCTCGACACGCAGTTGCTGCGCACCCACATCGAGAACGCCTGCCGCGAGAAGAACACGATCGCGCACGCGCTTTTCAACTCCGACCCGCTCGATGCCGACAAAATGTTCCGGGACTACGCCGATGCCGCCGAACAGATGCGGCCGTTCGTCCGCGACACGGCGCTGCTGCTCAATCGCGCGCTCGCCGAGGGCAAGTCGATCGTCTTCGAAGGCGCGCAAGGCACGATGCTCGACATCGATCATGGCACGTACCCTTTTGTCACTTCGTCAAGTTCGACTTCGGGCGGCGCAGCCATTGGAACCGGCGTGCCTCCTACATCGATTGACACGGTCATCGGCATCACGAAAGCCTATTGCACGCGCGTTGGCGGCGGGCCGTTCCCCAGCGAACTTGTCGGCCCCGAGGGCGAGGACCTGCGTAAGCGCGGTAACGAATTCGGCGCCGTCACTGGACGCCCACGACGCACGGGTTGGCTGGACTTGCCTCTGCTTCGCTACGCTGGCATGATTAACGGCATCTCCTGGCTGGTGGTCACAAAGCTGGATGTGCTCGACCACCTGAAGGAAATTCCCGTTTGCGTGGGCTATAAACTCGACGGCAAGGAAACCGAAGAGGTACCGGCGCAGGCATGCGGTTACGAAAAAATCGAATGCATCTATCGCAACCTGCCGGGCTGGGCTACGCCGACGCAGGACATTCGGACGGTGGAACAATTGCCGAAGGCGGCGCGCGAGTATTTGGCCTTCATCGAAAGAGAAACCGCCGCGCGGGTGGCCATGATCTCCACTGGCCCCGATCGCGAGCAGACGATTCTGGTGCCGGAATTCGTAAGCGAACTGGAACTGAAAAACTGCTAAAAGGAGCGACGGATGGTGGTGTTGGCTGTAACCTGGATGGCAAAAACCGGACGCGAGGCCGAAGTGGCCGCGATCTTCGAAAAACTGACAGCTGAATCACGCAAGGAAACGGGCTGCCTGATGTATCAGGTACACAAGCATAAGACCGATCCGCGCCGGTTCTTCATTTACGAACAGTACCAGGATGACGCCGCGCTTGAGGCGCATCGGACCGCGCCGCATTTTCTGCAGTTCGGTAAAAAAGATTTGCCGAAGATTGCCGACCGGACCGAAGGGCACCTGTTTGAACCGCTAGGGTAGCTGCGGAGTTCTCAGTTCCCGGTTCTCAGTTCTCGGAAAAACCCAACCTTCAGACTGATCTTACTGAGAACTGGGAACCGAGAACTGGGAACTGCTCTTACTGCTTGTCCGCCATGAGCACTCCGCCCGAAGCGTAACTTTCTTTTGAGAGCTCAACGAAAGTCACCACGATGGCTTCCCGGCGAGCGCCCGCTTCTTCGACCATCGCGTCGGTAATACGACTGGCAATCTTGCGCTTCTGGTCGGCTGTGCGGCCCTGCAGCATAGTGACTTGAACTAAAGGCATGAAAGTTCTCACTTCCCAGTTCTCTGTTCTCAGAAAAACCGAGCCTCAGATCGATCGCTCTGAGAACTGGGAACTGAGAACTGCTCTTACTGCGCCAGTTCGTATCCGGCGAAAAAGAAACTCAACTCAAAGCGTGCTGTTTCATCCGCGTCGGAGCCGTGAATCGCATTGTGTTCAATACTGCTGGCCCATTTTTTGCGGATCGTACCCTCTTCCGCGTTGGCCGGGTTGGTCGCACCCATCAGGGTGCGCAGATCGGCGATGGCGTTTTGCTTTTCCAGCGCCAGCGCCACGATCGGCCCACTCGACATGAACGTGGTCAGCGAGTGATAAAACGGACGGCTGGCATGGACGGCATAAAACTGCTCCGCCTGATGCTGCGAGATTTCCAGCATCTTCATGGCCAGAATGTGGAAGCCATTCTTCTCGAACTGCTCGATGATGTCTCCGACCGCGTTCTTCTTCACCGCGTCCGGCTTGATGATGGTCAGCGTGCGTTGCAGTGTTTTCATAATGTCGGTTGTTGGGTCTCCAATCACTTAACCGTAGAGACGCGGCTTGCCGCGCCCTCGATGCAGATGCAGAAAACGAGCACGCGTTTCTATACGCGCGCGCCCAGCGCGGCCGCCATCGTCTCTCCTATATCTGCCGGGGACTTGGCAACCTTGAGGCCGGCCTTTTCCATGGCCGCAATTTTCTCAGCCGCCGTTCCCTTGCCGCCGGAAATAATCGCGCCCGCGTGCCCCATGCGCCGTCCGGGAGGGGCAGTCTGCCCAGCGATGAAGCCGACTACGGGCTTCTTCATGTGCGTCTTGATGAACTCCGCGGCGATTTCCTCGGCGTTGCCACCGATTTCTCCAATCATCACCACGGCTTCGGTCTGCGGATCGCGGTTGAAGAGATCGAGGGCGTCGACAAAGTTCGTGCCGATAATCGGATCGCCCCCAATGCCAATCGCTGTCGACTGCCCGATTCCGCGCTGCGTCAACTGATGAACGGCCTCGTAAGTGAGGGTTCCCGAGCGCGACACGATGCCGACACTCCCCTCTTTATGAATCGGCCCCGGCATGATGCCGATCTTGCATTTGCCCGGCGAAATAATACCGGGGCAGTTCGGCCCAATCAGGCGCGAACGGCGGTCCTGAAGAAATTCCCAGGCGCGCACCATATCGAGGGTTGGAATACCTTCGGTGATGCAGACAATCAATTCGATTTCGGCATCGGCCGCTTCCATGATCGCGTCGGCAGCATACGGCGGAGGCACAAAAATGACGGTCGCATTCGCGCCCGTCTTATCGGCCGCTTCCAGCACGGTATTGAAGACTGGCCAGCCTTCATGCGTTGTGCCGCCTTTGCCGGGAGTGACACCGCCAACGATTTGCGTTCCGTAAGCGGCACAAGCTTTCGCGTGGAAAGTACCTTCTCGACCGGTCAGACCTTGCACAATCAATCGAGTTCTTTTATCAGCCAGAATCGCCATAATTGCTCTCTCTCCGACAACCCGCCGCCACCACACCACCGTCTACGCCGCTGCCCTTGCCGCGGCCACGACTTTGTCGGCCGCATCCTTCATGGTTTCGGCAACTGTAAAGTTCAGCCCCGACTCCATCAGGATTTTCTTACCTTCTTCCACGTTGGTGCCTTCCAGCCGGAGCACCACCGGGAGCTGCAGATTCGTTTTTCTCGCCGCTTCGACGACTCCTTCAGCCAGGGTATCCACGCGCAGGATGCCGCCGAAAATGTTGATCAGGACGGCGCGCACGCTTTTGTCGCTCAGCAGGATTTCAAACGCATGCGCCACCTGCTCCGCATTGGCTCCGCCGCCTACATCGAGAAAGTTAGCCGGCATGCCGCCCGCGTATTTGATGATGTCCATCGTCGCCATCGCCAGACCCGCGCCATTCACCATGCAGCCCACGTTGCCGTCGAGTTTGATGTAGTTGAGGCTGTACTTCGAGGCCTCGACTTCGAGCGGATCCTCTTCCGTGACGTCGCGCAGATGGCGCAAATCGTCGTGCCGAAAAAATGCGTTGTCGTCGAAGGTCATCTTGGCGTCGAGCGCGAACAATCGCAAGTCGGTGCAAGTGACAAAAGGATTGATCTCAACCAGCGAGGCATCGGTCTCCAGAAATGCCCGGTAAAGGCCGGTCAAAAATTGCACGGCCGGACCAATCTGCGAGGCATTGAACCCCAGCGCAAAGGCAATTTTGCGCGCCTGAAAAGCTTCCAGCCCCATGCCCGGATCGATATATTGCTTCAGGATCGCCTCGGGCTTTTCGGCGGCGACTTGCTCAATCTCCATGCCGCCCGCGGCCGAGGCCATGAACACAGGCTTGCCTTCACCGCGGTCCACCAGAATGCCGAGATAAAGTTCCTTTTCGATCGGCAATGTTTCTTCGATGAGCAGCCGGCGGACGATCCGGCCTTCTGGTCCAGTCTGATGCGTCACCAGCTTCATGCCGAGGATTTTGCCGGCCAGTTCGGAGGCCTCTTCGACTGATCTGGCGATCTTCACGCCGCCGCCCTTGCCGCGCCCGCCGGCGTGGATCTGGGCTTTGACGACCACACCCGTCGCGCCCGCGCCCATGAGCTCTCTGGCGATGGCCTCAGCTTCTTCGCGAGTTGTTGCCATTCTGCCTCGGGGCACGGCCACACCATACTTCTTCAGAATCTCTTTTGCCTGATACTCATGAATTTTCATAATGATTCCAACTTCGTCGCTGGTCGCTGGTCGCTGGTCGCTGGTCGCTGGTCGTTCGCCGTTCGCGATCACGAGCCACGGCGACCGCGTTCAATGGATACTCGAGAGGACTCTGCTTGCGGCCGGGACAGCCTGCAGCAAACCCATGATTCTATAGAAGCCGGAACGATTGGCGCAAATACAAAATGTCGTGTCGCCCAGTCAAATCGCGCCGCAGCGTGCAAGCAGAAACGCCGGACCCCACCAGCACAAGTTACGAAGCAGGAGTACAAGTTCGGAAGGACCAGACAAAAAGCACGACGCAAAAAGAACGAGCCCGAAGCCGGCTTACTTTCCACCCACCGATTGCAGGCAGCGCCCGTAGAGTTCGAGCAACTGAGCGGCGTAATCCTCGGGCTTCGCCGCCGCGCCCGTGCCCTGGAAGCCGACTCCAGTGCCGGTGGTCTTGCCATAGTTGGTGGTCATGGCGATGAATTTCATGAGGTCAAGCGCGATGTCTTCATCGCGGCGCGAACCCATAGAAAGCCCGGGTATTTCCATGATGAAACTCCTAAGAAAAGGTGAGATTGGCCGAGTTTTCGGCCCTGCCGCGATAATAGCAGAAGCATCGGGGAAGCTGAGATGGAGGCGCGTTCCGCGGGCGAGAGTCCGGATGCCCGGAATTCTCGAGCGACGCGTCCAGACACGTGATTCAGGCATGTCACAGCGGGAATTCGTTGCTCTCTCACGCGGGAGATGCGACAGGCATCTCCAATCCGCTCTACCCGGAACAGGTCACGCCACCGTCCGCAAACTGGTTCGCAGCCGAAGCAAGACCGTTCCCATCGCCGCGAGCGCACCGGCCCAGACAGCAAATGCCAGATTCACCAGCCATCCGGGCGCGGCTCCAACCCGGCGCAGCAGAAACGGCAGAAAATTCCAGGTTGTGATGTGAACATAATCCCATGGGTCCTGTGTCATCGACTCGTTGTTCAATCCCCACGCATCCATCTTGCCCAACGCGAAGGCGGCAATATTCTTGAACCGCAGAGCGATCACGAACGTCGGATGGCCGAGCGTCTCCTCCTGGTAGATTTCCAGCGGCACCCAGAACGCGAGCGAGGCCACCTGAATCAAGAGGCTGGCCGCAATGAGCACCCAGGCCGCGCCCCAGATTATTTTTCCCAGATGCTCACGATAGTGCAGCAGCAGCGGCACCGCCGGCAGCGCCACCAGTTCCACCGTGGTCGATACGTAGCGGTCGCCCCAGGCGAAGTCACCCGCCCAGAAGGCATAGCGCGCATAAAAGAAGATATAAGCCAGCAGCAGGAGAAGCGAAGTCACGCCGTGGGCGCGCACCTCAGGAGGCAGCCGCCTCCACAGCCAAGCCAGCAGAACAATTGCCAGAACCAGCAGCGGATCGAAAAGAAAAATTGATTTCTCAGGCTGGAACAAGGCGCCAAGAACGCCGACATGCAAAGGCGTGCTCCAGGGAAAATTCGCGGGCAGCGTGGGATCCCGGTGTTTGTATTCCCAGGCAAATTGGGTAACGTAAGTATTGGTAAACGAGCCAAAGCGATAAAACTGGTAGACACGATCGAGCACGAGAAAAAACAGATACACGGGAGCGGCAACTTTGCAGTAAGCGAGCGCACGCCGCCACAAGCCGACGCCGCGCGCGCGGTCGAACCACATTACCAGTACGACAAAGACACCGGCCGCGATCAGATCGAGGCCGGTGGTGAGGCGCGTCAGCAGGTTCAAGCCGAGCGCGCAGCAACCGATCAAGAGCGCGCGCCGGCTATCGGAGCGCAGCCACTCGTACTGAAATGAAAATCCGATCAGGGTCAGCAACATGATGTAATTGTTCTCCATCATGTTCTGGGTGTAGTGGAGGTGGGTGGTGCAAAACATCAGCGCCAGCACGCCTGCCACGGATTCTTTCAGGCTAAAGCGTAACTGGCGCAAGAATCGGAAGGCGACGAGCGCGGTGAGAACGCTGAGCAGAATATTGGTACTGTAGCTGACCACAATGCTGCGGACGGCCGGATCGTCGCCGTAACCCGAAAAAACTTCCCAATGTTCGATCCAGGTTCCCAGCACATCGGCCGGCAGCATCAGCAACGATTGTCCGATGCCATACCAGCTATAGAGTCGGCCGTCCCGGCCGTGCAATCCAAACTCGGGATACTCGTTGGGGAAAACCTGCGGCTCCGAAGTCCAGAGCCAGTGCGTGGTTTGCAGCCGGTGCATGGTGTCGGCCGTCGCCAACTCGCCCGATTGCACGACGAACCCGAGTAGCCCCGCGGTCAGACATAAAAGAAAGAGCGGATCGCGCAGCCAACCTGCGAGGCGAGGAGTCATCGCTTGGATGGTAATTCGGGCCGCCACGATTTAGGGAAATATCTCGGTATTATGGATGATCTGCCGCGCCTGTTCGAAACGCCGCAAGGCAAGAGCCGCGGTTGGCGAGATTGCCGCGAGTTGGGCGTGAGTGATAAAGTTATTCAGCGAATCCTTTGTCGCAGCCGCCTGCGATGGTTCGGGCGAAGGGGACGTAGGTGGTTGATCGGTAACACGGAGAGGTGGCCGAGAGGCTGAAGGCGGCGGTTTGCTAAACCGTTATACGGGCTAACACCTGTATCGAGGGTTCGAATCCCTCCCTCTCCGCCAGGTTTTGAATCACTTGCGAGACTTGCGACCCGCTCTGCAATCCGTTAGTCCGAAGTGCTGAGTGCCAGCCCTACAACCTTGGAATGCGCCTGGGCCATTTCATCGGTGACCACGTCGCCATACAGATTCATCCTCGTGCGAATATCGCTGTGCCGCATCAGTTTTTGCTGCACGGCGATGCTGCGCGGTTGTCGCGTGCGCTTGGTCGACCCTTTGACCACCACAAGGTCAATGGGATTACGCGCAACCTCCAACGCACCACTCCACATGGCAAATTCCATAGGCAGATGCACCATTCCCCGCACATGGGATTTGCTCTTGGGTGACAAGTTAAGCTGGTGCAACCACAATTCGACCGGCCTCGGTTGCACTCCGCTAATCGGACTGGCGGCGTTCACAAGTACCATGCCCCATTGGCGGGCAAGGGTGATCAGCCAATCGCGTCGCCACGAATGGAACATTTGATCCGTCCCCTTTTCAGTTTAGCCGCTTCAAGATGTAGGCAGTCCTGCCCTTCGTTGACATCTCCAATTTACTGTCGGGGCCAACGATATAGCGCTGTGCTGTGGCAATGCTCGAATCGACAGGAGTTGCGGATATGTTGGCCCCCGCCCACCGCGAGGGAAGAGTCCAACTAACGGCGCCGCCGTCTACCGAGTAGAGCACAATCTCTTTGTCACCGATTGGAATCACGCGCCGTTGACCGTCGACGCTCTTGAAATCGTGGTCAACGACCGTCCACAAACCATCGTCAAAAACCGTGGAAACCGTGCCGTCACTAAACCGGGCAATATAGTTGTTGCGAGGTACGGTGACGGTCTTTCCGTCCTTTTCCACCTGCTTCTCGCCCACTTTTTCGGTGCCAAGCCAAATCAGGTTCTTCTTTAACAGATAGGATTGGGTGAGATTGCCGAGGTAATACATGTCTGCGATATTGGCTTCGCTGTACTTATCGAAATGCGCGCCACCGAGCGCATTGGTGTCTCGAAACGCGTAGCCTAGATTCATGGACCAGCCCAAGGCTTGTCCCACGCCCTCCTGAGATTTGCCGCCACCGTAGAGCTTTCCTTGCATCATCATAAGCTGGAAGGGATCGGAGATCACAAACCGATGCTGCACGCCCTCTAATTTTCCGTAGTAGGCATCGACAGGTCCTTCAGTCAAAGGCAGGATGCCGCGCTCGATGAACCAATCGAGGATTTTGGCGCCATAGACTGTCTCGGAAACAATGCCTATGTCTTCGCCCGGGCCGACACTAATGTCACAAGTGCGGAACGTATCCAGACGGATGCCTTCCGAAACTGGCACTGTATCCAGAAGTGATTGGGCACGCCGCTGGAAGTAACCCGAGCGGAATTGTTTGGTGAGGGAAATCCGATAGTCCGGCGGCCCTCCGTCAAACTGGTGGGACCAGACGTAGGGTTTGCCTTCTCGATTGAACTGCAAAACACTCGGATCGAAAAACGGGTTGTCAGGATAGGCGTCGTCGAGATTGACATGATACTCGATGTTCGCGTTGTATTCGGCCGCATCTTTTACCAGCTTTCGCAAGGCCGCGGCTCCACCGGCTCGTTCGTTCACTTGATTCAACGCTGGGTAGCCGGTGTCGTGACCCGTGAACTGCCATCCAACGAGCGTCACCCGCTGTTTGGCGTTGCCTGTTACCTTGGCGACCGCGCGCACAATTTCCAGGGTTTCCGCGAATGAAGTAATCGCCGGAGCGAAACCGCCCGGTGGCTCCTTGAGCGGCTTTACCCAATCGATAGGAACGATGTAAACGAACGTCTTCGGTTCGTAGGTATCGCTGGGTGTTCGCATGTGGTCGCGATGCCACAGAGCAGCTTCCATCCAGTTGACGGCACCATCGTGATTGCGATCTTCGGTGAGCACTGCCACGCGCGACTGAAGCAGTGGTTGCACGTCGCCCGCGATGCGGTAGTAGTACGTGCCGAGCCACATTGCGAAATCTGTGCCCGGACCCTCGCCGCCCAAAACCTGAGTCTTGAGTTTCCAGTAGGGAATGTTGTCGGAGATGGTCGCTGCAACTCCCGGCCCATCGTCGGAAACCCAGGCAGAAGCCCAGTTTGCGTCTTTCGGATACTGTTCTCCATCCGCTTCGCCGATCTTCATGAAGTGCGCGGTCGACTGCCAGAGAAGATTCGAATAGGGGTCACTCCATTTTTGCCGGCCGTATTCGCCGCGATAGGCTTCACCCTTTCCGTCCGCCGCCGGGATTCGGACTAGATAGTGATCGGGAAACTCCAAGGTTTGCAGGCGGAAACTTCCGCCCTCCGACACTTTCGTCAATTCGAAAACGAGCTCGTTGCCTTCGATTGCAAACCGCCAGTTCAGCTCTAAGTCGAGAGACGGAACCCGCATCCCATACGTCGCCGCCGAGGCACTGGACTGGACGCGGACGTCCAAGTCGCTAGCTGTGTACAGTTCTCCATTCAACTTGATGGTAGGGCGCGACGACTCCAATGCTGCCGGGAGGCTCTTTCCAGTCGACGTGTGATATTCGAAAACACGCGGAAATTTTGCATCCAGCGTGACCGAAAGAGTTTCCGATCGAATCTCCAGCGAGTCCCGTGATCGGGCGCACAGATCCTTCGGTCCCAAGGACAGACCGAGAAGGATGGCGGCAACGATTGCGACTTTGCGGACGGAGATCGATTTGCAAAGGGCAGCATATCGCATCGTGCCTGAATCCTCCTGCAACTGCACGCGCAAACAAAGAAATTGGTTGATGGGCCTCATGCGTAGACCATCGCGAGGCACCAGAAAGCTAGCCCACGCAACCTGCGTCGTCAACATTAATGTTGACAGTATATCAAAGCTCGTTTTTAGAAATGGCGGGCTGAGAGTTAGAAGCTAGGAGTAAGGAAGACGCGAGCGAAAGGCAGGGCTGCCTTTGATGCCAGCGAGACGAAAGCGATAAAGGCCGCCACCGAGCGGAGCACTGGCATCAAATCCAGGAGGGCGCAGTTCGAGGCCGGGGACTATAGCGGCTGAGGTGACGTACATGTCGGCAAGATCCGGGCCGCCGAACGTTACCGCTGAGGTCTGTGTAATCGGCAAGAAAACTTCGCGATCCAAGTGGCCGTCGGGAGCATAACGTTTGAGTCGCCCCCCGAACCAGATTGCAGTCCAAACATATCCGTCCCGGTCGACCGTCATCCCATCAGGCAACCCGTCATGGCGCGAAATCTCGGCAAATATCCTCCGATTACTCAACTTTCCAGTCCTGCGGTCGTAGTCGAAGTGGTAGATCTTGCCCGGAAGGGAGTCGGTGAAATACATGCCGCGAAGGTCTGGAGTAAACCCCATGCCGTTCGGAATCCCCACACCGTCCAACATTTCAGTAATGCTGCCGTCCGGATCAAATCGCAGGAGTTTGCCATTCCCGCCCATGGCGCCCGCGTAAACCCTGCCCTCGGGATCCGCGATCACGTCATTGAAACGATCGTTTCCCGGGCAAAGGCCGCCTGTCACCTCGCGCAGCATGCCATTGCGGTTCATAACCGCGATTCGGCCATCCTGAAAAAGAAGAAGAGAGCCATCGCTTTGTAGAGTGAATCCGCCAGTGATTCGTGTCTGAGCGGCCACGGTGCAGTTCTGTTTTGCCGGATGATACGCGTAAACCCTTCCCGCCGTGATATCCAGAAAGAAAAGGGCCTCCGCTTCTGGGTGCCAAAGCGGATTCTCGCCGACATCACAGGAGAGAGGAGCAACTAGTTCGATCGACGGATCAATCGCAGTCATAGAGTCACCCCAATCGATTGTCTTTTGAGTTTCGCCGGTGCCCAACCGCAATGGCGTCTCGAAGGCGGAACGATCACAATTTTATCGTCATCTCCTGCAGCACAGCAGACGCCGGTGAGCCGGTGAACTTGTCCGGCGCCTCTGAATTTCTCCTCGTGGTGGTGGGTCATCGGGCTGGTCAAATCTTCCAAAACGTGTGCCGGAATTGGCGAGGCTCCAGGATGGCAACTCAATGCGAAAGTGCGACAGTGCATCGAGTACTTTCCCACTTTGAGAGTGGATCCATGCGCGACCTTTCGCTGAAAGCCCGGCATCACCGGATCTCGTCGGACACCAGAGAGCGGGCAATTTTCTCAATATCCTGGGGCGAACCGCGAAAAGCCCATAACTGTGAGTGGTCCTCAATTTGTCGCAGCCCGGTTTTCCCGCCAATCGCGGGGATGTGATATTCCATTTCGCTGAACATTCCCCAGCGGCTGTTTACGCTGCAAGCTTGGGTGGAATACCCGCGATCTTCTGGCTCGGTCCAGGGTACATCCGCATACTCGGCTGAGGGATTGACGAAGAAATTGCGCACGATGAGGGCATGTTGTTTGCCCGTGGCATACCTATAGCCGATGCGGCCAGTGGTGAAAGCAGCACGTATACCGATTTTGTGTTCGCCGTTCGCCCGCATTTTGAAGCGCACCAGACGATCGTTCACTGCCAGTTCATCGGGGGGCGTGTCCACCAGACCAAAGTAAATTCTCGGCTGGGTTTTGGAATAGGTCGGAACAAACAGTTCGCCCTGATGCGGCATTTGGGTAAGACTCCAGAGGCCAACCAGGGGAGCGTCATGGGGACCGGGGTCGAGAATCTTCAAGGAGGTGATGAGGGTGTGCCCGGCGTACTCGACTGTGCCGATGCGGTGGCCGGGTTCGTTGCGCAGGGGATTCGGAGCAGCCGCAAGCGATTTTGTGATCTCCAACTCAATTCGCTTCCTCGATCGAAAGGCATCGACCTTCAAGCGGTTGGATAACTTTAGCCCGGATCCCGTCCTGGTTAATTGATAGTTGCCGGGATCAAGGCTGCGCGGCTGCCAGTAGCCGGCAATGTCGATGTTGGGAAACTTCGGGAAAAAGAAGTCCAATTCCGGCGCGAGCCAAGTTCGGTCGCCACCCGAATTTTGCCAATCGTCGCTGGCATAATAAGCTCGGGCCGACTCCACGCTGTTGAGCACGGAATTTGTCCACAGGAAATTCTCTTCACTGCCGGGGGCGAATACGCCGAGGATCCTGCCTCCATACGGCAAAACCAGCAGCCGTGTTCCGTCCTCAGTTTGAAAAACCTCTGTAGTTTTGCCGACGGCCTGCAGGGTTGCGATGAGCTCTTGCAGCATTCCACGGTCACCTATATCCCTGGGATATAACCTTTGCCAAATGTATTGGTCGACTCTTTTCTGAAGTCGGAGACGAGAGACATGAGAGCGGTCGTGCCTCCATCGGCGACGATTGTCTGGCCGACGATAAAGGAAGCGTCATCTGAACACAGGAAAACCGCCAGTCTCGCGATGTCTGCCGGTTCGCCACAGCGCGCGACCGGAATTGCTTTGTATCCCGCTTCGGCTGCGATTTGCTCGGTGAAGCCGGGGATGCACTTGAAATAGTTCTCAACCGTGATCCATCCGGGCGCGATCGCATTGACGCGGATTCCTCTATGAGCCAGTTCCACGGCCAGCGATCGCGTATAGGCGATAATTGCTCCCTTGGTCGCGGCATATACGGAGTGCTCAGGTACTCCTTGTAGCCCGTGCACCGAGGACATGTTGCAGATAACGCCGCTTCCGGCTAGGAGCATGTCTTCCACCACTCGCTGGGTGAGGAAATACTGCCCGCGGAAGTTGATGTTGAACAATTTGTCGAACTGTTCTGGAGTCACTTTCAGAAAGGGTCGGTTCATGGTGACCCCGGCGTTATTGACCAGACAATTGACGCCACCAAGAAATTCTCGGGCTTGATCGGCAAGGCGGTTTACCTGCCGCAAATCGTCGAAATCCGCCTGAAATGCCGCCGACCTGCGCCCGAGCGAAGCCACTTCCTCGACGGCTGCCTTTACGCCGGCGTCGCTCTGGACATAGTGGAACACGACGTCGGCACCCTGCCTGCCGAATTCGAGACCGATTTCATGTCCGATGCCAGTGTCGGCGCCAGTGACCAGTGCTTTCTTTCCCAGCAGTTTGAGGTCATGAGACATAGAAGATCCCAGGATCTGAATTGTGAGTTGTCAGACGAAGAGCGTTTGTGTGGACGCAACCTGTCACGCGCCGCCTTAAGATAACATCCTCCTCGGGTGCAACGCGAACGAAGTCTGGCAGTGCACAACTCTACTTCTCGAAGGCAAAGAGTGTCAACAATAATGTTGACTATCGAAAGCGCGTTCAGAGATAATGCGGGCGCGTCGCGAAGTTCCTGTCATGAAAATCACTGCCGTTGAAACGATCTACCTGCCTCACGGAATTAATGTTCATGTCGGTTCTATCCAGTACCTCTGGGTCCGTATTCATACGGATGAGGGAATCATCGGTTTGGGAGAGAGCTATCCCAATGCCGAAGCGGAAGCTGCCATCGTGCATTCGCGGCTGGCAGCGGTGCTACTGGGCCGGGATCCGGGCGCGATTGACCGATTGTGGGCGGATATGTTTCTCGCCGTCTCTTACAGCGGTTGGGCCGGCGCGGAAATGCGAGCGCTCAGCGCGGTCGACATCGCGCTGTGGGATTTGCTGGGCAAAGCGACAAATCAACCGGTCTACAAGCTCATGGGCGGCGCATCGCGGGAAACGATACGCATCTACAATACGTGTTACGACCGAGTCGATTTTCTGAGTAACCCTACGCAACTTGCCCAGGAACTTCTTGCCAGCAACATTCGAGCGATGAAGATCTGGCCGTTCGATCCGATTGCCAGAAAGACTGGCGGGAATCATATCTCGGCGGAACAGTTGCGGACGGCAATGGAACCACTGCGGCGCATTCGGGAAGAATTTGGCGACTCGATCGATGTGGCCATAGAATTTCATGGCTTCTGGAATCTTCCATGCGCCATCCAAATCGCCGGAGCTCTGGAGAAATACCGGCCGATGTGGCTGGAGGAGATGTTGCCCCAGGATAATCTAGCCGCCTACGCTGAATTGGCGCGTTCGACTGAACTGCCGCTCTGCGTTAGCGAGCGCTTGATGACCCGTTGGGGATTTCGCGAACTGCTGGAGAATCGCGCAGCGCGAATCATCATGCCTGACATTTCGTGGTGTGGTGGAATCTCCGAGGCTAAGAAGATCGCAACCATGGCCGAGACCTCCTATCTTCCGGTTGCGCCGCATAATTGTGGCGGGCCAATACTGCATTTCGCCACCGCGCATTTCGCAGCCAATGTTACTAACTTATATATTATGGAGAGCGTCCGACGGCACTACAACGAGGAATATGAAGGACTGGTTACGCGATCGCTCGTTCCCGAAAGCGGTGGAGATTTGCCGCTGCCGCCCGGGCCGGGGTTGGGCGTTGAGTTAAGTTCTGCGGTGTTTACTCGTAAGGACGTTGTAGTAAGACGATCAACTCTTTAGCTGGACACGGGCTCGTTGATTTGTAACCTACTCTGCGCCGGCGCCTGGGGGCTACGAACTATGGCTATTCCGCTGGGGCTATGCGGCTGTTTCGCGCTCATCATTCAGCATCGCGAGCAAAGTCCCGACCGGCACCTTTTTTCCAATTTCAACCTGTATGGCTCCCAGGTAGCCCTTGCCCATCGATTCGACTTCCATTTCGATCTTGTCAGTTTCAACGGTGAATAGGGCATCGCCCTTCTCTACCCAATCACCCGGCGCCTTGAGCCAACTGGTTACGGAACCCTCCTCCATCGTGAGTCCGAGTTGCGGCATGACAATTTTGTACGCCATCTTTAAAACGTTCTCCTTTAGGGTTTCATCATACTGTGTACCACGCTGACGATGCGATCGACCGACGGAATCATTTGATTTTCGAGAACCGGGCTGAACGGATTCGGCACCGGCAACGAGTTAATACGCTTAGGCGGAACCAGCAGTTTGTCGAAGCAGTCTTCCACGGCTATGGCAAGAAGCTCTGCGGCGAAACTGCAGGAAGATGGCGATTCGTCAATCACAACGAGCCTTCCCGTCTTCCTGATGGATTCGGTGATCTTTTGCCGATCGAGAGGGACAATAGTACGGGGATCGATTACTTCAGCCGAAACGCCCTCCTGTGCGAGTACCACCGCAGCTTTGGTGGCCAATTCGACCATGCGCGACATGGCCACAATTGTAAGATCGTGACCCTCGCGTACGACGCGAGCTTCTCCAAACGGGATTAGGTAGCTCTCTTCTGGCACTATGCTCTTGGTGTTATAGAGAGATTTATGCTCAATCAACATGACCGGTCCCGGATCGCGGAGCGCAGTTTTGAAAAGTCCTTTCAGATCGTATGGATTCGATGGAAGTGCAACTTTTAATCCCGGCGTATTGGCAAACCAGTTGTAAAATGTGTGCGAATGGTGCGCTCCAGCATTGCGAACAGCCCCCATCGCTCCCCGAACTACGACCGGAGCTTTGATTTTTCCATTCGACATGTAGGAAATATTCGCTGCCTGCTGAACAATTTGAGTAATGGCTTCCAGAGCAAAGTCGAGAAAAACTTCATCCACCACAGTGCGCGTACCGGCCATGGCGGCGCCGATAGCTACGCCTGTGGCTCCCAGTTCGCAGATACCCGTATCACGTAACCGTTCGTCACCAAATTCCTTCCACAGGCCCCGAGTCTGACGGAAATTTCCACCGCGCGGCCCTATGCCTTGCCCGATGTAAACAATACTGTCATCTCTGGCCATTTCTTCGCGCAGAGCTTCTACTCCTGCATCTGCATACGTAATCATCCGGCCTTGCTCTGGCATAGCTTTCTCCTCCGGCTAAAACACGTGGTCGTTGACGGAATCTGCCGAGGGTTCGGGGCTATTCTCGGCGAAGTCAACGGCTTGATCGATGAGCTGCTCTACTTCCTGATCGGCCGACTGCAAGACGGTCTCGTCGGCCCCGCCCGATTCGAGCAGCACCTTACGGGCGATTTTTACCGGGTCTCTCTGTTTCCATTGTTGAACCTCTTCGCGGGTTCGATAATCGGTGCCGGGATCGCCTTCGTGATGGCCGACGTAGCGATACGTTTTGCATTCGATCAGGGTAGGGCCACCGCCCGAACGCGCACGACCAATAGCAGTTTGCGCAGCCTCATGGACGGCCACCACATCTTGGCCATCGACTTCGATTCCCACCATTCCGTAAACGGCTGCGCGGCTGGCAATGCTCGTGTTCTTGGTGGCGCGAAGGAAAGCCATTTCTGTCGCGTATAAGTTGTTCTCACACACATACACGACCGGCAAGTTCCAGACAGCTCCCATATTAACGGCCTCGTGAAACGAACCGCTGTTGACGGCACCGTCGCCAAAGAAACACACAACTACCTGGTTATTTTTCCGTACCTTGGCGCTCAGCGCGGCTCCAGTAGCGAGGGGAATCGGCGCCCCCACAATTCCATTTGTCCCCATGAATCCATACTCGGGGGCATACATATGCATGCTTCCACCGCGTCCGCCCGAGCTTCCCGTGGTCTTGCCCCACAGTTCGGCAAGTACAATCTTAGCCGGCACTCCTTTTGCCAGAGCGTGACCGTGGCCGCGGTGGGTGCTGAAAATCAAGTCCTGCCGTTCGAGATTGGAACAGACTCCCACCGCAACGGCCTCTTCTCCCACATACAAGTGAACGAATCCCGGAAGCCGCCCATTGCGATACAGTTCCTGAACCTTGAGCTCAAATAATCTTAGTTCGAGTATTTTCTTGTAGTAATTCAAGAGCTGTTGCTTCGAGATTCGCTCAGTCAGAAGTGGTTCCGGCATACTTGCAGCCTCCCAATAATTACTGCGCCAGCGGCAACTTCTGCGGCGCATGTTCCAGTTGCGAACGATAAACAGCAGAGAATAGTTCAACGACGCGCCGCCCCGCCTCACCATCGACCATGGGCGCGCGTTGCTTCGATACGGCGGCAAGGAAGTCAGCTAACTGTAACTTGTGATAATAGGTCATCACATTCCAGGGGCGCGATCGGTCCTCAATATTCCAATGTTCGAGACACCCTTCTTCGCCGGGCACGGTCCAAACATCGTTAAAAGGCGGGTCCATTTTTTCCGTAACTCCGGAGATGAAAGGCGATCCGCTGTCAATCTCAGCGCCCACCGAGGCGCCGGAAGACCCATGAATATGGATCTTTCCATACAATCCAGGGCGCTGCGAATTGCTGAATACGATCGAAGCCATTCCCCCATCGCGAAAGCGTACAGAAGCGACCACAGTGTCATCCACTTCGATGCCGGGATGGTTATAGTTATCCCAGTATGCGTACAATTCCGTGGCGGGGCCCATAAACCAGCAGAGCAGGTCCAGATAGTGCGGCGCTTGACTCACTACAACCCCGCCTCCTTCACCTTTCCAGGTGCCCCGCCAGGGATCAGAAAGATAATAGGAAGGCTCACGCCAGCCGAGCATAGTCACAATTGCGAGAACGGGTTTGCCTAATTTCCCGGCATCGATAGCGTCCTTCATCCTTTGCACCGGTTCATACCAGCGGCGCTGGCTGATTACTCCCAGCTTGATGTCGGCATCGCGTGCGGCCGCAATGGCGCGATCGCAAGAACGGAGATCGATAGCCAGTGGCTTCTCCGAGATGACATGGACGCCAGCGGCGGCGGCGATCTCGACTGCAGCTGGATGCTGTGTATGTTGCGTGCAGACTGACAAGACATCCACTTGTTCACGTCTGAGCATTTCAGCGAGATCGGTGTAGGCGTTGACGTGGAGTTTCTTTGCCAATCCTTCAGCCCGATCGAGAGCCACGTCGCATACGGCAACTAATTGCGAGTTGGGCAACTCTTGATATGCGAGGGCGTGGGTGCCGGCGACCTTGCCACATCCGACAATCGCGGTCTTCAGGCGGGTTGAATTCGTTTCGTGCATATTTTTGACTTTCACGGTGAAAACTGACGATCAGGAGAGCGATGTGCCGTCTGATTCGCCGGGTCGGTGTCGCAATTCCACCAGAAATCCCAGCAACTCCTGAGTATCGAGCAGCGCCCAGCGAGTGCCCGGCCGAATTCCGGTTCCAGACTGCAGCACCTTCACGCCGGACAATGCCAACTTCTCGAGCACGGGATCGATATCGGTCACTTCAAAAAGCACGTGGTGAATTCCTCCACCGGTCTGATCGAGGAAATCACGATAGCCACTACGGCCTTCCAAAGGCTCGATCAACTCGATCTCCACGGCCCCTAATTGAACGAAAGCCTGCCTAATGCTGATGTTCTCTTGCACACCGCGATAGAAATACTGAGATTCCGGCCGGTCGGGCCACTCCACGAAGCGAAACGGCCCCATGCCGAATAGGGAAGTCAGCAGTTGCGTGGTTCGATCCCGATCGGCGACAACAATGCCGATCTGTACAAGACGATTCAGCTGAACTCCACCTGGAAGCGATGATGAACAACTCGATGTCATAGATAGTTCCCGGTTTTCCCTTTCGTTATCGAGCCAGATAACCTCCGTCCACCGGAAGAATCACTCCCGTGACCATGGAGGAAGCCTGCGACGCGAGAAATAATGCGGGCCCGACGATCTCTTCCGGTTCGCCGACGCGACCCAGGGGAATATTGGACTTCCAAACCTGCATCAACTTGTCCGGTTCGAATTGCGGCTTGGCCATCACTTCCTTGAGGCCTGGGGTCATAAACTGGCACGGGGCGATGGCGTTGACCCGAATTCCTCGATCGGCCCACTCCAAAGCCAGCTGCTTGGTCAAGGCATTAACTCCGCCCTTACTGGCGCAGTAGGCATTGGCGCCGCGACCCACGCCCACCACCCCCGCGATCGAGGAGAAGTTGATCATTACGCCGTGACCTTTCTCCAGCATGACGCGCGCCGCGGCCTGGCAGCATAAAAAAGTACCGCGCAGGTTGATGTTCAGAACGCGATCCCAGGTTTCGACAGGCGTCAACTCGGCGGGATCGTGCTGCGGGATACCAGCACAATTCACCAGGATGTCAATACCGCCTAGCTCGCGAACAGTTGTCTGTACCATGGCGGTCACGTCGTCGGGGACAGCTACGTTGGCCTTTAAGGCAATCGCTCGTCTTCCTGCCTGGCGCACCCTTTCGGCCGTGCGCTGAGGATTCTCGAGATTGAGATCGCTGGCCGCGACGTCGCAGCCAAACTCAGCGAAGCCGAGAGCTATCGCCTCACCGAAGCCAACACCGGCGCCGGTAATCAGCGCCACCTTCCCACTAAGATCAAACAGTTTTCGGAAAATGCCTTGTTCCATATCCATGATTCAAATCCCCGGAAGCTAAAGCTTCCTCTCTTTCAGCGACTCTTGGGGTTCACACTAGCCACGCGTTCGAACAACAACATCTCCGAAGTACCGGCCGTTTCAAGCCGAACGGAGATCCCATCCTGAAGCAACTGAATGCCGGACATTTCCACGGTTTCATTCCGGTTCTCGAAGGTGACCCTGTAGGCAGCGCCAGCATCAAGACCGCGGGGCACGAAACGATAGACCGGATCTTCAAAATTCGATGTGCGGAACAGGGTCGCAACGTCCTGCTTCGTTTCTGGGCTCGCGTATTCCAGCACAATCCACGGCGATTGAGTAAGGTAAGGAGTCAACGGGGTGTGGTGGTAGACGATGCTGTCACGCAAGATGGGTCGTAACTCGCTCTTGTAGAGAGCGACTCCGGCACGAAGTTTGTCTCGCAAAATGGGATTTAATTCCTCGGGAGACGGGGCAATACCGCGAAAGATGGGGAGCGACATCTCGACCTGGCGCAACTGAGAGTCAAGGTCGCCATCGCCAGCGAGATCGGGCACCTCAGTACCGAAGGTGCGCAGAAGGATTTCCGGGGGCAGAACCCAGGTCATCCCGTTCAAAATCTTGACGCCCCTCGGCTCACGCATCCAGTCAGAGAGTTCGGTATTGTCGAAGCGTCGCATGATACCCCAATCGAGCCGGCCGCCTCCACCTGCACAGTTCTGAAAAATGACTCTTGGAAATTGCTGACGCAGACGATCGAACATGGCATAGAGATTTTCCACATGCCGCCATGAGGAATTTTCGACGAAACCATCGCGCAGATGATTTCCGTCTTCTTCGACTGACATGTTGTAGTCGATCCGGAAAACGTCAAGATCGTATTTGCGAATGATCCGGGCGATCTCGGATTCCATCCATTGAGCGACCACCGGATTTCCGACGTCGAGGTGGCGACCATTGGAGATGGGAACGCCGTCGCGGGTCAGGATCCAGTCAGGATGTTCTTGGCGTAACTTCGACGCCGCTCCTACGCCCTCGATCTCAACCCATAATCCGAAACCCATTCCTTTGTTGCGTGCATATTCGCGGATGGGCTGGATGTCATTCGGCAACCAATTGCCCGCGTACCAGTCGCCCACGTTCTGATACCAGCGGTTCGGTTCGGGGCCATACCAGCCTGCATCAATCAGAAATGTCTCTGCGCCAATGTCGGCGGCCATATCAATCTCCCGGTCGATTCCAGCCTCGGTCTCGTGGTCCACGATATAGCCGCGATGGTTGGCTTCAACATCGAACACGTGCTCCGAGGGTGGCCGCGGAAGAACATCGCGACGCACATGATGCAGCAGAGCCTGGGTGACATGGTCGAGATCCGCTTTCATACAGAGAATATGCGTCTCCGGCGTCTTCACAGTTTCTCCGGGGCTGACCACTCGGAGGGCCGGGTCGAGGGAACTGGGTCCCATCTCGAAGAACAAGCGAGCTTGGTTGACAGGTCTGTCAACCGCATTCGTGCGGTCTACCGGAGACTTTTCCACCCTGCTGGTAACGCGGATTTTCCAGTTCGCACTCCATCCCAGGGACGCAACGAACCACTCTCCGGTGGCGTTATTGCGGGCGAAGAAGGTAGGGTGACCCCATCCGGATTTTCCCCGTTCTCCGGTGATGAGTTTGGTTTCGTTGACGACAGGATCGAAGCGCCATGCCCCTTCATACCCCCACTTGCTGTATTGAGCGTAACCCACGTCGTAAACATCTTCGGAGTCGGGAGGAAGCTTCTCTGCGAAGTTGGGCGTATGCCAAAGTTGACCTGACCACGGCGATACATTAGAGATAGCAGTCGGATGTTGCCCGGTATTGACGATTTCCAGCCAGCGAACCATGACGGGTCCACCGTTCAGCAGAGTCTGCACTTTGACTCGAACCGGACGAACCCGGCTTTCAAGTTCCACAGTGACCAGTAACCCGTCGGGATTCTTGACTTGGGATTGAGTCGCTCCAATCCACTTCCAGGTTCCGGAAAGCTCCTGTCCCTCCATTTCGAGCTTGAAGGCGTCGATCGGGAGGGTGTCCATCTGCTGGCGTTCGGCTTCGATTTGAATGTCGGCAATGATCTGCCCGCTCGAATCCCAGTAACGGGTCACCCAACGGCCGTTGCGCAATTCTTCATCACAAGTTGTGAGGCCGGAGCTGAAACGCACGCCGGGGAACGATCCGGTACGAACGAATGCCGAACGCGGCGCCTGGTCCACGGCCGCGACAGCCGCCAATAGAAATGGCTGCAGAAGAAATAAAAAGGAAGCCGCCGCCAGCGTGCCAGGGACATAAGTCGACCGGCTAAGCTCACTTCTTTCCGAGACCATCCCGCACGCAGATTTCATCGTCGCTTTCTCTCTCAGCGTTGTCTCTCAGCTAGCTTGCAATCTTCCACCGCGCACGACCTTCGCCAACATGCCTCTTCACTCGGCCTTGCTCCTCTAGATGCAAAAGGTGACCATGCAATGGGTACATCAACAACCACTGATTGTTCAAAGGCCAAGTCCCCAGTGCGGGGCCGCACTCATCCATGCACGCTTGGAGCGTGATGCCCTCAGAGTGTTTTTCGAGAGCCCTCCAGACCAGGTTTGCAGCCGTGTCCACAAACCGGCGAGACTCGGCGAGAAATTCCGAGACTTGCGAGCCATGGAATGCCGGCCAATGTCCAGAATAAATCCAATCGATTTCGAGGGCGTGCAGCATCTGCAGGGTGCCAAGATAGGCGAGCACGGAATAATAGGCCGGGGGAAGCGACGGTTCTCCAGTCTTGGTGGGACAATATTGGCCGTGCAGCGCATCTCCGACGAACACAGCCCGGTGGACCGCGTCGTAGAGCGCCAGGTGCCCGTCGCTATGGCCGGGGACGTGAAGGATCCGAAGAGAGCGTCGATCATCGATCATGATGCTTTCGCCACCCACAAAGGTTCGATCGATTCGGTGGGGCGGGCCTGCCATGGAGCGAACCCAAGCGCTGGCCTCGGAGTAGAGGCCCAGTCCCACGCCGTGATCTGGAATCCACTGGTTGTAGCGCGAAGCGAAAAGGCGATCGGGATCCTCGATGATCAATCGGTCCTGCTCGCCACATGCCAGCGTTACCTGGCCGGCAATTTGCTTGAGTGAAGCATTGCCTCCGTGGTGATCGGCATCGGCGTGGGTATCGATGGCCAGGGTCAAGCGTGAAGGATCCAGTCCGATCCTTCCAAGAAAGGGGATTATGGTTTCCTGCGGAGTAAGGGCGGTACCCGTGTCGAGCAGGATTGTGTTGTCGCCAACAAACAAATACTGGAACAGATTGCGGTCGGCTATCGAAGATGAGATCCGATATACGTGGCGAAAGATTTCCATAACCGCATGACCGTTACTTTGAAGTCGAGGCGCGGTAATAGTCAGAAGTGAGAACCTGCACCGCAGGTGGTTACATCGGGAGGGGATGAGCATTTCGCAATGCGCAACCCTTCTGAACGCTCAATTTCCACTCGCACAATACTAAACAAGCACAGCGATCGTCAACACTTTTGTTGACATAATTTAAAACGTTCGGTGCGCTGGACCGTTCTACGGTTCCGGGAATGCACTGCAACGGATTGATACCGTCCGTCTTGCGAGACATTCGGGATAGAGCGGCAGCCTTCCGGGGGTAGAGCCATTGACCGGAGGCCGAGGCGCTTCAGGACTGCGCTCGTCCCGCGTAGCTGAGAATCGCGATGGCTATCACCAGAAAGCCGACTCCGAGAATCATCGTCCTGAGGGGGCGCGTGCCCGTGCGGGACCATTCGCCTGTGAGTATGCCGAAGACCGTGCTCGCGACCACGATGGAGGCGAGAAACAAGGGCCATCCGATCGAAGTACCCAAGTCGCCAAGCTTGACGGTCGAGATACTATAAAGAATGATACTGCCAAACCAGAGAAAGCCCATGCTAGCTCCCACCAGCCAGTAATACCATGTGCCCGGCAGTCCCAAGTTACGGAGATTTTCTTTCTTGGCCATCAGCACCCAGCAGTAAATCACGCCGGGGAGAAAGCCAGCATAGAGGCAGGGCAACCAGACTGCATTCGACATCATAGCCTGGCTCGCGCCATGTTGTTGGGCGGAGCGCTGAATGCTTCCTCCGAAGGCTAAGCCGAGATTCAGCATCGAACCGAGGATTCCGGAGGTGAATGCCAAAAGAAGGCCGCCCATGAACCCCTTGCGAACAGTAGTAGTTTCTTGTTGCAAGGCTGCTTCTCGATGCTTACCCGCTACTCCGCATACCGCGACTCCGACAATAATGACCACGACGCCCAAGATGATGAGTTCGCCCTGTCTCGTCAATAGTTGATCGGGGTGCTGAGCGATCAAGGGGGTGAGCGCTCCGACCGCGGCAGACGTTCCCAGACAAACTGCGAAAGTCATGGCGAGACCCAATCGGGTAAGGGCGAGGCCGAAAAACACCAGCGACACACCCCAACTGGCCCCGAAGAAGACCATGGCCGCCAGCGTTCGGATTGAAACCGTCGAGTACGTGGACCACAATCCAGGAACCGTCAGCAAGGCAATCACGGTTGGGACAACGGCCACGCCCAGAATGGAGAAAGCGAACCATGAATGCTCCCACTCCCACTTCTTATTCAACTTCATGGGAATTGCGTAGGCGGCATTCATGATCGCAGCGCACAACACCAGCAAAATTGCCTGAACAGTTTGCGAGGCCATGATCGTCCCTGGGCGGAAGCGAGGTGCTTCTTCCTGTCGTCGAATGGAATGCTCGCAGACCTCTGTGAATCCGAAGTCGGCGGATCATTGGAACATCAGGTTCGTAACGATGTCAACAGAATTGATGACATGTGGGGCGTGGCGGAGAGGGAGCAGCTTTATCGGTCGGGCAGAGCCCTGTGCAGGTAATGCGTCCAGGAATCTGTGCTGAAACCGGGGAAAGTGGAGCTCTGCTCGAAGGTGCGTGAATACAGGCTCGCGAAGTATCGTTCTACTTCATTCTCGATTTTATCCAGAGGTGTCTTCAGGACCATTCGCACGTACTGCTCGTGATTGTCGCGACGATTGGCCAACGGGATGCGAGAAGAATAGCCGCGCGCGATGATAAAAATGTAAGGGTTCATGAGCAGATTGAGGGTGCGGTAGAGAAGGGGCTGATTGGCCGCTTTCCAGATGGTGCGGTGCAATTCCATATCCGCATCAAAAAACTGGTCTTCATCTTTTTTGGCCGCCGCCGCCTTCATTTTCCTCAGCGCGCGGTTCAGAACCTCGGGGGGATCGATGGAGGGGTTTTCTCTCATATAGCGAACACAGAGCCCTTCGAGCTTGGCACGCATGCGGAAGATCACGCCGATTTCGACGAGCGAGATATCGCGGATAAAGGTGCCGCGGCGCGAAGTAGTAACGACCAAACCATCGCGTTCCAGCCGCAGCAATGCTTCCCGCACCGGTCCACGGCTGACCTCCAACTGCTGGGCGAGATCTTCTTCAATGATGCGCTGGCGCGGTCGCAACTTGCCGGCGTGAATCGCCTTGCGTAAGTGGGTCTCAACCCTCTGGCTGGCGGAACCGCGTCCGGATCGGGTAGAGCGAGATTTGGAATTCGGCATGAAAGTGGTCGATATCTTCGATCGATACGTCGAGCGACGGGGGGGCCCAACCGCACCTGCTGAGCTCCCCGCCCTTCTGCGAACCCTGAGTGTTGCAGTCAGCTAAGAAGGCGGACGCCTTTTAATAATGTACCATGCAGTTCGCGTCGCGAGTGAATAGCGCACCAGGTGCAGATAATCCCTTAAATCGTATTTCGCTGGACCGGTCCCAGTGTCGGACATCGACGGAGCAGTGGAATCATCGTCAGGCCCCAATGTTTTCGCATCGATGCGATGCGCTGGATTCGCACCCGCGCTTCGAATTCGGTAAAAAGATCTTCCGCGGGGCCCCTATCTTTTCCCAGCCTGCGACGTCTATCGCTTACATGGTTGTAGACATTAGTGTTGACAACATTTCTCTTGACACTGGGGAGTAGATCGGTTAACTTGCGCGTCTGTCACGAGAGAGCCTCGCGCAACACCGTTTGTTGTCGAACTCGAGCGCGGCACTCAAAAAGGCCAACTTCGACAGCGCCTCCAAAGTGGGGGCGCAGGTTGCCGATCGAAAACGCAGTCGTTCAGGGAGGTTCCATGATGAACTCCGCAGCATACCGTTTTCTGACGCTAATCGCAGTTCTCTCCATGGTGGGCAGTGGCATGTTGCATGGACAAACGCAGGTTTCGGGCGGCATCGCAGGCAATGTGACCGATAGTTCGGGAGCGGTTGTTGCCGATGCTGCGGTCGAAGTCACGAACGTCGGCACGGCCGTGACGGACAGAACCGTCACCAATAGGGATGGGGCGTACCGTTTCCCCAGTCTGATCCCCGGTATATACACGCTGACCATCACGAAGCAGGGATTTGGCGAGTTCAAGAGAGAAGCGACCAGGATCGATGCGGGGACGGGCTACCGGGTCGACGCCGTGTTGCCAATCGGCACCGTAAAATCCGCTGTGACCGTAACCGGCGAGACTCCGATTCTGCAAACCGATAGCGCAGAAGTCAGCGAAAATATTCAGTCCAGGGAGATTCACAATCTTCCAGCGTTTGGCAGGAACATCACCCGGCTGTCGCTCCTGGCACCGGGGGCGTTCATGGCGACCGGCCAACTGGATCTTCATCCCGAGAACGCAGGAGAGGACTTTAACGTCCATGTTAACGGTACCCAGACGAACAACAACGCGCATATTCTGGACGGCGTCGACAACACCGAGGTGATCCAGGGGTACTCACTGCTCGTGGTCCCGCAAGATTCTGTGCAGGAACTGAAGCTCACTACCACCAACTATGACGCCGAATATGGCAGCGTCGACGGAGGCATATGGCAGATCACCACCAAGTCGGGCTCGAATGCTTTTCACGGGTCGCTGTTCGAGTACTATCGGACGTCAGGGTTTAACGCTGCCGATCATTTCAGTCAGCCGAACGGGATACCCGGCAATGTCTGGAATCAGTTTGGCGGAAGCATCGGCGGCCCCATTAAGAAGGACAAGCTGTTCTTCTTCTCCGACTTCCAGGGCATGCGGAATCATTTCTTCACTTCCAGCCTTTACACCACCCCTATCGATGCATTCAAGATTGGTGACTTTACTTCTATAGCCGGAAGCGACGTGATTTATGACCCGGCCACGGGCAATCCAGACGGCACCGGCCGACAACAGATTTCGTGTAACGGCGTTCTCAACAAGATTTGTCCCGACCGGATCAGCCAAGCTGCGTCCAACCTGCTAGCGCTGTTGCCTGAACCGACCATCCCGGGCACACCGGTCAACAACTATGCGGTCTCCCGGCCGGCGACTTTCAATCAAAATCAGGTCGATGGCCGAGTCGACTACTATGTCACCCCGAAAACGGTGGTTTTCGGGAAATACAGTTATTTTGATGCGAATTTTTTCACCGACAATGTGTTTGGTCCAATTGCAGGGGGGCCGGCCCTGGGTGGCGCGGTCAACTCGGGAAACTCGTATGATCACGACCAGAGCGCGATGGTCGATTACCAGCACACCTTCTCTCCGAGTTTGCTGCAAGACGCCCGGTTTGCATTTTCACGAATCTACATTCAAGAATTGCAACTGGACACCGCCGACACGGCCACCAAGGTAGGAATTCCGGACATCAACCTGGGTACCATCTACACGGCTGGGTTGCCAGCGCTGCAGATCGATGGTCCGATTGGCGGGTTCACCATGGGGGATATTGGGTTGCCATTTTTTGAAACGGAGACCAACTTTCAGTTCTACTCCAACTGGACCAAAACCTGGGGCAACCATGCCTTCAAGTTCGGCGGCGAGGTCGCAAAGTTCTTCGGTATCCGAACCGATGTCAGCGGCCGAGGTAATTTCGAATCCAGCCAAAACATCACCGCCCTCAACGGCCCTGCGTGCGCGCTACCTCCGCCCGCCCCCCCCTGTGGGTCGGGTCTAGCGGCCTTCGAACTCGGCCTCACCAGCAACTTCGGCAGAGACATCACGCTAGTACAGCCCCAGGAAAAGATGTGGAAGCGGGCCTTCTACGGGCAGGACACGTGGCGGATGACGCCCAAGCTGACCGTGATTGCGGGTCTGCGATGGGACTACATGAGCCCGATCTTCACCCCGACCGGGCAGAGCGTGGGAAACATCGATTTGAACACGAACATGGTGCTATTGACGAATCTGGCGGGCAAGTATGCCGGAGTCACAACTTCCAAAACCGAATTTTCGCCGCGGGTCGGAGCATCCTATCACCTGTTTCCGAATACGGTTCTTCGGGGTGGATTTGCCCGCAGCTACTTCATGAATCCATACGGCGCTGGGTTTGGCACGCAGGGCTGCTGTTGGCCGATCAAACAGAGCCAGGCAGATACCGCGGCCAATACCTATGCACCGTTGACCTTCACGCTTGATCAAGGTCCAGGCTTGCCCGCGACCCTCCCCGCTTATCCATCGAACGGCATGCTGCCCTTTAACGGTGGTCCCGATGGATTCAGCAATTTATTCCCTGGTGTCGGGCCGTACCCCCACAGCTACGACGATTCGTACAACGTCACGCTGGAGCAGATCTTGCCGCACCAGTTCATTTTCACGATCGGATATGTCGGCAACCATGGTCGTCATCTGTGGGACAACATTGACGTGAACGCGCCCATCCCTGGGCCCGGCGCCTTCGATCCGCGGCGGCCCTATTACGCCAACTTTGGTTGGACGCAGGAGGAAACCCAGCGCAACGACCAACTTCCGAACTATCCGGAGCTGAAGAATAACTTCAATTCGTTGCAAGTCCATGTCGAAAAGCGTTTTCAAGCGGGTTTCTATATGCTCAGCAATTTCACCTGGGCTAAGGGACTAGACGAGGGAACGTTCGGCCCGCAGAATCAATTTAACTTCCAGAGCAATTACGGAAATTCCGATACTACGCGGCCCTGGGCTTCGGTGAGCGCGGTTAATTGGCAACTTCCGTTCGGCCGCGGCCAGGCATATGCAAGCAACCTGAGCCGCCCCATGGAGTTGCTCGCGGGCGGTTGGACATTCAGTGGAATTTTCAATTTCCAGGGAGGTACCTATTTCACGCCCACTCTCGCCAACAATGCCTCACTTAATTCTACAATCGCGTTAAGACCGGATCGCATTGGAAATGGGGGGGTGGCCAATCCGAATCGCTATCAGTGGTTTAACACCACGGATTTCGTTAATGTTGCGCAGCCATACACCTATGGTAACTCGGGACGTAACATCTTGCTGGCTCCAGGCTATGGCGAAATAGACACCACATTGAGTAAGACCATGGTGATTACCGAAAGGACTCGCCTGGAACTCCAATGGATGGTTTTCAACGTTGCCAACCGCATCAATCTGGGGTCTCCTAATGCCTCTATCTCCCCTGGAATTCCCACGTCGGATACAGGTTCAGGAACGATCACGAGCATCGTCGACTATAGACGTCGTATGCAGATAGGAGCCCATCTCACTTTCTAAGTCTCCTTCCCCCGTCAACAGGTTCGCCCCGGCGATGGCCGGGGCGAGTCTGCCTGACCAACTTCAATCTGGGTAATCGACTGCTTCCGATATAGATTTGAGAAACCCGGTCCGGGTTCGTCCCACATCGATGAAGGCAGCGAGGTTTGGCGGCATGAGATCGCTCCTAATCACAATTCTACTAATCTGTTGCGGAGCGGTCCTCGTTCCCGCGCAAGTATCCATTATTAAGTCGCCTGACGGTTGGGGGCTGAACAACGGACATGTTCGTCTCGAACTCGCTCTTATGGCCGGTGCGGTGAAGGTGAGGTCGCTACGGCGGGAGGGTGGTTCAGAATGGGCCATGGCAGACGCGCCGTTAATTGTCTCTCCTGACAAATCGGGGAATCCATACCTGTTTGCGGATGACGCTATTTCCGACGTGGACAAGGGCGGTAAACAACTCGTACTACGTTTTCAGTCCCAGGCTGGCGGAGTGCTTTCCTTGCAGTTGAAGCTGTATCCGACCGGCGCCGTCGTACAGACTGCTTTACGAGTGGAGAACCACACCAAGCAGGATTTGATTCTCGATAGCCGCATCAATCCGCTGTTTCTGACCCTGAAGAATCCTTCGGGCGGGCTGAAACCTTATTCGTCGGCCAAGGGTCAGCATGGGTTCCATGCGAGCGAAGGTCATGGCCAAGCCCGGCAATATCAGGACTGGTTGGTGCTCGAAAATCAAGGTACCGGAGAATCCATGCTGATCGGAGGCGAACCCGGCCTGGGCGTGCTCGGCTGGAAGGCCGATGTGCAAAGCACGGAGGGCGATACCGTGGTTCACGCAGGTACAATTCTGGTAAAAGACAAGAAATCCGGACCTGCCGCGACCTTCGAACTGGCTCCGGGGGCGGTTGTGGAAACGCCAATCACCTTCTTTGCGCTCGCCCAGGGTGACAGCGACAATGTCGGAAACGAGACCTTCCGTTATCTGAAAAAGTACGTTTTCCAGGCGCCATTGCCGGACTCTCCGCTGGTTACGTACTGCATTTGGCTTACGGCGAAGAATAGTGAAGAACCCCTCCTGAAAGAACTAGCGGTGGCCAAACGAAGTGGTTTCGACGTCTTCTATCACGATGCCACGTGGTACGAAGGCGCCTCCTTGATTCCCGGTATGAACGATTGGACGCTCGGACTGGGGAGTTACAAGGAGAATCAAGAGAAATTTCCGCACGGCCTGAAGAATCTTTCCGATGCGGTGCATGCCATGGGTTTGAAATTTGGAATCTGGGTGGACCCAGGCAACGTAGATGCAGCGCGAGTGGAATCAGGCGAGATTCCCTCGGACTGGCTGGCGATGATCGACGGGAAGGCGCTGGGAGCGATGCATCCATCTCTCGCTCCCACCAAGCAATTATGCCTCGGTGATCCGAAGGTGGTGGCTTGGATCGAGAAGCAACTGGGTGAGATTATCGAAAAATGGCACTTGGATTGGATCAAATGGGATCCTTCATCGACCGTCAGCTACGAATGTAACCGGACCGATCACGGCCACGGAAAGACCGATGGCGCCTACGCGGCGTATCGCGGGCGGGTGGAGATCCTGCGGTATCTGCTGGAGCGCTTTCCGAATCTGTCTGGGTTTGAATGCGATCCATCGCTGCAGTACGCGCGCACCAATCCAGGTCCTCGGAGTCTTCTGCCGGGAGGGTATATCAACGAGTTTATTACCGGACCTATGGTCAGCCCAAATGTGTGGGGATCGCTTGCGGCGGCGGGAAAGGGAGAGGTGGCGGGAGAGTATCTCACGGCGCGCTGGTATAGCGCTTCGGCGCTGGACTATTATTTTCGCAAGCACTTTACGCATGGAGTGACTTTTGGCAATATCAACGGAATGTCGTCGCAGTTCCTTTCGGCGGCTCCCCCTGGCTTTATCGAGGCCTTTGAGCGCAACCTGTTGTTCTTCAGGCAATACCGCCATCTCTTGCTGGAAGACGTATACCATCCAAAAGTCGGGGCGGCGGGTTGGACTTCCCTGCAGTACGTCGAGGAAGGTTCCAGCGAGTCGGTGGTGTACATTTTTCGGGACAACTCCGAGATTGCTGACACGACGGTTCGCTTGCGCGGCTTGGATGCACACGCAAAGTACCGGGTGACCAGCCTGAATGACCGTCCAGGACGAGATAAAGTCATGACCGGGGAAGCTTTAATGAATGGTATTGCGACGCACCTGCCGAACGAGTGGCTGGCCAAAGGCGATGGTGCCCTTGCTGAGTATGCGGATCAGCAAAAATATGGCTCGGACATTCTGCTGCTGCGGCGGGTTCCGTAAGCGTATTAGAAAGAAGTTGGCATATTATCTTTTTTGTCTTAAGGGTTGAGTGCCACAGAGGCGAGGGTCGACTGAGTTGCCTTCCGAAATGTCCCTGACTAAAGCTGAAAAGACGACTCATGCGTTGAGCCGACGTCGTGATTGAACCCGCGATCACGAAGAGTTCGCCGAGCGCTAAGCCAGGCTTGGAGCGGAAGCTGGGCCTGTTCGATGCCACCATGCTGGTGATGGGGGGCATTGTGGGCTCTGGCATCTTCATCAATCCTTACGTGGTGGCGCGGCAAGTGCATACGCCGGGGCTGATCCTTGGAGCCTGGATTTTCGGGGGCATCATTGGAGTGGGCGGAGCTTTCATCTGGGCGGAACTGGCAGCGACACTACCGGAAGTGGGCGGCCAGTACGCTTATCTACGGGAGGCCTATCACCCTGCGGTAGCGTTTCTCTACGGATGGGTATTGCTGCTGGTTATCCAGACTGGCGGCATGGCCGTGGTATCGATCACTTTCGCTCGCTACTTTCTTGAGCTCACCGGAATGCGCACCCAAGAGTGGGTCGTGGCGACAGCAGCCCTGGCCACGCTTACGCTGATTAACTGCCTCGGAGTAAAAACCGGCAGTCGAACGCAGAGCGCGCTGATGGTGATGAAGATCGTTGCCATCTCTGCGCTTGTGATCTCCGGGCTGGTTCTAGCGGGCAAGCATGTGACGATAACCACTGCAGCTGAGCGGGAATCGTCGCTGACCTCGTTTGGCGCTGCCATGGTGCCGGTGCTGTTCTGTTACGGCGGATGGCAAACGGCAAACTTTTTGGCCGGTGAAATGAAAGATCCCAGGAAAGACCTGCCTCGAGGGCTGTTGCTAGGAGTGCTTGGCGTCGTGGCGCTCTATCTTTCCGTGAACTGGGTTTGCCTGCATTCGCTCGGACCACAAGCACTGGCAGCGACGACTACTCCGGCGACGGCTGTGATGCGTCTGGCATTGGGCCAGCGAGGCGCGACGTTTATCGCTGCGGCGATTGCGGTCTCGACGCTGGGATTCCTAAGTCAATCCATCTTGACCGCGCCTCGCGTGTACTTTGCCATGGCTAATGACGGTCTTTTCTTCCGCGCTGTGGCGTGGCTCGATCCACGCACGCGCGTACCGCTGGTCGCCATCGTGCTGCAAAGTGTGTGGACGATGGTCATTGCACTCTCAGGGCATTATGAGCAGATTTTGAACTATGTGATCTCGATGGACTTTCTGTTTTTCGGGATGACGGCGACTACCATCTTCGTCTTTCGTCGAAGAGCGGCGCGCGGCGAGATCAATTTCAGCAACCCCTATCCTGTGCCTGGCCACCCGGTGAGCACGGCGGCGTTTGTCGCAATATGCTGGTGGGTTGTTGCGAATACAATCTATCGATATCCGAAGAATAGCCTTATCGGGTATGCCCTGCTGCTGGCGGGCATTCCCGTATATTGGTTTTGGAGCCGGCGCATTCCGCCGGGCAGCAGGAAGAATAAGGCATGAAGGAATTGCAGTCAGAAGCAGTTTCACACTATCTGGCGTGGGCCAAGCTCCACTCGAATGCTCGCTTCAACTTGGCGTCGAGTGGAGTCGTCGATTATCCGCTAGCCGAATTGCCGGTGAATCTCTCGGATCTCGAAATCGGAGGAACAGGTCCGTATGGCTACAAGCCGTTGATGGAGCGATTATCCGCGAGGGCCGGCGTGCCGGAGGATTGTGTCGTATACACGCTGGGCACATCGATGGCGAACTACATAGCGTTAACGGCACTTATCCATCGAGGAGATGAGGTGCTGATTGAACGCCCGACCTACGACCCCCTCTTGACGGTTCTTGACCACATAGGGGTGAACGTTTGTCGATTTGACCGGCGAGCCGAAAAGGGATTCCGGCTGGGTCTGGGAGAATTGGAACGCAAGCTCACGACGAAAACCCGGCTGGTGATTCTCTGCAATCTTCATAATCCAAGCAGCGCCTTTACCGACGAAGCCACAATGCGGCAGGCTGGAGAAATGGCGGCAAAAGTAGGTGCGCGCGTATTGGTCGACGAAGTATATCTCGAAACGCTTTTCGACCAACCATGGCGTTCCGCATTTCGTCTTGGATCTAACTTCATTGTGACCGGCAGCCTGACCAAGGCATACGGTCTGAGCGGGATCCGTTGTGGATGGATACTGGCTCAACCGGAACTGGTGCAACGCATGTGGCAAGTCGCAGATTTCACGTATGGAGTTCCGGCCCACCCCGCAGAGATTCTTGCGGTGTTCGTATTCGATAACTTCGACCGAGTTCGCGATCGTGCCCGGGGCATACTGGAGATCAACCGTAGCTTGGTCAACGAATTTCTAGAAGTACGTTCAGATCTCGATTGCGAGCGCAGTCGCTTCGGAACCACCGTGTTTCCACGCCTCAGAACCGGCCGAACCCTCGAATTCGTCAGCATGCTGCGGGAGCAGTTCGAGACGAGCGTAGTTCCCGGAGAGTTCTTCGAGCGGCCGCAACACTTCCGCATAGGCATCGGTGGCGCTACGGAAACCCTACGCGGCGGATTGGAACGGGTGGGAACGGCGCTCGACGCCTTCAACAAGCAACCCAGCTAGCGGGAATCGGGGGTTGTTGCGGAAAAGGTGTTTGTATCTCGAAAGACAATTGTCGGATCCCACACAATCGGGTCGACGCGATTCTCGCCGTTGTGCTTTACGAGGAACCTTATCTTGTCACCGGCGGCCACACTCAGGTTTGTAATCTCGTAGGTCGTAGGGGCATTGTAGTGCGGGCGAACCTCGGCCCACCCTTTTAGAGGCCATAGCTGGCGCGCATTCTGCAGAATTCGCACAAAACAGGAAGCCTGATTCTCGGCGCTGGGATCTTTACGGATAGTCCCAGAAATATTCACTGCGCCATCTGTCGGCACAATGAAAGTGCGTGACAAATCGTATTGCGCGGACGGCTGCATCCAGATTCTGCCAATCCGACCTACTCCCGATGCCGACCAGCGGCCTTCGTAGCCTTCCTTGACCCAGACTAACGCCTTGTAAGATCCATCTTCGAGCGTCTCTTCGTAGATCCAATTGTTCAGAAATTGCGTGGGAGAGAAATCGCCCAGGGCCTCGTAGATTTGGTGTTCACCCGCTGACTTCTGCGCAGCTATCGCAGGACTTCGATTGCCGTCGCCATCGACGGCTGCGACCGCAAAGCTGGCATCGATGTCATTGCGGGCGGAGTCGGAGTGATCGAAGAAATAAGTTCCCTTTGCGGCCCTTCCAAGAAGCGCTCCGTTCTTGTGAATTTCATAATAGGAGATCCAATTGTCGTCGCGGCTGGGGAACCAGTTGAGTTCGATTCCCTCAACCCCAAGATTTGTTCCCAACCGCTTGGTTACGCTGGAAGGTGCGCTGGGAGGAGTGTGATCGGTGCCCGAACCGGGATAGTGAGGCAAGTTCAAAAATATCAGTTCACCCGCGGCGATTTTGTCGAGACTGATCCCGTCAGCCATCAACTGCGAACCAGTTTTCTGAACATGCCATCCGGAGGAAGTCGCTTGCACGTCGTAGGTCTCCGCAGGCAAAAGTCCTCGTGGATAGATGACCACCGGCTTGGGCGACGCGTCGAGCTGGATGGGCTGCGGCAGACGCGCATACTTGAATCCCATGGCGTCTGGATAGGTGCGGCTCATGTCAAGATCCATCGTGCCGAGCACCTTGGCGTCCTCCGTTCGCACCAGCGATAGCGTATAGGTGCCATGATTGTTTCCCGGATCGAACTGCCCCAACTGGGTGACAAGCATGGGCTTGTCAAGCTCTAGCAGCATGCCAAAAAAGCGGTTGTCCAGGTGGCGGTCGGCCCCCAGCTTCACCAACTTCGTGATGAGCGACTCGTCGCCAGTACCCGGTTTCACATTGGCCCGCCGATACATCAGATTCAGCGGACCAAATTCCTGTCCGGGCACGCCGTAATAGCGAAAAGCCCCATCCACGGGATCTTCGTAGATTCCGCTTTCGACAGCGGCGGCTGAGGTCGTCGTGACCACGTTCATCTCCCCAGCACCGCCCCGATACCGGTCAGTCGAAACTCGCGAACTGGCTGACGGACGGCTTATTACGAAATAACTGGAACCGCGCTTCGCGTGCTTGGCGATGATCACGCCCTTCGTACTATCCCGGTTCATTCGCTGGAAGTACCAGATGGCATCATCGTTATCAACCTTCGGCCGGAATACGTGACTCCAGCGGCCCGCCACTCCTTGCGCCACCAGATAGTGATAGATCTCCCAGACTCTGCGGATGGATTCCACATCGGGTCCGTCGCCGGGATCGCGATACCAGGCAGGATTCATTGCTAGATGGGTGCGATCGGTCGCGGGCTGGTAGTAGGTGTGATCGAAATCAACCACATTGTGGAGTTTGTCGGGTGGAACGAGCAGAGAGGTGTAGTAGGAGCTATAGGGACCGACACCGCCGTCCGTGTATTCACCGGACTCGGAGAGGCGAGCGATGTCATAGCTGATCCAGCGCCCTCCGCCGTCACAGGCGTCGATCCCGCTTTGGGGATGGTCTTGTTTGAAGCGCTGTAGGAGGCTGCGAAATTCCTGATCGGCAGCAAGAGCATCCGTATCGTTGGCGCTGGCGGCGGGCGCGATGTCATACCGCCACTGAAAATCTCCCCAAGCATTGACGCTCTCAGTCAATAATTGGCTTTGCCAGTCTGCGGTAGCTGAAATGGACTGTTCAAGGACTTCCCGGCCCGGAATCAACCAATCGGGGTGCTGCTGCGCGATCTTCGATTCCGGCGTCGCCAAGAACGTTGGATACCACAAAACCCATCTCATGCCGTGCTTGCGCACGTAGTCGTTCGTCCTGCGCCAATCCGGCCCGTTCCAGGTGCCCCATTTGTCGTACCAGCCGGCGTCATCCCACAAAATGTCTGTACCGGTTTCGCGCAACAGGTCTACGTAACGCAGGTCGAGCGCCAACCGCCTTCCCCAGTTATCGGCGCTGGGAGTGCCTCCGTCACCAACCCACGGGTCCGGCCAATCTACTGCCCAGCGAGTCTGGGCGAAGTATTCCGGATTGGTGAATTCCCACAAATAGGCATATTGCCAATCCAGCAATTGATTGCCGAGTTCATCGATTCCGCCTGAAAACGGTGCCACGAATACTTTGGGGGTTTCAATCTGCGCCCCGGGGGCTAGGTCCCTTTCGAAACCAGCCAACTCCAGTCGCATACCGAAGAGAGAGTCTTCCTGATCGCCGATCTCGAAATTCCAATGGCCAAGATAGTCCCACCCCAACATTAGTCCCTCGGTGGCGCGCCGGTTCATCAGAAACACGAGCGGTAAGTAGCTGCTGTAGCTTCCCGGCTGAATGCCTCCATCGGAATCGAGCGAGCGGCGGTAGCGGGAGCTTATGGGCTCATTCTTCAAGAGCTGGCTTCCGTTGTAGTTGCCGCCCCCGGTCAAGTAGTTGAATTGGAGATCATGAGCCATGGAGGCGAGTATTCGGGAGTCCAGGAACTCAACATGACTTAGCCGGAGAGCGCGCCGCGAAGAATTATGCAGCGTCATCCACTCGCGAATTACGGGGGTTGTGGGGTAGACGATATAGTGCATGGTCAACTGCAGGCCAGACGATTCAAGTTCCACGTCAAGTTGAAGTTCGCCCTGCTTGCCCTGAGCAGTTTGCTCGCCGCCCAGTTTCCAGTGCCAATCAGGTGCGCTCACATCCTGGCCATCGGCGAAGAATCGTACCTCTGGTGAGGGATGGTTTTCGTCCTGATATTCTCGCCCTGACAGTTTGTTGCGCAGGGAAACTGACGAGAATCGTCCGCCTGCCAGTCGAACTCTTTTTTCCACCAGCGATGTACCTAGAATCCATTCGTCACCTTCGCGGCGCACGTAGCCACCCTTGCTCTGAAGATTAGTCTGTGCGCATAACAGGCAGGCAACCGCACTCAGAAATAGCTGAAGGATGACTGCATTGCGAAATGAACTACGTTCAGATGTTTCCCGTCTGATCAAACAGCCTCCCGTTTGAGTGCGAACTATCGACTCGGGTGCGGCCAACCAGCGAGTGGCCTGTTGGTAGCTTCCTCGATTTCCAGCAGCCGGTTGTACTTAGCCAAGCGCTCAGACTGCCGAATGGACCCATTTTTGAATTGATCGGCTTGCCACCCAAACGCCAGGTCTGCCGCCCAGTTGTCTTCGGTTTCTCCGCTGCGGACGCTCAGGGTGATGGACCAACCTGCGGTTCGGGCCTGCTGGTAGGCCTCCAGCGCTTCGGTGAGAGTTCCAATCTGATTGACCTTCAGCAGCAAGGCATCACAGGCTTTGGTTTCGATCGCCCGTCGGATACGGCCGGGATTCGTACATAGAAGATCATCTCCCAAAGTAAGCGCACGGCCCGCGATGGCTTGACGAAGATGGGGCCAGTTCTCCCAATCATCTTCTGCAAGTCCGTCTTCGACGCTTAACAATGGATACTGACGGAGCCAATTAGCAATGGTTTGGATCATGGCTGGACTGTCAAGAGCCTCTCCATCTTTGTGGTACTGGCGATCGTGGTAAAAGTGCGATGCGGCAACATCAATGCCGAGAAAAACATCCGTACCGGGACGATAGCCCGCTCGCTCGATGGCTTGCAGTGCCAGGCCAAGCATCTCTTCCGCGGAATGGCAGGGGGGCGCCAAGCCGCCTTCGTCTGCGGTCAGGAGTCGCATCCCATATTTTCGGAATATCAGATCAGCCGCAGCCTGATACACATCGAATGCAGTAACCAGAGCCTCATCCACGGTGCGGGCGGACATAGGAATGATCAGGACATCCTGCACCGACACTTGCTGTCCGGCATGCTTGCCGCCACTCAACAGATTGATGGTTAGTCGGGGCAGCGTATTCAAGGGAACGCTGATCATGTCGGCGAAGTGCTGATAAAGCGGGATGCCGCGTTCCATGGCGTGTGCCCGGGCAAAGGCGACAGACACTGCGAGAATGGCATTGGCACCGACGTGCGACTTGGCGGGAGTTCCATCGAGAGCGATCAGCGTCCGATCCAATTCAGCCTGATTGATGAAGGCGCGACCAGCCAACCCCGCGTGCAGCAGGCCCCCGATATTCGCGGCCGCACGGCGGCAGCCTAGTCCTTGGTATCGCTTGGGATCTCCGTCGCGCAGTTCAAACGCCTCGGCAGCTCCGGTTGATGCTCCAGAGGGTACGGATGCAGAAGCGCTGATTCCGCCCTCCAGGACGCAGGTTGCCAGGACGGTGGGCTTACCGCGGCTGTCTAGCACTTCTCGGCCGGAGAGTCGCTCAATTTTGGGCATAGTTTTCGATCTTATGTATGAACTTCGAAATCAAGTCGGGAATGTCAGAGGGAGGCTTTGCCATAAGAGCGAGAACAACATCGTGCTGGCGCGCTCTTTCCCACGGCGTCAGGTACTCGAGCGTTGATTTCCCTGCCACGCGTGCCAGCATGCACGCGAGGGTGTGAAGGACGACACGTGATTCCAGAGATTCAACCCAGCTCAACTCCATAATCTCGTTGTAATACGCCTGCCAGAACAATTCAGCAGCGCTAGCGAGACGAACCCGTACCTTGGGGAGGTGGTGCGCCTTGCTGAGAAAGTGGGTTAAGGCAAACCCGACATCGAAGGCCGGATCTCCGAAATGAACTACCTCGTAATCGAGCAGAACCAATCTGCCGCGATAGATGAGAGTGTTTTTGGGGCTAAAGTCGCCGTGAACCAAACTGTCCTTGTGCAAGAGAGTCTTCCGCGCCAGCGCGTTCAGGAATGCGGCTGCGGCCGGTACATTTTGGGCGGTATAAAGGTAGTACGGTTCTAACCGCAAGCTTTCAAAATAAGAGGTGTCAGCAAACGTTCTTGCAACTTCCAATCGCGACTCCGATGACTGACGGTGAATGGTGCCGAGAAGCAGCCCGAATTGTTCAAAATGATCGGGTACGATCTTTCCGAAAAGCAGCACCGATTTCCAATTCTCGTTTTCCTTCGGTATCGCTTCCATGCCCATCAAGTGATTTTCCATGTCTTCGAAAACGAATGCGGGAGTTGTTCCCGCGGGAGCCGAGCGATTGAGCCAACGGAGCGCTTTAGCTTCGACTCCAATTCTTTCCGGGCTGCTGAACCAGTCTACGTTGACCCGTAATTTTTCCAGTGCTTGTTTTAGGACCCAGCCATGTCCGTCTGGCCACGACAGCCTGACGGTGCGGTTGGAAACGCCGCCGGGTAGCTTTTCCAGCGAAATCTTCTCCCCCGACCTCAGACATCCACGCTCGACGAGGTAACTACGCAAGGCGTCAAAGTTCTCGATGTCGAATTCCATGTTTATCAATCCGATCTTGTCAGATTCGACTGCGCGATCGTCACCGCCCGGGTGCAATCAAGGAGAGCCGTCGGCATTAGCGGAGCAATACCACCTTTGCGAAGAGGCCGGTGGTATCGCCGGAATTCGTTTTATCTTTCCCATACCCGACGGCAAAGGTAAGGGCATCTCCTTTCTTGAGGTCGATCTGACCCGTATAGGCCGCCGTAGGGCTCGATCCTTCTATCTTGTGGAAAGTCGAATCGCCTCCGTAACCATCGATGTCGGCGTCAAAGAGAGACGTCGCATTGTGCAGCACATGCACGTCAGTGGTCGACAGGCCGAAATGAATGCCGGTAAACTCGGCGCTCACTGTGTAGGTGCCTGAAACCGGCGCCACGAAGCGAACCAAGCTGTATTGCCCGGAATTACTCGCTTCCATGGCGACTTCCCCCGGGCGCGCGGGCCATCCTTTGCAGCCCACCAGCGTTTGATGAGCAGAGTTGAAAGCGACGTAGGGGTAATAACCGGGGCCCGGCCCGGTATTCGCGGCCGGGTGCCAGAAACCAATCGAACCAGTCGAGTCACATTTCATATCGACTCGATCTGACTGCTGGTCGAGGCGGAATTGATCGGGATCAAGGGAGTTGGTCGCGGAGTAACCATACTGCCAGACGTGATTGGGATTGTCGTGGAGGGAGAAATCGGCGGACAAATCGAAGGTTTGCGATGGATGACCGAATAAACCAAACAGGATGATGATGCTGGCGATTGGCAACATGCTGCCTCCTTTCAAGTTTCGATGGCATGACCGTCAAGGCGGAGCCGTTTCGATTCTTAAGCAGACATCATTATTCTCAAAAATCAAGCATTGTATGTTAACAATAGTGTTGACATGAAGAGAGTGCCTCGACTAGCCTACCACAGCCGGTAGCGTGCATCATCACAACAACTGGGGGCCGGGGGCTGCAGATGAAATTATTGGTTACCCTTGCCTGCGTCGCCATCGGCTGGAACGTGGCACACGCTTCGGGTCAGCAGGGCCCCGGCGACTCGTGGAGTCTGAGTACAGACGACACGACCATCGTGGTAGCGGTGCAACAGGGAATTCCGGTTGTGACCCGCCTTAGTTCGGGCAATGCTGCGTGGAATTGGGTACTCGCGCCGTCGCCAGAGATATTGCTCCCCACGGTCACGCAAAAAGGATCTGCCATAGCCACAAAGTGGCGTTACGACGGTGGGGCTTACGACTCCGGGACTGGCCGACTGGTATTGCGGTTTTCGAACCCGGCTCCTAGCCTGGAGCTCCAGTCTATATGGCAGGCACGTCCCGGACGAGGGCCGATCGAACATTGGCTGACAATCGCAAACAATTCTGCGATGCCGATCACTCTTGGCCACCAGGACAGTCTGATCTTAAGTCATCTGGTGGTCCCTATGAACGAGGAAATGGACGCCTGGTGGATCAAGCGCGGCGCGAGCAACGCTACCACTGAGGGCGGCACGCTGGTTGAAGGTGTAGGCAGAAATTCCGATGAGACGCTCACGAGCGATCCCACCGACGGTGCTAGTCCTGTGCCGTGGTTGGCGTTTCAAATCGGAGCAACGCAGGGGATTTACGTCGGATGGGAATTTTCCGGCATTGGCAGAATACATTTCCACACCTTTGCCGGTGGAGACAGTGCTCCGAGCGCCGGGCCAGCGCCTTTGAGCATCGAAGTCGGCAACGTGCCAACCTTCCAAACCGATCTTCCCTCGGGAGAAACCTTCCTGGTTCCGCCAGCCTTTATCGGCTGCTATTCCGGCGATATCGATGACGGCAGCTATAGCCTGCACCGATTCATCCTGGAGAAACTTGTTCCTCCATTTCCCAAAGGAAACGTACATCCGACGCTAGCCTACAATCTTTACCTTGACAGCGGGGGTGCAGACGCGGAGGAAAACGGGGTCCTGAAGAGCGCGGCTCTCGCCAAGGAATTAGGCTTCGAAACTTTTGTGGTGGATGCCATGTGGTTTCCGCAATCGGGAGACTGGCGATGGGATCCCAAACGCTTTCCGCATGGCGCCCAGCCCATCGAAGAGTATCTACATGCTCATGATATGAAATTAGGCCTCTGGATGGCATACACTCAGGGCTCTGGTTCAGACGATCCCAACGCGTTGAGTGTTAGCAAGCATCGTGATTGGTTCTCGGCTCCGCCGAAGCTGGATCCTCAGGGCCACATCAATTGGGACGCCCTGATTGATTTGGGATACGATCCGGCACGGGATTGGGCCTTGCAAGCGACCCAGCGGGTAATTTCGGCGTATAAAGTCGATTACTTCAAGACCGATTACACTCCGATCGTGACAAAATGCGAGCAGACTCACCATCGCCATCACTATGGGGTGGACGTTAGTTACTGGTCGACACTCGGCTATTATGCCGTCCAGGAAGCGATGCTGCAGAAATTCCCCGACTTGGTGGTTGAGGGGTGCTCCGGGTCTGGGCACATGAAGGATTTTGGAAATATCCGGCGGGTTCATGTGATTGCGATGAACGACACCCTTTCATCCTTGCCGGACCGTCAGGCAATCTACGATTCCAGCTTTGCGTTCCCGCCTGCGGTTCTCATGAATTACACCTACGAGAACTTTTACAATACGGTGTCTGACGCACCGGAGCCCTATTTCTGGCGGTCCGCCATGATGAGCCAGTGGCAGATCGATCCGACCCACAGCGCAAGCTGGACGCCGGAGCAGCGCGCCGCCGTCAAGCGCGCGACAGAGATTTATAAATCCTGGATCAGACCGATCTTGCAGGATGTCGAGGTGCACCATGTGCTTCCGCGGCCGGATGGTTATCATTGGGATGGAATGTTTTACTGGAACGCGAGCCTCGAACGCGGCACAGTCTACATCTTTCGTCCCAATAGCGACGAGGCGACGCGTCAGGTTCGGTTGAAAGGCTTGGCACCGAACGGAAAATACAAGATCCGATCGGAAGATCATTCGTTAGCGGAGGGAGTCTTCTCAGGAGGTGATCTGATGAATTCGGGGCTGACTATCCGATTACCGGGGAAATACACCAGCGATCTGATTTATGTAGAGCAGGTTCCATAGCTATTCAGGAATCGAAAATGAGCGGACGACTTGCGGGGAAGATTGCGCTAGTGACGGCAGCGGGGCAGGGGATTGGACACGCCACGGCCGTCGCTTTTGCGGACGCAGGAGCGGTGGTTTGGGCTACGGACGTGAACGAAGCGGCGCTGGCGGCCCTCAACCAACAGCGCCCAGGCATTCAAACCCACAGGCTGGATGTCCTGGACGAGAGCACTATTACGAGCTTCGCGACGGAGAATGGGCGGCTTGATATTTTGTTCAACTGTGCCGGCTATGTGCATCACGGCACTATTCTCGATTGTTCGGAAAAGGATTGGGACTTCTCCTTCGATCTCAACGTCAAGTCCATGTATCGAACATGCCGTGCTTTTCTTCCAGGTATGCTGCAAGCGGGGAAGGGAAGCATCATTAATATGTCGTCGGCTGCATCGAGCATCAAGGCGGCGCCCAACCGCTTTGTTTACGGAAGCACGAAGGCGGCAGTGATTGGGCTGACGAAAGCAATTGCCGCTGACTTTATCCGCAGTGGCGTTCGTTGTAATGCGATCTGCCCTGGAACTGTGCAGTCCCCTTCTCTGGAGCAGCGGATCGCGGCTCAAGGTGACGTTGAGAAAGTTCGCTCTGAATTTGTAGCGCGACAGCCGATGGGGCGCATCGGTCGTCCGGAGGAAGTTGCGGCGCTGGCGGTCTATCTGGCCTCGGACGAATCCAGCTACACAACGGGCCAGATCCACATCATTGACGGTGGCTTCAGCCTCTAGAGTGAGGCAGCCACGAGAAGATTTGAGAAGAAATGAAATTGCTGCGGTACGGTTCGTCCGGACAGGAGAAGCCAGGCGTTTTGGCGGACGATGGCGAAGTGCGCGATTTGTCCGGAATGATTCCCGACCTCGCCGGAGAATCATTGCTTCCCGAGTCGGTTGAGAGATTGCGCAACACTGACATTTCACAGTTGCCCGTTGTTTCCGGTCGCCCTCGGATCGGACCGTGCGTAGCAGGCGTGGGAAAGTTCATTTGCATAGGCTTGAATTATTCCGATCACGCGAAGGAAGCAGGCATGACTTTGCCTGTCGAACCAGTTATTTTCATGAAGGCGACATCGTCTATCTGCGGCCCAGACGATAATATCGTCATCCCTCGCGGATCGAAGAAGACGGATTGGGAGGTCGAACTTGGCGTGGTGATCGGCAAACCGGGAAAGTATGTCGAAGAGGCCGATGCGTTTTCGCATGTCGCCGGCTACTGCGTGATCAATGATCTTTCAGAGCGTGCCTTTCAACTGGAGGGCACTGGGCAGTGGGTGAAAGGCAAAAGCGCGGATACCTTCGGTCCGATCGGCCCTTGGCTGGTCACTCCCGAGGAAGTTCCCAATCCGCAGAACTTGGAGATGTGGCTGGAGGTCGATGGTCACCGTTACCAAAACGGATCCACCAGGACGATGGTTTTCGGCGTGGCATATCTGATCAGCTATGTCAGCCGATTTATGAGTTTGAGAACCGGGGATATCATCTCCACCGGTACCCCTCCAGGGGTGGGGTTCGGACTGAAGCCGCCGGTTTACTTGCGTCCGGGCAACCGCATTCATTTGGGCATTGGTGGGTTGGGGCAGCAGAATCAGGAAGTAGTAGCCGACGAGTGAGCTCGATCTACTGCACTTTCTTATAGAGAATGACCACCGCCTCGCGTTTTTCTTTCATCTCCACACGCAGTCCCTGTTGCATCAAGTCTCTTCCCGAGACCTTACTCGGGACTTTCTCGTCGAGATCGTTCACCTCGTACATAGCTCCTGGATCGAGTCCCCGCAAACGGAGGTTCCTGGTGGCCTCATCGTTCTCGTCGCGACGAAACGCCTGAACCATTCCATCGGCTTCTTCGGGGCGATTGAACTGCCAGGCCGCCCATTCAAATCCAGCACTATTTTCCTTGCTCGGATCTGTGGTGCAATCGGAATTCTGGCTGCACGGGAAAATAGGATAGTAGTCACCGTAGTAGTAAGGCCGCGCGAGTTTGAGCTGCGCCACCATGCTGCGCATCCAGTCATAGGGAAAATCAGCCGCTATAAAACTACCGATCTGGTTCGGGTAGCCGGCGCCGTTGAAAAGAGCGAAACCAAGGCCCGGCGCGAACCCGCTGCGGAAATGATAGGTATCGCGCGGCCGAATCTGGAGGATCGTACCAAAATGCGGTCGCCAATAAGCAAGACCTTCGGTCGAGACCTGGGCTCCGATGGGATCCGCATCAGGCGACACGGGATAATCTGCCCGGCTCAGGTCCACGGCGCGCGAAATCGTCTCCAGGTCTCCGCGCTGAACAACATCAAGGATCAGTTGCGGATGCTTGCGCCGCAATCCGTCCCAAAACTCCAGCAAGCCTTGGGCGTAGCGTATCTGTGTCATCCCCCGACGGTCATTTGTATCCGCCTGCGTCCAAAAGGGAGCGAGCGCGAAGTTGCAGTCTTGCCGATAAATGTCGATGCCTTCCTTATCGATCAATTTCGACATCCAATCGATCATGTATTGCCGAGCTGTGGGATTGCCGAAGTCAAACATCCGAAACTTCACCAACGGGCGCTCGGTACTGCCCTCAAAGTGAGTGGTGACCTCCCCGATAAACCAATCGGGATGGTCAATCGTGAGCGGCGTTCCGACGACCGCGCGTTCCGGTTCAAACCACAGCAGGAACTTCATGCCTTTGGCATGAGCGGCATCGCTGATGGGCCGAAGACCTTCATCAGGATGGGGAACCTGATTGACCCGCCAGTTTCCTGCGTGCAAGAACCAATCTTCTCTTCCGAATACCTGAAATTCCTCCACCGGGCGGTCGGTTCCATACCATCCTGCGTCCATCCAGAAATTCTCAAAACCAATGTTCTCTCGAGTGATCTGATCGATCAGGCGCAAGCTGGTGGACGTTTTCATACCGCCCCATCCAGTGAAAGAAACGGGCAGAACCACGGGCTTGCCGTCATAGTGAGGGGTGTGATATTTCAGAACTTGGCGGCGCAGAACATTATGGGCATCGATATCGTCACCTTCCCACGGAAGCAACAGGATTTCCGGAGTTCGAATTTCCTCGCCCGGATGCAAAGAGAGATGGATCCCTCCCATACCGGCAGAAATCGCGATGGCTGCTTCGGTTGAGCGCGAGAAGTTGATGGCCCAGGTACCCGGCCATCCCAAGGCACCGATCAGGCCCCGCCCAGTTGTCGCAACATCGAAAAACGGTATCGTCTCACCCGTCTTGCCGCCACTCTCGTTCGAAATCTGAAAGGACTCAAGTTGATTCAGCGGCTTTTTCTGCAGGGCATACGTGTCCATAACGCCGCAGCCCTTGGAGTAAAGAATGGTCGGGATACCCTCGCCCTTGACTGCGAAGGAAACGTCAAGCGCTTGCACATACTCGAGTATCGGAGCATCGAGTTTGCCTTGGTTCCTGAAATACGCCGTCCACTCCACCACGGGCGAGTCGGCAAACTCCAATGCCTGCAAACGGACCTGCAAACCGGTTTTTGGATCCGTCCAACGCACGATATGTTCAGTGCGGACACTGTCGAGTTGCTTGGTTTCGGTTTTCCGCGGCCACGCTTTCAGCAGCGTGCCGGAGGACTGTCTGTCGTAGACGAAAGAGAAAGGCGGTTGTGCCTGGTCGTTCAACAGATGCTCTCTCAACCAAACATTGTCAGCAGCATTGGCGGAATGCGCGATGAGCGCAAGGCCCAGGATAATCAGGGGAAAGCAGCGGGTTACGCGGTTTCGGGCAGTTCCTTTGGAAGGGTTGCTTGTATCTTTGGAGCGCATGGGTGTCGGTTCTCCGCCGAGTGCTCTGTTTTTGTGTGAAACCAGCCTCATATCTTTCATTCTTATTTGCTGTGTGTCAACATTATCGTTAACATAATCTCACTTCATTCGGCCGATCGTGCTCCAACGAAACAGTTTGGTCATACGACACAGTTCTTGACCAGCGCGGCGAGACTGATGTTCCCTGACGGTCGAAGATGAGGTGAATGACAGAGCGCCGGACGGGACCGTGTTTAGCAGAAGGGACTGCAAGACTCATGGCTGACGAGAAACGCCAGTATCGCTCCGCCGCGTGGTTCGCTAAGACGGACAAAGATGGTTTCGTGCACCGCAGCTGGATGCGCAACCAGGGGCTGCCCGACCATGTGTTTGATGGACGACCGGTCATCGGTATCTGCAATACCTGGTCTGAACTCACGCCCTGCAATGCACATTTTCGCCAGATCGCCGAGCATGTCAAACGTGGTGTTTGGGAAGCTGGAGCTTTGCCACTCGAGTTTCCCGTGATGTCGCTGGGCGAGACCAACATCCGCCCGACCGCGATGCTGTTCCGAAATCTGGTCAGCATGGATGTCGAAGAATCGATCCGTGCGAACCCGATTGACGGAGTTGTCTTGTTGTGTGGGTGCGATAAGACAACACCCTCTTTGGTCATGGGATCTGCCAGTTGTAATGTTCCTGCCTTGGTGGTTTCCGGCGGACCCATGCTCAACGGGAAATATCACGGGCAAGATATCGGTTCCGGAACCGGCGTATGGCGCCTGAATGAAGAACTCAAGGCCGGCACTCTGAATTCGGCACATTTCAGGGAAGCTGAGGCTTGCATGTCGCGGTCGGCGGGGCATTGCATGACGATGGGGACGGCCTCAACCATGGCCTGCATGGTCGAAGCACTCGGCCTTGCGCTTCCGCAAAACGCGGCCATTCCAGCCGTCGATTCGCGCCGCTATGTTCTCGCCCACATGGCGGGCCAACGAATCGTCGAGATGGTGCGAGAGGACATGCGTATCGGTCAGATTTTGACGCGGGAAGCATTTGAGAATGCAATCGTGGTGAATGGTGCGGTAGGCGGCTCGACGAACGCGGTGATTCACCTTCTTGCCATCGCTGGTCGCGTAGGTTTGAAACTCACTCTCGAGGATTGGGACCGGGTGGGCCGTGAAGTACCCACGCTCCTGGACCTCATGCCTTCGGGCCGTTTTCTGATGGAAGATTTTTATTATGCGGGAGGGCTTCCGGCGGTGATTCGAGCGCTCGACCAGCGTAACTTGATCCATCGCGAGGCTCTGACGGTGAATGGCAAAACGATTTGGGAAAATTGCCAGGATGCCCCTAACTGGAATCCGGAAGTCATACGTCCTCTGGAAAAACCTCTCGTGGAACACGGCGGCATAGCGGTACTGCGCGGGAACTTGGCGCCGGACGGGGCGGTAATCAAACCGTCAGCCGCCTCGCCGCATCTCATGCGGCATCGTGGCCGCGCGGTGGTATTTGAGAACATTGAACACTACAGAGAGCGCATCGATAGTCCTGACTTGGAGATCGACGAAAATTGCATCCTAGTTCTGAAGAACTGTGGACCGAAGGGTTATCCCGGAATGGCGGAAGTGGGCAATATGAGTTTGCCGGCAAAGTTGCTGAAGCGCGGGATCACCGACATGGTACGAATTTCAGACGCCCGCATGAGCGGAACAGCCTATGGCACGGTGCTGTTGCATGTTTGTCCCGAAGCGGCGGTGGGTGGAACTCTGGTGCTGGTGCAGGATGGCGATTTCATAGAATTAGATGTGGAATCTCGGCGCGTGCATTTGGATGTGCCGCAAGATCAGTTAGACGGTCGTCGTGCCCGATGGCAGCCTCCGGTCAACATGCTGAAAGGCGGCTATCAACAGCTCTATGTGGAGCGTGTGATGCAAGCGAATACAGGCGCGGATCTGGATTTCCTGACGGGTTGCCGGGGGAACGAAATCCCGCGCGAATCGCATTGAGAGCGTTCCCGTCAACGCGCGATGCGAGCTGAGCCGCCACGCATCAGCGCCTCGACCTCGGCCAGCGTGGCCATGCTGGTGTCTCCCGGGGTTGTCATAGCCAGCGCGCCATGCGCCACCCCACAGCGCAGGGCCCACGAAGCGTCTTTGCCCGCCAACAATCCATAGATCAGTCCCGAGGCGAACGAGTCTCCCCCGCCGACGCGGTCAAGTATCTCTAGCGGCCGTTGCGGAACGATAAGGACCTTGCCTTCATGGAGCGCGATTGCGCCCCAGTCGTTTTCCGTTGCGGAGCGCGCCGTGCGCAGTGTGGTCGCAATCAACTTGATATTGGGATAGAGCTCGGCGACACGATACAGCATCCCTTCATAGGGAGCGATTGGTAACTCCCTAAAGTCGGCATCTACGCCTTCGATGGCAACCCCGAGCGTTGCCGAAAAATCTTCCTCGTTGCCGAAAAGAACGTCTACCGTCGATATCAGCTCGCGATTCACCTCTTGCGCCTTGGTTTTGCCGCCAATTCCTTCCCACAGAGATTCGCGATAGTTCAGATCATAGGAAACCGCGGTTCCCGAGGACCGGGCAGCCTGAATTGCCGCTTTGGCCACCGCCGCCGAAGTTGAAGAAAGCCCGGCGAAAATGCCGCCGGTGTGCAGCCAGCGGGTGCCACTCGTCGTAAAGATGTGTTGCCAGTCGAAGTCGCCGGGGCGACTGTTTGCTATCGCCGTATTACCCCGGTCAGAGCATCCAACGGCCGATCGCACGCCGAAACCTCGCTCAGTAAAGTTCAGGCCATTGCGCACGGTTCTGCCAATTCCGTCATACGGCACCCAACGCACCAGCGAGGTGTCGACTCCACCTTGCAAGATCAGGTCTTCGAGCAATTGTCCTACTGAGTTCTTGGCGAACGCCGTGATGATGGCAGTGCGCATGCCGAAACAGCGCCTGAGGCCGCGGGCAACGTTGTATTCTCCTCCCCCCTCCCACGCGCGAAAGCTCCGCGTGGTATGAATACGTTCGTCGCCAGGATCGAGCCGCAGCATAACTTCGCCCAGGCTAACGCAGTCCCACCTGCAATCTACCGCTGCCTTCAATGCGATCGAGTCCATCGCGGTATTTTAGACGGTTTAAGCGCCGGGCGTTCAATTTCCGGGGCCCGAACACTTTTCAAAACTCAGACCAGTTCGAAAACCATTAGCTTTGCCGCCGTGCGATGACGCCGCAGTTTATAATCGCCCGAAAGCAAATCCTGTTTATGTCGCTCAAGAAAACGGAAATTCTAGGAAAAATTACCGCTTCTGGCCTGGTTGCCGTGATCAGAGCGGAAAATCCTGAGCAAGCCGAACGTATCGCCGAAGCCTGCACACTCGGCAGCGTTGCTGCTTTGGAAATCACCTTTACCGTGCCCGGAGCAAGCGGGGTCATTGAGCATCTTGCAAAGAAGTCCGCTGGGGGGATATTGGTTGGCGCGGGCACGGTTCTCGATCCTGAAACAGCGCGCATCGCTATTCTTGCCGGGGCGCAATTTGTGGTCAGTCCCGCCCTCAACCCCGCAACCGCGCGGCTTTGCAATCGCTATCAGGTCCCGTACATGCCCGGCGCCGGAACCGTCCGTGAAGTGATCGAGGCGATGGAGTGTGGCGCCGACATCGTGAAGGTCTTTCCCGGCGAAATCCTGGGCGCTGCATTTGTGAAGGCTGTGAAGGCGCCGCTCCCGCAAGCGCAACTGATGCCAACGGGTGGCGTGAACCTCGAGAATGTCGCCGATTGGATTAGCGCAGGCTCGGTCGCTGTTGGGGTAGGAGGCAATCTCACGGCAGGAGCAAAGACCGGTGATTTCGCCTCAATTACGCGAATTGGCTTGCAGTTTGCTCAAAAAATCAAGGTGGCGCGTGGAGGTTGAAGCCAATGAAGTTCTGGAAGCTGAAGATACCGGAACATATAAGGAGTGCCTGTGATGTCGGGTCGACCTGATCGTCATGTTTCCCGTTCGGAAAAACCGTCAACTCATTCAAATATTCTGTCAGCCCGTCCGCTTTTTCAGGTAAATACACGAAACCATTTTCGATCAGATTGCAGCAGGCGAACATTCGCACGGCCTTATCCTGGTTCGGTCCTGGCTGACAGCGCTGGATGTTGTAAACGCCATCATAGGCAGCTCCTGATCGTAGCGGCCGGCTCTGGCAGCACATTTAGCATCTGCGTGATCTCCTCGAGAGAATAGGCGTGCGTTTCGCCGAAAGGTTTGACAACCTTGTCAGCCTTTGCTCTGGTCTTCTTCGGCTCTATTGACATGAAAACCTCGGGCATTCTTAAGAGGCTGTTGAGAGAAATACTAGTGTGGGTCTAGCGCCAAATTTTGGACCGCGACTCGCCTTGTCTCCCAAACGTTACTGCGTAGCCTTCTATCCTAGCTATTTTTCTTGTCACGGCCCCAACGAGGGTGTGCTGCCTTCCGAGCACTTTCTTCAAACGGGTAGACCTAGCAATCAGATTTGAAATATGTGAGTTCCATTTCACCCCCTAACCCCCAAAGCTGTAGTGCTAATTTTGGCGGGTGTCAAGCTGTAGGAAAGCCAAATCTGCGGGGACTGAAGCAGGAGGCATGTGCTGGCCTGCTTGGAATCAGTCGCGGGCAAGTAGTTCGCCCGAAACGCGTGGCTAAGCTCGCGGGCTGATCAACCGCGAGGCCTTTCTGGCGACTTGTCAACGTAGTCCGTGAGTGCTTTTGCCTGCGACAGTTCCAAGACCGCCGATGCCGGCTGGAGGGGTAACTCCACGAAGAAGGTAGATCCATTACCGATCGAGCTTTGAACCGCGACCGATCCGCGGTGCTGCTGCACGATCCAATCGGCGATGGCGAGGCCGATGCCCGCTCCGCCAAACTCGCGGCTTCTCGCCTTGTCTACACGGTAAAAACGTTCGAAGATCTTGCGCTGATCGTGTTCGGCGATTCCAATTCCCGTGTCGCGCACAGAAATGACCGCGTTGCCATGCCGCGCTGCCAGACGCAGTTCGACGACCCCCGGCGGTGGCGTGTACTTGACGGCGTTGTCGAGAAAGATGGCCAGCAGTCGTTGCACGGCCCTGCGGTCAGCCTGGACCGGAAGGGGACAATCTGTGATCGCTTGAGTGAATTGCAGATTGCGAGACTCCATCAGCGGACGCCATTCATTGGCCGCATCTGCAATCGCTGTGCGCAAATCAAGGGGCGTTAGGTGCAGGCTTTCGCGGCCGGAATCGGCGCGGGCAAGCGACAGTAGTTCTTCCACTAACGACGAGGTTCTTTCCGCCTCCAGCATGATATGACGTAAAGCTGTGCGATATTCCTCGCTTCCCCTCGACTTCCGGAGTGCTATCTCCGCTTCGGTGCGAATGAGCGAGATCGGCGTGCGGAGTTCGTGCGAAGCATCCGCGGTGAACTGGGTTACACGGAGAAATGCGTTTTCAATGCGCGCCAGCATTTCATTCAACGTGTCCGACAGCCGTTGGAGTTCATCGCCGGTCGTGAGTTTTTCCAGTCTGTCGCCTAGATTGCTGCCGCTGATGTTTCTCGCAGTCCGAGTGATCGCATCCACCGGGGACAAGGCCTTACGGCTCAGCCAGTAGCCTCCCGATGCGGCGACAAGCAGTAACAGCGGCGCCAGCATTAGCAGATAACGCCGAAACAGAGACAGCGTGGCAAGGATCTGATCCGTGGGAACGCCGGTCTGCACCGTGTACGAGCGGCCATTCACTTCAATCCTTTGCGTTATGAAACGAAAAGGCTTATTACCCAGCCAAGAGTTTTGAAAGGAAGGACCTTTGACGGCAGCAGGTGGCGCGAACCGATTTTGTTCCAGCGACGGTGCACGGAAGATCCAGTTACCGTCCTTGTCGTAAATTTGCAGGAAGTCGCCAGAGTGCTCGAAGGCGTAAGCTTCTTCGGCTTCTTCCCGAAGCTTGGCTACTGTCGTGTTTTTCTTCTTCTGCGTTTTCAGGAAATTAGTCAGGTCCTCGACCTGGGCGGTCAATGCAACGTCGGCCCCGCTGTACAGGTCCTGCCGGAGAACGAGCCACATGCCGACGCCAAAGAAAAGCTGGGCGGCCGCAAAGATTGCCAGGTACCACATCGTGAGCCGAAAGCCGATAGAGAGTCTCTTCATGATTGCCAGTCCGAACGGATGACATATCCGACGCCACGCACGGTGTGAATCAGTTTTCGTCGGTCATTATTATTATCATTAACAATCGATTTTGTTTCGCAGCAGCCGGACAAACGCGTCCAGGGTGTTACTCTCAACGTCGTGCCCCAGAGACGAAATCAGGATTTCTCGCGCAACAACTTTCCCGGCGTCGCGCATGAGCCGCTCCAACAGACCATATTCGGTGCGCGTCAAGCTGATTTGTTTCCCATCGCGGTAAACCTGCCGCGTGTAAGGATTCAAGAACAAATTACCGACGCTAAGCTGCGCCGTCCGCGGAGCGACCGCAGCTCTCCGCACCGCGCACAGTCGCAGCAGCAGTTCCTCAAATGAGAACGGTTTGGTCATGTAGTCGTCGGCACCCAGGTCCAGCCCGTAAACGACATCTGGAACCGAATCCTTCGCGGTAAGCATTAACACAGGCGTGCAATTGTTTTCGGTTCGCATGCGCCTTGCCACTTCAAATCCATCCATCTTCGGCATCATTACATCGAGAATCACGACGTCGAAGTCGTGGTCCCGAACCATCTGCAATCCTATGCTGCCATCCGCCGCGCATGAAACCGTGTGCCCTTCTTCACTCAAGCCCTGGCGCAGCAATTCCAGCATCCGCAGCTCGTCTTCCACCACCAGCAGTTTCATGGAAAAACCTGTCGGACTCCGATCGTCGCAAGAGCCCGACACTAGGGTAGAACGCGAACACGTCCTGTGGATAGAGTCTGAAAGATTATTAACCTTCCTTTAATAACGGCTTCACAGCACGCACCTACGATTGCTGATCATCTCGAGCAACAAAGTTTCTGAGTGTGCTGCATTTCGCCAGGAACCCGCGTCCGGCGTCCCGTTTCGAGATGCAGGTTGTTAAAGGAGCTAGCTTATGAAGCCAAAGCGCTCATGGCGCTCTCTCTTTATGATGTTCAAAGTGCCGATTCTGCTCGTTCTTGTCGCTCTCCTGGGAGCGGTGGCCTCGGCGCAAAGCGGTCATGGAATCGTCAGCGGACGCGCCGTAGACCTGGCAGGCGCGGTACTCGATGGCGCGCGAGTGAGGTTGCAACCTGGGGACATTGTGGGAGCCACCGATGGCCAGGGGGAGTTCAATTTCATCGGGCTGGCGCCCGGTAACTATACCCTCACAATCTCTTACGTCGGGTTCAAGGATTTCACTAAGCAGGTCACGGTCGCTGCCGGGCAGACAAGCCGAATCGAAGCCAAGATGGCTATCTCCGGCAAGGGCGAAGAAATCACGGTGATTGGGGACCGGCCGCACGGGGAGGCTGAGGCCATTAACCGCCAGCGCACTTCCGACAACATTCTTCAAGTTTTGCCGTCAGACGTAATTACTGCTCTTCCGAATGCGAACATCGCCGACGCGGTTGGCCGCCTGCCTAGTGTGACGCTGGAGCGCGACGAGGGCGAAGGCAAGTATGTTCAGATCCGCGGAACCGAACCGCGCTTGACCAATGTGACGATCGACGGGGTTCTCATTCCTGCGCCGGAAGACAACGTGCGCCAGGTAAAGCTCGACACCATTCCCGCGGACATCGTCGAGTCAGTCGAAGTCAACAAGACGCTTTCTCCGAATCAAGATGCTGAAGCCATTGGCGGGACGGTGAATCTGGTAACCAAGACCGCGGGTGATCTGCCGACCCTGACCCTCGGTTTAATAGGCGGATTCACTCCCATTTTAAATACTCGCGCCGTTGCCCAGGTGAATGGAACCGTCGGTCGACGCTTTGGAGCCAGTAAGAAATTTGGAGCGCTTTTCTCCGGAAGTTTTGACTATAACGGCCGCGGCATCGACGACATCGAACCGAGCCTCTACGACACAGCGGTCCCGAGTTACAGCAGCATGGATCTTCGCGAATACCGGTACCGACGTAAACGCTACGGTTTCGGCGGCGGCCTCGACTACAAGCTCGGCGATGGATCAGGACTGTACCTGCACTACTTCTATTCCGATTTCAGGGACTACGGCGACAAGTGGGTATACACCTTGAATGACGGCACCGGCTGTGGGACGAATGCACAGAACCCATGTCCCCCTCCGCAATACTCCGGTTCCGAACGGGCGCCGGACTATCGGATCGGTAACGTGGCGATAGGCGGTAAGCACATCTTTACCAACTCGTGGCTAGCCTGGAATATCTCAGTGTCCCCCTCACTCCAGACGGCAGCCGCGGGAAATCCGGGGTTCGACTTCCAATACAATGGTCCCGTCACTACGAATGGTCAACCCGTCGGTCCGCCCATCTGCGTCAACATTTCTCCAGCACCCAATCCCTACCTTCCGCAGTGGAGCCCGGGCTGCACCGCGGCGGGAGGTCTGTTCTATACTCCGTCAAACTGGAGCCTATTGGACGTTAACACTACTTCAGGGAACACCTCGCAGGTCAACTTGGCGGGAACGATTTCGTACGCGAAGAACTACCATTTAGGCAAGCATACGTCGACCTTCGAGTTCGGATTCAAGGAGCTTAATGCTCATAAGGGGCAGAATGCCTACTCTCCGACTTATGACCAGGACACCCTGACGAACCCGCCACCGACGCCGCCGATGACCCAGTACCTCAGCGGGTTCAAGAACCCCAACTACTACTTCCACGATTATCGGCTCGGGCCAGTCACCAACTTCGACGATATCGTGGGCAGCATAGGCAGTCTCGCCAGCCAAGGCATCCTACCGCTCGATCCCGGCGCCACCCATCTGGCTTCGGACGCCAGTAACTTTGAATATACCGAGCGCGTTTCGGCAGCTTATGCGATGAATACGACTGATTTCGGCCGTTTCCGTCTTCAGCTCGGGTTCCGCGTCGAAGCGACTCAACTGAATACCTTGGGCTATGTCGTCACGAACAATGGTCCGATCTGGATCTCCACGGCACCGGCTCCGGCGAGCTATTGGTACTGGAATCCTCTACCCAGCGCACAGCTGCGCTATCGGCTGACAGGCGACTCTGACGTGCGTGTTTCTTATGGCCGGGGAATCTCTCGCCCGAATCCGTATGACACAATCCCCTATGTCGAAGAAGACCAGAGCACCAATCCCTACACATACTCTTTCGGCAACCCCAGATTGGCGGCGGAGCACGCCAACAACTACGATGTGATGTACGAACATTACTTGAAGCCTTTCGGCGAGATTCAGGGAGGCTTCTTCTACAAACAACTCAGCGATCCGATCTATTACACGCAGAACCTGCCAGGGACCAGTGGTCCATACGCGGGGTTCATCACCAGTACCATCATCAATGGCACTCACGCGTGGCTGGCGGGATTTGAGGTTGCCTACATCCAGCATCTTGGGTTCCTGCCGGGGGGATGGAGTGGGTTCGGCATCTCCGCCAATTACACGTGGACGACTTCCAACTCCGGCCCTTTGCCCGGCCGCACAGACACTCCCGCGCTGCAGCGCCAGGCTCCCAACACCTGGAACATCAGCCCCACGTATGACAAGGGGCGCTTTTCGGCGCGCGTAGGGCTCTCCTACAACGGGGCGAGTATCAATCAATACCAATACCAGCCGGGTGGGAGCCCCGACTTGGGGCCGAGAGGTCCCGATGGCGACAATTACTTCTACCCGCACCTGCAGGTGGACGCGCAAGCCAGCTACCGCGTGAAGAAGAACCTCACCTTCCTCGTGCAGGGTCTGAATTTGAGTAATGAAGTGTTCGGCTTCTACAACGGCAGCCCAGACTACGTGAACCAGCGCGAGTTCTACAGCCCGACATACACCTTCGGCCTGCGCTGGGAGCCACGCAGAGAGAATTGACTACGGCCCCACACATTCCTGAAGGTTCCGAGATTTCAGGGGAACCACAGGATTGGCGCGCGGGCCTACACTAAACGCATTTCCCAGAGTCACCCGGTTAAGCGGTAAGGAGCCTATCCAGATGAAGAACCGAAATCTGCACTCGAATCCATCTATCAAAATGCATGCATTCCTCACCGCCGTCTTCGCCCTGGTATTCGGTCTTGCGAGCCTTTCGCCTGCGTCTGCCGAGGACCTTGCCATCACCAAGAAGATCCCCATTGCCGGCCAAGGCGGCTGGGACTATCTCGCTGTCGATGAGGGTGCGCGCCGCCTGTACGTTTCTCACGGAACCCAGGTCGAAGTGCTCGATGTCGATTCGGGTGCAATCGTCGGCAAGGTCGAGAAAACTCTTGGCGTCCACGGAATTGCCATTGCTCCAGAACTGGGACGGGGATTCGTGAGCAACGGACAATCCTCGACCGTCACTATCTTCGATCTGAAGACGCTAAAGACGATCGCGGAGGTTCCGGTCGGCAAGAAGCCCGACGCCATCATTTACGATCCAGCCACGTCGCGCGTATTCGCATTCAATGGCGATAGCAATAGCGCCACCGCCATTCAGGCGGCGGACGGAAAAGTTGTGGGAACGGTCGATCTCGGCGGCGGTCCCGAGTTTGCCGTCGCCGACGGTACAGGGTATGTTTACGATAACGTGGAGGATGCGAACCTGGTGCTAAAGATCAACTCGCGCACGCTGAAGGTCGAGCAGCGTTGGCCGACTGCGCCTTGTGCATCGCCTTCCAGCATAGCCATGGACCGAGCCAATCGGCGCTTGTTCATCGGCTGCCGGAGCAAAGTAATGGCGGTCATGAACGCCGATACAGGGAAAGTGATCGCTACGCTCCCGATCGGCGACCACGTGGATGCTACCGCCTTCGATCCCGCTTCTCGGCTCGTTTTCAATTCAAACGGGGAAGGCACTATCACCGTGATTCGCCAGGACAGCCCGGACAAGTACTCGATTGTGGAGAACGTCAAGACTTTGCCCAAGGCAAAGACTATGGCGCTCGACCCCAAAACGCACCGTCTTTTCTTATCCACGGCGGAAGCCGGACAGTTCGAAGTGCTGGTCGTAGGTAACTAATGAAAGTTTTCCAAAAATTACTGTTTATCAATCTCTTTCTCGGCTGCGTTGCCTGCTCACGCTCGCACTCGCAGGCGGAGCCGCAAACGGGGCCGGTTGAACTGCAACTGCAAGTGAGCACGCCCTTCCACTTCGTCGCCTATGGAGATTCGCGCTTCCATGATCCCAAGGACACCGAAGCAGCGAATCCGGCCGTGCGCCAGGCTCTGGTAAAGGCGATCGCAGGAACCAATCCCGCATTTATTTCCTTCGGAGGCGACATCGTCTACAACGGCTACGATAGGGACGACTGGAAGGTGTGGGACAGCGAAACCGCAGTGTGGCGAGACAAAAAGATTCAGGTTTACCCCGCGCTCGGCAACCACGACCTTCATGGCGATGAAAAAGTTGCCCTCGCCAATTATTTCGATCGCTTTCCTGACTTGAAGAACAGCCGCTACTACTCCGTCCGCATCGCCAACACGCTGCTGCTAACGCTGGATAGCTCTCAGCAAGAGACCTCCGGCCCACAAGGGCAATGGCTCACCCAGAAACTGGACCATCTTCCCGGCGATGTGGACTTCGTCTTTATTGTTCTTCACCATCCTCCCTACACGAGTTCGTCGGATGCCAAGATGTTCGGTGGCGGACACTCAGCCCGCTCTCAGGAGCAAAAGCTGGCGAAAATGCTGGAAGCCCGGCAGCAGAACCAGCGCTCTCGGTTCGTCGTTTTTTCCGGACACGTCCACAACTACGAACGCCACGAGCATGGCGGCGTCACCTACTTCGTGACTGGCGGCGCGGGAGCGCACGCGTATCCCATTGAACGCGCCAAGGATGATCCGTTTCAGAGTAAGGAAGTGAACTACCACTACGTCATGGTGGACGTCGATGGTGGCAGCCTCAAGATCACCATGCACCGACTTGAATTAAATAACGGCACAGCCGTTTGGACGGAACCCGACTCGGTCACGATTTCAGTGCCAGCTGCAAAGGCGGCGGCGCAAGGCCGATGATCTACTCCAATGCTCCGACTCGTGCCCATATTCGCGGCCTTTCCCTTGATTTGCTCTTTCTCGTTCAGCCAACAAGCAGCTAGTCAGCAGCCATCGCAACCCAGTACCCAGACCGCGCCAGCGGTCACCGAAAATCGTGTTGCCCTCCCGCGGCAAGAATTGGCAAAGCTCACCGCCCGCACGGATTTGGTTTTAGTACCCGTCATCGTGACCGACAAATCCGGCAAGCACGTTTCCGGCCTGCCAAAAGAGGCGTTCCGCATCGAAGAAAACGGCAGCGTCCGCAACCTCTCCGTGTTCGAGGAAACGGAAACCGAGAAACTGGTTGTCGAGGGCAAGGACGCCACTCTGGACGGCTACTCCAACTTCGCTCCCGGTGAAGAACATCTTTGGCGACTGACCGCCATTGTCCTCGACACGATCAACACTCCCTGGATGAGACAACTGGAAGCGAGGAGACAACTCGCTGACTACCTGTTGCGGAGCGCATCGTACGACGAGCCCATGGCACTCTTCGGCCTGAATGGCAGCGGCCTCCATCAACTGCATCCATTCACCAGACAAACCAAAGTATTGATCGATGCCTTGCAAAAACTCAAGCGGTCGTTGAGTTCGGAGGAGGGAACTCAGCCCCCGGAAGTATTCACCGACGATCCCTCCGAAGAACAACAAGGCTCGGACGAGGAGCAACTCATAAGCGCTTTCATGCAGGATTTCACCGACACGCTTTCCGCGAACTACCAGCGCATCGCGACTCGCGAAACACTGCTTGCCATGACGCAACTGGCGCACGCGTTCCAGGCGATTCCTGGCCGCAAAACACTGATTTGGGCCAGCGCGGGCTTTCCGTTCACGATCGACGACCCGCAGTCCTTTGCCCGCCAGGGTGACGATTTGCGCCGCGAATACGAAGACGCCTGGCGCGCCCTGAACTCCGCGAACATCGCTGTCTATCCCGTCGACTTGAACGCGCTCGATTTCAGCACTAGAAACCTGCCCAGCGCCAATTCCGGAATCTCCTCTACCCAAATCAACAACATGAAAGGAGTCAATGGCCCGAAGTCGCCAATGCGGCTACCCTACGACAAAACAGCACAGCAACGACTGACCCTGCACTCCTTCGCCGACGCCACTGGCGGCCGAGCCTGTGTCACCATCGACGAATTGGAAAAGTGCTTCGCGGAGGCTGTCGATGATTCGCGGGCTTATTATCTGCTCGGTTACTATCTCGCAGGGGACACGCAACCCGGATGGCGCAAGCTCAGAGTGAAAGTTACGGGCGACGGTCTCCGCCTGCGCTACCGCAGCGGATTCTACGTCACACCGAAAATTCAGGACTCTGCCGAACTCCGGCGTAAGGAACTCGTCGACGCGCTCGCATCGCCCGTCCAAAGCACCGGTTTGCGACTGACCGCCCGTCCCCTGCAGTCCTCTAATGACCAACCTTCAACTCCCGGCACCGGAACAAAAAGGCCTGCGGAGTTCATGCTCGGAGTGATGGGCAATTCCATCACGATCGATCGCGAAAAGGGGAATGCCATCGACCTGGAGGTTATCACTCTCGCGTTTGATAGTCACCGCCAAAGCGTTGCGACTACATCGCAGGCCATCGCCACTGGACTCAAACCGGAAATGCTGCAGAAAACCTTGCAAACCGGCCTCGGGATTCCTGAGAAGCTCGATCTCCCTCCCGGCAGATATGAAGTGAAATTCGCCGTCCGCGACAACTTCAGTGGACTTATTGGCACCGTGAGCGTCCCCATCGAACTAAAGTAGACGACTGTCTTGCTCGTTCGTCGAGGGTAGGCTTGGCTGCAAGCGGCCTGAGTCGATCACAGCGAGAACGGAATGCCAGGATGCAAGATGCTACAAATGAAACTGAAGCGGCCGCAGCAAGAACAATCGAGGGAATGCTGCGCAGCAAATGCTGCGCAGCAGAGGACTTGCCGCTAGGACATTCGGTCTCGGAAAGGCAGGGGACCCTTCGTCAGACTTGGGCTTTCGTTTCCCGCCGTCGCCTCATTTGCAGATAAATACTATTGTGGCGGGCCGCCTTCTCTGGATCGCCACCCGGCTGGCGGTACAAGGTTGCTAGCCAGCGGTGAGCCGCCATCAGGCCGGGCAGCATCGTCAACGATGTCTCGAATGCCAATGCGGCGCGTTCCCGATGGCCGAGGCGAGCCAAGGCCACTCCCAGATAAAAGTGGCCCTTCGGAAGGAAATGCTGCAATCCGACGGCATGGAGCGCCTGCCCCGCAGCTTGCTCATTGCGCCGCTTTCTTAAGTGGACGATGGCTAGTCCAAGGTGAGCCGCGGGGCTGTCGCCGTCGATCTCCAGCGCGCGTTGGAACGCTCGCTCGGCGTCATCGACTCTTTTCTGCCGCAGATAGACGTCGCCGATGCGGAGATGCAAATCAGGCAAACGTGGATCCGACCGCTCCGCCTGCAAAAGGCTGGCGAGCGCCCCATCCATGTTCCCCTCTTCAAACTGAATGATGCCCATGAGCAGGTCGGCCCAGGGGTGCGGCTTCGGCATTTCTCCCCGCGCTTCGGATTCAGATTTCGGCACCTCGGGCTCATCTTTTGCGGCGGGCCTCGGCGGGTTGGAGATGAGTTGCTCGAGGATCGCCTTGGCTTCGGCGCGGCGCCGCATTGCCAGATAGCATTGCGCGAGGTATTGCGAAAAGCGCACGTCATCTGGCCACTTCTTGACCAACTCTTGAAGAAGAGGCAAAGCGTCACGGTAGCGGCGGCCGTCGATAAAGGCGCGCGCCAGATTGTAATGCTGCTCGCGGACGGCCATCTCCGCGGCCTTCGCCTGATCCTCACCCGGAGCTTCAACGTAGCCCAACGCCACGAATCGTTGCAGGACGGCTTGCGCTGCGACCGGATCCACACGCAGATCCTCAGGATGCATTCCGCAATCGCCCGCCTCTTGTTCCCAACTCGGGATGCGATTGATTTCCGGAGGCTCCTCAAACGCCTGCACAAGCACACGGCCATCCATGTCCGCACCCACGGGCAATCCAAACAACGTGAGGATCGTGGGAGTTACATCGAGCAGGGTCGCGCCGTAAATTCTTTCGTCCTGTTTGATGTGAGCGCCGCTTATGGCAACGATGCCGAAGTTGCGATGTTGCACGGCGGGACCGGCGGGCTCGATCGGAATGCCGCGCGGCCGCAGATGATCGCTGTGAAAACCGTGATCGGAAACCAGGATCACGGTCGTTTCCGGTCCTGCCAATTCCAAGAGAGTCTGGAGCATCATGTCGTGGAAACGGTAAGCGCCATTCACCACATCCTTATAAATTTCAAATTGATCTTCCGGGATTCCTTCCATGCGGGGAGGATGAAAGTGCATGAATCCGTGGCAGAAATGATCGATCGCGTTGTAATAAACCGCCATGAAATCCCAGGGCTGGTTTTGGAGAATCCATGTGGCGGCATTGTGGATGGAGCAATTTTCGGAGAGCACCTTGGCGTAGGATTCGAGCCGCTTGTCCTTCTCTTGGTCGATCTCGGCGGCACGCGGAATCACGGGAAGGATCGCCGCTTCCGTCACTTCCGCAGGATGCATGCGCAACTGGGCAAAGGTTTCGCGCAGGCTTTCGGGATAAACTGCGCCGGGTGGCAAGGGCCAGGCTTTTTCCGGCCGGGCGGGTTCTAGCGGCGCGACGGCGTAGGGGTAAAGGTCGGAGACCGAGATGCCGTTGATGGGCTCGGCGGGATGACCGGCAAACCATCCCACCACGTGAGTCTTGTATCCGCGTTGCGTCAGAATATTCCAGATGGCCTTGACCTTGCGCGAGGTGCTTGTAACCGGACGCACGCGTCCGGTTTGAGGGTCGGGTTCGATAAACCCGAGAATTCCATGCTTGTCGGGACGCATGCCGGTGGCGATCGAGTTCCACAGCATTGGGGAGAGCACCGGGTGCAAGGTAGCCAGGTTTCCGATTACTCCGTGGTTGACGAGGTCTTCCAGCGTGGGCATCAAGCCCTGGTCGAGCAGCGGGTTGATGATCTTCCAATCGGCGGCATCCCAACCGATGAGCAGGACTTTCTTGGCGAGTGCATCAGGCATGAGGAAGGATTACTTGCCTTCAGGTGCCGATTCCTTCCGACGCCAGATCGATAGTGCGGGTGATCCGAGAGCAAGCATCCCCAGCGTGGCGGGCTTCTGAGCTGGTTGCGTGAAAGCTGCGGGACCCGGTTGCTCGACGCTCTCATCGGTGCCTTGCTCTGCTCCTGCCTTGATTGGCTTGTCGGGTATGGTCTCGAAGGCGTAACCGGTCAAGGTGGCAGTTATTTGCGTGAAGTAAGTCCGGACATTCAGTCGCGCCCACCCGTAGTGGAGCTTGCCATCAATCTTGAACCTCAGTCCTAGAAAACGCGCCTGGACCCCCGGGCTCGACAGCCAACTGCCTCCTCTGAAAGTCTGGGTCAGAAAAAAATTGGAATACGCCATGCTCGCCCGGCCCGGAGCAAAGTGGCGTTCCACTTTATCGATGAGCATTCCAGAGCCAAGCGCATAAGCCCAATTAAAGCCGAACCTGGTAATATGCCCGGCGACTGCATTCCCTTCCGCGGGACGCACGAAAAGGCTGGCGTCAAATCCCGAGGTAGTGCCGTGGGAATGGTTCTTAAGAGTGAAATCGACGATCCCGTCCTGATTGAGGTCGAGACTGTAAGTCTGCCCGGGTCCGATCGTCACCTGGACGGGCGTGTAAACAATCTCGGCTTCGCCGGGTTGCGCAAGCGCCAGGACGCTGACTCCCGCAGCGCTGGCCGCCAGAGCATACAGGTGAAGGTGCTGGTGCAGTGAATCACCTAGGTTGGCCGGCTTCGAAGGAGACGGGAAGGTTTTCATGTTTGTCCCTCACTTTCGGTCGCCACGCTTAGTTGTCAGATAGGTCTTACTCTCGTCGCCAGATGCCAAGCCCGGGTGCTCCCTTAGCCAGCACGCCCAGGGTGGCTGGCGCGGGGGCGGGGGCGACAAGCGGTGCGGGCGTAATTTCCCTCGCTTCGGGCTGCTCCGTAATCACATCCGGGCCAGTGATCCGGCCTGCGATGATAGGCTTGTCGGGTACGGTCTCGTAAGCATATCCAGTCAGCGTGCCGACCACATCGTCCCGCTGCCGGTTGTGCCCAAGCGTGACACTGACTCTGGCCCAGCCGTAGTGAACTTCGCCGCCAACGACGAACTTTAGACCCAAATATCGATTCCTGACACCTTTACCTTTGCCGGCCCATGGGCCGAGGTCGGAATTCTGGCTCCCACCGTCACGGTTGAAAATCTCCATTGCCATAAATGGGAAAGGAACGGAGAAGTTGCCTTTTGGTCCAATTTGGGCGCCGACAGGCAAAGCGGAAGCAGCGGAAAAAAAATAGCCGCCGCTGCTACGAAAACGTCTACCGGCGACCACGTTGTCAGCGATGCCGGATGCATCGAGCCCTACCTCTAAGCCCGAGCTGCCGGCGTAATACGTCGTGCGCAACATAAAATCGTTGATGCCGTCGTGGTTGAGATCGATGTATAGGGGAAAGCTTGCGTGCGTCACCTGATACGTTTCCGTATAGACAACTTCCGCCTCGGAGGCCCCGGCCAGCGCCAGCACACTCACTCCGGCTGCGGCTGCCATCTGCGCGTACGTATTGAGTTTTCGATTAAGGGAGTCGGAAATTTTGAATTTCTCACGAAACTGTGCAGCGCTGGCCATAAGTCTTCCGCCGAAGGGATTTCATTATAGCCCGGCTACATTAACCGTCAACGCTCAATAGTCGCAATCAGCGAAAGCACGCATTGACCTGTGGCTGGGGGTTTTGAGTGAAATCGGGACTTAACGGCAACTACCGCATAGTTTCCGGATCGCCGACGATCCGCTCAGTGGCGATCTCGCCTCTGAACACTGCGGCGTTCCAGACCGCGCATCCTGAAGCAGCCATTCGAAATTGGATATCAGCCTGAAGGGCCGTTGGCGGTCGCCCGTTCGATCACGTGCGGAGTGGCCATTCTCCTGTTTGGTCGATCATGGTAGGGTGACAATTGCGCTGGCGATTCCGATGGCCACGCTACAGCTTCCACGCTAGGTTCGCGCTATGTCCCAGTCCCCAGACCCAGCCGCGCCGCAACAGGTGGCGCCTCTGCTTGCGTTGGCCGCTCAGTTACTCAGAGCCGGGCGACCAGCCGATGCGATCGCGCCGTTGAGCGATGCGGCACTGTTGCAGCCGTCCAGTGCCATCATTCAGCACGACCTCGGCCTCGCCTGCCTCGAGGTCGGCCGTGTGCGGGATGCCATCGCGGCATTGCAACAGGCCGTCGCCAGCAACCCAGGCTATGGCGATGCACATTTCCGCCTGGGAATCGCGATGGAGAAACTGGGCAATATCGGCGGGGCAATCGCTGCGTACGACCGCGCCACAAAGCTCCTCCCATCTCTGACCGAGGCGTGGTTCCGCGCCGGCGCCCTGTTTTACACACTGGGTTATCGCGATGAGGCAATCGGCTGTTTCCGCCGGGCTGCGGCGGCCGGAGATAGAAACAGCTTCGGCCGCTTGGGCAAGGCGAGGGCGTTGCTGACCGAGGATCGCAATCAGGAAGCCGAACAGGTATTGCGAGAGGCGCTGGTGGCCGATCCGGGGAACGCCATGGCATATGATTTGCTGGGTAATCTGCTCACTGAGTTCGGCCGTTTCGACGAGGCCCGCGCATGTTTCGAACGCGCGATCACGATCGCGCCGCTGCTGGCGGGGAGCTACTACGAGCTGGTCCGGTGCCGCCCGGTCACGAGCCATGACGACGGTCTGCTTCAAGAGATGCAAGCCGCCTTGGCTACGCCGGGGCTGGAAGCGGCGCAACGCCTGCGGGTTCACCTCGCGATTGGCAAGGCGGCGGAGGATCTTGGCGACTACGGCCTCGCCATGCAGCATTTCGACGCCGCAGACGACGTGCGCCGGGGCTCTGCGCCGTTCGACTCGGCCGCGTTCGCCATGGAGATCGACCGCTTGATTGCCCGCTGCACACCCGAATTGATGGCGCGGGCGTCGGAACTCGGCAGCCCGGACGCGACGCCGGTGCTGATCATCGGCATGCCGCGGTCTGGCACAACTCTGGTCGAGCAGATCGTCTCCATGCATCCAGAGGTCGGGGCGGGCGGCGAGTTGCATTTCTGGAACCAGCGCGGGGCGAGGTGGCACCGCTCGGACGCGGAGGGGAACGGGGGGCCGATCCTCGCCACGGAGTTCCTCGCCACGGAGTTCCTGGCCAAGGCGGCGGCTGACTATCTCGGCGTGCTGCGCGCGATCGCGCCGACAGCGGCGCGAGTGACCGACAAGATGCCATTCAACTTTCTCTGGGCAGGGCTGATCCACATGGCATTCCCGCGCGCCATCATCATCCATTGCCGCCGCGCTGCAATCGACACGGCGCTGTCGATCCATCAAACTCATTTCCGTCCTGGCCTGGCGTTTCCGACCGGAGGCGCCGAACTGGTCGCGTACTTCCGCCATTACCAGCGGCTCATCGACCATTGGCGGGGCGCGCTGCCGGGGGATCGCTTCATTGAGGTCGATTACGAGGACCTGACCCGCGGACCCGAACCAGTGATCCGGCGGATCATCGCGGCCTGTGGCCTGGCGTGGGACGACGCATGCCTGCGCCCCGAATGCAATCCGCGGGCGGTTAACACGCCCAGCAAGTGGCAGGCCCGGCAGCCGATCTATCGCACCTCCGTCGCGCGCTGGCGACGCTACGAACCCTGGCTGGGGCCCCTGCGCGCGCTCGTCGATGTTAACGAGAATCTATGACGGGTCGGGACCGGACACGGGTAGCGGCCGGTGGTGTTTGGACTGAGGGAGTCTACCTCGCCGGAAAAACACGAAGACAACGTCCAGGAAACGGACTCTGCTTTACGTGGAGTTGCGTGTCACAATCGGCGAGAAAAAGTTAAGCCTCCGTTGACGCAACTTTCACCTGATCTTCATAGAGCCTTCACATCTCGTCCGTGGTTCGGGTCTATTATGGCTGATCATAGGTCACCCCGATATCGCACAGCCGATCCCGGTTGCATGATTAAAAAATCCAAAGAGGAGAACGGTTTATGTCTGGAAAAGCGTCTCGAAATAAGCCTCAAAAGAAGTCTCGAAAAAAGTCTCGACTCAACTGTATGCGTCCGCTCACTGGCGTGCTGGCGGCGGGGCTGAGCTTCTCGACGCTCGCCGCTGCTCAGTCCAAGGAGTACCCGAAATACTTCACCGGCCCGCAGTCAAACGGCTCGTGGGTCGTCAGCGATGGCGCGGTCATCACGCCAGCCGGCACCCAAGTCGACCTTGGCATCCGGGTCCGCGCGAAGGCCATTGCGCTGAACCCCACTGCCAAGAGTCACACCGCTGCCGTCCTCACCCTGGGCGCGACGCAGGCCGTCGAGATTTTCGACACCAACACCGGCAATGTCCTGCAGAACTACGTCACGTTCGGAACCGATTCAAGCGGCAGCTACAGCGGCATCGCCTATTCGGCGAACGGCCAGTACCTGGTGTTTAGCCAGGACAGTAGCAATGTCACGATCGCCAAGGTCAATGCGCAAGGCTTGCTGGAAGACGACGCCCAAGTCTTCGTGGCGCCGAACAATTCCTTCATCGCGTGTTTCCCGAACAGCCCGCCGGCCTCCTATGGCAACCCCTGCGGCTCGTTCTATTCGGGGTACACCTCTTATCCCGGCGGCGTCGCGCTCTCGAAGGATGGCAGCAGCGCCTACGCCCTGCTGAACCAGAACAACACGCTCACCCAGATCGACTTGACCGCGACGCCGCCGACGCAGGGTACGCAGATCCGCGTCGGGAATGCACCGCACAGCATCGTGATCGCCAGCAATGGCACGACCGCCTACATCAGCAACGAGGGTGGCCGAGCCGCTACACAGGCGGACTTCCAGATCAATTCCGCCGGGACTGAAATCGTCGCCGACCCGTTTGTTGGCGCTGCGATCACTGGTACCGTTTCTGTAGTTGATCTGCCCACGATGACGGTCCTCAGTACCATCTCGACCGGTCTACACCCGACCGGGATGGCGTTCTACGGGGGGAACCTGTTGGTCGCCAATACCTATAGCGACACCATCTCGGTTATCGACACGGCCACTAACGTGGTGGGGCGGACGATCAACCTTGCGCTGCCCATCGGAGTGCCCGGCCAAGGTCCGGCCTATGGCGCCGGTCCGAACTCGATTGCCGTCGACAGCAAGAATGCCGTTGCCTACGTCGCGCTTTACAATGCCAACGCGATCGCAGTGGTCGACCTCAGCCCCGGCGCGACGAATCCCGTCTTGGGCATGATCCCGGTAGCGTATGCTCCGAGCTCGGTCGTGCTGGACGCGACCAATAACACGCTCCTCGTCGCCAACGACAAGGGCATCGGCGCACGTCTTTCGTATGAGTGCGACCATGGCGTCTGCGGCTACAATACCCACCAGGACAATGGCACGGTCAGCATTGTCCCCGTGCCGCTTCCCGGAACCTTGCAGGCGATGACGCAGCAGGTTATCTACAACAACCACTGGGATCTGGCGCAAAATATCGCGTCTGCCAGCGGAGGCAACCCGAAGACGAAGCCGGTCGCACTCCCGGCCAAGATCGGCGATCCGTCGCTGATCAAACACGTTTTCCTGATTGTCCGTGAAAACCGCACCTATGATCAGATCCTGGGCGACGTGGCCGCCGGCAATGGCGACCCCTCGTTGGCAGTGTTCGGCGACGGCTCGGCAGCCGGTGGCACCCCGGTCACGCCGAACGCGCACCTGTGGGTGCAGCGCTTCCCTCTCTTGGACAATTTCTACGACCCGAGCCGACAGTCGGCGGATGGTCACCAGTGGATCCAGGAGGGCATGGCGCCCTATGCCGACGACATCCAGTCGCCGGACTGGGTCCGCAGCTATCCAGGCGGGAATGCCGGCGATGCGCTTGCCTATCAGAACAAGGGCTTCCTGTTCTCGGAAGCGGAGGCTGCCGGTCTGCCGGTGAAGATCTACGGCGAATACATCGAGAACAATACGTACAAACAGCCGAACGGGTCGAAAAAAGAGCCGAGCTGGAGCGAGTTTTACGCTGACTCGCAGTGCTTCGAGGGAGGGCCTGATTGCGGACCTCCAGGGACCCCGGGCGAGACGACGCTGTACTATCAGAACACGATTCGGTCAGAGTCCTCCATCCCGGCCGTGTATAACTACATGGTAAAGAACTTCCCATACTTCGATCTGAACATTCCCGACCAGTTCCGCGTCGATCTGTGGGTGCAGGACTTCAACAATGACCTCGCGGCCGGCACGGTGCCTGCGATGGAACAGCTGTGGATCATGGACGACCACACCACCGGCCCGCCGACCCCGCAAGCCGAACAAGCCGATAACGACCTTGCCGTTGGGCGCATTATCGACTACATCAGCCACAGTCCGATTTGGTCCAGCTCGGCGATTTTCATCGAGGAAGACGACGCGCAGAACGGCGTCGACCACATCGACGGTCATCGCAGCCCAGGCTATATCATCAGCCCATACGTCGTGCAGAACGGACCCACCGACCACACCTACTACACGCAGGTCAACATGACGCGGACGATCGAGCAAATCCTCGGTCTGCCGCCGATGAACCAGTTCGACCTCATTGCGTCGCCGATGGGGACGGATTTCGTCAAGGGCACGACGCCCGCGGATAACTTCCTGCCGTGGACGCACGTGCCGAACCAGATCCCGCTCAGCCAGGGCGTCGGAGACAACATAGTCGATGACTCGAAGGACAGCCCGGCGGTCAAAACCCTGCGGAAGGGTTGGCTCCAGAAGAAGGAGGAGATCTCCGCTGGCAAGATGCACAAGCCCGACTCCGAAGACCCGGACACTGTCAACCATTTCGACTGGTACATGTCGACCGGGTTTACGCGGCCCTATCCGGGTGAGAAGACGGTTCGCCCCGCGAGCGAATTCAACAACCCGGCACCGGCTGGTGACGGGGACGACGACTAAAACACGTTCCGAATGCAACTGCCCTCTCCCCGATAACGGGGAGAGGGTTTTTTGTTCCCGCTTCAAACGCGAAGTCCCCACCAACCTGAATCCGCCCGCCACGGGCGTGAACGTTACTGCCGAGGGGTTCGTCCCGCGACAACGCAAAGAACACAAAGTCGCCGAAGCGCTGGGGTTAGCCCCGAAAAGTCTCGGAGAGGATCATGTCGGCTTCGATACGAAGACGGGGATGGTGGGCGGAATTGAAATGGGGATCTCCTTCGCCGGAGATTTATCCGAAGACCAACAACGGTCCTCTTGCGAGTTGCCGCGGAGTATGGGCCGGTCCCGCTGGCCGTTGTGGCTGATTATCTCAAGGCTTGTGAAGAGGCCAAGATTGTGGTGCTTCGCTAGGTCGTGGAGGCGAAGGACTACATCTTCCACCCGTACCAGAAGCGTTGAACCGCGCCTGCCCGGACATTGCTTCGGCACAATAGCCTGAAGCGACGACAGGGTGACGATCTAAGGGGCGGTTGCTTGTAGCGCAGCGCTCGCTCTTCGGGCGATAAGCTCGAAGCCCTTGGACTGGGCCATTTTTGCCGTTTCTTCGAGCCGTTTTCGGCCTGCGTCCCGGTTTTTCCTTTGCATCTGAACTTCGCCCAGGGCGAGAGAGGCCTCCAGTTGCAACCGAAAAAGACCCAGGTTGCGCGCCCGGGTCAGCGCGTCTTGAGCGCTGGTCTCGGCTCCGCCCAGATTTTTTCCGGCGGCCATGACATAGGCATAATTCAGAATCACAGGGATGCGCACGATTACGTCCTGACTCTTTTCGGAAAGGCGGAGCGCTTCAGCAATGGCTGCGCGCGCCTCGTCTACCTTCCCTTGTTGAAGCAGGGCCCTGGACAACATCGATTGTGCGAAGATCTCCTGATCAGCGTAAGCGTCGGCGCGAAATGCCTCGACGGCCGAGCGACTGAGTTGTTCCGCCTCTTCGCCTTTGCCGGAATCGCAATCCAATTCCGCCAGCGCCAAGCGAGTTTCAGCGGCGTCGCTCTTATTGCCAAGTTCCTCTTGCAGGGAGAGGGACTGGTGATAAGCCTGTTGTGCCTCGCCGGCTTTCGCCTGTTGCCGAAATACTCGCCCCATTTCGGTGAGCGTTTCGGCGTAAAAGTTCTTTCCGCCAATCTCGTGCTGAATCGCCGAGGCCTGCTGGTACATTTTGTACGCCCCAGGCAGATCTCCCTGTTCTAACAACACGTCTCCAATTACGGCCAGGGCTTGCGCAGCCGAACCGCGATGTCCCACTTCGTTCGACAACTCGAAAGTCTGTTGAAAATGGTTAAGCGCATCTTGCAATCTCCCTTGCCGCCGTAAGAGGATGCCGGTATTGCCCATCACTTTAGCCATTCCATACTTGTCGCCTGCCTTTTGGTAGGCGCGGAACGATTCGTCATACACGCGTCGTGCGTCGGTGAAGTCACCTCTCTTGGCGGAAATCAAGCCGAGGTCGAGCAGTTCTTCCGCTTGACCTTTCTCATTGCCGAGGGCTCGATCAATGGTGAGCGCTTGACTATACAACTTCTCAGCCGCCGCGAAATCGCCCTGATTAATGGGGACTTCAGCCATTTCGTGCAAGGTCTGAGACAAACCGAAGCGGTCTCCCGCGGCTTCATAGATCTGTCTCGCTTCTTCGCAGGTGCTCTTGGCCTTTTCGTTTTCACCAAGATCGGCTAAGGCTCGGCATTCAGAAGTACGTGCGCGAGCCAGGAGAAGTTTCGCGCCCTGTTCACTTGCTTTTTGCGCCGCGAGCTCCGCTGCGTCTCGTGTGAGCTTGTGGTCGCCGAGCGATCCAGCGGCGTCGGAACGGGCCAAATCGATCCGGGGGCTGTCCTTCGTCTGTGCGTCGAAAGCATCGAGAGCGGCCAGGCTGCGCAATGCATCTTTGCCCCGGCCGCCGGCAGTTTCCACGTTGGCCAACTGCAAGCCGTACTCGAGATTGTCCGGGAAAAAACTGAATAGGGTCTGGTAGGCTGCAATGGCCTTTTCCCAGTCCCTGCTGGTCTCATAGAACCGGCCCTCGACCAGGAGGTGCTTCTCACGGGAGAGATTCGCGGCGCCATCCAACGCTTTCCTGGCTTCCTGCTGAGCGTTGGAGTCGTAGCCAAGGGACAACCACGTTCTGGCGAGCTCGGAGTGAGCCAGAGGGAAGGAGGGATCGGCGGCGACGGCGGAGCTGAGGAGATCGCGCGCCGACAGGGCATCAAATGCCCTGATCTTGGCAAGGCCCTGCGAATAGGGACGCATGGCTTCGGGATTCGACGGCAGCTCGGCGCGAACTCCATCGGATTCGATTGGGGAAAGCTTTTCCAGTCCAAACCGCTCACGCAAACGCGCACCAACCTGCGAAGCGAGTTCGATGATGGTTTTCTCCGTGCCAGTTTCCGAGAGGGCAGCGGCAGTTTCTCCGCGAGCCGTTTCTTCGAGTCGAAGGTCGAGGCGAACCTGGCCTCCCTTGTCTTTGCCGAGGTCGAGATAGGAGCCGAGAATTATGAAGTCGCTAGCCAGATTCTTGCGGACTTTTGCCAATGTATCGCGAGGCAGGCTCTCGATGTCGGAAAGACCAAGGTCGATTTTCGTGCGCGCGACGGTCTCGTCCGGCACGATTCGCAATTGCTCGCCAGCCGCCATTTCCGCAGTTAACGTCTCGGACAGCGCGGTTGAAACCCACGCCGTGTCTTTGCGATCAGAAAGATTCTTGAAGCCCAAGATGGCCACGGAACGGCGCCCTTGAACCTGAGCGTTTCTGTTCTGCGAGACGGTGGATTCGGACGCGGCTGCATTCTGGCGCGAGACGCGGTGCATTTGCCAAGTCGCCAGGGCGGCCACGAGGCCAAGAACTACCAGAGCTGCGGCCAATGACTCCCTATGCCTGCGAAGGAACCTCCCGCTGCGATAACCGAGGGTGGACTTGCGGGCCCGGACAGGCATGCCCGTGAGATGGCGCTCGATGTCGAGGGAGAACTCTTCGACCGAGCGATAGCGGCGTTCGGGCTCCTTGCGCAGCGCCTTCAATACGATGGTGTCGAGATCGCCGCGCAAGCGACGTTGCAGTTCAAATGATTGCAAGCCGCGACGGCTGCTCACTCCCGCGGGAGTGATGGCAGTTTGTGCATCGCCCGTGTCGGATCCTTCTTCTTCGGTCCGGTGAATGACAAGGCTCGGTTTTTCGGGCTCGGTTTCGCAAACCAGCCGCTCCATCTCCAACAGAGACCGGCCCGCACCGCTGTAGGGGCGATGGCCGCTGAGCAATTGAAAGAGCAAAACACCGAGGGAATAGACATCGGTGGCGACCGTGACCGCGCGGCCGCGAATCTGCTCGGGGCTGGCGTATTCCGGAGTCATGGGACGCCAGTCGGTTCGAGTAATGAGCGCGGTTTGGAAGCACTCCGGATTCAGCAGTTTGGCGATGCCAAAGTCCAGGAGCCGGGGCACACCTCGCTGGGCGATCAGGATATTGGAAGGCTTGAGGTCGCGATGAATCACCAACTTTTCATGCGCATACTGCACGGCCGAACAGACGTCGCGAAAAAGCCGCAAGCGGTCGTCGATGGAGAGCCGGTGAAGATCGCAATACTGGTCAATGGGCGGGCCTTCCACGTACTCCATCACCAGATACGGCGAACCCTCATCGCTGCTTCCACCATCGAGCAGTTTGACGATGTTGGGGTGGTCCAGCGTGGCGAGGGTCTGGCGCTCGTTGCGGAAACGCTGCAGGACCTGTTCGGTGTCGATTCCGGGCTTAACCATTTTTATCGCAACTTGTTTGCGATAGTTCCGGTCGTCGCGCTCGCCTAAATAAACGACCGCCATGCCGCCCTGGCCAATTTCGCGGAGGATGCGGTACGCCCCGATCCTTTTCCCCGTTAAATCGCGCGACTGCGCGAACGCCAGATCGGCGGACAAAAGATCGGCGGCGGGAGAATCCTCAAGAAAGGTTGCGGCTCCATCAAAGCTTGCCAGCAGTGATTCTATTTCGGTGCGAAGGGACTCGTCGCCGGCGCAAGCCTGGCGCAAAAAGTCGCTTCTTTCCGTGGGGTCGCGCTCCAGGGCCAACCCGAACAGTTCTTTTACCTGGTCCCACTTTTCAGGCATGCTTCTCGGCGCCTTTGCGCAGTTCACGCGCCAGCCAGGCTTTGGTCAGACTCCAATTGCGCTTCACCGTGGTGCGGGATACGCCCTGGACTCCGGCAGCCTCATCGATGCTTAAACCGCCGAAGAAGCGCAACTCCACCAGTTGCGCTTGCTGGGGATCGAACTCAGCCAGCCGGGTGAGAGCTTCATCCAATTGAATGACATCGGCCCCCTTGCCCTTAGAAACGACCTCTGCCTCCTCCAGGAAAACTTTCTCGAACTCCTGGCCGCGCTTCTTGGCATCATGACCACGGCTGTAGTCGACCAGAATCCGGCGCATTAGTTGTGAAGCGACGCCCATAAACTGCTCTCTGTTTTTCCAATGCACTTCTCTTTGACCGGCCAATCGAAGATAGGCCTCATGCACGAGGGCGGTGGTTTGCAAGGTGTGATCACTTCGTTCCCGCCGCAAGTAACCAGACGCCAATCGGCGCAGTTCGGAGTAGAGCGCCACGACCAATTCGGCCGCTGCCTTGTCATTGCTCACGTTGAGCTCACTCAGGAGAGTGGCTACATCTCTCGGCTGATCCATAAGGACCGGGAGCTCGGACCAGAAATGCCGGGGCATCAACGAGCACCGCAGCTCGCAAATTGCTCAAACCTGGACCGATAAGAAAATATAAAAGCGGGGGAAGGATCGATGGGAGTCAGCGACCGCCCTCTATGTGCCCCAAGGGTCGCGCTCTCCAGCCCCGGAGTATACCTCAATTCGACTGTCAAACGAATAGGACTTAATGTCCAAAGCCAGACCGCCAGCAGATAACAAGAAGGTGCGGACCAATTGTCATCGTTGTTTCGCGTTACCAGATGGGGGCCGGGCTTGGACCGTGGGGGTTAGAGACCGCAGGTAAACATCAGGGTCCTAACGCCCCATAACACACTTCCAAAACGACCCCTAGCTTCGACTACAAATCAGGAAGAATTCTATGAAACGGAAACTCGCGATGGTGGCTCTCGTTCTGTGCTCTGGCCCACCGGCGCTACCGTTTTGCGTACGCCGTTCCGGAAGGATGATAGGGAGGATCGGAGACCAGGCGGATGTACGAAATTAGCGCCTCGATGTCTGTCTTGCTGAGAGTGTAGCCGTAAGGGGGCATCAGCGCAGACCGGTTGAGTGCGGGCCCGCCGTGGCTGATGATGGCGGTCAAGTCGTCGGCACTCATTTTGTTGAGCGTGTCACCCTCGGTGAAGGGATGCGGCTTGACTTCAAGATTGTCGTAATTGGAGACTTGCTCGGGCGTCGACTCGGGGTCGTGGCAGCGGGAGCAATACTTCTGGTTGAGCTGAAATCCGACTTGCTGCTGATATCCCAAGGCAATTTCTTCGATTTTGAGATCGACCGGTTTCCGCGCTTTCGTAGCGGTGTGCGTCGTAAGTCGATACCTGCCTGGCATGCTTCCCAGAGCGACGTTCGTGCTGAACTGTCCACTGGAATCAGTAAGGCCGACTGCCGGGTCAAAAGTGACATTCCCACTTCCGCTAAACTCCACCAGCGCTCCGGCGACAGCGGTACCTTTATCGTCGTTGACCTGCACCACCACAGGCTGGGCCAGGACCGTGCCGGTTGCGCCGATCTGCTTGCCTCCACTTGACTCCACAAGGGTGGCGCCAAACGCCGTGGGCTGCGGAGTCGGGGCAGCACCACGATCGCGTGCGCAACCGGAACTCGCGAAAGTGAGGGAGACCAAGAATACCGTTCGCCAATGCTTCGTCATGTTTACTTCTTCGCCTCCCGCTGGCCGGAGCCCTTTTGCGTCATCAGGAATGCGGTCAGGGCGCGGGCATCTTCGTCATCCATGTTGCGGTTGGGTTCGATGGTGCCCGGTTGCAAGGCTTGAGGATTCTTCAGCCAGTGATAAATCCACGCGGCATTCAGGCGCGAGCCTACCTGGGTGAGTGTGGGTCCGACGTAGCCTTTGTCGACTTTGGTATCAATGATGTGGCAAGCCTGGCATGCGTACTTGGAGTAGAAAAGCTGTTTTCCCTGCTCGAGTTCGGCAGGCGGATAGGCGTTGGAGGGCATCGAGTCGCGGTCGAACGCCGGAGTCTGATAAGCGGTCATCATGTAATCGGTGAGTTCGTTGATGTCGCTCTCTGAAAGATTGAACTGCGGCATGCGGCGGATCAGAGCTGGGCGCAACGTGCCGGGGTTCTTGAGAAATGCCTGCAGCCACTGACGCTGCACCGCAGTTCCTTCCCACGACAGGTCGGGAGCCATGTCACCACCGCGGCCATTGATGGCGTGGCAACTGAAGCAAGCTAAATCCGAGATGAGTTTGCCGGCTTTGCCCGCGGGTTGGTAGCTCGACGGGGCTTTGGCGGGAACGCTCCATACCAGGGGCAAGTCCTGTGCGCGGTCGGTGAGCGCGAGCAATGCGGTGGTCAAAGCATCGATCTGCGAAGGCGCAAGTCCGTACTGCGGCATTTTCAGTCCCGGGCCAAACGAACGCGGCTGCCGGATCTTAGCCGCAATGTAGTCGGGTGTGCTGTGCTTCATCCCGGGCAGGAAAGAAATCTGAACCAGGGGCTTGCTGCCGATGCGGGTCAATTCTGGAGCGAAGTTATCCGGCTTCCTGATGCCGCTGATCTCGTGGCAGGCGGCACAACCGTATTCAACCGTCAGGCGCTTGCCATGTGCAATCTGTTCCGGCGTCGCGGCGTCGAGGTGGACGTTCGCCAGAAGATCGGAATCCGTTTTGTTTCCGAGGTAGGCAGTGAGCAGGGAGACTTGTGGATCGGTGAAACGGTAGTGAGGCATCGCCGTTTCCGGATCGTAGACGCGCGGGTTGCGCAACCATGCGCGCAGCCATTCCGGTTTTGCCTTGTTGCCGATACGAGTTAGTTCGGGGCCGAGATCGCCGCCAACGATGTTTCCGGCCGCGTTCTGCACGGCATGGCAGGAGGCGCAGAACGACTCTCCGTACAGACTGGCTCCAGCGGTCGGGTCAGGCGCCTTCTGGTCTTTATTTCCAGTTCCAGACGCCGGCGCCGAATCTCCGGCAACCGGAGTACTGTTCGCGACGAGGAAAGCCGAAATATCGCGGGCGTCCGCGTCCGTCAACTTGTAGTTCGGCATCGTCGCGCTGACAGCGTAGGCTTGCGGGTCCTTCAGCCAGGCGTAGATCCATTCGCGGGTGGTCTTGTCGGCAATATGTGAAAGCGAAGGCGGATTATCAGTGGGTTGAACGGCGCTGCCATCGGGCAATTTGATCGTGTGGCAATGCACGCAGCCATATCGTCCCAGTAGATTGCGCCCCAAATTCAGTTGCGGGGTACCGGTGAGAGGAGCGCGATGGCACTGCCCGCACGAAGATTCCAGGTAACGTGCGGGAAGGATCGGTTCCTCCCAGGCGCGCGTGGTGTTATGCGCCTCGGCCACCTCAGTCGCCGGACCTTGTCCGCGATGACAAACCACACAGCCCCAGTCTTTTACGTTGTGGGCGACTGGAGGGTGAGAGCGAAATGGCTCGGGGACAGACGATGCGTCTTGCAGGGTCTTCTCGGTCACGGCCAGATGACAGGTAGTGCACCGATCAACCACGGCGAGTTCGGGCAGCCAGATCTGTTGGATTCCCGGAGTGAAATGATGCTGCAGCGTGGCGCTATCCGAACGGGTGGAAATAAATTTCTTGTACTGGCGCTGGTAATGTCGCCACTGATTGAAGAAATCCTTAGTCGGGGCAACGGCAAGCGCGATCAGCAACAGCAGGCTGGCCCAGCCAAAACGATGAACCGGAGACGCGAGGACATTCCGACGCAGCCATTCGGTGATCCGTTCGCCCAACGATGGTGCGCTCAAGAACTCCTCCAGGGCCATACCCAAACCCAGCCCGGGCCACGGAAGAGCGCTCCGACCGTGGTCAGAATCACTGCTTCCATCAAGAACCAGGTCATGATCCAGAAGGAGAGCGGTTTCGCGCTTAGCCAGTTCTGAAATCGGCCCCGAGGATGTCCCGACCACATTGCGGCCAAGGCCATGAGAGCGGAGATCGTCAAGACGGGAATCATCGCATCCCATGCCCGGACGCGCAGCAGCAGCGCGGTCAAGGCAACGGCGATAAGGGCAAGGCCGGTCAGCCGCTGTGGCTTATTCCGATTCCACAGCGTTTCATCTTTAATATTCACGTGAAAAAATGGAACTACGATCAGCGCGAGCACGATCAGTGTGGGAAGGATTACACCCGCAACAAACGGCGGGAAGTAGTGCAGCAGTTCCTGCAATCCCGTGAAATACCAGGGCGCTTTCGCGGGATTGGCGGTGTGTAGCGGGTCAGCAAGTTGTTCGAGAGGTGCGTTCCACAGCAGAGCCAGGCACACCAATACGACCGCCAACATTTCAATAGCGATCATTTCGCGAAAGAGCAGTTGGCCGTAGGAAATGCTCTTTTCTCCAGGAGCCCGCGACGGCAGCTGTCCCTCGCGCTCGGGAAGAGATTTCTTCATGATAGTTATTCGGATTTCTCCGCTTCCTCGGACTCCGGCGAATACATTCCGCCATCCTGGTGCAGACGCCACATGTGAATGCAAATCAAGGCAATCACCGATAACGGTAAGATTACCGCGTGCAAAACATAGAAACGAAGCAGTGCATTCTCATTGACTGTGTTCCCGCCGAGCAAGACAAAGCGCATCTTTTCTCCGATGAAGGGAACCGAGGCCATGATGCTGGACCCCACCGTCACTCCCCAGTAGGAAGTCTGATCCCACGGCAGCAGATAGCCGGTATAACTCAGCAGCAGGGTCAGGAGAAGAAGAGTGGAGCCGACGACCCAGTTCAATTCGCGAGGCGGCCGAAACGCTCCGCGATAGAACACCTTGGCCATGTGAATGAACACCAGAAGAACCATTGCCTGCGCCGACCAACGGTGGAGATTCCTGAGGAAAAATCCGGACGACACGACAAACTGCAGATTTTTCATGTCCGCATAGGCCTGCGGAATGGAGGGATGGTAATAGAGCATCAGCAGGAGGCCGGTGCTCAATTGAATGGTGAAAGTGCCGAGCGTCAGCGCGCCTAGATACCAGGTGTGGCGGAATCCAAGTTGCGGCTCGCGCACCCGGTCTCGGGACATGTGTTTCAGTTCGGCGCCCCAGCGGGCGAGTGCTGTAAGCGGATTCCGAATCGCGCCCTCTGCGTGGTTGCGCCCAGATTTTTCCATGTTCACGCTCGCACGTACTCTTTCTTAGGAGCAACCTTCGTTGCCCGGTCGACCAACAAGTCGCCATCGTCGTTGATCCACATCTTGAGCCAGGGCAACGGCTTTGGCGCCGGGCCGGTAACGATCGCTCCGTCGCGGTCGAATTTGCTACCGTGGCAAGGGCAGGTAATCATGTTGATTTCTGGTTGCCAAATCGTGAGGCAGCCGAGATGAGTGCACACTGCACTGAGCGAGAAGAAGCCTTCCTGCGAATGAATGATGTAGATGCCCGAGTTTACGTCGAGCATGACTGAGTTCAGCGCATAGCGCTCAGGCTTGCCGACGTTGACCACCGGCGAGGGTTCGTAGAGTACATTGGGCTCCAGGTATTGATAGGCGAAGGCAACCGTGCCCGCGGCGGCGATTCCAAGGGAACCTAGTCCGAGTTTCAGGAAGAAATTGCGCCGGTTGAGCTCCTCGTCAAATTGTGGCGCCTTGGAGTCGTCCGCCATCCCTGTCTCCTAACCGGCTGCAATTACAGTGTTCTGCCGGTCCTTATTTGCTGAGTGCGAAATCGGCTTTGCCTTCGCCGGACACGGTCACTGGCTTCGACTGGTTTTTGGCGCCCTCGTGCCACGCGGTCACCGTGTAGGTGCCATCGGGAACGTTTTCAATCTTGTAATCTCCCGAGCTGTTGCTGACGGCAGAGTAAGGAGTGGGCGCCACGATGACATAAGCGGCCATTTCGGGATGAACATTGCATAGCAGCGGCACGACGCCAGGATCATCAAACTTGAAGGAACGCTTTTCGCCCTTCGGCCATGTGCCCAGGTTGTGGCCGAGTTTTTTGTTGCCGCTAATGGCAGTCCAGAACACGTTGTGGGCAACCGTGTCGCTGTTGAGGAAGTCAACCGTAGAGCCTTGCTGCACCACGACAATGTGCGGAACAAACATCAGGCCTTTCTGATCGACGACCGTTTTTGCTGTAGGCGGGGGGAAAGTCTTGCCCGCAATGGCTTCGACGTATACCACCGATTCGCCCTTCATACCGGAAATTTTCCCACTGATCGTACCCGCACTGGCGGTTAAGCTCATCGCTGCAACCAAGGCCATCACCATCATCATCATCAAACTGCGTTTCATTGATCTCTCCTCGTTGGTCTCTGCGGCCGTTTCAACTTGTTCGCGGTGGCGCTCACGCTGCGAAAGCGCAACCCGGCTGAGCCGCTACTGATTCTATACCCGCCAGTCAGAATAGGAATTTCATATCCAGATAAACCGTGTTATTTGCGCTTGCGTTGCGACCTGCGCCATCGTAGTTGGTTGAGCCGCCATTGAAGCGCGTATATCCGGTATATTGAGCGGCGAGCTGCAGATTCTGCCACGGCCAAACTGAGATGTTCGCGATATATCCGGCGCTTCTCGGGTCGCCATTGGCGCTGCCGCTAATCGGAGCCTGCGAATAGAGCAAAGCGTCAGCCGTGCCCTCGGTTATGAACCAACCGAAAGTGCCGGAATAGCGAGTGCCCAAGTGGAATTCGACATTGGACATGAAGGTATCCAGATGGTGCCCACACACGGATGCCAAACCGTTGTTGCAGCTGTATGCCAACTGGGAATTTTCCCGGATATACGTGCCCCGCAACGACAGTACGTCCTTCCTGAACAATGTTCGATCATACTGAGTGTCAAAGGCCCAATCCGTGTATCCGTCGTAGAGGTCATTGGTCCCGTCATTGATCCCGTTCGGGGTGCTCTTCATGTGGATTCCGTAGGTGCCGATCTCAAACTGCGTGGTCCCGGTCGATTGCTGCCAAGCGGCGCGCCAGTATGGAGCAACCCCGACGATGTTGTTGGTATAACCAACTCCTGGATTAGGCTCAGGGCCGCCCACGTGCTGCGAGCGATAAACATCGACATTCAGATACAGATGATCGTTCCACATCGCGTAGCCGCCAAAGCCTGCCACGTCCTGCGCCAAGAGACCATCAATGATGGGAGCGGCGGTAGGAGTCGGTGCAACGTTGCTGGCGATCCAGGGATACCCCCATGCGGGCGTGCTGTTCCAAAGATCCTCTACGGTCGGATTGTTGTTGAGGTCCAAACCGTAGACCAGTTCCTTGTCACTCAACTTCGTCTTATTCGCGAAGCGGATATCTGTGTTATCGCTCGTGAAATGGTCGGATTGGGTTTCGTAAGTTACTTGAAGAAAACTGCCGACGTGGCTCGTCCATGCTCCGGAAAGGAAGAGCGACATATCTTGCGGAATTTGAAAACTGCCATTTTGGGTCGCCGGCACCGGTGAGTTGGTTGAGGTAAATGAGGTCTCAAACATTACAGAAAGGGGCAGCGTCGAGAGAAGATCAAGCGCAGCACGCGTTTTGCCTCCTTCCGCCTTCACGACTTTGGTGTCATCCCCTCGATCAACGTAACCGAGCAGCTTGAACCTTCGTCCGGCAGGGTTGAGTTCCGGAGGCGCATAATGGCAGCCACTGCACGCCAAGCCCGTCTGCCGGGCATAGCTTGGAACTGCCCAGGCGCTAGGCGGGTTCAATGCGGCAAGAACCAACAAAACCATGATAGGAACTGTCACATGCAAAGACGTCCGCACTTTTCTTATCCGGAACCTCGTTTCTATCTCCGAAAGTAGCGCTAACTGTTGCCTTGTATCCATTTGATTGCCTCCCTTGGCGAGGGCTTAGGTCGTTGGCCCCACTTTTTTATTAAGACCTACTCCTTCGCTAACTAGGCAAATAGTGGCTTTCGTGGTTCTCCGGTTCGTCGATAGCGAGGCCTGTTGCAGCATCGCAAGGGCGTGCGATCACAATCACGTTGTCGGGTGTTGTACGCGAACGAACATTTGCAAACACTTATTACTAATTGAACGAATTAAGCGGGGTCGGGGCCCTTATGACCGGGATGGAGTGTCTGTTCTTGAAGACAAAACCAGAAGAAACGGTGCGGCGACATCGGCTGGGGGAGGCAACTGGGGCAAGTACTATTCGGCAGGGTCGTAGTTCAGATTTTGCCCGAGCCATCGCTCGACTTCTGCCACGCTCATCCCCTTGCGTTCGTGATAGTCGGCGACCTGATCGCGGTCGATCTTGCCGAGGTTGAAATATCGCGATTCCGGGTGGGCAAAGTAAAGCCCACTGACGCTCGAGCCGGGCCACATCGCGAACGACTCAGTAATCAGCATCCCGGTGTTCGCCTGCACATCGAGCAAACGCCAAAGCGTGCCCTTCTCCGTGTGATCCGGGCACGCCGGGTATCCTGCGGCCGGCCTGATCCCACGGTACTTCTCCTGGATGAGATCGGCGTTGCTCAGGCCTTCTTCACGCCCGTAACCCCATTCGTCGCGCACTCGCTTGTGCAGGCATTCGGCGAAGGCTTCAGCCAGGCGATCGGCGATGGCCTCCGCCATGATTGCGTTGTAGTCGTCGTGTTTGGCCCTGAAATCGTCGCACAGTTCCTGCAAGCGGATCCCGGTGGTTACCGCGAACGCCCCGATATGATCGGGCAACGCTGTTTCCTTCGGTGCGATGAAGTCTGCGAGCGATCGGCACGGCTCATTGCCTTCCTTGTTTGATTGTTGACGGAGGAAGTGGAATCGTTCGAGGGCCTCGTGGCGTGTGTCGTCGGTGTACAACTCGACGTCGTCGCCCACGGCGCTGGCGGGAAAGAAGCCGTATACGCCCCGTGCCGTGATCAACTTCTTCCGGATGATGACATCCAGAAGCGCATTGGCTTCGGTGAAAATCTGACGGGCTTGTACGCCTTGTCCATCGTGCTCAAGAATACGGGGATAAACGCCCTTCAGTCCCCAGGTGTGGAAGAACGGCGTCCAGTCGATGAAGTCGCGCAGGGTGGCTAGAGGAAAGTCGTGCAGCACGCGCACACCGGTAAATGCCGGCGCAGGCAGATCTTCGGCTCGCCACTGGATAGGGGTCCGTCTTTTTCGTGCCGTCTCAAGGGAGACGACGGTCAGGCGTGGTGCGGAGTGGGCCTTGCGGAGCGCCTCATAATTGGCGCTATGCTGCGCCACGAACGCGGTTTTCCCCTCATCGCTCAGAAGGCTGGTGGTCACGGGCACCGCCCGGCTGGCATCCAGTACATGAACCACGGGCTCGCTGTAATGCGGCGCAATCTTAACGGCGGTGTGCGCACGGCTCGTGGTTGCGCCGCCGATCAGCAGCGGCAACTTGAAGCCCTGACGTTCCATCTCGCGAGCAACGTGCACCATCTCGTCAAGGGACGGAGTGATCAGCCCGCTGAGTCCGATCATGTCCGCCTTTTCCGCCTTGGCGCGTTCGAGGATCTTTTCACAGGGGACCATCACCCCCATGTCGATCACCTCGTAGTTATTGCAGGCGAGGACGACGCCGACGATGTTCTTGCCAATGTCGTGAACATCACCCTTGACGGTTGCGAGCAGGATTTTTCCCTGTGCTTTGACAACCTGGCCGGACGCAGCCATGGCAACCTTCTCGGCCTCCATGAAGGGCGTGAGGTGGGCAACCGCCTTCTTCATCACGCGGGCAGACTTGACCACCTGGGGCAAGAACATTTTGCCGGCGCCGAATAGATCACCGACAACACTCATGCCGACCATCAGTGGGCCTTCGATCACCAATAGAGGACGGCCGAGTTTGACGCGAGCTTCCTCGGCATCGATTTCTATGTAGGTGTCGATGCCCTTGACCAGTGCGTGAGAGAGACGCTCTTCCACCGTACCGCTGCGCCATTCTTCGGCCTTCTTTTCGCTTACTACCGCGCCTTCGTGCTTAAGCGATTCGCCGTGCTCGACCAAGCGCTCGGTCGCGTCCGGACGGCGGTTGAGGAGCACGTCCTCGACCAGCACTTTGAGCGCGGGATCAATTTCCTCGTACACCTCGAGCATGCCGGCATTGACGATACCCATGTCCATGCCCGCCGTGATGGCGTGATAAAGGAAGGCAGAGTGCATTGCCTCGCGCACCTTGTTATTGCCTCGGAAGCTGAACGAGATGTTCGAGACGCCACCGCTAACCTTGGCGTGGGGCAGATTGGCTTTGATCCAGCGGGTCGCGTTGATGAAGTCAACCGCGTAGTTGTTGTGCTCTTCCATGCCCGTGGCAACGGTGAGGATATTGGGATCAAAAATGATGTCTTCGGGCGGAAAGCCGACCTCGTCGACGAGTATGCGGTAGGCGCGCTCGCAGACGCGGATCTTGTCCTCGTAAGTCGCCGCCTGGCCCTGTTCGTCGAAGGCCATGACCACGACGGCGGCGCCATATTTGAGGACGGTGGCGGCGTTCCTGCGAAACTTATCCTCGCCCTCTTTCAGTGAAATCGAATTGACGATGCCCTTGCCCTGCAGGCATTTGAGCCCAGCCTCGATGACCTCCCATTTCGAAGAGTCCACCATAAAGGGCACCTTGGCAACTTCCGGCTCACTCGCCAGCAACTGCAAGTAGCGGGTCATTGCCGTCACGCCGTCGATCATGCCCTCGTCCATGCAAATATCGAGGACATTGGCTCCGTTCTCGATTTGCTGCCGAGCAATGCTTACGGCTGCTTCATATTTGCCTTGCTTAATCAGCTTCGCGAACTTAGGCGAGCCGGCCACATTGGTCCGCTCACCGATCATGATGAAGACGCCGGACTGTTGGGTGAAGGGCTGCGATCCCGAGAGCCGGAGAGGCTTCGGCGTGGTGGGCTCGGCGGCGATCCCGCTATCCGACACGTTCACGCGCGACTCTCGATCGGGTGGGCGAAGGTTTCCTCAGTGGGCCGCGGCGCCCACTTTCGCGGAGGCTGGCCATCGAGCGCTTTGGCGATAGCCGCGATGTGCTCGGGGGTATTGCCGCAACAGCCGCCGGCAATGTTGATCAGCCCTGCTCGCGCAAAGTCGCCCAGATAACGCGCCATGTCCTGAGGCCCAAGGTCGAACCCGGTTTTCGAAAGGGGATTCGGCAACCCGGCATTCGGGTAGCACGAGATGGCTACGTCGGCCTTCTTCGAGAGCTCCTCCAGGAATGGATACATGAGATCGGGTCCGAGAGAGCAGTTGAGCCCCACCGATAACGGTTTTACGTGGTGCACGGCATTCCAGAACGCCTCAGTGGTCTGGGCGGAGATCATGGTCTCGCCGCCACGCCCCACCGCCGCCGAGATCATTATGGGCAACTTCTTGCCGTCCTCATCGAACACTTCGCGGATGGCGACAAGAGCCGCCTTGGCGTTCAGAGAGTCGAAGATGGTCTCGACCAAGAGCAGGTCTGCGCCGCCAGCGATCAAGGCGCGCACCTGCTGAATGTAGGCGGTCTTAACCTGATCGAACGTGACCACTCGGAAGCCTGGGTCATCGGCATCGGGCGAGTTCGAAAGAGATACGGTCAGCGGCCCGATCGCCCCCGCCACGAACCGTTGACGCGAAGTTGCACTGCCAACACGATCGGCCCATTCGCGGCACTGCCGCGCCGATTGCTCATTGATATCCCAAACCAGGCTGCCGAGGAAAGGATCGTCGATGATCTTTTGATAGAATGCGGGATCCTTCCGGAGGCCGTGCTCCCGCGGATCGTCGACAAAAAACTCGCTCTGGGTAATGCTGGTTGCGCCAAAGGTGTTCGTCTCGATGATGTCAGCACCGGCCTCCAGAAACCGGCGGTGGATGTCGCCGATCATCTCTGGCTTGGACAGGGAGAAAAGGTCACCGTTGTTCAGGAGGCCCTTCGTCGAGTTCTTGAAACGCTCTCCGCGGATGTCCGCTTCCGTCATGCCATAGGTGCGGATCGTAGTGCCCATCGCTCCGTCGATGATGGCGATTCGACTCTCGAGAATCTTTTCAAGAGGATGTTGATAGGCTATCGTCATTCGTTCCTGTTGGTCTTGAGCGCGGCGATTTTGGCAACGTCCCCGCGAAGCCACGGCGCTTGGCCGAAACGACTCGTTGAGTTCAGGGGCGCGCTTTCGGCTCTACGCCAGCTCTGGCACATTTCAGCACCGAAGCAAACCTCCTTTTATTATAGCGATTGGCGGGCTCAACTCTGGCGGGTGATCACTTATGGGAGCGGATTACCATCCGGGGTTCCAATAAGTTGCGTTCGTGGATAGCGATGCATTTGTCAGTTCGACCGCCAAACTGATAACCTCCTCGCGCAATGCCAATCCACCAAGGGAGGTTCGCGTGAAACAGCGTATCTTCGGGATCGTTTTTCTATTATTGCTTTCGACCTCATTGTCGGTTGCCGAGTCTGACCGGAAACACGTGGTGCTGAATCCGTCCGCCACGCGTCGCGCCTTCCCTTTCAGCGATGCAGTGCTGGTGGGAAACACGCTTTACGTCGCCGGCACGGTCGGCTTCGACGGCACGACCGGCAAGCCACCAGCCAGCGCAGAAGAGGAAGCCAGACTTGCCATGAACGGCCTCAAGCAAGTGATCGAAGGCGAGGGCCTGTCCATGGACGATCTGGTCTCGGTGCAGGTATTCTGCACCGACTTCACTCTGTATGACACGTTCAATGGCGTTTATCGAACGTACTTCCACGATCAGTTTCCGGCTCGGGCTTTTCTCGGAGTCGCAAGCTTGATCCGCGGTGCGCGCTTCGAGGTCATGGGGATCGCGGTCAAGCGGGCGAACTAGCAATCGCGGCGGCGATGACAATTGTTTCGATCAGCCACGATCCCCTTGTTCGGCCGCCGCACGGAAGCGTATGGTCTCACCGACCGCCACTCGACCGGTGCGAGTGACCGCGCCGTAGATTCCCGCGTTGTTCTGGTTCGCCCGAACGATCGCCTTCAGCATCTCCGGCGCCGGACTTGCTGAGTCGGGATCAAGGTTCACCATCGAGCAGCGGACGTCGCGCATCGTGACGGTGATGGCGGGGGCGTCGTCCGCTTCGCCGAAGGTGAGCTCGCCGCCCAGCCACTCGTCCTCCTGGAAGGGAGCGGGTCGCAGCAAATGAACCAAAATGTTGGGGCGAAATCGTCGCACGTCCGGAGTCAGCCCGGCGAGGCGTCCGATCTCGCGCACGGTATCGGAGGCGATCACGGAGATGCTCGCGTCATCGAAGATGCCATGCTTCATCTGCATCATCTCAACGGGAGCCCCGTACCGGCGTCCGACCTCGGTGGCCAAGTCGTCGCCGAAGACAGACATCAGTTCGCCATCGGGCGTGCGAATATGCGCAGGGAGAAGAAGGTTTGGCTGAGCAGAGTGTTGGGGAGTAGCGTCATCACGGCGGAGCGGAGTGAACAGGAGCAGGTCGGGAAGCTTGGCTGCGGTTAGCCATGGGAAGCCGCTGCGGTCATCGATCCGCCGGAGCGCCAAGCGTCGGTCACCTTCGAGGCCGTGCCAGCCGAGTTCGGCGACCTCGAGTCGCTCGCCGGCCATGGATTTCACGGGATACCGGAAGATCGCCTCCACCTGTCCGATTTCTACGAGCATGCTCGATCCGAATTCGTCCAACAGATACTATGGCGGTAAAAGGCCAGCCATCCGCGCGACAACGCCCGCGGATCACTGTCCTTAATATTTATATTCATTATCGTCGGCAATCCGCTAGACCTGGAGCACATCGCCTTCCCGTGCGACCATCTCGTACAACACAGGATTGACAAAGAAACCGATGAAAAGGCGGGAGATGAGGCCGGCGACGATCACGATGGCAAATGGCCTTTGAGTATCCGATCCGATGCCAGTGGAAAGGGCGGCAGGGAGCAATCCCAGGCAGGCAACAAGAGCGGTCATCATGATGGGACGGAGCCGAAGCAGGGACGCTTCCCGTGTCGCTTCGCGAATTCCCATTCCTTCCTGGCGGAGCTTGTTGATGTAGGAGACGAGAATGACGGCCGTCTCCACGGAAACCCCGAGCAATGCCATAAGGCCGAGGGCTGAGGAAACACTGAAGGGAGTGTGTGTAAGTTTCAAGGCAACCAGCGCTCCCACCGGTTCCGTCATAATGACTCCCAGGGCGATGGTGACCGGAAATTTGAAATTTCCGTAGAGTGCAAACAAGATCATGAAAATCAGGACTACCGCAAGAGGACCAATCACGTACATCTGCGACTTCGCCTCAAGCAACTGGCTGTATTCGCCACCCCACGACATGGTGTAACCCGGCGCCAAGGTGACGGCCTTCTTCACGGCGGCCTGGCCGTCTCGCACGGCCCGCTCAAGGTCGCGCCCCTCGATGCTGTACTGCACCCCGATGTAACGGGAGTTGTTTTCGCGATAGATAAAGGACGCACCGTTTCCCTGAGTGATGTTGGCGAGTTGGCTGAGGGGAATCTGCTGCCCATCGGGTGTGCCCACCAACAAGTTTCCAATCTCATGGGCGTTGCTGCGAAATTGGGGCTGCATGCGGACCACCAGATCGAACAGCTTCTCGCCTTGAATGACCTGGGTGACCGCCTGCCCGCCGACTGCGGCTGAAATCACAGCTTCCACGTCGGCAACGTTGATCCCATACCGCGCGATCCTGTCCCGATCGACATCGACCAACAGGCTGGGCTGGCCCAGTTCCCGAACGACGGTGAGGTCAGTGAATCCGGACACCTTGGACAGCGTGTTCTTGATCTGGATCGCTTTATCCTGAAGCACGTTCAGATCTTCACCATAGATCTTGACCGCCAGGGAACTCTTAAGACCGGTGAGTGCTTCGTCCACGGCATCTTCCGCGGGCTGGGTGTAATTGAAAATAATACCGGGAAAGGCGGTTAGTTTCCTGTTGATCGATTCGATCAGTTGTTTCTTATCTCCGACCTCGCCGCTCCACGATTTATCCTTGTACGGCCGCAGGCCAACATAGAATTCGCAGTTAAAAAAGCCGGTGGGATCGGTGCCATCGTCGGGCCGTCCTAGCTCGGAACCTACGACGGTAACCTGGGGATAGGACATCAGAATGTCGCGTATCTGAGGAGCGATGTGACTGGCCTCCTCAAAAGAAATGGTGTAAGGCATCGTAGCCCGGACCCAGAGCGCACCTTCGTCGAGGTGAGGCATGAACTCGCCACCGATAAAGGGCACCAGGAGCAGCGTAGCCAGGAAGATCAAGGTGGCGATGACCATGGTGGTCCTGGGCCGATTGAGCGACCAATCCAGTTGCACTGCGTATTTGCGTCTCATCCATTCAAACGCGCGGTTTGGTTTCTCGTGGACACCTTTCTTGAACCAATAAGAGGCGAGGACCGGTACCAAAGTCAGGGTCAGGATGAGGGCACCGACCAGGGCAAAAGACATGGTCTCGGCCATGGGGTGAAACAGTTTGCCGGAAGGCCCGGTCAAGGCGTAAATCGGCAGGTAGCCAGCGAGGATTACGGCGACGGAATAGAAGATCGGGCGATCCACATCTTTCGCCGCCGCGAGAATCACATCGTTCAGCTTGTATTCGTGCCCTTCCCGCAAGGCCAACTCACGGTAGATGTTTTCCACCATGACCACGGTGCCATCGATGACGATACCGAAATCAATCGCGCCGATGGAAAGCAAATTCGCGGCCACGTCGTGGGCGTGTAGCACGATGAAGGCAAACAGAAGCGAGAGCGGAATGGTGAGGGCGACAATGACCGCAGCCCGGAAACTAACGAGGAAGAAAATCAGGACGATCAAGACCAGGACCATGCCGCGGAGCAAGTTCGCTTCCACGGTGTCGGTCGTCAGGTTTACCAGTTCGCTGCGGTCGTAATAAGGATGAATTTTGACGTCGGGCGGCAGGATCTGGCGGTTCAACTCCTCTGTTTTTGCCTCAACTCCTTTCAGGACATTCTGTGTCTGCTCGCCCCGCAGCATCAGAATGACGCCCTCGACGGAATCGTCGTTCTTCTGAAATCCAAATTCGCCGAGGCGTGGGGCGTGGCCGATCATGACCTCTCCAATATCGCGCACACGGATCGGGACTCCCTTATTGGCGCCCACCACGATGTTTCCAATATCCTCGGTGTTACGCACTAGCCCAATGCCGCGAACATAGTAGAACTGGCCGCCTTGGGAATAGAATCCGCCGCCGGCATTCGCGTTATTGGCGGAGAGAGCGGTGACCACCTGCGGGATGGTGAGGTGATAGCCGTAAATGCGCGCCGGATCGAGCAGCACCTGGTATTGCATCACGGTTCCACCAAAGCCCGAATCGTCGGCCACGCCGTGCACCGAGCGATAGGCGCGCTCCACCACCCAATCCTCGAATGTCTTTAGTTCCTGGGGGGAACGATCGGGACTTTCGAGCACATAGCGGTAGACCAGGCCGCTAGGACTGAACAGGGGCGCCAGGCTCGGTGTTACTCCGGTCGGCAACGTGGCTTGCGCCAGACGTTCAAAGACGATTTGCCGCGCAAAGTAATCGTCGGTGCTCTCCTCGAAGGTCAGGATGAGATCGGAGAGACCGTAGAGGGAGATGGAACGCATCACCACCATGTGGGGAACGCCGTTCATCTCGAGTTCGAGAGGAAGAGTGACCAGTCGTTCGACCTCTTCCGCAGCGTGGTCGGGCCATTGTGTGATGATTTCGACCTGCGGAGGCGAAAGGTCGGGATAGGCATCGACCGGCATCCGCTGAAAAGAGATGATCCCGGCGACGGTAATGAAAGCGGTCAGCATCAGGACGAGGAACCTTTGACGCAGCGCCGCTTGGACGATTTGGTGGATCATTCGGTTGGGGTGGACACTATCCTTATAGTTGCTCGAATTCTGGCGGACGATTTCAAAGGCTGCGCGATTCCTCTAGCGCTGCAGCGCATTCGCAAACTGCAGGAACAAGCTGCCATTTCCGATGACCTGGTCCCCAGCTTTCAGACCGCTGGTAATCTCCGTCTTTCCATTCAGGCTTTCTCCAAGGGTGACCGAGCGTCTGCCAAACTGGTTCGAACCTACTGCCGCATAAACAAAAGGCTGATTCTCGCTATCGCGCAACACCGCCGCATCCGGGAGAGCGACCGCATTGGGGATCGCGCCGGCGTTTACGGTCGCAACCACATACATATCTTTCTTGAGTTTCTCACCGGGATTATTGGTCTCAATACGCGCTTGCAGCGTGCGCGTGTTCGGATCGAGCGCGGCCGCGACATAGGAAATGCGACCGTGGAAGACTTCAGGATACGCATCCGTCTGAATTGTGACCGTATCTCCTACCCGCACGTACGGCAAATCCTTCTGATAAATATTGACCAGCACCCAGACGCTGCCAGTATCCGAAATCATGAAACATTGTGTGGTGCCCGGTTGAATGAGTTGCCCGGCGGCAACATCCTGTTCGACGACCTCGCCGCTAATCGGCGCCCGCACAGGAACTTCAAACGATGGCGGAGCTTTCACAAGCGCGTCGGGATCCGTAATTCCCAGTACTTTCAATGCGGCCTGCGCTGCTGCCAGGTCGCCGCTCGCTTGTACCTCGGCCGATTCCGCCTGCTCCAAGTTTTGCTCGGCAATCGCTTTGTGCTCATACAAGTCACGGGCGCGCGCGTAAGCTTTTTGGGCTAGAAGATAGCCGTCTTTGGCCTTCAGATAATTTGTTCGGAGTTGCGAATAATCCGGGCTTGCCACATACAACATGGGCTCGCCCTTTTGCACCTTCTGACCCGGCACGACCACCACGCGACTGACGGGTCCGCTAACCTGGGTAATGACAGGCGTCGTGCGAAAACTGTTGTAGGCCACGGCACCGGTCAGGCGCAGAGTTCGAGGTAAGGTTGTGGGCTGAACCGTCAGCACCTGCACATGCGCCATCTGTTCCTGGGGGATGGTGAACAGTTCGGCATTGTCTGACTTCTGGGCGCCGCTGGAATCCGCGGAGGCTTTCGACCCGGAGCCTTGGCAGGCGACAGCTACCAGCATGATCGCCGAAATGGCAGCGAGTGCCGTCATTCGCCGACTGCGATCCGTGCGAACATTCATGCGCGTTTCCTCATGCGCGTTTCCTCAGGGCAGGTTCCTCGATCCTTCCGCTTGCTTCAATTGCTCGAGCGCCGTCATATAAGAGGCCAGCGCCTGGCGATAGGCCAGTTGCACAGACCGGTAGCTGCGCTCGGCATCCAGATAATCCAACAGGCTGGCGGCGCCCCGCTTGTAAGCATACTCACTGATGTCACGCGAGTCCTGTGCCTGCTTGAGGTAGCCGGAGGTATAAAGGTGCACTACCTCTTCGTTGCTCCTGACCGCCTCATAGGCATTGGCAACATCGGAAAGAACCGTATCGCTGGCCGATTGCTGCTGCTCCTGTGCCTGGGTCAGCGCATAGCCGGTACGCGCGATCTCCCCCTGATTGCGGTTGAAGATTGGCAACGCGAAATTGGCGAAGATGGAAGCTGTGTTCTCGCCGGAAACGTGGGTGAAATCATAGGTGCCGGTTACATCGACCTTGGCGTTCGCTTTGGCCAGAAGGATTTGGCTCTGCGCCGCAGTGATGCCTAATTCAGCCGCGCGGAAATCGGGTCGCTCGCGCAGTGCCCGCGCCTGCAAGTCTTCGAGGTTCCCTTTGAGCGGCTGAAACTCCAGTTCGCCGACCACGTCGTAATCGGCAGGCACTGCGTTGTAGCCGAGGAACTCACGCAGTCCAACCAGCGCCTGCACTTTCGCGAGACGGGCAGAAGAGACGTCGGTCTGAAACTGCAAAAGCTGGAGCTTGATCTTCAGATAATCGCCTTCCCCAATGTATCCCGCCTTGAGTTGCACCTCGCTGATATCGACGGTCTGCTGAAATCCTTTCAGATCCTCGAGCGCAAAGTTGAGGGTCGATTCCGCCAGCAGAACGCTGACGAACTCCTGGCCGACGTTAAACGCGAGTGTGCGCTCGGCATCGGTGACCTGGGCGCGGGTTACAGCCGTCTGATCGCGAGCAGCCAGGAGCCTCCTTTGCCGTTTGTGACCGCGCTCGAAAAGGTAGGAGATGCCAATATCGAACTGCTGGGTTTCGTCCAGATTCTCTGAGGAGAAGTCTTGCGGACTAAAAAATGGAATGAATTGCGAGTCCACTCCTAAAGTCGGATTGGGGCGCAGGTTCGCGGTGATCTCCTGGGCCTGATTCTGAAGAATCAGGGTTCGGGTGGCTTTTAGCGAATGGTTGTGAGCCAGCGCCAGATCAATAGCCTGATCAAGAGTGATCCGCGACGTATTCTGCCCACTGCCAGTCCCGAACAGCACGAAGAGCATCACCGCCGGCGCCAACACCCGAGAGTATCTGAAGTGCATAAGGGTTGGGATCAAAGTGCACTGACTGTGACGCCACAAATCTCGCACCGATGCTCGAACCTGAATGAGCACCACAACAAGCCCCGTCGTCCGGTACTGTCCCCTGTGTCTAAGACTGCAACCCAGGGAACAATGGATGTATTGTAATTCACAGCATTCACGATCGCGTGGCCCTATGGGCTCCGCTACCGGAAGTGCAACAGTGTTCCCGGCGGCCACAACGGTCTGCGCGGTTGCTCCGTCGCGGACCGGCAAAGGAACGGTGCTAGTCTGACGTAGTGACGATGAACAACACCGACATCCAGGCGGCCTTGAAGTATCACGATGGTACGAAGCATTCCTACTGGAGCATTCGTAACAATCCTCATTTCCTGGACTGGGCAAATCGGCCGCAGCCCTTCAAAATCTATCCAAAGATAGCGCCGCTTCCGCTGCCGCGGGACGTGCAGCAAACGGGGGTGGCCGCGCTCTCCGCGATCTCGGAGCGAGTGCCTTCGTCGCGGGCCGATGCAGTCCCTGATCTTCAAGATCTGGCGCGCATCCTCTATTTTTCGGCCGGGATCACCAAACAGCGCACACATCCGGGAGGAACCATCTACTTTCGCGCCGCGGCCTGCACGGGAGCCCTTTACGAGATCGAGTTGTACGTCGTGGCGGGCGATCTCTCGGGCCTGGATGCCGGCGTGTATCACTTCAATCCAGCGGATGTATCGCTACGGCTTCTGCGAAAGGGTGATTTTCGGAGAAACCTGGCTCAGGCAACGGCGATGGAACCCGAGGTGGCTTGCGCACCGGCGACGATGATCTGTACGGGAACATACTGGCGAAATGCCTGGAAGTACGAGGCGCGCACCTATCGCCATTTCGGTTGGGACAACGGCACGCTGCTGGCGAATATGCTGGCCGTTTCTGCGGCTTCGGGGCTGCCGGCCGAAATCGTGCTCGGGTTCGTGGACGAGGAGGTCGACCGCCTGCTTGATCTCGATACCCGGCGCGAAGTCTCCTTGTGCCTTGTGCCACTCGGGCGTAAATCAGAGAGTTCGCTGCCGGCCCCACAAGAGGTTTTGGCGCTCGGGCTGGAGACGATTCCGCTTTCGGAACGCGAGGTTGAGTATCCCGCCATGATTGAGATGCACGACGCGTCTTCACTTGAGTCCGAAGAGGAAGTAGCTCAGTGGCGCGGAAAGCGACGGTTGTTTGCATCTTCCCCTCCGGCGAGTTCTCCGGTGGGCGAAGAATTTTTACTGCGGCGATTGCCGGAAGAAGAGCTACCGAAGGACACCATCGAGCAGGTGATCTTACGCCGCGGCTCTACCCGGGCGTTTGACAGGACCGCAGCCATCACAGTGGACCAGCTCTCCACCATTTTCGAATTCGCCACGCGAGGTCTTCCGGCTGACTTTCTTGAGCCTCAGGGCGGGCAGCTCAACGATCTTTATCTGATCGTGCATGCGGTACAGGGGCACAAGCCGGGCGCTTACTTCTTCCGGCGCGAGCAGAACACCCTGGAACTCTTGAAGGAAGGGGAATTCCGCGGCGAGGCTCAGCATCTTGGACTGGAGCAGGAGCTGCCCGGGGACGCTTGCGTGGACATCTTCTTTCTCGCCGATTTGAACCGCATCCTGGAGCGATATGGGAACCGCGGCTACCGGGCCGTCCAACTGGAGGCGGGGACAATCGGTGGCAGGATGTACCTGGCTGCGTATGCCGAGCGCCTGGGCGCAACCGGGCTGACCTTCTTCGATGATGACGTGATTAACTTCTTTTCGCCGCACGCGAAGGGGAAGAGTGCAATTTTTCTTCTCGCGATTGGAAAGCCGCTGAAAAGGCTCGGGCCGAGAGCATGAGGAGTCACGGGCTGGGGTCGAACCGGTAAGGAAGATAGGCCGGCTCCCAGACATTCGCGCGGATGCGATTGTCCAAGGCTTGCTCGTCGAGCGGATCCGCAGCGCCATCCTTGATAGCCTGAAGCGCGACCGCCTTAGCCACGGCGAAGGACACCGAGCGAAGTTCGGAAACCGGTGGCAACAATCGTACCGATTGACTATGCCGTGCGGGAGAAAGATCGGCGAGACATTTGGCGGCAGCCATGAACATCGTGTCGGTGACGCGCCGTGCGTCGACCGACAGGATGCCCAAACCCATTCCCGGGAAGACATAGGAGTTGTTTGTCTGATCGATCGGCACCTGGCGACCGTTCCAGTTCACCGCAGCGAACGGGCTGCCAGTGCCGATCAGCGCGCGCCCTTCGGTCCACTTCAGCAGGTCGGCCGGCGTAGCCTCCGAACGTGACGTAGGATTGGACAGCGTGAAAACCACCGGCCTTTCCACCGGGGCAGCCATCGTGCGAATCACCTCTTCGGTGAAGGCGCCAGCTTGTCCTGAGACTCCGATGAGGGTAGTCGGTTTGGCATTCTTCACGACATCGAGCAGGCTGATGTGATCGCGGTCATTCAGTTTCCAAGTCGCGATTTCGGAACGAGGTTGGACAAATGGCTGCTGTGCCGGGCGTATTCCCGGCATACCTTCCACCAGCAATCCTTCTTTATCGACCGCATAGAAACGGCGGCGTGCTTCTGCTTCGCTCAGGCCGGCGTCCTTCATCGCAGTCAGGAGAAGGGTGGCGATGCCAATGCCCGCTGATCCTGCTCCGAAGAGTGCGATGCGCTGTTCGGTGAAGGACGCAGCGGTGACGTTGATAGCGGCCAGCAGAGTCCCGGCGGCGACGGCCGCTGTTCCCTGGATATCGTCGTTGAAGGTGCAGAGCCGGTCGCGATAGCGCTCGAGCAATCGGCTCGCGTTGATGCCGGCAAAATCCTCCCACTGCAACAAGACATGAGGCCAGCGCTCAATCACGGCGCTGACGAAGGCTTCGACGAAATCGTCGTACTCGGCGCCACGCACTCGCTGGTGACGCCAGCCGATATAAAGAGGATTCTCGAGACGCTCGACATTATCGGTACCGACATCGAGCAGTACGGGCAAGCACACCTGCGGGTGAACGCCAGCACAGGCGGTATAGAGCGCGAGCTTGCCGATGGGGATTCCCATGCCTCCCGCACCCTGGTCGCCGAGCCCGAGAATGCGCTCGCCATCGCTGACCACGATTGCCCGGATTGCGTCATAGCGATGATGCCCGAGGATCTCGCGAATTCTATGGCGGTTCGGATAACTAAGAAATAGTCCGCGCGGCTTGCGCCAGATCTCGCTGAAACGTTGGCATCCCTCACCGACGGTCGGGGTGTACACCAGCGGCATCATTTCTTCGATGTTGCGCACCAGCACGGCGTAAAACAGGGTCTCGTTCGTGTCCTGGAGGTCCCGCAGGTAAGCATAGCGCTCGAAATCCGTCTCAAAGTCGCGTAGAGCTTTGAGACGGCGCGCCGCTTGATTTTCAAGATTGCCAACATGGGGCGGAAGCAGTCCATGCAGGGCGAAGTCAGTGCGCTCATTTTCCGTGAACGCGGTTCCCTTGTTCAGCATGGGAAAGTTAAGCAGATCGAAACCGGAGAGACTGGTCTCCAGAACTCCCTCGGGTGTGATTCGGTATTTCATAGCTTTCCCCGGGCCAGCGGCTTCCACATCCTGACGAGCCACAACGCTGGCATCCGGGGCCGGCCCCCACGGCGATCACCAGAACCACAGTTTAAACGGCATCAATGATCACAATCAATGTAGCTTGGCCATACTCGTTACTGAATTGCGTTCACTCGGAGCGGTTTGTTTCTTCGCAGCGGGCGTGTCTGCCCATTAACATTGTTGCAATCGATCCTGGGAAGGCTCTATCTAACTGACCGTGAATGTCTCCTTGCTGGCAGCGGCGCCGTTGGGCGTGGTGACGGCGACATGGCCTGTTTTCGCACCGGCGGGCACAATGGCCTGGATCAGGGTTGGGGAGGCCACGGTGAAATTAGTCGTTTTCACCCCGCCGAAGGTGACCTTGGTTGCTCGGTTGAAACCGCCGCCCAGATCCAGCGGAGGGGAATGATATGCGACTGAGCCCGTTAAAGGCCCAGGTCACTCAACCCCGGATGACTGTCTGGACGGCGACCGAGCGGCCAATGATATTTGCGGTCTGCTTCCTTGAGAGGCAGATCATTGATCGATGCGAACCTTAATCGCATCAGGCCATCCTCCTCAAATTCCCAATTTTCGTTCCCGTATGATCGATAGCAATTTCCCGAGTCGTCGTGCCACTCATAGGCGAAGCGCACAGCAATGCGATTCTGGGTGAAAGCCCAAAGCTCTTTGATCAAACGGTAATCCAGTTCTTTCGTCCACTTGCGCGTCAGGAAAGCGATGATCTCTTGTCTTCCATTGACAAATTCCGAACGGTTTCGCCAGCGGGAATCAAGGGAGTAGGCAAGGGCTACTTTTTCTGGATCACGGGAATTCCAGCCGTCTTCAGCCAAGCGGACCTTCTGAAAGGCACTCTCGCGAGTAAATGGAGGCAGCGGAGGGCGGGTTGTCATGTTTTAGTCCTTTCCTGTTCTCGATCAGCAACTGCCGGTTGCTTTATCTGAATCAGTTTGAGTGGGGTCTGTGGTGAGATTAAGCCAGAAGCGAGGAGACGAATCTATGGGACGATGGTATTGGATCGACATCTTCGTATCCGTCAACGCGATGGGCGGTTCTGATGGATCGGTGCGATGATGGAATAAGAATGGTGAAGGGCTTTAGCCGCAGCAGATTTATTTTGTCGTCCGCTCGTTGTCGGACGCACATTGTCGGCCGCTCGTTCTCGGCCGCACATCATTACCTTAGACAATAGCGGCGCCACCTCTTCTCCGATATACCTAAGGACAGTCCTTCTAGGTTCTTCCCGGTTCAAGTGAAGGAAGAAACAGGCTTGAAACGGAAAAAAGGGAAAAACGATGAAATTCGAAGTTATCGCGCGGCAGAAAACCCGGAAATCTCTGTTGGTTCTAGTGCTGGCAACTACGTTCCTCGCCGGTTGTGGCGCACTCAACCCGTTCTGCGGGAGCGCCCGGCCGAAGCCTGTGCTGAGTTCGCTGGCACCGAGTACGGCAAGTCTCACCGAGGTAGAGCAGGGATTGTTGGTGACCGCCACTGGGCAGCACTTTTATTCTGCTTCGACCGTCCAATGGAATGGAGCGGCACTGCCCACGACCGTCATTAGCAGTACCGAGTTGCAGGTTACGATTACCACGGCCCAGATCTCGGCTCCCGGCACCGCCCAGATCGTTGTGCAGACTCCTGCCAATCTCTCGGGAGACCTCGGTTGCGACAGCGGCGGCGACAGCCAAGCGTTGACCTTCTCGGTCTGGTAACCCCCGCACTGATTGGCCGGGCATCCCCATGGAAGGGGAAGGCAAGATAGTGCAACGGTTTGCCGGTGCATCGCGCTTTTTGCGTGTGCTGGGGACCGGACCGGCAACTATAAACGGTTCACGGTAATCCTCCCTTAGTCGAGTTTCCCGCTAAATCGAGGTCCTCCATTGTTTTAACCGGAAGTGTCCCAGGAATGAACCTGGGGCGCGGTTGGCAAAACCCGACCCGTAAGACGAGCGCCTTTCGGAACCTTCCCGACCCACCTGGGCTGAGGTAAATAAGGAAGCTGAGGTGCGTATGGGAATAGATTTGGCAGCAGCGTTGGACAGGGCACGAAGAGCTACTTTGATACTCGCCGTTCTGTCTTCCTCGATAGCACTAGCCAAAGATCTTGAGTGGAAAGATGCGAAGGTCATCGACATCACCTCCGAAAGGGGCGGGGCAGCCGTAGTTCCCATCGCGGCGCTGGTTGGAGGCCCGATAACCAAGACGTTTTATTGGATACAGACCGACGATACGATCTACGTTCTTGGTCCGGTCCTCACCAAGAGCCGGCTATTGAACCTGACGCTGCACGAACCGACGAAAGTAGCCATCGACGGCAACAACGCGCACCTTCTGGATGATTACGGAAAAGACGAGAAGGTACGGGTTGCGGAGAGAGTGGCGCGTCCGAAGTCCGAAAAACGACGGTAACCGCCGTAGGAACCCCAGCCCTTGCGAAATTCGGCGGTACGGGTCCAGGTGTGGCGGGCTTTCCGCAGTAAGTTTACCTCCTACAATCTTGCGATCTTCAGTCAGAGAGAGCGGCGATCCGGTTGCGGTTCATTTCGCAGGTGCGGGTTCCAGTGTGCGCACCAGCCAGGGGATGATCACTTCTTTGAAGATGCGGGGATCGGGCCAGACTCCAACCTGTCGTCCAAGGTGCCCTCCCTGTGGATTGATCCACGCCATTTTCGGCACATCGCCATTGTCGAGAAGAAGGTAAATGTCGGCGATCGGCACCTGCGTATCTTTGACTCCGGCAAGAATGAGCATGGGCGCCATCGGCTTGCCGAGCAGACCCTGTTTTACGAGCGACATTGTCGGCAGGATTTCGGCCATTTCGTCCACGGTATGCACGTTGTCGAAAATTGCCATGAGCGCAGGGACCTGGTCGAAGAGATACTCGCGATTGCCGAGCAACGAATCCATCAAAAACTTCTTTTGAAAAAATTCATCGATGGGCGGTGATTGTGCGCTGGCTCCGCGCAAGCGTGCGCGCTCTACGATGGCCATTTTTGTTGCCCAGTACGCGCCCCAACTTACTCCATGCATGGCGACGCGATTTTTATCGATCTCGGGCCGGGTGGCTATGTAATCGAGCACGCGGGAAAGAACGCGGTCGGCATTGGCGCTGACCTTGATCGGATTTTGTCCGGTGCCGGGCCCATCGACAGCGAGATAGCCGACGCCGAAGGGCAGAATCGCGCTGAAGCTCTCGGCCAAATCTTCTCTGCGGCTATCCAAGCCGTTGACGGCGAGCACAAGCGGCACCGGGCCGTTGGCATTCTTCGGCAAGCGCAGGTAAGCGATGATTTCTTTTCCTTCGAAGGGAATTCTGACAATCTCCATCGGAGGATCCCAGAATTTTGCGTGCTCGCGAAAGGCTTCGATGGCTTTCTCGTAGGAGCGTTGCTTCATGGGCGACGCGGGAATGGGCCAGCGTCCGAAAGAATAAAGCCGCCAGGCGCGAATGTAGTCGGCGTTCGCCTTCGCAGGATCGGTTTTCTCGAGCGACCTGGCTTCATTCATGTAGCGATCGGCGACTCCCATAAAAGCGACGGCCCACTCATCTCTATCGCGGGCATGGATGGAGGTGAAAGCTTCCTTCACATCGCCGGGGTCGAGTCCAATCAAAGGATACTGGCCCACTTCGGCACGATGGATGGCTTCCTGCCGGATCTCGTCGATGGTGCGCTCGGGGCGTTGCTGGGCGAAGCAGGGAACGCCGATTGAGAGAGCCAGAAGCATGGCGCGCAATCCCAGCTTTGCGCACAAGGCGCGCCAGAATGGGGCACAGGCGAGAGTTGTTCCCTTGGCGGTGATTGCTTGGGTTACAGCCAAAGGAGGTTGCAGTCGAGCGGATTGCCGAGGATGACTTGATGATCTTGACACAGCATAGTTCCTTTCAAAAGAAATGGGGCTGGCGGAGGATCCAGCCCCAACCGGAGGGAGGGAGCTGGTTAAAAAATGAGCTTCAGTCCCAGTTGAACGGCGCGGCTGCCACCGGAGCCGATGACGGGGTTGGCGGCGGCTACGTCGGGGGTGGCACAACCGCAGCCAAACCCTGGCGCTGAAGGATCATTGAGCCCGAAACCATTCTGTCCGCCGTAGGGATTGGCAAAGTTGGGATGATTCAGAATATTGAAGAACTCGGCGCGGAACTGGGCGCGCAGGCGCTCTCCGAAATGCCAATTCTTGGCGACGGAGAAATCCAGATCGCGGAAACCGGAATCGGGAAAAATATTGCGTCCCATGGTGCCGAAAGTTCCGAGCGGGGGAGGAATCAGGATGGAACTGCCGTTGGCGTAACAGCCGTGGAAGGCCAAGGATTCGGTTGCCGCACCTGGTGATCCTCCATCAAGCGCCAGGGCTTTTGCATTGCAAGCCAAATTGCTGGTCGGGTTGGACGGGGCATTGGTTCCGGGATAGAACGGAATCCCCGAGGGCCCTGACTTAAAGTCGTTGGTGTTGCCATAGAAATTCCAGCGGATGGGGCTGTTGGCGGGCGGACTGACCGGCAGCGGACCGATACCGGCGGCGTCGGTGCCCTCATCCATGACGCCCCAGCGCTGCGGACTTTGCAGGGTAACGATGGAGTTGAGCTCCCAACCTTCGAGAGACTGGGCATAGCCTTTTCTGCCCGGAACGGCGTAGGTGAGCGAGAGGGTGAATCGTTGACGGACGTCGAAGTCACTATTGCCGTATTCGTTGCCGGGGTTATGCGCGTTCTGCGGCAGTCCCGATCCGTAACCGAAATCCCAGTTTGCGCTGACGTCATCGAGAGAGTGCGACCAGGTGTAACCAGCCACCATACTCAAGCCATGAAAATTTCTGGCATTCACGGTGACTTGCAGGCCGTTGTAATTCGACCGGTAGACGTTACCCATCTGGAAGATGTTGCTGAGGTAGCCGAAGGTATTCGCGAAGGGTTGCGCGGCCTGTTCGGCGGCGCCGTTGACCTGGCAGGGCGCACCATTGTTAAGGGTGTTATTGACGTCATAGAGCAGAGGGCCGCCGGGAACGGGATTTGGAACGAGATTCGCGGCTGAGTTGCAAAGAGCGATGCTTGCTGCCGGCCATCCCGAACCTACGCCCGGCTGGTTGATGTCGCGAATGCCAACCAGATTTCCGCCGTGGTTGCCGACGTAAGCGAGTTCCATCGTCAGGTTTGGGGTAAATGCATGTTGCAGGCTGAGGACCCAGTTCCAGACGTAAGGAGTGGTTAGATTTTGGTTCTCGGTCATGATGGGGCATGGGTTGTTGAAACAGTTGATGGGAGTGGTCTCGAGACCGGGGCCGTAGAGCGGGCCCTGATCCCAGGAAATGGGCGTGGGGTTGAGGAAGAAGGGCAACGAGATATTTCCGGTGGCGATGGTGCCGCCCTTTACGGCGGTGTCGCCGGAAGCGTCGATGATACCGCTGGTGGGAACGCTACCCGGACCGAAGGCGTTGTTGAAGGCGATGAAGGATTGCCAGTTTACGGTTTCGTAGGTCAGACCGCCGCCGCCGCGAAGCACCGTCTTGCCGGTACCATACAGGTCCCAGGCGAAGCCGAAACGCGGAGCAAAGTTGGTGTGATCGGGGTTGTAGAGGCTGCTGATTTGATTGGCGCCGGTTTTCACCTGCACCAATCCGACGTTGGGATTGAAATTCCCCAAGAGATTGTTCTGTTCCTGAAGAACGGTGCTGTACTCGTAACGCAGTCCGAAATTGAGGGTGAGGTTGCGGCGCAGTTGCCAGGTGTCCTGAGCGAAGAGAGAATACGCCCAGTTGTGCAGGTGCAAAGTGGGGTTGCCGACCTCAACGGAAGCTTTGAAGGGATAGCCCGCGAAGAAATCTTCAAGCGGAGTCGAGGCGGGATTCAAGACGCTGCCGAGGAAGGTGATACTGCCGCGGGAGTTGCCATAGGCGGCGTTGGTGACATTATTGCGATGCAGTTCGCCGCCGAACTTGAAGGAGTGCTTGCCGGCGGTGTAGGAAACATGGTCGATGATCTGGATGACGTCGTCGGGACCCTGGAACTTCGGCCATTTGAACCCTCCGGGTCCGGTGAAATAGCCGCCAAAGGAGACGCGGGGCAATCCGCCGGTGTTGGGTCCGGAGACGCCGGTGTCGAGCCCGTAGCTGGATGCGGGGTCGTTGATGTCGCCGGGCAAGGTGGGCTGGTAGAGGCGGTTATAGCCAAAGCGAAGTTCATTGACCCAACGCGGACTGGGAGTCCACGCCCAACTTGCGCCGACCACTTGAGCGCGGGTGTGAATGTCGGAACGCCATTTCGATTGCAACTCGGGAAAGTCTTCGACCGTACCGCTGTTGTTGCCGAAGAAGTACATGCCGCTGATGCGGCTACTTTGGGTTATGTTTGCATCCACTTTGCCGATGGCGTTGTAAACCGTGACGTCGTTGGGGAATCCGTTCGAAATGTTAATGCCCTGAGTATTGTTGGTGGGGAAGCCGGTCCCGTTGCAGGTGACGGTTGAGCCGGAGACGGCGCAGCCGGAGATATTCAAGCTGGCGGCGCTGGGCGTGATTCCGCCGGCGACAAGATCGGCGATGACGTCGGGGATGCTGTTTTGACAATCACCGGACTTGCTACCGAAGAGACAATTGCCAGCGGTAGGCAACGATTCCATGGACGGGCTGGTCACACCTCCATAGGAGTTTCCGACGTCATAGATCTGCCCTTCGTAAGCTCCAAAGAAAAAGACTCTGTCTTTGACAATGGGGCCGCCGGCGCTGCCACCGTATTGCTCCAGGGTTCTCGGGAGCTTGGGATTGGGGACGGTATTGAAATAGTTTCGCGCATCCATGACACCGTCACGGCCGAAGGCGAACGCGGTGCCATGAATCTGGTTGGTGCCGGACTTCAGGCCGACATTGACAACCGCACCGGGCTTCCACCCAAATTCTGCCGGAGGGTTTTCTTCCACGTTGAATTCCTGGATGGAATCGATGGGCAGAATGGTTGCCGAATCGCCGGCGATGCCGGCTCCGTTGATGATGGCCTGGCCAGAATAAGGTTCGCTGTTGAACAGGCCTTCAATGAAATAAGCGTTATCTTCAGCGCGCAACCCGTTGGTGCTGGTGGTCGAGAATCCGCCTCCGGGGTATCGCATGACGCCGGGGCGCAACTGCAGCAGGTTCTCGTAATTACGGCCGTTCAGAGGCAGATCATTGATTTCCGCATTGCTCAGCGTACCGCCTAAAGTAGCGGAGGTAGTGTTCACCAGCGGCACCTCATCGGTCACCACGATGGTCTCGGAAACCTGTCCGGGGGGGAGGGTAATGTTAACCCGCAAGTCTTCGGCAACCTCGACCAGGATGTTGACGCGTTCCACGGTCTTGAATCCCTTGGCTTCGGCGCGAACCTTGTAGGTGCCGGGCTGCAACTCCGGAGCGGAATACTCGCCTGAGGAGTCGGTGGCAACGGCGCGGGTGATGCCACGCTGAACATCGGTGATGACGACCGCGGCTCCTGGCACGGCGGCGCCAGATTGATCGCTGACGGTTCCGAGAATGCGACCGGTCGTGGTCTGGGCAGCGATGGGAAGAGCAGCGGCGATCAGCAGGCCGACGATGCCTGGAATCCGAATGCCATTCAACAGAGAATGCATTACGACCTCCCTATCCTCAAGCGAGGATGGACGATGTTGGCGCAAAGCGCGGCAGCTTTCGATCTGGATGTCAAAAGATCGGGCGCTTGGAAGATATAGCCTTGACGTGGCCCACCCGTCAAGTAGTATTGTGGTCCGACCACAAACCGGTTGTTACCTTGTATAATGCGGGGGCAAGTGGGTGGTTCGGCGCGGCGGGGCAAAGAGGGCTTTCCTTCCGAAGATTGAGGGCCTCATGACAACCAATGAAGTGACCGATCCTCAGGCAGACAAGCTGGAGTATCGGACGGTCAAGACATCCCGTCTGTTTGAGCAGATCGTGCAGCAGGTGGAAAACTCGATTCTTAAGGGCCAACTGAAGCCTGGGGACCAACTGCCGGCGGAGCGGGATCTGGCGCAGCGATTCGGAGTGAGCCGAACGGCGGTCCGCGAGGCGGTGAAAACGCTGCGCGAGAAGGGGCTGGTGGAGGCGTATTCAGGACGCGGTACGTTCGTGACGAATGGCACTTCGCAGGCGATTCGGCAATCGCTCGACCTGATGATCCGGATCAACCAGCAGGAGGGCTCGGTGCACCTGGCGGAGTTGCGAATGGTGCTGGAGCCGGAAATTGCGGGTTTGGCCGCGTCGCGAATTGAGGAGCAGTTATTGATCACGATGCGGGAAGCGGTCGCGGTAATGGATCGCAGCCTGCTTGATCCCGATGCCTATGTTGAAGCGGATCTCGATTTCCACCTGGCGATGGCGGAAGCGGTGGGGAATCCGTTGATTCTGTCGCTCCTCGATTCGATTGTTGGACTCTTGCGCGAACAGCGCAGTCGGATTTTTAACGTGAAGGGCGGCCCCAAGCGCGGCCAATTCCATCATAAGAAGATTCTGTCGGCAATCGAGAGACGCGATCCTGAGGCGGCGCGAGAAGCCATGCGCGATCATCTCCAGCAGGTGCTGGCGGATTCGTCTTACCTGGATAGTTCGCTGGGAAAGAAGTAGTCGCGTCTTAAGCCTGAAATCATCAGTGCTCATCGATTTGAAGAAGGAAATGCTTGCATGGCGAAACTTGGATTCATCGGACTAGGCGTAATGGGCGGCAACATGGTCGCACGCCTGCTGGAAAAAGGTCACAGCGTGACCGGTTATAACCGGACGCGGGCCAAGGCGCAGTGGCTGATCGACAAGGGTATGAAGTTCGCCGAATCGCCCAAGGCAGTGGCGCTGGCAGCGGATGTTACGTTCACCATGGTCACGAACGCCGGAGCTCTTGCGGCCGTAACCGAAGGCCCCGATGGTTTGCTTGCCGGGATAGGGGCCGGCAAATTCCACATTGATATGAGCACGGTGAGTCCCGATGTGAGCCGCGCCCTGGCCGCGAAGGTGCGCGAGAAGGGCGCCGACATGATTGACGCGCCGGTCTCCGGCAGTGTGATCACGCTGCAGCAAGGCAAGCTCTCAGTGATGGTCGGAGGGCGCCAGGAAACCTTCGAACATTTGAAGCCTCTGCTGCTCGATATTGGTCCGAAGGTCACTCATGTCGGCGACAACGGCGTGGCCTTGTCGATGAAGATCGCTCTGAATCTGCAGTTGGCAGTGCAAATGATGGCTTTCTGCGAAGGCGTCCTGCTGGCGGAAAAAAGCGGCATTCAGCGTGAAGTAGCGGTGGACGTGATGGTGCATAGCGCGATCGCATCGCCGATGATCCAGTACCGTGGACCCTTCGTCTTACGGCAACCGGCAGAGGCGTGGTTCGACGTCAACATGATGCAGAAAGATATGCTGCTGGCGATGGATATGGGGCGCAAACTGAACGTTCCGCTTCCGACGACCGCCGTCAGCAACGAGTTTCTCACTGCGGCACGCGGCATGGGCTGGGAGAAACTGGACTTTGCCGTGGTGTTCGACGTTCTGGCGCGGATGTCGGGAGTCTCCCAATGACGACGCTGGCGCAGCGCAAGCGCGCTTCTCAAGGCGTGGATTTATGGCTCCGGATGTACCGCCAGATGGTGAGCATCCGGGAGTTTGAACTGCAGGTCAACGAACTCTACACCCGGGCATTGATGCCGGGCCTTGCCCATCTTTACATCGGCGAGGAGGGGATCGCGGTCGGAGTTTGCGAGGCGCTGGAGCGGACGGACTATATCACCAGCACCCATCGCGGTCATGGACATTGTTTGGCGAAGGGCGCCTCCCCCGATCGAATGTTCGCCGAACTGCTGGGGAAGGAAGCCGGGTACTGCAAGGGCAAGGGCGGTTCGATGCACATTGCAGACCCGGCTACCGGCAATCTGGGAGCGAACGCGATCGTATGCGGGAGTGCCGGAATTGCGACGGGAGCGGCTTTCTCGGCCAGGTGCCTCGGCGATGGCCGCGTGTCAGTGTGTTTCTTTGGGGAAGGCGCGCTGGGTCAGGGCGTGCTTTATGAAGAGATGAACCTCGCCCAACTGTTCATGCTTCCGGTGATTTACGTCTGCGAGAACAATCTCTACACGGAATATACGCATTACTCGGAGACTACCGCCGGAGATGTACTGGCGCGAGCGACAGCCTTTGGGTTGGAGGCGGCAAGCGTGGACGGGCAGGACGTGCGCGCGGTGCACGGGGTAGCGCAGCGGCTGATCGAGCGTGCGCGACGGGGCGCTGGTCCCGGCTTTCTCCTCTGTAATACCTATCGCTACCACGGACACCATGTCGGCGATATCAATCGGGAGTATTACCGGCCTAAGCAGGAAGAACAGGAGTGGAAGTCGGATCGCGATCCGATCGCGAATCTGGGAACGTGGCTCATCGATCAGAAGCTCGCGGATCTTCCAACGCTCCAGCGAATTCAAGCCGAACTCGAATCGGAGATGAAGAAGGCAGTCGACTTTGCGGTGGCAGCGCCTTATCCGACGGTGAATGAAGTGGACGAGGATGTCTATGCTTGAGTCGGGCGATCGTGAACTGACCTTCGCACAGGCAATTCGCGAGGCCCTGGCGGAGGAGATGCGCCGCGACCCGACGGTCTGCATTATGGGAGAAGACGTTGCCGAGGCGGGCACTCCCTTCAAAGTTCTTTCGGGCTTGCTGGAAGAGTTCGGCAAAGAGCGGGTACTCGATACGCCGATTTCGGAAGCGGGATTTACCGGCCTGGCGGTGGGCGCAGCGATGACCGGAATGCGTCCGGTGGTCGATATCATGTTCGGCGACTTCATAACTTTGACCATGGACCAAATGGTCAACCAAGCCGCCAAGATTCACTACATGTCAGGCGGGAAATGGAAAGTGCCGATGGTGATGCGCACGACGATGGGGGCGACCCGGCGCTCGGCGGCGCAGCATTCGCAGTCGCTGCACGCGTGGTTTTGCCATGTTCCCGGGTTGAAGGTGGTGCTGCCATCGACTCCCTATGACGCAAAAGGATTGCTGAAGGCGGCGATTCGTGACGAAAATCCGGTTGTCTTTTTCGAAGACAAAATGATGTACAAGATGAAGGGCTCGGTGCCCGACGGCGATTACACCGTCCCGCTGGGCGTGGCGGATGTCAAGCGAGTGGGCGAGGATATCAGCCTCGTCGCTACCAGCAGCATGGTGCAAGTGGCGCTGGGAGCGGCCACGATGCTCCAGGAAATCGGGCTTAGCGCCGAGGTAGTGGATCCGCGGACCTTATGGCCGCTCGACGAAAAAACTCTGATCGAATCGGCGACGAAAACGTCGCGGGCAATTGTTCTCGACGAAGGCTACGAGAGATATGGCGTCACCGCCGAACTTGCGTCGGTGATTAGCACGGGCGCATTCTACAGTTTAGATGCTCCGGTGAAACGCATGGGCGCGATGCATGTTCCCATTCCCTTCTCGCCGCCGCTGGAAGATGTAACGGTGCCGACGGAACAGACGGTGTTTGAGGCGGCGCGCGCACTCTGCGGACGGTAATTAAGAGGTCAGAGGTAAGAGGTTAGATTGCAGAGGTAAGAACCTTCGTAGTAGGTTTTCACCTCTGCGATCTAACCTCTGACCTGCTCTCTAAGGAGAATGCTTATGGCTCTGCCCACATACGGAACGATGGCGGTGGATTGGGAAAACCGGGTAGATTTCGATCGCTTGCGCCGGGAACGGCTGGCGCGCGCCAAGGATCTTCTGGCGAAGTCGGAGATGGGCTCCCTGTTGTGCTTCGACATGAACAACGTCCGCTACCTTACGGCGACGCACATCGGCACGTGGGCACAGGATAAGGCGAACCGCTTTACTCTGCTGCCGCAGAACGACGAGCCGATTCTGTGGGATTTCGGGTCGGCGGCGAAGCATCATCAATTGCATTGTCCCTGGCTTGGGGAACGGTCGCGCGCCGGAATCTCCATGTTACGCGGAGCGATGACGCCGGAGATGGGGCGCGCCGAGGATGTGGCCAAGAAGATCCGCATTGAGCTGGAGATGCGGGGCTTGCATAAAGAGCCGGTGGGCATTGACATCATTGAATTGCCCGTCTTGTTCGCGCTGCAGAAAGAAGGAATCAAAGTTGTCGACGGCCAGGCGCTGATGTCAGAAGCGCGGCTCATCAAGACGCGGGATGAAATCACATTGCTCAATACGTCCGCCATGATGGTTGACGCCGCTTATGACGAGCTTTATCGCGCGATGAAGCCCGGCATGAGCGAAAACCAGGCGGTCGGCCTGGTGAGCAAGGTGCTCTACGATCTTGGCTCGGAGTATGTGGAGGCTGTCAACGCAATCTCAGGAGAACGCTGCAATCCGCATCCGCACGTTTTTTCCGATCGCGTGTTGCGTCCGGGAGATCCGGTCTATTACGACATTCTCCATTCGTATATGGGCTACCGCACCTGCTACTACCGCTGCTTCACCGTGGGATACGCGTCGCACGCCATGAACGATGCGTATAAACGCTGCCGCGAATATCTGGACGCCTCGATTGAACTGGTTCGTCCGGGACGCACCACGGCGGAGATTGCCGCCGTCTGGCCGAAGGCGCAGGAATTCGGTTTCGCGAACGAAGAAGCGGCCTTCGCGCTGCAGTACGGTCACGGGATCGGCCTCGCCATCTGGGAGAAGCCGGTGATCAGCCGACTCGTCTCGCTCGAACATTCCTGCGAAATCAAGCCGGGTATGGTCTTTGCGCTGGAGACTTTCTGGCCCTCGACCGATGGCTGGAGCGCGGCTCGCATCGAGGAAGAAATCGTAGTCACCGAAACCGGGCACGAAGTCATCACCCGTTTTCCGGCGGAAGAACTTCTGGTGGCAGGCCGACACTATTTCACGGTGGATGGTCCGCTCCCCGCTATACGGGAGACGGAATCGAAGCCCAGCAAGCGGGTGCGCGAGATGATTGAAGCGAGTTCGCGCCAGGAGCGAGTCGGCGTGGGCGACTAGAAAGAACATTCTCGTTGAAACACGGCTGGCCACGTCTAAGATCCACCACAGCTCGTGAGTTCTATTCCTGCACTCGCGGGTGTCAGCAGTGGGAGACGAGGTAAGTCTCGTCTCTAGCAAACTTTTCAGAACGGTTCTTACACTATGGCGATCAGTGTCGTGATGCCGGCGCTCGAAATGGCTCAGGAAACCGGCAAGCTCGTTTCCTGGCTCAAGAAAGAAGGCGAGTCCGTCGCCAAAGGCGAGCCTCTGCTGGAGATCGAAACCGATAAGGCGGTCATGGTGATCGAATCGCCGGCCGATGGAGTTCTCGCCGGCGTCAAGGTCCAGCCGGGAGCGGAAGTGCCGGTTGGCCGAACTATCGCTTGGATCGTTGGTCCCGGTGAAGACGCTCCCGCGGAAGAAGTCGCGGTGGAATCGGGAAGAAAAATTACAATCGCCGCGCCTGTCGCGGCGTCAACAACAGCGGCGCCGAATCAGGGAACGCAGGCGGCGCAAGGCGCCAGGATTTCGCCGAAAGCGCGGCGTCTGGCAGGCGAACGCGGCGTCGATCTCTCCCATGTTCGCGGATCAGGTCCGGGCGGAGAGATTCTCGCTTCCGACATCCTGACGGCTGCGGAATCCAAAGCCGATGCTGCGGCCAGCGTCATCAGCGGGGGGAGTTCTGTCTCGCGACTGATGGCCGAACGCACGACGCAGAGCTGGACGACAGTTCCTCATTTCTTCGTTGTCCGCGAAGCGGATGCGGGAGCGCTGACCGAGGCCCGGCAGAAACTCGGCCCGGCGATTGAGAAATCGCGCGGAGTGAAACTGACGCACTCCGATCTGCTGGTAGCGCTGATCGCGCGTGTGCTCCGCAAGCACTCTCGCGTGAACGCCAGTTGGACCGGTGCAGGCGTTCGCGTTCACGAGAACATCAACGTTGGCCTGGCGATGTCGGTTGACGATGGAGTGGTAGCGCCCGTAATTCAGAACGCTGACAAAAGCACACTAGGCGAAATTGCGTCGCAGCGGCACGAACTTACGGAACGGGCGCGCGGTAGCAAGTTGCGTCCGGCCGATCTGGCGGGTGGAACTTTCACTATCAGCAATCTCGGGATGTTTGGGGTCGACGCGTTTACTGCGATCATCATTCCACCGCAAGCCGCGATTCTTGCAGTGGGAAAGATCGCCGACCGGGTTGTGCCCGTGGATGGACGTCCGGGCATCCGCCCGATGATCACGCTGACGCTCTCGAGCGATCATCGCGTCGTCGACGGTGCGCGGGCTGCGGAGTTTCTTCGCGATGTAGTCGCCGCTCTGGGCAACCCGCAGCGGTATCTCGAAGGTAATGAAGCTGGTGATTAGCCGGTAGCGGGCGATCTTATTTCGCTGCCAGAAGCGCGCTCACCACGAGGTTCCTTGTCTCTTCATCCATCGTCTTTTCGTCGGTCTTCCGTTCGTCCGCCTTCGGCGGCATACCTCGCAGGCTGATGTCGTTCGTGAGGTGCTTGTTCTTGATTCCGATATAAACAGCGTTGTATGCGGTATCTCCCAGGTTCTCGACTTTGTGTTTGAAGGGCGGAAACCAGCGGGGATCGCCCGGCTTGGCAAAGACCTCTTGCGTCTTGCCGTTTTCATCCGTGAAGCGGAGATGCCCGGCGGTAAGAACGACGACCACACCTCCCATATGCGCATGCAAACCCGACTTCTCGTGCGGCCCATAGTGAACGTTCACGACCTGCACATATTCATTTTCAAAAGCCAGCTTGTAATGGGTTGGCTCAACCTTGGTGGGGTCCTGCGCCAGCGCGAGGGTTGAGAGACACAAGCTCAACCCGGCGACGCAGAACCATTTGCCATACGCAAATGTCATGTGAGAAACCTCGCAATATCGAGAAGCTCTCTAAGCTTATTCGCGGGGGTTAGCTTTCACGCATGGAAAACGAGCTTGGACCAAACTGGTAAGAGCCCTCGGCCGCAGGCGTACGGCTTCGTGAGGAGGACGCTACTGGTCTGATTTACTGCCGGCCCTCGGAGACAAATAAGCTCGATACCTGGTAGTAGGCGGTGTAGGCGTAGGAGCGCAAGTTGTCAGTGACGAAAATTTCTCGAATGGAGAGAAGCCCGGTGCGGTCGGCAGGGGCGAATTCCTTGAAGAGAGTTCGGCGCCCGGTCGCGAGGTCGACGCGTTCGAGGCGGCAGGGAATCTCGGCGCGGCGATAAACCAGCACCGACTTGCCGTCGAGGCTCCAATGGGCAAGAGTATCCGCTTCGGTAAGCCCTGGCACCGGCTGCGGTTCTCCTCCGGCGACGGGATAAAGGGAATATTTCCCTTCGGGTCCGCGCGCCAGAATGAGCTTGCCATCGGGTGAAAGGCGCCCGTCGCGGGTTCCCTCGGGAGTCACCGGCCGCGCCACGCCGCCGCCGAGTTCCTGCCCATAGAAGCGCGTACCTTTTCCGGGTTCGTTGCCGTTGATCAGGACGCTCTTGCCGTCACGGAACCACTGCGCGGTGACATAGTTTTCAATGTCGCCTCTTTTGAGTTGCTGCGTCTGGCCGGCTCCGGTGGGGTAGATCACGAGCTGCGGCGGACGCGATTGAACGACCGCGAGCACCAACCTACCGTCGGCGGAAAGGTCGGCGGGCCAACCTTCGCCGAGGCGCCACCGGCGATCCATCGGTCTTCCTCAGGCACACGGCGTAGTTGGTTCCGAGGCCTGTCTCAGCGAACAGAAGCGTGCTTCCGTCCTGCGACAGAGCGCGGACATGCGAAGTGTTGAGCCAGGAGAGATCCCGGTCATCGTCGTGAGCTGCATTTGGACTGGGGGAATTCTCCAGAGAAGTGCAGAGATCGCCGGCCGATTGCCAGCGCGCGTCGGGATCCTTCGCCAGACAAACCCGGATGGTGCGTTCGAGTGCCGGCGGTGTGAGCGGCTGCAGTGTGCTGATCGGCTGCGGCTCTTTCACCAGGACTGCCGAAGCGACACTAAAATCGCTCTTCCCCTGAAATGCGCGCCCGCCGGTCACCATTTCATACAGCACCGCACCCAGCGAAAAAATATCGCTGCGCCCGTCCACGTCCTTGCCTTCGACCTGCTCGGGCGACATGTAAGGGACAGTCCCGATCACTGCTCCTTCGAGCGTAATCGGACGAGCTTGTGCGGCATGGCTGATCGTGGCGGTGGAGGCGGCCAGGGAAGAGGCTTTCGCCAAGCCGAAATCGAGCAGCTTGGCGCCCGACTTCGTCAGCATGATGTTGCCGGGCTTGAGGTCGCGATGCGTAACGCCGTTTCTGTGCGCCCGGTCGAGAGCGCTCGAGAGCTGGATGCCATACTCCAGCACCTCGGCCGTCGGCAGCGGACCCTTTTCCAGCCGCGTCGCCAGAGTCACGCCCTCGACGTACTCCATGACAATGAAGTCGATGCCGTCTTGCCGGCCGATATCGTAGCGTTCGAAACGCTGACGGCGCAGGACGTCGTCGGAGAGATGCGCGGGAAGAATCTTGATGGCGACAGTCCGGTCGAGGCGCGTATCTCGCGCCTGATAGACCTCGCCCATTCCGCCGGCGCCAAGGGGCGCAAGAATCTCGTAGGGGCCGAGCTTCGTGCCAGAGGTCAGGGCCATGAATAGAGGCGATTATATAGGCAGAGATCTCCCAGCCAAACCCGGCGCTTGCTCAAGAGTCTGTAGAACCTCGGCTATTGAATCAGCGTTCCGTTCCCATTCGGCTCTTCCGGAGGAATCACCACCGCCGCGGCCACGCGATCTCCCGGCTCAACATTCAGCAACCGTACGCCCTGAGCCGAACGCCCGGATTCGCGGATGAACTTCGATTCGATGCGGATGATCTTGCCGTACTGGCTGATCAACATCACTTCGGATTTCTCCGTTACCTGCGAAATGCTGACGACTTTGCCGTTGCGGGCCGTGGTCTTGACGTTGATCACGCCCTTGCCGCCGCGATTGGTCAGCCGATACTCATCGGCGGGTGTGCGCTTGCCATATCCGTTTTCGGTAACCGAAAGAATGAGCGAACCTTTTTCCGGCACCAGGTCAGCGACTTCGGGAGCGACCTCGCCTTCCTTCGCCCCCGCTTGAATCTCGGGCTTAAGCGTGGTGGCCATGCCGACGATGTAATCTTTCTCGGCGAGGTTCATGCCGCGAACGCCAGTGGCATTTCGTCCCATGGAGCGGACGTCATTCTCATCAAAGCGAATCGCCTGTCCGTCGTGCGATGCAAGGAAGACAACCTGGTTGCCGTCGGTGAGTGAGGCCGCGACCAGTTCGTCTCCCTCTTCGATATTGATCGCTATGATGCCGCGTTGCATCACGTGCGAGAAGTCTTTCACCTCGGTCTTCTTCACCGTGCCGTTGCGCGTGACAAAGAAGACATACCGGTTTTCTTCTTCCAGATCGCGCACGGCGAGCATAGTGCGCACGGTTTCTCCGGGCTGCAGGCCGACGAGGTTACCCACATGCTTGCCTTTTCCGGCGGCGGCGATGTCGGGAATCTCATAGACTTTGAGCCAATACACGCGCCCGGTGTTGGTGAAGATCAGAATGTAGGCGTGGGTCGAGGCGATGAACAGATGCTCGACGAAATCCTCGTCGCGCGTCTTCATGCCGGTGCGCCCGGTGCCTCCGCGGCGTTGCATGCGGTAGGTCGAGATCGGAGTGCGCTTCATGTAGCCGGAGTGGCTGACGGTGACCGCAACCTGCTCGTCGGCGATCAGATCCTCGAGCATGATCTCCGCGGCTTCATCTTCGATGACGGTGCGGCGCGCGTCGCCGTAAAGTTTCTTGACCTCTTCCAGTTCCTTGATGATGACTTTGCGCAGCTTCGCTTCCGAGGCAAGAATCGATTCGTACTCGGCGATTGCTTCGCGCACCTGCTTCAGCTCGTTCGAAATTTCGTCGATCGAGAGCTTGGTGAGGCGGTGCAGTTGCAGTTCGAGAATGGCATCGGCCTGCTTCGAGGTGAACGGCTTCTCAGGATCGAGTTTCGGAGCGCGCCCAGTGGTGTTGATGTCGATCTTCTTGCCGCCAAAGTAGGCGACCAAATTTTCGCGGGCATCGCCGCGATTAGCGCTGCCGCGAATAATCACGATCACGTTGTCGAGGTGATCGAGCGCGGTGAGGTAGCCTTCCAAAATATGTTCGCGATCGCGCGCCTTCTGGAGCAAATACGAGGTGCGGCGGCGCACCACATCGACGCGATGGTCGATGAAGTGTTTGATCGCCTGGATCAGCCCCATCTCCTTCGGCTGTCCGTTGACCACGGCCAGCAGAATCATGCTGAAGCCTTCCTGCATGGATGTGTTCTTGAAGAGCTGATTGAGCACGATCTGCGGTTCGGCTCCGCGCTTGAGTTCGATCACGATGCGCATTCCGTCGCGGTCGCTTTCGTCGCGAATGTCAGAGATGTCATCGATGGTTTTGTTGTTGACCAGGTCGGCGATACGCTCGATGAGCCGAGCCTTGTTCACCTGATACGGAATCTCGGTAACGATGATCGCCTGCTTGTCTTTGGTGACGTTCTCGATGGCGGCACGGGCGCGCATCATGAAGCGTCCACGGCCGGTGCGGTAGGCTTCGAAGATTCCGGCGCGACCGTGAATGATGGCAGCGGTCGGAAAGTCCGGGCCCTGTACGAACTTGAGAATTTCGGGCAACTGCGCGTTGGGATTATTCACCAGCGTGATCGTGGCATCGACAATCTCGGTCAAATTGTGCGGAGGAATTTTGGTAGCCATGCCGACGGCGATGCCATCGGAGCCATTGACCAGCAAGTTGGGATAACGCGCGGGCAGCACGGCGGGCTGCGTCTCCGTGCCGTCGTAATTCGGATAAAAGTCGACTGCTTCCTTGTCGAGGTCTTCGAGCAAGGCGGTGGAGACGCGCGTCAAACGAGCTTCGGTATATCGATCGGCCGCGGGAGGATCGCCATCGACCGAGCCAAAATTTCCCTGCCCATCGACCAGCGGCGCACGCATGGCGAACGGCTGCGCTAGCCTTACTAACGCGTCGTAAACGGCGAGATTGCCGTGGGGATGATACTTGCCCATGACTTCGCCGACGATGCGGGCGCATTTACGCGTGGCGCCGCCGGGGCGAAGGCCCATCTGCTGCATGGTGTAGAGAATGCGGCGATGTACGGGCTTCAATCCATCGCGGACGTCGGGCAGCGCGCGGCCGATGATCACCGACAAGGAGTAGTCGAGATAAGACCGCTTCATCTCCTCTTCAATGTTGACGGGTTGCATGTTGAGCGCGCCCGGGCCGGTGGGACCGTCGCCGCCCGGCGGAGGGGTTAAAGGAAGCTCAGGATTTTGATCGTCAGCCATGAAAGTCAGTTCTCGGTTCTCAGTTCTCTGTAAAAGCTAGTGCTGTGCGCCGGCCGGCGGAGCAAAGCTCCGCCCCCATACAAATCTTGCTAAGTTATTGTATTTACAGGCATTACATGACCAGAATTACTCGAAAATTATACCACGTTCTGGCGGCTGGGAGCGGGCGAAATGTTGGCTTTTCAGGCTCTGCGCAGCGTCAGCAGCGTGATCTCGGGCGGCACACCGAGCCGCACCGGGAAGCCGAACGTTCCGAGCCCGCGGTTTACATACAGCGCCGCCTTCTGTAAGGCGCTCCCCGCACCGTTGCCGCGCCCGTTCGTCGGAACAGAAATCGGAAGCCGGTAGAGTCCCGCGACAAACGGCGAGATCAGCCGAGCCGGAGTGACGCTGTGATCCACGATCTCAACTTTCACCTGCCCGCCATGCGTGTGCCCCGCGAGGCTGAGTTCGATGCCCAGTTCAGCCGCCCGGTGAAACGAGTTCGGATTGTGCGACAGCAAAATGTTCGGCATGTCGCGCCGTATCACATGCTCAATTTCCGTAAGCATGGGAGCGGTACGCTCGCCACTAGTCATGTGGTCGCGCTGGTAATCGACGCCGATCAAATTGAAGCGGCCGCCCTTGTGCTCGATGACTTCATTGCGCGCACGCAACAGCGTCATTCCTTTTTCATGAAAGAGCCGTTCCGCCTCGTCCTCCACTCCCGCATAGATTTCATGGTTGCCATTGCACCCCCAGACGCCGAGCGGAGCCTGTAGACGGCTCAATTCGTTAATGCAAACGTCCAGCGGATCGCCCTCGCCCGAAACGAAATCTCCCGTAACAAAAGAAATGTCAGGCTGCAACGAGTTCGCCAAATCCACCGCGCGCGCGATTTCATGCGGAGGCATGTAGTCGCCAATGTGGATGTCGCTCAACTGAGCGATGCGCAGCCCGTCCAGTTGCGGCGGGAGGTTGGCGACCGGCACATCGACGCGCTCGATGGTATAGCGCAAGCGGCCGGCGGCAAATCCATAGGTAGCGGCAAGAAAGGGAACACTTCCAGCAAAAGCTGCCGCGTATTGAAAAAATGTTCGCCGCGCCGGACTGAACCCGCCGGCAACCGCTCCCGCAGGATGCATAAGCCGAGCCGCAACATTCGTGACCCACTCAATCGCTCCCACCGACTCAACAAAAAGAAATCCAAAGAAGGATGCGACGAGCCAGAGGCGGGTAAAGGTCGTCAGCGATTTGCCCAAGTGGAAGCTGCCGAAATTTAAACGCGAGATGCCGTGCCCGATCAAGGGATCGAGTAGAGTGGCGAGGAGGGCAGCGGCCAGAGCAATCAGTCCGGCATGGAGTGCGTAGCGCCAATTGGCATTCGAGAACGAACCAATCAACGTCCACGCCCGCAGAAACCAGAACCGCTGGACGGCATAGACAGCTAACAGAAACGCAGCCAGGAAAAGAATTCGGGTAAGAATCAGGGCAACTCCTAATTAAGCAGCTCAGACGATTAGATGCTGGGTAAAGCGCAGAAGGCTCGGAACCCAGGCTCGGACCCGAGGCTCAGACCCCAGGGGGCGGTAGAGACAGGAGCCCCGTCAAACGCAGCTGCGTAAGGACTCCCTGCGCGTAACCAGCTTATGATTTAGGCCGATGCTGCAATCTGCTTGCACACTTGCCGTTCAACTGCTGCCCGGCGTTCTGCTGCTCCTGTTGGGGTGGGGCCTGAATGATGCGCCGGGATTTTTTCGAAATCCGGCGCGCAGCGGATTGGTGGCCCTGGCATTAATGGCTGCAGCCGTGGCGACTCTCCTGCAACTGGACGTTTATCCCCTCCGCAGAGGCATAGCTCCAGTCGGCAACCAGAGCCTGCATCTCGCGGTTCTCATGCTGTTGTCTCTGGCGCTGCTGTGGTTCCTTCCGTTTGCCGATCGTCGGGGATTGCTGACGTTTCACCACGAGCGCTGGCGCTACCTGGGTCTGCTGCTTTGCTGCATGGGAGTCGCGGTGCGCATAGCGGCGTTGAAGGCACTCGGAAAACATTTCAGCGCGTACGTGACCCTGCAACCGGACCATCAACTGGCGGAGCAGGGAATCTATGCCAGAATCCGACATCCGCTCTATTTGAGTTTGCTCTTGGTTCCAAGCGGCGTGGCGCTGGTATTTGCCAGTTGGCTCGCGCTGCCAATTTTCGCGTTGGCCGCAGCGTTTGTTTTTGATCGCATACGAAGCGAAGAGCGGATGCTCGCTCTACATTTCGGGTCGGAGTTTGAAGACTACCGCCGCCGCACCTGGAAGCTAGTTCCGTTTTTGTTCTAAAGCCTGTTGGCAGCTCCGGTTGGCATCTGAAGAGTGCTCTTTGCGTTAGCGAGTAGCGGATTGTTCGTGTTCCGGAGATCGTAGCGCGCCGACGCGCTCCCTGGCATTCTGTAGAGCGCGCTTAACGTGGCGGGGCGCGGTGCCGCCTGGGACGTCGTGGAGCGCCAGGACCTCAGTAAGTCCGAGGCAGGAGTGGAAGCCGGCGTCAAAACTTGCATGGATCGCTTGCAGATCGGCGAGTGGAAGTTTTTGTAAATCGCATCCGCGTTCGACGGCCAAAGCGACCGCCTTGCCGACGGCCTCGTGGGCGAGGCGCGAGGGCACTCCGCGCTCGACGAGATAGGCGGCGGCGGCCCAGGCGTTCATGAAACCCGACTGCGCGGCCTGATTCATTTTCGCATCGTTGAATTCGACGGTGTTCATGAATCCAGTCACCAGCGGCAACATGCCCGTCATCGTTTTGGAGGCGTCGAATAAAGGCTCTTGCGTTTCCTGCATGTCTTTGTTGTAGGCGAGGGGCAGGCCTTTTACCAAAGTCTGCAGGGTGGTGGCGCAGCCCATGACGCGGGCCGCTTTGCCGCGCACTAACTCCAGCAGATCGGGATTTTTTTTCTGCGGCATGGCGCTGCTGCCGGTGGAGTACGGCTCGGGTAACTCGACAAAGCCGTAGGCGGATGTCGAAAACAGAATCATCTCTTCCGCCCAGCGGCTCAGGTGGAGCGCAAGCATAGAAAGAGCGTTGACGAATTCTAGAGCGAAGTCGCGGTCGCTGGTCGCATCGATGCTGTTTGCGGTCGGGCCATCGAAGCCGAGTTCCGCGGCCATGGCTTGACGATTGAGCGTGAGCGTCGCTCCGGCGACGGCGCCTGATCCCAAGGGACAAAGGTTGGTACGCTTGCGGCAGTCGGCAAGGCGCGCGGCATCGCGCAGAAACATCTCGACGTAGGCCAGCAGCCAATGGGCAACCAGAACGGGTTCGGCCGGTTGCAGGTGGGTGTAGGCCGGCATAGCCGCGTTGCCGGCAGCGTCGGCGCGAGTGAGGATCGCCTCACTCCAGTCGGCGACCAGGTTTTGCAGCGTGTCGATACTGTGCCGTACGAAGAGCCGGAGATCGGTAGCAATCTGCTCGTTGCGGCTGCGGCCGGTGTGCAACTTGTAGCCGGTGGCGCCGATCAGTGCGGCGAGTTGTTTTTCGACGAAGTGGTGAACGTCCTCGGCTTCCGGATCGTTAAGAAATTCGGGCTGGGATTCGGCGCGGCGGCCAATTTCGCCCAGCGCCTTCACGATTTCAGAAAGCTCTTCCGAGGAAAGCACTCCCGCGTGCTCGAGAGCGTTGGCATGGGCGCGGCTGGCAGCAAGTTCAAAGGGCAGCAGCCGTTGATCGTAGGGAAACGACCGCTGCCATTGCTCAAATTCGGGGTCAAGCGGCTGCCGGAAGCGGCCGGACCACATCTTCATGGCGGAACCTCCACTAGCCTTCTGGTGACGGGGCTTGGCCCCGTCCGGGGCGGGGCAGAGCCCCGCCACCACACATTTCCTCAGCCATCTATCTTATTGCGGACTACCTTAGTAGCGGAACCGCGACCTTATTTTGTGTTTGGGCGCGGCAACGCGAAGGCAATCCGAGAATGCGTATGAACCCCTCTGCATCCTTCTGATCGTAGCTTGCGCCCATAGTGAACGACGAGAGGTCGGTGCGATAGAGGGAGTAATCCGACTTGCGGCTGACTACGTTGACGTTACCCTTGTAGAGCGAGAGCGCGACCGAGCCGGTCAGATTCTGCTGCGTAGTATCGACGAAGGCGTCAAGCGCTTCGCGCAGCGGGGTGAACCACAGGCCGAAGTAAACCAGTTCCGCGTACTTGAGGGCTACGTGCTGCTTGAAGTGCAGCAGGTCGCGATCGAGACAGAGAGCTTCGAGTTCGCCGTGAGCGGCGAGCAGCAGCGTGCCTCCGGGAGTTTCATAGCAGCCGCGCGATTTGATGCCGACGAAGCGGTTCTCGACCAGGTCGATGCGTCCCACGCCGTTGCGTCCACCGATTTCGTTCAATAGTTCAACCAGCGACACGGGATCAAGATTCTGACCGCCGACAGAAACGGGCGCGCCTTTGTCGAATCCGATTTCCACCTGCTCCTCTTTATCAGGAGCTTCCTGCGGAGACTTTGTCATCTGCCACGTGCTGGCAAAAGGAGCGTTGCCGGCATCTTCGAGTTCTCCGCCTTCGTGGCTCAGGTGCCATAGATTGCGATCGCGGCTGTGAATTTTTTCGCGGCTTGCGGTCACCGGGATGCCCCGCTTCTCGGCGTAATCGAGACAATCTTCGCGAGATTTCAAATCCCACTCGCGCCACGGCGCGACTACTTTCAGCTCGGGAGCAAGCGCCTGGTAAGCCATCTCGAAGCGCACCTGATCGTTGCCCTTGCCGGTGCATCCGTGGCTCACGGCGGACGCGCCTTCGCGTAGCGCGACTTCGACCTGATGCTTGGCAATCACCGGACGGGCGAGCGAAGTGCCGAGCAGATACTTGTTCTCGTAGACCGCTCCCGCTTTCAGCGCAGGCCAGACGTAGCCGGTCAAAAATTCTTCGCGGAGGTCTTCCACCACAACCTTGCTGGCTCCGGTCTTGTAGGCCTTGTTGACGACGGCCTCGACGTCATCTCCCTGCCCCACGTCGGCGACCATGGCGATCACTTCGTAAGCGTAATTCTCCTTGAGCCAGGGAATGATGATCGAGGTATCGAGCCCGCCAGAGTAGGCGAGAACAATTTTTCCCGACGTTTTCGTTTGCAGCTTAGGCATGTGCGCTCCTTGCCGGGTAACGGCCGACGCCGCCTCCGAGCAGCCATACGAGAATGGCCTTCTGAATGTGCAGGCGATTTTCCGCCTGATCGAATACTACCGAATTTACGGAATCGATGACCTGGTCGGTCACTTCCTGGCCACGATGCGCGGGCAGGCAGTGCATGAACCGCGCATTCGGCTTCGCCAGTTGCATGAGGGCCGTGTTGACCTGGAAAGGGGCAAAGATAGCGGCGCGCTCCTCTGCCTCCTGTTCGTGTCCCATGCTGGCCCAGGCATCGGTGTAGACAGCGTCAGCTCCGGCAACGGCCTTGCGCGGATCGTTCGAGATGCGCAGCGTCGCTTTTGTCTCTTCTGCGATGGCTTTGGCCATGGTGACGATGACGGGATTGAGGCCATAGCGCTCCGGCGTAGCAATAGAAACCTTCGCTCCCAGCGAAACGCCCGCCAGCAGCAGCGAGTGCGCCATGTTATTGCCGTCGCCGACGTAGGCGAAATGGAGCTTTTTCAAGTCGCCAAAATGCTCTTGCAGAGTGAAGAAGTCGGCCAGCGCCTGGCAGGGATGTTCGAGTTCGCTCAGCGCATTGATCACCGGAACGCCGGCGTAGGTGGCCATCTCTTCGACGACCGCATGGCTGAAGGTGCGGAGCACGATCAGATCGATCCAGCGCTCGAGGTTGTGGGCGATGTCGTAGAGCGACTCGCGGGCGTTGAGACGGCTCGCGGTCTGGTCGATGAAGAAGGTGCTGCCGCCGAGGCTATCCATGCCGGCTTCGAAGGTGAGGCGCGTGCGCAGCGAGGGCTTCTCGAAAAACATCACCATCTGCTTGCCGGCCAGAACGCCGCGGAAGTCCGCAGGACGCTGCTTCAGCATGGAAGTCAGGTTAAAAAGCTGCAGAATTTCGCCGGGGGCAAGATCGTGAATGGAGATGAGATCCCGCGGCGCGATGATTTCGGGCAGTAGGGTCGCAGGCTTCGTTTTCGCTAAATCCATCATGGCTTCGGTTCTCATGGGTAACGCTCCATTCAGAAATAAGATCCAGTCATTCAGAAACAAAATCTACCCAGGGACGCCTGGGCTCCAACCGGCAATTCGCTTAGCCGAGGTCGCCAATACGGCGGGCGAGACTCTGGGCTTTTTTTTTATCGGCGGTGACGACCAGCACGGTGTCATCGCCGGCCAGGGTGCCGACGACCTCCGGCCAGTGTGAGGCATCGAGTGCAGCGGCCACCGGTTGCGCGCTGCCGACGGTAGTTTTGACCACCAGCAGGTTCTCCGCGTGACGGATTTCTACTACGAACTGGTGGACGAGGTGCATCACCGAGGGCAACACGCTTTCGGCCCCGCCGTCGGCCAGCCGCCGATAACCCTCGGGGCCCTTCGCCAGCTTCAACTCGTGGATGTCGCGTGACAGGGTCGCCTGGCCTACGTCGAAGCCCTTGCGTTCGAGCCTCTGCTGCAGGGAATCCTGGCTTTCGACAGGTCCCTCGTCGAGGAGATCGAGAATCGCTTTGTGACGCGCCGTCTTGGACATGAATAAAAATCCAATGCAATGAATAAGTATCCATCTGGCGAGAGGCGACTGTCAAGCGCGAAATGTCCGGAAAGCAACCCCCGATGTGACGCAAACCACAGAGGGCACAGGGGTGAAACGGGGGCAACACGGAGGGAAGCTAAGCGAACTGCTTTGGGGCCTAATGCCCTTTGGTGGCAGCGGGAAGCTGGAAGTCGATGCCGCGGTCGTCGTTGGCTTTGTGGGTGGCTGGAAGATCGAGATCGGCGAGCAGGATCTTTCGGGTACGGCCATTCTCGAAGTCGAACAGCGTATCGCCGACGATGGCGTAGTTCACCACGTCGGATTTGTGACCATCCTTAAAGACGAGCACCGTCGAAGGCTGCACGGCAACGGGGTCAGGCGGAGGATCGGAATCCAACGGCTGGGCAGTCGAGCCGCGATCGATCGATCGCTTCATGGACGCATTAGGATTCGGGCCGCCGGCGGCGTTGCCCGCGGACGCATCCGTTGTGACATCGTCATCTTCCTGAGCATCGGCCAAGGCGTACGGGACGCCATAGGGAACATAGACGGGTTCGATCACTTCCCCGGCGGCGTCTTTTTTGTGATGGTGATGGTGTCCGGAAGAATTGAACGAGGATGGCGATGGAAAATAAAAGTTGGCGCAGCAGTTAGTAAAGGGTGACCAGCTATCAGCGTACCCGTTGTGGCCCATGGATGTGACGCCTGGCGGCACGCCGTTGAACGATGTCACGCTGGCCGGCACTCCGTTGAGGAACCGTCCGCCGAAACCGAGCGAAGTGACCGAAGGCGGTACGCCGTTGATTTGTGCGTGAGCGGGGAAGATGAAGGCAACCGAAAACGTCAGCAGGATAGAAACGAAACAGGATCGCACACCGGCCAGCATGGGAAGCCTCCCTGCACAAGGGTACACCAGAATCAGGCCTACTAATTAGAACTCACGGACTCCCCGAAGGTTGCGCGAAAAAGGAGCGGGGGGAGCGCACCATCAGGGTTACGCGGCGGTGAGGGGGGCGCGGGAGGCCATCCGGCGCAGTTCAAGGACGCGGTGACGCACATAGCCATCTTCGGTCAAGTGCGCCGAAGCAATGGCTTTACGGCCGCTGACCACGACCTGATCCTGAGGACGTCGATTGGTAAAATGCGGGTCGAACTCCCGGCAAAATTCACAAGGCCGGCTGGAACGGGAGTCGAAGCGTCTGACGAAGATACGGTCGATGTGTTCCACGAGGAGCGGCTCCTTGGGGCTGGAAAAGGATCTGCCCAATTTGTGAGGCAAAGTCACACTGACCCTGCCATTCAGGTTGAATCGATTTAGTGACCGACGCCTTTGTACTATAAGGAGCGGTCGCCGCACAAGCCCTACTTAGCCATATTTTGGGCTTCCGTCAACGGCGTCGATTTCGAACTTAATCCGGCCATAAACGCCGCGTTTTGAGGCGTAATTTCTGGCATGATGATCAGATCGCGATCATTGATGGTGAAGATCCAGTGACGAAGGGCAACGCCAATCCGGACACCGTTTTCTTGTTCGATGTGGACAATACTCTACTCAACAACGATCGGGTAGGGGAAGATCTGAAGCGGCACCTGACGGATAAAGTTGGTCGGAGCGCCCAGCGCTATTGGGAAATCTTCGAACAGTTGCGCATGGAACTGGGATACGCGGACTATCTCGGGGCGTTGCAGCGATACCGCATCGAGCGGCCGGGCGATCCAAAGTTACTGGAAGTGTCGCACTTCATGATTCATTATCCCTTCGCCAACCGTTTGTATCCGGAGTCGATCGACGCGGTGGCTTATGCGCGGCGACTGGGCAGCGCTGTCATTCTGAGTGACGGCGATGTAGTGTTTCAGCCGCGCAAGGTGGAACGCTCTGGGCTGTACGAGTACTTCGAGGGTCAAGTCCTGATCTATATCCACAAGGAACTGGAGCTGGGCGATGTGGAGGCGAAGTATCCGGCGGTGCACTACGTGATGGTGGACGATAAAGTCAGGATTCTGGCGGCGATCAAGAAGCACTGGGGTAAACGGGTGACGACGGTATTTCCGCTGCAGGGACATTACGCGCTGGATGCGGCCGAGGTGGCGAAGTATCCCAAGCCGGATATCACGATCGAGCGCATTGGAGAGCTGCAGAACTATTCTCTGGATCAGATTCTGGCAGCGGCGTAAATCGTGATCCCTGCGGCTGGGGGGATGCTACTCGGCTTCTTCCTCTTCCTGGGAGGCTCCGGCGCCAACCATCTTTTCCAGTTCGCGGCTCAGACTGATGCGGTTGGCATCGGCCAAATCCATAAAGCGGAATGGCTGCAGGCAACCTTGCGTTGCCCACATGGGAAACATGACCTGCGCGCGGGAACGAATGCTGGTGCAACCGAGGTGGAACAGAACGGTTACGCGAATGCCTTCGTCAAGGGGATGATCGAGCGAAACCAGACCTCCGTTGACCGAGAGCTGGTTCATGCGGCCGCGGATCTGGCGTCCGTTTTCGAGCAGCACCAGGGCAAGGATTGACCCTCCGAGCTTGACGCGCGAGCCCCGTCGACATCTCTGCGTGGTATTGGTGGGGTTCATCCTCGCTAGTTCATCCTGGCTTAAGTTTGCCTCAGAGCGGGTCATCACAGCAGATTACGAAAGTCTGACCCTTCCGCTTCCGACCGTCTCATGAACCAAATCCGCTCACGACAGCGCGTGGGAAAGACGCGGGAAGAAAAAGGGAGGAGCGTGACAGAAGTCACAGCCTTCCGGTCACGGGACATCTAGGCTGTATGGAGAAGGCTGGTTTCCATGGCAGCTCAAATTCATAGTGAAATGCAGGTTGAAGAAGGGGCGGATCTTCGTAGGGAAGCTCGGTCGCTGGCGATTCCTGGGGCGCTTGATCCACGGCCGATGCCGGCTTTGAGGCCAAAAAAGAAACTGGTTCCGCGCAGCGATCACGACCGCTCGCAGATTACGCGGCGCAGCTTCCAAGCGGCCTTTCTCGTGCTGAATGTCTGGATAGGAGTCATTTTCTATTTCTGGGTGCGGCAATTCGAGCCGGGCGGAGCGCCAAGCGCCCTGCACCGTCCGGCGGGAGTCGAAGGCTGGCTGCCGATTGCCGGATTGATGAACCTCAGGTATTGGGCGCTCACACATCGTGTTCCCGGGCTGCATCCGGCGGGGATGTTTCTGCTGCTTGCGTTTCTCGCCATGTCGTTCCTGTTCCGCAAGGCGTTCTGCAGCTGGCTGTGTCCGGTGGGAACGATTTCGGAATACCTGTGGCGCGTGGGACAGAAACTTTTCCGGCGAAGCTTTCATCTGCCGCGCCGGCTCGATATCGGACTGCGCGGGCTGAAATACCTGCTGCTCGGCGTCTTCGTGTGGGCGGTGACTTCGATGGCCGCAAATGAACTTGCGGCATTCATGAACAGCCCTTACGGGGTGATCGCCGACGTGAAGATGCTGAACTTTTTCCGGCACATGGGCCAAACCGGGGCGATTGTGCTGGGAGTGCTGGCGGTGGCATCGCTCCTGATTCAGAATTTCTGGTGCCGTTACCTGTGCCCTTACGGGGCGCTGCTGGGAATCGTGTCGTTTTTCAGTCCGTTGCGCATTCGGCGCAATCCGGAGAGCTGCATCGATTGCGCGAAATGTGCCAAGGCCTGTCCGTCGGCATTGCCGGTCGACAAACTGGTAACGATCAAGTCCGCGGAGTGCACGGGCTGCCTGGAGTGCGTGGCCGTCTGTCCGGCAGAAGATACGCTGAGCCTGTCGTTCCTCAGCCCGGCGTTGGCCGGCTTTACGCGAGCGAAAATTCCAGCGCGTGCGGCGCGGGGCGGGCGACTGCCGCTGTGGGCGATGGCGGCGGGGATTGCAGCGATCTTTTTCGGCGTCGTCGGTTTGGCCAAGACGGCGGGCTACTGGGATTCACATGTGCCACGTGCCATCTATGAGCAGTTGGTGCCGCATGCGGATGAGGCACAGCATCCGATGCCGGGAGACAACTGAAGCCAACGCGGGCGCGACGATTTGCGATTGCCACGGGAAAGAAACGGCTTCCGCCGTGCCGACACAGCCGAATCAGGCGGTGATTCGAATTAAAGGCTTCGTGCGCGGCAGCGCCCGCCCGATCTCAGCCGCGCTGACACCGGCCGCTTGCAGAGCTTGGGTGAGGCCAGCGGAATCATCGGCTGCCACGGAGATCAACAATCCGCCGGCCGTTTGCGGATCGAAAAGCAGGGTACGGACGTCTTCGGGCAGCGCGGGGTCGTAGTCGACATGGCATTCGGCGAACTCGCGATTGGCCTTGAGGCCGCCGGGAATATACCCTGCGCGAATGCACTCCAACGCGCCTTCGAGCACGGCGATGTGCGAGGATTGGAAGACAAGGCTGACGTTCGACGCCAACGCCATTTCGCGAGCGTGCCCGATCAGTCCGAAGCCGGTAATATCGGTTAGCGCGTGAACTGCCCACCCGGCCCCAGGCGCACTCGTCTGTCCGACGCCCGTCCCGCTTCGAGCGCCCGTGATTACCTCGGCCGCCGCCTTGTTTAGAGTTGTCATCGACTTGACCGCCGAGTCGATCCACTCGTGTTGAGCCACGCCTTTTTTGATCGCCGTCGAAATCACGCCTGTGCCGAGCGCCTTGGTGAAGAGTAAGCGGTCGCCCGGATGCGCACCCTGATTGGCGAGCACGCGCTTGGGATGAATCACCCCCGTCACCGAATATCCGAATTTCGTCTCTTCATCCCGGATGCTGTGGCCGCCCACTACCGTGCATCCCGCCTCGATCATCTTCGACAATCCACCGGCCAGAATGCGCTCAAGAATGTCGATGTCACCCTTGTCGGGAAAACAGACGAGCGCGAGCGACGTCAAAGGTTTTCCTCCCATCGCGTAAACATCACTGAGGGCATTGGTCGCAGCGATCTGGCCGAAGATATAGGGGTCATCGACGATGGGCGTAAAAAAATCGACGGTTTGCACCAGCGCCGTCTCGGGCGTCAGCAGATACACTCCGGCGTCGTCGGCATGATCGAAGCCGACCAGCACATTCGGATCCTGTTGCCGGGCTAATTTCCCAAGCACCGTGTCCAGCACCGCCGGACTCAGCTTGGAAGCTCAACCCGCCGCTTTTACGGACTCCGTCAGTCGAAATGGTTTTACGTCCGGCACCTGGCCATTGTAGCGGAGGGGACCTCTTACCTTACTTCGTCGTGACCTGCGTCATCTGCAGATCGGGATACGCACGGTTCCACTGGGCGGAAATGTTTTCGAAGGTCAGCCGGAAGGGTTTGCTCTGACCGGGCGCGAGCGGCGACTGGCTTAGGTCCACAGCTTCGTCATAGGGTCCGCCGGTGCGCAGAACGTGCAGAGGAAGTTCCTCGCGCTGCGCCGTCTGTCCCATCTCGTCCTTGAAGGTTACCTGCACCACCGCGTGGGTTACGGTCTGAGTGCCGGTGTTGGTGATGCTGCCATCAAGATAATTGACGGTTGCGCCTACAAAATTTTGCGCCGCACTCGTCTTCAAGTCCGAAAATTTCAGATACGCCGCGTAGGCTGGAGGCGCCGCAGGCTTCGGCTGTTCGGAACGCAAAATCAACAGCAGAACGCCCACCACGATTCCCACGATCACAATGCCAATGAGAATCGGTCGCAGGGTTGATTCTTGCGGCTCCGTCGTAGGATTTGCACCCGGCTGGATCAGCCCGCCCATGGCGCGATTGTACTACCGGCGATTCTTATCGCGATGCCCGCAAATCGTTGACTCGGTAGTTGCTATAGTCAATCGTCAGGGTGGCGCGGCCGCCCAGCCGAATGTAGCTGACCGACTCGTTGCGCCGCGGAAGCCAGAAATTTTCCACCTTCATATATTCGTGGTGCACTTCGCTTTTCTTCGTCCAGAAGGAAGGATTCACCGCCGGCTCGGCGTCAATCTTGGTCACGGCGAAATCAGTGGCATCGACCCACACCTTGCCGCTATAGACGTATTTGCTCTTATCTTTGGGAGAGACCTCGAGCACGTACTGGCCGCCCTTGTCAGAATGTTCGTATCCAACCAGCGCCATGTCGTAGTTGTGCCGGTTCAGCAGGGTGCGAGCGCGCATTTCCGGCGCGGCAGCTTCCTTTTCGCTCTCCAGCAAACGTTTGAAGACGCGTTCGATGATCAGCTTCGATCCCTTTTGAGATACTATTTTGAAGTTTTTGGTCGCCGGGCTGTCATAAGTCGCCTCCACCGTCATTTCAGCGTCGCGATCGCCTGGGAATCCGCGATAGACCAGCCGGTAAACCCGAGTGGATTGCACGCGCCGCAGAGCTCCGGCGCGCTCCTCATCCTTGCGAACAAGATTCGCCACCACCTGGTCAACCGATAACGGCGCGGTTGTAATCGAGGGCGGCAGGGGACCGGAATCGACGGCGGCTCCGCTCGCGCCCGCCATCACCCAGGCCAGAATAAGGAAAAAACTGACCCCTCTCTGCACCGGACCCTGTATGGATTTCAAGATGACTGCCATTCATCGTGCACCGTAGGGATTTAGATTAGCACCCCGTGCGGGATGACGGAGCATTCGGGAGTTGAGCTTGAACGCCAGAGAATATTATCAATCACTTGCGGATGGAGATAAGAAAGTTGACGATGGCATCGGCGGCTGCGAGGAGCCCTATCGCATGTGGACTCGCAAACCAGAAAACAGTGTTCGCGTGAATTGGCTTGTTGTCTTCTCCTACTGCGCCTCGACTATTGTCAGCTTGGCCATTTGGATGGGCGTCTACCGGGCCGTCGAACACCTGATCAAGTAATGACGGTCAGGATTCGTAATGCAGCAGTGAAAAGACGTCATAACTTGCGAGTTTGTCGCGGCCCTTCAGAAAATCAAGCTCCACCACAAACGCCAGTCCTGCAATCTCTGCCCCCAAGCCGCTGGCCAGTTCCGCCGTGGCGACCGCGGTCCCGCCTGTCGCCAGCAGATCGTCGACGATCAAAACCCGCTGACCTTTGCCAATCGCATCTTTGTGCACCTCGAGCGCGTTGCTGCCATATTCAAGTTCGTAACTGATCTTCACTGTTTCTGCGGGCAGTTTTCCCGGCTTGCGCACGGGCACAAATCCGGCATTCAGCCGGTAAGCGAGCGCCGGACCAAAAATAAATCCGCGTGCTTCCATTCCCAGCACCAGATCAATCTTTTTCCCTATGTAGTTTGCCGAAAGTGCGTCGATCAGCCGCGCGAAGCCGAGCTTATCCTTCAGCAGGGTGGTGATGTCATAGAAGAGAATGCCCTTTTTCGGGAAGTCCGGCACCTCTCGGATCAGCTTTTTTAAATCGTCGCAATTGACTGGCTTGGTCAGCATCATAGTTGGCATCGTCATTCGGAATCTGACATCGAAAAGTTAGGCTGCGAAGTTGAATTGCGAAGCTAGATTGCGAAGTTAAGCTGCGAGTTGTTAAGCTCCTCGCACCTGAAACGAACTGAGGCCCGCAACCGGCTCGGACTCCGATTCCTCTACGCCATCGACTCGCGCCGCCCGCGGTCCATCCCGTAGACGCGATCGCAATCCCGCTAACTGATCTCGCGTTCCCATGGCCAGCACTTCGACCGTGCCATCCGGGTTATTGCGGACCCACCCGGCAATTTGCAGGATGTGCGCCTCGCGCTCAACAAACCAGCGAAAGCCAACTCCCTGGACGCGTCCGCGGACCAGAAAACGGCGCGCCTGCGTTAGAGATTTCTCGGTGGTAGCCATCTCTTGATTGAAGAGGTCGGAGGTGAGCTTGCAGAGGTGAACCGGCCCATCCACGGGGCCTTCAAGTCTGCAATTCAACCTCTAACCACTGACCTGCCTACTGTGCCCGCGACAGGTACGTTCCCTCTGCCGTATCGACTTTGATCTTCTCGCCTTCGTTGATGAATGGCGGCACCTGCACGATAAGCCCGGTCTCAGTCTTCGCCGGTTTCGTCACACTCGATGCCGTAGCGCTCTTCAGCCCCGGCTCGACTTCCATCACCGTCAGCACCACGGTCTGGGGCAGTTCGATGCCCACCGCCTTGCCGTCGAAAAACTCCACCTTGATCTGCAAGTTGGAGGTCAAATAATCAACCGCGTCGCCGAGAACGTCCCGGGTCAGGTGAGTCTGCTCGTAGTTTTCGGTGTTCATGAAGCAATAGTCATCGCCATCGCTGTAGAGAAACTCCATGTTCTCCTCGTCCACATTGACCTTCTCAATCGGGTCGGGCGACCGGAAACGATGCTCGAACATGGCGCCGGTACGGAGGTTTCGCAGTTTCGCCTGGATGAAAGCCCGCAGGTTGCCGGGCGTGCGGTGCTCGACACTGAACACGGAATGCAGATCATTGTTGTGCTTGATGATCATGCCGGGACGGAGTTGGGTCGCTGGAATCGACATTGCTCGTTTACATCTCCTTCACTCTGCTAGGAATTCTCGGCAGCGAGGCAGGTCCGGGTCGCCGGGGCTTCCGCCGCACTAAGGTCAACACCTCATTTTACACAGGCCAAGCCGGTTATGGGAACGCTGCGACTCCGAATTCAGCAACCGCCTCATCTGACGGTCTGGAAATCGACGATGCGAAGCTTCCGTCCGCTGATTCGCCGATTCGGGTCTAGAATAGAACTTTGGGAGGTTCATTATGCGCATTGGAAAGTATGAGAGCTCGGAAGGCACGACCGGCACGGCCATTACCTTTCTGCTGATCGGCCTTGGTGTCGGCGCGGCCGTCGGTCTGTTGCTCGCTCCTAAGACGGGTCGCCAGCTGCGGAAGGATCTCCGGCGATCCTATGATGACGCCCTAGAAACGGCCTCCGAGTGGACCGACGAAGCCAGGGACCGGTTCGAAGAAGTGGTGGAAAAAGGCGCCGGCTTCGCGGACGAAGTGCGGTCCAAAACCAAGCCGCTAAGCGACTTGCTGCGACGCTCGTAGTTGCGGATCAAGTTGCGGGTAAAGTCACAGACGTAATTGCGGACAATGCTCGTGGTTGGAATCGCGGCCGGCAACCAGTATCAACCTCGCCCGCTCAATCCGGGCTATGCCGCCCGCGGTCGTGGATCGGCTTTGCTCAGCCGCCTGCCAATCCATGCCCTACGGTTCGGTCTGAGTTTCGTCCTCCAGCCTGCGCCTCTTCTTGTGCACATTGTGGACCATGACACCCACCGAGAACCGTACGTTGTCCTGCGTTTGCTTGAAGGATCCGGTCTGCAGGTAATCGCATTTCAGCCGCATGGATAAGCGGGGAGTGACTTTGTAGTCGAGCCCGCCGCCGGCCACGATACCCCGGCCCGAACTCACCTCCGAGAAGGTTTGCCCTTGCGCGCTGGCTTTGCCTCGCGTTCCCTGATGTCCGTACATGACTTCGCCGATTGGCGTCCAGCGTTCGTACTTGCGGCGGGCAAATTGAAAGCCAAAAAGAACGTTGTATTCCCGCGTCGACACGTTAAACGTGGTCGTCGGCAACGGACAGAAAGGCGGGCACGTGGGAAATGGCGCCGGTACGGCGACTGGTATCTTGGAGGTGCCAAAATACTGACCGCCATCCAGCACGATCCCAACCCAGCTCGTCATGTTAATACCCAGAGAAGAATCCCACCCCGGCAAACCTGCCCAATGCCCCGCATTGAAAAGACCGGCCTCGGCGTAGGAGCCTCCGGCAAAGAATTCGAGGCGGGGAAACTGGGCCACCGGAGGAGGCGCCGGCTTGGCGCTTGGGTTTGGAGTGGGAGTCGGAGTAGCCGTCGGCACCGGCCCCTGCGCCGGAGTTGGAGCGGGCGCTTGCGTCGGTGTTTGAGCCGGAGCTTCGGTGGGAGCCGGCGCCGGAGTTTGGTCGGGAGCTTGCGCCCATGACAACATACACAACGCCAGCGCGCCGGCCAAGACTCCCAGGTATTTCCTCACGAATCCTCCTTGAGTTTTATTTGCCACCAGCCCGTACTCGCTACCGAGCCCGTCTCTCTTACTCTGGCAGACCGCTAGCGCCTCCGGATATCTTCTTCTGACACCAGGGAATCGCTACTGGCTGCGTACCGCTTTTCCAAAAGCCGTATTGTATTGAAGCCGGATATCCCCGCAGGTCCCGTGCTCCGGCGAATAGACAACGCAGGAATCGAAAGGCCGCGAATAAACGTGCAGGCTCACGGCGCGCCGATTGGCTTCCCCCGGATTCACCACTCGGTGCACCGGATGTCGTGGATCCACCGCGCACGGATTCGCCGCCATCAACTCCACCGTGTTAGATGCCTGCAACTGGCACTTACCCGTCGCGATATCCTCAAACCCCACATCAAAATTTTCCACCAGCAGTTTCCCCACGGGCGCCGCCATCCAGCAATTCTGCCCCCGATGATTGTGTACTGAGCTCGACTGTCCAACCTCCCAGCAGATGGTCATCAGTTCGTAAAGATCGGTCTTGTCGATCAGGTTGCGCGTGTAGTGCTGCCGGTCCCAGCTCAGATAAGGCGCGAGACTGGCTTCCGCTACAGGCAACCTCTGCAACAACCAGCGCACTTGCTCGATCCCATCGAAAGCCTCTGCGGTCAACGAGTGGAGCTCCCTTACCAGTTCGTCAATCGGCACGCGCGCCAGAGTCAAGTCATTCATAGATGTTCGACAAACTATTGAGTATACCGTGACTGTCAGCGGAGCATGTGCGTTTCGTAATAATCTGAAAGCGATGGCGGAAAGCACAGCGATCCTTGGCGTAATCTCCGACACTCACGGCCTGCTGCGTCCGGAGGCCGTGGATGCGTTGCGCGGATCCTACCGCATCCTTCACGCCGGAGACGTAGGCACTCCCGAAATTCTCGCCGCGCTCGCGCAAATCGCACCCGTGACTGCCGTCCGCGGCAACGTCGATACCGCCCCCTGGGCGCGCACCCTGCCCGAGACCGAACTCCTCGAAATCTCCGGCGTGTCGATTTACATGCTGCACGACCTCGCGAGCCTCGACCTGAAACCGGAAGCCGCGGGTTTTCGCGTGATTATCTACGGCCATAGCCATCAGCCGAAAATCGAGGAGAAAAACGGCGTCCTGTACTTCAATCCCGGCAGCGCCGGCCCTCGGCGCTTCCATTTGCCGGTTAGTGTGGGGAGGGTGAGGATCGTTGCCGGCAAGGTGACAGCGGAGTTGATGGAATTGGAGGTCTAGCCTTGAGCACTTTCTCTCGCGGCTCCAAGTGATTTCCGTGCTCAGGAAAATCAAACACTAAATGCCGCTCGATCTGCAGGAGCGCAGTTTCTGAATCAGCGCGATAACTTTCCAGTAAGATTTGCCGAACCCTCGTCGCTTTTCCCGCGATGGCTCGGAATGAAAAAGGCCAGCTCGACGGCCGGCCTTTTTGAACTCCAACTTTTCGCGAACGGTGCGCCCGCGTCACAGAACCACGCTACTTCTTCGGCGCGATCGCATCCTTGGCAGCCTTCGCCACGCGGAATTTTACGACCGTCTTTGCCTTGATCTGAATTGGTTCGCCGGTTTGCGGGTTGCGTCCCATGCGGGCCTTACGATGCGCCTTCACCAGGCGGCCGAGGCCGGGCACAACGAATACACCATTCTTCTTCGTCTCTTTAATCGCTGTGTCTGCGAGGTGCTCCAGAAAAGCCGCCGCAGTCTTGTTGTTGAGTTCGAGTTTCTCGGCCAGGTGCCGTGTGAGTTGAGTTTTGGTCATGCCAGAAGCCATGAATTCCTCCTTCAGGAACTAACAAATTTGCTTGTATCCAGCGCATAATAACGCAATCACCTGTGGAAAAACAGCATTTTATCCAGATTTTATGCGGTTTCCAGTAAGGTACCCCTCTGAAATCGGCATAAAATGTGGACTTCGGCTCCGTAGACCCCGAGAACAGCCTAGTTTCGTGTCCTTTCAACGGGTTCCCCGCTCACCCCATCTCTGGCAGCGTATAACGATCACCGGAGATCCTTCGGCGAGAAAGGCAGACTGCGGCTCGCTGCAAACCACCGCCGCCAGCTCTTCTCCATAGAACTTCTTCCCGTCGCCGGCAAAGGAGGCATGCCGAACCTGCCAGACTTTCCATGCCGGATGCGTCACGCGATATTCGACGCACCCGCTGCCGGGCAGCGCCGCATATCCCCAGTAGTGTTCGGTGATGAATTGTTCAGCAGACCCGCTGCTCGGAATCTCGGCGATGCCCTCCGTCTCAACCCTCAGCACGCTCCAGCGCTTCTCGCTCCGCCATCGGTAGACGACCAGCAGACGATCGTCGCCGTGGGAGCAAATCTCGTGTGCCATAGGCAGCGCCACATATTTTTCGTTGTACAACGTTCGGGCAATCCATGCAATCGCTCGCCGTGGAACCATCTCCCTGATGAACACCACTCCTCGTCGTACTTCGTCACCCACGTGCCGCCGCACGTAGAATCGCAAATTTACTTCCTCGAAATTCGAATGCATCGGAATCGCCAAAGCTCCGAACAATTTCGTATTCAGAAAGCAAAACCCCACCAGGCTGACAAACGTCTTCCCCTGCCACTGATCGAGTTCGGTGCCGACAGGAATGAAAGGAGCCAGCAGACGCGGGTCAACTTCGTAATTCAGCATGGCCAGGTATTGCCAGCTGGCGCTGAGAAAAACTCTGTCGGCAGGCACAACTTTAGGATGGCCGGGCCAGGCGGTCCGATTCTTTTGAATATTGCTCAACCCGGCGCGCAATTTGCGCTACGGATCGTATACCGCCGAGTGCAAACCGGCACGTCGCGCCGCTTCCTGCATCTCATCCAGCTTCCGCCGCTGTTCATCGAGTTGCTGCTGAATTTGCGTCACCTGCTGCAGTTGCCGTGCCTGATAGGGGCTGTACGGTGGCTCGTACTGCACACTTCCGCCCGCGGCGCGCATTGACGCGTTGATCCGGTCGATCCGCGCCTGCAAAGTCGCCATCTTCAATTTCTGCGCCAGGATCTGCCGCTTCCATTGATCAGCGGCACGCTGCTCGGCCAGGTGTTGCTGAGCTGAATGTTGTTGCGCATTGCGTTCTTCCCCTGAGCGGTGTTCCGCTTTGGGACCGTCTGTCGCCGTGCTGGACGGCGACGCAGGCGCAGTTGCCGCCGCCGGGTTCGACCCCTGGTTCGCGTCCGCATCCTTCGGGAGGTCCTTGTTCGTGATAACCCTTGGCTTTACCGTCGTCGGTGCACCCTCGGCATTTTGCTGTTGTTCCCGGTTTTCCCGGGCGACATCGCCCAGCGACTGACCGTAGCCGGCCGAGTGCGTCAAAAGCGCGATCGCCAGAAGCTTCAGCGACGTCTGCCATATGATTCGGTATTGCATAACCCTCCCCATCGCCGCTCGGAATGCTGCTTTTATGGTAGCTCCCTTCTCCCCGGTCTTATAGCCCCGCGGTAACCCGGTCGCGAAACGAAAGTGTCATTTCACAAGGGCCGAACGGCCATCTCCAGAACCTGCTCCGGCATCATTCCGCTCTCTCGCAGATAACGGATGCTCAGCGAGTCATGCCGTTTCGCCAGTCGCACTCCTCCCGAGTCTCGTACCAGCTCGCAATGGAAATAACTCGGCGGGGCATATCCCAAAGCCCTCAGCAACAACAGTTGACGCGCTGTCGACTTCAGCAAATCCGCGCCGCGCACAACCTCGGAAATGCGCATCGCCTCGTCATCGACCACCACCGCGAACTGGTACGCCGGAACATCGTCCCGCCGCCAGACCAGAAAATCGCCGAAATCCTGATCCTTGTCCCTGCCCGCCACATAGCGCTGCGCCCCGAGATTCAGATCGGTAAATTCAACCCCTTCGCCATCCGGAACACGGAATCTCCAGTTCACTCCCCCCGGTTCGTCAATCGCAGCCATGTCTTTCCGTTCGCGACAGGTTCCCGGATATACCGGCTCATCATCGGCGTCATTGGGAGCACTCGCCGATTGCGCTAGGTCCTTGCGTGAACAGGTGCACGCATACAGGAATCCCGCCTTTCGCAGCGCCCGCCACGCCTCGATATAATGCGGCCGCCGCTGACTTTGCGAGTAGGGCCCATATCTGCCGGCACAATCGGGACCTTCGCTCCACTGAATGCCCAGCCAGCGCAAGTCCTCCATCATGGCCTGGGCAAATTCCCCGCGCGAGCGCTGTGGGTCGAGGTCTTCATTCCGCAGAATCAGAGCCCCATGATTTTCAGTGGCCCGCTGCGCTGCGATCCAGAATGTACGGGCGTGGCCGATGTGCAGCAGCCCCGTTGGTGACGGCGCTAAACGTCCACGGTAGACGTCGTCGAATTTGACGGCAGATTCCTTCTGCGTATTGCTCACGCAGACATTCTAGTGGTGGTGATGGCAGTGGTGATCTTCGTGGTGGACCACTACCTGGTCTTCTGGGTGATCGCCGATGCCAGCCGTGTTATCGCCGACACATCGTGTATGGTGGAGCACGCGGTCGTGCACGCTGCTCGGTATAAGTCACGCAACATCAACAACCCGAGTGTTGGTCCCGCTCTTGCTCTGTCACTTCTGACTGCGCCAGCCGCAGAGGAGCTGACAAATGACAAGTACGGGGAAACGCAACAACCAGAAGCTCACAACTCAGGCAACTGACAACCACTCCGATAACACGCTTTCATCGTGGTCGCGGCAGCAACGGGTGGCGATGATCGCAAGCTTTGCGATCCTCGTACTCTTACTTGCGGCGGCCGCCTGCTCGAAGCAATCTTCGAAGCCGGCACTGGTCGGCGTCTCCAGTCCCGCTTCGACTCCAGCCATTCCGGCGACCACAACCACGGCCGCGCTCCCACCGGACATCGCGCCCAACCTGACCGCCGCAGGCGCGCCCGAAAAAAAGACGCCCCGGAAGCGGCCCGCCAACGTTACTTACCGCGACCCTGACAGCGGTGTTTCTTTCCTTTATCCTCGAAAAGCCTTGCTGACTGCCGGCTATCAGGATCAGCCCGAGCTTACTGCCGTCGGGAACGTGCCCATGAACTTTGTACAGCCCGGCGGAATTACAATCGCCACCGTTGCCTTGCCCGGCAACTCCTATCCCGGCACCGACTTCGCCTCCGCGTTCTTTAATGTCAACGTCAATCGCAAAATCTCCGAGCAGGAATGCTTCCATTTTGCCTTCGTCGACACCCGTAACGCCGACGGCGAACCGCTCGACGCCGAAAAGGTCACCATCGGTACGAATAAACACGCGGATAAAGAAGAGGCTGACGCTGAGATGGAAATGACCTCCGACTTCTCCGCCAGCGCCTTCAAGCAGGTCGAAACGCAGTATTACCACAACTTTGAAAATGGAGCATGTTACGAATACGTCCTGGGATTGGGCACGGAAGGATTTGCCACCGAGGGTGGCATTGAGCACGTCAATCGCGACGCCGTTTTCGCCAGACTGGAAAACATTTTGGTTACCGTCAAGATCAATCCAACTGAACCCATCGCCGAACCGGGCCCCGGAGCCATCGCGAGCGGTAAAGAGTAAGGTCAAGAGGACAACACAAGTACCAGGCGGCTACGAGCCTAAAGGCTTCGAGCAAGGGATAACATTGCTCGGGCTCTGGTTCGTAGCCGCTCTCGTTCGCAGCCGTTGCGGTCCTTAGCCGCTTTTTACAAAGTGTCTTCGGGAGGCCGCGCTCAGCCGTCGCCTCGCCTGATCGATTACAATTCCGATGGGGTCAAGGAGAACGGAATGACGCAGAAAATAATTGAGGTAGTCGGCACTTCAAAAGAGAGCTTTGCTAAGGCCGCGGAGCAGGCGGTTCAGGAAGCCTCGAAGACGGTACGAAGCATCAAATGGGCCCACGTCGATTCCTTCGATATGCAACTGGACGGGGCCAAGGTCGTCCAGTATCGCGCCACCACCAAGATCTATTTTGATGTCGAGCACTAGAAACCAGCTTCGTCTTGAGTTAGATAAAATTATCTACAAGCGGATTCGACAAAGGGCGTTCGCTGAAAACGTGCGCAGGCGGTTGGATGCGGGAGGGTGGTTCGTCCTCCCGTCGTCATTTCTTATCGCTTTGCGGCGCTCGGCCATCCCCCGGTTGCCATTCTCGGTTAGATCGTTCTGGATCGCCCGCTGACTCGATTACCCATCTTTCGATCACCAGTCGCCGCGCTCACCGACGATTCGCGTGTCGGGTATGATCAAACCGTGGTCACCGAGCGCGTCGCGAACAACAAACTGCAACTCTTACGGTCCGGGAAACTGGTAAAGCTGCCCTGGCTTATCCATGCGTTCTCTACGCGTCGAGGGGGCGTTTCCCGTTCCTACGGGGGAAATGCGCTGAATCTCGGATTCACGCAACATGACACGCGCGCGGCGGTTGAGCGTAATCGCGAACTCTTTCTCAAGAAATTAGGCGCCGGCAGCAGCCGCAGCCGCTGGCCGCTGGTTTCGCTTCGCCAGATCCATTCTGATTTGATCCATCGCATCGACGGATTGCCAGCTGACCAAGTGACAAAGGCGCCCATGGCGGGAGAATGGGTTGGAGATGGGCTGGTTACGAACATTCCCGGCGTAATCGTGGCCGTGCAAGCGGCGGATTGCTTGCCGATTATTTTGGCGGATCGAAAACGCCGCGCCGTCGGAGTGTTTCACGCCGGCTGGCGAGGCACGGTCCAACGAATCGTCGAGAAAGGCGTCGGCGAGATGCGCAAATGTTTCGGCAGCGATCCGCGCCATCTCGTCGCTGCGATCGGCCCGGGAGTGCAAGGATGCTGCTACGAAGTCGGTGATGAAGTGCGCACCCGATTTGACGCGCAGTTTGCCTACGCCGAAACTTTGTTTCGTGAGGTCAACGAATCGGATCCAGTCCGGGAAAAATATCCATTACTGTTCCTGACGGCGCGCGCCCCGGGACACAGTGAGCTGCCAGTCAAGCTTTTCCTCGACCTGGTGGAAGCAAACCGGCGGCAATTGCTGGATGCTGGCGTGCCCGCCATGAACATTGACACAACCGCGCTGTGCACGGCTTGCCATACCGATTTGCTCTTCAGTTTTCGTGCGGAAGAAGGTGTGACGGGGCGGATGATGGCAGCCGCCGGAATCAGGCCGGAATAAAAGTCGCGCTTCACGAGGCCGTCGAATGAGATCGTCAGCCCCAACCCTGCTATGCTTCATCTCTGGTGGAGCGACGGGGGTTCTCACCCGTCCCCTCTTCAACTTCAGCCTATGGCTTATCGCGTGGTCGCTTTCACGATGGCGCAGGTTCGTCAAGGAGCGCTCGGATTCCATCGCGACTTGGCTGCCCTGCTGCGCGAAAATCCCACCATCAAAGTCTATTCGGCAAGCCCCTTCGACCTTGACGAACGCCGGCGTCTCAAGGATCGATTCGGGGGAGACATCGTCTACTTCCTCAACGACGCCGCCTCAGAGGCGTGCGCACGTCTCGACATCAATTTAGACTTTCAGGCGGAAGTCTTGGAGGACGAACTGCCGCGCCGGCGAACCCTGGCTGTGGGCGTGCCCGAGCGAACCCACGGATCCACCTCCGCCTGATTGTCGGGGCGCAACTTTCTTCAACTCCGAATCGCCAGACCCATCAGCTAGTCCTTCTTATGTTTCTTGTGTGATGTTTCGGACTTGGGCTTGTCATCCTTCTTGGTATCTTTTGCGTCCTTGGCTGCGTCTTTGTTCTCTTTGTTCTCTTTGGTTTCTTTCGGCCCGCTGTCGCTATCGGATGAGGGCGATGAGGACGACGGGGTGGCGCTCCCTTTCTTCGCGTAGTCGGTCACGTACCATCCCGAGCCTTTGAACTGCACGGCTGGAGCCGAGATCACTTGTTCAATGACGCCCCCGCATTCGGGGCACTTTCGCAGCTGCCTATCGGAGAATTTGCGGATCTGTTCAAAGCGGTGTCCGCAGTTCTTGCATAGATATTCGTAGTTGGGCATGTGTGAGCTGATTCTAGAGGCGCGGATTCACCGCCGTCAATTTGTGCGCGACGCTGCTTCTCGGAGGCGTTTCCTTCGCTGGCGCCCCTGCCACCCCTGCTCAGCGTTTCAACAAGTCCACCGGCTCGCGCACGTCATGTACCCGGAAATATTTCGCCAGCCCCGGATACTTCGCGGCGACGGCTTCATACATGGCATAGGCCACGTTGCGATAGGACGTATGTCCGGCCGGCGTTGTGCGCAGTTCAGAAATGTAGACGGCCTCGGCGAAGTCCATCTTAAAGAGCGTGCGCTTGCGGAAAGCCAGCGGGATCGCATACTGCGCGTTTTGCGCGGCTTCCTTGCCGCCCGCCGCAGAAATCGTCAGTACCGCGCTTTCAGCCCGCTTCATTGCCAAATCGTAATCCGACTGAACTCCGGCAGCCTCGACCTCCGGCGGCGTATCGAATCCATGAACCGTCGTGAAATCCTGCATGATCTGCACGCACCTGCGATGGCGGTGCATGTCCCGGAAGCCGCCGATGTCCATGAGAATGTCGAAGCGGAATTGCTGCCCCGCGGAAAACGCGCGCAGCATCTCGTCGTGCCGGCCCCGATGACGCAGTCCGAGGTCGATGATCTCGCGGCGTCGCCCTTCGCCCGCCGCTTCCATTGCTGCCCGAATCTGCCGGTAAGAATAATGACAGTGGCCATACAGCAGCGTGGTCGAAAGCTCAATCTCCAGTGGATCGGTGTCCAGCAAGTCGACCAGCGGCGCCCGATCTATGGCAGCCCCTCGCATCAACTCAGCCGCGGCCTCCTGCAGTTCGCGGCGGGTTTCGATCTCATACGGATTCGGATCGGCGTACTTGACCAGCGTGGGCGCGACCCGCACTTCGCGCAGCAGTTCGCGCTCGGCGCGATCGGCAATTTCGGGCGACACCGCCCGAATCTCGCCCACCAGGGCGCGTAAACCGTCTTCGTTCGCGTTGTAAGCGGGCGAAACCGCAGCCTTTTTCAGCAGCGCCCCAAGATCGCGGACTTCTTGATGCGGCTGCGAGAGCAAATGGGCGACCTGGCTTTCCAGCGTGCGTGCGTTAACAATCTCTCCCAGCGAAGTATTGCTCGCCAGAGGCAACAGATAGCGCGAGATATCGAAGGCGCGGGCGCGCAGTGTGCGCTCGTAAGCCTCCAGCTTCATTTCCGCCGGACGAGGCGTAATGCTGGCGAGATACTCGAATGTCCGCTGCGATACTTTTTCGTAAGTTGTGAAGAGCCACTCGATGGTTTCACCATAGACCTTCGCGGGCGAAGCGTCCGCTGCGCCGCCTTCATTCTGTAAAGCATCGCGTCGAAAAGCGGGCGTGAAGTACCCGCTCTTCCTGAAGTCCTGGTAGCGGGTCGACCGCTCCTGTCCGTCCCACCGCTGCTCGTCCGCAACCACGATGGCCGCGAGGATCGAGAGTCGCTCGATGGCGAGCGCAATGTGCGCCAGATCGGCGATCGAGCGGTGCCCGTACTGGAAGTAAAAAGTGTTGAGAAATTTTTCCGCCTTTTGCGTCGTGATTTCCCGCAGCGACTCTTTCATGGAAAGCGCCGAGCGCGAATACTTCGCCATGGCGTAGGCCTGAATCTCAGGTTCCACGCCGTAAACGGCAAACACTTCGACGGAAGTCTCGGGCGCCGGGGCCGGTTCGGTATGCGAGGCCGCTGCTTCGGTTGAAATTACTTCAGACATGGGAGTGCAGAAATCTTAATCGTCCGCTGTCCCGCGCGCAATCGGGCGACCGTGGGGTAGAATCTCCGCGTGGAATGACCCCGCACTTAAAAAGTTCTCCCATGACAGTCCCCGACGCGGGCAAGAGCGAGATCGAATTGATTCAGGCCTTCCTCCCGCAACAGATCGAGGAAGCCCGGAGTCTCTTCATCGCCTATGGCAAGTCGCTCAGCTTCAGCTTGTGTTTCCAGAGCTTCGACGAGGAACTAAAAAATCTTCCCGGCGCTTACGGGCCGCCCGGGGGAAGATTACTGCTGGCGCGCTATCGCGGCCACGCCGCCGGCTGCATCGCGTTGCGCAGGCTGCAGAACGGCATGTGCGAGATGAAACGGCTGTATGTCCGCCCTGAAGATCGCGGGCTCGGCCTCGGCCGGATGTTGGTGGAACGCCTGCTTGTCGAGGCGCGCGCCATGGGCTATGAGCTCATGCGCCTGGATACGATCGAATCCGCGATGCAGGATGCGGTCGCCCTCTACCGCCGCATGGGGTTCAAGGAAATCGCGCCCTATTCCACCATCCCCATCGAAAGCGCGCTCTGGATGGAGCTACTGCTGTAACTGCCTGTTTTCACGATTCCTCCCAGCCGCCTCTTTTTCGGCTCCGCTCGGAACCATGGCTCGGTCCGCGATGGCTCGACCGAGAATGACAATATCCACCCGCCGGTTGATGCCGCGCCCTTCCGCATTGCGATTGCTTACGACAGGATGATAGTCCGCATATCCTGCCGCGCTCAGACGATTAGGGTTAAATCCCTCCCGAACAATGAGGAGCCGCACAATTTCGGTGGCCCGTGCTGTCGACAGTTCCCAGTTCGAGGGAAACTGGGTGGTGTGGATCGGAACATTATCCGTGTGCCCCTCGATCCTCAAGCGATATTCTCGTTGACGCAGCAGATTGGCGATGCGGTCGAAGGCAACATGGGATGCGGCCTTTATTACGGCCGATCCGCTTTCAAAAAATCCTACTTCTCGAAGCGAAATCACCAGACCGTCCGGCTCGCGGCTCATAGCGATTTCCTTGCGTTGGATTTCCGGCGCCAACGCCGTTTCCAGTTCGGCCTGCAAGTCACCCAGATCCCCGTCCTCTTTGCCGGTTCCACCCCCACTCCCGAGCGAGCTCTTGGGCGACGATACAATCCGCCCCAGCGTCGTGGTCCGCTCCTTGTTTTCGATTGCTTGCACCGTGCTGAAGGGCATCGGCTCGGCTTCATTCAGCGGCACCTGGGTCGTCGAAGCCTGAAATACTCCCATCTCCTGGAAAGCCACCTGGATTGCTAATGCCAGCTTCCCGACCTTCCTTTTATCGACCTGCGCCGAAGCATAGAGCACAACGAAGAACGCGAACAGTAGCGTGATGAAGTCGGCGTAAGAAACCAGCCAGCGCTCGCGATTGCCGTGCCGCGAACTACGTTTGCTGCGCCTCATACGTCCGATTCCTCCGCGGCGGCCGATTCCTGAGACTCGCTCAGGAACCCCAGCAGCTTCTCCTCCAGCATGCGAGGGTTCATCCCCTCGAGTATCGAAACCACGCCCTCAATCGTCATTTCGCGGATGATCTGCTCATCGCGTATGCGGATTTTCAATTTGCCCGCCGCCGGCAGCAAAATGAGGTTGGCGGCGCCCACGCCGTAAAGTGTGGCCACGAACGCGACCGCAATCCCTTTTCCGACTTCATCGATCTTGTCCAGATGCTGCATGACCTGGATCAAACCGAGCACAGCTCCGATGATGCCGATGGTGGGAGAAAATCCCCCCGCCGCTTCAAAGAGCTGCGGGATTTTCTCTTCCTGCTCTTCCTTGTTATCCAGTTCGAGTTCCATGATCTTGCGCAGTTCCTCCGGATCCGTTCCGTCGACCGCCAGCATTAGCGCGCGGTGCAGAAACGGTTCGTGGATGGTGGCGAGCTCCTTGTCGAGCGAGATGATGCCTTCCCGCCGCGCCAGATTCGCATATCTCACCAGCAGACCGATCGTCAGCCGCGCATTCTGCGCCGGCTCCACGAACACCAGCGCCAGCCGCCGGAAAGCGCTCAGCGCCACTCCCAGGGGATACTGAATCAGAACCGCACCCAGCGTGCCGCCAATCACAATCAGGGCCGCGGTCGGCTGCACCACCTGGCCCAAATTTCCACCCTCCAGCAGCAAGCCGAATAAGATGCCGCCGACAGCCAGCACCAGACCGACGAGGGTTGCCTTGTCCACGGAGGGCTCCTATTTCTCGCCCGCTAGATTGTTCCTGCTCTCGCCGTCGTTGCTTTCAAGCGCCCGGCTGAGGGAGGAGCTGATGGCTGGACAGATCAGCGTCCCGTGCAACACCGAACGGCGGAACTGCACCACTCGTTCGAGCACATCCTGCGCGCTCTCCCGCACCACAATTTTTTCCCCGCTCAGCAGCGTAATAACGGTGTCCGGCGCCTGCTCGACGAATTTGATCAGATCCGAATTGACGGCCAGCGCGTGATTGTTGAGGCGGGTGAGCTGGATCATAGTTGACCTCCTGCTTTTTTCTCGGGACGGACCTACCCGCCACATTAATGAAGGCTCCATCGCTAAAGATCGGCAGATTCGAGGCGAGCAAGACAATCACACAGCAAGCGAGGTCGAATTACTAAAGCACTATGCCGATTGGCACTTGTGGAAATAAAGCTGGCGAGCCTCACGCCGATGAACCTGAGTGAAACGCAATTGGGTTCCGCAGGACAAACGGAACGAACTCCGGGAAGGTTTCGGGGACGGATCCCAGCATCGGAACCGACAAGGAGCAATTTAATGGCACTCACCATTCTGAACAATATTGCTGCTCTGGCTGCGGAAGACCAGCTCAACATCACTAGCAACAGTCTCAACTCAACCCTGGAGCAGCTATCTTCAGGATCACGCATCAATAGCGGCGCTGACGATCCGGCTGGTCTGGCCATCGCCAACGGCCTCGAAGCGAACGTCGCAGCCCTGACCCAATCCGCGAGTAACGCGACGGACGGCGTCGGCGAACTCCAGGTAGCAGATGGGGCATTGTCCCAGGTCACCACCTTGCTCGACCGCGCCGTCACGCTGGCCACCGAATCCGCCACCGGCACCGTCTCCAATTCGCAGCGGGTCGCGCTCGACACCGAATATCAATCCATCAAGGCGGAAATTGACAGCATCGGTTCTACCACCAACTTCAACGGCGGGCAGGTATTCACGAATAACACCCTCAATGTCTTCTTGAGTGACGGCAGCACCTCCGGCAGCAGCACCATCGGTGTTTCCACAGGTTTATTGTCTTCCACGCAACTGAGCTTAGGCGGAACTCCGGCCACGGCCACCTTGGGCGAAGCGGTGGCGTCCAGCGCCGCCGCCGCCACCGACGTTCTGACCGGCGGCACGTTTGTCGGGTCCACCCAGGCCAACAGCCTGCTGACCGCCAGCACACAGTTCAACGCGCTCACCAAAGCCGCCGCCACCTTTACTGCGGGTACGATCAACCTGGCAACCGAGGCCACCCAGGCGTTGACAGCGGGTACCTTGGCTGCCTCCACTCAAGGCACCAACGTCGTCACCTTCGGCGGTGGTGGAGTTATCACCGCGGGTGACACCATAGCGGTCGGCGGCACGACCTACACTTTCGTGGCCGCTGCAGGCGATCTTACCGCGCCCGATGAGGTTGTCGCTGGAGTGGCGAATTCTACTTCTCTCGCGAATCTTAACGATGCGATCAACCAGAATGCCGGCGCCGTCGGGACCAACTATTCCGCCGGAACTGCCCTCAACACCGGCGTTACATCATCCGGGACCGGGCCCATCACCTTTACCGACAAATTGAATGGCACCGCCGCCCCTGTCGTGACCTACACCAACACTTCGGGCTCGGGCGCGACCGCCTCCGATGTCACGACCGCCGGCCTGGTGGGCACGGAAATCACAGTTGGAGGCCAGAATTACACCTTCGTGACGGCCTTGAGCGGCAACGCTGGCGGAACGCCCAACGAGGTGCTGTACAACAGCACGCTGGCCACATCCCTTACGCACCTTGAGGAGGCGGTTAACGGCGGAGCGAATGGGGGCACGGACTATAGCACCGGAACTGTCGCCAACACGAACGTTACCGCAGGCGCGCCCTTAGCAGGCGTCATCACCTTTACCGCCAATACCAACGGTGTAGGCGGCAGCATTGGCGGAGCGATTAACCAAAACACGGCGGGAGGAAGCGGAGCGTCGTTTGCGACCCAAGTAGCCGGCAACGCCGGCAGCACCGTGACCGTCGGCAACGAAACCTATACCTTCGTGACTTCCCTCGGCACGGGCGCGGGGGCAACGACGAACGAAATCGTGGGCGCCACGGGCGGCGGCGCCTTGGCGACGGAACTCACCAACCTGGTGGATGCAATCAACTTTACCTCGCCCAATACAGGCAAATATAGCGTCGCCAATAGCGCGGCGAATACATATGCCAGCGCGGTGACAACCGTTACCGGGGCTACGATCACGGCTACGACTGCCGGCACCGGCAACGGTACAACCACCGGCAACTCCGTCGATGTGTCGGGCACTGCCGGCACCTTTACCAATGCAGCGGGCGGAGCCACCGGGACCTTGGCTGGGGGCACCAACGCCAGCACGGTCACCATCGGCAACCAAACCTACACCTTTGTGAATGCGGCTCAGCTTGGCACGGCCAACCCGTATTCCGTTCTCATCAACACCACCGCCAGTGGTACCGCCGCCCAGATTCTAGGCAGTCTTACCAATCTTGCGGACGCCGTTAACGGTGTCACCGGCGATGCCGGCATCAACTTTTCTTCTGCCGCAGCGAATACCTATGCCACGGCCGGAACGGCCACGGCGGGTAGCGGCAATACGTCCACGCTGCAATTCACGGCACAGGTCAATGGCTTGGGCTCCAATGGCGCTGGGACGGGCAACTACACCGTTTCGACGACAGCGAATACAGCCAACGGCTTTGCGGGCGCCACCTTTGCTAACGGCAGCACGGGAGACAGCATTACCGTTGGCGGCCAAACCTATAACTTCGTGACCGCGCTCAGCACCAACTCCGGGGGCACCGCAAATGAAGTTGTAGCGGGTACTTCCGTGGCCACCGACTTGACCAATCTCGAGGATGCGGTCAACAACAATGGCACCGGGCAGGGATCCACTACCTATAGTCTCGGAACTGCGACCAATACATCCGCTCATATCACCGGTACCACCGGCACCACCGCCACATTCGCGGCGAACAGCACCGGCACCGGCGGCAACAGCATCACGACCGCTATCAGCGGCGGCATTGGCAGCTTCGCCACCACGAACTTTACCGGAGGTTCTGCTCTGGTGTCGGTAGGCGGCCCCGCCGTCGCAGGCGACACGGTCACGGTAGGCACGAAGACATACACATTCGTGAACGCCATCAACGCCAACTCCGCGGCCAACTCCGTTCTCGTCGGTGCCGGTACGGGAGCTGCTTCGGAAACTGCCAGTCTTACCAACCTGGCGGCAGCCGTCAACGGCGCGACCGGCTCGGGCGTCACCTACGGTATCGGCACCACTGCCAACACCTCTGCTTCGGCAGCGCTGGTTGCCAACCCGAACACCGGTCCGATTAATCAGATCCTGTTCACTGCTCTGACCGGCGGTGCCGGCACGGCGGCGGCCGGAACCGGCAACTTTATTGCCTCCACCTCAACCGGCGGTGACAACACCTTCTCCAGCGCGTTATTCAGCGGAGGCGGCGCCACTACCAACGATCTGCTTACCAGTTCGGATGCTACCGCTGCCCTGACGCAAATCGACACCGCCGTCGCTACCGTCGCGCAACTGCGCGGCACCATCGGTGCCACCGTCAACCGCTTGCAGTCAGCTTCCGCCGTCATCAACAACCAGACGGAAAATCTGACTTCCGCGGAAAACGACGTCACGGCTGCCGACATTCCGACAGTCGTCGCCAACCTTTCCCAATACTCAATTCTGGAGCAGACCGGCGTTTCCGCTCTGGCCCAGGCCAACCAGCAGCAACAACTTGTTCTGAAACTGTTGCAATAAATTAAGCGCTTTTCTACAAAGGAGGCGGGCTACCGCCTCCTTTGTTTAAAACCGGAGTAGTGCGCGGAGTGTAGGTATGAGCATCGCACCGGTACAAGGTTTTCCAACCCTTAGCAGCGACCAGCCCGAACCCACAAGTGTGCGTGCGGGCTACACGCAAACAAAAGCAACGACTAACCCGGCGGTGGAACCGACCCAGCCCGTTTCGGGAATCTCGCAAAAAGAGGAATCTCCGGCCGCGAAAATTGTCCCGGTGACCTACGAATTGCCGCCAGATGTTGTCGAAGTGCATCAGGACCCTCAGCTTAAGAGTCAGGTAATTGTTGAGTATTTGGACCGGTCCAAAAATGTAGTTCTGCAAATCCCGAGCACCCAGGAGCTGGACGTGGAACGCGGAATCGCCCAGGAAGTACAAGCAGCAGCCAAGCTCCGGGCCAACGCCCAAGCCGCTGCAACTGGCGCGCCAAGGCCGGCAGCAGGAAGCGAAGGAGAAAAAACTCATGGGGATTAGCTTTAACGCCTCGAGTTTGTTGAGTGGAAATGGTATCGATGTGAATTCCGTTGTGTCCGAAATTCAGGCGGCGCAAAGCGGGCAATTGACCGCTTGGCAGACGGATGTAACCAATCTGCAGACGCAGGCGACCGCCCTCACCAGCATCAACACGGACTTGTCGAATCTGGCCACCGCTGTGCAGGGGTTTACTGGCCCGGATGGAGCCCTGACCGCAGTCACTGCCTCCTCATCGGAGTCTGCGATTGTAGACGCCACCGCCCAAACCGGCGCCACGGCGGCCGTTTACACCGTAGTGGTGAGCGGCCTGGCATCCACCGGAACGCTGTACACCGACTCGGTAGCGAACGCCACCACGTCCATTCTGCCCAGTGGCCAGACCACTGGCGATTTGCAGGTACAGATTGGCGGGGCCAGCGGCACCACGGCAAATATTGCCATCACCGCCGGCACGAACGACACCCTGTCCACGCTTGCCTCATCTATCAATTCGCAGAGCGCCACCAATAATTGGGGCATCACGGCCAGCGTGATCACCGATGCCGACGGCGCTCACCTGGCAATCTATAGCCAGGCCACGGGCAGCGACGGAGCCCTGTCCATTCCGGCTGGCACCAACACCACCAGTCTCGTATTTGAGCCGCCGGTCGGCGGCACCAATGCCCAGATTTCCATCAACGGAATTCCCTACGCCAGTACCACCAACACCGTGACCGGGGCTATTCCGGACGTGACCTTGAACCTCACCAGCTCCGACCAGGCCACACCCGTAACCATCACGGTTGGCCCGGATACCAACGCAATCACCAACTCCATCAACAATTTTGTCACGGAATACAACACGGTCATTGGTGACATCAACACTCAGTTCACCGTCAATGCCTCCACGAACACCGAAGGACCGCTCGGGTCGGACGCCTATCTGCGAAATCTGCAATCGAGCCTCGCCTCGGATATAACCTATTCGACTGCCGACCCGACTTCGGTCAGCACCGGCTTGACGAATCTGGCTGCGCTCGGCATCTCCACCAACAGTGATGGCACTCTCACCGTCAACGACACCGCCATCGATACCGCGACCGCCTACTCCCCTGCCTTCCCCGATGTGCTCGCGGCCAATCTGAGCGCGGTACAAAATTTCTTTACCAATTCCAACGCCACCGGGTTCGCCGACAACTTCAATGCCGATCTCACCAAACTGACGGACCCTTCCCAGGGCATTCTCAACGCCGATCTGGCCTCAAACCAGAGCCAGCAAAATGACCTGACCACCGAAATTACCAACTTTCAGACTCAGCTCGCGGCCCAGAAAGTGCAACTGGATCAGGTGTTCGACGCGGTGAACACATCGCTCGAGCAATATCCCTTTACCTTGTATGAAGTCACCGCAGCGCTCGGATCGCTGACCGTCGGCGGGACCGACACAGGCTCGCTTCCCAGCACGAATACGACTCCCACGGCCGGTGAAAGCGTCAGTGGAGTGGGCAATACCGACAATACCAGCAGCACCAGTTGATCGAAAGGAACTGTCATGAACATTCCACAGACCTATCGTGAAGCCGCGATTCGCGGTGCAAATCCCGTCGCCCTCGTCGTGCGGCTTTACGAGCAGATGATCGAAGATATGCGCCAGGTCAACCTCGCCATCGAGAACAACGATATCCAGCGGCGGAGCGACCGCATCAAGCACGTGCTTCTGGTCATCGCCCACCTCCAGTCAACCTTGGACTTCGATCGCGGAGGCAAAGTATCCCAGGATCTCAACCACTTCTATGACGCTCTCCGCCAGAATGTGATGTGGGTACAATTTCATCCTTCCAAAGGCGCCGCTACTCAGGTGATCACAGACTTGTTCGCCGTGCGCCAAGCATGGGTCGAGGTTGAGCGCGTTGAGCATCCCTCTGTCAATCATCCGGCTCGTACCGAAGCTGCCAAGGCCAATGGCTCATCCGATCCCAAGGACGCGCACATCGCGCCGCATCGGCTATCGCGGGCTGCTTCGCCCTACCTTTCGGACTCAGCGTCGCTAAACGCTTCCCGCAATGACTGGAACGGATAAATGCTGCCCGACGCGCTCGACACGTTGCGTCAAGTGAATCAGAACCTCCGCGCTGCGCTCCTCAATCTGCGTCCCGAACGCAAACACTGTTCCGCCATCAAGCCCCAGGACTTTTCCGACATACTCAGCCAGCTTCTACGGGCTGCCGAAACTCTGCGCTGCCCGCCAGCCGATACCGAAGCCGCCGCGGCTCTCAGAAAAGAAACCCACGAATATCGCCGGATTCTCGAAAAGCTCAAATGTTTTCTTCCCGACTTGCAAGGGCGCCTGTTAGCCGAAAAGTCGCGCCTGCAAGCGGTAAGAAGCCAGGTAGCGGCCACCGCCGCTTGGGCGGATGCGCGCAAGAACTTTTAAGCCCTTCACAGACTGAATCAAGGAACCCGATCCCGCTAACTCCTTACGTCAAGTACGTGAACAGGCTGTCCTGCGAGAGTTTGCCGATAGCCTCGAGTGCGGCCTGGCTATCGGTCTGGGCTTGACTGAGATTGGTTGCCGCCGCAACCACGTCCGCAGCCCCGAGCGTCGTCTGTTGCTGGCTGATTTGCAGCTTGGCGGCATTCAGATAAGTAGTCTCGGACTGTGTTTGATCCGTGGCATTGCCATAAAACACAGTTTGCGCCGATAGATAGCTCGAAGCGGAGTTCACCGCGTTCACCGCCGTTTCAATCCCACTGTTCGTCTGCACTGCCCCAATCAAATTGTTGATGGCCAGAAGAACGTCATTGCCGGCGCTGGAAAATAGCTGCGAACCGGGCAGGTTGACGGCCAGATTGTATCCACTGCCGATCGATACCTGGTTCACTCCCGTGTTCCCAACATAGTCCACGCCGGAGGGCGACGAATTGTCGGCTACGAATGGCGCGGCATTGGTTTTAGTGCCGGCAAAAATATAATTTCCCTCGTAAGTTGTATTGGCGAGCGAAATCAGTTGGCTCTGGATGCCTTGCAACTGCACTACGATTGCTTCTTGATCGGCGGGCGAGACAGTGCCATTGGCGGCCTCGATGCCTAAAGCGAGCGCTTGCTGCAACGACGTATTGAACGAGCCAAGCGTTGAACTGGCGGTGGCCAACTGGCCTTGGACCGAACTGATGCTGCTCAGGACTCCCGTAGTAAACGTGGCCTGGTCGTTATCTTGAATCAGCAACGCAGCGGCCGTCGGATTGTCGGAGGGCACGTTCACGCTTCGGCCTGTCGAAATCTGCAGTTCCGCCTGTTGCGCCTCCAGTTCTGTCTGGTTGAGCGCTGCCAGAAGGTCGGGCATCGGATTCGGATCGACGCGCATAAATCTCCAGCTGCAAAGTTTTCTCGTTACTCATTACTCATTACTCATTGTTTGAGTTCTCGGATCTAACCGCTTGCTATTCTTCCGCGCTGTCCATGCCCAGATTCACTGCATCCAGAAGCAGGAGATTCACCGTAGAAACGACCCGCGCGGCTGCCTGATATGTGTTCTGATACTGGATGAGGTTGGCCGCTTCCTCGTCGAGCGATACTCCGGAGACGCTTCCGTTCTGGTCCTGCAGTTGTTGCAGGATCAAAGCGGAGGAGTCGGCATCGGCCGAAGTATTGGATGTAGTCGTTCCTATCTGACCTACCAGGGTTGAATAAGTGTCAATCGGCGTCTGCCCGCCTGCCAAAGGAGTCGTTGCCACGGCGGATAGCACCGTCAAATTTCCGTTACTGCCCGCGCTGCCATCGGAACTGGCGGCGATCAGCGAGGGATTGGTGATGCCAACACTCAACGTCGCGGCCGCGCCGGCGCCATTGGCTGGAGGAGGCACGAAGATGTTGCCGCCCGCGTTGCCATTCAAGTCAAAACCCTGCGCGTTCGCTGTATTAAGGTTCGTGGCCAGGCCCGCCGCCAATTGATCGAGACTGGCGCTGATGTCCGGAATTTCCTGGTCGCGAATCTGGACCAGTCCGGCTAAACTCCCTCCCGCCAGCGCGCTCGTGATGTCGGTGCCCCCGGCCAGGATGTGCTGTACCCCATCGCTGCCGGCTGCGGTCGTAAGCGCCAGACTCTGCGCTCCCGAAACCAGCGTGGTTCCGTTCGAGGTGGCCAGCGTGATGCCTTGATCCGTCGGAATCACCTGAACATCGATCAGCCCGGAAAGCTGTTGAATGAGATTGTTCCGCTTGTCCACCAGCGCGCCCGGGTCGGGATTGATGCTCTCGAGATTGCTGATTTGCTGATCGACTCCGGCGATCTGCGACGTCAGGCTGTTCACCTCGGTCACCGTCTGCACCACATTCTGGTCGATATTTCCGCGCTGCGTCTGCAGGTTCTCGGCCGTGGTGTTGAAATCGACCGCCAGCGTGTTGGCCGCCGTCAGCACCCCTTGCCGTAACGTCAAATTCGAAGGATCCGGCGTAAGTTGCTGCAGACTGTTAAAAAAATTGCTGATGTCGGCCCCGATGCCCGAAGTGGAACTCGCGAATTGGGTCTGAATCTGTTGCAGCTGCGACAAAGCAGCGTTGAGTGAGCTGTTCTCTTGCGTTGACTGATTGATCTGGATTTGCAGCATCGGGTCGCGCAGGCTCTCGATCTTCTCCAGCACCACCCCCGTGCCTACGCTTTCCGCCCCGATCTGCACCGGATCTCCCGCCGTTACCACCGGAACCTCGCGCGTGTATCCGGGAGTGTTCGCGTTGGCCACGTTGTTCGATGTCGTCTCCATCTCCTGCTGGCTGACCGAGAGTCCCGTCAGTGCCACCGAAAGCGTTCCGAATAAACCTGACATGATTACTCTCCCGCCCGCAGCCCGACTTCCGTTCCGATCGAACTGGGATCGCCCCTGTAAGTGGGCGCACAACTGTCGACCACGCGCTGCAGCACCGCCAGGCTGCGCTCGAGGTGCCGCAAAAGCGACCAGTGCACCCGTGTGAGGTAACGGATACGGCTGCGGAGCGTCTCCCACTCCGCTTGTAACTGCGCGGCGGTCTCTGCTTCCGGCGAATGCCCGAACTTCGCAGGCGCCGCCGGTCTCAGCGCCGCCTCGCGGCGCAGCCCATCTTCCAGACGGCTCCATTGCCGGCAAAGTTCTGCCTGATGCGCCGCCCCCCGCGCAATCGCCTCCAGGTCGTTGCGCACCAACGCCAGGCTGCTCGATTCCAGACTCTCTGCCAGACTGCGCACCAGCCCCAGCCTCTGTCCGACGAGTTTGCCGAAAACTGGAAGCGATGCGCCGATATCGTCCATGCCAGACATCCCTGTTCCAATCGTGGTTCGAAATTGCAATTTTCGGATGAAGTTGCGAGTTCGGATAAGGTTCGGAGTTCAGATTTTGTTCCCCCACCTTACTTCCGCATTCCATAGGTCTGATCGCCCGGCATGCGTTGCCCGCCCGACCATTAGGCCCAGGCTCCACCCGCGAGGTTCCACCGGCAAGTTTGAACCGGCAAGCTGCAACGCGCGGCTCGATGCGACGGGCGGCATGCGACGGCGGAAAAATCACGCCAGATCTTGTTCGCGCTTCTTACGCCAGGTCATCCAATGCGTGCTTGGGAGTGTCGTCACCCGGCTCTGGATTCTCCGCTTCGGCAACTTCTTCGACCAATTTCTCCGGCGGCACCGGCCGCTTGCGGCGGCGAAGCGCCTCCTGTTGCTCTTCTCGTTGCTCGCCTCGCTTTTCCAAAACTCGCAACAGCCCAGGATCGATCGCGTTCGTGATCAACGGATCCATAATGACTCCAGCAGGATTCCTGCCTCAGAATTGCGTCATCAAAGCCACTCCATCATCTCGTTTCACCGCGCTCGTTTCACCGTGCTCGCTTGCCTCGAGCCCTAAGCGGCGCCGAGTTCGCTGACGATCGCGTCGGCAACCTTCCCCGGTGGCACCGAATACTCGCCATTGCTAACCGCCAGTTGCAACTCCCGAACCCTCGCTCCGCGAACTTCAGGCTGCGCCAGAACCTGGCTCGCCAGCGATGCGACCCGCGTCTGATCGAAAGAAAAGCGGGTGGGATCCAGACCCGCACCGTCGGAGGAAACCCCGCTCGAACCAGCCCCAGCCGTACTCCCCGCCCCGCTTCCCGCGCCTGCGTTCTGTCCCACCCGGCTCGTTTTACTGCTTTCCGGTGGATCCGCTCCAAATTGTGTGAAATCGATTCTCATGAAATCTCTTTCCTCTCCTACCCTCCTGATCGGCAGATTCTGAGCGAATCTTAATGCCAAGGGTGGTTTCGCCGGTGCGCATCCCCGCTCCAATCCGCATCCCGGCTAATACCAAAGATCGGCGCGGATTGGAAAAACTTTAGCGCCACCCCGCACCCTCCAGTTCAGCCGCCATGCGATACCTTTGGTGGCGGCAAATGGCGCAAGACGAGCTGTGCGATGCCAATGCCTCCCCGGGCCGCAATGGCCTGCGCCAGCGCTTGCGCTCCCAGGGCGCGATAATCGCTAGCCCCCGGCGTTTTTCTGTCCTTATCCCCGGAAAACGTTTTTTGCAGATTCTCGAGCACCGGCGTGAGCAGCATTGCTTCAAAGTCGCGCGCTGCCTTTTCATTTTTCAACACCGCCTTCGCCTCCGGAGAGTTGGCTGCAAGCGGCGCGGGAAGTGCACTGGAACGGAGGTTCATGAAGGATATCTCCAGGTCGTTCGTCGTTTGTTGTTCGTTGTTCGCCGACCGCCAATCAGCCTCTTCCGGCTCGCCCCACTAACATCAGATAACTTCCAGATCGGCATCGAGCGCGCCCGCTGCCTTAATCGCCTGCAGGATCGAGATCACATCACGCGCCGTCGCACCCATGTTCTGCAATCCACTGACCAACTGATCGATGTTCGCGCCCTCGCCGATTTCCAGCCGCCGCGCCGGACTGTCCTTGGCCTGCACCTCGCTCTGGCCCCCAACTTCGTTTCTCCCACTCGACACCGGAGACGGCGGCAAGACGGGCTCGGTCGAAATTTCCACCGAGAATCCGCCATGCAGAATCGATACCGCTCCGAGGCGCACGTCCTTCCCCATTACGATCGTTCCCGTACGCTCGTTGACCACGACCCGCGCCCGCCGGTGGACCGCCACCGTCAGGTTCTCAATCCGGGCCAGCACCGCCGTCAGGTTCGCAATCCCGGTCGCCGTCGGATCCACTTCCACCCGCCCACCGTCGCGCGCGCTCGCGACCGGGTGTCCGAATTCGCCGTTAATGACATCGGAGATGGCTCCGGCCGTCGAAAAATCAGGCTCCCGTAACACCAGCGATACCGGAGACAGGCGGTTGAAATCGAAGCTGATACTGCGCTCCACCCGTCCCCCCGACGGAACCCTCCCGAGTGTCGGATGATTCATCTGCTTGCTGGCCCCCGCGCCGCCCGCCGCAAATCCTCCCACCGCCACCGGCCCCTGAGCCGCGGCATACACTTGTCCATCCGCCCCGTACAGCGGAGTCAGCAACAGCAAGCCGCCTTCCAGACTCTTGGCGTCGCCGATCGAAGAAACCGTTACGTCCAATTCCGTGCCCGGCCGCGCGAAGGCCGGCAAATTCGCCGTGACAAACACGGCGGCCACATTATTGACGCGCGCCGTCGCCGCCGGAATCTGTGCCCCCATGCGCTGCATGATGTTCGCCAAGGTCTGGGTCGTGAAGACCGTCTGCTGGCTGTCCCCGGTCCGCGTCAGCCCGACTACCATGCCGTAGCCGATCAGCGGATTTTCCCGCACCCCTTCCACCCTCGTCAGATCGCGGATCCTCACCGCCACTGGCTCACTGGCAAAAACCTCATTCCCGGGAATCTGGCGCGCGAGAATCCGGGTCGGAAGCATACAAGTCGGAAGCCTCTGGGGCAGAACCATGCCGGCCACAAAAATGGCCGCCAGAATCAGAGCGCTTCGGGAAAGCGCGAGCGAGCGGGCCGACATGCGACCACCGGCAAAATCGGCTTGCATAAATAAACTCCTAGAAATCGATCAAATTCAGAATTGCGCGCAGCACCCGATTCGGAGGGCGCACCCCGTCCGAGATCACGCCCTTGCCCTTGATCTCCAATTCCAGGTCGCCGACTGCATCGGATGCGACCATATTGTTCGGCCCAATGTCGCCCCGCCGCACGACTCCGCGCAACACGATCGTCTGCTTCTCGTGGTTCATGTTGATTACCCGCTCGGCTTCAACCACCAGATTGCCACTCCCGAGAACCGCCACTACCCGCCCCGAAAGGTTGGTGGTCACATTGGTTGCCGTCGAGGCCGCTCCTGTGCCGGCGAGCGTCTCGGAGGAGTTCAGCCCGATCAGATTCGTAACCCCTGCCACATTGAGCTTGCCGGGCAGCGCCGTGATTCCCGAATTCGCGTTGAAAGTGCGCGCCGTTGCCACCGAGTTGGCATTCGTTGCCGTGACCCCCTGCACCACGACAATCTCGATCAGGTCTCCCACAATCCTCGCTTTGTAATCGGCGCTCAGATACGCCATCCGTCCTGAGTCGGTCCAGATGCTTCCGAGCGAGAGCGCCGGCGCAGCGGGCTGCTGCGTCTCGAGACGGGCGAGATAGTTCGCCAGGCTGTCCTTCTTCACATCCCGTTTCGACGCGTGCAACCACCCGGTCATCATTATGAGGATGAGGATGAAGCTGAACATGAGGGTGAGGATCAGCCGGACACCCTTTACAATTTTCACTGGCGCTCCTTCTCACCTTCTCACTTACCCACCTGCTTGCTCGCTTACTGCTGCGGCAAAGCGTCGAGTAAGCCCGGCGCGGAAATCCGCGCCCGGAAAATGTGCCCGTCCAGGGCGCGTACCCGTATGACTTCACCTTCGCGCCCGCGATCGAGGCAAGTCACGCTGGCCGTCATGCGCAAACCGGCGGAGACAAATACCGCTCTCGCCCGGTCACCTGGGCGCACCGCCAATTTCGGCGCCGCCTCCAGAGCCGTGCGCCGGCCGGATGCCAGCCGGCACGATGAAGCATGCGCGCCCGGGTTGTCATCTCCCTCAGCCCCCGCATTCTCCCGCCCAGCCGAGCGCCAATACACCAGAAACGGCAGACACTCCGCCGGAATGCCGCATTCCAGTCGAAATTCAGTGCGCTCGGGGCGCTCGTCCCAGCAGGCAGACACGACCCGCACTCTGCGGCCGGAGAGCGCCCCGAGCGCTCCCGGCAGATCAAGCTCCCCGGCTCGCGGCCATTGTTCTTCCAGGATTCCCCGTCGCCCGAGATCGGCCACCACCGCCCGCCACACCGCCTCCCGGGTGGCCGCGTTCGAGTTGTCTGCTCGCGAATGCAGCTCTTCCGCGGAAACCGTCAAGCAGAATTCGATCGAGACCATCCCTCCGGCGCCGAGCGCCAAGGCAAAACCGAAGACAACGAAGAAGGAGCGCGCAAAGATCAATCGTGCCGATCGTGCCATGACTCTGATCCTTCACTTCCCAAGGTTGTTCACCAGCTGGAACATCTCATCGGCCGCCTGCACCACGCGCGAACTCGCTTCGTAAGAGCGCTGCGCCACGATCATGTTGATGAACTCGTCGACCACGCTCACGTTCGATTGTTCCAGGTACCCTTGCTCGATCTGCCCCAGCCCATCCGTGCCGCCTGGAGTTCCGACCGCCGGATCGCCCGACGCGGTCGTCGCCACATACAGATTCTGTCCGATGCTGTTCAGTCCCCCCGGATTCGGAAAGAGAGCGAGTTGCAACGTGCCCACCTGTTGCGCCGCGGTTTGCGCCGCCAGCGTCACCGACACCGTCCCATCCGAAGCAATCGTCACCGAAGTTGCGCCCGCCGGTATCGTCAATGCGGGTTGCAGCGGATTCCCGCCCGCGGTCACCACATTCCCTTGCGAATCCTGATGAAATTCCCCGCTCCGCGTGTAAGCGGTCTGGCCGGTGGGCAATAAAACCTGGAACAGCCCTTGTCCTTCAATCGCCAGGTCGAGAGGATTCCCGGTCTGGCTCAGGTCGCCCTGCAATTGCAGAATCTCCGACGCTGCCGACCGCGTTCCCAAACCCACCTGCAGCCCCGTCGCTACCGTGGTTTGCTGCGAGGCCGCCGCTCCCGGCATCACCACGTTCTGGTAAATCAGATCCTGGAACTGCATGCGGCGGCTCTGAAAGCCGGCGGTGCTCGAGTTCGAAAGATTGTTGGCAATCGTGTCCAGATTGGTTTGCTGCGCCTGCATTCCCGTAGCCGCCGTGTACAGTGCTCGAAACATGTTTCTCTCCTGATCCCGTTTCCTCAGCTAAACCTTGGCCAGATCGGTTGTCGCAATACGGTCGAATTCATTGTCAAACAGCGACAGCGCCCGCTGCAGCATCTCCGCCTGCCGCTGCACTCCAATCAGCGTGACCACCGAACTGATGGAGTTCACGTTCGAGGATTCCAGCGCGCCCTGCCGCAGCGCCGGCTGCGGCACCGGAGTCGCGCTGCCCTCCGGAGCGGAAATCAAAGTTCCGCCCTCCGAGGTAAGCTTGGTCCCGGGCGCGAACTCCACCAGCCCGATCGTCCCCGCCACCGCGCCGTTCACCGAGATCGTCCCGTCCCCAGCAATCGAAATCGCTCCCGCCGGAACGTTGATGCCGTTCCTGTCCTTCAACGTGGCATCGCCGATCACCAGATCGCCCGTGCCCGTTACCAGTTGGCCTTTGCTCGACACCTGGAAACTTCCGTTGCGCGTGTAGCGCGTGCCGCCCGCAGTCTGAATGGCAAAAAAACCGTCGCCTTCAATTCCCACATCCAGCGGATTACCAGTCGCTGCCAGATTGCCCGCGGTCATATCGAGATGGGTACCTTCAAGCACGCCAAAGTTGTTGGTCGCCGAATTGAGAGCAAAGTTGAGATTCGAGCTCGGCGCCGGGTTGAACACCGCGCCAGCAACACGGCCCATCGCATTCAGACCCGCCGTTCCCGTCGCCACCAGCGACTGGAAGGTGGTCGACTGACCCCGAAATCCGGCGGTGTTCAGATTCGCCAGATTGTGCGCCGCCACTTCGAGCGCCTGGCTCTGCGCCCGCAGCCCCGCACACGCCGCATAGAGTCCACTGTCCACATTGGCTCCTTGTCCGGTTTGTCAGAGTGCAAACCAATGGCCAAGGCGCGGTAGGCGGGCTCTTGATCCGACCGGCCGCGTTATGAACCGCTTAGGAGTGATCGCTGAGGGAAAAAGATTGGCGCGATCTAAGAATTCGCGGGTGAATTTAGGGATGGAGAAAACAATGCCGGGCGGAACCCGGCAAAGCTTTCCGACTCGTGCCATAAATCTTGAAGCGAGGGGCAGGAGTTTACTCGCGCCATGAGTCCTCGAACCTGTGTCCGCGCTTTTGCGCCTGCGGTAAGTTCGTACCGCGTCCGAAAGTTGTTCAGCAAACTTTTCAAACGCGCCCTAGACCTCAATGCTCGGGCCGCTGAGGGAACGCTCTTTCAACCCGCGCCTCCACCCGAAGATGCGCCGAGCTCCTCCCGCCACGTGCCGCTCACACCTTATACCTGCTTCCGATCAATCCAGTAGTTGCAGACAAATAGAAACCGGACAGCTCTCCAGCAGCACAGCCGCTTCCATCGAATTTCCCTGCGCCAGCGAATGGAACCGGTATTCTCCGCCGCTGACGACGCTTGGCACGCTTAACATGCACCGTTCATCGGTGCCTGCGAGCTTGTTCTTGAAGTTGCCCGCGATCATGTTGCACAGCTCCCCCAGCGCGTCCCCTACCTCGGCTGCGTTTTCCGCCGTGCCCCCCAACATCAATTTCGCAATGTGGCCCGCGGTCTCTGGGCCGCAACACACCGTGACCACCCCGCACAAGGCGCCCGCCAGTCCGACAATGGCCGTAAATCCGCTTTCGACTTTCTGCCCCGAGAGATCGACTGGCGTCACCTGGCAGCCGAGCATGATCTCGAAAACTTCCGCCGTGGCGCGCTTCAGAATCGGCAGCCAGTTGTCTTCCCGAGACGATCTGGAGAACGCGGTTTCGGGAGTCATGGGTCCTTCCCCGTCGGTCGAGACATCGAATCAGCTTTCGAGTTGAAGACGAACTGCAATCGGTGCCCCCTCAAACAGCAGGGCGGTTTCCACCGAACTCCCCTCCGCCATCGAATGGAAGCTGTATTCTTCGCCGCTGATCACTGTCGGTACACTCAACATGCACCGTTCATCCGTGCCCGCCAGTTTATTCTTGAAGTTGCCCGCAATCATGTTGCAGATTTCTCCGAGCGCATCCGCTATCTGCTCTTCCGAATCGGCCGCGTCCCCCAACATCCTCTTGGCGATCTCGCCCGCCGTTCGGTGGGAGCAACAAACCGTCAGAATCCCACAAAGAGCTCCCGCCAAACCAATCATGGCGGTGAACTCCGCATTGGGTAAGGATTCCGACCGTGCCATCGGCTTGACCCGGCAGCCCAGCATGATTTCGAAAACTTCTTCGATCGCTAATTCCAGTACCGGAAGCCAGTTCTCTTCGTGAGAGCGCGTGATGAATGAGGTGTCTGTACTCATGATCTTTTCCCCAGTACCGGCAACACGTGTTCTTTCACCTGGTCGGGGGTAAACGGCTTGCGGATGTATCCCCGCGCCCCCGCCGTCAGCGCCTGCACCACATGAGACTCGCTGCCTTCGGTCGTGATCATCACGATGGGTACGCCTTTCGCACTCTCCACCGTCGAAACCTGACGCACAAATTCCAGCCCGTCCATCACCGGCATGTTGATATCGCACAGGATCAGGTCGACCACATTCTCGTGTAAGGCGGTCAGCGCCTCCGCTCCATTCGAAGCTTCCAGGACCTTATCCAGATCTATGCCCGCCTGGCGCAGCGAACGCTCGACGATTTTGCGCATCACCGAGGAGTCGTCCACGATCAGCGCTCGTATCTTATCCATGTTGGCCACCACGCCTCGCCACCCACCAGTCCCCCGGCCTCCCCATCACATGGGCGACCACGAAACAGGTTGGTCCATTCTGGCTAACTTGGTGTACATCGGCATGCGCCTGCAGGTCTTTAGAAAATGCGGAAGCGTGAGAATCGTCGTGGCTGGTGAGAAATCGTCGTTAAGCTCGCACTCGGCGACCCCGCATTGCCTGGATGGGAATGACTTAACCAATTCGCCGGGCGGGAACCATCTGGAAGCGCGCCCCTAACGCGCTCCCGCCGGTTCCCGCCTCAGCGATCCCTCATTTCATCCCGCTGGTCGCCAGTGCCTGGCACGCGACACGTTCTGCGTGCCTACACTACTTCGCGACGGACAAACCCGTCCGAACGCCGGTAGCCGCGGATAAAAGGGAAGTCAATATGAAATCGGAGTGCTCCGACCTCTATCTCCAACGTTATGGATTCTGAATCGCCTGGTGTGCGAGAGGCTCTCACAAGGTCGCCGTCTCGCCTAAAAACCCAGCCGGTCAGTGGGGGTTTTGACCAGCCTGTCTTTCGGTATAATGCTGGAACACGCCCCCCCCGGCAACGGACAATAACGGACATTAACGGGTATTACCGGACAATTCAGGATGGGCGACAGTTCCGCGCGGCAGATATCCAATCATCGCGTTGATTCGTGGAAGGAAATTGCTGCCTTCCTCGGTCGCGACGAACGCACCGTTCGCCGCTGGGAGAAGGAGCGGTCCCTCCCCATCCACCGTCTTCCCGGCGGAGGCCGTGGAGGTGTATTTGCCTACACCAGCGAACTGCGCGAGTGGCTCAAAGGACGCGGCAGCGAATTCGAGCCGGCCGAAGTCGAAACCCTTCGCCCTTCCGCCCGTACGGACGAAATGAATGCCGCATCCCTATCCCAGCCGATCATCAGGCCGACGAGCAGGCCGACGAGCGGGCCGACGATCAGGCCGGCGAAGATCTGCGCCGTCGGCGAAATTCCCGGCCAGCTATCCGTTCCTCGCAGATCATGGCTCCGGACCGCGGCTTGGCTCGCACCCTTAGCTATCGTCGCGGCGACCGTCTTCGTTTTTTCCTTCGCCCACCGCGAACCTAGCTACAAGAACGCCTTAGCTGCTCCCCATACACCCAACCCTGAAGCCCAGGAACTTTATCTCAAGGGTCAATATCACTGGGCCAAACGTACCCCGGAAGACCTCAACAAGGCTGTCGACTACTTCACGCAGTCGATCGTCAAAGACCCGAGTTATGCGCCAGCCTATGTAGGATTAGCCGATTGCTATAACCTGTTACGCGAATTCAGTATTATGCCTCCCGATGAGGCCTATCCCCGCGCCTTGGCTGCCGCCCAGAAGGCTGTCGAACTCGACGACACTTCCCCGGGAGCCCACAACTCCCTCGCCTTCGCCACCTATTACTGGAATTGGGACCCGGTCGCCGCCGAACGTGAATTCCAGCGCGCCCTCGCACTGGATCCCAACTTCGTGCAGGCCCACCACTGGTATGCGACCTTCCTGCTGACCTCTGCTCGCTTTCCCGAAGCTCTCGATCAAATCGAGCAGGCTCGCCAACTCGATCCTTCCTCCACCGCCATTCAGGCCGACAAGGCTCGGATTCTCTACGATGCGGGTCGAAAGAGCGAGGCCTTGGCATTGCTCAGGCAGTTGGAGTCAACCGATCCTTCGCTCGCTTCCACCCATGCCTATCTCGCGGCCATCTACCTCGATCGCAAGGATTACCAAAACTTCTTTGCCGAATCAAAACAAGCGGCACAACTGCGCCACGACGAAGCAGCCTTGGTCGTGGCCAAGGCCGCCGAGCAAGGTTTTGCCGTGGGCGGCCCGGACGGCATGCGGAAGCGCATGGCTCCTGTCCAAAAGGAGATGTTCAACCGTGATTTGGGATCGGCCTATAACCTCGCCGCAACCTATGCCTTGCTCGGGGAAAAAGAGCAGGCCCTGCGCTACTTGCAGGCCGCTTACGACAAGCGCGATGTCGGCTTGCTATATCTGAGCCGAAATCCCGAGTTCGCCAGCCTGCACGATGATCCGCTCTATCAGGAACTAACTCGGCGGGTGAAGGAAAAATTATCCCAGCCTCTACCCCAGTCTCAACCCTAGCTCGACCGTCGTGCCGCCATAGCCCAACCTCTTTTTATCCGTTATCCTCTAATACAGATCTATGACTCTGCTCGACGCCCCTAACTATGACCCCGGCAAGGCACGACGGCACAAAATCGCGATCGGCGTCGTTGTCGTCAGCGTAGTGGTACTGGCCGCGCTCGCCTGGATCTACCGTAACTGGCCGGAAGAGCACGTCGTCGACAAGTTTTTCACCGCACTCCAGCATCAGCAGTACGAAACCGCCTACGGCATTTACTTCAACGATCTCAATTGGCAACAGCATCAGCAGAAATATCCCCAGTACAGCTACGCCGACTTCTATCGTGATTGGGGACCGGGCGGGGAATGGGGTCTGATCAAGTCTTACCGTATTTACGGATCGGCCAACACGCAAAAATTCGGCGGAGGAGGAGCGGTCGTCGAGGTCATCGTCAACGAACGTTCCGAGCGCGCCCGCATGTTCGTACAGAAATCGGATAAGACCCTGACCGTCTATCCGTACTAGCTCGTGTGGTGACAAGCTCGTGTGGTGACGGGGCTGCCCCGTCCGAGCCGGCTGCGGCCCCGGAAGTTACGCCGCCAACGCCGCAATCTGTGCCAGCGTCTTCTGCAATGACGCTTCATCTCCCACCGACGCGCACGTCTTCGAGCGGTCGATCTGCCGCATCAGTCCCCAGAGAACCTTCCCCGGGCCAACTTCGATGAATAGAGTCGCGCCCTTCTCGATCAGCAGCCGCACCGACGGCTCCCAGCGAACCGTGCCCGTTACCTGGCGAACCAGAGCTCCACGCGAGGCCTCCGCAGAACTAACAACCGCCGCGTCGACGTTGCAAACCAGCGGGCGCGATGGATCCTGAAAACTCAGCCCACCCAGATCTTCCGCCAGCCGGTCCTGCGCCGGTTGCATGAGCGCGCAATGGAACGGGGCGCTCACCGGCAGGCCTACGGCCTTTTTCGCCCCGCGTTCCTGCGCAAGCTGAATGGCTCGCTCCACCGCGTTCGAATTCCCTGAGATCACGATCTGCTCCGGCGAATTGATATTCGCCGCCTGGCACACTTCTCCCTGCGCCGCCTCGGCCGCCACCTGGCTGACCTTCTCGATCGGCATGCCAAGAATTGCCGCCATCGCCCCCACCCCCACCGGTACTGCTTCCTGCATGTACCTGCCGCGATTGCGCACCGTCCGGACCGCGTCGGCAAAATTCAACGTGCCCGCCGCCACGTGCGCCGAATATTCTCCCAGGCTGTGCCCGGCCACAAAGTCCGCTTGCAGGCCTTTCTCTTGCAGCACCCGCCACGCCGCCACCGACGCCGTCAAAATTGCGGGTTGAGTAATTTCCGTGAGTTTCAGTTTTTCTTCGGGACCTTCAAAGCAAAGCTGCGACAGCTTGTAGCCGAGCGCCTCATCAGCCTCTTCGAAAGTTTGCCGCGCGATGCTGTAGTTGTCGGATAGTTCCTTTCCCATGCCCACGGCCTGCGAACCCTGGCCGGGAAAAAGAAACGCCGTTCTGGAAGAGCTGTTTGTCATAGTAAGAAATGAGGCAGACTGAGTAATGAGGTCAGAGGCTAGAGGTCAGAGGTCGAATCTCATTGCGCAAAGGGTCTCGGCGATCGTGCAATTTCACTTCTGCCCTCTAACCTCGAACCTCGAACCTTCCCTAAGACGGGACCGCCAGGCTCAGCTCCGCCAGTTCACTCTCGATGGTATCGTTCACTTTTCCGTCGGCAAATTCCGCCGCCACTCGAATCGCATTCTTGATGGCGTTGGTGTTGGACGATCCGTGCGTGATGATGCACACGCCCTTGACCCCCAGCAGCGGAGCGCCGCCATATTCGGTATGATCCAGCCGCTTCTTGAAGTCGGAGAAAGCGTTGCGCGAAAGATATGCGCCTACCTGCCGTGTAATCGTCGATTTCAACGTTTCTTTCAGCACCGCGCGCACCAGCCGCGCCACACCCTCGGAAGTCTTCAACGCGACATTGCCGACAAACCCGTCCGCCACAATTACATCCACGTGGCCGTTGTATAAATCGCGGCCTTCCACATTACCGATAAAGTTAATCGGCAGACGCTTGAGCAATTGAAACGCCTCGCGGGTCAACTCATTGCCCTTGCCTTCTTCTTCTCCAATCGAAAGCAAGCCCACCCGCGGCCGCTTCATGGCAAAGATCGAACGGCAATAAATCTCACCCATGACCGCAAACTGCTCCAGGTTGACGGGCGTGCAATCCACATTGGCGCCGACATCGAGCAGAATTGCAGCCGTGTTGTTCACGGTCGGAAACGCCGCCGCCAGCGCCGGACGGTCCACACCCGGAAGCGCACCCAGCACCACTTTGGCCGTCGCCATCGCGGCGCCGGTGTTTCCCGCGGTCACGAACCCAGCCGCACGCCCTTCCCGCACCATCCGAAGTCCAACCCGGATCGACGAATCGCGCTTGCCGCGAATCGCCTCCACTTTGTCCTCCATGGTGATCACTTCACTCGCGTGCACCACCTCGACCGGCAACCGTCGCGCCCCGGGATAGCGTCCCAATTCCGCGCGCAACCGCGCCTCCGGGCCTACCAGGAGCACCCGGACACCGTGATGACGCGCCGCCTGCAATGCGCCTTCAATCTCCGGTTTCGGCGCCTTGTCGGATCCCATCGCATCCAGTGCGATTACGCTAGGCATGGAGAGAAGAACGAGTTACGACTTTTCCGCAACCTCGATAATTTCGCGCCCTTTGTAGGTTCCGCACTTCGGACACGCGCGGTGAGGCATCTTCTGCTCGTGGCAGTTGGGGCACTCGGAAAGCGAATGCTTCGAGAGCGAATCGTGCGCCCGCCGTGTGGCGGTGCGCTTTTGTGAATGTCTGCGTTTCGGATTAGGCATGATGTTGTTAGGTCTCGGTTCTCAGTTCTCAATTCTCAGACAAGCTGCTTTGCCTGAGAACTGGGAACTGGGAACTGAGAACTTTCTCCTATTGATTCAGCTTATCGCGTATCTCTTTCAGCGCCGACCACCGTGGATCCTCTACCTCATCCACGCATGAGCACTGACTTTCATTCAGATTCTTCCCGCAGTGCGGACACAAACCCTGGCAATCTTCACGGCAAACCGTCTTGAGCGGCAGCGCCAGCAGCACCTGCTCCCGCAATACATCTTCTAGCAGAAGCCCTTCGCCTTCGTAATATCCAATCTCCGCTTCGGCGTCGGTCACCGAAAGCTCTTCGTGCCCGGAGTCGATTCCGAGCGGCCGGTAAAGCAGATCGAAGCTCCGCTCAACCTCGTGCGCCACCGGGTCCAGGCAACGCGCGCATGCCACCTCCACGCTCGTCTCCAACTTGCCTTTTAACCGGATGTCCTGCACCACTTTATGCTTGCCGTGATGCTCTTCGACCAAGTCCGCCCGGCCACCGCTTCGCAAAGCCGACCGTTGCCGCACCTCCGTGCCTAAGTCAATCACACCTGGACTGAATTCCTCCTGGAAATCAACCGGGTGGGTCTCCAAATCCTTGAGTTCGATAAGCATTGGAACCTCCGCCGCCCCCACTCAAATACCGCAAAGGCCTGCGGAAGTGCACGCAGAGACGAAAGTCTCTCAGGGAGCAATTGTTAAGAATAAAGGCCACAAATAGCCATGTCAAGGAAGGCTCCCCTTTGGTGGTGGGCTGTTTTGAAAAGGAGCCTGCCCTCAGCGCAGCCGAAGGGACCCCTACCCCCCTCCTTCCCATCCGCGAGCGATTCTCTCAGTTCGCACCACCGCGACCCCGCCGGCCAAGCGCAACGTACGCCGATCCTCGTGCTAACTCGGGGTGTTAACTCGGGAAACCCGCGCCCGTTACCTTTAGAGCCGGATTCGCCCCTCAAGCACTGGCCGCGTCTCCTCAGCCGGGTATATACTGCTCCCGTTAGCTTAGCGGTCACCCGGTGATGACCGGGCGCGGAGCACTTTCCCTTTCTTATTAAGCTCCGTAAATAGAACGCTGTCGCCAGGACCTTTATTATCATTCGCCCTGGATGACTGGCGGGGGCTGAAAATCGCGCAGGCGATCTCTACCCCGAGAGAGGTCTTACTTGTGGACGTCTTACTTATACGATTTCTCTTTGTACTCATCGTCGGCGTCATCTGCTTCTTCATCCGTCCGTTTAACCTGCCCGCCAATCTCGCAGGCGCTGTCGGTCTTCTGATCGGTGTCGCCATCATTGTGTTCGAGTGGCGCTTGCGCGTCATGAGCCTGAAACGCCTGATTGGTGCTGCCATCGGCAGCATTCTCGGCATCCTCGGCGCTTATCTTTTCGCTCTCGTCATTGGCGGCAGCATCTCGGCCAGTCCCACCCGTAGCTTCCTCCAGATCATGGTTATGCTGATCATGGCCTACGTCGGATTGGCCGTCGGCGCCAATAAGGGCGACTTGCTCAACCTGGCCGCCCTCGGAGGTATCTTCGGCGGCGAACGCTCCGGCAAGAAAAGCTACAAAATTCTGGACACCAGCGTCATCATCGATGGCCGCATCGCCGACATCGCCGAGACCGGTTTCCTCGACGGCCTCATCGTCATTCCACAGTTCGTGCTGCGCGAATTACAACTGGTGGCTGACTCCGCCGACTCGCTCAAACGTAATCGCGGACGCCGCGGCCTCGACATCCTCCAGCGCCTGCAGAAAACGGCTTCCGTCCAGATCCAGATCGTGGAAGACGACTTCCCCAGCGTCCGCGAAGTCGATATGAAGCTGATCGAACTGGCCAAGCTTTACGAAGGCAAGATCATCACCAACGACTTCAACCTCAATAAAGTCGCCCAACTCCAGGGTGTGGCCGTGCTGAACATCAACGAACTGGCCAACTCGCTCAAGCCCATCGTCCTCCCTGGCGAAATCATGCGCGTATTTATTCTTAAAGAAGGAAAAGAGTACAACCAGGGCGTCGCCTATCTCGATGACGGCACTATGGTCGTCATTGATAACGCGCGCAAAATGATTGGCAAGACCATCGACATTTCCGTGACTTCGGTCCTGCAGACCACCGCCGGAAAGATGATCTTTGGCAAATGGGATGAGCGCGCATCGGGCCGCCACGACACCAAAGGAAGTTCGCCCGCGATCACCTTACCTCCGGCAATTGTTCCACCGATTCCAGGCAGCGTTGCACCGGCCTCCGATCCGGGGAAAAAGCCCACTGCTTCGGTCATCGATCGCGCCGTCGAGTAAGGCTCCACTCCCCGGCCGGTGTTGGAACTAAGGTGTTGAACTGACACGACCGCAAGCCGCGGCGATGTCGAAAACTCGATTCCTGTACTATACTGATCGCCCCTTATGAAGGTGTTTGTCATCGTTCCCGCGGCCGGTCTGGGCACGCGCATGGCCCCGCCCTCGGCGGCGAAATCCAAGAGAAAATCTCCCACCAAGCAATTCAAAGAATTGGGAGGCGTCCCCATTCTTGTCCACACCTTGCGCAAGTTCGCCGCCGCTCCCGCCGTCTACGAAATCATCGTTGCCCTCCGCCCCGACGAAATCGCCGGCTTTCGCCACCAGATCGAGAGCCAGTATCCCGAGCTCTTGAGCAAGCGCCTGCAAATCGTCGAAGGTGGCGAGCATCGCCAGGACTCAGTAGCCAGCGCTCTGGCCCGCACCGCCGCCGACCCCGACGACCTCGTTCTCGTCCACGATGCCGTACGCCCCTTCGTCACCCCCGAAATCATCGCCAATGTGATCGCCGCCGCCCGGGTACATGGCGCAGCCATCGCCGGATGGCCCGCCGTGGACACCGTGAAACAAGTCGAACGCACCGCCGATGGCGCGCTCATCAAAGCCACCATCCCGCGTGCCAGCATCGTCATGGCCCAGACTCCGCAGGGTTTTCGCTACAGCATCCTTAAAAAGGCATTTGATGACGGCATCGCCGATGGATTCCTGGGCACCGACGAAGCATCGCTGATCGAGCGCGCCGGCTTGCCCGTCATGGTAGTCATGGGTTCGCCGCGCAACATAAAAATCACCACGCCGGCCGACATGGAACTGGCCGAGTTCTATTTGCAAACCTCAGGCAGTTAATGTTTTGGGGAGGGCACGGCTTCAAGTGTGCCGCTAGGACGAAAAATGCGCCGGGCTTTAGCCCCTGAGGGCTCGGCCTCGCGGACGGGAATGGAATGCGGAAACCTGAAATGCGCATCGGCTCCGGATGGGACTCGCACGAATTCAAGTCCGGCATCCCCCTCAAAATCGGCGGCCTCACTCTGCCCCACGATAAAGGATTGGGCGGCCATTCCGATGGCGACGTCCTGCTCCACGCCATCACCGACGCCTTGCTCGGCGCCATCGCCGGCCCCGACATCGGATCGCTCTTTCCCCCCACCGACCCGCAATGGAAAAACGCCGACTCCGCCGTCTTTTTGCGCGAGGCCTTGCAGCGCGTCAAAACCGCAGGCTACGAACTCGTCAACCTCGATTCCACTCTGATCCTCTCCGCTCCAAAAATCGGCCCCCACGCGGCGGCGATTCGCCAACACGTCGCCGACTTATGCGGAATTCCATCCGACTGCGTAGGCATCAAAGCCAAAACCCCCGAAGGTATAGGCACCGAGAACGCCGTCATCGCAAATGTCGCGCTGTTGCTGAAACGCACCTAGCAGGAGGACAACCGCGAGAGCTTAGAGGATGAGGACGTTCTCACGGAGATTGGAACTCAGAGCGTGTAAGGAACTCGCGATACTAACAATGAATTGTCATCCCGAGCGAAGCGACGGACCCCTGCTCCCAGCGGACACCTTCGGGACCGATAGACTGTCTATCGCTTCTCCCTCGCCGCTTCGATAAACGCCCGAAAAATCGCGCGCGCCGATTCCGCTACCTCCGGCCCATCGCTCACACTCCGCTCCGGATGCCACTGTACCGCCAGAACAAAATGCCCGGGCGCAGTTCCCTCCAGAGCCTCGATGATTCCATCTTCAGTCGACCGCGCCACCACGCGTAAACCCTCGCCCGCTCTGTCGATCGACTGGTGATGCGAAGAATTAACCGCCACCGTCTTCGGCGCACCCACAATTCCAGCGAGCTTGGATTCGGGCTCGATTTTTACCTTATGGGCCTTTTCCACCTTACGTCCCGCGCCATGGTTGATCGTCGACTCGATGTGCTGCACCAGCGACCCCGACCGATACACATTCAAGGACTGCAGCCCGTAACAGATCCCTAAGACTGGCTTCCGCAACTTATAAGCATCCTGCAGGAGTACTTCATCCACCATGTCTCGTTTGGCATCCGCCGGCGCCGTCTTCTTATGGCGATCCGCGTTATATTTCCCCGGATCGACATCCGCCGGGCTCCCCGGCAGCAAAACCGCGTCGCAACGCTCTACTCTTTTCGTAACCTCCTCCGGTGTCAGATCCAGTTCGATGCGTACCGGTTCTCCTCCGGCTTCGCGCACCGCGTCTTCGTATTGCGGCAGCGCACGCTCAGCGTACATACGATCCCCGGAATGCGGCACCGGAATGGCTACGCGCGGCGCGAATGTCTTCAAGTCCATCGTCAACTCATCCCCATGGAAATTTCAGCTCGCCCGCTCGATTCCCGCCAGGGTTTTGCGCTGGCGGTAGTTCCGAATTTCCATGACCAGCGACAGCACCAGCACAATTGAGCCCGCCGTGATTGCACACGGAAACGCGATATGCCGGTAGGCAAAAGTCAGGTTGGGCGCGCTGTGCTTCACCTGCGCGTAGACCACCGTTCCCAGAATACTCAGCAGCAGCGCCACCGCGAAGGTCAGCAGCGTGAAAAGAAAAGTCATCGCAAACACGCGCACTGGAATTCCTATCCAGCGCGGTTTCTCCGTGCTCGCTTTTGCCATGCCACTAGGCTACACCATCGCCTGCCGCTCTCAGCAGCGAGCCGCGACGCAATGCGCCGGGCGCATCGCAACCTTACCCCGCCGTGACGGAGCAGAAAAACCTGGCTCTAATTTTCTGGCCGGCGAACACCTCGGCACTCACCCTGCTTTCGTGCGTTACAATATCGCAATGTCGCAAAGCGTCTCCGCGATCACGCGCAGTCCGGCCGAGATCGTGCAAAACAGCCCGGTTTCACAGGCCCCGAATGGTATCTGCTATGCCCGTTCCGGCGAGATCACCATTGCCGACCACGACCTCGATCGCATGATCGCCGCCGTGCCTGTTCCCATCGCCTCTGCCCTCAGCCGCAAAGCCTACTATTTCGTGCCGCTCACCGTGACCCAGGGCGATGACACGGTAATCGCCGACCGCTACGACGTCGGACTCAGCGACAATGCCGTCTGCCATCGCAATCTGAATCTCGGCGACGCCCAGTGTGTCTTCATCTCGACCCGCCTCATGGAAGACAAATTTTCCGTGGCCTTCGAGTTCTACATCAACGTCGGTCACGCGCTCGTCGAACGCGCCGGCGTCTCCCAGAACTTCGCTGACCTGGCCTGGCAGCAAGTGGAGTCCGGTGTTCGCGGCGAAACTTCCCTCGATGCCTGGGAAGCCCGCAAGTTCGCCACTGCCCATGGTCCGGACGCGGAGAAGTATAAAACTGAATATCTCGCTTCCAGCTTTGCCGACGCGATTTCCATCTACCTTCTCTCGCTCTACCTTGATGTCGATTACTACGATCTTCGCGAGCGCGACTATCCGCTCCTGGCTCCAACTCCAATGGCCGAACGCCTGCGCAAGATCGCGGAAATCTTTCCCCCCACTCCCGGCTTCGAATTCAACATCTACTACCGCCGCCGCTCATAACCGCTGATAACGAAGTGTAGAGCGGGCGCCCTCGCCCGCTGCCTTTGACGTCGACTCCCGCGCCCTCCTGCCCCCGAGCCGGACATCTACCCATGCATCATTGAGTGGCGCAACCAACGCGCAGCGATCCTGTCATCGCTCCCGGCCCTTGATCTCCCCGCTGCCTCAAGCCTTACGCCTCGCCCGCAGCCAGGCGCATGGAGAGCTTCAGCGATACGAATGTCAGCAGCAGAGCCAGAAGAGTCCATCCCGCCACCGACCGTACGTTTTCCCGGAAGAGAAACGCCACCGCCGAAGGCGACGACAACGCCAGTTCCGGCGAAACGGCTGTTCCTCCCAGATGCGTGGCCGCGACAACCATTGCGACCAGAACCAGTGCCACTGCGGACACTCCCGCCAACAGGCCGGGGAGCGCGCGCTTCCACGGAAATGGAATCGGAGGCGGGGCCGCGGCCTCGCGTCTCACCGCATCCATGACGGAAGCCGCGAAACCGGACGATGGAAGGATCTCACCTTCCCCGGAAAGAATGTGATTCAATTCGTCGTCGTTCCTTTCGCGTGCAGTCCATCGTGTCATTACGCCTCCTTCAGACAGGGCACAGCCAGCAGTTGCGGAAGTTTGCTGCGCAGGATCTCCCGGCCGCGAGACAATCTCGCCTTGACCGTGCCCTCGGGCAATCCTAGGCTCCGCGCCGCGGCACCGACATCCAGTTCGTGAAAGTAATAAAGAATCAAAGTCTCGCGATATTTTTCCGGCAGCGCCCCGACAGCGCGGCGTACAGTCGCATCGCGGTCGCGGCCTTCGAATCCTCCATCGGGAGCGCGGGCGTCGGCGGGTTCGGCAATGTCTTCGAGTGCGACCGTCTGCGCCGGAATACGCCGCAACTCGCTACGATAGACATTGATTGCCAGCGCGAAGAGCCAGGTAGAAAAGATCGCATCCCTGCGCCACTGGCCGAGGCCGCGATAGGCGCGGAGGAAAGCCTCTTGCGCCATTTCTTCAGATCGTCCGCGATCGTGACAGAAGCGGTACGCCAGGTTGATCAGCGGCCCCTGCCAGCGCCGCACAATCCCCTCAAAGGCAGCGATGTCCCCCGCCAGAACTCGTTCCACATCGATCTGGTCTTCACTGGCGCTCACGCTAGGACTCTGCCTCAATCGTAGGACACTACGAATGTACGCCCGGTTGCATTATTTCAAAAATGGACTCCGGACAAACAAAATGCAACCGGAACCACAGCACCCCGGTCCTACCTGTCGTAAGCCAAAAAACGTAAGCAGGAAAACGTAAGCCGGAAAAAGGAGCTGACAATGGCATTCGATGCAGGCAACGATATGGTCGGCGTAGTAGCCGTGGCCATACCCGTGGTGGGAAGTATTGCTTTGTTCTCATTCTTGGCCGTGGCGTCATGGGCCGATGCGCGGCGCAAAGAGAGAGAGACATACTACAAGAGCGAAACTCTGAAAAAAATCGCGGAAAGCTCAAGCGAGGGTGCCAAGGCCGCCATAGAACTGATGCGCGAGCAGGAAAAGAGTTCCGCAAGACGCCGCCTCGAAGGCATGAAGCTCGGCGGATTGATCACGGCCGTTGTGGGCATCGGCGTCATGGTGCTTCTGCGCGGGATTGCGAACGACGACGGGCCCGTCTATCTCGCCGGGCTGATTCCGCTGCTGATCGGGCTGGCCCTGCTGATGTATTCCTTCGTCATCGCACCCAAACCAGTGGAGTAAGAGGACGGATCAGCATACATGCGCGTCTATGGGTAGTGCCTCGGATCGAAATCCGGTCAGAAGACTTGGGCAATGCTGCCTGAGCCAGCGCATGTACGGCGAACGAATGTACAGCGAACGAATGCGCAACAAATGAATCTACAGCAGAAAACCATCGCCCGAACCACGCTGGGTGGCGTACTGGGGTCGGTCGCGGCTTGGGCGTGGACAATCGTCGCCGGCGGTGGCGGCCTGTGGCTTCTCTGGACGAAAGGGCCGTGGCCGCTGACAAACGGGTGGTTCGCGCTGCTTTCTGGCATTTCGGCGTGTCCGGCAACTGCTTGGTTCCTGAAAAAATATGCGGGAATCACAGTCTCAGGTTACGCTCGGCTCGCCGCTGCTGCTCTGTTTTTCGTCGCTGGGAGAATTGCTTTGGCCGTCGGAAGTTGATCAGCCGGTTATTTCCAAATTCAAACTGATCTACTATCCATCGGTCGGCACGATCCGCCTGCACTATAATGAGCTGGTTGGCAGCCGGACCGGACGGTCGCTCGTCGCAAGACGGGAGGAAAGTCCGAACTCCGCAGAGCAGTGTGCCGGATAACGTCCGGGAGGGCCCCCGCGCTTCTATGGGCGGGATCGTTCGACGGAAAGTGCCACAGAAAACATACCGCCCGGACCGCAAGGTTCAGGTAAGGGTGAAAAGGTGCGGTAAGAGCGCACCGCCGTCGCAGTAATGCGCCGGGCAGGGCAAACCCCACACGGAGCAAGACCAAATAGGGAGGGATTTCCTGGCAAGCCTTCGGGCTGATTGGGAACGCGTGCCGGCTCGGTGCGCCACAACCTCCGGGTAGGTCGCTTGAGCCCCGCAGTAATGCGTGGCCCAGAGGAATGACCGTCCCGTCGCAAGACGGACAGAATTCGGCTTACAGGTCCGGCTGCCAAAAAGTATTGGGGGAAGGTCCCTTCGCTGCGCTCAGGGCTGACATGCACAAGCCGCCCTTTGGATCAACAAAGCATATTGTTCATTTCACAGCGTTTTAGTTTTTGACCCGTCTGCGCTACCATCGGGTTGGCAGTCAGAAGGGAGCTACGATGCGCTGGTACCACTACGTGGCCTACTTTTTCGGGGGCGCATTCCTCGCGAACGCCCTGCCCCATCTCGGCAATGGGATCTCGGGGCATGCCTTCCAGAGCCCCTTTGCATCACCGCCTGGGGTAGGCTTGTCCTCCTCGACGGTCAATGTCCTATGGGGCCTCTTCAACCTAGCCGTCGGCTACCTGCTTGTCTGTCGTGTGGGCAGCTTTAATCTGCGTGAGACCCAGCACGCGCTCGTCCTCGGGGCCGGTATCCTCATCATGTCGCTCATGCTTGCCCACACGTTCGGACGGCTCCACGGGGGCCTGTGATCCTGCCTTTTCTACTACCGACCAAACACTGGACAACTTTCGGTTAAATCCCCAATCACGCTCAAAACCCCTCAAGTTAATGACAACTACCCGCTGGAAAATGAGCGTACGTGTCTATCCAATCGGTCGGCGTGGCTTTTGCCGGCATGTGATAGGGAAGCCCGAGGTCGCCAGCCTTAACTTTAAACATCTCATATTTTCTCAGCTGGCCATCGCCGTAGGCCAGTGCGATGTAGTCGAATCCGGAGTCGCTGCCGGCGTATGACACGCCCCTAAACATCGTTGAATAGTGGCCGTTTGGACTGCACAGGTATGCCGTCAACTGCGTTGCTGTAACTTCCTCTGCAGATTTGATATTCGGAGCACCTGCACAGGCGACCATGGCATAAAGCACGGCGAGTACACTGGACCGCCAAGCAGATCGCAGCACCCACGCTGTTTTCACTCCATCAGTGTATGGGAACGTCGCTGAAATTGCCGATCTTAGCTGACTGTCTCTGCGAACGTGATTCACTGGCGCATAAGTGGCGTAATACCGCAGTAACACTCACAACCGCTGGATGCGCGGACTAAGGTGGATTCGAGCCCGGCGATCATCCATCGCGTTGCCGCCGGGACGGCGGTGCTACAGTCGCCGCGCGGCCAACAACCAGTCAGGTTCGCGGATGTCGTTCGTGCCCGCCGCGTGCTACCATTCCCGCGTGGGCGACTCCGCTTACCTCCCAAGTGCTGCTTCAGCCGTCCCAACAGCCGTCCCTAGTACGACAGCGGCTTTGCGCCACTCTGCCCTCGTCCGCGCCACTCACTGGATCACCGCCCTCTGCTTTCTTGCCCTGCTCGTCAGCGGAACTAATCTTGTGATCTCGCACCCCCGCTTCTATTGGGGCGAAACCGGCAATGATTTGACTCCAACGCTATTCAAACTGCATATCCCGGCTTCCAGGAATCTGGTGCCGACCGGCTACGGCTACGTACTGCCGGACCAGAACGGCTGGAGCCGCTATCTCCACTTTCAATCCGCGTGGATTGTGGTTTTCACCGGCCTGCTGTACATAATTTCGGGCTTTGTCACCGGGCATTTTCGGAGGAACTTGCTCCCCGATAAGGCCGAGCTGTCCTGGCGATCGTTCTCGGCAACGGTGGCCAGCCATTTGCGTTTCCAGCGGCCAGGTGAGGCAGAAGCTTGGTCGTACAACTTACTCCAGCGCCTCAGCTATCTCTTCGTGATCTTCATCCTTTTCCCGTTCGTCATCTGGACGGGTCTGGCCATGTCTCCCGCCTTTGTCTCCGCGTTTCCCGCGACCGTCAATGTGCTGGGCGGCCAGCAATCGGCGCGCACGCTCCATTTCTTCGTATCTCTCGCCCTCGTGCTCTTCCTGCTCGTGCATGTTGGGATGGTTTGGTTTGCCGGATTCCGGAGCCGCATGCGGGCAATGATCACGGGCCGCGCCTCTACAAATCGCAGCTCGACAAATCGCAGCTCGACAGATATGGAGAGCACATGAGCGATCTCTCAAGCCGCAAACTTTCACGCCGAAAATTGATCACAACCGGAATCGCCGCTGCGGCAGGCGTATCCGGCCTGGGAGTCGCCGCTCGCCTTGCGGAGAAGTACGGGCTCATCCCGCCCGATCACGGCGGAATCTGGGGTCTGGGCGAAACCCTGACCTATGCTTCCCAGCGGCTGCTGACCAGGCACTCCTTAGCGCGTGAGTTCTCCCGCAGCCAGATTTCGAAGTCGCCGTTCCCCAACGAAGTCGAGCCCCCGACTGACGAGTTCAAGCGTCTTCAAGCCGGAGGATTCGCCGACTGGCGGCTCTCCGTCAACGGCATGGTCGCCCGCCCCGCCTCGTTTTCGATCGATCAGCTAAAGAGCTACCCGTCTCATACCCAGATCACCATGCTGCAGTGCGAAGAGGGATGGTCGTATATCGCCGAGTGGATCGGCGTGCCTATCTCCCAAATTCTGCAAGCCGTGGAAGTTCTCCCGCAGGCAAGATACGTAGTCTATTTCTCGATCGAACCGGACACCTGGGAAAGCATCGATATGGCCGACGCGTTGCACCCGCAGACTTTTCTGACCTATGGCATGAATGGCGATGAGCTTCCCGTCGGCCACGGCGGGCCGCTTCGCCTGCGGCTCCCACGCCAGGTCGGCTATAAGAGCGTGAAATTCATTACCGGCCTGACGGTGACCGACAGTATGAAAGGTTTCGGCAAAGGTCTGGGCGGCGCGAATGCAGAAGGCGGCTATGCCTGGTACGCCGGTATCTGAACGGCTGTTGAGGTGACTACCGCATCAATGCGATCTCGCCAGCCGGGCAACCAATCGTCGTCCGCGGGTTAAGGATTCTTTATCTCGCTGCGTTTGACGGGTGCGTCGCAATTTGGTCGCTCTGGATTTCTCTTCGTAGCCCCCCCGCGAGACGGGGCCCCGGATTACCCGCACGACCTTATCTCTGCCCGCGCACAAACATGCCGAGCGTTGGCCAATCTCCTTTTCTTCACAGTACGGTCAAAATTACAGCCCTCGTCTCGCCACTTTCGCAATCCTTGAAGCACTTAGCGTTTGGCCAGGAACATGCATTGTTCATGCACTGTTGAGGAATGGAGCTGACTCATGGAGGCGCAAACATGACTGAAGTGAGCAAGAGTGAAGTGCATAAAAGTGAAGTGAATAAAAACGACTGGCGCCAGTTGTGCAGTGCCCTAGCCATAGAAACCGACTCCAGCAAACTCGGTTCACTGGTCGAAGCCTTGATTAGCGCCCTGGAGGAAGATGAGCAACCCTCGCGTTGCCGGATGAACGCCCATCGGACGCCATCTCATGAACTGAATCCAGCCCCCTCGATTGCCCGATCTGGCGCGTTGTAGAACGAAGGCCTCGAAAATCTTAACGACCATTTTCTAAGGACCGGATCTTGATCTCGCAGACGAGCGCAAACGCGCAAGTCACGCAGCGGTCAGGCAGCGCTGATCACGCGCTGATTCTGTTCGCCTAACCCATCGATCCCCAGTCGCATCCGGTTTCCCGCGTTCAGATAAACCGGTGGCCGCCGGCCCATTCCCACTCCCGGCGGCGTGCCGGTGGAAATAATGTCACCCGATTGCAGGCTCATGAAACGGTTCACATAACTGACCAGTTGCCGCACGCCAAAAATCATCGTCCGCGTCGATCCGTTCTGACAACGGTGGCCGTCCACCTCAAGCCAGATTTTGAGGTTTTGTGGGTCGGCGATTTCGTCGGTGGTCACCAGCCAGGGCCCAATCGGCCCGAAGGTGTCCGCGCTCTTGCCCTTCACCCATTGTCCTGTGCCTTCGAGTTGAAAAGCGCGCTCCGAGAGATCGTTGATGACGCAGCACCCGGCGACATGCGACATGGCCTCCGCCTCGCTCACATATTTTGCCGCTGTTCCTATGACCACGCCTAATTCGACCTCCCAGTCGATCTTGGCGCCACCCCTCGGAATCTCAATATCGTCATTCGGCCCGCAGATGGCCGAGGTCGCTTTCATAAAGATGACCGGTTCGCTCGGAACTTTCATTCCTGCTTCGGCGGCATGGTCGGAATAATTCAGCCCGATGCAGATAAACTTGCCCACCCGCCCCACGCAGGCGCCGAGGCGAACCTGGCTGGGAGAATTCTCCGAAGAACCGCCCGACGAATTCCCCGGCGAATTTCCAGACGAATATCCGGACGAATATCCAGATACGACCGGCAGACTGGCGAGATCAATTTTTCGCAAGGTAGCGAGTGCCGTGGGCGACAGCGTCTCGCCGGCAATGTCGGGCACGATCGCCGTTAAGTCGCGAATGCGGCCGTCGGAGTCGAGAATGCCCGGCTTCTCCTGGCCCTGCGGCCCAAAACGTACCAGTCTCATGTTACTTCCCTTGAAAACAGCGGAGGTTCAAACGGCTGCTGTCCGGCTAACGTCGAAACGGCTGACGAAACGCCGACGTTGAAACCTATCTGCCTTTGTACGTTCACAGAATGCTTGCGGCTTCAGTCCGCCACGCGATAATTTCTTCCCCTATTTTTGGCGCTGATTCAACTTGTCGAGGACCCGCTTCAACGCTTCGAGTTTCTGCCCGGCCTCGCCCAGCTTGCCCTCCGCCGTGAGGCGCTGGTAGTCGGCAAGATCCCGGCCAGCTTCCGCGACCAGTGCGTTGACGTTCGCCGGCGGCTGACTCGCGGCCGTCGCGGCAGTACCGTGCCCGGCATCGGTTGGAGACGGCGTGCCGGGTGTTGCTGTGTTGGGCGCTGATGTGGTGAGTGAAGGAGCGCTGGCGGCCGGCGCACTCAGCGATGAGGACCCGCCGCCAAAAAGCGCTGCCATCGCCGACTCGAACGTCGGTCCATACGCCAGCTTGTCCTGAAGCGCCAGCACCACCAGCCTTAACTCGGGCATGGGACTGCGCTCCGCCTGCAGGTAAATCGGCTCCGCATATAACAGAGCCCGCCCTACCGGAATTACCAGCAGCGCTCCACGCCGGACGTGTGAGCCTTGCTGGTTCCACAACGTCAATTGCCCGGAGAGTTCCGCGTTCTGATCGATGCGAGCCTCGATTTGCAACGGCCCGTCGACCAGCTTCGTCTTGGGGAAGTTGTAGACCACCGACGTGCCATACTTGGCTCCGTCACTGCGGCCTGCAATCCAGCCAATCAGGTTATTTCGGTTCGCCGGAGTGAAGGGAAGAATCTCCGCGAACTCCACCCCGTTTTCGTCGGGCAGTTTCATCAGCACGAAGTTCGGTTGCATCACCTGGGTGGTTTGCCCGCCGCCTTGGCTCATGCCAACTTCGGTGGCAACCGTCCACAGATCTTCACGGTTATAGAAAGCTTCCGGATCGGTCATGTGATAAAGCCCGTAAACTTCCGCCTGCAGTTTGAGCATCAGTTCGGGATAGCGCACGTGCTTGCGCAGTCCGGGCGGCATGCTCGAGGCATCCTTGAACAGATCTGGAAACATGCCGCGGTAAGCAGTGATGATGGGATCGTCGGCATCGAACACGTAAAACGTCGTTGTTCCATCGTAGGCGTCGATTACCACTTTGACGCTGTTACGCATGTAGTTAATCAGATTGTTGTCGAGGTGGTAGTGGGTGGAGTAGGGATAGCTGTCGGAGACCGTAAATGCGTCCATGATCCATGACAGGCGGCCGTCTTCGCCAAGCACAATGTAGGGATCGGAATCGTAGGTGAGGAAGGGAGCCAGTGCCGCCACGCGATCGCGTATGTTGCGCTGCATCAGCAGGCGGCTATTCTCATTCACGTCATCGCTGAAAGGCAGCTTGGAGATGTCGCCGCGATCGAGGGCGATGATGGCGCGACGCAGGAAGTTTCCGAGGACGATGCCTCCGTTGCCTTCATAGGACGTCAGGTTATTGCTTTCGCCCTGCGGGTAGTCGAATTCCTTCTGTCGCGTCTTCACGTAAACGTCGGTGTTGGTCAGTTCGCCAAAATAGATCTCGGGCCGCGTCACGTTCAGGCCACGCACCGTGCTCTGCACGGGCATATTGCTCAACATCAGTGTCGGCAGGCCCTCCGGCGTAAATCCGTTGACCGGATTCATGGTGATACCGTAGCCATGAGTGTAGATCAGCTTTTCGTTGATCCAATTGCGGCTGCTTTCGGGAAGCTTCTCGACGTTCAGTTCGCGCGCGGCGAGCATCACCTCGCGAGTCGTGCCCTCGATGTCATAGCGATCGATATCGATGTCGGGGAAATCGTAATAGGTGCGGATCTCCTGAATCTGCCGCAGCGTATCCTGCAGGGCATGCCAATCCCAGAGGCGGATGTTCTGCAATGTAGCCTGATTGTTCGCGGGGTCCGTGGCCTCAACCGTCGTCTCGGCTGGAAATTGCCGTTGCGCAATTTTGTTCAATCCGTATGCCTGGCGCGTCAGCTCGGTGTTGAACTTGATGTAAGGCTGCTCCCGAACCAGTTCGTTCGGTTTGACGATGAAACTGCTGACGTACCACGCAACTCCCTGCAGCGCGACATAACAAACCGCGGCCGGAACGATTGCCGCGACCAGCCACCGCCCACGCGACATTCTTATAGCATTCGCCAGTGCGATCGCGGCGCCCGCAATCAGCGCTATGCAGACCACGAGCATTCCGGTGAGCGTGACGTGCGCGTCTGTGTAGGTCACACCTCCGAAAATCGTATGATCGTCGAGCAGTCTCTCAAACCTTCCGATATACGTCAGCAGGGCGAGGACTAACAACAGAAAGGAAAAGGCGATCGACAGGCCACGCCAGGGCAGCGTCACCGAGCGGCTGAGTTTCCCGGCCAGCATGCGGCTGCCGCCGCTGATAAGGATGAAAAAAACCGCGAGGGCGCAAAGAATCACTCCGAGCGTAAGCAGCCACCCGGCGATGAGTTGCCATGCCGGCAGCGTGAAGAGAAAGAAGGTCAGCGGCTTGCCAAAAATGGGATCGACAACGCTGCCGGTGGCTCGCGGCGCGTACCAGAAGAGGGCGAGCGTCGGCCATTCCGCCATCATGCCGGCGCCGGTGGCAGCCGCGATAAGGAGTGTGATGACCAGCGCGATGAGCCGCAGCACAGGCTCGACCGGCAACTTCAGCGGCTGTCCGCCAATGTAAATGGTGTGGCCGCTCGGCAGGTCGGGAAGGTGCGCCCGCTTCAGAACCAGGAACGAGCCGTAGAGAATCAGAAAGGTGATCCCCGCAAAGCCGGCGAAAACTCCCCACTGCAGGCCCAGAGTTTTCCAAAACACATTCGCGTAGCCGAGCGAGCCAAACCACAGCGCGTCTACGTAATACGAAAGCGCGGTTCGCCCCCCGAAGAAGATCGCCGCAAGCAGGATGAAAATAAAAAGAACGCGGCGGCGAGGACGCGACGGGCGTCCCGAATGCAACCGCGGCCACTCGACAGAATCAGGCATTGCTCTACTCCGTTCTCGATCGATCTGAGCGTCCGCAACTTCCAGGCAACATGCTCTCGTGAGTTGTCCGCATAATACTCCTTCAGGCCTAGGGCTTCTTGCCTCCTGTCTCACCGTGCCGGATGAAATACTGCCACTTGTCCATTGCGGCCGGAATCGCCGCGTCAAAAAAGCCCACCATCATTTCGTCCGACGTCTGGTCTCCCCAGGTCACCAGCTTTTCGGGATCCGGATTATGCGGATTGTTTCGCGAATTGTCGTACCAGGCAATCGCCCGGAGCCTGGTACCCGCTTTTAATAGACGCGGCTCGGCTAGCTTGTAGCTCAACTGCCAGTGGAAGTGATAATTCACCCGCAGCAATACCTCAACGCTTCCATCGTCGCGCACAATGTCGTATTCAAAGCGCTTTCCGCGCAAATGCATATGCGGAAAAAAGCTGAGCAGCGTGGCGTTATTCGGCAGCGTGCCTTCAACTTCCACGCGGAAATTCTCCGCTTCCGGAGGAATCAGCAAGGCATGATTATTCAACTGCAGCGTGATCACCCGCTGCTTCGGCGTGTTCTTCGCAAAGACGACACCGACGCTGCTCTCGTCGCTCGCCGCTTCGCCGTTGGTCGTGTAATGCATCTGAAATACGAGATCCGATCCCGCCGGCACGAACTTGGCCATTCCATCCGCCCAAAGATCCGGAGCGCTTCCGGGCGCGTACACCAGCAGGAGATCGCTGGTGGTCTCATGCGCCTGGCGGCGTTCTTCGGGGTCGCTCAGCGTCGAAGCTGTGAACGGGACTCCCGCCGGCGCGTGCCGCAACCACGCAGAATCTGGCGGCCGGATGTACACCACGGCGTGGTGCACGTGCGCCGGGCTCGAGGAACGGAGTTCCGCCATCTGCACCCACTTGTTCTCGGAAAAATGAGTGGCGACAATCTCGTAGGTATATTCCACCTCGCCGTGCGCGGGAATCTCCACCGTCTTAGCCATCTTCACCACGACATCGGGCTGCGGAATATTCCAGCCCTCACTCCACTTCCGCGGAGCGGGTGCATCGCGCTGATCGCCGGCAGGCGCGCCGGCATTTTCCCACGCCGTCATCACCGCAATCTGCTCGTCACTCAGCGACGGATCATTCGAAAAACGTCCATAGCGCGGATCGGCAAACCACGGCGGCATCATTCTCATTGCCACCACACCCGCGATCTGACTTGCCCACGGCCGAGTCTGCTCAAACGTCACCAGCGGCATGGGCGCGGGTTCCCCCTGGCGGTGACAACTCTGGCATTTCGCTTGAAGTATCGGAAGCACGTCTTTGTAGAAGGTTGGCGAAGCGATCTTTGGGCGCGCCTGGTTCGAAAAGTTGACTGCGCTCTGCGATGCTCTTACCGGCAGGAAAGACGCTGCGAGCAGAGAAATCGCAGCCGCCAACGCAATGCCCAACCTCTTCACGAGCGTGGAGACTTCCAACGTCAATGCCCAATCCTGACGGGAGGCAAATTAGCCTGCCGCAATTGCTGGTCCAGGTTTTCCAGTTGCGTATGTTTGAAGTGGTCCCACTCGGCGATGCGCGCTTTCACCTGCTGGCTTGATTCCTGGTAAACCGCTATGGCCTGCGAAGGCGCCACACGATCGCCGTTTTCGACTACGCGCAGCGCCGACGCGAGTCCGGTGTAGGCATCCCGCAATCCAGGCGCCTGCACCGGGGGAACTCTGTTGCTGAGAATTTTATCGATCGTCGATTGCGCCTCCGTCAGCCTCGATTGCAGCTCCTTATTCTGCGTTCCGATCTTCTGCTGAATATCGGCCAGTTGTTTCTGCACCGACCCGATCTCGCCCAGAGTGCGTCGGGCTCCGACCGTCTCGCCGAAGATCTGCATACCCAACTGCAACTGCTGCGCCAGCACCTCGGGGGTCGCGGCCGAGCGCGGATCCATGATGACTTGCAACGGCCGGCTTTGCGCTTTGCCGTCGACCGTCAGCCGGACCTGGTAGGTTCCGGGTACCACCTTCGGACCCCGGGGATTGCGGTATTCGGAATCTTCGTCCGCATCGGGACCGCCGGAACTCCCCCAGACTAGGTTCCAGACGAAACGGTGCATGCCGCTACCCCTCTCCAGAACTTCGGGCTTGGGAAGCCAACGGTCGGCGACTGGAATGGGCGGATTCTTAAGCTTCTCTCTGTCTTTAGAACCCGCGTCAGCCGAAAATTTTCGCACCAGATTCTGTTGCGCATCGAAAACTTCAAGCGTCAAGTTGCCGGCGGCCGATGGAAGAAAATAATCAATCATCGCGCCATCCGGCGGATTCTCCGCCGTGGGTTCTTCGGGCGGCAGCGGCGTGCCTGAAAAAAAATCGTTGTCCATGCGGATCGCTGTACTCGGACTGTAAAGCCACGCGCCCTTGGCTTTACGCGCCTCCTGTATCTGACGAAGCGGCGCGATGTTGTCGAGACTCCAGAAGGCACGCCCGTGCGTGGCGATCACCAAATCGTCGCCGTGAATCGCGAGATCGCGAACCGACGTGGCCGGCAGGTTCAATTGCAATGGCTGCCAGTGATCTCCGTCGTCCCAGGAGACGTAAACTCCGAATTCCGTTCCGGCGAAGAGCAGGCCGCGCGTCTGCGGATCCTCACGCACGGCGCGCAAGAACGCCGGCGCGCTCAGGCCATCGGTAATCAGTTGCCAGGTTGCTCCGTAATCGCGCGTCCGGTAAATGTAAGGAGTCAGATCTTCGAGCCGGCTGCGATCGACTGCCGCGAACGCGACGGCGGGATCGTAATGCGAAGCTTCGATCAGCGATATTTTGCTCCAGGCGCTCAATCCCGGCGGCGTAACCTCTTTCCAGTTCTTCCCCCCATCGCGGGTGATGTGAATCAAGCCGGTGTCGCTCCCCGCCCAGATCAGATCGCGATTCAGCGGAGACGGCGCGACGCTGAACACGACCCCATATCCCGCATGTTTCGCCTCCTCGAGCGTTGGCGGCGTCGCCAGATTGGCAGCTTTGCTCTCTTGAGCGCTCTTCGTGGCCGCTCCCGTAAGATCGGGACTCATCGTCTCCCAGTGCAGACCGCCATCGATCGTCTTCATCACGTATTGGCTACCCAAATAAAGCGCGGTTGGATCAGCCGCGGAAAGAACCATCGTGGGAGTCCAGGGATCACGATATTTACGCTCATTGACCTCCGCATCCCACGCCGACGCAGGCCACGGACTAATGTCCTGGCTGAGATTCGTCCGTTTATTGAAGCGCGAAATAGATCCGTAGGTGCCGCTCAGGTAAATGATGTCAGAGTCCTTGGGATCGATCACCATGTAACCACTCTCGCTCGGACCTGCAGGAAACCAATCCCGCGGCGTGATCTCGGCATGGTCGGTGCGGCTGAGCACAGCGGCAGCTCCACTATCCTGCTGCGTGCCATACACCGTGTACGGAAACTGATTGTCTGTGGTCACGTGATAAAACTGCGCCGTCGGCTGGTTATACCAGGTGCTCCACGTCGCCCCGCGATCCACGCTGATCGTCGTTCCCTGGTCTGTGCCCAGAACCATACTCGAAGAGTTTTTCGGGTCGACCCAGATCTGGTGATAATCATCGCCACCCGGCGCGCCTCGGACGATCGATATCGTCTTCCCGCCATTCTCCGATCGATAGAGAGCGACATTCGGAACGTACACCACCTCTGGATTTTGCGGATCGATAGTTACGCTGTTGAAGTACCATGCCCGGCCGGTTAGGCGCGGATCGGCATTGGCGAGCATCCATGTGTTGCCGCCATCGTCCGAGCGATAAAGGCCCGATTTTGTCGGTGCGTTCAGAAATTGCGGCTGGATGCGCGTCTTGATCTGAATTTGGGTCTCCGCTTGAATGAAGATTAGCGCGTAGACCCGCTTACCGTCGGGACCAGCCGCGACTCCGACGCGACCCCAGTCGCCATCAGGCAGACCGTTTCCCTGCAGCCGAGCCCACGTAGTGCCGCCATCCTGAGAGCGGTAGAGGCCGCTGCCCGGTCCTTCCAGCGGAGCATACGTGCTCCACGGCGCACGATGCGCATTCCACGCTCCGGCAAATAACACCTGCGGCGCGGAACTGCAGATCGCCAGATCGGAAATGCCGATTTCCGATCCCAGATCGAGAGCCCGCGTCCAATGCGCTCCTCCATCGACAGATTTATAAACTCCCCGCTCCTCGCTCGGACCATACGCGTGGCCCAAAGCACCGACGTAAACGACGTTCGCATTCTGCGGATCGACGACGATCCGGCTGATCTGCCGGGTATTTTCCAGGCCGATGTGTTGCCACGTCGCCCCGCCGTCCGTCGATCGATACACGCCGTTGCCCGAAGAGAGATCGGAGCGAATGTCGCTCTCGCCGGTTCCGGCATAAATCGTCTTGGGATCGGAAGCAGCTACGGCCAGCGCGCCGATCGAGCCGACCGGCTGTCCGTCAAAGATTGGCACCCAGACCGTTCCCGCATCGGTCGTCTTCCAGATTCCTCCATTGACCCCGCCAAAATAGAATGTTGTCGAATCGCCCGGCACTCCCGCCACCGCTACCGCGCGTCCGCCTCGGAAAGGGCCAATCAAACGCCACTTGAGATCCTGGATCAGTTCCGGCGAAACGCTCTCGGCAAACCCTGCGATGGTCAGCCCTGCAATGAGAAGTGATAGACAAACACACGTGTAGAGAAGAGGAGCTAAAGACGTTCTGAATTTGTGCAAGTGCCGGGCCCTCGTTTTGAAGATCGGGTTTCTGCCATTCTATGCCGGAGTTTTCTATCGCGCACGGCTCGTTCATCATTTCATGGCGGTCCATTTCCTGCGACCGCGATTTGCCCTCCGCATCTTCCGCACGGTCTAATGTCCCATGCGCCTCGACGATGCTGCGTTTCTGCTTCTGGTTCTGGTGGTCATGATCGCGCTCCTGCTCGTGCTTCTCCATCGCACCCGGCTTGGACCGCTCCTGCACCAGCATATCGCCGACCGCCCGCGGCGCCGCCTCTTTCTCGCGTCCATCAGCTTCTTTCTCACGTTTGCCATCGTGCGCGGGATGGTTTACTGCATCACCCACCAGATCCCGCCGTTTCATTACATCATCATGAGCGGCCGTCACATTCATCATCTGATCATCGGCATTCTGATTCTGCTCGCAGTCGGCTATGGCTGGCTCTGCGAATTCGGCACAGGCAGCGGTGCGTCGTCAATTTTCGCCAGCCGCTTCATGTCGATTCTCTATGGAGTCGGCGCGGCGCTCACCCTCGATGAGTTTGCCCTGTGGCTCAATTTGAAGGATGTTTACTTCGTTCGTGCGGGCCGCTCCAGCATCGACGCCGTCGTCCTTTTCGGATCGCTCCTGGCAATTGGCGGATGGGGTGCGCCCTTGTTCTCGGCTCTCGCAAAACGCTCGTCGAAGCAACACCGCCATCGGTGATACCATGCGAACTGCTTTTGGCCACCTGACATCAGGCATCGCGCTATGAATCGATCGCAGCGCTCAGTCGCATCTCCCCGCGTGGTTTGCGTTTCGGATTTCCGCGCCTTAGCCGAACGTCGTTTGCCCAGGCCGGTTTTCGACTATCTTGACGGCGGAGCCGAAGGCGAAGTCACTCTGCGCGAAAATTGCCGCGTATATGATGACGTCACCTTTCGTCCGCGCTTCGCGGTCGCCTTCGCCGATTGCAACCTCGGCACCCGCATTCTTGGCCACGATCTCAAGCTGCCATTTCTGCTTGCTCCCGTAGGCTACAGTCGGCTCATGCATCCCATCGGCGAAGTGGGAGCCGCACGGGCTGCCGGCAACGCCGGCACGGGTTACATACTTTCCACCATCTCGGGCCATCCGCTGGAAAATGTGAAAGCCGCCTCCGCCGGCCCCGTCTTCTATCAGCTTTATCTGCTGGGAGGACGCGCAGCGGCCGAGGCGGCGATGGCGCGTGCCCGAGTCGCCGGATTCTCCGCCCTCGTCGTCACCATCGACACTCCCGTCGCAGGCAACCGCGAGCGCGACTCCCGCAACGGAATGAAAGAACTGGTCAGCGGCGGACCTTTCGCCAAACTCCCCTATCTCCCGCAAATTCTTTCTCGCCCACGATGGTTGGCAGGTTTTCTGCGTGATGGCGGACTACGCGCCCTGCCCAACGTCGTCATCCCCGGCCAAGGTCCCATGACCCTCATCGATGTGGCCGCCGCGCTCGCCGAATCCGCTGTCACCTGGAGTGACCTGACCTGGATTCGGCAGACCTGGCCCGGGCCCATCGTAATCAAAGGTATTCTCACCGCCGAAGACGCGCGCCGCGCCGTTGATCAAGGCGCCGCCGCCATCTGCGTCTCCAATCACGGAGGCCGCCAGCTCGATTGCGTTCCTTCTTCCCTGCGGATCTTGCCCGAAATCGTGAGCGCCGTTCAAGGTCAAACCGAAATTCTGATGGATGGAGGCATTCGACGCGGCACCGACATCGCCAAAGCTCTCTGCCTCGGAGCCCAAGCTGTACTCATCGGTCGCGCCTACGCCTATGGCATGTCCGCCGCCGGAGAAGCCGGGGTCACCCGCGCCATAGAAATTTTGCGTATCGAACTGGAACGCACGTTGCGGTTGCTTGGTTGCCAATCCGTCGCCGAACTCGATCGCTCGTACCTGAATGTTCCGCAGAGCTGGAACACGAACTAATTGTAGAGGCGGGGCTTGCCAGGTCTCCGGCCGCCAATAGAAATCGGCGGGCCATTTGAGCGCAGGATAAAATTCTGCAGGATAAAATCTCGTAGGAGCAAAGCACGTGCACCGTCGCGAATTTAATAAAGCCATCCTTAGGTTATCCGCCGCTGCCCTCCTTTCCCCGCGAGCGCTGGCCCAGGCACCCGATCACTCGGCGGACATTCCGCCCTCGATAGCCGCGCTTTACAACAACGCCGTCGTCATTGACACTCTCTGCGCTCCCTTCATCACCATGAACGCGCAGCTTGCTCCCGATCTCCTCTCAGCCGTCCGGCAATCGGGTATTACCGCCATTAATCTCACGGTCTCGGAACTTAAATTCGAAGATACGGTCGAAAATATCGCCGACGTTGAAGCGCTCGTCGAACAGCATCCCGAGGCGTTCCTCATCGTTCGCCAGCACGCCGACATCGCCCGCGCCAAGCGCGAGAACAAAATCGGCATCATGCTCGGTTTCCAGTACCCCGGGTTTTTGGAACAAGATCCGGATCGCATCGAGATGTTCCGCCACCTCGGCGTGCGTATCATGCAGCTGACTTACAACAATCGCGGCCTGTTCGGCGATGGATGCATCGAGCCCGGCAACGCCGGCCTCAGCAAGGCAGGCATCGCCGCCGTCAAACAAATGAACGACCTCGGCGTAGCCGTAGACCTGAGCCACAGCGGATACCGCACAACATCCGAAGCGATAATTCAATCCGCCAAACCGGTCCTGATCACGCACTCCGGTTGCGCCGCCGTCTACCAGCATCCGCGGAGCAAGCCCGACGAGATTCTGAAATCGCTCGCCGATCGAGGCGGCTATTTCGGTGTCTACCTCATGCCCTATCTCGTTGCATCGCCCACCATCCCGAACCGTGAACATGTGTTGAACCACCTCGTGCATGCCATCAACGTCTGCGGAGCCGATCACGTCGGCATCGGTTCGGATGGTTCGATTGAGAAAACGGTTTTGACCGACAAACAGAAAGCCGACTTCGATCAGCACATCGCCACCCGAAAGAAACTTGGCGTCGCTGCTCCCGGCGAGGACCGCTACCCCTACGTCCCCGATCTCAACGGCCCCGATCATATGGAGGTCATCGCCGCCGAACTCGCCAAACGCGGCCAGCCAGCGGCGGTGATCGAAAAAGTGCTGGGCGCAAATTTCCAGCGGATTATCGGAGACATCTGGCGCACAAGCTAGAAGCTGTCTCATAAATCGATTTTTGGGTCGGGCATGGCTTCAGCCATGCCGCAATAAGCCAATAAAGCGCGGTCTAGCCCGGACCTCCATCGGCCCTCGTTTTTCAGCCCGCGTGTGACTTCCGTCACTGCAAGCCACGCTCGCGCGCGTAAATTCTTTAAGCATGAGCACACCCATCAAGAACGATCGCATCGAGTGGCTGCAAGGGCCGGCCGCGGATCCCTCCGCAAAATGTTCAGTGGTGTCCGCCGAGCAAAAAAAACCGTGGCGACTGGTTCTCCTCGGAGCACCCGGCGTCGGCAAGGGCACCCAGGCCGAGTTTCTGACCGAGCGCCTCGACGCCTGCCATCTTTCCACCGGGGACGTCTTTCGCGCCGCCGGCAAAAGGCGGGATTGCGATCAGTCTCCCGCCATGAAGGCAGCCCTCGAATATATGCGCCGCGGCGAACTCGTGCCCGATTCGACCGTCTGGGAGATGGTGCGCGAACGCAATCACTGCCTGCTCAGTTGCGGCGGCTTCATCCTCGACGGATTTCCACGCACGCTGGGGCAGGCGCAGTCGCTCAAAGAGCTGATGGAGAAAGAAAAGCTCGCTCTCAGCGCGGTCATCAACTACGAATTGCCGCTCGCTGAGATTGTCCAGCGCCTCAGTGGACGCCGCACCTGTGAAAAATGTAAGGCGGTATTCAATGTGAAGGATCGACCGCCAAAGCTTGAGGCGATATGCGATCACTGCGGCGGGCGCCTTTTTCAGCGGGAGGATGATCGCCCAGAAGCCATCACCGTCCGTTTGGAAGCCTACGAAAGAAGCACCGCTCCGCTCATCGAGTTCTACGCAAAACTTGGCCTGCTCATGCCGATCGTAGCCAAGGGATCTCCCGACGAGATTTTGGCGCGAACGATAACCGAACTCGACAAGCTGTCGGTCAGTAGCTAGGGGCGCCTGCGAATCCGCCCCGCGCGGATTTCGAGCCATGCACATGAATCAGTCTTTTCACAGCTCGTGCCAGGCGCGCCGCCCTCAGTGCGACCCCAAGTTACCGGAACCAAACCACCGTATTTGGCGTACAACAAAGTAGCGGGCGGGCCCGGCGCTTTCATTTCCCGGGATGCTCCGTCCAAACTTCAGATGTCATTCCGCGATCTTATTCAGGACGTGTTCCGCACTCTCTGGGCACACCGGGTCCGCACCATCCTGACCATGTTCGGAATCGCCTGGGGAGTGGTCTCGATCGTTCTCATGGTGGCTGCCGGCGAAGGTCTTCGCGTCGGTCAGGAAAAACAGGCCGAGACTCTCGGTCGCGACCTGATGATCGTCTTTCATGGCCGCACCAGCCTGCAGGCCGGCGGTACACGGGCCGGCCGCCTGGTGCATTGGGTCGATTCCGATCTCCCTCATCTTCAGGAGGAGGCCCCTGATTGCCAGTATGCAATCCCCGAACTCGAGCAGGACACGGTGCGTTCGCACACCGCCTACAATGCCGCGGCCTTCACCGTAACCGGCTCGACACCGGAATTCGCCGAGATTCGCAGTCTCGGAGTCGGTGAGGGTCGTTTTTACGATCAGAGTGACCTCGCGGAAACCCGCCGGGTCGCCTTCCTCGGCTCCGATGCCAAGAAGCAGTTATTCGGCAGCCGTCCCGCCCTTGGGCAGCTCGTCTACCTCAACGACATTCCCTTCACGGTTGTCGGAGTGATGTCGTCCAAGAAACAGGACTCCAGCTACGATGGGTGGGACATCAACAAAATTTTCATTCCCTTTTCGGCCATGCGCCGTGACTTTCCCGACAAGCCCCCGGGCACTCCTGAAACTTTCGATCAGTTGCTTGTCGTTCCGCGCTCGATCGAAAAAGACGTAGCCTGCAAGGGAGAGGTGCGCCGTGTGCTTGGCCGGCTGCACGACTTCGATCCTCGAGACAAAGAAGCCTGCCCCATCTGGGACACCATCCAGGAAGCGAAGGCCTTCCGCACGATGACGGACGGTATGAAGTATTTTCTCGGCGCGGTTGGCATCGTCACATTATTTCTCGGCGGCCTCGGCGTCATGAATGTGATGCTGGTCGCGGTGCGCGAGCGCACGCGCGAAATCGGAGTGCGCAAAGCCATCGGCGCTCCAGCCAGTAGCATCTTGCGCCAGTTTTTTCTGGAAGCCCTGATCGTCGCCCTCATCAGCGGCGGTGCCGGATTGATCATTGCTTTTGGCTTATGCGCGCTCGTAAATCTCCTTCCGATGCCCGACTTCTTTGCCGGACTCTTGCCGACCTGGCAGACGGGAACCGTCGCTCTCGCCGTTCTCGGAACCATCGCCATCATTTCGGCGCTCTATCCCGCGCGCCGGGCTGCCTCCATCGATCCCATCGAAGCCTTGCGCCACGAGGCAGGTGGCTAGCATGGGCATGATTTACCAGATCCTCAACGAGGCTTGGACCGCCCTGCGCCGCAACCGCACCCGCAGCGCGCTCACCATGCTCGGCATCGTCTGGGGAATCGCCACCGTCACCTTGCTCATCGCCTACGGTGGCAGCTTTCGCGAAATTCTGGTCGGCGGCTTCAATGCCTTCGGTAAAGGAGCGGTCATCTGCTGGCCCCAGCAGACCAGTGAACAACCCGGCGGTCAACGCGCCGGAAAGAAAGTCATCCTTGAGCAGGCCGACCTCGACATGATCAAGGAGACAGCCAACTATGTTCGCCACGCCTGTCTCGAGACCGTGCGCCGTCCCGGCATCGCCTATGGCGATCGCATGGTCGGCACCGCGCCGGTCCGCGGCGTCTGCCCGGAATATGGCGAGATGCGCAACGAGCAACCTTCCGAAGGCCGCTGGATCAACGCGCTCGACGAACTCGAGCGGCGCCGCGTCGTCTTCCTCGGAGCACGCGTGCGCGAGCAGTTATTCGGCGGACGCCCCGCCGTCGGCGAGACCGTCGAAATTGGTGGAGTTCGGTTCACCGTGATCGGCACCATGGATCGAAAGATCCAGCTCAGTAATTACTTCTCCAGTGATGACGAGTCCACGTGGATCCCGTACTCCGCCGCCAACGACCTTTGGAACGCGAAATACGGCGACGTGCTGGTCTTTGAACCGATCGCGCCGCAGTACGAGGCGCGCGCCGAGGCGCAGGTTCTGGCCGCCCTCGCCACGCGCCAGCAATTCTCTCCCACCGACAAGAAAGCCGTACAAATGTTTGGCCGCGAAGAGTTTCGCCCGGTCATCAACGGCATCACCATCGGCCTGCAAGTTCTGCTCATCTTCATCGGCATTCTGACCCTCGGAATCGGCGGCGTCGGCGTCATGAACATCATGCTCGTCTCGGTCGATGAGCGCATTCGTGAAATTGGCTTGCGGCGCGCTCTCGGTGCTCGCAAGTGGCACATCAAGGCCCAGTTTCTGGCGGAGACACTGCTCATCATGCTGCTCGGCGGCGTCATCGGAATTGTGGTCTCCTATCTCGTTGCTGTTGCGGTCGGAACCTTGCCCCTCATGGGGCCGCTCTTCGAAGACGATTCCGGCAAAGCCGATATCCACCTAAAAATTTCATTCTTCACCGTCATGGTTTCAACCATCGTGCTGCTGTTCGTAGGGGTATTGAGCGCGGTAATCCCCGCGTCGCGCGCCGCCAACCTCGATCCCGTCGACGCCCTGCGCTACGAGTGAAACTGGATTCGCGCCCTCAAGAATCCTTCCCTCTGGTACCCTTCCTATCTATGCACTTCCACCATGCGTTGTTTCTTTTGCTCGCTTTGGCCGGGTCAGTTTGCGCCCAGACCCCGCAATCAGCTGCCGACCGTCTGGCCGCGCAGAACGCTCTTTTCGAGGAGCAGTATGAGTCGGATCTCCGCAATTTTCCTGAGCGCGCCACCGCTTTCGGCGACTATCGTTTCAACGATAAGCTGGCCGAATATTCGCTCACCGCGATTGCCCTGCGCCACCAGACCAACCTCGCCTTTCTCGCCCGGCTCGAAGCTATTCCCACCACCGGCTTCTCCGATCAGGACCAGCTCTCGCACGACCTCATGGTCCGTGTCCTGCAGCAGCGAATCGTCGATTACGACCTCAAAGAGTACGAGATGCCGATCAATCAGCAGAATGGCATTCATACCGGCCTCGCCGATCTGCCGCTCTCCGTTCCCCTCGATTCAGTCAAACATTACGAGGATTACATCGCCCGGCTTCATCAAATCCCGCGTGTCCTCAGCCAGACCACCGAAGTGCTGCGCGCCGGCATGAGAGACAAGCTCATGCCCGTCAAATTCCTGGCCGAGAAGCTTCCCGTCCAGTGTGAGGGCATCGTCGCCGCCGATCCTTTTCTGCTGCCGACAAAAAAATATCCGCCGAGCATCTCCCCTGAAGATCAAAAGCGCTTGACCGAGCAGATCACCGCCGCCATCAATACCGACGTCATCCCCGCCTACAACACTTTCGCCAATTTTCTGCGCACCCAATACGCGCCCGCAGGCCGCACCACCCTCTCCGTCACTTCCCTCCCCGACGGCCAGAAGCGTTACGAGAACGATATCTACGCCCGCACCACCACCCGCTTGACCCCGGATGAGATTCACCAGATCGGCCTTCGTGAGATGGATCGTATCCAGACCGAGATGACCATGATCGCCAAAAAAGAAGGCTTCGCCGATCTCGCCTCTTTCCGCGAATCCCTCAAAACCAATCCCAAATACATTCCCACCTCGGCCGAGCAGATCCTCGACGACTACCGTCACTACATCGCCCAGATGGAACCGAAACTGCCCCAGCTGTTCACTCTTCTGCCGAAATCGCCCGTCACTGTCGAAGCCATACCCGCCTTTCAGTCCGCCGCCGCTACTCACTACGTCACCGGCACTCCCGACGGTAAGCGCCCCGGCCGCGTCGTCGTCGCCACCTCCGACTTCGCCCACCGTTCGCTCATCGATGACGAGGCCATCGCCTATCACGAAGGCATCCCTGGGCACCACATGCAGCTCTCCGTGCAGCAGCAACTCACCGGACTGCCAAAATTTCGCCAGCATGGGCTGGGATTCAACGCCTACATCGAAGGCTGGGCTCTGTATGCCGAGCGGCTTGGCAAGGAGGTCGGCTTCTATCAGGATCCCGTCTCCGACTACGGCCGCCTCTCGTCTGAACTCTTTCGCGCCGTTCGCCTCGTCGTCGACACGGGAATCCACTCTCAGGGATGGACTCGCGACCAAGTCGTCGACTTCTTTCGCAAATCCGGGGCGATTGATGAGCCTAGCATCCAGTCCGAAACCGATCGCTACATCGCGTGGCCGGCGCAAGCGCTCAGTTACAAGCTCGGCGAGTTGAAGATTCGCGAACTCCGCGACCGCGCCCAGAAAGAATTAGGTCCTAGGTTCGACATTCGCACCTTCCACGATGAGATCCTCGACGGCGGAACTCTGCCTCTCGATATGCTGGAAGCCCGGACCGACCAGTGGATCGCGGCACAAAAGACAAAGTAGAGCTACTGCGATTTCATATAGACTCCCACTTTCTCTTCCGACGATGTATAGCTGGCGAACTTGTTATCCAGTGCCTTGTATTCGGCTCCGAATCGCTCCAGAAACCTCTCGAAGCGCGCAATGCTCTCCCACCGGTCGATCGTGAGGAACACATCGGCCTGCTGAGCAGAGCGCAGCAGTTCCGTTCCGATGTAGCCTTCCGCGCGCTGAAAGAGCTGCGCCCAGTCTCCATCGGAGGCGTACCCGGAGACGAATTCCTGGATATGTTCTTCGTAAACCGTGAACTCCCAGATGATGATGTGCATCCCGTCACTTTAACGCACCGCCATGCGATCGTTGCCTCAAGCGACGCCGCTCGCTATCGCGAAAGGGCTTTCATGCGATAGCTTTAATTGCAGGCAGGGCTTCCGCTCCCGAGGAGAAATCTGTCGTGAATCCGGTCTCCAGAAAAACTTCCACGCAAGCCATCTCCGAAGCGCAGCGCCGCCTCGCCCAATTTCGTCGCGGCTATTTCAAAGAGCGGAGTGGCCAGATCGTCTCGACCATCCGCGAACTGGTCGAGATCGAATCTCCCAGCGACAGCAAGGCTGCCGTCGATCGCATGTCCGACGCCGTAACGGAGAAATTTGCCGCGCTCGGCGGCGAGATAAAAATCCACCTTGTGAAGGATTTTGGCAACCACCTGCAGGTGGATTTTCCCGGCGACTCGACCTCGAAGCCGGTGCTGCTGCTCGGCCATTACGACACGGTTTACCCGCTCGGAACTCTCGCCACCATGCCCTGCCGCATCACCCGCGATAAGCTGACTGGCCCCGGCGTGCTCGACATGAAATCCGGTATCGCCCTGATGCTGCACGCGCTCGCCGCCCTTCAGGATTGGCATATCGAAGGCTGGCGTGGCGTCCTGCCGCGCCCCGTAACCGTGCTTCTCGTCTCCGACGAGGAAGTCGGCAGCGATTCGTCGCGCGCCATTACCGAGTCGCTCGCGAAAAAATCCGCCGCCGTCCTCGTCCTCGAGCCTTCCTACGGATTCCAAGGCGCCGTTAAGACCGCGCGCAAAGGCGTTGGCGACTACTTCTTGAAGGTCACCGGCAAGGCATCTCACGCCGGCCTCGATTTCCAGAGGGGCGCGAACGCCATTGTCGAACTCGCCCGCCAGATCGAAAAAATCTCCGGATTCACCGACCTGCAAAAGGGCCTGACCGTCAACATCGGCATCGTCGCCGGCGGAACGCGAACCAACGTGGTTCCATCTGACGCTTCCGCGCGCATCGACGTCCGTATCGCGCGCATAAAAGATGCGGCTGGTGTCGATAAGAAAATGCGCGCCCTGCGCCCCTTCAACCGCAAATGCAAAATTGAGGTCACCGGAGGCATCAACCGTCCTCCGATGGAGCGCACTGCCGGAGTGGCCGCTCTCTTCAAGCAAGCCAAAGCTATCGCGGGCGAACTGGGATGGAAGCTTGGTGAGGCTGCGGTCGGCGGAGGCTCCGATGGCAACTTCACCGCTGCACTGGGCATTCCCACCCTCGACGGCCTCGGCGGTGTAGGCGACGGAGCCCACGCCTCCCACGAGCACATCCTCATCTCGGAGTTACCCCGCCGCGCCGCGCTGCTTGCCCGGCTGATCGAAATGGCGTAATCGAGCCTGTCTTCGGTTCGGAATTCTGTTCCGAAGTGTCCTTTGTTTGGAACATCTTGGCCGGTTACAGAATCCTTGCTGGTCGGCGGCCCCGGCTTCTTCACCGCCAGATGACGGGTGGCGTGACCGACTTCACGATTCCCTGTGACGCACAGCACAGGCGGCTTTGACCGGAGGGTCCAGACTAGCCTAGAATTGATTTTGGGGTTGTTTACGCACAGCCGCGCCCGTGAAGGGGCACCGGGCACACCCCGCAGGAGGATTTATGGGTGAGGGACTGTTTCAGCCGCTGCACATCCTGTTGATTATCGGCATCGCGCTGCTGTTTTTTGGTCCAAGCAAGTTTGCTGATCTAGGCAAGGGATTGGGCGAGGGCATCCGGAATTTCAAAACGTCGATGAAAGATCCGGAAGAAAAACCAAAAGAGACGCCCAAGCCGCCAACCGCTTAATCATCCCGTGTGGCGCGGACACTCCTGTCCGCGCACCGCTGGCACCGCAGCCGACCTGACCTCAGACAGCTGCCGCCTCCCGCAGCATTCGCCACACCAGCGCCACCGGTAATCCCACCACATTGCTGTAATCCCCTTCAATCCGAGGAATCCAGCGCGAGGCTATCCCCTGAATCGCATAAGCCCCCGCTTTGTCCACAGGCTCGCCCGTCAGGATGTAATCGGCAATCTCCCGGTCCGTGAGCTCATTCACGCTCACCAGCGTGGTTTCACTGCCCACCGACCACTGCCCACCTGCCACTAAACACACTCCCGTGATCACTTCATGATCGCGCCCTGAAAGCAGCCGCAACATGCGCCTCGCGTCAGCCGCATCGCGAGGCTTGCCCAAGATTTCCTTATCGACGACGACGACCGTGTCCGCCCCAAGCACCACATCCTGCGGACGTTGTCGCGCCACAGCCAGCGCCTTCTCCCGCCCCAGCCTCTCGGCACAGTCCTTTGCGCCTTCTCCAGGAACCGGGACTTCAGCGATATCTGCGGGTTGCACTTCAAAGGCGATGCCGGCGCTGCGCAACAATTCCTGGCGACGCGGCGACGCAGATGCAAGCACTAGCATGAAATCGTTTCTTGGAAATCCCTGGTCAAGTGTGGCGCGGGCGCCCTCCCGCGAAGGGGCTATTCCAGCGCTTCCGGCTCTATCGAAATATTCTTCTCGCCCTGCGCCCGCTTCTCCCAGTATTTCTTGACCCAGGCCTCGTAGCTCTTCCCCGCGGCCGTGTCGCGTCCGGTAAAGGCCAGGGCTGCGATTTCGGAATAGGGAATCGCGGGACGTTGATTGCTCCCCGCCACGATCAGACGCATCGTCGACGACTCCAGCGTCGGCCCAATCCGCCGGTCGAAAAGATATCCCGTAATCTCGCCGCCATCTTTGCGATTGACCGTGACGTCGCCGCGATAATCAAATGCCTTTTCGATGACCGCGCGAACGTCGGCTTCGCTGGCTAGCTGCGGAATCCATCCTTGAAGATTTTCGCGCTCGAATCCTGGAACAACTTCCAATTCGTCCGTCGCATGAGGCGGAGCCGGATCGTGCCCGTGCTCGCGACCGCTCATACCCGGCTTTCTTCCGCGTGAGAAGTAGCGGCAGGCGCCTCAATCTGAATCAGCGGATTATACGAATGCACCGGACGCACTTCACGATCCAGATCGTTCAGCGCGTCTTGATCCGGATAGAGCGAGAACGTCGCCTTCACCGTGTCGACAAATCCACGAAGCGAACCGAACGTGTCGTCCACCGATGAAGGCTCATATCCGCAATGCACCATGCAGTTCGCGCACTGCGGATTCCCCGACTCGGTGCCGTAATTCGCCCACTCCGTCGTCTCCATCAACTCTTTGTAGGATTCAGCATACCCATCCTGCAGCAGGTAGCAAGGCTTCTGCCATCCAAAAATGTTGTAGGTCGGCATTCCCCACGGCGTGCACTTGTAGTTGCGCTTACCCATCAGATATTCCAGAAAGAGCGGCGACTGGTTGAAGCGCCAGGTTTTCTTGCGATTCGAAAGCATGGCGCGGAACATGCGCCGAATCCGGGCCCGTCCCATAAAATGCTTCTGGTCTGGAGCCTTGTCGTAAGAATATCCCGGCGAGACCATCATGCTCTCGACGCCAACCTCCATCATCTCATCAAAAAACTTGCGCACGCTGTTGGGATCGGCGCCATCGAACAAAGTCGTATTGGTGGTCACGCGGAAGCCGGCTTCTACGGCGGCGCGAATCCCGTCCAGCGCCAGTTCGTATCCCCCTTCGCGGCACACCGAAAAATCATGGTGCTCTTTCTGCCCATCCACATGCACCGAGAAACTCAGGTACTTGCTCGGCTTGAACAAGTGCAGCTTCTCTTTCAGCAGCAGTGCGTTCGTGCACAGATAGATATATTTCCTGCGCGCCACCAGGCCTTCGACAATCTTCTCGATCTCGGGATGCATCAGCGGCTCGCCGCCGGGAATCGATACCATCGGCGCTCCGCATTCGTCGACCGCTTTAAAGCACTCCTCCACCGAGAGATCCGTTTTCAGAATGTGGGCCGGGTACTGGATCTTGCCGCATCCGGCGCACGCCAGGTTGCAGCGGAACAGCGGTTCGAGCATGAGCACCAGCGGATAGCGCTTCTTTCCAGCCAGCTTCTGGCGCAGAACATAAGAGGCCACTGTCCACATCTGGGATACAGGAACTGCCATCGATCCTCCGGTAGGAATCTACCTCTAGAACGTACTTCTATGATACCGGATTTGATGCTCAAAAGTTGAACACAGGGGCACTCAAAGAACACCTCGGCGCTAGCCGGCCCGGCTGCTGATCCTGATTGCCTGATCCAGGTTGCCCGCTTCTGGTTGCTTATTCCTCGAACCCTCCCGTCGTTACCGTTGTCATTTGTTCCCGATGTCGCCTGCCAGAGACAATATTGTGCAGCGCCATTACGTGGCCCGTAGCCGCTGCTGAAAGGCGCTCGACCCAGGCCATGGCACCTGGCACTTCCTACATTGCAGTTACTACATGGAACAACCTCTCCACTTCGACAATCGGACGACGCTGTTAGCCGTCTTGCTCGCCCTTCTAACGCTCGTGCTCTTCGCTCCAGTCCTGTCGTTTCAATTTATCAATGTGGATGACGGTGTTTACGTCACCTCCAATGATCATGTGCAGCAAGGGTTGACCTGGCGGAATGCCGCGTGGGCTCTCACCTCCCTCGACGCCGCCAACTGGCATCCCCTGACCTGGCTCTCCCACATGCTTGACGTGAGCCTGTTCGGCCTCCATCCCGGCGGACACCACGCTACCAGCCTCGTCATTCATGTCCTCAATGTAGTCGTACTGTTCCTGTGGTTGCGCAGCCTGACCGGGGAGCTTTGGAAGAGCGCTTTCGTCGCTGCGCTTTTTGCCGTGCACCCGCTCGGTCTGGAATCGGTGGCGTGGATTGCCGAACGGAAGAATCTGCTCTCCACGTTCTTTCTGTTGCTCACCCTGTGGGCCTATACCTCGTATACACGCAAACCTGGGTGCCTCCGGTATCTGCTGGTGGCATTCCTCTTCGTCCTGGGATTGATGTCGAAGCCCATGCTTGTGACCCTTCCGTTTGTTCTGCTCTTGCTGGACTACTGGCCGCTGAAACGCCTCGCAACCGTACCGGAGCCGCCATCTTCCGAACAAAAGTCGCTCGCCGTTTTCCTGAAACCATGCGCCGAGAAACTGCCTCTGCTTCTCCTCTCAGCTGCGAGCTCGGTCCTGACCCTCAAGGCACAGGCGCTCGATACCGAAATCAAATCGGTTCCCCTGCCATCGCGGCTTGCCAACGCGGCCCTCACCGCCGGCACCTATCTCTGGCAGATGGTGTGGCCTTCGAAACTCGCCATCTTTTACCCGTTCCGCGATCGGGCAATTCTATCTGTGCCAGTGATCGCTTCCCTCGTGTTCCTCTGCACCGTCACCGCTCTGGTCCTCTGGCAAATCAACCGGCGCCCTTATATGGCCGTCGGCTGGTTCTGGTACCTAGGCACGCTCGTGCCGGTCGTGGGATTGGTCCATGTTGGCGACATCGCTCACGCCGATCGCTACACTTATGTCCCGCTACTGGGAATCTTCATTGCGTTGGTCTGGGGAACATCGGAGGTCGCCGAAAAGTGGGGGATGCGTTTCCCCGCCAAAAGAACGACGAGAACGATAAGCACGACAAGAACGATGCAATACGGCCCCGCCGCATGCACCACCCTGGTCGTCGCCGGGCTGGCTCTCGTCACTGCCCACGACGTTGTCTACTGGCATGACGGCATCTCGGTTTCCGAGCACGCGCTCGCCGTTACCGGACCGAATTGCCTCATGGAACGGGCGCTCGGCGAGGCTCTCTACAATCAAGGCCGCCTCGACGAGGCGCTCGACCATCTCACGAAATCCGCGGAGATTCAGCCCACCGACACCGCCTTCTTCGAGATGGGCACCATCAAATTGCAGCAGAAACAATCCGCCGAAGCCGCCGCCTACTATCAAAAGGCGCTGCAATATCCTGGAGAAGCGCGCACCTTGGCGCAGGTTCACAACAATCTCGCTGTACTCCAGATGCAGCAAGGCTCGCTGGCTGACGCCGAACAGCATTTCCAGAAATCGGTGGCCCTCGATCCCGCTTCAGCTCGTCACCATATCGCCTATGGATGGCTGCTGGCAAAACTCGGCAGATACGACGAAGCCATCGCGCAATATGAGGAAGCGCTAACCAATGCGCCCGACGCCTTGGCCTATTTCTCGCTAGGGTCGGCGCTGGAAAAGCAAAATAAACTTCCGCAAGCCGCTGACGCCTATCGCAAGACGCTGGCGCTCGCGCCCGGCTTTCAGGAAGCCCAGTTACGGCTCAACCTGATCACAAGCCACCGCCCGTGAGATGCGCCTGCATACAACGCAGCTAGATTTTCTGCAGCCGCTGCACGTCATGCACGCCGGGGATTTGCCGCACACCGTCCATAATCTTCTGGAGGTGTTTCAGATCGGCAATTTCGAGAACCACGTCAACACTCGCCTGGCCGTTCTGGCTGCGCGCTTCGATGTTGCGGATGTTGGTATGAGTGTCGCTGATCACCGCGGTGATCTGTTTCAACATGCCGAAGCGGTCGTCGCAGAGAAGCGTGATTTTCACCGGATACGAGACCGGCTGTCCATCTTTTTCACCAGCCCACAGTACGTCGATCCGGCGCTCGGGCTCATACAGAAGGTTGGTCACGTTGGGACAGTTGACCGAGTGGACGGCCACGCCCTTGCCTCGAGTTACGTACCCAACGATCGCCTCTCCGCGAATCGGGTTGCAACACTTGGCGCGATAGACCAGTAGATCGCCCGAACCCCGCACAACGATGGCATTGCTCGTGTCTCCACCAAAGACGCGGCGGACAACGCTCGATAATCCTCCCGACAAGCCGGTCGATGAGCCGCGCGATGCAGCCTGCTCTTCCGTGTCAGACATGGGCTCGGTGCCGGCGGGAGCCAGTTTCGCCAGTACCTGCCGAGCCGAGTACTTGCCGTATCCGATGCCCGCCATCAAGTCGTCTGGACGGCCCAGTCCGTATTCAGTGGCCGCCCTTTGCATGTCGGCTTCTTTGATTTCCTTCAGCGAGATGCGGTACTTGCGCGCCTCTTTTTCGATCAGTTTTTTCCCGATTTCAATGGCGCGCTCGCGCTGGTGGACATTTAACCAGTGTTTGATCTTGTTCCGCGCGCGCGATGACTTGACCACTGCCAGCCAGTCCCGGCTCGGCTTGTGCCCCGGCTGCGTGATCACCTCCACGATATCTCCGGAATGAAGCTTGTGCCGCAGCGGAACCATCCGCCCATTGACCTTCGCTCCCGTGCAACTGTGGCCCACTTCCGTGTGAATCGAGTACGCGAAATCGATGGGCGTCGACTCGCGCGGCAGCACCAGGACTTTTCCCTTCGGCGTAAACGTGTAAACCTCTTCCGGATAGAGATCGACCTTCAGCGTCGACAGAAATTCGTTCGGATCGCTGACATCGCGCTGCCACTCCACCACCTGCCTCAGCCACGCCAGCCGCTGCTCGTCTTCGGCGGAAACCGGACCGTCCTTATATTTCCAGTGCGCGGCAATGCCCTCTTCGCACATCTTGTGCATCTCTTCGGTGCGGATCTGAATTTCAAAAGTCTCGCCCGTCTCGGTAATCACCGACGTATGCAGCGACTGGTATAGATTCGGCCGCGGCATCGCGATGAAGTCCTTGATCCGGCCGGGTACCGGTCGCCACAAGTTGTGGATAATCCCAAGAACCGCATAACAGTCCTGCACGGAATTCGTGATCACGCGCATGGCATAGAGGTCATAAACCTGTTCCACGCTGATGCGCTGGCGCTGCAACTTTTTGTGAATGCTGTATAGGCGCTTGACGCGGCTCTCGACCCGTCCCGTGATGCCCGCTTCCTTGAGTCCGTCGCGCAGCACGCCTTCAACCCGCGTCATAAAGGCTTCGCCCTCTTTACGCCGCGATTCAACCGCCACGCGCACCTGTTCGTATCCGATGGGATCGACATATTTGAAGCCCAGATCTTCGAGCTCGCCGCGAATCTTGCCCATGCCCAGACGGTGCGCGATCGGGGCGTAAATTTCGAGCGTCTCGCGGGCAATTTTCTGCTGCCGCTCGGGATCGAGGTGCTCGAGCGTCCGCATATTGTGCAGCCGGTCGGCAAGCTTGATAAGGACGACGCGGATGTCGTCCACCATGGCTAGCATCATCTTGCGCAGGTTCTCGGCCTGCGCCTCTTCCCGCGAAGAAAAATCAATTTTGCTGATCTTGGTAACGCCTTCCACGATGTGCGCAACCTGTTCCCCGAATTCCTGCCGGATCTCGACCGTCGTCACGGACGTATCCTCGACGGAATCGTGCAACAATCCGGCCGCGATCGAAACCGCGTCCATCTTCATGTCGGCTAGAACATTGCCCACTTCGAGCGGGTGTACCAGGTAAGGTTCGCCGGAGGCGCGATGTTGTCCGGCGTGATGCTTCTGGGAAAATTCGTAGGCTTTCTTGACCAGATTGAGATCGTCGTTGGGACGGTTCTCCCGCAGCTTCTTCATCAGCTCGCGGAAGCGCGTAACCGTCAGCACGTTGGTTGCGATCTGTTCCCGCAACGTCGCCATGATAGATTTTAACGCAGGCGAAACATTTTCACCGCCTTGAGCCCCCCGTCGCGATAGAGTTAGGTTGTGTGGCGCGGGCGCCCCCGCCCGCGTGCTCGTCGCCGAATCTGGCCGCCGAATCTGGCCGCCAAATCTGGTCGCCAAATGAGGGGCCGCGGTTTGAAGAAAGTATTAGTCAGCGGAGCTTCCGGTCCCATCGGATCGGCGCTTCTCGCTTCCTTCTCATCTCCTGAAACCCAGGTCGCTCGTCTGGTGCGCCGCCCCGCTCAGAATGCGGCGCAGATTTCATGGGATCCTCTGGCGCCATTGTCTCCAGTTGCGATATCCGGATTTGATGCCGTGGTCCACCTGGCCGGCGAGAGCGTCGTCGGGCGCTGGACCAACCAAAAGAAGCGCGCCATTCGCGACAGTCGGGTGCTCGGAACCCGCCACCTGGCTGCCGCGTTGGCCAAGACTGAGGTCAAACCGCGCGTGTTGATCTGCGCCTCGGCGATTGGATTCTACGGCGATCGGGACGACGAAATTTTGCGGGAAGAGAGTCCGGCTGGCCAGGGATTTCTGCCCGAGGTTTGCAGCCAGTGGGAGGCTGCCACCGAAGCCGCGGCCAACGCCGGCATCCGCGTGGTGAACATCCGTATTGGGCTGGTGCTGAGTCCAAAAGGTGGAGCCCTGGCAAAGATGCTGACCCCGTTCAAGCTAGGTCTGGGCGGGCGAATTGGCTCCGGCCTTCAATGGTGGAGTTGGATCCATATTGACGACATCGTCGGAGCAATTCATCACGCGATCGACACCGACTCGCTCCCTGGTCCTATGAAGGGTCCCGTGAATCTGGTTGCGCCCGGCGCTGTGCGGAACGCTGAATTCACCAAGGTACTCGCGTCAGTGCTGAGCCGCCCCGCATTTTTCCGCGTGCCAGAATTTGCGCTGAAGTTCGCTTTCGGCCAGCAAGCGGCTGAAGAAATGTTGCTCGCCAGCCAACGGGTCGTGCCCGGAAAACTCGAATCCAGCGGATATGCGTTTCGTTTCCGCGAGTTGCGGCCGGCACTCGCAAATCTCCTCGAATAGCGGCCATGAACTGCCCCCCGTGACCGCCATCACAGTCCGTTCCTTCGCCGTCTGCCATGCTGGTTCAGGATGGCGAAGAGATTCATTGCGGCGGCGCTTTTGATGTCCATGTTGGCATGGGCCGAGATGGCTATGGTTCCCATGTTGGTCATGCATCTCTGGCATGCGAAGCGGGCGCAAGAAATGTCCACCCAAATGGCTGCCCACCATCACGCGATGCCTGCCGGCCACAATCGGCCCTGTTGTCCAATTATTGATCAAAGCGGAAATTCGGCCTTGCTTGAGTTCGCAAGCACAAGCCTGCCGTGCCAGGACGAGCACCGCTGTTGCTTCCGCCAGGGCCCGCTCAGTGTTCCCGCACCCGTCCGTCCCGAAACCAGATTTTCACCCGCCCTTGCTTTCGCCGAGCGCGTTGCACTCTACCTCCCTGATGCATCGTCGAACGATTTCGCCGCCACCGTAGTCGCGCACGCTCCTCCACCAGATCTACTGGGAATGATTTTTCGCGTCTAGATCTCCCGCCCCGCTTCTCAAAACTCTTCTTCTGCGGCTGTCAAAGTCAGCCGCAACCATCAACCGTTCAACCGTTCTCATAAATTCAGATAAGGAGTCTTATGAAATTAAGAATGTTAGCTTTGATCTCTCTCCTCGCGCTGTCACTGGTTGGCTGGACACAGGATGCCCCCACCACCCCCGTGGCGCCCAACTCTTCATCGGCCGCGCAATCTCAGGGATGCTGTCACCACAACATGGCCAACATGAAGGATGGCGAAAACTGCTGCCATCAGGCCGCTGCCAACTCCAATTCCAAAGACGTTACCTGTTGCGGCCAAGACAACCAATGCGCGATGAAGGATGGCAAGTCTTGCTGCTCGGGCAAAGACATGACAGCCGCCATGAAGGAGTGCAAGAAGAACGCCTGCGGCAAAGATGGCAAGTGCTGCGGCGACGGCAAGAGCTGCGCCGATGCTAAGTCGGGCAAAACCGCGATGAACTGCTGCGGCGGCAAGTGCGAACGTCACCTGCAGACGCCAGCCGGAATCTAGTTCGAACCTGAACGCTCCCACGCCCCAGTCGTTTAGTCGGCTGGGGCTTTTCTATTGCCCCGAAGGCTGTGCTGCGTCCAGACGGACAAGCCCCATCTCTCCACGAGCCGAATCACGTCCAACACAAACGCGGCAGCTCTCAACTCGCAGCCGGGACTTTCGGAGGTCGCGCTTTGCGCTGGAGATACGTGCGAGTAATGCGGTCGTGCCAGCACAACCCATCCTGGTCCAGCAGACACCATAGATAGCCGAGTCCAGCCGAAAACGCCGATAGCAGCGAGGCCAGAACGCGCCAGCGCCGTGCACGCCGCGTGAGCCGCGATCCATCGAAACCTGCCAACTGCAGCCGCGCGAGGCGAAGGCCGGGAGTCGACCCCGTATACACCAGGAAAAGCAATTCGTAAGCCGACCACAGTGCTGCGGCAACAACTGCGCCTCCCGCACCCAGGACCGGCAGCGGTCCAGGCATCGGATTTGGACCGCGGTTCCAACGAAGAAAAATTCCCGCAAAGGCGATAATGGCGACCATAACGATGCCGCCATCCACCAGGCCTCCGAGAATTCGTCTGGCAATCGACGCGGGTTCAGAAGGCAGTGCCGCGCCGTGGTACCGGTCCGCCACTTCCCGCTGCGCTGGCTCGATCAGTATTCCACCCAGCGCCGGAGGCGGCGGCAGTATCTCTGGAACTTCCACGATGCGCGGACGGCGGTGATCGAAAACAGGATCGGCCAGGTCGCTCGACCGGCACACGGGAATCGCCGCCGAACGCGGGAACTCAATCACCTTAGCGGTTGGCTCTGGCGCTGCCTCGAGCCATCGGTGCAAGTCCGTCCCTGTGTCACCCGTTCGATTCCGTTGCCCCGGCGAGCGCTCTTCCTTCTCCGCTAATTCAGCCGAAGCCGCAGCTTGGTGACCATGGTTGTCGGCGTGGTTGTGAGCACCGTTCTGAGAATTGTTCTGAGAATCGTCCAGTCCCGCTTGCGCCAATACGGTCGCAGCCTGCTCCCCTCGCTCCGACGGCGCAGGCCGGCACCAGCTTTCCGGCGCATCAAAGGGCAACAGCAGCGAAGGATAACGTGGTGTCCGCGGTTTGCGCCGCGTGCGGTAACGTTCCAGCCGAGCCGCGACTTCGACACGCCAGGCACCGGGCTCCGCACTTGCATTTGCGGAACCCGCATCGGGCGGTTGAGCATCGCGACCCAAATCAAAGCCCGGTTGCGCAATCGGCATCTCGACGTCGGCTCGCGTTGCCTCGCCTGCACGCGGAGCGCACATGCGCGCTCCGCCCGCGGGATCTTCCTCGATCAAGCTGTTAGTCAATCCGGTCGTCATTCTTTCGTCGCAGTCGATTGCCATCTCGTGCGTATCACCGTCCTGGCCACCCCCGTAAGTTCCGCATCCCGCCAGTCATTCCAGGAATCGCTCTTCATGCGGGGATCGATGAATGTAAGCAGTAAGGGCCAGGCAATGCCGGAAACCGCAAACTACATGCAACTTTGCTTCGCTGCTGCCCCCATGCTAAGGTCAGTTGGTTCCCGTTGGCAGACCGGCTGGCGGAGTTACGCGCGCTTCATTGATCGATCTGTAAACGATCCATCTGTAAACGATCAATTTTGAACGGTCAATTCTTAAGGCCAATTTTTAGCGATCATTTTTGACGATCAATTTTAACGATCAACCCGTACGATCAACCGCTGACCATCACTTGCTAATGATCACCCGCTCTCGAATCTTTATCACGGCTGCACTCCTCTGTCATCTGCTTCTCGCTTCTCCGGTAGTAACCAGCCAGACCCTGCCCCCGTCACCCCCTCCTGCCGTTGCTTCGGAGAGCGTTGCTGCACCAGCCCAGGCCCTGCCGGCCCCGTTGCCCAATCCGACATCCAACCAGACCGAAGAAGAGGTTACGATCAAGGCGGTTGAACAGGAGAAGGAAGGGTCCATCTATCACCTCCGGGGCAGCGCCCAGATTTACTACCGCACCTACATCCTCCGAGGCGATCAAATCACCTACAACTCTGACACCGGAGACAGCGAACTCGAGGGCCATGTCGTGCTCGACGGCGGCCCCTACGATGAGCACGTCGAGGCGAGCCACGGCACCTACAATATCCGCACCCAGGTTGGCATCTTCTATAGCGTGGTGGGGACCGTCGGCGTTCGCATCCGCCAGACCCGCTACGTACTCACTAGCCCCAACCCGTTTGCCTTCACCGGGAAAATTGTCGAGAAGCACGGGCCCAATCACTACCTGGTGCGCCAGGGAACCGTCACCACCTGCGACCTGCCCCACCCGAAGTGGCAATTCAATGCCGCCCGGATGTGGATTGAAGTCGATGGCACCGCAAAAATCCATAACAGCGATTTCCGCCTCCTGGGCATTCCAGTTTTTTATTTTCCCTATGTCACCCATCCGGTTCAGAAAGAACAACGCCAGACCGGCCTCTTGATTCCCAGTTTCGGCAACTCATCCTCCAAGGGATTGATCGCCGGCGACGCCATCTACTGGGTTCTGAATCGCAGTATGGACGCCACCATGGGCACCGAATACTTCTCCAAGCGCGGCTGGTTTGAACGCGGCGAGGTCCGCGCACGACCCAGGGACACTTCGTACATGTATTTCAATTATCAGGGAATGGTGGATCGCGGCATCGGTTCTCCACCGCAGAATCAAGGCGGCGAAGACGCCCGTTTTCTGGGTGAACGTCCCTTCGGAACTTTCCGCGGGGTCGCCAATATCGACTATCTCAGCTCCTTCGTTTTCCGCCTCGCCTTCACCGACGTTTACAACCAGGCCATCGATTCAGAGGTCACGTCGCAGATTTTCCTCTCCAACACCACCAATGGGTATCACCTCAACGGGCTCGTCGAACGCTACCAGAACTTCGATATCTGCAGCCCCAGCACCGATCCCTCAGCCTGCCCCGTCTACATCACGCAGACACAGTTGGTCCGCATTCTGCATACCCCCAGTATCTTTTTCTCCAGCGAGGAGCGGCGCCTGGGCAATACTCCGCTGTACTGGTCGTTTGAGAGCGCCGCCGAGGGCCTGCAGCGTCACGAGGCGGCCCAGGGCACGCAACCGGGGTTCACCACCGCATTCCTGGTTGGCCGGTTTGATCTCGCCCCCTCGCTGGCCATGCCCGTGCAATGGCAGGGATGGTCGTTCCGTCCCGCACTCACTTTGCGCGATACCTTCTATACCCAGCAGGGCAATCCCGACACTTCCAGTATGGCGGTCAACGACGTTCTCAATCGCAAATCGCTCGAAGCCCTGGTCGAATTGCGCCCGCCCGCGGTCTCTCGAATCTTCGATCGCCCCTGGCTCGGGCGGAAGTGGAAGCACGTCATTGAGCCGCGCATGCGTTACGACTACGTGACCGGCGTGAACAACTTTGCCGATATCCTCCGCTTCGATGCCACCGATGTGCTCACCAACACCAATGAAGTCGAGTACTCCATCGTCAACCGTATTTATGCCAAACATCTGGACCCGAATTACAAAGATTGCGATCTCGCTGGCATGAGCACGCTCACCATCGGCGGCGTGCCCCAGACCGGCGCCGTCCCTTGGGAAGCCCCTCCCAACCCCGACTCTCAACCCTGCGCCTCCGGCCCGCGCGAGGTTCTGAGCTGGGAGATCGGACAGAAATATTTCTTCGACAACACCTTTGGCGGCGCGCTGACTCCCGGCCAGCGCAACGTCTTTACTACCACCGCCGATTTCACTGGCACCGCGTTTCTGGTTGGAGAGCGGCGCTTCGCTCCCATTATTTCCCGCCTCCGCATCGAAACCAGCCCGCGTACCAACACCGAATGGGACTTGGACTACGATCCCAAGAACGGCCAAATCAATTCCAGCCTGGCGATCGTGAATTACCGCTACGGCCTGTTCACCATCGGAGGGGGCGACGCTTTCTTGCGTGTCATCAACACCCCTTCATCCTCGACACCCACGGCCGTCAGCGAGAGCACCTTCCAGCAGTTCCGCATACTGTTCGGCTATGGCCAGCTCAACAAACGTGGCTTGAGTGCCGCCACCAGCTTTGGTTTCGATGCCGACCTCGGATCGCTGCAATATGCGACGGCTCAAACCTCCTATAACTGGGATTGCTGCGGCCTGAGTGTCGAATACCGCCGCTTTGCTCTCGGATCGGTCCGCAACGAAAATCAATACCGTTTCTCGTTTACTCTGGCCAATGTGGGAGCCTTCGGCAACCTCAGACGGCAGGAAAGACTCTATTAGCTGATTTCTCATCTCCCTGTTCCTCACGATGGCCGTGAGAATAGTGTGGGGATGATCGTGAGAATGTTCTGAGAACCGGGAGACCATTCTCGTGGATAATGGAATGTGGAGGATGGAATTGTGAGCCCGGTGGCCCTGCTCGGAGAAAAATCGGAGCGTCTGCGCCAGATCCTCGCCGGCCAGTCTCGCCTGATCGTCGCTTATTCCGGCGGCGTGGACTCCGCTTTTCTGGCCTGGGTCGCGCATCAGGTGCTCGGAGCACGAATGCTCGCCGTGATTGCCGATTCCGCCAGCCTGGCGCGCACTCACCTTGAAGAGGCACTCGCCTTCGCCCGCGCACACCAGATTCCCTGTGCCCTCGTCGAAACCCAGGAACTGGAAAATCCCGCCTACATCCGCAACGATGCCATGCGCTGTTTTCACTGCAAGGATGAATTGTTTACCGTCCTCGAGCGCTATTGCGATGCCCACGAATTCACCGCCGTCGCCTACGGAGTGAACGCCGACGATCAGGGCCATTTTCGTCCCGGCCAGCTGGCCGCCCGGCAGCATCATGTGCTCACCCCATTGCTCGGAGCTGGCCTGCGCAAAGCCGAGATTCGAGAACTGGCTAAACAGGCCGAGTTGAGCGTTTGGGACAAGCCGGCTTCGGCCTGTCTTTCTTCACGCCTGGAATATGGACGCGAGGTTACACCCGAAGCTCTCAACCTGATCGAACGCGGCGAGGACGCGCTGCGGGCGATGGGCTTCCGGCAGTTTCGCGTGCGCCATCACGGCGAAATCGTGCGCCTCGAGATTGCCCGTGATGAACTTCCTCGCGCCTTGACCGTGGAGATGGCCCAGAAATTTACCACCCTCTTCAAAGCGCTGGGATTTAAATTCGTCACCCTTGACTTGGAAGGATTCCGCTCCGGCTCCATGAATCAGCTGCTGCCCGCCGACGAATTGTTGCGCCCCTCCTCGTAGAAAGAAAAACCAGAAACCGAGGACCGAAGGAAAAGACAAAGGGAAAAGCCTCTCAAGAGGTGCTTCTCCGGAGAGGCTTTGGGGAATTTCTTGAACGAGCATCCGTCCGCTTAGTGTTTCTTTTTCTTGGCGGCTTTCTTCTTGGTTGCCATGAAGTGTTTCCTCCGTTTGAACGATTTGTTCTCCCAAGGTTCTCGACAGGGCACCTTGATGCCCGAACTGCCCAACTACTTGTATGAGCAGCTGTCCTACCACAAGATATTGCCACTAGTATGTAAATTGTCAATAAAAATCTTCGAGTGCCGAACGATTTTGGTTAAGTGCGTGCTCCAATCCCCCGAACCGGTTGCGCCGGCCTTTCCTTTTTCCTCCGGCCAAGAACACGCCGTCCGTCCGTCTAGCCTCGTCGCCTGTGCGATAATTTCAGAATCAATTTATGGCCGAATACAAAGTCTTCTGCGTAAAACTGAAACAGGAATTGCCCGGGCTCCCCGAGCCTCCCTTCGACAGCGACTTGGGGAAAAAGATTTACGACAACGTCTCGCAACAGGCCTGGAACCAGTGGATGGAACACTGCAAGATGTTGCTCAACGAATACCGCCTGAACCCCGCGCGCAAGCAGGATCAGGAAGTCATCGTGAAGCAGATGGAGCAGTTTTTCTTCGGCGAGGGTGCCGAGCGCCCCGCCGAATATGTTCCTCCCGCGCACTGAGCCTCAGAATATGGAGCGCCGGGCGCCCCGCCCGGCTCGACCTTCCACCCCGCTCCGGGCGCGCTCGCGAAACACTCCTTCTTAACTCCTGTGTACTAACAGATTACCCTTGGCTCCTTCGTGATTCCCAATTCATCACCTCGTAACACTCCCCGGCGACAATAAACTGGAGGCGCGCAGGCCATGGCCGGTCAGATTTATGACACGCTGATCCTCTCCGATCTCCACCTCGGCGCCGACATGAGCCGGGCCCGCGACGCGCTGTCCGTTCTCCGCGAACTTCGCTATCGCCGCCTGATTCTCCTCGGCGACATTTTTGCCGACCTCAATTTTGGGCGCCTCAAAAAAGAGCACTGGAAATTCCTCGGCTTCATCCGCAAGCTCTCCAACCCCAAGCGCAACGTCGAAGTCGTCTGGGTCGAAGGCAATCACGATCACGGCTTGGCCGACATCATGTCCCACCTCGTCGGCGTCCGCGTATACCAGGAGTATCAATGGGAATACCAGGGCCTGCGCCACATCGCGGCCCACGGTCATCAGTTCGACGGATTCGTCGTCAAGAACGTCCACGTTAGCTATTTGATCGGCACGCTCCTCTACCTCCAACTGCAAAAATGGGATTCGAAAAATAAAACCCTGACCCGTTTTCTCGACCGGCTGGGCACCCGCTGGCAGCGCCTGTCGCCCAAGGTCGCCGACGGCGCGTTGGCCCATGCCCGTCACCATCGCGCGTCTCGCATCTTCTGCGGACACACCCATGCCGCCCTGCACAAGCATGATGCGGTCCACCGAATCGATTACTACAACTGCGGAGCCTGGATCGATGCCCATCCCACCTACATCACCGTCGGCGAGCAGGGAGTTGCCATTCATGAATACGTGGAGACGCAGGATGTGCTCTCCGCCGAAACCCAAAGTCTGTCGGACCCCGGGAATGACCACTTCGCTGATGATGCGGGTTGGCTCGACGATGACAAGTACGAGGGCGAGCACGATGGCCAGTACGAAGGCGTCGCTACCTGACGTGGATGATTGCAACCACCAGAAATGAGGCCCGGCAAATCTTGCGCAAACTCACCCTTGTTTTCCACCATGCCGGCGGAGGCCATCGCAGCGCAGCCGAAGCTCTCAAAGCCACTCTCACCACTCAGAAGGATCCCTGGGACGTTACGCTCCTCGACATTCAGGAATTGCTCGACCCTCTCGATCTGATTCGTCGCGCCACCGGCCTGCGTATTCAGGACACCTACAACGTGATCCTCCGCAAAGGCTGGACCCGCTTCACTCCCCAACTTCTGCTCGTGTTGCAGACCACTATTCGCGTTTACCACTCACCCATCGTCAAACTGCTTCGCGACTACTGGGTGCAGCATCCCGCCGACCTGGTGCTCTCCGTAATTCCCCACTTCAATCGCGAAATTGCCGCCAGCCTTCGGCCAGTCACCCCGAGTTCCGGCGCCTCGCGGCCACCTTTCGTTACGCTCATCACCGATCTTGCCGATTACCCGCCCCACTTCTGGATCGAGCGCGAGTCTGAGTACATCATCGCCGGCACCGAACGCGCCCGCCAGCAGGCATTGGCCATCGGCATCGCTCCCGATCACGTCTTTCTGACCTCGGGAATGATCCTGAAGCCGAAGTTCTACGAAAAAACAACCGTCGATCGCACCGCCGAAAGAAGGCGCCTCGGATTGGAACCCGATTGCCCAACCGGCATCGTGCTCTTTGGAGGCCACGGCTCCCAGGTGATGGTCGACATTACGAAAAAGCTGGACGAAGCCGCCTGTGGAGTTCAGTTGATCCTGATTTGCGGGCACAACCAGAAGCTGGCTGCTCAACTCAAGCAGATGAAAGCCAGCAAGCCCATTGCCGTCATCGGGTTCGTGCAGAATGTCGAGTACTACATGGCGCTGGCCGACTTCTTCATCGGCAAACCGGGGCCGGGCTCGATCAGCGAGGCCTTACAGTCCCATTTGCCGGTGATCGTCGACTGCAATTCGAAAACTCTGCCGCAAGAGCGCTACAACGCGGAATGGGTCACCGAAAACGGCTATGGCATCGTGGTGCCGAGCTTCAACAAAATTGCACCTGCCGTCAAACAATTACTCCACGCCGGCATCTTCAGCGAATTTGCCGCCAGGGCCGGCGAATACTCCAATCGAGCGCTGTTCGAAGTGCCGCTCATTCTGGAACAGTGCTTCGAGTACGCAACGGCATCCCAATCGTCAACCGTGTGATCGTCACCACAGATTCGTTCCACCTAAAAGTGAATTGCCGCGCCCGTCGAGAAGCGCACACCATTCTGCCCCTGGCCATAGAAGCGCGTATTGATCCAATCCAGTTGCACCCGCACCGCTACCGGCCCGAAGACTCTGTAATCCAGCCCGCCGCCAACCCCGTCGACAAACGACGTATCCGAGTCTGAGATTCCATTACTCCGGCTGATGTGTCCCACTCCCACCAGGAATTCGCCAAAGGGACGAAAGCGGCCGACGCTCGCCGACACTCGCGGTCCGAACAGCGCATTATGAGCTGTGATATCGGCGTTCGTCCCGTCGAAATTGTGGCTGCCATAATGCCCATCGACATCGGCCACCAGCCCTATCCACGGCAGGAACTTCCCTTCAAGCGATGCTTCCCATCCATTCAGGTTGGTCGTGTCGTTCGAAACGATGGGCGTGCGGTCATATGAATAACCGAAGAAGACATTTCCCTTGGTCGGGATCTGCGCCAGCGCTCCGGTCGACAAAGCAGCCATCAACGTGGCTAGCAGGATAAGAGTCCATAGCCTTGGCATTACTTCCTCCCACGATTTCAGCTTTGGCTGTAACTTTTTGTCTGAAGGAATGTAGATGCGAAGGAGGCGGGAAAATTTGCCTGACGCACCTCAATGGTTAGACCCGAAAGTTCCTCCAAATGGCGGCCCGTGGAAGGCGGTCAGTGGAACAGTGAAGCGAAAAACCCGCCAAGCCTCTTGAAAAATCCGCGGCTCGGTTTCTGATTGGAGGATGTCGTATTCGCGTTACCCGGCTTGGCCTTTTCCGTTGCAGGAGGAAGCGGAGCCGCCAGCGCAGGCGCTCCCACGGCGCGTGAATCAAGAGGCAGCGCTCGCACTTCTTCCACCGGAGCCGGCGGAGGGCCGGTCGCGTGAAAGACCAGCGGAGCCTCAACCTGCACCTTCAACTCATTCGGCGAACTCGCTGCCGCCCCTTCCGTCGTTGCCCCCGGTTTTGCTATGGCAGCCGTCTCGTCTTTCGCCGCCGAAACAGAATTGGATGCACCGGAATCCGACGCAACGGGATTGGACGGAGCCGGACTGGAATGCTGCGACGGCGCCTGCTCCTGAACCGTCGTCGCCGCCCGCATGGGAGCTTCGCGCGGCGGCGGGCATCCGCACTCGAGCGGCACCGCCATATCCACGCGATCGAACTGCCCCGCTCGAAATACCAGCTGGTCGGTCGCTTTGACCTGGTAGGTGCGATCGCCCAGCAACTCGCTCACGATTGCCGAAGCCGTGTTGCCCGGCAGCGATCGCATACACGTATTCCCCTGGCTGTCGGCGCTGATCGCGTAGTGGAACTCGCCCGGCCCCACCAGAAGAATGCGGAAGTCTGGCGTGATTACGGAATCCGAAGAAGCGTCGAGCGCAAAGTGCGCTTCCAGCGCCCCCGTGTTCATGCTCAGCATCAGGTTATGCCGATTCTGCGACGGCGTGATCGATACCGTCGTTCCCGGACAAACCCGCACTTCCCCGCCGCTCGACAGGCTAAGCACCGTCGTGTCCGCGCCCGCCGTAATCGTCGATCCCAAAGGTCCCGAGTTCCCCGAGATCGAAATCGGCCCCGCCGCGCGCACTGCGGATACCACCGGCTCCGACGCAGGCGCCACGCCCACAACCGTCGGCAACTTGAATGGCGAAGTGTCTGCGCTATCGGGATCTCGCCCGAGATGCACGATCAGGCGGTTGCCCGCTGCATCCCAGGTAAAGGCGCGAGGTGCGACCAGATCCACCACCACGCGCGCGATCGGCGGATTCTGCTGAAACTGGTCGGCGCGCAATGTGCTGATCTGATCCGCTTGCACCTGAATCCGCTTGCGATCGGTTCCCAGCCTCGCGTTTGGCAGGTCGATCACCAGTCGATCGGGACCGCTCACCGCCCGAATCGTGGGAATCAGAGGTTTCGTCGAAAGAATCTCGACCGCCGGCCCGTCCTTCTCCTGCACAATACGAAAGCTCAGAATCGATGCAATCTTGCCCGAGTCGGCACCGGGGCTGGAACCTGCGCTAGAACCCGCGCCAGAACTTTGATGAGCCGCGGAAGCGGGTTTGGCAGGTTGCGCCGTCTGCGCCTCAGCCCCCAAACCAACTACACCCGCCCCGAGTATGGCGACCGCCAGCATCCGGCATCGAGAACCGCACCGCCGGCGCAGAGTCAGGCCCCGGCAGTAGGGCGGCGCGAATGAAAAAATCCGCGTGAAGTATTTCACAGATGCACTCGAGTCTTACAGCAAACATACCACTGGAAGGTTGCCGGTAGAAACACGCAGGAGGAACTGGAAGAAGGCGTACTGACGATTACGACTCCGCCAGGAATTCGTATTCATCGATCACCGCCGCCACCGCCAGCTTGTTCGTAGGATTGCCGGTCTCCACCCGCATGACCCGGCCCTTGCAGCGCACACGGATGCTTTCCGTCAGCGTGATTTCGGGCGGCAGTGTCAGGGTGAAATCGATGGCGGATCCCGCCTGAATCGCGGAATCGACATAAAAGCAGATTCCCCGCGCGCTGACGTCGCGCGTCTGCGCCGCGTGCTCCTGCTCATTTTGCTCGCTCCGGACAGTTACTGGCAGACGTAGAGCGAACCGCCGTGTGGCCCGCTTATCGTTATTGTTGTCGCGCTGCGGTTCGGCCATTGAAACTCCTTAGGAGGATGGTTTCAAAGTTGCTGACACTTTCAGATTCTTCGACCCTGCCGTAAATCGCTTGTAAGCATGTCAATTAGCGGCAATCCTGTCAAGGCGGAGAATAACCCGCGGAGAATAACCCGCGAAGGAATACGCCGATGGATAGCCGGAAGCTTTCCCCCGTGAACCCTGAGTCCCCCTTGGCATGGACTTTTCTCGACCACAGGGATCACAGAACTTCACCGGGAACGCTAACTTCGAAACCAACAGCTAAAATACACTCGTGATCTTCGTCCTCGACAACTACGATTCGTTCACCTACAACCTCGTCCAGTATCTCGGCGAGCTGGGCGCCGAGGTCGTGGTTCGCCGTAACGACGAAGTGACCGTCGAAGAGATCGAAGCCATGCACCCCGAGCGCATCGTCGTTTCTCCCGGACCCTGCACTCCCCAGGAAGCTGGCATCAGCATCGAACTCATTCGCCATTTCGCCCGCCGGAATCCGCCTAACGTCCCGCTGCTCGGCGTCTGCCTCGGACATCAGGCCATCGGAGCCGCCTTCGGCGGCCAGGTAGTGCGCGCCAAAAACCTGATGCACGGCAAAACCAGTCAGGTGGAGCACGATGGCAAGACCATCTTCCGCGGCCTGTCTTCGCCCATGACCGCCACCCGCTACCACTCCCTCATCGTCGCCGAAAACAGCCTGCCCGCCGACCTCGAAGTCAGCGCCTGGACTTCAGACAAAGACGGAACCCGCGTCATCATGGGCCTACGGCACAAGAACTTCCCGATCGAGGGTGTGCAGTTCCATCCTGAGAGCGTGCTGACGGACGAAGGGAAAAAACTGGTGGCGAACTTCCTGCGGACTTAATCCCACCCACCGGTCAATGAGTGCTAAGGCGATGTCACGCCAACGACACGCGGCCGCCACTGGAAGTTTGCCCTCCCAGCATCGCACTGAGTATCATGTCCAACGAACCTTTATGACCGAGCCACACCCTGCAACGCACTCCCGCCTCGCCACCTGGGTCGGTCTCTTCCTCGCCTTGTTCTCCATGGTCATCATTCGCGACATCTTCCGGCACTTCGCTCCCGATGCAGGACCGGGCCTCACCGTCCTCAAAGAATCCCTGATGTTCGCCAGCGCCGGAACTGTCCTCTGGATCCTCCGTTTCCGCGAAGGACAGCCCTTGAGATCCATCGGCCTCGGCACTTCTCCCTGGTGGAAGTCTCTTCTCTGGGGACTCTTCACCGGAGCTCTTTGCTTGGCTGTCGCCGTCGGCCTCGCTCTGCTCACTCACTATGGACAAGGCACCAGCTACCTCGACAAACTTCCCGTTTCCATCGTCACCCTGGTCGTCCTCCGCGCCGGCATCGTAGAAGAGCTCTTCTATCGCGGATACGCCATCGAACGTCTCCAAGTCGTAGGGCTCGGTCGCCCCGCCGCCATTGCTTTACCTCTTATCATCTTCTCCATCTCCCATTGGACCGGAGGCTGGGCCAACATCCTGATTGCATTCGTCACGGGAGCCGTCCTGACCGCCTTCTACCTCTGGCGCAAAGACCTCGTCGCCAACATGATCGGACACTTCCTCGTGGACTTCATTGCCAATGTCCACCCTCGCCTCGTGGGATAGCTCAAATTAACAGCCGGGATTCATGCAACCATGCGTTTAACTCGAATCCCCCGTTGCAGGGGTCAGGAAGTGTAATCGAGGCGATAGCAGGCATTGACAATTAGGCGAACCGGGTCAATAAGTGCTATCGGGATGTTTCGCCAACGACCGCATAATTCCCGACGCCTGTTTGTGGATGCGGACGCTGGGGAGCTACAAAAACGGCGATTGGGGCAGCGTGAAGCCTTTTCCTCTACGACGTAATCTCAAATACTGTTCCGCATCCCCGTTCACAGTTTTTCCCGCCAAATACGGTTGTACCGTAGAGATTCCCTTGTTGATCCAGAACCAGGCCGCCACGGGGATCCGATCCGTCGGCGCCGCCCTTGAAGTTGTAGAGGACGCGCTGATGCCATCCGCTTTTCTCGTGGGTAATCTTTACGACCGCGCCGTTGACACTGCCAGGGCCTATTCCGGTGCCATAGAAATTGCCTTCCTCATCGATGATCAGAGAGTACAGGCCGATCGCGGCGGAGACGGCAGGTTCTTCGTATAGGATCGAGTAGGTCCAGCCGCCTTCAGACGGGGTCAACTGGTAGAACGAGCCGTAAGTTATCCCGTACAAGTTTCCGTTCTTGTCGGGGATGAGAGAGGCAGAGGGACTGAGCCCGGCAGCTCTGGTGAAATCATAGAGCACGTTGTCAGTCCAGCTCCCTGCGGAAGGAACGAGTTGAACGACGGTCCCGCCGTTGTAGGGTCCATCTTCAGAAGTTGTGGTGTATAAATTTCCCGCAGTGTCGAAAATCACGCCCGCCTCGGGATAGGCGAGTTGAGCGACGGGGAAACAGTGCAGAACATTCTGGGTCCATCCGCCCTGCGGGTTCGGTGCGAGTTGAAAAATTGTGCCAGTGCCGCAACCTGTACCTCCTTCGGTGGTGCCATACAAATTTCTGCTCTGGTCGAAGACCAGAGGGGCAACCGGCGCTTCCCCGTCGGGGGCCTGAGTGGCGAAAGTGTGGAGGATGGTCTCGGTCCATCCGCCGACGCCGGGCGAGAGTTCGAACACCGTGCCGTAGCCAAAGCTGGCATTCTTGACATAGCCGCCGGCTGCGGTGGTGCCATAGAGATTCCCGGCCGCATCGAGGATTACACCGGCGTAAGGCAGCGCTCCGTCGGTTCCGCCCGCGAAATTGTGCAAGGTGTGTAGCTTCCACGTGCCGCCGGGCTGGGGAGCCAATTGGAAAACGGTACCGCAGCCGCCAGTTCCATCAGGCCCGCAAGTGAGAATACCTCCAACTTCGGTTGTGCCGTAGAGATTCCCGGCAGTGTCGAGAACCAAGGTGCCGAGGGGGTGAGCACCATGCCGGCTTCCGAAGGCATACAGAGTCTTCTTGGTGGCCGCCCCAGCCATGGACAAAGCGCAGGCGGCAATGGAAACGACGGCGCAAACTTGCAACGACGAAATCGAGAATCGGAGGGGAAAAGGAGGACGCACTGACATGACTGCTCCTCTCAACGGGAGGAAAATCGGCGAGAAGCCGGCAACCGCCAAGCCAGCTGCACAGATGGTAGATGACCAGTTATGGCTAAGCAAGAGTAAACGCTTGTTTACAGGCTTGGAAAACCGGGACCGGTGAGACCTCCGCCCTTGCCGGATTGGGCAAGGCCACACTCGCAGAACGCGGAGAGTAGGATCAGCAAAATAGAGATTTGATTCTTCATCCCGATCTAGCCTACACGTGGGGTTGTTGCTGAAACTATCCCCCGCCCCGCGCCATCTCCACCGCCCGCAGCACCGCTCGCGCCTTGTTCTCCGTCTCTTCAAACTCGCGCTGCGGATCGGAATCCGCCACGATTCCTGCGCCCGCTTGCAGGTATGCTTTTTTGCCTTTCATGAGGAGCGTCCGGATCGCTATGCAGGAATCCAGATTCCCCGCAAAATCGGCATACAGAACCGACCCCCCATACACTCCGCGCCGCGTCGGCTCCAGTTCTTCGATGATCTGCATGGCTCGCACTTTCGGCGCACCGCTCAGCGTCCCTGCCGGGAAGCAGGCGGCGAACGCGTCCATCGCATTCAGTTCAGGACGCAATCGGCCCTCGAGCGCCGAAACTAAATGCATCACGTGCGAGTAGCGCTCGACACACATCAGCTTGCGGACTTTCACCGACCCATACTCGCTGACGCGGCCAAGGTCGTTGCGCCCGAGATCGACCAGCATCACGTGCTCCGCGCGCTCTTTTTCGTCCGATAACATTTTCTTTTCCAGCCCCGCATCCTCGGCTTCGTCGCGCCCCCGCGGATGCGTTCCTGCGATCGGCCGGTATTCCAGCTTTCGTTCGCCGACTCGCACCAGCATTTCGGGAGACGATCCGAGAACATGCATTCCTCCGGAATTGTTTCCCCGTCCACCGCCAAACCGCAGGAAGTACATATACGGCGACGGGTTCACCGTTCGCAGCGCCCGGTAAAGATCGAGCGGAGCCACTCCCGGCTCGAAATCCCAGCGCTGCGAAAGCACCACCTGGAAGATGTCCCCCGCGGCAATATATTCCTTCGCTCGCCGCACGCTTTGCAAAAACTTCTGCTGCGGAGTCCCGGCCCGCGTCTTCAACTTTGCCGCCACCCGCTTGCTCTGCGGCTGTCTCCAGTGCGCCGGCTTCCATCCCCCGGCCAGTTTCTTCTCGATGCGCGCGATGTCTCTTAGCGCCCGGTCATACGCCGCTCGCGGAGTATCGCTCCTGACATCCGCCGACGCCACGATATGGATCTGGTGGCGCAGATGATCGAAGGCAAGCACGCGGTCGAACAACATCAGAACGCAGTCGGGCACATCAAGGTCATCCTCGGCATGTTCGCCGATATGCTCCAGTTGCCGCACCATGTCATAGGCGCAGTACCCCACCGCTCCGGCCGTGAACGGAGGCAAGCCTTCGATCGCCGCCGGGCGATGCTGCTGCAACAGTTCCTTGATCACAGCAAAAACATCTCCTGTGCGATGCTCGACTTTGCCGGTGTTGTGGCCGCGCTTCACCCCGCCGGGACGCGGCGGAGTCACGTCACCGCGCGATCGTTCGATTGTGATCTCTTCGCCCCGCGATTCCAGCCGCAAAAAAGGACGCACCCCGAGAAACGTATAGCGTCCAATCTTCTCTCCACCCTCCACCGATTCCAGAAGAAACGCGTCAGGTTCTCCTTCAGCCACCGCCAGAAACGCCGAGACCGGCGTCAGCAGGTCAGCCGAGATCGACTTCGCCACCGGAACCAGCGTGGCGTTGCGCGACAGGCGGGCGAACTCCTTATAGTCAGGACGGATCACTGGGTCCCCAGGCGTTTCATTATAAGAGGCCTCTCTTGCTACCTTGGTTCTTCGTAAGTCACTCCCTCCTCTTGCCTAGCCTGCGGGGCAGCAATATACTTTGCGAGGTTAATCCGCAACCCGGAGAAGCCATGAAGTGGCAATTATACGGAGACTTTTATGACAACCGCAGTGGATCTCGAGCAGGAAACTAATCCGTGGCAGGCGCAAGCCGCCCGCTTCGACTTAGCCGCCCGCAAGCTCAATCTTGACGAAGGATTGTGGAAAGTATTGCGCAGCCCAAGCCGCGAAATCATCGTTCACATTCCCGTCCACATGGATGACGGGCATATGGAGGTCTTCACTGGATTCCGCGTGCAGCACTCTATCGCGCGCGGTCCGGCCAAGGGCGGCTTGCGCTACGCCCCAGATGTCAACCTCGACGAAGTGCGCGCCCTCGCCAGTTGGATGACCTGGAAGTGCGCCGTGGTCAACATTCCGTTCGGCGGCGCCAAGGGCGGCATTATTTGCGATCCCCACAAAATGTCCCAGGGCGAACTCGAGCGCATGACCCGCCGCTATACCGCCGAACTCTTCGAATTCATCGGACCCGAAAAGGACGTCCCCGCTCCCGACGTCAACACCAACGAACAGACCATGGCCTGGATCATGGATACCTACTCCATGCACATGCGCCAGACCTGCACCGCGGTAGTGACCGGCAAGCCGGTCAACATCGGCGGATCACGCGGCCGCCGCGAGGCTACCGGCCGTGGCGTCCTCATGGTGTGCGACAAGGCCATCGAGAAGCTCCGGCTGAATCGCAGCACGACTCGGGTCATCGTCCAGGGTTTCGGTAACGTCGGCTCGAACGCGGCCCATCTCATGTCGCGCGCCGGCTACAAGATTATCGGCATCATCGAAGTTGGCGGCGGCCTCTATAAGAAAGAGGGCATCGACATGGAAGCACTCCTTGAATTCCATGGCCGCAACCGCACCATTCACGGCTTTCCCGGCGCCGAGAGCTATGATCCCGCCGAACTTCTCCTGGCCGACTGCGACATCCTCATTCCCGCCGCAACCGAGAATCAGATCACCAGCCAGAATGTCGACCGCGTGAAATGCAAGATCCTCGCCGAGGGCGCCAACGGTCCCACCACCGCAGCGGCCGACGAAGTTCTCAGCGACAAGAAAGTATTCGTCATTCCCGATATTCTGGCCAATGCCGGCGGCGTTACCACTTCATACTTCGAGTGGGTGCAGGATCGGCAAGGCTATTTCTGGAAGGAGTCGGAAGTCAACGAGCGCCTCGGAGACATCATGAATCTCGCCTTCGACGATGTCGTCCGCTACTCCGAGACTCACGGCGTGAATAACCGCATCGCCGCCTATATGCTCGCCATCGATCGCGTGGCCTACACCATCCGTCAACGTGGAATTTACGCCTAGTGGAGGGACGGGCGTCTCGCCCGTCTAACCGCTGGCTCACTATTTGGATGAACGCTCTCATCCTCATTCGCGAGGACAAATGAATCACCGAAGAAAATTAATTCTCTGCCTGCTCGCTTCTTGTCTGATTGTGACGATCGGAATCCCTCCGATCCTGGCGTCGGCGCAGACCAGCTCGGGAACCACGAATTCCAGCGCGCCGAAAGCAGCTCCGGCGAGCCCGGCGACCACTCCAACCACTCCCGCCACAACGCCGACCACGACCAAAAGCTCCGCCGCTCCCACCGCTCAGGACATCGCCGCCGCCAAAGCCAGCGGCAAAGTCTGGGTCAACACCGAGTCGAAGGTCTACCACAAGAGCGGCCGCTGGTATGGCGAGACCAAACAAGGAAAATTCATGACCGAATCCGAAGCGAAAGCCGCCGGGTATAAAGAAGCGCAAAGATAACACCATTGATTCAAATGCCTTAATGAGTCGATATCGAAATGCCTCAAGAGTCTCCCTCCGTTGCCTTGCCCTCCGATGTAGAGGATAATCACAGGTGTCCGCACGCCGCGGCTTTGACTCAGTCATTCGCGTGAACCTTCCCAACTACATCACGCTCACCCGTATCGCCGCCATCCCGCTCCTCATTTGGATTCTTTGCACCCCGCGCTTCGCCGGCGAGCAAACCGGAGAACGCGAAATCCTCGCCTCCATCGTTTTCATCATGGCCTCGATCACCGATGGCATCGATGGCTACCTCGCCCGCAAACGCGGGCAGATCACCACTATGGGCATCCTGCTCGATCCCCTGGCTGACAAGTTGCTCATCGCCGCCGCCTTCATTACTCTCGTGCAGTTCAATCCCGCGCTCGTGCCGGCCTGGATGGCAGTCGTCATCATCGGACGCGAATTTCTCGTCAGCGGCCTGCGTTCCATCGCCGCTTCCGAAGGCTTTACCATTCAAGCCAGCGAACTCGGCAAGTTCAAAATGCTGGTGCAGATCATCTCCGTGGTCGCCGTCATTCTCGCTCGCCGCTGGCACGAGTGGCCGGTCGTCGGCATTTATATCTTCCCCGTCTACTGGATCGCTTTCCTTGCCATCTGGTTCATGGTTTTGCTCTCGCTGGTTTCGGCGCTCGATTACTTCGTCGCCTTCTGGTCGAGAATCGACCGCAAGTCCGAGAAGCGCCGCCGCCGGTCCTTCGTCCTCGCCCGACGGAGAAAACGCGATGTCCAAGCTGTCTGAAACGCCCGCAGAAAACCCGCAGAAAAATTTGCCCGGCCACATCGCCGCCTTGCAGCGCCCGGAATTTTCCGCCGAGCAGCGCCGCACCCTCCTCGCCATTGCGCACCAGGCGATTCTTTCCGTTGTAGCGGGCCACTCTTTCCCGGATACGCCCCTGGGCTCGCCCCTGCTGCTGGAGCCGCGCGGCGTTTTCACCACCCTCTATCTGTCTGACCATCTCCGCGAGCGTCATGGCGAAGGTCTGGGCGACGCTCTCAATTGCGAAACTCATCCTGAGCATCGTCAACTGCGTGGCTGCGTCGGTTACGCCGTCCCCGTGGCTCCCCTCTATCGCGCCGTGGCAGAGACGGCGTGCGCTGCCGCTTTCGAAGATTCCCGTTTCCATCCCGTGACCAACCAGGAAGCTCCCCGGCTCGAGGTGTCTCTGAGTGTGCTGTCTCGCCTATTCCCGATTCATCCCGGCGCAGTCGAGATAGGCCGGCACGGCTTGGTGATCTCCATCGGCTCCCGCCGTGGCCTGCTCCTCCCCCAGGTGCCCACCGAATATGGCTGGGATCGGGAAACTTTTCTCGACCAGACCTGCCTCAAAGCCGGTCTGCCGCTCGATGCCTGGCGCAAAGATGCAATCATTCAAGCATTCACCGCTGAAGTCTTTGCCGACACCGATTTTGCCGGCACCGATCTTGCCAACACTGATCTTGCCGACACCGACCTTGCCGACTCTGACCTTGCCGACACTCATTCTGGCGAGCGATGAACCCCGTCCGATCTCTCACTCGACTCCACCCCTTGCGCGGTCCCCGTACTTTCGTACTCTTGTCTTTGCGCCCAACCCCCGTATGCTGAGCCAACCGCTTGATTTCTAGCAGCTTGATTTGCGCCAGCGGCACAGGGGGGTAAATGGAACTCGCGCTTGTTATCGTTGTAGTGGTCGTCGCCGGCTCAATGATTCCCGGAAATTCCAGCGTTCGTTTCTTCCGCTAAACCGCGCCCCGCACATCTCCGGGAAAAAACAAAAGGGGAGATTGGCTCTCCCCTTCTCTAGTTCAAACCTCGTCCAAACACTCAACGAACTGTTACTGCTGCTCGTCCAGTTCGACCGTGTCGCCCGCGTAGACATCTTCCAGCGCGAACACCACCATGGCCGATGACGCCGTCGGCGTTACATTCAGCACCACCACTTCTCCCACCCCCCGCCGCGGCAAATCCCGTACATGAATATTCGGCCCCTTCGACTTAGTGAAGCGATCCGCTTCATAAGTTGGAGGATACATCTGCGTGTCTTCCGACATCGGAGTCTTGAACGACAGCGAGTCCACCGGATCTCGCAAGGTCGCTTCGTAAGACCGAACCACTCGGAAGTAGTCTCCCACCTTCACGCCCTGATTCGACCCGACATTCATATAAAGCTTCATGCCCGTGCCGAGAAAACCATCAAAGTCCTTGCCCAGCACGACCCGCCCCGTCAGTTTCCCGTTTGCCGGCGCGAAGCGATCGAAATGCCCCGGTACATGGAACGCAACCGATGTCCTCTCCACGAACGGCAGCACCACATCTCCGGGATTGATCGGGTCGCAACTGAATTCCACTTGCGCGATCGCGCTATGACTGCGCGTGTCGACCACCCGGATCCTCCCGATTTCCCCGTAAGGCCGTCCCGCCGCTGCCAATACCTTGCGCTGCCCCGGATAGATTTCATACTCGTTGACGTCGCGCATCGCGCGAACCACGGAATAGAGTTGTCCTACCTGGTAGCCCGTCCCCGCCAGATACACCAGTTCCCCAATCTCAAACTTCGTCGAGGTCGGCGTGTTCAACCCGCCATTCACGTAGTTCGCGTTAGGCACGCGTTCCTTGGTGATAAACCCGGCGCAGTAAATGTCCGCCGCCGTCGGCGTTTGATAGCGCACGAACGGAACGTTGACGGGGGTGTGAACAATGCCGTCTTCATCCGGAGTTGACGCGGTTATCGATGGTTGGGCGAAGGCCCCACTCGCTACCGTCATGAGTAGCATTAACAGTCCTATTTTCTTCATCTTACCTCCGGCTCGGCACCTTCCCGGGTCTTCCCCGGCTATCTCACACTAGGGACAAGAGTTACTGTCAAAAAGTAACAAGCCCCCCGGGAGGGGTCAAGGTTACGAGGGTGTTGAGCCCGTTTGTCCCAAAGTGTTTCCCGGCTCCCAGCCAAACCATATGTTGCATCTGAGCCTGAGCCCCTGTAATATCGCGCCGTTGTTGCAAATTGTTGTTGAAAACAAATGGCCTTGGCTTTGTCTTCCACAATCGCGCCGCGTTTCCTGCCCCAGCGCCTCCCCAGAGTCTGCCTCGCGCTGGCTGGCGACACGGTCGAAGAAATACTCGCGACGGCTGAGTCCATGGCCCGCGAAAATCCCTTTCTCGAGTTTCGGCTCGATTATCTGAAACAGCCCTTGGCCGCGCTTCCCAAAATCCATCGCTTTCTTGAAACCCATCAGTATGTGACCGCCATCGCCACCTGCCGCAGGGCTGACAACGGCGGCAAGTTCAAGGGGACCGTCGCCTCTCAGTTGGAAATATTGACCAAGGCTCACGCCGCCGGCTGCCAGATCGTTGACCTCGAACTGCAGAGCGCCATCTCCGCCAAGGCTGAAGCCGTTGCCCGCCTCCGCAGCCGCGCCGGACTGATTCTGTCGTTCCACGATTTCCGCGCTACCCGCAATCTCGATGAGACGCTGGAAAAAATGCTGAAGGTGCCCGCCGATTTCTACAAGATCGTCACCACCGCCACCACCCTCTCCGACAACGTCGCCATGATGAAGTTCCTCCAGGCGCACGGTGGCCGCTATGCCCTGATCGGGCTCTGCATGGCAGAGCAAGGCATCATCAGCCGCGTCCTCTGCGTGCGCGCCGGCAGCGTCTTTACCTTCGGCGCCGTGAGCGCCGATCTCAAGACTGCGCCCGGCCAGATCAGCGCTCGCGAACTGCGTGGCACCTATCGCATTGATCAGGTCGATGCGGCTACTCGTATCTACGGAGTTGCCGGCGATCCCGTCGGCCACTCCCTCTCCCCCGTCATCATGAACACCGCCCTCCGTCGCGAGAACGTCAACGGCGTTTATCTCCCGCTCCACGCCAAAACCATGAAGGATCTCATTCATTGCGTCCGCGAGATTCCCCTCCACGGCCTCAGCGTTACCATGCCCTACAAGCAGTCCATTTTGCCCTTTCTCGATAACACCGACGCGCACACTGCGAAAATCGGCGCCTGCAATACTGTCGTCCGTGGCCAGGAGGGCAAGCTCTACGGATTCAATACCGATATCGCGGGCGTCATTCGCCCGCTCGAACAGAGAATTTCCATCGAGAACGCCAGGGTTCTGGTGCTCGGCGCCGGCGGCGCAGCCCGCGCCGCGGTCTTTGGCCTCAAGGAGCGCGGCGCTGATGTCTGGGTCCTGAATCGCACTTCAGCCAAGGGTCAGAAATTGGCGCGGCAGGCGAAAGCTCGAACTCTCAAACGAGCTGACCTGCGCAAGACCGCCTTCGACGTCATCATCAACGCCACTCCCGTCGGCATGGGAAACACTCGCGACTGCCCCCTGAAAGACGATGAGATTCAGGCAAAGGTGGTCTTTGACATGGTGTATGACCCGGTTGAAACTCACCTCATTCAGGTGGCGCGCGCCAGGGGCATCGCTGTCATCCCCGGAGTCGAAATGTTTGTGCAGCAAGCCGCCCGGCAATTCGAAATCTGGACCGGCAAGCCCGCTCCCACCGGCGACATGCTCCGCGCCGTGACCGTCGCTCTCCAGGAACGCGCCACCGCCCAGAAGCTGCCGAAATCGTAAGCCACGTCCACCGCGGATTTTCGACTTTCTATCCTTGAGAAATTTTCCTTCCATCTGGGACGCCGCCGCTGCCCCCGAGTCTTGCCCGGCCTCCTCCCTGTAACTTCTGACAGTTGCCAATCCATCGCACCCCCACTACGGTGGATCATCTTCGAAGTAACCCCGTCCCAGGTCCGGAAATCCCCGAGGTGTGAGGGCCCATGAAAGTTCGCGCAATTGTCTGGACCGTAGCTATGGCGTACACCGGATTCCTCCTGACCGGTCAGGGCCTGCGCACTTTCAACCGCCTCTCCATTACCGAAGGACTTCTCGGCGCCCTAACCGGATTTCTCCTTGCCATCATGTTCACTCTCCGGGCCGAGCGCCGGCGCAGGCCTGCTTTGATTGTCCATTCCATCGCACACATCCTGCCCCATTGGCGCATTCCCCCCGAAAACCGCGGTTCGACCGAACGATAAGCCCCACGGCTTCAGCCGTGCCCTACCCGCCGCAAAAGCGCGTTGAAACGTCAACCGGCCACATGCATCCAATCGCTTGAGGTTTTCCTATGCGAGCTGACATTGTTCCAGGAGCTATCTTCCCCGACTATGAACTTTCCGACCACACCGCGAAACGCCGCAAGCTCTCCGAATTGCAAGCACAACATCCCATGGTTCTCGTCCTCAGCCGCGGAGGTTTCTGCCCCAAGGACCGCCGCCAGGCTGAACTGCTGGTTCAACTCCATCGTGAGCTTGAGGTTTCCTATTGCCGGCTCGCCACGATCAGCACCGACAATATCACTGAGACCAATGAATATCGCACCGGAGTCGGCGCCCACTGGCCTTTTCTCTCCGACGCCGGGCGCATCGTCCAAAAAGATCTCGACATCGCTGAATACACGGATCCGGCCCACAATCCCATGATTCCCCACGTGATTGTCCTGGAGCCCGGTCTTGTCGTTTATAAGATCTACAATGGATACTGGTTCCTCGGGCGCCCCACGCTCGAAGATCTCCGCCAAGACCTTCGTGTTGTTTCCAGGAAATGCCGTCCCGACTGGGACATCACAACCCCTGAACTTAAAGCGGCGTGGCTCGGAGGCCGCAAGGAACTTTTCTATCCCTATGGCAAGGCTTACGTCCAAACTCTCGGTGAACAGGATTAAGAGCGTTATTGCTTTGGACGCGTGGCCCATCTTTTTGATGGCACAACCGCGCCGTGATCTCTTTTTTATCCCGCCGGTCACCCGGCAGCCGCCGCCGCTGCTGCGGCGCGAAGGGATACGTTGTTTGAGGTGGTGAGTCGGCGACGCCCTCGGCGCACCATCGGAAGCTCCACCAGGTAGTAGCTCAGAGCGGCGCAAGCAAAAGTAGCGATGATATTCAGCGGAAAACGATGTAACGGCTGCAACAGTCGAGGTTTCAAAGGGCAAAGCAGAAAAACTTCCTGCCAAAGGTACAAGGAATAGGAAATTTTGCCGACCCAGCGAAGTGGCTTCCATTCCAGGATGCGGGCAGGTAACGCTCGTGGGGACAGCATGGTGCCAGCCACGAGCAGCGGTAAGGTAACGGACTCGGCCAAGAGCGTATACTCCCCCGCCCGATAGGCGAGGCCAGCGAAAGCCGCCAGAAGAACGAGCCAGGCTGGCGTTGCCAGCACTCTGCGCACATCCGATCGCACATCTTCATTTTGTAAGGCGATGGCCATGAGGCAGCCGCACAGCAGCCCATCGATACGAAAGTCGGTTCGGAAGCGGATGCTCATCCCAGGGTCGGGTGCAGCCATCATGTTGAAGTAATACCAACGCCATGCTCCACAGAGTGTTACCAGAGCAACCGCCAAGAAGCGAAAACGCCGCACTCCCAGGCCGAGCAGTGTAACCGGCAGAAAAAGGTAGAACTGCTCTTCCAGGGACAGTGACCAGAAATGGGCATTGGAAAAGCTGGGCCACGCCAGTGGAATAAAGTTTCTGAAATAAAGCACGGTGGCTGCGAGATCGAGGCGCGTGGTTGGCAACCACCCGGCAAGCGACAACAGCCCCATCACGCTTAGATAGGCAAATGCCGCCGGGAAAATCCGATAGACGCGACGGCAGTAGAAGTGGGCGAGCGAAACTTTGCCGGTTTGCTGCTGCTCTTCTAATAGTTTCCAAGTGATGAGGAGCCCACTGAGCGCAAAAAAGATGTTTACACCCGTCTGTCCGTGTAGGAACACAGTTGACGGCGTCGTCTGTTTGTCCCTGGCGATACCGCCGGCAAGGTGATCCAACAGGACCAGCATGATTGCGATGGCGCGCCAGCCATCCAAAGTAGGCAGATTTGCCGAGCTCCAGGCGGCTTGTGGCTGATTCATCCGCCAGGCCATTCGCATGGGTGCGGCTATGATTCCGAGAGCAATCGCCACCCGCAAGAAGTCATGTCCCGAGAGAAATGCAAACGCCCCCGGCGTGAAGTAAAAAAATGCCGCCGAGAACGCGAGCGGAAGCGCGAGGACGTCCGGTCGAAGTCCGAAGGCCCACAGCGCTGCCGCGCAGCCGCAAAAGAGCAGTGCGAACGGGACCACTCCGACATTGAGGACCCAACTCCATCGCGCGGTAACGAACTTGGGCAGGATAACTGCGACCGGCAGGGAGATCACGAGCAATAGGACGCGCCGTTGCCAGGCGTGCCAGGCCACCGCGAAAGTAAGCTTCCGGCCAGTGTCGTCGACTCGACCCCATTTGGTATTGCGCAGGCTCACTGGAGCGAGGCTATTATGCCGTCAGGACGCGAGAAAGTTACGAAAGATGCCTTCGGCATCGAAGGCGACAAGTGAGGTCGGTAGAGCTAGAGAATCTCGCCCTTCATCTCCTCGGGAATTAGCTCCTTATGCCTCCGATAGACAGGATTCAGAAAGTTCCGGCCTAACTCCCACGCCACCATGCCAGTCGCTGCCGCAAATTTCTTGTGTTCGTCCGCCGGTTCCATTTCCTCCGATTTGCAACGCAACTCGGTAAGGCGTTGCTCGAATTCGGAGACTGCCTGAAGCAGTTCCTTGGCCAGTTCGGTGCTAGAGAAGAGATTGTATGGCGATTCAGAGGACCTACGGATTTCGCTGGGTGGGTTACCTTGGCCGTTCGGCAAAACTCTTAGCTCGACAACATCTCCGACTTTCAAATCGACAGCCGGCCACTTCAAACGCACGGTCTCGGTGGTTTGGGTCTCGAGGCCACCCACGGAGATACGGGTGCCGGACTCATTTTCCTCGGGGCGGTCCATCATCCTGAGCTCAGCGCTGAGATATCCAGAACCGGGTACCGAAGCCACCATCGGAGCTGCCCCATTTACTGTAATCGATAGCCGCATATTTGCCGGACTCCTGCCATTAATAATAGCCATTGAGGTCAGCCAGTGGTGCTCATTGTTGATAAATCTCAATTACACTCACAACCCCGCTCAGCGGGGTCAATGAGCAACATCGCCTTGATAGCGACAGCTATCGGTAACCGGCTGCCATTGACCGGTTATACTTCGAGTTGAATGCAGGAGGCCCGACGATGATTGTTAAGATCAGCAAGCTCACCGGGTGGGTTTGCTTTTGTCCATCATCTCGGCGGGTGCGCAAGAGAAGGCCGCCCTGCCCACCAACTCCTCGCCGCAAAGGGTTGAGTACAAGTCCGGTCAAGTGTGGAGAACTTATCTAGGCGCGACGATCACTATTCTCGCGGTAGAAGACCTGAGCAAGGTCGGCAAGGTAGTTCACATCAGGGTCGATAACATTCCAGTCGAGTCTTGCGGGGGAGTCGACCTCACGACAGCCATTCCACACATCGCGTTGACCGAAAAGATGATGCAAAAGAGCGCGTACGCTCTTGAGAAAGACAATGTTGATCTGCCCGATTCTTATTAGGATGAGTACAGGGAGTGGGAGTCGAAAAAGAAGCATGAAGTGCTCAAGGAGCCACTCCAGACAAGAATCCAGATGGCTAGCTTCGGGTCGGGGATCATGATCTGCAATTTTCTCCCTAGTCAGACCTAGATTCCCTCGTAGCTGTCGCAAAATCGGCATTACACTCACAACCCCGCTCAGCCGGGTCAACGAGCGACATCGCCTTGATAGCATCAACCAGGCGCTGATATCTGTGCATCAGCCAGTCGCGCCGGGAGATTTGCGCTTGCGCATTAGAAAAAGGGACGCGCCAAATAGCGCGACTGGGACCCCATATCCACGCACGACATTGAGAGCGGCGACTTCACTGATACCGTAGGCTTTTTGCCCCTGATCGTTTTCGTAAACTGCGATCGAGACCAGCGTCGGCTTGGGACGCCTTTGGAACCACGCGATGTAAATGGCCTGCGACATGTGTGTGTGCTGCGGGGCGCGCGACTCTTTGAGGTCAATCGCTGTGCGCGTTTCAAAGGAGCAGCCAATCTGAATAGCCCTCGTTAGCGATCCCACTGCGGCTTTCGTTCGGTCGACGACGTTGCCTGCATCCGGAGGGGCTTCACCTCTGTCCTCCAGGGCAGCGACGAACCGTTCGATGTTCTCGTTGGGGAACAGAATCGAATACACAAACGGCAGGAATGTCGCCGCCATGAAAAAGGTCGAGAGGGCGAAAAGGACGATCGCGTACACCGGGCGACTCGACTTAAGAGCCAATCGTTTTCTCCGAAATTCCAAGCGAGCATACCACTGCTCCAAGGCGTGATTTGACGCAGCACCCCGATCGCAATCAAAACCCCAGCCCCATGGTCAATGCGTGCTAATCGCCGCACCAGGGATCATCGCTTGCAATGGGTACGCTCGAGGGCTGCATTGTGACCTGCCGTTCGCATGGGATGAAGATCAACGTGACGGGCGGGCAGCAGCCAGGACAGGGGATGAACGTCCGCACCTTTCCTGTTGAGTCACGTCCCGATGGCCTCTATATCGATTTTCAGACGATATCGTAGTATCAGCGCCAACGCACGGATAACGCTTTCAAAAACAGAGCGTTCCTCGACAACTGTCGTTTCATCGCCATATCGCTCATTGACTCTCTCCCAACCTTACGCCTGATGCAAAAGAAAAGCCGCCCGAGACCGAGCGGCCATTCTGCGCCGTGCTGTTAGTCCAGATGGGAATGTTGTCAGCCCAATTCGCCCTTCTTCTATTCTTGCGCCTCGTAGATGGCAGTCCAGGAGATTGTGACGGTTACCTGGTCCTGAGCGCTTGACGGGTTACTGATGATCGTGGAGTACCCGGTAAACGTAACCTGCTTGGTTGCACCCGTCAAATTCCCAAACGGAAAACTGAAGTCGAACGCCCCCGATTCTCCCGCGACCTGTGGGCCGAAGTACCCGGTAACGTCAACACTACAACTGTCTCCTGCCTCAAGGCCGCACTGCACGACCTGAATAGATAAATTGGCGTTGGCGTCAAACAAAGCAAACCCATTATCGCCGCATCCAACGGCTCCCGTTACTCCCTTGCAGGGTACTGAAAGGGTAATACTTTGGCCGGGTTGGAGCACTGCTTCTTGGTTCTTCGCCTTGATGGCCGTGGCGGCCGCATTTGCTGGAGCGACGCCCGCGAGCAAAGATACGGCCACGAGTGAAAAAAACGCGCACAACCGAACGTTAGTGCGAACCAAGAACCTCCTTGAAGTTGGTTTGCTAACCATTTCTTTGAACCGCGTTTACGTTGAGATTCGCGAGACAGCCGCAGGCGAGAGAGCGCGGACCTTATCGCCCAACCCAGCCCTCTATCTAGTAACGCGAAGAAGCCGCGGAAAAAGGTCCAAATTTTTGGGAGTATTCTGGCTTGCTGCACCCGTGAACCCAAAATGCGGTGATGGCCCTGTCAATCTGCAAATGGTCGCGGGGTGGGCACGCAAGGGCAAGTCACTGAAAGCCGTGGAGTTGGCCGTATATCAGAAGGGTAAGTGGCGAAATATCGCGATGACGCTCATTGAGCGGTCCTGAGTGCGATCGCCGGTTTTCAAAATTGCTCCGTGAAGATAAGATTTTGGTTCGCGACCATCAATGCCTCTGTGGATTCGCACCCCGGAAGACATTGACGCGGACTCAGTTTAGTGGGGGCTCTTTGCTATGGCTTCTCTTTCGGACTCTCTGGTTCGGCACTTGTTGGAAGGACGTTACATCGCGTCGCTCGCAACGAAGAACCCAGACGGCTCCACCCACATGGTTGCGGTGTGGTACTGGTTTGATGGGGCGCATATTTATATAGCCACGTCCACGCGCACACGCAAGGTTCGAAATCTGCAGTCCACGCCCGAAATCTCGCTCATGATCGACTCCCGCGACACCGCAGCAGCATGCGGCACAAACATCGCAGGCACTGCACAGATCTTGACGGGCGAATCGTCACGCAAATGGAATGGACGGGTTCACGCCAAATATCTGAGCGACGCCGCACTCGCGGACCCGCGCGTTGGTCCGGTGTTCGCATCGTGGGATGATGTGACAATCCAGATCACACCGACCTCGGTCATCGCTTGGGATATGCGCGAAGCAGATAGGCAAGTCTTTGGCAGCGCGTTCGAGAGCAACCCCACATACCTGTTGCCCCTGGAACGTTGAACCCACAGTGCCGTCGATTGAGATCGAGTCCCTCAAAACAGGCGATTCGCATCTTCATTGGACGTAACCTCTCGTGGGCGCTTATTGACGAACGGTCAAAACCTGTAAACGCCTGTTTACAGCAGCAACGAGTTCCCGAGCGTTAAACGCTGCAGGCCCTTCTGAGACTTTTCGTGCCCCCACTCCGTAATACGTATGAGCGGGAGGTATTGCCCATGAAACCCTTTTTGACCTTGCTTGTGGTTGTCCTCCTGGCGCTGGTTGTTCTGGCCGGATGCGCGTCCGGCCCCAACCCGTCCAAAGGAACGGCCAGCGAGCACGGGGTTGCGGGCTTCTGGCTCGGCCTCTGGCAAGGCTTTATTGCGCCCCTTGTGTTCGTGGTCTCGCTGTTCCGGAGAGACCTCGGTATCTACGAGGTCCACAACAACGGCGCTTGGTACAACTTCGGCTACCTGTTCGGCCTAGCCTGCTTCTTCCGCAGCAAAGGCAATCGGGCGCCGCGGCGGGCGGTAAAGTCTGGCACCCTCACGGAGGCGCGGGTCAATGAGTGAAATCGCTGTTCTCGACAGTTGACCACGACGCTCTTGGAACCTGTTATGAAAACTGTTTCACGTTGACCCGAACATGGTTCGAGAGGACAATAGGGCGCGATTTGGTGAAGATTCTGGTCAAGCCACGGTGAAGTCAGCGATGAGAAAACGAGTTCTGTGTTTCGGCTTTCTGGCGTTCGCAGGGCTCGGGGCCTTTTTCCTTCTCGCGACTACTCGCGCGGGGGCCCAGACTGAAACCATACTTTACAGCTTTGGCAGCCAGCCCGGCGATGGAGCTAACCCCTATGGAGGCTTGCTCTATAACAAAGGCAATCTTTACGGGACGACGCATGCTAATGCTCCGAGCGGCAATCTGGGGAATGTATTCGAAATCACTGCGGAGGGGCGGTACTAAGGTGCTGTATAACTTCGGCAGCCAGCCGGGCGACGGAACTGCACCGCGAGACTTCGGCGGTTTGGCCCTCCGGGGGCGGTAAGCTCTACGGCACAACGTTCGAGGGTGGCGCGACCAGCGGGGTTGGGACGGTGTTTGACCTGACGCTGAAGGGAAAAGAAAAGGTCCTGCATACCTTCGGCGTCCAGCCGGGCGATGGGGTGTATCCCTTTGCCGGTGTGACCTTCGACAAGGCGGGCAATCTCTACGGAACTACGGAAGAGGGCGGCCCTTACAACAGCTCTTGCGTTGGTGGCTGCGGTACTGTGTACGAGCTAACTGCGACCGGAGAGGAGAAAGTACTCTACAGCTTCCAGGGTCAATCCCAGGACGCAGTATTTCCCATTGCGAATCTAGCATTCGACAAGGCGCAATCTCTACGGGACAGCTGGGGGCGGGGGTGACGGGGGCGGCGCGGTGTTCGAACTTAGCTCGACCGGAGTGGAGACGGTACTCTACAGCTTCAACAAGCAATCCGGCGACGGATATCTTCCCTATTCAGGTGTGGTCTTCGGCAAGAAAGGCACCCTCTACGGGACCACTTTTTACGGCGGCGTCCACGGCCAAGGTACCGTTTTCGAACTCAGCCCGACTGGAGTGGAGCAGTTACTTTACAGTTTCGGCGGCCGGTCCAGCGACGGGATTAATCCATACGGCAGCGTGGTCTTCGACAAAAAAGGCAATCTCTACGGGAGTACGATCGCGGGTGGCCTTTATGGTCAAGGCACGGTGTTCGAACTTAGCCCGGCCGGAGAAGAGAAGATACTTTACACCTTCGGCAGCCAAGCCAGCGACGGCGCTTCTCCGGTTGGAGGTTTGGTGTTGGACACGGCGGGCAACCTCTACGGCGTAACTGCATACGGCGGTGCCTACGGCTTCGGCACGATATTCGAAATAACCCCGTAACACTCCTCGTCAGGGCAATGTCCCTTCTTCCATGTTCAACTGCAGATTCTTTCGTTGTTCTGGCATAGGACCCCGGCGATAGTCTAGCGCCGGCAGCAGCTTGGGTACAGTTGCCGAAAAATCGCGATTTCACTCATTGACCCTGTGACCGGGGCTTTTGAGCGTAATCGCGATACTTGCAACAGTTGGCCGACACCGGTCCGACACAACCGCTTCAAATGGAGAAGTGTGCATTCAACCTAGTCAGCGCACCGTTAGTCCTTCTCCTCTTCCAGCCTTGTTCCCTCTCCCGTGACAACTTTGTCCGGCTCAAAGCTGATCACGGAGAATCTCTTGCCTCCGTCAAGGACGATGACGTTCTCGACTTTTGTGCCACTTGCATTGAAGAGCGAGCCGGTACAATCCGGATCGACCGTGTAGCTTCCGTTCGGCCACGGGACATTGGTCCAGTCGTAGGATTCAGGGTAGCTGATTCCGGTCGAGCGAGTGATGCCGCGCTTCCCGTCTCCGTTAAAGACATCGAGGCCCATCTCGGCAACAGGGCCACCCATGGATTTGTTCACGCCCGACCTGCGCCAGGCATAGGTCCCTTTGAGGCTGGCAACGCTACAGGCGCAGTCTTTGGCATGAACGTTGATGACCGCCCCCGGAATGCGGGCAAAAGTCGCAAGGAGCGCGAAACCTGTCACGAGAAGAAAATACTTTCCGAACTTGCTCATTTTTGATTCTCCTTTTTCTTCGGGTTAAACTAGAGTTCGTTGTCTCTGGGCAACCGGGTCCCAATATCCGGTTTGCCGACTTATCAGGACTTGAGAGAAGGCTCGCTACGGGCTTTCTTAGGTCGCGGCGCTTGCCTCGGCCGTGGCGGGCGAGGCAGACATTCCCTTAAGCAGCGGACCCTCTGGTATTCATTGATACAGCTCCGCGGATGCCAGACCGGCAAAAATACCGCCGCCGGCAACCAATACGCTCGCATTCGGGAGCAGCGTTGCGGTGTGTCCCGAGCGCCCGGTCTCCATCCCACCGGTAATGCTGAAAGAGCCAGTCGCCGGATCGTAGACCTCCGCAGTGGAATTTTGGTTGCCGCCGCCTGCTACCAGCACCTTGCCGCTCGATAACAGCGTCGCGGTATGTAAAATTCGGGCTTCGGCCATTGATCCGGTAACCGAAAACGATCCAGTAGATGGGTCGTAAACTTCCACAGTTGCGGTCGGGTCACCGGTGCCCGTGGAGGTTGTGCCGCCGACGATCAGCACCCTACCGTCAGCGAGAAGCGTTGCCGTATGTTGTTCGCGGGCCGTCTTCATTGCGTCGGTCATAGTGAAGACGCCAGTGGCGGGGTCGTAGACTTCCGCCGTGGCAACCGGGTCTGCTGTAGACGTTAGGGCACCACCCACAATGAGCACCTTCCCGTTTTGCAGAAGCGTAGCGGTGTGCAGGAAGCGCCCTACGGCCATGCTTCCCGTTTGTGTGAAAGTGCCTGTGCTGGGATCATAGAGTTCGGCGCTGGCCAAGCCCGTTCCAGTTAGATCTTGATCGGCCCCTCCTGCAATCAGGACTTTGCCGTCCGCCAGCAGGGTCGCTGTATGACCCCCGCGGTTGGCCGTCATGTTGCCCGTCCCGCTGAATACACCAGTGGCCGAGTCGTAGAGTCCTGCTCCGTTGTCTGAGGTACTAGGTCCGTAGTCCCAAACAGAGTTTAGAAAGCCCCCGGCTAGCAAAACCTTTCCGTTCTGCAATAGTGTCGCGGTGTGGCCGAATATCCCTACGCCACTATCTCCAACGATCTCAGTGAAAGTGCCCGTGCCAGCGTCGTACACTTCGATCGATGAGAGGCCCACGTAACCCGTTGCATTGGTGTATGCGCTACTGTTTGAGCCATACGCCACGAGCACCTTGTTATCCGGTAGCAAGGTGGCAGTGTGCAGGCCCCGCGCCACGTTTAAACTCCCGGTAGGCGTAAATCCACTGGAAGAGGTCGTCACGGTAACGGTAGCACTCGCGGTGACCGTCGTTTCCTCGACACTGGTGGCGACGACTTGATAGAAACCGCCAGCAGCTGGCGCGGTATAGAGGCCCGCGCTGTCGATCGTACCGCCAGAGCTTTCTTCCACGCTCCACGTGACCGCAGTGTTGGTCGTTCCGGTGATCTTGGCCGTAAAGGCTTGTGTCCCATCCGGTAACACCGTGACGGAATCGGGTGTGACTGTCACGCTTATGAGCGAAGGAGGAGTAGGGGCAGGAGAAGAGGTTGAACTTCCGCCGCATCCCCAAAGTCCGAATGCCGCGGCTATAGCCAGCGCCGTGGCGATCCGATGAAATCCCGAGTTCGTGAATGATCTAAATCGCCCAAGTGTGCGTAAATATTGCATGTTTCACCTCAGATCAAGGGAGGAATCCTGTTTATCGGACAGCCTTTTGAATTCAGGGGGGTTGCAGGGAATCTCCAGAACATATTCGCTGGACCAGCGCGCCCCTCTATTTAGGAAATCGGAAACGGCGGGCAAAAGACGACACAAGGGCCAGAAATTTCTATCAGGTCGCTACAGGCGGAGTTAGCTATGCGTGCTTTCTCGGCAGGAAGATAGGCCAACTTAATCATCGACAAGGACTTGCACGCCACCTTGGAAGTCAGTTGGCGCAAAATCGCGTTTACACGCTTATAAAAAGGCGCCCACTTTGAGGTAGGTTGTGATTGTTCGGATCACCACTTACCAAAGGAGCGCCGTTATGAAGCAAGAAAAGCATATTGGTATGGACGTTCACCAGGCAACGATCTCGGTTGCGCGGGCAAGCTGATCATGGAATGCATCCTGGAGACGAAAGCAGCGACGATTCTAGAGTTCCTCCAGGGGCTACGCGGAAGTCTATCCGTGACCTTTGAAGAAGGAACTTCTGCCGCCTGGTTACATGACCTGCTGATACCTCACGTCAGCTGTCTTGTGGTGTGCGATCCGCGAAAGAACGCGCTGCTGAAAGACGGCAGCAAGAGCGACCGGATCGATGCGCGCAAGCTAGCGGAGTTGTTACGCGGCAACCAGCTCCATCCGGTGTATCACGGCGAGCACGGGCTACGCACTTTAAAGGAGTTGGGTCGCAGCTATCTGACGCTCACCCAAGATGTCAGCCGAGTGATGACTCGGATCAAAGCTCTCTATCGAAGCTGGGCCATTCCGTGTAGCGGTGCGACCGTGTACGCCCCGCGGTATCGCCCAGAGTGGTTGGCCAAGCTCCCACAAACCGGGGTTCGCCTGCGGGCGAAACGGTTGTATCAGCAACTGGATCTGCTGCAACCGTTGCGACAAGAAGCGCGACGGGATCTACTGAGCGAGAGCCGCAAGCATCCTGCCGTGAAGTTACTGCGCCAGATTCCTGCGATCGGTCCGATTCGTGCTTCCATGCTGGTGGCGTTGTTACAGACACCCCACCGTTTCCGTACCAAGCGCCAGCTGTGGGCTTACAGTGGTTTTGCGATCGAGACGCACGACAGCGGCGAGTACCGCTATGTCAGAGGAAAGATACAACGAAACCGGGAGCGCATCACCGTGCGCGGTTTGAATGACAACCATAATCATGATTTGAAGAATCTGTTCAAAGGTGCCGCTCTCTCGGCCAGCACTCAGCCCGGACCGCTACACGATTTCTATACGGCTCTGATTGAAAAAGGAATGCGGCCGACGATGGCCCGTCTCACCCTGGCCAGAAAGATTGCCGCTATTACGTTAACGATTTGGAAGAAAGGAGTAAGTTTTGACGCCAAACAATTGCATCGGCAAGCCGCTTGAGCATCTCTGTAACAGGCCTTTCCATCTCCGGCGATTCTGTCTGGTGGTGGTCGGTCGGTTCTTGAGACGCTCGGTTCGAGGTGAGTATCAGTCAATGAGATCGGCCCTGCGTGCTTCGGCACCGAGTCACCCATTCCACGTTATGCCTCCTCGGATAACCAGAAATAGCGATAGGCCGCGAGCCTCCGATAGAACCATGGTTGACACTCCAAAGACCAGGTCCGCTTGCCCAGTTTCAAGACTCGATCGGCGTCGTCACCGCCGAAAGATGAAACCCACACGAAGGGCAGACAAGCCAGAGCAACCCTGCGAGCGAAATCGGGGGCACTTACAGACAGTGGGCTGGATTCCGAGACTAAAATCTCCTCGCCCTCCGGTCGACGGAGAACTTTATTCTTGACATCCCTTTTTATAGAACTCATTGACCCCGGTTGGCCATTTCTCCATGAGTGAAATCGCCCAGAAGCTACGACACCGGCTCGTCAGCCACCACGCGCCGCTGATCCCACAATCACAGGGCGCACGAGCGGAGGCACTTTGGAGAGCCGATCCCGTCGCAACTCCGCGAGCGAAAATCCCGCGGCGGGGATGCTCTCAGCAGTCTGGCGATTGCACTGGCAGCCGCACCCGAACCATCCCCACGGTCGGCGCAGGCGGTCTTGCCAGGCGGCGAGCTTCGGATCGTCTGAACGCACGTGTTCGATGAATAGCAATCGGCCCTCCGCTTTCAGCACTCGGCGCACTTCCGCCAGGGCTGCAAGGGGATCCTTAACCGTGCACAGGACCAGCGTTGACACCACGTAGTCGAAGCTTGCCGTTTCCAGCGGAAGCCGCTCGGCGGGTGCTCGAAGGATACGTGTCGGGATATGGAACCCGAGCGTCTTGCGCTCCAGCCGCCGGGCCATCGCCTCCGCCGGTTCGGCGATGACGAGTTCGGTCACGCCGCTGCCGTAGTAGGGCAGGTTCACACCCGTGCCGGCGCCGATCTCGACCACGCGTCCCGTGGCGCTCTTGAGCAGCCGGTGGCGAAACCCGGCCAGCCCCGCCTTTTCCGCGGGTGCCAGAAAGCAGTCGTATCCCGCAGCAAAGATCTCTCCCCAGATGTCCACGTAGCCCATTCCTTCAGAATCGGACGCGGCACCCGATCCCGCCAGCCAGTCCCTCCATCTTACGTTTTCTGCTGCCCTCCGCGCGCGACATCAATTTCCTCCTTGCTACTGGTCGCTGCCGGCTGGGCCTTTGTCGAATCGTCCTCTGGCAGATCAGGCTAGCGGATGGCATAGGCAAGATGCTCCGCGGGCCTTGTCTCTACTCGGAACCTTCTGTGCGGCGAGAGCATCTATAGACGCATCGTCGACCGCTCGTTTGCAAGTCTCTGTTTTTATTTTGTCTGCGAAAGGAATTCATGAAGACCCGCACTCTGGGACGTTCTGGTCTTAAAGTTTCGGCGCTCGGCTTGGGCTGCATGGGCATGTCGGAGTTTTACTCCGGCCGCGATGACGCGGAATCGATCGCGACGATTCATCGCGCGCTGGAGCTGGGCATCAATTTTCTCGACACGGCTGATGTGTATGGTCCTTACAAGAACGAAGAGCTTGTCGGACGCGCGATCCGGGGCAAGCGTGAGCAGGTCGTGCTGGCTACGAAGTTCGGGATTGTGCGCGATCCGAGCAATCCCAAGATTCGGGGAGTGAGCGGCAAACCTGACTATGTGAAGAAAGCCTGCGAAGCAAGTTTGCGGCGGCTGGGTGTGGAACACATCGACCTTTACTACCAGCATCGGGTTGATCCCGACACGCCGATTGAGGAGACGGTGGGCGCTCTGGCACAACTGGTGAATGAGGGGAAGATCCGCCACGTCGGTTTGTCGGAGGCCAGCGCCCAGACTCTGCGGCGCGCCATGAAGGTGCATCCCATCACCGCATTGCAGACAGAATACTCGCTGTGGACGCGCGATCCGGAAGAGGAAATTCTGGCGACGTGCCGCGAACTCGGCGTCGGTTTCGTGGCCTATAGCCCGCTCGGCCGCGGCTTTCTTGCCGGCCAATTCAGGAAGTTCGAGGACTTGGCAGAGGATGACTACCGCCGTTTTTCGCCGCGATTCCAGGGAGAGAATTTTCAGAAGAATCTCGATCTGGTGAAGGAAGTGGAAGAGATGGCACGAGAAAAGGGATGCCAGGGGTCGCAGTTGGCGCTGGCGTGGGTGCTGGCGCAGGGCGATTATATCGTCCCGATTCCCGGGACGAAGCGGCGTAAATATCTTGAAGAAAATGTTGCGGCGGTGGATTTGAAACTGACTTCCGAGGACTGGCGGCGGCTGAACGAAGTCTTTCCCTGCGGGGCGGCGGCGGGATTGCGGTATCCGGAAAAAATGATGAATCTGATTGACGGATGAGAATCGGGCTTGAGTTTTGGAGGAGTGTGCTTGCCGGGACGGGGCGGAGCCCCGTCACCACACGAACTTGGTGTTTGCCAATAAGGTTAGCCGCCGAGCAGTTTGTTCACCTCGGGGTGGGACACAGCTCCGTCCATTGAGCTGTAGGTTCCGGAGGTTCTCAGTTCGTCGGCCATCCGACGCAGCAGCCCGAGCGTTGCACGGACAGGCGCAGATCCAACGCTGACGCGAGCCACGCCGAGCTTGGCCAGTTCGGGAATCGAAGGGGATCCGGGACCGGCGAGAATGTTGAGCGGACACTGTACAGCTTCCGCCAGGCGGCGAATGGTATCCGCGTCTTTCAGGCCCGGGGCGAAGACGCAATCGGCGCCAGCATCACGAAATGCCACGAGACGCCGCACCGCTTCTGAGTAATCCGCGTCAGGATTGCCTCCCGGCAGCAGGTAAATGTCGGTGCGAGCATTGATCACGATTTGTGCGCGCAGTTGGACCGCAGCCTCGCGCGCCGCCCTGACTTTGTCGACCGCGAGTTCGAGGGAACTGAGGGGCTGATCGCGGCGCCCGCTGGCATCCTCGAGATTCATACCCACCACTCCCGCTTCAATCAGTTCGCGGGTAGTGTTGGCGGCGTCTTCAGGAAAGGAACCGTATCCGGCTTCGACATCAGCGGTTACCGGCACATTCACGGCGCGAGTGATGCGGGCGATGCGAGCCATCATCTCCTCGCGGAGAATGCGCTGGCCGTCGGGGTACCCCAGAGAAAAAGCTATGCCCGCGGAGGTGGTGGCGATGGCAGGAAAGCCAGCATCCTCAAAAATGCGCGCGCTGGCCACATCCCACACGTTGGGGAGGATGAGCGTGCCGGGTCCGCGATGAAGCTGGCGAAACTGAATTGCTTTGCCGGTCTGGATTTCCATGGCTCTTTGCTTCTCTTCTTTGCTTCTCTCAGCAGCCAGGTTAGTCGCCGCGAGCTTTGCTGCGCACGCGTTCGATGAAGCTCGGGACGTGCACCACGGCGCGGCCTACCGTGCCGTGTCCAATCTCCTGTACGCCATCGTGGGCGCGGACCCGCATGATATAAAAACGTCCGTCAAACGATTCCAGTTCGGCCTCGGCGTGAATTCGGCTTCCGATGGTCGTGGCGGCGCGATGTTCGATATGAATCGATATGCCTACCGTGATTTCTCCCGCATCGCAGAAAGGTTGCAGGGCATGAAAGCAGGCAGTTTCCATGAGTCGGATCATATCGGGAGTCGAATACACGGGAGGGAGTTCCGGGTGATGGACGGAAAGTGTGTGTTTCCATTCCACGGTTTCAGCCGCTTCGCCGCGCACGCCGATGGGGATGTGTCGTGCCATCTTGGGTGATCGATATTTGCGGAGCGGGGTCGTGCTCGTGCCGGGCGGGGACGCCGGCACCGACCTTTCATTCTTTCATTCCAGACTTGCGATGGCAGGCGCGCTTTTGTTCGCGAAGCTATACCGCGACTTCTGCCATGCGGCGCGCCTCGAAGCCATCCATCACGGTCCAGAGAAGTTCGGCTGCGGTCTCAGCGGCAGCCAAAGCCTTTTCGGCTGTTTCCGGATTCGCCTGCACCCGCTTCTCCAGTTGCTTGCGCCACACCTGGGCGTGGTAGACGTCGGCGGTGGCGTGGAGAACAAAATAGCCGCGAGTTTTCTCATCGGCGCCATAAAGTTCACGCAGACCGCGATCCTTCTCCTGAGCCACGCGCGGTACCTGGGATTCGTACGCGTAGAAAGCGCCGAGAGCTTCTTCGGGCGATCCTTCGCCGGCTATTTTCTGGAACCAGGAAATCAAGTTGCGGATTTCTCCCGCGGGGCGCCGCTTTCGCCGGCTGCCGCCCATGCCCTTCACAAAGTCGAGCCACAGGTCAGCGTGCGACCGTTCCGGCTCGCCGAAGGAATCTTCGCCGCCCATTTCGTCGGTCATATTGGCGAGCACGGCACGGCGCAGTTCGCCTTCTTCCAGCCGGACGCCGAGTTGCGCAAGATAGCCGGGGAAAGCCTCGACGTGAGGGTAATAATCCTCGGCGTAGGCGCGAATATCGTCGCGCGTCAGTTCGCCTGCCGACCAAGCCTGGTAGAAGGGATGACCGAGCAGGTCGTAGTGATGAATGCGTTCTTCGAGCCGAGAGAGAAATGCATTGGTATCCATATTTTTTCTTTCCATATTTACCTCGACGACCTTCCACTATACGGTTCGAATGGCCAGATCACAAGGGTCGCCGTTGCTGGGGTATGATTCGCCTGCAAGCTGCAGAAAACAAAGACTTACTTTGGACTAGAGGGGCGGCGCCGAGTTGGATCGCGGCAAGTCTGTTTGGAGGAGCGTTTCCAGAACCAGTGACGCGAGAGCCCTGGCATGACCTCGTGGCCTCGGTCACATCGCCTTCACGTTCCGAGGCTGCTGGGAGGCATAAAACCATGAAGGGCGACGCAAAGGTCATTGAGCAGTTGAACCAAGCTTTGGGCGCGGAGATGACCGCGACCGTGCAGTATAGGACGGTATCGGGTTACGGCGAATTTCTCTGCGAAGGCGTCCTGGTTGTGGGGCTGTAGCAGGTAAAATAGCAGAGCGTTGGGTGCGTGGAGGCAGTTCACCGGTATCACGGGTGTGAACGGCAGCTCGCCGAGGCTCTGAAATGCGCAACTTCATTCTTGGAATTATCGTCACTTTACTTGTTCTGATCTTTGGCGGGCTGGGGCTCGCCCTGCTCGGCTTTTTGCCGACTCGCGCTAACACCGTTCCGCCGGAGACGGAAGTCCACCTGGCGATGAGCGCGCTGGACAGTTCGGTGGAACGCCATGCGCCGCGACTGAATAATCCAATACCACCTACGGACGAAAATCTGATTGCGGGGCTGAAGATCTACACGATGAATTGCGCGCTTTGCCATGGCGGCATCGACGGCCAGAAATCGACGTTTGAAAAGTCGTTTTATCCCCCGCCTCCGAACCTCATTCTTCATCCGCCGGATGCTGAAGAGTGGCATCTGTTTTACGTGATGCGCAACGGCGTCCGCTATACTGGCATGCCCGCCTGGGACAAGACTCTCTCCGACCCCGACTTATGGAAGGTCACGGCCTTCCTGACGCGTATCGCAAAGCTGCCCCCAGCCGTTCAGGACTATTGGAAGAAAACCAGTGGAACGGCCCCGCCGGCGAGCGCCGAAGAAGGACACGAGCACAAGTAGAATCAGCACAAGTTACGTCGCAGGTGTCGAGACGACCCTGGTGGTCTGGCGCCAGAGGATCTGACGCCGCTGCCGTCGCGGCCCACGCCACAGGCTGTTGCCGGGGTTATTGGAAATTGATGGTAAGCACGGTTTGAGTTGAGGCAGGGTGGCCGTTGAGCGTGTAGGGCTTGAAGCGCCACTGCTTGACTGCTTCGATCGCCGCTTGTCCCAGAATGAAATATCCGCGAACGATTTTCAGGTCCTCGACGCTGCCGTCGCGTCCAACCACCGCCTGCAGTACCACCGGTCCGTGAAGCTTCTGGGCCGCCGCTTGCGGAGGATAAACGGGATCTTCGCTATGAATCAGCAGGGCGCGGGCGGCTTGCTCGCTGACGGCGACTGGTTCGTTCAACGGCTGAATCGCCGGCGGGGGCTGCGGGACGGAGACTGGCATCATCTGCGCCGCATTCACGGTCACGACGACCGGTGGCGCAATGGGAGGCGAGTTTTTCATGCTGTCTGGAATCGTCGCTTGCTGCCTGCGGGCTGGAGCCGTTTCCTGATGCTGCGGGGGAACGAGGACGGGTACGGGCACGGGCAGCGGAAAATCGGCAGCCTTCGGCAGAGAGACGCGGGCTTCGGTCAGATTAGATTCGGTGGCGACAACTCCGAGAGCGGGGGTCTGGGCAGTGGGACTAGCCGGACCTCTGCTGTAATACGCATCCTGGCGTGCTTCGGTGGCCGCCGAACCGAGGGAGGTTGCGCCGCTATCATTCAAGTAAAATAGCGCCTTCACCGATTCCCGCAAAACGTTAAATCCACCTTCTGGGGTGCGCGAAAGATATTGGATAGTTTCCTGGGATCTCCACAAGAAAAATGCTGCCGTCAGCACGAGGGCTGCGGCGAGAGCCGCGCGGAAGGCTTGCACGTAGTCGAACCGGCGCTGGTTTTTTTCTTCGCCTTCGTCCGTGTCGCTTTCGCCGCCTTCACCGTCGATTGCATTCGCTTCCGGGAGAGCGGCGGAGTGGTTGTGCTGGGTGCTTTCCGCTTCGACGAGAGTCGAAGTGGTATCGGCCGCTTCGCTACTGGCTTCGTCCCGGGGCAGGTCTATCCCATCGTCTGCGCCTTGCGCCTGCATTTTTTCGCAGGCTTTGGCGAGCGCGGAGTGGATTTCCTCAGCGGTCAGGCGGCGATGAATCACGAATGCCAGATGGTTGTCGCGTTTTTCAGCCGCCGTGGGTTCCTGGTCGACGATGGCGATGGCTAAGGTGTTTCGGTTTGGCTGGGACTCGCGGGCGCGTTTCAGGAGAAAACTCGTCTCGGGCTGGTCGGCCCAGTCCGCGATTACGCATGAGAAGGGTTGGTTTTTTCCTTTTTCGATGGCCGAAAAGATGTCGGGGCATAGTTCAGCGCGAATCCCTGCACTCTTGCAGGCGGCCGCCATGAGAGTGTTGGTTTCGGGGCTTTTTGAGCACACCAGAGCGCGGAAGGCCATCGCGTCAACAGCTTATCGGGATTTTCGCCATTGCGACAGGTAACTAGTGGGTAGTCCAGTCGTGGAATCTGGCCATTCTTGCCCGAAAATCTGGAAAAAGTGGGCTTGCGATCCAGGTGACTTTCGTAATCCGCGGCTGCCCGACTTGACGCCAACGAGCCATGGTCAGGTCAGATGTCAGCCCAATCCCGAGACCGGGCGTGGCGCAGCTTATGCTCCTGTTCCTGCATTCTCTGCTGCTGCTGTTGTAGTTTCCGCTCGGACTCGCGCAGTTGCTTCTGTGCCTGTTTTGTCGCCTGCTGCTCGATTTTTTCGAGGATGGCTGGGGTGAGCCGAGCAAAGACTTCTCCGGCGCGGGCGATGGCCTGCTGAGTCTCGGCGGTGAGATCGGGTATTTCAACCCTCTCATCGATTAGGTTGCCGGAGTCTTTTTTCTCGGGAAGAGTCAAGGTCAGGTTCTGCTCTCTTTTTTCACGCATCACGGTAATGGCCGCCGTGGGTCCTGAAACCGAATGAATTGCATGGGTAAAGTCGGAGGTATCGTGGACGGGTTGGTTGTTAACTTTGACGACGACATCTCCGGCGCGGAATCCGGCTTTTTCCCCGCGACTGCCTTTTTCCACCGAGCGCACCAGCACGCCCTTGCCATCTTTGACGCCAAAGAAGTCTCCCAGTTGGGGAGTGATGTTCTCCACCATCAGGCCGCTGCGCGCCAACTGGTGAACGACGACGACGGAGACGGGAAGATCGAAGTCCGGCATCGCGGGCATCTTGGGCATTTCTGGCATGGCCGGCATATTCGGCTCCCATGCCATCGACTTGTGCCGGTCGGCCAACTGCACTTTGATCGTCATGGGTTGACCGTCGCGACTGATCCCCAGGCTAACGATGCGGCCCGGCGGAGTTTCCTTGATCATGCGGCGCAATTGAGCAGTGCTTTCGACGGGCGTGCCGTTGAGGCTCAATATGACGTCGTGTTCGTGCAAGCCGGCTTTACCAGCGGGAGCGTCCTGGTCAACGGTGGTGACCTCGACTCCGTGTTCCTCATTCAGTTTGAGGGCTCCGAGGCGATCCGCGGAAACGTCCTCGATGTCGACACCGAGGTAGGAGGATCCGGTGGCGCTCTCCTCTGAGCTATTGCTCCAGTCCCAGGTTTCGTCTCCGCGACCGTAGTTCGGTCCGGCGTTCGACCCCATGGGTTGGGCGCTGGCCAGCGGTGAAACCGCGAGCGAAAGAAGAATGAAGCAAACCAGAAAACGATGGATCATAAGTCCTCCCGGATGCAAGCCACCTGGTCCCAGATCGTCGGACTGCGAACGCTCTCGAACCGTCGAGACGCAACCTCTATCCAGCATGCCGCTAGTGACTGATGCGGCGGAAACTGATGCTTCCAGAATTGGTTCGAACCTTCAGCATGGGCCCGCCGCCGTTGAGTTGACCCTCAGCCATCACCGTCTTCGGACCCCAGCCGCCGCTTTCGCTAGAGACGTGAATGTCGGAGAACTCGCTGCGGATTGTGTGTCCACTGGCCATTTCGATTTCCGCACGGACAGAGAGCGCGAGATCGTTCGCCAGGTAGACGGTAATATCTCCAGCCGAAGTTTCGAGCGTTGAATTGCTGCGACTGTTGGCGCCCGCCGACGAAAGCAACTTCACAGAAATTCCGCCCGCCGAGGTTTCCGCCTGGACCGATGACGCCCCGTCCAATTGAATGCTGCCGCCGCCGGTCTGGGCCTGAACATGTCCGTTGGCGGAGGCCAGCCTGATGCTGCCGGCGCCGGTTTCGATTTCCGCGGCCCCTCCGATCTGGCCCAAGTCCACGCTGCCGCCGCCGGTTGTCGCTTTCACTCGACCGCTGCACTTATCCACCCGAATACTGCCACCGCCGGTATCGAGCACTGCACCTTGCAATCCGGAAAGGACGACGACGTTCCCACCTCCGCTTTGGGCCTTGATCTCGCCCTTGGCGGATGAGACTTTAATGTTGCCGCCTCCGGTCTGCAGATTCACGTTGCCGTTCACACTGCCGACTTCGATGGTGCCGCCGCCAGTTTGGGCAGTCACATCGCCGCCGATGCCATCCACGTGAATATTTCCGCCACCGCTCTCGAGGTCAACCCGTCCGGCGATGGTCGTGGCGTTCACGTTTCCACCGCCGGTCTCAATCTTGGCGGAGCCGATAGTTTGAGGCACATTGATCATGAAATCGTCGGAGCACTTGCGATCCGGTCCGCCGGACTCGGCAACAATCATCGCCGTGTCTCCCTTTACGGAAGCGCTGATCCGGTAGGATTCGAATTCGCGGCGAGCCTGCTGTTCGGAGGAGGTATAAGCCTTACGATGAATGACGTATGTGATCCCCGCTTGCGATCCGCCCTGAACCCGCACCGAACCCGCGGCCAGCTTTACCCGCAGATTCTTCGCCGACCCCAGGTCTCCAGTCATTTCCTGGACCCAGTTGCTGCCCTCGCGATACATCCTGGTCTGCTGGCCGAAGGCCAGAGATGCCAGCGCCGCTACTAATGTCCCAACGCTGGCGAGTTTGATTGCGTGTTTCAATGAAGGCCCTCCTCAATTAGTAAAGTCGTCGGTCGTCGTCATTAGTCGTCGGTCGTTCGTCGTTCGGCATTCGTTGTCGGTCGCAAGTGTTTGCTGACGACCAACGACCGATCTTCAATCCATCTCCGGCATCTGTGCCAGCATGGTGCGCGCTTGGGAACGAATCGACGCATTCTCATCGGTTTGCGCCAGCTTGGTCAGCACCGAGCGCACGTTGCTGTCGGTTTTCATCGGCTCTACCAGACGCAAGGCCTGCAGGCGCACACCAGAGTTCGAGTCGCTGATCAGCGCCCGCAAAACCCCATCGCGCACCTGGTTGTCCTGGCGCACGAAACCGCTCAACCCGTCCAGGGCTTTCAACCGGACACCGGGGTTGGCATCATTCTGAAGCACATAGAGCAGCGCTTCGCGCACGTGCGAATCGTTGGGCGCCTGGGTCAGCACATCCACCGAATCCAGGCGGACTCCCGAGTTGTAGTTGTTGCGCGCCGCGAATAACAGCAATTGCTGAATGCGCTGGTCGTTCAACGAACCCTGCGCCTCCTGGGTCAAGACCGTGTCGTACTTGATGCTCACCTGATTCGATCCCGGCTCCTGGGTAACCGAACGGATGCCGGTGATGGCCGAGGACTCGATCGGTTGATTGAGCAGTGGATTGCCCTTGCCGGATTCGAGCGCGCTGGTCAGTATGCCATTGCCGCCGCGGGCTACAAAAAAGTTGTAGGTCGCGCCAATGCCGCCGCCAAATCCCACGATGAAAATGATCGCGGCCAGAGCCGGCGACATCCGAATCTGCCGCAGCCAGGTTGCGGGCTCGAGGATAAGACGATGCCAGAGGCCTCCTTGACGCGTGGTTTCGAGCGCTTCCTGCAGGCGCATGCGCGAAGCTGCCAGCAGATTTGGAGTCGGCTCCGCTACCGGCATTTCTGAAACCGTGGCGTGAAACTTGCGCGTCAGCTTCAGTTCCCTGGCGCATTCCGGACATCGCGCCAGGTGCTGCTCGACCTCGTAGCGCGCATCGTCTTCCAGTTCGTTGTACACATAGAACAAAACGTTCTGCCGTACCCAATCACATTTCATGTTCGTATCCCTTCGCGGGAACAAAGTTCAAACTTCATCGCATCTCCGCCAGCGCGGCCCGCAGTTTTTGGGTCGCGCGAAACAATGTATTCTTGGCCGTTTCCTCGGTCGTATTCAGCATCTCGCCCACGGTGCGCAACTTCAGCCCGTGATAGTGCTTCAACTCGAAGACCATCCGTTCGCGAGGCGTCAGCCCCGACAAGGCGGTTCCAATCTTTCGCCCCAGTTCTCGCCGCATCAGATCGCGTTCGGGATTCGCTCCCGAGCGCACGTCTGCGAACTGCTCCAACCGGCTGTACTCTTCGCCCGATGCGTCCACGGCGACAGGAGCGTCTTCTTTGCGAACATTCCGTTTCCGCAAATGATCGAGGCAGAGGTTCGTGACGATACGGTAGATCCAGGTATAGAAGGAGCACTCAAACCGGAAGCTGCCCAGGTTTTTGTAGGCCTTGAGGAAGGCCTCCTGATAAACATCCTGGGCGTCCGACTCCGAACCGGTCAGGTGCAGCGCCAGCCGCAGCACCGATTGATCGTAGTGACGCACCAGGACCTCGAAGGCGGCGCGGTTGCCCTGCTGCGCCTCACGGATCAGACTCGTGTCGTCAATGCGGTTGCCCTGCGCTGCCAAACAGCCCCTCTTATTGCCATACAACGTGGGGTTCCGGTTGCTGCTCTGTTCCGCCCGTCTTTGATCGCCGTGACCGTAACTGTGACGGTTACTGCCGCCAACCGCAATTGCTATTGCATAAGAATCGGCGGGCATTGTCTATGTCTGTCCTCTACAAGTGGTCGATACCTCTTCTTGCCTTGCACAGAAATAGACGGGGCAGCAGCCCGAAGGTTAGCAGATTATAAGGAGTTGGCCCTTGGTTTGCTTGACAGTGGGAGACAACCGGAAGGACAAAACGCCCCTTCATGGGTCCGGGCCGGTGCCCAAGCCGAACTGAGAGAAGCTGGGCAGCCGCTTACGGATCGGCAAACTCCGGACCCGCTACCTCTGGTCCAATCTCAGCCGCATTTCGTTGGCAGGCTCACAAACCCGGAAGTTCTTATTCCCGAACCTCTTATTCCCGACGCTCTTATTCCCGAACTTTAGCGGATTCCGCAGGGCAAGATCTGCCGTGCGCTCGCCGCATCAGCCCTGTGTCTCTAACCTCGCAAAAGGTACAATAACATGACGCGGGTCACAGCCGAGGCTAACTGGATTCATGTACGAAGTCACCGTGGAAGACACATTCGCCGCAGGACATTACCTGCGAAATTACAAGGGCAAGTGCGAGAATCCGCACGGCCACAATTACAAGATTCGTGTGACCCTCGCCGGCACTGAACTCGACAAGGCCGGCCTGCTGTTGGATTTCAAAGATCTGAAGGATGTTATCAAGCACGCCATCGAGCGGCTCGACCACCAGATGATCAATGACATCGAGCCCTTCACCGTTCTCAATCCTTCCGCCGAAAATCTCGCTAGGTATTTTTACGATGAAACCAACGTCCGCTTAAAGAGCGTTACGAACGGCAGGGTAAGGGTGAAAGACGTTACCGTTTTCGAAACCGATACGACTACGGCTCGCTATAGCGAGTAAGAGTCATTGAGAGATGGAATCATCTAGCCACGGAATCATGGCTGGCTCGGGCTTCAGGGATCCGATCGGTTCACTTCCATGCAGATTACGGAAATCTACAAATCGCTTCAGGGTGAATCGACCCATGCCGGCCTTCCCTGCGTCTTCGTCCGGCTGACGGGATGCAATTTGCGCTGCTCGTGGTGCGACAGTGAGTTCAGCTTCCACGGTGGGAGCAAGATGACGCTGCAGGAAGTATTGAGCGAAGTTGCGCGCTTGAGTCCGAGCGGCGGCCTGGTCGAAATCACGGGCGGCGAGCCCATGTTGCAGGAGCGCGAAGTGATCCCGCTGACGGAACAGCTTCTGGACGCTGACTATCAGGTGCTGCTCGAGACCAGCGGAGAGCGCCCGCTGGCACGAGTGCCGAAACAGGTGATCAAGATCGTCGACGTGAAGTGTCCGCATTCTGGCGAACCAGATACATTCGCTGCGGAAAATCTGAAGGCGCTATGCGGTCACGATGAACTTAAGTTCGTTTTGACCGACCGTGCGGATTACGAGTTCGCCCGCGACTTCGTGGTCAAGCACGGCCTGGTCGAGCGGGTTCACGCCATTTTATTTTCGCCCGCATTCGATAAAACCGCCTCCGGATCGCGCGACACCTCGCACTGCATGCTGGATCCGCAAGAACTCGCGCAGTGGATACTGGCGGACGACCTGCCGGTGCGGCTCAGCCTGCAAATCCATAAATTGATCTGGGATCCCGCTGCCAAAAGTGTTTAGGATAAGGATCACCTGGTGACGCGCCGCCACAGGACGGGGCTGGCCGCATTAAGCCGACTTCGTTCGCACCCGATTTTCTGCCCGCAGATGCGCCACCACCAGCCTGATATCTTCGAAGCTGACATAAGGCGGGACCGCCTCTTTGATGTCCTTCAGACTCTCGACTCCTTGTTGCAGGCAAGCGGCCTCGATCAGGGGCTGGGCATCTGGCGAAATCCATTTCGGATCCAGTTTCACTTGCCCGGTTTCGATCAGGTTCGCCACCGTGCAAACCACCGTGGAAATCTGTCGCGCCCGAATGCGGGCAATCTCTTCAAAGGTGTGTCCGTCATGCAAAAGCCGAAGCGTCTGCTCCGCCGGAGCTGGCTCTCTGGCCAGGGTCGGAGCGGCGCGCGCTCCATCGCCAAAATTTCGCAAGGCCTGCAGAATTTCCGCGCCGTAAACCTCGGATTTTCTTTCGCCGATTCCCGGCACTTGCTTCAACTGGGCCAAACTGACGGGACGCCGCCGGCATAGCTCCTCCAGCGTGCTGTCATGCAGGATGATGTAGGCGGGCACTTTACTTTCGCGCGCCATAGTTCGCCGCCATTCGCGCAGATATTCCGCCAGCATGGGATCAGCTTCGGCCTGCGCCGGCTGCAGGGGTGGTTTCCCGGGCTGAGTTTCGAAAGAATTTTCGGGCAGTGACCGTGCCCCAAAGCCCGACGGCCTGCGCGCGAAAGACTTTCGCGTCGCCACTTCCGCCAGGTCGACCCGCACAATTTCCTGGCCCAGCCACTCCGGCTTTCCGCCACAATTGTCGCAGTTGTCGCAACTCTCCCACTTCGGAGTCTCGCCGAAGTGCAAACAGATTTGCCGCTGCCGGCAGGCGGAAGAATCGGCGAAGCGGCTGATGACTCGTTTGCGCGCGGATGACCGTTCGCGCTCGGCTTCATCTGAAATCTGCCGGATGAAATAATCCAGCAAGACGTGATCCCGCTTCTGCCACAGCAGCACGCAATCCGCTGGATGCCCGTCCCGTCCGGCGCGGCCGGCTTCCTGGTAAAACTGCTCAATCGATTTCGGCAGCGACAAGTGAATCACGGCCCGCACCGCCGGCTTGTTGATACCCAGGCCAAAAGCGATCGTTCCGACCAGCACCCGCACTTCGTCTGACATCCAGCGTTCCTGATTCTGCCGGCGCATGGGCGATTCCATCTTCGCGTGATAAGGAATGGCCGCGATTCCATTCTCCTCGAGATATTCGACCGTCTCCTCCACCCGCCGAATGGTGGGCGAATAGACGATCACGCTTTCCCCTGCATAATGCCGCAGCGCGCGGGTGAGTAATTCCAGTTGCGTGCGGCCCTCGCACTCGTGCACGACGTAGCGCAAATTGTTGCGATGGAAACTGGCAATGTAGAGGTGCGGATCGCGCATCTGCAATTGTTTCAGAATGTCGTGCCGTACCTGCCGGGTTGCGCTCGCGGTAAACGCGGCGATCGGAAGCAAGGGAAATTCGGTACGCAGCCGGCTCAGCAAACGGTAGTCGGGACGAAATTCGTGTCCCCACTCGGAGATGCAATGGGCCTCATCCACCGCAAAAAAGCCGACGGGAACCTTGCTAAGCCATGCGAAGGTGTTCCCGGCGGCCAACCGCTCCGGCGAAAGATAGAGCAGCCGGTATTCTCCGCGGGCAGCTTTTTCCATTACCTGCCGGCGTTCTGCCGGAGTTTGCGAACTGTTGATCACGGCTGACGGAATACCCATCTGCGCCAGTTGCGCCGCCTGATCCTGCATCAGCGCGATCAGCGGAGAAACCACGACCGCCGTCCTCCCGGAAATCACGGCCGGAAGCTGGTAGCAGAGCGACTTTCCACCACCGGTCGGCATCACGACACACGTATCGCGGGCTGCCAGCAGGCTGCGGATAATGTTCTCCTGCTTGGGACGAAATTGGTGATATCCCCAGTAGCGTCGCAGCACTTGGTGTAAGTCTGGGCCGGCTGCGGTCGCTTTTTGTTCGGGCATGAATGGCAGTATAGCGTTACTTCTGCAGGCGATGTCTGTGAGCGGCCGACATTCGATTTGTGACGGTTCCCCTCTTGAAGAATTACCCGGGAATGCTCATCTTGGCCCGGGGGGGTGACGCGTTGGGCGTGGATCTGGCGCTCCACGGTCTGGTCAACTGGGTACAATGAATGAACTCCGAATGGACTCGATGGATATCAAGCTGACGGAAAACGAAGCTCGCGTCCTGGGCGCGTTGATCGAAAAGGACATCACCACGCCCGAATATTATCCGCTGTCACTCAACGCGCTTTTGAATGCCTGCAACCAGAAATCAAATCGCGACCCGGTGATGCAGTTGGATGAGGACGCGGTGCGCGACGCGCTGGAGGGTCTGCAGCAAGAACGCATGGCGGGACCTGCGCGCGGCGCCGACAGCCGCGTCACGAAATACGAGCAGCGTTTGCAGGAGGTATTTAACTTCACGCGTCCCGAGATTGCCGTGCTGTGCGTGCTGCTGCTGCGCGGTCCGCAGACGCCGGGCGAACTCCGCGGACGCAGCGAGCGCCTGCACCATTTCGAGGCGCTGGACGATGTGCAGTCGGCGTTGCAGAAGCTGATGCAGCGCGAACCGCCGCTGGCGAAGGTGCTGCCCCGTCAGCCGGGGACGAAGGAATCGCGGTATGCGCATCTGCTGGCGGGGGACGTGGCGGAGGCGGAAGTTCCTGTAGCGGTGGCCACTGTAGTTGCAGGCGGCTCACAGGATGCAACACGCATTGCTCGTCTGGAGCAGGAAGTAGCGGAGCTTCGGAGAGAGCTGGGAGAAGTGAAAGATCAGCTGGAGAGGTTTCGGAGGCAGTTTGAATGATATCAACCCCAGGAAACCGACAGCGCCGAGAAAGATCCAACGCTTAACCACAGGGGACACCGCGCAGCACAGGGGAACGCGCAAGATTTCTTGGTACCTTAGTGGTGAAGCAGGCCTACAGCACCCTCTCTTGCGTGTATCCAGCAGCGCCCAGAGCCGAGATGATTTCGGCGATATGGTCGGGGCCGCGGGTTTCCATGGTGATTTCGATCGCGGTTTCTCCCAGGCCGACGCCGTGATAGGCGCGGTCGTAGTCGGTTTCGACGATGTTGGCGCGATGCTGGGCGAGAATCGAAGTGAGGCGGTTGAGCGCACCGGGATAGTCGGGCAAGTGGACGCGCAAGCGAACCAGACGTCCGTCTTTGACGAGGCCGCGTTCGATGATGCGGGAGAGCAGGGTCACATCGATGTTTCCGCCGCACACCAGCACTGCGACTTTCTTTCCGACGAGCGGAAGCTTGCGGTTGACCAGAGCCGCGAGCGCCGCGGCTCCGGCGCCTTCCGCCAGAGTTTTTTCGCGCTCGAGCAGCAGCAGGATGGCGTTGGCGATTTCTTCTTCTTCGACGGTAACGATGTCATCCACATACTTCTGAACCAGCGGCAAAGTGCGTTCGCCCGCCCGGCGGACGGCGATGCCATCGGCAATCGTAGAAGCCGCCATCAACGTCACCGGCTTGCCCTCTGCAACTGCAACTTTCATCGACGGCAGGCGCGAGGGCTGCACACCGAAAACTTGAATTTTAGGATTCGATTCTTTGAGGGCGCAGGCGATGCCTCCAATCAAACCTCCGCCGCCGATGGGAACGACGACGGCCTCGAGGTCAGGATGCTGCTGCAGGAGTTCGAGGCCGATGGTTCCCTGGCCGGCGATGACGGCGTCATCGTCAAAGGCGTGCACAAAGGTGAGGTGCTCAGCGGCGCTGCGGCGCAGCGATTCCTCGAAGGCTTCATCGTAATTGGCGCCGTGCAATACGACGTCCGCGCCGAACCCGCGTGTTGCCGAAACTTTGATGAGAGGCGTCGTAAGCGGCATGCAAATCTGCGCCCGGATGCCGAGCTTTCCGGCATGGTAGGCCACGCCTTGGGCGTGGTTCCCGGCCGAGGCCGCGATCACGCCCTGAGCGCGTTCCTCAGGGCTAAGCGAGAGTAATTTATTCAGCGCGCCGCGCTCCTTGAAAGCTCCCGTGCGCTGCAGGTTGTCTAGCTTCAAATAAACCTGGTTGGCGGTAGATTCAGAAAAAGTCGCGGAACGGGCGCAGGGCGAGAGGTAAATCGAGCTGCGAATACGGCGCAAGGCTGACTGGATGTCATTGAGAGCGATCATTTTCTGACGCAAATACCGCTTTCCAGAGTGCGATCATCTTACCTGAGCGAAACGAAGGGAGCAGGCCGAATCGGGCTCAGGTACAACTTCCGTAATCGCCCATTTGGAAGGCGGGTAGGCCCTTTGGAAACCTAGGCATCCTTCGAAAAGCGCGCCAGAATTGGCTTTTAGAGGAATTCACCCAGTGGGACTGATGCCTGCTTCGACCGGTGCTGTATTCTCCTCCCCCCTGCCCGCACATCGCAAAACGGCTGCGCGGGTCGCCCTGTTTGACTTGAACGAGTCGTCTGCCCACTTGGTCACCGAGTGTTTCCGCCAATTTGGAATCGAAACCGTTTCGATTCCGCGCGAACAGCTCGAGCGGTTGCAGCGCGAAAAATTCGAGGCTTGCGTTTTGCCTCTTGGAGACGCCGCCGGCAGCATTATCGAACTGGCGCGATCGTCGGCCTCGAATAGCCGAATCATCATTTTTGGGCTGGGCGGCACGGCGCAGGATGCCATGCGTTATTCGAAACTTTGCATCAACGCGATGTTTCACGAACCGCTGGAACGCGCCGCGGCGATGAAGCTGGTGCGCTCGACGCAGATGCTGGTGCTGCATGAATTCCGCCGCTACGTAAGGATCCCGGTGATGACGGAGGTTGCAATCGTGATGGCCGACGGCAGCCGGGTCACGGCCACGAGCCAAGAGATCAGCTCGGGTGGAATGTCTCTGAAGGGAAATTACGCACCCGAACAAGGCAGCCTGGTGGAAGTAACTTTCTCATTGCTCACGCTTCCACGAGTCTGGATACGGGGCCAAGTCACGTGGAAGAGGCCCAATAAGACTTTCGGTGTCCGCTTCGACTCTACCGACGAACGGCGGCAGCGGCTGAAACAGTGGATCGTGGCTTATCTGGAAGGCTAGGGCCACGCGGCTCACGGCGGTCGGCTCTCACCCCGAGTTCAACCTTATCTCGTCAGCATCTCGTCAGCTCGGCTCAGCGGGCTACAATGTCGGCGTGAGTTCTTCTGCCGCCGTCGAGCCTAAGCAGCCTCCAATTCTTGAAGCTCGCAGCTTCTCGCTTCGACAGCGGATTTCATTAAGTCTTATCAGTTGGGCAAGCTACCTTGCGATTTCTGTGATCGGCCCCACGCTCCGCTATTCGATTTCCTGGGAAGAACCACCCGCTTCGTCCGATGCCACGTACGAAACGCCGGTGATCTATTCCTTCTGGCACCGGGCCGTTTTTGCGAGCGCGTGGATGTGGAGAAACCGCGCCATCGCAGTGATGGTGAGCCGCAGTTTCGACGGCGAATACATCGCGAGGACGATCGAAAAATTCGGTTTCGTCGCAGTCCGTGGATCGAGCAGCCGAGGCGGCGCCCGAGGTTTGCTTGGCCTGAAGAGCCATTTGGAAAAAGGCCTTCCGGTCGCCTTTACGATTGACGGACCGCGCGGGCCGAAATATGTGGCCAAGCCGGGGCCCGTGCTGCTCGCGCGCACCAGTTCCCTGCCCATGGCGGCGTTTTACGTGGCGCTGAGTGAGGCCTGGGTGCTGAACACGTGGGATGAGCTGATGATTCCCAAGCCGTTTTCCAAAGCGCTGGTGCGCGTAAGCGCGAAGATGCGAGTGCCCGCGGAAGCCGACGACGCGCAGATGGCCGCGTTTCACGAGCAACTGCAAACAGGGCTCGAACGCGTTACCAGATTCGCAGAGGAGCATGTTGCGAGGGTGGGATCGGCGGAGTTTCCGCTGTTGAAGAACTAGCAGCGGAGAGCAGGGTGTCCGCGGCGCGGCAGTGCAGCCCTGACGGGCGAGACGCCCGTCGCTCCACTTGACGGCACGTCAAAGTCCGGCGGTTGACTTTGGCTTATCATGCCCAGTAGATTAACTGCTCTGTTGTTTTGCTCTTTCTCAAGAGTTGCTCATACTTTGGTTCGCGCATGATCGTAGCCCAGCGACACGCTGGCGCTATGGGAAGCGGGTGAAAATCCCGCGCTGCCGCGCAACTGTAAGCGAGGACAACGCAACCGGTCACTGGGATATCTACGTGGGACACCTACGAAAGACCCTGGGAAGGCCGGTTGTAGTAACCGGATGCCGAGCGAAAGCTGGCATCCTGACTCGCAAGCCAGGAGACCGGCGTGAACCGTCCACACAACCCTTTCGCGTGATAAAGGAGACGTGCATGCGGTTTTCTCGTGTATTCGCCGGTGTGTTTGCTTCGCTACTCACTTTTCTTTCCTTCGCTTCCGCCGAAATCAAAATCAAGGTTGTCGATCCGCAAGACGCGGTGGTAGCCGGGGCGGAGGTGCAACTCCTCAAGGTGGGCAGGGCTGTGCCTGTGGCCGTCCAGAGCAGTTCCGCCGAAGGGTTGGTGATTTTTCGGGACGCGACAGCATCAGCGTCGAGTTCTTATCGCGTCCAGGTGTTGGCGCCGGGCTTCGCCGCGGAGACCGTGGACCTTTCGTCAACTACCGAGACCACCACTATCAAGCTGCGCGTGGCGACGGCGGCAGAAACGGTGGTGGTGACGGCGACTCGCACTCCGGTTCCGGGCGAGACAGCGGGCGCTGACGTGGCAACGCTCAGCGGCGGCCAGTTGGACTTAATGCAGCCAGTGGGTGCGGAGGGCGCAGTGCGTTTCCTGCCGGGCGCGGTCGTCAATACTTACGGACAACGCGGCGGTCTATCCTCTCTATTTGTCCGCGGTGGCGAGTCTACCTACAACAAAGTGATTGTCGATGGCGTCTATATCAGCGAACCTGGCCAGACCTTTGATTTTGGCACGCTACCCCTGGGGCAAACTGATCGTCTGGAGTTCGTGCGCGGCGCGCAGAGCACCCTGTGGGGCTCCGATGCCATGACCAGCGTGGTGCAGGTGTGGACGCGCACCGGGAGCACTCCCGTGCCCGAGTTGAGTTTCGGCGCCGATGGAGGAAATTTCGGCACGGCCAACGGATACGCGTCGCTATCTGGTGTTTACCGTCACTACGACTACAATTTTTTCGGCGACCAGTTCAATACCAACGGGCAGGGAGTCAACAATGCGTACTCGGATTCCCTGGTGGGTGCGAATGCGGGAGCGGCGCTGAGCGAAGACGTATCGTTGCGGGTGCGGGTGCGCCACTCCAACAGTTATGTCGGACTTCCGGGGGCGTGGGATTTCAACGGGGAGCCTCTCGTACCGCCGCTATCGATTGGAGACGCTCACGCCAACACTCTGCTCGGCAGCGTTGCGGTCGCAGTTGCGGCGCCTTCGGGATGGCAGCATAGTTTCACTGCATCCGATTACTTGTTCCGCTACACCGACAATAGCCCCGAGGGAAATATCTACAACTTTGCCTCGCTCTACGATTACGACATCAACCACCTCGCCTTCGAATACCAGGGCGATTACTCGGAGCGCACCTGGACGCACACGACCTTCGGATATCGGATCCAAAACGAAGTCGCCTCCTTCGAATACCCCGCCTATCCTCCGGCAACGCGTGGGCAGCGCCTCAACCAGGATTTGTATCTGCAACAACAGATGACCTTGGGCAGGCTGTCCGTCATAGCCGGCGGCCGGTTTGTTCATAGCAGCGCGTTCGGGAATACGGGTGTGCCACGTGTGGCTCTAACTCTGCTGGCATTGCGTGGCGGAGAGTTTTTTTCCGGAACGCGTTTGCGTTTTTCCTATGCCACAGCTTACATGGAGCCCGATTTCACCGAAACTTTTGCCGGCCTTCCTTACTACGTTCCGAATCCCGGCTTGTTGCCGGAGCGCACCCGGGCCTTCGAAGCCGGCATCCAGCAGAATTTGGTGAAAGGCCGTTGGGTGGTAAACGCTACCTACTTTAATAACCTCTTCCACGATCAGATTGAATACGGCACAAACACCACGGGGTACGACGGCTATCCTCCCTACACCCTGGGCCAGTTTTTCAACGTGCAAGAATCTTTCGCCCAGGGAGCGGAGTTCGAGGTGCAGGGGAGGATCTGGAAGAAACTTTCGCTCAACGCCGCCTATACCTATACATCGACCGAATATCTGCAGTCGCCTTATTGCGCCGACGATGCTTGTGGTACTCCGCTCTATGAAAGCGGAAATCCCATGCTTCGGCGCCCGAAACATTCGGGAACGATGCTCCTCAACTATCTCGGGAGGCGTTGGAGCGCCAGCATAGGAGGAAGCTTTGTCGGCCGCCGCCCGGATTCAGATTTTGTCGACGAACTCGTCAACCATGCTGCGGGTTATGCGCGCATCGATTGGAACGGGTGGTATGCCATTAACTCCCGAATCACGGCCTATGCCACGGTCGGAAATGCGCTTAACGATCATTACAACGAAGTCGTAGGGTATCCGGCGCTGACGGCGAACTTTCGGGCGGGCATGAGATTCAGGATCGGAGGAGAATGATCTAGCGACGGCTGCCGGCGGGCTCTTTGGACTCGCCGTTCGATTGCAGATCGGATTGCAGATTATCGGTGGCAACGGGCCTGCGCGGCGGAGGAGGAGTGCTTCCGCCGTTGTAACGGTGTCGCACTTCGTGGAGTTTCTCCACTTCTTTTTCGCCGAGTGGCTGTTCGTGTCCGAGCAGGTGGGTGACCAGTGCAATCTTCGCGAAGTGCTCCACGGTTTCCATTTTCATGTAGGCACTTTCGACCGACGATCCGAAGGTCACGACGCCGTGATTGGCCATCAGGATCGCGTCATGGTTTGGAATGAGGGGTTCGAGAGCATCGGTCAGTTCTGGAGTGCCAGGAGTGCCGTAGCGGGCCAGCGGAATCGAGCCCAGTCCGACGACAACTTCGCACACCAGCGGCCGGTTGAGATCGTAGCCGGAGGCAGCGAATCCCGTGGCTGTCGGCGGGTGCGCATGGACAATGCCATGCACGTCGGGGCGCAAGCGATAAATCAGCAGGTGCATGCCGATCTCGCTCGAGACCCGGCGCTTGCCGGCGAGTCGTTTTCCGTCCATGTCCACAATCACCATGTCGGAAGCGCGCATCCTGCCCTTGCTGAGACAAGTGGGCGTCACCAGCAGGCGCTCCTCGTCGAGACGCACCGAAAGATTCCCGTCGGTCGCAGCCACAAAGCCGTTTTCGTGCAGCATGCGGCCGAACTGCACAATCTCGAGACGATTCTTGCGGTCACTGGCCATGAAAACCCTGCGCGGCCATGTTACAGCACGCCTCGGAAACCTTACAACCATTAGCTGATCAAATTATTTAGATAAATGGGTCAAGCGAACCGGAAATTAGAATCCTGCCCTGGAACCCTATAATCTTCTCGATGCTGGTCTCGGACTTCGATTACGATCTGCCGCCGGAAAGCATAGCCCAGGAACCGCTGGCCGACCGCGCTGGATCGCGCCTTTTGCAACTCATCCGCCAGCCCGGGAGCTGGCACGAGCGTGCCTTCCGCGACTTCCCCAACTTACTGCGGCCAGACGACTTGCTGGTCGTCAACAATACGCGGGTATTCCCGGCGCGGCTCTACGGCTATCGCAGCGGCGGGCGCGCCCAGCCGCTGAGTCGGCGGAATCCGGCGGCCCGCGAACTTCTTCGCGGCAGAATTGAAGTGCTCCTGACACGGCAGGTGGCGGATGTTTTGTCTAGTAATCCCGAGGAGTGGGAATGCCTGGTCAGGCCGGGACGCAAGATCGGCGTCGGCGAAAAGCTCTATTTTGACAATCCGTCGGGCTCGGCCGGCGATGCTGCGGAATTGGAGGCTGAGGTCATCGGCCGAGGCAGTTTCGGAGAACGTCGCATTCGCTTCTCGCCGGTTCCCGATTTCTTCGCGCGGGTGCAGCGCATTGGTCACGTGCCACTCCCGCCCTATATCGACCGCGACGACCGGCGAACGGATCGCGAGCGTTACCAGACGGTCTACGCCCAAACTGGAGAAGGGATGGCAAGATCAGTGGCGGCGCCGACCGCCGGCCTGCACTTCACGCCGGAAATTCTGCGGCAGATCCGAGAACGCGGAATTGAGATTGCCGAGATCACATTGCACGTCGGACTGGGAACCTTTCAGCCGGTGCGAGTTGAAAACGTGGAAGACCACAAACTGCATCGCGAAAGTTACGAGATTTCCGCGGCGGCGGCACAAGCGATCAAGAGAGCGAAAGCCGAACGCCGCCGCGTGGTGGCCGTGGGCACGACTACCGTACGCACACTGGAATATGCGGTTGGGCTGATGGAAAGAAAATCTGGTGCCAACAGCATCGAGGCCGGAAGAGGCGAAGCGGATCTGTTTATCTATCCGGGCTATCGCTTTCGCGTGGTCGACGCCCTGCTCACAAACTTTCACCTGCCGCAATCGACCCTGCTGATGCTGGTCTGCGCGCTGGGCGGGAAGGAGTTGGTGATGGAGGCCTACCGGCACGCGGTCGAGGCGGGGTTCCGCTTCTTTTCCTACGGGGATTGTATGTTCATTGAGTAGGGACTCATAACGATGAGAAGCGACGACGAGCGATGACCGGCGATTCCTTGAATAAGAATGAGCAGCGAATAGAGGGAGCATGCTCCGCTGGTACCATGAATGGGTATGCACCTCCGCTCACGGTTCTTGGCAGCGATTACGGTGGTGTGTCTTGTTGGATGCGTTACCGCAAGAGCGCAAAGCAAGACTGCGCCGGCGTCCGCGCAAGCGCCCAAGCCGGCCATCACTCACAAAGAAGACGCGGAGATTTACCGTAACGCAACTTTCGGATTCCACTACCAGTGGCGCTACGGTTGGGTGGATCGCACGAAAGAGATGCAGAGCGCAGATGAGACGAGCAAGGGCAACGGCAAAGGCAATGTTCTGCTCGCGGTTTTCGAGCGGCCGCCGGAAGCGACCGGAGATAGCGTCAACTCTGCCGTAGTCATCGCCAGTGAAAGCGCTGCCAGCTACGCCGGCCTGAAAACAGAGGAGGATTACGTCAGTCCGCTCACTGAACTAGCGACCGCGAATGGCTTTAAAGCAGACGGTGAAGCTTATCCGCTCGAGGTCGGATCGCGGCGGCTGGTTCGAGCCGATTTCAGCAAGCAACTCAGCAATCACTCAGCCGGCGACAAGCTCATCATGCGGCAGTGCACTCTTATCCTGCTGGCAAAGGGTCAGATCGTTTCCTTCACCTTCATCGGCGGCAGCGAAGATGAGATCGAGAATCTGGTGGAAGGCCTCGGTTTCAGCAATGCCAAATCGCCGCCGCATTAAGAATCGCGCATGAGCGTCAGGGAGTCACGCCGGGAACCGCGTAAGCGGGCGCCGTGACTCGCCGAAAAATAGCATCCCTAAGGCCAACAAAAAGCGAAGTTTACGGGCTCGATTCCACCTCAAAAAACGCAGATTTCTGTGGTAAAATGGATCCAGCTCGTTTGATCCCTAAATAGCAGAAATTTCAATAGGTTGAGGTCAATCGGGCAGTCCCGGAATTGTCCCTTCCGCCAGGCGTCTGACCCGAGCCCGGGGGCTCGACGTTGGGTGGGCTGAGGGAGAGTCCCGGCTTTCTCCACGGAGCAGAATGGCCACCAAAGAATTGCAAAGCGAACTCGTCGACGCCAAGAACGCCGATGGCAAGAATGTGGACGCGAAAAGTCTCGACGCGAAGAACAAAAATGACAAGTCCAACGGAGACTACACCGCCGACTCGATCAAAGTGCTCGGCGGAATGGAAGCCGTCCGCAAGCGTCCTGCGATGTACATCGGCTCGACCGGCGAAATGGGTCTGCATCACCTTGTCTACGAGGTCGTCGATAATTCGGTCGATGAAGCGCTCGCCGGCCACGCCGACAAAATCGACGTCACAATTCACCTCGATAACTCGATCACGGTAGTCGACAACGGCCGCGGTATTCCCGTAGGCAACATGACCTTAGACAACGGCGACGTACTTCCCGCGGCCCAGGTCGTCATGACCACGTTGCACGCCGGCGGCAAGTTCGACAGTAACTCCTACAAAGTTTCTGGAGGCCTGCACGGCGTGGGCGTAAGCTGCGTAAACGCGCTCAGCGAAGAACTGGATCTCGAAATCTGGCGCGATGGTTTCACCTGGGAGCAGACCTACTCCAAAGGCGAGCCCACCAGCAAGTTAAGAAAAACCGGAGCCGCCAAGGTAAAGACCGGCACGAAAGTTCACTTCGTTCCCGACAAAACAATTTTTACCACCACCGTCGAATACAACTTCGACACGCTCTCGCAGCGCTTGCGCGAATTAGCGTTCCTGAACAAAGGCCTGGTCATCACGCTCACCGACGAGCGCCAGACCGACTCGAAGACCGGAGAAGCGAAGCGTGCCGAGTTCAAGTACAACGGCGGCATCGCCGAATTCATCAAGCACCTGAACCGCGGCAAGCAGACGCTGCACGACAAGCCGATCTACATGGAAGCCGACAAGGATCAGGTGCACATCGAAATCGGCCTGCAGTACAACGACGCTTACTCCGAATCGGTTTTCAGCTTTGCCAACAACATCAACACCGTTGATGGAGGCACGCATCTTTCCGGCTTTCGCACCTCGCTGACCCGCACCATCAACTATGCCGGGCAGCAGATGGGCCTGTTCAAAGACGTAAAAGAAAATCTCACTGGAGATGACGTCCGCGAAGGCCTCGTAGCCGTGATCAGCGTCAAGCTGCCGCAGCCGCAGTTCGAAGGGCAGACCAAAGGAAAGTTGAATTCCGATATAGCCGGCATCGTGCAGGCGGTAGTCAATGAAAAGCTGGGAGCGTTCTTCGAGCAGAATACGGCTGTCGCCAAAAAAATCATCAACAAAGCGATCGACGCAGCCCGCGCCCGCGAAGCGGCTCGTAAAGCCCGCGATCTCACCCGCCGCAAAGGCGCGCTCGATGGCGGAGGACTTCCCGGGAAACTGGCCGACTGCTCCGAGCGCGATCCCAACCGCTGCGAGCTTTTCCTGGTCGAAGGAGAATCCGCAGGCGGCACCGCCAAACAAGGCCGTGACCGCCGCTTTCAGGCCATCCTGCCGCTCAAGGGCAAAATTCTGAACGTGGAAAAAGCGCGCTACGACAAGATGCTGGCGCACGAAGAAATTCGCGCCATGATCACCGCGCTCGGCACCGGCATATCGAAAGAGGATTTCGATCCGACGAAAGTGCGCTACGGCAAGATCATTCTGATGACCGACGCCGACGTCGACGGCTCGCATATCCGCACGTTGTTGCTCACGTTCTTCTTTCGACACATGCAGGAACTGATCAAGCGCAGTAACGTCTACATCGCGCAGCCTCCGCTCTTTGGCATCAAGAAGGGCAAGACGCATCAGTACATCAAGAACGAGCATGAATTCGTAAAAGTGATGGTGAAGCGCGCCTCCGAGGGCCTGATTATCCGGTACGGGGAAGGCGCCGCCAAATTGGAAGGCGCTGCCCTGACCAAGTTCATCACCGTGCTGAACGAGTATCTGGGATTCCTCGACAAATTGAACAAGCGCATCCGCGAAGAGAAAATCGCCACCCTGCTGCCCAAGCTGGACCTGGCCAAGCGCGCCGATTTCGAGGGCGACAAGAATACTCCGCCGAAAAAGATCGAGAAACTGGAAAGAGAACTCAAGCGTCTGCAGAAAGATTTAAAGCTGAAAAGCGTGGAGACGCGCTTCGACGAAGAGCATAATCTGTGGGCGGTGACCTTCGTCAATGCGCAGGGAGCGGAGCACATCATCAACTGGGAGCTGGCCTCCACTCCCGAGTGCCGCCAGCTGATCGTCAAGTTCAAGCAAATCGAACAGTATCTGGAGCCGCCGTTCGTAGTCGAGAGCTTGCCCCGGCCGGCGAAATCGGCTTCCAAGGCAGGAGACAAGGGCGAAGAAGAAAACGAAGGCGAGAACGAAGAGGAAAATCTGAGCGCCGCCGAGGGTGAAGAGACAGAGAAGGCGGAGAAAAAATCCGGCAAGCCGGCTGCGCGCCGCGTTAAGGAACCCGAGATCGTGGAGAAAAACACGGCTCGCGAGCTTTTCGATTATGTCCTGAACGAGGGCCGCAAGGAGTACACCGTCCAGCGCTACAAGGGCCTGGGAGAGATGACGGCGGAGCAGCTCTGGGAAACGACGATGGATCCGGAGCGCCGGACGCTGTTGCAAGTGCGGCTGGAAGATATCGCCGAGTGCGAAACTATCTTCACCACCCTGATGGGCGAAGATGTCGAAGCGCGTAGAAAATTCATTGAAGACAACGCGCTCGACGTGAAGAACCTGGATATCTAGCAAAAACGAGTGTCACACGATGATCTACGTGAAGAGCATGCTGGCTGGAATCCTTGCGCTCATCGTGGTTCCTGTTGTCTGCTTGTCATAGTTGTGGTTGGTATGGTGAGCTATGCCTTGGTTCATTCAACGTCCGGGGAGGGTTCGATTGGTTGGGAGCCGATTAGCCTGATGCGTATGAACCCGATGCTCTGGTCCGCTCCCGTCTTCATTTTCTTCACCCGCTTCATCTGGGAGTGCCGGAGACTCGCTAAGCGGCACTGACATTATCGTCCAGCAACTCTCAGTCTTACCTCCGTTGTGCCCCATGCCAGATCGTGCCGGGTGCCCCGCTCAAGCTCCGCTTGGGCGGGCGAGCCCATCAGATTGGACTTCAACGATAAGCCTCGCGACGATGTCTCACGGAGATGATCTCGATGGAGTCGCCCAAGTCATGGAAGCGGACGCGGTAGTCCCCGACACGGAGACGGAATTCCGGAGGTTCGATGTCATGGAGCCGCTTGACATCGCCTTCGCCGCCAGATAGAACCCGGGCCAGAGCGTGAAGAATGCGGAGGGCTGTAGCTTGATCAATCGCGCGGAGGTTGGCCTTGGCGCGCTCACTCCAAATGATTTTCTTCGACATGTATTACTGGTCGGAGCCGCTTGGTTTAAGTGGCGTGCGGCCCATGCGCTCAAAATCCTCGGAGGTCAGGCCGAATTCGGCGAGAACCTTATCGTGGGGAACGCCCTCGCCACGTGCGAGCGAGGCCTTGGCCACCTCAACCTCACGAGCTTCTTCTTCGCTGACCGGTTCATCGTCATACGGGGCGCTGGCCAGGGTGCGAGCGAACGGATCCAGGATGATCTCCAGGAGACCAACGACGGCCGAAACTTGGCCGGGCGCCATTCGGTCGATCAGTTCATGCGCGTGTTGTTTTGGGTCGGTCGCTCCGTTGGCCATTTCGAAATCCTTTCTCCTAGCCTAAGCTGCATCGATGAAATTATCAATCATCGGCGCAGGGGGAGGGGGTACCCGCTGCGGTGATTCGGCACCTCTTCACAGCTCGCGCGCGCCGTATTTTACGTCTGGGTAGACGCGGGCAAACAGGACCCATAGTGCTCCGATTACTGCGAAGACGAGGTAGCTTCCCTCCGGGCCTGCCGAGCCGCCGGCCAGCCATTCGGGTCCATTCAGAGTGGAGTTGAGAAGGTGCCCGGGGAGAACCGCGCCGCTGTCGGGGACAGAGTAGAGGTAGCTCTCGCCCCAGTCCCACGCCATGTGGAAGCCGACGGCCCACCACAAATCTCCGGTACGCCGGAGGGTAAGGCAGAGGAAAAATCCGATGCATCCTGTCGCCGCGAGACCAGTTGGCGATTCGCCGGCGTTGCCGGTATGAATGTAACCGAATGCCACCGAGAGAAGCGCTGCCGCCGGCCAGAAATTCATTCCGCGCGCGAGCACCCACTGCGAATAGCCGCGCATCAGGAAATCTTCAAAGACTCCCGTGATCAGAAAAAATATTGCGTAGTAGGCGGCAAATTTCCAGATGCGAGCGCCCTGTAAAGCGAGCGAACCGAACTGGAAGACGCCCGCGACGCGCAACGCCAGCATCAGGACGGTCAAGGCCGCGATGCCCCAAAGGGTTCCCATCCAGAAATTTCGTCCAAATGCTCGCCGTGCCGGGAGACCGAAGTCGCCGAAGGAGCAGCCTTCCATGCGAGCCATCCAGAAGGCCGGCAACAAGGCGGCGAACATCATGCTGGCTTCAATCAGCGCGCGCCACCAGAGGTTGCTCAGATGCGACTGGAACGACACAAGCAGCCAGGCTTCGAGCTGGAAAATCGTCCACGCCAGCGCGAGGTAAATCAGCCAGCGCGTTCCGGGATAGAGTCCGGTCGAGCTGACAAAAACGTCGCGCAGTGGAGACTCGCGGCGAGTACCGTCCAAGGATAAAACCGCTGACGAAGTTTCAGCCGCAGATCCTCGTGGAGTATTGAGTGGCCGCTCCGATTCAGCCGAAGGAGGTGCTAACGGTTCGCTATTCATCTTTGGGTTATTCATATTTGGGTGACCCACCTTTAGGTGACCCAGCTTTAGGTTATCCAACGCCATCCCGGACATGGTAAAACACTCGGTTCGCCTCTTCAGGAAAAGTTGCGCGGTTTTCTTCATTCCGATGCCATCCGAGCTCCGCAGTTTGCCGCGGCCACGCTGTTGCTGGTCTATCTGTTGCAATGTGCCTGGTTAATTCATGTGCAAACGCAGCAAGCGGCTGTCCCCGACCCGGGACAGGCCCTGCGCATCTACCAGGGTTTTGAACAGTGGAAAGGAGGCGCGATTGCGGGAACTCCCAAAGCGACGCGTTCCGAGGCCGCGGGGACGATAGCTCCCTCCGAACGCGTGCGCGATGGATACGACGAGGACCGCAGTCCGCTCTATTACCTGATGGCTGCGGCGCCACTCGTGGTTCGGCCAGGGGCATGGCTGCCGGAATCGTTCGGCCCATTGGTGGCTGCATCGCCGTACTTGTTCTTCGGAGTCATGCTGGGAGCATCACTCTGGTACGTCGCGCGGCGTCTCTATGGCAATGCCGGCGGATACGTCGCTCTGGCGCTTTACTGTTTTTCGCCCGCCATGATCGGAGACGTTGGCGGCGCGCAGAGTCTGGGCGAGATGGGCGCGGTGTGGGGCGCGTTTGGAACGGTTTTCACGGCCATTGCCCTGGCACACACGCTGTATGCTCCGCGCGAAGTTGTGTTCTGGAATTGGCGACGCATTTTGCTTCTGGGGTTGTCTCTGGCGCTGGCCGCAGGCAATCAGTTTTCGCTGGCGGTGCTGGCACTGGTGATCTTGCCCATCATGCTGTGGGTAGCGCCGGTGCGTCCCTATGCCGTTTTTGCGATTTGGTTGAGCGCCGTCGCAGCGGCGATGCTGTTGCTGTTTGCGTCCTACCGTTGCGATCTGGCGCTGTTCTGGGAAGGGATGCGGCATGCGAGTTGGGTAGCGTTTCTGCCCGCGGCATTTCACATGCGGATCTCATACAGCAACGCTTTGCAAACCATCTTTGGCGGTAGTCCGCCGCTGATGCTGACCCTGCCGGTGGCGCTCGGTGCGTTCTTTGGATGGAAGCGCACCCGTTATTTTGGCAATTCTGCTCCCCTGATGATCGCGGCATTGCTGTTGATCCTGGCTGTGGGCGCTCCGAATTTTCCAGGACAGGGATTTCATCTGACCGTGCTGGTATTCCTGTTCGTGTTTGTTGCTGGAGTGTTTGCCGATCTGATCGAGACGCGGCTGAGCCGGTTCGTATTGGCGGGTCTGTGTGGGGTGCTGGGAGCGTCCGCAGTCTGGAATTTATGGCAGTTATGGCGGATCTAATTTTTCGGGGGGAGATGAGGGTTAAAATTAAAGATTGCAATTTTCATCAAGGATGAAACATGAGCACCACCAACGTTAATTCTGCTTCGCAGACCATCTACGTAACGCGCACCGGGCTCCCGCTGAGCTTCAACCTGGAGTGGCCTTTCCGTCATGCCACGTCGGGGGCGGACTTTGACGTGCTGCACACCGCGATCACACTGGAAAACTCGGGGGGTCTGCGAGCGCTGGTGGCGGTGAACCTTTCGGCCACGTTGCGCGAAGTGTTGCCATCGCTCGAAGCGAAAGACACGGAAGGACCCATTATCAATGCGCTGCGCAAGGAAGTTGACCGTCAGCAAATAGAGTTTGTGAAATCGGGCAAGCTGGTGCCGCTGCCTTTTTCCAGCCGCCACTACAGCTTCAAAATGAAGCAGTGGGTTTTTGGCAAGGCGAACGACGAGGAAATCGCCCGGACGATCGAGCGCAAAGTGTACTGGCAGACATCTCTGGTCGGCGGAGATGTCTGGCTGGGCGATGCGACCGAGGCTCTTTATCTGGATACTACGGCCGATCACATCGCTGAAATCGCCGCCGGACTTGCAGAGCGGGGGCTTTTCACGTTAGCCCGACGTTTCGCCACCGCGCTTCCGGTTTTGATGGATCAAAAGGAACGTTTCGAAGCCGAGATGGCGGCAGCGCGGAAGCAATTGGAAGAAAAACACGCGTTCGAGCGGGGCTAATCGTTTACCAGACGCGACAAGCATTCTCGCGCACCATCGGCTGCCCTGGCTGGCAGTGAAACGCGGCATGAAATTCCGGCATGTTTGCCACGACGCCATTGGTCCGATACTTCTCCGGCGAGTGCGGATCCACGGTGGCACGCAGGCGCTTATCCTCGTCACGCTCGTTGGTGCACCAGCCCTGGCCATAGGCGACGAAGAAGCGCTGGTCTGGCGACAATCCATCGATCGGCTCGAGCTTCTGATTCTTCGTGTCCGCTTTCCACGCCAAATACGCCAAGAGTGTGCCGCCGAGGTCCGCCAGATCCTCGCCGTTCGTCAATTTGCCGTTAATTTTGATGTTGTCGATGATGGTGTATCCGGAATATTGATCGACCACGCATTGAGCACGCAGTTCAAACTCTTTGCGATCGGCGGCGGTCCACCAGTCGCGCAAGTTTCCTTCCGCGTCGAACTGGCTGCCTTCGTCGTCAAAGGCATGGGTGAGTTCGTGGCCCATGGTAGCGCCGGTGTCTCCATAGTTGGGAGCGGCGTCGGACAGAGAGCTGAAGAGCGGGGGCTGCAGGACTCCGGCAGGAAAATTGATGTCGTTTTTCTGCTCGTCGTAGTAGGCGTTGACCGTGGGCGGCGTCATGCCCCATTCTTTGCGGTCGACAGGCTTTCCGATTTTTGCGATCCAGCGGTGGAACTCGAACCATGACGCTCGTTCCGAATTGCCGATTTCGTCTCCGGGGACAATTTCCAACGCGCTGTAATCGCGCCATTGGTCGGGATAGCCAATTTTGTTCGCGATGGCGTGCAACTTGATCAACGCCTGCTGTCTGGTCGCCGCACCCATCCAGGGCAGCGACTGGATCTCGCTCTGCATGGACGCCTCAACTTCTTGCACGATTTTGAGCGCCGCCAGCTTCGCCTCGGGACTGAAATACTTCTCCACGTATGCCTGACCGAGCGCTTCGCCCAGGTCGTCATCCACGTTATTCGTACAGCGTTTCCAGCGCGGGGGCAGCTCTTCGCGGCCGCGCAGAGTCTTGCCGTAGAAATTGAAATTCTCTTTCACGAACGCCGAGGACAGATCGGTGGCCGCATCGTGCGCGGCGTGCCAGCGAAGATAGGTCTTCCAGTCGGCCAGACTTTCGTTCTCGATCTCCTGGCTCATGAGGTGGAAATAATCGGGCGTTACCACGTTGAGAGTCGCGGAAGTCGAGGGATGAGAGGCGAGCGACTCCACGCCTGTCTTCGCGAAATAGATCTTCCATTCAAAAGCGGGCGCGAGCTTTTGTAGTTCATCGACACTGATTTTGTGATAGAGCTTCGGCGGGTCGCGTCGTTCGACGCGAGTCATCTGGCCCTTGGCGAGAGCAGTCTCGATGCGCATCACAGTCGCTGCCTCCGCGGCTGCATCAGAGGGCTGGTCGCCGACTAACTCGAAGATCTTTGTGACATGCGCTACGTAAGCTTTGCGCAGTTCTTGTGATTTGGCGTCGTCTTTCAAGTAGTAATCACGATCCGGCAATCCGAGGCCGCCCTGATCGGCCTCGGCGATCACCTGCGACGAGTCTTTGAAATCCTGACTGGAACGAAATGTGAATAACGTTCCTCCACCCTCGAGGGAGGGTGGAAACTGTGTGGTTGCAAGGTACTCAGCCAAATCCTGTTTTGATTTGAGATTCGCGATACGATCCAGTTCCGGCAACAGCGGCTTCGTTCCAAGCTTCTCGATTGCCGTCTCATCCATGCAGGCGGAGTAATAATCGCCGATCTTCTGCGTCACCGCGTTACGCGTAGCGCCGGTTTTCGCCGCCTCTTCCAGGATCCCGCGCAGTTGTGCGCGGTTATCGTCTTCGAGTTTGCTGTAGGTACCCCAGCTCGACTGGTCGGGTGGGATCGGATTCTTTTTGATCCACCCGCCGCAGGCGTAGGTGTAGAAATCGACACATGGGTCTACCGTTTTATCCATGGAAGACACGTCGAGCACGGGTTCAGAGAGACTATGCTGGGCAAGAACTGGCAGGGCAGTCGAAAGCGCCCCCAGGATGAGGGTGATGATTTTCCAATTCATAGGGTCAAGATGTGAAATTGCTCTATGAGAGTATCGTTTGCTTCAAAACTTATCCAGTGTGACGGACCCGTCGCTGGTGTGCACGGTCAGAAGATTTCCGCCGCCGTTCATCTTTCCGTGCAAGTCGTGATGGCCATATTTACCTTCCACCGTGATCGGGATATTCGTGGTAATGCTACCGTCGCTGGTGTGCAGTTCCACGTCCGCGGCCAGATCCCCCGGAATTCTCAAGGTGACGCTGCCGTCTGAGCTGCGAACACTCCAGGGCTCACGTACCTGCGATCCGGGGCGCGCTTCAGCTTCAACCCTGCCGTCGCTGGTGTGGATGTCCAGACCATCGAAACGTCCGGAGACGTGCAGAGAACCATCACTGGTGCGGGCGCGCAAATGTCCATCGAGATCTTCGAGTTCGAGTTTGCCGTCACCGTTGGTGAAATCCATGTCGCCCGCCAGTCCCTTCACTGTGACGCTGCCATCGCTGCCGCGAAAACTGATCTTTGCGGTTCGCGGCATGTGGATATCGAGTTCAATTCGGCGGGTATCGACTCCAATGACAAAGTGGGTCCGGTGCGGCTCGCGAACCTCGATCTGGACGGCATTGCCCTGCTGATGGTCGACAACTTCGACACCACCGTTCCCGATCTGCCAGCCACGCGTGGTTACATGCGCCTCAATCTTGTTCTGATCCCAGGCATCGATGCGGACGTTGGCATCATGCGACTCGACGCGGAGATCGGGCTGTCCGGTGAGATCGAAGGTCTTCGACCAGTCGTCCGCATGTGAGAAAGCTGTGAGGGTGAATAGGGCGATGAACAATGGCAGGCTAACGTTTCTCATAGCGCGGGTCTCCTGTGGCTGTTTCTCGTGGCCCGGGACTGAATCGTCGAAGCTGGACATGTGAATCTGGACATGTGAGTTTGGGCACACTCGGGTCCCAGGCATTCAGACGTTGGTACGGAGATTTGGTTAGGAAAGTTTCAGAAAAATCTACATTAGGCCCTGCCGAGGCTGGCGCCCGGCCACTTTGATGGGCAATGTCAACGGGGTGACCGCGAATTCCTCCGATGTTGCCTAGGACCTCATCGTGCGTGATTGTTGTGCGTTCGCTGGCGTGCAGAGCGGTCGGGTTCCGTGGTTGCGGTCATCAATACCCCGCGAAGAATCTTGGCCGGCACCGCGACAACATTGCGTCGCGGCCCCGGCGATAGAATAGATTGCCCTGTAACTCCTCGCACAACGGATTGCACACATCATGACACCACATATCTCCAAAGGTAGCATCCACGTTTGTGGTTGCGAAATGCATATTGCCTATTGACAGCTACAATTGTGCACATCTAGGATGAAGTGATTCTATGTCTTATCGTGCACTTATCCTGCAGGAAAGGTATCCAGCCATGATAGAAATACAGTTGCATGACAGCGAAGAAAAACAGTTTGCCGAATTCCGCCGGAAAGTACGGTCTGCGGAATTACTCTCAGCAGCTATGCAGCGGCTGTTACAGACCATTCGCTTTAACGGACGTTTGAGCCTCTTAGTTCAAAATGGGCAAGTGCTGAAATCGGGATACGAAGAAGGTTACTTCCGGCAACCACAGCAGGGAAGTGCCGCACGGATGCAGTAACTGGCAACTCTTAATTAAATAGCTCCACAGGTCATCGCAAGAGAAACGAAGCCCTGGACCGAGAAATCGGTGCCGGGGCTTTTTGTTTTGGGGCAATCTCAACAACTTACATTTAAGCGGAGGCGATCATGAATTGTAGCAACGAAGAGCAGGAAGGCAAAGTTGAGTTGAAGTATTGCGAGCGGTGCGGCGGGTTGTGGCTGCGTCCGACGGGAGCAGACGGCGTGTATTGCGTCAGTTGCCATGCGCTCCTGAAAAACCGGCCAGACCCGGGGGATGCCCCAGCCCGTAAGGCGCGTCGACGGAAAGACCGGCGCCGGGAGAGAGGACCTCTCGAGAGCGAACTTCAAAGAGACTCCGATTACAGCCTGGCCAGGAATGATCCGGCCAAGGTTGATCGCTTGCTGGGCGTGGCGGCATCAGAGGTGCGCGCATGACCAATACACGGGGCATAAGCACGACGATGTGTACGTTAATGGGGCAAGGTGAGTTGCCACCATCCGTGTTGTACGGCGAGACGGAGATGGACCTGTGGCCCTACCGCAGGCGCACCGTGGCGCTGTTGCGGCGGTATGCGCGGGCATCGGTTGAGGTAGGCAGATTGCCGTCGTTACTGGGCCGCGAGTTTTTCCGAACGCGAGTTACTTCTTACACAATGAGGAATTTTGAGGACGTCGTCATCTTCGTGACCGACATGGAAAAGGCAATCGACAAGTTGAGCGCAATGGAGAAGAAGCTTCTTGCCATGAACATTCTGGAGGAATACACGATTCCCGAGGTCGCACGGCTGCTAGGTCACACCCAACGAACGGTCGAGCGCTTTCTGCAAGAGGCCCTTGATCAACTGTCGCGGACGTTGCTGGCAGGCGGGTTACTGGAGGAACTGCCCACAGCCGAGAAAAGTCCAAAAAGCTGTCAAGGGGGCAAAAGTCCAAGTTTCCGTGTAAGTGTTTCAAATCAGGGAGAAAATAAATGTGAGAAAGTTGGCGGTATACCCCCCTCCGGTTTGATATCCTAGACTTAAGAGTGAAGAAAATGAAACTCTGCAGGGCGCGACGCAAATCGCGCCCTTTTTGCATTCTGGGAGAAGAGGACTCAAGTCAAGAAACGTGACGTAGAATTAGTGTCATCGCTGATACGGATCTTGAATCAGAGCCGAAAGGGCTGACACAACTCGGCATGGACATCACCTGGGTCACGGAACGCATTGCGCTGGGGGGCGGGATATGGAACGCCCGGAACATGGAAGAACTGGCGCAGGCTGGAGTGACCCATGTGCTCAACATGCAACTGGAATTTGACGATCGGCCGTTGGCGGAGCCGCTTGGAGTTCGTGTCCTGTGGAATCCGACGGACGATGATTTCCTTCCCAAGCCGGTGGGATTGCTGACGCGGGGCGTTGACTTTGCGCTGGCGGCACTGGACGCTCCGGAGGCGCGGCTTTACATTCACTGCGCAGCCGGAGTGCATCGTGCTCCGATGATGACGCTGGCGGTATTATGTGCGCTGGAATGGAAGATCGGAGCTGCCATGGAGCTGATCGAGACGCGAAGGCCGGTCGTTGACTTCGCGGACGTGTATGTCGAGAGTGTGCGGCGATTTCTTGAGTCACGGGTGGGAAGTGAACCGCTGAGTTCAGATTGACGCCGTTTTCGGCAGACGGAATTTGTTGAGAGAGAAGATGAGAAAGGCGCGCCGCTCGAGAGAGCGGCTTTTTTTATTGGCCTGGGTGGCTAAGCGCGTGCTCGTGAGGAGAAAAGAGAGATGCCCAGATTAGTGATGGTGAGGAACAAATGTCTTGCCATGGCGGCTCTGGCGGCTACGTATCCAGTGCTGGTGTTGCTGCTGGCAATCGATTTGTCGATCACGGTACGGGCGCAAGGGCCCGCGCTCACGACGGTGCAGGACACCATCTACAGAGCTGACGGCACCGAAGCATCGGGGGTGGTGTTGATTTCATGGCCGTCATTCGAATCCGCGGCTGGAGATGCCGTGGCGGCGGGCAATCTGAGTGTGACGTTAGGAGCTGAGGGGGCATTCACTGTTCAACTGGTTCCAAACGTCGGTGCGTCTCCGGCAGGCACTTACTATGTTGTGATCTTCCAGTTGGATGACGGAACGGTCAGGAAAGAATATTGGGCAGTGCCGACGGCGTCGCCGACAACGATCGCGGCTGTGTTGACCACTCCGGGAACGGGCCTTGGTAATGCCGCGGCAACGGAGCAGTATGTGAATGAGGTGGTAACGCCGTTGGCGATCGACGATACGGTAGTGCACCTCGCGGGAACGGAAACTGTGACCGGCCTGAAGGAGTTCGCGGTGCCGCCATCGCTGCCCGCCCCAGTCGGAGTTAACGACGCTGCCAACAAAGGTTACGTGGACGCGGCTGTGGAGAACGTAGGGGCAGGCGCATTTGTACCGCTTGCAGGTGGAACGATGACGGGCCCTCTAACTCTGGCGGCGGACCCGACAGCGCCGGATCAAGCGGCGGACCGGCATTATATTGATAGTGGGCTCTCGGTGAAAGCAGATCTCATCAGTGGCACGGTTCCGGTGAGCGAGTTAGGAGCGGGGGTTGCGAACTCCAACACATGCTTGACCGGTAACTCGACGTGGGGGTCTTGTGGCAGCGGCGCTCCTACAGGTATTACTTATGCGACAACGGCCGAGAGTTGGACGCAGACCATTTCGAGTCCACTCACTGCGGGATCGCAGGCGACGGTAACATTGACCCCCTGTCCGGCGGGAATCGACACAGCGAGTGGAGCCGGATATCAGGTATTTCTTTCTGGTGGGAGCAACGGTGAAGCGGTAAACGTAATCAGCGCCGCTGGAGGATGCAGTTCGGGAGCGCCGACGGGAACGATCACATTTACTCCGTTCTATTCTTATGCGGCCGGATACTCGGTCGGCTCCGCCTCCTCGGGCATTCAGGAGACATTGAACGCGGCTTGTGGCGTTGATCCGAGTTCATACAAGAACAGCCAGTGCAATGTTACGATCCCGGCGAATGGTCCTGGATATCCCACTCACTCTTTGACTACCTATAACGTGTATGGGACGATCTACTTACACTCAAACCAATCGCTTTTGAGCGGGTACGGCACATCGCTGAACTGTATAGGTCGTGGGGCGTGCTTACAGGTGGGCGATAGAGCTAGTTCTAATGACTATACTAATAATACGATCTCTGGCCTGAGCTTCAGAACGCCAATCGCTTATTCGTCAACACCGGCATACGCCGGAGTGGCGATCGCGCAGACTCAAAAAACGTCGCAAATCGTCACTATCACGACTGCCAGCGCACACGGCTTCCGCGTTGGGGACATGGTCACGAACTTATTCACCGATAACAGCGCGTATTGGGGCGATGCGGTGGTGACGGCGGTGCCGAGCGCGACGACCTTTCAATATGCGCACACAGGCAGCGACATTGCGGCACAGGCGAGTCCGGGTGTGGTGGCCCTGGCTTATGTTGCGGTGCTCGACAACGCCATGAACACGCATTTCATCGACATTTCTTACGATGTACTAGGCGAAGCCGGCGCATTCAACAACTTCTTTGATTTGTGGGATGACGAAAATGTTGCGATTGACCATTTCAGTAACCAATCGATCTCGCTGAACAACAATGAGGACTGGACTGGATCGTTTCTATTTTCGGCGGGGAACCAGAGTCACCAGGTGGCTCCGGTTATTACGCTGCGCGATTCGACGATCACCGCGAACTACTCTAATGGAGTAACTGACTATAATTCGAACGGGCTGTACATCGAAAACACCGTGTTGCAGGCAACGGGTCCGTGGCAGGTGTACTCCGCGAACTCTACTGGCAACTATCAGGGAGCGTATCTTAAGAACGTTTACTCCGAGAGCAGCAACGGACTGAATCCGCAGACTCCGGCCCACTCGCCCTTCCCCGGTCTAGGAATCGCCGGATTGATTGCCGGAACGTCAAGCGGAGCAGCCAGTTTTCAAATAACGGGTAGCGGGGGGCCATCGGGGGCATTTGCCGCGGCTGGAACGGGTTCTACCCCGTATACCTACTACATCGTAGCGAATGATACTACCGCGGGCACCCAGACCTCTCCGATGCAGGTTCTTAACTGGCTTTCTACAGGGAGCGATTCGATTCCGGTTCGTTGGCCCAGGGTCGCGAATGGAACCGATGTTATCACCTATGATGTGCTTCGCATGACGAGTGCTGGGGGGCCCGGCCAAAACCTGCCATATCCTTACAGCGGGGGATGCGGCGGCGGGACGGGGGGAAAGTGCGGCTATGTTGCCAAAGGCCTATCTCAATCGTCAGCTTGCTCCGGGGCGTTGGTCTGCACATATACGGATACCGGTTCGTCAACACCCTCAAGTTACACGATCGAGATAGGAAATTACGCGGGCAATCTTATTTTCTGGCCGGGATCGCTGGTGTCCGTGAACAGGAGCATCAAGGTCGATAATGAGGCTGGGAACTCGGTTGGCGTCGGACTGTATGGAAATGCTCTGCAACTTGCGAATCAGTGTGGGGACTACGGGACGACGTCGCCAGGGGGTTACACTACGTGTCTGGCGAGCACGACGTCGGCACCCGGCAATGGAGGAGCGAATCAATCTGCGACCTTGCTGACGGATGGCGCGGCGGTAAGTGGCGGTCAAGCAGTCACGAAGGGCCGGCTGAACTTCTCCAGCACTCCCTACAGCACACTTCAGCCTCATCACATTCTTACCTTGATCGACTCCCAGCCGGGGCTCACGCAATCAACGTGGGGCTATCGTCCGCCGGCAAGTGCGAGCGACACCTGGATTGGGACAGATGTGCCGAGTGGGGGAGCCGGATTGGGAGCAGGGCAGCTTGCCTTTGGAGCACCCGTATCTATAACACATTACATAGCGCAGACGGGCGACGGCGTGCATGCGAACTGGCTGGAGCGACTGAGCGCGTCGGTGAAAGAGTTCAACGTCCCGGCCAAGTTCGACCAGAGCGTGACGGTTGTTGGCCTAGCGAATGGCTGCCTCAATGTCACGGCGGGGCTGATCTCCTCTACGGGGAATCCTTGCGGGTCTGGCGGAAACGGAAATGTCAGTTCGGTATTTGGACGCACGGGAGCCGTCATAGCAGTTAGCGGTGATTACTCGGTATCTCAAGTCACTGGGGCGGCGGCAGATGCAGCGGTCGTCCATCTCGCAAACACGGAAACGGTAACAGGAGCCAAGACGTTTGCGAGCACCATTACAATGAGCGGTAGCCTGTTGTTGCCTGCTGCGAACGGATATGCCCCGCCCGTTAGTGGTATTGGGTTTGATACAGCGGCCAACTTGCCGGTGGTAAATATAGGCGGTACGACGGAACAACTGGCGCTGACTAGCTCGAATATCAGCGGACAGGCAGGGACGGCCCTGGCATTGGCAACCACTCCGACGCAGTGCAGCGGTTCTTTTGCGACAGGCATAGCCGCGAACGGAAATGCGAATTGTTCCACGTCCGATGTGATTCAGTTAGCTGAAACGGCGCAACCTGCTGGCATACCTAACTGGGGCGTGTTTTGGTTTGATGCGGCGACGCATACTCCGCGGGTCATCGATAACAATGGGCAGGTCATCCAGCTCGGGCTAACCAACCTGTTTAATTCTGACCCCGGCGGCGATCCCACTGACAACCTCGAGGAACGTAATGGAGGCAACGTAGAAAACCTGCGTGTTTACTCCAATTACGTGAGTAATACAGTCTGGCAGAGGACGTCGCTTGGCTTTGACAGTACAGACAACTATGCCGTTGTTCGCAGTGAGAACGCAACGTCGGGCTCGGCTCCGGGTTTGGGCCTTTGGGTTGGCAGCGGGCTGAAATGGGTGGTGGATGCCACGGGCAATCTCAAGCCGTGGGCAGTCCAAGGCGTGGGTGACAATCAGTTCAGTTTAGGCAGCGACACGGGAAACGCTGCCAAGAGCATCTTTGCCAAAACGTCATTTAACTCGGTGGTTTATGGACGCGATGATTTTGAAATCACTAACGATAGTTCTACGGGCACCGGGTTGAACCAGTTAGCCAGCTTCAACTCCAATAGCCCGTCGCAGGCTGTGCTGGCGGCGACTTCGTCGGTTAGTTCAGTGATTGGGGTGGTCCAAAGTGGCGCGGGAAAGAGCGGAGACGCGGTGATTACCTGGCGCGGCTATGCTTACTGCATGTTTGATAATGCGACGGTTGCTGGAGATGCGGTGACGCCCAGCGTCACTATAGCGGGAGATTGTCACGATGACGGATCTCCAGCGCTTCCGGCAGCACAGCTTATCGGGTATGTTGATGTTACTAACTTGACTCCGGGACAGACGAATGGGATGCGCGTGAGCCTACAAGCGCCTGCGGGCGGGGGCGATGTTGCATCGGTGTTCGGGCGGACTGGAGCCGTGACGGCCGCGACTGGGGATTACTCCGTGGCGCAGGTCACGGGAGCGGCAGCGGACTCAACTGTGGTGCACTTGGCCGGGACTGAAACAATAATGGGGGCTAAGACATTCTCCAGCGATGTCACACTTACCGGGAATTTGAACGTCACGGGCAATATAAACCAGGCGGGCACGCAGCCTACGCAGTGGTCAGGCGAAGAGTGGACAGGAACTGCAGTTGCAGTGCCGAGTGGTATGGCTTTTTCGCTGGGGGTTGGTTCTGACAATGTTTTTAGGTGCCAGTTAGCAGGCGGTGGATCTTGCATGCCTTCCCCTGGAAGCGGAATGGTCTATCCGGGAGCAGGAGTTCCGAATTCTTTGGGGTCATCCTGGGGAGCATCCTATGGAACTTCGGGCAGTGGAGGTACGTTGGCGCTGACTACGTCGCCGGTGTTTACGGGCTCGCCGACGGTGCCCGGCTACGTTGCGACCGTCACTACAGTCAATGGGCATACCCTGGCGGCTAATGTCACGGTCTCCGCATCCGACCTTACCAGTGGAACACTTCCGGCGGCTCAGTTACCAGCAGGTGCCTGCTCGTGGATTACGGTGCCTACTCAGAGTGGTTCGGGCAATGCGTTCACGGGCACTAACAAAGCTATTGTCTGGGGTGTGTACAACGCCTATCCGTGCGTCACTAACAATGTTGCTTATGTGGTTGGGACGGCGGATTCGTCGGGCAATAATTATGCGCTCGGACTCTACACCGGATCTTCGGGTGGTACGGGGACGTTGATCGCGACGACCGCTTCTACCGCTGGAAGCAGTTTTGCTCCGTCAGCGGGGATCAAGCACATTTCGTGGAATGCTTCTAACATATTAGTGCCGGCGGGTAGAATCTACATTGCGCTTACCAGCAACTGTGCTTCCTCCTGCGCAGCATTGCTCGGCACTCCGGGATCGGGAGTGACCTGGGCCGCTAATATTCAGGTCGGAGTTACTACAGGCGGCTCGGCATTGCCGGCTACGGTAACGCTGCCCACGGACAGTTTCAGTTCGGGCGCTTCGATTCCCTCGCTGATTGTGTATTGAGGCCGTCGGTGCCTCTTCAGATGCAATCGGAGACGGAGCAAGCCGCTGTCTCTTCGACTTCTTTCTCGCGGGGCTCCTGACGATGACAATGAACAGACTGTTGTTTTTGCTTCTGCTAATGGGAGCGCCGCTCGCTCGCGCCGCGGATTATTACGTCGACTGCAACTATGGGTCGAATGGTAACCCGGGGACGAGTACACAGCAGGCTTGGCGAACTTTGCTGGAGGTGGGGATATCGAGTTTCTTGCCGGGAGACACCGTTAATCTACGGCGCGATTGCACCTGGAATGAGACCTTGACTCCGCCATCGAGCGGCACGAGCGGGGCTTTGATCAAGATTGACAGTTATGGGTCGGGGCAGGCTCCGCGTTTAACGGGGTACATGCCGGTTGCAGCGCGTTGGTGGACGCAGGTGAACGGAACGAATGTCTGGTCGGCCACGCTTTATTCGTCCACGAGCGGGCTGGCGACCGTTGTGCAGTGTGGTATCCGCGGCTTTTACTGCCTGACGCAGCCACCGTCGCAGTTGGAATACGTGCGTTTCGGAACGATGTGGGGAATGGCCCAAGACGGCGAGGCAGAACTTAGTCAGGATCATGACTTCTGGTACGACTCGACTAACTACGTGTTGTATGTCTATAGCACGGGCGGTAATCCGGCGTCATATTATTCGGAGGTTGCGCCTGTTGTGCTGAGCGGGGAGAGTCTGCTGAATCTGAATGGCGTGTCATGGCTGGAGGTTCAGCATTTGCAGATTGACTGGTTCGACTCGTATGGAGTGCAGGTACAAGGTGCGGGCGATCATCTCTGGCTAGCGAACATGGCGGCGAACAGTCAAGTGGAAAATAGCACTGTACCACTGGGTTTTTACGTACACCCCACGGGGACGCCATTGGATATCCATCTTTATGACACCGATGCCAATATGAATTATGTTGGCTACCACTTTGATGGATGCAGCGGCGGCGGGTGTAACTTTGAGCTTAAGAATTGCCGCGCTTATGGGAATCGTACGTACGGGATCGTCGACAACGTGCAGGGTGCGGTGAATTACGATTACTGCCACCTCTATGGAAACTACCTGGCGACGGCGATCGCAGTCGATGTTTCAGGAACGCCGGGCCCTGCGGCAGGGGCGCACAATGTAGCCGCTCAAACCGCACCATGGATACGAAGGTGGCAACGGCGCCCGGCGTATACGACGGTGACTTATGACGATCCGGGGCTGGTGCAGTATAGCGATACTTACGTCAACGGGTTGCTGCCGATAATGAGCGAGAAGGAGATACCGCTATCGATCGCAGTCGTTACTGGCGGAACGTATTCACAGTCGATCGTCGGCGAGGTGCAGGGTTGGGTTCAGGCGGGATGGGATATCAACGTGCACTCCGTTTCGCATCAATACTGGAATCCGCCTTCGACTACGCCTTGCAACGATGACGCGGGGCCGATACCCTGCGACGCTTTTCTGCTTTCCTATGTTGGAACGGGCAGTTACACCGTAAGTATCACGCACAGTGGCGGAGGCGGAAATCTGACACTTACAACATCGCCTTATGACCCGGCTTGCTATCACTCATGGGACCTGACGCCGGTGCCTCCGGGAGGAACGGCGGCACCCGGGCAAATTGACACCCTGGCCGACGTTATATCGACGCTGGAGGGGCAGCCGAATTGCTATGCCGTGGATGCGACCGCTTATGACAATGAATTCGCCAAAGGCCGCGCACATGCGATCTCACTGGCCGACACTTTCTCAAGCGCGGGAGTGCCGGGGCCGATGACGCTGCCTGCCATCTTGCCGGCGGCGTCAGATTGCACCTCGTCGTCGGCGACTCCGGGTTGCATACTCTTCGATCAGATCAACGTCGAAACCGACGAGATGACCTGGGCAGCGTCCTGGTTTACCCAGAACCTCTCGGGGCTTCCCGGCCTGAATCTGAGTGACATGGTCTATGTAATGCCGGGCACTTACGGCGACGCGTTGACGGAAAGTATAGCGAACGGCCTGGGATTCAAGGGCGTGCGCGGCACGGGATCCCTGACTTCGACCTGGGTATTTGGCGGGGCGGATGCGACGCTGGCGAAGGGCTATGACGCGTTTAACATTTTAAGCCAGGGCGTGGTGCCTAATTATCAGGGACTGACTTACCAACATATGCGCAATCAGGTCAGTCAGGATTTGTTCAAGAACGCGCTTTGGGGCAGGCCGATTGGATACTTCTGGCATGTGAACGAGTTGCGACCGGACGAAGTCGAGAACTTCATGGACGCGCTGGTGCAGGGGGGCGCTACGCTGGAGTCGAATACGGAAATGGTGAATTTGCTCCTGTCGTGCCAGGCGAATGACCTGGTGCCGCCGGGTTATGTAGATGGGAGTTTCCACGTTTGTCCGTCGAGTGGTGGCGAGGCAGATTTCCGGCCGACGGTGAATTCCCCGGTGATCGATGTGGGGATCAATCTGGGGACGGAATATCAATACGACCTGCTGGGAATCAATCAGAACCTGTTTGGCACGGGGTGGGAAATTGGGGCTTACGCATACGTGCAGGGGGATTTCAGCGCGATCCATTAAGGGGCGGTGGTTGGCAAGTGGGATTGTGGGTCTAGAGTTTTCAACCGGGGTTGATAAAAACGCAAAAACCGAACGTCAAGAACCTGGATCACAGAGGACACAGAGAGGGACAGGTAAGAGGCTCGCGGGGGACGGACTCAGGCAACGTATGCAGGCTTCTGTTGATTGCCGGTTGTAATGGAATTGACTCCTGAATTCTTGCAGGATCTGGGCCTGCATTTGGACGATCTCGCCGAAAACCAACCGCAAGGCTCGAAAGAGGCGGCGGGGAAAGTGTGGCAGTTCACAAAGCGGGACCTGTTCATCGAACGGTACCTAAAGATCCGAACGAAGAAGACGAACGAGACCGATTTTCGATTGAACCGAGCACAGCGCCAGTATTCGGGTCAGTGCGGACGGCAGAACATTGTGCTGAAGGCGCGGCAACTGGGAGTCACCACTTACATTGCGGCGCGATTCTTCGCGCAGACAATATCGCAGCGGGGCATCCTGAGCCTGCAGGTGACGCAGGACCGGGAATCGGCGGAGGATATTTTCCGGATTGTGCGCCGGTTTTGGGAGAACCTGCCGGATGATATGCGCAAAGGGTATTTGCGCACTTCGCACCGTAATGCACGGCAACTGGTGTTTCCGAACCTGGACAGCGAGTATTGTCTGGCTTCGGCGGAGGAGAATGCGGGGCGGGGACGGACGGTGCAGCATCTGCATTGCTCGGAAGTTTCGCGGTGGGGCCGAAAAGGTGACGAGGCGCTGGTTTCGTTGCGGGCAGCGGTGGTGCCAAACGGCGAGATCGTGCTGGAGTCGACTGCCAATGGTGCGGGCGGACTTTTCTATGAAGAGTGGCAACGGGCGGACGATACAGGATATACGCGGCATTTTTTTCCGTGGTGGTACGACGCGGCTTACGCGCTGGAGCCGGGAGCGAAGTTCGCTCCTCTGACGGAAGAAGAGACGAAACTGAAGGAAGCGCAGGGGCTGGGGATCGAGCAAATTGCGTGGCGGCGGAAGCAATGGGCTTCACTGCGGGGATTGGCGGCGCAGGAGTTTGCCGAAGATGCGGTGAGTTGTTTCCGGGCGTCGGGGGAATGCGTGTTTGACCTGGCGTCAGTGGAAAAGGCGCTGGCGGCGGCGGGCGAACCGTTGGAGCAGCGTGATAACGGGCGGTTGAAGATCTGGTTGCCGGTGCAGAGGAGGCGGGATTATGTGATTGGAGCCGATCCGGCGGGAGGCGGGATCGCGGGCGACTACTCGTGCGCGGAGGTGATTGACCGGGAGTTGGGCACGCAGTGTGCGGAGCTGCATGGGCATTGGCCACCGCGCGAGTTTGCGAAAAAGCTGGTCAACTTGGGGAACGAATACAATGCGGCGCTGCTGGCAGTGGAGAGAAATAATCACGGGTATGGCGTGTTGGCGAATCTGCGGATGTTCGAGTACGCGAATGTGTACGTGGATAACGGCCAGGACGGGTGGCTGACTTCGGCGGTAACGCGGCCCAGAATGATTGAAACTCTGTCGGCGGCTTTGATAGCTGAGCCGGGCCGATTCTGCGGCGCGCGATTGCTGAATGAATGCCGGACGTTTGTGCGATTTGTGGATGGCAGGAGCGGGGCGACCGGGGGTGCCCACGACGATTGTGTGATGGCGCTGGCGATTGCCTGGGCGGTGCGGCAGGAGGAAGCGGGAAAGGGAGCGGCCGCGAAGGCGAAGGCGAAGTGAGGTAAAAGTGAACATTCCTGGTGTGGTGGCGGTCACAGGCGGGAGGACGCAGGCGACTGTATCGTGCTCCAGGGCGCGATCATGGCCTCGATCCCCTTGGATTGATCAGCACGTCAAAATCTTCACCACGGGGTGCACGGGGAAAGGCAGAGCAAACCATCGCGAAGTTATGCCTACTACGGCTGTCCAACACGTAAAGAGGATGCGTGGGGGCGCGCAGAGCCACCTGATGCGGTGTGACGACGGATATTACTACGTGGTCAAGTTCCGAAATAATCCGCAGCATGAGCGGGTGCTGGCGAACGAGTTTCTAGCGACGCGACTGGCGGAGCGGGTGGGACTGCCGGTTCCGGCGGCGGAGGTGGTAGAGGTTCTGCCGTGGTTGGTCGAGCACACGGCAGAACTGACCATTGTTTTGGGGAGCCAGGCGATTCAGGTCGAAGCGGGACTGCAGTTTGGATCGCGGTATGTGGTGAGTCCGGTGGAGGGTCAGGTATTGGATTATCTGCCTCCGGAGATGCTGGAGCGAGTACGGAATCTACAGTCGTTTGCGGGGATTCTGGCGCTGGATAAATGGACTTGCAATGCCGATGGCCGGCAGGCGGCGTTTTGGCGAAAGATGCGCGAGAAGAAATTTTCGGCGTCCTTCATCGATCAGGGCTATTGCTTTAATGCGGGGGAGTGGACGTTTCCGGATTTTCCGCTGCGGGGGGTGTATCCGCGGAATGAAGTCTATGCGCGGGTAAACGGGTGGGAGTCGTTTGAGCCCTGGTTATCGCGGATCGAGAAGTTGGAGGAGGACACGATCTGGAGAGTGGCGGGGGAGATTCCCCCGGCTTGGTATGGCGGGTCGTGGGGCGAATTGGAGGAACTGGTGCAGCGGCTGATTGCGAGGAAGACGATGGTACGGGAGCTGATTCTGGCATTTCGAGGATCGCCGCGGAGGCCGTTCCCGGAGTGGGAGGAGAATTAGCCGTCAGCTTTTCAGGCATCAGCCATCAGGCTTGAGATACGGCATCGGCTGCTTACTGCTGAGACTGGATCATGCGTGATTTGTCGTGAATTTGAAATCTGGCACCAGGCGCGCTTTGACTCTGGACATTTATCCGGCGCCCCGGGCGTTTTCTCGCGAAGATCTTTACGGCCTAGCTAATCAGATTCGGCCGGCCGATACTGACGAGCGATGGCTAAGAAGCGACAACTCGAACTTTATCTGCTGCGATTCCTGACGCATGCTTTGCGCGACGACTTCGTTACGGTCGGAGTGTTGCTCCTGGAGAGCGATGGCGGATATGCAGAAGTGCGGATTACTCGCGACTGGCGGATGCTGCAGTGCGTGGCTCCGGATGTAGAGCTGGAATGGTTCGCGATGGTGGAGCGGGAAATCCACGGTAGGCTGGGGCAGTTGCGGCGACGGGAAGAACTGGTGGAGTTTGTAAGTGAGAAATTCGGGACGATGATCGATGTGGCGCCGACGAAGGCGGTGTTGACGGAGAATCCGGAGAGAGAAATGGACTTGCTTACCGGAATGTACCTGGAACCGATGGAACGCGGTGAGCGGGCGCAGCAGCGGACGGGACGCGGGGCAATTGTGAACACCATGAAGGAAGCGTTCAGCGACGCCGGCGTTCTGGAGTTGATGCAGCGGGATTTGGATGTGTTTCAGTACACGGGACAGGGCGATCCTTTCCGGATTGATTTTGGATATCGGGTGGGGGACGTGGTGAGGATGTTCCATGCGGTGTCGGTAGCCGCGAATGTGGATCAGGCGCTGGCACTGGCTTATCGTTATTCGCGAATCGATGCGGGGATGCGTGCGCGGAAATTGCAAGCTTCATTGACCGCCGTGCTTGATCAGGGGACGGCATCGCAGGATGAAAGGATCCGATTCGCTATAGGAATGCTGGAACAGAATTCGGTGCGGGTCAGGACCATGGGGGAAGTGACTGAGATTGCGGGCGAGGTGCGGCGGGAGTTGAGAGCGTAAAGTTCGCGGCTGCGAATTGGGCACGCAGGAGGCGCGCAAAGTTATCGGTGGGGATCGGAATGGCGCTTCGGAAACGTGGTGATGCAATCTCGATTGCGGGAGGGATCTATCTGTTGAGCGGCATTCTAGCGGTGAGCCGGGGTTTCGGAATTTTCTGAGATCGAAGGGGTGTCGGCTGAACGGCACGGCGAAAGCTGTGCCGTTCTTGTTTGGTGGAGAGAAAGCCTTGATGCTGCCGAGGAGATAGGTGAGGCGCAAGGATCCTTCGGTTGCGGTTGCTGCTTACTTCGTAAGCGGCAATCCTCGCTCAGGATGACGGGGTTTGAGGCCCGGTACAGGGAGATTCATGAACATTCGAGAGAAAGTGCGCGGCGCTTTGCGCCGGATGGGAAAAGTGTCTTCGCGGGAATGGCTCTCTACGAGTTTGCTGGCCTCGCGCGATGGACGGCGGACGGTGGGAGCGGGGTCGAACCTGGCCCCACTCTCTTCGCCCGGGTTTTCTCGGGCGGGGGCGTTGACTTCCGCTCGGGGCAGGTCCGCGCCGCACAACCTGGTGCCGAAACCTACCCCGGCTAACCTGCGGAGGTTTGCGGAGACGCCGGTGGCACGGCGGGCGATCAACGTTATCAAGGATCGTATTGTCGGGATGCGATGGCGGATCCAGCCGCGGCGGGGGCGAGCGCTGGAGCAGATTCCGCATGGTCCGCAGCGGATCCAGGTGCTCACCGAAAATTTCGAAGCACCGAATCCCGATGATTCGTTTCGCTCGATGGTGGAGCAGGTCCTGGAGGACGTGATTGTTGGCGGATTTGGAGCGATTGAGCTGGACTTGACCGACGGCTGGACGCTGGACTCGACGGACAAACTGCCTCTGATCATGTGGCCGGTGGATGGGGCGACGATACGGATCATGACGGATTGGGATGGGCGTCCCGATTCGCCGCGGTATGCGCAGGTCACGGGGTTGTATGGTGCGGATGGGCAGATCGTTCTGAACGACAACGAACTGAGCTACATCCGGCTCAACCCGAGAACGCACACGCCGTTTGGGTTGGGGCGGTTGGAAGTCGCGTTCGAAACAATTAATGCGTTCTTGAGCGCCTACCGGTATGCGGGGAGGCTCGCTTCGAATTCGGTGGTGCAGTACGCATTGTGGATACAGGGGTTGACTCCTACGCATCACGAGCGGCTGATCCGGTGGTGGCAGGACGAGATTGAAGGGACGGGCCGGGTGCCGATTCTTGCGGCGGAATCGAAGCCCGAGGTGCTGCGGTTTGGAGCGGGGACGGACGCCGACCTGCGATTGGCCTGGCAGGAATTTCTGCTGCGGATCATCGCTAATGCCTTCGACCTGCCGGCGCAGTTCCTGGGGCTTGAACAGGATGTGAACAGGTCAACGGCTGGAGAGATGAGCGATTTGGGATTCCGCTCGGCGATTGTGCCTACGGCCCGGTTGGTGGCCGAGTATCTCACTCGCGATGCAATCGCCAAGCGGCTGGGGTGGACAGACTTGGAATTTGTATTTACCGACGTCGATGCACAGGACGAGATGGAGCAGGCGCAGATTGACGAGATTCTGCTGCGCAGCGGCGTATTGACGGTGAATGAGGTTCGACGGGCTCGCGGTCTGGCGGAGATTATCTGAGACAGATCTGGAGTCGCGGGGCTCGGGCCGCAGATTTCAGGAGTCAGGAACGAAACTGAGAAACGGTCTTGGTTTTCGTGAAGTCGGCGACCTTCAACCTGAGACCGTTTGCGGTCAAGAAGGCACAGTTGTCCAGGAGATGAAGCATGGGATTGTCGGTGGAGTCGATGGCGATTGAGATGCCAGCGGTAAATGGCCACCCGAACCGGGTGGGGTTTCGCGGAGTGTTGACGATTGTCGATGCCGTATCGGACAAATCGCCTTCGGGCGCACGAGGACACCGGGTGTTGTTGACGCGAAGGGCGGCCGAGGCAGCCATTCCTTCACTGATGGGGATGGGACTGGATTATTCCCCTGCGCTGGATCGTCACGATGCGCGGCGGAAGATTGGGGTGATTACACGCGCTGACATAGTTGGGCGTGCGATTGAGGTTGGAGGATTTCTTTATGGGCGGGACTTTCCGGAGATTGTCGAAGAGATCGGAAAACCACAACAGGGGGAAGCGAAGGCCGCGACTCCTTCAGGTCGAGGCTTTAACGATCGTAGCAGCAAGGCGGGACTGGGGATGTCCTACGAAATTACCGACGCCTTTGTCGAGGACATGGCGGCAACGGTGTGGGTTTTGAATCGAGTTACCTTTACGGGCGCAGCGGTGCTGCGGAGGGATAAGGCAGCCTATAAGTCGACTTGGATCGAGTTGGGGTGATTAACCCTGAAGCTGAGAAGCATTGCATTTTACGGATCGCTCAGCGATACGCGGATACGAAATACACCAGGGAGGCAGGACACAATGAACGAAGATACGGTGGAGAAGATGATGATGGCGGCCGAACGATTGGCGGAGGCCACGGAGACTCTCGATCGCGTACTGGGAAAACTGGACGCGCAACAAGAAATGCTGAATGCAAAAGTGGACCGGATTGTCGCGGCGGTCGAGGAGGGTGTTACCCGGGTAGAGCGGTCCCACACCGAACAAACGGAAACCGATTGGCAGCAGCGGGTTGCGCAACTGGAAAAGTCGAATGCGGACCTGAAGGCGCAGGCTTCGCGGATGGCACGGAAGACGTTGTCTCCAGCGATATCGGCGTTGATCGGAAAGAACGAGATTGAAGGTGAGCGGTTCGACCCAGCTGTTCTCAATAAAACGCTTGCGGCTTTGAGCGTGGAGCAGAGGATCGCGGTGAAGGCCGAGTTAGCCAGAGCGGGAATGATTGACTAAGGTTGGGCCGTCGCTCGTCGTCAGTCGTCAGTCGTGGGGTCATCAGGCTTTGTCCGCTGATCGCAAGGTTAGTCGTTCTGGGACGCGAACTAGTCGCGTCCTTTTTTATGGGGCAAAACCGTTGGTTCGCGCCAAATGCGAATAAGCGGGGCACCCGGTTTCGTAATTCAAATATTGAGGAGAACACATGAAGGCAAACTTTCTGGATTTGCACGCGGCGGCGGACTTTCTGGGGCCGGGCGCTATCGAAGTCGATCGGTATCAGACCGAGATTACGGACATTGTGCGGCGGCGTGGCGTGTTTGGACAGAGGATCAAGCAGGTTCCCGCGACGGGACAGCCATCGCGATTTTTTGAAGAGACAGCAATTCCTTCACCGACGGCCAGCCAGGCTTTTGTCGATCCGCGCAACATTCAACCTGTACTGCAGGTGCCAACGCGGGTGGAACGCGCCGTTCCGCTGAAAGCGCTGGTCTCGGAGATCAACTACAACCTGTTTGATATGGAAGTGGGAACACAGCAGAGCCAGTTTGCCTACCTGCAAGCCAAGGACCTGGCGGATTCGGTGGATGGGCTCTTGCGCACGCATGATGTTGCCCTGTGGAACGGCAACGACACGTCGCTGAGTGCTCCGACGACGCCGCAGTATTTCGGCGCGATCGGGCAGATCGAAGCGGGAGGTAACACGGTCACGATAGGGACAACGGCGAGCATTGTTGACGGACTGAAGACCACGATTGCAGAAATGGTTGCGAGTTCATCCTTCGATGTCCGGCCCACGGCGATCTATGCGAATCCCGTGCTGCTCGATCTGATCGATCGCGAGATGAAGGCAGAGTTCAACGTTGTGCTCTCGACGGTACAGATAACCGGTGGCCTGACGGTGAAGGCACTGAGCACGCAGGCGGGCGAGCTGCCACTGATTCCCGAATGGGCGCTGCCTTACACGGGCACCCCGGGAACCGGCAACGCTGTGCTGCCGGCATACATAGTGTCGGAGGACATGATCGAGTATCACTGGCTGACAGATCCGAATCCGCGAGTTTTCAAACTGGGACTTCCCAGTTCGCTGATGACGCAGAGCGTTGTAGTGAAATTTGGTGCTCCGGTCGTAAAAGGTGCGTCTTACGCTCACTACGAAGTGCTCGTCAACCGGTAATAGAAGTTCTCAGTTTCCCGGTTCTCGGTTGTAAGTGGTCTAACTCCGCTTAAAGACCGAGGACCGGGGACTGGCGGCTTAGGAAGCGAAAAGTCATCATGAACTACTTGCAACCCTCGGAATATGAAACTTACGGGCTGGACGCAACAACCGGGTTAGCGTGGGTGACAGCCGCGTCAGCAATCATCGACGCGCATTGCCGACGGGTCACTCTGGGCATCAATCAGTACACGGAGCGAATTCGAACCGACGACGGACAACGGCCGGTTCAACTCAGCTACTTACCTTTGAACGTGCTGGCACCGGCGACGACACCGATTGTGTCGGCGCGCGGGCGATACGGCGTACCGCGCCGCGGGGAAATGGACTACGAGGCGGAACTGTGGGACATAGCGCTTGCGTTTGGAATTCCGGGGACGTGGGTTGACCTCGATGTGTCGATCCTGGATGCGTTTGCGGAGACGGGAGAAGTTACGCTCCCAGTGAACATCATGGGTTGGGCGTTTACCGAGGTGGAGATCGTTTACACGGCGGGATTTGACCCGTTCCCCGATCCGGTAAAGATCGCATGCGCGCAGTTGGTCAAGAATGCACAGGCTACTCCAGCGCTGAATGTAAAAAAGAATGTTGCGCCCGATGGAATGCAGTTCTGGTATTTCTCCGACTCACTGCTCGATGACTTGGTGCGCGAGCTGCTGGCGCCGTATGTGGCGCAGAAGGTGGGATGACGATGACAGGAATTTCTGGAATGGCAGCAGCGCGGGCGGCGGACGCCATGTTGCGCACGCTCGGCGGGACGGAAGTAATTCTGCTGTTTCCGGCTGCGGGATTGCCAGGCGATGCCGTGGCGGACCTGGGGCTGGTGGATCCTGGAGTTGTGCAGGCTTTAATTTCTCCCGTGATTGTGCGGGAACTGACCACGGAGACGAACGGGCCGCGCCGACGCATCGAGATGCTGGCAGGGCACGCGGCGATGGCGGAGCAGGTTAGTCAGCGAAATGTGGCGACAGCGGAAGTGCTGTTTGAGACGGCTTTGGGGTTAATTTACCGCGGAGACCTGTTTCACATTCAGGGGTTTGTGGTTGAGCGACTGGCGGGAGTGGCGTATCTGTATCGTGTTTCGGCAATGGCATAAAAATAGAGCTCGCAGCCATCAGATCTCAGCGGCTCCGAGTTATCCAGACTTACGTCCGAGCGACAGGAGAGTTATGCAGGCGGCGAAAGACAGTTTTTATATGGCGCTGCGTGCGCGACTGGCGGCATTGAATCCGGCGCGCAGCATGGTGATGGATGGGATGACTGTGCCTGCGATCGTGGTGCGGGAAAACATGGAGCCGCGTTTCGGAGAAGCGCGGCCGGGGGTCTTCTATCTCGACTTCGGCGACATCCTGATCGCAGAAAGTACGCGGCCTATGCTGGGGCTGGATTGCCATATCTGGTATGCGAGCGAGGGCAGTGGAGGCACAGGAGTAGATCGCGGGCGCGTACTGGCCGAGATGGATGACGAGTTAGTTTGCATCTGCGACCCGCCGCATACCGAGATGCTCGACTACAGTCAGACTCCAAGCGCTGACTTAGGGTCGGGGATATTCTGGACGATACCGTTGCTCGCGAGCGCTCCTGGGGATATCTCGATCCAGAAACAACAATGGAGCGCCGGCCTGGCACGCGTGGACCGTTATGCGCAACTGAGGATCTATTTCTTTCTGGCCGAGGTCTCAGCATGACGCGCGCGGGATTGCGGCCCATATCACGGCAGACGCGCGCTTACTTTGCGCCCGTAGACAGGGTGAATGGACCAACGGCAATTTTTGACCCATCACAAAACGGTGCCTTCGAATTGGACGCTCCGCCGTCGCCGTGGATCGACCTGGGATGGATCGAAAACCTTCAGCGCACCAGCACATCCCAGATCGTGGGGTTGGCGGGAGGGACGGCAGGGGCGGTATCGGCGCAGGCTCGACGCGCCCTAGGAACGCGAGTCGAATTCGAATTTCGCGATTGGGGAAAGCTGCAGATGGCGCTAGCGTGCGGCGCCGAGCACATGAACGTGTTGGCCACGGATCCGAGCGCATCGCCAGAGGGGTCAGGCGGGGCTCCGCTAACTGCGGTGCCTGTGCTGGCCGGGTCAAGCGCAGGAGAACTTGTCTTGGGAGGCGGAGCGGTGGATGCGTTTCAAGCCGGCGACCTAGTGGCGTGCGATGTGGATTACGCAGGGCAGGTTGGTTATGTGGGCACCGGAGTTTCTGGCGCATATGTCCAGGATCCCGATGACGTTCGGCAGGATCCGAACTACGTGCGGCGGATTACGTTCAATATTGGTCGTGTTGCAGTGGTGACCGAGACCTCGTTGTTACTGACACAGGCGTTAGCGGGCGGAGTGCCGGCATCGGGAGCATCGGTGCAGCAGGTGATCGCATTTGTCGACCGTGAGGGTGGTACGTTTCTGCAGCAATGGTCGGGGTTATTCATCGCAGAAGATGAATCGGGCGGGCGTGTGTGTTTCTTTTACCCCCTTCTGAGCCCTTGCACCGCGACGGCAGAATGGACGCGGGAGTCGGTGGTCGAGATCACAAAGCCGATTGGCGAGTTAGCACTGCAGGCATCATTTGCAGCCTTGCCGACGATAGATGTCAACGACGGAGAGACAGTGCTGTGCTATCGGAGTTACTTTCCTGCGAGTGGGGCCGCCGTTTACTGATCCCCTGGAGGGAGGTATCGATTGCGCGATGCGAAGTCTCGGCTGGAGCGGTCACAGCTTGCGGCGGGAAAAGTCGGAGCCCTAATAAGTCATGAAACTATCGATTGATAACCTCAGCGGGCTGGGCGCGCAGGACTACACGGCATTCGTGGATATGAGCAAGACGCCTACACTTACGCGCAAACTGAACCGCCCCGCGGCGCTCACATTCGGACTGCTTGAGGGAGCAAGTATTGTGGGAATCCCGACACTTGGAGCGCGGGTTAAGTTGACGCTTGAGAGCGGTAATGATTTGTTTACTGGTTACATTGTCGAAACTCCTGCTTATCAGTATCTGGGATGGGCAAACGGTGGAATCCTCTATCGATACGGGATTGCCGCACTCAGCGACACCAGCCTGATGGACCAGAAAGCGCCCCCACCCCATCCATCGTTCGTGGACCGCAGCGACGGTTCGGCTTTCACGCAACTGGCAGAGGGAACGTTGCCGGGCTGGTTTGATGTGGCAGGGGTCGAAACGGGGGACGTTCTCCCTTATTACAGCGTTGACCCCGCGAAGAAGTGGACGGCCTCGGCAGCGGAGATTGCGGTGCTGGCGCGTTGCTCGTATCGGGACGACGACAGCAATTTGCTCCTCATTCCGTTGGGAGCGAGCACCTACTCGCTTGAAGAGAGTGCGGTTACTTATTCGCCAGAGGATCTGGAGTTGCAGAGCGTGAACCGCCTTGTCAATGACTTGACTGTTTTGGGCCCCTTGGAGCCAGGAGCACATGTAAGAGACTACTTTTGCGGTGACGGCTATACGACTTACTTCTACATGTCCCAGAAGCCATTCACGCGCAGCAGCCAGGTCGCACTGTATAGCCGCACGATTCTCGATGAGACTTATACCGACCTGGACACGACGCATTGGAACCTGACTGATCCGCTGAACGTAATCACAGTCAGCAATGGCCAATTACAGGTCGCCGGGGGGACAGGGGTCGATGGGCAAACTCTGCTGACCTTCATTGAGCAAGTCGAACTGGGTGGGGCCACGATACTAGAGCATGGCGACTTCACATTCAATGCGGCATCTGATGCAGTGATCGGTGGCCTTTATTCGGGACCGGTGTCGATAGGCGGATGCGTGGCCGGCTTCAGGATCACGCCTTCGGGTAGCGATTGCAGTATTCAGGCGCTGGTCGATGGCTCCCTAACGGGGTCGGCACTGGGTACGCAGAGCGGGCATCATTACGTGTTCACGACGATGCTGTATCCGACCGAGGCGTACCGGAGGCAGCAGGTATTTCATTCGTCGCTCTATCCGCCGGGATCACCGCGAGGCGGCACGGCTGTAAGCTGCGATGTACGAGTTGTGCTGGAAGTGCAGGACATCGATCCCACGAATCCGGCGACGCAGATTGCCCCGGCTACCGTTCTTTACGACGACGTTATTCCCGACGCACCAGGGTTCTGCACTTATGCGTTGATCAATGCGGGCAACCTCCAGTGTTCGGCGGCGTTCACGTATATCGGTCTGCCGGTCGATGCGCTGGTGCGCAGTACGTTACCTGGGGAAAATCCGGTGACAGTCCTGACCGGCTCCTTGTTGGACGGCGCGGAATGTCAGGTCACGAGTTCGCCGGCACTCGAGTTCTATCCTGAATACATACCCGCGGCCAACGAGTTGATCGAGGTCAGTTACCGCGCTCAAAATCACGCGGCAGCGCGAGTTATAAACTCGGCGAGCATTGCAGCGCACCAACGTGGGGATGACGACGGGGTGCGTGGTAGCGTGCGCGAGGTAGGTTTACCCGTGCCTCGGACCTCGGCAGATTGCGAGACGGCAGCGCTGGCGTTACTGGATGATGCCGGAGCGGGGGGGGCGGGGGAGTATCGGGTCTGGAGCCAGTTCCTGCCTGCGGGCGCGACCGATGTCTTTCCGGGCGACGGGCTGGCGATCAATGTTCCGTCACGGATGGCTTCGTTTACGGCGATCGTACGGGAAGTGGATGTGGCGATTCTCGATCTTGCCGGTGAAAACAGCCGCTACACGCTGCGCTTTGTCGATGCGGGCGACCCTTCTCTGGACTTCGCATTTGTAACTGCGCTCATGAAGCAAACGAAGACCCTGATTCCCCTCGATGTGACCGAAGTGGGTAGCGCATATCTTGACGACCTTATCGATGCTGCGGTGACCAATGTTACCTCTACTACGGTGACGATTGACGCGGGAGTGAATCCGGAAGCGGGTTGGGGCATCGAGGTGAGATATTCGGACCAAGGGTGGGGTGAGGGTTACAACGGCAATCTGATCGGCCGGTTTACGAGCGGCAGTTTCACGCTCACCCGTTATGCACGAGCGCAAGACTATTTTCTGAAAAGCTACGACAACAGCACGCCGCCAAAGTATTCGCGGTATTCAGCAGCTTTGCACGTCGACTATCCTTTATGAAGTATGCAAATGGTGAATCCAGTTCGGCCGGAGCACGACCGGCCGGGGGAGAGCGCGTGAACGACGGAGAGTTTCAAAACACGGTCCTGGAGAAGTTAGGGCGGTTGGAGGCTAAAGTTGACATGATTGTCGGTAACGGCCAACCGGGGCGGATGCGACTTGCCGAGGAACGCGTAGCGGAATTGGAGAAAAATGACTTGCGCCGGGCCGTCTATGACCGGATCGTTATAGCCGGGATCACCTTCACGATTACGTTGGCGATCGGCGTCATCGTAGCGTGGCGAAACTTTTTTGGGATGTAATAAGAGATTGCTCAGCAAAGATTGAGAGGAACCGGCTGTGATTTTCAAGCACCCGAACGTTCATCGCGAGTTCGTGGAGTACTCGGAGAGACAGACGCTGCATATAGTTTCGGTATATTCGAATCCTTATCGATGGCAGCGGCGGCGGGATGCGTTCCATGATTTCCGGTTTCACATGGAGAACAGTCCTAATGTAACGTTGCACGTGGTTGAGGTTGCATTCGGAGACCGGCCGCATGAAGTCACAAGCGCCGGTAACCCTCTGGATCTACAATTGCGGACGGACTCCAGTCTTTGGATCAAAGAGTGCGCCATCAACGAAGGAGTGCGTAGGTTTCCGGCGGGATGGCAATATGGCGGGTATGTGGATGGAGACTTTCATTTCACGCGGCACAACTGGGCGCTGGAGGCAATTCATATGCTCCAGCATCATAGCTTCGTGCAGTTATTCAGCACTTATGCCGATCTTAGTGGTGTGACTGCAACCAGTAACATGGGGCATCGTCCTTACCGGTTGAGCGCGAGCTTTGCCTGGAATTATCTACATCCGGGTGAATTTCTAAGTAACCGTCGAACGCGGCGTGGAGGAGCGGATACTTACTATGCGCCACTGCCACAATCGGAGGGTTTTCCGTTTGGTCATGCACCGGGGGCGACCGGCGGGGCGTGGGCGTGGCGGCGGGATGCTTTCAATGCAGTCGGCGGAATGCTGGACACCTGCATTCTGGGCAGCGCCGACTGGCATATGGCTTTCGGGCTGGTGCAGGCGACGAATGTAGCCGCCGAGATGAAGCGTTGCACGGCTCCTTATGTGGAGGCAGTGCTCAGTTGGCAGGCGCGCGCGGCAAGACTCAACAGCATCGAAGGGCGTTCGCCGGTGGGATGCATCGACAATTTTGCGACGCACGCTTTTCATGGCAGCAAGGCGTTGCGCGCGTACGGGGAGCGCTGGGAGTTGCTGCGGAAGTGGGAGTTTAACCCCGCGACTGACATCGTGCGGGATTGCCAGGGATTGTGGCGCTGGACAGGAAACAAGCCGGGGCTCCGGGATGATGTGGCGCGATATTTTGTTTCGCGCTCGGAGGATGGTCCGGCGCTCTTGGGGGAAACGCCGTTGGTTTAGAGGAAATCGGGTCATTGAGTGATCGGGTCAACGGGTCATTGAAAGTCAAAAACTTCTCGCATTTGAGCTCGAATTCCCCGATGGCCCGATGATGAGATCAACCGATTCCTATCCGACTTCTTCACTCCAGTTTTCGAGCGTCTTTTTTACCACGGCCATGAACTGGTCGGCTACGGCGCCGTCAATGATGCGATGGTCATAGCCCAGTGTGAGGTGCACCACAGAACGGATGGCAATGGAATCCGTACCATCTTTGTCGGTGATCACCATCGGCTGCTTGGTGATTCCGCCCACACCCATGATGGCGGCATTCGGTTGGTTGATGATGGGCAAGCCGAAGACGGCTCCAAACTGGCCAGGGTTAGTGATGGTGAAGGTGGCGCCTTCGACGTCTGACGGCGTGAGCTTTTTGGTGCGGGCGCGCTCGCCCAGATCGGTGATGCCGCGCTGCAGTCCGAGGAAGTTGAGATCGTCGGCATTCTTGAGCACGGGAACGATGAGGCCCCAATCGAGCGCGACGGCGATGCCAGCATTGACATGCTGGTGGTAGCGGAGGCTGTCGCCTTCCATCGAGCTATTGACGATGGGGAATTGCTGAATGGCGATAATGGCGGCGCGCACGAAGAAGGGCATGAAGGTAAGCCGCGCTCCGTAGCGCTGCTCGAATCCATTCTTGAGCTTGGTGCGCAAGTTGACGATGCGGGTCATATCCACTTCAAACATGCAGTGAACGTGCGCACTGGTGCGGCGCGATTCGATCATGCGCTGGGCGATGATTTTGCGCATTTGCGACAAGGGCACGAGCTCGCCCGGAATGACGACCGACGACGGAGCTGCGGACTGACGAGGCGCGGCTGCGGCAGGAGCAGACGTCGCTGGAGCGCTAGAACGGCGATCGACGAAATCTAACACGTCTTGCTTGGTAACGCGGCCGCTGGTGCCGGAGCCGCTGATTTTTGCGAGATCCACGTTGTGCTCGCGGGCCAGTTTACGGACGAGCGGGGAGGAACGAACATCGGAGGATCCTTCGTCCTCGGGAACGACAGGCGCGGGTGCTGACGGCGCGGCAGGAGCCTCCGTCTTTTTTTCCGCCACTTTTGCGGTCTCTTTTTCCGTGGGCGAGGCAACCGGCGGCGCGGAAACAGCGGCTTTAACGGGCGCGGCAGCCGTGGCGCCATTGCCATCGCCAATGACGCCGACAACGGTGTTGACCTGAACGGTATTGCCTTCGGAGACCTTGATCTCCTGGAGGACGCCGCTGGCGGGCGCGGGAATTTCGGCGTCGACCTTGTCGGTGGAGATCTCAAACAGGGGCTCGTCGCGCTGAACCTTGTCGCCGGTCTTTTTCAACCACTTGGTGATGGTTCCTTCGAATATCGATTCGCCCATCTGGGGCATGACCACGTCAGTCGGCATAGTTCCCTTTCGGTGAACCCGCGCAAACGGCGGGATAAGAGCAAACAAACATTATAGCGAAGCGTGGGTGGCCGGAAGCGGAGTTGCGCCGGAGACGGCTAGCCGCCCGACGACGGGCACGGTCCGACTTATGGAGAAGAGATGAATCGAACTTTGCTGAATTGGTTAGTGAAGCTCCGGAGCGCCAATGGTTTTGGCATTGCCTGCGTGATGCTTCTGCAGTGTCTTCCTGTCTTCGGGCAAGCGGTGATGTCGGGATCGGCGACGATTTCGGGAAGCAGCCAATGGGGGTCGATGGCAAACGCTCCGCAAATGTTTTTTGCCGCCCTGCCGTTGAATTGGGTGGACAACACGATTTGCAATCCACCGGGCGGCGTTTACGACACGACTGTAATCCTCGGAACGACGATTAACACAGGGCCGAACGCGGCGGGCGAGGCTATCGGATCGCCTTATGCTTTAACGCCTGCCGGTCTCGAAGATGCGATGGGCAACTGGCGTGACAATGCTGACAACGCTTCCCAAACCCCGCACTTCGCTGATGCCTGGTGGCTGGTCGAAGTGCCGGCCGGCACCGTGCTTGAGGGAAATAATTTCGATAGCAACAATGCCCTGATCAGCCTTCCCGGCAAAGGCAACGGCGGCGAGGAACCGGCGAAGTGCCTGGTCATCGACTCGACGACACCGCTGCCTGCCGGCCAGATGGCTTGCGGGCGGGGGTTGCCGGGTTTCGGTGGTGCGCGCAACCCCGGATGCGCATTACCGAACGATAAAGCGAGTATGTGGAAGGTGCAACTGGATGCGCCCCTCCCTACAAATGGCAAAGCCGGGGTTTATGCGGGACCGGACTTGGCGAACCCGTCATTCTGTCCCCAGTCTCCGGTCAGCGGGCAACCGCTTTGCTGGACGAACCATGTCGTTGTACGCGATGTGGAAATTACTGTGCAGCCGGGAGCGGCACAGTCTGGCATCGTTCCGTCGAAGGCGTTCTACGGCTTCAAGGCAGATCCAAATCTTTACGGTTCGAACCCATGCTCGGTGGCAACACCCTGCATCGCGCCGGACTCTATCGGGCTTGACCGTTACTACATTCACGGCTGGGACCCCGGTGACCCGGGCCAGCCGGTGCCGGGAACGGCTTCAATCACCAACGTTTCAAGCAATGGGACGGCCGCGGTCTACACTGCGAGTAATAGTTTTACGCCTAACATTCTGGTGAACGTTGCAGGCCTAACCGGCGGCAATGCGGTATTGAACTGTGTGGGATGTGTCGTACTTTCCGCTGGGCTGTCGTCCTCGCAATTTGAACTGGCCAACGTTAACGCGGTTTCGAGCAATGCGGTCGCGGGTGTTGCGGCGACGCAGGCACCCTCGGGCGCTTGCTGGGCGTGGACAAACACCGGGACGGTCACGACTGCTGTCTCCGGCAGCAATACAGTTGTGACCTGGGCCGGCGGCTCTTACTTTGGCATGACATTTGCAGCCGGTTCGACGGTTTACATCGACGGCGTCGCCCAGACGATCCTTGATGATGGAACGCTGGCCGAGGGCTTGCAGAATGGAGCGCAGGATACACAGTTTGTAATTTCAGGAACGTCGCTAAGTCCCGGCACTTATCCCTACACGCAATCGAATCCTCCGTCGAAAAACTCCGCTGGTCAGTTCTCATTCGTTTACGGTGCGGGAGTTCCGGTGCAGGGCTGCGGCGACGACGTGGTGGATGGCGTGGTGTTCGAGACCGATTACGGATGGCGCCAGAACGGCTATATCGAAAAAATCCACTGGTGGGCGAGTGAGCCCCATGCGTCATTGCAAGGATTCTCGAAAGGGCCCTATAAGGACGTGAATAACTGGGAAGAAACCTCAGGCGGCGGTTCGTGGTTTAACGGTGGGGGGCCGGTGGATCAGAATGGGGGTCCCGAGAACGACGATGAAGTGCGCCGCAACTTTCTTGCGAAAGACCTGAATGCGAGGTATCTGACTGGAGTCAGCGGCAACAGCCCCGGTCCTCCTTGGGGCTGTGGCCCTATCTCAGCCGGGTCGCCACATAACACGAGCGCGCAGAGCACGTGCCCGTTTCGATGGGCGGTCAAGAACTCGGTGGAATTGAAATTGGGCTCCCGCGTTCTATTCGACGGTAATATCATCGACGGCTCATGGGCGGACGGGCAGACGGGTTGGTGCGTGGTAACGGCGCCGCGCACTTGCTCTGGCGGGGAATCCTGCGGCATTTACGATCCGGTCAGCGGGTTGCCACTAACTTACATCGACAACGTTCGGTTTTCGAACAACTGGATTCGCAACTGCCCTTCCATGGCCACGACCGGTGGAAGTTCGGATATCGGCCCTGGCGACGGCGGTGGCATCAGCCTTCCGGCGACTAACGATGACTACATCAATAACCTGGGAACGAACATCAACGACACTAATCAACAGGGCAATCCTAACTACCAGTGGCCATGGGGCGGAGGAGCGAATAAGTACCCTTGCAACATGTCTTACACTGGTAACGGAGTGCCGAATGGGAGTACGGCACCGTTTGTCGTAAAAGCCGTTTGCACGCCAATTCAGATTGACGCGACCGCGAAGATGACAAAGGTCGCTACTGATGGCGCCGGACACGTTGAAATCTTCGAACCCCTGCGACTGGACCCGATCTTGTGTCCGGCTGGAAACTGGAACTCGAGTACGACTTACAGTTTTGGCACTATCGTGAGTTATTCGTCGATCCTCTATCAGTCATTACTGCCGAATAATACCGGCAACGTGCCATCTACAAGTCTGACCTACTGGAGCCCGGGAGCGAATTGCGCGGCGGCGGGCCAGACGCTGATCATCAACAATACCGCTGATATCCCCTCGGGATGGCCAGGGACCTACACGATGGGAGGAACAACGTATCCAGGTGGGAGCAATTTTCAGACTCAGGATGGAACCGGCGGAACGGGGACTGGAGTCTCGCCCGTAATTACGACGAACGAGATCGCCGAGATCGGAGCTAATGCGACGCTGTGCGACAACTCTGGCACTCCGAAATGTTCGTCGCTTCTCGATCAGGGCTCCAATACCGATATCACCTTCGCATCGCAAGGCTCGCGCATCCTTGACATTGGGCCGGGAAACGGCATTTATGCCTACGACTGTTCCGCAACCGGATACGCCGCGGGGGTTGGCAGCGGACCACCGCAAGTGAACGCCTATGCCATCGCACCCACTTCGCCTGCGTCTCTGACGGTTTACTATCAGGTTCCATCACAACCTGCGAATGCGAGCGCGACTTGTACGCTTAACAATGTGGCGGGGTTCCCCGAGAAGCTTACCGTGCAGAACAATACGTTCTTCTCGCCGAACACGTTTGCCATCCAAGCCGATTTCAACACCCAGCTTTTCATTGATAACTGGTTCTTTAACAATGTATTCGTTGATAACGATACGAACCTGACTTCCGATCTCTTCTGTAACGTAGGGAATAATCAGGAAGGGATCGGGTCAACACCGTTAAAATCGAGCTTTGCCTGCTGGGACCCCAATACGCTTGAGTTTTATAACAACGTGCTGACCGGCAGGAATCCTACTTACTGGGGTGTCGCCGATCCCCTATCTCTCTGTCCAGGCTGTTCCAACTATTTTCCGCAATCTGGTCTCGCCGGCACTGGAGCGAATACCGGGGTCAATTGTTCTGATCCTCAAGTTGCGACAAGTGGGTGCCTTGGATACGCAGGATTCATGGGATCGACTCCTGCGGTAAGTTTTCCATCTGGCCCCTGTTCGGCATCCAACGCTCCGTTCAACTGTCCGTTGATGGCGTTGCCCTGGGCCAATAACTTTACGGATACGGATGTATCGTACGTGGGATCGAGTTCTTACTCCACCGAGGGTGTCAACACGGACCAGCTTCATAACGCTATGACGCAAACGCGGTATGTCTGTCCGCGGGGCGCAAACTGCGGGACGACTGGACCTCATCCAGACTAATCATTCCGCGGGGCACTTGTCGAGAGTAAACCATTCCATGCACATTTTCACGGCAATTTACGGTTGAAGAATTGTTTTCGTCGGATGCAGCCGCTTCGACCCGGGTGTGGATCATACGCCGTCGCCTGCAATCAACCAAGCGCTCCCCGTTGGCGGGATAGGAGTGCGGCATCAACGTCTGACCGGGATAGCTTTCGTCTCTCAGCGCCAGGCGTACCTCTCAACTAACTAATCTCAGGAGACACAATTATGAAAAAGTATGCGGCGTATTGTCCCACCATTATCTTACTGCTCACGACTCTGGCGAACTGCGCGACGCCTGCGATTGCCGCGTTTTGGAATAACCATGCCACTGCTGCCGCCATCTGCGCTCCACTCGCCGTCGTTGTCGCACATTGGCTGCCGTCACCTTACTCGGCTATTACGTCAACCAAGTTATAGTACGTTGTAACTATTCAGGAGGTTGTCTTATGAGAACCGTTCTTATCAGTGCTCTATCTCTTGCCATGTTGTGTGCGGGCTGCTCGACGGCCTGGTTGTCCACCGTCGATTCTATTCTGGCTGCGGCTGCTCCGGCGCTGGTCAATATTCTGCAAATCGCCGCCGTAGCCGATGGACAGCCAGTTAACGGAGATCTGACGGCGAAGATCAATGCGGACGCACTCGCGATCAAGACGCTGGCGGCAGACTTCGCGAGAGCCTCGTCGGGGGCGGCGCCTGGTGTCTGCCAGCAGTTGCAATCTGCGGTCAGCGATTATCAGGCGGATCAGGCACTGGTGCTGCAGGTCGCGCAGGTTAAGGACCCTAATACACAGGCAAAGATCACCATTCTCTCTGACTTAGTGGCGGGGACGGTACAAGCGGTCGTGGCTGTTATCCCCTCCTGCCAGAACGCGGCGGTATCGCCAAAGATGAGGGTTACAAATTACAGATTCGCGACGTTTGCGGCTGAATATAACAGCGCTCTGGTGGCGAAGACGGGCAACGCGGCGGTCGATGCCGTGACGCCGAGGTTGAGGCTGCACGAGCACTCCAGCTTTGTGCGCTGGGCGACCTTCGGGCGGCTGCAGTGAAGAGCCGCTGCTTTGGCGCTCTGCGAGATGTGCATGATGTGCGGGATCGGATGTACCGGTCGTCATCGGCGGTGCGGCCGCTGCCGCAACTCGTCGACTTGCGTTTGTGGGGTGGGCCGATCAAGGATCAGGGCGACGAAGGCAGTTGCACTGGGCACGCTTTTTCATCGGCGCGCGAGTGGATCGCCCGGAAGTACGAGCAGAAGTCGCCCATCTTGAGCCCGCAGTGCCTATATGTGGAGGAACTCATCGCCGATGGTTCCTTTCCACGCGATGATGGCGCCATGCCTCGTACCGGCTGCCAGGTGCTTACGACGCTGGGTTGTTGCGAGGAGGCATTTTACCCTTATGTCGAAGGCAAGCTCACGCGTCCCACGCCGCAGCAAGCACAGAACGCAGTGCAATATAAGACCGGCGCTTATCACCGCATTGGAACCCTGACGGACTTTCTCAGTTGCCTGGCTGATCCTATTCCCTGGCCGGTGCTGGTGGGATTCGTGGTCTATGAATCTTTTATGTCGGATCAGGTTGCGGAAACTGGCATCATGCCTTCCCCGCTGCCGAGTGAAGAGCAGCAGGGGGGGCACGAAGTACTTTGCCTCGGATTCGATTTGGCGAGGCAATTGGCGCTCATACAGAACAGTTGGGGAGACGACTGGGGTCAGAGGGGTTATTTCTGGATGCCGTTTGGAGTGATTGCATCGCCAGATACCGATTTGTGGATGGTGCATACGGGCCGGCCGTGGGAGCAATGAGGCGACTTCTTTTGAGAGCCGTGCGGCGCATGACTTGCAGATGATGCTGCCGCGGGATGGTCTGGGTCATCCGAACCTGATTCTTTTGCTGGTCCGAGGCATCCAAGCAACGGTAGTCAAAACCATTGAGGCAGGGGCGATGACACCAAACAGGGAAGCAGCCGCACATCCGACGAGAGTTTCGAGCGATGCGCTTGACCAGTTATTCCACCAGGCCCGCACGCACAACGCGTGGCTCCCGAAGCGCGTTCCGGTTGAGGCGCTGCGCGAAGCTTACGAACTGGCGCGGATGGGGCCGACCAGCGCGAACTCATCTCCGGCGCGCTTCGTATTTCTCGTGAGCGAGGCTGCGAAGGCGCGGCTGTTGCCCGCGCTTGCTCCGTCGAATGTGGAAAAAACCAAGGCTGCGCCGGTCACGGCTATTGTTGCGTGGGACACGGAGTTCCATGAGAAGCTTCCCAAACTGTTCCCCCATGCCGACATGCGTTCTTATTTCGTGGGGAATCAGCCATTGATTGACGAGTCGGCCTTCCGCAACGGTTCACTGCAGGGTGGGTATTTCATCATCGCCGCTCGCGCCGTGGGACTCGATTGTGGACCGATGTCGGGCTTTGACGCGGGCAAGGTGAACGCCGAATTTTTTCCCGACGGTAAATGGAAGGCTAATTTTCTCTGCAACCTGGGCTATGGAGATGGGAGCAAGCTTTTCCCGCGCAGTCCACGGCTGGAGTTTGAGGAGGCCTGCAAGGTGCTGTGAGGGAGACGCGGCAACCCGCGTCTCTACACGACTCTGTCTCGCTGGGGACGGGCGAGGATGCCCGTTGCTCCAGCGTTTGCTAATCTACCTGCCGGCTTTTTTCTCGTTCTTCTTCTCGACCTTGGCCCAGGTGTCTTTCAGAGCCACGGTACGGTTGAAGACCAGACTTCCGGGCTTGGAATCCGGATCCGCGCAGAAATATCCCAGACGCTCAAACTGATAACGGCTCTCGACTGGGGCGTTTGCGAGTGATGGCTCCAGCTTGGCCTGTGCGATCACCTCCAGCGAATTCGGATTCAAGTTGGCGGTAAATTCCTGACCATCTTCGACCTGGTTCGGATCTTCCTTGGTGAAAAGCTTGTCGTACATGCGCACTTCCGCGTCGATGGCATGGGCGGCTGAAACCCAGTGGATGGTCGATTTCACTTTGCGTCCATCGGGAGCATTGCCGCCGCGCGTCGCCGGGTCATACGTGCAATGCACCTCGACCACTTCTCCCTTGTCGTTCTTGATCGCCGACTTTGCCGTGATGAAGTATCCGTAACGCAGGCGTACTTCGCGTCCGGGAGACAGGCGGTAATACTGCTTGGGAGGATCTTCGCGGAAGTCTTCCTGCTCGATGTAGAGTACCTTCGAAAAAGGAACTTTGCGCTTGCCTGCGCTTTCGTCTTCCGGATTATTGACCGCGTCGACTTCCTCGACCTGGCCTTCAGGATAGTTATCGATGACCACTTTCAATGGCCGGAGCACGGCCATTACGCGCGGCGCTCGCTTGTTAAGGTCTTCGCGAACGAAGTGTTCGAGCATGGCAAGCTCGAGCGTGCCATTGGTCTTCGACACTCCAATGGCCGCGCAGAAATTGCGGATGGCTTCGGGGGTGTAGCCTCGGCGGCGGATTCCAGAGAGCGTCGGCATTCGAGGGTCATTCCAGCCAGTGACGTGTTTTTCCTGCACCAATATCAGCAGCTTGCGCTTGCTGAGCAGGGTGTACGTGAGGCTGAGACGATCGAACTCCATTTGCTGCGACGGGAAAATCCCGAGTTGCTGAATGAACCAGTTGTAGAGCGGGCGATGATCTTCGAATTCCAGCGTGCAGATGGAATGGGTCACATGCTCGATGGAATCCGACTGCCCGTGCGCGTAGTCGTACATGGGATAGATGCACCACTTGCCGCCGGTGCGGTGGTGCTCGGCGCGCAGGATGCGATACATGATCGGGTCGCGCAGGTTCAGGTTGGGCGAAGCCATGTCGATTTTGGCCCGCAGCACGCGTGATCCATCGGGGAATTCACCTTTGCGCATGCGCTCGAACAGGTCGAGATTCTCTGTCACGTCGCGATTGCGGTGCGGACTTTCTTTGCCGGGTTCGGTGAGCGTGCCGCGATACTGGCGAATTTCGTCAGCGCTGAGATCGTCGACGTAAGCTTTGCCCTCGTTAATCAGCTTGACCGCCCACTCGTAGAGCTGATCGAAATAGTCGGAAGCGTAGTAGAGGCCATCCCATTCGAAGCCGACCCAGCGAACATCTTTTAGGATCGAGTCCACATACTCCTGCTCTTCTTTCTCCGGGTTGGTGTCGTCGAAGCGCAGATTGGTCTTGCCGCCGAACTCGTCGGCTAATCCGAAGTTGAGACATATGGATTTGGCATGGCCGATGTGCAGATAGCCGTTGGGCTCGGGAGGAAAGCGGGTTTGGATGACGGCGTCGCCGTACTTTTTTGTTTTCACATCTTCAATGACGGTGTCGCGAATGAAGTTCGAGGGGCGAGGCTCAGGGGACGAGTTTGCGCCAGCTTGCTTCGCGGCAGCTTCAATAGACTTAGGTGAAGATAAATTCGTGGTGCTCATAATCCTTGTATTCTATATGGGTAAAGTGGATTCGCGGTGACCGCGCGCTCTTGTGGCCGGGCGGGGACGCCCGGCGCTCCATTGACACGAGAGGCACTGCAGGCTTCAATCTTTTCATGGCAAATTGCGTGCAATGCGGCCGTCAGCTTCCGGGGCTCAGCTTCGGCAAGAAGCTCTGTCAGTGGTGTGTGCAGAACGAAGCTGCGAAGCGCGGCGAAGACCTGCCTGTTCAGCGAGTTGAGACCGTGCCGTGGATGCGGAGTCAATCCACATCGATGGCGGTCACGCAAGCTATTTTCGGGATTAATGTCGCGGTGTTTCTGGCCATGGCGTTGTCTGGCGTCGCGATGTTCGACAATCCCTCGGGCCGCGACCTGGTGCAGTGGGGAGCCAATTTTGGCCCGCTGACGGTCAGCGGGCAGTGGTGGCGGCTGCTGACCTGCGTTTTCATTCACGCGGGACTGCTGCATATTGGCTTCAACATGTGGTGCTTGTGGGGTCTCGGCAGGCTGGCGGAATCGGTCTACGGCCATTGGACCTTTGCCTTGATGTATCTGATCTGCGGTCTGGCGGCGAGCCTGGGTAGCATCATTTGGAATCCGGTCATTTTGAGCGTGGGCGCTTCCGGCGCGATTTTTGGGATCGCTGGGGCCCTGCTCGCATCCTTCTATCTCGGCGAGTTTTCGGTGCCGCGCGCCGCGCTCAGCGGGACGCTGCGCAGTGTCGTGGTATTCGTGGGCTACAACCTATTTTTTGGAGCGGTGATGGCTGGCACCGATAACGCGGCGCATATTGGAGGCCTGCTCATGGGCCTACTCCTGGGGGCGCTGATCGCAAAAGTTGCTCCGCAGCAGGATGACGTCTTACGGCGGGTCGCGGTCCTGCTGGTCGGAGTTTTCGTCGTGCTGGGCGCCGGGATGTGGGTGCAGCATCATGCCCACATCTTGATGTTTCATGGGTGAGACGGGTAGTGGTGCAGTTTGAGTCGGGCAACGTGTCATCATTTGTAAAGTTTGGCAACTTAATTGCTTAAGGGTTCATCTGTGATAGTGTGAACTTGTGGGCCCTGTGACATTTTATTCGTAAATTGTCAAGGTAACTATGGTACAAGTGGTATCCTCCCCGATGCGATTACTAAAGGCATGTTGGAATCACCTGTACCGAAGCCGCAGGATACACGCAGATATCGTTTTGAACTTTTGGGGGAAACAGTCCGAGAGATTGGACTTCTGCTCCTCGTATTCGTTCCCCTAGATAGCGTAATTAACAGCGGATCATTAGGAGTCGGCAAGATCATCTTTCTGATTTGCATGGGCATCGCGGGATTCATCCTGACCTACATTGGCATCCGCGTGGAAGGGAGGGATTAAGGTGTTGATTATGATTATTCCAATCGCTGTGTTTAGTGTTGCTGTAGCGGCTCTCTCGTTCATGGGCGTGAAAGAGAAGAGAAAACACAACCTCCAGATGAAAGAAGAATGTGAGGCCAACCGCCCTCGGAAGGCAGCCTAGAGAAAGACGAAAGGCAGGGTGAGTTGGCCCTGCACCTCTAGACTGCCATTCTGGATAAGATTGTGGGTGACTGGGCGGCCTCGAACCGCCAACCAGGGGATTACAAATCCCCCGCTCTGCCTGCTTGAGCTACAGTCACCATAAATGGCCGCTATCATGCGAAACTGATAGCGGCCAAACTTTTTACTCCTATCCTTTATTTGATTATCTGAGATCACTGTTGATCTTCCAACAACGAAATTAATTCTTCGATTTCCCAGACGTGGTCGGTCAGCCCAGTTTCCATGGCGGGGGTGACGCGAAGGGTCTTGTGGACTCGGCAGAAGTTGTAGTGCATGAAGTACAGCGCGACCATGTGGCCGTGGTTTTCCAGTTTTTTACTGAATCCGTTCGTCAGCCGCGTGAATCTCCGCATTCCCATTCGCATTGAAAGGTTCTGACGTTCGACAAATGAAGTGCTGATATGGTCTGGATCGGGGTCACCGGCGAGAACTCCTGTTCGGCAACCGATGCAAGTAGCAGGACTGTAGCGCGATTCCGGGCTATCGCCGGATGCGCCGTAGATTTTAACCAGCATGGCGTAGTCGATGTCCGCACCAAATGCGCCTTCGACGGCCTCAGCGTAAACGCGATGCCCGTCTGTCGTAAGTTGAATCCGATTGATGATGCGCGATGCTACATCTCGCATGAATTCGTGCGCCGTATCCGCTCCGCGCTGGCCTAGCGTGTATGACACGATTAGCTTCGTATCGGCATCAATTGCCGTCCACGTCCAAACATCGCCCCACCCCTGCTCGATTTTTTCTGCGCTTGTGTTTTTCATCTTCGCGCCGACGAACGACCAGATTTCATCGCACTGTAAACGGTGCACCTTGAGATTGCGGACATGGGTGTCGTGAAAACTGGCCGCGGCGCATCCCATGTCCTTCAGAAGCTTCAAGACCGTGTGCTTGGCTACTCCAGTCATGCGGCAGGTAGCATTGATCGACATGCCCTCGACAAGTGCCGCTACAACCTGAGTTCGCCGTTCGATGTGCAGTTGATTCATAGTGACTACCCATCAATATTATGGCATTATATTAGCAATAAATTGCCTCCATGTCAATGGCAATGTGAGCAAATTTTAATGCATTTTGTGCTTGACAAGAGCCGTGTCGGTGCTACTATGTTGGTAGGTTCATTGCTGACTACGTCAGCAATGAAAGCACTTAAAACCGGGAGGCTGTAACTTGAACTCCTCTTTGCTCCTCACAGACACGTCCCTCGTTTACGAGGTTTCCGTTCACTGGAGGGGATGGGGTACTCCCCATGGGAGAGACGCGCATGAGCACAACAAACATCCCCTACATTGATCCCAACGTGCAACACGTTGGAATCAGCCGATTGAGGTCTTTAAATGCAACTCAGCTAAGGGAGATCGACAAAACTCTAGTTATTCAGGAGAACGACCAGCCGCTTGCGGTGTTGCTAAAGTACGAAGAGTTTTTAATTATGCAGCAAAAGTTGATGTCAGTGCTGGACACCATCTCGGTGATGGCTGATGACGCTGAATTGGCGGGCATCATGGCTGGTCTGAAGGAGATGAACGGGGGGCAGACCAAGTCGATCACGGAGATTCGCGCCGCACTGAAAACGAAGAAGGAGAAGGTGTGATTTCCCGCTTCCCCAAATGCAGACTTTCACCGTTGAATTGACGCCTACAGCAGAGACGACGTACCAAAAAATATACGCGGACGCTCAAGCGTGCATTCAGGTTGGGGAAACGTCGAATGCCAAACTCACCCTGCTTCGCATGGTGGATGAGGCCATTGACAAGATCATTCCCCACGATCCATTTAGCGTAGGTAATGCGCTCTCTGGCCCGCTGTCCAACGTCTTTCGCGTTTCCAAGGGGAGGCTTCGTATCTATTACGCAGCCTCTTCCAAGGAACGCAAAATTGTCATCCTCTACATCTCTGAGACGCTGCGCAAGGACGGGGACGTTCGTGATCCGTACTCGATATTTACACGAATGGTTTTGTCTGGTCGGTTTGATGAGGTTTTCACAAGGTTAGGGGTCAGAGTCCCGCCACGCGGAGGAAATTTGCGACCGCCCATGTTTCAGTGATTCTCTGTTGCCTCTCTCACGATTCTGGAAGCAACCTGGCTCTCGTCTAGTGGCAGTAGCTTCGCCCATGGAATGTATTCAGACAACACCGAGGGGCCAGTAGCAGTCTTTACCCTAGCAGTCTTGTCCGATTCGTTTACTATAGCTACGACATATCTGACGGAAGCTTTACCATCCAAGAAAACTTGGTCACCGACCTGTGGCGTATATTGCTTTTCCATGACAACAGTTTCCCACAGACCAGACTTAGGCGCTACCCTGTGGAAATTCAAACTGCACCACTACCGTGAGACGGTGTCGCTTCATTTCTCGTCTGCTGCCGAGCTAGGCGGGGCAAAGCCCCGCTACCACACGACACTATGCGAGCTTCTTGATCGCCTGATCGATTCTCGCCAGCGTTGTTTCCTTTCCTAGAACCTGGAGCGTCTCAAATAATGGCGGAGCATTCTTGCGGCCGCAGACGGCCACTCGAATTGGCTGGAACATTTGTCCCGCTTTCAATCCCATCTCCTGTGCCGCCGCGCGCAGAGCGTGATCGAGCGGATCATGTTTGAATTCCGTTTGCGGCAAGACTTCCCGCGCGCGGCTCAGGGCTTTCAGCGCCATGGCTGCGTCGCCCTTTTGTGGGATGAGTTCGGCAGGGTCGTAGGGCGCAAGTTCGTCGACAAAGAAGAAATCGGCGGCGAGGAGGACGTCGCGCAGAAGCTTGATACGTTCGCGAATCAGCGGGGTGACGGACAGCATCTTCTCCGGCGTGACCGAGAACCCTGCGGCTTGCACGATGGGGAGCAGGCGCGCGCTGAGATCGTTGACGGAAAGTCCGCGAATGTGCTCGGCGTTCAGCCAGACGGCTTTGGGGTCGAAGGTCTCCTCGGGAGTGGCAGCCGGTTCCTTGAAATTAATGACCGCATTGGAGCGATTGATGCCTTCCAGGGAGAAGACATCGATCAGTTCCTGACGCGTCATGTTTTCGCGATCGTCTTTGGGCGACCAGCCCAGCAGGCATAGGAAGTTGATGAAGGCCTCGGGCAGAAATCCGGCGTCGCGGTAGGTGGTGACGCTGACGACAGGACCGTGCTTGCGCTTGGAAAGCTTCGAGCCATCGGGCGCAACCAGCAGCGGAAGATGCGCGAACTGCGGCGACTGGGCTCCCGCGCCCTCGAAAATCAGCACGTGTTTGTAAGTATTCGAGAGATGGTCCTGGCCGCGGATAACGTGGCTGATGCGCAGATCGATGTCGTCGGCGCAGGAGGCTAGGTGGTAAGTGGGCATGCCATCGGAGCGGAGAAGCGCGAAGTCTTCGATGTCGTCGGCGGCTTTGCCTTGCTCGCCGTAGACTGCGTCGTTGAAGCGGACCTGCTCGCCGGTGCCGCGCGGAACACGAAAACGCAGGGCGAAAGACTCTCCGGTGGCGGCTCGGCGGTCGCTTTCGGCACGGGAAAGTTCACGCATGCCAGGGTTGAAGAGCCAGGTCTGGTTGGCACCCGATTTTTCGCTGTCGCCGGTGTGCGCCGGCGTGAAATCGCGATAAGCCAGCCCCTTTTGAAAGATGGCGTCCGCAATCTGGCGATGCAGGGCGAGGCGTTCGGATTGCTTGTATTCCTCATCCCATCCCAGGTCGAGCCAGCGCAGGCCTTCGAAGATAGAGTTGACAGAGGCGTCGGTATTGCGGTCGACGTCGGTGTCGTCGAGCCGCAAAACCATGGTTCCTCGGTTGCGGCGGGCGTAGAGCCAGTTGAAGATGAAGGTCCGGGCACTGCCAACGTGCAGAAAACCCGTGGGAGACGGCGCAAATCGAACACGGAGCATAACTTGTGAGTATAGCGGCGGGAGCGGAGCCGGGGCTAGCCGCGCTGATCAATGGTAGCGGGATGGTTACCAACCGGTTACCGAGGTAACACTTCTTGTGAAAACCGCTGTGGCGGCGGGGCATCTTATAAGAAGATACTGGATTCGCTATCCCAGGACAGAAAGACAGAATCTGACGGATGCCACCTGTTGTTTCCATATGCCGTCTATGACAGGATTAGGCGAGAGTTAGCGAATTCAAGCGTCCGGGCCACGATTAGAGAATGTCGGGGAACGTCTGACGAGGAAAGTCAACCCATGAACAGCGTTGCCACAGGTCTGGTACTGATTCCCGGGGCCGTGGCCCTGATGGTCCTGCTTGTCTTCAGCTACCTTTACGAGCAGAACCGGCACAGCTATTTTCGGGCGTGGCAGTTGGCTTGGGCAGCATACACTCTGCACTATGCCTTGAAGTCGGTCGAATACTTTCACGGCGCTTCGCCATTATTGTTCTTCCTGAGTTCGCTGCTGCTGGTGGCGATGGCGATCTGCATCTTTGTTTCCACCCGGCTGATGAAGGAGCCGTTCCAGCTGAAGTGGTACGACGTTGCCTTGACGGTGGCCGGAGTGGTGCTGGCGGGTGCAAGCTTGCGCGCACACATCGTAGGCGGCGTGTTCAGCGAGAGCGCCGATCCGGTACCCTACCTGCATCTGGAAGTGGGGTTGGCGGCCGCGCTGCTCTATTGTTCTTTCCAATTTTACCGCTACGCTTCTCGCCGGAACTCCGTTGCCTTCCGCACGCTGGCATTTTCGCTGGTACTATGGGCGGCGCTGATGGGGGTTGGGCAACTCCGGCAGCCTTTCCTCGGCGTGGGCGGCTCGCTGGGAGGTATCCTCGGTCCGATTCCGCAGATGCTGCTGGCAATCGCCATGGTGATGGTGCTATTTGAAAATGAGCGGAACGCGATCCAGGAAAACGCACTCGCCTTTTCCACTCTGGGCCTCGACCCGCGGCGGTTGCTGGTAGCCTCTGACCTGATTCCTAGCTTGCAATCTTTTGTTGACAGGCTGGTTGCGCCTTTGCCGACGCGACGCGCCGTTTTCTTCGTCTCGCAACAATGGCGAGGGACGGTGCCTTCGGTGCAAAGAGGATTCTCCGCCGAGTTCCTGGAAAAGCTGCAAAAGACTCAAGCGGGAGATTACATCGCCGAACTCGCCTTCCGACGCGGCGGAGTGGTGACCTTCAGCAACCTCGCCGACCTAGAAGAGCCCCTGCCGGCGCTGTCCGGTGGAAAATTCGAAGCCTGCAAGCAGACGCTGCTGGCCGAGGGAATCACCGACCTGATGGCGGTGAGCCTGCAGACGCGGGAGCACAACTTCGGGGTTCTGCTGTTTCCTCATGCTGAACGCAGAATGTTCGGCTCTTCGAACCTGCGTTTGCTGATTGGGCTGGCCCTGCAGATTGCGCTGGCGCTGGAGAACTATATCGTCATGCACGAAGCGCAGCGCCGGACGAAAGAATACGAACTACTCACCGAAATTGGCCAGGCCATCAGTTCTCATCTCAACCAGGAGGAAGTACTGCGCACGGTGCAGGTGGAACTCGGTCAGATTTTTGATACCAGCACGTTTTACATCGCGTTCCAGGAGGAAGACGAGATCCACTTTGAATTGGAGATCGAAGAGGGTGTAACGCTGCCCAAGCGTTCGCGCAAGCTCAGCAGTGGATTTACTGAACACATTCTCAAAACGGGAGAGCCGCTGCTGATCGCGTCAGACGTGGAAGAGATGCGATCGAAACTTGGCGTCGATTTCATCCCGCATAGGCCGGCGCGCTCGTTCTGCGGCGTACCCATTTTTCTAGGCGGCAAAGCGGTGGGAGTGATGGCCGCCCTGAGCACGGAGCGTGAATCGCAATTCCAGGCACGAGATCTCGAGGTCATGCAGACCGCAGCCGGCCAACTGGGAGTCGCTATCGAGAATGCACGCCTGTTTACGGAGGAGCAGCGGCGCGCCCGGCATCTCGCATTTCTTAATAACATTTCGAAGATGGCAATTTCGAGCGAGGACGCTGAAGGGATGATGGCCAACATCGTCAGCGAAATTCAGAAAAACTTCCGCTACGATCACATCGGCATCGGCATCATGGATTACGCCACGAAAGATATCGAGATCAAAGCCGAAGCGGGCACGGCATCGCAAACTCTGGGCCGCCGGATCGCGGTGGGTAGCGGAGTTTTGGGTAAAGTCGCTCGCACGGGCGTTAGCGCATTGGTGCAGAACGCCGGGCCGGGACAACTCGCCGGCGTGCTGCTGGAATCGCGCGCTGTGCTCTGCCTGCCGATCAGTTATGGCGAATCGCTGCTCGGCGTGCTCAATATCGAGAGCCGCGATGAGAATGCGTTCGCACCGCAGGATGTTCTGATTCTGAATACACTGGCTGATCTTCTGGCGACGGCGCTGCACAACTCGTTCGTGTTCCAGAAATTGCAGCAGCAATCGATTACCGATGGATTGACCGGCATCAAGACGCGGCGTTTTTTCTGGGAGGCATTGAGTTCCGAATGGAAGCGCGCGTCGCGCTCCGGACGGCCATTCTCGGTGGTGCTGGTCGATTTGGATAAATTCAAGGAAGTCAACGATTCACTGGGCCATCTGGAAGGCGATCTGGTGCTGGCGCGTGTGGGCCGGCTGCTCGAACAAAAATGCCGCCAGTCGAACGTCGTGGCACGCTACGGCGGAGATGAATTCATCATCCTCATGCCGGAGACGGGCATAGAGCAGGCGCAGGTGCTGGCCGAAAGGCTGCGCCTCTGGCTCGCTACCGATCCTATGCTCGAAGAACATCAGATTACCGGCAGCTTTGGCGTCGCAAGTTTCCCGGTCCACGGATTTTCCATGGAAGATCTGATTCGGGTTGCCGATGCGGGCATGTATGTGTCCAAGCACGCGGGCGGCAATCAGGTGTCAACCTCGGATGCGTTCGGCGAAGGCTCGGCTGTGCAGCGGCAGTTGATCTCGGGATATATCGAAGGATTCCTGCAGCGCGAGCATAATGGGCCGGAACACCTTGAAGAACTCATCGGTACTTTGCGGAAGCTATGCGGACGCGAGGAAGATGAAGGCCATCGAGCGATGAGGGAGGCGGTGGAGGCGCTGGCGCGGGCGGCTGAACTCAGGGAGCACAACGCTGCGGGACATGGTGAACAATGTGCACATTATGCCGGGATCATCGCGCGTGCACTGAACCTTCCAGCGCAGGAGGTGGAGGAAGTCACGTTTGCGGCGCGGGTGCATGACGTGGGCAAGCTGTTCGTCCCGATTCGAATTCTGAACAAGCCCGGCGCGCTGAGAGAAGATGAATTTGCCGTGATCAAGACGCACCCGCGAGTGGGTGCGGAATTGTCGCGCGCAATACCGGAAATCGAACGGGTGGCCGAAGCCATCGAATCGCATCACGAAGCCTTCGACGGCAGTGGTTATCCATTGGGACTGAAGGGTGAGGACATTCCGCTGTATGGCCGCATTATCGCCGTCGCTGATTCCTATGTAAATATGACCAGCGATCGATCGTTCGCGCCGCCGAAGACGGACGAGCAGGCGATGGCGGAATTGGGAAAGAGGAGCGGCACCCGCTTCGACGGCATGATCGTCCGTTTATTTGCACGGCTGCTCAAGATGGAAAGAGCTTCCTCATTCGGGGGATCGAACTAAGCTCTGGACCCACACCGGGCATACAGTTTCGGAAGAATAGGGGTCCCCCGCTATGCTCGGGATGACAGAAGCTCTGGGTTATGAATTCAAGGTTAGAACAAGCGTAGCGTCTTTGGGCAGGTAAGTTTTCCGGCGAAACCAGTCTTCCATCGCATCGCGGAGTTGATCGACGGGAACATTAGCTCCAATTTCCAAGCAACCATCCGAGACAGGCAACGTGTCGTCAAAAACCGATGCGTTGGTGAAATTACGCATACTGAAATTGTCGAGCCACTTCAGCGGGCATGGCTGACGCTGCCCTTCGTGCTCATACTCCACGCGGACTTTCCGTGCGAACATAGCTCTATTGAATCACTGAGGCGATCAACCCTGCGCCATTGGTGGAACGAGTTAATGTCAATGACTCAATGATTTGATGATTCAAGCGTCTCTCTACTTCCTCGCCTTCCAAAGCCGATCTTCCAGTTCTCCGACTTCTCGGTTCAGGCCTTCCGGGAGATGGGTGCCGAATTTGGCGAAGTATTCCCGGATCAAGGGTATTTCGGCGTGCCAACCTTCCAAATCCACGTTGAGCAACTTGGCGACGGCCGACGCGGGAAGATTGAGACCCTTTGTATCCAGATCCGCGGGCTCGGGGAGCCGGCCAATCGGCGTATCCACGGCATGTACTTTGCCGTCACAACGCTCGAAGATCCATTTCAATACGCGGCTGTTTTCACCGTATCCAGGCCACAGGAATTTACCGTTCTCGTCGGTGCGGAACCAGTTCACATAATAGATCTTGGGGAGCTTGGCTCCGGGCCGCTTGCCGATCTTGAGAAAGTGATCGAAGTAATCTCCCATGTTGTAGCCGCAGAAGGGAAGCATCGCCATCGGGTCGCGGCGCAGTTGGCCAACTTTGCCGGCGGATGCAGCAGTCGTTTCACTGCTGACGATCGCGCCCAGGAATGTCCCGTGCTGCCAACTGAAGGATTCTGTCACCAGCGGAACCACGCCAGCGCGGCGGCCACCGAAGAGAATGGCGTCGATGGGCACACCTTTCGGATCTTCCCACTCCGGCGCAATCGCCGGGCACTGGCTGGCGGGAACGGTGAAGCGCGAATTGGGATGGGCTGCTTTGCGGCCTGAAGCAGGGGTCCACGGACGCCGCAGCCAGTCGATCAATTCAGCCGGTTTTTCGTCGGTCATCTGCTCCCACCAGATGTCGCCGTCTGGAGTCATGGCGCAATTGGTGAAGATGGAATTCCTGGTAGCGGTGAGCATGGCGTTCGGGTTCGACTTCATGCTGGTACCGGGCGCCACGCCAAAGAATCCGAATTCGGGATTGATAGCGTAGAGACGCCCATCGGCTCCAAATTTCATCCAGGCGATGTCGTCGCCAATTGCTTCGACCTTCCAGCCGGGGATGGTCGGAATCAGCATAGCGAGATTCGTCTTGCCGCAAGCCGAAGGGAACGCTCCGGTAATGTACTTAACCTTCCCGGCGGGGCTGGTCATCTTCAGGATGAGCATGTGCTCCGCCATCCAGCCTTCGTCGCGGGCCTGCACCGATGCGATTCGCAGGGCATGACATTTCTTGCCGAGCAGCGCGTTACCGCCATAGCCGGAACCGTACGACCAGATCTCGCGCGTCTCCGGGAAATGGCAGATGTATTTGTCCTTCTCATTGTTGGGCCAGCTGGAATCGGCCTGATTTGGAGCCAAGGGAGCGCCCACCGAGTGCAGTCCGCGCACGAAGGCTCCTTCGCTCCCCAGAACTTCGAGCACGCGGTCGCCGACGCGGGCCATGAGGTGCATGTTGGCGACAACATATGGCGAGTCGGAGATCTCGACGCCGATATTCGAAATGGACGAGCCAATCGGCCCCATACTGTAAGGGATGACATACATCGTTCGTCCGGTCATCGCGCCGGCAAATAACCCGTGCAGCTTCTCCTTCATTGTGACGGGGTCGGCCCAGTTGTTGGTGGGACCAGCTTCGTCGATGGTGCGTGAGCAGATGAACGTGCGGTCTTCGACGCGCGCCACGTCGGCCGGACTCGATCGCACGAGAATGCTGTTGGGGCGCTTGTCCTCGGCCAACCGGATGGCAGCTCCGGTCAGCACCATCAGTTGCAGCATGGCCTGATATTCATCGTGCGAGCCGTCGCACCAGTGGACTCGATCGGGCTTGCACAACTGGGCAACCTCTTCCACCCATGCGCCTAGCCGCTTATGTTTGTTAGCGGTGGTTCTTGCGGTCATGGTTTCCATATCGGATATCAGGCTGGCCATAAATAAACTTCTCCTTTGATGGCAAAACTGCACGATCTACTGCCATGAAAAATCGGGTGCGCAGGCAGAAAATTCAAAGGCTGCGTTAAGAGCGTTCGCAGGTGCGACCAACGATAGGAGTTATTGTCCCTCATTTAGCTCTTTTCGGCCAGAAGCCGGACTGCCGTATGTATCGCGCGGTATTGAATTTCCGATAGAAGTTTGCCAGATGGCGGGTGATTTACGGAGTGGTAATCGTCACGTTCCAGGGTGACTCGGATCACAGTTGCGCCGGCTGCGGACGCTATCGGATTGCGACATCGTTTGGCTCGACTTGCGCCACGACGCCCTCCAGGTGATGGAGAGTCTCGTCGATGGTAAGCGAATACATTTCGCGGCCCAGGCCTTCGCCCGATTCGAGGGCGGTTTTCAGAAAATGGCCGGCAATCTCTTTGGCCAAGGCGTCGGTGATGACCTTTCCCGTGCGCTTCTTGTATTCGACCCAGGCCGGGTGTGGAAGGGCAACCCAGGCGGGCCGCCCATCGACCAGAAACTTGATGTCGACAGCATCGGCGTGGCGTGTGGCAATAGCGACGATCAGAGCCTGATAGAGGCAGTGCACCTGCTTCTTGGTCCAGCGGTCGGTCGCAGTGAAGTCAGTGAACATAGGCATAGGAAAGTAGTTACTATAGCGCCCCCAGGGGCTGGGGAGCAAACTGCACCGTGCAGTGCGCCGCGTAGCTTGCTCTTCTAGTGCGACATTAGTGCGACATTTTCCGCGCAGCGGCATGATCTCTGCTAGCCTATTTGTATGCCGCAGTCGGTCAAAGAGCGCGTTGGGAAATTGCGAGAAGAGATCGCGGAGATCAGCGAAGCGAACCGCCTCTATCTGCAAGGGGGAAAGAAATTGATAGGGGCCTCCGATCAGGAGCGGCGGTTGCAGAGGCTGCAGGAGATCATGGACGAACTCATGTCTTTGACTGAGTGGAAGAAGACCTAACCTTCAGGTCTATGGGCTTCAGTCCGACGCCTGAACCTGCATTGTTTCCGTAATCCAGAGCTGTGCCGGAGCGCCTTTCGTGGTGCGGGTGGCCGTCGCCCGAAAACTGCCGGAAGCAATTTCTACGTCGTAAATGTAGGGAGGACGCTCGTTCTTCATGGTGAGGTAATTGCCCGAAATCAGCTCCTCCAGCGAAGCGTACTTTCCCTGTGACGCCAGGTATCCGCGCTCGGCGTTGGCAATGCCGATGAGGTCGTTCTTTACACCCGTGATGGTCGCAGCTTCCTCGGAGTTGCCGCTCCCGGCTCCCGGAGAAAGCGTTTTAACCTGCAGCGAATAGATGTACATTCCAATCGCCAGCGTGACCACCGTGCCCACAAATCCGAATACGCGTCCCATGGTTTTCCCCCGTAGAGACGGGGCTTACCCCGTCTCCGCCAGTGTTATTGCACCGCGAAACCGGGAGAGTCAGCAAGTAACCAGAGTGCAGGTTTCGAGGAAGAACGAGGTCAGAAGTTGGCGTTTGCGGTAAATAGAGAAAGGCGCTTTCGAGTGGCGACCCCGGAGGGAGTCGAACCCCCAACCCTCAGATCCGAAGTCTGATGCTCTATCCAATTGAGCTACGGGGCCGTCGGCCGCCAGTTCCGTCGCGCTGACCAGCGCTTGTGATTCTACACCGCGCGCCCGCCCCGAATCATCTCCGCCTCGAGCCTCTCCCTGTACTGACCCGGGAATCCGTTCGCGTTGTAACATTCAATGGATGTCTTTCGTGCCCCATCCCGTGGCCCACACCAGTTCGCGCTTGCTGGAGTTCGAGATACTGCGCGATTTGGTCGCCGGTTATGCCTCATCGCCGCTAGGGCAGCGGCGCATTGCCGAGCTTCTGCCTTCGCTTGATCACGACTGGATTCAAACCCAGCAGCGGCTCACGACCGAAGTCCGCGAGTATCGGCGAGTTGGCGGACGCTTTGAATTTGCCGGATTGCCTGAAGTCAAGAAGCTGATCGAGAAATCCCGCATCGCAGGGGCCGCCCTCGAAACCACCGAGATTCGCGACATCGTTCTCATCGCCGATCGCGGCGCCGAATGGCGCGAAATCGTCCGCCAGCCACCGGCTGCCATGCGCTCTGACTGGAGCGCCGTCAACGCGCTCTCCGCTGGCATTCAGGATTTCACCGCATTCTTGCGCGTCTTCCGCAACAAGATTCTGCCCGATGGCACGCTCGACGATCGCGCCTCGCCGGAACTCAGCCGCGTTCGCCGCGAAATCGAAAAGCAGAAACGGCAGATTCAGGAGTCGCTCCGTGGCTACCTGCGCAAACTGGCCGAAGGCGGCACGGTGCAGGACGAACTCATCACCATCCGTGGCGAGCGCTTTGTAATCCCGGTGAAGGTCGAGCAGAAACGCCGCGTCCAGGGCGTGGTTCACGGCGCAAGCTCGAGCGGACAAACCGTTTTTGTCGAGCCGCTCGAAACCATCGAGCAGAACAATGAGCTGGTGCGCCTGCTCGATGAAGAACAGGCCGAGATTCATCGCGTCCTTCTGGAGATGACGCGCCAAATCGGAGAAAATGCCGAGGCCATTCTGTCCGCAGCCGACGTCCTCGCCGAACTGGAACTGCAATTCGCCAAAGCTCGCTTCGCCGAAGACTACAACTGCGTCGCGGTAACTTTGTCAGAAGAAACAGCCGAAGCCCGGCTGATTCTCCACCGCGCAAGGCATCCATTACTGGAACGAAATCTGAAATTAAAGAACGCAGAAATCGTCCCCATCACCATCGAACTCGAAGGTGACCATCGCCAATTGGTGATCACCGGCCCTAACACCGGGGGCAAAACGGTTTCGCTGAAAACGCTTGGCCTGTTGGCCCTGATGGCGCAGTCGGGAATCCCCGTTCCTGCCGACCGTGCCGACATGCCCGTCTTCGACGCCATTCTGGCCGACATCGGAGATTATCAATCGATCGAACAGAATCTCTCCACCTTCTCCGCGCACGTCACCAACATCGATTTCATCTCGCGCACCGCGACCGAGAATTCACTGGTGCTGCTGGACGAACTCGGCTCGGCGACCGATCCCGAAGAAGGCGCGGCCCTGGCGGTGGCCATTGCCGATCATTTCCGCAAAGTCGGATGCATGATCGTGATCTCTACGCACCACACTTCGCTGAAGGTTTATGGCGCGAATACGCCTGGAGTGATCAACGCCTCCGTTGGCTTCGATGAGGCCACGCTGCAGCCGACTTATGAGCTGAAAATCGGCGTCCCCGGGGCATCCGCCGGAATCAACATCGCGCAGCGGCTCGGACTGAACCCCGCGATCATCACTTCCGCGCGCTCGCGCCTCGGCTCGCAAACCCAGGATGTCGGCCGCTTTCTCGATCGCCTGCACGCCGATCTTCGCGATCTCGAAGCCGAGCGCAACCGCATGAAAGCCCGCGAGCAGGAGCTCGACCGCGAGAAGCAGCATCTCGCGAGCGATGGCCGCAAAGAACAGCAAGCCAGAATCCGCGAGATGGAGGCGAAACTCGAAGGCCTCTTCCGCGACTTCGAATATCAGGCCCGCGAAACGGTGAATGCGGTACAGGACCGCGCCGCTCAGCAGAAATTATCGAAAGATGCCGAACGGCGCATCGCCAAAATGCGCCGCGAATTTCGCGAACAATTCGACGCCACGGTTGTCGCGCACCACACCGGCGCCGATCGCGGAGACCCCAACGCCCAGCCCAGCCTGGTCAAACACGTTTCCGAAGGCGACACGGTGAAGCTTAAGTCGATGGGCCGCGCCGCGGTCGTGAAAAAGAAAGTTGGCGACAATCATTTCGATGTCGAAATCGGATCGATGAAGATGCGCATCGCCCGCGAAGATATAGCGGAGGTTCTGACAAGCGCGCGGAGCGTTTCCGAGACGCCGGTGCAGGCGGCGCGATCCCGCGGCATCAGCGTCAAGCTGCAGAACGAATCGAGCGGCCTCAATACGCCGAGCGAAATCAACGTCATTGGCCGCAATGTCGATGAGGCCACCGCGGAGGTCGAGAAATTTGTCGACCGCGCATTTCTCGCCGGCCTGCCGCGGGTACGAATCGTCCACGGCAGCGGCATGGGGATTCTGCGCAAAGCCCTGCGGCAGTATTTACAGAAGCATCCGCACGTGGAGTCAGTGATTGAGCCGCCCATCAATGAAGGCGGCGGCGGAGCTACGGTGGTCGAGTTGAGGGTGTAAGGAATCGCCACAGAGCCGCAAACTACGGCTTCGCTTCCTGCAGCAGCACTACATCGGAATCGGAATGGGTGCGGAGTATGCCCAGATTCTTCCCATCCGGCGACCAGCGGAGATCGACGATCTGCTCGGAGTTGAAGTTGGTGATCTTCCGCCCCGCAGAACCGTCGAGCGGCTGCACCCAGACGTTGTCGACTCCGTTTTCTTTGACCGCGTAGGCGAGCGCCTTTCCATCGGGAGTGAATTGAAACCCGCTGCCGGTAATCCCCGGTTCAATCTTAAGCAGTTGCGGCGCCCCCGCTGATTCCAGATTGACGAGCGCGACCTTATCCTCCGGTTTCATACTCTCCGGATTCAACGCGTTCACGATAACAATGGCCAGGAATTTTCCATCGGGCGACAGAGCAGGCCGCGGGCCGGCAATAATCGCGTTGGGCACAATCGATCCGCGGACCACCTCCGCCGTGCCCGGTCCGTCGGTTGGAGAACGCCATATTTGACCGGCGCTATCATTCAGGTAATACACCCATTTTCCATCCGGCGAACAAACCGAAAGCCGCGAGCCAATATCGGTGAGTTTCACGGGATTGGAACCATCCGAGTTGGCTCGCCAAATGTTGGCGACGTGGGAGCCGGCGTGAAAAGTCCAGGTAAATACCATGTAGCGAGGACCGCAGACCGAAGGATCCACGACCTCGGACGCGACATCTCCCAGCAGTTGACTCGAGTTGCTGCCATCCGGCGCCATGCGCGCTAGATGCCCGGACTCTCCGATCAGAAGATTGCCGCTGCTGTCCCAGCCAAATCCGCTGACGAATTCTCCCTGCGGCAGCAGCGACGGCAACTCCGTCGCGGTACTGCCGGTGCCGGAGGCGAGATATAAGCTCTGCGTCGTCTTCATCTGCACCGTGGCCAGAGTCTTGCCATCGGCGGACAGGGTCAGAGTGCGGTAGCTGTTGGTATCGCGGGTAAGGGGCTGGAGTGCGCCTCCGCTGCTGGACACGAAACCAATTTGCGCGCGTTGAAAACTCGGACCCGCCTGCTGGTAGTTAACGATGAGCCCGCTGCCGTCGGGCGTCCATTTCAGTTGGTTCACCTGCTTGTCGTCGTAAGCGACTAACTGCTCCAACTTGCTGCTATTGAAATTGAACCGGGCGATGACGCTTAAGGCATTGGCTGCCGGGGGCGCGCTGAGGGCAATCTTCTGGCCGTCCGGGGACCAGGCTGGAAAATTAAACGCGTTGTTGCCGGGCGCGGGTTCAATGAGCAGAACCTTCTCGTCGTTGCCATCAAGATTCGCGGAGAGCAGCCGGTATTTGCCCACCTCGGGGTCATTACCTCGAATGTAGGCGATGCGACGGCCGTCGGGAGAGAAGGCGATATCGCTGTCAATATCCCTAACCAGAACTTGCGGAGTGCCGCCGAGCACCGGAGCGCGATAAAGATAGAAAGTGGTTTCGAGCGCGTCTTCCGCTTTGCGAAAATAAAAATAGTTGGCGTCGGGAGAAAAAGCGAGGCTGCGATAGACAACGGGCGCCGGCGGAACGACTTGGGTATTGCTGCCCGTGGCAACGTTGCGCAGCCACAGGCTCTCCTGTCCCTTATCGATCAGTACGCTGAGTACGTACTTGCCGTCCGGCGAGATGGCCGCCGCTCCCGCTTTGCCCGAGTTCGTGACCTGCGTGATCGTGAAATTCTGGAATGGCAGCGCAGCGGTGCGGTGAAGCATGGAGTACACGCCGAATCCTGCGGCCAGCAAAAGAACAACGGCGACGAGAGCGCCAGCGGTAACTCCCAGCTTATGTCTCTTCGCGACGTCGACGGCGGAACTGCTCGTCGGTCCGGAGGCGTGCGCGGCGGGAGCGGGCATTGTTGCCGCGACATTGGCGAACACGTTGCCTGACGATGATCCCGATACTGCTGCTCCGGACGATCCCGGCGCAGACACAGTATGCTGCGCGCCAGATTGCGGCCCGCTATCCTGTACGGTCGGGACCGTTGTCGAACTTGACGAGGGACGATGGCGTGAGTCCGTCTCGCGTTTCAGTCGTTTCAGGTCGGCGCGTATCTCGGCCGCTCCCTGATAGCGCAGCTCGCGGTCTTTCTCGATTGCCTTATCAATGATGCGTTCGAGTTCGGCGGGCACGTCAGGATTCAGCCGCACGGCTGGGACGGGTTCCGCATCGAGAATGGCTTTGAAGATAACAGCCGTGCTGTCGCCACGGAACGGCATCATGCCGGTTGACATCTCGTAGAGCACGGCGCCGAAGGAAAATAAATCGCTCCGCGCATCCAGTTCTTTAGCCTGCGCCTGCTCCGGAGACATGTAGGCAACGGTGCCGAGCGCCGCGCCCCGGCTGGTCAACTCCTCATCGGGCGAGGCAGCCGTCCGCGTGTGGTCGGACCCGCCCTGAGCGTAAGAGCCGGCGGCAGCTACAACCTTGGCCAATCCAAAGTCGAGAATCTTGGCATGACCGCGCTTGGTGACGAAAATGTTTGCCGGCTTGATGTCGCGGTGCACGATACCCTGGGAATGCGCCGCCTCCAGCGCATCGGCCGTTTCAATGGCCAGCGCGAGGACGGTTTCCATGGCTAACGGCTTTTGCCCAATCAGATGCTTGAGCGTCAAGCCGTCCAGAAACTCCATGGCAATGAACGCCTGCCCATTGTCCTCGCCAATGTCGTAGATAGTGCAGATGTTGGGATGGTTGAGCGCGGATGCCGCTTTCGCCTCACGACGGAACCGCTCCAGGGCGAGACGGTCCTGGGCCACATCTTCGGGCAGGAATTTCAAGGCTACAAAGCGGTCGAGCCGCGTGTCCTCCGCCTTGTAGACGACGCCCATGCCGCCACCACCAAGCTTCTCCACGATGCGGTAGTGAGAGATGGTTTGTCCGATCATCAGGGGCAAATCTTACGTGGAGGAGGCGGGCAAGTCAACGAAGGCCTGGGAAGTTCGACGTATCGCTGCATAATTCCTGTCGCACCATGAAGACTCAGCCGAGGTATTTGCTTTTTATTCGCCTTATGACATACTGCGGTGTTGAGGGCTGATCGCTCAGGGCTAAACTGACGAGGGCGCTTGTCGCCACGAGTTTTTCCTGGGCGGATTGGCGCCCGAAGAATTTTATTTTCGGACCCGTTTTCCTGCTGGCTCCTCATACGTCCACAGGACGAAAAAGGTTACGATGCAACGCACTCACCTCAACATCGTGGCTACCCTCGAAACCAGCGTCGGACGTTTGCCGGCTAACATTGAAGCCGAGCGTTCCATCCTGGGCGCCGTTCTGCTCGACAATCACGCCTTCAACGACGCGGCCGAGCACCTGAAGCCGGAAGATTTCTCCATCGATTCGCACCGGCGCATTTATTCGCGCATGATGGATCTGGCCGAATCTTCGCGGCCCATCGACATCATCACGCTGGTCGAGGAACTGGAGCAGAAAAAAGATCTGCAGGCCGTTGGCGACGTCGGCTACATTTCCGGATTGCTTGATGGAGTGCCGGACCGGCCTTCGATCGAGCATTATGTTCGCATCGTCCGCGACAAGGCGATTCTGCGCGGGCTGATCAACGTGGCCAACGCGGCCATCGCCAAGGCCAGCGAGCAGGCCGAGCCTGCCGACGAAATTCTAAATGAAGCTGAGGCTGCCGTTTTTCAGCTCTCCGAGAAGCGCATTGGCAAGGGCTTTCAGGGCATCAAGGAGATTGTCCGCGATTCCTTTGGCTCCGTCGACGCCCTCCTGCAGCGCGGACAGCGCATTACCGGCCTCGCCACTCACTACACCGATCTCGACGAGATGACGAGCGGCTTCCAGAAAGCTGACCTGGTGATTGTCGCCGCCCGCCCGTCGATGGGCAAGACCGCGTTCGCCATGAACATCGCCGAGAACGCCGCCATTGACGACGGACGCGTGGTCGGCGTCTTCTCGCTTGAAATGTCGAGCGAGGCGCTGTTGCAACGCCTGCTCTGTTCGCGGGCCATTGTCGACGCGCAGAAGCTGCGCACCGGCTCGCTCTGGGGCGACGATATGAAGAAGATCGTGCGCGCCATGGAGGAACTCTCCAACGCTCTCATTTTTATCGACGACACGCCGGGTATTTCCTTGAGCGAAATGCGCGCCAAGGCCCGGCGGCTCAAACAATCCCAAGGACGCCTCGACTTGCTCGTCGTCGATTACCTGCAATTGATGTCGGGCGGCAGCAAGCGCTTCGAAAATCGCACCCAGGAAGTTTCCTCCATCTCGCGCGGATTGAAAGCCATCGCCAAGGAGCTTGGTGTGCCTGTCGTAGCGTTGTCACAGTTAAGCCGCGCTCCCGAAAGCCGGGGCGGCGATCACCGGCCGCAGCTCTCCGATCTGCGCGAGTCGGGGTCGATCGAGCAGGATGCCGACGTGGTCATGTTCATCTTCCGCGAAGAGGTCTATAAGCAGGACGATCCCGAATTGAAGGGCCGCGCCGAAATCATTATCGCTAAACAGCGCAACGGGCCGATCGGCAAGTTCAATCTCGCCTTCCTGCATAATTCCACGCGCTTTGCCAACCTGATGGAAGGCAATAACGAACCTGGGGAGTAGCTGAAAATCCCATTTTTTCATGTCATCTGACCCCACGTCGGGGTGTGTGCCTTACCGGACAAGCCGAGAAAAGCCCGACGCCAGCGCTGACCCCCGGAAAACCCGACCTAGAGACATCTTTGCCCTGTGGAAAAGATTGTGGAATCAAAGGACAGGAGGCTTCATCTCACAGGGCCAAGTGAGCTTTGGCACCTGGCTCGGAACTCCAGATGTTGCTAACGCTATGTTTCTAGGTTGGTTAACTCTCCTGCGCCGAAAAAAGGCGGAAATCCTTGAAAATCAGCACTTTTGTCACAAAATGTGAGATTTGCACATATATCCAAAGGTAGGTAGGCCGCATCGCAGGCCGCTTCCAACACTCGAAAGGCCCCGAGGGGCCTTTCAAACGCGGAGAAGATGAAGGCTTTTCTGTCACATTGAAGGGTGGGCCGCCACACGGCGAAGCGAAGGCGGATTACCCCGATTGGGAAACAACGCCGCCGTCACCGCAGCGATTTCATATCGATTACGAAGCGGTATTTGACGTCGCTTTTCAGCAGCCGGTTATAAGCCTCATTGACCTGCTGTATCCGGATCAATTCGATATCGGAGGTGATGCCATGTTCGGCGCAGAAATCGAGCATCTCCTGCGTCTCCCGGAGTCCGCCGATGATGGAACCGGCAAGCTGGCGCCGCTTGAAAAGCAGTCCGAAGCCGAGTACCGGCGCCGGGGTTGGAGGCGCACCCACCAGCGTCAGGGTTGCATCCTGTTTCAGCAGGGCGATGTAGGGGTTCAGGTCGTGCTCGGCGGAGACTGTGTCCAGAATGAAATCGAAGCTCGCCAGATGTTTCTCCATTTCGGCAGCATTCTTCGAGATCACCACTTCATCGGCGCCAAGGCGCAGCGCGTCTTCGGTCTTGTTAGGAGAGGTGGTAAACAATACAACATTGGCGCCGAAGGCGTGGGCGAATTTCAATCCCATGTGGCCCAGTCCGCCCAGACCCACGATGCCGACTTTCTGCCCCTTCTTCACATTCCAGTGACGCAGCGGCGAATAGGTCGTAATGCCCGCACAGAGCAGAGGCGCCGTTCCGGCGAGATCGAGTTGCGCGGGTACTTTCAGCGCAAATGCTTCGGTTATCACGATGCTTTCCGAGTAGCCGCCGTAGGTGACGCCTCCCAGGATCTTGTCTTCTCCGTTGTAAGTGAAGGTCGCGGGACCATCGCAAAACTGCTCCTCTCCGGCTCGACAGCCCGGGCATACGCCGCAGGAATCGACCATACAGCCGACAGCCGCAACATCGCCCTCTTTGAATTTCTTAACAGCGCTGCCCACCTTCACTACCCGGCCAACGATTTCGTGCCCGGGCACGCAGGGATAGACGGTGGGCATCATGCTTACCCATTCGTTGCGTACCTGATGCAAATCCGAGTGACAGACGCCGCAGTACAGAATCTCAATCTGTATATCCTGGGGTCGCGGAGCGCGACGCTGAATCGAGCCCAATGCGAGAGCGGAAGTCGCGCTATTGGCGGAATAGGCTTTTGCTGGATATGTCTTATTGGAGGACGATTGAGTTTCATCTTGTAAAGCGACCGTTGCAGCTTTTTCGTTCATGATGCTATTTCTCCTATAGCTATTCGACTAGATCATCGGAAATCCGATTCAAAAACTGGAAGTCGCAGAAGATATAGAGGGCAACTCATTTCATACCCAGCGCCCGCAATACGCCGTCATCGGCCATGGTCTTCCCATCTTTCTTCGTGACCACGCCAAACGATCCCGAGTAGTCCCAGACTGCCCAGCCGATGCCATTGTGCTCCAGAGCAGTGCGCACATCGTGCAGCCAGGCATCGCGGTCAAGGGGATCGGCGTAATCACGAAACGTGCCGAATTCGTTGCACACCAATGGAACGCCGCGCCGCCGCGCCCACTCCGCCGCCTGCTTCATTTCGGATTCAATGCGGGCAGCGTCCCAGTTATCGTATCCATAACGGATGATTTGCAAGCGGTCCACCGCATCCGGCACCTGTGCGGCGACCATCGCCGCCTGCTCCGGACTCGACGGGTATTTCAGCCCGTGGACCCAGTGCCAGTAATAAGCGCTCCAGGTTGCTCCCTGATGGGTGAAAATATACGGCTCGTAAAAATGGAAGTTGTAAATGACATTTGCATCGTGTAGCGGCTCCTGAAAGGCAAGTTCATCCTCGTCGGACCATCGCGCACCGGACGCTATGATCGTCTGCGCCGGGGCGCTCTGGCGGATCGCAGCCGCCAGTTTCATTTGTACGCCCAGCCAGCGGTAGCGGTCGCTGAACTCCGGTTCATTGAGAATTTCGAAAAACAGGCGGTCCTGATCCCACGTCGAGAAATGAGCCGCGAGCGCTCGCCAGAAATCGGCGAAGCGTTCGACGGAATCGTCGTCCTTGGTGAGGCGAATTTTGAAATCGCTATCGGGGTGCAGGTCGATCACCACTGCCAGTCCGTGATCGAGAATCATCTTAACTGCCGCATCCAGGGACGCGAGGTAGTCTGCTGGAATCCTATTGGGCTCGCGGATGTTCATCATGGGCTCGGGATTCACGCCGAGGCGGACGTGATCGAAGCCCATCGACTTGATCAAGGCGATGTCGTCGGCCGTTGTCCATGCCCGAAAATGTTCAGCTGTGTAGCCACGTTGGTCGTAGACCTGGGCGAACCATTCCGAGGCATTGATGCCGCGGCGCAATTTGGCGGCGCGCGCAAAAGCCAGCGAACTCTGCGCGTTCGCTGTCTGTGCCATTGCTGAAACGGCTAACACGCAAAATGCTAACAGGGAGAAGGTAGCCTTTAACCCCGTCTGGACTTCACGCATTTCGGCAATCCCTTCCGCATTGATACACTGATGCCAATCCGAAGACCAAAGACTAGCCCATGATTCCCTGCCAGCGCCATCTCTTTGACATCCCCGACCACGTTGCCTACCTGAATTGCGCCTACATGTCGCCATTGATGAAGGCGACAGTCGAAGCTGGAACGTTCGGGCTGGCGCGCAAAATGCACCCGTGGGGAATCACACCCGACCAATTCTTCGTTGGCTCCGATGAGTTTCGCGCAACGGCGGCGAAGTTCCTCGGGTGCTCGGCGGACTGCATCGCCATCGTTCCTTCAGCCAGTTACGGCATCGCCACGGCGGCGCGCAATTTGCCGGTAAGCAGGGGTCAGAGCGTGCTCGTACTCGAGGAGCAATTCCCCTCTCACTACTATGCATGGCAGCGAAGGACGAACGAGGTTGGAGCTTCGCTCAAAGTCGTCCCGTGGCCCGAAGACAACGACTGGACAGCAGCCGTTTTGAATGCGCTTACACCGGATGTTGCCATAGCGGCTCTGCCGCACGTGCAGTGGTCCAGTGGAGGCAGGCTTGATCTGGTTCGCATCGGGGAGGCCTGTCGTAAGTTGGGAACAGCGGTTGTGCTCGATTTAACCCAGTCGCTCGGCGCTCTCCCTATTAGCGTACGCGACGTGCAACCCGATTTTGCCGTCGCTGCCAACTACAAGTGGATGTTAGGGCCGTATTCGGTAGGCCTGCTCTACGTTGCACCCAGTTGCCAGAACGGAATGCCTCTGGAAGAGAACTGGATTGGGCGCGCCAACGCCCGTGACTTCTCAAGTTTCATCTTATACACGGAAAACTACGATCACGGGGCAAGACGCTTCGACATGGGAGAGCGCTCGAATTTTGCGCTGCTTCCTGCGGCGCTTCGCGGCATGAAGCAATTGCTGGAGTGGGACGTGGCGCAGGTGTCAGAGACCAGCGGCGCGTTCAACCGTCGACTGGCGGAGGCTGCTCGGGATCTGGGGTTCTCCGCGCCGGATGAACCGCTGCGCGCGCCGCACTATCTTTGCCTGCGAAGGCAGGAACTGATACCGAGACATCTGCCGGAAATGCTGGCGAAGGAAAAAGTATTTGTCAGCATTCGAGGAACCTCGATTCGAGTGAGTCCGCATGTGTACAACACGGTTGAGGACTGTGACCGGCTGATTGCCTGCCTGCGGCGCATCGCAACCAGAAATTCTGCTTAAGGACGTCTGACCAATTTATTGCTTGAGGGCAGCGGCTCTGCGTTGGGCGAGAGACGCTGCTTCGGTGGCAGGATTCTCTTTTTCCACCTGCTCGTAGATCTTTTTGGCTTCATCGGGTTTTTGCCGCGATTCGTAGAAACCGGCTAGTTCCAGCTGCGCCGTGGCCTTACTGACAACGATGGTTGGCTTGTCGATGAGTAGCTTGTAGAGATCGACCGCCTGCGTGTCTTTGTGCTCGGAGCGATAAACGTTAGCCAGTGCGAATTTGCCAAGGGCAGCCAGGTCGGGGTTCGAGGAATTGGCCGCCTCCTGCAGGCTGCGTTCCGCGGCAGCGTTGTCGTTCAGTTGGGCTGAAGCCAGGCCGACGAAATAGCGCGCCATGTCGGCGGTGTGAGTGCGTGGATAGTTATCCACGATGGCCTGGAATTGTTTGCGGGCAGCAGTGGCACGTTCCGCAGCGGACCCGAAGCTGTCCATACCCGGCTGGGGCGGCATACCGGAGGGACGCACCGGCGTTTCAAAGGTTCGGACGGCGGTCGAGAGCTCGGCGCTGGCTTTTTCGTCCTGCGTATTGACGTAGTACCAGCCGCCAAACGCGATCGCGGCGATGACGACGACCGCAATGACACCGGCAATCAGTTTCGCCTGGTGTTCGACGGACCAATGGGCGGCGTTCTCCGCCGCTTCGATCGTAACCTTGCTGAAGCGGTCTTGTTTCAGTTGATGCCGGGTTTCTGCGCGCACGTATTTCCTTCTTAGATAAACGGTAGGATGGCAATCACCTAGTTTAACAGGGTGATTTCGGGAGCGTCAAAGCGAAGCACTCATCTCTGCGGGTCCGTCCGGTAGCTCCAGAAACCGGCCATCTTGTCTTGCAAGACGTGGAAGGGCGCCTCGTGAATTTCTGGCGTAGAACTCGTTACCGAGTCTTCGAGTACCGCCTTCTCGATCAAATGATGCAGCGGCGCAAGTTCGCACACTGGATCGGTCGCGCTCGCGTCGCCGGTCAGCAGAAACGCCTGGCAACGGCATCCACCAAAATCTTCCGTGCGGCGGTCGCAGGAGCGACAGGGCTCGGGCATCCAGTCTTGGCCGCGAAATTTCTTGAATGCTTCTGAACTTTGCCAGATCCAATCGAGCGTATGTTGGCGCACGTTGTCGAACGTCATGCCGGGGATCACCCCCGCCGCATGGCAGGGCAGCGCGCGGCCGGCGGGATCGATGAGCAGCAACTGGCGTCCCCAGCCGCCCATGCAGGCTTTGGGAAAACGCGCGTGGTAGTCGGGGACGACCATGTCGATGCGGACCTTGCCGCGCAGACGCTCCTCGGCGCGGGCGACTACGGCTACGGCGCGGTCGAGTTGGGCGCGCGTCGGCAGCAACGCAGAGCGATTCTGGAGCGCCCAACCGTAGTATTGGGCGTGCGCGATCTCCATGCGGTCGGGCTGGAGCGCTTCGAGCGCGGCAATCATCTCTTCGAGGTGATCGATATTCTGGCGGTGAACGACCAGGTTTACAGTAAACGCGATGCGACGCTTACTGGAAGCAGGTTCGCCAGTGTGAGGTCCGCGGATCCACGCCGCCAGGTCGAGCTTGTGAGCGTGCGCGCGGGCTCCGGCAATCCAGTTAGCCTGGCCTTCGCCCGAATCCTGAAAGCTCAGTTGGATATGGTCCAGGCCTGCTTCTACAAGCTGGGCGAGGCGCTCGCGGGAGAGGCCGATGCCGGAGGTGATCAGGTTTGTGTAGAGACGCGACTGGCTTGCACCCGCAATTAATTCGGTGAGGTCGGGACGAGCCAGAGGTTCGCCTCCGGTGAGGTGAAGATGAAGCACGCCGAGCGCCGCAGCTTCCTGGAAAATGCGCAGCCAGTCGGAGGTTGTCAGTTCCTGGTTGGGCGACGTGAGTTGCAGCGGATTCGAGCAATAGACGCAATGCAACGGGCAGCGATGCGTGATCTCGGCGATCAATGCCAGAGGATAGGAACTTTTCGTCATTGAATCTTTGGTCAGCGATTTTTCGCTCGGCGATCTTTGAGATGCGATCTTTGAATGCCGGTCTGTGAATGCCGGTCTGTGATTGCCGATCTTTAAGATTGACCGACCGATTGACCGACCGACGAATGAACGACCGTTTTCCGGCGGTACTCGGAGGGTACCCCCCTATCCCTATTGGTATATTAAAATCAATAACTTACGTCTACGGTCTATGATTCTAAAGGAGTTAACTTACAAAGTATTCATAATAAAGGACTTATTTGCCGCCTCCCAATGGCTAGGCCTTTCGAATCAGCGACTTACCGAGAGTAAGTTGCGTAAAGTATAGATTTCAAATAACTTGCTTGAGAATCGGTCGGCCGCTCCAAGCTACCCTACACTTGATTATAGCGTGGTATGTCAAGCAGCGATTGCTGGATCGCGGGGGATCGGTAGGGGATCGGTGGTTAATATTCCAGTCGATTTAATAGTCGATGATGCGTTTGACGTGCAATTGTTCTAGAAACGAACGGACGTCGGCTCGTATCTTTTCTTTTGGAGCCAACATGAATTGGCCCTCGAGTTTCTGAACAATCTCAGCCAGCGAAAGGTGTCCGTCGCAGAGTTCGAGAATGATGCGGCCGGTTCCTTCGACGCGGACGGCGCCTTCGGGAAAGAGGACGACGGGGGCTTCGGTGGTGCCGCCCCAGCGGCATCCGGCGGCAAGTTTTGGAATGCTGGCATCGACTAACTCAACCGCGGTTTCTCTCGCTGCGTTGTCGGTCATTGTTTCGTCTGCTCCTCAATGTCAATGCGAAAGGCGCCCGGGGGCGGCCAAGCGGGCTCGACGTAGGCGAAGTAGAGCGCATCCAACTGCGCCCAGAGAATGTCGCACTTGTCGCGCAAGGCCTGGATGGCGCGCTCCTGGTCGGTGCGGGTGGTGGCATGGTCGAAGACGTATTGGAGGGCGAAGGCAGCATCCTCGGGAGCCTCGGTCAGTCGCGCCTCAAAGTAATCGAGGGCCGAGGCGAGCCAGGGATAGTGCTCCCGCATCTTTTCCATGCGCAGGGCGATCAGATCGCGGGAAAAAAGTTCGGTGAGGGAAGACGCGACGCACTCCAGAAAGCTTCGGGTTCGCACCAGATGCAGATATTCATTTCCGATGAAACGGGTTGCCGGCAGAACCTCATGGGCACTGATGACGCGCTCCCGATCGAGGCCGGTGGCTTCGGCGAGCTTGATCCAGCGGAGGATTCCGCCATTCCGCTGGTCATCACCGTCCTGTCCGTCATGATCGACAATGCGTTTGCGCCAGACACGTCGGAACGAAGGATCGGTCGCCCGCGAAAGGATGATGGAATCTTTGATAGGGATGATGGATTGGTAGTAGTAGCGATTCAGCGCCCAGGCCTGCAACTGTCCGCGCGTGAGCTTGCCTTGGTGCATCAGCAGGTGAAAGGGATGTTTGTGGTGATAGCGCTCTTCGCCGACCTGGCGCATCGCCTGGCGCAACTCCTCCAAGGTAAGTTTGGTGTTTGCAGTGCCGCTGGGGACTACAGTTCCAGTTGCCAATTGTCCTCCGCCACTTCCCATCCGGCTTGACGAACCGCCTGATTTTCCGGGCTCGCCTGGTTCAAGATCGGATTCGTATTGTTGAGGTGAATGAACATTTTGCGCCCGGCTTGAATACCTTTCAACAAGCAGAGGCTTTCTTCCACCGGAATGTGTCCCATCTGGCGGGCGGTCTCGCCGCTGCCTTGAAGGCGGGGTAACTCGTCGTCACTCCAGAAGGTGCCGTCGAACAGGAGCAGGTCCGCGTGATGGAGTTTTTCGAGCAGTGCATCATCGAGGGCTCCGATGGCGGGAACATAGGCTAGTCGTTTACCCGCAGATTCGAAGAAGAGCGCAGCCGTGGCTTCGTTGGGCGCCAGGGTTGCGGGCTGAGTCCTGACGTATTTCGGATAGCGGCCGGAAAGGAAATGGACCTCGCATAGAAGTCCGGAGTCTTTTCCGTCGGCGGATAGCAGGGGGAAGGACATGCCGGATTGCGTCGGGGTCCAAACCACCTGAGGATCGACGCGGTTCAGCATACTGAACATGCTGTTCTCATCGCGCAGAATTCGCAAGATGGAAGGCGCGGCATACACGCGCAGGGGCTGGAGTTCACGCAGGAGGAGTAATCCGAGAACGTGATCAAGATCGGAGCTTGCGAGCACGATGCCTGAAATGGGCGAATCGCGCAGCGCACGGGGATGGAGGTCGGGAGTGCTTTCGATCTGGGAGGGCAAATCGGGAGAGGCTCCGGCCAGGAACCAGGAGGAACCGTTGGCGCTCAGCGCCAGTTGAGCCTGAGTGCGCGCCTTACCGAGAAATTCCCTGTCGCGCGGGTCTTCGCAGGCATCCCCAGGCGCGTTTTTCGGGACGTTTTGACGTATACCGACACAGTTCCGGCAGCCGCAATTCCACTGCGGGAATCTGCCCCCGGCCGCAGAACCGGGGATCCGTATGCGCATCCGCGGTGGTTTAGAGTTTGGCGCTTACGTAGGAGTTAATTTCGCAGCACAAAACTACTTCTTCGAAAACAGGAGTGGTCCAAGCCATTGCTTCACCCTCATGCGACTAGAGATTTTCGTTCCCGTGCCCCACCGGAGGGGCGCAAGCAGTTGGAGAATGATACCACTGGTTTGGTTGTATCGAGCGGGCAAAAGTGACCTGAGGGATGGCCCGAACAGGCCATCTCGCCGTTTTGGGCGACGCGCTCGCTGGCTTGATCGATTGGAATCATAGGTTTAGGGAGTGCACAAAAGAAAAAAGCCACCCTCCGCCATGGCGGGGAGGGTGGTGGGAAGAACAGCTACTCAAAGTTGATGACGCCGAATACGCCATTGGCATTATTCTTCGGGCCGGCGGTGTAGAAGAGTTGGTTCGTGTTGCCGTTGCTGGAAGATCCACCGCCGAACTCGATGCCCCAGAGCTGGTTGATCACGATGTTTTTGTCGGCGGCGTTTTTCATGGTTCCCACGAGCGCGCCGGTGGTTGGGTCGAAGCCATTAATCGTGCCAGCATTGGTGTTATTGCTGATCAGCAGGGTGCTGCTAAGGGGCCCGAAATCCGAAGGAGCGAGGGCAATGCCCCAGGGCTGGTTGAGGGGCTTCCCGTGAATGAGGGTCTTCACGAATGTGCCGTCTTCGTCAAAGATGTCGATGTAGCCTCCGGTTTTGCCATCGGTGGCGGCGAAGGCAACATAGACTTGCCCCCCGATGTCCTGAATGCCAAAGGGAGCAAAGCCGGCGGGCAAAGCAGTATCGGTGAAAGACATCACGAGCTCAAAGGTACCGTTGTAGACGTCGACTTTGTTGTTCCAGAAATCGGCGGCGTAGAGGAGGTTTCCGGAAGAGTGGCTGGTGATGGCCAGTCCGGTATAAACGGCTCCGGAACTGGAGTTATCGACGCCAATCAGTGCGTTCGTGGGATCGAAGTGGGACCAGCCGCTGATGGTGCCGTCGAGCGTGGCGAAGAGGAAGACCGAAGTCCAGTGGTCGATCTGAAATTCGGTCGAACCGTTGTAGACGATGCCGGTCGGCGATCCGAGGCCGGTGCCAGACGCAGGAGGAATCGTGACGACGGTACTCTGCTTGACGCCGGTGCCGGTATAAAGCGTCGAGAGCCCCGACCCTTCATCACTAAGCCAGAATGGACCGCCTGGCCCATAGGCAAGTCCCCAGGGATTGATCAGCTGGGTATCGCCTTTCTTGCCGGTATTTTTTACCAGAGAGGTGGCGGCGTAGGACTGGCCGCAAGCGGCCCAAGCGAAGTGAGAGGCAACAGACAGCGCGAGCACGAGCAGTGCGGCGCGAAAAGGGTGATGACGAAAGGTTGGCAACATAGCAGCTTGTCGCATAGCAAAACTCTCCTTGGAGCGAAACCGGGTGGCGGCGAGGACGATTGCCATGTCCGCCGCGCAGGTGGCAAAAAAACAAGATTCCTGCGCGCCAGCAATGCTATGCGGGAGAGACTACGAACTTGTCAGGTGGAGGTCAGCGGTTTGTAAAATTGTTGTCAACTGGAGACGGGATCGACGGCTTTGTGGAGAAGCGGGATTGTTGGCAGAGAACTGGGCAGAGAACTTCCGCAGAGAACTTGGGCAGAGAACTCCAGGGCCTAATTCGAAAGTCAGGATGGCGGAGATTTCAGCGAAGGACTGGAGAGTCGTCTTCACCTGTGATCTTTGTGGCTTAATTTTACTGTGCGGCTTCGAGTAAGCCCTGCTCGGCTTTTTCCTGGCACTCGATGCAGTGGCGAGTCCAAGGGACAGCTTCGAGACGCTTGGCGTTGATCTCTTTGCCGCAGGAGACGCATTCGCCGAAGCTGCCTTCACGGATGCGAGCGAGGGCACCATCGACCATGTTGAGCAACTGGCGGTCGTTATTGCTCTGGCTGAAGAGAAATTCCTTGTTGTAGGAGCTGGCAGCGCGATCGGCAACGTCCTGCGTAGCCTCATCGTCGGCGGTGCGACCATCCTGCTGGTTGCGGACAACCATGTGGCGGAGCTCGTTGCGCCGGGTTTCCAGTCTTTTTCTGAAGGTCTCTAGTTTCTTCTTATCCATGATGCTGCCTGTTTAAAGCGGGGTGCGTGTGAGCGATGAAGCGCCTCACAGTCACTGCCGACAGTCTGAAGCCAAACAAATATCGTAAGCGTGAAACAGGTCAGCGTCAACTACGGGAAGGCTGTAGAGCGGCGGGAATTTACCCCTAGGGAACATCGACACCCGGGGAGCGAGCGGCACGAATCCATGCGCGGACGCGGCGCATCGTCGCCAGATAATGGTGAAGGTTATGGACCGTATTCAAAACCTGAGCGAGCAACTCGTTGGATGCATAAAGATGGCGTAGATAGGCGCGCGAATAACGCTGGCAGACGCGACAGTCGCAGGCGGGGTCGAGCGGGCTTTCATCCTGGGCATAACGTGCCTGCTTGATCGAGACCTTGCCTTCAGAGGTAAAGAGCAATCCGTGACGGGCCGCGCGTGTGGGCAGCACGCAATCCATCATGTCGACGCCCGCCTGAGCATACTGCGCGATTTCCTCGGGAGTGCCGACGCCCATGAGGTAACGCGGCTGGCCGGAGGGAAGATGCTCGAGTGTGGACAGAACGATGTCCCGGGTAAGTTCGCGAGGCTCGCCGACGCTAAGGCCGCCGATGGCATATCCGGAAAAGCCGACATCGATTGTGCGGGCGGCGGATTCGCGGCGGAGGTCAGGATCCATACCGCCCTGCACGATGCCAAAGAGAGCTTGCGTGGAGCCTGTGAAGTGGCGAGGCTCCGCGCCGTGGCGGGGCAAAGCGGCGCTGCCGCGCTGAGCCCACGGGACTTCGTTTTTATGCTCCTCGAAATAGTTCTTGCAGCGCGCGGCCCAGCGCAGGGTAAGTTCCATTGACGCTCGCGCTCGCGCGCCGTCAGCCGGATACTCGGTGCATTCATCGAAGGCCATGATGATGTCAGCGCCGAGAGCGATCTGGATCTCCATCGCTTTTTCAGGACTCAGAAAATGAGCGGAGCCGTCGAGGTGCGAGCGGAAGGCCACGCCTTCTTCGCTGACCTGGCGGAGATCGGTAAGACTGAAAACCTGGAAGCCGCCGGAGTCAGTAAGGATGCCTCGATCCCAGGACATGAAGCGGTGCAGCCCGCCCATTTTGCGAATGGTGTCGACGCCGGGACGAAGGTAAAGATGGTAAGTGTTGCCGAGCAGAATCTCGACGCCAAGGTCATCGAGCAGATCCTGGGAAACGCCCTTGACCGAACCGAGCGTACCGACCGGCATGAATACGGGGGTCTCGACCTCTCCGTGAGGAGTGATGAGTTTGCCGGCGCGGGCGGCGCCGCGGGTAGCTTCAATCTGAAGATGAACAGACACGTGAGGGATTCTATCGGAATGCAGACGGCAGAGGTTAGATTGCAGAGGTGGAAGCACACCCTCTCGCGCACGAGCTGCACCTCTGCAATCCCACCCCTGGCCTTGACTAGGTTCTAACCTCACTTCGCGTACAGATTCTTGACCACCTCGCCGCCCTTCATTACAAACTTCACGCGTTCGAGCGTTGTCACATCGGCCAGCGGATCTCCATCGACGGCAACAATGTCAGCCCACTTTCCCGGCTCGATCGTCCCGACCTTGTCGGACCACCCGAGCAGATCGGCATCGTTAATTGTGGCCGACTGGATTGCCTGCAGCGGAGTCAATCCCAACTTCACCATGACGGCGAATTCGTGCGCGTTGAGTCCATGGGGGTAAACGGCGGCATCGGTGCCGAAGCCTACTTTCACTCCGGCGGCGAAGGCGCGCGCCACATTCTTGCGCGCGGCCGGTATCACGTCGCGCGCCTTGGCGATCAGGTCGGGCGGAGTGCCGATGTGTTCGGCATTCTCCATAAACCAGTCTGACAGATAAAGAGTGGGCACGAGATAGGTGCCGTTTTTCTTCATGGCGGCGATGGCGGCGTCGTCGATGTAGGAGCCATGCTCGATGGAATCGACGCCGGCGTTCGATGCCCAGAGGATCGCTTGCGCTCCGTGCGCGTGGGCCGCGACTTTTCGTCCCAGGCGATGCGCTTCCTCGACTATGGCTCTCATTTCTTCCTGGGTGTATTGCGACGCCTGCGGATCGTCGCCCTTGGAGAGCACTCCACCGGAGGCCATAAACTTGATTAAGTCAGCGCCATACTTGATGTTCTGACGAACCATGTGGCGTACGCCATCCACGCTATCGGCGACGCCGTCGTTGGCAGCATGATACTCGAAGGGCAGCAGGTTGTTGTCCCCATGCCCGCCAGTAATGCTCAGGGGCGGGCCGCTGACCAGCATGCGCGGGCCGGTGACGTCGCCCGCATTGATGGCGTCGCGCAAGGCAACGTCAGTGAAGCCGCTGGCGCCTACGTTGCGGACGGTTGTAAAACCGGCGTCGAGTGTGACCCGGGCATTCCGCGCGCCATAGAGCGCCTCGCGCGGGATAGAGATTCCGAGCCGCGAGTAGCCGAAGTTAGTGGTAAATGTAAGGTGCGTGTGCGCATCGATCAGCCCCGGCAGAAGAGTGGCGTTCGGAAGATCGAGGACTTGCGCGTTGGCTGGCACTTGCGCATCGGAGCCGACGCTCGCGATTTTGCCGGCTTGAATCACGATGGTCTGGTTGGTGAGCGTCTTGCCGGTCTTTACCTCGAGCAGGCGTCCGGCATGGATGACAACCACTTTCGAAGATGACGCGGCTGATTGAGCCTGCGCTATGACGAGCGACGAAATGAAAACGCAAACAACAGCTGCATACAACAGGCGACGACGGAACTTCATCGATCCCCCAATGAGATTGAGCGTTGGCCCGAGTACGATACAACCTAGGGGAGAGGAGCGGCAAGCTGGATGAAACATTCGGTGGGGAAGGCGGCAGTACATTGCGGGTTGGCGAGACGCACGAGAGTTTTCACAGCATTAATGTTTTGTGAAATTTTCCAGAACTGATTGACCGCGCTCCGACGCGGCATTAACCTTCCTCCACTATGAGCAAAGCGGATCTTGACCAACTGCGCCTCGCCTACAAGAAGACGGTCGATGAATGGGTTGACGCCATTCGCGCTGAGGAGGCGCTGGCGACTCCCGATCATTCCATGATTGCAATGGAGCACTGGGATGATGCTCACTTCAAAGAGCACGACGCCCATACGAAAGCCACTGAAGCCCGCGACGCTTACAAAGATGGCCTCCGTAGCGTGAACTACGGCATTTAGAGATCTTCATCACCGGACGACTCAATCCATCCCCGAGTTGCGTACAACGACTCCAGTAGCCTGCGTTTCGCCTGTCCGCGGCAGGCATTCCAGCCTTGAGGTTCAAAATCGCCAGTTCCGATTGTGAAGGTGCGGCCACAACGATATTCTACGATCCTCAAGTCAACGATTCTGAATTGTCATCCGGAACGAAATGGGATGCGCATCTTGCGGTGACCACCCGGTCCCTCACTTCGTTCGGGATGGCAAGAGTGCAAGGCATCAGCTATGACCGGTAACCCAGACAACGCAGCCCCGAGCGGAGTGCGAGCGATTGCCGCTCTGTTCGCTCTATGCGCAATCTATCTCGGGGTTATCGGTGGCTGGATGCTGATTCGTCCGGGAGCGATATCGATGTCAATGGGGGCACCGCTTTTGTTTGGTCTGGAATTGGCCGGTCCGTACATGTTCCTGCTGGCGGCCGTCATTGGCGGCGGAGTCGCGTGGGGCCTGGTAGAACTCAACAACATCGTTCGCCACGCAGCGACGCTGATTGCCATCACAGGGATCGTAATGCTGGTGCCGTCGATATCAGCCGCAACCGTTGCCAATCCGAAAGCGCTGGCAGCCGGTGGATTGGGAATCATCGTGCGCGTGATGGTGGCGTTGTATCTGTCGCGCGGAGAGATTGCGGAGCGCTTCAAAACGCCACCCAGAAGCGCGTAGGGGCGAACGCATTCGTCCCGCCCACCGTGCACAGATCGGCTTACGCTGAGTCGAGCGTTATTTTTTGACCCGAGCCGTTTCCTTCTCGCCGACGCGCTCGCTGACTTTAAATGTCATCTTCCCAGCCTTCTTATCGGCGTCCACGATGACGTGGTCGCCATGCAGAACTTCGCCATCCAGAATTTTCAGTGCTAACGGATCCTGCACGAGCTTTTGGATGGCGCGTTTCAACGGTCGCGCTCCGAAGTTTGGATCGTAACCTTGGGTGAAGAGCAATTCCTTCGCGGCATCGGTCAGTTCCAACGAAATTTTGCGATCGGCGAGCAGGCGGCGCAAATCTTCGAGGCGCAGATCGACGATCTTGACCAGTTGTTCCTTGCCGAGCGGGCGGAAGATGATGACGTCGTCCACGCGATTGAGGAACTCGGGCTTGAAATGCCCGTGCAGAGCGTCCAGCACCTGTTTCGAGGCGCGATCGAAGGCTTCCTCCGACCGAACGTTTTCTGACTGGAGGTACGCCGAGCCCAGATTCGAAGTCATGATGATGACCGTGTTCTTGAAATCGACTTTGCGGCCTTTGCCGTCGGTGAGGCGGCCATCGTCCATGATTTGCAGCAGGATGTTGAAGACATCGGAATGCGCTTTTTCGATTTCGTCGAAGAGCACGACCGCGTAGGGATGCCGTCGCACCTGCTCGGTGAGTTGACCGCCTTCTTCGTAGCCGACATATCCCGGAGGCGCGCCGATCAAGCGGGAGACGGCGTGCTTCTCCATGTATTCGGACATATCGATGCGGATCATGGCGCGCTCATCGTCGAAGAGAAATTCGGCGAGAGCGCGGGCGAGTTCGGTTTTGCCGACGCCGGTGGGTCCCAGGAAAATGAAAGACCCAATGGGGCGTTTCGGATCGCTCAACCCGGCGCGCGAACGGCGGATGGCGTTGGCGACGCGTTCGAGGGCTTCATCCTGGCCAATGACGCGGTGGCGCAGACGGTCTTCCATGCTGATGAGCTTTTTAACCTCGCCCTCGAGCATTTTGGAGACAGGAATGCCGGTCCACTTGGAGACGATGCGGGCGACGTCCTCTTCGTCGACCTCTTCTTTCAACATGCGATGCCCGGCCTTGCTATCGATCTGCGAGTTGACCTTCTGCAGTTCCTCCTCGGTCTGGCGGATAAGGCCGTAGCGGATTTGGGCCACGCGTTCGAGATTGCCTTTGCGCTCCTCGGCGGCTTCTTCGATTTTGAGCTGCTCGAGCTTTTCTTTCAGCGCGCGCGCCTTTGCGATGACATCTTTTTCCTGCTTCCATTTGGCTTTCAGCGCGTTGGATTGCTCGCGGATGCCGGCGAGTTCTTTCTCGACATGCGCGAGGCGTTCTTTGGAGTTCGGGTCCTCTTCTTTTTTCAGGGCTTGTTTTTCGATTTCCAGCTGGGTGGCCCGCCGTTCGAGCTGATCGATTTCCGTGGGCATGGAATCGATCTGAATGCGCAGCGAAGAGGCGGCTTCGTCGATCAGGTCGATGGCCTTGTCGGGAAGGAAGCGGTCGGAGATGTAGCGATGCGACAAGGTTGCGGCGGCGACGATCGCCGAATCCTTGATGCGGACGCCGTGATGAACTTCGTACTTTTCCTTGAGGCCGCGAAGGATGGCAATCGTGTCTTCGACGTTCGGCTCACCGACGAAGACGATCTGGAAGCGGCGTTCGAGAGCCGCGTCTTTTTCGATGTACTTGCGATATTCGTTGAGCGTAGTGGCACCGATGGCGCGGAGTTCTCCACGGGCAAGCGCTGGCTTCAGCATGTTGGAGGCGTCGATCGAGCCTTCGGCGGCTCCGGCGCCGATCAGGGTGTGGAGTTCGTCGATGAAGAGAATGATCTGTCCCTGCGAATCTTCGATTTCTTTCAGCACAGCCTTCAGGCGGTCTTCGAATTCGCCACGATATTTCGCGCCGGCTAGCATGGCTCCAAGATCGAGGGCGACGACGCGTTTATTCTTCAGAGCTTCGGGCACATCGCCCGAGATGATGCGCTGGGCAAGGCCTTCGACGATGGCTGTTTTGCCTACGCCGGGCTCGCCGATCAGCACAGGATTATTCTTGGTGCGGCGCGAAAGCACCTGCACGACGCGACGGATTTCTTCATCGCGACCGATGACGGGATCGAGTTTGCCGCGGCGCGCCTGCTCGTTCAGGTCGCGGGCGTAACGCTCGAGCGCCTGGTACTTTGCCTCGGGATTCTGATCGGTGATGCGCTGCGATCCGCGGACAGCGGTCAGGGCCTTGAGGATGGCATCGTGTGTCGCACCGTAGCGGGCGAGCAGCTGCTGGGCCGGGTCGCGCTTCAGATCCGTCAATGCGAGCAGCATGTGCTCGGTGGAGACGTATTCGTCTTTGAAGGTGTCGGCTTCCTTGAATGACTTTTCGAGAACCTGGTTGATCTGCGACGACATGGAAGGCTGCTGCGCGCCGCTCGTGCCGGAAACTTTCGGCAGCTTCTCGATTTCCTTATAGAGATCGCTGAGCACGGCCTGCGGGCCGATGCCAATTTTTTCGAGCACGGGCGCGACGATACCTTCTTTGTCCTCGACTAGGGCAGCCAGCAGATGGAGCGGGGCGAGTTCTGAGTTGCCGTGCTCGCCGGCGAGTTCGTTTGCGCGCTGGATGGCTTCCTGCGCTTTTACGGTGAATTTGTCCCAACGGATGGCCATGGGTTTTGTCCTTCCTTGCGATGGGTCATGCGGAGCGCAGCGAAAAACTGTGTAGCTAGCACGCAGCAGAAAATGCAGAGGTCCTTCGCTGCGCTCGGGATGACAGATTATTTTACGTTCAAAATAAAACGGGAGGCGCTGTTTCTCGCCTCCCGCTAAGTTTACAACTGCCGGGCTGGACGGGCGAGATGCCCGTCGCTCCACGGACTGAGTTATGCGGCCTGGCTGGCGCTCTTTGGTTGCTTGCTTTCGGGCTGCTTGCCGTCGAGCGTCTTCTGGCTGCCGACGTTTACCTTGATTTGTTTCGGCTTGGCTTCGGCTTTCTTGGCCAGCTTGATCTGCAACACGCCCTTGTCATAGTCGGCCTGAACGCTTTCCTGGTCGACCGTGTTGGGGAGAGTGAAGGTGCGGGTGAAAGTGCCGTAGTGGCGCTCAACCCTGCGATAGTTCTCTTCTTTCTCTTCCTTTTCGAACTTGCGCTCGCCGTGAACGGTCAGCGTGTTGTTCTCGATGCGGACGTCGATGTCTTTCTCGTCGATTCCAGGCACCTCAATTTTGAGGGTGACATTGTGCTCGTCTTCGTAGACATCGACGGGCGGTGCGAATGCGGTGGTAGTCAACGATTCGTCCTGCCCTTCTTGCGCACGAGGGTCGCGGAACAGATTGTTCATGCGGTTTTGCAGAGTGACGTATTCACGGAACGGGTCCCAACGGGTAAGCAAAGTCATAACTGAAACCTCCTTCAAATACGGGCTGCTCAAGAGCCCGTTTGTTTCATTAGTATGATAAGATAATAAAATCTTAGTGTATTATTGTCAAGTACAAAATAAGGCTTGTTTTTCAATTTGTTACAGACAATATCAGACACTGCAGATAGCTGGTTTCGGGGACATTCAGCAGTATGGGATGGTCCTTTGCGGCTCCGCGGTTCTCGATCAAGCGCAGGGACTTGTGGGCGTCTTGGGCGGCGTCGGCTACGATTTTGAGGAAGTCGGCAGGGCTGACGTGGAAGGAGCAAGAGCAAGTGACGAGGATGCCGCCTGGGCGCAGCATCTTCATGGCGCGGAGGTTGAGTTCTTTGTAGCCGCGCAGGGCTTTTTCCAGGTCATGTTTGGTTTTGGCGAAGGCGGGGGGATCGAGGACGATGGTGTCGTAATGGCGGTCGGCGGCGGCGTAGTCGCGCAGGAGGTCGAAGGCGTTGGCCTCGACCCATTCCAGTTCCCGGCCGTTTAGAGTGGCGTTCTTTTCGGCCATTTCGAGGGCGGGACGTGAGCTATCGATTCCGGTGACGTTCGGGCATTTCCCGGCGAGATGGAGAGCGAAGCCTCCCTGATAGCAGAAAGCGTCGAGGGCCTCGCCATGGGCGTATTGCGCGGCGGCGGCGTAGTTTTCGCGCTGATCGAGGAAGGCCCCGGTCTTCTGACCTTCTAGGCCGTCATAGTGGAAGCGGGCGCCGTTCATGGTGACTTCGGTCGAACTTTTGTCTCCCCAGAGCAGGCCGGAGGGAAGTGGCGGCAATTGCTCCAGTTCACGGATGCGTGGTTCGACGCGCTCGACAATTCCGGCGGGCTGCGTTTCTTGCTTGAGGGTTTCGAGGATCGCTTGGCGCACGGGCGTAGTATCCATCGATTGGGTGAGGATCTGTAGCGAAAGGACATCGTTATAGCGGTCAACGATCAAGCCGGGCAGAAAATCGGCTTCGCTGAAGACGATGCGGTAGGCGTCGGTATTGGCGACGACATCATTTTGCTTGCGGTAGGCGATGGCGGCACGAATGCGCTCCGCGATCAGGAGGGGGATATCGGGAACGGACCCGTGAGAGATCATGCGGATGGCGATTTGTGAAGACGAACTGTAAAGGGCGGTGCCGAGAAATTTTCCGCGCTGATCGTGGACTCGGACGACAGCGCCGGGAGGGATGTCCGATTCTCCGATGATATCGGAGCGGTAGACCCACGGATGACGGGCTTGCAGGCGGGTAGCGCCTCGGGCGGAGATTTTTATCGACAGTTCCCTCAGAGGAGCTGCAGCGGCGCTTTTCTTTGGCATGGATAGATGGTATAGCGTGGCGAGGTTGGTGAACGCGGATAAGATGCCGAGGCAGGAGTTGAAGTTGAGCTTACGCTCGGCTCGCACAGACGAGGGCGTCTATGCCTACGCGAGCCTGCCGCTTGGAATTACGATACCGTCGAGATTCCTCTGGCGCTCGGCTGATGCTGCTGCGCTGGGAATTGCGCCCACGCCGGCGGTCACCGCGCCGGTCATGACCTTCTGCCATGCTGCCTGAAATTGTTCCATCTCGGAAGCGGTCCCGACGGTGATTCGAGTGTAATTGGGCAGCGAGGGCCAGATGCGTCCCACAAAAACATTTTGCCGGGCCAGGGCTTCGATGGCCGACTTCGCCGGATGTTTGGCGTCGAGCATGAAGAAATTCGATTCGGAGGGAATGTAGGAGTATCCGTTGCGATCGAGCCAGGCAAAAACGTCACCGCGGACGCGGGCGTTGATGCGTTTTCGCTCGGGCACCAGTTGAGCGTCTTGCAGACTGGCGGTCGCGGCCACTACGGCTGTGACCGGCATAGGATTCCATCCGGAATAGCTCTCGATTTTCTCAATCAGATCGGGGCGGGCGAATACGGCTCCGCAACGCAGGCCTGCCAGTCCATAAATTTTCGAAAACGTGCGCAGCAGGATGACATCCTTGCCCGCCTTCACCAAGTCCAGCGCGGAGGGCGCGTCGCAGAAATGAATGTAAGCTTCATCGACCAGCACCACGGAATCCTTGGGCTTGTTTTCCAAGAGATATTCGATATCGGAATGACTGGTGAGTGTGCCGGTGGGATTGTTCGGGGTGCAAATATAAAAGATCCCGGCGTCGGGAGCGGCGGCCAGCATCGCCCTGACATCATGGGCGTAGGATTTTGTCAGGGGAACCTTCACCACTCTGGCGCCGATCGTATTGGCGGCGATCATTCCGGCTTCGTATCCAGGATCGGCGGTGACATAGCTGCGCTGCGGTGACGCGAAAACGGCGACGGCGTGGTGAAGAGGCTCGCTCGATCCGGGATAAAGGCGAAGCTGATCCGGCTTGAGGCCTTCGGTTTGCGCGAGCGCGTTGACGAGATCGTCCGTGAGTCCGAAGGAATAGCGGCCGCTCTGGGGAATGATCGCGGCAAGGGCCTCGCGCGCCGAAGGAGCGGGGCCAAGCGGGTTTTCGTTGGCATCGATGCGGACGGCATTTTTCGGAAACGTGTGCGCGACGGTTTGAGCCAGCATCGGTTCGGTGACGATGCGCAGGGCCAGCGCCGCCGATGCCACCGCGGAAAGGCTGAGAAAAGAACGGCGGGATGCGGAGCCGATGCTCAAATCATTTTCTGGTTGTCGGGGATTCATCGCTAACCTCGTGGCAGAATCTTACAGCAAAACCGGGCGAAAGTTGCGCCTCTAGTGTGGTTGCCTAGAGTCTGAACCACGGGGGGCACAAGGGCCTGAAAGGGGGACAGCGATCACTTGTGTTAACCTTTGCCGTCGATAAATCGCAAAAAATCGATCGACCAGGAATTTGATTTACAGGTTTCTCCGGAGGCCCCTCATGAAACGCCCACTCGTTGCACTGTTGACTTTGATTTCGGTCGCATTGACCATGGTCGTGTTTCTTCCCGCCGCTCGGCCGGTTCAGGCCGGGCAGGCCGACTCGGCAAAAGGGAGCGGTGCGGATAACTCTGGTGTGCGTGCTGACCCAGGTTCAGGCGCGGGCTCGGACTTAACCAAAGCGGAGGACTATTGCGTCAAGAAAGGCGGCGAAGTCGACGATCGTGTCGCTTACTACAACACCAATGGCGATCCGCAGTCGTGGCTGCGTCTTGGGGGAGTTCGCCAATTCTGCGAGTTCACGATGAAGAACGGCGGATCGCGAATTTATGTAGAGCTTTCGACGCTTTATAACGAGGAGCCCACGCTGGCAGCGCTGGCCTATTATGCTGCTCCCGCGCTTACTGGGAGTTGCAATGGCAATCCGGCGTCCTGTTACTGCTCCCAGCTCGGCGGCACCGACCTGTTCGGAGGAATTAATGCGGCCGGCGGAGGGTGGGTGAAGAAATCGGATCCGATTTTTACCGTACTGGAAGCCTGTATTTTTCCGGACATGTCGACGATCGATTCCTGGGGATTGGCTTATCACTCCTTTGGGATTATCCGCGGCAAGGACCTGGCGAAGGTGCTGCGGTACAAGAATCCGTATGGCGTGGAGTAGGAATCGGGGAATAACAATCTTAAGAACGGCATCGCCGGCCGCGGGCGGCTAGCAAGGTGAGAATTCACTGGGCAGCAGTTTGCGGCTGAGGAGCGGTGGAAGGCTTTTGACTGGCACGGTGCTCGCGCCTGATGGCCAGCAGATCCTTGTGAAGAAGATCGAGAGCGTTGGAGGGGATCTCCGAACCCCACTCGTCGATTTCCGTCTCATCCCAATGGCCGTTGAGACGGAGGGCAGAGTCGGTGAGGTCCTCGGGAAACGCCAGGCGGTAGGCTCCTTCGCGGAGGAGGACATCGCCGACCTGGCGGCCGGTATGCATCTCGTAGATGCGCCGCGTCGAATTTCCGCCGCTGTTGGTAAAGACCAGGAGAACTTCACCCTCTTCGCCAAAATCGGGACGATAGAACCAGGCCTGCGGCGCGTCTGCCTTGGGGCGCGCGCGCTTTCTGCCGGTAACAGTCACGACTTCCTGCTCGGGCTTCACTTCATTGGCGGGATTGAAGTAATAAATCCTGGAGCACGATTCGCAGACCATGACTTTCTCGCCATTGCGCACTTCGTTGTAGGTCTGCGGGCGCAACATCACCTGGCAGCCCATGCATTTCTGCTCGCGGACCTCGGCCAAACCAGTGCCGCGGAACTTCGCTACGCGCTCATACTGTCGCAGAACATCTTCGGAGATGGCGTGATGCAGGGCAGCGCGGTTGGTGTTCCAGTCGGCGAGCTTCTTCTGATCTTCAGCGGTGATTTTTCGGGCGTCTTCCTTCTCTTTTTCGATCGCAGCGGTTTCCGCTTTAAGTTCGGCCTCAGCGGCCTTCACCTCTTTTTCGCGTGCGTCGACGTTGAGCATCACCTCGAGGATGCGATCTTCGCTGAGGCGGATCTCCTGCTCAGCGAACTGGATCTCATTCATGATCGCTTTGTACTGTTCATTGGTTTTTACGTCGAGAGACTGGTCGCGATACTTGGAAATCTTGCCTTGCAGGTCTTTGATATGGGCTTCGAATTTCTTGCGGTTGGCCTCGTCGCCCTTGGCCGCGGCGCGAGCTTTTTCCAGTTGCGCCTTGGTTCCGGCCAGCTTTTGCTCAATCACTGCCACGCGTTTCGGCAGTGACGCGACTTCGTCCTGCAGTTTGCGGATTTCTTTGTCCGCGATCTGCAATTCCAGTAATTTTAGGATATCAGGAAGCATCGGCCCCAAGCATCACGACAACGATTCTAGCATGCGGGCGCATCAGAGCCGCAGAGGTTGTCTGGCCGTAGCAAATTGAGACAGTGTAGCGATGCAATTGTGAGAAGAAAGGTTGCAAATATACAAGACCGGCAGTACTATCAGCCTAGGACGCAGGATTTCGCGTTCATCTTGTCTCAACAAACCAAAACTTCCAGGTACAAGACGCAGCCCAAAGTTAAAAAATCTAAAGGGGTGCACAAGGCCCCGGTGCAATTCGGAGAGAATGCATGTCGTGGTACGCGTACTGCCTCACGGAACACCAAACCCTTGCCAATGGTGTTCGCGCCCGCCGTCCCTTTCTGTTAGATGGAATCCAGGGAGTGAATTCGGCTCCCGTCATGAGTTACCCCAGCGGTGAGTTTGCGGTTATTGTGAGCGAGTTTGACCGCGCCACATCCAAGCTCGATGAGAAATCGGTTTTGGAACACGCCCGGGTGGTCAGCCGCAGTTTTCGAACGGCAACGGTTTTGCCGTTCCGATTTGGAACGATCTTTGACACCGAGGATGCGATCCGCCAGGCGGTTCGGTCGAACCGGCGCACTTTCTGTGAAAGTGTGGCGAGGTTGCGGGGAAAGTCCGAGATGCGGATCAAGCTGACGGTGAGGGATGGCTCTCTGCGTGGAAACATGGAAGAGATCGTTTTGCCCGATACGGTCGGCCGAGAGTACCTGACCAAGCTGCGGGAGAAGGCGTCACGGGAGCGGGAACGACAGACTAAGGCGCGGGCCCTGTCGGTCCAGGTGCACAAACTCTTCAATCCACTCGAAGAAGAGGTTAGCTGCAAGAAGGTTGATGCGGACGGAATGCTGCTCGATATTGCCCATCTTATTGACACCAAGTCGATCGAGAAGTACCAAAATCGCTATAGCACGGCCGCTAAGCAACTCAAGAATTGTCAGATGGTTGTGACCGGTCCCTGGCCGCCTTACCATTTCCTGCCAGGGAAGGTGCGGACGGTGGCAGGCGACAGCTAGAAAGCTAAGTTCCTTCTCCACGCCCCCTTTCGAGGGGGCTTGTTTTTTTGGGGAGAGAACCCGTGGGCGAGGTCTTGCCGGACCTTGGTGTGTCGCGAGACTGGTGCCGCGAGACGGGGTCAAGAAGGGCGATCTCTGTCAATGTGCAGCTTTCTGCATCTGACGTTGACGTGCCGGGAGGCCCGATGACTCTCACGCGGTTGGTAAATCCGCTCCAAACTATTGATTGTAGACAGGTTGCCGAAATGGGTCCCGGGCATAGACGTCCTTGATCATTTTGGTTCCGCAAATGCTTATTTCCTCAGTACTAAAGAGGTCGCAACGTTGGAACTATCTCACTCTCAATGTTTTCGACTTTTCACTCTGTCGGCTCCACTCCCCGATCCGGCGTCCAAATGAGTTTCCTCTGACACCCGCCATTCGACCTCTTTGAAAAAGATTGGCCCCGAAAGGGGCCGCTTTTTTGTTTTTGAGTGGTCCTGATAGACTCGGCGTTTCCCATGAAATCCCACAATACAGCGTGCCTGCGAATTGTTCTTGTATTAGCGGCCGTTCTGGGGCAGAGAGGGCTGTTTGCGCAACCCCCGCTGACCGGGCCCGACGATCTTCTGCTGGCGACCATGGAAAATGAGTTGCATCGCGGCCAGTCGGAGCTTGCGACGCAGGATCCCGCTCCTTACTTTGCCAGCTACAAAGTGACGGATGGCGAGGCCCTGGTCATTCTGGGCGCGCAGGGAGCCATCCTAAGCTCGACGCGCACGCGACACCGGTCGGCGGATGTCAGCATGCGGATCGGAACACCCTCTTTGGATAACACCCATGGTAAGGAGCGGTCGTCCGGCATCACAACCGGCCAACTTCCGGAGCAGGACGACTCCGACGCCATAGCCCGAGTGCTGTGGAGACTGAGCTATGAGGAGTATCGGAAGGCGCGGCAAGCCTACACGAATGTGAAGACGAAGACTGTGGTTCGAGCCAAAGACGATGACGACTCGGCCGACTTCTCCGAAGAAAAGCCGTCCACCTACGTCGACAAATCAGCGCCAGCCGGGTTTCCCGAACAGAAGGCTTGGGAAGAACTGGCGCGGCGCTATTCCGGGTTGTTCCGGCGATATCCGCAAGTTGAAGAGGCAGTCGTTTTTCTCTATGCCACTCGAGGTTATAGCTACCTGGTTTCGACCGAGGGCACGAAGATTGTCACGAGCGAGGCGATCTTCAGGGTGATGATCGAGGCGGGCACTCAGGCCGACGATGGTATGCAACTGAGGCGGGTCGAAACTTTCCAGCTTGCTGATCCGGCAAAACTTCCCGCGGAGGCGGAAGTGGCGGCGACGGTAAAAAAAATGGCGGACGACTTGAGCGCTTTGCGTGCTGCGCCGATCGCCGAACCTTATAGCGGTCCAGCGCTGCTTTCGGGCCGAGCTGCGGCAGTTTTCTTTCATGAGGTGCTGGGCCATCGTGTGGAAGGGCAACGCCAGCGCGGGCGCGACGAAGGCCAGACTTTTGCCAAGAAAGTGAATGAAAAGATATTGCCGGAGTTTCTCAACGTTACGGACGATCCGACGCTGCACACGCTCGCAGGTACGGAATTGTCGGGCTTCTATCGCTACGACGATGAAGGGACTCCGGCGGCGCGGGTGGAGGTGGTGAAGGATGGCGTCCTGAAGAATTTTCTGATGGGACGGATGCCGGTGAAAGACTTTGGCAATTCGAATGGGCACGGACGGGCGCAATCCGGGCGGATGACGGTTGGCCGCCAGGGCAATCTGATTGTGACTTCCTCGAAAACGATTCCCGACGCACAGTTGCGCTCGCGCTTGATCGAGGAAATCAAGAAGCAGGGGAAGACTTACGGCCTGTACTTCGAAGATATCCAGGGTGGATTCACGTTAACCTCGCGCGATCTGCCGCAAGCCTTCCAGGTGCTGCCCGTCATGGTGTGGCGGGTTTATGGGGATGGGCGCCCGGATGAACTTGTGCGCGGAGTCGATATTGTGGGCACGCCGCTGACGGTGTTGACACAAATTGCTGCTGCTGGAGATACGACCAGCGTGTTCAACGGTATTTGTGGAGCTGAATCCGGGAGCATTCCGGTTTCTGCGGCTGCTCCGGCGATGCTGTTTTCCAACATCGAGGTACAGAAGCGAAAGTACGGGGATGCGAGGCCTCCCATTCTTCCGCCGCCTGGCGCGGATGGCAAAGAGGGTGCGAAATGATCAGACAGTCCATGCCCGTTTCACCGCGGCGGCAACTGTTGGAATCACGCTCCATTCCTGCGGTGATCGTATGCGCGATTCTGCTCTCCGCAGTGATGCCGATGGCTCGCGCCGCCGATTCAGCCGACGGCGACATTGTGCTGCGCGCGCTGCGGGAAGAAATGGATCGCTCCAAGGCGCAGCTGAAGTTGGCGAATGCGCCTTCGCCTTATTACATCGAGTACCGGGTCATCGAGGTTGACGGGTTCCAGGCCGCCGCCGTTTTCGGAGCGTTGCGCAGTCAACAACGCGAGCATGGGCGATTGTTGCGGGTTGTGGTCCGGGTCGGCGACTACAAACAAGACAGCTTCTTTGGCACCGGAGAGGGCACGGTCGATCTTCTTCCCATCGACGATGACATCTTCGCCACGCGGCATCGCATCTGGCTGGCCACCGATCGTGCCTACAAAGCTGCCACCGAAGCGTTGGCCGCCAAGCAATCTGCCCTGAAGCAGTTGAAGGTCGATGAACCGGTTGACGATTTCGCCCGAGCACCCCAGGTTGAAGTGATCGAACCGGTCGTGCACTTATCGCAAGAAGATTTCACGGCGTGGCTGAATCTGATTGAAGAGGCCTCAGCGCTGTACCGCACGGACGATGAACTGGAGAGTTTCGAATCGGAGATCCGCTTCACGGCTGAGAACCGGTATTTTCTGAATTCCGAGGGAACGATTGCGCGGACGGGATATGCGCACTACGTTCTGCATGTTGATGGGGCGACGCAGGCCTCCGATGGGATGCGTTGACGCGCAATCGCGGCGATGCTGGACGCGATCTGGCAGAACTGCCGAATCGCGATGTTTTTCTCGATCGCGCCCGCAAGTTCGTGGCAACGCTCAAGCAGATGCGAGAGGCGCCGGTTGTCGATGAGGAATACCGCGGGCCGGTGCTGCTGGCTAGCAATGCAGCCACCCGGGTGGTTGCTGAACTGATCGAGCCCAACGTGCTGGGCCGAAAGCCGAAGCTGGGCGAGAACGCGCGGACTACGGGAGTGTGGTCGAGCAGTTACAAGAGCAGGGTATTGCCGGAGTTCATCAATGTTTTCGACGATCCTACGATCGCAACGATTTTGGGCAAACGGCTTTACGGAAATTACTTGATCGATGACGAAGGGGTTAAGGCGCAACGAGTTTCACTGGTGGAAAAGGGGCAACTTGTCTCCTACCTGGTTGGGCGGCAACCCATCCGTGACTTTCCGGTTTCGAACGGACACGGTCGGGCTGGGGCGAGCACTACAGCAGCGCCGGCGGCGGGTAATCTTATCCTGCAGTCCGCCGACGCGCAGGCTGAGGATGACTTAAAGAAGAAGCTCATTGAAATGTGCAAGCAGCGGGAGCTACCTTATGGCCTGTACGTGGAATCGATGGGTTCGAAGCTCAACCCGCGCATGGTATACCGGATCTGGACGAAGGATGGGCGGGAAGAATTGGTGCGGGGCGCGGTTTTCGCCGACCTCGACATCCGCTCGCTGCGCGGCAATCTGATTGCCGCGGGAACGACGCTCAGTGTGGAGAACCGTTTTGAGCCGGTTGCTTCGAGCGTCGCCAGTCCGGCGATGCTGTTTGACGAGTTGCTGGTCAAGCGGACGCAATCCGCCAAGCAGAGGCTGCCGGAGTATCCTCCGCCTGTGCTCAGCCAGAAAGGAACCCAGCCGTAGGATCGGCATAGAGTTGCCGGGGTTTTCGGCCGCCAAACAGGCATCATCACCTTTCCCAGCTTGATCGAAGCCGGAGAATTCGGTGTATCGTCCTTGACACCTAACGAGCGGTCCGGCATTCTATTGAACTTGGGGATAAGAACCCTTCTTTCTGTGCCGTTCCGATCGAAAACCGGGGCGAGGCATCGCCGGTTCCAGCCTGCAAGCTGTAGGATCTCCGGCTTTAGAAGAAAATAATTCCCGTGGTTACGCAGAGAAGTTAGCCAAAAAATAAAGACGAGCCAGGGGGAAATGAGGCGGCAAAAGAGGCAAACTTGTGCCGCATTTCTCCCCAAGGCTGGGTTTGGGATGGTTCGAAACGGCGGCGTTTAGCCGCATATTTTGTCAGATATTTCGTTGCACAGGATCAACTTGGCATTGGAAATCCTATTTTCGGGGCTACAGAGCGGATTGGCGGCGTGGTTGCAGATGCCGGGGGGTGTAGGTCTGCTCCAACTTGCGCCTTTACTGTTTATATTTGCCATTTTCTATTTTTTGCTGATCCTGCCGCAGCAGCGCAAGCAGAAGAAATGGCAGGCGATGCTGAGCGAATTGAAAAACGGGGACAAAATAGTCACCAGCGGCGGGTTGCGAGGAACGATCATCAGTCTCAAAGACGATGCGGTGACTTTGCGTGTGCCACCGGACAATTTGAAGCTCGAAGTCACCCGAGCGTCGGTGGTGTCGGTAACAACGGCAGAGGAAGGAAAATAGTCGTTGGTCGCTCGTCGTTGGTCGCTCGCGGAGCGGCTGAGATTTTTGACTGCCGTGGTTTTGGCTAACGACTAACGACCATCGACAAACGACTGGTTTTTCATGAATAAGAATCTTAGCTGGAAATTGGTGGTGATCGTCGGAATCCTGCTGGTTTTTCTGGCGGGAATCTTTGGTATTCCCAAGGACTGGTCGGGCAAGGGCATTCTGGCTGCGATCACCGACCGGATTCATCTGGGCCTCGATCTTCGCGGCGGAACGCACCTCATCCTCCAGGTGCAGGTCAACGATGCGGTGAACGTCGACTCCGACAACGCCATCGCACGCCTCAAAGAGGATATGCGGACGCACAAGATCAATTATGCGGATATCACCAAGCCAGATCCGGTGAATCATCCGGAGATGATTGTGGTGAAAGGCGTTCCTCCTGACCAGACGAGCGATTTCAAGAGCATTGTTGCGGATCGACTGCCGGAATACGATGCGACTTCGGGGGCGGAGAATTCGTGGACGGTTGCGATGAAGTCGCAGAACCTGGCCGACTTGAAGAATCGCGCTGTGTCGCAGGCGATCGAGACCATCCGCAACCGAATCGATCAGCTTGGTGTCAGCGAACCGGTGATTCAGGAACACGGACTGGGGCAATATCAGATTCTTGTGCAGCTTCCGGGGGTGGACGATCCAGCGCGGGTGAAGGAAATCATGCAGTCCACGGCGATGCTGGAAATCAAGCAATCGCTGGGCGGGCCGTATCCGAGTCAGGAATCGGCTTTGCAGGAGCATGGTGGCGTGCTGCCTCCAGATGCGGTTCTGATGCAGGGTAAGAGCATTGGCTCACGAAACAATGAAGGCGAAGCCTGGTACCTGATCTCGCGGGCGTCGGCGGTGACCGGCCGCGATCTTCGTACCGCTGAGCCGAGCACCGATGAGAATGGCCAACCGGCGGTGCGCTTCATCCTGACGAGTGAGGGTGGACGCAAGTTTTATGCGTTCACGTCGGCGCATGTCGGGGACAATCTGGCGGTGGTTCTCGATAACAAAGTGCAGGAAGTGGCGGTGATCAAAGACGCTATCCGCGACAATGGCGTGATTAACGGCCGCTTTACTCAGCAGGAGACGCAGGATCTTTCGATGACGCTGCGTTCGGGCGCGCTGCCGGCCGGGATCAAGTATCTGGAAGAGCGGACGGTGGGACCTTCGCTCGGCGCCGATTCAATTCGCTCCGGAGTGCAGGCGGCGGTTGTGGGCATGCTGGCGGTGCTGATCTTCATGCTGGTTTACTACCGCTGGGCGGGCGTGAATGCCGATATCGCGCTGATTCTGAACCTGGTGATCCTGCTCGGTTTCATGGGTTATTTCGGAGCGGTGCTGACGCTGCCGGGAATTGCTGGTGTCATCCTGACGGTGGGCATGGGCGTGGATTCGAATGTGCTGATTTTTGAGCGCATCCGCGAAGAACTGAGGAATGGCAAGACGCCGCCGTCGGCGGTGGAGCAGGGCTTCGCTCATGCCTGGATCACGATTGTTGATACCCACGTCACGACCATCGTTTCGGCGGCGATTCTGTTTCTCTTCGGGACCGGTCCGGTCAAGGGCTTTGCCACGACACTGGTCTTTGGGCTAGCCGCAAACTTATTTACAGCAGTGTTTGTATCGCGGGTAATTTTTGATTGGGTGCTGAGCCGGAAAGAGCGCGGCGAAGCGTTGAGTATTTAGAAAGCAGCCGTTAGTCGATGGTCGATCGTCGTTCGCGCGGCCTGACGAGCGATGGAGCCCGAACGACTAACGACTAGTGACCAACGAGGATTTTTGAAGGGATCGTAAGCAGCGTGGAATTTTTCAGAGATACGAACATCGATTTCCTGGGCAAGAAGTGGTACTTCCTGACCTTCTCGCTGATCTTCAGCGTGGCCGGCATTCTCTCAATGGGGCATCGTTGGGCGACTACCGGGTCGCCGGTTCCGTTGGGGGTTGACTTCCGCGGCGGCACGCTGGTGTATGTGAAGTACGCGCATACTCCGGATCCGTCTGCCATCCACGACGAGATCGAGCGCGCCGGACTGAAGAATGCGCGGGTGCAACGCTACGGGCAGCCCTCGAACAACGAGGTGCTGATTGCACTCGACATCCAGGAGACCAGTGAACAGGATCTGAGTAAAGGCAAGGACCAGATCAAACAGGCGCTCGAAAGCCACGCGGTCACGGGTAAGCAGGATCTCAACAACTCGAGTTCGTTGGGAATCGCGAATTCTCTTTTGGAGAAGGATCCGCTGCACCTGGGATCTGGTTCCGATGCCAGTCCACGTTATACGGTCACAGCGCAGAGCATCGTCGACTATCGGGACAAGACGAAAGGGGGCGTTCTGGGCTCGATCGACGAATTGAAGGGCGTGACCGATCCCGCAGTCATTGCCGCTCTCCAGGACGGTTTTTTTGTCTCCGATTTCGGCATCCGTAATGTGGAGATTGTCGGTCCGCAGGTCGGGCAGCAACTGCGCAAGCAGGCGGTTTTGGCAACGCTGTATTCGCTGGCCGGGATGTTGATTTATCTGGCGCTCCGGTTCGAGTGGATTTACGGAGTTGCGGCCGTGCTTACCGTCTTCCATGACACGTTGATCACGGTGGGCATCTTTTCACTGCTGGACCGGGAAATATCATTGACCGTGATTGCCGCCATTCTGACGCTGATTGGATACTCCAATAACGACACGATTGTGGTCTTTGACCGCATCCGCGAGAACATCAAGCTCCTGCGCCGTGACAGGTTGGGCGACATTGTAAACAAGAGTATTAACCAGACGTTAAGTCGAACGATCTTGACAGCGGGTTTGACTTTCCTTACCGTGCTTGCTCTGTTTCTTTTTGGCGGCGAGGTGCTGCATAATTTCAGCCTCGCGCTGGTCATCGGCATCCTGATCGGGACTTATTCTTCGATTGCGATTGCCGCCCCGATTCTGGTGGCGTACCAGGAATGGCGAGGAGAGCGCGGCAAGAAGCCGATTGCGATGCCGCTGCGGCCGGGGAGCGGGCCGGCGCAGTCCAAGGAAAAAGTTAAGGTCTAAATGGAGCTGGAAGGCGTAGAATCTTGACCTGCATACAGCGGCGGGATGGGCAGACGCAAACGCTGACAGGGGCATCAAAGGGCGGGAGCAAAGAGGGCGTAGCTGGTGTCTAATCTCTCGTACGGTCTGGTAGGAGAAGCCTATGTTTGAAGACAGCCTCATTGAGTCAGGGAACAGGTTCAAAGCCAAGCGGCGGTTGAGTACCACGATTCTTTCGTTCACGCTGCAGGTCGCCCTCATTGGTGTGTTGATCCTGATCCCGCTGATCTATACCGATGCGCTGCCGAAAACGCAGCTGATGACGTTTCTAGTAGCTCCGCCGCCGCCACCGCCGCCACCTCCACCGCCGGCGGCCGCTCCGGTGAAGGTGGTGAAAATTCAGAGTGAAGTCATCAACGGCCAGTTACGCACTCCCACCAAGATTCCTGATAAAGTTCAGATGATCAAAGAAGAAGAAGCCCCGCCGGATCTGGGTGGCGGCGGTGTCCCGGGGGGTGTTCCGGGCGGCGTCCCGGGAGGTTCGATGGGCGGTGTCATGGGCGGAATTCTTAGCTCGACTCCGACCGCCGTACCCAAGGTTGCGACTCCGCAGCGCATCCGCGTATCAACGGGCGTGGCTACCGGTCTCTTGATCAAGAAAGTTACGCCTGTTTATCCCCAACTTGCGAAGCAGGCCCGCATTCAGGGGACGGTGATCCTGCAGGCGGAGATCAGCAAGGACGGGACGATTCAGAACTTGCAGTTGATTAGCGGGCATCCGATGCTGGCGCCGGCGGCGATTGAAGCGGTGAAGCAATGGCGTTACAAGCCCTATCTTCTCAATGGCGAACCGGTCGCGGTGGAAACCCAGGTTCAGGTGAACTTCAGCTTGTCGGGAGGCTAGACTCTTCCGGTTGGCTGTATAGTATTGGCTTGCAGTCGTTAGACGGTTGCAGGTTAGATCTTTGGCGGTTTCAGGCCCTCCCCGTCCCACCTTTTTCCGAAGACGGGCAGCCAGGGTGATTTTGCACCCGGGGCAATTCTGCCTACATTGATTTTCTTGCATCAAACGATTCTGAACGACAGGCTGGAACGGTGTAGATCCGGGCTAGTTTTGGCGAAGGGAGCAGTTTTTCCGCGCCCCGCCGCGGATCGCCACAGAGTGAAGCGGTGTCAGGCCGAGAAACGATGAGGCCGGATCGTATTCAGGCTGGACTAGTGTTTAAAGATACAAAGCAATAAAGAGGAGTTCCAAACAGTTCTGAAGAGGAGAAGCAACTCATGGTAGTGAACCTGGCAGCAGTCGCACTGTGTAATTTCCATCTTTTCGCCGCCTGGCTTTTTGACGAGAGCTCGGTCGGTTGGGACCCGATTTCGCTCTGGAAACAGATGGGCATTCTGGCGAAAGTCGTGGTTATCATTCTGTTCATCATGTCGGGGTGGTCGATCGGTGTGATGATTGACCGCTGGATGGCTTTCAATGCCGCCCGGAACCAGTCCCGTTCGTTCGCTCCCGCGGTTGCCGGGGCATTGCGCGAAGGCAAGATTGACGAAGCGATCAAGGTGGCCGAGCGCAACAAGAAAAGCCACCTGGCTAAGGTGGTCACCGCGGGTCTGATGGAATTCAAGGCGCATCAGGATAGCCCGGGCGAGATTCCCGGGGAAACGATTGAAGCTTCGAAGCGCGCCTTGGAGCGCACGGAAGCGATCGTCCACGCGGAGTTGAAGCGTGGCCTAGGCGGACTGGCGACGATTGGTTCGACGGCTCCCTTCGTGGGACTGTTCGGAACGGTGGTCGGCATTCTGAACGCGTTCAACGGTATTGCGAAGGAAAAGGCAACCGGACTGGCAGCGGTCGCTGGCGGTATTTCCGAAGCGCTGGTGACGACCGCAGTCGGCCTGTTCGTGGCGATTCCGGCAGTCATGATGTTCAACTATTTGACCGGTCGTGTGGAAGCGTTCGACGTGGAGATGGATAATTCCTCGAGCGAACTGATCGATTACTTCCTGAAGCGCCGGAGTATGCGCCGGTCGTAAGAACGCAGTTACACCCATGAGTTGCTGAAGTGGAGGGACGGGCGCCTCGCCCGTCCAGCCGGGCGGGGACGCCCGGCGCTCCATCGAGGAAGCTGGGGTTTTAGCGTACGCAGGAGATAGGAATCCATGGCATTAGCGAAGCGGAACGAAGGGGCGAATGTCAGCTCCGACATCAATGTCACACCGATGGTGGATGTGATGTTGGTACTCTTGATTATTTTCATGGTGGTCACTCCCATGTTGCAACACGGCGTCCCCGTGGACATGGCGAAGGTGAACAACCCCGAAGACATGCACGACGCTGACAAGGAAGATGCCCTGCTTGTCGCGGTGACTCGCGATGACAAGGTTTTTTTCGGAAACGATCTGATCAAGCCCGATGATCTGACGCAGAAGATCAAAGACAAATTGACGAACCGGACGGACAAACGGGTGTTCCTGAAGGCCGATATGCGAGCGAAGTTCGGCTGGGTGGTGGAAGTGGTCGACAATGTTCGCGCCGCCGGTGTGGATCAACTTGGCTTGTTGACGGATCAGAAGAAGGCCGGGAATCTGGGACCGCCGACGGGTGCAACGCCTCCGGTTCCGCCACCGCCGACAGGTGGACAATAGCGAGAATTGCTGTAGCGGTTGCAATACGGTAGTAGCGATACAGGAGATGGATTATGGCTATGGCAATGGGCTCCAAAGGGGGCCAAAGCGCGAACATGAACGTCACGCCTTTGATAGACGTGCTGCTGGTGCTGTTGATCATTTTCATGGTGATCACGCCGCTGACGCCCAAAGGTTTGGAAGCGTTGGTGCCGCAGCCGCCGCCGAAGGATCAGAAGCAGCAGCCACCGCCGCCTGATCGCACGATCGTAGTGCAGTTGATCGACCATGGCGCGGGGAATCCGCCTGGACTTAAGATCAATCAGGATGAGGCGACTTGGGAAACCTTACAGGGGCGGCTTGAGGATATTTTTAAAACGCGGGCCGAAAAAGTCATGTTCGTGAAGGGTGATGACAATGTTCCCTTCGCTGATGTTGCGAGCGTCATCGATATCGCGCACTCGGCGGGCGTGGACAAAGTTGGCCTGATCACAGCTAAGATCGAAGCGGGCGGCTAGAGATTGGTCTTACGGTGTAGCGGCGGGCGTCTTGCCCGCGCTGCCGGGCGGGGACGCCCGGCACTCCATGCGATTCTTTTACTCCGCAGCAGAGGGAGATTCATAGAGCAATGAAAATGACACAAAAGGTGTTGGTGGTTTTCGCCGCCGCGCTGGTTATGCTATCGAGCGTGGGCTGTAGCAAGCTCAAGGCACGCGATCATCTCAACAAAGGCGTGCAGGCCTATAAGAATTCGAAATTCGAGCAGGCGATTGACCATTTCCAGCAAGCGGTGGCGCTCGACCCGACCCTGATCAATGCCCGACTCTATCTGGCAACCGCTTTTGCTCAGCAATATATTCCCGGTCTCGACACTCCTGACAATAACCGGTCCGCGGAGCAGGCCATTGATGAGTACAAGCAAGTGTTGCAGGTCGATCCCAGGAACATCAACAGCATCAAGGGAATCGCCTATTTGTACCTGCAGCAGAAGAAATTCGACCTGGCCAAACAGTATTACAAGAAAGCTTCGGAGGTCGATCCGAACGATCCCGAGCCCTACTACTCGGTAGCCGTGATCGACTGGACGCAGACTTATGTACCGCGCCAGGAAGAGCGTGCCAAACTCGGTATGAAGCCCGAGGACTCCTTGCCCGCCAAGGACAAGAAGGTGTGCGCCATGGTGAAGGAAAAGAATACGGCCAACGTTCAGGAAGGCATCGACAATCTGAACAAGGCGCTTCAGCTTCGTCCCGATTACGACGACGCCATGGCTTACATGAACCTGATGTACCGGGAACGGGCGGATATCCAATGCGATGACCCGGCAGCGCGTGCCGCCGATTTAAAGACAGCTGACGAGTGGGTTGACAAGACGATGGCCACGAAGAAAGCCAAGGCGGAAAAACAGCCAGGGGCGGGCGGCATCGTCATGGATCAGAAACAGTAGGCTGTTGGCGCTGGCGGGGACGGGTTTGCTCCCGATTCCCCGCAGGCGCAGAACTTCATAACCTCGCACGCCCATCCTATCCAAGATCACAACCCCCGGTGATTTGCGTCCTACATAATTTGGCCAGCACGGGTAAAATCAGTGCGGCCCAGCGGGTTCATTTAACGCGCCACTGAAATGTTCAAGAAGATTCTGATCGCGAACCGAGGAGAGATCGCGGTGCGGGTGCTACGCGCCTGCCGCGAAATGGGCATCGCTGCCGTAGTCGTGTATTCCGACGTCGACCGAGCCGCACTTCATGTCCGTAAGTCCGACGAAGCTTATCCGATAGGGCCGGCTCCCGCTGCCGAGTCTTATCTGCGGATCGATAAGATCCTGGATGTCGCAAAACGGTCCGGGGCCGAAGCTATCCATCCCGGGTACGGCTTTCTCTCAGAGAATGCAAAATTCGCGCAGGCGTGCGCGGACGCGGGCGTGAAATTTATCGGACCCACTCCACATTCGATGAATCTGATGGGCTCGAAAACCAGCGCCCGGCAGCAGATGGAGAAGGCCGGAGTACCTTTTGTTCCCGGTACGTCGCGCGGTCTGGCTTCTCCCGAAGAAGGCGAAGAAGTAGCTGAGCGCATAGGCTATCCGGTGATGTTGAAAGCGGCGGCGGGAGGCGGCGGCAAGGGCATGCGGCTGGTGCATACTCGTCGGGAGCTTCGTTCGGCGCTCGAGTCCGCTCAAAGCGAAGCGCAGCGCTCTTTCGGCGACAGCGAAGTCTATATAGAAAAGGCGATCGTCAATCCGCGCCACATCGAGATGCAGGTGCTGGCCGACGAGCATGGCAATACCGTGTGGCTGGGAGAGCGCGAGTGCTCGATCCAGCGGCGCCACCAGAAAGTTCTGGAAGAAGCGCCTTCGCCGATTGTCGATCCGGATATGCGGCGCCGCATGGGCGAAGTTGCGGTGAAAGTAGCGCAGGCGGCCAACTATACCAATGCCGGCACGGTTGAATTCCTGGTCGATCAGCAAAAGAATTTCTATTTCCTCGAAATGAATACGCGCCTGCAGGTAGAGCATCCGGTGACCGAGTTAACCACCGGACTCGATCTGGTGCATCTGCAGATACGGATCGCGGCGGGGGAAAAGTTGCCTTTTGCGCAATCGGACATCGCGATTCGGGGACATGCTATTGAATGCCGCATTTACGCGGAGGATCCCGACAACAATTATTTCCCGAGTCCGGGAAAGATAACGGTTCTGCTGCAACCTTCCGGTCCCGGCATCCGGCGTGACAGCGGCATGTACGAAGGCTGGAATGTTCCGATGGATTACGACCCGCTGCTCGCCAAACTGATTGGCTATGCGACCGACCGGGAACAGGCGATCCTGCGATTGGAGCGGGCACTTTATGAATACTTTGTTGCGGGTATCAAGACCAACATTTCTCTGTTTCGGCGCATCCTGAGGGATGGCGATTTTCGAGCGGGACGACTCGATACGGGCTATCTTGATCGACTGCTGGCAAAGAGCAAGGCGGGATCGGGTTCCGACATGCCGTCCGGGGAAAAAGAGGAATTGGAAGCGATCGCTGCCATCGCCGCTGGAATGTTTGCGGTGCTCGATCCTGCTTCTCCCGGCCCCAAGAATGGGAACTCGGGCGGAGAACCGGCGATCGTTCCATCCCGCTGGAAGCAGAACGGACGATCGGAAGGGCTTCGCTGAGCTTTATGATCTACGAGATCCTTGTCGGCGGAGAAACGGGTGGAAAAGAGAGCGGAAAGCCGCACCGGCTTGAGCTTCGAAAAAGCGCTGCGGGATGGGAGTGCCGCCTGGACGGGCGGGTCTTACATGTCGACGCGGTGATACCACGACGCGACGTTCTATCCCTGTTAGTCGACGGGCACTCCTACGAAATTAAGCGCGAGCAGACGGCCACGGATCTTCACATGTGGGTGGGCAGTGCTCGTTTCGCAGTTCAGTTGCGGGATCCGCGTTCCTTGCGTTCGCGCCAACTGGCTGGCGGCGAGGAAAAGGGACCGCGGAAAATCCTAGCTCCGATGCCGGGGCGCGTAGTGCGAATCCTGGTGGCAGAGAGTTCTGAGGTCGAAGCCGGCCAGGGCATTGTTGTCGTTGAAGCGATGAAAATGCAAAATGAAATCAAGTCACCAAAAAAAGGAGTCGTGAAAAAGATATCCGCAATTCCGGGCGCGACGGTGAATCCTGGGGATGTGTTGGCGATAGTCGAATGAAGTAAAGCCGCCGAAGTTAACTGTCTGAATCCCGTAAGTCCGGACGGTGGCGCCACAAGGCTGCTGGACTTAGCACCTAAGTCATCTCAAGCTGCCGCTTACCTCGCGTACCATAAAAAGCTAGCGACGAAAGATAGCGCCGGCGGAGGTCTCTACGTGAAGCTCCGAAACATTCTCAGTTTTGCGACTCTGGCAATTTCGGTGGTTGCGCTCGTTCTCGCGCTGAGACGGCCGGCGCCGGTTGCTCCCGCGCTGGCGCCGGCGACGGCCGCGGCCGACGCGCAGTCCTTTCAGGAAAAGGTAAACCAACTGACTGCTCCTAAAGCTGGCGGCGAAGGGGAGAGCGAAGTGCGTGTCAATTCGGCCGAGCTGTCAGCGGCTCTCGCGCAAGCGGCGGGGCTTCTGCCGGTAACGACGCCGACGCCCGCGAACCCTTCCGCCAGCGCCTCATCCGGCGGTGGAGCTCCATCTGTGAGTCCCGGGCTAGAGTACCCGGGAGCGGTTCCGAATATTAAGGATTATCAGGTGTCCATGGATGGCGACCTGGTGCGCGGGCAATTTCTCACGCAGATCGCGGGGAAGGACGTGTATCTCACGCTGGCCGGGCATCTCGGCTCCAAAGACGGTTACGCGACTTTCGATACCACGGAAGTCAAGGTCGGAGATCTCTCGGTGCCAGCTTCTCTGGTCAATCAAGCTTTGCAAAAGAAACTCGACGAACAGCGCGACCAGCTGAAGCTTCCTAATAATGTCAAAGATATCAAAGTGGAAAACGGAGAGCTCGTGTTCGTGGAGAAATGATCGCGTCTCGCCCCGGTTTGATTGCCGATTTTATTCCTTGGCGTTAAATTCCAAAGCCTCGCAGCAAAGAAAAGTAAGGGGCAGCCTCGCGCCCCTACAGAAAGTGCCTTGTATTTCCCTGAACAACCTGCCTGTAAAGAAAAATTTGCCTGTGGTAGTACACGATGGTTTGCTGGGGATAGAGTTTTCTAATCTCCATCTAATCTCCTTCTAATCGAATCCAGTTCCAATCGACACTATGACAAGTTCTCCCGTGCCGCCGACCATCCCGTCCACGTATGCGGATCACATTCTAGTGGCCAGCCCCAGTACCGCAGTGCGCCAGCGCGTCCTCAAGAGTCTCAATTCTCCAGCGCGCCGTTTCGAACAGGCAACCGGAGGGGCCGAGGCGCTTTACCATTTGGAGAGTGGGTTATGGCAGGTGCTGTTTCTCGACCGCTGTCTGCCCGACCTCGACGCCGAGGAACTGAGTGACACGGTGCGGCGGCGTTATCCAGAGATCGAAGTCGTTCTGCTGGACAACGATTCCGGTTCGACCGAGGTTGATGAAAGAGTCGGGACAAAAGTGGGGCCGCTGCCGGAACCATGGGAGGCGCTTTCCCGGGATGATAGGTACAAGAGTGAAAGCGAAGATACAAGCTGGTGCGGCGAGATTGCCGGCTGCCAGGCAGAGCCGGTCTGCGTGGCTCCCCTGCCGGGAATGATTGGCAGTTCAAGTATCATGCAGCCGGTGTATCGTCTGGCGCGCCTGCTGGCGGCGCGCAACACATCGGTTATGATCACGGGGCCAACGGGCAGCGGTAAGGAAGTGGTGGCCCGATCCATGCATGATTTGAGCCCGCGTGGGGGGCGAGCATTCGCGGTGGTCAACTGTGCAGCCATTCCCGAGACCATGCTCGAAGCCGAGCTTTTTGGCTATGCCCGCGGCGCTTTTACGGGAGCCATGCAATCTTATGCGGGAAGAATTCAGGCGGCGCAGGGGGGAACACTCTTTCTCGACGAGATTGGCGAAATGCCGTTAAGCCTGCAGCCCAAGCTGTTGCGTTTTCTGGAGCAGAAGGAAATCCAGCGTCTGGGCAGCGCTGACCTGTTACGGATCGACGCGCGCGTGATTTCCGCCACCAACGCGCACTTATTGTCGCTGGTTCGCGAAGGAAAATTTCGCGAAGACTTATATTATCGCCTGTGCGGATTCCCCATCGAGCTACCGGCGCTGCGCGATCGTTGCGAAGATATCGGACAGCTCGCCGCACACTTCCTGGCGAAATATTGCTTGCAACCACCGGCGCCGGAATTGTCGGCGGCCGCGCTGCAACTGCTGAAGGCGCAGCCCTGGAACGGAAATATCCGCGAGCTGCAGACGGTCATGGAACGCGCTCTGATCCTCTCCGAAAACAAGGCTGTGATTCGTCCCGAGCACCTGCTGCTCGCCGAACCGGCCTTGCGCAATTTGCGCTAGTGGCCGAGCAGACAGCGGAAAACTGAGATCGCAAAAAGTGTACCTCGGGGGCTGAAGCGCGAACGCTTTTTAAACGACGTACGGCACGGGTTGAAGTCGTGCCCTTCCCAAAACCCGCATCCATCGAAGTATTTCCGCAGCCTGCTAGCGAGTCGAGTTCGGGTAACTTCTCTCGAGCGCAACAGGTCGTCTGCGAAAGGAGCCAGCATGAGCCTCTTCTAAGGCAATTTATGCCGGGCGTGGCCATGCTGTTGCAGGGGGTTATCCATATGTCGAGCAATTATCCAGCGCCACGCGATGCTGCGCGCGATCCGGAGCGTTCTTTAGTCCGCGCTTTTGCCTCTTTCACCGAGGCGGCAGGCTCGCTGGAACGTACCTATGGGCAGCTTCAGGGACAGGTGGCTCATCTTCGTCAGGAACTGGAAGTAACCAACCGCGATCTCGAGATCAGTCTGGAGGAGAATCACCGCATCCGCGAGCGTCTGCGTTGCATTCTTGAAGGCTTGCCGTGCGGGGTTCTGGTCGTCGAATCGGAATCGAAAATTTCTACGCTTAACCCAGAGGCGGCGCGTCTGCTGGGGGGCAGCTTCGAGTTGGTGGACGCCTTGCCAGCCGAACTCCACGCGGCGCTCGAGCGAGCCCGGCGAACGGGCGAAGAAGCGGAGTTACAGTCTTCCTATGCACTGCGAGAGCCCCCTGACCGGGAGAATTCCGGTTCGAATCGTTTGAATCGTTCGAGTCTTTCGAGTCGTTCGAGCCAACCCGTGCCCGTCTGGGTCGCGATTCGTCATGCTTGGCTGGAGCGAAGCGAGGCGCACGCAACATCGGTTTTTATCGTGCGCGATATCAGCGAGAGCAAGAAACTCGAGCAAGATCGCGAGCAATTGAGGCGGCAGCAGGCGCTGGTCGAGGTCTCAGCTCTTCTGGCGCACGAAATCCGCAATCCGCTCGGCAGTCTCGAACTTTTCGCCGGCCTGCTGGCCGAAGCCAAGCTTGAAGGCGAGAGCCGCTGTTGGATCGAGCATGTGCAGGCCGGCCTGCGCACACTTTCGTCCACGGTCAACAACGTGCTGCATCTGCACGATACTTCGCAGCCAGAATTCGCCTCTACCGATGCGGGGCAGTTACTGGACTGGGCCTACGACTTCCTGTTGCCCCTGGCGAAACAGGCACGGGTTGATCTACAGGTTGTCAACGGGCTGCATGGAGTGAAGATTCAGGCCGACCGGCATCGACTGGAGCAGGTGCTGCTCAACCTCGCGCTGAATGCGTTCCGGTTTATGCCTGATGGCGGATGGCTGTCGATTCGGGGCAGCGATTGCCCAAACGCAGAGAGAAGTCAGACAGGAGACGATGTGGCGGTCGACACAGGCGGCGTGGAAATCTCAGTGCGCGACACCGGGCCCGGCATTGCGGCGAACGATCTGCCGCGTATTTTTGCGGCAGGATTCAGTACCCGGCCGGGCAGTTCCGGGCTTGGACTTGCCGTCTGCCATCGCATTCTCGAACAGCACCGGGGATCGATTGCGGCCGAAAGCCATCCCGGATGTGGCACCACCTTCCGCTTGCGCCTTCCCCGCAGTGCAGGGGTTGGGCCGGGAGGTTTGTCCGCTGAACGATTCGCCGAAGTATCCGCCGAAGTATCCCCCGAAGTGTCCGAAGAACATCGAGCGAAGAATCTGAGCGAGCCTGCCCATGGAATCTTGCAATCCGGAGGCGAGCGATGAAGCGTTTGCTCATTGCTGACGATGATGCCGGCATGCGCGCGGCCCTCGAAGCGCGCTTCCAGCGACGGGGATGGCTTGTCGACGTCGCCGTGAACGGCACGGAGGCGCTGGAGAAGTTTCGCGCCGACCAGCACTCACTTGTCATCACCGATGTACGCATGCCGGGCCGCGACGGTTTCGAGCTGATGCACGAGGTGCAGATCTCATCTTCACGCACGGCCGTCATTCTATTGACCGCTTATGGCTGTGTGCCCGATGCGGTCGACGCCATGCGTAACGGAGCCTGCGATTACCTGGTGAAGCCGGTTTCTTTTGAAAAACTCGAACTGGCGGTCGAGCAGGTTTTACGCCGGGCGGAGGAGTTTGGCAAAGACACGCAAACGCTGATCGGGCGCTCTCCCGCGTGGGAGCGGGCACTGGATCGCGCGCGGCAGGCAGCGGCGACCGACGCCGATATTCTGATCGAAGCGGAAAGCGGCACCGGCAAAGAGTTGATCGCCCGGCTGATTCATCGGCTCAGCCGCCGCAAGGATGAGCCACTGATCGCGCTGAACTGCACTGCGTTTCCGGAAACTCTGCTGGAGAGCGAATTGTTCGGGCATGCGCGCGGCGCCTTCACCGGGGCGGTCGTGACTCGTCCCGGGAAGTTTGAAGCGGCCGACGGCGGCACTCTGCTGCTCGACGAGGTAGGGGAGATGCCGCTGGCACTGCAGCCGAAATTGCTGCGCGCCCTGCAGGAGCGCGAGTTCGACCGGCTGGGGTCGAACCAGACGGTCCACGTCGACATCCGCGTCATCGCCACCACGAACCGCTCGCTCGAAGCCGCGGTCGCGGAGGGCGGATTTCGCGCCGATCTTTTCTATCGCCTGAATGTAATTCCGATTTCCTTGCCGCCGCTGCGCGAGCGCACGGGCGACATTCGTGAACTGGCGGAGCATTTCGCCGCGCTCTATTCCACCTCCCGGGCGGGAGGAACCGGCCCGACGCAGGCGCGCTTTTCGCAAGAACTGGTGGCTCATCTCGAGGCGCGCGCCTGGCCGGGCAACGTTCGCGAGCTGGCGAATTTTGTGCGGCGGGCGGTGGCATTGTCCCGCGGAGGCGAGATTGGCATCGAAGCTCTGCATCACGAAAACAAGGCGTTTACGAAGAGTTCGGAAAAACAGGTGTTTTCTGACGGGCTGCGGCCGGAGTGGAAGCCAGGTCTGTCGCTCGAAGAGATGGAACGCCAGCTTTTCGCCATGACGCTCGAATCGACGGGGGGGAACCGCGCGCGTGCCGCCGAGTTGCTGGGGGTGAGCCTGCGCACGGTGCGCAATAAAGTGCGCGAGTTTGGGCTGCCGCCGCGCAATAACTACCAACAAGGTGTTCTGGACACAGAGGGGCGCGCCAAGCATAACGTTTTCTCCGGCAAGCCCAACAAGGAGCCAACATGTCCCTGATCGATACCGCGCTGATACGCGGGTTGGAGCGCGTTCTGGACGTGAGCGCCCTCCGCCATCAAATTATTTCCTCGAACCTGGCCAACATCGATACGCCCGGATACCATACGCGAGATGTACGTCCCTTTGCCGGGGAAATCGAGCGAGCCATGACCGGCGAAGATGAGCCGTCATTTTCCCGGCCCTGGCTGTCAAGAGCATCCTTCACCCCCATGGCGCACGAGATTCGCGGACTGCTGGAAAGGCCGGATGGAAACAATGTTTCGGTGGAACGCGAGTCCCTGCTGCTGGCGCAGAACCAATTGCGCTTTCAGGTGGCTGTACAGTTTCTGAAAGCCGAGTTTCACCGGCTGTCGAGCGCGATTAGCGGAGGGAGCACATCATGAACCTGTTCGGCATGCTGGAACTGAGTGGCTCGGCGCTCGGAGCGGAGCGGCAGCGCGCGGAGGTGGTCGCAAGCAATATGGCCAACGCTCAAACGACGCGGACTCCCGGGGGCGGCCCCTATCGCCGCCAGTTGGTCGTATTTCAGGCGCAACGCGCTCCCCGATTCTCGCTCTCGCTCGCTGGCTTCGCGCGCGAACACGCTGCCGCGGTGCGCGTGGCGGCGGTTGTCTCGGACCAGCGGCCACCGGTGATGCGCTTCGAGCCCGGGCATCCCGACGCGAATGGGCAAGGCTACGTGGCCTATCCGCAAGTCGATCCCATCGAGGAAATGACGGATCTGCTGGGCGCGGTGCGCGCTTACGAACTCAACGCGGCGGCGGTGCAGGCGACGAAAAACATGATTTCGCAGTCACTCGACCTGCTGCGGTAGAAAAAACGGTGCATCCAGCCGGGCATCCGAGGTTCAGCTATGAGCAATTCGATTTCGCCCATTCGCATTCTTCCCGCCGACGTTAACCCGGCCGCCTCCGCCGATGGCGGTAACTTTCTCGAAACTCTCGAGCAGTCGATGGATCAAGTGGAAGGCGCGCAGGGCGATGCCGCCACCCAGGTTGCGCAATTACTGAACGGCCAAGGCGCGGACCTGCATAGCGCGATGATTGCGGTCGAGAAAGCCGATCTCTCCTTTCAGCTCATGATGCAGGTGCGGAACAAGATTGTGCAGGCCTACCAGCAGATCTCGAACATGCAGTTCTGATCTTGGACAAGGTTGACGGGCGGGGAATGCGGGAGGTTTCGAGATCTTGGGTGAGTGGCTCCAACAAATGCAAGACTTTCTGCGCGGTCTAAGCCTGCAGCAGAAGGCGCTGCTGGCGGGCGGCGCGGCGGCGGTGGGTGCGACCTTATGGGTGTTCGTGGCCTTGCTCGATCACAAGAATGTCGTTCTCTATTCAGGTCTGAAGCCGCAGGATGCGCAGGCCATGGGAAGCCGTCTGGCGGCCAAGAATATCGCTTACGAAATTTCCCCGGATGGGGGAAGCGTGCTGGTCCCTTCGGATAAGCTCGATGTGGCACGCCTGGAGACCGCGGCGCAGGGATTGCCGCGAAACGCCCGCCTGGGTTTCGAGCTTTTCGACACGCCCAACTGGGCGGGATCGGATTTCAGCGAAAAAGTGAATTACCAGCGCGCCCTGGAAGGGGAACTGGAACGCACGCTGCAGACTTTGAGCGAGGTCGAAGCGGTTCGGGTGCACCTGGTGCTGCCGCGCGAGTCGCTGTTCAGCGAGCAGGAGCACGGATCGAAGGCCGCCGTCATCGTGAAAACGCGTGGAGGCACGCTTTCGCACGAAGCCCGGCAAGCGATTCCGCAACTGGTCGCAAGCGCAGTCGATGGCTTGCGGCCGGAAAATGTTACCGTCGTCGATGCGGAGACGGCGATGTCGTTTCTCGCCCGGCGCGGACCGTCCGGTCGAGCGTCCTTCGATTCCGACGAAGAGCTGGCGGCGGCGGCCGTGCACGCCCTCGATCCCGTCGTCGGCGTTGACCACGTCCGGGCCAGCGTGCATGTCGATTACGACGCAAGCAGCAGCGAGGACACCTCTGAAATCTACGATCCGAAGTCGACGGTGGCGCTCGCGCAGCAACATACCGAGGAACTCGCGGGTGGGGCGAATCCGGCGGGCGTGCCGGGCGTGACCAGCAACGTTCCGGGCAGCTCGGCCGCGGTAACTCCGGTGGCGCCGCCGGTTACGACGTCGCCTGGGACGCCGGGCGGCAACGCCGCGGGCGCGGCCTCCCCTTCGCCTAACATTTCGAGCGTGTTTTCGGCTCTTGACAACCAGAGTTCGAAGTCCGACAGCTCGACGTTTGCAGTCAGCAAGAGTATCCGCCACGTTGTCAATCCGGCGGGACGCGTCCGCCGGATCACCGCGTCGATCTTGGTCGATGATGCCGTCGAGAGCAAGCCGGAAAACGGCAAGTCCACGACGACCCGGCGCAAGCGCACTCCCGAGGAGATGACGGCCATCGAAAAACTGGCTCGAGCTGCGATCGGAGTCGACGATCAGCGGGGTGACTTGCTGGCGGTCGAAAACCTCTCGTTCCAGACCATCCCGGTCGAAGCGCCGACGGCTCCCGGCAAGCTGGAGAAGTATCGTCTTCTCTGGCGGAACTGGTTTGGCGTGTTGCGTTACGTGGGAATCACGCTGCTGTTCCTGGCGGTATATGCGCTGGTCCTGAACCCGGTGAAGAAACATGCGATCGCGGCCTTCCAGCAGATTCCGGCGCATCTGGCCCAGCCTCTAGCGGCGGGAGGAGTGTCGGGCAACGTGCTCGGGGGCATCGGCCTGCCTGCCATCAGCGAAGAGGTCAAGCGGGCCGGGGCCCTGAAAAAAGAGCTGACCGACAAGATCAAAGCCGAACCCGCGGCCTCCAGTCGGCTGGTACAGAGCTGGATCCGGGATCAGCGGCCCAAGTAAGGCCGCAGCCGGGGAAAAAATCTGCAAGGAATGGCGATGAGCAGAAGGAACCGGGGGAAAAAAAACGGTCTACCTAGAGGGAAGCAATCGTAGTGGCCACGGCCGTCTCCAATCCGGGTTTGCAGAAGGCAGCCATTCTGATGGTGGTGCTGGGCGAAGAGGCTGCCAGCCACATCTACCGCAATCTCCCGGAGAATGATGTGCAGCGGCTGACGCGGCGCATCGCAGAACTGGAGCGATTCAAGCCCGAGACGGCGATTGCGGTACTGGAGGAGTATCACCAGCTCACGGTCACGCATGCTTATCTCACCGACGGCGGTCCGGAATACGCACAGAAACTGCTGATCAAGGCATTCGGCGAGACGGTTGCGCAGCGTTTGCTCGAGCAGGTCGCCAACACGATGGATCAGAACGCCGTGCACCTGGAAAGCTTGCAGGACGCGGACCCGCAGCAATTGGCGAAGTTCCTGGAAATCGAACATCCGCAGACGATCGCTCTCATCCTGGCCCATTTGAATGCTCGCCAAGCATCAACGCTGCTATTGCGCCTGCCGGAAGAAGTGCGAGCCGAAACCGTCAAGCGCCTGGCGCAGTTGCGGCAATTTTCCCCGGAAGTTGCCCAAAAAGTTGCGCTCACGCTGAACAAGCATCTGGAGTCGGTCGGAGAACAAAGCCGGCGCGCCTATGCCGGCTTCAAGGGGGCCGCCGAGCTTTTGAATCAGCTCGAGCCGATCAAGAGCAAGGGGATCCTGGAGACGATCGAGAAAGACGATCCTAAAATGGCGCTGGGGATCCGCAACCTGATGTTCACCTTCGAAGATCTGCTCGGAGTACCGGAACTCGGGATTCGCGAACTGCTGGGACAGCTGGACAAGAAAACTCTGGCACTGTCGTTGCGAGGCGCCAGCGAGGAACTGAAAAACCTGGTTTTCAAATCCATGTCATCGCGCGCCGTCGACATGCTGAAAGAAGACATGGAGGTGTTGGGAGCGGTGCGCGCCAAAGACGTGAACCAAGCCCAGCGCGAGATCGTAGACGTAGCGCGCCGTTTGGAAACGGAAGGCAAACTGGTATTGAGCGCGGAATCGCAGGAGGAATATGTCGTCTAGTGCTCCGAAGCGCCAGCGTGCCTCGGACTCCTCGCCCTTCGCGTATGTCGATGCCGGGGTCGCGAAGGGCGCGGGTGATGTGGCGACGGATACCGGCCAGGCCGCCGAGGCATGGAGCCGCCAGCAGCATGCCGAGGCCTTCGAGCAGGGACGGCAAAGCGCACAAAAACAGCTGCGGTCGGAATTCGAAGCGACCATCGCGAAGCATCGCGGAGAGATCGCCCAGGCTCTCCAGGAGTTCGCCCGGGAACGGCAGAATTACTACGGCCGCATCGAAGCAGAGGTGGTCGAGCTGGCGCTGGCGATCGGGCGAAAAATACTGCATCGCGAGCTGCAAATCGATCCGCAGGCCTTGGCTGGCATCGTGCGGGTAACCCTGGAAAAACTCGACACCGGCACGAAAGTCAATCTCCATGTTCACCCGCGGGAAGCGGCCGACTGGAGGCGCTATTTTGCCTGCCAGGTGGGAGATAATCCCGCGCCGGAAATTCATGAAGATCCGGGCATCGCGGTGGGAGGATGCCGCCTCGAAACCTCGCTCGGTTGCACCGAAATAGGTCTGCAATCGCAGCTCAAGGAAATTGAAACAGGATTGCTGGACCTGCTCGCCGCACGACCGGGGGCGTATCGAAAGACGCCGGTCACCGCGGCAGTTTCCGCGCCGACGCATTCCTCAGAAACAGTCGGAGGGCCGGAAGGCGGTTGAATGGCGCAGCTACTGGCAGCCTACTTCTCGCACCTCGAGCACGCCTCGGTTTTGCGCTGGCGCGGTCGCGTGATTCAGGTGGTTGGCCAACTTGTCGAATCCGAAGGGCCGTTCTGTACGGTTGGCGAAGCGTGCGAAATCATCGACTCGCACGGGTGCCGCTGGCCGGGGGAGATTGTCGGGTTCCGCGGCCACACCGTCCTGTCGATGTCGTTGCGCCGTCCGACAGGCATCCGATATGGCGACCAGATCGTCGTGTGGGGACAGCGTCCCTGCTTGCGCTTGGGTGACCAACTGCTGGGGCGGGTGCTCGATGGCGATGGAAGTCCGATCGACGGGTTCGCGTCGCCGGTTTGCCACGAACGTTCTACGTTCGATCGTGAAGCTCCACTGGCGCTGGAGCGCACTCCCATTCGGGAAGCGCTCGGGTGCGGCATCCGAGCGATTGATGCCTTCCTTACGTGCGGACGGGGCCAGCGCGTGGGTATTTTTGGTGGCAGCGGCGTCGGCAAAAGCACCCTCATCGGTATGATGGCGCGCAATACCAGCGCCGACCTTACCGTGCTCGGCCTGATCGGAGAACGTGGCCGCGAGGTGAGTGAACTTCTCAACTCGCTGGGTGAGGCCGGCCGCAGACGTTCGGTGGTGGTAGTCTCCACCTCCGATCAGGATCCGCTGCTTCGCATCCGCGCCGGTCTGGCGGCGACAACGATTGCGGAATATTTCTGCGCCCGTGGCAAGCAAGTGCTACTGATCGTCGATTCCCTTACTCGTCTCGCCATGGCGCAACGCGAAGTTGGACTCGCAGCCGGCGAGCCGCCAACCGCCAAAGGCTACACCCCTTCGGTCTTCACTTTGCTTGCCCGGCTCATCGAGCGGGCGGGCTCCTTCAAGTCTGGCAGTATCACCGGTTTCTACACAGTGCTCATGGAAGGCGACGACGAGAACGACCCCTTGGTCGATGCTGCCCGTGCTTTGCTTGACGGCCACGTCATGCTGGATCGCCGCCTGGCTGCCCAGAGTCACTATCCTCCGATCTCCATTCTCGACAGCATCAGCCGCATTATGCCGGCGGTGATCTCCGACGAGCACCTGGCAAAAACCAACCTGATCCGCCGTCTTTTCGCCACTTACAAGGCTTCCGAGGAACTTATCCGCATCGGCGCGTACCAAAAAAACAGCGATCCCGATCTCGATCGCGCGGTCACACTAATGCCTCAGCTCGGCGAATTTCTCAGGCAGTCGTCGCGGGAAGTTGCGGGCATGAAAGACTCGCTAGATCGCCTCATGGCGCTGCGAGCTTGAAGAGTGAGCTGCTAAGTGCGGCCTTCTAAATTATGCCCTTCCATTTCGCTCTCGCCCATGTATTGCGTCTACGCCAAGCCATCGAGCGGCAGCGAACGCTTCAGCTGCAGAGAATCAACCTCGAGATCTCCCGCGCCGAGGAAACGCGGGCACAACTGGACCGATTCCTGTTTGATTCAAAGCAGTTCAATTCGGAGGGGCTGACGGCCGGATGCAGCGCAGCCGAACTCCAGTTCGGGTCGCTTCTGCGGGAGAACGTGGCACGCTACCGCGAGGAACTCCAGTGTGAAATTCGCAAACTAGAACTTCTGAGGCAAAAGGCACTGGGCGAATATCATCAGGCGTATCGCGAACGAGAAGCGCTTGAGAGTTTGCGGACGCGCCAGCACCGTGTTTACCAGCAAGAGGAATTGCGCCGCCAGCAGGAGAAGCTGGATGCGGATTACCTGTTACAACGCTGGCATCGTCGCAGCTGAATTCAGACTGAATGGTTGGGCTTATTTTTGCCGGGAGTTACCGGGCAACGCTTGCCGCATTCGCCTCGTCCTCATTCCTACTGCGCGATCCGCGAGCCGTGGTATCTGTTGTAAGTCGCTGACAATTCAAGGATCGCCGATCAGCAATTCACACGAGACCCATGCTCTCGATTGGTGCACCGAATGCAAACGATTGTAGGACACTCGTATGCAGGTTGACGCGATATTCATTCCGACGCTGCCGCTTCCATCGGTTTCTCCCGTGATCAGGGCGTTGTCCGCGGAGCCGTCGAATTTCAATGCGGAACTTGCTTCTTCTATATCGGGTTCTGCGCCGGAACAGCACCAAGGCCAGTCCACTTTAGCTGGGCCAACGACGCTGGCCGACGACCTCGAGTCAAACCTCACGGATCACTTTGCCAGTAATTTCGCCAGTAACTTTTCCAATAACATCAAATTTGCGGCCAAGGCACCTCCAACTTACGATGCGAATCCTCCTGCAAGTCTCAAGGCACTAAATCAGGTTTTGCTGTTCACGGGTAAAACCTCGTCTAAGTCGGAGGCGAAACTGGATGCTGGTCTCGAGGGCGAAGCCGTCTCTAAAAAGGAAGCAAGGTTCCCGGCTGAGTTCGCCGCCACCCCCGCCGAACAGCCAGGAATCTTATCACCAACGACTGCTGCCGAGTCGCCAGCGGCTACAGATGCAGCTACTTTTTCGGTTTTGAATGCGTTGCTAACTCCGGTACCAGCCTCGTCGCTTGATGGTCAGGACGCCGTCGCACTTCCTATGGCACTTCCGATCGCGACTTCATTGTCCGCTGGTAACGATTCTCTAAGCCGCGAGGCTTCGTTATCCACTTCGACATCGACATCGTCATCGGCGAAAGACCAGATTTTCGAAGCTTTCGACATATTGGCATCGCCCACGCACTCGTCAGGTACGCAAACAGGTGAGGCCAGCGCGAAGTCTCCCAACGTGTCACCAGAACCCGCCACGCTTCCAACTGCCGATTCGGCGTCACCAGCAAATTTCTCGCCGGTAGCAGTGCAGGCGGCGGACGTTGCGAACTCACCAACTTCAACCGTTTCTTCACTGGCCGCAACGGCGCGAGCGGTGACTGAGGCCGGAAGATTCAGTTTCGCGATTAACCAACCTGCAAACCCTCAATCCCAGATTGCCCCGCCAGAACCGCTCACTCTTGTCCAATCTGCACCGGTGGCTCCGCCAGCGTCAGCCCCACTGCCGGTTGTCGCGGGGAACTTCGATGCGCTCAATCAGGTGGGCTCTTCCCCGCAGCTCGCGATGAACTCCTCATCCCACACGATGAGTGGCGGCGAGCATAACTCACAATTTGGAAGTGGAGACTCTGGTTTCGCGATTGACACGACTGTCCAGCCCGTCGCTGTGGCGATAACAGCTGGACCATCCACCGCCGCGATACCCAACCCGCAAGGCACTTGGTTATCGGTCTCAAACAATTCTTCGGACAGGATAGCGTCTGAGACAGTCGGCAACTCAAGTCTAAGTACATCCAGTCCGCCCGCTGCCATGGTTACATCGGCGATACCTTTCGCAACGTCGATCACAGACTTGCCGCCGGTTACGACGGGTAGCGTTCCGCGCCGAGTCGTCGCAGCAGCCTCCGAAAAGCCGCAGGCAGCCTCCCCAGTTACGGGAAATCCAGGGGACGGCCCCACAATTCCCGCAGCCTTCGATCCCGCAACCCGTCAGCCTTCCTCGCCGCGAAGCACAAGTATCGCGAGACCAAGCGCCACAACGGGACCCGTATCTAACGTCAACAATGACCCTGTTGGCACAAAAGTTGTCTACGTTCACAGTAATAATGTGCCCTCCTTTACCGCAGCCATTGTCACAGCGGGCATTACGACGTCGAATGTCGCCTCAGATTGCGACTCTCATGTGCCGCCATTCGCATCGATGGCCGTAAGCCCCGGCGGCTCGCCGTCGGCAGTCGCCAACGATTTGAGAAGCGACGCCAAGACTGGAGTTTCTACCGTCGTTCCGACCACCATGTCGCAGAGCGCACCGACCGAAAAGAAGTCCTCCGCAGCGCTCCCGGCAGATGCGACATCGTTACCATCCTCCGCCGGTCCTAACCCTGCTACCTCACTTTCGGCGAACTCTTTACCCGTCCCTTCGAGCAGCGCCGCCCCGGCGAAAGACGCGTTGCCTGCCCCCGGTGCTCCCTTGCCTTCGATTTCCGCCCCGCAGGACCCGGTTACTTCGGAGGCCGCGACCGCACTTCCACAAAGTCACCAGATGCTTGACTCCGCGCCGCCGGTCCCGGTGGCGTCGGTTCCAACTGCCGATGTTCATGTTGATTTGCAGCCGAACGCCCAGATGCATTTCGGCCTGCGTACAGACGCTTTTGGCGCGGTTGAGATTCACACGGTCGTCCAGCAAAGTCAGGTGGGCGTCACGGTTCATAGTGAGAGGGATATTGCGCGCTGGTTCAGTTCCGAAGTTCCGGGTCTGGAATCCGGACTCAATAACAGTCACCTGAACCTTACAGCCGTCAACTTCGATCACGGACGCTCCGGCCTGCAGACGGCGACTGGTTTTCAGCAGGGTCAGTCGCGACAACATTTTTCGCAAACGCCCAACCCGCCATCTGCCGCCGTGAGCGCGGACGCGCCGGAGGAAAGTGGTACGGAGCCGGCGGCGGATCTTCTTATCTCAGACCCACCCGTCGGAACCGAACCAAGTCGCATGAGCGTCAGCATTCTTGCCTAGGAGGATGTAATCGTGTCCATTTCGTTATTGCAAGCGTTCAGTTCGGCACATACCGCTTCCGGCCCATCGGCAGCATCCTCCTCGGCGGCGGCTTCCGCGCCCGCATCGTCATCCACTTCCACGGATCCGGGCGTCGACTTGACGAATACATTCCTGCAACTGTTGACCGTGCAACTGCAAAACCAGAGCCCGCTCGATCCTGTCGATCCCAATCAGTTCGTTACCCAACTCGCCCAGTTCGACTCTCTCGGGGAACTGACTCAGATCCAGGAGCTTATGCAGACGCTGGTCAACGATGTCGGCGGGGTTTCTGGCGCAAACTCGAGCGCCAGCGCCAATTCAATAGTTACACCAGCTTTCAATTCCATATCTCACTAAGGAGTTCCAATGCCCAATTTCTCGATACCTCTTTCCGGACTGGACGCCACGTCGGCCGCGCTCTCAACCGCTGCCAACAATCTGGCCAACCTCAATACCATTGGTTATAAAGACCAGCAGATCCAGTTCGCCGATCTGTTCTACCAGAATCTTGGAACGGATGGAGCCGGGGATCCGATTCAGCAGGGCGCGGGCGTGAAGGTCAGTTCTGAAACCTCTGACTTTACGCAGGGGAACGTCACTTCGACTGGCATCGACACTAATGTTGCGATAAACGGCAATGGCTTCTTCGTGGTCCAGCAAAACGGAGTTGACAGTTACACCCGGGACGGGAACTTCCAGGTGGGCACGGACAACCTGCTTGAAACCGCTGACGGCCAGCAGGTCCTCGGGTACCAGGCGGTCAATGGCGCCGTCAACATCAGTGGAGGGCTCGGGACGCTGGCATTAGGGGCCGGCACCGCGAGTCCCGCGGTGGTGACGGGCAACGTAAGCCTCACTTCGAATCTCGATGCCACCTCGGCAGCTGGCGCCACCTATTCCACGCAAGCAACGATTTACGACTCTCTCGGAGCGGCGCACCAAGTCACCTTTACTTACACGAGCGCCAACTCTCCCGCCGTTGCCGCTGTCCCCGCCCAGGCGGCGACCGGAGCGCTCACCATGACCGCCCTCCCCGTTTCCACCCAAACCGTGACTGTAGGCGGCCAGACGTATACCTTCACGACGAACGCGCCGGCCGCCGGAAGCAATGACGTTTATATCGGCGCCACAGTCGCAGAAACCACGGCAAATCTGGTGAACGCGATCAATGACAATTATGCGGATGCCGCCGGAACGGCTTCTCCGGGGGGCTATGGAACTGGCACAGCCGCCAACCCCGATGCCACGGCGGTGGACGCTGGCAACGGCGTAATCAATTTCACCGCCAGTGTCACTGGCGCTGCCGGCGATTTTGCCGCGACGAGCGCGGGGACGGGTTCGGCAAACCTTACCTGGAGCAGCAATGCGGGAGCCAACGGCGTGAATGCCACCGCCGCTATTCCTGCCGTCGTCAACACCTGGAACTACGCGGTTACGGTGCCTGCCGCCGACATTGCCGGCGCTACCAGTCCTGTTACGCTGGCTACGGGCACTCTCAATTTCAATGGCAATGGGACCTTGAACACGATCACTCCCGATGGTGGCAGCGCTTCTGCGACGAATCCGACCATTGATGTTCCACCCGCCGCGGGCGGCGGCGCGCAACAAGTTTTCGCCGACGGAGCCAATCAACTTACCTTCACCTGGCACGTATTTGGTCCGACGGGCGTTGGGCTCCTAACCCAAACGGCGGCGGCCAGCAGCACCACCTCCATTCAACAGGATGGCGCCAGTAGCGGTACTCTGCAGAGTTTCAACATCGGTTCGGATGGCACGATTACAGGATCGTTCAGCAATGGAACGACGGCAACCCTGGGGCAGATCGGGCTCGCCAGCTTTGCCAACGAGCAGGGGCTTTCGCGTAATGGGGACAATACCTATTCGACCACTCTTGCCTCCGGTCAGCCGGACATCGGGGCCCCAACGAGTGGCGGACTAGGCAGCATTTCCGGGGACGCGCTCGAACAATCGAATGTCGACATCGCCACGGAATTCGCGAATCTTATTGTCGCGCAGCGCAGCTATGAGGCGAATGCTCGGGTCATCACGACATTCGATCAGGTAGCGCAAGATACGATCGCCTTGAAACAGTAGCCAGAGTTGTTCTGATCGCAGATTTTTCAGGCACCGGTTCAGGCGCGGGCGGCCTCGGCGAAGGGAAGAGGTATCTTGAGAGCGGGCAGGCGGATTTCAAAGGCTGCGCCGCCTTCGGGGCGGTTGTAGCAAGTGATCTGTCCCTTATGGTCCTGGATCACGCCGTAGGTGGCGCTGAGTCCGAGGCCGGTACCTTTGCCGACTGGCTTGGTGGTGTAGAAAGGGTCGAAAACGCGTTCGGGATCGCGCAGGCCGGGTCCGGAATCGGCAAACTGGATGACCAACTCGTTGTCCTCACTCCAGAGCGAGATCTGCAGACGTCCACCGCCGATTTCCTGGAGTGCGTCCACCGCATTCTCGACGATCTGGAGAAAGGCCTGTAAGAGCTGGTTGGGATTACCAAGGACGCGGGGCAAAGCAGTGTTGCTCTCCACGGTCAGGCTGATCTTTTTATTTTCCAGCTTGAATCCTTCCATTTGCACCGCGCGCTGCAGAAGAGGCTTCAGTTCGAGCGGATTCTTTTCTCCCGGAGTTTGCTGAGCGAAGCTCAGCAAATCGTTGACAAGTTCGCGAGTGCGCCGCGCCTGTTGACCAATTTTCTGGGCATTGGCAAGTTGTTCGCGGCTGAGATTGCTGCTGGCAGCCATGCGTTCGGAGCTGCCGAGTATGGCGGTGAGCGGGAACTCCAGTTCGCTGGCGGCGAGCGCGACAAGCTCTCCGAGCGAAGCCAGTTTGGCTTGCTGGATCACGCGCCCTTGCAGGCGCTGGAGGTTGTCGAAACTATTGCGAGAATGCCTGAGCAGTTGCAGAAGCTTCTGGTCCAGCAGATGTTGTTTGAGGAAGACCAGGAAGGCGAGAACGGCGACGCCGCCCATTGCCACGGTAAAGCGTACCTGACGCAGATAAGGCGGGTCGTGGCTCAAGAACAATGCCCAATAACCCATGAGAGGGAGGGAGAGTAGGGCGAGCATTGCCAGTTGAGATGCGATCGGCCGGATAGCTCTTGTGCTGAAATGCATCGTCGGGGCGTCGCGAAGGTAGCGCCGCCCGGCGAGAGGAACCCAAAGAAATGCGAGCACAGCTGCGAGAAATGGAGCGTCGTAAATCCCTCCGGTCTGATACAAACCGCGAACCAGAGCAGCACTCAACACTTCCAATGACAATGCGTAAATGATGGTGGCGACAAAGATGTTGCGATAAATCTGGCGCCACGGTCCGGAACTGCTGAAAAACGCCGATGCAGAGACGATAATCAGTATTATTTCGTCCAAGTCGTAGAGGAAATCCCGGCGGGTGTTGTAGGACGCGACATCCGGGACAATGTATGCTTCCGGGAAAACAATGAAGGCATAGGCGACAATCCACCACATCAGGAGGATGAGAACGTTCAAAGCGCTGGGCACCATCCCTTCACGCTCATCGGCCTGGTGGGGACGGAGAGCCACCGCCGCGATGATGGGCACGATGTGAAGAAACAGCACCATGGCCCCAGGAGAAGGCTCGGGCAGCGGCTTCCGCAGCACAACTTCAAACCAAGCCCAGCAGCCCTGGTTAAAGCACCACATCGCCATCCCCGCCGTGATCAATGCCCAAAACAAACGGGTATGGCCACGGCTGTCGCAGCCGTTCCGGGCGGAGACGGCAAAGGCAGCCAGGATCACCAGGAGTGGCACCAGGTCGCCCATTGCCACACGAAAGAAGGGGTCAGGGAACACGACTGGGGCAAGAGCAAAAGCCAGCAGTAGACCTATCCCAAAGACCAGCGCCGAGATGTGACTGCGATACCCCACTGCAATAGATAATATGACGCCCAGGGTGAGATGTTTAGATCACGAACTGGTTACCCCCGGTTACTGAGGTAACCGCCAAACTACATGGTGTTGAAGGTGTGATAGAGGTCACCGAGGTCAGTGATCCAACTGGACGCGGTTTTAGCGGCAACTGCTAGAATTGCGTGTTATGGCATTCCCCACGAACCGTCTACGCCGCCTGCGGCGCACTGAAACCCTGCGAACGCTAGTTCGCGAGACCCGCCTCACGCCCGAAGCTCTGGTGTACCCCTTATTCATCTGTCCCGGGAAGGGTATCCGAAAAGAAGTGCGCTCGATGCCGGGTGTTTTCAATCTTTCGGTGGACGAGGCCGTGAAGGAAGTGGGCGCCACACGTGCGCTGGGAGTATTGTCGGTCATTCTGTTCGGGCTGCCTGAAAAGAAGGACGAAGTGGCTACGGGGGCATGGGCGGAGGATGGCATCGTGCAACGGGCGGCACGCGCGATCAAGAGTGAGGTACGAGACGTTGTAGTTATGGGGGACGTGTGCTTGTGCGAGTACATGTCGCACGGGCATTGCGGCATTGTAAAAGCGGGGCCGCAATCGCTGGGCGCGGCCGCGGCATCGCCACCGGCAACCACGGAGTATGAGATCGTGAATGACGCCAGCCTGGAGTTGCTGGCGCGTACGTCGGTGTCACTGGCTCGGTCCGGTGTCGACATCATTGCGCCCTCCGACATGATGGACGGCCGCGTGGGTGCGATCCGCACGGCGCTGGATCAGGCCGGCTTCGAAAATACTCCGATCCTTTCTTATGCGGCGAAATACTCTTCCGGATTCTACGGGCCGTTTCGGGAGGCTGCGGATTCGGCACCGCAGTTCGGAGACCGCCGTTCCTATCAGATGGACCCAGCGAACGTCCGCGAGGCGATGCGCGAGATTGAATTGGACATCGAAGAGGGCGCTGACATGATCATGGTCAAGCCCGCCATGCCCTATCTGGACGTGATTGCCGCGGCCCGCCAACGTTTCGACCTGCCGCTGGCGGCTTATCAGGTGTCGGGCGAGTACGCGATGATCGAGGCTGCGGCGCGAAACCAGTGGATCGACCGGGAACGCGTAATCATGGAATCGTTGCTCTGCATCCGCCGCGCGGGCGCGAGCCTGATTTTGACGTATTACGCCAAGGAAGCGGCGAAACTGCTCGCATAACCGCGCCGGTAAGATTCACACTAAAGGCAGGATTCTTAGCCGCTTTGAATTCGTGAAGAGTTCTGCCTTTTATCAATCTTTAACGTCACTCTCAAGCGAGACTATTGTACAATCCGCCCAATCCGGAGTGGACAGTTGGCACGCTACAAGGAACTCTCGTCGAGCGAACTGGTAAGAGCGTGTGCTGCCTCAAAGGACGAGCGGGCGTGGACGGAGTTCATCCGCCGGTTTCAAGTAGTTATCGCCGCCACGGTGTTGAGAACTGCCCGCCATTGGGGAGAACCATCGCGTTCGCAGATCGACGACCTGGTCCAGGATGTCTATCTGAAGCTCTGCGAAGACGACTGCCATTTGCTGGCATCGTTCCGTCCGAAGTATGAAGATTCGATTTACGGCTTCTTGAAAGTAGTGGCGGCCAATGTTGTCCACGATCACTTCAAGTCAGCCTTGGCTGCGAAGCGCGGTGCTGGTCAAACCGAAGCGCTCCTGGATCCGGTTCCCATCCGTCCAAAGACCAATGTTCCCGAAAGTCTGGAAGTTGTAACCCAGCATCTGCAATTGGAGCAAGTGGACAAAATCCTGAGGCAAGTCACCGCAGGTAAGGACGAGGGTAGGAAGCGTATGATTTTTTGGCTGCGGCACCGCCAGGGACTTACTGCGAGTGAGATTGCCTCCATTCCGTCGATCGGCCTGACTACGGAAGGGGTGGAAAGCGTGCTGATGCGGCTAACTACTATGATTCGAGGTCATATAGCCAGTTCAATCCCGCACTGTGAAGTGAAGGTTCTCAACCGGCAAAATCGTTCTAACAGATAACGGAGCTAATTTGGAAGAAAATCCCAGCGAGCATATCGGATCTCCCGAGCTAGCGAAGCTGCTCGAGGAGTATCGGGGGCGTGTGGACCCCTCGCTGGGGGCCGCCGATGTGCACCCGCACCTTGAGAGTTGTCTGAGCTGCCGCGAGCAATTTGAGGAGTTGACCGTCCTGGAACGCCGTGTGAAAAGTATGCGGGCGGACGAATTTGTCGAACCCGAGAGCGCCTGTCCTGTCGCAGGGGTGTGGCGCGAGATTGCCGGAGGCGTAACCGCAGCGGACGAGACACTCGTCTGTATCGAACATGCCAGCCGATGTGATCATTGCGGCCCGTTGCTGCATGAAGCGGTGTCCGAACTCAGGGAGGTTAACGGAGAGTTGACCGAAGCGGAGCGGAGGCAAATCGCGTCTTTGGAGAGTGCATGCGCGGAATGGCAGCTACGGTTGGCGAAACGAATTGCGGGGACACCACGGGATCGCGAAGTTTTGCCCTGGTGGGAAAGATGGGGGAGCGTTGCGCGGCTGGCGACGGCAGGAGCATCTTTTCTAGCCCTGGTGAGCGCGGGATCGTGGATCTTTCTTCATGAACGAGAAATCCGACGCAACCAGCCGGCGGCTGCCTCGGAACTACTCGCCCGCGCTTACAGCGAACAACGTAGTTTGGAGCTGAGGATCGCGGGAGCAGAGTACGCTCCACTACGGGTGTCGCGCGGGCAGACGGGCTCCTTTACCAGCAGACCTGCGCCGCTGTTGAAAGCGGAGGTATTAATTGCTAGTCAACTGGAATCGCATGCGGCCGATCCGGCGTGGCTTCAGGCTCAGGCGGACGCCGACGTTCTCGAAGGCAAGTACGAAGCGGCGGTGGAGGCGTTGCGCCGAGCTTTGGAGTCGGAGCCGCACTCGCCCACCCTGCTCACCGATCTCGCCACAGCTTACTTTCAGCGCGGTCAGCAGGAAGGGCGGAGCGAGGATTTCGGCGCCGCGTTCGAGTACCTAAGCCAGGCGCTGAAGGCGCGGCCGGACGATCCGATTGCACTTTTCAACCGTGCCATTGTTTCGGAGCATGAGTTCCTCTATCAACAGGCGCTGGATGACTGGGAACATTACCTGCGCATCGACACAGGGTCGCAGTGGGCGGAGGAAGCGCGAAATCGAGCTGATGCGCTGCGGGAGAAGTTGAAGAAGCATCGGGGCGACGCAACGCCACTGCTGTCTCCGGACCAGTTCATTGCGCTGAATAGCGGCGCAGGTCCGCCTTCCGCAGGCGATCAAGGCTTGGTCGATCAGCGGGTAGAAGAATATCTTCACGAAGCCCTATTGTCATGGTTGCCCGAAGCTTTTCCGGAAGACAGGACGAACGAACACCGGACAAGTGCCCAACCCAATGAAGAGAGCGCCTCGCGGGCGCTTTTTTTTTTGGCGGAGTTGACGAATCGACAGCATGGCGATCGCTGGCTGGCTGATCTTCTGCTCGGGGCTGAGGCGCCGCATTTTCCGCAGGCGGTGACGGAACTGGGCCGCGCCGTTAAAGCGAATGATGACGGCGGGTATAGCATTTCGCGCGAACAAGCTCATCTTGCCGAGCGCTCGTTTCGCGCTTCGGGCAACAGGGCGGGCGTGCTGCGCGCGCAGTTTGAGCAGGCTTATGCGGACCAAATGGAGCGGCACAGTGAAGAGTGCCGGCGACATGCGGCAAACGCACTGTCTGACTTGGAACACGATTCTTACCGTTCTTATCCGTGGCTGCAGATTCAGCTTGGCCTGGAGAAGGGTGTCTGCTCCTTCCTGATGGGCGACATTGGGGCGGACGAAATGGCTACGGCTCGCGCCATGGATCTCGCTCAGCGGAGCGATTTCGCTGGTCTTTATCTGAGGGCGATTTTGTTTGCCGCGGAAGATGAGCTCTTTACCGGCGACCAAACAGGCGCTTTGGCTATGACCCGCACGGGACTGGAGCGTTATTGGTCGAGACCATTTTCCAGTGTGCGCGGCTACAGTCTCTACGCCGGGCAAGCTTATATCGCTGAAGCGGCCGGCCGGCCGAACCTGCAATTGGCCACCTGGCGAGAAGGGGTGGCGTTGATCGACCGAGACAATAATCTGTTGCGGCGCGCCATGGCTCATGATTCGATGGCAGATGCGGCAATCGCAGCCGGTCTGCCGGAGATTGCGCAAGAACAATATGCCGAGGCTGCCCGGCTTTCTGCCCTCGGTTCGCAATCCGAAGCTAGCCGTAACTATGCTGTTGAAGTCGATATCAGAATCGCTCAACTGGAGGAGCGCCTCGGTCACTCGGATGCCGCCGCCACCCGGCTGACCACGATACAAAGACAGGTCGGGGCGCTTTCGAACAATTACCTTGTTCAGATGTTCTACTCCACTTTGGGGGAACTCGAACTCGCCAGGCACCGGGAACCTGAGGCCGAGAAGGCGCTCCGCACAGCGCTGGCTCTGGCGGAGACCAGTCTCGGAACCCTCAGGAATGAAACGGAACGTGCGCGGTGGAGAAAGTACTCAGCTCCCGCTTATCTCGCACTCAGCGAAGCACAGTTAGTGCAGGATCGTTCGCAGGAAGCACTTGAGACTTACGAGTTGTATTTGGGAGCGCCACAGCGCATGGCGAGCGCTCCGCCTCAACAACGATTGTTGAACAGCACGCAGATACCGAATCCGATGCAGCTGCCGTCGCGCCTCCCGCTGCTCACCAAAGAAACGGTGCTGGCGTATGCCGCGTTACCAGACGGTTTGGCGATCTGGGTTTACGACGATAGGGGCATCAACGGGCGCTGGATGCACAAGCCTATCGAGGATTTGCAAGAATCAGCGAAAAGGTTTCAGGATCTGGTCTCCGATCCGAAATCGGATCTTAGCGCTTTGCGCCGAGGCGCTCGAACCCTGTTTGAAGAACTGATTGCTCCGGTTCAAGCGTTTCTTGCGCCGGGACGCACCCTAGTGATCGAAGCAGACGGTTGGCTTGGACGCTTACCCTTCGAAGCACTGCTGGATACGGACAATCACTATCTGATAGAGGATTCTCCAATTGTCCATTCTCCAGGGCTGTATTCCCAGATGCGGCTGCGCAACGGCAAGGGCATTTCACCAGACTTGGCTGCCCTGGTAGTAGGGAGCGCGACTTCATCGCCAGTAGACGGTCTCGTGCCACTTCCGGATGTGGCGTCAGAAGCAGACTCCGTCGCAAGCGGCTTCGATACGGCGCGGGTTCTCAAAGGGGCCTCCGCGACCCTCAGCGCAGTCGAGGCCGAACTGCCACGAGCTCAAGTCTTTCACTTTGCGGGACATTCGCTATCCACGCCGGGTAAGACGGGATTGATGCTGGAAGATGGAGACGGAAAAGGGAAGGCGCCCCTCCTGCTGGACGCTGCCGATGTTCGCCACCTTCACTTGCGGAGCCTCCAACTCGCAGTGCTCTCGGCATGCAGCACGGCCGCCGCAGGTGGCGGATCGAGCGAATTCGACAGCGTTACGGATGCTTTTCTCAGCGCGGGTGTTCCTCATGTGGTAGCGAGCCGCTGGGCCGTGGACTCGAGTGAAACCCGAGCATTCGTGGAGGATTTTTATCACAATGCGTTGTCTGGTGAGACGGTTTCCGAAGCCACTCGCCTGACCTCGCGGAAAATGTTGGCCTTGCCGCGTACTTCCCATCCCTATTATTGGGCGGCATTTGCAGCTTACGGACGACCCTAACCTCTAAAACAGGAGAGACTCATGAAAACCCGCCGCCCCTCCGCAAGCATGACAGTTGCGGTTGCCAGCGTTGTTCTGGCTACACTCTTTCTTGCCGCGTGTCAGCAATCTCAACCAACACCTGTATCATCCGCGACCCCGGCGACGGTGGCAACCAGCGAGAAAGTTTTCGTGGTTTTCGAAGGCCCGTGGGCCTTCGTCACTGACCCGAAAGATGCCAACAGTGTGCTAGCTCTCGCGCCCAAGACAAAACTGCACCGCGATCTTTATGTGGCTGCATCGAACGACTCGACTCTGCAGGCGGGTGTTTACGATCTTTCCGTGCCGGAGCATGGCGCTGGCTTCTCGGGGACACTTGATGCCGGTTTCGCCCAGGCGAAGATAAGCCCCAAGGCCTTGCAAACCGCGCTCTACGCCAAAGCAGGGCGCTATGTGATTCGCCTACCCAAGCCCGAGGCCTACGTGGCCGCCCGAAGAGTCCGGAGTCGCGTCGGGGCTAGCTATCCACCTGATGCATCGACGGAACAGCCTTACGCAACTTTTGTGTCATTTCGCTACAAGGTCGGAAGTCTTAACGGTTTTTCGCTAGCGGGCACTCCCGATAGCGGCACGTTTACCGCGCTGCCCCTGCAGCTTGAGACCCCGACTGTCCGCTTTTCGATTGAACCGGCTCAGTTCGATGATCCCAAGGACATGTGCCACTTCCACTCCCGCGAGGCCTTCGGCGAGACTGCGAAGTTCCTGAATTTGACGTTGTATGTCGATTTTCCGGGAGATCCCGAGTACTGTCACAAGACCGATCCGCAGATTCCGCGCTCGACCACGGCAGCGGTCCGGGAATATCCATTTGCCAACGGCGCTTCAAACTTAATCGCGGGGCTTTCCGATTCACGTACTGCGATCGCGGTTGATGGTGGCATGTTACGGATTGGTTCACAATCCCCCGCAATGATCGACGTGGGGGCTTGGGCGAAGCACTTCCTGAGCGCTGCGTTGTTCTTGTTTCACGCGCAGGCGTCCGATTGCGATGCTCCGCCGCTGTTCCTTACGCCGACTTCCTGAGGGCGGGAGTATCTCATGGCGAGGTCGGATATGCCATTCGTACCAGAGTTCTCTCCGAAAAGGGAACGTACAGTAGCGCGCCGGTCGCGGCGAATGTTAAACCTATGCCAATGCGCGGCAGCAGCAAAAACGGAGCGATCGCCCAGAGTTGATCAAGCGCCAGGATAAACGGGAACAGGCGTAGGAATTTCGGCGCCAATTGTTGGTAATCGAAAGCGACGGCGGACAGCAAATATAAGCGAAGTGGAATTCCTGCGGCGCCCGTGATGAGGATCAAGCCCGCGACGAAGGTCGCTTCTCGACCGGAAAGAAAGCTACTAGCCACGCGAACAGCGTCGTGCAGATGAACCAGGCCGCTTACGTAGAAAATGAGATACATCAACTGAATCAGCGCGAAAAGGGAACGTACCAGACCTCGATTCGGTAACGGAACATGCAGGTCGGGGTGCAGCGCGACATTGGAGGCGGGCGAGGCGGCAGAGTTGTTCGCCGGAGCAGATCTATCGACGTTGCCGACGGGCGCAATGAAACGGTATCCACGCCGGGCCAAGGTTTCGACGAAGCGAGGGTTCGAAGCGGAGTCATCCAGCGAGTCGCGAATCTTGTTCACCGCGGTATTCAGGCTGTGATCGAAATCGACAAAAGTATCAGCAGGCCAGATGGTTGCGCGTAAATCATCGCGCGTCACGACCTGACCGGCATTCTGCAGCAGCGCGACAAGGACCTGAAAGGGCTGCTCCTGGAGACGGATGCGAGTGCCGTTCTTGCGCAGCACTCCGGCGCCGAGGTCTACTTCAAATACACCAAAGCGAAGAATCCTGTCATCGCGATTGGAGGAAGTGTTTGGCATGACGCTGCGCCCGTAGTGTACCGCCAGGCAACCGTCGGTCGATAGTCGTCCGCGGGTCGCTCGGAAGCGCGTGCCGACCGTGAGCGGCCTGCGATTCGTGACGGGAGATCAACGATGAGAAACGGAAGAGCTACAATATCGGTGTGAACGCTCCCGTTTCACCGAAGCCGGGCGCCAATGAAAAGCATCGGCACGACCCTGCCATCTATGCCGCCGAGGCCACAGGGCTACTTCTTATGGCGGTTCTGCTGCTCATCCTTACCGTCATTCGCTATTGGCGATATATCCCGTGGAGCGCGCGCTGAACTCGCTGGAGTTGGCGGAGTCGCGGAAGTTGGAGCGTGAATCGCTGCTCGTCGTCGTGCTTGGCCCTACAGCTAGCGGGAAGACCGCCTTAGCGCTGGCCGTGGCCCGACGCTTCCATGGAGAAATCGTAAATTGCGACTCGGTTGCGATGTACCGCGAATTTGAAATTGGGACTGCCAAACCCACTGCAGCCGAGCGTGCGGAAATTCCGCATCACTTGCTGGATTGCGTGAATCCGCTGGCCGACATCAACGCCGGAGAATATGCCCGCCTGGCCAGGCAGGTTTTGCGCGAGATAGCTCAAAGGGATCGCATTCCGGGTGAGAGCCCTTCTACCAATCCTGAGCGTCGAAGGAGTTTGCCGATTGTTAGTGGAGGCACCGGGCTGTATCTTCGCGCCCTGCTGCAAGGACTCTTTGCCGGACCGCAGCGCTCCGAAGAACTGCGCAACAGGTTGCGGACGCGGGTGGAGAAGCGCGGGAAGGAGCATCTGCATCGTATCCTGCGGCGTTTCGATCCTGCGGCGGCAGAGCGCATCCACGCGAATGACGTTGCCAAGGTCATTCGGGCGATCGAAGTGTGCGTCGCTTCGCGGCAGTCTACTTGGCCGACCATGACTGAGCTTTGGCAGCAGGGACGCGAACCGCTGCGCGGGTTTCGCATTCTGCGTCTCGGACTCAATCCGCAGCGCGAAAGTCTCTATGCCCGAATCAATCAGCGTGCCAGCAAGATGTTTGACGAGGGACTGATGGCGGAGACAGAAGGTCTACTCAGGAAATATGGCGAAGAAGCGCGACCGCTGTCGTCGCTCGGATACAAGCAAGCGGTTCAGTTCCTGCGTGGCCAGATCGCTCGGGAGTCGGCGCAGGAGGCGGCACAACAGGCGCACCGCAATTATGCCAAGCGCCAGATGACATGGTTCCGGCGAGAACCGGATGTGCATTGGCTTTCGGGATTCGGCGATGATCCGGCGATTCAGGCGGAGAGTATTGCAATTGTCCAAAAACTAATCTGAGAGGCGCTGAGCGATCTCAGCCTCGGATCGGTGGGATGTCCAGCGCGTCCGTTGCGGGGCACACGACGTTGTCGTTCGTTTTTGCTATTGTCAATGGCATGATCCGGCATTTGCTTTTGTTGGCGATTTTTTTTGCGGCCGCACTCTGCTTGGCTAAAAACAATCCAAAAGAGATCTTTCTGAAACCCCGTGTGGTGCGTCTCGACGGAGCGGGGAAAAAGTGGGCCGACAAGACATTGCGCAAGATGTCAACGGAGGAAAAGGTCGGACAACTCTTCGGGATCAAGGTGCTTGCCCAGTTTCTGAATGATGCCGACCCCAATTGGGTTCAACTGCGAGACAGCGTCGACAAGTATCACATCGGATCTTTGGTGATGACGGTGCCGGTCGACGGGGCCATCCTTCTAAAGAGTTCGCCCTACATAGTCGCCGAATTGCTCAACCGGCTGCAGGCCGCATCGAGGCTTCCGCTTCTGGTAGGGGCAGATTTCGAACGGGGCGTGTCGATGCGCGTGAATGGTGCGACGGTTTTTCCGCATGCCATGACCTTGGGAGCCACCGGCAAGCCGGAAAATGCCGAAGCCATGGGGCGCATTACCGCGCTCGAGGCGCGTGCCATAGGAGTGCACTGGAATTTCTTCCCGGTTGCCGACGTGAATTCCAATCCGGCAAATCCCATCATTAACACGCGCTCTTTTGGAGAGAACCCGGAGCAGGTTGGAGACTTTGTGGCGGCATACATTCGGGGGGCTCACGAGGCTGGGATGCTGACCACGGCCAAGCATTTTCCCGGACACGGCGACACCGCGACGGATTCTCATCTCGGCTTCGCGCAGGTCACCGGCGATCGAGCGCGGCTCAACGCGGTGGAGCTGCCGCCGTTCAAGCGCGCGATCGAGGCCGGAGTAGATGCCGTCATGGTGGCGCACGTGACAGTTCCCGCGTTGGAGGCCGACCCTACCCGAGTGGCTACGACCTCAAAGGCGATTGTGACCAGCCTGCTTCAGGAAGAGTTGGGATTCCAAGGAATTGTGGTGACCGATGCTCTCGATATGGCGGGCTTGACACGGCTCTATGCCAGCGATATCGGACGGGCGGCGGTCGAATCGTTTAAGGCCGGCAATGACGTCCTGATCATTCCCGCCGACCTCGAGGCCAGCTACCACTCAATGCTAGAAGCAGTGAATAGCGGCGAAATCAGCCGCCAGCGCTTAGATCTGTCAGTGCGCAAGATTCTGGAAGCAAAGGCTTCTCTCGGATTGAATCAAGCAAGGCTTGCAGATCTCGGGCAACTGTCTGTTTCGGTTGCAAAGCCAGAGAATCAGGCTACCGGCCAGCGCATTGCAGATCAGGGCATTACGCTGGTCCGCGATAACGGCATGGTGATCCCGCTGCAGTCTTATGGAACTCAGAAGGCTGCGCTCCCGTATCAGTCATTGACAGAGGTGAACAACCGTCTGGTCGCGTTAATTTTCTCCGAGGACATGCGTACGGACTCGGGTCGCATGCTGGAACGCCAGATTCGAGCCAGAGTCCCTGGAGCCCATGTAATCTATATCGATACGCGCTCGGCGGCAGGAATGAAGGCCTCTGTCATCGAAGCGGTGGATGCAGCAGAACACGTAGTCGTGGGAGTGTATGTGGTCCCGACCGCGGGCAGGGCTCTACGCGATGCTGGAGGCGGTTTGACGAACAGGGTTGCCATGGATGACGCCGCAGGGAGTTTACTCGCAAGTGTCCTTGAGCGCGCGGCCAAGCGAACGATCGTGCTCGCCATGGGCAATCCCTACCTGATTCAAGATTTTCCGGCCATCGAAAATTACGTGTGCGCATTCTCCAACGCGAGTGTTTCCGAAACAGCGGCGGTAAAGGCGATCTTTGGAGAAATCCCGATCAGCGGTCATTTACCGGTAACGATTCCCGGCGTCGCCGCTCTGGGCTATGGAATCGAACGCCCCGTCCGTCCCGCGTCACCGAAATCCAGTTCAGGAGGTGCTTCGAATGTTCAAAATGATCAGCAGTAAGCATGTTGCAATCCTCTCCCTCAGCGCGCTGGCTGCCGCCCTGTGTTTACTCGAGGCTTGCAGCATCAATGCGAATGATCGCGGCCAGGATGGAGAAAAACGGGTTGACATCAAGTCTCCCATGGGCGATTTGCACGTCAGCGAACAGGCTGACATTCGTGACGCCGGCCTGACGCTCTATCCCGGTGCCAAACCCGCCCCAAAAGACAACAGTGACGATAAAAAAAGTGCGAATGTGAATCTTTCGATACCGGGATTCTCATTGAAGGTGGTGGCGGCCGAGTTCGTCTCAGAAGACGCGCCAGACAAGATCGTCGCGTACTACGATAAAGACTTGCAGAAATATGGCAAGCCTATTCAGTGCCACGGTGGGTGGAACAATGGCCACGCGAGTTACGACAGTCACGACAGCAAGGACGACCTCGGTAAACCGGTGTCATGTGGAAGTGACACCAGCGGAGATGGATTGGAGTTGAAGGTAGGAACGGAAGGAAACCAACACATCGTCTCCGTTAAGCCGAGTAGCAAGGGATCGCGCTTTGCTTTGGTTTACGTGCGCATACATACCGGCAAGGACGACACCATCTAAAGGGTGAGAAGGTGTTGGAGAGACGATCTTCGCGGTCGCGGGAGTCTGGTCCTCGATTTCCCGCGGGCCTTGCCCGCCTTGCTCTCGTGGTTCGTTGTGCGCTAGCTTCAAGGGGTGGAACACGCCTGCCGACAATGTGGGACTTCGGTCGAGGATGGTCGGCCGTTCTGTCCGCAGTGCCGCACTCCTCAAATTCACGTACAGGTTGCGGTTCCTCAGGCCGAAGTTTCCGCGGAGGCCGAGACAGCAGAGGGCGGTTTTCCCCCGGAGATCTCTGAGGCGAGGCTGGCATCCCTTCAGAGCCGGCAAAGCGTGTTCCGCGGGGCGGTGGACCGGCGAACAGCAGTTCGTGCCGCTCTCAAGGCAGGCGGACTCGGCGTCTTTGTCGGCATGATCCCATTTGTTGGTATCCCGCTGACCGGAGCGCTGGCGGTTTTGTTTTACCGGCGCGCCAGTGGGTTCGTCGTGCCGCCCGCCACCGGGTCGCGTCTGGGAGGGGCGGCTGGAGCAGTGGTCTTTGCGATCAACGCTTTGTTCACGATCCCCATTATTATTTTTCATGCTCAGCAAGAGTGCCTGGACCTCCTCATGACGACGGCTCGGAAGTTTGGAGTCAATACGGAGAGTCCGCAATTCCAGGCCAGTATTCACAACCTATTCACTCCTTCGGGGTTGGTGATCAACTTTCTTGTCATCGTAGTGCTGGCCTCGGTGGGTGGCGCGCTGGGTTCGCTGTTCTTGCGTCGGGGCAGGACGCGGGACTGATTCTGGCGCCCCGGTGTTCCAGGGTTTTCCAGAGCGGCGCTTGCTCTCGCCCTTAGCGTGCGCGTATGATGCAGCGTTCATGACTTCACGTGCGTCAGAGCGGCCTGTCGAGATTCATCTGAAGGCTCAGTTGATGTCTGCCTCCGAGGTGGAGCGCACCCTAATCCGATTAGCGCACGAGATTCTTGAGAAAAACAATGGCGTCGACGATCTGGCGCTGGTTGGCATCCGCCGTCGCGGGGTGCCTTTGGCGGAGCGCCTGGCTAAGATTATTCAGCGCATCGAGAAGAAACCGGTGCTCCTCGGTACCCTCGACATTACGTTATATCGGGACGATCTTTCCACTCTTGGTACCAAGCCGGTCGTGCAGAAAACCGAGATGGAGATTCCGGTATCGGGCAAGAACGTGGTTCTGGTTGACGATGTGCTTTTTACCGGTCGCACGACGCGCGCCGCGATGGACGCGTTGTTCCGGTCGGGCCGTCCGAAGCGATTACAGTTATGCGTATTGATCGACCGGGGGCATCGTGAATTGCCGGTCGAGGCGGCGTTCGTTGGGCGAACGGTACAGACTACCGAGAATCAGATCATTGAAGTTAAGCTACGCGAGGTCGATGACATGGAAAAAGTCCTGCTTATGGAAAAGCAGCACACAATCTAGCCTGAAGGCGGACTGATCGAAATCGCATTTGCACGAGGGTACTACGGAACTATGAATCCTGCGCGCGGTTCGCTGCTTGGCATCGAGCACCTGGAAGCAGCCGAAATCCTCAAACTGTTAAAGTTTGCCCGGCGCATGAATCCGGACAAGCCACCAACCTGGCTCAAAGGCAAGCGGGTGGTGCTTCTATTTTACGAAGCTTCTACCCGGACGCGAAGTTCGTTTGAATTTGCCGCGAAGTTAATGGGTGCTCACACCGTCCTGATCCAATCTGTCGGCTCGAGTATTGAGAAGGGCGAATCGCTGCTGGACACCGGTTACACGGTGCGTGCGTTGGGCGCCGACATCATTATCATCCGCCATCCCAACGCCGGCGCGCCTCAGGTGATGGCCGAGCACATTGACGTGCCTATCATTAATGCCGGTGACGGACTCCATGAACATCCCTCGCAGGCGCTGCTCGACGCCTATACGATTTTGCGCAATAAGAAAACTTTCAAGGGATTACAGGTTTCGATTGTTGGTGACATTTTTCATAGCCGCGTGGCGCGGTCGGCTTGCCATTTGCTCAGCAAATTCGGAGTCAAGATTGTGCTTTGTGGTCCGCCGGAACTTGCGCCCGACATTGCAACGACGCTTGCTCCTGGCGTGCGCGTGACGCGACGCATCGAGGAAGGGTTGCGCGGAACCGATGTGGTGATGCTGCTGCGGGTACAGACTGAACGCCTAGCGGGGATGAAGATCGACCTTGCGGAATATATCGCGCGCTACCAGATGACTCCAGCGCGGCTAAAAATGGCGAAGAAAGGCGCCATTGTCATGCATCCTGGCCCGATCATTCGTGGGTTAGAACTGACCGGTGAAGTCGCCGACGGCGCTCAGGCGCGCATTCTGGAAGAGGTACGCAACGGCGTTCCGACGCGTATGGCGATTCTGGCGCGAGCGATGGGGAGGATGAGATGATCAGCCCGAACAAGAATCGATCCAGCTTGGTCATTCAAGGCGGCCACCTGATCGATCCAGCAGCACGCATCGACGTTCCCATGGATGTGCTGCTGCGAGATGGACGAGTCGCCGAAGTTGCGCCGCCAGGTAAGATTAAGGGAGGCGCCGACGAGAAATTTGACGCTCGCGGCCTCATTGTCGCACCGGGCTTCATCGATTTGCACGTCCACCTGCGCGAGCCCGGACAAGCGCACAAAGAGACGATCGCCAGCGGTACGGCTGCGGCCGCTGCCGGCGGCTTTACTTCTGTCTGCACGATGCCTAACACCGTGCCGGTTGTCGATTCAGTCGAGTGGATCGAATGGCTTCGTCAGCCGGATCGGGGCGCGCTTGTCAATGTATTCGCGATTGCCGCCGCGACGCGAGCAAGCAAGGGCATTGCGCTCACAGATTTCCGCGCGTTGCAGAGTGCGGGAGCGATCGCAGTCACCGACGATGGCAAACCTATCCTCGACGACAACATAATGCGGGAAGCACTCACGTTGGGCGGAGAGCTGAATTTTCCCGTCGTGCAGCACGCCGAAGACACGCGGATGACGGAGAATTGCTCGATGCACGCAGGGGCGCGTTCCTTCCGCCTCGGGTTGCGGGGCATGACTGCGAGTGCGGAAGCGTCGATTGTCGAGCGTGATGTGCAACTAGCAATGTACATCCCCAACGCTCGCCTGCACGTCGCGCATCTTTCCACGGCTGATGCGCTGAAAAGTGTGCGCCGCGCCAAACGCGCGAGGGCGAAAGTGACTTTCGAGGTGACGCCGCACCATTTCACACTGACCGACGAAGACATGCGTGACTACGACAGCAATTACAAAATGAATCCTCCGCTGCGGTCGGCCTCGGATCGCGAAGCCATCGTGGCGGCGCTGGCCGATGGCACGGTGGATGCGATTGCCACCGATCATGCTCCCCATGCCGTTCATGAAAAAACGATGGAATTCGAGCGCGCCGCATTTGGAATCACCGGGTTGGAGACGGCGCTTGCGCTTTCGATCACCCGGCTGCATCGTGAAAGCCGCATCCCGCTTGCCCGGGTGGTGGAACTTTTCACCGCCGGTCCAGTTCGCTGCGTCGATCTTCGTGGCCGCGGTTCGCTGGCCCAAGGCTGCGTCGCGGACGTGACGATCTTCGACCCGAAAAAGAAGTGGAGGTACGACGCCAGCCAATCACGGTCGAAATCGAAGAACACCCCTTTCGATGGATGGGAACTAACGGGCCAGGTAGTGGCGACGATTGTCGGTGGGAAGATTGTATTTACTGCCTAGAATTGCGCAGACCTTGTGGTACTACAATCCGTGGCCATGATGATGGAGCGCCTACTATTCCTTTTCCTGCTGGTTCCATTTCTGCTGGCCAACCCACGGCTGAAGTCGAGATCACAGCGGAACCCTCGCACCACCTTGTGCTTGACAACGAATTCGTGCGTGTCTTCCATGTCGAGGTCGCGCCTCATGCATCGACGCTTATGCATCGCCATCGCCACGATTACATCTACGTCGCACTGGGTGATGCGCACGTGGAGAACGACGTCGAAGGCAAGGCGCCGGCAGACGTCAAACTTGGTGGCGGCGACACCCGGTTTGTGCCAGGAAACTTTGCTCACATTGCGAGAAATCTCTCAGACCGGCCCTTTCGCAACGTAACCATCGAGTTGACGCAGGATGAAAGTTTGCGCAACGAGCCACCGCGTTGGCAGGAGGAAGCTGACGAGACCTTCCTGGGTGGGCGCAAGAGAGTTCTTTTCGTGAAGGATGGAGTGCGCGTGTGCGAAATCGATCTTGATCCCGGGCTAGTCGCTCCGCCTCATTACGATGGCCCGAAGCTGCTGGTGGCGGTGACAGATCTTGATGTGCGTAGCATCGACGGCACGGGCTCAATGGCCGGAAAACTCAAGTCCGGCGATATCAAATGGGTGCCAGCAGGTGATACCCAAACGTTGAAGAGTGTGGGAAAGAGTCGGGCAAGCTTCGTGACGGTGGAATTCTAGCGGGTGACGCGATCTGCTGGGTCTCCTGGCGTGTTCAAAGAGAACGGAGTGGCTCTACTCGCCCTTGACCAGCGGGTTCCCGGGAGAGACAAAAGCTATACGATGCAATTTCGCGGTGAGGCGATCCTTGTCACCGGGAGCAGAAGCAGCGGCGAGGCGTTTACGCAATTTGGCGACCTTCTCGGCGCGAGTGCGGCGGCGGCGAATTTCCGGACGTCGGCTGGGTGCAGACATAGAGTTCTCCTTAAAGGATTGATATTTCAAGAATGAACGGTGAAATCACAAATCGCATGACTGCACCGCGGATTGGTGTCGCAGGCTCAATTATAGAGTCAAGCATCACTGCTGGCAAAGCTGCTTCGTCTGATAACCGCCGCAAGACAAGACCGGCAGACGCGGATACTTGGGAAACCGGGAATCCTCAAACGAAAGTTCACACAGGAGGAAAATCGACCCGCGATCGGACTCGATTCGCCGCGAGTGGCGGCAGGTCTTGCAAAGACCAGCGTCGGAAGTCCGTGGGATGATTCCGATCTCGGAGGACACGTGGCGTTAGCTCCAAAATGCCGTTCGGCTTCTGATAGACTCGCCCATTCGGGACCTCAACTCAAGGGAAACGTTTCATCGCTGCATGAAAACCAGTCAACCGCCAAGCCCGACAGCCTCGAAACCCGATTGCCATTATCGCTCTCTGCTGCTTTGGGCTGTGCTAACCGCCTTTGCGATTCGCATGGTGGTGGTCGGTTTTGTGTATCAGGGATTTCTCGATCCCGGCCGGGATCATTGGGAGTTCGGGTACGAGTTGGGAAAAATTGCTTATTCAATCGCCCACGGACACGGATTCAGCGATCCATATTGGGTTGAGACTGGACCTACAGCGATGATCACCCCAGTCTTCCCATACCTGATGAGCTGGGTGTTCAAATTGTTTGGCGATTACACCAAGGCCGCAGTGTTTGCGATGCTGACGTTCAATTGCCTCACTTCAGCTCTGACCTGTATTCCTATCTTCTATCTGGCCCGTAACAGTTTCGGTCTTCGAACAGCAATCGCCGCTGCCTGGACGTGGGCATTTTTCCCGTACGCAATCTATTTCTCCGCCGATTCGATGTGGTATCACAGCCTGGTCGCGTTGCTCCTGACACTGCTTCTCTTAATCGCTTCTAGCCTGGAAAAACAGTCGCGTCTCTTGATTTGGGCTGGCTTTGGAATTTTGTGGGGAGTGGCCGCGCTCACCACGCCCGTGGTGCTGGCAGTTCTGCCGTTCTTGACGGGATGGGTCTGTTATCGACTGCAGGGCCATGGAAAAAGCTGGAAGCTGCCTCTGGCAACCGCTGTATTCGCTTTATTCGTTACTCTCGCGCCATGGCTGATTCGCAATTACAGAGTCTTCCATCAGCCGGTATTCCTGAAAGATAATTTTTGGATGGAAGTTTGTATCGGCAATCTCGGGAATGCCACCCATTGGTGGAACGATGCCGCGCACCCCGCTGGCAGCAATACGGAACTGACTGCATTCCAGCAATTGGGAGAACTGGGTTACATGCGCAGGGAACGGAGGCAGGCTCTAGTCTTCATTCAGAGCTATCCCGGAATTTTCTTGTGGCGATCCATTCGCCGTGTGGTGTACATGTGGACCGGATTTTGGAGCGTGAGCCCGGAATACCTGCGCGGAGAGCCGCTGGATCTGGCGAATACCTTTTTTTGTACGGTCTTTACTGCTTTCGCGATGATCGGGCTTTATAAGTCGCTGAGAGGCTTACGTGATGCAGCGATGCCGTATGCGGTTGTCTTATTCGCTTTCCCGCTGGTTTATTACTTCACACATTCGGAGATATCCTACCGGTTGCCCATAGAACCTGAACTTGTGATTTTTGCCTGCTTCGCCGTGGTTTCCTGGCAGAAACGCGTTCCCGATATTGCCTCTTTCGGTAAAAAGCCGTGATTCCAACAGCATGAGCAATGCAAACCAGACATTGGGTTGGAGACGAAGAGAAGGGCAGGAAAACGCAAGCGGCTGAAAATTAGAAGAGAACATCGAAGTCGAGCAAGAATCGGCGGCCATTGTTGCCAAAGAAATTGCCATACAGAGGGTCGGCGATGTTGGAATGCACTTCGAGCGGGTTGAAGTGGTTGGTGAGGTTACGAACCGAACCCGAGAGGCGGACGGCGTGTTTCTGGTCCACCTGAATATCCTTTGCCACTCGCAGGTCGAGAGAAAGGTATTTTGGGAAACGATATAGCGGACCGTCGGAAACAGCTACGTACTGCTGGTAGACGTCGGTGGGCTGGTAAGGAAAACCATTGCGAAACTCTACATGGGGAGTCACGAGAATTTTTCGCGGAAATGCGTAGGAGCCCCAAAGCAGAAACCGATTGGGAATCTCACTGGGCAAGCTTGCGATGAGGCTATCGCGCACCACCGGAAACGGATAATTCCCCAGATAGGAGTTGGCGTCACTAATATTGCCATAGGCATATTGCCGGACGTAGGAGAAGAAGAACTGGCGATTGGAGACCCCGCCAATGCGCGCCGTAAACTCAGCCTGCCGGGTTCGCGCCCAACCGCCTGCCCCAAGCACAAATGCGTTCTGGTTCTGAACAACTTCCGGCTGCAGCGTGATCATATCCTGCTCGTGGCTTTGGAGATATTTCACGCGTAGGAGCAGAAAGCGATTTACCACGCGCTCGAATGACAAATTCCAGGCCACGCTGTAAGGAGCGAAATTGCCGCTTTTTTCGGAACGATCGACAAAGGGAAAATTCGATTGCGCTTCCTGCGAAGTCAAATTGATGTATTCGACTGGTGGGCCCACCGGCACGCCGGAGGAATTGTAGGTCGTAATGGTCTGCTGCGGATAGGTGTTGAACGCATAGACATCGAGCGGGACCGAATCGTAAAAGATGCCGATGCCGCCGCGAACCACCGTCTTTCCCACATCGGGAGTCCACGCGAAACCGGTGCGCGGGGCGGCGCGCGAGGTGAAAGTAATGGTTTGAGCTTCGACGCGAAGACCGAAGTCGAGTGCCAGACGTGAATTCAGCGTCCAATGGTCCTGGGCAAAGACGGCTGGCTCGAGGTCGCTGAGATCAAACGTTCCCGCACCTGAGAAGCTGATCTGTTGCAGCAGTTGGCCACTGGCATCATCGATTGAAACCGGACGCGCGTAAAAATTGCCCACATTCTCGCTATGGCCGAGCACCATTCCAAACTTCAGCGTGTGCTGGCCCGCGAACTGGAACATGCGCGGAGTCCATTCTTCAATCCACTCAAAACGATTGGCGCGGCGCGATTCCTGACTGAAGTAATTGCCGGAGTTGCCCGTCGGACTCAGCGCCATCTCCGCTGTTCCCTGCGCGGTTACGCCACTGCTTACAACTCGATTTGCGATCGTGCTCTGCAGGAAGCCGCCGGCGATCGCTAGCCGATCAGTAAGCGTGACAGTGGTCTCATGCACGTCCGAATTGGGCGTTACAGGTTGCGGGTTGAAATAGTCCAGTCCGACATATTGCTGCGAATGAGGAGCGAAATGGAAGCTGCCCGTCAAGGTTTGGTTGGCGGAGAGAATCGCATCGAATTGCGTGAAAGAGTTGAACGCCTTCGACGTGCTGAGACTCTGGGGAAACGGCAAGGTGTAGACTTCCTGCTTGTTGAGGAGATATTCGGCGCCTTCGAGGAAATAGAGGTGATTGGCAACGACAGGTCCGCTCAGGTTAAATCTGGGAGCCGCGTCGCGCACCCCTTCAAGATGACCGCTGCGAATGAAAAAGTCGGGGAAAGGATCATTCAGACTGTAATCCCATTTCTCGCCGCCGCGTCGCGTATCCGCCGCGATGACGCCCGCCGTGAAACGTCCGTACTCGGCGAGGTAGGGCATCTCTGAAACTTCGATCTTCTGCACGCTGTCGATGGGAACGCTGAGCCCAAAGCTCCCAGTAGCGGGATCGGTTACGTCGACGGAGTTAATGAGAAGCGCGCTATGGTCTTCGCCGAAGCCAGCGATTCGGACGCTGCCGTCTGGTCCGCGCACGATTCCAGGGATCAGCGGCAGAGCATCCACCACGGTGGCCGGGCGTAACGGTGTCTCCTTGGCACTGGCAGGAGACAACGTCGCAGGAGCGGTGCTGGTTTCTGTGATGGGATTCGACGCCTCGCCCTTCACTTCCACGCTCTGCTGGCTCAGGGCTACGGTGTTCAACACAACATCGATATCGATACCCGTGGCGGTACTACCTGCGTTCACTTCCAGAACAGTGTCAGTGGGCAGGTAGCTTTTCTTTTGAATGTTGAGCGCGTAACTTCCCGGGAGGTCAACCGTAAGAGTCACTTTTCCATCTGCATCGGTGCTGGCGGTGCTGACAATTTTCCCGCTCAGCCTAACCTCAACCTTCGCGCCGGATACCGGCAGGTTCTTTTCATCGATAACGACCACGCGGATAGCCGAACTGGCCAAATCGCCGGCATATGAAACGATGGAAAAGCTACAGAATGTGATCCAAAGCAGGCATGCGCCTGCGAACCCTTTTGAAAACAGGGCCCACAGCGATCGCTGTCCCATGGGGGTAGTTTCCATTCGCATGCGTGCGGCCAAGAAAGGAAAATCTAGAGTTGTTATCGTCTTTTTTCGGGCTGACGTTACATCTCTTCAAGAGATTCGCCGGTCGCGTTCTTGCCGGGCGTCAAAGACAAAGAAGACGAAAGGATACCAACAAGCGCAAAACTGCTAACTATTATAAATAATAACCAAGCAGGTGTGATTGAACAACTTCCGGCCTACCTCTCTAAAGTAACGGTTCCAATTCTTCACCGCCTCTAAAGGGTGCTGCGAAGAAGACAGGGAGAACAACGCTTCTGGCTCACTCCGATCCGCAAAATTCAACCATTCATCGAGCGCGTGGGAATTTCCGAAAACTCAGGTTTCCAATTTGCAAAGGTCAAAATCGGTGGCGGTTTTTGCTGATTGAGCCCGTATACTGTCAGGGCAAATTCATCATCCTGGTAAGGCTGTACGGCCTTGGTGCACGAGGGACCCGATGGTTTCCAGTTTCCGTTATGTGGCGCTTGCTGTCGCCGCCATTCCATTTATCTATTATTTGATCGCGCTGTTCAGCTCGTGGCAGTTTTTTCGCAGTACCGCTGGCCGAGCAACCAATCATACTTTCACTCCCCCGGTGAGCAATCTGAAGCCGGTTCGCGGACTCGATCCGGACGCCTACGAAAATTTCGCCAGCTTCTGTCGACAGGATTATCCGGACTACGAGCTGCTTTTCTGCGTCGGTGACAACGATGATCCAGTTGTTCCCACACTCGAGAAACTGGCGCGCGATTTTCCGGAACGCCGCATTCGTGTCCTCTATGGATCGGGAGGAAAAGGAACGAATGACAAAGTCGTCAAGCTGGCACGCCTGGTCAGCGCAGCGCAACACGAGATTGTGGTGATCAGCGACAGTGATGTTCGCGTGCAGCCCGATTATCTGCGGACGGTGGTTGCACCCTTGGCCGATCCGAAGGTGGGAGCTGTGACCTGTTTTTATGTGTCGATCGAGGATAAAACGCTTCCCGAAAATCTTCAGACAATCGGCATGTTTTCTGATTTCTACGCCGGTATTCTTGTTGCGCGTCAACTCGACGGAGTGAAGTTTGCCCTGGGACCAACCATTGCTACCAGCCGTACGCGGCTCGCCGGATTCGGAGGATATCAGTCCATCGATAACCGTCCCGCTGACGATCTGCTAGTCGGCCGCCTCATCGCCGAACAGGGCTACGAAGTTGAACTTTTGCCTTACGGCATTTTGACGGTTGCCGATTATCAATCGATGCGCGACCTTTTTCTCAAACGCCTGCGCTGGATCGTGGTCATGCGCCATATGCGGCCCTGGGGCCACCTGGGCCTGCTGCTCACTCAAGGTTTGCCGTGGTCCCTGATCGCCATTGCGATGCAGCCTTCAGCGGCAGTGGCAATTGGTTACCTCGGCGCCTACCTGTTTTTGCGTTTTGCCATGACGTGGACCGTTGGAATCTGGGGTCTAAAGCAAGGTTCATTGTGGAAGAAGTTAGGGCTGATCCCGCTATGGGACGCCCTGGCCTTCTTCATTTGGCTGACCAGCTTTACGCGAAACAGCATTCGCTGGCGCGATGGTGAGTACTACATCCGCGAAGGCAAACTCGTGCCCGTAACCTCGGACTGAGGCTTGAGGTCGGCCGGCTGTTACCGTCCCGCTTTGGGATGCAATTCTCGGCTTGCAGCGGCAGCATTACGACGGCTCCCGTTGCTCTTGCCGGCTGCCGCAGCTACGAGCCGTGCCGGCGCCTCAACCGGCTTGCGCGCGGCTGGGTTGCCGGGTTGCCGCCAGTTGACACGGGGCAGCATCACATTGGCATCGATCCGGTCCCGATATTTCAAGGCAACATTCATCAGCGAATCCAGGAGGGAGTCCGATAACATATGCGGTTCCAATCCCAGTTCAATCAGCTTCGAATGTTTTGCGTTGTAATAGTGCTCTTCCGCCTCCACTCGCGGATCGGCGAGGTGATCGATTTCAACCTTGAGACCAAGCTCTTTGCCGGCGGTTTGGACCATGTGTGCCAGATCCAAAACTGAAAACTGCTCCGTGAACTGGTTGTAAACCCGGCACTCGCCACGAGCCGCCGGATTCAAACAGGCAATTTCGATGCATCGCACCGTATCGCGAATATCGAGAAATCCACGGGTTTGCCCGCCCTTGCCATACACAGTGAGCGGATACCCGATGGCGGCCTGAACGCAAAAGCGATTCAGTACGGTGCCGAAAACATCGTCGTAGTCGAAGCGATTAATCAAAGCTTCGCCCAGGGCCACTTCGTCGGTCATGGTTCCGTAAACAACGCCCTGATTCAGATCGGTGGCGCGCAATCCCCAAGCCCTGCAGGCGAACATCATGTTGTGACTGTCATGCACCTTGGAAAGATGATAAAAGGAGCCGGGCTGCTTGGGGAACGGAACTGTGTCTCTACGCCCATTATGCTCGATGGTGATGTAGCCTTCTTCAATATCGATATTGGGAGTGCCATATTCACCCATGGTGCCGAGTTTGACGAGGTGACAATCGGGCTGAAACTCGCGCAATGCGAAGAGCAGGTTGAGCGTGCCCACGACGTTATTCACCTGAGTGAAAACGGCGTGTTTACGGTCAATCATGGAATAGGGAGCGGCGCGCTGTTCGGCAAAATGGACGACAGCTTCCGGTTCAAAGTTCTGGATGACAGAGGACAGAAAGTCGTACTCGGTGACATCGCCAACAAAGAGCTTGATGGTCTCACCCGTGAGACTCTGCCAAACGCTGAGGCGTTCTGCCAGCGGGCGGATCGGCGTCAGAGTTTCGACGCCCAGTTCGTGGTCCCATTGCCGTCGGGCAAAGTTGTCGACAATAGCTACCGAATGCCCATTCTTTGATAAATACAATGCGGTTGCCCAGCCACAATAGCCGTCCCCACCCAGAACTACAACCCTCATGTTGCCTCCATGCCTTGATACTTTTTCGAGATGATTACCGTAAACCTGTCGTCCCCTGCTGGACTTGCGGCATGGAGACAACCTCGGGACTTCCACGCCACTGCATTTTTTTCAACTGTCCAGGATGACAGCCATTCTAAAACACCACGGCCTCCTTGGGGAGTTCAACCTGAGAAACAGCCACCGGGCCATTCGTCAGGACGACCTTACCACCGCTCGCGGCGACCAGGTTGAGGTTCTCGGAACCTACTATCAATTCTAGCTGAGGAACGACACTCTGGGTTGCGACAATATAGGAGCGCTCTGGCTTAAGCCACAAATCCTTGAATTGCGCATCGTTGATAAAGACATCGGGTACGCCGGGAGCGGCGGCGCCATACTCCAGATTGTTGAAGCGTCCATTGCGCAGCAAGGCGGTTCGGTTGGTGTAGAAAAAGACAGAAGAGAATGTGTAGTAGTGGTGATCGATGATCAATGTGCCTTTCGGCGATTTCATGATTGCTTCCGCCAGCGGTCGCGACGAGAGATAAGGATCGAAAACTGCCATAGCAAGGCGGGCGGCATGGAAGAACAGGATCATCATCAGTGCTGCGCCCAGAAATGCGCGCTGACCTTGCCATTTCCAAGTAGCGAATGCTCCTATGCAGAAGGCGATCGCCGCCAGCAGTAACGGCGACCGCAGATAGGCAAACGATGCCAGAGTCAGATCCTGCATGTGCCCCAACGCCAGCGTATACGCGCCCGGATGCCGGCTGAGTGCCTGCGAAATGTCCCCGGGCGCGGGAATGTTGCGAGTGAGCGCAAAAAGAGTCAGCGTGACCAGACCGGCGCACGCTGCAACAACCGAGAGCACACGCGTACCGCGACGGATCCAATCGCCTCCCTGCGCCATCCCCGCTCCCAAAAGGAGCGCAAGCGCGGGATAGCAGGGCATCGAATAGTATTCCTGGGTGGTGGAAAAAGTGAAGAAAATCAGCACGAAGCCTGCCCAACAGAGTGCCAGAAGCCGGGTTCGCCCAGCGCGATCGTTGGGCTTGTAGGAAAGTTTAGCCAAGGCGGGAAAATATACGCTCCAGGGAAACAGCCAAGCCAGGTGCAGCAACCAGAAGTAGAGCCTCGGGACCGTGTTGTAATCTCGCGGGTAGCGCATGTTCAGAAAACGCAGCAATTGCTCGTTGATAAAGAAGAACCAAAGAAAACCGTGGTACTCTCCCGGCCCACTCTGCAGGGTGAAGGCGAAGTATGGCGGATTGCGCAAGGTCGCCAGAATATGCCAGGGAGCGGCGATCAACAGGATGACCAGCATTCCGCTGAAAGGATGCAACCGTCGCCAAGCGCGCGCAGAAAGAAGCTGGCTTGTAACTGCCAGAAAGATTAAGCCGGTTGCAACTGGAAACAGAACTCCTATGAGGCTCTTGAGCAGCAGGCCCAACCCGAGGTTAACGGCCAGCACGAATGCCCAAAATCGTGGATGAGGCTCGTTTTCGTCCAAGGCGCGAAGGAAAGCCCACATGCCCAGGGCTACCGTGAAGGTAAGCATGACGTCGGGTATCAGGATGCGGGTAAACAGAAACAGCCCAATGCATGTGGCCATGCACAGACCGGCATAGAATCCCGCTCGCTTGCTAAACGCCCAAGTGCCAAATGCCGTCGTCAACCAGGCGAGGGCAATCGCCGACAAGGCAAGCGGAATGCGCGCTGCCCAGTCGCAGGCACCGAAAACCCGGTAGCTCCCGGCAATAATCCAGTACACCAGGGGAGCCTTTTCCAGATAAACCACGCCATCCAGTCGCGCTGTAACCCAATCGCCGGAGGTCAGCATATTACGGGCGATCTGCGCCTGCACCGCATCCACATCATCCATGAGGGAGGGAGGGGAGATGATGCAACCCAGGTAGATGGCCGCCGCGACGAGCAGAACTCCTAGATATAGGTGCTGGTTGCTTCCTCTATCCAAACGCTCGTCTCCTGGGGGGCTGCCGCCTGAATCCCCCATTTTTTCATCCACAGAAACAGCACCATCAGGCCCCATAAGTGATATCCAATATTGATTTTTCTTTCCTGATGTTGCCGTATATAGGTCTCGATGACTTCCCGCCGGAAAAGGCCTGCGTGCTCGGACGCACCTTCCATCAGAACTTCCATCATTAGGGGCCGCAGACAGCCGCGAAGCCAATCGTGAGCCGGAATGTCGAAACCAACTTTCTTGCGGCGAAGTACCGAAGGTGGAAGCTTATCGCGCATCAGTTCTTTGAGAATGACCTTCTGCCTGGAACCACGAATCTTCAGAGATGAGGGCAGAGAAGCGGCGAATTCCACGATACGGTGGTCGAGGAACGGCGGGCGCACCTCGAGCGAATGCGCCATGCTCATCCGGTCCGCCTTGTTCAGAATATCGTCGGGCAAGAAATATCTCTGATCGAACCACAGATAGGGCGCGAGATCATCGTGCCCAGCCGACTGATCGCGCAGTTCTCCGAGAATACGGTTCAGAGCGGGCGGCAGCTCCACCCTAAGCAAGTCGCGTTTTTGCGCTTCACTAAACGTCCCGTTCCAGAAGACATGCGCCCGATCCGGGCTCAGCAGAGAGCCTTCGAGAAATCGCTTTAGTTGGTATTCGAAGCTGATTTTCTCGTCGGAGACCGGCCACGCCTGCAGCCCTCTTAGCGCCAGTGCCAGAGCCTGTCGCGGTATTCGCCGGGCCAGCGCCGAAAGGCGATTCGCTCGATAAGTCAGATAGCCGCCGAACAATTCGTCTGCGCCTTCGCCACTAAGGCTGACGGTTGTCTTGGTCCGGCTGAGCTTCGAAAGGAACCATACCGGGAGCGCTCCGGCGTCAGCCGACGGCTCATCCGAGTAATAGACGAAGGCTTCAATCGCACCCCTTAGATCGACCTCGGGATTCAGATCCAGTTCCTCGTGATCGGTCTGATATTGCTCCGCGACCTCACGAATGTAGGCAGTTTCGTCGAAGCTCCGTCCCTGGAATGAAATCGAGAAGGTCTTAAGCGGCAACCTGGACTCCGTCGCCGCGTAGTGCAGGATTGTTGAGGAATCTATGCCTCCGCTCAGCCACATGCCGAGCGGGACATCGGAAACCAGGTGCTCGCGGATCGACTGCCGAAGCAAAGCGTCAAGTTCCTCGCGAGCCGACTCCATTGTCCAATCGCGAACGGGCCCGATTGGCAGGCGCCAGTAGGAATCTGTAGAAACCTGACCGTCGCGCCACTCCAGCCAGTAGCCCGGTGGAAGTTTTTCGATCCCCTCTACCAACGTCAAAGGACAGGGAACATAGTTCAGGGACAGATAGCAATCGAGCCCGTCGAGGTTTAGCCGCCGCTCAATCTCGGGATGAATCAGAATTGCCTTTAATTCGGAGCCAAAGAAGAGGTCGTTTCCACGCCGGGCGAAATAGAGCGGCTTGATCCCCATGCGGTCGCGGGCCAGCACGAGCCGCTTCGTCGACTTTGTCCACAGCGCGATGGCAAACATGCCGCGCAACCGAGCAAAACATCGTGTATCCCATTCGAGAAATGCATGAAGAACAACTTCGGTGTCACAGTGGGAATGAAATCGATGTCCTAACTCCTCCAGTTCGAGGCGCAGTTCGTGATGGTTATAGACCTCTCCATTGAACACGATGGCCACGTCGCCATCCCCGGAGAAAATTGGCTGGTCACCGCCCTCGAGATCGATGATCTTGAGCCGCGTCGCGCCCATCGAGCAGACGCTCGACTGGAAGACGCCCTGCTCGTCCGGCCCGCGGTGAAGGATTGTGGCTGCGGCCCGTTGAATGCGGTCGGAATCAGGCACCCACTGTTTGTGGGTGAAACCAACGATTCCACACAAGTGCGTACACCTCGATCTCTTTTCTGAAATTAGTATGCCGTTCTCTCGGCATCGGCTCGCGGATGCAGTTCCGCCGAACTCGGCATGGCACTATCTAGCTTTGAGTAGAATAGCTAATCCTAACGGTCTTTTCTACGATTCACAACAAAAATGGCGCCACAAAAAATGGCGACGACCGACCGGCAATTTAGCTGCGCCGAAAAACCTTAAGGATTCCGGCCGATCATCACGAGGGCGACGCCCATGCAAACCAGGAGCACGCCCGCCCACCTTCTCGAGGTGACCTGCTCGCCGAGAAAGAATTTCCCTCCGAGTGCACCCGCTCCATAGCTCAGCGCAGTAACCGGAACCACCACACTTACGTTTTCCCGCGAAAGCACCGCGAGCAGGGAAAAAAACGCAGTCGTCATCAGCGCGAGACCGACCCACATCCATGAGACTCGCATGGCCCGCGAGATAACTCCGGCCAACGCAGCGGGGTGAAAATCCTTCACCTCTCCCACTACCTTCATAGCGCGCGATACGCACAACTCGCCTCCCGTGCCGGCGCAAATAATTAGAAAATACAACGCGACGTTCCACATCAGCGCGACTCCGTGGTGCGCGGGGGCGTATACCCAACCACCAGTACACCCAGACAGATGATCAGTACACCCATCCAACGAGTGGGCGTGACAACTTCGCGAAGCAGGAAGTGAGCCAGCAAAGCCGACATGCCATAAGCTATCGATGAGGCTGGTTGTACATAGCTGTAATCCGCCCACGACAGCACGAGTATATTAGCCACGAAAAACACAATGAGTGACCCAATTCCCAGCCAAATCGTGCCCGACGTGACGACGTGAGAGAGGAAGGCGAGCGCCTCCGCAGGTGTTCCGACGCTTACCGCGCCGATTCGCTTCATCCCTTTACCGAGCAATACGTTTCCCAAGGGACCAAAGAGCACCATCACGGTGATCAACAGGAAGGTTTTGAGGTGCAGGCCACCCGAGGACTTCATGCGGGAGACGGACCTGCGGTCTGGGCGCAATCAAATCCATCGTGCGACGAGCGACGGTGCGGAGAGCGCAACATCGCCGCATGTTCCGCGGGAAGAATCAGCCCAGAACTACGCATATTCAATCCATGGTACTTGATTTTGCGGCTCCGCCCAAGCTTTTGAGAAACAAGCGGTAGCAAGGAGAGATGTGGCTCACTCGTATCGCAGACTTTCGACCGGATCCATCTTTGCGGCTCGCCCAGCGGGTACCGTTCCGAACAGAATACCCACAACTGCGGACACGGCGATGGCGATGATTGCCGAAAGTCCAGAGATCGGGATGCGGTAATCCGTAAGAAATCTTACCGAGTAAGGCAGAGCCAGACCGATGACCACGCCACCCAAGCCCCCAATCAGCGAAATCAAAACGGCTTCCGAGAGGAACTGGAATCGAATCTCGGCGTTGGTGGCTCCGATTGCCTTGCGAATGCCAATTTCATGAATTCTCGAGGTGACGGTTGCCAGCATGATGTTCATGATGCCGATGCCGCCGACCAAGAGGGTCACCGTGGCAATCAGAAGCAGCACTACGGTTAAGGCATTCGCGGTGCGCTCAGCCACACTCAGCAACGAAGTCAGATTTTGAACAACGTAATTGGATTCGGGCCGATGGCGCGACCGGATGACCTCGCGAATCTGTTCCGTCACCGGAAGGACCAGCGACGGATCAGCCGCCGAGAAGTAAAGCTGCTGGACATAAGGCGTGTTGGTGAAATACCGACTCACACTGTAGGGAATGAGCATGGTGCTGTCGGTGACTTCCGATTGCCCGAAGGTGTCCACGCGCTCCCGGAATGTACCAATGATGGTGAAGGGCAGTCCGCTCAGTTTGACGCTTTTTCCGATCGCTTGCTCCGCGGAGCCATAGAGTTCTTCGGCAAGTTTTTGCTGGATCACGCCCACTTTGTAGCGTGCCTGTTCGTCCTGGGCGTCGAAGAATCTTCCCGAGACAATCACCAGATTGCGCACCGAGCTGTATTCGGGAAGAACGCCAAGTACCCGAAGATCGCGCTCTTTGCCATTTCCGATCGGAATCCGGTTGCCTAGAGGGACCACGGGGGAAGCCGCCACAACCCCGGTCACGCGTCGCAGAACTGCGTCCATGTCATCGATGGTCAAGCGATCGGGCGTAGTATCCTCGCCCCCGCCCTGGTATTCAGCATCGATCATGTTGGCGCCGATCGATTGAATCTGGTTGAGCACGTATTGTTTGCCTGTCATTCCGATCGTCACTACAAGAATGAGAGAAGCGGTGCCAATTACCATTCCCAGGGCGGTGAGAGAAAAGCGCACTTTGTTGGCGCAGAAGGTGTCATAGGCGAGGCTGAGGATCTCCCCGAGTACCAGTTTAGGAGGACGGTTGGTCGTGTCCGCAGCGGTCGTGGCAGTCGCCATATCCAGTTGGATGCTACGCGGTATTGGGAAGAGGCGCAATTAAAGCGCAGTAGCCGCTGTGTGCCGTCGGCCAATCCATAGACCGTTCTCCAATGCAACTTCCTGATCTCGGAGGGGAGCTATAATGGAACTTCGTTCTGCTGACTCTATAACTGATGCTGATCATCCCTACCTACAACGAACGAGAGAATATTGCATCACTCGTAAGCAGGATTCGCAGTGCTGTGGGCGATGAGCCCATCCTGTTCGCGGACGATAATTCTCCCGATGGTACGGGCGAGGAAATCCTTCGCATTCAGAAACAAGATAATCACGTGCACTTGATGGCGCGGCCGGGCAAGGGTGGCTACGGGTCGGCGTGCCGTGACGCCATGAAAAAAGTACTAAAGGAAGACCTGGCTGAGTACGTTATTCAGTCCGATGCAGACCTGTCTCATCCCCCAGAGGCATTGCCACGCATGCTCGAGTTGCTGAAGACGCACCCAGTGGTAATTGGGTCACGCTACGTGACCGGCGGTGGTGCCAAGAACTGGAGTCTTCGCCGACGTACTCTTAGTTTTGGCGCAAATCTCTACGCGCGACTGTTCACGGGCGTGCCGGTGCACGACATGACCGCCGGTTTCGTTGGATATCGGACCGATGTGCTGAGGAAAATAAATCTCGACGAGATCCGTTCCGAGGGTTATGCGTTCCTGATGGAAATGAAGTTCAACCTGCACCGCAGCGGAGCTTCGTTCTGCGAATTCGCCATAATCTTTTGTGAACGCGAGTGCGGTAAATCGAAGTTCGACCGGAAGATTCTTTTGGAAGGAGTGCGATTCCCGCTCAAGGCTTTCAGAAAGAGGATCGCGGGAGTTTCCTAGGCCGCCCGTAAATCAATCAATTTGCTGTCAGGTCCGTGGTCAACGATCTCGGCTTTTGCTGGATATTGACGAACTATCGGTTGTGGCGGATCCGCCGGCCACATTCTTCGGTATGTAGATGTAACATCCCTCATGTGCGAGACCTAATTCGTAGTGGCTCTCGATTGCCGAGAGCGTCTGCGGAATGATGAAGGGATCGTCATCTCCTTTGAGGAAGTCGATTGAACAGCAAAGCTGGACGGAGGCGATTTCGCCGCGAGTCAAGCGACCAAGCAGTGTTGCCGGGTTTAGTTTCCCCCGTTTCACGAGATTGGCGCTATTGAAGGGATCATATTCGTATTCCTTGCCAGCTTCGTAGCAGCGAAGCAGTGATTCGCAGAATGCCGATCCCGGATGAGTTCGTAGAAATGAAACCTCGGATTGGAACTGATCTTGTTGCGACGGCAAGGCAAGAATGGCCTTGCGGAAAAGCGGCGGACCGAAAGCCCATACCGGCACAAACGAAACTAACAGCGCGAGTGGAGCTACTACCGCAATCCATCTGCGTCCGTTAGCTATTTCGCCTCGCCAAAGTTTGAGCATAACGAGGCCGACAATCATCGAGAGAGACAGGTAAATGTCGAAATAACTGTTCACCCAGACTCCGATTACACCGCCCGAAACAGATCCAACGAATAAAGAAGTCAAAAAGAGGAGAGCCAGGACCCGAAGTTTTTTATCCTTGAGCGATGCCGCGCTCCACACTAAGGCAGCAATCATGGCCAGTGGCACCGGCCCAAAACCATATTGCATAAACTGAACGAAAGCCTTCTTCAAGGAATACGATCGTGGGATCAGGATATTCGATACAAAGAAAGGGCCGCCCACAATTGTGTTGGCCGAGATCGATAGGCTTACGAGGACGGCAGAAATCGATAAGTACTGCAGAAACCTCTTTCTACCGACGAATGCCAAATCGATAAGCACGGCCAGCGGAAATTCGATGAGATTGTGTTTGATGCTCCCGCCGACCACAAACAGCAGTGCCGTTACCGCCACGCGCCAAAGTCTAGGGGTCCCTGAGACGTAAACCACGAAACCCCACAAGAAAAAGACTTGCGCAAAAATCTGGGGTTCGTCATAACCGATATATTCGTTACCAGCGATGCAGAACACGGCCGAACAGAAGAGGGAACTGAAAAGAGCCGCTCTGTAATCATGATTCAGTCGCCAGACAACGAGGCCGACAAGAAAGCATGAGACCGGGAACGATACCAGTGATAACATTCTGCCGGCGGCCAAAAAGCTGAGGCCAAAGCGATGGAGCCATGCCACGAGATAGAACCACAGAGCGGGATAGTTGAGGGTGGTCCAGCCGTATTTTTGGCCGTAAAGGGGAAGATGATTTGCGGCGGCGGCGGCATTGTAAACACTCCAGCCTTCTATGTACCCAACCTCCAGCATGGAGAATGCCCGCAACACAGGATAGACCAGCAGAGCGCCTGCGAATATCGCCAGCAGGGCTATCGGTCCCCACTCGCGAACGGGTGCACGTAACGCGTCGGGAGATTGATCCTGATCAGGAGCGGCGGGCGCTGGACACTCGATCATAGCTCCCATGAATCTCTCCTCGATGACTCCCGGCATAAGCTTAGAAAGTTCTCCCCAAACTTAGTGGCCCTCGGATCAGATGTTTTTCAGATCGAATCTCTAAGGTTACTTGATGCCAGTCAAGTGCACAATCTGCGACAGGTCCCGCATCGCGAGGAAAGCCGCGCTGATGCTAACGCCTGGAACCAAGAGCTTATAGATTTGATTTTCTAGGGCGGGGAATCAGCCAGTTACAGGTATCTTTAGGGCCGGACGAAAAGAGGTCATTCGGTTCGTCTCCTGCAATTAAACTGATAATCTTTCGGAGAGCCTCAAAATCATGCGATTGACATTTACCCCGGTAAACAAATTCGCCCGAATCGTCTGCGCGTGCTTTCTCTGCGTATTTGCGGTTTCGAGTTTTCTTCCGGCGCAGCAGTCTTCACCGCAGGTTCCGCCGACTGTCGTATTCATGACCGATTTTGGGATGGTTGACGACTCGGTAGCGCTCTGCAAGGGAGTCATGTACGGCATTGCGCCTAATCTGCGGATTGTCGACCTGACTCACCAGGTAAACGCCTTCTCCATTCGAGACGGCGCTCGCTTCCTGTTCGGCGCTACGCCCTACTTTCCTCCCGGTACAGTGTTTGTAGTGGTGGTCGATCCGACCGTCGGGAGTTCGCGCAAGGCCGTCGTAGTGAAATCGAAGCGTGGGCAGTTCTTCGTGCTGCCGGACAATGGCCTGATGACAATGGTCGAAGAGCGCGATGGCATCGAGGCCATTCGCGAGATCACCAATCCTGAGTGGATGGTGGGGGCAAAGATCTCCTCCACCTTCCATGGCCGGGATATCTTTTCTCCGGTTGGCGCGCACCTGGCGCGTGGCGACGACTGGACCCAAGTCGGCCCCGCAGTAAAGGTGCTTGTCCGGCTTGATCTGAAACCGGCAATCGTCGACGACAAAGGCCTGACGGGCGAAGTTGTTGCGCTGGACGGACCCTTTGGCAACATCATTACCAATATCAGCGCCGACGATTTTCTGAGGCTTGGTTATCAACGTGGAGACAGGGTGAAAGTTACGATCGCAGGACGCGAAGTCGAGATGCCATTTGTAAGGACATTCAGCGATGTGCCGCTGAAACAGCCATTACTCTTCATCGATTCGCGCGGGCGAGCCAGTTTCGCGCTTAACCAGGCAAGTTTCGCGACGGCCTTCGACATAACTCCGCCGCAGCCCGTGTTTATCCGCCGTAAGAAAATGTGATTGCCGGGACGAGCATTCAACTGTTTGCCTGAAATCATCTTGTAAGGGGATCGTAGCCACAAGGAAAGACCAAGTTGGCAAGAACCTCCGGGGAGCGAGCTGGGCGTGAGAGAAGAGAACTACTGGCTTCAAACGGCAACCATCCCTCAGGCCAACCCTTCCCAGGCCTTCCCTGACAATGTTGATGTCGCTGTCATCGGTAGTGGCGTAACCGGACTCTCGGCGGCGAGGGTGCTGGCCAAACGAGGTATGAATACTGCTGTTTTGGAGGCCGAAACCTTCGGCTGGGGCGCCAGCTCGCGCAACGGCGGAATGGTGCTTACCGGCATGAAACTGCCCGTGCCCACACTCCTCGCGCGCTACGGACGGGAGAAGGTTCAGCAGATGTATGCCGCGTCGCTAGCGTCGATCGACTTTGTCGAGCAAATCGTCCGCGAAGAAGCGATTCAATGCGACTTTTCGCGCTGCGGCCACCTTGAGGTCGCGTGCAAGCAGGCGCACTTCGACAGCTACGCGGAATCCGCGCAACTCATCGAAAAAGAGTTCAACCACAAATTGCGAATCGTGCCGAAAGCCGCACTCCGCGAGGAAATTGGTTCCGATATTTACTACGGTGGCATGGTGGATGAAACCAGCGCTGGACTGAACCCGAGCCGTTATGTGGCAGGACTGGCGGTCGCTGCGCGGCGTTCCGGTGCCGCAATGTTCGACCACACACCCGTAACGCGCGTACGACAGAGCAGCGGCAACGGCGGTCAACGATTCTATCTAAGCACGCCGCGAGGCGACATGGCCGCGCGAGAGGTTATTTTGGCCAGCGGCGGCTACACGACCGGGGCGACGCCGGCGCTACGAAAAAAGATCATACCGATTGGTTCCTACATTATTGTGACTGAGGTTCTCGAAGAGGGAATGGCTCGGGAGCTAAGCCCGAAGAATCGCATGATCTACGATTCCAAGCATTTTCTCTACTATTACCGTCTGACGCCTGATCGCCGGATGTTATTTGGTGGCCGCGCCGCATTTTTCCCGGAGAACGAAACCACCGTGCGCGAGAGCGCCGAGATTCTGCAGCGTGGCATGATCCACGTGTATCCGCAACTGAGCAAGGTCAATGTTGAATTCGTCTGGGGGGGAACTCTCGACTTCGCCTTCGACGTCATGCCGCATACGGGACAGAGCGACGGCATGCACTATGCGGTGGGGTACGCGGGACACGGGGTTGCTATCGGAACCTACCTGGGAAGCAAAATTGCTGGTGTCATCTGCGGCGATCCGAATGACATCCCTTTTGATGGCATCCCGTTTCCGACGCCTCCGCCAGGTTTGCGCAGCGGCCACACCTGGGCTCTTCCGCTGGCGGGCGCGTATTACCGATTCTTGGATTGGGTGAGTTAAAGCTGCTTTTCACGGCTGGCGCGGACCTTCCTCACCACCAAATACGCGACTGGGCCGAGCAGGATCGCCACGGGTCCCCAGTGCAATGCAAAACGGTCACTGCCGACCAAGGCCACACCTGCCATTACCATCGGAGCACCCACCACGTACACCAGCCCCGTCCGACCCCAGGGAATGTGAAATGGCCGGGGCAGATCAGGCTGGGTTTGTCGGAGTTTCTTCGCTGCAAGCACGGTCATCAAGGTTGTCGCAATCCGCAGCCAGGCATAAACGGTGATCAGCTGGGTCAGAGATTTGAGCGCAAACAAGGCGTAGCAGCCCGACGAGATCAGAATGGCAATCCACGGGGTTCGGTACCTTGGATGTATTTCCGTGAGCAGTGGCGGCAGATAGCCGTCTTCGGCCATGGCAAATGGCATCCGGGTGCTGGTAAGCACGGTTGCGTTCAGCAGGGAGATGTTCGTCACCATCGCAGCGATCGTCATCCAAAATCCAAGCCATCGACCCCCGATCAGCAGTGCTGCCTCGGAAAAATAACCCGTGTGCCACTGTTGCCAATTTCCCAACGCTGCCAGCGAAAGCAGCGTGGGCAGGAAGTAAGTAGCGACAGACAGCGGCACGACCAGCGCCAGGCTGAGTGGGTAATCTCGCTGAGGATTCTCGACCTCTTCCGCCACCGATGAGAGCTGTTCGTATCCCGCATAAAGCCACAATCCCAATGCCAAACCCACGCCGAAGACCTGCAATCGGGGAACGTGCGGTGGAACAAAGGGCACAAAAGGATTGTGCCTCCACTGAGTAGCGGCGACAACGCATAGTGCTGCGACGGGCAACAGAATAAAGATCTCGAGCACCGTCGCCACTACGCCCACCATCTGGATGCCGCGCACGTTGACATAAGCGATTACGGCGATCAATGCCGCGGAAGTCAGAAAGTGCTTCCAGCCTGCGATTTGAGGAAAGTAGAAACTCAGGTAGTCGCTGAACAATACGGCGTAGGCTCCGCCCAGCACGAACGACGCTGTCCAGTTCCACCAGCCGGCAAGAAATCCCCAGAAATCGCCGTACCCGGCGCGTACCCAGCGATAGAAACCCCCTTCGACCGGAACGGCTGTCGTCAGCTCAGCAGCCACGAGCGACACTGGAATGCACCAAAAAAAGGGCAGCGCAAGATGATAGAGAAGAGTGAGTCCGGGACCGCTGGTCGTGATCTGGTCCTCCAACCCAAACGGTCCACCCGTCGTGTAGGAATACATTACAAAGACGAGCGCGAACAACCCGGCCTTTCGCGCCGGAAAAGGCGGTTTCTTCGCTACCCGTGATGCAGGGTGTATGTCGGTCATCACTTCTTTCTTAACATTCGCGGGCGTCCACACTCACTCAGCGATGGAAACCGAGCTTCGCACCTTCCGACCACGGAACCATACAATTTCCCAGGAAAGAGTCTACAGGCTAATTCGTAATTCGGACTTCATGGGTCCTGCATCTCAGGACGCTAATGATTGTTTCAAGTAGCCAAAGTTATCCGCAAGGAGTCTGAGCAAAGCGCCCGCCGGGCGCTAGCTTTCAATGGTTTCGTGGAACTCATTTTCAAACTCAATCACGGTTCTTGTTCCCTTCCGCGACCTATGATCTACTTCGACGGAGGCCTCCCCTTAGGGAGTCGGCTATGAGGAGACTACGGGAATCCTGGTTACTGCGAGCGGTTGCGCTACTGGCAGGCGTTCTAGCTACCAGCGGGCGGGCCTTGGGCGCAACTCAGTACGTAATTACGAATGACGATCCGGGCGTCAGCTTTTATACGATCGCACCTGACGGTGCGCTTACCTTACGGCAACAGGTGCCAATCGGTGGTTTCGGCAACGTGGCTGGCTTGTTTGGGACAAACCGGATCAGGGCGCTTGACAGCGGTAACCAGCAGTGCGTCTATGCCTCGGTAGCATCAACTGGAGAGATTGTAGGAATCGCTGTTGCCACCCTGACCGTGGAAGGCAGCGCCACCGGTTCTCCTACCGATGGCGGTACCTCCAATGGCATTGGCCTGGCGATCAACAGCCAATATCTGTATGCCAGCTTCACCGACTCCAACACCATTGGGACGTTCTCCGTCGAGGCGGGATGCAGCCTCGCGTTTCTCGACGATGTCTCGGTTGGCGGTTTGGCGGGCGGAATCATCAACGGCATGGAGATTCATGGCGCCATGCTGATCGCAACCTATACCGACGGCTCCATTGAGTCCTTCGACATTTCCGCGGGTACGCCCGTATCCCATGGCGACAAACAGTATTCCACCGCAACGCTGAGTTCCCTGGATGCTACCTATCCCAATGCCATCGACATCACCAGTGATGGACGATTCGCGATTTTCGGGGACACCTCCACCTCAGTGGTGGTAGAAGTTTCCGACATTTCCTCTGGAACATTGACCCCGACCGTGGTGTATACCACCGAGGCGAGCATTAATTCCAGCAACGTCATGCTCAGTCCAGACGAAACCCTGCTCTACGTGATTAACACGCAAGGGGCCAGCGTCAGCGCCCTCTTCTTCGACAAGACTACGGGCACGCTTTCCGAGGGCTGCAAGTCGGGACCGGTCAAGGGTCAGTCCGTGAACTGGTCGTATCTTGCGGGGCTGGGGCTGGTCAGCGAAAGCGGCACCGGCGGTGGGGTGTATGTCGCGGAGTATGGCAGCACATCTGGTGTCGCGCAGGTGAGTCTTACGGTGACGGGCCAGAGGTGTTCGCTGCAGGAAGTGACGGGATCACCTTTTGTAGATCCAAACACTCTGGGGTTGCTATCGATTGGTACTTTCCCTCCTCGATCTTTTTAGGAACTGACGGTGGAAGGCTGAACGCTCGCGCTGGTCTTGATCTTGTTGCTTGATGGCACCGGCCTGATATTAGGGGAAGAATGAAGGAGCTGGACATGCCGTCGGTGAGATGGTTGCTAGCCATCGTATTCTGCGGATTCTCTTTGAACCTCGCGGCGGAAGACTGTCCCGCTCGTCCCGAGAACGGTAGCGTGGTGAACGACCCCTACAGTATTTCGTCGCAAAATGGCGTTCTGAGGGCCCAGTTCATCTTGGCGCACTCGATGGACCAAGCCGGCTATACCCACTACTGCTACAAGTACAATGCGTCCGGTCAGATTGTCGAGGCTCCAACTCTGCGGCTCAATCCGGGGGACCACTTGGAGCTCGACGTCCTCAACCGCATCGAAGATAAAGATACGATGAAGATGAAGATGGTCATGCCAAAAGCGCAGGGTCAGATCTGCGGGGATGGCGGAAATGCAACGCTCGATTCCACGAATGTGCATTTTCACGGTTTGAATGTTCCGCCCGTATGCCATCAAGACGACGTGATCGAAACTCTGATTCAACCGGGCTCACCCGGTTTTCATTTCAGTATTCAAATTCCGACGACTGAACCGCCCGGTTTGTACTGGTACCATCCGCATGTGCACGGCTTCACCGAATTCCAGGTGAATGGTGGCGCGGCAGGTGCCATTGTCGTAGAGGGGATGGAAAAGTATAGACCCGAAGTTCAGGGCCTTGCTGAGCGAGTCTTCGTAATCCGCCAGCAGTACCTGGTTCCGTGGATCCCCGGACCCTACAGGTTGACTCTCAACTACGTGACTGCCCCTTCTATCGGTGAACCACCAGTCATCCAAATGCAGTCAGGTCAAAAGCAATTCTGGAGAGTGGCCAATGCCTCTCTGCAGGACTTCCTGGAACTGCAGGTGGTCGACAACGACAAACCGGAGAAACTCGAGATCATCGCCCTTGACGGCTATCCCCTGGCTATCACGAGGGAGGAAAAGACGATTCTGATTCCGCCGGCGGGACGAGCGGAGTTTATCGTGACCGCTCCAGCGGCCGGTGATAACGCAGTTTTCTACACCCAGTCCTATTCCACTGGGCCGACAGGGAACGCGGACCTCGCAGGCGTCCTCGCCAATATCCAGGTCACCGACAAGAGCCAGGCTTCGCCGATGCCGAAAGCGCCTGCGCCGGCGTCGGTGGCAGGGCTCAAATTTGCCGACTTGGGTGATGTGAAGGTGACCGCGGAGCGGAAGCTTTATTTCTCCGAGGAATTTGGTGGCACTAACGGCCCCATTCAGTTTTACATCACGGTGGAAGGACAGAAGCAGAGAGTCTTCGAGGCCAACGAGAAGCCGGTGATTACGACCAAGGTAGGAGCCGTGGAGGATTGGACGATCGAAAACCGCGCCCTGGAAACTCACGCCTTCCACATGCATCAGATTCACTTTAAGGTCATAGAGGTAGATGGAAAACCGGTTGGGCAATCGGAACTGCGAGACACGGTCGCAATTCCGTATTGGGATGGCAAAGGACCTTACCATAGCGTGAAGGTGCGAATGGATTTCCGCGACCCGACAATAGCCGGCACATTCCTGTTTCACTGCCATATCCTTCTGCATGAGGATCTCGGCATGATGCACAAAATTCTGGTCGAGCCGTAGTTACGACGGTAGTTACGACTGTCGATCCCTGAAACAATGATCGAGAAGGACACGCGACCCATGCGCAGACGGATGCCGTTGGTTTTAGTCATTGAACTCTTGCTGATACCGATGCTGATATTGACCGCTGGATCGATAGCGGGAACTCACCAAACGACTGCGGGCTCTGCTGGGCCACCCACGCAAGGCACCGTCCCGAAATCCTACGGCAGGCTTGCGGCCGCCATTCCCGATTCGATTGGCACTGGTCTGGTCTTTGAGGATGCGAAAGGCGTGATTCGGTTCGTCAGCATCAACGGCACGAAGGAAGGAGAATTGGCACGCTACGATACGAATCCGACTCGCGGAGGTATCCCCAGATCGTACGGCCATTTGGTAAGCGCGGTAGTGAACCATGGAGCGACTGCCCTGGTGTTCGAGGACGGCAGCGGAGTGATTCGGTTCGTCACGCTGACTGGAGTCACCGAGGGGGAATTAACCCGCAACTGATCCAAATTCTTTCAGGTTTTTCGCCTCATGTCCTGGAGCATTGAAGAGGACACTCTCTCCGGTCCCGTTTCAGGCCAAGAATTGCGGTGGGCCGATTCCCTGCAGAGTCAAGAGTAATCGAGGCGGATTTCTCTGCACTGTAGACTTTATGGCGGAGAGGAAGGGATTCGAACCCCTGATACCCTTTCGGGTATGCCGGTTTTCAAGACCGGAGCCATCAACCACTCGGCCACCTCTCCGGCTATTACAGTTTTACTACAGTCCTTAATTTTGCGGCAGGAAACTCGCATGCCACCCGCGCCTGGAAAAGGGGTGACCGGTCGCTATTTCGTTCCGTTGGGATATATCAGGATTTTGCTCGCCTCTCCTGTTTTCAGGCGCGCCATGGCTAGCGAAAAATCTTTCAGCGCGATTCGGTCGGTGATTACGGGATGAAGATCGAGGCGTCCGCTCTTCAGCAAAGCGGTCATCTGGTACCAGGTCTGATACATGCGGCGGCCATTGATGCCTTGAATGGTGAGGCCCTTAAAAATGATGTCTTCGGAGAAGTTGAGCGGGATGGGTTTCGAGGTGAGGCCCAACAGGGACATGCGTCCGCCGCGACGAATGATGTCGAAGGCGAGGCGAATGGCGTCGGGATGGCCGGCCATTTCGAGGATCACGTCAACGCCGAGGCCTCCGGTTTTGTCGGCAACTATTGCGCGCACATCTTCTTTGGAGGGGTCGAGCGCGTAGTCGGCATTCATTTTCACCGCCAGCTTGCGCCGGTGTTCGTTAACTTCGATGGCGAAGATAGTGGTTGCGCCGACGGCTCGGGCCACGGCGATCGAGAAAAGACCTATCGGTCCGCAACCGGTGACGGCCACGGTTTTCGCGGCGATTTCGCCGGCCAGCACGGTATGCACGGCATTGCCCAGGGGATCGAGGATCGATGCGTACTCCTGCGGGATCGCCGGATCGAGCTTCCAGATATTCGATTCGGGAATGACGACGTATTCGGCGAAAGCTCCGTTGGTGTCGACGCCGATAATTTTCACGTTCTGGCAAATGTGAGCTTCGCCCGTGCGGCATTGCAGGCACTTGCCGCATGCGACATGCATTTCGGCGGATACGAAATCGCCTTCCTTGACGCTGGTGACTTCATCGCCGAAGGCGACGACCTCGCCGCAAAACTCGTGGCCAGGGATCAGGGGAGGATGAATGCGTCCTTGCGCCCAGCGGTCCCATTCATAAATGTGCAGATCCGTACCGCAAATTGAGGCTACTTTTACTTTGACAAGGACATCGGAACGACCATAGCCGGGGATCTTGACTTCGCGGATCTCCGCGCCTGGCGCGGCTTCCGGCTTGACCACTGCGAGCATGGTGCTGGGCATGGAAGCCTCCTTGAAAATAGGGAATCAGAAGAGCAAACGGTCTATTCTACACCGCGAGCGGATGGGCCGCCGACCGCACGGATGGTGAATCGTCACAGATGTCGGGGGCTTTGAGTTTCGAATTTAGAAATGTAATGCAGGAGGTCAGGACAGCGAGGTGCTTCTTACGCGCCTCTTTGCTTTCTCAGTCGCCGGTTCGCTTTCTTGGTCGCTTTACGTTGCTGCTTTTCGTATTTCTTCATTGCCTTGCGCTGGTTCTTGGCACTCTTATTCAAATATTTCTGCTGTTTCCTGGCCGCCTTTTGAGATTTGCGCGCATTTTGTTCCGGGGTCATCAGTTGAGCTTGCAGCGGTATCGACCCGGCCAGGCTCAAAACAGCCAGCAGAAGAAAAGCAGGAATTCGTTTCATAACCTCTCCAAACAGAGATTCTGAAGTGATCTTACACCGAACGCGTGCGTGGATTCGCACTCAGGATGTTACTTCTGTAATACAGTCTTCTGCCCGGCACTTCACTCTGAACGCGAATGAGTACGATGGCTTGCATTCGCCGAGAAAACATTTTGCTAATGAATCGTCTTTGTCTTTCGCGACATGTAGTCCATCAGTAAATATTGTCCTAGCGTATATGGCGTGGTGAAGTATGCCTTGCCGCGACACATCTGCGTAACTTTCTGTACGAACTGTACCAGTCCATAATCCGAGGCCAGCATGAAGGTGTTGATAAGAACACCCGCGCGCTTGCATTTCGAAACTTCTTCCAGGGTCTCGCTCACGACCAGCGGGTCAAGCCCAAACGCGTTCTTATAAATGCGCCCATCCTCCAGCGTAAGCGCTGAGGGCTTGCCATCGGTGATCATGACGATCTGCTTCATGTCTTTGCGCTGGCGCTGCAGGATGCGTTGCGCCAGGCGCAGGCCCTCGCGCGTATTCGTGTAATACGGTCCGACTTTTACCCGCGCCAGTTGCGACAGAGGAACTTCTTCCGCGGAGTCGTGAAAAAGGACAAGCGACAATGAGTCTCCTGGATACTGCGTTCGAATCAGTTGTGAAAGCGCCATCGCAACTTTCTTCGCCGGAGTGAATCGATCTTCCCCGTAGAGAATCATCGAATGCGAACAATCGAGCATCAGCACCGTCGCGCAGGACGACTGGTATTCGCACTGATGCACCTGCAGATCGTTGTATTCGAGATTCAGGGGAAGGCCGATGCCTTCGCGTTGAATTGCCGATGAGAGCGTCGACGTAATGTCGAGATTCAGTGTGTCGCCAAACTCATATTGTTTGGAGGCGCCACTGGCCTCAATCCCCGTGGCCATGTCGCGCGTGTCGTGACGCCCGAAACTCGATTTGCCAAGCGACCCCAGCAGATCGCGCAGCGCCTTGAATCCCAGGAAATCGAGCCCCTTGTCGGTGATCTCGAACTTCGCCTGCTGCTGTGCTTCGCCCACCTGCCCACCAAGACTCGATTGATTGGAAGGATCGTGGGGTTGATCGATCGAGATATAGTCTTCCTGCTGCATCCGCTCGATCAGCTTTTCGATCAGTTCTTCGAGTTCGCCTTCCATCTGCATCTGCTGCAGGCGGCTGCGCATTTCTTCGTCGAACATCTCGCTGTCGAGTAACGCCTGCTCGAGCGCCCGTTTCAACTCGTCGAGTGACTGCTCGCCTTCCGGCAGTTCGTACCAGAAATTGTCGTTGAATCCGCTTTGCAAGAAATAGTCGGAGAGCGCACCGAGCAGATCCTCCATGCTCATCTCGCTGGCAGGGTCGGGGATATATTTGGAGTAACGAATGCGTTTCATGAAAACAGTTTTCAGCTATCTGGTGTCGGCCTTCAGTTCGAGCTTGGGTATTGAAATCATTTTTCGACTCGCGGCGTGGGTATGGTCGATAGCCGAAAGCTGACCGCTAATTGAATCCCCTCTTCCGACCAAACTCGGTCTCGTCCCGCTCAAACACACGCTCCTGTTTTTTGGGCGGCTTCTCACCGGCACTGAAAACGCGCTCTTCGTTGCGCCCGATTTTCTTATGGGCATAAAGGCCTTCGAGAATAAACTCGGCCGCTGACACCTGCGTCTCGGCGTTGTCATGCGGACCCACATTGAGCTTAACCAATTTGTCCATCAATCCTTGAATCCGGCTCAAACCGTCGAGAACTTCCGCCGCTCCAGCATTGTCGCTCAGCTGAATTTCGCCACCCAGATCGAACCACTGCACCACCTGATTCATGTTGACGCCATGAAGATGAGTATCAAAGGCCTTGGCGATCGCAGTGCGGATCAACTCGCGGCTCACATGATCCGCGCCTTTCATCTCGCCTTCATATTCCAGTTCGAGTTTGCCGGTGATCGCCGGCAAGGCCGCGTAGATGTCGCTGATGCGCGGCACCACAAAGTTTTCGTGGTGGGTCAGCGCGCGTCGCTCAGCATTCGATACCACATTCTCAATTGCTGAGATCGGCAGCCGCTGGCTCACGCCCGAGCGCTTATCGACTTTCTTGTCGTCGCGCGCTGCGAACGCGATGCGCTCGATCACTTCCTGCACATACTTCGGAATCGACAGGCGCGACCCTTCGTGGTCAAGCGGCCGGGCAATCCAAGCTTCCTGCGCGGTTATCGCGATGCCTTCCTCCACCGTCGCCGGGTAGTGGGTGCGGATCTCCGATCCGATGCGGTCTTTGAGCGGAGTGATTATCTTGCCTCGCGCAGTGTAATCCTCTGGGTTCGCGCTGAACACGATGGCGACATCGAGCGGCAGCCGGATCGGATATCCCTTAATCTGCACATCGCCTTCCTGCATGATGTTGAACAGGCCGACCTGAATCTTTCCGGCCAGGTCGGGCAATTCGTTGATGGCAAAAATTCCGCGATTGGCGCGCGGCAGCAAGCCGTAATGCACGGTAAACTCGCTGGATAGTTCATGCCCGCCCCGCGCTGCCTTGATGGGATCGATATCGCCGATCAGGTCGGCAATGGTGACATCGGGCGTAGCCAGTTTCTCCACGTAACGGTGTTCCGGCGTCAGCCATGCGACCGGGGTGTCATCTCCTTCTTTGGCCACGAGTTCACGGCACCGGCGGCAGATCGGGGCGTAAGGATTGTCGTGGATCTCGCAGCCGGCGATGAAAGGCATCTGCGGATCGAGTAATGAGGTCAGCGCGCGGAGGATACGGCTCTTGGCCTGTCCGCGTAACCCGAGAAGAATAAAATTATGCCGCGACAGGATAGCATTCACGATCTGCGGGATCACGGTGTCGTCGTATCCAATAATGCCCGGGAAAATATGGCTGCCTTCACGCAGCCGCAATATCAGGTTCTCGCGCAACTCATCCTTGACATGCCGCGATCCGAGATGCTGTTCAGAAAAGGGACTTCGGCGCAACTCGCCCAGAGTCCGGGAAAACTTCATCGTGGGAACCCCCGAAGGATTAAGCCTTATGCGGATTATACCGCCGATGTCATTTGCCGGCCTTCACCTCCCAGTTCTCGGCACGACGCCTTCTGAACCGATGCCCGGCCGATGAGTTTTGCATTGTTCATGTTCCCGCCCGCGTGAAGGTAAACATCGACTCCGGAGACTCAATTCCGGTTGGCGCAATGGCGAGATCAGATCGAAAGGCCAAATCGAGCTGACATTTCACGTCGCCCTGAATTGGTGACGCGCAAGGCTCGACTATCGAGGTCCTGGAGTATCCATTTTCTCCTGAGCGCGACCTGCAGCAGGGCCGCGGCGAGCGCTCCGCCGAGATGCGGTCTTCGCTCACTCCAGTCCACGCAGGGATACATAAAGCGACGCCGCAGCGTCCGAGTGGCGTCGATGTCGATGCCCAGAGACTCAAATGCCTCCGCTCCCTTTGAAGTCAGATCGCAGGCATTATCGTTCGTCGTTGAATGGGAAACCAGCCAGCCCAATATCTCAAAGCGCTCGTGGAGCGAAACCCCCAGTAAGCCGGCGATGTGATCGTAGCAAGTTCGCGCGGCGCGCAAACCGGTGGGCGTACTCGGTACGAAGGGGGCGCGATTTCCATTGGCAAGCACGCTCAAAGCTTCAAGAGCTCTGGCCACACTCGCCCCTTTCAGACTGTAATAGCGATGCTTGCCCCGCGCCAACACTTTCACCAACCGTTGCTCCTTCAGCCGTTGCAGGTGGACGCTCGTAGTTGAAGGAGTCACCGCAGCAACCACGGCCAACTCTGTGCTCGTTCGAGCACGGCCAGCCAGCAGGCAGCAGAGTATGCGGGCGCGCGCCGGTTTGCCGATGGCCGCCGCGATCCCAGCGACATCTGCCTCACGCTCGCTCTTTACATCCATAGTTTGATTATGAACGAAGTGTCAAAGTGCAACAACATGCATAGTACCGCAGGAGGGATTTGCCATGACGGTTACCTGCCTTATTCGCTACCAGATCGACCCTTTTCAACGGGACGAGTTCAAGAAGTACGCCGAGAACTGGGGCCGCATCATTCCGCGCTGTGGCGGCCACCTCATCGGATATTTTCTTCCCTATGAAGGTACAAATGATCTTGCCTGGGGATTGATTGCCTTCGACAGTCTGGCCTGTTACGAGACCTACCGGGCACGTCTTCGATCCGATCCTGAGGCGCGCGACAATTTCGAAATGGCGCAGAGCAAGCGGCTTATCCTCCGCGAAGAAAGAAATTTCGTGGAAGCAGTCGACGGAACACTCAACGTGCCCGCGAACCCCGGCGAAAGGAGGCGAATCGACAGATGAACGCTGTGAGGCGCAGTTTCCATCAATAACGAGAAGTCGGAGGCCGAGTGGGTCAAACTGAGTTCAGTTCCACCGCGCCTTCGCCGCCCTCCGCAGTCCGGGGAGGATGGCTTCGAGATAGCCTACGACAGCCTCCAGACGCTTCGCCTCCGATGGCGTCGACAACAGAGTTTGCTTGAAATCAAGATCGAGCGGAAGCGAACCGGCGAGTAAGAAAGAAAGGTTGGCCGCATGCTCGTCGGGGCCGGAGGGCTCAGCCCCAGCCAATTTTGCGATTTCCGCGTGCAGTCGCACGGCCTGCGTCACCATTTCAACGGCAGGTTTGTCGGGTTCGTCATCATCTTGCAGCACCGTGATTTCGGCTCGCAAAAACGTTCGATCTTGATTGACCTCGACAACCTCAAAGCGTTCGACACCGCGCGTAACGATATCCATGCGCCCATCGTCGTATTTCTTGGTGACGGACAGAATCTCGGCCGTACAGCCGATATCCGCGACTCCATCTGAAGATGCACGAACCACCCCAAACGGTTTCTTCTGTTCCAGGCATTCCGCGATCATCTCTCTGTAGCGCGGCTCGAAGATGTGTAACGGCAGCGACATGCCGGGCAGAAGTACGAGTTCGAGCGGAAAAAGCGGCAACAGGGAACTCACATGGTCTCCAGTTTCAGACGATTTTACGCTATAAGAAGTTGTCAGTTCGCGGTTCTCAGCGAGAGCCGAATGAAATCCGTCATTTTTGCATCGAGAACTGGAAACTTGCCGGCATTGACTTGCCAGCCTCCCACGCTATACAAGAATCGCCATGGAGATGGACGGAAAAGTCGTGGTAGTGACCGGGGCTTCCATGGGAATCGGGGAGGCTATCGCCGAGTTCTTTGCCGGCGAAGGAGCGAGCGTGGTCCTGCTTTCGCGTGATGCCGGCCGCGCCGAGGCTGCCCGCCTACGAATTGGCTCCTCCGACCGTACACTCGCCCTGGCTTGCGATGTTCGCAAGCGCGACGATATCGATCATGCACTCGGAGCTACGCTCAATCGCTTTCACCGCGTCGATGTGTGGGTGAATAACGCCGGTATTGGCATTCGGGACTCAGTTGCCAATATGCAGGACTCCGCCGCACGGGAGCTTATTGAGACCAACTTCTTCGCCGTCATCGCCTGCATGCAGGCCGTGGTGCCCGCGATGCGTAAGACGGGAGGCGGCGACATTATCAACATATCGAGCGTTGCCGGGCACGTTCCGGTGCCGTTCATGGCGCTGTACTCGGCCAGCAAGTTTGCGGTCAATGCGCTGGGGAAAGGCGCTCGTTTGGAGTTAGAACGCGACAATATCAACGTACTTAGCGTCTGTCCTGGCTATGTAGCCACCGATTTCGGAGCGCACGTCGTAGCCAACCGGCAAGGTAACGTGCGCCCGGCCTCCGTGCGCGGCATCACTGCTGAACGCGTGGCCCGCGCGGCCTATCGCGGCTATCGCAAGAGAAAGCGCGAGGTCGTGGTGCCCTGGACCATGGTTCCCGTGATCAAGCTCTACCAGTTGCTTCCCGGAGTCGTCGAGTGGGGGATGGCCAGAGCCATGAGGAATCTGAAGTAGAGGCTCTCCGTTCGCCACAAAGAGTAAAGAAAAGTAAATTCAGCAAACCTTGGGGAGCCTTTGGCATCGAATGGAGCAGGCAGAACCGCAGTCTTCCACCCCTATAAAGAGCCGTTTGCACGGCGGCTCCAGGGGTGGAGGCTGCCGTTAACCTTTCCGTGTTTCCTTTCGTTAGAATAGGGTATGGGCATTCGGTTTCGACTCTCGTCCTCGCCGCCTCTGCTGATTTCTTTTGTCGGCCTGCTGAGCATCGTGCTTTCGGTCGTTATGCTGCCCGACATGGCGGGCGCGCAGGAAGGTCCTCTCGACAAATCCCTTCCCAAGGGAGCGACGGTCGAGGAGATCGTCAAGCGCTTCGCTGCCAAAGAGAAGGAATTCAAAGAGGCGCGCGACCAGTACACCTACCGGCAAGACGTCAAGGTCATGACGCTCGACGGCGACACTCCTGATGGGATGTATCAGGAAGTATTCGATGTAACCTTCGACGACAAGGGACACAAGATTAAGAACGTCGTGTTCGCGCCGCAGCCCACGCTGCAACGCCTGCAGATGACGGAAGAGGACTTCGACGACATCGAGAATCGCCTCCCCTTCGTGCTGACTTCAGACGACGTCGGGGAGTACGAAATTCTCTTCGTGGGTCAGCAAAAGCAGGACGAGCTGAATACCTACGTCTTTGACATTGCCCCGAAGCAGATCGTAGGCAAGAAGCGCTATTTTCAGGGGCGTATCTGGGTTGACGACCACGACTTTCAGATCGTGGAAACCTATGGCAAGACCGTACCCGACATCAAGAAGAAAAAAGGGCAGGAGAACCTGTTCCCTAAGTTCACCACGTGGCGCGAACAGATTGACGGGCAATACTGGTTCCCGACTTACACCCGGGCTGAGGACACGCTCAAGTTTTCTCTAGGCGACATCAGGATTCGCGAGATTATTAAATACACAAACTATCGTCGCTTCGGATCCAAATCCAGGATCACTTTCGAAGGCCAGGAAGTGCAGAAGGCTACGCCAAAGCCCGGAGATCAGACGCCGCCTGAGCCTCCGAAGCCGCAATGAACCCGCCACCGTCAATCGTGGCGCCAGAATCCGGACTAGTAGAAGAGGTACTTTCTCCACTTGTCGTCGCTGTGTCCCATCAGGCGCATGATATGCCGGCTGGTGTGAAGATTAAACGAGCGGGGTTCGCGCGCAGGCTTCATGTTGGCTTCATGCGGAAGTTGATTACCCTTCCGGCGGTTGCAGGGATGACAGCAGGCGACAAGATTCTCCCAAGTGGATAGGCCTCCCCGCGATCGTGGTATCACGTGATCGAGCGTTAGTTCTCCCGAAGGCAGGGTCACGCTGCAATACTGGCAGGTGTTCCGATCGCGCAACAGAATGTTTTTCCGTGATAGGGCACGCGACTGGTGCGGAATCCGGCGATATTCGAGCAGGCGAATCACAGAGGGCACGCGTAAAGCCACTCGGGCGGCGTGCAGGAAGTGGCCGTTCTCTTCCTCGGTCATGGCGACGCCCTTCAGCACCAGCACGATGGCGCGTCGCGCGGCGCAAACGTTAATCGGTTCATAGGAAGCATTCAGCACCAGCACAGGCTGATGCAGAGCGTGGCCGTCACCGTCAGAATGCACTCCGGAAGTGAGTATCGCCGCGGGAAGATGCGACCTTAGGCTGCCGGCGAAATTGTGCAATCGCAGCGACATATTTCTACCCTTCTGCCGCCATACCCTGGCGATCTGCGCTTTCTTCCTCCCGCGAATCCGGTGACAGATTCTCCGGTAACTCGATGCCGTCGAAAATCTTCAGGGTGCGGGCCACAGTTGCGACCCATACCCGCGCCGCGCCCGCGCGTAAAAGAACCCGCGCACACTCGGACGCAGTCGTTCCCGTCGTAAAGACATCATCAACCAGTAAGACGTCGCGTTTCAATATTCGCGTTGGATCACCCACCGCAAAAGCGCCTCGCAGATTCTCCCGCCGCTGGTGCCGGGTCAGGCCAATCTGGCTTCCGGTCTCCCGGCGCCGCAGCAAAGCCCGGCAGAGCTCAAATCTCTGCGGACGCGACAGTCGCTTCACGGCATTCCGCGCGATCATCTCCGCCTGGTTGAATCCGCGCTGGGCTTGCTTACGCCGATGTAAAGGGACTGGAACCACCAGGATCGTCCCGACCGGCATCGCCGGATCTAGGTTTGCGATCGTCCCGGCCAGCATGCGGCCCAGAACTTCCGCTACCGGACGAACCTGCTGAAATTTAAGCAGATGCACCAAGTCGCGTAATCCGCCGTCGTAGCTGCCGTAAGCAATGGCCCGCTCAAAGGGAGGATCGACGCGCTGACAGAGCAGGCAACGGGATTCTGGGCAATCCGCTTCGTTAGGATTATCGTAAGCGGAGCGGTGCAAGACTTCCCCGCAAACCGAGCAGTGAGTGCCCCGCAGCGGGTGCAGCGCCATCAAACAGGATTTGCAAACAGGAAGTCGGGAAACTCTGATCAGCGGGAAACCACAGATACGGCAATCGGCGGGAAAGAACGTGAAGAATAAAGTCGCAGCCACGCGCTCGGCAAAGCTAGCGAATAGAGGTTCCGACAAACCACTCAAACCATGGTTAGCCAAAACACGATCCGCCGCTTGGCCCTGGGCAGCCCGTATTCGAAACCCAGTACTGCTGAAGACGGCCTCCCGCTCCCGGCAAGCCGATGGCACTCTGCCGAGTAACTCCAAGCCAGTATAGCTGCCGCGTACAGCCTACGCAACGCGGTTCCCGGGCATAGCACTATCCGGAGGCTGACTCTGAGGTGTCTTCTTGCGCTGGCTGGGCACTCGTTTGAGCACGGTAATCGTGCGCAAGACGTAACTTCTGTGATAACACCTCTCACAGCGCACGGCTTGCAGCATCAAAACGCGAAGCACGTGTCTTTCGAAGAACCCTCGAGGCCGCGAGCGGTAGGCTTCCTCCCCACCGCATCCACGGCAGTGAAATTCCTCGAAAAACCGGCTCCAAGAGGAATGGGTCAGGGGGGTCACAAATACCTCCTGGAAAAGACTATTCTAACCCTGATTCAAAGGCAGAGTTCCGGACAAATTACGCACAAGGCAACATTCTCTCACTTTCCGCATTCGATAAGTGCCGCACTTGTAAACGAGCCTTTAAGCATGATAAGGTGCGCCGTCGCTGGTACTGTTAATCTGTAATGAAATTCATGATCGTTCCGAGGTCCTCATGAGCGCTCCAGTGATTACCGAAGCTCCTCGCAAGCATCGACCTTATGTTCCGGAATCCATGCAAATGAAGGAGTTTACCTTCCGGGCCGTGCTTATCGGCCTGTTTCTGACAGCTTTGCTGGGCTCGGCGAATGCGTACCTCGGCCTGAAGGCAGGAATGACCATCGCCGCTACTTACCCGGCGGCAGTCATTGGCATGGCGCTTCTCCGGTTGATGAAGGGGTCGCTGCTGGAAGAGAACATTGCACGCACCGTCGGCTCGATCGGCGAGTCGGTAGCCGCAGGTGCCATCTTCACCATTCCCGCCTTTGTAATGGCGGGGATCTGGCCGGGTCTCAACAAAGATCAGTATTGGAAGTCAGTGGCGCTGATGATGATCGGAGGCACGCTCGGCATTCTTTTCGTGACCCTTTTGCGCCGCGTGATGGTGGAGGACCCCGAGCTGCCATTTCCCGAGTCCGTGGCCGCCTCCGAGATTCACAAGGCTGGGCAACAGGGCGCCAAAGCCGCGAAGATTCTGTTTGCCAACATGGGTTTTGGGGCGTTCCTGTATCTGCTCGGAGCGATCAACGTTTTCAATCCCAATAACACCTTTCCGGTAAAGATCAGCGACCTGGGAAAGAAGTTACTGCTCCGCACCAGCACGAATCCGAACGTGGCAACGACCATTACCGGGGGCGCCACGCTGATGACGGCACCCGACATCAGCCCCGCCTATCTCGGCGTAGGCTACATCATCGGCCCTAGGCTCGCAGCCTTGAACTTCGCGGGAGGCTTGCTGGCATGGGGTCTGTTAGTGCCACTCTTGACCTTCACGATTGGCCCCTACATTCAGGCTGCCGCCCCGGAAGGGCATACCATCGCATGGCCCCTGCTGGCGCAAGCCATCTACTTTTCGATTGTGCGCCCGATCGCAGTGGGCGGAATGCTCGTGGGTGCCTCCTACACGCTGTTCAAGATGCGGAAGCAGTTGGCGCTCGGCATGGGCCGCGCCGTCTCCGATCTGAAGAAGTCGGCCTCAGCTCACGCCGCAACCAATCGCACCGAGCGTGACCTGCCGGCCAAAGCTGTCTTCGCCGGCATCGCGGTCGTGTTCGTCGCCATGATCGTTCTATATCACTTTTTTATCAGCGGAGCGGGGACACTCTCAGCTTCGAAGGTTCTCTCCGGCTCCCTGGTTGCGGCCGGTGTCATGATCATCGTCGGGTTTTTTTTCGCGGCGGTTTCGGGCAACCTCGTCGGCATGATTGGCTCGTCGAACAATCCCGTATCAGGACTTACGCTTTGCACCCTTGTGATTGCAGCCCTGCTGATGGTCGCACTAGGACTCTCCGGCTCGGGGGGAGTCGCGGCGGTTCTCGGAGTCGCAGCCGTGGTCTGCGTCTCGTCGGCGGTCGCGGGTGAAATGCTGCAGGACCTGAAAGTCGGACACATCCTCGGGGGCACTCCATCGAAGATGCAGATTGGAGATCTTTTCGGCATAGTCGTGGCATCGCTCGTTCTCTTTTTCCCAATCGCCATTCTCGATAGGGCTTACCACTTTGGAAGCTCCGCGTTGCCGGCTCCCCAGGCTGGATTGATGGCCATGCTTTCCAAAGGAATCGTAGGCGGCGACATGGCATGGCCCCTCGTGATCGTCGGCATTCTGCTGGGACTGGCGATGATTATGATCGAAGTAAAGAGCGTGATGCTCTTTGCCGTCGGCATGTATCTTCCGCTCGGAACCACCTTCGCCATTTTTGTGGGCGGCGTGATTCGATGGCTGACCGACAAGCTGCGAGACCGCCGCGGTTTGAACGATGCGCAGAAGGCGCGCGTGGAGAACGCCGGAGTGCTGACGGCCTCAGGGCTGATCGCGGGCGAGGCGCTTTGCGGCCTGGCCATCGCCGGCCTGGTGGGCTCCGGGCATGACGTGACGCTGTTCAAATGGACCCCGCCATTTCTTCTGGCGTTGGGCGCACTGGCGGTGTTGGCGATCGTCATGATTCGAGTTCCGCTGGCGAATGCCGGACGGCCCGAAGATCCAGCCCCGCCAACCGCGATTATGTAGTTTCGAGGTGTTGATGCTCGTGTGGGGACGGGCGTCTGGCCCGTCCAAACTGAGCGCAGTTGGCTTCACTGCAAATGCCATCACTATTCCCGACGCTGCAGGATATCCTTCGTTATGTCCATTGCCGAAAATATTGCCCAAGTGCGCGAGCGAATCGCAAAAGCAGCGCACCGGGCGAGCCGCAATCCCGACGAAATCATACTGATGGGCGTGAGTAAGACTCTTCCGGTCGAACGCATCGTCGAGGCGTACGCTGCCGGATTGCGCGTTTTTGGCGAGAACCGCGTCCAGGAGTTTGCCGGGAAGGTATCCGCCCTCGGCGATTTGCCTGATGCCGAATGGCACCTCATCGGACATCTGCAAACCAATAAAACCGCGAAGGCGGTGGAATTGTTCGACGCTGTGGATTCCGTCGACTCCGTTCGCATGGCCGAGAAGCTGAATGCGTCAGGGGAAAGCACGGGCAAGATATTGCCTGTGTTGATCGAGATTAACGTCGGCGGCGAGACTGCAAAAAGCGGAGTTGCGGCCGGTTCCTCCGAACTGGAGCAAATCCTGCAGGGCGCAGCGCGCTGGGACCATCTGAAAATTAAAGGCCTGATGACGGTCCCGCCCTACACCGAAGATGCCGAAGGATCGCGACCTTATTTTCGCCAACTCCGCCAAATCCGCGACGGCATTGCCGCCCGCAAGCTTTCGCGAATCGGCATGGAGATTCTTTCCATGGGCATGTCACACGACTTCGAAGTCGCGATCGAAGAGGGCGCTACGTGCGTGCGCGTGGGAACCGCTATCTTCGGAGAGAGAGCAAAAGCCTGACCACAGGGGGCACAGAAGTGCACAGCGTGACGAACGTGAGTCCAGACAAACAGTGCTGTGTTCTCCTGTGTCGTCAATGATCCCCGTGTTCCCTGTGGTGAAGCATTTTCGATGGTATCAATACAAAACTCGCCCAACGGAGTAACCTTCGCAGTCAAAATCCATCCGCGCGCAAAAAAGAATGCAGTTAGCGGGGAAGTAGGCGAAGCGGTGAAATTATCACTGACTGCGCCGCCCGTCGACGGTAAAGCCAACGAGGCTTGCGTCGATTTCTTCGCAAAACTTTTGAAGGTACCGCGTTCCTCCGTTACTATTGCAGCCGGATTGACTAGCCGGAATAAAGTGATTCGTGTGGCGGGCGCGACAGCCCAACAGGTACGCGAACGGCTCGGCTGCTAACGCTGAACGCGGGCGAGGGCGCCCGCGCCACGCGGATCCTTGATCCAACGATCCGTCAGGAGTAACGATTGACCTTTTCCGAACGGTTCCACGAGATCCGCATCGGCTTCGAACGGCCTTTCTGGGTCGCGAATATCAGTGAGATTTTTGAACGCCTTTCCTACTATGGGGCGTTTGCTTCTCTTGCCCTGTATTTGCAGGAGAAACTGAATTTTTCGACGGAGCAAACCGGAACTCTGACCGGCCTGTTTGGCGGTATGGTGTGGTTCTTAGCCATCTTCGGGGGAGCCGCGGCCGACCGCCTCGGCTTTCGCCGCGCACTCTCGATGGCCTATCTGATCCTGGCGGTGGCGTATTTTCTGATCGGATCGATCGGCGCCTCATGGCTCGCGCCCGTGCGCAACGCCGTGCCCCTGGGTTTGTTCGTCGGCTTCATTCTCATCCTGCCGGCCCTCGGCATCTCGCTGGTGAAACCTTGTGTCGTCGGCACGACGGCGCGCGCCTCCAAGGAGAATGTTCGCTCCATCGGCTACTCGATTTATTACACGATGGTCAACATCGGCGGCGCGCTAGGGCCTTTGTTTGCAGGATGGGCTCATCGTCATCTGGGCGTGGAGAATGTTTACCGCGTCGCTGCGCTCAGCGTCTTCGCGATGTTTTTCGTGGTCATCATTTTCTTTCGCGAACCGCGCAAAGTTGGGGACGCGCCTCCGCCTTCAATTGCCACCGTCGCGCGGAATTTCTGCACCGTTGTGGGCAATTACCGACTGGTGCTGCCGGTATTGCTGATCGCGTTGGTGCTGCGCATTGCGTTGATGATCTATTCTCAGTACTTCGTGCCCTGGTGGATATGGTCAGGCTTGCTTGTGCTTGTGCTGGCCGGGATCAGCCGGTTCATGTGGTTCCTCGTGCTCTTCACCGGCTACTGGGTGGTGTTCTGGCAGCAGTACATCAGCCTGCCTGGCTACATTCACGGCTACATCAACTCTAGCGCAGCCGTCGAGACCATCCTGGTCACCGATGGTTTAACCGTGATCTGCCTCACGCTCGTGATAAATTTGCTGACCCGCAAAATCCCGGCGTTTCGAGCCGTAATTTTGGGTACGGTGATCACCGCTCTTTCTTGGGTGATTCTCGCGCTGTGGCCGACGATCTGGGGCGCGGTCCTTTCTCTTTTTGTGCTAGCGCTCGGCGAAATTATTCTGTCTCCGCGCTACTACGAATACATTTCGCGGCTCGCGCCTCCCGGACAGCAGGGTACTTACATGGGTTTTGCCTTCCTGCCCATTGGCATTGGTTCGCTCATCGGTGGCTGGTTTGGCGGCACGATGGTTCACCATTTCGGAGAAGTAACGCATCAGCCGGCGCGAATCTGGTGGAGCGTGACCGCGGTCGGCTTGGCCACGGCTGCAGCGCTCTGGGTTTATGACAAGGTTGTAACGACAGGAACTCCCGCTCCTCGGCGGGCGGATTAAATCACAGTTAGGGGTGACGATAGGTCACAGCATTGAGACGGGGATTCCTTTTATCATGACCACTTCTGCTGGCAATCGTGTTCTACAAGAGTCGTGGTCCCCACGATTTGAGGGTATTGTGGCCAACACCAAGATCACGCCCAGGTACATCGCGGACCACATTCGGCGCGTCTTGAAAGACGGTGGTTCGGCGCCGCACTCGGAAGATGTGCAGCGCTTTTTCAAGGAAGAAGTACGGTCGCATGGCTGGTATACGGCCGAGCTGCGAAAATTTGCGGTGCGTTTCCGGCGCAGCATCGTGCGCGAACGAGGGATGGATTTCCTGCTGCAGGTTGCCGATCATCTTTTCGCGGGTCGCGTTCTTGAAGAAAAGGTCATGGCGGTTTTCCTTCTCGAAAAACAAACCGACAACTTCGGCGACAAGGAATTTCAGCTCTTCGCTTCGTGGCTCGATCGCGTCAGCAGTTGGGCCGATCACGACGCACTGGCGCATGATCTGCTTGGTCCGATGTTGGCTGTGGCTCCGGAACGTTGCGGAGAGGTATTCGTCTGGGCGAAGTCTCACAATCGCTGGCGACGTCGCGCGGCTTGCGTGGCGATGATTCGTGGAACGCGCGAGCGACGCTTTTCTAAACCGATGGTGCGGCTCGCGGGCGAATTGCTGCACGACGAAGATGACATGGTGCAGAAAGGACTGGGCTGGCTCCTGCGTGAGGCGGCCAAAGCCGATCCTGCTCGCACCGTGCCCTACTTGATGAAGATCCGGGAGCGCGCCCCCCGCCTGGTGCTGCGCACAGCCTGCGAGACGCTGCCAGTCGTTACGCGGAAGCAAATCTTGCGCTGACGAACAAGAATCCTAACCACGGAGAGCACGGGGCACATAGGGGGTGAAGGAACTCGTCTCAGTGCCCTTCTTCTTCCAGAAATTTCTCTGCCTCCAGCGCCGCCATGCAGCCGGAACCCGCCGCCGTGATAGCTTGCCGGTAGCGGCGGTCCTGCACATCACCGCAAGCGAAGACCCCCGCGACTTTAGTTAAGACGTTTTTCTGCGTTATAAGATAGCCATCGGCATCGGTGTCGAGTTGGCCCGCGAAAATCTTGGCGTTCGGAATGTGGCCAATCCCGAGAAACATCGCGCTCGTCGGAAACTCCCAGCTTTCGCCGCTCTTCAAATTACGCAGGCGCAGCGCCGTGACTTCCTTCCTGGTGACATCGAGAACATCGTCCACAACGGTGTCGGTGAGAAACTCGATTTTGGGATTCTGACGCGCGCGATCCAGCATGATTTTCGAAGCGCGGAACTGCTCGCGGCGATGGATGAGCGTCACCTTGCTCGCGAACCGCGTCAAAAATGTCGCCTCTTCCATCGCAGAGTCTCCACCGCCGATCACGGCAATTTCTTTGCCGGAAAAGAAGAAGCCATCGCAAGTCGCACACGAAGAGACACCATGTCCAATCAATGCGTGCTCGTTCGGAAGCCCCAGCCAGCGCGCCGACGCACCGCTGGCAATGACGAGCGTGCGGGTCTGAATCGTCTCTTTGCCGAAAGTCAATTCGAACGGATGCATACTAAAATCGGCCTTCAACAGATGGCCGATGTGATACTCGGCGCCAAAGCGCATGGCCTGCTTGCGCATGTTCTCGATCAGTTCCGGCCCCTGGATTCCTTCGGGAAAGCCGGGAAAATTCTCGACCAGCGTGGTCATCGATAGCTGTCCGCCCGGTTCATGGCCTTCAATTACGAGCGGCTTGAGGTTGGCGCGGGCCGTGTAGAGAGCAGCAGTGTGGCCTGCGCATCCGGAGCCCATGATGACTACATTTCGTATGTCCATAGAATTAGAAAAGAAACGGCGTTGGAGAAAAACAGCTACTGGTGTTCAGTCCCCCGGTAGTAGATTCCCTGAAACCAGTTAGGGATTCTTCTTGCCACCCGCTCCCGCTTTTGCGGGAGTTCCGTGTTTGAGCGGAGGTTTAAGCCGGGCCAGTTCCTCGGGAACCATCTTGCGCGCGCCCAGAGCATCGCGATAGCCTTCCATTATTTCCGAGGCTGCGTGGAAGATCGGCTCATACGCGCTCTGATCCGTTACCGGAGTTCCTTCCTCCCCCGAACAACGTGCCACCGCCACCGATGACTTCCCAAAACGTTCCAGCCTCACGCGGGAAACCGGGGTCGTGGAAGATAACATCGCGGCCGCCGACGTAACCGCTGAAGCGCTGTCCTCGATCGAAACTTGCATCAGATCTTTGGCTTCGCGCACTCGCAGCACCAGCGTCTCCACCATATTTTTGGAGTCCACGCTGAACGAATATTGGACGTTGCTGAACAGGGAGCCATCCGGGAACTCGCGACGAATGCGTACCCAGTCAGCCGCCGAAACCGCGCCCGCCGGCAGTGGTTGCATACCTGGAATGGGAGTATTCGGGTCCAGCGTCGAACGTCCGCGAGCGACCTCGAAGTCGGTGGCGAATGCTGGCTTGGCGGGTACTTTAGCCAGGGCCGAAGACAATTCCTTTTGCTCATCAGCCGAAGGCGCGCAGACATTGAGAACGTTAACCTTAACCTTAGGTTCTTGGGCGGAGGCGAGGGCCACGATCAGCAAGGCCGGTGCGATCAATATCTTGCGAAGGAACACGGCGAAATTGTATCAGGGCAGACAAATCGAGAGCGACGCTGCTTTCAGAGGGCAGCTTCTTGGGCTATCAAATGTAAAGCAGACTTCCACAGATCCGCCGGCGTCACTCAAAAATCACGCCCGCTACGGAACGAATCAACCCCTCTAATCGGCCGAGTTCGAGTCTCTCTCGACGGTCCCATGGCGCCGCAGCAATTGCGGCAAATTCTGCGAAAAGGCCGAGCGCGGCAAAACCATGTCACAGCCTACTTCATGCGCTTTCTGCTTCAGGTCGCCCTGCACATGCGACAGAAAGCCAATAATCGACGTTCCTTTTTTGAGCTTGTTCTTCAATTTCGGGATGAGTGTCAAAGGCTTGGCGTTGGCATTGTTCAAGTCGAAAATAATCAGAGATGGCTTTTCTTCACCGTTCGTTTTCATGCGATCGGTGAGTTCCTTCTCATTCTTCACGAACTCCACCTTTACATTCATCTTGCGGCCCGTGTCCTGAATCTTGCTGAGGAAGAAGAGGTCTTCGACAAATGCGAAAACGCGCGATGCCGCATCTTCCCGCGGAGCGGGCAAAGGCTCGGGATCGGCCAGGGCATAGGAGCCCGAAAATCCGGGTCGGCGTTGTCCCTTGTTGCCATTGTCCCCATTGAGATTAGCCCGATAGCTGTGATCCATGGGCGCGGTAAAGATCCCTTGCTGGTCTTGGCGCACGCGACCCATGGGGCCTCCCGCGCCTCGTCTTGGCGGTCGCCGTCCTCGGCGCCGTTTGTGTTTTCCTCCCCCTGGGGAGGAGTGTCCGGGTCCTGCATTCATATTTTTCTCTTGTTGATCGTTGAAGTTACTGTTTGACGCTGACGCGAATCGCCGGCCCGCATTACAGACCTGCTTTTTTCGTCATTCCTTAGCCGGCAAATTAAGGTAGAGCAACGCGTGAACTCAGTGCGCGCGGCCTTCTACACATCGACTACCTGGCAGACCAAACCCCACATCGGCTGGATGCTATTCGAGAACGATATCCAAACTGGTGTTTTTCAAACTGTCGTTGTTCAATCTAGGCGCCTGGAGTTTTTTGCTGGCGCGAACGGCCAGCCTGGAAGCTTGGCCATTGGGAACATCTTGATGTTACTCATGAAACCATCGACTGCGCAAGGGGGGAATCACCTAGTTTTCCACATTTTGCCATTACCCCCGTACCCGCGCCATTAGCTTTCCAGTCGTTGATCAGCTCCCTACCGTCCTGGAAACTGGCTGCCGGCCGCTCCTGAAGTTCTCTTACCCTACGCCGATAGAACAAGGGTGAAACCCGCCACCGTCGTAGAAAAAATCCCTTCGCGGCGATCGCTTGCCTTGCCCGGACAGCGCTTCGTTGCCCGCCAGCCGATCTTTGACCGCTCCCAGAAAGTGTACGGATACGAAATTCTTTTCCGCAATGGAGTCGAAGACTATTTCCATGCCGATCCCGAGCTGGCAGCGCGCTCGGCAGTCGATACCTCGCTTCTTCTCGGCATCAACACCCTCTGCGATAATCGCCGCGCGTTCGTGAACTGCACCCGCGAGGTCCTGTTTAAGGATCTGATAACGCTCCTGCCCCCCCATCAAACGGTCGCGGAAATTCTGGAGACGGTTGAGCCCGAGGAGCGCGTCGTCGCTGCCTGTAAGCGTCTGAAAGAGGCTGGTTATCTCATCGCCCTCGATGACTTCGCCCCGGATGATCCCCGGTTGCCCCTCTGCGAATTTGCCGACATCATTAAAGTTGATATCCGTGCCACGAAGCCCGAGGAACGCGCTGGCATGATGCGCCGGTTCGGATCCAAGTGCAAAATGCTCGCCGAAAAACTCGAAACTCCCCACGAGTTTCTTCAGGCCCGCGACATGGGATTTGTTTACTTCCAGGGATATTTTTTCTGCCGTCCGCAACTCGTCGTCGGCCACGAAGTTCCGGCCAGCCGCCTGCACTATATCCGTCTGCTCGAAATGGTTTCCCGCTCCGAAGTCGATATGCCCGAACTGGAGAACATGCTTAAACAGGAGGCCTCTCTCTCCTATCGGCTGTTGCGATACCTGAATTCTCCGCTCTTTGGCTTTTCTCTCGAAATCAAATCGATCCGCCACGCCATGGCCGTCCTCGGAGAACGAGAACTGCGGCGATGGGTACGCCTCGTCGTCGCCGTCGGCGCGGCGGAACAGACCTGCAGCGAACTCGTACTGATGGGTTTGACTCGCGCCCGTTTTTGCGAAATGCTTTCCGGCGGACTGCAATCCGACACCGACCTGTTCCTCGTGGGCCTGCTCTCCATCATGGATGCCATCCTTGAAGTCACCATGACTGTCTTGCTCGAGCAGGTGCCGGTCAACCATGAAACCAAGACCGTGCTGCTCGGCCAGCCCAGTCCTCTGCGACCTCTGTACCAACTGATGCTCGCCCAGGAATCGGGGGAGTGGACGCAATCCAGCCTGCTTGCCAAACAATTGCATCTCTCTGATGAGGAAGTCGCTTCAGCCTGGTTTCAGGCTCTACAATGGGCGCAGGAAGCGACCGGTAGGGTGTGAGAAAAACTAAGGTTAGAGGTGAGAGGTCAGATTGGGGATCAAAAAGCCCGTGGCTATTCGGTTTCAACCGCGCAATCTGACCTCTGCAATTCCTTAGGGCGCTTCAATCAATTCCATTTTCCCGTCGCGCGTCCGATGCAAGACCATCAACGTGCCTTTGGGGTCACGAAATACGAACACATCCTTATCCCGGAAATGCGCCTCCTTGATCGCTTCTTCCAGAGTCAGCGGACGCAGCGCGACCGAATCTTTCGCATGCACTAAATGCACTTCGGTGGTTCGCGCCACGGATGGAAACTTATGAACAAGAATCGAAAAAACGGGATTGTCATCCAGGTCCAGCGCGGCCGATGCCAGATTGTCTTCCAGGACCTGGCCATCGAATTTCTTCACGGCCTTACGTTTCTTGCTCAGCCACTTCGTTTTGTGTTTCAGGGCCTGCTTCTGCAGATGGTCGAGAGCTTCATTGACCGCCGACATCATGTCCGTGGTCTGAGCCAGCCCCACGATGGGACCGTTCGGAGGGTTGATCGTGATTTCGGCCTTGTGCCTACGTTTTTCGACCGCCAAAATCACCTTGGTTTCAAAGCGGTCGCCGAGAATTTTGCGGATTTTGTTGAGTCCGGTTTCAACTTCCTTGCGAATGTTAGGAGTAATCTCGTATTTTCTTGCGGTATATTCCACGTTCATTAAGCGCCCTCCAAAATTAGAGGTAAGAGGTTAGATTGCAGAGGTGAAACTTTTCTGCCCCATGGCCTTCGCCTTCACCTCCGCGATCTAACCTCTGACGTCGGCAATTATTTTTTAACTCTTCTTTGATGCGTACTGGGAATTTTCATATCCTCACGATATTTCGCCACGGTTCGGCGGGTAACCTGGATGCCTTGTGATTGCAGAATGCGGGTGATCTGTTCATCGGTCAATGGTCGGCTGGGATCTTCTTCTTCGATCAGCTTCTTGACGCGGCGCTTCAAGATCAGGAGCGAGGTGCCCCCACCCTCCGGTCCCTGCACGCTCTCGGAAAAGAAATAACGCAGTTCAAACACGCCCTGCGGCGTGTGGACATACTTGTTCGCTACTGCCCGGCTTACGGTCGAAGGATGAACGCCGATCTCTTCGGCCACTTCCTTAATCATCATCGGCTTCAGTTGATCGATTCCGCGCTCCAGAAAATCCTGCTGCCGCGCCACGATCGAATAGCATACTTTAGCAATCGTCTGCTTGCGCTGCTCGATATTCTTGATGAGCTGAATGGCCGACTTGTAGCGGTCTTTCACATAATTGCGCGTGTCGCGGTCATTGCCGTCGCGGTTTAACAGCCTCTTGTAGGCTGGGTTCAAGCGCAACTGCGGCATGTCTTCGTCATTCATGATAACCAGCCACTCGTCACCATGCTTCACGAAGGCCACATCGGGCTCAATTAACCGTGCCGGAACTTTGTTGTAGCGCAACCCCGGCCGCGGATCGAGCGTCCGCACGTATTCGAGTGCCGCCTGCACCGCCTCCACTGGACGACCCATGGCACGTGCAATTTCTTTGAACTGCTTCAGTGTCACCGCGCGTAAATGCTGATCGACGACGCTAATCGCGTCTTTGATAACGGGCTCGGTCAGCGCGTTGCCGTTCCGGTGCAACTGCAACTGCTCGATGTGATATCGCAACTGGTAAAGCAGACATTCGCGCAAGTCACGGCAGGCAATGCCCTGAGGATCGAACTGGCGGACAACTTCCAGCGCCTCATGCAGATCGGCGACGGTAAAGCTTACATCTGATATCCGGGCAGGTGCCGTTCCCGTGGCCGCACCGGCGACGGCTGAACTTGGCGCAGCATTCGACAAAACAGAGCCGGGCGCCTTGGTCTCCGACCTTACCGGCGAATGGTGATGAGCTTCAACATCCAGTTGCACCGCGGCAACTGCAAGTTCGGGTTCAGTCGTTTCCTCCGTCAATGTCGGTCGGCCGGCAGCAGCAGCCGGGTTTTCGGAGGGGGAAGTGGAACTTTCGAAATCCGATACGAGATCCGAAGATGCCGGCTCAATTTCGGATAGCGTCTCCGGCAGCGTCCCAGCGACCGCTAATCCCAGAGCCTCCGCTTCGCCAACGATTTTGGCCGAAACCTCGACATCGGCTGCGGGAGTGGCGATTGGCGCGATACCCAGCAACTCCTCGTCGCTGGCGATCAGGTATCCTTCCTCGTTCAGATTTCCAATGACCACCTCGGCCGCCTGATGTACCGCTGGGCGCACCGAGATCGCCCCTAGCTGCCACAGCAGGTGGTCGCTCAAATTCCCCGGCTTCGACAGGAAATTCTCGAACGAGGGCTTCTCAATCTCCTCCATCTCTCCCGAGCTGCGATACCCGGGATCAAGATAATCCTGGAAGAACGAGCCGAAATCAATCTCTTCGAACGGATCTTTCTTCTCATCCGCGATAGTTGCGGAACCTTCTTCCGTGGTCGCCTTGGCAGCGAGCCGGTCGCGTTCTTCCTCCTGGCGGCCTACATCGTCAAGCAGTGGCACCGCATCTTCCAGCTCCTCCAAAACCGGATTCTCGACCATCTCGGCATTGATCATGTCCTTCAGTTCGAGCTTGTTGAGCGCGAGCACCGACACCATCTGCACGAGACCCGGCGTCAGAATCTGACGTTGGGACAACTTGACGTTCAATTTGTGCTGAAGAAGCACCATCTCTCCCTAGGAATTTTATTATTCCCCACTCTCCCCACCTGCGCTGGCCCGGGAGTACTTTCGAGTAGAAAATTTAGCTTCTCATGCTCGAAGGCGGCTCGTCTGGACACTAAAGGTCAATGCGCCCACGCCTTGGTAACCAGTTCTCAGTTCCCCGGTTCCCAGCAAGAACGGCTTGACTGAGAACTGGCAACTGCGAACTAACTGCGAACTACACGAGTGAGAAGCTTTCTCCCAAATAAACCCGCCGGACCTCCGGGTCACTCCCCAGCTCTTCCGGAGTACCCGAACGGAAAATCCGCCCCTCATTGATGATGTATGCCCGGTCCGTCACGGATAAGGTCTCGCGAACGTTATGGTCCGTGATTAAGATTCCGATTCCGCTGGCCCGCAGATCGGAAATGATCTTCTGCAAATCCAAAACCGCAATCGGATCGATGCCAGAAAACGGCTCGTCCAGCAAAATAAATGTCGGGTTGATGCAGAGGGAGCGAGCAATTTCCACCCTCCTGCGCTCTCCGCCGGATAGCGCATACCCGCGATTCTGCCGGATATGCTCCAATCCCAGCTGATCAATGAGTTTTTCGGCCTTTTCGCGGCGCTCGTGCCAGGAAATTGGCTGCACCTCCAGCACGGCCAGAATGTTCTCCTCCACGGTTAGCTTGCGGAAGACGGAGGCTTCCTGAGGCAGATAGCTGATGCCATACTGGCGAGCCCGTAAGTACATGGGAACGCTAGTGATATCTTCGTCGTCGTAAAGCACTCTGCCGGTGTCGGGAGGAACAAGACCTACGATGGCATAGAAGGAGGTAGTTTTTCCGGCGCCATTCGGCCCCAGGAGGCCCACCACTTCGCCTTGCAGAACCTGAAGACTGACCCCGTTGACTACGCGTCGGCGACGATAGGATTTGCCAATTTCGTCGGTAGCCAGCGTGTGCATTTATCGTGCCACTTGCGTCCGCGTCACTGTTGGCGCAGTTTCCTTGCCTTCCACGAGCACCCTATCATCGTGTCTGTAGAAAGTCAATAAATCGCCCGTAATTTTGCCGCGTTCGGCATCAAAAATGCTAGGAGGTCCGCCCGTCAGGATAAACTTGTCATCCGCCGCCGTATAGACGAGCCGGTCGCCGGTAGCATGTCGGGTCGGCTGCGTGATCACAACCTTCTCTTCGGCCACGATGTGATCCACTTGCCCGGGCATCGCCGGATTGGCTGCAGTCCCAGCTTGCGACTGGCTGCGGGGCAGCAGAAAAACCGTCGCCCGCTGTGAAGTCATGGTCGCATCCGACGCTTTCGCGGTCACGCCACCCTCCAGATAAATCTTCCGCTCGGCATCAATGTAATTCAGCCGTGACGAGGTTATGTGCACCGGAGTCACCGCGCCGCCTTTATCCACCTGCACAAGCACGGTTGAAACCAGTTGGGTTGAGTTTGCCTGCGCTACCAGCGAGCGGCTATTGCGATCAAATTGCAGCGTGGGCGCCTCCACGATATTGGCGTCTTGCCACAGCCGCGCGTCGCCCGAGTAGACCGCTATCGACGAGGACTGATGCGCAGTCATGCTGCGGCTGGTGACGTGAATCGGGTCGGAAGAGGCGAGCAGGGCTCCATCTGGTTGCGCTTTCAGATCAGAGTAAGTGCTCTTGACGTTCCCCTCGGCGAAGGCGTCTCCGGTCCCTCGGTTCATGCGAATGATCTGTGCCGTCGTGGTCATACCGGTGTCCACCACGCGAGGTGATCCGTTCAATACCAGGACTTGATCCGTTGTCGTGTATTCTCCCCGATCGGCCCACGCTTTCTGTGTGCCAGCCACGTAAACAAGGTTGCCGGTCTGTGTGATCGATTTGACTCCGCCCTCGGGCAAGAAAACAACATCGAGCATCCTGCTGGTCGAGACCCGATCCACCGGGGCCAGAGCGCCGGCCTTAACCGTTCCGGTTTTGCCCGGGTCAATCATGCCGCTCACAATTTTCGCGTCCGGTTCTCCATGAAGCGTCGCCAGGCGATTCTTGTCCGTGAATCTGGCAGTAAACTTGGCGGACGTTACCACCGTTCTCTGATTTGCTCCCGTTTGCATGATGACAATACGGGGTGGGCCACTGGTCTCAGCCTGCTCCAACAGGCGGCCGTCCTTCACAACGAAATCCATCACTGGCGCTGTCATCTCGATATCTTGCCCTTGTGCGCCTCCCTTCGCCGCCATCCCAGCAACCAGATTTCTGCTCTGGTTGTTGTTTTGTATTAGCCTCACGCCATCCTCGGCATGTATGGTCTTCAGTACCTGCTGACCCACGAAATGCAATGTGGCACGTCCGGCGAAAGCCTCGGCTGGCTGCTGCGATCCCGGCGTCTGCGATTCACCAGAGACGCCGCTGGCCACGCCTCCGGTGGTGAGTCGGACATTTCCCGTGAGAATGGCGGTGGTGAGCAGGTTTCGCGTTCCGGTCAGGAACATCTCAGCGCGGTCGGAACGCACGCGTGTCTCCGATGTAGACGAGTTCGCGGTTGAAGGCGTCGACTTAACTTTCGTCGAATTCGAGGCCTGTGGGGTTGACGATGCCCGACCAGGAAGCTCCGTCTCCACATCCCCTTCGGCCAGAATGTGGTCCACGGTGTCGTCCTCGCGCAGAAAGAAGGTAGCCTGGTCGGCTCGTGTTTGCTGCTCGGCCCGGGTCATGTGGACCGTGGTGAGAAATACCTCCCGGGGCTGCTTCGTAATGACGCCATGGTCCGCATCCAGTTCAACCGGTTGCGGCCGGTTGACGGTCACCGCGACCCTCGACAGCAAATTCATCGTCCCGGTCCTGGCAAAGTACCGAATACCCACCGCCGAACCTGTTGCTTGCGGAGTCCGAAATACAACCTTGCCGTCCGAGAAAGCGTCTCCCGTTTTCTGGTTGAAAACGAGACCGTCGGTTTCGAGATGAAGCGGTTCTTTCCTTTGCTCGGGAGGCGACTGGTCGGAATGCCGCGCGCCCTCGGGATTCGCTTGCAGGTCAATCAGCACGCGCCCCTTGGCGGTCACGTCGCCCGATTTCGGATCGTACTCGAAATCGTCCCCGGCAATCTGGTCAAACCGACTGGCATCTTTGCCGTAAATAATGATCTTGACGTTGTGAAGCTCCGCCCGGCCACCCTCTTTGAACTGAACCGCCTTCGAAGCGCTGACCGTAAACTGAGTGCGCCCCTGCTCTGACTTCGAGATCGAAAATCCCTCCGCTGTCTGTTGAATGTTCAAACCCATCTTCGCCGGAATATCGTGAATGACCTTGTGCAGGCTCCAGCGCGCATAGAAATACATTCCCGCGACGGTCGCAATCATCAGCATTGCGATCAACGCGAACCAGCGACGAAGCCGTGAAACCCCGGAAACGGAAGAGGCCATCAGAGGTTAGTGTAACGCGGAGGCGAATGGAGTGAATCACTGAATAGAATGAGCTACTGCGGGCAGCAACTACTTAGCCGGAGCGGCGGTTTCGAGACTGGTGCGTAAGAATTCCAGTACTTTGGGAATTGCATCAAGCGAGGATTCCGCATCTCCCTTCGGCGTGCCACCCGGGAAAGGCCGGCTCATTTCACGGTGCCAGGCGGGAACGATTTCCGGTCGTCCCGCCAAATGCCCCGCATGGGAATAACACAAGTGTTCAACTGCGTATTCGAAATGGGCACTCTTAAGGCGCGTAACAATAGCATCCGCCATCGTGGGCGACGGCCACGTGGCGTCATCCTTCCCGGAGATCAGCAGTATAGGTCCATGCGTTTGCTCGACCGGGATCGCGGCAAGCATCGCGGCCGTTGGGCTGTTGAGACGCGCAGGAAAAACATACGCCAATGGATGTCCCTGCACCGTCCACGCATACGGAAATCGCGTTCCATTGCCGCCAAAGCGAACGTTGGCTGGAACATACGCCACTACGGCTCTAATGTGCGGGTACATGGAGCCTAACTGCAGCGCCAGTTCTCCCCCGCGCGAAGCTCCGAGCACCGCAATGCGATCGGTCGCGATCTCCGGCCGTTGTCTCATCCATGCCAGCGCTCGGCCAAAGTATTCGAGCGGGATCGCCTCCAAGTCCTGCGGCAGGCCTTCATATCCAAAATAAGCCAGCGCGAAGGCCGCAAAGCCGTGCGACGCGAGCCAGGCCGCGGTCTCCAGGGGAGCCCCTCCTCTTCCCACCACTAGCACTCCCGGATGAGACCCGTCTGCGGCCGGCACAAAAAGCACACCGTGAAGCTCTCCTTGTACCTTGATCTGGCGCACACCATCCGCAACCTCTCTTTGCTCGAGTTGAGCCTTCGCCACGGACTTGCCACCTTCCAGTAACTCAAGTTCAATGATTTGATTTCCAAGATCCCGCGGAGGTGAATACCGGTCTACGTTCTTGTCCGTAGGCTTCATCGACCAAATCAGCCCCATCGCTGAAAGTTCGTTGTAGGAACCTTTTTCCGGGGCCTGACGGGAGACGTCGACAATTCCTTGTTCGTCCGCCTTAAACTCCGCCTGCGAACTCCAGTGTCCCCCTGCTCCATCCACTAAAGTGGCTTGAATTGTGACGCGTTCGTTGGGCTGCAATCCGCTGGCGCGAATCGCGACAACCTCATCGAAGAGCACCCGGGCGGGAGTGATTTTCAGTTCTTGGGCGCTGAGAGCGCGGCAGCTACCGGCAAGAAGACAAACCGCAAGAAATGCTCGGAACCTCATAGAACGAATAAAACGGATCGATTAATCTCGCCGTACCAGCGTCCCAGCCAAAAGATCGTGCAACCCTTGCTTGCGCTCAGTGAACCCGACCATAAGGTAGCCGATACCCAGAATCATCGCCGACAGCCATTTCGCAAAATGTCTTCCGGTGGCACGTTCGAATGAAATCCGGTTGCCATTCAAATCGGTAACTTTCATGCCGAAGATCATCTTGCCTAGCGTCGCCTGGTAAGACGAGCTTTCCATGAAAGCCTCATATAACCACGAACCGAATGCCAAGGCGATGAGGGTGACGCCGCCGCCCAAAATGCCGAGCCCGATCGGATGAATCCCGCTCATCATTCCTGCGAGTCCAAGCCCGCCAAAGATCATGTGAATCGGAGACACCACAATCCGCAAGATGATGGCGTCAATAAAGGCAGCCACGACCCGTATCCAGAATCCTCCGTAGCGAACTGTCGCCACCGGCACAACCGTCGGATAGGATGTTGCCGTGTAGGTTGCAACTGGAATGGACGAAGCGGGAACTCCCGCTGAAAAACCCGCGCCCGCGGGATTGGCCGGCGTTCCACAACGACTGCAAAACTGAGCCCCGGCCGTATTCTGCGCGCCGCACTTGTTGCAGAAGAATGTTTCGTTCATGCCCGGCACTATAAAGATGATTAGACTTCTTGTCAAAAGAGGGAACCTCCCAAAAAACAGGCAGGGAAACACCCCGTCACCGTGCGCGGACTAAATCGCGCAGTGTCAGCTCCAACCCGCCGAATTCAGGATGCTCATTCATCCCGAGGGAGTACGCGATGTCCAGTCGATCCCCAGCCAGCAACTGCAATCGGTCGCAGGATTCCTTGAGCCCCCAGCCCATAGCTTTGAACGCAAGCTTGTCTCGCCAGGAAGACGAAGACTGTGTGGGGGAGGGGCTCTGCCCCGCCCGGTCGGGGCGAAGCCCCGTCACCACACTGTCGGGATGGCAGCGCGGAGTGAACTCCTGCGCCACTGAGCCTGTGACTCCAACTGGGCTATTAAGGGCCGGCGCCACGCGCAGCCGAACATGCTTGTCTTTCACCGCCTGCGGCGGTGCCATCAGTCTCACCCCTCGCGCGGCGAAAATTGGTTCGCGATTCTCCATACCAAAAGGCTCCAGCAAAACCAGCGCCTGGTAAAGTTCCGGCGTGACGTCTGTCAGCGCAAGCTCTCGGTCGAACTCCAGTTGCGGTTCGAAATCGGCCAGAGTCAACCGATCGCGCGCGTAGCCATCGAGATGCGCGCGCAGCTTCTCGATATTCGCGGTCGGAAGCGCGAAACCGACCGCGTGCGCATGCCCTCCATAGCGTGAAAATAGCTGATGACAGGATTCAATCGCGTGCAGCAAATGGAACGCGGGGATTGACCGCCCCGACCCATGCGCTTCAACTCCATCACGCGAGATGACGAGCGTAGGCCGGCCGTAACGTTCCACCACTCGTGATGCAGTGATGCCAATCACGCCGCGATGCCACCCTTCGCCATCGAGCACTACGCAATAGGCTTCGCGCAATGCCGGCTCCTCTTCCAGACGGCGCTCGATGCAGTCCATGATCCGCCGCTCTTCTTCCTGCCGCTCGGCATTCAACTTATCGAGCCGACCGGCAATGGTCCGCGCTCGCGCCATGTCCTTCTCGTTAAAAAGATCGACCACGTCGCGCGCCACATCCATGCGTCCAGCAGCATTCATGCGAGGTGCAATGCGGAAGGCGACTTCGGTCGCGGTCAGCGCCCGCCCATTGCCGAGTTTCGCGACTTCCAGCAGCGCCTTCAATCCCACATTCACCGGACGCTGCAGCGCCTGCAATCCCAGCTTCGCGAACATGCGATTTTCGCCTAGTAAAGGAACCGCATCGGCGATCGTTGCAATCGCCACAACTTTCATGAACGACATCAGCAGCCGCGACTGATCGTTGGCATCAAGCCGCCGCTCCATGAGTCCCTGCGCCAATTTGAACGCCACCCCCGCGCCGCACAGATACTTGCAGGGATAATCGCACCCCTCCTGGTTAGGATTGACGACCGCCAGCGCCTGCGGTACGCCGTCCGCTCCCGGCAAATGATGGTCGGTGACGATCAGGTCGACTCCTGCGCGACGCGCCGTCTCAGCCGCGGCAAATGCGCGGATGCCGGTATCCACGCTGATGATCAACCGTACTTGATCGGCGGCTGCACGCTCGACGACCTCGTCCCGCATCCCATAGCCTTCGCGAATACGATGCGGTACATGAAAGTCAGCCGTCCCGCCACAAAGTTCAATGGCTGTCTTCAGAACGACGATTGCGGTCGTTCCATCCACGTCATAATCGCCATAAATCAGGATTTTCTCGTTGCGCTCCAAGGCCGCTTCCAGGCGGTCCAATGCGACTCTCATTCCACTCATCTGCAGCGGGTTATGGAGGTCGGCAAGTCCGGGCGCAAGAAACCGGCGAGCCGCCTCCAGTTCTCGAATGCCGCGACCGACCAGCAGAGCGGCAAGCACGGGAAAAGCAGAACGAGAGATATTGAGCTTCAAATCAGCGAGTGCCTTTGCCAGCACATCAGCCTGAAGAGAATCTACCGGATTGGGCAACCATCGCATACGCGGTTATCGGAAGGAACCAGATTAGCAGCTGGTCCCGTGGGTCCAGAAGGAGACGCACCAACGTCATTCACAAAACGGCATTGGATCTCCGATAGAAATGATTCAAGACGCGTTTTTTTGTTCCTCCGAAACAAGGAATCTCCATGCCTCTGGCAAGCGGCGCATCGAAAGCAGCGGAAACGAGAGAACTATGTTGGGACCCGGAAAGTGTTCCACCCTTCCCGGCCGTGGCGCTGAAGGCGCTGAAGCTGATGGCGGGCACGGACACGTCCTTGCTTGAGCTCTGTAATCTGATTCGCGCCGATCTCGCCTTCTCCACGGCTATTCTCCGGGTCGCCAATTCTCCTCTGGTTGCTTTCCCCAAGGACATCACCAGCGTGCTCCAGGCATCAATGCTGCTCGGCTTCGGGCGCCTGAGGAGCGTGGCCATTACCGTTGGCCTCCGCGCGTATTTCAGCAGCTCATTCACTCCGCTGATGAAGTTGTGTTGGCGTCACAGCGTCGCCTGCGCAATCGTTGCCGAACGAAGCGCAAGGTTCAGTTTCCTGGACAACGAGTTCGCATACACCGCCGGCATTTTGCATGACATTGGCAGGGTTGGTCTCGCCACGATCATGCCCACCGCTTATTCCCGTGTCATCGATGGGGGCGCTGATCAACCTCAGCATCTCCTCCAGATCGAGCGCGAATTCTGCGGTATCGACCACTGCCAGGCGGGGAAGTCGCTGGCAGCTGCCTGGAATCTTCCCCCTGCATTCGCCGAGATTGTTGCCTGCCACCACGACCCGCCAGCGCGATCGGGCACAGGCGCGCTGGTACCACACAGTTGCGCCCTGGCGGATTCGCTGGGGTTCGCGGTGCTCAGCTACCGGTCTCCACGTACCTATGCCGAGGTTCTTGCGGACTTTCCCGAACCGGCGCGAACCCGATTGCCCGTCGACCCTGGCGAGCTAGCGGCCGGCATCGACCATGAGATTAAAGTGTTTGAATCTGTGTAGAGCACTGCACCAGATCAGTGTGACGAACGATCAACGCTGAGACGAAAAAGAAAGTTAAGACGAAATAATAAAGATGAGGCGGAGGAGCCCCTACCGTTCCTCGTCCTGATCGGGCTCATCGATCATGAATCCGCCGCTATCATCCGCGAGCTCCCGGAGTTGCTGATAGCGTTCGTACCATTCGGTGCCGGCTTCATAAACGAAAACGCAGCCCTGATAGGCCCACCCCAGCTGCACGAAGCCGGTCTTACCCACGTAAGCTTTCAGCCAGCGGCTTTCTTCCAGATCTTCTTCGCTTCTGAATTCGCCCTCAGCCAGCATCTGAGACATCGTGTCCAACTCTTCGCGCTCCAGCGTCCATGAGTGCATCGTCAGGAAGGGTGCTCCCGTCGCTTTTGCAAGCTCTACAAAATCCTTCCAACCGTCAGGATTCTGTCCAGAGTCCCACAGCACACTCGGAACCTCTTCGCACTCCACGTAGCCAAAAAAGCGGCGCATCCCCAGACCTTCAATAAAGGCCGTCATATCGTCCTTCATGGCCGTGAGATCGTCTGGGCGAGAAGACATTGAGTTAAGAGACATGCGATGCTTCTATTGTAAGCTTGGCAGCAATCAGTCGCCACCGTCTTGCGAATCTGCCAGCTTCCCCTCGGTTTTCCCCGTGACTCGCGTGCTTCCCTTGGTGATGGTTCTTGCCATTCACCGCAGCGAGAAAGGCGGGAGTCACCATCGCACGAGTGCTCACTTGTGTTAAACTTTTTGTTCACAAAAAAGCGCGCCGATCATGCTGTTTTCCAAAGAATATGTGGGCTATCTGGCCCGCGAAGTTTCCAAAAAACTGGTGGCAAGCGGTCTCATCGAGACCAAGGCGATGCCTGCACTCAATGAGAAAGTGCACGCCGCCCTGCTCGAAGAACTGGCGCTCGAAGACCGCATCAACGACGAAGTCCGCGTCATCCTCGAAGCCTATTCAGACGAGATGCAAAAAAGCGGCGCGAATTATCAGGAAATGTTTCGCAAGGTAAAGAGCGAACTGGTAAGGAAATACAAGGCCGTACTTTAGTGATTCTCGGATGACCTCCCGGAGGATTGTTCTGCCGTGCGATTGAGCCGCGACAAGGTCAACAAACTCGCCCACGTCGTAACCGACGCCGTCGCTGACCTGGATGAGGTCGAGTTCATCGAAGACCGCAACACCATTCGCCTCGAAGTCCGCAAGATTCTCGAAGCGCTCCTTATGCAGGAAGCGCGCATCGACCAGGCCGCCCGCCAAAAAATTGAAAGTCAGCGGCGCACCATTATTGAGGGCTCCGAAGAGTGGTCGATTCTCTACCGCAAGTATTACAACGAGGAAGTCAAGAAACTCGGCCTCTAAATACCCAGTTGCCAGTATTCGATAACCGGCCGCAGAATTGGTGGACCGGAACGATGCCACGAACCTTTTTTCTATTTCCTGCCTTGCAGTTACACGGTTACTAGGCCGCCAAGTGGTGGGTACGATTTCCATGGACCGAATCGTCTTCGAATCCGTTCGCAAGATTTTTCGCCACCGTCCAGCTTTGTTCAATTGGGTGGGACGCGAACAGCGCGGTGAGACGATCGCCCTGAGAGACGTCTGTTTCGCTGCAGACCGCGGCGAAGTGTTGGCTTTGGTCGGTCCAAACGGCAGCGGTAAAACCACTGTCCTCAAGCTGATTTCCACCATGCTTTTGCCCGACGCTGGATCGGTTCGCGTAGGCGGCTTTGACACACGCCGCGATGCCGGTGCAGTGCGGCGGCAGGTTGGTATCGCAGTCGCGGCCGAGCGCTCGTTCTTCCCCCGTCTCTCCGCTCGCGAGAACCTGGAATTCTTTGCCGCGCTCGACGAAGTGTCGCGCTGCGAGCGTCCCCACAGGATCGAGGCGGTTCTAGGTGATACCGGTCTCGAGGAACACGGCGACACGCTGGTCATGAAATTCTCCAGTGGCATGTATCAAAGACTGGGAATCGCGCGCGCCTTGGTGAAGCGCCCCAGCGTGCTCTTGCTGGACGAACCCACGCGCAGCCTCGACGCGGCCACCACCGCGCATTTCTGGACAACGATCCGTGCCCTTGCCGCGAGGCAGACCACCGTCCTCCTCGCCACTCATAACTTTGCGGAAGCCGCAGCCGTCGCGGATCGGCTGCTCTTGCTGCATCACGGCAAACTGCTAGCGGATCGCGCGATGAATGGTGGCGAAAGCGCTGAGGCGTTGCGCACGTTTTACTTCGGCTTGACCGGCGAGATTGATGAGACAGCGACAAACGCTGGGAAATATCGGGAGTCGATATAAGGTCCATGAGCGCTGCATCGCCCAAGACACCAGCCGCCCAGAATTGGGATGCGGGCGAACGTTTGTCGTCGGGGTGGCTCATTCTGCGGGTCGTGCCTGCGCGATTTATGTGATGACATGTTATGGCACACAACTCATGACTGCAGATTTCAAAAACATTACCACCATCAGCTTTGACTGCTACGGCACGCTGATTGATTGGGAAGCAGGCCTTCTTCCCGTCCTGCGAGCTCTGCTGAGCAGACACGGGGAAAGCCTTCCCGATGCGGCGATTCTTGAACTCTACGGGGAATACGAGGCTCAAGCCGAAAGCGGGCCCTATCAAAGCTATCGGAGCGTGCTGCAGTCAGTGGTGCGGGGGTTTGCCGATCGTTTTCATTTCAATGCGACCGCCGCTGAAATTCGGTCGTTGCACGAATCCGTGCCCGATTGGCTGCCCTTCCCGGATACAGTCTCGGCTCTACGCGACCTCCAGCGGCATTACAAGCTTGCTGTGATTTCCAATATTGATGACAATTTATTCGCCCAGACCCGAAGACATCTGGAAGTGGACTTTGATGCCGTGACTACAGCGGAAGGCGTCCGAAATTACAAGCCCTCGCTGATCAATTTTCGCATGGCCTTGGGCAATCTCGGTGTTTCTCCGGATCAGCTACTTCACGCTGGACAAAGCATCTATCACGATGTTGTGCCGGCGCGAGCATTGGGAATCTCGGCCGTGTGGGTGAATCGCAAATCGGCTCGTCCTGGCATTGGCGCGGTTCGAGAATCCCAGAGCGGAATAAGCCCCGATCTGGAGGTTCCCGATCTCGCTTCGCTCACGGCAGTTCTGAGACGGGCACGACAATAAGACGCTACGTTTACCTCGAAAGCGGCATCGGGAGAATCTTTTTTTGTATGGCGGACTGACGAAGTTCGGGCGGCTGCGAAACTAGCCGGAGAATGCGGGCCTGGACCTCCCCTTGATTTACAATGCGTGTTCGACATGTTGCGATACTTTACGTCCGGAGAATCGCATGGCGAGGCCCTGGTCGCGTTTCTTTCGGGCCTTCCGGCGGGACTGACAGTGGACCAGGCATTCATTGACCGCGAGCTCTGGCGACGGCAGCAAGGCTTCGGGCGTGGCGGGCGCATGAAGATCGAAACCGACCGGGCGCACTTTCTTTCTGGAGTGCATCACGGCAAGACGATCGGCTCGCCGATCGCCGTAATGCTCGAGAATCGCGACTGGCAGAACTGGAAAGAGTCGTTGCCTGTCGAAAGTGGCGATCCGGAGAAACACAAGCGCGTGGCGTCGCCGCGCCCTGGCCATGCCGATCTTGCCGGGGCTTTAAAGTACGATTTCGCCGAAGCCCGCTATGTTTTGGAGCGCGCCTCGGCCCGGGAATCCGCCGCCCGGGTCGCGATCGGAGCGCTGGCTAAGCTTTTCCTGAGCGAGTTGGGCATGCAGGTTCTGAGCCATGTGATTGCAGTGGGCGCGGTCTCGATTGCCGATCGGGAGATTCCCTGGGAACAAATCGAGCCACTAGCGAGCAAGAGCGAGGTGCTTCTTTCGTGCGCCGATTCCGACGCCGAACGACGCATGAAAGAGGAAGTGGACAAGGTTCTCCGCACCGGCGATTCAGTCGGTGGAGTCTTCGAGGTGGTAGCTCGCAACGTTCCGCCGGGCCTCGGTAGTTACGTCCAATGGGACGAACGACTAGATGCGTTGCTGGCCGCGGCAGTCATGTCACTGCAGGCGGTGAAGGCGGTCGAAATAGGAAGCGGGATTCATGCGGCGCATTCCCCGGGATCGGCCGTGCATGACGAGATCGGTTATCAGAACAATGCCGGATTTGCTGGCTTCACCCGCACGCGCAACAATGCAGGAGGTCTGGAGGGTGGCGTTTCTAACGGACAGGAGATACGGGTAAGAGGGTATCTGAAGCCAATCTCCACGCTGCGCCGGCCGCTGCAGTCAGTAGATTTCGCGACGCGCGAGCCGGTGAAGGCGGCGTACGAGCGTTCGGACGTCTGCGTGGTGCCGGCTGCGGGCGTTGCAGCCGAGGCGATGGTCGCGCTCACGCTGGCGCGCTGCGCGCTCGAGAAATTCGGCGGCGATTCGATGAAAGAAACGAAGCGGAATTTCGAAGGCTATCTCGCGCAACTGAAGAACTATTAATTTGAAACCAATGTCATCCTGCGAAGCGAAAGACCACTAACCTGCGAAGATGATTTACCCAATTGTCAAATTCGGGGATCCCGTTCTCGAAACACCTTCGGCCGAGGTGATCAGTTTCGATGACGAACTGAAGAAGCTCATCGAGGACATGTTCGAATCGATGTACGCGGCTCGGGGTGTGGGTTTAGCCGCTCCACAGATCGGTATTTCGAAGCGCATCGCCGTCGTGGATGTGACCTTCAAAGAAGATCCTGACGCGAAGCTGGTCCTGATCAATCCGGTAATTGTTAATAAGGAAGGCCGGCAGCGGAACAGCGAAGGCTGTCTGAGCATCCCAGATTTTCGCGAAGAGGTTACGCGCGCCAGGACGGTTACGGTACGGGCGCAGGATCTGAATGGCAAAGTTTTCGAGCACACCGGCGAAGATCTGCTGGCGCGGGCCTTTTTACACGAGACGGACCACTTGAATGGCAAGCTGTACATCTCGCACATCAGCGGTCTCAAGCGCGACCTCATTAAGCGCAAGATCAAGAAGCTTGTAAAAGCGGGAGAGTGGTAGAAATCAGGTCCGAGGTGTTGGATACCACGTCTCAAGAAGCAGCAACTCATTTGTATGTCTGGCTGACGTGAGACCTAACACCTGAGACCTGATACCTATGCTCTTGGTTTTCTGTGGCACGCCACGCTTTGCTGTCCCGACTTTAGACAAGTTAGTCGAGGCACGACATTCCATACCGTTGGTAGTAACACAACCCGATCGGCCTCGAGGACGTGGCATGGGGTTGGCTCTCTCTCCGGTAAAGGATGCGGCAATGCGCCTGAGCATTCCCGTAGTGCAACCCGCAGCCATCAAGAATAATACCGAGTTCCGCGACCTGCTGGTGTCGATTAAGCCCGACGCGATAATCGTCGTGGGCTATGGCCGCCTCATTCCCCAGTGGATGATCGACCTTCCCCGGCTGGAAGTTCTAAACTTGCATGCGTCGCTTTTGCCGAAGTATCGCGGAGCGGCGCCCATCCAGTGGGCGGTCGCCAGCGGCGAGACAGTGACTGGAGTTACAACCATGCGTATCGATGCCGGGCTCGATACCGGCGACATACTGATGCAACGAGAGATCCCGATTGGTCCCGACGATACCGCTGAAACATTGGGACCGCAAATGGCGTCCCTGGGAGCAGAGTTGATGGTCGCGACTCTGCGTGGAGTCGAAAATGGCGACGTTCGCCCCATTCCTCAGGATCAAGCGCAAGCCACGCTGGCGCCAATTCTCAAGAAGGACGATGGCCGCATGGATTTCACTCGCAGGGCCGGCGATCTGTTCAACCGCCTGCGCGGCTTTCAGCCCTGGCCGGGAGCGTTCACCAGCTTCAAGGGTAAGACTCTGCAGGTGCATCGCGCTCGCCCGGTGCAACAAGCGGCTGACCTGACTCCTGGAGAGATTGTGGTCGAGGGCTCCCGCCTGTTCGTTGCCTGCGGCAAGAACCAAGGTACCAGCACGGCGTTGGAGTTAATCGAAGTTCAGCTCGAAGGCAAGCGTCGCATGACTGCACGGGAATTCGTTAACGGCTACCGCCCCCAATCTGGCGATCATCTGGGACAATAGTCTGCGATGGCAGTTTCCCCCGCCCGATCCATCGCTTTCGAGATTCTTCTGCGAGTCGAGCGCGAAGACTCGTACGCCACCGAACTGCTTCATTCCGTCGTTAAACTTTCTTCCCGTGATCATGGTCTCGCCACTGAATTGGTGATGGGTGTTCTGCGTTGGCAATCTTTACTCGACCAGGGCCTGGCGATCGCATCTTCGCAGAAAATCGCTCGTCTGGATGATGAAGTCCGAACCGCTTTGCGTCTCGGGCTTTATCAGTTGCAGTTCCTTTCCCGAGTTCCTGCCCGCGCGGCGATCTTTGAAAGCGTGGAACTGGTGAAGGCAGCGCGCAAGCGGTCTGCAGCATCCTTTGTTAATGCAGTTCTGCGCGCAATTTCCAAAACACTTCCAGAAGATGCATTGGCCAGCATCAAGACCGCACCGGACCTGATCACACTCGCGCAGAATGCCGCTCATCCTACCTGGCTCGTCGAGCGCTGGATCCAGCGATATGGACTGGAGACGGCGCGAACGATCTGCATTCATGATCAGACGGTACCAGACACGGCGGTCGTGATTCACGATATAGACGTTCATGATGTTGCCGTTCATGATGCAGACGCCGAAGCAGGGCTGGCAGCAGCGGGGGTGCAGCTTGCTCCGGGAGCGCTCCTGCGGAGTGCTCGCCGTGTCCTCGCGGGCGACGTCGCAGCTATGCCGGCATATAAGGCTGGAAGAATGTTTATTCAGGATGAAGCGTCACAACTGGTCGCGTTGCTGGTGGGCCGTGGAGAAAACCTGCTCGATTGTTGCGCCGCTCCTGGTGGTAAGACGGCATCGCTTGCCTGGCGCAACCCGCATGCCAAAATAGTGGCAACCGAGTTGCATCCGCATCGTGCGCGCCTGTTGCGGAATCTTCATCCCCTGACGAACGTTCAAGTCGTTGTGGCCGACGCGCGTCGTTTGCCGTTTTCGTCGCCAGGCAGGTTTGATCGCGTTCTCGCCGATGTTCCTTGCTCAGGAACAGGGACGCTTGCCCGCAACCCGGAGATCAAATGGCGGCTCAAAGCAGATGATCTGTACGATCTTCACTTGCGGCAGGTCGCCATCCTAAAGTCGGCTTTGGCGCACCTCGCAGTTGGCGGTCGTCTGGTCTATTCCACGTGCTCGTTAGAGCGGGAAGAGAACGAAGCGGTCGTGGAGGCGGCACTCGACGGAGCGAAACAATTCAAGGTTATCGATTTGAACAGGGAAATGGAGCGGCTGCGACTGGGAAACGAATTGTGTTGGAAGGACATCGATTCGCTTCTTACCGGTCCCTATCTGAGAACCATTCCAGGGGTCCATCCTTGTGACGGTTTTTTCGCGGCCATGATTGAACGGGGATGATCGCAACAGGAACGACGAACGGCAGCGATTCGATTCGCGACGATTGAAAGGGACGTGACGCTAGCGGACTTCGAAATTAACCACGCTGCCGGCCAGGATCTTCTGCCCAGGCGCCGGATTCTGGCTAACGATCATACTAGCTGCCCCTGGTTCCCTCGCTGCCGGAGCTGCTGACGGCGCAGTTTGCACTTCGGCGGGCGTCTTCAACTCGGGTGGGAGTACGCTGACTCTGCCAACCTTCACACCGGCGTCCTGTAGCGCCAGCGTAGCGCTCCCCAGCGGTTGTCCCGTGAGGTTCGGCATTATGTAAGTTTGTGTCTCCGGACCATTACTCACAAGCAAGCTGATCTTGGGCGCCGATACTCCGCTGGCATTCGGAGAAGGACTTTGCGACATAACCTGGTCCTGGGTAACGTCCGGCAGAGTGACGTGCGCGATCGAACCTAGCGTCAGCCCGCGCCGCCGTATGTTCAACTCCGCGATACGTTCGCTACCTCCGGTGACGTCGGGAATCGCTATTCGCTGCGGCCCCAGACTTTCCGCCACACGGATCGACCAGCCTCGCCGCACTTTGATTCCCGGCGGCGGCATCTGCGTCATGATTTTCCCTTCAGGAATGTTTGGGCTGTAGAACTGCCGTTCGATCACCACTTGCAAACCCAAAGCAGAACCGGCGCGTACGGCTTCGGAAGGACTCATGCCCACCAGTTTCGGAATCGTTACCTCGCGCCCGTGAATCGCGAAGCGCACAGCGGTTAGCGCGGAAACCAGCGCCACCGTCAGCAGGACGAGAGCCATCAGCAACATTCGAAAAAACTGTCGCATTCCCATCGATTATAGCTGGGGCAAAACGCCACCGTCGTCGGGCCACTCGTGGCCGCAGGAGTGACAGGTCCACCCATGCTTTTTTACCGGGAGGGGAACACCCACGTATGCTGATCCGTAGGAAATCAATTTATTAAGTTCTTCAAATGAAATATTGAGCGATTGGCAGCGAGGACACTTTGGCTGCTCGAAATTCCCGATACCTTCAACATCGAGTATTTCTGGAGTAGGTTGATTCAAGATTTCGCTCGCGGCTTCCGCATCTTCGACGCGCACTTTTAACTTGATGCCGCCCAGCAGATTGGAAATGAACCAATCCATACGGATCATGTTGTCATCGACGAGATAGGCCTGAATTCCCGCCGACTCCAGACTACCCTTGGCCAGCAGTGCTTCCGGTAGATCCCGGAACTGGCGCAGGGTGACCGTCTGGTTGAACTCGAAAACATCTTCACCGCGTGGCGGAGCGATCTCCATTGTGAGGCCGCGCTTCTGAGCCTCTACTTGGAGTGCTTCCTGGGCCGGAGTGCTTAACTCATCCCCGCTTCCGGCAATTTGGCAAAGCTCTTCGTCGGTCATCGCGGAGTAAACGGCGGATATCCGCTGACGTTCCTGATCCGGTGTTGGCGTCGGCATGATTGGTTGTGTCCTCAAATGATCAACGGCCAGCGTTTGCGCGAGCCCGTCGCAGTCCTGCCGTTACCCCTCTTAGCACTACGCGCTTGTATCCGGCAGCGTCCATTGCAGTCGCCGTCGCGTCTGCAATGCCGCCGGGTGTGCACGCTTCTTCCAGTAGCGACTTCAGAGAATGCTTTCCGCCGCGCCATGCAACGATGCCATCCGCTAACGCATGCGCGCTCGCGATCAGCGCCGTCTTGCGATCAAGACCCGCAGCTTGCGCTGACCCTGCCAGCGTTGCGAGTGCGTGATACCCGTGGCTGCAGGAGAAAGTCACGGTGAAAGCATCGAACTTACTTTCTGGGATTTCGACAACCTGGCCGAAGCCGCCAAAAAGATCATGAACGAGTTTTCGATCTGCGCGCGGTATGCTCCACTGAAAAGTTACGGCAGTGAGCCCTCTACCGCTGCGGCATGCGGGGCTCGGCATGGCTCGGGCCCATTGCACGGGCGGGCCCAGTGTTTTACGCAGGGCGAGCAGGGGTACGCCGGCTGCCAGACTCACAGCCAGCCTGGGTCGCGGGCGTTTTGCCCCTTCAACCGCCGCCGAAACTGCGCCCAGAAGTTCCTGCATCGAGCTCGGGCCCACGGCAAAAATGACGATTCCCGCCTGCTCGATCGCGCGGTTCAAGTCGGCTTCGGCAGCAACTTTGTAACGCCGTTTAAGATCGCGCAACTTCCCTGGATTTCGATCATGCACAACTAATCGGTGCTGCGTTCCGCCCAGGCGCAGCCCCGCCAGCATCGCCGATGTGATTCGTCCCCCTCCGAGGAACACCAGCGTGCTCATGCGAGCTCCGCACAAGCGTCATCCGCAGCCAGCAAAAGCGTTTCGACATCCTGCATCGTGTGCGCGGTAGAAATAATCCAATGCAATCCGTTCGAAGGCGTCATGTAAATACCGCGATCCAGCAGGCCGTGGACGAAGCGAGAGTACTTCGCCGTATCAACGTATTCGCAGTAGTCGCGGTAATCATGGATCGCGTCGCGGCCGGTAAAGTAAATTTGAAACATCGGCCCGAACCCTTGAACAATGGCATCAATCTTTTTTCGACGAAACGAGCGCCGCAACCCGGCGATGGCGCGGTCGCCTATCCCATAGATCTGCTTGTAAATCGCACCATCGTCAGCCGCGATCAGGTCCAGATTCGCCGCAATCACGTTCATGGTGAGCCGGTGGCCATTGAAGGTTCCATAGTGGAGTACCATATCGTCACCCCAGCGCATGCGATCGAGGATCGCGCGTGGCCCGGCCACGGCGCCGATCGGAAACCCCGCTCCCAAAGCCTTGCCGAACGTGCTCAGATCCGGCCGCAGGCCGTAATACTGCTGACATCCGCCGGGCGCGTAACGGAATCCGGTGACAACTTCATCGAGAATGAACAACGCGCCAACCTGATGCGTCAGGTCGCACACGTTCTGCAAATAGCCCTCGCGCGGCAGGATGCACCCCATGTTCGCCATGATCGGCTCAGTGATAACGGCGGCGAGTTCTCGCCCGTGACGACGCAGAATACTCTCCAGCGCCTCCAGGTCGTTCCACGGAGCAAGCACAACGTCCTCCAACACCGATGCCGGAATACCTTCGGAATCAGGAAATTTCGTTGGATTCTCTCGTGGCCCCAGTTGCTTCGCCGGATGACTGTGTCCATTCAGACAGTAAGGGTCGTACCAACCGTGATAGTGGCCCTCGAACTTCAGGAATCGTGTTCTTCGCGTGTGCGCGCGAGCCAGGCGTAGGGCAAGCATGGTGGCTTCGCTGCCGCTGTTGGTAAAGCGCACCGATTCAGCCGTGGGTACCATTCGGCAGAAGCGTTCCGCCGCTTCCGCCTCCGCCGGAGTGGCGGCTGCGAAATGCGAACCTCCGGCCATGGCCCGCGAAACGGCTTCAACAATTTTCGGATGTGCGTGCCCCTGCATTAGCGCGCCAAACGACATCATGAAATCAACGTATTCGTTACCGTCGAGGTCCCAGACGTGCGACCCGCGGCCACGCTCCAGTACCACGGGTCCCGGTGAATAGACCGCCGCGCCGCGCGACGGCGAGTTTACGCCTTCGATCAGCGATTGCTGCGCCCGTGCATACCATTCGCGCGAACGCTGGCGCTTGCTGGTCTTGGTCGCCATTTTAGAAGTCATATCGTTGCATCAGTACGGAATTCGCTTCATCCTCGCTTTAGGTAGGGCACGGCTTCAGCCGCCGCACAGCGCCAAGCACAAGCGGGCTTTAACCCTGAGAATTCCCGCCCAATCGATCAACCCGTGCCGGCCAGTCCTCCTCCATCGACGACCAGCGCGGTGCCGGTAACAAAAGAAGAAGCATCGCTGGCCAGGTACAGCACGGCTTGCGCAATCTCCTCTGGCGTGCCCAACCTGCCCAGAGGTCGCTTTGCGGACTGTGCAAGAAAGTGGCTGCTCTCCTCCGCGAGTTGATGCGCTTCTTCGCGCAGCATGTCGGTATCCGTATCGCCCGGGCAGATGCAATTCACCCGGATGTGCTGCGGCCCGTGATCGATTGCCATTGCCTTCGTCAGCAACACGGCCGCGCCTTTCGAAGCACAGTAAACTGCGGCCTTCGCGCCGCCAGCCAGGCCCCAGCCCGAGGCTGTGTTGATGATCGTTCCGCCCCCGGTTTTCTGCATCTGCGGAATTACCTCGCGACAGAGTAGGTAGATCGACTTCACGTTCACCTCCATTACACGGTCCCAATCGTCTTCAGCGAGATCGAGCACGGTTGCTCTCCGAACAATGCCGGCGTTATTGAACAGAATGTCGATTCTTTTAAACTCGTGTAGTGTGCGCTCAACGAGTTGCCGGCAATCTGCCACGTTCGTCACGTCCATCAATGCAAAGAACGCCTTCCCGCCCGATCGAATAATCTCATCCACCACACTCTGGCCAGCACGTTCATTGATATCTGCTAAGGCAACCGCCGCTCCCTCTCCGGCGAAGAGCTGTGCCGTAGCGCGTCCGATGCCAGAAGCCCCTCCCGTAATCAGCGCGACTTTCCCTGCAAGCTTCATGGTTATCGGCTGGCCAGCCCGCCCGCGGTTTCTCCGCCGTCACAGGTGTACACGTGGCCGGTTATGTTTTGTGCGTCGTCCGAGGCGAGGAATGCGAATAGCGCCGCGATCTCCTCCGGCTGAGCGTGCCGTCGCAGAGGAATCTTCCGGTTGACCTCGGCGAGCATTTCATCCGTGTACTCGGCGCGCTGCATCGGCGTCAGCACGTATCCCGGAGCCACGGCGCACACTCTTACTTTTGGTGCGAGCTCCAGCGCCATCGACTTCGTCAGCTCGATCACCCCCGCTTTGGTGGCATTGTAATCCGCATAAAAGGGATATCCCATCACACCGTTAGTCGATGCGGTTTGCAGAATTACGCCCCTGCCGCGCTCCATCATGTGCCGCGCCGCAGTTTGCGCGACGTAGAATACTCCGGTGAGATTCACGGCCATCACTTTGTCCCACTCTTCGCGCGTGATATCGAGAAAGTTGTGACGGATGCTGATGCCGGCGTTATTGATGAGGACGTCGACGCCGCCCATCAGTCGAATCGCTTCGGCGAAAGCGGCCTGCACCTGCTTCAGATTCGAGACATCGGCGTCGAGTGCTGCTGCCAGACCCGGCAAGTCGCGCAGGACTTTCTGCCGCGCCTCGGCGTCGCGGTCGAGAATGCATACCACGGACCCTTCTTCGAGAAATCGCGCTGCCGTAGCGGCTCCAATGCCGCTGGCGCCGCCGGTGATCAAGACTCGCTTCGCTTTCAGGCCGCGCAATCGCGCCTCCACAGAACAAAATCGGGCAGATCAGGATACCTGTCTGCCCGTGATACCGCCATCGTCCCAACTTTGCGTCAGCCTACCCGCCACACCGTATCCAACACTGTCCCATCCACCCACTTGACCACCGCACACGGACGATCGCCCAGCCTCGGCCGCGCCGGTTTGCCGCAAATTTTCTCGACTTCCGTCTTGATGTCCTGAATGGGGCGAATCGGCAGCTTCGACCCCATCACCGCATGGAGTAAATCCGTACGTAGCGGATTGATCGCAATGCCGCGCTCGGTGACGACAACGTCAATCATCTCGCCGGGCCCCGTCATCGTTGTGACCTCGTCCACGATCACGGGAATGCGATCGCGAAACGACGGCAGGGCGAGTATCGTGCAGCCGGCAAACAGGCAGTTCTGCCACCCGCCAATACCGTGCAGTAACCGGCCGTCGGAGTGTGTCACCACGTTGGCATTGAAGTTCACGTCAACTTCCGTTGCGCCTAAGACCACGGCATCGACTAGCGAAGCGAAGTTCCCTTTGCCGTGGTAGTTGTACGAAGTGAAGGGCGAAGTGGCCAAGTGTCGCGGATCGTTGGCCATCGACTTTACGCCGTCGAGATCGAACGTCTGCCCATCCAGGATGTAATCCGTCAGGCCTTCCTGCAGCAACTCAACCAGGAACTTCGTTGACCCGCCGCGAACGAATCGCGCCTTCACACCATCCTGTTTCATCATCTGCTTCAAATACTCGACGAAGGCCAGCGCGATTCCGCCCGCTCCCGCCTGAAACGAAAATCCGTTCTTCATGATTCCCGTTGCCCGCAGAAACTGCGCCACCAGTTCCGCGATCCGAAGCCGGTCGGGCGAACGCGTGATCTGCGTCGTGCCGGAAACAATCTTCGAGGGATCGCCAATCGATTCCACTTCCACGACAAAGTCCACATTGTTGCCTTGAATCTGCCAGGGCACACAAGGGAAGGGCACAAGATTATCGGTAACCACAATGACGCGATCAGCGTAAGTCGAATCCGCCAGCGCAAATCCGAGCGAGCCGCAGGCCGACTTGCCATGCGAGCCGTCCGCATTGCCGAAAAAATCGGCGGTGGGCGCCGCAATCACCGCGATGTCGATGTGAACCTCTCCATCCTGAATCGCCTGGTAGCGCCCGCCATGCGAACGCAGCACCCCCATGCCGCGCATCTTGCCTTGCGTACAATAATCGCCCAGTGGCCCGTTCATCGAGCCTTCGATGTGATGAATCACACCTTTTTCCATTAGTTCGACCGCGCTCTTTTGGGAGGGGAACGAGGCGCTTGGAAACCACATCAGATCCTTCACGCCGATTTTGGCCGCGGCTTCGAGCGCCATCAGCGCCACTTTATCGCCGTCCCGCAAGTGATGGTGGTTCGAGATCACCATGCCGTCGCGCAGTCCGCACTTGCGCAGCGCCGTCTCCAGATTCGCCACCCGTTTGTCGCCGCTCTCCGGATAATCCTTGTTGGAGCATATCGAGGGGGCTGCCTTCCGTCCCCGCGGCTGATACGTGCCCACGCCCAGAAAAGGAATCTGTGGCTTGCCGTTCACCATCGTCGGCACCGCACGGCCCACCGCGTTATGCGCCAGTTCCACGCGCTCACTCGTCCGCACGGTCACGAAATCGCTCCCATCGCCCTAGCCTGCTCAACCAGTTTCAGGGCTCGTTGCACCACCGGCGGATCGATCATTTTCGATCCCAGGCTCACCACGGCCAAACCTTTTTTCTGCGCGTCCTCAAAAGCAGCCACTACCTTGCGAGCCTTCTCGATCTCGATGGCTGTCGGCTGAAACGCTTCGTGGATCACGCGAATCTGGCCCGGATGGAGGCATCCCATGCCTTCGAACCCCGCAGCCCGCGACGATTCTCCCCATCGTCGCAGCCCATCTATGTCCGCGACGTCGCTGAAGACCGAATCAATCGCCTGCACTCCGGCCGCGTGCGCCGCATTCACCACCCGCGATCGCGCATATTGCGACTCGTGCCCCTCCGTGGTTTTTACTACGCCCAGATCCGCGGTGTAATCTTCAAGCCCGATCGTCAGCGCGGCAATGTTGTCGCTCGCGGTTGCCACGGGAAATGCGTTCTCGATTCCGAGCGCCGATTCCAGAATCGGCATCAGCCAGATCGAACGAACGATGCCGTTGCGCTGCTTGATTTCAGCAATCATGCGATCCACCTCGCGAACCTGCTCTGGCATTTCGACTTTCGGAATCAGAATAAGATCCGGGCTCTCGCCAACGATTTCCGCCAGATCCTCCAGTCCGAGCGGCAACTGATTAATGCGCACCATGCGCTCGCCCGATCCGAAATCGACTGCTCGTAAGGCATTTCGCACCAGGATTCGCGCCGCATCTTTTTCTCCGCGATGTACCGAATCCTCCAGATCAAGAATCACGGCGTCCGGTCCGTGGAGTGCCGCGTTGATGTAATACTTGGGTTCGGACCCGGGCAGGTAGAGACGAGATCGGCGCAACCGATCTTTTGGCGACGGCGCCGGTAGCGGATGCTGCTCAGGAAGCGATCGTTTTCCAAGCGCGATTCCCGCTCGCCTTGCCGCCGCTTCGATACGAGCGGCGATGACGAAAGGCAGTGCGCCTTCATCGTGAATCGCCACCCGCGCGTGCTTCACCCCGAGTTCATCCAGAACTTCTCTCGTCTGATCCATGATGGCAGCCCCATAATAAGGTGCCACCCGCGATTCCAGTGAGATCTCGGTCCCCCCGCTGTCGCGCGCCTCAAAAGCGACGTGCAGGTCTGATCGAACCTCTTTGCCCCAATGCCCGGCCTCAGTGGAGTGCACGGAGGTACTTTCGACAGCGCTCCTCATAATTTCCTCAAATCAGCACAAGCAGGATTCGACTCCTGTAAGTCCCCGCGGTCGTCTGGGTCGCCTGGGTTTATCGCAGTTTGTCCAGAATCGCATCGGTCATCTGCACCGTCGAAGCCGCGCCCTGGCCGATCGCCTTCGGGCCGCCGGTCAATCGCATCATATCGTATGTTCGCACTTTGCCTTCACGCACCACTTCCGCAATCGCCCGGCGGACGCGATCCGCCTGATTGCCTTCGCCAACGTGATCGAGCATCATCGCCGCAGAAAGTATCATCGCAATTGGATTCACGATAGGTGGATTGAGCTCCGCATATTTCGGTGCGGACCCGTGCGTCGGCTCGAACACCGCGACCTCATCTCCAATGTTGCCGGAGGCCGCAAATCCTAACCCGCCGACCAGTCCCGCAAAGGCATCGGAGAGAATGTCGCCGAAAAGATTCGACGCCACAACTACGTTGTACTCCTCCGGATTCTTGTTGAGCCACATCAGTTGCGCATCAATGTTCGTCGACCAAAGCGCAATCCCTGGATAACCCCTGGCGACCTCTTTTGCCACTTCTTCCATCATGCCCGAGGTCTCTCGCACTACGTTCGGCTTCTCGCAGATTGTTACGCCCTTAAAGCCTCGCTTCTTCGCATACTCGAAAGCCGCCGTAACGATGCGCTCGGCGGCCCTGCGGGTGATGATGCGGCAACTCACCGCAATCTCCGGCCCGGGCACGCTGGCGAACGTCTTGAATCGGGGATGGCTGTTCAACGCAGCGCGCACGATCTCGGGGGGATTCGTCCACTCCACGCCGGCGTACATGCCCTCTGTCCCTTGCCGGAACACGGTGGTGTCGATCTTGGGCTCGTCGTAACCCTGCCCGTCGCCCGCTTTCTTCCGAATGTAATTCAGCGGGTTCCCGGTGAAACCTACACACGGCCGCATGCAGATATCGAGATTGAATTTCTGCCGCATGGTCACAATCGGCGAGTAATATACGTAACCCTTCCCTTGCAGCTCGGGCCTAAGCTCGGCCTGTGCCGCCTTGTTCGGCTTCGAAGTAATCGCGCCGAACAGACCCAACTTATGCTTGGTTAGCAACTCGATCGTCCGGTCGGGCAATGCATTGCCCTGTGCGCACCAGCAGTCCCATCCGATATCGGCATGAATGTAGTCAGCGTCAAAGCCGACTGCCTTCAAAACGCGCAACGCTTCCGGCAGCACCTGGTTTCCGATGCCGTCTCCCGGCATGGTAATAACCGTGTATTTCGCCATGAATGCTCCTTGTGAATGTCTGCCGCCGAGGCGCCGAGATCACGACAAAACTTAAATAAATGTTGACATCCTGAGCGAAGCGAAGGATATGTTTTTCTCCGCGTACTCCGGGTTAAATCTTCATCCGCGGTCCAATCGTTTCGCCACAAGATTTTCGACTCCGCCCGCAATTACCAGCGACTGGGGCACGCTGCCCAGCGCCGGAAAAGAAAATTGTTCTCCGCGCCACGAGATGGTGCTTGAAGTAAAGTCAATATCAATCTCGTCTCCTGGAATAATCGTCTTCTCCCCAGCAGCGATCTCTCCCGCAAATTGCTCTCGTGCACGCGCCACAAGTTCGGGCACCTCGATGCACAAAAATCCATTATTGAATGCATTCCGCAGATACGTCTGTGAGAAGCTGGCCGCAATCACCAACGGAATGCCTTTCGCCTTGAGACAAGTGACCGCCTGTTCGCGGCTCGAGCCCGTGCCGAAATTGAACTGGCTGACGAGGACGTCGCCTGCTTTTGTGCGCGCGGCGAACCGTGGATCGTAATTCTCCATCACCACCTTCGCCATCATCGCGGCAGTCATGTCGTCGCGGTAGGTGTAGTCCTTGCCATAGATCGCGTCGGTGTTGACGTTATCCTGCGGCAGGAATGCCAGTCGCCCCCTCACGCGCCGCGGAAAACCCGCCAGGATTTCGACATTCTCGGCGAATCCCGCGGACGCTGTTAATTCGGCATACACTCGCTGCGGCGCGAGATTCGCGAACTCGCGAGGCCCGCGAATATAACCCGCAACTGCCGACGCCGCCACCACCTCCGGACTCGCCAGATAGCACTTCGCATCCCGCGACCCCATCCGCCCCTTGAAGTTTCGATTGGTCGCCGAAATTCCTACCTCGCCCGCTTCAAGCAATCCGACGCCCAGCCCAATGCATGGCCCGCAGCCGGACGGCAGCGGTTGCGCACCCGCATCCACCAGCGTTTGCCAGATGCCGAGCCGTTCCGCTTCTTCCTGCACCCACTTACTGGCTGCGCTCAGGTAGAACTTCACGCCGGGCGCGATCTTTTTCCCCTTGAGAACGGTCGAGGCTGCAGTCAAATCTTCCAGCCGCGAATTTACGCACGAAATCAGATACGCTTTTTGAATAGCAACTTTCTTCTCTTCCATTTCGGCCAACGACTGCATCGCCTGCACCGTGTCTGGTCCCGAAACGTGAGGTGTCACCTGCGCGAGATCCAGCGTGATCCGCGCGGCATAGTTCGCATCCCCATCAGGCGCCGGAGGATTCTTCTGCCAACTTGCGATGTCGCTTTCCGTGAACCGCTCCACTCCCAGCCCTCGGATCCGTTCCCCAACGCCGCGCAAATACTCGATCGTTACGTCGTCCACGGGAAACCATCCCACCAGCGGTCCCCACTCCGTTGTCATATTCGAAATCGAAAGCCGGGCGTCCATCGAGAGCGATGCCACTCCCGGCCCCGTGAACTCGACGGCCGCATTCAGGCATTCGTCGTGGTTATAGAGCCCGCACAGAGTAATAATGACGTCTTTGCCCGTGACGCCCTCCGGCAACCGCCCTTCGAACACAACCTGAATCGACCGTGGGATCTGCCACCAGAATTCCCCGGTGGCCCAAACCGCGGCGGCGTCTGTGCGAACAATCGGCGTGCCGATCGCTCCCAGCGCGCCATACATATTCGAATGCGAATCGGACGCCACGACGAAGGATCCCGGAACCACATACCCGCGCTCCACCATGATCTGGTGGCCGATGCCCGATCCCGCTGGATAGAAGTCCACCGCCTGCGCTTCGGCGAACGCTTCAATCGCTCGATATTTCTTAAGGTTCGCTTCATCCCGATTCTGGATATCATGATCGAGCGCGAACACAAGCTGATGAGGATCTTTCACGTTCTTCGCGCCGATGCCCTTGAACTTGCTCATCACCGCTGATGTGTTGTCGTGGGTCATGCAGCGGTGCGGACAAATCGACAGGAAGTCTCCCGTCCGCAGCGGTCGCGCTGGCCCTTCGGTCATGTGTTTCTGCGCGATTTTCTCAACAATAGTCTGGCCCATGACGAGCTCCGATCACTCACGCTTCCGCTTCAATTCGAATCCCAGATACATCATCTGCCCGACATGATGATCGAGATGTGTCGCGCAAATCAGCACCATTTCCAGCCTGTCGCGAGCGTCCGCTCGAATCGCCGTGTAATCCTTTGACCAGTCTTCAGCCGTCTGGTCGTTGATCGCTGCCAGCACGACCCCAATCGCCTGATCAAATTTCTTCAGCACGTCTTCCTTGGATGGCCGCGTGGCGTCGGAAAATTCCAGCGGGCGATCCCGCACATAACCGGTCTCCGCAATCTGCGCTCCGATGTAGTAATTCAGGTTGCCAGTGAGATGCAAAACCAGGTGGCCAAAGCTGTTGCCGAAGTCAAACGGCTTGGCCCAGAACTGGTCATCGCTTAACGGTTCCGCCAGTTCCCGAACCGTGCCGGCCAGTTTCTTGTAACGCGCCGTCAAACCGGATGCGATCGTCGATTGCAAATCCGCCATAAGTCACCTGAGAGTCCCTTCCCGGCTCATACCACTTCATTCGCTTACTCCATTTCGTTCTCGGCTATCATCGATTAGTGGGTAACTCTCGCTTTCTGCTTCTTCACATCTGTCTTCATCAGTTCCATGAGCTTCGCGACCGACTCGCATTTCTCCAAATTCCAAATCGTGTCCATCAGCTTGGCCTGCGCCTTTGCCGAAAGCACTCCCTCCGCCAGAGCTCGGAACTTTTCTTCGATCTCCGCATCGCTTAGCGGATTTCGCGGATCACCCTTTGGATAATCGAGTTGCTTCGAGAATTTCCGTCCGTCCCGGGTCGTGATGTTCACTACCACTCGTTGCAGAGCAGGGAAGACCTTTTCTATCTCCGGATCGGCCACAACCTCGACCTTTTTCAATTGGGCGCGAATCGTCGGATCCATGATCCTGCTCATCTCGAATTGTGCGGGCGTCACTTGCCGGTCCACCAGCGCCGCCGCAATCACATAGGGCAACGAATGGTCCGCCGTCTCTTTGGTGTGAGGATCGTATTTACTCGGGTCAGAAAGGATATCCGCTGCGCGAGCCAGCGACCGAATCTGAATCGTTTCCACCTGCTCTGGATGCAGGTCGTTGTCCTTGACAAGATCGAGCACGGCGGAAATCGGAGCATGGGTGAGCGCCTCGGTCGGAAAGAATTTCATCCCACACTGCGTAATGCGCCACAACTCGCCCAGTCCGTCGGTCAGCAGATTCTGTTTCCACTCCGGACCGTAACAATGCACCAGGCCTTCCTTGCCATCGATGACGTGCTCGGGACCTGTATAGCCGCGTTCGGCCAGAAGGGCGGCCAGCACTCCGCTCTGCGTAGCCATCGGATCAACCGTATTCTTCATCATGGTCAGCTTGCCGGCCGTGACCGCTCCCATGGTGCAATGCCGCGAAGCGGAAATGCCGATCGCATGTTGAATCTGCTCCCAACTCAAATGCAGCGCGCGTCCCGCTACGATCGGCGAGACAAATGCCGTCAGCGTCGCATGATGCCAGCCACGTTCGCGAATGCCGGGGAAAGCCGCCTCGCACAGTCGCATTTCAAACTCGTGACCCAACACAAATCCAACGATCAATTCGGTGCCATCGCTCCGGGCACGCTCGCAACATGCCATCGCGGCCGGAAAAATATCCGAGGGATGCGACGGATCCTGCTTCCAGTAAATGTCGTTGTAATCCATGCATCGGATCATCAACGCGTTCGCCAGCGACGCCGAAACCGGATCCATCTTGTTGCCTGTTCCGATCACGGTTGCGGGTCCCCGCCCGGCGATCTCGCTCAGCACCTCGAGTGCAATCGTCACGTCATGCTGCTGATATCCGCCCAGCGCGCAGCCGACCGAATCAAGCAGAAAACGTTTAGCCTGGTAAACCGCGTCTTGCGAAAGTTGCTTGTATTCCAACCCGGCCGCCCAGCGGGACATCGTCGCTGTGACGGTTTCTTTGCTGCTGCCTTGGAGGCCCGTGGACACTGATTTCTCCTTGACCAATCTATGGGAATTTAGAATCGTTCGCGAGCGAAGTATCTGCTTACTTCAGCCTCACATTCTTCGGGTTCTTGAACGGCAAGAACGCCATGAAATCGGCGTGATGCACAATGAACGCTTCGGTTGTGCGCTTCACCAGATCGCCTTCGGCGGCGTGCGCAGCGATGATGTGACAAACCGTATCAGGCACGCCACACTCCATCGCCAACGCGACGCCGGTAAAGGGATGGCGCAACGCCTCTCCGCGCTCACTTTGCCGGCTCTTGCCGTCCGGGCCGATTTCATACTCCAATAATTTACCGACATCCGCCAAAATTGCCCCCGCTATCACCACGTCTACGTCGATCGGCAGAGCTCGGCCCATAAAGTCTGTCATTGCCTTCGCGCTGTCGCGCGCAATATGCACCACGCAGCGCTTGTGCTCCATGAACGTAATCGGGCAATTGGGAACCAGCAGCGTAAACGGAATCTGATTCAGGTCGTCAGGCTTCAGGGGGCTCCGTTCCAGCGCTTTGATCCATGCTTGCGTGACCTGCTCGCGGAGCTTGGATTCGCCGATCCACTGAATCTCCGGCCACAGTCGTTCGACCGCCTCCCGCATTGGCTGGACCTCCCTTACAAGACTCATTAGATTATCGGAGTCGATGTGCTGACGTCGAGAGGACGAGGCGCATCTCGCGTCGTGTCGCGTCGTCCAACCGTCCTCATGATTGCAGCGGGACATTCGAGCCGGCGAGCAAATTACTGATCAACCGGCATCATCTCAATACTGCACCCCGATCCACCGCAACTCAACAGTCCGCGCCGTATAATTTTTACGGATGACACATCAGGAAATCGCACGGGAAAGTCCTTTTCCTGAAGTTGCGCGCCCGCCATCCTAAGACTTTCATCGCCGTCAACGAACTCGGCCCGCTCCGGACGCGGCGAACTATCAAACACGAGATTGAATCGAGCGGAACCCGGCTTGTTTGTGATAGCCCCAAGCTTCACCGTACGGTCTTGCACCAGTTCGACCCGCGCCTGCGCGATTTCCTTTTCGACCGCCGCCTCGCCAGACAATTTCCCCAATCGCGCCCGTGAATCCTGCTCTTCGCCGCCGCCCGCCGCTGCGGCCAGCGCATACATGTGTCGTGCCTTGTCCCGCTGGTCTTGTTTTTCCAAGACTTGCCCCAGTCGATTCGCGACCGTCCCCGATTGGCTTAACAGCCATGCCGATGTCAGGAACTGTATGGCCGCCAGATTCTCCCCGCGCTCGAATTTTGCCCATCCCATCCGCGCCCACGCCAGCGCGACGAGTCGCATCGATGAGAAGGCCGATGGGCCGATCCGATCGAATTCGCCCGAGTCAAATTGTCCTCCAATGTCATAGAGAACCTGCTGCGCGTCGTTCTCCATCTGCGCCGGATCGACGTCACTTTTTAACGCCGCCGCGCAAATATCCCCGCCCGAATCCCCACCCTCGCTCCCCGTCAATCCCTTCATCAACGCCTGTCCCTTTGCCTTCTCTCCCAGCAGCCCATACACCAGCGCCAGCGCCAGCTTTGTCTCAGGATCTTCCGGTGGAAGCGCGGAAGCCGCTTCCAACTCCGTTCGCGCCTCGACATTTCGTCCCAACTGCGCCAGCAACAAGCCGAGATTCTTAAGTGCCGACTTGTCGTACGGAGTTATCTCCAGTTGCTTGCCATACGCCGCCACCGCCTCGCCGGTCTTGCCTGTCTGCTGCAACTCCATCGCGAGTTCGCCGTTTGCGTTCTTGTGGGTTGGATCGATCTCGGTCTCCTTACGGAAGGCCGCGATCGCCTGCGGATGGTCATTCGCTCCCGCGTAGGCCAGTCCCAGGTCGTACCATCCGTCGTACAGCGCCGCGTCAGCGTCGACAGCTCGCTTCAGCAGATCGATCGCCGTCCGATAATCTTTGCTCTGCAATGCCTTCATCCCCGCCCTTTGCAGTTCTGCAGGCGTACCTTCCATCCTCGAAGCTGCGTTGGCGCTTTGGGCCGACGGAATCGAAATGCTGCACGTTAACACCTGATCTTGATCGCTCTGGGTTGCGGTCCGGAAAGATTCGTAATCCGAACGGCGCGCCGCCGCCAACTCGTTCACCTTCACGACAAGTTTGCGTTCACCCTCCAAAATCCCACCATTGAGTGAATACGCCGACGAATAATCGCCATAATCTCGCGACATCTTCACCGCCGTCGGCGTGCGGACGGTGTAGTTGGCAGGAAACTGCAATCGCACCCGGTAGGCCATTTCACCGGCGGGCCCGATATTCAGAGGTTCGGTGCTCCTGTCGGCTTGGCGTACTGCCGGCACCCCCAGCGGCGGAATTGGGCGGAAATTAACGCTCGATGATGGCACTACAAAATACTGATCATGATGAAGGTGATACTTAAGATGAAAAGGCTTGCTCGTATCTTCGATCGGAGCAAGTTGAATGTCGTCAACGTCGCCGGGCAAGCCCCAACTCGCAGACAACGCTTTTACGAGATCTTTCCATTGTGCCTGTGAATATCGCCGAAAGCTGGCGCGGAGCGGCCAGTCACGGTCTCCTTGGGCCGTGACCTCGAGCGTGGCATCCAGCGCTCCAAACCCGCCGAACTTGCCGTCCAGCGTGAAACGCATGAAGGTCTGGACCGGGGAGTCCGCCGGCGTTCTCTGCAAGCCGCCGTAGCTGTCGTCTGACGCCACAACGGCCTGCTTGTTTCGCAACTGGTAAAGAATCAGCCCGAACGGTGTCACTTCTGGAGTCGTGTCGAGCCAGGTTAGTCCCGGCCCCAATTGAACCGCCGTTATCACGTGGTCGAACTGCGCCGGAGAAGGAACGTCTGCGTCCAGTGCGCGCGAGCTGTCGATCAGCACCGGATAACTCTGGATGCCCTCCGCCCGTAGCATCGCTGACAGTAATGTGTGTTTGTCTTTGCAATCCCCGTAGCCATTTTGCAGAACGTCAGCGGCGGAATGCGGCTGATAGCGCCCCACCCCGAGAGAGATGCTCACATACCGCACGTTCCGTGCGACGAAGTCGTAGAGCCGGCGCGCCTTCTCCGTCGGTGTGTCCGCGCCTCTGGTGAGTTCTTTCGCCTTCTTGCCCACGCTGTCGTCCACCGTCATCCGTTCACCTTGCAACTTGGCGTACCATCGCGCAATCTGCTTCCAGTCAGTGAAGGTCGTCAACTGCACATCGGGGCCGCTATCTTCATCCTGGTCTTTATTAGCATTCGGCTGAATGTCTTTTACGATCCACGTATAGACGCGCCGGTCCGCAGTCTCTTTAACCTCCGGCTGTCGCTTCGGAGTTTTGAGCTTTACTTCGCGCACCTTGGGAACATCAATTTCCAGCCGATCCTCCTTGACCACGAATCCCTTCGGAAATGTGTATTCGTACCAGAAATTTCCAGCAGCCAGGGGCGTAAGAACCCTGACCACCGTGAGGTACTCCAGCACGTCACCGGGTTGCAACGCCGACACTGAAATATGGCGCTGCCGGTAGTCGCTGTACATCGGAGCTTCTTTCAGCACATCGGGAGCAAAATCCTGCGCCGTCGATTCCGGCGTCCCTACCACCCGCCCATCCGGTTTGCGCACGCGCACATACTCGATATCGAGCTTCTCGGTCGTCGACGAATATCCAAAAACTAGCTGGCCGAATTCTTCAACCCCTGCCTGGCTCTGAATCCGTATTACTGCCTCAGTCTCGCTTACTTCGGTTCCGTCGTTTTCAAAGCGAACCCGATTTAGGATTCGATCAAAGACGGCAGCCTCCTCAGCGCTGGCGTCATTCGTCTTCGGTAGGGGTGTGTTCGGTAATTGAGAAGCGGAGGCCTGTGCCGCAGAGATCTGAGACAGGGAGATGAGCGAACAGACGAGTAAGAAGATAACGAAGACTCGTGGCCAACCATAACGATCAGGCATCTTCCAGTTCTTTTACGCTGTGGCCGGGGTAAAATCAAACCAGTGGCGACGAATCTCAGATCAACAATTTGGCTAATCGCGATCCTGGTATCTGTCTGGAGTCTCGCCGCCGCGCAGGTTTCCCCGCTTGTGGTGGTGGACCAGTCACTGCCTAAAATTGAAGCCGGCCTTGAGTTCGACGTCTTTCTTCGCGCGAGCGGTGGGGTTCCGCCCTATATCTGGAGCGTTGCCGGTGGAGAACTTCCCGAAGGAATCACGTTGAATTCGGATGGCCTCCTGGCAGGACGTCCGACCAAGCCCGGAGCTTTCGCGCTCACCTTGAAAGTCGAAGACTCCGGCCATCCCGCGCGCACGATCAACAAAGAGATCAAGTTCGAAATTGCCACCTCGCTGCTTCTGGAATGGCTCCAACCGCCCAAAGTGCGCGACAACCGGATCGACGGCTCCGTTCAGGTGTCGAACGGTTCCACCGACACTTTCGATCTCACCGTCATCATTGTGGCAGTCGCCGAGAATGGGCGGGCAACTGCGATTGGCTATCAGCATTTCCCGCTCAAGCCAGGTTCGAACAACATTCCGATTCCGTTCAGCAACACGATGCCGTTTGGCGCCTATGTGATCCATGCCGACGCGATTGCCGAAATCCCCAATAAACACGCCATCCTTCGCCAAAGACTTCAGACACCTCAGCCCCTGCAGGTGACGCAGGGTCCCTAGCGCCTGGACACAAGGTACGCAAGTTACTTGTGGCCATTATGCTATCCTTATTATGCTGAAACAGTTCCAGCCGTCGTAGTGTTTCTCGCTGAGAACGTTGTCCTGAGAGATCTGTCGTGAAAGATCCTGACTTTTAAGCATGGAGCTCTTCCTCAATCTATGCTGGCTGTCCCTGCTGGTACCTGCCTATCTTTTGTGGCGGCGGCGGATTTCTGCGCCCCATCGGCGTTTGGATAGAACGACGGCGTCGACTCTTGCCTTTGTCTGCGTTCTTGGATGCACCCTCGTTCTGCTTTTCCCTGTGATCTCAGCTTCAGACGACTTGCACGCCATGCGCGCCGAGATGGAAGAATCCTCTCCGGGCAAGCGCAGTGTCTGCCAGTCCGCCGGTGAGAATGTTTCGGCCTGTCACAGCCGATGGCAGAATTCGCCCGCGATCCTAGGAACTACCATTTCACTCGGCCTTACGGGCGAAACGTGGGAAGGTTTTTCGACCGTTTCTCTGTCATTGCCGGCAGTCTCGCCGATTCACCGAGTTGGTCGCGCTCCTCCCTCGTCTCCCATCGGCTGATTCACCGAAGTGCTCGTCGCCGTGTAGCTAATCCATTGCATTCGAAATTCGGAGCGATCCTTCCCTCACCTTTGCGAAATCTTTACGAGGGAACCGACATACTGAGTGTCCACGTCCAGCGTCGCGGGGCGCGGCACATTGATCAACCATCAACTATGCCTTTGAAATTAGAGAGGCCTGAGCGGAATTACTGGATGAACCGACAAACCCAGCGATGGATTTGGCTTCTTCTGGCTCTGACACTGGGAGTTGCTGCAACCTCATTCGGGCAGGCGCCCGCTCGACCTCAGTCCGCCCAAAGCTGGACTTGGGAGAACGTGAAAGACCGCTTCGAGCAGAATAATCCCACGTTGCTGGCCGATAAGCTGAGCATCGATGAATCGCGGGCGCAGGAAATCACTGCGTATTTGCGTCCGAACCCGAACCTGGGCCTTCTATCGGACCAGATTTCCCCCTTCAACGTAGGTCCCTCCCACGGCGCTTTTGCATACTTATTGCCGTCAGCGACCGTCAGCTATCTGCTGGAGCGCGATCGTAAGCGGGAATTGCGCCTTGAAAGCGCCAAGCAAGCCACTGGCATCGCTATCTCAACTCACGCCGACTTGGAGAGAACGTTGCTTTTCAATCTTCGCAGCGCCTTCGTCTCGACGCTGCAAGCCAAATCTGTACTGCAGTTGGCCAACGATGACCTCGCATACTACGACCACGTGCTGGCAGTGAGCCAGGATCGTTTCGATGCCGGCGATATCGCTCAAATCGATTTCGATCGTCTGCAGCTCCAGCGCGTGCAGTATGAATCCGACGTACAAACCGCCCTGGTCAATCTGCGAACCGCAAAAATTCAGCTGCTCACTCTGCTCAATGACCGAACTCCAGTCGAACAATTTGACGTCAGCGGGCCCTTCGATTTCAGCGATCAACTATTGCCGCTGGAGGAATTCCGGAAGATCGCGCTTGACGCCCGGCCCGACTTGCGCGAAGCAGTTGAATCCGTGGATAAAGCCCAGACCGCCCACAAATTGGCGATCGCCAACGGTTCCACCGATCCAACCTTCAGTTTTGATGTCGGACGGAATCCGCCAATTGATTTCTATTTCGGCGTTGGGGTCAGTATTCCCCTGCGGATCTTCGACCGGAATCAGGGAGAGAAGCTCCGCACCAAGCTGGACATCGACCGGAGTCAGAAGCTGCTGGACGCAGCTCGAGCGCAGGTATTCAGCGATGTAGATTCCGCCTACGCCACCCTGAACGGCAATATCACCCTACTGCGTCCCTATAAGGAAAAATACCTGCAGCAAGCGGTTCGCGTCCGCGAGACCATTGCCTTCTCCTATCAGCACGGCGGAGCTTCCCTCTTGGACTTTCTAAGCGCGCAGAGTGAGTATCGCGCCGTTCAACTTGCCTATGTGAACCTGGTCGGCGCATACCTGGCCGCGGTCGCACAATTGAATGAGGCGGTGGGCCGCGAGGTGATTCAATGATAATGACGACAATAATTTCGCTTCATCGGCGTCGCAATAAGCTGGAAAAGTCTGTCAACGTTCTTTTCCTTTTATTAGAGGCAGTTCTCGGGATTGCTCTGGCCGTGCCGCTCGCCGGCTGCGGAGAACATAAACCAGATCCCAAGGCCGAAGCGCCTCCCCCTGCGACCGTGCAGCCCGACCTGGACGCCAACAACTTCAAGGTGGATCACCCCGATCAGTTTCCGGTCGTGACCGCCGTTCAACATACCGCAGCACACGCGCTGAACGTTACCGGCGTCGTGCAACCCGACATCTCCCGCGCCGTTCCCGTAATCTCGCTGGCTGCCGGGCGAGTCATCGAGGTCAAAGCCAGACTCGGCGACACCGTGAAGAAGGGCCAGCTCTTACTGCGAGTTCAAAGTAATGACGTTTCCGGCGCTTACCAGGTTTACCGCAAGGCGGTAAACGATGAACTCCTGGCCCGAATCCAACTCGAGAGGTCTCAGCTTCTCTACAGCAAGGGTGCGATTGCAAAAAGCGCGCTCGAACAATCCGAGGATGTCGCGAAAAACGCCCAAGCCGATCTCGAGGCTGCCACCGAACAGTTACGCCTCCTCGGCATTGATAAGGACCACCCTTCGGCAATCGTCGATATCTTCGCCCCAATTTCAGGCATTATTACCGACCAGCAAGTCACCAACGCAGCCGGCGTTCAGGGTTTGGGCTCTCCGAACCCTTTCACGATCTCAGACCTTTCCTATGTCTGGATCGTGTGCGACGTCTATGAAAATGATCTGGACGCCGTGCGCGTCGGGGATTCCGCCGACATCCGCCTCAGCGGTTATCCCAATAAAGTCTTTAAAGGACGAATCGACAACATCCTTCCGGTGCTCGATCCCAATCTTCGCACTGCGAAGGTTCGGATTGAAGTCCCCAATCCCGGAATGATGCGCGTCGGCATGTTTGTCACTGCGACCTTCTACGGCAAGCAACCGGAGACTCACGCTGCCATTCCTGCCGCCGCCGTGCTGCATTTGCATGACCGCGAGTGGATTTACGTCCCCCTCGGCCAGGGGCATTTCAAGCGTCTGGAGGTAGTCACGGGCAATACCCTCCCTGACAACATGCTGGAAATCGTTTCCGGCATCAAGCCCGGAGATCAAGTGGTTTCGAATGCCCTTGCACTGCAGAACACGGTGGAACAATAAGTGAGGGATCAACGGGCACAAAATGGGAGCAATCGATGATCCGCCGCGTCGTTGATTTTGCTCTCGACAATCGACTACTGGTGTTGGCCTTTGCGCTGATACTTTTTGCCGGAGGCATTGTCGCGTTCCGCGACCTTCCCATCGAGGCCTATCCGGACGTCGCCGACAACTACGTCGAGATCATTACGCAATGGCCAGGAATTTCCGCCGAGCAAATCGAACAGCAGGTCACGATTCCTCTTGAAATCGCCATGAACGGCATCCCCCATGTCGTCCATCTCCGCTCGTTCTCGCTCTTCGGACTCTCCGACCTCAAGTTGATCTTCGACGATGGTTCTGACAACGACTGGAACCGCGAGCGCGTGCTGGAGCGTTTGAGCCAGGTTACGTTGCCCCCGGGCGTCAGTCCCCAAATGGGGACGGATTGGAGTCCCGTCGGCCAGATTTATTTCTTCACGTTGCACAGCACCAATCCGGCCTATGACCCGATGGAACTGAAGTCCATCGAAGACTGGGTTATTGAAAAGAACTTCAAAGCTGTGCCGGATATCGTCGATGTTTCCAGCTTTGGCGGCCCTACCCGCGAATACCAGGTTCGGGTTGATCCCAACAAACTGATCGCCTACGGCCTCAGCCTGGCTCAGATTGAGCAGCAACTCACGAACAACAACGCCAATGCCGGCGGAAGCTTCATCCAGGAGGGTCTACAGCAGATCAATGTCCGCTCCGTCGGATTAGTCGACCGCTCGCAGGACATTGCCCAGACAGTCATCATAACCAAAAATGGCACGCCGATCCGGATCAAGGACATCGCGGTCGTTTCGCAAGGTCCCAAAATCAGGCTCGGGCAGACTGCGAAAGCAATTCATCGCGAGGATGGCGCGATTGTCGATAACGACGATGTCGTTTCAGGCATTGTTCTCCTGCGCAAAGGCGCACCCGCCGACACCGCATTACAGGGCGTTCACGAGAAAGTGAACGAACTGAACGACCACATTCTTCCTCCCGGCGTAAAAATCGTTCCCTTCATCGATCGCAGCACGCTGGTTCACTTCACCAGTACAACCGTCCTCCACAACCTCGCCGAGGGAATGATCCTCGTTTCCATCATCCTGATCTTGTTTCTGGGTAATATCCGCGGCGCGCTTATCGTTGCGGCCACGATTCCGTTTTCGCTTCTGTTTGCGTCGATCTGTCTTGATCTCAGGCATATTCCCGCCAACCTTCTCTCCCTCGGCGCTCTCGATTTCGGCATGGTCGTGGATGGCGCGGTTGTGATGGTCGAGAATATTGTTCGCCACCTCGGACACAAGGACGGCGGAGTGAAGACTGCCCGCGAAAAAATCAGCGAAGCGTCCCACGAAGTTCAGCGTCCAGTTTTTTACGCGATAGCTATCATCATCACCGCTTATTTGCCTATCTTTACCTTACAACGCGTCGAAGGCCGCCTTTTTCACCCCATGGCCTGGACTGTCGCCTTCGCTCTGCTCGGAGCCTTGGTCTTCTCGATTCTGATTGCGCCCGTCCTCGCCAGCTTCGCTTTCCAAAAAGGTGCGAGCGAATGGCGCAACCCTGTCATGGATTTTCTGACAGAGCGTTATCGCACCGCGGTTCGATGGGCCATTCGCCATCGCGCGGTCACCATCGGAACCTGCTTGCTGATGGTCGCGGTCGGCGCTTACCTTACGTTCAGCGGAACCATAGGCTCTGAATTCCTGCCCCACCTCGATGAAGGCGCGCTCTGGGTGCGCGGCACGCTTGCCCCCAGCACCGGACCCGACGAGGGCATCCGCGTCATGAATCAGGCTCGCATCATGCTGTGCTCTTTTCCGGAAGTTCCCCAATGCTGGAGCCAGGTCGGGCGTCCTGATGACGGAACCGATACCACCGGATTTTTCAACACTGAATATTTTGTTGATCTGAAGCCGAAAGAGCAGTGGCGTCCGGTCTTCCACGAAAATAAAGACGAATTGATCGCCGCCATGCAGCGCGAACTCGACAAAATTCCCGGTGTCGTGTGGGGATTCTCTCAGCCCATCGAAGACAACATGGAAGAGGCCGTCAGTGGCGTGAAGGGCGCGCTGGCCACAAAAATCTATGGTGACGATTTGAAAGTTCTCGAGCAGAAGAGCGACGAGGTCGTCAACATCATGCAGCACATCAAGGGCGTGGAAGATCTCGGAGTCTTTCGCGTCCTCGGCCAGCCGAACCTGAACGTGACCGTCGACCGTGCCGCCGCCGCCCGCTACCAGATCAACGTCGCCGACGTGCAGGACGCCATCCAGACCGCCGTAGGCGGCAGCGCTCTCACCCAGGTCCTCAAGGATGAGGCGCGTTACGACCTGACTCTGCGCTACCTTCCCAAATACCGCGATACCCAGGAAGCGATCGAAAATATCCGCCTGCTGTCGCCTTCAGGAGAACGCGTGTCGCTCGCACAACTCTGCAAGATCAGTGAGAGAGATGGCGCTTCGGAAATTTATCGCGAGGGCAACCGGCGCTACGTCGCCATCAAATACAGCGTCCGCGGGCGCGACCTGGGCAGCACGGTCGAAGAGGCTATCGACAAAGTCAACCGTCAAGTGAAATTGCCCATCGGCTACAGCCTTCGTTGGGAAGGAGAATATGCGAGCCAGAAGAGAGCTAATGAGCGTTTGCTGATTGTGCTTCCCATCACCATCTTTATCATCTTCATCATTCTTTACACCATGTTCAAATCCTTCAAGTGGGCCACGCTGATTCTCGCCAATATTGCCATTGCTCCCATTGGCGGCTTGCTTGCCCTCCTGATCACCGGCACGAACTTCAGTGTTTCGTCTGGCGTAGGTTTTCTCGCCCTCTTTGGCGTGTGCGTGCAGACCGGAGTCATCATGCTGGAATATATTAACCAGCTTCGCTCCCGTCGCTACTCTATCGAAGACGCCGCCGTCGAGGGAGCGGTCCTGCGATTACGCCCAATCATGATGACCATGCTGGTAGCGACTCTGGGTTTGCTCCCGGCCGCCGTCTCGCACGCCATCGGTTCCGACTCGCAGCGTCCCTTCGCAATCGTGATTGTCGGAGGTCTCATTGCTTCCCTTATCATGAGCATCTTCCTGCTGCCCACCTTATATGTGTGGGCCGCAGGCGAGCGCGACGTGCTGCCCGCCTCGGAAGAGGGCTTCGATGTCGGCGAGCACGTAGACTGAAGACCAGCCATCCGGTTGGAACTGATATTTAACGCGCGCGAATCACTGAGCGCGGGCGCGGAATTGTGTATTCTTATCGGCTCTAGTCTTGCCGTCAGGAGTCGCCCATGCCCGAACAATCCGTCTCACATATAGAGGAGATACTGTCCCGGCAAAAACTCGAGCTTGACCGACTGAAAGACGCTCTCGGCTTGCTTGGCATCAACGCCTGCTCCTGGTGTAAGAAGTTTTTTCGTCGCTCCGATGTGGGAGCCCTGTTCGATGCCGGAGAGTTGGTTTGTTATGGATGTATCGACGATTGGTGGACGCACCGCTGCACGCAACTCAGCATCAAAGACCGCGAAAACCTCGAAGGCAAGTTGGTCTACTGGCTGCGCGGTACTCACCATGCCGAGTTATTTAAAGATCCAGCTAAACTTCCGGAAAGTTCATTGCAGGAACTGAATCTTGTTGCCAGCTGCCTGGAATGTCGCGGCACGGGAAAATCGCAGGGAAAGGAACAATGCCCTTACTGTTCCGGCCGCGGCACGGTGTGGGTCATAGTTTCCCGGAAACAATAAGAAAGAGGATGGCTGAAAGCGCACTACGTTTCTTGCTTTTTGCCAGCGCTTCCGCTAGATTTCATCTTTCCTTACTTCGAGCGCTGATCCGATGCGTGGGCGGGCCAAAGCTTGCCTTCCAGGAGTGGTACTTATGAAGCGGAGCTACATTGGGCTTGCGTTGGGAGCGCTCGTGGCGGTGGGAGCGTTGCTGAGCCTACCGAGTTGCGGCCACAGCCAGAAACTGGTGGGCCTTACGATCACGCCCACAACATCTACTTTTCTGGAGCCGGGGTTCACTCCACCCCCTGCCAACCCAACGGAACAGTACAGAGCGATCGGCACTTACATCCATCCTCCGGCCACGATGGATGTGACTAGTCAAGCGACCTGGACGATTGATAACGAAGTGGCCACCCTGTCGTCTCCTGGCCTGTTCACTGCGACGCTGCCGCCGGCAGGTTCCCCGCCGGGCACGCCAGGCCCTTGCGGTGTCGCGAATATCTCGGCAAGTGTTCCTGAGGGGACGGGCGGTTCGGGGAATGTCGTGATCGCGGTTGCGACCGTCACGGTGAACGATCCAGGCAACGTACTTTGCCCTGGCGGCGGCAAGCTCGGGACATTAGCCGTCGGGGTCTTCGGAAGCGGGACAGTGACCAGTCTCCCCGCCGCCATCAATTGCACGGCAACCGGGGGGACGTGCATCGCGACCTACGACGTGGGTGCCTCGGTTTTGCTTACGGCGAGTTCGATTCCAGTATGGCAGAATTGTCCCGCCGCGGCGGGGACAAACACTTGCGTGGTTACCATACCCACTGGCGGCACTGCGGTGAGTGCAACTTTCTAACAAGAGTGCGGAGAACTCCGTCCGCTACTCATCCGCCAGCAGTTTACCCAGCGTAGGTTTGTGCCTCTCCGGCTTCGTCTTCTTCGCCGGCACAAGCCGCGAAGGTTTCGGACTGCCGACGCGTTCGCGGGCCATTTCACGGACCACCTTAGCGGCGGAGAAGACTTTTTTCTTGCGCTTGCGCGGCATGGCAGTAGTCCCCGCATCTTCGCACATTCGATGCGCAAAAGTGCAATAATCTTAATGTGGCGCGACGTTGACTCGTTTCGTAAAGAAGGGAACGGCGAAGCACCACGCTACCTATCGATGGCCGAGGCTCTAATAGTTTATGGATGAGCGCGAATTTTTTGACGAACGGTCGGACAAGAAACCAGCAAATTTGAGTTGTCCTCATTGCAATCAGTCGGCGGAGTATGAGATCCAGTGGCTCGTGCGCACGAAGAAGAAAAGTCTGCCTCCGCGCGCCGACGATCGCGACCGCGCAAGATTTGCTAAAGCGCAGTCCTACATGCTGCGCCGCGACGACATGATGATGTGCAAGAACATGCGCTGCCGCAAGCGATTCGAAATTACGGGTGTACAAAGTGTCGCGTTTCTGCAGGATGGTCTGCCTGCCGGCGGCCGTTGATCTATGAGGAGTTGGTCGTCAGTCATTAGTCGTCAGTGGTTGGCAATCCCATTGTGAATTTCTTATCCCGAGCGACCGGGTCCTCCAGCAATCCGCTTCTACTGGCTCGGTAGCGTAGTGAGGGATCTGCATTTCTTCCGCCAGCGATTCATGACTGACGCCGAGCGACTGACGACCAGCGACCAATGACGAAAAGGGAGTGAATCCGTGAAGATTCTGGTTTGCATGAAGCAGGTGCCGCAGAAAGACGCCCCGCTAAAGCTGAATGAAGCGGGGACGTGGATCCGCGAAGACGTTTCCTACGAAGTGAATGAGCCGGACGCCTTCGCCCTCGAAGAGGCGCTGCGCCAAAAAGAAAAGCATACTGGAGAAGTTGTCGTGATCACCGCCGGCCCCACCCGCGCGATGCAGGTGTTGCGCGAGGCACTGGCTAAGGGCGCGGATCGTGCCATCCATCTCGAGGACGATGCTTTTGTCGGCCTCGATGCTTACAATACGGCGCGCGCTATCGCCGCCGCGATACAAGACGAGAAGTTCGACCTGATCTTCACCGGCTTGCAGTCGGATGATTACGGATACGCCCAGACCGGCGTCATCCTGGCGCAAATTCTAGGACTGCCGCACGCGACCATCATCATGCAGATCGAAAAAAAGGATGCTGGCATCCGCGTGAAGAGGGAACTGGAAGCCGGATTCTTTCAATTTGTCGATATGCCTTTGCCAGCGGTGCTGACTATTCAATCGGGAATTAACAAGCTGCGCTATGCCACGCTGATCGGCATCAAGCAGGCGAAAAATAAGCCGTTGCGCAAAGTGACGCTGGCAGAAGTGCAGTCCGCCATGGGCGCAAACTTACAGAAAATCGAAAAGCTGTATGTCCCGCAAAAGTCAAAAAATACAGAGTTCCTCGAAGGCCCACCGGCGGAAGTGGCGAAGAAACTAGTAGAAAAGCTAAAGAACGAGCTGCGAGTAATTTAAAAAAGGAAAGTTCCCGACTTCAGTGAGAGCTGAGAGTCTCGGCTTTTTTCGGGAACTGACACCGCGGACCTAGACCTGAAACTTATGGACACAATTCTGGTAGTCGTCGAACAGCGCGAAAGAAAACTGAACCGCGTTTCCTGGGAAACCCTTGCCGCCGGGCAGTCGATTGCCGCGCAGACTGGCTGGACGCTCGAGGCTGCGGTAGTAGGCTCCGGCGTAGCCGCAATCGCAGGCGAGGTAGCTGCGAAGAAGCTCGCCAGAGTTTACGACGTCGAGTCCGCGAGACTCGAACCGTACACTCCAGACGCGTTCTCTCACGCGTTGCAAGGGTTTCTGGCAAAGCATCCTGCGAAGCTCGTGTTGATGCCGCACACCTATCAGGTCCGCGATTTCGTGCCCAAGCTGGCGACAGCCATGCAAACCACGGCCATCAGCGATGTGATCGGAGTGAGGTACGAAGGCGGCAAACTGCTTTTCACCCGCCAGATGTTTCAGGGAAAATTCGTTGCCGACGTCAGTTTCGCCGGCTCGGGGTCGTGCTTTGTCACCTTCCAGAATGGCTCGTTTCGCGCCGACAAGGTTGAAGGCGCCGCCGCCGCAGCTCCGGTTGAGACGGTCAATGTCGAAGTTCCCGACGGCGTCGTGCGCAATAAACCAGAAGAAGTATTCAAGGAAGCCAAACAGGCAGTCGATCTGACGCAGGCCGAAATTATTGTTTCTGTGGGGCGCGGCATCAAGGAGCAAAAAAATATCGACTTGGCCAAGCAGCTAGCCGATGCCTTGGGCGGCGAACTCGCGGCATCGCGTCCCATCTGCGACAACGGGTGGTTACCCATGGACCGCCAGATCGGGTCATCGGGCCAGACCGTCGCTCCCAAGCTCTATCTGGCGCTGGGCATCTCAGGAGCGATCCAGCATATCGTCGGCATGAAGGGTTCTCGCAGCATCGTAGCCATCAACAAAGATTCCGAGGCTCCAATTTTCGAGATTGCAGACCTTGCCGTGGTCGGAAATCTGTTTGACATCGTGCCGCCGCTGATCGAGGAGATCAAGAAGGCGAAAACATAGGATCAATAGGATAACGGAGTGATCGGTGGAGCGACGGGCTTCTTTCCTCGTCCTAAGAGCTCAGTCTCCGCCAGTAGTCAATATATCGGCATGAGCCATCGTCAACCGCAGGTATTTGTAGGGGTTTACCGGGATGTCGTTGATGCGGACTTCGTAGTGCAGGTGAGGACCGGTCGAGCGTCCGCTCAGACCCACATAGCCAATCGTGTCGCCGCGGTGAATATATTGTCCGGCAGTAACCGCGAAGCTGGATAGATGCCCGTAACGGGTTGAAATGCCATGGCCGTGGTCGATCTGGATGGCGCGTCCGTAACCGCCCTCAAAATCGGCGTAGGTGACCATACCGTCCGCTGGCGCAATTACGGGCGACCCGATCGCCGCCGAAATATCCACACCGGAATGGAATGCTCCCTCTCCGTTAAAAGGATCGATGCGCTCACCGAAGGAGCCCGTGACCTGCCCCTCGACTGGCCATAGATTAGGAGCCGAGTTCGCGCGGATCCAGTCCGCGGTGGTGGAATTGCGCGTAAGGCCAAGCGAGATACCGACGCTGGCGGCTCCGCTCAGCGCGGTACGCTTTAAGGCATAAAGCTGGTCGAGCGAGGAGTGAACCTGCGCCTCCTGAATCTGCTCGGTCGAGGCGACCACCATCGCCGGATTCGACTTGAGCCCGTAAAGGGCTGAAACTTCGCTCGCCAGCGAGCCCAGAGAAGCTACCTGAATGTCCCGCTCTTTGGCGACCTGCTCCAGCTTCGAATACCGGTCTTTGAGCTGAGCTTGCTCGGTCCGGAGCTGGTTATAATGAGCCACTTTCTGCAGCATGCGGGTATACGAACTGGCAATGCCCGTCAGGCTGAGCATTCCGATCGCCGCTCCAGCCAGCAGAATGTAGAGATATTGGACGGGAATGGAGATCTTTCGAAGCTGTCCGGCTTCGTCGCGAGCTACGAAAAATATGTAAAAGCGTTTACGCAATAGACTATCTTCCTCGAACTGATTATGCTGCGGAATCCTGCCGGGAACGGTGTTGTCATGCTCCGGGCTCGGAATCCTGATTCCACCAGGATGCTTTCGGTGCAAACTGGCCTATCCACGTCTGCGGAACCAGGCAAGCCGAAATCCAATTCCCTGCAACTGATTCACGTTGCGGTACTTGGTTCGGCAAAGATTGTGTGAACGGCGAGTTCAACGGTAACAAACCTGATTCCCTGTGTCAACCGCGCTAGGGCCCTTCGGGCGGTTACCAAGGCAGGGTAATTGGGAGTGCCCAATCGGCCAAGTTACCTTCGTATGCGGTTTGCTCGCACCCGACCAGATCCGTTACGCAGAACTCACGGAGAACCAGCGCTGGCTGTCCCTGACACAGCCATTCGAACGGCGGAGGTATATTGGTCGGGTATGCTTCGTGGCGAAAAGAGACTCATCCAGCAGATCCGCTATCTGGCTCGCGACGGACCTTCCTTAGTGGCTGGTATCGGCGATGACTGCGCGGTGCTGCGCGTCCCTCCAGGACGCGAATTGCTGGTGACCACCGACTTCAGCCTAGAGAATGTACATTTCCGGCGAGACTGGCATCCTCCCGAACTGGTGGGATGGCGCTGCTTGACCCGCGGGCTCAGCGACATTGCGGCCATGGGAGGTGAACCGCGAGCTGCCTTTCTGTCATTAGCCTTACCGCCCGACCTCCCGCAACGCTGGGTGAATCGCTTTCTCACGGGACTGCTGGGACTTGCGCGCGAGTTCCATCTTCCCCTTGCGGGTGGTGACACAGCGCAGTCCCGGAGCGGAATTCAGGCTGACATCATCGTCGTCGGCTCAGTGCCGAAGGGAAAGGCCGTCCTGCGCTCGGGAGCGAAGCCCGGAGAGTACATCTATGTTACTGGCGAGCTCGGAGGGGCCGCTGCGGCGTTGGCGCAAATGGCGCAATCGCCCGCGGGCAGAACGGGCGTGCTCGCGCAATTTCGTCCGCAAGCGCGGGTTGCCGTTGGCCAGAGTCTGCGCCGCCGCGGATTGGCCTCGGCCATGATCGACCTCAGTGACGGGCTCTCCACGGATCTCGAACACATCTGCCAGGAAAGCCATGTCGGCGCGGAGATCGAGGCAGCGGCGATTCCGCGAGCCCAGTTTGCCAAGGCGCAAGTGCCGCTGGAGTTCGCCTTGCATGGCGGCGACGATTACGAACTTCTGTTCACCTCCGCCGCGGACGTTCCCTCCAAAATAGCAGGAGTGCGGGTGACGAGAATCGGCCGTACTTTGCGAGCATCGAGCATGTGCATCGTCTCGAGGGATGGAAAATCCAAACCGCTTCACGCCAGAGGATGGGAGCACTTCAGGAGAAGTTCGTAACCCGCTCGGCTGTCCTCCGTCAACTCGTGCGTGCTTCAGTTGTCAGCACGGACGCAACGACTTTTTCTTCTCGTTCTCAGCCACGGGTTCTCAGCCCGCTACCTCAAGCACTCGGCCTTAACCAGACTAGTGACTTTCGTTACCTGCCAGCGGTCACGGGTCAGGGTTAAAGTAAACGCATGAAAAAAGCATCTTTCCTCCTGGCGTTCTTTGTCTGGGCGTTGATTCCAGCCATCGCGCAGGCGCCTCCGGCGGCCGGCAAGATTGACAACCAGTTTGTGCAGCAGCAGTTTGGCACGGAGTTTACGCTGCGAGCCGATATTCAACCGGCGATCGGCGACCTCAATGGCGATGGCGTGGAAGACATCGTCATCGCGGCGCAGTGCAAGAATCCGATGCTCGATCAAGGGGAGCACAACTACACGGTGGTCGATCCTTACAACGATTACTTCGGCTATGGCGATCCCAAGTTGACGACGACCTTCAGCGCGGGCGACCCTTCCCAACGCGGGCTGGTGGTGCTGATCGTTGAAGGCGCAGGCAAAGAAGGCTGGCGTTCGGCAACTCCCAAGGCGAAGTACGTCCTGGTGAATCTGCCCTATCGCTCAGTTTCAGTGAGAAAAATGAAAATGAGAAAGAAAACCATCGCGGCCATTTACGTTGAAGAAGCCGGCGATCTGGGAGAAAGTTCCGCCGTATTTTTTGACGGCAAGAAGTTCCGCTACGTCCCGATGGGCGGAGATATGCAGTAGGAAAACTACGCAGCCTGCAATTAGCCGGCGCCCCACGCCTAGTATCGAGCTAGTAACGGGGTACCACCCCCCTAATCATTTCCCGTAAAGTATTCAAAAATAAATGCGCTTATACTAAAGTATTCAATAAAAATGACTTTAAGTCATGTTTGGCAAAAGATTGATGGAACACCGTCTTTAGGAATCATAGATTTGGCAGATTTACTCTCGCTAAAGTCATCATTCTAAAACGACGTATTCTAAAGTATTCATAAATAAAGACTTAATTCCAGCGAATCTACCGAAAATGGATTGGGGCAGCGTCGAGGGATGTCTGTCTTTGCGGCGGACACTCCTCGAAACTGCCCCGTAAAAGTTTACTATTGCATTACTGGTCGCTGAAAGTCAACGATTCATTGTTGGGGAAGAACTGAAACCAGACGGGTCGAATGCCCTGGCAGTTGGCAGCAGCGCCTTGCGCACCGAACGGGCTGAGAATGTGGCGCCCGGCGGTTTGGAAGGAATTAAGGTCCTTCGACTGCCGACTGCGCGGCGGTTTCGCTTCGCGGAGCGCCCACTTCGCTTAGGATGACGCCGCTTGAGGGAAGCCATGCTAATGAGGGGAATTTGCGCGCGCGACGCCAGGGGGACCGGGCAAGTGGGCACCCCGCATTGCCATTCGACCCTGGTATTCTCCCAAACGCTGTGGCGGATTCTGCAGGGAAAGGCTGGGTGTGGTGAAATAGGGACTAACTCCTCATGGCGACAAGCGCAGTGATTACGACAACGACACCCAGGTCAGCGGGAATACGGCGCAAACTCAGGGCTATCGAGCGGGACGCTCATGGATTGTGGCAAATCCTGAAGGCCGTGGTCTCTACGGACCATCCTCTGCTGGCGCATCTGATTCCGATTCGCCGCTGCAATCTGGCCTGCACTTATTGCAACGAGTTCGATAATTTTTCCAAGCCCGTCCCCACGGACGATATGTTGCGGCGGGTTGACCGCCTGAAAGATCTGGGAACCTCCGTGATCACGATCAGCGGGGGCGAACCGATGCTGCATCCGCAACTGGACGATATCATTCAACACATGCGGCGGCGCCGGATCGTCTCGGGGCTGATCACGAACGGCTATCTGCTGACGGCGGATCGCATCCAGCGCCTGAACCAGTCCGGCCTGGAGTGGCTGCAGATTTCGATTGATAACGTGAATCCGGACGAAGTTTCGAAGAAAAGCCTCAAGGTGCTGGACAAGAAGCTGCAACTGCTGGCCGAACATGCGGATTTCCACGTGAATATCAATTCGGTGGTGGGCAGTGGAGTGAGCCATCCGCAGGATGCGCTGACGATTGGCAAACGCGCGCTGGAGTTGGGCTTTAGCTCAACGATTGGAATCATTCACGACGGTACAGGGCAATTGCAGCCGTTGAACGACGAGGAGCGGCGCGTGTATCACGAGATGAAGAATCTCGAGAAACGCAGTTTCACACGCGTTAATGCGTTTCAGGACAACATCGCGCTAGGGCGTCCGAACCAGTGGCGTTGTCGCGCCGGAGCGCGCTACCTCTATGTTTGCGAAGACGGCCTGGTGCATTACTGCTCGCAGCAGCGCGGCTATCCCGCCATTCCTCTGGAGAAATATACGATTTCCGATTTGCGTCGGGAATTTCACACGGAGAAATCGTGCGCACCGCACTGCACTGTGTCGTGCGTGCACCAGGTGTCGGTGCTCGATGCCTGGCGAGCGCCGCAGCGTCCGGCAAAGGCGTCGGAGCCTGCCAGCGGACTGGTGCAGATTAAGTAGTTGTCGGACCGCAGTTCCCGATTCTCAGTTCCAGGCTCTCAGTAACCCCCGAGAATTGAACGGCGAAATCCCCCCCCGAAGGGTTCAAATTTTGAAAGCGAAGAACTGTGGCGAGAAACTGTTGCGGCCGAATTCCTGGCAGGCTGTGGAAATGTGTTTTCCCAGCGCAGCGTTCCCCCAGCGGCTGGAAGCCGCGGTTGATTTCCGCGGGAGTTACGGCTCGGCTGAAGCCGTGCCCTTTCCCAAACCGGCGCGAAGCGGAGTTTTCGCAACCTCTGGCACTGGTGCCCTTGCCAGCCGCCATGCGTCGAGTTGTTCCGCAGCCTGCTAGAACGTCGTAGCCACGGTGAAGCGGAAGGTCTTTCTTGGTTCGAGCAGAGTGTAGGTAGAGCCTAAAGTCGAGCGGGCCAGGCTATAGGTGTAGTCGCCAGCGCCCAAGTCCTGGCAGCTAGGAATTCCAGCAATGGGGCAAGGGAACATTCCGCGAGTGATCTGGATGGGCGGGGCCGCCGTGCTGTTGAGGCGGAGGGCATTGTAGGCGTAGTAGATGCGGAACGGCGCATTGACGACGGGGAGCATCGTCTGTAATTCGAGACCCGTGGACATGCGCACCACCCAGTTGGTGCCGGGAACGGGGCTGAGATACTTCGAGATGCCGCTGATGGTTTGACCGCCCTGACAGGCATAACCGGTTTGAGGAGTCAGGATCGGACAGCCGAACTGGGTGCTGATGAGGTTGTCATACTGCGTCTGATTGATCTGCAATTGGGAGGTTCGCAGGATGGGATCGGTGCCCACATCCACGAAGGGCGCGATGGCGACCGGTCCGGCGATGGTGATGCGATATTCCACGTTGCCGTGCATGCTCAGATCGCCGCCGGGAGTTACGAGTTGCTGGTAGGGAACGGGGATATTCCAGCAGTTGCTGACGCAGGACCCGTTGGCGCCTCCGAGCACGGGAAAGCGAGGATTGGCGGGAACAAAAGTTCCGTCCGGGTTGCGGAGAGGAATGCTCTGGGCGCTGGGCAGGTAGGCAATGGGGGAAACGGTGCGGATATCGAATCCGCGCAGGTCATTTTCGCCACCCAGGTAAGCGCGTTCAAAGGGAGGAGCGACGATGCCGCCATAGCCGGTGATAAAGGAGCCCTGCACGTTGTAACCGAGGGCGTTGCGACGGTGCTGCATGGGAAAGAACTGTTTGTACTGGACGATGGGGCGGATGACATGGACCGTGCCGCCAAGACCTGCGAACTCGCCACCGACGAAGAAACTCTTGCCATGATGGGGAGCGTAGTAGGAGTCCAGCGTATTGATGGTGAAGCTGGGAGTGATCTTGCTGGTGATGATGCCGTTGAGAGCGTTCGGTCCGCTGATGCCGCGGAAGTTGAGATTCTCAAACAACAGCTTGGAAGCATTGCTGACCGCGACTAGAGAGGAGCGGTCAAAGGAGTAGGCGATGCCAACGCGTTTGAAGGAATGGTGCAGCGGATAGCTCACGGATCCGGATATTCCGGTGCTGGACTGCGAATAGTTCTGCAGGTTCTGCAAATAGGCCGAGGGCAGGTTCAGGTTCTGTCCGGTCTGAATGGCGTATTGCTTGGCCTGATCGTAATTCGTCTTGCGAGTATAGACGTTGAAGCCGGCTTGGATCGGGCGGTCGAAGAGATAAGGTTCGGTGAATCCGAAGACGAGGTCGCGCTGGCGGCTGCCGAGACTGGCGTTGACGGAGAGCGTCTCGCCCAGTCCCAGGAAATTGTTGGTGCTGTAGTTGAGGCCGACGAAAGCTCCTGCGAGTCCGCTGACGCCGCCCTGGAGTCCGATGCTGTTCTTCCCCTTTTCATGGACCTTCAGGGTGAGATCGACGGTGCCGTTCTTTTCGTCGAGATGGCGTTCGGTGGTATTGGGATCGTCGGGCTTAAGCTGGTCGAAATAGCCGAGCTGGTTCAGGCGCAGCAGGCTGAGCTCCCAGAAACGCGAGTTGTAGATCTGGCCTTCCTCCAGGGCAATTTCGCGGCGGATGACCTTGTCGCGTGTAGTGGTGTTGCCCTGGAATTCGATGCGGCGCACGTAGAACTGCTTGCCTTCGTCGACGTCAACTTCGAGATTCACGATTTTCTTTTCGTCGTCGAACTTGGTGTCAGGTACGGAAGTGAAGTTGATGTAGCCAGCTTCGCCATAGGCTTTGCGGAGGTTCTCCAAACCCTTGGCGACTTTTTCGCGGCTGAAGATGTCACCGTCTTTCATGGGGAAAAGACTGCGCAGTATGGCCGTGTTAGGGATGGCTTTGTTGTTCTTGAAGGTAATCTTGCCGAGGTGGTAGCGTTCACCCTCTTCGATCGGCATGAGGATATCGACCGATTTCCCCTGCGCAGGCTGAAGCCATGGGATGCGGATGCCGGTGTGTCCAGTGTCATGAATGTCGGTTTTGGGATCGTCCACCACGACCTTGAAGTAGCCGCGATTCTGGTATTCGGCGCGGACGCGTTCGGTATCTTCCTCAAGTTTGGTGGCGTCGTAGGTTTTGGCAAAGAGGTTTTCGAGGAAGATGGAGTGGGGGATGCCGATAGGACGGAGGTTCTTCATGGCCGCGCGCAAGGTGCGGTCGTTGATATGTTTGTTGCCGCGGAACGTAATGCGTCCGACCTTAACCTTGGGACCTTCCTTGATGACGAAGGTCACTGCGACGGCGGCGGGTGGGATGGGACGGACCTCGGTGCGGATGGTGGCGAACTGGCGGCCGTGTTCAGCCAGCAATTCCTTGAGGACAACCTCGGCTTTCTTGATCTTGGTGGGATCGTACTGGCTCTCGACGGAGAGTCCGACTTTGCGCTCCTTGAAGCGGTCGAGCACGTCGCTGGTGGAGACGGCGTTGAGGCCGCTGTAGTTGATTTCGCGGATGGTGGGACGCTCCTTGACGTAGATGTGCAGGATCCAACCTTTGGGAGTCTGTTCACGTTCGAAGCGGATGTCTTCAAAGTAGCCGGTGTTCCACAAGGCATTGAAGTCGCGTTCGATGGCGGTGTTGTCGTAGACGTCGCCGACTTTGGTGAAAATTCGGGCCTTGATGGTATCGGCCGGGATGCGGCGATTGCCATGGACGACGATGCCGACGATGAGATCCTGCTGCGCGGCAATGGGTGAGACGAGCAGCGTCAAGACGAGGAAAGCGAGGAGGGAATTCCAGAGGCCTCGACGCTTCCAAATACCTGTGGTGGAAGAATTTGAGGACCAGAAAGGGTCTCTCTGGAAGCCCCGGCGGCAGGCGGGCCGAGGCGCACACACAGGAATAGCATGATGACGACGATGAATCGCAACTACCTCGAAGAACTAGAGTTAGGAAAACGGTAATTATACGGTAGAGATTGAGAACCGTCCAAGGCGGGGAGGAATTTCTTCCCTGGGAGTCACGCCCGAAAAAGTTCTACTTCAACACAGACGGAATAGAACGTCGCCGCGTTGCCCAGGTCTGTAAGTTTTTCTGAAGTGAGTACGTTGATGTTGCCTCCGCCAGGATGGAAACGAGCCCAATCGAGGCGAGCAGCGACGATTCCTGGAGGTACGGAGCCGTCCACGCGGGCGTTGAGGACGATCTCGCCGCGGTGGTTGAAGGCGCGAACGCGGTCACCGTCGCGAACTCCACGGGCCTCGGCGTCGCTGGAGTGCATCTCGAGATCGCCGATCCAAGGTTCCATCTGACGGACGGAGGGAATGTTGGCGAAGGACGAGTTGAGATGATTGTCGGGCTTGCGGGCGAGGAGTTCGAGCGGGAAGCCGGCGGCCCTGGATCCGTGACGGGATTCTTTGGGGGGAGTGAAGGCGATGACCGGATCGAGGCCGAGACGCTCCAAAGCAGTGCTGTAGAACTCGGCTTTACCGCTGGGGGTAGGAAAGTTGCCGTTGGCAAAGGGTAGGAAGGGTGCTGTGTTTTCTGCCGAGTTTGGCTCAGCTTGGACGGGCGAGACGCCCGTCGCTCCATCATTCTTCGCAGAGAAATTCAGGCGAATTTGATGCTCACGTTCCAACCGCTGGCGCGTGATTCCCTGGAGCCACGGGTTTGGGGATTGAAGAGCCCGGTCGATCATGGAATCTACCGTTTCGTGGAAGCATTCGTCTTCCAGGCCCATGCGCTCGGCTAGGGCGCGGAACATTTCGACATTGGACCGGCATTCGCCGAGCGGCTCCATGGCCTGGTTGGAAACCTGGAGGTAGTAATGGCCGTACGCGCTTTGCAGGTCCTTGTGCTCGAAGAATGTCGTTGCAGGCAGCACGATGTCGGCGTAGTCGGTGGTGTCGGTGAAAAACTGTTCATGGACCACGGTGAAGAGATCGGGGCGCATTAAACCGCGAACGACCTGGTTGTGATCAGGGCAGACGGCCGCAGGGTTCGAGTTGTAGACGAACAAGGCACGAACGGGAGGCACCATGGTGGTCGAGTTCAGTACGCTGCCGAGTTGCACCATATTGATTACCCGGGCAGGACGTCCCAAGGCCTTCTCCATCAGGTGGGGCATCTCGAGCGCTTCGAGGTCCAACCCGAACGAACCGCTGAGAGACAACTGGAGGCCGCCACCTATTTCTTTCCACGACCCAATCAGACAGGGCAGCAGGGTGACGGCGCGCATCGACATGCCTCCGCGCTCGGAACGCTGGATGCCATAGTTGACGCGGATTACGGAGGGGCGCTCCGTGGCGTATTCGCGAGCGAGTTTGCGGATGTCGGCGGCGGAAATGCCGGTCCAGTGGGCGACTATTTCCGGTGGGTACTGCTGGGCGCGAGCCTTCAGTTCTTCGAATCCCAGGGTGAAGCGCGAGACGTAATCGGCGTCAAAAAGATTTTCGTTAATGATGACGTGTATCAAACCCAGGGCGAGGGCGGCATCGGTGCCGGGATGGATAGGCAGATACCAGTCGGCGTACTTCGCGGTGCGCGTGCGGTAGGGGTCGATCACGACCAGCTTCGCGCCTTTGCGGCGTGCTTCTTCAATGAAGGGCCAGAGATGAACGTTGTTGCCGTGAATGTTGGAGCCCCAGGCAATGATGTAACGGGATTGAGCAAACTGTTCCGGCTCGGTGCCGAGTTTGATGCCGATCACTGACTTCAGGCCTTCTTCGCCGGCGGAAGAGCAGATGGTGCGCGCCAGTTGTGAAGCGCCGAGGCTGTGAAAGAACCGGCGATCCATGGACGCGCCGTTCAGCGCACCGAGTGTGCCTCCGTAAGAATAGGGCAGGATAGATTCGGTGCCGTGTTTGGCAATGACGCGACTGAAGCGATGAGTAATCTCGTCGAGAGCTTGGTCCCAGGAGATGCGCTCAAAAGCGGAGTCTGGTGGAGCTGCGGCCGGAGCGGGCGAGGACGCCCGGCGCTCCATCGTTCGAGCCCGTCCCTGCGCAAGAGAACCCGGACCTTTCGCCTTCACCCGTCGCATGGGATACAAGACACGATCGGGCGAGTACACACGGTCGAGATACTTGGCAACTTTGGCGCAGAGGAATCCGCGGGTGACGGGGTGTTCGGGATCGCCCTGAATTTTTATGGCGCGGCCGTCTTGAATCGTGATGAGCACGCCGCAAGCGTCAGGGCAATCGTGGGGACAGGCGGCATGAACCACGCGCTTCATCCCAAAATTATAAGGTCATTTGGGGTGGAGAGAAACTTCAGAAGAGAGTTTTGCGGAGCAGGCGGCCGACGCGCACGATGCGATAGAGAGGAAAGAGCATTTCGGGGAGGCGCACGGTGGCAAGGTCCGACGCTCCGGGGGTCGAGATGAGGCGCCAGAGGTATCTGTAGCGGTGGCTGGGGCGCTCACGAAGCCGCATAATCATGCGGAAGTATTCGGTGGATTCGAAATCATAGGGCGTGGCGCGAGCCACACGCGCGGCAAATTCGCGGCCAAGGGCGGACACGCGAGGATCGACCGCGATCATTTCCTGCGCGAATTGGGGGAGCTCCTCGTGAAGGACATTATTTACCAGCCAAAAACTGACACCTAGAATGCGAGCGATCCCAAGCACGCGGGCGCGGGAAGCCACCAGCGCGTGGTCGACGGGGAGTCGCAAGGTTTCCGCGATGTCGACGAGCCAGATCAAGCGCGTCCAAAGATGTTTGGCCGCATGCAGGCAGAGCACGAGCAGCGAATCTTCGGGAGACAGGCACAGGACTTGGCATCCACCAACGGTTGTGCGTCCGGCACGCTGAAGCAAGTTCTCCATGGACAGTTCTCCGCGGCAAGCATCGACAGCGTAAAAATGCGGCAGGAGTGCCCACTGCAGTTCGACCAGGTTCTTTCCGTCTGCGCCGTCAAACGAGCGCTCGTAGCCATTCTTCAACCAGAATCTCTCGACGGGTGGAGCGAGGTCGGCAGCGGGACGGTATTGAATTTCGGAGAGGATGCGCTTTGCCCGCTCGAAGTCTGGAGGAGAAATCAGGAAGTCCAGGTCGGAAAAACTGCGCAGTCCGACATCGCCGTAAAGGGATTGGGCCAGCGCGGGTCCTTTATAGGGGATGGCGGGCAATTGCCGCCGCTCAAAGTGGCGAATGATGCGGACGAGTTCAGCGGTGAACCACAGGTTGCGCCGCAGGTTCGTTTCATAGGAGGATCGAAGGGAACGCTCGACTTCGGGCGGAAGGCGCCGGCTGGTCTCGATCTCACCTGGTTCGCTGCGGTCTTGGTTTGCGGGATGGTTTGCAGGATGGTTTGTTGGATGGGCAGTGAGATCGCCGGTAAGATTGCGGGCTGCGAGCGGAAGAACCCCATGGTGTTCTGCGAGGCGGAGAAATTCTTTCCAGTCGACGGCGGTAAGATTCCAACCGGCAAGGCGTTCGAGACGCAGCGGAGACAGGTTCGCGCCCGCCAGTGCGCAAAGGAGCTCAAATTCGTTTTCTTTCAGCCGCGAGGTGCTGGAGGGGGGAGTTGGCGGCATGAGGCGGGACGTCTTCATGGAAAGAGATCTGGGGAGCGTGACGGCACTCGTCGACTGCATTCCAAAACGCTGCATACCGTTGCAAGGAGCGGGCACGTGATTGGCAGCGTCCCGCGGGCGCTGCCCATCATCTAATGCAGCAGCGATGGTAATTCAGTGATGGCTCAGTTTAAGACTTTCGAGGCACGAGTGCTGCGTTCCGTTCCGCTCTCCGAGTTTACCAAGCACCTGGAGCTGGGAGTGGAACGAATTGGGCATTTCGGCTTCGTCCCCGGACAATGGTTATCGGTGAAGGCGACCACTCCGGAGGGCGAGGAGATGACGCGCCCGTATTCGATTGCCTCGCCGCCCTCCGACAACGGACACGTAGCGTTTTGCCTGAATCGCGTGAACGATGGGTTCATGTCGAACCATCTCTGCAATCTTGCGGAGGGCGCGACGGTCGCTTTTCAGGGGCCGTTCGGCAATTTCACTTTGCATCCGCCAGTGCGCGACACTCTGTTCATCGCCACCGGGACCGGGATTGCGCCGTTCCGCTCGATGCTGCAATGGTTGCTGGCGGAGCAAGAGCGGCACCAGGGCCATCAATTCTGGCTTCTCTTCGGCGCCCGCTCGGAGCAGGACATTTACTATCGCGAGGAGTTTGAGCGTCTAGCTTCCGAACACTCCAATTTTCATTTTCTGCCGACGTTGAGTCGCGGGGGGCCGGAGTGGAAGGGTCTGCGCGGATACGTGCAGGAACACGCGTCCGGAATCGTGGGGAACCGCACGGATATGCACGCCTACATTTGCGGCCTGGCGAAGATGGTCAAGGCGAATCGCGATTTGCTGAAGAGTCTGGGCTGGGATCGAACTGCGATCCGGTACGAAAGATACGACTAAGCGCATCGATTCAGTGCGCTCTGTTTTTCATCGAGGAGACCCTTATGTACATTGCCGATGAGAAGCGTTACGACTCCATGGAATATCGCCGGTCGGGACGCAGCGGCATCAAGCTGCCGGCCGCGTCGCTCGGGCTGTGGCACAACTTTGGCGGGGTGGATACTTTGGAAAATTCGCGCGCCATGCTGCGCCGCGCCTTCGACCTTGGGATCACGCATTTCGATCTCGCCAATAATTACGGTCCACCCTATGGATCGGCGGAGGAGACATTCGGGCAGATTCTGAAGAGAGATTTTCTTCCTTATCGGGACGAGTTGATGATTTCGACCAAGGCGGGCTGGGACATGTGGCCGGGCCCTTACGGAAACCTGGGCTCGCGCAAATACCTGCTGGCCAGTCTGGATCAGAGCCTGAAGCGCATGGGGCTGGCTTACGTCGATATTTTTTATCATCATCGTCCCGATCCCGAAACGCCGATGGAGGAATCGCTGGGCGCGCTGGCTACGGCGGTGCGCTCGGGGCGAGCGCTGTACGCCGGCATTTCAGCTTACAACGCCGAGCAAACGTCGAAAGCGATCAAGATTCTGCGTGATCTCGGAACTCCCTGCCTGATTCATCAGCCGAGGTATTCGATGTTGGTGCGCGACCCGGAACAGGGATTGCTCGACGTACTGGAGAAAGAAGGAGTGGGCGCGATCGTCTTCAGCCCGCTGGCGCAGGGCTTGTTGTCAGACCGGTATCTGCACGGGATTCCCAGCGACTCGCGTGCGGCTCGCGATTTCTTTCTGAAGAAGGAAGACATCGGGGAAGGTAAGCTGGTCAAGATACGGGGGCTGAATGAGATCGCCGCGCAGCGCGGGCAGACGCTGGCAGAGATGGCGGTGGCCTGGGTGTTGCGCGATCCGCGAGTGACGAGCGCACTCGTCGGGACGAGCAAAGTTTCTCAGGTGGACGACAACGTGGCGGCGCTGAAGAACCTGAAATTCTCCACTGAAGAGCTGCGTAAAATTGACAGCGTTCTTGCCGGCAAAGGACCGGTTCCAGCGCCGCTCTCAACAACATGAAAGTACAGCAAGAAAAAAAAGAAGTGGTTCGCTGCGCCTGGGCGAGTAATGACCTCTCCATCCGCTATCACGATCACGAATGGGGCGTGCCGGAGCACGACGATCGCGTGCTGTTCGAGTTCCTGATTCTGGAAGGCGCGCAAGCCGGGTTGAGCTGGGACACGATCCTCGGCAAGCGAGAAAATTACCGGGCAGCTTTTGATGGATTCGATGCCAGGAAAATCGCCCGCTACGATAAGCGGAAGATGCAGCGACTGCTGCGCGATGAGGGGATCGTCCGCAACCGGTTGAAGATCGCTTCGGCCGTACGCAATGCCCAGGCGTTTCTCGCGGTGCAGAAAGAGTTGGGCTCGTTCAATAGCTATCTCTGGCAGTTTGTCAGAGGAAAACCGCGGGTGAACGCGCGTCGTCTGGGGAAGAAAATTCCGGCGCGCACTCGGGAATCGGACGCGATGAGCAAGGATCTGAAGAAACGCGGATTCAACTTCGTGGGCTCGACCATCTGTTACGCCTTCATGCAGGCGACGGGCATGGTCAACGACCATGCGGTGGAGTGTTTCCGCTATCCGCGAAGGGTGCGCTGATGGCTGGCGGGCCGGCTGCGACCTTCTCCCTTGTCTAGCATCCAATCAACAGTGCTAGGATAGAACTTCCGCCTAACGAAGACCTCACGGTCAACTCTGCGGGAGTTGAAACGAACTAAAGATTTCTGGAGGATGAATGGCCAGCAACGCCATCGTCGAAGTTACTGACGCTAATTTTGATTCCGATGTGTTGAAGTCCGATAAGCCCGTGCTGCTGGATTTTTGGGCTGCCTGGTGTGGTCCCTGCCGCGCGATTGCCCCGATTGTGGAAGAGCTTGCCGGCGAGTATCAGGGAAAGGTCAAGGTCGGCAAAATGGATGTTGACCGCAACGGCGCGACCCCCATGCGCTATAAGGTGACCGGGATTCCTACTTTGCTCGTTTTCAAGAACGGACAGGTGGTGGAACAGCTAGTCGGCTACCGCTCGAAAGACGACATTCAGAAAGCTCTGAACAAGCACGTAGGCTAAGCGAATATTTAGCGGAGCGACGGGCGTCTTCGTCCGTCCTTATGCTGCGTTTGTCAGTATTTCCTTAAAACGCCGATGACCCGCCCCTGAATTTCGACCGAGGCCGCAGGCACAATCGTTGGCTTCATGGCTGCATTGGAGGGCTGGAGGCGGATGTTGTCTCCCTCGCGGAAGAAGCGTTTCAGAGTGGCATCCGTCGACTCGATAAGCGCAACCACGATATCTCCGTTGTGGGCGTTCTTTGTTTTCTCGACGAGCACGTAATCGCCGTCGAGAATCGCTTCGTCCTGCATCGACTCGCCGCGCACTTCGAGGACAAAGACTTCTTTCGAGCGGACAAAATCAGCCAGAGAAATCGTTTCGTTACTCTGCACCGCCTCGATCGGACGCCCGGCCGCGATCCGGCCGACGAGCGGTAGCACGACGGCGGTGTTTACCGCCATCGATTGCTTCAACTTGCCCTTGGGGGGCACGAGGTCGATGGATCGGCTGCAGTTATAGTCCCGAGTGAGCAGACCCTTTTTTTCCAGATTGGTAACGTGTTTATGTACGGTGGCCAGAGAGCGCAGGCCCATGCCTTCCTTGATCTCTTCAAACGATGGAGAGTAGCCTTTTTCCGCTACGAAGCGCGAGAGAAAATCATACAGCTCATGCTGACGCCGGGTGATGGCCATGCCCGGAGCATAGGCGAATGTATGGCGAAATGTCAATCCCTGAGCAATGTGAAGTAATACAATGGACTTACTTGTATTGATCTGGTTTACTTGTTTTATCGCGATGTTGGCAGCTGGGTGGCCGGCGTCGTTCATTCAGTTCAAAATAGGCGGACTTGATGGTCCGAACGGGGGAGGAATTTAGATGACGACGGACGCATCAATGGAAACGTCCTCAAGCAAGGGGACCGCGCTCTCGCTGGACACGTGGGCTTTGATTGTGGCTTTCGTGCTGGCGCTGGCGGTGAGGTTCGACATTCTTAAGAACGTGCCCTGGTAGCGCACACACGGCAAGTCCAATCTCGTTCTGACGGAGAAAGGTTATGGCTTCTACCAGTGCTCTATCGCCCGTGAAGTCGGATAATGCCCTGCTGAATGCGCTGAGGCTTGTGCCCGGCGTTCTTTTGTTGGCCGCGATCGGATACGCCGGTAAATTTTTGGAACGCTTTCTGAATACTTACGCCAAAGCCCATCATTGGATGTTTCCCAACATCGAGTACGTGCTTTGGGCAATTCTTATCGGACTTGCTATCGGCAACACCGTGGGTGTGCCGAAACTGTTTCAAGCTGGCATCGCCACCTATGAGTTCTGGCTGAAACTTGGGATTGTGCTTCTCGGGGCGCGCTTTGTTCTCGCCGACGTTCTGAAGCTGGGAGGCATCAGTCTGGCGCTCGTCGTGATCGAAATTACGCTCTCGCTGGCATTGATGACGTTGCTCGGGCGAATGTTCAAGCTAAAGCCCAAGCTCATATCGCTGCTGGCGATTGGCTCATCCATCTGTGGCGTATCCGCCATCATCGCAGCCAAAGGAGCAATCGATGCGGACGACGAGGATTCGTCCTTCGCGATTGCCGCGATTCTGGCTTTGGGGGCGCTGGCGCTGTTCACGTTTCCTGCCATTGCTCACGCTCTACGCATGAATGATGTCTCGTACGGATTGTGGGCTGGGCTGGGAGTTGACAACACGGCGGAGGCGACCGCGGCCGGCGCACTTTACTCGGATGCCGCCGGGAAAGTAGCGGTACTCGCCAAGACGGCGCGGAATGCCATGATTGGATTCGTGGTGCTGGCATACGCTATTTACTGGGCCGGACGAGGCCAGGCGGAAGCGGTCACCGACAAAGCTGCGTTTTTGTGGAGGAAGTTCCCAAAGTTCATCCTTGGTTTTCTCTTGATGTCATCGTTGGTGGGCTTTCATGTGTTCAGCAAAGCACAGATCGGGTCGCTGGGGAATCTGTCAAAGTGGGCATTCCTGCTGACTTTCGCAGGGGTCGGCCTGCGCACGAATTTTCGCGACATGTCGAAACAGGGACTGCGACCTTTCGTCGTAGGAGCTCTGGGAGAGGTTCTAATCGCATGCCTGACGCTTGGTTTAGTGGTCGGCGCGAATCGAATCTGGGGCTTATAGAAAGACCTGACGACGCTCATCTCTACTCCTGAGGGTGCCCTTATGTCTGCGTTCTTTGCAGACGCAAGGGGGAGAATTTTGACTTCTTATCCCCACCACTACCGCCGGTCTGTTCTCTTCCGTGCCTTCCACCGCGGCGACGGCGGAGTACAAAAATGGAACTCAAATCAACGATCCAAGCGCAGCAGCAGCTTTCGCCCCCGCGCTTTCATGGCGGGCGTACCGTTTCGAGTCGCTTCGCGCAGACTTTTCATCACCCTGGGTTTGATGCGCGGGTCGCCCTGCGCCAAGTCAGCCAATCCCTGAAGGGCGAACGTCTTCACGATGGAGCTGCGGTCTTCAAGATAGCGGCGCAGGCAAGACATTGCGACTTGCCGTTGCCTGGTGGTGAGCAGCACTGGTGGTGAGCAGCAGCCGAGGAATCATAGCGGCCAGATGCCACGCCAACTCCTGTTGTTCGGTTTTCTGTCATCAAGTCGAGCAGTAGCTTCTTGTAGGGCTGGAGTAACTCTGGGCTCTGCCGCGTGACCTTCTCGGTCGCGTCCGCCGCGCGCATGCGGACCAGGGGATCTGCCGACCATAGACCTGCAATCAGATCGGGAAAAAGACATCCTTCCTCGATTGCAGGGAGGCGATCGAAGATCGCTGCTCCGGGCAGGCGGCGGCGATTGTGTCCGAGGGCCCGGAACTTGTTCGCGGCATTGCGTTCTTCTACTCCGCGGTAACTCCCTTTAAGAACAGATAATAAAAATCGACGCCACGGGCAAAGGACTCGACTCCGATGCGCTCATCTTTTCCGTGGGCTCGGACATCGTTCCGCTCATATTCTTCGCCGGACACGCAGTAAGTCGGCATCCCTGCGGCATTTGTGAAGACGCCGTCGGACGCGCCTGTGCTCATGGTCGGGAGCACGGGAATGCCCGGCCACATTTGTGCCACGACTTCATCGAGAGGGTCGAATACTTCCTTGAGCGGGGGCGGCGGAACGTAGCTGTGCCGGTTCGAGCCATGGTCCATGAGTTCGTTGTTATTCTCGCGAAATTGGACTTTGATGGTCGGATTTACGATTTTGGGATCGGCCACAACCTGCTCCAGGGTAAGCCTGATTTCTTCAAGCGAGTGTCCGGGCTCGATACGGCAGTTTACGTTGGCCTGCGCCATCTGCGGGAGGGCGTTGTTGGCATGGCCTCCGCTTATTCTCGTGACGACGCAGGTCGTGTGCATGGTTGAGTTGTCCGGGGGATCTTCTGACAGCTGCGCTACTGCCTCCATGTCGGGAGGGTTCTTGAGCATGGCCTTGAGATCCGCCGCTCGTTGCGGCGTCGATATCGGGATCTGCCGTTCGTAGTACGCACGGGTGATGTTGTTCAGTTCGAAGGGAAACTGGTGGCGTTGGATCTGGATGAGAGCATCGGCCAGCTCGTAAATGGCGTTGTCCGGCCGGGGCAGCGAGCTATGCCCGCCGGGATTGGTGACGGTCAGCACGAAATCGCCATAGAGTTTTTCAGTGGCGATGATTTCCATCATCACCGGTTTGCCGTGATCGGCGAGCACGCCGCCGCCGTCGTGGTTGAGCACGAACTCGGCATCGATCAGGTCACGATGATTCTTGAGCAGCCAGTCGACTCCGTTGGATGTGCCGCCTTCTTCATCGGCAGTCATGGCGAGAATGATGTCGCGGCTGGGCACGTATCCTTCCTTCTTCATGCGGATGAGCGTGGCCGACATGATGGCGTCGCCATCCTTCATGTCGCTGGCTCCGCGGCCGTAGTAATATCCGTCCTTTTCGATGAACTGAAAGGGGTCGGTCGTCCAATCCTCGCGCCGCGCTTCCACCACGTCGAGATGCCCGATCAGCAGCACCGGTTTATGCTTGCCTGAACCATGCAGACGCACGACCACGTTCTTTTTGCGGGCATTGGGGCCGAGCACCTGAATATCGCTCTCGGGAAATCCGACTTCGCGAAAGCGCTCTGCCAGCGCTTCCGCGGCGGTGGTTACGTTGCCGATAGAGTCCGTAGTATTGATTTCGATCAGCTGTTTGAAAATGTCTAACGCCAGCTTTCGCGTCGCTTCGTCGGTTGGCGTTGTTTGCGCCGGCAGCGAGATGGCAAAGAGCATGCAAACCGACAAACCGAGCCACAAGTTGCTGGATAGGACAGCAAATTTCACGTTCATCCTCCACGGGGATTCCCTTGTCGATCCTCTTTCGATCCCCGGTCGATCTTCCGTCGATACTCACGAACGGTGGCGCGAGAAGTTTATCCAAGAGCTGCCGCTGAAAACTAACAGATTCGCTTCGCAAAATACAAATTTTGTCGGGCGCGCGTCGTGGAGAGAATTTGAGAGTTGCAATGTCGAAGTTCGGGCGCTACCTTCGCCAATACAAAATGATGATGACACGTGAGAACGGGAAAAAAATCGGGAGGGCGAGGGTAGGGTTGCTTTTTTGTGTTTTCTTTCTTATCGCGGCCGGCCTTGGCTACCCGGTGCTCAACCGGTTCGACCCGCGCCAAACGCCGGGGCTGTCAGATGTGAAAACTTATGCGGCGGTGGTATCGGGAACGGATGGTTTTGGCAGCGAAGACTTGCGCTTCCGCCGCTTTCGGGTGCTGGTTCCGTGGCTCGCCCGGCCTTTTTATTGGCTGGCGAGAGGACGGTTTGCCACTTGGGATCCGGTGATGTTCGGATTGCTCGTCGCCGACTCGCTGTTCGTGGCCGGGACGGCGGTGCTGATGGTTATTCTCGGGAGCCTCAGGTTGGGTAGTGGCGGAGCAGGACTCGTGGGCGCGTTGCTCTATCTGGTCAATTTCGCGGTTCCAAATTTGCGTCTGGTTGGGTTGGTGGATGCCGGGGAAGGGTTCTTCCTGCTGGCTTTGCTTTGGAGTTTGTCAGAATTCAAGTTGTGGGCCCTGCCTGTGATCGCCGTGCTTGGAGCGTTGACGAAAGAAACGTTTGTCTTTTTCGTCGTGATCTTCACGGCAACGTGGTGGATCACTCCGGGGCACGATTGGAGCCGTCGTTCGAACGATGCTCAACAATCCAACGGGAAACATTTTCCGGATGCAGCCTGGATCGTGACCAGTTGGTTGCTCGGCGTGGGAGCAATGAGCATCTTGCAGTGGTCAGTCACGGGCATGTTTGTAAGTCCGCTGCAGTTCGGCGTAGATCTGCATCAGCGTGGCGGGTATCACTTCGCTGTTTCACTGCAGGACCGAAACCTGTTGTACATTTTTGTGTGGTTGTTGCCCACCGCGATTCCGAATCTGAAACTATTTCCAAAAGAGTGGCTCATTCCGATGGGCGCAACCTGCGCCACGGCATTCGTGCTGGACGCTTATTTTGGAGGAGCGCCGGGAACCTTGGGAAGAGTGCTTTTCAGTCTTGCCGGGCCGGTGCTGAGCCTATCGTCGGCGCTCTTTCTACTGCGGATGTGCAGCCCGACGATCAAGATTCGTGATCGCCCTCATTATGATGAGGGCTGAAGATGCTTTCCGCCCTACTCTGTCAGTTGAGGCTGCTGGCGCTTGTTCCAGAGCGGCGCGAGGATACTCGATTTCAAGATTTCCGACTCGGCCTGAACCCAGTCTTCGAGATCCTGTCCTTCGGCTTGTCCGCGTTCCTCGTAAAGCTGACGCGCGCGCAAGCGTATTTTTCTTTCCAGCAATTCCATCATTAGTTTCTGCCGTTCACGATTTCTGGTGACGCTATCCACTTGTCTATACCCCACAAAAGTTATTGTCTATCAATATTGTAACTGGGGATTGGTTACGGACCGGTGAACAGGGTGGTTACTAAAGGCACATATATTGGCCGCGTCTTCTGTTATGAACTCCGAGGTTAATAGGCTGGAGCGGATGGTATTCCGGAGGCTCTCCACAAATGTGCAAACAATTTGCAGTTAGCCCGCGTGAATGGCGGTAAGCCGCCTGATCCCGCCGTCAAAGTTTGGTATCGGGCTTGCATCTACCGTGTCAGGAGCAGCTTACATCCGTGGGTAGTTTGGCGGATGATCCCTCGCTAACTCCTGATGGGGAGAGCCTGCGATGAAAAAGATTGTGTTCTTGCTGTGCCTGCTTTGCTCTGCCGGGGCGTTGGCCCAGAGCAGCGCTGCCTACGGTTCGGTCAACAATCAAGCGCAACCGATCGAGTTTGCGAGTCATCCCCTGCAGGCAGCTTATGCGGCGATGTCTCAGGAACGAAGCATTCTCCCGTCATCGACTTATTTGTCGGCCCAGGGAGAGAGGCGAGCCTCGGATTTCGCCCAACCGGAAAGTGTTTCTCTCGGCACCATCGCCCGCGAATTGAAGAAACAGCACGCGGACGCGAAGAAATCGCACACTGTCTGGATCAACCAGTAGCTGGCGTCGCCCGACGCCGGCTACTCGCCGCGTCCCCGGGACGGAAATCTGTTGGATTGATCGTGATCTGGAGTATTCGCTAGCAGCCGTATTCGGTAGCCACGCAGATTTTCCGGCCAGTCTCCACCCTCAGCGGCCGAAGCCGGAGCAAGAATCAAAGTTTACGGCGCGGCTGAAGCCGCGCCGTTTCAAAACAAAATTCAACCAAGCCACCACCGAGCCGCTGGTACTTCCATCCCACCAGAAAGAAAATGTTACCCTAAGAGATCCCATGGCCGTCGTTCATGACCATTATCCCCTGAGCATTATTATTCAATGAGCATGCTTTCATGACCATTCTCGACTTTACGGCAGTCGTGGCGGCCGTTTCGTTTGGCGCGGGATTGCTCGGATCGCTGACTGGCCTGGGCGGTGGTGTCGTCCTGGTGCCGTTGCTGACGCTCCTGTTTCATGTGGATATCCGGTACGCCATAGGAGCGTCGCTGGTTTCAGTGATCGCGACATCCTCGGGCGCCGCAGCCGCGTATGTGAAAGAAGGATTCTCCAACATCCGCATCGGCATGTTCCTGGAGATCGCAACCACGGTTGGAGCATTGTGCGGAGCCTTTCTGGCCACGCGGATACCGACCAGCGCGTTGGCGACCATCTTCGGTGGCGTTCTGCTGTACTCCGCCTTTCTTTCGCGCAAGCCGCGCCCGCTGGACCAGCGCGATCTGCCGCCCGATCCGCTGGCGACGCGCCTGCGACTGAATGGCAATTTCCCTGAAGGCGGACGTAAACGAAAATATAATGTGCAGCATGTGCCTGCCGGTTTCAGTTTGATGTTCGGGGCGGGCGCGCTCTCGGGGTTGCTTGGCATCGGTTCTGGCGCGGTCAAAGTTCTGGCCATGGATCAGGCGATGCGCATTCCTTTCAAGGTTTCTACGACTACGAGTAACTTCATGATTGGGGTGACGGCGGCGGCGAGCGCGGGAGTCTACCTCAACCGCGGATACGTCGACCCTGGCCTGGCTATGCCCGTCATGTTAGGAGTGCTGGGTGGCTCGTTGCTGGGGAGCCGCATTCTGGTTAAGGCGGAAACCAAGTCGCTCCGGCTCGTCTTCAGCTTGGTGATTCTGGTGCTGGGACTGCAGATGCTCTACAAAGGACTGTGGGGAAGAATCTGATGCCGCCGACCGGTGGGCAACCGAGCCAGTCGCAGTCCTTTCAACCGCAGCCGTGGAGAGATCGCCGCTTGGAACTCATCCTCGGCAACCTGCTACGCGCGGGCGTTTTGCTCTCGGCGGCGGTGGTGCTCGCCGGAGCGGGCGTTTACCTCTCGCGGCATGCGCACGAAGCGGCCAATTACCGGGTTTTTCGCGGTGAGCCGGCCGACTATCGTACGATTTCTGGAGTCATTCACAGCGTCTGGAGCGGCCGCGGCCAAGGCTTGATTCAGCTTGGATTGCTTCTTCTGATTGCCACGCCTATCGCCCGGGTAGCTTTTTCCGTCGTCGGATTCTCCATCGAACGCGATCGCATGTACGTGATTTTCACTGTAATTGTGCTGGTTGTATTGCTCTTTAGCTTGCTTGGGTCCGGGATGGGCGTATAGGTGGGTCTCCGCGAGGCTGCCAGCAAAATACATGGGCCCTTCGCTTCGGTCGGGATGACAGCCAAAATATGGAACGACTTGCGGGAAAAATTCTAGAGATTTCTCGCTCGCGATACCATCTTCGCTGTCGTAATTGCCTGACCTACATGGCGCTGCGTGTGATCGGCGATGTGGACAAGCAATCCTCCCACTGTAGTTGGAAGCTGCTTATTTCCTACAGTCCGAGCTGCTTCCAAATTGGCCGTCGCCAATAACCTTATTCGCGTCGCACCGTCCGCAAGCGCAGCGCTTAGTTCGGCGAAAAGCTCATCGTTGGTTGCATCGGGGTCAAGCTCCTTTCGCAGACGCGCGATCTGCTCCTCGCTCAAACTTCGTGCTTCGGCATAGGTCAGCAGACGATCCAGACTGCGCGCCAAATGTCGAAGGTGAAAGGCGACCGGCGCGACTCCCGCAGGCCGCGCATTCAAATCGGAATCGGAAAGATTCCCGCACCACTTGCGCAAGTCTTCCTCGGCCAGTTGCAGCGCGTGCAAAACGGCTCGTCCAACCGCCGGAATATCAGATTCTGTGCCGCGCAACCAGGGCTCAACGAATGGCATACAGTTTTGCCGATGATCACTCCACGCGTGATTTATCGCGGCCAGAGCCAGCCGAAGGTGCCGGCAGTGAGCAGACCGTAGACGAGGCCATCGATAACTTCCTTAATGGTGACCGACCAGGGCTGGCCTTTCCAGATGCCGTTGCTCAGGTTGCCCAGGCCGTAGGCAAGGAACGCGGCTGTTCCTACGACGCGGAAGACCGCCCGATAGTTGGCGCCGGGAGGAACCGTGTGTCCGGTGAGATAGGCGACGAAGAATCCGATTACCAGGCAAAAGACGAACCACTGAATCAGAAACTTTGGCATGGCCGGAGGCCCGCTGGGAACGACGGTCATGAACCCGACCGGCCCCTGCTTCTGCTTTTCGATCAGGGCTGGCGACTTCATATCCTTGTGAGTGCAGTGCGGGAAGACATAGAGACCCTGCTTCAGACCAGCCGCACGCAACGCGGAGAGGATCTTGTCTTCGTCCGGAAGCTTGCCGTAGTCGCTGCGATGATAGGGCAGCAGCATGTGCATGATGGAACTGGCGACGAAGACGAAAACCGCCGACACGACGATGGGGAGCCAAAGAGCGGCAAGCGGGACCATGTGAGCCTCCTTAGGCGCAACGCAACGGATGAATGGCAGGACTTAGCAGGCGAGGCTACGACAGCCGGAGGCCGCGGTCAAGGGTTTCGAACCGGGTTTTGAATGGGCGTAATACTATCGGTAAACGTTGCGGTTCAAATGAGAATAGAGTCATCCAGCCGTTTGCGGCGGAAATCGGCGACGTGCTGCACGAAGGCCATGATCAGGGGGTGCGGGTTGTCTGGGGATGACGATAGCTGCGGTTGAAATAATGTCGCGACAAAAAAAAGATGCGCGGGAGATTCGATGGCACGGCATTCTTCGGCGGAGCCACGCGCCACAACTGGAAAGCCTGCTTCCATGGCCATCCATTCAAATTCGGGATTCAACTCGTAGTTGCAGAAGAATTCCTCCTCGATGACTTCCTTTCCATAAAACGACGCGAGGTAGGAGCCGGGACGCAAGCGGATGCGATTAATTCTTCCGGAGAGCTTGGGCGCGTTCGGCTTCCGATTGGGGACGGCGCAGGCGACGGGATAGATCACGATGTTTTTGGCGTTGGGATCTTCCTCGGCGGTGGTGGCGTCACGGACCCCGAGCACGTTGCGGGCGCACTCAATGAGGGCGTACTGAAATCCGGCGCAGGTTCCGATAAAGGGCCGGTCGTGGACGCGAGCGAACTCGATACCTTTGAGCATCCCGTCGAAACTCTTAAAAGGACTGCCCGCCGAGGCCCAGAGGCCGTCGAAAGAATCAAGGGTCGCTGGAGCGCCCGGTTCGAGAAGCGACGGCGTTGGGAGCCACGTCGACTCCACTTTCAGTTGGAGCTTCCGAGCCGCGTGCTGGAGAGAGTCGTCGGTCGCGTGATGAGAACGGAATTCGGGATTGAAGTCGCCAAGAATCCCGATCCGTACGGATTCGGTCACAAGTGACATTCTAAATTAGCGGCTCGCAGGCGGCATTGAGCATTTAGCTACCGGCGATTACGATCGTGGCCTCGCTTGCGGTCAGAACGTCTGTGCCAGCAGTGTGTAGACGCCAAGGAAAAGTATGGCGACGCCTCCCAAGATCATGGCGACGGACTTCCAGACGAAGTCTCCGAGTGACTCTCCTTGACTGCGGCAGGAAATCACAAATTTAGAATCACTCGTGCCTTTCATCAAAACAACCGGCGGAGCGAGGTTAGGGCCAGATGATCCGGGCTGATTTTCGTCCTGGTCCTGATCGTCGGCGAAAGCCCTCGGCATTACGTTGTTGTCGATAACCGGCGTGGGGCGCGAGAGTCCTGCGGCGGACCATGCCTCGGGTCGGGTGATACCGGCGCGATTGAGCGCGGCGGCAATTTTTGCCTGCTGGCTCATCGCGCTCGACGATGAGGGAAGTGCGCCACCGGAAAGCTTAACGACCTGGGGAGCGGGAGCCGCGTCCGGCAGATGATTCGCCGTCCGATTCGGCTGGGAACGGTTTGCGCCTTCCTGATTCGTTGCGCCTCTCAGTTCGTTATTCGAACTCAAGGGACGGACCTGAACACCCGGATTCTCCATGAGAGTTCCGGCGACGAAAATTGGGTCTTCAGGTCGGATTAATCGCTCTTCGATAAGTAAACCGCAGTCGCGAACCACGCGGTGGCGCGTTAGGAAGTCGCTGACCCGCGGCGGAAAATTGTCGATGTCTGACGATAAAGATCTTTCGTCGTATTCTTCGCGGAAGTCAGAGGGCAAGTCGAGATCGGCGCCCAGAGGTTCCACTAGCAATTGACCGGTAGAGTCAGCGATGAAAAACGGCAGATGCAGCGTTTCGTCCGCAATCTTCTCCCATCGATTGCCCTCGTTTAGCTGCCATGCGATGGTTTGATAGAGGAAGCAGGGTTTACCGGTGATGGGCGCCTGGATCGTATTTGGGCCGGTTGCCTCGCCGTTGACCTTGATTTTTCCAGGCGTGGCATTCCGAATCTCGGTGGCGGTCGAAGCGCTCGATAGCAGCTTGCGAACCAGCGGGTAAAATCCAGCGAAGAAGAAGCATGAACCCCCGGCGATGGCGGTCCACGCAAAAATCGTGAGGTGGTTGATCGAGATCAAGAAGGAAAGGCAGATGGGCACAGCGCGTTCCTGATATGCCTTGTGTGACTAAGATGACAGCTGCCATGAGCATAAGGAGAGATTTGCCGAGTGAGATGGAGAAAGAAGCGGGGTCGGCTTACGGAAGTAAGTAACAGTTACTGAAGGTGAATGCGGCAGAGACGAGGCGAGCGCCGTCTCTACCTAAGCTATGCTGTGACGGAGCGGGTTTTCAAAATGTCCACGACCGCGGCGATGGCCGCATCTACCTCGGCATCGGTGTTGTAGAAGTGAGGAGAGAAGCGGACTCCTGCCCTGGGGCGCCAATCCACAAGAATGTCGCGGGCCAGCAACTCTCGGCTTACCTGCTGGGAGTCGGGCATATCAATGGAGACGGTGCCGCCGCGCTGTTCGGGATTGCGGGGGGTGTTGATGCACCATCCCTGCCGGTCCGCCAGTTCAATCAGGCGAGCCGTTTGGCGTTTTGATTTCTCGCGAATCTTATCGATGCCAACTTCGTGGATGATTTTGATTCCAGGACGAGCCGCCTCGATCGATGGAATGTGAGTGGTTCCATTCATGAATCGCAGGGGCGCACCGGCGTAGCGGATGGGACCGGTGGCGAACTCGAAAGAATTTTCGTGCGCGAACCATCCCGTAAGCTTCGGTTCCAGCTTCTTGCCGAGATCGGGGCGGACGTAGAGATAAGCGACTCCGGGGCCTCCGCAGAGCCACTTGAGCACGCCTCCGCAGGCGAAGTCGACGTTGAGCGACTGGACATCGACAGGAACAGTGCCGAGCGACTGGAAGGTATCGAGGACGACGTGGGCTCCCACCTTGTGCGCTTTGTCGATGATGGCTTTTGCGTCATTGATGTAAGAGCTGCGAAAAATAACGTGAGAGACAGGGACGATCAGAGTCTGCTCATCGATGGCGTCAAGCAGGCGGCCGGTGGGGACGGTGATGCCGTCGTCTGTCTTGACCATGTGAACCTGCGCGCCGTAGGGGCGCTGCGCTTCCCAGAAGTACATGACGGAAGGAAAGTTCATGTCGCTGTAAACGACTTTGTTGCGCTTGCCGCTGAAATCGAAGCAGGACGCGACTACGGCCTGGCAGGTAGTGACATTCTGATGCAGTGAGACGGAATCCTTGGGCGCGTTCATCAGGGCCCCGAGCTCATTGCCGACTTCGAGGGCCAGCATCCACCAGCGTTCCTCCCAGGCGCGAACACCGCGGGTGGCCCAGATATCGGCGTAGGCGCGGAGCGCGTCGTAAACGGCGCGGGGCATGGCTCCGAGGGAGTTGGAGATCATGTAGTTGGTACGCTCAAGGATAGGAAACTCGGAGCGATAGCGGAGGAGATCGTCGGACATGAGAGTCATTGTAATTCGGGTATGTCGAGAAGTGGGCGGGCAATGATACCCGCCCCGATTGTGGCTAGGCCACGGATTTCCGGGATTTGCCCGACTGTCCGGCAGCGGTTGTTCCCGTGCCGGGGGTTGCGGTAAGGGCAGCCACGAACTTGGCCCCATCAGGAGTGCCGAGACCTGTGCAAGGGTCCCATCCCACGGCGGCGCTGAAAGCGCCGTTGTTGCCCTGGGTTATGTCGTGGAATCCGGCGGCTTCGACGGCTTTCACGTAGATTGACGGATTCAGGAAACCCACTGGCTTCCCGATCTTCTGATTCAGTCGCGCCACCAGCGCCGCCCATAAGGGAGCGACTGCGCTGGTGCCTCCCACGACTTCGTTTTCGCCGTCGACGAGTATGTTATAGCCGGTATTGGGATCGGCATCGCCGGAAACATCGGGTACGCCGCGTCCTCCCCCTTTCACTTTCGACGCGGGAACATTGAAGCCATCCTGCCAGGTCGGAAGCGGAAAAGAATTACTGACGCCGCCTCCGGTAGCTCCTCCGCTGGGCAGATCGTTCCAGACCGTTTCGCTGACAATCTTTTCGTTCGCAGATTGCAGGCTGGTGCCGCCGCAAGCGAGCGCGAATGAACTGGAAGCAGGAAAATCAACGTGGTTGCTACCGTCGCTGACTCCGTCCGTCGAACCGTTGTCGCCCGCAGCCACGCAGACGGTAACGCCGATTGCGGCTGCCGCTTGAAAGGCGTCATCGAAGTTGCTTAGCGCCTGCCCGGTCCACGAGGATTCGGGGCCACCCCAACTGATGGAAATCACCGACGGTTGATTGGCAGTGTCGTGGACAGCGGTGGTGACGGCATCCAGGAAGCCCTGATCGGTGTTCGGCGCGAAATAAACGACGATCTTGGCCGCCGGCGTGATCGAGCCTGCGACTTCGATATCGAGCATCACTTCGGCGTCGGCGCTATCCGCGGTCGTGGGGCTATTCGTGCCTCCATCGACTGACACGGAGATCACTTGCGGCTCGGTGATTTTGAGTGAACTGAAATAATTGCTGAGGTCGGTGGTTTGAAAGCCTCCGCCTAATTCGATAATGCCGATACACTGGCCGGTTCCGTCCCCAGTTGGATAGTCGTAGACTTGTGCCACTTGGTTGGGATCAAAAGAAGTTGCTGCGGCCGCCTTGCGATGCTTTTTAGGACGGGTCCATAGTCTGAAATGCGGTTGCGCCTGCGGGCGATTATCGAGGCCGAAGACTCCCGTGATGATGCCGGCATAATCTGTGGGCACGCTGACAGGGCCAACCCGCCCGCGGAAATTTCCCTTGGAATGGCTGTACTCTTTGAGTTCCACTTGGAAGGCTTTCTGAAGATTGCTCACGGTTCCCGACACCATCACCGTGCGGCGGGCCAGTTCGTTCCCCGTTTCGATAACCTTGAGGCCGAATTCCTGGGCGAACTTCTTAATCTGATCGAGATCGGCTTGATCGGCGCCATAAGAATTCGCGAACCCGCTGCGTGATAAATGCTTGAAACCGGGCTTCGCCAGAGCGCTCTTCAGCTCTTGCAGCTTGGCTTCCGCTTTGGATCGCAGCCGGATCGACACCTCGATCGTTTGGTCGGGATGACAATTACGGATTACACGCGCTCCACTGACAGGCTTGCGTTCACTGCCGGGAATTGCGACAAAGTTTCGAGCGGCATTCATAGATACTCCTTAATTTCGGGGGCGAACAGAGCGGTCCGGAAGCGATGGCGAGAGAGAATTCGCGCGAATGGAAATCCAAGGTTGTCCGACCGTTCAGAGGGCCCGAATCAGTTGAGAGTATCAGGAAGTTGAGGATGATCTCAATGTAGGTTGGGCAAGACATTAAGACTCGGTCGGCCTACGTGTACCCTGTGATCTCTGAAGACTCCGTGGTGAAGATCCTTCTGACCACAGAGGACACGGGGGTCCACAGGGATGCACGGAGAGGTTGCGAGCTAGTTGTTGTCGTATCCCGCTCGCTGGCGTAAGAGGAAATAGAAAAGGGTTAAGGCGATCAGGAAGATCAGGCCGACGATCAGGTTGATACGGGAATCCCACCAGGTCCTGGCGGTGGCGGCGAGGACTACCAGCAATCCGATCATCGATCCCCATTTGCCGAGGGGGGAGCGGGCCGGAATCTCGGCGATCTGTGCGTCGGTGAGGCGGCGGCGGAAGTTGATATGGGCGGCGAGCGAGACGATCCAGGAGAGCATCATGCCGAAGAAGGCGCCGCGGAGGATGTACTCGAAGGCTTTCTCCGGGGCCCAGCGTTCGAGCACCAGGGCGGCGACAATTCCGTAAGACGACACCAGCAGCGCCAGCGTCGGCGTGCCTTTTGTGCTGAGTCGGCCGAATGCTCGGGGAGCCCATCCGGTACGGGCGAGAGCGAACAAGATGCGCGAAGAGATGTATAGGGCAGCGTTGGCTCCAGAGAGAGCGGCGGTTAGAACTACGAAATTCATGAAATGAGCGGCACCGGGCAGGTTCACGGTGCGAAAGACGGTGACGAAGGGGCTTTCGGTGACGCCAGCGCGGTTCCAGGGCATGACGCCTACGAGGATGATGATGGCTCCCAGATAAAGAATGGCGAGGGTGAGGAAGGTCATGCGTGCAGCCCGGCCGATGACTTTGGCGGAACGGGACTCGCCGGACGCGACGGCGATGAATTCCACGCCGCCGAAGGTGTAGATGGCGAAAGTGATGGCGAGAAGCGGAGCGGTGAGTCCGAGGGGAAAAAAGCCACCGTGTTGTGTGTATTGCGACGCGACGCGGCCGCTGAGGAGCAGGCTGGAGCCCAGAGCGATGAAGACGGCAACGACGGCAACCTTGATCATGGCAAACCAGAATTCGAAGCGTCCGTAGCTGTGGACATTGAGAAAGTTGATCGCCAAGAGAAACACGGAAAATATGAAGACCCAGAGCAGCGCCGGGACGCCTGGGAACCAAAATTGTGCGTAGGTGGCGGAGGCGACCATTTCGGCGCCGATGGACACTGCGATGGCAATCCAGTAGCCCATGCTGGAGACGAAGCCGGCCCAGCGGTTGAGGTAGAGGGTCGCATAGACTCCAAAGGAGCCCGCTGCGGGGTGAGTGCTGGCGAGTTCTCCGAGGGCGAGCGCGACCGTCCAACTGATGAAGGCGGCGAGGACAAAGGTGAGGATCACGGCGGGTCCGGCGAGTTCGATCGCTGCGGCGGTGCCTAGGAGAAGGCCGGTGCCGATGGACCCACCGACGGCGACCATGGTCATCTGTCCCGCGGTGAGCTGGTGCCGGAGACCGGATTCGGGGTTCTCCAGGAGGGGGTGGTCTGAGACTGGATGGGTGGAGGCGGGCGTGGAGTTAGCAGGCATCGGTGCTCGTACTCGTATATCAGAAGCGGAGTGCCGGAGGCGGAAAAAAGGAACTCGCGGGTTCCGGCAATGGGGACGTGGCCTAGAGGTGGCAAGCCGCGTCTTTATGGAGAAAGTGTGTTCGGAAGCGAGCGCCCGGGCAAGCGGGCGAGGAAAGCTCCACGGCGAGGGCGACTAGTTCCTTCCCGTTGAGTTCAGCGTTAGAGCGGCGTTATCGCTGAAATTCAGAGCAGGCAAAGCGGCAGCTGGGCGAGCGGTGACAACGTGGTTCCGGCCTGCGCGTTTGGCCTCGTAAAGAGCGTCGTCGGCGAACTTGAGCAGTAGATCAACGCGATCCGTAGTTTCGTCGAAGGCAGCGATGCCGATCGAGATGGTGAGGCCATCCGCCGGGAGGCCTTCGCGCTGGGCACCCCATTCTGTGAGTCTCTTCAGTATTTCATCAGCGCGGGTCGCCGCCTGGCGGAGCGAACACTCGGGCAGGATGAGGGTGAATTCATCCCCGCCATAACGGCAGGCGATGTCTTCGGCGCGAACTGAGCGTAGAAGAGCATCGCCAACGGCGGCCAGGGCCTTATCGCCGGCGGAATGCCCGAAATTGTCGTTGAAGCGCTTAAAGTGATCGAGATCGAGCATCAGTACGGAAAGCGGTCGATGTTTGCGGCGAGCGGAGTGCAATTCGCGCTCGAGGAACTCCTGCATATACCGGCGGTTGTAGAGTCCGGTGAGCGGGTCGCGGACGGCTTGCAAGCGCAGAGATTGCCGGAGGCCAAGGTTGGCAAGGGAGAGCGCGATGTGCTCGGCGACAGCGGCTGCGAGATGGCGGCGGCGAGCGAAGGACTGCGCGTCAACTTCCGGATCGGGTATGGGATGCGGGGGATCGTCATCCTGAATGGAAAGAGTCCCAATGGTGTTGCCATTGGCGATGAGGGGAATGCACACGGATGGGCCCTCGCCGAGCAAATGGGAACAGTGCGAGTCGGAGGGTCCGCCGGAATTGGCATGAATGGTTCCGCGGCGGAGAGCCCAGCATTCCTCGGGCGAGAAAATCTGGTCCGCGGTGCAGATGCCCCATTTGGCGACTGACTGAATGCGGACCTTGGAATCGCTGAGCAGCGAAATACATCCCGAGGCGCCTGGAAAGAGGCGGCGCAGACGCTCGGGTATAAGGCGGAAAACCTCTTCGCGCGAGGTGCAGGCATGGAGCAGGCTTCCGAGTTCGCTAATTTGGGTGATTTCGGCGGTCTGGCGGCGCGCGTCAGCGAGCAGGCGCCCGATCTCTTGATGGGAGTCAGCCAATTGCCTTTGTGCGGCCCTGCGTCCCGCGATTTCCTGTTGCTGGTGAAACTGAGTGAGGGCCAACCGAAGGGTGAAGGCGAAAAGCGACGCGGTGATTGCCAAATCGATGAGAAATTCACCGTAAGCCTGTTTCCAGTGATCTGTAATCCAGGCGTTGCAGGAAAGCATGGCGACCAGCGCCAAGTTCGTGCCGAGGAAGCTAAGGAAAGTGGCGGGTTCGGGCGTGGAGCGCACTTCGGCGGACGGGGCTACCCAGGTGAAAGCGATGAGCGCGGCGGCCACCTGAGGAACAGTCCATCCCAGGGTGAACCAGGCAGCCGCGGTGAAATACCGGTGCAGGTCGATCCAGTCGCCGATGAAGGTGGCGATGGCGCAGACCAGCAGGAAAAGCGCCAAGCGGAGCAACAGACTGCGAGTTCTAGGGACGCGCGCGAATTGCAATCGCAACAAGACTGCAATCAACAGCAACAGGCTTTGCGCGTCGCTGATGGTGATATCGTGCAGCAGCGCGTCGGCCGGCAACATTCCGCGCGCTGGAAGAAAAAAGAAAGTGGAGTAAACGAGAGTGACGACGATTGCAATTTGAAAGAGGTCGAGGAAGATCTCGGACCTCACACGGGTTTGCCGCTGGATCTCGGGGAGGAAGAGCATCATCAAGATCGGGGCGCCGTAGAGGCAGTAAAGTAGGCGCCAGGTTGAATCCGACAGGGTGGTCTGGGCGCAGAGGGTGTCGTAAGTTTGTAAGGCGGTCGGAATCAGCAAGACGAGCAGTACCGCGGAAAAGAGAAACCAGAATAGGGCAGTGATTCCTTGGGCGCGGCGGAAAGCTCCCCAGACGCACGCGAGTGCGAGCAGGCTACCCAGATCGAGAATGGACAGGGCCAGCCCCAGACCAACGCGACCTGGCCCGAATACGAGGAAGCCCAAAGCCTCGGCCGCAAGGAGTAAGGCGAAGACGAGTCCCAGGAGGTAATGCGGTTTGGCTCGAGCAAATTGGCGCAGCCGCGAGCCCCGGTGCAGGTCGAAATTGATCGCGGTATCCACCAGGTTTGGAGAGGCACGGAAGCCCTCCAGCCTGAAATCGGCACACGGGATGGAAAACTCCAGTTTCCGGCGGGGTTATGGCAAGGATTTCCGCTATGCGGGTTGGGAGCCACGACGATCCAGAGGGATGCACGAACAAAGCTGCATGACTTTCGTAATCGCCGAGTGCTCTAACCGCGTTGCTGGTGCAGGGGACGAATCCTAGAATCAAGGCGGAACTCCCTATCGCAAGCGCGACCATGCCTGAAAATCCTAATCGTGCCGACATTGCCCGCCGCGTCGAAAAGGCGGAAAAGCTCCTGCAAAAGGGAAAGACGGCCGACGCATTGGCAGAGTACCTGCAAATCCTCGAAAGCGATCCGCAGAACGACAATGTCAGGCAGATGGCGGCGGACCTGTGCCTGTCTTTGAATCGGGGCGACCAGGCAGTGCGCCTGATGGGAGAGTTGTTCGACCGCCAGTTGGCGGCAAACGATGCGACTCGGGCCAGCCTAACCTATAAAAAACTGGCCCGCTACACCAACCCCACGTGGGAGCAGAAAGTTCGCTTCGGACAACTGCTGGAGCAGTCGAACAAGAGGCTCGCGATCGGGACCTATCAGAATGCGCTGGATGATCTGCAGCGGCAGGGACGGAAAGAAGAGTCGTTACTGGTGCTGCGGCGGATTGTAAGCCTGGATCCTTCTCCAGCCAATCATCAGCGTCTGGCGGAACTGGCGGCGGAACTGGGCGAGCATGAAATGGCATCGCAACACTTCGTGCAATTGGCGGAGTTGGAGGAAAGCTCCGGGTCGAACGCGGGCGTGTGGTTCGAGCGCGCCTACACCGAGAATCCATCGGATGCAAAGATTGCCTTGGCTTATGGCAAGAGTCTGCTGGCGCGCGGCGAGTCGGGAGCGGCGATTTTTATCCTGGAACCGCTGGTGCACTCTGGGGATGCATCGCTCGAACTTCGCGATCTCTATGCCCAGGCGCTGCTGTCGGCGGATCGATGCCTGGAAAGCGAGCCGCTGATCTGGAAGATGTTCGAGCAGAACCCGGTCCGCATCCATCAGGTCGTGACGTTGATCGGAAAGATGGTGGATTCCGAACTGGATGTGGAAGCGGTGGCGCTGGCGCGCAAGCTGGAAGCCTTTCAACGGCGGCGCGGGGAGCGAAGATCATTCCTGGCGACGATACAGGAACTGCTGGCGACGCACCGTGCGTCCACCGAAATGATGGAGTTCCTCGCCGAACTGTTCAATGCTTCGAATCGTGAAAACGACTATGCGCAGGCGCTCCTGAAGCTCTTCGACATGTATTGCGCGAAGCACGACTACCAGAAAGCGGGCGAATGTCTGGATCGGGCAGCGGATGTCGATCCTTATGAGAAGGGACATCAGAAACGGCTGGAGACCTTGCGGGGTAAGATCGACGATCTGCGCTTTGACGCCATCGCCTCGCGATTTACGACTACGACAAAAAAAGAAGAGCCGGAAGTCAAGATTGAGGAACCCACGCTGGGAGCGGCGGCGTTGCAGGATCTGATGCTGCAAGCCGAAATCCTGGTGCAGTATGGAATGCGCTCGAAGGCGATCGAGCGTCTGCAGCGCATTCAGGAACTGTTTCCGCGCGAGGAAGAGCGCAACCAGGAACTGCGGAAGCTCTACATCGCGGCGGGCATCGAGCCGCAATATGCGAAAACGCCGGCGGCGCCCGCGCCGGTTCCGGCGAAACCGGCAGTGGCGAGCGAGACGGCCGATGTCAGCAGTCTGGCAAGGGTGGCGGAAATCACGCGCAAGCTTTATCACCAGGGGAATGCGGAAGGAGTTTTGAAAGCGGCAGCCAGCGAAATTGGCGAAAACTGGGGGACGGCGCGCTGCGTTGCAGCCTTGCGCAAACCGGGATTGCCTCCGTCAAGCTTGCAGGAATATCACATGGATGGGCTGATTCCGGCAAGTTCAGCGGCATTGGTCAGCCTGGTCGAGACGGTGCAGGATCTGGCGGTGGCGCGCGGCACGGTGACGATCAGTGATGCGGCCAATGCTCCCGAATTGATCGCCGTGCGCCGTGCTACCGAAGAGCTGCAGATCGACTCGCTGCTGGCTTTGCCACTAACCGAAGGCAGCGAGCATATTGGAGTGTTGATCCTGACCCAGAATGCCAGCCGGACGTGGCAGGCAGCGGAGGTCCTGGTGATCCGGACCTTGAGCGACCAGGTGTTGATCGCGCTGAACAATGCCGGGTTGCGGCGGCTGGTCAAGAATCTTTCCGTGACCGACGAGAAGTCGGGGTTGCTGAAGCGGGCATCCTATTTGGATCTTCTGCAAGCGGAAACCAGGCGCGGGTTACAGCAGGGCACGACCGTGACCGTTTTACTGATGCAATTCGGACGGCGCAGCGTGCTCCTCAAAGAGTATGGCGAGCAGGCGGTCGCCGCCGTGATGGAGCAGGTCGGGCAAATGGTCTCGGCGAATATCCGGACCAACGATCTCGCTTTTCGTTATGAAACCACGACGGTAGCTCTGGTGCTCGGCGATACGGGCGAAAAAGAAGCGCTGCTGGCGGTCGAAAAGTTAAAGCGGCTGCTGGGGGAAGTTCGCTTTCCGGGTAAGGACAAGGCAATCGAGTTCAGCGCCGGCCTGGCGCAAGCGGTGATGCGCCAGCATTACGATCCGGCGGACATTGTGACCGAAGTAGCCAACCGCGCCGATCATGCGCTGGAACTGGCCGTGGCGCAGGGTGCAGGAAAAGTCGTGAGCCAGGCGCCGCAATTTGCCGCATCGGCGGCGGTAGCGTAGCTCTTTACCGCCGAGACGCCGAGCACGCGGAGCAACTCCCGAGCTCCTCAGCTAGAGGCTCAACAGCGAACAGCGAACAGCCAGGAGCGAACAGGTGCTCTGTTAAACTCTCAGGTTGGCTTCTGGCCAACGCACTCTTCTATAGAAGCTGGTACTCATGTTGAAACCTGGAGATATTGCGATTGTCAGTGGCGTGCGCACGCCTTTTGGACGTTATTGCGGAAAAATCAAGGACTACACGGCGCAGGAACTGGGCGCGGTGGCGGCGAAGGCCGCGATCGAACGCGCCGGAATCGACGCCAAAGAGTTCGATCATGCCGTTTTTGGAAATGCGCAGCAGACTTCGGGCGACGCGCTTTATGGAGCGCGGCATGTGGCGTTGCGGGCGGGCTTGCCGATTGAGAGTCCGGCGCTGACGGTGAACCGGCTGTGCGGGTCGGGGATGCAGGCGATTGTCAGCGCAGCGCAGATGATCCAGACGGACGAAGCGAAGATGGTGCTGGCGGGCGGCATGGAATCGATGTCGCAGGCGCCGTTTTCGATTCGCGGGCGCGATGGATTTACGCTGGCTCCGGGCGGCAAGCTGGAAGATTCGCTGATGGTCGCATTGCTCGATACTTATTGCGGCATGCAGATGGCCGCGACGGCCGAACTGTATGCCGAGCAGCAGGGGATCACGCGGCAGGCGCAGGATGAGTTAGCGCTCCGTTCGCAGCAGAAGGCCGATGACGCGTATAAGGCGGGACGCATCCAGGAAGAGTTGACTCCGGTGCCGCTGCGAAATTCGAAGGGCGAGGCGGCGGGAGAGATGCTGACTGAGGACGATCACCGGCGTCCGCAGACTACGATGGAGGGTCTGGCGAAGCTGCGCGCTTCGTTTGGCAAGAATGGGACGGTGACGGCGGGCAACGCCAGCGGGATTGTGGATGGAGCGGCGGCGGTGGTGGTGATGTCGCTGGAGCAGGCGCAGAAAAGGAATCTCAGTCCGCTGGGACGGATTGTGAATTGGGGTATAGCGGGAGTTGATCCGAAGATTATGGGGAGCGGTCCGGTTCCGGCGACGAAGATTGCGCTGCAACGCGCGGGGCTGACTTTGGATTACATCGATTTGATTGAAGTGAACGAAGCGTTCGCGGCGCAGTACCTGGCGGTAGAAAAAGAGTTGGGACTCGATCGCGAAAAAGTAAACGTGAATGGCGGGGCGATTGCGTTGGGGCATCCGCTGGGAGCGACTGGGACGCGGCTGGTGATTACTCTGCTGTATGAGTTGCGGCGGCGGAAGAAGAAGTACGGGCTGGCTACGGCGTGCATCGGCGGCGGACAGGGGATTGCTATGGTGGTGGAGAGCTTTCAGTAGAGCGGCCTTCGCGAGTGGGGCAACCGGAGGTTCAATGAACGAAAGGTTAGGCACCCGATGCGGCAGGCCACGCCTTCTTGAGAAAAACGTTGCGATCCAATTGGGCGTTCGCCCTATAATTGGCATGTGCTTACGGAAGAAGACAAACAGTGGATCAGTGAACGGTTAGAGAAGGTGGAACCCATCCTGCTTACCGAGTTTCACAAGTGGGCGTCTCCCGTCGAATTGCGTTCGCGTAGCCATGCCGCAGCGCTACGCGCGCTGGATGCCGAAGTCGAGTCTCTGTCGGACCGACTCAAGAATCTCGAAGGCCGCTGATCGGTACCTGGTGAGAGCGGCGTATCCTTAGATACACACTGAAGTCGTGCCCTTTCCAAAATCTGCTCCACGACATTATTCTTCGTTATAGCCGTTCTGTTCAAGAAGGCACTCTATGGAAATCAAGAAAGTTGGCATTCTGGGTTGCGGGTTGATGGGGTCGGGTATTGCGCAGGTCTGCGCCACTGCTGGGTTTGAAACTACCGTGCTCGAAGTCGAACAGAAGTATCTCGACAAGGGGTTTGCCGGGATTGAGAAGTCGCTGGGTAAGTTTGCCGAGCGCGGTCCCGAGAAAGGCGGAATCACTCCGCAGCAGAAGACCGAAACTCTTGCCCGGCTTAAGGGGAGTACTAACAAGGCTGACCTGGCCGATTGCGACATTGTGATTGAGGCCATCATCGAGAACGTTGAGGAAAAGAAGAAGATGTATGCGTCGATTGACTCCATTGTCAAAAAGGAGGCGATCTTTGCTTCGAATACTTCTTCGATTTCGGTGACCGAGCTTTTGACGACGGTGAAGCGGCCGGAGCGGTTTATTGGGCTGCATTTTTTTAATCCTGTGCCTTTGATGAAGCTGGTCGAAGTCGTGAAGACCATTGCTACTTCTCCTGAGGTTTATGAGGCGGCCTACTTGTTTGCGCAGCGGCTGGGGAAGGTTCCGGTGCGGACTTCGGATAAGACGGGATTCATCGTGAACCGGCTGCTGGTGCCGTATTTACTCGATGCGATCCGGGCTTATGAAGAGGGTGTGGGGTCGATCGAGGATATCGATAGTGCTATGAAGCTCGGGTGCGGGTATCCGATGGGTCCGTTTACTTTGCTTGATTTTGTCGGGCTCGATACTACTTATTACATCACTCATGTGATGTATGACGAGTTTAAGGAGCGGCGGTTTGCTTCGCCTCCGCTGCTGAAGCGGATGGTGATGGCGGGGTGGTATGGGCGCAAGTCGGGGCGCGGGTTTTATGATTACTCGAATCCGGAGAAGCCGGTGGCGGGGAAGTTCTAGGATTGCAGAGGTTAGAGGTTAGATTGCAGAGGTTAGAGGTTAGATTGCAGAGGTTGAGGAACTCATCACTGGGTGAGAGGAAACATGGATGACTCTCAAATTGAGCGAATCGCGGATGAGCTTGACGCTGCGGTGACAAAAGATGACGCGAAATTACTCATCGACTACAGCGGCGCCCCGGACGAACGAGAAGGCAACTGTGAAGTAATCGCGAATCGGAAGGGATATTTGCGGGCGGGTATTGAACTGCTCAGGGTGGGAGTTTTTCCGCTTGAACCAGAGAGAATGTTTGTTCCCATCGACCTCGACTACCTGACCTGTGTCGGCGGACTTAGGGTAGGAAGGCTGACGCGCCAGGAGGACGTTGAAGCGGAACTGCCTCCGAAACCGAAAAACTCTACAGGAGCCAAGTTCGCGGCTGGTGGATGCTTTGCCGTTTTCATCTTTCTCGCGGTTTGTACGGTTGTTGGTTTCTTTCATGTACTCTCATGGTTCTTTGGGAAATAATTTATGAGCTACGAAAACATACTTCTCGAAAAGAAAAGCTCCATCGCCTACGTCACCGTCAACCGCCCCAAGGTGCTCAACGCGCTTAACGGGGCCACGATTGAAGAACTGAGAACGGCGTTTCATGAGCTGAAGCACGACGCTGCGATTCGCGTCGTGATTCTGACAGGGGCGGGCGAGAAGGCGTTCGTTGCGGGGGCGGATATTGGGGAACTGGCGCAGCGCGATCCGGTTTCCGGGAAGGAGTTTGCGCAGCGGGGGCAGAACGTGTTTAACCTGATCGAAAATCTGGGCAAGCCGGTGATTGCCTGCATAAATGGATTTGCGCTCGGCGGCGGATGCGAACTCGCGCTCGCTTGCACCATGCGTCTCGCGAGCGACAACGCCAAGCTCGGACAGCCGGAGGTGAAGCTCGGAATTCTTCCGGGATATGGCGGGACGCAGCGGTTGCCGCGGCTGGTGGGCAAGGGGCTCGCGATGCAGATGGTGCTGGCGGGGGAGATGATCACGGCGCAGGAGGCGCATCGGATTGGGCTGGTGAATGAAGTGACTCCGGCGGCGGAGCTGATTCCTCGAGCGGAGGCGATTGCGGCTAAGATTATTGCGAACGCTCCGCTGGCGGTGCAGTATGCGATGGAGGCGGTCAATAAGGGGATGGAGATGACTTTGGCCGAAGGGATGTTTCTAGAGGCTGCTCTGTTTGGGGTGTGCTGCTCTACCGAGGATAAGAAAGAAGGGACAGCGGCGTTCTTGGAGAAGAGAGCGGCGGTGTTTGTGGGAAAGTGAAACGAATTCACCGCCGAGACGCCGAGTGACGGAGAGAAAAACGAAAGGAAAAATAAAAATCGAGCATCTTCCCGAGCCGGTGGTTCCCACGATTGAAGGCGGACTGAGCGCGGTGGGCAAGCGCTTTGCTCTGGTCGTCTCTCGTTTTAACTGGTTTATTACTGAGCGACTCTTTCAGAGCGCTTACGATGGGCTGCTGCGCTCTGGCGCTAAGAAAAAAGATGTCGCGCTGGTGCGGGTTCCGGGCGCGTTTGAAATTCCTTTAGCGGCGCGCACGCTGGCGGAGACGAAAAAATACGACGCCATTATTTGTATTGGCTGTCTGCTGCGCGGTGATACGGCGCATTATGACGTCATCGTCAATGAAGTCACGCGGGGGATTGGGCAATCGGCGCAGGAGACCGGGGTTCCTCATGCTTTTGGTGTGCTGACCTGCGAGACACTGGAGCAGGCCATTGATCGCGCCGGGTTGAAGATGGGGAACAAAGGGCTCGAGGCGGCTTTGGCGGCGGTGGAGATGGCGAATCTGAAAAGAGCAGTCGTTGGTCGTCGGTCATTAGTCGTTGGGAAAAACAAAAACAACAGCAAGAGCAAGAAGCCGAAGCGGTGACCCGCCGAGCAAATCTGCATTATTGTGCGATCCGACCTTGTACACTGAAGGCGAATCCCGAACGACGAACGACTATCGACCGACGACTCCCATGGGCACTCGCCGCAAATCCCGCGAACTGGTTCTGCAGATGCTGTTCCAGGCAGACATGGGCAAGCAGACGCCGGAGATTGTCCGGAAGACATTCTGGGCGGAACGGTCGAATGTTGAAGATGAGGTTCGGGGATTTGCCGACGATCTGTTTCGCGTCGCGAGCGACCGGTTGCCGGAGATCGACGGGTTGATCGGCAAGCACACCCAGCACTGGCGCATGGAGCGCATGGCGACGGTGGATCGGAACGTGTTGCGAGGCGCGGTGGCGGAGTTGCTCGCCTATCCGGAGACGCCGCGGGCGGTGATTATTAATGAGGCGCTGGAAATTGCGCGGAAGTTTTCTTCTCCCGAGTCGGTGCAGTTCATCAACGGAGTGTTGGATAGCGTGGGGAAAGAAGTTGGACCGTAACAGAAGCTGACAGCTCTCAGCTGTCAGTTCGAAGAATGCTGAACCTCTTCTTTAATTGTTTTGCCGCATGGTTCTCGCCGCCCGAACGAATGCATCGCCACGAATGAATCGGGATGCGTTGATCCCAGGTTAGCATCGGTGGTCCCCCAGGGTGGCGCCCAAGGACGGGGCAAAACCTGGGAAACCTAGACTTAGGTCTCACTGGGGACGGATGGCGATCAGGTTGGGAGTACAGAGGGGGGCATTCTGGCCCAGGCCGTTGCACATGTTGTTGTTGTTCTGATCGTTGTTGTTCAAATAAGGAACCTGTTGCAGGTCGCCTCCGGTGATTGTGTTGACGATGTGCACGGAGCCCAGGGTGCAGACTCCACTTTCATACTGATCGCAGGCGGCGACGTAAATCTGGCTGCCATCGGTGGAGGAATCGGCGGCGAAGGGGATGGCGCCCTTGACGAGCGGAATTGAACTGGTGGTTCCGTTATTCACGTTAAAGATGAGCACTGCCGGAACATTTTGCGCAACGAGGATGAGTTCGGTTCCGTTGGCGACGAGCCGCGAGTAAAGGGGAAGGAAATTCCCCAGGCCGAGGTTGAACGACCCAAGACTGGTGAAGTCGGGCGGCGAGGTGGGAATGACCGGAGGATGGCACAGCGTCGGATTCGGATCGTTGTAGGCGATCGGGTTCTGGGCGAAGAGGGCTTGCAAGATTTCGACGTTCGGGGGCTCGAGAGCGACGATGTTCTGCGACGTCAACTCGAGGTTGTTCTGAACGACCGGCATGGGAATCTTGGGCGAGGGAAAGATTCTCAAGGGCGTGCTGACGGTCGAAACACTTCCGATGTTTACGCTCGCCACGCCGGGCTGGGAGCAGGTTGAGTAGGCGGAGACGGTGCTCGGGGAGGTTCCGGCCACATAGGCAAAACTGCCATCGGCGGAGAAGCTGAGGTCGGTCGCCGGCTGCGCGAAGGAGACGGAGGCGAAGGAGTCGACGGTGGAGTAAACGTACATCTTGCCGTCGAGAGTCAGAATAAAAAGCTTCGACTGGTCGGGCGAGAAGGCTGCGGCGGTTGCGCCCTTGCCGGGAAGGACGAGGTCAGCCGCAGTGCTTCCGTTAAAGACATAGACCTGGTTGGGAGTTGTTGAGGTGTCAGAGACGACTGCGATTTTGCCATCGTTCGAAACGGTGAGGAGGGTTCCGCATAAGGCAGCGTTGCAGGGTGTCGAGGTGGCGGAGACAAGGGTCACACCGAGGTGACTGCCGGCGCCGAAGTCGACATACATCAGACCCTGGCTACTGCCGATGTAGAGGCGTGGAGAGGCCTGGTGGTTAAACAGCATGGAATTGGGGGTACGGGGAAGAAACAGGATGGTGCCGATCGGGGTTTTTCCGGGAACCACTGAGAACAGCGCACTGGTACAACCGGAGGCGTCCTGGCACTCATTGGTTGCAGCCCATGCGGTGTAAGTGGGCGGAGCTGAGGCGCTGGTTACATCGACGGCGATGGCACTGTAGCCGGGCGTCTTGTTGGGGAGCAGTCCGTTACTGGCGTAGGTGGGCAGGGTGGGCAGAACTCCGATATTGCAGCTTGGAGGACTGCAGGCAGCGGTGAGCGTGGCTCCGCCAAGATTATTACGCGCGGTTGCGCTGTTGCTTCCGGTGCTGTTGGTGGTGGTGGAGAAGAGAGCAACTTCGGGGTTGGTGGTGCTCCAGGTGAGGGGCGGTTTTGGCATGGGCACGCCCGTGAACTGGTAGACGGAATCCACTGCCGTGGCCGTGAGTTGTATGGTACTGCCGTTATTAACGGTGACGTAGTTTGGCGCCTGATTCTGACCGGCGACTTGGAGGTAGACGGCCTGCACCAGGCAGGTGGTGTAGGAATAAGGAGCACTCTGGGTGCCGGAAACGGAGGCGAAAAACTGGGTGATACCCGGCGCATTGGCGGTGATCAGAGCCTGGTTGAACACCTGAGTTGGAGGCATTCCTACCACGAGCGGAGTTGCGGTGAGCACACCGATGGGATTGGCTGCCCAGTTCAGGGGTCCAACGTAGTCGGTGACATCCAAATTGCCGCTGTAGGCGGTTGCCGCGAAGGTCCAGGTTTGACCCTGCGGGAAGCAATCATAGAGCGGAGGTCCTTGGGGGTCGAGGCGGTTGATCTGGATGCTGCTGACGTGCTGGTGAACGTAAACTGTGGTGGGAGTGCTGCTGACGCCGTTAATAACGGCCGTAACGAGCGCGATTCCCTGCGTTCCCGGACTACAGGTGGAGACGGTCGCGTCCCAGGCGCCGGCGCAGGCATTTCCGTTGCTGGCGATGGAGATGGGAGAAGAGTAGGTCGAACCGGCGGGGACGGTGACAAAAAACTGAATCTGAAAGCCAACGACGATCTGACCGGAAGCGTTTTTACCGGTAGCGCTGAAGACCTGAGTGCTGCCCACGTCGAGCGAAACGTTGCCGGTTGGAGTGATAGTGACGGTTTGTACCCCGCCATTACCGGAGTTGCCGGTACTTTTGCCGAGGCAGCCGGTGAGGACGGCAGCGGAGATGATGGCCAATACAAAAAGAAACCGGGAACCGCAACGATGCATGAATCCTCCTCGCGTCGGTTTGCCAGGCGCGAGCGTGATGATGTGCTGAAGTGGAAAAATGTCAGTGTAGCAAAATTCAAGGTTGCAAAGTTCAAGGTTTCACTTTTCGCCCGCCGGGCCAGACCTTGAGGTGCTAGATTCTTCGATGCTGACAACAATGGTTGACGATGTGCGGGGCAGTTGTTATTATCAAACAGTTCCGCGAGTTTAAGAGCTGTGTAGAAATACGTACCCGGTTGGTAGCACCGGGAACGCCCTCGCTGAAACATCCTGCGAACACCTTAGCGCCCAGGGTAGAGAGTAGTGGCTGGGAAACACGCGAGGCTATGCGGGAGAAGCAGACGAAACGGAGCGCCTCCGAACCGGAAATTCAAGGTAAGGCGTGGCGTCACCGTCGTCGGCGACTAGTCTGAGCGGGAAATTGAGTGGAATTCTCACCGGCGAGAGTGCCGCGTGGTGAGAGTATGGCTGGGCGTTGAAGCCTGTGCCAGAACTGAGGCGGGGCAAGCCCGGTCTCAGGAAATGTGTGGTTTGCGCGCAAGGGCTGTGATTGCGGGAAATGTGGTAGAGACGCGGTATGCCGCGCCTGGGAGTGGCGAGAGTGCCTACTTTTAATCAGCTGGTGAAATTCGGCCGCGAGCGGACCAAATATAAGACGGCGAGTCCGGCGCTGCAATCGTGTCCGCAGAAGCGTGGTGTGTGCACGCGCGTCTATACCCAGACGCCGAAGAAGCCAAACTCGGCATTGCGCAAAGTGGCGCGTGTTCGTCTGACCAATGGAATCGAAGTGACGACGTATATTCCGGGGGTTGGCCATAACCTGCAGGAGCACTCGATTGTGCTGATCCGCGGGGGGCGCGTGAAGGATCTGCCGGGTGTGCGTTATCACGTGGTGCGGGGAACGCTGGACGCAACCGGGGTCGCGGGACGGAATCAAGGACGTTCAAAGTACGGCACGAAACGCGCGAAAAAAGCTTAGAAGTTGCCAGTGGCGTGCTGCGGAATTGGGTTCAACGAAATCAAAGCTGAGAGCTGACGAAACATGCCAAGAAAAGGACACACCCCGAAGCGGACGGTTGATGCCGATCCTATTTACGGATCGGATCTGGTAACGAAGTTCATCAACTCGATGATGTGGCAGGGAAAGAAGTCGACTGCCGAGGGCATCTTCTATAAGTCGCTGGAGAAGTTGCAGGAAAAGGGCGGCGACGAACCCTTGAAGCTGTTCACGAAGGCGGTGGAGAATGCGAAGCCGCTGCTGGAAGTGAAGACGCGCCGGGTTGGCGGCGCAAACTATCAGGTGCCGATTGAAGTCGCTCCCGACCGCCGGACGTCGCTCGCGATCCGTTGGATTGTGAGCTATGCCCGTGGCCGCGGCGAAAAGGGAATGATCGACAAGTTGACCAACGAGTTGCTGGATGCCTCGAACGGCAAAGGCGCCGCCATCAAGAAGAAAGAAGATGTGCACAGAATGGCGGAAGCGAATAAGGCGTTTGCGCATTACAGATGGTAGGAGCGCTGTCCGTGGTTCGCTGTTGGCTCAAAGCTGGAGCCGTTAGCGAAAAGCGAGTGGCGAAAGGCGAACAGCGAGAAACTGATTTTCGGAGCCCCAGAAAGATTAGAGAAATACAGTGCCTAGAACAGTCCCATTAGAGCGTTGCAGGAACATCGGCATCATGGCTCACATCGACGCCGGCAAGACCACGACGACGGAGCGCATCCTGTTTTATACGGGAAAGACGCACCGCATCGGCGAGGTGCACGAAGGCACGGCCATCATGGACTGGATGGAGCAGGAGCAGGAGCGCGGCATCACGATTACATCCGCGGCGACGACCTGCACCTGGCGCGATATCCGCATCAACATTATTGACACGCCCGGCCACGTCGATTTCACGGCCGAGGTCGAACGCTCGCTGCGCGTGCTCGACGGCGCTGTCGCAGTGTTTGACGCGGTGCATGGCGTTCAGCCGCAGTCGGAAAAAGTATGGCGGCAGGCCGACAAGTACGGTGTCCCGCGAATTTGTTTTATTAACAAGATCGACAAAATGGGTGCTGATTTCGAGCATGCCGTCGACACTCTGCGCAAGCGCCTCAACGCCAAGCCGGTTGCGATCCAGATTCCCATTGGGCAAGAAGACAAGTTCAAGGGTGTGGTGGATCTGGTCGAGATGAAGGCCATCATCTGGAACGATGAGACGATGGGCGCGGAGTACGAGACGGGACCGATTCCCGCCGACCTGCAGAAAAAGGCGGAGGCGTTTCATACGCAACTGGTGGAGACGATTGCCGAGAACGATGACGACATTCTGCACAAGTTTCTGGAAGGCGAAGCGATTTCAGCGGACGAACTCAAAACCTCGCTGCGCAAGTCGACCATCGCTCTGAAGCTGTTTCCGGTAGTGGTGGGAACGGCGTTCAAGAATAAGGGTGTGCAGCCGCTGCTCGATGCGGTGGTGGATTACCTGCCGTCGCCGCTCGATACCAAAGAAACACATGGTCTTGATCCTGACACGGGCGCGACGATCACGCGCAAAGCCGACGATAAGGATCCTTTCTCGGCGCTTGCGTTCAAGATCATGGCCGACCCGTTTGTCGGTCAGTTGACTTTTATCCGCGTGTACTCGGGACAGTTGAAGTCGGGCGAATCTGTAATGAACTCGCGCACCCAGAAGCATGAGCGCATCGGCCGCCTGCTCAAGATGCACGCCAATAAGCGCGAAGACATTCAGGAGATTCTGGCGGGCGACATCTGCGCGGTGGTTGGTCTGCGGAACGTCAGCACGGGCGACACGATTTGCGAAGAGAAGCATCCGATCACGCTGGAGTCGATCACGTTCGCGGTGCCGGTAATTTCGGTGGCGGTCGAACCGAAGACCAAGGCCGATCAGGAAAAGATGGGCATGGCGCTGGCGCGACTGGCGCAGGAAGATCCTACGTTTAAGGTTCACACCGATCCCGACAGCGGGCAGACGATCATTAGCGGTATGGGCGAGTTGCACCTCGAAATCATCGTCGACCGCATGATGCGCGAATATAAGGTTGAGGCGAACGTCGGCAAACCGCAGGTGGCGTATCGCGAGACCATTCGCAAGCACGCGGAGGCCGAGGGCAAGTACATCCGCCAGACCGGCGGCCGGGGCCAGTACGGACATGCGAAGATTTATCTCGATCCGAATGAGCCGGGCAAGGGCTACGAATTCATAAACGATATCGTGGGCGGCACCGTGCCAAAGGAATTCATCAAGCCCATCGACCAGGGCATGCAGGAAGCCATGGAAGGCGGAGTTCTCGCCGGTTATCCGATGGTCGATATCAAGGCGACGCTCTACGACGGCAGCTACCACGACGTCGATTCGAACGAAATGGCATTCAAGATCGCCGGCTCGATGGCGTTCAAAGAAGCGGCGCGCAAGGCGAGCCCAGTGATTCTGGAGCCGGTGATGGCGGTCGAAGTGGTGACGCCGGAAGACTACGCGGGCACGATCATGGGCGACCTGAGTTCGCGCCGTGGACGCATCGAAGGCATGGAGCATCGCGCGGGTTCGCAGGTGATCAAGGCTATCGTTCCCTTGGCGGAGATGTTCGGTTACGCGACGCATATGCGGTCATCAACGCAGGGACGCGCCGAGTACTCGATGCATTTTGCGCGCTATGAAGAAGCTCCGCGGCATGTGGCGGAAGAAATTATTGCCAAGACGCAAGGGAAGACGGCGCCTAGGTGACAGAACGCCCAGCGATTCGTCATCGATCGCAGATTTTGGGTGACGGACGGCAGGCGGGCAGATTTTGAAGCGGTTTTCGGCCTAGGCGGGATTTGGGCGAGGTTGTTGTACCAGTCGGATGGGTATCTGTTGACCGAAATCCGATGCGAGTCTCCAGAATTGCGGCAATATCGAGTGAGAGATTTCTGGGAGTGGCATCGAAGCTTTGAGAATTTTCGCTCGCGATTCCAGTCGGAGTACGAGCGCTTCGGAAGTTGGATTCTTTCCGATGGCTTGGTTGAGAAAGAACAGTTTCTTGGCGCGTACTACGAAGAGATTGACGGCGGGGAAAACGATTCGGTTTTGATTTAGCGAGACGCGGGCGAGGGCGCCCGCGCCACACGGAGCTAAGAGCAAATGGCAAAGCAGAAATTTGAACGGACGAAGCCGCACTGCAACGTAGGGACGATTGGTCACATTGACCATGGCAAGACGACGTTGACAGCGGCGATCACGAAGGTCTTGCAGAAGCACAACCCGAGTATTGTGTTCCGGTCGTTTGATTCGATCGACAACGCTCCGGAAGAGAAGGCGCGCGGGATCACGATTGCGACGGCGCACGTGGAGTACGAGACGGCGAACCGGCACTACGCGCACGTCGACTGTCCGGGGCACGCGGATTACATCAAGAACATGATTACGGGCGCGGCGCAGATGGATGGCGCGATTCTGGTGGTGGCGGCGACGGATGGTCCGATGCCGCAGACGCGGGAGCACGTGCTGCTGGCGCGGCAGGTGGGCGTTCCGTATGTGGTGGTCGCTTTGAATAAGTGCGATGCAGTGGACGATCCGGAGTTGCTCGATCTGGTCGAGCTCGAAGTGCGCGAGTTGTTGAAGAGCTATCAGTTTCCTGGAGACGATGTGCCGGTGATCCGGTTATCTGCTTTAGGGGCTTTAAACGGCGAAGAAAAGTGGGAGAAGCAGATTGACGCGCTGATGGAGGCGGTGGACAAGAGCGTGCCGCAGCCGGCGCGGGAACTGGACAAGCCGTTTCTGATGCCGATTGAAGATATTTTTTCGATTCAGGGGCGGGGCACGGTGGTCACGGGACGCATAGAGCGCGGCAAGGTGAAAGTCGGCGAGGAAGCGGAGATTGTCGGGTTCCGGGAGACGCGCAAGACGGTGGTGACGGGCGTCGAGATGTTCAAGAAGCAGCTGGATGAAGGCATGGCGGGGGACAACGCGGGACTGCTCTTGCGCGGCATTGCGAAAGAAGATGTGGAGCGCGGGATGGTGCTGGCGAAGCCGGGATCGATTACTCCGCACACGAAGTTCAAAGCGGAAGTGTACATTCTGACGAAGGAAGAAGGCGGGCGGCACACGCCGTTTTTCAAGGGATATCGTCCGCAGTTTTATTTGCGGACGACGGACGTGACGGGGATTGCGGAGTTGCCGGCGGGCACGGAGATGGTGATGCCGGGAGACAACGTGAGCCTGGTGATTGAGTTGATCACTCCGGTGGCAATGGAAAAAGGGCTGCGGTTCGCGATTCGCGAAGGCGGGCATACGGTCGGCGCGGGCACGATTGCGGAGATTATTCAGTAAGGCAGGTCAGAGGTTAGAGGTCAGATTGCAGAAGTGAGAACGAGTAAGCGGTTTGCAGCTTGCCGCCAGATCTTTCCTCTCGAGAAGAAGTTGAGTCGGGAGGGGTCGGAAAAGAGAAACAGTGACTGGAAAAGAAAGAATTCGCATCCGGTTGAAAGCCTACGACTACCGCATTCTGGATCAGTCGACGGGCGAGATCGTGGAGACAGCCAAACGCACGGGCGCGCAGATCGCGGGTCCGATTCCGCTGCCCACGATGAAGAACAAATACTGCGTGCTGCGGTCGCCGCACGTGGATAAGAAATCGCGGGAAGCGTTCGAAATCCGCACTCACAAGCGCCTGCTCGATATTCTCGAGCCGACGCAGCAGACGGTCGATGCGCTGATGAAGCTCGATCTGCCGGCGGGCGTGGATGTGGAGATCAAGGCGTTCGGGAAAGAGCATAAGTAGTCGTGTGGTGGCGGGGCTTTGCCCCGCTTGGACGGGGCGAAGCCCCGTCCCCACACAAGACAAAGAGCAATAGCTCCCCAGCCAATAGCCGCCACATATCGGCGAGCCAAGCTGGGAACGGAGAAGGAAATGGCAAGAGTAACTGGAATTCTGGGCAAGAAGGTCGGTATGACGCAACTCTTCGATTCGAAGGGCGATGTGCGGCCGGCGACGGTGTTGCAGGCGGGGCCGTGCGTGATTACCCAGCACAAGACCCAGACCAAAGACGGATACGAGTCGGCGCAGATCGGCCTGGTCGAGTTTGTGAAAGAACAGAAGCTGACCAAGGCTATGCGCGGGCACTTTTCGAAGCATAATCTGCCGCCGGTGAAGTTTGTGCGCGAAGTTGGGATTGAAGTGGACGCTCCCGGGGAGACGACTGAGGGCGTGATCAAGCCGGGCGATCGCATCCTGGTCGACATTTTTGAAGGCGAGCGCTTTGTCGACGTCATCGGAACCAGCAAGGGCCACGGTTTTCAGGGCGTGGTAAAACGCCACCATTTTGCGGGTGGTCCGAAATCGCACGGTTCGATGTTTCAGATCACCGGTTCGATTGGCTCGTCGGCGTTTCCGTCGCGCGTGTTCAAGGGAATGCGGATGTCGGGACATATGGGCGATGCACGGATTACGACGCGCAACCTGCGGATTCTGGGCGTCGATAAAGACGAGAATCTTTTGGTCGTTGAGGGCAGTGTGCCGGGCGCGAACGGCGGCTACATCATGATCAACAAGGCGAAGAAGCCGCCGCGAGAGCGTCGCGGATTCGCGGGCTCGGCGACGGTCGACCCGTTGAAGGCGGCGAAGCGGGCGGCGAAGAAGGGGTAAGTCGGTCGTTAGTCACTGGTGGTTAGTCGTTAGCAAGGTCAAAGGCAGCGGACTAGAGTGTCCGCTCCACGCAACACGGGAAAGCATATGGCAACTATCGATGTTTACAATTTGAGCGGAGCCAAGGCGGGGACGCTGGAGCTGGCTGAAGAGGTTTTCGGCGCGGTCAACGAAGACTTGCTCTGGGAAGCGATCACGCACTATCGCGCCGCGGCGCGTGCGGGCACACATGCCACCAAGAACCGCGGGAGCGTTTCCGGATCGGGCAAGAAGCTGTGGAAGCAGAAGGGCACGGGGCGGGCGCGTATTGGCTCCATCCGTTCGCCGCTGTGGCGCCACGGCGGCACGGTGCATGGACCGCAGCCGCGCTCGTATGATTACGCCTTTCCCAAGAAGAAACTGCTGGGCGCGCTGCGTTCGGCGCTGGCTTCGAAGTTTGCCGACGGCAAGCTGCTGGTCGTGAGCTCCTTCGAGGTGAAAGAGCCGAAGACGAAGCTGTTTCGCGAGGCGCTCGACAAGTTGAAAATCGATGGCACGGCGCTCTTGGTCGACCTGGCGTCTTCCGAGAATCGAAACCTCGATCTAAGTTCGCGGAACATCGACGGGCTGGAACTGGTGAAGGCGAACGAGGTGCATCCTTATCACATCATGCGTTACACGCATGTGATCTTTGCCCAGACGGCACTGGAAAAACTGCAGGATTCGCTGAAGAAGTCGGCATCGCGGCGCAACCACGAAGCCGAACCGGAAGCGGAAGCGGAAACGAAGAAGAAGCCGGCGCGCCGGACGAGGAAGACTAAAGCGAAAGCGGAGGTGGCCTGATGAAATCCGCCTATCAAATTATCCGCAAGCCGGTGATCACGGAAAAAGGTCTGGGCATTAAAGAGACGCAAAACACTCTGGTCTTCCAGGTGGCGCCGAAGGCGACGAAGACCGAGATCAAGGAAGCGGTGCAGTCGATCTTCAAGGTAAAAGTATCGTCGGTACGCACGGCGAATTATCCCGGCAAAGAACGGCGGCGAGGCAAGTTCACGGGCTACCGTCCAGACTGGAAAAAGGCGTACGTGAGATTGAAGAGCGGCGAGAAGATGCCGGAGTACGCGCAGAATTTGTAGTGTCGTTCGTCCTTTGCCATTCGCGGATCGCTTTTCAGCGGAGACGGGGACCGAATGGCGAAAAGACAACGACGAACAGCGAACCACGAACAGTGAGTTGAAATATGGCAATCAAGACTTACAGACCGACAACCCAGACGCTGCGCTACCGCACCTCGGTTACGACCGACGATATTACTTCGTCCACGCCGCATAAGGCGCTGGTCGAGGGCAAGATTCGATCGGGGGGCCGGCGCAATTCCGGCGACACGACCATGCGCTTTCGCGGCGGCGGCAACAAGCGCAAGCTGCGCACGATCGATTTCAAGCGCGACAAGCACGGCATTCCAGCGACGGTGGAGACGATCGAGTACGATCCCGGACGCTCGGCGCGGATTGCGCTCCTGAGCTACGCCGATGGCGAGAAGCGTTATATCGTGCAGCCCGACGGGCTGAAAGTTGGGGCCAAGATTTTAAGCGGTCCCGAAGCCGACATTCTAGTGGGGAACGCGTTGCCGCTGCGGAACATTCCGCCGGGCACGACGATTCACAATATTGAACTGCGTCCGGGAAAAGGTGCGCAGATGGTGCGCTCGGCGGGCGGTTCGGCACAGCTGATTGCGAAAGAAGGCGATTACGGACTGGTGAAGCTGCCTTCGGGCGAGACGCGCAAAGTGGCGCTCGAGTGCTTAGCGACCATCGGGCAAGTCGGGAACACGGATCACGAGAATGTTACCTGGGGCAAGGCGGGGCGCACGCGCTGGGTAGGAAAGCGCCCGCATAACCGCGGGGTGTCGATGAACCCGGTCGACCATCCGCATGGCGGCGGCGAAGGCAAGACTTCTGGCGGACGGCATCCGGTAACGCCCTGGGGGCAGCCGACGCGGGGATACAAGACGCGGAATAACAAGCGGACGGATACGTTTATCGTGAATCGGCGGAAGAAGGGTTAAGCAGTCGCGGGCGAGGGCGCCCGCGCCACACTAAGGCTTTACAGAGGAAATCATGGCTAGATCGACAAAAAAAGGACCGTTCGTGGACGCGCACCTGGCGACGAAAGTCGAGGGCATGAATGCGCGCAACGAAAAGAAGGTGCTGCGGACCTGGTCGCGGCGCTCGACGATTATTCCGGAGATGGTGGGGCACACGATTGCGGTGCACAACGGAAGGAAATTCATTCCCGTATATGTGACCGAGAACATGGTGGGACACAAACTGGGCGAATTCAGCTTTACCCGCCAGTTCAAGGGGCACTCGATGAAGGCGGCGACAGAAACGGCGGCGAAACCGGCGGGCGTGCCCGGCGGTCCGGGAGCGATTACTCCGGCGGCGCCGAAGGCGTAAAAGCGGCGGTTGGCTCCTCGCTTTTCGCTCAAGGCGAACGGCGAAAAGCAAGAAGTGAAAAGCTGAGACAATTATGGAATTTCGAGCGGAAGCAAGATACATGCGGGTCTCGCCGCAGAAGGCGCGGCTGGTGCTGAACCTGATCAAAGGGCGGCGCGTGGAAGAGGCGCGGAACACGCTGGCCTTTACCAAGAAGCGGGTAGCGGCGACGGTGGGGAAGTTGTTGCAGTCGGCCATCGACAATGCAAACTTCCTGAGCACGGAAAAAGGTTTGGATGTCGATCTTGATAACCTGTACGTGAAGCATGCGGTCGCCAACGATGGACCGCGGATGAAACGCATTCGTCCCGCTCCGATGGGACGCGCCTATCACTATGTGCGCCGCATCGCGCATCTGGAAATCGTGCTGGCAGAGAAGAACAGGAATGGCGTGCCGGTAGGGAGCGGAGTCACTCCGGCGACGGGCGAGAAGGCGGCGAAACCGGCGGCGCGTCTCAAGCCGAAAGCGAAAGCCAAGGCGAAGGCGCCGGCTAAGAGGAAGGCCGTGGGCAAGAGGGCGACGGCAAAAAAGTAGGGAAGTCGTTGGTCGATAATCGTTAGTCGTCCGGGAATCGGTTTTGCTAACGACCAGCGACCAGCGATCAACGACCAACGACTGAGAAAGTTTAGGAGCAACCATGGGACAGAAGGTACATCCTTACGGATTCCGACTCGGCTATACCAAGCCGTGGAAGTCGCGCTGGTTTGTCGAGAAAGATTACGACAAGCTGCTGCTCGAAGACCATAAGCTCAAGGCTGAGCTGAAAGAAAAACTCAAGTCGGCGGGCGTGAGCTCGGTCGAGATCGAGCGTCCGGGCAACAAGCTGCGCATCATTATCAAGACGGCGCGGCCGGGAATCATTATCGGGCGCAAGGGCGCGGAGATCGACAAGCTGAAGCAGGATTTGCAGAAGAAGACGACCCGCGAGGTTCATGTCGACATTCAGGAAGTGCACAAGCCGGAACTGGACGCGCAGCTGGTCTCGGAATCGATCGCGCTGCAACTGGAAAAGCGCGTGGGTTTCCGGCGGGCGATGCGCAAGTCGGTCGATTCGGCGCTGCGCTTCGGCTGCAAGGGAATTAAGGTTCGGGTGAGCGGCCGGCTGAATGGTAACGAAATCGCGCGCTCGGAATGGTATCTGCAGGGGCGGTTGCCGCTGCATACGCTGCGCGCGGATATCGATTACGGATTCACCGAGGCCCACACCACCTACGGCATTATTGGCGTGAAGTGCTGGGTTTATAAAGGCGAGATTTTGCCGGCGAAGAAGCGGGAAGCGACGCCGGCGCGGGAAGTAAGCACGACGGGAGCGTTTTAGGAAATAAGCCGATTGCAGAGGTCAGAGGTCAGATTGCAGAGGTTGGAAGCATCTGACGGGGAGATTTTCCTGAGAACTGACAGCTGAGAACTGAGAACTGATTTTATGTTGATGCCGAAGAAAGTTAAGTACCGCAAGCAGCAGCGCGGGCGCATGACGGGCAAGGCCTGGCGCGGGGGCACGCTGGCTTTCGGACAGTATGGACTGAAGGTGCTGGAGCCGGGCTGGATCACTGACCGGCAGATCGAAGCCAGCCGCGTGGCCATGACACGTTTCGTGAAGCGCGGCGGCAAGATCTGGATTCGACTGTTTCCGGATAAGCCGGTCACCAAGAAGCCCGCTGAAACCCGTATGGGTAAGGGCAAGGGCGCTCCCGACCACTGGGTGGCGGTGGTCAAGCCGGGAAAGATCCTGTTTGAGATGGAAGGTGTTTCGGTCACGGACGCGAAAGAGGCGATGCGCCTGGCGTCCCACAAGCTTCCGTTGCGGACAACGTTCGTGAAGCGGGAAGTGCTGTAAGAAGGCGAAATAAATTTTGCTCAGTCCGAGGTTCTTTCTGAGAACTGACAACTGAGAACTGAGAACTGACTTTATGAAGGCAGAAAAGATTCGCAACTTAACCGACGTCGAGCTCAAGCACCAGGAGCGGGATCTGGCCGACCAGTTGTTCAAGCTGAAGTTCCAGATGAATATGGGGCAGACGGAGAGCCTGAAGAAGATTCGAGGACTGCGCCGGGATATTGCGCGCGTCCAGACGGTGCTGCGCGAGCAGGAACTGGCCGGGCAGAAGACGCAAACCAAGACGGAGAAAAAATAATGGCGGAAATCACGAGCCCGACTGAAAACGCCCCAGCCGAAAAGCAGTCGCACCGCAAGGTCCTGATCGGCACGGTGGTCTCGAACAAGATGCAGAAAACCATTGTCGTGGAAGTGACGCGGAAAAAAGCGCATCCCATGTACAAGCGGGTCATCTCGATCCGGAAGAAGTTTTACGCGCATGACGAGAAAAATGAAAGCCATGCCGGCGACGTGGTGAAGATCGAAGAGTCGCGTCCGCTGTCGAAGCTGAAGCGCTGGACGCTGAAGGAAATTGTGCGCAAGACGGCCCTGGTGCCGGAGGTAGTGGACGTGGACGCCGTAACCGGCGTTTCCTCAAAGTAACGATCCGCCAAGCAGCGAGTGGAGAGAAGGAGACAGTCATGGCCCTGATGATGAGATCGATGATCGAGGTCGCCGATAATTCCGGCGCGCGCAAGCTGCAGATGATCATGCCGCTCGGCGGTTCGACCGGTCTGCACGCGGGTCTGGGCGACGTGATCACGGCCAGCGTGAAAGAGGCTGCGCCCGACGGTCAGGTACAGAAGGGCAAAGTGGTAAAGGCGGTCATCGTGCGGACGCGGAAAGAGCACCGGCGGCGGGATGGGACGTACATCCGCTTCGATCAGAATGCGGCGGTGCTGATTAATGAAACCGGCGAGCCGGTAGGGACGCGCGTATTCGGTCCGGTGGCTCGCGAATTGCGCGAGAAGAAATTTTTGAAGATTGTGTCGCTGGCGCCGGAAGTGCTTTAGGGCGCGGGCTGAGACGGGGCAAGCCCCGTCTCGACAGAAAGAGATTCGGAAGGATGGAGTATGGGAACAGCAACGACTACCGAACATAAGCGAGTGGACATCCGCCGCAACGATACGGTGAAGGTGATGACGGGCAAGGATACGGGAAAGGAAGGGCGCGTGCTGCGCGTGTTTCCCGACGAAGGCAAGGTGCTGGTGGAGCACGTGATGACGGTGAAGAAACACGTGCGTCCGAATCCGCAGCGCAACATTAAAGGCGGAATCGCCGAGCAGGAGCGGGCGATCCGGCTGTCGAACGTGGCGCTGGTTTGTCCGACCTGTGGTCCGGTGCGGATTGGTCATGATGTACGCGGAGAGCGCAAGGTCAGAGTGTGCAAGAAGTGCGGGACGACGCTCGACAAATGATTAGGTAATCGGGTAATCGGGTAATTTAGAACCCTTGGGCTCTAAAATTACAAATTATCCGATGACGAAATTACAAACGCCTCACGAACCGGTAACCACTCCGAAACCGTGATGGAGAAGGCAGCAACGACCATGGCAGACGAGCAAAAAAAAGGCGAGCAGCAGCAGAAGAAGGCTAAACCGGCGAAGGGCGAAAAAGGCCAACATCCGGTAGAAGCGAAGGCTGGTCCGGAGGCTCCGCGTCACGCGGCGAAGGAGCGGCCGCGGTTGCGAGCGCGCTTTGAAGAGGAAGTGGCCGTCGCTCTGATGAAGGAGCTTGAACTCAAGAATCCGATGGCCGTACCGCGGCTGAATAAGATCGTCGTGAACATGGGCGTGGGCGAAGCTACGCAGAACGCGAAGATCATCGACCCGGCAGTCAACGAACTGGGACAGATTACGGGACAGAAGCCGGTGGTGACGAAAGCGAAGAAGTCGATTGCGGCGTTCAAGGTGCGCGAGGGCATGCCGATCGGGGCGATGGTCACGCTGCGCGGCGACCGCATGTACGAATTTTTCGATCGGCTGGTCACGATCGTGCTGCCGCGAGTGCGCGATTTTCGCGGGGTTTCGACGAAGTCGTTCGATGGGCGGGGGAATTACACCCTGGGGTTGCACGATCAGCTGATTTTTCCGGAGATCGATTATGCGAAGGTCGACAAGCTGAAGGGCATGAACGTGACGATTGTGACGACGGCGCGGTCGGACGATCAGGCGCGGTCGCTGTTGAAGCATCTGGGCATGCCGTTCAGAGCGTAGGTAAGAGGTCAGATTGCAGAAGTGAAAACAGAGATTCACGACAAATGGGTTGCTAGAAGCTAGCAGCTAGGAGCTAAGTTGGCCACTACAGCAAAACGAGTGAAGGACGCGAAGAAGCCGAAGTTCTCGACGCGCAAGCATAACCGGTGCAAGATCTGCGGACGTCCGCGGGCATTTCTGCGGAAGTTCGGCATTTGCCGGTTGTGTTTCCGGCAGTTGGCACTGCGCGGCGAGATTCCTGGAGTTTCGAAGTCGTCCTGGTAGAAGCACCGCTGTTCGCTATCCGTCGTTCGCTGTTCGTAAAGTTTTGGCGAACGACGAAGAGAGAATCGCGAACGCCGGAATAGCGAACGACGGAAAAAAAGCAAGCTGCTGACAGGTTCTCCGCTGGACGCGGAGCGAACGGGCGGCTCGAGGAGAAGCAAACGATGAGGTTGACCGATCCGGTCGCAGACATGCTGGCGCGCATCCGCAACGCGATCCGCGCCCGGCACCAGAAAGTGGATATACCAGCTTCCAAGCTGAAGACGGAGATTGCCCGCATTCTGAAAGAAGAGGGCTATATCGCGAACTTCAAGCCGGCGGAAGAAGAGGGCCACAAGGTCCTGCGCGTGTATTTGAAATACGGCAACAACAACGAGGCGGTGATCACGAACCTGGCGCGGGTATCGCGTCCGGGCTGCCGCGTCTATGTGCGCCGCACCGAGATTCCGCGCGTACTGGGCGGCATGGGCATCAACATCCTGACCACGCCGAAGGGCGTGATGACGGGGCGCCAGGCGAGGCGTCAGGGCCTGGGCGGCGAATTGCTTTGTGAAATCTGGTAGAAGTGCCGCTGTTCGCTCCTGGCGGTTTGCACAGGGGCGATGCGCGAATGGCGAATAACGAGAGACGAAGAGCAACCTTATGTCACGAATTGGAAAAAAGCCGATTGCGATCCCGAAGGGCGTGACGGTTAAATTTGAAGGGAATACGGTGATGGTCCAGGGGCCGAAGGGCAAGCTGGACACATCTCTTCCGTCCGGGATCACGATGGAGCAGAAGGACGGCAACCTGGTGGCGATCCGTCCAGACGACGCGCACGCGGCGGTACACGGTTTGGCGCGGGCGCTGGTCAATAACGCCGTCGAAGGCGTGACCAAAGGCTGGACGAGAGATTTGGAAATCGTCGGCATCGGCTACCGCGCGGAGATGAAGGGCAAGGGAACGGTGGTTTTCAGTCTGGGTTATTCGCACCCCATCGAGTATCCGCTGCCCTCGGGCGTCGATTGCGCAGTCGATGCCAAGCTGACCAAGCTGACTTTGAACGGGATCGACCGGCAGAAAGTGGGCCAGGTCGCAGCCGAGATGCGCTCGTTGCGTCCGCCTGATCCTTATAAGAACAAAGGCGTGCGTTACGCGGGCGAGCGGTTGAAGAAGAAAGTTGGTAAGACGGGAGCAAAGTAACCGCTGTTCGCTGTTCGTCCTTCGCCGAGCGGACCGCGAGCGGAATTTGCGAATAGCGAATAGCGAACGACGAGGATTTCACGATGCTTAGAATCGCTTCAAAGAATCAAACGCGGCAGCGGGTGCACGATCGGATCCGCAAGAAGGTCATGGGGACGCAGGAGCGTCCGCGGCTGAATGTTTACCGGTCGCTGAACCATATTTATGTGCAGCTGATTGACGACCTGAGGGGGGTCACGCTGGCGGCAGCTTCTACGGCGGACGACCGCAAGGATTCGCGGGTCGCCGGCGGCAACGTGGCTTCGGCGAAGATGGTGGGAAAGAAGATTGCCGAACTGGCCAAGGAAAAAGGCTTCACCAAAGTCGTATTCGATCGTGGCGGCTATATCTACCACGGGCGGGTGAAGGCTGTGGCGGATGCGGCGCGCGAGGCGGGACTGCAATTCTAGTCGCTAGTCGACCAACGACCGAAATGAGAAACGAGATTTCAGAATGCCAAGAGTAACGAAAAAACTCGATGCGGGTTCGTTCCAGTTAAAGGACCAAGTGGTTTCGATTAACCGGGTGACGAAAGTGGTCAAGGGCGGCAAGAACATGTCGTTCGCGGCGCTGGTTGTCGTCGGCGATCCTTCGGCGGCGGTGGTTGGATTCGGATCGGGCAAAGCTAAGGAAGTTCCGCAGGCCATCCGCAAAGGGATTGAGTCGGCGAAGAAGAACCTGATACGAATCAACCTGACGCAGACGTCGGTGCCGCACACGGTGCTGGGACGGTTTGGCTCGGGCATGGTGCTGCTGAAACCGGCACCGGAAGGCACGGGCGTAATCGCGGGCGGAGCGGTGCGGGCGGTTATGACATCGGCGGGGGTTCAGAATGTGCTGACCAAGTCGATTGGCACCAATAATCCGCACAACGTGATCAAGGCGACCTTTGAAGCGCTGAAGAAGCTGAAGAACCGGGAACACGTGGCGGAACTGCGGGGCAAGTCGGTAGAGGAACTGTAGCAAAGCTAGTCGTTGGTCGTCAGTCGTTCGCAGGCAAGGCTCGCTAACGACGAACGGCCAACGATTGATGACCGAGGAAACGAAATGACAACCAAGACATCGAAATCTACGCCGAGCGGCAAGATTCAATTGAAGTGGGTGCGATCGATGATCTGCACTCCGGTAAGCCAGAGGAAGGTTGTCAAGGGCCTGGGTTTCACGCGGCTGAACCAGGTGATTGAGCGGCCGGATACGGCTGCGATACGCGGCATGGTGAAAAAGATTCCGCATCTGATTGAGATCGTAAGTTAAGTTAGCGGGACGCGGCTGGCCGCGTCAGAGACGAGGCCAGCCTCGTTTCTACAGAGAGAAAGTCATGAATTTATCGACAATACGAGCGCCGAAGAAATCAACGGAAAAGAAGAAGCGAGTCGGGCGCGGCATGGGGTCCGGCATGGGCAAGACCTCTACTCGCGGTCACAAGGGGCAGTGGTCCCGATCGGGAGCGCGGCTGATCCGCGGATTTGAAGGCGGGCAGATGCCGTTGCACCGGCGTATTCCGAAGCGCGGGTTCACGAATATTTTCCGCGAGGAATACGATGTGGTGAACCTGAACCGCCTGGCCGCGCTCGGCGAAACCGAAATCACTCCCGAAGTGCTGAAAAAAGCGGGGATCGTCAACGGCAATTCACCGGTCAAGATCCTCGGCATGGGAGAGCTGACGACAGCGCTGACCGTACATGCGCACAAGTTTTCCAAGTCGGCGCAGGAAAAAATAACCAAAGCTGGCGGCAAGTTTGAGGTCTTGCAGTAATGGCCGAAGCGGCAATCTTCAACAAGCTGGCGAATATCTTCCGCGTTCCTGACCTGCGCAAGCGCGTGTTATTCACGCTCGGCCTGCTGGCGGTCTATCGCATCGGCGGCCATATTCCGACGCCCGGGATCAATGGCGACAAGCTGGCGCAGTTCTTCGAGCAAAATCGGGGATCGGTGCTGGGGTTTGTCGATCTGTTCAGTGGCGGCAATCTGCGCCGGCTCACGATTTTTGCCCTGGGCATCATGCCGTACATCACGGCGTCGATCATTTTGCAGTTGCTGACGGTGGTCTATGAGCCGCTCGCCAAGTTGCAAAAGGAAGGCGAACTCGGGCGCAAGAAGATCACGATGTGGACGCGTTATCTCACCGTGATACTGAGCGCCGTGCAGTCTTTTGGCATCGCCCTCAGCCTTGAGAAAGCTGGTGATTTCGTCAACAATCCGGGCCCGGCCTTCGTCCTGATGACCATGCTGACGCTGACCACGGGCAGCGCTTTCATTATGTGGCTGGGTGAGCAGATCACCGAGCGCGGCATCGGTAACGGCATGTCGCTCTTGATTTTCACCGGAATCGTGGTCGGATTACCGCGTGGCATCGCCGATTTGTACCAGAAAGCCAGCACTTCGGCCTGGGGAGTGTTTACGGCTCCGGCGATCCTGATGCTGCTCGTGCTGATGATCGCGGTGGTCGCATTTATCGTATTCGTGGAGCGCAGCGAGCGCCGGATTCCGGTGCAGTATGCGAAACGGGTGGTGGGGCGCAAGGTGATGGGCGGGAAGTCCACGCACCTGCCGTTGCGGGTGAATGCGGGCGGCGTGATGCCCGTGATTTTCGCGTCTTCGATTCTTGCGCTGCCGCAGATGCTGGGCGCGGCGTTCCACAATAACAAGGTGATCGGCCCGATTCTGGACGCGATGAAGTGGGGTGAGCCGCTTTACACCCTGCTCTATTGTCTCGGCATTATTTTCTTTGCCTACTTTTATATTTCGATCGTGTTCAATCCGAACGAAGTCGCGGACAATATGCGGAAGTGGGGAGGTTTTATTCCGGGTATCCGGCCGGGCAAGCGGACATCAGATTTCATCAACGATGTTCTGACCCGGATCACGCTGGTGGGCGCGGCTTACCTGATTTTAATTTCGCTGATTCCGGAGTGGATGATTGCCGGCATCAAACTGAACCATCTGCCGATCCTGGGGCGCGTCTTCGAGAATCTTCCGACGTGGGTCACGAATGGTTTGGGAGTGAACTTTTATTTTGGCGGGACGTCACTGTTGATTGTGGTTGGGGTTGCGATGGATACGGTCACGCAGATCGAAGCGCAGCTGATCATGCGGCACTACGATGGATTCACGCCGAAGAGCGGTCGGTTGCGCGGACGTCGTACGTGGTAGTGGAACTGATTTAAGCGCGGAGTTGCAGTATTTCCGCGCCGGGGAAATACGAGTACAAGGTGCCATTTCGATGGCCAACGAGACGGCCATTTCGAGGGCCGACAACACTGTGCGAAGTATTGGACCTGTCATTCTTCTCGGCCCTCCGGGAGCGGGGAAGGGGACGCAGGCCAAACAGATTGTCGACCGTTACGGCATTCCGCAGATATCGACGGGTGATCTTTTACGGGATCATGTAGCCCGGGGCACCGAATTAGGCCGAGAGGCTAAGACGGTCATGGCGCGAGGCGACCTGGTGCCGGACGAATTGATGTATGGCATCGTGGGGTCGCGGCTGCGAGAGGCCGACTGTAAGCGTGGATTTATTCTGGACGGTTTTCCGAGGACAGCCGCCCAGGCAGGATGGCTGGATGCCTTCCTGGAAAAAGAGGTCTTTGACAAAACGGAGAAGTGTCCGCCGGTTGTGATCCAGTTGCTGGTGGATTATAATCAGTTACTGCTGCGGCTTACCGGCCGGCGTTCGTGTCCCACCTGTGGACGGCTCTATAATATTCACCTTCAGCCACCTCTCGTCGATGAGTTGTGTGATCTGGATGGACAGAAGCTACTGGTCCGCGACGACGATCGCGAAGAAGTGATTGCCGAGCGGTTGGCCAACTACGAAAGGCAGACCAAGCCCGTGGCGGACTATTACCGGGCGCAGCGGCGGCTGGTGGCGATCAATGCCGACCGTCCGGTGGAGGATGTGACGGCGCAGATAGTCGGCGTCATCGAGCGGCATCAGCAGGCTGGCTGCTGAGAGCGGATTCAAGTCGGAAACAGATATGAGTTTTGGAGAAGATCGCATCATTCGCAAGTCGCCTGAAGAAATCGAGAAGATGAGGCGCAGTGGCAAGATCGTCCGCCAGGTTCTGGACCACCTGAAGACCGTGGTTGCAGCCGGCGTGACGACGATGGATCTGGAAAAAGAAGCGGAGAAGCTGATTGCCGAACTGGGAGCGACGCCGGCATTTAAGGGGTATTTCGGTTATCCGTGTGTCCTGTGTACGTCGATCAACGAAGAGATCGTGCATGGCATTCCGTCGGAAAAGCGGACGCTGAAAACGGGTGACATCGTTTCCATCGACTGCGGCGTGGTGTGCGACGGGTATTACGGAGACGCGGCCATCACCGTGCCGGTGGGCGGAGAAGTGAAGCCGGAGTTGAAGAAGCTGCTGGAAGTGACGGAAGCCTCGCTCTACAAAGGTATCGAGCAGGTGAAGATAGGGAACACCGTAGGGCACGTGGGCTCGGCGATTCAGAGGCACGTTGAAGCGAACGGCTTCAGTGTAGTGAGGGACTTCGTAGGGCACGGGATCGGGACGAAGCTGCACGAAGCGCCGCAGATTCCGAACTACGGCAAAAAGGGCCAGGGCGTGGAGCTGACCGAAGGCATGGTCCTGGCGATCGAGCCGATGGTGAACTCCGGCGGCCCCGAGGCCAAAGTTTTGGGCGATAAGTGGACTGCCGTAACGGTCGACGGCAGTTACAGCGCGCACTTTGAACATTGCGTGGCAGTAACGCGGCAAGGGCCGGTGATTTTGACCCAGTAGTTCTCAGTTGCCGGTTCTCAGTTCTCAGTGGGCGCCGAATTGGTCTAGCTGAGGGCTGATAACTGGCAACTGAGAACTGATTTCTAAGGAGTCGATGAGTAAAGAAGACGCGATTGAAGTGATGGCGACGGTCGTCGAGCCGCTGCCGAATGCCATGTTCAAGGTGGAGCTCGAAAATAAACACCAGGTACTGGCGCACGTTTCCGGCAAGATGCGGAAGAACTTCATACGCATATTGCCCGGAGACAAAGTCGCGGTCGAACTTTCTCCGTACGATCTGAATCGCGGCCGGATTGTGTACCGGTACAAATGATCTGCTGAGCTTCGCTCAGCCGGACCGCCGAGGGCCGCTGTCCGCAGGTGAGGAATTATGAAAGTAAGAGCATCGGTCAAGAAAATTTGCGACAAGTGCAAGGTCATCCACCGCAAGGGAGTAGTGCGGGTGATTTGCGAGAACTCGAAACACAAGCAGCGTCAGGGGTAATGGCCGACGCCCCCAGGGGCTAAAGCCGGGCAATTTATAGGCTTGTGCTCTTTCAAGCCGAATTATTTAGAGAGAGGGAACATGGCTCGTATCGCAGGCGTGGATCTTCCGCGTAACAAGCACGCGAATATCGCGCTCACTTATATCTACGGCATTGGCAACTCGCGCGCCGCGCGCATTCTCGATGCGGCGAAGGTTGACCCGATGAAGAAAGTTTCTGACCTGGGAGAAGACGAGGTCAATCGTATCCGCCAGGTGATCGAAGCCGAAGGCTCGGTGGAAGGCGACCTGCGCAAAGACGTTTCGATGAACATCAAGCGGCTCATCGAAATCGGGTCCTACCGCGGATTCCGCCATCGCCGGAACTTGCCGGTACGAGGACAGCGCACCCACACCAATGCCCGCACCCGGAAGGGTCCGCGCAAGGGCACGGTAGCGCAGAAGAAGAAGACGGCCAAAGCGTAAGAAACCAGTTCTCAGTTCCCGGTTCCCAGTTCTCAGTTGTGCCGGAGAGCGGGGTGATGGAGAACTGAGAACCGAGAACTGAGAACTCCAAGACATGGCAAAACCAGCAGCAGCAGGCGGCGCCGCGGCGCCCGAAAAAAAAGGCAAGAAAAAGACGTTCAAGAAGAAAGAGCGCAAGCACGTTCCGCACGGACTGGTGCACGTTCAGGCTTCTTTCAACAACACGATCGTGACCATTACCGACATGTCGGGAAATGTGCTGTCGTGGAAGAGTTCGGGCTCGCTGGGCTTTCGCGGGTCGCGTAAAGGGACTCCGTTTGCCGCGCAGCAGGCCGCGTCGAACGCCGCCAGCATGGCGCGCGATCACGGAGTTCGCAGTGTAGACGTTCGCGTGAGCGGTCCGGGATCGGGCCGCGAATCGGCTGTCCGCGCGCTGGCATCGGCGGGGATCGAAGTGCGGTCGATTAAAGACACGACGCCGATTCCGCATAACGGCTGCAGGCCGCCGAAACGGCGCCGCGTCTAAGACGCGACGAGTTCTCAGTTCCCAGTTCTCGGTTCTCAGTAAGAGCCGTTGAGCCGAGGTTTTACTGAGAACCGAGAACTGACAGCTGAGAACCGATTTCGTCCGGGACGAAGGGTGAAGCCAAACCTGTAAACCGGTCATCTAAAAGGAGAACAACTTGGCCCGTTATACCGATGCAGTGTGCCGTCTTTGTCGCCGGGAAGGCATCAAGCTTTTCCTCAAAGGCACGAAGTGCTTCAGCGACAAATGCCCGATTGAGAAACGCAACTTCGCTCCCGGACAACACGGGAAAGACAAAAAGACCAAGGTTGTAGGCTACGGTCTGCAGTTGCGCGAAAAACAGAAAGCCAAACGGATTTACTTCACGCAGGAAGGCCAGTTCCGGAATTATTTCGAGAACGCGGTCCGTTCCAAGGGCGTGACCGGCGCGAAGTTGCTGGAGTCGCTGGAACGGCGTCTCGACAACGTCGTTTACCGTTTAGGCTTCGGCATCTCCCGCCGCCAGGCGCGCCAGTTGGTGCGTCACGGGCACGTACAGGTGAATGGCAAGAAGGTCAACATTCCTTCGTACGAAGTCGCGGTGGGCGAAGAGATTCAGATTCGGGAGAGCAGCCGCAAGATTCCGATTCTGGAAATCGCCAAGGATTTTGCCAGTCATCAGCCTGCCCCGGTATGGTTGGAGATCGATCGCGATAACTATAAGGGCCGCGTGCTGGCCCTGCCGAAGCGCGAAGATATCCAGTTGCCGGTGAATGAGCAGCTGATTGTGGAGTTGTACAGCAAATAAGTCGATAGTTGTTGGTCGTTAGTCGTTGGCAAAACCGGCGACTCGCGAACGACCATCGACTAATGACCAACGACTGATTTTTGGCCTACTATTCGTGCCAGATCAGCCCGCGGTGGCGCCTGATCCGAAGCTGGGCCGTTTCGGAGAGCCACCGCGGAGCCCCATGGCCGAGAGGAGAAACACCCATGCTTTGGAGAGGTTTTCAAAAACCTAAACGTTTAGCGAGCGATCAAAGTTCGCTGACCGATAAATACGGGATGTTCTGGGCGCAGCCGTTTGAGCGCGGATTCGGTACCACCATCGGCAACGCGCTGCGGCGCGTGATGCTGAGTTCGATCGAAGGCGCGGCGGTTACCGCGGTCAAGATCGAAGGCGTGCTGCACGAGTTCCAGTCGATTCCTGGAGTAGTGGAGGATGCGACCGACATCATCCTCAATATGAAGCAAGTACCGTTCAAGTTGGCGGGCGATGGTCCGAAGGCGATCTACCTGCGCGCCGATCAGCCGGGAGTTGTGACCAGCGGCATGATCGATGCGGACGGCGACGTCGAGATTCTCGACAAGGACATCTACATTGCCACCGTAAGCGAAGGCGGCAAGCTGGAAATGGAGATGCGCCTGAAGCGCGGACGCGGCTACGTCTCGGCCGACAAGAATTTCGAAGACGATTTGGGCATTGGATTCATTCCCATCGATTCCGTGCATACGCCGGTGCGCAAGTGCAATTACACGGTCGAAGCGGCGCGCTTGGGCCAGATCACCGACTACGACAAACTCACGGTCGAGGTCTGGACGAACGGCTCCATCACGCCCGGCGATGCCCTGGGACTGTCGGCGAAGCTGATCAAAGATCACATGAACATCTTTATCAACTTCGAAGAAGAAATCGAAACCGCGTCGGCGAGCGAAGAGCGGCGTCCCGAGATCAAGAATGAAAACCTCAACCGTTCGGTGGAGGAGCTTGAACTCTCGGTGCGCAGCTATAACTGCCTGAAGAACGCGAACATTCAGTCGATCGGCGAACTGGTGCAGAAGACTGAAGCCGAGATGCTGAAGACGAAGAATTTTGGCCGCAAGTCGCTGAACGAAATCAAGGAGATTCTCTCCTCGATGGGCCTGAGCCTCGGTATGAAGATCGACGAGCACGGCAATGCCGTGCCCGGCCCGACTTCGAACCAGATTCTGCCGGCGTCGGCTTACGGCGATAACGATCTGTAGGGAAAGACAGCCGTCGGTCGTTGGTCGCCAGTCGTTCGCTAACGACCAACGACTATCGACCAACGACTCATTTCGACTGAGAGCTGAGAACTAACTTCAGGGGTAAACCATGCGTCACAAAGTTGCAGGATACAAACTAGGACGGACGACTTCCCATCGGCGTGCGATGCTGCGCAACATGGTCACGTCGATCATCATGGAAGAGCGTATTGAGACGACCGTGATCAAGGCGAAGGCAGTGCGTCCGTCGGTTGAGAAGATGATCACCCTGGGCAAGAAGGGAGATCTCGCGGCGCGCCGTCAGGCAGCCTCTTACCTGATGACCGGAGAAGCGGTCACCAAGCTGTTTGATACCGTGGCTCCGCGGTTCGGCGATCGCAAGGGCGGTTATACCCGCATCGTGCGCACCGCCTGGCGCAAGGGCGACGGCGCCGAAAAGGCGTTCATCGAACTGCTGGGCAGCGAACAGGTCATCGACGAGAAGCGCCAGAAGCGGGCGGAAATTCGCGCCAAGCGTGCTGAAGAGAATCGTAAGGCGATGGAACACGCTGACGAAGAGGCGCAGGCCGAAAGCAACATGGCCGCGAACGAGGCTGAGGGCAAGGCTGAGGGTAGCGACAAGAAAGACTAATTGGAGCAGTTCCAACAGGCACAGAGGCGTCCATAACCGGACGCCTTTTTTGTCAATGCTTTATAAAGGGTCGTCACCTGCCTCAGGGTTTCTTGAGGACGATCTGGGTGTGCGTTGATGCGCTCACGGAAGGAAACGTCGAGACAAGTCCATACGAGGCGACGTTGGAATGGGTGACGTTGTTTCCGATCCAGCCTAGCCTAACCTTGCTCGACTGCTTCAGGAATTCCCGAACCTTGGAGCGGAGCTTCCTGTCTGAAGCTCTCGCCAGCGAGGCTGCCATGGGAACAAGACTGGCCAAGACCGTGGGAGAAGACAAGTCAACCCGTGGTGCTCAGCCCCGATCCTACGCGCGCATTTGCTTGATGCATCCCCCCTCCCTACAATAGGAGTTTCATCTAAAGTTATGATTCATTTTCCCGTCCCTGAAGCTCTTACATTCGACGACGTATTACTCCTGCCGGCGCATTCGCAGGTTGTGCCCGCGAACACCAACACGCAGACTCAACTTTCGCGCAATATCCGGCTGAATATTCCGATCATCAGCGCCGCCATGGACACGGTAACCGAATCGCATATGGCGATTGCCCTGGCGCAGCAGGGTGGGCTCGGCATCATCCATCGCAATCTGACGATCGAGCAGCAGGCCAATGAAGTTGACAAGGTGAAGCGGTCGGAGAGCGGGATGATTGTCGATCCGGTCACGATGTCGCCGGACGCGAAGGTTTCCGATGCGCTCGATGTCATGCAGAAATACAAAATTTCCGGCGTTCCCATCACCCTCAAGGATGGAAAGCTGGTCGGCATCCTGACCAATCGCGATTTGCGCTTCGAAACGCGCTTCGATATTCCGATCAGCAAGGTGATGACGCAGAAGAATCTGATTACGGTGCCGGTGGGTACTACGCTCGAGCAGGCAGAAGAAATTCTGCATGAACATCGCGTGGAAAAGCTGCTGGTGGTGGACGACAAGTACATTCTCAAGGGTCTGATCACGGTCAAAGACATTCAGAAGAAGCTGAAATATCCCGGGGCGGCCAAGGACGACAAAGGACGCCTGCGGGTAAGCGCGGCGATCGGCGCAACCGGAGATTTCCTTGAGCGCGCGCAGGAACTGGTCAAAGCGAAAGTCGACGTGCTGGCGATAGACAGCGCCCACGGCCATTCGGCGCTGGTGCTGGAAGCGGTTAAGAGAGTCAAAGCGAAATTGCCCGAGGTGGAACTGATCGCGGGTAATGTGGCCACCTTTGATGGCGCTTGCGATATGGTGCGCGCCGGGGTGGACGGAGTGAAGGTCGGCATCGGTCCCGGTTCGATCTGCACCACGCGCATCGTTACCGGCGTGGGAGTTCCGCAGATCACGGCGATCGCGGAAGCGGCGCGGGCTACGAGAGATTCGGGAGTTCCCGTAATTGCTGACGGCGGCATCAAATATTCCGGCGACATCAGCAAGGCGCTGGCGGCGGGCGCTTCCGCGGTGATGATTGGATCGATGTTTGCCGGCACCGATGAGAGCCCGGGTGAGCTGATCCTGTACCAGGGCCGCACTTTCAAGTCGTATCGCGGCATGGGTTCGCTGGGAGCGATGGCGGCGGGGTCCAGCGAGCGCTACTTCCAGAACTCCGATGGAGACGCGTCGACGGCGGCGTCGGCTTTGGGCGAAGCATCGAATCGTCTCGGCAAGTTGGTGCCGGAAGGGATTGAAGGACGTGTCCCCTATCGCGGTTCGGTGGCGATGATCGTTCATCAGATGGTGGGCGGTCTGCGATCGGGCATGGGATATTGCGGATGCCAGACGATCGCCGAGCTGCAGCAGAAGGCGCGATTCGTGCGCATCAGTGCCGCCGGCCTGCGCGAAAGCCACGTGCATGACGTCATGATCACGCGCGAAGCTCCGAATTACGCGGCCGAGTAAGTGAGTGTTGTGACTGCGACCAACTCGACTATAGGCCGGCCCCGACCTCATCTTCTGCGCGCCTGGTGGCCGGCGGCCGTCTGGATTGTTCTCATCACGTTCGAGTCCAGCGATTTTTTCTCGTCGCAAAATACCGGCAGCGTGCTCTATACAATCCTGACGCGACTGTTTGGCCACATTAATCTCTACGACTTCCTCATTTTCCATCACTATCTGCGCAAGACGGGCCACGTGGTCGGCTACGGTATGTTGAGCCTGCTGCTGTTACGTGGCTGGCGGGCAACCTTCCATTACACGCTGCTGGTGCGGGCTGCGCTCTTGTCGTGGCTGGGAACCGCCTGCGTCGCGGCGCTGGATGAATGGCATCAGAGCTTCATTCCATCGCGCACCGGCACGATATGGGACGTTATGCTCGACAGCGTCGCGGGCGTCGCGTTTTTGATAGTTGCCTATTTGTGGTTGCGACGCTTGCAGAGAGATGCGATGCCATAGAGACCCGACTTGACGCCTCTTAGCGGCGTAGACGGGGCAGGCACCGTGTTTACGGATTCCTTCTCTGCGAACGATGACCGAGCAGAGCGAATGCCGACACCGTTGCGATGCCGGCCGAAAAATAAAATGGCACCGCCGCGCCGTAGATCTTCCACAATGCTCCTGTGATGACGCTTGACAGCAACGTTGTCACGCTGGTGAGAAACGAAAAAATTCCCAAAGCGCGGCCGCGCACATCGCGATCCACGCTTTCGACGACCAGCGCTGTGAGCACGGGATTGGTCAGCGCATAAAAGAGTCCGTAGAAGGCCATGGTCAGCCAGATCGCCCGTTGGGAGGGCGCGAACGCGAAGACAAAATAGACGATGGCGAAAACGAAATATCCGGTGGCGGCGATAGCCGAACGCGAGAAGCGGTCGCTGAGCCTGCCGGCCGGCCACGACGCCAGCGTAAACGTGATATTGAAAACCAATCCGAGCAACGGAGCCCGGGACGCCGGAATGCCAAGATTGCCGGCCCGCAAAACGAGAAACATGTCGCTGGAATTTCCCAGTGAAAACAGCGCCACCACGAACAGCACGTAGTAGAAACTTAGCGGCAGTTTCGGGAACCATCTGGATTTGCCGGATACTGCCGATCTGCGCTCGCCCTGGACGGGCGGGGCCGCCCGTCGCTTCACTGGCTTGTGAACCTCGCGGATTCCCACCCACGCGACGATTACGCATAGCGCTCCCGGGACGGCGGCCGAGGCGAACACGCCGCGCATGCCGAAGCGTCCAATGATCGCCAACGCCAGCAGCGGACCGGCGATAGCGCCGGCGGAATCCATGGCTTGAATCAGTCCGTAGGCCGACCCAATTTTCGATTTATCGACTGACTCGGCCACCATGACATCGCGAGCGGTTCCGCGGATGCCCTTGGCAAAGCGATCGGAGAAACGAATTCCCAGAATCTGCCACCATGAAGTGACCAGCGCCAGCAAAGGCTTCACCGCGTTGGCTACAAAATATCCACCGACCACGATAGGTTTACGTTGCGAAACTTTATCGGTGACGACACCAGAGAAAAGTTTGGCGAAAGAAGCCACACTCTCGGCGATGCCTTCGATGATTCCGAGTTGGGCTGGACCGGCTCCAAGGGAGGCTAAAAAGGCGGGCAAGACCCAGTACGCCATTTCGCTGGCGGTGTCGTTGAGGAATGACGTCAGGCCGAAAACGTATACGTTGCGCGGGGTAGGTTGGCCGAGCGATGGGGAGGGGGCATCCATCCGTCCATTGAAAATAGCATGGGCGAAGCCAGATCCGCCGGGGCCGCGCCGCCCGGATGCGTACGACTCGACGGCCGCCGATTGAGGTGGAGGTCCCAGGCTAGTTGTCAATTCTCAGAAGAACGCTGCGGGCCGGGACGGGGCAGAGCCCCGTCAGCACACGAACCTGGCCTCACCCCAGAGGTGCCTAGCCGTCATCCCACGAAGGCCTGAGGTCCGGGGAGCTATACCTCGATGGCCGCATCCGATAGAATAAAGGTAATGTCCGAGCGCACTTTTACCCTCGATGAGGCGCACAGGCTGCTCCCGATTTTGGAGTCGTTGCTGCGGCAGGCGATTCAGGCCAAGAAGCTGATCGAAGACGTGGACAACGAACTGCAGGAGACAGCGCAACGTGTTTTCCTGAATGGCGGTACCTTGCTGAACGTGGTGCATCTGGCCCGGCGCAAAGCCGAGCGCCATAAAGCAACTCGCCGAATCAAGGATGCCATCGCGGAGATCGACGCGACCGGCGTGCAGGTTAAAGACCTGGACATAGGATTACTCGACTTTCCCTGCAAGGTGGAAGGCGAGATTCTTCTGTTGTGCTGGCAACTCGGCGAGACCGCCATCACCCACTGGCACAACACGACAGAAGGCTTCCGGGGAAGAAAACCGATCGACCAGCGCATCGCGAATGCGGGGAAGAAAAAGCAGAAGTAGCGAAGGACAGCCCTCAGCTGCCAGTTCCCGGTAGTCGTCTGTCGGCGATTGTCTAGGCGATCGTTTCTCGGCGATAGGGCGACGTGGCGCGAATCCTCATGCAAGTTCAGATTTAGTCCGCGTTCTATAACTTCGGGCCGGCGCGAAGGTACGTTCCCAGTCATGCACTGTCGGGGAGCGGAGGCGACTGGGCATTCTGTTAAAATTAGCTCATCCGAGGCGATGTTTATGTTGAATGGAATGTGGACTGGGCGAAAACTGCCGCTGACTTTGGCTTTTGCAGCACTGCTACTAGCGGCGTTTGGGGCTGGCTGCCGCGGGTTCTTCGTGAATCCCACCCTGTCATCGATCGCCATCAATCCCACCGCTCCGCAAGTTGGGGTCAATCAGACGACTTCTATGCAGGCGTATGGGACCTACAGCGACGGTTCGCGTAGCCAGGTTACATCCGGCGTAGGCTGGTCGAGTAGTGACACGGCCGTGGCGACGGTTAGCGGCACTGGCAGCGCCACACTAACCGGCGTCTCGTCCGGGAGTACAACCATAACGGCGAGCGCTCAGGCCCTCACCGCGACTGCAAGCGCGACCGTGATCGGCAACGTTACTTCCATCACCGCTAGTCCTTCCAGTGGCAACGTCAACATTGGTGGGACTGGTGTGGGATTTACCTTTACGGCGACCCCGGGCCCGCCGAGCTACATCACCGCTGACAATGGTGGAACCTTGGTTATCTCGCCGGCCGACGGCAACATCACATGCATCGTCTCGACCGACGGTAATGGTAATCCGAATGAGTTGTGCGCAGCATCTGCAGGTGCGCAATCTCAATACCAGATCAACATGACCTATCCAAGCGCCTCAGGTGGGACGGTAACGTCAACGCCGACAATTACGCTGACAGTGAATGGTGGCAGTTAGAGCTGCCCGCCCCAGGTCTCGCGATTTTCGAGACCCGGAATTCTGTTCCTAGGCGGCGAATCGATCTACAGTTGGGATGGTTCACGGGGCCGAGCCCCGTCACCACACGATCATTGACCGGTTGCTCACACTTTCCGGCGCTATCATCCCGCGTTATAGTAAAAGTTCGACCCTGTGAAATTCTTCCCTACATCTTTGCTTCGAGCGGCGGCGGTTGCGGTCTGCCTGGCCGGCTTGATGCTGCTTGCGGCGTGCAATCGCGGCAAAGATCGGGTGCTCGAGACCGAGTACGTCTCGGGAGTACAAGCTTTTCTGCGCGACCGAGTGGCTGCAGTCTACGAGAAAACTGGAGTGGTCAAGAACGGCGAGCGTGTGGAAGTGCTCGATCACGATCGCCGCTTTGTTAAAGTGCGCACCACAACCGGGGTTACCGGATGGGTGGAGCAGCGCTACCTGGTCAGCCAGCAAGTCTATGATCAGATTCAGAAGCTGACCGCCGACAATCAGAAAGACCCGGTACAGGCGCAGGGCACGACGCGCAACGACACCAATCTGCACGTGGAGCCGGGGCGGGATACCGAACATCTTTATCAGATTTCGACCGGCGAAAAGCTATCGCTGCTGAAGCGGGGCACCGCCGAAAAGGCGGGAACGGCAGCGCCGCCGTTGCATTCCGCCGCGTCCAGCGGTAAGACAGGCAATGATAGTGAGAAGGATAAAGACAAGAACAAGGCGAAGGACAATAGGCCTGCTGCGGCTGCGGTCGTTTCTGGCCCGGTCGTTTCCGCTCCGATCACTCCCGCTCCGATTGTTGAAGACTGGTGGCTGGTGCGCGATTCGCACCAGCGGGTGGGCTGGGTTCTCGGGCGCATGATCGATCTCGACGTTCCGCTCGACGTCGCTGAATACGCCGAGGGGCAGCGCATTGTTGCATTCTTTGTGCTCAACCAGGTTGCGGATGGAGATAAGAAGGTCGCGCAGTATCTGACTGTGCTCACTGAACCCAAGGATGGCATGCCATTCGACTTCAACCAGATTCGCGTCTTCACCTGGAATGTGAGGCACCACCGCTATGAAACCGCCTATCGCGAGCGCATGGAGGGAATGCTGCCGGTGACCGTATCGCAGGAAAATTTCGACAAGGAAGGTATGTTGCCCGTGTTTGTGGTTCGAGCACGGGACGACAAGGGCAACATCGTCGCGAAGAAATACAAACTTAACACGCCGATTGTGCGCCGCGTGCTGGCTCCGGGAGAGTTGCCGGTGCGGACGGCACCGAGGAAAATTGAGGGTAAGAAAAGCAAGCGAAAGCGGTAGTGGGCGTTGGTGCAGTTTGGAAGGAAGTTGCTCGCGCGGTGCGCACGGAGATGAGGGTGTGGGGCTCTTCGACTCCGTTTGTTCTTCACTTTGTGAAGAACAAGCTGCGCTCAGGATGACAATGTTTTTAATTTCACGAGTAGAAGTCGGCGATGTTATCGACTACCGAGCGAATCTCGGATTCGGTTAGCTCGGGGAACATGGGCAGCGCGAGTACTTCCTGGGCGGCGAGTTCGGCGACGGGGAGGTCTCCTGGCTTCAATCCGAGATACGAAAAAACTGGTTGCAGGTGCAGGGGCAGCGGATAGTAAACCTCACACCCGATTTTTCGCTCGGTGAGAAACTGGCGCAGCGTATCCCGGCGCTGGGCGCGAATCACATACTGATGAAAGACATGCGTGGCTTGCGGACTGCGCGCCAATAACCGCACTGGCGCTGCGCGAACATTCGATTCGCGCTGCGAGGTCAGACCTGATTCCGCGAACAGCCGGTCATAGGTCGCGGCGTGCTGCTGACGCCGGCGGTTCCAGTCTGCCAGGTGCGGCAACTTCACGCGCAGCACCGCAGCCTGAATGGCGTCCATGCGGCCATTCCAGCCAAATTCGTGATGGTAGTAGCGCCGCGGACTGCCATGATTGCGAAGTTGCCGCAAGCGCTCCGCCATGTGGCGGCAAGTAGTGGTAACGATGCCTGCGTCTCCGTAGGCGCTGAGATTCTTGGTGGGATAGAAGCTGAAAGCCGCGGTGATGCCGAGCGAACCCGCGCCGCGTCCGTTCCATTCCGCGCCGATTGCCTGAGCGGCATCTTCGACAATGGCAACTTCGAATTCCTGAGCAATGCGGTCGAACTTCTCCATATCGGCGCACTGCCCGTAGAGATGCACAGGAAGAACGGCGCGAATCTTCTCTGCCTGGTTGGTGGGTTGGCGATCGCGCAGTCGCCGGCCAACCAGCGTCGCGTCGAGATTCAGCGTGCCAGGATCGACATCCACGAAGATGGGCGTTGCTCCCGCGCGCACAATTGCGCTGGCGGAAGCGAAGAAGCTGAACGCGGTGGTAATGACGGAGTCTCCGGGCTTTACCCCGGCGGCGACGAGAGCCAGCCAGAGAGCTTCGGTTCCCGACGCGCAACCGACCGCGCTAGTGGCTCCCGTAAGCGCGGCAATTTCGTGCTCCAGTGCCTCGACCTCCGGGCCGAGGACGAAGCCCTGCGAATCGCAGACACGGGTGATGGCGGCCAAGACCTCCTCGCGAATGGTCTCGTACTGGCGGCGCAAGTCGAGAAGAGGAATGGCCGCGCCGGTATTCTGCCGGGCCGTTTCTTGCGGAAGTTTCTCCGAAGATGTGGGGAGAGAGCTCACACAATAAATTTTAGCAGGCCGAGTCGATGCGCGATGTGATCGCCGGAGATTTGGGGGCGGAGCATGATCTTTGGCAACATCAGCGGCTTCGGGGCACGGACTTTCCCGGAGTTGCCGCGCTGGTCGTCGCCCGCATCCGATGCATTCTCGCGGTCGTTCTCGCGAGCGTTCACGCAGGCGTCGAGGTAGCGCTGCCAGGGAGCGAGGTCCGAGCGCAGCCGTTCGAGATCGATGCCGGGAAAGGAGTTGTCGGCGCCCTCGAGGTTGCGGAGGGCTCGATCCAGAACCGAACCCGCTCCAACATGATTGCCCGTCGATTGATGATGAAAAGCTACCGCCAACTGAACCATGCCCTGAAGATGCACTCGCAGAATGTGGTCGCGAGGCACGGAGTTCCAAACGTCCTCGAGAACTTCGTGAGCGTCGAAAAAATGGGCGCGATTGAACAGGCCGAGGCCTTCCTCGAAATGTTCGTGTGAGGGCGGCATGGTTATCGGATGCGCGTGTCATCGCGCATAAGACAGCCTCCATATTTCCATACCTCACAACGTTACCAAAGTTTCGTCCATTCGTAACAAGCGTGGGACAGGAGCCTTTGCCGAATGTAAAACTCCAAGCTGGAGCGATTACCGAGCGGTTACTGTGGGGCGTCCGCACTAGGTTCTCATCGACAAAAGAGTTCAGTCAATACGCTTGTTGATGGGAAATTCGGTCGGCGAACTCGCAAGGAGAACGAGAATGACCAGGGCACAAAGGCTTGCCGTAGTTGCAGCATTCGTAAGTTTGATGCTGGGACTGGTGTGCGCTGCGGGGGCACAGACCGCATCCATGAGCGGAACGATCACCGACGCATCCGGCGCCGTGGTGCAACATGCGAAGGTGACGGCCACGAACACGGCGACGACATTTGCGCGCAGCGTGGAGAGCGGAAGCGGCGGAGTTTACAGCATCACCGAACTTGCGCCCGGACCTTACTCCGTGACCGTCGACAAGCCTGGGTTTCGTACGGTGAGATTTACCGCTCTGACGCTTACGGTTGACCAGTCTTTGACCCTGAATGCGAAGCTGGAAGTAGGCAGCAACGCGGAGCAGATCACGGTGGAAGCGGAGACGGTTCCGGTGGACACGACCGATGCTCAGCTCAGCAATGTTGTCGAACATCAACAGATGACGGAATTGCCGCTGATTCTGCGCGATCCTTACCAGTTGGTGCTGCTGGGACCGGGAGTAGCCCAGTCGGATAGCGGACTGGGCGGAGTTTCGGTGAATGGCGGGCGGGAGCGTAACAATAACTTTCTGCTGGATGGCGCGGACAACAACGATACGGAGGTCCCCGGACAACTGGGCGGCCTGACATCGCAGAATCCGGATTCGACGGAAGAGTTCAGAGTCATTACCAACAATTTTGCGCCCGAGTTCGGACGCAATAACGGGGCCATTATCGACGTGGTGACGCGGAGTGGAACGAACCAGTTTCACGGCAACCTTTTTTACTTCGGACGATGGGACGCGCTGGGGGCGAGGGACTTCTTCAATCCCGGGACGGATCCGGTCAGCGGCGCAGTCGAGCCGAAGAATCCTTATATCCGGAACCTGTATGGCGCGTCGCTCGGCGGTCCGATCATTAAGGATAAGACGTTCTTTTTCCTGAACTATCAGGGCGACCGCTTCATTACTAATCTCACGAACACTACTACGGTGCCGACGGCGGCGTTCGAGACCGGAAAGTTTACCTACACCAATACCGCTCCCGGTGGGGGCAGCCAGGCACTCGACATCACCGCGGGGGGAGCGAACAACGCTACCCCGGTAGGGCTCGATCCGGTGATGCAGAGCATTCTGGCACTTTATCCCACGGCCAGCAGCAGTGCGGACGGTGTGAGCGGGACACTGTTTTACCCCAGCGAATCGCGGGAAAAGGACGAAGATGCGGTCCTCAAGATCGACCAGAAGATCAACAGCAAGAATAACCTCTCAGCGCGTTACATCTATAACTGGTATCACGACCCGAACTCCGGGCACAGCGACTTTCTGCCGGGTGGCGTTGGGGCAGTTGCGGCATTTGACAAGGCGCAAGGGCTGAGCGTGGCGCTGGTCACAAACCCTACCAGCACGCTGGTGAACCAGTTGCGCCTCAGCGCGAACCGCACGAACCAGGGTTATACCTGCGCCGGCGTTGGTTTGTTCAACAGCTTCGGATACATCGACCAGGTGGGACGGGGCGCCGATTTCAGCCTGCCGCTTTTCACCGGATCCGGTCAATACAACAGCGGCACTGGGTTTGGCTGCCAGTCGCTGGGCGATTCGGATGGTCAAGGGCGCAAGTCGGGGACATATCAGTATGGGGACACGCTCTCTAAAGTGGTGGGCAAGCACACCATGAAATTTGGCGGCGAATTCCGCGATGTCTATTCCAACAACTTCACTGACTTTTCTTCGCGCGGCGCCTTTACCTTTAATATCTTCACCCAGTCCGAAATTTCTGCTCTGACAGGCGTGGCGGCAAATGTGGACACGAACCAACTCGAGGACATCAGCGCCATGTTGCTGGGGCTGGTCAATTCGCAGGCGCAGACGCAGTTCTTCACCAAAGGTGGTGCGCGCATGGTTAACGACGAGTTGAATTTCCGGCAGCGAGAAGCAGGTATCTTCGCGCAGGATGAATGGAAGGTACTGCCGAACCTTACGCTGACCTATGGCTTGCGGTGGGAGTATTACGGAGTGCCGTTTGAGGCGCATGGCAACTTGTCGAACTTGTTTACCGATCCAAGCGGCTTGGCGCCGTTCACGTTTACTGCGGTCGGGCCGGGGACGGGGCAACAGCTTTATCAGAGTTACTACAACAACTTCGAGCCGCGTGTCGGCTTTGCATGGGATCCATACAATGACGGCAAAACATCGATTCGCGGCGGCATTGGGGCGTTCAGCGATCGCGTGTACGGCAACTTGATCAGCGACGCGCGCGGCAACCCGCCATTCCAGCCGAGTTTGTACAACACTCCCGCGGCCAACACGTGCAGTCAGAGCGGTTGCACGCTGGATTCGTCTGCGCAACTGCAGAATCAGACGGCTCCCGCACCGCTGACGGCGTCTCCAGTGGTGGTACAGGGATCGGGTATCTTTCCTGACATTTTCGCGAACAATATCAAACCGCCTAGTCTGGTGACGTGGAATCTTGGCATCCAGCGGCAGGTGACTTCGCACCTCACCATGGAAGTCAACTACGTTGGGAACCATGGCACGCGCATTCTGCGCGTCGTTGATGGCAACGCGCCGCAGCCAGGCCTGGTTCAAAATCTGGTCAGTTATTGTGCAACCTCGAATATTTACGGCTGTTCCAACTCCACGCTGCAGTACAGCAGTCTCTACTTCGGGGCTGGCGTGGATTTGCCGAACGACGCGGTCAACAACAATGCTTTCTACCATACGTTTACCGACCAGACTTCGGGGCATTCCTGGTATGACGGAATGCAGGCGCAGTTGACCGAGCGTCCCTTGCGCGGATTGCAGATTCAGATGTCGTACACGTGGTCGCACGCGCTGGACGATTCTTCCGATCCGCTGGTGCAGACGACGAACAATGGCAACTATCCGGTGGATTCGTTTGCTCTGAATCGTGAGCATGGTAACTCCGGCTTCGACACGCGGCAGCGGGCGGTGCTTAACTTTGTGTATCAGCCCGGCATTGGCCGCGGAAGAGGCTTGCTGAGCAGCGGCGTGGTCGGGCGCATTCTAGAAGGATGGACGGTTAGCGGCATCGCTTCCTTCCAGACCGGCTTGCCCTATGACATCTTTGGTCCGCTGGATACGTTGCATACGGGCATTGCCGATCGCGCCACAGTAATCAATTCGTCGGTGCTGAAAACAGTTCCCTCAACCGGAAAGTACTTCAACGGCGGCGTGTTCACGGGATTCAATCCGGCAGCGTTCAACCTCGAAGATGGCTCGAGCGCCCCGATTCCCTGGGGAATTCCGGCTAATGTCGTGCGCAATCAGTGGTATGGTCCGGGAGTGAATAACTGGGACACGTCGTTAGGGAAGATGACTTCGCTGACGGAGAGGATTAAGTTCCAGTTGCGCCTTGAAACCTACAACCTCTTCAATCGGGTGCAATTTGCCAAGCCGAATAACTACACGGCGTATGCCGGTTCCTATTTCGGCTATTCGTCTTCGCAGGTAGGTCAAAACGACTTGACGACGGGCGCGCGGCAGATTCAGGTCGGCGGGAAACTCACGTTCTGACGTTTGCTCGGCCTGGTTTCAAGAAGTCAGGGGATCGATTCTTGAATCTCGGCGGCTTGCGTCACGGTTGACTCGACGCGAGTGCGCGCTCCCGTTTGGCGTCTTCAGTTCGGCCCGCGTGTTCATAGGCCTCGGCGAGAGAGATGTGGGCGGGCGCAAAAGCGGGCAGGCGGCCGGCAGCGATTTCCAGATGGATGATGGCGGTTTTGAAGTCTCCAGTTTTTGCGAGGCAGGCGCCGATCTGGTAATGCGCCCAGGCGGAGTCGGGTTGGAGTTCGACTGCCTGGTGCAGGTGCTTGACCGCTTCGGCGTATTGCGCCTTCCGAGCCAGGGCCGCACCTAAGGTGTATTGCGCCAGAAAGAGATTGGGATCGCCGGAGACCACGGGGTCGAGCGCGACGATAGCGCGATCGGGCTTCGCCTGGTTGCCGAGCACGGTGTCGATTACCTTGTTGGCGGTCGAAATTTTATCTTTAGGATCGGTTCCGGTAACTGATGTGGCTGAACCTGCCTGCTTCTGCAATCCGACGTAGCCTAGCGACGCCAGCTTCTGCATTTCAGAAGAACTCAATTCGGCCGAGGCTTTGCCTGCCTCGCCGTTGAAGCGGCGGTCGAAATTCTCCAGCTGTGCGGCCATGGTGTCGAGCGTGGCCTTCGAACTCTGGGCCAGATTATGGGTGGCGCCCGGATCAGCGGTCATGTCGTAGAGTTCGGGCTTGGGTGCGCGGATGTAAAGATATTTGCTGGCGCGCCATGATTCGAGCGGGCTCCAACCGAACCCGCGCTGCGGCAATTCGGCGCGGGAATAGGCGGGCTGATCGCTTCCGCCCCCGGCCTTGGCTGCGCGCAGCAGCGACTGGCCGGGCATTTGCGAGGGCACCGGGATGGCGGCGATTTCAAGCATGGTGGGAGCGATATCGACGAGCCTGACTTTGGCGGTCACGCGGACCGGCTGTGCTGCTTCGGCTGGAGGCAGCTTGATCAGCAGCGGCACGTGGATGGTTTCGTCGTAGAGAAAAATGCCGGATGCGTCTTCGCCGTGGGCGCCGAGACTCTTGCCGTGGTCGGCGGCGACGATCACGGCTGTGTTTCCGTAGAGATTGCGCTGTTGGAGGGCGGCGATCAATTTACCGATGGCGGCATCCGCAGCGGTGATGGCGGAGTTATACGAAGTGCTGGCGGAGCGGGCATCGCTGAGATGGATCCACAGAAAAAACTGGGCTTCCCGGTTGCGATCGAGCCACGCGACCGCGCGGGCCACTACCTGATCGGCGAGGCGTTCTGTGATTGGAGGATGGGCATCGCCGGGGATTTCTGGACGAAAGCCGGCGTCGTAGGTCTGAAAGCCGCGGTCGAAGCCCTGCGCCATGCCGTTCTTCGGGTCGAGGTCGATGGAGCCGACAAAAGCGGCGGTGCGATAACTTTGCGTCTTCAACAGATCGGGCAGGTAAGGCAGGGTCGGGGATAACGTGCCTCCGATCTCGCTGACGCCGGTGCTTTGGGGATAGGCTCCGGAAAGAATGGTGGCGTGGGACACTACCGTGCCGGGGGCCTGAGCATAGGCGTGCTCGAAGACAATGCTCTCGGCGGCGAGATGGTCGAGGTTCGGAGTGTGAGCACCCTTGGCGCCGAGAAAGCCGATGCGGTCGGCGCGGACAGAGTCGAGAGTTATCAGGACGAGGTTGGGCTTGGGTGAGGCTGTGGCGAAGGAAAAAGAAAGGAAGATGAAGGTTAGTGAAGCGATGACCTTGCGAATCATGACGTTAGTGTAAGGGCAGCGTCGCTCTTGATCCAAACGATGGTTTTAACGATCTTGCTTCGACGATCTTGACGCCCATGCAAGTCCTTGTACAATCTAGGTACCTGCTCCTCGGGTTCTCCTCCAGTGGTGATGGTCGCGACCGCAGACCATCGTTAGCCGGGATGCCGGACAATACTTGGCAGTGACCATGTCCTTCAGAAAACGTCTTTGGCTAGTGTGCCTGCTGGCTTTGTGCGCCGCCGGGTCCAGCGTTCTTCTCTCGTGCAAACACGCGCGAGCGGGGACGTCCAGAAAGATGATCATACTGGGGGTTGACGGGCTCGACCCCGACCTGCTGACGAAATTCATGGCGGAAGGCAAGATGCCGAACTTCGCGCGCCTGGCTGAGCAGGGATCGTTCCGGCGGTTGACGACAAGCATTCCGCCGCAGAGCCCGGTGGCATGGTCGAACCTGATTACAGGGATGAATGCCGGGGGGCACGGAATCTTTGATTTTATCCATCGCGATCCTAAGACTTTTCAGCTTTATTTTTCCACCTCGAAGGTGGAAGGGCCGAAGCACAGCCTGCAAATTGGAAGTTGGGTGATTCCGCTGGGCAGCGGTTCGGCGGAGCAGTTGCGGCACGGCAAAGCGTTCTGGGAATTTCTGGACGAACACAGCGTGCCGAATTATGTCTATCGCATTCCGGCGAATTTTCCTCCGATCACGGCCAAGGGCAAGACTCTCTCCGGCATGGGAACGCCGGATTTACGCGGCACTTATGGCACCTTCACTTTTTACACCGATGATCCGACGGCGGCCGTGGGGGCGATCGAGGGTGGCGAAGTGGTGCAGGTTGAGGTGAAGAATAATCGGGTGGCGACGAACCTGATTGGTCCCGACAATACGTTTCGCAAGAATTCGCCGCCCGCGACCGAGCCTTTTACGGTTGACGTGGATCCGCTGGAGGCGGTCGCGCGCATCGGGATGCAGGATCGGCAGTTCGTTCTGAAAGAAGGCGAGTGGAGTGGCTGGGTTCCGGTGGAGTTTCAGCTCATGCCCTTGATTGGCAAGGTAAAGGGGATCTGCCGCTTTTATCTCAAGCAGACGCATCCGCGGTTTCAACTTTACGTTTCGCCGATCAATATCGATCCGGAAAATCCTGCGCTGCCGATTTCGACGCCGACCAGTTATTCGCGAGATTTGGCGAAAGAGATTGGCGAATTCCACACGCAGGGCATCGCCGAAGATACGAAGGCGCTCACCGCGGGCGTGCTCGATGACAAGGAATTCTTGGAGCAGTCGCACACCGTGCTTGCGGAACACCGCCGCGCCTTCGATGTGGAGTTCCCGAAATTTCACGATGGGCTGTTCTTCTTTTATTTTTCCAGCCTCGATTTGAACGGGCACATGATGTGGCGGCTGACCGATCCGCAAAGCCCGGCCTACGATGCGGTGGCCGCGGCTCAGTATGGCACGGCACTGGAGGAGTTTTACCAACAGATCGATCAGGTGCTGGGCGAGGTGCTGCCGAAGATTGATGAGAATACGACGCTGCTGGTGCTGTCGGACCATGGATTTGCTCCCTACCGGCATTCCTTCAACCTGAACACGTGGCTGGCGAATAACGGCTACATTACGAGGAAGGAGGGCGGCGGTGGAGATTCGACCGAGCCTTTTTCCGATGTGGATTGGAGCCGCACGCGCGCGTATGGACTCGGGCTGAACGGACTTTACCTGAACCTTCGTGGACGCGAGCGCCAGGGGATTGTAGAGGCTGGCGCTCAGGCCGATGCGCTTCTGAACGAAATCCGCGAAAAGCTGCTGCAGGTGCGCGATCCGAAGGATGGATCGCAGGTGATTACGCGCATCGATTTTGCCAGCGAGGCTTATCAAGGGCCGTATGCACGCACGGGGCCGGATGCGCTGGTGGGCTATAACCGTGGCTATCGGGCGGGATGGAAGACGATTCTGGGGGCGTTTCCGCCGGACGTGCTTGAGGATAATACGAATGCGTGGAGCGGCGATCATTGTATGGACTTCACGAAGGTGCCGGGAGTGCTGCTGAGCAATCGCAAGATCGACGCGCAGGCCCCGGCGCTGACCGATATCGCGCCGACGATTCTGGCTGAATTCGGGATTGCGAAGACGAAAGAGATGCTGGGGCAGTCGGTGTTCCAGGCGCGGTAGACGTAACAATCCAAGCGTTGAGAAATGGGGAGAAGCCATGTTTGGTTCACACAAAGTGAAGATCGAAGGCGAACTGCTGGAGAAGGTCAAGCAGTGTTCCGATGCCGCGGGGTATGAATCTATCGACGAATTTGTGATTCATATGCTGGAAAAGGAAACCAGGAAAATTCTGCCGGACCAGAGCAGCACGTCAAAAGAAGAGATCCAGAAGCGGCTGCGCGGGTTAGGGTACATCGAGTAGCTTGATGGGGCTCTCCAAAGCGATGGCGATTCATGGTCCTGCGGTGACGGCGGCGGCGTTGCTGTCTGCTTTACTTTCCAGTCTGCTGACCAGTCCGCTGACGACGGTGGTGGTCTTGGCGCTGGTGGTTGGACTGGCGATGGTGGTTTTGTTCGGTTACACCTCGGACCAGAAGGCAATCGGCGTTGCGAAAGACCAACTGAAGGCGCATCTGCTGGCGGTGCGCCTGTACCGGGATCAGATTCCGGTGGTGATGGGTTCTTACGGCAAGATTCTGCGGGGCACGGGGCGTTATTTGAAGCTGGCATTCAAGCCGCTGCTGTACGTCATTATTCCGATCACATTGCTGATGGTGCAAGTCGATCGTTATCTGGGCGCAACGCCGATTCCGGTGAACGCGCCGTTTCTGTTGACGGTTCACCTGAGCGGCGCGTTGCCGCATGGGCCAGCGTCCGGCTGCGACGTCGCGAATGACGTCACGCTCCAGCTTCCGACCGACATTACGATGACCGCGCCTCCGTTACATGTTGCGGCCGAGAATGAAATAGTCTGGCGGCTGGCCGGTTCGCGTGAAGGAAAGTACGAAGTGAAGATTGCAGCCGGCGGGGAGAGCGTCGAGAAGGCGGTCCGCATCGGCGGCGACCTTCCACGAATTTCAACGGTGCGGCTGCGGGGACAATTCTGGAGTCGCATGTTCTCGTCGGCGGAGCCGGCACTGCCGCAGGATAGTTCGATCGAGTCGATTGCCATCAACTATCCTGATCGCAATATCGAGATTGCGGGCTATGGGATGAACTGGATTTGGCTGTTTTTCATATTGTCGATGGTGGCAGGTTTTATTTTTAAGGAACTTTTGGGGATCAAGATATGAAGAGATTGTGTGGGGTGGACACTCCTGTCCGCCTGCGTGCAGCAGATATCAAATCGCGGGATGGGCGTGGACGCTCGCCACTCCCCTGCGAGCTTTTCGCGGGCGGGGGCGCCCGCGCCACACGAGTCTTGCTGATCGCGTTCATTTTCCTGCCGGCGCTGGCGCATGCTTACGCTGGTCCGGGAGCAGGATTTGCGGTGCTGTCGTCGTTCTGGGCGATCTTTGTTGCGTTTCTTTATTCGTTTTATGCGCTGATGACTTGGCCGTTTCGCCAGCTCTTTCGTCTTATCCGGCGACGGAATGCTTACGGGAAGGCGACGTTTGAGCGAGCGGTGATTCTGGGATTCGATGGTATGGATCCGGAACTCGCGGTGCGTTTTATGAAGGAAGGCAGGCTGCCGAATCTGGCGAAGCTACGGGACAAGGGAACCTTCAGCAAGTTGCGCACTACTTTTCCGGCGATTTCTCCGGTGGCATGGTCGACGTTCATGACGGGAGTGAATCCGGGGAAGCATAATATTTACGATTTTCTGGCGCGCGATACCAGCAATTATCTTCCCTATCTTTCGTCGGCTGAAATCAAGGGCCCGAAGCGGCATATCAAGATTGGCAAGTATTCCATTCCGTTCGGCAAAACTGAAATCAAGGCGATGCGGAAGGGCACTCCGTTCTGGCATTGGCTGGGCCAGGCAGGGATTTTCAGTTCCGTGATTCGCGTTCCGGTTACGTTTCCGCCGGAGAAGTTTCAGGGCGTGCTGCTTTCGGGGATGTGCGTGCCCGATTTGAAGGGGAGTCAGGGGACTTTTTGTTTGTGTACGACCCGTACGACCGATGACAAGTTTCGCGAAGGCGGCGTGCGTGTGCCGATTGAGCGCAGGAATGGGGTTTGCCATTCCTATGTGCCGGGGCCGGAGAATCCAATCAAAGAAAAAGCTGGCGAAGTGCGGATGGATTACGAGATTAAACCGGATGTGGCGGGGAAACAGGCGCGTTTTGTGGTGGGCTCGGAAAAATTCACGTTGAAGGTTGGAGAATACTCGGAGTGGATTAAGGCGGAGTTCAAGGCGGGGATGGGATTCACGGCGCATGGTATTTGCCGTTTTTATCTCAAGGAAACTTCGCCGGAGGTTGAGGTCTATGTCACACCGGTGAATATCGATCCGGGGCATCCCGATTTGCCGATCTCGCACCCGGTGACTTATTCGATTTATCTGGCGAAGCTTTTTGGGTCGTACGCGACGCTCGGGCTGGCTGAAGATACTTGGGCGCTCAACGAGCATGTTCTTGATGATGACGCCTTTCTTGCGCAGGCTTACGGCAATCATGAGGATCGCGAGCGCATGCTCTTCGATGCTTTGGATAAAACGAAGCAGGGATTATGCACCTGCGTCTTCGATACGACTGACCGGATTCAACATATGTTCTGGCGCTACCTGGACGAGGACCATCCGGCGGCGCGCGATGTGCCGCACAGCGAGCATCCGCAGGTGATTCAGGATCTGTATGAGCGCATGGATCGACTGATTGGGCGGGTAATGGAAAAGATCGATGATGACACGCTGCTGATGATCATCTCCGACCACGGATTCAAGTCGTTTGCGCGCTGCATGAATTTGAATGCATGGCTGCACCAGAATGGATATCTCGCGCTGAAAGATGGCAAGACGGAGAGCGGCGACTGGTTCGAAGATGTGGATTGGTCGCGCACGCGTGCTTACACCATGGGACTGAACGGTCTTTATCTGAATGTGAAAGGGCGCGAGAAGCAGGGGATTGTTGAGGCTTCAGACGCCGCTGCGTTGAAAGAGGAGTTGCAACAGAAGTTGAGTGGGCTGGTTGATCCGGCGTCACCTACGGGCGCGGTTGGAGTCACCGGCGTTTTTATTGCTGATAATGTTTATCGCGGTCCTTATACGGAGAATTCTCCGGATCTGATTGTTGGCTATGGAGCGGGGTATCGCGCCTCGTGGGACTCGGTGCTGGGCAAGGTTACGGGACAGGTTTTCGAAGACAACATGAAGGCGTGGAGCGGGGACCATTGCATTGATCCGCGGCTGGTGCCGGGAGTTTTATTTTCGAGCCATAAGTTTGTGGAAGAGAAGCCGGCGATTGTGGACGTCGCGCCGACTATTCTGAAACTGTTTGGGCTGGCGCTGCCGGCGCACTTTGACGGGAAGGCTTGGACGCTGGCGGCGAAAGGTCAGTGACGGGGTTCTGAGTGTAAGATTGTTTTGAACAGTTGACTTGACGGCTCGCACTCGGGCACAGTTTGAGCCATGATCCGAATGGTATCTCTTCTCCTGTGGTTCGCATTGGTCTCCGGTCAAACGTTACCCGCGGCGGATCGCACATTGGCAGCAGAAGGGGACTACATAAAGCTGGCGACAAGCCTCTGGCGCACTGGCAGCTTTGGCATCTAAGCAATGGTGACTACGAGGTCGTGGACACGAGCGTTAAGAATGCATCCTCCGTTCAGATATTTCGCTTCGACTCTCAGTTCTTGCCGATTGGATATACCAAGAAATTCGGGCCGATTTCAAAGCCAGAGATTCCGAATTTCCCGACGATTCCCGGTCAAACGATTTCCTGCCAGTACGAGAGCAGAGAGCTCAGATGCGATGCCGAATCCTCCGAGGGGCATAAATCTACTGCGTCGATGGCAGCTACGCCACCCTACGTCTTCATCGGCGAGTTCTATGACCTAGATTTCGCTTGGTTCATGACTGGCGTCGTCCGCCTAGCTTCTCGCAACGGTGCCAGGGAAGGCGTCGTAAGTGTCTATGCGATGACCAATGGGGCCAAAGCCACTGACATCGGCCTAAAATCTGACAGCCCCATGAAAATCGTCTTTATCGGCGAGGAGACGGTGCAGGTGATGGGCAAAGAACAGGTGGTGAAGAAATACAAAGGGGGACCACACCAACAGCAGATGCTGCTGGTTACCTCGCAGGGTTTGGTTGCTAGAGTAATCGACTCTTCAACTGCTGGACTTGCCTTTGCAATGAGCGGCTATAAAGAATATGAGCCTTGGGGGCCGACTCGCTGACTGTCGTAACACCGATTACACTCACTGACCTGACGGTGCGAATCTCAACGAATGGTATACCTAAGGAACCCCGCAGGAACGAGTAGGTCAGGGCTGAAGCCGCGGTTGGACGGGCGAGGACGCCCGTCGCTCCACTGGTGTCGTTTGCTCCGTTGACGCGCGTCGTTCCACCGACGGCTTGGTGGTTCTAAGACGCAACGCCAACCATGCGGTGCCGCACAGCATTCCGCACCATCCCAAGAAGCTCACGACGGCGGCGATTCTGGTGTCGTAGGGGAGAACGCCTAGGCTCGTGAAGATCGTGTTCCAGTCGTGCTCGGCGAACTCGGGGTCTCCGGTGGTGACGAGGGGCAGAACCATGGCGCGCGCGTCGGCCATGTAGGTTGCGGTGTAGAGCCAATTCTCAAAGAAGAAAAAGCTGCAGAAGACGAAGGCCGCGGGCTGTCGTTCGCGGAAGAAATATATTGCCAGGAGAAGTGGAACCAGCCACTGCAGAATTGTGCCTCCCCAGAGGCAGAGGGTGGGGCCGAACCAGCGGAAGAGATTGTGGCCGCCTTCGTGGACCACGAGGTTGGCGGAGTCGATAAAAAGATATCCGCCGTGCTTCTTGAAGGCGTAGACGAGGAAGCAGGCGTAGAAGGCGAGCCACGCGGCAATCGCCCAGCGCGAAATGGGGCGCCAGCCTTCGGCGGCGCCGGACCAATCCAGAATTGAGTCGAGGAATTCGCGCATCTGAAGTCAATTGTAGGCAGCGGCGGCGGGCGAGGCGAGATTACGGCGGTGCGCAAGCCTACTGGCCGCGGTTACCTGGTTGATGGGAGTTCGATTACGTCGTTGTCCGCGGGAAGGGAAAGTTTGCGCGGAATCGAGGGGTGCTTATCCAGTTCGTAATCCGAGCCGGGGCCGAGGTCAGTGAACTTCTCGAAACCGTAGGGAACGCCTTCCGATTGCAGGACCGAGTCACTATCAGTCACCTGAAAATGCAGGTGCGGGCCAGTGGAGTTGCCACTGTTTCCCAGGCGGGCTATCACAGTTCCCCGGGGTACCTGATCGTGGAGGTGAACCTGGATGCTTCCGGGTTGCAAGTGAGCGTAGGTGACATAGCGGTTGGAAGCGATGCGGATCACGATGTAGTTTCCCGCGATGTTATCGAGAGTAACCGGCTGAGGTAGAACACGGGGGGCGTTCTCGGGTATGCCGTCGACGATTTGCGTGACTTCGCCATCGGCAACGGCGTGGATCGGTTCGCCGTAGCCCCACCAGTTTTCGTTGCGCGTGGTGCCGTCATGAGAATCGCCATTAGGTCCGACTTTGACCCAGTCGATGGCGAATCTCTCCGGCGAATGAATGTGGCCGTCGATGGCAAAGATGCTGCGGCGATGGCCTGAATGGTTGGAGAGGCCCGCGGCGAGCCAGACGCCGCCATCGAACGGAGAACCCAGCAATGGCGCAGGTTCGCGACTCACGATGACTAGAAAATCGTCGAGGGTGGCTTCGGTTGGGGCGGGCTTAGTTTCGGCGGGCTGAGTGCCAGTTGCTGGCGGGCCGGACGCAAAGATCATGCGATGCCGCAATCGGGCGGGCGCTGGTTGATCAGGCGCTAATTCGATCCACAGGTAGATGACGGCGCGTTGTGCCGGACCGATGCTTCGCGAATCTGTCCTCCCGCTCGCCGTGGATCCGGCCTCCATCATGACGGCGGACAAGGCTTCGCCGGTGATGACTTGCAGCGGATGGTTCGTCTCGGTATCGGCGAAAATTTCCAACTGCTTCAGCGTTAAGGGGACCACGTCAAAATTGGTGACGTGTAACTCATACACTAAGGCTTGCTTGTCTTCTATCTTGACCGGTGCGGGCGGGGATGGGCAGACGACTTCAACCCGCGGACCTCGCTCTCTGGCGAATGCCGCGTGAAGCGCAAGGAAGAAGAGCAGGAAAGTAAACAGCAATCGCCTTTCGGTCGCGCACGACACACACATGAGTTGCGCCTCCACTCCCATTGACGGTTGGGCAAATTATCGACTTCGGTTCCGCGGTCCGGCTAGGGCTTAGCCTTTGTTCTTAAAATTTCCGTTCAGGGTTGGCTCGGGCGGCTTCTTCTTTCAGATAGGCGTGCGACAACGTTCCTTTCTTCTTCGCGATATCGAGCAGTGTGGGATAAAACTGCACGAACGTGGTGTCGACGGCGGCGTGCTGCTCGTGGCAGGAATAACATTCGGCTTCTTTTGGAATTTGCTTGGACGGCGCGTTCTCGTCATAGCCGAAGAAGGCCCAGTTGCCGGGGAAACGCGGGTCTTTGAGGTGAACGGAGCGCATCATGACTTCGTTGGTCTGGAAGTGTCCGGCCTTGTTGATCGAGCCCTTGCTGGCGGCCATGCGGCCTTCGAGGACGATCATGGTTCCGTCGGGCCAGGTGCCGGTGGCGAGGAAAACTTTGTAGGCCTCGGGATTGACGAAGACGTTATCGAACATGGAATGACCGGCCATGGCGGGGTCCGGGTTGTAGTCCATGTCCATGCCGGTGGTGAGGTAGATCCACTCACGGTAGTTGGCAGGGAACACCAGGCGTCCCTCTGCCGTATAGACAGGTGACGTGGAATTATTGGGCGCGGGGTTCGGAGGATTTTGAGCCAACAGCAATGTGGATAAGACGAGCAGAGCAAAGTAACGGATCATGGTAGTTCCTCCAAAGACCGTCGAGTTGGTGTGGTAAAGCTAACGAACTTGGGCCGCCTGCGTCTAGAACAAAAGCAACGTTGGGCAGGAGCGGGCATGGCGAATGCAGATGCAGGCGCGGGCCGGGAGCAGGCGCTGGGGGCGGGGAGCTTCTATGGTGCGGTGGAGGCGAGGCGCGAGCGGTGCGGCGCCATCTTCACAAATTTGCGGCACGCGGTGCCGCGAAAACTGCCTTCGCATGCGCATGAGCTGGCATTCTTTGCCGTGTTGCTGGAGGGGGAATATGGCGAGCGTTACCAACGGCGCGATCGGCAGTTTCGTCCGTTTACGGTGCATTTTCGACCAGCGGGAGTTCCGCATCAGGATGAGGTCGGGCCGCGCGGGGTGCGATTTTTTGAGATTGAGATTCGTCCAAGCTGGCGCGAACGGCTGGCGGAATGCTCGGCTGTGCTTGATCTGGCGCACGACGACTGCGAGGGCGGGAGACTGCTTTGGCTGGGGATGAAAATGTTCCGCCAGTTTCAGGGAGCCGCAGGGGCGGATGAGGTTGATGAATCATCCGTGGAGACTCTGCTGTTTGAGATGCTGGCCGAGGTGGCGCTCATGCGGCGGGAGAAAGTTACGCAGGCTCCGGCGTGGCTGGGGCGGATTCTGGAGAAGCTCGCGGCTGATTATCGGGAGCGGCTGACGCTGGACGAATTGGGCCGGGAGGCTGGAGTGCATCCGGTGCATCTGTCGCGGGTGTTTCGCAAGTTTGTCGGCGATGGTATTGGGGAGTATGTGCATCGTTTGCGGATTCGGGCGGCGTGCGAAGCGATGCTGGCGCCGGAGATTTCTTTGGCGGAGATTAGTTTGGCGGTGGGATTTGCGGATCAGAGTCACTTGACGCGCGTGTTCCGCAGGGCTACGGGAATGACGCCGGCCGGTTTCAGGGAGTGCGCCCTCGGGGGCTGAAGGCGCTTTGGGGCTGAAGGCATTTTGAAGATAGGCTGCTATTCGCAAGCGGTGAACCGGTGCCCCCGCCTAAAAATCCGCAGCGCGACACAACCGTGACCCGCGGCGGCTAGAAGCCGCGCTTGTGGCGGGTTCTGACGGCACTTCTGAAGCCGTGCTCTTCCCAAACCCAGTTGGAACCGACATTTTTCCGCAGGCATTGAAGCCGTGCCCTTCCCGTCTTGCTTCGGCTTACTTATTCTCCAATTACTTATTTTCCAAACATGGGATAGTGGCTGGCGGCTCCCATCAGGAAGAGCAGCGGGAAGGACAGGACGAAGTTCGCTCGCGATATCAGAAAGCTCTGCCGGGCCAGGTATTTGGCTTTGTCGGGGATGGGCGTGCCGTTGGCGGCGTTGTCGGCGGTCCAGCGGATGATCTTCTTTTGGGCGCGCCAGATAACGCCCCAGACGTTCAGCATCATGACCCAGCCCATGCCACCGCCGATGCCGATGGCGAGAAGGGCATTGCTCTCCCAGCCATGATCGTTGATGCGGAGAAAGAGCCAAGAGGCCGCGGCCACGATGACGGTGTAAATCGCGGCGAGCACCAGCCCGTTGTCGAGCGCACCTTTGCCGGGGATGGTACAGACGTACATCAGGGCCCAGACGACGGTCCAGATGACGAAGAAACTTGCCATGGCAGTGCCGGAGGACGCTCCGCCGTTTCTGGCGTCGATGGAGACAGTGCTTCCCCAGAATGCCAAGCCCATCAGGACGGTGAGGACCGATGCCCAGCGAAACCACCACAGGGCGCGCGACATGAGTTTCGGCATGACTTTGCCTTTGGTGGCGGGATCCAGTTCTTTCATGAACGGGACGTTAACGAGATTGAAGAAATAGAGCAGGCCGAGCCAGGTGAAGCCGCCGATGAAATGCAGCCAACGAAACAGCATCAGAAGGTTAGTGTGAAGGTCAGTGGGAAAATTGATGTCGGTCAAGATTAGCCTCCTTTTGTGAAACCGCGGCCGGGAAGGGACGATTGTAGATGGCGGGCGGGGGAAAGGGAACCAGTTAGGGTAAAGGGTCCTTCGACTCCGCCGGGACTTCGCTTCGTGAAGTTCCTGCTGCGCTCAGGAACAACGCGTACAGGGTCGGTTCTTTAGCGGACACACAAATTTAATCGTGCGGCGGTTGAAAAGCGTGAGACAAGGACGTATTGTAGGAGCCGATATAGAGAGAGCTGCGCCGGTTTCCCTCCCCAGAAGGCTCACGGCGCAGCATCGAATCAGAAGTTAAAAAAGGAGATCGGCATGGAAGCCAAGCCGGCACAACAGAACATTCAGGATTCCTTCCTCAACACTGCGCGCAAGGAACGACACAATATCACGATCTACCTGGTGAGCGGGGTGAAGCTGACGGGGCGGATCCGGTCCTTCGACAAATACTCGGTGGTGCTGGAAACCAGCAACCAGGAGCAGCTCATCTTCAAGCACGCGATTTCGACCGTGGTGATATCGCGGGCAACCCACAGCCATGGAGAGGCGAAGCCGACCATGGTGGCGTCGGCGTCGGCGTCATCCGGGGAGGGGGCGATTCCTGGCGCCACTTCCGGCACGGGCACTGAAGGATGAAATGAGTTTGCTTGCGCCAAGATGACTCCAGATTGAGCAGCCGTAAAAGTTCGCGGGATGGTACGGCAAAAAGTTCGCGGAATGAGCCGAGGGTGGTAGTGAATCCGTCGGAGCAGCGGGAGCGCGCGTTCCTGGTGGGGGTAGAGTTTCGCAATCAGGGGCGCGGAGGGAAGAAACGTTCCGCGAATCTTACGGCCGGGGCGCAAGCGGCGCGGGACCACGCCGCGAGTGCGTCATCGGTCACGTCTACTTCTCCATCGTCATTGTTGTCCTCGGCTGCGGTCTTGCCGGCGGATTCTCCTGATTTCAGCTCCGAGGAATCGCTGGATGAGCTGCGGTCGCTGGCGATGAGCGCGGGGGCGGAGGTGGCTGGTGAATTCAGTCAGCGCAAGGATCGTCCTGATCCGGCGACGCTGATCGGCAAGGGCAAACTGGAGGAGATTGCGGGGGCGGCAGCTTCGGTTTCCGCGGATGTGATCCTCTTTGATCACGACCTGTCGCCTTCACAGCAGCGCAACATCGAACGGGTGCTGAACACGAGGGTGATCGATCGCACGCAGCTGATCCTCGACATTTTTGCGCGGCACGCGCGCACACGTGAAGGCCAGTTGCAGGTGGAGCTGGCGCAGCTGGAATACATGCTGCCGCGACTGGCTGGGCGAGGCGTGGAGATGTCGCAACTGGGCGGCGGGATTGGGACGCGCGGTCCGGGTGAAACGCAGCTGGAGACGGACCGGAGGAAGATTTTCCGGCGGGTGCGGCACGTCAAGCAGCAGATTGAAAATGTTCGGCGGATACGAGCGCAGCAACGGCAGCGGCGGGAATCGGTGCCGGTGGCCCTGGTAGCGCTGGTCGGCTATACGAACGCGGGGAAGTCGACGCTGTTCAACGTGCTGACGAAGTCGAAGGTGCTGGAATCGTCGCGGATGTTTGCCACGCTGGATCCGACGATTCGCGGGGCGGAGCTTCCGTCGAAGCGGAAGATATTGTTCTCGGACACCGTGGGTTTTATCCGGCATCTTCCGCACACCCTGGTGTCGGCGTTTCGGGCGACGCTGGAAGAGGTGCAGCGGGCGACGCTGATCATGCAGGTTTCGGATGCGAGCAGTCCGATTTCGGCGGAGCAGGATGCGCAGGTGGAAAGCGTACTGAAGGAGCTGGAAGCGGACAAGAAGCCGCGACTGCGGGTGATGAACAAGATCGATCTGCTGTTGCCGAAGCAGCGGGAGTCGCTGCGAGATGACGAATACACAGTGCATGTTTCGGCGGCGAAGGGGATGGGAGTGGGGACGCTGCTGGAGCGGGTGGATGAATTGCTGGAGGAAGACCGACCGCGGCGCGTGCGGCTGCGCATTCCGCAACGCGAGGGGAAGATGCTGGCGCAGCTACAGGCTGGGGCGAGGATCTATTCGCGGCAGTATCAGGATGGAGTGGTGGTGATGGAGGCAGAGGCTCCGGCATCGTTGTTGAGAAGGATGCGGGAGTGGGTGGTGGAATAGGGCGAGCTGTCCTCGCGGCTAAAAAGCAGCGCCCTTTCAAAGCGCTATGGATCAGAGTTCGGATAGTCAGTTGCAGGCGGCGGTCTGAGGACTCGGCCTGATTCCAGGTTAGCGCCTTAAAGGACGGGCTCGAACCTGGGGCACCCGGCAGCTGTTGCGACTACCCAGAGAGCAAGATGATCGATTCGGAGGAGCGATGGGGAATTATGCTGCGGGTGCGGGACGAATGGTTGCGCATAATATGGTGACCACGCAGTTTGAGCTGGATGGGTTTCGAGTAGTCAGGACGCTGGGGGTGGTGCGGGGAATCACGGTGCGGTCGCGGTCGATCTTTGGGACGATTGGCGCGGGGCTGCAGACGCTGGTAGGGGGCAATATCAGTCTGCTGACCAATCTTTGCGAGAAGACGCGAGCCGAGGCGTTCGATCTGATGTTGCAGCATGCGGCGGAAATCGGCGGGAACGCGGTTGTGGGCGCGCGCTATGACGCGACGGAAGTGATGCAGGGAGTCACGGAAGTTCTGGCTTATGGGACGGCAGTGGTAGTGGAGGCGGCGAGGTAAGCGCTCTCCAGCTACAGAGTCTGCTGCTCCTGCAAAAGCGCGTCGACAAGACGGGAGAACTGCAAGTGGAAAATTCTGGAATTCGGTGACACGGAACCTCGGCGCTAAACACTATCCATAGCGGTCACCTTTCTGGTTAACCGCAACATTTCGTGGTTTGCGGGTCGGGTCTCTCGCGAAAATCTCAAGATGCAACTTTGTTATTGACAACAAAGGATTTGGGTATAAAGTGGAGCGAAGTGGTTGAAAGTGGAGTCAATTATAGAGGTCGTGGGAAGTAACTCTAAGTTTCGAGGCGCCAGTGAGTTCTGAAGCTGACACCGACAAAACGAGGCCCAACGAACCGGAATCCACAGTGGTTGTAACCGCTTGTACCTCCCTCGTGGTTTTGGCAGTAGCAGCAGCGTTAACGCAACGGAGCCCGAAAACCGGCAGCTCACATGTTCCGCGGAAATCACCCAACTCGCGTCGACGAAAAAGGACGGTTAAAGGTCCCGGCGGAATTCAAGCGGGTGATCGACGAGAAGTATGCGCAGAAATTCTACATCACCAGCCAGGACGGGGTTGTTGCTCAAGTATATCCCTTCGAAGAATGGGAGCGGATCGAGCAGAAGCTGGCGGCGCTATCAACGTTCAATCCAACGAAGAAGAAGTTTCTGACCCGCACGAATTATTACGGGCAGGTGGTGGAGATGGACGGGCAGGGGCGCCTCCTGATACCGCAGATTTTGCGCGAGTCGGCGCAGATACGCGGGGAGGTGGCGGTACTGGGAAACTTGACCTACCTGGAAGTGCGGAACATGGAAGCGCTCCAGAAAGAGATTGACGGGCAGGCTTTCACGGATGAAGACACGAAGACGCTGGACGAATTGGGCATCTAGTGGGCAGGGATACGACAGACACCCCCGAGCGGGGTGGGCATGGAGCGGGTGGCCATGTCCCGGTTCTTTTAAAAGAAGCGATCGATTTTCTAGCCGTAAGACGTGGTGGAACCTATCTGGATGCCACGGTGGGCCTGGGCGGGCACAGTTACGAAATCGCAAGACGCCTCGGCGCACCGGGACATTTGATTGGCTTCGATAAGGATCCGGCGGCGCTGGGAAGGGCTGGGGCAGTTCTCAGTTCTCAATTCTCAGTTCTCAGCGAGGGCGCTGGCGAGGGATTGGCGGCCGGCGAGCGACGAGCGGATTCGGGCGATTGGCCTACGGTTTCGCTGATTCATGCTTCGTTTGCGGAACTAGCGAACAGCGAACAGCGAACGGCGTACGACGGCATTCTGGCCGACCTGGGCGTGAGCAGTTTGCAGCTTTCGGACGCGGCTCGGGGATTTAGTTTTCAGGCGGAAGGACCGCTGGACATGCGGATGAATCCGATGTCGGGCGAGACCGCCGAACAAGTGGTAAACCACATCGACGAGCGCGAGCTAGCCGATGTGATTTACGAATTCGGTGAGGAAAGGAGGTCGCGGAGAATCGCCAGAGCCATTGTCCGGTCGCGGCCGATACGCACGACGACGCAACTTGTCGAGGTGGTAGCGGCCGCGGCCCGGTCAATGAAACACGAGCGCATTCATCCGGCGACCAGAACTTTTCAGGCTCTCCGAATCTTCGTAAACCATGAACTGGACGATCTGAAAGCACTACTGGAGGCGGCGCCCAGGGTGCTGAAGCCGGGCGGAAGGCTGGTGGTGATCAGCTTTCATTCGCTGGAAGACAGGATTGTGAAGGATGCGCTTCGTGACGGTGCGAAGCGGGGCTGGTACCGGTTGCTGACGAAGAAGCCGGTGACGGCGGGCGAAGAAGAGATTGGACGGAATCCGCGGTCGCGCAGTGCGAGGATGCGGGCGGCGGAGAGAGTTTGAGTTTGCCCCGGAGAAACTGCCGGGCTCCCGGTGCGGTGGCAGTAGGCGTGCCGGGGTAAGAGAGTGCGGTGACCGACGCTGTGATTGGCTTTGCCCAGGTTAGCGCCCAGAGCGCGGGCGCGAAACCTGGGGCACCGAGTCGGAAAAGGCTTGCATTGTGATTCGTTAACTCTCTCGTTAACTCTGTGGTGGAGTTTTCCTGGAGCGGCCAAAAAGGGATAAAACGAAGGCCGCGTCCGGGAAGAAAAAATTAGGAAGATCGAAAAATGACCTATACCGGCACCTTGATTGAAGATCTGATGGCGACGGTGGAGTGCGTGGAACGGAGAGCGCAATCCGCGGGAAGTCTGGTTGCTGAAGCCGCGATGGGCGAGGCCAGTCTGGATGAAGGCTGGTTCGTTTCCGCCCCGCCGAACACCGAGTACGAATCGAAACTTCTTGGAGTGGCATAAATCATGAGTGCCTTGGCGATGCAGAGCGCAGTTGTTGCGGGGCGACGGAAGTCGTGCTGGCTGGGGACTCCGGAAATTTATTTTCGGAAGACGATCGACAACTCGCGGCTGGTGAAGGTGGAAGACCCGCGGCGCGAACGCGAGATGAAACAGTTTGGGGCGGCATTGTGCCTGCTGTTCGTGCTGGTGATGGGATATGGGCTGCAACATTTCCGCGCGATCGAGTATGGCTACAAGATCGAGACGCTGCGCTCGCAGCGGGAGGACCTGACGAATATGAACCGGGCGTTGCGGCTGGAAGAGGCGTCGTTGCGCGATCCGGAGCGGATTGATCTGACGGCGCGAAAGCTGGGGTTGCAACCGCCGCAGCCGGGGCAGGTGATTCGGATGGATTCCGCGAACGATGGGGCTATGCCGGTGATGGCGAGCATAACGCCGGTGGCGGTGGTTTCGGCGCCGTAGACTTCAATAGACGCTGTTGTCCGTTCCGAGCAGACGCGGGAAGCCGCGTCCCCGAGGTTAAGTAAGTTTTGCGGCGGCTCTTCGGGGCCGCCGAAAGTTTCTGAGGACTGGAAGTGGCGGCGAGTACCTCTTTGAACGGCGCACGAATCAGGCTGTATCTCTTGTCTGGATGGCTGTGCCTTTGGCTGCTGGCGATCTGCGGGCGGCTGATTTATCTGCAAATATTCTGTTACGGGGATTTTGAGCGGCGAGCGCAGCACCAGCAGCAGCGCAGCTTCGATCTCTCTCCCAAGCGCGGGGTGATCTACGATCGGGCGGGGCGCGAGCTGGCGATGTCGATCCAGGTGGACTCGGCGTTCGTTGTGCCTTCGGAGACTCCTGACCTGGCGAATACGCTCAGCCTGATTACGCGGATTACGCAGGATGATCCGAGGGTCGTGCTGGCGGATTGCAGTGCGCACAAATTCTGCTGGGTAGCGCGCAAAGCGGATGCGGAGGTGATTGAGCGCATCCGGGCGCTGAATCTGCAGGGAATCCATTTTCAAAAGGAGGCGAAGCGGTTTTATCCGAAGCGGGAACTGGCGGCGCAGGTGCTTGGGTTTGTCGGCACCGACGACCAGGGGCTGAGCGGACTCGAGCGGGAATTCAACGACGAATTGCAAGGCAAGCCGGGCAAGCTGATGATCTCGGTGGATGCGCGGAAGCGGTGGTTTGCCAGTGTGGAAAAAGAGCCGGAAGCGGGCGACAGTGTGGTGCTTACGATTGACCAGAACATCCAGTACATTGCGGAGCGGGAACTGGAGCGGGGGATGGAGGAGACGCACGCGATTGCGGGGACGGTGATCGTGGAGAATCCGCATACGGGCGAAATCCTGGCGCTGACGAACCGGCCGACGTTCAATCCTAATATTCGGAAAGAGATCAAGAACGAGGCGATGAAGGACCGGGCGGTGAGCGATATTTACGAGCCGGGTTCGACGTTCAAAATGGTGACGATTTCGGCGGGGTTGGAAGAGAAGGTGACGCGTCCTGACGAAATGTTCGATTGCCAGATGGGATCGATTGTGATCAATGGGATGCGGATCCGCGACAGCCGGCCGCACGGGATGCTCTCGGTGGCGGACATTATTGCGGAGTCGAGCGATGTGGGCGCGATTAAGGTTGCACTGCGGCTGGGCGATGAGCGCATGTACAAATACATTCGCGCCTTCGGATTCGGACAGCAGACGGGAATCGAGCTTCCGGGCGAGACGCGGGGGATGACGAAGCCGGTGGAGCGCTGGTCGAAGGTTTCGATTGGCGCGATTTCGATGGGGCAGGAGATTGGGATATCGGCGGTGCAACTGGGGGCGCTGATTTCGACGATTGCAAATGATGGAGTACGCGTGCCGCCGCGGATTGTGGCGGGAACGCTCGAACCGCAGAAGGCGTCGCAGAATATTCCGCAGACGATTGCCTTTCAGCCCGCGGAGGGAACGCGGGTGATTTCATCTTTGACGGCCGCGCAGATGCGGCAGATGTTGCAGGGAGTGGTGCTGCACGGGACGGGACGGAAGGCGATTCTGGAGGGATATAGTTCGGCGGGAAAGACGGGGACGGCGCAGAAGGTGGATCCGGCTACGGGCGCTTACTCGAAGACGAAGTATGTGGCGTCGTTTGCGGGGTTTGCTCCGATTAACGATCCGCAGATTGCGGTGGTGGTGATCCTGGATTCAGCGGTGGGGCTGCATCAGGGCGGGCAGGTTTCGGCTCCGATCTTTCAGCGGGTGATGCAGCAGGTGCTGGAGTACAGGCACGTTCCGCATGATGTGCAACTTCCGCCGAACCGGCAGGTGCAGCTGGCTCGACGTGATGTTCCGGAGGCGAGTCTGGAGGAGAGTTCGCCGGATCATCTGGGGGCGAGTTTGGATGTGGGTGACGGTGGTGGAGCAGGGGTTCCGACTTCAGGGGCGGCTAAGCCTGGCGCGATGGGCGCGCAGATTGTTCCGGCGGCGCAGACCAGTCCGATGACGGTAGATTCTGCGACAACGATGTCTCCGGCGGCGGTGGCGCAAGGTGAGAGTTCAACTCCGCAGAAATTGCCAGCGGGGGGAACGGTGGTTCTGGAGGTTGCGGAGGGCGGGATCGAGGTGCCGTTGTTTCTGGGGAAGAACCTGCGGACTGCGATTGAGGTGGCGCAGGATTCCGGTCTGGAGCTGGATGCGGTGGGCAGTGGCGTTGCCCGCGAACAATCGCCCGCGGCAGGGGCGCATGTGGCGGCGGGAGCGCGGATCACGGTGCGATTCGGGCGATAGAGCTAAGTCCTCGGGGCGGTTGTGTCTCTGGTGGTTCAAAGAAAGTCTTTACCAGAGGGAGCACCGAGGTACACAGAGGTTCACAGGGAAAGCGGATTCCCGCTATTTATAATCATTCTAATGACTTTTCAACAACTTCTGCAGGGCGCCGAAGTCCTCTTTCAGTGCGGGAATCCGGGCGTTGCCGGGGTGGAGTACGATTCGCGGCGGGTGAGGCCGGGAACGGTTTTTGTCGCGATGAAGGGCGAGACGAGCGACGGGAATCGCTTCATTGACCAGGCAATCGCGGCGGGAGCGGTGGCGGTGGTTACGGACTCGGCGGCCGAAACTCTGCGCCCCGCCGTAGCCTGGGCGCAGGTTGAGCATGGGCGACGGGTGCTGGCACGACTGAGCGCTAACTTCTATAAGAAGCCAGCGGAGCGAATTTTTAATACTGGAATTACGGGTACGAATGGGAAAAGCACGACCGCGTTCTTGATCGAATCGATTTTTAAGACGGCGGGACGGAAGACGGCGCTGGTCGGAACGATTGAGTACCACGTAGCGGGGAAAGTTCTGCCGGCTCCACATACTACGCCGGAGTCGCTGGAGCTGAACCGGCTTTTGTCGGAGGGGCTCGGGGTGGGAGTGACTGAAGCGGTGATGGAAGTATCATCGCATGCGCTGGAGCAGCAGCGTGTTTTCGGGATTCCGTTTGATGTGGCAGTGTTCACGAACCTCACGCGCGATCATCTGGATTATCACGGGACGATGGAGAAATATTTTCGCGCGAAGCAGGTGCTGTTTGAAGGGTGTGGCACGTATCCGCCGCGGGCGTCGGTTCTTAATACTGACGATGAATATGGGCGCGAACTACTGAAGCTTTGCAAAAAGAACAGGGCGGTGGTGATCAGTTACGGTTTGGCGTCTGGCGATTTTCACAGTGAGGCGATCGAAATTACGCCGCGGGGAACGCGGTTTGAGATGGTGACCCCGGCGGGAAAGATAGCTATGTGGTCTCCGCTGATCGGGACGGTGAATGTTTATAACGTGCTGGCGGCGTCGGCAGCGGGATATGCGCGGGGTTGTCCGGCGGAGGCGATTGCCAAGGGCATTTTCGAACTCGCGTGCGTTCCGGGACGTTTTGAGCGGGTGGATTGCGGGCAGGCATTTACGGTGGTCGTCGATTATGCGCATACGGATGATGCGCTGCGGAATCTGACGGCGCTGGCGCGGGATTCTATTGTACGGGCGGGGCTCAAAGGCAAGGTCATCACGGTTTTTGGGTGTGGGGGAGATCGGGATCGGGCGAAGCGTCCGATGATGGGTGAAGCGGCGGGGAAGGGCAGTGATTTTGTGGTGCTGACTTCGGATAATCCGCGGTCGGAAGATCCACTGGCGATTATGAACGACGCGGTGGTGGGATTGCAGAAGTCGGGCGTGAAATATTCGATGGAGCCGGACCGGCGGAAGGCGATTCGTCTGGCATTGCGGCAGGCATCGCCCGGGGACATCGTGCTGCTGGCGGGCAAGGGGCATGAGAAGGTGCAGGTCACGCGAGAGGGGACGATTCCTTTTGATGATGTGGAGGTCGCGCGGGAAGAACTGAAGGAAATAGGCTACGACTGCAATGTCGCCGCAAAAATGTCGGCTGCGGAGAAGACGGCATGAGGCTGCCGGTCTCACGGATTGCGGAGTTGATCGCGGCTACCGGGCGTTTCGACCCGCGGGCGATAGCGGAGGGATATTCGATTGATTCACGCACGGTGCAGGCGGAGGAACTTTTCTTTGCCGTAAAAGGGGAGCGGCTCGACGGACATGACTTCGTTGAGCAGGCTCTGAGCCGGGGTGTGGTAGCGGCGGTGGTCCGTAAAGATGAGTTGGCGCGGTACGCGTTGGTGCGTTCCGAGGGCGAGCGATTGCTGGTCGTGGACGACACTTTGGTTGCGCTGCAGACGCTGGCTACGGCGGTGCGGAAGATCTGGGGGAAGACGGTCATCGGTGTGACCGGGTCGATGGGCAAGACTACTACTAAGGAGGCGATGGCACATCTGCTGGCGATCAAGTATCGCGTGCATCGCACGAAGGGAAATTTCAATAATCATTTTGGGCTGCCGCTGGGGTTGCTGACGCTGGAGCCGGAATACGATGTGGCCGTGGTGGAGATGGGGATGTCGCACTCCGGCGAGATTGCGGCACTGGCGCGGATTGCGCAGCCGAATGAGGCGGTGATTACTAACGTGGCGCCGGTGCATCTGGAGAGTTTCGAGTCGATTGCGGGGATTGCGCGCGCGAAGTATGAACTGGTGGAGGCGCTTCCGCATGGCGGGACGGCGGTGCTGAATGGCGACGACGAATATGTTAGCCAGTTTGGACGCGACTTCAAGGGCAAAGTGGTCATGTTCGGATTCAAGCCGACGGCGGATGTGCGGGCGGAAAACGTTGAAGTGCTGGGCGCGGAAGGCACGCGGTTCGATCTGGTCTGCCGGGAGGTGCGGCAGCCGGTGCAGAGTCCGCTGCTGGGAAGACACAATGTGTATAACGTGCTGGCGGCGGCGGCGGTTGCGCTGGAGCACGGGATCACGCCTTCGGAGATCGCAGCGGCGATGCCATCGTTGCAGGCGGCGGACAAGCGGGGACAGGTCGTCCGGGTGGGTAACATCACGGTGCTGTACGATTGCTACAATTCAAGTCCGAAGGCGTTGATGGCGGCGGCGGATACGCTGGCTGCGATGCCGGGGCGGCGCCGGATTGTGGTTGCGGGGGAGATGCTGGAACTGGGTGGGCCTGGCGAGGAATTGCATCGCGAGTGTGGACGTTACATGGCGGTTGGCGAACAGGATTTTTTGCTTGGGGTGCGAGGGTTGGCCGAGGCGATGGTGGAATCGGCTCGGGCAGCGGGAATGAAGGCGGAGTTTGTGGCTACTCCGGAGGAAGCGGGGGAGTGGCTGGCGCGGGAGACTCGCGATGGGGATGTGGTGCTATTGAAGGCGTCGCGAGGGGTGAAGTTGGAGAAGGCGTTGGAGAGGTGGCGGGAGAGACGGGAGATTGCGGCTCCCGGCCAGGGGTAGGCTCAGGTCAGCGCTCAAAGGACGGGCGCGAACCTGGGGCACCGGGGTTTTTGACTTAGAACTTTGAACTCATCATTGAGAGCTGACAGCTTCGAGCTGACAGCTGGGGGTTGGAGGCGGATTGCTCTACTGGCTGCTCTATCTGAAGTTGTTCCATTATTTTCCGCCATTCCGTATTTTTCGTTATCTTACTTTTCGTACTGCATTTGCCAGTCTTACAGCGCTTTTTACCGGGCTGATCGTGGGACCGATTGTGATTCGGCGGCTGCGGGATTTTCAGATTGGGCAGTACATCCGCGAAGAGGGTCCGCAGGCGCATCAGAAAAAGGCGGGGACGCCTACGATGGGCGGGCTGTTGATCGCGATTGCGATCCTAGTGCCGACCTTGCTGTGGGCGGATTTGAGCAACCCTTTTGTGTGGATCGCGGTGTTTTCGACGCTGGCATTTGGCGCGGTGGGTTTTGCCGACGACTATCTCAAAGTGGTGCACCGACGGAATCTGGGGCTGACGGCGCGCGCGAAGCTGGGTTATCAGGTCGCGGCCAGCGTCGCGATTGCGATCGCGCTGATTGTTTTGCAGCATCGCGGCGAGTACTCGACGCGGCTGGTGGTTCCCTTCCTGAAGCAATTCCATCCGGATCTGGTGATTGGAAAATTGATGGGGCATCCGCATCTGTGGCCGCTGGCGTTCTTGCCGTTTGTGGGCTTTGTTGTGTTTGTGATTGTGGCTTCGAGCAATGCCGTGAATCTGACGGACGGGCTGGACGGGCTGGCGATTGGGTGCACGGTGATCGCGGCCGGGGCGCTGGCGGTGCTGACGTATTTGAGCGGCCACGCTACGTTTGCGACTTACCTCGAATTGCAGAAGATGCCGCAGATCGGGGAGTTGACGATTTTTTGCGGAGCGATGGTGGGGTCGGCGATAGGGTTTTTGTGGTACAACGCGCATCCGGCGGAAATTTTTATGGGCGACGTGGGCTCGCTGGCCCTGGGCGGCGCGATTGGAACGGTTGCCGTTATGATTAAGCAGGAGCTACTTTTGCCGTTTATTGGCGGAATTTTTGTGATCGAGGCCCTGTCGGTGATCCTGCAGGTCGGTTCGTACAAGCTGCGCAAGAAGCGTATTTTCAAGATGGCGCCGATACACCATCATTTTGAATTGCTGGGGTGGTCGGAGTCGAAGGTGATTGTGAGGTTCTGGATTGCCTCGCTGGTGTTTGCGCTGTTTGCACTGACGACGCTGAAGCTCAGGTAGGAATTTGTAATTGCTGATTTGTAATTCGAAGACTCGGTCCTCAGCGGCTTTAAGGTGCATCTTTGGCGGGTTTAAGCGGCATGGCTGAAGCCACGCCCTTTCCAAGCCGATTTTTGGAACACAGTCTAGTAGTGAACCACTCTGTTGTGAAGCGCAGAGAAGCACTCTGTTGTAAAGCAATAGGTTACGAAACACGGGAGTGAGCAGATCGTAATCAATCGAATCGCATGGATCTGAACGGCAAACGCGTGCTGGTGGTGGGGCTGGGGAAGTCGGGCGTCGCTTCGGCGCTGTTTCTTAAGTCGCGGGGGGCGCGAGTAACGGTTTCGGATTCGAAGCCGGAGGCGGAGCTGCGGAATGAAATCTTGTTGTTGCTGGAGCATGGGATTACGGTGGAAACGGGTGGGCATGGGGACCGGACTTTTCGGGGACAGGATTTGATTGTGGTGAGTCCGGGGGTACGGGTCGACGCTCCGCAACTGATGCAGGCGCGCAGCTTGGGCGAGCCGGTGATTGGGGAGATCGAACTGGCGGCGCAGTTTTTGTGCGGTCCGATTGTGGCGATTACCGGGGCGAACGGCAAAACGACGACGACGTCGTTGGCCGGCGAAATTATTGCGGCGGGAAAGTTCCCGACGATGGTGGGGGGGAATATTGGGACTCCGGCCATCACTTTTGTGGATCAGGCCCGGCCGAATACGTGGTTCGTGCTGGAAGTATCGAGCTTTCAGTTAGAGACGATTGTCGAGTTTCGTCCGCGGATTGCGGTGATTCTGAATATCACGCCCGACCATCTGGATCGGCACAAGTCGCTGGAGAATTACATCAAGGCGAAGGCGCGCATTTTTGAGAATCAGGGGGCGGATGATTTCACGGTGCTGAATGCGGACGATGCGACTGCGGCGGGATTGGCGGAGCGTACGCGGGCGCAGCTATTCTGGTTCAGCAGGAAGAAGGAAGTTCAACGAGGAGCGGTGGCGCGCAGCGCGCAGATTTATTATCGCGATGGGAATCGGGAGCGGGAGATCATGCCGCTCGGGGAATTGCCGCTGAAGGGCGCGCACAATCTGGAGAACGTGCTGGCGGGGATTTCGATTGGCATGCTCGTGGGCTGCCAGCCGGAAGAAATTCGCGAGGCGGTGCGGAATTTCAAGGCGGTGGAGCACCGACTGGAGTTTGTGGCGCGGGTGGCGGGCGTGGACTATTACAACGACTCGAAGGCGACGAATGTGGATGCGACGATCAAGGCGCTGGAGGCGTTTGCGGCGGACATTCCTCCGCACCTGCACCTGATTCTTGGGGGGAAGGACAAGGGCAGCGACTATACGGTGCTGAACGATCTTTTGCGGCAGCGGGTGAAGCGGGTGTACACGATTGGGGCGGCGGCGGCGAAGATCGAGTCGCAGATTCAGGGGGCGGCGGAGATCGAGCACGCGGAGACGCTGGAGAATGCGGTCCGCCGGGCGAGCGAATTGGCGGTGGAGGGGGATGTGATTGTGCTGGCTCCAGCATGCGCGAGTTTTGATCAGTTTCAGAGTTACGAGCATCGCGGGCGCGCGTTTAAGGAGACGGTGCATTCGCTGGGGATGACGCGGGCTCGATAGGTAGGCTTCTTCCCAGCAGGGAGTCTTCATTTGAAGTGGCGGGGGTTCCTGGGTGTTATGCGGAGTTTTCCCGCTTCGGCTTTGCCTGGGAAGGCTGCTTCGGGCGGGTGTCACTACTCACCCGTTTGGACGGGCGGGACGCCTGTCACCACACGAACACGGCACCACCACGGGCACACACCACACGAGTACGACTGGTACCTCATCAGTTATCACTTGGCTTGAACTTGGGGGCTTAAACTCCTGCATGCTGCGGTCGTCGTGGTGAAATGGACTTCTTATGGCTAAGCGGGTTAGTGTCGATCGCTGGATGTTTGCGGTTACCACAATTCTGGTCTTTATTGGGCTGGTGATGATCTTCAGCGCTTCGGCGGTGATGGCCAAGGAGCGGTTTGGATCGGCTTACGGATTCCTGCTGAAGCAGTTGGTGTGGGCGGTGGCGGGATTCGCGGCGATGGTGGTGGCGATGAAGGTGGATTACAAACGACTGCGGCATCCGGCGCTGGTTTTCTCGGCGCTTGGATTTACCACGCTGCTGCTGATTTCTGTTTTCTTTCTGGACCGGGCGCACGGGACGCACCGGTGGTTTCACGTGGGCCCGGTATCGCTGCAGCCTTCGGAGTTGGCGAAGCCGGTGCTGATTTTGTTTTTGGCGTGGTTTCTGGAGAACAAGACGAGTGCGATGGACGACTGGCGGAAAACGCTGGTTCCGGCGGTCGCGCCCACTGGTTTTTTTCTTGCCTTGATTGTGTTTCAGCCTGATCTGGGGACGGCGATTGCGTGTGCGGGCATCACCGCTTGCATCCTGTTTGTTGCGGGAATTCGTCTGCGTTATTTTGGGTACGCTTTTGTGGCGGCGTTGCTTCCGCTTTATTTTCTGATTTTTCACGTGTCGTATCGGAGAGATCGCATTCTGGCTTTTTTGAATCCTTATGCCGACCCGAAGGGATTTGGTTTCCACATTATTCAGTCGCTGATTGCGGTTTCGACGGGCGGGGTCACGGGCCTCGGGTTTATGGAAGGGAAACAGAAGTTGTTTTATCTTCCCGAGCCACATACGGATTTTATTTTCGCGGTTACGGCAGAAGAACTGGGGATGGCGGGAGCGCTGGTGGTCATCCTTCTGTTCGGGATTTTTCTTTGGCGGGGAACGCGCACGGCGTTGCGGACGCAAGACAATTTTGGACGCTTTTTAGCGGTTGGAATCACGAGCATGATCGTGCTGCAAGCGTTTATCAATATTAGTGTGGTGCTGGGAATGATGCCGACGAAGGGGATTCCGCTGCCCTTTGTTTCGTATGGTGGGTCGTCGTTGTTTGTGACGCTGATGTGTGTAGGGGTGTTGCTGAATATTACCAAGCAGGCGGAGTAGGGCGCCTCAGCGGCGTAAAGCCGCTTTTTAGAGAAAATCATTCTCGCAGCGGTGAACCGCTGGAACACCCAAAAGTGATGACCACACGGACGGCTTACTCGTGAGAGAGTGCCTTAGTCTTGGCGGATTGGGCAGCGGATTTTGTTTTGGATTGCGTGGGTGCGTGTTCGGTGCGGTTGCGACCTTTTTCTTTGGCGGCGTAGAGGCCGGCGTCGGCTTGCTTCAATAAGGTTTCTACTTCGTTTTTGCCCTCGCAGTTCGAGGCGGCAACTCCCATGCTCATGGTGATGGTTCTTTCTTCGCCGGAATATTGCACGGGAGTTTTGGCAACGGATTCGCGGAGGTCGTTAGCGCGCTGCAGAGCGCTGGGCAGGTCGCAATTGGGGAGGATCATGAGAAATTCCTCTCCGCCGTAGCGGCCGACGCCATCGTAGACGCGGATTTCGGACTGCAGGCGGCGGCTGACTTGGCGCAGTGCTTCGTCGCCAAAAAGATGGCCCAGGGTGTCGTTGACGGATTTGAAGTGATCGATATCGCCCAGAATCACACCGACGGGTCTGCGTTCGCGGCGAGCGCGCTCCAATTCGCGCTCGAGCATGGCAATAATCTCGCGACGATTCATGACTCCGGTGAGGCCATCGTGGGTAGCGTCGTGGCGCATGGACTCGCGGGCAGATACGAGTTCATCCTGGAGGTCGAGAATGCGTCTGCCGACGAGGAGCCGCGCTTTTAATTCCAATTCGTCAAAGGGCTTGGCGAGGTAGTCATCGGCTCCGGCCTGCATGGCTTGGAGCAGATTGTGATGGCCATTTTTGCTGGTCAGGAGGATGACATAGACATAAGGGCCGGAGGTTCGGGACTGGCGGATGCGGCGGCAGACCTCGAGGCCATCGAGATCGGGCAAGACCCAGTCAAGCAAAACGAGTTTAGGAGCATGAGGATGCTCGAGGATTTGGCAGGCTTCGGAACCGGATTCGGCGAGGGTGACGGAAAAATCCCAGCTTCGCAAGTGATCGCCGATCAATTTGCGGTAAACGGCCGAATCGTCGACCACGAGAGCCTGCACGGTTAGAGAACCTCCAGGATTCGTGGAGGAAAAGCCGGACTCCGCAATAGAGGGTGGCAATGAACTAGGTTTGAGATCGGGCCGCGTTTGTGTCGCCGGATCGTTGAGTTGGCTGGCACTCGGTTGGGATGCGGCTTGGATGGGGCGAAGCCCTGTCGTCACACGTTTGCGTGCAATGGGATTCATCGGCAGAACCAGCCTTCTACTTTAGCCAATGGGCAATGAAGAAGCTAGTTGTGAGGCGGTTACCGCATCTTCGATTCTATGGATCTACATGGGGTGCCAGAAGAGGCCTGGGTGAACGGTTTCTACGGGAACTGGTGTTTTGGGCTGTGGTCAATGGCGGTTCGGCGGAGAGATGGCGGGACGGGTTGACCGGGGCTCCGGCATCGGCCTAACATAGCCGCGAGCGGCAACCGAGGCCTTCCGAAATGATCGGCGAGACAGTCTCCCACTATCACATCGTCGGAAAGCTTGGTGGTGGAGGGATGGGCGTGGTGTATGAAGCGGAAGACACGCGCCTGGCTCGTCACGTTGCGCTCAAGTTTATTCCGATGGATATGGTCCACGACCGCAAGTCGCTGGATCGTTTCCTGCGGGAGGCTCGCGCCGCCTCCCAGTTGAATCATCCCGGCATCTGCACTATCCACGACATCAACGACAACAACGGGCACCCCTTCATAGTGATGGAGAAACTGGAGGGGGTGAGCCTGAAGGAGCGGATGCGAGCGAAGCCGATGGAACTGGACGAGGTGCTCGACATCGGGATTCAGGTGGCGGATGCCTTGGCGGCCTCGCATGCGAAAGGGATCATTCATCGTGACATCAAGCCGGCAAACATTTTTGTCTCGCAGAGCGGGCAGACGAAGATTCTCGACTTTGGACTGGCCAAGTCGGCGCGCGATCCGAACTCGAGCGAGGCGGCGCTGGAAGACTCGCTGACGGCGGTAGGGGTGATTCCGGGGACGGCGGTGTATATGTCTCCGGAGCAGGCGCGGGGCGAGGAACTGGATGCGCGAAGCGATCTGTTCTCGTTGGGCGTGGTGCTGTACGAGATGGCGACGGGGAAGAAACCCTTTGCCACGGGCAATGTGATCACTACGCTGGACGCGGTGCTGAATCAGAAGCCGGTTTCTCCGCTGACGCTGAACCCGTCGCTTCCGTCGGATTTTGAAGGGATCCTGGGCCGTGCGATGGAGAAAGATCGCGGCCACAGATATCCGAATGCTCTGGCGATGAAGGGCGATCTGCAATCGCTGAAGAGAGAGACGCAATCGGGGCTGACGAAGAGCGGATTTCGGCGCCCGGCGCTGCCATACCGGCTGGCGACGACGACGTTTCAGACGTCGAGCAAATTTTCGATGTACTTATTGTTGGGACTGAGCGCAGTGCTGCTGATGCTTCTGGTGGTGATGGGAGCGTGGTGGTTGAAGGAGCGGCGGATTGCGGGAGCGATCGCTCCGAAGAATACGATCGCGGTGTTGCCGTTGCAGAATATGAACAACGACATCAGCGTGGAGTTCCTGAGCTTTGCGCTGGCGGATGAAATTTCCAACACGCTTACTTATACCCGGACGCTGGACGTTCGCCCGTCGGCGATGACACGGAAATTTACTGGGCGCGATGTGGATCCGGAGAAGGCGGGCCAGGAAGTGCATGTGGCCACCGTTATTACCGGACACTTTTTGAAGCAGGGCGACAGGCTGCTGATTACGCTAGAGGCGATCGGGGTGCAGGGGAACAGGCTGATATGGCAGACGAATGTGACGGCTCCAGCGCAGGATCTGATCGCGTTGCAGTCGCAGATGTCGGCGCGGATACGGCAAGAGTTGCTGCCGGCGATGGGAGTAGCCGGTGGGTTCCTGGATACGAGCACACGGCCGAAAAACGCGGAGGCCTATGATCTCTATCTGCATAGCCTGGCGTTGCCCCACGATGCCGGACCTAATAAGGATGCGATTGCGGTGCTGGAGCATGTGGTGGAAGTGGATCCGAGTTATGCTCCGGCGTGGGAACAACTGGGATTGCGCTGCTACTATGACGCGGACTATTCGGACGGCGGCGAGCCGATGTTCCAGCGCTCGAATAAAGCCCTGCAAAAGGCGATGCAGCTCGATCCGAATTTGATTCTGGCAGCGGGACAACTGATTGCGAATTCGGTGGAGCGGGGGGAGTTGGGCAAGGCGTACCAGGCGGCGCAGGCGTTGGTGAAGCGGCGTCCGGATAGTGCGTACGCCCACTTCATTATGGGATATGTCTACCGATATGCGGGCATGTTGACGCAATCGGCGAGCGAATGCGATACGGCGCTGGTGCTGGATCCGGGAAATTATGCATTTCGTTCGTGTGCGTGGGCGTTCATGGAATTGGGCAGGACGGACCGGGCGAAGGATTTTATCCGGCTGGACGCGGGTTCGGAGTGGGCTGCGTATGCGACGCCGTCGGTGCTGCTGAGGGAAGGGAAAATTCAGGAAGCACGGGAAGCGGTGAAACGCATGCCTACGGCTCCGATTTATCATCGCGACCTGCTGGAGGCTTGCCTGGGATTGCGGCCGGTGTCTGAGTTGGATCGAATGGCAGAGGCGGCGGAAGCCAATCTGCCTTCGGAACCGGACCCGGAGACTTGGTATTACCAGGGAGCGATTTTGGGATATTGCGGCAGGAAGGCGGCGGCGCTGCATCTGTTGCAGGCTGCGGTGGAGCAGAATTATTGCGCGCACGAGAATTTACTTTCGGATCCGCTGCTGGCGAAGCTCAGGACAGATACAGCATTTGACAAAGTGTTAACCGCCGCGGGAACGTGCCAGGACGCGGTGCGTGCCTCGAGCAGCACACCAATCCAGTAATAAAACGTCTAATCTTCGAAAAGGCGGCGTGCAAGCTGATACAATTCCGTTGGTCAAAATGGATTTCCTTCCGTTGATTATTCCGGCAAGTAATTTCCCAGTGAGGACTACTCGATGATTTCCACCCGAAGATTTTTTGCGTCTGTAGTGATGAGTTGCGTTATCGCATGTGTTGTCGGCTCGGCGTGTTTGATGGCGGCGCAAGAAGCACAAGAAGGTCGACTGTTGCTTTTCCCAGATATTTATAAGGACAAGATTGCATTTGTGTATGGCGGCGATCTTTGGTTGGCGTCAAGCGCGGGAGGCACGGCGCGGCGGATTACTTCGAGTGTAGGGCGAGAATTGTTTCCGAAGTTTTCTCCCGATGGTAAATGGCTCGCGTTTACGGGACAGTACGATGGCAACTTTAACGTGTATGTCATGTCGTCGGAGGGCGGCCAACCCAAGCAACTGACTTTCTATCAGGGACAGGCGCAACCGCTTAGCGACCGTATGGGCGTGCTGAACGAAGTGGTGGGGTGGACGCCGGATGGCAAGAGCGTGATTTTCCTTTCGCGTCGAGATGCGTCGAACGGGTGGTCCAAGCGGTTAACGACGATCAGTGTCGAGGGCGGACTGGGGCAGCCGATGGCGATGGACGAGGGCGGACTGCTGTCCTATTCTCCGGACGGAGGAAAGATCGCCTACAACCGAATTTTCCGCAACTTCCGGCAATGGAAGCGGTACACGGGCGGGATGGCGCAGGATATAACGATCTACGACCTTAAGACGAATACGGTGGATGGGGTGATTCCGCACACGGAGTGGTCGGATACGTTCCCGATGTGGCGTGGGAACACGATTTATTTCACCTCCGATCGCGGTCCCGAGCACCGGCTGAATCTTTACAGTTATGACGTGGGGAGCAAGCAGATCGAGCAACTTACTAAGTTCGACGACTGGGACATCATGTGGCCGAGCCTGGGGCCGGATGGGATTATTTTTGAAAAAGGCGGCTATCTTTATACTTTCGACCTGCAAACGCGGCAACCGAAGAAGCTGACCGTTTATGTGAACGGCGAGCGAGATCAGGCGATGAAGCAGTGGGTGAGTGCGACCCGGCAAATTACGAATTTCGACATTGCTCCCGACGGGAAGCGAGCGGTTTTTGCGGCGCGGGGCGAGGTCTTTACGGTTCCGGCGAAAGACGGGAGCATTCGCAATCTGACGAATTCTCCGGGGGTCCGCGAACGGCACGTGGCGTGGTCGCCGAACGGGCAATGGATCGCGTATGTTTCTGACCGCACGGGCGAAGACGAGATTTACATCACAGCGCAAGACGGATTGTCACGGGAGCAGCAGATTACCAGCGGACACAAAGGATTCATGTTCCCGCCGGTGTGGTCTCCTGACAGCTCGAGGATTGCCTGGGCGGACCAGACTTGCACGCTGTGGTATGTCGATATCAAGGAGAAAAAGCCAGTTAAAGTTGACCAGGGTAAATTCTTCGACATTACGAATTACAGTTGGTCTCCTGATAGTAAGTGGCTGGCTTATGATAAGAACCTGCAATCCGGATTCTCCGTCGTATATCTCTACAATTCAGCCGATCAAAAGATAACGGCGGTTACTTCGGATCTGAATAACAGTGATGGCCCCGTGTTCGATCGTGACAAACGCTACCTCTATTTCCTATCGGATCGGGATTACAACGAGGTGCTGGGCAATATTGACTTCGAGTTTGCGAATCCGAAGACTACGCGGGTGTATGTGGTTACGTTGACGGCGGACGAAGCGTCGCCGTTTCCGGCTTTGAGCGACGAGGTGAAGGTAAAGAGCGAAGTGCCGGCGGCCGGACCGGAGCCGGAACCTACAAAGAAAAACACCAAGCAGTCGCCGAAGAAAGAAGAAGGGGCGACGGAAGAAAAGGCGACGCAAACCGAAACCAAGGAACCTCCGAAGGCTTTCAGGATTGACCTGGAGGGCATCCAGAACCGGATCGTGGCATTGGCGGTGCCACCGGCCGTGATTCGTTCTTACGACGCCTCGAAGGATACGATTTACTACTCCACATCGCCGATTCAGGGTCTGTCGGGACCGATTCCGGGAGAAAATCGGGCGATTCACGCTTACGATCTGAAGGATCGGAAAGACAAGGTGTTGTTGGACGGCGCGGATCAGTTCGCGCTTTCGACGGACGGCTCGAAGCTCTTATACCGGGCCGAAGGAGATGGTCCGGTCGGAATCATCGATGCCAAGGTTCCAGATACGCCGCACAAAGTTGGCGATGGCGCGCTGAAACTCGACACCATGCGGGTGCAGATCGATCCGCCGGAAGAATGGCGAGAGATTTTCAATGAGGTGTGGCGGCAGGAGCGCGACTATTTCTTTGAGCCTGCGATGAACGGAGTCGATTGGCAGAAAATTCATGATCAATACGCGCAGTTACTCCCTTACGTAGCCGACCGTTATTCGCTGACTTACATCATGGGTCAGATGATTGGGGAGCTATCAAACTCCCATACTTATGTTGGGGGCGGATATTATCCGGAACTGCGTCCGGTGAATGTCGGGTTACTGGGCGCGGACTATGAAGTGGATGGGGCGAACGGACTTTACCGCATCAAGAAGATTTATTCGGGCGAGAACTGGGATGCGCACACTCGCTCTCCGTTGACGGAGCCGGGAGTCAGTATCAAAGAAGGCGATTATGTGATTGCGATCAATGGGCGGGCACTGAAGGCTCCTCACACTCCGGATGAATTGATGGTGAATGCGGCGAATGAAGTGGTGACGCTGACGGTGAACTCGAAGCCATCGGAGGACGGCGCGCGCAAAGTGGTGGTGAAGCCGATTGGCGACGAATACAGCTTGCGGGAATTGAATATGATCGAGACCAACCGCAAGAAGGTGGACGCAGCTAGCGGCGGATTGATCGGCTATGTGTATCTGCCGAACATGGGCGAGGAGGGGCTGAACGAGTTCGTCAAGCAGTATTTCCCGCAGATTCGGAAGGAGGGCATGATTTTCGATGTCCGGTACAACGGTGGCGGGTTCGTGGATGAACTTATTTTTGCGCGATTACGGCGGGTGCTGCAAGCGATGAGTCCGGCGCGTAACTTTGAGTCGGGCACGATTCCGGCCAATGTATTTTATGGATACATGGCGTGCGTGACCAATCACATGGCGGCGTCGGATGGAGACTTTTTCAGCTACTTCTTCAAGCAGTACAAACTGGGTCCACTGATCGGGACGCGGACGTGGGGCGGGGTGCGGGGTATCCGCGGGGAAATGCCGCTGATGGATGGCGGCTATATTACGCGGCCCGAGTTTTCGCTATCGAGCCTGGACAGTAAGTGGCTGATCGAGAATCGCGGCGTGGCTCCGGATATTGAGGTGGATAATCCTCCGGACATGGTGGTGAAGGGACAGGATCCGCAACTGGAGAAGGCGGTGCAGATGCTGATGGAGCAGATCAAGGCGAGTCCGAAGAAGTTGGCGCCGCGGCCTCCGGATTTGCCAACGTATCCGCCGGGACCGGGGTTGTAGGGCAACGGGAAGCGGTCGCAGGGAGGGCTATCAGGCCCCTCCGGGGCTAGGGCCGGCTTTTTCACCGGTTGATGTCGACGCGGGGCTGAAGCCGTGGCCTCTCCGGGTACTCTAGCTTGCAAGTGCTTCCGTAAGATCAATTTACGGCGGTTCTGGTTAACTCTGCGATTGCGATTGCCAACCGGACGGTCGGTCGGTTATGATGAATCCACAATTTTTGAGAAGGCTCGAGGGTTGGCCCTTACGGCGCGGGGAAGGCGTGAGCTGAGAGATTAGAAATCGCAAGTGCTCTCGACTCCACCCGCCATTGCCGGCGGGTTTTGTTTTGGCGATCGTCGCGCACATCCAGTTAGATTCCGATGTCGGGAGAGTAGGCGTCCTTCGACTGCGCGAGATCTTCGCGTTGCGAAGTTCTCGCGCTCAGGACGACAATGACTTGAAGAGGGCTACAGCGATGGACAAGAACGCAAATTTGAATCCAAATCCAAAGAACGCGCCAATCGCCGAAGAGACAAAGATGATGACCGGGGCCGGCATTCTCTGGGAATGTCTGGAGCGGGAGGGGGTGCGCGTCGTTTTTGGCTACCCGGGCGGAGCCATTCTTCCGGCTTATGACGCGTTGAAGCACAGCAAAATCCATCACATCCTGGTGCGCCATGAGCAGGGTGCCACGCATATGGCGGACGGATATGCGCGCGCCAGCGGAGAGGTGGGAGTGGCGGTGGCTACGTCGGGTCCGGGAGCGACGAATATGGTAACCGGTATTGCCACGGCAATGCTCGATTCGATTCCCATCGTTTGTATAACCGGGCAGGTGGGCAGCAAGTTGATCGGGTCCGATGCGTTTCAGGAGACCGATATCACGGGCGTAACTCTTCCGATCACGAAACACAACTATCTGGTTACCCATGCTAATGAGGTTGCGCGGACGATTCGCGAGGCTTTTTATGTGGCGAGGTCGGGGCGTCCCGGTCCGGTGCTGGTGGATATCACGAAAGATGCGCAGCAGGGGACATGCGAGTTCGACTGGGGGGCGGCCAAGCCGCAACTGCCAGGTTACCGGCCCGATCTTTCTCCTGCTCCCGAGGAGTATCAACGGGCGCTGGAGTTGATCCACCACGCGAAGCGTCCGGTGATTCTGGCGGGGCACGGGATTATTGTTTCGGGAGCGATGCGGGAGGTGCGGGATTTTGCCGAGCGGGCGGGAATTCCGGTGGCGCTAACGCTCTTGGGATTGGGGGCGTTCCCGGCGTCGCATCCACTGAATCTCGGGATGATGGGTATGCACGGAGAAGCGTGGGTGAATCATACCATTCAGGAAGCGGACCTGCTGCTCGCTTTTGGCATGCGCTTTGATGACCGGGTGACGGGCAACCTCAAGAATTACGCTCAGAACGCGAAGAAGATTCATATTGAGATCGATCCAGCGGAGATCAACAAGAATGTGAAGGTGGATGTGCCGCTGGTCGGAGACTTACGGGAAGTTCTGCTGGAACTGATGCCGCATGTGGAATCGATTGATCGCAGTGAGTGGCTGGATTCGATTGACAGTCTGAAAGGCGATTCGGCGGTGCGCGACATTCAGAACCTGCCTGACAATGGCCATCTTTACGCAGCGCACGTGATCAATGATCTGTGGCGGCAGACGCGCGACGCGAAGACGATTGTGGTGACCGACGTCGGACAGCACCAAATGTGGGAGGCGCAGTATTACAAGCATGAGCATCCACGAACGCTGATTACTTCGGGCGGGCTGGGGACGATGGGATTTGCCCTACCGGCGGCGATCGGCGCGAAGGTGGCGTGTCCGGACGCGGAGGTCTGGGTGGTGGTGGGCGATGGCGGGTTCCAGATGACGATGTGCGAACTGGCCACTCTGGTGCAGGAGAATATCAAGATCAATATCGCGATTATCAACAATGGTTTTCTGGGTATGGTGCGGCAGTGGCAGGAATTTTTCTACGACCGGAATTATGCGGCGACGCCGTTGCTGAATCCAGATTTCGCGAAACTGGCGGAGGCCTATGGCATACGGAGTATGACGATAGCGGAGCGGTCGGAGGTGGTTCCGGCGGTGGAGGCGGCGCGGCGTCATGAGGGGCCAGTGCTGATCAACTTCAAGGTGGCGCAGGAAGACACGGTGTATCCGATGGTGGCGGCAGGGGCGGCGTTGCATGACATGATCCGGAGGCCGAGTCCGATTGTGGAGACGGCGGAGGACGAGTGAGGTTCATTGTTTTTAATGACTCAATAAAAATATGCTGAATACATTCATGGTGTATGTCGAGAATAAGCCTGGAGTGCTGACGCGTGTGGCGTCGTTGTTTCGGCGGCGGGCGTTCAATATCGATTCGCTGACGGTGGGGCGGACGGAGAAGCCCGAGGTGTCGCGCATGACGATTACGGTCGAGGCCGATCATGATCAGGCGAAGCGGATTGAGGCGAATTTGTACAAGCTGGTGAACGTGCTGCTGGTGGAGAACATTACGAACCAGCCGGCGATTGTGCGCGATCTGGCGATGATCCGGATCGCGGCGACGCACGGATCGCGTTCCCACGTGCTCGAACTCGCCAGCGTGTTTCGGGCGCGGGTGGTGGATGTATCGACGGAGTCTTTGACGATTGAGATCACGGGCGGGGAAGACAAGATTGATGGACTGCTCGAAGTGCTGCGTCCTTATGGGATCCTGGAGATGGTACGGACGGGGATCGTCGCCATGCGGCGCGGGAGCAAGTCGGGCGAGGTGATCTCACCGGTGCAGAGTGCGGTCACGAGCGCGGGTGGGGACGATGTTGCCTATTCGGTGTAGGTCGGGCATTCCTGCGCCCACCTTGAATGCCGCTTTGCCTGCCGGCCCGCTCCGGAGTTCTGCGTAATGGTTCAAGACAGGGCAAGCACTGTCTCCTCGGGAGATGGAACTTTTCTGCGGAGTGTGATTCCCTCAGTGAAGGCTGGATTTGGCTGGTTGTGCTGGCACGACTGAAGAGGCTGCGGAAAAAGTGTTTTCCCAGCACAGCGTTCCCCCAGCCGCTGGAAGCCGCAGTTGATTCCGCGGGAGTTACCGCGCGAGTGGAACTCGTGCCCTTCCCCAAACCGGCGCCAAGCGGAGTTTTTTCGCAACCTCTGAAGCCGTGGGCTTCCTGTTCTGCTCGACCCTAGATCAAATTCCTCAAGAACCGAGTTCGAAGTATGGGTCAAGACGGGGCAAGCCCCGTCTCTACCCACGAGTTTTTCTGCGGGCTGTGAAATCGGTGTTTCTAGCAAATCCCCAAATACAACTTTAGGTGCTTATTGTCACCGCCCATTGGAGACGTTCTAAAGGACCGATGCGGGAGCGCTTTGGTACGCTGAATGCCCTCCCGCAAAGGGTCGTCGGCCAGAATCGCGATAATTTTCTAATCGGGTCGCGCCTTGTGTAGAAACGCTATGCGTCTGGGAGCGCGGGGTAATCTGGCAGCGCTTTCCGATTCAAGCGAAATCGGGTCTTGCCGATGGAGAGGGTATTCGCTATGGAAGATTCCGACGATATTGTCAAAGAGTTTCTGGTCGAAAGTTACGAAAACCTCGACCGGTTGGATCGGGAGCTGATCAAGTTGGAGAACAGCCCTGACGACCGGGAGTTACTGGCCGGTATTTTCCGCACCATTCACACGATTAAAGGCACGTCGGGCTTTCTCGCCTTCGAGAAACTGGGAGCAGTGGCGCATGCCGGCGAAAGTCTGCTGGGACGATTGCGGGACGGGCAACTGCGGTTGGATGGGGAGATCACGACGGCGCTGCTGGCGACGGTGGACGCGATCCGGCAGATGCTGGCGAGCGTGGAGACGACGAATGGCGAAGGGGAGCGGGACGACAGCGAGCTGATCGCGAGATTGACGCGGCTGCAGCGGGCGCCGGAGGTGGTAGGTCAATCGGCGGAGGATCCGGCGGAAGGGGCCTTGGAAGAGCCGGTGCCTAACATCGGCGACCTTCTCATCGAGCGGGCGGGTGTGACCGCGGCGGAGGTGGTGCAGGCGGCCGAGCAGCAGAAAGAAGGTGACCCGCGGCACATGGGCGAGATTCTGGTGGAGCGGGGAGCGGCCCGACCGGCGGATGTGGTGGAAGCGCTGCGCGTGCAGCAGGCGGCAGGGGGACAAGCAGCCAGCGACAGTGGCGTCGGCCGAAGTAATGACCGGGGTAATGACCGGAGCGTGGATCGGACGATCCGCCTGGACGTGAGCCTGCTCGATCAGTTGATGAACCTGGTGGGAGAGTTGGTACTGGCGCGGAATCAGATTCTGCAGTTCGCCAACAGCACGGAGGACAGTGGCCTGCTGGCCACGAGCCAGCGATTGAACCTGATCACGAGCGAGCTGCAGGAAGGCGTGATGAAGACGAGGATGCAGCCGATCGGAAACATCTGGAGCAAGTTCCCGCGCACGGTGCGCGATCTCGCTCTCGGTTGCGGCAAGCGGGTGCGGGTGGAGATGGAGGGCAAGGAGACGGAGCTCGACAAGACGCTGATCGAGGCGATAAAAGACCCGCTGACGCACCTGGTGAGGAATTCCGTGGACCATGGCATCGAGCGGCCGGAGGCGCGGCAGGCAGCGGGAAAAGATCCGGAGGGGCGGCTCTCGTTGCGCGCGTTTCACGAAGGCGGGCAGGTGAACATCGAGATTGCGGACGATGGGGGAGGGCTCGACCAGGAGAGGATTCGCAATAAGGCGGTGCAAAAAGGACTGATCTCGGCCGAGCAGGCGGGGCGGCTCAGCGATCGCGAGATTGTGAACCTGGTTTTCATGCCTGGCTTTTCGACGGCGGAGAAAGTGACGAATGTCTCCGGGCGCGGGGTGGGGATGGATGTGGTGAAGACGCACATCGAAAAAATCGGCGGCACCGTCGATCTGCAGTCGAAGCCCGGCCAGGGGGTCATGGTGCGAATGAAGATTCCGCTGACGCTGGCGATTGTCCCGGCGCTGATTGTGACGAGCGCGGGCGAGCGCTATGCGGTTCCACAAGTGAACCTGCTGGAACTGGTGGGCATGAGTGGCGAACAGGCACGGAAGGGCATCGAGAGCATCCACGGCGCTCCGGTGTACCGCTTACGGGGGAGGCTGTTGCCCCTGGTTCATCTGAAGAATGCGTTGCGGACACAAATGAACTCGGGTGCTGATCCCGTGCGGCTCGTCCCCGGCCAGGTCAGTCCCGATAGCGTCAGCATCGTGGTGCTGGAAGCGGACGGGCGGCAGTTCGGACTGGTGGTCGATGAAATCAACGATACGGAAGAGATTGTGGTCAAGCCCCTCGGCCAGCATTTGAAAACCATCAGCGTTTATGCGGGCGCGACCATCATGGGCGACGGCAAGGTGGCGCTGATTCTGGACGTGGTGGGCCTCGCGCAATGCGCCAGCATTCTTGCGGAGGGGCGAGAGCACGCTCCCGGAGGGGACGCGCAGGTCGCAACCGAGAGCGAAGCAGAGAAACAAAACCTGGTGTTGTTTACCGGCCGGGCGGGGGCACGGATGGCTGTCCCTCTGAATCTGCTGGCGCGCCTCGAAAACATTCCCGGGGATGAGGTTGAGCGCTCCGGCAATCAATGGGTGACGCAGTACCGGGGACAGATTCTTCCCCTGATCCGGGTGACCCATGCGCTGGAGGAACGGCGGCATCTCGGGCCGGGCGATGATGTGCTGTTGTTGCCGACCACGGCCGCGCTGCAGGTGCTGGTGCTCGAAAACGAGGGGCATTCCTTCGGCCTGGTGGTGAACGAGATTCTGGACATTGTGGAGAGCCGGCTCGAACCGCAATCTCCCGCAACCCGCGCTGGGGTTCTGTATTCGTCGGTGATCGCGGAGCGGGTGACCGAGTTGCTGGATGTTTCGGCGCTGTTGCGTGCCGGGGAGCAGTACGAACCGGAGGCGGCGGCCAAGGGCTGAGAGCTGAACTTATGACGAGCGCTCATCAATTCTGCACGTTTTACCTCGACCACCTGCTGTTCGGCGTGGAGTCGCAAAAGATTCAGGAAGTGGTGACGTACCGCGAATTGCGGCCTGTGCCGTTGGCCCCGCCGGCGGTAAGCGGCCTGATGAACCTGCGCGGGCAGGTGGTGGTGGCGCTCGATCTACGGCGGCAACTGGAGTTACCGGCGCGTCCCCGGGAAATGACCCCGGTGTGCCTGGTGGTGCGGGCGGCGGGAGGGACGGTGTGTCTTCTGGCCGACGAAGTGGGCAACGTGGTCGAGGTCGAGGACGACACTTTCGAACCGTCGCCGGAGACACTGTCCGGCCGATTGCGGTCGGTAATTCTCGGCGTCCACAAGCTGGAGCAACAGTTGATGCACGTTCTCGATACCGATCAAGCTTGCGAGGTGCAGGCCGAAGAGCAGGGGCCGACGGGCGACATCTCCAGTACCGCATCCGCCCGGCTCGACGGATAAAGCCTCGTCTACTTTCGGGCCGAACGAGGAGTCAGAGTCAGGGCGCTCTTCGACGGCTGCGGCCGCGATTTGCCAGACCCGGCAGCGTCCATGTCTGTAAAGCTCGCCGATTAAGGGCAAAAAGATTAAGGGCAAAAAGATTAAGGGCAAAAAGATTAAGGGCAAAGGCCTTGATGCCGATGAATGCGTCGTGGGTGCAGCCGGTTCGGTTGCGGCCCCTCGTAAACTGGCTGGCCCACTCCCTTGATGAAGGAAGGTAGCTATGGCTTTGGCTTGGTTTCGCAAAATGAAAATCGCCTGGAAGCTGGGTCTGGGATTCGGATCGGTTCTGGCGCTCATGAGCGTGCTGGGAATTTTCTCTCTTGTCCAGCTCTCGCACCTGAACGGCAATACGGTCGAGATCGCGACGAACTGGCTGCCGAGCGTGAAGACGCTCGCCGATTTGCGCTTTGATTGCGCCATGGTGCGGCGCTGGGAGTTAAGTCACATTCTCAATTCCGACAAGGCGCAGGCGCAGGCCAGCATGGATCGAGCTTTGGCGGCGATTCCGGAGACGGCCAAGAAATATGAACCGCTGATCAGCTCCGACGAAGAACGGCACATCTACGAGCAGTATCGCGCGGCCTGGGACAAATACCTGGGCGTGCAGGGCCGTGTCCTAGAACTGTCGCGCCAGACGAAGACCGCCGAAGCAACCCGGCTGGCACTCTCCGAAGGGCTGGAAGCGTTTATCGCCGCCGACAAGTTTCTGCACGATGATATTGAACTGAACAACAAGGGCGCGGCGGACGCGACGCTGCAGGCGGCGGCAACCTATTCCTCATCCCGCTATTGGGTGGCGGGCATGCTGGCGGGTGCGGCGGGAATCGGCCTGGCCATCGCTTTCACGCTGGCCAGCGCCATCGCCTCGTCCGCGAGAAAAATGCTGGCCATGATCGAAGAGGTCGCGAACCAGAACCTGAGCCTGCCGGACATGGAGATCAGCTACGAGGACGAAGTGGGGCTGGCGGGCAGGGCCCTGAACCGGATGAAAAACAGCTTGCAGACGATGGTCCAGTCGATGCGGGAGACGGCGGAGCAGGTGGCGAGTGCGAGCGAGGAGCTGTCCAGTACGAGCCAGCAGATCACGGCCAATTCCGAAGAGACGACGGCACAGGCGCGGGTGGTTTCTGAGGCCGGAGGCGAGGTGAACGTGAACCTGCAGACGGTAGCTTCAGGGGCAGAAGAGATGAATGCGACGATCGGGGAGATTGCGAAGAATGCGACGGAGGCGGCGCGGGTAGCGGGCGAAGCGGTGGAGTCGGCGGAGTCGGCGAATCAGACGGTGTCGCGGCTGGGGGACTCGAGTGGGGAGATTGGGAAAGTGATTGAAGTGATCACATCGATTGCGCAGCAGACGAATTTGCTGGCGCTGAACGCGACGATCGAGGCGGCGCGGGCGGGGGAGGCGGGGAAGGGTTTTGCGGTGGTGGCGAACGAGGTGAAGGAACTGGCGAAACAGACGGCGAAGGCGACGGAGGAGATCAAACAGAAGATCGGGGTGATCCGGGAGAACACGGGTGGGGCGGTGCAGGCGATCGGAGGGATTAAGGGAGTGATCGACAAGATCAGCCATATCTCGACGGAGATCGCGACGGCGGTGGAGGAGCAGAGTGCGACGACGAGTGAGATGGCGCGGAATGTGACGGAGGCGGCGCGGGGGGCGGCGACGATATCGGAGAACATCAGAGGGGTCGCGCAGGCGGCGCAGGACACGTCGACGAATGTGGGGGAGGCGCAGGCGGCGACGGAACATCTGGCACAGATGGCCAACCAGCTGCGGGATCTGGTGGGGCGATTCAAAGTCGACGGTGGCCGTTCGACGCCGGACGACGCGGCTCCCATGAACATCGGGAAGGTGAAGGCGGCCGGCCATGTGGCTGGCGCCCGGTGATTGAAGGTGTTTCGTCGCGGTCGGACGAATGCGACAGGGCGGTTCTGGCGTTGACGCGGGCGAGCGCCGGAGAGCGCAGCGAATGGGTCTCGATCGATCGGAAATTCATGGGAGAGGGCACATGCTGAAGCAGATGAAACTGAACGGAAAAATACTGGGGGCGATTGCTGTAACCCTCTTATTGACCTCGGCGGTCAGTTTCTGGATCACGCAGCGCCGGGTCAACCATCAGGCGGAGGAGGCGTTTCGCGATAAGGTGCGCCAGATTACGGGGATGGCAGGCGCGACGCGGTCGTGGTTTTCCGACAATATCGAAACGCTGGTGCCTGGCCGGGATTTCAAAAGCCTGAATCAGGTGCCGGTGGTGGCGGCTTGGAGCGTGGCCCGGCAATACGCGATGGCGCAGAACATGGAGTTTCACACGCCGTCGCTGACTCCGCGTAATCCGAAGAACCAGCCCGACGAATTCGAGCGCCGGGCTCTCGAAGCCTTTCAAAAGGATTCTTCGCTGGGGGAGTACTCGGAGCGGCGGGCAGAAAACGGCCAGGACGTGATGCGATATGCGCAGGCTGTCCGGCTGACGCAGGACTGTCTCTTGTGCCACGGAGATCCGGTGGGAGCGAAGGATCCGTTCGGCTATGCCAAGGAAGGCATGAAAGCCGGAGATCTGCGGGGCGCGTTTGCCGTAAGAGCCTCGACGGAGGGGTTGGTGCAAACGGCGCGGTCGAATTCGATGGGATTGTTTCTGACCAGTTTTCTCACGCTGTTGGCGGCGTGCGGCGTGGTGTTTTTCCTGGTGGGGAAACTGATTACCAGGCCGCTCGCGTCGGCCGTCGATCTGGCGAACGAGATTGCGGGGAACAATCTGGCGATGGAGGATTTGCGGGTCGACAGTGCGGATGAAATCGGGGAGACGATTCTGGCGCTGAACACGATGAAGAACAATTTGCGGAGTCTGGTGGAGGCGATTACGGAGACGGCGGAGCAGGTGGCGAGTGCGAGCGAGGAGCTGTCCAGTACGAGCCAGCAGATCACGGCCAATTCCGAAGAGACGACGGCGCAGGCACGGGTGGTTTCTGAGGCCGGAGGCGAGGTGAACGTGAACCTGCAGACGGTAGCTTCAGGGGCAGAAGAGATGAATGCGACGATCGGGGAGATTGCGAAGAATGCGACGGAGGCGGCGCGGGTAGCGGGCGAAGCGGTGGAGTCGGCGGAGTCGGCGAATCAGACGGTGTCGCGGCTGGGGGACTCGAGTGGGGAGATTGGGAAAGTGATTGAAGTGATCACATCGATTGCGCAGCAGACGAATTTGCTGGCGCTGAACGCGACGATCGAGGCGGCGCGGGCGGGGGAGGCGGGGAAGGGTTTTGCGGTGGTGGCGAACGAGGTGAAGGAACTGGCGAAGCAGACGGCGAAGGCGACGGAGGAGATCAAGCAGAAGATCGGGGTGATCCGGGAGAACACGGGCGGGGCGGTGCAGGCGATCGGAGGGATTAAGGGAGTGATCGACAAGATCAGCCATATCTCGACGGAGATCGCGACGGCGGTGGAGGAGCAGAGTGCGACGACGAGTGAGATGGCGCGGAATGTGACGGAGGCGGCGCGGGGGGCGGCGACGATATCGGAGAACATCAGAGGGGTGGCGCAGGCGGCGCAGGATACGTCGACGAATGTGGGGGAGGCGCAGGCGGCGACGGAACATCTGGCGAAGATGGCAAACCAACTGCGGGACCAGGTCAGCCAGTTCCAACTCGAGGACGAGAACCGAAACCGAGGGGACGAAAGGCCTTCGGTGGAGAAGGCGATGAAGACGAAGACGAAGTTGACGGCGGCCGGGCAGGCCGCTGGTGGGCGCTGAGCCGATATGGTCCGAGATTAGATGGCTTGAGGTCAGATTGTCGAGGAGTTGAAAGATCGATAGAGCGACGGCAGCGAGGGCGCGGAGATGAGTCTGAGAGGAAGATTCAGCGTCATGGTCATCGTGGCCGCTGGAGGATTGCTGGCGGTGGCGGGTTTCTGGATCAGGAGCCAGCGCTCGGAGATGCTCGTCGAGAAGATGCAGAAGGCCAGGGATCTGGTCGAAGTGCCTTATTCGGTCATGGAAAAGCAGTACCAGCTGGAGAGCGAGGGAAAAATCACTCATGCCGAGGCGCAGCGGCGCGCTCTCGATGTCATCCGGGCGATGCGTTACGACGGCAGCAACTATTTCTGGATCAACGACGAGCATCCGACGATGATCATGCACCCGATCAAGATGGAACTAGACGGAAAGGATCTGACCTCCTACAAGGATCCGACGGGCAAAGCGGTGTTTGTGGAATTCGTCAAGACAGCGCAGGCGCTGAATGGGGGGTATGTCCGGTATCTGTGGCCGAAGCCGGGACAAGCGAAGCCGGTTGAAAAGCTTTCGTATGTCCGGCGCTTTACCGCCTGGGGGTGGGTCATCGGGACCGGAATGTACATCGACGATGTCGATGCGGCATGGCGAGAAAGCGGGCTGATGGCCGGCGGGCTGGCGTTGGTTTGCCTGCTTCCCCTGCTCGGGGTGTCGATTGCGACGGCGGGTTCGATTTTGCGGCGGTTGCGAGGCATGGTCGACCGGGTCAAGGACGTGGCCGAGGGCAAGGGGGACTTGACCAAGCGGATCGAAGCTGGTTCGGACGACGAAATAGGAGAGCTGGCGGGATGGTTCAACCTTTTCATGGACCAGTTGCAGGAGATGATCCGGGCGATCGCGGAGACGGCGGCCCAGGTGGCAGCTTCGAGCGAGGAGCTGTCGGCGACGAGCCAGCAGATCACGGCCAATTCGGAAGAGACGACGGCGCAGGCGGGGGTGGTCTCGGAGGCGGGTGGGCAGGTGAACGTGAACCTGCAGACGGTAGCTTCAGGGGCGGAAGAGATGAATGCGACGATCGGGGAGATTGCGAAGAATGCGACGGAGGCGGCGCGGGTAGCGGGCGAAGCGGTGGAGTCGGCGGAGTCGGCGAATCAGACGGTAGGGCGGCTGGGGGACTCGAGTGGGGAGATTGGGAAAGTGATTGAAGTGATCACATCGATTGCGCAGCAGACGAATTTGCTGGCGCTGAACGCGACGATCGAGGCGGCGCGGGCGGGGGAGGCGGGGAAGGGTTTTGCGGTGGTGGCGAACGAGGTGAAGGAACTGGCGAAGCAGACGGCGAAGGCGACGGAGGAGATCAAGCAGAAGATCGGGGTGATCCGGGAGAACACGGGTGGGGCGGTGCAGGCGATCGGAGGGATTAAGGGAGTGATCGACAAGATCAGCCATATCTCGACGGAGATCGCGACGGCGGTGGAGGAGCAGAGTGCGACGACGAGTGAGATGGCGCGGAATGTGACGGAGGCGGCGCGGGGGGCGGCGACGATATCGGAGAACATCAGAGGGGTGGCGCAGGCGGCGCAGGATACGTCGACGAATGTGGGGGAGGCACAGGCGGCGACGGAACATCTGGCGCAGATGGCGAACCAGCTGCGGGATCTGGTGGGGCGATTCAAAGTCGACGGTGGCCGTTCGGCGCGCGTGGGACTGAATCCCTTAGGAAAGGCGGCTGCGAGTGGGCGTTGAATGCGGTGGGCCGGGCGCGGATCGAGGGCGCAACAACAACTTCGCAAGTCGCTGATCGCCGCTTGCCGGACACGCCTCGGCCGAGGTTAGCGTCCAAACGACGGGCGCTAGCCCAGGGACCTAGCCGGATCGAAGATCCGGAATGAGCGAGGAAAGAAATGCTTCAGCGCATGAGATTAAACGGAAAGATTCTGGGATCGATCGCTTTGACTCTCCTGCTGACATCGACAGTCAGTCTCTGGATCACGCAGCGCCGGGTGAACCAGCAAGCTGACGAAGAGTTTCGCGACAAGGTGCGAGTGGTGGCGGGAATCACGGCGGCAACCAGTAACTGGTCCTCGGCAAGCGTCGAATTCACGGACGTAGCCAAGCGGTACGCGTCGGACCGGCACATGAGCTTTCGCACGCCCTCGCTGCATCCCCGCGATCCGAAGAATCAGCCGGGGGAATTTGAGCGCCGGGCCCTGGAGGCTTTCGAGAAGGATGCCGCGCTTGCGGAGTACTACGAGCGCTTGGTCGAAGGCGGCAAAGGAATGATGTACTACGCGCAACCAGTGCGTTATGCGGAAGACTGCCTGGCATGTCATGGCGATCCGGTGGGGGAGAAAGATCCGTTTGGGTACGCCAAGGAAGGCAGGAAGGTCAATGACCTGGCGGGAGCCTTCGTAGTCAACGTGCCGACGGAGGGGTTGGTGCAAACGGCGCGGTCGAATTCGAGGGCGCTGTTTGTGACTAGTTTTCTGACGCTGCTGGCGGCGGCTGGGGTGTTGTTTGTTCTGGTGCGGAAGCTGATTACGCGGCCGCTGGCTTCGGTGGTCGAACTGGCGCATCAGATTGCAGGCAACAATCTGGCGATGGAAGACCTGCGGGTCGAGAGCGCGGACGAAATCGGGGATGCAACGGCGGCGCTGAACCAGATGAAGAACAATTTGCGGAGTCTGGTGGAGGCGATCGCGGAGACGGCGGAGCAGGTGGCGAGTGCGAGCGAGGAGCTGTCCAGTACGAGCCAGCAGATCACGGCCAATTCCGAAGAGACGACGGCGCAGGCACGGGTGGTTTCTGAGGCCGGAGGCGAGGTGAACGTGAACCTGCAGACGGTAGCTTCAGGGGCAGAAGAGATGAATGCGACGATCGGGGAGATTGCGAAGAATGCGACGGAGGCGGCGCGGGTAGCGGGCGAAGCGGTGGAGTCGGCGGAGTCGGCGAATCAGACGGTGTCGCGGCTGGGGGACTCGAGTGGGGAGATTGGGAAAGTGATTGAAGTGATCACATCGATTGCGCAGCAGACGAATTTGCTGGCGCTGAACGCGACGATCGAGGCGGCGCGGGCGGGGGAGGCGGGGAAGGGTTTTGCGGTGGTGGCGAACGAGGTGAAGGAACTGGCGAAACAGACGGCGAAGGCGACGGAGGAGATCAAACAGAAGATCGGGGTGATCCGGGAGAACACGGGTGGGGCGGTGCAGGCGATCGGAGGGATTAAGGGAGTGATCGACAAGATCAGCCATATCTCGACGGAGATCGCGACGGCGGTGGAGGAGCAGAGTGCGACGACGAGTGAGATGGCGCGGAATGTGACGGAGGCGGCGCGGGGGGCGGCGACGATATCGGAGAACATCAGAGGGGTCGCGCAGGCGGCGCAGGACACGTCGACGAATGTGGGGGAGGCGCAGGCGGCGACGGAACATCTGGCACAGATGGCCAACCAGCTGCGGGATCTGGTGGGGCGATTCAAAGTCGACGTGGCGAGCAGAACAACGGCGCATACAGATCTCCCAGCGAAAATAAAAACGAAGACGAATATGAGGGCGGCCAAGGGCGCTGCTGGTGGGCGCTGAGTCGCGCGACGCGGCTCTGAAACCGAAGGCGTCCAGGACTAGATACATGCAGCCAACTCGCATCCTGATTGTCGACGATTCGGCGGTGGTTCGGAAGGTGCTGAGCCATCTGCTGTCGTCTGATCCGGAGATCGTGGTCGCGGGCACGGCGGGAAATGGTCATCAGGCTCTTGCCCGCATTCCAGAGACGAAGGCAGATCTGGTTACGCTGGACATTGAGATGCCGGGGATGGACGGGCTGGAAACACTGGTTGAAATCCGCAAGCTGTATCCCAAGTTACCGGTGATCATGTTCAGTACCTTAACCGAGCGTGGAGCGACGGCAACGCTAGATGCGCTGGCGAGGGGAGCGAGCGATTACGTCACCAAGCCTTCGGTGGGCGGAGGCTTCGAAATGTCCCGCGAGCAGGTACGGGACGAGTTGATTCGAAAGATCAAGTCTTTGTGTGCGGTGCGGGCGCCGCAGCCACGAGTTTCTTCCGCGACCGCAAGCGTCAGTGCCCGCCCGCAGGCGCGGGTTGATGTGGTCGCGATTGGGACTTCGACGGGCGGCCCGAATGCGCTCACGGCGGTGATCCCGCAACTGTCAGCCGACCTGCCAGTGCCGATTGTGGTGGTGCAGCACATGCCGCCGCTGTTTACACGTCTGCTGGCCGAGCGTCTCAATGCGCTCGGCCGCCTTCGGGTTCGGGAAGGCAAGGAAGGTGAAAGATTGCAGGGCGGACAGGTCTGGATTGCGCCGGGCGATCAGCACATGACGGTGATGCGGAAGGGAGCGGAATTCGTGATCGGGATCAATCACAATGCTCAGGAAAATTCCTGCCGACCGGCGGTGGATGTGCTGTTCCGGTCGGTGGCGCAAAGCTACGGCGCGAACGTACTCGGGGTGGTGCTGACGGGCATGGGGGCGGATGGGACTCGCGGCGCGGCCGTGATCAGGCAGGCGGGTGGCGAAGTCATCGTACAGGACGAAGCGTCTTCGGTGGTCTGGGGGATGCCGGGCAGTGTGGTTGCGGCAAATCTGGCCGATCGGATATTTCCTTTGGGCGGGATCGCGCCCGAAGTTATGCGCAGGGTAACGATGCGTAGAGCGGTGGCGAGCGGCGCGCGATTCTAAGAAAAGACGGCGGAGCCGACTGCACAGTCACCGAGCCGATGAGTAACGCGACTTAGTAACTGATTGCGGAGTCTCGTAGGCGAAAAATGACATGATGATTGAAACCGCAAAAGTGAAAGCTGCTACGACTCTGGAAACAGCCCCAGGCGATCCGGCGTACTTGAAGATTCGCGATCTGATTTACAGAATCTCCGGGATCTATCATTCGGAGGAAAAGCTTTATTTGTTGATTTCGCGCTGCGAGCGCCGGATGACGGCGCTCCGGGCAACCAGCCCCTCGGAATATCTGGAACACCTTACGACGAGGGGGAACCGCGACGCCGAACTCCGTTTGTTGCTGAATGAAATTACGATTGGCGAAACCTACATGTTCCGTCACCCGGCGCAACTGGAGGCGCTGCGCAACGTGATTATTCCGCAGATACTGGCGACGAAAGGTTCGGTGGGGCTGAAACGTCTTCGCTTCTGGTGCGCGGGTTGTTCGACCGGAGAAGAGCCGCACACCCTGGCCATGTTCCTGCTTGAGGAGAAAGACAAGCTTCTGAACGGCTGGACTTGGGACATTTTGGCTACCGATTTAAACGACAATTCGCTGGAAGCGGCACGCGCTGGCATTTACGGAGAATACGCACTGCGCAATACCAGCGAGGCGCTGCGGCGGAAATACTTCACGGATGCGGGGGAAAAGAAACTTCAGGCGAACGGGCTGCTGAAAGCGCAGATCCGTTTTGACCGCATCAACCTGCGAGACGATAACAAGATGCTGTTCCAGAAAGGCATCGACGTCATCTTCTGCTGCAATGTGCTGATCTATTTCGACCTGGCATCGAAGCGCCGGGTAGTACAGCATTTTTATTCGAACCTGTTGCCCGGCGGCTATCTTTTTTTGGGACACGCTGAGTCTCTGTTCCAGGTAGACGATGTCTTCCGGTTGGTGCACTTTTCGGGAACCACGGCCTACTGCAAACCGAAATCCGGACAAGCCGGCGGAGTGAAAAAGTGAATACCCAACTGCAATCCCGACTGTCAAAGGAGATCAAGCAACTCGATTCCATTTCGACCGCGCCGGCCATTCTGATGCCGCTGCTCGAGATGATGCGATTGCCTACAGAGAAGATCAGAATCGAAAAGGTGGTGGAGCTGATTTCTTACGATGGCTCGATCGCGGCGCAATGTTTGCGGCTGGCCAATTCGCCTCTTTTTGGAAGGCGTCAGACCGAAACCGTGCGCTCTGCGGTTATGGCTCTCGGCATCGAGCGGGTTCGATCCATCTTATTTGGGTTATGCGTCAATCGAGTGATCCCAACCGATAAGTGGGTAATCGAGCCGGATGCGTTTTGGCGGCACTCGCTTGGTTGTGCGCTGGTTACCCAGAGGATGGCGCAGAAAATCGAATATCCCGAGCCGGAAAAAGCTTATCTGGCAGGGCTGCTGCATGACCTCGGGTTTCTGGTGAACTCCGTTCTCTATACCGATGGATTTCGAGAATGCCTGTGCCATGCCGCCGAACGGCGGGTCCCGCTGGATGTTGTCGAAGAGCGGGTTCTGGGATTCACTCACTGCGATACCGGGTACATGCTCTGCGAGCATTGGGGGCTCTCGCAGGAGTTAGCCGACGCAGCCCGGTGTCATCATGACATCGGCCTTCTATCCGCAGTAGGGCCCCTGGCTTGCCTGGTTCACCTCAGTGATCTGTTGTGCCGGGTGCGTTATCTGGGCTACGGCTATGACGAAATCATCGGGGTCGATCTGGGGAACGATGTGGCGTGGAAAATTCTGGTTGCCAGTTACCCGGCGCTCGAAACCATGGACCTGATTCGTCTTACTCTCGATATCGACGGCGCCATGGAACAGATCGTAGCTACGGTAGATTCGATATTTGGACCCAAGAAGAAGGCTGTGGCCAACCCATGACGGTATTGCGCGCAATAAAAACGCCCTGAACGATGAAGCTCAGAGCGTCTTGGCAGCCCTCCCCCAGAACTGCCAAACTACTTGGTCATCCTATGTCTCTTTGGCAGAGCTGTAAATGGCACTTGGGTAATGTAAGAGTTGAAATACGTACCGCGAGGTCATGTGCGGAAGTAATGTTACTTAGTTAATGATTCGGTGAGAGTGGTGCAAAGGACAGCGCAGCGCTACTTCACACTCCAGGTCTTTCCGGCGTCTACGCTGCTCCAGAGTTCGTTATTGCTGGTGAAAACCACAGCCGCCGGCGAACTCGAAAGATCAATATGAGTTATGTCGGAGCGAAGGCCTTTATTGCCCGCAGAAGGCCGGACGGCCATCCACGTCACACCGTTATCAGAGGAGTGAAACAGGGTGCCCGCCCGCCCGCCCGCCCACACATCCGCGCCGTGACTTGCGTAGCAAAGCAGTGGATGGTCTGACTGGAAAGCGTTTTGCCAGTTTTGGCCATCATCGCTAGATTTTCGCAGCGTGCCGTTGGCGATCTTCCAGGTTACATTTTGCGTGGCCATTGTAAGCTGGGCCGAATTTTGAGTCGCGGGTGACGGCAGTTTGCCGCCAGGCATTTGGGCCATGATCTGCGTCGTCGCCCGTGCGGTGCCGGTGGCCGGACTCTGGGGCCGCTGATTCGGGTCGGAGCTTTGAGCTTCAGACGATCGCGCTTCGGATCCCAGAAGGGCAGGCTTAGCTTTCTCGATGGCGGGCACGTCGGCTGGCACGTCGTTCTGCACGTCGTTCTTTACGATCAAGGTTGCGTCGCTGGAAGACTCTGGAGCTAGTTGAGGGTTCGCTTCCACGGCAGCTTCAGTAACTTGTCCGCCCGAGGATCCTATGCTCGGCTCCTGTTCACGGGGGGCTTGTCCGCCTATCGCTTGTCCACCCATCGTTTCCCTGCCGAGCGACGTGGCCGGCGAAAAAACAATAGAAGAGCGAGCTGGCGGAGCTGTGTTTGCCCGATCTGCTCCTGGGCGGTTTCTAGCAAGCAAGGTTAACGACTCCCATGGAGGCGATGGCTCAGCGGTCTTACCAGAAGCAATTTTTCGGTCCCGCGGCGATTTCGAATTCGGCTGCAGGCTGTCCGTTGTTTGGTTGGTTACGGGCGCCGACGGCGCGATCTGCCGATGTGCCGCGGGAAGCGTAGGCTGGTTTAATTTTCCGGGATGAAGGAGAAGCAGGGCGGCGGCGACCGCGATACCGGCTGCCAGCGCTGCCCAGCGCAGGTTTGGCCAGGCTAGCCGGCGCCAACCGAAGTCTGGTGAGACGAGCCTGGTAGATTTCGGCGAAAAGGGCGTGGAATTTTGTTTGCCTGGGAGGGCAGCATCGGTCTCGTCCGCAATGGCTGGTGCTTCAACGGAAGCGCCCGCAGCGGGAAGTGCGAGGGCGAGCAGGTCGCGGCAATCTCCGCAGAGAGACAGATGATGGAGCGCACTATCGCGCTCGCTCGTCGACAGCGATCGTTCGGCGAAAGCAGTCAATAGGTCCACATCTAGATGGGCCGGTTCAGGCACATTTTGGCCGGGGTCGGCCGGCCGCAGCGACGCAGCTCGCAAGCGGTCATATACGATTTTTGGAATTTCAGTCATTCTTTATATCGATCTTGCTATATCGACTATATGTTATGAAGACCATCCTGATATTCCATCCGCCCTTTTCGGGCGATCAACCGTCGCTAACGTCACCGCGGTCTGGAGCCGGGAGCGTTCCCCTTCCCTTAGAGAACGTTTTTGGCTCCGAATCTTGCATCAAACGTGGGCGCAAATTCAAATGAAGGTCACGCACGTCGATTTCCAGGGCTTCGGCAGATTGGGCGTGGCTCATGCCGCGCGTTCGCAAACCGGTCAGAATCCGTTTACGGAGGCCGGTTGCGAGGCGGTCGAGGCGGCGGCTGACGCTGGATTCGTGCAAACCCAAAGTACGCGCAATCTCGGCCAAGGTTCGTCCATCCAAATAATATGAAGCGAGGGTAAACCGGTCCTCCGCAGAGAGTTCGGCCAAAGCCTCATCGGTTGCGGATTCGAGATGTTGTTGTGATGCGACATCTGAAGTTTCCGCCGACTCTGGAACGGCGGCGGCGAACTGGACGCCCTCTTCCGTCTGCTCTTCCAGACTGACGGTGCGTTTCTGCTTGCGATAACGATTGATGAACTCCTGCGCCATGACGGTGCGCAGCCAGCCTTCAAGCGATCCACGCCCGGTATAAAAGCTGAGCTTCGAGTGGCGCACGCCGTTGCGCGCGCTCACACCGTAAAGATCCGCAAACAGCGAATCGGCCAACTCCTGGGCATACGCAGCGTCATGTGTAATGTGCAGCGCCATGTTGTGCAACTTCTGGCGGTAGCGGCTGATGAAGTCTTCCCACGCTTGTTGGTTACCCGCAGCGCAGGCTCGCGCCAGAGCCAGTTCTTCCAGACGCAGGGCAGCGCAATACTCTGATCGTTGTCCGGCGGAAGGGCAGGGTTCGGCAGAAGCGCCCGGTGAGGCAAAATTCTTGCGCACAATCTCATCGAGAATGGCCGAAAATTGTTCGGAGCTCAGACCATAGGCTGCTGCTCCACTGCGCTGGTAGAGAGCGGCAGCAGCTTCTGGTACGGGTCCGAATTGAGCGGGCTTCGACATCAGATTCCAGTTTGAATCTAGACCGGGCCAGAGCCCCATCACCACGCGAGCGCAGTCACCACGGGAGCTCTACCACCGCGCAAGTTCCATCACCACACTACGCGAATCCAGTGCTGCAGGCTGTGATGCGTCCAAGAACGATGCTAGCAATTTTTTAGACGCAAGGAATAAGAAATTGTACGTTCTTCGATCAGCGAGCAGAGAAGACACTCCTCCTGGAAGACTCGCAAGGCGAAACCCCGGCACGCTCTATCTTTGGTGTGCCGGGGTAGCGGGCCCGTGGAGCACGATGGGCACGCATGCAGTACGAGTGTCTCTACCGGCATGTTGTCTCTAGTACCTAGGGAGGCCCAGTTATGCGGCCGATCGTCGTAGTTCTTGGGATTACTCTGTTGGTCGCGGCGGCTGTCTTTGTTCCGTGCCTGCTGCAAGCGGGCGAAGTAACAACTACCCCTGGTTATTCTCTAATGAGTCCGATTCGAAGCGGCAATCTGACCGTCTTTCCTGTTGTGGCTATTAAATCCTATGACACGGCAGAATTCCTAACGCTCGATGAAGGGTTGCGCAGCGGCGATGTGGTGGTGACGGAGGCAGGACAAGCGCAGGGGCTTATCCGGCATCGTCAGGGTGAGCCGTCGAACCCTCAACCGGTTCGAGGCGCGCAAGTCAATAATCTCGTTCTCGTTAATAACTCGAAGCGGCCATTGTTACTGCTTGCGGGCGAGATAGTTACTGGAGGTAAGCAGGATCGAGTCATTGGCAAAGATCGCATTGTGCCGGCGGAGAGCGATCCGGTCGACCTTAGCGTTTTTTGCGTTGAGCCTGGGCGTTGGGTGGCGGCGAATGGGAAAGCGCAATTCACGCTCGCGGGCGGCGGAGCCGGGGGCGGAGTTCTGGCTGCTCCCGGGGTGCGCGCGAGCGCGATGGTGGCGAAGAATCAGCAGCAGGTGTGGGACAACGTAGGAAAATCGAAGCAGGCCATGACGGCGGCGTTGGAAGCTACGCCGTCTCCGCAGGCTGCTCGGGCGGCAGAGGCGGTGAATTCGACCACCTCTTATGCCCGGGTGATGGATAACAAAGAAGTGCAGCAGAAAGTGGATTCGGTTGCAGAGCCAGTGCAACGCAACTACGAGAGCGTGATCCGTCAGTTGCGAGATAAGAACGCAGTCGGAGTCGTGGTGGCTGTCAACGGAGAGATTGTCTGGGCGGATATTTTTGCCAGCACCCAACTGCTGCAGAAGTATTGGCCGAAGCTGGTGCGTTCGTATGCTACGGAGGCCGTAGTTACGCGCGCGAAAAATGCGGAGGCGAGCCAGAAAGATGCGCAGAAATTTCTCGACGATCTCGATGGCCGTCACGAGACCGCAGAAATTGAGCCTGGACTCTATCGCCAATCGGAAATCACCGGCGACGGTTTTAAGGTATTTGAGTTACGGGCATTGTTGCCCAAGACTGGTTTCGCAGTGCATGTTGCAAAGATGTCGAACTAGAGAAGTCCAACCAAGGATATCGAAACAACTTTGTCGAAACGAAGATGTCGAACTCATGGATTGCGAGAAACCCAGGCCTCGTGGCTACGACATAGCCCGCACTAATCCTTTGCGCACGACGTCGTCGGCGTCGTGGGCGAGGTTGAGAGCGGGTAATTCTTCGCGAGTGAACCAGCGAACCTCGGCGGCATCGCTTCCCGCTTTGAGGTCTCCGCTGGCCGGGCGGCAGAGAAAATCGATCAGGACAAAGTGATAGCGGACGCGGCCGTCTTCGGCCCGGATCACACGCTCATAGACGCCAAGCATCTCACCTGGCTCGACATTCAATCCTGTTTCTTCACGAGCTTCGCGGATGGCGGCCTCGCGCAAAGTTTCTCCGCACTCGAGGACACCGCCGGGCAAGGACCACTCGCCGAGCAGGGGAGGGGTTCCGCGGCGGATGAGCAGGACGCGGTTTCCTCCGTCACGATGAGCGACGACCACCGCGCCTACGCCTATCAGCGGAGATTCCGGGAATTCACGTTTCATTGGAGTTAGTGAAGAGCCGCATCGGTACTCTTCCGCCGATCAGTATACGGCCTTGCATTTGTGATTTGGGCAACGCTGGCGCGGATTGCCATCTAACAGGCCGATGCGGAGGCTTAGTTAGCCTGGAGGGAGCGGAGCCCCGTTGCCACACGGACTGGGGAGCTCTGCAACAACGCCGGCAAGTACAATAGCCTGCATGTCACTCGACGAATACAAACGAAAACGACGGTTCGAAGAGACGCCTGAGCCTCCGGCCAAGGTTGAGAGCAAGTCGCGGCACCGGTTTGTGGTGCAGAGACATCATGCAACGCGACTGCACTACGATTTCCGGCTGGAGATGGAGGGCGTGCTGAAGTCGTGGGCTGTGCCGAAGGGTCCGTCGCTGGATCCGGCGGATAAGCGGCTGGCGATGCAGGTGGAGGATCATCCGGTATCGTACTTCGATTTTGAAGGGACGATTCCGGAAGGGAATTATGGGGCGGGGACGGTGATGGTTTGGGATGTGGGAACGTGGATACCGCTGTTGCCGGTTCCGGTGAATGGGGAGTATGTGCCGGGGACGGAAAAAGAAGCGGCTGCGATGCTGGAAAAGGGCGACCTGAAATTTCGGCTGAAGGGGAAACGGCTGAAGGGCGATTTCGCGCTGGTGCATATCAAGGCGCGGCAGTCGGGAAGTAAAGGGAATGAATGGCTGCTGATCAAGAAGAAAGACGCGGAGGTGGTGACGGGATTTGATATCGATGCCTACGACACGTCGGTGCTGACGGGCCGCACGATGCAGCAAATTGGCGGCGATCGAGAGTCGGCGGAGTGGAAGAGCAGTCGTCCGGCATCGCGTGGACGGGCGAAAGCTGGATGGCTGGCGGAGGCTATTGCTCGGGCCGACTCTAAAAAAAAAGGCTTGGCCGCGGAGGGCGCGGAGGACGCGGAGAAAAACAAAGATAAGAATTCTGCTCGGAAATCTGCTTCGGCAAACGGTGCATCGGAGACGCCGCAACCGCCTTCGGCGAGCGGTGTGACGAAGGGTTCGGGAGCCAGATCAAGGAGCAAAAAATCCTCTGCGAACTCTGGCTCCTCTGCGGTTCGGGAACTTCCGGGCGCCGAGAAGAAGGCTATGCCTACGGTGATTCGTCCGATGCTGGCGACTCCGGTGGACAAGCCTTTTGATGGGACGGAGTGGCTGTTTGAAATCAAGTGGGACGGGTACCGGGCGGTTGCTTTTATCGAGGACGGGAGGGTGCGTCTGGTGTCGCGCAGTCAAAATGATTTGTCGGCGCAATTTCCTGAGCTCGGCAGTTTGCCGCAACTTGTGAAGGCCGATCACGCGATTCTTGACGGGGAGATTGTGGCTTTGGATGAGGAGGGACGGCCATCGTTTAGCCTGATGCAGCAGCGAACCGGATTCCAGCCCGGGAGACGCTTCCGGCGGGGCGGGGCGGGCGATGGGGCTGCGGGTGAGGGGGCTCCGATCGTTTATTACGCATTCGATCTTCTTTATCTGGATGGTTTTGACATGCGCGGAATCGGACTGGAGCAACGCAAGCAGTTGCTAAGGGAGCGGATTGTTCCGGGCGGCATCCTGCATTTTTCCGATCACTATGCGGAGAAGGGGTTGGATCTTTTCGAGGCGGCGAAGCAACGGGGGCTGGAAGGGATTGTGGCCAAGAAACGCAACAGCGCCTATGAAGAAAAGCGCACGCGTGACTGGCTGAAAATCAAGATCACGCAACGGCAAGAGTGCGTGATCGGGGGTTATACCGATCCTGAAGGGAGCCGCGCTTATTTCGGCGCGTTAGTGCTCGGTTTATATGACCGGCAAAGACGGCTTCTGCACGTCGGGCAAGTAGGAACGGGGTTCGACCAGAGAGGGCTGAGGGAGATGTTTGCCCGGTTGCAGCCGCTGGAGACGAAGCAGAATCCTTTCTATGGGACGATTGCCGGATTACGGAAGGTACATTTTGTGCGTCCGAAGCTGGTGGCTGAAATCAAGTTTGCGGAATGGACTCACGAGACGGCGGAGGGTGGGTTGAAGCTTCGCGCGCCTGTGTTTATGGGACTGAGAACGGATAAGACGGCGGAGGAGTGCAGGATGGAGGATGCGATTGCGGGGTGAGGGAGCGCTGGTCGACCGCGTCCCGGGTGTAGGGATTTGCTACGCTCAGGATTGAGCCAATTTTATTGGCGGGGGGCGTAGTAGCCGCGACGGGCTCGGACCTGGAGATCTTTTTTCAGAGAGGTGATTTCGATGGAGTGGTAGCGGCCGTCAGCGTCGAAGTCGGAGGGCTTGTAGGAGACGTCGTATTGGCTGCGGAGTTCTTCTTCAATGGCGGCGAAGGAGCGAGTGATGTCTTTCATTTTGTAGGGAAAGAAAGCGCGGCCGCCGGTGGCGTTGGCGAGGTCTTCGAGAACTTTGTCACCGCGCAGGATGAGGCCGCTGTCGTCGGTGGAGATGGCATAGATAAGAACCTCCGCGCGCTGGGCCATCTCGATGGCCTGGGCGCGTGAGAATTCGCTCTGATTATCCTCGCCGTCGCTGAGGATTACGATGGCTTTGCGAATGGGGTGGTCGGAAGATTCGCGCAGCAGTTTATCCCTGCAAGCCTTGTAGATCGCGTCATAGAGGGCGGTGCCGCCGCCGTTTTTCAGGCGCTGGATTCCAGCGGCCAGCAACGGAACCTGGTCGGTGAAATCCTGGGTCAGGTGGCTCTCTTTGTTGAATCCTACGATGAACGCATGGTCGTAGCCGGGACGGATGATGTGCTGCAAGAAGCCGGTGGCAGCTTCTTTTTCGAATCCAAAACGGCCTTGCACCGATCCGCTTACGTCCATGAGCATGCCCAGTTCGATGGGCAGATCGGTCTCACGGCGGAAGTTGAGGATGGATTCCACGGGCTTGTGGTCGTCGAGGATGGAAAAGTCCTTTTCGTTCAGATTGCGGACGAACTTGCCATGGCGGTCGGTGGCGATGAAAAGAACATTGACTTCATCGACGCGTTTTTTGATGGTGAGGATGGGATCGTCAGCCGTGTCGGCGGAGTTCGTACCGGGAAGGGCTGGTGTGGCGCTGGAAGAGGCGATGGCGTAGGCGCCCGTCTGCGCGTGGGCAGGCTGCGCGAGGACGATGGCCAGAAAGCAGAGGAGTGCCAAGCCAGCGCTTGCCCATCCGATTTTATCGAACTTCGTCATTCTTCCCAGTGTCCTACAACCTTCAGATGCAGCAATGCACGCCGGGGGCCGAAGACCGCACGGGCATGGATGTCTTAACTGTAGGCCGGGAACGGCGCAAGTCCAAGTTACAAAAGGAGTACGCAAAGCGTGCAGCACTTTTGCCTGGGCCGGTTGTCCAGGTGGGTGGAGCTCCCCGAGATAGATTTTTCACGGTTCCACCCACTCCGTGCAAAAACTTCTGAATGCCGGTCAAGGCGCTGGAGTTGGTACTAGCGTGGGATAATCTGGTCAGCGCCAAAAGCAGTATCGGCCGGGAGTCGCGATATGTATTTTGAGCAGTTTTATCTGACCTGTCTGGCCCATGCTTCCTACATGATCGGATCGGAAGGGGAGGCGGCGGTGATTGATCCGCAGCGCGACGTGGATCTTTATTTGAAGGCGGCGGAAGAGCAGAAGCTGAAGATCCGGCACATTTTCGAAACTCATCTGCACGCCGATTTCGTTTCCGGACACAAGGAGCTGGCGGCGAGAACGGGCGCAAAGATCTACATCGGAAAACAGGCGCAAGCGGAATTCCCGCATGTGGCACTGTGCGACGGTTCGGAAGTGAAGGTAGGGGCGGTGCGGATCCGCGCGCTGGAGACGCCGGGACACACGCCGGAGAGCGTCTGCCTGGTGGTGACGGATGAAGGCAATTCTGGTGGCCAATTCCATGGGAAAGTTGCCACACCTTGCGCGGTGCTGACGGGCGACACGTTGTTCATCGGGGATGTGGGACGTCCGGACCTTTCACGTGCGTACACGCCGCGCGAGCTCGCGGGAATGCTTTACGACAGTTTGCATGAGAAGTTGCTCGCGCTTCCGGATGCGGTGGTGGTGTATCCGGCGCACGGGGCTGGTTCGTTGTGCGGACGCGCGATGCGGGCGGAGCGGTCGTCGACGATTGGGACGGAGCGGCTTACGAATTACGCTTTGCAGATCGCCAGCCGGGAGGAATTCGTGGCGCAGTTGACGACGAATCTGCCGTCCCGTCCGGAATATTTTCTGGAGGATGCGGAAATCAATCGCTCAGGAGCGGCGACGTTGACGGAATTGCCGCCACTGCCGGCGCTTGGGCCGCGCGAGGTGGAGGCGCTACTGGGGCGGGGTGCGAGCGTTGTTGATGTTCGGCCTGGAGATGTATTCGCTGCAGGACACCTGCCGGGATCGATCAATATTGCGCTTTCGGGGCAATTTGCATCGTGGGCCGGGGGGATTTTGGGGATTCATTCCAAACCGGTGTTGGTGGGAGATGCCGATACTGAGATTGAAGAAGCCCGGCTGCGGCTGGCTCGGGTGGGCATCGAGGAATTGCGCGGGTATCTGGAGGGTGGCGTGGCCGCGTGGTTGGAGGCTGGACGGCGCTTGGCGACGACCGCGCAGATTTTCCCGGTGGAATTGAATCAGCAATTGCTTGCGGGAAGGATTCGCGCGAGCGATATCCTGGACGTGCGGCGGGATGGAGAATGGCAGGCGGGGCATATCTCCGGCGTGCAATGCCATGCGCTCGATGCATTTCCGAGGGGACTGCCTCCCGTCGATCGAGAGCGGCCGGTGGCGGTCCACTGCAAGGGTGGATACCGCAGCATGATCGCGTGCAGTTTGCTGGAGCGCGCCGGCTTTCACAACGTGATCAACGTGGCGGGCGGGTTTGACGCGTGGCATGCGGCGGGACTTCCGGAAGTGGTGGAGCAACTGGCTAAGGCTTGATGTGTCTTCGGAGGCTTGCTGGTCGTGGCAGAGGGCGCGTCACCTCGCGTACTTTCCTGGACGGAGCAGAGCCCTGTCACCACACGTTGCTTCGCCACACATTACTTCAAGGTGGCGGCGTGCGCCCGGGCCAACAGAATTTCTTTTCTCACGGGAACCTGGGGCAGGGCTGACATCAGGCGTTGCGTGTAGGGATGGGCGGGCTGGGTGAAGATCTGTTCGGTTGGTCCGCATTCGACGATCTGACCTTCGTTAAGGATGGCCATGCGCTGGCAGATTCCGGCGACGGACGGAAGATCGTGGCTGATGTAGAGGATCGACATGCCGATTTCGCGATTCAGGCGTGCGAAGAGGTCAAGAATTTCTGATTGGGTGATTACGTCGAGAGCGCTGGTGGCTTCGTCGGCGATCAAGAGCGCAGGGCGGTGCAAAATCGCCATTCCAATCAGGACGCGTTGAGCCTGGCCGACGCTGAGCTGCGAGGCGCGCTTCCTGAGGAAGTCGCGGTCGTCTTCAGCGGTTGGGAGGCTCACGTTTTTTAACGCTGATTGGATGGCGTGATCGCCGTCTTCCGCTGTGGCGGTGCGGTCGCTGTGGGCACGCCATGCTTCGCGCAATTGGGTGCGGATTTCGAGTGCGGGATTGAGCGATGCGAGCGGACTTTGCAGAACCAGGCTCAGCGCGCGCCCGCGTAGGTTGCGCAGTTCGCGTTCGCGCAGGGAGAGGAGGTCGGCTCCCTGGAAAAAAATGTTGCCTTCCACGATGGCGTGCTGGCGGCCGAGTAATCCCAGGATCGCCAAAGCCAAAGTACTTTTACCCGAACCGCTCTGGCCGACTAGTCCGACGACTTCACCGTGAGCAATTTCGAGCGAGATTCCGCGGAGCACGGGAGCTTTGCCGGGATAGCGCACGGTGATTTGCGCGGAGAGCAAGGTTTGTGAGTGATCGGGCGTTGTCGTTCTCGTCATCATCATGCGGCCGACCCCTCGGTTGTCTCCGACAAGAGCATTTGGAACGACGTCATTACGACGATCAGCAGCAGTAGCGGAACCAGACGCCACGGTTCATCACGGAAGGAAATCAATCCCTCCAGTTCGCGCAGAAGACTTCCCCAGGAAGGCAGGGGCTCGGCGACTCCCAGGCCGAGAATGCCGAGATTGGCCTCGCTGAGGATGAAGACTGGAATCGAAATCCAAAATTGGGCGTAGAGCACCGGCTTGAGGTTGGGCAGAACGTGAATCAGAAAAAGGCGTGGACCATGCAAGCCGGAGGCGCGAGCCTGCAGGATAAAGTCCGAGTTGCGCAGGGCATCGGCACTGGTGGATAGCACGCGGGCGGAAGCGGCCCAGCCGAGGAGTCCGAGGATGAGAAACGTGATGACGACGGAGACGAGCGGCGATACGTTCAACGGCAAGAGGGCGCGAACCGTAATCAGGAGAAAAAGCCACGGCAGGGAAAGGAACAAGTCGGTGAAGGCGCGGGCGAGGCGCAGCCAGATTCCGCCGAGATATCCGGCTAGGCCGCCGACTAATGCGGCCAAGATAGTGGAGATGAGAGCTGCGGCGGGAGCCAGCAGGAGAGAGATGCGCGTACCGTAGAGAACGCGGGCGAAGCGGTCGCGCCCAACGTCATCGGTGCCGAGAAGATGTTGATGTGAAGGCGGCGCATTCGGGGCTTCGCGAAATTGCCTGGCGTACCCGGCAGGCGCGAGCCAGTTTGCTGCGAGCGACAACCCACAGACCGCGAGAACTACTCCACACGCCAGTTTACGGGCTCGGTTCATGCAGTGTTCATGCCCCGTCTAGACATCGCGAGGTCTGAGGATGTGAATCATTACATCGGCCCCGGAGTTAGCCAGCAAGGTTACAAGCGTAACCAGGATGGTGAGGTTCACGAGCAGGGGAAGGTCGCGGGAGAGAGCCGCCTGCCAGGCAAGTTGGCCGATGCCGGGTAAGCCGCACAGAGCTTCAACGGGAATGCTGGCGCCGAGAGCAATGCTGATGGTGATGCCGGCAAGCGCGATCATTTGCGGGCCGGCGACCGGAAGCACATGGCGGGCGAGGATGCGAATTTCGCCAAGTCCGCGGGCGCGAGCGGCAGTGATATGGGGTAAGTCATAGGCCTTTGCCAGCAGATTGCGCGAATATCGATAGATCTTGGGGAAGACGATCAGAGCGATGGCGAGATATCCGGGTGCGTTAAGGACCACGGAAAGCAGGGCCAGCACGGCCGCCGGAATGCAGAGAAAAGCTCCGCTCAGGGTGATGCCAAAAACATCATAGGCGGGGCGAGGCCAGAGACTGGCGGTGAAGGCCAGAATCGAAGCGAGCAGCCATGCCAGGAGGAGGCCAAGACCTGCGACCCGCAAGGTGACAGGCCAGCGCTCGCGCAAGAGACTTTGCACGGACTGGCCGAGCGCTTGGGAGGTGCCGAGATCTCCATGGAGCGCTCCGCGAAGATAGGCCGCGTAATAGGTGAGAATATTGTCTTCGCTGGCGTGCGCTTGGCGGAGGGCTTGAATACTTTCCGCGCTCAGGCGGGGATCGAGTTGACGTTCGTCGGCGTCGAATCCGGGAGCGAGACGCACCAGCGTGGCGGAGAGTAATCCGCCGAGCACTACGAGCGCGAAGATCGCGGCCAGTTTGCGAGCGAGACTCGCTGTGATTTTCCAGAGCATTCCAGTTCACCGTCTTTAGTTCATCTTCTCTAGTTCACTGTTGCACGGCGCGCGCGCGATGGCGGGTCGGTGGCATCGCGATCGGTTGGTAGTTCGGAGTGGTGAAGGCTCTTCATGGAGTACATGCGGCGATCGGCCTCGGCGAGCAGGCGCTCGACGTCGAAACCGTCCTGCGGACAAAACGCCGTTCCCACGCTCAAGCCGACGAGATCGCGGCCGGCAATCTTCCGGCCGGCTGCGACTGCGAACTGATGCAGCAGGGTGGCTTTTTCGCCGGCGGCATCCGGATTCAAACCGGGAGCGATCACCACGAATTCATCGCCGCCCATGCGTGCCACGTAGTCGTAACCACGGCAGATCTCTCTCAGGTGGCTGGAAAAATCCTTCAGCAGATTGTCGCCCTCGAGGTGGCCGTAGAGATCGTTAATCTGCTTGAAGTTGTCGAGGTCGCAGACCATGACTGCGAGGGTTGAGCCGGTGCGGCGGCACCGTGCGAGTTCCCGCGACAGATGAACAAACAATGAACGCGCGTTGGGCAGTCCGGTCAAATAATCGGTGGTCGCGGAATCTTCGGCTTGCTGATACTTGAGGGCATTTTCTATCGAGAGCGCAATCTTCGAACTGACGGCCAGCAGGATGCGCAGATGATCGGCGGAGAAGGCGTCACGGTCGGCACGGTACATGGCCATGACGCCGACCACGCCGCTGAGTCCTTCGAGAGGCACCGCGATTACCGAACGCAGCGTGGTGAACTTCGCGGGATCACTCACGTAGCCGGACTCGGCTTCGGGGTTGCCATTGATGATGGGCTTGCGCTGTTCGGCGACCCAGCCACAGAGTCCCTCTCCGACGGCAATCCGCAGCGACGAAATCAGCCGGAAGTTGTCGCCGCTCACCAGTTCGGGAATCAGTGTGCCATCCTTCAACAGAAACAGGGCCATCGAATCATAAGGAATCATCTTGCGGAGGCGCACGGAGAGGACGGAAAGAGTCTCGCCGAGGCTCAGGGAATTGCCAAGATCCTGGCTGATTTCAAACATGATCTGCGCTTCCTGCCGCGCCGAGGCAATGGAGGAAAGAAAATCGGAGTCGGAGGCGGAGTTGGAGGTTGGCGATGATAGCTCGAATCCTCGCGCCGGTTCTGCGGCAGCTTTCGGGCGAACGTCAAAGGATGAAGACAGGCTCGACTCCTCCGAGCTCACAGGATCGGACTGCACCATGCGCTCCAGTTCCTGATAACGACGTTGCAGGACATCGACGACCTTGGGGTCGAAGGCCGAACCCGAAGTGGAGGCGACTTGTTCCATCGCGGAATCGAGCGTCATGGCGTTGCGGTACTGGCGGTGAGACGCGAGCGCATCGAGGCAATCGACGGCGGCAAGCACACGCGCGCCACGAGGAATACCCTCGCCCTTAAGTCCATCGGGATAGCCGGTTCCGTCCCAGCGCTCGTGGTGGGAACGCACGATGGAGGCCACGGGGTAGGGAAAGGCGACACGCCGCAGGATCTCCGAGCCCACCAGGGTGTGAATCTTCATTTTCTCGAATTCTTCCGGAGTCAGGCGTCCAGGTTTGTTGATGATGTGCTCGGGGATGGCGAGTTTGCCGATATCGTGCAGCAGCGCGGCGGCGCGCAGCGCTTCAATTTCTTCTTCGGGGAAATTGAGTTCCTTGGCTACCTCGACGGCAAAAACGCGCACGCGCTGCAAGTGGCGGTGAGAGGTGTGGTCCTTGGCTTCGATGGCAAGGGCGAGCGATTCGATGGTGCGCAAGTGGAGCGAGGCAACATCTTCGGCGTGATGCTTTTCGATTTCGACTTGTTTCTTTTCCGCGGCGAGTTTGGCGAGATAGAGGTGGTAGGAGCGATAGACCCAGTAAATGAGAGGGAGGATCAGAAGCGAAGTTTGCCAGCCCAGTTGCTTGCTGAGAAAGCCCACGGCAAACACCACCGCTGCTCCGACCATATAGAACGGAAACGACCAGAAGTGGCAGTCCGCCCAGACCTTATAGGGCGACTTACCCTCGGTGAGAGAAATGATGATGGCAATGGGGATAGTGTTGGCGACAAAGAAAATGAGGGCGGTGATGACGAGCAGCGGCAGAGTTCCGATGCTGATCACACGCTGCAAGGCGTGATAGGCGAAATAGGAAATCGTGATCGCATTCGCCATCATGCTAAAGACGTTAAAAATGATCTTGATGGGGACCAGTTTCTGCTGGGTTCCGAAAAGGCATTGGGCCAGGGTTGCGGTGCAGCCGATGATCAGGGTCTCGGGAAAATTCAGCTCCAGTACGCTGAGCAAAATGAAGAGGAAGTTGACGGACATGGTGCCGTCGAGGCCGGGCAATTGAATCTTAAGACTGGAGGCAAGAACGGCGATCAGGAGGTAGCAGGCAAATCTTGCAGGGTCGACACTTTGCCAATGCCACCCGGCGTGGGCGAGCGCCGCGATGCCGAACGCGGCGGTTATTCCGATAAATAGTCTTGCCCAAGTGGACATAGGTCGATCTGAATACGTTGTTTAGAGCGCGTGCTACTCCACCTTCGCGACCGTTAGATTTAAGCACGACGACCAGCCGACTGAATGGCCGGAAGTTAGCGTCACTCATCTCTTACGGGGTCACTTTTTGTGCGGCTTCTTTTTGTTCGTCCTCGGGGGCAAGCGAGCCAAAGTCTAGCGCTCCCATTGTGATGGATAGTATTTCAGGCCGTGCCGAGCTAGATACTTACCGTGGTAACCACATTAGCGAGGGGACTGACGCGCATTGACGCGCTCATCTGACGGGTGGATAGGGTCAACTATGACCGGGAGAGTTACTTCGGTGCGCGGTGAGTGCTGATCGGCTCCATGAACTTATGGTGAGTGTGGCAGCATCAAGGAAGGGACGCATCCCCAAGGCTTCTGAAAGCACAGCTCGTAGCGCGGCCGGCGCGCGATGCGTCTTTTGAGTCTGACGACGGGAAATGCCAATATCACCGAAGAGTTCGATCTCGGAAATGACGCCAGAATCCGCTGCCGGAGGCATGGGTTGTCACAGTTCCGCCCGGGGAAGTGGCAATGGTTCTGCGACGGGCGCATCCCGGCAGTCACAGGAAGCGATCTTCACTACTGACCTAAATGGGGTCATTACCAGTTGTAATCAGGGCGTCGACCGGTACGGCTATACAGCGAAGGACCTGGTGGGGCGAAGTATCGGCGAGTTCTGCGGCTGGAGCCTTGGCGCTGCCCTTGGCAGCAACGGCGTTGGCAGAAATAACAAGAACTATGAATCCAGCGCCAAAGGGGCTGCTTCGAGTGTGGAACTGGTTGCTCTTGTTCTGAGAGAAGAACGATTCGATGGCGAGCTGCCCTGGCATACAAAATCCGGCCAGGACGTAGCGGTCCGGCTGTGTTTGACGCTGCTGCGCGACGCGAACGCGGCTGCCGCCGGAATTCTGGGATGTGCGACCGAGAGCACCGGAAATAGTGTGCCCAGGAAGCCAACGCCAGCTGCGTCATCGTCGGAGGATGATTCTGCGTCGGCACCCGTCTCGCTCTCGCGGCGCGAAATCGGCGGGACACAATTCTTGATTGTCAGTCCCATCATGCATAAATTCATGGGCATGGTGGACCGGGTTGCCGGCCACACCGAGACCGTCCTCGTAACCGGCGAGACTGGTACGGGCAAGGAGTTGGTGGCGCGCACCATCCACGGATCTTCCTACCGGCACGGACATGCTCTGGTGGACATCAACTGCGCCGCTCTGCCCGAGCACTTGGTGGAGAGTGAACTCTTCGGTTATGAAAAAGGAGCGTTCAGCGGTGCCGAGTCGTCGAAGGCCGGGTTGTTTGAACTCGCGGACAAGAGCACGCTTTTTCTCGATGAAATCGGCGAATTGCAACCGCAAGTGCAGGTAAAACTGCTGCGCGTTCTGGACGGCGCCCCGTACTACCGCTTGGGCGGTAACAAGAAAATCACCGTCGATGTGCGTGTGGTCGCCGCGACGAACCAGGATCTTGAGCTGGCGGTGACCGAGGGCCGGTTCCGCAAAGACCTCTATCACCGGCTTAGCCAGTTTCAGTTACGCGTGCCGCCGTTGCGCGAGCGTCCCGAGGATATTGCTGCCCTGGCGAATCATTTTCTGTCGTTGAAAGCGGCGGATAAAGTATTTACCGGAGATGCGCTGGCCGCGCTGCAGGCGCACGCGTGGCCGGGGAACATTCGAGAACTGAGGAATCTGGTGGCCAAACTTGCGATGGCCGCCGAGGGCCGGCAAATTACGCAGGCTGACGTTTCTGCGGGGTTCAACGGCGTTACCCGGGCGGTCGTTCGCTCGACGGGAGCAGTGCCACTCGGCAATCTGGAAAACATGGAAGAGCAGATGATCATCCGGGCGCTGGAGCAGACGGGAGGGCACCGGGCGCGCGCGGCCGAGCAGCTTGGCATTTCCCGTCGCACCCTCAGCCGCAAGCTGCGGGAGTATGAGATTGACACGCGCGGGAACGACGGCCTGGCGCAGCTCGGTATCATCAGCGAAGATCAGCAGAAATTTTTCCGAGCCGAGGTGAATCTTTCGGTGACCTTAAAAAATTCGCAGGGCAAAGAATTGCAGGTGCAAGCGGTGAATCTGAGTACGGGTGGCATGGGGCTGGATTCCGTGGCCGATCCGGCGGGCTTTGCCGGGCTGATCGATGTGAGCTTTCTTTTGCCAGAGAGCGAAATCGAGATTCGCGCTAAAGGGCGGCTGGCGTGGGCGGAAGCGGGAGGCAGGGCGGGCCTGCGCTTTGTGGTGATTGAGCCGGCACTGTTTGTGCATTTACAGCAGTGGACTAACCGGAAGATGAAAGACGAAGGCTGGGAGATTCCCTCCTGAATTGTGGGCAGCGGATGAATCTCCATCCGGCGAAGCCGAGCGTTCTAAGGGCGGCAGAACACCAGACACTTCGGTAATCTTTCGTAACACGTCCCTTCGTGCGATTCTCATCCTGCGTTCAAGTTTATCGACCGCTGGCGCAACGCCAACCCCCGCTGCGATCGCGGAACCCAAGTGAGGTCATTCATGTTGCAGTCTCCGGAACAGAAGTATTCTCCCAATGCCGCACCAACGAACACTTACACTCCGGTTAAGCCGGTCACCGCTCCCATGGACCAGGCTACGATCGGACGCTCCCTTGTGGTGAAGGGTGAAATAACAGGAGCCGAATCGCTTTTCATCGATGGGCGCGTCGAGGGCACCATCAGCGTTCCGAATCATCGCGTCACCGTCGGCCACAATGGAAACGTCGTGGCCAACATCCAGGCCAAAGAACTGGTGATCATGGGCAAGGTACAGGGCAACGTGGAGTGCGGCGACCGGCTGGACATTCGCAGCGAAGGCGTGCTCTCGGGCGACGTGATCACGTACCGCTTCAGCGTCGAAGAAGGCGCGGTCCTCAAAGGTGGTATCGAGGTGCGCATTCCGGAAAAGAAAGATCAGAAGCAGCCGGAGCAGGCGCAGCACAAGCAGGAAGCGCCGAAGGCAATTGCTGCGGCTGCAGGCAACGCGTAGCAGCGCTTGTCACTCTGAGCTAAGCGCGGAACGGTTGGGGCGTGCTTCGCTCGGGATGGCAATTGAGAGTTTGGATTCGAAGCGAATTTTATTCGAACCGACAAATTCGAACTAAACCAGTCGAACCTGACGATGGAGTGAGGGCGAACCTGCCCATCCGGAATGACCGGCGCTCCATCGTTTGTGTTGGCGCGAAGTTTTGTTGGAGCACTTATTTCTTGGGTTTGAAATCGAGCGACGCCGAGTTCATGCAGTAGCGCAGGCCGGTCGGTCCAGGGCCATCCGGAAAGACATGGCCGAGATGGGCATCGCAACGTGCGCAACGCGCCTCGGTACGAGTCATGCCGTAGCTAGAGTCGGTGTGTTCATGGATGTTCTGGCGGTCGGCGGCAGCGAAGAAGCTAGGCCAGCCCGTTCCCGAATCGAATTTCGTTTCCGAGCCAAACAGCAGTGCGCCGCAGCAGACGCAATGGTAAGTGCCATCGTCATGCTTGTTCCAGTATTGCCCGGTGAAAGCGCGCTCGGTGCCGCAAGCGCGGGCTACCTCATATTGCTCGGGAGTCAACTGCTGCTTCCACTCCGCCTCGGTCTTGGTGATCTTCTCGCTGAGTTTTTCCGTCATGTCGTGTCTCCAGAAATAAGATGTCGGAAACCCAGGAAAGTTGCAACCCGGGATCTTGAGGAGGTTAAGAATACTGGAAGGGGATGTTTCCGTTTGCCGGGCGAGGCTTAGCACCGCTAGCCTACCAGGCAGGCCAGACGGGGAGGCCGCACTGTGGGTTAGTGCGCCAGGCCCCTACGTTCGTCGAGGAGCAGTCCGATGCCGGCCCGTTGGTGCAGTTCGGAGAGCAGCGCCTTAGCGGCGTTGAAATATGATGCGTTGGGGTTGGAGGTATCGGCCCAAACCGCGTCATAGACAATCTTTGCCGCGTCCTTGGGATCGATATGCAGGGCGGCTTCCATGAGATCGGCCTGGCGGCGGACGTCGCTATAACAGGTATGGCACACTGCGGCCGGTTCGTTCGCTCCGTTGTGCTGGTGTTTGAGAACGCACTGGAATGCCGCAGCGGGCATGATCTGGGTATGGGAGGCAAAAGCTTGTGATTTGAGCTCCTTCAGCATGCGTTCGCGTTCCTCGTCGAGGGCCGAGCCAGTTGCCTTGGCGCCGCCCGCGGCGAATGCCGCAGTCGAAGCCGTGGAATGCGCCATGGGTGGGTTGGGCGGGACGCGCTCCGAAGATTTGCAGATTGGGCAAGCGTGCATATCGGCGGGATAGTAGGCGTGGCAATGCGAGCATGGCAGGCCGTAGCCAACCGCCTTTTTCTCCGATGGAATTTCGGGTGCTGACCCGAAGGGCATGGTCCGCTCTCGGATGGTCCGCTCCGAGATGGTTCGCTGAGCGGTGGGTAGTGCGGCGGGGTTGTCAGATTTTTCCCGTGCTGGCTTGACTCCTGTGCTTGGCATGTTGATCATCGCCCCGGCGGCACCCTTGGCGCCGCGTTTCCTTATGATTCTAGGATCGTTGCCGGCGGAAGGCGATACACGTGAGTGCATCCACGGTAATGTCCCATTGTTGGGTAGGAACAACGACCTTGGTGGGGCGGACGTGGCCGTCTGGCGCAGAAATGCCTATTTCGAGGCGGTGATCAGGCGGACGACCTCCTGCATGCGGGCGCGGTACATGTTCTGACTGGGGTCCATGCGGGAGGCGATTTCGAGCTCCCCAAGGGCTTCTTCGTAGTGATTGAGAGCCATCAGGCAGGCGGCCAGAGAAAAGTGGTTATCGGCGCTGGGATCGAAGCGGAGCGCCTCGCGAAACTCCCGTTCCGCGTCCGCCAGTTGTTGCACATTTACGAGAGCAACGCCGAGGTAGTGGTGGCCAAGGCCGGATTCGGGATTGAGCTTAACAGCCTCGCGCAACACACCCAGGGCCTCCTGATCTTTGCCGGAAAGAAGCAAGGCCTGCCCTAAGACACGATGTTCGGCGGCTCCAGCGGGATTTTCGGCGATGGCCCCGCGCAGTTCTCGAATGGCGGAAGGATAGTCGCGCTTGGACATGTAGGCGCGGGCCAGGCAGTTATGACCACCTTCCCAGTCGGGGTTGCGTTTGTAGAGGTCCTTAAATTCGTTGAGGGCGCCATCGAAATCTTCTTTGTCGCAGAGAATGTTTCCCAGGTTGCTGCGAATGCTGGCCTCATCGGGCTTGAGACGCTTCGCGGATCGATATTCCGCTATTGCCTCATCGAGCTTGCCCTGGTCGTGCAGGACGACGCCCAGATTGCTGTGGGCCTCCCAGAAATCGGGGCGCAGGGTGAGGGCGTGGCGATAGGCGATAGCGGCGCGGCGCAAGTCTCCCTTGTCGCGCTCGGTGATCCCCATATCGAAGTAGACATCGGCGTTGGCGGGGGAGTCGGCGGGTTCACGGGAGAGTGCTTCCCCGAAGGCGTGGAGCGCAGCATCGTAATCACCGTCGGCATAAAGAGCTAAGCCAAGCGAGCGGTAGGCCGCGGCATTGGCAGGATCGATGCTGAGAGCGGTGCGGGCTTCCGCGAGTGCGTCATTGGCATCGTCGGTGCGGTAGAACATGTAAGACAGCTGGCTGTGAGTTTCGGGGAAGCCGGGCATGAGGTGCGACGATTCCACGAATTCATCGAGGGCCTCGTCGAAGCGATCCTGGCGGCGCAGGATGGTTCCGAGGACGAAATGAAGCAGGGCATCCTGCTGAGATTTTGCGTCTGCGTTGTGGTTGAGCAGGAGGTTGATCTTATCTTCGGCCGCGGCGAATCGTTTGTCGTGGACCAGAGCGGCAATCTGCGCAGTCGAGCCGGAACAGGCGCTGGCAGCGGACTTCCGGCCAGAAGCTCTGCCAGAAACCCGAGCCGTATTTCCGTGGCGATTCTGCCCTAGAATGCTTTCGATCAGGGCCGGGTCGGCTCCGGCCCGGTGCAGGGCGAGAGTGTAATTCTGAACGCCTTCCACGGAGGAGTTACAAGGAGAATTCGTGGTGCTCTGGGGTGATTCCGGCCGGTGTTCGCTGAGCAGCCGTTCGATGCGCGCGCTGGAGAGGCCGCCCGCGAGCCACAGGAAAATGGCGTCGGACGAAGACATCGACGGGGGTTGTTCAGCCTGCAAGAAATACGTCGGCATCAGAAGCAAAAAGCAAGTCAGGACACAACGTTTCACGGAGCCCTCCGGCGCTGGTGACGGGCGAGACTCTCCCTGTGGCCAAAATAGTCCGGCAGCGGTCGCGCCGATAGGTCACGGAAGTAATTCGGAGGGACGTGACCGGGCCGATGGGTTTTGACCGGCGGGCGTGGCAAGTCAGTGACCTGGAGGTTAACCGTTGGAGTACACTTAAGGACGGTCGGGCGGCGGGTTTGCGCGTACCGGTTCGGAGGCTCCATGTTTGAAGGCCTGTTTCAACCCATGCACTTGCTGGTGATTTTCTTCATCGCGCTGCTGGTGTTCGGTCCTAAGAAATTACCGGAGCTGGGCAGGGGCTTGGGCGATGGAATCCGCGCCCTGAAAGAGAGTATGAAAGATCACAGTAACGACACCAAGGCCGAAACCAAGCCTGAAGTGAAGACGGAAGTGAAGCCTGAAGATAAAGCATGAGCTCGCGCGGTACGTCCCGGTTGTGTGTCTGCGATTTGGCTCTGTTTCGATGTAACTCCTGCATCTAGCTCAACTAAACTATAAGTCGAGAAGTCTGCAACTTGCCCTCAGGGGCTGAAGCCCGCATTTTAAGTAATCTGGAGGGCACGGCTGGAGCCGTGCCCTCCCCAGGAATTTGGGTAAGATCCCATCTTGATTTGAATCCATGAGGAGGTTATTCGTGCGCAAGAAATTGGCAGTATGCTTTGTTCTGTTATTGGCGATTCCGGCGCTGGCCGATCAGATCGTCCTGAAGAATGGCGATCGGTTAACGGGATCGATCACGAAATCGGACGGCAAGCAGCTGGTGATCAAGACCGATTATGCCGGCGACGTAACGGTGAAGTTTGACGCCATCCAGAGTATGACTTCCGCGGGCGATTTGAATGTGAGTCTTGGCGGCAAGACAGTGGTTGGCTCTGTGACGACGAGTGGCGACAATGTAGTGGTTGCGACCAAGACCGCGGGGCCGGTAGAAGCGCCGAAGTCCTCCGTCACCATGCTCCGCGATCCGGCCGAGCAGGCAGCGTATGAGAAGACGCTGCATCCCGGGCTCTTGGAAGGCTGGAAGGCTGGTCTGAATATGGGCTTCGCATTGACGGCCGGTAACAGCGAGACGAAGAACCTGAACATCGCCTTTAATGGCGTGCGCACGGGGTTGCGCGACAAGCTGGTTCTTTATACGAACTCGATCTACGCGGTCACCGACAAGCCAACTTCCCAAACCACGGCAAACTCGACCGGCGGTGGTGCACGCTACGACCACGATTTAACGCCCCGCGTGTTCGGATTTGTGAGTGGCGACTTTTTTTCCAATGCACTGCAAGACTTGAATCTGCGGTCGATCCTCGGAGGCGGCGGCGGCCTGCATGCGATCAAGAGCGCGGCCACCACTCTCGATCTGCTGGTGGGAGCGAACTATACGCATGAGAGTTACTCGATTCCGATCAATCCGCCGAATCCGGCGACCTCGCAGAGTCTCGCGGCATTGACGGTGGGAGACGCCTTCACGCACAAGGTCGGAAAGAATACGGTCGTGACGCAGAGCTTCTTGTTCTATCCGGACCTCAGCGATACTGGTCAATATCGCGGCACATTCAATCTAGGCACGGTCACAAAAATCAATAAGTGGCTGGGTTGGCAGATGTCGTTTGGGGATGTCTTTGTCAGCAATCCTCCGGCGGTGGTTCCGCCCGCGGCACGAATTGAGAGGAATGACGTGCAGCTTGCTACTGGCCTCAATATCTCTTTCACGCACTAGCGGGCTGAGGGAATACTCTGATGGATGCAGGTTTTGGGAAGGGCACGACGAGCGTCATCTCGTCGGCAATGATTCCTGGACCTAGGGGCGTCTTGTCTGGCCGGCTATTCGGTGCGGCCGACGTGACGCCCGGGCCTCCACCAAGACAGTTTGCTATCCTAGCCGCGTGCCTCGCATCTTCCTCATCGACACTGATACGGCTTCCGACGATGCGGTCGCATTGATTATGGCGCTCCGCGCGGCCAACGTCAGCGTAGTCGCGATCACGACCGTTGCCGGCAACGTTCCCATTGAGCAGGCGACTCGCAACGCTCTCTATACGGTCGAGTTGTGCGGAGCGCACGTTCCCGTCCACATTGGCGCCGACAAGCCGCTGTTGCGCACCTATCAAAGTGCGACCTGGTTTCATGGCCGCGATGGATTCGGAGATCATGATTATCCCGTTCCTCGACAAGCGGCGGCTAAGGGACACGCGGTTGACGTGATCATCGACGCCATCGAAGCGAACCCTGGAATTACTCTCGTTACCCTAGGTCCGCTTACGAATATTGCATTGGCGCTGGCAAAGAAGCCGGAGATCGCCGCCCAGGTTGGTCGCTGTGTCGTCATGGGTGGGGCGCCTTGTTGTGAGGGCAACGTAACTCCCGCCGCCGAATACAACATCTGGGTCGATCCCGAGGCAGCGGGCATGGTGATGCGCAGCAGACTGCCGGTGGAACTCGTGGGCTGGCACCTTTGCCGGGGAGACGCCGTGCTTCGCGAAGACGACATCGCGCGCGTTCTGGGATTCAACAATGCGACGGCGACGTTTGCCGTCGAGTGCAACAGCCATGCGCGCCAAGCGCTTAAAGTGCAAACTGGCGAAGACGGCATATGTCTCCCCGATCCAGTGACCATGGCGATTGCGCTGGATGCGAGCATCGGGACGGTTTGGAGCGAGCACTTCGTCGATGTCGAAACCCAGAGTGAATTAACCCGTGGCATGACGGTGGTGGACCGTCTGGACGTGGCGTCCGACGAGCGGAATCGGGCGGTGTGGGCGCCCCTGCTGGAGCGCGGCGGCAAAGCCAAAGTTTGCTGGACGATCGACAACCGGCGGTGGAAAGAAGCGCTGTTTGCAGCTCTGCACTAGAGGCTCTATAGAGACGGGACTTGCCCCGTCTTTTGAAGCCAGGGAAACGAGAAGCGGCAAGCCGCATCTCGACAATAAGCGTCTGTTATATTTGCCTCTCTCGGAGGTATTCATGTCGCGAAATGTGCGCTGTGGCCTGATCCAGGCGAGCAACGCGCTTGGCGGTAACCGTCCTTTGCCGGAGATCAAGAAGGCGATGATCGCCAAGCACCTGAAGCTGATCGAGCAGGCGGCGAAAAAGAAGGTCAGGATTCTCTGCCTGCAGGAACTGTTCTACGGTCCTTATTTCTGTGCCGAGCAGAATATTCGATGGTACGACCTTACGGAGCGGGTTCCGGATGGGCCGACAACTCAGCTGATGCAGAAGATTGCGGCGAAACACGGCATGGCAATCGTGGTTCCGGTGTACGAGGAGCAGATGCCGGGGCTGTATTTCAATACGGCCGCCGTAATCGATGCCGACGGCAAGTATCTGGGAAAATACCGCAAGCATCATATTCCGCACGTGCATCCCGGATTCTGGGAGAAGTTTTATTTCACGCCGGGAGATTTGGGGTATCCCGTCTTTGAGACGAAGTTTGCGCGGGTTGGCGTTTACATCTGCTATGACCGCCATTTTCCTGAGGGCGCGCGCGTCCTCGGACTGAATGGCGCGGAGATAGTGTTCAATCCTTCGGCTACGGTGGCGGGGCTTTCCGAATATTTATGGGAACTGGAGCAACCGGCTCATGCCGCGGCTAACGGGTATTTCGTCGGCGCCATCAATCGCGTGGGCCGCGAGAAGCCCTGGAATATCGGTGAATTTTATGGCAAGAGTTATTTCTGCAATCCGCGTGGCAAGATCGTAGCCCAGGCGAGCCGCGATAAAGATGAAGTGCTGGTTGCCGATCTCGATCTCGATATGATCCAGGAAGTGCGAAGGACTTGGCAGTTTTATCGCGACCGGCGGCCGGAGACCTATGGGGCCCTGACGACGCAGACCGGCAAAGCGCCGGCTGCGGACTAGGAGAGTATTCGCGCGAAACTGGCAACCTCGTTTGAGACAGTATGTGGGTGAGGCGTGGTGATCTTGCAAAAGCGCGTCGCTGACCTGACCGAACTGGCGCTGAGCCGCTTCATTGCCCGCGCCAGGCGCGCTGCGGGATTGAAGGACGGAGTCAATGTGCTGGTGACCTCGAGCGCGGAGATGAAGTCTCTCAACCACCGTTTTTGCGGGAAAGACAAGCCAACGGACGTGCTTTCGTTTCCCTCCGAGGCTGATTTTCAGCATCGTTTTGCCGGGGAGGTCGCGATTTCAGCCGAGATCGCGACTAAGAATGCTCTGGCGCTCGGACACTCTCCCGCGGAAGAAGTCAAGATTCTGGTACTGCACGGCATCCTGCATCTGCGCGGCTACGATCATGAGTGCGACAATGGGGAGATGGCAAGGCGCGAAAAACAGCTACGCGCGAAACTGCACCTTCCACTCGGCCTGATTGAGAGAGCGACCTCGGCGGTCACTCCAAGATCAACAAAATCGCACGCCCTGAGGAAACCTTGATGATCGGCGTCGGCATAGCTCTGGCATTTCTGTTTGGGCTGCTGACGCTTGTCTCCTACGTTGACCGTCTTTATCAGGAGATCGGCAAATTTCTTTCGCGCGACTTTCAGGACAATATCGATGCGTTCGAGCAGATCGTTGAGCCGCGCCTGGGGGTGACGCGCGCCCGCGCCTCGCTCTCGATGGCAATTCTGACACAGTTGGTCACGGCGGCCATTGCCATGATCGTTGGCTTCACCGTATTTCGGGACCGCGCCTGGAGCGTTTACGAGGTTCTCGAAGCCACGCTGAGCCTGGTGCTGATCATCATCTTTTTTAATCGCTTGCTGCCCTTCGTGTTTTTCTCGAGAACCCGCGGGCGCTGGCTGGCAGACTGGGCCCTGCTGCTGCGCCTTTTGATCTACCTGGTTCTGCCGGTCACGCTGGTGCTGGGATTCTGCCAGTCCGTAGCTGCACTGACTCGTGAGCACGCTGACGCCGAACCGGAAACCCCTTCCGAGGCCGTCGACGCTCTGATTGAAGCGGGACAGGAAGAAGGAATCATCCAGGAAGGCGATCGCGATCTGATCCAGTCGGTGGTGGAGTTCAGCGGAAAGACGGTTCGGGAGGCTATGAAGCCGCGGCCGGAAATGGTCGCGGTGTCGTCCGACTACACCGTCGAGAAAATCGTGGAGTTACTCAAGACTCGGCCGCTCTCGCGCATCCCCGTTTACGAAGGGTCGATTCATCATATCAAGGGTATTCTGCATACGCAGGATGTGCTGCAGGTGCCCGACTCCGAGGCGCACACTCGCACCGCCGGAACGTTGATGCGAAGGGATGTCTGTTTCGTTCCAGAGAGCAAGTTAGTAAGTGACTTACTGCGCGAGATGCAGCGTAGTAACATCCGCATGGCGATTGTCGTTGATGAATACGGAGGTGTTGCTGGTCTCGTGACCATCGAAGATCTGGTGGAAGAAATTGTCGGAGAAATCGGCGATGAGCACGAAAAGGCGCAAGTGGTGCGGGAAAACGATCACTCCTATATTGTGCCCGGGAACATGGATGTCGACCGCCTCGATGAACTGTTTGGCATGCGGCCTGAAGGCCATGAGTCTTCAACGATTGCGGGTCTAGTGAGTGAACTTGCCGGGCGTATTCCGAAGAGAGGCGAAGTCATTGAAGACGAAGGTTTGAAGTTCGAAGTGCTTGACTCGACCGATCGCCGGGTGGAGCGGGTACGGATCACTGCGGCCGAGCCGAAGCAGATGAAATTGATTTAAGAAATGGCAAACGTGCTGCTTTAGCCCCGCTCAATGCGTGTTATGACGATTTATAACCAGTTGACCCATGGTCTGCTGCTTAACCCCCGACTCAAATAGAGGTATATCGCCCTGCACCAATTACGAGCAGCCGCGACGACCTCGCGGCGTTTCCAGTGTGCTAGAGCGAGGGTGCGATGGGGCCATGGCTCCTCCGGTCGCAGTCGACTGCCTTCGCGTATTGTCCCACTAAAATCTTTCATCACAATCACCCGGTGCGCGCCATCACAGCATCCCCACCCGCCCGATGCAATAATGACTTCCGACCGGCAAAGCCGGACACCCAGTACTCTTTGATAAGCGACGCGCTCCGTACGTGACGACGAGCCGATTTCAGAGGGCCTCAAATCATCCAGAAAACCGTCCCGAAACGGGAATTTACCTCGAAAATCTAGCTAACTCCTTATTTCAGAATATTTTAGAGTTAAGTCTCTATTCTTGAATATTTTACGAGAAAATCGGGGGGGGGGGGGGGGGGGGGGGGGGGGGGACAGTACCAATTGGTAAATAGACACCAGACGGGGCGGCGGTTTGCTGGCTACCAATAGCCAGAAGCTAGTAGCCTGTACTCATGTCCTTTCACTCCGGATTCGTTTGCATTCTCGGCCGCCCCAATGCAGGCAAGAGTACGCTGCTGAATGCGCTGGTCGGCGAGAAGCTCGCCATCATTTCACCAAAGCCGCAAACCACGCGGAACCGCATTCTCGGGATCATCAACATCCCCAAACAGAAGGGACGCGAAGCCGGACAGATCGTGCTCATCGACACGCCCGGGGTGCACCGTTCCGGCTCCTCGCTTGGACGCAAGATGATGTCCGAGGTGCGGGAGGCGCTGGAAGGGTGCGAACTGATTCTCATGATCGTGGATGCCAAGAGGAAATGGGACCGCGATGACGCCATCGTTCTTGACCTGGCGAAGAAGGCTGGGACGCCGGTATTCCTGCTGTTGAATAAAATCGATTTGCTGGCCGATAAAAGCAAATTGCTGCCGCTGATCGCCGAGTTCCAGGCGCTGCACGATTTCAAGGAGATCGTTCCTATCTCGGCCCTCAAGAACAAAGGGCTGGATGAATTGCTGGCTTGCGTTGTGAAAGCTCTGCCGAATGGGCCACGCTATTTTCCCGGGGATCAGATTACCGACCAGCCGGTGCGCTTTATGGCAGCGGAACTGATTCGCGAGCATGTTCTGATGCAGACGCATGAGGAGGTGCCCCATGCAGTTTCGGTGCTCGTGGAGCAATTCGAGGAGACTCCCAGGCTGACGCGAATCGCGGCAGTGATTTATTGCGAACGCGAGGGGCAGAAGGCGATCCTGCTGGGCAAAGGCGGGCAGATGCTAAAAAGGATTGGAACGGCGGCGCGGCTCGATATCGAGAAGATGGTGGGGATGAAGGTGTTTCTCGAACTCTTCGTCAAGATTAAGGCGGGATGGCGCGATTCGCGCAGTTTTGTGGAGGAACTGGACTGGCGGCGGCAGATGCAGCAAATTGGAGGGGTGACGGAACCGGAATCGTAGCCAATGTTTGGCGCAGGCGCGGGTTCGCCCGGCGCTACATTTCTTTACACTGCAAACGAGAGGTAACAAGCCCGTATCTGCCGAGGCTGGTGTGGCGTTCAGGCACGATTCAAATAAAGTTGCATCTCAGGCCACGAATCCCTAGAATCTGTCAGCGCCTTCCCGCATCTCAATTAAGGGGTAGGCAGGAGCCGACCCCCGTAATCGTATGGCCGATTCTTCCCCATCTTCCGAGGAAAAGCCGCTGGCGTGTGCCTTCGACGCGAAGAAGGTTGATCTCAAGCTGAGCGTCACGCTCGCCGGCGACCGCGATGCGGTGGATCCCGTGGTTCGCAGTGTGATGAAGGTGGTGCGGGAGATGGGGTGCGCCCCGGGACGCGAAGATGACATCGAACTGGCCTTGACCGAGGCGCTGGCGAATGCGGTGGTGCACGGGGCGAAGAGCGATCCCTCGAAGATTGTCGAATGCGATGTGGCCTGCGATGCCAAGCACGGCATCCTGATCGTGGTGCGCGATCCCGGCACCGGATTCGATCCCACCAAAATTCCCGATCCCTGTCATGGGGAGAATATTTATTCGAATCACGGGCGCGGCATTTACCTGATCAATGAGTTAATGGATGAGGTGAAATTCCACAAGAACGGGACCGAGATTCACATGCACAAGAAATAGTCGCACGTGTCAGTTCTCCAGCAAAACCAAGCCACTGTCCCAACTGCCGGCTTTTTCTCTCAGCTGATACCTAGCACCGTTTCTGTCTACATCTCGTATTTTTTCATCAGGTGACGGAAAGAACGGTAAGAGACCCCTAATACGTCGGCCGCCCTGACCTGCACTCCGTTGGTTTGTCCGAGAGCGGCCTGAAGCAGAGAGCGCTCGATCTGCGCGACGTAATCTTCCATGTTGACGCCTTCGGGCAGAACGGCGCCTGCCGGAACGGTCATTCCTGGAGTCGTATGGAAACCGCCTTCGGCGCCGGCGGCTGCGGCGCGGGTTTTTGCCCGTTCCACCGGCAACTCGACATGAAGTTCGCTGGTGGTTTCGAGCGCTACCGCGCGTTCGATGGTATTTTCCAGTTGGCGAACGTTGCCCGGCCAGTCGTAGCCGGCGAGAGCTTCGAGCGAGGCACCTTCCAGGGCGTGAATGCTCTTGCCTGCGCCGGGAGCATATTTTTTCAGGAAGTGATTCGCGAGAAGACGCACGTCCTCGCGGCGTTCGCGCAAACCAGGCACGCGAATGGGAATGACATTCAGGCGGTAGTAAAGGTCCTCGCGGAAGGTGCCTTCGGTGACCTGGCGATCAAGGTCGCGGTTGGTTGCGGCGATGACGCGGACGTCGACCGGAATCTCGCTGGTGCCGCCGACGGGGCGGACGGTGCGCTCCTGCAGCACGCGGAGAAGTTTGACCTGCATGGGCATGGTCATCTCGCCGATTTCGTCGAGAAAGATGGTGCCTTGGTCGGCAACTTCGAAAAGGCCGCGGCGATTCTGGTTGGCTCCGGTAAACGCGCCTTTGACGTAGCCGAAGAGTTCGCTTTCGAGGAGCGTTTCCGGGAAAGCTCCGCAGTTGACGGAAACAAAGGCTTCGGCGGCGCGCGGCGAACAGGTGTGCACGGCGCGGGCCACGAGTTCTTTGCCGGTTCCACTTTCGCCAAAGACCAAGATGGTGCTGCTGGTGGTAGCTACGGTGCGAATAGTCTGCTTCAGCTTCTCGATGGCGGAACTTACGCCAACGATGTTGTCGAGAGAATTGCGGGTGGCGGCGTCACGGCGCAGGGCAAAGTTCTGACGGCTTAAGGAAACTTTCGTGATGGCGCGGGCGATGGCGAGTTTGATGTCGTCGACGAGCCCCGGACTTTTGCGAATGTAATCGGTGGCGCCTCCGGCTTTCACGGCTTGCACGGCGGCTTCGTAGTCATCGACGGCGGTCATTAAAATGACGGCGGATTCAGGCGAGATCTGGTGCGCGTGGCGCAGGACCTCCACGCCATCGACGCCGGGCATTTTGATGTCGGTTACGATGACGTCGAACAGGGCGCTGTCGATTTTGCGCTTCGCCAGGTCGCCTCCGGTGACGGTTTCGACCTTGTGGCCGTCGCGGCGAAGGGCAATATCGAGCAGTTCGCAGATGGAGCGCTCGTCGTCGCAGACGAGAATATTACCCACGCCGTCCTCCTTCAGCGGCTGCGAGGGAAGCTCCCGCGGATTGTGCAGAAATGGAGCGGCGGGCGCCTATCGTGTCGTGCGCCTGCTCCATACTGCGCAAACGCAGCACAAAGCTGGTGCCCTTGCCAAGCTCGGAGCGCGCCCAAACCTTGCCCTCGTGCGCCTGCACGATCTGGTAGACGATGGCGAGGCCGAGGCCGGTTCCACCTTCAAAGTTCGACTGGAAGGGCTCGAAGATTTTTTCCGTCTGCTGCGGGTTAATGCCGGGACCGGTGTCGGAAAAACTGATCTCCCAGTCCGCACCCCGCTCGGTGAGGGCTACAGTCAGCGTTCCACCTTGATCCGTAGTCTTGATCGCCCGCACCGCGTTTTCCGAGAAGTTCCAGAACACCTGTTTGAGTTTGTCGCCATCGGCGAGCACCCAGGCTTCGGATTTGACAAAAGAGCGCGCGAGTTCGATGCCGGCATTCTCGGCGGCAAGCCGGTGCTGCAGCAAAGTGAGAGTGTCCTCGAGCAGCGGAACCAGATCCACACGCTCGAAGCGATAGTGCTTGCCTCGGGAATAGGCGAGAAAATCGCTGATGATGTTGTTGAGGCGCTCGGATTCGCGGATGACAATCTGCAAAAGGTGGCGCTCGTCGGAATTCAGCGCGGGAGCGTCCGACAACATGGCTACCGAACCGGCAATGGAAGTCAGGGGATTACGAATTTCGTGGGCGATGGCGGCAGCCAGACGGCCCACGGCAGCGAGACGATCCTGCATGCGGACCTCGCGTTCGAGGCGGCGGATTTGGGTGAGATCGTCAAAGGAATAAACAAAGCCAAGATCGCCGCGGGCACTGACATTGAGCGGCGAGACGCGAACGCGAAAAGTCTTGCGGAAGCCATTGTCCGCGACGTAACGGACTTCGGCATCGCCGCGGTCGCCGCCGAACTGGGGCAGCGGATCCTGAAAGAGATGGCCCACGGAGCGTCCGCGCAACTCCGCTTCCGAGATCTCGAGCAACTGCTGGGCGGCTCGATTCACCAGAGTGATGCGGCCGTTAAGGGCGGTAGTGATGACGCCTCCGCTCATGGACTGCACGATATTTTCGTGGAGCGCCTGCAGGTTTTCGAGGGCGCCGCTTGCATCTTTCAGTTGCACATCCACCTGGCGGAGCTTGCTCATCAGCAAATTCGCCAGATAGGCAATGGCAAAGTAAGCGAATAGGTTGACGAAGATCACGACCTGTAGCGCCTTCAGCTTGGCATGCGAGTTTGAATACGAGGGCAGGATCAGGTAATAGTCGAGTTCAAGGACGGCGCCAAAGAGAATGAAGGCCAGTGCCGCGCTCAGGTATCCCCAGACTCGCGGAAGAAGCATGCAGGCGACTACGATGACGAGGGGGTAGAGAAAATTCAGAGAGCTATCGATGCCTCCGGTGACATGCACGACCAGCGTGACCATGGCGAGATCGGCGAGGACTTGCAGAATGGCCTGCAGGCGATGCTCATTCCAGACCGAGACGAGAAAGAGGAAAAACAGCGAGAGCACGAACCAGAGCACCATGCCGGTGAGAAAGGGCAGGATGGGCAAGGGGCTGGGAGTTAGGCGGATGACGGCGAGTTCGATGGCGAGCAGGACCATCAAAATCAGAATGCGGACCTTCACCAGCCAGGTCAGCCAGTTCCGCTCATCGGTGATGGAGTGCATGAGATTCGTCGTTCGTCGCTCGCCTCGCTGTTCGTCGTTCGCTTTTAGCAACTCGGTTTGACGAAAAGCGAACCGCAAATAGCGAACGACGATTCTTCTATCCCGCCAGTTTTGCGATCATAGAGAACAGCGGCATATACAAAGAGATCACGATGCCGCCGATGGTGACGCCGAGGATGCCGATGATGACCGGCTCGAGCATCGCCAACATATCCTTCGTTGCCGAGTCGACTTCGTCTTCATAGAAGTCGGCAATTTTCTGCAACATGGAATCCATGGCGCCGGTGGCTTCGCCGACACCGATCATCTGCGTCACCATGTTGGGGAAGACGCCGCATTCGCGCAGGGGATCGACGATGGTGCGGCCTTCTTCGATCGCCTTGCGGACTTTCATGAGCGCTTCTTCGAGGACAGCGTTGCCGGAGGTGCGGGCGGTGATGGCCAAACCTTCGAGAATGGGAACGCCCGAGGTGATGAGCGTGCCCAGGGTTCGGGTGAAGCGGGCGACGGCGATCTTGCGCAGCAAGATGCCGAGGATGGGCAACTTGAGCAGCATGGCGTCAAAGTAATAGCGTCCGCGGGGGTCCTTGCGAATCTGCTTGACGCCAAAGACGAGCCCGATGCCGCCAATGATGAAGAACCACCAGAAATGGCCGACAAAGTCGCTGAGGCCGATGACGATGCGGGTGGGCAGAGGAAGCGCGACTCCCAATCCGACAAAAAGGTTGGCGAAGATCGGCACCACCCACTTGAGCAGGGCGGCGACGATGATCATGGCGAGCGATACGACTGCGACCGGATAGATCAAGGCCGATTTGACGGCGGCGCGCAGCTTGACCGCCTTTTCGACGTAGATCGCCAGGCGCTGGAGGATGATGTCCAGAATACCGCCGGTTTCGCCGGCCTCGATCATGTTGGTAGTAAGGTCATCGAAGATGACGGGGTACTGGCGCATGGCATTCGCGAGAGTGGCGCCGCCTTCGACGGTGGTGCGAACGCCGAGGAGCGTCTTCTGGAAACTGGGATTCTCCTGATTGGCGCCAAGAATCTCCAGGCACTGCACCAGCGGCAGTCCGGCATCGATCATGACCGAAAACTGGCGGAAGAACACGGCCACTTCCTTGACCTTGACCTTGCTGCTGCCGAACGTGGGCATGGAAAATTCCTTGCCCTTCTCGCGAATGGAGCCCGGGGTAATGCGCTCTTTCCGCAATTGCGAGGCCAGCCCGTCCTTGTTCGCGGCTACGCGCTCTCCCTGAACTTTCTCGCCCGCAGCGGTCTTTCCCGAAAATGTAAAAACCGGCATGGTTGCTTCTCCTTTATTCGTGTTCCTCTACCGTTTCGCGGGCACAGCACCTTTGGCCATTACACCCGCACTGGTACGACTTGCAAGACCGGCTCCTCGCGCGATCATCTCCTGTAGTTCATCCTGATTGCTGGAGCGCGCCAGGGCCACTTCAAGCGTGATCTGTTTCTCGAAATACGCGGTGGCAAGCGACTGATTGAAGGTCTGCATGCCGAACTTCTCCTGCCCGGACTGCATGGACGAGTAGATCTGATGAATTTTGTCTTCGCGGATCAGGTTGCGGACAGCCGCGTTGGGCACCAGGATTTCCATACACATGGCACGGCCCTTGCCGTCGATTTTTGGCAACAGGCTTTGGCACATGATGCCTTCGAGGACGAGTGACAGCTGAGCGCGAATTTGGGATTGCTGGTGCGACGGGAAGACGTCGATCACGCGGTTGATGGTGGAGGACGCCGAATTGGTGTGCAATGTGCCGAAAGTGAGGTGGCCGGTTTCAGCGATTCGCAGCGCCGACTCAATGGTTTCGAGATCGCGCATTTCGCCGATCAGCACTACGTCCGGATCTTCACGTAGAGCGGCGCGCAGGGCGTCGGTGAAGCTCTTGGTATCCGAATGCAATTCGCGCTGGTTGACCAGGCAGTTCTTGTTCATATGCACGAACTCGATCGGATCCTCGATGGTGAGGATGTGCTCGTGGCGCTCGGTGTTGATCTTGTCGATCATGGCCGCGAGGGTGGTGGATTTGCCGGAACCGGTCGGGCCGGTCACCAGGACCAGTCCGCGCGGTTTGTCGCACATCTTGCTGACCACTGCAGGCAGCCCGAGCTGGTTGAAGGATTTGATCTCGAACGGAATCAGACGGAAGACGCAGGCCGCAGCGCCGCGCTGGTTGAAGACGTTGGCGCGGAAGCGAGCCAGGCCTTTCAGTCCGAACGAAAAGTCCAGTTCGAGGCTTTCTTCGAACCGGTGTTTCTGGGAATCGGTCATCACGCTGTAGGCCAGTTGCTTGGTCTCGGCGGGCGTCAACTGGGGAAGGTCGAGTGGGTTGAGGTGCCCATGCACGCGGACTTGTGGCGGAGAATTGGTGGTGATGTGGAGATCGCTTCCCCCCATCTCGAGCATGCGGCGGAGCAGATCGCTTAGTGAAAGTGCCATAAGTTTTTCGTCTTTCCTGTTGTTAGTTCGGTGCTCGTCGTTCGCTGTTCGCTTCCCGCTTTTCGCTGTTCGTCGTTCGCTCTTGTTTCGTGCGGTTCCTTTTAGCGAACTGTGAATAACAAAGAGCGTTTCTAGTGGATCGTTTCGCGAGCCACTTCTTCGAGTGTGGTCCAACCTTGTGCGACCTTGATCAGCCCGCTGCGACGAAGTGTGATCATGCCGCGTTCAATCGCCTTCTTCTTGAGTTCGACAGCCGAAGCGCCCACCAGAACCAGTTCACGAATCTCGTCATCCACTTCCATCACTTCGTACAGACCGGTGCGGCCTTTGTAGCCAGTCTTGTTGCAGGTTGCGCAACCTTTGCCTTTCATGATCTGCACGGTCTTCGATTCTTCGGGGGTGAAACCTTCATCGATGAGGGCTTGCGGCGGTACTTCGACGGGTTCGGCACAGTCCTTGCAGATGCGGCGGATGAGGCGTTGGGCGCAGATAAGGTGAACCGAAGTCGCGACGAGAAAGGGTTCGATGCCCATATTCATCAGGCGCGTGATGGTTTCGGGCGCGCCGTTGGTGTGGAGCGTAGACAAGACCAGGTGGCCGGTAAGCGCCGCCTTGATCGCGATTTCCGCGGTTTCAAAATCGCGGATTTCGCCGACCAGGATGGTATTGGGATCCTGACGAAGAAAGGCGCGCAGGGCAGTGGCAAAGTTGAGGCCGATCTGCTCCTTCATCTGCACCTGGTTGACGCCACCCAATTGAAATTCGACTGGGTCTTCGGCGGTCATAATGTTGGTATCGGGCTGATTCAGTCGGGAGATGGCGGAGTAGAGGGTGTTGGTTTTGCCGGATCCGGTTGGGCCAGTCACCAACACCATGCCGTACGGCTTGAGAATGGCCTTTTCGAATTTCACCAGCGATTCCGCTTCGAAGCCGAGCTTGGTCATGTCGAGGCGGAGATTCTCTTTGTCGAGCAGGCGGAGCACGATCTTCTCGCCCCAAAGCGTGGGGAGAGTGGAGACACGGAAATCGAGCTGCTTTTTCTTGCCCCCGATCTGCATCTTGAGCATGATGCGGCCATCCTGCGGGAGGCGCTTTTCGCTGATGTCGAGCTTGGCCATGATCTTGAGGCGGGAAGTGATGGCGTCCTTCAGCTTCAGCGGAGGATTCATGATGAGCTGCAGCACACCGTCAATACGGAAGCGGACGCGGAATTCCTTTTCGTAGGGCTCCATGTGAATATCGCTGGCTCCTCGCTTCACGGCGTCGGTGAGTACCAGGTTCACGAGTTTGACGATGGGAGCTTCGTCGGCGGCCTTCTCCAGTTCGCGGAGTTCGAGTTCCTGCTCCTCGTTCTGGACTTCGATGTCGGTACCCTCACCGACATCGTTCATGGACTGCATGACGCTCTCGAGCTCTTCCTCTTTGGAAGTGCCGTAGGCCTTGTCGATACCTTCGACGATGGAGCTTTCGGAGGCAACGACCGGTTCGATGTTGAAACCGGTCATGAATTTGATATCGTCCATGGCGAAGACGTTGGTGGGGTCGACCATGGCGATGGTGAGGGAAGCGCCGACGCGGCTGAGGGGCAGAATCTGGTAACGTTTGGCGGTTTCAAACGGAATCAGCTTGACGACGGCAGGATCGATCTCAAAATACGAAAGATTGATGGCGGGTACGCCGTATTGGCGCGACAGAAAGTTGGTGACATCCTCGTCGGAGAGGAAGCCCAACTTCACCAGCGCCGAAGCAAGGCGCGAGTGCGACTCCTTCTGGAGTTTAGTCGCCTGTTCCAACTGCTCTGGGGTAATGACCTTTTCTTTAACGAGCAGGTCACCCAGCCGCTGAGACATATCTCTCCTGTAATCCCGCGAGGGGTCGAGGCAAACGCGCTGATTTCCGGGGAGATCAGCGAGGATGCTTTCGCACTGACACAAATTGTCAACCCAATGGGAATTCCGAAAAAGTAACTTAGGTACCTGTACTTAGCGGGAGATGTGGTTGGAGCGGAGTATTCGCGGTATTTTGCGCCAGAATTTCGTCAGGTGACGAGGATCACAATCCGCAGACCATGATCTTCGGTGCCGGGGAATCCTTACCATGCCTGGAACCTCGGCGCGGCACGCTGGGTCCACACGCGTTTTGACCGCCGCCGCTAAAATCGTAGAGACTTCTGCGATTGATCTATGAGCGAGAGCGGCCACGACGCCATCCGCAATTATTATCGTGCGCTGTTTTCCGCATGGGGAAGACAGCATTGGTGGCCGGCACAATCACGCTTCGAAGTTATCGTGGGAGCTTACCTGACGCAGAATACCTCGTGGACCAATGTCGAGAAGGCTCTGGGCAACTTGCGGAGGGCAGGGCTCTTGACGATTGACGGAATACGGCGGACGCCATTGCCGAAGCTGGAATCGCTGATTCGACCATCCGGGTATTTCCGGCAGAAAGCGCGCCGGTTGAAGAACTTCGTTGGTTTCCTGGATGCAAGATATGGCGGATTGTTGACGCAAATGTTCGCTCGCCCGACGGGCGAACTGCGCGAGGAATTGCTTGCGCTGAATGGAGTTGGGCCAGAGACCGCCGACTCGATTCTGTTGTATGCCGGCAATCATCCGGTTTTTGTGGTCGATGCCTATACCCGGCGCATTCTGGAACGACACCGGACGATTCCGAACAATGCGCCCTACGATGAGATCCGACAACTTGTCGAGCAGGCGCTCGGTGCGATGCTCCAGTCCAATGCAATCCAGGACGGATCACTCGATTCGACCAAGTCTGGGCCAGCGGGAGCTTGTCACCGGCCTTCGCGCATGAGCACGTCGAAGCGCAGCGGCGTGGTTCAAATCTTCAACGAAATGCATGGGCTTATCGTCGGTGTGGGAAAGACATATTGCTTAAGGTCACAACCGCGGTGTGAGCTGTGTCCTTTGCAGAAGTTCCTTCCTGAGCCAGAGTGAATCATCAGGCGTGATGGCGACATGGGAGTGACGGCATGACATGGCAGAGTGGGATTGTTGTTGCAATGGCGGTGGCTTTTTCTCTGGGATGGGGCGCGGCGGCGGCTCCGGAGCCATCCCTGCGAGAGGAAGCACGAAGTTCCGGAATGCTGATCGGGACGGCGGTGAGGCCGGCACATTTATCGGAATCGGCTTACGCATCCACGCTGGCGCGCGAATTCAACATGGTGGAAGCGGAAGACGCGTTGAAGTGGGAGGTGGTGCATCCGGAGCGGGAGCGTTTTGATTTTTCTCAGGGCGATCAGATTGTGGATTTTGCGACAAGGCACGACATAAAGGTTCGTGGTCATACGCTGGTGTGGCACCGGCAAAATCCGAAGTGGTTAGCGGATGGAAAATACGATTCCGGCGAGCTTTCTGAGATTTTGGAGAAACACATTAAGACGGTGGTGGGACATTACCGAGGCAAGATCTTTGCGTGGGACGTCGTGAACGAGGGCTTCGACGAGTTGCAACCGGGAACGCTGCGCAGCACGGTGTGGCGCGACCAGCCAGGAATCGGCTTGGCTGCGAACGGCTATTCCTATATTGAGCGTTGTTTCCGGTGGGCGCATGAGGCCGATCCTCAAGCGTTGCTTTTTTACAACGAGGCCGAGGCGGAGGCAGTGAATTCCAAGTCGAATGCGATCTATGCCATGGTTCGCGATTTTCGCGAGCGCGGCGTTCCCATCGATGGCGTGGGATTCCAGATGCACGTCGCAAACCTGCACGCCAATGTCGCCTCAATTTCCGATAACATCAAGCGCTTCACGGGTCTAGGAATCCAGGTTCACATTACGGAATTGGATGTAGCCGTGCCGGTTGACGCGAAGGGCGATGCACGTCCCGACGACCTGCGACTGCAGGCGGACATCTATCGCGAGGTCGTCGCGGCTTGTCTCTCGCATTCGGGCTGCACGGCGATCCAGACCTGGGGTTTCACAGACAAGTATTCGTGGATCGGATCGCACTCCAGACAAACGCAAGGGGCTGCTTTGCTCTTCGATCGGAACTACCGGGTCAAGCCTGCTTACGAGGGGGTGCGAAAGGCGTTGGAATCGGGTCGCTAGTCGCAGTTCAGGAGTCGTTATGTTGGGTTGTCACGTAGGACGGGCTCGAAATATCGATAAACTCAACTCTTTGCCAGCCCGCCCGGGTCTGGTATAAACACCTGCTGACTGGAAAGGGACTGCTAATGAATCTCTCGCGTGTTGCCCTTGCAGGCGTTGGCGCTTTTGTGGCGTACTTTGTCGTCGGAGGCCTCTCGTTCGTCCTGATGCCGTCGTTAAAGAATGAGTTTCTCAAATACCCCACGATCTATCGCTCTCAAGAGGCGATGAAGGGGGTTATGCCGGCGGGAATGGCCGCGATGTTCGTGTCAATCCTGGCGCTCGCTGTGCTATACGCAATGCTCTATCATGGAGGTTCAGGCATCGTCGAAGGGGCACGTTTTGGTGCGTTAATAGGGCTGTTCGCGATTGGCGCATTTGTAGTCCACAACTATGTCAACCTGCAAATCGGGCTGAAGCTGACCGTCCAACAAAGTGTGGCCTACTTTGTGGAATGGGTCGTTACCGGAATTGTGATTGGTTTGATTTATCGGGCTCCCGCGCCACACTAACGGGATTACCGCAGCGGGGTGAAGCCGATTCTGAAAACAGGCCTACTGATTGCGCGGTGAACCGCTGCGCCACTCAAGAACAGAAGGAAATGCCGTGAACCGCTGTGCCGGCCAAGCATGAAAGAAGAGTCAAATTTTCCGCGGCGTCGTGGAGCCATGACCTTTCAAGAGAAACTTCCTTGTCTTCTTCAATGAATTCCGACTCAGGAGCCTGGCCATAACCTGCTCAGCAACGGCGAACGGCGCTTACGCCCTATAATGTGATCAATCCTTGGCCGCAACAGAACCAATTCGCGAGGAACCCAAGACCTCAGGCCGGCGGAAGGCTCTCATCACGCTAGCGATCGGCGCTTTTCTGCTGCTTGCGATTCTGGTGGCCCAGGCGTCGTTCAATCTGAAGTTCATCAGCCCTGACAGCAATGATCAGCTTTTGTTTTTTGCCGGACTCACCGGGCTGATTTTTTCTGCCTTTGTGGCGTTGACGCTGGTGCTTGGACGAAACCTGCTTAAGCTGTACGCGGAACGGCGGCGAGGCGTCGCCGGTTCAAAATTCCGCACCCGGTTGGTGGTAGTCAGCCTGCTGCTGTCGTTCCTGCCGGTGATTGCCATGTTCTGGTTCTCTTACGGTCTCATCAACCGCTCCATCGACAAATGGTTTTCCCAACCCGTCGAGGAGGTGCGCGCCGATACGGCGGCGATGGCGACGCTGCTCTACGATTATGCCGGGCAAAATGCGGCATCGGAGGCGCAGTCGATCGCACAGACGGCAGAATTTCAAAGAGCGCTGGCCAGCAAAAACTCCGCCGCTGCGACCGATGAATTGCGGGAACATATCCCGTCGCTTCAGGGTGGATTCGTAGTGGCTCTCGAGAAGGGCGAGCCGGCAGCGACGATCGACGCTCCGGCGCTATGGCCGGCGATGAAAGAGGGTTTCCCGCTGCAAGAGGTGTTGCGAGGGGAACACCCTCAGTTTCAGTGGGGCCAAAAGGATTACATCGTGGCGGCGGCTCCGCTCGAGGGCGGCGTTGTGCTTGTTGCTATGCCACTCCCCGCAAAGTTCGCCCAAACGGCCAAGCAGATTCAGGAGAGCCAGCAGCGTTACATAGAACTGGCCGCGAAAAGAAAACTCTTTCGCCGGACTTACATCGGATTTCTGCTGCTGTTGACGGTAGTGGTGTTGTTCGCGTCGACGTGGCTGGCGCTCTTGCTTTCGAAGCTGGTGAATCGCCCTGTGGCGGCGCTGGCCGCGGGGACGGAGGCGATCTCCAAGGGGCAGTTGGATTATCGCGTCGATATCCGCGCGACCGACGAATTGGCGGAACTGGTGCAGTCGTTCAACAGCATGGCAGAGCAACTCGAATCCAGCCGTCACCAGATTGAGGCCTCGAGCCGGGATGTGGGGGCTGCTAACGAAGCGCTGGAAAGCCGTCGCCGGTACATTGAAACTGTCCTAGAGAGTATTCCGACCGGAGTGATTTCGATTGACGCGGAGCGCCGGGTGACGCTGGCCAATGCCGCCTTCTCGCGCATGTTTTACCTCGACCGGAACGAGTATCTGAATCCGGCGGCCCTGGTGAACTTGCCGCTGCGCGAGGTACTGCCGGCCGATGTACTCGCCGACCTGGAACCCTTGCTGCGCCGTGCCGATCGCATGGGGATTACGGCGGCGAACATGGAACTCGCCATGCCCAGAGCGCAATTGAATGTGGCTGTCACCGTCTCTGCCCTGAGTCATGCTGCAGAAGGATTGGGGTACGTGCTGGTTTTCGAAGATCTGTCGGATTTGTTGCGGGCGCAGAAACAGGCGGCCTGGCGGGAAGTGGCTCGGCGGGTGGCGCATGAGATCAAGAATCCGCTGACCCCGATCGCGCTTTCCGCGGAGCGCATTCACCGGCATTTGACGCGCGGCACCGCGCCCGATGCGGCCTCGCTCGACGTAATCGGAACCTGCGCCGAAACTATCCGGAACGCCGTCGAAACAGTGCGCGCGCTGGTGGATGAATTCTCGGTGCTGGCGCGTTTTCCGGCGTCGCGCCCCCAACCAGCGAGTTTGAACAATCTGGTGGAAGCCGCGCTGGTGATGTTCCATGGGCGGCTGGAGGGGATTCGCGTACGCACGGAACTGGCGCACGATCTGCCGGAAGTGATGGCCGATCCGGAAGCAATCAAACGGGCGGTGGCGAACCTGGTGGATAACGCCGCGGAGGCGATGCAGGATGTGATTCTGAAAGAGATCACAATTTCGACCGCGCTCGTGGCCAGTCGCGAGGCAGTGGAACTGGTGGTTTCCGATACCGGCCAAGGAGTTTCGCGCGACGTCAAAGAGCGCTTGTTTCTGCCGTACTTTTCGACCAAGCAGCGCGGTACCGGACTTGGTCTGGCGATTGTGAGCAGAATCGTGGAGGATCATCGCGGCTCGATTCGAGTGGAAGAAAATAAACCTGTAGGCAGCCGCTTCGTGATCGAGTTGCCGGTAGTGGTGGAAACGATGAGTGCTCCGGCGGCAAGTTAGTACTCTCGAGCTAAGAGTTGAACAGCGTAGAGAGAGAGTCGTTGGTCAGGGAATCACAACTGGACTAATACCTAGCTAAATCATGGCCCACATCCTTATTGTTGATGACGAATCCAGTATCCGCGAGTCTCTGCGCGGAATACTTGAGGACGAGGGATACAAAGTCAGCACCAGTCCGAGCGGCGAAGACTGTCTGGAGTTGCTGCGGAAGTCCGGCTTTGACCTCCTCCTGCTGGATGTATGGCTGACCGGCATCGACGGGCTGGAGGTTCTGGAGAGGATACGCGAGATGGAGGATCCGCCGGAGGTCGTCATGATCTCGGGCCATGGGACGATCGAGACGGCGGTGCGAGCAACGAAACTTGGCGCCTACGATTTCGCGGAGAAGCCGCTATCGCTCGAAAAGACGCTGATCCTGGTAAAAAATGCGATCGACGCACGGAGGCTGCGCCATGAGAATCTCGACCTCCGGAAGCAACTGCAATCGAAGACCGTGATTGTGGGTGACAGCGTCCCGATGAAGGCGTTGCGGCAGCAAATTGGATTGATGGCGCCGACCAACGGACGGGTGCTGATTTACGGCGAATCAGGCACCGGGAAGGAATTGGTGGCGCATGCCATCCACCTGCAGAGCTTGCGAAAGAAGGAAACGTTTGTGGAGATGAACTGCGCCGCGATTCCCGAAGATTTGATTGACAGCGAATTGTTCGGGCATCGTAAATCGTCGTTTCCGGGAGCGACGGCGGATAAGGAAGGGAAATTCCAGCGGGCGGATCGGGGGACGTTGTTTCTGGACGAAGTCGGCGACATGAGCCTGAAGACGCAGTCGAAAGTCTTGCGCACGCTGGAGCAGCAACGCTTCAATCCGGTGGGAAGCGACGACACGGTCACGGTGGACGTGCGGGTGATTGCTTCCACCAATAAGGATCTGGAGGAAGAAATCGCGAAGGGAAATTTTCGCGAGGATCTTTTTTATCGTCTGAATGTGGTGCCGTTTGTGGTGCCGCCGCTGCGCGAGCGAAAGGAAGATATTCCATTGCTGGCGCGGCACTTTCTGAAGGATTTTGCGTCGGCATACGGGCGGCGTCCGAGGGAAATTACCGATGATGCCATCGAGGCGCTGATGCGCTATGCATGGCCCGGGAACATTCGCGAATTGCGCAATGTAATCGAGCGCATCGTGATCATGAATCCGACGACTTCCCGCTTTGAACGCAAACACCTGCCGCCCCTGGTGCACCGTGATGGCGGGCGCCGGGTGGCGGGAAGCGAGGGGTCGACTCTGCACCAGGCGCGGGCGGCATACGAGCGAGATTACATCCTGAAGAAGTTGGACGAGAATCATGGCAACGTCAGCCGCACGGCTGAAGTGCTCGGTTTGGAGCGCAGCCACTTGTATCGGAAAATGAAGAGCTTAGGGATCGCAGCGAAAGAGTAGAGCAGGTCTCGGGTTTAGGCGGCAAATCGGGAAACGCCCTCAATTTACCGCGCTGTGGCTAGGTTTTGCTGAGAATCTGGATCCACCACCTGCCCCCCTTTATTATGACTTCTGCACTTGACTGGGGCTTCCTTCCGGTTATACTCAGGCGTTCTGCAGTACCGGATTTTGTCTGAGGGGGCGCTAATCCGGAGGAGGCAGCGTGTTGTCGCTGTGTGAAGCCCTCGGTAAATTGAATGATCGGTATCCGCCGTACCCCCCTGCAACGAAACTTGCGTTCCTGAGAGCCTTGCTGAACGGGCAGTTATCCTGGGAGAACCCTGTATGCTCCGGCTAGAAAAATGGGCGTTGGTGGGGCTGGCCATACTGTTGTTTGCGGGCATTGACGCCAGCGCCATTGGATTCCAACCGGTATCGCCCGATGAGTTAAAGATGGCGAGCGAACCGCTGGCGCCGGGAGCGCCGGCCATCATTTTGTACCGGCAGGTCGACCGGGACGACAATATCCACACTCCGCACGAAGACAATTATTTTCGTATCAAGATACTGACCGAAGAGGGACGGAAGCGCGCTGATGTCGAGATCGAATTCCTGAAAGAGATACAAAACGTTGGCAACATTAAGGCTCGGACCATCAGGCCGGACGGCTCGATCGCACCCTTCGATGGGAAGATTTTCGATAAACAACTGATGAGAGGAAAATTTGAGGGCCGGGGGCTGCAGTATCTAGCCAAAACATTTACTCTGCCGGACGTTCAAGTGGGGAGCATCATCGAGTACTCCTACACGAGAGATTTGCAGGAATATTCGCTCTACAATTCCCACTGGATACTGAGCGATGAGCTCTTCACCAAGCGAGCGCAGTTTTCGCTGAAGCCTTTTCTGGGCAACAGCTATCTGGTTTTTTCCGTACGCTGGAGTTGGCAACAGCTGCCGGTCGGCACTGTCCCGCCAAGAAGTGGACCCGACACCATCATACGGATGGAAGCGAATAACATACCGGCATTCGAGACCGAAGAGTACATGCCGCCCGCGAACGAATTAAAGGCGCGGGTGGATTTCGTTTATGAGGAAGGGGTCATTGGTCAGAGGGAGGAAGCCAGGTACTGGAAGGATGTCGGCAAGCAGCGGAACGGCCAGTTGGAAAGCATCGTCGGAAAGCGCGGTGCGATGCAGCAGGCAGTTTCGCAAATCGTGGCGGCGAGCGATCCGCAAGAGGTGAAGTTGCGCAAGATTTACGACCGCGTACAACAGTTCCGAAACACATCGTATGAAGTGCAGAAGACCGAGCAAGAGCAAAAGCGCGCCAAAGAAAAACAGGAAGAGAATCCAAATGTAGAAGAAATCTGGAAGCGAGGCTATGGCAACGGCGTTCAGTTGACATGGCTTTTCCTTGGATTAGCGCGTGCGGCTGGTTTTGAAGCCTACGGATGCTGGGTTTCGAGTCGTAATGAATATTTCTTCAGCCCCGTCACGACGCAAAAGGAAAAATTAAATGCCAATGTTGTGCTGATCAAGCTGAATGGGAAAGACGTTTATTTCGATCCCGGAGGAGCCTTCGCGCCTTATGGGTTGCTTGCCTGGTCGGAGACTGGCGTGCCGGGGCTGCGACTGGATAAGGACGGGGGAAGCTGGATTCAGACCACGCTGCCGGAAGCGTCCGAGTCGCGGATTGAGCGGACGGGAAAACTGAAGCTTTCCGACACCGGCGATTTGGAAGGGAAACTGACGGTCACCTACATCGGACTGGACGCGATGCAGGTACGGCTGGAACAGCGGCATGCGGACGAAGCGGAGCGCAAGAAATTCCTGGAAGAGCAACTCAAGTCACAAGTCGAAGCTGGAACCGAAGTGGAATTGACCAACCAGCCGGACTGGACGAGTTCGGAAATGCCGCTGGCGGCGGAATTCAATTTCAAGATTCCGGGGTGGGCATCGGGTGCGGGCAGGCGCGTAATGATTCCGGCGGCGATCTTCACGGCAGGGGAGAAAGGGATCTTTGAACACGCGAACCGGGTGCATCCCGTCTATTTCAGGTACCCGCACCAGCAGGCCGATGACGTGACCGTCGAACTGCCCCCGGGCTGGCAAGTGAGCAGCGTGCCGGCGGCGCAGGATCAGAATGCAAAAATAGTGGATTACGTCCTGAAAGTAGAAAAGAGTCCCGGGACGCTCCGGCTGACGCGCAAACTAACCATTGATATCTTGATACTCGATCGGAAATATTACGGGGGATTGCGTAATTTTTTTGAGGTGGTTAGAAGCGGAGATGGGGAACAGGTCGTTTTGCAGCCGGGGGAAATCCATGCGAGTAACTGAGAAAGTGGGGCATCGGCGGGCCCTGGCTTGTCTTGCCACGGTTGTATGCGCTCTGGCTTTTGTGCCTCGGGCCTCGGCGGGCGGGGATGCTCCGCAGTGGATGCAATCGCTGGTTGGAGTCACATTACCGGCTTATGAGGAAAAGACGAACGCGGTGCTGCTGTATTCCGAAACGAACGTGACGGTCTTGTCCCAGGATCGAATCCGAACGCACGTCCGTGAAGCGTACAAGATTCTACGGCCGGAAGGCCGAGAACGCGGCGTGCTACGCGTTCATTTCTACCCGACCCGTAAGATAACGAACTTGCATGGATGGTGCATTCCGGCGCAGGGCAAGGATTATGAAGTGAAAGAGAAGGATGCGATAGATTTCGCTGCGCCATCCGCAGGCGGGTATCTGTTTGAAGATACAAAATACAGAGTGTTGCGTATTCCGGCGCCGGATCCGGGAAACATAATTGGCTATGAGTATGAGGTAGAGGAGCAGCCATTCTTTCTGCAGGACATATGGGGTTTTCAGAGAATGGACCCGGTGCGGGAGAGCCACTATTCACTGCAGATTCCCGCGGGATGGGTGTTCAAGGCCTCATGGCTTTCGCATGAGGAGATCCAACCGTCCGAGGTGAATGGGAATGTGTTGCAATGGGCGGTCAGCGAAGTGAAAGGGATCAAGCGGGAGCCGGATATGCCGCCGTTGAACGGCGTGGCGGGACAGATGGTCATATCTTTTTTCCCGTCGGGTGGAACGGCGAAGAAAAATGAGTTTGCGAACTGGGAGGGCATGGGGAGTTGGTACGCAAACCTGGTCAGCACACGAATGGATGCTTCCGACCCGTTGAGACAAGAGGTCAACACCTTGGTCACGGGGAAGACCACAACCCTGGCAAAGATGCAGGCAATCGCCGGGTTTCTGCAACACGACATTCGCTACGTTGAGATCTCGTTGGGTATAGGCGGCTGGCAGCCACATGCCGCTCCCGATGTTTTCTCCCACCGCTATGGCGATTGTAAGGACAAAGCAACTCTGATGCGGACCATGTTGCGCGAGATTGGAGTGGGATCCTACCATGTAATCATCAACAACGAGCGCGGAGCGGTCACCGGAGACATGCCCGCTCACAACGGGTTTAACCACGTGATTCTGGCGATCAGGTTGCCGGACGACGTTCACGATCCCTCGCTGATCGCGGTCCTCCAACATCCCAGGCTGGGAAGGATTCTTTTCTTCGATCCCACCAATGAGATAACTCCCTTTGGACAGATCGGCGGATATCTGCAAGCGAATTACGGTTTGCTGGTGACGCCCGAGGGTGGCGAACTGGTGGAGTTGCCGCAGCAGCCTTCGACGATGAACAGTGTGGCGCGCGTGGGCAAGCTGACTCTGGACGCTCAGGGAATGTTGCGGGGCGACGTCTCTGAAGTACGTCTGGGAGACCGGGCTGCTTCGGAACGGGGGCGATTGCGAACCGTAAACAATAACCAGGATCGAATCAAACCGATCGAGAGCCTGCTCGGAGGATCGCTCTCCAATTTTCAGATTGTGAAGGCCAGTCTCATTAATCTTGACCAGACGGATCAGCCCTTTGGTTTCAAGTATTCCTTTCAATCTCTGAATTACGCAAAGAATGCAGGAAATTTGCTGCTGGTCCGGCCGAGAGTTTTGGGTGTCAAGTCTTCAGGAGTGTTGGAAACGAAAGAACCACGAAAATTCCCCTACGAATTCGAAGGACCGTTGCGGGATACGGACAGTTTCGAAATCGCGTTGCCCGCGGGCTATCAAATAGATGAGTTACCGCCTCCGACCGATGTCGACTACAGCTTTGCCAGCTATCACAGCAAGACCGAAGCGAGCGGGCAAACGTTGCATTACACGCGGAGCCTGGAAATCAAGGAGCTGAGCGTTCCGGTCAGCAAGATGGACGAACTGAAGAAGTTCTATCGCATGATTGCTTCGGATGAGCGGAGTACTGCGGTACTGAAGCCGGCGGAAGCCGCCAAGTAGCAAGGCTACGGAAAGCGGTGACACAAGAATATTCTGTTCTGCACGGGAAAGGCCGCCCCAGAGGCGGCCTTCCACGCTAGTTGAGATCTCGACTACTTCGAATCAATCACACCGAACGTTCCCGCAAGGTTACCGCTGGAGAATGAGTTGGCTTGCGGTCGTGCGGCTACCAAAACGGGATAAAACGCAATCACGCAGGAATCGCTTGTCCCGGTGAAGCGGATTAGACCCGCAACCATTAGTTGTCAGCTAGTTACAACAGTTATCTCTTAACGGTAATCAGCGATTGCGCTCGGGCACGATAGAACAATTAGAGGTCGTTCTAAAGGTTAGTAACAAAGATGTCGATAACTCAGACAACCTGGAGTTGCGATCACACACCTGGAGAAGATACTTATGGGAGTCGATGGCATTTCTGCCGCTAGCTTGAGTCAAGATGTTTTTTCAGCCAGCAATTCCGATCAGTTACAACAGACGTTACAAACCCTGCAAAACAGCATCTCCTCAGGGAACCTGAGTGGCGCAGAGACGGCGTTCGGTGCCTTGCAGCAATTGAACCAACATTTAGAAACAGCCAGCGGAAGCAGCTCGGCGAGCAATTCTCAACTCTCTACAGACTTGACGGCGCTGGGCAGCGCAATCGGGTCCGGAGATCTATCCACTGCTCAATCCGCTCTTGCGACAGTAAAGAACGATCTGAAAGACAGTTCTTCGCCGTCACGACTCAATGAAACGAACGCGGCGTTGCAATCCGAGCAATTGGTGAGCGAGCTTCTCAGCACGCTGAACGTGAATAGCTCCTCTTCAAGCGCCTCCGACACAACCTCCGTGTTGCAGCGAGTCTATGGCAGTCCGGGCAGCCTGAACGTGTTGGGGTAATACAAGAACCCGCATTCCCATCGTTACAGACGGTTCTGGCAATGGCGGTTGCCGCTAGCGAAACGGAGTTGCAGGAACCCCTACGGCGCTTTTGCAAACCATTCCTCGAACCATTCTACGGTGCGCAACCAGTAGTCCCGTTCGTCCGCTGCCTTGACGAACATGTGTCCTTCATCCGGATAGACGACCAATTTTGTTGGCACGCGCAGGGTTACCAGTGCGTGCCACCACTCTACCGATTGTTCCATCGGAACCTCGCCGTCACGGTCGCCGACCAGAATTAGCGTGGGCGTCTTGACGGCCTTGACGAAGTGCATGGGATCGCTTTTGGCATACGCTGCCGGATCGTCGTACACCGACGCGCCGAAAAAGGGAATCATCCACTCGTCGATATCGTTGAGACCGTAATAGCTCAGCCAATCGGAGAGGCCAGCGCCCGCGGCCGCGGCTGCAAAGCGCTGGGTCTGCGTCTCGGCCCACATCGTCATGTATCCACCGTAGCTGTGACCGCGAAGGCCGATGCGCTTCGCGTCGATGGGATACTGCGTGACCATCGCGTCCACCCCGGCCATGATGTCGCGATAATCTCCGCCGCCAAAGTCTTTTATATTGCCCTGGGTGAAGGCCTCGCCCTCCCCATAGCTGCCTCGAGGGTTGGGGCAAAGTGCAAAATATCCCATAGCCGATTGGAAGCCCATTTCGTGCTCGTCCCAGCGAGAGGCGCATGCCGAGGAGGGTCCGCCATGCACATTGACGATGAGGGGATAGGTTTTGCCGGGATTGAAATCCCTGGGCAGCTGCAACCAACCTTGAACGCGGGTTGAGCCATTCGTCCAATAGACACTCCGCATCTCGCCCCATGTCGGTTTCAACCAGGCATTGATTTGGGTGAGTTGCTTCCAACTGCCAATCGGTCCGGCCCAGACTTCGGGTGGAGCGCTCGCCGATTGACGGACGACAGCGGTCATCAACTTATCGCCTGCGCCGCTCGTCCACGTTTCGCCGATGGGGACGGCCCACTCCTCGCCGGCCCAGTGTGTTTGCGGGCCGCCTTCGGTGATCCGGACGCTACCGAACCCGGAGTTCCCATTCACATTCTCGGCGAAGATAATGCGATCGGGGCCGCTCCATGCCACCGCAGAGGGTGATGTCTGGATGCCGGGGGTGAGATTGCGCGCCGCGCCTTCCGTGATCGATGCCACGTATACATCGCCGCCGGTCGCACCTGCGTCGCTCATCAAGCCTTCGATGAAGGCCACGTTCTCGCCATCCGGCGAAACGTGAGGATCGGCGATCTGCAACTTAGGTTGGTAGATCTCGCGCATATTGCCATTGTGCGCGTCCACGACATAGAGACGCGCGATCCACCAGTTGGCGTCGCCAGAGCCATGCGCGGCAATGGCGACCCAACCTTTCCCGTCGGGCGTCCAGTCGTATTCGTAGACGTACATGTCTGCGGGTGTGATTTCGGTCATGTGAAGGGAGCGCAGGTCGATGGTTGCGATACGCTGCTCGTAGATCTTCTGGTCTATCACTCCCGAGAGTGGCGTCATCGGCTGTAACGGGCCCGCGACACGTGGCATCCCCGCCGTGAAGAGGACGGACAGTTTCGATCCATCAGGGGAAAAGCGCGGGGCCTGAACATACCCTTTCAATTCCGCGTGTTTCACCATGGACGTGCCATCGGGCGTACTGGTCCAGACCTGAGAGGTAGGAACATCTCCGGCGAGGTCGGCCAGGAAGGCTACGCGTTTACTGTCTCGGGACCAGCCGACGTCGCGCAGGGAAAGGTTGCCATCGACCGCGATGTCCTGAGAAGAGCCGTCCTTCACGGAGATGATGGCAAGCTTTTCCTCTGCGATATATGCCACCAGATGGCCATCGGGAGAAAGCGCGGCGCGAATGATTTTTTGGGCGTGGGGCAGCGAGTCAAGCACGGCTTCGGCGCGTGAGGTAGCTGATCCCGCCTGCGCCATCAGGGAACTGCCGGCGATGGCGACGATGACTACGCAAGCCAACGAAAAAAGGTAAGGGCCCTGGTAAGAGCCTGAGCGAGTTCTTTCGTGCATGCGGAGAGGAGTATAGCTGGTTCCAGGTGTGCGTGCTCCTCAGAGGGTGACCCCGGGCAGGACCTTGAAACCTCGGCTAAACTCGCGCTGGGCTACCTACCCCCTACCCCCCTCCCCCATATGCCGGTATGATTATATACTTGACTTAGGATTCATATTCTGGGATAATTGTGTCCAGTGGGAGGCTATATGGCGGACAAAACGGGCACGGCCACTCTATTAGACGCTCTGGAAAACATTTGCTTAGAATATTCAGCCTTTTTGCAGATGGTGAAAAACAATGACAACCGATGGGCTGTCCATTTGAATGATTATAGGACGGCAAATCGTGATCATTTCGCTCAGAAGTTTGATGCAGTGCGCGTAGAGTTTCAACAAAACCCAAATAGTCCTGACGGGATTCGTTTGTTGGCAGAGATTCTGGAAAGCACCATTTTATTGAAACGGGGAAAGACAAAATGAACCTACTTTCAGTGGCTAAAAATTTCGCAACGGAGGATCAGGCGCTCGACCATCTGGTCAAGTGTCGCTGGCCGGACGGAGTACGTTGTCTGGCCTGCGATCACACCAAGGTCTACCGGATTGATACCAAGGGTAAGACGAACAAACCCTGCCGCCTATACGAGTGCGCGGACTGCGGTCTGCATTTCAGCGCCACTACGGGCACCTTGTTCCACGATTCCCATTTGCCTTTGCAGAAATGGTTTATGACGATGGCGCTGATGTGCGAAGCGAAGAAAGGCATCTCGGCTCTACAGGTCAAACGGCATATCGGCGTGGCCTACAAAACGGCGTGGTATCTCTGTCACCGCATCCGCAAAGCGATGGAGGAATTAAATGCCGAGCCTCTGGGCGGGCAGGGACAGGTGGTAGAGATCGACGAGGCGTTTCTGGGAGGCCGCAGCAAACGGAGTCATCGTAAAACCAGCAAAGAGAAGCGCGACCGCAAGGTAAAGATTCTGGGCATGGTCGAGCGCGGCGGGCGTGTTCGGTTACGGCGCGTCGAAAACTTCAAAGTCGAATCGCTGCGTCCGGCGATTGCTGCAAATCTAAGCCCCGATGCCAGCAAAGTTATAACTGATGGCGCGTCTCAATACTCTTTCATTATCCCGAAAGAGCAGCATATTGCCACGAATCATACTGAGGAACTAGCGACCACGGGCGAGGTTTCGATGAAAACGGTCGAGGGTGCATTCTCACTGTTCAAACGCGGGGTCGTCGGCAGCTATCACCAGCTAAGCACCGACCACCTTGACTCCTACCTGCAAGAGTTCTGCTGGCGCTACAACCGCCGCAGGATGCAGCCGTGGATGTTTGAAACCCTGTTGCGGGAAATCGTTACCAAGAAACCAATGACATATAAAACCCTCACGCGGGAAGTGTTCTAGGAGTAGAATCGTGATCGGGCCGGGAGGGGTGAGCACCTGAGTGTCACCATTCGTGGAGGATGCACGGGATGTCAGCCAGTCTCTCGGCCCTTATTCAAATCAAGACTAGCACGAAGCCAGTCCCGACCTGAGTTACTTTGGTGGTACAGAAATGAGAAAACAGCAGAAGGCGCGGTAGTAACTACAGCGGCCTATCCTAATAGGTTAGGCCGTTGTACAGCGAACAAGGTGCGGTAGCGTGCAGACTAGACCTGACCGGCAAGATTAACATTCTTACCAGGCTTGGGGGTGAAACCATGAAAACGCTGGCGGTCGCAATCATTGCAACTATCACTTTGAAAACTGGACTTGCATGGTTCGTTTGGCCGAAGCATCCCATAATTGCCACAATGTTAATCGTTGGCGGTGCCTCAGCCTTGATTAACATCGGTGATTTATGGCCTGACCGGAAGAAAGAGACCCAAGTCACAGCGGGTCAAGATGTAACACAAAAAACGCCTTAAACTATTTGCTCTTGTCCGCCTTGCGGACAACCCTTCCCGTCCGCTTCCGCTTGCCATCCTTCCGCAGCTTCGGTTCTTTCAACACTTCCTCGTAGGGGATCGGTTTAGCTTGGATCAGCTTCCCCAGCAAAGCGTTGAATTTCTTCTCGTCTACCACGATGTCATCGGGCATGGGAGTATTCTAGCCCGGAGGGATTCTTATGAGGTTGGTTCTGGCAGGCGAGTGTCCGAAGTGTCACAGGTTGGTTCCCGCATGGCGCATCCCGGAAGGTTATCCGGCCCCTGTTTTTGAGCCGGAACTATGTATGGTTTTACTCTGTCCCAGTTGCGGTCAAGAATTTCGTTTGCTCGCTTCACTTCTTCGGGCGATCCGCGAAGACTCTCCAGAGCTACGCTCTCTAGATAAATGACAATCTCTTTAGTTTCATTGACTTCCATATTATTCCTCAGTCAAGTAGATAGTCATTTATGCCGGTATACTAGAATCACTGACTTAGCGCGGTAGTCCCGCCAAAGTCTTCAAACGAATATAGTTAGAGGTAAAGTATTGATTATGCATGGGTTAGTGGATCACACGCGTTAGCTCGATAAGTGGAATCAATGACTTAGCTCGGACTTAGCGCTCCTGACCCCGCCAAAGTCCTGAAAGTAATACAGTTAAATATAAAGTATTGATTCTGCGTAAGTTGTGCTTGAGTTCGTGGGGTTTTACTCTTTTCTGCCGGATAGGTCACGGCTGGCGCGGAGTGATAAGTGGCGGATAGGCCGCGCGTGTCGAATCTATTCTGTTGTTACCTCCATTACAAGTCAGCTTGTCAAATAAGTTCGCTGTCGGGTAAAGGTGCAGTTTGACAGAGACATTCCCTCAGCGGCTTAAAGCCGCTATGGTTTTGCGCCACTTACGGCACGGCTGAAGCCGTGCCCTTCCCAAACCGGCGCGGGGCGGAGTTTTTCCGCAACCTTTGAAGCCGTGCCCTTTCAAGACGGATTCAAACTGAGCCACCTCTCGCTGTCGGGTAGTGGTGCAGTTTAAATTTCCACAGAGTAGCGCCGGAAGCCGCACTACCCGCTGTCGCCTACGGATAACGGAACTATCCAGCGCGGCGCGTCTGGACTTCTCGTCGTGAAGCGCCGACAAAGTCTTGAACCAATGAGGCGATCTCGTCTGCCGCGGTGTCCAATGCGAAATGGCCGGCGTCGAGAACATAAACTCGAGCGCCCGGCACATCCTTGCGGTAGCGTTCCGGTTCGCCGAGGTCGAAGGACAGGTCATGCTCGCCCCAGATCACCAACAGGGGCGGCTGCGCTTGGCGCATCCACGCTTGCCATTTCGGGTAAGCGTCGACATTGGTCCGATAGTCGTAAAACAGGTCGCTTTGAATGTCCGCCTGGCCGGGCTGGCTGAGAAAGGCAAACTCATCGGTCCAGAGATCAGGGTCGTAGCGTTCGAGGTTCGGATCGTTTCCAACATGGCGCGTCCGTGTCGCAGCCAGCGAGAGAAGGTTGGTTCGGAGCGCACTTTCGTTCGCAGTGCGATCGGCCCAAAAGGCTCGACGGGTCTTCCAACTTGCGGCCAAGCCTTCGTTGTGCGCGACCGCATCTTGAACGATGAGAGCCTCGATACGCTCCGGGTGGGCCAAGGCCATGCGGAAGCCGACGGGGCCGCCGTAATCCTGCATGTAAAGCGTGTAGCGCGAGAGCCCGAGCGCTTCGGTGAAATGATTCATGATGTCGGCATAGTGATCGAAGGTATAGGCGAATTGTTTCGGATCCGGCCAATCGCTGTGCCCAAAGCCGGGGTAATCGGGAGCGACCAGGTGATAGCTGTCGGAAAGCCGGGTGAAGAGCGGCTCGAACATTCGCGACGAAGAGGGTAGTCCGTGGAGCAGGAGAAGCGTCGGGGCATCTTTCGGGCCGGCCTCTCTGTAGAAGATGGATAGCCCATCGATCTGGGTTGAGCGATAGAAAATAGGGTACTTCATCGGAGGTTCCTTTCCGCGGCCTGTCAGGCCGCCATTCACGCGATGAGTCTGTCGTCGAAACCATTGGACGAGGGTGTTGACGAATCCTTGGAATCGGTCGTTGGGGCGAGTGAGGTTCGATGATGCAGTGCGATAGTCAGCCGGTTCGCCAGGCGGGCCGACGCCGCGACGGTGATCGCTCGCCAATTCCGGCTGGTCGATACGGGCGGGCCATCGATCAAGTCGGATTCGTCGAGCCAGTCTTCTGCCGAGAGCCTCGCCTGCTCCGGACCGAACAACTCGGTCACCGCGCCGATGAACGCCGATAGCTCGCGCTCTTCCAAGTGCATCTGGTCGGCATAAGTTGAACTGGAAAACGGATCTTTTGTGTTCACTGTATTCTCCTGATGTTTGGCTCTGTGCCGCGCAACGAGCGGACAGGTTCTACGAGACGACCGGCGCTCTTTTCGCTAGGTTGGCATTAGGCCTGAATTGTGGAGAAGAATCTATTGGACGATGGTATCGATCGATGCCTTGGTATGAGGGAGCGCGATCAACACAAGCGATGAGCGCACCGGTGGCGTTCGAATGTCTGTATTGGCGCGGGTGCGCTACCGTACAGTCGGCGGCAAACTCATACCAAAGTACAATGGACGCTTTCCCAAGTGTGGCGCATCTTCGTCTCATGGAGTGCTGCCAGGAAAGGACCGCGATGGAAAACGAGCTTAGCCGCCTCGTCGATGGGCTGCCCGGATTGGTTTGGACCGCACTGCCAGATGGACAGATCGATTTTCTGAATCAGCGCTGGTGTGAATACACAGGCCTTGGCCTTGAGGAAGCGAATGGGCGGGGCTGGCAGACCGCGATCCATGCCGAGGATCGGGCTGAACTGCTGGAACACTGGCGATCTGTTGTTACCTGTCGTGTCGCTACCGGGCTGGCATCCGGTTTGGCAGGGGGCGAGCCGCGGGAGTTAGAAGCGCGTGTGCGGCGTTTTGATGGAGAGTATGGCCACTTTCTTTTTCGTATTTGCCCATTAGCCGACGCCTCCGGACAGGTTGTTAAAGGGTGCGGGATCGCCACCATGATGGTCCAACGAAGGGGGGCAGAGGAAGCGCGAAGTGAAGAGTGGAGGTTTTCATCGTCCGCGAGCGAGAGTCATTTTCGCTCGATCGCCGACAGCATTCCGGCTCTCATCGCTCTCATGACACCGTCGGGGGCGGTCGAAAGCGTCAACCGCCATGCCCTGGAATATTTCGGCGCGACGCTGGAGGAACTGAAAGGTTGGGCGGCGGGGGACACGGTTCATCCCGATGACCTTTCGAGGGTGATTGGCGCGTGGATGCGATCGGTAGAGACAGGGAAGCCGTACGACATTGAGCATCGCATTCGTCGTGCCGATGGCGTCTACCGCTGGTTCCATGCACGCGGTTTGCCGCTAAGAGACACGGAGGGCCGTATCGCGCGCTGGTGCGTCCAAATGACGGATATCGACGACTGGAGGCGGACTGAATCGTTGCTGGCGGGTGAAAAGCGTCTACTCGAGATGGTGGCGGGTGGCCAAGCGCTGTCAGAAATCCTGGAAGCTCTTTGTAAGCTGGTGGAAAGCACCGCCAGGGGATGCTACTGCAGCGTCGTGCTGGTTGATGCGAGCGGCACGCGTCTCGAACGCGGAGCGGCGCCGAGCCTTCCGTCGAGCTTCATCACATCCATTCTAGGTCGACCCGTAAATGTGGATTCGGGTCCGTGCGCGATGGCGGCGTACCTGAACGAAGATGTGATTTCGGCTGACCTGGTGTCGGAGACGCGATGGGCGGCATACGAGTGGTGCCCCATGGCTTTAGCGCATGGGCTGCGCGCGTGCTGGTCGACGCCGATTGTATCGTCTTCCGGCAAGTCGGGGGTCGGCAAGGTGCTGGGAGCGTTTGCGATCTATTACGACGAGCCGAGAATGCCCATGTCAGTGCATCAAAGCCTGATCGAGCAGTTCACGCACATCGTGAGCATCGCCGTCGAGGGGGCGCTCGATGACGCTGCGCTGAAGCGAAGCGAAGCGCGCAAGGCGGCGATTCTCGACTCGGCGCTGGACTGCATTGTGACGATCGATCACGAAGGCCGCATATCTGAGTTCAATCCGGCTGCGGAGCGAACCTTCGGCTACTGCCGGGAAGAGGTGATGGGCAGGCACCTGGTGGAGGTCATCATTCCGCCAGCGCTCCGGGAGGAGCACCGGAGGGGTTTTGCCCGCTATCTCGCCACGGGCGAGACGCGGGTGATCGGGAAGCACATCGAGATGACGGCGGTACGGGCCGACGGGAGCGAATTTCCGGTCGAGCTCGCCATCACGCGCATTCCGTTGGCCGGGCCGGCGTCGTTCACGGGCTACCTGCGCGACATCACGGAGCGCAAACAGGCGGAAGAGGAATTGCGGCGGAGTGAGGCATTTCTGGCGGCAGGCCAACATCTGAGTCGCACCGGCAGTTTTTCCTGGTGGGTGGCGACAGACGAAATCAGGTGGTCAGAGCAGCTCTATCGCATTTTCGAGTTTGACCAAGGTACGCGGGTAACGCTCGATCTGATCGGTACTCGAATTCACCCGGAAGATTTTTCAGCGTTCAGGGAACAGATTAAGAGATCGCGGCGAGACGGGAGCGATATGCAGATCGAGCTCCGGCTGCAGATGGCGGACCGATCGGTCAAGTATGTACACTTCGTCGCTCACAATCGCGGCGATCGCGATCGAATCGATTACATCGGCGCGGTTCAGGACGTGACACAGCGGCGACTCTCAGAAGAGGCGGTTGCGAAGGCGCGATCGGAGCTGGCACATGTGACCAGGGTCACGAGTCTCGGAGTGTTGACGGCGTCGATCGCGCACGAGGTCAACCAGCCGCTTTCGGGCATCATAACCAACGCCAGCACTTGTCTGCGGATGCTGGCCGCCGATCCTCCGAATGTGGAGGGCGCACGCGAGACAGCGCGGCGCACGATTCGCGATGGCAACCGTGCGTCTGAGGTGATCGCGCGATTGCGCGCACTCTTTGCCAAGAAGGAGGCCAGGATCGAAGCGGTGGACCTGAATGAGACGACACGAGAGGTGATTACGCTTTCATTGAGTAAACTGCAGAGAAGCCGGGTGATTCTGCGTCCGGAACTCGCCGACGATCTGCCGCGTGTTACGGGCGATCGGGTCCAGCTTCAGCAGGTCATTCTGAACCTGTTCCTGAACGCCTTAGAAGCGATGAGCGGCGTCGACGATCGTCCGCGGGAGCTGGTGATCAGAACCGAACGGGCGGAAGGTGATGGTGTGCGGCTGACGGTACGAGATGCAGGAGTGGGTTTCGAACCTCAAGGCGTGGACAAGCTCTTCGAACCGTTCTACACAACCAAGAATGGCGGGATGGGGATCGGGTTATCCGTGAGTCGCTCCATCATCGAAAGTCATCATGGCCGCCTATGGGCAGCGCCGAATGATGGTCCGGGAGCCACGTTTTCCTTTTCTCTTCCTCGCGCGACCGAACTGGGGATGTGCGCTTTTGAGAGGGATGTGGCATGAAGAATCAAGCTGTGCTGGATGCACGTTCACTGGTGTCGGTGGTCGATGACGACGAGTCGGTGCGCGAGTCGCTACCCGACTTGCTGAGGGAGTTTGGCTATGCGGCCGAGGCGTTCTCGTCGGCGGAAGAGTTCCTGGAATCCGATTGCGTTGGCCAGACCCAGTGTTTGATCCTCGACGTCGCGATGCCGGGGATGACCGGCCCTGACCTGCAGCGGGAGTTGACGAGCCGCCGGCAAGAGATTCCGATCGTCTTCATCACGGCGAACGGAGATCAGGCCGTCCGTCCACGCCTGATGGAACAGGGCGCCGTGGAGTGCCTGTTCAAGCCATTCAGCGATACGGCTCTGCTGGAAGCACTGCATGTCGCGCTTCGAGTGAGGTGAGCTTCACTACGAGGGGGGATAGAAAATGATTGCGACGAGTGCGCCCCATCATGAATCGAAAAGGTCATCCATGTCGAATGGCACACCCATCGTATTCGTGGTTGACGACGACGTATCGGTACGCGAATCGCTGGAACTGTTGATTCGGTTTGAAGGCTGGCAACCGGAGACGTTCGCGTCGGCGCAGGAATTCCTCACCCATCCACGAGCTGTTGGACCGAGTTGCCTGGTACTGGATGTTTCACTTCCCGGCCTCAATGGTCTTGACCTGCAGAAGCGCGTCGCCGCCGAACGGACGGACATGCCGATCATCTTCATCACGGGATATGGCGATGTGCCGATGACGGTCCAAGCGATGAAGGCGGGAGCGGTCGAATTCCTGACGAAGCCATTCAGCGATGACGTGCTGTTGAGCGCCATCCGGCAAGCGATCGAACACAGCCGGCTCGCGCTTGGTCACGAGGCGGAGGTGCGGGCGCTTCAGGGCTGTTACGCGTCACTCACGGCTCGCGAACGGCAGGTCATGGCGTTGGTGGCCTCAGGCATGTTGAATAAACAGGTCGGTGGCGAGCTCGGCATCAGTGAAATCACGGTGAAGGCGCACCGCGGTAAAGTGATGCAAAAGATGAAGGCTGACTCTCTCGCCGACCTGGTGAAAATGGCCGCAAGACTCCGCGTTGCACATGGGCCGAGAGCCTGATGCTGCGACGACTCTTCGCTCTCAACTCATTTATCGATACGATGATAGCGGGTTCTTCGCGGTCCCTGGCGCTATCTCGTCGACCTGGAAGGCGAGTAGGTTCGCATGGCTTCGAAGGCGCGGTCAGAAAGCGAATCGAGAGTGTTTTTATGGGATCTTACCTTATGGAACTGTCCCAGTTTCCGGATGCCACGATCACGCCAGCTTGCTTTTAGGAAATCTTAGGTTAATTATTGCTTACCTCTTAATTACTCTCAGCCTAAAACGACGGGGGCACGAGGATGGGCAGACGCCGCGAACCGCGAAAAGAGATTCAGGTGTCGGTGCGCATCTTCGGCACCGACAGCAGTGGCCAAGCTTTCTCTGAGAAAGTGGTAACTGTCAGCGTCAGCCAGCAAGGGGTTGAGTTGAGCGGTGTCCAAGCAAACCTCAAGGTCGAAGAGATCATCGGTTTGGCATATGGTCAAAACCGGGTGCACTTTCGAGTGAAGTGGGTAGGGGCACCGGGAACGCCAAAGGCTGGACATGTGGGTTTATTTAACACTTCGCTGGGAAAACCTCTTTGGGATTTTCCACTACCGCCTCCTGCACCCGATAATCATCAGCTACGATTCCTGGAGCAGCGGAAGCACCCACGGTTCAAGTGCCATAATTCGGTGCAGCTTCACACTCAGGAGGGAGCTTCGTTTTGGGCAACGATTGCAGATCTCAGCCTGGGCGGATGTTACGTTGAAATGTCGCTGCCCTTGCCGCCGGGAACGAAACTTACGATGTACATCTGGGTTGGGGATACCAAGTGTTTCGCGGATTGTGAGGTCGCCTACAGCACGGCGGGAATGGGAACGGGCGTGATCTTCAACCGGGTTTCTGAACCGGACCTGGAGCGAATCCGGCAATACCTGGGCACTCTAGCGGGCCCCCTAAAAAAGGGAAGTTTCGAGCGATGACCTCGAGAAAAAGACTGGAGAATTGCCGCTGGCTACGACCGGCCTTACAACTCGACGGCAGTAAGCGCGAGAATGACTTCAAGGAGAAATGGCAGGGACGAGGAGACTCGAACTCCTGACTTCTACCGTGTCCATTTTGAGGTCGAATGATCTAAAGCCCTTCCCCATCTAGTTTTCCGCATTCGAAAAGGTTAAAAACACCCTTTTAAATTGCCTAGTTTGATAGGAATTCTGCGAGTCACAAATCGAGGCTCGCCGCTCAAGCATCGAGGCTTGGGCAGCGATCTTCTCGTCAGTCACGATTGCCCGTACTGGTCCCGAAACAGTCTATTCCGGGCCTTCACCGTAACAAGCTCTTATGCAGTTGCGATAAGCTTCCCAAGCTATGAGTTTACAGGCCGTAACTTCTTCCCCGGTGGAAAGCTTTTCGCATGCCTGAAGAGCGGCGGTTTCCGCAGCCATACATGCTTCACCGCACCTCACGAGACTGGGCCCACTCAAATTCGCCCGCGGCGTCTTGGCGTCAGGTATGACGCGGATGCGGTGCTTTGGCTTGAAAGAAGTGTTGATCAATTCCTCAATTCTTTTCTTGGCTTCATCGGGTAGTTCTTTCCATTGACCCTCGTTAATCTTACCTATCGTGAACTCGACCGCCTTGAGTTGGGCATCGTGGAAAACGACCGGCAATACCCTTTTATAGCGATTCGAGCACGAACCGGCGACCTCGATGCGTTTTGCAAAGACAATGCAACCGATCTCGGCCGAGTTTTCACGGGCAACTATGAGGATGAGGAGCCTAGATATCTGGATCAGTACGTGAACGCGGAGAACAACATCAGCAGACGGAGGTATGAGCGGCTCTATGTCCGCTGGACGGACGCGCTTGCCGTTTACAGCGACAGCGTTGACGAGTCTGAGTATGAAAAGACCCTCTTCCGCGCCGTTCTGTTATTCGAGAATTGCATTATTCTTCGGAGACTGCTCTGGTCGCTGGAGGCCTCCCGCCTCCTGGCTACGACGTACAAGTCTTTCGGAATTCCCGACAGGTTCGAGGCGACAAATCGGGGCTGCAACGTGATGGAGAAGCGGTTCCATTGGGCAAAAACACAACTGTTCGTTTCCATAGGTGTCGCAACCTATCTTCTCGATAAGTTCAAGCTGTTTGAATTAATCGCGAGAAAACTACACTTGGGCGGCTGAGGTTGCAACGACGCCTTCTACCATTCATCCATAGCAGTCACGGCAAGAACCCTCCCGGGCAAACCAGCTACTTGGAATTCGCTGCGGCATTCGCTCTCTGTAAATTCACTCCCCCTCCGAAGAAGAGGGCTCGGATACCCTGACAGATGTCCATGGCATTGTTGGGATCGAGGGCGATTTGCTCCGCAGGACCAAGACCCGGGAGAACGCCCGGTTGCGGGATCGGCTCGATGACGGTGGGCGGATCGATAGGCTGACCCTGGGACTTGGCTGCTCCCACATCGATTCCGAGGTTGATCAAGGTACTGACAAACCAATCGAGCAAGCCGCCTTTGCCGCTCGGATCGATCCAGTCGATGGGGTCGGCGAGAACGTATCCGTAAAGGTTCGTATCCCCGCCTGCGAAAAGAATCGGGTCTTTCGCGGTCCAGCGGCCGATAGCGGGGTTATAGTCGCGCGCGCCCAAGCGCACCAATCTTGTGTCCTGGTCGTACAATCCGCCGGCAAAGCCAAACGGCTGAAAACCGGGACTCGTGTCGCTGAGCACGTTACCGAATTCGTCATAGCCGATTTGTTCCGTAATCGCGCCGGTTGAGGTGTTGACCACCAGACGCGGGCTGCCCAGGTTATCGGGGTAAATACGATAAGTGACGCCGCCAGTCACCATGTAGTCGGGAGAGGTGGCTCCGGTCGCATAAATGAACTGACTTACGATTGCATTGCTGCCATTCAACTGGGCGACGATATGGTTCCCGTCGTACAGGAAACCAGTCTGGAGAACGCCATTCACTTCCTTCCCCACGCGGTGATTCTCCGCATCAACGACGTACGTGATCTTGGTCCCGCTGGGTAGGGTTGCCCCAATCAAGTTCCCCAGCACGTCATATTTATACGAGGTCGTCTGTGAGCCGGTGACCTGGCTCACCATCTCGCCGTTCGCCGTGTAGGTGAAAGAAGAACTCCCATAGGTCAGCAGCCGGTCCTGGGCATCATAGGTACCATTCACCGTTCCCGCCGTGGTCGTTGCCGTCAATCGGTTCGAGTTCGTGTCGTAGGTGTAACTGGAACTGCTGGTCCCGTTCTCTTTCACTCCGATCAGCCGTCCCGTGGCGTCATAGCTGTAGGTGAACACATTTTTCTGAGAACCGATGGTTTCGGTCTTTCCGGTAATTCTGCCATCGGCATCGAGGGTAAACTTGACCGTGTACAGGGCCGCCGTCTTATACTTCGCCGTCAACCCAGTTAATTCTCCATACGTGTTGTAGGTACGGGTATCGGTGGCGCTGCCCAGAGTTGTACCCGTGATCAGCCCGTCCTTTGCATTATGTTTGACGACCAGCGACCCCGCTTTGGTCATCAACCCATCGTTGTCGTAAGTGAAGTTGATGGCGTTACTACTGTTAATGTTCTGCGATGCAACCCAGAAGTTGTCGTTGTAAACGCGGCTCACGTTTCCGGCAACCGTGCCTGTCCAGGTCGAAGACGTTATCAGGGAGCCGTTGAAGAGGTATGCCAGCCCTTCGCCACCGGAGATCGACGCTCCGTTCATGTTTCCAGTTATGGAATCGTAGGTATAGCCGATCGTCCCGGTGGGTGTAGTTGTGGAAACCAAGCGCCCGGCACTGTCATAGTCGTAACTGATCGTCTCCCCGTCCGGCCGGGTAACCGTCTTCAAGTTGCGGTCCGCGTCGTAGGCAAAGCTCGTCGATCCCGTTCCCGTCACGGTCGGTGGAGTGTACACCAACGGAGAATCAAAAACCGTGTAGGTGAAGTTGTGCGCAGACTTCCCCGCTGGAGTGATCGATGTCAGGTTGGCGTTGGCATCGTATCCGTAGCTGACGATTCTGCCATCGGGCAGCGTCGTCGACAGCAGATTTCCGTCGCCGTCGTGAGTGAAACTGGTACTCAGCTTGAGTGGATCGGTAACGCCGGACAGAAATCCTGTCGAGTCATAGGAGAAGGTAGTGAAGCGCGTCCCTTGCGTAGCCGTCGAGATCCGGCCGCGGCTGTCATAGGCAAGTTTGATGGGCAGTAGACTCCCGATTTGTTTGCTGCTGACCCTTTCGAGCGAATCGAATACGGTAGTGGTCGTTCTCTTTACCGGAGTTGTCGCCACCGAGGTCAGGTCCCCGCCCGTGAAGACTGTTGTATACGTGCGCCCGTTCACGGTTCTTTCATCAGTTTGGCTGTTTAAAGCGAACGGGCTTCCCGACCAGGAGGCCGTGCGAGAGCCGCTCATCGTCATCGCCAGCCCGCCCAGAGTTAACGTCCTGTTCAGAAAGACCGGGGACTGAAGGCCCCACCGCGGATCTGGACCTATCGTCTTTGTATCCGAGGTGCCGTCGGGCAGGGCTGAGCTTTCGGAAAGCTGCCCATTTTGCTGAACATTGGTCGTCGTTGCCTGCAACCCGTTCGGCCAGGTATTCGTGAACGCCTCACCGGGTTCTGGCGGAGTAGTCACCTGGTATGTCGCCGTTTTGCCCAGGGCCGTGGTCGTGGTTACCGTGTAACCAGAGCCGGAACTCACGCGGCTCAATGTCAAAGAGCCGCCGACGGGGTCAGAGTCGGAAGTCAGGTGGCCCTGGCTATCGTAGGCAAAGCTGAACAGGTTCCCATTGGCGTCGGTGCGCGATTGCATCAGGCCGGTTGCCGTGTTCGCAAATGAAAGCAGGTTGCCCCTGGGATCGGTGATTGCACTCAAGAATCCCTTGCCATCCACGGCCAGATTCGTGCTTTGCGAGTAGGGCGAAACAATCGCCGTGGCCTGCTCGGAGCCATTGCGCAGAATCGTAGTCACATTGCCCGCGACGTCCGTGATCGACATCAGATTTCCCGACCCATCGTAGGCAAACTTATATTTCACGGCTCCCGTCAGAGGCGTCTGGGTTTGCAGATGACGGCCGGTCGTGTCGAAACTGTATACCTCGCTCCCATCCTTCGAAGTCAATAGATAGTTTCCGTTGTACATCGCGGGCGTCCCCAGTTGCCACGCGCCGCGTTGACTGCCGTCGCCCAGGAATAGCGTATTGCTGCTCGGATCGTAGGCATGGTGAACACTCAAAGTCCAGCCACCGATCATGGCCGCATCCGCGGTGGCGACGCCGTTCGCGCCCGTCGCCCCCGGCTCACGGTCGCTCTCATAGTGGAGGAGGAATCGCGTCCCTACAATCGGCACATCCTCGCCCAGACTTTGGCTCTGGCAGATGACGCTTGAGTTGACAGGAGAGCCCGCTCCCTCCGTCTGCTTGCACCCATCGTCCTGGTTCGGGTTGCTCGACGTGACCGTCGGTGTCAAGGTAAAGCTCAGGGTCCAGCCGATCGACACTGGCCACGGAGGACAGTTCGCATCTGCCGTGAAACCGTAGTTCGTCTGGGTAAGCGCCTGAACGGACGAGGGAAGAGAAAACGTCAGTCCGCTGGCATCCGGGCAATTATTTTGAAATGGACCTATATTGAGGTTGCCATTACCCTGCGTTGTGTTACCACAGTTGTCGGTGGTGGTTGTAACCGGTATGCCGTCGTAAAACAAGAATGTGTAAGTGTTGTTGGTTACATCGATGGTGAGAAACGTCCCACTGATGTCAGACACCAGATTTCCGCTGCCCACAAACGAGAGAGTGTTGCTCCCGTCGCCACTCATGCAGGTTCCCGTGCCCATGTCATTAATAGACCCGCTGCCCCCGGATGCCAACGCGGCCCATTCCAACTGGGCCACACATCCCGTCTGCTGCGGGGCCAGAGTAGCCGTACCAGTTCCTTGATGGCTGATGGTCCAGTTGTATTCCTTCCCATCCGAACCCGAACCCGATCCCGAGATCGTGTAGCTAACCTGCCAGGACGTGACGTTGAGCCACGGGCCGCAGTTTTGACCTTCGGCGTGCAAACAGCCCACCACCGCAATCACAAAGAACAACGCAAGACTCTTCGCTAAGCGATTCACCGATTCGGCCTCCCTGGTCGAGCGAACCGCTAGCCCGACATCCGCCATACTTTAACCGGAATTCCCGTTCGATCCCAACCCTGAAGCACGCCATTGTCCGTCTCAATGCTGCCTGCGTCAATGTGAAACAGTTTTCACCCTGGTCGCCCACCACATAGGAGATTCCGGTCTAACCCAGAGATTTTTCCGATGTTCCTTACACCGAGCGGCAGCGATCAGCGTGGCTGAGTTAGCTGCTCAGGTGGCGAAGTCTGGTAAACCGCAAGCGGCGAGTCGGAGACCTTTTCCTGCTATTGCAGCTTCGCGTACTCGGCCTTGGCTCGTTTCAGGATGGAAATGTATGGATGTTACTGCGGCAGCCCCACCTTCCGCACCAGCTCTGCAAACCGTGGGTCAGAGTGCAGGGGATCGAGCGCGAAGTCAGTTTTCAACCCCGCTAGCGCCGCATCGCGCTCCTGATAAGCGCTGTTGAGCCACTGGAAAGCCTGATCTTTGTCTCCCAAGTCGGCATACAGGGCAGCAATCGTGTAGGCAGAAGAGTAGCCAGTTTTGCGTCGCGCTTGCAGGGTCTCAATGCCTCTGGTGAGAGCGCCCTTCCAGCCCGCTGAACGAAATCCTTGCTCCATGGCAGAAGGGAATTCGGATTCGTCCCGGTCACCGGACAACTGGCCATAGGTCTTCCATTCTTCAATGACCTGCGGGTACATCCGTTTTCTCCAATATGCGGAGGCTAGGCAATCGTGCGCTTTTACCAGTGTGATACTGGAGACGTTACTAAGTAGTTAGTTCTAGTCCCATTGGCTTGTCTCATGATGGGAATGGCGAGTGGGACTGATTATTACTATGTAGTAACTAGTGTGCGCTGATTTGGCGAATGTCGGGTTCTCGTTTGCCAACTTCTTGCAGACAACAATGGCCTCGTCATACTGCCGCTCTACGATGTGAATAGATCCGACCTCATACGTGATGATCGGCGACAGGGGATCCAGTTGGTGAGCCCGATTGATTTCGGCCAGAGCATCCTGCCCCCTGCCGCCGATGGCACCAATTCGTTCCCCGTACCATTGACGGGCCGTGGCATCGTTGGGGTCGATTTCGACAGCCTTCTTGAACTTGGCCTCCCCTCCCGCAACATTCCAGTCGTACTGCATCTCGATGCCTCCTAGAACGGCATGGGGATGGGCCAGGGTCGCGTCCAACTCCAGCGCCCTGTGGGCGGCGGCATTCGCCTTCGGGTAGTCTTCGCTGGGAGTGCCACCATAGTCAGGCAATACGAGATAGGCATCGGCCAGACCCGAATACGCTAAAGCGTAGCCGGGGTCTTTCGCGATGGCTTGATTGAAATAGGAGATCGCGGCGGCAATGTCCGAAGGAGTCCGCTTATTCCACGAGTACCGCCCCTTCAAATACAACTCGTAGGCTTCTGGATTCTGTGTGCCCTGTTTGGTGACCTGCTGCTTTTCTGAACTGCTGAGTTGGGAGCGCAGTTTGTCCGCGAGGTCGCCCGCAATCTGCTGCTGCAATGAGATGATGTCTGTGCTCTTGCCGCTGTAATGCTGCCCCCAGATTACCGTGTTATCCCGAACAGCGGTAAGCTCGGCGCTTATTTCCACGTTGTCCCCGTGCGGCGTCACTCGTCCGCTCACCAGCGCCGTCACGCCCAGCTCATTGCCTACCTTTTGCACATCAACATCCTTCCCCTTGTAACGGAAGACGGAGTGACGCGATTTCACCTTGAGCTGGGGCACATGGGCGAGGCTGTCGATCAACGATTCGGTAATGCCGTCGCTGAGATAGTCGGAATTGGCATCTCCACCCCCATTGGTGAAGGGGAGCACGGCGAGCGAATCGATGGTGGAGCCTGAACCGGGCGAAAGCCAGCGACACGCCCCGTAGCTGAGGCCAGCCAAAACCAGTATCGCCGCCGCCGCTACCACCAAAAAAGCTTTCCTGTGCCGTGCCAACAGCGCAACGACGACTAGGCTGTCGGAACTCGCGCTCCGGCTGGCCACTGGGACAGTGCTCGCAGATGTCATCGGCGGCGACGCGCTGCTTTGAGCGACATCAGGCGAGGACGCGGCGGGAGGTACAACTGAGCGCCCGGTGTCGGTATCGCGCTTCAGCCGTTGCAGGTCGGTGCGAATGTCAGAGGCGTGCTGATAGCGGAGGTTTCTGTCTTTCTCCAGAGCCTTGTAGATGATTCGTTCCAGTTCCGCCGGTAGATCGCGGTTGAAACGAATCGGGGGTGGTGGCACAGAATCGAGTATTGCTTTGTAGATGAGCGCAGAGCTTTCACCATAAAAGGGCAGTTGCCCTGTCGCCATCTCGTAGAGAACAGCACCAAACGAAAACAGACCGGTGCGGGCATCCAGTTCTTTAGCTCGCGCCTGCTCCGGTGACATGTAGGCGACTGTTCCCACCATCGTGCCCGGGCTGGTCAGATGCTCCGCATCCACAGTCTCTCTGTTAAGAGCCCCGGTCCTGCTCGAAGAACTGCTTGCGAGTGTGACTTTTGCCAGCCCGAAATCCAGAATTTTGGCGTGGCTGCGCTCGGTCACGAAAATGTTCGCGGGTTTGATGTCGCGGTGAACGATTCCTTTAGCGTGGGCGGCATCGAGCGCGTCGGCCATTTCTATGGCCAGCAACAGAATCAGTTCCGTTTCCATGGGACGCCCACCGATCCGGTGCCTCAGCGTCATGCCATCAAGAAACTCCATGGCAATGAACAACTGGTCTCCACTCTTCCCAATTTCGTGAATAGTGCAAATGTTGGGATGGTTGAGTGCAGAAGCGGCACGAGCTTCACGGCGGAAACGTTCCAATGCCTGTGGGTCTCTTGCAACATCCTCGGGCAGGAATTTTAGAGCGACGAAGCGACCAAGGTCGGTGTCCTCGGCCTTGTATACGACGCCCATGCCGCCACCACCGAGTTTTTCCACGATGCGGTAATGCGAAATAGTCTGGCCGATCACTGGAGCAGAATCCTACGTGGATGAAACAGGCAAGTCAATGAATGCCATCGAGTTGGCGGTGGCTTGGTGAAAAAATTGCGGTTACGCTCCTCGGGAGGCCGTTCAGCAAGACTCTGGTCTTGGGCTCCTCGCCTAAACGGGGTTTGCACGCTGGCGGCGGATGGTCCTCGGGGAATTCCGCTCCGGGCCAGGTTGAGACTTATCGCTCGGGGGGGTGGCAAATGCTTGACGGATGGGACCCGCTCGGCTGAAAAGTTTAGAAATTTGAACTGGGCAGCCCTCAGGTCAATGAGTTCTATACCTGTTAACAACAGTTACTGTATCTTTGTCACAGCTATGGAACTCTTGGTTGGACTATTGTTGCCTCCATTCGATGAGGCTGCCGCCAGCGCACTCCAACGGCGGGGGCTGCGGTACGGTCCCGAATGGCGCACTTGTGCAGAGAACGCTGCACGAGGCTATCTGCTCGGGTCTTTCGGCGTTATTTACTGCTGCGGTTAGAACCCAAGGAGGGAAAAATGCCAGTAGAAACAGCAGGACCAGCGGAAGCCTCATGGGTTCCAGCGACCGGTTTTAGCATAGGAATGAACTGCACGCGGGCACTAAAGGTCGATGAAAAGTTGATCCACGACTTTGCGGATGTTACGGGCGATCACAATCCTATTCACGGCGACGCCGCGTATGCGGCCAAGACGAGATTTGGACGCTGCATCGCGCATGGTGGTATCTTGTTCGGGTTCATCTCGAAAGTCTTGGGCGACGATTTTCCGGGTGATGGAACGGTCTGGATGAGCCAGGAAATCAGGTTCAAGGCCCCGGTCTTCGTCAACGACACGGTCACGCTGGAAGTCACGCTCGTGCATCTGCTGCCGAAGAATGGCGCCTGGCTCACTACCGTGATCACCAACCAAGACGGTGTGATTGTCGCAAACGGCACTGCCGAGGTAAAGCTGCCCCTGCAGCATGCTTCGCTAGCTCCTTTTCAACCTAAAGCTGGTGTGCGTTGCAAATGAACAGCATTCTCCCTGGTTGATTACGTCAGTTGGAAAATTTTTGTGCAAGCAGGTCAGGAATAGCTGGAAGATCGCCACGCTGCTCTTGCAGTTTCGCGCACTCCGCTTTGGCTTGTTTCAGGATGGGGATGTCGGGGTCGGCGTCCTTTCAGAGTTGCGCCATCGAAATATGGTGAAGCTGCCTCAGTCAGCTCAGAAATTTTCCAGCAGCATCACGTCGGCTACGCCCACTCTCTTGGTGAACGCCAAGTGTTTTCCATCCGGGGAGGGCACAATGGTTACCAACTCCGCATCCGTTTCATGCAGGACTCTCCGGACGCCGTCCGCATCGATGGAAAGAACCGCATCCGAGCCGCCGTAAACGCCTGCAAGCACAAACCAGCTTTTCCCATCCGCAGCCCAGCTGATTGTCGCCAAGACGTCCCATTTCCAGTCCCGAACCGGCAGTACTGTAATCCTTCTGTCCGCCACATTCAGAATCCGAATCTCGCCTTTTCTTTCACTTTCATCCACGATCGCGATCCGGGTCCCATCGGGCGACAAATCCCAACGAGGCTGTTGCACACCAATTTCTGAATGATAACGATCGATGCGAGCAATTTCCTCGCCTCTGCCTTTCAATGGATCAAGATGGGAAAAGATCAAACGTCCGTCTTTGAGCTCTGCGACCACGCAAGAAGACGATGGCAAGGAACCGCACGCATATTGGTATCTGCCCTTCAGCAGAGTGGTTCGCGCGCCACCCTGTTCGGGCGTGCTCATCAGCCGAATGGTAGTATCGTCGGGGTCCAAACGATCCGGTAATGCAGACGCCGTGTATAGAAGTACGCCCTGGGCGCTTAGCTTGGGCTCGAAGTAGTTCTCCGGCCCCATAATCAGAGTTTCCGGTGTTTTGGCCCCAATGTCTTGCTTGAAGATCGCCCATTTGCCATTGCGTTTGGAATGGAACAAAACGGCCTTGCCGTCTTTGGTCCAGTCCGTGACTTTATTCCACCAATCGTCTGGCGTGAAACGATGCGGACTAAACTGTTTCTTTCCGAATGCGAGGTCGCCGATGTAAATTCCGGTTTCGGTGTGTTGCCTCGATGCAATCAGGCGTTTCCCGTCGGCACTCGCCTGAGGGGAAATCGCTTCGAAATTCTTCCAGCCGGCTAGGCGCTTTGCATCACCGCTTGGCTTGCCGGTCATTGGGTCTGCAATCAATGCCCAAAGGCTCGACTCTCTGTCGCCGGAATAAATCGAGTAGATGATGCGTCCATCTGGCAACCACGCAACGCCAGAAACTCCAGCCATGCCCCACAAGTGAGGGTCTGATAACACTACGGTCCGGGCGCCGCCAGCTAAATTGCAGGTCTGAATGTCGATTTCATGCTTATCGAACCCACCCCGGCGTCGGATATAGGCGAGCCTTTGGCCGCCTGGTGACCAGGCTGGGCTGGATAGAACGTCACCCTCGCTTGCCAAAATCTGGTGCGGTTCCTCGCCATCCCCTCCCATCAACCATAACTCATTCGGCCACTTCACGAAAGCAACGTGCAGACCGTCGGGCGACACCGCTACGTCTCCCGCTCGACCGCCCCATAGCTGTCGCAGGCTGGAGTCCAACGTTGACACTTTCCATAGATCCCAGCCAGCCCCGCTCGTCAGCAGATGGTTACCATCCGGGAACCAGTCGTACGGGGCGCTGTGGCCGGACAAAGGAATCTCGCGAATTTCCCCGCTATCGATCGCCAGCAGATACAGGCCCGCAAAAAGGGAGTCGCTATAGGCTAGAAATTTGCCGTCGCGCGAGATGGTCACCGGTCCTACATTGTTCTCTGGGGGATTGGCGGTCAGCTGCCTCTCCACCAGTGCCTGTTTTTGTTCTTGACGGCGTGGACTGCGAAAGCGAACGGCGAGCGCAACAACAGCCACGGTTGCCACGAGCGCGGCAACCGCTGTCACTATTCTGATCGGCAACCGACTCCGGGAAATCGGCGAATTTAGTGGTACCTTCTCTTCCCTGGTAATGACACTCGTTTCAACCGTGTGCTTTTGAAAAATGAGCCCGCTGGAGTTGCTCCGGTCAGCCGTTAGTTCGGGCGGCGACTGCCCCTCCCCGTGAGAATCATCCTCGGAAGCGACCACATGCACGGCCGAAGCAAACTGATACCCTCGCCCCGGCAGAGTCACGATGTAGCTGTTGTCGCCGGGCTTCTCCTCCAACGCCCGCCGCACGAGGGAGACGGTTTGCGGCAGGCTGCTCTCGTCCACAAACGCATCCTGCCAGACATTCTTTAACAGTTCGTCGCGGGTAAGGACCTTCCCCGGGTTCTGCACCAGGTAGAGCGGCACATCGAAAGCGCGGGAGTTGAGCTTGACGATCATCTCCTCGCGGCGCAGGGTGCGGGCCAGAGCATCGATCTGAAACTTCCCGAATTGAAATATCCGTCCTGGTCTCATCGGCTCGTTGTCACAAAAAGTGCTCCGCGACCCGGTCGCTCAGAAGTTTTCCAGCAGCATCACGTCTTGTACGTACACTCTCCTGGTAAACGCCAGGCGTTTCCCATCCGGAGAGGGCACGATGGAGGAGATCCATCCTGCTGCCCCAGGGAATTCGTACAAGACTTTCGAATTCCCATTGGCATCCACCGAAAGAAGCGCGTTCGAGGAGCCTTCAGCCTCCACAAAACAGCTTTTCCCATCCGCAGCCCAACTGATTAGCGCTAAGTCTGACCATTTCCAACTCCTAACCGCCAGTACTGTAACTCTTCGGTCCGACAGACTTAGAACTCGAATCTCACCCTTGTGTTGATCGGGATCCACGATCGCTAACTTGGAGCCATCGGGCGACAAATCCCAGCGCGGTTCGGGTGCTTGATATCCGGCCACTCTGGTTATTTCCTCGCCTTTGCCTTTCACTGGATCCAGACGAAAAAAAACAAGTTGGTGATCTGCGAACTCTGACACAACACAAGAGGACGACGGCGAGGAGCCGCACTTAAATGCATTATGGCCCATCATGAGAGTGGTTCGTGCGCCACCCTGTTCTGATGTGCTCATCACACGAATCGTAGGGTCGTTCGGCTCATTTCGATTCGGTGACGCCGTCGCCAGATATAGCAGTGTTCCCTGGGCGCTCCGTTTAGCGTAGAAGTAGTTCTCCGGTCCCGCAATCAGAGGCTCTGGCGTTTGCGCGTCAATGTCTTGCTTGAAGATCGCCCACCGGCCACTCCGATTAGAGTGGAAGAGAATGGCTTTGCTATCCCCAGTCCAGTCCTGCACGACGTTGTACCAATCGTCTGGAGTGAAACGTCGCGGATTAAAGCCGTTGTTACCGAATGTAACATCACCGATGTAGATTTGGCTTTCGTCGTGTTGCTTGAGTACAATCAGGCGTTTCCCGTCGGCGCTTGCCGTCATGGAGGATGCTCTGTAGCTCCTGCCGCTGGTCAACTGTGTCGTGTTCCCGCTTGGCTGGCCAGTGCCTGGGTCCACTCTGATAGCCCAAAGATCAGATTCACCGCCTTCGGAAAAAATCGAATAGATGATGCGGCCATCGGGCAGCCACGCCATGCTGGAAACTCCGTCAACGTCCCTCAGGTGCGGATTGGATAGCGCTATCACGCACCCACCGCCGGCCACATCGCAGGTCTCGATGGTAACCTCAGGCTTCTGAAACGTACCTCGGGACCGGATATAAGCGATACGCTGCCCGGTTGGCGACCAGACAACCTCATGGAGGCTGTGAGGATCGCTGGCGACGATCTTATGCGGTTCCTCGCCGTCCGGCGCCATCAGCCATATCTCACCATTGTCGTTGACGATAGCAAAGTGAGATCCATCGGGCGATAGTCCTTCATCGGTCGCACGACCGCCCCACAGCTTTCGCAGGCTGGAGTCCAACGTTGACATCTTCCATAGATTGCCATTGTCTGCGCTCATCACCAGATGGTTCCCATCCGGGAACCAGTCCCACGGGCCGTAGTTGCCTGGTAGCGGTACCTCGCGAATTTCCCCGCTGTCGATTGCCAGCAGATCCAGTTTCTTAGAAACTGAGTCGCTATAGGCTAGATACTTTCCGTCCTGCGAGATGGCATAGTTGCCAATAGGGTTCTCGGGAGGGTTGGCCGTCAGTCGTCTCTCCACCAATACAGGCTTTGGTTCATGACGGCGGGGGCTCCGAAAGCGGACGACGAGCACGACAACAAGCACTGCAATCAACACGGTGGCAATGGCTCTGATTGGCAGGCGACTTCGGGAAATTGGCGAATTTAGGGGTGCCTTCTCTTCCCTAGTAATGACACTCGTTTCAACCGTGTGCTTTTGAAAAATGAGCCCGCTGGATTTATTCCGGAGGTCCGTCGCCGCAGATGGGAAAGTGTTTCCCTCGTCGGAAGATACCTCCTCGGAATCGACCACCTGTACGGCCGAAGCAAACTGGTACCCTCGCCCCGGCAGAGTGACGATGTAGCTGTTGTCGCCGGGCTTCTCCTCCAGTGCCCGCCGCACGAGGGAGACGGTTTGCGGCAGGCTGCTCTCGTCCACAAACGCATCCTGCCAGACATTCCTTAGCAGTTCGTCGCGGGTGAGGACCTTCCCCGGGTTCTGCACGAGGTAGAGCAGCACATCGAAAGCGCGGGAGTTAAGCTTGACGATCGTCTCCTCGCGGCGCAGGGTGCGGGCCAGAGCATCGATCTGAAACTTCCCGAATTGAAATATCCGTCCCGGTCTCATCGACATAGCGGACATTCAGAACTTATTAGAAGTTATTAGAACGTATTACTGGCTTTCTTTGGGGGATCGACGCAACAATCGCCGCCGAACTGCGAGGCCCACGTGCGGCGAGTTTACCAATGGCTGATTGAGCAGGCAAGTTTCTTCCGCTGTGACGCGGTTGGTCAAAACACGACCAGCGTCGTCCGCACTGAGACGACCATACGGCGGGAAGGGATCACGCTGCTCGTGGGCGAAGCGGCAAGCCTCGATACCTGCCCTCTCTGCGGCGGCAAACTGGCTCCCACGGATCAGACAAGGCCGCGTCTCTCCAAGGGGTCGATTTCGCAGGAAACCGGTTCGGCTGATAGTCAGCCCCCATGAATAACGGGTGCGCGCTCAACCCGGTAAGTGGAGTAGCAGATCACGACGTAACTGAAAGACGTAACTAATGAGAGCCAAATCCAACTTCAAACTCAGGAGAAAAAATATGACGCACCAAGGCAGAACCGCACGAAACCTAATCGTGGCTGTTGTGGCCACGCTGATGCTGGCCGTATCAGCGCTGGCTGCCCGTGACTCGCAGACCGTTCTCTACACTTTTACCGGAGGCAGCGACGGCGCTGTCGGAGGGGTATATCTGGTCTCTGACTCCGTTGGCAATCTCTATGGCACGACCGCTGCCGGCGGCAACAAATCCACCAAATGCGCAGTCTACACGGGCCAACCGGGATGCGGCGTGGTCTTCAAGCTCACTCCCACCGCACAGGGACCCTGGAAGGAGACGGTACTCCACACCTTCACCGGGGGCGCGGATGGAGGAGTGCCCGAAGGCGGCGTGATTCTGGACTCATCCGGCAATCTCTACGGTACCACGTACTTTGGCGGCGACAGTAAGCCTGAAGTTTGCCACGCCTCCCCCGGCTTCGCCGCCGGATGCGGCGTAGTCTATAAGCTGACTCCGACCGCGCATGGGCCCTGGGAAGAGACGGTGCTCCACACCTTCACCGGGGCCCCGGACGGACAAAACCCGCTGCTGGATCAACTTATCCTTGACTCCAACGGCAATCTCTACGGCACGACCCAGAGCGGTGGCGACGAAGGCTGCATCCCTCTATCCGGCTGCGGCGTCGTTTTCGAGCTTAGTCCCAGTCCCACCGGCGCATGGACCGAGCGCATTCTTTATGCCTTTAGCAGCATCAGCGCCGGCTTCAATGTTGTTGGCAGCGTGACGCTCGATTCCCAAGGAAATCTTTACGGCTCCACGCACCAGGGCGGCGACACATCCGCCAGTTGCTATGACGTGGAAAACGGTGGTTGTGGAGTTGTCTTCAAACTGACGCCTACTCCCAGCGGTCCGTGGACGGAAACTGTACTTTATGCCTTTACGGGTGGCTCGGACGGCGCCAGTCCCCAGTCTGGCGTGATCCTCGACTCCGCCGGTAATGTCTATGGCACTGCCAACTTCGGGGGCGATACAACGTCACCCCTATGCACGGTAGGACAACCAGGTTACCCCGGCTGCGGCGTGGTGTTCGAGCTGGCACAAGGGACATGGGAGGAGACGGTCCTCTACACCTTTACCGGCAGCGGCGATGGCTGGTGGCCTTTATCTCCCCTGGTTTTTGACTCATCCGGGAACCTCTACGGCGAGACCCTGGGCGGCGGTGGCCATAACGACGGTATCGTCTTCAAACTCACGCCCGACGGCCAAGGCCAGTGGACCGAAAGCAAGCCCTTTGTCTTTTCTGGAGGCGCAGGCGGGAATAACCCCCAAAGCAGTCTTGTTTTTGGCCTCTTCGGGAGGATCTACGGCATGACCGACTGGGGCGGCGACACATCGCAGTGCAATGGCTACGGCTGCGGCGTGGTTTATGAGCTCCAACCGTAGAATGCCTCGTCGGAGGAACATCGTTAGCTGGTGCGCACCGAACGCTGCAGAGTGGCGAGTCCAGGCTGTGTGACTCGCCGCTCTGCACACCGACACCGTCATCGCCAAATTGCCTCAAAAACGGTGCCGCCACCGCTCGTTCCGCGCCAGCCCAAGAGGTTCGCGTCTCTGCCAATCCCTAGTTCACCGCTTGTGTCAGGGCAGCCGAACTGCCGGTAAAGTCCTTGCTGCCGCCGTACGTTGCCCTGATGGTGTGCGTGCCCGAGGTCAACTTCTTGGTTGTGAGCTCCGCCACGCCTCCTTTCACTTCCTTGGAGCCCAGTTTCGTCGTGCCGTCGTAGAAGACCATTGTCCCTGTGGGCGTGCCGCTGAACTTCGGCGAGACGCTGGCCGTAAAGGTCACAGACTGCCCAACGTTGGAAGGATTCAGGGACGACGCGAGGGCGGTCGTGGTGCCGGCTGCAGTGACGCCCTGCTTCAAGGCCTTCGAGGCGCTGCCGACTAACTTCGAGTCACCGCCGTACGCCGCCACAACCGAATCTGTGCCCGGCGGCAGACCTGAACTCGCAAGGCTAGCCGAGCCGCCAAGCAACGTTCCGCTCCCGAGTGAGTAAGACTTCCGACCGATCTGATACTGGAACGAAACGGTTTCTCCATCCGGTGGCGCCGGGGTGACCGCCGAGGTAAAGGTCACCGCCTGCCCATAAGTGGAGGGATTCGGCGAAGACGTCAGCGTAGTCGCGGTGTTCGATATATTGTAGGGATTGAGTTCGAACACAACGCCGTTCCCGGAACTTCCACAAAATTGGTTGTAAGGTCCGCCTCCGCCACAGAGGGTCGTGCCATAGAGGTTCTGGGAGCTGTCGAAAATCAGGTCGCCATTCCCAGCGCCACCGTCCGAACCGTTGAAGCTCCAGAGAGGCCCAGGGAACCATTCATTATCACCATCGTACAAATACGTGAAAACAGTCCCGTCGTTGTACTCGCCACCATGGTAGGTAGCACCGAAGAGGGTCGTGCCCTCGCCGATCAGAAGTCCACCCGCCGGACTGGCGCCATCGGCTTGGCCGCCCTCAAAGTTGTGGATCATTTTCATCTTCCAATATCCCACTCCTCCACGCGGCGGAGTCAGCATGTACATCATTCCCCCGCCCCGGCCACCTGCACCTGCCGTACCGTAGATGCTTCCCCACTCGTCGAAGGCGAGCGTGCCGATTGGACTTGCCTTGATGAAGGTGTAGAGCCGATGCGTCTGCCAACCACCGTTGCCGTTCGGCGACACCTCGAATACTCCGTTACTGGAGGTGGTATAGATGCTGCCGGAATGCGTAGTCAACCCGGAACTGGACAGCCCGCCTAACGAAGCGATCGCTTGGTTCGTCCAGCCGCCGCCCGAAGGGGTCAGCTCGAAGACGGTGTCAGAGTAACGGCCACCTGCGGAGTAGCTGTTGGTTTTGACGTAGAGATTGCCCACGCCGTCCATGACCAGGCCGTTTACCGGATTGGAGCCATCCGTCCCGCCGGCAAAGGTGTGCAGGACGGTTTCCGTCCAGCTTGTTCCCACGCGGCTCAGTTCGAATACGACGCCGCAGCCAAGGCTTTCAAGACCGCATCCACTTAAGCCGCCGTTGTAGGTTGTTCCGTAAAGATTTCCCGCGCTGTCGAACATCACGTAAGCGAAATATGGATTCGCCCCGTCCGCTCCTCCGGTGAAGCTGTAGAGCACGGTCTCATTCCAGCCTCCGCTGCCGTTCGGCGAAAGCTCAAAGACGGTCCCATAGCCCCATAGCCCGCCAGCGTAAGTTGTCCCATAGAGGTTGCCGGCGCTGTCAAAGGTGAGGCGGGATGTGGGATTGGCGCCATCGATGCCGCCGGTGAAGGTGTAGAGCACCGTCTCCTGCGCCTGCGCCGGGCGGGCGGCCTTCAGCAGCAGCGCGGAAAGCACAGCTAGTATCAGAGCGCCGTGGATGGCTGTGGTTGCCAGTTTCGTCGGGTCGAATCTCGGCTCGACATCGGAAATGTTCCGAGGGCCTTTCGTACCACTTTTCGTTCCTGCTGAATGCATGGTCCCTCCTTATAGCTTTGTAACTTCGCACGCTGTTGTGAGCCCTCGCTTCGTTGCCGGCCGAGAGCCCGTGCCGGTGGAAGTGTACGCATGCGTTTCCCAGGGGATTCAGCGTTTCGCCTCAGGGGGTGCTGCATCTCAACGGGCGGAAACTGCTCTTCGGAGAGACGAAAGGTTTTTACGCGCCAAATCCTACTCCTTTGGCTAATCTCCTGCAGTAGCAATGATCACCGTTCGATGTGATGGCGCTCGTGAAACCCGGCTCGCGTAGCCGGAGTTGCGAACTTGCGCGCGACTGCGCGTGGGAATGGCAATTCTGTTCCCGAATAGACTGGCCTGGGTCAATTGGTGAAAGGCACGTCACAAATGTGGAAAACAGCGGAATCGTAGCTGCGGAACTGCTTGAAGAAAATGGTAGGCACGAGGAGACTCGAACTCCTGACCTCTACCGTGTCAAGGTAGCGCTCTAACCAACTGAGCTACGCGCCTACAGCCTGCTATGTGTGTAGTTTACCAAACTTTTGTGGACGTTCCACACCACTTCGGATGGGGGTGGTGGGTCCACTGGGAAGATACGTTCCCCATCGGCTATAAAGGCGCCGTTGATTTTGCGGCAGTTGCGGCACGGCTAGCCCTGGAGATGCGGGATCGATCGGGCTGCGCTGTTGCTGGACGTAAAAACATGATAAAACCAAGCCATTAGGCCGCCGTATCGAAGGGAATGCGTCGGCTGAGACAGAGGGGTGGGCGATGACAACCGAATCGAGTACGCTGACGACGTCAGAAGGAAATGTGGTCGCTACGCGGGTGCCGAACAACTCGGCGACGCGAATTCTCGCGAACCATGTCGGCGGGCGCTGGGTGCCGGCGTCGGCATCGAGCTCTGTCGATGTGACGAATCCGGCCAGTGGGGAGGTGCTGGCGCGCGTTCCGTTGTCGGGAGTTGAGGAAGTGGAGGCGGCGGTGGCCGCGGCCAGCGCCGCTTTGCCGGATTGGCGGGCGCGGTCGGTGGGGGAGCGAACGGAATTTATCTACGCTCTGCGAGAAAAATTCCGGCAGCGGATTGACGAGCTGGCGGCTTCGATCACGCGCGAAGGCGGCAAAGTGCTTTCGGATGCGCGAGCCGAAATTACAAGGTCGATCGAAGTTCTCGAAGTAGCATGCGCTGCTCCGATGATGATGCAGGGGCGCATTCTGGAAGGAGTGGGGCGCGGGATTAATACGGAGACGATTCGGCAGCCGGTTGGAGTTTGCGCCGCGATCACGCCATTTAATTTTCCGGCGATGGTGCCGATGTGGTTTCTGCCTTTTGCGATCGTTTACGGAAATACGTTTGTGCTGAAACCGTCGGAGCAGGTTCCGATGACATCGGAAATAATGTTTCGTATTTTCGAAGAGATTGGATTGCCGCCCGGAGTGGTCAATCTGGTGCATGGCGCGCATGATGCGGTGAATGCGATTCTCGATAGTCCGGGGATTCGCGCGGTTTCCTTTGTGGGTTCGGTGAATACTGCGAAGTATATTTACCGGCGCGCGGCCGAGAACGGGAAACGCGTGCAGGCTTTGGGGGGCGCGAAAAATTATATGGTCGTGATGCCGGATGCAGTCGTCGATAAGACGGTGTCGAACGTCCTAGGCAGCGCCTTTGGAGCTTCGGGTCAGCGCTGCATGGCGGGGTCGGTGCTGGTGACGGTGGGCGCGGCGCAAGCTGCAATTATGGGCCGACTGAAAGAAGACGCCGAGAAATTGATTGCCGGAGATGGGCGGGATGCGAAGGCTAGCCTGGGGCCTGTGATTTCGAGCTCCGCTTGCGAGCGCATTCATGAAGCGATCGAAAGTGGAATCAAAGAAGGCGCGGAGTTGCTGGTGGATGGACGGAGGCCGAAGGGGGTTCCGGCGGGTGGAAACTTCGTGGGTCCGACGATTCTGAGCAACGTGACGCCCGAGATGCGCGTGGCTCGCGAGGAAATTTTCGGGCCGGTGCTTTCGGTGATGCACGTGGATACGCTCGAAGAGGCGATTGCGGTGGTGAATAATGATCCGCGCGGCAACGGAACTTCGATTTTTACGGAGAATGGGGCGGCCGTGCGGGAGTACAGCCGGCGCATTGAAGTGGGCATGGTGGGGGTGAATATCGGCGTGGCGGCATCGCCGGCTTTTTTCCCGTTCTCGGGCTGGAAGGATTCGTTCTTTGGCGACCTGCATGTGCATGGCTGGGATGCGGTTGAGTTTTTTACGCGTAAGAAGACGGTGACGTCGAGGTATTTTTCTGCGGGAGAAACGGGGAAATTCTTTGTTGAGCAGGGGGACAAGCACTAAGGCGAACTGATGGTGCGTTGACGGGGCTTGACCCGTCCATGCGGGGCAAAGCCCGGCCACCACACACAAGAGCTGTTAGGGCTGAGAGTAGAGCGCGCGTTTTAGAAATTCTCCGGCGCCGGCGCGGCCCAGGAATTTATCTCCTTCCACAACCACGCGTCCGCGTGACAGCACGGCGTCGGGCATGCCTGTAACTTCGATTCCCTCGAACATGGAGTAGTCGACGCGCATGTGGTGAGTTTTGGCGCTGATGGTGTGCTTGCGGTTGGGATCGAAGATGACGAGATCGGCGTCACCGCCGGCGGCGATCGTTCCCTTGCGCGGATAGAGGCCGAATAATTTTGCGGGAGTTGTTGAAACGAGTTCCACAAAGCGATTCACGGAGAATCGTCCGGCGGCAACGCCGCCCGAGTAGATCAGGCTCATGCGGTGCTCGATTCCGGGACCGCCATTCGGAATTTTGGTGAAATCGTCGCGACCCAGTTCTTTTTGCTCTTTGAAGCAAAACGGACAGTGATCGGTCGAGACCACCTGCAGATGGTCGGTCTTCAGGCCGGTCCATAATTTTTCCTGGTTCCATTTCTCACGCAGAGGCGGAGTGAAAACATACTTGGCGCCTTCGAAGCCGGGAGCGTCCATGTTTTCCAGTGAAAGGTAGAGATACTGCGGGCAGGTCTCGGCGTAAACGGGAAGGCCGCGGTCGCGGGCTTCGCGGACTTTCTCGAGCGCGTCGTTGCAACTTAAATGCACGATGTAGACGGGGGCTCCAGCCATTTCAGCGAGGGCGATGGCTCGCGAGACGGCTTCCGCTTCGGCTGTCGTAGGACGGGTGAGGGCGTGATACTTCGGCGCTTTTTTCCCTTCGGCCAAGGCTTGCTGCACGATCACGTCAATCGCGCCGCCGTTTTCGGCGTGCATGCAGACGAGGCCGCCGTTTTTCGAGGTCGCGCGCAGAGCTTTGAAAATGCTGGCGTCGTCAAGCATGAAGACGCCGGGATAAGCCATGAATAATTTGAAGCTGGTGACTCCTTCGCGCACCAAAGCGTTCATTTCGCTCAGCTGTGCGTCGGCAAGATCGGTGATGATGCAATGAAAGGCGTAGTCGCAAACTGCCTTGCCGGAAGCCTTCTGCATCCAGGTATCGAAGGCGGCTCGAAGCGTCTGACCTTTGTACTGGATGGCAAAATCGATGAGGGTGGTCGTTCCACCGAAGGCGGCGGCGCGGGTGCCGGTTTCGAAGTCATCGGCACTGGTGGTGCCGCCAAAGGGCATGTCGAGGTGGGTGTGGACGTCGATGCCGCCGGGGAAGACATATCGGCCGGAAGCATCGATAATTTTCCCCGCGTTTTCCCTGGGCAGGTTTTGTCCGACGGCGGAGATCTTGCCGTCGCTGATTGCGACATCGCTCGGGTAGGTGTCGGTGGCGGTGGCTACAAGGCCATTAACGATGATGGTGTCAAAGCCCATGGTTGTGTGTCTCCTGTGGCGGCGAAGTAGAGATTTTATGCTAAACTCCCGAAACTACGAGTGATGATTGTTGCGGGTGGAGGGCCGGGCGTACTCGCCCGGCGTGCCGGATGGGCGAGACGCCCGTCGTTCCGCTATGGAACGTAGAGGAGAGGACATGCACTTCGGCATCACCATCAAGCCTGACATGACAGTACCGCGAATTCTCGGACTCACGCGGCAGGCGGAAGAGGCCGGATTCGAATATGGCTGGGTCTTCGACTCGCATGTGCTCTGGATCGAGCCCTATCCGCTGCTCACGCTGATGGCGACGAATACGAAGAATATGCGGCTCGGCACCTGCGTTACGAATCCTGCGACCCGCGATATCACGGTGACGTCGAGTCTTTTCGCGACGCTGAATCTGATCTCGGGTGGGCGCATGCAACTGGGGATAGGTCGAGGCGACAGTTCGCGGAGAGTGTTAGGCAAGAAGCCGGTTACGTCCCTGCAGTTGGAGCAGGCGGTGAAGGCATTCCGGGATCTGACTGCGGGAGATGAAACGGAATACGAAGGACTGACGGCGCGCCTGACCTGGGCAACCGGTGGTGTTCCGCCGGTGTGGGTGGCGGGATATGGGCCCAAGGTGCTTGACTTGGCGGGCCGAATCGGTGACGGGGTGATCCTGCAATTTGCCGATCCGGACTTGATCGAGTGGTGCGTGAGCTTCGTCAAGAAAGGCGCGGAGGCTGCGGGCAGAGATCCGAGCAAGATTGAGATTATGTCGGCCGCGCCGGTCTGGGTTTCCGACGATGTGAAGGTTGGGCGCGAACGGGTGCGCTGGTTTCCGGCGCTGGTGTCGAATCATGTCGTCGATCTGGTTTCGCGCTATAAGCCAGAGGAACTTCCGCCCGCTCTGACCTCTTATATACGCGACCGCGGACAGTACGATTACCTTCATCATTGCGAAGTCGACAGCAGCAACCGGAATTTTGTTTCCGATGAAGTGACGGATCGCTTTTGTCTGCTTGGTCCGGCAGAGGCGCATATTGAAAAGATTCGCGCGCTGGCTCGTGTGGGAGTCACGCAGTTCAATATTTACCTGATGTGCGGGGATGAGGAGGACACGCTGGAAAGGTATAAGAAGGAAGTGTTGCCGGCGTTTCGGAGGTAATCACGGATCGCTGGCGTGACGGGGATGTTACGCCAATCTATGGCGAACAACCCGTTATCTTGGAGGAACGGGAAACGAAGCTGCGACCAGGATCATAAAATAGAGGCACTTCCAATGGAAAAGAGTGCCACGAGCCTCCAGGGACTATCCGAACATAGGCGTTTGTGTTCCTTCCACAGTCTGATGTGTTTGCCCAGTGTCCACCACCACCAAGAGAATCTCTCGTCCTCAGGGAGTTGTGCGTTGGCTTCCGCGAGCATTTTCCAAAACGCCACGTTGGCGCAAAGGCCAGACAGCATAAATCCGCACAAGGAAAGAACGGGCAAGAGGCGCTCTGCCAGCGCCTGATTCACACTCATGACGCCTCGTTCAACGCCGTGATCTCCGGTGCGCCCTGTAACTTCATCAGCGCATAGTAAGCCACAAACGAAACCGCAAATCCCACAAACCACGAATAACTATATAAAACGCGCAGCGGCGGAACGACCAATCCCACCAGTGCCGTGGCCGCTCCCAAGGCGAGCGCCGCGACGGCCAGCCAGTTGAAGCCGCGTGAATATTCGTAGGCGCCCGGCCTTCCCTCAGCGCCTAAAGGCGCGTTGGTTGCATCGCTTGCGGCACGGCTAAAGGCGTGCCCTTTCAAAGCAGGATCGACCAAAGCAGGATCGACACGTCGGCTGGGGTAGAGATAGAGATCGTCGACCACCAGTACGCGCCGGCGAATCACGAAGTAGTCGCAGATCATGATGCCCGCTACTGGGCCGAGAAATGCGGCGTAGCCGCCTAGCCATCCGAAGATGAAGGTGCCGTAGTCGGACAGCAATTTCCAGGGCATCAGCGCGATTCCCATGAAGCAGGTAATGACGCCGCCGGTGCGGAAGTTGATTTTCCTGGGCCAGAGATTGGAAAAATCATTGGCCGGGGAAACGACGTTGGCGCCGATATTCACGTTCAACGTCGCCAGCAGAATCGCCAGCAGCGAAATCACTACGGCCACAGGAGAATGAAAGCGGCTGAGCAGTTGCACCGGGTCCCAGATCGCGGTGCCATAAATCACTACCGTCGCTGAAGTCACCAGGATTCCTATCAGCGAATAGAGCGTCATGGTGGTGGGCAGGCCTAGCGCCTGCCCAATGATCTGTTGGCGCTGGCTTTTTGCAAAGCGTGTGAAGTCAGGGATATTGAGCGAGACGGTGGCCCAGAATCCGACGGTGCCGTTCAATGCGGGGATAAGAAATTTCAGAAAATCCGAGAAGGTGGTAAAGCGCGACGGCGCCGACAGCATGGGGCCGAATCCGCCTGCTGCCTTGTAAGCCCACGCCAGCAACAGGAGGCCTACGGCCAGCAGGATCGGCGCGCTGATTCCCTGCAGGAGTCTTATGTACTCGATGCCTTTGAGAATTACCAAGAGATTGATAACCCAGAAAGCCATGAAACAGATCGCGGTGCTGTAACTCACTTTGGCCCAGCCCGGCGCAAGCACGGCGATCAGAGTGTTGATGGCCTCGCCGCCAATCCAGGTCTGGATGCCGAACCATCCGCAGGCAACCAGTGCGCGTAAAACGGCAGCAATATTTGCACCGAGCACTCCGAAGGAAGCACGGGCGAGCACGGGGAATGGAATTCCGTAGCGCGCTCCTGGGTGGGAGTTTAACAGCATGGGGATGAGAACAATCGTGTTACCGAGGAAGACGGTGGCGACCGCCTGCTTCCAGTTCATGCCTCCTTGAATCAGGCTGGCGGCGAGCATGTAGGTCAGAATATTGACCGACATCGATACCCAGAGGGCGGCGAAGCTGTAGGTGCCCCAGGTGCGGCGCTCGGCAGTTGCCGGAGCGAGATCTTTGTTATAGAGCGGGCTGGTTTCGATGGAAGAGCGCGATGGCATAGTTGTAGGTTGGCGGTCAGAAAAACAGTCACTAGTAAAACACAGACGGGTGCCTTTGAGTCTGACGCTGAGGGGGAAATCAAAGTCTCAAGGTCGCGGCGGTTGGGTATCCCACCCTTGCGCAAAAGGCGCGCAAGGATGGGGCACCTGGGTTTCATTTTGGCTGGTGCTGATGGGAGGGTGCGGATTGGTGCACGAAGCAGGCAACAACGGCGCCCATTTCCTGGGTGGAGAGGCTGCGCTCGCCGGGGCGCGCCAGATCGCGAGTGCGAAAATCTTCCGTCAAGGCTGAGATGACTGCAGCCTCGACGCACTCGGCTTCTTCTGGAAGATGAAAGCTGTGGCGGAGCATGAGGGCGACGGAGAGAATCGCGCCCAGGGGATTGGCGACGCCCTGACCCGCAATATCGGGGGCTGATCCGTGGACAGGTTCGTAGAGACCGACGGGACCTCCGATGCTGGCTGAAGCGAGCAACCCTAGTGATCCGACCACTCCTCCAGCCTGGTCGGAGAGGATGTCGCCGAACATGTTTTCGGTGAGGATGACGTCGAACTCGGCGGGCTTGAGGACTAGCGACATGGCGGCGGAGTCCACGTACTGGTGGGAAAGCTGGATATCGGGATAATCAGCGGCGATTCTGGAGACCACTTCGCGCCAGAGACGCGAGCATTCCAAGACATTGGATTTGTCGACGGAGAGAACGCGGCGGCGGCGGGTTTGGGCCAGTTCGAAGGCTACGCGGGCGATGCGCTCAACCTCCGGCTCACTGTAGCGCATGGTGTTGACGGCTTGGCGTGCGCCGGGGTCGCCTGCGATGGAGCGAGGGTGACCGAAATATAATCCGCCGAGAAGTTCGCGCACGATGAGGATATTGGTTCCCTTGACGATTTCTTCGCGAAGTGGCGAGCAGGCGGCGAGTGCGGGATAGAAAACGGCGGGACGAAGATTGGCGAAAGCTCCGAGTTCCTGGCGGAGACGGAGCAGTCCAGCTTCGGGGCGAAGTTCGCGTGGATTGTGATCGAAGGCTGGACTACCGACTGCACCTAGCAGCACAGCCTGGGAAGCCAGGCAGGACTGGAGGGTCGAGTCGGGCAGGGGAGTGCCGAACTTTGCCAGAGCTACGCCACCGATTTCTTTTTCGTTGAGCTTGAGATCGTGGCCGAAGTTGGCAGAGACTTCCACCAGAACACGAATAGCCTGGGAGGTGACTTCAGGGCCGATTCCGTCGCCGGGAAGCGAGGTGACGCGCAGTTGCATGGGGTCCTCTAATGGTCTGCGAAAGGATAAATGAGGAGGTGAGCGGAGTCCATCTGCCTGCAAGAACGCTTGGGCTTCGCTTGGTCTTAGAAACCGCAGCGTGTGCCACAGTGCATCACCGGCTCAAGAGCCGCGCCCCTTCAAGACAGTTGCGCGCTTTCAAAACAAGCGGTCCGCTTCAATGTAGAGACGCCTCTCACACAATGCTATACGCCCCAGAGATAGTCTTCCTGCTCGGAGTGATGATCGGTCAGGGGTATCTTGACCTGCACCTGACCGGCGTTACCGGATACCTGGGCGGGATGGTTATCGTTGGAATTGGAATTGGCTGCTGCCGCGGCGGCGCGCGGAACACGCAAGGCGACGGTAGCGGGTGGGAACTTTCTGGTCTGGCTGGGGACGACGGTGGTTGTGTCGCTGCCTTTGCCGTTGATGAAATCGTGGATCAATTCGAGCAAATGGCTGTCCTGAACTTTCTTGATGCGATCGGCGAGGACCACAAATTTGCGATAAATCTCGTCGAGTTCGCGACGCTCGAACTGGTGACCCAATTGTTCGCAGCGCAGAGCGAGCGCGTGGCGGCCGGAATGCTTGCCGAAGACCAGTCGCGAATCGGGCACGCCCACGGACTGGGGCGTCATGATCTCGTAGGTGAGCGGATTCTTCAACATGCCGTCCTGGTGAATTCCGGCTTCGTGGGCGAAGGCATTGCGTCCGGTAACGGCCTTGTTGGGCTGAACGGGAACGCGAGTGATTTCGGCCAGCATCTGGCTGGAAGAGAAAATTTGCTCGGTGGCGACACCGGTCTCGTAAGCGTAGCGATCGGGGCGAACGCGGATGGCCATGACGATCTCTTCGAGGGACGCATTGCCAGCCCGCTCTCCAATGCCGTTAATAGTGCACTCCACCTGGCGCGCGCCGTGCTGGACTCCGGCAAGCGAATTTGCGACGGCCAGACCGAGATCGTTATGGCAGTGTGTGGAGATGGTTACTTTATCGATACCGGCCACCTTCTCAGAGAGGGTGCGGATCAGCTGGCCGTATTCCTCGGGCATGGTGTAGCCGACGGTATCGGGGATGTTGACGGTGGCGGCTCCGGCGGCAATGACGGCCTCGACAACCTGACAGAGGAATGGGACGTCGGTGCGAGTGGCATCTTCGGGGGAGAATTCGACGTCCTGGCAGAGAGACTTGGCGTGGCGAACGGCTTCGATCGCCTGTTGCAGGCACTGCTCGCGCGTAAGGCGCAGCTTGTATTTCAGGTGAATATCGGAGGTGGCGAGGAAGACATGGATGCGTGGGTGCGCGGCTCCCTGGAGGGCTTGCCAGGCGCGATCGACGTCGCCCTTACAGGCGCGAGCGAGGCCCGCGATGACGGGACGCCGGACGGAAGCGGCGATGCTCTTAACGGCTTCAAAGTCGCCGTCCGAGGCGATGGGAAAGCCGGCCTCGATCACGTCGACGCCGAGGCGGTCGAGTTGCTGGGCCAAGCGCAGCTTTTCCTGCACATTCATACTGCAGCCCGGCGACTGTTCGCCGTCGCGAAGCGTGGTGTCGAAGATGGTGATGCGCGGACGATCCATGGTTCCTGCCTCCCAAGCGTTTGCTCTGCCTACTGTAGCGGCGCAGGCAGGCAAAAGAAAAGATTATTATAGTAACAATAGTATTAGTTGGTTTGATAGTATAAGGGGTGCTTATGGGGAGTGATTGTTCAAGAAAGATCGCTATAATGTCGAATTTGCAGATGAGATGCCGTGTTGATCGGTGATGCTGTCGACTGCAGATCCCTCGCTTCGCTCGGGATGGCGATTCAGTAAGGCCGGGTTCTTACCCGATGGCAATTCAGTTTAGCGGGCATCTGAGTCGTGGGATCTGAGAGCTGATTCGTTATGGACCTTTCGCAACTTGAAGTGTTTCTCACGGTGGCACGCGAGAGACGGTTTTCACGGGCGGCGGAAAAACTGTTTCGCACGCAATCGGCGGTGAGCCAGACGATCCGCAAGCTTGAGCTGGAGATTGGCGAGCCATTATTTGACCGTTCTTCACGGGAAGGCGTTCTGACGGATGCGGGAAATGTATTGCAGGAGTATGCGGAGAAACTGCTCAACCTGCGACAGGATGCGCAGACGGCGCTGGTGGAGATGCGCGAACTGCAAAAAGGCAAGCTGATCATCGCCGCCAATGAATTCACGGTGCTTTATTTATTGCCGGTGCTGGGCGAATTCCGACGCTTGCACCCGATGATCAAGATCACGGTGCGGCGGTCGCTGGGCAGTCACATTCCGGACGATGTGCTGAAGCACAATGTGGAACTGGCGATGCTGTCGTACGATCCGCAGGAGCCACAGTTGCGGTCGACGGTGGTTTACCTGGACGAGTTGGCGCTGATTGTTCCGGCGGATCATCCGCTGGCGTCGGCGGGCGAAGTGAGCATCCGGCAGTTGGGGGCGGAGTCGTTTGTGGCGCACATTGTGGCGTCTCCGTATCGGGACAAGGTGATTGAGGCTTTCCGGCGGCACAAAACTCCCCTGCATATGGACGTGGAGCTGCCGACGCTGCAGGCGATCAAGCGTTTCGTTGGCATGGGGAAGGGAGTGGCTTTGGTGCCGGAGATCAGCGTGGAAAACGAGATCGTGAGGGGAGAGCTGGTGCGGGTGCCGGTGCGTGACCTGCACTTTCAGCGCAAGTTGCGGCTGGTATACCGGCAGGAATCAGGGCTGTCACATGCAGGAAGGGCCTTTTTGAAAGTGGCGGAGCAGGTGGCCAAGGAGCGCGGCGGGCGGTATCGATTTGAGCGGGAGAAGTAGCTGCGTTCTTTGGAATGTGTTGCCGCGATGTCGAATGCAAGGCTTCACCACAGGGAGCACGGGGAACTCGGAAAAGACCACAGAGAAATCCGGCGCAGCGAGGATCCTGCAAGGTCCATTTACTTGGTTTGGGAAACTGGGCTAGGCTGGCTGGGGTTCGTCGGGGAGCATGGCGGCCATTGCTTCCGGAACACTGCTGTAGACATCGAAAACCGACAAGAGATTCGTGGCTTCGAAAAGATGTTGAACCGATTTCCTGGGGCTGGCGAACAACAGAGTGTAACCAGCGGCTTCGGCCCACATGTGGGTGAGCACAAGTTCGCCGAGGGCATCGCTGTCGACGGACTCGATCCCGGAGAGGTCAACAATCATGCGCTGAGCCGAGGGCAGCACCTCGGTCACGATGCTGGAAAGGGCCTGCGTCTCGCGGTGGAAGATGATCCGACCCTGACAGTGCAAGACGACAGCTCCGGCGGCGGTTCCGGCCTCGATGGTGAGCGTGAGGTGTTTACCGGTGCGTTTGGTGGGTGACGAGGGTTCGCGCGCCAGCGAATGATCGGCGGGATCTTCTGATTTCATGTTGACACATTAGTCGCGAATGGACGAGTGTTGGTTGCACGGAAATGAAAATTCGTTAATCCTTTCCTGAAAGCAGAAACAAAACGAAGAAACCGGAGCGAATGGCGCTTCGTTTAGACTGGTGAAGACGCCTTGGGTTGCCTGGAGCGATGGGATCTCATGAAGAAAGCGCATAGCTTGGTGGCGGTCGCGGTGCTGGCTCTAACAGCAGGGACGATTTTTTTTGCGGCGGTCTGCGCCCAACCGGCGCTGGCTGCTCGCGGGCAGCTGTTCGGCGGGGGCACGAAGAAGGACACAACACGCCTGCTTACGGGCAAAGTGCTCGACAGCAACGATAATCCGCTGCCCAATTCGGTCGTTTACCTGACCAATACGCACACGCGTTCGGTGAAAACGTATATCGTGGGGGCGGACGGTACTTTCCGTTTTCCTGCGTTGCAGCCGAGCATCGATTACGAGGTTTATGCGCAATATAACAACCACAGGAGCGGCATGAAGACGGTAAGCCAGTTTGACGATCGTACGCAGGTTTACATCAGTTTCAAGATCAACACTAAAACCGAGTCGAAATAAGCCCTCCGGATTCGGACCCTAACCGTTCTTTTACCGAATGTCTAGCCGACGCCCAACCGATGCTTAGCCGGCGCAAATTTGTTCGGTTATCGCTAGCGGCCGCGGCGGGACTCGTGGCTCAACGGCTCCGAGCGGAGAGCCGCCGCGTTCTTGGGGCGCAGTTGTATACGGTGCGCGAGGATGCGCGGCGCGATCTTCCGTCTGTCCTCGAAGCTATTCAGAAAATCGGCTACCGCGAAGTGGAGACCTATTCGGATCTTTATTGGATTCCAGCGACGGCGCTGCGACGGATGGTCAATGACCATGGCCTCATCTTGCCTAGCGGACAGTTTGACTATGACGGATTGGATTCGAAGATTGATTACGCGATGGCGCTGGGGGTGGAGTTTGTGATTTGCCCGATGCTGCCGAAAGGCGGGAGGGACACCCTCGATGATTACAAGCAGGCGGCGGACCAATTCAATGTCTGGGGTGAAAAGATTCATCAAGCCGGAATGCGATTCGGATTTCATACACACAACTATGAGTTCCGGCGTTTTGGGAACACTACTGGCTTTGAAACCATGATGAAGGGTTGCGATTCGAGGCTTGTTTGCATTGAGATGGACTGTTACTGGGTTGCGCAGGCTGGAGTGGATCCGACGGAGATGTTGCAACAATATGGAAACCGCATCCAGTTGCTACATCTGAAAGACCGGACGCCGGGATTTCCTGCGACGCGGGTTTTGGACGCTTCTTCCGAACATTTCACTGAAGTGGGAGCCGGGACGATTCACTGGGCGGAGATTTTGGCCGCCGCGGAGAAGAACGGGGTGAAACACTTCTTTGTGGAGCGAGATTCTGGAGACCTTCCGGCCCTGGAGAGTCTGCGGATCAGCTTTCGGAATTTGCAGAAGATTCGGTGAGGGATAGATTGGGGGACGGTTCTCGTCCCCCCAAAGACCCGGTTACAACTGTCTTAGTTACTGTCACCGCCGGCGCGTTTCCAGGAAATCAAGTCGCCGATGGTGGTGCTGGTTGAGGACGAGGATGTCGGGTGTTTATAAGATTCGACTTCCTGGCGTGAGGCTTCTTCACCGACTGCACGGATGCTGAGACCGACTTTCTTCTCTTCCTGATTCATCTTGATGATCTTGAAGTCGAACTCGGCGCCGGGTTCCAAGTGCATGGGCTGTCCGTTGCCATCGATGGCTTCGGAATTGTGGCAAAGGCCTTCGATGCCTTCGGCAATCTCGACAAAGGCTCCGAAATTGGCGACGCGGAGAACCTTGCCGTGAACGATGTCGCCGACGCGGTGCTGGGCGAAGAAAGAATCCCAAATGTCGGGCTGCATCTGCTTGACGCCGAGTGAAAGGCGGCGCTTGTCGGGTTCGATGGCGAGGATGACGGCCTTGACCTTGTCGCCCTTTTTGAGGACTTCCGAGGGATGCTTGACGCGGGTGGTCCAGCTCAGGTTGCTGACGTGGACGAGGCCGTCGATGCCGTCTTCGATTTCGATGAAGGCGCCGAACTCGGTGAGGTTGCGGACGCGACCTTCGACGGTGGCTCCGACGGGATATTTGTCGTGCAGCGTATCCCAGGGGTTGGAGGCGAGTTGGCGCATACCGAGCGAGATGCGACGCTCGGTCGGGTTCACGCTGAGGACGACGCAGTCGACTTCGTCGCCTACGTTGACGAGCTTCGAGGGGTGTTTCATGCGCTTCGACCAGGTCATTTCGCTGACGTGGACGAGGCCTTCGATGCCTTGTTCGAGTTCGACGAAAGCTCCGTAGTCGGTGACGCTGATAACGCGACCGTGAACGTGGGCGCCGACGGGATAGCGGTGCTCGGCGTCGAGCCAGGGGTCGGGTGTGAGTTGTTTGAAGCCGAGCGAGACGCGCTGCTTGTCTTTGTCGTACTTCAGAACCTTGACTTGAATCTGATCGCCTACATTGACGAGGTCGCGCGGGTGGGTAAGGCGTCCCCAGGACATGTCGGTGATGTGAAGGAGGCCATCGATTCCGCCCATATCGACGAAAGCGCCGTATTCGGTGAGATTCTTGACGATGCCGGTGAGGACGCTGCCTTCCTCGAGATGCTCGAGGGTCTTGCCGCGCTTCTCGCTCTGCTCTTCTTCGAGAAGCTGTTTGCGGGAGACGACGATGTTGCCGCGCTTTTTGTTGAGCTTGATGATGGCGACTTCCATCGTCTGGCCCTTCATGCCATCGAGGTTGCGGATGGGACGCAGGTCGACCTGGGAGCCGGGCAGAAAGGCGCGTGCGCCCTGGATATCGATGGTGAGGCCGCCCTTGATGCGCTCGACGACGACGCCCTTGATGGGCTTCTTTTCGTTGTAAGCGCGCTCAATTTCGTCCCACGAACGGAGACGCTGGGCCTTCAGGTGCGAGAGGTTGACGTAGCCCTCTTCGGTTTCACCTTTCTCGCGCATGACGTCGATCTCGTCACCGGGCTGGAACCTGGGCTTGCCCTCGTGATCGAGAATTTCGGCGATGGGCACCATGCCTTCGGATTTCGCGCCGTAATCGACGACGACATGGGTCGCAGTCAGCTTAACGACGCGGCCTTTGATTACATGATCCTGACCAACGGCTTCTTCGGTCTCAGTCTCGAAGCTCTGGAGGGCAGCGGCGAAGTCATCGCTCGCAGGCGAGGCAGTTTCGGGGACGGTTTTTTCAGAAGCTTCGTTCTGAGGAGGGTCGTTGTGAGCGGCTTCGGCGTGAACGGTGTCAGTGGTGAGGGAAGCGGTGGATTCCGCGGGTGAAGGTTGTGCGGGCTCAGGAGCGTCTAATACGGCCGGGCCGCCGGTGTGATTATCGTGTGAAGTTGTCATGGTTTCGGAACTGGATTCAAGATTGCGGACGGTACTGTCGTCGAACAAGTTCATAGCCTCGGTGTCGACGCGTAGGTGCGCGACTGATGCGGGACGTGGTGTTGCGGACTGCTGGCGTGGTCTTTAGGTTGCGTTGAGGCCGACCTGGCGGACGACCCTGGGACAATTCCAGCTGGTTCGAAACCGCGTCCAAAAGGGACTCCTTGACTATAACAATCGGTTTGGAAGAGTGTCAAACGGGATTCCGGTCGATGGCCGAAGAATTTACAGAGTCGTCACACTGGGGTCGGTGTGGCGAGCTCAGAGCTGCGGGCTTCGAGCGAAGCGTGGAGCTCGGCTTTGTCAGTTTGCATTTCTGGTTTGCAGTTCGTGGATCGCGGGGCGCAGCGCAATTCTGCTACCCTCCCAGCATGGATTATCTCTGGACTCCGTGGCGGTACGCGTTTGTTACTGGCGCAGACCAGAAGGTAGACTGCATTTTCTGCAATGCTCCCAAAGAGAGCGATGAGACGGCTCTTATCGTCTACCGCGGCGAAAATTGCTATGTCATTCTCAATAAGTATCCTTATACGAATGGACATGTGATGGTTGTGCCTTATGCCCACTTGGACGAGTTACAGAAACTGCCGACCGATGCGGCGCACGAGATGATGCTTCTTACCCGAAAAATGGAGTCGGTGCTGCGCTCTTTGTATCGTCCCGACGGCATTAATCTCGGCATGAATATAGGAAAGGCCGCGGGCGCAGGGGTGGCCGGACACATCCACATGCACATTTTGCCGCGCTGGGTAGCCGATGCCAATTTCGTCAGCGTGATCGGCGAAACGCGAGTATTGCCAGAGGCGTTGGAAGTGACGTGGGAGCGGATTCGGAAGGCGTTGTAATTGACAATTTATAATCTGTAGCTGGTAGTCTTAACGGCCGCGTACGTCGGGAGAAGGTCATGCACTTGCCGCCACATCCCGTTTGGTTTTGGCTGATATTGGTATCTCCGCTTCTTATTTGGCTGGCTCTTTGGATCGTGGCGCGGAATCCCGGGGTGTCGCTAAAGCCGCTGAGGCCGTGGCTTGTGGCTGGTACCATCCTGCTCTTTATACCGTACGTCTTTCTTGATGCTGTCCCGACGGGAAGTTATAGGTCACTGCGCCTCGTGGTCCAGGCGGCCTTCTTCACCTGTCTGTGCGTACAAGGCTGGCTCCAGAGACACTACATGTTCGAAACACTCCGCTCGCCCAACGCGAGGTGGTACTCCAGGTGGAAGTCCGCAGAGTTTTCCGTTCCTGCCCCCAGCTTGCGCATTCTGGTACGGGATATCGACGCTGTGTCACCCTGGTACATTGAAAAATTGGGACTCCGAAAGTTGGCGGCAGCGTCGCCGCCAGAACCTTCCGCCGCGATTTTCAGGTTCAGCGCAGGTGGAAAGTCGGTCATACTGACTGCCCGCAGCGACTTCCAAACTGGCAAGACTCCGATCCTGTTCGCAAAGAAAATCGGCAGAATGAGAGACGTACTGACGGCGCGTGGCGTTGCCGCGGGAATGATCGAACGGGATCGTCAGGGAGTTCATTATTTTCAAATCCACGACCCGGAAGGTAATGCGCTCGAGGTCGTCGAAGAACGTTAAGAGAGAATCTCAGGCGGCTTCCGTGCCAGTAGTCGTTTTCAAATTACAGGTTTTATTTTGTCTCCATCCAGGCCCACGCGCTTGTGACGATGTCCGCAAGATTGCGCTGGGCAGCCCATCCGAGCACACTCTTTGCTTTGGCAGGATCGGCGACCAGAACTGGAGGATCGCCGATGCGACGCGGTCCCAGCCTTCGCCGAACGGGACGGCCGGTGGTGCTTTCGACAGCCTGAATGACTTCGAGAACGGAATGTCCCCGGCCGGTTCCGAGATTGATGGCGAGCGAGTTTGCGCCTGATTGGTCGGCGGCCGCGTCCAGGTATTGCAGTGCGCGCACGTGGGCGTCGGCCAGGTCATTTACGTGGATGTAGTCGCGGACGCAGGTGCCGTCGGGAGTGGGGTAATCGGTGCCGTGGATTTGCAACTCGACTCCGTTCTCCGCCGAGGCGGCGAGCGCGAGGGGGATGAGGTGAGTTTCGGGATTATGGAGTTCGCCAATTTCGCTGCTTTCATCGGCTCCGGCGGCATTGAAGTAGCGGAGCCTCACTGAACGCAGTCCGTAGGCGAGTCCGTAGGCCTCGAGGGCGTTTTCAAAAAAGAGCTTGGAGGCGCCATAGGGATTCACTGGCTGGCGAGGGGCCTGCTCGGTGATGGGCATCTGCTCCGGTGCGCCGTAGACGGCGCAAGTGGAGGAAAACACGAAGCGGCGGATTCCGGCGTCGAGCGCGGAGTTCAACAGGCCGAGCGCGGCTTGAACATTGTTGCTGAAGTATTTGCGCGGGTTATCGACCGACTCTCCGACGTAGGCGTGGGCGGCGAAGTGCATCACGGCGTGAACGCGGGCGAGTACGGGCAGGAGCGAGGCTCGGTCAGCGATGTCTCCTTCGACAAGTTCGAAGCCCTGGGCGAGGCGGCGGAAACCGGTGGAGAGATTGTCATAGAGCAGGACCTCGTAGCCGGAGCGCCGGAGGGCGCGTGCGGTGTGGCTGCCGATATAGCCTGCTCCGCCGGAAACGAGGATTGCCATCAGGATCGCCGGGCTAATCTTGACGTGAGCAGTTGTTATCCGAAGGTGACAGCGGTCACTGTGCGTTTGTGACAGAGGCAAAATTTCGCCGGGTGCGGCTGCTGGTGTAGAATTTGGAAGTTGAGCCCCACGTTGTCATCCTGGACAACGGTTCGATCGGGACGTGGCGCAGCCTGGTAGCGCACTTGCTTGGGGTGCAAGGGGTCGCGAGTTCAAATCTCGCCGTCCCGACCAATTTTTTCCCGGCTGAAAGAGACTCCTTCGCGTTGCTCAGGGTTTCGACAGCGGGGCGTCCCTTCCTCTGTGACCCGCGCACTTGCATTTTTCCCTGATTTGGCGCACCTTTTCTCGGTGAAAGGAGTGGCGAGAAATTATGGTTCATGTTCTTATCCACCACGAAGTTGACGATTACTCGGCCTGGAAAACGATGTTCGACTCCCACCTGGGTTGGCGGCACAAGCATGGGGAGCGCAGCTGCCGAATTTTTCGCAGCGCGGGCAACGTCAATAACCTTACGCTTTTGTTTGAATGGGAGAGTCTGGAATCGGCTCGGGCGTTTATCGGTTCGGGGGAACTTAAAGTCAAGATGGCCGGTGCGGGGGTAAAGGGCGAGCCGCACGTGGACTATTTGACTGAAGTACACAGCGTCCGGCGAAGCGCGGCCGATTGAGTTCGTAAGCTGAAGGTTCCGCTTGGCGTGGCCGCAGTCCTGCAGGATAAGGGATCGCGGCTGAAATCCGCTGGTTTCGAAAAATAGTCCATCTCTTCCCAGTTGTTCGCATCCAAAAGACCTGACCAGGGCCGAGCCCCGGAAGCGGACACGTCCATTCCGGCAGGTCATCCTTTCCGGCGTTCTGGCTTGCCCCAAAATCGTAAGTCTGAGGAGAATCGCATGGCTAAGAAACCAATCTCCACCAATTCGACGAATTCGCGCAGAGTTTCAGCCCAACCACGTTTTCACCAGAGCGGTCGTGAGCTCCAGGCATTTGGTACGGTGACGAATATGATGCCGCTGCAATTGATAGAACCGGTGCGCCTGGAAATGACCGAACGACTCAACCAGCTATTGGCCGACACGATGACGCTGCGGGATCTTTACAAGAAATCGCATTGGCAAGTGGCCGGGCCGACTTTTTATCAACTGCACCTTCTGTTCGACAAGCACTATGAAGAGCAGAGTGAACTGGTGGACACGATCGCGGAACGGATCCAGGTTCTGGGTGGAATCAGTATCGCGATGGCGGCGGATGTAGCAGAGACGACGAAAATTCCGCGGCCGCCGAAGGGACGGGAAGAGGTTCCGGTGCAGCTTTCGCGGTTGCTGGACGCACATCAGGTCATCATTCTTGAATGCCGGGACCTGGCGGAACGCTCCGACAAACTGGGGGACGCAGGGACGAACGACGTGGTGGTGAGCGACGTGCTTCGTGCCAATGAACTGCAGGTTTGGTTTGTGAGCGAACACCTGGTCAGCGAGCCGCTGGTGGAAGCGGATCCACTGCGGGAATCGGCGTAGGGATTCTGTGGAGATAGGGCTCGACCGCTGGAACGGGGCGGGGCTCCGTCATCACAGATTTTGTTGTGACTCAAACTTTGCTGCGGCCTAACTCGGCTGCGACTTTTCTGCGACCTAAGTCTGCGACCTAAGAAGGATCTGGTACCGGGGATCTAGTGGCGGGCGGAGAGAATGTGCAGGATCTGCTGGAGTTCGTGGCGCAAATACGCGATGTTAACTGAGGGATGGATGGGAAAGGGCAGGGCGGACTGAGTCCGGTCGGACTTGGTTTCGTCGCGTAATTGCAACCTTGCACCGGCTATGGTAAAGCCGTCGTCGTAGAGCAGTTTCCTGATGCGCACCACGGACTCTACGTCGCGTTTGCGGTACATGCGCTGTCCGGTGCTGCTTTTTACCGGTTTCAGCTGGGGAAATTCGGTTTCCCAGAAGCGGAGTACGTATGCCGGCAAACGGCATAGAGTGGCGACCTCTCCGATGCGGAAATAGAGCTTATCCGGAATGACGATTTCGGCGTTGCGAACCGTTTTTTTCGACGCTTTCTTGCGGAGGCTCATGGAAGGCATTCCCCACTCCCGTATACGCGTTTCTAGCACGAGCCGCGCCGCGGAACAACCCCAAAAGAGCACCCAAAGGTACAGGATGGTATGCCGGAAGCGCGTTTTGGGGCGTGCGCTTGCAGAGCCATGTTCCGGGGATCGGCTATCGCGGCGAACACTCCTAAGATGCTGAACGGACGCTTTTCGCCAACCCCGCCAGGCTAACTCCCAACCCGACGAGCATAATCAGGGCTAGAACCGCGAGGGTAGTGGCAGAAATTCCAGCCTTGTGGAGGAAGACAAACCAGCGATCCCAACCCAGCCCGAGACGTGCGGGTCGGCCACTGTGCAGGTAACTCGACAGCAGATGAAGCTGACCGCTCAGCGAATAGCTAAGGCGATAGTTCCAGTCGGCATCGTAATAACGTCCGCGCCGGGTCTGGTCTTCCATGAAACTGGTGGCGAGGGAGACAGATTGAACGAAGGCTCCGAGAACCAGCAGGAACCGGGCTGTGTTTCTAATTCGGGCGTTGCGTTCGGCGAGCAGCGGGCCGAGGCCGAGGCAGAGGAATACGATCGAAGGGACGAGGTACCTTGGCCCGACGCAGTATCCACCTTCCCATTGGGTGTAGCGGGCAAAGAAGAAGAGATAGACCAGGGGAAGCAATACTGCCAGGGAAGCGGTGCCGCGCTCGGTTCGCCAGAGACGGCGAAGTCCGGCGAGGGCGAGGATGAGGGGCGGCGCGAAGATGAATATGGACTTGCCGGGAGACAGGAGAAATCCGTAAAGGCCTTTCAGGAGCGGTGTGTCGAAGGTGTTGAGGCGCTTGGCGCCTTCGGCGGCGGTGGGATATCCGAACTGGAACGGGCCTCCGAACAATAGGGCGTTGTGAATCAGGAGAGCGGCGACTCCGACTGAGGACGCCAGGCATAAGGCAAATGCGGTGCGCAGCGCGGACTTTCCATCGCGGATGAATACAGCTGCGGCAAAGACGGGGATGGCCAGACCATCGGTCGGCCTTACGAGGGTCGCGAAGCCCAACACCAGGCCCGCGATTGAAGCGGTGGTTATTGGGATGGTGGTTGAGATTGGCGGGTGATTCTTGTTGCGGCCGAAGAGAAGCAGAGCGACGCCTACAAAAATGGCGGCGGATATAGGCTCGGAGAAGAGCCATGCGGAATAGGCGAAAATTGGAGTCGCGAGGCCGACGAGCGCCGCTGCGAACAAGGCGGGGCGCAGGGCGATTCCGATTCCGGTCAGCAGCAGAAAAAAGAAGGTTACGGTGAGGGCAGCGAAGGTCGCGTTGCTGAGACATGACGAAAAGGCGACGACCAGATCGGTATCGTCGGGCGGTACTCCGGGCAAACGGGCGAGTAAGTACTGGCCGAGGGCGTACCAGGGGACGCAGAGGAGAGCTTGTCCAGGAGGATAGGCGGCGCGCGGCTGGCCATGCAGATCATATCTTCCGTAAAAATTGTGCAACTGCACTGCTTGAGGAACGGCAGTCGAAGCGTGGAGCGTGAGGCTCTCGGTAGTGTAGAGAGTGTTGTATTCATCGGGGGTGCGGGTGCGGCCGGTGGAAGTTAGGAGATAGAAAAACTGAAAGGCGGCAAAGAGCCACAAGGCAATATGGCGATGAGCCGGGGAGCGCGGTGATTCGCGATTCGCGGCGGCCTGTGACGGGATGGTGGAAGATGACACGGTGATCTGATCGTATCAAGCCAGGGGTATCGCTCGAGTGGCGCGATGTCCGCGAATCTTTCCGGTTACTACAGACAAGGGAGGCTGCTCGATCTTGCGGAGGACGTTCCGGACCCGGGCCCACCACCTGCGGGCATGAGATAATCAAGCATCTTACTCATGTTCAGGTGGTTACGATTGATGATTGTGCGGCGTGCGTTTCTTGTGCTGTTGCTGGTGTGTTTCGGGTGTTCGGCACAATCCCCTCCGGCTTCGAAGACCGCTTCTACGGCATCTTCTGCCGCGCCGCCCGCGGATATTGTGAGCGCGATCGAACGGCAAGTGCGATCGCATTATTCCCTGCCTCCCGAGGTTAAGGTTACGTTGGGGCCGCTGCATTCCAGTGATTTTGCCAACTACGATGCGCTGACGGTCACTTTTGAAACTCCGAGCAAGAAACAGGAGTTCGAATTTCTGCTGGCCCGCGATCACAAGACACTTTTGCGTGTGACGAAATTCGATTTGTCTACGGATCCCTATGCGGAGATCATGAAGAAGATCGATGTAAGCGGGAGACCGACGCGGGGCAACAAAGACGCGAAGGTGATTCTGGTCAATTTCGACGATTTCGAGTGCCCCTTCTGTTCGCGCATGCATCAGACGCTATTCCCCGGGCTGTTCAAGGAATACGGCGACCGGGTGCTATTCATTTATAAGGACTATCCGCTCGAAGAGATTCATCCGTGGGCGGTGCACGCGGCAGTGGACGCGAACTGCCTGGCGGCGCAAAACAACGACGCGTATTGGGAATACGCCGATTACCTGCACGCGAATCAGCATGTGATCAGCGCGGAAAAAATGCGCGATGGGCAGAATGCCGCGTTGGATAAGCTGGCTCTGTCGCAGGGCGAAAAGCACAGCCTGGACGTTCCGAAACTGCAGGCGTGCGTTAAGGCCCAGGATGAGACGGCGGTGCTGGCGTCGATGCACGAAGGGGATGGACTGGGAGTGGACGCGACGCCGACGATGTTTGTGAATGGACAGAAACTGGATGGAGCGATCCCGGCGGAGGATGTACGAGTGGCGCTCGACCGGGCATTGAAAGATGCGGGAGTGGCGCCGCCGGAGAACAAACCGGCGGCCGCGGCGAATAAGCCATCGGTTGCGCCGTCCAAGTAGGCGGAAAGCAGAAAGCGGATTGTTTTAGTGGGGCCGGTATTTTCGTTTGGATTAACGCTGGTGGGACGGACTCGCGGTTCATGGCGGAGGGAACAAAACTTGAAAAATCGTAACTGCGGGGGGCGGGCGGGCCTGATGATGGTCAGCGCGTTTCTGTTGATGGGACTGCTGGCGTGTAACCGGAACAGCACGGGTGGCGACGTTATGGCGTCGGTGAATGGCCGGAAGGTTTATCGCAGTGAAGTGGACAAGTATTACTCGAACCAGACGGCAGGCTCCGATCAGCAACCGACGGGCGAGCAGGCGGTGAGCCTTCGGTTGAGTATTCTGAGTCAGTTGATCGAAACCGAGATCCTGATGCAGCGCGCGGAGAAGCTGGGATTGCTGGCTACGGATGAAGAAGTGGACCGCAAGCTCAACGAAATCAAATCGCCATACACGGCCGAAGAATTTAACAAGCGCCTGCAGGACAAGAAGATATCGATCGACGATTTCAAGCGCGACTTGCGCCGCTCGCTTACCCAAGAGAAGGTGTTGAACAAAGAAATCACGTCGCGCATCAACATCACGGACCAGGACGTAACCAATTACTACAACGAGCACAAGGCCGAGTTCAATCTCATCGAAGCGCAATATCATCTCGCCAAGGTTCTGGTTTCAGGAGAGACGAACCCGACGGTGCATAACCTGCAGAACAGCAAGGCGCAGAATGACGCCGAGGCGCGCAAGAAGATCCAGATGATCGTAAATCGTTTGGACAGTGGAGACGACTTTGCGACGTTGGCCATGAATTATTCTGAAGACCCGGAGACGAGCAATAACGGCGGGGATTTGGGGATGGTTCCGGAATCCGCGCTCAAGAACGCGGATGCGGCGACACGCGATGCGGTGATGAAACTTAAACCGGGGCAGTATACGCAGGTGATTCCCATCATCAATCCGGCGACTCATCAGCCGGCGGCGTACATGATCGTAAAACTGATTGCCAAGGAGCCAGCGGGCCAGAGGGACTTGAATGATCCACGGGTGCAGCAGGCGATCCGGCAGCAGTTGCGCGATCGCCGCGAGCAGTTACTGAAAGCGGCATACTACGAGAGCCTTCGCGACGACGCCAAGGTCACGAACTATTATGCGGACGAAGTGCTGAAGAATCTGGGCGCGGCGAAGTAGAAGGCATGGCTGAGGCCATGCCCCTTCAAGACTAGTATCCCTCGAGTTTCCTGGTCAGAACTTCATTGACTAGCTGGGGATTTGCCTGTCCCTTCGAGGCCTTCATTACCTGGCCGACGAAAAAGCCGATCATAGTTTTCTTGCCGGCGCGATACTGCTCCACCTGCTTGGGGTTCGCCGCGATTAACTCATCCGCAAGCTTCTCGAGCGCGGATGTGTCGCGCGATTGGACGGGACGGCCCGCGGCTTCGTAAACGGCGGGGAAGTCCTGACGGCGTTCGAAGCATAGATCGTAGAAATCCTTCAGCATCTTGCCGGAGATCGCGCCTGACTCGACCAGGTCGGCGGAGGCTGTAACTCCCGACATCGAAATTGGCGAGTGTTCGAGTTCCAGCCCCTGAGCTTTGAGGCGTCCGAGCAATTCGCTTTGTACGAGATTGGCAACGCGTTTGGGATTTTTTGCGGTGCGGGCGGCAGACTCGAATCGATCAGCCATGTCGCGGGTGAGAGTCAGCGTGTGGGCATCGCCAGCGGTGATGCCGTATTCGTTCATCATGCGTTGGCGGCGTGCTTCCGGAAGTTCGGGCAGAGTTGCGCGGATACTGGCCTGCCATTGTTCGTCGACGACCAAGGGCAGCAAATCGGGCTCGGGAAAATAACGGTAGTCGTGGGCCTGCTCTTTCGAGCGCATGCCGTAGGTCTTGCCTTCGTGCGCGTTGTAAAGGCGCGTTTCCTGCGTGATGCGGCCGCCGCTTTCGATGATTCCGATGTGGCGCTCGATCTCGTAATCGAGTGCTTGCCTGATGAAGCGGAAGGAGTTGACGTTCTTGACTTCGGTTTTCGTGCCGAATTCTTTTTGGCCGCGGGGTCGCACGCTGATGTTCGCGTCGCAGCGCAGGGAGCCTTCTTCCATGTTGCAGTCACTGACGCGGGTGTAGAGGATGATTTCTTTGAGACGAGTGAGGTATTCGTAAGCTTCAGCGGCAGATCGCATGTCAGGTTCGCTGACGATCTCGGCCAGGGGCACGCCGGTGCGATTCAGATCGATGGCCGTCTTGTGAGTGGAATCGGGGAAGCCTTCGTGCAGGCTTTTGCCGGCGTCTTCTTCAAGGTGCAGGCGGGTGATGCCAATTTTCTTCCTGCCGCCGTTATGCCCAGCATCGTTTGCGTCGGTGCTTTCGCCTGCGTCGATGTCGATGAATCCGAACTCAGCGAGCGGCTTGTCATACTGCGAAATCTGGTAGCCCTTGGGCAGGTCGGGGTAAAAATAGTTTTTCCGAGCAAAGATGGAAACCTGGTTGATGCGGCACTGCAAGGCCATCGCCGCCAGAGTGGCGAATTCCACGGCCTTGCGGTTAAGAACGGGCAAAGCTCCGGGAAGTCCCAGGCAGACAGGGCAGACGTTGGTATTGGGCGGATCGCCGAAACGCGTAGAACAGGAGCAAAAGATTTTCGACGCGGTCAGGAGTTGTACGTGGACTTCGAGTCCGATGACCGGCTCGTATTTCGCGAGCAGATTCTCGGAAACCGGTGCAGAGGTTGCCATAGCAGGGAATTATAGCTGGACGGGCGAGGACGCCCGTCGCTCCATCGTAAAGCTTCTAGGGTTTCTTCGGCTCTGGCGCGCTCAAATACTTCTCCATCGGAATTTCGAAATACATCAGCTCGTTGCCGTTCGCGTCCTGCACGCCCATCAGGTAGAAGTTAGCGCCAGCCAGCGGGTTCGAGATGCCGGAGATGTCGAAAAACAAGAAACCGCGGGCGGTAGAGTGGGGTTCAACGGCCTTGGCGCCGAATTGCGCCTGCTCGAGTTCATCCCAGGTTTTGCGGCTCACGCCGCCCTTTACTTCTTTCTTGGGCAACGGAATTGGCAAAGTATTCTGATGGTCATTGCGAGTGGGATGCGAGAGGCGGCGGAGCAGATCGTCCATGCTGGCGGCATAGAGTTTGCTGCGATCCTTGGTATTCATCTGGGCCTTCATGTCGACGAGAGAGACGGGCTGGTCGCCGTCATTCGTGATGACAAAAAAGACCGGCATGTATCCATTGTTGCGAAAGTTGACGGTGAAGATGGAAGCTTTGTCTTCGACGTCGTAGGGATCGACTGCGACACCAACTTTTTCCACAGGATGGTCGTCATGCGCCGGGTAGGTGCGGGCGGGCTGCGCCGCGGGCATGACGAAAACTTTGGCCGCCATCGCGCCAAGAGCGCAGAGCAGGGTAAGAGCGCACGCGGCAACGACATGATGGGGGCTGGGCAAGGGCGCTCGATGAGAATTCTGCTTGCTGGTGTTGCGCATACTCAAATTATAGGATGCCAGGATGATACGAGATAGCTGCCAGCTATGGACGGCGATTCTCAAGAATCATCCTGCCTGGAACTGGAAACTCGCGGCGCGAACCTTTAGCCAGGATACGGCCGGCGTAATCCGCGGTGTGCGGCGCTGATCGCGGGGAAGAGAAGAAAACATCAGTCTGTTGCGTCGCCATTTAGAATGGGGCTTCTCTTCATGTACGCGCTTTACAGTGCGCTTCTCTTTCTTTCTCTGCTGCTGACGCTGCCCTATTGGCTGCTGCAGATGATGCGGCATGGCAAGTATCGAGCGGGGGTAGGGCAGAGGTTTGGCGCGGTTCCGCAGGCGCTTTTGAGAGGAGGGGCGAGCCCTGGGAAGACGCCCGTCATCTGGGTTCACGCGGTTTCAGTCGGAGAGGTAGTGGCATCGAGCGCGGTGATTCGGGCGCTGCGAGAAAAATTCCCGTCTTATCGAGTGCTGATTTCGACGACGACCAGCACGGGTCAGAAACTCGCTGCGCAGCGCTTTGGAGCGGAGAATGTGTTTTATTTTCCGTTGGACTTTGCATTTGCCGTCCGCGCTTATGTCAATGCCCTCTGTCCGGAACTGGTCGTGATTGCCGAAACCGAGTTCTGGCCCAATTTTCTTCGGCTGACAAAACGCAGCGGGGCGCGCATTGTTGTGATCAACTGCCGGATTTCTGACCGCTCGCTTCCCGGCTACAAGCGGTTCCGTTACTGGCTGCCGCGATTGCTGGAAGGCTCGCTCGGCAATGTCGATCTTTTTCTGGCGCAGAGCGAGGAAGACCGGCGACGGCTAATAGAAATCGGAGCCGTGGATGCCAAAGTCAAGGTAGTTGGCAACTTGAAATTCGATGTGGCGCCGCCGCCGTCTCCTAAAATCGTTGGCAGTCTTCGCGAAAGCTTCAAAAATTCCGGAGCGGGGCCGATCTTGGTTTGTGGCAGCACGCTTGAAGATGAAGAGGGAAGCCTGCTTTCGGCTTTTCGTAACATTCTGGCCAACCGTTCGCAGGCAGTCATGATACTGGCGCCGCGCCATCCGGAGCGTTTTGCGGAGGTGGCTGAACTCGTCGAGAAACTAGGCTTCCCCTTGTGCCAGCGCAGTTTATGGAGGGGCGAACCCATAGGGGGTGGCGTGTTTCTGCTCGATACTATCGGGGAACTGGCTGCGCTTTATTCGCTGGCGACGATTGCTTTTGTCGGCGGCAGCCTGGTGCCGCGTGGGGGACATAATATTCTGGAGCCGGCAATCTACGGTGTTCCGATCGTGACCGGCAACCACTATGAGAATTTTCGGGATGTCGTCAATTGTTTCGCCAGTCGCAATGCGGTCCGGATCGTTGGAGTTGCGGAGCTGCCGCTGGTGTTCATGGAGTTGATTGAGAACGAAGAGGAACGTGCGACGCTGGGCCGGAATGCGCTGACGGCGCTTGAATCGCAGCGTGGGTCCACAGCCAGAACGGTTGCGGCGCTGCTTCAGCTTATGGAAGCTGCAGAGTGAATCCGCTAAGCGGGCTTTACGGTGGCGCGACCGCCGTGCGCAACGCGCTGTTTGATCGCGGCATGCTGCCGGCGCGACGACTGGAGCGGCCGGTGGTGAGTGTGGGCAATCTGTCGGCGGGTGGGGCGGGCAAGACTCCGTTCGTCATCGCGCTCGGCGAGCTGTTGCGGGCGCGCGGCATCCGCTTCGACGTGCTCAGTCGCGGATATGGCCGCAAGACTCGCGGGGTTCTAGTGGTGGAGCCCGGCGGAAGCGTCGCCGACTTTGGCGATGAGCCGCTTCTGATCGCGCGCAGGCTGGGTGCTCCCGTGATCGTCGGTGAAAGCCGCTATGAGGCTGGTAAAGCCGCGGAGCAGAGATTTCAGACGCAACTGCACATACTAGACGATGGCTTTCAGCACCGCTCCCTGGTTCGTGACTTCGACATCGTGCTGATGACAGCGGGCGATTTCGATGACCGGTTGCTACCCGTGGGGCGTCTACGCGAACCGCTCTCGTCGCTGCGACGGGCGGACGCCATTGTCCTGCCGCAGGAAGTTCCAGCGGAGGAGTTGTTCGCGCCGAACGAGCGGCGGGGGCGTTCGGTTCCGCGAGACAAACTGGTCTGGCACATGCGGCGAGAAATCGTGATCTCCGCGACGCCGGTTTCTCCGGTTGTCTTTTGCGGCATCGCACGGCCGCAGCAGTTTTTTGCGCAGGTGCGGGCTGCTGGAATCATTCCTGTGGCAGAGGTAGTGTTTCGCGATCACCACTCTTATTCAAGAAGAGACATCGAGCACCTGCTGCTGATGCGCGACAAGGTTGGCGCCGGCGGGTTCCTGGCCACAGAAAAAGATGCGGTGAACCTGAGGTCATGGCAGGCGGAACTCAACCCACTTGCCATTGCCGAGCTCAGGCTAACCCTGGATGATCCCGCTGACGCAGTTGATGCCATTTTGGCGAGAATTGCGAAACCGAAGCTCGACTCGTGAGAAAATCTCTCTGGCAGTTCGCAATGAAGCAGATTGATGACAAAACATACTAAAGAGAACGGGCAAATTCGCCTGCGGAAGATTGTCGAGTCTTTCCCTAAAGTCACGGTGACTGTGCTGGCGGATCTGGTGGCCGATGAGTTTGTGTTCGGGGAGATTTCCCGCGTCTCGCGTGAGGCGCCCGTCCTGATTTTGAAGGCTCTGGACCGCAAAGTGGTTCCGGGCGGAGGCGGTAACGCGATCTACAATCTTGCCGATCTCGGAGTCAATGTCTTGCCGGTCGGGGTCGTGGGGGATGACGAAGCGGGCAAACTGCTGTTGCGCGCTTTCCGGCACAAGCGGATTCCCGTGAGCGGCGTGTTTAAAGACAAGACTTACACGACCGTCACCAAAACACGTATTTTGGCCGGATTCGCGCACACGGCGGGCCAGCAGGTCGTGCGCCTGGATCGCGAACCGGCGGAAGGACCGAATTCACACCTGCGGCGGGAGATCGTGCTTTCAGCTCGTGAATATGCGCGAGCTTCGGATGCATTGCTGGTTTCCGACTACGGCTACGGCGCGGCGACGCCGAATCTGCTGAATATGATTCGGGAAAAGCGCGGGATCGACAGGGTTCCCGTCAGCCTCGACTCGCGGCACCGGATGCACGAGTTTTCGGGAGTGACGGCGGCAACTCCGAATGAATCTGAAGTCGAGGAGGTTCTCGGCATCCGAATCGGGAACGACTGGGAACGCCTGGTGGCAGCGGGAGAGCAGATCGCGGGCGAGATGGATCTGGAATCGCTGCTGATCACGCGCGGCAAGGATGGAATGGTAGTTTTCCCGCGCCGCCACAAGGCGGTGGATATTCCGATCTACGGCAGTGATGAAGTTGCCGATGTAACGGGTGCGGGTGATACGGTGATCGCGACTTTTACAGCAGCGCTGGCGGCAGGCGCAACGGCCGAAGAAGCCGCGCATCTGGCGAACTACGCGGGTGGCATCGTGGTCATGAAGCGCGGTACGGCCACGGTGAGCCAGCAGGAGTTGCTGGATGCGGTGGATAAAGCGTCGCCAATTGATCGGGAGCACTAGCCCTCAACGGCTGAAGGCGCAGATTTCTTGACCACACCAGTTCATCCGAAGATTCTTTCGCGCGACGAGCTACGGCACCGCGTGGCAGATTGGCGGCGCAGGGGAGATCGCATCACGCTCGCCAACGGCTGCTTCGACGTGCTTCATGTCGGCCATGTACGCTACCTGCATGGGGCTCGGGAGCTTGCCGACAAGTTGATTGTCGCGGTTAACGGGGATGCCTCGGTGCGCGCTTTGAAAGGTGAAGGCAGACCTGCGATGCCGGCCGCGGAACGGGCTGAGATTCTGTCGGCGCTGGAGGATGTTGACGCTGTGGTGGTCTTTCCGGAAGAGAATGTGCGCGCCATTATCCGCGAAATCCGGCCGGATTTTCATGCCAAGGGCACTGACTATACAGTCGAGAGCGTTCCGGAGCGTGACGAAGTCGAAGCTTGCGGGGGAAAAGTTGTGATTGTAGGTGACCCCAAGGATCACTCGGCTACCGAGTTGATTCGCTCAAGATCGCGGCGCGGGCCGCGGCAACCGTGAGAGGGTGCGAAGGGCGATTGGGATGGAGATGAATCCCTGGTTATCTCTCCCAGTCAGCAAGCCGCGGTTGAACAGCATACTCATCGTGCGGCTCAGCGCCATGGGAGACGTGATTCACACGCTGCCAGCGACGGTCGCGTTGCGACAGGCTTTTCCGCAGGCCACCCTGGGATGGCTGATCGAAGAGCGCTGGGCGGAACTTCTGTGCACTCTGCGCTACCCGCGATCGGGTCGGCGCTCCCTGCAGCGTCCGCTGGTTGATCGCGTGCATGCGGTCAAGCTGAAGGAATGGCGACGGGCTATGCTCTCCTTTAACACGGTGCAGCAAGTGGCTACGGGTTTGAGTGAGCTACGCGGGATTCAATATGACGCGGTGATCGATTTTCAGGGCGCGGTGCGTTCGGCGTTGCTCGCGCGCTGGTCGGGCGCGCCCATTATTTTTGGGGACGCACAGCCGCGCGAAAATGCCGCCAGCATGTTTTATACAAAAACTGTACTTTTGCCGGCTCATGGCACGCACGTGGTCGAGCAGGCACTGGCGCTGGCGAGTGCGGTCGTTTCCACGGCGACGAGTCCGGCTCGGGGGGCAGAAGTTCGGATCGAGTTGCCGGTTGACCCAGATGCGGAGAATAAGATCACGAACCTTACCGCGGGTAGGAACGACTTTGTGATTCTCAGTCCCGGGGCGGGTTGGGGAGCGAAAATGTGGCCAGCCGAGCGTTACGCGCGGGTTGCGAAAGAACTGGCAAAAGACGGATTACAGTCGCTGGTGAACCATGGTCCGGGAGAAGAAGAACTGGCGGGGGCGGTGGAAGCCGCCAGCGAAGGAGCGGCGCGCAGGATTTCCTGCTCGGTTTCTGAATTAATCTCGCTCACGCGCCGTGCCCGGTTGCTCATCGGCGGCGATACGGGTCCTATGCACCTGGCAGCCGCTTTGCAAATTCCAGTGGTGGCAATTTTTGGACCGACAAATCCGGCGCGCAACGGTCCGTTCGGCACGCGGTCGATGGTGCTGCGAAGCGCGATCAGCTTGACGGATCACACTCGACATCATGAGCCGGATCAAGGTCTGCTCGAAATCGGCGCCGCCGAGGTTGTGGCCGGAGCTCGGAAGCTATTGCACGGTTGAACTGCTAACCTCGTGTAACCGATCTTATTGAAGCTGACCTATTGAACCGATTGAGCGAAACTTCTCAACCCGCCGCCCAGTCCAGCGCCGGCTACGCCTGGTCCCGCGTTGCCCGGCGCATTCGAGTTCCCCTGGGATTTATTTTTACGGTCGTCTTTGTTTTACTGGCGAAGCCGACGAAAACCTCGCTGATCGTGGGGAGTATCGTGCTTGTTCCGGGACTTGCCTTGCGAGCGCTGGCTTCCGGACACGTGCAGAAAGACAAGCAGCTCACTACCAGCGGTCCTTATGCTTACACTCGCAATCCGTTGTATCTCGGGTCGCTGGTGCTGGCGGCTGGGTTCGCCATAGCGGCGCGGAATTGGTGGATCGTTGCGATCATGCTCCTAATGTTCGGAGTTATTTATATTCCGGTGATCGCGGGGGAAGAGCGCTACTTACGGCAAGTGTTCCCCGAATATGACGATTATGCCCGTCACGTGCCGCGCTTTTTGCCGCGGCTTACGCCTTACGGCAGCCAGCGGGGTGTGTACTCTTCCGAACGTTATTGGAAGCACCGCGAATATCAGGCGAGCATCGGATGCGTCGTGGTGGTAGCCGTCCTTATGTTTAAGCTGATGGTCAAGCTGGTGTGGTAGTCTGCCGGGAGCATGAGCAGTTCACCTCAGGGGCCAAAGCGCGGCTATTCTTCTTCAGGTGGCAGCGCGGCTGAAGCCACGGCCTCTCAAAGCAGGTGCCGGATGAGGCATGCCGGTTGGTTTGGCTGCCTAATCTTGCTGATTGTGGCGGTGCTGGCGGCGCAGCAGACGCCGCCGACATCGACGATTGGCCCGGCTCCGGTGCAGATCGCGCCACCGCGTCCCAACTACCCCTTTCCCGATGGGCGGAGCTACGTGTATGCAGCAGAGTGGCATTTAATCACGGCTGGCACGGGGATCGTGAGAATGGAGACTTCCGGGAATGAACGCAGAGTGACGGCGTCGGCCGAATCTTCGGGCGCGGTCAACGTGGTCTTTCCCGTGCACGACCGTTTTGAATCGCGCTTCGATCCGCGGACGTTCTGTTCGCTTTCGATCTTCAAGCACAGCGAAGAAGGTGCGCACAGACGGGAGACGTCGATCCGCTTCGATTATTCGCACAAGAAAAGCACGCTCGATGAAAAGAATCTGAAGACGGGCGAAACCAAGCACGTGGAAAGCGATTTGGCGGGATGCACCACCGACCTTATCACCGGCTTCTACTACCTGCAGTCACTGTCGCTGCAATTGGGCTCGAGTTATGAATTTCCCATCAGCGACGGGAAGACCACCATCGTGCGCGCGGTGGTCGAGAAGCGCGAGGAGATCAAAATTCCGGCGGGAACATTTCCGAGCGTGATGGTTACAATCGAGCCGACTTCCGGCCCGCTACAGTCCAAGGGCAAGGTGTGGGTGTGGTTTTCGGAGGACGCAAGTCATACTCCGGTACAGATGCGTGTCAAGCTGGGATGGGGCACGCTGCTGTTTCGGCTGCAGAAGATCGATAAGTGACACCTGCGACATCGAGAAGCGGAGGTTTACTTCCGCGCTACGACGGCTTGCTTTGCCTTGGCAAGTTCGGGCCGCGCCGAGGTCGATCCTTCACAGGATTTGACCAGAGCGGCGTAATACTCGGTCGCCTGCGATGCCTGGCCCGCCATCTCGGCCGCCTGCGCCGCGCCGTAGACGCCGTCGAAGCGCTTGGGATTGAACTTCAAATCTCCCTTGTATTCGGCGAGCGCCTGATCGGGATGCTTCATTTCGAGGAGCATATCGGCCAGCATTTCGCGGGCTGGCATGGAGGTCTGCTCTTCGCCGACGGCATCTTCATGATCCGCGACCTTGCGTAGCAATGCGATCGCCTCTTCGTTCTTGGCCTCGCCGTGCAGAACCCACGCCGAGCCTTCCCGGTAGAGCATGTCGGTCCAGTCGGCCTCGTAGGTTTTCTTTCGCGCTACATAATCTTTATGAATCTTATCGATTTCAGCGAGGTTCTTTTTGGCTGACGCGAGGTCTCCGCTGCGGGCGTCTCCAATGGTCTTAGCCCAGTAGGTATAGGCGCGGTCGCCCCCATTGGCCCTGGCGATCACGGTCAGGCATGCTGCGTCGGACCAGCGATGGAGTTCCAAGGCATACATGGCGGGAAACTTCGACATGGCGAAGGCCTGCATGTCGTGAATGCCGCCCATGTCCATTGCGGGCATCGTCTTTACCTCATCGATGACCTTAGCTGCATCGGCCTCGCGCCCACTTTGCAGATAGGCATAGATGAGAAAATCCATGGAATGGAATTGATGGCCCTCGCCGCCCATATTCATCGCGGCAGCCTTGCGGGTGGCAGCAATCGAAGCCAGATTCGATTGAATGTCGTCGGGCCAATCGCCGACGCGAGCAAAGATGTGGGATGGCATGTGCACGGCGTGCGGAGCCGAGGGGGCAATTTGCGCGTAGCGACGTGCCGCGGGTAATCCAAGTTCGGCGAGTTGGGGCTTATCGTAAGTGTGGATCAAGTAATGGGCGATGCCGGGATGATTGGGCTCCTCGGCAAACAGTTTTTCGAGAATCGCGCCTGCTTGCTTGCGATTGGCAAAGGTAGTGTCGTTGTCGGGTTCGGAGGCCAGCAAGGAGAGCGCATAAAAGGCCGCCGCCTCGTGATCGTCCGGATACTTCTGATAGACGTTTTGCATGGCCGCGCAATACGCCTGGGCGCGCGCCTGATGATCTTTCTTACTGCTGTTCGAATAGAACTCTTTCAGGGCGTGGATATAATCGCGTTCGCGTTGGGTTGGAGCCTGCGCCTTGTCGGCCTTCTTCAATTCCTCCGAGGCGCGCTTGATGGTGGCTGCATCGGGCTGGTTCCACAGCTGATGCCACAGGCTCATGGCCTCGCCCCAATAGGCCATGGCGCACTTCGGGTCCTGCTTTTCGGCATCAAGAAAAGTCTTTTCTGCCTCTTCGTACCAGAAAGAGTGGAGCAAGGCGATACCCTTTTCGAAGGTTTGTTGCGCGTCGGGAGTACACGACACGAGGAAATGGACGGTGCCCAACTGGTCTTGGGTGAGCGCCTCATGATGATGATCGTCGTCGGCCGCCGCGCCGCCGGAAAGTGCCGCGGCAATACACACCACCCAAAACAATTTGCGCATGAATCACCCCAGAGGGAGTCTAGTTGCGGGGTGGAGGGGTGGTCAAGGCAGAGAGAGTGAATGTCTGGGTGCGATCTGACCGGTGGCTAAATTCAACTCTGCTCAATTGAACTCGGGTTTCGAAGGAGAGAGCGATCTATTGCAGGCGGAAGCGTTCGTTGATCAGGCGCTGCAGGCGCGGGCGGTAAATGAGGTCGTAGGCGAGCGCTTTATCGGGGAACATGCTGAGAGCGGCGCGGCGGGCGTTGGCGGCGATCTCGGCAGCTTCTTCCACGGTGAGATCAGGGTCCTGACTGATGACCGACATGACCATGCTCATCATCAGCTGCAGGCGGCGCAATCTTCGCGCCTCTTCGGCCTGCTCGCTGAATTCGTTGCCCAGTGGTTCGGCTGGTCGATATTCCATGCGGTCCCCGTTCTGTAACACTTTGGATGTTCGCGGTATCTCCAATGTTGCGCCTGTGCTGTTGCGAAGGAATGTGCGCCCCACTCGCTATTCTGCCGCCTTGAGTGGGGGAGGCAAGCTGCCCTTGGACGTACACCTTGGTGACCGGCGGAGACACCCGAGAGACAGAGGCATGGGGACTGCCGTAAGCTGTTACGAGACGAATCATGGAGGAAGCATGCCAGAGCCGACCAATGCCTCATTTCGACCCGATCCAAACGAGAAGCTCGTGAAAATATTCGATACCGAGCAGGAAACGGAAGCCATCGTCGTGCAGGGCTTGCTGGAATCTGCCGGAATCGAGTCGGATCTGAAATCCATTGACGCAGTTCAGGACGCCTTTCCCGGGGTAGGAGGAACGGTTCTTCTGGTTCGGGAAGAGGACGCGGCGGAAGCAAAGAAGATCATCGAAGCGTTCCGCAATTTACCGCCGCTCGACGATGAGACAGCGGATATCGGGGGGTAGGTTTTCGGAAGACACGGTTTCGCCCGCAGCGGCTGACGCGAGCCCTGGCAAAACAAAGCGAGCGCTGGAAAATCGCGTACCTTGCCTACCGCGAATTGGTTTTCGTCCACTGATCGACCCAGTCATTGACCGTCTTGTACCAAAGTTGTGAATTCTGTGGCTTCAGCACCCAGTGGCCTTCGTCGGGGAAGTAGAGCATCTTCGACGGCACACCCATAATTTGCAGCGTAGTGAAGAGCTGGAAGCCTTCGCTGACGTCGAGGCGGTAGTCGAGTTGTCCGTGGACTACCAGCGTCGGCGTCTTGAAATTCTTTGCCGAGAGGCGCGGATTCCACTTTTCGTACATCTCCGGGTTCGAGTAGGGAGTGCCCTTGAACTCCCAGTTATTGAACCAGAGTTCTTCAGTGGTGCCCCAGGCGGAGTCGGTGTTGAACATGCCGTCGTGGGAGACGATGCACTTGAAGCGGTCGGTGTGGCCGAGCACCCAGTTGGCCATGAATCCGCCGTAGCTGGCACCGAGGGCGCACTCGCGGTCTTTATCGATGAACGGGTACGTTTTCTCGGCGTAGTCGAGGCCCTTCATCAGGTCTTCGAAGGGAGCTCCGCCCCAGTCGCCGTTGATGGCGTCGATGAATTTCTGTCCGTACCCGGTCGAGCCGTGGAAGTTGATCATGATGACCACGTATCCATTAGCGGCGAAGAGTTCGGGATTCCAGCGGTAGGACCAGTCGTCTCCCCAAGCGCCTTCGGGGCCGCCGTGGATTAGGAATTTCACGGGATATTTCTTGGCGGGATCGAAGTTCGGCGGCTTGACTAGGAAGCCTTGGACCTTGTCGCCGTGTGCGCCTTCGAACCAGAAGGATTCGAGCCGCGAGCCTTCAACCGAGTCGAGAATGGAATCGTTGAGGTGGGTAAGAAGCACCGGATCACCGGCCACCTCGTTTTGAAGGTTCTTGTTAGAAACCAGCTTCCGGAAGATCGCGGACGGGTGATTAGCTGCCATCCGTGTGAAGAGCAAGATCTTTCCGTCTGCGGTGAACGTCAGGTCGTCATTCCACCCGCGATTCCAGCCGTCTGGTATTGGATCGGGTATCTGTCCCGGTTTGCGCTGAATCCGAGTCTTAATATGTTCGGAGATCTGGATCGGAGGACTGTCCAAGGCGGCCTCATAAATTGGAGATTCGCCTTTGTCCTCAGCAACGAAGTACAGTTCCCCTGAATTGGGAGCCCAGGTGAACGTGCCAACCCAACTATCGACTTCGTCGGTGAGACTTTTCTTTTCTCCCGTCTTGCGGTCGTACAGCATCAGGCGGAACCGGTCGCTCTCGTACCCCGGACGCTGCTGGGCGCGGTAGGCGATGTACTTGCCATCGGGAGAATAAAGCGGAGTCGAGTCGCTGGCGGGATTGTCGGCGGTGATGTTCTTCGGCTGGACGAACGGGACGCCCGTCGCTCCATTATTCACGGGGACGATCCACAGGTCGTTGTTGGTGGACGTGGCTTCGACCTTGTCGTGGTTCGAGGTGTAGCAAATCTCCTGTCCGTCGGGCGAGAAGGCGTAATCGTCCTGTCCGCCCAGCGAGAAGACGGGAGCGTCGTAGTCGCCGGGGGTTAGGTCGCGGGGGCGAGCTGCGTCGAGGCCGATCGCTTTTGTTATCGGCGTTTCGGTGGGCGCCACAACCGCGAAGATGTGGCTGCGCTTGCCCTCCTTGTATGCGTTCCAATGTCGATAGAGCAGTCGGTCGAAAATCTGCGCCTTAACTTTCGAATCGCGTGCCTCATACAGCTTTTTCCCGTTGCAGTTATCCACTTCCTTTGGAGTGCCAACGCACTCGGGATATACATCCGAGGTGAAGAGAATGTACTTTCCATCGGGCGACCAGAGTTCGCCGCCGGCTTCGGTAGCGATCGAAGTCAGGGGCCATGTGCCGGTTACGGTTCCATTTGACTCATCGAACGCTGCCACCCAGACCTGAGATCCACGTTCCTTTGTCGAGAGAAAAGCAAACTTCTTCCCATCGGGCGCCCAGCGCGGACGGTCGCCGTCTTGATTGGGGATGAGGATGTGCTCGATTCCCGATCCTCCAGAGCCTTGCTGGACGGGCGGGACGCCCGTCGCTCCACTATTCAATGGGACGATCCAGATGTGCGGTGTCTTTGTATTCGCGGCCAGGTCTACATCGACGGCGCTGAACAGGACCCACTTGCCGTCGGGCGAGGGCTGGGGTTCGCCGACGCGCTTCAGCTTCATCATGTCTTCGAAGGTGAAGGGACGTTTGGCTTGAGCGAAGGCGGGGATCGATAGGGCGATGCCCACTGAGAGAAGAAGGGTAAGTAAGAGAAGACGGCGCATGACGTGCCTCCGCGGAACCAAAAAGTGTAGCATTCCGGCTGTCAACTCTCAGCCGTACAGCCACCAGCGCCGACGCTGCGGAGCTTCGCTCCGCTGGACGGGCGGGGACGCCCGTCTCTCCATGGGCCACTCTAGGCGCTCAGATCTTCCAGCATGGCGGTCATTTCTGACTGGGCGTGGGTGTTGTTGGTGCGGCGGGCGGAGGAGATGCCATCGACGAGCAGGCGCTTGGCCTCGTCGACGCGGCTGGCATTGGCTAACGTCTGGGCGGCCATGAAGTAGGCAGGGGTATAGTCGGGATTTTTCTCAATCAGCGTTTTGAATTCCGCGAGGGCGGCCTCGATCTGGCCGGATTTCGAGTATTCCATGGCCAATCCGTAGCGGGCAAAGGAATCGGCAGGATTCGCGGCAAGAATTTCGATCAATGTGGCGATGCGATCCATAGGAAAGCTCTCAGTTCCCGGTTCTCGCACAGTGGCCTTAGAGCTATGAGCCAAAAGGCGATTTGCGATTCTCCATTCATATCACAGCATTCCTATCACTGCTGGCGTTACAATGTCTGTTCTCCGAGAATAGAACTTGGCCTGTCCTTATTTTGTGCCGCGGGAAATTGTGAACGATGGTTCGTGGCCGCATCCTTCGCGTCTGCCGCTGGGAGCGGGATGGACGGGAAGCTGCCGTGCGTCGGGGCAGGAACTTCCGGCTTTGGACTCCCATGTACGCGAATTTTGTAACCTCGGGTACGCGACTGCCTGTCCTGAGCTTCCGCAAGCGCGCGACTGGGACGCAGTGCGATTTTCGGTGGCGCGCGTTAGCCGCGAACAGATTACGATCTGCTTTGTGTGCGAGTTAGCCCATGCTCCTATCGAGCACGGCGAACTGATCTTTGATTTGGTAGGGGAGGTTTGGCTTAATCCGCATGAGGACTCGCGAGTGCTGAGACTTGCAACCTGTTATCTGCAGACTTATCGAAGGCGGCGACGCTCGGAGGTTCTCTGAAGATTTGTGCTGAGCGATGTAATTTGGACTTGTGAACGGCGATAGGTGATGGACGAAATGCAGTCTGTGAATGACCGTGACAATGCGAACTTCACCGAGCCACGGCCGGTGCGGGACTCGATCTCAGAAATGTCAGAGATCGTTCTCCCCAACGATGCCAATCCTCTGAACGCGCTTCTGGGCGGGCGATTGATGCATTGGATCGACCTGGCCGGGGCCATGGCGGCGCATCGCCACGCGCGAGCCTACGTAGTAACAGCGTCGATTGATCATCTGGATTTTCTTGTGCCGGTGCGGGTCGGCGATTTTGTTATCCTGCGCTCGTCGGTCAATCGCGTCTTTCAGACTTCGATGGAGGTGGGAGTCAAGGTCTGGGTGGAAAATTATCGAGCTGAAAAGAGACATCATGTGAGCTCGGCTTATCTGACATTTGTGGCGATTGATGCTGCCGGAAATAGAATTGTGGTGCCGCTGGTGGTGCCTGAGACGGAAGATGAAAAACGCCGTTACGAAGGAGCCGCGCGCCGCCGGGAGATACGCCAGGCGGAGTCGGCGCTTAGAAGTGGAAAACGGAGTTAGTCATTGTAGGGAACCGTCAGCGTCAGATGCAATCAGCTTACGAACCGAACGCGGGCTTCTGTGACATTCTGCTAAGCTTGAGTTACTCAAAGTTATATCTGGCAACTGATAGCTGGATCGTATTTTATGGACAGCGCACTCCTAGTTCACCGGCTGCATTTTGCTTTCACGGCTACATTCCACTATCTATTTCCACAACTGACCATGGGACTGGGGCTGCTGATCGTCGTGCTGAAGACGATCGGGCTGCGGCGCAAGGATCCTAAGTACAACGAGGCGGCTCGTTTCTGGGCGAAGATTTTTGGCATCGCTTTCGCATTGGGGGTGGTAACCGGCATTCCGCTCGAATTCCAGTTTGGCACGAACTGGTCGCATTTTTCGCGCTATGCGGGCGGGGTGATTGGCCAGACGCTGGCGATGGAAGGAATGTTTGCCTTTTTTCTTGAGTCAGCGTTGCTGGGATTGTTTCTTTTTGGAGAGCAGCGGTTGAGTCCGAAGGCGCACTGGGGAGCGGCGGTGGCGGTTTTCGCCGGCTCGTGGCTGTCAGGGTATTTCATCATCGCGACCGATGCTTTCATGCAGCATCCGGTGGGCTATTTCACGGCGGCGGATGGCAGCTTGCAACTGGCGAGTTTCTGGGATTTTGTGCTGAATCCATGGGCGGGATGGCAATACGCGCATAACATGTGCGGGGCGGTAACGACGGGCGCGTTCGTGATGACGGCGGTGGGCGCATTCTATTTGCTGACGGGCCAATGGACGGCGCATGCCCGCGTGTTTGTCAAAACCGGGGTGAGTGTCGGTTTCGTGTTTTGCGTATTGCAGATTTTTCCCAGCGGCGATCGCCAAGGCAAGATGGTGACCGAACTGCAACCGGTCACGCTGGCTGCGATGGAAGGATTGTTTCACGGCCAGACTGCCGCACCGTTATTGATTGTCGGTCAACCTAACGTAGAGCAAGGCAAGATCGATAATCCAATTGCGGTTCCGGGCGTGTTGAGCATGTTGACTTACAGACGCTGGAATGCTCATGTTCGGGGACTTGACGCTTTTCCGAAGCAAGACTGGCCGGGTAACATTCCGCTGCTTTATTACAGCTACCACATCATGGTTGGGCTGGGGACGTTCTTTATCGCGACGATGGCTGTTGCCTTGTTGCTCCTGTGGCGCGGCGCACTGTTTACTTCGCGGTGGATGTTGTGGATCCTGATGCTTTCGGCACCGTTTCCGTACATAGCAAATACTGCCGGCTGGATGACCGCGGAACTGGGACGGCAGCCGTGGCTGGTCTATGGACTGATGCGAACGGAGAATGGCTACTCCACATTGGTATCCGCGGGAAATGGCATATTTACTCTTTTAGGATTCATGGGTATGTACACGGTGCTGGGAATCCTGTTCCTGTTCCTGATGAAGCGCGAAATTGAGCACGGTCCCGTCAGTGGAGAGAATTCCGTATCCAATCTGCATCCGGGAAAGGAGGCAAGATAATGGCTAGCCTCTGGTTCTGGATTGTGGCGGTGATGGTCGCAGCGTATGTCGTGCTGGACGGATTCGATCTCGGCGCGGGTGCTATTTATCTTTTTGCGGCTAAGACGAACGACGAACGCCGCCGGGTGCTGCGCGCCATCGGCCCGGTCTGGGATGGTAATGAAGTATGGTTGCTGGCTGCCGGGGGAACGCTTTATTTTGCATTTCCACTGCTCTATGCCTCCAGCTTCAGCGGGTTTTACCTGCCGCTGATGGTTGTTTTGTGGCTGCTGATGTTGCGCGGGCTGGGCATTGAATTCCGCTCGCATATCGAGAGCGCGATCTGGCAGGGTTTCTTCGACGTGGTTTTCAGTGGATCGAGCATCCTGCTGGCCGTATTTTTCGGAGCGGCGCTAGGGAATGTGGTGCGGGGGGTGCCGCTGGACTCGACTGGGTATTTCTTTGAGCCGCTTTGGACGAATTTCAAACTCAGTTCGGAGATCGGCATCCTCGACTGGTATACGGTGCTCATCGGAGTCATGTCGCTGGTGACTTTGACGGCGCACGGTTCTTATTATGTCGCGCTGAAAACCGACGGCGATCTTGGACGTCGCGCCCGGGGTTTCGGGTTGTTGTGCTGGCCGCTGCAATTTTTTCTAACGTTCAGCGCGTTAGTCGCCACGTATTTCATCCGGCCGGATATCATGGCGAACTACGGGAGGCATCCGGTGGGTATCGTGGTTCCCATCGTGGTTGTCAGCAGCCTTGCGACCATGCTGTGGGCCAATCCCAAGGGGAAAGAGAAACTCGCGTTCGTTGCGTCCAGCCTGTATATCATTTTCATGCTGGTGGGCGCGGCGTTTGCGCTTTATCCAGTGGTATTGCCTGCGCGCGATCACCAATTCGACCTGACTATCTATAACACCGCAGCGGGCAATCACGGACTGAGGGTTGGGTTGGTCTGGTGGATATTGGCCTTTGTGCTTGCGCTCAGCTATTTTGCATTTGTTTACCGCATGTTTCGAGGCAAGGTGCAGGCGCTGGACGGGCACTATTGAGGATTGCAGGGGTCAGAGTTAGATTGCAGAAGTAAGGGCGCCAGGCTCGCAGTACCCTTCGCGCCCCGGATTGTTCCACAATCCAGGTCAGCTCAATTCCCTACCGTATAATCGAAACATGAGCGCTCATTCCCATCATCCCGGCCAACAGCAGCCTAGCCCACAGCCTTTACCCGGCGTCAACGCCATTATTGCGGTCGGTTCCGGCAAGGGCGGGGTCGGCAAGACAACGCTCTCGGTTAATCTGTCAGTTGCCCTGAGCAAAATGGGCTACAAGGTGGGATTGCTCGATGGCGATGTTTATGGTCCGAACGTTCCGCTCATGCTGGGGACGAATGAGCAGCCCAGAGTGATGGGGGAGGGACAGATCGCGCCGATCAACTCTCACGGGCTCAAGGTCATCTCGGTAGGATTCCTCAATCCCGGAGACAAGCCGCTGATCTGGCGCGGCCCGATGCTGCATTCGATCATGAAGCAATTTCTGGGGTCGGTGCAGTGGGGAGAGTTGGACTATCTGGTGATCGACCTGCCTCCGGGAACCGGCGACGTGGCGCTGTCGCTGATTCAGACGGTTCCATTGACTGGCGCAATTGTGGTTTCGACGCCCTCCGACGTGTCGCTGCAGGATGCACGCAAAGCGATCGAGATGTTCCGGCAGATGAAGGTGGACATCGTGGGCATGGTGGAAAACATGAGTTATTTCGTCTGTCCGCATTGCCAACATGAGATCGATATCTTCTCGCGCGGGGGCGCGGAGAAGACGGCGCGGCAGTTTGATATTGCGTATCTCGGGAACATCGAGCTCGATGCAGAGATTCGTAAGTCGGGCGACGGTGGAACTCCGGCGGTGCTGAAGGGCGAAGACTCGCCGCATGCGAAGTCACTGTTTGCGTTTGCACGTAACGTGGTGGCGCGAGTGGACGAGCTTAAAGCCGGGAGCACGGAAAGCGTGATTCGGATTCAGTAGGGGTTCCGGATTTTTCTTCGGCTGCCGGGTACGCCCGGGGCCAGAAAATCTTCAGCGCGGAACAAGACCGGGTTCACCGGGGAAGTCGCGACGCTATTTGTTCTCTGCATTTTTCACTGCCAGTCTTGCCAAACGATAGAGCGGGTCGGCGGCTTCATCTTTCAGAACGAGCCTTGCCACCATCTCACCTAGCGCGGGACCGTGCTTGAAGCCGTGACCGGAGCCGCCGCCAACAATCCACACGTTCTGATTGGCGGGATGGCGATCAATGATGAAGTTCTGGTCGGTGGTGTTTTCGTACTGGCAGACTCGGGTTTCGATCACGGGCGCATCTTTCATACCGGGGAAACGGTAGGCGAGGTATCGGCGTGCTGCGGCCAAGCTGTTCTCGCTCACCAGGCGCTGGCCTGAGGTGGGATCGAACTCTGGTCCGCGCGTGTCGTCGGCCATCTTGAAACCGCGTCCCTGGTTGCCCGGAATTCCATACATGAAGTGGTCGCTCCGATCTCCCCACACCGGGATGATGCCCTCGTTGTAACGAGGATCGGCTGCGGGAGTGCCGAAGAAGAATATCTCCTGCTTTGTCGAAATGAAGTGGGGACCGACGGTTTGGGGGAACATTTTTCCGAGCCAGGGGCCGCAGGCGAAAACGTAGCGATCGGCGACGATAGAGTCATTCGCGTTCGACACACCGGAGAGCGCGAGGGCCTTCAACTTACCGCCGTCTAAATTCTCGGTTGCTACCGTTGCCTGCCGATAGTTGCCGCCTTCGGCTACGAAGCGATCGACCACGGCTTGTGTCGAGGCGCGAGCCAGCAGGTATCCACTTTGCGGTTCGAAGATTCCCCACTCGACGTTCTCGAAACTGATCTGCGGCCAGCGTTTGGCTAATTCGTTCACGGTGAGCTGGTGGAACGGGATTCCGGCGTCTTGCAGGATTGGAAGCGAGGCGCGTTCGTAGGAGTCGTCGCCTTCGACCATCCACAAGACTCCGATGGGGAAGAAAAACTTCTGGTTCCACTGGAGTTCGTGTTGCCTCCAGAGATCGAGGGCGCGGGCGGCTAATTTCGTATATTGCTGATCGGGACCGTAGGCGCCGCGAATGATCCTGGTTTCCCCACCGGACGAGGAGCGCGAATTTCCGGGGCCCCACGCATCGAGCAGAGTGACTTGGGCTCCGCCGCGGAGAAGATAGAGAGCGGTCCATCCCCCGAAGGCGCCGGCGCCGATGACTAGGATATGCGGCTTTCTGGTCATTGTCGGGAAAGTATATCTTGTGGGTGCCCAAGAAAATCGCTAGAGCGCTGCGGCGGTGGAATCCCAGGTTTCGAAAGGCGCGAGCCCCGGGGCACCCGCGGCTGGGGTACCTTTACAACTAGGGCTGCGATCCACTTTGAAACCGCAATGCGGCAAGGTCGGCTTCATAGTCAAATCGGGCATTGGCCTCGGCGATCTGCGCCTGTGTCTGTTGTAACTGGGCCTGACTTAACTCAACAATCGAGCTGAGCCCGAGGCGATACCTTGTATCGGCCAAGTCCAGTGCGGTGTTGGCCTCTTGCAAGAGCTCCGCGGTCACACTCATCTTCTGGTGCGCAGTGTTCGCTCTCAACCAGGCAGTGCGGACATCCCGTACGATGCGATTGATGAGGGCACGGCTCTGCTCGTCGGATGCCTTAGCGCGCAGATCGGCTTCCGCAGCCTGGGCATGGAATTTGAAACCTTCGAAGATCGGTATGCCAATGTTCACGCCTGCCGCTCCATACCAATCAGGAGTGAAGTAGGTGCTGGATCCGACGGGGGTGATGCCCACCGTGCCCAGCCCGGAGATGGTAGGGAGTAGTTGCTCGTGTTGCGCCCGGCTGTAGCGCACATCCGCCTCGTGGTTGAGTTTGAGAGCTAGAAGATCGGGGCGCTGTTGCAAGGCGAGAGCAATGACTGCGTCCGCTGAAGGCGCGACCGGCGGCGGTGGCGACGGGTCGTCGACGAGTTGGTACTGTTGATTGCTCGCGGTTCCAAGCACCTCGTTGAGACTCGCCATTGCGGCATCGAACTGATTTTGCGAATCGAGATAGAGCAACTTGGCCTGCGACAGATTGACCTGCGCGAAACTCTGGTCGAGCGTGGACTTGAGCTTGCTAGCAGTTAATGCATTGACCTGATCGCCGACCGCTTGCCTAGCCTTGACGGTGCTTTGCGCAACCTGCAGCGTGGCTTGCGCCTCCAGAGCATTGTAGAAGGCAATGTCCGCCGCCAGGACGATGTCCTCACGCGTCGCCATCGATTGTTGCTGGGAGGCTTTTGCCTCAAAGGATGAGGAAGCGACCAAATTGCGCGTGCGGCCGAAATCCGTAATCAACTGATTGAGATCAACCCCTGCGCCAACGTGATAGAGAAGCCGGGAGGCGACCAGCGACCCGGTCGAGATGCGAGTTGCTTCCTCAGCGTCGACTCCAGTCACATTGCCATTCAGCTTCGGAAGCAACGCCGAGCGAGTCTCGCGGACGACTTGCTCTTGTGCCAGGGCGAGCAGCGCCGCGACGCTGATTCGTGGGTTGTTTTTCAGCGCCAACTGCTCCGCTTGTTGACGCGTAAGCATTTCTCCAGTTGAGTCTGGCGGGAGGGAGCTTGGAGAATTCGTGGTCGCGGAACCTAATGCCAGAGTTGGCTGCTGCGCCTGAGCCTGGAGCGGCGGCGCATCCGGAAGTTGCGCGACGACTTCCTGTGCGCACATGGCGAGGGGACACAGCAGGAGCCAGAGCGGCAAAAATAGACTTCGGTTACGCATGGGTCACCTCACCGGATCGGGGCTCGATTTCGTCATCACGAATTTCCTTGCGATGAATCAGTAGGTACGCTGTCGGCACTAAGAAAACGGTTACTATTCCGGAGACGGTCAACCCTCCGAGAATTGCTCGCGCTAGGGGCGCGTACTGTTCGCTGCCCGGCTCCAGAGCGAGCGCCATTGGAATGAGGCCGAGGATAGTGGCTAGCGTGGTCATCAGAATGGGTCGCAAACGCACTTCGCAGGCTTCGGCGAGGGCTTGCTTGATGGGACGACCATGAGCGCGGAGTGTGCCGACGAATTCCACGATAAGGATGCTGTCGGAAACGGCGATTCCAGTCATCATGATGACTCCCATGAGCGACATAACGTTGAGCGTGGTGCCCGTGACCATCAAGAATAGAATCACGCCCGAAAGCCCCGGAGGAATCGCCAGCAAGATGATGAAGGGATCGGAGAACGAAGCGAACTGTGCCATCAGGATGAGATAAACCAGCACGATCGCGAGGATAAGACCGATGCCGAAACTCTGGAAGGAACTGTGCATGTCGGAGATTGCTCCGCCCATCGACACCGTGATCTGGGAAGAGTGGTGCATGCCGTCAAGGACGTGTTTGATCTGAGCGCTAACGTGGCCGAGATCTTCCCTCTTCGGCATGACGTAGATGTCGAAACTGCGACGCAGTTGGTAGTGATCGACCTCGGTCGGAGTATTGATCTGCTTGATCGATGCCAGCGACTCAAGCGGTGTTGTGTTTGTGGCCCAGGGGGCGCGCAAGGGAATCTGCCTTAAGTCGTTCAGGGTTTTAATTTGATTGTTGGGATATTGCACGCTTAGAAAATAATTATTGCCAGTCTTCGGATCGACCCAGAAACTCGGAGCAATCATCGTGTCCGATGTAAGCGCAGTGATGACATTATCAAGCGCCGCCTCCGGCGAAATGCCCAGCAGCGCCGCATGTTCGCGATCGATATTCAGTTCCAGCCCCGGATAGTCGAGGTCCTGCGGAATCAGGACATCGTTGACCGAACTCAATGCTTTCACCCTCGCAGCCACGGACTTGGCGAAAGCAAACGGTTCATCCAAGTCACTGCCCCCGATTCGAATGTCGATCGGAGCGGGTTGCCCCTGGTTGACAACGGAATCTACCAATCCGCCGGTCTGGAAATAAGTGCTCACTTCTGGAAAGTCGTTTGCAAACCTCTCGCGCAGACGTTGCATGTAAGCGAAACTGCCGGTCTTATGGTCCTCCTTGAGACTGACTTGAATGAAGGCGGTATGCATTCCGGAATTGCTGGTATAGATGGCCGAAAGATCTGGCGTAATGCCAATGTTCGACACAATCGTATTCATGTCGTGCGGTGACACCACATCGCGGATATCCTGCTCCATCTTCCCGACATATTCATCAGTCACTTCCAGACGAGTTCCGGGCGGGACTTTGACATTGACGACAAATTGCCCGGGATCGGTGCGCGGGAAGAACGCTACGCCAAGAAATGGATACAACGCGAAGCTCAGCGCCACGAAAGCAGCAAAACCGCATACGACCACTACGGGGCGATCCAGACAAACGGCGATAGCTCTCTCGTAGGCGTGCTGCAGCCGCTCGAATTGCTGATTGAAACCGATGACGATGCGTCGAAAGATATTCGCGCGCTTTATTCTTTGTTCCTCTTCGACTTCCTTTACCGCCTCCTCGGCGCCGCCCAGGGTACTGTAAGGAGCGCTGATGTGTTCGGGCTCCAAACGAATAAACTTTGCGCAGAAAAGTGGCACCACAGTCATGGCGACGGCATAAGAAGCAAAAAGCGCCAACACGACCGCGAGGGCCAGAGCGCTAAAGATATATTTGCTGACACCAGACAGCATGATGACAGGAAAGAACACGATGCTGGTGCTGCATGTAGCTGCCAGCACGGCAAGCTGGACCTCTTTGCCCCCGTTGACGGCAGCTTCAACTGCCGGTTCGCCCAACTCCATATGACGAAAAATGTTCTCAAGAACGACCACCGAGTTGTCGATCAAGCGGGAAAGTGCGAGCGCGATGCCGCCAAGCACCATGGTGTTGATGGTGCTCGCGCCCAGGTTCAACGCAATGAAGGCGGCGAGGCAAGAAATGGGGATAGAGAGTAATACCGAAATCGTCGCGCGGAGATTGCCAAGAAAGAGAAGTATCATCAGCGCGGTGAGGCACAGGCCAATGCTGCCCTCGTTGATCACATTCTTCACCGCGATCTTTACAAAGACGGATTGATCAAAGACGACCGCCGTTTTCAGCGTCTTCGGAATATCGAGCAGATGTTTCACGGCCTCTCGAATGCCGTTCACAATACTGATCGTGTTCGATCCCCCACCCTGCTTTAAGATTGGAATGTAGACGGAATGTTGTCCGTCGACCCGGACGATGTTGTATTGCAGCTGGCCTGAGTCGACAGCTTTCCCAACATCGCCAACGAATACGGACTCACCCATATGGTCCTGTTTGTCTGTCTTGATCGGCATGGCATTGATTTCATCAACCACCGGAATCTGGCTATTGGCATAGACGTTGTAGTCTTTCGGTCCGATGCGCACGTCGCCGGCGGGCAGAATTAAGTTCGATTCATTGACCGAGCGCACCACGTCCATCACTGAGAGTTGGTGAGCTTCCAGTTTGACCGGATCAACATAAATCTGGATTTGCCGATACTTGCCGCCGTAAGGCTGCGGGACGGAAGCGCCGGGAACGTTGGCGATTTGATTCCGTACCTCAAACTGCGCCAGATCTTTGAGCCGCGTCTGGCCGAGACCCTGACCTTCGAGCGTGACCAGACACACCGGAAGATTCGAAGCATCGAACTTCAGCACCACCGGAGGCAGGGTTCCCGGCGGAAGTCGCCGCAAATTCGCCATGGCAAGATTCGAGATATTGCTGACAGCGGCATTCGCATCCGTGCCCGGCTGAAAGTAGATCTTGATCAGGCTCACACCGGGCAGCGATCGCGACTCGATGTGGTTGATGCCGCTTCCCAACGTAAAGAAGCGCTCGTAGCTATCAGTGATATCCGCTTCGATCTGCTGCGGCGGCATACCGGCGTAGAAGGTCGCGACCACGACAACCGGGATATTAATTTCCGGAAACAGATCGACGGGCATACGTGCGACTGTGGCAACGCCCACGACGATCACCATGAGACAAAGCATCAGGACGAAGAACGGGTACTTGATGGCAAAAGAGGACATTACTCGCTTACCTCCTGCGCCGCGGTTGGTATGAACGCCGCATGCGGGGACACAACTTCACCGGGCTGATAGCCGGTCTGTCCAGCGGCGATCACGTTGTCCCCAGCCTGCAGGCCGCTGGTGATCTCCACGCGGTTCGAGGTTTGGATTCCGAGAGTCACACTGCGCTTCTCGACATGGTTCGTCGCATCCACCACCAGCACATAAGACGGATTGCCATTAGATAGATCGCCATTTTGCACCACAGCCTGTGTCGGCAAGATCAGAGCATCATTCTTTTTCTGGAGTTGAATCGTCGTCTCCGCGTACATCCCTGGATTGAGACTCAGATCATGGTTCGGAACATCGACCTCGGTCAGCATGGTTCGGGTGTTGGTATCGAGTGCGCGCGAGAAACGGATGATCTTGCCTGTGAATGTTCGCCCGGTCGCGTTCACTTTCACCTGCACATCGCCGCCGACCTGAATGTAAGGCACGTCGCTCTCCGGCACAGGCATGCGAAGACGGAGCAGGTCGCTCTCGGCCACTTGGACCACGGGAAGTGTCTGCGTGTTGTTGTCCTGTCCGGCTTGAATCAGCGAGCCGGTATCGGCGTAGCGCTTCGTTACCACACCTGTAAAGGGGGCAATGATCTGCTCGTATTTGGACATCGTTTCGAGCCGGCTGCGAGTCGCGCGAGAAACGCCGAGTTGTTGCTGCATGGCATCGAGCGAGGCCTTGGCGACGCCGACCTGTGCTGCCGCTTGCTGAGCTTTGGCTCGCGAGTCATCCAACTCCTGCTCCGCGATCAGCCCTGGTCTCTCTTTGGACGCTTCTTGCAGACGGGTATACTCAGCGTGCACTGCGGAGTACGTCGACTCGGCGCTGACGACCTCGCTTTGTGCGCGAGTGATATCAGACTGGCTGTGGCGGACCTCGGCCTGAGCGCCCTCTACTTGATTCTGCAACTCTGGGACTTCCAGCAGAGCCAAGACCTCGCCCTGACGAACGCGGTCGCCTATATCGACTTTGATCCAGCGAATATATCCCGAGACTTTGGCATGAAGGTCCACCTGTTGATAGGGCTGGAATTGACCGGCAACGGTGACGGAACTGGCCAGATCGCCACGCGTGACCGCGACAACAGCGGCCGCCCTCGGCTGCTCGGCAGGAGCTTTGCCATAGTGATTTCGAACGATCAGGAAGAGAGCTGCCAACAAAAGGCAGAGAAGCCCCGCAATCCAAGGGATTCGCTTGCGATGCATGGAGCCACCTTACTTTCAATCCCGCAGTTCGGGATCGGAATTGACGACAGTACATCTCCTTAAAGAGGCTGGCGATTACCCAACGGTCCTATTCGATGTTTGAGAATAGGCCGGGTCTGACGTAAATATATCGCCGTGAAGGGAAATCAGAAGGCTGGGGGAGGACGTTGCGTGAGGTGCGGATCGTGGAAGCCCCGTCTGCGAGACCTGCAGAGGTTCATTTCAACTTGGAAAAACTCGAACATAACAATCAAAACCGCCTGCGCCGAAACCAACAACCGAATCAGGTTCAACGTCTCCCAACCCGTATCCGGTTTGAGGGCCTTTTCAAGCAAGGCCATGGTTTGGGAGGAACGCCTCTCCGTCAAAAGTTTGGCAACCGTGACGGTAGCTGGAGATTGCGGCGACTTGTAAAGGGAGAGCTTTGCTTGCAACCCCCAACTGAATACGGCAGAGGCCAGTAAGAGGAGAGCGCACTTGAATGCATAGGTACCGGCAATTTGAGGTCGCTTTAACATCTGTCTCCTCCTTTCCCAAGAGCCCTATAAGTAATGTAGCAAAAAATGGCCTTGTGGAACTGCGGGAAGGAGGCCTTGGGGTGTAGCCGAATTCTTCCCGAAGTGTACTACCCCACGCGATCCTTGACACCCTCCTCAGCGCTCCCTAGAATTCCCTTGGGGCTTGGTGGAATCTTAATCTAAGCCACTGCATCTAAAGTATTTAAAGGGGCGGATCAGCCTCGAGACTCGGGTGGGTATGCCAGCAGGGCCAGCGGGCGGACGGGAACGGGAAATCCTGACCGCGATTGTCGAAACATTTATTGCCAGCGGAGAGCCGGTGGGATCGCGCACGCTGGCGCGCTCCAGCCGCGAAGGGCTGAGTGCGGCTACGATTCGCAACGTGATGGCGGATCTGGCGGACGCGGGATTTCTGGAGCAGCCGCATGCGTCGGCGGGTCGCGTTCCTACGGCGGAAGCTTATCGTTATTATGTCGAGCAGCTGAGCGGGGAGGCTCATCTTTCGCACGAGAATCAGAGCATTATCCAGGACACGTTGACCGGGGTTACGGACGTGGCGGAGTTCATGGAGCGGACTTCGCATGTGCTGTCGCTGATTTCGCATAGTGTCGGGGTGACGGTGGCGACGACCGGGCATCCTAGTGGGCAGGGAAATGCACTCGATCATGTTTACTTTTCGCGGCTCAGCGATCAGAAGGTGCTGGCGGTGGTGGTTACGAGGTCGGGAGTGGTCCGGGACCGGGTGTTGCGGCTGGATATTCCGCAGACAGATCTGGATTTGGCGGCCCGTTATATCAATGAAAATTTTCGCGGCTGGACGATGGGAGATATGCGGGCCGAACTGGCTCGACGACTGGAACAGGAACGCAGCGAATACGACCGGTTGATGAAATCGATTGAGCAGTTGTACCAGCAGGGAGCGTTGGCAACCAACGAAGGCATGCAAGCGGTATTTGTGGAAGGCGCGGCGAACCTGGTCACGAATTATGCCGTCGGAGATGATCGGCAGCGGTTGCAGGACATGCTGCGGACGCTGGAGGAAAAAGAGAAGGTGGTGAAACTGCTCAGCGCCTATCTGGATACGCGGCAGGAGGCGGTACGGGTGGTGATCGGGCTGGATCAGGCTTTGCCGGCTTCGAACTTGCAGAATTTCGTGTTGATTGGCGCGCCCGCCCGGGTGGGTGGGGAAGTGATGGGGTCACTGGCGGTGATTGGACCGACGCGGCTGGATTATCAGCATACGATGTCGGCAGTTTCGTATATCGCGCGGCTGTTCGATAAACTTTTGAACGAATCGGAGTGAAGCAGCGGTATGGCTAAAGGAAATGGAAAGACCGACGGACGCTTTGTGGAGAGGGACGAGACGGAGCGCGAGCTTCCGGCAGGAGAGGGTGAGGACGCGGGATCTGCGACTGGTTCTCGCAATGCGGTGGAGGCTGGTGGAGAAGGGTCTGTTCCGGAGACGGAAAAGCTTAAGGCAGAGCGTGACGCGCTCGTTGACCGGCTGGCTCGTCTGCAGGCAGAGTTTGATAACGCGCGCAAACGCGGGGTTCGCGAGCAGCAGGAGTTTCGCGAGTTTGCGGCGGCGGATGTCATCAAGAATCTGTTGCCGACCCTGGATAGTTTTGAGCGGGCGTTGAAGGCTGGCGGCAACCCGAGTGACTTCCGCAATGGGATTGAGCTGATCTACCGGCAGTTTCAGGATGCGCTGCAGAAGATCGGAGTGCAGCCGATTGCGGCGGTGGGACAGGTGTTTGATCCGCGAGTGCATGAGGCTATCGAGATGGTGGATACGACCGAGGTTCCGGATCATCAGGTGGTCGATGAACTGCAGCGCGGGTACAAGTACAAGGAACGGTTGTTGCGTCCGGCGATGGTGCGGGTGGCGCGCAACAACGGAGGATAGAACCAGTCGTTGGTCGTTAGTCGTTCGGGGCTTTAAGGTTCTGCCAACGACCAACGCCTAACGACCAACGACCGAATAGAAATTGGGGGAGATTCTGGCAGCTAATACAAAGCGCGACTTTTACGAGGTACTTGGGGTTACTCGGACGGCTACCGAGGTTGAGATCAAGAGCGCCTATCGCAAGTTGGCGATGACGCACCATCCTGACCGCAATCCCAACAATCCTGACGCGGAGGACAGGTTCAAGGAGATTACCGAAGCGTACGCGATTCTGGCGGACAGCGAGAAGCGATCTCTGTATGACCGTTTCGGGCATGCCGGCGTCGGCGGGGGTGGTGGAGGTCCGGCGGGATTTGATCCAGCGATTTTTCAAGACTTCGGCGACATTTTTGGCGACATTTTCGGCTTCGGCGACATGTTCGGGCAAGGCGGCCGGCGGCGCAACCGGGCTCAGCGCGGAGCGGATCTTCGCGAGGATTTGAATCTGGAATTTGAAGAAGCGGTGTTTGGGGTGGAAAGGTCAGTGAACGTCCGGCGGCATGAGAGTTGCGATTCGTGCCGGGGAAGTGGTGCGGCGGCGGGAAAAGCTCCGGTGGCGTGCAAGGCTTGCAGCGGCCGAGGGCAGGTGAGGTACCAGCAGGGATTTTTCAGCATCGCGCGAACTTGCCCTACGTGCCAGGGGGCCGGGAGCGTGATTAGCGATCCTTGTTCGAAGTGCAAGGGCGATGGGCGCTTATTACGCGAGCGGGTGGTCGAGGCCAAGGTGCCGGCGGGAGTGGAAGACGGAACGCGTATTCGTTTCACCGGGCTTGGCGAAGCGGGCGCGTTCGGTGGTCCAGCGGGCGATTTGTATATTGTGCTGCACGTCAAAGAACATGCGTTCTTTGAACGCGAGGGCAACGATCTGCACTGCGTGGTTCCGATTTCGTTTCCACAGGCTGCTTTGGGCACCGAAATTCTAGTTCCGACTCTGGAGGGGGAGCACCGGCTGAAGGTTCCGGAAGGAACGCAGTCGGGAACGCCGTTTCGGATTCGGAGCAAAGGTGTGCCGGTGCTGAACGGGCATGGCAAGGGCGATCTCTACGTCGAGGTGCGGATACAGACGCCGGGGAAGCTGAATAAGCGGCAGCGCGAGTTGCTGGCGGAGTTGGGAGAGTTGGCTCCGGTGGAGAATAAACCGCAGAGCCGGTCGCTGCTGGGGCGGGTGAAGGATATGTTTGTTTAGGGCAGCTCTCAGGTGCTAGGCTCAGTTCTCAGTTCTCAGTTCTCAGTTCTCAGTTCTCAGTTCTCAGTTCTCAGTTCTCAGTTCTCAGTTCTCAGTTCTCAGTTCTCAGTAAGAGTTTTTGGCTCTATCATTCTTCCTGCATTCCATCAATATGCTTTTCCGGAGAGTCAGAACTGATTCATGACACGGCGCCGCTGGATCGCTGACGAGGTCTCTGGAGATTCCGCCGCTCTGGTGGGCGAGCATGCTGCGCATCTGGCTCGGGTGCTTCGCGCTGAAGCGGGGCAGAGCTTCGACATTGCAATCGGCGGCGAGGTTCGGCTCGGGGTGATTACTTCAATTTGCGAGGATCGGGTAGAGTTTGCGCTTGGCGAAGCGTGCAAGTCGTGGAAGGCACCTGCGATCACGCTGGCGCTTGCGATTTTCAAGTTCGATCGGATGGAGTGGGCGCTGGAGAAGTGCACGGAGATTGGCGTTGCCCGGATTATTCCGGTGATGGCGCGGCGGAGTGAGGCTCATCTAGTGGCAGCAGCGGCGAAGCGGCACGAACGCTGGCTACGCATTGTGCGCCAGGCGGCAGAACAGTCGCGGCGGGCGGCGGCGCCTGAGGTTACGGCTGCGGTCAAATTGAAGGACCTGGCTGGTGTTCTGCCGTCGGACGCGGAGACTCGCATCGTTCTCGCCGAGGCGCTTGCCGATTCCGTCGAAGAGAGTCGGCTGGCGGGGATAGTACAGTCATCTTTTCAGTCATCATCGCGATCTTCTGTGGAACCAGGACGGAGCGATGGCGGGGTGGTGCTCGCGGTCGGGCCCGAAGGGGGATGGGCAGACGCGGAACTCGGCTGGTTTCGGGAAGCGGGATGGATCGCGGCTTCACTGGGGGAGACGATTCTGCGCGCGGAAACAGCGGCTATTGTTGCTTCAGCGCTCGCCATGGACGCGTTGCGCTGATTTGGTGCCGTTCGGTCGCAGAGGGGTTTTCCTTACGAATAGAAATGGCATTGCCGGAGCAATGCCCTGATTTGACGCTCCTTCACTTTCCGGTACCTTCTGGCGAGGCCTGCGAAATGCATAGGTCCTTCGCGGCGCTCAGATGACTGAGGAGGATCGAGCTTTCCACAACGGGCTCTGATATTCTCCGGCTAGAGATTCTCACGTGGCCACAACCCTTGTAACTCCCGCCAAGATAATTCCCGATGAACGGCAGCGGCTTGCTATCGAGCATGTTCATGGTCCCATGCTGGTAATTGCGGGGGCGGGGACGGGGAAGACTACTGTTCTGACGCAGCGCGTCACTCACCTTCTACGCGAAGGGCATGCGCGTCCGGATGAAATTCTGGCGCTAACTTACACGGAGAACTCCGCGGCGGAAATGCTGGGACGCGTGCGGAGGGAGCTGAAGGGAGGCGACCTTGGCGGCTTGCAGGCTTGTACCTTTCACGCCTGGTGCAATGAGTTGTTGGCGCGCCGTGGCGCCAATTTTGGGGTGCTCGACGACAAAGACCTTTGGGTGTTCTTGCGCCGGCGCATTCGGGATCTGCGGCTCAAGCATTTTGTGCGTGCGGCTAACGTCGCGCAGTTTCTCGACAGCCTGCTTGATTTCATGCGTCGATGCCAGGACGAGCTGGTTGGTCCGCCAGAATACTTGAGCTATGTGCAGCGACTGGAGCGGGGCGAGGTTCCGTTGCCTCGGGTGGCGCGGGCAAAGAAACAGGCGGATCTGGCGGCGACGGAGGTTCTGGAGCGGTGCCAGGAGATTGCTCGCGTGTTTGCTACGGTCGAGGAGATGCTTTGCCAGAAGAATCTGGGCACCTTCGGCCACATGATCACGCGGGCCTATCGGTTGTTGAAAGACGATCCGGCGCTGCTGGAAGAAGAGCGCAGGCGCACCCGCTTTCTGCTGGTCGATGAGTTTCAGGACGCCAATTTTGCCCAGGTGGAAATTCTTTCGATGCTGGCCGGGTCGGCGGGGAACATTTTTGCGGTGGGCGATCCGGATCAGGCGATTTACCAGTTTCGCGGCGCTTCGAGCGAGGCGTTCACGTTGTTCGGCGGGAAGTTTCCGGCGGCGCAGGTTGTGGTGCTGGGGAAGAACCGGCGATCGCTCTCTCCGGTACTGCGGTGCGCTTTTGGCATTGTGAATGACAATCCGGCGGTTTTCCCGGGAGCGTTTTCGCCGGGGGGAGTTGCGAATGGCTACCAGCGGAAGCCGCTGGAGTCGTTGCGGGAAGAACAGGCATTGCTAGCCGTGGAGAGCAAGGCTGCGCCGCTGGTGGAAATTGTTACCTGGCGGGACAAGGAAGTTGAGGCGGCCGACCTGGCACGACGGATCCAGAAGATGCGAAAGGAACAGCGCTGCCGCTGGAGTGATTTCGCCGTGCTTTCGCGGATTCACGGCCATCGCGAGGAATTGGTTCACGAATTGGCGGAGCGCGGAGTTCCGTTCGCGATTGAAGGGTTGGACGTGCTGGACACTCCCGAGGTTCGCGATGTGGTGGCTTGCCTGACGGCGGCGGTGTCTCCGAACGATGCCACGAGCTTGTTTCGGGTGGCGGCGATGCCGCGGTTTGAGATCAGCGCAACGGAATTGCGGGCGGCGATGAAAGCGATGCGGCGGGAACTGGATATGCGAGGCGTCCTGGGACGGTTGCGGAATGGGACGGCCGTTTTGGAAAGCGTCGACGAAGTGCATCGCGAGGTGAAGAAGCACGAAGTTCGCGCGGATGGCGCGGTAAAACTGGTCATGCGGCATTTCGGATTGCAGCGGACGGGTTGCGTGGATGCGTTCGTCGAGTTTGTGGGAGAGTGGCATGCGAAGGCAATTAACGAAACCGGCAGTCCGTCGGAATTTCTCGAGTATCTGGACTATTTCGGACAGGCGCACGGCGCCATTACGCTGCCGCGCAGCACGGAGGACGCGGTCCAGTTGCTGACGGCACACGCGGCGAAGGGACTGGAGTACCGGAACGTGGCCATTTTGCGCGGCTCGTCGACGTACTTCCCATGTTCTTATAAGGAGCCGCTGATTGCGTTTCCGGCGGAGCTGCGCACGTCGGGCGCATCTTCGACGGACGACAAAACTCTGCACGAAGAGGAAGAGCGCCGTCTTTTTTATGTGGCTATGACGCGGGCCAAGGACACGCTGGCGATTTATGCGAATCAGGGGCAGAGCAAGAAGGATCCGAAGCCGACAAAGTTTTTGCGCGAGTTTATGGTTCGGCCGGATTACAAAAAGTTCTGGGTCACGCGTTCGGCTGCGGCGGTGCAGGATGACTTGTTCGCCGAAGAAGAGCAGAGGGTTGCTTTGCAGCAGTCGAACGTGGCGGCGTGGCTGCTGATGGATCCTTCGACGAATTTTGTGACCGGGCTGAGCGCGTCGGCGATTGAGATTTATGAGGAATGTCCGCTGCGCTTCAAGCTGGAACGGGAGTGGAATCTGCCGCGCGAGGTTTCGGCTGCACTGCATTATGGAGCAGCGATGCATGGAGTGCTGCGCACTTTTTACGACGCGCAGCGTTACCAGAGAGAGATCAGCGACAACGATTTGCTGGAGCAATTTCGCTCTGAGTTAGCCTCGGCGGGCATCGCTGACCGCTATCAGTATGAGCTGTATCTGCGGCAGGGGATGGAGCAATTGCGGCAGTTTTTCGAGTGTGCGCGGGACGGCGCTACTCCCGACGTGATGGAAACGGAGTGCAGATTCGATCTGGAGGTGGGTTCGGCGAAGGTGGCGGGGCGACTGGATCGCATCGACCGCATGGATCAGGAAACGGTGGCGATCGTGGATTACAAGACGGGCAAGCCGAAGTCGCAGGAGGATGCGGACAAGAGTCTGCAACTGTCGTTATACGCGCTCGCGGCACGGGAGACCTGGGGAAAGCGGGCTGAACGGCTGATTTTTCATAATCTCGAGAACAACACGACAGTTTGGACGGAGAGGAACGACGCGCAACTGGAAGAGGCTAAGATGCGCGTGCTTGAGGCTGCGGGCGGGATCGCGGAGGGAAAATTTCAGGCCAAGCCCGGCTATCAGTGCTCGTATTGTCCGTATCGGAATCTTTGTCCGGCTACGGAGAAGGCGGTTGCGCTGCCGCAGAAGAAGGCTCGGTTTCGGGTCAACTAGGAACATTGCTACGGATTGCATTTGTTCCGGCGCCGGCGAAAGCTTGAACCACAGAGGGCGCTGAGGGACACGGGGAAACACAGGGGGTAGCTGCGCGATGCGATGTTGGGCTTTGCAGTCAGAGGCACAAAAAACTTCGGGGACGCTCATCGCGTCCCCTTTGTCGTTGCCTGTTGCAGTTGCTTAGTGTTTCTTGCTGCTTTTTTTCTTTGCTTTCTTCTTGGTTGCCATGGATCTATTCTCCCTTTCCATTCTTCATGGAATTTCGCAACGGTGATTTGTTGCAACTAGTTGAATGTATATTGTCATCGCAGAACGAAGTCAAGAGAAAAATGCTTGTCACGGTGGCATGCAACGCGACACCAAAGTCACTTCATGCGTCGTGCGCAAAAAAAATTAACAACGTCGTTCGTCGTTTGTCGCTAGCACAACCTCCGAACGACCAACGACTGGCGACCGACGACTTTCTTCGCTTCCCGGGCATCTATAATGAGAGACGACTTTTGCAAGCGAAGAACCTGAAGGAGCGCAATCATGGCTGGTTCAAATGATGTTGTGATCATTGCGGGGTGCCGCACGCCGATTGGAAAATTTCAGGGAAGTTTGAGTGACATGACGGCTCCGCAACTGGGCGCGGTCGTGGTGCGGGAGGCGGTGAAGCGGGCGAACGTGGAACCACGACTTGTTGATGAGTGCATCATGGGCAACGTGGTCGGTGCCGGACTCGGGCAGAATCCGGCGCGGCAAGCGGCGCTCTTCGGAGGGCTTGCTCCTGAAGTAGGTGCCATGACCATCAACAAGGTGTGCGGGTCGGGATTGAAGGCGGTGGCGCTGGCCGCGCAAGGTATTGAAACTGGCAACAGTTCGATCGTGGTTGCGGGGGGAATGGAGTCGATGACGAACGCTCCTTACCTTTTGCCGAACGCGCGCAAGGGATATCGCCTGGGCAATGGGCAACTGGTTGACTCCATGGTGCACGATGGGTTGTGGGATATGTACAACGACTATCACATGGGGCTGACAGGCGAGAACGTTGCCGAGAAATACGGCATCACCCGCGAAGAGCAGGATGAGTACGCCGTCAACTCGCATCGCAAAGCCATCGCCGCTCAGAAAGAGTGCCGCTTCAAGGCGCAGATTGTTCCGGTGGAACTTCCAGCCAAGAAGAAAGGGCAGCCGCCAGTGATCTTTGACAAAGACGAGGGTCCGCGTGAAGACACCACGATTGAAGTTTTGCGTGCTTTGAAGCCGGCGTTCAAGAAAGATGGGACGGTGACGGCGGGAAATGCTCCGGGAGTCAATGACGGGGCGGCGGCTTTGGTCGTGACCAGCGCGGCGCGCGCGCGGGAACTGGGCGCTAAGGCGATGGTCCGGATCGTCGCGCAGGCGACGAGCGGAGTCGAACCGAAGTGGGTGATGATGGCTCCGGTGGGCGCCGTGCAGAAGATATGGGAGAAGACGGGCTGGAAGAAAGACGATGTCGATCTCTACGAACTGAACGAAGCCTTCTCGGTGCAGGCGCTCGGAGTCTGCCGCGAACTGGGACTCGATATGAATCGCGTCAACGTGAACGGAGGCGCGGTGGCTCTGGGGCATCCCATCGGGGCCAGCGGAGCGCGCGTGCTTGTCACGTTGATCTACGAAATGATTCGTCGCGACGTGCATCGCGGGATCGCCGCGCTGTGTCTGGGCGGAGGGAATGCGGTGGCTATGGCGGTGGAGCGGTAGGAGGGGTGTAGAAGTTGGTTCTGAGTGGGGGTGGTCATGTTACGACAACAATCACTTAAGACGAAATGTCACCTCAATGTCGATCTGAGTCGCAGCCGGCACGCCATCCTTCGTTCCAGGTTCAAACTTCCATGACTTGATCGCATCGATCGCCTTTTCATCTAGCCCCTTTCCTAGTGATCTCACCACCTTGATATCGCGTGCATTGCCGTCGGTCCCGACGACCAGCGAAAGCACGCATGTTCCCTCAAACTTGGCCTTGCTCGCCTCCTCTGAATATTCCGGGTCCGGTGAATAAATTACGCGAGGAGGGCGAATGCCGCCCGGCATGACTGTAAGAACGCCAGTATGTTGGGTAGCCTTTTTGTACCACATCTCCGCTTCGAAATGATCTTGTGGAACCCCAAGACCCTTCTCGTAGAGTGATCCAATGTTGCGTTCCGCCTGAGCGTTATTTTGATCTGCCGCCTTCCGGTACCAAGCCATGGCTTTCGCATAATCCTGAGTGACTCCCAGCGCCTGCTGGTGGAGGTGGCCAATGGCAATCTGTGCTTCGTCATCACCTTTATCGGCGGCTCTGCTGTACCAGGCCATCGCTTCGGCATAACTTTGCTCAACTCCCAATCCACTTTGGTAAAGCCGACCGAGGTAGACTTGGGCTTTAACATTTCCATGCTCGGCAGCTGTCTGGTACCAGGTCGCTGCCTCGGAATAATCTTGTTTCACTCCGAGCCCATTGTTGTAGAGGAAGCCTACGTTAGTGCTCGCCCTCATATTCCCTTGATCGGCCGCCTTGCGATACCAGACCATTGCTTCGCCGTAATCTTGTTTAACTCCCCACCCATTTTGCAAGAGCCAGCCGATGTTATTTTGGGCTTCAGCATAGCCTTGACGGGCTGCCTTGCGAAACCAGTTCATGGCCTCGACATAGTCCTTCGCTACTCCAAACCCGTTCTCGTATAGCCATCCAATGTTGTTTTCAGCTACGGGGTGGTTTCGCTCCGCCCCTTTGCGAAACCAAATCATTGCCGAGGAATAATCCTTCTGGACCAAATAATCATTGCCGAGTCGTACTTGCGCGTCAGGGGTTGTCGGTTGCGGTGCGGAGACGTTCTGCGCAATAGCTCCAATACAGAGCAGCACCACGCAGATGCTTTTGAAGCAAAAGCTGTTAGTCACAACTCGAATCTCCGTGATCTCGCGCCAAGCGGGCAGAGGTAGTTCACCGAAAAAATTGGCAGCCAGGTTATCTTAGCGCGGAACCATCGGCGATGGCATGTCGATTGGCCGCTATCAGCATTTGCGCTCAGCACCGCGCTGAGCCGAGCTACCCGGCTCACGTCGCCGGCGTCGCCGACTCCACAGCTCCGACGGGCAGCGTGATGGTGAATAGCGCGCCGCCATCCGGCGCCGTTGCGGCTTCGATATTTCCTCCGTGTTCGCGGAGCACGGTTTTGCAGATGCTTAAGCCTAGACCGGTGCCGCGGCCGGGGCGCTTGGTGGTGAAGAAGGGATCGAAGATGTGCTCCAGGTTTTCGGGGGCGATTCCTGGTCCATCATCCTGAAACAGGACCAACACCGAGTCGGGCTTGCGTCCGATGCGAATGCGAATCGTTCCTTTTTCGCGACCTTCGCGGATGGCCTGCTCCGCGTTCAGCAGAAGATTCAGGAAGACCTGCATCAGTTGATTGGGATCTGCCACGATGGTGGGGATTGCCGGGTCGGGGAGGAAATCCACGGTGATATTGCTCTTGCGCAGCGGATAGGCCTGCATCTGCACGGTGCGTTGTACGAGTTCGTTGAGATCGACCTGGCTGCGTCCGGGAGCGGGCGGGCGGGCGAAGTATTGCAGGTTCTGCACAATCTCGGCCGCTCGGCGGGCCTGCTGGTGCAGTATCGTAAGCTGCTTGCGCGCGCCTTCGCCGACATCCCCTTCTTGCAGGAGCTCGGCCATGCCCAGAATGCTGGTCAGAGGATTGTTGAGTTCGTGGGCGAAGCCGCCGATCATCTGGCCCATGGCGGCGAGGCGCTCGCTCTGAATAATCTGCTGCTCCAGTTTTTTCTCGGTGGTTACGTCGCGCACGGAGATAATCACGCCGGCTGGTTTGCCCTCGGCATCGAGCAGAGGACTGGCGACGCCGAGCATGGTGCGCCAACTGCCGTCGCGATGGCGCGAGCCGTACTCGCGCGAGGCGAGGGAACTCTCCCCGGTGGCGACGGTGCGGTAAAGGGCGGCCAGTTCGGGCGAAGTGTTCTCAGGGTTGTCGACGTTACTGCCCATGAGGTGTTCGGGGCCGTAGCCTAGAAGCTCGGCAATGCGCCTGCTCACGAAGGTATATTTCCCATGCAGATCGAGCACCAGGATGAGATCGGGAAAGCTTTCGAGGAGGTGGCGGCGGAACTCTTCCTGACGGCGCAGTTGGTGTTCGAGGGCGCGCTTATCGGTGACATCGACCAGCGTGCCGTGGTAGCGGACAATCCTACCCGATTCCAGCACGCCGCTGGAGGTATCGACGCACACGGCACTTCTGCCATCTTTTCTGCGCAACTGAATCTCTCTGGTGCGGGTGCGGCCGCTCTGGCTGCCAGTGCGTCCGAGTATGGGTTCGGCTCCGGGATTGACATTCAGTTGCTCGGGTGGGAGGCTCAAGAGCTCTTCCTTGGTGTCGTATCCCAGAATGGAGACCAGGGCGGGATTCACTTCGAGGAGTTTGCCCTCGGGACTGCTGATGTAGACACCCTCCTGAAGCGATTCGAACAATTCGGTGAAGCGCTGCTCCTTTTCACGATTGCCGGTAATATCACGCGCCAGGACACTGGCTCCGGTTAATTCATTGCCTTTGACTATGGCGTTGATGACGCAATCGTAGTAACGGCGGCGGGAGTTGTTCTTGAGCGTGACCGCAATTATGCCCGACCAGTGGCGCTTCTCACGAAACTGGTCGAGGCCGCCCGGGGTTTCAGCCTGGAGCGGGGCGGCGAGGAATTCATCAAGCTTGTGTCCGACCAGGTCGGTGTAGGAGATCCCGAGAATTTCGGTGGTTCGGCGATTTACGGTGCGCACGGTTCCATCGAGGGTGAGGGCAAGGGCGACGTCATCGAGAGAATCGATCAGTTCCTTGAAATTGCGCTGCGAGCGCATGATCAGTTGGCCCAACTGATCAAGTTGTTCTTCGGATGGTGTGACTCCGGCCCGATTCTGCAAGCCCTGCAGGATGTGCTTGAGTTCGGTCACCTCGCGCTTGCGGCCGAAAGCGTAGGCGGCAAACAAAATAGCGAGCAGAAAGAGTCCGGAAGGGATCGCCCACAAGCGATAGGGAAGATCTTTCAGCTGTTCCCAGGACAATGCGGCGACCGCGGCGGCCAATAAAACGAGCAAACCAAGCGCCCATCGCCACAACTGGCTCTCTTCGTGCTCCAGTGGCTTTAAAGCCGGCTGGGGGCGACTGGAATCGGGATCGTTTTCGGACATCGTGAACTCCGCTGACGAAGAGACGAGACTCGGTTAGAGGTTCCGCCAGTTTGCTGTTAGCGTAGCACTGAAAAGGGCCTCGGCGAATCAGAACGTTGGCTCACGTTCCATCACGGTTACCGGGTGATGACCATCACAGCCAGGCACTTTGGGGAGGACTATGATGCCAGCAAGGATCTCCCCTCCTGCGCTTGCCCCTTCGTGTGCCTAAAGGTCTCCTCCCTATGCTCTACAAAACTCTGAGTGCGGCCGTTTATGGCATTGATGCCAATATTATTGAAGTGGAGGTCGATGTTTCGGGAGTTAAAACGCAAGAAGATCACTTTCACACAGTGGGACTGCCGGATGCGGCGGTGCGGGAAAGCCGCGATCGCGTTCGGTCGGCCTTGAAAAACTGCGGCTACGATATTCCTCCGACGCAGATCACGATTAATCTGGCGCCGGCCGACATGAAGAAGGAGGGCTCGGGGTTTGATCTGCCGATGGCGCTGGGGATTCTGGGAGCTTATGGAGGTCTGAATAAGAAAGAGGTGCCGGACGCGCTTTTTGTGGGCGAACTCTCGCTGGACGGAAGATTGCGGGGGGTGCGTGGGGCTCTGCCGATTGCGATCGAGGCACGGCGGATGAAGGTGAAACGGCTGATCGTGCCGGAGGTTAACGCGCGCGAGGCGGCCATGGTCGGGGACGTGGAGGTTTATCCGGTTAAGTCGCTGCTGGAAGTGATCCACCTGATTAACTCGGGCAACGGCGTGGCCCGGATGCAGGTTGATACGGTTCAATTGCTCTGTCAGGCGCAGGAATTCCATGTGGATTTCAAGGATGTGCGCGGCCAGCACACGGCGAAACGCGCGCTGGAAGTCGCTTGTGCGGGCGGGCATAACATTCTGATGATTGGGCCTCCGGGATCGGGAAAGACGATGCTGGCGAAGCGCATGCCGACGATTCTGCCGCCGTTTACCTTTGAGGAAGCTCTCGAGACGACGAAGATTCACAGCGTAGCGGGAGTGCTGGATGCGCATGCGGGACTTGTGGGGCTGCGGCCTTTTCGCGCGCCTCATCACACTATTTCCGACGCGGGGCTGATTGGTGGAGGCGCCATTCCGCGGCCGGGCGAGGTTTCGCTTGCTCACAACGGAGTTTTGTTTCTCGACGAATTTCCTGAATTTCCGCGCAACGTGCTGGATGTGATGCGGCAACCGCTGGAAGACGGGACGGTATGCATTGCACGAGCGGCTATGTCGCTAACTTTTCCGGCGCGCTTTATGCTGGCGGCGGCCATGAATCCTTGTCCTTGCGGGTTTCACAACGACCGCACGCGGGAATGCCATTGCACACCGCCGATGATCCAGCGCTATATTTCCAAGATTTCGGGACCGCTGCTGGATCGTATCGACATTCATATTGATGTTCCGGCGGTGAACTATAAAGAGATGCGCAGCACGAAGGAGGCCGAGAGTTCAGGCAGCATTCTGGAGCGCGTGGTGCGGGCGCGGGAGGTGCAGTTGGAGCGATTTGGTTCCGAACGGCAAAAGCTTTACTGCAACGCGCAGCTACCGTCACAGTTGATACGTAAATTCTGCGAGCTTTCGGCGGATTGTGAGCGTTTGCTGGAGCGCGCCATGGCGCAGCAGGGGCTCAGCGCCCGGGCGCATGATCGCATTCTGAAAGTAGCGCGGACGATAGCGGATCTGGACGGGATTCCGCAACTGGAACCGAAACACATTGCGGAGGCGATTCAGTATCGAACGCTGGACCGAACTTACTGGGCGTGAGGGGAGGTTAGAGGGCAGAGTGCAGAGTGCAGAGTGCAGAGTGCAGAGGTCAAAACCTAGAGGCTGCCCGGATACTTTTCCAGGCGCTTTTTCAAGAATTCACCGAGGTCGACGCATCGGGATCTGCGGACGATTCCATAACGTCAGTAACCAATCGGCGAGTCCAATGCGCCACCCATTCTATAATTCAGCCTGGGGGCTTCATGCCAGGTTGGGGCAGCGGCAGCTTTGAAAACGAGGATGCACAGAATTTCCTGAAACGCCTAGGCTCTTCGGAAATCAATGACCTGAGGAAGATTCTGGCGCGCGCTGCCGATCAAGATGACTATCTGGAAGCGTACGAAAGCAGGGTGGTGGTTGTGGCTGGCGAAATTGTTGCCGTGGCGCGGGGGGAGCCTCCTGAAGCGGTGCCGATTCAGATTGCACAATGGGTCGCCAAAATAGAAGGAACCCCAAGCCCCGAGATGATGGACCTAGCCCGCCGCGCGGTGGAAAGGGTGCGGACCAATTCCGAGCTCAAAGACTTGTGGCTTGAGGCTGAGGGGCTGAATGAATGGAGCGCGGCGCTGCGCGACCTGGAACTCCGCCTCAAGGTGTGAGCTCTTGCATCCGCATCGCGTGCTAGTCGGCGGCTGCGCCCGTAGTTGAGGTAGCCGCGTTCTTTTCGGCCTGACGAAGTCGTAACGCGCGGTTGGAAGGGAGACCGGCATCGCGGATTTTGTAGAGCAGGGCACGATAACTGATCCCGAGGGTGCGGGCTGCCTGCTTACGATTCCAGTGGTGCTGTTGCAGAACTTTGAGGATGACTTTGCGTTCCAGTTCGCGCACGCACTGGCGGGTGAGCTTTTTGAGGGAAATTGGGCCATCCAGCGAAAAATCGGGATTGAAGAAATCGGGTTCGCGCGCCACCAGGTCGTTCGTGATGACTTCCTCGTGGCCGAGGATCACGTAGCGCTTGATCAGATTTTCCAGTTCGCGGATGTTGCCGGGCCAGTGATATTTCTGCAGGACCGCCAGAACTTCACTCGAGATCGGTCGCGCCCGGCAGTTGAACTTGCGGTTGTAGTACTCGAGGAAGTAACCGCACAGATCTTCAATGTCGCCGCGTCGTTCGCGGAGTGAGGGCATGCGGATATTCACGACATTGATACGGTAGTAAAGATCCTGGCGGAAAGTGCCGGCTTCGATCTCGTTTTCGAGGTTGCGGTTAGTGGCGCAGACTACGCGCACTTCGACTTTCTTGTCTTCCTGGGCGCCGATGCGGCAGAACTGGCCATCCTGCAAGAGTTGTAAGAGCTTGGATTGGAGTGAGGGATCGAGCTCAGAAATTTCGTCGAGGAAGAGGGTTCCGCGGTGGGCCATTTCAACGCGACCTGGCTTCGAGCCAAAGGCGCCGGTGAAGGCTCCTTTTTCGTATCCGAATAACTCGCTTTCGAGCAAAGTCCCAGGGATGGCCGGGCAGTTTACCTTAACGTAGGGGCCAACTTTCCAAGGGGAGAGCCCATGGATGAGACGGGCGATGATGTCTTTGCCGGTACCGCTTTCGCCGGTGATGAGAACGGGAACGTTGGCAGCCGCGACTTTGCCGAGGCGAGAACGAACTGCCTGCATGACTTCAGAGTGGCCGAAGATGATGTGATCGGGGGGAACCTCACCGAGCGATTGCACCAGGGAATTTACGGAAAGTGTCGTCATAAGAGTGAATGTCCCATTGCGGCGAAGTGTTCATCCGCATGCACTAAAAGTGCATCCCGAGCACCAAACGTAAGGGAAGAGCCGAGCGACCGCCGAACTTGCGGTTAAGCGCTCAACTTATGAATGGCTTAGGGTGATCATATCCCGAGAACGCTACTTTCGGTCATGGCACCAAAGTGCCATCCCGGCGTAGGGCGAGGAAGGGAAAAATAATTCACACTGCAGCACCGGCTTTCCTCAAATGTTTGCCAGAGACGGTGATGGCATCGGTGCTCAGAGGACGGTGAAATTTGAGCCCGAGAAGATGGTAAGCATCGAGATGGGTGACCCAGACGGCCTTCGCCTGGATGACGCGGGAGGGTGTATTCAGGCCGGCAGCCGGTCCGATGGGGGCACTGGGAATCTCCAATGAAACCACCGCGGACTGCGGTAGAGAGCGGCGAACGACGACTAATGCGCCCCCGGGAGAGATGTTGATGGCAGTGGCAAATTCCAGGGAATCCTTGCCGTTCCCGTCGCGAGCACGGATGAATACGGGGATGGGCAGGTGCAGCCTGGGCCACTTCCGTTCATCCTTCTTATTTAGGGTACGAGGCACGTCTTTTCCACCTCTAGGCCGGCGAGAGCATAGCGAGGGCCGCATCTGAGGTGCCAAATACAGCAGTAAATGGGAAATGCCGGGTAAATAAGCAAAACCCGCCTGCGGATTGGCGAATCGGGGCGAAGGGGATGAACAAGTGAGTAAAAAGTGACCCTAGGACATGGCAAATAGGTGCAAAGTTTTTCCACTCCCGCAGGGCATGTTTCCAATTGACAGTGGGAATGCCCTGACATACTATGAGCTCACCCCACGTTCCGTCGGTAGCAGAGGTATCTCCTCCCCTGTTGAGTTTGCGCTGATTTTGAGTTCCCATGTCTTCGCCATCCGATAAAAGCTCATTCGCGGTGCCTGCCGGGACCGGCGTGAAAGATGGTCTAGCGGCGGCGGTTACGCAATCGTTTGAGGCCGGCTCGGCCGATAACCTGGCGCGCGATCTGGAACAGCTGCGGGATCGATTTCGGAAGACGACGAACGCTCTCGCCTCGGCGGCGCATGATCTGAAAACGCCACTGGCTATTCTCAATGGATACATTGATCTGTTGCGGAGCCAGAAACTGGGACCGCTCAATGACCGGCAACGCGAAGTGATGGCCGATATGTTCAGCAGCGGCCAGCGTCTGCAGCAATTCATTGAGGACTTTCTGACCTTCAGCGTGCTGGAGATCGGCGAACTGCGCATGCAGTTTGTGGAAGGCGACATTAACGCCTGTCTCTCGGAAGTCTGCCGGATTTGGTCGAACCGGTTTCAGGAGCGTGGCCTGGCGTTATATTTTCTGGCGAATGACAAACTGACGCCTTTTCATTTCGATGGACCCAAGATACAGCGTGTGATCTCCAATCTTCTAGAGAATGCTTCGAAGTACACACCCCAAGGGGGCACGGTTTGGCTGCATGCGGAACCGCATATGTGGGAGCGCCGGACGGTGAGCTCTTCGGCTACCGGCGGCGATCGGCGACGACAATCGAGCAATGTGCCGAATGCCGTGAAAGTGAGTGTGGCCGATACCGGGCCCGGGATACGACCGGAGTTCCACATGGAGATTTTCGATGATTTCTACCGCCTGCCGGGCAGTGAATCGTCGGAGGGCATGGGACTCGGGCTGGCCATATCGCGACGGTTGCTGCAGGGTATGGGCGGCAAGATCTGGGTGGAAAGCGAGCCGGGAGCAGGCTGCAAGTTTTCCTTTCTCATACCCCTGAAACCAATTGTGAATAATCCGGCAAGAGGAGCCCAATGAGTGAAGCCGCCAACATTCTGCTGGTGGATGACGAACCGGGAATGCTGCGTTACATCCGCACCCTGCTGGAGGTGGATGAACACAAAGTTCAGACCGCCAGTACGGGCGAGGAAGCGGTAGAGTGCGTTCAGAAAGGGCTGATGCCCGACCTGGTGTTGCTCGATCTGCTGATGCCGGGCATCGATGGGCTGCAGACTCTGGAGCAGTTGCGTCATTTGAAGCCGGGATTGAAAGTGGTGATGCTTTCGTGCGTGAATGACACACGCAAAGTGGTACAGGCGATGCGCCTGGGCGCCGTCGATTATCTGACGAAGCCGTTCCAGAAGGCCGAACTCGACGCGGTGATAGGGCAGTGCGTGGGGACGGCCAAAGGCGATGGCTACTCGAGCGAAATCGAGGAGCTTTGCGACGATGTGTTTTTTGTGGCGGCCAGCCCGGCGATGAAGAAAATACGTTCGCAAGCGGCGCTGGTTGCGAACGTGGATATTCCGGTGCTGCTGCTCGGTGAAAGCGGAACGGGCAAGGAAGTGCTGGCTCGCCTGATCCATAAACTTTCTCCGCGCGCCCACCGAACTTTCCTTAAAGTGAACTGCGCGGCGGTTCCGGCGGACCTGCTGGAAAGCGAATTGTTCGGATATGAAGCGGGAGCCTTTACGGGGGCAACGCACGCGAAACCGGGCAAGTTCGAACTGTGCAACAAGGGCACGATTCTGCTGGACGAAATCGGGGAAATGCCGGCGCTGCTGCAAGCGAAGCTGCTGCACGTTCTGCAGGACCAGACTTTCTCACGCCTGGGCAGCCGCACGGTGGTTAAAGTAGACGTGCGAATTCTGGCGGCCACGAACATCAACATTCCAGAAGCGCTTGCCAACAAACGTCTGCGTGAGGATCTTTACTACCGGCTGAACGCTTTTACCATGTCGCTGCCTCCGCTGCGGGATCGTAAGGAAGAAATCCCGATTCTGCTGAAGCATTTCATGTCGCGGATGTCGGAGTCTTATGCGCGTTCGCCTTTGCCGATTTCACCTCCTTTGATGGAGGCTTGTTTGAAACATTCGTGGCCCGGCAACCTGCGGGAGTTGAGCAACTTCATCAAGCGCTATCTGGTATTGGGAGATGAGACGCTGGCGGCATCGGAGTTACAGCCGCGGCCGGATGGCGGCATGGGGATGCACGTCGACAGCGGCAGATCTGCTGCTGCGGGTGTTGAGTCGGCAGGCGGCCTGAAGTCGCTGTCACGCACCGCGAAAGATGAAGCGGAGGCGGAAGCCATCGCTCGAGCTCTGGAAGAGACGAATTGGAATCGCAAACAAGCGGCGGCGCTGCTGCAGATCAGCTATAAAGCGCTGCTCTATAAGATCCGCCAATACGGGATAGCGCAGAGCCGAAGCACGCACCGGTTGTCGGCGGGAGCCTAACGAAGTTCGCGGGCGAGTGCTTCCGCTCGATACCTAGACGACTCTGCGCTGAAACGGTAAAGGGCTGATTTGGTGCGGATAAGAGGACTCGAACCTCCACGACCTTGCGATCACTAGGACCTGAACCTAGCGCGTCTGCCAGTTCCGCCATATCCGCATAAAGAGAAAAAATCGAAAGGACCCTCTCTCAGGGCGACTACACTAATATTCTACTGGCTGGCGTATGGCTGTCAAACGAATGACGGTCGAAGAATGACTGGTGAACATCTGGTAGGCAGATCATAAAAACGCCGAGGCTATTGCGAGCATGACGGGCGGATCCGATAAAATCCCGGCCGCGCTGGCGAAGGAACTTCGCACGCTGGCGCACGATCTCAGCAATGCGCTAGAAACCATTGTGCAGGCAACCTATTTGATTTCGCAGGCAGGGCCCCCGGAAAATTCACGCCGCTGGGTAGAGTTGATCGATCAGGCATCGCAGGACGCGGTAAAAATCAATCAGAAGCTGCGTCAGATTTTGCGGTCGAAGAGCTAGCCGATCTCCTTGTACAGATTCTCAAGCACGAGTGTCGTCCGGGAGGGGAGAGAACTGCATGGTGCGGCGAAATGCAGATCCCTCCCATGGTTGGCAGTTGACAATCTCAAGGCGAGCGGCCAAGGCCCGCGACTAGCCGAGTTTTGCATCCATGGTGATTTTCGCGTTGAGCACCTTTGATACAGGACATCCCGCTTTTGCATTTTGGGCGGCTGTGTTGAAGGCTTCCGCGCTTGCTCCGGGCACCTTGGCGACGACATCGAGATGCACGGCGGTAATCGTCCAGCCCGCCTCCAGTTTTTCCATCGTGAGGGTAGCGGATGTGCTGATGCTTTCTGGAGTCAGGTTCGCCCCTCCGAGTTGCGCGGAGAGCGCCATGGAGAAGCACGCGGCGTGGGCCGCCGCGATCAGTTCCTCCGGATTGGTGCCCGGTGCATCTTCAAACCGCGTGGTGAATGAGTACTTCGTGTTGGAAAGAATTCCGCTGGCGGATGAAACTGTGCCTTGCCCGTCTTTCAGTCCGCCCTTCCACACTGCGCTTGCTTTGCGTTCCATGCCAGTCTCCTGAGATGAGAATCAAGTGTAGTCTGGACCTATTGTAAAAGCTCGGGGGAGTTCTGCGCAGGTCGAGACAGGATGTCGCAGCTTTCTCTGGCGGAGGTCGCTGGTGTGGACCGTGGGCAGCGTAGACCGCAAGCCCCGTTTCGACCCGGGGACGTTACTTCAGTAAAAATCGGAGCAGCTCAGATAGAAGCCACATTTTTTGCATACCAGTTTGCAGCGGTGTCCGCTTAATTTGGTGGAGCAGTTGGGGCAGATCGATGTGACATTTTCTTGGAGAATTGAAGGCGCGAGATTGGGAGGCGCAACATCGGTCGTCTGTGCTGGGATTCGGGCGGTGGTGAGCGAGGCCAAATTCATGGTTGGGAACCCTGTGACGTCGATTCCTGTTTCGTGTTGTAGCACAGATTGCGGCGCGAAGAAATATCAAGTCGGAGGAGGGACGGGTGAAACCGGAAAGCATAATCCCAAAATGTGCGATTCAGGATACGCAATTCAAGATGCGGGGAATTCAAAGACGCGCACACATCTGACGACCGGTTCTGGACAAAGGCGCTTGCGAGGCTCTAGTGTGAGATATGAGGCGCGGTACCCAAGTGGTAAGGGAGAGGTCTGCAAAACCTTTATACGTCGGTTCGATTCCGACCCGCGCCTCCAGTGTCGCGGAGTGACTACCCGTAGAATCAAAAGCCGGTCGCGGCGGTTGTGGCGCTGGGGTGCAAGTGGACAATCTGATCTACGTTCGTCATTCGCAGCACCTGTTCGACGTGGCCGTTGGCACCGGCTACTCGCAACTCGCCTCCTGACTTTTTGATTTGGCCGGCGGACATGACGATGATTCCGATGCCGGTGCTGTCGACACTGGTGACGCCGCTAAGGTCAAGGATCGCTTTTTTGCGGCCTTCTTTCACGAGGTTCTCAACCGCCCATTCGAGCTGTTTGCAGTCGCGGCCGATGGTGATTCTTCCGGTCAGTTCGAGGACGATAATGTCGGGTTGCACTTGTTTGGTCTGGATCTCCAGCATAAGGTCGATTCCTTTCCCGTCATTGATATGTTGACTTGATTCTTGTTACCGGAATCCGCTGTACATAACAACATCGGTATCGTTGTAGCGCGAGCGAGTGATGGCGAATTTCTTGCCATCCTGTGACCACGCATAGGCGGACACAACGGCCGGTTCAGAGTCGAAGTGGGTCAACTGCGCCGGGGCACCTCCAGCCAGCGGTTGCATGTATACGTTTTGCGTATTTCCGGTTGTGTTGTGCACGTAGGTGATGGTGCGCCCATCGGGCGTCCAACCGACCTGCGAAAAGCTTGACGGAGCTTCGATCTCCTGCACGGGCGGTCCGGCTTCGAGTTTCTGCACGACGAATTTTGATTTTGCGGCAGCGCCCTGCCCCTCGATTTTGCCGAAGGTTATGAGCCCGTTGCTAGAAACCGCAGGGGCCGAAGTGATGGTTCCACGAGCCAGTTCCACGGGAGTGCCGCCGTCGGTGGAAACCTTGAAAATACGGCCCAGACTGTCGGTGGCAACGAAGGATTGATAGACCGCCCATTTGCCGTCAGGCGTGCAGGAGGCGCTCCTGTCGAACTTTCCGGAAGTAAGTTGTTTCAGTTCCCCCGTCGCCATGTTCAACCGCCACACCTGCACCTGGTTGTCTTCGGACAGTATGGACAAGAGGGCGACTTCGCCTGGACCGCAGGCATTAGCGTCCGCAACCAGCGGGTTGTTCTCTAAAAGGTGAACCCGATTGCTGCCGTCGCCGCCAGTGACATAGGCGTGGGCTGTGGAGTCCACCTGCAACAACTTGCCGGCCGCCGTCCAGGACAGGGAATAGCCCGTCGCTTGTTCGTTCGAAATTGGAGTTAGCTTCCAATCGACCTTGTCACTGAGCACGGCGGGAGATTCGCCGACATAAATCGTTGCCTGTTGGCGTTGCTGAGTGGTAACGAACGACTTACCGTCGGCGGTTACGCTGAGCGAAAAGTATTGGCTCAAGTCATTGCTGATTTTGAATGGCTCTCCTGCAGGATAGGGTTGAAACCAGATCTGGTTTCGAAAGCCGGTGGATTTTTCGCCACCGATGAAAAACAGTCCTGACGAATCGGGCAGCCAGGCCAAGGCATTCACCAGCATGGGCATGGAAAAGTTCTTGACCAGTTTGCCGTCGGGTGTAAGCACCAGAATGGATGCGAGAGTGTTCTTGCCCAATTCCAGGGCCGCGACCGCGATGAGGTCGCCCGAAGCTGACCAAACCGGTTCCGTGCTTAAACCCTTAATGCCCGACTCGTGCCGGAAAATAACATTCTCACCGCTGCCATCGGCGTTCGCTACCAGTAGCTGATCTTCGCCCTTCTCCTGGATGAGGCGCCGGTACACGATGCGCTTGCCATCCGGCGAAAACGTTGCTCGGCTGGCAACGTCGCTCACGATCTGGCGCGATGCTCCACCCAGGGCCGGAACGCTATAAAGATTCATGTTGTTGCCATTGGTGGGGTCGAGGTGAGAGTAGTAAAGATAATTGCCGTCCGGTGTGAAGGTGACTCCGGAGCCGAAAAAGCCGGTCTGCGGCGGCACGACGGTGACTTCGCTGCCGGTGGTGACTTGCTTCACGCGCAGGCTGCGCTCGCCTTCGCGCCTGCCATAAGCCATGAGCCGTCCGTCGGCAGAAATCGTGGCAAAGCCGATGACCTGTCCATGTTCGGTCAGCGAACGGATGCTGATGTTGCGGGTATCGACGGCGGGGCCTGGCTTGCTAAGAATTTTGTAGATGCCAAAGGCTCCGGCGAGTACGAGCGCGATAACCACGGCAGCGATGGCGATCAGAGTGACGCTGCGGCGCGGGGGTTCGGGCACGGTGACCGAACTGTAAGACGGAGCTGTGCCGGAATAGGGTGGCGCCGAAACTCCTGACGACGATGGCGGGAATGGTGGTCCGGAGATGGGTGCTGAGGATGGTCCCGGGTGAACCGAGGCGGAAGATATCGCGGCGGCAGAGTCTGCGACTGCTTTGCCGGACTCGGTTTCGCGCTTGAGGCGCTTGAGGTCGGCACGGACATCAGAGGCGTGTTGGTAACGCAGGTCGCGATCCTTTTCCAGAGCTTTATAGATGATGCGTTCGAGTTCGGCGGGGACTTCAGGATTGAGCCGGACGGGTGCCGCAGGGGTTTTATGGAGTATGGCGTCATAGATGTCGCCAGTACCTTCGCCGCGAAAGGGCACAGTGCCGGTCGCCATTTCATAGAGAACGGCGCCGAAGGAGAACAGGTCGGTGCGGGCGTCGAGTTCTTTGCCTCGCACCTGCTCCGGCGACATATAGGCGACGGTGCCGAGCGTAGCGCCGGCGCTGGTCAAATGCGCCTCGGTGGGTGCCATCTCGTCGACGGTTGCGCCGTCCATGTCGGCAGGGCGGCGGCTACGTACGGTGAGCTTGGCGAGTCCGAAGTCAAGAATTTTGGCGTGACCGCGCTTGGTCACGAAAAGGTTGGCCGGCTTGATATCGCGATGGACGATCTGCTCGGTGTGGGCGGCATCGAGAGCGTCGGCAATCTCGATGGCGAGCGACAATACGGTATCAATTTCAACCGGCTTCGCTCCGATGAGATGGCGTAGCGTCACACCGTCGAGAAATTCCATTGCGATGAAGGCCTGGCCATCCTGCTCGCTGGTATCGTAGATCGTGCAGATGTTGGGATGATTGAGCGCAGAGGCAGCCTGAGCTTCACGCTGAAAACGGGCAAGGGCTTGAGGGTCACGGGCAACTTCTTCGGGCAGAAATTTGAGAGCGACAAAGCGATGCAGGCGGGTATCTTCGGCTTTGTAGACGACACCCATGCCTCCACCACCGAGCTTCTCGATGATGCGGTAATGGGAGATGGTTTGACCGATCATTGTTGGCCGATCATTAGCTAGCCGATTGTGGTTTAGCCCATCATTGTTAGTCGATCATTCGTTTAGCCGAGCACGTTGTCGCGAAACTCCGAATTGAGGCCACGCCAAGAGCGACCATATTAGGTCGGAGAGGTGCGCAAGTCAATAAAGGTGTGGGGTAGCTACAGCATAGGCAAGGAGAGCTTTACCTCGTCTTTCTTGCAGTGGCCTGTTCCTGGAAGCGTTTCCGGAAGGCGGTCGGGCAGACTGATAATTTTGCCAGTTTCGCCTGCAGTGTCCGCCCCGGTAATATTTCAGGCGGTGGCCGGTCCACCGGGGAGGGCACGTCATGGTGCACAAAGCGCGTTCAGTTCGATCATGGATGTTCTGGATGGGGTTCGTAGCGTTACTAACTCTTGCGCGTCCGGCGGGGGCGCAAGGATTTTGGCCGCCGGCTTCACCTGAGGCCGTGGACTTCCGGCACAATATCAAGGACATCCTGTTTGCCTTCGATCAGTATGAGGATCCGACGAACAAGGCGACGGTAGAGGTCGACGTGACATATCTGATGGCTCATCCCGAGATTCGCATAAGGATCGACGGTTACGCCGACAACCGGGGCGACATCATCTACAATCTGGTGCTGTCTCAGAAACGCGCTAATATCGCGAAGGAAGAGCTTATCCGCATGGGGATTCCGGCGGAGCGCATTGTTTCGGCTGTGGGCTGGGGCAAACTCTATCCGACATGCGACTTCGACAGCGACGAATGCTGGGACAGCAATCGCCGGGCGCACCTGAGATATTACTGGTAGGTCGGGATGGTTGGGTTCGTATCGATTTTGCGGAAAAACCGTCGGCTGCGACCGACGAAAATATGCCTACTTCAGTCGTTCTTGAGGTGCTATGACGACCAAAGAAATGGAATCGCTTCGAGAACTGATCACGCGCTTAGGACAATTGGCCGCTGATCGCAGAGCTTTCACTACGATTTTGGAAGGATCAAAGGTTCAGAACTGGCAACATCGTCTAGATGAACTGCGCCAGACTCCGGAGTATCAGTTAATCGAGAAGGGTTACGAGGTTCTGGCCTGTCAAATGGAAGTGGACGCAAACTTTGAAGCTCTCGATCGTATGCTTCAGCAATTAGATGGAGGAAAACCGCCAAATTAGATTCCTGCCCTGTCACGGTAAGTTCTTATCTCAGATTGGTTAGTGAAGTAAATTAGTGCCCTAATTTTCTCAACCCCAACTTCGTTCAAGCCCAATTTCGAAAGAACAATGCCTGCTTGGCGATGGGCTCTGTGCGTCCGGTGAGGCCGGCCATTTGCGTTTCACTCAGGGGCGTGAAGTCGCGGGCTAATTGCACGTTCTCTTCGAGTTGGGCAACGGAATCGCATCCGATAATGACCGTGCTAACGGGCAGGCTCAGGGTGAAGTACATCGCTTCTTTCATTGCGAGGACACCGGGCTTCGTTGCGGGCTGGTTCCAGCCTGAGTCGTGGCTTTTGTCGGGGTGCCACGAGGTGAGGATGCGGCCCCGGGCGGGAATTTTCATGCCAATGATTCCCATCTGTTTGTCGACGGCCATGGGCAACAGGTGCTCAGTGAAGCTGCGGTGGTGAGCGTCGGCGGCGTTGACCGCCATCAGGATCTGATCGAAATCGAAGCGGCGGAGGCACTCCATCAGCACTTCAGGGTCGGAGTGACCGGTGACGCCGAGGAAGCGAACCATTTTCTGATCGCGGGCCTGGCGCATGGCTTCCAGGGCTCCGCCTTTCCCGAAGATTTGCTCGACCTCATCTTTGCTGTCAATGTGATGGAGTTGCCAAGCGTCGAGATGGTCGGTGTTCAGCAGCTTGAGCGATTCTTCCAGTAGAGCGAGCGAACCGTCGCGGGTGCGGTCATGCGTTTTGCTGGCGAGGTAGACCTGGCTGCGGCGATGCTTCATGACCTGACCGATGTAGCGCTGGCTCCAGCGCTCTTTGCCTCCGTACATGGCGGCGGTATCGACGTAATTGACGCCGAGATCGAGAGCGTGCTCGATGATGGGCACGGCTGCGGCTTCGTTGTTGGGCTGCTCGATGGCGGCTTGTCCGCCGAGGCTGAAGATGCCGGGGCGATAGCCGGTGCGGCCCAGGTTACGAGTGGGCATGGCTCCGGCGGTAGCGGGATTGAACGGTGTGTTGGGTGCAGCGGTCGTCGCTGCCGACGCGGGGGCGGGGAGCAGACTTCCGGCAAGAGCTCCGGCGGTTACGGCTCCGGTGGTTTTGAGAAAATTGCGTCGGGAAGCGGTTGTTTTATCCTGAGGGAGACGAGAATCGCTCATGGCTCTCTCCTAGAGAAATCATCGTAACGCTGGTTAATGTGGGATGCAATCGGGGGTGCGAGTAGGAGCAAGCGGGCCTTTGAGTCGATCCCTTTGAGTCGACGAACGACCAACAACTTTTCGGCTGCATATATAATGTCCCGAACTCATGGTTCTCTCTTCTGGCAGCAAACTCGGACCTTACGAAATCATCTCTGCCCTGGGCGCGGGCGGCATGGGAGAAGTTTATCGCGCGAAGGATACGCGGCTAGGGCGCGATGTTGCTCTGAAAATTCTTCCGGAATCATTTGCCTGCGAACCGGACCGGCTGCGACGTTTCGAGCAGGAGGCTCGAGCGGTGGCTGCCCTCGATCATCCCAATATTTTAGCCATTCATGATATCGGCCAGCACAATAGCTCGCCGTTTCTCGTTTCGGAACTCCTAGAGGGCGAAAGCCTGCGCACGGTGCTGGAACGTGGGGCGTTGCCCCAGAGGAAGACGATTGAGTATGGAGTGCAGATTGCGCACGGACTGGCGGCAGCGCACGAGAAAGGGATTGTTCACCGCGACTTAAAGCCGGAAAATATTTTCATCACTAAAGACGGACGCATCAAGATTCTGGATTTCGGCCTGGCGAAGCTGGCGCAAAGAGTGGGCTCCGATGAAGTCACGCTGACCAGCGAGCACACGGCAGCGGGCGTCGTCATGGGGACGGCGAGCTATATGGCGCCGGAACAGGTGCGGGGCGAAACTGCCGACGCTCGCACCGACATTTTCGCGTTCGGCGCCGTGCTCTACGAGATGCTTTCGGGGGTGCGCGCTTTTCGCCGCGACACCCCTGCGGAGACCATGACCGCGGTTTTGAAGGACGACCCGCCCGAGTTGTCCGATCCCGGACGGCTGGTTTCACCCTCCCTGGATCGCACTGTCAGGCGTTGCCTGGAGAAGAATCCGGAACAACGCTTCCAATCGGCACGCGATCTGTCGTTCGCCCTGAGCGCACTCTCTGGCACCGGGGCGAGCACGGTGGCACAGGGCACAATGGGAGCGTCCCGCGGAATGCCGCTCCGGCTCTGGATTGCGGTCGGGTTGGGGCTGGTAGCGGTCGCTGCGGTCACGTGGTGGATGGCGCGTCGTCCTCAGCAGCCAACGACTCGGATGCAGTTTGCCCTGGCGGTACCTGATGAGATGAGCATCAGCCACATGGCGCTGTCGAGCGACGGCTCAATGCTCGTATTTGTCTCTCCGGAAGAGAACTCCGCGTTGCCCATGCTTTACGTGCAGCGCGTCGGTTCGGCCAGCGTCACGATTCTGCCGGGCACGCAGGGAGCCAGTTATCCTTTCTGGTCGCCCGATGACGCCTACGTTGGATTTTTCGCCAATGGCAAGCTGCAGAAAATGGCGATTGCAGGCGGCACGCCACAGGTGCTGGCTACCGCTTTGGCTGGACGCGGTGGCAGTTGGGGAAGCAAGGGCGTGATCATCTATGCTCCGGACGCTCAAAGTCCGCTTCAGCGGGTCAACGCCGATGGCTCGGGGATGGCGCCGGTCACCCTGGGCATCAGGACCAAAGAGGATCAATCCCACCGCTGGCCCATGTTTCTTCCCGACGGAGAGCATTTCCTGTTTTGGGCCGGCAATTTTTCGAATGCGAAGGACGACCGGTTGAGCGGCATCTACGCCAGTTCTCTGGAGGGCAAGGAGAGAAAGACAGTGGTTCTCTGCCATTCGAGTTTCGGCTTCGACGCCCACAATTTGTACTACGCGGACGAGCAAAGGCAGTTGGTCAGCGTGGCTTTTGACGCATCCGCGACCAAGGTTTCGGGGAGCACGACGGTGGTTGCGAATCTCGTCGGGTTTCAACCTTCCACGTATTGGGCGGCATTCGCGGTCGCGCCGAGCGGGACGTTGATCTACAACACCGCCATCGGAGCGGCGCAATCCGCGCTCACCTGGGTGGATCGCCTGGGCAAAGAACAGGGCCGGATTGGCGAACCGGCCGTCATGGATAACCCCATGCTTTCGCCCGACGGCAGCCGCGTCGCGCTCGATATCAGCGATGAGAAGGCTAATAACGTCGACATCTGGATCGAAAGCACTACCGGAGCGGGCAACTCGCGGTTCACGTTTGACCCCGCAGAAGAAGTGGCGGCTGTATGGTCGCGAGATGGAAAAATGCTGGCCTACCGCATCGCCGACGTTAACGGCCCGAGTCTACTCCTAAAGCCAGCGACTGGCCTGGAGCGTGAGCGGCGGAGATTCACCATCCCCGCGCCCTCCATGGACGACATCATTCCCAATTCGTGGTCGTTGGACGACCAACAGATTCTGTTTACACGCCAGGTTACGTCGGGTGAGTACCTGGAGCTGATACCGGTTGCCGGAGGAGAGCCCACCAGGTTTTTGACCAGCAAAGGCAGCGAGTCGAACGGACAGATCTCTCCCGATGGAAAGTGGGTGGCCTATGCCTCCGATGAATCCGGCGTCTGGGAGATTTACGTCACCTCGTTCCCCGGCGCGGCGGGCAAATGGCAAGTGTCACGTGGCGGCGGCAACGAGCCGCGCTGGCGTGGAGACGGAAAGGAGATCTTCTATATTGCGCCCAGCGGCATGTTGATGGCTGTTCCGGTCAACGGCGTAAGCATTTTTGCTACGGGGACACCAGCGGCGCTGTTCCAGATTCACGGTCGCGCTCCGATTTCGAGCACCGACGTTTTTACTTATGACGTGGCCAGCGACGGCAGACGCTTTCTGGTGAACCGCTACGTGAAACCTGAACACGTTCCGCCATTGACCATCCTGCTGAATGCTGCGGCCGGCGGCTCGTCTTATTAGGGGTGCACTGAGCGGGGACTTATCCGGCAGGTTGTTCTCGGGTTGGCCGCTGTTCAGCAGGCTCGTCGGTGTCTTAACGATCGTAAAGCGTGGCTAAGGAGCGAAGTCTCTCGGCCAACTCACCTCGAAGCGCGCCCGGACGATAGCGCCACTTCCAGTTCCCGCTGACAGTACCGGGAAGATTCATCCGTGCCTCGCTGCCGAGGCCGAGCACATCCTGCATGGGGACAATCGCAACGTCAGCGACCGAGGCGATTACGGCTCGGATCATGATCCAGTTGATTTCGGAATCATCCTGAAAGTTGAGATAGGCGCGGGCGAAATCGTGTTCTTTTCGGACGTCCTCTGGCGTGCGTGTGCTGTCGCCGCCGCCCGAACTTTTCCACCAACCGACGGTGGTGTCGTTATCGTGTCCGCCGGTGTAGGCAACGAGATCGCGAGTGTAGTTATGAGGACGAAACGAGGGACCCTGCGGATCGTTGCCGAATGCGAATTGCAAAAGACTCATTCCTGGCAGACCGAACTGGTGGCGTAGTTTCTCGACCGGAGGGGTGATGACGCCGAGGTTCTCGGCAACGATTGGGAGTTCTCCTAATGCGTTTTGCAGGGCGGACAGAAAAGTTTCTCCCGGGCCTTGGACCCAATGGCCGTTGATGGCGGTCGTCTCGGTGGCGGGGACCTCCCAGTAGGATTCGAAGCCACGGAAATGATCGAGGCGCACCAGATCGAAAAGCGCCAGCGAGGCGCGGAAGCGCTCGATCCACCACTTAAAGCCAGTGGCGGCGAGCAGATCCCAGCGATAGATCGGGTTTCCCCAAAGCTGGCCTGTAGCGCTGAAATAATCCGGGGGCACGCCGGAGACGACGGTGGGCCGGCCCTGAACGTCGAGATGAAAGAGTCCGGGATGCGCCCAGACGTCGGCGCTGTCGTGGGCAACGTAAATCGGAACGTCACCCATCAAGCGGATGCCGCGTTGCTGGCAATCGACTCTGAGATGATTCCACTGTTTGAAGAACTCGAATTGCCAGTATTTGTAGGCGTGCAGTTCGGGCGCCAATTTTTTGGAGAGCGCTTCGATTGCATGTGGGTCACGCCGACGGATTTCCGGTTCCCAGAGAGTCCACATGGTTCCACGGTGGGCATCTTTACAGGCCATGAAGACCGCGTAATCGTCGAGCCATGGGCTGGCACTTTCGCAAAATTGACCGAAGGCGTCGCGATCGGAGGGGGAAGCGTCGGCAAGGAAAGCGTGGGCAGCGCGCCGCAGATTGTCCATTTTGAATTCGATCACGGGTCCGTAGTCGACGGAGTCTTCGGGAAACTGCGGCGCCCGGGTCAGATCCGATTCTCGAAGCAAGCCCTGGTCGCGCAGATACTCGAGACTGAGGAACATGGGATTACCGGCGAACGCGGAAAAACATTGATATGGAGAATCGCCGTATCCCGTGGGATTGAGGGGCAGGACTTGCCATAACTTCTGTCCGGCGGCTTGAAGGAATTCGGCGAAATTGCGAGCACTGGGACCGAGGTCGCCGATGCCGAAGCGACCGGGCAGGGAGGTAAGGTGCAACAGAATGCCACTACAGCGAGGAAATTTCACTTGGTTACAATACGCATGTTCGCGGGGTTAGAGCAAGGTGTTGCGGAAGTGATGGGGCGCTTTCACCAACCTGAGGCCGCGGGGTTCAGCACCCAGTAAGCCCCAAGGTAGATGGGCGCGAACGGTTTTGGTATCTACTTGTTGTTCGCGACGAATCTTCACGCCGATCAATTCACTCCGCCGATAAAAAGTCCAAAAGGCTCGAGGGTAACTTCGTTCCCGGCAAGCGATGCGTCGGACGAAATTAGAGTTTTCAGCGAACTCCCACCGAACCCCTGCTTTGATAAATCGAAGACGGTTTTTTGTGGCTTGGCGGACATATTCAGGGCGACCAACACGGCTTTTCCTTGATAACTGCGCATGTAGGACATCACGTTCGGGTCGTTTTCATTGAGGGCGATGTAGTTGCCGTCGAGCAGAGCTTCGTTGGTGTGGCGTAGCGCCAGCACTTTCTTGTAGAGGTTCAGAATCGAATTGGGATCTTTCGATTCCGTCGCCACGTTGTGGGTCTGGTAGCTGGGCGGGGCGGGAAGCCACGGAGTTGTCTCGCTGAAGCCGGCGTTGGCGGAGGTGTTCCACTGCATGGGCGTACGCTCGCCGTCGCGGCCTTTCTCTCTCGGCCATCCGGTGCGGCCGATTGGGTCCTTTACATCTTCCCTGCGGGTGGGATCGTTATTCTCCATGCCGATTTCTTCGCCGTAATACAAGATGGGTGTGCCGCGCAGCGTCAAATAAAATGCTCCCATCAGCTTGGCGATGGCGTCATTGTGCTTGCCGTCTCCGTAGCGATCGTAGGAGCGGGTTCGATCGTGATTGTTGATGACGAACACGGGCCAGCCGTGGGCACTTTCGACGGCTGCGATCTGGCGCCGGTATTCGGGCGGCGAAAGTTTATCGACCATCATGAACATGAAATCCATCGGCATTTGGAGTTCATTGCCGTCCTGGCCGTAATATTTGTCGAGCTGAGCGACGTTGTCGGTCCAGGTCTCGCCGATGAGGACGGCGCTGAATTCGTCAGCGACCTTGCGCAGGTTTTGCAGTTCGGTATGCACTTCGGGAAGGTTAGTATTGTGCTCGTTCCTCATGTTGGGATCGCCCTGCGCATTGTTGCCGGGTAGAACGGCGTTGTTGCGGAGCTCGGGATCCTCAAACAGAGTATCCACAGCGTCGAGGCGGAATCCGGCGACGCCTCGTTTGGTACCACCAGCGTGTGGTGTCGAGCATCTCGTGTTCAACCGCCGGATTGCGCCAGTTCAAGTCCGGCTGTTGACGATAGAAAAAATGATAGTAGTACTGATTGGTTGTGGGATTGAGTTGCCAGGCTGAACCACCGAAGAGCGAGATCCAATTGTTGGGAGGCTGGCCGGGCGCTTTGCCGTCTCGCCAGATGTACCAGTCGCGATGCGCGGAGGTGCGCGAAGATCTCGAATCGAGAAACCAGGGGTGCTGGTCAGACGTATGGTTCGGCACAAAATCCATAATGATGCGGACGCTATTTTTTTTGCCTTCCGTGACCATGTGATCGAAGTCGCGAAGAGTTCCGTACATGGGGTCGATGTTGCGGTAATCGGAGACGTCATAGCCGAAGTCGACTTGCGGCGAAGGGTAGCAGGGAGTAATCCAGATGGCGTCGACGCCGAGGTCGTGCAGGTAGCCCATTTTGGAGGTGATGCCGTTAAGATCGCCAATGCCGTCGTCGTTGCTATCCGCAAAGCTGCGCGGATAGATTTCGTAAAAGACAGCGTTCTGCCACCACTGATGGGCTGACGCGTTTTCCGGTTTAGCTTGAGCGGGGGATAACCGGGAAGAAAACAGGAATAGCAGCGGCAAGATCAGCGATGGCAAGAGTGGTGACCGCCTGAACATGAACTATGTCTCCTTAAAGGAGTTCCCCAAAGAGTTCCCCTGAAAACCATAAAGGGGTTGCGTAAAGTTGGCAAATGGCTGTTCTCGCGACGGAGTGGCCCGCGCGGCATGGTTCAAGTACTGAGCTGCAAGAAACCGTAATGCAACAGACCGGCCGGGAGTAGCGTTAAGGGTGCAGGGAAAATGGAAGGCGCAGTATTATTTGTGCAGGGGCTTCACGGCGCCTATCCCGCTACTACGAACGGAGATTTGCTCGATGAAAGTCAAGTTCTTGCTCACCGCGGCGGTCGTTGTGGGGTTCGCGACGGGGCCACAGTTCGCCGCGGCATTCGACAGTAAGAATTCCGCGAATCAAACTGCCAATTCACAGATTTCGAGCGATCGGGATTCGAGTGGTCAGAGCGCTACCGATTGGCAACGTGAACTACTCGCCTGGCGCGCGAAGCGGGCGACGAATTTGCAGGCGCCGGAGGGCTGGTTGTCGTTGATTGCCCTGGGATGGCTGAAAGAAGGGGACAACACTTTTGGCTCGGGTGAAGACTGCCGAATTCAGATTGGGGCGAAGGTCCCATCGCATATCGCGATTGTGCGACTGGAGAAAGGCACGTTGCGCCTATTGCCTCCGCCGGAGGGATTTCCAAAAGAACTGTTGGTCGATGGTCAACCCGCGAGGGAGCAGATTCTCCTGGCGGACGACGCCGACAAGACCTCAAAGCTTACGATCGGGACGATCACCGTCATCGTGATTCATCGCGACGATCAATTTGGGTTGCGGGTCAAAGATCCGCAAGCTCCGACGCGGGTCGATTTCCATGGATTACGCTGGTATGCGCCGAACGCCGCTTATCGCGTGCATGCGCGCTGGATTCCGTACAACCCGGCCAAGGTGCTGGACATCCCGACGGTTTTGGGGACAACGACGCATCTTTCAGCGCCGGGCGTCGCCGAATTCACTCTCGATGGTCAGGTGCTCCGACTAGAGCCCGTCCTGGAAGATCCAAGATCGACTGACCTTTTCTTTATTCTGCGCGACGTCACCAGCAAGACGACGACGTATGGTGCGGGACGTTTTCTGTACACTGAATTGCCCGATCATGGTGTGACGCAGCCAGGGGAAGTCTGGCTCGATTTCAATCGGCTGGTGAATCCGCCCTGTGCCTTCACTGCTTATGCGACCTGTCCCTTGCCGGCGCCACAGAATCGGCTGAGTGTTCCGATTCCGGCTGGAGAACGGCGTTACCACGATTGATGGAGGTAATCGTGGATAATAGTTCTTCGCCTTATCAACGTAATTTACTTTGACCCTGGAGATCTGCATGAGATGGCTGCTGATTGTGCTGGCGGTTGCCGGAATTATTGTTTCTTCGCTCGCGTTGCGCGAGCATTACCGCACCGACGCCTCGCCGTGCAGCATCAATGAGCGCTGGGATTGCGGAATCGTGAACCACAGTCCTTACGCCATGCTTCATGGGATTCCAGTGGCCGTTATCGGCATCGTGGGTTACCTCCTGCTCGGTGCGCTGGCCTTCGGAAGAGCCTACCCGTGGATGCTGCCGCTGGTGACGGTGGCTTTTACATTTGCCGTGCACCTGGCGGATGTGGAATCCATGGTGTTGGGAGTCTGGTGCATCTACTGTGTCATGTCGTTGGGCGTGATTACTCTCATGACCTTGCTGGTGATAGGCAGAGTCATTGCAGATTCTAGGCAGCGGGCGCGGCAGTCCTATTCGTAGCGCAGACTTTCAATCGGATCCAGTCGCGCTGCCCTGATCGCGGGTACCATCCCGCTCAGCACACCGACCGCGGCAAGAATGCCGGTAGCGACCGCCAATGTGATCAGGTTGATATGCAGGTGGATGTCGCCAGCCTGCAGGTTATCGCCGAAGGCGCTCATCAGTGGGAGCGCTCCCACTCCCCACGAGATCAGATAAGCGATCCCGATCCCTGCCAGTCCTCCGGCGAAGGTGATGGCCAGCGCTTCCGCGAGAAATTGAAAAAGGATGTGGCTCTTCTGCGCTCCCAGCGCCTTCTCCACGCCAATCTCGCGGGTTCGCTGCTGCACGGAGACGAGCATGATGTTCATGAGCCCTATGCCGCCGATTCCCAAGGTCAGCGCACCAATGAAGGCGAGCAGTACTTTGAGCGCCGAGGTTACGACGGTGAACTCGTCATAGTCCTGCTTGAAGTCTGCGATGAAAACGGCCCGGCGATCATCCGGACGGAAGTAATGATGGCCGGCAAGCACACTCCGCACCACACGCGCCAGTTGCTGATGGTCCTGCCCCTCATAGTCCATGAAAATGCCGGTGATGTACTGTGTATCGTAGAGATCGCCCATCGCGGTGAAGGGGATAACCACCATGGTGTTGTCGTTGTTGTCGCCGCCTTGCACTTTGTGCTGATAAATGCCGATCACCCGAAAGCTGACGCCGTTGATCCTGATGCTCTGTCCCAGGGCTTGTTCCCCGGAAAAGAGTCTCCGCTTCGCCTCGTCACCGATCACCGCGACGCGGGCATGCTCCAATAGATCCTGCTCACTCAGGCCGCGACCACTGGCAACTTCAAAGCCGCGAATACGCTCGTATACGGGGTAGACACCCGTCATAAAAAGATTGGTAAAGGTTCGAGTATCGTGTTGAATGGTCGCGCCATTCTTGTCGAAAATTGGGGTGACGCCTTTCACCATCGGCACTTCATTGCGAATGTAGTCCACGTCGGCGAGCTTCAGCCGGACTTCAGCACCCGCTTTCGCACCGCCCGCCTGCAAGGACGTCCGTCCGGGAAACGCTCCGATCACGTCGGTGCCCCATGAGCTGAAAATCAGGTTGATGGCGCGCTCGAATCCCGATCCGAAGGCCAGCAGGATGACGACCGTGGCAATTCCCCACGCCATACCCATCATGGTCAGAGTTGTCCGGCGGCGATTGTGCTGCATCGCGCCGTAAGCTTCTTTCAGCAAATCGTTGGTCATGACAAAATCCTCAGGGCTAAAGCCCTAGTATTGATTGGCTCCCAGGGGGCCCGGCTGAATCCGCGCGCTTCCCGGAGCGATTCCGGAGATAGCTTTGCTTTACTCCTTTACTCCTGGCGCAAAGCTTCTACAGGTTCGAGCATCGCCGCTTTTCTGGCCGGATAAAGACCGGCGGTGATGCCGGCCAGTGCCAGCGAGAGCACTGCGCCAATTGCCGATAGGGGCACGATGCGCGGCGTGTCAAAGCCCTGCGGAAGTTGCACTCCCGCGAGCAAGTGGATGACGAGCATTGCGCCGCCAACTCCGATGCCGCCGCTGAGCAGCGTGAGGGACGCGCCCTCAAGAAAAAACTGAAAGAGAATGCTGCCATTCGTTGCGCCCAGAGCCTTGCGCAAGCCGATCTCGCGGGTGCGTTCGGTTACCGCGACCAGCATGATGTTCGCGATGCCAATTGCGCCCAGAGCCAGGGTCACGAGGCCGACTCCGCCGAGAAACCAGTCCATGGCGGTGAAGATCTTGCCCATGGTCTTCTGATTCTTGACCGTGTCCCATTCTTCCCAGATATCGCCGCCTTTCGGATCAAAGCCGCCGTGATTGCGCGCGACGATCCGGTGCAACTCATCCTTCGCCGCTTCGTTCTCGTCAAAACTGCGCGGCTGATAATTGATAAATGAAATCGCATTGCCTTCTTTCGAATTGTCGCCGATTAGCGGAAACAGTTCGCGCATGGTGTTGAACGGAACAAAAATGCGGACGTTCGTCGCGTTCTGCTCCTCATGACCGATCATGTTGAGCACGCCGATCACCTGGAAGCGGACGCCATTGAGCAGGATGGTGTTGCCGACTGCGGGACGCCCGGGGAACATATTGCGCGTCATTTCCCGGCCCAGAATGCACACCCGGCGCCGCTGGTCGTTGTCGTCGTCGTTGATCCAGCGCCCAACCGCCAGCGGGATGGTCCGCACCTGGCTGTAGATTGGCGGCACGCCCGAGACCTGGCCGTTGGTGCTGGTGTAATCGCTGACCGCGCGGATGTCGTCGCGCGCAATCAGGGGCGAAATATTGAGCGCGAGTTTCGATTCGTTCTTGATGGCGAGGTAATCGTCGTAGGTCAGGTTGAACCACCTCATGGAATTGAAACTGCCCTCGACGGCGGGCGCGCGACCACCGAAAAAGAAAATGATGTTCTTGCCAAAGGTTTCGAGTTGCTTGCGATTGCCGTTCCGGAAGCCCTCCCCGACCCCGGCCAACAGCAGCAGGGAACCAACGCCCCAGGCGATTCCAAACATGGTAAGAAACGATCGCAGTTTGTGCGCCCACAGAGTCTGTAAGGTCTGCGCGAAGGTGTCCAGTAACGTGCGCATGTCGCCACCTCAATGACGAAAACCCATATCCGCGGTTAGTATTTCGACTCTCGGCGGCGGCAAGCGTTAGCGAGCAGATGTGTGGGGAGTGATCCGACAGCAATCATCGAAGAGTTGGAGCGGATGTTGAATGGGCGAAGCGGGCTCTGATGAATGGTTGGGGCGCTGATCCAGTCGACGCTTAACAGACGCTTAACAGCGGAACCAGTTGACACTTAACAACTGAAATTGTTGAGACTATTCACTGTCATTTTCGGTTGCGCGTAGCTTCCAGGCGACCTGCCGCAGCATTCCTAATAAGACCTCGGCGTCATTGGCATTCAAATTCAGGCGGCGGACCAGCCTCCGCAACTTTTCTTCGCCCTCCACAATTCGCGGCTTGATGTATCCGGAGACAGTGAGAACCTCGAACAGGACCTTGGTCAGCCGCTCCACTTCTGCCGACTTGGCGGGAGGTTTCTCTGGCTTGGCCTTGAGCTCTGGCAATGACCGCTTCCTCCCTCGGACCAATTCGTACAGACAGACGGCGACCGCCTGGCCAAGATTCATGGAGCCATGTTCTTCGCGAGTGGGAATCCGCATCATCCAATGACAGTGGCTCATTTCTTCATTGGACAAGCCGAATCTTTCCGAGCCGAACAGTAATGCTACAGATCCGACGGCGAGTTGGCGCTTGATCGTACTACCGGCCTGGTCCAGCCGATAGAGCGGATGTTGTAATTCCCGCCGGCCGGCAACGGTCGTTCCTACCACCAGGCTGCAGTCCGCTACCGCTTCAGCCAGGGAGTCGTATTCTTCGGCCTGGGCCAGGAGTTCGGAGGCGCCTACCGCTGAGCGCGCCTCGCGGAATGCCAATTCGTAGGGATTGACCACGCGCAAGGGTCGGACTCCGAAGTTGCTCATGGCCCGAGCGGCGGCCCCAATGTTCAGCGGGTTGCGCGCTGCGACGAGCACTACGCGGAGATTATCGAGTTCAGTCATAGCCGCCATTCAGGAGACATGGGCAGTTCCTTCCCAGGTTAGCGCTCAGAGGACAGGCGCGAACCTGGGGCACTGGAAGCTCTTGGGCTTGGTGATGCTAAGATATTCATTCTACGGTGCGCTGGCCACCGCGTGCGCTGGCCGCAAGTACTTGCATGGTCAGCATCTTTCGTTGACAAGGATGTTGGGGCTGGGCTATCCTATATTCTCTTTGGAATTGGAAGTCCTGCGGCTGCCCGCCTGGAACACCTAGCGCGCGTTCTGCGTGGATAGATCCTTGTTACGGCTTTGGATTAGGGCGCTCAGCGGTCTTCATAACGTTCTTTAAGCTCTGGGAGAATTTCCGATGTCAACCTATTTCCCAAAAGAGGGAGATATTGCGCGTAAGTGGTTTGTGGTAGATGCGACCGGGCTTCCGCTCGGACGGCTGGCCTCGCGCGTGGCCCGCATTTTAATGGGCAAAGAGAGCCCCAAGTACACTCCGTTCATCGACACTGGCGACCATGTGGTCATTATCAACGCCGACAAGGTCAAAGTGACCGGGATGAAGGCTGACCAGAAGGTCTATCATCATTACACGGGGTATCCCGGCGGAATTCGCGGGGAAGAAATGAAGAAGCGCATGGTGCGCAAGCCGGAGTTGATCATTGAAGACGCAGTGTCGCGCATGCTTCCCAAGAATAAGCTGGGTAAGCAGATGTTTACCAAGCTGAAGGTTTACCGCGGCGACAAACATCCGCATGACGCGCAGAAACCGGAAGCGAAAGTGTTCGCGTAGCAGACAAAGTCTCAAGGTGTCAGGTCGCAGGTTTGAGGAGGACCGGCACCGCAGAATTTTTGAAAGGGTATGCATGCTGACGTTGGCGGAATGCTGACGGCTGAGTGCTGAAGGCTTAAATGGCAGAACTAGTTCAATACTACGGAACCGGACGTCGCAAGACGGCGATCGCGCGTGTTTTTCTTCGTCCTGGCAGCGGCGAACTCAGGGTTAACGGCAAACCATTCGATGAATATTTTGTGACGCCTTCGCAGCGCATCGCGGCAAAAAGAGCGCTGGTTTCTACTGACAGTGCGGCCACCTTTAATGTGCTGGCCAACGTGTGTGGCGGTGGGGTTGCTGGACAAGCCGACGCCGTCCGCTTGGGGATTACTCGCGCTCTCATGGAGTTTAATGCGGAACTGCGCAAGAAACTCAAGAGCGAAGGCATGGTTACGCGCGATCCGCGGGCCAAAGAGCGCAAGAAGTACGGACAGAAGGGCGCACGCAAGCGCTTCCAGTTCTCGAAGAGATAGTCGATGGTAGTTGGTCGACGGTCGTTTGCGAACGACTATCGGCCAACGACAAACGACTGGTTTTAGGTGTTCAATTCATCCCCCCACCTCCCCTGAGATGGGGTGGAAGGGAATGGTAATCCGGGTCTTTCAGTGTCCGGATGCAGACCAACTGAGGAGGTTGATTGGCAAACATTACGATGAAGGAGTTGCTCGAAGCGGGCGTTCACTTCGGGCATCAGACGAAGCGGTGGAACCCGAAGATGAAGGAGTACATCTTTGGCGAGCGCAATGGTATTTACATTATCGATCTGCAGAAGACGCTGAAGATGTTCAAGGAAGCGTCGAAATTCGTGCAGGATCTGGCGGCCGAAGGCAGAATCATTCTCTTCGTGGGCACCAAACGCCAGGCGCAGGACGCGATTGCCGAAGAGGCGCAGCGCTGCTCGATGTTCTATGTGAACCAGCGGTGGCTGGGCGGACTGCTCACCAATTGGGTCACGGTACAGAAGTCCGTGAAGCGGCTCAAAGAACTCGATGAAATGGCCACGGACGGCCGCTACGACCTGCTGCCGAAAAAAGAAGTGATCAAGCTGGAGCGGGAACGCAAGCATTTGCAGGCGAATCTTGCCGGCATCAAGAACATGACGCGGCTGCCGGATGCGATCTTCGTTATCGATTCGAATAAAGAGCAGATCGCGGTGCGGGAATCACGGAAGTTGGGCATTCCGGTGGTCGCCGTAGTCGATACAAATTGCGATCCGAGCGAAGTGGATTACGTGATTCCGGGTAATGACGACGCGCTGCGGGCGATTCGGCTGTTCACCTCGAAGATTTCGGAGTCGATTGCCGAAGGCGTTCATGCCCGCGACGATAAGCAGATGTCGGATATTCAAGCGGTGGCAGAAAGCGAACCGGGTGTTGAGGCTGGCGCCGCAGGCGGCGAGGAGTTGCTGGCGGGAGTTGTACCCGAAGACGCAAGCGCGGCTGTGGCTGTCGGATCGGAAGGTACGGGCGCCGAAGGCGAAGAGATTCGCATGGAAGATGTGCTGGGCAAAGGAACGCGCAAGCGTCCGACAGCTGCCACGGAAGACGTTGACGAGCTCCAGGCCGAGACACGGCGCTTCTAGCTCGGCTCTTACTTCCAGCTTCTTGCTTTTGGCTATTCGCATCCCACAATCGACCCGCGCAGTTCGACTGTGCGCGGGTCAAGTTTTGTAGACGCAGGTTGCCGGGTTTCAAGGTTGCAAAGTTTTCAGGTTTCAATCTTTGATTGCACTCTGATTGGCCCTCCGAGTGAACCCTTCCTTGAGACTCTGAAACCTTGAATACTAAGACCGAGGTTCTGAATCCAATGAGCACGACTATGGCAAACATTTCCGCTGCACAAGTGAAAGAGCTCCGCGAAAAAACGGGAGCGCCGATGATGGACTGCAAACAGGCCCTGACTGAATCGAAGGGCGACCTGGAGCAGGCAATTGTCGTGTTGCGCAAAAAAGGGGTCTCCGTGGCCATGAAGAAGGCGGCGCGCGCCGCCAACGAAGGTTCGGTCGCCAGCTATATTCATGCCGGCGGCAAGATCGGCGTTCTGCTCGAGGTCAACTGCGAAAGCGATTTCGTGGCACGCACGGATGACTTCAAAGAACTGGTCCACGACATCGCCATGCACATTGCGGCGAGCGACCCGAAGTTCGTTCGCAAAGAGGACGTCACGCCGGAAGCCTTCGAACGCGAGAAAGACATTTATCGCGCCCAGGCTGCGGCGACCGGCAAACCAGCTCCCGTGGTCGAAAAAATCGTGACTGGCAAGATGGAAAAGTTCTACGAAGAGGTCTGCCTGCTGGAGCAGCCCTTTATCAAGGACCAGACCATCAGCATTTCGCAGCTGATAGCGGCCAAGATCGGCAAGCTGGGCGAGAATATCGCGGTGCGGCGGTTCGCCCGGTTTAAAGTCGGCGATGCGGCGGCGGCTGTCGCGTTCGTCAGCACCAAGCCCGATGGCGAAGCTGGCGAACCCTCCGCTCCGGTTGCGAAATAACAGCCGATTAATTCAGGGGCGCTGCGGCGCCCCTTTTGATTTATGCTTCCTTGTGTCCGATTATCCTGAGCCAAGCGAAGGACCTGGTGTTTGATGCCTGCTCCCGTCTTCAAACGTATCCTGCTAAAGATTTCCGGCGAGGCACTGGCCGCCGACAAAGGCTTCGGAATCGACACCATCCGCATCCATGAAGTTGCGGCTGAGCTTGCCGATGTGCACCAACTCGGCATTCAGATGGCGATCGTAGTCGGCGGAGGCAATTTCTTCCGTGGCGTTGCCGACCAAGCCCGCAACATGGATCGCGTCTCCGCCGATCACATGGGCATGCTGGCCACGGTCATCAATGCCTTGGCGTTGCAGGACGCTCTGGAAAAACAGAATGTCTACACCCGCGTGCAGACGGCGATCGAGATGAACCAGGTTGCGGAGCCCTTCATCCGGCGGCGCGCTATGCGGCACCTGGAAAAGGGACGCGTCGTTATCTTCGCCGGTGGCACTGGCAACCCATATTTTTCGACCGATACGGCTGCGTCGCTGCGTGCCATGGAAATCAAGGCCGATGCGATCTTGAAAGCGACCAAGGTAGATGGCATCTACGACGCCGATCCCATGAAGGTGCCGGATGCCAAGAAATTTTCCCAGCTCACTTACATGGACGTTCTGAAGCAGGGCCTGAAAGTGATGGATTCGACCGCGATCTCTTTGTGCAAGGACAACAATCTGCCAATCATCGTTTTCAACCTGAACCAGCGCGGTAATATCCGGCGCGTCGTGCTGGGAGAGAAGATTGGTTCACTGGTAAGCGCGTAGAAAAAGGTGAGAGGGTAGAAGTTAGATTGCAGAGGTAAACCATGATACCTCCCTTGGGTTCTGACCTTGCACCTGAATCTTGGGTTTATAATCTACAGTTTTGATTTTGATGCATCCTAGGAGCCCCGAGCCATGGCTCATCCTGCCCTCAAAGACGTTTTCGCACAACTCAAAACGCGGATGGATAAGGCAGTGGAAGATTTCCGCCGCGAAATGGCCGCCACGCGTACCGGACGAGCGAATGTTCACATGCTTGATACGGTTTCGGTCGACTATTACGGATCGCAGATGCCGCTCAACCAGATTGCGCAGATTCATGCGCCTGAGCCGCAGATGATCACGGTGCAACCGTTCGATCCATCTCAGCTTGGCGCGATCGAGAAGGCCATCCGCAGCGCCGATCTGGGCCTGAATCCCATGAATGACGGGAAACTGGTGCGCGTACCCGTTCCGGCGCTTACCGAAGAGCGGCGCAAGGATATGGTGAAACACCTGCACAGGATTCTTGAAGAGCACCGGACGGCGGTGCGCAACGTCCGCCGCGACGGCAACGACGCCATCAAGAAGACGCTGAAAGACAAGAAGATTGCCGAAGATGACGAGAAGCGAGCTCTGGACGAACTGCAGAAGCTGACCGACGACGAAATCAAGAAGATGGAAGAGATGAGCAAGGCGAAGGAAAAAGAAGTGTTGGAGTTTAAATAATTTCGGCGTGGGGACGCTGCTTGCGGACCTTCCTTGGCAGCGCAGACGGGCAAGCCCCGTCGCTACAGAAATAATCTCTTAGTGCGTTTCGCCATCTCCCGGCGCAACGTCAGGCGTATCAACTTTCTTGGCAACGGCTGTGCCTTGCGATGGCGCTGGCTGAAATTCGCCTGGATCTTTGCCAGCCAGAGCGACGTTCATGAATTGCATCCAGATGGGCAGGGCAGCGCGGGCGCCCGTTTCTTTATCGCCGAGCGATTTCTTTTCGTCGTAGCCGATCCAGACGCCGCAGGTGAGCGACGGAGAAAAGCCTACAAACCAGGCGTCGGTGAAATCATTGGTCGTTCCCGTCTTTCCGGCCAGCGGATAGGGCATTTTGGCGGCGGCGATGGCGGTGCCGTGCAGCACCACCCCCCGCAGCATCGATGTCATGGTGCGCGCCGTGCGCGCGCTCACGGAGTCTTTGATGTCGGAAAAATCTTCTTCCAGAATGCGGCCTTCGTAATCCGTCACCTTGGTGATGTAGCGAGGGGCCACGCGCACTCCGTCATTGGGAAACACGCTGAAGGCCGACGTCTGCTCCAGTGGGGTGATCTCAGCGGATCCGAGAGCCACGGGAAGATACGCTGGGATATTGGCCGTAATGCCGAAGCGGTGCGCGTAGTCGATCACGGTCTTGATGCCCACGCGATCCGCCAGTTTGAGCGCAGGAATGTTCCTGGACTGGGCAAGCGCGCGACGCAGGCTAATCGTGCCCTCAAATTTGCCGTCGTAATTGTGCGGCACATAAGGGCCGGAAGCGGTTTGAAAAGTTACCGGGGCATCCACAATGGTATCGTCGGGACTGGCTCCCTGGTCGATTACCGCAGTGTAGACATAGGGCTTGAAAGACGATCCGACCTGGCGGAGAGCTTGGGTGGCGCGATTGAACTTGGAGAGATTGAAATCGCGTCCGCCGATCATGGCCTTGATTTCGCCGGTGGCGTTATCGATGGCGACGAGCGCTCCTTCGGCTCCTGAATCCTGTTCGAGGCTGATGCGCGCTTTTCCGGCATCGAGGGCAAGCACTTTGACGTAGACGACATCACCTGGGTGCAGAATGTCGGCGAGTTTGAGCTTGGTCCAAGCCACATCAGACTGCGCGAGAGTGGCCGTGATGCGACCGAAACGGATTTCAGCCGCGGCCGGCGAGACTTCGGTTACGAGGGCGTGGATGTATCCGTTGAGCTCAGGGTCCTCATCCCAATCGGGATCGATGTATTTATCACTCTTCCCGCCGTCGGCGATGACGTTCGGAAGTTTGCCGTGCCAGCCATGGCGTCGCTCGTAAGCGGCAAGACCGTCGAGAAGCGCCTGCCGCGCGGCTTTCTGCAGATCCGAGTCGAGCGAGGTGTAAACGCGCAATCCGCCTTCGTGAACCTGATCGCTTCCGTATTTCGCCTCAAGGTAGCGACGGATTTCCTCAACATAATACGGAGCCAGCGAATTGGGATCGCGCTGGACATTGAGCACGATGGGCTTGTTCCTGGCCTCTGCCGCTTGCGCGGCAGTGATCTTGCCGTCTTCCAGCATGGCGTTGAGGACGAGATTACGACGTTTGAGCGCGCGATCGGGATGGTTGATCGGCGAATAGTATTGCGGAGCTTTGGGGAGTCCGGCGAGCATCGCGGCTTCCTCCAGCTTCAGTTGCCTGGCAGGTTTACTGAAGTAGTATTCCGAGGCAGCCTGGTAGCCGTATGCTCCGTGGCCGAGAAAAATCTGATTGGCATAGAGGGTGAAGATCTGCGGCTTGGTGAAGCGGCGTTCGATCTGGATGGCGAGCAGCGTCTCCTGCACCTTGCGATAAAACGAGCGGTCGGGAGAGAGAAACAGGTTGCGGGCGAGTTGCATGGTGAGCGTCGATGCGCCCTGGACTTTGCCGCCCGATTCGATGTCGCGATAAGCCGCTCCCAGGATGCGCCAGATATTGACGCCTGAGTGACGGTAGAAATCCTTGTCTTCGATGGAGATCAAGGCGTTGCGAAGAACTTCCGGGTAGTCGTCATAACTGGCGATGACGCGGCGCTGCAACGCGAATGTGCCGATGACTCGACCCTGTCCATCGTAGAGTTCGGTAACTGAACTGGGACGGTAGCGTTCGAGCTCTTCAACCTGGGGAAGATCGGTCGAATAAACGAGGAGCAGACCAGCGGTAGCTCCCACCACGGCGGAGAGGAGCACGAGCAAGCCGAAGAAGAAGCGCCCAACCAGCTTTCGTCCGCCAATCTCGACCGTTGGAAAATCCTGATAGATGATCTTCATTACTATTACTTCTGGCTTTTATCGCAGAGAGCAAAGAGTTCTGCAACGAAGGTCGCTACTCCCGCGATCGTTTTGGGTCAGCGTCAACATCGGCGCAACTTCTGCTTCAACTGGGTGAAGAATTGGAGTTCAGACTCAATGTTACCGGAAGGGGCGATCCACGCGCTCGAAACTCCGAGGCAAAAAAATCGCCCGCCAAAGCGGGCGATTATAAATCTTCTAGCTCTGAGTTTTTATCCCTGTTCTTATCCTTTTGACTGCCGATTTTTTAAGACTTCCAAGGCCTTGTTCAGTTGGTCGTCGGGCAGGTTGATTTTGGGCTTATCTTCCTTTTTGTCGCCAGGCTTGGACCCGGGAGTTGCCTGCTCTTCTTCATCAGGCAATCCGCCATCTTCCTCCGCAGCGTCGGCAACGAGAACATTGGGAGTGACCGAGACATCCTGAATTGCCTTTCCGCCAGGCGAATAGTACTTGGCAATCGAAAGAATCAGAGCGGAATTATCGGGCATCTCGATCAGTTTCTGCAAAGAGCCGTCGCCGAAAGTCTTATCTCCGACGACATCGCCGCGAGCATTCTCGAGAATGGCGGAGGCGACAATCTCAGCCGGACCGGCGGTTCCGCGATTCACCAGCACCGCGACGGGCAACTTGGTAATGTCTTTGGCGGGATCGGCGTTGAAAGCCTGCTTCGGAAACTTCTGGCCTTGCAGATAAGTGATGGTGCCATGGTCGAGGAAGAGGTTGGCAGTGGCGATACCCTCGGACTCTTCGCCGCTGGCGCAATTCCGCAGATCGAGGATGAGCTTCTGTGCGCCCTGTTTCTGCAGATCGCGAATTTTTGCAGCGATCTCCTGCGACTTGCCCACGGGGAACGCATCCACCTGAATGTAGCCGACATTATCGGCGAGCATTTTATCGCTGACCGGCGGAATCGCGACCACATCGCGCGTAATCACAACCTTCTCCGGTTCAGCTTTCCGGGGACGCACCACGGCCACGGTAATTGTGGTTCCAACCTCGCCCGACAACAGGCTGTGAATTTCCGCCAAGGACATGTCGTGCGTGCTCTTGCCCTCGATCGACTCGATGATGTCGGAGTTGTCGATACCGGCTTTCTCCGACGGTCCGCCAGGAATGACCGCGACCACGTCGGCGTAGCCAAAGCGCTTGGAGATGGTGGCGCCAATATTCGCCTTGCCCTCGGCCTTCATCGCGGCCTTGTAATGCTTATACTCGTCGGCCGATAAGTAGCTGGAGTTGGCGTCGAGCGACTCCAAGAGTCCGTGCAAAGCGCCGTCGGTGACGCCGGCGATATTCGGCTCCTCAACATACTCGAGGCGGATGCGCGAGAGCACTTCGCTATACACCGAGAGTTGCCGGTACGCGCCATCGTTCGAGGAGGCGCGAACATTAACAAATCCGCCCACCAGGGTGAACAGCAAAATGGCCAGCGAACAGGTGATGACAGTGACCTTTAACTTCGTCGACATAATTTATTCTTCGCTCTTCAAATCGTCAGTCTGGAATCGTTAGTCAGGATCTTTAGTTCTCTGATCGAGTGATCGGGTTCCCCGAAGAACTGTTTCGTAATTATAGATCGTTTGATGCATGCTGCGGAATGCGCGATTGAAAGACAGGACTCCTTGGGTAATGCGAGTCGGAAAATCTACGCTTGTCGGAGTCTCAGCTTTGCGAATGCGGTTCCGCCGGGGGCTACCTTTCAATTCCTTCCAGGTCTATGAATTTAAGACAATTATAGCTAAAGTCCTGATAATAAGTGACTTTGTTGACCATCGTTCGGAGGAAGGAAGGTGTCCTTCCTTTTAAATCAATCAGTTGGGCGTTGCTTCCGAGCTCGTGATCGCACAAGGTCTTCATTATAAAAGGCTTAGGTGCATTATGATTGGTTTTGCGGCCAAAGGCTGCCCAGTCTACCCTCGCATCTCCAGGTGGGCGGCGATTTCCTCGTGACCTTTTTCCCGGGCGACCATGGCCGGGGTCTTGGCGGCGTCGTTGGTTAGTTTGGGATCGGCGTGGTGCTGGAGCAACAGGTCCACCATGGCGCGGTCTCCGTTCTGGGCGGCGGCGTGGATGGGAACCCAGCCTGCTTGCTGACGGGCATTTACCGGCGCTCCGTGTTCGAGAAGGAGACGAGCGGCTTCCAGGTTGCGGGAGGATGCGGCGGAGTGCAGCGGCATCACCTGAGTTGGGTTCGCGGCCACGACGTCGATGGCAGCTCCGCTTTCGATCAACAGCTCAGCGGCTGCGGGGTGTCCAAAAAAACAGGCGAAGTGCAGGGCGGTGAAACCGTCTTTGGAAGGGGAATCAATGGACGGGCAATCAATCGAGCAGGAATCTGCGGCGCAGGCTTCTTGAATGCAGTCTTTGAGGCGAGCGAGACGGCCGAGTGAGGCGGCTTCGAAGATATCGAGGTTTTTCTTCTTGCTCGCAATCAGTTCGGCAAGGTCGCGGCGTCCGCGATAGATGGAGTGCATCAGCAGGCTCACGCCGTTTGCATCACGCGCGTCGCAGGCGGCCGGATCCTGGTCCAGACATTGCCGGAGGCCGTCTGCATCGCCGGCTTGCAGTAGTTCGAAACAACGACTATAGGTTGCCATGGATACCTGCTCCCACCTGATTCATTAGCACTGCTAACTAATTATAGGATTCCATTTTTGCTTGTCAAGAAAAAAGATTAGCAATGCTAAGTGTTCAGAATGCTAAGCTATTTCGTATGCCGCGTTCCCAAGCCACGGGTCCGCACGAGCCATTCCGGTTGGAAGTGGCGGATCGCCTGCACTCGGCTGCCATTCATCTTCTGCGCCATGCGCGCAAGCAGGACGTTCTGGCGGGGGAGGGCCCGGCGCGGCTGTCGGCGCTATCCGTGCTGGTGTTCGGGGGGCCGATGGCGCTAGGACAACTGGCAGCAGCTGAGCAAGTGAAGGCTCCTACGATGAGCCGTATCGTGGCGGGATTGAAGCATTTGGGGCTGGCAAAGATTGAGACCGACGCGAAAGATGCGCGGCGGATTCGAGTGACTGCAACTGCCAAGGGGCAACGATTACTACAGCAGGCCAGAGCGCGGAGAATCCGGCTTCTGGCGAAGGCTCTTACTGGCCTGCGGGAAGCGGAGATGGATATCCTGCTCAGGGCAGCGGAACTGATGGAGCGAGCGGTGCGACAGGGAGCCGGGACGAAGTGAGGTGGGTGGGACTTTGACGGGCGAGACGCCCGTCGCCCCATAAGCTTGGACGGACGAGCGCCGGCCACCACACAACGCTACCTTGGCTTCCGCTAGGGCTGATCGGCTATGGAGTTGCGGAGTACTCCGATGCCTTCGATTGAAACTTCGATGGTGTCGCCGGCTAGTACTGGGCCGACACCTTGAGGAGTGCCGGTCGCGATCAGGTCTCCGGGTTCTAGAGTCATGACCTGGGAAATGTAACGGATGATGACGTCGAGGGGGAAGATGAAGTCGCGGGTGTTGCCGGATTGCCGGACTTCCCCATTGACACGGGTTTCGACCTGGATGCCAGCCCACGGGTCGATGCTGTCGGTGACCACGGGGCCGACCGGGCAAAAGGTGTCAAAACCTTTGGCGCGAGTCCACTGGCCGTCCTTCTTTTGCAGGTCGCGGGCGGTGAAATCGTTGGCGCAAGTGTAGCCGAGGATGTAGGGGCGAATGTCGTCGGCGTCGGAGAGCCGGTAGCACCGTCGGGCGACAACGACCGCTAGTTCGCCCTCGAAGTCGGTGCGCTCGGAAACTTTGGGCCGAAGAATGGTTGCACCCGTCGGCAGTAGAGAAGAAGGCGGCTTGAAAAACAGGAGCGGCTCCTGCGGAACTTCGTTGCCGAGTTCGGCGGCATGTTCGCGATAGTTGCGGCCGACGCAGACGATTTTCGAAGGCTGTACGGGAGGCAGGAGGAATGCATCTTTCAGCGGGATGCGGTCCATGCGGCGGCTGGGCAGGCCTTCGACGTCGCCATCGCTGTTTTGCGGAGATTGGAGGAGGAGCCGGGTGATGTCGTCTTCGTTATGGTTACTGCCCGTGGCCGATTCGACCAGGCCGTAGTGGGCGGAGCCGTCGAGTTGGAAGCGACAATATTTCATCAGGATTATTCAAACACAAACGACAGGAGGATCACGAAAGAAAAATCCAAAGGAACCCCGCTTTGCTCCGGATGACAAGGGAGGGAATGGCGGGGTGACAATCTATCTGCAGAGCCGTTGCTTTGCGGTGGATGACAAATTCATAAGGGTGTCCCTTCGAGCGCGGTTCATTACTCAGGGAACAGGCTCGCTGGTGCTTTCGGAATGCTGGCTTTCGTTTCCGCGGACGTCGACGGCGGAGACGGAGTAGGTGTAGGTTTTGCCGGAGGTGACAGCGAAATCGCGATAGGACGGCGATTTCACCAGTTCGGAGTTGATCTTCACCATGCTCGCGCTGGGCGCTCCGTTTTCGGAGCGGAAGATGTTGTAGCCGGCGAGGTCGGAGTTGGTCACCGGGGCCCAGATGAGGTCGATGAAGGGCTTTTGTCCCTCGCCGGAGTAGGCGGCTTGCAGGCCCGCGGGAACGGATGGCGGAAAAATGTCGTGAGCCACGAGACGCAAGGGCGGAGTGTCGTCGCCTTCGACCTGCACCTCGCTTTCAGGCCGCTTGAGGATGGTCACGGTGGTGATGCGGTAGAGGTAAGTCTTTTCCCACTCGAAGCTGGAGTCGGCGAAGTGTTCGGGGCCGGGCGAACCGAGGGACACGTCGCCGGCAATCACATCTTTACCGGAGTTCTTATCGCCCGGGGTCTCCTCGACGCGATAGATTCGATAGCGATGTTCGATCCCGGGCACGGCGGGGGGTTCGCCGAGGCTGGTCCAACTGAGTACCGCGCCGTCGCCTGTCAGTTGGCCCGCCAGGTTCGCCGGCGGTGGCAGGGTGGGGGCAGCGGGAACGTGCACGCGATTGGATAATCCGGCGCCTCGGGCATTGCGATTCTGAATCTCGACAGCGTAGGTGACTTCGGCGGAAGGATTCTCCTGCAGTTGGCTGGCGGGGAGAGTGTCGATGTAGGTCTGCAGAGCCGGCGGTGGGGAGGTTGTCTTTTGTGCCGCGGTTTTCCTGGAAGTTCGTTTTGGTGCTGCGGGTGGGGGAGCGGGTAAGGTGGCTACCGGGAGGGCGCAGGCAGTTATATCGGGATCGAGGCTGCGGCAGACCTGCGTCGGTCCGATATAGCGCACGCTCTGGTGGTCGGTGGTTAGGGTGGGCTCGCTCCAAGTGAGGGTAACGCGATTGCCTTTGCGGTTGGCGCGGAGATCTCCGGGGGGCTTGGGCAGTTCGAGCGACGGGGGCAAGGGAGGGCCGGTCTGGGCGCAACTGGCCAGCAGCAGGCAGAGCGCGGACAGGGCCAGGAGCTTTTCAAGATGCAGCTTCATTGTGAAAAGGAAAGAGTAACAGAGGCAGAGTCAGGAACAAGGGATAACCGCGGAGGACACTGAGGTGCACAGGGAGGCACAGGGGTCTTTGGAGGCTTCGGTGTAATCGTTGTCGTTGTTCAGTCGTCGCTCTCTGTCCTTGTCTTTGTGATTACGATGCTCTACAGGATGTAGCGGGACAGATCCTGATCTTTTACGATGTCGCTAAGCATTTTCTGCACATAGGCCGCATCAACGGTGAAGGGCTGGCCTTTTTTCTCGGGTGCTTCGAAGCTGATTTCGTCGAGCACGCGCTCCATGATGGTGTGGAGACGGCGGGCGCCGATGTTTTCCGTGCCTTCGTTTACGCGGAAGGCGAAGCGGGCGACTTCTTCGAGCGCGTCGGGTGTGAATTCCAGTTTCACGCCTTCGGTTTCGAGCAAGGCGATGTATTGCCTCGTCAGGGAAGATTTCGGTTCGGTGAGGATGCGGACGAAGTCCGCCATGGTTAGCGATTGCAGTTCTACACGAATGGGGAATCGACCCTGGAGTTCGGGAATCAGGTCGCTGGGCTTGGAAACGTGGAAGGCACCGGCGGCTACGAACAGGATGTGATCGGTGCGGACCATGCCGTAGCGAGTGTTGACGGTGGTGCCTTCGACGATGGGGAGGATATCGCGCTGTACGCCTTCGCGGGAAACGTCGGGTCCATGGCCGCTTTCACGGCCGGCGATTTTGTCGATTTCGTCGAGGAAGATGATGCCGGTATTTTCGACGCGGTCGATGGCGGCGCGGGTGACCTGCTCCATGTCGATCAGGCGCTGCTCTTCTTCCTGAATCAGGTACTCGAAGGCCTCGTTGACCTTCATCTTCCGCTTCTTCGTGCGCTGGCCGAAGATATTGGGCAACATGTCTTTGAGGTTGACGTCCATCTCTTCGACGCCTTGATTGGAGATGATTTCAAAGGACGGGAAATTGCGCTCGCGGGTTTCGATTTCCACGGTTCGATCGTCGAGCTTGCCCTCGCGCAATTGCTGGCGCAGTTTTTCGCGGGTGCGGCTGGAGGAGTCGGCGAGGGTGGTGCTGGCGTCGATGACCACGCCGCCGGTCGAAGCCGCAGGTGAGCCCGAGTCCGAAGGACGCGAGAGTGGGGGCAGAAGAATATCGAGCAAACGCTCTTCGGCGTTGAGTTCGGCTTTATCAGAGACGTCTTCGAGCTTCTCTTCGCGGATCATTTCGATGGCGATCTCGACCAGATCGCGGATCATGGACTCAACGTCACGGCCAACGTAGCCGACTTCGGTGAACTTGGAAGCCTCAACCTTGAGGAACGGCGAGTTAGCCAGTTTCGCGAGGCGGCGAGCGATTTCGGTTTTGCCGACGCCGGTGGGGCCGATCATGATGATGTTTTTCGGAATGACCTCTTCGGCCATTTCGGGCGAAAGTTTCTGGCGGCGCATGCGGTTTCGCAGGGCGATGGCGACGGCGCGCTTCGCGTCCTTTTGTCCGACAACGTACTTGTCGAGTTCGGTGACGATTTCGCGCGGCGTCAGTTCGTCGAGCGTGACTTGTTCTTCCTCGGCGGTTCCGGGTAAGTAAATGGCCATAAAAAAGTTCTCAGCTCTCAGCTCTCAGTTCTCAGTTCTCAGTAAACCACTGAAAACCACCGGTCCTCGTTGAGAACTGAGAACCGGGTACTGAGAACTACACTACAGCTCCTCAATGGTAATCCTGTCATTGGTATAGATGCACATGCGGCCGGCAATCTTCATAGCTTCTTCGGCAATTTCGCGGGTTGAAAGCTGGGTGTGATCGGCAAGGGCCTGGGCCGCTGCCTGGGCAAAGGGCCCTCCGGAACCGATAGCCGCGATGCCGGAGTCGGGTTCGATCACGTCTCCCTGGCCGCTGAGCAGGAAGGTGGCTTCTTTGTCAGAAACGAGCAACAGAGCTTCGAGATGACGGAGAAATTTGTCGGTGCGCCAATCTTTGGCCAGCTCGACGGCGGCGCGGCCGATGTTGCCGTGATACTGCTCGAGTTTGGCTTCGAAGCGGCTGAACAGAGTGAAGGCGTCGGCGGTGGAGCCGGCGAATCCAGCCAGGATCTTGTCCTGGTAAAGGCGGCGGATTTTCTTGGCTCCGTGCTTGATTACGGATTCGCCGAGGGTGACTTGGCCGTCGCCGGCCATGACGACTTTGCCGTCGCGGCGAACGCACAGGACGGTGGTGGAACGGATGAGGCGGTGCGTGGCAGACTGGACGGCTGGCACAGATGTGTTCTTCTTCATGAGCGCAACTTTTAATTATACAGTCGTTCAACAGAAAGGCGCTAACGTCGCCAGGGTACACAAAATGAAGCGACACATCGGAGGGATCCTGCGGGCGGTTTCGTTCCTGTCTCTGATCGTGGCCGCGATGACAACTCAACGAGTGTTCTTGCATATTGTCGCTCTCGTTTGGTTGCTATCCACAGCTATTGCAATCCCACCTCCACTTCGTCAGGGCTTGGCGGCGTCGGGCTGCGAAGTGCCAAACAAGAGCCAGTACGCCATGTGGGTTGGGTTTGAAACACTTGCCGCTATAGCGCTGATCGGGTTATTTGTTTACTCGGTTTTCCCTCGATAATGCCCGCCCCACACGACCTTCTTGTAAAATTCAGACAGCGCATTTTGGAGCCACTTTCTTTTGTCGTTCTTGGACGAGTTAAATCCGCAACAACGCGAGGCGGTTGTTACTACCGAGGGGCCGGTGCTGATTCTGGCCGGGGCGGGGAGCGGGAAGACTCGCGTCATCACGTTTCGGATTGCTTATCTGATCGAGAAGATGGGCGTGATGCCGGAAGCCATCCTGGCCATGACTTTCACTAATAAGGCTGCGGCGGAGATGGCGGAGCGGGTGGAAAAGCTGGTCGGCGGCCTGAGCATTGCAAAGCCGGTGATTTCCACGTTTCATTCGTTTTGTGTGCGGGTGTTGCGGCGGGATATTGAGGCTCTGCGGATCCCCTCTACCGTCCCTGGCCAGCCGCCGATCGGCCTCACGAAGAATTTTGTTATCTACGACGAGAGCGATCAGCAGCAAGTCGTGAAGAGCATCATGCGGCGGTTGGGGGTGGACGACAAGCAACTGACGCCGCGTGCCGTGCTGTCGCGGATTTCCTGGGCCAAGAATCATATGCTTGATCCGCAGGAAATTTATCTGCAGTCGGGCGACCCTAAAACCGAGAAGATTGCGCACATTTTCGAGGAGTATCGCAAGGAACTGCTGCGGGCGAATGCGATGGACTTCGACGATCTGCTGCTCGAAGCCATGCGGCTGCTCAAATCGGTCGGGGCGGTGCGTGAATATTACAACCGGCGATTTCAATATTTATTGATCGATGAATATCAGGATACGAATCGTCCGCAGTACGAGTTGATGCGGTTACTCGCGGGCTCAGGGCACAATGTCTGCGCGGTGGGCGATGAGGACCAGTCGATCTATTCGTGGCGCGGGGCCGACATTCGCAACATTCTCGAGTTTGAGCGCGACTTTCCCGACGCGAAGATTGTGCGGCTGGAGGAGAACTATCGCTCGACGCAGAATATTCTGGGTGCGGCTTCGGCGGTGGTGGCGAACAATGTCCGGCGCAAGGGGAAAAACCTTTGGACTTCGCGGCAGGGTGGGGCGAAGGTCGGGTACTACGAAGCTCCGGATGGGGAGAATGAGGCTTTGTTTGCGGCGGATACGATCAGCCGTTACGTGCGCGCGACGGGGGAAAGTGGGGATATGGCGAGGGCGGCGGTGCTTTATCGGACGAACTCGCAATCGCGGTTGTTTGAAGAGGCGATGCGGCGGTATCAGTTGAAGTATCACGTGGTGGGCGGATTTTCGTTTTACGAGCGGGCTGAGATCAAAGATCTGATTTCTTATTTGAAGGTCATTCAGAATCCGGACGATTCGGTATCGCTGCTGCGGGTGATTAATACTCCGGTGCGGGGGATTGGGAAGACGACGATCGAGATGATCGAGCGACTGGGGCTGGAGACGGGATTGTCGATGTGGGGCGCGGTGGGGGAGGCGATTTCGCGGCAGTTGTTGCCGGCTCGGGCGTTGGCGGCGTTGAGGAGCTTTCGGGAGCTGATTGAGGATGGGCGGGCTATGTTGGCGGGGACGTTTGGGGAGCGAGTGGGGGAGACGGCTGGGACGGGATTCGACGAGGGCGGAGCCGAGCTTCGCTCGGCATGGACGGGCGAGACGCCCGTCCCCACACAACCTCCTGCGGACACGGATTTCGATCCTGGCAACTTCAGTTTTGATTTTGCGGCTGGCGATGCCGCGGAAGATGAGGTGACGGGCGAGGACGCGCGTCTCTCCACAGACGAGGCTGCTGAGGTGACGGGCGAGGACGCCCGTCGCTCCACTGAGGAGGCTGGTGATGCGGCGGCAGATGGATTTCGGGCTCCGGGGGCGGCGGCGAATACGGCTGAACTCCTCAAGTTTCTGATCGACCGCACGGGATACATCAAGCAACTTGAAGAAGAGGACACGCCGGAAGCTTTCTCGCGGATTGAAAACCTGCGCGAACTGGTGAACGCTGCAATGGATTCGCGGGATCGCGGCGAGACGCTCGATGAATTTCTCGATCACGCGGCGCTGGTCAGCGATGCGGATCAGTATGACGAACACGCGCAGATCACGCTCATGACGCTGCATGCGGCCAAAGGGCTGGAGTTTCCGCTGGTCGTGCTGGCGGGAATGGAGGAAGGCTTGTTTCCGCATTCGCGGACCTTGCTGGAGCCGGATGCGATCGAAGAGGAGCGGCGGTTGTGCTATGTGGGGATGACGCGGGCTATGGATACGCTGGTACTTTCGCGAGCCGTGTACCGGCGGCGGTATGGGACGGACATGCCCGAGGCTAGCGTGGCGTCGAGATTTCTGGAGGAAGTTCCACCGCAACTGGTGGAGGAGTTGGGAGGGGCGCGGCGGAGAGCATCTTCGTCTTCTTCGTCGTCATCATCTTCATCCTCCGGCTTCGCGCGGGCGGGGGCGCCCGCGCCACACGGGCCACATTATTCTTATGAAGATGAAGATCAGAGTGCTGCGTGGAACCCAGCTGCAGTGAAGCCTAAGACGAGGGCTCCGCTTGCAGGTTACAACTCCATCGGCAATATTGCAGAGTTTTTTGCTTCGCGGGGGAAGAAGTTCAAGGTTCCGAAACTGGAGGCTGAGGAGCCTGCTGGCAGGCGCGGATTTCGCCCTGGACAGAAGGTGAAACATCCAAAATATGGCGAAGGAACGGTGTATCAGCGCGAAGGGGATGGGGAAGACGCCAAGATTACGGTACAATTCCCTCGCTTCGGTTTGAAGAAATTGGTGGAGCGGTACGCGCAGTTGGAGAAGGTGTAGAGACTGCTAGCTTCTGGCTGCTAGCTGAAAACCCGGCCTCTAAACGGGCGTCTGATTTCGAGGATGCGAGGCATCGCTGAAGCGTACCTTGATGCAAAGCTTGAGAACGACACGAAGCTTAAGACCGGTACGAAACTTGAAAGCGATACAAAACTAAAACAGCAGAGGAAACTTACTGTAATCATGGCAAATACGAAGACGTTAGGCAAAGAAGAACGCAAGAAAACGAAGCGAGCCTCCCGCAAGAAAGACAAAGCGGAAAAGCCGAAGAAGCCCCGCGACTATGCGCGCGGATCGAAGAAGCGCAAGGTGAAAAAGCTGGCGCGCGGGCAGGCGAAGCGGTAGGACGTTTACGCAAGTTATGATGGAGCGCCGGGCGTCCCCGTCCGGCATGACGGGCGAAACGCCCGTCGCTCCATTATGTTGCTAGGAGACAACGAACTCTTGGGGCAATCTTCGACTGAGCCAGCGGCCGGTGTGATTCGGACTTCCAACAGTCAGGCTTTCTGTTGCAAGTCGATTGACAAACTGATTTCGGACTCGGAGAACCCGGCGCACCGGCTGAGCAAGACTCTGGGGCCTTGGTCGCTGACGGCGCTGGGTATCGGCGCCATCATTGGTTCGGGAATCTTCATACTTACGGGAACGGCGGCGGCTGGAGAATATTTCCAGGCGCCATCCATTCTGCATGCGCAGGCGCTCGACCTGATCGTGAATTTTCTGCGGACCGGCAGCACGGCCGGAGCGCTGATGCATGGCCGTCCTCCGGCTGGGCCATCCATTGCCATTTCGTTTCTTCTGGTGGCGGTCGCCTGCAGTTTTGCCGGATTGTGCTACGCCGAACTGGCGTCGATGATTCCGATTGCGGGCAGCGCATATACCTACTCCTACGCGACGCTTGGCGAAATTTTTGCGTGGATCATTGGCTGGGACCTGATTCTCGAGTACGTGGTCAGCAATGTGGCGGTAGCGGTGGGCTTCGCCGGATATACGAAGGCGCAATTGGCGTCATTCGGGCTCAATTTGCCGGATAAGTGGGCGAGTCCGGTGTGGGCTTCGGGACAGTGGACGGGTGCTTACTTCAATCTTCCGGGATTTCTGATTGTATTTATTCTCACGCTGCTGCTGGTGCGGGGAGTGAAGGAATCGGCGGAGACGAACAATATCATGGTTGCGATCAAGATCGGCGCGATCCTGACGTTTCTGGTGGTCGGCGGAATGTTGGTGAAGCCGGCGAACTGGAAGCCGTTCGCGCCGTCTGGATTTGCTGGAATCGTTACGGGCGGGGCCATCGTTTTTTTTACTTACATCGGGTTCGATTCGGTATCGACGGCGGCGGAGGAGTCGCGAAATCCGCAACGGGATTTGCCGTTCGGCATCATTATGTCGCTGGTGGTGTGCACGCTGCTGTATGTCGGAGTCGCGGTGGTGCTGCTGGGCATGATGAAGTACACGACTTTTGTTTCCGGTGAAGCGGCCGATGCTCCGGTCGCGTATGCGATGAAGTATCTGGGAGTGCATCCGTTGTTCCGGTCGGTGATCGTGATTGGGGCACTGATGGGGATGATCTCATCGTTACTGGTGTTTCAGTATGGGCAGGCGCGAATCTGGTACGCGATGTCGCGCGACGGATTGTTGCCGAAGTTGTTCGCCGCCGTGCATCCGAAATACAAGACGCCGTACTGGTCCACATGGATCGCCTGTTTTGCCGTTGGGATCCCGGCGGGGCTGGTGGATATTGGGGATGCGGCCGATCTCGCCAATATCGGAACGCTGTTTGCGTTTGTTCTGGTTTCGCTCGGCGTTATTCTGCTGCGACGTAATCAGCCGGATCGGAAGCGGGCGTTCCGGGTGCCATTTGTCCCGTGGTTTCCGCTCATCTCGGTGGTTCTTTGCGGCGGGCTGATGTTGGGGCTGACGCTGATTACCTGGCTGCGGTTCGTGATCTGGCTTGTGCTGGGGCTGGTTATTTACATTTTTTACAGCCGGCATCACAGCGAGTTCTGCAAAGAGAAGAAGATCGGGTGATTCGGTCATCGGGCGATCGGGTCATTGGGATTTTGACTCGAACTCTGATCACCGGATGGCCCTCTCACGCGGTGACCCCGTTGCTTTAGAATCGCTCTATGTCCTCGGAGCACTCCAGCTTTATCCGCACGCTCCCTAAGGCTGAACTGCACGTGCATTTGGAGGGCTCGATTGAGCCCTCCACACTGCTCGAATTGCGGCAGCGTCACGGGATGGACGGGGCGTCGCTGGCCGAGGTTGAACAACTCTACAATTACAAAGACTTTAAAGGATTCCTGCTGGCGTTCAAGGATGTCACGGGGCATCTGCGCACTGCGGAAGACTACGAGTTGATTACTTACCGGCTGATGGAGCGGTTGAAGGCGCAAAACGTCTTGCACGCTGAAGTTATTGTGTCGGTCGGTGTCTGCTTGTGGCGGAAGCAGGATTTCGCTGCGATTTTTGAAGGGCTGGAACGTGGGCGCCAGCGCGGCGAAAAAGACTTTGGCATTTCTTTGTTGTGGATCTTCGATGCTATTCGCCAGTTTAGCGCTGAGAAGGCGCAGAGCGTGCTCGATCTCGCGATACGGTTTCGCGATCGCAACGTGGTCGGGTTCGGTATTGGCGGTGATGAGTTGGCTGGGCCTCCAGAACGGTTTGCCGGGGTTTATGGGCACGGCGCGGAGCACGGACTGCATCTGACGGCGCACGCGGGTGAAAGCGCGGGGCCAGAATCGATATGGGGTGCGCTGAACCTTAAGGCGGAGCGCATTGGACACGGGCTTACGGCGGAGAAAGATGCGGAATTGATTGAAGAGTTGGCGGAGCGACAGGTTCCGATTGAGATCTGCGTGACCAGCAATTTGCGGACGGGATGCTGTGTGGAACTGGCGCAGCATCCGGTGCGGCGCTACTTTGACGCCGGGCTGATGCTGACTCTCAACTCGGATGATCCCGCCATGTTTCGCACTTCGCTGGTCGACGAATACGGGCTGGTGCAGGAGACTTTTGGTTTTACTGACGAACAGTTGCGCGAAGTGGCGCGCAATTCTTTCGAGGCATCTTTTCTGCCGGCGGAAAAGAAAATAGCGTTTCTGAATCTGTTGGACGCCGCGAGTTTGCGGGGGTAACCGGCCGTACGAGGATCGCTGGTTTACACGGTGGAGCAGTAGGCGCATCAACGGTCGCGCTCGCACGTCGAAAGCATCGTGGCGGGGCGCCCGGCGCTCCGCAGGATCTGTCTCGCCTATAATGACTGGCATGAAACTTGAAGAGAAAATTGCTGAACTGAAAAAACGAGACCAGATGGCGCTGGAAGGTGGCGGCGCCAAGCGGCGCGAGCGCCAGCACAAAGAGGGCAAGATGTCGGCCCGCGAGCGCGTGGAGTTTCTGCTCGACGAGGGCACGTTCGAGGAAACCGACAAACTGGTCACGCACCGCTGCTACAACTTCGGCATGGAAGAGCAGAAGTATTACGGTGACGGTTTTATCACCGGATATGGCCGCGTCGAAGGACGGCTGGTCTTTGTGTTTGCGCAGGACTTTACGGTGTTTGGCGGCTCGCTTTCAGAGGCGAATGCTTCGAAGATCGTCAAGATCATGGACCTGGCGGCGAAGATGGGCTCTCCGGTGATCGGGCTGAATGATTCGGGCGGGGCACGAATTCAGGAAGGTGTGATGTCGCTGGCCGGCTATGCCGACATCTTTTTGCGCAACACGCTTTATAGCGGAGTGGTGCCGCAGATCTCAGCCATCATGGGGCCGTGCGCCGGCGGCGCGGTGTATTCTCCGGCGATTACGGATTTTATTCTGATGGTCGACCAGACTTCTTACATGTTTATTACTGGTCCTGATGTGATTAAGACTGTCACGCATGAAGAAGTCACGAAGGATCAGTTGGGAGGCGCGCACACACATAACGAGACGTCGGGCGTGGCTCACTTTCTGTGCCGCGATGATGCCGAGTGTTTGTCGATGGTCCGAGAGCTGCTGAGTTTTATTCCTTCGAACAATCTGGAAGATCCTCCGCGCAAGGCATGTACGGACCCGATCGATCGGGTGGACGAGAAGCTGGATACGCTGATTCCGGATCGATCGAACATGCCGTATGACATGAAAGATGTGATTCATACGGTCGTCGATGACGGATACTTTTTTGAGATTCACGAACATTATGCGAAGAACATTGTCGTGGGATTTGCGCGGCTCAAAGGGAAGCCGGTTGGGATCGTAGCCAATCAGCCGGCGATGCTGGCGGGCACGCTTGATATCAACGCTTCGGTGAAAGGCGCGCGCTTTGTGCGCTTCTGCGATTGCTTCAATATTCCGCTGGTGACGTTTGAAGATGTTCCGGGATTTTTGCCGGGGACGCAGCAGGAGTATGGCGGAATCATCCGGCATGGGGCGAAGCTGCTGTACGCGTTTGCTGAAGCGACGGTGCCGAAGGTGACTGTCATTACGCGCAAGGCTTACGGTGGAGCATATTGCGTCATGGCGTCAAAGCATATTCGGACCGACGTGAATTATGCGTGGCCGAGCGCGGAAATTGCGGTGATGGGGCCGGAGGGCGCGGTGGACATTGTCTACAAGCGCGAGCTGGATAGCGCTGAAAATCGCGAGGCCATGCGGCGGGAGAAGATCGAAGAATTCCGCGACACCCTTGCCAACCCCTACGTGGCCGCCGATCGCGGATTTGTGGATGCGGTGATTCAGCCGCGAGAAACGCGCAGGAAGCTGATTCAGGCGCTGGAGATGCTGGAGACGAAGCGGGATAAGAATCCGCCTAAGAAGCATGGGAATATTCCGCTGTGAATAGCTATCAATCTCACAATTAGAGCGTGACCGGTTCACCGACACTGAGTCCGGCTCGGCGGTAGCCTCGTGGGCTTCCGCCCGTCGCAAGGCGTCCATTTATGATCTTCCACGCCTCAGAACAGCTGTGTGTCCAGGGAAACGATGAATTGAATTCCCGGGACGATTTTTCGGAACAGTCTTTTGTCGTTGGTCAAGAAAAGGTCGGTGCCAGCCTGGGCGGCAGACGCGAGACTGACAGTGGTTCGGGAAGAGTTCTCCGGCTTCGGCGCTTGCGGTGTGGGTAATGTTAGATTCGCGGCGGGCTGCCGAGCTTCGCTCGGCTTGGATGTGCGAGTGTGCCCGTCGCCACATAATCTAACTGAGAGTTGATGACTGACAGCCGAGGGCCGAGGGCGGCTGTTGCTATGCGATCCTCGACGGGCGGGGACGCCCGTCGCTCCACTCACGCGTTGCTTCACAGACACGCACAAATAGAGAGCCCCGAGGTGATGTTGATCTGATTCGTCTCGGCCAGTAGCTCGCGTTTAGACCCTTGCTGACCTTATTCTTACAACTCCCTTGCGGGTTTCATTGTAAGCCGATCTTGCTTGGGCTCCGGGCTCACCGCCAACCGGATAAACCAGTTCAACGCCTCGGGACTCTATCCTGCCTTCGACAGTGGCTCCTGTTCGCCTCAACCAGCGCTTAGCTATAGACCCTTGCTCGCCCTCCCAGACTCACCTCGCGGTTGTCTGAGTGACTACGCTTGAGCCCCGGACGCCGCACCAACCGGGTAAACTTCAGAACGTGTCAAAGAACGATTATGTTTTTAACACTCCTATTCTTAACGTCAATGAAAAATATCCGTCTGTAAGTTCTTCTCTATCAATCGAGTGCAGGCTGTGCACAGGCGGGTGACACGGAATTTGTGCAAACGGCTGGGGATTGCTGGGAGAGCGCCAGGGTTATCGCGATGTAGCGCGGTTTCGGCGGGCAGAACGTTCCTGGCTCACATCGGGTTGTAATTGTGCAAATCGGTATTTCAGTGGCATGAATACTGACTGCTCGCTATTTGAGTTGGGTCTAACTTCCCGGGCTTGACCACGGGGGCATACGGGGAAACACAGGGGCTAGGCAGAAGGCAGGTGACGGGGCGGGGAATCCACTACAATACGGGGTCTCAACAATTGGAGGGCTTCGTGCGAAACGTGCGAATTTCGGTATTGGCTGGTTGGGCGTGCGTTGTTGCGCTGGTGGCGGTCGCGGTGGCGCAAAATGCGGAAGAGAAGGCTGGCAAATATATGGAATCGGTGCGGCATGAGCCGGGATTGCTGCTGGCGTTTTTGCAGCAGATGCCTAAGGGGGGTGATTTGCATGTCCACCTGGGCGGGGCGATTTATGCGGAGAGCATGATTGATTGGGCGTCGGAGAACGCTCTTTGCGTGGATCGCAGCACGTCGAAGTTGATGCATGCTTCGTGCGACTCTTGCGAGCCGTATAAAAATAAACCGTCGGTGAGGTGCGCCTATCAGGATCAGATTCTTTATGACCAACTGGTGGATGCGTGGTCGATGCGCAACTGGCATCGGGGCGAGGAGTCGGCGCACGACCGATTCTTTTCGACGTTCGAGAAGTTTGGTCCGGCGCTGGAAAAGCATATTGGGGATGCGCTGGCCGAGATTGCGGCGCGAGCGGCCGCGGATCATCTGCAGTATGTCGAAGTGATGCATACGGCGGATGGCGCGGGGGCGGCGATTCTGGGGACGAAGATTGGGTGGGACGACGATTTCGGGAGGTTCCGGGAAAAGCTGCTGGCGGCGGGAATGGCGGACGTGGTGGCTGGGGTGCGCAGCCAGATCGATTCTGATGAGGCGCGCAAGAAAGAGGTGCTGCGATGCGGGACGGCGAAGGCTGCTCCGGGATGCGCGGTTACGATTCGTTATCTGTATCAGGTGCTGCGGGGGTTGCCGCGGGAACAGGTATTTGCGCAGATTTTGTTGGGATTTGAGTTGACGAAGGCCGATCCACGCTTTGTGGGGTTCAATCTGGTAATGCCGGAAGATTATTACGTTCCGATGCATGACTTTGATCTGCATATGCGGATTATCGAGGCGCTGCACAAGTCTTATCCGGCGACGCACGTGTCGCTGCACGCGGACGAACTGTGGATGGAGCTGGTGCCGCCGGAGGGTTTGCGTTTTCATATCCGGGAATCGATCGAGCGGGCTGGGGCGGAGCGGATTGGGCATGGAGTGGCGGTTATGAGTGAAGACGATCCGATTGGACTGTTGCAGGAGATGGCGAAGCGGAATGTGCTGGTGGAGATTTGCCTGACGTCGAATGATGTGATCCTGGGAGTGAGCGGGGATCGGCATCCGCTACCGGTGTACATGAAATATGGAGTGCCGGTTGCGCTGGCGACCGATGATGAAGGAGTTTCGCGCAGCGATATGACGCATGAATATCTGCGGGGGGCAGAGACGCAGGGGTTGTCGTACTCCGAACTGAAGCGAATGGCGCGCGAGAGCCTGGAACATAGTTTTATTCCGGGTGATAGTCTGTGGAGCGATGGACGGGAGTTGCGGCGGGCGGCGGCCTGCGAAAAGGATAGTGCGGCGGGTGATCGTCTTTCTGCGGGGTGCGAGAAATTGATTGGGGCTAGCGAGCGGGCTCGAGTGCAGTGGGAGTTGGAAAGGTCGTTTGCGGAATTTGAGAAGAAGTTTTGAAGTGGGTCGCGTAGAACTCCTGCGCAAATGGGCTTCAGCGAATTCATGAGTCCTTCACTCGGCTCGGTGACAACCTGTATTTAGTAGAAGGTGCTTTTATGACCCCTGAGGTCTTTGAGCGGGCTGAATCGGCGGCAGCGGTTGTGCTGGCGCGAACGAAGCTGAGTCCGCAGATCGGGCTGGTGCTGGGCTCGGGGTTGGGAGCTTTTGCCGACGATCTTACGGAGGCGGTGCGAATTCCTTATGCCGACATTCCGGGGTTTCCGCGCTCGACAGCGGTGGGGCATGCGGGACAACTGGTGGTTGGCAAGTCGGGCGACGTTCCGATTGCGGTGATGCAGGGACGAGTGCATTTGTATGAAGGGTATTCGGCGGCTGAGGTTGCGTTTCCGACGCGCGTGCTGGGGCGGGCGGGGATTCGAGCTTTGATTCTTACTAATGCCGCTGGCGGGATTAACGTCGAATATGGGCAGGGGGCGTTGGTGATGCTGCGCGATCACATTAATCTGCAGGGGCAGAATCCGCTGACGGGCGCTAATGATGATCGTTTGGGGCCGCGGTTCCCAGATCTGAGCTATACCTACGCGAAGCGCTATCGCGAGATTGCGCTCGAGGAAGCAAAGAAGCTTGCGACTACGCCGCGCGAGGGAGTGTACGCGGCGCTGGCGGGGCCGAGTTATGAGACTCCGGCGGAGATTCGCTACCTGCGCGCGATTGGGGCGGATCTGGTGGGCATGTCGACGGTGCCGGAGGCAATTGCGGCACGGCATATGGGGATGAACGTTCTGGCGATTTCATGCGTGACGAATATGGCGGCAGGGATTCTTGATAAGGCGCTGGTGCACGAAGAGGTGCTTGAAGTGGGACGGCGCGTGATGGGGCAGTTTATTGCGCTGCTGAGGGCGGTGCTGCCGCGGATTGCGAAGGAGTTGCAGAGTCCGTGATCGACGAAGCCAAAGAGATCACTTCAGGGGCTCAAACGGGGATCAAGTTCGACCACTTGGCGGCACGACGGAAGTCGAGCCCTTCCCCAAGCCGTGCCGAAGTGCGGCTGATTCGGTTCCGGCATCTATAATCGGCATGGCCATCATTCCTGAAGGGCTGTAAGGATGGCGTCAAATCGAAAGAGGAGAGCTAAAAATGTCTCATGTGATTCCAGAAAAATATGCGGACCTTTTCCAGAAGCGGGCGTTCGCCAGCCTGGGCACACTGATGCCGGACGGGCGGCCGCAGGTGACTCCGGTGTGGTGCGACTTTGACGGGGAACACGTTATTTTCAATTCGGCGCGGGGGCGGCAGAAAGATCGCAATGTGCGGCGAGATCCGCGAGTGGCGCTGGCGATCATCGATCCCGACAATCCGTATCGCTATCTGGAGATTCGCGGGACTGTGGTTGAGATTACGGAAGAGGGCGCGGCGCAGCATATCGACAAGATGGCGAAGAAATATATGGGAGTGGACAAGTATCCTTACTCGAAGCCGGGTGAGGTTCGCGTGCTTTATAAGATTCGACCGGAGCATACTACGGTGATGGGGTAGTGGACTTGGTCGGTGCGGACCTCGGCTAGAGCCTCGGTTGTTTGTGGTTCGCGTAAGCCGTGGCTGTCCCAAATACTCATTGGAATCAGTGATTAGCACGCCTCGTCGCAGTAGGGAAGATTGCGATGGATGGCGCTGACGGTCGCGGGCGGGGGCGCCCGCGCCACACTAAGGCGTTGCCACACCCAAGACATTTTCTGCGATAACCTTTCCTTCCTCGTCGAGTCAAACTCATCAGGGAACTATGTAGCTCGAATTTCCGTATCAGACGACAAAGAGGCCTTGGCGCGCCGAGGTTGGCCGTGCGGGCGAGGGTGGAGGAGGATTTATGGAGTTGGCTGGTAACAGCAGCGAGGGCTTGCGCGCGGTGGATGGGAGCAGCGTTTCAGCGCAGCAAGTGGTGAAGGCAGCGCATGAAGAACTCCTCCAGTTGGTACGGCAACGCACCGAGATTATGAAGCGCATCGGGACGGTGAAGCAGATGATCGCGGGGTTGGCGGATCTTTTCGGCGAGCAGGTGCTGGGGGATGATTTGCTGGAACTGATGGACCGCAAGCCGAATGGGAGGCATCCGGGGTTTACCAAGGCGTGCCGGAGGGTGCTGATGGAGGTGCGGCGTCCGATTGGGGCGCGAGAGGTTTGTGTGGAACTGGAACGGTATGCGCCGGCGATTCTGGCGCGGCATAAGGATCCGCTGGCTTCGGTGACGACGGTTTTGAATCGACTGGTGGATTATGGGGAGGCTCGCAGTTTCAGCAACGAACGGGGACGGCGGGTGTGGGAGTGGATCAGCGAAGCGGAAGGTTCGGCTGATGCGATGAGTTCGCGGAAAACGGCGTAAGCGTCCGCGGCGGTTCAAGCCGGATCGCATTGGGAGCGGACGGTGCGGCGGAAGCCGCACCCTGCGAGACAAAATCAAATCCAAATTAAATTGTCGCTAGGCTGGTAACAGGCGACCCTTTTCCAGATGCCGGGTTACGTGTGCGTATTGGGCGGCGTGGGGATCGTGGGTTACCATCACGATGGTTTTGTGGAAACTTTCATTCAGGCGCTTCAGGATTTCCAGGATGTCGGTGGCGGAATTGCTGTCGAGGTCGCCGGTAGGTTCGTCGGCCAGGATGAGGGTGGGATCTCCGACGATGGCGCGGGCGATGGCGACACGTTGTTCCTGTCCGCCGGAAAGCTGTTTGGGCAAGTGATGGACGCGGTCTTCGAGGCCAACCAGTTTAAGCGCGGTCATTACGTGATCGCGACGCTGCTGCGGGGTCATGCGGGTGAGGAGGAGCGGCAGTTCAACGTTTTCGAATGCGGTGAGCACGGGGATCAAATTGAAGGTCTGGAAGACGTATCCGACGTGGGTATTGCGCCACTTGGCGGACTGGCTATCGTTCAGGCTGAAAATATTTTTGTCCATCACGAGAAGTTCTCCGGAGGTTGGGCGATCGATGGCTGCGATCATATTGAGCAAGGTTGTCTTGCCTGATCCAGAGGGGCCCATGAGAGCCAGAAATTCGCCGCCGGCGATGTCGATGGAGACTTTGTCGAGCGCGGTCACTTCAAAAGCGTCGCGCTTGAATATCTTGCTTACGTTCCGAGCCTGCACGACTTTGCTGCCCACGGCCGGTTGAGTTGGTGCCTCGGTGGTTAATGCACTCATGATTGCCCCTTATTTGTTGCCAGTGTTCGCTGCCCCGCATTCATTGCCCCTTAATCCGAATCTTCTGCCCGTCCTGTAAATCCGGCGGCCCTGCCGTAATTACGCTCTCGCCGCCTACCAACGAGTCAACCAAGTAGCCTCCGGAGGGCTGACCTTGAACGTGGACATCGCGGCGCAGAGCTTTGCCATTGAAAAAGAGCAGCACGAACTTCGTTCCGTCTTTATCGCGCAAGGCTGCGGTGGGAACGAAGATGTAGGTCGGCTTCGTGGTTGCACTTTTGTCATTGTTCGCGGCGTCGGCTGCTTTTGCCTTGAACTGCACCGTCGCGTTCATTTCGGGGCGCAAGTAGGAATCGGGTTGCAGGATCTGAACCTTGACCTGGACGGTGGCTTTCTGGCGATTTGCTTCGGGCGACATTTCGGCGATCTCGCCTTTGTAGGAGCGATCCTTGAAGGCATCAAGCCTGACGATGCCTTCCTGCTTCGGAGAGAGTTTAGCGAAGTCGTCCTGTGCGATATCGAGTTCGACCTGGATGTCGTTCAGATCCGCCAGGGCCACGACCGAGCCGCGGGGACCGCCTTCGGCGCCGCTGGCGAACTGAGCGGTGACGAGTTCGCCTTTCTCCGCGGTGCGTTCGAGAATGGTGCCGGTTACGGGGGCGCGAATGACGGTGGCGTCTAATTGAGACTTGGCGTAGGCCATCTGACCTTCGGCCTGGAGCAAATCGCCCTTGGCGCGGAGAATCTCTTCGGAGCGCGGACCCAGCTGCATGAGCTTGAAAGCGCGCTCCAGGGAATTCATTCGTTGCTGCGACGCGTCGTATTTGCCGATGGCGTCGTCCAGATTTTGCTTGGACATGACTCCCTGAGCAACCAGATCGCGGGTGCGATCCAGGTTGATTTTGTCATTTAGTGTGGTTGCGCGCGCCTCCTGCAGATTGTGATCGGCCTGCTGAATTTCTTCCGGGCGCGAGCCATTCTCATTTTCGAGGAGGCGCGCTTTGGCACTTTCGACGGCTCCGCGAGACTGTTCATATTGGGCGCGGAATTCTTCGTCTTCGAGGCGGACCAGGACTTGTCCTTCTTTCACTTTGTCGCCTTTTTCCACGCCGATCCAGGCGACGCGTCCGGTGACCTTCGAGTTCACGCTAATTTTGTGGTGAGCGACGATGTATCCGCTGGCTGAAAGCACGGTGCTGCCGGCAGCGTCAGTGCCTTCGGCCGTGGCGCGGGCGACTTCCACTTCGGGAGTGTTCGAGGCGAGGGAGCGGTAGGCGAGGGCCAGGAGTCCGAGCAGGACGACCACGGCAATTCCGCCGAGAATGATGCGCCGCGACCATGCAGGGGGAGCTCCGGCGCCGTCGCGCAACGAGTGATCGATGTGCAGGCTGCGCAGATCGTCGTGTTTGGTGTCGGCCGGATTGAGGTCTGTGGGCATTGATTGAGTTACGTGCTTAATTCTTTGCGAGTCCTAGACTCATTGTAAATACATGGTGTTCGAAATAGTGGCTCTCAGTTCGGTAGTGGTGCAGAATTTGCCGTCCCTCAGCGGCTAAAGCCGCAATGAAAACACGACGCTCACGGCACGGCTGAAGCCGTGCCCTTCAAAGCAACAACTCCACTTACGCCCGTAACGAGGTCAGAATATCCTGGCGCGCGGCATGCCAGGCGGGGGCGAAGCCTCCCAGCAAGCCCATGATTAAGGCGAAGGCCACTGCGGTTAATGCGACTCCCAAGGTCAAGTGCAGGCTGAAAACGGTTTCGCTGAAGGTTAGCGAGTTGCCGATGCCGGTGCTCATGCCGTTGAAGGGCAAGATGAGAACGATACCGACGGCCGCCCCCAGCAAGGAGAGCAGCAGGGCCTCGATGACGAACGACGTCAGAATGCTAGGCCGGGAAAATCCTATGATGCGGAGGGTGGCGATCTCGCGCGAACGATAGGCGACGGCCGCGTACATGGTATTCATGGCGGCGAAACTGGAGCCGATGGCCATGATGATGGCTACGAAGGTTCCGATAAATTTGATGGCCCCTCCGGAACTGGTTTGCTTCTCGTAATATTCGGTCTCGAGCGTGCCTTCGAGCTTGAGGCGCTGGTCGTCGCTGACGCGGTTTTTGAGAGCGTCGGCAGCGACGGGGTCGGTGGCGCGCAGATAAGCGGAGGCATAGCCTCCCTGGCGATCGAAGTCCGCGGCGATCTGATTAACGTCGCCCCAGATTTCGGAATCGTAGGCGGTGCCACCGGAATCGAAGATGCCGACGACTTTCCACTGACCTTTGGCGAAGTCCATGGTGTCGCCGAGGTTGGCGCCGGCGAATCGATTGTGGATGGAGTTCCCGACAACGACCTCGCGCTGTCCAGGAGTAAACCAGCGGCCCTCTATTAATTTGGCGGTGGGACGAAGAGTGAGGCCGGCGGGCATGAGGCCGCGGACGGAGACGTTGACTTCGCCGGTGCCATCTTTGCGCGGCAGAACCACTACGACCACCCATTCGCCGGAGGCAATTGGATCGCCCTGGGCGTCTTTGGCGATGCCGGGCAGCGTCTTCAGGGTGGGGAAGAGATTGGCATCGAAGCCGCCTGAGAGTTCGGCAGTCGAACCCTTGCGCATGACGAGGACGTTGACCGGATCTCCGCTGGCCATGAAGGCTTTTTTCAGCCCAGCGAGGAGCGCCATGAGGAATACGGCAGTAGTGACAGTGAGAGCGATGCCGAGGGCGGTCATGATGGTGAGGCCTTTGCGCAACTTCAGATTGCGGATGTTATAGCTGATTGGAATGGCCATAATGTTACTTCGCGTGGAGCGGGTTCGAAGCGGTCCTCCTCTGCGGCTAAGGTCGATGACTAAAGTCGATGTCTAAAACATTCCAGTTCTCGCAGCGGTGAACCGGAGCGCCACCCGAAAGCAACTGCAACACTAGCCGATGTAGCGCAAGCCCTCCACGATATCTAATTTTGCCGAGTGATAGGCCGGAATAATGGCGCTTAATAGACCAAGGGCTCCCGCGACGACGATGGCGAGCAGGAAAGTGGGGGGCGTAACTTTCATGCCGGAAAAAAAGAAGCCCATGCCGGGAGCGTGCGCCAGGGCCGATACCAGCAGCATAGCAAGCACGCAACCGATGAGGCCTCCGGTCAAAGCCACCAGCACGGCTTCGCCGATATAAAGGCGAAGGATGGATTGCCGGGTGAAGCCCAAGGTTTTGAGTACGGCGATTTCGCGGGTGCGTTCGCGGATTGACGTGGCCATGGTGGTTGCCGAGACCAGCAGTGTGGCAAAGACCACCGCGAAGCAGATGCTCAGGATGAATGCTTTGACGTTGCCGATGCTGTTGATGAAGCTTAACTGGAAGGCCTTTTCGCTCTCCGTCTTGGTGGGCTCGGGCGAGTTGCGGAAGATGTCGTCGATGGCGGAGGCGACCTTGGAGACGTCATCGGGAGAATCGGCGAGGATACTGAAGGTGCCTGCCTTGCCCTTAGCACCCGGGACTGCTTCTTCGACATATTTTTGATTGAAATAAACAGAGCTGGTTGGCCTCGGGCCGGTATAGATTCCGCGAATGGTGAGTTCGAGATCGACGGGATAGATCGTGCCCTTGAGGACGATGCGGTCACCGAGTTTCCAGCCATATTTGGCAGCCAGTTGGTCGTCGACGATGACGCCGGCGCGATCGCGCTGCCAGGCGAGCAACTGGTCGGCAGGCAACTGAAAATCGGTGGCAATCTTCATGATTTCGTCGGGGTCGGTGCCGAACTGGGCGAACATATTTTCGGGCTTATCGTCCTTGTAGATGCCTCCGAACCAGCTGTTGGGGGCGACGGCCGAGACTCCGGGGACGGCGCGGATCTTTTCGCGGTAATACGCTGGCAACCATTCGGTGAGGGAGACACGGTGGCGGGTAACCAAGCGCCGGGCGGACTCGGCGCTGACCTTATCAATATAAAAAGAGCGCCAGATGGTCATCATCAGAGTCAGGAGCAGCAGCGAGAATGCGATGCTCAGCACGGTCAGGACGCTGCGCCGCCGGTTGCGAAACGCGCTTTTGGTGACGAAGCGAGTTAAGGTCATACCACTCCAAAAGACCTGCTGGCTGAAGATGAGAGTGATTCCGTCAGAAGAAACCCAGTCCCATTTGCGTTAGCTTCAAGGATAAAGCAGCGATTGCGGTTGAACAACTGCGGCTACTGTCTTTTTTTGAGAATGGCCAATGCACAGGACAAGTTCGCTGGGTCTTGTTGAAACGGCAGCGGGACTCTGAGAGTCGCCTGGGCTAGCGGATGACGCCGACCAGCTTGACGAAAAGTACGAGCGCGATGGCAATGGCCGCGAGACAGTTGGTGCGAATGGCGCGCATGCTTGCCGCCCAGGGGTACATCAAGACGTCGAAGAGCGGCATTAGTTTATCCGGCCAAAATAATCCGGCGACTCCGAAGACGACAAACAACTGAATTACGAGGCAGAGCTGGAGACTAGACATGTTTTTATGAATCCGGCGCGAGACCGCTTATCTATTGGAGCCTGGGTAAGCTCTAAAGCGAAATTACCAAAGTAGGAGAACGGTTGCCAACAGAATATACGTGGCCCCAGGGTTCGGGATTGGGTGATCTTCCTACTCCGTTTCGAAAAGCACGCGTCTCGAAGATCGTAGGGGGAGGCTCGATAGACAGTAGGCGGGGCAGGTGATCTCGGCTTCAGGCGATCACCTTTCGCCTAGTAATGAAGGTACCTTCGTAACTCTCGGAAGCGCGGTTGATGGCGGTATTCTAGGTGCGGTTCTCCCCCTAATTTTCGCCCAAATCCATATTCCGGGTGAAGTGCGGTCTTGTAACCGCGAGGTTACTGCAATGGCGACGATGTTTGGCCGTTTCGAAATCCAGAGTGAACTTTCGAAGTCAGATACCGCCTTGATTTACAAGGCGACGGACTTGAAAACCGAGCAGGTGGTCGCGCTCAAAACGCAGAGTCTAGAGCGCCTGGGCGAGCGTAAGGACGCGTTTGTGAGCGCCCTGCTCGAAGAAGGCGAGCGAGCCCGCGACCTGGCGAGCCAGAACCTGGTGGCGCTGTACGGCGCGGGCGAAATCGAGGGGCAGTTCTGCGCGGCGATGGAGTATATCCAAGGCAACAGTATTGCGACGATGTTGGCGCGCAACGAAGGGTTCTCGATTTGGGATTTGATCGACATCACGCGTCAGATTTGCGCAGGGCTGGAGTATGCGGCTTCTTCAGCGGTGGCGCATTATTCGCTGGAACCCGCCAAGTTGATGGTGCAGTGGGACGGCACAGTCAAAATCGTGGGTTATGGCATCTCCAACATGAGCCTGATCGAGGCTGAGTCGGGAAGAGGTTTAGGCCGGCTGATGTGCTATTGCTCGCCGGAACAGCTTCGAGGAGAGGCGATCGACCTGCGTTCGAACATGTTCAGTCTGGGCGCGATCCTCTATGAGATGGCAGTGGGACGGAAGGCGTTTGACGCGGCCGATCCGGTCGACCTGGTTAGCCAGATTGAAAATGAGATGCCGCCGGTTCCGGTTGCGGCGAATAACAAGGTGCATCCGGCGATGAGCACGCTGATCATGAAGGCACTGGCAAAGGATCCGGCAATGCGTTATCAGACCGGACACGAACTGGTGGAGGATCTGGAGAAGTGCAGGGAGAGCGGCAAGAAGGGGGCGGCGGGGCAGACTCCAAAGCCAGCCGCGGCGCCAAATACGGCTGCCAGTCGTGCAGCGCGTGAAGGGGCGGCAAGCAAGTTTGTATCGGCGGCCTCGGATGAGGCCGCGAGTGCGCGGACTGATCCATCCGTTTCGATGAAGCAGGCCGTGCCGGTGAAGCAAGCTTCCAGTGAGCCGGTTGGCAGGGTTTCGTCGCCAACCGGCGGCGGGGGAAGCGGTCATGAAGCAGCAAAGCTGAACTTCGCTGCGGCCGCAGGCGCGGGAGCGAGCGCAGGGATGGGACCGAAGACCGACGCGACAGGGCGAACCAGCGTCTCACCCGACGGCAGCTTCGATGCGAAAGATGAATGGAAAGTTGATCCAAAAGACGAGCCGCGCGCGGAGGCGAATCCGGGGGGGCGCCTGATCAGCGATTTTGAAGTTGAAGCGCCTGAGGCTCCGGCAGCGAGCGGGCCGGTGTTATCGGCGGTGGTGGCACCGGAAGTGGAGCGGCCTTCGCCGCGGGTAGCGGTAGATCCGATGATGTCCGAGCCGGTGAGCAGTTCGTCGAGCGTAAGTTTTTCTGATATGGCGGAAATGCCTCCGCTGAAGGGGCCAGTTTATGTGCCGCCCGCGCCGGCTGTGGAAATGCCGGTTATGGAGCAGGCCCGTTCCGAGAAAAAAGAGGAGAAGCCACGGATACAGCCGCAGGAAGTGGCGAAAAAGGCGATGCAGCAGGTGGCGACGATTCCGCCCCGGCTGATACTTTACTCGCTGCTAGGAGCGGTGGGACTGATACTGATGGTTGCGCTCGCCGTTTTTTTCCATGTTCATTCGGAAGACGATGGCATGACATCGGCTCCGAAGCCGGTTAAAGCAAGTTCGAGCACGAGTTCAGCGGCAAGTTCGACTCCGGCTCCGACACCGACTCCAGATCGGTCCATGGCTCAGCCGGCGACCCTGCCGGTAAGCAAACCCGTGGCGCCGGTGGTGGAGACGCAACCGCGGGTGACGGTACGCCCGGCTGAAAAGCGCTCGAAAACGGGCGCACGAGGAGCGATGGCAGCGGCGACGCCGGTCGTGATTCCAGGTGAGGCGCTCATCGACTCCACTCCCCAGGGCGCAGGCTTTCAGGTCGATGGACAGAGCGATCCGTCGTGGGTGACGCCGTTCACAGTGACCGGTCTGAGTGCGGGGAAGCATATCATCTCTGTGTCTAAGGCGGGCTATTCGTCCGATGTCAGGTCGGTCGACGTTGCTTCCGGGAGCAGAGCTTCTTTGGTGTTGCACCTATCGCCAATGAATGCGCTGGTGGTAGTTAACAGCACGCCCGCTGGCGCCGAGATCATGCTGGACGGCAAGCCTACTGGCCGTGTGAGTCCGGCACAGTTCGCGGTGGAAAAAGGCAGCCACACGGTTCTGCTGCGCAAGCGCGGATATCTTGACGAGACGGTGACTGCCGACCTCGGCGCGGCGCAGAACTTCCAGTACGCTCCGGTGCTCAAAGCGTTGGGCAATACCGAAGACATGAAGACACTGGGATCGTTCAACCGTCTGTTTGGACGCAGTGGGGAGAATGCGGCCGGCATGGGTTCAATCGTCGTTCACACCCGGCCGAAGGGAGCACAGGTCGTCATCAACCAGCAGATTCTAGACAAAACGACGCCGCTGGGCGTGGCTGTAGGCCCGGGAAACTATGTGGTGGACATCACGCTGACCGGCTTCAAGCCAATCCACAAGGTGGTCAACGTCGATAAGGGCAACCGGGCGACGATCGACGAGGTTCTCGAGCGGGAATAACCGCAACCGGCGAGGTTGGCGAACGGAATCCTCACTTAGACAGGTGATAGCCATCACAGCCGCGGCAGACCACGGCAGGCAGAATGGGCCGGGACGAGAAAGTGTGAGCGAGTGCCGTCGTCACCACCTTCGCAGGGCAAACCGAGTCCCGATCTGTTCAACGCACTGCGCGCGACCAGAAGAGTTCAGAACTTTGCCGCCGGCTCAACGCTGTTTTGCCAGGGATCGGCGGTGAGAGGTGTCTATCTGGTGGAAGGCGGAGAGGTACGCGTGCTGCTGACGGCGGGTCAGAGTCGAAGGCAGTTGCTGGAGGTCGCAGGGCCGGGAGACATACTGGGTTTGAGTGAGAGCATGTGCGGAGAAACATACCGGATTACGGCGGAGGCGAATGCCGATACCAGCGTGGTATTTATACCGCGTCAAGAGCTAGTAGCGTTCCTGCGGGAAAATGTCGACTTCTGCCTGCAAGTAGTGCGAATCTTAAGTGAGGATCTGCACGGACTTTACCACAAGTTCCGCAGCATAACTGCACATCCGGGGCGTCCGCGGCAAAGAGCTTTAGAGGAGCAGTTGAACTAGCGGCCCGGAGTTCGGTTCTCAGCTCTTCAGTACCTAGCTCTTCAGTACTTAGCTCGGGGGAAGCGCTTCAGGCTGGCGAGGATCGCAGTACCTGCCTCTTCGGGCTCCTCGGAATTTTCGTTTTTCCGAAACGATCACCGAAAATCGTGCGCGATGGCTAGTTGGCTTTGAAGTTGACCGTAATCTGGGTCTGAATTTCCACTGGCTGGCCGTCGAGGTAATAGGGCTTGTATCTCCACTGGCGAACCGCCGCGACGGCGGCTTGCGCCAAAATGGAGTTGCCATGAATCACTTTTGGATTCGTGACGTATCCCTCTTTGTTGATGGTCGCTTCGATCTGCACCGAACCCTGGGCATGAACCGCGATGGCAGCCGGCGGGTAGGTGGGCTGCACGCGCTTGATCAAGAGCCCTTCGGACACACCTTGCGAGACCTTCAGGGTTGACGGTGAGAGTTTCGGGATACTGGACGGCGGCGTCGACATCAGGCTGTTCAAGTCGCTGGTGTTGGCGGAGGAATCCGAGATTTGGCCGGGAAGCTGAGGCTCTGATTCGTCGGCGTGCGCCTGGGCTTTGATTGCGGCAGTGTTCGCCTTGACGAGTAACGGTGACGAATCGGGTTTTGCGGTCACGCTCGAATTTGCAGTGGGGTTCGTGATGGCGTTGGGCGCGATTCGAATCACAGTCGGACTGCCCGCAGCGGCGGGTGGCTTGGAGGCGGCCGCTGCCTGCCCTGTCCTGGAAGATGAGCTTGGGTCGGCGGAACTCGTGGGTTCGGGCGTCGTTGTTAAAGTTATGTCTGGCGAAGAGACGGGCGCCGGAGCCGGGGCGGATTGGGCTGGGCTCGTGATGTTCGGAGGCGGCACTGCGGCGCCCCCATTCGGAGTAGAGAACTTTCCATAAACAAGATAGCCGATCGCGACCAATGCCAGGATTATGGCAGCGGCGATCAATATTTTCTTACTGCCGCCAGCGGCGGCGGACGATTCGTCGTCGAGTCCGGCAAATGACGGAGTAGCGCCGGTCGTCACCGAAGTGAATGAAGTTACGGCACCGGCGTCGAGCGATGGCGGGGTAGAAGATGCAACGCCGGTCCCCGATTCAACAGACTTATCCTGTATTGCTGGCGGAGCGCTTACTTCTCTGGCGGGAGCGGGGGCCGCGGCTGAGGTGAAAGTCGAACTAGTGTGCGGAACTGAAGCGGGAGCAGACGTGGCGTGGGTTAACGTGGCTTCGGGCTTGGATTCGATCTTCTTTTCGATCGTCGTTTCGACTTTCGCTTCCCGCTTGGTTTCGATCTTCGTTCCGACTTTCGCTTCTGGCGTTGTGTCGTTGTGCGCTTCGTTGGATTCGTTATGAAATGCGCTCCCCATGGGGAAAAGTACAATCTCTTCGTCCACGCCTGCGTTTGGTAACGCAAACGGGCGATCATTTCCACCTATTTCGGGTGCGATTCCAAGCTGAGGTGGGGTTTCGGGTCCAAGTTCATTATTTCCGGCTGCGGTCGAGGCTGGAGAACTCTCCATGACCGGCTGGGGAGATGACGCGGCGGGCCAGGGAGACGTGGACTCAGGCGCGGTGCGAAGGGTTGACAGAGGCGCAGCCGATGGTCTCGCGCCGCGGCGGTCGGGCTGTAAGGAAAGGCCGCCGGAGCGGGGACGGAGGGTTGTGGGTGTTACTGGAGGCGGCACGCTCGGAGCAGTGGGGGCAGCAACATCAGCGGTTTTTCGCAGAAGTCCACGCGCGACCCGCAGCGTTCCCTTGGTCTGCTCGACATTGATCGGTTTGGTGAGAACGAGATTGGCGCCGATGCGGTAGGCCTTGGCAATGCCGGCTTGACCCTCCACCAATGCGATGGCCAGCGAACTCTGGTTGAAGCTGGAATTTCTTGCGCTCTTGAAGAGCAGGGAAGCGTTCTGTTCGTTTTCGCTGTCGACGACGATGACGTCGAAATGTTGCGCCATCAACTTCTTGACCGCCGCAAACGGCTCGTGGACCGGTTCGATGGTGAACTCGAGTTCACTGAACACCTGACTTACAACGCTGGACAACTTTTCATCAGGAGAGAAGAGTAAGGCTTGGTAACCCATAATGAGGCAATCCTAGGTAATGAGCTGGGTACCAGCAAGTTACGGGAGTAATTGAGTGACATCGACGGGGCGAGAAAGGGTTTGCTGGTCGTTGTAGTTGGTCGTTGATCGCTCGCACATTACTTGAGTGCGGTGCGTGGAAGATTACTGACGACGGACTAATAACAACTAACGACGAACGAAACACGGCGAGGGTCCACATCTTTTTCAACCTTAGCGTAGCAATCTCGGCTTATCAAGGTTGCGTATTAGGGGCGCTGAAAGTCAACGATCACGACGGTTTGGAAGGGCTGAGCTTTTCCGTCGCGGAGATAGGGACGATATCGCCACTGCTGGACGGCGTCGATGGCAGCGGCCGCCAAGGCGGCATTTCCCTCGACGAGGCGAAGATTTGCAACCCTGCCATCCTCGTCGACCAGAGCCTGCAGGACGACGGTTGCTTCCACTTCTGCGACGCCCGTGGGATATTTCGGGGGAATTGAGCGCAGCAGCCGTTTCTCCGCACCCTTAGACGACAGAATGATGGCAGCGCCGGCCGCGGGCAATGGAGTGCTGGGGGACAAAACCGCGGCTGTAGCTTTCCTCGCGTCATTCTTGTTGTCGCGGGAATTGGCAGTCGACGACGCAGATGGGAGGACTGGTGCAGACGATGCCTGCGCGGCTGATGGCGGTGCGGGTGTCGGGGCAGCGGGTGTAGCGGAAGAGACGGGAGCGTTCGAAACAGAAGGCGTTCCCGGCGGAACCGCAGTTGTTCCGGTCGGCGAAGTTGCGGCGGATGTAGGGTCGGAAGTTGTGTCAGTGGCGAGGACCGGAGATGGTTTCGGCTCAGCCATGGTGGCAACCAGGGGCTGCGCCGCCGATTTCGCGGGAACTGGTGTGGATGGCTGGGGCGATACCACTCCGACGAGCGCCAGGGCACGGTTGATCTGGGGCTGAGCGATGGCTCGGAAGCCGGGTTGATACTGCCACGCGGCGTAGAAGGCGGCGGCGGCGAGCGCTAGAACCAACAGTGCAACCAGCGGACTGCGTTTTTTTGCCTGGTGCGGCTGATCGAACGAAGACAGGGAGGAGACGGGCTGGTTGAGACTTTGGGACAACTCCGAGCTCTCGTTCTTGATAAGGCTTCCGCCACTCTCGGCAGCGCCTTGCTCGATGCTTTCTTCGACATTCTGGGTTTCGTCGCCGGGCTCGTCGACATTTGTGACAAAGCTGGCGGCGCCCAGGATCATACCGGGGGCGGGCTCCGCTATGGCGGTAAGTTGCGATGTACCAACTGCGGCCGCTTGGGCGAGCGCCTGTGGCTTGGCCTCGCTCGAAGCGGTGGTTATCGCGGTGGTCGCCTCCGTCGTTGTTGGCTGGCTGAGCGTCACCGGGTTCGCGATGGCGACATTGGGCGATGGCGCGGAAAGGTTTTCGGTATTCGGAGCATCTTTTCGAACTCGTCCGACGGCACCACGAACTGTGCTGCGAGCCTGATCTTTCGCGACCGGCTTGGTGAGAATCTGTTCGGCTCCCAGTCGAAAGGCGGTAGGTAACCCGGCGCGGCCATCGACGATGGCGATGGGGATGGGATTATGGCCATTGTTTCCGCGACGGCATACGTCAAAGATGAGTTTGGCTGCGGGAAGATTTTCGCAATCGACGAGAACCAGATCGAAGCTTTGGGAGTTGAGTTTTTGGGCAGCGGAAACTCCGTCCAAGGGGCGCTCGTAAGTGACGGACATTTCTTCCAGAACGCCAGTGATAGCGGCTACGGCCTGGTCGTCCGGTGACAGCAAGAGAGCATGGGGCATAGTTTAAATGCTAGGAATCGGCGCCGAAAGCCGCAAGTTACCGGAGTAAGGTACTCATCCCTGGCGACGACTGTGATCTCTTGGTTTGAGTGCCGCTTTTACCACGGAGGTCACGGGAGTGCACGAGGAAACACGGAGGAAGGCGGTGGTCTAGGGCGTCTTTTCGTCTTTTCTGAGGGCGGATTCGGGCGGAGGATAGACGATCGATCCGCGAAAGGCGGACTTTTCAGCGGGAGCAAAATCCGGGAAGGGCAGGTTGCGCTGCTCCCGCCACAGCTGGACTTGCCGTTCGGCGGCTGCGGTTTTCTCTTTGTCGGGTCCGGAATCGCGCGCCAGATAGATGGTTTGCGAGGGAAGGGCAAAACTGGCGCCGGATTGTTCGACGATATCGAGGAGGCGCAGCAACAGATCTTCGCGGACAGCGATGAACTCAGTGGAATCGCGAGTGAGCACGTAGCTGTTGATCTCAAGGCGCAAGGAACTGCTATCGAAATTGGCGAAGCGGACGGTTGCGCTAGCGCTTTCGACTTTGGGGTGTTCGTAGAGCATCCGGCGAATTTCGGCTAGCAGATAGCGGAGTTGATCAGCCGTGGTCTCGTACTTGATTGCGAGAACGGGGTTGAACTGAATTTTGTCGCGGCGGGTGAAATTCTCGATGTTCATGGTGGCGAGGGTGCCGTTGGGAATGGAAAGCTCGGTGCGGGCGTCGGTGCGGACGCGGGTGGAGCGCAGGCTGATGTCTTCGACGGTTCCGGTGCGGTCGGCGAAGCGGCAGTAGTCGCCGACGCGGATGACTTCGTCGGCGAGGACGGAAATGCCTCCAAAAAGATTTTCCAGGGTTTTCTGAGCGGCGAAGGCGATGGCGATGCCGCCAATACCGAGGCCGGCGAGGACGGTGGTGAGGTTGAAGCCGAGGATGGCAAGAATGGCGAGAATGGCGGTGATGGCGACGAATGCAGTAAGAAGCCGCTCCGCCAGAACCATCAAGGTTCCGGTGCCGATGCGGCCGGCGCTGATGGCATGGATGCGAAGGCGCTGCATGGTAAGGCTGGTGACACGGAGCAGGAACCAGAAGAAACCGATGCTGATGAGAATGCCGATGGTGCGGTAGTAATAAAGGCGCGGGAGGAGCGGCAGGCCGAGGTAGGCGGCGATGACGCGGTGAGCGAGCGTGCTGAAAGTGACGAGGAGCGGTTTCGAAACGCGACTGTAGGAATGCAGGTTGGGGCGATTTCTGAATTTGAGCCAGAGCCGCCGGGGAATCGCGAGCAAGAGAACCAGCGCCCATCCGATTGCGAATGCTACTGGAATAGAGACGAGGAGAGCGAGCCATTGCCATAGCGGCATCCCGAGAATCACGTTGCGCACGAGACTTTGCGGGAGCTTGTTTTCGATAAGGTGAGACTCGATGTTGTCGTAGAGTTCGGGGACTTTGCTGAGCGTGTCGGCGGAAAAGAGCCAGATTTTTCCGGCGTTGGGATCGGTGACACGGACGAGGACGACGGGAACGTCCTGGTCTCCGGTGGAAAATGTCCCGACAGTCTGGAGTTCGGGGGTGCCGTTCTCGAGGTTGCCCTCGGGTCGCGTGCTGATGCGGCGCAGGCTGCCGACGAAGGCGCTATCCATGAGTACTTTTAATTTGCCGACGACCTCGGGGCCCTGGGACTGACGGCGGGCGGTGCTCATCTGCAAGTAATCGGCGGCGGTCCGTTCGTTTCCGTCCTGGGCGGCTTGGAGGAATCCGAGCACGGTGCCGGAAGGGGTGTCACGACTGAGGGGGTCGGTGGGCGCGGAGCTTGAGACTTGAGACTGGGTTCCGGGCTTCAGGAGGCTCGGTACGGACTGAGCTGGCAGGCCGTGAGATAGGTTAAGGAGAAGGATTAAGAGCGCAAGTTTTTTCACAGGCCTCAGTATAAAGTGACACGGGTCGAAGGCGACACGGCCGTCAGGAGAGACGGGCGGGACGCCCGTCTCTCCACTTATTTATTTTTCGAACGCTATCTCTTTGGACGATAGATGTCGGTGGCCTGCCCGTAGAAGACTTCGGCAGATTCCATCATGGTCTCCGAGAGCGTTGGGTGCGGATGGATGGTCATGCCGACATCGGCTGCGAGCGCGCACATTTCGATGGCCAGCGCTCCTTCGGCGATCAGTTCGCCAGCGCCCGCGCCCACGATGCCGACACCGAGCACGCGCTCCGTCTTCGGATCGATGAGCAGTTTGGTGAGGCCTTCGGGACGGTCGATGGTGATCGCGCGCCCGGAGGCAGCCCAGGGAAATTTGGCGACGGCAATCTCGCGTCCTTGTTCTTTCGCTTGCGTTTCGGTCAGGCCGGCCCAGGCAATTTCGGGATCGGTGAAGACTACCGCGGGAATCGCGTTTGGCTCGAAGGCAACTTTGTGTCCGGCAATGGCTTCGACGGCGGTGCGGCCTTCATGCATCGCTTTGTGGGCCAGCATGGGTTCGCCGGCGACGTCTCCGATGGCGTAGATGGTGGGGTCGTCGGTCTGGCGCTGGCCGTTGATTTCGATGAATCCTTTTTGATTGACTTTGACTTTCGTTTTGTCGAGGCCGGGGATTTCGGAATTGGGGCGGCGTCCTACGGACATCAGCACGCGCTCGAAGACTTGCTCTTTTTCTTTTACGTTGGGGCCTTCGAGAGTTACGCGGATGCCGGTCTTTTCGTCTTTGAGCGATTTGACGGTGGTGTTGAGCAAGATCGAGTCGAATAGTTTTTCGAGACGCTTGTGCAACGGAAGGACGAGGTCGCGATCGGCTCCGGGGAGCAGGCCGGAGAGCATTTCTACGCAGGTCACTTTGGTGCCGAGGGTGGCGTAGACGGAGCCGAGTTCGAGTCCGATGTAGCCGCCACCTATGACGAGCAGCGTTTTCGGAATGTCGGGCAGATCGAGAGCGCCGGTGGAATCCATGAGGCGCGGGCTGTCGAGTCTCAGGCTGGGGACGACGGTGGGGCGCGAGCCGGTGGCGATGATGATGCGGTCGAAGGTGAGGTTCTCTTCGCCGCCAGCCTGGCTCTTCGTCACTTTCAGCGTGGTCGAATTTACGAATGCTGCTTTGCCGCGCACGAATTCGACTTTGCGTTGCTTCGAAAGCTGGCCGAGTCCGCCGGTGAGTTTGGTGACTACGCTCTCTTTCCATCCGCGGAGTTTGTTGAGATCGACTTTGGGCTCGCCGAATTCTATGCCCCAGTTCTTGGCCTGCTCAACTTCTTCGAGAAGCTTGGCGACGTGCAGCAGGGCTTTCGACGGGATGCAGCCACGATAGAGGCAGACTCCTCCGGGGTTAACCTCCGGATCGATGAGCGTAACTTTCATGCCCAAGTCGGCGGCGAGGAATGCAGCGGCGTAACCGCCGGGGCCGCCGCCGATCACTGCGATACGGAGATCTGATGAGTTCGACATTTTCGTTATCTATCCTCAATTCACTTCGCTTCGTCGTCCCCGGAGAAGCCTTTAACCGCAGAGCGCGCCGAGGACGCAGAGAAAATAATAGTAAAGCCCACCATTAATTGGGCGAAGGCTGGTCCCGCTTCCGAACACAGAAGCAAGAAATTCTCCGGAAACTTGGCGCGCTCTCCGGTTAAAGGCTCCTATCCCTGGACCGATAGTAAAAACGGCTGCTCGAAAGCTTCCGCGATCCAGCGCAGGAAGCGGGCGGCGTCGGCTCCGTCGATCAACCGGTGATCGTACGAGAGGGAGAGCGGAAGAATCAAGCGCGGCTCGAATTTATTGTTAACCCATTCCGGCTCCATTCGCGAACGCGAGAGGCCGAGGATCGCGACTTCTGGGTGATTCACGATGGGAGAGAAGCCGGTGCCGCCGATTCCGCCGAGATTGGTGATGGTGAAGGTGCCGCCTTCCATCTCTTCGGGAGCGAGTTTGCGGTCGCGCGCTTTTTTGGAGAGCCGCGTCATTTCCGCCGCCAGTTCGACGATATTTTTCTTGTCTACGTCGCGAATCACTGGCACCAGCAATCCGCGATCGGTGTCTACCGCTACTCCGATGTTGATGTATTGCTTGTAGACGATTTCTTCTTTCGCCATATCAATGGAGGCGTTGAACTGGGGGAAGACTTTCAGGGCGGAGGCGCAGACTTTGAGCGCGATGGCGGTGACGGTCATCTTGCCTCCGGCCTCTTCGGCTCGGGGCGCGAATTTGGCGCGGAGCTGTTCGAGCTCGGTGATGTCGGCGCGATCCTGCTGGGTAACATGCGGAATTGTGTTCCAGGCCTGACGGAGATGCTCGGCCGTCTTGCGGCGTACGCCGCGCATGGAGACGCGTTCGATTTTCCCCCACTTGGCGAAGTCAGGGAGATCGGGCTCGACGAAGGTTCCGCGTGGGATTTGTGCTGCGGCCGTGGCGGCTGCCAGCGCATTCTTGGCGCACAACTTTACGTCGTCTTCACTGATGCGTCCGCCGGGGCCGCTGCCCTGGACGCTGCGAATTTCGACTCCGATTTCGCGGGCCAGGCGACGCACGTGCGGCGCTGCCGGAACAGGATCATGGTCGGTGCCGGCAACTTTTCCGAGTTGCACGGGCATGGAGAATTCAGGAGTGAGGGCATGCGGCGGATCGGGGGGCAGCGCCTGTTCTTCGGTTTTGCCCTCTGCACGCATGGCTAACTGGAAGGCGAGGCGCGCGGCTTGTTGTCCGGAGATGTGTTCTACGGGATCGTGCCGGCGGGCGGGCTTGGACTCGACGGCCGCATCTCCCTGGAGGGTGAAGATGACTTCACCAACTTTAACCTTCTGGCCTTCCTGAACCTTGACCTCGCGGATTATGCCGCTGACCGAGGAAGGGACTTCGACAACCGCCTTTTCGGTTTCGAGTTCCATGACCGGCTGCCCTTCGGAGACGGTTGCCCCGGGGGAGACCATTAATCTGACCAGGTCGCCGGAATCGACATTCTCTCCGAGTTCGGGGAGTTTGAATTCGGTGGCGGCAGAGGTTGACGAGCGGCGTTCGGGCTGCGCCGGCGCGACTGGGGGCTCGGCTGGAGTTGTCGACGATGGCGTTGATGAAACTTCGGGAGCTGGGGGCTGCGGGGGTGTCTTTTTGGCCGTCGAAGCGGTCTTTACCTCAGGTCGAGGGGATTCAATCCGTGTGCCGGTACCGCTTTCTACGGTGAAGATGACCTGGCCCACGCGGAGCTTGTCGCCTTCTTTAACGCGAATTTCTCCGATGGTGCCGGTTAGTGACGAAGGTACTTCGACGACGGCCTTGTCGGTTTCGAGCTCCATTACGGGCTCGCCTTCGGCGATGCTGACGCCGGGCTTGATCATCAGGCGGACGAGATCGCCGCTCTCTATGTTCTCGCCTAGTTCGGGCAGCTTGAATTCTGTTGGCATTCTTGCCTTGTCCCTCGCGACCTTTGTTTCTCTAAGTTTCTCTAACGCTGCCACCTTGCGGATAGAGCGCCGGGCGTCCCCGCCCGGCCACGCGGCGAAAAATAGAGACGGGCGAGACGCCGTCGCTCCATTGGCTAGCTGGTAGCCGGATTGCGTTTCTCCGGATCGATGTTGAGATCGCGGATGGCCTTCTCCAGCATTTTTGCGCTGATCGCGTCAGCGGTATCTTTTCTCCCGCCAGAACTCTTTCCGGGCTTATGGCCGGTGGTCTCGGCTGCCAAGGCATGCAAGGTGGCGAGGACGATGTGCCTGGCGTCCACTTCAAAAAAGTCTCGCAGAGACGCGCGATTCTCGCTGCGTCCGAATCCGTCTGTGCCCAGCGACACCAGTTTTCCTGGGATCCATTGAGCCAGGCTTTCGGGCAACACCTTCATATAATCCGATGCTGCTATGAACGGACCGGATGCGTCCTGCAGAGTCTGTGTAACATAAGGCACTTTCGCCGGCTGCGTGGGATGCAGCATATTCCAGCGGACGCAGTCGTTGGCCTCGCGATAGAGCTCTTTGTAACTGGTAACGCTCCAGACGTCGGCCGCAACGCCATACTCTTTTTCGAGAATAGTTTGCGCCTTGAGAACTTCAAACATGATGGTGCCACTACCGAGTAGCTGGGCACGCAGCTTGGCGTTTTTCTTCTCGGATGTGCGATAGCGATAGAGGCCTTTGAGGATGCCCTCGCGAATGCCATGCCCGCTGGGCATTTCGGGCATGGGGAGGGGTTCGTTGGTGACGGTCAGGTAATAGAAGATGGATTCGCCATCGACGTACATGCGCTTGATGCCATCCTGAATGATGATGGCGATCTCGTAGGCGAAGGCTGGATCGTAAGCCATAAGATTGGGGACGGGGAGAGCCAGGACGTGGCTGTGTCCGTCCTGATGCTGAAGGCCTTCGCCGGCGAGAGTGGTGCGGCCTGCGGTGCCACCGATAAGGAAGCCGCGGCAGCGCATATCGGCGGCGGCCCAGATCAGGTCGCCGATGCGCTGCAGTCCGAACATGGAGTAGTAAATAAAGAAGGGGATGGTGTTGATGCCGTGATTGGCATAGGCGGTACCGGCGGCAATGAAGGAGCACATCGATCCGGCTTCAGTGATGCCTTCTTCGAGAATCTGGCCGTTCTTGGCCTCCTTGTAATAAAGGAGGGTATCCATGTCGACCGGCTCGTAGAGCTGGCCGACGCTGGAATAGATGCCGACCTGGCGGAAGAGCGCCTCCATGCCAAAGGTGCGGGCTTCATCGGGGACTACGGGGACGATGAACTTGCCGACTTCGGGATCGCGCAGCAACTTCGCGAGCATGCGCACGAAGACCATGGTGGTGGAAGCTTCGCGGCCTTCGGTGCCCTTGTAAAACTCTTCGAAGAGCGCTTCGGAGACGGGCTTAAGCGGCGTAGCGCGAACTTTGCGGACCGGCATGTAGCCGCCCAGTTGCTTGCGGCGCTCCTGCATGTATTTAATTTCGGCGCTGTCATCGGCCGGACGGTAAAAGGGCGCGTCGTGGAGCTCCCCGTCGGGGATGGGAATGCCAAAGCGCGAGCGGAAGATTTGCAGCTCATCGTCGTTGAGCTTTTTCTGCTGGTGGGTGATGTTTTTGCCTTCTCCGGCTTCGCCGAGTCCGTAGCCTTTGATCGTCTTGGCGAGAATGATGGTGGGCGATCCGGTGTGTTCGACCGCAGCCTTGTAGGCGGCGTGCACTTTGATAGGGTCGTGGCCTCCGAGGCGCATGCGGGCGAGTTGCTCATCCGACAGATGTTCAACCATCTTTAGCAGACGGGGATCAGTACCGAAAAAATTCTGACGGAAGTAGGCGCCGCTCTCGACAAAATATTTCTGATACTGGCCATCGGTGATTTCGCCCATGCGGCGGACGAGCAGGCCATCGCGATCGGCCTGAATGAGCGGATCCCAATCGCCGCCCCAAATCAGCTTGATGACGTTCCATCCCGCGCCGCGGAAAATCGCTTCCAGTTCCTGGATGATTTTGCCGTTGCCGCGTACCGGGCCGTCGAGACGCTGCAAGTTGCAGTTGACGACGAAAATCAGGTTGTCGAGGCGCTCGCGGGAGGCGAGCGTGATCGAGCCCAGGGACTCTGGCTCGTCCATTTCGCCGTCGCCCATAAAGGCCCAGACTTTGCCGCCGGTCGAGGTTTTCAAGCCACGATCCTCGAGATACTTGATGAAGCGGGCATGATAGATGGCCTGGATGGGGCCGAGACCCATGGAGACGGTAGGAAATTCCCAGAAATCGGGCATGAGCCAGGGATGGGGATAGGAGGATAGACCGCCTCCGGGTTTTAACTCCCGCCGGAAGTTCTCCAATTTCTCTTTGGGGATGCGGCCTTCGAGATAGGCGCGGGCATAAATGCCGGGTGCGGCATGTCCCTGGAAATAGACTATGTCGCGGTCGCCGGATTCGGTAGAGGCGTGGAAAAAATGATTGAACGCTACTTCGTAGAGGGTCGCAGCGGAGGCAAAGGTGGAGATGTGTCCACCGATGCCCTCCTGAAGCTTGTTGGCGCGGACGACCATGGCCATGGCGTTCCAGCGCACCAGGCTCTTGATGCGACGCTCCATCTCCTGGCTGCCGGGAAATGGCGGCTGATGGCGGGAAGGGATCGTGTTCTGGTAGGGAGTGGTTGCGGTAAACGGCAGGTTGATGCCAGCCTCGCGACGGGCGTGCAGCGCGAGTTGCTGCAAGAGGCGGCCGGCCCGTTCGGGTCCGCCTCGGGAGAGTACATAATCGAGCGAGTCCAGCCACTCTCGTGTTTCGAGTACTTCGATGCCGTTTGTCTGCTGCGTCTCAGCCAATGTGCCCCCACGTAAGAATGCGATTCCTCATCATAAGCAATTGCGAGGAATTTTGCTGGCACGAGAGTCCCAAGCGAAGACCGCGCCCTGGGAATACTTGATGCGGCAACCTTCTACCGCAAATGGGCTGCTCTCATGGTTCGGTAGCACAGGACACGCCGCCGATGAACGTCCGCAGAACTTCGCCCTCCGCACTCAAGATGAGGAAGTCCGCGTCGGCGCCGACCTCGAGAGCACCCTTGTTCAAACGCGCCACCCGCGCAGGGTTCCGGCTGGCCGCAGCTACGGCTTGAGGTAAATCCCATTCCGCGAAGCGAGCCAGATTGCGCACGGCCCGGTCCATGGTCAACACGCTTCCGGCGAGTTTGCCGTCCAGAGTGCACTTGCCATCACGGACGTCGACCTCGAAGGACCCTAGCCGATAGCGGCCATCGGGCATACCGGTTGCGGAAACAGCATCGGTGATGAGCACGGTTTGCTCCGGGCCTTTGGCGTGGGCGAAGAGTTTGACAACAGTCGGATGGACATGAATGCCATCGGCGATGATGTCTGCGCTTACGCGCTGATCGGTCAGCACTGCGCCCAAAATGCCGGGACTGCGACGGTCCAAGGTGCTGTGATCAAGAGGGCGCATGGCATTAAATGTGTGGGTGGCGTGCCGCGCTCCGGCCGCGATTCCACGTTGAGTGGCGTCCAGGTCGGCGTCGGAATGTCCCAGGCTCACGCAGACGCCCTTCCGGGTGGCTTCGGCGATAACTTCAGGCGCGCCTTCGAGTTCAGGAGCGATCGTCATCATGCGAATACGACCGCGCGCAGCCTGCCAGAATTGCTCGAAGCAAGCTGGTGTAGGATCCAGCAAATACTCGGGTGGGTGGACTCCGCGACGCGAATGGCTGATGAACGGGCCCTCGAGATGAATTCCAAGGGGAAGAGAGCGGGCTTTTTTGTTGTGATTGCGCGGTTCGCGCTCGACCTCGCGATTTTCAATGGCCTGCGCCAGCCGGTCTAAGGCTCGCAAAGTCACATCCATGGGCGCGGTGACGGTGGTGGGAAGATAACTCGTGACCCCGTGGCGGGCGAGCAGGTGTTCGATTGCAGGCAGGGCGCTGACGTTGTCGTCCATCACGTCCCATCCGGCGCTGCCGTGTACGTGGAGATCGACGTAGCCGGGCACGATGATGCCATCGGCGAAATGAGAGAGGGGAACTCCGGCGGGGGCTTGCCGGTTTCTGCGAGCGGAAATTTCGCGAACGCGCCCCTGCTCGACGAGCATAAAAGGCTGCTCAACGCTGCCGGTGGTTGTCAACAGCCTCTTCGCAGTAAAGGCCAACATAGCAAGATCTTAGTAAACCATTGAACGAAAACTGTAACCCAGATTGTACAGGGGTGGAATGGTTCGGCCACGCGGCAGGAGGGAAGCTCCTGGCGAAACACTCGACGATGCTGAAGGAGTGATCCAGACCGTGGTTGCGGATCGCGAGTTTGCAGAATGTTATACTGGCTTAGTTCGAACCGTCATGCAGTTTTCTCTGGTGGCGGTCATGCAGTGGTCAGTCGGGGAGTGGCTCAGCCTGGTAGAGCACCTGGTTCGGGACCAGGGGGTCGGAGGTTCAAATCCTCTCTCCCCGACCAATCTTTCTCTCGTGATCTCAATTGTTTAGGCTGCCTTTGCTGCTTCAGTTTTTTCAACGATTTTCGGTACATTCGGTACAACTGAGGGCAATTCGAAGCCGAAGCCACTTTTTTCCGCCCACTCTTTGCGGAATTCGACGTCCTCTTTGATCTTGTCATAGTGGTCGCCCATCGAATTCCCGGCGTGCCCCATCCAGTAATTGCGAAGACCCTCTGGACAGCCAGCCTTGTTCTTGAGATAGGTGTTCCTGAAACGCCGAAACGCATGGCTCCCAGCCTTGTGCGTCCCGGTGTGGGGGTTCACATATCCAAGTTCCTTCAACGCCGGATGCAAATGGCGACGAACGACGTTCGATGACGAAAGTGGCTTCCCGTTCCGAGAAGCGAACAGAAATCCAGACTTACGATCCCCAGTAAAGGCTTTCAAGAGGCCCGCAACGTCTGGATGAAGATCAACGTTACGCACGGCGTTGCTCGTCTTCAACCTGTCCTTCACCTTGCAGTGACGAGCCTGCTGTCTGACGCTGATGGTTCTGAAATCTGACGAAATATGCTTGTCGATTTCAATCCCAAGAGCCTCGCTGATGCGCAAACCCGCCGCACCACAGACGATAAACAGCGTGCGTTCCTTCAGCTTCTTCCATTTCGCCAACCCCGTCATCACTTCCGAAGAGAAGCTCGGAGTGTTCTGCTTCGACTTCTCGACCAGCGGCACGTCCATAAACTCATGGTTCCACTCGCGTGGATAAACCTGATTGCCGTCGTCATCTACAACAGATGCGACGACCATCTTGGGAACTTGAAGGTAGTTCTCAACGGTCTTCGGCGACAGCCCTTTCTCCACCATCGTCGTCACCACTTTTTTCAAGACGCCATTGTTCACGTCGGAAACGGGGCAGTCCCCAATAGCAGGATTGATCCAGTTATTCAGGACGCCCTCCCAGTCATCAATCGTGTCGCTTGAAACAGGTTTACGTTTGCGTGCGCGGAGACGCTTAAGCCAGCTTTCTGACTGCTGCTTGAACGTAACCACACCGCCTTTATGTTGTTGAACAACTTTGCTGAAGTGTTCGACAGTGTCAGCACCGCTTTCGGCGATGATTTCACTGGCGCGTCTTCTGCGCTCCGATTTCGAGAGCACTCCGACTCCCGAAATTGGACAAATCTTAGCTCGGATGTGGCTCCGTTCATACTGACCCGGAACATCCTGCCACCAGCGAACAACCCACCACTTTCCACTCCTCTCAATGTGTCCATTCTGACCAGTTCGGCGGGACATTGACTTTCCTCTCCGCTTCACTGGCGTCGCGGGTACGACGTTAATTTGAGTCTTGGGAAATTGCAACAGCTTGGAAGAGGTTCCATCGCTTGGGACTGGCAGCTTGTGCGCCCGGACGTCGCCTTGTACCGTCACGGACGTTGGGAGGCGGAAAACGATCAAGTCCGCATCGGGCGGCGCGGGTGTTGAGGCGAAGGTGTGGATGTACTGTTCCAAGCGATCTGTCTTTCGGTAGTGCGCTTCGTCTGATCGTCATGCGACTCACGCAGCGGTCACTATCCAAATACCCAATCGCACTGGAAATCTATCGTATTGCTTGACACCGGGAAGCCCAGAGCGGGGAGCAGTGGGCTAAGGATGTGCTAGGCGGCGATGCGCTTATCCGGCGAAGCGGTGCTTCGAATGCACATTTGAAGACTATCTCGCCGCCAGCCGCAGCCTCCGCGCCGGGTCAGTCTCCCTGCATGGCGGTGGGGTCTTCGTTCCAGCCTAGAAGTCTGCTGACCCAGTACGAGCCTTTCCAGTGCTCTTTGTGGCTGTCGCACGAAAGCCACCAGCGGCGCGTTCTGTACCAGCACAGGATATGGGTCGCAGGGCGAGCGCAGCCGCCGATGCCGTTGTACTCGCATGTCGGTCGTTCCAATTCTGGCATGTAACCACCTCTGCCTAGAGTCCTCAAAGTTCGCTAATTAAGAACCAAAAACGGAATTTCAACTTCTTTGTTATGAACGCACCGCGCTACTACGAGAGGCTGCAAGAGGAGTTCACGCGCCTGCACGCGCCCGGCTGGACGTTCCGGCAGATCGCCGAGGCCCTCGACATATCCGAGAGGACGGTGACGGCATGGCGCGAGGAGTTGGACTTGCCCCGCCGTCCACGCGGCAGAAAGCCTAGAAAAGCGCGTGGGTGAGTATTTACAGATCAGTCGATGGTCTTGGCAACAAGATCAAAAGCGCGGGGCTGGTTTTCCCTGTTCCTCACCAGCCCCGGACAGCTTTCCCATCGACCGCCTTCGACAGCGCAAAGGACACGGGAACGAGGAACCATGAACCAGCAACATAACCTATCGGGTCTAGCGCGTATGAACGCACAACTTGGGGTGCGCTAATGGCGATGAATGAGAAGCAGAAAAAGTCATTTCACCGCTCGGTTGACCGCGCCGCAGCACGCATCCACGGCGAACCCCAAGACTTACCCTCTACATCCGCATCAGCGAGTCTGATCTGTGCGACTAATGGTCATGCAGCGGTGCGCCTATGAGTAAGACTGATTACAAGCAATTAGCTATTGACAAAGCCGAGCTTCAGGAAGCATGGAGCTTCCTCGAACTACCCGGTGAATTTCCATCCAAGCAAATGCCACTATGGCTGCTGGACTACGGCAAGGACATGATTGAGTCCGCGTTCCGTACCCTGAAAGCGAAAGAGGACAAGATCGCTGATCCTATCGCGTACCTCGCGACCTGTCTCCGCAACGCCAAGAAGCGCGACATGACGCCGGAGGAGCGTGCGGCTGAGATTAGCCACATGCGCAGCGCGGTTGGCAAGGTGGGGGCCGCCAGACGCCACGAAAAAGAGCTTGACCAGATCAAAGAGCAGTTTGCTGAGGCTTGCAATGATTAGCTCACGTTTGCTTGATTTTGCTGGGCGGTTGCTAGGCGTTTGCCTGCGTTTGGAGGGAGAGATAGAGATTGAGATAGAGAAGGGGTTGGGGTTGGAGTTGGTGTTCCGACCTTGAGAAAGAGGAGGGGTTTGACTTTGGGCTTTTGAACCCCCCCAGCTTTTTGTAAGAGACGGAAGAACAACACCAAAAGCAAAACCAACACCACAGGAGAATTTATGGGTGAAGATTTAGCTAAGTATCTGGTCGATGCGGATGAACCATCTAGTACAAAGAAGGTGGTTGTTCGCAGAACCAAACCAAAACCGAAAACCAAAACCTACGGGGTCAGTGGGTGGGATGGCGGATACAGTAAACCCAAGACCTATACGCGCCCAAAGGGCGACACCGGGACGGGGCGCAAGTCCACGCAAGCCCGACCCAGATGCCAGATGGACGACTGCCAAGCATTCCAATCTCCGGCGCGTAGTGGCTACTGTTCGTGGCACGAAAGCCAACATCTCGCTCCGGGGGAGCAGCCAAAGATTCTGCATAAGCGTGGGTGCATGACTTGCGGCAACCTATGTGAACCTCCGTTGCCCGGTGAAGATGAACCACAGTTCTGCAAGACCTGCATCTATCTCCGCGCCAACCCGGATAAATCAGAGTTAGACTACGATGAGTTGGAGTTGTGAGCTTTTGGACGACGAGCCAGAGAAGACCACTGGCAGAAAACCAACCCCGGTTACCACTTTCGCGTCGGCAGACCCACGTGCCGCATCTGCCAGCACGGTCCGCCCCATCACCGCCGGCCCGGTCGCGCTGGGGGTGTTTTGATGCCTACCGATAGCACAACATTCTTCGGCGCAGAAAGGGCAAGCCGATGTTTCGCGCACCACTCAAGTACAAATCCCGAACTTTCGAGTTCATTTAACAGAGTGCGATTTTCGAGGCTCCGGCACTCTCCATCAACTTGCTGGATTCGCACAATCGTCAATACCGTTGGAGAAATCTGAGCGAGCCTCCGAGGAGGAAGTTCGAACATGCGTGCAAAACCACAGCTTCGCGAGCATCTGCTCGCTACCAAGATGAAACGGTGGGCGATCATCGGACGGTGCCCCAGCGCCTACCCGAACTGTTCGCCTGTGCGGGCGCGACGGAATTTTTCGAGGCTGCTGGCTAAGTACCCGGACCTCGGTCGGCAGATGAACCTCGACATTTTGTCGGCGTATCCACCTGTTTAGCACGGGTGCGGCGCGGCGCAAGAATATGGAATCGCAAGACACAGACGGGATGATCAGCATCAGCGGACGCTGGTTTCGCTTCCCCGGCGCACAGATCGACGGAGATTTGTGGGAGGGGGAGTGGCGCAGTGATGGCAAGGTGTACCTGCACGATGGGGTCGGGAATGTGGTCGAGGGCTTTGAGATGTTTCTGCCCTCGCCGGAGGAGCGCAGGCACAGGGAAGTCCTGCTCGCGAGGCTAATGCTCGTCGCCGTAGACTACGTTCTTGCAGGCGATCCGCTTGGGCTGGAGACGGCCCGCGATTTGATCCGTGAGGTTCGACACGCCTACCCAGAGCTTGTGGACGAGTGCGCCGAACCATAACTACATTGCTCCCAGCACCCGCTGGCATTCTCTCTTAACTTTGACCAATTCCTTCACTCCGCTGTGACTGGAGACGAGGTTCTTTGTCGCGTGCGAGGCACCATCACGCGCACTTAACATTGCCTTCGCCACATCCTTCTCGACCTGAATGGCTCCTGCCAAGCCCGCCAATCCCAGCAATTCGCTGATGTTCAAGTAGCTGACGAGGCTGCGGGCGGCTTCCCCCGCCTCTTTGTACCTCTTCTCAATGTAGTTGAATCGCCCCGGATTGAGATGGCTCTTCAAGAAGTCACGGTCATCTTTCCCTTTGATCGACTCCAAAGCCAGCCTCTCCAGAGCCGCCAATAGCACGTAGAACGTCAATTTCACCAAAGAATGATTTAGGTCGGAGTAGTGGACATAGCCATAGCCGTCACCTTTTTCGCTGCTCAACACAAACACAAACTCGCGATGCTCAAGAAGTTCAACGAGGTCGAGGAGTTTTGTCCCGTCAGAAATGAGATCGCTCGGAGTGATGGTCGTCGTGCTGCGGGAGTTGCGCTCGAAGTATCCTGTGATCTTTCCTGCCCGTCGAATGGGGATCACGTTGAAGTCGGGGTTGGCATCCGACAGCACAGCCGCATGTTCTTCATCGTCCGAGCACACCAATCTCGAACTCGGAATCATTACGTCTTTAGCGGTGAACGTGGTAGCGAGTCGTGTGAGAGTTTCGTCGTGTGTCGGCATCGGCTTTTCCTGACCCGTGAAACTCCCAGTCCTTAAGTTGCAGACGCAGCAAACGCCTTGGAGACCGAATCGGGGTTGACGACCTGAACGTTATCTTCAGTTGATGTTACTTGCTTGGGATAGGGCAGCACATCCCACCGCAAGGCGCGGCGGAGAGTCCGCTTCATGCGACGATCCCCGAAGATTCCCACGAAGCGATGCTTAACCCCGGTGTCTTTGAAGAATTCGCATCCCTCTTCAATGAGAATTTTCTTCTGCTCTGCACGGCTGCGCTTATAACGGAGCATCCCGAAGCGTCTGTCACGTGTGAGCAGGTGGACGTTACGCGCATCGTAAACCTTCCCATCCGGTCTTCTGAATTTCTCGGTTGGGTTCGTTGTTCCGCAATAGAGAAAGTTACAGGCACGCAGGATCACACCGCGCTCCCCCGCTTCGGGATCAGCATAGGCGACGATCACATGAAAGCCCTTCTTTGCCATTTCGCGACATGCTGCGCTGACCAAGAACGAGCCGCTGTGCGGATGGCTCCAATGCAAACAACAGCCTCTTGTTAGGGAAATTGCTTTGTCTGCATGCTCGGAACCGCAAACGGATGATTTAACATTCGTTCCCGCTGTAGTCCCAAAGCAGACGACCCCTGCAATGTGTTTGCCGAAGAATAATGCGTACGAATGTTCAGCACTGCCGAGCGTCCCCAAGAATTCGTGGGCAACAATAACGTTGCGGGCATCCACCAGCGAAACCTCCCGAACAGTCGCATTTTTGAAATCAGCCGCGAGAGCCTTCTTTTCCTTAAGAAGCGGGTCTGGTTGTTCTGCCATCATCTCCCGCACGATTCGTTGATGGCATTTTCCGTTGGCAGGAAACTCCCTGAAGTCCTTGACGAGTGCCGCTTCAAATCGTCCAACATCAGTCTTAGCATTCTTCAATGCCAAAATCAGCTTTTTTCTGATCGTCGGGTTCAGGCGATTGCGAAGACGAATTGCGGTTTCCAGCTTCTCCCGCCTGCTCTGCGACTCGATGTCTCGGATCAACTCTGACGCAACGACGTTCACGTCCGGGTCTGTGAGCACCTCTGTGGGCGTCAGAAGCTCCCGAATCTCGCGAAGTAAAGCCGCGTTGGTCAATTCGCCATTTTTCTCGCGAGCTTGAACGAGTGCTTTGTCGAATGTGACTTCGTCAACCAATAGTGCGAGCCGCTGCCATTTTGAGGATTGATCCTTTGTAACGCCGAAGTGTTCTAGTTTCGGCGGATGAGCGGTCGTCATTACTCGACCGCTCAACTTTGGTTCCATCCTTCCGGGGTCTTCCCGTACCTCGCGTGCCGGGATTTTTCTCCATATCCAGTCAACAGTTGACCTGCACGACGCTCGGCGCGCAGGCGGATTTCGCACGCTTGGTTCTGAAGTTGCAGATCGCCAGCTAATCTTGCATACGTTCGGACTGCTTCCGCCTTGTCGCGAATGTTCTTAGCTTCATCGACACGGTGAGCAGCGGCAATCGCCTTGCGAGCGGCATCGTATTTGATGAGAGCGGTTCCCACAACTAGAGTGTCTGGCACGCCGGGCCTAACGCCCAGATTACGGAGGTCACGAAGTGGTATCTTTTCTGGCAAGCCCAGACCAGCCGCCTCCACACGTGGAGGAGAGCCAAATCGGGAAGTCACATTATGAATGAGAAACAGAGGCTAGTGGTTGAGTTCATCAAAAAAGGGCGTCAGGAAATCAAATTCGACCTTGAAGAGAAAGACAATAAACTAACGATGACAGGACAGGGACAGTTGCCATGGCCCGCAATCATCATTGGGAGAAACGGTGGCGTCACTATCAGTGTGAGAAGTTACGACACGAGCAAGAAATCTGCGGCGCAGTGGGCACTCGAAGCAGATCAACTCCTGCTGAAGCAGACGACGAGAAATTCAAAGAAGGCTCGTAGGTTCGGCCCGTTGCTAGAGAATTTCAGATTCTTCGCTTTTGCATACCTCAACGATTGGTGGCAGTACGACCGACATTTTGTCGAGGGCTTGTCTCTAAGCAGTAGTCGGGATGCGCGGCTTTACTGGATTAGTGAAGCAGCCAACTACTATCAGGTCAGCCGGAGATTTCCTAAGACGAAGGACGGAGGCGAGAGACTTGGTAAGGTTTTGGATCGGCTCGATGCGGGACTTCGACAAGCGGGCACTCTAACAGGGCAGAACGTCGATGAAGTTGTGACCACATTAGCCGAGAAGTTCAATGTGGACTATGAGAACGGAATCGAGATTTCAGCGGCATCGAAATTCCTCTGGATTCGGAGTAAAGCCCCAGTCGTAATCTTTGATGCCAGAGCCAGTGCTTGCCTACTGAGACTAGGAGCGACATTGGACGGCGAATACGCGAAATATCGCGCAGAATGGCTCCGCTGTTTCGAGCAACGCGAGGAGATCATACGTGCGTCCTGCGACGATCTGCTTGAATTGAAGAAATTCTCCCCTGATGCCGAGACAGAGCAAAATCTTACGGTCACCGTTACCAGCAGATGGTTTCATGAAAGGGTGTTCGACAAATTCCTGTGGTGGAACGGAAGGTCACAAGAAGTGCCGGATTGAGAGCTTAAATACCTCCGCTTTGATCTGCCATAATCTCTCAACGGTCGATACAGGTTGTCGCGACGGAAACAGATAATCGACGAACAATTCGAAACCCAGAATTGGGATGACGACTGGTCGCCTCGGTACAACATCGCTCCCACGCAGCCCGTCCCAGTCATCCGCCAGCGTCCGAAGGAGCCAGTACGGCAGGTCTCACTGGTGAAGTGGGGGCTGATCCCATCTTGGGCAAAATCCCCGTCTGGCGCAGCAGGCATGATCAATGCTCGGTCGGAAACAGCCTCCACGAAACCAACATTCCGCGATCCTCTGAAGTATCGGCGTTGCTTGATTCCGGCTGATGGCTTTTATGAGTGGAAGAGAAGCGGAACATCTAAGCAACCCTACTGCTTCGAAGTGAACGAGGGCGAGTTGTTCGCCTTCGCCGGGCTGTGGGATGGTTGGAAAGACGGGAACGGAAACTGGCTACGTACCTGCACGATCCTCACCACGACCCCGAATGCCGTGACGTCTGGCGTCCATGACCGTATGCCAGTCATTCTCCATCCCGATTCTTACGATTTCTGGCTCGATCCGGGGATGACCGACGTGCAGGTCGTCTCTGAGTTGCTGAAGCCCTACGATGCAAGGCTGATGCGGTGCTATCCGGTCGGCACGCGGATCAACCACGTTGCAAATGATGACGAGGATTGCTCTCGCCCCGTGGAGATCGCCCAGACGCAGAACTCTCTGTTCTTGTAAAGTTCTCCCATGTTTGTCGCGGGTGTTGATGGATGTCGAGGTGGGTGGGTCGCCTTCAGAGTCGAACTGCCATCCCGCGCCACTTCGGTCGACATTGTCGATCTCCCGGCATGGCTGCAAGAACGCCCGCCTGATCTCACTTGCCTCGGCATCGACATCCCCATCGGGCTGCTCAACGGCTCAAGAGCTTGTGACAAGGCAGCGAGAAAGCTGCTGGGTCAGCCTCGTGGCACCAGCGTGTTTGCTGCCCCGTGTCGAGCGGCTCTGTCGGCCACAACTCAAGCCGCCGCGAGTCAGATCAATCGCGACAAAACGGGCAGAGGACTCAGCCAGCAGGCGTTTGGGATCATCCCCAAGATCAAACAGGTGGACGATGCGATTACATCGGACTGCCAGCGGTGGGCGCTTGAGGTTCATCCTGAGGTCTGTTTCTGGGCATTCAACCACCGCCGCCCAATGAAGCACAACAAGAAGACAAAAGAGGGTGCCGCAGAGAGGATCGCCTTGTTCTGCGACGAGTTTTTCCAGAAATTGACAAACACCTCGCAAGCCGCCCAACTCGCGTCGGAGCGGACGATCTGCTAGATGCCGCGGCGGCAGCGTGGACTGCGCTCAGACATCATCGCAATAAAGCGGAATGTGTCTGCCCGCCTGAACTTGATGAGGTGGGACTAGCAGTCACAATCTACTATTAGGGAAACGCCATGACGAATCTCGTTCCCGAAGAACGGTAGGTTACAAATGCCACGGTGTATTTTCTGCGGCGATGAAAGCGACAAACTCAGCAGTGAGCATATCTTCCCAGCAGCTTTGGGTGGAAAGCTGGAGTTGAAGAACGCTTCTTGTACAGCTTGCAACAACGGATTTTCCAAATCTTTCGAACAGGCGATTGCCACTCGGCTGAAAGACTTCCGCTACATATTCCGAATACCAGACCGCTATGGGAAGGTTCCGGAACTTTTCGCGAAGGCGGAAGTGGAAGGCAAACAGCTTGATGTCAAACTCCTCCGAGATGGGAAGGTGCAACTAAAGCCCGAATACACCATCACTGTCAGGGATGGGGCTAAAGAGATCATCTACTATCACGTCACGGAGCAGCAACGCGAAAAGCTCTTGCAAGAAGCAAAGGAGAAAAGTCTTGAGCTAATCGAGGAGTCGGTTCCCGGCGCTGAAGCTGAAGTTTCTATAAGCGGAATGCTCGACTTTATTGACCAACCGGATATGCTTCGCACGGTAGCGAAGGTGGCTTATGCAGCGCTCGCGTCACATGCGGGAACTGAATTTGCGCTACGAGAACAGTTCAAGGATGTACGCACCTATGTTCGGTCTGCGGAAGGAGCACCCCACGCGACTCTGTTCCTGAATGCTGAATACCTCTCGGCTTGCTTTCAAGGCCCACACATGCACTCAGTTGTGTTGGTCGGGCGAAAGGACAAGCGCCGGGTGGACGCCATCGTCAGGTTCTTCGGTGGACTATGCTATCTCGTGAACTTAGCAGAAAAATATGAAGGAGCAGATTTCTACAAGACTCTCTTGTACGACGCCCAAAATGGCGAGGAGAAACAGGTTCTTGTCGTAAATGAGCAGTCCGAGTTCTTCCAATTCGATCACGTTATGACAAGTAAGGACACCGTCTGGAATGACAGGGCTAAAGCGGGTGAGGGCTTCTTGAAGTTCTTGGACGACGCGATTCAGGCTAATTTGAAAGCCAGACAAGCTGATGAGCAGAAGGGGAAATCTGGGTGAACAGTTTGATGTTGAAGTCTTGGCAGGTCAACGGCGATGACACTTATTCTTGCCCATCTCAGTAAATTCGGCATCATTCACGCGAGTGACTCAAACTTAACCTCTAGTGCCAATACGTCTGCGGGACAAGGACAAAAAACGTTCAAGCTACCTTTTCTGAATGGTGGGCTAACCATTGCCGGAGCGTACTCGGTCGCAGGAAAGCCGATGGATGTATGGATGCCGAATTTCATAAGTGCTCAGGCGAGCGGCGGCGTTGGTTCGCTTTCGCAGTTTGCTGAAGCGCTAAGAAAGCGATTGGAAGCTGAAATGGATTCCGACGAAAAGAATAGCGGTAGTATGGCTCACATCGCAGGGTACGTCGAGAAGGATGGCTTCCGGCACCCAGAGTTTTACTTCGTTCGCAACGTATACGGAATCAGCGAGTCGAATGGAGAGTATTTCGATGTCCGAAATCAGTTTGCGGTCAGTGAGGACTTCTGGAACCGGGACTGCCCGAAGTCCAACGCGATGGCGGCTTTTCAGTCTGGAGCATATCAACTTTACATAAACGGCTTCGCATCCGGTCGTGTCGGCTACTTCATGTTGCAGGAACGAATGAACTCGTTTTTCAGGGCAATTTGGGAGCAGTCGCAGTGGAAGTTTCGTCCACCTCAATCACTCGCGGAAACCGTGCTCTTCGTGAAGCTCTATATGAATGTTGTCGAGACACTGTTTCAAGTCAGTGATTACTCCGCGCCGTTCATTGGAGGTGGATGTCAAATTCACGAAATCCCCCAGCCAACAAACACCGTGACAAGATGCTGAACCGCGTCGCCAATTCGTCAGTCGATATAGACCACGAGCTTGATGAAGAGAAGAAGCCCGGCGCTTCAGAACCGCCGCGCATCCGGTGCCCGCTCTGCGGCTGGTCGCCTCGAAAGGAAGACAAGTGGTTCTGCACCTGCGGGCACGAGTGGAACGCGTTCGATACGGGAGGTGTATGCCCAGCCTGCCTCCACCAGTGGACAGACCCAGTGCCTCTCGTGCAGTCGATGGTCGGCGCACTCGCTCTGGTATGCGCCTTCGTGAAAAATAGGAGACGGTCAAGGTGAAAGTGGTTCTCTTCGGAGCGACGGGCATGGTCGGGCAAGGCGTCCTGCGCGAGTGTCTGCTCGACCCTGACGTCGAGAGTGTCCTCGCGGTTGTCCGCAACGCCAGCCTGCCGCAGCATGACAAACTGCGCGAAATCGTACACCAAGATGTTTTTGATCTCGCGGCGATTGAGGACAGGCTCTCAGGCTACGACGCATGTTTCTTCTGCCTCGGCGTCTCGTCAGTAGGGATGAAGGAGGAGACGTATCGGCGCGTGACATACGATCTGACGGTCTCGGTGGCTAAAACCTTAGCCAAGCTCAACCCGACAATGACCTTCATCTACGTGTCTGGGGCAGGAACCGACAGCACGGAGCGCGGGCGAAGCATGTGGGCGCGGGTAAAAGGCAGAACGGAAAACGCGCTATTGCAGATGCCATTCAAGGCTGTGTTCCTGTTTCGCCCTGCGCTACATTCAGCCCCTTCATGGAATTCGCACAAAGACCAGATGGTATGGCGCGGCTTACGCTTTGATGAGACCCCTCTATCCCTTGTGGAAGATGCTTTTCCCGAACTACGTGACGACGACCGAATGCGTAGGTCGCGCCATGCTGAATGTCACCAAGCGAGGCTTCCCCAAACCTGTCCTTGAGAATCGCGACATCAACCGGATGTGTGGATGAATTTGTGCGGAGGTCTAGCTCTCCGATTCCCCTAGTCGGAGCACTGGAGACTCGGTTCGGCAACAGATGCCATACCTCTGCCACAGCCGAAACCACGGACTATGGGCTAACGTCTCGTCGTGCCTTCGATTTGCAGCAGAGATGTCGCTTGCGCTGAGTGGTCTAATGTCCGGCGCTTCGAACATTTCCTGTAGCTGCTCGATGTCGTCAATAATGCGTTCAACGTCCATTCCGTCTCAATATCCAACATAAGCACTGCAACGGTCAAACGCGAAGCACGCAGCCCGCCAAGAATCTTTGGTAACTCGCCCCCGTTTTCCAGACGAATGTGACAACTCCGGTGTATACCGTGAGTGCGGAAAGCGATGACGATCAGGGAACTCATGGAAGAACAGCGGAGGCGGGTTCGCTCCAGCGATCCAGCGGAGAGGTTCGCTGCTGCTTTGCTGCTCCCGGCAGAACTGGCAAAGCGCCTGCGCACTCTCAGCAGGTTCCGCCTTGGTGAACTGCTGGAACATGAGGTTTGCTCGAACCTGAACTTGCTTGCACCTGAATTGACCGTCTGTGCTGAGGCTGCCGAGCGACTGCGGCGAACGCCGTGGCTAGCAGGACGCAGGCACCGCTCCAATTCGTCAACGCTCGATGGAGAGCACCTTCTCCACGCCGAGGCAACTCTGTACCGCGCTGGCATTTCGTATCTGCTGCTTCCGTTCCGGCGCAACAGGTTCGCGAGCAACACGTTCATGGTTTCGGACGTGGCAGGCGCAAGAGTCTGCTTGCTGGAAGCGGGCTTTCGGAAGACTTCCCACTCTCCCTTGTTGCTGATTGACGGTCAGACGAGGAGACCAATCCAACTGTACGAAGACAGAGCTTGATTTCCCCCAATATCGAAGGAGGAACTGAGCCAATGAAAAGAGCCGCATTGTATGTCCGCGTTTCGACCGTTGACCAGCACCCAGAGACCCAATTGCATGACCTTCGCCAGTTTGCTGCCCAGCGCGGGCTTCAGATTGTGCAGGAGTACGTGGATCACGGATTCTGCGGGGCGAGAGCGCGAAGACCGCAACTCGACCGGATGATGGAGGACGCCCGCCGCCACAAATTCGACGTGCTGATGGTCTGGGCGTGCGACAGGCTTGCGCGGAGCACGAAACACCTGCTTCAGACCCTTGACGAGCTAAATGGATTTGGCATTCAGTTCCTCTCGCAAAGAGAGGCGATTGACACGGAGGGTCCGCTTGGCAGAGCCATCATCGTCATCGTGTCGGCGATGGCGGAACTGGAGCGGTGCATCATCATCGAACGTGTCCGGGCAGGCATGCGTCGGGCAAAGCTGGAAGGAAAGCGGCTCGGCAGAGCACCCTTGCAAGTAAATCTCGCTTTGCTGCTGCGGGATCGTGAACGTGGCTTGAGTCTGAATCAACTGGCGAAGGCTCACGGAATCTCGAAAGCGAGCGTCTGCCGAGTTCTAAAGCAGGAACGCGAGGCTGTCTCCAGAGGCTTCGAACAGATGTCTTCGGTCGCGGCTCGTAACGTAGAGAAAATAATCGACCTCGCATCGCCGATTTCGAGGGCATAAGGCTGTCCGCAAGACAATAGTTTTTGAGGCTATAGACCATGAGCACCAACGACCAAGGCAGCCCCGACCAGATCGGTAAGGTGTTCGTCGTGCGGTATCACGGCTTGCGCGAATGTCTGGTCTGCGGTGAGTTATTCACTCGAAGGACAGCCCCGGAACACGCCATCGTGGATTGCCATCCGAGTCTCGAATTATTGCTGCTAGAGCCAGCACAACGTCGTGGTAACTGAAGGCTACAATCCAAGCAGGAGTTACTTATGAGCAGCGCACTACTCGTTGTCGTCTTTTTGATGTTGGTGGTTTTGGTTGTGGCGGTGTTGTCACTCCTCTTTCGCAAGCCTCCACAGGAACTTGCCAATCTCGCCACTCAGGCTGCTCTGATTACGGAAAAAATCGGGCGCGTCGAGGCGATCCCTAATGAGGTCAACGCCCTGAAGGTCGAGCTTGGAAGGTTGTCAGAAAAAGTCGCGAGTGTCGAGCGAAGCCAGAATAACGTCAATCAAAGCGTGGGGAGCCTTTCCACGACTGTTTCCCGAACAGATTCAGCCACGACCTCTCTCCTCCAGACGTCAGAGTCGCTCCGGGGAGGCTTGTCCGCAGCACAGGGCACTCTTGCTGAGCTTCGCACCCTGTCCGAAGCGCAGAAGGGCTTGGAGCAGCAAGCCACGGAATCAATACAGCGGTTGGAACGCGTGCTTGCTGGTTCTCAGTCAAAAGGGATCGCGGGGGAAAACATCGTCGAGATAATGTTCTCGAAGTTCCCTCCCGAATGGCAGGTTCGCGATTTCAGCGTGGGCAACAAGGTTGTGGAGTTTGGGATTCGTTTGCCTAACGATCTCGTATTGCCCATCGACAGCAAGTGGGCGGCGAGCAGCCTGCTTGAGGAATTCGTTAAAGCTGAAGACCTGAAAGAGAAGCAGCGAATCAAGTCTCAGATTCAGTCCGTGGTTCTCGCAAGGGCGGCTGAAATCAAGAAGTACATTGACCCGAATCTGACCTCCGCCTTCGGGATAGCTGCGGTTCCCGACTCCATCTACGAACTTTGCTCCGAAATCTTGCCGGAACTTCTCCAGCTAAACGTGGTGCTGATCAGCTACAGCCTGTTCCAACCCTACCTGCTCATGGTGTTCCAGACAACGCTCAAGACCCTGAAAGCGGTCGATCTGAAGAAACTAGACCCGTATCTCCAGCAAGCCCAAGAGAGCATCAAGGTGCTCCAAGAGGAATTGGAGGGCAGATTCTCCAGAGCGCTGGTCATGCTGGACAACTCAAGAGCAGACATGAGTGCCCACTTGAGCAAGCTCAGGGCTGGACTCGCAGGTCTTCAGGTAGGCACGCGGGAGTTGCCTGACATCTCTGCCATTGGCTCTGGCAACTAGACATGGAGTGCGACCTCGCTGGCTGCACACATTTCCCAATCGCCCCAAGCACAGCAGGGCGGCTGTTGCATGACTCCCCCAGTTCGATAGGAGGAATCTTGAATACCCAGACCGAAGCCAATATCAACGAACTTGCTGGCGACGTTCATCTGCTGACAGCGCCGATACGGTTCCTTTTTCGCTGCGTGCTGGCGCTCGTGTTCTTGCTCCTCGCTCCCCTGCTCTATGCGGCGGTTCCGTTTGACTCATCGCGGCTGATCCTAACAGCGATTTCTCGATTCTCGCTCTGGCGTACTTGGCTCTGGGTCCGTTCGCATCAGCATTTTGGCTGATGATGGTCGGCGTTCTCCCAGATGTTTATCGCGCCCACAAGGAAGGTCGTGTCTTCGAGGCTAACCACTTCAAGGGTTTCGGTTTGATGTTCCTCGGATTCTTCGGATCGCTAGGCGCGGAAGTCCTTTTCTTGCTTCTATCTCTTTCCCCTGCCGCATGACGCCCCAGAGCATCGCTGTCAACGCCGCGAATTGGCGGTCATGGTTTGCTGGTATGGGGTTCGCAGCGTTCCTTCCCGTGATCCTGTTGCTGGGCTGGCGTGCGATCAAGAAAGGCGTGCGCCGGGCGGCAGACTTGCAGGTGGTGCCGCGAGACCGTGGGCGCGACAAACCTCGACAATGTGGGGCTTTGCCGCTACTGCTACGAGGATGCCGCTGAACGAAAAAGAATCGACGACCCGGAGATGGAAGCGTGGATACGCAAGGTGCGGTACGAGTTCGGAGATCGTCAGTGGGCATCAGAGCTTCGGCGCGGACGGAAGGATGCTCTCAAGTGGAAACGGCGCGTCCTGAGTTCGCGATGAGACAAGCGGCGGAGAGGCTGAATCGGAGGAATTCATGGAAATGCTTGATACCTACGTGCTTACGAGCCTAAGCGTTGATAGCAAGGGCGACGTCGTCTCTCGGAACGTCGGCGTAACATTCAGCCTGCATGAAGCCGAGCTTCATCGGGGCGACGGACTCGCGAATGACTACGAGACGTTCCAGATCGACGCGAACTGGCAGGAGGATGCTGCCACGACGGCGCTCGTGATCGCGATGCGCGAGTTCCGTGGCATGGTCGAAGAGATGCAGCGTGAGGCGCTTCGGTGAACACCAGAATTAGCAAATCAAAGTTCGTTGCAGGCGTGCAGTGCCTCAAGCGACTCTACCTTCAAGTTCACCAGCCGGAACTTGCCGCAGAGCCGGACGGTGCGACAGAGGCGATCATGCAGCAAGGACACGATGTCGGCATGCTCGCCCGCAGGCTCTTCCCCGGAGGAGTGGAGGTCTGCGAGCACAGTCTCGATCAGGCGATCCGCACAACGCGCGAGCTAGTCGCCAATCGCGAAGTGCCTGCAATTTTTGAGGGCGTGTTCGAGCACGGCGGCGTGCTGGTGCGCGTGGACATTCTTGCATCGTCGGCGCGATGGGCGCTGGCGTTTGATCGAGGTTAAGTCCACCAGCGATCTGAAGGATCACCACATTGAAGATGTCGGCAATCCAATATCGAGTGTTATCGCGCTGCGGAGTTGGATCGTCGCGATCCGCATGCTTGGCGCACGTTAACCGCAATTACGTCTATCCGGGCGGCGAAATCGACCCGCGGCGATTCTTCCGCATTCGTAATCTGACCCGGCGAGTACAGCGGTTGCAGCCCAAACTCACGTTCCAGCTTCGTTCGGCAGTTCACTGTGCTCTCGCATGCCGCAACGCACCGGACATCGCACCGGGGCGGCACTGCACCGATCCGGTTACCTGCGAGTTCTTCGACCGTTGCAATCCGCCGCGCCCGGATGACCACATCGGCTACCTGCCTCGTATCCACGCGAGCGCGATGGAGGAGCTTGAGGAGATGGGCGTCGAGTCCATCCGCGACATACCTGACGACTTCGAATTGACGCGAGATTCAGCGGCGTGCTGCTACGTGCGTGCAGACGGGCGAGCCGTGGTACAGCCCTGAACTCCGTCAGGTATTGGATGGGTTGGCGTACCCGTTGTACTTTGCAGACTTTGAAACGGTGAACCGGGCGATCCCCCCGTTTGCAGGGCATGCGTCCTTACGACCATTTGCCTTTTCAGTGGTCGGTGCATGTCCAGCGGCAACCGGGCGCAGAGCCAGAGCACCACGAGTTTCTTGCAACAGATGCCAGCGATCCCCGGCGCGAGTTCATCTAGCTCTCTTTGCCATGCGCTGGGAGAGAGCGGAAGCATCGTCGTGTATTCCTCGTTCGAGTCGCAGAGGCTCTCCGACCTTGCAGCGTGGTTGCCAGAATATGCAGAGCCGATCAACGCGATCCAAGCCCGCCTGTTCGATCTGCTGCCTGTCGTGCGGGAGCACACTTATCATCCGGCATACGCAGGGTCGTACTCCATCAAGTCTGTCTTGCCCGCGCTCGTGCCGGAGATGACCTACGATGGCATGGAGGTCGCGAACGGGCAGGATGCCGGGATTGCATGGGAGTCGCTGGTGCGAGGGAGCTTGGATGCGAGCGAGCGCGACAGAATCAGGAAGGCTCTGCTGGACTACTGCGGGCAGGACACGCTGGCGATGGTTAACTTGCTGGCAACAGTCGCAACGCGATCATCCACGACTAGGCAGTCGTAGCAAACGACTCCCTAACAAAACGGCTCGAAAATCATCTTCGGCTATCGGTTACGAGAAAGAATGTGAAGCGCTCAGATTATTCATCCTAGAACTTATTGTGACCACACCGCCTCTACCCAACCAATCAGCTTCGCCTCGAAGCCTCGGCTGGCTTTACCAAGCCCTCGGTGCTCAAGTTCACGTTGCAGCATCGGTTCCAGCGCATCTCGGAGGACGTTTATTTTCAAGTCCCCTCTTCTTCCGTTCCCAGCGGACACCGTCGACCTCCACACTTTCTCCGGTTGACGCTCCCATGCCACATGCCGCCGTCCCTCTCGGTCGATCCCTAAAGTGACAATCATCCGCTTCAACTGTCCCTTGTCACCGCGAGCTTCGACTGCCCATGCTGCCAAAACCCCCTCAGTTCCATCTGGCGACTGCACACGTATTCCGAGGTCTTCTGGTGACACCTCGCGGAACTTCCTCAGATAGGCGGCAGCTATCGGGTGGTCTAGACCGAGCAACTGTACGTTTTCCCTCGACAATGATAGCCCACGCTCTGTAGTCAGAAGCACTTCGCTCTCGCCATCCTTGCCCACCCACCTAAACATCTTGTCACCACGACTAGTGAACGTATCGCCTTCGGCGGACGAGGCATCAGTGACGAACTGGATCAAAATGTCCATGCCCTCTTGAGGGTTCCCCATCGCTTTGTAATCGTCGAGACGGAAGCCATCAAGGTCTTGGAACAACTCGAACACAACCTTCCGTGCCTCGACCGCGTTGGACATTGCGGTTTCAAGTTCGACCCGTGTCCGTTTCAACAAGGGGTCAGTTAGCGCTTCCGAGTAAAGGCTGGCGTAGTTCAATTGCATCGAAAGCTGCCCTAAGATTTGAGTCCGTAAGTCTTCGGCAATTTGACCACGGTCATCCAGTTTTCCGAGCGCCCTCCCAATCTCAGTGAGTTTCTCGTCGAGCAGCAAGAAAATTGAGCCTTCAATCGTGTCGGATAATACGAGGTTGTATATCTGCGCCGTGTCGTTCTGTCCGTACCTATGGATGCGCCCGATACGCTGCTCCAAATCCATGGGATTCCATGGCAGATCAAAATTGAAGAGCACGCGGGCGTGTTGCAGGTTGATGCCTTCGCGCCCTGCCGCTGTACAAATCAAAACCCGTGGCCCGTCCGCCGCTTTGAATCTCTTCTCCGCAGCCGTTTTTGCACCGTGATCGCCGCCCTTCAGTACCGTGACACCCTTGCCGGGATACTGTTTGTCAATTTCCGCTCCGAGCATCTCGACGCTGCCAAGATAAGTGGCGAAAACGACTATCCGTTCTTGTGGGTTTTGCCTCCACAGTTCACCAAGGGCAATGCCGAGCTTCTCGACTTTTGTCTCGCGCTGAGCAGGAAACTTAGCTAGCAATTCCTTGATGCGTCGGCGCTCTTCTGGCAGGGCTACCGCCACGCTGCTAATAGCCGCATCTTCTGCTTCCACTGCTCCAGTCTCGGAGGCAAACTCGTCCGCGCCAGCGCCCAGTGCCTCTTCCTCCTCACGCTGCAACCGCAAAATCTTGTAACGGTAGTCAGCCAACAGCCTCTCGACCTCGGCATCCTCTAATCGCCCTTGCGCGATTCCGTGCAGTTCCCGAATGAGGACTCGTGCCTCATCCAGCGCCGAGTTGCGAGACTCAATGTCGAGCTTCTGATCGTGCATCAGAGCCTCTTGGATTGTCAGCGCGATAAGCCTACGGCGAAGCGTCCGCTGCACAGCGGCGAAGCTGGATGCAGCGATCTTCTGGAAGATAGTCATCACGAACGCCAAGCCTTGACCCCGCTTCCCCTGTCGTTTCGCCAAGGCAAACCCATCCTGCAAATAGGCGACTAGAGCCTCGTAAAACAACTTTTCGGGTGCCGACATCTTGAACGCCTCGGTATGAACCTGCCGCCGTGCAAACAAGGTGGAGCCGTCTGGACGACATGCGTCAGCCTTGGTACGCCGAAAGATCACGGCATTGAGGCGATGACGATGTTCGACCATCTCCGCTGGCGAATTGAACAGCGTCGGGTCAAGCATCTGCACAAGCATCCAGAAGCGGAAATGGTCGCCTTGGTGCGGTGTAGCGGAGAGCAGAACCAAGTCGCGGGTGTGCTCCTTGAGCATCTCGGCGAGCTTGAAGTTCTGGGTCTTTACGAGTTTGCCGTTCTGTCGGTAAGCCGTCAGGTGATGTGCTTCGTCAAATACCACCAAGTCCCACGGCGGAGCCGCTTTCAATCGCGCCATGCGGGAACGCACTTTCAGCGTGTCGATGCTGGCGATCAGCAGGTTGTGCTTTTCGAAATGCGTTCGACTTGCGGTCAGTGACGTCGCCTTCGCTGCCGAAAACCTCAAAGTTCAGATGAAAAACTTCGTTCAACTCGCGATGCCAGTTGTTAACCAAACCAGCAGGCACAACCATCAAGGCTCGCTTGAGTTCGCCCCGGCTGACGAGTTCACGCACAAGGAGCGCCGCTTCAATGGTCTTTCCGAGGCCAACTTCATCAGCAATGAGGAATCGGCGCGGTGAGGCTGTTGCTACGCGGTGCGTGAGCACTACCTGATGCGGGAGTAAGTCAATCTTTGCAGATGTGAGAGAACTGACGTTATCCATTAGGGGCAGGGCGTGGGCTTGGTAACATAGCCACGCTCTTAGCGCACGATCCTTGTCACCCTTGGCGTTAAGAACAACCGTCTCTAAGCGGCTGAGGGCTGAAGCCAACCCGGCGATTGGCACCTGCCGTTCCCCGCTGGGGAAGAAAACCTTGATAAAGCCGCCGACTGGAGCGGAGATGACCACGCCCTCACCAAAGTCAGCGTGACTCACCCGCTCACCCGGCTTGAAGCCGACCATCCCGACATTCGATGCCATGCTAGTGGCTTCTTTCGTCTTTGAATCTGTGCTCACGAAATTCTTCTCAAGAATAGTCCGATGTGCCGCTGCTTGTTCTCAGAATCAACCGCCACGATTCTTCTCACGCTAGACTCGGCACCGTTCCAGATGCAGCGCCCAATTGGAATTGACTGCTTGCGGTGTTCTCCCGAACAATGCCAGTGATTCGTGCTGTCTGCGGGACGATGCCAGATTCGCCTCTCGTCAGCGAACCATAAGATCAAAGCCGCCTCCCCGCCACCATCCGCTACATTGTCTTGAAAGTCTCGCACCGCTGGATAGACCTTCTGCTCAAGCCACTCGACCGCGTCTTGTGGGTTCAGCGTATCCATCGCAGCTTCGAGACCTGCCACGACCAGCGTCCGATTGTTGATAAGTTTCAGCACATCGTCACGCCATCCGGCTTCATATAACCGAAGAAATTCCCTCAAGCTGCGGACAGACTCAGGAGAGCAGATTTCATTCAAGGCTTGAGCATCCCACAAAACCGAGATGCCACAGCTTATCCAAGTGTTGTCATGAAGATCGGGAGCCATGCTTTCAAAACTCTCCGTTCATCGAGCTTCTAATCGTTCACCATTCGCGATCAGGCTTCCAAGTCAAAGAGCTTCATCTGGTCTTCCACTTTAGCTTTGTTCTTGCCCATCCAGTCGCGATATATCGTTCGGGCGCGTTGAGCGGCAAACTTAATCTCTTGCGATCCGCCGTGCTTCCCCAGCCAGTCTACGAGTTCTGCTGTGGCAGGATGTGGCGTGAAGTGTGGACTTTCCAACGTGTCTATGACGCGGATATTGCTGCCTTCAATGCACGCACCAACAAGGAACATCGTTTGGTCAAAATCACGCGCCATGCCTTTACGCGATAGCACCTTTCCACGTTCGCGCCAGTTCGACGGGCGGTGTAAGCACGAATACCTTGTTTTTCTCGGAACACCAGCCGCGTTCTTGGAAGTCGCTGGGAGCAATGCCCGTGCCGCGCAGAAACTTCTGCATCTGGTCGCGGGGAATTTGAGTCGTCTCGTAAAAGATACGGAAGAACTGGCGCGTGTAAGGTTCCGCGTTCGACGGGGGCGCTTCCGACCCGCCAACAGTGCCCGTGTCGTCGTCGAGCAACTGGTTGATGCCGACGAGTGCCTCGCGGATGGTAAACTCACGGCCCTGCTCGATGTATACCTTGCCGTAATGCCGTGAGAAGTATTCGAGCGCCTTGCCACGTTTGATGACCTGCAAATCGGCGGCGGGCAAACCTTCCTTCTGGTGCTGCGAGAGGAGATTCTTGATGCGCTGCACGTCATCCACAATCAAGCGCCGCAACCGCGCCCAACTGATGGGCTGCGGCTCAGCGATGCGCTTCCGGCACACATGAATGATGTCGTATTCGATGGTCATGGAGCCGTAAGTTCCGGGCTTAGCTCCTTCGCCCTTTGTTTCATCGCTGCGAATCGGGTACGTGGCTTCGAGGTAGAACCCAGCGTCGAAGAGGCTCTCCAAAACACCAACCCATGGCTCATCCTCGCTGTGGTGGAAGGTGAAGGCCAAGATGCCCCCCGGCTTCAAAACGCGATACGTCTCGCGCCAGCAATCGGTGAGAATACGTTGGTAAAAGGCGTCCGCGTCTTCAGGGTGACGCGCCCTGTTGGCGACAGCTTCCAACGCTTTGGGAACGCATTCAGGCTCGAACAAGTCGGGATAGTTCTTTCGGAGTGCCAAGCGCAGCCAAACGTAAAAGAAATCCGAAAGTTCCGAGTAGTGCAGCAGTCCACCGAACGGAGGATCGGTGATGACCGCGTCGATAGACTCACGTTCGATGCCGTGAAGTTCCGTCGCGGAGCCGCAGACAAGAGTATGCTTGCCGCTCACTTTGTCCAGTAATTCCACTTTGACGCTTTTTCCCAGAACGTTGGCTAAGATTTCTGGCGCTAGATTGTCCAGAGTTGAGCCGACGACTGGTTCCCAAGGTGTTTGCGTCCAAGCAAATCCTTCGAGCAGACCTTCTGTGCATGAAGTCCAATTTCCACGACCGAGGGTTGGGAAGACACAATTCTCAACCGCGTTGCTTTTTGGGTGGTAGTTATTGTTGCTCAGATGCGGAGCCATGCAGTCACGGCTGATGTCCCAAATGCAGAACATGTTTTGGTTCCGGAGATACTGCTGGAATGCCCCAAGCACGTATTCTTTAGTCGGTTCGGAGGCAGACGAATCGGCGATTGCTTTGAGAAGTTGGCTATGAATCAGCAGTTGGAGCGGATTGAACATCGTCCACCAATGCGTATAGCCGTGATTTGGAATACCGCCGTTGTTCATGTGAGTCATAAACCCAAACGGTACTTCGCTTACGGGCCAGTAGCCGCCCAAATCATTCTGCTTCCGTTTCTCCCACTCCAAGATCGCCGAATTGAAACGCCGAGGGTCATTGGCTGCGGCGAAGAACCGTCCCGAATACGGTTGATTAGCCGCTTCTCTCGCCGGACTATAGCCTTGTATGACGTAAGCCGCCTTCGGCCCTGTCTTGCTCGTCGCTTTAATCGCCGTCAGCACGTCGTTAGGCGACCCGTCAGCCGCACACGCAAACGTAGATTTCTTCGGCACCGTTCCACCGCGTCTGTCGGTGTAGAACGTCACCTTAGTTTCTGGGCAGGTGACTTGCTCTGGCAGGGTGCCACGCACTTCCAGCAGACGCAGCGTGGCAGCACGGGCGTTATTCCAACGAACTGTGGACTCCACGGAATCGGTTGCACTACCGCCGTGTTCCCGACCCTGATCGTCGTGCTTCGGGCAGCCTTGCAACCACTGCGGATGAATAAGCAGCGTCAACTCCACCTTCTTGCTCTTAGCCCTGCCGAGTTCGGGTGAAGTATTGTCCGCCAAGGCACGTTCGTCCTGCTTCACCTTGCCGCAGTGCGGACAAGCAAACCGTCCCTTGTCATCCATAGTCGCAAACGGCTTCTCGTCCGGCACGACGAACAACGGCGAGTCCGGGGCCATCCGCGTCGAGTACCGCTCAACGTCGAAGGTCTTATGGCAGCCGGAACATTCGCGGTCGGCCCAACAATCCGCACTAAGGATTTTGGTGGCGACAATCGGCGTGGACATAATGGGAGTGCGATGCCCACAACCCTCGCGCTGACACGGGCCGTGCTTGGCAAAGAACGTGTAAATGATTTCCGGCCCCTCGTAGCGGTATTGCTTCCGCTCCTGCCACGGCACCGAGAAGATGTCGAAGATGTCTGGCAGTTCTTCCCAAGCGTCTTCGGCTTCATCGGCAGAGGGCTGCGCTCCTTGAGTCAAGTCCATCTGCACAGGATTCCTTTTGCGTTCCTTCGTACCTTTGCGCTGAAACCATTTTCCCTTCTCGCCGTTAGGCCCGTCGCAGGCGTAGTAGGGCATGATCTGCGGTTTCACTTCGGCTTCGATGTCAGCGAGCAGGCGCTTCACTTCCGCAATGTCTACCTCTGCCATCTCGTTTTTCACCACAAACCACGCGACCGGGTTGAGATCGCACCCAAACATCTGCATCCCCAAGCGGGAACCTTCCACGATGGTCGTGCCGCCGCCCATGAACGGGTCGGCGACCTTGAGATGGCGGAGCGATCCGCGTTTCTGGTGGTTAGCGTAATAAACGTCCCAGACGGCTTTAGCCGCTTGGCTCTCGTCCTCCGGCGCTTTCGTTGCCGCCGCCAGCAGCATAGAGCGGAAGACGCTGGAGCGCCGCCGCGCCCACCATTTGGACATCTGGTAAATGGGCTTGCCCGAGTTGCCTTCGTTGGTGGCAATCTGATTTATGGGGATGATGGGGAAATCAACCTCCAGACAGGTCTTGGGTCGGGTTGGGTCGGAAAAATCCACTGTCTCGTCCACGACCTCGCGCCCCGCGCCCACCGCAGCGGCTATCTGCTCGATGAGCAGTTCTTTCTTGGACTTTGCCTTGGTCTTCGCCATATCGCTACGTCTTCGCAAGTTCGATAAATGGGACAGTGACTTCGAGAAGTGATAACCCGCCGTGCGCCAGCGTCGGATAGCCACCGCTGCTTCGCCATTTGCGGCGACCAAGCGCGAACTGGTTGACCCCGTTAGCGGTTTCTAAGCACAGCGAAATAGGAGGCGACCAATGCTGAGGAGTGCCCGCGCCGTGTGCGAAGCGACTACTGCCGAAGTTCTCCTTGAGCCAATTTGCTTGATCCCTGTTCGTCACGTCCGTGAACATACCTGAAGCCGCATAGCCATGGTCGCTGGTGATTACTAAACGCCGTCCTGTCGTCATGCGCTCGACCATTTTCCAGAACGAATCTGAGGTTAGTTGTTTCGCAGCTTCGCGACAGAGCTTCTGGAAACCATCGCCCGGCTCGGCAAGTTTGTGGATTAGCTCGTCCAGCCAGTGGTGCCAAAGCACGATGCACGACGCAGAGCCGATCCAATCGAGACAGTAGTCCCATGCCGCGTTCAGGCTTTCAGTGCGTGCTCCCGGCAGATAGTGCCCCAAACCAGCTCCGTTGTTTTCAAGCGACGAACGCTGTCCGAATCCTAGCGCTTTTGCGAAGGGGGTAGTGTCGCTAGGAAGCTCCGTGCCCCGCACCCCAGTTTGTCGAATGACATAGCCACGGCGCTTGGCTTCTTGCAGTAGCCACGGTGATTCCCGCAAGGACAGCCCATCAAGGATCAAGACCGCTTTCCCATCGGTAGTGCTTTTCCAAAAGTCGATAACGGATTGTGCTGTGTGCGGCACAGACGCTTCAAATTCATGCCACAGTTCCCACGCAGAACTGGAGAGCAGTAGTTCAAGCTCACTGACCGTGCGTTCTCGGTTGACGACTTCTTGTTCCACATGCTGAGGCGTAAGAGGGGCAGAGAAGGTCTCCCAGAGCTTCTCGAAGATGATTCTCCACGCTTCTTCAGGTGGCGCTGTCAGAACCAAATCGAGTCTTGGGTCGCGCTCGACCGTCATTGCGTCTCCTTCTCCAAGTTCAGCGAGTAAGTGACGCCGTCCGGGAGCTTCTTGAGCAACTCAGTCAGTTGTGCGCCAGTCATCTGGGAGATGTTGATGTTTATGTTGGTGACACTTGTCGTCGCGCTGATACCCCATTTTTCGACTTCACCAAGCAGGTTCACAGGACTCTTTGGCGGAGTTCCTAGCGGCGTGAATGCTGGCTTAGGGGGTGGAGGATTGCCTCCGAAGACACTCGACGGAGTCAACGTCGTGGGAACTAAAGGCGGTGGTGTTTGCTGCGTTGCCGGAGTCAACGGAAGCGGTATCGTGCCTCCACTCTGAGGGTAAGCGCCGGGCAATTGCAGAATGGTTTGCTCAAGCTCTCTGCCCGAACCGAGTTTGCCTCTGATTCGCATCCACGCTGCGTCTTCTGTCTCTCCGGGCTGGGCTTGTAGGAGTTCCATGCCGCGCAAATTGATGGTCAGCTTTCCAGCAGCGCAAAGACGTAGGACTTTTTCCTTCGCTGCCACTTCACCAAGCCAAGGGATACAGTGCTTGCCACCGATACTTGGCTCCTGAAGCTCGCTGATGAGCTTTGCGAGCGACGCATTTGCAGTGGCGTGGGTCAGAGTCGCCTCTTCAAAGTCTTCAGCGATGAACAGTTCAGTAGCTATTTTTTCGTCGATGGCGTCTGGAATTTTGTCGCCGATGGCGTTGTGCTTCTCGATAAGGAAGCGGCACTGCTCCGGCTGCGCGAAGTTCCACACGTCTAGGATGGCGAAGGTGTCGAACAGGTCTTTGAGCTTTGGGCGGAGATGGGAATTCTGGTACGTCGTGTGCAGTGGACGAAACGCAGGGTCAGTGTCCTTCCATTGATTTGCCAAGTAAACCGCACGGGCATACACGATCAGATCGCGGTCGAAATAAATGTTCGCCGAAGACTTCCTTGGGAGAAGGAATCGAAGTGTGTTGCGGCGCTGGGAGATATGCTGTTTGAGCCAAACTCCAAGCGTCGCCTCGACGTTCTCTGGTTGTTCTGGCAGAACCACTATCGTCAGGCGACCATCCCAATGATCCGGGCGGTCATTCTCTGGGAGTTCTCCCCACGGGTCGCTTTGCCAGTTCTTTCTCAGGACTATGACTCGAAACTTTCGCGAGACGTCCTCGCTACCACCGATGACGTAGCGCACTTCTGCCGCGAGTTGCTCAGTGTCCTGATTGCTCTCAAACAGCCTGTCGTTCTTCGCGTGAGCTAGCAGCTTGCCCTCGGCGTTCTCCTCTTCCTTGAATACGAGCCGATTCCCAACTGGGTGGATGTTGAAGCTGTTCTCACGGATGAGCGCCATCTCGGCGGCGAACGTATTGTCGTCGATGGCTTTGTCGCGGGTGATGTCAGACTGCAACTGGTTCGGTTCGGCACCATTGACTCTGTCCACGCTCAACGAACGGAGCCATAGAGCGCTGATGATGTCCGAAGAGTGCGGCACATTCTTGTCGGGTTCTTGAACCGCACTGCGTACTGCTTCGAGGTTGCGCCGTGCCTTTTCGAGCAGTGTCCGGTGGAGAGGATTGGCGACAGAACTCAACAGCGACGTAACGCTGCCTTTGTCGTTGCTGATGTCGAAATCCGACGCCGTGATGACAGGAGACTTCTCGCCACGGGTTTTGAACAGATCAACGAGGATGCGAATGAGATCGCGGGTCTCTTGCGCTTCGGTCGCGACAAGCACTTGATCTTCAAGCAAGTGCATCAGCACGGGCGAATAGGGCCACGCCTCCACGAACTCGGCTCGCTTTGCTTCATGCTGCGATGGTGGAACCTCCGTCAGCCGGACGTGCTCGTCGACATGGGGCTTGATAAGAGCCTTAACGTCTCCGCTGGGGACGTTCAGCCGATTCTCGAAGATGCGGTAAAGAAGAAGACGCTGGCGGTCATGCTTCGCCTGAGTTCCTTGGAAATCGACCAGCACTGGGTTTATACGGTGAATTTGCTGATACGACTGAGACTGGTTATCGCGGATCGAAGCGACCAACATCAGCAGATCAGGGTTGTCATTGGCAATCTCAGAAAGCAGTTGGATGAAGTTATACGCCCAAGTTTGAACCTTCGCCTTCGGGGTATCAGTCAATCCATCAAACCATGTCTGAAACTCGTCGAGGAGCAGCACGGTTGGGTTTGCCTTGAACATCTCAAGGAGCAGATCGCTGCCCGGCACATTAGCCTTGGCATCGCCCTTGCCCAACCACTTGCCTTTGGCGAGTTGACCTTGGGGGTGCCGATCAAAGAGGATGTCCCACAGAAACTTGAATCTCTGCTGGTGGAGACTCTCGGCAATTACGCAGAAATCGGTGCGGAATTTGAGCGTCTTCAACTCAGGGCGGTTGAGCTTTGCGGCCCAATCGGCTAGCCATTTGGTAGCCTCGGCGGGGTCTTTCATTGCATGCCAGAGCGCAGCCATCAGGTGTGACTTGCCCTGACCACGACCTCCGAGCAGTACGACAGGGCGCGACGTGCCCGGCTGCGTCACCTCGAACACTCGTAGGAGATCGACTGACGGATATGTGATATTCAGAAACTCGGAGGTTGCCTGTTTCAAGGCACTCGTCGGCTTGTCGGCGGAGAAGTCTATGGTTGTGCCTTTGAGGCGTTCTCCTTTGAATTCTTGCCGTAAAGTTAGATCGAGCATAGTGTTCCAATCTGTCTTAAAAGCAACAGTTTCCGAAGATTTAGGGATGAACGGTCAATGATACATTGAAGTTCGACCGAGTGCGGCATGCGCTGACCGCGATGCTGTCCGCGTCATTGACCCGTGGCTTTCGCCAGCAGTCTAGCCAAGCAGAGTCCTAGCGATGCTATCCCACTCCGCATCGAGCGGCTCCCGACAGACAGGTTTGCCAGCCCGGCTGTACCAATACGCGGCATTGCTCTGGTCGCCTTCCTTCCTGTGGAGGTAGGCATGCACCCATGAACCCTCCACACCCGCGTCCTGCTGCGCGGACTCGTGCGCTCGCGTCCAATCGCCTTTCGCATCCCACCACAATTCGGCGAGGGCGAGACTCAGGCCTGCAGGCGGCCCGGTTGCGGTGAGCGATTTACGGAAATCGTCTAGGGTCATGTCTCAATTCTAATGACTAAACTGACTTGCTTGCCTGTGTTAGCCTTCCTTTTTCCAAGCCGAGGGGGAGACGATGAAACAGACAAAGGGCATCGAATTACCAGCATCCTTCGTGGTCACGGTATCGCACGCAGGGACAGAAATTCTGCCAGTAGCACCACCGGAGAACGACATCCTGACAGTTGCCGAAGTAGCGGAACTGCTCAAATGCAAGCCTTCCTCGATTTACAACCTGACCCGCATTCGCACTCGGACAAGATATGAAAATCCGATCCCAGTCCTGCGGCTCCCGATGGGTCTCCGGTTCCGTCGATCATCAGTTCTCGCGTGGCTGAAGTCGCAAGAGAGAACGAGTGCGGCTTAGAGTTTCGCATTCGTCACAACCTAGTATTACAGGTGGCATTGGAAGCGAAGCCCGCTTATGACTACACGCGGTATACTGACCTGAAATCAAGAATTTACGGGTATTCACTACGTTCAACTTTCGGGAGCGCCATGCCGAAACCGCTCGAAGTGTTCGACGATCCACAGAAGTACTGGAGCCTCTTAACTTCCAAGAAGGACGTGGATTTGGAAGATCAGTTTTTCGACAGGAAGGAAGCAGGTCACGCCGATGCCAATGGAAACGTATCAGGAAGTCAGATCAGTTCATTGATTGAGACGGCTAAGGCGACACTTTCTGCGTTTGCGAATGAAAACAAAGACGGCGGCTTGCTGGTGCTTGGCATCAGTAAGGTCGGGGAGGTAAAGGGACTCGCACATTTATCCGACGAACACCGGAACTCGATAACTCAGCCGGGTAATTGGTTGGTGAATCACAGCGCGAGAGTGAAATTGCATGACTGCTGCGATTCCAAAGGTGATGCGGCAAAAGTTGCGTTCATCTACGTGCCTTATGTGCCCAATGCCATCTGCGAAACTATCGGGGCTTCTCCAGATGCGTGGCGAAGACAGGGTGCGCAGAACCTCCTTCTTACTACCGAGCAGAAGGATCAACTGCGTCGCGATAAGAAAATCACAAGCTATGAGGAACAGTATTGCTGTCCGTTTGATGCCCGTGATGTTGATCAACACCTTCTAGCGGAGTTCAGAAAGGTCTATCATTCCGATGCGCGATACTCATACAGTGACGAAGAACTTTTGTTTCAAGCTGGCGCACTGATTCCCGATGGCAAGTCCTTCAACTTTAACAATGCTGGTTTTCTATTCTTCGCAGCCAACCCCCAAAGGCTCCTGCCTGCGGCGCACATTCGGCTTCTCAGACATGAAGCGATCTCAGGCAAGTCTGGAGAATCCGCGCTCGTAAGTTTGGACAAACCCTTCACTGGTTCCATTCCACAGCAGATTCGCAATATTCGTGCTTACTTCCGAGAGTCTGGGTTCTTCAAGAAGTATCAAAAGAGGAACGTTGCTGGCGGGTTTTCAGAAGAACCGGAATTTCCTTTGGTGGCAGTGGATGAAGCTATCGTGAACGCCGTAGCGCATCGGGAATACGCAGTAAAACTGCCAATCGAATGCAAAAAATTCTCGGATGCCTTCACTGTTGCGAACCCCGGACGCGTATTGCAACGTGAACGCGATGTGCCGAAGGATTTCTCGCTCGCAGATGTCACGCTCGACCACGTTCCTCGTAATCCTAAGCTCCTCAATTGGTTGAAAATGATGCGCGACGAGAGTGGCGCTGAGTTTGTCCGGGCGCTCAGTGAAGGTACGCGCCGCATGCGAGATGAAATGCAGAACATGGGGCTGCCTGCACCTCGATTCCACGTTACTGCATTCCAAACTCTCGTGACACTCTTCAACAATTCCGCAGAGCGGGAAGCACTACTTCGTTCTTCCGCCACGAGTGAACAGGGGACTGAATTTACTAACCTATTCCCGTTGAAACTCACGAACGTTAACGCGCTCAGTGTGAATGAACTCGGTCAACTGAAGAAGGATATAACCTTCGCACTTCGCGGATCGCTTCAGTCACATGACTGGTTTCTCGACAGACCCGGCTTTCGCATTGGAGCACACAAGCGGGGTACTGAGTTGCCGCTGCCGCGAGACGTCGCCCGACTGCTTCGTTTCTACCCTGCATATTCTTTTCAAGTGCGGGAATATTGGAGCCTGCTCTACGTCGCAATTGACTACTCGTTGGAAGTCAAGAATATCCGCAACGTTAACGAACTGCTGAAAGACATTTCGGCGGACACCTTAGTCGGGAGGACCGCAGTCGCGTATTGGCAGGGTTGGCAGCAAGGGCGTATTCGCTCAGTGCAATCCGAATGGACTGAAGTGCATTTTTTTGACTTTGATCGCGTCGAAACTGTTCCCAGCGACAAGGTAATTCCAAATCTGCCCATTGGAGTACTAGATGCACTGCTTCGCCAGCACTCGATCCGGTTCGATCTCAGCAAAGCAATAAAACAGTCCAGCTTGGCTTCTGAGCCGAACGCCTCGCGGACGAGGGCGGCGAAAAGTCAGGCAGTAGCCGACGAACTCTCGCGTTCGGTCTTCCCAATCACTGCGGCGAAGAACATTTCCGTAGCGCTCCAACCCACGGGAGCCGTGATTTCACGAAATCCTGAATCTGTCAGCGCACTGCACGCCGCGACCATTACAGAGCCTGTTGTCGAGTTTCATCATCGGCAAGAGTCACCGGACATACGCGATGGGATAACGCGTTTTGGTGCCTATGATACGGAACCGCATGGTGTGGAACTCGTGCCCCTTTGCACAGTTGACAATCGAGGGCAGATGGCAGCGCTTATCGAGAGACTCAAGTCTGGCAAATACAAGTACAAGGGGGCTGAGAGGACGTTCAGCACGCGGTTTAGCTACAGTTCCATCGTGACCGCAGCAGATGTTCCATCACTTCACGCAGAATGCGGGCGCGTTTTGTCGGAGCATCCTGACTGGCTTGGCAACGCTGCCCTAAACCGACTGTTCCTAATCTACGCGCCGGAGCAGGGATACTCGCTCGACGACGAGAACTCGCCGTACTACCGCCTCAAGCGATTGATGCTCGAAGCCGGAATCCCTTGTCAGATGGTGGACTCTCCCACTTTGCTGAATCCAGATTGGAAAGACTTGAATCTGGCACTGAACATCATCGCCAAATGTGGCGTCGTGCCGTGGGTTCTGCCAGATCGGATGCCAGACGCCGACTTTTTTGTCGGACTGTCCTACACACAGAACAAGAAGTACGGACCCACGCGGATGATGGGGTACGCGAATGTCTTCAACGCATACGGACGATGGGGCTTCTATTCCGCGAACAGTGAAGCATTCCCGTATGAAGAGAAAACGACGTATTTTTACCAGCTTGTCAAATTGACGCTCGAACAACTGTCGCCACTCTCAGAGACGCCCTCGATTTATTTTCACTACTCTGCGAAGTTTTCACGAGATGATCGAGCAGCGATTCTGGAAGCGGCACGGGCTGTACGCCCCAAGGGGACGTACTCGTTCGTGTGGATCAACACGCAACATAATGTTCGCTTCTACGACCGCGCAAGCGAAGGTGACGGCAGTATGAGTCGCGGAGCATACGTGGTTACTTCCCCGCGCCAGATTTATATCTCAACGACAGGATACAACCCATATCGACGATCACTGGGTACGCCTGTCACTCTTGAAGTGAACATCCACACAGAAGAAGCGAACGGCAAAATACGTCAAGAATATGATCTCCGTACACTTGCTTTTCAAATCCTGAGTTTGACCAAATTGAATTGGGCGTCGACTGATTCGCTTTGTGGAGAGCCTATTACTACCAAGTACGCGGGGGACATCGCCTACCTGACTTCCGCGTTCCTGCGGCAGCAACAGCCAGCCTTCAGGCTGCATCATGTTTTGGAAAAGACGCCTTGGTTCATTTAATGAAATGAACGTCAACGCTTCTACGCGAGTCTACCGTCGCAGGGGTGGTCACAAAGCCTGCTGGCACCTCAGAAACGCCCCAGCCGACCCGAACCGCGCCCTCTAGCCAAATCGCCGTAGAATTGGCTTTTGCGGCCCGCAATGGGAAAGTTCTCACCAACAAAGCAACACGGCGACTGTGAAGAGATCGCCAACACGTCCACCGCTTTTGTTCGTCGTCGGCGCAACTGGATCGACGCCCACGGCTCTGTCCCTGCCGGGCAAGTTGTCGATGCTTCGTGCGGCAACAAGCAGTGCATCACCCTGAAGCACGCTTACCTTCGTCCCCGCGTCGAGCAGCCGGGCACATACCGCAAGATCGCTGATCGCATCCACAGGTTGAAAGTCGGTCAGCACTTCGATGTTCGGGGCGTGGGCACGGACGAGAGAAGCCGCAACCGATTTCGCTCCGGCTTGTACGCGGCTGCTCGGCTGGACAGGGTCTCAGTAAAAGGGCTGCCTGACGGAAGCGTGCGCGTCACGAAGATCGGGGAGTGGTCGAGCTTGCGAAGTTCGTGAAGTTCGGTACAACTGGGTACAACTGAGAAAGAGAAAGACTGGCTTTCCGGCTCCTAAGCGACACCAGACAAAGCACTTGGATTTTGACACCTTTGTGTTCGGGACCAGGGGGTCGGAGGTTCAAATCCTCTCTCCCCGACCAATCTTTTCAAGCGGTTATCGCGAATTTAGTTAAGCTTTTTTTCGTGCAACAGGGTGCAACTGGCAATTTCGGTGCCACAGTGGGCGTGTGGAAACCGAGTCCCGCCTGCTCCGCCGTGAATCTGCGGAACTCAACATCTTCCTTCACCTTCGAGTAACCGTCCGTGACGCTCCCGTCGGCGTGACCGATCCAGAAACGCAACAGATCCTCTGGCGCTCGTTGCTTGCGAAGATGAGTCACACGGTATCTCCGAAAGGCATGGAAGCCGCATTTCTCGCGGCCCATCTTTCCCAAGATCTTGTGTAGGCTCCTCCGCAGAACGTTTGAGCGAGCCAGCGGTGTTCCTACGGCACTTCTGAAGACGAACCCCGTACAACGTCCGTTTAGATGATCGTGTAGCAAGTCAGCCAGCGAATGATGGAGGTCCACCTCGCGGAGCCCGGCCGCCGTCTTTGGTGAGTACAGCTTGCCGTTCCACATGCTGTGGCGGACGCGGATAACAGAGTGTTCGATGTCCTCCACCTGGAGAGCGAAGGCTTCCTCGATCCGAAGACCTGTCCCCGCCAGCAAGGAATAGAGGACTTGATACTGCCCCTCAGCCTTCGAGATGATCGTGCTGATCTCCTCGGCCGAGAAAACAGGAGTCCTCTGGTCCTTGACCTCTGGGAGATCCATGAAGTCATGGTTCCATTTCACTGGATAGATCTCCTCCCCCTTATCGTTGACCGCTGACGCCACCACCATCTTCACAACCTGGACGTAGTTGCTGATCGTCTTCGCGGAGAAAGGCGGCTTGTCCTTCTTCACTTCGGAGGCCATCTTCGCAATGAGTTCCTTCACTGCGAGGTTGTTCACCGACGTAAGCGGTATTTCCCCCCC
>CAVOJQ010000011.1:0-549080 GCA_963696275.1 uncultured Acidobacteriaceae bacterium | reverse complement strand
CTGAGTTCGGTTTTGCTAACCAACTCTGCAGAGGATCCCGCGAAGGCAAAAGTGCGGACGGCCGAGATTGTCGAGAACTACTAATAAATGATCCGCCCCTGCGAGGCATGGGGTTGGTCCAAAGGTTGTCATGCTTGAAAAGCACAAAATGTTGTTGGATGCGGAAACCGACCTCTGCATTCAAGTCGCTAGCGACTTTCTCACCCTGGCTGAAAAAGAGCTATCGGCCTTCATCCGCGCGGTAGATAAGTTGTTCGGCGGCGAGCAGGCGCGCCAATCGGCGCTGGACTGGATCGAGGAGCTGGGACATGTGGATTGGCCGTCTGGGGAATCGATTCCAGATTGGCGTCGGGCTACGGTGGGCGCAAGTGCTCGGCTTGGCGCTTTGTCGAGACCACATAGACACGATAGCGAGGAGATTCGTTCCATGAACGCGATAGCTTCCACGCCGATAGACGCAGAGGCGAAAAACGCACCCACGTCCGGTAGGCTCTTCTTCCTGGACCTCAGCGGCGGCCGCATCCTGTCTGCAAACCCTGATGGCTCCGATTTGAAGACCATCATCAACGAAGGCCGGAAGTTGCCCGACGGCTTGGTCCTCGATGTCGCCGCTGGGCACATCTACTGGACCAATATGGGTGATCCCAATAGCAATGATGGCTCGATCATGCGGTCGGAACTCAATGGCCAGAACATGATCACCATCGTTCCGCCTGGCGGCACGTTCACGCCGAAGCAGCTCCAACTGGAGAAGAGGAGCGGCAAGCTTTACTGGTCGGACCGGGAAGGCATGCGAGTGATGCGGGTAAACCTCGACGGGTCCCAAATTGAAACTCTCGTGGATACGAGCTCGGGCGATTCGCGGCCGGGATCGGATCCGAGGAAATGGTGTGTCGGCATTGCGGTGGACACTGACGGCGGCAAGTTCTATTGGACGCAGAAGGGTGGTCACCACGCGGGTTTGGGTCGAATTTTTCGGGCCAACATCCAAGTTCCGCCAGGTCAGTCGGCCGAGAACCGCAGAGACATTGAGCTTCTTTATGACAATCTTCCGGAGCCGATTGATCTGGACCTCGATCCGGTTCATCGGACGCTGTATTGGACCGACCGCGGGGACCCGCCGCGTGGCAACACGGTGAACCGTGCACCCATGGACCCGGAGGCCGAAAATGGCAAAGAGCCTGAGATCCTTTTCACCCATTTGATGGAAGCCATCGGCCTGGCTTTGGACCTGAAGGGCGGTCGAATGTTTATTACAGACCTCGGCGGCTCGGTCTACAGCGCCAACCTCGATGGGTCGAATCGGATGACGCTGCTGTTTGCGGAAGGAAACCTCACCGGCATTGCATACGCGGAGGTGCCGCCCGCAGACCGGGGCGGAGCTTCCCAAGTTACAGGAGTTCCTGAGGAGACAAATATGGAAGATAACACGCCAGTGAAGTTGAACGGAGGAATCATGAGCATCGCAACCGGCACCTCTCTCATCCGGCCCGAACCGGGACTTCTCGGACAAACTGTTGTCGTAATCGGCGGCAGCGCCGGCATCGGACTCGAAACCGCCCGGCGAGCGCGCGCTGAAGGCGCCAGGCTGATTCTCGCGGCGCGCAATCCGGAACGCCTGGAACACGCGTCGCGCGAACTCGGCCCTCTAAGCAGCATGGCGTTCGACGCCACCAATTTTGATCAACTTAAACAATTCTTCGACGGCCTCCCGGCGCGGATTGACCACGTGCTGGTCACCGGCCCCGGTCCCTACTACGCGCCGCTGGCGGAACTCGAAATCGAAAAGGCGCGCCGGGATGTCGAAGCCCATCTCATGCTGCCGTTGCAGGTCGCTCGTTACGCCGCAAAGAAGGTTCGCCCGGGAGGCACCCTGCTCTTCATGGGCGGAACCGGTGGCCGCCGCGCGGCGCCGGGGCTCGCTCTTGTCTCGGCCCTCACAGCCGCGCTTCCAGCCCTCACCAGGGACCTCGCACTCGAGCTCGCCCCGGTCCGCGTGAACCTCATCGCCGCCGGCTTCGTTGATACTTCGCTTTCAGCATCCCTGCTCGGCGATCAGTTGGATGCGCGGCGCGAGCAACTCCGCGCGACGCTCCCGATCCGCCGTGTGGTCGGCCCGGAGGACGTCGCCGCTCTGGCCGTCCACTTGATGACCAACACGGCCCTTACCGGCGCAACCTACGACATTGACGGTGGTCAGCAACTCGCGTAGAGCGCTAACGTCCGGTGCGTTTGAAAGGTGTTTCATGAACATTAAGCGGTCTCACAACACAGGGGGGTAATTCGGTGAAGGAGGTAGTAAACAACACCGGCTTACTGAGCACGCCGCACGCGGCATCCTTAAGCGACACCTTAGGCGTCGCGGCCAGCTTGCGTCTGCACTGGCCCGAGTACCTGATGGAAGCGGGCGAAATGAGTCTGTTCATGTTTTGCACTTGCTCGTTTGCCACACTACTGCAGCACCCCGCTTCTCCGGTCAGGCATTTTTTCATCAGCGATATCGTCCGCCGTGCACTGATGGGATTGGCCATCGGCGCTACAGTCATGGCGCTCATCATGAGTCCCTGGGGCAAGCAATCCGGCGGGCACATCAATCCCGCCATGACGTTCGCTTTCTACCGACTGGGAAAACTCCGCCCTTGGGATGCGCTGTTTTACGGGGTCGCACAGTTCTCCGGCGCAACGAGCGGCGTCGCGCTCGCAACCTTTTTACTGAGAGGCGCTCCAGGGGATGGCACGGTTCGTTATGCAGTGACCGCCCCGGGCGTGTATGGTGTCGCCGTCGCGTTTGCAGCCGAGCTAGCCATCTCTTTTATCCTGATGATCACGGTACTCCTTGTGACGAACCACGAAAGGTTGGCGCGGTACACGCCTTATTTTGTGGGTTCACTCTACGCCGTGAACATCACGTTTGAAACACCTCTCTCCGGAATGAGCATGAACCCCGCACGAACCTTTGGCCCTGCGGCTTACGGAGGTTATTGGCACATCCTCTGGATCTATTTCATCGCACCGACGTTAGGCATGCTGGCCGCCGCAGAGACATTTCTTCGACTCCGTCGGGGCGTCGCTCCATACTGCGCTAAACTTCACCACGACAATGACGAACGCTGCATCTTCCATCACACACCAGCACTTCCAAAAAGGAGGTTCTACGCAAATACCTCCAGATGACTCCCTCACCACCTACGGCTGGCTCCAAATTCGACGCATTTCGCGCCCGATCAAGCGTCAGTTTCGACCGGCCTCTGCCGCGTGAAAGCACAGCAGAAATCATGGTCCATTAACAGTCCACGAACTGTTTCCGAGCGTCTTTAAAACGCTTCTGTAGCGCCATCCGTGCCGCGTGTTTTCAGTTAGTTACGGTTCTGTCACGGCAGAGGCCTGCGGTTTGCGCCTGATCAGAATCAACAATGACCGGGTAGGAATTAGTCCTAACAATAATAATGAGTATTAAGCATCAGGTTGCTGCGCTACGTTGAATGCGCGCAGCAACGACCAACTTGGTGACAGTGCGACTAAAGGAGTCTTCTGCTAACCGGTTGAAATTAATGAAGATGCTGCGTTGCTGGGATGTTAGGGCAGCGTTCTAACCAACTGAACTACGTCCCCGCTTGCGCGGTATCTGCTAGATGGCAAAAACCTTTACTGTAGATTCACGACGCCAGCACGAGGCCGTTTTTGCCTCGGTGTTACTAGTGGTGGCAGTTTGGGTTTTCCTGAGCAAATGTCGAGAAAGTATAACAGCTTCGTCGGATTCCTGTCTCTTGCTTTCCTCGTCTTCCTGGCTCTTTTTTTGTATCGCCCGCGCTCTTCTCCTCAGGCTGCTAATCTTCGTCTGAAATCTGCTCCAGGCAATATTCGACGTGCCGCGACGGCGCAGCCTGCTAGGCCGGCACTTCATGGCTTCGTCAGCTTGAACCGCGCGAAGGGCTTAGCATCGCCCTTCACTACATTGTCGAGCCGGTCCTCCCAGGTGTTTGTCTTGGGGTCGTAGATAAACGTATTGGTGAAGCTGGTCTCGCCGTGGTCATCTGTAAAAACGAAAGCCATCTCATTCTCTTTAGGCGTGGCGAGCCCGATGGACTCCGATGTTGCTCCGCCGTACACATCCATCCACACGCAGGCGTATTGCTTGGTCTTCTCATTCCATCCCACAAAAACCGTCGCTTCGTACTGCGGTTCGCCTTTGTCGTTCTTCTCTCTCGAGACTTCGTGGAAACGCAGGTAATGGTGCTGGAGCACCCACTCCGCATCAAAGTCATGAGTCACGGGTTGCTTGCCCACGCTCCCTTGCAGCACCCACTTGCCGGCAAGATGGTCAAGCAAAGGTGATTGGACCGGCTTCTGTTGCGCCATCACCGTCAGGGCCATCGACATGGTCGCCAGAATGACGAGTCGCTTCATCACCGCATTCTACATTTTGAAGTCAATGCGTGAATGGCGATGTTACGTCAATTGACGAAACGGAAGTCTGGGGAACGCACGATAGCCGCTACCGATACGTGATGTCTTGCCGAATCAGTCTTGTCATGATTCTAGGACTCCCATCGGTAGGTGTGAACCAGCGTCGACGCTCGGTCCAATTGCCGTGGTCATCGTAAATGACTTCCCACTCCACACTGCCGGGCCGGGTGCTAGGGACATGCTTGGCATCGAAAAACCTCTCAGATCCGGTTATCTCTTTGCCTGATGAGTCAAAAAACACAAACTTCGTGGGGACTCCATCACGGTCGAAATTGAAAGCGAGCGTGGAAGATTAGTTTGGCTTCTGGATCATAGAATTTTGTTCGCCCCAATGCTGCTCGTCGTCATACTGGACAACCAACTTCCCCGGAATGGGGGAAGCGTCATCGCCGTCCCCAACCTTGAACGGATCGGTATTCTGCTCAACCACTCGACCCTTCTCGTCGTACTTGAAGGTAACGTGATACCAGAGCTCAAGGGCGCCTTCGTTCCTATCGGAAACCATGAGGTCGATCACGCGATTGGAGCCATCCACAACCTGGACTTGCTCGTATATCTTGTGCCTTTGTTCGTCGAGGGTGCTTTCATCAACGCTGTTCCCGCTATACGTGACTTCAGTGAAGCTGAATGGCCATTCCGCTCCCGATTGCCGCTATTCGCAGCCGAGGAGCCTTCCGTTGGAATCGTATTTGAAGTTCAGATAATGATTCTGTTCTTCCTTATCCCGCCCCGCTCGGTATTCTGAAAGACGACCGTGCCCGTCGTAGGTCCGACGTTCCCAGCTTTTCCAGCCAAAGGTCTTCGAGTCCGTTCCGCGGTGTTCGACAGTTTGCGATTGAAGCTTTCCTTCCAGAAAAACATTTGTTAGCGTCGAAGAGCCCATTGAGTCCCTGTCAATGCGTTCAATCATGTGCCCTTGATCGTCAAATTTCATGGCCGTGGTCGTGTTGTGCGGATTCGGGCTTTGGTTAGGTAATTGGATTCGCTCGCGCCGGACCTCAGCGACCGAGCCCTTGAAATTCGCCGTGTCTACGTATTCCCACCCTCCCTGCAAAATCACCGTCATCTCGGAAAAAATCGGTGGGTTTTTCGGAGGACCCGGAAGGTCTGCAATGGCTTTGGCTGCCGGCAAGGTGGACATCTGAGCCGTCGCGAAACCACGTAGCAGGGCACAACAGACGAAAAACGCCAACGGCAGGCATCGCATGCGGATTATCTTACGACGCGCACGGCGACGCTGGCCAAACAGAACGTTGAATTCAGCGAATACGCGGAAATCGAACTCTTCTGGCTCGAATAGTGCCCGGTTCTGTAAGATCGGACATCCACTTTCCTGAGCTAACTACCGGGCCCTGGAATGAGTGACAAAAAGTTCGCAGGATCGAGGCTCCAGATGCCAGAATCCAGGCGGTCCCGACAGCAGGTGGTAATTTATCTGCTGCTCACCTTTATTTTCAGCTCGGTTTTCTACTTCCTCATCCTGCGGGCGCACAGGCTCGCAGCCGGGGGTGGGCTTTACGTTGTGGGCATTATGTGGTGCCCGGCTCTAGCCGCAGCCGTCACTCTCAAGGTCAACCGTCGCAAACTCTCGGAACTTGGCTGGAAATGGCCGCAGGCCAAGTATGCAACCTGTAGCTGGTTCATCCCACTGCTCTACGCGACGATGGCCTACGCCATCGTATGGACTAGCGGGTTGGGCGGTTTTCCTAACCACGAATTCATGCAACACCTTGTTTCACGGATGGGCTTGCGCACTTCGCCCCTGGTCTCCACGGTTGTGTACGTATTGCTGACCGGGAGTTTCGGCCTGGTTGGAAATTTGGCGACCGCGCTGGGTGAGGAAATCGGTTGGCGCGGCTTTCTGGTTCCTCAACTGTTCGAGACTACCGGATTTACCAGCACTGCTCTCATCAGCGGCGTGGTGTGGGCTTGCTGGCACTATCCCATCCTGATCTGGGGCGACTATAACAGCGGGACGCCGACGTGGTACGGCCTGACATGTTTCACCGTTCTGCTAGTGGCGATCTCTTTTGTCTTTGCCTGGATGAGGTTGAAATCGGGGAGTCTGTGGGCGGGAGCACTGCTGCATGCGAGCCACAACCTCTACATTCAAGACATTTTCACCCCGCTCACCCGCGAGACCGGCAAGACCCAGTGGTTTATCGACGAATTCGGCGCGATTCTGCCCGTCGTGGCAGTCGGATTCGCGATCTATTTTTGGCGACGACGCAAGGAGTTGGAGATCAAGCCAGAGTTAGGGTAACTGGGTTGCGACCCAACCTGAACCATCGAGGGAGCCTGGCGGTTCTCGGGTGCTGCGTGCTTATTCTGTTTGGCCAGCGATGATTGGCATACCGGGCGTGCTTTCATAAGCGTAGCCCGTCACAGTGGCGGTGTCCTCGCCAACAGTCAGGTACGCCCACCCATAGTAGGTTTGCCCGTCAATCTGGAAACTCAATCCGAGATACCCAGAACTGTTTAACCATTTACCGCCCGAAGTTACGACTGGAGGAGGATAAGTAGGCGGACCACCCGGACATGACACGTCGTAGTACGCCATGGTTCCCTTGACTTGACTAAACTTTTGGCTGGGTCCTATCTGATCACCGGCTATCAGTCTTGCAGGGGGCTTGCCCTCGGCCGCGTTGCCGGAGGCCGGCGTCTCGGCAACTGCTAAATGGAGGCTGTGTGCGCGAGCTTCGGGGTATTCACCCTCGATGGCGTCCACCGAGCACGCGGGTTGTGAATACTTTGTCAAGATGGTGAAGTCGGTGATTCCATCGTTGTTGAGGTCGAGACCGTAACTAGCGTTAGGTCCAATTGTGATGTTGGTGGGTGTGTAGACGATTTGAGCCTCGGCTGGCCATGCCAAGCCTAACAGGCCCACGGCTAAGATCGTGGCGATTGCAAATCTGCTGAGATGCTGGCGGACTGACTCGGGGCCCGAAGATGTTCTCATAACGTCTCCTTTGACGGGCGGGAAAAGTGTCGTCCGAAAATAATCGACTGTCAACTGAGTTCAGTGAGCGTATTCGGGATGTTTCGTCAAACACTCAACGACGCGAGAATGCCGCTGGTGTTAACATTCCTTGCCTGCTGTCTTTATCGGCGGACGTCCTTTAGAGATTCGGAGGGAGACCACAATGCAGAAGAACAGTATTAAAGCTGTCCTGGTTGTCATCAGCGTAATGTTCGTGTGCAACGTATCGATGTTGGCTCAGGTGTCCCAGAAGCCCGCGGCGCAAGGCGCTCCGGATGCCGACAGCCTTTCCGACCAAAACATCGAGATGCTGCGGGCGGACTTGCGCGCACAGCGCAAGGAGATCGTCGCGCAAAACATGACCCTCACCGCCGACGAGGCTACCAAGTTCTGGCCGATCTTTGACCAGTATAGAAAGGAAGCTATCAAACCCAACGACGAACGTTGGGCGGTAATCAAGGATTATGCGGCGAACTACAACACCATGACCGATGCGCAGGCGCAGGATTACATCAAGAGATCGACGGCAGTTGACCAGGAACTCCTTGCATTGCGGATGAGGTATGTTGCGGTGTTTGAGAAGGCTATCTCGCCCAAGAAGACTGCGTTGTGGTACCAGATCGATCGCCGTATCGACCTCCTGATCAATTTACAGTTGTCCACGCAGATTCCGATGGTCGATGCCAGCAAATAAGCCGACCGGAACGCCTGTTCTGCCTTCAACGATACTGCGCCCTCGGTACGCCCAATAGCACTCGTAGCAGTGGCACAATTTGATTCGGCAAACCAGCACGCGGTCGACGAGCGTGTATTTGCGGTGGTCGATGTGGGCAACGATGGCGAAATTCAGAATGTGGGATGCGTCCCATGCGGCTACTTCGATCGAAGCGTGAACCATCCTGAACAGCTCAGCCGTGGCGGCCCTTTGAGGAGACAAATAAGCCAGCAAGAACGAGGAAGAAGGTCAGTCCTTCAATCAGCAGGGCATAGGAAATCAGTCGGCGAGCACGGGCAAATCCAGTCAACCACCGGCTGAAAATCAGAACGACCACGACCATGGGAATCGCAAACAATCGAAAGACAATGGCATCGCCCCAATACCACTGATTGAGGGCGGGAAGGATCAGTATGCCGACCGAAAGTGGAGCGGTCAAACTAAACCCGAGCAGCACTTTTGCGTAGGCTGTGTAGGCCGATTCAGATTTCCTGATAACGATCACCAGAGCGATCGTCGGCATAAGGAAAAGGAAGCCGATGATGACTTCGAGCAGAAGATCGCCGCCCGCGTACATGCCGCTCGATGCCGCCACATCTCGCGGGTTGCGGACATATTGCAGGTAGCGCACATAGATCAGGAAAGCGGAGATGACGGCAACCGCAGCATAGCTTGCCGCGACGAGACGCAACTGCAGGCGCGAAGGGGACGGTCCCATGCAGGAATTGTAGCTCGCGGATCGAGCTTGCCCCTCGCTCGAATTCCTTTAGGGCTCCAACACAGCTTTCACTTGAGTTTCGTTGTCGGTCGCTCCGTTGCCACTCCTGCCGTAAATCACGACCATGCAATCTCCCAGATTCACCGTTACAGGAACGGAGAAAACTCTCTCGTTTCGCTTCTGAAGCGTGGCCTTGCCCGTTTCTCCCGACGGAATCTTATACTCCAGGGGCGCGCCTTCGAGATGTAGAGCGTTGTCGGGAAGCCAACTGTGCAGCGTCACGAGCGAAACCGGATTCGGGAAGCCCTGGCTGTTAAGGTTTTCCCCGAATTTCCCGCACCCTCCAGGGAGCAGGTAAAAATCGTTGGTAGCACCCCACGCTTTGCCCGTCGGAAGTGGCCCGAAATTCTCTGTCCCATCAAACGTACTGTCGCTAATGTTTCCAAACAGCTCGACCAAATGCCCAGCCTGCATCGCGATCGGAACCGCGAATCCTTTTTCGTCGTCGGTGGTCGCATTCTGGCATCCCCAATTTTGGCCAAAACAATATTCTCCCGACAGATCGACCACCGTGTTCGCGTCTGCGCTCGACGGTTCGTATGTCAGGTCCAGATCGGCCGACATCGTGACCTCGCCTTCAACGAGCGGCCCTCCGCCGAAAACGAAACCTACGCAGCCTGTCATCGGCAAGGGATGCGGGAACCGAAGATCCACACGAAAGTTGGAAAGCGACTGCGAAGGATTTTTCAGAATGTCGCTCCAAATAAAATTCGCCCCTCTCAAACTCTGGTCATTCACCGGGCACCTTCCCTCCCAATAGGCCAACAGCCACAGGACTTCACTGAAATTCGAACTGTAGTTCTTTAGCGAAATCTTCCCCGACAGCGCCCGCGCTTCCGCCGTGGACTTCGCCCCGTCCAGCGCGTGATACATGTAGAGAAACTGCGGAAAGCCGGTTTTCGAGGTGGTCACAGAATGGTGAATGTGCAGCACCGAGGGTTGCCCGGCGTTCTCCTGCGCCCACAAGTTCATGCCGGGGCCGGGAGCGACCACGAGCAGGAGGGCAGCGCAGAGAACAACGGAAAGTCGGGTTGAGTCAACCATGATCCGCGGATTGTATCAAGCATCAAAGGTGTTGCCTTCCCGCAAGAAATCTTAGGGACTTGATCGCCGCGCCTTGTGCTTTGCCTCGAAAGCTTGGCGAACTTGCTTCCATTCTTGCTTCGCTTGCCACTGGTCGATAGCTGAAGGCTACAAACTGATCGCTCGCAAGGCCCCCACCGCCGCCGGCTGAGTTTTCCACCCAAACAAGAGAGCGGCATTGCGCCCTCGATTGCGATCCAAACAACGCTGGTTCTATCGATAGTATGCCGGGCGAGCCAACTAAAAATTCTCGAGCAGATACGCGTTCGATTCTCCGAACTGTTGGCTGTAGGCGAGCGAGAGACCATCGGGGGAAACGCGAGGGTTATAAATAGTCTCCCCTGAGGTTCGGAGCATCTGTGATTTTCCTGACAGGTCCAGGCTGAGCAAGTAGAAGGTTTTGTCAGTTTGTGAGGCGCCGTAAAGGACGGTTGCATCTCTGGACCATGAGATGCCGCCTAGAATAAAGCTCGGAGTCGTTATGTCCCGTTGTGAGCCGGTTTGCAGGTCGATAATCTGGACTTTGTTCCATCCATCAACGCCGGCAACAGCGACTTTGCGGGCATCAGGTGTCAACGCCCAGTTCATCCACTCGCCTGGATGGCCGACTTCCGTCCTGGCGAGCTCCTTTCCTTGTCCACTCAAGGGGTCCAAGGAATAGAAGATGAGCTTGCCCTTGTCTATACGACTGAAAACGCAGGAATTGCCGGTAACAGGACAGTGGAAGTCGGGATCGGCGTCTATGGTGACGTCTAGAATCCGCTCGGAAGGTCCTCCCGCCGCCGGGACGCGCATCAACGATTGGCTCAAAGCCGCCGTCTTTTTTTCCCAATAGAGAATCCATGCTCCTCCCGGCGCGAGTTCACCCCCGTATGTGTTGTTAGCGCTGGAGGTGACGGCTTCTGTGACATGTTGACTTAATAACTGTCGGTAGACTTGAAGCTTGCCTCCTCTTCTATCAGACTGGAACAGTAACGCACCATCGCGGGTCCACCCGGTGGGTACATTGTCGCTGTCGGCACTGGTCACCCGTGTAACTTGCTGTAGCCCCGTACTGTGATCGCTCACTTTGGCGGCGAAAATGTCCATCCACAAATGAGTTTTCCTGATCAGGAGGTATCTGCCGTCCTGGCTAACGCCGACGGGTGACGGCCAAACTCGGTCCCAATGAGTTATTTGCACGGGTTCGCCTCTGGGAGCGCCGGTATCTGGATCAAGAGGCAGGGACCACAAATTGAAGGAAGAGGATTCGACAGCGGTATCAGCCCGAGAAAATATCAGCCGCCCATCTCTGGTCCACACGATTCCTGTCTGGTCGGTCATAAGAGGGCTGCTGAACGCAAAAACCGGCTTTTCGCCATCCGGCGAGACGGATCTGACACTTGCACCTGCATCTTCTTCAATCGCGACAGCGATTCTTCGGCCGGTTGGAGACCACGCCAAATCAAAGGCGTATCCGGAGTCAATCGTCATCAGCCGTTTCGGGCTATTACCGTCCGCACGCATAAACCAAACCCCTCCGGATCTTGTGAAAGCGATCAAAGAACCATCGGGCGAAAGTTGCGCATTGCCGCAATGCGTCTGCAGTTTGCGGGGTGCACCTCCGAACGTAGATAGCACCCAGAGAATCGACTTTTCCTTTTCAGAGTAGGTTCGCAACAAGAGCTTGTCCCCGCCCGGATACCAATTAAAGTCAACCAAGCCTTTCAGGAATTCCTCCGGGACAGACACATCGTGCTCTTCTCCTGTCGCTATGGTGTCAATGTGCAATCCGTCGGCGTCGACGAACGCCAGGTAGCGGCCATCGGATGAGAGCGCGGTACCGCGGACCGCCTTATCAGAAGAGTTGTGTGTCAGCTGTATCTCTTTGAGCGGGGCTGGCGGAGAAATCCGTCGTTCGAGCCAGCGTGCTCCGAAGCTCAAAGCAACCAGCACAATGATCAACAGGGATGCGTAAAGCGCGTTCTTGCGGAATCCGGGGCTTTGACGAACTGGCAGGACCTGAGCACTGGATTGCGCCGCCAAACCTCGACTTGATTCGGTATCGCGCTTCAGGCGCTGCAAGTCGGTGCGGATGTCCGCGGCGTGCTGGTAGCGCAAATCGCGCTCCTTCTCCAGCGCTTTGTAAATGATCTCTTCCAGCTTGGCTGGGATTTGCTTGTTCAGCCGGCTCGGCAGTTCCGGTTCGCGGTTCAGGATCGCGTCGTAGATCGTCGCATCCGTTTCCCCGGGGAACGGACGCTGTCCCGTCGCCATCTCGTACAACACCGCGCCGAACGAGAACAGATCCGTCCGTGAGTCCAGTTGCTTGGCCCGTGCTTGCTCTGGCGACATATAGGCGACGGTGCCCAGCGCCGCTCCCCGGCCGGTCAGCGGACCCGCTGTCAGTACCGTCTCTTCTTCCCCGCTGCCGCTTCCGCTCCCACTTCCACTCTTCTGTCGTGGCCCGGTCAGTTTGGCCAGTCCGAAGTCCAGAACCTTGGCGTGTCCGCGCTTGGTGACGAAAATGTTCGCCGGCTTGATATCGCGATGCACGATGCCTTCGGTGTGCGCCGCTTCCATCGCGTCGGCGATTTCGATGGCCAGAGGCAGCAGGGTGTCCATCGGCAGCGCTCGGCCCGCGATGCACTCCCGCAGGTTCCCGCCGTCGAGATACTCCATAGCGAGGAAGGATCGGCCTTCATGCTCGCCGACCTCGTAGATCGTGCAGATGTTGGCATGGTTCAGCGCCGACGCCGCCCGGGCTTCGCGACGAAACCGTTCCAGTGCCAACGGCTCACGCGCGGTGTCTTCAGGAAGAAACTTGAGGGCGACTAATCGTCCCAGAGATAGGTCCTCCGCCTTGTAGACCACGCCCATGCCGCCCGAGCCAAGAGAACCAATCACGCGATAGTGGGAAATGGTCTGACCCGCGATCAAGGTGCCACTGGAGGAAGTCGCGCCCAGGGTAGGCGGTCGTGCCGCGATCGCGGCAACGTGGTTCCCGGGCGACTCCAGAAAGCTTCCCGCTTGGCGACGTGAAGCCAGCAGCGAGCGCCCTTCCGCGAGCAGTTCCGCATCGTCAGCGCACTGCTGGCGCAGGAATTCCTCCTGGTGCTCGACCGGCATTCGCAGCGCCGTCTGCAGCAGTTCGTCGATTCGTTTCCAGCGCTCAGCGTCCATCGGAATTTCCACAACTCATTTCCCGGTGCAGCCAGGCCCGAGCCGTTGCTCCAATCGCGCCCAGCCGTGATCGCCGTAGAGCAGCGCTCTGGAAAGGGTGGTCGGGACGTTTCTTGCACAGTTGAAAGTGAGCCAGACGCTGTCGTTCCTTGGAGTCGACAGGCAACAAGGCGTCCAGAGCTTTGCGGTCGCCACCCCGCCAGCCTTGTAAGAGCGGCGTGATCTCGCCGGCCGATTCGTGCCCCATGAAGCTAACCTCTGGGAGGGCGAGCGCTTGGGAAAGTTACGCAGCCATGGTTGTTTCCGGTGTGAATTGGAAACAGTTGAAAAATGACTGCTTAGCGTGTGCCTTTCGTCCCTTGTTAATTAGATTTCCATTCCTGTGAGCACCCCTTAGTAGTTCAGGAGCGCATTCTGCTCTTTGCCTGGGTGCACCCAGCGTGCCCCTCTATTTAGGGAATCGGAAACGGCGGGTAAAAGACGACAGCAGGGCAAGAAATATTGCAGGGCAGGTCCCCCGGCTCAGTTGACGACCGGTTCGGGACTGCGGGGCCGGCGCCCAAGCTGCCCTACTGCGCCGCTGCGGAACGGAAAGCTGCGGGAGGGGCTACCTGACTTAAGGATTGGCGAAGTAGAAATTGGGCATTTGGCAGCTTGCTCTGCCAGTGGTTCCAGAGTTCTGTTCTCTCAGCTTCAAGCCGTCCGGCTTCGTCAGTCCGTCCGACTCGGCGCAGAAGGTCGGCGAGCGCAGTCCAGGTGCGCGAAATACAGGTGGCGTCGCGCAAATCATCGTCTGGCTTGGCCCCCCACGCTTTAAGCTTCTCTAGCAGTTGCTGATACATATCAATAGCCTTCTGTGTCTCGCCGGTTTCTGTGTAGTGATCCGCTTGTGCTTGCAGAGCATGGTAAGCATCGGACATCGGTTCGATTTGGTCTGCCGGATAGATGTGGGCCTCGCCCAGCAGTTGAAACGCTCGGTCGATTCGTTGCTGCGCCTCCGCCTTGCTGCCGATCCAGCGCACTGGATACGACGAAGCGGCGAGCAACTCGGCCTCATCGTGCTGCGTGCTCGAATTGGTCTTCGCCTCTCGTATTCGCGTGATTGCCTGGTCATACACCGCCAACGCCTTTCGGGAATCTCTATGCCGGAGAACATTACCCGCCTCCAGCGCATAACCCGCTTCCGCATGCCGGCTGAGATAATCGATCGAGTCTTTCTTAGCCAGTTCCTCAGCGATATCAACCGCTCTTTGAAAGGCGGTCAACGCCTCATCGCTTCGGCCAAGGCTTGGATCAGCGTCGGCCCGGCCCAGAATCATGCCCTTCGCAGTTAGCGCAATACCGAGATTGACGAGCAGCGCGGCATGTCCAGCGGCCGCCTGCTCTTCTTGTAATTCCATTGCCCGATTCACAGTCTTGAGCGCGCCCTCGAGATCGCCCGACTGGCGAAGAGTATCGGCCAGCACGCGATAAATGCTTCCCTCCGCCGTGCGTGCCGCTTTCACTGGCTGTGCAATCTCCAACGCACGCCGACAGTATCGTTTGGCGTCATCAAAACGCCGGCTGTTCGCCTCGACGTTAGCTACGTTCATGTAGAAGTAAACCATGCTGTAGACATCGTGAGCCTCAGCATTTCCGAGACTGAGAAATCGCTCGATGAGCGAAGCGGCATCCTTTGCGTAAGCCAACGACTCCTCGTGTCGGTCTTCAGTATCGGCCAGCACCATGCGATCGTGAGCGATGGTCGCAGCGGTCAACAGAGCGCGGCGGTTCTTCGGATCTTGGGCGAGAATCGCGTCGACTAACTTGGACGCCTGGTTAAGGCTCTCCTTGGCCTCGGCAAACTGCCCCAGGTTCGGGGAAGTCGGATCCCCTTGCGCATGCGCGACCCTTACATACGCGAAAGCGATGTCCAAGGCTAGGTCCTTGTCGAGATGGCCTTCGCTCTCCAGCGACCTCAAATACTGAAGCGAATCCGAAACCATCTCCATTCGAACCTTGCTCGATCCTTGCAATCCCCGGATCTTAGCGTCGATATCGATAAACTTATTCGCCAGTTGACGGACCTGCGCGAAACGCCGCTCGGAGATCTTTCGTTGCCGGTTCGCCACGTACAAACCGGTGGAGAGGCTGCCAATCACAAGCACAATGGCAGCGGCGATTAGCGCCACCACCGTGCGGTTGCGGCGGAGGAATTTGGCGGTGCGATAGGCGAGTGTGTCAGGTCGCGCGCTAATTGGTTCGTGCTTCAAGTAACGCTGAAGATCTTCGGCCAAGCCAGTGACTGAAGGGTATCGCTCCCGTGGATCCTTCTTCAGAGCTTTGCCAACAATCGTGTCGAGATCTCCTCGCAGTTGGCGGCGGAGTTTATCGGGCGTGGCGTCACGTCTTTCAGCGATGAGCTTGCTGTTGTCCGCAGTCGTGGCCTCGGAGGCGCGCGGCGGCTCAAGGTCGAGCACAGCCTTTACCAGTTCTGCGGGGGAGCGAAGACCTGAACCCACGGGATGCCGGCCAGATAATAGTAAGTAGAGCAACACGCCCAACGCATAAACGTCGGTAGCGGTCGTGACAGGTTGGCCGGTAAGCTGCTCTGGCGCGGCGTAGTGGGGCGTGAGAGCCGAGCCGCCTTCGTGGGTGAGCAAGGTTGCGGCGCCCGTCTGGCCTTCGCCCTCCAGGAGTTTGGCAATCCCGAAGTCCAGAAGCTTGACATCGCCGCCGGCGGTGACGAACACGTTCGAAGGTTTGATGTCGCGATGGACAATCAGATTCGCGTGGGCGTGAGCCACTGCGGCCAGCACGTCCAGAAACAGGCGAACACGCGCCTCCAGATCGAGCTTGTGCTGGTCGCAATACTGGTCGATGGTCGTGCCGTCAACGTATTCGAGAATGAGATACGGTTGGCCATCGGGGGAAATACCGGCATCGAGAAGTTCAGCAACATGCGGATGAGCGAGCCGGCCAAGGATACTGCCTTCGCGTTTGAATCGTTCTTCAGTCGCCGGCCCGGCGAGCGCGATGCTCACGAACTTTACCGCAGCTTGCCGCTCGAACCTGCCGTCGCTGCGACGGGCGAGCCAGACGTTTCCCATTCCACCTTGGCCAATCTGCGAGATCAGAGTGTAAGGACCGAGCGTCTGGCCTGCGAGTCCTTTGGAGTTGGGCAATGCGAATCGCCCCTTCTCCAGGAAACCTTGCTGCGCCAGCACCCGGTGCTCGTCGAGAAGCGCTCCCAACTGTGCAGCCAGTGCGGGATCTCGCTCGCCGAGCGAGGACAGCCATGCGGCACGCGCATCCTCGGTCATAGCGAGGGCCTGATCCAGATATGGACTTAAAGCCTGCCACTGATCGGGGCTGAGTGTGGACATGGCGATGGCTCAGAGCGACAAATCTGTGCGAATTTTCCGGTGGAGATAGATGCGCGCTTTCTCCCAGTCTCGCTGCACCGTGCGTTCTGATACGTCACGCATGGCGCCGATTTCCGCGAACGAGAAGCCGCAGAAGAACTTCAAGTCGATGATCTCGGCGAGAGCAGGCTCCACTTTGCCAAGCTCGTCTAGGGTTTCGCTGATGCGGACAAGCTCTCGGTGACTCACTGCATTCTCCATCGCTTCGGTGTCGAGCGAGGTAATCTCGAACAGGCCGCCCCGCTTTTGGGCGTGCCGTTCTCGGGCATGGTCGATGATCAACCCGCGCATCACTCGAGCCGCATACCCCATGAATCGCGCCTGGTCGGGAAACGACGGGCCGTCGCGCGCAGCCATGTCCAGGTACGCCTCGTGCAGAAGGGTCGTGGCGCTGAGGGTAACCTGTAAGCCGGGTCGCGCGAGTTCACGCTTGGCTAGCCGATGCAATTCAGAATAAAGGACAGTAAACAATGCCTCCGATGCGCGCTTGTCCCCTTGCTCGGCCGCGACAATGAGCGAAGAGATTGCAGACCCCACGTCCGCCTCCCGGAGCTGCGAGCCCCCGCGTAGCAGCGCCCCAAGTGCGACAGCTTCTCGCAGATCAATAGGATAGTCAAGCCGCGCGTTGAGCTGGTCAGAAATGAAAGCGGACATTCGGTTCCCGTTCGTGGTGGTGAATCAAGCGCTCCCGGCCGGGCACTATGTGTTCAACAATCTGGGAAAGCGGACATGAGAGAAGGAGTTTTTCAACAGCCACGGGACTTTGCGCCAACTGACTTCCAAGGAGGCGTGCAAGTCCTTTTTGATGGTTACGTTGGCCTGTTTTCCTGCCGAGATAGCACGCCTAGCTAACTCCGCCTGTAGCGACCTGATAGAAATTTCTGACCCTTGTGTCGTCTTTTGCCTGCCGTTTCCGATCTCCTCAACAGAGGGGCACGCTGGTTTGGGGTAAATCCAGACAAAGAGCAGAGTGCGCTCTTGCCCGTGCATTCTCTATAGAAAGACGCCCCGGACTTAGTGCCGCTGTTTTTGATAGCAAAAAAGAGATTCCAGATCAAATCCTTGGAGGTATCACCAATGTCAAAGTCTCGCTGGTCTCAAGTGATGATTCTATTTGTGATCGTTGCTTTCTGCGCGTTCACTCAGACGGCGATTGCCCGCCCGCGTGCGGTGGTCACCCAGCATTCGCAAGTTCTACCTGCCTCCTATCCAGACCCTGGCCTGTACGGTATTAGCCAGGCGTTTGCCGGTAGCCCCTACGACCCCTATTTGCTAGGTAATGGTTGGACTAACAACTCCGACGGGTCCGACCTGTGGCCTTGCTTCGGCGATGGCGGCGGCAACGGCGATTGTCCCAGCATAGGTAATCCCTCGACTTCATTCCACGGAATCGCGCTCGGCATCCCGTACTTCACCTGGTCGCTGGCGGCATGTGATGGAACCACCAACGGGACCCAAAATCCCTACACCTGGGACCAGGGGGCAACGTGGCAAAATACTGCAATAAACGGTTTCTACGTTCCTTGCGGTCAAATCAACACGTTTTACCAGGATTACACGGGCGATACCAGCGACGACATCCTTTGGAGGGCCCAGGTCACGCAGGGAGGCAACGTTATTGCCGATACGGGCACTCAGGACTGGGGCCCCAATGAGTTCGGGGCAACCTCCGGGGAGTTAGTCGTCTTTTACCAGGACTTTAACTTCGGCGCCCTGGGCGATAGCGGCCCGAATAATGGCAACTGCGTTCCCGACGACAACTACCCCGATACCATCCCACCCGTTCTAACGTATCCGGTAGTTACCGCAGGGGGCCACACCTGCGTTGACCCCGTTTCGGGGCCAGCCACCATTACCGTGCAGACCTCGATCGCTACTCCGACGTGGACGTGTAAAGACAAAGAGGGCGCTATCACATGCAAGGTAAAGTACGCCACGGTGTATTCGCTGAAGCAGAGTTGGAACATTTACTTGCAGTAGCACGGCGTGCGAATGCAGGAAGCGCCGGCTGCGTCCTGATCACGCGCTGCCGGTGCGGACCTGCTCGATGCAGTACCAGGAATGGCCACGCTCGTGGCCAAAAAGACCGATTCAAGGTCGGCCCTGGGATTGGTGCGAAAGGGGGGACTCGAACCCCCACGGTTTTACCCGCCAGATCCTAAGTCTGGTGCGTCTGCCAATTCCGCCACTTTCGCATCGCCTTGCCAGAAGCGATTCCGCCGAACACCGGGGACGATCTCAAGTCTAGTTGCCAAGCTGTGCTGGTGGCAACTTTCTTGCCACCACCTCCGCCGTCGCATTCTTCTCAATCTCTTCGCGGTAATGCAATATCTCGAGACCGGCGGCTAACTGCGCGAGTTCTCCCCGCTCCAGCAAATGTGCCCGGTCCTTGGGACCGTCCGCCAGCTTCGCCTGCCCCGACGTGTACGTTTTGTACATCAGAAATCCGCCGGGCCGTATCGCTTTCACCATCTCCGGGAAAATGTCGCGCTCCAAATAGAAAAACACCATCACCACGTCGAAACCCGGCCCCGCTCCAGAAGCGGCGCCTGGTTCTGACGCCGGTTCGAGCGCCAATTCCAGCCCTCGCGTTTGCGAAGCCTTGAAGTGGGTGAGATCATCTATTACAAAGCTTATGTGGGACGAGAGCGGCCCGGCGCTCTGCCGTGCCAGTTCGACCCCAGTTTCGGAAATATCGATGAGTGTCACTTGCCAGCCCTGTTTCGCCAGCCAGATCGCGTGTCTTCCCGCTCCGCCTGCGAGGTCGAGCGCACTTCCCCCTTCCGCATACAGCGGCAGAATGTATTGCGAAAATGCACGCATCAGGAAAGGGTCAGGGTGGGTCGTGCCCCACGTCCCGATTCTCTCCTTTGGCGCCTCTCCGTATTTCCGGTTCCAGCGCCTGCGTTCGTCGTTTGGGTCAATCAAGTTTGCGTCATCCCAGCCAGAAGGCACCAACCTGCGCTTCGAGTCTAAACTCTTCGATTCCCCACCCGCATCTTCCAGCCCTGGCCAGCAAAGCGAGCGCACGCAATGCCGCGACTGACGCCGATCTCCACCCGTCCCTCCGGCCACAGGGGCAGTTCGCTCCCCCCTCGCGCCGGCGGAGGCGACAACGGCCGCGGCGGAGACGGCGCGAACGATTCCAGACCAGACTTTATGCCTGACTTTATTCCGAACTATGGTGAGCGCTTGCGGCGCGCTCGCATGGGATTGGCCGTTGCCATGACGCCCATCGTCATGCTCTTCGCCTCTTTCACTGCGGTCTACGTGGTCCGGCGCGGATTCCTCAGCTTCGATGTCAATGAGGCCTCCTATCTTCGCACCTGGGTTCCGGTCCAGTTGCCGTGGACATTATTACTGCTCAACACCGCAGTCCTCATCGTCAGCAGCGTTACCATGGAATGGGCGCGCCGCGAAGTTACCCGCGAAGCCGCCCTGGCCCCCCTGCAGTCGATCCCCGGGGTTTCCCTCGGAGACGAGCGGCGCTTCCCCTGGCTCGCGCTGACCTCCCTTCTCGGTCTCTTGTTTCTTGCCGGCCAGCTCGTGGCCTGGAGCAAACTCTCATCCGCCGGTTTTCATCTCGCCGGCGGCACCAGCAGTTCGTTCGTCTACATCCTCACCGCAATGCACGGCCTTCATCTCGCCGGAGCCGTACTCGCCCTGCTCTTCGCTGCCATCTCGGCTCTGCTGCATCGCCCCGTGGAAACCCGTCGCGTCATCGTCGACGTCACCTCCTGGTATTGGCATTGCATGACAGTTTTGTGGATTTACATTCTCGTATTGTTCTCCTTCGCCGCACAGTGAGCCCTGAGGACTGACCATACTGATTCATTCAAACTCTGGAGCCTGCCCGGCCTGAGCTCTGCTCGCGCCGGTCTTCGCCATTTTTATTTGCCGGCACGGAAGCGATCGCGTGGCGTTTCCCAACCCGCCACCCTTTATAATAGAAAGATTCACCACCGGTTTTTGATCCATCTGTAGCACCAGGGGATGATGTCGACTGATAGCATTGTGGTTCGCGGGGCCCGGGTTCACAACCTCAAGAACATTGATTTTGAGATCGAGCACAACTCTCTGACCGTCGTTACCGGCGTATCCGGGTCGGGCAAATCGTCGCTCGCCTTCGATACCATCTACGCCGAGGGCCAACGGCGCTATGTGGAGTCGCTCTCCGCCTACGCCCGGCAGTTTCTCGAGCGGATCGAAAAGCCCGATGTCGACCTGATGGACGGCATCGCCCCCGCCGTCGCTATCAAGCAGAAAAATTCCACCCGCAATCCCCGGTCTACCGTGGCCACGGCGACCGAGATCTTCGATTATCTGCGCCTGCTCTTCGCTCGCGTCGGACGCACCTACTGCATCCGGTGCGGGCAGGAGGTAAAAAAAGATACCGTGGATGAGGTTGCCGACCGCGTCCTGGCTCTCGGCGAGGGGACTCGTTTGAACGTCTTCTTCCCGATTCAGACCCATGTTGCGGAGCCGGAAGCCAATACTGATATTAAGGAGAAAACCGGCAGGAAACTCCGGGCGAAAAAGCCGACGAAATCGGCGGACGCTGACCTTCCCTCCGACGCCATCAAGGCGCGTCTCTTCGATCTGCGAAAACGCGGCTTCAACCGCCTCTTTCAGAATGGACAGATCGTCGAGTTCTCCACTCCTGAATCCCTGATCGACCTTAATTTTTCCCAGCCCCTGTTTGGATTGGTCGATCGCATCGTCGTCTCTTCCGATCAACGCGCTCGTATCGTCGATGCCGTTGAAATCGGCTATCGCGAGGCGGGAGAAGTTATTTTTGAGATTGCTCCTCGCTCCGAAGATAGCGCCGTCGCCAGCCAGCCTCCTCAGCGCCTCCGCTTCTCGCAGCGCTTTGAGTGCAAGAACGACGGCACCCGCTACGAGGAGCCCGAGCCGCGCCTCTTTTCCTTCAACAATCCTTATGGCGCTTGCCCCAAATGCCAGGGCTTTGGCAACACCATCGACTTCGATCTCGACCTCGTGATCCCCGACAAGGGGAAGACGTTGAATGAAGGTGCGATCGAACCCTGGACCAAGCCGAAATACCGTCCCCTGTTTACTGAACTCAAGCGCTTCGCCCGGCAGGCTGGCATTCCCCTCGATGTTCCGTGGTTCGAACTCGACCCCGAACAACAACGCCTCATCACCGACGGCGGGCGTGGCTTCGCCGGTGTACGCGGGTTCTTTCAGCATCTGGAGCGCAAGAAGTACAAGCTGCACGTTCGCGTCTTTCTCAGCCGCTATCGCGGATATTCCCTGTGCTCGGATTGCGGTGGCAGCCGCCTGCGGATCGAAGCCCGTCAGGTAAAAATCGACGGCAAGAATATCTGCCAGGTCTGCAGCATGACGGTCGAAGAGGCAGCCCGCTTCTTCCGCGAACTCAAGCTCACTCCTCAACAGTCGGCAATCGCCGAGAAGCTCCTGGTCGAACTGCAGGAGCGCCTGCGCTTTCTCAACGAAGTTGGGCTGGAGTATCTGACGCTCGACCGTCTTGCCTCTACCTTGTCGGGAGGCGAAGCGCAGCGCATTCAACTGGCTACCTCTCTCGGTTCGCGTCTGGTCGGCACTCTATATGTGCTCGACGAGCCTTCGATCGGTCTCCACAGCCGCGATACGCACCGGCTGATCAAAATTCTGCATGACTTGCGCGATCTGGGAAATACCATCCTCGTCGTCGAGCACGATCCCGATATCATGCGCGCCGCCGATCGCATTCTCGATCTAGGGCCGGGTGCGGGGGAGAACGGTGGCAAGGTCGTGGGTGCGGGCACCTTCAACGAGATTTTGAAGATGCCGCACTCGCTCACCGGACGCTACCTGGCCGATGAGCTTCACATTCAGATTCCAGCGAAACGGCGGCGTCCGGGATCCCACAAACTCGTGATCAGAGGAGCGCGCGCCCACAATCTGAAGCACATCGATCTGGAAATCCCGCTCAACATGCTGGTCGCCATTACCGGCGTCTCGGGCTCAGGAAAATCTTCGCTGCTGCATGACGTGCTGTATCAGGCCCTGGCTATTGCCAAGCGGCAGACGAGCGGCAGCGTCGCGTCAAAGCTCTGGGATGAAATCGAAGGCGACGATTATCTTGATGAGGTCGTGCTCGTCGATCAATCGCCGATTGGACGCACTCCCCGCTCCAATCCCGTTACCTATATCAAAGCCTTTGATGTTATTCGCGATCTTTTCGCCTCGCTCCCCGAAGCTAAGAAGCGCGGCTTCCCGCCCGGCCATTTTTCCTTTAATGTGCCCGGTGGTCGCTGCGAAACTTGCCAGGGAGATGGTACGGTCACCGTCGAGATGCAATTCCTCGCCGATGTCGAACTCATCTGCGACGACTGCAAGGGCACCCGCTACAAACCGTCGCTGCTCGAGATTCTCTACAAAGGCAAGAATATTCACGACGTTCTGAACCTTACCATTCGCGAGGCCCTCAAGTTCTTTGCCGATGTTCCCCGGCTCACCGAGAAATTACGCGTCCTCGACGAGGTCGGCCTCGGCTACTTGCGCCTCGGCCAGTCCGCCACCACGCTTTCCGGAGGCGAGGCGCAGCGTATGAAACTGGCCGCCCACCTTCAACCGGCGAATCGCTCGGTCACCCGCGGCGCCGAGGGCGGCGATGCCTTGAAGCGCAAGCGCCGCATGCTCTATATTTTCGACGAACCCACCACCGGCCTGCATTTTGACGACGTCAGCAAGCTGCTTTCCGCTTTCCGCCGCCTGATCGATGCGGGAGGCTCAATCGTTGTCATCGAGCATAATCTTGAAGTGATCAAGACCGCCGACTGGGTCATCGATCTTGGTCCCGAGGGCGGAGATCGCGGCGGCAATCTCGTCGGCGCCGGACCTCCCGAAGCCATTGCCGAGTTGAAGGATTCCTACACGGGACACTACCTGAAGCAGGTGTTGAACGGAAATGGCGCTGGCCGCAGCCAACGGTAAAATACGGATGGAACGCTGTGCCTCTTCCCCCGGCATCTCTGACCATTGCCCGCGTATGAACCGCGCCCTCACCTTCGCGATCCTCCTCGCCGTCCTGGCCGCCTCCGCCTTGGCCCAATCTCACACCACCGTTCGCCATTACAAAGAGCGTATCAATGACACGCCGCCAGAGATCGCGCAGGCCGAAGAGGCCATCCAAAACAATGATTTCGCCGCCGCCGAAACCCTGCTGAAAAAGGCCATCGAGAAAGATCCCAAAAACTACCAGGCATGGTTTGATCTGGGATTCGTTTTGAATCGCCTCAATCGCATCGAAGACTCAATCCACGCCTACCGCCAGTCGGTCGCCGCCAAGCCTGACGTATTTGAGACCAATCTTAACCTCGGACTGATGCTTGCCCGCCTGAACAGTCCCGAGGCTGAGCGCTTTCTGCGCGCCGCCACCACGCTCAAACCCACCGGCCACTCCACAGACGGTCATTCGACCGACAACCAATCTTCCGGCAATCATTCCGCCGACAATCACGCTGCCGCCGCTTACGTCGATGAAGCTCAAGCCCGCGCCTGGCTTGCCCTTGCACGTCTCCTGGAAAATACCAGCCCGCAAGAGGCCTTTCAGGCTTACCGCAAAGCTTCCGAACTCACACCGAAAGATCCGGAGCCTCATCTCTCCGCCGGTCTGCTGCATGAGCGGCGCAAAGAATTCTCCGATGCTGAGGCCGAATATAAGCTGGCGCTGGCTCTCGATTCACGCCCGGGCGATCCGAACCCCGGCGCTTCCCAACTTTCCGAGGCCGCCATCGGTCTTACCAACATTTATATGAAGTCGGGACGGCTTGGCGACGCCGAACCTCTGCTCCGCCGTTTGGCGGCTGAGCGCCCCAATGATGCCGATCTCCACCTTCAGTTGGGGCGCGTGCTCGTCGCCCAGGGCAAGAATGATGACGCCATTCTAGAAATTCAGTCCGCGCTCAAACTTGCCCCGTCAGACGCCGACGCGCAACGCGAACTGGCCGACCTCTACGCCAGTGCCGGAAAGAACGATTTGGCTGAGGCGGCCTATCGCTCGCTCATCGTCGTACATCCCGAGGACGCGGCATTGCACCGCGGCCTGGGGCAGGCTTTGCTGCGCGAAAAAAAGTTTCCTGAAGCGCAGCAGGAATTGCTGGTGGCGCTTCGTTTGAAACGCGATTGGCCGGATGTTTACATCGACCTCGCCTTTGCCGCCAACGAGAACAAGGACTACAACCTCACGGTTCGAGCTCTCAATGGACGCAGCGCGTTGAACCCCGACATGCCGCCGGTCTGTTTCTTTCTTCGTGCGTCGGCCTACGATCACTTGCGCGACTACAAACAAGCCGCGCTCGATTATCATAAATTTCTGGAGGTTGCTAACGGAAAGTATCCCGATCAGGAATGGCAGGCCCAACATCGCCTGATTGCGATCGAACCGAAGAAGCGGTGACCATGCGCTGGCTGACCATCTTTCTTTTCCTCCTCGCCGTCGCTTTCGTCGTTCAGGCGCGCGCGAAAGACGAGAGTGTCGACGAACTTAAGTCCCGCTTTGAGAAGGCCCGCGTCGAAGATCGCGCCGAACTCGGCATCAGGATCGCCCAGGAACAGCTGCACAACGCCGACAAGCTCTATAACGCAGGCAACATCGACGAGGCTCGCGCCGCCGTCGACGACATCGTGACTTATTCCGAGAAAGCGCGCGACGCGGCTACCCAAACCAAAAAGCGACTGAAGAATACAGAGATAGATGCGCGCAAAATGGCCGAGAAGCTGCGCGACATCAAGCGCAATCTCGCCTTCGAAGATCAGCCTCCGGTCGAACAGGCCATCCGGCGCCTGGAGGATATCCGCACCACGCTGCTCGACGAAATGTTCGCTAAAGACGACAAGAAGGGAAAGAAATGACGCCCGGCAGGCACCGCAAATGTACGCTTTTCGCCTTGGCTTCCCTGCTGGCGCTGAGTCTGTGCTCCACCTTCTTCAACCCGCTTTTCCTGAGCCCGCTTCGAGCCCAAAAGCGCCGCGACCCTTTGAATCCTCTGGAGATCGATCAGCTCCGCGACGCCATGCTGGTTCCCGACGAGCGCTTAAAGCTATTCGTGAAGTTTTCCCGCGATCGCATGACCAAACTTGAACAAATGCGCAGCGATCCCAAGACCACCGAGCGCGGACGCCAGACCCACGACATGCTGGAGGATTTCCTCGCCGTCTACGACGAACTCAACGACAACGTAGACATGTACGTCGACCGCAAGGACGACATCCGCAAACCCCTCAAAATGATCATTGAGACCGATACCGAGCTTCAATCGAAACTGCGCGCCCTCAGGAATTCAGCGAACACCAATACCGCAGAACTTAGCCAGTACGAATTTCTCCTGACCGACGCGCTCGATACGGTTGACTCCAGCGCCCAGGATCACCGCAAGACGCTCACCGAAGTCGAGGAATACATGAAGCACAAGAAGAAGTAGAATTAGCGCGCTCCTCGAAAACGCGCGCCAGCCAGAATCCTCACCACAGCAGCACAGCCAATCGATAGCAAGGTTTCTCCGTGGATCATCCCCCTGCTCGTCCGTGCTCGGTGGTTAGCCTCTGGCGTCGAGCCTGAGATGCGCACCCTTTCCCGTGCTACTCTTCCTTCAACGTGTTCCCCGAGCTCACCGAAATCTTCCACGACGTCTATCGCGAACTTCGCCCGCGCACTCCCGCGCCGCCTTTCCATCTCCGTTTCTATCCCTTTGTCTCCCTCAACAACACGATCCGCCTGCGGCAGGGCGAACTTTATCTCCGGCTCTCGGATTTGCTGGAAGGCGCTCCCGACTCCGTACTCCACTCCATCCTTCATATCCTCCTCGCCAAGCTTTATCGCCTGCCCATCGAGCGCGCCCACAGCGCCCGCTATCGCCGCTACATTGCCGGTCACGACGTAGCCGCCAAGGCCCGGCTGGTCCGCCAGATGCGCGGGCGCAAGCTCATCCGTTCCCCCCGCGGACATCATTACCATCTCGAAGAAATCTTCGACGATCTCAACCGCCGGTTTTTTCATGGGCTTCTGGGACGCCCGCAGCTTACCTGGAGCCAGAATCACGCCCGCCGCAGCCTCGGACATTACGATCCGGCCCACAATGCCATCGTCATCAGTCGCATTTTTGATCACTCGCGCGTGCCCCGCTACGCCGTCGAGTACATCCTCTTTCACGAGATGCTGCACTTGAAACATCCCGTAAAGCTGCGGGGCAGTCGCCGCTGCGTCCATTCCCGCGAGTTCTTGGCGGAAGAAAAAATGTTTCCCCAACTCGACCAGGCCCGTAAGTTTCTGCGCATGGCCTGAGCTCCTATCTCTCAGAAACCAAAACCCGCCGAACCCTTGCCGACATGAATCTCTCAGCCCATGCCTCGGTGCTTCCTCCCTCCGTGACCGAAATCACAGTCCTTTGTGATTAACCGCGTTGACCGTCTGCCGCCGAAACCGTATCCTATTGATGTTGAAATTGAAATTCATTTTCAATTAGAAAATCCTCATTTTATGTTCCAGGGATTCATAATGAAACTTCGCGAAGACACTGAAGTCCCGCTCCTCGACCTCGAACTCGGGGAGGGGGGGACCATCGGCCATATCTCCCTTCCCGCCGCCGATCAGCAATTCCTGATGCGCGTCGGTTTTGTTCCCGGAGTGCAGGTTAAATTCTCCCGCCGCGCTCCCTTAGGCGACCCCAGTGTCTATTCCGTCGACGGTACCGAAGTTGCCTTGCGCGCCGAGACGGCGAGTCGCATTATGGTCCGGCGAGGATGGTTTTCGCCCTTGGGTGAGCTGGCGTGAACTGCCATTCGACCGAGTCCTCGATCGTCACTATTCCGGAAGCTCCGGAGCACCCCGGCCGTGAAATCAGCACCGTGGCTCTGATCGGCCCGCCCAATTCCGGGAAATCCACCCTCTTCAATCGCCTGACCCGCCTTCGTCAGAAGGTCGGCAATTATCCAGGCGTCACCGTTGAGCAGCGAGTCGGCCTGCTGGCGGGCCGCGGTCGAGAGATCAGGATCATCGACTTGCCCGGCGTCTATAGCCTCACGCCCTATTCCGAGGACGAACGCGTCGCCCTCAACGTGCTCACCGGCCACATGGACGGCCTGCCTCGCCCCGATGCCATTTTGCTGGTCCTCGATGTCACTCATCTCTCCCGTCAACTCGTCTTGGCTGCGCCCGTTATCGCTTTGGGCCTGCCTACCCTTGTCCTCCTGAATATGGCCGATGTCTTTGCCAAGGGTGGCGGCTCGCTCGACGTCCTCAAACTTGCCGTCGAACTAGGTGCGCCCGTTGCCATGGTCAGTGCTACCCAGGAAACCGGACTGGATGCGGTCGATCGCTTCCTGCGACAGGATCTCAGCCACAACCCCTCGTCCTTGCTTCCCGTTCTGCCCACCCTGCAAGACGTTCCGCAATGCCGGAAGTGGGCCACTCAGGTAGGCGGCCGCATCGATTACCAGAAGCATCTTCCCAGCGTTTGGAGCCGCCGGCTCGACGACGTCTTTCTTCATAAATACTGGGGACCTCTCATTTTCCTGATCGTCGTGGGCGCCGTTTTCCAAACCGTCTTCGGGCTTGGCCAACCCATGAGCACAGCTTTTCAGGACCTGCTCACCAAGCTGGGACTGCACCTGGCGCCCTTGATTCCCGCCGGCGTCTTGCGATCGCTTCTTCTCGATGGCCTCTGGAAGGGCGTCAGTTCGGTACTCGTCTTTCTGCCGCAAATCCTTCTCCTGTTCTTCTTTATCGGACTGCTCGAAGACTCCGGATACCTCGCCCGCGCCGCCCTCATTTCCGACCGCACCATGCGCGCCGTCGGCCTCAATGGCAAGGCATTTATTCCTCTTCTATCCGCCTACGCCTGCGCCGTTCCCGCGATCATGGCCACCCGCACCATCGAGAACAAACGCGACCGGATCGCCACCATCCTCATCGCCCCGTTCATGACCTGTTCTGCACGCTTGCCCATCTATACCTTGCTGATTGCCGCCTTCATTCCCGATCGCCCCGTCGTCGGCGTTCTTCTCGGAGCCCGCGCTTGCGCCATGCTTTCGCTCTACGTCCTCGGTTTTCTGATGGCCATCGCCACCGCGAAGCTTCTAAAATCGTCGGTCCTCAAGTCCGCTGCCGCTCCTTTCGTCCTGGAACTGCCCGACTATCGCTGGCCAACCTTTCAGTCCATCGGCATTCGCCTCCTCGACCGCGGACAGGTCTTCCTGCGTCAGGCCGGTACCGTGATTCTGGCCGTCTCTCTTCTGGTTTGGGTCTTGACCAATATTCCCCTGCACAATGGTCACCTCCCGCAACTGGAGCAGAGCGTGATCGCTCACCTCGGCCACGGAATCGAGCCGCTGATCCGCCCCCTCGGGTTTAATTGGAAAATTGGAATCGGCCTGCTCACATCCATCATCGCCCGTGAGGTGATCGTCGGCACTCTCGGCACGATCTACGGTACCGACCCAGCCACCAGGGCCATGACACTTCAGAATGCCCTCCGGCAAGATCTTACTTTCGCCGGAGCCATGGCGCTGCTCGTCTTTTTTGCCTTCGCCATGCAGTGCACCTCCACCCTGGCCGTCGTGCGCCGGGAGACCAATAGCTGGAAGTGGCCGGCCATTCAGTTTCTCTACATGACCACAATCGCCTACGCCGCCGCATTCGCGGTCAATCAGATCCTGTCAGCTATGCTCAAATAGTTCATGCAGTCATAGCCCGCGGAATCAAAGCGCACCCCGCAACACCCCGCGTCTCCTATTTCTTCCCCCAGAACTTCCCAAATCCCACCCGCACCTGCACCGAATTCACCCCCGGATTCGGCACCGTCAGCCCGGCATTCGAAATGTGCAGATAACGCACATCCACCGACCAGGCATGTTCCCCAAAGACATAGAAACCGAAGGCCGTCCCCGGAGTGAAATTAATGGTCGAAGTCCCGCTCGGCACATCATGCGTCGTAAACAGAACTCCGCCACTCAACTCGATATAAGGAGCTACATGCCCATGCCTGGCGAAAATCCACCGGAAGTCCACCGGATCCAAAGCCGCGCCATAAGCCGTATTCGCTGGCTGGAAGACAACGAACGCCGGCACCGCATCGACTGCCAGCTCAAATTGTCCCTTGAGAAACCCCGGCAAGTGCTCGTCCGTCACGATCCATCCATAACGAACTCCCGCGTTCCATTCGCCCGTATTGCTGGTCCCACCCGCAACCGAATGTCCTCCGCCCGTCCATACCGAGAGTTCATGGCCGCCATACTCCGGGCCATCCTGAGCGACGGCCAGCGTAGCCGGCAAAAGCATGGACAGCGTGACGATCAGAAACAGTACTTTGAGAAGGAAGCCCGTTCCCCGCATGCATCGTGTCATAAGTGTGATGAAGGTCGAAACAAGACGATACAAGAAAACGTCCGTTACGGAAACCGGAGTCGTACAAGTTGTTGAAACATCTCTTTATCACTCATTGATCCGCAACGAGGAATAGTCAAGACCTGTGGATGCTACCATGACGAGGTCGGAAGGTCAGTTGCAGGAAAGGGACGAAGTTGTCGGAGCGATCAGGAATTCTCGCTGACGATCCATTCCGTGGTCGGCGCCCAACCAGTCACGAACGGATGACGGGATTGCCCTGGGATGCGTCCTACAACGACGGCCCTCCGCCCTGGGATATTGGCCAGCCGCAGCCAGCAATCGTGCGCTTGGCATCCGAAGGCGGATTCGTCGGCGCGGTGCTAGATGCGGGCTGCGGGACCGGCGAGAACGCTTTTCTCGTCGCCTCGCTGGGATTGTCGGTTCTGGGCGTTGACGTGGCTGAGACGGCACTGGCGATCGCCCGAGGGAAGGCCCACGACCGTGGGATCGAGGTCGAGTTCGCGGGGGCTGATGCGTTCCATCTGGAGCGCTTGGGGCGCAGGTTTGACACGGTGCTGGACTGCGGACTGTTCCACACCTTTGACGGCGACGAGCGACCGGGATACGTGGCGAGTCTAGCGTCGGTAACCGAACACAATGGAACCCTGCATGTGTTGTGCTTCAGTGACGATGGTCCCGATACTGGCCCGCACCCCGTCAGGCAAGAAGAGCTAAGAGCAGCGTTCAATCCCAGTAATGGATGGAATGTCGCCGCCATCGGAGCGGACCGTATTCATACGAGATACCACGACCACGGCGCACCGGCCTGGCTCGCGACAATCAAACGGATCTAAACTGCGGAACTAGTCGGCCCCGAGGCCGCCACACAACTGAGTAGAGCCCACTGTTGCAAAATCTCAATATCACTCAAAACCCCGGCACCAGGGTCAATGCGAGCTATCACCTTGATCTCGTCAACCACCCCGACAGTCGCCTCCGTCGCACACTTGCCAAGTCTTACAGCCCGGCAAGATATGCGACGAATACGATGGCCAGGATTCCATCCATGGTTCCGATGGCGGTCATTGCGACCGTACGTTTCAGGGGCCCGAAAAAGATCAGCACAACGATGACAAACTTTTCGATCACGGAAGCCGTCAAGATCGGAACGCGAGTAGCGGGGACGTACGCACTGTAGACGGTCAGTGCGCAGACTACAAACAGCAGCGCTCCCCAATGCCTGATGAAGAACATCGTAAGGCCGTCAGTACTCTCTGCCCCGAACACTAATCGCAAAACCGGCTGGGGGAAGAGACACGCGGCAAGACCGCCGACAGCCGTCCCAACCCCTGAAACGATGAGTATCCACCCGATGGACGAATCTAACATTTGCCATCCTCCAAGCAGCGCAATCAGGATAGTGAGCCAACGGAGGAGTACCACTGGCAGAACTAACAGCAACTGGTCGAGGTCGAACTATTACCCCTACAGTCCCAGTCCGCCATCCACCACCAGCACCTGCCCGGTAATAAAGTGCGGAGCCTTGGCAAAGAACATCACGGCCGCGGTAACGTCGGCCTCAGTTCCATTCCGCCGCATGGGCGTCTGTTTTGCCATCTTCTTCATAAACGCCGACGCGGATTTTTCCGCCAGGTCAATCATCCCCGGAGCCACCGCATTCACCGCAACTTCTGGCGCCAGAGATTTTGCCATCACCTTGGTCAGCATATGCACCGCCGCTTTCGACGAACAATAGTGTGCGTGCGTCGCCCACGGTCTCAGCCCTCCAAGCGAACCCATATGAATGATGCGACCTTTGCGTCTTCGCAAATAGGACAGCGCCTCGCGCGACACTAAGAACGGCCCGCGCGCGTTGGTCGCGAACATCGCGTCCCACTGCTCAACCGTCAACTGCTCGAACTCCACCGTTTCGTAAGTCGCGGCGTTATTCACCAGCACGTCGATTCCGCCCATTTCCCGTGCTACTTCTTTGACCATTTCGCGGACATTGGTTTCGTCCGTGACATCGCAGTGCACGGCGAACCCCCGCACGCCAAGCGCCGCCAGTTCCCCGATCACCGCTCGCGCCTCACGCCCTGACTCCCGATAGGTGATGGCGACATCTGCCCCGTTCTCCGCCGCAGCCAGCGCAATCGCCCGCCCCAGTCGTTTGGCTGCTCCGGTTACGAGGATGATTTTGCCCGAGAGAGCCTGCCCCTTGTTGGTCGTCATTTCGAGATTTTACGCCCCAATGTGTTTGGAAACTCTGCACCGAAACTGCTACACTCCCTCGCATGACGGAGCCCCGGGAGGTTATTGTCTATTCCCGCAAGGGATGTCATCTCTGCGAAATCGTCAAGGAGAGCCTCGTCAAACTTCACAAACGTGGCGGTTTTACCTGGCGCGAAGTCGACGTCGACTCCAATGCCGAAATTCGCCGCCGCTACACCGACGAGGTTCCCGTAGTCTTCATCAATGGGCGCAAAGCGTTCAAGTATCGCATGGACGAACAGGAATTTCTCCGTAAGCTGAGCGCGTGACCCTCCCCGCGGAGATTACAAAGCGCAAAGTGGTGAAAGCCCCCTGCCCTCCAGCTCTCTCGTCATCACTCTCTGGCCTTCACTCCCTGTGCTCCTCCGTGTCCCCCGTGGTTAAGTTGTGCTCCAGCCTCGCCCCCCGTTTACAATGAGCCCGATGCTTCGCACCGAACTTTATGCCGATCCCGCTGGCCGCTTCGTCCACGATATTGTCTTGGAGAGCTGCCGCAAAAATGGCGGCAAGACGGCGCTCGTCGATACTTCCTGCGATCGCCGTTTCACATTTTCAGAATATGGCAGCCTGGTGGAATACCTTGCCCAGGGATTGATCTTGGCCGGTCTCACTCCCGGAGAAGTGGTTGCCATTTTTCTGCCCAATTCCTGGGAATTCGCCATCACCTATCATGCGGTCACGCTCGCCGGAGGCATCCCCACTCTCCTCAATCCCGCTTACCGCGAACGCGAGATTCGCTATCAACTGGAAAACTCGGGCGCCGTCTTCCTCATCACCGACGCTCCCCTGCTCGAAAACGTAAACCTTGCCGGGCTTCCCAGCCTGCGCCGCGTCTTTACCACCCGCCATCCACACGCTGGCTGCGAAGAATTCTCCGCCCTGCTGCGGCCGCTGCACGGTAAAACCTCTCCCCGATTCCCTCAGCCTGCTCAAAGTTCACAAGAGACCATAGCCGCCCTGCCCTACTCTAGCGGCACCACCGGCCTGCCCAAGGGCGTGATGCTCTCGCATTACAACCTGGTCGCAAACGTCTATCAGATCGTCGGCCCGAATGCCGAACCGCTCACCGACACAGACGTCATGCTCTGCTTCCTCCCGCTCTACCACATCTACGGACTCACCGTGGCTCTCACCCTCTGCGTGACCGTCGGCCTCACGCTCGTCCTCATGCCGCGCTTCGACATGCAGAAGTTGTGCGCGCTTTTAATCCAGGAACGCGTCACCATGATGCCCCTGGTTCCTCCCGCCATCAACGCCATGTGCCAGGCGGCCGAGGCCGGCCTCTTTCCGAAAAATCACTCTGTGCGCTGGATCAAGTCCGGCGCCGCACCGCTCCCCCCTGAGCTCGCTCGTCGCCTCACCAGTCTTACCGGCATCATCGTCAACCAGGGATACGGCATGACCGAAGCTTCGCCGGTAACTCACATCGGCTTTTGCCAGCCCCCCGAAATGAACCGTCCCGCCTCGATCGGACACCCGCTAGCGCTCACAGAGTGTCGCATCGTCGATCTCAACGGGAACGACGTCGCCATCGACGAGCCCGGCGAACTCATCATGCGCGGCCCGCAGATCATGCTGGGATACTGGAAGGAACCTCAAGCCACCGCCGCCGCGCTTCGCGATGGCTGGTATTACTCGGGAGACATTGCCCGCTGCGATGCCGATGGTTTTTTCTACATCCTCGACCGCAGCAAAGAGATGATCAAGTACAAAGGATTCCCCGTCGCCCCGGCCGAAGTCGAAGCTCTCCTCCTCGAACATCCCGCCGTCCGTGATTGCGGCGTGGTCGCCAAACCTGACCTGGCTTGCGGAGAAATACCTTGCGCCTTTGTCGTCCTGCGGGATGGCTCCACGCCCTCCGACGCCCTCGCCAAAGAACTATGCGGATTTGTCGCCGATCGCCTCGCCCATCACAAGCAGCCCCGCGAAGTTCATTTTGTCGAGGCCCTCCCGCGAACCGCATCCGGCAAAATTCTGCGCAGAGAACTGCGCAAGAAGATCGTCTAATCGCTCGCCAGCCGCTGCATCACTTCCGCGAACCACTGTGCGCTAACTATCCTTGCGATACAGCAGGTCGCGCATCGCCTGTCTGCGGGCTTCATTCGCTTCCGCCAGCGTCTTGCGTTCGACGGCATCCATGCTCCCCTCGGTTTTAGCCTCGGCCGTTTCGGGCTCGCTGCACGCGGGGCAGCGGTTCGCAAAGCCCGGCTTCCCCGGCTTCAGTTCGAACTCTTCGGAGCACACAGTACAGATTCGAATAGGAAATCCCATGCCGTTAATATGATACAACCCACGCGCGCCGATTTGAACCCATCTATCCTCACTGCCACGTCAGAAGCGGCGATGTAAAATATTGTCACCGCCATGACCCTCTCCAGCTTCGTTGCCAAATCCGCCTTTCGCAACAAGCGCCGCAGTCTCTTGACCGTCGCCAGCATCGCCTTTTCCCTGCTTCTGCTCTGCATCATGCTCTGCGTTTGGCGCAGCTTCTACATCGATAAGGGAGCGCCTGACTCCGCCCTTCGCATCATGACGCGCCACAAGGTTTCTCTCGCGAACTTTCTTCCCATTTTCTATCGCGATAAGATCCGCTCCGTTCCCGGCGTCGTGCATGTTGCTCCCATGACCTGGTTTGGCGGCAAATATAAAGACGACAAGCCGGAAAACTACTTCGCCCAGTTCGCTACCGATCCCGACGAATATTTCGAGGTCGCCGCCGATAAAATCATGCCCCCCGACCAACTCGACGCCTGGAAGCGCGATCGCGCCGGCTGCGTCGTCGACTCCGACCTTGCCCGAAAACATCACTGGAAGATCGGCGACCACATCATCCTCCAGGGCAGCATCTTTCCCGCCAACCTCGACTTGACCCTCCGCGGCATCTACACCATCGACCCCCCGCAGAGTAATCTCTACTTCAACGCCAAATATCTGGAAGAGTCCGTCGACTGGTTCAAAGACACGGCCGGCTTTTACTTCACTCGCGTCGACACCCCGGAACACATGCCCGTAGCCGCCCGCGCCATCGATGACATGTTCCACGGCAGTCCCGTTCCCACCAAGAGCGAGAGCGAACAGGCCTTCAAGGCCGATTTCATCTCCATGCTCGGCAATGTCAAAGCCTTTATCCTCAGCATCTGCGGAGCCGTTGTCTTCACCACGTTGCTCGTGTGCGCCAATACCATGGCCATGTCCATCCGTGAACGCACCCGCGAAGTTGCCGTCCTGCGCACCCTTGGCTTCACTCAGGGACGAATTCTCAAGCTGTTGTTGAGCGAGTCCATCGCCATTTCTATCCTCGGAGGCCTGATCGGCATCTTCCTCGCAACCGGCGCCGTCCTATTTATGTCCCGCCCCGGAATGGGTATGCCCGTCTCTATGCACATGACCGCCGCCACTGCGGCTGTCGTGATGGTAGTGGCCTTTCTTGTGGGAATCGTCAGCGGCCTCGTCCCCTCTTACCGCGCCGCAAACCTCGGTATCGTCGACGCCTTACGTCACATTGGGTAGATCAACCGATCTCAGTCTCCCACCCATGGAATCAAGTGTCTCAATACCTCAATCATTCAATACCTCAATCCCCTTGGGTGTACACTCGCTTCGCATGCGGACGGATATCCTGCCCCTTTGCGATCAGCATTTCCGTACCATGGAGCTCGTCGTCGCTCCCTATAACGCCGACTATTCCATCGAATTCTTTCGTTGCACCGACAAATTCTGCCATCGCTGCTTCGGCGAGCGCATCGGCTACAGCACTCCCCAACGCGACACTGCGCCCATCCTCACCGCCAACCAGCCCACCTGTGACCGCCATCGCCGCCCCATGTTCATCATCAGCCTCGACCGCCAGCGCAATCACGTAACTTATGCCTGCTCCGAAGGCGACTGCGGTGAGAGGCTGGTAAGGACGTAAGAGAACTTTGGGTGGGGACGGGCGTCTCCCCCGTCCAAGTCGAGCAAGGCTCGGCCGGGTTTCGCTGGCACGATAGGGGCTACCCGGCGGAGCGGACAGCGGTGGAGCAGACACGGTGGACCAGACAGTAGCGGCGACGGCTGAGATCCCCTTCACTCGCCTGTCAGCCACGCATACTGCGACGCCGTCAACGGAACCACGCTCAGACGCCCCTGTCTCACCAGCGGAGAATCCGCAAACGCCGCTCGCTCCTTGATTTCACCCAGCGTCTTCGGCTTCGCGATCGCCTTCCCAACTTTGATCTTCACCTGCGGAACCTTGGGATCACTCGCATCAACCGTCACCACCGACGCCGTCCCCACCGCACTTTTCTCATCACCCGTGTGGTAAATTACCAGCCGCTCTCCCGGCTTCATCTCGCGCAGGTGCTTCACCGCCGCCGGATTCGTCACCCCATCCCAGACCGTCGCCTTCTCCCGCTCCAGATCGGAGAAAGAATATACAGTCGGCTCTGTTTTCAGAAGGTAGTCCATGCGCAGGTATTGTAAACAAGTGGAGCCGCGGGCGTCTCGCCCGCCCTGCAGTTCCTGGCACGCAGAGCTGCACACCGCATCAACTTGTTACCCCAGGCACTTCCCTTCCTCGTCCATTTCGCGAACAATAAAAGCTTCTCGTGACTGACGCCTCCGCCAACCCGGGCCCCGCCACCTTGGCCAAAATGACCATGGCCCCCGCCATCGAGCGCTACTTCAACGTCTCGCTCTTTCTCCTCGTCCTTACTGGTTTTGGCGCTCTCGCTTCCACCGGAGGCCTCGACTCCCCCGCCGTCATTCTCGTCGGCATGGCCCTCGCCCTCCGCGGCTACCAGCTCCTTGCCGGCCGCGACTTCGTCATTCCTGAGCGCTGGACCACTCTCCTCACCCTCATCTACGTCTTCGTCTATCTCGCCGACTACTTCTTCCTTTCCCGTGGCTTTCTCGCCGCCACCGTTCACCTCGTGCTCTTCGCCATGGTCGTCAGGCTCTTCTCCTTGCAGCGTACCCGCGACCATTACATGCTCGCGGTGCTGTCGTTCCTCATGGTCCTCGCCGCTGCCGTGCTGACCGTCGGCAGTGTCTTCCTCCTTTCTTTTGCGGTCTTCCTGCTGGTTGCGGTCATTACTTTTGTGCTCATGGAGATGCGCCACTCCATCGCCACCGAACCCGCGCACGCACTCGATCCGCGCGTTACCGATAAAGCGCTCGCCGCTCCCTACCTCCGCATGGGTTACGGATTGCTCGCGATTGCTCCCGTGCTCATGCTCATGATTCTGGCCGGCAGCTTCCTCATTTTCTTCCTGATTCCCCGCGTCTCGTCGCGCTACCTCAGCGCCTACACTCCCACCAGCGATGTCGCTACCGGTTTCAGCGATCGCGTGCAACTCGGCCGCATCGGCCAGATTCAGCAATCCAGCTCGGTCGTCATGCATATCGAAATCGAGAACGATATGCAGGGCGGTTACGACTTGAAATGGCGCGGGATTGCACTGAGTACTTTCGACGGCAGCGTCTGGACCAACTCCTATAATCAAACGCAGCTTCGCCTCTCTGGAGACGGCAAGTATCGGCTGGCGCCGCTTTCTCCTCGCGCCACCGACGCAAACTCCGCTCGAATGATTCGCTATCGCATTCTGATGGAGCCGCTCGGAACCAACGTTTTTTTCCTCGCTGAAAAACCTCAGAGCCTGATGGGCAATTTCCGCCAGGTCAGCATGGACTCCGGCGGCTCGGTCTTCGATCTCGATTCCGACCATCCCATCAACCGCTACGAAGCCGAGTCCCAACTCTCCGAGCCCGACGCTGACGAGCTTCGCCTGGCTCCCAACTTGCCCCTCTCGAGCATGCAACCCTACCTGAAATTACCGCCGCTCGATCCTCGCATTCCAAGGCTCGCCGCGGAGATCACCGCCGATGCCCCCAGCAATTATGACAAGGCCCTCGCCGTCGAGCGCTATCTGTCCGGCCATTTCGGCTATACCCTCGAGTTGCCTCGCACCCTGCCTCCCGATCCCCTCGCCAATTTCCTCTTTGAGCGGAAAAAAGGTCACTGCGAATATTTCGCCAGTTCGATGGCCGTGATGTTGCGGTCGCTTGGCATCCCGTCGCGAATTATCACCGGATTTCGCGGTGGCGAATTCAACGACCTCACCGGCCAGTATGTCGTGCGCGCCAGCGACGCTCACTCCTGGGTTGAAGCATTCTTCCCCGGATCGGGCTGGGTCAGCTTCGATCCGACGCCCTCGGGAGGCCTTCCAACCCGGACCGGCTGGTCGCGCATGCAACTCTATGTCGACGCGGCCGCATCGTTTTGGCGCGAATGGATCATTAACTATGACGTCAGCCACCAGCGCACCCTGGGCAGGGATGCCGCCGTCAATAGCCGCCACTTCTTCGATGAAGCCCGCCAGTGGCTGGGACAAAAACACCGCGCTCTGCTGCGCTCGGCTCGGCGTGCCCACCGGCACATCACCAATTTTCCCCTGCAATGGCTGGGTGGGGCGATCGCCTTCGCAGTCATCCTTATAACGCTCGGCAACCTGCCGCGGCTGGTCAGCGGTGTGCGGGCGCGTAGCCTCCGGGCGCACCCCGAGCGCGCTCCCCGCGAAGCTGCCACACTCTGGTATGACCGCATGGTCGCCCGCTTGGCTAGGCTGGGCTGGCGCAAGTTGCCCTCGCAAACCCCGCTCGATTTCGTCGCCGCCATTCAGCAACCCACACTGCAGAAAAAAGTGGCCGGCTTCACTCGCGCTTATGAATCCGCGCGCTTCGGCCAGTCCGAGGAAGATGCTCGCAAACTACCGGAGCTTTTTGAGGAGATCACCGCCGCGCAAACGGCAGCCACAGGTAATACCGACGCAACCAGCCCAGACACAAGAAAAACGGAAGATGAGCTCGCGGCCCGCTGAATACCCTGCGTGAGCAGCAACCGACCTCTCCCCCGTCAGCCGCCGCCACGTCAGTCCTCCAAAGATTCAGTCCTGGCAGGCTGCCGAAATACTCCGCTGGATGCAGCTTTGGGGAAGGGCACGACTTCAGAGGTTGCGGAAAAATTCCGCTTCGCGCAGCTTTGGGGGAGGGCACGGCTTCAGCCGTGTCGTAACTCCCCGCGGAATCAAGCGCGGCTTTCAGCCGCTGGGGGAGTGCTGCGCTGGGAAAACACTTTTCCGCAGCCCGCTAGAAGCGGTGCACCACACCAGCCCCAACATAGTAGTTATGCTGGCGGCTTCTCCCCGTGTCGATGTTTAGATCAGGCACTCCAGAATAGAAATCGCGCACTTCCATGCGCGCACCCCAGCGATGCCAGAACCACACATCCAATCCACCGCCGAACTGCACAACCCCTGTATTGGTGCCTGACGGTCCAGGATTCGCTCCATACCAGATCAGGTTCGATGATTGCCAGTAGCGGCCATAACCTCCGCCTACGCTCACCCATGGCGTCACCGAGTCGTTGGAAAAAATGTTCAGGCGCACCGATGGCGTCACGAACAACGCCCCCACATTCCTCGGAATCTGGTCGTAGTAATAATTCAGCCCCATCTTCGGATAGATCCCTACTGGCACCTCCGCCGACAGCCCGAAAATCTTGAAGCTCTTCAGCAGCCGGCTATAGTCCACCGCGAAGCTGCCAGGGTTTCCGAAATGGAGAGGCAAGCCTGTGCTCGGAACCGTCTGTGTGCTCACGAAGGTTCGTCCCCCGGTGACCGAGAGCTGATTGATCACCCACGAGTTGCTCGAGTCTTGCGCCGCAGCGCTGCAAACCAGTACCAGCACAGCCAGAACCAAGACAGGCAGAACGAAAACCGCAAGGCGTTGGGCCGACATCCTTCCTCCGGAGTGTTGAGGGATGTATTTTTATTTCAATAAGATTAGCACGTGCCGAAGCGATCGACCGAAAGAACGGTCCAAATCGGAGGTGCTCTCTTTGATGCCCGGTTCCACCCCATTCACCGCCGGAGATCCCCAGGGAGGATGCTAGAATCGTGTAGGACGTTTTCCTGCTGATTCGTTCCGCACTGCCTGAAGAAGATGCCCGTAAAGAAAAGCATATCCACGACTTCGGAGCCGGCTGCTCCCGTCAAGGTTGGTTTTGTGAGTCTCGGCTGCCCCAAGAACCTCGTCGATAGCGAGGTCATGATGGGCATGCTCGCCCAGTCTGGCGCCCTGCTCACGCCCAACTCCGCCGACGCCGACGTCATCGTCGTCAACACCTGCTCGTTCATCGCCAGCGCTCAGCAGGAATCCATCGACACCATCCTCGAAATGGCCCACCACAAAAATGGCGGCAAAGCAAAACGGTTGGTGGTTGCCGGTTGCCTGGTGGAACGTTTTCGCGACGAGATTCGTAAGAACATCCCTGAAGTCGACGCCGTGGTCGGCACCGGCGAACTCCATAAAATTCTCTCTGCCGCCGGAGTCGCCTCACCCCCCCGCCCGGCAAGCCCCTTCAACATTCTGACTTCAGACTCACTTTCGGACGTTCCAGCGTCGCACCCCGTCACCTCGCGACCTGAAGGCGACCACCGCCGCAGCCAGGGCCGCTTTGCCCGCGATACCTGGGATGGCGCCGTCGCCGATCTGCCCAACTATCTTTACGACGACCACACCCCGCGCATTCTCACCACGCCCCGGCACTCGGCCTACATCAAGATTGCCGAGGGCTGTGACCATCCCTGCAGCTTCTGCATCATCCCTCAGCTTCGCGGACAATTCCGTTCCCGGCGTTTCGAATCGGTGATCGCCGAAGCCGAAGGATTAGCCCAATCCGGCGTCCGCGAGATCACCCTCATCGGACAGGACACTACCTGCTACGGCGAAGACCTCGGACTCCATGACGGCTTGGCCCTGCTCCTGGAAAAACTCGCCGCAGTTGAAGGTCTGCGCTGGATTCGCTTCCTCTACGCTTATCCCAACAAAATTACCGGCCGCCTGTTAGACACCATCGCCGCCCATGACAACATTTGTTCCTACATCGACGTGCCCTTGCAGCACGCCTCGGCTACCGTGCTCAAGCGCATGAAACGCGGTGGCGGCGCTGACCTCTTCCTGCGATCGATCGAGAAGATGCGCCGTGTAATTCCCGGCGTTACCCTGCGGACTTCGTTCATTGTGGGCTTCCCCGGCGAAACCGATGCGGAATTCGAAGAGCTTTGCAGCTTCGTCAATCAGGCCGGCTTCGACTGGATGGGCGCCTTCGGCTATTCCGACCAGGAAGGTGCGGGCGCCTTCGATCATCACGCGAAGCTCTCCCCGCGCGAGATCGAGAGCCGCCGCAAGTCCCTGATGTCGATTCAGAAGAAGATCAGCAAGGCTAGGAAGAAGTCGCTGATCGGGCGCGAATTCGATCTGCTGCTCGAAGGCCCCTCATCCGAAACCGATCTCCTGCTCGAAGGCCGCACCGCCATGCATGCTCCCGAAATCGACGGTAAGGTTTTCGTCAACGACTATCCTGCCGGCCACGAGCCGAAAGGAGGAGAGTTCTATCGCTGCCGCATCACCGCCGCCCACGATTACGATCTGGTAGCGGAAATTGTTTGAACCTTGCTCTCACTGGTCATCCCCACTCCAGCGACGGATCCTCCGTTCGCCGCCCCAGGGGAATCATCGCAATCTGAATTATGCCGCCCAAGCGCATCAAACTCCGCTGCCCGATCTGCAAGAAGCCCGCCAAGGCCACCGCTGCCGACTTCCCTTTTTGCAGCGAACGCTGCCGTTTGATCGATCTTGGCAAGTGGGCCAGCGGCGGATACGTGATTTCATCCCCCGTAACCGACGCCGAAGAGGCCGTCCGCCAGGACCCCTTTGACCCGGATACTCCTGACGAAGGGGACGGAGACTGATGCCCCCCCCAGCCGAAGCTGCCGTGGACCCATCCTCCGCGCGGCCCCTTGCTCCTTTCTGGGCCAACATGGTCTCGACCTTCTTCGGTATCGGCCTCCTGAAACCCGGCCCCGGCACCTGGGCATCCGTAATCACCGTGATTGCCTGGTGGATGATCGACTCGCGCCTCCCGCCTGGGTACCGCACTTGGGCGACCATCGCTCTGGCTGCGGCCGTAACCTGGATCGGAATTCCAGCGGCGACCCGAGTGGCCCGCGCTTACGGCTCCAAAGATCCGCAATTCGTCGTCATCGATGAGGTCGCCGGACAACTGGTTGCGCTGATCGCCGTTCCAACCGTTTGGAAAACTTTTCTTGCCGGCCTTATACTCTTCCGTGTCTTCGATATCTGCAAGCCCTTTCCCATTCGCCGATTGGAGCGGCTGCCCTTGGGAACCGGCATCGTGGTCGACGACCTCGCAGCGGGCTTGTATGCGCTTCTGGTCATGCATCTCTTGCTGCACTTTGGTCTTCTAACGAAGTAGCGCACGATCAAAGAAGTTTGTTTAGGGAGACTGGGTTAGAGAAATTTTGCTTGTAGCAAAAGTTCCCGCCGGCATACATTCATGAGCATTTCCGACCGCTTGCTCGGTAAGAAGAACGTGAACGGCAAACCGCACATAGAAACGGTCGCGCCGAGCTTCGCCTTGCAGGGTGGCGAGGTTCGCATCACCGGCAAGAGTTTGCGCCCCCACGAATTGCGTCGCCCCAGCGTGCGCTTCGGCGAAGTCGAAGCTTCCGTGCTCATCAGTTCCGACGATTTCGTGGTAGCCCGCGTTCCCGAAGCAACCGCCGGCTCAATCGTGGTCACCGCCGATGGCCAGGTCAGCAACTCCCACTCCATCACAGTTGCCGTCCCCGTCGCCGACGATCTTCATCCCGTCACCAATCCCGCGCTCGACCGCGAAGGCAATATCTTTGTCACGTTTTCCGCACCCCGTGGCCAGAAAACTCCCGTCTCCATCTTCAAAATCGACACCAACTACAACAAAAAACCCTTCTTGACCGACATCATGAATGCCACCTCAATCGCTTTCGATCGCGATGGCCAGATGTACGTTTCTTCGCGCAACGATGAAGCCGTCTACAAAGTCGCCCCCAACGGAACCATGTCCACCTACGCCGAGGGCATGGGAATCGCAACCGGCATCGCCTTCGATCGCGACGAGAATCTTTACGTCGGCGACCGCAGCGGAACCATTTTCAAGATCGCCCGCGACCGTCAGATCTTTGTCTTCGCCACCCTCGAACCCAGCGTCTCCGCCTATCACATCGCTTTCGGCCTCAACGGAAACATGTTCGTCACCGGCCCCAGCACCTCCAGCTTCGACTGCGTTTACAAAGTCGACCCCCACGGCACCGTCTCCGTCTTCTATCGCGGTCTCGGACGCCCCCAGGGCCTCGCCCTCGATGTCGATGGCAACATCTACGTCGCCGCCTCTCTATCCGGAAAGCGTGGCATCGTCAAAATCACTCCCCAAGGCAAAGCCAACCTCGAAGTCTCCGGCCAGGGCCTCGTAGGACTAGCCTTCGCTCCCGGCAAGTCGGCAATTCTCGCCACCAATAGCGCCGTCCATCATATTTCCTGGAATATCCAGGGCCTTCCGCTTTTCGCGGAATAGCTCTCGGCGATCAACTACCGGCTCTCAGCTCTTACCCGCCCTCACCAATTGTCGTTCTGAGAAATCTTGTCACCCTGAGCCCCCACTACGACGGCGGCGGTCCACCCCAGCCCCATCCCGCTTGCAGGCTGGCGCGGATCACTCCCAGCAACTCCTCGTTGTCGGCTGGCTTCTGGAAAAACGCGACCGCGCCCGACTCCAGAGTCCGTTTTTCGTTGCCCTCCGGATCTCGAGCCGTGAGCACAATCACCGGAATGTCCGACAGCCCCGGATACTGTTGCAGATTTCTCAGCACCGCGAATCCATCGCCCGCCGGCAGACCCAGATCGAGGATGATGAGATGCGGCTTTTCCTTTTGCGCCATCGCAATCGCCGAATAGCCGTCGCACACGTTGAAGGTATCGAATTGATTGGCACGCAGTCGCAGGCTCAACGCCTGCCGAAGATCGGGGTCGTCATCCACGATCATGATCTTTGCTCGATTCATCGGAGGGCCTTCGCTCTTCTCGCTTCGCATCTTGAATTCTCCTTCTTTTCGAAGTCTAGGTCCGGACGCTAGTTCGAAATTGAGTCCGAAATTGAGTCCGAAATTGAGTTCGGATTTGTGTTCGTACGTTAATCGGAAACTTAGGCCGACGACCTGCTCGCTCGTTCGTTCCCCAAGTCACTTGCGCTCCCTATTCTTGCTAGCCAGGCATTCTTGAATCATTTCGCTGACCCGATCCGCGATGCCCCACACCTGTTGTTCCAGCGTTCTCGCGTCGTCGGCAAACCCTCCCGGAACCGGTTCCGCGCTCACCTCCAGGCTGCCCATCGCTTTCAATTTCGGCAGCGATCCGACTTGTTCCCGAATCCGGTCGATCATGATGCCCACCCGATCCATCCCCGTGCTCGCCACCACAAAAAAACTTTCAATCGGCCCGCTCGTTCCGAGCGGCGGCAGAACCAGATCCTTGTCGACGTAGATGCAAAAACGCAATCGCTCCAGGCATTGCTGGCAGGTTTCTTTCCAGCTGCCCCGCAGTGACTTCGAGTGCGGCGTTAGATCAACCCGCACCAGCACAATCGACTCGCGCAATCGTCCCTGGTGGGTGATCACCGGGGTCAGCAGCTTGGCCAGCGAGTACAGCGGCAAGGTAAACGAGAACGTGCTGCCCGCGCCCGGTTCGCTCGCCACCCAGATCCTTCCGCCATGCAGCGTGATGATTTCTCTGGCTATATACAGTCCGAGCCCCAGTCCGGCGCGATTGCCGTCCACCGCTTGCGGATCCTGATAGAGTCGCTCAAACACCTGCGGAAGCGAATCCGGCGGTATGCCTCGCCCGCTGTCTCTCACCGAGAGATAGACCGACGTTCGATCGGTCTCCACCATCGACGCTTTCACCACCACCGTCCCTTCTGCCGGAGTGAACTTGATCCCGTTGTCGATGAGGTTGATCAGCACTTCCAGAATACGGTCGGGATCGGCGTGGACCAGCGGAATCGCCTGCTCCGGGCCACATTCCAGAATGACATTCTTCTCGGCGGCGCTCGGCCGCATCATCGCTACTGCCTGCCTCATCAGTTCCCCGATATCGATGCAGCGCAGGTCGATCCGCAGCTTGCCGCTGTCCGCCCGAGTCGCCTCCAGCAGATCGCGAATCATGGCGTGCAATTGATTCACGCTCTTCAATACCGTCTTCAGGTGATCCATCTGCTCCGGAGCCATCGGGCCCGCCAATCCGTCCAGCAGCAGCGTGACGTACTGGTGAATGCAGGTCAGCGGCGTGCGCAATTCGTGCGAAACGTGCGATAGGAATTGATTCTTGAATTCGATCTGCTGCGTGCGCGTCAGTTCCAGTGCGCGCAGCAAACCCTGCCGCTCCACCGCATACCGCAGCGCGCGCTCCAACTGCTTGCCGGTGATGTCCCCCTTGACCAGATAATCCTGCACTCCCTGGTGGACCGCCTTCATCGCCAGCAACTGATCGTCCTGCCCCGAGAGAATCACCACCGGAACATTCGGCGCCTTCTGCAGGATCCGCCGAAATGTCTCCGCCCCATGACTGTCGGGAAGGTTCAAGTCGAGCAGCACCAGCGCCGGTGTTTCCGCATCCAGACAGGCCAGCGCGTCCGACAGCCGCGGAACGCAATTCACTTGCACATCCGACTTGCTCTCCACCAGCCGCAGCCGCACCAGGTCTGCATCTCCAGGATTGTCTTCAATCAGCAGGACATGTGCCGGCTCATGCTCCGTCATTCTTCCCTTCCTCCCCTGAGTTAAACTCGCCTCGTTAAACTCCCTTCGTTGCACGCTGTCGTAATCTGCCTTCCTTGAACCCAGAATTACTTACCGCCGCCTCTATTCCTCCCCCGCCAGGCTCACACACCCGAACCAGAATTCCTCAACCGATTGCAGCGCCAGCAGATACGCGGCTAGGTTTACAGGCTTGCTGACATAGCAGTTGGCCCCCAGTTCGTAGCTGCGCGCGATATCCAGCCGCGCTCGCGACGTGCTGAAAACTACCACCGGTATGGTCTGCAGATTCGTGTCCCCTTTCACCTCCGCCAGTACCGCCCGCCCGTCCTTCCTCGGCAGATTGAGATCCAGAATCACCAGGTCCGGACGCGCCGCCTCCGCATACCGACCCCTGCGACGCAGATATGCGATCGCTTCTTCCCCATCCACTACGTTGCTGATGCAACTCTGATGCCTGCCCCCGGCTAACGCCTCCCGTGCTAGACCGACGTCGGCCGGGTTGTCATCCACGAGAAGGACCTGAGGCAAATGCGTCATCCCCTGGCTCCCCCCTTCTCATCGTGAGGTTCATACCGACCCTTCCTAATGACGACAGCAGGCAAAGTTAACTTGAACGCGGTTTTACGGGCATTCTCATCGCCCCATCTTCGAGGAACAGCCTTGAGCTTTACCCTTGCGATTGATCTTCTCTGTTGCACTCTCGCCGATCGCCGGGCTAAATGCCCAGCCACGCACCTACTGCCTACTTGTGCTGCTAGATATATCCATCGGCACCGCCCGAATGGGCTTGATCGCCTCTCGATAACCTAAAGACAGGATTGATGTGCGGAATAAGTACAGCCGGGTCGCGCCTATTGGATCATGACCGTGTGGACGTACCAGCCAGAGGGTGGCGCAACATTTTTCCCTCCACCTCAACCGCGAGGGAGGGACCGGGCGCTAAGCGGGACGAAGCAGATCGCCCTCACCTCATGCCCAGCTACTTTTGATAAACGGTTGGTTGGGGTCCCGTTTCCAGCGTCGCGCGGTCCCAGATCATGTTCTCGCGCGTAAAACTCGCCAGTTCGAAATCCTGCGTGAGCTCCAGCGCGTCCGTCGGGCAAGCATCTTCGCACAGCCCGCAGAACATGCACCGGCTGAGATCGTAGGTAAAATTAACCAGTTCCTTGCGCCGCGTCTTCTCGTTGCGCTCGCTCGTCACCACGATCAGGTTCTCCGGACAAGCCAGCGCGCACAGATCACACGAAATGCACAGGGATTCGTCCGTGTCGGGGTTGACATTCAGTCGAGGCGCTCCCCGATACCGCTCGGCAATCTGCGGCCGTTCCAGGGGATACTGCTCGGTATAAATTTCCTTCGGATCCTGATAGCGGAACGTCACGCCGAGCCCTTGCATCAGGTCGACCAGGAAGACTTTACGTAGGATAGCTGTGAGTCCCATAAACTCTTAGCATAACATTGACCTCAACCCGCGGGGTACAAAGTTCTGAAGCCGCCGACAAAGTCATTCTCCGACGAACTCTGGATGGAAGAGGCGCTTCGTTGCGCCCAGCGCGCCCTCGACGCCAACGAAGTACCCATCGGCGCCGTCGTCGTTTGCGCCGGCAACATCGTTGGCCGCGGATGGAATCGCAATCTCACTGACAACGACCCCACCGCACACGCTGAAATTGCGGCCTTGCGCGAAGCCGGACGAAACCTCGGTAACCACCGCCTCGCCGACTGCGATCTGTTTGCTACAATTGAACCTTGCGCGATGTGCGCGGGAGCCGCGGTTCATGCCCGCGTCCGCCGCCTGATCTACGGTGCCGACGACCCGAAGGCGGGAGCCGTCCATTCGATTCTGCAACTGGTAAACCACCCCAGCCTGAATCATCGGATTGACGTCACCAGCGGAGTACTCGCCGGACGTTCCGCCGAACTGCTCCAGGAATTTTTCCGGAAGCGCCGTTAGACGCCGATGCGGCGATGTTGTCCCATGCGGAGAGGTGCGTGAGCGGTTGAAACGATCCGCCTCGAAAGCGGACATACCTTAACGGGTATCGTGGGTTCAAATCCCACCCTCTCCGCCATATTTTTCTCAATCAAGATACCCGCTTACCCTCACAATCCCCTGGATGAGGCTGACTATGCTCGATCCATCTCGATACAATTTGGGAACTTTGCGCCAGCCGAAATGGTCGCGCGTGCTCGGTTGCGGACTGTTGGTTGGGGTTGTATGGATCATGCTCGGCTCCGTGGTCACGGAGCTTCTCGGGCAAGATTTCGCCGCTCTGCCCAAGAACCATCTCGCAAAGCCTACATTGGGCTTCATCCTGTTCAATGTCGTACTTGATTTGATGGAGGGTATCTCCATTGTCTGGCTCTATGCCGTCTTGCGCCCGGCCTACGGCCTCGGCGTGAGAACTGCGCTGATCGCGGCGTTCGCGTGGTGGGTGATCGTCAGCTTGGGGGATGCAACTTGGTGTTCTTTCGGGTTGTTCCCGCCGCGTACAGTCATCCCGCTGATGATTGGCACGTTGCCAGCTCTCGTCCTCGCCACCCTTGCCGGAACCAGGTTTTACAAGGAGTGAGGGTTAGTGAACTTGCAGGGTGAACGAGCGGCCAATTGGCGTTAAATCCCATTGTAAAAAATGACAGTAGGCAGGAATCCAGGCTTGTAGTGAACTTCTGAACGAGGACAACCGTCTTCGCCGAGACCGGCTCCCGGCCGGGACGTACAAGTTCTCGACGGGAGCAAATCAACCTTAGTCACCACGCCTTTTCCGGCACGGAGAAAGAAAATGATGACGACTCTGGCAAAACAACTCTTGTCAACGACGTTATGTTTGCTCCTCGTGATTGGCACGACTCCGTTGCAAACTGCAGCCCAGGAAGCGGGGTATTCAGGACAAGGCGTACCTCTGACCGCAGAAGAGCTGCAAGCACTGGTGGCGCCCATCGCGCTTTATCCCGATGCCCTGGTAGCCCAGATTCTTGGTGGTTCCACTTTTCCCGACCAGGTCGCCGCTGCCGCCAGCTGGCTCCAGCAGAACAGCCTTCTCACCGGCACGATTCTGATGCAGGCCGTGAATGCGCAATCATGGGAGCCGAGTGTGAAAGCGCTCACCCAATTTCCCTCCGTGCTCGCCAACATGGCAACCAACCTCAGTTGGACTTCCTCCCTCGGAGAGGCGTATTCCACCCAGGCTGCCGATGTCATGTCGGCCATCCAGTTCTTGCGGGCGAAAGCCCTGGCTGCCGGCAATCTGCAATCCGGCTCACAGATCACCGTGGTCCAACAGTCGCCCCAAACGATTGTGATTCAGTCTGCGAATCCGCAGGTGGTTTACGTCCCCGTGTACAACCCCACCGTGGTGTACGGCTATCCCTATGTAACTCCCGGGTACAGCGCTTCGACCGTGGCCGCGACCGCCGTGGTTGCATTTGGAGTTGGCATTGCAGTCGGCGCCATGATGAGCAGCAGTTGTTGCGGCTGGGGATATAGCAGTTGGAACTGTGGCTGGTACGGCACCAGCGGAGTGGTGTATCACGGCGGAGCCTACTATGGAAACAGCGCCTGGCACGGCGGCTACTATGGTTCCAGCGCCTCTGCCTATGGGCCCTACGGCTCCGCCCACGCCAGCACCGGCTATAACCCCTCCACTGGCACCTACGCCCGTGGCGCCACCGTTTCGAACGGTTACGGCTCCCAAAGCGTCGGGCAAGCCTACAACCCAAGAACCGGTGCATACGGACAAACTCAACAAGGCTCCAATGCCTATGGAAGCTGGGGTAGCTCCACCGTATCGAAAAATGGCACCACTGCCTACACCCAGCATCAAACCACCTCGCAAGGAACCACCGCGTCGATGCAGGCTACAAACGGCGCCTCGGCTTATGGCGCCTCGGGCAAGTACGGCAACAGCGCCGCTGTCGGTCAGACTGCCAACGGCAACAAGTACGCCACCGCCAATGGCAACACCTACAGCAACACTGGCAACGGATGGAGCGGAAACTCCAACAATTCCCAGAAGTACGGCGGCTCAAATTACTCGAACGATGCCCAGAGATCCAACGCCTCCGGCTGGGGAGGCCAGGACAGGAGCAGTGGATCGTCTGCCTTCAGCGGAAGCGGCGGCGGTGGCTGGGGCGCCCGATCGGATAGCTCTCGCGGTTGGGGAAGCGGCGGCGGTGGCGGCGGCTGGGGAGGCCGTGGCGGTGGATGGGGCGGTGGTGGAGGTCGCAGGTAAGCTCGACACTGGAGCTCTCACCGTTTAACTGACCCATGAGCCGATCGCGCTCCAACCGGGAGTACGGTTTACATCGCAGCGCGAGGCAGTGCGTCAGTTCACCGTGTCTTCACCGGAATCGACGGCAGCGCATTCTCTGCCCTGACATCTCCAGTTCTTCCCTTGACCGTCTTTACACAGCGGAACCCTAGATGATTCGTCCCAGTTGTAACCTCACCCTTGCCTCGTGTGCCCACTACGTAACGCGAGCAGTACTGATCAGTGCACAGAAACGAGCCCCCACGGTGAACTCTCTTTTTCTCGCCCGGTTCGGCAGGGTCATAGGCTGCGTCCGGCCCCTTTGGATTTCGCGCCACCCCCGCTGCCTTCGCTAGCTGTTGGTAATAATCGGGACGGTACCAGTCGCTGGTCCATTGCCACACGTTGCCTGCCATGTCATAAAGCCCGTAGCCATTCGGCGGGAACTCCGCAACCGGAGCAATCCCGACATATCCGTCGGCTCCCGTATCCGTGTCCGGAAAATGTCCCTGGTGCGTGTTGGCCATCCACTTTCCTTGCGGCCGGAATTCATCGCCCCACGGGTAGCGCTTTCCCGACAGCCCACCCCGCGCTGCGAACTCCCACTCCGCTTCCGTCGGCAGTCGCTTCCCCGCCCACTTGGCGTATGCTACAGCGTCTGCGTAGGCAACCTGAACCACGGGATATTTCTCACGACCTTTCAGGTTGCTGCTCGGACCTTCAGGATGACGCCAGTTCGCTCCTTTCACATACGACCACCATTCATAAGGATCGTTCAGCGGAACGGCTTGAGCCGGCGGCGAAAAAACGGCGCCGCCGGCAACCAGATCTTCGGGAGCCGCCCCTGGAAAATCCTTCGCCGCTGGCGTTCGCTCTGCAATCGTCACGTAACCGGTCGCCTTCACGAACCGCGCGAACTCTTCGTTCGTGACATCAGTCTTATCCATCCAGAAACCGTCGACATACACCCGGTGGATGGGGCGGGCATCGGCGGCTCCCTGCATGCCAACTTCGTCACTGGCTGGTGGATCGATCGCTCCCATGGAAAATTCACCGCCCGGAATCCACACCATCCCCTGGGGCGAAGGTCCGGGGGCAGAAGTAGCCAGCGGGATTGTGGGGCCGAAAGCCGAAGCTTCCACGCCTCCGGCCATAATCTGGCCCGCCTCCACTTTACTCGCCTGCGAAAAATGTCCCGCGCGGAACCCGACGACCGCCAACCCTGCTGAAACTATGCTCAGCACCAAGATCCGGACCACGATCCGCACCGCGCGACTCAGTGTCGAATCGCCCAATGCGGGTTGTGATTGGGTTCGCCTCTTTTTACCCATCGCTGCGCTCGCCGTTCAGACTCTTGTCACCGCTTCCCAGCCGCTACTGACCCCCCAGCTTCTGGAAATTGGAGCTGGTCGTAGTCACGACGAGTTTCTTGGCGGTTGCAGTCAGCACGGTCTGCTGCACATAGCTCGTGCCGTCGGGAAGAAGCGACATCTGGACCGCCAGTGTCACGGCATCTTTGGCTTGACCCATGTAGGTATTAACCGTCAAAGAGATGACCGCCAGTTTGGCAGGGTCAAAAGACAGAGTCATCTGATCGCCGGGCTGAGCATAATCCCTGAAAATGAAATTCGTGATGCTCCCTGCGGGATTCAATGAGAATTTGCCGGCACCATACGCTTGCTGCATTCTTGACGGGTCGGGCGGCACGTACTGGCTGAGAACGCCCTTGACTTCATCCAGGTACTCCTTCATCTCCGCTTTTTTCTTCTCAATAATTCTTTGTTTTAACCTGCCACCGCTGGGCGGCGGAGGTGGAGGGCCGATGGGCGTCTTCTGAACCTGCCCCCCCGGACCATACTGGCAAAGGTTTTGCGTCTGCGGCTTCGGATCGCCATCCAGCGTCAGCTGGGTTGTTTCAATCCATTGGTACTGTTGCAGTCTCTGCTTATTCGCCGCCACGGTTTGTTTCACCACGGCAAGCTTTTGCTGCAGCTCAGGACTCTGCGCAGCCAGCGGCGCCACGGCGACCAGCGCTACCCCACCAATCATCATCCAGCGTTTGCCGACGGCCACCATGGTATCGAAGCCCGACTCGCTTCCCTGCCCAACTGTAACTCTCGTTTGCATTCCAATCTCCTCATTCTCGGTTCAAATTTTCAAAGCAACATCGGTCGATCGGCAAAGTTGAACTCCTCGTCTTGATCCTTTCAGGGTATCAACTCACATTCAAACATCTTGTTGGCGATGGGCGCTGCAACTTTGTTGATGAACGCAGCCCGCATTTGCGGATCGCTCCTCAGAATCTCCACCGCTCTTATTTCCTCGGGTGTCGGCGGCGCTTTTTGGCTCTTCTTCACCCACAGTTGCTCGCAGCTCGAACTTTGGTATTTCTGGATGAGCTTGGCTGCGATCTTATCCATGATCGGGTACTGAGGTTGGCCCTGGGCTCGGGCGTGGTTGGGGCGAAGTAACGTAAGCGTGAGAATCAATCCAACCAAAAGCGTAACCGCCACAAACCAGCGGCAAGAACTCATAGTCATGACTTCCTCCATGTCAAGCGTATTGCATCATCGATCGCTATGCCAATTTTTGTTCGGGTCTGGGTTCGGGGACTGTGTCCCCCAACTGCCGGGCCTGCTGACGCGCTTTTCTGCTGGCAACCTCCGCCGGCCAGCGCGCGCGATTGATGCTCCCCAGCGGCGTGCTGTCAGCTGTCGAGTTGCCGGTCACGTCAATATAGGTTTCCTCCGCGGCATCCGGCTGCAGGTGCGACTTCGGCAGCAGCGTAAGCCGTGCGATCGTGTGGAAAGGCGCTTCCGCTTCCTTCCACTTGATGCTCGCATTCTCGATCCAGAAATTCGCGTCCCGGCGCTGGCCCCAATAAGTCATTCGCTCCGGATTGAGGAACTGAACTCCAAAGTCAAAGCTGCTCATCTTACTGTCTTCGTTGAGGTGCCGGATGAGTTCGTCCCGGAGGCCGTTCGGGTTACTCCTTTGCAGGGGGTGCGCCGGATTGTCCGCAGACGGTGTCAACGATTGCTTCACAACGTCCGATGGTCCGTGACGAAATGGCACATTGCTCCCATAGCGCAATTGCTGATATGGCCTGATCGTCTGGTGCGTCTGAACTTGCACCAGACTGAGGGTTCTGAGCACTCTCAACTTATTCTTGAACGACAGCGACCACAGCCCGGCCGCCGGGTTCGATGCCGTTAGCAGCCTCGCGATCGCTACAAATGCCGTCGCATCGTTGATCGGCAGGGTCGCGGTATTTTGCATGGAGAAATCTTGCCGGCCTGACTTCGCTCCATAAACAGAAGTCCCTTCCCCTGCGAGCTCAACCGAGAACGACAGCGACCGGACGTCAGCCTTGAAATCAGAGTTCTTATTCGGATCCGCGTTCCCAAACCGCACCGTCGCCGGATAGATGCCGGGTTTCGCAAACATCCCCTGCGCCAGTCGCTCCGCCAGCGCACCCGAACGTCCGACCGTAACGTCAAGCACTTCAAATTGGGCGCGGGCCGACACGCCCTTCACATGAGTTCCACGACCGAGCGGACGCCGCTGCTTGGCGGCGGCATTCGCCTGCATCAGGAGACTAAGCTCGACGATTTCTTCGATCTCAATCTTTTCCCGGGCGAGATCCCGATCGGCATCGCTTCCCGTCACTCCGAACCATCTGGTCACAAACAGCATGAGAACCTCGTCACAGTTTGGAAATAAACTTCACCGCTGTGATGCTCGGCAGAAAGCAATACGCAGCCGCCTTCGTCGTTACAAAGCTTGAGAAGCCCTGAATCTTGATGGCGCTCACCATTCGCCTGCGGAATCACGAAAATACTTTCTGCGGGGTCCTGCGTGCCGATCATAGGATCCTTCGATTTTGGGTTCAGCCTCACCGCCCCGGCGAATTCGCTGTCATTGACCCAATGCCCCAGCACAAACTCATATTGATTCTCAATGCTCGAGTTGATGAAGTAGCCGAGCAACCCGCGCTCTATCCCGTCATAGGGTTTCGTCGGATCGTAAGTCGGTCCGTACGGCATGCCACGACGGATCACCCGGTGAGTATTGTTGCTGCCGCCAGGTAGTCCCTGGCCCGTGACCGGCTGGCCTCGCGGATTGATGCGCCGCATGTGCGCCCCCACCGGACAACGTAGCCCCTTGGGATCGCCTGAGCCATCGGCATTCACGTATTCGAAGTTGTTCATCTGCTCCGGTGAAATCCCGCCCGCTGGGCTATCCGTTTCTGGCGATAACGCCAGCGGAACGCCGTTTCGCCACCGTCCGCAAATCTTGGCGGCGTGCAATTCCGGGTCGATCTTATCCTTATTGGCCTGCAGATAATTCTCGAATCCAACCACGTCGGTCTCGATCATCTTGAATACCGCAAAGCTCCCGTTCAGACCCAGTTCCCGTGGCTCGGGCACAAAATAATTCTCCGCCTCGTCCCGCAAGACAAACAGCCAGGGTTCGCATGGCTTCTGGTGATCGGGCGTATATCGTTCCGGACCGCCACGGATGGTGGTCATGCTGATGCCGTCCGTGTACCCGAAGTGAACCCGGAATGTGGGAACGAGCTTGCCGTCGACCATGTCCATCAGCGCCATTCCATCGGTCCGCCAGATCTCTCGAAAGCCATTCCCTTCGGCAAACAACGCCGAGAGCCGATCGCTATAGGCCAACATCGCCTCCGGGCTCAGGGCATGCAGCGTCACCATCACGTGGTCGCTTCCCTTCCCGAAGCCCCCGATCCAGTTCTGCGGCGCACTCGCTCCGGTATCGCCCACCAATCCCGCTCTTTCCGCCGCTCCCGCCATGAACGCCCCGAACGACTTGAACGACATTGCCGGAACTCGATCCTTCACTTCCAACGCGACCAGTCCCTCCCATGTAATGCCCACGTTGAGGCAATAGTCCGGCTTGTGCCGCGGCACATCGTTGGGATTGTCTCCAGGTCCAGGCGCGAACCCAACCTGCCACTCTTCCGCGGTGGTAATCTGCGGTGCGTCCGACTCATCGCCGCTAACCAGCCGTCCCAGCAACTTCCGCGCCTCCGCCGGAACGCCAACCGTTAACAGGAAATGCCGCACCATCGGCATTCTGTAACCGCGCAGGATAAAGCCCTGAATGTCCTGCAGGTCGAGCTTGCTCGTCGTGGAACCGGAATCGGGCGCGGTACTCTCATGCCCATTTCCCCCGAACAGACGGCGGAGAAATCCTCCGCGCTCTTTTGTCGCTGCGTCGGACTTTGTGTCCTCGGTCATGGCAACATCCCCCGCCTGATCGGCACTCCTCACCTAGGCGGCTGTGCCGCCCGATCGATTCGAGCCTGATTGTGACTTGCTATCGGCGATCAGGGCGTGGATGTCCTGCACACTCAAGCCTGGATATGCCTGGTAGAACCCAATCGGAGTCCGATTCGCCCCCGCTGCAAAGTCAATGAATTCCTGCAGGTACTTTCTGCAAGGTGAGGGTGGCGCCCCTTTCGTGAACTTGAAGAGAAGGTCGAACACCTGTCCGATGTTCTTGGTGAAATCGGCAATGTACTTGTCGAAGGAGCCGTCGTAGACAGTAAAAAAACCGACCTGGTTATCCTCAAGCGGCACGAACTGCGCGAAATGTGGAGTTCCTACTTTATCCAGGTCCGTGGTCGTCCCGTGCCCTCTCGCTCGCAGGATGAGTTCTACTTCCACGAACGCAATCTTTGATTTCATGGGCAGGATCACCAGGAACGGATGCAACTCGCCAGCGCCAGTAATGTCCGCCGCCGATGCCAGTGCCTTGATCTCCTTCGCCGTCGCACCTGGGTACGCAGTGTAAAGGTTGATCGCCTTGAGCAGATGGTCCGCTGACCATTCCGCGAACGCCTCGGCGTGATCGGCGACCGGAGTGGGCGGCGGATCTCCCACGTGCTGGAAAATCGCATCGAACACCGGCCCCGCATGCTTCGCCAGATCAGCCATGAGTTGACTGAAATCTCCGTCAAAGTCGCCCAGAAACAGCAGCGTCTTCTCGCTCAGAACCGTGAAGCGCGAGTAGTGAATCGTGCCGATAACATCTTGCGCTTGAAATAGCCCTGGCATCAGCGGCGGAAGTTGTTCCGCCAGCGCTTTTGCATCGCCGGGCGATTTCAACGGAAATCGAAGGGTGAAGTGGTTTTGATTCATCGCGGATCTCCTTATGCTATAGGCCTGTCAGTCTCGTCGAGCTCAATCGCGTTGGCTTAGAAGTTAGTCTAGTCCTTAGCTGCCGCGAGCATGATCGCAGCCTTCCGTTTGTCCTCCGCCGATAACTGCTCTGGCCCGAGCTTATAGTTCAACTTATCGATCGTCCCGGTGAACTTGAACGGGACGTCATAGCTGAAGTCCACCGGCGTGCGGGTATCGAGTCCGATGTCGAAGGTCTCGTCTATCGACATGAGTAACGGAATCGTGTGCGCGATCGCCTTCCGGTCGACCTCCTTGCCATCCACCGTCAGCACGCCCGTGCCGCCCTTGGCGGGGCCGGGTCCGTCATATTTGAAATCGAATACGATGGTGTGCTTGCCTGCGTCGAGCCCGGACAGCCCCATCCACCGAAAACGCTCCAGGTCCAGGAAGTTGTAAACGAACACCGGTCTGCCTCTGCCGAGTCCAAACAGGTCGGTGGCAAACACGGCCGCCAGTCCCATCGCGGCCAGCAACAGCAGCGCATAGCCAAACCGCGCTCTCCATTTTCCCTTCCTCCCGATCCCGACCAGCAGAACCCCGAGAATCAGCAGCGCGAGTCCGATTTTCTTGAACAGGTCGGACTTGAGCCACCAGTTGAAACTGTGACTGAGCAGCAGTGCATAGCCCCCGAAGCGCCCGCCCATGGTCGCGATGACTCCCTCGGCGCCGCCGTCAGGAATCGTGATGTTGGCGGTGATGGTGTAGTCCCTGTCGAGAATGCTGGGAGCATTGCCGACGGGAATGCCGACATTCACACCTGTATAAGTGAAATCGGTCCGCCCGGCGACTGCGCTTGGCTTCGGAGCCAGCAAGCGCACGAAGCCCGAATTATCCAACGGGAAGACCTGGTATTTCGCCGCCTCCGTCAGAAACAGGGCTTGCAACTCCTTTAACTTGTCTGGATTTTGGGCGGCGAGATTGTTGTTCTCCGAATAATCTTCGGTGATGTTGTACAACTCCCACTTATATTGGTCGAGGGGCGGCATCGCGGTCGTGCCGAGCTCCCAGGGTGGAGCGGGCGGTGTGGTGGCGGCAATCCAGCCATCGTGATAGATGGCGCGGTTGCCCACCATCTCGAAATACTGCGTATCGCGCTTCGACGGCGCGTTAGCGTTCGCCTGATCAAACGTGTAGACCATGCTCACGCCTTCGATCGGCTTCTGTTTGATCCCATTGACTGTGTCAGGCGCCCGGATACCGGCGGCTTCGAGGATGGTTGGGACGATGTCAATCATGTGATGGAACTGGGTGCGAATCCCACCCACGTCTTTGATGTGCCCGGGCCACGAAATCGCCAGGCCCTGTCGCGTCCCGCCGAAATGCGACGCCACCTGCTTGGTCCACTTGAAGGGCGTATCGAATGCCCACGACCACGCCACTGACATGTGCGGGTAGGTCTTGTTCGAGCCCCAGTCGTCATAGTGCAACACATCCATCGCCTTGACCGCCTTGACCGCCGGGTCGGTAAGAATGCCGTTGTAAGCGGTCAGTTGGTTAAAGGTTCCGTACAGGCTGCCTTCCGCGCTGGTGCCGTTGTCGCCGTCGATATAAATAATCAGCGTGTTGTCGAGCTTGCCCATGTCCTCGACGTTCTGGATCACGCGGCCAATCTCATAGTCGGTATAGGCGGTGTAGCCGGCGTAAACCTCCGCCTCGCGGGCATACATCTTCTTTTCCAACTCGGTCAGCGAATCCCACTTCGGCAAGTCATCCGGCCATGGAGTTAGCTGTGCATTGGCAGGAATCACGCCTAGACGCTTCTGGTTGGCGAAAATCTCGTCCCGCATCTTTTCCCAGCCCATGTCAAACTTGCCTTTGAACTTGTCGATCCATTCCTGCTTTGGCTGATGCGGCGAGTGCGAACCGCCCGGCACGTAATAAACGAAGAACGGCTTGTCGGGAGCAGCCGCGTTCAGATCACGCATGTACTTGATGGCGTCGTCCGCCATGTCGGTGATCAGGTTGTAACCAGGCTTTCCGACCCATGGGTAGACTTGCGTATGGTCGCGGAACAAGTACGGCTCCCACTGGTCGGTCTCGCCACCCATGAACCCGTAGAAATACTGGAAGCCCATCCCCGAAGGCCATTGTTCGAAGGGACCCGCTGCGCTGCTGTATTGGAAGCTTGGAGTGTTGTGATTCTTGCCGAACCACGACGTAGCGTAGCCATTCTCCTTCAGGATCTCGCCGATGGTCGCACTCTCCGGACCGATGATGGAGTCGTAGCCGGGGTAACCGGTCGATAATTCGCCGATCACGCCGAAGCCGACCGAGTGATGGTTCCGTCCCGTGATTAGCGCCGCCCGCGTTGGCGAGCAAAGCGCCGTGGAGTGGAACTGCGTGTAGCGCAAACCAGCTTTGGCGACGCGGTCCAGTGCCGGCGTCGGAATGACCCCGCCAAAAGTGCCCGGCACACCGTAGCCCTGGTCATCGGTCATGATGAGCAGCACATTGGGTGCCCCCTTGGGCGGCACGATACGAGGCGGCCACCAGGGCGTGGAATCCTTCGCGCTTTGCTTGATCACTCCGCCGAATTGTGGTGGCGGCGGCGGAATTTGTTTTCCGTCGATGCTGATCGTGGCGCTTGGCGAACCCAACTGCCCGTTAACCTGCTGCCCTGCACCCGGCGTTGCCGCCAGCAAGGCAGCAAACAGGATTGCAGCTATTTTTTCAGCCACGGCTTCCCCCGGTACCCGTTTCATTTTGCGCTCCTCTGCTGATACAAAGCAGCTCTTTCCTATTTTGTGTGCGCACTCTGTGACTACTGCACCCTGGCAGGCTGCGGAAAAACTCGACGCACGGCGGCTATGGAAAGGGCACGAATTCCGCTCGTGCCGCCCAGCTGCTGAAAAGTAGTCCGCGCTTCAGCGCCTCAGGTCAGCTGTTCGCGCCCTCGACGGCCTTTTCCGCAGCCTGCTGGACGGCCTCTCCAACATCCCTATGCGTCATTCGCCGGCAACAAGTTCGAAACAGCCGCTGCCACCATCACGGAATCATGCCGCACTGGATCAATTTGTCGACCACCTGATCGGCAACAATGCCGACGAATTCGTGACGCATCGCCGGATCCGTTTTTAACAGCTCCATCGCCTTCTGCTCCCCCGCTGACGGCGGCGCTTTCTGGGCTTTCGCCATCATCAGTTGCTGGCAGGTGGAAGTCTGATACTTCTGCACGACTTTGTTAGCCACGGCGTCGAGCATCGGATGTTGCGCAACCGCGACCGTCACGTACAACAGCGCGAGCAGTGCAAAAAGGTAGGAACGCTTAAGCATGATTTTCTCCTTGTCTCGTGTTCGAGACGCAAACCGTCCATTTTTATGGTTTGGAGCGAAGATGTGTAGCAACAGCTCTGCCGCCGAGCACCCTGCCTCCGGCATCCACTACATCGTCGGCCACTGCTTGAACATCTTCGCCAGGGCTTTCTGCACGATCTGCTGGTTCTTACTGCCGTTGTTGTTTAGCGCATTTTGACCGATCCCGCGCCAGATCAAACTTTGAGTTTTCGCGTCATATAGATCAACCACCAAGGTCCCAATAACATTTTGTTCTGGCGTGATCCCGCCCATGCCGCCGCCAATCCCGCGCATTCCCCACGCACTGTAGGAAGTCTGCTGTTTCAGTCCGCCGCTCGCGGTGACCAGCACGTCGGGATTCTGCCCCACCTCCACCTTCCGCCACCCTTTGCCCTGCAGTGCCGAATCGATACCCTGTACGGCAACCTGGGCCAGGATCGAATTCTGGACTTGGTTGGCATTATCGGCGCCCCAGGCATACGTGTGATACGCCGCAAAACTCTGGCTGTGGTTGTAGTTGACGGAAACCTGCTGCCCTGCGGCAATCGTTGAAATCAAGCCCACAGTCAGCGCGAATAATGCGATTCTCGTTTTCATACAGCAATCCTCTCCCCCACGGAAATTCCCGGCGCTCTACCGCCGGATTTCGTATCGTTAGACTTACCAGGTAAAGCGCCCCAACTTGCTGATGGCTAACCGTTATCTGAAGCAACCGCTCGAACAACTAGCGGGAGGGTAGGTCCGCAGGGACGCTTTGACTACTGTTAGAAATAACAGGTTGGTTGTCCAGGCAGCGAACTGTGCACACCCCGCGATCCATATCGACCGCGATGCCCGGAAAATACCAGGGCGGTGGCTTGTCATTCAAACTTGGAAGAAAAACGGTGGTCAGATTATCGAGGTCGCCGCTGGCACGCGGCTCCGCACTACTTCGATGGAATCGCGCCCGTGAACTCTCTCGTATCCTCAGGCGGCTGCGTCCCGGCAGAAAGATTGAATCCTCCCGCTCCGCCAGACTTCACTTATGATAAAGTACCTGCATTCGTGAGCGATCCTCTTCAAACCCCGTTCGATAGCGTGGAAAACGCGCAGCAGTATGTGCGCCTGCTGGTGGAGGCAATCGCCGAAGCCAAGGGCGAAATTACCGCCGATCTGGTCACCGCCGCGCAGGCCAGGACGCAGCGCCGGCTGGAGGCGCTCCAGATTGTGCAATTCAAATTGGACAAACTGGAACACCACCTGAAAACCAGCGGACGTCTGCTCAACGACCTGCGTTCTTTGCGACGCCTGTTGCTCGAAGAACGCCTCGAACCCGCCCCCACCGCCGGACGCACTCCCGCCGCTTAGGCCCCTGCATCCAATTCAAATCAGACCGGTTCGCCCTTCACGCTCTTAACTTTTCCGCGAATTTCTTTTCCAGCTTGGCCAGCTTCGGCGAGATCACAAACATGCAATAAGGCTGGCGTGAATTTTCGTTGTAATAATTCTGATGGTAATTTTCCGCCGCGTGGAATTGCTCCGCCGGCTCCACCGCTGTCACGATCGGCTCCGGGTAAACTTTCGCTGCCGTCATCTCCGCAATCACATCTTCTGCAATCCGCTGCTGCTCTTCATCGGCATAGAAGATGACCGAGCGGTACTGTTCCCCGGCATCATTCCCCTGCCGGTTGAGTGTCGTCGGATCGTGAACCGAGAAATATACGTCCAGCAATTCGCGATAGTTAATTTGGTCGGGATCGAAGCTGACGCGCACCACTTCCACATGCCCCGTGTCGCCGTTGCATACCTGCCGATACGTCGCCTGATCGGCGGCGCCGCCCATGTACCCCGATTCAACCTGGCTCACGCCAGTCAGGCGCTGAAAAACTGCCTCCATGCACCAGAAACATCCGCCGCCAAAGATTGCTGTTTGCTCTTGTGCCATGGTGGTTAGATGTGCCTTGCTCAGAGAAAGTTCCCAGTTCTCGGTTCTCAGTGCTTTGGATCGGTTGGACTTTACTGAGAACTGAGAACTGGGAACTGGGAACTCTCTTCACACCGACACCGTAAAAGAAGTCTCCGTCCGGGTCACCGGCCGGTAAAGCGTGTCGCGTTCAATCGGTTCGCGCCCAGCCTCTTGAATCAACCGCACCAGATCATGTCGCCGCAGGCCCTGCGGAGTTGTCGCTCCCGCGTCGTGATAAATCTTTTCTTCGACCACCGTGCCGTCAATATCGTCCGCCCCGAAGCGCAGCGATATCTGCGCAATCTTAGGAGTCATCATCTGCCAGTAAGACTTGATGTGCGGAAAATTGTCCAGCACCAGCCGGCTCACCGCAATCTGCTTGATGTCGAGCATCCCGGTCGTCGTAAAAAGATGCTGCAGCGGCGTGTTCGCCGGATGAAACGCCAGCGGAATAAAAGTCTGGAACCCACCCGTCTCATCCTGCAAGGCGCGCAGCTTCAGCAGGTGGTCGACCCGGTCTTCGTCGTTTTCGATGTGTCCGTAAAGCATCGTCGCGTTCGATTTCAGCCCGATCTCGTGCGCCAGTCGCGCCGTATCGAGCCACTGATCGCCGTCAATCTTGTGATCGCAGATAATATGCCGCACCCGGTCGGCAAAAATCTCCGCCCCGCCGCCCGGCAGCGAATCGACCCCCGCTTCCTTCATCTTGACGAGCGTTTCCCGAATCGTCAGCTTCGCCCGCTTCGCCAGGTATGCCACTTCCACCATAGTGAAAGCCTTCATGTGGACCAGCGGAAAGCGCTCCTTCAATCCTGAAACCAGGTCAAGAAAATATTCAAATGGCAAATCCGGATGCAGCCCGCCGACGATGTGAAACTCGGTGACCGCCTCGGTATACCCGGAAGCCGCCGTCTGAAACGCCTCTTCCAGCGCCATGGTATAAGCGCCCGGAGTGTCCTTCTTCCTCCCAAACGCGCACAACCGGCAAGCCGCTACGCAAACATTTGTGGGATTGATATGCCGGTTGACGTTGAAGTAAGCCTTGTCCCCATGCATCCGCTCCCGCACCCAGTTAGCCAGCCACCCCACCGCCAGAATGTCGCCCGTCCCATAAAGCGCTAGCGCATCGCCCTCGTTCAGGCGTGCGCCCGCGAGAACCTTATCTTTGATCGGAAGCAGCCGCGGATCGTCCGTCTGAAATGCGTGGGTCGGGAATGGTTGCGAAACAGGCATCGCTATTGATGATACCGCAGGAGTGCGATGGAAACCAAAATCTCACCGGGACGCGAGTCTCACTCCGACGAGTGCAGCGCCCCAACTCAATAACATGATATGCTATTTTCAAGCATTTGTTGTTATAGCGCAAACACGAGGCATCCCGTGAACATTTCTCTAACCCCCGAACTGGAACAGATGGTCGACGACAAGGTAAAGAGCGGACGCTATGCCTCTGCCTCGGAAGTAATCCGTGAAGGCCTGCGGCTTCTGGAAGAGCAGGAGCAACTCAAACAGCAACGACTCTTGGAAGTGCGCCGCAAGATCGACCGCGGAATCGACCAACTGGATCGTGGCCTCGGCATTCCAGGGCCCGAAGCCAGGGCGCGCCTGCGGCAGCGGAGAAGCGTAAAGTAGCATCGATGTCCGCGTAGGTGCTCTCTCCCGATGCGCTGCAAGATTTACAGGATATTTGGGATTTTGTCGCGCTCGACAATGAAAACGCAGCCGACCAACTCGAAGACGAGTTCTTCGTCGCGTTTGAGACTTTGGCCCGGCAACCTGGCATGGGGCACACTCGTCCGGATCTAACCGAGCGCGACGTGCGGTGCTGGCCCGCTGGTTCTTATCTGATTGTCTACCGCGAACTCAGCGAGGCGCTGCAAATCGTCTCCGTCCTGCACGGATCGCGCGATATTCCTGAAGTGCTGCGCAAGAGAGAATCGCCGCCAACCTAACGCCTCAGCAGCAAATCCCCAGCAACAAAAAGAAAAAAAACCACCGAAATCACCCCATTCATCGTGAAGAACGCCGCATTCAGCTTGCTCAGATCATCGTGCCGCACTAGAGTGTGCTCGTAAAGCAAAAGCCCAGCCACGGCGATCACTCCCACCACCGCCAGCTTTCCCAATCCAAAAGTGACCACCAAAGCCACCAGCAGCCCCAGCATCACGATGTGAAACAAACGGGCGACGACGAGCGCATTCCTGATTCCGAAATAACGCGGCAGTGAATGTAAGCCATGGCTCCGGTCGTAGTCATGATCCTGACAAGCGTAGATCACGTCGAATCCGCCGACCCAGAACGTGACCGCCGCGGTGAGCAGCAGAATCCGCGGATCAAGCGACCCGCGCACCGCGATCCACGCCGCCGCCGGCGCAATCCCGAGCGCGAATCCAAGAAACAGATGCGACCAGCGCGTGAATCGTTTGGTGTATGAATAGAGAAGAATCACTGCCAGCGCCACCGGCGAAAGCAGCAGCGTCATCCGGTTCAGCTGCGAAGCCGCCAGAACAAAAATCCCGCAAGCGACCGCCACGAACGCCGTCACGAACGCCGGCGTCAACTGCCCCACCGGCAGAGCCCGCGTGGCAGTGCGCGGATTGGCCGCGTCAATCGAAGCGTCAGCCAGGCGATTAAACGCCATGGCCGCCGAGCGCGCCGAAACCATGGCAACGACAATCCACGCCACTTGCCGCCACGCCGGCCAGCCTCCAGCCGCCAGCATCGCGCCGCAGAGCGCAAACGGAAGCGCGAAGATCGAGTGCTCCCACTTGATCATCTCCAGCGTATTCTTCAGATTTCGGAGCAAACCCACGCCCCAATTGTAAAGCACCAAATAGCGAGTGGAGCGCCGGGCGTCCCGCCCGTCCCCCCACTATTCGCTGTCCGCCGCTCCTTCCACCAGCGGCACAAACCGGCAGCCTTCCAGAATCTTCACTTCAGGCCGTCCGTTGACTTTACAAATCAACTGCAACTCCTGACTGGAAGACGGACCGACCGGAACCATCATGCGTCCCCCTTCGCGCAACTGATCGAACAACGCTTGCGGTATCTCCGCCGTAGCTGCCGAAACCAGAATGGCGTCGAACGGCGCGTGCTCCACCCAGCCCTGTCTCCCATCGCCGACTCTTATCTTCACGTTGCGATAGTCCAACCGACGCAGCGTATTTTCCGCCGCAATCGCCAACGCCGCATGGCGCTCCACCGAATACACCTCGGCCGAAAGCAGCGAAAGCAACGCCGTCACGTATCCGGAACCGGTCCCGATTTCGAGCACACGACCACCGGCTTGCAACGCTACGCGCTCCAGCATCGCCGCCACGATGTAAGGCTGCGAAATGGTTTGCCCCTCGCCGATCGGAAGCGGGTGATCTCCGTAAGCCTCCTCTCGGAAGGTCTCCGGGACGAACTCATGCCGCGGCGCTTGCCGCATGGCGTCGAGCACGCGCTGGTCGCGGATTCCGCGCTCGGCAAGCTGCGAGCGCACCATTCCCTCGCGCTGCTTCTGTTGCGAATTGTGTTGGAAGCCGAATCCCATGCTCCTACGCCGCCGACAACCTTGCCCCGCTTCGCCGAACTCGACAGATCAGAGCATCTATTCCTGCATGAATCAGTACGGTCCGATAATTCCGCCTATGTTGCGCGCAGACGGTGAAGCAGGCCGCAACTTTTTTTCTTCGGCTTCGATCATGTCGAGATACTTATAGGCCGATCCCGTGTTAAAAAGCACAACTGTGTCATCGGCGCTGAAGAACCCGCTAGCAAGCAGCTTCCGATACGCCACCAGCGACGCCGCTCCTTCCGGCGCTGCGAACACCCCTTCCAGGCTCGCCCACTGCCGCATCGCCGCCAGAATCTCTTCATCCGTCGCCGCCACCGCCGTGCCCCGGCTTTTTTTCAGGATGTCGAGAATCAGATAATCGCCATACGCTTTCGGCACCCGCAATCCGGCGGCGAACGTCGCCGCGTTGGCCCACATCTCGCTCGTCCACCCTCCGTACGCGTTCTTCCCTCGTTCCCATGCCCGCACAATCGGCGCGCATCCCGCCGCCTGCACGGTTACCATCTTTGGACGCTCGCGCCCGATCCAGCCCAACTCCTCCATCTCATCGAACGCCTTCCACATCCCGATCATGCCCACCCCGCCGCCCGTCGGATAAATAATCCCCTCCGGCGGCTTCCACCCCAACTGTTCAGCCACCTCGTACCCCATCGTCTTCTTGCCCTCTACGCGGAACGGCTCTTTGAGCGTCGAGACATCGAACCATCTTTCCTTCTCCTTGCGCTCGGCCACCATCCGCCCGCAATCGCTGATCAGCCCATCGACCAGCGTGACGTGCGCCCCGTAGTAGTCGCACTCCATGCGATTCGCCAAAGGCACATCCTTCGGCATAAAGATGTAAGCCTCGATCCCCGCCGCCGCCGCATAAGCCGCCAGCGCCCCGCCAGCATTTCCCGCCGAAGGCACAGCCAGCTTTTTCAACCCATAATGTCGCGCCATGGTCACCGCCGCCGACATGCCGCGCGCCTTAAACGATCCCGTAGGATTCAACCCTTCATCCTTGATAAAAACATGCGGAAACTCGCGGCTCGGAAGCATAGGCGTAAATCCCTCGCCGAGCGTAACGGGCTTTTCACCCGCGGAAAGTTCTGGAAGAACCTCAGCGTAACGCCACATGCTAGCCACCCGCCCCGATAAATCTTCGCGCCGCAACTTCCCTTTCAAGCTGGACAGATCGTAGCGGACGTAGAGCACGCCCCCATCCTTAGGGCAAACATTCTGCGGACGATCAGCGGAAAGACGCTCTCCGCAGCGCGTGCATTCAAGATAGGCAATTCGCATCGAGGGAAGGATAGCACTTTGGCTGTTGCCAATTAGCGCCGGGCACTGATCTTGACGAATGCTTTCACGTGTTCTACTTTGCCCTGTGTTGAGAGACCTGTACGACAAGATTTCGACGCTGTGGTCCTGGAGATGGCCCGAGACAACGGGCGAGGTCACCGCAGTTGACATTGAGCGGATCCGTGACCCCGAAGGCGGGGAGACACTCAGGCTGGCCGTAGCCTATAAGTTCTCAATCGGGGACGATGGCCCCTACACGGGTGAATCTTTTTGGCAGCCGTTCTTGCCACAAATCCTAACGGACCGAGTCCTCACTGCTCGTAACAACGTTCAAGTTCATCAGCAAGTATTAGTGCGCTACCGTGCAGATGATCCTAGCGTTAACAAACTAGACCGATGCGTGTGGCGAAATCTGTAAAAGCGCCGGCCTCTAAGCTGAGATACGTTTCAGCACCTCATTCGCCCTCCGAAACCACGGCCGCTCCCGCCTCTTCAAATATCCCGGCATGGTCGCCTTCTTATCGAGCACCTTGTGCGCCCACTCCCGTGCCTCGGCGTTCCTTCCCTCCGACGCCAGCAACTCCGCAAAATTCAAATACGTCTCCGACAATGTCGACGTTACAGTCACTTGCCGAAATAACGCCTCGGCTTTTTCTTTTTGTCCGGTCTGCGCGTAGGCATGTGCCAGCAATCCAGCCGCTCGCTGAAAATCGTAGTCGGATTCTTGGCTGACCACCCGCTCCAGATCCGGCAACGCAGCCGCAGCATCGCCTAACAGAATGGCGCAAACGCCACGCCGATAAAAAGGATCGAGCGTATCGGCCCGCGCGGCAATCGCCTTATCGAACGCGGCGCGCGCCTGCGCGTAGTCGCCATCGTCCATGTAAAGCCCGCCCAGCTCCTCATAATTTCCCGCCGACGGATTCTCCCGAATCGCAGCCATCAGTTCAGCAATGCGCCGCCGCCGCGGAAAGACTTTAAACGACTGCCCAACCAGCCCAATGTCAGGCAGAGCCTCCACAGCCAGATAAATAAGCGCACCCGGCGGACCTAGAAAAAGGATAATAAAGATCCAGTAGGTATCCGGGCGTCTTCGGATGAAATGAACGATGGCGAATCCCTGGAGGATAAGGCCCCACGGATAGAGCGCGTAGCTGAGAAATCCCATGCAGTTGTTAGTCTAATTGGGTTTGGCGTGACATTACAGTTTTGTGGAAGATGGACCGCGTGAGAGAGAGTAATTGCAGTTGAGCGACGGCATGAGACAGGCCGAGCCTCGTCTCTACCCTCCGGAGAGCTGGTTGGCGATGACCGATAACAACAAGATGACCGATAACAATCAGAAGACCAAGCTTCAGCAGAACGACGAACAGCAGATTCTGGCCCTGCACGAGGCAGGAGACAAAGCGCTGATGACCGCCGATCTCTCCGCGCTTTCCCGGATTCTTGCCGATGACTACGTGCAATACAACGAAGCAGGCAAGGCTTTCACCAAGCACGACGTCCTCAACAATTTTCGGACGGGAGCCATTCGTTATCCGTCCATTGTTTCTACCAGCCGCAAGATTCGCCTTTTCGGCGACACCGCCGTAGTGCACGGCTCGGAATCAGATGAAGTGGTACAGCATGGCAAGCGATCCACCATACGTTACATTTACCTCGACGTTCTGCGGAAGCACGATGGCGAGTGGAAACTAGTAGCGTCGCAGTTGGCGCGCGCTGTGGAGTAATAACGGGGAGTAATGACGGGGAGTAATCACGCGAAACCCCTCCCCCCGCGTACCCCTGTGTCCTCTGTGATAAAAGACTTCGCACCACAACACACATACAGGGCAAGAGTCACACAGAGCAAAGCAAGCCCGCTCTAGCTTTCCTCGGCGCGCAGCCGATTCTGCCAGTGCGACCACACAAACCACGCGATCGCCGTTAGCAGGAGCACTCCAATCACCGCATCGAACTTGTGGAAGTACTTGCCCAGTGAGCGCCAGTCCTCACCGAGCTTCTCGCCCAGGTAAGCGAGCGCGAAACACCAGGGCCACGACCCCAGAAAGGTATACAGGTGAAACTTGCCCCGCGGCATGCGTGCGATTCCCGCCGGCAGCGCAATAAACGTGCGGATCACCGGCACCAGCCGCGCGATAAACACGGCCATGTCTCCCCAGCGCTGAAAGAACCGGTCCGACCAGTCCAGTTCGCGGCGTCCCATCAGAATCCAGCGTCCATAACGCTCGACCAACGGCCGTCCGCCATAGCAGCCGATCTCGTAAGCAACCAGCGAGCCCAGATTGCATCCGATCGCGCCCGCCGTCGCCACCCACAGCAACTTCATCGTGCCCGTGTAAACCAGATAGCCCGCGAAGGGCATAATCAGCTCCGACGGCAGCGGAATACAAGCTGACTCAATCGCCATCAGCAGCGTAATACCCAGGTAGCCGGTCGCCGCCACCAGCGAGTTGATGAAGACGAAAAGAACGGTAAGAATTTTCTCCGTCATTGGGAATCGCGTGATCGGGTCATCGGACTACGGTCAATGGACAACGGTCAATGGGAAGGCATCTCGTCATCGGGCCTTCGCCTTTCCCTCACCCGATGCCGTTCAGAACGCTCCGTCCTGCGTGAAGCTGAAGCCCGGTAAGGTTACTCCGTCAGCGGATTTCGTCACCTTCACCTTCACCACGGGCGCGTCGGGCGCGCTGACCTGGGCGGGCCGCAACACTGCATACTGGCTAAACACCTCGCTGTAGACCTTGGTCACCAGGTGATCTTGTCCAGTTCCATCCTGCCGCCAGACTTGTCCGAGTTTGATGCTCTTTACCGCCAATAGTTTTCCCCTTGTTCCTCAGAGTACTCACCCGCCCGCCGACCCGTCAATTGCAGCGGTTACTTTTGTGAGGTGGCGCGGTTCCCAGCCCAACGCCTTTGTTACCATGAACCACTGTACAGGAGGAAACGAATGGCTCGCGGAAACATGCCGCGTCAACCAAGTCGCAGCGGCCGGCATGACGCTGCACGCCGCCCCAGTGCTCCGTTGCAGAACGCGCCGGGATTCAAGCGAACTCCGACCAGAGATGTCACTGTCCGCGCCCGCGCCTCGTCGCCCGCTAAGAAGTCGCCCAACCCTTCCGGCCTGAAAAATAAATCCGCATCTCCAGCGCGAGACCAAACCAGCCGCCCCTCTCGTTATGATCCTTTGGCTCCGCCACGTATCCGTCAGATCATCGCCGGCCTTGACCAGCTTTATCCCGGAGCGACCTGTGCCCTCACCCACCGCAATGCCTGGGAGCTGCTGGTGGCGACGATTCTTTCCGCCCAGTCGACCGACGTCCGCGTGAACATGGTCACCCCCGGGCTCTTTGCAAAATACCCAACCGTCCAGGATTTCGCGGCGCTCCAGCCTGAACAGTTGCAGCCTGACATCTACTCCACCGGCTTCTTCCGCAACAAGTCGAAATCATTGGTCGGCGCCGCCCGCAAGATCGTCGCCGACTTTGCCGGCAACGTCCCGCAAACCATGGACGAACTGCTGACCTTGCCCGGCGTGGCTCGCAAAACCGCGAACGTGGTGCTTGGAACCTGGTTCAGGAAGAACGAAGGAGTGGTCGTCGATACCCACGTGACCCGAATTTCACGACGGCTGGAATTAACCATCCACGATGACCCCAGGAAAATTGAACAGGATTTGATGCTGATCATTCCTCGCGAACGCTGGACCGATTTCTCTCACGAAGTGATCTGGCACGGCCGCAAGCTCTGCCTGGCGCGCCGCCCGAAATGTGCCGATTGCGCCATCGAGAAGCTCTGTCACGCGGCCGATAAAACCTGGTCAACGGTCGACATTCATCCGGCCGCGAAGCCTTAGCAGGTCGCGGAAAAACCCAGCTTCGCGACGGTTTGGGGAAGGCCAGGCTCCAGTCGCTGGGGAGACACTGCGCTGGGAAAACACTTTTCCGCAGCCTCTACGTGCCGGTGTAAGAGAGTTCGACCACCGTGCAATCGTCGTTGAGCGGTGTGCCGCCGCAGAAATCGGCTACGGCGGCAAAAACGTCTTCCATCGACACGCTTTTCCCCGCGATGATTTCTAACCGCTCACTGTCGAACATGTCCCCGCGCGCATTCTCCGCCTCGGTCACGCCGTCGGTCACCAGGATCAACCGGTCTCCCGGCCTCATCTGGCAACGGTCGCTCGAGTAAGTCGCATCCGCCAGCAGTCCCACCGGCAGGTTGCCATGCGCCGGCCGCAAAACCTCTTTCCCGCAAATCCACACCGGCGGAATGTGTCCGCAATTAACGTATTCGAGATCGCCGTCATTCCGTAGACGTGTAATGATCATGGTCGCGTACTTTTCACCAATGTGTTTATAAGTGAAAAAGCGATTGACCGCGTCGACGATTTCCACCAGCGGCATGCCTGAAATCAATTGCGAGTAGACCATGCCCTGAAGAATGGAGGCGAGCAGCGCCGCCGACACTCCCTTGCCGCTGACATCGGCCAAAACCACCGCCAGCCCCTGCGGAGTGTTCACCGCTTCGAAGAAATCGCCGCCGATTTCTTTACAAGACATGTTGCGCCCGTTCACCCTCGCAAACGGCACTTCCGGCAGCGTCACCGCCAGCAGGCGCTGCTGAATCGAGGCCGCGATCGAGAGCTCCTGCTGGTAACGCCGCCCCGCCTCTTCCGCCTGCACCAGGCGCGCATTTTCAATCAGCTGCGCTGCTTCTGTCGCGATCGCCCGCAGAATATCGTGGCTGACGCTGGTGATATCGCGCGAAGCGAAACGCGAATCCACGTAGAGCGCGCCCATCACCTCGCCCCCGGCCGGCTGCTGCTCCCGGGTCGTCTGCACCAGCGGCTTGCGCAGCGGCATGCAGATCACGGTTCGCAAATCGAAGGCGACGATGCTCTGCCGCTCTTTTACATCCAGCATCTGACTGGTGTCGGTCACCAGATATTCCGAGTTCGAAGTCAGCGCCCCTTCCAGCACCGACCGCGATATTGTCTTATCGTCGAGCAACGGCTCGCCCTTCGAGGTCCGTCCGGCGGCCAGCGTGAGCGTGCCTTCGATATCCCGCAGGAAGATGTAGCCGCGTTCCGCGCGAGTCAACTTCAGCGTGGCATCGAGCAACGTGACCAGGATCTCGTCCAGCACCCCGATGGTGTTCAGTTTCCGCGCCGCTTCCATGAACAGCGTTAATTTTTCCAGGTCGCTCGCTTCCGGCGCGATCTGAATGCCCGAGATCTGGCTGAGAAATTCTCGCGCCGTATTCGAGGTCGCGTGCAGCGGATGGAAAATCAGGTACGCGATATCGCGCGCCCCAAATTCCAGCCGGTCATTGCGCTGCAGCTTGTGGCGATCCACCTTCTCGCCGTTGACGAAGGTCCCGTGTTTGCTGCCATTGTCGACGACAAAAAAATCGCCGCTTTCCGCCACAATCGACGCATGCTCGCGCGATACTCGAGGATCCGCGATCACCAGGTCGCGATCGACCTTGCGCCCCACCGTGTACGGCGTGTGATTTAACGAGAGTGTCTGCTGATCACTTCCCTGCACGAAGATCGCGATAGGAAAAATGCTGGAAACACCCGAATGCGATGATGCCGACATGTACCCTGAGTTCTCCTGCGGCGATCCGGCCGCCGCCTTCGTACCCACCAGACACCCCTGAGGCTGGCACGGCACCCCAGCATTCTACGACGAGCCCGGCCTTACCGCTGCAGTAAAAGTCCCTTGATCATATCGTTGATAGTAATAAACCAGCATCAGGGAAGCCACTCCCACCGGGATCTGGGTTGAAGTCCACAGCGGAATTGCCCAGCTTCTTTCCATCGTTTCCCGCGGCATCATGAAGGATAACCCGGCCAGCGCCGTAGCTGAGATCCATGGCCACACCACCAGCCCGGTTGTCGTCGCCAGCAGCATGCGGTTGATCACGCTCCTTCGCCAAATCCATGCCCCTTCCTTCACCAGCAGCAACACCGCTGGGATCAACAAGACGTGATTGTACTGGGCCGAGATAGGCACGAGCAGAACCGTTGTCGCGAGCGCCATGCTCACCATGAACGAAAAAGTTTCACCGCCCGCCGCTTGCCGGCGCTCTCGCCAGCAAGCCACCAACAGCGCTCCCAGAGCCGCTATTTCGCAACCCCAGCTCCAGGGAGTTCCAATCGACCCATCCAGCACCGAAATCGCTCCGGTATAGCTTTGATACTCCCGAATCGCACGCCAGAAGCGCGGAATCCAGTCCGCCAGGTACCACTCCGAAGCGCCGCACAAGATCGCCATGCTGACCACAAAAGATGCCGCCCAGCGATAACGCCGCCGCCAATCACCCAGCGTCCATACCGCCAGCCAGATCAGCAATAGCAATACCAGTTGCGGCTTGATCGTCGCTACCGCCAGAAGCGCTCCTGCAGCCACCGCCCGATCGGCGATAAGAAGAGCCACGGCCGCCGCTACCACTGCGGCTACGAAAAGGCTGATCTGTTGCAGTTTGAGTCCCTGCATCACTCCCAGGCTGCCCAGCGTCAGCACCAGTACGCTGCCTTGCGCCAGAAGCGGCATCTGCCATCGCACAATTCGGAGCCACAGAACCGTGCCGCCCAGGGTCAGCACCACCAACCACCAAAAAAAGAATTTCTGCACTATCGGAAAAGGCAATCCGACCGTGGGCGCGAGAAAAAAAACTACGTAGACCGGATAGGCGAATCCCGCCTTGTCATGCGGATCGCCGCGACGTGAAAGATCCAGCCGGCGACCATAATAACCCTCTTGAATTTCGCCCGTTACCTCTGCGCTGTACGGGTCGCGCCCATGCAGCAGCAACTCACGCGCCCCCAGCCAGCGCGGATACAGATCGGAAAGATTGCCCCGTGGCTGATCGTGGATGGCTGCCTCATGCACCTGGCGCCCGATCAGTACCCGCTCCAGATACACCCATCCTCCCGCCGCCAAAAGAACTGCGGTCAACAGCGTCCATACCTGCGAACGGAAAAGAAAATGCTTCATGCTCAGGCGGGAACCTCCGCCGGAGCGGGCGTCAGAAGCAGCCTGGCATAAAGCCAGAGCAGAATCAGCGAGAACAGGAAAAATCGGTCGACCGCCAGCAACAGGAAAATGTAGAGCGGTGTCAGATACAGCAGCACGACCAGCGTAATCGTGCTTGCATCCGGTTCGTGACCCTCAAATTCTCCCTCCCTGCCGGCAGTTCGAATCAGTAATAAAAGCGCCATCGGCAGCAACAGAGTGAAGTCATAGACCAGGGCGTGAAAATTGATCAGAATGGTCGTCGCCGTCGCCAGACTGAAAACATAAAGCATGGAGTCTCGTCCCTTGCGAATCCGGCGTAACGCTACCATCAACACCAGTATCGACGATGCCACGATCAGCAGGTGCGCCGCCGTGCCCGTAGCGCTCAGCCCCGGCAACTCTTGCACCAATCCCCGCAGATTCGGTACCGCCTCGGGACCAAAAGCCCGTGAGTCGGTTCCCTCCAGATGCAACACAAACCTCACATAATCAAGCGGGCCGCGCCATCCCATCAGCGCCACCGAGACCCCGCCCAGCGCGATCGCGACCGGCGCAAATCCGGCGAGAACACGCCACCTCCGAACCGCAAAAATCACCGCCAGCGGCACAACGGTCTGCGGACGGAACAGTCCCACCCCCAGAATCGCCCCCGCCAGCGCGTCTTTGTCTCCATCAAGGCAGATCACCGCCAGCACACAAAGAAGCAGCAGGAAAATGATGTCTTGCCCCTGGATGATTCCGATGGCAATCGGAAAATATGCCGTCGCGCCCAGCCCGACAACCATGCCCGGCGCCAACGCGAATGCCGGAAAATGTCTTCTCAGCAGCAACACGGTTACTGCCAGCATGATCAGGTTGAGTACGGTCCAAAGCAAGTACGCTGGCCAATAACCCAGCCACGTCAGCGGAACAAAAAAAAGTGCCTCGAACGGCGGATGATTGAACGGCAATGGTCCCAGCCGAATCGGAACCTTCGTAAACGTCTGCTGCATGCGATACTGCGTCGCAAGATTGTAAAGCGTCGCTGCTTGGCCCGTTTGCAGCAGTCGAGCGCCGGTGTAAAAAATAGTGAAATCCTGGTATCCGTTGCGCAGCTTCGCGATCAAGCGAAGTGGCAGCGCAACATTGCAGAACGTCATCGCCAGCAGAAATGTCACTACGATTGCCTTGCGATTTTGCCTGAATAAACTCATCCGAGAAACTCATCAAGAGCTTTTGCGAGATTCTGATTCTATAATCTCCAGCAATGCTGACGTTCGGAATTCGTAGCCCGAAGAGCTTCGCCGCTTTCGACGGAATTGTCCTCTTCGGCCTGCTGGCAATGACCGCTCGCAGCGCCACCGATCCCGATATCGGCTGGCATCTGCGCACCGGTCAATGGATCGCCGCCACCGGCCACGTGCCGCGCTTCGACCCATTCTCCTTCACCCGTGCCGGCCATGCCTGGGTTGCCCACGAGTGGTTATCCGAAGTTATCTTTTACCAGCTCTGGAAATTCGGGGGCGCCACTGCGCTCATCGTTTTCTCGGCGCTCATCACCACCGCTGGATTCCTACTCCTCTACCTACGTTGTGCTGCCACCGGCCGAAAACGTCACTGGGCCGCCGCCGCCACCGCCCTCGGCGCTTTGGCTGCCGCCCCCGCCTGGGGCGTACGCCCCCAGATGTTTACCTTTCTCCTCGCCAGTCTGTTGCTGTGGCTGATCGAGGCTGGCGAAGATCGTCCCAAACTTCTGCTTTGGATTCCTCCTCTGTTCCTGCTGTGGCTCAATCTGCACGGCGGATTCGCGCTCGCCCCGGCGCTCCTCATCGCCTATGCGGTAGGAGTAACAATCGAGACTGCGGCGGGCAATACGCCCTGGCAGCAGGCTCAGCCCATCCTGCTCCGCGTAGCCCTGCTCCTTCTGGCATTCGCCCTGCTCATTCCTCTCAACCCCAACGGCGCCGAACTCTATCGTTACCCGTTCGACACCCTGCGCTCCCACGGAATCCGCTCCTTCATCGGCGAGTGGCGCTCGCCCGATTTTCATCAATCCCTCTATCGCCCGTTCTTACTGCTGTGGCTGCTCCTCGTCACTGCCCTCGCCTGTTCCCGCTCCCGTCCCAGGGGTCGCATCATGGTGCCGCTGCTCTTCATGTCCTTCGCCGCCCTTGATGCCGCTCGGCACATCCCTATTTTCGCTTTGCTGGCTATGCCGGTGATTGCCGCCGCCCTCCCCGTAGCCAACGGCGACCCCGCCAGAAAGCCCGGAATCGCCCGCCGCCGCTGGACCAGCGCGTCGCCCTTTTCGGCCCCTGCCCCAATTTTCAACGTCGCTGTCGTCATCCTCATGGCCGCCTTCGCCCTCACCCGATGGATCAGCCTCGCCCGCAACGAGTCTCTCAACGAGGCGCAGGTCTTTCCTGAACAGGCCGTCGCTTTCTTGCACTCGGGCAGTTATCCCCCCAATCTCTTCGTCTATTACGACTGGGGAGGCTATGCCATCTGGAAACTGTATCCGGAGTATCGCGTCTTCGTCGATGGCCGCGCCGACCTCTACGGCGACGTACTCCTCAGCCAGTCCATTAACACCGTCGCCCAGCTCCGAAACGGCTGGCAATCCGTCCTCGATAACTGGAGGATCGAAGCCGTGCTCGTGCCCGTGTCTTGCGCCCTCGGGCAAGCCCTCCTCGTCGACCCCGAGTGGCATACCGCCTTCATCGATTCCAAAGCCGTGCTCCTCACCCGGAGCCTTTCCACCGCACAAAATGCCGTCATTGTCCCCTGAGGGATGGCATTCTTCCACCCAAAGGTCGGTGGCCGTTTCGACGCCAACCGGCAAAAGTCGCTCGTGTTAAGTCTGGAACATCGCAAAAAATGTTTCCCACAGCCTCCCGAATCTGCGAAACTAGCGTATATACAGAAAAATCTGACATAACGCTTGCCTGTCGAGCGAGCTTATGAACGCTTAAAAGGAGCCTGGAATGGCAGATTTCGGTAAGCTCTTATGGCGCAATGACGAAGGGCAGGATATTGCAGAATACGCTGTAATGTTGGCGGTCATTCTCGTTATCGTCATTGGAACTGTCCGTCTGATCGGCACCAACGCCAATAATGTATTTTCATCTGTAGCCAGTCAGGTGCAGTAGGGTGCCCACGGCGTACCAGCGTATGCCTGGTGTTAGTATCGTGGCCGGGAAATTCATAGGCCGGGATGAATGCCGGGAAGAATAAGAATAAGGTTCCCGGCATGAGCGAACCAGTACCGGTCGCGCTGGAAGGTGAGTAATGAATCGAAGCCGCTTATTGATGATCGGGGGCTTGGCATTGGCCGTCGGCCTCCTCGTCAGCTTCGCCGTCTATAACAAAATGCGGGCGAATGCCGGCATGAACGATTCTGCCCGGGGAGTTCAGGTCGTGGTCGCTTCCGGCGACATCGAGGTGGGAGCGAAGTTGAAGTCCAGCGATGTTCATCTGATCGCGGTACCCCAACCCGCAATTCCTCCAGGCGCCTTCACCTCGGTCGCCAAGGTTCTGGGCCGCGGCGCCATTCTCCCCATCAGTAAAGGTGATTTTATTCTTCCCGGTAAACTGGCCGCGGTCGACGCCGGCGCCGGCCTGCCTTCCATGATTCCCCCGGGAATGCGCGCCGTTTCCGTGCGGGTCAACGACGTAGTCTCGGTCGCCGGCTTCGTGCAACCGGGCACCCGCGTCGATGTGCTCGCTACCGGCAATCAGGGTAACGGCAACGACCGCCAGACCATCACCGTGCTCCAGAATGTCGCCGTCATCGCCGTCGGAGGCAGCCTCCTCGAACGTCTCGCTGCCGGGGAACAAGCCGCTCCTGTGATTACCCTGCTCGTGTCTCCCGACGATGCGCAGAGGTTGGCCCTCGCTTCCCAGGAGGGCAGAATTCAGCTCGCTTTACGCAATCCCCTGGATACCAAGAAAGAAGGCATTGGCGCGACCCGGATCAGCGCCCTCTACGCCGGCGAGAAGCCGGAGACCGTTGAACTCAAGCCCAAAGCTCACAAAGTGACGGCCAAGGTTTTGCCGTCGGCGTCTGCACCCTATCAGGTAGAAATGATCCGCGGCAGCAAACGGGATGAGACTAAGTTTGAAGATAAATAGTTCTCCATACAGCGCTCACTCGCGGCCCCTCATTCCCCATGGTGGATCTGCCCGTCCATTGGCAGGGAGACTTCGGTTCATGCGAATCGCACAAAGGGTCGCCATCTTCTTTTTGCTGGCTGCTACACCAACTCTCCTGTTGGCTCGCGTCTCCTCCTTCTTCGACGGCAACCCTGATGAAACTCCGGCAACGCCCATCTCCGCTGCCACCAAGCCGGAGAATGCCCCAGTCGCTCAGTCCCCCGCCGCCTCGACCGCCCCCGCACAGAGCGCGTCGGAAGGGGCCGCTCCCCTGCGCGTCATGGTAGGTAAATCGCTCCTGATTAACACTACAGAAAGACTGAAACGAATCTCCGTCACCGATCCCACCGTGGCCGACGCGCTGGTCGTTACCCCAACCCAGGTTCTCGTCAATGGACTGGCGCCCGGCGAAGTCTCACTCCTCATCTGGGACGAACTGGAGCGCTCTCGCAGCTTCGATCTCCGCGTCGACGTCGACATCTCCGCCGCCTCGGAAGAGATGCATCGCCTTTTCCCCAATGAGCAGATCGAGGTGACCCCGTCGCGTTCGGCGATTGTTCTCTCCGGTCACGTCACCACCGAAGACGTTTCCAAACACGCCGGCGCCCTCGCCGCGGCCTATTCAAAAAATGTCGTCAACGTCCTCACCTTCGGTCCGGTCGGCGCCGACGAAGTCCTGCTTGAGGTCAAATTTGCCGAAGTCGATCGCACCGCCCTCACTCAGGTTGGCTTCAATCTTTTCTCCACCGGCTCTGGAAACACCATCGGCGCCATCACCACTGGCCAGTTCGGCGGAATTACCAGCGCTCCCATCACCAGCACCATTGGCGGCGCCGCCCCCACCGCCACCACCGGAACCACCACTCAGACGACCATCTCGAACTTACTCAATCTTTTCTTCTTCAACCCCCAGGTTCATCTCGGCGCCGTCATTCAAGCCCTGCAACAGAAGAATCTCCTGCAGATCCTGGCTGAGCCCAACCTCGTCGCCGTCAACGGCAAAGAAGCCAGCTTCCTTGCCGGCGGTGAATTTCCCTTCCCCGTCGTTCAACCTGGCGCCGGCGGAATCGCCACCGTCACCGTTCAGTTTCGCGAATTTGGCGTGCGCTTGAAATTCACTCCCGTAATTCAGCCCAACGGCAACATTCACCTTCATGTCATTCCCGAGGTCAGCACCCTTGACTTCGCCGACGCCGTCACCGTTTCCGGCACCACCATTCCCGCCATCAGTACCCGCAAGGCCGATACTGAATTCGAACTGCAGGATGGCCAGAGCTTCGTCATCGCCGGACTCATGGATAACCGCGTCACCAACATTGCCAATAAAGTTCCCGGCCTCGGCGATCTTCCCATCATCGGCAATTTCTTTAAGAGCAAGAGCGACCAGAAGAACAATTCGGAATTAATGGTTCTCTGCACCGTGCGCCGCATTTCGGCCAGCAATCAGCCGCCGCCAGTTCCGGTCGGTCCCGAGCCGAATTTGAATAAGAGTAAGTTCGACAAGAAGAAATACTGAAGCATTGCCACAGCCAATCCTTCAGATCGGGAGACCTTGCGATTACAAGAATGAGGTTAATGGTTTCTTTGCCTCATCGCTTCAATGATGGAATGTCGGAGGGGAGCGGGTCATGCCGGAATTGTCAGTCGCCATCTTCGCCACGGACAATGACCAGCGCGCGGTCTTGCAGGTCCTGGTCGATGGCACCAGTGTAGCGCGCACCGTCTGCAGCATCGCCGCCATGCCCTTGGCGGCAAGCGACCCCGCCATCCGTCGGACTCAGGCTTTTGCTCCCGAAGTGGTTCTCGTCGATATTGCCACCGATGGCGTCTCGTCGGCGCTCCGCGCCATTGAATTATTGCATCAGGAACTTCCCGATTCCGCTTTGTTCGGCATCGGCTCCATGACCCAGCCCCAGTTGATTGTCAGCGCCTTGCGCGCCGGTGTGCGCGAATACATTGAGCGCCCCACCACCACCAACGATCTTCTTGAAGCCTTCGTCCGCCTCACCGCCGCCCGCCGCAAGCCCGGCCGCGAAGGTTCCCGCGGTAAAGTCTTCACCGTCGTGAACGCCAAGGGCGGAAGCGGCGCCACCACCGTCGCCGTCAATCTCGCTCTCGCCTTGCAGTCCATTCATCACAGCACCGCATTAGTCGATTTGGCGCCGCTCGGTCACTGCGCCCTCCACCTCAATCTCAAGCCCGCCTTCACCGTCTCTGACGCCCTATCGAATCTCCACCGCCTCGACTCTTCCCTCCTCGAAAGTTTCATGGCCCGTCACGATAACGGCTTGCAGGTCTTGGCTGGCGCCGCCACCCCGACCGCCATCGAGCCTTCCGCTTCCGATTTTGCCCGTCTCTTTGACACCATCGCCGGCCTCCATCACTACATCGTCGTCGACGCTTCTTCCCGCCTTGACAGCGTCACTCGTCTGGTCAGCAACCTGTCGGAGAAGATTCTCCTCATCGCTCACGCCGATGTCGCCTCGCTCTGGAGCGCCGGTAGAGTCGCCCAATACCTTGGCGAGAGTGGCTCCCGCGACCGCTTTGCCCTCGTCCTCAATCGTTATCGCAAGGTCGCAGGCTTCGACGAGGCCGAAACCGAGGCCGCCATCGGTGCTCCCGTGCTCTGGCGAATTCCCAATCAGTACTTCGCCGTCTCCACCGCCATTGATCGCGGGGTTCCCTTGATGCAGCAGGGAAATACTGAAATTGCGCGCTCCATCTCCGGGCTGGCAGAATACTTGACCAGGGACGATCTCGATGTCAAACGCGCCGCCTGGTCGTTGTTTAAAACAGTGCAGGGTTAACACGGTTTGCCGACGCGTCGTTCGCTTTTCGCTAAAACCGCTGCCCCGCGAAGCGCCGGCGAATAGCCGAAGGGTTTAGGAATTTATGGCCAATCTACAAGCCTTTGAACGCAGCGAGTACCAGCAGGTTAAGGCGGACTTGCATCGCAAGATTCTCGATCGCCTCGATCTCGAAAAACTCGGTCGCACCACCGGCGACTCGGCTCGGGAAGAAGTTCTCGTCCTCATCCGCAGTTCCGTGAACAGCGAGGCCGTTCCTCTCAGCTTTGCCGAACGCGAGCAACTGTCGCGCGAAATTCTCGATGAAATCTTCGGCCTCGGCCCCCTCGAACCCCTGCTCAAGGATCCTACGATCTCCGACATTCTCGTCAATCGCTTCGATCGCGTCTACGTCGAACGCGCCGGCAAACTCGAAATCACCGGCCTTTCATTCAAAGACAACCAGCACCTGATGCAGATCATCGACCGCATCGTCTCCCGCATCGGGCGCCGCGTCGATGAATCCTCTCCCATGGTCGATGCCCGCCTCCAGGATGGCTCCCGCGTCAACGCCATCATTCCCCCGCTTGCCCTCGACGGAGCCTGCCTTTCCATCCGCCGCTTCGGCCGCGATCCCGTCACCGCTCGCAACATGATCGAAAACAAAACTCTCACCGGACAGATGCTCGAACTCCTCTCCGCTATGGTCAAGGGCCGCTTGAACCTCATCATCTCCGGCGGCACCGGCGCCGGAAAAACTACCGTCTTGAACGTTCTCTCCGGATACATCCCCAATTCCGAACGCATCGTAACCATCGAAGACGCCGCCGAATTGCAGCTCAAACAGGAACACGTCGTCCGTCTCGAAACCCGCCCTCCCAACATCGAAGGCAAGGGCTCCGTCCGCATGCGTCAACTCGTCATCAACAGCCTGCGTATGCGCCCCGATCGCATCGTGGTCGGCGAGGTGCGCGGCGAGGAAGCCTTTGACATGCTCCAGGCCATGAACACCGGTCACGAGGGTTCGCTCACCACCGTACACGCCAATTCTCCCCGCGACGCCCTCGCTCGTATCGAAAACATGGTTTCCATGGCCAATCTCAATATTCCCGAACGCGCCATCCGCCACCAGATCGCCAATGCCGTTCATGCCGTCGTGCAGGTCGCTCGACTGTCCGACGGTTCCCGCAAGGTTGTCACCGTTTCCGAGGTCACCGGCATGGATGGCGACATGATCACTCTCCAGGATATTTTCGTTTTCGATCGCAGTGGCATCGACGAAAGCGGCAAGGTGCGTGGTGTTTTCCATTCCAATGGCGTCGCGCCAAATTTTGCCGAGCGCCTCGCCACCGCCGGTTGCCGCCTCAATCCCGCTCTTTTCGAATCCAGGATGGAGGTGTAGCCGGTGCCTATCGTTATCGCCTTCCTCGTATTCCTGGTGGTCAGCGCCGCCGTCTTTGCCCTCATGGCTCTGTTCGATCAGCGCAAGGCCCAAGCTCGGGTTCTCCGCGATCGGCTCTCCTCCGTCAAAAGTACCCCCGAAACTTCCCTCCCTGACGTAGCTCTGCTGCGCGATGAACTCCTCAGCCAGATACCCGCTTTCGATACCCTGCTCCGCCGTTCCGAACGTATTTCTCTTCTGCAAAAAATGTTGGCTCAGGGCAACGTCGACGTCCGCGCCGGCAACTTCCTCATGCTTTGCGCCGTCTCCGCTGTGATTTTGGCCTTCGTCGCCTTCCTTGCCGGCGGCAATGCGCTGTTTGGATGGGCTGGCTTCGTTCTTGGTTTTTTCCTCCCCTACGCCTACGCCTCGCACATGCGCAAAAAGCGCTTCCAGCAATTTGAAGAGAAGTTCCCCGAGGCCATCGATACCCTCGCCCGCGCCGTCCGCGCCGGTCACGCCTTCACCACCGCTTTGGAAATGATCGCCAACGAGGTTTCCGAACCCGTTGCCGGAGAATTTCGTCAACTCTACGAAGAACAGAAATTCGGCCTCCCCGTCCGCGATGCCTTGCTCAACCTCGCCGACCGCATTCCCCTCGTCGACGTCAAGTTCTTCGTCACCGCTGTCATGTTGCAGCGCGAAACCGGCGGCAACTTGGCCGAGATTCTTGACAATCTCTCCTACGTGATTCGCGAACGCTTCAAAATCCTCCGCCAGGTTCGCGTTCACACCGCTCAGGGACGCCTCACCATGGTCCTGCTCATGGCCCTGCCGCCTACCATCGTGGTCATCATGAGAATCCTCAATCCAGGATTTATCAGCCCACTGTTTTCCGACCCGATCGGCCACGCCCTGATCGTCGGCGGCATTACTCTGCAGACCCTTGGCTACTTTGTCATTCGCAGAATTATCAGGATCCAGGTGTGATGATGAGGTCTAATCCATGACGCTCGCCCTCGCACTCTCGATCTTCGTCTTTCTCACCATCGTCGTGGCCGTCTTCGCCTTTGGCGCCGCCGTGCTTGCGCCTTCGTCCGTGCTCGGATCACGCCTCCGCGAGATTGGATGGCAGAGACCCGCCGCCCAGACCAAACCTGCCATCCGCGAACGCATGCAGCAGGCCCTCGATCCCCTCAGCCGCGCTCTCCCCATTTCGCCCGCCGAAGTTTCCCAGACCCGCGCCTGGCTGATTCAAGCCGGCTACCGCAACCCCCAGCACCTTACCATCTACCGCGGCCTGCGCGTCTTGTTTGCCGGCATCGGCTTCTTATCCGCTTTCCTCTTCACCGGATTCGATTCCCCGCTCCTGCTCGTTGGCCTGGCCGCCTTCGGCTTCTTTATTCCCCGATTCCTCCTCAAGCGACAACTCAACCAGCGCCAGCGCCGCATTCGCCTGGCTCTTCCCGACGCCCTCGATTTGACCGTCATCTGCGTCGAGGCCGGCTTGTCTCTCGATCAGGCCATGATGCGCGTCGGTCAGGACCTCAGCCATGCCCATCCCGATCTCAGCACCGAATTCCATTTCTTCGATCTTGAGACCCGCGCCGGAAAACCCCGCGTCGAGGCCCTCCGCAATCTCTCCGAACGCACCGGCGTCGACGATATCCGCTCTCTCGTCGGTACCCTCATTCAGACCGACCGCTTCGGAACCAGCGTCGCTCAAGCCCTCCGCGTCCATTCCGAATCCTTGCGCACCGAACGCCGCCAGCGCGCCGAGGAACAGGCGGCCAAAACCACCGTCAAAATGATTATCCCCCTCGTCCTGTTTGTCATGCCCTCTCTGATTTTCGTCACCGTCGGCCCCGCCGTGATTCAATTGCTCCACATCTTCCTGCCCGTCGCCGGAGGAAAAAAGTAAAGGATTGCGTCATGGAATCATTGAGCTATGGATTCAAGAATTGAACATCTCAATCATTCAAGGATTCCATGACCCGGCCCAAGACCTACGCCTTTAACCGCACCCGCAGCACCTACCTCGCCACCGACCTCGCCATCGCGCGCACCCACTGGTCCCGCTTTCGCGGCCTCATGGTCACCGACTCCTCCCGTTTCTCGCGCGGCCAGGGACTCTGGATCAGCCCTTCCCACGGCATCCACACCTTCGCCATGCGCTTTCCCATCGACGCCGTCTACCTCGACCGCAAACGCATCGTCATCCACCTCGAAGAAGATCTCCAACCCTGGCGCATCGCCGCCGTTCGCATCAACGCCGCTTCGGTCCTGGAACTTCCCACCGGCACCGTCCAGGAATCCCTCACCCTCATCGGCGACCAGGTAGACATTCTCCTCGAGCATCCCATCCACACCGAAGCCGCCTGAAAGTGCAAAGCTAAGTGCAAAGGAAAGTGCAGAGAAAAGTGCATAGAAAAGGCAGAGAAATTGTGGCGCGGGCGCCCTCGCCCCCGAAAGCACCTAATCATGCACGTGGGCATCACCCAACCGGGGGTGCCCCATTCTTGCGCCTCCTTTGCGCAAGAGTGGGATTCCACAGTCGTGAGTCGCGCCGATTTCACCAACCCCAGCGGACTCACCGCTGCCGAACTCGCGCAGCAGTTCGGGGTAAAACAGCACTTGACCCGCCTGTTAAAATAAATCCATAGCAAACCAGCATTTGCTTGGCACCGCCTGATCCTTGACAATCGATCCGAGCAATGCCATTTGCCGGGCGCATTACAGATAACTAACTTAATTTGAATACTTTACAATAACTGTCACGAAAGGCCCGCTAAGTGATTGATTCCACGTAGCAGCCCGGACGAGACAGCCCAGACATCGAGCTAACTCATCATTCTTGAATACTTTACCTCCAAGTAATTCTGGCTCAAGACTTTGGCGGGAATTTTTTTCTAAGTCAATGATTCCAATGGACCGCCAATAGGGGGAGGTTCCACTCGGCAAGCACTTCAGATCCGATAACCTCCGATTAGCCTCCCGCACATAAAAATAAGGAACGAAACAAAAAACACTGAAGTACCGCGAAATTCCAAGACCCCTTCTGGCACACTACACTGGTACCAATCCCCCAGAAATTTCGCAGTCCAAAATAATGCCCGAAGTTGCCCCCATTCCCGAAGTCGCCGATCGTCGGCCCAACGATCAGTGGACCGAACCGCCGCGCCTTCTCGTGGAATGGTCTTCACCCTGGGCAGAGTTCAGGTCCGCTCTGCGCCCCGCTCTCACCCGCTCTCCGAAGCGCCTTGCCGGAGAAGCGCCCATCGGCATGTTCCCCTATCGAGGCATGCTCGCCTGTTGGCTGCTCGAGTGCCTTCTGCTGATCGCCGTCATTGAAGGCCCTGAACACCTCGTCAGTCTTGAACTCCCTCTTCCTCCCGCCCATCCTCAGGCCGATGTCATCTACTACTCTGGCGACGAACTGCCGCAAACCCAGGATCGCGGCGGAGCCCAGTCGGGCAAGGCAGGACGCGCCGGCGGCCAGCAAGCCCATCACCGTACCCAGACCATCCGTGTTGCACGCGGCGACAAGGCAAGCGAAAGAGTTGTCGACGCTCCTAAAATCAACCTGCCGCACTCCGATGCCGCAGTCGCCAATCTTCTCGCCTTCAAACCCAATCCCGGACCGCCTCCAGCCGAAGGATTGCGTTCTTCTCTCGTTGCACCGAACCTGCCTCCCGCACTGCCAACGATGCGTCCCGTACCACCTTCGCCCGAACTGAATTCGAATCCATCGCCCAGCCGCAAGGCAACCAACCTCGCGAACACAATCGTTCCGCCCGCTCCCGAAGTTTCGCATGCCAGCACGCGCACTTCGCCGGCCTCGAACCCAACCATCGTGCCGCCTGCGCCCAATGTCTCGCGCGACAAGATGCAACGCGCCAACTCCCTCATGCCCACCGTCATCGCACCTGCACCACGCGATGCCCCGCGCGATCTGGCCAGTTCTCGTCTGCCCATGACGCCCACCGTCGATGTGGTTGCGCCTCCCGTTTCTGCTCCGCCGAGCGATCTGTCCTCCCGAGCCAAGCTCACCTTGCCCACCCCTGCCGTCATCGCGCCTCCGCCATCGCAGGTGAGCCGCGATCTCAATAGCTGGGGAAGTTCAGCCAGCGGCGATTTGCGCCCCAAGCCGGTGCCTCCGCCGCCCTCCGCCTCCGTCGGCGGAACCCTGGCGCGATCCAGCGCCGCCACCTTCAAGCCACAGGTTGTCCCGCCTCCCGCTACCCTCGACAGTGGAAATGGAGGTGGAAGCGGAAATGTCCGCTCCGGTCAGTCAGCGACTCAAACTCGATCTGGAGGTTCTCTGCTCGGCTCCGCCAACGTCGTACCACCTCCGCCAGGTCTCGGCGGCGGCCAGGCTCTCACCGGCAGCGGACGCGGCAACAAGGGAACCGGTGCCGGCGGCCCACTCGACCTCGGTTCATCCGTAGCTCCCCCAGCCAATGCCGGAGGAAACGCCGCCGGTAATGGTGTCGTCCTCTCCAGCCAACCCGGAACAGCCGTCGGCCTGCCGAACTCAGCCAACGCTGGCGCGTTAGCCATGTCTCCCACCGGCACCGCAACCAGTGGCCTAGGCGGCAGCGGCGGCGGAGCGGGCATCGGCAAAGGCAATGGCCCCGGCAGCGGATTGCAGGGCGAAGGTTCTGGCGCGGGTAGAGAAGGCACGGCACGCGGCTCCGATCCCAACGCTCGCGGCGGTATCTCCCCCTATCCCGGCGCCGGTGGCGCGGGCAGCGGCACCAGCGGCGCCCCAGCCATGCCCGGAGTATCCGTGCAGGGCGGCACGACCACCATCACCTTACCCAGCTTTGGAGCGCCCGGCGGCGACGCTCCTTCGAACGGTCCGGGCCATTCTTCCATCAACGACCACAAAAGATCGGGAGTCACCGTGGTCGCAACCTCGCGCTCGGGCGGCGTCCTGCCTTTTTATGGCCTGTTGAAGGGCGACAACTATTCCATCTACATTCCCACCTCGCTCGGAACGGTGGTGATGCAATACTCCGATCCGTCATCAGCCACGCATCCCTCCCGCATAGCATTGAGCGAGCCCGAACCTATGCGCAAGGACCTACCTGACGGACTCCGGCCAACCCGCGTGATCATCGTCTGCAGCATCGACCGTTCGGGAGAGCTCAAAGACCTGAAGGTCCTCGAGCCCGGCGCTGCCGAAACTACTTCAAAGATTCTGGTCGCTTTGCGGAACTGGAAATTCCGACCCGCATTTCGCGGAGATGATCCCGTGGAAGTTACCGCGATTATCGGATTTGGCGTCGATACGAGGTAACGCGGCGAGCCTCACACACCATGCAATTTGTGGCCAGGATCATGATCGTGTGCGTCCCCGATTGGCAGGTCTTAGTATCCCTTCCGCTTGTCCACAACTGCCAGCAGCGGCTGCCCAACCAAATAGCGCCGCAGATTCTCCGAGAACAACGCGTAATGCCGGTCCCATAATTTGTCAGTCAGCGCCGCCGTGTGCGGAGTGATCAGCAGATTAGGAACGTCCCACAGCGGAGAATCGGCCGCCAGCGGCTCCTTGGGAAATACATCCAGCGCAGCTCCTCCAATCTTCTTTTCTCGCAAACATGCTGTGAGCGCCGGCTCATCCACCAGCGGGCCGCGCCCGACGTTGATCAGGCAAGCATCCGGCTTCATAAGCGCCAGGCGCTCGGCATTCGCGATCGCCTTTGTGCGATCCGTAACCGGAGCGGCCAGTACGACGTAATCCGCCTGCCGAAAAACTTCGTCGATTTTAGCCGGACCAAAGATAGCGTCCGCACCGTCACTGCCCTTCTCCGGATGCTCGCGCACTGCGATTACCCGCATGCCCAGCGCCTTCGCGCTTTTGGTGACGGCGCGGCCTATACTGCCCAATCCGACTAGACCGACGGTCGCCCCGGCGACCTCACGCACGCGTGGCATTTCATCCCACAAAATCTGCTGCCCCCAAATGCGTTTCTGCTGCAAGAGAACCGAGCCCGGAATTTTCTTGGCCAGCGTAAAAATCAACGCCATGACGTGTTCCGCCACCACCGGTCCGTGCACCTCGCGTGCGTTCGTCAGAACGATATCGCTCTTAACCAGCTCAGGAAACATCAACTGATGAACCGCCGCTGCGGGAGAGTGAATCCAGCGCAACTGCCCGGCTGCGGTGATCTGTTCGGGACGGATCGACCAGGCGATGACCATTTCGGCATCGACAATTTCTTCGTCGACCCGTTTGTAATCGGGCAGGTTTACAACGTTGACTTGCGGAAATTCCTGCTGCAACCGCTCTGGGAACCACGCCGGTGCGTTCCATTGATCGAAGGGATGATGGACGAAGATCAGTAGCTTGGGATGCATCGGCTTAGCGGGCGATCGAGTCATCGATGATTGGGTGATCGGTGATCAATAAGATACTCTCGGCGTCCTCTGCACCTCGGCGGTTCAAGCTTTAAGCGGCCTGCGCAAATCCGAGCCGGTCATCTCCTTCGGTTCCGCCGCACCCAGCATTCCCAGCATCGTCGGCGAAATGTCGCGCAGTGATCCATTCGGCTTGAGCGAATACTGCTTCGCATCTTCCGCCATCAGAATAAACGGCACTGGATTTGTCGTGTGCGCCGTGTGCGGTCCTCCGGTCGCAGGATCGATCATCATCTCAGCGTTGCCGTGATCGGCGGTAATCAGCATGGCTCCGCCCTTGGCGCGAACCGCTTTCTCGATCTCTCCGAGACAGGCGTCGACCGTCTCCACCGCCTTGATCGTGGGCTCGATCTTCCCCGAGTGCCCGACCATATCCGCATTGGCAAAATTCGCAATGATCACATCGAACGCGCCGTCATTCGTGGCTTTGATGACCGCCTCGGCGACACCCGCAGCGCTCATCTCCGGCTTCAGATCGTAAGTAGCCACTTTCGGCGACTGGATCATCACACGATCTTCCCCCGGAAAAGGTTGTTCCACTCCGCCATTGAAAAAGTACGTCACGTGCGCATACTTTTCCGTCTCGGCCACTCGCAGGTTGCGCAGGTTCAGCCCGCCCATGACGTTGGCCAGGATATTCGCCATCGACTCCGGCGGAATCACCACCGGCAGGTTGAAATTCTTGTCGTACCGCGTCATGCAAACGTACTTCAGGTTCTTCGGCACGTGGTCGCGGGAGATAGTCGCGTCCAGATCGGCCGCTCCCGGCAAATCGCTTCCGCCTTTTTCGTTCAGCCCGCTGTTGCGGCACAGCGCGCGCGTAATCTCGCGCACCCTGTCGGCGCGAAAATTAAAGCAGATGCACGAATCGTCGTCGGCAATCGTCGCCAGGTCGTTCTTTGTCGAACTCTCGCCGCGATTGCCGGTGCAGACGAACGGCAACACAAACTCGTCCGTCACGCCGCTGTTGTAAGACGCCTTCATCCCCTGCACTGCGTCAGTGTATGCGCCGCCTTCAGCTTTGCCCTCGACCATCGCGCTGTAGGCCTTGGCAATGCGCTCCCAACGGCGGTCGCGATCCATGGCATAGTAGCGGCCGCTGACACTGGCGATCTTGCCCGAGTTGTACTCGCGCATCTTCTGCTGCAGTTGCTCAATGTAGCCAACGCCGTTCGTCGGCAGCGTGTCTCGCCCGTCCATAAAAGCGTGTACAAACACGCGATCCACTCCCTGCTGCTTGGCCATCTTCAGCAGCGCATAAAGGTGCTCCTGCCTCGAATGCACCCCGCCATCGGATAACAGCCCGAAGAGATGCAGCTTGCGTCCACCCAACCGTGCATTCTTCATCGCGTCGACCAGCACGGGATGGGTGAAAAATTCTCCGTTCAGAATCATCAGATCGATGCGCGTAATGTCCATGTGCACGATGCGCCCGGCACCCATATTCAGATGGCCAACTTCACTGTTTCCCATCTGGCCTTCCGGTAGTCCGACAAACGGCCCGCTGGTGTGAATCAACGTGTTCGGATACTCGCGCAGCATTCGGTCGTAGACCGGCTTGCGCGCCAGCGCAATTGCATTAGCCTTGGTTTCGGCTCGATATCCCCAGCCATCAAGAATGATGAGTACGAGAGGTTTAGGACGAGGCATAAATCAGCTGTTAGCTCCTGGCTCTTGGCTACTTGGCCTTTTTGCAGATAGACTGAATCGCTTCCTGCGGCCGTACATCTCATACTATTGCAGAAACTGTCCCCGAGGATAAAACATGCCCATCAATGAACTTCTCCTGACCGAATTCGATGAAGAAATTAAAAAAACGCGCACCATGCTGGAGCGCGTTCCCGAAGACAAGAAAGATTTCGCGCCCCATCCGAAATCGATGCCGCTCAACAAGCTCGCGCCTCACGTCGCGCAGTTGGCTGGCTTTGGCCTCATCATCCTTACGACTCCTGAACTCGATTTTGGAAAGACCAAGATGCCGCCGGTGCCCTTTGACTCCGCGGCGCAATTGGTCAAGACTTTTGATGAAGGCGCAGCGCAAGCTCGCACCGCGCTCAAGAACACAAAAGATGAAGCCTGGACTCAGCCCTGGAAGCTAAGTTTCGGCGATAAGCCCATCTTCAGCGGCACTCGTTTCCTGGCCTACCGTCAAATGTTCCTCAATCACCTGGTGCATCACCGCGCGCAACTGGGAGTGTATCTGCGATTGACTGACAAGCCGGTGCCTTCGACCTACGGCCCTTCGGCAGACGACAGGATGGGGTTCTAGCTCAGCTGAAACTCGTCATTTATAGAACTCGTCCTCGATCTCTTTCGGCAAGGGGTCGTTGAAGTCCTTGGGAACAGTAAACTCCCCGCAAGCGGAACCGAGCCTGCGTGGTGACTTAGCCTTCGCCCTATAATGGGTCCAGGGTGCCACAATCAAGCACAATATCGTGACACTCACCCACCTGCCGAATACCGTTGCTTCCAAGTCATTAAGCCGCAACCACTCGGAAATTTTGCCGGTCGCGACAATGAGGAGAATCATCACCGGTGAGATAAGAAGAAGCTCAACAGCAGCACGCGCAATTCCGCGCAAATGGACTCGCCCGCGAACGACCTGCACCGCCTCAAAGCACAGGAAGACGACTAGGCCCCCAAAGAACACAACGGGCGGGCCGCATCCCACGTCTCCGAGTAAGAACCTGCAAACGCCATCGACGCCCCTAGCCCTTGTAGTTCAGCGCCTTCACCCCCAAAAACCGTCCCGCCCCGCCCAACTCCTCTTCAATCCGCAGCAACTGGTTGTACTTGGCAATTCTGTCGGTACGCGAAGCCGAGCCTGTCTTGATCTGCCCCGCACCAGTTGCCACCGCTAGATCGGCAATAAACGTATCTTCCGTTTCGCCGGAGCGATGCGAGATCACCGACGTGTATCCGTTGCGGCGTGCCAGGTCGATGGCGTCGAGCGTCTCGCTGACCGTGCCAATCTGGTTGAGTTTGATCAGGATCGAATTGGCAATTCCTTTCTCGATGCCCTCCGCAAAGATCTCAATGTTAGTAACAAAGATGTCATCGCCCACCAACTGAATCTTGCCGCCCAGTTCTTTCGTCAGCAGCGCCCAACCCTCCCAGTCGTTCTCGGAGAGCCCGTCTTCGAGCGACACGATGGGATAGTCTTTCACCCACTTTTCCCAGGAGCGAACCATGTCTTCAGAACTCTTCGCCGACTTGTCGGATTTCTTGAAGACATACTTTCCATCCTGATAAAACTCGCTGGCCGCCGGATCGAGGGCAATCGCAATCTCCTCGCCGGGTTTGTAGCCCGCCTGCTGAATCGCTTCCAGCACGACTTCAATCGCCTCGACGTTCGACTTCACCGACGGAGCAAAGCCCCCCTCATCGCCCACGGCCGTGTTATAGCCGCGCTTTTTCAGCACGCCCTTCAGCGTATGAAACACTTCCACGCCCCAGCGCAGTGCCTCGGAAAACGACGGCGCTCCCACGGGCATCACCATGAACTCCTGGAAATCGACGTTGTTATCCGCGTGTGCGCCGCCGTTGAGAATGTTCATCATCGGCACCGGCAACAGATTCGCCGCCGCCCCGCCCAGATATCGATAGAGTGGCAGTTCGCAGGCGTTCGCCGAAGCCCGCGCCGCCGCCATCGATACCGCCAGAATCGCATTTGCCCCCAGCCGTCCTTTGTTGGCAGTACCATCCAATTCGATCAACTTCGCGTCCAGCGTCCGCTGATCGGCAGCGTCCGCGCCGCTCAGCGCTTCCGCAATTTCGCCGTTGACGTTCGCGACTGCCTGCAGCACGCCCTTGCCGAGAAATTGCGTCTTATCGCCGTCACGCAACTCCACCGCCTCATGCCCTCCCGTGGAGGCGCCACTCGGCACAATCGCCCGCGCGCTCGCGCCGCCATCCAGAAAAACTTCAGCTTCCACCGTCGGATTGCCACGCGAGTCCAGCACCTGGCGTCCGCGAATATCCGCAATACTCGTAATAGGCATGAGTGCATCCTTTATTAATCTCAGGATTTAAGAACATCGGCCCAACTGTAGAGACGCGGCTTGCCGCGTCTAGCTGCGTTCTCATCAACGAGAAGCTGATTATATCGGACGTGGAAGCACCCGGTCAGTGCGTCTGGATACGCCCCTGCGAATCTCCCGAGCATTCATCCCCCGAACCCTATCCGTTATTGTTCCTGATTTCCACCTCGCTTAAAGTCGAACTCAATATGAAGAATCGCACCGACACTCTGGAGATCGGATCACTCGCTCCGGACTTTTCCGTGGGAGCGGCCAACCGCGAGGGCCTATTTACCCTTGCTGGCTTGCTTGCCCAGGGCGCGCTGATTCTGGAGTTTCTGCGCGGCACCTGGTGACCGAACTGCGCGAAGCGCATGACTCAGTTCGAGCCACGGCGGACAGAAATTGAAGCCACAGGAGGACAGGTGGTATTCATCGCCGCAGAAAAGAGGAATGGTGTATGGAAGCCGGGGAAATTCCTGGAGAAGCATCCCATCGCCAGCGTTTTCCTGCTCGATGAGGACCGCTCCGTGACCAAAGCTTACGGGCTACATAACGCGCTCGCCGCCGACGCTATCAACATCGCGCATCCCGCGACTCTTGTCATGGATCGCGGCGGTTCCGTCCGCTACATCTATCGCGGCGACAACCAGAACGATCGCGCACCGCTCGATGACGTCATCGCGGCTTTGCAAAAGGCTCTCTGACTTTCAGACGTACCGATTACTTGGAGGCAACATGAAAAGAGCACTCTCGCTGGCATCGCTCATTCTCATCACGAGCTTCGCGTGGGCGCAATCCGCCCTGCCCACCGGAACCGCGGTCAAGATGAAACTCGAAACCTCACTCGCAACCTTCAGCTCCAAGAGCGGAGATCCATTCTCCGCAAGAGTGACCGAGCCGGTCGTCATCGACGGCAAGACCGTGATTCCCATCGGCGCCACCGTCGAGGGCCGCGTCACCAAAGCGGATGGTCCTCGTCGCATTGCCGGCAAGCCCACCATCGCCATCTTCCCGGAGAATCTGGTCTTGCCGAATGGCGACAAATTCATGCTCAACGCCACGCTGGTTGACACCAACGCGCGCCACGGCACCGATGTCAACACCGAAGGTCAGTTCAAAGGCGCTGGCTACGATGGCAAAGACTTAACCGAAATCGGCATGGGAACCGGCGGCGGCATGATTGTCGGCGGATTAGCCGGCGGCGCCAAAGGCCTGGTCATCGGTGGACTCGTCGGCGCCACCATCACCGTCACCCATTGGCTCGGCAAACATCGTTCCGCCACCCTACCGGCAGGCACGGAACTGGTTATGGAATTGAGCCGCCCCATGACCATGACGGGTGCCAGCAGCGGACAATAACGCGAATCAATCCGTGTGGAGGCGGCCGGAGCCTGCCCTTAGCGCAGCCGAAGCGCCGCTTCCATACGATTTCTCAACCGCTCACCGCCATCAAATCCTCTTCCGCCAGCAACTCCAGTTCAATCCAGCCTTCGACCGGCAGCGCGTCGATCGGCAAACGATTCTGCCACACGCTGAAGCGAAGCCGTAACCGGACGGTCAACAGATCCGAGCCTTTCGCTCCACGCACCTTATCGATCTCAAGCGGAGCTGCAAGCAGCCAGGTAAGCGGCACGCGAAACTCAAAGTTGCGCAGAAGCGCCAGCCGCGCACCCTTCGCATCCCTCGAATCCGCCACCGGCTTGTCGGCCCCCTGCGTCACCTTCCACGACTGGATGCGGCCGCCATCCATCGACGCATCCAGCCGTAGCTCCCGCCGCGGTTTGACACCCTGGTTCGACCACGATTCCAGATTCACCACCACTTCAAATCCGTCGAGTGGAAATGGACCGGCGAAATCCAGCCGCCCGTAAACATATTCCTCATCGATCCCGGCGAACACTTCATCCATCAGAAATCGCTTGCCGTGCATCGATCCCGAGCGCTGGTCAGCCGTGTAACGCGCCGCCCCCATCCACTCGAAGTAGCGCACCATATCGCCCGCCACTCGCGGATGAATATAGGCGCTTTGCGGCGTGAAAACCGGCCTCACCACTTCTCCGCTGATCGGCTGTGCCAGATAATCCGGCGGGTTGCCCCCCAATGCCTGGTAAATATTCGAGAGATGTTTGCGATAAAGCTCGTCGAAGTCGCGATCATTGGCCGAGTGGTGCTCCGGTCCATACCACCAATTCCAGTCGCTCCCCTCGGCGATCAATATTTCCTCAAAGGCCAGCTTGCGCTGCTTTTCCGTCGCGCCCGGTGCCGCCTGCGTATAGAAATTGCGTGCCTGATACAGATAGTCCCACGCCTTGTTGTCTTCCGGCGCGCCAATCCAGACGTTGAAGTTCGCGTTGATCCATGACCCCGGCACCAACGATCGTAAGGGACTAATATGGCTGTGGCGGGCAATCGCCTCACTCACCGTGACCGCTTCCATCCCCGGAGTTCTCTGCAATCCGTCGTAGAATCTCCGCAGAAATTCCCGCCCTGACTTCGGGTAATATTCCCAGGCATTTTCCCCGTCCAGAATGATAGGAACCACCGCGTCCCGCCCCGTCGTCAGCACCGCGTGCGCCGATTCCCTGATCTTGTGGATCAGGTTATTCGCGGCGTCCTGCGGCGGCATCCCCGAATACACGAACCCGATCAAATCGGAGAGCGTGTGATCGCGGAAGATCATGTTCATCCGTGTATCGTTATTTTCGTAGCGATAAATGGTATACAGCCGCTGCGCCTGCTCCGAATTCAGATGACCATATCCGTCCCGCGAGAAATTGATGCCCAGGCTTCGTCCCAGCACGCCTTCGTCGGTCGCCATCCACCGCACTCCCAACCCATGGGCGATGGCCAATACCTCTTCTGAAACGCTGCCTTCCGATGGCCACACCCCCTGCGGACGTACCCCAAAAACTTTCTCGTGCAGGTCCATTCCGCGCTGCAATTGCTCGCCCGCATCCTCGGGATGGCGATAGCGGTTCTGCGGCAACGGCAACCCCGGTGTCGAGACCGCCCCCATCTGCGTATCGCAGAGCAGCGGCAATATGGGATGATAAAAAGGCGATGTCGAAATTTCGATCGAACCCTTCTTTGCCGCCTCCGCATGCGCCGGCAGAACGCGACCCAGCAACTCCCGCTCTTTCGCGATGACCAAACCCTGGTCCTCAAGCGTATAGTTCCGTTCTTTGCGAATCAGTTCGACAATGTCTTTTTCCGCCAGAAAAAACTCATCGAACCATCCAATCTGCGACAATACCTGCAGGTCGGTAAAATCCTGCGGCAGAAAATATTTCTCGGCCCGCTCCGGCAACGCCCCGGCGCCGCGAAATTTCTCCAGCAATTCGCGATACCGCGGATACCGTCCAATCACATTGCCCGGATGCGCCTGAAACAGATATTGCAGCGCGAAGCGCCGCTCCACCTCGCTCAGGTCTTTGGCAGGCTTCGCTGCCACCTGCAGAAACGGATCCTGCGCCCCCCCCGATACGTAATCCTCGATCTGCGTGACCAGCGAAGGCACCAGATTGAAGGTTTGATGCACCTGCGGAAACTCGTCCAGTAACTTCACCATCCCGTAGTAATCTTTCAACGCATGCAGCCGCGTCCAGGGCAGGCGGTACTGCCCCGTTACCAGGTCTTTGTAAAACGGCTGGTGCTGATGCCACAGAATTACAACTCGCAGTTGTGCCATGATGCTTTAATAGATCAACTTAATACATCGACGATTTTTCAGTTTAATTCATTGGCTGCTGGTGTGCGGACGGGAACCCCCGCCGGAGCAGAACTCGGCAACAGCCCGTGGCCACAACAACTTTGGATCGATGGAGTGGTTTAGCTTTGGTTGTCATGAGCTCGAAACTCAAAGTCATTTTTTTCGACGTCGGCAACACGCTGTTGTTCCCCAACCGCGAGCGCATTCACGCGCCTCTCGCCAAGCGCGGCTTCGTGCCCGATGGTGAACACCTGCGCGACCTCGAATGCCGCACCAAGGCAGCCTTCGATGGCATGATGACAGGCTCCGCCACCAACGACGGCAGCATCGACCACGGTTTCTGGTGGATGTTCTACTCGCAATTGCTCTCCGAGATCGGCCTTAAGGACGGCCATGACGCTATCCGCGATCAATTGGTCTCCGCCATCCGCAACTCCTCCAACTGGGATTCCATTCGTCCCGGCACCGCCCAACATCTGCGGGAAATCGGCGCTCGTTACAAAATCGCAGTCATCTCCAACGCCGACGGCAAGATCCAGGACGTCCTCAGCCGATGCGGTATCGCCCATTGCTTCGAAACCATCACCGACTCCGGTCTCGTCGGAGTCGAAAAGCCCCACCCGGAAATCTTCCGGCAAGCCCTGCAAAGCATGAAAGCCGCGCCCGCAGAAAGCCTCTACGTCGGCGACGTTTATTCCGTGGATTACCTTGGCGCCCAGGGCGCCGGCATGCAAGCGATCCTAATGGACGTTCCCGGCGCCTACCGCAACCGCGGATTGCCCCGGGTGGAATCGCTGGAAGAATTGCAGAGCGCTCTGCGCCAGAGCTGATCGCTGATTTCACCTCTAGAGATGCGGCTTGGCGCATCTGCATGCCAACCCCATCTCTACTGCAGAGAAATCACCTGGTGGTCGTGGCAATCAGGATTGATCATCGCATAGAGATTCTCCAGCAAGTCCGTCCCGTATCTCGCCAGAAAACTCACGCCCGCAATTTCGCGCTCCTGCAGCGCTTTGTGCGGTAATAATGCGTTACTTAAGGCATCCGCATGCCGCCCGACGACTTCATTGCGCAGCAGTTCCGCGCGTGACGCCCGCCGCTGCAACTGATGAATCTGATGCCACATTCGCATACGTGCCCGGTCCGCCGCGCCGATCAGCGTGGAATCCAGCTTGCCGATCGATTCGCGCACGGCGGTCATCGCCTCCTCCGCAGCCGCGTATGCTTTTGCAAAACGAGCCTGCAATTCCGCGGGCAATGACCGAGCAGCAATGGCCTCTCGAACTCTTTCCGGCCCCAGCAACACGTCGGAAAGCCCCAAACCGTAGCGCGTCAGCAGACGCTCCGCCTTCGGTTCCACCAGCGTCGCCGAAAAACGCGGCAGGATCGGTGTCACCCTTCCCAACAGCTTCTCGTAGACAACTGCAGCCTGCGCGAAGTATGCAACCTCGGCCGCTCCCCCCGTATAAACCAGCGTTGGCAGCAAATAATCCTGTACCACGGGACGAAGCAGCACATTCGGATTGAACTTCTCCGGCGCCGCCTCAATCTCGCCAAGCAGTTCGGCGCGCGTAACGTTATCCTCGCCCACCGCGAAGTCACCGCCCTTGCCCGAAGAGCCGTTATTATTCTTGCGGCGAACCACCGTGCGCGCGCCATCTTTGACTTCGAAAAGCAGTGTGCTCGCGGCCGTTACTTTGACCTGCTGATGATATCCCGCCGCTTCCAACGCCTTTCCTCGCGCCAGCAGCGCCTCATCAAGTTCGGAGGCGCGTTCGATCGCCGCCCGCAACAATGGTTTCGCGAGGTCATGGAAATCCTTGTCGGCCGGGTCGAGAAGAATCACTCCCCACTCCGCAAAGATCCGCGCAAACAAGATTGCAAATGCGCTTCCCAGCGTTTCACCCTGCCGGTACGCCTGCCGCAGCCAGTCCGTTACCGAGGAACCTCCCAGCAGTCCGCTCGCGCGCTCAACCACGCGATCGATCTCCGAGCCGAACTTGATCGTGCCCACCGGCGCATCCGTCGCCGCCGGGCTTTCCACCGTAAACGCCCCCGCCAACCCGCTCTCCAAAAGAAGCGATACATGGTTGACCTCGGCCAAATCGTGGTCCTCCGTCGCCAGCCAGAAAACCGGAACGCATTCCACTCCCTTGGCCGTCGCCTGCTCGGCCAGTTTTACCGCCGTCAGCGCTTTGAAAATCGAAAACAGCGGACCGCCAAACAGTCCCACCTGCTGTCCTGTAACCGCCGCCAACGCTCCTCGCCGCAGCCGCTCAATATTCGCCAGCGTCTTCCCCGAAGCGCTCCAACCGCGATTCTGTCGCTCCAGAATTTCGCTGACTTCGGAACGCCGCGCCGAGTCATAAACAACCTGCTCGGCTTCGTCCTTCACCCATTCAGAAAATATTGGTGATCGTGGATAGAACTCGCGAACCGAAGGAGCGTAGGAAAGATAATCGAGGAAAAGACGGCTGCTGTGTGGAATCTGCTGGAACGGTAAACACTGCCCCTTCATCGACAGCTCTCCGGGCATCCTTCGCTACAACCGCAGTTGGTTGCCATCCCCATCATCGTCTCATTCTTTCCTCGGCCGCTGCGTAGTAGTTCTGGAGCGCGTTCCAAAGTAACACTCCCACGGCTGCCGGCGCCAAACTCAACTACATCAGATGACGCGGAAGGGCGTAGGGTGCAGAGAGTGCGGAACAACCATGCCAAATTACCGTCTCTCAAACACCACCGCCACCTTGTCTTCATACACCACCCCCCAATCCTGCGGCAGCTCGCGCAGCAAGTTGGCCAGCGTCGAGTCATTGGGCAAGACTGCCATGCGAATTTGCCACTCTTTCAGCACGCTCCGCCACCCCGACTCGCCCTGGCTCAGAACCAGTAGTTGGCGCACCCGATCCGTGCCATAGAGGTCGTGACGATCGTCCACCACCACTTTGCGATCAGGATACATCCGATAAATCAGATACCCTCCCCAGGAATCGGGGCAAAAAACCGGCTCCGGATTTTGCTCTTTGGCCTGGACCTGTTGCAGAAAAGTCACCGCCGCGACCGGCACCTTCCTGGCATCGAACTCTGCGTGAATCAGTTGCCGGCTGCCCAGCCATCCACCCTGCAGGCATAGTGCAAAAGCCAACGCCACCGACACCACCGGCCACAGGTGTCCACCGAGTTCCAACTCCTGCCCACCCATGCGATCGGAAAAATCCTTGATTCGCGACGCGCCGTTGCGCACCCAGTGCCACGCACCCGGCTTATCCGCCAACGAAGTAAAGATGTCCCATAGAATCGGCCCTTCGATCAGCACCAGCAACATCGAGGAGATCGGAATATTACGCGACGAATAAAATCCTGCGTACACCGCTAGAAGTACCACCAGCAGATGGCTGAGCCGTAATCGATTTCGTCGATACGCGAACGCCATCACTACCATCACCGCAATGATGGCAAAGGAGCGCTGCGTCCATCCGTGAAAATCGGGCGAACGAAACTCGTCGATATGGTTCATCAGGTAGCGATCGCCAAGATAACGGTAGATGTGCGCATGCAGCCGCCAGCCAAACGGATTCGCGAGCGTTGCCATCGCCGCGGCCACCCAAGCCAAAGCCATGGCGCGAGCCCGATGTCCGATGCGTACCCTTTCAAACGGATCCTTCTCCCGAACACTCTCCACCAACCCGGCGAAGCTATAGATGCCGAGCAGCGCCATTCCAAAAAGCCATCCGCCATGCAAATTCACCCAGAGCGCCATCGAAAGCGGGAAAAACCACGGCAGCCAGCGCCGCACCTTCCCGCCCTCTGAACCTTCCCATCGCTCAAGCGCAACCAGCCAAAGCAAAGAGAAAAGCCAGCTGACGATGTGCGGACGCGCGTACAGATGAATCATCGCCGCCGACTCTGCCAGCAGCATCAGCACGATCGCCAACGGCAGCCCCGTCCCTCGCCGCAACAATTGCGAAAGCAGCAGCGCAAGCATCCACGCCACCAGCAGCGCGCACAGCCACACCACTCCGTTCAACCCGCAGGCACGATGCAAAATCCCCAGCACCACGTCGTACAGCCACTCCCAGGCAAACCAGGGTTGGCCTTGCATGGTCGAAGAAAACGGATCTGTCCGCGGCAGCGCATGGTTTGCCAGAATCAGCTCTCCCGTCCGAATGTGCCATCCGATATCGGCGTCCGCCAACGGCCGATTCGACAAAGGCCCGGCCAATAGCGACCAGAAAAGGAAGATAAAAATTATGTCTCGGACCGAAGGCAGTAGAAAACGTTGGGCTGACGAAATGGGTTGAGCCGAATCCATCCGATTGTGCAGAACAATGTGCGAAGAAGCAGTGTATAAGGTTTTCAAAATTATAAGGTTGCAAACGTGCGTCGATCCGAGGCCGTCTAGTCTCCAACCAGGCAAAAACATTCCGTCCAAATGACTCCGGTGCGAATCTCTAGAGTAGGGACTTTAAGAAGAGGAAGCGACGAACTGACGAGGCGACAAGCTGATGACAATGGCAGCAGGACGGATGCCCCGCGTGGTCATCGTCGGGGCCGGTTTCGGCGGCCTGACCGCGGCCCGGCGGATCGCTCGCCTTCCCGTTCAAGTCACCCTCCTTGACCGGAAAAATCACCACACCTTTCAACCCCTGCTCTACCAGGTCGCCACGGCCGGCCTGTCGCCAGGCGAAATAGCCGCGCCGATTCGTGCCATCCTTCGAGGCCGCTCCAACATTGAAGTCTTACTTGAAGAAGTCATCGATTTCGACCTGGAACATAAGAAAATCCGGACGAACGCGCAATCGCTCGATTATGACTTCCTGGTCGTCGCCTCCGGTGCCACCCATGCCTATTTCGGCCACCAGGAATGGCAGTCGCTCGCTCCCGGTCTTAAGACCATTGAAGACGCCCTCGAAATCCGCCGGCGCGTGCTGCTCGCCTTTGAGCTTGCCGAGCGTCAGGCTGCCGCTCGTCTAGACAACGAATCCGACAACAGCCGCCCCCACAACAACCCACGCCACGAAAATCAGCCGCCTGCCATCGGCCAACAAAGCCCGGTGCAGTTCGTAGTCGTCGGAGGAGGCCCTACCGGCGTCGAACTCGCCGGCACTCTGGCCGAAATCGCCCACCATGCTCTCAATCACGAGTTTCGCAATTTCGATCCCCGCCAATCCCGCATCCTGCTCATCGAGGGTGGCCCTCGCGTTTTGCCCAGCTATTCTGAGGAACTTTCCCGCAAAGCCGAACAACAGCTTCGACGCCTCGGAGTTGAGGTCCTCACCTCGCATATGGTCACAAACATCGAGCCGGGAGCGGTCTGGATGGGCGACAAAACAATTCCCTCTGCAGTCGTCTTATGGGCGGCGGGAGTTGCCGCGTCTCCCCTCGGCCAAAAGTTGGGAGTGCCGTTGGACCGCGCTGGGCGTGTGCTGGTCAATCCCGATCTCAGCATCCCCCGCCATGCGCAAGTATTCGTGATTGGCGATCTCGCCGCGCTCCCCGACGAAAACGGCAAACTGCTCCCCGGAGTCGCCCAGGTCGCGATTCAGCAAGGTGCGTGGGTCTCTGAAATCATCGCCCGCGATCTCCAGAATCAGCCTCGCCGCAATTTTCATTATCACGATAAGGGCAGCCTGGCCACCATCGGCCGCGCCGCAGCCGTCGCTCAATTTGGCAAATTCGAAATGTCCGGTTATTTTGCCTGGCTGGCCTGGCTGTTCATCCACATCCTTTTCCTGATTGGATTCCGCAACCGCCTCCTGGTCATGATTCAGTGGGCTTGGTCGTATCTCACCTACGAGCGGGGAGCGCGCCTCATCACCGGCAGCGATGCATTGCCCGGATGGCCCGAATTCCAGACGAAAACGAAAACCGAAACGCAGCCGCCCTCACAGCAGCCGGCCGCTTAGCACGCACCCCTACCCGCAGTTCTCGCTAGTCCATCTTCCTTGCTGCGCTATCCTAATGCGCTATCCCAGCTGCCGATATAATGAAACTGTCGTGAAACCCGCCGCTGCTTTCGTCGTCCTAGCGTCGCTCTTTGCCTCGCTCTTTTTTCTGCAACCGCTTTACGCCCAGGACGCTTCCGCCGCCGCGCATGGCGTCGCAACCCGTACCCCAGCCGATCACTCCCCCGACCGCACCGTCGACTCCAATATGATCGGTCGCACCTTGGTCGTCGTTCCCTTCGACAATGCCTCTCCCACCCCTGGACTGGAATGGCTCGGCGAATCTTTTCCCGAAACCTTCCACCAGCAACTCAATTCGCCGGTGATCTACGTAACCAGCCGTGACGAACGCCTCCGCGCCTACGACCGTCAGGGCGTTCCCACGGGAATTCACCCATCTCGCGCCACCCTTTACCGCCTCGCCGAGCAGATGGACGTTGATTATGCCGTCCTCGGTTCTTATCGCTACGATGGCCAGCGCCTGACCGTAACCGCGCAGTTGCTCGACATGCGCGCGCAAAAGCTCTTGCCCGCCGCCACCGAGTCCGCCCCTCTCGCCGATCTCGGCAACCTCCAATCGGCGCTCGCCTGGGATTTGCTCAGGCTCATCCGTACCGATTTCTCCGTACCCAAGGATAAATACATTGCCGGCATGGCTGCGCCGCGCCTCGACGCTCAGCAGAACTACATTCAAGGCCTCTTGGCAACTTCCACTGAAGAAAGACTGGAACACTATCGCGAAGCGACTCGCCTCAGTCCCGATTACGCCCCCGCCTGGCTCCAACTCGGCAAGACCTACTATGCTCAACGCTCCTATGAACCGGCGATCCTTGCCCTCTCTCAGGTCCAACACTCTTCTCTCATGTCGGGAGCGGTTGCCCGGGAGGCCAATTTCTATCTCGGTCTGGCAACCTACGCTCACGGAGACTACGCAAAATCCGAAACCGCCTTTGCATTCGTCGCCGCCCGCGTGCCCCTCGCCGAGGTCTATAACAATTTAGGAGTCGTCGCTGCCCGCCGCGGCCAGAAGAAAGCCGTCGACGATTTCGAACACGCCATCCAGAACGATCCCAGCGACCCCGACTATCACTTCAATCTGGCTGTCGCTCTCTCCCAGGCCGGCGATCGCCCCGCTGCAGCCCGCGAACTCCGCGCCGCTCTCGAGCATCGTCCCAACGATGCGGAAGCCAAAGCGCTTCTCGATTCCCTGACTCCGATTTCCGCGAATGCCGCAGTCGCAGCCGCCAGCCCAAACTCGAAGCCGCCCGTGGAGCGCATCAAACGCAACTACGAGGAAGACGCCTTCCGCCAGATGACCATCCAGATCGGCAGTTGGGCCGAGGAGCGTTTTGCCCGCTCCGATCCCCGTGCCCACGCCCGTTTTCACACCGAACTCGGCAAGGAGCTTTTGGCCCACGGCTTCTCTACCGAAGCCGTGGCCGAGTTTCGCCACGCCGCCGCGGTTGATCCCTCCAGCACCGCTCCTCTAACCGCGCTCGCCGAAGATTACGACGCTCGCGGCGATGCCGTCGACGCTCGCGCCCAAGCCGAAGCCGCCCTCCGCATCCGCGAATCCGCCGAGGACTATCTGATTCTGGCTCGCCTCGACTTGAAAGAAAACAAAATGGAAGCGGCGGTCCAGAATATTAATCGTGCCTTGCAACTCGAGCCAGGCAATGCCGCCGTGCAGGAGATGAAGCGCACCCTTGCAGCCAGGTTCGCGGAGAAAGCGCAGCCGCTGCCACAGCCATGAAACCAGCTCTCCATTCGCAACTCTCCCCTCTCGCCGCCCGATTCTCGGTTTTTGGAAGCCGACTGACGTCTCGCTTTTTCTTCGCAGTTCTTGCCTGTCTTTTTTTGGCCGCGCCCTCGTTTGCCGACGTCTTAACAATCAATGTCAACGACGCTATCCAGCCCATCACCGTCGAATACATAGGCCGCGCACTGAACGCCGCCGCCGCCAGCCACGATCAGGCTGTACTCATCATGATGAACACCCCCGGAGGCCTGGTCGACTCGACCCGCGAAATCATCGACAAAATCGTTGCCTCGCCCGTGCCCGTCATCGTTTTCGTAGCCCCCGCCGGTAGCCGCGCCGGTTCCGCCGGAATCTTCATTCTTGAAGCCGCTGACGTCGCCGCCATGGCCCCCGGAACCAACGCTGGCGCGGCACATCCCGTAACTCTCTTTGGCAAGCCCGACGAGACCATGATGAAGAAGATCGAGAACGATGCCGCCGCTCTCATGCGCTCCGTCGCAGCCAAACGCGGCCGCAACGTCGAACTCGCCGAGAGCGCCGTCCGCGAATCCAAGTCCTTTACCGAACAGGAGGCTCTCGACAAGAAACTCATCGACTACGTCGCCTCGAGCCAGCAGGACCTGTTTCGCCAGATGAACGGCCAGAGTTTTAAGCGCTTCGACGGCGCCCTCATGACCCTCGACCTCACCGGCCAACCCGTCCGAACTTACTCGATGACGCTGAAAGAGCACATCCTTTCCTACATCATGGATCCCAACATAACCCTCATCATTTTGCTGGTCGGCGCTCTATGTCTGTATGTGGAATTCAACCATCCCGGTGCCGTCGTCCCCGGGACCCTCGGAGTCATCTTCATTGTCCTGGCGGCCTTCGCCATGCACCTCTTGCCAATCCGCTACGCTGCGCTGGCCATGATTCTCGTCGCCTTCGCTCTCTTCGTCGCCGAAGCCAAATTCCCCAGTCACGGCATTCTGACGTCCGGGGGAATCCTGCTGCTGACCTTGGGCGGCTTGCTGCTCGTCGACGCTCCTATTCCCGAAATGCGCGTGCACTTCCTGACCGCCCTCGCCGTCGCTGTTCCCTTTGGATTGATTACCGCATTCCTTATGAGCATCGCCATGCGCGCCCGCAGCAACAAGGTCGTCACCGGCAGGCGTGGCCTGATCGGCCAACTCGGTATCACGCAAACCGAACTGGCTCCCGCCGGCAAAGTCTTCGTCCACGGCGAGCTTTGGGACGCCGTCTCCTCCGTCCCCGTTCCCGCCGGAGAACGCATCGTCGTACGTGACATCCATGGACTCACCCTGCGCGTCGATCCCATGCCTTCGGCAAAACCAGTGATCGCCTAGAGGTGATCGCCTAGAAGCGATCGCCTAGAGAAGTCGAAGTGGAGTCCGCGCGTCGTCGAAGGATCCCCGCTTTTCCTCGGTGACATTGTGCCAAGGATATTCGTGACACAGGGGCATGGCCCCGCATCAAAAAGCACTTTGCCCTCAGCGGCGTTAAGTGTCATCCTCTCCAGGGAGACAACCAGTCATGTGTTTTTCAGCGACAGCGAACTTTGTGGGTAGCGCAGTTCTAGGCGTGGTCGGCGTCGTCACTTTGACCAGGGTGAAGCACAGGCGCGAGGTGCTTTTCGCCGCATTGCCCACGCTCTTCGCCATTCATCAGTTCATCGAGGGATTTGTCTGGCTGGGATTGGATGGTACTTTTTCCCCCGTAGTGACGCACGACATGGGCGCGGCGTTCATGCTTTATGCACAGGGGCTTCTGCCTTTCCTGCTGCCGCTCAGCGTGCTCTTGTTCGAGCCTGATCGCCGGAGCCGCAAGCGCATGTTTCCGTTCCTCGTGCTCGGCGGAGCTACCACGCTCTATATTTTGTGGGCACTCACCGCATATCCATTGCAGGTCTATGTCAAAGGAAACAGCATCGTGTATATCAATCAGGCGACCAACAATACAGCGGTTGCGGTGCTCTATGTGATGGCCACCTGTGGATCGCTGTTTTTCTCCAGGATCAGGATGATGGTCGTCTTCGGCTTTGCAAATCTCACGATTCTCCTGGTGGTAATGGAGTTCAAGCGGTACGCGTTCACCTCGCTGTGGTGTGCTTATGCGGCCATCGCAAGCGTGATCATTCTCGCCTACTTCTGGAGAAGCAGCGCAGACCGGCCTTTTGTGTACGCGGAGCTTTGGTGAAGCTTCAGCCGGTCTGGTAGGCACGAACTGCTGATGTCCGGCCGCCTGCGATCGTGGACACAGCCTCTAGCCAGATCGGCGCCACGATTCGCGTTTAGCCCACCGCAGGCATCTTTCTTAACAACTGCTCCGGCCTGTTCCTCACAGCCCACCATCACTCGGTTGCGCTACAATCCGCTCATACCTGAATTGCGTTTTGCCTGGAGGTATCTATGGATCTCGGATTTCCGGTGGCCGTCGTAGCTGTCGTTATCCTCATTATTTACCTGCTGAGTTCCATCAAGATTCTGGCCGAATATGAACGCGGTGTCATCTTCCGCCTGGGACGCCTGATTGCATCCAAGGGTCCAGGTGTAATTCTGGTCTTCAGTCCGATCGACCGCATGGTGCGCATTTCGCTCCGCCAGGAAGCCCTCGAAGTTCCTCCCCAGGACATCATCACCCGCGACAACGTCACCCTGAAGGTGAATGCCGTCATTTTTCTCCGCGTCATCGATCCTAATAAAGCCGTCGTCGAAGTCTCCAATTACGCCTACCAGACTTCGCAGTTTGCGCAGACTACTCTGCGTTCGGTGCTCGGCGAGCAGGAACTCGACGAACTCCTCGCCCACCGCGACAAGATCAACCTGCGCCTGCAGAGCATCCTCGATCAGCACACCGCGCCCTGGGGCGTGAAGGTCGCCAACGTGGAGGTCAAACAGGTGGATATGCCCGAGTCCATGTTGCGCGCCATGGCCAAGCAGGCCGAGGCCGAGCGCGAGAAGCGCTCGAAAATCATCCACGCCGAGGGCGAGTTCTCCGCCGCCCAGCGCCTGGTGGATGCAGCCCATCTCTTGTCGTCCGAGCCCGCCAGTATCCAATTGCGATATTTGCAGACCCTGACCGAAATTGGTGTCGAGAAAAATACTACCGTCGTGTTTCCCGTGCCGATCGATTTCTTCTCCGGCATGCAGCAGTTGCTCTCCGGAGGCAAACCGCCGGCTCCTCCGGTGAAGAGTTAGAGGTCCACTACTTTCCATGGCTAAGTCGCAACAGGATACGGAAATCACTCTGGGCACCGGCCGTATGCTGGTAATTTTTCTGGTGTTTGTGCTGGTCTGTGCCTTCTTTTTTTCCATTGGCTTTTCGCTCGGCCGAAGGACCGCTCTGGCCGGCACGGTGAGTTCGCTCAACGACCGCGCCGGGATTCCCGCCGCCATCGTTCGGCCATCCGCCGCAAAAAACGAAGCGACCCCGCCAACGCCGCAGGCCGGCGACTTCAGTTTTTACAAGGCTGTCGGCGAGAAGAGTGCCGACGCCGCACTCGCGCCCAAGGATGCGCCCGCCGCGCCGCCAACGACTCCGGCCGCAGCTTCCAGCGTCGACCCCGCCCCAAAAGCCGTTCCTGACCCGCCGGCTGTCACGCCCGCCAGTGGCGCATATTACGTTCAGGTCGCAGCCGTCAGCCGCCAGGAAGATGCCGCCGCGCTCGTCGAAGCGCTGAAGAAGAAACAGTATCCCGCCTTTACCGCGAACAATCCTGCTGCCGACAAGTTCTACCACGTTCAGGTCGGACCTTATGCCGATATCAAAGAAGCCGAGGCGATGCGCGCCCGGCTGATCGGCGATGGCTATAATCCGATCGTGAAGAAGTGAGCCGCGGACAGGCCGTTGTTCGTTAGCTCGCAGCTTACCTTCTGTTACCCTTCCTGATCATGGCCCACACCGCTCCCCATCTCGACCGCTTCCTGCATGCCATTGCCGATTCCGCGCGTTGGCGAATTCTCCAGGCCCTGAAAGAGAAGGGTGGATGCTCCCTCGATAAAGAGACTGGGCTCTGCGCCGCCGATATCGAACAGCGCCTCAAGCTGGCGCAGCCCACCATCTCCCATCACATGCGGATTCTCGAAAAGGCTGGCCTCGTCGAATCGAAGCGGGAAGGTCACTGGCGCTGGTATCGGCGCAACGAAAAATTGATGGCTGAGATGCTGCGCGCTTTGAAGTCGCAACTCTAGGTTCGCAGCTTTCCCGTGTGCTCCCCCGTGTCCCCTGGATTAAATCACGACCACCCGCTACCGGTGAGCCCGAATCCTAAACCGCCCCGGGCCGTCTGACCGCACCTAAGCTCCGGCGCTGGCGACGGCGGCTTTCTCTCCGCCTTCCTTGGCTGCTGAAGCCGCATCTGAGGCTGTCTTTTCCGGCTTCCGTTCCCGCTGACTTAGCGTGCGCACATGGGAGATCAGATCCGCCACTTCAAACGGCTTGGCCAGCGACGGAACACTGTGCTCCTGCAGAAAGCTTCTGGTGTCGGCGTCGATCACCGTCGAGAACGTCAAGAGCAGCCCTTTCTCTTGTCCCGAACCGTTCCCCGCCATCCACTCATACATCTCCTTTGCGCTGCATCCCCCCGGCATTCGGCCGTTCATTACGATCACGTCGTAGTTGCCGCTGCGAAGCCGCTGCTGCGTGTCCTCCACGCTCATCGACGTCGTAACTTCGGCTCCCGCTCCCACCAGTACATCGCGTTCAAATTCCAGCACCGCCTCTTCGTCTTCCACCAGCAGCACCCGGCCGGCCAGTAAGGATTCTCTGCGCCCGGGCGTTGCCACCTCCGGTAATGCCGGCTTGTCGCTCGCCAGCAATCGTAACTCGATCACCGCCCCGCCATCTTCGCCGTTGCGAGCCAGGATCTCTCCCCCATGTTCCTTGATGATGCCGTAGCAGATGCTCAGACCGAGGCCGGTGCCTTTGCCCACCGACTTCGTGGTATAGAAGGGATCGAAAATCCGCGTCGTGTCTTTGATTCCCGGGCCGCTGTCAGCGAACTCCATGCAGACGTACGCATCTTTCTTGAATAAGCGCACTTTCAAAACTCCGCTCGCGCTGTTCTCCACCATGGCATCGAGCGCGTTGTTGATGATGTTCAGAAACACCTGCTCGAGCTGATGCGGATCGGCCACCACCGAGGGTATGTCCTCGGGAATTTCGCGCTGCAGCGATACGTTGTTCACCTTCAAATCGTATTCCCGCAGGGTCAGAGAGTCTTCCAGCACTTTGCGCAGGTCGACTTCCTGCTTCTGCGGCTTGTGTTGCCGCGCAAAGGAAAGCAGATTCTGAACCACCCGGTGCGTCCGCTGCGCCTGCTTGAACAGCTTGCGCACATAATCCGCCGAACTCCGCTCCAGTCCCGCCCCCTCCAGCAACTGTGCGTACCCCAGAATGGCGGTCAGCGGATTGTTCAACTCGTGCGCCACACCGGAAATCAGCTGGCCCACGGCCGACATCTTCTCGCTTTGCAGCAGTTGCTCCTGGGTGCGTCGCAGATCTTCGTAGGCGCGGCAAGTCTCTTCGTAGAGTTCCACTTTCTCGATCGTGGTTGCCAGTTGCCGGCTGATCGCCACCAGCAGATTCTCATCGTTGCTGGAGTAGTGCCGGTCTTCTTTCGCGGCAATACCCATGATGCCAATCGGCTTCTCCTTGCTCCACAGAACCACCCAGATCCAGTACGGCAAGCGGTCGGCACATGCGAACTCCACCACCGCCGGCGGCAGGTGCGGCAGAAAATCCTGCGTCACCACTTCGGCGCGTGAGCGCATCACCAGCTCTCCCAAGCCCTCCGGAAAAGCGACTTCGGCCATCCGCACCCGCGCCTCGCTGCGCGGTCCCCAACCGGCGCGCCGCCGATAAGTCCCGTCGGGCTGCGTAGCGAGATAGACCGACCCCGTCTCCGCCCCAAACAACGAGATCACCTGGCGCAGTGTCAGATTCAGAATTTCGTCGAGATCGAACGATTGCGTCGCGATCACCGCCATCGCGTTCAGCGCATTCAGTTCGCGGTTTCGCCGCCGCATCTCGTCTTCCGAGCGCTTCTTCTCCGTAACGTCCAGAACGAAGCCCTGATAGCGTTCAATCATTCCGTTCGAATCGCGCGTGGCAAAGCAACTCTGGGCCACGGTCAGCAGCGTCCCATCTTTGCGGCGCACCGTCAGTTCAAAGTTGCGCACGTAGTTGTGCGCCTCGATTTCCTGCCTGAAGGCCTCCCGCTGTTCCGGCACCGCATACAGCACGCTGCCCATATCCAGCGCCATCAGTTCGTCCCGGCTGCCATAGCCGAGCATGGTGACGAACGCGTCGTTGCAATCGAGCAGATCGCCGTCCGGCGTCGCCAGGAAAACGCCTTCCTGCGCCTGCTCAAACAGCATGCGGTACTTCTCTTCCGCCATTTGACGCGCGCTCGTGTCATGCACCACGTGGATCGTGGCCTTGTTCTGGTTACCCTGTTCCGTGTAGGAAAAGCTCGAAACTACCGACTGCCCGCCGAAACACGCATCCATTCCCTCCATCAGCCCTGATCCCCGATCACAATAGGGGCAGCGGCTCCAGGGACGAGCGTGCGGCAGTACCTCCTGGCAAAGATGCTCCAACACCTCGGCTGGAGCTTTTTCCAGACGCTGCAGCAGCGCCTGATTCGCCTTCAGGATGCGGAAATCCGCGTCATGCGCCAGAATCGGATCGAGGATGGAATCGAACGTGTTCGCCCACTGCTGTTGCGACCGCAGCACGTGATCCTGCAATCGCAGATTCTCCAACGCCAATCCCAGCTTCTGCGCCGCCGTCTCCAGAAACTCGAGCTCCTCCTGCGTGTGGTAACGGTGCTCCGCCAATGCCAGCGAGAGCATTCCGATGGTGAGTTTCTTGCCCCTCACCGGCAACCGCACCAAGTGATGGATGCCTTGCTTGCTCAATTCCTCCCGCTTCGCTTCCGGCATCTCCGAGAGCTTCAGCACAGCCGCCCGGTTCTCCTCGAAAATGCGGGCTTGCATCTCATCCATCTCGATCTGTCCAATGGCCCGCAGAAACTCCGCCGACAGCCCTTCATCCTGCGTCGGCACCAGCCGGTCACCGGTGACCAGCTCGAACCACGCCGCCTTCGCTCCGGCCACGGACTTCAACTTCTCCATGGCGTTTTGCATGATGGGTCCGTGGTTCTGGCCGCGCGCAATTGCCGCCGTCAGCTTATTCAGCATGGTCAGCCGGAACATGCGCAGCCGCCAGTCGTCCAGCACCACGATCAGCAGGCTTGCCCCGAACAGCACATCCGCCAGTAGATAGCCTTCACTCGGAATACGGCTGGTGAAGGGAGGCCAGTTCAGATTGACCGTCAGTAGTCCCGCACAAAACAGGAAAGGTCCTATGCCAATGCGCCCCAGTCGGTGACGCAGCAGTTGCAGCGCGGCAGCGGCAACAATCACCCTGGCCGCCGATTCCAGCCCCAGCCCCAGAATCTTCAGCTCAGGAAGGTACAGCGGCTGCATGGCTGCACACACCAGCAGCGTCCACGAAAGTCCGAGCGAGACGATCAGCCCGCGTCTCGATTCCGCCGACATCAGCGCTGCCGCCGCCAACAATCCCATGGCCAGCACGAAACCGGCCTGCGTCAAGGCTTCGAGCCATCTCGGCGCAATCTGCACAGGGTTCGGCCCAGACAGCCACAGGAACGCCCCATAGACGAACCAGCCCGTTCCCCACACCAGCAGGCATCGCTCGCGAAAGACACGAAACAACAGCAGACTCACCACCACCACGATCAGTGCCGCGCTTTCGCGCGCCGTCAACCACGGCACGGTGACCATCACCCGAACCAGGCTCACCGAATGACCATATATCCAGGCTGGACTCATAACGAAGACACCTACAACAGACGCACCAACACCCTCTTCCTGAATAACACGACGGAGCTCCTTCGTTACCCTATTTCCGTCTCCTTTTGGTTACTTTCGGAATATGAATTCGTGGCCTAAAATGAGCGATACATACACTCAATCATGCCTAATGACCGGATCCTCGTGGTGGATGACGAGGAGACAATCCGCGAGATTGTTTCCTCCATGTTGGGCGGAGCCCATTTTCAAACTCGTCAGGCTGCCAGCGGCGTGGAAGCGCTTTCGATTCTGGAGTCTGGCGATCAATTTGACCTCGTCCTCTCCGACCTGATGATGGCCGAGATGGATGGCATTGCGCTTCTCGAACGGGCCCGGGAACGCTACCCTGACATGCCGATCGTCATGGTCACCGCCGTCCACGACATTCAGGTCGCGCTCCAGGCTCTGCGCAACGGCGCCTACGATTACCTGCTCAAGCCTTTCGAACGCGAGCAGTTGCTCGCCACCGTCCGCCGCGCCCTCGAGAATCGCCGCCTCAAACGCGAAAACGATGCCTATCGCACCAACCTCGAAGCTCTCGTTGCCGCTCGTACTCAACAATGGAAGAATGCCCTCTCCAGCCTCGAGAAGTCCTATGACATCACCCTCGAAGCCCTGGGCGAGGCGCTCGATCTTAAGGACGCCGAGACCGAAGGCCACTCCCGCCGCGTCACCGCCTACACCATCGCCATCGCCCGCAAGATGGGTCTGCCCAAAGAAGACGTCAATGTGATCGCCCGCGGCGCTTTCCTGCATGACATCGGCAAGATGGCCATTCCCGACCACATCCTGCGCAAGCCGGGAAAGCTCACGGTCCAGGAAATGGACATTATGAAAGAGCACTGCTACCGCGGCTACAAAATCATCTCCCGCATCCCTTTTTTAGCCGAGGCTGCCGAAATCGTTTACTCCCATCAGGAGTTCTACGACGGCAGCGGTTATCCCCGTGGGCTGAAGGGCGAGGAGATTCCACTGGGCGCACGAATTTTCGCCATCGCCGATACCCTCGATGCCATGCGCTCCGATCGTCCCTACCGTGCCGCCCAGTCGATTCAGGCCGCCCGCAAGGAAATCGAAGCCTGGGCTGGCCGACAGTTCGATCCTCAGATCGTTAAGGTCTTCCTCGAAATGCCCGACAACATCTGGGAAGACCTCCGCGAAGATATCAACGCCGCCAATGCCTCTTTTCCCAAGGTGTAGCCGCGTCACAATTTTGTTATTTCCCTTCTTCGATCGCAATTTCTCGCGCCCGTCGCGTTCTTACTTCAGAGGTGTATAACGAAGCTTCAGGTTCCGTAACCAGATTCAAAATCCGGAGAGATTCGATGAAGACTGCCCTTCTCGCGATTTGCGTCGTTCTCGTTCTTAGCCCTCTATCAATCGCTCAGACCCCTGCGCTCACCGCCCAGCCCAATACCATTTTCGTCGGCGCCGACGGCAAGTTTGAAACCGCGCCCGATACCGCTCTCATCCAGTTCAACATTTCCGCCCAGGCCGACACCGCCAAGGATGCCTACGACCAGGCCGCCAAACAGGCCGAGACTACCCGCCAGGTTCTGCGCGCCAATGGCATCGATCCCAAGTCGGCGGAGATCGGATTCTTTTCGGTCAATCCCCAATATGACTACCGCAACCCGAAACACAAACTTGTCGGCTACCAGGTCACCACGAGCGTCAGCCTCAAGCTGAAAGATTTTTCCAAAATACCGCCCGTGACCCAGCAACTTGCCGACGCCAGCGTGGGCGAGAGCCAGTCGCTCAGCTACACCCTGCAGTCGACCGAGGAGGCCAAGAGCAAGGCCGTGGCCGACGCTTACCGTCGCGCCCGGTCCTCCGCTCAAGCGCTGGCCACCGCCAGCGGACGGACCCTCGGCGAACTTTCCTACGCCTCTGTCGATACTTTTGAGAACATTCGCGTCGTCGCTCCGATGCAGCACCGCGCCGTAGCCATGGCGATGAAAGCGGAAGGTCCGACGCCGACGGAAGAATTCTCGCCGCAGAACGTCACCGTCACCGCTCACGTCAATGCAATGTTTGAATTGAAGTAGCCCGTGTGGCGCGGACGCCCCCGTCCGCGCGGGAATGCAAAAGAAACAAAGGTGGGAGGAAACCTGCACTGCTCACCGCAACCAACGTTTCTGCTAATCTCTAAATCCTTACACCCTAGTCATTCCGCACGATAACTTCTTTTCGCGACGCAACGCGGCTGGCGTCGACCGTCACTTCGCGCTGGATTTCCATCTGAATCGAAGTTCCCGCCTCCAGCCGCACATCGGCGCCGCGCGAAAGCATTCCTATCGCCAGTCCTGCCACTCCGCCCACTCCCGCTCCAATTCCCGCTCCCTTGCCGCCATTCGTCACCGCCCCGATCACCGCTCCCGTCGTCGCGCCTTCCGCCGCTTCTTTGGCTCGGGTTCCCGCTTCGCTATCCTGGCGGATCGTCCCTTCGGAATCTTTCATCGACGTCTTTTCCGCGCCCGGCGTGTTCTCCACCGAGCCGCCCAGCATCACCGTGTACCCGTTCGGGTAAATCATGGATGTAAAGTGGATGAGCACTTCGGCGCGCCCTTTAACATGTCCTCCGCGCTGCGTTCGCTCGATCTTTCCCTGCACATAGGTTCCCGCCGGAATGATGATCTGATCGTTGATCACAAACGGAAAGGCAGTTTCCGCATAGACCGGATCTCCACTCTTAGCCGTCTTGGTTGAAACCGCCTGCTTCAGCGACAAGGGGATGGTCGTTCCCGCTGGAATGGTCAGCGTTTTCGTCGCCGCCTCCGTCGACGGCACGGTTGTGTTTGCCGCAGGAGTTGGAGCTGACTGCGCAGCCGCGAACCCCGCCGCCAGAAATGCGCAAGCCCACAGAGTCAGGATCTTCATCGAAGGCCCAATCTCATTCCAGACCATGGATTCATACCTTGCAAAGTCAGATGCAACCACAGCAGCGCCAGGTCAGCCCCGTCCCTCAGGACTAGCCGCTGCTTTTCCTGGCCCGGCCGTTCAGCACATTGCCCATGAACTGGGACTGCAATTTCTGCGCGCACCCTTCGCCGCACACGTGCATCGCGCCTTCTTCCGCCGCCATCTTTTCGTCCCACGGCGCCAGATGCATCACCGGCAGTTGATGATCGCCAATCGAGCTCCACATGATCCACCAGCGATCGCTCCCGCCCTTCAAAACTCCGCAATTGGGACCGGCGCAGCGGTAAAACGGACTGGGAATAAAAGGAAGGGTATCGGGCATCACCAACCTGCTGACTACATGCCATTGTAGCTGAGGAGCCCGCGCCCTGACCGTGATTTCACGCCTACTTGTACAAAAGATAATTTTCCCGCAGACCCACGAATTCATTCAGCCGCTTCTGCCAGTCCTCCGCGATCCGTCTCGGATCTTCTCCCGCCGTGATCGCCTCCATCACCTTTTGATTGACCAGTAAGTCGGCCATGCGCTCCAGACGGAAGTCATTGGGATAGACATGATGCAGCGCCGACGCCAACTCGACGCCCAGTTCCGCCAAATCCAGAGTATTTCGGTCCAGCACCATCACATTCACGCCTTCGCACCGTTCGCCCGCAAAATTACTGGAAGACGGCGTGAACACGATAGGCACAAAACGTACGCTAGGAATCATGCGTGCATTGAGGTACGCCGCCAATTCCCTGCCTTGGATCCACGGTGCGCCCACCACTTCGAACGGCGTGTCCGTCCCCCGCCCCACCGAGACGTTCGTCCCTTCGATCATCGCTACTCCGGGATAAAGCGTCGCCTCGTTCAAGTCGCGCAAGTTCGGCGAAGTATTCACCCACCCGAGGCCCGTCGAATCGAACCAGTCGCCCCGTTGCCAGCCCTCCATCGCAATCACTTCGACGCGCGCCCCGATGTGCCGTTCGTGATTGAACATTTTGGCCAGTTCGCCGAGCGTCATGCCGTGACGCGGCGGCTCCGGAAAATAATTCGTGAAACTTTCTTTCCCCTCATCCGATACTGGCCCCTGCACGAAAGATCCCGTAATCGGATTTGGGCGATCGAGAACGATCACTTCGATTCCTGCTTTCGCCGCCGCTTCCAGAAAATAGCCGGTCGTCGTTTCGTAGGTATAAAACCGCGCGCCCGCGTCGGCCAGATCGATCACCACCGCATCCAGCCGCTTCAACACCTCCGCTGGCGGACGCCGCTCCGCATCCTTCGCCCCATACACGCTGTAAACCTCCACTCCCGTGGCCGCGTCTTTTCCATTCTTGACCTCCGTCGTGTCCAGCGTGCCCGCGACACCATGCTCCGGACTGAAAATCGCATCCAGCGAAATTCCTGGCACCTTCGCCAGCACGTCGATCGTGCGCCGCCCCTCCGAGTCCACGCCAGTCTGATTCGTCAGCAGCCCGATGCTCCGCGGCGCTCCTCCTCTGGACGGATGCAACGCCGCAAATTTCGTCTCCTCCAGACCGTCTATCCCCGTCTTCACCGTCCCATTGCGCACCGCCAGCTTCCGGGCCGCGCTCTGCATTTCGTTGTAGCCCGTAATCGATGCCACCCGCATCTTCTCGGCATCGTCCGGATCGAGCGCCAGCGCCGCCCCTACCGCCGTCGCAATTTTCGTCCGCAGCGCCACCGCGCTTCCTTTTTCTCCCGGCGCCACCACATTCATATGCACCGCGTTAGTCAAAAGCACGATATAGGTTTTCGTCGCTCCATCGATCCACAACGATGTCCCCGTGAATCCCGTATGTCCGTATCCCCCTACCGGCAGCAATTCTCCGCGGTTGGTCGATAATGGCGAATCGATGTCCCACCCAAATCCACGCACCGCCGTGCCATTCACCGGCTGTTGCGGCGCCGTCATTTTCGCCACCGTCGCCGGCGTCAGCACCCCCCGTCCGCCATCGAGCAGCGCCTGCGCAAAAATGGCCAGATCGTCAGCCGTCGAAAAGACTCCCGCATTCCCCGCCACGCCTCCCATCCGCCGAGCTGTGGGATCATGCACCACACCTCGCAACCGGTGCTGATGCTCATCATCTTCCGTCGGCGCTATCCGCGCCTGCCATGACGCCGGCGGCAGGAAGCGCGTCTCTTTCATCCCCAGTGGCGCAAAAATATGTTTCGCCGCGTACTCGTCGAGCGTTTCTCCCGAAAGTCGCTCCACCAGCGCTCCCAGCACCACGAAGTTGATATCGCTATAGAGAAAAGTCGCCCCCGCAGGACGCTCAGGCGTGGCTTCGAACGCCATGCGATACCCCGTTTCCTTCCCTTCCCAGGCCTTCGCGACATCGAGATCGGGACCAAGGCCCGAGTAGTGAATCAGCAACTGCCGTACCGTAATGTCCTGCTTTCCGTTTTGCCCGAACTCCGGCAGATACTTCTCGACCGGATCGTTCATGCGAAACTTCCCCTGCTCCCATAACTGCATGACCGCCGTGGTCGTTGCCACCACTTTGGTCAAGGACGCGCAATCAAACACCGTCTCCGCCGTCATCGGCTCCCTGCGCGGTTCGAGCGCTCGATCCCCGTAGGCCTTGCGAAAGACGACTTGCCCGTTGTGGCCGACGTTGTGACCAACGATGAGAACGGCCCCCGGAATCTGATGCCGAGCAATGGCCTCATTGACGATCGGATCGAGAACGTTAAGGCGGGACTCCAGCGGAGCCTGTGCGAAAGCCGTCGCCCAGCGCAAAAGCACAACCGTCAAAACTGCCGCTATAGGTTTCACGTCTGCTGTGACTCTACATGACGCCGGAGATGCCTCTCAAGGCGAACGGTACCAATGATGCTCTCAAAGTAACTCCCTGATTGCCTCGACCCGCTGCCTTTGCTATAACCCCTTCAGTTCCCAAAAAGGCCTTGCATCTGACGCTATCCAATCGAGAGTCCGGTTTTTCCTTCCTCGTGCGTAACTTCGCCACGCAGGACGATCGCTTCTCGAGCGCATTCGCCATTCTGGAAAACGCCATCGCCGCCCGCACCTTCCCCGGCTGTTCGCTCGCTGTCACCTTTTGCGGTGAGCTCGTTGCCCACAAGGCTCTAGGCCGCTTCACCTACGATCCCGCTTCGCCCCTGGTCGCAACCTCCACCCTCTTCGATCTTGCTTCGCTCACCAAGGTTGTGGCCACGACCGCCATGGCCATGATCCTCTACGAACGCGGCCTCCTCGACCTTGAAGCCCCGGTCACCGCGATCGTTCCAGAATTCGCCGGCAACACCCCTCGCCGCCGCGAAGTCACCCTGCGCCTGCTGCTCGCGCACAGCTCCGGCCTGCCCGCTTACGAAAAGCTTTTCCTGCGCGCCCAGACGCGTGATGACCTTCTGCAAGCCGTCTTCGCCACCCCGCTCACCGCTGTCCCCGGCACGCGCGCCGAATACAGCGACATCGGCTTCATCATTCTCGGCGTGGCCCTCGAACGCCTCGCCGACGAGTCGCTCGACAGCTTCTGCCAGCGTGAAGTTTTCGGCCCCCTCGGCATGACGCACACTACCTTCAGACCTGCTCCCGCTCTCCAGGAATCGATTCCACCTACGGCCGACGATCGTACCTTCCGCCATCGCATCCTCCAGGGCGAAGTGCAAGACGAGAACGCCAGCGTCCTCGGCGGCGTGGCCGCACACGCTGGCTTGTTCTCGACCGCTGAAGATTTGGCTATCTTCGCCCACGCCATACTCAATGGCGGATATCCCATCCTCCGCCCCGAAACGGTTGAACTTTTTTCCCGCCGCGAGTCCACGCCTGCAGGCACTTCTTGCGCCCTCGGTTGGGACACGCCCTCGGCTCCATCGCAATCTGGAAAATATTTCTCTCCGCCTTCTTTCGGCCATCTTGGTTACACCGGCACATCTTTATGGATGGACCGCGACCGCCGGCTTTCCATCACCCTCCTCGCCAACCGCACCTGGCCTGACTGCCAGAACCAGGCCATCAAACAAGTGCGCCCCGCGTTTCACGATGCCGTTATAGAAGCTTTGGAGAAGGAACGTTGAAGCGCGCGAGGGGGCAGCGCAAGATCAAAACTCCCCGCCTGCAACTCCGCCATCTTGGCACCGAGAAAGCAAATTCCGCCTCCACCGGTCTCGATCAGAAGTCCGCACTCGAAATCGTGCGCATCATCAACCGCGAAGATGCCAGGGTCGCGGCCAGTGTCAAGCGAACGCTCCCACAGATCGCCAAAGCTATCGACCTCATCGCTTCTGCTCTCGCCGCAGGCGGACGCCTCATCTATGTGGGGACGGGCACCAGCGGCCGCATCGGCGCCCTCGACGCCGTCGAATGCCCTCCCACTTTTGACTTCGATCCACGCCGCATTCAATTCATCATCGCCGGTGGCTCTAAGGCGCTCGCCTCTGCCGTCGAAGCGGACGAGGATTCGGGCGAACTGGGGCGCCGTGCCATGCTCCGCAAAAAGCCGGCACGGAAAGATGTCGTCGTAGGCATTGCCGCCAGCGGACGCACTCCATTTACCGTGGCCGCCATCGATTGCGCCCGCGCTCATGGAGCGGAAACTGTGGCCATCGTCTGCAACTCCCAAACCCCGCTGGCTAAGGCCGCTCACCTGGCCATTGTCGCCAATGTCGGCCCCGAAGTGGTTGCCGGTTCAACCCGCATGAAAGCCGGCACGGCGCAAAAGATGATCCTGAACATGCTCTCCACCGGCGCCATGGTTCGACTGGGATATGTCTACGGAAATCTCATGGTCAACGTCCTTCCCAGGAATCGCAAGTTGGTCGATCGTGGCCTCGGCATCCTCGAAAAAGCCGCTCGCCTGGATCGCGCCGCCGCGAGAAAAATGCTTCAATCCGCCGGGGGTCGCGTTTCGGTTGCCATGGTGATGGCGAAAGCTGGCGTAAAGCGCGGTCCAGCTATAGCCGCCTTGCGGAAATCTGAAGGCCGGGTGCGGCAAGCCATCCTGTTTGCTGAACCAGCCGCTAAGAGGGGCGGAACCGGTGTCCGTGCTCCGAAACTCGCATAAAGCGACTCTGTCGCGAAAGCTTACCTCAGCCTCGGCCCCGCTTTACCGACCAGCTATAATTTTCCCAGGACTCTATGGACAAGTTAGTCATTCGCGGCGGTAATCCCCTCCTGGGCACGGTTCGAATCAGCGGCGCAAAAAATGCCGCCCTTCCCTGCATGGCGGCGGCGCTGCTCACCGACGAACCGGTGATTCTCGAAAACATCCCGCAGGTGCGCGACATCGAAACCACCCGCAAGTTGCTCGCCGCCATGGGAGCCGAAGTTGAACTTGGCTACGGACGCGCCCAACATCGCACCACCATTTGCGCCCGCACCCTGAATGTTCCAGAAGCGTCGTATGAACTGGTCAAGACCATGCGCGCTTCGACCCTCGTCCTCGGGCCGCTCCTCGCGCGCTGCGGCCGCGCTCGCGTTTCTCTTCCCGGCGGATGCGCCATCGGTGCGCGTCCCATCGACCTCCATATCAAAGGTCTGGAGCGCCTCGGCGCGAATCTTACCCAGGAGCACGGCTACGTCGAAGCCGCTACCGATCCTGCCAAAGGCAACCGTCTCCGCGGCGCCGAAATTGTCTTCGACAAGATCACCGTCACTGGCACCGAGGATCTCCTCATGGCTGCCACCCTCGCCGACGGCGAGACCATTATGCAGAACTGCGCTCGCGAACCCGAGGTTGCCGACTTGGCTGCGTTGCTCAACGCCATGGGCGCCCGTATTCACGGCGCCGGCACCTCTACCATTCGCGTCCAGGGAGTGGAAAAACTCCACGGCGCACGCCACCGCATCATTCCCGATCGCATCGAAGCCGGAACCTTTATCATCGCCGGCGCTCTCACCGGCGGAGACCTTATCGTCTCCGGTTGCGATCCCTCGCATCTCACCGCTATTCTCCAGAAGCTCGCCGAAACCGGTGTGAAAACCGCTGTCAAAACCGACTCCGTAAGAGTCATGGGCGATCAACCGCTCTCCGCCGCCGACCTCAACACCGAGGAATATCCCGGCTTCCCCACCGACATGCAGGCGCAATACATGGCGCTGGCCACGCAGGCCGCCGGTACATCGGTCGTCACTGAAAATATTTTTGAGAATCGCTTCATGCACGCCCAGGAGTTGGTCCGCATGGGCGCCAATATCAAGATCGAAGGCCGCCGCGCCATCGTTCAAGGAGGCACTCCGCTCAGCGCCGCTGCCGTTCTCGCTTCCGACCTGCGCGCCTCTGCCTCGCTCGTGCTCGCCGCTCTCGTCGCCGACGGCGAGACCATCATTGACCGCGTCTATCACCTCGACCGCGGCTACGAGAATATCGAGGAGAAGCTTAAAGCCGTCGGCGCCGAGATTCGACGCGTCGGCAACATCTTCCCCAAGCGCGCCGCCGCTCTTGCCCCGCTCTAACAGGTAACGATAGTAACCTGCGAACCGCGCCCTTCACGGCTACCATAAGCCAGGATGCTCACCGAAACTCCTTCGCCGGTATGCGCCTCACCTTCCCAGGCTCTAGCTTCGCAGAATTTGGATTCACTCGCTCCGGATTCCCACGCGCCGGATTCCCACGCGCCGGATTCACTCGCTCCGGATTTACACGATCCGGATTTACACGATCAAAGCTCATCTGCGCCGGCCTTGTCCACTCGAGATAAACTTCGGCCCGCCTTAACCTTGATTCGCTATCTGGCCGTCGGCGCATGCAACACCATCTTCGGCTATGGCTGCTTCGCCCTCTTCACGCTGCTTCTCAGCCCAATCTTGTCTTACGGATATGTAGTCGCCAGCCTGCTCGCCAATCTCCTCGCCATCACTTTCGCCTTCTTTGGTTATAAGTGGTTCGTATTCAAGACCAAAGGCAACTATCTTCGCGAGTGGATCCGTTGCCTTGGAGTTTATGCGGGCAGCATGATTTTGTCCGCCGCTGCGCTTCCTTTCGTCGTCGGCCTTCTCCGCCGGCACACCAGCTATAACCGCGGCGCTCCCTATCTCGCGGGCGCTCTGGTGCTGGTCATCTCCGTCGTGATCAGCTTCTTCGGTCATCGCCACATTTCTTTCGCATCCCCAAATCGGCGTGCCCAAACCGCTGTTGATCACTAAGGGCCGCTTCCCTCGAATTAGATCCCGTTGGTGACTTTCGTAATTCTGTTTTCCTCACTTCCGTGTGGGATAACTGATATTGCGGAACTGATGTAAGGACAGAAGCGTGGGCCGACCTGAGAACAGATGTAAGGACCGACGTCAGAACCGATGTGAGAACCGACGTCCGGGACCGATCTGAGGCCGACCTAAGTCCCCTGTTTCCCAGATACAAGTTACGTTGCACCACTTCACGCCCGGTGGTGCCGCAAGGACCCAGTTTATGAAGGTTGTCGTTCTGTGTGGTGGTCTAGGCACCCGCCTTCGGGAAGAGACCGAATTCCGCCCCAAGCCCATGGTGGAAATCGGCGGCCGTCCCATTCTCTGGCACATCATGAAAATGTATGCCCACTACGGAATGCGCGACTTCATTCTCTGCCTCGGCTATCGCGGCAACATGATCAAAGAGTACTTCTTGAATTATGAAGCCATGAATAGCGACTTCCGGATTTGCCTCGGACGCCAGTCGCACATCGAATTCATGGGCGCTCATCACGAGCAGAATTTCGCCGTCACCCTCGCCGACACCGGTCTCGAAACCATGACCGGTGGCCGCCTGCAGCGCGTGGCGCGTTACCTCGAAAACGACGACACATTCCTGCTCACCTACGGCGACGGCGTCAGCGACGTCAACATCAGCCACCTGCTTGCTTTCCATCGCCAGCACGGCCGACTCGCCACCGTTACCTCCGTCCCGCCCATTTCGCGCTTCGGCGTTCTGCAAACCGACGCCGGCGGGCAGGTGCAGCAGTTCATGGAGAAGCCGAAGGCCAACGGTATGATCAGCGCCGGCTTTTTCGTTTTCAACCGCCGCATTCTGGATTACCTCGATGGGCCGGGATGCATTCTTGAGCGCGAACCTCTCGAACGCTTGGCGCGTGAAGGCCAACTCATGGCCTATCGCCATGATGGCTTCTTCTTTGCCATGGACACTTACCGCGAATACCAGCACCTGAACGAACTCTGGGCTAGCGAACAAACTCCCTGGAAAGTGTGGGCCGAATGAGCGCTTTCTGGCGTGACCGATCCGTCTTCGTCACCGGCGCCACAGGCTTGCTCGGGTCGTGGCTCGTCCAGCAGTTGCTCGACGCCGGCGCAAACGTTGTTGGCCTCATCCGCGACTGGGTTCCACAAAGCGAACTGGTGCGCAGTCGCTCCATTGAACGCGTCAACGTCGTTCGCGGCGATATTATCGATCGCCATCTCCTCGAACGTACTCTCGGCGAATATGAGGTTGAGGTGGTCTTTCATCTTGCCGCTCAGACCATCGTTGGCATTGCCAATCGCAACCCGGTTTCGACCTTCTCCACCAACATCGAAGGCACCTGGAATGTCCTGGAGGCCTGCCGCCGCTCGCCCAGGGTCCTGTCGATCGTCGTGGCTTCCTCCGACAAGGCCTATGGCGACCAGCCGCAACTGCCTTACAACGAGACTATGCCGCTCCAGGGTCGCCATCCCTACGATGTCAGTAAGTCCTGCGCCGACCTCATCGCGCAGACCTACGCCGCTAGTTATAACCTGCCTGTCGCCATCACCCGCTGTGGGAACTTTTATGGCGGCGGCGATCTGAACTGGAACCGCGTCGTTCCCGGCACGATTCGCTCCATCCTTCGCGGCGAGGGTCCGGTGGTCCGATCCGATGGCAACTTTGTCCGCGACTATTTCTATATCGAAGACGGAGCCTCCGCCTACATGCTCCTCGCCGAGCGCCTCGCCTCTTATGCGGCTATCCGCGGGCAAGCATTTAATTTTTCCAATGAAAGCCAGGTCAGCGTGCTGGAAATGGTGGATCTGATTCTGCGCAAGATGAACTCCACCCTCCAACCCGTGGTCCTCAACCAGGCTAGCAACGAGATTCGCCATCAGTTTCTGAGTGCCGAGCGTGCCCGTACCATGCTTAACTGGCAGCCGCAGTTCACCCTGGACTCCGGACTCGACCGCACCCTGGCCTGGTACCGCGATTTTCTCAGTGCGCCCGCCGCGTTGGCCCAGGCCGGCCGGGGATAGCCATCGATGACTCCCCCCACCAGGAAAACGACGACCAAGACCCCTGGCCAATTGCGCGAAGACATTCGCTCGCTTGTACAACAATATTCTGCAATCGCATTGGCTACCCCGTCGTTCGTCCCCGGCGAGAGCAGCGTACCCGTGTCTGGCAAGGTCCTCGATTCCGCCGAACTCGAGTCACTCGTCGAGGCCTCCCTCGACGCGTGGCTCACCACCGGCCGCTTTGCCGCTCAGTTTGAACGCGAATTCGCGGCCTTCATGGGCGTTCGTTGCGCTTCCCTCGTCAACTCCGGATCGTCCGCCAACCTTGCCGCTCTGTCCTGTCTTACCTCTGCCTCCCTCGGCGATCGCCGCCTTTCCCACGGAGACGAAGTCATTACCGTAGCCGCCGGATTCCCCACCACGGTGAATCCCATCATTCAGAATGGACTTATACCGGTCTTTGTCGACGTGCAGCTTCCTACTTACAACGTCGACGTAACTCAGCTTGAAGCGGCGCTTTCCAACCGCACGAAAGCTATCGTTCTGGCGCACACCCTCGGCAACCCCTTTGACGTAGATTCCGTAATGGCCTTCGCCACCCAGAACAATCTCTGGGTGATTGAAGATTGCTGCGATGCCGTCGGCTCTTCCTACAAAAACCGTCCGGTAGGCGCCTTCGGTCATCTCGCCACCACCAGCTTTTACCCCGCGCACCACATCACCATGGGTGAAGGCGGATGCGTTCTTACCCAGTCACCCGCGCTTAAGAAACTGGCCGAATCCTTTCGCGATTGGGGGCGCGACTGCTGGTGCGATCCTGGAAAGTCCAATACCTGCGGCTGCCGCTTCGAATGGAAACTAGGCGACCTGCCCAGCGGCTACGACCACAAATACATCTACAGCCACATCGGTTACAACCTCAAAGCCACCGATCTGCAGGCGGCCGTCGGAGTGGCGCAACTTAAAAAGCTGCCCGGATTTATCGCCGCTCGCCGGGCAAACTTCGCCAAGCTCCAATCCGCGCTCAGCGATCTGTCCGACCTTTTCATTTTGCCCGAAGCGACCGCCCACAGCGAGCCCAGCTGGTTTGGATTTCCGCTCGCCGTCCGCCCCGATGCTCCACTTTCCCGGAACCAGGTCGTTCGCTTCCTGGAATCGCGGAACATCGCTACCCGTCTCCTGTTTGGCGGCAACCTGCTGCGCCAGCCCGCCTACCGTAACCTTCAGCGCCGCGTGGTCGGCGATCTTAGGAACACAGACTTCGTCATGAACAATGTGTTCTGGGTCGGCCTCTATCCCGGCATTACCGACGCCATGATCTATTACATGGCGGAAACCTTTCATCAGCTTCCAAAAGTTGCGGCGGCGGGCGCTTAGCCTCCCTGGGTCACAAGGAATCAGATGGCAGTTAGTCACCATGACTGAGCTACGAATAACAAACCGGCTGGCATCCGACCTCGACTACGTTATCGAGCGAACCGAGCCGCTGTGGCAGGAGCTCCGCGGCCAGCGCATCCTGATCACCGGCGCCACCGGATTCTTTGGTTGCTGGCTGCTCGAAAGTTTTGCCTGGGCCAACCGCCGTCTGCATCTTGACGCCAGTCTTGTCGGCCTGTGCCGTCATCCCGCCGCCCTCGGGGAAAAAGCCCCTCACCTCGCGCAGGATCCAGCCATTACCCTGCATGCTGCCGACATTCGCCACGGCGATTTTCCGCATGGCACGTTTTCTCATGTCATCCACGCCGCCACCGAAGCCAGCGCCACCCTCAATCGCGAAAGTCCGCTGGTGATGTTCGATACCATCGTCGAAGGGACCCGCCGCGCCCTCCGCTTTTCGATCGCCAGCTCAGTCTCCAAATTCCTGCTGGTCAGTTCCGGCGCAGTTTATGGAACCCAGCCACCGCACCTTACACACATCGATGAAACGTTCACGGGTGGCCCCGATCCTCTCAACCCGGCGTCTGCCTATGCTGAGGGCAAACGCTCGGCTGAGTTGTTGTGTGCCCTCGCGGCGTCGCCCCGCCTTGCCATCAAAATCGCGCGCTGCTTCGCTTTCGTCGGCCCTTATATGCAACTCGACGCGCATTTTGCCATCGGAAACTTTATTTCCGATGCGATGCAATCCCGGCCGCTTCTGGTCAAGGGCGACGGTTCTCCGTTTCGCTCCTACCTCTACGCCTCCGATCTCGCAGTCTGGCTCTGGACGATTCTGTTTCGGGGAGAATCCTTACGCGCTTACAACGTCGGCTCCGAAGCAAGCGTGAACATCGCCAGCCTTGCCGCTGAAGTCACTCGCGTCCTGTCCCCTGGTCGAAGCATCGACATCGCTTCTGCCGCAACCCCCGCCGCTCCGGCGCATCGCTACGTTCCTTCTACCGCGCGAGGGCGTGTAGAACTCGGGCTGCGCGCAGAAGTGCCGCTCAGTGAAGCCATCCGGCGCACCGCAATCTGGTTCGAACAGAAGATCTCAACCGCGGATGGAATCGCCGCACGAGGTGCTCATGCTTAGCTCCTCAACTGCATCGGGTTGTTGTCGCATGGTTGTCATCGCGTGAAAGTTCTGTCATGAAGCTTTCTGACTACATCGTCGCGCAACTTGCAGATTGGGGCGTACGCCACATCTTCCTCGTCACCGGAGGCGGCGCCATGCACCTCAACGACTCCATCGGCAAAGAGCCGCGTCTGCACTACGTTTGCAATCACCATGAGCAGGCTTCCGCCATCGCCGCTGAAGCTTACGCCCGCATCAGCGGCCTGCCCGGCGTGGTGAACGTTACCACCGGCCCCGGCGGCATCAATGCCCTCAACGGCGTTTTTGGAGCATGGACCGACTCCATCCCGATGCTCGTCGTCTCCGGCCAGGTCAAGCGCGATACCTGTATGCGTTCTCAAGGCATCACCGGCCTGCGCCAGCTCGGCGATCAGGAGGCGGACATCGTCGCCATGGTCGCGAAGATTACCAAGTATGCGGTGCTGGTCAATGACCCTCTTTCCATCCGCTACCATCTCGAACGCGCCTGGCATCTCGCACAAACTGGACGTCCCGGACCGTGCTGGCTCGATATTCCAGTCGACGTTCAAGCTGCCTCCATCGATCCCGCAGCGCTCCGCGCCTACGATCCCGCGGAAGATCAACCGGCACACCAGAATATCGCCGCCCATCCTTCCCGCCTTCAGTCCTCTTGCCGCGAGGTTCTCGCCCGCATCAAAAACGCCAGGCGCCCCGTAATCCTTGCTGGCAGCGGCGTTCGCGCCGCCCGCGCCGTCGATGAATTCGACCGGTTGATCCATCGGCTCGGCGTCCCCGTTGCCACCGCCTGGACCCACGACATCATCGCCTCCGACGATCCTCTCTTTTGTGGCCGTCAGGGCACCATCGGCGACCGCGCCGGCAATTTCACGGTGCAAAACGCCGACCTTCTTCTCGTCCTCGGATCACGTCTCAACATCCGCCAAACCAGTTACAACTGGCAATCGTTTGCCCGCCGCGCCTTCAAGATCCAGGTGGATATCGACCCTGCTGAATTCCTCAAACCCACCGTGCAACCGGATATGGCGATCCACTGCGATCTTAAGGTCTTTCTCCAGGAGTTGCTCCGCCACTCCGACGCCAGTGCCGATCATCCCGGGAACCACGCTGCGTGGCTCGCTTGGTGCCGTGAACGCGTACTTCGCTATCCCGTGGTGCGCGATCTTCAACGCCAACCCGGTCCGCCCTTGAATCCTTACTACTTCATCGAGCAACTCTCCGCCCGCCTTGCCGACGACGATGTCGTTCTCTGCGGCAACGCCACCTCTTGCATCGTGCCTTTTCAGGCCATGCGTCTGCGGAAAGGCCAGCGCCTCATTTCCAATTCCGGCTCCGCCTCTATGGGTTACGACTTGCCCGCCGCCATTGGCGCCGCCTTCGCTCGCCCCGGCAAACGCGTCATCTGCCTCGCCGGAGACGGCAGCATCCAGATGAATGTCCAGGAGTTACAAACCGTGGTCCACCATCACTTGCCGGTGAAGATCTTTGTGCTCAATAACTCTGGCTATCTCTCGATGAGAATGACCCAATCAGGGTTCTTTGGCCGGCTTACCGGAGAAAGTGCTGCCAGCGGAACCTCCTTGCCTGACATGGTGAAAGTCGCTTGCGCCTACGGTATTCCGTCCATCCGCATCGACCGCGCCGCGCAACTGGACCAAATCAACTGCGCCCTCGCGGCCGACGGTCCCGCATTGATCGATGTCGTCCTCGATCGCAATCAGGAATTCGAGCCGCGCTCACGCGCCCGCCAGTTGGCCGACGGACGGATCGTCTCCCCTGACCTAGAGGACATGTACCCTTTCCTGGACGAGGCTGAACTAATGGACAATGTCATCAAGGAATGAGGACATTACCATACAGGTAACCCGCGTTCCAGAAGAGCGCGGCATCACGCTGTCGATAGGCAAGTAATCTTATGACCGGGACTGATATCTTCGACGAGTTATTCGTACTCGAGTTAGCCAATAACCATTTAGGCGACGTGCAGCGTGGGCTGAAGATCGTCAGCAACTATGCCCAAGTCGTCCGCTTTAACAATGTGCGCGCCGCCATCAAACTGCAGTTGCGCGACGTAGACAGCTTCATCCACCGCGATTTCCGTGACCGCGACGATATTCGCTATATCAAGAAGACGCTTGATACCCGCCTTCAACCCGCCGACTTCGCTACCCTGGTACAAGCCATTCGCGAGGCCAGTTGTATTCCGATGGCCACCCCTTTCGACGAGAGTTCCGTCGATTTCTGCTCCGAACTCGGCATCCCCATCCTCAAGATCGCCAGCTCCGATTGCAATGACTGGATTCTCATCGAAAAGATAGCCAAAACCAAGAAACCAGTCATCGTCTCGACCGGAGGCTCTTCACTCAAGGACATCGATGACCTGGTAACTTTTTTCGACAACCGTCACATTCCTCTCGCCATTAACCACTGCGTCTCGCTCTATCCTTCCGAAGATTCCGACATCGAACTGAATCAGATCGATTTCCTCCGCCAGCGCTATCCCCGTCATGTCATCGGATTTTCCACCCACGAGTATAAGGATTGGACTTCTTCCATGCTCCTGGCTTACGCCAAGGGCGCGCGCACTTTCGAGCGGCACGTCGACATTCAGACCGACGGAATGACTGTTTCTCCATATTGCTCTGTACCGGAGCAGGTCGACACCTGGTTCAAGGCCTTCCACCGCGCCAAAAGAATGTGCGGCGCTCCCGGAACCCAGAAGCGCCTGCCCCCGCAAAAAGAAATCGCCTATCTCGACTCTCTCGTCCGCGGAGTTTATGCCAGGCGCGAACTCCCCGTCGGTCACGTTCTTCAGGATGCCGACGTCTATCTCGCGGTTCCCCTCCAGCAAGGCCAGATCTCCTGCCGTGAACTGATGCGCGGCGAGGTCATTCGCAAGCTTGTCCCGAAAGATCAGCCCATCATGATCGATGCCATCGATAGTCCCTATGCCAACATACCTTCCCTTTCTGAACTGATCTATCACCGCGGCCTTCCACCCCAACCCACGGCCGCGGCTGCGGCAATGACTGCAAAAGCCGGCGGTGCCAAGTGAGTGCTGCCGCGCCCATGAAGACCATCAGCGTCGTCACACCCTGCTACAACGAAGAGGGCAATGTCCGCGAAGTCTACGAACGCGTGCGCGACCTCATGCTTCGCCTGGGAAAATACCGCTATGAACATATTTTCATCGATAACGCGTCCCGCGACACAACCTTCTCCATTCTGCTCGAAATCGCGCGCCAGGATTCGAACGTCAAGCTGATCCGCAACGCGCGCAACTTTGGCCACGTTCGCTCACCCATGCATGCCTTGCTCCAGTCCCGTGGCGATGCCGTCATTATCCTGATGTCCGATCTGCAGGATCCTCCCGAAGTTCTGGCTCAACTGCTGGAACAGTGGGAAAAGGGAATGCCCATCGTGATTGCCGTCCGCCAGCAGAGCCGGGAATCCGCTCCCATGTTTCTCATCCGGAAACTTTTTTATCGCCTGGTCAATCGCCTCGCCGATGACATCGAGACTTACGAACATTTCACCGGCTTTGGATTGTACGACCGCCAGGTCATCGATCTCGTGCGCCAGTTTAACGACCCTTACCCCTATTTCCGCGGCATGATCGCCGAGATCGGCCTGCCTCACGCCGAAATTCAATACGTGCAGCAGCGCCGCAAGAGCGGCAAAACCAAGAATAACTTCTATACCCTTTACGACCTTGCCATGCTTGGAATCACCAAGCTCTCCAAGGTCCCACTGCGGCTCGTCACTTTCTCCGGTTTTGCCGGCTCGGTTCTCTCCATGCTCGGTGGCGCCGCTTTCTTTGCCTACAAATTATTGTTTTGGGCTAACTTCACCGTGGGCATAGCTCCGATTGCTATTGGAATGTTTTTCCTGGGATCGCTCCAGTTACTCTTTATGGGTATCATCGGAGAGTACATTGGAAATATTCACACCCAAGTGCACAATCGTCCGCTGGTGATCGAACGGGAACGCCTGAATTTCCAGTACGAGCCGGCCCCACCGCTTCCCCGCCACTCTTTGTCTTCCGGCGCCGCGGCTGGCGGCCACATCTAAGAAACGTACTCCCCTGATTCCATAGCGCCGTCACATTTGTCGCCTCCCTCAGGGCTACTCTTTCGTAACCAGAGGATTCTGGAGTCATCATTCCAGGCTCTCACTCCTGGGCTACAATCGCTGCAGTCGCCCTATTAGTGGGGAAACTCCACGTGATGTTCGAGTTACTGAGGAGTCGCAATGTACTTGGGTAGCGTGCAGCGCTTTATCCCCGCCCGGATGAAGTTCTTTCTGAAGCCGTACTACCGTAGCCTTTTTAGCGACCGCCTCCACGTTCTTTTCTGGCCTACGTTCCGCTGCAACTACGCATGCACTTACTGTACCGTGTGCACAAAGTTCGACTTTGCCAAGGTGTTTCCCAAAGTATCGGAGAAACGCGTCGACCAATGGCTCATTGCACTCGAAAAGTTGCCGCCTGCCCTGATCTACATATCTGGCGGCGAGCCTTTCCTCTATGCCGGACTCCACGACTTGGTCAACAACCTGCCGAAAAAACACCAGCTCCTCGGAATCGTAAGCAATGTTTCTCTGCCCGCAAGCGTATACCGCAAAATCAAGCGCTCCTTCCATTTAAACGCCAGCTTTCATCGCGAGTTCGTAGACGCCGAGAGCTTTACCACGCGAGTCAAAGAACTGCAGGAATTTCTCCATGTCCATGTCAACATCGTGGCCACCCGCGAAAACCTGCCTCTGATTTCCTCCATTGATGAGCTCATGGCAACCCATCGGATAAGTTTGCACGTTGATCCCTACGTCGACCATCAATTTAGCTATAGCGCCCAGGAACAAGCGCTGTTGCGGAAATACACTCAGGCCGATCGCAAGTCGCTGGTCGATTTTAATGACTTCAGTCCCAAGCAGTGTTCCGCTGGCCGCAATTACATGAACCTCTTGCCCGATGGACAGGTGTTCACCTGTGCCGCCGGTTTCTCCTATACCTATTCGCCGCTCTATACCGAACTGGTAAAAAACCGGCCGCTCGAGCAATTTCGCATGGGTAATATTTTCGATCCGGACTTCAAATTGAACTCGCATGATCTCGTCTGCAAACTGCCGTGCAAGGATGCCTGCGATCGTGATTCGGTTCTTATAACCATCCAACCGGCCGAAGAGAGTCTACAGACCACATGAGTTCGTTCGCGCGAAGTCAACCCATCCCTCCGATCTCGAAATCAGCATCCCCATCGAGCCCGTTTCTGACCGTTCGCTTGTTCCATTTCCTCGCGACTCTCGCGGACAACCACGGCTGGGTGCTTTTTGCCGCCGTTTGCCTCGCTTGCGGATGGGGCGCCCTCACCACCATGGGCACCCGTCACCTCAATCATGATGAGCTTTTTACCTTCTATATCGCGCAGGCCCCAACCCTTCGCCAGCTCCTGAAACTCAGCCACACCGTAGACTTGCAGCCCCCGCTTGCTTACCTGTTAGTTCGCGGTTCATTTGCCATTCTTGGGGTTAGTTCCTGGTCCTGCAGGCTGCCCTTTCTACTCGCTTATTGCTCTACCGCGGCCCTGATGTTCTATTTCTTGCGCCGCCTTTTGTCACCCCTCTACGGACTGGTTGCTACACTCTTACTCTGGAGCAATTCCTGCGCCTACTTAGCCCGCGAGGCGCGACCTTATTCCATACTTCTGTGCTGTACCACCCTGTTGTTGGTGAGCTGGTACGAGGCAGTCTCGACCGAGGATTCAGCCGTGCGCCGCCCGGCGCTCGCGACGGTCTTGTTGGCTGGATTCGGCCTTCTGCTTTCGCACGTGTTTGGCCTGCTCGTCTATGCCACTTTCTTCCTCGCGGAGGTGCTTCGCTTCCTCATCCGCCGTCGAACCGACTGGCCGTTGTGGCTCGTGCTATTGCTGCCGTTGGCCGCCGTAGTCACTTATGTACCGCTCCTTCATAACCATTCCACCATGCTCTTTGCTGAAGAATATCGGGTTACTCCCATCTTGTTGCTTAGCTTCTATTGGGAGTCCATCCGGTTCTTGATCACTCCTCTGGCATTCATCGCGCTTCTCGCCCTGCTCTGGCCCATTTTGCGCAAAGGACTACTTGTAACCGCGCCTGCCGTCTCGCAAGCTCTCTCTATTCCCTTCGGATTTCTTCTCATTGCTTTTGCCTTCGTTCCCCTGACGATTGGCATTCTCTTTGCTCGCATGGGCACTGCTTTCTTCAACCGTTATGGTGTTATTTGGCTTGTTCCACTGGCACTTGGCCCGCCCCTCATTCTCGGCTATCGCTCCCATCGTGATCGGACCGCGGGTGTAGCCGCCGTTCTTGTACTCGCAGTTATCTTGTTTTTCAATACCGCCGGAAAACCCTGGATCCTCCAGCAAGTGTCCAATCTCGTTCCTCCCCGAACCGCCGCGAAATTGCTCTACCTCCTGGCTTTGCCTCCACTCATACCCGTCCACTACCCGGCCACGCCGTCCTACCTGCAACAGGAGATGGCAAAAGCTCCTTTTTTCTCCCATCTCGACTCCGTTGCGCCCGAACTCCCCATGGTTGCCAATACCGGTCTGACTTTTGTTGAGGTCGATCGCCAGGAGAGCGTCCAGGTTGCACAGCGTCTCTACTTCTTAGCCGATGAAAAAGCGGCTTCTGCCATCGCTCACGATACCGTCTTCGCGCATTATGAACTGGTGAAACAGGCATTCCCTGTTATCCGGGGCACGGTCGAACCCTACCACGCTTTCATCGCCGCTCATCCCCGCTTCGTCGTCATCGGCGCCTATAACAATCCGCAGGGTTGGCTTCTTAGAAAACTTGACCGTGACGGCGCGAAGCTACAAGTAATTGGAACCTGCGCCGGATATAGCGAAGATTGTCAGATCTATGAGGTGAATGTGCGACCCCCTCAACCCTGACCGGTTGCGGAAAAACTCCGCTTCGCGCCGGTTTGGGGAAGGGCACGGCTTCTATCGCCGCCAATAGACGTGAAAGAAACCCACCATCTGGCTTTCGGGAAACTTCTTCGCGACCTCGGCCCGCACCTCCGGGCTCATCTTCGCTCCCGGAAAAAACGGCGCTTCATTGATCACCACCAGCTTCAGCTGATCGGATCCGAGCGCCTGCAAAATCTCTTCCGCCGACGCCGCTCCATCGTCGCGCGTAACATTCCTGAGTCCAGATAGAAAATACAACTCCGGGCAATCGCTCCCCGCAAACATCAATCCGTTCGGCGAGTGCTGCTGCAAGAGGTGAACCAGTCCCGCGAAATCCCTTGCATACTCGATTCGCAGGCCGCCCGACCGCGGCAAATCCAGTTCCTCCATCTGGCCCACCTTGTGAGTTAATTCATACACATAGTCTGGAACCAGCATGACCACCCCGAACAGCAGGTAAAATCCCGCGATCGCCGCGCACACATACGTTCCCGGTTGCCTCTTCGCCGCCGATACTATCGCCACCGCAGCCAGCAAAGTCAGCGGCAACGCATACAAAAGATAAATCGGCGCCGCGAACGGATACTGCACCAGCCCACACAACGCCGCCAGCGACACCAGCACCGTTACGCGCTGCTTCTGGAGTCGGCTGACACCGCGCTTCTCTGCACTCCATAGAACGATCGCGCCCGCCAGAACCACCAGCGGCGTCAGCGTCGCAACCGAATACCACACTCCGGAAACGATTTCGTTCGAGCCCCTGGCCTTCGCGAGCATCACCAGCAAGCCAGTTCCGGCTGCCGCGCCCACCAGTTTGCCCTGAAATTCACGCCAGTACATTGCCGCCGCAACCACCGCCACCAACCCAAGCCCGAATACGCTTTTCTCCATCCCCACCGGACGAAGCACTCCTAATCCCGCCGACCGTGCGATTGCGCTTGACGTCACCCCGGAAAAGAACTGGCCAAGCGCACCCGATCGCGCATACGGAATGAGGAAAAGGATGATCGGCGCCAGCACTCCCCCACTGAACGGAATCACCAGCCTCATCAGCTTGCTGAACCGCTCCCCCGACGCTCCCCCGCGCACATTCCCTTCGCCAGCCAGGATGACCGCCACCACCAGAGCCGGCGGCAGCACGAACTGGTACAACTCGCCTCCGCCCAGCCGCGCGCGAAAAACGAAAAGCACCGTCGCCAGAAACAGCAATAGAGCGCCCGCGCTGAATGCGCGGTACAGGATGGCACTCCCCGCCGCTGTGGCCGGCTTCCGATCGCCCACGAAATCACTACTCTCTTCCCTTCTCTCTTCGTCGCTCTGTTCCAGGAACGCCAGAACCAGCAGCCCCCCCGCAATGTAGTAGGCGCCGATAATCTTCATCAGGATCGACGCCCCTCCACACACGCCTGCCACCAACAGCCAGCGCGCCCGCCGCACTTCCACATACCGCAGCAGCGCCGCCGCGCCAAACGTAGCGAAGAACAGGTTGTACCAGGAGGGCATGGACGCGGGATAATTCGGATAACTCCACGCCACCGCCAGCAGCGTGATCAGTCCGGCCGGTAGCGCCCTCGTAAAGCGCGCGGCGACATAGTAAACCGCGGGAATCCATGCCAGAAAAAACAGAAACGCGCACCGTCGCAACGCCATCAGGCTCACGCCGAAAACCCGAAACCCCAGCGCATGAACCATGCTCAGGCCGCCCGTATAGATCTCGGCGAAATCCTTATGCGGAAGTTGCCCCTGCATCACTCGCAGCGCGCTCTGCCCCAGAATGCCGTCGTCGGCAGGAACCCACCCGCTCCCGATACGCATTCCAACATAGCTCGCCGCGATTCCGAGAACCGTCCCCAGCACCAGGGCATGCACCATCCAACTCTCAGCAGCCGCTACCCGCTCCAATTCCCCGGCGCTCGCCTCCCGTGATTCCCCGCTCGCCTCGCGAACTCTCACTTCCACGTTCACTGCTTTTCCAGGCGTTTCTTCCGTCACGGATGCAACCTTGCCCTCAGCCCCACCCGCGGAAAGCTTCGTTCCAGCCCCGTCGTTCCTCACTTCGCCTCCAGCGCCGTCAGCCGCAACTTCGCCTCTTTGCTGTCCTGATTCAATTGCAACGCCCGTTGATACTCGACGCGCGCACCCGCTAGGTTTCCGCTGTCTTCGAACGACACTGCCAGCCAATAGTGGTAATCCCAAACCGAAGCATCCATGGCCGCCGCCTTTACGAGATACGGTTGTGCCTCCGCCGTTCGCCCGTCCTGTAAAAGTGCGCGCCCTAGAAAATGTTTCGCAGCCGCCTGCTCTGGCGCCAACTCCACCGCGCGCAACAACAACTGCTCCGCTTCCTTGTATTGCCCATCCATCAAGTGCGCATTGCCGCAGTTATACAGCGCTGAATAAAGGTTGGGTTCTTTCTCCAGAATCTCCGAGCACAGCGCGAACGCCCGCTCATAGTCGCCCATTTGCCCATACAGCCCAGCCACCGCCGCCATTCCCATCTCTGACTGCGCGTAATCCGGATTCACCCGCTCCAGCCATCGCCGCCCCTCCTCGAATCGCCCGGCGCGAATATAGGATTCCGCCAGCGCTAACGGTCCGTAGCCATACTCCGGATGCTCCCGCACCGTGGCCTCCGCCAGTTCAATCGCCTTGTCATGCGCCCCCCGCTGGCTGTATTCCTTCGCCAGCCCCGCCATGGTGTAAGGATTCCCCGGATAAAGCGCTTGGCCCCGCAACAACAGCAGCAGATCGTTTCCCCAATACACCTGCTGCGCGAGCGATGCCCCAATATATCCACTGCACAATAGAAGAACCGCACCGAGCTGAATACTCTGCCCGCTCCATCGCCTGAAGCTGGGCAGCCGCCTTATCCCCATCGCGGCCAGCATCGAAAATCCGATGGACGGCAAATACAGGTAGCGGTCGCGCACGAAATCGCCGTTGCCGAAGTTGCGTAAATAAAGCGCCGGCGCCAGCCCAATCACCATCCACAATCCTGCAAATGCCACGGCCGCGCCGCCTTCCCGCCGGTTCCAATACCACAACCCGATCACCACCGCGCTTAGAATCGCCAGCGGCACCGCCAACTGACTGACGATGGCCGTCGTAACGTATGGCGTGTAGTAAAGTCCCGTAATGCCCACTGGAATCACTAACTGTCGCAGATAAACCGACAGCACCAGCGGCAGAGTGCGCACTACGTCCAGCGTCCCGTGGTTAGGATCAAACTGCCCCGTCGCGTGCAGCAGCGCATGTTTCCGCAGCAGCACATAACCCAGCGTGACCAGCGCATACGGAGCCGCTTCAGCCGCCGCTGCAAACACTCGCTTCCACCAGGATGCCCTCGCGCCCGCCGGATACAGCCACGCGTAGCCCGCCACCAGCGCCCAAAACACCACCGCCATTTCCTTGGTCAGCAGCGCGCACGCCAGCAGCCCCAAAGATGCCAGCCACCATCCCTCGCGCTGCTTCTCTCCAGAGTTATGGGAGGTACGTCCATTAAGAAACGCCGCAAACGCGAGCGCCGCGAACAGCGTCACCATGCTGTCGGAAGCCGCCGAAACCCAGGTCACCGGTTCGATGTGAACCGGATGCAGCGCAAAGATCGTCGCCCCCAGCGCCGCCGTCCAGTACTCAAGGCCAAGCCGTCGAAACAGCCAGAACACCGCAGCCACCGCGCCCACATGCAGCAAAACCGCGCCCAGGTGCCATCCCCATGGCCGCAATCCAAACAACCCGTAATTCAGCATCGACCATGCCACAAACAGCGGACGGTAATAGACCTGATGCCGGGCCACGTGATACCACAGGTCGCTGCTGAACGCCCGTGGCAAATTGCTCCACGACCTGATCATTGGATTATTCGCAATCTGCGGCCAGTCATCCCATACGAACTCAAAAGACAGTGAGCCGCTGTAGATTACGAAAGTAATAAGCCCAAGTAAGGGCACCAGAACCAGCGCCCGTCGCAGATAATGCGCCAATAACTCCAACGCGCTGGGTTCGTGACGCTCCTGTGTATGTTCCATATACTTGTTGACCAGCCTGGGTCAGCTCATACTAACCTCCCCGACACCACGGCGCATGTTACTCAGGTTACCTACGTGTCCCACTTATTCCCGCTGTCACCCTGTATTTTTGCGACCATCACACCATGAGCCACGGTACAGGAGCCAAACCCGCCAAGGTTTCATCTCCCGTGCTGTGCGTCGACCTCGACGGCACTTTGATTCGCGGCAATGTGCTTTGGGAGTGCCTCCTCATTCTTCTCAAAACCCGCCCCATCACCGTCCTGCTCCTCCCGCTTTGGCTGCTTTCCAGCCGAGCTTCGTTCAAACGCCGTCTCTCCAGCCGGGTCAAACTCAACCCCGCTTCTCTTCGTTACCGGCAGCAGGTTCTTGATCTTTTGCAGGCGGAAAGAGCCGCCGGACGCCGCATCGTGCTCGCCACCGCCGCCGATCGTGAGATTGCCGAATCGATTTCCAATTACCTGGGACTTTTTCATGAAGTCCACGCCAGTGACGGGCAGCTCAACTTGAAGGGAGTCAATAAGGCCGAGTTTCTGGCGGAGCACTTCGCCGCCACTGGCTTCGACTATGTAGGCGATTCTCGCGCCGATGTCGAAGTTTGGCGCAGGGCGAGCGCGGCCTATGTTGTCGGTACGGAAGCTCGCGCCCAACAGGCCGCCGGAGCAACCACTCTCAAAGCTACGATTCTCGAGCCCGCGCCTTCTTTTCGTTCCTCCGCTCACACCTGGTTCAGCGCCCTCCGCGGTCATCACTGGGCGAAAAATCTCCTGCTCTTTTTGCCCCTCGCGCTCTCGCACAATCTCGCGCTCGAATCGATCTTTCGCACCCTTGCCGGTTTTGCCCTCTACGGACTTTGCGCCTCCGGACTCTACATTCTCAACGACCTTCTCGATCTTCATTCCGACCGCGAACACCCCTGGAAAAACCAGCGCCCGTTCGCCGCCGGCGACATTTCGATTCCTCAAGGACTGCTGGCTTCGCTTCTTCTGCTCTCCCTGGCAGTCGGAATCGGCTTTTTTCTCGACCCCCAATTCGCCTTTGCCTTGCTTGGATATTCTGCGCTTACCATGCTCTACTCGCTCTATCTCAAGAAGATCGCCCTGCTCGACGTCTTCGTTCTTTCCGGCTTTTACAGTGTCCGCATTCTTGCCGGCGCCTTGATTTCCGCCACACCGCTATCGCAGTGGTTTCTCGCTTTTTCGTTGTTCTTCTTTCTTAGTCTGGCAATGGCGAAGCGCTATTCTGAGTTACTCCACGCCAGCGACCTGGTCACTGCCGGTACCTCGGGACGCGGCTATCACGCTGGCGACCGCGAACTGTTGCTCGCCCTCGGAACCGGAAGCAGTTTTGCCGCTGTCGTTATCTTCAGTCTCTATGTCCACAGCCCTGAAGTGCGGCTGCTCTATGCTTCCCCGGAATTCCTCTTCCTGCTTTGCCCCATCGTGCTGTACTGGCTCAGCCGAAACTGGCTGCTCGCCCATCGTGGCGAACTCAAGGAAGATCCAGTCACACTTGCGATCCGCGACCCTGTCAGTTACGGAGTAGCCGTCGCATCAGCCGCCGTGATCGCGGTCAGTATGCTCCACATGAACGGGCCTTCGATGTAAAAGCTGGCCGTTCTGCGCACCTTAAGTTGTACCCGTATTTCGCATCTTATTTATGTCAGGTCAATCCGCAGCCATCTCGCGCCGGCAAAAGGCAGTTACCCTGCCCACTACCCGCATACTTTCCTGGGGACGTTATCCGAAGACCGCCCACCAGCACGTCTACCGACCCGCTTGGAACGATGAAGTGCCGGCAATCCTCAATGCCGCCGCCCCCGGCTCTCTGCTCCCCTACGGCCTCGGCCGCAGTTACGGCGACTCCTGTCTCAACGCAGGCCGCGAACTCATCGACTGCCGCCGCCTCAATCGCTTTCTCGCTTTCGATGAGTCGACCGGCATGCTTCGCTGCGAAAGCGGCGTCAGCCTCTCCGCCATCATCGACACTTTCTTGCCCCAGGGCTGGTTCCTTCCCGTCACGCCCGGCACCCGCTTCGTCACTGTCGGCGGAGCCATTGCCAACGACGTTCACGGCAAAAACCATCACTGCGCCGGAACCTTTGGCGCCCACGTCCGGCAGATCGCTCTGCATCGCTCCCATGACGGTCTTGTACCTTGTAACTATGACGATAACTCCGCAATGTTGCGCGCCACGATCGGCGGCCTGGGCCTTACCGGTGTTATCGCCTGGGCCGATATCCAATTGAAACGCGTCGCCGGTTCTTGGATCGACGCCGAATCTATCCCTTTTCAGTCACTGCAGGCTTTTCTCGATTTGAGCCGCGAAAGCAATGACCGCTTCGAATATACCGTCGCGTGGCTCGACTGTTTTGCCGGAAAGAACCTTCGTGGCATCTTCTTTCGCGGCAATCATGCAGCCAATCCAGGCAAAAAGTACCATCCTAAGCGCGCCCTTAAACTCCCTTTCGCGCTGCCATCCTGGTTCCTGAACCGTCACTCGATCAAAGCCCTCAACGCCGCCTACCACAGAGTGCATACTTCTTGGAAAAGGAAGGCCTTGCTTCCCTATGACTCGTTTTTCTACCCGCTGGATGCCGTCGGCCAATGGAACCTGCTTTACGGTAAGCCGGGCTTCGTGCAATATCAGTGCGTCATCCCGGAAACTAACTGCGCCGCTCTCGAGGAGTTACTCGATCGCATCGCTTTTTCCGGCATGGGTTCTTTCCTCGGCGTGCTGAAACAATTCGGTCCCGCCCCTCCCGCTGGCTTACTTTCCTTCCCCCGCCCGGGACTGACCCTCGCCCTCGACTTCGCCATGCGTGGAGAGCGCACCCTTCAACTCTTGCAGTCGCTCGATGAGGTGGTACAGCAAAGCGGCGGAGCTCTTTATCCCGCCAAGGACGCGCGCATGAGCCCCGATCTCTTCGCAGCTTCGTTCCCGCGTTGGCGCAGCTTCGTTCCCTACATCGACCCTAAGATGTCTTCTTCGTTCTGGCGACGCGTAACCGAGGCCCGATGACAGCAAAAACTACGACTGGGGAAACGATGCCTGGGAAAAAGATGGCTTCAGAAAAGTTGACCGCACAGAAGTTCACCGCGAAAAAGATCGTCATACTCGGCGCTACCTCCGGCATCGCACTGGAAGTCGAGCGCATCTTCGCCCGTCAAGGTTGTGAGTTGCTCCTCGTAGCTCGTTCTCCGCAACGGTTGGCTGAGTTGCAGGCTGACTTACTCATCCGCGGCGCATCCGCAGTCTCGACTTACCCCTCAGACTTGGCCTCCGTTCAGCAGCATGCCGCTGTCTTCGATTACTCCAGGCGCACTCTCCCCGACTTTGACACAGTGCTTCTCGCCTACGGTTCCATGCACGACCAGAAAGACACGGAAGCTTCCGTTGATGTTCTGCTCGATGAGTTGCAGGTCAACTTTGTCAGCGCCTCTGCGATTCTGACGTTATTCGCGGCCGACCTGGAGCGTCGTCGCACCGGTTGCCTGGCGGCCATCACCTCCGTCGCCGGCGATCGAGGACGCCGCGTGAACTACGCTTACGGCTCTGCCAAAGGCGCGCTTTCCCTGTTTCTGCAAGGACTCCGCAGCCGCCTTCATCTCGCCGGCGTACGCGTTATCACCATCAAGCCCGGCCCCGTGCAGACTCCCATGACCGATCATCTGCCCAACTCCGCCCGTTTTGCCGAACCTGCGCAAGCTGCCCGCGACATTGTCCGCGCCCTTCACAGGCGGTCGCCCGATGTGCTCTACACCCCCAGAATCTGGCGTTACGTCATGAGCGTCGTGCACCACATACCGGAGACTGTCTTCAAACGCTTGTCGTTCTGACCATCGTTCTGAGCATCTTTCTGAACAACGTTCTGACCATCGCCCCTAACTCTCCGCATCGCGCTGCGAGAGTCTGCCGTACAACCGGCAAAAAAAGAGGGCCGCATTCCGCGGCCCCTCTTTTGTGCTCCTGAGAACGAACTCTACCTTCTTCCGCGCCCGCCGCCTCCGCCCGAATGGCCGCCGCCGTGACCGCCGCCAGGACCTCTACCAGGGCCGCCCCGTCCGCGCCGTCGGCGATTGCGATCACGATCGCCGCCTCCGCTTGGACGTCCCTCGCGCCCACCCTCAGGACGAGTCGCACCCGCCTCAACCGACGCCACAACACCGTCCACGCGATTGAAGTTCGGCTCGTCGTCGGCGTCGAAATCCGCGCCTCCTTCGATCACCGCCGTTGGCGCGCCTTGCGGTGCGCTGTACGACGCTGCCGGCGGAGCCGCGTCCGCCGCCTCTTCTCCCTCGACCGGCGGAGGCGCTCCGCCCATCTTGGCGCGCTGCTCTTTCAGAATCGCCTTGCGGGATAGTTTGATGCGGTTGCCTTCCACCGCCAGCACCTTCACCAGCACCTGATCGCCTTCTTTCAGCTCATCGCGGACGTCCTTGATTCTGTGTTCCGCAACTTCGCTGATGTGCAGCAATCCATCCAGACCCGGCAGAATTTCGACGAACGCCCCGAAATCCGCCAACCGGCTCACTTTCCCGAGATAGGTCTTCCCTACCTCGGCCGAAGCCGTCAGGTCGCGAATAATCTGCAAAGCTTTATTCGCCGAGACTTCATCGTTCGAAGCCACGTTCACCTTGCCCGAATCCTCCACGTCGATCTTCACCCCGGTTTGCTCGATGATGCTGCGAATCATCTTGCCGCCGGGCCCAATCACGTCGCGAATCTTGTCCACAGGAATCTGCAGGGTGTAGATGCGAGGCGCGTGCGTCGAAACCTTGGACCGCCCCTCGGTAATCACTTCGTCCATCTTTCCCAGGATGTACAAGCGCCCTCGCTGCGCCTGTGCCAGCGCTTCGCGCATGATCTGCGAAGTAATCCCGGCCACCTTGATATCCATCTGCAACGCCGTGATGCCGTCCTTGGTTCCAGCAACTTTAAAATCCATGTCGCCGTAATGATCTTCCGCGCCCGCGATGTCGGTCAGGATCGCGTACTGCTCGCCTTCCTTCACCAGGCCCATCGCAACCCCCGCTACCGGAGCCTTCAACGGCACACCCGCATCCATCAGCGAAAGCGATGCCCCGCAAATCGTCGCCATCGATGACGATCCATTCGACTCCAGAATGTCGGAAACGACGCGCATGGCGTAAGGCCAGTTGTCTTCCGTCGGAAGCACGCCCGATACAGCCCGCTCGGCAAGCGCGCCGTGCCCGATCTCGCGGCGTCCAGCTCCCCGCATAAAACCAACTTCTCCCACCGAAAACGGCGGAAAATTGTAATGCAGCATGAAGCGCTTCTTGGCTTCGCCCTCAAAGCCCTCCAGCCGCTGCATGTCGTCGCTCGTCCCCAGCGTCGTTGTCACCAGCGCCTGCGTCTCACCCCGAGTAAACACCGCGCTTCCGTGCGCCCGCGGCAGAACGCCCGCTTCAATCCAAATCTCCCGGATCTGATCGAAAGCTCGTCCGTCAGGACGCCGCTTATGATCGATCACCTGATTGCGGAAAATGCGCTCGCGCAGAATCTCGTAATACTTCTTGACCTTCGCCTTGCCCGCGGCGTCATCCTCAGGCACGGCCGCCAGCAGTTCTTTCTCGATGACCCGAACCAGTTCATAGCTTTCCGATTTCGGATGCTTCGCCGTATCCAGAGCATCGGCCAACCGTGTCCCGATCTTCGCTTCCAACCCTTTGAAGTAGGCCTCGTCGAACTCCGGCGGCGTTACCTGCCGCTTCGCTTTGCCCACCTTGCTGCGCAGTTCGTTGATCGCCGCACAAATTTTCTTGATCTCGGTATGCGCGAATTCAATCGCGTCCACTACCGTCTCTTCTTTTACCTCTTTCGCGCCCGATTCGATCATCACAATCGCATCGGCTGTCCCTACCACCATAATGTTCAGCAGACCATCGCGCATCTCGGTGTACGTCGGATTGGCGATAAATCTTCCCTCAACCAGCCCCACCCGCACCGCTCCCAGCGGTCCCAGAAACGGAATATCCGAGATCGTCAACGCAGCCGAGGCGGCGTTGATGCCGCAGACGTCCGGGTCGTTCTCCGTGTCCGCCGATAGCACAAAGGCGATCACCTGCGTCTCGCACTTGAAGCCCTCCGCGAACATCGGACGCACCGGTCGGTCGATCTGCCGGCTGGTCAGCACTTCGCGCTCGCTCATCCGCCCTTCGCGTTTGATAAAACCGCCCGGGATCCGTCCCCCGGCATACGTGTATTCCCGATAATCCACCGTTAGCGGGAAGAAATCGATGCCCTCGCGGGGCTCGGGATTCGACGTCGCCGTGGCCAGTACTACGTTGTCGCCGAAGCGCACCAGCGCCGCGCCGTGTGCCTGCTTGGCTAATTTTCCTGTTTCAATCGATAGCTGTTTCCCGCCTGCGAGTTCGACGGAAACTTTGGTTGCTTCAGGCTTCATAATTCATCCTTTTTTTATTGACGGAAATAGAGCTGAGGGTGCGCCAGGGGACGGAGTCCGTGGGACGGACTTATGCCAGGGCCGCGATTGGGAAACGCACTCTGCAATGGCTCTCGAAGGTCTGGAAACCCAGGTCTGGAAATCTTGCCCTGGAACTTCAGGTCTGGAACCGGCCCCACACGGAGCCGGTCGCGCTGCTACTTGCGGATTCCGAGCTTGGATATTACGGTCTTATACCGTTCCGAGTCGTACTTCTTCAGGTAGTCCAGCAGACTACGTCGTCTGCTCACCATCATCAGAAGTCCGCGGCGCGAGCCGTGATCTTTCTCGTGCGTTTTGAAGTGTTCCGTCAGTTGACCAATGCGCTCGCTCAACAGAGCGATCTGAACTTCGGGGCTGCCAGTATCGGTAGCGTGCGTGCGATACGTGTCAACGACAGTCTGTTTTTGCTCTCTGGCTAACACTAACCTGTTGCACTCCTGTCTCTTCTCGTTTTCGTAACGTGTTCGATGGTAACACGCTGCCTGCGCAAGTGGCAAACTCGTCCCCCGAACCGCAGCCCTAACGCCGGGTTTCCAGGGATTGGGAATTCGTTTCCATCAGACGCGGCCAGCCTATCTGAATCACAATCGTCGTAACCAGGGTCAGCAGAAAACTCGCCATTTGCGGATGACCCGGCCACATCATCCCCCCCAGCCCGAATATCCATGACCCTAAACCCGCCGCCGTTCCAATCAAAGAAGCGATCAATGAAACCTTCAAAGTTTTCATGCCCTGTCCTCGATGGTTTTGATACGTCCAACAACGCCGTCTTGTTCCATCCTCATTCTAAACCGCTCTGCCTTTACCCGCTGGCAATATTGCCATCACACTGCGCTGTCGCTGTTTTAGTTTTCAATAACTTCGCACCCTGTTGTCGCGCACGGCACCATCGGGCCACTGCCACCCATTCACCTTCGAGGTTATACTATTATCGAGACTAAAATATTAAGAGGACGCAAATCCTCTGCTTCATCCCAGCATAAGTTCATCCCGGAAAACCGGGATTGGGCCAATCTTATAGCGCATGCAAGGAACGCGTGCGACAGGCGATCATCATAAGAATACAGATTAGGGAGATTGCGTATGCCACGAGGCCGATCGACTTTTACCAAACGCCAAAAAGAACAAGCGCGCCAACAAAAACAGCGGGACAAGAATGAGCGCAAGACTCAGCGCAAGGAAGAAAAACCGGAAACCGGAGTCGTAGACGAGGCAGAAGAAATGCGTGAAATGCGTGAACTTGCAGAAGCTCAAGCCGCCCTGTTCCGCATCGGCACCGAAGATGACGAACCCAGCCCTTTTGAGCACGGCACCAAAGCCGTCGATCGTTAACCGTCCTCGGAACAAAGTGGAGAGACGGGCGTCCTCGCCCGTCCACCACTCCCTCAAGAACAAATTAAACGAAAACTTCGCCCGGTAACGCCATCAAGGTCCGCGAGGCCAGCGTGTTCTGCACCACCCGCTTCGGTTGCCCGCTGCCTGACGCGTTGATCTGCTTCCGTTCGATGCGCAGTTTCAACGTGCGCTCGATATTTCGCAGATCCAGTACCTCGACCCCGGTCACCAGCGTCGAAGCCCGTCCTTGAGAACCCGCCCGCCCCGTGCGCCCCACCCGGTGGATGAAGTCCTCCGCCATTTTCGGCAGATCGTAGTTGATCACGTGCGCCACGTCATCGCAGTGCAATCCGCGGGACGCGATGTCCGTTGCCACCAGCACCTGGTAACGCCCTTCCTGGAATCCGCTCAAAGCCGCGTTGCGCTGCGACTGCGTCCGATCGCCGTGAATCATCGCCGCCGAGAAGCCGTCTCGCTCCAGCTCTTTCGCCAGTCTCTGCGAACCACGTTTCGTGCGCGTGAAGATCAACGTCTGTCCCTTCTCTTCGTACAGCAACTGGCGCAACACATCCAGCTTTTCCGATGGCCGCACCTCATAGGCTTCCAGTTGCACGCTCTCCGCCGGCTTCAGCACCGAGCCCAGCGCAATCCGCACCGGCTCCCGCGTGTAGTCGTTCACCAGCGACGCCACCGATTGCTCCATCGTCGCCGAGTAACACAACGTCTGCCGCCGCTGCGGCAGAATCTGCAGGATCCGCCGGATCGCCGGCAGAAATCCCATATCCAGCATTCGGTCGGCTTCGTCCAGCACCAGTATCTTCACCTGCCGCAGGTCGGCGAACTTCCGGTTGATGAAATCCTGCAGCCGCCCCGGAGTCGCAATTACAAACTCGCAACCCGAGCGCAAACTCTGGATCTGCCCCTTCTCCGCCACCCCGCCTATGACCAGCGCCGCCTTCGGCATCTTCTTGTCCCGCAGTTGTTCGTACTGTTCGTGAACCTGCATCGCCAGTTCACGCGTCGGCAATAAAACCAGCGCTCGCACGCTCCTCGCTGCTTCACTCTTGCCCGTTTCACCCTTGCCCGATTCTGCTCGCAGCATCTCGATAATCGGAATCAGGAATGCCAAAGTCTTGCCCGTCCCGGTCTGTGCCGTACCGATGATGTCCTTGCCTTCAAGGGCTGGACCAATAGCGCGATCCTGGATGGGTGTTAGGGTTATAAATTGACCTGCCGCCAGTTTCTGCTGCAGCGCAGCAGATAGGGGCAGTTCTGTAAATGTTGTCATTCGATTGTTTTCTTTCTGGAGGGGCCTACTCTTATTTTCCCAGACACACTGGTCCGAGAGCTCGCATGCCGCTCGCATTAAATTGGCGCTGGAACCGAACGGTGGGCAGGAAATGCGGAGGTGTTGCGGATCCAATCGGATCCCCGCTTAACGAGCAAACCGTAGCAAAAGCGTTAACCACAGTATAGCAGAAAAATCCCCAGACCCTAGTTACGTCGGTGATCACGGCCATAAACTGTTAACAACCAAGGCACCTGATCGTGTGGCACGGGCGCCCCCGCCCGCGTTCGGATCTGGATCCATCCATAAAAAAGCAGGCCGGAATACCGTATCCCGGCCCGCTTTCTGTCCTTGTGCGTTTCTTATTTTTTCTTCGCTGCCGCCGCCACCGCCGTCACGAAGTTCCCCCCATTCGGCGTCCCCAGCCCGGTCACGTTGTCCCATCCCGGACCCAACGTCAACGAGCTGTCCGTTCCGAAGCTCAGCGAGTACCAGCGCGTCGAAGTTCCCTGGTACAGCAAGTTCACGAAATCCGTGCTGCCTTGCACCGGAGCCATCAGTTCCGCCGCTGAATAATACACCGGCGCCGCTGGCGGATCGTAAGTCGTTCCGCTCGCGTTGTTAGGACCAACCACTGCCGTCACATCCGTGATCGCATCCGCCGGCAGTCCGTAAAGGATTGGCGCAGCCTGTCCCAGCCATTCGCCCGCTGCCTGCGTCGTGATCGCCCACATTCCCGAAAACATCGGGCATGCCAGGCTGGTTCCTCCCACAACCCCGATGAACTGCTCTCCACCTTCCGTGTCGATGAACTCCACTCCGGTGTAGGGATCAGCCAGGTATGCGATGTCAGGAACAACCCGCCAACTGCCCGCCACTCCCGACTGGTACGACGGTTTCGACCATACCCCGCTCGTGCCGCCCCCCGCTCCAAAGTAGAAGCCGAAGAAATCCGGCGGCACGATCGGAGGATTGGGCGTTGCGGCCGCTATGCGTGTCAGGTTCGTTCCCCAACCAGTCTGTAATTTGATGGAGCGGTCGCCGTTGATAAACAGGCTGGTTCCTCCCACGCTCGTGGCATAAGGAGAAGACGCCGGCATGGAAACCGTTGTCTCCCCATAAGCAGCCAGGAAGTCTCCATCGTCACCGCTCGAGAAGTTCACCGAAATGCCCAGCGCCGCTCCCGTCTCATTGATGTTGTTCTCTACAATGAGCTCGCCCGGATCGTACGTTGCCAGGTAAGCCTCTTCGATGCCGTAGCTGTTCGAGATCACCGGACCAATCTCGTTGTCGATGGCATAGAGTACCGCCAGGTCAAGGTTGCTCGAGGAGTTGTCGACCGCCAGAACCAGCGCTATGCTCGCTCCCGGCGCAACCGTGTGCGACCACTCCACGTCTAGGCTCGTCTCCACATCCCAGCCGCAGGTATTGCCTCCGCAATTCGCCGGACCCGTCGGGTAGTAGATGTTGAAGTTGCTGCCTGCCGTCAAAGCCGGCAGCCCATTGATCTCGGAAAAGACGTTTGCATCGCCCGTAATCGTGTCCGAACCGTAGGCATCCACCAGAACCACCGTCTGGCCGGTTCCATCAAGGTTCTTCGCGTACAGCGACGTCAGCCCGTAAGCCTTATCCACCTGCACCGAATCGTAGCCGCAGGGAGGAAGATTGGGCGGACCGTTATTGATGTTGCCGCCGTACCGGGCGCCCGAGTAAATAGCACTTGGCCCGCCACCCGCCGTCCTGAAGTAACGCGTTTGCGTCGCCCGTAGGCAGTCGGCATTAAAGTACTGTTGTCCTGGTCCCAGCTTCGACAACGGGAATACTTTCTCCGCCTTGCCCGTGTCAGGATTAATCGGACGCACCGCATGGCTCTTGTAGCTCGTATCGGAAAGTCCCTGCACCGCATAAATCAGCTTGCCCGCCGCCCCGCCAATGGCTGTCTCCCCGCTCGGCAAACGATGTGTCATCCCGTTAATCATCACCCGATTGAGTTGCACTCCGGTCGCGCGTTCGATGTCCGCAACCGTGCCCCTGGCCGTCACCGCGTGATTCAATTGCTCGGTCCGTACCACCGTCAGATTATTCGCCGCCAGGTACTGCTTCACAACCGCCATATCTTCGGCGCTCGGCGCGAAGCGCGCTTCGTACTCTTTCAGCGTGAGCCATTGATGGTAGCTCGCTGAACTCCGGTCATACATCTGCCGCACCATCTCATCCAGGCCGGCCTTGTTGTGCTGGTTGAGCCAGAACGTTACGTCAACTTGTTTGGACTGATCTTCAGCGCCCAGTATCTGAGCATTTCCCCGCCCGCCGCGCGACTGCGAAAAGGCTGGACCTGCGATCAGCAAAACCGCCAGACTCGCAAACAGCGCGGCGGCAACCATTCTGCGTTTGTGCTGTGACATAATCGACATCTCCTGGAAGACATTTTGAATTCGCCCGTATCGCGGGCGGCAACACTCGGCGCAAGCCGGCTTGCAGCTAAGGTCAGAACCTTCGCTGTCGTTTCCTCAAACTGCGTTTGGTAGATACGTTCCCGTAGCTCTGTTCTGTCCCACAGGCGAAGATGACACCATGGACCATCAGGGGCGGTTGGTCCGGCACAACATGTCATCCAAAGAAATCACTAACGGCTAGTGGAGACATAATTACGCCGTCACCTCATCAGTGTCAACCGCTGCTTGAAGATGACGCACACAAGTTGCAGTAATTACGCAGAAAAGTTTCTCTGACTCTGCCCGCTGCCTCGTGCCGCACATCCGCCAGGCAGCCGACTTACCACTAGCCGTCAGCCCATCTCACTCCGCCGCTTTCGCCTGCGCCCCTTGCGGCCGCACCTCAAATTCCGGATGCGCAATGCCCATCATCCACTGATCGAACCATCCCACAATATTCTCCAGCCGCTCAATGCGATGCCACGGCTCACCCGACCGCGACAACTCATGCGTCTCCCGCGGAAACATCACCATCGCTGTCGGACGGTGCAGATACTTCAGCCCCCTGAACAACTGCTCCCCGCCCGAGCCCGGCGGCGTCCGATAATCGCTTTGCCCCAGCACGAACAGCATCGGAGTATGAATCTTCTCCACGAAGGTTATCGCTGACCGGTTGGCATAGTCCTTCGGATCCTGAAATGGCGGCGCCTTGAACCATCGCGGCTGGAACAAAACGAAGTCCGCCGTATACCACCACGACGCCCAATCCGAGATGTCTCGCTGTGAAACTGCCGCCGCAAACCGATCTGTCTGCGTCACCGCCCAGTCCGTCAGCACGCCACCCCCGCTTCCGCCCGTTACCCCAAGCTTCTTCGCATCCACATAACCGCGCTTCAGAATCTCATCCACTCCCGCCATCAGATCCCGGTAATCGTCGCCCGGATAGTGATATTGAATGATGTTGCCGAAATCCTGCCCGTAGCTGATCGAGCCCCGCGGATTGATATACAGCACCACATATCCCTTCGCCGCCATCCACTGAAATTCGTGATCGAACACCCACCCGTACGCCGCGTGCGGCCCCCCGTGAATGTTCAGGATCAACGGATACTTCTTCTTCGGATCGAAATCCGGCGGCTTCTGAATCCATCCTTGCACCGGCAGCCCGTCGAAGCTTTTGTAATTTATTTCCTCCGGTTCCGTCAGCTTCAGTTGCGACCACAGCTCCCGGTTCACGTCAGTAATGCGAGTTTGCGCTCCTTCCTCGTCACCGCCACGCCCGCCGCCCATCGCAACCGTGAACAGGTCCCCAATCATCGTTGGCGTCGAAATCAGCGCAACCGTTGTAAGCGCATCCGGAGTCATCGAGAAATCGACCACCGCCTCATCCCCGTGCGTTATTTCCGTGACCGCGCCCGTTTGCGCATCCACCCGCACCAGCGGCGTTCGCCCCTGCCTCGCTACAATGTCGAAGATCGACCGCCCGTCGGGCGACCAATAGAGCGTCGGGCCGCTGCCCCCGCGCGGCGCTAAGTTGTCCCCAAAGACGGCATCTCCCATATCGAAGTCATATCCCGCCGTGAGATTGCGCGGCTGCGCATTCGCAGCTACCTCCATCACCCAAAGATCAGGCTGCGTATAGGACCGCACCGGCTCCCTCACTTCCCCGTGAAACGCCAACCGGTGGCCATCTCCGCTCAGCGTGAGATCGGAGATTCCCATCGCTACCGTCGCCAGTTTTTCCGGAGTTCCCGACGTCGATGCCACCGAGTAAATGTCGGTCTTCGGCAGTTCGTAATAAGGCTCGTCCACGCGCCGCGTGAGGTAGTAAATCCGTGAACCGTCAATGCTCCACGTAATCTCCCCTTCGTCATAGTCCCCGCTCGTCAGTTGTTGCGGCTTCGTCGCTTCGTCCGCCACATTCGGAACCTCGATCACCCAGATATGTCCATGCCGCTTGAAATCGATATAGCCTTCGTCGTTCGAACGATAGACAGCCCGCGTAATAATGTGAATGTCCGATTCGTGTTCGCCCTCGGAGTCATTCCCTCCGCCCCCGCCCGCTTTAGCTTCCTTCTTCTTGCTCAGTTCTTTCTCGATATCTTCAGCCGTAGTCGAACTCGAAAACGCAATCCGCCTGCTATCCGGCGACCACACCGGGCCCGCCGCCCCTTTCGGCAAGTCGGTTATCGTCCGGGCCTCCCCGCCCGACAGTGACAGGATCGCGATCTGCGGCGGTCGCGGCTTGCCGCTGTCGTTCCCGGCGCCCCCTTCCTTATCCCCACCGCGCACGAACGCTATGCGTTTGCCGTCCGGCGACCACCGCGGATGCGTGTCATGCTTTCCATTCGTCAAACGCACCGGCGCCTCTTGGCCCGAGTTCGCTACCATCCAGATGGAGGTCTCGTAGCCCGTGCGCTTCTCGTCGGTCACTACTCGGGTGAACGCCGTGTGCAAACCATCCCGCGAAACCTGCGGATCCGCGATCCAGACAAAATGAAACAGATCTTTGTCGCTGATGAACCGCTTCTGAACGCCAGCCTGCGCACTTGCGTTCCCCCCGCTCGTGGTCTGCGCCGTCATCGCATCGGCATGGGCAAAGACATTCGCCGACACCACCAACACCGAAACCAGCACTGGCACTGACAAAGAAAAACGAAGTTTCATGTCCGTCCTCCATGGGCGTCCTCAACGAAATGATTGCTGCGTGCGATTCTGTACTGTGGATTGTGCATTGTGCTATGCCAGTACAGAACCGGTCAAACTATCAGGCGGGTTCCCCATCCTGAGACCTGCCCCCTTACCCCTGAGTCCCGCCACCTGATTTCTTGCCCCTGCTTTTCTCCGCCAGCGCCATCGCATCCTCCAGCATCTTCTCCACTCGCCGCCCTTGCGCTTCCGGAGTCCGGTAATAATAAATGCCGAACAGATGCCCGCGCCTCCGAGATACGGACATCTTCTCCCACCCCTCCCGAGCCCGCTCATGCCGCGCGAACGCGACCTGCAGCACCGGCGGCAGTTCCCTTTCCGCCTCCATCACGCTCAGCAGACGTTCCGCAATCTGCTCGCTCCGGCGTCGGCGCGCTTCGCCGCTCCTCGGTTCGCTCGTCCACTTGGCTATGTCGTTGCGCGTTGACTGATTCAGCTTCTCGTACCAGCGCCGCAGCCCCCGCTCCCGGCTGAGGATCCGCTTCAGTTCATCCGCGATATCGACACTTCGTTCCTCGCTGTCGAGTTCCATCTCAAAACGCGCCACGCTGCCCTCACCCGCGCGCCCTCCCTTTTGCAGGCGTTTGTTGACCAGCAAAAGATGCCCACCTTTGCCCGTCGGAAACAACGTTGTTCGGAACCCGAACCCGTTCATTTCGCCCTTTACTTTGATCTGGCCACGCAACCCCCAGACTTCTGCTGCATCGAACGGTACATGGATCACCACCCAGTTCAGGCGAGAGCGCATCCGCTCAAGTCGCGCCTCGAAACGCTTCGTCGCCGACGCACCCTGGATTGAAGTCCCTTTCGCCATGAACCTTGCCAGATCTTTGGCATTCTAATAGCAAGGGCTGACGCTCGCTGCCGTCGGCAAACGCAAGCGTTAGACTATAAAGTTAAACTGCAACAAGCAGCGTCGGAGAACACCTTGATCTGCCCGAAGTGCGGCGAAAACAATTCAAACAATTTTCGTTATTGCGGAATGTGTGGCACTCCACTCGACCCGCGACGGGCCGCCCCCGCGCCCACTTCCCCGCCACCGTTCAGAAACACCCCGGAATCGCCGCGTCCCCTCGCCGATGAGACGCCGCTCCCACTCGCCGCCAAGCCAGTTCCTCCCATCAGCGGCCCCTCCATGTTGGGGTTGAATACCCCTTCCACGCCCGGATTAAGTCAGGCCAGCGCCAATCAGCTTCCTCCCCGTCAGCCAGTCGCAAACCCTGACCCCCATCCACCTCATTCGCAGTCATTTCCCGACCGCCCTTTTTCAGGATTCGATTCGTTTCTCGAGCCCGACCAGCCAAAAACCGGAGCGCGCCGGATTCTGCTTCTAATTCTCTTGCTGCTGGCGCTCGGTGCCGCCGCCTGGTGGACCTACGGCTACGTTACGACCTCGGAGAGTCAGAATCAGAACCGAGGATCGCAAACCGCGACCGAGGTCCCCAATACCAACCCGTCTGATACCTCGCCACCGGCCAGGACTCCCGACCAGGCAACTCCTTCGCCCAGTGCAGGCTCCCCCCAAACTTCGCCCACCGCCGCGGTTCCCGAGGGCCCATCGGAAAACGCCACCCCCAACACGAGCCAGAACACGTCCTCGCCGCAGGCCAAGCCCTTCGCGCCCACGTCAACGCCGCTGAAGCCAAAAGCAACCCAGCCTAAAGCAACCCAGAGTCAGACGCTCGCCGAAAAACGCATGCCTCCCCAAACTGCTTCCAAAGCTGCCGAACCCCTTACTACCGGAGACGCGGACTTCCGTCGCGGCGAGGCTTATCTGTATGGACGCGGAGTTCCTGAGAATTGCGAAGAGGCGGTGAAGAACTTAAAGGCCGCGTCGGCGAAATCCAACGCCAAAGCCCGCAGTGCCTTCGGAACCATGTACGCCACCGGCCATTGCGTGGCCCGCGATCTCCCAACATCCTATCTATGGTTCGCCATGGCCTTACGCGTCGATCCCAATAATCAAATCCTGGAGAAAGATTTGAATGCCGTTTGGAATCAGATGACGCCACCAGAACGGCAGCAAGCCACAAGAATGAAACAGTGAACAGGATCGGGCGATCCGCTCATCCGGCGATCTGGTCGTCGAACGTCAAAAGCCTTTGATCTTCGATCGCCCGCTGCCAGACGACCCGAGGCCTCACTCGCCAACCGGCACCAGATTCAACGCCTTTTTCACCGTTCCCCGTTCAATCATGATCTTCTGCTGCAGCAGCGTGATCGCATAAATCAACTGCTCCGGACGCGGCGGACACCCCGGCACATAAATATCCACCGGAATCACCTGATTCACACTCTGCACCAGGGCATAATTATTGAACACCCCGCCAGAGGTCGCGCACGCCCCCATCGAAATCACCCACTTCGGCTCCGGCATCTGCTCCCACAACTGACGAATCACTGGAGCCATTTTGTTCGAGACCCGCCCCGCAATAATCATCAGGTCCGACTGCCGCGGCGACGGACGAAACACTTCCGCGCCAAAGCGCGCAATATCAAACCGCGAAGCCCCCATCGACATCATCTCAATCGCGCAGCAAGCCAGCCCAAACGTCATCGGCCAGATCGAATTTTTCCTCATCCAGTTGACCGTCGAATCCAGCGTGGTCATGACGATGCCTTCCGGCACTCCGTCGCCATAGACCAGTTCCTTGACCACCCGCTTGCCGTTTTCAACATCAACGTAAGGGCCGAAACTCAGTTCTTGCGCCATGAACCTATTTTAACCGCAGAGAACGCCGAGCGCACCTGGAAGAGAATGTTGTCGCGTGGTTCGCGATTTTACTTGTCGATCGGGCGCGGATGAAACAGCTGTCGCAGCGGTCGTCCTTTCGACGCCTTCGAAATGCCATCCAGAATCGAATAGAACGAGGTCGCTGTAAGAGAGCTGCCGATGTACTCCATCGAAAGACTCGTTCGCCGTGAAACGGGTGCAATATTAGAGATGTGTCGTGCGACACAGTCAACCGCTTACGGCGGCCGCGCGCAGAAGTGCTTTTTCTGCCGACTGAGGAACTTGCACCACGACGAAGTAACTTTCTGGATAAAGATAGTCCTCGCCGGATTCGTCAATCACGCGTATTTGGTGGAGTTTTGCCGCCGCTTCGTCAGAGACTAACTGGTGGAGCTTCCGCAACTCGAGCGAGGCGCCGTAGCCCTTGTTCTTTACACAGACGACAAATCGCGGCTCAGTTCGCTTCATTGGATATCCAAAATACGCTTGATCTTAAATTCCCTTGCGCCAGTGCCATGCGCTTCGTACCAGTGCACTTCCGCATATCACATGGTACCATCCGCCAACTCGACGGCCGCAGTCCCCTTCAGCTTTCTCCATCTCCGTCCGCAACAGAGCTTTCGTAACCGTCCGCGCTCTCGTATGCCCTGTGCCCGAGGCGATCGTCTCAACATCCGATATGCGGCCAACGATTTTGGCCAATCTAAGGAGTACACCGAAAATATTCTGTATGGGCCTGGTTCGAATTGTTGAACCGGGCATTCATGAGACTGGCGGGCGCAACAAAATCCAGGAACAAGCAAAGGCTGGTTTGACTGCACCACTACCCAATGCCTTCGTGATGTTTCGTGCGCTATTAAAATCTCCTCCAGTTTGTTCTCGGCGCCCCTCCGCGGCTCGGCGGTGCCATCCCCTACGGGTTCAGCACAATCTTCCCAAACATCTGGCTCTTCTCCAGATATTCATGAGCCGCACGTATTTCACTCAACGGGAAAGTATGGTCGATCACCGGCTTCAGCCGCCCCGCAAAGACATGTCCCAGCACTTCATGCAGTTCGCTCATCGTTCCCATGTATGACCCCAGCAGCGCCAGTTGCCGCGAAAACAGGAACCGCAAATCGAGCTCCACCTTCGGTCCCGTCGTCGCCCCGCACGTCACCAGCGTGCCTCCCGCCTTCAGCGATCTCACGCTCTCTTCCCACGTTGCCAACCCCACATGCTCGATCACAATATCCACGCCTTCAAAATTAGTGATCTTCCGAACCTCCTGCGAAATCTTCTGCTGATAATGATTGATCACAAAATCGGCGCCCAACTCCCGCGCCCGCTCCATCTTGCGCTCGTCTCCCGCGGTCGCGATCACTCGCGCATGAAACATCCTCGCAATCTGAATCGCCGCAATGCCCACCCCCGAATTCGCCCCCAGCACCAGCACCGTCTGCCCAGGACGGATCGCCGCCCGTCCCGTAAGCATGTGCCACGCCGTCACAAACACCAGCGGAACGCTCGCTGCCTCATTGAAATCCAGCCACTCCGGAATCGGAATCACATTAACCACCGGCACCGCAATCAACTCGCAATTTCCCCCGTCGACTCCATTCCCCAGCACCGTGAACTGCCGGCACTGGTTCTGCAATCCCGCTACACACTTCGCGCAGTGATTGCAGAAATGCATGGGCGCGAGCAAAACCCGCTGCCCCGCCTTGAAGTCAGTCACGTACTCCCCCACCTCCACAATTTCTCCCGCCGTGTCCGTCCCCAGAATGTGCGGTAGATTCACACCCGGCAATCCCTTCCGCACCCAGATATCGAGATGGTTCAAAGCGCACGCGCGCACCCGCACCAGTACCTGATCTTTGCGCGGCTTCGGATCGGGCACATCTTCGTAGGTCAGAACTTCGGGTCCACCGAACTGATGAATTCGAACAGCTTTCATAAGGCTCCTTATAACTTTGGCGATGTCCTGACTTTCGGAATTCGATAGTAAACCGAAATCTACCAAACGCGCTGTGATAAGTCGCACAGAATTCCGCTGCGTTTGACCATAGAGTTGGTAAGGCAGACCATGTCTGGAGGGTGTCTCCAGTGGGTACTGGGCGCGGTCCGCGAAACCGGTGAGTGGCCGAAATCAGCCACTGCAGTTCGAGTCTGCCGCCCTCCGTGCAGTCACTCACCTGCATACAAAAGTACCCTTGACAGACAGTTTCACGGGCGAGACCATAGAACCTCGCGGATCGTGTCAATACTACCCACTGGCGAAACACCAGTAGCCCCGGGGTGATGACCCGGGGCTTTTGATTTCTTAACTTCACGCACTCCCTACCGTCTACGTTTGACCTTCCCTGCCCCGCAACCCATAATCAACCCATGGATCTGTACGAAGAAATCGTCCGCCTGCGCAAAGACGGACGCCGCGGCGCCGTCGCCACCATCGTTAACGTCCGCGGTTCCATCCCTTCCTTCAAAACCGCCAAGATGCTGGTGCGCGACGATGGCTCCATCGTCGGAACCATCGGCGGCGGCTGCGTCGAGGCCGAAGTCTGGCAGGTGGCGCGCGATGTGATGGAGTCTGAAAAGCCCCGCACCCTCACCTTTGATCTGAATCAGGATCCCAAATATGACACCGGCCTCGTCTGTGGGGGAACCCTCGAAATCTTCATCGAGCCCATTCTTCCTCCCGCCGATCTTTATATCTTCGGCGCCGGTCACGTCGCTGCCAGTCTCTACCAAGTCGCCCGCATCGCCGGATTCGACGTCACCGTCATCGACGACCGCGAAGCCTACGCCAATCGCGAGCGCTTTCCCGAGGCCCAGCAGTTGATCGCCGAAGATTTCGAAAAGGCCGCCGCTCAACTCACCCCCAGCGAGTCGTCCTACATCGTGATCGTCACCCGCGGCCACCGCGACGATATGCGCATCCTGCGCTGGGCCGTGCAAACTCCAGCCCGTTACGTCGGCATGATCGGCTCCAAGAGAAAAACCATCGGCATCTTCAAAGAGCTACAACAAGAGGGTCTGCCCGCTCACCTGTTCGACCGCGTCCACGCCCCCATCGGCCTCGACATCGGCGCCGTGACGCCCGAGGAAATTGCCGTTGCCATCACCGCCGAGTTAATCGCCAAACGCCGAAATGTCGAGCGCGACCTCCCCCACATGAGCTGGTTCCATCGGCACGAGTCGAAGTCGAAAGTCGAACCGAAGTCTTAACAGTCCCGAAGGGGACGGCGGTCGTCGCTCGTGGAGAGACGGGCGTCCTCGCCCGTCCACCACTTTAGCTCGTGGAGAGACGGGCGTCCCCGCCCGTCCACCACTTTAGCTCGTGGAGAGACGGGCGTCCCCGCCCGTCCGCCACTTCAGTTTGTGGAGACGCCCGTCCCCCACAACCCAAACGCCCCGAAGTCGGAGGCCCGAGGCTTTCCCCACTCCCCACCCATCTCGATTCGTTTTTTTCTCCGCGCTCTCGGCGTCTCGGCGGTTAAGATTTCTATATGCCCAGGGAAATTGAAATCAAATTTCGCATCAACAACCCCTCCGCTCTCTCCCGCGCCCTGAAGCGTGCCGGATTCAAGCAGATCACCCGTTCCACCCATGAAATGAACTCACTCTACGATCTGCCCGGCCAGAAACTCCGCCAGCGCGATCAGATGCTCCGCCTGCGCAGATATGGCGACGCCTGGACTCTCACCCATAAAGCGAAGAGCAAGACCGGCCCCCATAAAACACGCGTCGAACTGGAAACGCGCGTCCACGACGGCAAGCGGATGGACGCGATTCTACGCGTCCTCGGCTACGTACCCACCTTTCGTTACGAAAAATATCGCGCCGAGTGGACCGACGGCACAGGTCACGTAGTTCTCGATGAAACTCCCCTCGGCAATTTCGGCGAAATTGAAGGATCACCGCGCTGGATCGACCGCACCGCAATAGCGCTAGGAATCGCGAAAAGCGACTACATTACTCAGACCTACGCGCCTATGTTTTTCGAATGGAAGAGACGAACCCGCAGCCCAGCTACTGAGATGACCTTTCGTGCAATGGGCAAGAAATCAAAAACCCCGTAACCGCAAAGACACCAAGAGCGCCACGAGCGCTGACAGATGCTGGATCGAATGAATCGTCCGCAGCCAACCGTTGTCTTCTGGATTTTCTCGGCGCACTCTGCGTCTCTGCGGTGAGCAGTCGCCGTGAAGGCTCTCCTAACTAGCCCCGCAACACTTCTTATATTTCTTGCCGCTGCCACAGGGGCACGGATCGTTCCTTCCAACTTTCTCCCCCGAGCGCACCACCTGGGTCACCTGCGCATCCCCGGCTCCAGCCATCCGCGCCTGCTCCAGTTCCTTCTTTTTCTTGCGCTGAAAAGCCTCTTCGATTTCATCCACTGAAGTAGCAATCTGACGCGGAGCACGTCCGTTGCCCCCCCGGCCTCCGGTGATGACTGCCGGCACGCCAGATTCCTGCCCTTGCCCCGAAGCATCGTTCGCGCCGCCGCTCGGCCTCGTCCCCGCGTCCGGCGGACGCTCCATGATCTGCATCAGATACAAGTAACGAACCGTCTCTTCCTGAAACCGCTGCATCATCTCTTCGAACATGTCGAACGATTCCCGCTTGTATTCCACCAGCGGATCATGCTGCCCGTACCCGCGCAACCCGATGCCTTCCTTCAAGTGGTCCATCGAGAGCAGATGATCTTTCCACTGCCCGTCGATCACGCTCAGCATGATCATGCGCTCGTGATAGCGCATGGCCTCGGCGCCAATCAGCTTCTCTTTCGCGTCGTAACGTTCTTTGAGCTTGTCGAAGATCGCGTCGCCCAGTTCCTGACGATTCATCTCCTCCGGCTTCAGTCCCTCGGCATAGATGTCCACCCCGAAGCGTGTGAAGATCGCGTCTTTCAGCGCTTTGAGATCCCAGTTGTCGACATGTTCCTTCGGAGGACAATGCCGTTCCAGAATGTCTCCCAGAATGCCCGACACATAATCTTCGATAATCAGATCCTTCTGATCCAGTCCTTCCAGCAGACGCCGCCGCAGTCCGTAGACCGCTGTGCGCTGCTTGTTCATCACATCGTCATACTCCAGCAGATGTTTTCGCGCTTCGAAGTTCTGCCCCTCCACCGCTTTCTGCGCCGCTTCAATGCGCCGCGTGATCATGCCCGATTCAATCGGTACGCCTTCCTCCATCCCCAGCCGTTGCAGCAGCTTCGAGATCCATTCCTTGGCGAAAATCCGCATCAGGTCGTCTTCCAGCGATAGATAAAAACGCGACGACCCCGGATCACCCTGACGTCCCGCCCGCCCGCGCAGCTGATTGTCGATCCGCCGCGCCTCGTGCCGTTCCGTCCCGAAAATATGCAATCCGCCCGCTTCGATCACTTCCCTGTGCTCGCGATCGGTCTCCGCTTTGTGTCGCGCAAACACTTCGTTCCACTGATCCGTCGGAACCGCGAATTCACTCCCCGCGTAATACCAGACCGTCCGATTCGCATCGTCGATCTCCCCCGCCACCTTCCCTTGCGCCGCCCGCATCGGCTGCGCCACTCCCTTCTTCACGCACTCCTGCTTGGCCATGAATTCCGCATTCCCGCCCAGCAGAATGTCGGTGCCCCGCCCCGCCATGTTCGTCGCGATCGTGATTGCCCCTTTCCGTCCCGCCTGCGCCACGATCTCCGCTTCCCGTTCGTGATGCTTCGCGTTCAACACAACGTGGCTCTTGATCCCTTTCTTCCTTAACAGCTCGTCGATCTTTTCCGATTTTTCAATCGAAGTCGTTCCCACCAGCACCGGCTGCCCGCTATCGTGCAACCTCTGGATCTCGTCCGCCGCCGCAAAATATTTTTCCTTCTCCGTCCGGTAAACGATGTCCGGATTCTCTTTGCGCAGCAGCACCCGATTCGTCGGAATCACCACCACTTCCAGCCGGTAGATCTTGTCGAATTCCGGAGCTTCCGTCTCCGCCGTTCCCGTCATCCCCGCCAGCTTCTTATACATGCGAAAGTAATTCTGGAAGGTGATCGTCGCCAGCGTCTGGTTCTCGCGCTCGATCTTCACGTTCTCCTTCGCCTCAATCGCCTGGTGCAGCCCGTCCGACCATCGCCGCCCCGGCATCAGCCGCCCCGTGAACTCGTCCACGATGATCACTTCCCCGTCTTTCACCACGTATTCAACATCGCGCTTGTACAGCGCATGCGCTTTCACCGCCGTTTCCACGTGATGCTTCAACGCCCAGTTCTCCGGATCGGCGACGTTCCCAATCCCCAGCAGCTTCTCCACCTTCACCCAGCCATCGTCGGTAACCGTAATGTTGCGATGCTTTTCATCGACCACAAAGTCGCCGGTCATGATCTTCGGCTCCCCCGGCTGCGTGTCGATCTCTTCGCCCTTTTCCAGCTTCGAGAGGATGCGATTCACCTTGTAATACTTGTCGGTCGATTCCTCGCTCGCCCCGGAAATAATCAGCGGCGTCCGCGCTTCGTCGATCAGAATCGAATCCACTTCGTCGACGATGCCGAAATTGTGTACCCGCTGCACGCAATCGCGCAGGTCAAACTTCATGTTGTCCCGCAGATAATCGAACCCGAATTCATTGTTCGTGCCGTACGTTACGTCAGCCGCATACGCCGCCCGCCGCTCCCCATCGTCCAGGTCGTGGACGATCACCCCCACCGTCAGCCCCAGAAAGCTGTACAGCTTCCCCATCCATTCCGAGTCGCGCTTGGCCAGGTAATCGTTCACCGTCACCACGTGCACTCCCCGCCCGCTCAGCGCGTTCAAATACACCGGCAGCGTCGCCACCAGCGTCTTGCCTTCGCCCGTCTTCATCTCCGCGATCTTGCCTTCGTGCAGAACCATACCCCCGATCAACTGCACGTCGAAGTGCCTCATGTTCAGCACCCGTTTCCCGGCCTCGCGGACAACCGCAAATGCCTCCTCCAGCAACTCATCCAGAACTTCTTTCAACACCGCGCTCCGCTGCCCTTCGATCTCCTTCTGCCGGTCGATATCGCGACCCACCGCATCCGGGCCATCGGCATCTGCCTCCGGCTCGTCGGCAATTGACTTCAGCCGCTCCTGAATTCGCGCCCGGAATTCGTCCGTCTTGGCCCGCAGTTCCTCATCCGAAAGTTTTTCAATTTCCGGCTCAAGCGCGTTGATCGCTAACACCCGAGGCTGCAGGCGCTTGATCTCCCGCTCGTTCTTCGTCCCGAAAACCTTGCCTAACAAAGTATTAATCAAAGGGGAAATCCTTCAGAGAACACACGTCCCGAGTATCACTAAAAGCCTAGCACATTAGATGCGCGAGCAAGGGCCAAGAGCCAAGGACCAAGGACCAACGAACCGGCAGCCCTGGGACTCGGTCGACAGAGCCGCAGAGCCCGACCGTCCGAGCCGGCCTTCCTCGCCACTGGGCTTTGCACCAAGAATCTTCTGGACGCGCCGCCTCCTGCTCGTCCAGAATCGCCGCAGCCGCCACTCATGGCAAATCGCAAGTCACCGAGAGGACGCCCTTCATGACTACTCATCCGCACCCGACACCAAGGCCTGCTCTCCACCTGCATATCAGCGAGTTTTGGTCTGGCGACCTCGGCCTGACCCTCGTCACCATTTCGCTCGCCGTCCTCATTTTCGTCATTACACCTCTTCGCGAGGCGGGCCTTCCCGGCCGCCTTTTCTTCGACCTCGTTGTCCTCGTATTGATGGTCTTCGCAGCTCTCAGCATCAAGCAGAGTCGTAGCGCCAAGGTTTTCGCGATCGCCCTCGTCCTCCTCTGTGCCCTGGTCCTGGCCGCCGGTCGCCTGCATCCAACGCCGTTTCTACAGCGCTTGGGCAGCTTTCTCGTCGTCGCGACACTCCTCCTCTATGTCCGAATCGTGTTGCTCGTAATGTTTCGCGGGGGCCCGATCACCTGGAGCCGCATCCAGGGCGGTGTATGCGCCTATCTTCTTCTGGGGATGGCTTGGGCTTCTGCCTTTCAGTTGGTTGAGCAGCTCATCCCCGGCTCCTTCTACTTTGTTACCGCGCCCAAAGATATCGACCAGCTGACCTCAAAACTTATCTATTTCAGCTTCGCTACGCTCACCACCGTCGGTAGCAGTATCACTCCCATGCTTCCGTTCGCGCGCTCGCTTACCATTGCTGAAGCCGTCGTCGGCCAGCTTTTCCCCGCAACCCTGATCGGCGCCCTGGTAGCCATGGCCATGGCGTCCCGCAACCCGTCCTAAGCGCGCACTCCCGCTTCACCCCATCCCGCTCCATGCCGGGTGCCCCATTCTTGCGCCTCCTTTGCGCAAGAGTGGGATTCCACCGCCCTATCAATCTACATTTTGAATTTTGTCTCGAAAGGGCGCCGCCTGGTGCCCCATTCTTGCGCCTTCTTTGCGCAAGAGTGGGATTCCAGCGCCCTATCAATCTTCACTTTGAATTTGTCTTGAAAGGGCGCGGCTTCAGCCGCTGAGGGAACGCCCTTCTCAAACCTTGCCACTACCCCGCCGCGCCGTTCCTAGTTTTCCCCAGCCGTCTTTAGTATATTCACCTCCGACGATGCCCACCTTCTACCAACGATTTCAGGAATCGGCCCGCAAATTCCCCAGCAACATTGCCCTTGAGATCCAGCGCCAGCACACCCTCGAAAGCGTCACCTTCGCCGAACTCGCTCATATGTCGGAGAGCGTGGCCAACTGGCTCTCGACCCGCATTCCCCGCGACGCCCGCGTCGCCATTCTCGCCGCCAACCATCCCCGCTGGGTCGCCGCTTACCTCGGAATCATCGCCGCCGGCCGAACCGCCGTTCCCCTCGACACCGCCTTCCACGCCGGCCAGGTCAAGAAGTTGCTCATCGACAGCGGAGCTTCCCTCCTTTTCTGCGATGCTAAGCACCTTCCCGTCGCCGCCGAAGCCGTCGCCGAACTCAACGTAAATCTGGTAATGACTTCCCCTGCCGAGGAACAGAAGTCTGCTCCCCCTAAAGCCGGAACTCCCATCGCCGCCGATCTCGATTCCATCTTCGCCGCCGGCCCTGCTGGCTTTCAGCCCATCGTCCCCGCCGAAAGCGACCTCGCCGCTCTGCTCTACACCTCCGGCACCACCGCCGATCCCAAGGGCGTCATGCTCACCCATGCCAATCTCGTCGGCGAGGCCAATGCCGTATTCCGTGTGCTCGAGATCGGCCCCCAGGACGCCCTCCTCGGAATTCTTCCCATGTTTCACGTCCTTGCCCAGATGGCCAATCTTTTTCTCCCTCTCTTCAACGCCGCCCGCGTCGTCTACCTCGAAACCCTCAACACCACCGAATTGCTGCGCGCCCTCCAGGAACGCAACATCACTACCTTCTGCGTCGTACCCCAGTTCTTTTATCTGATTCACGAAAAGATCTTCAAGGAATTGAACAAGCGCGGCAAACTCACGCTGCGCCTGGTCCGATCGCTCATGGCCGTCAACCGCGCCCTGCGTCGCCTCGGCATCAACGCCGGCAAACTCTTCTTCGGAAAAATCCACGCCACCTTCGGCTCCCGCATGCGCTACCTCGTTACCGGAGGCTCCCGCTTCGATCCTGCCATCGCCCGCGATTTCTACTCCTTCGGCATCGACGTCCTCAACGCCTATGGACTCACCGAAACTACCGGTGGCGCCTTCCTCAATCCCCCCGGCGACATCGTCTTCGGCTCCGTCGGCAAGCCCTTTCCCGGCGTTAAAGCCAGAATCATCGAAGACCACACTGCAAGTGCAGCCGTTCTCGAAGACAAGCCGGCCGACGGCGAAATCGCTATCCGCGGCGCAATTGTAATGAAGGGATACTGGAATCGCCCCGCTGCCACCGCCGAGGTTCTCCGCGACGGCTGGCTCTATACCGGCGATCTCGGCTACTTCGATTCCCGCGGCAATCTCTTCATCACCGGACGTCGCAAGGAAGTCATCGTCCTCGCCAACGGCAAAAATGTCTACCCCGAAGAAATCGAAGCCCACTACCTCCAGGCTCAGTACGTCAAGGAAATCTGCGTCATGGCTCTCGAGGCGCGTCCCGGAGATCCCACCTCCGAGCGCCTCTACGCCGTCGTCGTCCCCAACTTTGAACTCCTGCGCGAGCGCAAGATCGTCAACCTGAAAGAGGCGATTCGCACCGAAATCGAAGCCCTCTCCCATAAGATCGCCTCCACCAAACGCCTCGGAAGCTACGACATCTGGCAGCAGGAACTGCCCCGCACCACCACCCGCAAGCTCAAGCGCTTTCAAATCGAGAAGCAGGTTCGCGAGTTACAGCAAACCCCAGGCGACTCGGACATCAGCCCCGTACAAGAACCGCTCCTCGCTGCCGCTGACCAGGCCTGGCTCGGCCAGGAGGATGTGAAGCGCGCCCTGGCCATCGTTCGAGAATCTGCCCGCAATGGTCTCACCGCCATTCGTCCCACCCACAATCTCGAACTCGATCTCGGCCTCGATTCCATGCAGCGCATCGAACTGCTCACCGCCCTCGAGCAGCAACTCGGCGGCCAGCTCCCCGAAGCTCAACTCGCCGAAATTTATACCGTCCGCGATCTCGTCGACGCCCTTCTCGCCAGCGCCCGCCGCGGCGAAGGCCACGCCGGAGCCTCCGTCCCCGCCTGGTCGACCATCCTCAGCGAACCGGTCACCGATCCCGAGGTCCTCGCCCTCGCCCGCCATAACACCTTTGCCGAGGTCTTTTTCTTTTGCCTCGGCAAGCTGATTTATCTTTTTTCCCTCGATCGCTTTCAACTCAAAACCAGCGGCCTCGAAAATCTCCCGCAAAAAGGCCCTTACCTCCTTTGTTCGAATCATCAGAGCTATATCGATCCCCTGGTCATGGCCTCCGCCTTGCCCTGGCCCCTGTTTCGCGAAGCCTTCGCCCTCGGCACCAGCGAAATCTTCGGCCACGGTTTTATGCGCCGGCTCGCCCGCTGGCTCCGCGTCGTCGTCCTCGATCCCGACGCCAATCTCGTTCCCGCCATGCGCGCCGGCGCCTTCGGATTGACTCACCGGCGCATCCTCGTCCTCTATCCCGAAGGTGAACGCACCAACGATGGCCATCCCAGAGTTTTCCGCAAAGGGGCTGCCATTCTCTCCATTCACACCCAGGCTCCCATCGTTCCCATCGCCATCGAAGGATTTTACGAAGCCTGGCCGCGTCACAAAAAATTCCCCAGCTTCACCCCCCTGCAACTCGTCTTCGGCAAGCCCATTCAACCCCCGCCCGTGCAGCAGGCCAGCGAGGCTGCTTACGAACAGCTCACCGCGGAATTGAAATCCACGGTCGTCGCCATGTGGCAGGATTTAAGAAAGGAAAATTTGAGAAAAAAAGCATTGCCCGAAAGCCAGCCGCCCCAGCTGGAATCGGATTCGGATGGAAAAACTTCGCCGCTCCCGGAGGTCGCTCCTTAACCTGAAGCTAAGCGTGCGCTCCCAGCGCCTTCCGGCCCAGGATGGTGGTCAGCGCCTCCACCACGCCCGGATCGAACTTCTGTCCCGCTCCCGCCACAATCGCCTCCTCCGCCTGGTCCGGCGACATCCCCTTGGCGCCCGCCCCGCTGATCAGTTTCTGATACGCATCCGCCACCGCCAGAATGTGCGCCTCGATCGGAACATTCACCGACCGCGCTCCCTGCTCCTGCACGATCTGCTGCGCAATAATAATCGGAATCACCCGCCGCAGCGAGTTCCCCACCGCTTGCGCCCGCCCATCCCCCCTGCTCCCCTTCCGAAAACTCGCCACCACTTCGTCCCGGCTCATATCCGCTGCCTTATAAAGAATGTCGTTACTGATCCCCAGCTTGCTCAAGTCCCGCAGCAGCACCGCCGAGCGCAGCAGTTCGACCCGCTCCGCCCCCAGGCCCATCACCTCCGCCATTCTCGTCGCCGCCTGCACCACCCGTTGGTTGTCGGTGTTGCCCAGTTTTTCGTTGGCCATCAAATGCTGCAGCACCAGCAGCAACCCGCTGAAGCTTTCCCGGATGTCCGCCGTCATCGCTTCTTTGCGCTCATAAAGTGTGCCCATCACGTACCCGACCACCGTCAAAACCCCCGCCCAGATCGCAAAGTTAAACAGCCGCTCCCCCGGCAGATTCAGTACCGGATGCGCCGGCATCATTCGATTCAGAAAGGCCAGCAGCACCACCAGGAACACGCAGGCGAACGCCGTCAGCGTCGCGTGCCGCCGTCCGAAGTAGTACGCCGAATACAAGGTTGGCAGAAAATACAAGCAGAGCGCCATGGGCAGCGACTCCGCGTAAAACTGCACCATTGCCGCTATAAAAAACAGCGACAGCAGCAGGATGCTTTCCTTGGCGATTTTATTCATGTCGATTTCAACAATCCAGTTCCAAATCTATCAATGCAGAATCAGAAGCTTCCGCCTCCCGGCCCCCTGTCGCCTGACCACCACCGGTCCAGTCAGCAACGCCTGCGCCGCAGTCAGAATCTCCCTTCTCCAATGTTGGAGCATCGCCGCGTACCCGCAAAGTTACGAGGGTCTTGCAGCTTTCGGAAAGAAAACCCATCCCATCTTCCCCCACCCCATCCGTCTGCCTCCGCCACCTACCTCCGCCACTTCCACAGCTGTTTCCACACCTGGACCAGCGTTTGCATCTTTCGCGGGCTGGGCAGCCGGCTGTAGACGAGCCGGCAATCCTCGAACGCCCGTTCGTAAAAATCCCGTACTCCGCTGGGGCTTAAGTGCGCCAGGTTATGACGCAGTTGCTTGAGATCTTCTTCACTCAAAACGTCCGGTTTCTCGCTCTCGGGACGGCGTGCCATATTCTTGGACGATAGTTCTGGGCTGATAGTTCTCGATAGTTCCTGTGACGACAGCTTCGAACCACCGTCCGAGATGTTAACATGTTCGCCTTTTGTTCTCCTATAGCGCACCCGCCTCGACGTCTCCTTCTTCTAACTAGGCAGCGGACCCCTTTGCCCTTTTGGTGATACCCTTACGCATGAGTCTCGCTGTGCCTTATGAATTGTCCCCTCTGTGCTTCCCCCAACCTCGCGGAATTGACTGCCGAGATCAACCTTCATTTCTCCGGCCTCAGGAATCTCCACGAGCCATCCCTTCTGGTGTTTCCCAAAGTTGAGGTCTGCCTCGATTGCGGCTGTTCCCGGTTTACCATGGCGCAGCCGGAGTTGGCTCGTTTGCGGCAGAATCCCGCCGCCTAGCTGCGCTTCCTCTGTCTGGGTTTCGCTCTATGGGTTTCGCTGATGGGTTTCGCTAAAACTTGATGGGCCCCGCTAATAACAAAGCGATGCTTACTTCGCCCGCGGATGCGTCTGATCGTAAACCTTCATCACATGCTTCACCGACAGTTGCGTATAGCGCTCCGTAGTCGCCAGCCGCTCGTGTCCCAGCAGTTCCTGGATAGCGCGCAGATCCGCTCCCTCCTCCAGCATGTGCGTCCCGAACGCATGACGCAGAGTGTGCGGATGAACTTCCGGCGAGAGCCCCTGGGCAATCGCAATCCGTTTCACGATGCGTCCCACGCTGCGGGTGGTGAGGCGTCCGCCGCGCTGGTTCAGCAGTAAAGCGCTGCTTACGGGCTTCGTCCCCGCCGGCTTCTTCAGCGTCGCCAGCAGTTGTTGCCGCCACGGCAGGTACGTCGCCAGCGCCCCCAGAGCCGAACCTCCGAATGGAACGAAACGCTCTTTCTTGCCTTTGCCCCGAATCAGGATCGCTTCATTGCTCATGCTGATGTCGTCAAGATTGATCCCGACCAGTTCCGAGTTCCGAATCCCGCATCCGTAGAGCAGCTCGAACAGCAGCCGATCACGCTCCGGAAACGACGCCACCTCCGGCATTTTCGCGTCCAGCACAGTGTTCATCTCTTCAATCGTCGGCACCCGCGGTAGTTTCTTCGCCAGCCTCGGCGTCGATACCAGCTTCGCCGGATTTTGCTCCACCACGCCCTCCTGCCCTAGCCAGCGAAACAGCGATCGCACCGCCGCCAGCGCCCGCGCCACCGAGGGCTTGCTCAGTCCCTTGTCATAAAGATGCGAAAGAAACCCCCGGATCGCCAGGTGATCGATCGCCTTCCACTCCCGCCCCCCGATATACCCCGCGAAGACGTCCAAGTCCCCCGTATACGCCTTGATCGTGTGCCCCGAGGCGTTCGTCTCCCGCAGATGCCGGAGAAAATCGTCCGTAGCCCGTTCGACAATCGTGCGCGTCGCCTTCATGAATGGGTAATTTGTGATTTGTATTTGGCCTATCTGAGAAAAGATTTCACCCCGTCCAAAATCCTCGCTTCCAACCGCTTTTCCAATTACAAATTACAGATTGCCAATTACAAATTCCCCCTCCCTTTCGCCCGCGGATGATGTTTCGCATACACGCTCTTCAGCCGGTCCAGCGCCACATGCGTATAAATCTGCGTCGTCGATATATCGGCGTGCCCGAGGATCGTCTGCACCGTGCGCAGGTCGGCTCCGTTCTCCACCATATGCGTCGCGCAGGAGTGCCGCAGCATATGCGGACTGGCGTGCCGTCCCGCCGGAAGTCCCGCCGCCGCCCCCGCCGCGCCCACCAACTGCCAGATGCGCTGCCGGGTCAGCCTGCGTCCCCCAGCGCCGATAAACAGCAGCGGCGAATTCCGTTTCTTCACCATCGCTTCTCTCCCGCTTCTCAAGTACCGCTGCAGCGCTTGCTGCGCCGGCGCTCCCAGCGGAACCATCCGCTCTTTGTCCCCCTTCCCGCGCACCAGTATGTACCCCATTTCCAGCTTCAGGTCTTCCAGTCGCGCGTCCGCAACTTCCGAAACCCGCACCCCGCCTCCATACAACAGCTCCAGCATCGCCCGATCCCGTATCCCCAGAGCCTCCCCCCGCGCCGTTTTTTTTCGCCGATCACCTTCCTTGGCATTGCCTTCGCCCAGCATCGCCCCCACTTCCTCGCGGCTCAGCGCCTTCGGCAGCACCTTCCACTGCTTCGGCAAATCGATATTCAGAGTTGGATCTTTCTTGATCCTTCCATCGATCAGCAGATGCCGGTAGAGATGCCGGATCGCCGATAGCTTCCTTCCCACCGATCTCCCGTCGAGCTGCTTCGAGAATAATTCCTGAAGGTATTCGCGCACGTGTTCCCGCTGCGCTCCCTTCAACTCAACCTGCCGCTGCTCAAGGAACTCGCCAAACTGCCCCAGATCGCTCGCGTAAGCCGCAATCGTCAGCTTCGCCGACCCGCGCTCCACCCGCAGATAATCCAGGAACGACGCGAACGTCTCCGCATTGGCCCCTGCAGCCATGCCATGAGTATGGGGTGTCACCCGGAACCCGAAAAGTAACGAGCGGGATGCCAGCGACACCGCACCGCCGCTCCTCATCCACCGGCTTTGCTATTTTGGCTCTGCCATCGGCACGTCCGGCTTCACATCGGTGTTGTGGAAAGCTACGATCTTCCATTCGCTTCCATCTTTCACCATGACCTGTAAGAGGCGCGAGCGAAGCCGCCCATGCGCATCCAGGCTCATCCCCGGAACCCGCTTCTCAATCCCGATCACCGCCGTAATCGTTTCCACCACCGCAACCTCCGGGCGCACAAACTTCAGCGAAACGATGTCCTGCTTCATCGTCGTTCCGCGGTAAATTCCCTTGAAAATAAAGTCGTGCCTCTCCTGGAACGCCTCCCGCCCGGTGAAAAATTGACCTCGGATGTTGGTAAACGTGCCATCGGCCGCAAAATGGCGCGCGAAGGCTGCCGCGTCCCCGGAATTCCAGGCAGCGATTTCTTCCTCAATTATGCTTCGAATCGCCGCCTCGGCGGGCGATGCTTGCCCACTCGCTAGATTGCTTGCCGCCAAAGCTAGGGCAAAACCCAGCAGAAATGTCATGACAGCCTCCAGACCCGCAACATCATAATTCGCGTCCGCCCGTAAACCAAACCCCCGCCCCCAGAGCGATGCCCCAGCTCTCGCTCCTGCCACTACCCTCCCGCTCCCGTTTGACAGTCCATAGCCAAAGTGAATACACTTCTCCGCCAGTCGTTGGTCCTTCCCCGCACCAACTCAACGATTCCGAACGTCATGCGCCGTCGTGTGGCGGCTTAGCTGTCAGTCACCCTGGGATTTTTCAAGACCATCTGGAGGAGACTCATGAAATCAATCGCCGTCCGCCTTATGCTTCTGTCCGTCTGCCTCGCCCCGCTCTCCTGGGCCAGTTGGGGAACTTTCACCTCCACCGGCACGGCTACCGGTATCGGCAATCCCTCCTGCGCCGCTGTGTCCGCCGGAGAAGTCGCCTGCGCCGTGCGCAACGGCAAGTCCGCCGTCATGGTCAATGAATTCAACGGCACCTCGTGGAAACCCTGGAAGAACCTGGCTGGCGCCGTCAGTTCCGACCCCAGCTGTACCAGCGACGGTGCCGGCAAAGTCTACTGCGCTGCCACCGCCACCAACGGCGATTTGCAGGTCTCGGTTCTCAGCGCCGGCGTGTGGAGCACCCCTACTAAGGTGACCGCCGCGCTTTATTCTGCCCCCAGTTGTGCCGAACTCGCCGCCGGTCAGGTGCTCTGCGCCGCCCGCAATGTCTCCGGCGGCTTGGCCTACTCGGTTTTCAACGGCACTGCCTGGAGCGCGTTCGCCAACCTCACCACCTCCGCCACCTCCGCCCCCAGTTGCACCACCGACAACAACAGCGGCGTCATCTGCGCTGTCTATACCACCGCCTTCGCAACCCTCGTCAATCGCTACTCCGCCGGTGCCTGGGAGGGTTTCCTCAACCTCGCCGGAATCGCCGCCGGCGTGCCCGATTGCACATCCATGAACTCGGCCGGCAATGTCGTCTGCTTCGCTGAAGCCTACGACTCGTCAATCTACGGTGCCCGTTTCAACGGAGGTGCCTGGTCCGGGGGCGACTGGCTCGGCTACAGCAGCATCGGCGGCGAAGTCAATGCCAACGCCGGTTGCACCTCCCAAGCCGCCGGCGAACTGCTTTGCGGAGCCTACGGCGTTGGTTCCGATGGCAGCGCCTTTTACGCCGACATCTATAACGGTTCTGCCTGGTCCGGGTGGACCTCCATCGGCAGCACCGGTGTCGGCACACCTGCCTGTGCTCCTCTGGGCACCGGCCAAGTCGTCTGCGTCATCATGGGCATCAACAACAAGCTCACCAGCGTCGTCGGCCCTTGAGCCTCTGGGCTGCGGAAAAACTCGACACGCGGCAGCTTTGGGATGGGCACGACCGGGGTCCCCGGCAAGCCCGCTTTTGGCTTGCTGGGGTGGACGGCTTCAGCCGTGCCGTAACTCCCGCGCAATCAACCGCGGCTTCCAGCCGCTGAGGGAATGCCGCGCTGGGAAAGCACTTTTTCCGCGACCTCTTCCACTCGTGCCGCTAAGCTGCTGAAAAGTAGTCCGCGCTTTAGCGCCTCAGGTCAGCTGTTCGCGCCCTCGACGACTCTTTCCGCAGCCTCTACGCCCGCACCATGTTCCTCAGGGCGTTCTGATTATGGATAATCAGCATCGACCCTCTCAACTCCGCCAGTTCGTTGCGCCGAAATTCCGAGAGCAGCCGCGTGATCGTTTCCCGGCTCGTCCCCACCAGTTGCGAAATTTCTTCGTGCGTCATCGCCAGCCGCACCCGCACCCCCCCGCGGCTCACCTCACCATCCGCTGCCGTCTCCAGAAGGAATCTCGCAAATCGCTCCGAAACTGAGTGCGACAATCCTATCGTGCGCACCACTCCATAGGAGTCCGAACAGTCCCGCGCCAGATGTTGCGTCGCCCGCACGCACGCATCCGGCTGCTCCCGCAGGAAACGCAACATGTCTTCCCGCTTGACGAAGTTCAATTGACTGGGCTGCATCGTTTCCGCCGTCAATTCGTACTTCCCCCCCGTTACCACCGCGTGCAGCCCCAACACTTCCCCCGCTTCGGCGATCCGCAGGATCAACGTCTTGCCTTCCCGCGACGTCGTCGAGAGCTTCACTCGCCCCTGGCAAAGAATAAAAATCCCGCTGGGACTCTGTCCTTCCACCAGAACCACCGCGTGCTCCGGAAAAACCGCCGCTCGCTTGATTTGGTTGAACGCCGCGATCGACTCCGGCGACAGATCACAGAAAAAACTCCGCTGCCGAAGCCGGCAGTCGAGGCAGCTCTCCACGCAGTTCAATCCCGATATCATCCGCGCTCCTCACCTCCAGGAAACGCCCCACATGGTTGCCAGTAAGTATGGAACAGCATCCATGTTTTCCTCTCCAAATGTTTTCCTCTCCAATGCCTTTCTCTTCAATATCCCCGGCAATATCTGCCCTTCTGGCTTTGCAAAACTCAACGCAAACTTTGCACGCCGAGTACCACTTTGGGATTTGCCATTTTGGGCCTGAATTTCAACCTTCTCTCCTTTCCTCTCCAACCTTCTAGCCGAAACTTGACGCATCTCGGGCACGATTGCCGCCATTCGGGCGCAACCGCCCAACCCGCTCACCAACCCGCACGCTAACTTCCCATTTCCGTCTATTGCAGGATGGAAAGTTGCCGATAATGAAAGCTTGACGTGCGTGCGATTCTTCAGCAGACGCCAGCCGTGTGTCTGCCTGCGTAGGAATCGCCAGACCGCAGGGAGTATAAAGGCTCCTGCTTCGAGTTCCTGAAATACCTGATTCTCCGATCACTGAAACCGGCTCGGGAGGCTTCATGCACCACGCAAAATCGAATCACGCAAAATTTCCCCGGCAGTCTGCCCGCGTTCTCATCGCGCTCTGTGCCTGCGCCGTATTGCTACGTGCGCAAACCCCAACGCCGCCCAACGCCGCCCCCTCCGCCAGCCCTCAGAATCTCCAGGACCGCGTAACTCAGCTCGAATCAGAAGTAGCCGAGCTGAAAAACTTGCTGCAGCAAAACCTGCGCCAAATGCAGTCCCGCGCCCAGCTTCCGCCCTCCGAGAACCACTCCCCAGCCTTAGGCGCCTCGAGCGCTCCGGACCAAAGTGGTGTTCAAGCCACCCTGCTTCAAGCCAGCGTTAGTCAAAGCAACCTTGTTCAAAGTAACCTTGTTCAAAGCAGCATTGTTCAAAACAACCTTGTTCAAGGCAACATCATTCAAAGCGCCGTGCTTCCAGCCCAGCCCGCCGACCCCGCCATCGCCAAAGACCGCGAGACTCTCGCCTTCCTCCGCGATACCACCATCAATCTCGGCCTCGATGGCTACTACGAATACAACTTCAATCAGCCCGTCGGACGCGTCAACCTGTTGCGCGCCTACGACGTCCTCAGCAATAACTTCAGCTTGAATCAGGCCAGCGTCATCTTCGACCATCCCCCCCAACTCGCCGAACAACGCCGCTGGGGCGGTCGCCTCGACCTCCAGTTCGGCCAGGCCGCCGATACCTCCCAGGGAAATCCCCTCAACGAACCCCGCCCCGATATCTATCGCAATATTTTCCAGGCCTACGGCACCTACATCGTTCCCCTCGGCAAGGGTCTCGACGTCGACTTCGGCAAGTGGAGCAGCTCCCTCGGCGTCGAAGGCAATTACACCAAAGACCAGATGAATTATTCCCGCTCTTACTGGTTCGACTTTCTCCCCTTCTATCACATGGGTTTTCGCCTGACCTATCCCGTGAACGATCGCCTGAGCCTCAACTACTGGGTCATCAACGGTACCAATCAGTCCGAAGCCACGAACGGCTTCAAAGACGAGTTATTCGGATTCACCGCCAAGCCCCAAACAGACCTTACCTGGACCTTCAATTACTATTACGGCCAGGATCATCCCGACCGCGCCGTTGCCAACAATTGCGGACCCATCCCCGTCCAGCCCGGCCTCTGCTTCGTCGCCATTCGTCCCGCTCCCAACGGCCGCACTCACATCTTCGACAGTTATGCCACCTGGCAAGCCACTCCCAAACTGACGCTCCAGGTTGAAGCAGACTACGAGATCCAGCGCCTCTGGCAAAACACCGCCCCCGCCCAATCCTCCACTCCCACCGTCGTCACCGGCGGCGTTGCCTACGCCCAATACCAGTTCAACCCGAAGTTCGCCCTCGCCGCCCGCTCCGAGTACATGCAGGATGGCGGCCTCTTCAGCGGCATCCACCAGGACCTGAAAGAAACTACCCTCACCTTCGACTACAACCTCGGCAACGGATTCATCACCCGCTACGAGTGGCGCCGCGATTTCTCCAACCAGCCCTCCTTCCTCACCGCCACTCAGGGAGTCCTCACCAAACAACAAACCACCGCCACCATGGGCCTGATCTGGTGGTGGGGCCGCAAAGAAGGCCCCTGGTAATTTCAAGACCTTGTCATCCTGAACCCGGCCCGAACAACCACTGGGACAACGTAGCCATCCCGAGCCCAGCCGAATCTCACGGCTCGCCCGTTCCAGTCGGCATTCCATAACATATTGAATAACTTACACTTATACAAAACAATGCCAACCGCTTGACAATCACCCACTCACATTCCTATAATTAGCACTCGTGGCAATCAAGTGCTAATAACCCTGAATTCCCAAACTCAACCCGAAATTTCGAATTCAACCTATTCAAAAAACCACTCTTGAAAGGAGTACGCAACTATGGCTACCAAATTCACCCCGCTGCATGACCGCATCCTGGTCCGTCGGGTCGAAGAAGCCGACACCACCCGCGGCGGCATCATTATCCCCGACTCCGCCAAAGACAAGCCGCAGGAGGGAGAAGTCATCTCCGCCGGCAAAGGCAAGATCAGCGAAGAAGGCAAGCTTCGCCCCATCGACGTAAAAGAAGGCGACCGCATCCTCTTCGGCAAATATTCCGGCACCGAAATCAAGATCGATGGTGAAGACTTCATCATCATGCGCGAAGAAGAAGTATTGGGCGTCCTGACCGGCTCCACCACCGGTGCAAAGAAAGAAACCGCCAGCTCGCGCAAGTAGCAGTTGTTCGTGTGGTGACGGGGCTCTGCCCCGTCGCACAAAGCTCTCAGCCTCAGGCCAACCGTTGGCAGCATAAGTTTTACTGCGAACTGAGAACCGGGAACTGAGAACGAATTCAACCAACATTCCGCAGGCCAGCCCTGCGATCGAACTTGAGGAGAAAACGAAAATGGCAAAACAAATTATTCACGGAGAAGAGTCCCGACAGGCCATTCTCCGCGGCGTCAACATACTGGCTGACGCTGTGAAGGTTACTCTCGGCCCCAAGGGCCGCAACGTGGTTATTGAAAAGAAATTCGGTGCGCCCACCATCACCAAAGACGGCGTCACCGTTGCCAAGGAAATCGATCTGCCCAACGGCATCGAAAACATGGGCGCGCAAATGGTCCGCGAAGTCGCTTCCAAGACTTCCGATGTTGCCGGCGACGGCACCACCACTGCCACCGTTCTCGCCCAGGCGATCTTCCGCGAGGGCGTAAAAACCGTTGCTGCTGGCGCCAATCCCATGGCCATCAAGCGCGGCATCGAAAAGGCGGTTCTGTTCATCACCGGCAGAGTCGACAAGGAAGGCAATCGCGAGAAGGGGGAATTGGATAAGTTCTCCAAGCCCGTCTCCGGAGACATGATTGCCCAGGTCGGCACCATCTCCGCCAACAACGACGAGACCATCGGTAAGATCATTGCCGAAGCCATGAAGAAAGTCGGCAAAGACGGCGTCATCACCGTCGAAGAGTCCAAGACGCTCGAAACTCAGCTCGACGTAGTCGAAGGCATGCAGTTCGATCGCGGCTACCTTTCTCCCTACTTCGTCACCGATCCCGAGCGCATGGAGTCTGTTCAGGAGAACGCCTACATCCTCATCCACGAAAAGAAAATCTCCTCGATGAAAGACCTGCTCCCGCTGTTAGAGCAGATCGCCAAGGGCGGCAAGCCGCTCCTCATCATCGCTGAGGACGTCGAAGGCGAAGCGCTCGCCACCCTCGTCGTCAACAAGCTGCGTGGCACGCTGCAAGTCTCGGCCGTCAAGGCTCCCGGCTTCGGCGATCGCCGCAAGGCCATGTTGCAGGACATCGCAACCCTGACCGGCGGCAAGGCCATCACCGAAGATCTCGGCATCAAGCTCGAGAACGTTACCCTCGCCGACCTCGGACAAGCCAAGAAAGTCACCATCGACAAGGACAACACCACCATTGTCGAAGGCAAAGGCAAGCCCGGCGAAGTCCAGGGCCGCGTAAAAGAAATTCGCAGCCAGATCGAGAAGACCACCAGCGACTACGACCGCGAAAAACTGCAGGAGCGGTTGGCCAAGCTGGTCGGTGGCGTTGCCGTGATCAAAGTCGGCGCCGCAACCGAAACCGAAATGAAAGAGACCAAGGCCCGTGTCGAAGACGCCATGCACGCAACCCGCGCGGCTGTCGAAGAAGGCATTGTCCCGGGCGGCGGCGTGGCGCTAGCGCGCTGCGTCCAGGCTCTCGACAAGATGAAGCTGGAAGGTGACGAGCAGATCGGTGTCAACATCGTGAAGCGCGCCATCACCGAGCCCTTGCGCCAGATCGCCGAGAATGCCGGCGAAGAAGGTGCCATCGTCATCGGCAAGATCCACGACTCCAAAGACAACAACTACGGCTACAACGCCCTCACCGGAGAGTACGAAGATCTGGTTAAGGCGGGCGTACTCGATCCGACCAAAGTCGTGCGCACCGCACTGACCAACGCCGGTTCGATCGCTGCCCTCATGCTCACCACCGAAGCCCTGGTAGCGGAGATTCCCGAAAAGAAGGAAGCTCCCATGCCCGGCGGCGGCCACGGCGGCGGCGGCATGGACGGCATGTACTAAGTCTCGGTCGTTAGTCGATCGTCGTTACTCGTTAGCTGAATCACAGGCCCCGCTCGCAAGAGCGGGGCTTTCTTGTTTTTGGGGCGGAGTGTTTCACGTGAAACACTTTGCAGTTGATTTTGTACGTACATATATGTATGCTTAACGACGATAAATGAAACGGAAGAAAAGAGTTAAGAGGCGCGGGAGGATCGCCGGCATTCGGGCTTCTGGAAGTGTGGAAGGGGGACGTTCCACAAACGACGGGGATCCATGGCGGGAACGGCAGCTGGAACGTAAGCGCTGGCTCCGGTTGCCCAAGAAGCGGATCACGCTGAATCTGGACGCCGATTTGCTGGCCTGGTTCCGGAGGGTGGGGCGTGGATACCAGTGGGAGATTAACAAGGCGCTGCGGAGGGTGATGGAACGGGAGCTGCGGGCTTTGAACGGTAGAGATTGAGCCGCGAGCTTCGAGCGACGAGGCCCCCCCGCCCGGCACCATCCACGCCTGTTATCGGCCTCAGCCCCTGCATCGCAACTATGAAGAGGCCGCAAGGAAAACCGTTCGGTAGTGGGTCAGTTTGATTTCCACAGGGCTTTGTCAAAGTTACGCGGCTAACAAATGGCTTCTCTAAGAAAATCGACAATCACCGTCACATGGTCGCACTGTTCTTTTTCTATTACAATTTCTGCCGCACACATTCAACGCTGCGCGTTACTCCGGCGATGGAAGCTGGATTGACTGACCATGTTTGGAGCTTGGATGAGATGTGCGCCACACTGCCAGCGCAAGCCTCTGCCGCAAGGCGGATTGACAATGGGCTTATCCTGAAAGCACTCGGAGAACAGGCAAGCTAAATGAGAGCAGCTGTGAGGTTGCTACTTTTAATCTGGGCAGCCGTTTCAGCGGCAAGCTTAGTGGGGTTGATCTATGTGTTTCCCGGCTATTCCATAGACAGTGCGTTTTCCCAGGCATTGCGAAAGCACCCAAGTCCGCAAGGATCATTCTGGTTTCATTGGTGTATGACTTTCTTTTTGGTCGGTGCTTGCATGACAGCGTGGTTATATCGCACTTATCGCAAGAACCACGGCAAACTGTGGAAATCAAACTGACCCACTACCAACCGTTCATCTCATTTCTTGAGCGGTACAATAACGACTCTCGGCGCTCGCTCAGGAACAATCGATGCCTGGTGGCGTAAAGTTTTCGGGAATCAATCGCATCGCACTTCTGGATTCGGCGCGCACCGCGATTGCCGCGGTTGCGGCCATGCTGCTCGCTCGTCTTCTGAAATTACCGGAATATTATTGGGCTCCGATCTCGACCATCGTCGTTGTCCAATCCACCATCTCCCCGCGCACGCTCGGAGGGCAACGGTTTGTGGGAACCGCTCTCGGTGCTGTGCTGGGCGCTGCTTTTGCCACATTCTCTCATCCCAGTGCGCTCGTCTATGTCTATGCGCTGGGAATCGTCTTGTGCGGTCTGGTGGCCTGGTTGTTCCGCGTCGGGCAGGCTTACCGCTTTGCCGCCATTACCTTCAGCATCGTCCTGCTGATTCACCGCGACCGGAATCCGTGGATTATCGCCTGGCACCGGTTTCTGGAAGTGTCGCTGGGAATCGCCGTAGCGCTGGTGGCGACGGAGGTCTGGCCGCTCTCCAAGAACACCGTGAATCAAGCGCGAACGCGTCAAGCCAAGCGAGTCCAACGCGATCCAGTTCAGCGAACTTAGTTCCTGGGACGCACTTCCATGCCGAAGTCACGCTCCACGCGCCCGTACCAGGTATCGTCGTCGGAGGCATGCAGTTCCACCCACTGTTCGTCGGTCATCGACCTGCGCCAGGCCAGAAACGGCTCCGCATCGGGGCCAACCGGATGCCGGAACTGCCAAGTTCCGCTCTCGATAATTTCGCGGATCTTATCGGCCACGAGCGACGGCTGCGCTGGATTCTTGAGCGCCGCGATAAACAGATGAGCGAAACGCTTCTGCTGCGTGTAAGGCGTAGGTTGCGTCGGCTGCTCCAGTCGCCGCGACATCGGCGTCTCGATAATGCCAGGTTCCACCACTGCCACTCGCACATTGAACGTCTTCATCTCCTGGGCAAGCGCCTCACTAAGCGCCTCCAGGGCAAATTTCGAGGCGGTGTAAGGAGCGAGCGGCGAATTGGCGATGCGTCCCGCAACCGAGGTTACGTTGATGATGCATCCGCTCCTCCGTTGACGCATTTGCGGCGCGACGGCCTGAATGCAGCGCAACGCACCGAAGTAATTCGTCTCCATCACGGCGCGGAAATCCGCTATGGGAAGCTCTTCGACCGATCCGTTACGCTCCACGCCTGCGTTGTTGACGAGCACGTCGATAGCGCCTGCTTCCTTCTGGATCTTGGCAATCGCCGTCTTCACCGAAGCGTCCGAATCGACGTCCATTACCGAGATTCTGATAGGAAGCTTCTCCTGCGCAGCTCTCTCGCCAAGCTCGGGTGCGCGCGAGGGATTGCGCATGGTGGCGAAGACGCTGTGGCCAGCCCGGCCAAGCGCGAGCGCAGTTGCCAGGCCAATTCCTGTGCTGGTTCCGGTGATGAGTACTGAAGCCATGCCGACGTTCTCCCTTGAGGCGAATACGAACAGGCAGCAGTATACATGCGGCTGTCACCAGAACACTGCTCCGCCAGTGTTACTGGCCGTGAACCTGGTTCGTTGCCGAAGCGGCAGTCGTCACCGTTACTTTTTTCGTGTTGTCGTCGGGAATGCGGTCGACCAGCAGCAGGAAGGGATCGACTCCCGCCATGTCGGGCAAGTCTGCCGTGGTGAAGTTGTAGGAAGACTTGTTATTCGTGATGTGCACTCTTTCGCGGTAGAGCGTATTGCCATACTTACGGCCCTTTTCCGGCTTGGCGAAAGCGCCGACGTCGATCCAGTCATCCATCGGAACTTCGGTCTCGTTGCCCTTGGCGTCCGCTTTGTATTTGTGGGTTTCGACGTCGATGGTGACATCATACTTGCCGTCCGCGCGCTTCACCGCTGTGGCTTCGAGAGTGCGGTTCGAAAACAAAGTGATGTCCTCGAACAGATCCTTGATCAGGTATTGCAGCTGCGGAGGCGTTTCCTCGCGCAACGCATCCGCCAGAGCATAGGACGTGGGATAGGGAGGCGAATTGTATCCGTATTGATGAATCACCTTGCGCAGCGCCCGGTTCACCGCGTCTTCTCCGATCATCTCCTGCAGGTAGTAGAGCACCACGCTTGCCTTGCGGTAATGGATGTATCCCTGCTGGGCTTCGACCGTCAACAGCGGCTCTTCCTTGTGCCGCTCCTTGCCACGCGAGCGCAGATAGTTGTCCATTTCATACTTCAGGAATTTGCGCATGATGTCGCGGCCGTACTCTTTCTGCATCACCATCAGCGCCGAATATTGCGCCAGCGATTCCGACAGGAATGTAGCACCCTGCATGTCCGCGCCTACCACCTGGTGCGCCCACCACTGATGACCCATCTCGTGAGCCACCACGTAGTAGACCATGTCGATGTCGTCGGGATGATTCAGGTTGGCGATGAAACCGATCGATTCCGAATAAGGCATCGTGCCCGCAAAGGCTTGCGCGAAGCGGCCAATGCGCGGGAATTCGATGATGCGAGCTTCCTGGTTATAGTACGGACCGAAATTCTGCGTGTAATACTCGAGAGACTTCTTCAGCGATTTCATCATCCGCGGAACGTTCCACGGATGATCCTTGTCGTAGTAAACCTCGAGCTTGATGCCCTTCCACTCTTCGCGTTGCACCTCGTAACGCGCCGACATAAACGAGAAGAAGCGAAGGGCCGGATGATCGAGCTTGTAGTCGAAGTAACGCCGTCCGTTCTCGTTCCACTCCCGGACGAGCGATCCGGGAGCGATGGCAATCTGATCGGGTGAGGTGCTGATGACGGTCTCGAGGTTTACCCAATCCGCGTGGTCGTGTATGTAGCTGTCGCGGCAGTCGTCGGTACAATTGCGCTCGAGAGGACGCATCAGCACCTGTTCACCCAAGCCGTATTTGCGGCGGTCGTTCGGATCGGTCAATTCGCGCGAAGTGTCATAGCCCACAGCGGGCGCGACGGAGTTGTTGAAGAAGGTTCCGTTCTGCGCGATTTCCGCATTGCTCACTCCGTCTTCGAATCCGCGATTCTTGCTCTTGACGGTAAAGATAGCGGTGCGCGACTCGCCGGGCTGCAGCGGAGGAGCAAAGCGGTAGATGCGGTATTGCAACCGCGTGTCGTCCTTGGCCAGCACCGCGCCGGGAATCTGGATGTCAGCATCGTAGCGGCGGTCGAGCGAGTAATGAATCTCGTTCAGCGGTTGGGAATAGGGATTGTAGATCTCCTCCTGCACGCGCATGGTCACGTTGCGGGTTTCGGGGAAGATATCGACCCAGTATTTGTCGCTGCGGACGCGCGGCTGCAGCATCCGGTCGAACTGCTTGTAGTTCTTCTCGTAGTCGGCCTGGAGCGCCAGTTGATCCTTGGGCGCGAGCAGCTCATTGAGGATTTTGGTGTTATAGAAAATCCAGGTACCGGTCGCGGCAAACGACAACAGGAAGACGAGCGCCAATGCAGGCCAGGGAGCGGAAAAGCGGGTACGCGCGATCCGCCAGCGCTCCGCCCAGCGCGATTGCTTGCCGCGCGGCCAGAACATGAGTGTGGCGATGGCCAGGAGTCCGCAGAACAGTAGCCAGTACAAGGTGAACCAGCGCCACGCTACGATATACGGCGCATCGCCGAACATATCGGAGTAGATAACATCGGGAGTGTTGGCGAATTGCACCAGGTTCGAAGCGATGTTGAGCGGCTTCCAGATAAAAAGATTAACGATGAAGAAAGCGACGAAGATGAAATAGCCGATGTACTTATTGGGCGACAGCGCGTGGATAAAGAATGCGAACACGCCCAAGAACAAGAAGAATGAAAGATCGCGCACCAGAAGCTGGTTGAGGTAAAGCCCCAGTTGGTAGCGGTGGTAGCCGTAACTGGCCTGGACGATAACTCCGCTGAGGAGGGCGAGGAACTGAACCAGCATCACCATGGCGGTGAGCGCCGTGAAGCGGGCGGCGTAAGAGACCCACTCCGGCGCGGCGACCGAATCCGTAATCTCGTCCATGTGGGCATCGCGATCTTTCCAGATCAGCACACCGGCGTAGTAGGTGATGAGGCCGATGAGAAACAGATACAGAGTGCCGTTGATGACTTGCAACAACCAGTAGGTGACCGGCAGAGTGCTGTTGCCGAATCCTTCGCGCGCGCTCATCACCATGCCAGGGACGCAGTTCAGCAGTCCGGCGACCAGGACCACGATAAACACGGTGCCTTTGAAGATGCCGGCGAGGTGAATCTTGACGGAGGAGAGATACATCTCCCAGGAACTGGCCCTAGAGGTGACGGCGGGCAGAACCACCGGCGCGGAAGCGGACGGCAACGCGGCTTCGGTCTTGCGGACTTTCTGTCGCCTCTCGGCGAAACTGAAGCGGTAACAGGCAAAGACGAGGAAGATGACGCCGACGCCGATCCATAGCAGACGGTTCCAGAGCATCAGTCCGCTTAAGCCCATCGCATAGGAGTTCTTCTCGGCGACGGTCCAATACTTGGTGGCGAGCGCAAAGGTGCGAATGGCGAAGGGATCGAGCAGAGCGGCCATGCGCTCGTGCTCGATATCGGTCAACAACGCAGCCGAGACGCCGTAGCCGGTAAGCAGCAGCAAGGCTCCGATAAAGGAGACGATTTCATTGCGCGCCAGGACTGCGATGGTAAACAGAATGGCAGCCATGAAGAAGGCATTCGGCACGGCGAATACAAGGATTCCTTTGAGGTGTGCGCTCCAGATGACTCGTTCCCAGCGATCTGGATCGACCCAGGGCATGTATTTCGCCACGAGGATTCCGATGGAAACCCCGAGCATGGGAATTACGGAGACCAGAGTCGCGCCGAAAAATCGCCCGAGAAGAAAGTCGCGGCGGCGAAGCGGAGTGGAGAAAATGATCTGATAAGTGTTGTGGCTGAAGTCGCGCGCCGCGGCTGAATTCACAAACGCTGTCACCATCAGCAGCGTCAGCAGGCCGACCATCGCATAGTAGTTCTCGATGACGAAGGGAGCGTTGCGATAGGTATTGCTAAGCGCTTCTCCGATTGTCACGTGATCGGAACTTACCGCGCCGAAAAAGAGCATGGCGGTAATCAGCGTGAACACCCAGAGCATCCACGAACGCAGCCAGTAGCGGATTTCAAACCACGCGATGTGCAGGAACATTTTTGGGAACATGCCGGCCTCAGTTCCACCCGCGGATGCAAGTGAAGAAGACATCCTCAAGGTCGGGAGCGCTAGGCGTGAAGCCGTCCTCCGGCGGTTGCGGGCTCAGAACGTGAAGATGAGGACGGCCGCCGACAAGGCGATTGGAGATCACGCGAAAACGCTGCTCGTAGCCGGGCAAGTCAGCTTTGGCAATGGATCGTTGCCAGACCCGGTCTTTCAGCTGTGCTACCGCGTCGTCGGGATGGCCCTCGTACAACACCCGGCCCTCATGAATGATGGCCATTTTGGTGCAGAGGTCGGTTACGTCTTCGACAATGTGGGTGGAGAGTATGACAATGACCTGCTCTCCAACCTCGGCCAGCAAGTTGTAGAAGCGGTTGCGCTCGCCGGGGTCGAGGCCGGCTGTAGGCTCGTCCACGATCAGCAACTGCGGATTGCCAAGGAGAGCCTGGGCAATGCCAAAGCGCTGCCGCATGCCGCCGGAAAAACTGGTGAGAGCTTTCTTGCGGACGTCGTAAAGATTGCAACGCTTCAACATGGATTCGACCAGAGCTTTGCGATCGTTCGAGCCGCCGATTCCCTTCAGGACGGCCAGGTGATCGAGCATGTCCTGGGCTGAAATCCGCGGGTAGACGCCGAATTCCTGCGGCAGATAGCCGAGCCGCTTGCGCAGTTCATCCTTCTGCCGGAGTACGTCGATATCGCCGAGCGTCATGCGGCCGGAATCCGCCTCCTGCAGGGTTGCAATCGTCCGCATGAGCGTGCTCTTGCCCGCGCCGTTCGGACCGAGCAGCCCGTACATTCCGTGCGGAATGGTCAGTGAAACGTCGTTAAGAGCTCTTACACCGTTGGAATAGGTCTTCGAAAGGTGGTCGATTTTCAGTTCCATACTTGTCCTGGTTGCTTGTCCCCGGTTGATGGTACGTGACCGGGATGCACGCGGTTCCGCAAAATCGAAGCAGCGTGTTTGTGGGACCGTTGGCATCATCGTAATGGATTCAGGTCGCCATCCGCTCTCTATGAAACTATCTTTGGCCGCTTCCAGCTGTAGATTAGAGATGATGATTGCGATCCGCTGCAGTGCCCTGCTGTTTGATCTGGATGGTGTGTTGATCGATTCGACTCCCGCGGTCACGCGGGTTTGGCGTCAGTGGGCGGTCGAACACGGCTTTGATCCTGGGACTGTCGTCCACCTGGCGCATGGGCGTCCGAGCCGGACCACAATCCGCGAACTGCTGCCCCATGCGAACATCGACCAGGAGGATCGCGAAGTCGAACGGCGCGAAATGGAGGACCTCGAGGGCGTAGTTTTGTTGCCGGGAGCGCAAAAACTGCTGTCGGCTCTGCCGCCCGAACGCTGGACGATTGCCACGTCCTGTACGCGCGCCCTGGCCGAGGTTCGTTTGCGCGCGGCGGGCTTGCCGGTTCCGAAGACGATGGTCACCTCAAGTGACGTCAAAATTGGCAAGCCCGATCCGGAGCCTTACCTGAAAGCCGCGGCCAAGCTCGGTTTCGCCGCCGCCGATTGCATCGTGCTGGAAGATGCGCCCGCGGGAGTTCGATCCGGAAAAGCCGCCGGCGCGCGAGTCATCGCATTCCTGACGACCATGCCACGGCCGGACCTCAAAAACGCCGGCGCCGATTGGATCGTGCAAAACTGCGCTGACCTATCGGCAACGATGAACACGGCCAATCGTGACTTGCAGTTGAGTCTCGCATCGCGAGTATTATAAAAAGCTATTTGCGCGCATCTATCGGCTCAACTAGAATCCATTGTTCTTAGAATCTATCCTTAGAATCATGATTCCTTACCGTTGCTGTTCTTAGAATTAGTGTGCTTGCCATTGCCCGGACGATCGGTTGGGGCGAAGTGGGCAAGCTCCAACAATTTCGGTTGCCATCATTTGCGCCATTTTGAGTTTGGCTAGGTTTTAGTTTGGCTATCTTTAACTAGGAAGAGGCAGGTTTTCGTGATCATTGGTGTTCCCAAAGAAAGTTATCCCGGCGATCGGCGGGTTGCCATTGTGCCCGCGGTTCTTCCGGCGCTGACCAAGGCGGGATTCGAAGTCCACATACAATCAGGAGCGGGGAGCGAGGCGGGTTATCCTGACGCCCTCTATACGGGGAAGGGCGCGAAGATAGTTGCCGATCGCGAGGCCGTGTTCGCGGCCGCTGACATCGTCGTGCAGGTGCTTGGCTACGGCGCCAACGACATCACCGGCAAGCGGGATGTGCCGTTGTACCGGCGCGATCAGATACTGATTGCATTCCTGCGCCCCTTCGGCGAGAAGGATGTAGTCCAGGCCATCGCGAACGCAGGCGTGACCTCGTTTTCGGTGGAACTGATGCCACGCACGACGCGCGCTCAAAGCATGGACGCGCTCTCCTCCATGGCGACGTGCAGCGGATACAAGGCGGTCCTGCTGGCTGCCGATACCCAGCCGCGCATCTTTCCGATGCTCACCACCGCGGCCGGAACCGTCACCCCCGCGCGCGTATTCGTCATCGGGTGCGGGGTCGCCGGATTGCAGGCTCTGGCAACCGCCCGCCGCCTGGGCGCGGTAATTTCCGCTTACGATTTAAGACCCGCGGCCAAAGAGCAGGTGCAGAGCCTGGGCGGACGATTTGTCGAACTCCCGATCGAGGCGAAAGACGCGCAGGACGCCCGCGGATATGCCCGCGCCCAGGATGAGGAGTTCTACCGGCGCCAGCGCGAACTGCTGGGAAAAGTAGTGCAGGAGAGCGACGTAGTCATCACCGCGGCGGTGATTCCGGGAAAGAAATCGCCGGTGCTGGTAACCGAAGAGATGGTGAAAGGAATGGCGCCCGGTTCCGTGATTGTCGACCTGGCTGCCGAACGGGGCGGGAATTGTGAGATCACCGAGCCCGGAGCTACCGTGACCCGTCACGGAGTAACGATCATTGGCGCCATCAACCTCGCCGCCGGCGTTCCCTACCACGCGAGCATGATGTACGCCAAGAATATTACGGCGTTTCTGACCAACCTGATCAAGGAACAAAAAGTGAATCTGAACCTCGAAGATGAAATCGTTCGCGAGACTTTGCTGACGCGGGGCGGCGAGATTGTGCAGCCGCGGGTTCGCGAATATTTCGGGATGGCCGCGCCGGCAAAGTGACCGTGAAGCGGCACGCGTCTTCGGCCGGCACGGCCGGACGCCCGGCTCTCGCTAAGAAGATCGGATGGAGGAAAGATGAATAGCAGTTCGGCTCTAATCAACGCACTCTTTATTTTTGTGCTCGCCGGCTTCATTGGATTTGAAGTCATCCGGCGGGTCTCGCCGTTGTTGCACACGCCGTTAATGTCGCTGACCAACGCCTTGGACGCAATCGCGGTGGTCGGCGCGATCGTGCTGGTGGGCGAGCATAAGAGCACACTCTCCACGGTTTTCGGATTTATCGCGGTGGTGGCCGCCACCAGCAATATCGTCGGCGGCTTCGTCATCACGGACCGCATGTTGAAGATGTTCAAATCCAGTCGCCCCGCGTCCCCGTCCGCGGCGAAACCGGCGGCCAAGTAATGACACCAGAACCCGGCACCCTTCAGATCGTCATCGAGCTTTTATATCTGATCGCGAGCGTGCTCTTCATCCTCTCGCTGAAGTGGATGAGTTCGCCCACCACGGCGCGCCACGGCATCTGGGCGGGCGAAATCGGCATGGTCCTGGCCATCGGCGGCACGCTCCTGAACCATGGCATGGACTACCGGTTGATCGCCACTGGACTCGTGCTCGGCACCATCATCGGCATTCCGCTGGGCAATGTAGCGATGACGGCGGTGCCGCAGCGAACTGCGCTCAGCCACGCCTTTGGAGCGCTCTGCGTAACGCTGGTGGGCTCGGCCGAATTCTATCTGCGCACTCCCGGCATTTCGCGCTTCATGATGGCGGTGCTTTCGCTGGAAGTGATCCTCGGCGGCCTTACGGTTACAGGAAGCCTGATGGCTGCCGGCAAACTGCAGGAGGTTCTGCCGCAGCGGCCGCTCACGTACAAGGGGCAAAATTTAGTCAACTTCCTTTTGTTGGCGGGGGCCCTGGTCATCGCGATCACGCTCGTACTGCATCCCGAAGATAAGACTTTGTTTCCCTTGATGATTCTGATCGCGTTGGCCTTCGGCGTGTTATTGATCATTCCCATCGGCGGCGCGGACATGCCCACGGTCATTTCGCTGTTGAACGGGTATGCCGGATTGTCGGCGGCGGCCATGGGCTTCGTCCTCAACAGCAAGTTGCTCATCATTGCCGGCGCGCTGGATGGATCGTCGGGCCTCATCCTCTCAATCATTATGTCGAAGGCGATGAACCGGTCGTTCACCAACGTTTTGTTCGGAGCCTTCGGCCAGGTACAGACTGGGGCTGCCGCCGGGGAAGAAGCGAAGCCGGTGCGCAGCGCGACTCCCGAAGAAGCTGCCGCCATTCTTTCCGGCGCGAACCGCGTCATCGTGGTTCCCGGATATGGCATGGCTGTGGCTCAGGCGCAGCACAAAGTGCGCGAACTTTACGACGCCTTGACCAAGCGCGGCGTGGACGTGCGCTTCGCCATCCACCCAGTTGCCGGACGCATGCCCGGCCACATGAACGTGCTTCTGGCGGAAGCGGATATTCCCTATGACCGGCTGATTGAGATGGACGAGATCAATGGCGACTTTCCGCAAACTGATGTCGCCCTGGTGATCGGCGCGAATGACGTTACCAACCCTGCCGCCCGTTCCGATAAAACCAGCCCCATTTTCGGGATGCCGATTCTGGATGTGGACAAAGCCCATACGGTGATGGTGATCAAGCGAAGTATGAATCCGGGCTTCGCGGGTATTGATAACCCTCTGTACTATCTTGATAACAACCTGATGCTCTTCGGAGACGCCAAGGCATTCGTCGGCAGTATCGTGCGCGAACTTGGCGGAGGGCACAGTTAGGCGGGTCGCCTGCCGGCGGGCTTCAGGCTCGCGAGGGGAATTCGCAAACCTGTTGCCCGCCGGGCATTCAGGCTGCTTTTTTGGCTTGCCGGACCTTGGCCCAACGTGCTTTCTGGGCCAAAGAAATTCTCCGGCGTCCGGCTGCAGAGAGGACGCGCTTCGTACGATGGGACGTCACTGCGTGGATACCAGATCCCGAGCTTCGAGTAAGCTTTTCCAGAACTGAGATAGCTTGCCCAAGCTTTTCGACTTGGTTTTGTGCCTCCCGGCGCTCTTCACGGAGCCGGTCAATCGCTTTACCAATATTTGTCATCAATACCCCCCTCGGGTGAGTTACCGTCCGCAATTGTATTACTAACTCCTGCCAGTGTCATGCGGTGATGGTGAATAGAGCGGCCGATGACAAATTCAATCCCGAATGGGATCACGGGAAAACAAGTACAAGGAGTACGGTATTGCGGAATGTAAGATCGCACTATCTGTGACCGGTGGATAACTTGCCGGTAAATCGGGAGGCCAACCGATTATCCCATCGGTGGCAAAAGGCTCGACGAGCCGAAGAGGAACAGGGCACCCACAGCCAGGCTATAGATGGCGGTGAGCGCGGTGACCACAAACTGGAAGCGGGGCAGGCGCGAACTGAAGCCGAAAAATCCCACGGCTGAGGCGGTCATCACCGTATTCATAATCAGCAGTCCGGCGATGAACATGGCGAGGCCAAGAAAGCCCTTGCCGATGCCTCCGAGATTGGCCGCCAGTAAGAAGATCATAAGTTGGCTGGGAGTTTCCGCGCCCAGTCCGTGGACCACGCCGATCATGAGCACGGATTTCGAGGTGTAATTCCATGTCTTATCGGCAGGGCGCGGCACGTCGTGATCATGCCAGTAACTCTTCAGCTTCCAATGCACCCAGCGCAGCGCGCCAGCCAGAAGGTGAAAGCGGCTGCGCGGTGCCGGCCGGCCAGTGAAGAGCGATCCTAGAACATAGACGCCAAGGATCAGCAGGGTAAGGCCCACGAGACGTTCGGCAATGCGATCGACGCCATGGGGCAGCGAAAGCTGAAAAACGATGACCGCGCTCCCCAGGGCGGCTACGGTTGCCGCGTGTCCGATCGCGTAAAGCAGGCCCAGGCGCATACCCTGCCAGCGATTAGTTTGGACGCTCGTGATGTCGGAGATGGCCGCGATGTGGTCGTAGTCAAAGCCATGACGGAACCCAAGGACCGCCGCGGAGAGTAGCGCAAGTTGAAGGCTGGTCGGGGTGACGGTCATGAATAGGCTTGATCGAGGTAGCGTGGGCCCAGCCCAGGAACCCCTCATTGTTCCACACACGGTCAAGAATCGGAAATCGGGGATGCCGCAGATCTTCGATGTGCCGATTCGTTTCGATTCCTTTGCAAGGGATTGCACCTGGGTCAAGAAACCGGAACGAGAAGTGGCATTAAGTGATTGAGAGTAAAGGCCTGCAGTTTGTCGAACGCTGGAAGCCTAATTGCCACTCTCTGCTTGATGCAGTGTCTCTGGAACTGGCGCATAGCGAAAACGGCGGGCAGGAGACTACTGTCCGCGGTTCTGCCGTTGTCTGTTCTGTGCGGGGTGGCCGCATGGTGTTCCGTGACGCCTTGGACCGGCATCGTTCGGCATCGTCCGCCACTTTCGCAACTGGAAAAGACGCTGGGCCATGTGCCCGCGCACATCTCTGAATTCTCTCCGGTGTCGGAACCGCTGGCCTTGCCGAAATGTGGAGATGTTCGCCCGCCCGAAGCTTTGCTGACTCCTGACCCGTTGCTGCACCCAGAAGACGACGATATGAATGTTCGGGTCAGCTTTATCATTGGCTCCGATGGCCATGTATATAGCGCCTTCATCATGGATAGTGGCAGCCCCAACGAAGATCAAGTTGTACTACGCGTGGTAAGCTCGTGGCGCTATCGTCCCGCAATGTGTAACGGAGTTCCCACCGATTCCGAAGCGCGCGTAAGATTCACCCTCCGCTGACTCGCGAATTCTCCTACAATGTCACGAAGAGGCCAGGTGTGACTTGTGACTGAAGAGAATACGAATCCTTCGCGGCGAGAGCCGAGCCCGGAGCAAAAACCTGGCCCAGACGAGCGTCAGGCAGAGCGGCGCCAGGAGAACGACTCGGCGGGTCATCTTCAGAATAATCTGCAGGACAATCTGCAGGAGAATTCGCAGGAGTATCAGCCGGTTGCGGGCAAGGAAATTGACGAGTTTTTTCAGCGGCTCCCGGGAAACTTTCGCTGGCCTAAGCCGAATGCCGAGGCGGTCGCGGCCGCCGTCGAGGCCATCCAACGCATGTCAGGCAGCGTGCCCGCGTCGCTGGAAGAAGCTGATGACGATCTCGCCGGCTCCTGCTCGGCTTGCGGAGGCTCGCTGCCGGCGAATGCCCGCTTCTGTGTCTGGTGTGGAGTTTCCCAGGAGACCGTAGGCGGAGTTGCCGCAATCCCGGCGCAACCGGCCGCCGGCCAGCATCACTATCACCATCACTACCACCACTTGGTTCCCGGCTCGGGTTCGTCGCCAGGGACGGCCGGCGTCTCCGAGCGGGCAGCGTCTTCCGCTCCTCGCGGCCGCGCTCCCGGCGCCGCCGGCACTTCAACCGGAGGCCGCGCCGAAGCGGGCGCACGCCAGGTTGTGCAGGACTGGGCGCAGGCCTGCAATACCCGGCACATCGACGACCTGCTCGAACTGTACGCCCCGGATGCGACCATCATCCGGTCGAGTGTTCCTCCGGTTCGAAGTTTGCCGGCGATCCGCGAATTTCTTGTCTCGCTGCTCGAAGCCGGTCTGGGCGATGTGGAGATGGAATCGCTACGCCTGGAACTGATGGGAGATATAGCCCTCGATCTCGGCCGCTGCAAGATGCTGGTTCCCGTCGCCATGGGAAAGCGGCGCGAGGAACGCGGGAAGTATCTGGTCGTCCTGGTGAAACAGCCCGCCGGAAACTGGAAGATCCTGGCCGATTGCTGGTCCTCGGATCTGGCGGTCACGACTCCGCCCCAGGAACCAACTCACCGTGCGGGAAATGACCCGATGCCGCCTCTACGCAAGGGGCGATGAGGAGTCAGTAAGTCCATCTTTCGACCGATCTTGCTATACAGTCTCATCGGCTGCGGTAGCAGCAGCATGAACAGTGGCGAGACGGGAACCACCCGTCTAGTGGTTACTGGTGACACAGGTAACTTGTGGCGGTGCTGGGCCTCTTTGTACTCTACAGAGACTATGGATCTACGCGCCCTCGTGGTGTGTCCAGATCAGGATTCCTCCAGCCTGCTCGCGCTCGTCCTGTCAGAACTGGGGATGACGGCGGAGCATACTCCCTCGATTGCCCGGGGGTTGGAGTTGCTTGACGCCGAACGCTTCGACGCCATCGTCTTTGACTATCGCGCCGACCAGAGTTCGGAGGAATTTCTGGGGCGTTTGCGTCAATCGCCCAAGAATCACGCAGGCCTGCTGATTGCGATCGTGGATAGCGAATTCAACGCCCGCCCCATCTTCGGACTGGGCGCCAATTTTGTACTGTACCGCCCGCTTTCTTCCGAGCGCGTCCGCATCAGCTTGCGCGCCGCCCGCGGTCTCCTGTGCCGCGAACGCCGCCGCTCTCCACGCGGGACCCTGAGTTCCAACGCCGCCGTTGCCTATCCCGGAGGCCCCGAAACCAGTGTGGTCTTGACCAACCTGAGCGAGGGCGGAACGCTGCTGCAAACGGCGAATCGGCTGCCTTCCTCCTGCAAAGTTTATTTTGAGTTCGCACTTCCCGGCCAGCGGCAACTGGTGCGCCTGTCGGGCGAAGTGGCATGGCGCGATGCGGGCGGTTGCACCGGAATCCGTTTTCTCGACGTGCCACAATCGTCGCGGAGGATCATCCAGACCTGGCTGCAGCAGAATCACTTGCGGCAGGACGCGGGCGCGGCGGGAAATAAATCGTCTGTCCCCGATCCGGCCCCAGGTGCGGCGGCCGCCATGCCGTCTCAACCAGGCAGCGAGGCGAACTCGGAGCCGAGAGATTCCGGCGTCTTATCCAATGCCGGGAACCGGCGGGGGGAGCAACGTCTCGCCTGCCGACTGGGAGCGGAAGTTTACCGTCTGGGCAGCGGCGTTCCGAACCGCTGCACTCTCACCGATATCAGCGAGGGCGGCTGTTATGTCGAGATGCCATCGCCCATCATGGGCGATTTGGGCGTGGAAATCGTGGTACGAACCGCCGACGCAAAACTGAGGATCAAAGGCCAGGTCATGGCCACCCATCCCGGCTTCGGCATGGGTGTGCGCTTTATGTTTCGCGATTCCGTCGAGCGCGAAGAGGTTCTGCGCTTCCTGGCGATTCTCGGAGCGGGACCGGCGCTCGACGAACAGGTCCGCTGAATTCCTCGCTGCAACTTTCCCGGATTGAACCTGCGCATCATTCAGTTCTCGCGTTTGGACCCTTCCCATCAAGCTGTGCTCTTTGGGATACGTCTAAGGGTGATCTTGGCACTCCACAGGCCCCGTCAATACTCTGGATCCCGGGGGATTTCCCAGCCCCTCGGGAGGTGAAATGGATACTGCATTTCAATGGAACGAGACTTACAGCGTGAAGGTCGACGCCATGGATGCGCAGCACCAGCAGTTGTTCGGCATCATCCGCGAACTTTTTACCGCTATGCGCTCGGGGCACGGTAAAGCGGTCGCCGGAGAAGTGCTGGAGCGTCTGATCGATTACACCGGGAATCATTTTGCCGCGGAAGAACAATTGATGGAGAAACACGGATATCCGCAACTGGCGGCTCACCGTGTTGAACACAGGAATCTTGAAAACAAGGTCCGGGCCTTCAAGAAAGAATTCGACGCGGGCTCCATCGCAATCACTCTGGAATTAATGACGTTCCTGCAGAACTGGCTCACCAACCACATTCAGACAGTCGATCAGCAATATGGGGTCTATCTGAATTCCCGCGGCGTGCACTGAGGCGCGGCCCTCGGAGAAGCGGAGTGACGGTGAGTCCTCCGCTATGCTGATCGTTCTTTTTCCGCCACGGCCTGGCGGAAATATTCCAGGGAGAGTCTGAGCCCAGCCTTCAAATCGACATTCGGCGACCAGCCGAGCAAGTCTTTTGCCTTTGAAATATCCGGACGCCTTTGTTTGGGATCGTCCTGCGGCAGCGCCTCGAACTTGATTTCGCTCGAGGATCCGGTTGCCGCAATCACCTGCCGCGCGCACTCCAGAATGGTGAATTCCGTGGGATTTCCTATATTCACCGGCCCATGCTCCGCCGACCGCGCCAGGCGCAGGATGCCATCCACTTCGTCGCTCACGTAGCAGAAGCTGCGCGTCTGGCTGCCGTCTCCATACACGGTCAGATTTTTCCCGCGCAGTGCTTGCCACATGAAATTGGGAATGACGCGGCCATCGTTGAGCTGCATCCGCGGCCCGTAGGTGTTGAAGATGCGGAGAATCCGGGTATCCACCCGGTGATAGCGGTGATAGGCCATGGTGACGGCTTCAGAGAAGCGCTTGGCCTCGTCGTACACCGACCGCGGCCCAATCGGATTCACATTTCCCCAATAGGTCTCCGTCTGCGGATGAACCAGCGGGTCGCCGTAACACTCCGAGGTCGATGCCATCATGAACTTTGCGCCGCAGCGGAGCGCCGTTTCGAGCGCCTCGAATGTGCCGTACGAGCCAACCCGCAGCGTCTCAATCCCGTGCTCGGCGTAGTCCACGGGACTGGCCGGACTGGCGAAATGAAACACATAATCGAGTGCGCCCCAGTCTTCGGGTTGGCAAACGTCTTTCTCCACAAACTGAAACCGGGAATCGTTCCGCAGATGTTCGATATTGGCCAGACGTCCGGTGAGCAGGTTATCGGCGGCGAGTACCGAATAGCCGTCGCCGAGCAGTCCATCGCATAAATGCGATCCCAAAAAGCCAGCCCCTCCGGTCACCAGCGCGCGCTTGGTCATTGAGTCTGGCGCATCGATTAAGCGCGCTCCTTCTTGGCGAGCGGGCGGGCCGGCATATCTTCGGTCAAGGCCGCCGGACGCCCCACGCTGTAGTAAGAGAATCCATGCTCGACCATCACGGCCGGATCGTAGAGGTTTCGGCCATCGAGCACGATCGGATACCTTACCAGTCCTCGCAGACGTTCCAGATCGAGCGCGGCAAATTCTTCCCACTCGGTAAGAATCAGCAGCGCATCGGCGCCGGTGGCCGCCTCGTAGGCGTCGGAAGCGAAGTCCACGCCGGAGGTTAAAACCTCTTTCGCCCGCTCCATCGCCGCCGGATCATAAGCGCAGACGCGGCAACCTTCGCGCAGCAGTTCCTGCACCAGCAAAAGCGCGGGAGACTCGCGAATGTCGTCGGTGCCGCCTTTGAAGGCGAGGCCGAGCACTCCTAGCCGCTTGCCGCGAAAAGTCCACAGCACACCGCGGACCTTGCGCAAAAAACGGTGGCGTTGTTCTTCGTTAATGCGAATCACTTCTTCGAGCAGCCGGAAGTCGTAGCCGCTTTCTTTCGCGACCGCGCGGAAGGCCATCAGGTCTTTCGGAAAACACGATCCGCCGTATCCGATGCCCGGATTCAGGAAGCGCGGGCCGATGCGCGAATCCGTGCCGATCCCGTCGCAGACCTGCTGCACATTGGCGCCCACCGATTCGCAGATTGATGCCACCGCATTGATAAAAGAAATCTTCATGGCGAGAAATGCGTTGGAGGCGTGCTTGATGAGCTCCGCGCTCTTGGTGCTGGTAATGATGAGGCGAGGCGGCACCTTCGCCGCTTCCGGACGCGGAATGGCATCGCCGCGGCCGTAGTACCATCCGCTGGTGAGCGGCCCGTAAATCTGGCGCATCACCTCGGCTGCCGGTTCGCTCTCCACGCCTACCACGATGCGGTCGGGATAGAGAAAATCGGTGACTGCCGTGCCCTCGCGCAGGAATTCGGGATTCGAAGCCACATCGAAATGAGCAGGATCCGCGCCGTTTCTCATGATGATGGTGCGAATCCATTGACTCGTATACACGGGGACCGTGCTCTTCTCCACCACCACCTTGTAGCCGTCAACGCCGCCGGAGATTTCGCGCGCGACCGACTCCACATAGGAGAGATCCGCGTCACCGCTTTCCGTTGCAGGCGTGCCGACGGCGATGAAGACGGCATCGCTCTCTCGCGTGGCCGCCTGCAGGTCGCCGGAAAAGCGGATACGACCGCCGCGATGCCGCTCGAGCAACTCGGGCAGAAAGTTTTCATGGATCGGCACCTCGCCATCGCGCAGTGCGGCAAGTTTTTTCTCGTCGTTGTCGACCAGCAAGACTTCGTGTCCCAGATCGGCAAAACAAGCGCCCGTTACCAAACCTACATACCCCGAACCTACGACCGCAATGCGCATAGCGAGCCTTCTCTCCTTAGATTTTGCAGGTGCCACGCCGGCTCGTCGGCGTGCACTTTCATCCCGTGACATTTTACTGTAGCAGCCTTTGCAGCTTCGCGATCTTTAGCAGCGCAATCTTCGCATAGGCCAGCTCAGGATTGGGAATTCAATGCTCACAAAAAAAGGTGATGGCAATCACCGAAAAAGGTGAGTCGGGCGAGTATAGGCGGCAAGCTTGACCCTGGAGTAACGATCGGTCGATAAAACCCTGACGCCTCTACGCACCGGAACGGCTAAACTACAAAAAACCGAACTTCATGAAGCGATTTGCAGCTATTGTCTGCTTTTTTGCGGTACCGCTCTTTTGCCAGAGCAATAATGGCGAACTACGCCTGAAAGTCACCGATCCCGACGGCCTGGGCGTTAGAACCACAGTTCAGGTTGTCAGTCAGGCCAACCAGTATCGAAGGATTCTGACCACGGGCGACCAGGGGCGCCTCGATATCGAGCGCCTGCCCTTCGGCATCTATCAACTGGAAATCAGCCAACCGGGATTTGCGCAGATATCGAAATCTATCGACATCCATTCCTCAATTCCGATTGAATTCACACTTCAACTCTCTCTCCCGACCGTTCAACAATCGGTAACGGTGAGCGAGGAAAGAACATTGATCAATCCCGATCAGGCGGGCGCTGTCAGTCAGGTTGGCACAGACGACATTAAAGACCGGGTCGGTTCCGTTCCCGGCCGCGCCCTGCAGGATTTGGTGAATTCGCAGCCCGGCTGGCTCTATGAAGGCAATGCCGTCCTGCATCCCCGCGGCTCGGAGTATCAGACGCAGTTTGTAGTCGATGGCATCCCGTTGACCGACAATCGCTCGCCCAGCTTCGGACCTCCCATGGACGCTGACGACCTGCAATCGTTGAGCATTTACACCGCAGGCATTCCTGCGGAATACGGACGAAAAATGGGAGGAGTGGTTGAAGTCAACACACTCCAGGACCAACAACCAGGTCTTCACGGTCAGATGGTGCTCTCCGGCGGCAGCTTTGATTCGGCCGGCGCCGCAGCTCGGGGCCAGTACAGCTGGGGGCAGAACACGTTTGGAGCCAGCGCTAGCGGCGCTATGACGGAACACTACCTGAATCCGGTGGTTCCACAGAACTATTCGAATACCGGGACGCTGGGAGCCTTTTCGGTCAACTATGAACGCGACTTGACGCCGAAAGACCGCTTGCGATTCATCGTCAGCCACGAGGTCGCGCGTTACGATATTCCGAACGAACAAGTCCAGCAAGCCGCCGGCCAGATCCAAACAGCCGACAACATTGAGACGATGGGCATAGCCTCATACCAGCACACATTTTCGTCCAATGCAGTTTCTGATTTTCGAACCATGGTCCGCGACAACAACATCGGTTTTAACTCCAACCCAGATTCGACTCCCATTGAGGTCTTCCAGCAAAACTTCTTTCGCGAAGCGTACTTCAGGGGGACCACAACCATCAATCATGGCCGTAGCGAATGGAAGTTTGGCTTCGAGTCGGACAACACATTCCTGAACGAAAACTTCCGCTACCACATTACCGATCCCACGCAATTTGACCCCGACACTCCAATCGATTTTTCCTTCATGGCCAACCGGCCGGACCTCGAGCAATCCGTATTCGTGCAGGACCAGATCCGGCTCAAGAATTGGACCCTCAATGTTGGACTGCGCTGGGACCACTATCAACTATTGTTGAACCGCAATGCGGCGGACCCGCGATTCGCGATTTCACGCTACTTCCTGTCGGCGGACCTGCTTCTGCATTTCTCCTACGACCGCGTTTTTCAGACGCCGTCTTTCGAGAACATCCTGCTTTCGAGTTCCCCCGCAGCTCAAGCCATTGACCCAATGGGCGCCAGGCAGTACGCTGTCGAACCCTCCGAAGGGGACTACTACGAAGCGGGATTCGCCAAGGGGTTCCGCGGAAAGATGAAGCTGGACGTCAATTATTTCCGGCGGCTGGTGGCCAACTATGCGGATGACAATCAGATCGATAACACCACCATCAGTTTCCCTATTGCATTCCAAAAGGCAGTCATCTATGGCGCGGAAGCAAAAGTCGATCTTCCCGACTGGCACCGTTTTTCCGGATTCCTGAGCTATTCCTACACACTGGGACAGGCATGGTGGCCGGTGACGGGCGGCTTGTTTCTAGGGGATAACGCTGCGGGATTGCTGTCGAGCGGCCACTTTCCGGATTCACAGGACCAGCGCAACACGGTTCGCGGACGTCTTCGCTACCAGGTGAATCCGCGCTTCTGGCTTGCCGGCGGTGTTCAGTTTGACAGCGGCTTGCCATTCGATTTTCAGTGCGATCCAACTATAACTTTTCAGGAATGTATCTACGGACCGGGCGGACCAGCTCAGACCTACGGACAGGCCGTCGTAAATCGCATCAACTTCGCTCGCGGCCGCATCTATCCCGCTTTTCAGGTCAACGCCTCGGCGGGCGTGAATGTATACAAGTCGGATCGAATGAATATGAGCTTTCAGATCGACGGACAGAACCTCAACAATGTTCTTAACGTGATCGACTTCGGTGGGCTTTTCTCCGGCAATGCCATCGGGCCGTCGCGAAGCGTTGCCATGCGCCTGACCACCACCTTCTAAGGTCGCTCTCACGAGCGTCCCCTGTGTGTTTCTGTGTGAACCCCTGTGTCCCCCATGGTAAAGCCGCAGAATGCCAAGATTCTGAAATCCCGCAATTGACTTCCCCGCCATTTCGCGGCAAACTCGCCTCTGAGCCTGCATTCCAGCCATTTTTGCAGACTGTGGAAGTATGTTCCCGCAACCTATGTCGAGGCCTGATTCACGCCCTGACGATTCTCTTTCGGACCCGATCGACGCTCTTGAGCACCATCTGGCTGCCGGCTTCCCCGCCGATCTGGCACTGGATCTGGTTCTCAACGGCCTCGTCGTTCGTGCCGCGGAAGCGACTCATGCCAGCGCCGCCGCTCTTGCATTGCTCCGCAACAACGAAATGGTCTGCCGCGCCGCCACCGGCAACCTCGCCCCCGGTCTCGGCATTCCCCTCAACGCCCGCGACGGCCTCTCCGGCGTTTGTCTGGAGACGCGCCAACCGCAGCTTTCGGTCGACACTGAATTCGATCCGCGCGTCGATCCTGAGGTCTCGCGCCGCCTCGGCATTCGATCTATCCTTATCGTTCCTGTGTTCGACTTGAACAACCGAAGGAATTTTGCCGGCGTGCTCGAAGTTTTTTCCGCGTCTCCCGCCGCCTTCTCCAGTGCCGACCAGGAAGTGCTGGAAAGCTTCGCGGCGGAGTGCGCCCGCATCAGCCAGGCAGCAGTCGACCTCAGTCAACGCAAGCCCAAGGCAAAGAGGGCGTCAGAGGTCGAGGCGAAGTACGTTCCTGCCGATTTCGTTCCTCTCGAGTTCGCTGCAACCGGCCTGGGCATCCCTGATGTGCCTCCAGATGTTCTTGCAGATATGCCTCACAATGTTCCTGCCGATACGTCTCCCGTAAGGCGCGCGCCCTACGAAGCATGGACCCTCGTGCTGGGGGGGCTAACGATTTTCGCGGCCATCGGAGTGAGCGCGCTTGTCGGGTCCCGAATCGGATGGCTTCTGCCGTCCCGCGCTCAGAGCGGCCAGAACCGATCAGCGCAGACTGGCGCGCCGGATCAGTCGTGTGCAGGGAGTTCCCTGCCCGGCTGCGCTGCCGAACATTCCGCGGCGGGTGCGACAAGTTCGACGCCGGGTGCGCCGACAAGTTCGGCGGCAGGACCCAGCGCGCTGAAGGTAGGCGCACCATCCACGGGGAAGGTTACAGAAAAGACGTCGGCGTCAGAAAACCCGCAAAAGAAGTCGGCAAGCCCACCCGCCGATGAGTTAGTGGTTTACGAAAAGGGCAAAGTCATCTTTCGCATGAGGCCCGCGCCCACCAACGGGGCGTCAGCCAGGCAAAGCCCCGCCCAACTCGACGGCGAGCAGCCGTCCGCGGCGCACGTGGACCGCCCGATCGTGCAGGCATCGTCTACAACCAAAATCGCTGCCTCGCCGAGTATATGGCTCTCTGCCGGAGAAGCTGAAGCGCGGCTCGTCAGCCGCAGCGAGCCTCGCTATCCCCCGGAAGCGATAGCAGCTCACCGCGCCGGCAACGTGGTACTCGAGGTTCATGTGGCGGAGGACGGCTCTGTCTCCACTGTCCGCACCATCAGTGGAGACCCGATACTGGCCACCGCTGCCGCGGAAGCTGTCCGCAACTGGCGCTATCAACCCTACCGGCAGCACGATCAGCCATCTTCGTTTCAGACCGATGTAACGCTGAGCTTTGCATTGCCCAACTAAGCGGATTGACGGCTGAAGTTCGTCGGTCTACGAGAACGCCAACTCTTTCGCGCGCTGAACGGCCTTCACCACCGCCTTGATCAACGTCACGCGCAGTTTGCCCTCTTCGAGTTCCATAATGCCGTCAATCGTGCACCCCGCAGGAGTGGTCACTGCATCTTTCAGCAACGCCGGATGATCTCCCGTCTCAAGCACCACGCGTGCGGCGCCCATCGTAGTCTGAGCCGCCAGCAGCGTCGCCACGTCGCGCGGCAAACCCACCTTTACCCCAGCTTCGGCGAGCGATTCCAGAATAATGTAGATATAAGCGGGACCGCTGGCCGACAATCCCGTGACCGCGTCCATATGTTTTTCGTCGACGATGACGGTGCGACCCACCGCATCGAAAAATCGGGTGGCCGTCTCCAGATGCTGCTTGCTGGCGAACTTTCCCTTGCACAGCGCCGTCATGCCCGCGCCCAGCACGCAAGGAGTGTTCGGCATCGCCCGCACTACCGGAACTTCCTTCTCCAGCGCACGCTCGATCATCTCGGTCGGAACCGAAGCCGCCACTGAAATTATCATTTGCTTTTCATTCAAGTGCGCGCGGATCTCCCGCACCACATCCGCCACGACCTGCGGTTTCACGCAAAGAAAAATTATGTCCGCATCCTTCACCGCTTCGGAGTTGTCGGTTCCCGCCCGCACCTTCAACTTATCCTTCAGCATCCGAGCGCGCTCGGGATGGGCCACCGTAACCGAGGTCTGCCCCGGAGAAAGCAAGCCATCACGCAAAAAAGACTGCAGCAGGATCGTCCCCATCTTGCCCGCACCCAGAATCGCCACTTTCTTCTTAGAGCTCAAACTCTGCGCCATATAAGTTCTCCAGAAATAATTTCGTGTAGAGACGCGGTTCACGGCGTCTTGCCGGCACTGTCAGTTTTCTGGCCAGCAGTAAGGGACGAAGCAAGCCTCGTCGCTACAGGAAGATTACATCGAACCGGTGATCTCCGCCGGAACCATCTTCAATATCTCACGCCCGATCGGCAACGAAGCCGTAGCCGCGGGAGACGGCACATTGAGGACGTGCAAAAACCGCTCCCCGCCGGCAAATCGAAAATCATCCACCAGCGCGCCGTCTCTTCCCACCGCCTGCGCCCGCACTCCCGAGCCCCCCGGAGTCATATCCTGCATACGAACCTCCGGAACCAGGCGCTGGCAGGACCGGACAAAATCGCGCTTCAGCAGCGACCTCCGAAATTCCCCCAGCCCGTTTTTCCAGTGCTGCCGCGCCATCGCCCGAAATCCGGCATCCATGAACACTTCCAGAGTCTCGCCCAAATCGAAGTCTCCCCAACCGTAGCCTTCGCGTCGAAAGGCCAACACTGCATTGGGACCGGCATCCACATTGCCTTGAATCCGCCGGGTAAAATGCACGCCCAGGAATGGATACCGCGGGTCTGGCACGGGATAGATCAGCGAGCGCACCAACGACTTGCGCGCCGGTGCGAGATCGTAATATTCCCCGCGAAACGGGACCAGCAACATCCCGGGATCATTGCCGGCCATGCGCGCTACGTGATCGCTGTGCAGACCGGCGCAATTCACGACATAGCGCGCCGTAAAATCTCCCGCCTGCGTTTGTACCACCACCTCATCGCCAGTCGAATTCCGGGATCTCGAAAATCCAACCACCGCGGCATTCGTACGGATCTCCGTCCCACGGGCCGATGCGATCTCCGCGTACTTGGCGGTCACCATCGCATAATCCGTGATGCCCGTGGAGGGCACATGCAGGGCACGCACTCCGCCTACATGCGGTTCGATCGCGAGCATCGCCTCGAGCCCGAGTAACCGCAAACCTTCGAGGCCGTTCCCAACGCCGCGCAGCATCAGGTCATCGAGTCTAGCCGCCTCTTCCGCGTCAGTAGCCACAATCAACTTTCCGCATACCTCATGGGGAATTCCGTACCGCGAGCAGAACTCGACCATCTCCCGCGCTCCCGCCACACAGAGCCGCGCCTTCAGGGATCCCGTCTTGTAATAAACGCCGCTGTGAATGACCCCACTGTTGTGGCCCGTCTGGTGCCGCGCCACGCCCGCCTCCTTTTCCAGCACCACCACGCGCAACCGGGGAAACTTTTCGCCGGCCTGCATAGCAAACGACAGTCCGACAATTCCTCCGCCAATCACGGCAACGTCGTACGTCATAAGGTTTTACGTTTTTGTGTGGTGACGGGCGCGCCCTGCCCGTCCGAGCCCAGCACGGCAGCCTCACCGAAGATGATCCTATCTCACCAGCCTCTCCTTGGCCGTGATGTAAGGAACAACAAAGTGTGACGCAACAAAAAAGGCGCGGACAGGGATGTCCGCGCCCCATTCAGACCAAAGTTTTTCTCAGCGCCTTGGGCGTCTCAGCGGTAGCTTGCCAACGCCAGATTGCGCCCTACTGCACGGTTAAAGTCACCACGTCCCCGTGTGCCACGCCGCCGGCAGCCGTCGCCGTAACCGTAATCAGTGAGCTTCCCAGGGCGGTCGGCGTAGCGACGGTCACGAAGGTCGATCCCGGCGAGGCGGCAAGCGCTGAGGTAGCTGTCACGGTCGCGGTGGCCGGACTCGGAACAACTGCCGGAGCCGTATATAGCCCGGTGCCATCGATTGTGCCGTTCACGCTTCCACCAGCAACCGCCCAGGTTACCGTCTGGTTGGTCGAATTATTCACCGTCGCGGAGAATTGTTGTTGCGTTGCTGCCGCCGGCCATGAGTTGCCGGTTTCGTCGGCAAACAAAGTCGCGAGACCTGGATTTACCGTAACCGTCACCAGTCCCGGCATAGTGCCGCCGCCGCCTGCGACTCCCCCGCACGAAGTCTCCGCCATCAACCCCAGTGCGAGAAGACTTCCGGTGATGAGTCCGTGGAGGTGCGGAGTGGCGCCGTGCCTGCGTCCGACGACCACAATTCCAGCCAGCACCAGCCAGGCAAGCGCAAAAAATGGCAATGGCGACTCGGCGGTCGTCTGCAAAGCTCCGTATTCGCCGGTCCGGGAGGTGCGCAGCACAGCCGCTCGCCGCTGCGTTGACTGCTGACCAAAATTCGGACCCGTAGTGGTAAGGGTCAAAGTGACAGCTGTTGTGCCCGCGCCTGCCGCGATTGACGACGGACTAAACTCGCAACTAGTCAGAGCGGGCAGATTCGAGCATCCGAAAATAACCGTCGAGCTGAAAGCCGAGCCGCCCGCTGGAGTCGCCGAAAACGTGTAGCCCGCACTCTGTCCGGCCAACAACGCAACTGTAGCATCGCCCGTATCTGCCCACGCAACATCCGTCCCCACGATGAGTGTCTCCATCGCCGTGGCATGCGTAAGCGTCCCGTCTGTGCCCTGAATCGTAAAATTAAACGTTCCCGCGGAAGTGCTGCCGAGCGTCACCATAAACGGTGCGCCGCCAGCAGTCGGCGTTATCGTAGCCGGGACCATGGAACACGTCGACGGAGCGCCCGCCGTACAGGTCAGCGTCACGCTCCCCTCATATCCGTTCAATGCCGTCAGCGTGCCGTTCCAAGTCACGCTCTGCTTCGAAACTGTCACATCAGGAGTCGCAGAAACCGCTATGGCAAAGTCCGGCGCAGGCCCCGTCACTGTCAACCCGAACGTCTGCGTCTTGGCCGCCGGAGCTCCCGCCACCGTGGCCGAAAGCGTAACCGTTGCCGCACCCAAGGGAGTTCCAGAGGCGGCCGTCACGGTCAAGGTAACCGTCACCGGCGACGAAGAAGTGGGATTCACCGAGCTTGACGGCGAGAAGACGCAGACCGCACCTGCCGGCAGACCTGCCGTGCAACCAAGTGTCACCGTCCCCGCAAAGCTACCCAGTGCCGTCACCTCGAACGTGCTGGCCCCGGAGGTTCCACCCCGCCCCACACTCAGCGAATCCGGACTCGGAACTGTCAGATTGAAGTCCACCACGTGCAGCGTGATCGGAGCATCTGCGGTGATTGCGTCTGGGTCCGTCCCCACCGCATTCGCGTTGAAACTGTAATCGCCGATAGTTCCACCGGCGGTCAGGGTGTAGGTCGCGATCCCTCCAGAAAACATTGCCTGGGTCGGCAGTAGAGTGCAGGTTGCGGGTGCTGCGCCGGTGCAGCTCAAGTTCACTGCGCTGGAGTAGCCATCCTGCGCTGTGAGCGTGCCGTTGAACACCGCCGTTTGCGCGGGAAATATGGTTTGCGGAGAATTCGAGATCGCGTTCGTGAAGCCCGCCGACAGCGCATACTTCCAAATGCCACGCCCATACGTTGATGCCACCAAAGTCTTCGTGCCCGCGTTCGGGTTAAAAATCTGCAGGGCGGTTACCGGAGCGTTGGGCAAGAATCCCGAAGCGCCCGGCCCCGGCTCCGGACCAATCTCACTCCACCCAGGAGCGCTGGTGGAACTCACAAAAACGCCAACGTCGGTTGCCGCATAAACCTGGCCCGCTTGCGCGTCCACGAGCAACGCGTTTACCGGGTTGTCCGGCAGTTCCGCCGATCCCGTCCCGCTCCAGTCCGTCCAGCTGGCGCCCGCGCTCGACGTCTTCCAAACATGCGAAGTGGGATATGCTGGCGTGCTGAATCCCATAATTCCGATAAACGCCGTATTGCCCGTCGTGTCGGACGCGTCCATTGCGACGGCCGCAATCGCATACCCCTGCGGATTCACGTTCTGAGTTTCATTCGCGGTGACATTGGTCATCAACGTAACGCCCGCACGGGCGGTAACCCACACTTCGCCGCCAGGAGTCCCGTTCAAGGCCCCGTTCAGCGGCCCATACCCGTTCGTCACCGCATACACGACCGACGAATTTCCGCTGACCTCTGGTGGACCGCCTGCCGCCAGCGCGTTTACCAGATTGACCTCGTTGCCGGTGCAGACGCCCGTCCCTAGCGTGTCGAAGTCATTGCTCAGCTGCAGCGGAGCCGTGCCGCTGGTGCTGATTTCCCAGACGCGGCATGTCCCCACCAGCATGGCCGCCGCATTCTGAGGGTCCAAAATGTAAGGAGTATAGAAAGCGCCGACGTCTCCACCCAGATTGTTGGAGCCGACAACTTGCAGAAAGGAACCGTCGTTACAACCCGTTCCCGCTTCGCACTTCACAATCACGGTGAAAGGATTCTCGGCGAACCACTCGCGCGCCGCCGGGTTCGGGTTCGCGGGATTGATGGCGGTGAAGCCTCCATCGCCGCCGAGCGCGTTTTGCCAGGTGCTGCTGCTCGTGGCTGTGCTGGTTTTCGGCGATCCATTATCTTGCGTTCCGCCTAATAAGATGTCCGGGTCGTTCGGGTCTGCCGAGAACGAAACGAACTCCGTCATCGAGCCCAGACTCTGGCTCAGGCTGTCGAACTGATTGGTCCCCGAGCAACTCCCAGTAGTCAAGCCGGAGTAGCCATCCAACGTGCGGCTGATGCCGCCATCGTGCGCGAAGTAGCCCGGCGACTTGCCGCCGACCACCATGAAAGCGATTCCATGCTGGTCCGGGTGCACATGGGCCGGCGCGCCCAGTGGACCCGGATTGCATCCATATGCATGTGTGAGATTGATCCAGTCGCCCTGGGTACAGGCATTCGTCCCAGGCACTAGCGTGCACTTGTAAAGATTGATCGCACCGGCATAAACATCCGTCGCCGTTTCATTGGAGATAGCAGACAGCTCGAGGTTGTACCAACCTTGCTCGACGCCGCAGCCGCTGTCGGCTCCGAACGCGTCGTCGCCGCAGTTGGTAATTCCGTTGTCAGGAATCTGCGCCCAATTCGCGCCGCCGGTTGTCGACTGCAAGATTCCCTCGTCAGCCGGTGTCGGATTTCCATAGTAGTCGGGCTGCACATCGACTATCCACACATACATCTCGTTGCGTCCGGGCACCACCGCAAACTCGCCACGATAGATCAGACAACCGGACGAGTTCGTGGACGCCGGGCAATTCGCGGTTGCGAGTCCCGAAGTGGGTTGTACAGGCAGCCGATTGAAATGCTGCCCATCGGTGGACGAATAGAGGCCATGTCTTCGGATGAAAGCATAGAAGGTTCCGCCCGTCCCCTGGGCAGGGTTGTAAATCACTGCCGTTGCCGAGGCCGGCACCGCGCCATCAGAAAGTATGACGCGGTTCCAAGTCACACCGGCGTCGGCGGAGAAGTAGAGGCCGCGCGCCGTGGAATTACCGTCTTCTTCGAGTCCAAGATAAAGCCCATTGTCTCCGGCTGTGGCCGCTACCACCAGGTTCGGATTCGCCGTGCTGAAAGCAATCCTGCTGAACCCTATTCCCAGGAATGATTGACCCGTTCCCGCGCTCTGGATCGCGGTCCATGTCGACCCACCATCGGCCGACCGCAGAATGCCCAGCCCGTAGTAGGAATCACCCGAACTATTTGTCTCCCCCGTTCCCACCAGAATCACGTTGCTGTTACCAGGTTGCAGAGCAATCGCGCCTACCGCGAGGGTCGGCTGATCGTCCATCAGAGACTGCCATGCGACCGAGCCCGGAGTCGACGAATTCAGGCTGCCTGCGTTCGTCGATTTCCAGAGGCCACCATAAGCGCCACCCAGGAGCACCGTATTTGCGCTAGCGTCCGCCGGATCGATGACGACTGAGGTGGCGCGCCCCGAAACCCAGTTGTAGTCCTGCATGCCATCGCCAGTAGCATCGGAAGCAAGGGGAGACGGCCCCATGGGAATCCACTGTACCGAACTTTGATTCGGGGCGTATGAGTTCGGGGTGTGAGCGGATGGAGTAGACGTTGCTCGGGCCGGATCGGTTGAAGATGACGAGGGTTGTGAATGTGCAGCCGCGCGCGCAGCTCGCATCGCCATTTTCAGCCGGTAAGCCCGAAATCGCAGTCCCGCTGCCGATTGTCCCGGAGGGACTGTGCGCCCCCGCTGGCTCCAGTTCCAGCGCAAGTCATCCCGCAGATAGGACCGGTCGGCAGCCTGGCTCTCGGGTTTTTGGCCAATTGCGACGGTTGAGAAAACGCCAGAGAGGAGAGCGCCGGCGAAGAAGATGGCCGGCAAGATGGGCGAATGATGTCCGGGACGCCGTAGCATTGTGAAACCAGCGGTGCGTCAGAAGCAGCACGCGTAAGTTTCAACCATCGGCAGGAGATTTCCACGTCCACGAAAGTCTACCCATCTTTGGTGGCCGTAGACGAACGGCGTTATCGGGAGCGAAGGGTAGGAATTGTCCACTTCGGAGCATCGCCACGAACGATTCTTGGAAGGGGCGGAGCCCTGTCACTACACGGGTGGAGCATCGGCTTAGGGTTGAATGTGCTACTTGCCGGCGATCACATTCTCCGTAAAACTCGCGGCCAGTGAGTTCACGTTAGCCGTGATGGTGACCGAGCCCGGCGTCGGACCCGTCGTATAGTCCGCCAACGCCTGGCCGTTGGAGCCGGTCAGGGCCGGACTGCCGGTCAAAGTACCTGACGGTGCGGAGAACACTACTGATACACCGGCGACCGGATTACCTCCCGAGTCGGTGACCCGCACCACCAGTGGCTGCGACAAAGCGGTATTGACCGGCGCCAACTGATTGTTTCCCGAGACTACGCTTAGACTGGCCGGAGCATCTCCCGTGGCATATTCAACAAATGTTGCCGTTCCCGTCACTCCCGTCGCACTGGCCGTAATCTTGTACGTTCCGTCGGCGTTCGGAAGCTGGTAACTGACCAGCACAAATCCGCTGCTGTTGGAGACGCCGCTGCTCGGATTGAGAGTGCCGGCCCCGCTCTTGTCCACAAAGGTCGTGGTGACTCCCGGAACGCCGTTGCCATAGGCGTCCTCGACCTCCAGCCGCAATTGGCTGGGTAAGATCGACCCCGCCTGCGCAGTCTGCTTGTTTCCCGAGTGCACGATTAGTTTTTTCGCGGGCCCGGGAAGGGCGGTTTCCGTGAACGATGTAGTCGTGACATTCGACAGAGTCGCCGTGAGGGTGTAGACCCCGGCGGTTTTAGAAAAGGTGTAGGTGGTCGAAACGTTTCCGTTGCTATCGGAAACAGCGCTGGCGGGATTGAACGTGCCGTTCTCGCCACCGTCGCTGAAGGTGACCGTCATCCCGGGAACCCCCGCTTTGCTGTAAGGGTTGACGATCTGCACTTGAATCGGCGCAGGGAGGGCGGTGAGCACATCAGCGCTTTGATTCGCGCCGCTGCGAACGATCGGAGATGGGAGCAGCCCGTAAGCCGACAGCGTGGTTTGCGTTGCGACATAAACTTTGCCGTTGGCCACAGTCTGGGTTACGAAGTGAGCGACCGAAGGCAGCGCATCGCGCGACTTGACCTGGAGCGAACTGTAGAGCAATTGCATGGTGACGGCGTTGAGAGCGTCGAGATTGCCTCCGCTCAGCACCCATAGAATTCCGTTGCTGCTGCCATTCGCGGAAATGGAGGGCGAGTGCGAGCCGACATATCTCTGGGTAGTCCCGAGCGGCGTGCCCAGCGGGACGGTCCCGTTCGATACCGGATACGCCAACAGCGGAGAGTCATCGGGCGCGAAGTAGACCGTGTTGTTCCAATAGGCGGGAGAACTGTACAAGACGTCCGCCGCCTTGGTTTCCGACGCCCCCGGAATCAAAGGGAACTCCTGGAGGACGTCGTCGCAGGACGGATCGGCATTGCAATTCACCCCCGTGTCATACCCTCCCATAGCGTCACGGTTGATCACGTAAACGAATCCCTGCTTGCCGCCCGCGACCAGTTCATGGGGAGTCGTGCCGCCTTCGAGATCGGGGAGAATGAGGACTCCGGTGGAACTCAAGTCTTCATCGTGCCCGTTGAGAAATTGCACGTCATAAGGGGTGAAATAGTCGGTGACGGTTAGGCTGTTAGGGTCCAGTTCGACCACGCTATTGCTGTAGGTTGCGCCCCCGAGGTAGACGTCGTAACAGGCAGCACAGGCTTCCGCTGTCTCCACGAAAATATTGCTATTCTCGTCGGCGGCGATACCGTTGCCGGTTTGCCAGATTGAAACCAGTCCGTGCTCGGGCGAGGTATTAAACACCGAGATCGGCGTCAGGCTGGCGGCGCTATAAGAGAGGAGCCAGCCGGTGTTGCCGTCGTTGCATGCATTCGAACCAAAGCCGATGTAGACCGCGCCGTTCATCAGCAGCAGACCGGGCCGGTTCAACTGGTGCAGGCTGTTGAAAGTCGTGTTGTAGGTCTTACCGTTGATCGGAGACACATACGTGCTGCTGGCATTAATCACAACCGGACCGCCAAATTTTTCCGTGCCGTTGGCGATATCGAGAGCGTGCAGGCGGTGGCGAACCGTGCCATTTTCGACGGTCTTCGCCACAACGTAAAGTGTGCCCGTCGAGGTGTCGATGACCGGTGTGCCGGCGATTCCCTCCTGGATGAAACCAACACTGCCTTGTCCAGTGCCTGAGCATGGCAGGTTGGCGCCGCTGGCCAAGGTAATTCCATTCGCGGGATCGGTAAAATTCACCCACCAGAGCGGCGAGGTATTCGATCCCGTATTGCTGTCGGCATCGAAGGCATAGACGGAGTCAGCCATGGTGGCAACGTAGACGACGTTGTGCAAAGTTCCATTGATGTTGACATTCGGAACGTACAGCGGCTGCGCCAGCGCCAGATAGTCAATCGGATAATTAAATAACGCCCCAAACTGATTTGAGTTCACGTTGCCTGGCGTGAGGATGGTCTCGCTCAGATTCGCGCCTGTCCTCTGGTTGTCCATGCGGCCGGTTGAAACCGTTACCTGCCCAGCGCACAACGATAGAAATGCCCCACCCACGAGGAGAGCTATCGAGAGCAAACGACAGACGGAGTTCGAAACCTTTCCGGCTCTCGTGGATACCCCAAAGATGGATATCGCAAAATTGAGCATACCGTTGTTATTCCTCATCATTATGAAGAGCTGTGATTAAGCTGTGCAATTGGGAACTGCACTCGTCGGGCCGGGGAAGCAGGGGGAAGCAATTCCGCAAGCCACACTTTATAAAGCCCTTTCTATCTTTCCAGGACCGCAACCAGCCATATCGCCTTCGCTTAAGAAGAAAAACTTTGCACATTTAACCAGACTAGTCTATCTCGAAGATCGTTGTAGCCTGTTGCACAGTTTGTTACACCATGCAGTGCTCGGTTTGCTTACCGGTTAACATTTACTCGTAACGTTCAGGATTCATGACTGATGGGCAAAAATTCATTGACAGCGCATTCCATTCCTCCTAAGCTGTTGTTAATTCCCCTGCTAATCCAGCGATTCGATTTTTAGCGAGGATTGTATGCCCAGCGTTGCCCCAGCCGCGCGCGGAGCGTTCTTGGCTGAAGCCGTTTCCGGGCTTCAAAGGCTCCAGCGATTTCAGCGTGAAATGGCGCGCGTGTCGCGACAGGACGAGAACTACGCACGAAAGAATGTCGCTCTTCAGGCTACGATTGAAGAGCTGCGCAAGACGATTTCCGACAACCTGCAACGAGTGCGGAACCAGCCTCTTGAGTAAGGCGTCTCCTCTGCGCTCCCCACTTTTCGATTTTCGGTAGTTCCCATCGACTCTTTGTTTCAGAAGCCGGGCGGACGCTCGCCCGCCACCGCGAAGCTTTGTTCGAGCGCGATGCCCGCACGACCCAGCGTTCCTTCGTCGAAAAGCTGGCCGATCAGCGTGATGCCGTGGGGCACGCGGCGCGGCGGAGAGAATTTCGGCAGCGGATGCTGCGGATCAGGCGCCCAGTCGCTGCGCGCCTCCGACACTTCGACAAAGCCCGCGCGCAAGGTGAGCGAAGGATGTCCGGTGAAATTCGTAATCGTAAGCATTTCGTCGCGTAGCGAAGGCACGAGCAGCAGGTCAACGCCAGAGAACAGTCGCTCCATTTCTTCCGCTACTTTGCGGCGGAGCCGGTCGGCCTGCACAAAATCCACGGCTGACAGGAATCGCGATTGACGAAAGAGATTGGGCCACGCGTCGGGCACCTGAACGGTCAACTGATGGAGAGCTCCGCTGAGCGTGAGTTCCTCGAATGCGGCTGCTCCCTCGGCGAAGAGAATCAATTGCAGTGAGTCATAAGGCCAGTCGGGAAGACTGACCTCAACTGGAACCATGCCCAGCTTCTTCGCCGCTTCGAGCGCGGCACGATCAACGTCGGTCGCCGGATTTTCTTTCATCCAGGCGGGAAAGAAACCTACGCGCAATCCTTCCACGCCGGCACTCGCGTCGAAGTCGAGTTTGGTGGGCACGCTGGCCAAGTCTCCCGTGTCGGGCCCGGAAATGGCGCGCAGCACCAGCATTGTGTCTTCAACGTTTCGCGCCATCGGGCCGAGTTTGTCGAGCGACCAGCAGAGAGTCATCGCGCCGGTGCGGGGCACGCGGCCATACGTCGGCCGCAAGCCCGCGACTCCGCACCTCATGGAGGGAGAAACGATGCTTCCGCCAGTTTCGCTTCCGATCGCGAAGGCCACCAAGCCCGCAGCCGTGGCTGCTCCCGGCCCGGCGCTCGAACCCGACGATCCTTCCTCCAGCAGCCAGGGATTCATCGTCTGCCCGCCGAACCAGATGTCATTCAGCGCCAGCGCTCCCAGGCTCAGCTTGGCCACTAGCACGGCGCCCGCCGCGTGCAGGCGCTTCACGACTGCGGCATCATCGGCGGGCACACGGTTTCGCAAAGGCTCCGCGCCGTACGTCGTAGGAATTCCCGCGGTGTCGAGCAGATCCTTCGCTCCCCATGGAATGCCATGCAGCGGGCCCCGGTACTTGCCGGCGGCGATCTCGGCATCGGCCCGTCGAGCTTGCCGGAGCGCGAGGTCGGGGGTCAGCGTGATGACGCAACGCAGTTTGGGATCGAACTGCTGCAGGCGTTTCAGATAAATCTGGGTAAGCCGCTCCGAGCTGAGCTGGCGCTGCTCGATCCACCGCGAAAGCTGTGCCACCGAGGCGAAGGCCAGGTCGTCATCCATCGCGGGCATGGCTACCGGCTCAGCATGGCTGCGCACAAATCGGTCGCGCGCTGGACCCGCTTTCATGCCTGGCAGCACCGGATTCCACTGCGTCGCAGGAGCGAGCGTCGTCTCCAGCGTTATTTTCCGAGGTCCGGTGCGCCGCTCGTAGAGTGCGGCCATATTCGCGCGCCAACTGCCGGCTGCCTCCGAGCGTTCAGGTTCGGTTAATACGATCTGGACGAGCTTTTGCGCCTCAGCGAAGGTCGCAGGCGACACTTCAGGCCCAACGGCCGGCCCTGCGCCAAAGGCGGGCGGCGCCCCGGGCGGCAAGCTGCCCGGAGTTTGCGCAATGCTGGTCCGGGTCATCGCGGCACCGACCAAACCTGCGGATGTGAGCGCCAGAAACTCCCGGCGCGATTTTGACCGTCTCATCACTCGACACCCTTCAACTCGATGCCCTTCAAATACTTGTCGAACCAGGCTATGGTGCGGCGAATCGCATCAATCTGATTTTCTCGCTTCCCAAATCCATGGCCTTCGTTCGGATAATAATGCGCGTCTACAACCTTGCCATCTTTCTTTAACAAATCGACAACTTGTACGGCTTCTTCCTTCGGCACCCTTGGATCGTTGTCGCCCTGCAACACCAGCAGCGGAGCCTTCACGTTGTGGATATAAGCAAGCGGAGATGTCATCTCGTAAACCTTCTTATCTTGAACCGGATCTCCCAGCAGACTTCTCTCATACTGCTGCAGCTCCGGATCGGAGTGTTGCAGCATGGTCATCCAGTTGATAATGCCAAACAATTCCACCGACGCCGCCCAGATGTCGGGAGTCTTGCCGATCGCCATCAGGGTCATGAATCCGCCATAGGAGCCACCCGTGATTCCGATCTTCTTCGCGTCAACGTAACCGGTAGCCTGGAGAAATTTCGTCGCATAAACCTCGTCCTGCAGGTCTCCTCCACCCAGGTCCTGATAATTGGCCCGCTGAAAATCAATTCCGTATCCCGTCGATCCGCGCACGTTAGGAGCCACGCAGATGTAACCTCGCGAGACGAGCGCGGCAATGCGAGGACTCCAATAGTCCTGAACCTGCCCCGTCGGTCCTCCGTGCGGCAGCACGAGCGCGGCATTGGTACCATCCCGTTTCAAATTGAACGGAACCCACATCAGCGCGCTGATGGTCTTGCCATCAAAACTCTTGTAGTGGACGATCTGCGACTCCGGCATCGGCGTAGCACTGAGGCTGGCAACGGCTGTGTGCGTCAACTGGCTGGTGCTTCGCGAGGCTAGGTCATAGACCCAGAAATCGCCAGGCTGAGTCGAACTCTCATGCGACAGCAGCAAACGCTCGCCGGATGGAGAAAAGGAGTTCGGATGAGCTGGTAAGCCATTGACCCCCACTCCCGCATGAATCTTTTCCGGACGCATGGAAGCTACCTCTACGAGGTAAACGTCGGTGAGTCCGTCCGCGTTGAGCGTATAGGAAAAAAAATGTCCGTCCGGAGAAAAGTCTCCCGCGTTCGCCTCCCATTTCGTGTCCGTGACCCAGGTTTTTTTCGTGGTGGCGACCTCCAGCAGGGCGACGTTCTGGTATCCGCCCTTCTCGTCGCTCATGATCAGCAGAGTCTTTCCGTCCGGTGATAACGAAGCGGCAAAATTCAGGACGTTGCCTTGATGGGGAGTCAGATTCGTCGTCTTTCCGCTGGCCACATCGACGGCATAAATATCGGCATCGGTGTGCCCCGCATCGGATCGGTTCGCATACAACGTTCTTCCATCCGGACTCCAGGCCACCGACTCCCAGGAATGATTGGGAGTTTCTTCGTGCGTCAGTTTGCGGATTTGACGGGTAGCCCAGTCGAGCAGCGCGAGATCGTAGACCGTAGCTTCCTTCGGCTTGTAATCCACCGCGATCGTCTTGCCGTCGGGCGACCAGCGCGGCGACTGCTCGCGGATGTCAGGCGTATGTGTCAGGTTAACGACTTCGCCTCCGTCGCTCGGCACGGCAAAGATGTCCCACAGTTCGTTGCCGCCAGTGTCTTGCTGGAAGACGATCCACTTGCCGTCGGGCGACCAGGTGCCGTTGTACTGGCGTTCGTCCGACTGAACCAGTTGGATCGGCCAACCGCCGGCCGAACTCATCTTCCATAAATTCGAGCGCCCGGACATGTTTGTAGTGAACAAGATTTCTTTTCCATCCGGCGACCAGGAAGCATTGGAGACCGACCGCGTGAAGTAGAGATCGTCAATGGGTACGGGTCGGGCTTTAGAGTTTGAGGCCGAGTTGATGGATTGCGGGTCGGTGATCGGGCGATCGTCAGGTCCGGTGGATTGTGCGGGTAGCAGGGTCGAAAACGCCAGGGCCAGCAACGCCGGAGCGACAAGACGGAGGAATTTCATATTTGCCTCGCGGGAACTTCCAGGATAGGGTTCCGTTCCTGAACTCAGATATCCCCATGCATTCTATACGGACCTGGGTCGTTCCCGAAAAGCGAGCGCCGAATCCTGCTGTCGAAAACGAGTGTCGGGAACGCTAATCGGAACGCTGGAAAAGAAAAGCGCCGGAGCGAAAGCCAGCGCTTGTTTTCAAGATAGGCTGTTTTCAAGACGGACCGGAGAGTACGAAGTTCTTGACCGGCTGCCGGTAACTCAACGGTTGGTGAGCGCGGCAGGAATCGAACCTGCGACCCACGCCTTAAAAGGGCGTTGCTCTACCAACTGAGCTACGCGCCCCACCATTTTCCAATCTAACATAGTTTGCCGACGAATTTGCCCGCTGTGCTTTACCGGAAGCGATGGTACCGGCAACCCACGGCTCCCCCGCATCGGACACCCTGTCAGATTCGCGCCGGTTGGGCCGTGACGATTTCCGCGCGAAAGCTATACACTCGCATCAATGCAGCATCTCTCTTCATCCGGCGTCAGGATTGCATTCGCGCTGGGCATTATTCTTGGCTGCGCGCTTCTTCTGCCAACCTTCTGCCATGCTTCGAAAAAGAAAGAATTGCCCAGCGTGCGCTGGACGGCCGGCGCGCCCTGTTGCACCTTCGAGCGCCGCGATGACGGTAAGTACCTGTGGACGATGACCGGGCGTGACCTGACCGTTACGCTTCTCATGGATGCGCAGGAGCTTGCGCAGAGCCGCCACCGCTTCTATCAGCTTCTAGGTGCTTACCTCAGTGTGACCTACACTGGAAAGGAAAAATTCGAGTTCCCGGCGAGCGTGCGCATCGAGTTCGTTCGCCATCACGAAGTGGTTGAGGGCTATGAAGATCCGGCAGAACTTGCCAACAAGCTGCAGAACGATGTAGACACGAAGGTCTTCGATACCGAGCGCAAGATCAAGAAGAACCCCAAGATCGCCGACGAAAAAACCAGACGGTTGCGCCAGTATCAAAAGGAAGCGGCCGAGTTCATAGAGTTTTTGAGCACGCAAACCCTACCGGCGGATACAGTCGTGCTGACCCCAGGCAATCCCGAGACGCAGGGCTGGGTCCTGTTCAAGACCAGCAACAAGTGGATCGGGCCCTGGAAAGAGCGTGAGGATTTCATTCTCAACGTCCGCATGAAAGACGATATCTGGCAGTTCCCGTTCTCACTGCCGCCGGCGGATGGTGATCTTATTCTGCGTAAACCTCCAGAGTAAGGCCGGAGACGGCGCCGGAATTGTGTTACAGTTTCGTCCTCGCGGTGCAGAATCGCAACCTGGGAATCATCGTGTGAAGATGGAAATGCCTCCAAAACCTGTGCCGGCAGCCGAGAAGCTCGCAGTGCCGTTCTATTGCCCGGTTTGCGCCGTTGCAGTCAGCGATCCGCTGACCTGCCGCGATTGTCTCTCTGTCATCTGCCGTCGTTGTGGAACACCGCTCGAGTCTTCCAATGAACTGGGTATGGGATGAAGGGCACCCGCCATTCCATGAAGGCTTTCCCGTTGAGTCCATAAAATGACGATCACTCCCGCTGCGCTGGTTCCAGAGACCGAAATCTCAAATCAACAACCTAGTCTTGTCCGTGGACTCAGTCTGCTCGATTCAGTCTTGTTGCTGGTAAGCGGAATCATCGGGTCTTCGATTTTTCTTACCGCCAAAGATATTGCCCTGCCCCTGCCGAATCCGGCACTGTTTTTTCTGGTCTGGGTCCTCGGTGGCGCTATTTCCTTATGCGCTTGTGCCGCTTTCGCCGAACTCGGCTCCATGTATCCCGACTCCGGTGGACAGTATATTTACCTCCGCGAAGCGTATGGCGACCTGGTCGCCTTTCTGTACGGTTGGATGTTGTTCGCGGTCGCCAACGGCGGCACCATTGCCGCGCTCTCCGTAGCCTCGGCCGCTTACATGGGAAATATTGTTCCCGCCATTTCGCAGGAGCACGTGATCTTCTCCCTCGCAGGCATGCCCTTTACGCGAGCGCATGCAGTCGGATTGCTGCTGATTGCTCTACTCACCTACGTTAACGTCGTCGGATTGCGCTGGGGCGCGCTACTCCAGAACCTCTCTACCTGGACGAAATTTATAGCCATGGCGCTGTTCGTGGTCCTCGGATTCGCCATCGGCAAAGGACATTGGTCGAATTTCACCGCACATGCGCCGGGCGGAATCACCATGGGGTTGAGCAGCGGACAATTAATCTCCGCGCTCGGCATCGGATTGATTGCCGTCTTCTGGGCTTATGACGGATGGGTCTACATCACCTGGGTCGCCGGCGAAGTGAAAGATCCGCGCCGCAATGTGCCGCGCGCCATGGTGCAGGGCGTGCTCGTCGTGGGAGCAATCTATCTTGCGATGAATATGACGTATGTTTACGCCCTGCCGTTGAGCGAAATCGCGAAGCACGAAACCATCGTTCACGACGCCGCGGCCGTACTGTTTTCACCGGGCGCAGCCGGGTGGCTTTCGCTCATGATCGCGATTTCCTGTTTCAGCGCGGCGGCGGCATGCACCCTCTCGGGTTCGCGCGTCTATCTCGCCATGGCGCAGGATGGCGTCTTCTTTCGCCGCATGGCGGTCATCCATCCCCGGTGGCGCACGCCCGCCTTCAGCCTGATCGGCCAAGGCGCATGGGCCGCGGTGCTCACCATGAGCGGACGCTACGACCAGCTTTATACCTACGTCATCTTCGGCATGGTGTTGTCCTACACGCTGACCGTCATCGGACTTTTTATCCTGCGCTGGAAGCAACCCGATATCCCTCGTCCCTACCGCTGCGCCGGATACCCATGGCTGCCCGCAATTTATATTCTGGTCGGCATGGCCTGGACGCTCAACACCATCATCCAGCGCCCGACCGAAGCGTTTTGGGGCGCGACCATCGTGCTGATTGGCGTGCCGGGCTATCTGTACTGGAAGCGAAACAGCCGAGTCAAAATCGGCGACTGAAATTCATCTTGCCCATCCTGCGCGTCTCTGTAATCCTTGCCGCTCACCTTTTACTTGGTGAAATCGACACTTTCGCGTGAGTGACCCTGGGCCCGAAAACCGACCGATCCCCTTAGCCGCATCCGGCGTTTCCATCGCCGAGGCCGCCGACCCTAACCGCCCGAAGCGCGTCATGGGGTTCCGCGATCTGCTCCTCTTCTATGTGGTCACCGGCGTCAGTCTGCGCTGGATCGCCACGGCCGCGGCCGCTGGTCCCAGTTCGATCGTCATATGGATCGGCGCCTGGCTTGTCTTCTACATTCCGCTCGCGCTTTCGGTCATCGAACTTTCTTCCCGTTATCCGAATGAGGGCGGCCTTTACGTCTGGTCCAAGCGCGCTTTCGGCGACTTCTCCGGCTTCATGGCAGCGTGGAGTTACTGGACCTCCAACCTTCCCTATTTCCCTGCGGTTCTCTATTTCGCGGCGAGCAATATTCTTTTCATGCGGCAGGCGCAGTGGTCGCATCTCTCTTCGAACTCCACCTTCTACATCGTTTTCGCTCTGGTCACGCTCACCGCTGCCACATGGCTCAATGTCGTCGGCCTTGATGTCGGTAAGTGGCTGCACAACATCGGAGCACTCGCCATGTGGATTCCGGTCCTGATCGTCGTCGGCATGGGACTGCTTGCTTATCACCGTTTCGGGTCGGCCACAACTTTTTCGTTGCACACCATGACGCCCAGTGTGCGCCTGAACGACATCATCTTCTGGTCGGTGCTGACCTTCGCTTTCGGAGGATGCGAAACCGCATCCTTCATGGCCGAAGAAATCAAAAACGCGCGCCGCACCATTCCGCTCGCTCTGTTCTTCGGCGGCCTCACCGTCGCCTTCTGTTACATCATTGGGACCGTGTGCGTGCTGCTCGCGCTCCCTGCGACGGAGGTCAGCCCCTTGCAGGGCCTGGTGCAGGCTATCGCCAAGACGGGCGATCGTGTCGGTCTGCCGTTCTTTCTTCCCGTCGCCGCCTTCCTGATCGCGCTGAGCAACATCGGCGCTACCGGAGCCTATCTCGCCGCCGTCGCCCGTCTGCCGTTTGTCGCCGGTATCGATCGCTATCTGCCGCCATCATTCGGAGCCTTGCATCCTCGCTGGGGAACTCCTTGGGTCGCTCTGGTAGTGCAGGCTGTAATCGGCGGGATTTTCATTTTTCTGGGACAGGCTGGCACCTCTGTCAAGGGCGCCTATGACGTGCTCGTCAGCATGAGCGTCATAACTTATTTCATTCCGTACTTATATCTATTCGCGTCGATGTTCAAACTTCAAAGCGAACCCGCCGGCGCGGAAGTCATCCGTGTCCCAGGTGGCAAGCCCGCGGCTTACCTGCTCTCTATTGTGGGATTTACGACGACGGTGTTCACGATTGCCCTTTCCGTTCTGCCGCCGCCCGATGAACCGAACAAGCCGTTGGCGGTTTTCAAAATCGTTGGCGGGTGTGGCGCACTCCTGCTGATCGGAGTTTGGCTGTATTGGGTTGGAAGAAAGAGGGCGCAGAGGCTAAATTGATCGTCCACTAGCGTGGCGCCGGGGCGGAAAGAAGAACCCGGTGTGAAGCGTGACAGTCCTCTTCTCGCATCGGAATTCGTAAGAGACGAGTTGATTGTCGTGAATGGAGAATGCCACCCTCTACACCGGCACCGCAGTCTTCCGCTTCGGATTGAAGAATGGCAACGGGACCACCGTCGCGGTCGTCTTCATTCGTTGCGCTTCGATGGTCAACTCCATCTGCAGCTTGGTGTCAGCCTTTGCGTACTCGGTGCCCACGCTGGCCAGCGCGATCAACTTCTTCAGCAGCGGAGAAAACGCCGTCGTCGTCGCCTTGCCCACATGCCTGTCGCCCGAATAAACCGGTACCGCGACGCGCGACGCCTGGCTGGGGGCTGCCGGAGACAGTCCGAACTTATCGAACTGCTCTTCCACCTCCACCCAATCCACTTCGAGCCCAACCAGTTGCCGAGCCACGCCCTGCTTGTTGTCTCGCGCGAGTGCGCGCTTGCCGATGAAAGTCTCTTTGTCGAGATGCACCATCTTCCCAAAACCTAATTCGTACGGTGAAAATTTCTGCGACGGAATCAGAGCCTTTTTTGAACTGGTGTAGTCGACCTCGATCAAGAGCAGTCCCGCCTCCACGCGTGACACGTCGAGCGCGAGCATTCCGGCAGCGTGAATGTCAAACTGCTTTCCCTTCTCCATCAAGGCGTCCCAAACTTGGACGGCCTGATCCCACGGGATCCAGATTTCATAACCAAGGTCGCCCGTATATCCCGTGCGGGAGATATCGACCGGCACACCGGCAATCTTGCCCGAAGTTTTTCGAAAATATTTCAGATTGGCGATATCCGCTTCTGCAACCGTCTTCAACAACTTCGCGGAAGCCGGCCCCTGCAGCGCCAGAGCGGCGGTCTGCTCGGAGATGTCCTCGATTTGAACGTCCATGTTGAGGCCGTTCTGCCGGAACCAGCGCAGGCTCGGATCGGCCGCCGTCCAGCGATACTTGTTTTCTTCGAGGCGCGTGATCGTGCCGTCGTCGATCACCTTGCCATCCTCATCGCACCAGCAGGCATAGATGACCTGGCCCACGGCGACTTTGTTGATATCGCGCGTGATCACACGGTTCACCAGTTTGCTCGCGTCTTTGCCCGTGATCAGATATTTATAGAGCGGAGAAATATCGATCAGCGCACACGCGTTGCGGATTGCGTTGTATTCGTGCTCGTGATGCACCTCATACACGCTAACCGTGTAATATCCCGACCACTCGCGATAATTCAAACTCTGGCAGAGGGCGAAGGTTCTATCGTGAAATGCAGTTCCAATGGGCAAGGGATGGCCTCGATGAAAATCGGTAGAGCCAGATTATATTTGCTTGTCTCACGCGCCGCAAACCGTCTCCCCGTCTGATTCTCATTCAAAGCTGTAGCCGCATGCTCCGGCACGATGTAAAGTCAGGCGTGGCAAAAGTCGTTCTAATCACGGGTTGTTCCGCTGGTATCGGGCGATTGACGGCAAAGTTGTTCGCGACGCGAGGCTGGAGCGTTGTGGCCGCAGCACGCCGCCCCGAGGAAATCTCTCTAGATAACGTGACCGCGCTTAGGTTGGACGTAACGGACGATGCCAGTATCGCGTCCGCGGTTGCAGCCACCGTGGATCGATTCGGCACCATTGATGTCTTGGTCAATAATGCAGGATACGGGCTGTTTTGGCCCGCTCGAAGGTGCGGCCGCAGCCGAATTCGAAGCGCAAATCCGGACCAACCTGTTGGGACCAGCCTCCGTCATTTGTCACGTTTTGCCCGTGATGCGCGCGCGTCGTACTAGAGTGATCGTGAATGTCTCGTCGATGGCGGGACGGGTGGCAACGCCATTCATGTCCAGCTACAATGCCTCGAAGTTTGCCCTCGAAGGGCTTTCCGAATCGCTTCGGTACGAGTTGTCTCTTCATGGTATCCGCGTGAAACTGGTCGAACCTGCTCACTTCAAGACCGGTTTCGTCGAGCGCTCGCTCAAGTTAACATCGCACGCGGCCTATGATGCACAGTTCAACAACTACATGGGATGGGTGCGGAAAGAAGATGCAAAAGCCCCGGAACCCACTCCGGTCGCCGAGGCCATTTATCGCGCTGCGAACGATACATCGCACCGTTTGCGTTATCCGGTAAAAGGGAAGCTGATGCTCGCTGTGATTGCGCTATTTCCCGACTCCGTGTGGCGGTTGCTAAACGAGCAAGGAATGAAACGACCCGCACGCTGATATGCCAGGCCCTAAGCTCGGCGAAAATCCCGGATTCCTGCTCTCGTCAAAAGCATAGCGACAAAACCCAACGCTCCCGATAGAATGGCATGTCGCCTCCGGCCATGCGCTCAACCATGTCAACATTGTCGAGTATCCTCCGCAACTGGAGCGTCCTACCCAGCGGCCTCTGATGTCGCGTGCCAAGACGACGCTAGCATTCCTCTTTCGCATTCTCAACCGGAAAGGCAGCAGCTAAAGGCCACAAGCTTATGGCGAATCCATACGATGTAATCGTGATTGGCGGAGGCCACAACGGCCTCACCAACGCCGCCTATCTCGCCAAAGCCGGAAAGAAAGTGCTGGTGCTGGAGCGTCGCCACGTCCTCGGCGGTGCAGCCTGCACGGAAGAGGTTTTTCCCGGCTTCAAGTTTTCCGTCTGCTCGTATGTCGTCTCGTTGTTGCGGCCCGAAATTATTCGCGATCTCGATCTTCCCCGCCACGGACTCGAAATCCTTCCGCTCGACGGCACGTTCACTCCCATGCCCAATGGCGATCATCTGTGGCGCGTGAACGATCATGGCAAAACGCACCGCGAAATCGCCCGTCACTCGCGCGTTGACGCCGAAGCCTACGACGAATTCGGCAAAGCGATGCAAGCCATGTGCCGCTTCGTGAAACCCATCCTCAGCATGATTCCGCCCGACCCCGCAACTCTGAATCCGAAAGAGTTGATGAAGCTGCTCTTCATCGGGCGCCGCTTCCAGGGCATGTCGAGCGAAGACAAATACAATCAGGTCCAGCTCATGACCATGAGCGCCATCGACTTTCTCGACCAATGGTTCGAGACCGATGTGCTCAAAGCAACCATGTCAGCGTCGGGTATCATTGGAACTTTTCTCGGCGTCCGCTCGCCGGGCACAGCCTACGTTCTGTTGCATCACTACATGGGTGAGATCGACGGAGCCTTCCGCGCCTGGGGATTTGCGCGCGGCGGCACCGGCGCAATTTCCAACGCCATCGCCGACGCGGCCCGAGAGGCGGGGGTTGAAATTCGCACCGAAGCTCCCATTGCGAAAATTATCGTAAAGAACGGACGCGCCTCCGGCGTAGTGATGAGTAATGGCGACGAAATTTATGCCGACGTTGTTTCTTCCAGTGTCGATCCGCGGCTGACCTTCACAAAAATGATCGAACCCGGCAATCTGCCTGATGAGTTCATGGAGGGCGTGAAGCGTTACAAGTTCCGCGGATCATCCGGCAAAGTGAATATGGCGCTCGACGGCCTGCCGAATTTCAAATCCATGCCCGGAGTCGGCGCGCACCTGCGCGGCGCGATGTCGATCTCGCCGAGCGTTGAGTATATGGAGAAAGCGTACGACGAGGCGAAATACGGCCACTGGTCTTCGCATCCGTATATCGACATGGTGATTCCGACGCTCACCGACACGTCGCTGGCCCCGCCTGGCAAGCACATCCTCTCGTGCTTCGTTCAGTATGCCCCCTATAAGCTCGCCCCCGGTCTCGACTGGGACACGGAGAAAGAAAAGTTTGGCGACAACGTGGTCAACACCATCGCCGAATATGCGCCGAATATTAAAGACATCATCCTGCATCGACAGGTGGTTACGCCGCTCGACCTGGAACGCGAGTGGGGATTAAGCGAGGGCAATATTTTCCAGGGCGAACTCTCGCTCGAACAGCTATTTTTTCTGCGTCCTGTCGCCGGCTGGGCGCAATTCCGCTCACCCATCAAGAACCTGTACATGTGCGGGTCGGCTACGCATCCCGGCGGCGGCATCATGGGCGCGCCCGGACGCCTGGCAGCCCTCGAAATCCTGAAAGACGGGAAGGCATGATGTCCGTACAAAGACCCACGGCCGAAACGCGCGACGTGATCATCGTCGGTGGTGGACACAACGGTCTGGTCGCCGCCTTCTATCTCGCCAAAGCCGGATTCAAACCGCTGGTGCTCGAACGCCGCGCCCAGGTCGGTGGCGCGGCCATCACCGAAGAATTTCATTCCGGCTTTCGCTGTTCTACGCTCGCGCATAACGCCGGCCCGCTTCGCCCTGACATCGTCCGCGACATGCAGTTGGAGAGACACGGCCTCAAGCTGACGACTCCCGACGTAAGCACCGTGTCACTGACGCCTGATGGCCGCGGGCTCATTCTTTATCGGGACGCGAAAAAAGCCGCCCAGGAAATCGCGCAATGGTCCGAGAAAGACGCTTCCTCCTACGCGGACTTCGGCACAGCGCTCGGGAAAATCGGCAGGGTCGTCGCCGAAGCGCTGGCGCTCACCCCGCCGAACATAGACAACCCCACGAGCAGCGATCTCTGGGGGATGCTGAAGACCGGTCGGTCAATTCGAAATCTAGGCAAGAAAGATTTATATCGAGTCCTGCGCTGGGGACCGATGGCCGTAGCCGATCTGGTTGCCGAATTCTTCGACACCGAACCGCTGCGCGCCACCATCGCCGCCCGCGGCATCTTCGGAACGTTTCTGGGGCCGTGGTCGGCCGGCAGTGCGCTCGTGTTGCTGTTGCGCGCGGCGGCAGATCCAACCCCCGCCGGAGGCGTTCAGTTCGCTGCTGGTGGCATCGGCGCGATTACGCTGGCTATGGCTGCGGCCGCGAAGCAGGCGGGCGCGGAGATTCGCACTGGTGCTGATATTGCCGAGATTCGTGTAAAGGACGGCGTCGCCACCGGCGTCGTGCTCACCTCGGGCGAAGAGATTTCCGCCGGGGCGGTCGTCTCGAACGCCGATCCTAAGCGCACACTGATGCGCCTGGTCGATCCCGCACATCTTTCCCCGGACTTCATCCAGAAAATCAAGAACTACCGTTCCATGGGGACCGTCGCGAAGATCAATCTCGCACTCTCCGCCCTGCCGGAATTTACAGCGCTCAAAGCGAAAGGGAACGCTGAGCTTCTGAAGGGCCGCATTCAAATCAGCCCCGAAATCGATTACCTGGAGCGCGCCTTCGACGAATCAAAGTACGGCAACTTCTCGCGCAACCCATATATCGAGATTACCTTCCCATCTCTTTCGGATCCGACCTTGGCTCCGGCGGGACAGCATGTGATGTCGATTTACATGCAGTACGCGCCCTACACGCTGAAAAATAGCGACTGGGAGAGCCAGCGTAAAGCACTCGGTGAAACCGTCGTAAAGACGATCGCGCAGTACGCGCCGAATTTGCCTCAACTCATCCTGCGCCACCAGATCATCACGCCGAAAGATCTGGAAGACACCTATGGCTTCACCGGAGGCCACATCTTTCACGGCGAACTTGCGCTCGATCAGTTCTTCACCATGCGCCCACTGCTCGACTGGGCTCGTTACAAGACACCGATCGAACGCTTGTATCTATGCGGCTGCGGAACGCATCCCGGAACGGGGTTAACTGGCGGCTCGGGCGCGAATGCAGCCCGAGAGATTCTCAAGCATCTCCGGAAATAGATATCATCGGATAATGAAACCGTGGTCCATGTTTTCTAAGATCAAGGCGGCCTTAGACAGTGAGGACATCGAGGGCCTGGTGGCAATCGGATGCCCGCCTGATGAGTACAATAGCGAGGCTTCTCTCATCGAGGGCAGGATTTCAAAGTTGACGCAGTTAGGAGAGAAGCCGTTAGCTGGAAACCAAGTCGAAAGAATGGTCGCCGAGGTCTGGAACGAAATGTTCGGCCCATTCAACGTTGAAGACCCCCAAAAGCGACAACCCGCCTTCGCGTCTGTCGCCCGAAAGATCGTTGGCGCTTAATGCACAAAACCGCCATCTTGCTAGTCTCCTGCCCCGACCGCAAAGGCGTAGTGGCCGCCATCGCCGATTTCATCTTCCGTCATAACGGAAACATTCTGTTCAACGATGAGCATGGCGATGAAGAATCCAATCTTTTCCTGACGCGGGTCGAATTCGACGCGGCCGATCTTGACTTTGACCTTGAGCAGTTTGCCCAGCAATTCGCTCCCATCGCGCGCGACTTTCAAATGGACTGGCGCCTGGCCCACTCAACCGAGCGCCCGCGCATCGCCATCTTCGCCTCGAAGTATGACCATTGCCTGCAAGATCTTCTCTACCGCCATCACAGCGGCGAACTGCGCTGCGAAATTCCGCTGATCGTTTCGAATCATCCCGACAACCAGCGGATCGCCGACTTCTATCGCATCCCCTACTCTGTCATTCCGGTCAGCCCAGAAAACAAGCGGGAAGCGGAGCAGAAACAAATTGCGCTCGTCCGCGAACACCAATGCAGCCTCGTCGTCCTGGCGCGCTACATGCAGGTGCTGTCGGAGGAGTTCATCGGCACCATCGGCTCCGAGAATCTGATCAACATTCACCACTCGTTCCTGCCCGCGTTCGTCGGCTCCAAGCCCTACCACCAGGCGTTTCAGCGCGGCGTCAAGTTGATCGGCGCTACCGCGCACTACGTTACCCAGGTACTCGACGATGGCCCCATCATCGAGCAGGACGTGGTTCGAATCCACCATCGCGACAGCACCGACGATCTGGTGCAGAAAGGGCGTGACATCGAGAAAGTCGTTCTGTCGCGCGCCGTGCGCTGGCATGTGGAAAACCGCATTCTGCTGTATGGAAACAAGACTGTGGTCTTCCAATAGCGCGGCTTGCCGCATCTGAGACGGGGCAAACCCGTCTCTGCACGGGAGTACACCGGATAAACCCCGTCTCTGCAGTTGGGTAGGAGTGCAGTCACTTCCGTAACCAGCTAAACAATTGCGCTGTGGTTACGTTTCGGTTTTACTAAAGATGGACCCATTTGGATACATCACGCTACGATCTCGAGGGAGTGAATATTGGTTGAAGATCCCAAATGGGAACTGGCGCTCCTGGCCACGGTGCAGAGTTTCTACCAGCGTTTACTGAGTGACCAGCTTGGTGGTCAACTGCCCGCGCCCGCCGAATTCGCTCCCGATGTTATCAGTCACGCCTCGGACGTCCGGGCAACCCTCGATCAGATGCAGCTGTGGATCCAGTTGCTCGACATGGCCATCACTCCAGCCATGCTGCGGCTGGCGGTGCAACCCGGTCTCGATCCTGAAGTGGCGGAGGCGCTGTTACGCTACTTCGCTCGCCACCGCGATGATTCCGGAGCCAATCGCGATAAGACCGATCTGGTCGCAACTTTTCTGTTTCGCCATCCCCGCGTGCCCGGACAGTGGGACCGACGAGGCTACGGTCTCGATGGCTCGATTCCTCTGTCTCCTTTTGAAATTGCGCTGCTGGAAATTCTGTCGGAATCCGATGTTCCCGTGCTCTCTGAAGCCGATGTGCAACTGCTGCGCGAATTCGGTCCGCTGCTCGATCAGGCCAATCGGTTCAAGGATTTCAGCGCGCTCATGGACTCCGGCATTATCCAGCGGGTTCGTCAGTTGAAAACCACGCTCGGGGAGTCGATGTATCACCCCGGAGTATTGGCTACGCTCGCACCTTACAACTCCGCATTCGGCGATCGCTTTCATTCGCTCTTCGCAGCTGCCACGCAGGAGATCAAGGATTTCGCCAAGCGTCTGGAGGAATTGGGAGGCAGCATCCTCAGCACCGTAGACGGCGTGGAAGTTACGGTAGAGCACGTCGCTGCCCTCAACCAGGACGCACTGATGAAGGTAGATTACGCCGCTGCCCTGGACAAATTCCGCCGCGTCGCGCGCTTGAAAAAGGAGATCGAACGCAGGCCGCCGATCCGCCGCGCCCTCCCGGAGAACACGCGCCCTGTTCATGCTGTTGGTGCGGGAGGAGCTGCGGCTGCTCCGGCCCCAGTTGCGGCATCGGTTCCGAAATATGTTCCAGTAGCCATTACTCCGCAGGCGTCTTCGGTCGAAGAGGCGAAGTTGCGGCGGGTGGAAGAATCCATACGCGTATTCGTTCGCGTGGCCGATCCCAAGTTCCGGCAGGTTGTGCCCATGCGCTACTTCAACCTTACGCTCAGTCCCGCCGAGGTCGAAGCCTGCACCGCCGACTACCTCGAACAAGCCGGACCCCGTGCCGATGCTGCCCGTATGCTACTTCGCGTGGTTGCAGTCAATGCCCGCATTTCCACCGAGATGGAAGAAATGAAGCGCTCCGAGAATTCCCGCTCCGTCTGGAAGCTGCACGCCGATTCCCTGGTTATCCTTGTCGACATGGCCAAGCATCTCACCGAGTCAGCAACCGGGATCACAGCCGGTCATTCGGGGCAGCCGGAAACACAGGCCAGCGGTGCCGCGCTTCGCAGCTCTCTCGAAAAGCTGCGCGAGCGCATCCTGAAAGCCACGAACCTGATTGGCGCGGATTAAGTCCAAAATAAAAAGGACAGGTTCTTCACCTGTCCTCTCGGGTCGAACCTGTCTTCTTTTTTGAAAATCCTTTAGTGAATATCGAATTGTTCCTGATGCAGCGCCGGATCCGACTTCACGATAATCGTCTTCTTGGTCAACTCTTCCATCTCGTTCAGCAGCTTCGCGTTATTGGACTTCAACGCCTTCGCTACCTCCGGATTCACTCGCAACATTACATCGCTATGCTCCAGATGGTTCGAGATCTTGCGCATCTCGACATAGACTTCGTTGCAGATGGTGTTCACCGATTTCACGAAGCCGGTGGCCTGACAATATGGACACGGCGATCCAATCGTCCGTTCCAGCGATTGCTTCACGCGCTTACGCGTGATCGCGACCAGACCGAAATCGTTGAACTGCAGCACCTTCGATGGCGCGCGATCCAGGCGCAAGGCCTCTTCCAGCGCCTGCATCACTTTTTGCCGGTTGCGGCGCTCGTCCATGTCGATGAAGTCGATGATAATGATGCCACCAAGATCGCGCAGCCGCACCTGGCGAACGATTTCCTTGATCGCATCGACGTTCGTCTTCACGATCGTGTCTTCCAGACGAGCTGTCTTACCCACATACTTGCCGGTATTGACATCGATTGCCACCAGCGCCTCGGTTTGATTGATGACGATGTAGCCGCCGCTCTTCAGCCAGACCTTCGATTTCAGAGCCTTGTTGATTTCCTCATTGAGCCCGAACTGATCGTAAAGCGGAGTCTCCTTGGTGTAGAGCTTGACGCGTTTGACCAAGCCCGGCTGAAAGCGATTCGCAAAGCGCAGGATGCGCTCGTATTCCTGCTCGGTATCGACCCAGATCGCCGAAAATTCCGAACTTACCTGATCGCGCAGCACCCGCTCCACCACGTTGAGGTCGTGATAGATCAACGCCGGCGATTTGCTGTTATCGGAGCGCGCTTTGATTTCGTTCCAGAGATTTTTCAGGAAGCGAATATCGGCTCGCAGTTCTTCGTCCGAAGCTCCGGCCGCTGCGGTGCGCACAATGAAACCGCCGCCGCCATTTTCGCGCTCACTTTGGATGATCCGCTTCAGCCGCTGCCGCTCTTCTTCTGATGCGATCTTGCGCGACACGCCGGTGTGGTTCACGGTCGGCATGAAGACCAGAAAGCGCCCCGGCAGCGCGATGTGACTGGTGATGCGCGCGCCTTTCTTTCCGATCGGTTCTTTTGCAATCTGAATCAGCACCTCCTGCCCTTCTTTGAGCAGTTCGCTGATCTGCGGCACCACAGTATTTTCACGGCTGCGGAAGCGGCGGCCACCGCCGCGGCGTCCGCGACCCCGATCAAAGCCGCGCTCCGGACCGCGACGCTGTGTCCGCTGCAGCAGCATCGCCTCGGGTGCGGGACTGCGAACCACCGCGCTCGCATCCACCGTGCCATCGCCAATTGCCTCCGCTTCCAGCAGAGCTTCGGCTTCGGCCTGCGCTTCTTCCAGTTCTAACTCTTCGGCTTCTCGCTCTTCTGCTTCGACCTGCGCTTCGAGCACCGCCTCGGGAACAGCTTCGCCATTCGTTGGCGATTCGCTGCTTGCCAGTGCGCTGCCAGCCGCCAAATCCGCGGCGCCTTCCTCGGTTCCCGCTCCCGAGAGCTCTCCACTCGCAGCCCGCGTCTCTTCTTCTACTTCTTCGAAGCCCTCGTCATCGCCAGGTTCCTCTCCATACGAGGTAAGCTCAACTTCCTCTTCCTCAATGATCTGTTCCTCAACTGCGCCGTGGGCGAGTGGGTTGGTGGAGTTGTGTTGATTCCCGGTTTGAGCTTCTTGGCGAATGTCACTCCGAACTTCGTGGTGAAGATCGGATGCAAAGCCCTTCTCCTGAACCTTTTCTCTTATCTTGGTGTCATGGTCGGAGAAGGTTTCCGGCGGTATGCTGGCCGCGATCAGGTGCGCCTTATCGTATTCCTCGACTTCCGCATGAACCGTGTGCTCATGCTGTTCGTGCAGCGGTTCAGTAACCGAAGCGGCGAATATGGGCTCATCTTCAGGGAAATTCGCGACGATTGAGGCGGTCGTCGGTACCGGCTTAGCCGCTACATTTTCAGCCGGCACAGCCGGATTCTCATTTTGACTCTGACCTTGACCAAGTCCCAGACGCTGGTATTTCGAAATCGATTCTCCGGGAAGCACGATCGGCTGATATCCCGGGGGCGGTCCGTAATCGTAATCGTGGCCGGCACGAGCCGTAGGCGACGGCCGCTGGAACCGGGAATCGCGGCCCCCGCGATCGCTCCGGCTAAAACGGTCGTTTCTCGATTCGTTTCTCGATTCGTTGCGCGCATCGCCGCGCGTTTCGTTCTGCGGCTCGACGGCGCTCTCGCTGCGTATTTCTTCGCGGGGCTCACTGCGAATTTCGTTGCGAAGCTCGGGACGCTCGCCGCGCCCGCCACGGTCTCCGGTATCTCCTCGACGACCGCGACGACGGCGTCGTCCGCGAAAATCGCGCGCCCCGCCTGTAGCGTTACCCGTCGCATCCGCAGAAGCAACAGCCGTCGGCTGCCCTTCCCCATCGTCCGCGCTTTCAGATTCGACCGCCAGCCCGTTGTTATTCGCCACCACGCCGCCCGCCTCCGCACCGTTGCGCGGGCGCGCCTCCGTCGCCGGACGATTCGCCGGGATGGCTTCATCCAGGTCTTCGTCCTGCTGTTCCAGATCCATGAAATCGGAGACGTACAGAAAGGCATCACGTTCCAACCCGATGTCGACAAAGGCCGACTGCATGCCTGGCAGCACGCGCGTTACCCGGCCCTTATAAATCGAGCCCGCTAAGGTGTATTCGTTTTCTCTTTCGAGGTAAATTTCCGCTAGTTGATCGTCTTCTGTGATCCCCACTTTGGTTTCGTGGGGCGTGGCCGAGACATACAATTCCTTGTTCATTTCTACTCCGGTTTTTCTTTACCGGACCAGAAGCGCAAGGCGGACCAAGAGATCGATAGCGTTCAGCGCCGCTCCGGGTAGGAGCGGGCGCGGCCCCGAAGTTCTTCCTGGGGCCTACACTGCAGTGAATTGTTAATTCTCGTCTGCACTGATCGCGTTAAGCCTTTTTGTCAGGTCTGTGGCCACTCCTCGCGTTCACGCTGAGGGGGCCGTTCCCCGCCTGACTGGCTTCAATCCTGTCCGGCTTCGACTTCTGCCGGCATTCTGCCCTCCTTTTTCGCGAGGGCCTTCGTAATCTTCGATGCTGAATCTTGTTTCTTGCTGAAACCTGTTTCGCGGCGCTTTCCCAAAGGCGCCCTGACTTCTGCCATCCCGTTTCAATTCACGAAGCGGCGCATCCGGACGTTCATCACGATCCCAAGCGCTAAGAACATGAAAAGGACGGAAGACCCACCGTAACTCATGAGCGGCAGAGGTATTCCGGTGACGGGCATAAAGCCCACCACCATGCCGACGTTGACCAGAATGTGAAAGCTAAGCACAGCCACCACACCCATCACCAGAAATGCCCCGGCGCGGTCGGGCGCCGTTTGCGCGTTCTGGGTCAACCGCATCAGCACTATGAAGTATAACAGCAGTACCGCCAAAGCTCCTACAAACCCATGTTCCTCGGCAAAAGCGGCAAAAATGAAGTCGGTCTGCGGCACCGGGAGAAACGCCAGATGCGTCTGCGACCCCTGGCTGCTCCCCCAAATACCCCCCGAACCCACAGCAATCAAAGATTGCGTCACCTGGTAGCCCGCGCCTTTGGGATCAGCATCCGGCTCGCGGAAGCTGAGCAATCGCTGCTTCTGGTAGTCCTTCATGTGGTGCCACGCCAGAGGCATGCAGAGCGCTGCCAGGAGAAGCACGACTCCTGCCTGCTTCCAGCGTAACCCGCCCAGGAACAGTCCCATGACGGCTACCGGAAGATAGGTCAGCGCCGTTCCCAAATCTGGCTGCGCCAATACCATCAGCATGGGGAAGCCGACGATCAAGCCCGCCTTCAGGAAATCCGACCAGGAAAGCTCGCGCTCATGCAGATCCGCGAAGTACTTCGCTACCGCCAGAATCAGGATCAGCTTGACCCACTCTGACGGCTGAAAATGGCCGCCCGCGGGCATCTTGATCCAGCGCCGCGCCCCCAGATATTTCTGGCCAAACAGAAGCACCGCGATCAGGGAAGCCAGCGACGCTATATACATCCAGTGGATTTGTTCGAGCACCGCTTGATAATTGACGAGGCTCACCAGAAACATCGCCCCCACGCCTGCCAGAATCCAGTAGATCTGCTTGACATGGGCGCCAGCAAACTTAGTGTGCTCGGTTGCACTGTGGATCTGCACCACGCCCAGCGCGCAGATGGCCAGCACAAAGCCCATCAGCACCCAGTCGAAATCTCGATAGGAAACGTAGCGCGACATAGATTCAGTCGCCTACCCCAGAAGCTTTGGAACGGAACACAGGAGAAGAAGTCAGAACTAAGGTTTGCAGATACATTCTTTACTTGGTCATTCTTTACGTCGTGATTGTTAACGTCGTCATTGGCAGGGATTTGACGGGCAACTTGGGCTGACCGGAGATCCCGAGCGGGTCAGTACCCACACCGTCACTCCGCCCACTACAGCCAAGCCACCATAGACCACCGGCGCCGAACTCATAATGCCGCCCGTCGCTGCGGTCGCGGCCCCGCTTTGCTTCCGATGTTTTTTCTTCTTTTTATCGGTATCGGCGGTATCGTCTCGCGTGGTCTGTTGCCCCTGGCTTACGGTTGTCGTCCCCTTATCGTCCTGAACTGTGAGATCGCCTTTGTTGGCGGCGATTTGCACTTGTCCATCCACGTCACGCACCTGAAACTCGGTCCACGCATCGGAAACTGGCTTTACCGTAACGTCGCCGGCGTGAGCCGCCAGACCCTTAGACGTCGTAACCCGCACAGCACCGTGCTCAAGTTCAACCGCCGACCCCTGGAATTTCACCAAAGAGTCTGACAGAACCATGATGTTCGATCCGTTCGATTGCAGGCTGGCCGTTGAATCGGCGCGCGTCTGCAACAGGTCTCCGGCGAACACCGCCGCCGATTTCGGAACGTCTGTCCCGTTCAGCCACGTGGCGCCGTTCGTGTACAACATGGCCGACGCCGTCTCTCCCGCCAGCATCATTTGTGCCGGAAACAGCATCGTCAACAGGCAACACACAGCCGACCGAAACGCTGATTGCGACATAATTCCACTCGACATGGTTCAGGTCACTCTACGCATTGCAGGATTTTCGCTATAGTAAGCCGTTCAAGGCTTTGCGGTCAATGCGTTATTCTCATCTGTGCACTCCTGAGTCACTAGCAGGCTGCCGAAAAACTCGACGCACGGAGGCTTTGGGAAGGGCGCGAGTTCAGCGCTTGCGGCAAAACTTGTCGAGGGCGCAAACAGCACCTTTGGCGCTAAAGGTAAGCAGGGCACCTTACGCCGTCACCAGCTCCAACCTGGGCACCCAGTTTCCCACGAACATCTCGCCATCGGTGCCCTCAACCTTGACCATCATCCACTGGTTCGCTTCGTGCCGCCCTGAGATTTTCATCTTCAGATAATTTTCTGTCAGCGCTTCGGTGAACTCCGTTCCGCCCGACTGCAGCGTAATCGCCTCAACCGTCGTTCCCACCAGCGACCGCATAAACGCCGCTTTTTTCGCCGACGCCATCTCTCGCAACACGCGGTTTCTCTCCCGCGCCACGTTGACCGGAATCTGTCGCGCCTGCTCCGCCGCCGGCGTTCCTGGACGCGCCGAATAGGTGAACACATGCAGATAAGTGAACGGCAACTCTTCGATCATGCGCCGCGTTTCCTCAAATTCCGCTTCCGTCTCGCCCGGAAACCCCACCATGACATCGGCTCCAATGGCCGCCGTCGGCATGGCCGCGCGAATTTTCAGGATCTTCTCCCGATAGTGCCAGGGCCGGTACTTGCGGTGCATCCGCCGCAAGACCGCATCGCTCCCTGACTGCATCGGCACGTGCGCGTGCTTGGCGACCCGCTCCGATCCAGCGACCCATCGGATCAACTCATCGCTCCAATCCATAGGCTCGACCGAACTGATCCGCAATTTCTCAAGTGAGGTTTGCTCCAGGATGGCCTGAACGAGGCCGACAAGTCGTTGGTCGTTAGTCGCCGGTCGTTCGCGCTTCGACTGAGGTAGCGAAGCCGCAGCACTCCCAGAACCGAAGAGATTTTGCTCGCCAAGGACGAACGACGGACGACCACCGACCGCCTCCAGGTCTCTTCCCCACCGTCCCAGATTAATCCCGGAAATCACCACTTCGCGATAGCCCGCCTCTACCAGCGTCCGCACCTCCGTGACAACGCGCTCCATCGGCAGCGAACGGCTCTGTCCGCGAACATACGGAATGACGCAGAAGGAACAGCGGTTGTCGCATCCGTCCTGCACCTTCAGATTGGGACGCGTTCGTTCGTTCGCCGCTTCGAACACAGGTGCGGCCAGCAGTTCAGTATGCGCAAAAATGTCTCCAACCATCACCTTACCCGCTTGAACCCCTGACAGTAGCCCGAGCGGCACGAAACCGGAACTCGAAGATGAAGGACCAGAGGACAGCAAAGAGAATGAAGTAGTGGCTATTTCCGCCGCCTGATGCTTGTGCGAATTCCCCACCACCCAGGTCACTCCCGGCAGCGCCGCCAGTTCCTCGGGTGCGCGCTGCGCGTAACAGCCCGTCACCAGAATCCGGCAATTTGGATTCACGCGCTGTAGCCGGCGTATCGAGGCGCGCGCATCTTTATCCGCACCCTCCGTCACGGTGCAGGTATTCAGCACAACAATTTCAGCGTCGCGCGCCGCAGTGGCGCGCTCCATCCCGCGCTCCAGGAACTGCCGCTCCAGCGCCGCCCCATCCGCCTGCGTGGCGCGGCAACCAAAATTCTCTATGTAGAAGCGGGTCACGCTCCTATACTAAATGAATGGCTGCGACGGCTGAAGACGGCCAACATGAATGCTCGACAACCACCGAGCGTCTCCGCAGAGCAATGCCTCTGCACCTTCAGCAAACAAGGTGCCAATGAAACGCCGGATCCTTCTCGTCGATGACGATCTCGCGGTTTTGCTGACCCTCAAAGCGGTGCTCGAACTTCACGGCTTCGAAGTCGAGACCGCCGGCAGTTCGGCCGAGGCTTTTGCTCGCATCGAGTCCGGCGTGTACCAGATGGTCATCACCGACTTGCGCATGGAGACAGAGGAATCCGGCCTGGAAGTCATCCGTAAAGCGCGCGAGCAATCCTATGACCCCGCGACCGCCTTACTCACTGCGTTTCCACCAGCCGGGCAAGGCTGGGGCCAGAAACCGGGCGACTGGAAACAGGAGAATGGTCGAGTTGTTGATGGAGGCAAGGCCGAAGCCAATCCCGACTCCCTGCTCATTAAGCCGCTCGGCACGAGCGATCTTTTGCGCCAGGTGGAAGCCTTACTCGTCGCCCAGGCCGATAAACAACTTCGCGACCGCAACGTGGCTTCCAGGGCGCAACCACCCCGTCACCGCGCCGGATAAGGCTGCGGCTGCCCCCGCTTCTATGGTGCAGAGAAAATCAGGCGCTGGCGATCTGCCGTCCCTGCTGAAAGCACTCTCGGCACAGCACCGGACGCCCTTGCGTCGGCCGGAACGGTACCGTAGTCTCTTTCCCGCATTGCGAACAGTTCGTCCGAGTTTCCGTCTTCGCGAACCCATGCCCGCGCGACGATCCGTGTGACGTGGCCCCAAGCACTGCCACCCGCTTGCCCTTGCAGTTCTTGCAGCGCTTCGGCTCGTTCTTGAACTGCTTGTCGTGGAAGAAAAGCTGCTCACCCGCTGTAAACACGAAGTCCGTGCCACAATCGATGCACTTCAGAATCTTGTCCTGGTATTCCATTGAAGAGGCGCTCCCATCCCGCATAACCTGCTCTGCACGGGAGACCCGAATAGGGAAGGATCCGGTTCACAACGTGGGCAGGAGATTTACATCCCCCCTCATGCTGACCCCCTGGGTTCGGCCCACCAGACGGCTTACGCCGCGTGGCACTGCATTTCTGATACTGAATTTACCGGCACTGAATTGCTGACCGTCTTGCGGCCCCAAAAACTCTCGCCGCGCAACTTTGCTCGCTTTTGACTACCCGGTCCGTGAGGATACGGCTTGTCACATCTCACTGCAACCTTGTTATACCGGGAGCGGGCCTCGCGCTTGCGAACCGCCCGCTTCCTCAGTCTCTGCCGCTTAGTCCTGTTCCTTGCGCGCCTTCTTTCGGCTACGCTTGCGCGCCAGCGCCTCTTTCACTCGCTTCCGTTCACCCGGCTTCAGATAAAATGAGTGACGTTTTACTTCCTTGATAATGTCCTCGGTTTGTACCTTCCGCTTGAAGCGGCGAAGTGCGTTTTCGAGGGATTCTCCCTCTTGAAGTCGAACCTCCGCCAACAGACAACACCCCCCTTGTTCGTCCCAACCGGACTTCTAGTTATGGCAAGCAATCTACCCCCAAGTCAAGTGGAATGTGATGAAACCTCTCTACCTACGCTAGAAATTGAGTCGCATTGAGAATTGCATTTGTCGCGGAGCAAACGAAGTAGTCGGCTTCATCAAGCTTGCAGGTTGCTGATAATAAGCAGGATAGTAGACACCCCCCACCGGCTGCGTGTACTTGACCCATTGTCCGGCTGCATTGTAAAAACCATCGTCGTTCACTTCGTATGCCTGATTGTCGCGATTGAACAGATTGAACGACTCCGCCGTGAGCTCCAGGTGATATCGCGGCCCGAGATTCATCATTCTTGCCATCCGCAGATCGAGGCTGGCGTAGTTAGGGCCGATAAATGCATTGCGTCCATACCCCGACAAACGGTCATTGCTGGTGTTGCCGTCCTGATTGGGATCGCCCGATACGGTTGCATTCGCCGGCCGTCCGCTGCCGTAGGTCATGATCCCTGAGATTTTCCAGTGATCGAACATCGCCGCCCGAATTTTTTGCCCCGCTGCGAAGGGATTCGGCTCCGCGATCGCCGAGAGGCTGAGTCGTTGCCGCTGATCGGTCACACTCGATGCCTTCTCACTTTTCGTGGCGTATGAATTCTGCACCGTGGGTGGCGCTCCCGCCACCAGCGCATCCTGCCCGTTGTCGATCGCATGCGCCCAGGTATAAGCCAACCGGAAATAAATTCCCCTCGACATCCGCTTGTGCAACGACACCGTCATCCCGTTATAAAAACTCGAGGCCGCGCTCTGAAATTCGTCGATGGCTCCCAGTTGCGAGAGGGGACGATCCAGGGTATTGATGCACGGCGGAAACGGGCAACTGATGCTGGCAGTCGTCTGCCAGGTCGCAAACGAATCGACCGGATAGAACGCATTCGGAACAACCGCGCCGGTGGAACTTTCAACCGGATAACTGTAATACGTGGGCGGCGGCAGATTCACATCGAGCGCCCGGATCATATCCACGCCGCGCACAAACAGGTAAGAGACCGTGCCCGTGAACCCGTCCGCCATTTGCCGCTCCACGCTCAGACTCGCCTGCTCTACCCGTGGAGTCTGAAAGTTCGGCGCAAACGCGGAGATCTCAGCCGTCGCATACTGCTGCAGTGCATGCGGAAGCCTGCACGTCTTCGGGCCCGCCGCACAGGTGAACGCCGGATTCGGATACGCCGGAAACACCTGGTTCTGATAGAAGTCCGAGTTATCGAGCGACAGAAAGTTATTGCTCAGCCCATTGTCATTGATCACGGCCGATTGATAGATTTGCGGAATCCGGGTGTAGAACATTCCAAATCCCGCTCGCACCATCACCGGCCGTTCCACCCCAAACGAATAACCAATCCCCACCCGCGGCGCAAAATTCGTCGCGTTCAAAGGCATCTTTCCCGAGGCCGGCCACAGCGGATTCGTTTCCATCCCCGTCTTCGAAAAAGTCTGCAGATCGTAGCGCACTCCCAGGCTCAGGCTTAGGTGCGGGGTCACCCGTGCCGTGTCTTGCACAAACCAGGAATAATCGTTGCTGTTCGGATGCGACACCGGATTCCCGAAGCTCTGCACATAATATCGCGGCACGTTGTGTGCCCACGCCCTTAGCGGCGTCAATTCCAACCCTTCATGCTGCGGCACAAACGTAAACTGATTTACCGAGATGTCGTCGTACAGATACTCCCCTCCGAATAACGACGGAAAGTAGTTGTAGTCCCAGGTGAACATGCCGTCGCCGCCGAACTTCCACTGATTTCGGCCGCGGCTTAAACTCAAAGTCTCGGCCAGATGCAGCCGGTGTTCCCGCGTCTGGCGCGGCAAGATCGATGATTGCCCGAAATCGTCAATCCAGCTGTAGATGCTCGTCCGCACCCCGGTTGTATTGGGAAACGACTGCTCCAGATCGCGAGAAAACTGCGCCCGCAGATGGCTGGTCAGTTGCGGACGGATGCCGCTGATCAGACTCAGCGAGGCGCTTTCGGTCGAAACTTTTTCCTCGCCATTCGCGCTGATCGCATAGTTCGTGATCGGATTCCCCGGGTTAGAGAACACATTATTTGTCCCGTAATACGTGGACGTACTTAGCCGCCCCGTCAAATTTTGATGCGGAGTCAGCACCCGATCCAATTTCACGAAACTCGTGTTTCCGAGCGATTGCCCGGGGAACGCCCCCGCCAGGGTTGAAAGCTGCGCCGCCGAAGCGAACACCAGACTCTCGTCGCACGCCAGCCCACCCACGTTGGGAGGGCAGGATTCGTAATCACCCGGCGTCGGGTAGACACCCGGCTGCGGCACAACCACGGTCGAGCCATTCAGGAATTGCACCACCGCCGGCACATAAAAAATGTGCTGATCATAGCCCGCAAACAGGAAGGTCTTACTGCGCTGGATGGGACCGCCAACCGTGCCCCCGAACTGGTGCTGCACATCGTTCGGATTGAAACCCACAAAGGCTGGAGCCGCTCCACCGAATTCGCTGTCCCGCAAGAAGTAGAACGCGCTCCCGTGCCAGGCGTTCGATCCCGACCGGGTCACCACGTTCACCACCGCGCCTCCAGCGCGCCCCGACTCGGCTCCGTAGCCACTCGATTGCACCCGGAATTCCTGGATCACCTCGTTTGAAAACTGATAGGGCGAGCGATACCGCCCCGTGGCCTGCGCAAAAAAACCGTTATTATCGTCGCCGCCGTCGACCAGGAAGCTGGTGTTGTATCCACGGATCCCGCCATAGGCGAGGTCGCCATTCGATTCCGACATCAATCCTCGCGGATCCTGCGTCACTCCCGGCATCAGCAACAGCAGATCGGTGAACCGCCGCCCATTCAGCGGCAGGTCCTTGATCGCCTGCTCATCGACCACCGCCGAGACTGAACTCGGATTCATGTCGGTGATTTGTGGCGCAGCTGACACTGTCAGCGATTCCGTCGGACCCGCCACCTTCAACTTGAATGTCAATTGCGCCGCCAAACCCACATCGATTCGAATCACCGGCGAAATCTGCGGCGACATTCCTTCCGCCTCAGCTCGCGCCGAATACTGCCCCGGCGGCAAAAGATCGACCACAAATCGTCCAGCCGAATCCGTCCCCGCATGGTAACGGACTCCTGTCTCGATCCGAATCACCACGATGTCGGCGTTCGTAATCGCTGCCCCATGTGCATCCAGCACAACCCCCCGCAGCGCACCCGTAGAGGCATCCTGACCCCAGGCTCCCGAAGCAATGAGTTGAAAAAGAAACAGCGGGAAGATAACTACGCGGCAGACGTGGCGAATCGAAACCGGAAACAGATTACAGCGGCGGCACATGGCAATCCCTTCGTGTCCAAGACTTCGGAACCGGAGGGGATTCCAGAGACTCTGCCCATCTGTATACCAAACTGCGCCCAGCCAGAATGTGACGCAGGCACAGGCAATATGTTCAGTTTTGCTGGGGTCGGGACGGGGGGGTAGCGCAGCCGTTCACAGCCGCGCTACCGAAAAGTCCGCCAAAGGCATCCGGTCAGTGCGCTGGTGCAGGCGCTGGCGCTGTTGCCGGAGCCGCCGGCTTCGCTCCAAAATCCACTTTCGGCACCACCCGCGAGGCTTCCGTGGCCTGGAAGTATGCCGGGTTCTGCTTATATCCGGCAAATCCCGCGTAAATGTTATTGGGAAACTGCAGCAGATACGTGTTGTAATCCTGCAGCGTGTCATTGTACCGTTTGCGCTCGACCGCGATCCGATTTTCGGTTCCGGCCAGCTCATCCTGCAAGCGCAGAAAATTTTCGTTCGACTTCAGCTGCGGATAATTCTCCACCACCAGCAGCAACCGCCCGATCGCTCCATCCAATTGCCCGTTGGCGGCAATCTTGTCCTGCGGAGTCTGCGCCGACAGCAATGCCGAACGCGCCTTCGCGATGTCTCCGAAAACGGTCACCTCCTGCTGCGCATATCCTTTCACCGTCTCCACCAGGTTCGGAATCAAATCGGCGCGCCGCTGCAGCACGATATCCACCTGCGACCATGCCGCCTTCACGGCCTGATCCTTCGCTACCAGTTGATTGCGCACGCCCACGTACTGTCCAAACACCGCCAGCACAATCACCACCAGCACCACCAATACGATCAAGGCTTTGCCCATATCACTCTCCGTGAACCGCCAGGTTTTTCTCGACTTGTTACTTTGCCAGTGCGTAGGTCAATAGAACGTTACCAGAACGGAACGCTCTCGATTCCAGCAGCTTCAGACGCAGGCTGCCCTCAACCACCTGAAACAGCGGCTTTCCGCTGCCCAGAACAACGGGATTCAACATAATCCGGTATTCATCGATCAGGCTGTTTCTTGTGAGTGTCGCTGCCAGATTCGCGCTGCCCAGGATGATCATATCCCTGCCCGGCTGGCGCTTCATTCCCGCCACCTCATCCGCGACTTTCTCCTTCAGCAGCTTTGAGTTTCCCCACATCGCCCGATCGAGAGTTCGGGAAACTACGATCTTGGCCGTCTCGTTCATTTTGGCGGCGATGCTCGGGTCCTTTTCCCTCGCCGCCTCCGTAGTCCAGTAACTCGCCATCATCTGATAGGTCTTCCGCCCAAACAACAGTGTATCGACCGACTCCAGTTGTTGCATGGCAAAGGTTTGAAACTCTTCATCGACGACGTGCCAGTCGAGCTCACCATGGGCTCCGGCGAAGAAGCCGTCGAGCGTCATCATGTTAAATAGGATCAACTTTCTCATTTCGTCTCTCTGTCACACTTTACGCCGCCGGATCCAGCATCTTATCGACCGCCGCTGTCACCTGCTCCACCAACGTCAGATAGCGCGCAAAGATGGCATTCACATTCGCCGCCTTCCGGTCCTTCTTCCGTTCGCGAAGGTCGAGCAGTTCCCCAAACACGCTGCCATCGATTCCCAGTTTACCCGCCAGCGCCGCCGCCGATTCCCGCTTCGATCCCGTTCCAGGATCGCCCAGCGCAATCAGCGCGTGACGAAACAGCGTACCAAACGCCGGCAGCGAACGCAGCAGCAACTCCCACTTCGACTCCGTGTTTCCCGAAGACGCCAGGAGGCGCTGCCGCAGCAGAATCGTCTTCTCCCGCAGTTCGTACTCCACTTGCGCCCGGTGCAGCCGCATCGGAATCTCCAGCGTCTTCAGCAGATCTTCGCCCCACAGCACTCGATAGTGCCGCCGCATGTCGAGAAATTCAATGGAGAAAAGGTCTGCCGATCGCCGCATCTCCTCCGCGCCCAGCAGCAGCGGCGCATGGTGCTTCTGCTTCTCCCACCATTCAGTCAGGGGAGCGAGAGCCTCAATCGCCGCGAAAGAAGTCTCCCCCAGCACGCACAGCAGATTTACGTTCGAATGATCGGCAACGAAATCTCCCCCCGCCGCCGAGCCATAAAGAATCACGGATTGCAGATTCGTGCCCGCCGCTGCCCGCATCCGTTCGACAAATTCGCTAATCAGTTTTTCCGGAACCATCCCACGCCTCTCACTCTCGGTTGCACCCGCCCTGTCGAACCTGCCTAATCCCACTTGCCCTGTCGCACTTGCCTGGTCGCGCTTGCCTTGTTGCGCTCGTTTTTGGTGGCGCAGCGCTTCAGCGTTGCAGTGAAGTCGCGATCAAGAAGGCGGCTTTGGCAGCTGAGGGACCGGTAAAACTACCAGCTTCCGCCCGCTCCGCCGCCACCCGTACTACCGCCGCCAAACCCGCCAAAACCACCACCACCGAATCCGCCGCCTCCGCCAAAACCCCCGCCGAACCCTCCACCACCGTATCCACCACGGCCGCCGCCACCCAGATTGCTAAACAGCATGCCCCAGAATAGTCCCGACCAGAAGCCCGACCCGCCGCCGCGCCCGCCGCCACCACTACGAAATATCGCCCGCAGAATAGGAATGACAATAAAGACGAGAACGAGAATTACAATCCACCCGGCCCCCAACCCAGACGACGGCTGGCGTCGCTGGACCGGCACACGCGGCTGGTTGTCGAGCGTGACGCCCGCATCCTGCGCAATCACCGTGGCCACGCGCGCAGTCATCAACGTAATGGCTGCTGCAAAATTTCCCGTCCGCAGCAACGGCACCGCTTCCCGTCCAAACCCTCCTACCTTGCCATCCGGAAGAATCGGCTCGAGTCCGTATCCCACCTGGATCTGATACTTTCGATCGTTCGTCGCCAGCAGAATCAGCACACCCCGATCGCTTCCCTTTTTCCCGATTCCCCATTGCTGATACAGCGCCACCGCATACGTCAGCGGATCTTCTCCATCCAGCGACTTCACCGTAACCACGGCGATCTGCGCATGGGCTTTCTCGTCCACCTGGCGGCAAAGATCATTCAAACTGGCCTGTGTGGACGCATCGAGAACCCCGGCAAAATCATTGACGTAATTCGTAGGGTGCAGAGAAGCCACGGGTTCGGCTGCAACCCAGGCAGCCATGCCCAGCAAGACGCACGCGAGGAGGATCCGGCTCAGGAAGAGTTGAAAATGCGCTGCGATCCCCAGCCTTTTCATTGCAGAAAAATTGTACAGGAGAAAAGCTTGGGTGGAGTGGGGGCGGGGCAAGCCCCGTCTCAACCTGAAAAGCCCTCCCGTTCAGAATCGAGCGGAAGGGCCTTCTTTGAATCCTGAACAGTCGTGCTGGATCTCGTTATTGCTTGTTGTAAAACCCGGTGTAGGAAACCTTCTTGCCCGTCGCATCGCTTCCACTCACCGTAACCGTGCGGCTCTTGCCGTCCGCCGAAATCACAATCTTCGCCGTGGCGGTAACCTTGCCGTCTTTCTTGTTGGTTAAATCCGTCGTGTGAGCGTTAATCGTCTTATACGAACGCGTGTCTGCATTCGGATCGCCCGTGAGCGGATAATCTTTGCCGTCGAACTTGCCCGTCCACTCACTGTGCGTGGGCTTGCCATTGGCGTCGACGCCATCCACCGTAACTTTGATGCTGTCTCCAGCAGCCTCGTACACAACCGTCGTGTTCTTCGGGGCCCCGGCAGGAATCTTTGACTTGGCCTCATCCAGCTTCCACGTGCCCATATTCGGATTGCTGGCAAAACTCACGGCTACCGCTGCTAAACAAACCGCCATAGTCAATACAACCGTTTTTGTCTTCATCTCTCTCCAGATCTCTCTTTCATCGACAAGCAAATTGAACAGATAAGCGCTCGCTATTCTATTGACGGCGGTCGGATTGGGCAATGCAATTGTGTTTCGATTTCTTGTCCGGTGCATTTCCCGCCCCTGCTACAATCGCGCCATGCGAAGACCACTCGCCACTAGCGCCACATTGACCGCGTTCCTCATGCTGGGATCTCTCTTCAATTCTCCCTCCGCGCACGCCCAAAAATTACCGCCGCCGAAAGTTCCCGACGCGATTCAGTCCCGCCCTGGCGAAGAAGTGATCTTGCTAGCTCATGCTTCCGGATGGCAGATCTACACCTGCCACGCCGCAGCCGATGGCAAATTCAACTGGACCCTCAAAGCCCCCGACGCCGAACTGAAAGATGAACAAGGCAAGATCATCGGAAGCCATTTCGCCGGTCCCACCTGGAAATTAACCGACGGCAGCGAGGTCACCGGCAAAGCCGCAGCCAAAGCCGAATCCGACGATCCCAACTCGATCCCCTGGTTGCTGGTGGATGTAGTAAGTCACTCCGGAAAGGGGCTGCTTAGCAGGGTGACGACAATTCAGCGCGTCCACACCCAAGGCGGCAAACCTCCCGCCTCCGGATGCGACGACTCGCACCACGACGCCGAAACCAAGAGCAGTTACACAGCCGACTATTATTTCTACGCGCCGGCTCAATAGCCTGATGAGTGCTCGGTTTGCGTCACGGTGCGACCAAAGCCAGCGCCGGCGTTCCGCCGACTTTGAAGACGCCAACCTGCCGCATCTTCGCCGCGTCGATCACCAGAATGCTGTGCTTCTCTGGAGCCATCGCGTAGAGCGTCTTGCCATCGTTCGCAATCACGGCGCTCCAGAAGGGCACGCTCGTCTTGATGGTGCCGATCTTCCGCCAGGTGCTGGTGTCAAGCACACGGAATTCGCCCGCCGTCGCGTTATTCGGCCGGAGATTCGGAGGCCGTCCGTAATCCAGATAAAAGCGGTTGTCGTAGTTCCGGTCGTAATCCTTGTTGTACCCCAAATAGACCCTGCTGCCGTCCGGTGAGATCGGCCACGCGGCAGGAGGCACGCGGTTGGGAAGGTCGAAGTGTGCCGAGGCCTGGGCAAATTCCTGTGTGGCAACGTTCATCTTGAAAGCGGCGCCGTCTCCACGAACGATGGCTATCTCTTGAGCGCCGGGAGCCTCAATCGCCTCCGCCACGCCGATTCGCCTTTCCCACGGAAGCACGATGTCTACGTTTTGCAGCTCGCGAGAGTCGGCGTCCACACGAATCAGCCGGATCCGGTTCGTTCTAGGACAGAGAACATCGAACTGATCCGCCGCCGGGTAAGAGATAAAACGGCCCGGGCCGCAGTTCCCCAGGTGCACACTCCGCGACAGAAACTCGCCCGTCTTCGTGTCGAAGGTGGCAAGCAGAAAGGAATCCGCGTCGGCCGACTTGGGAGTGTTCATAAGAATTCGCAACACCAACCCATCGCCCGAAACCGCCATCGTTGAAAATGCCGGGAGCGCATTGCCCACTTCGCGATCCTCAATCTCGCCCCGCTGGCTCACCTTGCCCTGGGCAGTATCGATCACCGCCAGTTCGCTGGAATCACCCTCCGTGATCGACGCAATATAGAGGCGGCTACCATCCGGCGAAAGGGCAAAATCCGTATTGTCGCCCGCGCGAATGTTCCCCATCACCTTGGCGGTCTCGGGATCGACCAGCCAGATGTGCCCTCCCGGTCCGCCCGCATCAGGCGCAGGATCGAGCACATACAGCCACCCCGGCTTGGGTTTCACCCAACTTTCCACTTGAATGTTCGAGTCGCCTGACGCATCGGTCCGCCCGGCGTTCGTCTGCGGCGACCTGTTCGGCGATGCTGCGCCAACCTGCCCCGCTGCTGAACCCGCGCCAGCAAGAGCCACCGCAGAACTCAGCACGAGGGACGTGCAGAGGAGACAAAACAAGGACCACAGGAGATTCGTTTTCATACATTCCCCCGGAGCTCCCGGTCTATACCTTTTATTTATTCTACGCCGCGCCGCGGCGCTCGCTTCTTCTTATTACTTCCCGCATTCCTCTCGACCCTCAACTTCCAGGCAGCGCGCAGCCCGCCAGCCAGCACATCCTCGCTAGCCTCTTCCAGTCGAATGTGGGTCGCTCCCATCTTTCCCCATCCGCCATGAACCGGTAGGAAAACCTCCGGCAACCCCCCAACAAATTCCGCCTGCAACTCGGGAGTCAGCATCAGGTTGCCGTAGCCCTGTTTCTCAGAAGCCAGCGTGGCGAAGATTTTGCCGCCCACACGGAAGTCCGCCGCGCCCATGTGGGAGCCTTCCTCAGCCCCCTCCAGGCTCAACGCAATCCTGCGAAAGTCAGCCACCTTCATTTCGGAACCACTCTGCGAATCAAGTCACGAGCCGTGCCGCCATCGTCTCCAGCAGGTGCGCCGCCGCCTCGCCGGCATCGCGCGTGGAAAACTCACTGCCCAGCTCAATCACCGGCAGCTTGGAGCACGCATCCCGAAACGCGTCGGGCGAGTTCGCCGTCGGTATCAAACTCGGCCCCGCCAGCACCAGGTCAAATCTTGTCACTCGCATCAGGATCAGCGCGTCGCTGATACGCCCACTGGTCTGCACGTCGTATCCCGCCCGTCGCAGCAGTTCGCGCAAGTACGCCAGCACGTCGGCGTTGGCGTCGAGACACAGCACACTGCGTCCCAGCGGAACGCGCGGTTCTTCGCGTGCCCCCGGACGATAAAAAGCGGCGATCGCCTTCTCTTCCGAATCGTGCGACTCAAAGATGGTCGCGAGCCGTGACATTTCCAGAACTCGGCGTACCTTGTCGGGCACACCGCAGAGCTTCAGATCCCCACGCGCCTGCCGGGTCGTCGTCAAAGCGCGAACCATCGTGCCCAGCCCGCTGCTGTCGATAAATTCCACCTCGGCCAGATGCAGCACGATCGAGCGGCGGTCGCGCAACAGCCAGGCAATGTGCTCCCTCAGACTATCGCTGGCTTTGCCGGAAACAATGCGGCCGTGGCAGCGCACAATGGTGACGCGTCCCACCTCGCGTGTGTCGAGATTTAAACTCAATTGCCCTCCGATGCAGCCCGCACTCCAGCCGCGAAATTGCAACATTATATCCCCAAGGCAGCAAAGCAGTTCCTCGATTGCGGTCTAACGTCGTCCCCCTCTGAACTCCGTGTGCAGTTCCCCAGGATCCCCTGTGGTAAAGTCTCTGCATCCAAAGAAAACCATGATCCGCTCCTATAAAGGCATTACTCCCCAATTTCCCGAAACTGCTTACATTGACGATACCGCCCAGTTGATCGGCGACGTCATTATCGGAGAGCACTCCAGCATCTGGATGAACGCCGTCCTTCGCGGCGACGTCCACCCTATCCGCGTCGGTCACTATTCCAACATTCAAGATAACTGCGTCCTGCACGGCATGAAGGAGCAATACGGCGTCTCTCTCGGAGACTACGTCACGGTGGGCCACAGCGCCGTGATTCACGGCTGCACCATCGAAGCCCGTTGCCTGGTCGGCATGGGCGTCATTATCCTGAACGGCGCGGTCATCGGATCCGGCTCCATCATCGCTGCGGGCACCCTGATTCCAGAGAAAACTATCGTTGAACCGAATTCGCTCTGGATGGGCTCGCCGGGAAAATTCCGCCGCTACCTTGATAAGACCGATGAAAACACCATCCTGCGCTACGCCGAAAATTACGTCGGCTATAAGAAGTCCTATCTGATGGAGCGAAAAGGCCAGTAGCAATAAGCCGGGTGACCGATCCTTGGCCAACCTTGCTGCGAGCCTGCCATTAGGCTAAGCCGAAGGGTTGACCACCGACATTCTGTTTCGCTACCGATTTTCTTGGGTTTGAGATTGCCCGGCCCGCCGCTTGGGTGGCGGCTATGTGGGGTCGTGGGGTTTAGGCCGGGCAATTCTTTGTTTCCAGGATTGCAATTGATAATTTTATAGCGCACTCGGCCTCAGCTTGCGTGTGATCACCGTCACTCATCTTTGTGATCAGGATACATAGCCCTGTGACAAAGATCACCGCCAGGACGGACATTCAACCCTAAGATGAAAACGAAATCTACTTCAGCATGGTCTTAGAGGAGAACGAAAATGGCTTATGTAATCACCGATAACTGCATCAAGGACGAGCTTTGCGTTGAAGCCTGCCCCACCGACAGCATTCATCCGAAGAAGGACGAGAACGGCTTTGAATCCGAGTCCCAGATGTATGTCGATCCCGAAACTTGCCTCGATTGCGGCGCCTGTGTTCCGGCATGCACCTCGGAAGCGATCTTTGTGGCCGACGAACTGCCCGAAGATAAGAAAGAGTTCATAGAAAAGAACGCCGCTCATTTCAGCAAGTAGTTTCGCGGCCGGTTACTGCAGCAAGAAAATCACGGAACCGTCCCACGTTTCGCGATCGAGACGTGGGACACGCGCCGGTTGGCCGATTCAGAGTGCGCCATAGCTCGGCAAAGCCCACGCGTTCGTTGCTTAGAACCTACCGGCAAACTTCCTGTTCCCTTCCGCCAATCATCCTCCGCCAGCCCGATCTGGCCGCTTTCCTCTTCCCTCTTGCTTTGTGCCTCTTGCCCGGCATGCGACGAAATGGCGCGCCCCGCTTGACAATTGCTCCAGTCAGGTACATGATGTCGCCAATTTTGTTGTGGGGCTGCTCACTACCGGAGGGAGTTACGCTGGTCTGCAGGAGCGGTCAACCGACGCACCACCCTCCAGTTCCCCCCAAGGAGAATACGATGAAACGCTCTGCCCAGGTTCTTTTGCTAGCGGCTCTGCTCGGAACCGTCGCCCAAGCTCAATTCCCCAGCCAAATCCAGCACGTCATTATCGTCTTCCAGGAAAACCGTACTCCCGACAACCTCTTCCAGGGACTGCGCGGTCTCAAAGGTTCGAACGGCGTGAAGTATGACATCCAGAATTATTGGGTGGAATCGACCGGCACCCACAAATTGCTCGCTCCGGTCGGGCTCGCCACAAACTTCGACCTCAGCCACGCTCATAGTGCGTTCGTGTCGGAATCGACCGCTCCCAGCACCGCGCTCGTTCCCGGTTGCAGTGGCACCGCCGAGGCCGAGATCTTCGGTTGCGCGGCCTCGACCTGGAATCAGTTTATGTATGTCGATAACGCCCAGGAACTGACCTCCACCAATCTGTACGGCAAGAAGATCGTCACCCACATTCTCGACCCTTACATCAACATGGCGCAACGCTGGGGATGGGCGAATTACATGTACCAGACCAACCAGGGTCCGAGTTATCCGGCGCACCAGTTTATTTTTGGCGGAACCTCGGCGCCGAGCGCGCAAGACGACTCTCAGGGCACATTCGTTTCCGAGAACTTCAGTCCGCAGTCGGCTTTCGCCGGCTGTCTTGCCGACACGACGGCCATGAATTTTCTCATCGATTCCAGCGGGACGGAAACGCCCTACGGCGGCGTGCTCGGTGACTTCTGCTACAACCGCAATACCATGGCAACCCTGCTCGACAACAACCAACCAACCCCGGTGACCTGGAGGTATTATGCTCCAGCGGCGGGTTCGATCTGGACCGCGCCGAATTCAATTACCGCCATCTGCCAGCCCAATTCCGGCTTCACCGCCTGCGACGGCTCGGAATGGGCGACCAATGTAATTTTCCCGTTTACCGCCAGCTACGGCGCAGTGCCTTTCCTGAACGATCTGCAGAACTGTCAACTCCCCGCCGTCAGCTGGGTCATTCCCGACGGAAGATGGTCCGATCATGCCAACGCCAACAAAGGCCTCGGACCCTCCTATGTGGCCGGCATTGTGAATGCCGTGGGTGGCTTCAACAACAGCTGCGGATATTGGGCCAACACCGCGATCGTCCTGACCTGGGACGACTGGGGCGGCTGGTACGATCATGCAGCTCCGTGGACGCTCGCTCCGCCCTACAACAACTACAACTATGGCTTCCGAGTGCCGCTGATCGTGATCTCGGCCTACACCAAACCCGGATTGGTGAGCACCGTTCAGCCCGAGGATTTCGGCAGCGTCCTCAATATGCTGCAAGGCATCTTCTTCGGACCCACGCACGAGCGCCAACTCGGCTTCGCGGACGCCCGATCCTCGAACGATCTGCGGGAGTACTTCACCGAAACTACACAACAACCCTACGGCGCGACCATTCCGGCGGTAGAGGACATCAACTATTTCCTGAATCTGCCCGCTCCGCAGAATATTCAGAATCAGGCGGTGGCTCCCGACAACGACTAGCTGCCCAGGTCTGCGCTCGTCAGGGAATTACTCGCCGCAGAATAAACGGTGGTCGCCCCACGTCTCACACCATTCGAGGCGTGGGCATGCCGCCACCCTCCAACCCTTTCATCCTGAGCGCAGCCGGAATTTTACGAAGTGAAGCCTCGGCGGAGTCGAAGGATCCCCTACATTCTTCTCGTCACATTCTCCATCGAGCAACCATGTTTCTCTCGACGGTTATTTATAATCGCTTCCTCCAGTCTTTAACTTTTTACTGGGGCAAGGACACTCATTGTCACTCGACGAAAATATCTATGAAATCCGGCGCGAGAAACTCAAGAAGATTGAGGCTCTCGGGCATCCCGCGTATCCGCGGAAGTTTAACTACAGCCACTCGGTGCCGCAGATTCTGGCCGAGTATGGCGGACAGACGGCTGAGGAGTTGGAATCTCCCCGCGTCACCGTGCGGGTTGCCGGACGCATCATGGCCATCCGCCTGATGGGCAAGGCCGGCTTCGCGCATTTGCAGCAGGAGGGACAGCGTCTGCAGATCTACGTCAAAAAAGACGCCATCGGCGACGCCGGATACGAGCTCTGGAAGTTGCTCGACCTCGGCGATCACATCGGAGTTCGTGGCTACCTGTTTCGCACGCGCACCGGCGAGCTCAGCATTCACGCCGAGGAGTTGACCTTCCTCTCCAAAGATCTGCTGCCTTTGCCGGAAAAATTTCACGGCCTCACCGACGTTGAGTTGCGCTACCGCCAGCGCTACGTCGATCTGGTGATGAATCCTGAAGTCCGCGAAGTATTTCTAAAGCGCAGCCGACTGGTGCAATCCCTGCGCCGCTATTTCGATTCGCAAAACTTCGTCGAAGTCGAAACCCCGATGATGCATCCCATAGCCGGCGGAGCCGTGGCCCGTCCCTTCAAAACGCACCACAACACGCTCGATATGGATCTGTTTCTGCGCATCGCTCCGGAGCTGTATTTGAAGCGGCTGACGGTGGGCGGATTCGATCGCGTCTACGAAATCAACCGCAACTTCCGCAACGAAGGCCTTGGTTGGAGATGGAATCCTGAGTTCACCATGCTCGAAGCCTACCAGGCATACACGGATTATCTGGGCATCCTCGACACCACGCAGGGCGCGATTGAACAGGCCGTCAAAGATGTAACCGGCGGAATGAAAACAAAATGGGGCGAGCACGAAATCGACTGGTCGCATTCCAACTGGCGCCGCCTGACCATGCGCGAGGCGATCTCAAAGTTCTGGCCCGAGAAGGCTGGAGCGAAACCTGTCGTAAGCGACTTCGCAAATCACGAGTCGGTCCACGCGCTGGTCGACCGCGTGCGCGGCGCGGGGATCAGTTTGACCTACGATGCGGCCGAGCCTGTCGGCAAAACGATTGCCAGCCTTTTCGAAGCCGTAGCCGAAGAACACCTCATGCAGCCGACCATCATCTACGAGTTCCCAACAGCCGTTTCGCCGCTGTCGAAACAGAAGCCCGACGAGCCCGACTGGACCGAGCGCTTCGAGATGTTTGCCGGTCAGATGGAAATCGCCAACGGCTTCAGCGAACTCAACGACCCCGAAGACCAGCGCCAGAGGTTCGAGTCGCAATTAAAAGAACGCGAGCGCGGCGACGACGAAGCCCACCAGATGGACGAAAATTATATTAACGCTCTGAGCTACGGCATGCCTCCCGCCGGTGGAGTCGGCGTCGGCATCGATCGCCTCGCCATGTTATTCACCGACTCGCATAACATTCGCGATGTGATTCTGTTTCCGCTGCTCCGTCCGGAAAAACACTTGCCTGCGGGAGAAAATGAGAGCGTAAAAAAAGAAACCTAGCTCCGAACCCAGGGGAGACAGAGATTCCGCTGTCCCCCGTGTTTGTCCGGGCCCCCGCTGGTGAAGATTTTTTGTTGCCCGAGTCCGGGTACCTAAACAATCACTTGAAGTCTAGCGCTGAAACCCTCATCCTGACGACAGTTTGAGTTGAGGGCGGCGCTGTCGTAGCGGTCCACACGGTCGTTGGGTCGGCAGCGCTTTGCTTTTCCTAACCGAGACTTGCCAGCGAGCAGATTTGGTCGAGCCGTCAGTCGGACCCGTCGCCAGTCTTCTTGGCCACCGCTTTCTTGGCAGCACCTTTTTCTGGACCAAAGTTCTTGGTCAAATAATTGAGCATTGGGTTGCGGTCAGCGTCGGCAATAACCGCTCCGAGCCCCTCCATTTTGTCCAGCTGATCGGACCATTGCTGGCGCGTCAGATGCTGCTCGGTGATACGGCCGGTGTTGTGGCACTGGGTACAGGCGGCCTTCACTTTGGCCTGCATCGGTCCCGGCGGAAGCGGCTTGCCCGGCGCGCTCGGCGGCTGCGCGGCCGTGAGAGTGCTTGTCAGAGCAATGGATGCGAACAAAAAGGTTGGCAGGTACAATTCTCGCAACAAGCGGAACTCCTCGGCTAATGGAATTTGGTTATCGGCACCGCTGCATGATGGCCTGGAAATTGGATGTGTTCCGGCGTTTTGAAGATTACTTTAATTCCTGATTTTCGCACTCAATTATTATGACGAGGGCTACATTCATCGTGTCGATTGCGTGCTGGGTGACTCTTGGGATGTGGGCCCGCGCCCAGCCGCAGCAGCCATCGCCCGGTTCATCGCCCGCCAGCCAGACGCATCGCGCGCAATTGGATTCCGATGCCGCGTCGGCGCTCATCCTGCAAAAGTCTGCCCTCAAGTACCCGGAAGCCGCCCGTCGGACCGGTCTCCAAGGAATCGTTGTGCTGCGAGTTGTGGTCGGCATTTCAAGCAACGTCCAAGAGGTCTCGGTTGTCTCCGGAGACCCCGCACTGGCCCAATCCGCCGCCGACACGGTCAAACTGTGGAAGTACAAACCCTATTTGGTGGAAGGCTTGCCCGCCGAGTTTGAAACGGAAGTCAGCGTCAACTTCCAAATCAAGACTCCGCCGCCCCCAACGCCGCCACCACTCGGCAATTTCCGCGACGACGCGTATACCAACGATTTCTTCGATATCCATTACCCGCTTTCGCGAGATTGGGTGCGCCAAACGGATCTGATGCGCACCAAACTGGCCTCCGAAGGGAATAACAAGAGCAGCTACGTCTTATTGGCGGAGGTTTACATCCCGCACGACTCAGACCCTTCGCGAGCCGATTCTTCCTTCCTGGTCCTGGCCATCCACCGCTCCGGCCCTGAGGACTGCAAGCACTATCTGGAAGCGTCCGCCACCGCTGTGCAGTCGCGCAAAGAGGCGAAACAAAAAGGCGACATAACCGAATTCACCGTCGCCGGACACGATTTCTTCCGCGTTGATTTCGAATATCGACAAGGCATCGACCACCGCACTTTCCTCTGCACATCCATCAAGGATTATTTTCTCCAGTGGAATATTATCGGCTGGTCGAAGCAGGCAATCGAAAATGCCGTCGCAACTCTCAGCACCATGACTCCAGCAACGCCGGGAAAAGTTGCGGAACCACAGCCTCCCGCCTCGATCGACGGGAAAAGTGTCACGACAAAGGTAAAGGTTCAAGCCGGGATCTCAAGCGGCTTGCTGGTCAAGAAGGTCGCACCGGTCTATCCCGGCCAAGCCAGGCATGATCGCATCCAAGGCACGGTCACGCTGCAAGCGGTGATCAGCAAGACGGGCGACATCACAGACCTGGAGGCGCTATCGGGTCCCATGGAACTCGTTCCGTCGGCCGTCAACGCCGTGCGTCAATGGAAATACCGCCCTTATCTGTTGAACGGCGAACCCGTGTTCGTCGAAACCCAGATCCAGGTTAACTACATGCTCTCGTTTTAGATACCTTGTCGAGCCACGTTCTCCAAACAAAATTTTGATTCGACGTTACACTTATGCAGACTGAGATGTCAGCTGTCATCAAAACTCGTGTGAAACTGAATAGCGAGAACTGACCTGAAAACCATCCCATGATCAAGTCCCCCCGAGGAACCCGCGACCTGCTTCCGCCCGATACGGCGCTTTGGAACTTTGTCGAAGCCACCGTGCGCGATGTCTTCCGCGCCTACAACTTCCACGAGATTCGCACGCCGATCTTTGAATCGACCGAACTCTTCGCCCGCGGCGTCGGCGAAGAGACGGATATCGTCTCGAAGGAAATGTTTACCTGGGAAGATCGCGGCCGCGCCGAGAGCGACAAAGGACAATCCCTGACCCTCCGCCCCGAAAACACGGCCGGCATCGTCCGCGCCTATATCGAGCACAAACTCTGGGAGCGCGGCCTGAATAAATTCTTCTCGATCGGCCCGATGTTTCGGCGCGAACGTCCGCAGAAAGGCCGCTACCGGCAGTTCTACCAGATTGACGCCGAAGTCATCGGACCCCCAGCTTCCGGCAGCCAGTCACCCGCGAGAGACGCCGAAATTCTCGAGCTCGTCGCCACCCTGCTCGACCGGGTCGGCATCACCAACTGGACCCTTGAACTCAATTCCGTGGGCTGCCCTGCAGACCGTGCCCAATTCAACGAAGCGCTGCGACAGGCGCTGGCGCCGGTGGTCGATAAAATGTGCGTCGACTGTCAGCGCCGCGCTGTCACCAATCCGCTGCGCGTTTTTGATTGCAAGGTGCCCGAAGATCAACCCATCATTGCAACCCTGCCCACCATCAGCCAGTTTCTCGACGAAGACTGCCGCACTCATTACGAGCAGGTTAAAGAAATCCTGAATGCCATCCCGATTCCGTATACCGAGAATCCGCGCCTGGTTCGAGGTCTCGATTACTACCAAAAGACGGCATTTGAATTTACTCACGGAGCGCTGGGGGCGCAGAATGCCATTCTTGGCGGCGGACGATACGACGGTTTATCGGAGGCTCTCGGCGGGCCGGCGGCTCCGGGAATTGGATTTGCTATCGGCGAAGATCGCCTGGTGTTGTCGTTGAATGCGACGGCGGAGTCGGTTCTGCGCAAACCTGACGTTTATATTGCTCCGCTCGGAGCCGGGATGAATCGCGAAGCGGCGCGTCTGGCTCGCGAACTGCGGCGGCAGGATCTGGTGATCGAACTCGGCGACGAATCGTTTCGTTTAAAGAAGTCGTTCGAAGCTGCCGACAAAATCGGCTCTCGGTACATTCTCATCGTTGGCGAGAATGAAGTAGCGGCCAACGCCTTTGCGCTCAAACATCTGGCCTCGGGCGAACAGGTCACGGTGCCGCGCGCGGAACTGGCGCAGCGGATTGCTCAGAAATAGCTGTTCGCGGTTGGCTCTTCGCTCTTGCTACCTCGAGTTCTGAGCGTCCCTCCAGGGTGACAACCTGTCCCAACTAGCCGCTGGCGCGACATTCTGTCCCGCCAATGCTCCTGTCCATCCTCAAAAGACCCTAATTAATCAATTACTTGAGGACCCTTATCTGTGGAGCTACACGTGCTCCTATAAGGTCGAACTAAGCCATCGGTTTGTCGGTTGCCGTGCTCTCCCACCCTGGCGAGCTCTGCACCGGCTTGGACAGAGTTTGGATGGGGGGACGACGATGAAGCCAAAATCGGCTTGGGTAATGGCCTGCACCGGCCTGACGCTGATCGGTCTGTTGGCGATAGGTTACGGAGTGGCGAATGCGCATCCGATCCATCATCTCGAATACCTCACCGTGCTGGTGAATTGCGGCAGCGGACTGGAGACTCACGAGGCGTCGACTGAGCGCCAACCCATGCTCCCGCACGCCGTATGTTTCGCGCGCAACGACGCGGTGGTGGAATCAACGGGAAGCGTTTCGGGTTGCGATGGCCGTGACTGTGGCCGTGTATCCGGCGACGAAAGAGAACAACCGCAATCCGCTCCCTCTCACCTTCGCCGTTCGCAACTCTAGCTGATAACCGCCGTACGCTCCGCGGACTTCCTGCCGTCATCCACTGTCCCGCATTGCTTCGAGGATTGAATTCGCGCGCAAATCGCGAAGTTTAGCGCGTCCCTCCATTTATAATCTTTGGTTCAGCTCACACCATCATTTCAGCTCGACGGTTTCAGCCGGACGATTCCAGCAGGACAAGGCAAAAACGTGCTTGATTTCTTAGGCGATCTTAGACGAACTCATAGGTGCGGAGAGCTTCGGCCGTCCGATGCGGGCAAGAAAGTTGTGCTCATGGGGTGGGTGAACCGCCGCCGCGATCTCGGCCAGATCATCTTCGTCGACCTGCGCGACCGCACCGGCGTTACGCAAGTCGTCTTTAATCATGAACTGAATGCTTCCGTGCACCAAAAAGCCGAGGCGCTGCGCAACGAGTTCGTGATCGCAGCCATCGGAACCGTCAAGCGCCGAGACGCCGATACGATCAATCCCAATATTCCTACGGGCGAAGTGGAACTGGTCGTCGAAGAGTTGCGCATTCTCAACGTGTCGAAGGGGTTACCCTTCTTGCCCTCCGATACCGTCCTGGCGAACGAAGAGATGCGGTTGAAATACCGCTACATCGATCTGCGGCGCGATGCCATGCAGTTCAACATCGAACTGCGCCACAAAGTGGCGCTCGCAATCCGCGGGGACCTCGCTGCTCAGGGCTTCTTTGAAATTGAAACGCCGTTCATGACGCGCTCAACCCCGGAAGGCGCGCGCGATTACCTCGTCCCCAGCCGAGTGCAGCCGGGAATGTTCTACGCCTTGCCGCAGTCGCCGCAACTGTTCAAGCAGATTCTGATGATCTCGGGCTTCGATAAATATTTCCAGATCGTGCGCTGCTTCCGCGACGAAGACCTGCGCGCCGACCGCCAGCCCGAGTTCACCCAGATCGATCTTGAAATGAGCTATCCGCAGCCGGAGCGCGTTTGGGAAGTTGTCGAGAGTTTCCTAACCGCGGCTTTCAAGGCGGCGGGGCACGAGATTAAAACTCCTTTCCCGCGCATGGACTTCGATGACGCCATCCGGCAATACGGCATCGACAAGCCCGACCTGCGAGTCCCCGCTTTCACGGACGTCGCCGATTGTTTTACGCCGGATGAGCTTCAAGGGTTGGCGATAAATAAAGAACTGCCGGTCATCGCCATCCGCATTCCGCATGTGGGCGAACTTTCCCGCAAGGAGCGCGACGACATCAAGCCGCTGTTTGTCTCCAAGGGCGGAGCGCGCGTCTTCGAGGACTTCAAGCGCATCGAGAACAAGCACGCTGAGGCCGGAGCCAAGGTCCGAGCCAAGACGGGTGCCGCGGCGGACGATCTGCTGGTGCTGGTGGTGGGCTCGGCACAGTCAGGCTCATCTAAAGACGAGCATCCGGCCAGCAAGCGAAAAGTTACGCCGGCGGAGATGGCGATCTACGCTTCGGCGGGGCTGCTGCGAGTGGCGCTGGCACAGAAATACTCCGATCGCCACAAGCTTTTCCAGAAGGGTGACTATCGTTTTCTGTGGGTAACGAATTTTCCCATGTTCGAATATGACGAGGGTGACAAGCGCTGGGTGGCAGCGCATCATCCTTTTACCTCGCCGCACGATGAAGACATGGACAAACTCGAAAGCGATCCAGCCATGGTGCGCGCGCTGGCTTACGACGTCGTCCTGAACGGAACGGAGTTGGGCTCGGGCTCGATTCGTATACACCGGCAGGATGTACAAAGCAGAATCTTTCACGCCCTAGGCATGACGGAAGAAGAAGCGCGCTCGCGCTTCGGATTCTTCCTGGAAGCGCTCGAATACGGAACGCCTCCGCATGGTGGCATCGCGCTCGGCCTTGATCGCATCGTGATGATTCTGGCCGGAGCGGAGAGTTTGCGCGAGGTCATTCCCTTCCCCAAAACCGCCGCTGCGAAAGACTTGATGATGGAGGCGCCTACGCCAGTCTCCGAGGGTCAGTTGCGGGATCTGGGGATCGCGGTGCTGAAAAAACCTTGACGAAATTGGCTATTCCAAGACCGCCCGCGTTGGCGGTTCCACGACTCCAAACCATTCTTTGAGTCCTGAACCTATTTGCCGCGCTTCCCGCCCCGGTGTTAACTTAAACAGTTCCAGATTAGGGCAGCCCCGCCGCTGCCGGAACCTGATCGTACGCAACACGTTCTGACCGAGGTCTCTCTTGTCTGCTGTGGAAACCACTCCGCCCGTTGCCCCCAGGAACATCCGCAGGACCGCCTTGAATGCCGTTCATCGCCAGATGGGCGCGAAGATGGTGGAGTTCAACGGCTGGGAGATGCCGGTCGAATACCCTTCCTCGATCGGCTGCGGCATTGTTGCCGAGCACATGGCGGTGCGGACCGGAGTCGGAATCTTCGACGTCAGCCACATGGGAGACATCCGACTCGCCGGATCGGAAGCGCTCGCGGCGGTGCAGCACATCTCGATGAATGACGCCTCACGGCTGGCGATCGGGCAGGCGCAATACTCGGCACTACTCTATCCGCTAGGGACATTCGTGGACGACGTAATCGTGCATCGCCTCGGCGTAGACGAGTACCTCCTCGTGATCAACGCGGGGACGCGTGAAAAAGACTTCAACTGGGTACGAGACAACACGCGCCGGTTCGATTGTGCGGTTGACAATTTGTCGGACGACTTCACGCAGATCGCGATCCAGGGTCCGAAGGGTGTCAGCCTTCTGCAAAAACTGACGGATGCCGACTTGAGCAAAGTAAAGTTCTACTGGGTGACGCGTGGAACTCTATCCGGCATGAAAAATATCCTGCTTGGTCGCACTGGCTACACCGCTGAAGATGGATTCGAGATTTATATCCCCTCCGACGAAGATACCAGCGCTCGCGTCTGGTACGAAATTCTCGAAGCGGGCAAAGAGTTCGGCGCAATCCCCTGCGGACTGGGTGCGCGCAACACTCTGCGACTGGAAGGCAGTCTTTCCCTCTACGGGCACGAAATCTCTGACACGATCAACGTGTGGGAGGCCGGGTTGGGTCGCTTCTGCAAGATGGAAAAGCCGGATTTCATCGGCCGCGACGCGCTGGAAAAGGCGGGAACTGAAGGCCTCAGGAAAACGCTGGTCGGCCTGGAGATGGTTGATCGTGGAATTGCGCGCGACGGATACAAGGTTCAGGACGAGAATGGCCGCGAGATCGGCTACGTAACCAGCGGATCGCCGGCCCCGTTCCTGAAGAAGAACATCGCCCTGGCCTACGTTCCGCCGGATCACTCCGCCGTCGGAACAACGGTAAAGGTGGAGATTCGAGGACAGGGCGTAAAAGCGCAGGTTGTGCCATCACCCTTTTATAAGCGGCCGAAAAAACCATGACTACAGCCTCACAGATAATTAGACTTGTAAGCCCAGAGCCAGGAGCCAACAGCTGATATGCCATATCCCAGTGACCGTAAATATACGAAAGAGCATGAATGGATCGGCGCGGACGGAGCCATTGGAATCACCAGCCACGCCCAGGACTCGCTGGGAGACATCGTCTTCGTCGATCTGCCCAAGGTGGGTGCGGAGATTACCAAGGGCAAACCGTTCGGCACCGTAGAGTCGGTAAAAGCTGTGTCTGACTTGTATGCTCCGGCCTCGGGGACAGTGACGGCCGTAAACGAAACGCTGGCCACCTCTCCCGAGCAAGTCAACCGAGATGCCCACAGCGCCTGGATGGTCAAGATCAAAGTGAAGGATACAGCCGAGGTTAACGCGCTGTTATCGTCAGCGGACTATGACAAGTTTGTCAGCGAAGAGGCGGGACACTGAGCATTGCAGAGGTTAGAGGTCAGATTGCAGAGTGAAACTCTTCGGTTGTCGACGACTGCTGAGGGTTTTAACCTCCGCAATCTAACCTCTGCCCTTGCTTCTAGCCTGTGCAATCGTTGCACCCGCTGCTCACATCGAATGATAAGGTTGCTATGAGATATTTACCGAAGTCTCCCGCGGATCGCGCCGCCATGCTGCAGGCGATCGGCATCCGCTCCATCGACGAACTCTTTTCGCCGATCCCCGCGGAATACCGTTTGACGCGCGATCTCGCCGTCCCCCGGCAAATGGCCGAGTCCGAGATCGTCGACTGGTTCAAGCAGCGCGCCAGGGAAAATGGCGAAGGCTACACCAGTTTTCTGGGAGCGGGAGCCTATTCCCATTACCGTCCCGTCGTGATCGATGCGCTCGTTCAGCGCGGAGAGTTTCTGACCTCCTACACGCCATATCAAGCCGAGTTCGCGCAGGGTACGTTGCAGGCCATTTTTGAATTCCAGACCATGATCTCGGAACTCACCGGAATGGACCTGGCCAATGCCTCGATGTATGACGGCTCGACCGGCGCCGCCGAAGCGGTGATGATGGCGGTACGCGTCACGGGAAAGCGTGGGGCAGTGATCGCACGCAGCCTGCATCCCGAATATCGCGAGGTTATCAACACTTACGCCACGCATCAGGACATTCCGCTGAAGCTCGTCGGCTTTGCCGAGTCGGGAGCGATTGACCTTAAGGAACTGGAGGGTGCGGTGGGCGATGATACGGCCTGTGTCCTGATACAGTCGCCCAACTTCTTCGGCACGATCGAAGACGTGGAAGCGATAGCCGAGATCGCCCACAAACGCGGAGCGCTGCTGATTGTGTCGATCGCGGAGGCAGTGTCGCTCGGGATTGTCGAGCCGCCGCGAACCGCCGACATCGTGGCCATGGAGGCGCAGTCCTTCGGTGTACCACTGGGATTCGGTGGTCCCTACTGCGGCGTGCTGGCTACAAAAGAAAAGTTCGTTCGCCAAATGCCGGGACGGCTCGCCGGTCAGACTGTCGACAAGAACGGAAAACGTGGATTTGTGCTGACGCTGGCCACGCGCGAGCAGCACATCCGGCGCGAGAAAGCCACGTCGAACATCTGCACCAATCAGGCGCTGGTCGCGCTGATGGTGAATATCTTCATGACGGTTTATGGCAAAGTAGGCCTGCGCGAATTGGCCAAGCAGAATCTGGCCAAGACCGCCTACGCTGCCGACCAGTTTGGTAAACATGCCAAGGTGCTGTTCTCCGGTGCGCCGCGATTCAACGAGTTCGTCGTTCAGACAAGGGAAGATCCTCGCGCCATCAACTCACGTTTGCTGGAGCACAAAATCGTCGGCGGATTTCCGCTGAAGAAGTTCTATCCCGAACTCGGCCACGCGGCGTTGTGGTGTTGCACAGAATTGACAACGCGCTCGATGATCGATACGGCCGTGAACTTGGTATCCGAAAGTGAAAGTTCGGTGCGCCTCCCGAAAAACGCCGAACCTCAGGCGGCACTCCGATGATCGAATCCAGTTTCGGATTCAGCGATCTGGGAATCTTCGAGCAATCATTATGAAACACATGACCCGCAAAGCGACGCGCCACATCAGCCAGAACGAAGGCTTGATCTTCGAGAAGTCCTCTCCCGGCAAAGCCGCCTGGAAGTTGCCGCCGCTCGACGTTCCGGAAGTCGATACCAAGGCGCTGCTCGGTTCTCAAGAAAGAAAAGATCTCGGCAACATGCCTGAGGTGAGCGAGATCGAAATCATCCGCCATTTCACGCGCCTCTCGACGTGGAATTACGCCATCGATCTCGGCATGTATCCGCTCGGCTCCTGCACCATGAAATACAACCCGCGCGTCAACGAATTCGTCGCGCGCGTGGAAGGCCTGGCCAACGGCCATCCGTATCAAGCCGAAAAGATTTCGCAGGGTGCGATGCAAATCATGAAGACCTTAAGCGACTGCCTGCTCGAAATCACCGGCATGGACGCAATCACGCTGCAACCCGCCGCCGGCGCCCAGGGCGAACTCACCGGATTGCTCATGGTCCGCGCCTACCACCAGTCCCAGGGCAATGCTCGAAAAAAGATTCTCATCCCCGACTCGGCGCACGGCACAAATCCGGCAACGGCAGCAACGGTTGGTTACGCGGTCGAAAATCTGAAGTCGAACGACCGCGGCATGGTCGACGTGGCTGCGCTCGCGGCGCAGATGAATGAAGATGTCGCGGCGTTGATGGTCACGAATCCCAACACGCTCGGCGTTTTCGAGCAGGAGATTCACAAGATCGCCGAACTCATGCACGCCAAGGGCGGCCTGCTCTACATGGATGGCGCCAACATGAACGCGCTGGTCGGCAAAGCGCGACCGGGAGATTTCGGCGTCGATGTCATGCACCTCAACCTCCACAAAACTTTCTCCACGCCGCACGGCGGCGGTGGTCCGGGTTCAGGACCCGTAGCCATCAAGAAAATGCTGTCGCCGTTTCTGCCCACTCCGGTCGTCATCACCAAGCCCGATGGCACGCTGGGCTTCGAATACAATCGCCCGCAGTCGGTCGGACGCGTGCGCGCCTTCTACGGTAATTTCGGAATGTTCGTCCGCGCGCTGGCCTACATCTTCGCCAATGGGCCCGACGGACTGCGCCAGACGACCGAAGACGCGGTGCTCAACGCGAACTACATCCGCAAGGGGCTAGAAGGCGTCTACGATCTGCCTTACTCGACTCCTTCGATGCACGAGGTCGTTTTCAGCGACAAGGTGCAGTCCAAGAAGGGCGTCAAGACGATGGACCTGGCGAAGCGGCTGATCGACTATGGATTCCATCCCTACACGACCGCCTTTCCGCTGATCGTTCCGGGTGCGCTGATGATCGAGCCAACCGAGAGCGAACCTTTGGAAGAACTGGATCTGTTCATAGAGGCGATGAAATCGATCGCGGACGAGGTGGAAGAAGATCCGCAGTTCGTGCTGGATGCTCCGCACAACACCCGAATTTCACGACTGGATGAGACGGCAGCGGCGCGCAAGCCAGTATTGCGCTGGAAGCCGCAGGCTTAGCTCGTGGGGACGGTTGTGTGGGGACGGGCGCCTCGCCCGTCCAGCCGAGCGCAGCTCGGCCCGTGAAACGCGGCCGTCACGACTCTAAATACACAATTAAGCAATCTATTTCATCCATGAGCCATCTAAACAGCAGGATCGCCTTGCCATAAGGCAAGCTGATTTCGCATTCTGGTAACGTGAGGAGTCGACCATGAAGAAGCCCCGCGCATCATCCTTCTGTCTCGCTTTCGCGTTGCTGCTCGCCCTGGGGATTCTGCCCGCCCTCAGCCTGGCACAGAACAGATCGGGAATCGTGGGAGTTTGGGAAGGAACGCTTGATCCTGGCGCGCAGCCGAAGAAGCGCATCGTGGTCCACATCTCGGCCGCGCAGGACGGAAGTCTAAGCGGGACCATCGACTACCCTGACCAGGACACCTCGGGCATCCAGATTACCGCCATAACTTATAAGGCGCGCGCGCTGCACTTCGAAAGCAGCAGCATTCCCGCTCTCTACGATGGCACCATGGACGACGCAAATTCCCAGATCACCGGCACCTGGAAGCAAGGCGTAGCGCCGCTGAGCCTCGTCCTCCAGCGGACGCCATAACTCCAAAACACGTTCCGTTTCGACAAACGTCGGATGGTCCCATCTATCCGGCTTGCTAGAATCAACCCAGTCCAACTCTATGCCTGACGATCCGGCCAGTTCCGAGATTAAGCCTGAACAAGCGCGCCAACGGGCTGAGCATCACTACTACGCGGCGCTCGATCTGGTGCTTGAAGGTCATCACGAGCAGGCGGTAGAAGAGTACCGGCGGGCGGTGGCGGCCGATCCAAAGTTCACCGACGCGATGCATGGACTGAGCCGGGCGCTGCAGGACCTCAACCGCCTCGATGAAGCCATCGCTGTTGCCCACCAGATTTCAGAAATCGATCCCGACGACATTCTGGCGCACACCAGCCTCTCGATCCTGTATCAGAAAAAGGGGATGGTTCCCGAGGCCGAGACGGAAGGGAATAAGGCGCGGGTGTTGGGGTGGAAGCAGCAGTTGAAAAAGGGCAGCGGGGTGAGGGATTAGAACGCCACGTGCCCAAAAAGGTAGAAGGTAGAATGATGAAGACCGTGAGGTAGCGATGGCCCAAATGACGCCGGAAGTTTCCAAGTTGCTCGCACAAGCGCTTTCGCTCTCCGTGGAGGAACAGGAAGCGTTAGCGGATTCCCTCATTTCCAACCTCGGCGGAAAAGTGGACGAAGCGATTGTGGCCGCTTGGGACGACGAAATCAAAAAGCGCGTCACGGATCTGGATTCGGGCCGGGCGAAAACCATCCCTTGGTCAGAAGCCCGTCAGCGCAATTTAGCGAAGCTGCCCCGTGCCCACTAGGGCGGTGGAACTGCACGATGAAGCCGCCGCAGAATATGATGCGGCATTTGATTGGCTCAAATGAAGTATCTGATCGTCTGCGAAAAATCAAACCAGGGCGGGGCGCATGCGCTCCCGACTTGCCTGGCCTTGGTGCTGCGGGCATAACGCTGGACGAAGTAAAAGAACTCATCCGCGAGGCGGTTGAGTTTCATTTGGAAGGGATGCGCGCGCGCATGGCGATCCCATCCCCGCACCCAGCGCCATGACCGGATACATCTCGGTCTGATTACGCCGCTAGGTGTGACCCGGAGTTTCACTCCTCACGCAACGAGCGTTGCGCACTGCGCCGGTCAAATTCATGGGTTCTGGTGGCGTGCCGTGCCACTTCACGGTACACTGCCAGACTCAGATGCCAACCCATACCACACGGCATCCGCTTCTCATCCCGATCTCGCACGGAGGATTGCATGACCCGGTTCGCCCCCTCGAAACGAAACTTTATCGTCTTCGTCTTCTGTCTAACATCAGCCCTGGCCCTTAACGCCCAGACTTTTAAAATAGTCCACAGCTTCCATAACTGGGACGGTAACAATCCCTACTCTTCGCTCATCCTGGCGAGCGACGGCAATCTCTACGGGACCACCGTAGACGGCGGAGCCAGCCACGGCGGCAATATTTTTAAAATTACTCCCAAAGGAACATTCGCCCGGCTCTATGACTTTTGTGCGCTGGCTCAATGCGCAGATGGCGAATATCCCATGATGGCACTCGTCGAGGGCCCCGACGGAAACTTCTACGGCACAACCGCGTCCGGTGGAACCAGCGGCGGTTGGGGCACCGTCTTCAAGATAACTCCGGCTGGCGCATTAACCACTCTGCATAGCTTTGGAGGACCCGATGGCGCAGGCCCGTACAGTCCACTCCTCGTCGCCAGCGACGGAAATTTCTATGGCACAACCAATGGAGGCGGAAACTCCAATGCCGGCACGGTTTATCAAATCACCTCAAGCGGCAGTCTAACCACTCTCTACAACTTCTGTTCGCTAAGCGGTTGCGCGGATGGTGCGTACCCGGTCAGCGCGATTATTCAGGCGAGCGATGGAAACATCTACGGGGTAAGCCACGCCGGCGGCAACTCCTCTTGTTTCGATGGTTGCGGCACTATTTTCAAAATCACGCTCGGCGGAAATCTGACGACTCTGCACGCCTTTGATGCGACCGACGGCGAATATCCCTATAGCGGCGTAGTCGAGGGTGCCGGAGATACGTTTTACGGAACCACGGGCGGGGGCGGAGCCAGCGAGGGCGGCACCGTATTCTCGATGACTTCCGCGGGCGCGGTAACCACACTCCACAGCTTCGACGGCACCGATGGCGCGACTCCTTACGGAATCCTGCTCGGCAGTGACGGCAACCTCTACGGCACCACCCAAGCCTGGGGCAGGCATTTTGGCGGCACAATCTTCAGAACGACGCCTGCCGGCGCATTCACCACGTTGCACAATTTCGACGGAACCAATGGCAAAAACTCCTATTGCGGTCTCGTCGAAGTGGCAAAGCACGTCTTCTACGGAACAACCTACTTCGGCGGCACTGCCAACGACGGCACGATCTTCAGTATTTCCGTCGATGGCACTGCTAAATAGCGCTTCATCCAAGGTGTCATCTTGAGCTTTGTGAGTGCTTCGCGAGCGCGAAGCACTCACAAGCCACCCGCACGTCGCGCTACAATAGTTACGGAGTTTTCCCATGCGCGAAGTCGTCATAGTTTCTTCCGTTCGCACTCCGGTGGGGCGCGCTTATAAGGGGACGCTGCGGGCTACGCGTCCTGATGAAATGGCTGCGGTTGCCATCAAGGGCGCGCTTGATCGAGTGCCGCAGCTTGATCCCAACGAAATTGAGGACGTCATCCTGGGCTGCGCCATGCCTGAAGCGGAGCAGGGGATGAACGTGGCTCGGATCGCATCGCTACGGGCGGGGCTGCCGGTGGAGGTGTCGGCGGTGACGATCAATCGCTTCTGTTCGTCGGGCTTGCAGGCGATTGCCATGGCGGCGGAGCGCATCATGAGCGGCGGGGCGGAAGTCATGGTGGCGGGCGGGACGGAATCGATGACGATGATTCCCATGGGCGGGAACAAGATATCGCCGAATCCCTGGCTGGTGGATCATCATCCGGGCGCGTATCTTTCGATGGGACTGACAGCCGAGCGCCTGGCATCCCGTTCCGGCATCACGCGTGAGCAGTGCGACGAGTTTTCATTGCGCAGCCATCAGAGAGCGCTGGCGGCGATTCAGGCAGGCAAGTTTGAGGATGAGATCGTGGCCGTGCCCGTGAGTTTTACCACGCCGAATGGATCGAAGCCGAAGCGGACAGAAATTTCTTTTAAGGTGGACGAGGGGCCGCGGGCCGATACTTCACTGGAGGCTCTGGGCGCGCTGAAGCCGGCATTCCACGTGAAGGGCGTGACCACGGCGGGAAATTCTTCGCAGATGTCCGATGGAGCGGCAGCGGCGGTCGTAATGTCGGCCGAGCGGGCCAAGGCGCTGGGCATCACTCCTCTGGCGCGCTATGTCTCGTTTGCCACCGCCGGATATAAGCCGGAAGAGATGGGACTGGGTCCGGTGTTTGCGATTCCAAAAGCGCTCAAGCTGGCTGGGTTGAAGCTCTCGGATATCGCTGTGATCGAACTGAACGAGGCATTTGCCGTGCAATCGCTGGCGGTAATGCAGGAGGCCGGACTTGACCCAGAGCGGGTCAATCCGAATGGAGGCGCGATCGCGCTTGGACATCCGCTGGGATGTACGGGAGCGAAACTGACGGCGAGCGTACTTCGTGAACTGCAGCGGCGAAAGGCACGCTATGGCATGGTAACTATGTGCGTCGGCGGAGGTATGGGGGCGGCGGGGATTTTTGAATCGCTCGCGTGATGCCTGGTTGACGGAATCTTTACCAATCTGGATGTTCTTTGACGCGGTTATGGGCTATCCTTTGCCGTTGTATGACCGTATAAGTAAATAGCACGACAGAGTTTTCCCGGCACGCGTCAGCCTGTTGAGAGGTGCTTTGTGCGGCTCTCCCGTCTTGTGGGTGCAGCGATTCTGTTGCTTTCAGTGACTCTTCTGGCCCAACATGCGTCTGGAGGCGGTGGTGGTTCCAGTTCAGCATCGAGCGCCGGCGCCTCTTCTCACAGCAGTTTTGGTGGCTCCTCGAGTTCAGCTTCCTCTCATGTCAGTTCAACACATGTCTCAGGAACTTCCCATGGTTCCAGCAGTATCTCGTCGTCTTCTACTCAATCTAAATCGAACTTGCGCACGCCGGTCAAGGATTCCGCTAACGCCAAAGCCGAGAAGAAGGGCTTCTTCTCCTTCATGAGGCATAAGAAACCGGCACCGGTAACCCCTGCGGAGGCTGACTTCAAACGACGCGTTCCCTGCAAGAAGGGACAACCTTGCAACGTCTGCCCGGGAGGAGGAACTCGGAACTCGGCCGGTAACTGTGGTTATCCGCAGATTTGTTCGACCGGGCTGGGTTGGAACGGCTTTGCCTGCGGCTCGCAATATGGATTTAGCAACTGCCGTATCTTGGCCGATCAGATCACGGCGCTGCAGGGACAGATGGCGGGGAAAAATGACCCCGGCCTCAGCCTCCGCTATCAGTTGCTTCGCGAGCAATACGAACAGTGCCTAGCGCGCTCACGTAGTTTTGCTTTTAGCGCGATGCCTCTGCCGCCCAGGCTGAGTGCTCCCTGAGGGAACAGGGCGGTTGCAGTCTGGGTCAGAGGGTGAGGGATTTTCCCGGAAGTGTTGAGCGTTACGGCACACCTAACTACCGCACCCCTAGTTACGGCACACCTGATTAACGCACCCCTGATTAACGCACACCGCGGGAATTGAGAAAATTAGTGTAGGCCTTGTCCGTGACCAGGATGTGCTCCTTCAACCAGGTCTGTAGAAAGAGGATGAGGGAGACGGGAACTCCGGGTTTACCGGCGCGGTGGTCGGCCTGAAACTTGGCCACGGACGCGGTGAACTTGTCATGCTCGGCGCGATGGCTTGCGGTTGCGGGATAACCGTGCTCGGCGAGAAGCGCTTCCTCGGCGGCGAAGTGGGACATAGCGTAGTCGACCAGTTTCTGCAGCACGGGTTCGGTAACGGCTTTGCCCTCGCCACTGGCGAGCGCCTGATTGAGTTCGTTGATGGTCGCGAACAGACGTTTGTGCTGATTGTCCAGGGCAGCGACATTGACACTATATTTTTCCGTCCAGCGAAAGGTCGCGGTCGTAGCGTTCATCTTTGCAGTCCTCTGGCAGTCCTCTGGCGTCCTCTGGCGTCCTCTGGCGTCCTCTGGCGAGGTATCAGTCAGTAATGAGGAAGGTGACACAAATAACGAATTACACGTGCAATTGCAGGGCCATACAGCAACCGAGGTGCACTTCGGTGAAAGCGAGTAGACGCCTGTTGCGACTTCTCATAAAATTCTAATAGTTGATCCTGACCCATCATTATCGATCCTAACCCACTCGGCCTATTTGCCGGATTCCGACCAAAAGGGGCTTGATATGGCGACCACTGCAATCCCAAAAACCAAGATTCTCGGCGGCAGCTTTCTGCTGGAAGAGCGGCAGACTGCCGATGTTTTCACTCCTGAAGATTTTTCCGAACAGCACCAGATGATCGGGCAGACCACGGAAGAATTTGCGGTCAACGAGATTCTGCCGCAAGCGGAAAAGATCGAACGCAAGGATTTTTCCATATCGCGCGATCTGCTGAAGAAGGCGGGCGAGCTTGGCCTCAGCGGAGTTGAGGTTCCTGAAGCGTACGGCGGCCTGGAAATGGATAAAGTAACGGCGGCCATCATCGCCGACCACATCGCGAAATACGCCGGATTCGCGACGACCTGGGGCGCGCATAGCGGTATCGGCTTGCTGCCGCTGGTTTATTTTGGCACCGAAGATCAGAAGAAAAAATATCTGCCGAAACTGGCTGCCGGGGAGATGGTTGGGGCATACGCTTTGTCGGAAGCGACCTCGGGCTCTGATGCGCTCAATTGCCGCGCCCGTGCCGTACTTTCGCCCGACGGGAAGCACTACATTCTGAACGGCGAGAAGATGTGGATCACGAATGCCGGTTTCGCCGATCTTTTTACTGTTTTCGCGAAGATTGATGGCGAGAAATTTTCAGCCTTCCTCGTGGAAAAGACATTTCCTGGGTTTTCCATCGGCGCCGAAGAGCACAAGATGGGCATTCGCGGATCGTCCACCTGTCCCATTATTTTGAATGACTGCGAGGTCCCGGTGGAGAATCTGCTGGGCGAGATCGGCAAGGGGCACATCATCGCCTTCAACATTCTGAACGTGGGACGTTTCAAACTTGGCGCGATGTGCGTGGGTGGAGCGCGGGTTTCGGTCGAAAGCGCCGTTTCTTACGCCAAGCAGCGCAAAGCGTTCGGCAAGACGATCAGCGATTTCGGGCTGGTGCGAGAGAAAATCGCGAACATGGCGACGCTGATTTTTGTTGGCGAATCGCTTGTCTATCGCACCGTCGGAATGATGGACGTGCTGTTATCGGAAATCGATTCCGCGAGCCCGGACGCGGCCAAGGACCGGCGCAAGGCGATCGAAGAGTATGCCGTCGAATGTTCGATCCTGAAAGTCTGGGGGTCGGAGATGATCGACTACGTCGTCGACGAGGCGATGCAGATTTTTGCCGGCTATGGCTTTGTTGAGGAGTATCCGGCGGAGCGTGCCTATCGGGATGCGCGGATCAATCGGATCTTCGAAGGCACCAATGAAATCAATCGGCTCATCATCACTGGCTTTCTGCTGAAACGGGCCATGAGCGGCCAGCTACCGCTGATGGCGGCGATCAAGAAGTTGATGGACGAGGTGCTGAGTGGCCCGTCGGGCGGTGAGGAGATCGAGGGCGCGCTGGCGGAAGAGCGCAAACTGGTCGCGCAGGCAAAGAAGCTTGGTTTGTTTGTCTCCGGTTCGGCCACCCAGAAATATATGCAAGCGATTCAGGACCAGCAGGAAGTGATGGGCGCGATCGCCGATATGACGATCGAAATCTATGCCATGGAATCGGCTGTACTGCGGGCGCAAAAGATGGTCGAGCAGAAAGGCGAAGCGGCGGCGGCGTTGCCGATTGCGATGACGCGAGTCTATCTGACGCAGGCGATGGAGAAAATCGAAGCGGCGGCTAAAAAAGTGATTGCCAATGTGGCCGAAGGCGACATGCTGCGGACTCAGTTGGCGATCCTACGCCGACTGGCAAAGTACGAGCCCTTCAATACCATCGCGCTACGCCAGCAGATCGCGCAGAAGACGATCGAGGCCGGGAAGTACCAACTGGGGTAGCGAATGAAGGGCCGCGGAATCTGCCCGGTTGACTCAGGAGCGTATATTGGCACAATGAGGGTCCAAAGACTGCCTCAAAACGTCGTGGCCGCCCATGCCGGGTGGCGCCTTCACACGATACCAGGAGTTTCCGACTGATCAGAGAATCTCCGTCACTGAGGTCTTCCCGAGCGTGAACGCGTTTGTCACTTTCACCTGCGAGTTCCGAGGAAGTCGCCAAACGTTCGACCTGCCGATGGCAGATTAGGGTCTCGCAGAGGAGTTCACCCGGCTTCTATCCCGTCACGTCGGAACCAGCCTCAAGCAGTTCGGCGAATTGCCCTTGGACTACTGAATGCCTATCGGTACCTTTACAGCTGTCCTACGTAAAGAACGTGATCTCTATGGCGGAGTGTCCGGAAGTTGGCACGGTTAGCCAGGGTAAAACTGTAGAAGAAGCCGTGGCCAACCTCAAAGAAGCGACTGAGCTCTACCTAGAGGAGTTCCCCCCCGACGGTTCCAGCCGTCCGCTTGTCACCATATTCGAGGCGCGCTAGGCCTAGACTGCCCGCGTATCAGGGGCAGAAGCGATACGTGCTCTTGAGCGACTGGGCTTCACTCAGGTCCGGCAACGCGGAAGTCACGTATCCTTAAGCGCATTGGGCCGGATGGGGTCAGTGGTTGTGTCGTTCCCTTGCATTCGGAACTTGCAATCGGCACGCTGCGCGGAATTTTGAAGCTAGCGGGAATTCGAGCGGAGGATTTTATCGCGCAACTGTAGTCATTCGAACCAGTCGCTGCGATAAGCGACCCACCACGAGACGTAGACGATGGGGATGGTCGCGCCGAGAGCCCACCAGAGCGGCAATAGAAAATCGGCGAGCAAGCCGAGCACGGTCATTGAGCCCCAGAATATCTTGCGCTCCATGTTCTGAATTGTAAGGCTTTCCTAACGCTTACCGTTTCCGCTGGGCAGGCGTCGAAGTGACTTCGGTTTGCTGTAGGGACCGGGCCTGCCCCGTCCAGGCTGCGGAAGGCGACGCGGCGAACCGCGTCTCTAGCGGAAATCAGGCTTTGGACTTGAGTTCCGCCATCACGCTCTGAATCAGCTCTTTGGCATCGGCGAGATTCTTCATGACGAGTTGCACGTCCATGACGGGCTTGCCGGGCCAGCGCTGGCTCTGGCAGTAGACACCGTGCTGCCCGACCAAAGCCATGGCGTCAGTCACGAGATCCAAGGTGACGGCCAGGCGTCCACAGGGCACACCCATGCGCGTTTCGAAATGTTCGAGTTCTTCCTGTCTCTCGTTGAAAACGGCCATCAGGAGATTGTAGCCGCGATATGGGTATAATTCTTGTGCAGCCATTAGCTCTTAGCCTTTAGCTCTTAGCAGGAGTTCCATGCCCGGGCTAAAAGCCAACCGCTAACGGCTAAGAACTCACTGAGGAGAAACAAGCTATGAAGAGAATCGCAGTGCTCGCAGCATGCTTGTTCGCCATCGCAACGGTGGCTTCGGCACAGATGGAGATGCCGAAGGACAAATCCAAGCGCCCCAGTCCGCCGGCCAGTGCGGAGTGCAAATTCTCCAATGGCAAGAGTGTGAAGATCGACTATTCCAGCCCGCGCGCCAAAGGGCGGAAGATTTTTGGTGATGCCAGCGAACAGGCGGTAGTCCCCTACGGCCAGGTCTGGCGTACCGGCGCGAACGAAGCGACTACCTTCGTGACCGACGCAAATATAAAGGTTGGGGGCATGGCTGTGCCCGCCGGCAGCTATACCCTGTTCACCCTGCCGAAGGCCGACTCCTGGTGGCTGATCATCAGCAAGAAGACCGGGGAGTGGGGCACGGATTATCCCGGGGAAAAAGAAGATCTGGTGCGGGTGCAGATGAAAGCTTCGAAGAACGGCCCGCCGATGGAAAATTTCCTGATCGCATTCGACCAGGGCGGCAGCAAATGTACCCTGCGCATGGAGTGGGACACGACGATCGCCAGCGTCGAAATTACAGAGTAATGAGATTGGCGGTAGAGGCGGGGCTCGCTCCATCTCGCCACCGCTATACTAGGAACAATGCGTCCCATGATGCGCTTTCTCTGGAATGCCACCCGTGGCCACCGGATCGCCCCGTGGCGCAGTCCTTATCTTCTATGGCGCCTGGAAACCTATACTGGCGTCAAGATGACGCAGATTGGTTTTCTGGAATTCTGGGATTTCCTCTGGACGGAGCGCAGCAGCCTGTGGCGGTTCTTAAAATGGACAGCGGAGATGGATAGCTACGTTCACCCTGGGGCGAAAAACACCTAGCCGGCTGCGCAAAAAGTTTTTTCCCGACGCAGCGTCTCCGCAGCCGGACAATCTGGGCTTGTCATCCCTCCATCACCACATTGACTTCGCTGCCTTTGCCCGCGCCCAGCATTTGCGAAGCTGAGCCGCGATTGGTGGCGACCTCAAGAAAACCCATGCTGCCGAGGATCCCGAATACTTCACCGGGAGAGCCTTCTGCATAGTTGGCGCACATGCGCTTGGCGTCGGCCCTGGTTCCAATTGCGATCCGGAAGGCGGATGGCGGGTCGGAAAAAAGGTGCGGCGCATCTTGTGGGGTGATATTGGTGACCAGATTGCCGAAGCGATCGACTTTCAGGACGACTCCTCGCAGCGTACGCTCGTCCACGGGCTTGGGGCGGGGCGCGGCAAAACGTACATAATCGGTGATCTCTTCGCCAAAACGGTCGGGCTCCACTCCCTTGGCGAGGTGCGCGGCGACCGGCGAAAAAATATCTCGGCCGTGGAAAGTATTGCTCCGCGGCTGCAAGAAATAGTGCTCGGCGGTGACGTGACGCACCGAGAGCCGTTCTTCGCGAGCGTAGATCAGAGAGAGCACTCCATTGTCGGGAGCGACAAAGCGGTGCCGTTCGCCCGCCAGAATCACGGGGCGTCGGGTTGTGCCCACCCCGGGGTCAACGACGACCATGTGCACCGTGCCGGAAGGGTAGTAGGAGTAAGCCTGGGAGATAGTCAGCGCGCCATCCAGAATGTCGAAGGGTTGCACGGCATGGTTGATGTCAACGATCTGCGCATCGGGAGCGATGGCCAGAATGACGCCTTTCATGGCGCCGACGAAATGATCGTTCAGGCCGAAATCGGTAGTAAGAGTGACGATGGGGATGCGTGCCAATCCGTAGCCTCGTTGAACCAAGAAAATCAGAACTCAACGAAGTATCAAGCGTGGCACGAGGGCGCGTCAAGGCACCGGGAGTAACCGTCGCCTGACAAATTTTGGCGCGGAATTGGAGTTCGCGCTCTTGATTCGCGCTTCAGGGCTTTTGCATGGCTTGTCCGAAGGCAATCAGATTTCCATCCGGCGCCAGCAGCAGCAACTCGCGTTGTCCATAGGGCTGGTCGACCGGTCCGAAGACGTCGGCCTTGGGGAGGGTATCAAGCTTGGGCTTGAGCTCCGCGTAGAGTGCGTCCACGTCGTGGACGTCGATGTAGTATGCAAAACGCCGATTGCCGGGTGGAGCGCCGTCAGGTCCGTGTTGTTCGAGGATGCGGAAACCAACCGTCTCGCGATGCAGATACGCGTAGTTCGCCTGGCGAAGGAGGGTTTTAAAGCCAAGAATATCGTTGAAGAATGCCAGCGCCTTTTCGATGTCATGCACATGCATGAAAGGCGTCACCTGGACGAAATTAGACATCGCTTCTCCTCGGCTGTGGCGGAGCCTGTTGGGAACAGGCTAGGGGAAAAGGAGATCAGTCGACCTGGACGTTGCCCGAGCCGGTATGGACGGAAACCACCGGCCCGCCATTGCCGACCTTTCCGACTACACTTTTCCGGGACTCCTGGACGCGGCCCTGAACCGTAGTAGTCACGGGATGCCCAAGCGTCACGCTCCCTGAACTCGACGAGATGTCAACGTCGAAAGAAGCATCGGAAGGCAGACGCAAGTTCACATTTCCGGAGCCGGTGCGAACGCTCCACATACTCCTGGGCGCACCGTTGCCGTGAATGTCGCCGCTGCCGGATTCGGCATGAAAACCGCCGTTAATGCCATTCGCTGTGATGTTGCCGGAGCCGGTGCGGATATCCACATCGCCCTCGCCCTTTTCCTCGATCTCAATGTCGCCGCTGCCGGCTTTGATCCGAGCCGGACCGTAGAGTTCACGTCCACGAACATTTCCCGATCCCGTCTGGAAATGTAAGTCACCGGTCAAGCGCGACAGGCGCAGGTCGCCCGAGCCGGTTTCGAGATCGAGGTTACCTTTGAAACCTTCGACCGTCTGATTGCCGCTGCCGGTATGAGCGCGAATCGAGGTATTTTCGGGAGCAGTGATTTCGTAGTCGATCGAGATGTTATTGATATTTACGTAGTCGACGCGAATGCTATTGCCGTTCTGGCGGATGGGCGGATTTTTCTGCAGTTCCTGCGCGTCCGCCTTGTGATCGCCGCCGAACCAGCCATTGCCCGAGTGGATTGTGGCATGAATTGAGACGGTACCAGCCGGCCCGTTGTGCACCGTGATATCTCCCGAGCGGGTCAGCACTTCGAGATCGACGTTGCCACTGACCTGGTAAGAGCGGTCAAAGGTTCCTACCACGGAGGCGTAGCCAGAAGCTGCGGTGACAACGACGCCAGCCACAATGAAAGCCAGGGTCCGAAGAGCGCGGTGCCGATTCAGAAAGTTGTTGGTCATAGTCTTCACGTTGTCTTCACGTTTCCAGTATCCCTTACCAGGTGCTCGGGCAAAAGCTGTAAGGCCGCGCGATTTTCGTTTTTACCCGAGAGCCTGCTTTACTGCAACACTACCTGGTCGCCTTCCTTCAATCCCTGCAGCAATTCGGTCTTGGCGCCGTTCGAGATTCCGATATTGACAGCCAGTTTCTTCTTGCCTTCCTTGGCTTTCGGATCGGGCACCTCGACGGATGCTTTCTTATCCTTGTCGTAAAGGATCGAGCCTTCCGGTATCTGCAGCACGTTCTTGTGCTCTTCGAGAATAATTTCGGCGTTGGCCGTCATCATGGCTTTGAGCACGCCCTCGGGATTGTTAATCGAGACGCGCACTTCAAAAGTGGTAACGTTATCTTTTTCGACGCCCATGGGGGAAATCTTGGTCACTTTGCCGGTGAAGGTCTTGTCCTTGAACGACTCGACTTTGATGCGGGCTGGTTGTCCCAGATAAACTTTGCCGATATCGCTCTCGTCTACCTTGCCCTTGACGTAAACTTCGCTGGTATCGCCCAGCGTCATCACCAGCGTAGCCGATGAACCGAGCACGAGAATCGAACTGACGGCGTCGCCAATCTCAACATCGCGGGAAAGCACGATGCCATCCAGCGGCGATTCAATCGTGGTGTAACTGAGCTGTTCTTCGAGTTGCTTCAGGTTGGCGCGGTCCTGGCCTAATTGACCCTCGGCCTGACCAATCTTCGCCTGCAGAACCTGCAACTGCGCCTTGGCCACATTTTGCTTGTTCAGCGACATCTCGTAATTCTTCTCGGCGTCATCGAGCGCGGATGCGGAGACGACGCCCTCCTTCGCCATACCCTGCGCCCGTTCGTAAGCGCGCTTCAGCAGCGGCACCTCGGGACTTTCAGCATCAACCCGGGCGCGTATCAGGTCAGAACGCGTGCCGTTCAAACTCGCCTCGGAGGCCGCCACTTGAGCGCGCGCCTGGTCGACCCGAGCCTGGATCTCGTCGCGGTCGAGTTCAGCCAGCACCTGGCCCTTGCTGACCTTGTCCCCATAGTCAACGTAAAGCTTCTTCACGATGCCGCTGGCCTTGGACTTGACCTCTACCTTTGTAATGGGCTCGATCTTGCCCGTCGCCACTACGCTTTTCGCCAAGTCTCCGCGCTCGACCTTAGCCAGTTTGGAGGGGTCGATTTTAGTGCCACCGCTCGATGCAACCAGCACGCCGACGACAACCAGAATGAGGACGACCGCCGCTACCGAGCCCCAGATGATACGTCTGCGCCGCTTTTTCTTGGCGTTGCCATTACCGTTGCCTTCCACGACTGCCTCCTGAAATCTTAGAACTGTCATTCACTATGGATTACGTGAGAAACGCCCGGTTGGTTCCAAATAAATCTGGCTATCCTCGTCGGACGGATTGGTTGAGGAGGGCTTGCCCATCTGCGCTCGGTGAATGTCAGCCGAGTTTTGCTCAGGAGGAGGCCCGTCCCTAGTTGCTTAGACCGCCGAACCGGCAAAAAGAAAGCGATCCTGCTTCTCGAACAATGAATTAGAGGTTCATTCATAATTGTACTGCCAGGCTTCCTTAGGTCCCAGTTGTCAGGTCTTTTACCGTTAGAGGTTTCAGGTTACAGATAATTCAGAACCACCCTCGATGTCGCTTTTTCTGAAGACCGAGGCCTGGGCGCTGAGACCTGATACAACCACCTTTGGAATGTTAGAATTAGGGTTCCATGGTTGCATACGTGCTGCTGCGGGTGTTCGTCATCCTGCTCCTGGTAGCGGCCAATGCTTTCTTTGCCGCAGCCGAGTTCGCGCTGGTCAGCGTCCGCGAAACCCGCATCCAGCAACTGATCGCAGCCCACCGCGCCGGGGCTCGCACCGTTCTCAAACTGCACCAGCAACTCAGCCACGTCGTCAATGGCGTCCAACTCGGAATCACCGTCACTAGCCTGACCTTGGGCTGGTTGGGCGAGCCGGTTCTGGCGCGGCTGTTTGAAGCCTGGATTGGTAAAGTACCTCACGCCCTTCTCTACGCTCATGCCATCGCGGTTGCAGCCGCGTTCATCATGATCACAAGCCTGCATGTGACCCTGGGCGAACTCGTTCCGAAGTCGCTGGCGCTGCAGAAAGCCGAGCGCGTTGCTTTGGCGGTGGCAGCGCCCATGGACGTCTTCCTGACGGTTACGGCCCCCATCACGATAGGCATGAGCCGCGCCGCCGGGTTCGTTCTACGGGCCTTTGGAACGCATGAGATCAGGCACGGTTCCATTCATTCGCCAGACGAACTCAAGCTCATTATCACAGCCGCACGTTCTTCCGGGCAGCTTTCCTCCGAGCAGGAAGAAATGCTGCTGAACGCGCTCGAATTAGACGGCATCACGGCGCGTCAGGTGATGGTCCCACGGACTAGAGTTTTTTCGTTACCCTCCGACTTGACGCTGGAGGAAGCCCTCTCACGGGTGGTCGAGGACCAGCATTCGCGCGTCCCGGTGTATGATCCGCAGCGCGGACCCGAACACATTGTTGGAGTCCTCTACGCCAAAGATCTGATGCGTTGGATGCGAATGCGGCTGGGCCCGAACGCTGCTCCACCGGCTACCCTGCGCATCTCCCCGATGAAGATAGGCCAGGTTATGCACGATGTGCTGGTCGTGCCCGAAACCAAATCGTTGCTCGAACTGCTGGTCGAATTTCAGCAGCGAAAGCGCCACCTGGCCGTTGTGGTCGACGAATTTGGGTCCACCGCCGGAGTCATCAGCGTGGAGGATGTGCTCGAACAACTGGTTGGCGAACTGGAAGATGAATTCGACGTAGCGTCGGCGCAGTCAACGGTAACGGATGCGAATGCTCCGCTGGTGCTCGACGGATCAATCAACATCCGCGATTTGGAGGCCCAATACGAACTGAAGCTACCGCAAGACGAGGGCTACGAAACTCTGGCCGGCTTTCTGCTCTCGCGTTTGCAAAAGCTGCCCAACGGAGGCGAGGCTTTCGACTACGAAGGACGGCGTTTTGTAGTAGAAAAAATGGATGGCCATCGCATCGCGACAGTCCGGATCGAGCCAGTACCTGGCGCGACGACTGCGGTGGCTCCGATACTGGGGCCCTCGCTATCCGCGGAATCGGCGCAGCGGGCCGGATAACGGGAAGCGGTTTACCCCGTCTCCGCCGCAGGCATGGTCCATCTCGTCTCCATGTAATATAAGTGCTCGACAGGAATGCCGCGCTACATCATCTCCCGCGTCCTCTACACCCTCCCGGTCATCTGGCTGGTAGTCTCCACTGTTTTCCTTCTGATTCACTTCGTTCCTGGAGATCCAGTCCTGCAGATGTTAGGCGAGGGCGCCTCGGCGGGGGACCTACAGGCAGCACGCCACGCTTATGGCCTTGATGTTCCGCTCGGCGAGCAATATCTGAATTACTGGCGAGGAGTGCTGCACGGCGATCTGGGCAAATCGCTGCGCTTCAACCAGGGAGTGACGAAACTCATCGCGCAACGCTACCCTTTCACCCTCCAACTGACTTTGGCATCCTTATTCGTAGCGATCGTGCTGGCCATTCCAGCGGGAGTGCGTTCAGCGCAGCGGCGCAACCGTTGGGATGATCGAACTCTAAGCGTGGTAAGCCTTTTCGGGCTGTCGTTTCCAAACTTTGCTCTGGGTCCGGTTCTGATCCTGATCTTCGCGGTCAGGCTGGGATGGCTCCCGGTTTCCGGTGCGGGCAGCCTATCCCATCTGGTGCTTCCCGCCATCACTATGGGAGGAGCGCTGGCCGCGATCCTCACCCGCATGGTGCGTACCTCGATGCTGGAGGAACTGGGCCAGGATTACATTCGCACCGCACGCGCCAAGGGATTGCCCGAGCACACCGTCGTCTATCGTCACGCGCTGCGCAACGCCATGATCCCGATCCTGACCGTTCTTGGACTGCAGTTCGGAGCGCTGCTGGCGGGCGCAATCGTAACGGAGAAGATTTTTTCCTGGCCCGGCATCGGCCGTCTCACCATCGACGCTATCGGCAACCGCGACTACAACCTGGTGCAGGGATGCATTTTGGCTATCGGCTTGACCTATATCGCGGTAAATTTTCTGACCGATCTGCTGTATTCGGCGGTGAATCCGAGAATCAGACAGTAAGGAGCGGCCAGGGTCCGCACTCGGAGTTTATGTATGATCCAGGTGTATGAGTCGTACGATGACTTCCTCAGGCCGGCCAAAGATTGGAGTATTTGATTCCGGCGTCGGCGGACTTACCGTTTTACGCGCCTTGCTGGAGCACATTCCCGAGGCGGACTATCTCTACTTTGGCGATACGGCGCGGCTTCCCTACGGATCGAAATCGGCGGCCACGGTTGCACACTACGCGGTAGGAGCAGTGCAGTACCTGCAGGAGCAGGGTGCCGAACTTCTGGTGATCGCATGCAATACGGCTACGGCGCTGGCATTGGACGAAATCCAGCGAGCGGCTGGCGTGGGCGTCATCGGCGTCATCGAACCGGGAGCGGCCGCGGCCGCGGCGGCCACGGCTAAGAAGAGCGTGGTCGTGATCGGCACGGAAGCGACCATCAGCAGTCATGCCTACCGGCGGGCGCTCGAGGCACGAAACGTGACGGTGCGGGAGAAGGCTTGCCCTCTGCTGGTGCCGCTCGTCGAAGAGGGCTGGGTGGAGCATCCCGTGACGGAACAAGTGGCGCGTATTTACCTTTCTGAGGCATTCTCCGAAGCATGGTCCGAAAGATCGCCCAAGGATGCCCGCGAAGCGGACGTGCTGGTGCTGGGCTGCACGCATTATCCCTTGATCAAGCCCTTATTGCGGCGAATTGCGCCCGAGCACATCACGATTGTCGATTCGGCGGAGTCGACGGCGCAGGATGTGGCGCGTCAACTGGGGCAGCCGGGGAAGAGCGATCCCGCAGCATCTCCAGCGCAAAGGATGAGGGTGGGAGGTGCTTCCGGTCCGCGACTCAGGTTCTTTGCTACCGACTCGGCGGAGAAGTTCAGAACGATGGGAACACGATTCCTGGGGCTTCCGGTGGACGATGTGGTGCACGCGGACTTGAAGGAGTGAGCAAGCAAGCAGACCGTGCTGCGACAAGGTGGACGAGGCAAGACCCGTCACCACACCCCCCAAAAAAAACGGCCGCCAGCGCGGCCGCTTTCCGGGCTCCTAAACTCTTCTCTCAATCCACCTAGTACAGTCGGAAATCGACCTCGATGTTAATCGCCACCGCGACCGGCTTACCATCTTTGTAGGCAGGTTCGAAGCGCCAGTTCTTGACCGCTTCCATGGCTTTTTCGTCGAGTCCCAGCCCCAAGGTTCGAGAGACCCGGATGTCGCGCGTCTTGCCATCCGGTCCCACAACCACGTAGAGAACGCAGGTCCCCTGATACTTTGCCTTGCGGGCCTCTTCCGAATACTCGGGGTCAGGGTCGTAAATCTTCCTGGGGGCGGAAACGCCTCCGCCCACGTGGTAGACGCCACCGCCTGTACCGCCGCCAGAACCGGGTCCAAAGCCGGGGCCTTCTCCTGAACCTACGCCGCCGCCATGGCCTCTGTCACCAATGCCTCCGCCAGACCCTTGTCCGTTGGACGGCACCGACGGCATATGCGACATAGGGTCGCCGAGATCGGGAAGATTGGGTTGCTGCAGCTTGATTTCTGGAGGAACCACAATCGTGGGCGGGACTGCGAGCTTCGGATCGGGATTACGAACCACGGCCATGGGCGGAGTGATCTGACGCAACGATTGCGTGGGCAAGCGGCCCGGAGAGGCCTGCAGTTTGTCGCGATCACCGCCGCCGCCACCGCCACCGACTCGCGTCTTCGAAACGGGCAGTGCGGGAATATCGTCGGGAGCAATCAGGAGCACGGTCTGTTTTGGTTTGGCGACATCGACAATCTTCCGGCCAAGGTAGGTCGCGGCGATGATGGCGGCGACCGCCAGTATGTGAATGAGGGTGGAACCGAAGGCTCCGCGTCTTTTGTAGTTGTAGAAGCCCCAGATGTCGCGGACCGGGACGGGCTTCGAGGTCAGGACCAGGGGAGGAAGCTTTTTGGGAAAAAAGAAGTCGTCAACGTTGCGGAAAAGCGATTTCCACAGAGGCTCGTTGAGCGTCTGGTTCGACAGGAGGAGATGGAGCTCCGGCTCGGGACCCAGCGAGTTCTGCGGAGTTTCAGGTTCTGCCATATCTTCTCGAACAGTATCAGTAAAGTAACACGGAAAAACGAGCCGTTGAATTAGATGCTAGAGCGCACGGTAAAGGTCGCTTGCAACGGGAAACGCGTCGGCGCCACCATGGCGACCCACTAACCTCTACCACCGGTTAGATGCGTGCAGGCATTCAATTCTTTTAAAAATTGTACACGTTTTCGGGGGATGGGAAACAGTACTTTTTCAGTTCGCGGGTAGCAACCGTTGTCCCTCGACGCACCCTTCGGCCCTCCCTATATAATGAAAAGATTCAATCAGTTGGGAGAACGTTGCCAGTGCCGATGGATCTGAAATCCACGATAAATTTGCCCAAGACCGCCTTCCCGATGAAGGCGAATTTGCCTCAGAATGAGCCCAAAATGCTGGAGCGCTGGGAGCAGATGCGCATCTACGAACGCATTCGCGAAGCGCGAAAGACGAAACAAAAGTACATTCTGCACGATGGGCCGCCCTACACCAGCGGACCGATCCATCTGGGCACAGCGATGAACAAGTGCCTCAAGGATTTCATCGTCAAATCGAAGACCATGGCGAGTTTCGACGCTCCCTATGTGCCGGGCTGGGATTGCCACGGGCTGCCCATCGAAATCAAGGTCGACAAAGAACTGGGCGGCAAGAAATTGCAGATGCGGCCGACCGATGTCCGCGCCGAATGCCGTAAGTACGCGCAGAAATTTCTTGATCTGCAGCGGCAGCAATTCAAGCGCATCGGCGTCTTCGGGCGTTTTGACAGACCCTATGCCACGATGACTCCGCAGTACGAGTCGGTGGTGCTCTCTACTTTTTTTTCTTTTTACGAAAACGGCTTCGTCTACAAAGGTCTGCGCGCCGTGTACTGGTGCATGCACGATGAAACTGCACTAGCCGAGGCGGAGGTTGAGTATGAGAATCACACCAGTTCAACGGTGTGGGTGAAGTACGCGCTGCTGGATGACCCGGCGACGATCGACGCCGCGCTGGCGGGCAAGAAGGTTTTCACCATCATCTGGACGACGACTCCGTGGACGTTGCCGGCTTCGATGGCGGTGGCGTTCCATCCTGATGAAGAATACGTGGCGCTTGAATCTGGCGGTGAGGTTTATATCGTTGCTGCGAAGCTTGCGAAAGACGCGGCGGAGAAATGCGGGTTGTCGAATCCGCGCGAGCTCGCACACTTCCCCGGACGCAACCTGGAACGCTTGAACTTCCAGCATCCTTTTCTGGAGCGCAAAATTCTTGGCGTGCTCGCCGACTACGTGACGATGGACACGGGCACCGGGGTGGTCCACACCGCACCTTCGCACGGCGCCGAGGACTTCATTACCGGCGTCAAGTATGGTCTCGATGCCACGAGCAATGTCGATGAAAAAGGCATTCTGCGCAACGGACTGCCGGAATATACCGGCAAGCGTGTCTGGGACGCCAATCAACCGATCATCGATCTGGTGAAGAGCCGCGGCGCGTTGCTGCACACGGAGAAAACCGAACACTCGTATCCTCATTGCTGGCGCTGTCATAATCCGGTGATCTTCCGCGCGACCGAGCAGTGGTTTATCTCGATGGAAACGCCGATGCCGGGAGGAACCGGCAAAGACGATACGCTGCGCACACGCACGCTGAGAGAAATCAAACATGTGAAATGGGATCCGGCGTGGGGCGAAGAGCGGCTCTCGAACATGATTGAGACGCGGCCGGACTGGTGCATTTCGCGGCAACGGGTGTGGGGCGTTCCGATTGCCGTTTTTCTCTGCGAAGCTTGCGGCAAGCCGCTGAACGACGCTGCGATCAACCGCAAGGTCGTCGAACTGTTTGCGCGAGCGGGCGCCGATGCATGGTTTACCTCCGAGCCCGACACGATTGTTCCGGCGGGAACGAAATGCCCGCATTGCGGCGGCACGAAATTTGAGAAAGAAACTGACATCTTCGACGTGTGGCTGGAATCGGGAGCTAGTTACCTGGCATTGATTGCCGATGAGCCCTCCTATCCGTGGCCCTCCGATCTTTATCTCGAAGGCGGCGATCAGTATCGTGGCTGGTTCCAGTCTTCCCTGCTATGTGCGATGGGCACGCGGGCTACGCCTCCGTATCGCGGCGTGGTTACGCCGGGATGGACGCTCGACGAAAAAGGCCAGGCCATGTCGAAGTCGCGCGGCAACGACGTGGACCCGGTCGACATTGCCAACCGTCTGGGCGGAGAGATTGTGCGGCTTTGGACAGCGTCAGTTGACTTCCGCGAGGACGTGGTCGGGTCGGAAGCGCTGATGCAGCGGGTGGCGGAGAACTACCGTGAAATCCGGAATAAACTTTTCAAGAACGCGCTCGGCAATCTGTATGATTTCGATCCGCAGACGAACGCTGTCCCGTTTGAGAAACTGGACAGGCTGGATCAATACATGCTGCGCCAGACATGGGCGCTCGCGCGTGATGTGCGCCAGGGATACGATGATTTCGCTTTCCACAAAATCTATCACCGGGTCAACCACTTCTGCGTGGTCGAACTCAGCGCCTTCTACTTCGATGTGATCAAAGACCGCCTTTACACCTATGCCCCCAATTCGCCGGGGCGGCGCTCGGCGCAGACGGCGCTCTGGCGCATCTGTGAAGCGATGGTGCGTCTGCTGGCTCCTATTTTGACTTTCACCTGCGAAGAGGTGTGGCAGCACTTACCACAGGTGCCAGACCGGGTTGCGAGCGTTCACCTGGCAGAATTTCCCGATGCCGCCGAGGTGCTCGGCGACGCTTCCGTTCCGCCGGAGGATTCACAACAGCAGCAGGATTGGGCGACTTTGCTGGCCGTACGGGAGCAGGTCATGAAAGCGCTCGAAGAAGAGCGCAACAGCAAGCGCATCGGAAAAGGACTGGAGGCGCAACTGACGATCACGGCAGCGGACCCGGCGTATGCGATTCTCGCGCGCTATCAGGAGCAGCTTCGCTACCTTTTCATCGTCTCCGGCGTGAAGCTTGCACACGGCCCCGTCAACGGCACCGGCAGCGTGCTTATCGAGGTCGAGAAGGCCGGGGGCGCGAAGTGCGAGCGCTGCTGGAATTTCTCGACTCACGTGGGCGAGGACGCGAATTATCCGATGGTGTGCGAGCGCTGCAGCCCAGTGCTCCATGAGATTGAAGGGGCCTAGCCGCGGCTTATTCCTGAGGAACGAACTGGCGATCGATTGGCTGCCGCTTCCACCGGTCCTTGCCTTCGACAGACTCAGGGTCTGGATGACAATTTAAGTTTCTGGTTTATGCGCAAATATCATTTCCTGATCGCGTTGTTGGTCATCGCTCTCGATCGCATCACCAAGATCGAGATTGCACACCGGCTTTCCCTGCACGACAGCATCACGGTGATTCCAGGATTTTTTCGCATCATCCACGCTGAAAACCCGGGAGCCGCGTTTGGAATTTTTGCCGATTCTCCGGCGGCGTGGAAGACCGCCATGCTGATTGGGTTTTCGATCGTTGCGCTGCTGATCGTCTCGGCGCTGCTCTGGAAAAACAGCCATACTCTGACCTCAACTGGCATCGGGCTGTCGCTGATTCTTGGCGGTGCGATCGGCAATCTGTGGGATCGCCTGACCAGCCGGCACGTAGTGGATTTTCTCCTCTTCTATGTGGGCTCGCATCAGTGGCCAGCCTTTAATGTTGCGGACAGCGCAATCGTCGTCGGAGCCGGGCTGCTGGTGATTGAGATTCTTTTTACGAAGTCGCCGAGCCAACAGTCGGCGTAGCAAGGTCAGAGGTCAAAGGTTAGATTGCAAAAGGTGAAACAATCACGAGGCTCGTGAGCTTTTACTTCTGCAATCTGACCTCTCACCTCAGCAATCGCAATTCTACGGCGTCCCGTAAAGCTGGCGATATACATTCGCGTTGCGCAGTATGGCCTGCACGTATTCGCGGGTTTCGGTGAAGGGGATGGATTCCACGAATTCTTGCGGATCGCGGTAGTGGCCCTGTCCCAGCCAGTCGCCTACGCGGTCGCTGCCCGCATTGTAGGCGGCTAACGCGTACTCGAACTGTCCGTTGTATTTGTCGACCATCTCTTTGAAGTAGTACGTGCCCAGTTGCAAATTCACGGACGGCGTGTAGAGTTGGGGCGCGCTATAGCCTTTGAGTTTGACTTGCTTGGCGACGGTCTTGCCGGTCTTCGGCAGAAGCTGCATCAGGCCGACGGCGTTGGCCCGGGAGAGAGCTCCAGCGTTGAATTCTGATTCCTGGCGGATGAGCGAGGCTACCAGATAGGGATCGAGACCGTTGAGTTCGGAGTATTTGCGCAGATCGGTCCAGTAGGCCTTGGGAAACAGCGCTTCCCAGTATGGTCTGGGCAGGTCGGGAATATCGACGGCGAAATAATTGGGCGTCATGCGCTTCATGATCTCGATGCCGCGATCGTAGCGGCCTCCATCCTGATAGACTCGCGCCATTTCAGGGGGCGCCCAGGTCCCACCTTCCTGGCTGGCGGCGGCTTGCAGTTCACGCACGGCCAGATCGGCCAGTCCACCGTTCGAGAGCAGCCGCGCTCTTTCTACACGCAGGTTGTCATCGGGAGGATCGCTGGCAGTAATCTTGCGAGTAGAGAGCGGCGGAAGGTGATCGAGAATGGTGTAATGTGAGGCTTCCTCCAGCGATGCGTCAACTTTGGGAGCCTGACCCGCGCTCCGCAAATCCTTCAAACGCTGGCGGCCCATTTCCGCGTAATAGTAGTTGCGGAAGCGGTCGGAGAGTTTCTGGTAGAAGGCCCGCGCCATGGCGGGATTACCCTCTTCTTCCGCTAGACGCGCGCGCCAGTAGAGGGCGGCTGGAATCTCATTCGAATTGGGATAGAGCGCGATCTGGTCTTCGAAGCCTTTTCGCGCTTCCTCGGTTCGACCCTGCCGGAAGCTGAGCCACGCCGCCTTCCAGTGAGCATAGGAGGAGCGGGTCCCGTTCGGAAAGCGCTGCTGCAGTTCGCGGAAATAGTCGATGGCGCGGTCATAGTCGCGCTTCAGCAGGTACATGTTGCCGGCTGAAAGCAGCGCTTGCTCCAGCCATGGGCTGGTGGGGCCAAACTGGCGGAGTTCGTTCAAAGTGTGCTGGACGGCGTCTTCGTCGCTGGTGGAGCGCTCGGTCTCGCTGAGAAGGTAAAGGCGCTCGGCTTCCGCGTCGCCGGTCTGCACTCCCAGGGAGGTCAAGATCTTGCGAGCTTCGTGGCTGCCGCCGCTTTTTTCGAGGGCTGCGGCCAGGGCTAATTCCACTGGGGCACGGTCGGCGGCGCTCACCTCCTGGGCTAGACCCTGGTAATCATGCGCAGCATCACTGTAGTGCTTGGTTTTGAAGAGCAGGTCGGCACGAGTGCGGCGCTCGGCCAGAGACCCGGCGATTCCCAGCTTGCGCAATTCCGCGCCGGCGGCTTCGGCCTCGGAGCTGCTGGGAAGGTTGAAGTACAGATTGCGGAAAGCGGCCGCAGCCTTTTCATTGTTGCCGGCGGCTTCGTAGGCGCGTGCGAGAGCCAGTTCGATGTCGCTGCGCACCGGAGCACGGTCCTTTTCGAGTACGCCAGCCGCTTCCTGCGGGCGCCCCTCCTGGAGCAAGGCGTTGGCATAGACGAGGTGAGCATCGTGGAGGAGTAGCGAGTCAGGAAAGGTCTTGGCGAAATCCGCCAGCGTGGAAAGCGCCTCCGCGTTGTGCCCGGTTTTCAAATAGGCGTCGGCCAGGTAGTAGGCCACGTAGTCTCCCAGTTCACTGGCTCCGGCCTTGGCGCGGTTGAGCGGGTCGATAGCTTTGGCGTAGTCGTGATCGAGCGTGTGAGCATAGCCCAGAACCAGCCAGGCTAAGGCACCGGCATCTTCTTTGGGATGTCGGCGGGCGTAGGCTTCGACTCCTGCATAGGCCGTGGCAGTGGGGTCCTGCAACAACTGCTGCGCCATGGGACGCAGACTGGCCGAGGCAACAAATGCACGACGCACGCGGCGCACACGCGGAGAAACCGGCTGATGCTTGCGCGCGCTGGTGGAAGCGGAAGTTTTCTTTTTGGCGGTCGAGTTCCTGGCCGGCGGCTGCTTAACCGGCGCACTTTTGTCTGCGGTGGATTCAGCGGAAGTGGAGGATTGCGATTGAGCGGTTGCAGACGACAAGAAGCCAAGACAGAGCGGAAAGAAAATTCCGACGAATACTGCGAATACGAGACGGCGCACTCAAACCCTACCTACTGCCGAAAGTTGGCCCCCATGATGGATGGGTCGTCTTCTGCGAGACTCTTTATTATTTCATGTTCGAAGTAATTGGCGGAAGATGCAACCGTGTTGCCGTAACGCTTCTGGTACGTGCCACGGCTTTTCTGGATTACTTCGTGAAGACGGTCGTAGAGATCCTTGTTCTTGCGGCCTTCGGCAACCTTCGCCTGATTGTAGAGTTTGATTTCATCGACCAACAGGCGGGCGAAACGCTGGGCCTTGCGGTGGGTGTCCTGATCTTCCGGCGACAGTGAAGGGGCGGCGGGCGTTTCAGGTGTGGCGTGCGTTTCAATTTGACCGAGGGAAGCAGGTGCGGCCAGGACGGGTTCCAATACCGCTACCGAGGACTGCACTTCGAGCGGAGACTGTATCTCTGACTGTACTGGGGCGTTCGACGGCGGCGGAGCAAACTCGACGGCCGGGGGCGCGGAGGCGGACGCCGCAGCTGCTTTGGCGTGCCCGGAGGCGAACGCAGGAGTGTGAGCGGCAAAAGGATCGTTGAAAGCCGGGGGCGCCGCGGCGGATGCCGATTCGCTGGGCGAATTCGCAGCCTGGACGCTGTGAACATCTGCGGTAGCCGCTGACGGTTCCTTGTGCGCCTGCTTGCGCAACGAGTTGACCTCGAGCCACGCGCTCGTCGAAAGCACCAGCAGTTCGAGCGAGCCGACATCGAGCAGCCCGGCGTCCTCGGCTCCACTGTCGGCGTAAACCAGCGCCGCGACTTTATCTTTCAACATCAAGGGGAAGATTCGAACTTCTTCGCTGGCAGGGGTTCCAAACTCGTCGAGGAAACGCTGATCCAGGTCGGCAAGTGGCGCGCTTGTGAGCTGACGGTCGCCAATCGCACGGCCGATCGCACGCAGGACCGCGGGAGCGTTCCCGTCGAGCGCGAAGTCTTTCACTCGGTCGTTATTGGCAAAGCCACGTCCCTGCCATCCAGTAGCATGGCTGCCCTTGACAACAAAAAGTGCGACACGTGCCGCGTAACGGGCGCTGGTATCAAGAAGCGCGCGCAGAATTTCACGCTGCGAGGTGCCGAGTTGAATCTCGGAGACGGCGTGTGCCAGGTCCACCGAAGCACCCATAGCGCCGCCGCGGTTGGACGCGGTCTCGACGTCGGGCGACTGGGATGCGACCTCTTCCCTTACGCGTCGAACGATCTCGCTGCGCAATTGGGCGGCATGGTTCTCCAAAGCCTCGCCCACCACGCGTTCGACAATTAGCTCAATCCAATCGCGCTCCTTCATGCGTACTCCGAGGTAGAACTATTTTGCATAAAGCTATTTTGGCAAAGGTCCGTTTGGGGAAGAAGCCTAACCTTTTGACGTTTGACCTCTAACTGCTGATTATAGGGCTACTTGCAGACGCCGTTCGGACACCGTGGTACCTGCCCTACCGGTGCCCAAAGTCTTCCCCCATGAGGGTCTGGGAGGAAGGCAGAAACATCGTTCCATCTCCTCTTTCGACGATCGTAGCGTAGAAAGCGCGCCTGGCAAGCCGCCCCGGACGTATCGGGCAGAAGGCGTTAAAACAACGCACAAAAAACCCGATCTACCGATTACAATAGCAGCGGGATCGCGGATACCCTTTCAGAAAAATCTGCATCAAGTTACGAATGAGTACCATCCAACCCAACATAGAGCAACCGGTCAGCGAAGAAATGCAGCTGGTCCGGCGCGCAAAACGCGGCGACGATCAAGCGTTCGAGGAACTGGTACGGCGCTACGATCGCAATGTTTTCCGGATTGCTCAGCACATTACGCAGAATCGCGAGGACGCCGAAGATGTGGTGCAGGAGGCGTTCCTCAAGGCGTATAGAAACCTGGAAAAGTTTCAGGAACAGTCCAAGTTTTATACCTGGCTGGTGCGGATCGCAGTCAACGAAGCGCTGATGAAGTTGCGCCGGAGAAAACCGGAACGCACGGTTTCTCTGGACGAAGACGTAAAGACCGAAGATGATTCTCTGCCCCGCGAGGTTGCGGATTGGAGTCCTAATCCGGAGCAGAATTACAGCCAGGGGGAGTTGCGGGAAATCTTGACCCGCACGATTCAGGGATTGCCGTCTGGATTCCGGACGGTGTTTGTGCTGCGTGACGTCGAAGGCCTCTCGACTGAGGAGACGGCTCAGGCGCTGGACCTGAGTATTCCAGCGGTAAAGTCGAGGTTGTTGCGAGCGCGCCTGCAGTTGCGCGAACGACTGAGCCGGTTCTTTCAGAAGAAGGCTAGTGGAGACGTAGCGAGTGGAGATGGCGACCAGTGAAGTGTTCTGAATTTCTCAACGAATTAACCAATTATCTGGATGGTGCTCTGGACGCCCGGACCAAGTCCGAACTGGACGATCACCTGGCATGGTGCCATAACTGCTACGTGGTCTGCGATACCACGCGCAAGACCATTGAAATTTATCGCGGCTCGGAACTCTACGAATTGCCTGAAGATCTGCGAACACGGCTGCGATCAGCCATCATGAGTAAGTGCACGGCGCACAAGAAGTCTGACCCGCCTAGGTGAGCGTTTCCTATTTCCCCGCTGTTGGCTCGCAAGCCCCTGATTCCTCATGGCGTACCTATCTGTGATCGTGCCCGATCTACTCTTACGAACCTTTTCTACTCTGCTGGAATCTAAGTAGAAGCGGCGTATCTTCGACCTTAAGGGTGAAGGAGAAACGTCGGTTTTCTCGTTCTGTTCTGTGGAGGCGGTCCAATGATTACCAAGCTGATGGATGCCGTGTTTGGCTGCCGGCACGCTCGCTACAGTTTTCCGATCACGGTACGGACCGGTTCGCGTCGCAAACAGGCCATGCAGCGCCCCGGTACTTATGTCGCGTGCCTGGACTGCGGCAAGGAATTTCCTTACGACTGGCAAGAAATGAAAGTCATGGGGCCGGAGACGCGAGAACTCGCTCATTCTTTCGTCACAAAAGAAGCGGCTTAAGCAAGCCTTGCGCAAACGTTACGCACCGGGAACTCCCCTCCCCGTTCCTGCCTGGTGATCTGGCGTGCCAATGCATGCCTTCCTCCGGTTGTGAAATTAACGGTCATGAAATGGCTACCCTTGGCGCCCGGCGAGGCGCATAATTAGGTTGGCAGCCGACCCGCAGACAGCTTCGGCACTCCATTCCGAAGCATTCGCGCCTGCGGTTCGGACCGGAGGTATCTATGCCTCTCTCCATGCTTCGCGAATTCCTGGATCGCAATCGCATTCAATACCTGGTGATCTCTCATTCCGTGGCTTATACAGCGCAGGGGATCGCCGCTCTTACCCACACGCCCGGCAAGGAACTGGCAAAAACCGTCATGGTGATGATCGACGAGCGGCTGGCCATGGCGGTTGTGCCTGCTTCTTTCCGGGTGGATTTGCATCGCCTTAAGAAATATTTGGGGGCGGACTCGATAGAACTGGCGAGCGAGTCTGAATTTCGCGATCGTTTCCCCGATTGCGAAACCGGGTCCATGCCGCCGTTCGGCAATCTTTACGGCATGGATGTTTTCGTGGACCAGACGCTGGCCGAGGACAAGGAAATCGCGTTCAACGCGGGTTCACACCGGGAGCTGGTGCGGATGAGATTTGCCGATTTTAAAGAGTTAGTGAAACCGGCGATCATGCCACTGGCGGCGGGTAAAGTCCAAACTCACGCGGCTTGAGTTCCGCCCCCGGCACGGGTTTCCTCTGCAAGGCGCCAGGCTGCTTCGCGACGACGGCCGCGCGGGCGCGCATCGGGAAAATACTGCTTTCCCTCTTTTTTCATACAATCTTCACAAATCCCTGTGTTAGATTTGCCCCTCAGACCAAAAGATAGAACGAAAGCTTCTCTGGAGGAAACTGCATTGGGCAAGGACATGGTTCCCAAGAAAATTTTTTTCACCAAAGGTGTGGGAAAACACAAAGAGCGCCTCACCTCTTTCGAACTCGCCTTGCGTGATGCCGGCATCGCTGCGCAGAACCTGGTACGTGTCTCTTCCATCTTTCCGCCCAACTGCAAGCTGATTCCACGCTCGCAGGGGCTCACGTATCTTTCTCCGGGAGAAGTCGTGTTTTCGGTGGTTGCCGAAAACTCGACACACGAGCCGCACCGGCTGCTGGCCTCGTCGATTGGCGTGGCCATTCCCGCCGACCGCAATACCTACGGGTATTTGAGCGAGCATCATTCGTTCGGCGAGACCGAAGATTCGGCGGGAGATTACGCGGAAGAACTCGCTGCCGAAATGCTGGCTACGACACTGAACGTGGAGTTCGATTCCGACCGCTCGTGGGATGAGAAAAAAGAGATCTATCGCATTTCAAACAAAATCGTGCGCACGGCGAATGTAACGCAATCGGCCGTCGGCGACAAGCGCGGGTTGTGGACCACGGTCATTGCGTCGGCCGTGCTGATCTTTGACTGATGCTCTCGCACTTGATGTTCTTCCCCCGTGCCAGACGCGGCAAGCCGCGTCTCTACTCTGAGAGTTGAGCAATCGTCTTCTTCGCTGCCGGTTTCTTCTCCAGTCGCTCCAGCACCGCCGCCACAATCAGCGGCAGACCTACTGTCGCATCCACGAAAACCTCGCCAAACTTTCCGCCTTCTGCTGGAGGCACAAACTTGCCCCACGAAACCGCCTCGCTATAGGGACTGCCCGAAAGGCCGCCCCAATAGACCGGTTCGGGGCAGATGCGCAGACCATAGTGATAGCGCTTCAGGGGCAGGTCTTCCCCGCCCCGGCGATGACGTAGTTCGATAAAGGGCCCAAACTGCTGCGACCAGTTGCGCGGAACGCCTCCGCCGATGGTGAAGATTCCCAGACGCTTCTGGCTAAGCAGGGTTGCGGCGAAGTGCTCCAGATCTTCGAAGGGATCGAAGCGGAAGCGCAGCTCCCCTTTTTTGTCGCGCTCACGGTTGGTGAGCGCGTAATCGAGGCCCAGTTCGGAATCGGAGAACGCGGGCACAAATACGGGAACATTTTTCTCGTAAGCAGATTTCAGAATCCCGCGTTCCTTACCTCGTTTTGCGAGATGAGCACCGATGGCTCGATTTAACTTATACGAGCACATCACTTCGTTTGAATCCCACCCGCCAAACACGGCCGCCATCACGCGCTCCACGTCGTCAAGATTCTGCTCCGGTTCAAGCGTGTCGTAGACTCGGTTATACCCGGCCTCGTAAAGTTCCTCATCGCTGAGTTCGGGATTATGCCGGAAATGCGCGCGCCCTGTCGCTTCAACCAGGCCATGCGCCATCAGCGCGCCGGTGGAAACGATGGCATTGACGATGCCGCGATCGATCAACTCGGCAATCACCAGGCCCTGCTTGGCCACCGTCATCGCGCCCGCCAGCGTCATCACGACAAAGCATTCCTTGTCGCGCGCCATGGCTTCGAGAACGTCGGCAGCCTCGCCGAGCTGGCGGCCCGTGAACGCCGTCTTCGACATCGCGCGCACCAGTTCGTCGATGGAGTGAATCTTGCCGAGGTCGAGCGGCTCCAGCGGAATAAGGCGGTCCGATACCGGATCGTGCAGCTTGCGGTCGATCCCCGCACCCTCTTCGTGATTGCCGTCGTGTCGATGGCCGTGCTTCGCAACGCTTTTACGCTTCAAGGGACAAGCCTCCAAAATAAAAACCGGTTTCGACCGCAGAAACAATTTACTAGAAGTGCGACGAAATCGGTGGACTGGCTTTCACATTGTCGTAACCATCACGCTCGCTTCTCATACTTTGATATCCTAGAGCGCGATCCAGCATTCGTAGAAACGCGGCTGGCTGCGGCCCCGCGAACTTAGTCGGGAGATGGAGAAACAGTGCGAGACAAGTTCACCGTCGGCCTGATCCAGATGTCGTGCGGCCCCGAGCCCGCCGACAATATGGCCAAGGCGCTCGCCCGGGTTTCAGTGGCCGCACGCCAGGGCGCTGACGTCGTCTGTCTGCCTGAACTTTTCCAGACCCAATATTTTTGCCAGCGCGAAGATGCAGCTTTGTTCGACCTCGCCGAACCGATTCCCGGAGGCACCACCGAAAAGCTCGCCGCCGCCGCGCTCAAAAATAAAGTCGTGCTGATCGCGTCGCTCTTCGAGAAGCGCGCGCCTGGCCTTTATCACAACACCGCCGCAATCTTCGATTCGGATGGCGCGCTGCGCGGCACGTACCGAAAGATGCACATCCCCGACGATCCTCTTTATTACGAAAAGTTCTATTTCACCCCGGGCGATCTGGGTTTCAAGGCCTTCGACACTTCTGCTGGCAGGCTGGGCACGCTGGTCTGCTGGGACCAGTGGTATCCCGAAGGCGCGAGGCTGACGGCCTTGCAGGGAGCCAGCATTCTTTTTTACCCCACGGCCATCGGATGGCATCCGGCAGAGAAGGCTGAATTCGGCGAGGCGCAACATGACGCCTGGCGCACCATCCAGCGGGCGCATGCCATCGCCAATGGAGTTTACGTCGGCGTGGTGAATCGTGTCGGCTTTGAGACGGGTGACATTCGCGGCAATTCCGTGCCCGGAAAGGGCCTGGAATTCTGGGGAGGGTCATTTTTCTGCGACCCCTTTGGCCGCGTGCTGGCGGAAGCATCTCACAATCAAGAAGAAATCCTGCTGGGCGAGGTGGACTTGCATCATCTCGAAGAGATTCGACGCAACTGGCCTTTTCTGCGCGACCGGCGTATCGACAGCTACGCTCCCATTACCAGCCGCATGCTCGACGGAAAATGACGGAACGAAGAATGCCTCGACAAAAAATGGCCGGCCATCGCGCCAAATTTCTGCCCACGGCACAGGGCTACCGCATGCCCGCCGAGTGGGAGCCGCACGAATCCACCTGGCTCGCGTGGCCTCACTTTCGTGGCGACTGGCCGGGGAAATTCGAGCCGATTCCGTGGGTGTATGCCGAGATCGTCCGTAATTTGGCGCGGCATGAGCGCGTGGATCTGATTGTCAACTCCCAGAACGCAGGACGACGCGCCCGGGCTGTGCTGGAGCAGGCCGACGCGCTATCCGACAACGTCTCGTTTCACTGCTGGCGCACCGATCGCGTTTGGACTCGCGATTCGGGCTGTATCTTCTTGACGCCGGCGGCGAGTCCTGCGGATTCGGGACTGCTCGCCCTGCATTTTCAGTTCAACGCGTGGGCGAAGTATCCGAATTACAAGTTCGATGAAAAAGTTGGAGAGCGCATGGCTCATGCCGCCAGCGCTCGCGTGCTGGAGCCGCTAAGTAAGAAACACCGCGTCGTGCTCGAAGGCGGATCGATCGACGTCAATGGCTGCGGCACACTTCTAACCACCGAGGAATGTCTGCTCTCGACGACGCAGCAGCGTAATCCTTCGATGGACCGCACCGCCTACGAGCGGATGTTCGCCGACTACTTCGGCGCGCCCTCTGTTATCTGGCTCGATAGCGGTATCGCCGGCGACGATACGCACGGCCATGTCGACGACATTAGCCGCTTCGTCGCTCCGAATACTGTGGTCACAATGATCGAACCGGATGAGCGAAACGAAAACCACGCGGCTCTGCATGCCAACCTCGGGCGACTGAAGAACGCGCGCAATCCTGAGGGGCAGAAATTCGAGATTGTTGAGATTCCCATGCCGCGTCCAGTGGTATTCGAGGAACGCCAGTTGCCTGCCAGCTATGCCAATTTCTACATCGCGAATGGCGTGGTGCTGGCGCCGGTTTTTAACGATCCCAACGATCGCGTTGCGCTCAACACGCTGGCTGAGTTGTTCCCCTCACGCGAAATCGTGCCCATCTATTCCGGCGATTTGATCTGGGGGTTTGGGGCGCTGCACTGCATGACGCAGCAGGAGCCGGCGCTGCGATAAGTGTTGACGCCTTGTCGTCAACTACTTCGCAAGTCGATCACGCCTTGCCGTTCTAAACACTTGAGCTTTGAGGTACTCGCTCACGGACGTAAAGACTCGAGGCTACATATGGAGAATGGACTCACGGCTGCAGTTTTTCTCCTTGTCCTAATAATTGTGACGGTTTGCGCCTATCTGATGGCGTGGCGCGGGAAACGCTTGTGGGCACGAAAACTCGGAGCAGCGGTCGTCGCCTGCATATCGTTCTGGATTGGTCTTGGTGCACTGTTTTCTTATGCAATACCACCCCCTTGATGACCTTCACAATCCCGAGGTTTCGTTAGTGACAGGGGTGATAGGAAATCTCATCATATGGGCGATCAGCCTGGCGCTGTTGTTTGTGTCAGCCCGGTGTTTATCGTTCGTGTTGCGAAAAAGCGATCGCCCAATCTCAGATGTCGACTTGCATATATAATAGTCATCGTTCGATGCTATGATCAGTGCCTAGGAGTTTCCATGAGAACCACGATTGCGCTGGATGATGACCTGGTACGAATCGCCCAGGAGTTTACCGGAGTGGCGGAGAAGACGGCGCTGATTCGGGAAGCCCTCAAAGCCCTGATCGAGCGGGAAAGCGCTCGCCGGTTGGCGTCCCTGGGAGGCACCATGCCGGGATTGAAGAATATCCCGCGGCGCAGGGCGGCGGCGCGTTGATTCTCGCCGATACTTCGGTTTGGATCGACCACCTCCGTTTGGGCAACGATGAGCTGCGAAAGCAGTTGGACCGGGGGCAGATTGCGATCCATCCCTGCATCCTTGCGGAGCTGGCCCTTGGATCGCTGAAAGAGCGCTCCAGGACGCTTGCCCTGCTGGACCTGCTACCCCAGGTGCGAGTGGCGCAGTTGAGCGAGATTCGAATCTTGATCGAGGCTCGTCGTTTGTACGACCAGGGCATCGGTCTGACCGATGCGCATCTGATCGCTTCGGTTCTTATCCATCCGCCGACGCTGTTGTGGACAAGAGATAAGCAACTCCGAAAAGTCGCCGAAGCGCTCGGCATTCACGCCAGCCTGGCTTGAGAACGGCGAGATCACAGCCCTGCCTGCGAGACTTCATTTACACTTTTATCGTGAATGCCGAGATCATCGCGGTGGGGTCCGAGTTGCTCACTCCACATCGCCAGGACACCAACTCGCTCTACCTCACCGAGAAACTGAATGACTTGGGGGTTGAAGTGCGCTTCAAATGCGTCGTTGGCGACGACGCGGAAGGATTGGCCGGGGCCGCGAAACTTGCCATGCGGCGTTCGGACATCATCCTCCTCACCGGCGGGCTCGGCCCGACTGAGGACGATCTGACGCGCGAATCGGTGGCCGACGCGCTGGGTTTGAAACTGCAGCGCGATGCGCAGGTTCTGGCGAACATCGAAGAACGCTTTGCCAAGCGTGGAATGAAAATGGCCGCCAACAACGCCAAACAGGCCGACATCCTGGCGAGTGCCACCGTGCTTCCGAATCGACTGGGCACGGCGCCTGGCCAGTGGATCGCCGGGAAGTATGACGGGCGGGAGCGGATTCTCATACTGCTCCCTGGACCTCCTTATGAACTGAAGGCGCTGTTTGAGGCAGAATGCATCCCGCGATTGCAGGCCCGCATCCCCGTCCAGCATATCGCGACGCGCACGCTCAAGATGGCGATGATGCCGGAGTCGCAGGTGGATGCTCGAGTCGCGCCCATCTACAAAGCCTACAAAGACGTGGAGACTACGATTCTTGCGGGAGGGGGGGAGATTCAGCTCCACTTGCGCTGCCGCAAAGATTCGCGGGCCGATGCCGAGGCTCGCGTCGAAGAGCTGGCGGAGAAAATCGAGGATGAACTGGGCGACGCTATCTTCTCGCGCAAAGGCGAGAGCATTGAGCAGATCGTGAGTTATCTGCTGCAGATGCGGAGCATGACGCTGGCGGTGGCCGAATCGTGCACTGGCGGACTGCTGGCCGAGCGGATAACATCGCTCGGCGGCAGCTCACGCTATTTCATAGGCGGCGCCGTCGTCTACTCGAACGAACTCAAGACGCAATTTGCGAATGTTCCGAAGGCGCTGATCGATCAGCATGGAGCGGTGAGCCGCGAAGTGGCGGCGGCGATGGCCGAAGGCATCCGCAGGCGCTGCCTTTCCAGCTATGGGGTTGGAATCACCGGAGTCGCCGGACCGAGCGGCGGGAGCGAACAGAAACCGGTGGGGCTCGTCTACATCGCGCTGGCGGGAGAAGAGGGTACGCAAGTTGTGGAACGAAATTTTCCCGGCGACCGCAAACGAATCCGCCAGTTCGCGACGCAGCAGGCTCTGGAGATGATCCGGCGGGCTCTGCTGTAAGAACTGGTTTTCACGAGATGCGAATATTTATCGGCATCGATCTTGACCCTGAAGTTCGCGTCCGGATCTCGCGCTTTTTGGAAGGCATCGAGAGTTTCGCGCCCGATGCGCGCTGGGTGCGTCCGGAGTCGCTGCACATTACGCTGAAGTTCATCGGAGAACAAAGACCTGGGCAAGTTGACGCGATCACAGAACGTTTGCGGCGGATTGAAGGCGCCGCGTTCGGCATTCGCGCTGGCGGATACGGATTCTTCCCGACAGCGCAGGCTCCGCGCGTATTCTGGATCGGGATTCAGGCAGGTTCGCAACTTGCGGAATTGGCTGAGACCATCGACCTGGCCGTCGCGGAACTGGGGGTTGCCCGCGAAGACCGGCCTTATAGCCCGCATCTTACTCTGGCGCGCGCCGGAGGACGCTCGGGCTCGCCCAAATGGCGCAAGGGCGACGGCCCCAACGCCGCGTTTGAGGTGCTTGAAAAAAGGCTCGTGGCCATGAGCACAGTCGAGTTCGGTACGATGACGGCACGGGAATTTATTCTCTATCAGAGTCAGCTTTCGCCGGGAGGATCGAAATACACGAAGCTGCAACGGTTTCCGCTGTCAGGTGGACACAGATGACTGGGATAAACATCTCAGCGGTACAGATCGAAGAGGTTCAGAGGGCATTTTGTCGTATGCAAGCAGCACAATACATGACCACATCCGGCGACGCAAAGACGGGTTTTGCTCGGTCCACAAAGGGGCGAGTTCCCATCAACGGTCTGCGGCATCCCCCAAAGGGTGAAACCAGGTGCGGCCAGGAGTTGTCTGATGTCGCAGACTTCTTCGATCCGTTGCACACTTTTCATTTGTACGAGGAATATCCAGATCTGGTAAAGCTGCTTGGACTGCCACCTGGCTATCGTTTCCTGCTGGCGGGTGACTCCTTGGACGTTTGGTACGATGCCTCTTTGCTAAATGTTTAGCAGGACTAAGAGAACGATTTCTAATCCACATCGACGAGCATGAATCCTTACCTCATCACCGCCGCGATGAGCTACCTGCTGGGGTCCATCCCCTTCGGCTACCTGCTGGTGCGGATTTTCAAAGGCGAGGACGTACGCGCGAGCGGAAGCGGCAACATTGGCGCGACGAATGTGGCTCGCAAGTCGCCTGTGCTTGGGGTTGCGACTTTGCTCCTCGACGCCGCCAAAGGGCTGGCTGCGGTTCTTGTAGCGCGTGTGCTATTCACCGGGCCACATCAGCAACTCATCATGACCACCGCGGCGTTCTTTGCCGTGCTCGGCCATCTGTTCCCCGTCTGGCTCAAGTTTCGCGGCGGCAAGGGGGTCGCCACCAGTCTCGGAGCTTTTATCCTGCTTACGCCACAAGCGATTTTGTGCATGGTTGTCCTGTTCCTGCTCGTGGCCGTTGCCTTCCGTTATGTTTCGCTTGGATCCATTGCGGTGGCGGCAGCGTTCCCGTTGCTGGCTTGGGCGTTTCACGAATACGCGGATTCCCGGCAATTAATATTGATCGCGCTGGTCTCGGCGTTGGTCATCTGGAGACACCGGCAAAACATAGGGCGGATTGCCGGCGGAACGGAATCAAAACTAGGCGGGAAATCCGCGACAAAACCCGGAACCTTGGGGGCAAGCCCGCAATGACAAGAACCACGACCCGAGTCTCCGTGATTGGAGCAGGCGCCTGGGGCACGGCGCTGGCAATGGTCCTTGGGCGCAAGGGAACGCCTGATTTTCAGTACGACGTGCGCCTCTGGGCTCACGAACCGGAAGTTTCCGAAAGCATTGGCCGATGCCGGATCAACGAACGCTTTCTGCCCGGGTTCAGGCTTTCGGAATCTATTGTCGCAACCAGCGACCTGGGCGCTGCGCTCGCGGGCGCGGAGATTGTCGTCAGCGTCATGCCGTCGCAACACTGTCGCTCCTTATTCGAGCGCATGGCGCCATGGCTTCGGCCCGAGACACTTTTTGTCAGCTGCACCAAGGGCTTGGAGAACGAGACGTTGATGCGCATGACAGAAGTGATTGCCGACGTTATGCGAAGCCGCGGGTTCACGCCGCGGGTAGCGGCGCTGAGCGGTCCGTCGTTCGCGAAGGAAGTGGCGCGCGGAGACCCAACGGCGGTAACTGTGGCCTCCGTCGACGATGAAGTGACGCGCATCGTGCAACAGGCTTTCAACGACTCCCGATTTCGCGTCTACACGAATGACGACGTGATCGGTGTCGAGTTAGGCGGCGCGCTGAAAAATATTATCGCCATCGCTGCCGGCGTCTGCGATGGACTCGGACTCGGGCACAACTCCGTGGCGGCGCTAATCACGAGAGGCCTGGCCGAAGTGGCGCGACTGGTGGTGGCGTGCGGAGGCCGCCTCGATACCATGGCTGGACTGGCGGGGTTGGGCGACCTGGTTCTGACTTGCACTGGAGACCTCTCGCGCAACCGCACCGTCGGGGTTGAACTTGGGAAGGGCCGCGTACTTCGCGACATCATGGAGGGAATGCACGGCGCGGTTGCAGAGGGCGTTTTCACCACCCGAGCGGCAGTCGGCCTTGCCCGTAAGAAAAAGGTCGAGATGCCCATCACGGAGCAAATGCTTGCCATCCTCGAAAACGGCAAATCGCCGCGACAGGCGATCGAAGACCTGATGACCCGCGCGGCACGATCGGAAAATTACTAATCAGAAAATTACTAAACGAAAATTGCCACACAAAAATTGCTACATCCGGCGCCAGATCGCAGAAGTCCGGAAAATCCACCGCGACCGGCACTGAGTGAGCGCCCAGGCAACTGATCTTGGCTTTCCCGAGACCCGACATCTGACACCGTGACTCCGGCCCCATCTCGGCGAGCGCGATTCTTTCGAGACCCATTCTCCCCGTGCGGCTATAATTCCGAGACCTTTTATGGACTCGGTTCCGGCCGCCTTCCGCTGGCTGTTTGTCGGGGAGCAAGGCGCTTTTGACCGCCTGGTTCCCCGCTGGCTCTTTTTGCGGGCGCTCGGAGGCATCTATTTTTCCGCTTTCTTCTCGCTTGTCTTTCAGATCCGTGGGCTGATTGGGCCGGACGGAATTCTGCCCGCCACCGAATATTTGCAAGCCGTGTCACATTCACTTGGCTACACTCGCGGCCTGTGGTTGGTTCCCAGTTTGCTTTGGCTGGCCAGCGGTTCCCATATGCTGATGGCCCTGTGCTGGGTGGGCATGGCAGCTTCGCTCCTGCTGGTCGTTAACCTATGGCCGCGCGGAATGCTGCTGATTTGCTTTGTCTGCTTCCTTTCGTTCGTCACCGCGGCGCAGGATTTTTCCAGTTATCAGTCCGACGGAATGCTGCTGGAAGCTGGATTCATCGCTTTGTTCTTTGCTCCCGCCGGATTTCGGCCAGGTGTGGGCGTGGCATCGCCGCCATCGCGAGCTAGTTTGTTCTTGCTGCAGTGGGAATGGTTTCGCATCTACTTTGAATCCGGGGTTGCGAAGATCCTTGGCGGAGACATCGAGTGGCGCAACTTTACCGCGATGGACGAGTACTACCAGAACGGCCCGCTGCCCACGTGGATCGGCTGGTACATGCAGCACTTGCCACATTGGTTCCATGCTTCCACCGTTTTTGCCACGCTCGCTCTCGAGCTCGGTTTGGTTTGGATGTTGTTTCTTCCGCGTCGCTGGCGCATAGCGTGCTTCTTGATTGTTACTCCCTGGGAAGCGGGCGTTATTCTTACCGCCAACTACGCGTTCCTCAACTATCTTGTACTAACCCTGGGATTTCTCTTGTTGGATGATCGTTTTGTGTCGGAGTTCCTGCCGCTCAGTTGGAGGAACACGCTCGTCAGCCGTGCACCGGGCGACGAGAGCAGTGTGCCGGCATCCGGGCCTGGGGAGAATCGGATGCCCAGTGAGCGAGCTCGGCAACGGGGTTGGAGAGCCACGTTGGTTCGACAGTTCGGAATAGCGAAGCTGTCGCTGGCCGCCGTCGCCCTTAGCTGGATTTTTTACGCTACCACGGCGCAGCTCGTCTGGATGTTCTCGGCCCTGCCGCTCCCGACAGCGCCGGTGACGGCGCTCGAACCGATGCGCATCGCCAATCGCTACGGTCTTTTTGGCATCATGACGCGCGGGCGCTACGAAATTGAGTTCCAGGGGTCCAGCGATGGAAAAACCTGGGTGGCTTATCCGTTCCGCTACAAGCCACAAGATCCGAGCAAGCCTCCGGGGATTTACGCGCCCTATCAGCCCCGCTTCGATTGGAATCTCTGGTTTGCTTCGTTGGGCTCATGGCAGGATTATCCATTTGTGCCCAGAACTGAAATCCGGCTGCTTTCTGCCGACAAGGACGTTCTCGCTCTTTTTGAGAAGAATCCGTTTCCTGATAAGCCGCCGCGCGAGGTGCGGGCGGTCGTCTGGCAATATTGGTTCACCACGCTGTCGGAGAAGCGAACCCAGGCCCTCTGGTGGCGCCGTCAGTTCTTGGGACTCTACGCTCCCACGATTGAGCGCGAAGCGGACGGCACGATCCGCGGGATCGAGTGGCCGACGACGATCCAGCACGAAAGAATTCGGATAGCCATCGCGAAGCATCAATAAGGGGAGCGTTGAGACACAAGCGGCCCGTCCGTTGAAACATCTTATGGAGTTTCCGAAAACGAACCGCCGAGGCTGTGTAATAGGCGCCGGGCCAAACGGCCTCGCGGCAGCGATCACGCTGGCTCAAGCCGGATTGCATGTTGATGTTTTTGAGGCCGAACCCGAGGCTGGCGGGGCAGCGCGAACTCTGGAGTTGACACTTCCCGGCTTCCTTCACGATTTTGGATCCGCAGTCCACCCTTTGGCCGTCGGTTCCCCTTTTTTTTCGTCACTCCCATTAAAGAAACACGGGCTGGAATGGATTCACTCTCCGGCAGCGCTAGCGCACCCGCTTGACGACGGCTCGGCAATCATTCTGGAGCGCGATCTCAACGCTGCCGAGTGGGCGCTTGGGCAGGATGGCAAGGCATGGAGCAATCTCATGCGTCCGTTCGCCGAGCACTGGAGTGGCTTCGCCTCCGACGTGCTCGGCCCTTTGCCGTCAGTTCCTAGGCATCCTTTATTACTGACGAGATTCGGCATGAGAGCGTTACTTTCGGCTCGAACGCTCGCGCGCAATACGTTCCGGCATGAGCGCGCACGAGCGGCCTTCGCTGGGATCGCCGCACATTCGGTGCTCAGCCTCGATGAGCCGTCGAGCGCCGCTGCCGGCATGCTGCTGGGAGCGGCGCTGCATTCCGTCGGATGGCCAGTCCCGCGCGGAGGAGCACAATCGATTACCCGCGCACTGTGCAGCTATCTCGCCGAATTTGGAAGCAGCATCACAACGTCGATGCGAGTTGAGAACCTAGCGAAGCTGCCGAATTCCGTTGCGCAATATGACGTGACCCTGTGCGACGTCACGCCTCGTCAATTGCTGCCGTTGGCAGGGGATCGATTGTCGCCCTCGTACAGGAATCAACTGGCCAAGTACAGGTACGGTCCGGGCGTTTTTAAAGTCGACTACGCGCTGCGGGAGCCGATACCGTGGAAAGCCGCAGACTGTCTGCGAGCAGCTACGGTACACCTCGGTGGGAGCTTCGACGAAATCGCAGCCTCAGAAGCGGCCATGCGCGGTGGGACTCATGCGGAGCGTCCTTTTGTGCTGCTCGCACAACCCAGCCTTTTCGACCCTTCACGCGCACCCGACGGCAGGCATACGGCATGGGCCTACTGTCACGTTCCGAATGGCTCCACGTTCGATATGCTGAGCAGGCTTGAGAGCCAGATCGAACGCTTCGCACCGGGATTCTGCGATTGCATTCTCGCACGCCGGGTTTTCTTGCCCGCGGCGCTGGAAGCGATGGATGCAAATCTGGTTGGTGGAGACGTGAGTGGCGGCGCGATGGATTTGCGACAACTTTTGTTTCGCCCAACCTGGCGTCATTACGCGACGTCGGCCCCTGACCTCTATCTATGTTCGGCTTCAACACCGCCGGGTGGAGGCGTACACGGAATGTGCGGCTATCACGCCGCGCGACTCGCTGTGTCGCGGTTAAGAACGTAGCCGGTGCCAGGCACTATTGTGGAGATTGTGGTGCCCGGAGACGGTTTTTCACGCCGTTGCGGATAAGCTAATCTCGCTGTTTCTTCGTCAGGTGCATTAGCGTCGGCGAGGGAGTCCCTTTGCCGAGGCCTCGGATCCAGGTGGTTCACGGAACGGTTCCACGGAAATGCGCTCGTAACACACTTCCAGCACGGTCAGGTTTTCTGTGCCGCCCGGCAATTGAAGGACGACGCTGTCACCCGCTGCCGACTTCATCAACGCGCGCCCCAGAGGTGACACCCAACTGATGTGGTTGCGGTTGAGATCGACCTCGTCGGTGCCCACGATGCTCACCACTCGCGATACTCCCGCGGCATTGGCATAGCGCACGGTCGCTCCGAAGAATACCCGCGTCGCCGCCAGCCCCGCTCTTGGAGCTTCCGGGTCCACCACTTCCGCGGCTTCGATTCGCTTGGTGAGAAAGCGAATCCGCCCATCGATCTGCCGCAGCCGCCGCTTGCCGTACTGATAGTCGGCGTTTTCACTGCGATCCCCGTTGCCGGCAGCCCACGCCACCACCTCCACCACGGCCGGACGTTCCCTGGTGAGCAGAAACCGGTGCTCATCCTTGAGGCGCTCCAGCCCGCTCCGCGTTATGTAGTTCTTGACTGGCGCGCCGGGGGCGTCCGGTTGTGGTTGTCTCGTAAACCCTTTTCGCATCTCGTAGTCTTTCGTCCTTCTAGCGCGAATCCAACAGCCCCTGCCTCGGATGCCATAGCTTACACTCAAACTACATGCTCAACAGGGGCTATGCCTACACCACCAAGATCGGCAGCAAATACCATGGGCAAACCCTGCTCTCCCATTTGGCAAGCCTTTACTCCCACTCAACCACACAAGCCTGGCAACAAAGACTGAACAACGGCGAAGTCGCCCTCAACGGCGTCACCGCCTCCGGAAGCGAATCGGTCACTTCAGGCCAAACGCTTGTCTGGAACCGTCCACCCTGGATCGAACCAGACTCCCCTCTGCACTTCGAAGTGCTCTTTGAAGATCCCCATCTGTTGGCTGTCAACAAACCCAGCGGGATGCCCACTCTCCCCGGCGCCGGCTTTATGGAAAACACCCTCCTGCGCCTGGTGCAAAAGCAAACCCCGAACGCAAACCCTGTCCACCGGTTGGGCCGAGGCACTTCCGGCATCGTCCTCTTCGCCAAAACACCGCAGGCGGCCGCGAAACTATCCGCGAACTGGAACACCTCCAGAATTCAAAAAATCTACCGAGCGCTGGCTCAAGGCATTGCCCAGCAAGACGCCTACGAAATTCTCACACCCATCGGCCTCGTACCGCACCCGCGCATCGGCTCCGTGTGGGCCGCCAACCCAAGTGGCAAACCGTCAAAGTCATTGGCGAAGGTGATCTCACGCGCGCCAAGCAGCACGGCGTCCAGCTGGACGGCGGGCACCACAACCTTTGAGGTAAGCCTAAATTCGGGACGCCCTCATCAAATCAGAATCCATCTGGCATCCATCGGCCATCCCCTAGTAGGCGATCCTCTGTACGGCTTAACCGGCCAGCCTCTTGAAAATCTCCCCGGCCTCCCCGGCGATGGAGGATATTTCCTGCACGCCCAATTTCTGAATTTCGACCACCCCATCACCGGAGAACAAATCAATCTTGAGGCAGCTTTGCCGTCTGGATTCTCTTTGCATCAGTAGGTTCACGGCGGAATTAATCGGGGTGGTCGTTGAAACCTGGAAAACTTGGGGGTAGACGGAACGTTTCCCAGTTTTTCAGCAAATGGAAATTAATGAACGTCCCGTCTGTCCACGGTTTTTTTCCCTGTAGTTTGAAGGCCGCGCCACCTGCCCCGCGCCAGACGTGAATTGAATCTGCAGAAGGTCATTCCGATGAAGGTGCAGCTTCAACCGCGTCTTCGTCGATCTCTTCGTAATTGAACTCAACCTTGCTTTGTCGGATTATCTCGTCAATGATGGCGTTCAAATAGCCCTTGCCAATGGCTTCCTTGAACCTCTCGATCAGGATCGGCACGTTGATGAGTTCCTCAATACACGCCATGTATCGGTCAACGACGGCAGTGACGGGATATTGTTCGGCGGCTTTTTCCTTGATGTTAGCCTTCAGAGCGTCAACGCCATCTTCGGATTTGACCACAAATGTGACGGGAAACCTCTGAATCTTGTCGATGTCCAAAAAGTACTTGCGCACGTCGGTGGTCTCAGTGACTTGAAAAAACCGCCCTAATGGTCGCATAACGAAATCAATTCCGCCATCGTTTGCGTTCGTGCGGCCGGTTTTGTAGAGCGTTAGGTTTTCCTTCTGCAATTTCTTGATGTCGAACCCAAAGAACACGACTTGATGGTAGTAGAAGTATTTCAAGATGCTGTAGCTCACGATTTCAAAGATGCGTGCATCCACATTTGGTGCAAGCATCTCGGTGATTTCGGCGATTGCTTTGTCTCTATTTGCCGCCCCACCACCAGCTTCCAAATCACGCAGCTTCTCGAATGTTTCGATGAACTTGGTGAAAGCGTCCTGTTTCGCTCCGATGTAGCTGTCGATGATCGCAATGATGGAGTTGCTGATGTTGAACTTCTTCTTATTCGCGGTTACGATGAGCAAGGTTTCATTGAACCAGTATTTGGTGTCTACGCGAATGATTGGGCGGACTTCAACCTGCGGAAAATACCTATGGAACTCGTCGTTCAGTCTGGCATTCAGGGCATGGTTCTGCAACTTCTGACCGAACGGCAACTCCCGCTGGCGCTTGAAGAGATTTGAGAACTGCGCTCCTTCGTAGTCTTTGTAAGGACGTTTTTCACCAAACTTTCCCTTGATGTAGTCCTCAGCGAGGACGTAGATCGCATAGAGGTTAGCGAAGCTGCCACGTGCTTTCGAGCCACGCTCGGCGGATTTTGTCTTGATGTTGATGTATTGAAGGAGCGGGGATGCCTTGTATACAGCGTCGGCGTCGTCGCCAAACGCGGCTTTCAATTTGTCGAGAATCGTCGGAGTGAATTTGTGCTCCATGTATATCAAAAAAGTTCAGGCTGTCCCGCGAAAGCCGTCTCCCGAACTTTGAAAGTCTTCTTCGGCGGAGGTGTCAGATGTTCCTCTGATTCGGTGTAGCCGACCCGACGAAGGCCCACACCAACATAACGCGAGTCGGTTTCAACGCCAACGAATCGTCGTTTGAGACGCCCAGCCACGGCGCACGTCGTGAACGTGCCAGCGAACGGGTCAACTACCAGGTCATTTTCGTTCGAGCTTGCCTTTATGATCCGTTCCATTAGCGGTTCTGGTTTTTGCGATGGATGTTCTTCATACTCCGGCATCCGATAGCGAACTCGCGGAAAATACCAGACGTTTCCGGGTACCTTGCTGTTGCTGTATGGCGTCGGGGTGCTCTTGCGGTAGTCGATCAGCTTCCTAACGGCTCCCGTTCGTGCTTCAACCATGATGTCGTCCGCTCTGAATGTGTAGTTGATTTTGTCCTTGACGGCATGCAGGATTGGCTCATACATCGAGCCGTAGATGCGCTTCGCTTGCATACCGGAGCTATCATAGTGCCAGACGATGCGTGCCAGAATGGTCAGGGACTTTCGGAGATGGATGTCCAAGAACGGGATGTTTTGCGTAGCCGCCATCAAATACATACTCCCGGTACGGTGCAATTTCCGAACACACAAATCCAGCCATCGATAGCACCATTCCAGATATTCTTCATCCGACCCCCACTTCTCTTTCTTGCCATTGAAGACCTTGCCAATGTTGTATGGAGGATCGACAAATATCAAATTGGCTGAACCATCGGGAACCGACGCTTCAAGACCCTCGAATACATCGCCGTGGACAATCTGGCTGCCGTTCTGATGGAAGATTTGCATGCGTCTTTTCAGGGTATCGCAAAATGTCTTGGCTGGGAGTTGTTTGCGATTGTAACCCCGGTTCTTTGGGTCGTATCTGTGGAAAAAGTCGGGAAAAAAGGGACCGCCCAGCAGCCTCAAGACAGTCCCCCCTAACCTTTTTGAGTGGCTTAATTTGGCACAAAGGTCACGCCCGCACTAAAACCGGGCCAGACGGGACGTACTCCGAGCATTTTCTCGGAAAGCGAAGAAAAACAAGTGTAACGTCCCGTCTGGCGCCAGTCTTTTACGCCACCCGCCCCGCCCACCCTTAGGTTTCCGGAACGGACCGGCGTTGCGTTACGTTTCGATCTCGCGCATGACAATCATCAAAACTCCAACTTGTTATTTCGCCTGCGCTAGCTTCGCAACAACCTCAGCAACCTTATCGAGTATCTGGTTCCAGCCCTCCATTTGACCGCTATTTTTCGCGCTCTCCATGGGTTCATTTCCGATGAAGGTGAGTTTCGTCTGGCCGTTTCCGAGATCCTCAAAGATGGTCACGTCGTACGCACCGTCGATGGCCTCATGTTCTATTCCTAATTGCGCAGGCTCAATCTTGTTTCCCTTCGAGTCGGAAAAGTACATGGAGGACACGATCTTCTCTTGCGGAACAATCTCGTGGTATTCACCCGCATTCCAGAACTCCTGCCCATCGGGCGTTCTCATGCAGCAGAGAAATTTTCCTCCCACGCGAAAATCCATCTTGCAAACCGGCGAAGTAAAACCCTTCGGTCCCCACCACTGCATTACGTACTTCGGGTCGGTCCACGCCTTCCAAACCAACTCGCGTGGGGCATCAAACACTCTTGTGATCACCATCCGCTCAATTTCGCTAACCGTGTTTTTTGTCATCTCTGACCTCCTCTTTCTTCATTTGATTTACAACTGCATCCAGTTTGTCGAAACTCTCTTCCCAGAACCGGCGATAGCTAATCGCCCAGTCGCTGACTGTCTTGATCGCCGCTGGCCTAAGCGTGCACACACTCTCCCGTCCACGCTTCGTCTTGATCACAATCCGCGCCCGCACCAGGTAGGCGATATGTTTTGAAATCATCTGCTGCGAAAGTGCAAACGGTTCCGTCAATCCATGCACAGAGGCAGGCCCATGGGAGAGTCGTTCGATCATTGCCCGCCGGGTTGGATCAGACAAAGCCGCAAAGGTTGTACCTAATTTATCCACAACCATATGGTAGTGGATTATCGGGCAATGTCAAGTGTGAATTTTGCGATCCCTGATTCCTGTTTACGAGCCCCGCATGGCACGGAACCAGCGCAAACATCGGCTAAATTGGTGCCCGGAGACGGAATCGAACCGTCACGTCCTGTTAGGGACCCGGGATTTTAAGTCCCGTGCGTCTGCCAGTTTCGCCATCCGGGCTTTCAGGAACTCCAACCTGGTCTTTGCAGCAGAATTGAGTGTAACTTGGCGCGTCTCGCCGTGCTTACTGCACGGGACGACCAGCGGATCGCGCTCAAAATCGACATCGCTCCACGTTGCGGCATACATCTCGGAGCGCCTCATCCCTGTAGCCAAAACGATCTCAAATTCTAGCAGGTGATTCGGGTGATCAGTACGAATTACAGCGCGGAGGCGATCTTCTTCCGTCTGACGGTCCTCCACAACTACTCAGGTGTTGTTGGCACCGTCGACGTAGTCAACAGTCTTCCCGAACGTCACCAGGCCGAACAATGCACCGGAACCGGGGGAACGCGGCTGCTATGGAGTAGCGTCTCCGCAACCCTTTCACCGCTTCATTGAAGTCTCTGCCTGGGATCGACATAAGACCACAATCGATCTTGGAGCCAGTAGGTATTTCGTCCGCTCCAAAGGGATGCCGTCGTCCGAAAAATCATCTGGACTGGGCAAAGCGGTGTCCACGATTCTCTTCCACTCCTGTGCTGTTCCCTCCTGCACATTGAACTCCAACTCTTCCCAGTACGCATTGATCATCACGTAGATATCGTCATCACCTTGAGAAGCGCCGTGCAGGCAGAACGCCAGGCTGTGCGAGTCGTGGGAGAAATCGACCGAGGGGCCGACGCCGAACCAGGAAACATCCTCCCGCCAGAACCTGCTTCGGCTCAGCGAGAAATGATTTCTTCGGAACGCAATCATCTTCTTGAAGAACTGAAAAATGTCCTTATTGGATTGAAGTTGACTCCAGTCCAGCCATCCAATTTCGTTATCCTGGTTATAGGGATTGTTGTTGCCGAATTGCGTATTCAGAAACTCGTCTCCGGCCCGAAACATCGGCGTACCGTTAGATAGGAAGAGCAGACAGCAGAAATTCTTCACCTGCTGCCGTCGCAATACGCGCACCGCCGGAGATACGCCTTCATCCCCTTCCTGACCACAATTCCAACTGTAGTTCGCATCGGTACCGTCCTGATTATTATTTCCGTTTTGCCAATTGTGCTTGCGGTCATAAGAGACAAGATCGTAGAGTGTGAAGCCGTCGTGGGACGTTACATAATTCACGCTCTGATACGGGTGATAAGCGTCGGCGCGGCTGTCTGGAAACAAGTCATCGCTGCCATAGATGCGTCGCATCACTTCAGGGACCATCCCGTTGTCGCCCTTAACAAAGCGGCGGATGTCATCGCGAAACCGTCCGTTCCACTGCAGCCAAGTCAGGCCCGGGAATCCGCGCCCAAGCTGATAGGCGGCTGTGTCCCAAGGCTCTGCGATCAAACGTACCCGCCCTAATTCGGGGTCCGCAGCAATTTCACTGAAGATGGGCGCTTCGCCCCAATTGAGCGACCCGTCTGCATTGCGGCTGAATACTGACGCCAGATCAAAGCGGAATCCGTCGATATGCATCCCTCGCTTCCAGTAACGCAGACTATCAATCACCATCTTGCGCACATGCGCCTGGCCGAAATTCAAGGTATTGCCCGTGCCGGAGTAATTGGCGTAGGGGTTTGCCGGATCGGAGGAAAGCATGTAATAACCGGCGCTGTCGAGACCCTTGAAGCTGTAGATCGGCCCTTTGGAGTCGCCCTCGCAAGTGTGGTTGTATACGACATCCAGCACCACGCCGATATCGGCCTCATGAAAAGCTTTCACCATATTCTTGAATTCAAGACGCTGATCTTCGTCACCGGGAGTGCTCGCGTACTGAGCATGCGGCGAGAAGAAATTCAAAGGCATGTAGCCCCAGTAGTCGCCTTCTTGCGGATCACGCTGAAAAACCGGCATCAGTTCTACAACCGTCACCCCGAGTTCCTTTAAATACGGGATCTTTTCCACCAGACCGGCGTATGTGCCGGCACGCGATGGGTCGACACCTGAGTTCGGGTTCTTCGTGAAACCTCTGACGTGAAGTTCGTAGATGACGGCATCCGACTCATGATACGGAGGCCGAACCCCCGACCAGTCAAATGTCTCTCGGTGATCAAACAGCACTCCCAAAGGCGCCTTGCCTGCATCGGAGCCTTCTCGCATGGCCAAGCTCCGATCAAAACCGGGTGGGAAGAAAATGCACTTCGCGTACGGATCGAGGAGAACCTTCTGCGGGTCGAAGCTATGGAGTTGAGGAATGGTCTCTCCTGATACGGAATACGCGTAATAACGAGCCTCGGGAATCTTTGAGACTGGGACGCGGCAGTGCCAAATCCGCCCCGACTTGTTGTGCAAAAAATCCAATTGCAGCCTCAGAAGAGGATTCACAAGATCGGCTGGAGAATAGAGCAATAGCGTGACGCTCTCCGCATGTTCCGAGTGAACGGCAAAATTGAACGCTTGCTCTTCTTCGATCCAGTTGACGCCGAGCGGCAACGGGTTGCCCTCAGCCTGCTCCCACGTCGGACGCCTGGCAGGTGGCGCCGTCACGGAATGGGCAGCGTCGGCTAAGTTGGCGTGCACTTCGAGGTTCGAATTGTTATTGTTCACAACGGTCTCTTTTTTCATCCGCATCCACTTGCTATGTCACATATCCGCATGCCCATGATCATCGGAAAATATAATCAGCGGATGCTCGCCGCTCCTTCGCGGTCCACTTGCGCCCTGACGGATGTTGCGGGACTGACCGAGCGATTGGAACTCTCCGTCAAATCCTGCAGCCGTTGAAAAGCCTGCGGGGATAACATGTCTTCGCGAACGCGCCAACGCCAGTTCCCATCGGCACGACCAGGCACGTTCATACGAGCTTCGCTTCCCAGGTTGAGCAAATCCTGCAGAGGAGCAATCGCGAGCGCCGCTGGTGACGACCATGCCAGCCGCATCAACTCCGGAGCCGCATCCGCACTGGTTCCCGGCGCACGCTTGAGGTAGCTCCAGAAGTTCTGCCGCTGGTAGTCGGGCAATTCCTCGTACCATTGTCGAGTTGTGGCGTTGTCATGCGTGCCGGTATAGGCGACTGTATTGTGGACGAAGTGGTGCGGCAGATATGGATTGTCCGCATGACCATCGAAGGCGAATTGCAGGACGCGCATCCCCGGAAGCCGAAACTGGTCGCGCAGAGTCCGCACGTCATCCGTGATCACACCCAAATCTTCCGCGATGAATGGCAGATGGCCCAGCTCGGCCTGCGTGGCTTGAAAAAAACTGGCTCCCGGACCCGCCACCCACTGCCCCGACTGGGCCGTCGACGCTCCCGCCGGAACATACCACGCAGCCGCGAACCCGCGGAAGTGATCCAGGCGAATCACATCCACGTGAGCCAGCAGAGCCCGCAACCGGTCGATGCACCACCGGTAACCTGTCGCACGCAAGGCATGCCAGTTGTAAACGGGATTTCCCCACAATTGCCCTTGCGCGCTGAAATAATCGGGAGGAACTCCGGCGACAAAGCGTGGCCGATGCTGCTCATCAAGCAGGAATAGCTCTGGGTTCGCCCAAACGTCACTGGAATCCGGAGAAACAAAGAAGGGCAGATCGCCGATCAAGCTCACGCCCCTGGCATGTGCATGATCTTTAAGTTGATCGGCCTGGCGGAACAGCAGGAATTGCGCAAAGCGAACCTGATCGATTTGGCTCGCTAACTCTCGCCGCGCCTCGGCGAGAGCACTCGGGCTGCGCTGGACCAACTCCGCTGGCCACTCAAGGTAATAAGCGCCGTGAAACTTTTCTTTCAGTGCCCGGAAGAGAGCGTAGTCTTCCAGCCAATGCGCCTGCGTGACGCAGAACTCGTCATATTCGGGCGCGAGGGCAAGTACGAGGGCAGGCGCGAGATCTTTGTTTTTGCCACCGCGCTGCCCGCCTTTGAAGTTTGCCCATGCCGTTTCGAGCAGCCGCTTTTTGAACGGGATAACAGAATCGTAGTCAACCGCATCCTCCGAGAAGGGAGACTGAGCATCGCTTGCCTGTATGAGCCCGTCCGAAATAAGAGAGCCGGGACTGATCAGCAGCTCGTTGCCGGCAAATGACGACATCGATTGGTAGGGCGAGTTTCCGTAACCAGTCGGGCCGAGCGGTAGCGACTGCCACCACCTCTGGCCGGCATCGTGGAGACGGTCGATCCATGAGCAGGCCGAGGCTCCCAGATCGCCGATGCCGTACGACGAGGGCAGAGAGGTGACATGCAGCAGCAAGCCCGAAGCGCGATATTCAGGAGGAAACGGTGAAACATTCGTGAGCCCGCCGTCGCCACTCATGTCCGGCCTCCCTGTTCAGGAACGACTGCGGACGAACCCAGCGCATGATTCACCATCGCCTCCGCCTCGCTAAGGATCGCGTTCAGATGGGTCTGGCTCTTGAAACTCTCGGCGTAGATCTTATAAATGTTCTCGGTACCGGAGGGTCGCGCTGCAAACCAACCGTTCTCCGCCACAACTTTCAGGCCGCCGATCGGAGCATCGTTGCCCGGGGCTTTGGTCAGTTTGGCGGTGATTGGTTCGCCCGCCAGGTCTGACTCCTTGACCGCGTCCGGAGTGAGTTTTTCCAACTTTGCTTTCTGCTCGGGCGTGGCGGGCGCGTCGATGCGCGTGTAGTACGAGATGCCGAACTCCGCCGTCAGTTCGCGGTAGTGTTCTCCGGGATTCTTGCCGGTGCGAGCGGTAATCTCCGCCGCCAGCAAGTCCATGATCGGCCCGTCCTTGTCGGTCGTCCATACGGTGCCGTCAAGGCGAAGAAAACTCGCTCCAGCGCTTTCTTCTCCGCCGAAACAGTACGAGCCATCGACCAGACCCGGCACAAACCACTTGAACCCCACTGGCACTTCGCTGAGATTGCGGCCCAGCTTTTTGACGACCCGGTCAATCATGCTGCTGCTAACCAGCGTCTTTCCCACCGCAACTGTGGTACGCCACTGAGGACGGTGCGTGAGCAAATATTGGATCGCGACGGCAAGATAATGATTCGGGTTCATCAAACCCGCAGCCGGAGTTACGATCCCGTGCCGATCAGCGTCGGTATCGTTCCCGAAAGCCACCTGGTATTGATCTTTTAGACTGACGAGCCTGGCCATCGCATAGGGACTCGAGCAGTCCATACGAATCTTGCCGTCGTGGTCAACAGTCATGAACGAAAATGTCGGGTCGATTATTTTATTGGTGACGATGATGTCCAGCCCGTAAATCGAATTGATCGGCCCCCAGTAAGGCAACGAAGCTCCGCCCAGAGGGTCAACGCCAAGTTTAAGGTGAGCGCCCCGAATCGCATTCATGTCAATCACATTTTTGAGATCGCGAACATAGGGCAGGATGAAATCTTCCTGGTGAGTGGTCGCGGACCGGATCGCCTTATCAAACGAAACTCGCTTGACCCCTGCATTCCCGGCTCGCAACAATTCGTTCGCGCGTTTCTGGACCCACCCGGTCACGTCGGTATCCGCCGGGCCGCCGTTGGGCGGATTGTACTTGAAGCCTCCATCCTCCGGCGGATTGTGCGACGGCGTAATCACGATGCCGTCGGCGAGATGGTCTTTTTCCTTGCGACCACGGTTGTATACCAGAATCGCGCGCGAGATAACCGGCGTCGGTGTTATCCCGTCGTCCTGCTGAATGATCGTCTCAACGTTGTTTGCTGCCAGCACTTCAAGGGCGGTGCGTTGCGCGGGCTCCGAGACTGCGTGGGTGTCTTTCCCCATATAGAGCGGTCCGTCGATACCCTGCTCGTGCCGGTATTCGCAGATCGCCTGGGTAATTGCGAGAATGTGCGCTTCGTTGAATGTGCCGCGCAGGGGCGAGCCGCGGTGTCCGCTGGTGCCGAAGCTGACGAACTGGTCGGGATCATCCAGGTCGGGACGCCGCTCGAAATATTCTTTCTCCAGGCGCGCCACATCGACCAGCAACTCCTTGGGCGCGGGTTTGCCTGCCAGCGGGGAAATCTTGGGTTCACCTGTCAGGGACTGTGTTTCTAAACTACTGGGCATGGTTCCACCTTCCAGATCTCGCTTGCGTATTCCCCAATCGAGCGATCGCTCGAAAATTTTCCGGAGCTGGCGACGTTCAAAATCGCTTTGTGCGCCCATGCGCCGGGTTCCGAATAGAGCGCACCGAGCCGGTCTTGTGCATTGCAATACGAGGTCAGGTCCGCCAGATTCATGTAGTGATCGCCCTGGGTCAAAAGTGTATCGCGCAAGGGAGCGAATACTCCCGGTTCATTGCGGCTGAAGTGGTCAGAGAAAATCAAGTCCAGCGCAGCTCGCGTCTCCGGCTCATTGTCATAATGCCATTGCGGGTTGTACCACGCCCGGCTGTTCTCGACTTGCTCGACCGTCAGCCCGAACAGGAACATGTTCTCTTCTCCCGCTTCCTCCGCCATTTCGATGGTCGCACCGTCGCGGGTTCCGACGGTCAGCGCTCCGTTCATCATAAATTTCATGTTGCTCGTCCCGCTGGCCTCGTAGCCGGCGGTTGAGATCTGGTTAGAGACATCGCTCGCCGGAATCAGCCGTTCCGCCAACGAAACGTTGTACTCAGGGAGAAAGACGACATTAAGCCGCCCGCGCGCCGCCGGGTCGCCGTCAATCGTGCCCGCCAGGTTGTTAATGAACTTTATGATGAGCTTAGCCAGCTTGTAAGCCGGCGCCGCTTTTCCGGCGAAGAAAAATGTCCGAGGCACGATCTTCATGCTGGGATTTGCCCGCAGCCGGTTATAGACAATCACAATTCGCAGCGCATTCATCAATTGCCTTTTATATTCGTGAATGCGCTTAATGTGGCAGTCGAAGATGGTATCCGGGTCCACGATAACCCCCGACGTTGACTTGAGCCAATTGGCAAACTGCGCTTTGGCCTCTCGCTTCGACTTGAGGAAGCGTTCGCGAGCATTGGAATCCTCCGCGAATGGCTTGAGCTGTTTGAGCAGGCTGAGATCCGTAATCCAGCGATCTCCGATGACTTGCGTGATTTCGCGGGCCAGCGCGGGATTCGCCTCGCGCAACCAGCGCCGGGGCGTCACTCCGTTTGTCTTGTTGCTAAAACGCTCGGGGAACATTTCCGCGAGATCCTTGACCGTCGTGGTTCGCAGCAGCTTGGAGTGGACAGCCGACACTCCGTTGGTGCTATGCGAGCCAACTATGGCAAGGTTGGCCATCCGGATTTTGCGCGGGCTGCCTTCTTCCACCAGGCTCACGCGCTGAACGCGCTCCTCGTCGCCGGGGTAGCGAACCCGAACTTCATCGAGCAACCGGCGGTTGATCTCGTAGATGAGTTCGAGATGACGAGGCAGCAATGTCTCAAACCACGCCACCGGCCATTTCTCCAGAGCCTCGGGCAGCAGGGTGTGATTTGTGTACCCAAGCGTCTTCTTCGTCAGGTCCCAGGCCTGGTCCCACCCCAGGTGCACCTCGTCGAGCAAGATTCGCATCAGTTCGGGGACTGACATGGAAGGATGCGTGTCATTGAGTTGAATTGCCGCTTTCTCAGGAAACTTTTCCCAGTCCGAGTTGTAGCGCTGGAAACGGCGCACCAGGTCGGCCAGGGAACACGCGACCAAAAAATACTCCTGCAGAAAGCGCAGCCCCTGCCCCTTCGTCGTTGAATCGTCAGGGTACAGCACGCGGGTAAGCGATTCCGCTTGCAGAGTTTCGCCGAGTGCGCCCACGAAGTCTCCCGTGCCAAACTTCTCGAGATCGAAATAATCGGGCGCCGCCGCGGCCCAGAGTCGGAGTGTGTTGATCGTCTTTCCACCATAGCCCACCACGGGACGATCAAACGGAATACCGATCAGGCTCGACGGCCGGTCCCGAATAACTTGAAAATTACCGTTTTGCAACTTGAATGAGACGTTCAGCCTGATTTCCACCTTCTCGTGAAGCCGGGCAATCTCCCAGGGATCGCCATAGCGGAGCCAGTTGTCGGGATTCTCTTTTTGCCAGCCATCCACGATCGATTGCTTGAACATGCCATACTCGTAGCGCAGACCATAGCCGGTGCCCGGGAGTTGCATGGTCGCCATCGAGTCAAGGAAGCACGCCGCGAGGCGGCCCAAGCCGCCGTTGCCCAGCCCAGCATCTGGTTCCTGCTCAATCAATTCCAGCCAGTCGATACCATGTTCTCGGGCTGCATCCGGCAAAAGCGGATCCAGCAACAGGTTGGTGATGTTGTTGGCCAACGAACGTCCGATGAGAAACTCCATGGAGAGGTAATAGATGCGTTTGGCATTCTCTCGCTCGTAAGTATTCTTGGTCAGCACCCAACGCTCCGTGAGAATTTGGCGCACCGAGTGGGAGAACGCCTCAAAGCGCTCACGCGCACTCGCCGCTTTGGGGTCGATCGCCCTGTCAAAAACCAGGTGCCGTTCATAAAGAGCGTTTTCCGTCCCGATGAACGGCATCGCGCTGTACCCGTACTGTTGCAGAACATCTGAAACATTAGTTGCGATGGTGGTCACGGGAACGACTTTTGCGGAGCTTGGGCTCGCCACGCGATTGGTGCTCATAAGATGGTCCTCAGTTTTCTGAGTTGTGGAACCGTTCGTGTTCAGATGTTCAAAGCTACACCACTCAAGAGTACAGATCCTCGTCTGGCCCGAGCTCAATTCCTGATGCTAAAAGGTATGCACGCACGGCCTTTTCGGCCGCGAACCAATCAATTTCCGGTGACCCAAGCGGACTGCCTCTTTTTTCCCAGTGCTGGTACGCGAGTTTTTGCATCAGTTCATGACGATCCTCGCCATAAAAATCGGTCAGCGGCTTGTGCGGTTGCAAGCGGTCCTCGCTCCTGGGCTGTTCAGTCATGGGACTCTAGTTGGCTCTCGCGAGATGGTTACAGTGGCGAGAGTCCGACCGCCTTTCTTATACACCACGGTGCGATAAACACGCATGCAAGGCCAACGAACTTCTAAAACCTCGCTCACTTCAGCAGCACATACTGTCCGCCGTCCGTGAAGGCGATCACGAGATTCATCAGAACGAACATCAGGTCGTAGTGCCAGCCGTAGGTTTTCTCTCCCCAAAATCCGGTGTGCCAGGAGAAGATTTTCTTCTGGATCGCTCCCAGCATGAGAAGGATCAGTCCGAAAGCGGCGAGTTGCGTGAGTACGCCAAAGGCGACTCCCAGGGCGCCCGCGACCTCGGCGATCCCGAGAAAAATCGTGAAGCCCTTCGACATCCCGATGCTCTTCGATCGCGCCTCCGGATCCTTCAGATGGTTGTAGCCACTGTTGACGAAAACGAGGCCCACCATTAGTCGAAGCAGGAGCAGGCCAAGGTCGGTGAAGCGGGCGAGTTGCGGAAACATCGCTGAGCTCTCCTTTGATTGAAATCGAGGTGACTGAGCTAGTGGTGAGCGAGCTAGTGACGCTTCTTTTTCTTCCGTGCAGTCGGGGCACCTTCCATCGCGGCCTTCTTGTTCCACCCGTGGAAACGCGACAAGTCGCCCGCATTCCATGCCTGGCGCAGTCCAGGAGTACTCAGATCCCAGTCTGGGCGAATTTCGCTCGTTACGATGCGCAGGTCGTGCCAAAGATCGATGACCGCCGGACGCCCCCAGAACCAGTAGCCGTTATAGATGCTGTAAATCACGAGGCCCGGCTTGAGCACGAACGTATGCGGGATCATCGGATTATGCTCGGGGTCGGTGTACTCCTGGATGTCGAGATCCTTCTGAATCGTTCGGTCGGGGTCCGAAAGGAATGTCCACTGGGCTCCGACCGACGCACGGAATTCCTGCAGAGTATGGTGATCGTCGGTGGAAATCGTTGCGACCTGAGTGTACGCCACGGCAATCTTGGGATAAAACGCGGCGAGTTCCAGATGCTGCTGGTGTTCCTTTGGGCAATAGTGGCCGCGCGCGAGCGTGAGGATTAGCGGATCATCGCCCTGTAGCTCGCTGAGCCTGCGCAGTTCGCCCGTGTGATCGGGGAGTTCGTAGTTGGGGAAAATGCCTCCAGGCACGATATCAGAACGCATGATTGGACTCCTCCCGTTTCTCTCAGTTCTTCGCTCAAAGATCTTCTCTCAAAGGTCCAGCGTGACACCCGCACTCGGCTGGGAACAGCATACGAGCACGTTCCCGGGAGCGGGCCTCTCCAGCGGCTCAGGGTTGTAAGTAACCGATCCATCGATCAGACCAGTCATGCAGGTATGGCAGACTCCAATTCGGCACGACCATCTGACCGGAACGTCGCACGCTTCCGCTAGTTCAAGCAAGCTCCCGAATTTCGGATCCCACGCGGCGGTAATCCCGCTACGCGCGAATGAGACTGGAGGGCCTGATCCGAGCGGTCCTTGTGGCAGGTGGGGAGTGTGAACAACCTGCGCCATACCAGGTGTAATGCTCTCAAGCGCACCGAAGATTTCCGTGTGCACATTCTCGGCGAGCACACCCCAGGTTCCGAGGCCATCACGCATGTTCTGCAAGAATGAAGATGGGCCACACAGATAGAAGTCACTGCCCGGTGGCACGCCGATTTTCTCCAGCAAAGCCGTGTCAATGTGCCCTGGAGCATCGAAGTCTGCCCCGACTTGGTCGGTTGCAGCGGGCCGACTGTACACGATGTATGCTCGTCCGCGAGAGAGCTGTTTCAGTAAGGAACGCGATTCTTCTGCAAATGGATGTTCGACGCGATTGCGCGCTCCATAGATCCACCAGATCTCTCGTTGCGATTTTTCGGCGGCGAGCGAGTGCAGCATCGACATCACGGGCGTCGCGCCCACTCCAGCGCTTAGCAGAACCACAGGACCATGGCCGGGACGCAGAGTAAAGCTTCCGCGCGGCGCACTGACATCCAATACATCGCCTTCTCGCGCACGGCTGCAAAGAAATGAACTCCCAATCCCATTCAATTCGTTTTTGACGCTGATGCGGAAATGATCGGCTGCCGGCAGATCAGAAAGCGAATAGCTGCGAAGAACCGGCGGTTTTTTCGGATCCGGATCAACGACCAGCCGCAAAACCACAAATTGACCCGCCTGGCAGACAGGAAGAGGCTGCCCGTCGATCGGCGCCAGAATGAAGGAAGTTACGCTATCGCTTTCCTTATGAATATTCGCGACCCGCATCTGTCGGAAGCCGGGCCACGCCGGAGCCTGCTCCTCATTCGCGAGTCCGGGATTCCCCGCCGCGGTTTTGGAGCTCAAGTCTTGTTGAAGCATTGCCTGGAACGAACTCTGCCAGCCCTTGCTAAGCGCAGGAATTCGCAGCGCGCGTTGCAGTTGCTCGATGGTTTGTCCCGGCAAATATAGAAGCGCGTCAACCTCGGCCACCGTGATCTTTTCCGGACCGTCTGTAATTTTTACGATGTCATCGCCCGCCCCAACTTCTCCTTCCTGCAACACGCGAAAGTAGAATCCTGGTCTGTGATGTTCTACGAGCAGGGCCGGCATGCGGGGTTCGTTCATGCGGATTCCGACGCGGTAGCACGTGACGCGTGGCTGCGTTACTTCAAATTCAGCGCCACCGATGCGGTAGCGATCGCCGATGCACACCTCGTTATCAGGAAGTCCCTCGACCGTGAAGTTTTCTCCGAACTGGCCGAAGGTAAAATCGTTCCGGCCCAGAAAGCTCTCCCAGTAATGGTAAGAATCCATCTGGTAGACGAATACCGCGCGGTGCTCCCCGCCGTGACCGGCAAGATCGGCTTGCGCATCGCCATCGATATCGAACTTGCGCACCATTTGCCGTCCATCAACTGGAGATTTCCAAACTGCGGTTCGGACCGTTTTACCTTTCCATGTCACGTCGCGCGGAAGGCCAACATTTACTGAAAGCAATCGGGGCATGCCTACCTCGTCGAAGTCCAGGGTGTGGTCAGCATACTTTTATTTCGGTGCCGCGGGCGGCTTGAAAATTCTGGTAATAACCATCAAGCTCTTGTCCGGCAACACGCCGCTACATCGATCGATCACCCCAGCAGCCAGCCGGCGAGCCAGTTATCGACACTGAATTTTCCCGGACCAGAGCAGATCAGCCAAATAAAGAACAGCACGTACAGGACTTCCGGAAGGTAAAGGAAATCGTCAAGCCAGCTAAGAGGCGAAAGTCCTTTAGGTATGCTGGAAAGCGCGTTGGTCAGGGTGGCGACAATCATATCGATCATTAATGCCACGCAGGCCGGGCTCGAAAGAAACCCCACGGCCACCAGGGACCCGCAAACGAACTCGACACTCGCCACGAAATAAGCCGTCTGGCGGGGAAACGGGACTTTCGCCTTAACGAGCGTGTCGTACACAGGTTTCGTGCCACCGGCGACAAACAATTTGTTTGCCCCGGAGATGGCGAAGAACAGCCCGATCGAAATGCGTACCAGCAGGATGGCAGATTGTTCCAAATCACTGTTACCCAGCAGCGCAAACTGCACCAACTGTTTCCAATCCATCTCTTGTCCTCCATCTTTGTGTGGTCAGCGAATTTCTCGCGCCTCAAGATTATGTGTCCATCCGTTCGACCCACTGAGCGCGCGATGCAGGAGCCACGAACGGATCCGCAAAGTACTGCGTTTCCCGCGCAACCTTGTCGCCCGTGAACTCCATGATGCTCACGGTGCAGGAGGGCTTGCCGTCATAGGTCAGGATGAGTTCGGTGACCCAAAGATCACCGCTGCCAATGATTCGTCGGACAGTAAACCGCTTTTTGTTCGGCTGACCGGCGCGTTGGCACTGTATGTTGTGTCGACCGCGGGTTCGCTCGCCTGACTGCGGGTAGTCCAGCACCGCGTCCTCGTGATAGATGAGGTGCTCCGTTTCAAAATCGTTGGCATCGGACGCCGCCCAATGCCGATCCAGTGCCGTACGGATCTGTTGATCTCGCGCTCCCGAGCACTTCTTTTGTTGCTCGTTCATCTTGAGCCCTCAATTTGACAAGAAGCTAAATGCCCTAACGGAATCTGAGCCTACGAGTCGTCAAGTCTCGCTGTTTCTTCGATCGCTCCAGAATCACGATTAAGCCAGAATCACGATGACGAATCTATTGGACGAACGTATCGACTCGTACCAAGGTCCGGATTGGACATTCGGGCACAGAGTGCTGCGCACTCTATCACACGGGGCCCAATACCAAGGTATGGCCAATACCATCGTCCAATTGATTCCCCGAAGCACCTCGGGTGTAATCACTCCATTGCAGCCGATTCGGAGGAAAACATGGATCACAACGAGGCAGTCCGAAAACTTGAACATTTGATGCTGAAAAGGGCTGACCAGGCCGAGGAGGCGGCAACCGAAATTGAAGCGTTGCTTGCGCTTCTCCCCAATCAGAAATCTCGAGAGCTAGCGGAGTTCCAAGCCAAGGCCAGTCACAGACAAGCCAAAGACTTTCGTGAGCTAGCGCAGCAAGTCAAAGAGAAGTAGCGTCTCGCGCGATCCCTCCCTCTAGCCAAATGTTAAAGAAAGGATGGAAAACGACATGCCAGAAGCAACCTGGAAACCTCACGAGAAACACGGACGGCTTACGATGCAGAGCGACTTACCCGACAGCGTCTACGCGTTTCCGCAGCAGCGTAAAGAACCACTGACCGACGCACAGCATGTGCGTAATGCGATCGCGCGGTTCGATCAAGTCATCGACGTCTCTGATGCCGACCGTGCTTTGGCGTTCGCGAACATCGAGAAAGCTGCAAACTACTACGACGTCAACCTCGCGGAAACGTCATGGCACGACCTGGGCGTTCATCCTCAAAAGAATAGAAAAGAGGCTGCCGCCAAAGGCGCTGTGACGCGCGAGCGCCGGGCGCAGAGCTAAGAATCCACTGATCAGAGAGTCGGCCGCCAGAAGAAGTAATGGCAAAAGCGGAGTGAAATCTAGCGGACTGCCAGTGAAGCCGAAAGCCTCGCAAAACGTAAATAGAGATGGATATGACAATAAAACACGTCTGGCTAGTCACGGGCGCGGCGCGCGGCCTAGGCGTCGAGATCGTCAAGGCGGCTTTGTCCGTCGGTCACGCAGTCGTTGCGACCGGACGCGACCCCGAGAAGGTCACGGCAGCCGTTGGCTCCCATGACAACCTGTTGGCGGCCCGGCTCGATGTGACAAGCCCCGCTGACGCAAAGGCTGCGGTTGACGCTACGATCGCTCGATTTGGCCGGCTCGATGTTCTGGTCAATAACGCCGGAAACTTCTTCGCCGGCTTCTTTGAGGAGCTGACGCCAGACCAGGTGCGAAGCCAGATCGAAACCCTGCTCTTCGGCCCGATGAACGTAGCGCGGGCCGTGTTGCCTGAGATGCGTAAGCAGCGCTCGGGCCTGCTGATGACCATCTCCTCGACGGCCGGCATCACGGGCGGCATGTTCTGCAGCGCCTATGCGGCTGCGAAGTTCGGTATCGAGGGATGGATGGAATCGCTCGCGCCCGAGGTTGCCCCGTTCGGTATCCGCACCATTCTGGTCGAGCCGGGCTTCTTCCGCACCGATCTGCTCAGCCGGGGATCGACCACCTATGCCGCGTCGTCGATCGGCGACTATGCCGAACGCACGAAAGAGACCGTGGCCGCCTGGTCGGGCATGGACGGCAAACAGGGCGGCGACCCGGCGAAGCTCGCCGCTGCGCTCGTGACGCTGACCGAGAGCGATGCGCCCCCGGTGCGCTTCGCGGCCGGGGCGGACGCGGTAGGGGTCTTTGAGGCCAAGGCCGACGCTCTGCGTGCCCAAGCCGACGCCCATCGCGACCTTTCTTCCTCTCTCGCCATCGGTGATTGAGGCGGCCTCACTTATCAACGCAAAGGACACCGACCGTGAACACCAAGGCCTTCGACCTCGAACCCGGCTTCAGCCGTCGTGCCGTCATCCAGGGTGGTCTCTTCTCACGACTGCTATGCTCGTGCCGGGCGTTGCCTTCGCCGCCGGTGCGGGGGGGCGACATTGCCGTGAAGAGCGTCCGCCGACCCCATCGACTCGGCGACCAATTCCAGCTTCGCTCATCTAAGTTAGTGACTGTTTGCGCACCGTACGAGGAGATGAAATATGAAAGCAATCGTTGTCCACCAATATGGCGGTCCGGAAGTACTCAAATTCGAGGAATACCCTGACCCGGTTCCGGGTCCGGGCGAGGTGCTGGTGCGGGTCGCAGCCTCGAGTGTGAATCCGATCGACTACAAGCGGCGTGCTGGATTGACCAAGGATTTTTATCCCCTCCAGTTCCCGGGGCTCATAGGAGTCGATTTGGCGGGGACTGTGGTCAAGGTTGGGCCCGGAGTGGAAGACTTTTCCGTAGGCGACCAGGTGTTCGCAATGGCGGACAATACCTACGCCGAACTTTGCGTCGTGAAAGCCGCGATTCTGGCGAAGGTTCCCAGGGGGCTAGATCTGATCCAGGCCGCGGCGCTGCCGCTGGTGACAGTCACCGGCAATCAGCTCCTGGCAGCAACGGAAATCCAAGCGGGCCAGACGGTTCTAGTAGTAGGTGCCGTAGGAAATGTCGGCCGTTCGGCGGTATTCACCGCGAAGCAACGCGGAGCAACCGTGATTGCAGGGGTGCTGAAGAGCCAGATGGATCAAGCGAAGACCATCGGCGCAGATCAGTTCGTCGCAACCGACGACGACACCGCGATCGCTAATCTTCCGATGCTCGATGCGGTTGCGGATACGGTTAACGGCAAGACCGCTGAAAAATTGATTGCCAAGGTCAAGCCGGGAGGAGTCTTTGCCACGGTCCTCACGGCCCCACAGAGCGCCGCGTACTACCCATCCGTTAAGGTGGTGCACGTATTCTCGAAATTCGACAGGAAAACGCTCGAGTTCATGGCCGAAGCGGTGCGAGATGGCAAGCTGGTAATTCCAATCAGCCAGAAACTGCCGCTCAGTGAAGCGGCCGAGGCTCAAGCAGCCGCAGAGAAGGGTGGTACCGGGAAGATCTTGCTGGTGGCCTGACATTATTTTTACACCGGGCGCCATCGTCTCCGGGAGGAAGAATGAAAGCGGGGAGGATCCATTCCTTTGGTCCGCCGAGCGTGATTGTGATCGACGAGATACCACGTGCGGCGCCGGAAGAAGGCGAGCTGGTTGTACGGGTCGCTGCTGCCGGAGTTGGCCCATGGGACGCGCTCATTCGGGAGGGAAAGAGCGTTGTGCAACCGTCCCTCCCGCTCATTCTCGGTTCAGATTTGGCGGGGTTTGTCGACTCCTTGGGGGCAGGAGTCGTTCAGTTCAAGCCGGGCGACGAGGTTTTCGGCGTCACAAACAAACAATTCTGCGGCGGTTATGCCGAATATGCGGTGGCGTCAGCCCAGATGGTAGCCGCCAGGCCGAGGTCATTGAGCTTTGTCGAGGCAGCGTCTGTGCCGGTAGTGGCGGTGACGGCGTATCAGATGCTGTTCGATTATGCGCAGTTGAGGGCAGGCCAAGCAGTATAATCCACGGAGCGGCTGGAAATGTTGGCGCGTATGCGGTGCAACTGGCGAAGCAAGCGGAACTGCGGGTTTTCGCAACCGCCGGGCCTCCCGATCTCGACTATGTTCGCAGCCTCGGGGCCGAGATCGTCGTGAACTACAATACTTCAACGTTCGAAGATGCCGTGCCCCCCGTCGATGCGGTGCTCGACACGGTCGGAGGAGAGATGCAGCATCGTTCATTCCGTGTTTTAAAGCCGGGCGGTATCCTCGTGTCGTCGGTTTCGCCGCCGCCACAGTGTGCGGGCTTTCGTTCAGTGTTCCTCTTGGTAGACGTCACCGCGACCCGGCTGGGCACGCTCGCGAAATTGTTTGATAGCCGAAAACTGATCCCCGAGGTGGGCACTCTGCTCGCGCTCGGAGAAGCTAGGAGGGCGCACGAGATGCTGGCCGGTGCGCCCCACAAGAGAGGAAAGATCGTACTTACGGTGCAGGGTGTTCACTAAATACTTCGCTCGATGCCGAAAAGGCGCGGCTGGCATTCTTCGCGGTTGACATCATTTTGCGAACAGAGGACATAAAGGAAAAATCAAATGAAAAAAGATCACCGCGGAATCAACCCCGCTTCGAAGCCGAGTGGCAATGGTTGTGTGGAATGCCTGGCGTCACCGAGCGGTTGGTGGTTTCATCTCCGCCGGTGCGCGGAGTGTGGGCACATCGGATGCTGCGACAGTTCTCCGAGCCAGCATGCGTCAAAACATGCGGCAGCGACAGGGCATCCGATCATCGCCAGCTTCGAGCCGGGTGAGGATTGGTTCTACGATTACGATAAGCAGGCCATGATCACGGTCAAGGGTGTGGAGTTGCTTCCGCCGCATTCGCATCCAAAAAATCAGCCCATTCCTGGACCCGCAGGAAAAGTGCCAGCCAATTGGGAATCGCTCCTGAACTAGCTGCCATGAATCTGCCTGAGGCGCCGATCGCACACGAAGGCTTCTTCGCAACTTACTTCCTCACCGTGAGCGACCTGGATAAATCGAAAGACTTCTATGTCCGCATCCTTGGCGGCAAAGTCATCAAGCCAGAGAATCCCTGCTACATCAAGCTGGCGAATACATGGCTCCTTCTCAATTCCGGCGGAGGCCCGACTCCCGACAAGCCAGAGGTGCTTCTTGAAACGCCGACGGATCTGAACCGATGAAGTAGCTTCCTTAATTTGCGCGTCGCCGACATCTGGGCCTGCTACAAACAATGGAGCGACAAAGGAGCGCCCTTTCTTACCGAGCCCTTAAATAATCACGGCTGGGAATGGCGCTGCTACATGCGGGATCCCGATGGCTACCTCATCGAGGTCGGCCAATATACTCAAGTAGCCCTCGACTGGTTCAAAAATCACAGCTGATTTGGCGAGCGATAAATAAGAGTAAGCGTACGGCCGAGACCGCGCGCCCGCTTTAGAGGGACTGTGAGCGCTATCGCGATATCACATCAACCGACACTCTGGCTGGCCACGCGATGCTGGTAAACTTTATCGCTACAAGAAAAATAATGGACGCGCATGGCTTTTCCACTGACCAGAACAATGACAATAGTGGCATCGGTAGCGTTCGCGCTTATTGCGTTGGTTGCACCACTTGCGGCTGAATCATGCAAGCAAACAAGCGAGGGAGCGTGCTTCACCGGTTCACGGAAGATATGAAGTAGATGCAGATAAGGAAGTTATTTGGATTATCGGAACGCATAGGGAACGCATGGTGGACGAGGGACTGGATAGTATATATGGAGCATTTGGGAATAATGATTCTAAGGGATACGACCATTACGTTATCGGCAACTTCACGGCCTGTCCCCTAGAGAAGGCTCGTCCCGGTGAAATGCGCCGCGTCTGCATTCGACGTGCTGCTAATCTTCGACGGATTCCGCGACAGCCGAATTAACTCGCGGTGAGTCCGAGCTGTTGCAAATTGGCGATTTCGCTCAAAACAGGGGCCAAGCGACCTCGACGCAAATGATCTCCTTCGGGCTCTTGTCGGTTTTTCTATCGTAGCCTCCCGTCAACTTCCTACAAGATTTTCCGGGGACCGCCCGCGCAAAGATACAACCGATACCATCGTCCAATTGTTTAAGGCTCATCCTTCTGCTTTGATGCCGTCATGCCACAGATTCAATCAAAATCTGCATCGCGGAAACGTCGTTGAACATAACTTTGCAGATAACTTACTAGCCTTCCCGGAGGGACATCATGTCAACCAACAAAGCAGAAATCACCACCGTGCCGCCGCCCACATCGAATCCTCTCGATGTCATCCCAGACGAAATGCCGTTCGACGTGCCTTATGGGCGTCCGATTTCACTGTACCAAGCCCAGGCGGTTCTTCAGGCCGCTGTGGCTGAGGCCAGGAAACGTAATTGGAAAATGAACGTAGCCGTAGCCGATTCCGGTGGCAACTTGGTTGCCTTCCAACGCATGGACGGCGCGATGCTCGCCTCCATTCCGATTGCGCAACACAAGGCGAAGGCAGCCGTGACCTTCCGGCGCCCAACCAAGGTCTTCGAGGACGGTATCAACCTTATGCATCTCAACTATCTGCTCGCGTTCGATGGAATCATTGCGTCTCGAGGCGGTATTCCACTGATCGACCAGGGCGATATTATCGGCGCAATCGGTTGTTCCGGAGGCACGGATTCCCAGGACGAAGTCGTGAGCAAGGCAGGCGCGGCAGTCATTAACAAACTCCCGGCGGGGAACAGTTGATCCGGTGTGGTTTGTGGCGCGTGGCCCACTTCTAACTGGCACAATCTGGGGGTGCCCCAATTCTCACGTTCTTTGCAAGAAGTGGGCCGCTCCAACGGCTAGCAGTCTGGCCACCCGCTTCTCGGAAACCGCGAGAAGGGCACCCCCCCATTTTGAGTTGTGCAGCGCTCGGAGCGAACTGCGCTACAGTCACGCCGAAGAAGGGTGCCACCCGCCAGACGGTCGATTGAGCGAAAAACTGCGGAGCCGGTGGTTACAGGCTCCGCAAAATGTGCCTAGCGCGCGATTTGCCCCAGATAGTATCCCAGCCGATTTTCGACGTCCCCCGGCTTGTGGAAGCCGCGCGCGATCAGCGCCTTGATCCCCTCCTGGGCGGCAGGTCGCCCCAGCGAAGCGATGCACGCATCCCACCCGGCGCCGAGCTCAACGTCCGGCGGCAGGCTGGTGTTGACGAGCCGCTTGGTCTGGGCGATCGCCCATTTGTCGAACTTGGCGATCCGGGTCGCGAGCGCCTCTACGAAGGCATCCAGATCGGCGTCGGGCAGGGCGCGATTGATGTAGCCGTAGGCCTCGGCCTGCTCCGCTCTGATGTCCTCCGAGCTCAAGAGCACTTCGAGGGCGCGGTTTCGGCCGATAAGTCGGGGAAGCCGAGCCATGGGGCCGCCGCCGGCGACCATCCCCACGCCCACCTCCCATTGCGAGATGATGGTCTTCTCGCGGCTGGCAAAACTCATGTCGCAGGCCAGCGTGATCTCGCTGCCGTTGCCGGTTGCACGGCCGCGGATGAGGGCGATGGAGGCGGCTGGCAAGCGGGTCAGACGCACGAGAAAGTCCGGCCAGGGCGGCAAGCCTGTGGGACCCTCCGGCAGTGAGGTCAGGTCCTCAATCTTGGCCGTGAAATCGGAGTGATTCAGGAAGTAGTCTTCGACCGCGCTGTCGAAGACCACGACCCTGACCTGCTCGTCGGCCTCGAGAGCATTGATGACTCCCTGGAACTGCTTGACCATTTCCGGGCCCATCACGTTGATCGGCGGGTTGTCGATCGTGACGCGCCAATACGCGGGCGACCGCCGGGCCACGCGAATCTGTGCCGGTTTCGCAGGTGTGTTCAACTCTGTGAGTTTGGCAGGTGCCTTCATAGTTGCCATGAAATTTTCCTCCGTATTTGTGCTGCCGCCATTGAGCCAGAACAAAATGGGACGCGCAATTGGACGATGGTATTGCCCCTACTTTCGTATCGGGATGAGCAAGGGTTTCACGCTTTTCCTCGCAGTCGCCGATCTAACATCCAAGATCCCGACAAGGAAGGCCAATTCGAAATTGGCAGCTACTGCGTGCGAACGGTGAGTTCACTGGAAGTAACCGGTGGCTCGTCGTGATACATGGTTAAGCAAAAGCGTCCATCGGGCGACGCGAAACACGCCGTCGGATTCAAAGTAAGTCGAAACCTGTACTCTCCCGGATTGCGGAACGGACTGATGTCGTAGCCCCATGCAAGGCTGAAATCACCCTCGACCACAGCACCCGGGAGAATTGGCGTTTCTACCAGGGCATTTAAAGTGCACGTCAGAGTCTCCAGTACAGGACGCCATTGTCCGTCAGCCAGGTATTCCGGGAGAAAATCCCGACAACCCTGCGTCCAACGCACGATTCTCGTACCGGAGTTCCCGATTTTGTAGTGGAATGCCGTGCACTCAATGGTGCCAACCCCTTTACCTGCGCACTTGCCGCGCAGCGCAGGCGCGATTCTCGCAGCCAGTGAAGCGGGAGTAACGTTCACCTCGAACGAGAATTTCATCTCGCCGAGGTCTGGCAGTGCTGGTGAATCCGCTCTCACTTCGTTCGAGATGACGGAAACCGGCTCCTGAAAAGAGAAAGGGGAAGCAGAACTGGGCGGGCGTATAATCTGCAACGGACGAAGGCAATCCGCGCCTTCCGGTTCTTCGGTGCAGCCCAAGAGAACCCACTCCGCGCGCAGCGTGTAAGAGCCAGGCGCAAACGACTCCGCGTCTCGCCGCGGGGAGATTAAACGAGTCGCGTACTCGTTCTTCTCGCCGGGCTTCAGACGAAGGCTGTGCATTGTCGTCGGCCCGCAGTTGTCACTCTTTTTCTGACTAACCGGGAACCATCCAAAGCTCGAGCTTGGTTCCTTGCGGTCGATTCGGATCTCTGGTTCGTTGCAACCTCCCCAACTGATTCGGACTGCCTTCTTGCTCAGATTCTCCAGAGTCACCGTAAAGGCGCGGCAGGTTAATGTCTGCGCGGCTTCGCCGGTGCAACTTGGCCCAAGCGGCAAGGTTCCGTGGCGATCCTCCGCCAGCGTGAGGCGGAACTCGTTCGCGTCGGGCAGCAGTTGCGGAGCGTCCCCAGCCTTTAGCAACGGGCAGCAGACTGAGAAGAAGCAAATTGCCGCAAGACGGAGAAATTTGTGAGCAGTGGGCGCCATTACCATTGCAGATACCCGATTGGCGCACGTTGTCGCCGAGGTCTGCCCATGGCCAAGCGCCGCCGGCTTCGACGGAGCCATATCGCCCGCGCCTTTCGCTCGCGGCATCCGCGAACTTTTCGAATGTAGCGCATCAAGTTCGCAATTGCATTATAAGAGGATCAGTTGCAGGAAACTTCCTCCCGTAGACTTGATACGAAGGTATCGTCGATACTATGGTCCAATTGTTTTACTCCCCTCAGGTCTGGTTTAATCGCAATCGTTCAGGACGCACGTTGATCGGGCTTAGAAGACTTTTCTTGTGAAGGAGAACACACTATGTCTGAACTTGTGACAAAATCTGTGGCGCGAAAGCAACAACAGCAGAAGATAGAAACACGCACCGCCATGAAACGTATCGCCGGTTTTGCCGTCGTTGCGACAGCCGTCACAGTGCTCGCCGCCTTTGTCGCCGCAGCCCTTCACGCGCAAGGCCAAAACAATGACAAGTACTCGCTGATATCGCCGGGCGGGATCGCGTTCTCCGACTTCAGGGGATACGAGGACTGGGCTGACGTCTCTTCTGCCCACACCGACGAAAGGCTCAAGGTGATCGTTGGCAATCCGACCATGATCAAGGCGTTCAAGGCCGGCATTCCGCTTAACGGGCAGCCTTTCCCGGATGGCTCCATGATCGTGAAGCTCCAGTGGACACCGAAGAAGAGCACGGAGGCCCCCTTCGTTGTGGATGTACCAGACGTCTTTAAGGAGGCTTTCGTGATGGAAAAGGACAGCAAGAGATTTGCGAAAAGCGGCGGATGGGGATACGCGGTGTTTAACTACGATGCCGCATCGGACAAGTTCACGCCCGATCCCAAAAGCCCCTCAGACTGCGGATTCGCGTGCCATACGCCAGTGAAGGCGAAGGACTACATCTTCCACCCGTACCAGAAGCGTTGAACCGCGACTACCCGGACATTAAATACCCGGCGCAAGCCGCGGCGCCATTGGGAGTCCAATAATGTGGCAAGTCGGTGGTTGCAAACGTAGGCTGCTATAGCGCACCTTAGTTTTTTTCTTCATAATCCTGGGTATGGCCCTTGTTGTCTTCCTCCGGGGTGTCAATGTTGGCGGGCACAGGACGTTTCGCCCCAGCATCCTGGCACGAGAACTGAGCGGCTATGATGTCGTGAACGTGGGCGCCGCGGGCACCTTTGTTGTTCGTAAACCTGTTGTTCGTACAGCTGGATCGCGAGCAAAATTCCGTACTGCATTGCTTCGCAAGCTGCCCTTCGAAGCGGAAATTGTGCTGTGCGATGGCCGCGATCTTTTGCGACTGGAGACGGAGAATCCGTTTGGAACTCAGCCATCAACGCCGGATGTTGTCCGGTTCGTGAGTATCCTGTCGAAAGCCGGCGGTGTCCGGGCGTCGCTTCCCGTCACGTTTCCCCCAGACGGGGAGTGGTTGGTGCGAGTGATTGCGTCCCAAGGGCAATTCGTGTTCGGAGTGTACCGTCGTCACATGAAGACAATCGGTTATCTTGGCCAGATCGACAAATTGTACGGCGTGCCAGCTACGACTCGGAATTGGAACACAATAACTGCGATCATGCGAATTTTGAAGAGTCACACCCGCGGACGCGAGGATTCTAATTGTTGACGGCTGCTCGCGCGCTGCAGGGACAGAGAACCTGAAAACTAGTGGCCAAGTGTTGCGGCCTTGGCTTCGGGCACCGCGATCGTGACCGAATCCGGTTCGGTCCAGACAGCTTTCCCACTCGTCAGGTCGAGGCGGTGCATGGTGATCTTCACGCGGCCACGATCGACATCGACCATAAGATAGTGGTAATTCACTTCCTTACTCTGGAAGGGATCGTCCTTGGCGCGATCGATCGGATAGGGATGGGCTCCAGCGCCGCCGGTCACGAAATAAGTGATGCCGCCGTGCTCGTGGCGTTCGTAGTTGTGCACGTGCCCGGAGAAAACGACGAAGCGGGCGCGTTGGTTCTGCTGCCGCGCCTCCAGCATTCTGGCCAGTTCCTTCTCCTGGGTGCGGGCGGAGTGGCCTCCGCCGAACATTTTCATCTCCGACGAACTGGTGTAGGGAGGATGGTGCAGAACAATGAAAACAAAGTCGACATCGCCGGGCAACTGGTCGAGCTTCTGGGTCAGCCATTTTCCTTGCGGTCCGGAGATCTCGTCGAGCGAACTGTCGAGCACCAGAAGCAGCGTATTGGCGGCGCGCACCGAATAGTAGCGGCTGCTCTTCAGATCAGGGAAGCGCTCGAAATAATTGGCGAGCGCAACCTTTTCGTCTCCGTGGAACTCGTGGTTGCCGAGCGCGGGGTAAACCGGAATTTTCTTTTCCCGCCACACTGCAGTTTCGCTGTCCCATACTTTCCAGTCCTCTTTGTCGTAACCGTTGTAAACGATGTCGCCTCCGAAAGAGATGAATGCCGGATCGGTCTGCGCAATCGCCTGCACCAGCGCCTGGCGCGCGGCAGGATTCGCCGCATCTGCGTCTTTGGGATCGTGGAATCGCGAATCCCCATAGGCGACGAAGTGAAAAGGCGTCGTCATCTGAATTTGTAACTCCACTGGCTCGTTTTGTGACGTGGCGTTCGAATGCGAGCCGGAGCAGCCAACGCAGGCGAAAAGAATAACGATCGGCAATTTCCGAAAACATCTCATTCTGTTGTCCACAACCAGTACTTTAGACTGTTCTGCCTCCGCCGTGGACAGGAAGAGCTGTTGGGTTTCGAAGTCGAGTGCCATGGTTTTCCGCCTGGGGCAGTCTCGCCAGGATGCAAGGTTACGAGCAAACTGCCTTGGACGATTTTGTGCGCCTGCTGCGAAACACAATCAATTGTAGTGATGGGGCAATGGCCGGCGAAGATAAGTAAACAATTCAGGATGGTATAGCTACGGGTTCCGGGACCTGCCGATCCCGGAACCCGCTACTGCTTCGAGCCCGACTATCCATCGTACCGGCTCGCCCTTCTACCTCAATGAGTCGTAAAGCTGAATTGCGTACCTGGGAACCGGTTCAGACCCAGGTCATACACGTAGTTACCGGAGTAGTTGACGTACATGGTGTAGGTTGTGGCGGCCGCCAGATTCGACTTCGGCTGCAACGTGGCCGTTTTGTAATCCGTCGAGAACGTGATGTTAGACGGCACCACGTTGTTTGAAGGATCGCGCAGGGTGAAGCTGGTGTTTGGATCAAAGAACCCTGAATCCATGGCCTCGCTGAAGACGACCTGAACCGTCGTGTTGTCGGGAACATTGGTAGCCCCGCTCGCCGGAGTGGTCGACACCAGCGTGGGTGCAACAAGATCGACTCCTGTCCCCGTGGTAAAGGACACCGCCGAGAAGGCGGATTGAGCGTTCCCGGTAATGTCCAGAACTCCCGTCACGTTGATGGTGTAGGTCATGCTCGCGCTCAGCGGGGTCAGGGGCAGCAACTGTACGCCCTGATCGCCGTCGAACAGCGAGGTGGTGGTCGGGATGACTGAACCGCCCTGCTTCAGCGTGACGCCTCCGAGAGAAGCGCCGTCGATGGCCTCGCTGAACAGGATATCCACCGGCGCATTGAGGGGGACCCCGGTGAAGGCGCTGGGCGGACTGATCTGCGCCACCGACGGCCCAGTCGTCTGCGTCCCGGTTCCGCTGAGGAAATCCACCGCGAAATCTTGTTGCAAGTTCCCGGAAAGGTCAGTCACGTTGTAGCAACCCAACTGGTAGGACTGGCTCGCCGTGAGGTTGGCCGACGGCTTCAGGAAGATCGTCGTCAAGTCCGCACTGAAGCTGATGGTGGTGGTGAGATAGGTCCCCGTGCTGTTGTCGTAGACGTACACTGAAGTGAGCACACCGCCTGGGTTGACCGATCCTGGATCGATCGGCTCGTTGAACTGCACGGCAAAGACAGCGTTCGTGCCGACCGTCTGTCCGCTCTGCACGCTGGGGTTGATCACGTAAGGCCCGACGAAATCGGCGCCTGTCACGGTGTTGAAAGTGGTGGTTTGGCTGGCTACGGACACGCCCGCCTGGCTGGTGACGCCGCTGATCGCGATCGACATTTTCGTGTTCGAGGGCAGCTGAGCCTGTGGAGTAATGATGGTGCGCTTGTAGTCACTGGTGAACATGATGCTCGACGGCACTTCCGTCACCGAACCGCCGCTTAACTGGATCGAACTGCCGGTGACCGAGACCGGGTTGATGGCCTTGTTGAAGTCGACGGCAACGAAAGCGTTCGTGCCGATGTTGGCGGCCGAGTTCGGAGGAGCAACCGTCGTAATCGTAGGCGCGGCGGTGTCAACAGCCGTTCCTGCCGTGAAGTTGTAAGCGAAGGGCTGTACCGCGACGCCATCTGTATTAGTAACCGCATTGTTGGGACTGATATAGACCTGGTATTGCGAGCCCGACACCAGGTTGCCGGTGGGTGCGATATTGATGACCTGCGTGCCTACCAGCGACACCGTCGGAGTCAGATACGAGTTGCTGCTGTATTGGTAGAGCGTCACGCTGGTGTTATTGAGCGTGCTGCCCTTCAGCGCCTGGTCATATTCCACCTGGATGATGGTGTTCAGCGGCACGTTCGTAGCGCCCGAGAACGGATTGACTGCGTCCTCTACAGCCGCCGTGTTCGTGGGCGACCCTGCCGTAGTGAACTGTTCCGAGTAGTACGTCAGGTAATTGCCGTAAATGTCCTGCGCCGTCGAGTTGAGGAAGACCTGGACGGATGTGCCGGCGATCAGCGCCGAACTGGGCGTGAATTCGATGCTCTGCCCGTTGCTGCCGACGGTAGTTGTGCCTGATACCAAGACTCCGTTCTGCGAAACATAGAGCGCGCCACTGAGCGTACCGGCATTCATGGGAGCGCTGGTGAACAGCGTAATGACCGTATTCGTGGGCACCAAGGTAGCGCCGTTGCCCGGTCGCCCGCTGACCACCGTCGGCGCCGTATTCAAGACCGACGTGGTGGTTGTGAATTGGCTGGTCGTGTTGGCCAGCGCGTTGCCAGAGAGATCCGTAATTTGGTTCGTCGCGGCAACCGTGAGGGTGGCCCCCGCCGGCAGCGTTGAAGCGTTAAGCATCACCGTGCGGTTGTCGCGCGAGATCGTCCAACCTGGATTGAGCGGCAAATCTCCATTGAACAGGTTGAGGCTGCTTTGAGTAATCGTTGCCGGGTTAATGGACTTCGAGAACGTCAGTACCGCTTGCGTATTCAATCCGGCGTTGGTGGTGCCGTTCGCCGGAGTTATGGTTACGGTCGGGGCAGTGTGATCCGCGGTGGTGGCAGTCGTGAACGACCCCGCGCTGACGCAAGCAGTGTTGTTCGCCTCGTCACGCAGGTTGCACACGGTCATTGTCATCACCGTGCTGGCCGGATACTGGGTCAGCGGCGTGAAGGTTACCGCGGCACCACTCACGGCGTAGGTGCCCGCCACAACGTCGTTATTGCTACTGACATAGATGTACACGGTATTCGGATTGACCGATGCCGCGTCGATCAGGTTGTTCATGGTGAAAGTCACGGGGCTGGTCACGGCCACACCGGTCGCTCCATTCACCGGACTACTCGATACCAGAGTGAAGCTTCCGCTGCCGTACGAACTGGTGCCCGTGGTAAACGAACTGGGGAAGGTTGTCACCGAATTTCCCTGCACATCGTTGAAGCCGCCGACCGATACGTTGTAAACCTTGGAAGCAGTCAGGGCTCCGCTGGGCGTAAATGTGAGGGTGATTCCGTCCGTGGCCAGAGCGACAGTGCCGGCGATGGCGCTGCCGCCCGAAGGCGTAACCGTAATCGAGCTATTGGTGACCGTGGTGGGATCGATTTCATCGCTCATCTGAGCGATGATCAGCGCGTTCAAGGGAACGCCCGTCTGCGAACTGGCGGGGCTTATGGTGCTCACCGTGGCATGGCTTGTATCCGAGCCGGCGCCGGTAACGAAGGTAGGTTCGCTGCAGAGGCCGTAGTTCCCGGCCACGTCGTAATAGGACTTGTTGCACCCTATGCTGAGATAGTAGTAGGTGTTGGGGAGCAGCGGCGAACTGGGCGTGAGGATTGCCGTCAACCGGTCCGCCGTCATGCTGACCGTCGCCGGCACGTACTGGTTAGTGGCGCCGTTGACCAACATGACCGATCCGCTGTTGTACGTCTCGTTCGAACTCGTGACCACGGTCAGAGGATTGAGCCGCTCGCTGAAGGTGATACGCGGCGCCACGTTGATGCCGACCCCAGTCGAGCCGGTCAGCGGGTCGAACACGGTCGCCGTCGGATGAATTAAGTTGAAAGTCGGACCGGTCGTGAATGTATTCGTAACCGTACCCGACATCACGTTGCCCGCCGTGTCTTCCACGCCGGTAATCGTGATAGTGTAATTCGCGTTCGAAGCCAGCAAGGGCAGCGTCGGCGTCAGGGTGAGCAACTGGTTGGCATCGCTGAATACCGGCGTGACCGCTACCGGGTTGCCACTCGCCGTAACCGTGATCCCACCAATGCTGGTCGGCTGAATCGGCTCGCTGAACAAAATCTCAACCGGAGCATTCACCGGGACTGCGGTTTCGCTGTTCTCCGGGCTGGTGTTGATCACCGTGGGCGGGTTGGTATTAGTGCTAAACGCCGTGGTGAAGTTGATGGCGAAGTCCGTCTGCGGGTTCCCGGCGAGATCCGTCATGTAGTAGGCACCCAGCTGATAGGTGGTGCCAACATAGAGGACGCTGGTCGGGACCAGGAAGATAGTCGTCTGGTCAGCACTCCAGGACACGGTCGTGGTTACGTACTGACCATTACCGTAGTTGTAGAGGTAGACATCGGTGGGACCGCCGTTGCTGCCAATGTCCATTGGCTTGCTGAACGTCATGCTGAATACCGAGTTGACGGGAACATTCGCCTGGCTGCTCAGTACGCTGCTCGTGACGACGTAGGGCGCGATGAAATCCGGACCGGCTTCGGTGGTGAAGTTTGTCGTCGTTTTCGCGACTGCCTTGCCCGCCTCGCTGGTCACGCCGCTGACCGTGACCGTCATCTGCGTGCTCGGCGGCAACGGGGCCTGCGGAATGATCGAAACGCGGGTGTAATCGGGGCTGAAGGCGATGCTCGCGGGCACTTCATCGGTCGCCCCTGCTGCCAACTGGATCGTGCTCCCAGTCACCGACACTGGATTAATCGTCTTGTTGAAGTTCACCGCAACCGCGGAGTTGGTGCCCACGGTGGAGTTGCTGGTTGGCGCCTGCGACGTAATCGTCGGCCCGGCGTTATCCACCGCTGTACCCGCCGTGAAGTTGTAGGCGAACGGTTGCACCGCCACGCCATCGATGTTGGTGACGGCGCTGTTCGGGCTGACGTACACCTGGTACTGCGAGCCCGACACCAGATTGGCTGCCGGCGCGATGTTGATGACCTGCGTGCCCACCAGCGAGATCGTCGGAGTGAGGTAAGTTCCGGTGCTGTACTGGTAGAGCGTTACGCTCGTGTTATTGAGTGTGCTGGCCTTCAGCGCCTGGTTATATTCCACCTGAATGATGGTGTTGAGAGGCGGAGGCGCTGCATTGCTGCTGTTCGGGGGGTTCACAGTCTGCACTGTGGCCGCCGTGTTGGTCGGCGATCCCGCGATGGTGAACTGTGCCTGGTAGTTGTTCAGAGGCACATTGTCGGAACTGAGCGCGGCCGGAGTCAGGGACACCTGAATGATGTCTCCCGCACCGAATGCGGCTCCCGGGGTGAACTGAATTGCCTGCCCGTTGCTGAAGGTTTGCAGGGTTCCGGAAACGACCACACCGTTATCGGTGACGTTAAAGGCGCCCGCAATGGTAGAAGGATTCATCGCGGCGGAGGTGAAGAGTGTCACACCCGTAGTGGCAGGGACGTTGGTTGCGCCACTGGCGGGGCGCATCACCGTCACCGACGGCGCACTGTTCGACAGTTCCGTGGTCAGGGTGAACTGGCTGCTGGTGTTCGCCAAGGCGTTGCCGGACAGATCCTGAATGCCGCTGGTGAGTTCAATGGTGAGAGTCGCGCCCGGAGGCAGGGTTGCACCGTTGTAGTTCATGACGATCGTGCGGTTATCACGCGAGATGGTGTAGTTGTAACCAATGGAAGTATCGCCGTTGAACAGCGCCAGCGTATTTGGCGTAATCGTCGATGCATTGATCGACTTTGAGAAGCTCAGCACGATCTGTGTGTTGAGTCCGACGTTCTGCGCGCCGTTGACAGGCGAGATGGTTACGGTCGGGGCAGTTTGATCCACGGTGCTGCCGGTTGTGAACGATCCCCCACTGACGCAAACGGTATTGCCTGCCTCGTCCAACAGGTTACAGACGGTCATCGTCATCACCGTGCTGGCCGGATACTGGGTCAGCGGGGTAAAGGTCACCGCCGTGCCGCTTACGCTGTAAGTCCCGGCAACCACTTCGCTATTGCTCGAGAGGTAGACGTAGACGGTGTTAGGGTTCACCGATGCCGCGTCAATCAGATTGTTCATGGTGAATGTAACCGGACTGGTCACCGATACGCCGGTGGCGCCGTTCGTTGGACTCGTCGCGGTCAGGTTGAACGAACCACTTCCATACGAACTGGTGCCGGTCGTGAATGAACTGGCAAAGGTGGTGACGGCATTGCCATTGACGTCTCTAAATCCGCTGACCGAAACGTTGTAGGTCTTGGAGGCAGTCAACGCGGCGCTAGGTGTGAAGATAACTGTGACGCCGTCGGCGGCCAGACTGACCGTTCCAGCGATGGCGCCGCCGCCAGAAGGCGTAACCGTGATTGAGCTGCTGCTGATCGACGTCGGGTCGACGAAGGTGCTCATCTGCGCCGAAATGCGGGCGTTGAGCGGGACTCCAGTCTGCCCGCTGCTCGGGTTGATGGTGCTCACCGTGAGTGGGTTGGTGATGGCACTGTTTCCCGTGAAAAAAGTCGACGCGAAGCAGCTGCCACTATTGCCGGCAATGTCGGTGTAACCGCACAGAGAGATGTAGTAGTAGGTACTTGGCAGCAGCGGTGCGGTTGGGGTCATCGTCACTGAAAGACGGTTCGCCGACACGGTCACCGTAACGGGAACGACGAGATTGCTGTCTTCGTAGTACAGGATCAACGCCGTCGGAAGAGTTGCCCCGTCGATCGGTTCGTTAAAGGTCAAGGTTGGAGTAACGTTCAACCCTACCCCGGACTCACCATTCGGCGGGTCGACGAGCGTCACAGCGGGCGTGGTCGTGTCAGCGCTGGTTCCCGTGGTGAAGCTGAAACTGCCCGGATTGGTGAGCGCATTGCCGACGTCATCGGTAATCTGCGTGGTGTAGCTGACGGTATAGGTAGTGCTCGCCGTCAAAGGATTGACCGGAGTGAAGGTCACCGTCTCATCGTTTGCGGAATAGGTGAAGTTGCCCAACACCGCAGTGCTGCCGGCGGCCATCGAGAAGCCGGCCTGCACGGTGATCGGATCAATCGGCGTGCTGAACTGCAACACGACCGGAGTTCCGCCACTCGCTGTTCCGTTCAGCGCGATATTGGTGTCGCCATTTACTGGACTGGTGGCGGTAAGTGCCGGGCCTGTCAGGTCGTTGCTGAAGGCGGTGTAGAAGTAATAATCCTGGCTAGGCAGGTCGTCGCCGCAAGCATCCTGCACGTAGTTCTCGTAACTCAGATAGACGACCAACTGCCGGCCGGCGGGTAGCTGTTCGCTGGGCGTAATCGTAGCAATCGTGCCCGACGCATCGAGTGCGATGCTGCCCGGTATTTCCTTACTGGTGGTCTCGTCGTAGAAGAAAATCGTGGTGCTGCCCGAGTTTCCGAGCGAGAAGGTGCTGCGACTCATGGGCACGCTGAACTGGATTTGTACTTGAGCATTCAGCGGCACACCGGTGGCGGCACTGGCCGGGCTGATGTGCAACACGGTTGGCGCCGTCCCGTTACAGGTCTCCACATACATTCCGTTATTCACGGTCAGCGTCTGCGAGCCGGTTTGTATCTGTACCGGGCGGAAACCATTGGTAGCCCCCGACGTAACCAGACTCGCCGTGAGACTGGTCGCGCTGTTGACGGTCACGGGACCGAATGCCCCAGCTGCCGCGCCTCCCACAGCGATTCCTGGACCGAAATTGGCTTTCGTCGTTCCGCTAGCCCAATTCGTGAATGCGCCCGTCACCGTTACACTTTCGGTTTGCGTGGGCTGAATCGTATTCGGAGTAATCACCGTAACCTGCGGCACACCGGCGATCACGGTGAACGACGGCGTGATCACTTGCGATCCCGTTGTAATCGTCACGTTGCGCGAGCCGGTGGCTGCCGCGTCATCAATCGTGATCGGAACCGACGCGCTGGTGGGGCCGTTCACAGTTACCGTGCCGACCGTGATGTCGGAGCCAAAATTGACGGTTGTGGTCGGACCGAAATTGGTGTCGTTACCCGTAATGACAACGGTCTCGCTCGATCCCTGGTGCGCGGAAGACGGATTGAGCGTGGCCGAGGCCGAAATGACGCCGGTACCCGAAAGTCCTATTAATAGCGGATCAGGGCTGGACGTATTCGTCACGGTGAGCGCTCCGGTGACGGCTCCCGCGATCGTCGGCGCAAACTGAATCTCGACGGTGCAGGTCTTGCCCGCGGCCAAGGTTCCGCCCGAGAGTGAGCAGGTGGTCCCGCTGAGTTGGATTTGGAAATCGCCCGACGGCACAATACTGCTCAAGGTCGACGCGCTCGTGTTGTTGTTGGTGATCTTGATCGATTTCGCCGTGCTGCTGGTGCCCACACTCTGGGACGCGAAGGTCAGTTTGGTGGGGGCTACGGTCAGGTCAGCCTCAGAGGTTCCACTCAGATTGACCAGTTGCGGGCTGTTATTACCGGTGTAGGCTACCGCCGCCGATCCTTCGATGCTGCCTATAAATGTGGGATCAAAAGTAATGCCGAACGTGCATGTCTTGCCAGCCGCAATCGTGCCGGTACAGTTATTGTTGACGATCGCATAGTCGCTGCTGGCCGTAACCGTGCCGAGTGTCAGCGTGGACGAACTGGTATTGGTCAGGGTGATGGTCTGGGTGGCGCTGGTCCCGCCGGATAGGACCTTGAACGTAAGACTGGTCTTGCTCAGGGAGATGGGCGTGGTTGGGCCGCCCGTCGCAGTAGACGTAAGCTTCACGGTGGTTGGCAGGGCATTGGGCGCGTTGTCGGTGATGATGATGCCGCCGTCGTCTGTCGCCGATGTGGGCGTTACCGTGACGGTCACGGTACAGAATTTCGCGGGCGCAAGTGCCGCCGTCAAACAGGTGCCCGTCGTGATGGTGTAGTCGGTAACATTGGTCGTGATTGAATTGATCGTGACCGTGCCCTTGGTGTTGTTGGTGATCTTGAAGGTCTTGGCTGCACTCGTCGTCCCGATAGTCCCCGCGGTGAAACTGAGACTTGCCGGAGCAGTGCTGACCGACGCCTCTCCGGTTCCCGTGAGCCCCACAAATGCCAACAGATTGTTGTCTTGATCGTAGATGCTGACTGCACCCGAAATCGAACCCACGATGGTTGGCGCAAACGAAATGTTCGCCGTGCAGGCGCCGCCGCCAGCGATACTATTGTTGCAGTTGTCGGTCTCCGAGAAATCGCCGCTCGTCACGATGCTGATGGTCTGAGCCGATGCCCCGGTATTCGAGATTGTCACCGGTTTCGAACTGCTGACTGTGTCAATCAGTTGTTTCGCCGTGAACTTGATGCTGGCGGGTGAAACAGTGATCTGCGCAAATGCGCCGAGGCTCGACGCCGCTACCAGAACTGATAACAAGAGAACCTTATGAAATTGGCTGGCGACGGACGACACGGAAATCTTCGAAGCGAGGGCGATGGCGCGCATAGACACTCCTGGAGATGGCATGCAAAAAAGGTTTTTTTTATTTAGATTTCGCGGAACTCGGGGGAAAAAAAGGCGTCCGCGAACCCACTTACTGACGCCCGAGAATTCTACGCAGCAATGTCGGCGAATGCAATCTGAATTCGATTACTTTTGTGGAAAAAAATCAGGAGGTGCAATTCTTTGCAGTTCCCACAAAACCTCTCAACCTGAAGTTGCGCCGAGGAGGAAATTTTTTGCACTTTGATTTGTCCGCCACCGCACACCCGGTATTGATCAGCACTCATCTCACAACCTTGACGACCATGATTAAGCGATCATCGTTCAACGTTTGCTCGACGATCGATCCAGCAGATCCTTCAAATACTGCTGCCATACCGCCGCCCAGCTATGGGTTCCGTGACCGTGTGTCTCGGCAGAGGCGGGCAGCAAAATGAATTTGCCGTTCTTCACTTTTGTGATCTCGCGTTCCGCGATGCCCAACTCGGGCGGATTAATGAAATCATCGGCGGAGTTCACGAACATTACCGGCGCCTGGATCAAGCCCAGCTTCGATGACGGATCGTAGTCCCGCGACGCGTTGACTGCATAAAGAAAGTCGTTGGCGTCGAGCTCTGCCGTCGTCCGCTTCATGGAATCCTCCAGATAATGATCGGCAGCATCGCGGGTCGGCAGGTCTTGCTGCAGGTGCAACGGAGAGCTGCCGGCGATCAGCAGGAAATCCGCGGAGATCTGTAAGGCGGCGCGGGGCTGGCTCGAATATTCCCCGTTCTTCCATTCCGGATCCTGGCGGATTCCGTCCATCACCATTTTTCGCCAAATGCGGTTACGCCCGGCAATCTGTACCGGCAAACATGCCAGCGGCATCAGCGCATCCATTTCATCGGGAAATTCCTCGCCCCACATCCAGGAATGCATGCAGCCCATCGAAGTCCCAAGCACCAAACGGAGGTGGTTCACGCCCAGCCCCTTTTCGACCAATTCGTGCTGCAGTGAAACCATGTCGGTATAGTCATACTGCGGAAAGCGCGCATGCATCCCGTCGCTCGGCTTGCTGGATTTTCCGTGGCCAATGTTGTCGGGAATAATGATGTAGTACCTGGTCGCGTCGAGCAATTGTCCCGGTCCAAACAGCGCGCCGGCAAAAATCGGCCGGAGGAAACTCCGGCTGTTGCCGCTCGTGCCGTGCAAAATTAGAACGGCGTTGGTGGTTCGCCCCCTGGCATCCTTCACTGGCGAGCCCAATGTAATGAAGTGCATTTTGACCTCGGCCATGCTTTCGCCCGACTGAAAACGAAAATTGTGCACCACGAAGTCGCCCTCGCTAGTCAAAGGCTCCGTGGCCGGTTTTTCTGGTGCATGCGTCGTGCCGGCTTGTCCTAGCGCGAGCGTCACTACCACAGTCACGAACAACCCCATGCTTCTCAAGATGCTTGTCATCATGCCTCCAAATTGAAGATGTGGTTGCATTTCCAGGGAAGGATGGACTGTACATCCAAAACAGCCCTGGCTTCAAGGAGCGGATTACGCTGGCGGGGTTTCAGTTGAATCTGGTGCAACCCATTACCATGCGCGTAGAATCTTATTAGGTAAATACGCCCGCCGTTCCACATCGGGTTGCGTTCCAGGGTCGTCGGTCGAAAGTGCTCTCACTTTCGAAAGAGAGGTATCAGGTTATGAGCACATCCCGTCTTTCTGCATATTTAATGACATTCACGGCCTTCGTCATTCTTACTCTGACCCCGACACCAGGAATCGCTCAGCATGGCGGCGGTGGTCACGGAGGCGGCGGAGGTGGTGGTGGCTTCCATGGAGGAAGTAGCGGTGGTGGCTACCATGGTGGCGGTTCTTATGGCGGCGGGTCTTACGGCGGCGAGCGATCTTATGAGGGAGGCCGGGAAGGCGGCGGCTATCGCGGTTATTCAGGATCAGGATCGCATGCCTATGGAGCCGAAGGCCACGGCTATGGCGGGTACGGTTCTTCGCGCGGCATGACCGCGCGGGGCTCTGAGACGGGGCGAGGTTCGGAAGCGGCTGGAAGTCGTTCGTCGAATATTCATCCTGCGGTCAACGATGGCCAATGGCATTCGTTCGGTAACGCCGGAAATTCCGCTCGCTCGGGTCAAGCGCAGAACGTCAGAGGTTCAGCGAATGGAACCCTTTCCGCTCACAATGACGGCTTTGCCGACGGCAATTGGCACTCGTTCAGTTCGTCGAGCGGTGTGACCTCGAGAAGCGGCTTTGCCGGCGGTGTTTCTCACGGATACGGTTGGAGTGGCGGCAATGGCTGGCACGGCGGTTACGGTTGGGGTGGTTATGGCTGGCGCGGCTATGGCTATGGCTATGGTGGGGGTTGTTGCTGGGGAGGCTGGGCCTGGGGCTTTGGTATTGGAGGGCCTTATTGGGGACCGTACTGGGGGTTCGCCTGGAGTCCCTACTGGTATAGCCCTTACTGGTACAACCCGTACTGGTATGGCGCGGCGTACGATCCCGCTTATTACAGTTATGACTGGAGCGACAATCCTCCACCCTACCGCCCGGATTCGCAAGCGTCGCAGAACGATCCCAACGCGAATCTGAGCCCCAACTTTGGCATCGGCGCCGGCGCGAACGGCGATGGTAGCCAGTTCGATGACAGCCAGTTCGACGTCAATCATGACAACGGCTCAAGTAACAGTCACTCCAGCGCAGTGCTAACGACCGGCGTATCCTGATTTCGGGGCTGGCGGGTCATCATACTCGTCATTCCCGTCGGGCAGGGTCGAGTAACGAATCTTTGTCGACCCTGAATCCGGCAGGAACGTACCGCTTATTCCTGCTGACCGGATCCATCCTTTGAACGATGGATTTGACAAGTTTGAACTAAGCCTCTTATCGTCACGTATAACATTCCGAAGACTTACCGAAGAAATTTCAGGAGAACACTATGCTCAGGAAGCTGTGTTTCGGGATCCTTGCGGTCACAATCTTAGCTTCGGCTGCGTGGGCCGAAACCGCCGACGAGATTATTGCCAAGAACGTTCAGGCGCGCGGCGGGGCCGACAAACTGGCGAGCGTCAAGACCATCAAGGCCACGGCGACTTTGGCGTTAGGGCCGGGAATCGAAGCGCCCGGGCTATTGATCCAGAAACGTGCTGATATGGCTCGCCTTGAGTTCACCATCCAGGGCCTGACCGCAGTGCAGGCCTACGACGGGAAGAATGCCTGGCAGATCATGCCCTTTACCGGCAAGAAAGATCCCGAAATGATGTCCGCCGACGAGGCCAAGGACATCCAGGAGATGGCCGATATTGATGGCCCGCTGATGGATTACAAGAGCAAGGGCAATCAGGTCGAATTGCTCGGCAAAGATAAGATCGAAGGCACCGACGCTTACAAGCTGAAGGTCACGCTCAAGAATGGCGACGTGCAAACCATCTACATCGATGCTGACTCCTTTCTCGATATTAAAGAGGAAACCAAGCGCACCGTCCGCGGAACCGAACAGGATGTAGAGTCCTCACTCGGCGACTACAAGGAGGTCAACGGAATCCTGTTTCCCTTCGCCGTCGAGAGTGGCATCAAGGGAAGCCCGCAGAAACAGAAGCTGACCATCTCCAAGATCGAACTCAATCTGCCGGAGGATGACTCCATTTTCAAAATGCCTCCGCCACCGCCGGCGCCGGCGCAACCGGCTAAGCCTGATGTGCCCAAGACCTAACTGGCGTCCTTGCCCGGCGTAAATTCGCATCAGAAATTTCAACCCCTGTCATCGGACAACCCCGAGGAAACATGTTCAATCGCGCGCGATTTTTCTGGATTGCTTCGACGTTGTTCGTTCTCGCCTCGCTGGCCTTAACCGTCGTCGCTCAGGATGTCACCCTGGACTCGGACACGCTGAGCGGACTTCCTATCCGTTCCATTGGACCCGCCGCCATGGGTGGCCGTATCGCAGATATCGCAGCCGTTCATGAGGATCAGCGGCTCACCATCTATGTTGGCTCCGCCAGCGGTGGTGTATGGAAGTCGGTGGACGGCGGAATCACCTTCAAGGCGATCTTCGACAAACAGCCCTCGCTCTCGATTGGCTCGATCGCCATTGACCCTTCCCATCCTCAAACCGTCTGGGTAGGCACGGGCGAATCGTGGGTGCGCAACAGCGTATCGGTCGGCACTGGCATCTACCGCTCCCGCAATGGCGGCGACGACTGGGAAAACCTGGGACTTCCCGACTCCGAACACATCAGCCGTATTGTTGTGCATCCCAAAGACAGCAACACGGTTTATGCCTGTGCGCTCGGTCATCTTTGGAATTCCAACACGGAACGCGGCGTTTATAAAACCACCGATGGCGGCAAGACCTGGACCAAGCTTCTCTACCGCAACGACAGCACCGGCTGCGCCGAAATGGCGATGGATCCAAAAGATTCCAACGTGATCTACGCTGCCATGTGGGACGTCCGCCGCGAGCCGTTTAACTTCCGCTCTGGTGGCCCGGGCAGCGGATTGTTCAAGACCACGGACGGAGGCACAACCTGGCATGAATTGCGAAAGGGCCTGCCACAAGGCGACCTGGGTCGCATCGGCATGGCGATCGCGGCCTCCGATCCGGCGCGCGTTTACGCTGTGGTGGAGGCTAAGAATCATACGGCGCTGTTCCGGTCCGAGGATGCTGGTGAGACTTGGGCCGAGGTCAATAATTCCTTCAACGTCAGTGGTCGTCCATTCTATTTTGCGCGCCTGGCGGTCGATCCCAAGAATGCCGACCGCGTCTACAAGCCCGGGTTCTCTCTCACCGTCAGCGATGACGGCGGAAAGAGTTTCAGCGGTGCCTTCTCCAGTAATGAAGGATTCGGCGACTCCGTTCACGGCGATCACCACGCACTCTGGATCGACGCCGACAATCCCGAGCAGATGGTTCTCGGCACCGATGGCGGCGTCTACCAGTCGCTCGATCGCGCCGCGCACTGGCGGTTTCTCTCCAACCTTCCCGTTTCGCAGTTCTATCATGTGAGCGCCGACATGGCCGATCCTTACAACGTGTATGGCGGCCTGCAGGACAACGGCACATGGATGGGGCCATCGCAGGCGACCGATGGAATCGCCAATCGTCACTGGCGAAACATCGATGGCGGTGATGGTTTCTGGGCATTTTCCGACCCTTCCGATCCTGATTACGCTTATGCCGAATATCAGGGAGCAATGATCGTCCGATTCCGCAAGTCCACCGGTGAAGCCAAGGACATCAAACCCCTGCCCCGATCGAATGAACCGGATTTCCGTTTCAACTGGAACGCTCCGATTGCCATGAGCCCGAATCATCCGGGAACGCTCTACCTGGGCGGCCAATTTCTGTTCCGTTCTCGCGATCACGGCGAGTCGTGGGATCGTATATCGCCCGACCTGACGACCAACGATCCGGCCCGTCAGCACCAGGAAATGTCAGGCGGCCTCACCATCGATAATTCCGACGCGGAAAAGTTCGAAACCATTTACACGATTGCAGAGTCTCCTAAAAACGGCGACGTAATCTGGGTGGGAACGGACGACGGAAATGTCCAGATCACTCGCGACGGCGGTAAACATTGGACAAACGTCGTAAAGAACATTTCAGGCCTGCCCGAGGGAACCTGGGTATCGACCATCGAAGCCAGCCACTTCGATCCCGCCACCGCTTACGCGACCTTTGATGGACACGCAACCGGCGACATGAAGACCCACGTGTACAAAACAAAGGATTATGGCAAGACGTGGACTTCCCTCTCTACGCCGGAACTGAACGGCTATGCCCACGTCGTGCGCGAAGACCTGGTCAACAACAACCTTCTCTTCCTGGGAACCGAGTTTGGAATGTTCTTATCGATCGACGGCGGAGCGCACTGGGCGCAATTCAAAGGCAGCCTTCCGAACGTAGCGGTGCGAGATATTTTCATCCAGCCGCGCGAATCGGATTTGCTTCTAGCGACCCATGGCCGAGGCATCTACATTCTTGACGACCTGACAGCGATCCGCGCGCTTACTCCAGAAATGCTGGCCAAAGACCTCGTCATGCTGCCCTCGCGACCGTCGGTACTGAACCTGCCCGGCGGCGAGCAACGCTTCGACGGAGATTCCGATTATCGCGGACGAACTCTGCCGGAGGCGGCAGCCATCGTCTACTACCAGAAAAAACGGCACATCTTCGGTGATCTGAAACTGGACATCTACGATTCCAAAGGCCAATTGGTCACCTCGCTGCAGGGCGACAAACGCCGGGGATTGAATCGTCTGCAGTGGCCGGAGCGCGCCAAGCCTCCCAAGATGCCGCCAGCCGCTGGACTGGTCGAAAACGAATATGCCTTCTTCGGTCCGCAGGTCCAGGAAGGGACCTACACGGTCAAACTGACCAAGGGGAAAGAAACCTATTCTTCGGACGTCAACCTGGTCCCGGATCCGCGTTCGAAGAGTACCCCCGCCGATCGCGAACTCCAGCACAAGACCGTCATGCAGCTTTACGATATGCTGGCGCAGTTGACCTACATCGTCGATGCCACCAACGAACTACGCGATCAGATCAAACAGCGGCAGGCATCAGCCTCCAGCGATAAGCTAAAAGAACAGCTCAATGCTCTGTCGCAGCAACTTGAGGAGTTCCGTTCGACCCTCGTAGCCGTCAAAGAGGGTGGCATGATTACGGGGGAGAAGAAACTGCGCGAACATCTCGGCGAGCTGTACGGCGCGGTGAACGGTTATTCCGGGCGTCCGACGCAATCGCAAGTCGAGAGTACGGCCGTGCTTCTGAAGAAGTTGGACGACGCCGGAGGGCAGTTCAAGTCGATTACGACGACGCAGCTTCCGCCGTTGAACACCGCTCTGCAGGGCAACCAGCAGCAACCGCTAACCGTGACGTCGCGCGAGGATTGGAATAAGAAGTAAGACGAGGATTGTAGGACGAAGTAAAAAAGCGGTCAGTGGATGACCATCACGGGATTGGGCATGCCGTGCGTCTCGCGCCATTCGAGACGTGGAATGCCGGGCGCCGCACCCCTAAGGCCATCGCTCAATCAGCGACCCTGACTGGCCCAATCCGGCGTTTGCTGCCGGACCTTATAGGCTCGCGGATTTCCTGAATTCGCGACGTGATAATCGGCGCGCTGTACGCCGGATGGTGAAACTCCAGGTGCATGCCGCGACCGATGAAGCGCACCTTCAGCATGGAGCCACCCCAGGTCGAACCCGCGATTGTCACCTGCACCGGTTGCGGACAATACTCCGGATGCCCTGAGATCAGCGCCACGCCCTCGCCGAGCAGCAACGCGGTATAAGAGTGGTGCTGAGTCTGGATCTGCAGAACGGTGTCAGGGGGCAAACTCTCCAAACACACGCCTCCTTCGATTTCGGACTGAACGATATTCCCATTAACATCGTCCCCGAGGTTGGGATGAGGCATGAACATAAATCCCCACTTGGCTTCACTGTACCGAGGTTCTTTCGCCTCTACAACCTAAATCTTTGCTGGCCGTGCGAACTTTGGGCAACCTACTTTCGGCCATCAGAAGTGGTCCTCTACCGGATGCCCAGGGTGCTCCAGTGCCCTCGCCTGAATGGCACGGTCCCACGGACCGCCCTGCCAGTTATCCTTCTTATGATCGTCAGGGATCCAGGGCGGCAGCGCCATCAAGAGCCGCCGGCTGAGAGAGTACACATAGGGTTCGTAAAGGATGCGAAGCTCCGCCAGCCGGCTGGCTCCGTCGTCGCCGTCATATAACGTAACTCCATGTCCGGCGAGGTCTGCACGCAATTTTGCCCGATCCTCCTCCGTGAGCCGCCCAGCATCAAGCGGACTATATTCCGCATTCACCACCTGCGCCAGATCGACGGCCGCGTGCCGCGCCATGGCAAAGGTAAGCTTCGCCTGCTCAGGATGAATGCCGTCCACTCCTGTTATGACCAAAGACGTCACATCGAGCATCGCCGTCAGCGCGCTCAGCCAGGATTGATTGGAATGCTGCGACCGGAAGAAAACCAGCACCGGATAGGAAATATGGCTCGAAAGCAGATCAGCGCACCAGCGCTCCCAGTCGCGAAAAATGTTATCGAGCACAACCTGCTCGGGACAGCACCCCAGGCGGCCGAGAAACTCGGCGGCGGTGGGCGGCGATCCGGCGCGGGCATCGAGCAACGAAATTTCAACTTCCCGCGTGGCAAATGAATTGTAAACCACCGGCAAGTATCCGATCACGACTCCCAGGAACGCAAAGCCCATGCCCGCTTCCATCACCGCGAGCGCGCGGGCGGCGGCGTTGTTGGGTGTAATGTCCCCATATCCCAGCGTGAAAAAAGTCTCTCCGCTGAGATAAACCACCTTTCCAAAGTTGATTTTTTCATTGCCTAAGGAAAGATGTTCACCCAGTCCGTACTGCACGCAGGCAAATCCGATAATCAGGCCGAGCGCCCAGAAGCCCAGCAGCGGGAACAACGACAGCGGCCCATAGTAAGCGAGAAACCCTTCGCGCCGGTTCGGGGATTTGATGTGCCTCGCCACCGCAGTCCAGAGTCGCCAGGTTTTCCTGTAGAACCGAATCGATATGCGAAAAAAATTACGCTTGATGCGCCGCGGCAAAACCACGGTTTCAAACGCATCCATCAGGATGATGAAGACCAGGAGAAATCCGCCGATTGATGCCCACCAGTGCATAGGGATGAAGTTTCAGATGACCCGGGAATGGTAGCAGATTCAGGTATGAACGGAGGCGCCTGAGATTCCGCAGGTCCGCCTGAGAATCAATCCGCACTCGCAACCCTGTTAATATTGAACGCAAGCGAGATATTCCGATGAAATTTGGCGTCATCATTTTCCCAGGATCGAATTGCGATCACGATGCCTTCTGGACGATTCAGCAGGTGGCCAAACAACCCGTAACTTTCCTGTGGCACGACTCGCACGACCTCGAGAACTGCGATGCCATCATCGTCCCCGGAGGCTTCGCCTTCGGCGACTACCTCCGCACCGGCGCCATCGCCAAGTTTTCACCGGTCATGGAGTCGGTGCGCAAGTTCGCTGACGGAGGCGGATTGGTCATCGGCATCTGCAACGGGTTCCAGATTTTATGCGAAGCGGGATTGCTTCCCGGAGCCCTGATGCGCAACGTCGGCCTAAAATATGTCTGCAAGCCGGTACACGTGCGAGTCGAAAACAACGAGACTCCCTTTACCCATACGTGCCGAAAGGGTGAAGTGCTGACCATCCCCATTGGCCACATGGAAGGCAATTACTTTTGCGACGAAGCAACTCTCGCGGAACTGAACAGCGACAACCGCATCGTCTTCCGTTACGCGAACGCGCAAGGCGAAGTCACGCCGGAAGCAAATCCCAACGGATCGCTGGAGAACATCGCCGGCATCTGTGGTCCCGGACGCAATATTCTCGGCATGATGCCTCATCCCGAGCGCGCCGCCGAAGTTGAACTGGGCGGAACTGACGGCTACAAGATTTTCGAATCGCTGGTAGGTGCAATGGCGAGAAAATAGCTTTTCAGAAAGAGCTACGGTTTCCCTCAGAACCGAAACCCGCCCTAGAATGCCCAGCGGAGTAACGTCGCTCCACTCGTAAAGCCCGCACCCACCGAAGCCAGCAGCACCAGGCTTCCCTTCTTCAACTTCCCCTCCTGGCGCGCGGTTTCCATCGCCAGAGGGATGGTTCCTGCCGTCGTGTTCCCATACTGCTCGATATTCACGATCACGGCTTCCGGCTTCATGCTCAGACGATCGGCCGTTGCAGTGATGATGCGCTTGTTCGCCTGGTGCGGAATAAAAGCGTCGATCTCGCTGCCCTTGATGTTATTGCGCTTGAGAATCTCTTCGCAGAGCAGAGCCATCTTGCGCACCGCGAACTTGAACACCGCAGCCCCGTCCTGATGAACAAAGTGCATCTTCTTGTCGACCGTTTCGTGGCTCGATGGGTTCAGGCTTCCGCCGCCGGGCATGTACAATGAGCCCGCACCCGAGCCATCAATCTCGTGCAGAAAATCAATCAGCCCCTCGGAGTCGTCTTCCGCCGGTTCGAGCAACACCGCGCCCGCTCCGTCACCGAAAATCACGCAGGTCGCCCGGTCGGTATAGTCGATGATCGACGACATGACGTCGGCACCAATCACCATCACCTTCTTATGCGCACCCGAAGCCACGAACTGCGCTCCCGCCTGCAAGGCATAAACAAACGCCGAGCAAGCGCCCGAGAGATCGAACCCCCAGACATTCTTGGCCCCGAGCTTGTGCTGGACGAGGCAAGCGGTCGAAGGAAAAAACATGTCGGGCGTAACCGTTCCCACAATGATGGCGTCGAGTTCCGAGGCTTCGATCCCACGCTGGGCAAGCGCTTTTTTCGCTGCTTCCGCCGCGAGGTCGCTGGTCGCAACCCCTTTGTCCACCAGATGACGTTCACGAATCCCGACCCGTTCCATGATCCATTGATCGTTGGTGTCGACGAGTTTTTCAAGATCGGCGTTGGTTAAAAGACGGGGCGGAACATAGGTACCGAGAGCGCTAATCTTAACGCGCTGAAGCTGGCTCAATGAGGTCTCTCCTGGTCGTGTGCATGGTGCTGATCAATTGTGATGCATGATGAATTGCTTATTTTGAACGATGCGGACGAGAAAGTCTAACCGCAGAAAACCAGTTCGCAGGTCTCCAGGAAAACCTTGAACGTGAATGGCAAACGGTTTTGCCGTTCCTGCCACCGGGTACAACTGAGACGCTTCACCGCATTCGCCCCGCCAGTTTGCCGAACAGCGGCAATTCGAATCGTTCCCCCTCCCACGCTTTGATCGACAGCACGATCCAGAGAAACAACATGGCCAGAGACGCCAGAATTCCGAACAGTAGAAACAACATGGCGGCAGCGACATTCGACAGCAACAGCGCGATCATGGTTAAAATTAAAAACGTTCCCCACAACAAAATGCTTTGCCAGGCATGAAAACGCACAAAGCGATTGTTACGAAACGAGGGAACCATAAGGAGCACAGCGGCGGGCAGGAAGGCGAAGTACGCAATCGCCGCAGCCGCCCGATCCCTGACCGCGATAGGCGTCATCGACCATCCGCATTCCGGGCAGAATGCCGCGTTCGGCGGCATCCCAGAGCCGCAGTGAGGACACTTGACGGAAGCTTGCGCTGGATTCGCGGGACTAGACAATTCGGCGTCCATTCGATTTCTTCCGGCATTCTTCGCAGACGCCATAGATCTGGAAAGTATGGCGTGTAGTAACGTAGCGATGCTTGCGCCCGATCTCCTGCTCGACCACTCCCACCTGTTCCGAGAAAAACTCTACCGAAGCGCCGCACTCGGTGCAGACCATGTGGTGATGGCTGCGGCGGTTGTACTGGTGCTCGTAGCGCGCAATTCCATCGTGAAAGGCCACCTCGCTCGCCAAGCCGCATCCGGCCAGCAACTTCAGCGTCCGGTAGACGGTGGTGAATCCGATTCGCGGATCGGTCTTCTTGACCAGGCGATGCAATTCATCGATCGACAGATGTTCGCGGGTTTCGAGGAAGGTCCGCAGGATCGCACTGCGCTGTTCGGTCTGTTTCAGCCCGACGCGCCGCAGGTGCTGCAAGAAAATTCCTTCAGCTTCGCGGATGTTCTCTCGCGAGATGGTCGGCTGATCGTCGATACGTTTCTGCAACATGTCAGGCGGCGCAAAGGCTGAAGACGATACGCGCTTTGGGATCTTAGACATGATACTGGGGGAGCGTATGTTTCGCCAGACGTACACCCGCTCCAGGTGTATTTGGCTTGACAAGCGGGCGCACGGAACGCGCTGGCGAAGACGGAAGAACCAGAGTGGCAGTACCTCGATTAAGCCACCGCGAGATAGATGTAACGCAAAATAAAGAGCGCCGTGAGAATCCAGATGAGCCCGGTAATTTCGCGCAACTTTCCAACGGCGATTTTTACGACCGTATAGGAAATCAGCCCCAGGCTAAGGCCGGTAGCGATGCTGAAGGTCAATGGCGTGGTGAGCATGGTGATGAACGCCGGGACCGCTTCGCTGAAGTCGCTCCAATCAATGTGAGAAATCGACTGCGTCATGAGTGCACCCACCAAAATCAGCGCAGGAGCGGTGGCGTAAGCAGGAACCGCGGCAGCCAAAGGTGAGCAAAAAGTGGCCATCAAGAAGAGGATGGCAACCGCAACATTGCTCAGCCCGGTGCGCGCTCCAGCGGCGACGCCAGCCACACTCTCAATGTAGCTGGTAACCGTGGAGGTCCCGGTCAGAGAGCCGAATACTGTGCCCACTCCATCGGCGACCAGGACCCTGCCCACGCGCGGAATCTTGCCGTCTTTAATAAACCCACCCTGCTCGCACACTCCTACCAACGTGCCCACGTTGTCAAAAAGATCGACAAACAGAAATGCGAATAGGATTTCGAGGAGCCCGAGGTGCATGGCGGCTCGAAAATCGAGCTTCAGAAATGTAGAAGAAGGATGGGGAAGAGACAGAATGCCGGTCGGCAAAGGAGTAATGTGGCGCAGGATTCCCACCAGCGTGGTGCCGAAGATTCCGATCAGGATTCCACCTTTGACGTTGCGGGCCATGAGCACGATCGTCAAGGCGAGGCCGAAGCATGCGGTCTGTACTTCTTTATCAGAGAAGTTACCGAGGCCAACAAAAGTAGCGGCGTTCGCGACGACCAACTTGGCATTGCGCAGGCCGACGAAGGCGATGAACAATCCGATGCCGACGGCGGTGGAGTGCTTGAGGCAGTCGGGCATGCCGTTCACGATCTGTTCGCGCACGCGCGTCACAGTGAGCAGCAAGAACAGCACCCCGGAAAGAAAAACCACCGCCAGCGCCGTCTGCCACGGAACATGCATGTTGAGACATACGGCGTAGGTGAAGTACGCGTTCAGCGACATCCCGGGCGCGAGTGCGATGGGGTAGTTGGCGTAGAGGCCCATCACCAGCGTGGCCGCCGCCGCCGAGACGCATGTGGCAAATACCACGCCATCTACGGGCATCCCCGCCTGCGCCAAAATCTGCGGATTCACCACGATGATGTAGGCCATCGTGACAAACGTGGTAATGCCGCCCAGCATCTCTTGCTTAATCGAAGTATGATTTTCCGCGAGCTTAAAATAACGTTCGATCAATCGCTTTCCTCGGATGTTGTCAGTTGCCGGTTCTCAGTTCTCAGAACAGAGATTGATTCCGCGTTCATTCACTCATCCTTGTCCTGAGAACTGATAGCGTCCTGAGAACTGATCGCCGACAACTCTAATAAAGAATTTTGCCGGGATTTTCTTCCCACGCTCGAAATGCCGCCAGAGCTTCCTCGCGCATGATCTGAACCATGGGAATCTTGCGGCGCGCGAGCGGTTTGGCGATCTCGCTGTAGATAGCCGAATCGTCAAACCCCGCTTTGGCTGCATCCTCCGCGAGGCCGCCAAAGCAGACTTTGTCGAGCCGGGCCCAGTAAATCGCGCTCAGGCACATGGGACAGGGTTCGCAAGAGGTGTACAGATCGCAGCCCCGTAGTTCGAAGCGCCGCAGCGTCTGGCAGGCCTGCCGGATCGCCATGACTTCGGCGTGCGCCGTGGGATCATTGGCCGCAGTGACTTGATTCACGCCTTCGGCGACGACCCTTTCATCCTTCACGATCACGCAACCGAACGGTCCGCCGCGGCCAGACCGGACATTTCCGATCGCGAGTTGAATCGCGCGGGCCATGAAAACGTTGTCCATGTGGCTTAGCTCCGTCATCGCGTTTCGTCAGGGGCGGGTCGATCTCGCCGCTCTATTCTAAGCTGCGCGAAAATCGGTCGACATGGACTCTTTCGCGGTCTCTGGTAAAGGAAGCAGTATAAGTGGGTCCTGGAAATCCGCCAAGTCATCTTGCAGCGTGGTCGTGAACGCGGCAAAGTTGAAAAAAACAAGGAGGCACGATAGCCTCGGTCATGGACGGGCAAGTTTTCCTATCTCAGCGCATCGTCACCCCAGACGGAATTTGTGCGGGAGCGGTTTTGGTGCGCGATGGAATAATCAGCGGCCCAGTTCCTGCGAGCCGAATTCCAGCTGATTTCGAGGTCCACGACTTCGGGCAGGCGGCCATCCTCCCGGGTCTGGTCGATTCTCACGTTCATATCAATGATCCTGGCCGAACCGAATGGGAGGGATTTGAAACCGCCTCCCGGGCGGCCGCTGCCGGCGGCTACACGACGCTGGTGGATATGCCTCTTAACTGTTTGCCCCCAACGGCTACGGTGGCCGCTCTCGCTGCCAAACGCAAAGCCGCGCACGGCCGCTGCTGGGTCGATTGGCTAGCCTGGGGCGGCGTAGTCAGCGACAATCAACTCGATATCGAAGCGCTGGCCGACGCCGGCGTGCCGGGCTTCAAGTGCTTTCTGATCCACCCCGGAATCGATGGTTTCACCATGGTTACAGAGCAGGAACTTCGTGCCGCATTACCTCATGTGGCCCGCACCGGCCTGCCCTTGCTCGTCCACGCAGAACTGCCGGGCCCCATCGACGACGCCACCGCGCAACTGCAAGATGCGGATTGGGGCCGCTATTCGACCTACCTCCAATCCCGGCCAGAAGAAGCGGAGCTATCGGCCATCCGATTCCTGCTCTCGCTCTGCCGCGAATACAAGTTCAGGTTGCACATTGTCCATCTCTCGGCGAGCCAAGGGCTGGCGGAGTTGCGCGCCGCGCGGACCGAGGGACTCCCTGTCAGCGTGGAGACCTGTCCTCACTATCTGCACTTCTGCGCAGAAGAGATTCCGGACAAAGCCACGTTGTACAAGTGCGCGCCACCGATTCGCAGCCGCGAGAATCGCGAACAATTGTGGCAAGGCCTCCAGGATCGAACTATCGATCTCGTCGTAACCGATCATTCTCCGTGTCCACCAGCGATGAAGCGGCTCGACGAAGGAAGTTTCAAAACCGCATGGGGGGGAATTGCGGGCCTGTCGCTGGCGCTACCCGTGATGTGGACTGATGCCAGCCGCCGGGGTTTCACCTTGACCGATCTGGCTCGGTGGATGTCGGAAGAGCCCGCCCGTCTCGCGGGGTGCAACGCTCGCAAAGGCCGCATCGCCGAAGGCTACGATGCCGACTTGGTCATCTTCGATCCGGAAGCCGAGTTCATCGCAACCAAAGATCGGCTGTATTATCGCTACCCGGTATCCCCTTATTTGGCAGAAAAGATGCGAGGCGTGGTGAAGGCAACGTACCTGCGTGGGCAACTCGTGTTCAGCGGCGGTCTTTGCGGGGAGGCAAGAGGACGAGAGATTTGCTGTTCGCTTGATCCGGACAACAAATCCGCGCTGTCGACCTGAGCGCAGCGAAGGAACTATGGGGAGTTGGTTGCACGAGGCGCAGGTTCCTCGCGCGGTATGACCAAACTGTAAAAGGATGCAAATGACGGCGGAGCACATCATCGGCAAGTCGGTACCGCGCAAGGAAGGCCGCGACAAAGTAACCGGCGCGGCGCGCTACATCGACGACATGACCTTGCCAGGAATGCTTTACGGCGCCACCGTGCGCAGTCAGATTGCCCGGGGGGTAATCAGGAAAACCTCGTTCGCCCCGCACTTCGACTGGAGCGGCTTTACGACGGTCACCGCGAAAGACATTCCCGGCAAGAATTGCATTGCTCTGATTGGCGACGATCAGCCATGCCTGGCCGACGGCAAGATCAATCATCCCGAAGAGCCGATTCTCCTCCTGGCACATGCGGATCCTCATCTTCTGCGGAAGGCAGTAGACGCTGTCACCATCGAATACGATTCTCTTCCCCCAATTTTTACTCTCGAGGAAAGTGAACGCCTTTCCGAAATCATCTGGGGGACCGACAACACATTCAAGACGTTCCTGATCGCGAAGGGCGATGTCGACAGCGTCTGGGGGAAGGCTGACTACATTATCGAAGGCGAGTACACCACTGGGGCGCAAGAGCAACTTTACATCGAAAATAACGGGGTGATCGCCGCTTACGATGCCGCGCTAGGCATCACCGTGTGGGGATCGCTGCAGTGCCCGTACTACGTGCACAAAGCGCTGATGGCGCTGTGCAACCTGCCGGCGGACAAGGTTCGCGTCGTGCAGGCAGAGACGGGAGGCGCGTTCGGAGGAAAAGAAGATTACCCGTCGATCATCGCCGGCCACGCGGCACTTTTATCCATGAAGTCTGGCCGACCGGTGAAAATTGTCTATGACCGCATGGAGGACATGACAGCCACCACAAAGCGTCATCCCTCTCGCACCCGTCATCGCACGGCTGTGAGTAAAGACGGCAAGATTCTCGGCGGAGAAATCGACTTTGCGATTGATGGCGGCGCATACGCCACCCTGTCTTCGGTAGTGCTGTCACGTGGCACCATCCATGCCGGCGGACCTTACTATTGGCCGCATATCCGCATTCGCGGGAAGGCGGTCGCCACCAATGCTCCACCGCACGGCGCTTTTCGCGGCTTTGGCGCGCCGCAGAGTCTCTTTGCAATGGAGCGGCACATGGACCGCATCGCCCAAACCGTAGGAGTCTCTCCGATAGAAATCCGGCGCCGCAACTTCCTCAAACCCGGTGAAACCACAACCACCGATCAGATGATTCGCGAAGAAATCGATCTCGGAAAGTTGCTCGACCGTGGGCTCGAACTTTCTGGTTACGAGAAAAAGAAAGCGCGATTCGGCCGCGAGAACGAGAGCGGGCCGATCAAGAAAGGAATGGGAGTCGCCACCTTTCTGCACGGAGCAGGATTCACCGGATCGGGCGAGCGTTATCTGGCTTCTGTCGTCGGAGCCGAAGGGTGCAGCGATGGTTGTGTGCGCATACTGGTTTCGAGCACCGAATTCGGCCAGGGAACCAATACCGTACTCTGCCAAATCGCGGCCGAAGCGCTCGATTTGCCTTATGAAAATATTCGGATCTCGCAGCCGGATACGAGCCTGGTACCGAACAGCGGGCCTACCGTTGCTTCGCGCACGGCCATGGTCGTCGGAAGCCTGGTGCGTTCCGCGGCGGTGGGAATCAAACAAACATTGATTGCCTCCGGAATGCTGGGCGGGTCGTACTCCCCCGGCCAATTTCGCTCCGCCTGCCAGCATTACCTCGCTCAGCACGGCGAGTTGCGGTCCTTCGCGCGTTACGATCCTCCTGCGGGCGTGTTCTGGGACGATGAAAAATATCGTGGCGAAGCCTATGCCGCTTTCGCCTGGGCAGTTTATGTCGCTGAGGTCGCCGTGGACCTCTCCACCTTCACGGCAACGGTGGAGGATTTCGTGGCCCTGCAGGAAGTCGGAAAAGTTCTTCATCCAGTTCTGGCCAGGGGACAAATCGCGGGTGGCGTTGCCCAGGGCATCGGATTTGCTTTGTATGAGAAAGTCGTTTGGCAAAATGGACGCATGCAGAACGGCCAGATGACCAACTACATCATGCCGACTTCCGCGGACTTGCCGCCGATTCGCGTCTTCTTTGAAGAAATGGGCAACGTTCACGGCGCGTACGGCGCCAAGGGGATTGGCGAACTGCCGATGGATGGTCCAGCCCCCGCCATCTTGAATGCGATCGAGGATGCACTAGGAACTTCCTTCTGCTCCATTCCGCTTTTACCGGAAGATATTTTCGAAGCCCTATCTGCTCAGGATGCCCAGGAACCCCGCGTTGGAGAATGCCTTTGACAGTACCGTCGAAGGGGATGGCCGACTCGTCCGGGAAACGCAAGCCGTGCGAACTCTCTCTTACCGTCAACGGCCGCCAAAAAACTCTGCGCGTCTTTCCCATGGAGAGGCTACTGGATGTCTTGCGGCACGAACTTGGGTTGACCGGCACCAAAGAGGGTTGCGGAGAAGGCGAATGCGGCTCGTGCTCCGTCATCATGAATGGCGTGTTGGTGAATAGCTGCCTGATTCCAGCACTCCAGGCGGCGGGTGCAGACATCACTACCATCGAAGGGATCGCCAGCGAATCGCAGCTGAGGACCATGCAGGCGGCTTTCCTCGAATGCGGCGGCGCACAATGCGGCATCTGCACTCCGGGAATGATTCTCAGCGCCTGTCATCTGCTGAACAAGAAACCGCAGCCCACGCTGGACGAAATCCGCGAGGGCCTTTCGGGCAATCTATGCCGCTGTACCGGGTACATGCAGATTTTCGATGCCGTAGCTGAAGCGGCGCGCCGCGGGAATCGCTCATGAGGTCCAATCCCGCAGACTATGAGTTGATTGCGCCGGGCAAATTGCAGGCGGTGATTCAACTGCTGACGAACGAGCCAGGCCAGTGGCTTCCCATCGCTGGTGGCACTGACGTTATGGTGCAGTATGTGGCTGGCAAACTTGCGGCCCGAAAACTGGTGAGCATCTGGAATTTGCCCGAACTGCGAGGCATCGAGACGTTGCCTGACGTAATCCGAATTGGGGCGGCATCCACTTATACCGAACTGCGCGAGCATGCCGTGATTACTCGGGAATTCCCCCTGCTCGCAAGCGCCGCGCGTTGGACCGGTGGAATCGCAAACCAGAATCGAGGGACGATAGGGGGCAATATCGTCAACGCATCGCCGGCCGCCGATTCCCTGCCCGCACTTCTGGCTTATGAGGCTGAATTGATTCTGGTGTCAGTGCGCGGCGAGCGGCGGGTCTCGTACCTCGACTTCCATACAGCCTACAAGAAGATGAACCTGGCTCCCGATGAACTGATACAAACCATCTGCCTCGAACGAAGATTTTCCGGCTATCTTCAGTACTCGCGTAAGGTGGGAGCTCGCAATGCTCAGGCCATCTCGAAAATATGCATTGCCGCATTGGGGCGGATGCGCGGCGGCATGGCGCATGGCGAGTTGGGCGACGCAATCGGCAGCGAGGTCGATGACGTTCGCATTGCCGTCGGCAGCGTCGCGCCGGTTCCCCTTCGTCTCCAACAAGTGGAACGGATCGTCAAGGGGAAATCGGTTGGGCCTGAGCTGATACATTCGGCTAGAAAAGCTGCCGCCGCTGCCATCCGGCCGATCGACGACATTCGATCCACCGCGAGATATCGCTCGGCCGTAACCGCGAATCTGGTGGCCGAATTCCTTCAACAACTGGGAGCAACCGCGCCGCGGAGGGAAAGCCCATATGAGTGATGTGCTGGCGCGTTGGAATTTTCTTCCCCAAGCGGCGGCCGTGAATGAGATACTGCCGTGCTGTGGCTCCCGGGCCTGGGCGCATCGAATGGCGGAGCGAAGGCCGTTGCGAGATGAAGCAACTCTTTTGGTCGCGTCCGACGACGTGTGGGCCAGTTTGGCGGAGTCGGATTGGCTGGACGCATTTCGCAGCCACCCTCGCATCGGCCAATCGCAAGCCGAATCGCGAAGTCGCAAGTCAGGGGCGCCGGCCGTCGCAACGCCTCGGTCCGCAGCATGGTCGCAGCAAGAACAGTGTGGCGTCGCGGATGCAGACTCTTCGGCAACGACAGCTCTCGCGGAGGGAAATCGTGAATACGAGCGCCGGTTCAAGCGAACCTTTATCGTGTGCGCGACCGGCAAGTCCTCGACGGAAGTTCTGCAAGTATTACGGCGCCGCTTGCTGAACGACGAAGCGGCCGAACTAAGGGAAGCCGTGGAAGAGCAGCGGAAGATTACTCAGATTCGTCTGAGAAAGTGGCTTCGGGAACAAGAATAAACAAGGGAAGAATAAAAAGAGAACAATAAAAACATGACACGCATCTCAACCCATGTTCTTGACACGGCCCGAGGTAAACCTGCAAAAGATGTTCCGGTGCGTTTCGAGCGGCGCGACCCATCGGGCAACTGGAGGCTGGTCGCTGCGGCGCGCACCGATCAGGATGGCCGCTGCGCTCAGTTGCTGCCCGAGAAAGAGCCGTTGACTCCTGGGCTTTATCGTTTAGGTTTCGAGACCGCGACATATTTTGATGCGACCAAGTTCGACGGTTTCTACCCGTTAATCGAAATTACTTTCTATGTGCGCGATGGCGAAAAGCATTTTCATATTCCGCTGCTGTTGAGCCCCAATGGCTACACTACCTATCGGGGAAGTTGAAGCATGATTGCAGTAGCCGAAAATAAATACGGGAAGTCCCGCATCCGCCTGGTTCAGGTAAAACGCAAGGCTGGCTGGCATGATCTGCGCGAGTGGACGGTGGAAGTGTTACTGCAGGGGGATTTTGCTTCGTGCTTTGTAGACGGTGACAATACCAACATTCTTCCCACCGACACGATGAAAAATACTGTCTATTCGTTGGCGCGAAATTCTCCCGCCGAATCGATGGAAGACTTTGCCGCGGAACTGATAGAGTTTTTGCTCCGCCGCAATCTTCAGGTGTCAGCGGCGGAGGTGTCTATATCGGAAAAAGCCTGGGACCATTTGCAGAGCGGCGACAAACCTCACCCGACGACCTTCGTCCAGGCCAGCGGCGAGAGCCAGACTGCCAGGGTTGCGCAAACTCGCGACGGCGATTTGTCCGTCAGTTCGGGTCTGGAAAACCTCGTCATCATGAAGACGTCTGGCTCCGCCTTTGACGGCTATATTCAGGATTCGCTCACGACATTGGCTCCTGCAAAGGACCGGTTGCTCGGCACCGCCGTTCGCGCCCACTGGAAGTATGCGCGCGCCGGTTTGGCGTTTAATTCTCTTCGCGCGAGGGTGCGCGAAATTCTGCTGGCTACATTTGCCGGGCACGACAGTAAGTCGGTGCAGCATACCCTTTACGCCATGGGGAAGGCGGCGCTGGAAGACATTCCAGAGCTTGAGGACATCGAACTGGCCATGCCGAACAAACATTGCCTCCTGGTAGATCTATCGCGCTTTGGACAGGACAATCCCAATGAAATTTTCGTGCCGGTTGATGAACCGCACGGCAATATTCAGGCACGGCTTCGGCGCCAGGGATGAGCGGTTCAGCCGCGACTACGCGAACCGGGCGTCGGCGGGCTGAGAAAGCGCAAAGCAATAGTTTCGACAGAATATGTGCGACACTGAAACTTTAGCCGACCAGATCATTGCGCGTTGTCAGCGGCTTGCCCGCTTCAGTGAAGATGAAGGCAGCATTCGCCGAACCTTTCTTTGCCCCGCCATGCGCGAGTGTCACCGCGAAATTGGGAAGTGGATTACTCCTCTCGGAGCCGAAACAACCGTGGATGCAGCGGGGAATCTACGCATCGTTTGTCCGGCGGCAAACGCGGCAACTGGCTCGCCGCGCTTATTGATCGGTTCGCATCTCGATACCGTTCCCAATGCTGGAGCCTACGACGGCATTCTGGGAGTTGTCCTCGCCATCGCAATCCTGAGCGCCCTTGAATACCGCCAGCTTCCCTTTGCCATTGAGGTGATTGGCTTCTCCGAAGAGGAAGGCGTACGCTTCGGCACGCCGTTCATCGGCAGTCGCGCCCTCGCAGGCAGCCTCAATGAAGAACTGCTGAATCGCCAGGATGCGCAAGGGATTTCGATCCGCCAGGCAATTGTAGATTTTGGATTGAATCCCGCAGGACTTTCACAGGCTAAAGTGAACCAAAATACTCTGGGTTATTTGGAATTTCATATCGAACAGGGGCCAGTACTGGAACACGCCGGCCACCCCCTGGGAGTCGTCGAAGCGATTGTTGGCCAAAGCCGTTTGGAGTTCACATTCACCGGCCATGCCAATCACGCCGGAACGACACCCATGAATCTCCGCTATGATTCTCTCGCCGCCGCTGCTGAGTGGATCGCCGCAATCGAGCGCGGGGCGCAAAACACTCTCGGCTTGGTGGCGACCGTTGGCGCAATCGAAGCGAAACCCGGCGCGGTCAACGTCATCGCCAGGGAAACGAAATTGTCTCTCGATGTACGTCACGCGAACGACGCCACGCGGAGGTCGGCGGTGCAGCATTTCAGGAGTCAGGCGGAAGAGATCGCGAAGCGTCGCGGCTTGAAGGTGCGCTCGAATGAGCGGATGGATCAGCCGGCGGTGTCGATGGATCCGTTTCTGGTTCAACAAGTCGAGGAAGCCATCCGCGCCACAGGGTGCGAACCTTACCGCATGGTAAGTGGCGCTGGACACGACGCCATGATCATGGCCGGTAACGTTCCCTCGGCTATGATTTTTCTGCGTTCGCCCGGCGGCATCAGCCATGATCCGGCAGAATCGGTCGACGTTGGAGATGTGGCAAAGGCCATCGATTGCGGAGTGCGGCTGATTGAGCAACTGGCGGCTTCGTCTGAGTTTCAGAGCTGATTATTAGAGCTGATCTCCTAGAGAAAGACACAACATGCATAATCTCGGTCACACGCGAAGCTCGCACCAGCCTAATCATCTGCTGCTCACGCCCGACACGTTCGTGCGCACCCCGCTCCCCGGTATGCAGGGTTGTACGGCTGTGATGCACATCGCGCCCGCTCTGGGTGCGCGCTTTACGGAATACACCGCGGAATTCGAGGCTGGCGGCGAGATGGTCGGTTCGCGTTCGCAACGGTTTGTTTTTGTTATCGAAGGCGCGGTCAAACTGGACACACCGGATCAACAATTCGAACTCGGCGCCCGCGGTTACGCCTATGCGCCGGAAGCCCTGGTTCACCGCATCACGGCCTCCGTAAAGAGTCGTGTGGCCGTGATTGAAAAACCGTATGAGCCGTTGGCCGGAGCGGCGGCGCCGCATCTCATTGTCTCGAACGAGGACGCAGTCGCTTCGCAGCCCCTCGAAGACGATCCCACGTTGCAGGTTAAGCATCTGTTGCCAGACGAAATGAGCTACGATTTCGCGGTCAACACGATGGTCTACCAGCCGGGCTCCGCACTCGGCATGGTCGAAATGCACATCATGGAGCACGGCTTGATCATGCTTGAAGGCGGAGGAATCTACCGTCTCGGCGATTCCTGGTATCCGGTCGCGGCCGGTGATTTCATCTGGATGGCACCGTGGTGTCCACAATGGTTCGGAGCTATCGGTAAAGTACCGGCTAAGTATCTGATCTACAAGAATTGGAACCGGCATCCGCTGGCAGTCGAGTGAAATCGCAGTACCTCGCTTATCACCTGATGACAACTCTCAAATTACGGGCGTTGTGAATATGAGACTCGAAATCGACGGACGCCGGTTGTCATCGGAGATTGAGGAGCTCGCTCGGATCTCGGAAGCGCCAGCGCCGGCGGTCACAAGAATTGTTTTTACACCTGCCGATCTGCAGGCTCGCGCCTGGTTGAGAGTCCGCTGCGAAGAAGCTGGTCTGGCAGTCCGCCACGATGCGATTGGAAACACCTTCGTGCGCTGGGACGGCGCTGATCCCGCGCTTCCAGCGGTGGGTACGGGTTCGCACATCGACGCGATTCCGAACGCGGGTAAATACGATGGGGTGGTCGGAGTTCTCGGAGCTCTTGAGGCCATTCGGGCTCTGCAGCGCAGCGGATTCCGTCCGCGTCGTTCGATTGAACTGCTGGTATTTACGGCCGAAGAGCCAACCCGCTTCGGCGTCGGGTGTATCGGCAGCCGGATGCTTTCCGGCGCTCTTTCTGCCGCCGCTGCGCGAGACTTGAAAGACCGCGACGGCGCAACGGTGGAAGAGGTCCGCAAGACCGCCGGCTTTGCGGGAGAGCTAGAAGAAGTAAAATTGCCGGGCACGTATTACGCGGCGTTCGTCGAGCTGCACATCGAGCAAGGCTTTCTACTGGAGCAGCGGCAAATTCCGCTCGGAATCGTCACGACGATTGCGGCCCCGGCCAGCCTATGCATGACCATCGAAGGCTCCGGCGGCCACGCGGGTGGAGTGCTGATGCCCGATCGTCACGACGCACTCTGTGCCAGCGCTGAATTGATTCTTTTCCTCGAACATACCGCGCTGGCCACGGGAGCCATCGACACGGTGGCGACCGTCGGCATCTGTGACGTTTTCCCCGGCGCCGTAAATAGTATTCCCAGCCGGGTGCGCCTCAGCGTTGACATTCGTGACACGAATCTCGAACGGCGGGATGGCGTGATCCGAGAGCTGGAGAATGCCATTCCGTCGATCGCGGCGAAGCGGCAGGTTTCGATTCACTCCGAATTCTTGAATGCGGATGCGCCCGCCGACTGTGCTCCCTCAGTCGTTGAAGCTCTCTCGGAGTCCTGCGAAAAACACGCGTTGAATTTTCTTCCGATGGTAAGCCGCGCTTACCACGATTCACTGTTTATGTCGCGGATTGCTCCGACCGCAATGCTCTTTATCCCCTGCCACAAGGGATACAGTCACCGTCCCGATGAGTACGCGTCACCAGAAGATATCGTGCGCGGAACCCTGGTGCTCGCGGAAACGCTGGCGGCACTCGCTGCGTAACGATTATGGTTGCGAATCAGCCGACGCATCGAGCGACTTTCGAACCCTGGCGTAACCGGGCTTGATGATCGAATAGATAACGTCACAGCGCTGGTCATAGGGCAGGAAAGCACTCTTCATCGCGTTGATCGTAATTTTTTCAAAATCGTCCAGCGACAATCCGAAAGCTTGCGCGGCCGCCTCGAACTCCTGGCTCATGCTGGTGCTGCTCATCAAGCGGTTATCGGTGTTGAGGGTAACGCGAAATTTCTCTCGATAAAGAATCTTGAAGGGATGCTCGCCTAAACTGGGCGCGGCGCCGGTATGCACATTGCTGAGGAGACAAATTTCCAGCGGAATTCTCTTGTCGAGCACGTACTGCGCCAGATCGCCTAACTTCACCGCCCGCCCGTCGACCACGGCGATGTCGTCGATCAGGCGGGTTCCATGACCGATGCGGTGCGCTCCACAATACTGAATTGCCTGCCAGATGGATTCCTTGCCATAACCTTCTCCGGCGTGAATCGTAATGTTGAAATTCTCGCGCTGAATGTAGTGAAATGCGTCAACATGCTTCTTGGGAGGATAGCCGCCTTCCTCACCGGCGAGATCGAAGCCGACGACTCCGCGCTCCCGAAAATCGACGGCAAGTTCCGCCATTTCGAGCGAGACGTCCATGTTCCGCATGGCGCAGATAATCAATCCTGAAGCGATGCCAAAAGCTCTGCGGCCGCGCTCCAAACCCTTCAGTACGGCGGAAACCACTTGCTGATGCGTCAGTCCCTTCTGCGCGTGAAAGATAGGCGCAAAGCGTGTTTCGAAGTAAACGACTCCATCTTTGCTGAGGTCCTCGGCCTGCTCGTAGGCAACACGTTCCAGCGCTTCCTCGGTCTGCATCACTGCGATGGTGTGCGCAAAGCCCTCGAGGTATTTGGCGAGGCTCCCCTGGTTTGCGCCACGATGGAACCATTGTGCTAATGCCAGAGAATCTGTGGTCGGCAGGCCGGTGTATCCCGCCTCCCTTGCCAACTCGATTACGCTCTGCGGTCGCAGTACGCCGTCCAGGTGCTCGTGCAATAGAACTTTCGGAAGACTCCGCAACAACTCTTGATCAAATTTCATCGATTGCTCAATTCTGCCATGTACAGGTTCCCACGAAGAAGCAGAAAACGTTGCAAGATCATACACCGCTTCTTCCACTCATACTGCATCGCCTCCCGACCCGGTGTTGTACAATCCCACCCCAACACGCCTACGAGGAAAGATCCCCGCATGACGGTAAAGGTCCAAGACAACTCCCCGACACTCGACTACGGTCTGCGTCGCGGAATTCTTTCCCCGTTGGAAACGTTGGCGCAATCGGTTTCAACGATGGCTCCGACCACCTCGCCCGCCGCCACCATCCCGCTGGTTTGCGCGCTCGCCGGCAACGGCACTTGGCTGGCGTATGCGCTCGCCATGGCGGCAGTGCTCCTCATCGGACTCTGCATCGCCCGCTATGCTCGACATTCGGCTTCACCCGGTTCGCTCTACACCTACGCTTCGATGACTCTCCCTCCCTGGCTCAGCGCCACTGTCGCTTGGAGCCTGCTGCTGGCATACATCGCGACCGGTTCGAGCGTGATTGGGGGCTTCTACCATTATGCGAACCTGCTGCTGCGCGATTCCATCGGTCATGTCTTTTCTGCTGTGGGACTCGCAACCCTGGTCACTGGCATCTCCGTTTGGATTGCCTACCGCGACATCAAGATTTCCGCGCGCCTCATGCTCTGGATCGAAGCCGCCTCCGTCTCGTTGATTGTGCTCCTGGTAGGGATCTTACTGGTTCGCCACGGCCGGCACTGGGACACCGCACAACTCCACCTTCACGGCATGACTGGGAGCGGGTTGCGCCTGGGCCTGGTGCTGGCGCTGTTTAGTTTTGTTGGCTTCGAAAGTGCGACCACTCTCGGATCCGAGGCTCACGACCCGCTGCGCACCATCCCGCGCGCGGTCATCCAAAGCGCCTTTTTTTCCGGCATTTTCTTCATCGTTTGCGCTTATGCGGAAGTCCTGGGCTTCCACACTGTCGGCCAGGACTTGGGCACGAGTCAGGCTCCCATGGATGTTCTCGCCAAGACCGCCGGCGTGCCAGTGCTGGCTCTATTGATCGACATCGGTGCAGTCGTCAGCCTGTTTGCCTCGACTCTGGGATGCATCACGGCAGCGGCGCGGGTTTTGCTGTTGATGGCGCACGACGGCCTGGCTCACGATGCTCTGCGGAAAACACACTCACGCAATCACACCCCGAGTCGAGCCGTCCTCATTACCGGAGCCGCTGCGTTGCTCCCGGTTGCGGTCCTGGCGGCCCGCGGTGCCAGCGGATTCGATGTTTACGGCTGGCTGGGAACACTCGCAACCTATGGATTTATCGTCGCCTACGGATTGATCTGTGTCGCGCTGCCACACTATTTGCGGCTCCATGGCGCTTTCCGTTCGGGCGACCAGATCGTTCCTTTTCTCGCTGGCGCAACCATGCTGTTTGCCCTGGTGGGAAATCTATATCCCGTGCCCGAAGGACCCTATGGCAAATTGCCCTTTGTCTATCTCGCCTACCTCGCCTTCGGATTGCTTTGGTTTGTATTGCGCCGCCACTCGAAGAACACGGTATCGACCCGTTGACGCTGCGCTTCGCGCGAGCCGCTGCAATAAAAATATTTGATCGCTACCAAAGAAATTTTGACTGACGGTAAAGCTTTCATTCCGCTCCTCACTCACGTAGATTTGTTTCGTCTTTTTTGCGTGCGTTAAGCGAGCAACCCAGTCTTGCCGCGAATATCGTTCTAAAAAACAGCGGTGGTTCGACTGCTGCAAGCGGTGTTGCCGAAGTGTCTCTCAAATTGATAAGAGGTTACCTGCTCATGAAAAAGAGTATTGGACTGTCAGCGATTATCCTCGCGGCTTCCTTTTGGATTCCCCTTACCTGGGTACCGAACGCCGCGGCGCAACAGACGCTCGGCGGCGTTACCGGCTCGGTTTCCGACAAGACCGGCGGCGTTTTGCCGGACACCGCTGTCAAGATTGTCGGCGATCAGACAAAACTCACCCGCACCCAGAAGACGAACGCGAATGGCATCTACGATTTCGTGAACCTGCCGATCGGAACGTACACCCTTACTTTCACGCACGACGGTTTCGAAACTCAGAAAGTGCCTTCGATGACCGTGCAAGCCGATCGCACAGCTACTGTCAACGCAGTCCTGCCCGTCGGGCAGGTGGGCACAGTCGTCGAGGTTCAAGCAGAACCGCTGATGAACGCGGTCGACACGACCAACGGTTATGTGATGGACGACCAGCAGATTCGCGCCGTCCCGTTGCCCACCGGCAGTTTTACCGGACTGGCTATTCTTTCTCCCGGAGTCAGCGCCGAGTTACCGGGCGGCACCGGCGCCAACAGCGGACTCGGCAACCAGCCGATCTGGGCCAATGGCCAGCGCGATACCAGCAACAGTTTCCTGCTGAACGGAGTCGACGCCAGCAATCTGTTTAACGGCAAGAGCACAAGCCAGGTCGCCTCTTCCCGCATCGTCAACAACACCGGTGTGGCTGGAGTCGCCAGTACGAGCGCCGCTCCGGTTCAGAGCACCGCTTCCGTCTACCTCGCCATCGGCCAGGCGTTGCCCACTCCCGCTCCGGAGACGATTCAAGAGGTGCGCGTGAACACTTCGATGTACGACGCGCAACAAGGCTCCACCAGCGGCGCTCACATCGACATGAGCACGGCTTCGGGCACCAACTCCATTCACGGCGAAGCCTATTGGCATCGCGGAACCGATTGGCTGAACGCTGCCCCGTTCTTCTACAAGCAGGATCCCAACATCCCCTCCGACGAGAAGGTTCCGCAACTGCATCGCGAATTGTTGGGCGGCAAAGTCGGTGGCGCGTTGATCAAGGACAGACTCTTTGGATTCGTCAGCTACCAGCACCTGCACGATTCCGATCAGGAAATCGGCCTTTCGCGTCTGATGGTGCCCATCGATTTCAATCCGACGTATCTGTTGGCACAGCCCGGATGTAATACCGCTAACCGCCAGGACCCACGGTTCCCGGCCTGTTTAACCGCGATCGCCAACAACGATTTCGGCGCGGGGATGAGCGTGAGCCAGGTCAACCCGGTGGCGCTGGCTCTTTTTCAGTACCAGTTTCCCAACGGCCAATACCTGATTCCCTATTCCGATAGTGACGTAAATCCCAATCCGCCTTCACCGAATTTCCCTGAAAATGCCATCATCCCCGGTACCGCTCTTTTCACCGCCGACCAGGCCGTGGCGGACCTTGATTGGAACAAGAGCGCCAAAGACACCATCTCGGCCAAATACTATTATCAGCACGATCCCACCTCGGCTCCTTACGCCTATTCCAACGTCGCCGGTTTCACACAATATCTCGATGCCGGAAGCCAGGTGGCTTCGATCACCAACACGCAAACCCTCCGGCCCAATCTGAGCATCGTCGAAGTTCTCGGCATTCTTCGCGAGAAAGTCTACAGCACCATCGCTCAGCCCTTCACGCCGCAACAGATGAACATCAACACCTTCGGTTCCACTTACTTCCCCGGAATCAGCGTTGTGAATATTCTTACCGGGTCTTCTCCGGTGCCCAACGACTTTCTGAATATCGGGCAGGGTTCGGCTTCGCAGGGAGCGTTTACCGGAGTCTTTCAGAATCGCATCATGCCCTCCGCCAATGCCATCTGGATGCGCGGCAAGCACACCTTCACCTTCGGCGGCAGCTATGCCTACACCCAACTCAACACCCGCGACCGGAGAACAGACCAGGGCATCGTCGCTTTCGCGGACTTTGGCCAGCTCCTGCAAGGCTTGGTCACCACCAATGACGATTTCACGACCACCAAATTCCTTCAGGGCAACGCCGACCGATACATGCGTGCCGGCCAGGCGGGCCTTTATCTTCAGGACAAATTTCAGCTCCGCTCGAATCTCAGCCTGACTGCCGGCCTGCGCTGGGACTGGGACGGCGGATTCACGGAAAAATACGGCCGCATTTACAATTTCGAGCCCTCGCTTTATTCCTATGACGACGCGACCGACACCATCACCTCCAACGGCATCATCATCGCCGGCAACAACAAGCTGTTTCCCAGCAAAGGCGTCAGCAACACCACGCTTACCGGACGGCAATGGGGATTGGCTCCGCGTCTCGGTGTTGCCTGGAGTCCGAAATACTTCAATGACAAAGTCGTCGTTCGCGCAGGTTTCGGAATGTACTACGACCGTGGCGAACTCTTTTCCTATCTTTCCCCAGGGTTTGCCGAAGGCGTAATCAATGGTGGACCGTTCGGTGTGAACCAGACTCCGCCCTACGTCAACGCGCAATCGTGCGGCACCGATCCCGCCGCCGCTCCCTACATCTCCTACTACCAGGGATTTATCCCCACCTGCCCGAATAACGTTCCCGGCGTTCCCAACTACTCTCTCAGCAGCCCCTGGGGACCGACTCCCGGACCTTATCCCAGCGGCAATCCTGCGGATATCACCCAGTACCTGCCCAACCAGGCAGCCATTCTCGCCGGCGCGCAGTTGTTCTCATTTGCTACCTACAACCGGACCAACAAGCTCCCCTACACCATCAACAACACGCTCGACATTCAATGGCAACCGCGCCATGACCTCGCGATCGACATCGGCTACGTCGGTAATCTCGGCCGTCACGAAGTCATTCCTATCCCCTTCAATCAGCCCGGCGTCGCCTCACCCTCCAACATCATCCATCCCAAGTCTCAGAATCCGCAGCTCTACACCTACGGTTACACGGTGCAGCAAGGGCCGAGTTGCTCTCCCTATTGTCCAATCAATCTGCCCAACGGACAGGCCATGGTGGCCAACTACGAAGGCGGCAACGTCGACCTCCGTGTTCCCTATATCGGTTATTCGGCAGAATCGGAGAGTTACACCGCCGCTGGCGTCTCGCAATACAACGCGCTTCAGGCCCACGTCGAAAAACGCATGAGCCACGGACTGCAATTCGGCTTCTCCTACACGTATTCCCACGCGCTCGATGAGCAGAGCGGCATGGGCCTGTTCTACAACGGCAACAATCCACTGAACCTGCGTTCGGCTTACGGCTCGTCTGATTTTGACCGCACCCACGTCTTCAACTTCAGCTACAACTACGAATTGCCCAAGTTTTTCCCTTCGTCAACGCTGAAGGCAAAAGCGACCAACGGATGGAGCGTGCACGGCAGTGCAGTTCTTCAGAGTGGACAACCCTACAGCGTCATCGACTACACTGGCGCCGTGGGCAGCATCTTCTACAGCGTCTACGATGGCATCACCAATCCCATCGTGCCCTTGGCGCCGGGATGCACGAAGAAAAGTGCAGTCACCGGGTATTCCGGCGCCAACGCCTACTACAATCCCACGCAGACCGCGCTCAATCCCGCTTGCTTCACCCTGCCTTTGCTCAACGCCGGTGATCTCGGAGGCGCAATTCCCGCCGGCGATACTTTCGAGACCAACTTCACCACTGGCTTGCGCAACGTCTTTCGGCAATCCTGGCAAAAAGCGGCCACCATTTCGTTCGTGAAGGAGACGCCCATTAAGGAGCGCTACACATTGAATTACAGCTTGGATATCTTCAACGTGACCAACACCGCCAGCTTCGACGTTCCCATCGATGACGTCTCGCAGAACCAGTATTACGACCAGTACCCGGTGGTGGGAACCACGGTTTTGCCGCAAGGCTGCGGCACGCCGAATCCGGTCAGCGGATTCTACAACTGCCCCACATCGCTAGGCGCCGTTAACAAAACCATCGGCCAGCCGCGCCAGATTCAGATGACCCTGCGAGTGATCTTTTAGGAGTTGTCCCCCGCGCTACTCACGCGCTTCGAGTAGAGCCTTCGCACTCTCTGCGCTGGCAGTCTTACCGCGGGCAAAGCGCTCGATGCGATCGGCTGCCTCCTGGGCCCCGCCAAACTTGCTCATGGATTCGGCAATCCGACGAGCGGACCTGCCATAGCTGGGATCGTTCAGCACGCGATGCACTTTCGTGCTGAATTCTTCCAGGTCGATATGTTTCTCTCCGTCGGCGCCATCCACCGGCAACACCATCTCGCCCGCGCCCAGGGCTGCAACCCGGCGAGCGTTGCTCTCGCGCTCCGTGATGGTCGGAATGATCACCGCCGGTGTCCCGGCAGACAACCCTGTCATCACTGAACTGTGGCCACCATGATGCACCATGAGGTCGCAGCGCTCCGCCATGGCAAGCCCCGGCACATAGGCAGCGTGATGAAAGTTAGAGGGCAAGATGCCAAATTCCCTCGGCACCTCCTGATACCCGGTCGTAAGCACGACGTGCACTGGCGCATCCGCTAAGGCCGCAATGGCCGCGCGTATCACAATGATCGAGTCGATGGGAGTGGGAGCACTGCCATACCTCGGATTGCCCGAGTAAACCCATATCACAGGTGTATCGCGACCGAGCGCAGCAACCCAGTCCGGCAGAGTGGCATTGCCGCGCTGCCAGACAATCGGCCCGATGTGAGCGACACCCGCGCCAGCAAGCACCGGATCCGTTTCCGGCGTGCCCACAATCAACGAGAGATCGCCCGCCAGCAGATCGACACAGCGCCTCACCGCTGCAACACCGTATTCCCCCGCCACCTTATTGACGATCGCCGCGGCGCTCGGCAGTGCGGCCGGACGATCACCCTTCCACCAGAGAAACCCATCGCTCGCCGGATGAAAATTACCCTGCAGCACGCTCGCCAGCGGCACCTTGAGAATCCCCGCCGCCAGGCAGGAAAACAGTCCGAAAGAGTCCACGACAACATCGGGATCGAAATCACGCATCAGATCGACATGCATAGCCGTGGCCCCGCGCACAAATTCCTCATCGCCAAACAGGGCGCCAAACATATGCTCCACATCCCACGCCAGGCTCGCTTGCGCGAGATCGCTCGGAGCTTCGGGCACGGGACGTGATGGCACCGGCAGGTTTTTCAACCCCGCATCCTCGATCAGTTTTGCGGGAACCGGTGCGGGGTTGAACATGGCAACGTCATGCCCACGATCTGCCAGCGCTCGTGCAATGGGCACAAGACGCGTCGGTAGACCGAGATCGTTTGCCGGCAGCATGGTAAACAAGAATCTGGCCATCGTGCTCCTTCGTGAGTCGTAGTATCAATCTAAGGGTTTCTGGCGGCTGTCACCGCCGGTAATATTGTCGCAGGCGAATTGTCAAAGCTGCCACCCAGAGAAAGATGCAGGTCGATGCGATTGGCGAGTTGAGCGTTGCGTAGTTTGATTAGGACAGCTTGACTTTCAATCTGCCCAGCTTGCAACTGCAGTACCGACAGAAGGTCCATGCTCCCGGCTCTGTACCTCAGATTTGCCACCCGGACCGCTTCCGTGTGCTCAAGGACTGCCATCAACACCATGGGCTGGTTAGGATTTCTGGCGGTCGTGCCATGGATGCAGGCATTCATGTGGGCATTCAAGCCGACCGACGTGGTTGATATTCGTAAGAAACGCGGCGATCAGGGCGACCATCACCCCGAAAGTCAGAAAGTCCCAGATGTCCAGGTGAAAACCAAGCATAGAGATACCTGCCGATTCTGACTCTGCGAGACGTCGACTTCTGGTCGGTTACGCCTGCGGGGTCGGGGTGCTGTTGACGCCTGGATTCAAAGTTTCCCCGGCGGAATGCGGTCCGCGGGGGAAACCCGTCTCTCGAAACGGGAGATTTTTCGACCTCCCCTTGGAAAGCTTTTTTGAACTTGGTCGCCGACCAAAACGCCATGATTTGCGACCGGCGCTTCGCTCTTACTTTTCCTTTTGCCACATTCGCCTTGATCGCCGGCCCTGATTGCGCCACCGCCAGGTCAAGCTTGAATGCGGCCACTTTCTTACGCGGCGGGTCAGAAACAGAAAGACAGGGCCAGCGTAGAAGCCCCTTCACGTATTCATAACTGTCAAAAATGACAGGGAATAGCCGAAATTCGAAATGTTGTCGCCGGGATTTTACGGAATTAGGCGCGACATTTCATATTCGAGGACGGCCGGGTCATTGGGATATGGTTCCGTTCGTCCAGTTCTGGTAAATCCCAATCGCTCGTAGAAGCGAATTGCGGGTTCGTTGTTGCTTGTGACCATCAGAAGCAGGATACGGGCGTTACGACGATGCGCCCAGTTGAGAACTTCCTTCACCAGCAGGCGGCCTACGCCTTGCTGACGGTGAGTCGGAGCTGTCCACATCGAGACAAGCTGCGCTCGCGTTGCATCGTTTTGATCCAGAAATGAGCCGGCAATGCCGCATGCAGTTTCGCCGTCCATCGCCAAAAATCCCACCCCTCTCTCACCATCCATGCGTTCTGCGCGTGCGAGCCACTCGGAGTCGGCAAATTGTGACTCCTTTCCGTAAGTGGAGCCGAATGCATGTGGGTCTTCTTGCAGCGCACGAAGGCGAACCGCCTTAAAGAGGAAAGCATCCGGCGGCGTCACTGGCTTAATAGCGATCACGGACTGTCACTCTGGAGTGCCCTACCTGCGAACCCGAAGCATGTTGCAAGTCTACGATAGGTCGAGCGATTTCCCGTACTCGGCATCCTGTCAAAATTCTATCTGGGCCAACTCTACGAGCGTACCCATGACCACGACCCAACCATTCACAAATATCGGGAATCTCTTTCTTACTTTCCGAGCTCGCAACCCCGCCTCTCCCAGGTCGGCGAGGCCCCGACCCGCACGCCAGCGACTGCTGCGATAGGCTTCGTCACCAGGACCACAGGCGATGCGGTTTCCCTGACACACACCGCCAGGAATCTTTCCTCGCACGGAACATCAAAACTGCTGCTGGAGATCGAATTGGCCGCCGACGATTTCTGTCAGTTTTACTAGTGACCGGCTCGGCCCGATGCTTATAGACTGTCCTGCGACGCTCAGACTGAGGAGGCAATCATGCGCATACACTCGAAATCGATTTTCATTGCTCTTGTGACCGCCTTGCTTGGGCTGTCGATCGCATGTTCAAAGACGCCAAAGCCCGCCGACGACGCCATAACCAAGGACGTTCAGACCAAAGTTGCCGCGGACCCCGATACAAAGGACTCCCAAGTCAACGTGGCCGTCAATGACGGCAAGGTTACACTGACCGGAAAGGTAAGTACCCCAGCCGTCCAGCAAAAGGTGGAAGAGATTGCCCGGCAAGAGCCGGGAGTGGCCGGCGTCGATGATGAGACCACCATCGATACCGGCGCCCAGGCCACACCCCCGCCTCCTCCACCACCCATTGTTGTACCTGCCGGGACGGTTCTTACGGTCAGAGTGGGACAGGCGCTGAGTTCCAACAACAGCCATGCCGGCGACAGTTTTCCCGCCACGCTCGACAAAGCGGTGAGTGTCGCGGGCGTGACCGCCATTCCTGCACGCTCCAGAGTCAGCGGCACCGTCGTGACCGCCAAAGCTAAAGGCAAGATCAAAGGCGAAGGCGAACTTTCCCTCGCGCTCACCAGCATTACCGTGCAAGGGCAGACATACAACATCAAGACCAGCGTACTGAACAAAACGATCCAGGGGAAAGGCAAGAGGACAGCGGCCACGACTGGCGGAGGAGCCGCCGGGGGCGCCTTGATCGGCGGATTAGCAGGCGGAGGTAAAGGAGCAGCCATTGGTGCGTTGGTGGGCGGTGGCGCCGGACTGGCGGGCGGAGCAGCGACCGGAAACCAGCAGATTCAAATCCCGGTCGAGTCGGTGCAGAGCTTCCGCCTGTCTGCTCCCTTGACGCTTCCACCCCCGGGTCAATGACTGTAGGACAGCGCGCTTGCCATTGCCGTGGATGAGAAGACCGTCGCAGACGATGAAGACAGCGAGGAATCAACCATGCCGGATGAAGAACAAAGTAGAGCAGGAACCGAAATAAGAGAAGAAGCCGAATTCCAGCAGGAACTGAAGCTGTCCGACAAGCTGGCCATTGAGCGGACAGTGATGGCAGCCGACCGAACCATGCTGGCCGGGGTGCGCACGTCAGTGTCGTTGATCGCCTTCGGATTTACCCTATTCAATGTGCTGAAGTATCTGCAGGAGCATTCTCCCGTGAAATTCATGCGCCCTCATACCCCCAGGAATATCGGTGGCTTCATGCTTTTGGCGGGAACCATCCCACTGCTTGTCATGATCGTTCAATACATGCGTATCCTGAAACGGATGGGCAAGACAGAAAGTGCCGTTAGCAACCCAAACTTCCAGATGGCTATCGCGATTCTGTTGCTGGGCACAGTTCTTCTGTTGACTCTGATCGGAAATATCCTTCTGCTGTGAAAGCCGCAACGCGGGTTCGACTAATAGGCCGCGACAAATATGCGGGAACAGACGCGCGGTCGAGATTGCGATTCAGGCTCCGACGATTTCTCGGACCGCACGATAGCCCTGATCAATGGCGGTGTTGGTGTACGCATGGCCGTCGGCATCCGAGTTCGCGATTTTGATTCTTCCAAACGGCTGACGTCCAATCACACATGGGCGTTCGGACTCCGGCCGATCCAGAGGCTCGAACAATTGGTTGTATTCGTAGGCGTATCCGTGAGGCCAGCGGTTCACCGTGATCGCCTGAATGTCGCGAGCAGGATCGAAGCCTCCCGCACCGAGCATGCGCCCGAGCTCATCTCGCACCTGACGCTCGAAGGTTTCGAACGTGGTGCTGACCAGCTCAAACCGTCCCGCGCGGTATTGATCCTTGCAATCCAGCCCCGGCTCGCACGGCGTGCGTAGAAGGTGAAGCAGGCAGGATTGATCGGGCGATCTCGGATAATGGTAAGCGCCCATCGAAACCGGGAAGTCCAGCGTAACATTGCTGAAGTAGGCCCCCGGAGCATAGATTCCGCTCACCCCTAGTTTCTGAAACGCCTTCCAGTTGCTGATTTGGACATTCGCGTAAACCAGCGGAAGCTTGACGCAGTAAGCGAGGGCTTCCTTCTGCGTATCGGACATCTCCGGACATAGATACGGGATGATCATGTTGTAGCAGGCGAGTATGCAATGCGAACCGCGGACCCGACGTGCCTTCCCGCCACGGACGTAGGTTACTTCGACTTCTTTCGCATTGGATGGATCACCCATATTCCGCACTCTCACGGCTGTACTGTTTAGCCGAATGCGCACCGGGGAGGAAGCATCGTCGATGCGAGCATAGTTCGCGCGGGCAGTGACGACATCCTCCATCGTATGGCCGGGAAGAGAATCCGGCACCAGCGATCGCACCAGCATTCGAGCAATTGATGCGTTGCCATCCGGAAAATGAAAAATGTAAGGCTCATCCAGCTCCGGATTCTGCTCATGGCTCTTCGGAAGCTGCATCCCCTTGAAACCCGGAAACCCATCCCGGGCGCAGTCATATGCGGAAACAGCATCGATCCCGACAGCGTACAAATCGTGCGTCGAACTCTGGAACACTTTGACCACATCAGGGTCAACCTTCACATACTGCAACAGGAAATTCTTGTAGCTGGTCTTAATGAGCTTGGCTTTTTTCTGCGCCGGAGTAAGCTCCGGCATGTAATCGACGCTCGCCTTCTGCAGTCGCAGGAGATCTTTGCGGGCGGCTTCCGAGATGGGGATCTCGGAAACATTTTCCAGCGTGAAGTTGATTTCGAAAAAGTGCAGGCTCTTTTCCAGCACCAGGCGATCGACTCCAAATGTTTCCTTATCAAAGAACACCGCTTCACTCAGGTGCTTCGCGGCGTACAGATTCTGATCGTAATACTTATAGAAGCGCCTAACGTCAATTCCCAGCTCTCTCAAAAGCCCGATGGCTACCTTGCTGTAATTGCCCGGGGCCTCGATCGATTGCGTCCCCCCGTACCCCAGCAGCACCGACTTTCCATCCCCAAATTCGTTGCGCTTGGCGTGACCGCCGAAATCGTCGTGGTTATCGAGAATCAGAATCTTGGATTGTTTCCCCGCCAACTTGCGATAGAAATACGCGGCTGCCAGGCCGCTGATGCCCCCACCAACGATGACCAGATCGTAGGACTCGTCCATCTCCACCGGCTCGGCCCACTGATTGTCCTTACCGTCACGCAGATCGTGCGCCACTTCCCACGAACCATCGTGACTTCCGCGCATTCCGGTCTTGGCCGGCGGATAATAACCGGGATCCTTCTCCGGAGCGAACGATGCTTGGGGCACGCCAAAAACTTCCAGCCACTTCGAATCCGCCGGAATCAGTGATGTACCTATCGCGATGCTGATCCCGTTCAGAAAATCGCGGCGAGATATTTCCTTCCCCATGCCGAGCACACGATCGTGGCCTTTACCGCTCATTTGCTTGCCCCCAAAAAAGTTGGTTAGCGATCACTTGCAGACAAAGTTGGCCGCATCGTTGGTACTGCCACTGCCCTTATACACGGCTTCGCGCGGGTAAAAGCACAAGGGACGAGTGAAGGCGACGCCTTCGCCCGGATCGTTATTGACATAATGCGTGGCGAGAACTCTGTCCGGAGCGACGCCTTGCTCAACCCACTCGACCACTGGCGTAAGCATATCGAACATATTCGCGCCCGGGCCGCCTTTGCAGTGGTTCATCCCGGGCACCATAAAGAGCCGGTAAAAATCTCCAGTCGTCTGCCGCTTTTGTTGCGACGAGCCACCAGGGAAGCCCTCGAGGAAATTCACGACGCTATCGAAGTAGTAGATGCTTGTCTTCGGCGGCACTTCGGGATCGCTGAATCCATGGTATTGAATGAGCTTACCGCCGCGGCCCTCGAACCGTTCAAGGTTCGGGTCTATCGAGTTCAGAACCGACGCTAGCGTTTGCCCGGGAACCACCGGTTTGTTGTCCACATAAGCGGGCCCCGAAATCCAGTCGAAGGTTCGAAAGTCCCAATTGGGATCGTCGAAGACAAAATTCTCGAAGAAAGGAAGGCCAATCTGCGCGTGATCATCCGTTTGCGGCGCAGGCGGCGGTTCCGGCGAAATGGAGGATGGCCAGCCATCCACCTCCCCGCCCCGCTCAAACGGCGGATAATACCCGCGCTGCTGCACCATCTCACTAGGACCATTCCACAAATGTCGAACCGCTTCCACCTGAGCTGCGGTCAGGCAGTTCGGCGGCGTCTGCGAACTTTCGCAAAGCAGCGCTGCCGGATCAAAATGGCAGCGTCGCGGATCATTCAGAACCCCATCGACTACTCCATCCAGCGCGTCGCAGGCAGCGTTGACGGCGTTTCCCAGGAGCGCATCCTGCATAGTGAAAACGCTGCCGGCAGGATTATTAAACATCTGCCACACCACCCACAGATTGCCCCCGACATGATGATGCGTGTAGTGAGCGACCGGATCACCGGCAACGATGCCGTCGTAATCGTTCGGGAAACGTTGCGCCTCCTTCAGTGCCTGCCTCCCGCCGGTTGAGCAACCGGTGAAGTACGAATACTTTGGATCGTCGCCATAAAAGGCGGCTGCAATCTGCTTGCCGATAACAGTCATCAGATGGATTGCGCGATATCCAAAATCAACGATCTTTTCCGGATGTCCAAGTGCAAACGATCCATCATCGGTGGAAGTTCCAACGTGGCCTGTGTCGGTGCCAACGGTGGCATACCCAAGTGCGACGCCAGGCGCAATCGCACTGTAAGGGATCGATCCTGCGTAACCGCCGTTTCCGACTCCCTCGAACCTCCCGTTCCAGGTTGAAGACGGCATCCACACTTCGATACCGATCTCCGAATCGCTGGCGGGTGTCAGCGTCGCTGCCACCCGGCAGAATGCAGGCATATTCGTGAAGACCTCACCATTCGGTGCTCTGTAAGTACCCGCCGGTATCGACTGCGCTGCCGTGATCGTAGTGTGCGACGGCTTAAGCAAGGCCAGATTCTCGCACGTAATTGCGGGAGCCCGATCAACGGCGAATGCCGCCAGAAGCAGCGCCCCACATATCTTCCATAGCGACATGCTGCGTCCTTCCCTCTTCCTGCATCATTATAAAGTCATGTCCGCGGAGTCCGGCAGAGTGCAATTAATTGCACACCGACATTCACACGAAATTATTAGCACCAGCCGCCGAGTCATTCATCCAATGGATGGGTTAGCACCGTTGGAGCAGTGGTGCATCAAGCCCTGCGTCAGGGCAGGTCACATCATCCACCCGCCAATTCCGCAAGAAGGAGAATAGTTATGAGATCCCACCCCAGGGTTTTGTTGCTCCTCGCCGCCGCTCTCGTCTCTGCTTCAGCCCACGCCCAGTACGGGACCACTCCCATACAACACGTTGTCGTGATCTTTCAGGAAAACCGCACGCCCGACAATCTCTTTCAGGGATTGTGCACGGCAAATGGTGGGGTACCCGGGTGCAGTTCGACCGCAACGGCGGGAAAATACGACATTGCAACAACCTATGTGAATGCCGACGGCGAGACAGTACCTTTGACCCCGGTAGGCCTCGCTACCAACTTCGATCTCGATCACAGCCACGCCGGCCCGAAGCTCAATGGAACCATCAGCGGCTGGAATTTTGAGTTTGAGAACCAAGGTATCTCCGGCAAGCCGGCAGCCAACGTTCCCTCCGTCTGCGGAGCCAACATCTTCGGCTGCGTCGTTCCCGCCAATAACTATTCTCAGTTCATGTATGTCTACAACACGCCTGTAACCAACAGCAACGGTAGCCGCGGGGGTCTTCTCGACCCCTATATCACTTTGGCGACGACCTATGGATGGGGCAACCGGATGTTTCAGACTAACCAGGGCCCAAGCTATCCGGCGCATCAATATATCTTTGGCGCTACATCGGCGCCCACCGCGGCCGATGACGCGCTCGGCATCTTTGTCGCAGAGAACGGTTCCAGCACGAACTACGGTTGCGGTTCGGGACAATCGGTTGAACTGATCAGGCCCAACGGAAATGGTGCGCCCCCTTTTGGCACCGAAACTCCCGGCGACGAAATCGCGCAATGCTTTACCAGGAATGCCATGGACTACCTGTTGAGTAAACCCAACCCCAAAATCACCTGGACCTACTACGCCGAAGGGCAAACTAGTCTGTGGGTAGCGCCGAACTCGCTTTCGAACATCTGCATCCCTTTGAACGGAGTATGCACTGGACCCGACTGGACGAAAGGAGAGTCGAACGGGTACGTCGACACCACGCCGCCCGATGTCTTGACCGACATCGCCAACTGCGCTCTCTCCCAAGTTAGTTGGATAACTCCAGCCGGGCAATATTCAGACCATCCCATTAACAGCGGGCAGGGGCCGTCGTGGGTGGCATCCATTGTCAATGCCATTGGAACGAACACAAGCTGCGACGACGGTACCGGCTACTGGAAAGACACCGTCATCTTCATTACGTGGGACGATTGGGGAGGCTGGTACGATCACGTGCAGCCGGTCTTCCAGAGCGGGGCGAACCAGGACGACTATCAACTCGGTTTCCGCGTCCCGCTCGTCGTCGTTTCGGCCTACTCGACCAAGCCCGGCTACATCAGCAACCTGAAATACGATTTTGGCAGCATCCTCAAAGGCATCGAAGGCATTTTCGGCCTGGGCAACCTCGGCTTTGCCGATGCGCGGGCAACCAACGATCTCCATGACTTTTTCAACTTCCATCACCCGGCATCGGCGTATAAAGCAATTCCTGCTCCACTCGAAGGAAGTTTCTTCACCAAGACTCAGGCGCTGGAGGTAGATCCCCCGGACAGCGACTAGACAACTCGCGGCAGAAGAAATCTCGGGCGCGTCGTTGGGGACACCGACCGGCAATGACTCTACATTCCATCAAACAGCGCACTCGCAGCGTCTCGCCGCGCGAATTGTCCGGTAAATTCGCCGGCACCGACTTTGCCTGCGAAGACGTTGAGGATCGTGTGCTCAGTGAAGAAGGCGTCAGACGTGTGGAGTGCCCGCCACGTTCAGATGAAATCCGTAGCGGACAAAACACGCACCATGCTGACCATCGAGGAGGCCACGTGCAATCAACATCTCAACAAGACGTTCCTGCCTGAAGACCTGGCAGCGCGCCAGCCATGAAATACTAACCTGCTACAGTTCAGCAACTGTTATTTCTTAAAGACCAGCGGAGGCCCGCTGACCCGCTTCCCTTTGAGGTTGACCGTCACTTCGATCCGGTCCGCAATCGTGACGAACGGAATACCATGCGTCATCCCGTAGTCCTTGCGGTCGAAGGCCATCGTCCCCTTAATATCGCCCGAGCCAGTTCCCATGCCGGCAACCGTAAACGTCAGTGTCTCCGGCTTCGATACCCCTCGAATGGTAAACGTTCCCGGCAGATCAAAGGTGTTAGGACCGGTCTGCACAACCTTGGTCGAGTGGAACGTGATCAGCGGATCCTGCTTCACGTCGAAGAAGTCCTTGCTCTTCAACTTGCCGTCTTTCATGCCACTTCCAGTATTAACGCTGTCCGCCTGAATCTTGATGTCCAAAACGCCCGACTCTGGGTCAGTCGACGTGAAGGTCAGGGTGGAGTCCCACTTCTCGAATGTGCCGGTTATGTTCACCGACGCCTTTACATAAAACTTCACCGAACTGTCCTCGGGCGAAATTACGAAAACGGGAGCCTGAGCTACGCTAAATAACGGGACAAACGCGAAGAGGCAGAGGACCGCTAAACGCACGCTGCTGAGGGTGGTTCTAGACATAAATTTCCTCCGAACTATTGCCTGGGAACAGACAAAGTGAAAGCAAGACAACGCACTATGACACTCGATGAGGGTCAGAGGTAACTGTCAAATGTGACAGGCGGGCTCAGGCCCAGGGTTTGTCACACGCTCCAACCCCTCGTCTCCGAGCGGCCTCAGGCTATTAGCACCTCAGCAACCCGCAACCAGCCACCTCACCATTGCAGAAGCAGAAGCTCGGAACAGAACCCCGGCCCCATGGCGGCCAGCAGCCCAAGCGTGCCCGGCTCAGGACGCCGATTTTTCATCACGTCTTCGAGCACCACCAGCACCGACGCCGAAGAAAGATTGCCCACTTTACGCAGACAAGCCCACGACGCATCCAGTTCCCCATTGTTCAACCCGAGCGCCGCCGCCGATGCTTCCAGCACCTTCGGCCCGCCCGTGTGCATAACATAGCTTTTGAGATCGCTGCGCTGATGCCCGTTGTCGGCCAGAAACGCGTCAACATCCCGACCCAGGTTTTCCCGGATCAGAGTAGGAACCTCGGTCGAAAGAATGATGCGGAAGCCCTTCTCGGAAATGTTCCACCCCATCATCTCTTCCGTCGCCGGATAGAAGATTGAGCGCGTAGCGAGAATCTTCGGTCCCGCGATTCCATTCGGCTGAGAACGGAATTCCTCGCCAGTAACAATCACCGCCGCCGAGCCATCGGCAAACAATCCCGAAGAAATTAAATTCGCTACCGACAAATCCTCACGCTGCAAGGTGAGCGAACAAAGCTCCACCGATACCAGCGCGGCTGCCTGCGTAGGATAAGCGCGCACGTAGTCGTAGCAGCGCGCGATTCCAGCCGCGCCCGCAACACATCCCAGCCCAAAGATTGGCGTTCGCCGGATATTGGCCGGAAGCCCCATCCGGTTGATCAGGAGCGCGTCGATGGAGGGACTGGCTACGCCCGTGACCGTCGTGAAGAACAATGCTCCCAGCTCCTGTGCTTCCACTCCAGCTTTATGAAGCGCCAGGCAAAGCGCACGCTCGCCTAATTCCTGCGCCACCTGAATCCAAATGTCATTGGCTTGGCCCCAGGTTTTAATATCCACGTACTGTTCGGCAGGAACCGCGAGATAACGGCCATCCACCGTAACATTCCGATGCAAACGGGCTAACAACAGAGGATTCTTGAGTTGGTCTCCCCAATAGTCCTGAAGCTGCTCCAGGAGTGCTTTTTGGGAGTAATAATTCTTGGGGAACGCGCTCGCCGCGCTAGCAATATTCACAGGCTTTGCGCCGCCGCAAACGTATCCGCCACCACATCCGTGGCGTTGGTCTTTAGCTGAAACTTGTGGGCATCGATTTTCATGAAATCACCTCGGCCTAACATGATCAGAGAGCTCCGCAGAGCTCCTGTTTACCTTAATTCTATGCTTGCAATCCATGCTGCCTGCTGCACCGCTCCGGCAGCATAGACGCTTCCATCACACTGCTGTTTCGCTGGACCGTGTTAAGACCGGGAAGCGATAATATATATTCTAACGTCGAATGCCCCATTTAGCATGTTCCAGCACATTGCCGAAATTGCCAAGTGTCAAAATTAACAGTCATCGCCCCCAAACCCTCCTCAGGCAACAGCTCGGCGAACTTCCCGCTCTCCAGGCGGGACTCGCGCCGGAAGATAAGGCAAGCGCGCCGAGGACGCCCATCGCGAACGGATCGGACCCATCAATACGCTGGAGAGGTCTTTTTGAGCTCTTCTCGTAGCCAGGAATTTCTTGGTTGTGCGTCCCACCCAATCGTTTCCGTAGCAGCCGCGGAAACCCTGTTCGAGCAAGGCTTCCAGCACTCCCGGGGCGCAATGGGGATGGTTCCAGACCAGATGCTTGGTGTCAAACTTCGACCAGTCTTTTTCAAAAATGCCGTAGCCGGATTCGAGTTCATGCCACATTTCCGTCTGTGGATGCGGTGTAACGATGGTAATTTGCGAGACATCGAGCTTTAAAGAAGCTAGTGTTTTCAGATCTTCAGCGATCGATTCCGGTGTCTCCGGCGGCAGGCCGATAATGTAATAACCTTGCGCGTACATGCCGGCGGTTTTGAGGCGCTCGGCAAGTTCAAAGGCGGACTGCGCCTTCTCGTTCTTATGCATCTGCTTCAGAATGTCCTGGTGAAAACTCTCGATGCCGAACAGCGCGCCTTCCATACCGCAGCGTTCCCATTCCTTGAAGTTCCGAAGCAGCAGATCCACGCGCGACTGCACCAGCCATCGCACTCGATGGCGCGCCAGTAACTCGATCACAGCGTCGGCGTGCGAAGGAATATTCCCGAAATTCTCGTCGAGCAGCAGAACAAAATGGATGCCATGCTCAACATAAAAACGCAGCACCCGATCCAACGACTCCAGCGAGATTTCCTTGGGTTTCGGGGCAAACGTAGTCGTCTGGCAGAACGTGCAGCGAAAACTGCATCCGCGCGACGAAAACAGAACGCCCAGCGGAAACGACCACCCTCCCGGCAGACGGAAGCGGGTTACGAGCGGTGGATGCTGGACTTCATCGATCCGCGTCCCCAGCTTCTGTGCCAGCGCGTCTTCGCTGTAACTGGTGAACACATGATCGAAGTGCGATTGAATGGAGGGAGTCAAAGCGCCATAATTTCCCGCCCACAACTCGCGCACTCCAGCCTGCCGCGCTTCCCCGGCCATCGCCAGAATGTCGTTCGTCTCTTCCAGGTAAAAAGAAAATCCGACAGCATCCCAGCCCTTCTTGAGTTGTGCGGAAAACTCTGCTCGCGTCGGATATTCCAGGATCTTCAAGTCTGGCAGATTCTGCCGCAGAAATCGCAGACCGAACGAGATCGTCCGGGGCATACCAAAACGCCAGCGAAAATCTCGCGGCGCGTTCTCCCGAAAATAATCGTAGAGGCCAGTCTCGCGGCAGCGGGTTGTCAGCAGAATTCGAGGCAATCTTCCCCCACATGTGCAACTTATCACAGAAGTGGATTGGGGCGCGGCCAAGACTCTAGCACATCCTCGGTTCAACTGCGAGCGGAGAGCTATCGCACCCGAGAAAAACTCAACCCATCTCTTCCTCTGCAGGTCTCGGTGATCGGAATCCAGAGCGTTTTACCGGGGAATCGATCGCCAAGACAGGCGTAGAATGGCACCGCTGTCTGGAGGTCATAGGAAATTCGAATGACGCGTCCCCGATACGTTTCTGTGTTGCTCCTCCTTCTCGCCGGCTTCCTCGTGTTTGCGGTGGGCCAGACCCCTGCTCCGCCTGTACATTCAATCGTCCTGCATGCCGCGCGATTGCTCGATATCAAGAATGGCCGCATCGTCAAGCCCGGCGAGGTTCTGGTGCAGGGCGAACGCATTGTCGAGTCGGGGCCGGCTGTGACGTATCCCGCGGGAGCGGAGGTAATCGATCTCGGGGATCGCACCCTGCTGCCGGGCTTGATTGATGCGCATGTCCACCTCTTTCTGCATCCCGGCGCCGAGGATCTGCAAACCGTGCAGGAATCGGTGCCCCAGCGAACGATCACAGCGACCCTGGCAGCTCGCGATGACTTGATGGCGGGATTCACCGCCGAACGCGATATGGGAACCGAAGGCGCGGGTTCGGCCGATACCGCCGTACGGGATGCGATCAACGCGGGAAACATTCCTGGTCCGCGCCTGCGCATCAGCGGAAACGCCGTGAACATTCTCGGTGGCCACGAGGATGCCATTGGTTACAACCCGGAGCAGCACGTTCTGCCCAACGCCGATTACGCCAATAACACAGACGAACTCATCGCCGTGATGCGCCGCCAGTTCAAGGAAGGCGCAGACTTCATCAAGATCTACGAAACCGGGCCCGATTCTGTGGGCGACGGCAAGTTTCACACCATGTATCAGTACACGGAGCCGGAACTTGAGGCTGCGGTCCACGAGGCGGCACGACTGGGCCGCAAGGTGGCAGTGCATGCGACCGGTGAACCCGGAACGCTCTATGCCGCGCAGGCGGGAGTCGCGTCCATCGATCACGCCAATCAGCTCAGCGACGAAACCATGCGGCTGATGCGCGAGAAGCAGATCTATGCCGTTCCAACTTTTACCATCTTCGAATATTTTGCGAATCACGCGTCTGCACCTGCAGTCGCTGCCCGCGAGCAAACCATGCTCGATTTGCATGCCCAGGAATTCCGGAAGCAACTCGCGGCCGGAGTGCCGATCGCGATGGGATCCGACGTGGGACCGTTTCCGCACGGCACGCAGGCGCGCGAGTTTGTGCTGATGGTGAAATATGGAATGTCGCCGCTAGCGGCGCTGCAAGCGGATCTGTTACACGGAGCGAAGCTGCTGGGCTGGGACGGGCAGATTGGAGCTCTCGATCCCGGCTATCTCGCCGACGTTATCGCGGTCGCCGGCGATCCGCTGCAGGATATTGGGACCCTGCAGAACGTCAGCTTTGTGATGAAGGGCGGTGTAATTTACAAGAAATAACCCGTGGATGGCCGGTCGCAACCACTAGGAACCCGTCCTCGCATAATTGCCTTCTTTATCAAATGAGTTCAGAAATTGCTCGAACTCGGCTTGATTGGCCGCGATAGTCTTCGCCGGTCCTGTAAATTTGATGAACACGTTCCCACCCGGACCCTCCACAATCGCACCCAGCAGCCGGTAATTGTTCTGCAGCGACTTCGATGCCGCCATCGGTCCTCCCATTCCCGTGTAATCGCCGGACGCATCAATAGTGGTTACCGCCAGTCCGTGAATCCTCCGCTTCGCGATCTTCGCATCCGCTGGCTTGCCCCCAGGAGCCACCATCTGTCCCTTCCATCGGTCCAGATTCGCCTCCACACTGCCGCCTTGCCCGGCGCCGAAAAAGTAGACCACACATTCCGCGCTCGCACTGTCTCCGGCCGCAGCCGAGATCGTGTAAGTCGCGGCTCGCATCGGTCTCGCCTCCTCCGTCTTCCATCCCGTTGGCTTCGTCCATTTCAATCCCGCCACCGAATCGGCGAATAAGGACGCCACCAGAAACAGCACCACAGAAATCATCCGCATCCCCCCAGTATAGACGCGATAGACGTGCGCCTTGCCAATGCTGAGCACGGCTGCTCGCGGCCGGCCTTGGTCACCGGTTCCGGTTGTGAATCTATACCCCCTGGTTGTATCGTTTACCTCTCCAGGAGAATCAATGCGAACGACCACACTCGCCCTTCTTATCGTTTGTCTTATGAGTTCGGTATTCGGACAGAAACACCCACCCGCCAAAAGCCCCGATCCCAGCCAGGCCAAGGTTCAAGCGAACCAGGCGGCGACTATGACTGAGTCGGCCGACGCGCAGAAAGATAAAGACGACGCTGAAGACAAGGGACCCTGGAAGGCTCTGCAATATCGACTGGTCGGCCCATTTCGTGGCGGCCGCGTAGTCGCAGTGTCGGGCGTGGTCGGCCCCGGCAATGACAACACCTACTACTTTGGCTCCGTCGCCGGAGGCGTCTGGAAGACGACTGACGGCGGCCTCAACTGGAAACCCATTTTCGACAAGCAGAAGGACGCTTCGCCCGCCATCGGAGCGATCGCCGTTTCTGAATCTGACCCGAATGTCATCTACGTCGGCACCGGCGAAGCGTGCATTCGCGGCAACATCGTCGGCGGTAACGGTGTTTATAAATCCATCGACGCGGGCAAGACCTGGAAGTTTGTCGGCCTGGCTGACACGCACGCCATCGGGCGCATTGCCGTCAATCCCAGGAATCCTGACATCGCTTTCGTCGCCGCCCTCGGACATCCCTTCGGCGATAACGAGGAGCGCGGAATTTTCCGCACGCAAGACGGCGGCAAGACCTGGGAAAAAGTGCTCTATCTCTATAAGGACGCCAAGACCGGAGGCATCGACATCGTTCTCGATCCCACCAATTCCAACGTCCTGTTCGCGGCCCTCTGGCAAGCCCGGCGCACGCCCTGGAGTCTCGACAGCGGTGGACCCGGCAGCGGCCTTTACCGCTCCAGTGACGGGGGCACCACCTGGAAACAACTGAAAGGCCAGGGCCTGCCCGAGGGAATTCTCGGCCGCATCGGTGTCACCGTCTCCGGCGCGAACCCTAACCGCGTCTGGGCTGTCATCGAGGCCGACAAAGGCGGAATCTATCGTTCCGACGACGCTGGCGATTCCTGGCACTTAACCACCGACGACCACCGCTTTCGCCAGCGTGCCTGGTATTACTCGCACATTTTCGCCGATCCCAAGTCTGCCGACACCGTCTACATCCTCAACACCGGCGCGTATCGCTCCAATGATGGAGGCAAAACTTTCAGCCGGCTACGCGCGCCACACGGAGATAATCACGCGCTCTGGATCGATCCCGCGAATCCCCGGCGGATGATCAACGGCAACGATGGCGGCGCTACCGTCTCCATCGACGGCGGCGACACTTGGACCAGCGTCTATAACCAGCCCACGGCCCAGTTTTATCACGTCGTCACCGACAGCCGGTTTCCCTATTACATGTACGGCGCTCAGCAAGATAATTCCACCGTGGCCATCGCCAGCGCGAGCGCGAACGGCGCCATCGATCGCCCCGACTGGTACGACGTAGGCGGCGGCGAAAGTGGCTACATCGCGCCCGATCCGATCGACCCGGAGATCGTGTATGCCGGCTCCTACGGGGGTGAGATTACGCGCTACGATCACCGCACCGGCGAAGAACAGGCCGTCAACCCCTGGCCGGTGAACCCGATCGGGTGGGCTGCCGGTGACGTCAAACATCGCTTCCAATGGACGGAGCCCATCGTTTTTTCCCCGCATGATCCCAAAACCATGTACTTCGCCGGTGAAGTCCTGTTCAAGACCACCGATGCCGGAATGAGTTGGACGATCATCAGTCCCGACCTCACGCGCAATGACAAGTCGAAACAGGGGAGTTCCGGCGGTCCGATTACCAAGGACAACACCGGTGTCGAAGTCTATGACACGATCTTTTCGGTAGTGGAATCGCCGGTCCAGAAAGATTTGATCTGGGTAGGCACCGACGATGGTTTGGTTCAGCTCACCCGCGATGGCGGCCAGCACTGGGAGAACGTTACCCCGAAAGCCATGCCGGAGTGGGGCACGGTGAGCATGATCGAGGCTTCTTCGCGCGATGCCGGGACGGCCTACATCGCCGTCGAACGCCACAAGTCCGACGACTTCGCACCGTACGTTTTCAAGACCACGGATTTTGGCAAGACCTGGACCAAACTCGTTGCCGGACTTCCCGCGAACAATTATGTCCATGCCGTAAGGGTCGATCCCCGGCATCCCGCTTTACTTTTCGCGGGAACGGAACAGGGCGTTTACATTTCGTTCGACGATGGCGGGCACTGGCAATCGCTGCAACTGAATCTTCCGCCCGCTCCCGTCAACGACCTGGTAATCAAGAACACCGACCTCGTCGTGGCCACCCACGGACGCAGCTTCTGGGTGCTCGACGACATCACTCCGCTCGAACAATACGAAGATTCGATTCCCCAGCAGGAGGCCCATCTCTTCACGCCCGCCGCGGCCAGTCACACTGTATTTCATGGTTCTCCGTTCGCCGCCAATGCCGGAAAGAACCCGCCGGCAGGAGCTGTGATCGACTACTGGCTGAAGGTTTCACTCAAAAAGCCAGACGACGCGAAACCCAAGGCGTCCGGCGCTGCCGCCGAGGGCGCGCCGGCAAAAACTGAAACCAGTTCGTCGGCTCCTTCCTCTGATACTAAGAAAACCGACACCGATTCCGTAGCACCCAAAATCACGCTTGAGATACTCGACTCCTCGGGCAAGGTCATCCGCAAGTATCCCAAGAAGGAGGAAGCTGATAATGACGACGAAGACTCCTCCGGCCGCGACCGCAATGTCGGCGCCCTGCCCGCCGACGCTGGCCTGAACCGCTTCGTCTGGGACTTGCGCTACGAAGCGGCGACGAAAGTGCCAAAAGCACCGCTCTGGGGCGGCAATACCGACGGTCCAGAAGCACTGCCAGGCACTTATCAAGTACGGCTGACGGTGTTAGGCAAGACCTATACTGCCCCCCTCGAGATTAAGGCCGATCCTCGGCTGAAAATCGCTCAGGAGGATCTCGCCAAACAATTCGATCTGCTGCTCAAGATCCGTGACAAGGTGACGGAAACCGACGATGCCATCATCCAGATTCGCGATCTTCGCGAGCAGATCAACACAATGAACACGCGCCTCAAGAACGACCCTCGCGCCAAGGCCATCGCCGAAGCTGGCAAGGCGGTCGACACGAAGATGACGGTGGTCGAAGAAGCGCTGATCCAGACCAAGGCCAAGAGCGGCCAGGATGTGCTCAATTTCCCGGTTCGATTGAATAACGATCTGGTCGCGCTCAGCGGTGTCGTCGGCAGCGCCGACTCCGCTCCCACGAAGCAATCCTACGAGGTATTCGATATGCTCAACAGAAATGTCGATGAGCAACTGGCAAAATGGAAGGTGATTCTTTCAACCGACGTAGCAGCTTATAACAACCTGGTGAAACAGCAGGAGGTTCCCGCGCTCGTGGTCGCACAACCGGAAGCGGGGAAATAAAGCAGCAAGGTTCCGAACTTCGATTCCGGAGCTTGTCGTCCCGGAACTTGTTGCCCCGGAGCGCACTTTAGTTTCCTATTGCGTCATTTCAGACGTGCTCATACTCGTGTCCTCGTACACGAGGAGTTGCAGCGAGGGGGATTCGACCGATCGCTCTCTCTTTGTATGCTTTCGCGAAGCGAACTCTGATTAGCCAGAAAATCATCAACACCAGCGGCAGGAAACTCAGGAGATAAAGCACGCCTGTCTTGCGCAACAAGGCGGGGAACAGGTGTTGTCGCGCCAGAAATATGGACGCGGCGGCGACGAACAGCGCAAAGCACATGCGCCACAGATGCCGCGCCAGACGCTGTGCGCCAGAAATACCGCCGCGCACTAGCATGCGAATGTCTCCTACGATCGCCAGCCCCGCCACGGAACCCAGTAAAAGGTAAGGCCCGATGGGCTGGCCATACTTCAAACCATTCGGACTTTTTGCGGCTTCCACTCCCCACGTCAAGGTGAGAGCTTCGACCGCCAGGATCAGCAGAAGGGCGGCCCAATCGAAGATGCCAGTTTCCATGGCGCGGCGCCTAGCGGTCATCCACGAGGTAACCACCAGATAAAACGTCAGCGTGGCTCCCGGAACATTGCCCACCACGTCCTTCGCGAACGACAGGTACACCCCGGTGAGGGAGAGCCCGACCATGGCTATGACAAACACGTTTCCAGCGATGCGATGGCGGTTGGAACCTTTGAGGAACGCCACCGCGACAAATCCAGACAGCATCCCCACGGTGCCGGCGGCGATGTGGGAAAGTAATATGGGCGAAAATGACATTCTTCCCTCCTTGTGCTACCCGGACGTCCTTCCTGTATCAGGCGTGCATGCAAATCAGATCGGCTCACGATAGCGCCGCAGCCGTACCGCTGCCGCCAGGAATATCGCGGCCACTCCTAGCCCGATCCACAGTCCCGGGCTGCCCAGAAACGCACCCGGCGTAATGTGTGTCATCGGATCCGTAGGGAACATATCGCGCCCCGTGCGGGCGATAACCGGCGCCGCGCCGATAAAGTGCGAGCCCACGATTGCGGCAAAATGCGTTGTGCGGAACACGATCTTTTCGACCCCGCCGATCGCCAGCAGCGGTATGGCGGCCCACAGCAGCGGCGCTCGTCGCGCCCACCCTGACACCAGTAACAGCCAGCAATAGATTGGCGCGGGCCAGAGCGCATGGGCCGTCAGAAGGTGGTAGAGCAGCAGCCACCACATCTGCAGGAACGACATCTGTGTCCATAGCGTCGAGGGATGCTGGCCGCTGGCTGAGAGTACTGCGCTGCTCACCAGCAGCATGATCAACTGCGTAGCAACCGTAATCACGAACGTGAGCAGTGGCAGAATGATGAGCGGAATGCTCGCCTTCGCGAGCACCGTGATGAGATCGGAAACCGGCAGCGACTTCCAGAACAGTATGCTGCGATCGCGTCGCTCGCCATACAGCGCGTCGAGACAATAGAACACACTCACCAGAATCAGGGTCGCCATCAGCAGGCCCGCGGCGAAGTCGTAAGGCATCGCAATCGTGTCGACCTGGTGCCCCGCGTGGAGCGAGAGCCCACGCATCCTGTGCGCCAGACCAATCGTGCTGATCAGGAAGCCGGACAGGATGACGCCGGCAACCACCAGCGGCGCGACATAGATGGAACGGTTCTCCCACAATTCGCGTCGCACCGACCAGTACAGGAGTCGACTCGCCGGGATCGCCGCCGGCGCGATTCCCGGCGCGCCGAACGAAGACTCCGGTAGGGCGTTCGATTGCGTATTCATCGGGCTCCTCCTTGTGCTGTGCCGGTCTGATTGCCCATCACCGCTACGAACAGGTCGGCAATGCTCGGTGTGCGCACATCGCCCAGCGCCGCCAGTTGCTGGCGATCAACGCGGCTGCACGTTAAATCGAACAGTAAAATGCTGCGACCCAGCACCTGCCGCTCGTGCATCGGCTTGAGCGCGCGGCCTGCCTCCACCCGCTCCGGATGCACCGTCACTTCCACATACCGCGACTCGAATTCTTCCATGCTGCAGTTGAGCACGATCCGCCCCCGGTTGATGAACATGAGATCGGTAAGCACGTGCTCGACATCTTCAACCTGATGCGTCGTCACCACGATGGTGCGGCTGCGGTCGTAGTAGTCATTCAGCAGCGCATCGTAAAACTGCTTCCGATACAGGATGTCCAGGCCCAACGTCGGCTCGTCCAGCACCAGCAACCTCGCATCAATCGCCATGATCAGCGCGAGGTGCAACTGCGCCACCATTCCCTTCGACAATTCCCTCACCCTGCTACCGCGCTTGATCGTGGTTTTGGCCAGAAAACCTTCCGCCTTCGCCCGGTCGAATCGCGGATGCACCCCGGCAACGTAGTCGAGCGCCTGCGAAACCCTGATCCACCGCGGCAGCACCGCGACATCGGCAATGAACGAGACGTCGCGCATCAGCACATCGCGCTCCCTCCACGGGTCGCGCCCCAGCACCTTCAGTTCTCCCTGATAAGGAGTAAGGCCGAGAATCGCATTCAGCGCCGTGGTCTTGCCTGCGCCGTTCGGGCCGATCAGTCCCAGAATCCGACCTTCTTCGACGCGCAAATCGATTCCGTCCAGCGCGATGGTCGAGCCGAAAACCTTGCGCAGGCCGCGTGCTTCGATCACTGTCATGGCTTCGGCTCCTCCTCTGCAATCTCCCGCTCTGCAATTCCCGACGATCCACCGCGTGGCGATGCGGCATTCGAAGAGGGCTGCCGGCTCGCGCCCGCTCCCAGCAATTCTTCCCGTGTCAACCCGAGCCGCTGAATGGTCGCGTGGATCCTCGGCCATTCTTCCGCGAGAAATTTCTGGCGTTCGTCCCTGAGCAGCAGATTGCGCGCCCCCGCATTGATGAACATGCCGCGACCTCGTTTGCTCTCCACCAGTTGCTCATCCACCAGTTGTTGATAGCCCTTCAGGACTGTGAGCGGATTGACCCGATACTCCGCCGCGACGTTGCGCACGGAAGGCAGCGCATCACCCTCCTTGAGCACGCCATCCAGGATCATCGCGACCACGCGGTCGCGAAGCTGGCGATAAATCGGCTGACTGTCGTTCCACTCACGGTCCATACGGTTTTCACTTAGCCCTTACCCAGACCTTACCCCCACCTTGCCCCACCGTACCTAAAGATACCCCGCGCTTCAGTTCATCCGGTGCAGGTCAAAGTGCGCATGCATCGGCTTGTCTTTCATCATGAACGTCCAATCCTCCGTGTGATGGTTGGCGTCGATAATGGTGAACACCGAATGGTGCATGTGGTACTCCATACTCCCGCTGATGTCCGCGAACTCGAACTCGATCGTCTTGCCGTCGGGCGACATCTTGCCGGTCATGCGCGGACGGTTCCCCGCGTCGCAATAGTGAACCAGCGTGAGCTGGTCTCCGTCCACATAAAGCATCGTCACCGGATGGTCGTACTTGGTCGCGTCCAACGGCGTTCCTGCCTCCTGAAACTCGTGCACCAGAACGTTTCCCCGCGAGGTCACGCGCAGCGAGGCATGCATCGTAACGCCGGACATCGCCGGTACGTCCGCGACGGTGACCGGGCCCTCCCACTCTCCCGCCAGACTTTTCATGGTTGTGAACGACTTCTGCGCCTCGGACGGCACAGCAGTCGCGGAAGACTTTTGCGCGTCAGACTGGGCAAAAGCCACATCCACAGCGCAGAGCGACAGCAGAACAACCGGCAGCATAAAACGTAGCGATTTCATATTTTTCTCCTTAACCTCAGTTTTTCCTCGGGTCTGGTTCTCTCGCGTACTCCCATGCGAGCGCGGCATCTGCCTCACTTCGTCCGTTGCAGGTCGAAGTGCGCGTGGAGCGCCTTGTCCCCCGGCTCCAGGTAAGTCCAGTCCTCGGTGTGATGGTTCGCATCGACAATCGTGAACACCGCATGTTGCATATGTCCGTACTGTAGATTCCCGCTGACGTCGAGAAACTCGAATTCCACCGTCTTCCCGTCCGCCGACATCTTCCCTACCATGCGAGGCCGATTATCCGCGTCGCAATAATGAGTCAGCAGCAGGCGGTCTCCATCCACCACGATCATCGTGATCGGATCGTCGGGCCTTCCAGATCCCGTCGCCTCATGCATCAGCGTGTGCCCCATCGAAGCCGTGCGCAGCGAGACCTGCGTAAGCTTGCCTTCCATCTCGGGTGCTGGCGGAACGATGGTCACGTGTCCTTCCCATGATCCGGTCAGAGTTTTCAGTTGGTCGAACGACTTTTGCGCGTCGGACTGGGCAAAAGCCACTGCGCACAGCGACATCAAAACAACGGACACCACACAGCAAACGGATTTCATATTCATTCTCCTCGGAAGTCCATTTCTTCGTCGATTCTGGGCGCCAGAGTCTTAGTCGCTGGCGACTCACCTGTAAAGCAACCAACTCCAAATGGACATCTGATCTACTGTTATACTTAACTATAACACTACGAACATGTCAAGCCTTTTCGTATTTCCTTTGATTTCAGGGGAATCGAGACCGCCCATTAGATCGGCGACTGCGAACGTCGAAGGTGAACCCTAATAATTACGAGCGGAAGCATCCGGCCGAGGCGCTCAGGGGCCCGGCGCGGGAGTAGTCATTAGCCCAACGAACATCCGATAGAACTTCTCTTGATCCAGATCAACCTGAATCTCCACCGGCTGCAGCGTCCGTGCCGGCTTGTCTGCCTCCGTCCAGGTCAGCGTATTTCCATACCCGGCTCCCAGGTCAAGATCGATGCTCATGTAGCGCGTCTCTCGTTTCGTAATGATCGAGGGATCGATCCACGCTGCCGCCGCCAGCTCGTCCCACATAATGACGGCGCCCGGAGAATCCTGGTAAAAGCGGGCAACATAGTGCGCCAGCGGAGTCCCAGCCTTATCAATCTGCTCGACCATGGCCCGCGTCAGCTTCGTCTTGATCGAGATATCCGTCGGCGTACAGACGATTTTCTTCCATCGCCCGCGCAACACCACTCGCGCCGCTTCGGGGTCGAACCAGAAATTGAATTCGTGCCGCGGGTTATTGATGAACTCCGGGTTGTCGCTTTCGGGCGCGATGCTTCCGCCCATGAACACCAACTCCTGCGCCAGTTCCGCAAATTCTGGATCGATTGCCATGGCCAGCGCCAGGTTCGTCATCGGACCACCCTCGTAGATCGTGATCTCGTGCGGATACTGATGCACCATGCGAATCAGAAAATGAACCGCATCTTCATCCGCCGCCTTGGTCGTAGGCTCACCCTCGGGGAGCTTCGGCACCACAAAAGGCCCGTGCCACCAGCGATCATCCCACGCCCCAGCGTATGCCACCTTCCCGTAGCGTTGCTGCCACTGCTGCGCTTCCTCGCGGCTCCGGATCAACGGAAACACCGCGCCCGGCACGACCGGAATATCCGTCCGTCCAATGATTTCCAGCAATCGAAGCGTATGCGCCACTTCCTCGTCCCGCCACTGGTCTCCGCTGACCACCGTGATCCCAAGCACTTCCACCTGCGGAGACTGGATCATCACCAGCAGCGTCTGCAGGTTGCTGCCGCCCGGCCCCGAGCAATCCTCATTAATAATGACCTTGCGGCGCGGCTGGGCGGCGGCACTACAACACAACAATGAGAGGATCACAGCGACGACGGCGGCGACGAGCCTGCGCTGAGCGGCGTTCAATGGGCACCCGGAAAAGCTTGCTTTCGCGCCGCGATACATTTCTTCAAGCACTCACAGCTCGCTCTACGACTCCGCGCAAGAATGAAATTTACTTGAGGCCTTCCACCAGGTAGAGGTCTCCGAGCGTGCGATGGAAGCCGTAAACATAAGTCTTCCCATCCGGCGTCATCAGAATCGGTCCGATCGTGGAAACCCCCGTCGGATCGAGAGGAGCAATTTGTTTCCACACGCTTTTCTTTCCCGTAGCCAACTCCAATCGATACACTTTGGCCGGCACTTCGCCCGTCCGATAGAGAAAAATGGACCGCCCATCCTGACTCCAAGTAACCGGAATATCTCCCGGCTCCATACCATTGACGATTCGAGGGTCACTTCCGCCGGCAGAATATAAGTATCCTTTTTGATCTGGCCCAATCCCCACCACCATCTGGCCATCCGGCGCAACCGCAAAGTTCTGCGCATCGACCCCCTCCGGAGAAATCGCTTTCGGCTTACCCCCGGAAATATCCTGCGTATAAAAACGCACTCCCCGCCCCGGTTCGTTCCCGGAGAACACAAAATGCTTGCCATCCGGAAGCCACCGTGCCCACTGATGGTTAATCGTATCGGTGGTGAGCGACTGCGTTTCACCCGCCCCAGTCGGCAACAGCCGCAGTTGTCCCGGCGCGATCGGCGTTACCACGATCACCCATTTCTGATCAGGAGAGAGCGCCGAAGCTCCGCCTTCGCCGAGTCGTATGGCTGGCGTCCCATCCGTGTCTCGAATATAAACTGCGTAGGTCAGGTCCTGCGCATCTCCGTATTGCACTCCGCCGCCGATTCCCTCCTCATCAAACAGCAGAGTCTTGCCATCCGCCGAGAGATCCGCCGGGTAGGAATAATCAAGCCACGAAAGATCTCGCTCCTTTGTTGCGCCTCCATTCAGAGACATGACTTCGCGCCGTCGATCCGCGCGCGCCAGCAGAACCCGCCCGTCGCGCCAGATATCAAAGATCACCAGCGACCCCGGCACTCGTGTCACCAGCCTCTGCTTCCCCGTGAGCGTCACCGCGGTGATGTAGTGGAACAATCCCAATTCGCTGGCTGTGAACCACACCTCCTGCCCGTCAGGCGTCCAGGCCAGACCCTGGGTTCCGTACCACTCTCGGGTGAGCTCGGTTTTGTGTCCCGAAATATCGACCACAGCCACCGATCCCCCGTCATCCCCCTGGTTGGGATGATCCATGAAAGCCACTGCGTCGCCCTTCGGCGAAACTCGCGGATAACTGATCCACCCGCCGCTCGTCTCGTACAAAACCTTGCCAATGGGATACTCGATCCGGTCCCGTCCGCCCACATTCCGCACCACCGCCAGGTTATTTCCATCCGGCGACCAATCCGCCCACTCAACATCCTCTAGAATCGGCCTCGGCGCCCCACCCGCGATCGGCGCTCGCGCCAGCGTGCCCACATTGATCCAGGTTCCGACCGGATGGCTGCCCAGCGAAAGCGCCATCTCGCCCCGCGACGAAATGGCCAGAAGTTCCGCCCGGCCCAGCCCCAAAGAACGCGACTCGACCATCCCTTGCCGCGCCGAAAACGTCTCCACCGGATTCCCCTGCCACGCCGCGCTATAGAGAATCGTCTGTCCATCCGGAGCAAACCGGGCCGACCGAATCTCGCCCCGGCGAAAAGTAATCTCGTGATACAGGGGCGCGCTGGCCGCCGACGCCCCCCACAGCCGTTTGCCCAGCACCAACCCGATGCCCAGCGCAATCAGAAATCCGCAGGCAATCAGCACCGGCAACAGTCGATTACTCTTTCGCGCGCGCTCCGGAACCACGGGAATTTCTTTCTTGCTGTCCCCTGCGAGCGGCACAACTCCGCTCGCTCCCGCCCGGGAAGAATCCGTATCTCGTTTCAGCCGCTTGAGGTCCGCACGAATTTCGCCAGCGCTCTGGCAACGCAGTTCCCTGTCCTTTTCCAGTGCCTTGTTCAGGATAGGTTCCATTTGCGCCGGCAATCCCGGATTCAACTGAATCGGCGGCGCCGGTACCTTGTTCAGAATCGCTTCAAAAATCACCGCCGACGTAGCTCCCGAAAACGGCTGCTTGCCGGTAGCCATTTCGTAGAGCACCACGCCAAAAGAAAACAAATCCGTCCGCTGATCCAAAGGTTCGCCACGCGCCTGCTCCGGCGACATATAGCCAATCGTCCCCATCGCTGTTCCCGGAGTGGTGAGTTGGTCGCGACTAACCGCGGTCGGCTCCCCGACCGTGGCGGCCGATCCATCCACAACGTGGTTCCCTTGCGGCGTGAGTTTCGCCAAGCCAAAATCGAGAACCTTCGCCTGCCCTCTTTGCGTGACAAAAATATTGGCCGGCTTAATGTCGCGGTGCACAATCCCGCCGGAGTGCGCGGCATCGAGAGCGTCCGAAATCTGGATTCCCAGTTCCAGTAACTGCGCAGTCTTCAGCGGACGCCCCTCAATCATGTGTTTCAGGGTCGTGCCGTCCAGATACTCCATCGCAATAAAAGCCTGGCCATTTTCCTGGCCAACGTCATAGATGGTGCAGATATTCGGATGGTTCAGAGCGGATGCCGCCTGCGCCTCACGTTGAAAACGGCTCAGCGCCTGCGGATCCTTCGCCACATCATCCGGCAGGAACTTGAGCGCGACAAAACGGTGCAGCCGGGTGTCTTCCGCCTTGTACACCACGCCCATGCCGCCGCCACCGAGCTTTTCTACAATGCGGTAATGAGATATGGTTTCGCCGATCATTCAGATCATCAAAGCAGGAAGATACGCCCCTCTTGGGTCGCTCCATCTTAAGGGCGAACCGTCCGCCCGTCAACGAAAGTGAGCGTTCCGTGGCGGCTCACCGGCTTTACAGACTTGCAGGTTTCGACATAGATTAAAGGTCGATGCTTTTGGATGACTAAGCGGTAATGCCTCGATCTCCTTCCAATCACGAACCTTCTCTCCCTCGTTCAGCCAGCAACATGGCTGAGGTTATGCTCTCGAGCGATTTGCTCGAGGCTCTTCCCGACGCCGTCGTCGCCGTCGATCGCGCCGGGACCATCGTTCAGATCAACTCCCAAACCCAGCATCTCTTCGGCTATGACCGCGACGAATTGATCGGCCAAAAAATCGAAATTCTTGTCCCGGAGAGCTATCGCGATCGCCACCACCACCATCGCGCCAGCTTCACCGCAACTCCCAAGACCCGCCGCATGGGAGCCGATCTCGATCTCTATGGCCGCCATCGCAACGGCTCCCAATTCCCCGTGGAAATCAGTCTCAGCCCGGTTCTGACCGACCAGGGAATGTTCGTCCTGAGCGCCATCCGCGACATCAGCGATCGCAAGCGCATCGCCGAAGAGCTCCGCCGCGCCAATGAAGAATTGCATCTCAGAACCGCCGAGCAGCTCGGCGCCTACCGCTCACGCCTGGCCCTGATCATCGATTCCTCCGAGGACGCGATCTATAGTAAGGATCTCAACGGCATCGTTACCAGTTGGAATAAGGGAGCGGAACGCATCTACGGTTATACCCCCGAAGAGATGGTGGCCAAGCACATCTCCATCCTCGCGCCTGCCGACCGTAAAGACGAAATCCCCGATATCTTACAGAGAGTTGCGCGCGGCGAAAGAATCGACCATTACGAATCTCAGCGGATCACAAAAGATGGGCAACGCCTCGACGTTTCCATCTCCATTTCCCCCTTGCGCGACACCAAAGGCGACATCATCGGAGCCTCGGCCATCGCCCGCGACATCACCGCCCTGAAAAAAGCCGAAGGCCAGCTTCATCAATCGCAAAAAATGGAAGCCATTGGACGCCTGGCCGGTGGCGTTGCCCACGATTTCAATAACATCCTCGGAATCATTAACGCCTGCGCCGAATTTCTCCACGACCGCATCGATCCCTCCGCTGAACCCTCGCATTATATTGACAACATCAAGAAAGCGACCGAACGCGGATCTTCTCTCACTCGCCAGCTCCTCACCTTCAGCCGCTCTTCCGCCATTCAGCCGCGTCTGCTCGATCTCAACGAACGCCTGCGCGACGTCGGCAAACTTCTCCGCCCGCTGATGGGTGACGATGTCGAAATTCTCATCGTCTCCAAATCCTCCGCCGCGGTCGTCGAAGCCGATCCCGGCCAACTCGACCAGATCGTCGTCAACCTTGCGGTCAACGCGCGCGACGCTATGCCCAAGGGCGGCAAGTTTATTCTCGAGACTCGCTCCGAGAAATTCGACGCCGCTTTCACCGATCAGCATCAGAGCATGCCTCCCGGAAAATACGTTCTCCTCGCCGTCAGCGACACCGGTAGCGGCATGGATGAAGCCACCGTCGCCCGCATCTTTGAGCCCTTCTTCACCACCAAAGAGTTGGGCAAAGGCACCGGTCTTGGCCTCGCCACCGTCTACGGCATCGTCAAGCAGAGCGCTGGACATATCCTTGTTTATAGCGAGCTCGGTCACGGAACGACTTTCAAGATCTATCTTCCCAACGCCGATCACAAGATCGGCCTCACCTCCGAGACCGAACCGGACAAGGTCGCGCCCAAGCGCGAAGGGGCTACCATTCTGCTCGTCGAAGATGACGAGACCATGCGCGCCCTTACTCGCCAGCTCCTCCATGAACATGGCTATACCGTCATCGAGGCGGATGACGGCAAAACCGCGCTCGAATGGGTGCAGTCGCACCCCGACCGCATCGACCTTGTCTTGACCGACATCGTCATGCGCCGCATGAGCGGTCCTGAGTTGATTGAGCGCTTATCCGCCTGCAATCCGAACCTGAAGGTCGTCTATATGTCGGGCTACACCGGAGAACTGATCGCCGAACGCGAGGTCTTGAAACGCGGCATCACCCTGCTCGAAAAACCCTTTGATCGCACCTCCCTGCTCAATACCATCCATGAAGCTCTGGGCTGAAGTCCAATCCTCCTAACCACCAGCAGCCTCCTCGACCGCCATCGTTGGTCATATAACCAATGGTTTGGTGATGGGGATCACACATCGCTGCGGAAAAGCACCCACTTTCGCCCGAACCGAAGGTGGCGCAAGAAATATATGTTCGGTAGCAAACAACTTTAGTGCTATTATTTCGTTCCACTTACCAAGCATTCAAGAATTTTGGGCCCATTCGCGAGATTGGCGAGGCGCTTGCCAAAGTACATGTGCACGGAGGCAATCATGGCCACACAAGTCGTCAACAATGCCCAGAAACTTTCCCCAATCGACAAAGCTTATTGCGAGCTTCCTCCCGTCGTAGCCGAGGCCCTCGAACAGGAATCCCTCACCACCAGCTATCCGACCGGAGCGGTGCTGTTCGCCGAAGGTCAGTCTCCGCGCGGCGTTTTCATCGTTCGTAAAGGACGCGTGAAACTCTCCGTCTGTGGCAGCGACGGCCGAACCCTCATCCTGCGCATTGTCGAGGCAGGTTGCCCGTTGGGCGTCGCCGCCGTCGTCTCCGGCCGCCCCTACGAAGCCACGGCCGAAACTCAGGAACCAGCCGAGATCAGCTTTCTCCGCCAGAGCGATCTGTTGCGGCTCATGCGCACCCATGGCGAGTTGGCCCTGTGGGTCACGCAGCAAATCAGTAATGACTACGCCTCCACCTGCCGCGAAATTCGCGACCTCATTCTTTCCGATTCCGCCAGCGAAAAACTCGCCCGCCTCATGATGGGATGGCTCGACCAAAACCTGAAAGCCAAGAACCCCACCCAGATGAAACTGGCTTTGACTCATGAAGAGATCGGGCAGATGATCGGCTCCTCGCGTGAAACCGTCAGCCGCCTGTTCGCCGGCTTCAAAAAGCAGCGCATCATCCAGCAAACCGGATCGACTCTGGTGATCCCAAATCGCGTGGCCCTGGAATCCCTGATCTCCGCCTAAGAATTCAAGCAGTCCACTAGTCGGGGCCGGTCATCCTCCCACCGGCCCCGACTTTTTTAGTAGTGTAGAGCGGGCGCCCCCGCCCGCTGCCTTTGACTTGGATTTCCCGACAGAATCCTTTGCCCGTTGTGGCTGCCCCATCCTTCGCGCCCTTTTCGCCAAGGGTGGGAGGCGCTCAGTTCGCACCAGTGATAAGGAGCGGACACAACTGCAGGCCCGAAATAACCTTGAGAGCGCCTGACTCCAACCCGACGCTCAATCCGCCAGTACGTCCGCGGCTCCGTCCTTGTCCCGATACTCCGCAGGTTCGCTGGGATCTTCGATCATGTGCGCGCGTTGCAGGGCTCGGTAATATTCCGGACGCGCATGTCGATAATGCTCGGCTGGAACTTTGCCGTCGATAAAAGCCGTATCCATGGGATAGACGAGCGGGTCGAACATCACCATGTAAGAGTGCCAAATCAGAATGGCGAAGGTCGCGAGCACGGCCTCGTAATAATGAACCGCGGTGGCGGCGTCCGACACCCACTTCGGAAAATAACGCAGAGTGAAATTGTTGAACCACAACAGCAGGCCGGAGACGGTCATCACCAGCGTGCCCCACATGAAGGCCAGGTATTCCAATTTTTCCGCGTAGTTGAATTTTCCAAACGTCGGTTCAACTTTGGTGAGTCCGATGTTGTAGGTAATCACCTGCACCATGTCGGTTGCGTCTTTGACATCGGGCAGCATGGCTTTCAGGAAGATGCGATCGCGCTTGTTCATCGCGAGATGAATCACGTGATAGAGCGTCGACACAACCAGCAGTACCGCCGCGCTGCGATGCAGTCCGCCGCGGAATCCGGCGTGATTCTCCCACAGCAGGATCGGACGCGACCACCATGCGTCAGGGAATTTGAGCGCAAATCCGGTGAAGACCAGCGTCGGGAAGCTCAGGATCACTCCCCAATGCGCGATGCGGAAGTTGCGATTCATGCGCGTGACTTTCGCTTCGCTGATGGGGTGCGGACGCGGCCGAACCAGCTTCGCGTAGAAGTCGAGCAGGTTGTGGAAGATCATGAAGCCGAGCGTCATCGGAATCAGCGACCAGTAGGTCCAGCGAATCCACTTGACGACCGGATGCGCGGCTCCGGTTGAAGTCTGCACATGCACCGGACCGATGTTGAACCTGGCTTCTTTGACTCCCTGGTGACAGGCTCCGCAGGTCTTCGCCAGATTGGCGGAGTTGACGGTCGAGCGCGGATCGCTCGAACGCAGAATCGAGTGCACGCCGTGACACGACGCGCAGTTCGCGGCCGTCACTTTGCCTTCTTTCAGAGCCAGTCCGTGATAGCTGTCGGCGTAGGAAGGCAGGCGATCGGAGGGCAAATCGTAGCGCAGGGCCAGGCGCGCATCGCCGTGGCAACGTCCGCAGGTCTCGGCCGAGACGTTCTGGGCATTCAGGGGCGAGCCCGCACTCTTCGGGTCGATGATCTGGTGCTCGCCGTGACAGTCGATGCACACGGGAGCATCCCGCACGCCGTCTTTCACGGCCTCCCCGTGAACGCTTTCGTTGAACTCGCGGGCGATTTCCTTGTGGCATTGGGCGCAGGTCCCTGGCACGTTCCAGTGATTGACCCTCGAGCGCCCGTCGGTCGCGGGATAGATGTCATGACTGCCGTGGCAACTGGAGCAGGTAGCCGCTTCCTTGCCCATGGCTACGGCGCGCGCGTGCACGCTTTGCTTGTAGGAGTCGACGGGATGCGCTACCGGAATTTTGTGGCGCGAGAGGAATCCCGCATCGCTGTGACACTTGGCGCATGTGTCGGGAATGTTCCTGGCGGCGATGGCTGAGTCCGGCTCGCTCGGGGCTTTTACCGCGTGAATGTTGCCGTGGCACGAAACGCACTTGGGCGCGTCGGGATCGCCCTTCTTCGCGGCTTGTCCGTGGATGCTCGATGCAAGCGTCTTCGCTTCGTCGGCGTGGCATTCGACGCATTTTCCCGGCATCAGCTTTTCCGCCGTCGTCAGTTCGTGAACGCTGCCGTGGCAAGTGGCGCAGGCGCCGTCTCCGAGCGCGGAATGGGCACTCGCGGGAAAAGCCTTAGCCTCGTCGGCATGACAGGTCGCACACTGCACCTTGACGCGTTTCGCGGGATGCGGAAATTCCTTGACGTCCGTGTGGCAGTCTTTGCAGCTGAGAGCGGCATGAGCGCTGGCTGCATGTTTCGCCGGATCAATAGAAATGCTCCTGCCGGCGTCGGACTTCATTCCTGCCTGGCCGTGGCAGGCGAGACATTCCTGATCTGCGCCGGCGGCCAAAGCTAAAGTTGAAGCCAAAGAGAATACAAAAGAAAACAAGGCAACACGAAGCGCACGCATTTTATAAGTCCTTCTTATTACCGCAAATCAACTCTATTGGTACGCAAATATGACGGCATAAATAATCCACAACACAGTGCTGAACCCGACTGCCAAAGCTGCCCATCCGAAGATTCGAATCGTACGGGTCACGATCGGTGGATACGCCTCCTCCATGTGCTCTTCGAGCGTTCCGTCAGCAATCAGCGCCTCGTATTCTCTGGGCTTATCTCTTTTCAGCTCTTCCAGCGGCATGCGGCCCGTGAATACGGTGATGTCCATGGGAAATTTTTCCGGGCGCAGATGGGTATTAAAGAAATGAACGGTAAAAATGAATCCGGTGGCGAGGAGCGCTTCGTCGCTGTGGACGATAGTAGCTACGTTCAGGAACGATCCCGGAATAAACCGGGTAAAGAATACTGGGAACCAGAGTGTGAGGCCGGTCGACCCGATGACCGCAATTCCCCAGAACACGGCGAAGTAGTCGAACTTTTCCCAGTACGTCCAGCGGCCGTAGGCGGGACGCGGACCGAGACCTACGAACCACTTCAGCGTGCCGATCAGTTCTTTCAAATCTTGTCCGTTCGGCACCAGGCTGCCCGGACCCAGCACCAGCGATCGCCAGGATAGGTGCTCTCTTTTCTTAAGTCGGACGAGATCGACGAGATGAGTGATAAAAACCCCGAACATCACGACAGCGGCGGCACGGTGAATGTTGCCCGCGCTTTCGAAACCGCCGAGCAGATGCGAAACAACTGAGGCCCATCTTGTGTAGGAGAACTTGAGCGTTAATCCAGTCGTCGCCAGGCTCAGGAAGCTGCAGATCATGCAGATATGGAGGATGCGCTGCAGGCGCGTGAAGCGGACGAACTGGCGCTCGGGATCTTCGCTCCGCGGAGTATTTAACGGTGCCGGCTTCTCCGGAACTTCGCTAGGCATCGCCATCCTCCTTAGTGTCCTTCCCGGCGTGTGGCTCTCCGTTTTCCGCGGCGGCTTCAGCGGCTTTCAACTCGCGCCGCATCTGGAAGGCTCGCGGAAGCCAGAGCAAGGTATGAATGCCTCCGACGACAAACGTTCCGAGCAAGAGTCCGGTCATTCCCCAGAAGGTGTAAAAGACGAACGGATATTTCTTCGGATCGTGGTGCGTGGCGTGCGTGAGATAACCGGCGAAGCGGCGGGTCGCGCCCGCGTGGCATTTCTGGCAAGTTGCGGCTACGTTGGCGCGGCTGAGATGCGAGCGCGGATCGGTCACCTTGAGCACATCATGAGCGCCGTGGCAGTCATAGCACTTCGCTGCCTTGGTGTAGCCGAGACGAGAGACTTTTCCGTGATAGGTCTCAAAATAAGTCTCGGCAATCTTCTCGTGGCAGCGTCCGCAGGTGCCCATCACGTTCAGCTTGAAACTGTTCTCATCCGTACGGTGGATGGAATGCGCGGTGTGGCAATCGTTGCAAACCGGAAGCGGCTTGCCGTATCCGCTCACTTTCTTGGAGTGGATGCTGTTCTCGAACTGCTCCTCGATGCCATGGTGGCATTGGCCACAGGTGTTCGGCACGTTGTTCGCGTTAACCGTCGATGCCGGATCGCTACGCGGCAGAATATGGTGCGCGGAGTGGCAACTGGTGCAGGTCGCGGTTACGGTCAGCCCGTTCTTTAATAATGTCCCGTGAATGCTCTCCGTGTAGTTGCTGATGATTTCGTGCTGCGTGCCGGTGTAGCGCACCGCCGCTTTCTGCCCTTCACGGTGACAGCGCGCGCAAAGGTTGGGAACGTTGACCGCGAAAGTTGGGGATTGCGGATCCTGCTTGTTAAGGATTCCATGGGTGCCATGACATTCCTTGCAGGTCGGGGCGTTCGAATCGTTCTTGGCGTTAAGCTGGCCGTGGATGCTGGTGGCATACAGTTTGCCAATTTCGTCGTGGCAGGAGGTGCAGTCCACGCCTTTGGTAATGGTCTCGCACGGTCGCACCCGCGAGGCGTTGACCTCCGAGTGGCACTGGCTGCAGGCAATTCCTTTTTTACCGTGGACGGAATGGGACGCCTCGTCGATGTTGACGAACATGGATTTGCCGTCGCGGGCACGCCGCAGTTTCTCGTTGGCGTGGCAGCGCATGCAATCGGCGTTGGCCATGCCCATCTCATAGAAGACGTTGCGGATCTTGTGGGGCTGATGGCAGTCGGGACACGCGGGGAGTACGTTCGCCTGTTTTTCCCAGAGCTCGCCGCGAATGATCTTGCGGTGGACGCTTTCGATTTGCGAGTGGCACTTGGTGCAGGTAGCGGCGATGTTCTTGCGATTGATCGAGGAAGCGGGATCGGTATGCGGCAGGATGGAATGAGCTGTATGGCAGGTGGCGCAGGTCGGCGCGACCGCCAGACCTTTCTTCAGTAACGCCTCGCCGTGGATGCTCTCGGAATAGTTGCCGAGAATGTTGTCCTGGGCAATTTGGCGGGTGCGCGAAACGGGAGTTCCTTCGGAGTGGCATTGTCCGCAAACGAAAGGAACTTTTAGCGGCGCGACTGCTGACCGCGGATCCTTCACTGGATAAATGGCATGGTTGCCGTGGCAGTTCACACAACTCGGAGCGAGCGCGTCGCCGCGGGCAACCGCTTTGCCGTGGAGCGATTTGCTATAGAGTGCTTGTTCGTCGGAGTGGCAGGTTCCGCACTTTACCCGTGCCGGTTTATCGTGGGGAAAATCTTTTCCTTCGAGATCCGCGTGACAGCCGGTGCATCCGAAGCTCGCGTGTATGGAGGTCGCGAATTTCTTGCCATCGACGTAGAGCGAGACGGTTTTGCCGGCTCGTGTGGTATTGAATGTCTTGTCGCCGTGGCAGGCTAAACATTCGGCGCCAGGTGGGTCGGCGGCGCGTACCGGGCGTTCCGAAATGCGCAGGGTGAAAAGCGTGATGAGGATTGCAGCGAAAGCTACTCCCAGTCGCGACTTCCTTCGCGCTATTTTCGTCTCAGCCATACAGAAACTCTCGGGCGATTCGTAGCCGGCCGCCTACTTCATGCCCAAATCTGAAAGCACCTTCGGGTTCTCCTCACCCGTAGCCAGCAGGTTGTGACAGGCGCTGCAGTCGTTGGTGATCGTCTGGCCACCGGCGCTGGTGTGGCTGCCGTCATGGCAGCGGAAACAGCCGGGCGAATCGTTGTGTCCGAGATTATTCGGGTGCGCACCCCAGGTCAGACGCATGTCGGGGAAAACGTTGCGCAGGTAGATATTGGCCACTTCCTGGCCAGCCTGCTCCACCAGCGTGCGCCGCGTCTGATAGATCCCCGGGTAATTCGTTCGATAAAACTTGTTGAGTTCTTCCTTGATGTTCTGTGCCGCCACGTCGCGCGTCGGGTAATTCACCTTCAGAACTTCGACGGCCTTCTTCCGGATGAAGGGGAGTTCAGGACTGATGTGGCCGGTCGACATCTGCTTGTCCACAGCGTTTTCCGGCAGGTCGAAGGCGTGCGTCGGGCGATTATGGCAATCGACACAATCCATCACGCGATGCTCGCCCTTATCCAATTGTTCTTTGGTGGGCTTGGTATCGGTGGAGAGGAATTCGGTGGTCTTGCCGTTTTCGTCGGTGTAATAGACGGCGGGGATGATCTGACGCTCGCTGTCGGTTGAAATGTAGCGGATGCGGGCGGTGTCGGCGAGGTGGTGCCCGTGAATTCCGACCGAGCCCTGCCAGTTGCGTCCGCCGACTTTCACCAGCAGCACGTCTATCTGCGGCGTATTTTTTTCGTCGTCTTTGTAGCTCGTATTGACCAGGAACTTGTCACCCGTAAAACGCAGTGGCCAGTGACACTGTTCACAGGTTTCTCGAGCCGGCCGGAGGTACTTTACCGGCGAAGGGATGGGACGCGAATAGGTATGAAAAGTAACGGCGACTACCTGCCGCAGACCAGACAGCTTCGATTTCACGAACCATCCGGCTCCCGGCCCTATGTGGCACTCGACGCAAGCGACCCGCGAGTGCGGAGAATTCTGATAGGCGGTGTACTCGGGATCCATGACGGTGTGGCAAGTCTTGCCGCAGAAAGTCGTTGAATCCATATACTCGACGCCGCGGTAAGAGGCGGTTCCAATAATCAGAAGATTGAGCAGAGTCGCGACCCCGACGTATTCCAGGGTGCGCCGCACTACCGGGAGTCCGAGATCAACGGGTGGGAAGACGCTGGGCAGATCCCCGCTGGCGCGCAGGCTCCGTCGCCGCAGCCAGATCCCCAACGGGACCAGGATCAGTCCGCAAACAAAAACACCCGGGAGGATCAGGTAGATGAGAAGACCGATATAAGGATGCGGCGGTCCTGGCAAGAAAATGTCGTAAAACCAGAAGGCGATGATAGTGAGCGCCGTACTCGTGGTGAGCACGGCGCCAGTGAGCGTTGTGGGGTTCTGACCCAGGAAATAGATCGGTTGCGACCAGTCTCGAAAACGTTCTTGCAGAGTCATGAGAAACCGCTACTCTCCCTTATTTCGTGCGCCAGCCAGTGGACACACTCCAACGGCTGGCGTCGCATCAGCCACCACGTTCGACCAAAACTTCTACTCAATCAACCGGGCTAGGACTACTTCAAAGTCCGGATGTAAGCCACCAGTCCCTTAATTTCTTCGGGCTTTAATTTGTCTCCGTACTTGGGCATCTTGGGCGCTTTGCCGTCGGTGATGACGGCCGTGAGAGCGGCGTCCGACTCTTTTTGCACGTCGGCGCTGGAAAGATCGTGACCAGCTGCTTTCTTTCCATCGGCCCCGTGGCACATAGCACACTTTGATTTGTAAAGTGCCGCGGAGTCTTGCGCTTGCGCCGACAGGGGAATGCTGAGAACCACAGCTAGAGCCGTGGCGAAAGTAAACACGGAGAGGCCCTTCTTCTTCATTTTGACGCTCCATTAGGATTTTGCTGTTGAACAACGCAACAACAATACATCAACTCGCAATACTGAGCTTCTTGAGGTAACAGGTTCTGTGATCCCGGTCACACTTGCCTGTAATCTCACAGTTGACGGTGGGATGTAAATAGCCGCTAGCGATAGGCCAATCGAGCGGCTGCCGAATAATTTGAGAGAGGGATCCCGTACGACCGAACCGGTGATCAAACCCGATTACGAAAGCTGGCTATCAGGGGCAGGCGACCAGTGCTGATTTAGAACCGAGAGTCCGATTCGGATTTCCGGCAACGGGAATTCCATGAGATGAGTCTGGCTCTCGACTTGTAAGCTCAACCAGCGAATAGACAAATACAAATCCGTGCCGCGACGACCCGGTGGCAGGGTAAGTGCAATCGAATCCGCGGTCAGTCATTCCTTCCATTGGAAAGTTTTAAGACAACCTTGCTAAGCGGGGATAGCGAAGCTCTACTCGGCGCTCGACTTCAAAAAAAGAGGAGGCAACATGAAAGGGGGGGCAACATGGCGGCGAACGTGGTCGTGAACCTGGGAGTCCACGAAGCGGTACCCGACGGCTCCGCGAAGTGGTTTGCCGCTTATACGAATTCGCATCACGAGAAACGTGTGGCGTCGCATTGTTCGGAACGCAACATCGAGACGTTTCTACCTCTGTATGGGGTGTCGCGCCGCTGGAAAAACCGGTGCGCGGTGAAGCTTGAGCTGCCCCTTTTCCCGAACTATGTTTTCGTGCGGATGACCCCCCTGGAGCGGTTGCGAGTGCTCGAGGTGCCGGGTGTGCGATCGCTCGTGGGATCGGCGCGAAACCCTGCGCCGCTGCCGGATTTTGAAATCGAGGCGCTGCGCACCGGCTGCGGGCAGCGGAAGGTCGAGCCCCATCCCTACCTCGTTCTCGGTGAGCGCGTCCGGATTCAGTGCGGCCCGCTGGCCGGAATGGAAGGTGTGCTGGTACGCAGGAAAAGCAACTTCCGGGTGGTGATCGCACTCGACGTCATCCTGCAATGCATGGCGGTCGAGGTTGATGCCGATGACCTGGAGCCCGCCGCGCCCCTCCCGCCGCCGAGGGTCGCAGGATTCGAATTGCGGAGCGGACTCAACTCTACCCTCCTCCACTCCTGCCAGCCCTGAAACAGGAATCTTTGAAAGTGTCGTATCCCGAAAAACTTCGTCGGCGCGCTGCGCTGCTTCTCTCCGTAATGCTCGTCTTGGGAGCCGGGTTGGCAGGCTCAGTCCACATCGCTTTGGCAGCCGATTTAGAAACGGCAAAGCGGTGCGTCGGCCAGCCTGCCGGCTCCGGTCTGGGTGAAGATGGCGATCGAAGTGGCCACGGCAGCGAAACGAGAGTTCCGAGTACGAAGTTCGATGGGGGGACTCCGGCGGCTCCAGCGGAAACAGCTTCCGTGCCATCGCAGAGCGCGTCCGGCGTCTGCCTGGCGGGCAGTTTCACTCAGGTGGCCCACCATCTGGCATCGGATCAGAAGATGATCTGGACCAGCCCTTTTGATCTGCATGCCCAGGACAAGAACGGGATTCTACTCGCGGGAGTGGGCATGGTTGGCCTGGTAGCGGCTGACCATCACATCATGCGCCAGTTCGGCAGCACTCCGATGCCGCACAGCAACGCTTTCAGTAATTATGGACTGGCAGCGATGCTCGCAAGTTCGGCCGGGTTGTACCTGCGCGGATCGAGGATGGGCCTGACCAGCGTCGAAGGTGCGCACAGCCGCGAGACTGGCTTCCTCGCCGGCGAAGCGGCCACCGACAGCATGATCGTAACCGAGGCGCTGAAACTCGTTTTCGGGAGGGCGCGCCCGAACGCCCCGAATGCCGGGAGCTTTGCAGCGGGCGGCGCTTCGTTTCCCTCCGAACATGCCGCTGCCGCCTGGTCCGTCGCGGCCGTCCTTGCCGACGAATATCCCGGAAGGCTCACCAAACTGCTGGCCTACGGTACCGCAACCGGAATCGGCCTGGCTCGGGTCGGGGCCCGCGAACACTTTCCCTCCGACGTGGTGGTCGGCAGCGCGGTTGGCTATCTGATCGGCCGCTACGTATACCGGGCGCATCACAATCCGGAGTTGCCGGGGGCGAACCCGGGCAGTTTCAATGACGACCTCGAACGAGATCGTGAACCGCAGGCCCCGCCGCGGGCTCTCCGGCCATCGGAACTTGCGTCTCCGTTCGTGCCGCTGGATTCGTGGATTTATGCCGCCTTCGACCGCCTGGCCGCGCTCGGCTACGCGGCGAGCGCCTTTAGCAATCTCCGGCCCTGGACGCGCCTGGAATGTGCCCGGATTCTGCAGGCCGCGGGCGACGAACTGGGCGTCGGCGGACTGGGCGTTGGGGAACTGGGCGTGGACGCCGGCCTTGATGGCGCCTCGGCCGAGCTCGCCTATCCCCTCTATCAGGCGCTGGCCGCCGAGTTCGCAGACGACCTTCGACGCCGGGACGGTTCGGGAAATTCCGAGATCCGGATCGACAGTTTCTACACGCGTTACCTCGGAATCGCCGGCACTCCGCTCGACGACGGCTATCACTTTGGCCAGACGCTGATCAACGATTTCGGCCGTCTCTACGGTGAGGGGTCGAACCTGGTGAGCGGGGGGTCAGCGTGGGGAACGGCAGGGCCTTTAGCGTTCTACGCACGCGGAGAGTACCAGCACGCCGCAGCGCTGCCCGCCTACAGCCAGACCGTGCAACAGATGATCGGCATGATCGACGTGACGCCGCCGCAGGACCCGGTGCATACGACGACCATCGATCAATTTCGCCTGCTCGACGGCTACGTGGCCGGAAACTTCAAAACCATCCAGATATCAGCCGGACGGCAAAGTCTGTGGTGGGGACCGGGCGCGGGCGGGCCGCCGAACTTGAGCGACAATGTCGAACCGCTGGACATGCTGCGTCTGACGAATCCTTCCCCGTGGAGGCTGCCCAGTTTCCTGCACTGGCTGGGGCCGTTGCGCTGGGACTTCTTCGTGGCCGTCATGGGCGGGCACCACTATCCGCCCGATCCAGGCATCGATGGCCAGAAGTTCAGTTTCAAACCGACCCCCAACCTGGAATTCGGTTTCTCGCGCACCATCGTGTTCCGTCCCGTCACGATGCACATGTTTCTGCGTGGCTTCTTCAGTTTTGGAGACAACAACACGACCACACCCGGCAGCCCGGGCGACGTGGGCGACCGCAGGAGTGGCTTTGACTTCAGCTATCGCATTCCCTGGCTCAGAAATTGGCTGGTCGTGTACAACGACGGCCTGACCGACGATGAAGTTTCGCCGCTCGCCTACCCGCAGAAATCGCTGATGAATCCCGGCCTGTACCTGCCGCAGATTCCGCATCTGCCGCAGCTCGATTTCCGCGCCGAGGCGGCCTGGTCCGACCCTCCCGCCCTCGCCCACAAGCATGGCCAATACTTCTACTACAACGGCGCCTATCACGATGCCTATACGAACGACGGTCATCTTCTCGGATCGTGGGTGGGCCGCGAGGGGCGCGGCCTGCAACTCTGGAGTACTTACTGGTTTTCCCCCCGGAACTCCCTGCAAACGGGATATCGGAAGGCGCAGGTCGATCGGGATTTCATTCCCGCGGGCGGCAACCTGCAGGATTTTTTTGTGCGCGCAATTTTTCGACCGCGGCCGGATCTGGAGATCACAAGCTTTTTCCAGTATGAGCGCTGGAATTTCCCGGTTCTCGCGCCGCTGGCCGGTCCGGATACGGTGGCCTCGGTGGAGATCACCTGCCATCCCGTGTGGAGCAGAATGCTGAAGTACCACTGAGCTTGGAGGCTGAAGCGCGCAGCCGCCAACCATGCTTGTGCCATGTGATGTTTTTTCCAACATGATTTTCTCCAACGCGATCTTCCCAAACACGATCTTCTCCAACCCGACCTTCTGGAACATGATCTGCCGGAAACTGACACTGACCTCTCTCACCTGCAAGCACCGGGGTGAAGCCGCAGCAAGCGAGACGTCCCGGAGCCTGGCTGCGCCCGGCTGGCGGGGGCTTCTTCCGGTCGCGAGCGTTCTCTTTGGTATGGCTATCGTTGGCGGCCTTGTCCTCTCGCCCGGGGAGGGATCGGCGCAGGTCTCACTCGGCACTCCGATCACTCTGGAAACTTCGATGGCCGATGATCCGCCGTGCAACGGGAACGATTGCCCCTCGACCACGAGAACTGGGAACCAGGCTGGAACCATCCCCGCTCCCGGAGAGGCCATACCCAACGCCGGTGCCGGAGCCCCCGCGGTGCCGGAGCGCGCCTTGCCGGAACATGCCCTGCCGGGATACGCCTCGCCGGATCGCCTTTTGCCCAATCCGGCCCTCTCGATCAAGGAGGAAGAAACGCGGAATGTAAGTTCGCCGCTCGGGCCGACAGAATTTCAGGAGTTCGTCGCCAGTTCTGTCGGCCGCATCCTGCCGATCTATGGCTATAACCTGTTCGATCATGTTCCGAGCAGTTTCGCTCCCGGCGACCGGATTCCGGTCACCAGCGATTACCGGATCGGGCCGGGCGACGAAATCCTGATCCGGGCCTGGGGACAGATCGATCTGGACGGGCGGTTGGTGGTCGACCGGAGCGGCCAGATCTTTTTGCCGAAGGTCGGCACGCTCACGGTCGCGGGCCTGCAATACCAGCAACTCGCGGAGTATTTCCGTACGGCCATCGGCAGGGTCTTCCGCAATTTTGACTTGACCGTCAGCCTGGGACAGCTGCGCTCCATTCAGGTGCTGGTCGTCGGACAGGCGCGGCGCCCCGGAACCTACACGGTCAGTTCGCTGTCGACTCTGGTGAATGCCCTGTTCGCCTCGGGAGGGCCGGCGGAAACGGGCTCGATGCGCCGCATTCAACTGAAGCGAAATAACGCGGTGGTGACGGAATTCGATTTCTATGACCTGCTCGTGCGGGGAGACCAGTCAAAAGACATTCGTATCCTGCCGGGCGACGTCATTTACATTCCGCCCGTCGGCGGGTCGATCGCGATGGCGGGAAGCGTCAATGTGCCGGCGATTTACGAATTGCGGGAAAAGCTGACGCTGCAGGATGCCATCGCGATGGCCGGAGGTCTGACCACGACCGCAGACGGAGAAAAGGCGGTGGTGGAACGCATCGAAGACCATGGCATGCGCCGGGTGGAAGAATTCTTGCTGACCGGACCGCCGGGCTCTCAACCCGGGTGGGACCGGCTGTTGAAAGATGGCGATGTGGTCCGTATTTTCCCGCTCTCTCCGCAGTTTGAAAACTCGGTTACCTTGCGCGGCAATGTCGCTCGCCCGGGCCGGGTGGAGTGGCACAGCGGCATGCGCCTGAAAGACGTGATCCCGAATCGGGAAGCCCTGGTTACGCGAGAATACTGGCGCGCCTCGAATGCCATGCAAAACGCGGCTCTCGGGCGGGCTGCCCCGGAGATCAACTGGGACTATGCGGTCATTCAGCGTCTTGACCGGCAGGATCTTACAACGCGCCTGGTCGCTTTCAATCTCGGGAAGCTCGAGCTCGAGGGCGATGAGCGGGAGAATCTGGAGCTCGAACCGGGCGACGCGATCATCATTTTTTCGCAGAACGATCTCGCCGTGCCGCTCGCCCGGCAGAGCAAGTTCGTGCGCCTAGAAGGGGAGTTTCGCGCCGCCGGGGTTTATCGTGCCGAGGCGGGTGAGAGCGTCCGGCATCTGGTCGAACGCGTGGGCGGGTTGACCCCGAACGCCTATCTTTACGGGGCGGAGTTTACGCGGGAGTCGGTGCGCGCCCAGCAGCAAAAAGGCCTCGACCGGATGATCGAGCAACTGGAAGACGACATCACCCGCAACACGCTGGCGCCGGCCGGCCTGAGCCCGGAAGAAGTGGCCGACTACCAGGCAAAACTCGACGCCCAGCGCCGTCTGGTAGAAAAGCTGAGGGCGGTCAAGGCCACCGGACGCGTGGTTCTCGACCTGGTTCCGCAGGCGGCGGGGGTGAACGAGTTGCCCGCGATCGCCGTCGAGGACGGTGATCGCCTGGTCGTGCCCTATCGTCCTTCGACGATCGAGATGCTGGGAGCGGTCTACAACAAGAATTCCTTTCTCTACCGCCGCGATGCGCGGGTGGAAGATTATCTGCAGCGGGCCGGAGGACCGACCCGGGACGCCGACACGAGCCGCATGTTCATCATTCGGGCCGACGGCTCCATCCTCGGCAAGCAGTCGGTCAAGGGATTGTGGAGCGGAGGTTTCGCCTCCCTTCGCCTGATGCCGGGCGATGCCGTCGTGGTCCCGGAGCGCCTCTCGCGCGGTTCGCTGCTCAAGGGGTTAAGAGACTGGAGCCAGGTCTTTTCGCAATTCGCCCTGGGGGCGGCGGCCATCCGGATCATTCAATGATCCTTCCGTAATCCTTCCCTGGCCGCGCGGTGGCCCCGCCCGGACGAAAGTAGGACTAGGTTGGAAAAACTAATCATCGAAAACGAAACTGCGACTCCGTTCGCCGCCGGCGAACCACGGTCGGACGGCGTCCGGACCGAGGACAGGAACGCTTCCGAGGATAGGAAGGCATCTTCCGAAAGCAACGGTCCCGATTCGCGCCGACGCCCCTCGCCCGCAGGTCGAGCGGGCAACGAACCCTACGAGTCCCGCGTGCTCGATGTGCTGATCGTCTTGTTCCGGCGCAAGGCGCTCCTGCTGCGAACCACCTTGGCCGCCGCCCTTCTCGCCGCCCTGGTGGCGCTCATCCTGCCGAACCGCTACACCGCCTCCGCCGATATCCTGCCGCCGCAATCGACCCCATCGCTCGCCGCCTCGATGATCGGACAATTGGGCGCGCTCGGGCCCATGGCGGCGATGGCGCAGAAGGACCTGGGACTGAAAAATGCGAACGACCTTTATGTCGGGATGCTGCGCAGCCGCACCACGGAAGATGCCTTAATCCGGCGCTTCGATCTGATGCGAGTCTACCGCGTCGAGAAAATGTCGGAGGCCCGTCGCCATCTCGAAAACGCGAGCAGCATCATGCTCGGCAAGGAGGGCCTGATCAGCATCTCGGTCGAAGATCAAGACCGCCGCCGCGCGCCCCAAATCGCCAACGCCTACGTCGACCAGTTGCGCCAGCTGACGCAGGATCTCGCCGTCACCGAGGCGGGACAGCGGCGGATATTTTTCGAGCGGCAACTGGAACTCGCGAAGGACCATCTCGCCGACACCGAGCAGGCGCTCAAAGAGACTGAACGGAAGACCGGGCTGATCCAACTGGACGGACAAGCCAAAGCGATCATCGAGTCGGTGGTGAAGTTGCGGGCGGCCATCGCCGCGAAAGAAGTGGAGCTGCACGCCATGCGCTTATTCTCCACCGAGCAGAATCCCGACCGGCGGATACGCGAGGAACAACTCTCCGGCCTGCGCACGCAACTGGCGCGACTGGAAAAGGAGACGGGCGGCGGCGCGCTCGATGCGGACGGCATTCAGGTCCCAACGGGCAATGTGCCGGAGGCGGGACTGCAGTATCTCCGCAAACTGCGCGAGGTAAAGTATGCCGAAACCCTTTTCGAGTTGCTGGCCAAGCAGTACGAAGCGGCGCGTCTCGACGAGGCCAGGACCGCAGCCGTCATCCAGGTGCTCGATCCCGCGATCGAGCCCGATCGAAAATCCTCGCCGCCACGGATTTTGATCGTCGTGCTCGGCAGCCTGCTCGGCTTTCTGTCGGCGGCGGTCTACGTCTTACTGGCCGAGGCGCTCTCGCGGCTCGCTTTGAATCCCGGGGTCGAGGAGCGCTGGAACCGGCTGAAGACGACCGTTTCCGAGCCTCAATTTTTGCGACTCCCGTAGGCGAAATCGTTCGTGCAAACTACCAGCGTACAAAGAATGTGGAGAGGCCGCGCATGAGAGGCCGCGCATAACGGATGAACGCGCCAACGATCAACACGTCTGCAACGTCTCGTTCCCGCACGCCAGGGCTGCAACCGGCCCTGGAAATCCTCGTCTCCATGGCCTCGATCGCCGCCGCCACTCTGGCCTTCATCATGGGTTGGCTCAGCTGCAACCAGGCGGCAGTGCTTACGCTCGGCTTACTGCTCTCGCTGACCGGCCTGGCCTGGATCCGCTTCGACGGCGGCCGGCATCCCTGTTTCCTTTTTCTCTGCACCTTGACGTTGTTTCAGGCCGGGCGGGTGATGGCCTACTGCGCCGGCGGCGTGACCGACATGTTTCAGGTCACATTGATGACCTCGTACCCTTTTAGCGTACCCGGCAACGCGGTCGCGCTGGTGCTTGTCTCGTTGGCCCTCTCCGCGGTCTGCATCTATGCTCCGTGCCGCTGGCATTACCGCGCCTTCGCGCCGCCCGGCAAGGGATCCTGCGGGCGTTTCTTGCCCTACCTCTACCTGCTTTTCTGCTGGAGTGTGCCGGTGCAGCTCTACAAGAACTTCTGCTATTACCAGTATGCCCGTGACCATGGCGGATATCTCGCGCTTTTTCTCGACCGCGGAGGCCTGGTGTCAAGTGTCCCCCTGGCCGTGCGCGCCGTTTCCATGGTCAGTCTTCCGGCCTTCGCCGGCGTCTTCGTGCTGGAGGGACGGAAGAGGTTGTTGAGCATCGCAACCGCCGTGTACTTTACGATTTCGGCTCCGATTCTCCTGCTCGGTTCGCGGGGCGCACTTTTCGGTCTGGTCGTATCCCTCTGGTATGTCGCCAAGGTAAAGTCGGGCCAGCCCGCCCGCCTGCACACCGCCGGATTTCTTGCCGTCGCGCTCGTCGTGGTGGGGTCTCTGGTCGGCTCAGTGCGCGACGAGAATGGCAGCTCCGAGGCGCTCACCGGTCCTACCCAGTTCCTTACCAACCAGGGCGTATCGCTCGACGTTACCGAGATCGCATTTGCCTATCGCTCGAGCTTCGCCCCCCACATCGGCTCCTATCTTTCCGGCGAGTTGCAGGAGGCGTTCTTCCCCGCCGATCGCATGGCCTACGTCGCCGGAAGAAACTTTGACGCTGACGTTTCCATGTTCTTGAGCCCGGCGGCCTATGCCTTGGGGTGCGGCACCGGCTCGTCGTATCTGGCCGAAGCTTATCTGGCGGGCGGCCTGGCGGGAGTCCTGATCGTCTCTCTGCTGCTCGGTTTCCTGTTCCACGGCATGCATCGAGCGGTGCGGCATCCTTTCGGACTGTACCTCGTGGCGTTGCTCTTGCCGGACGTGCTCTGGATGCCCCGGGGCGATCTGCTGGCCTGGGTCTCGGCAGCGCTGCGCATGGGTATCTCGATGCTTCTGCTGCTGACCGGCTGGTATCTCTACCAGGCGATCGCCCGGATCGGCGGAGCTGTGTTGCCGGGCAGGTTGCCGGGCGGGTGGCGGGGCTACGACGCGCCCGGCCAACCTCTGCCCAAATCTCGCTTCCCCACCCTCGGCGTCGAGTGACGAGCTAGGGTCACCGAGCCTTGCATCACCAGCCTCGAGGAACTATCCGGAGAAAATCCATGATCTCTCTCATCGTTGCCACCCTCCATCGCGTGACCGAACTCGACGACCTCCTGCGCAGCCTCGAGGAGCAAAGCTACCGGGATTTTGAGGTCATCGTGGTGGACCAGAATCCCGGGGACCTGCTGCTGCCGGCGATGGCGCGCCATGCCGGGCTGGAGATCCAACATCTGCGTTCGGAACGCGGACTTTCCCGCGCCCGCAACGTCGGGCTTCGCGTCGCGCGGGGCAGCATCGTCGCCATTCCCGACGATGACTGCTGGTATCCGAAGGATCTGCTGGCTGACGTCTCGGCCTGGTTCGACGCGCATTCCGAGTTTGGCTTGCTGTGCACTGCCTTGCGAACCGGAGACCATCAGCCCTCGGGCCCGAGGACCCCAGCCACCGCGCGCCGCTGCACAAAAAGCGATATTTCGACCTGCCTGGCGTCGTCGGCGGCGCTGTTCCTGCGGCGGGAGGTCGTCGACGCGGTCGGCGGGTTCAACGAGGACCTCGGCCTCGGGTCCGATTCCAGGTATCAGGCGGGCGAAGAAAGAGATTATGTCCTGCGCGCGTTTCAGAAGGGTTTTCCCGTCTGGTACGAACCCTCCTTGACGGTGCACCACCGATCCATGCTCTCGACCGAACGGCTGCGGCGCATCACTTACTCGTACGCCTTGAGCGAGGGCTGTGTGCAGCGCATGTACCGCTATCCGCTGCGGAAAGTGGGTGCTGACCTGATCCGGTCTTTTGCCGGAGCTGCGGTCAGGCTGGCGCAGGGAAATTTGTTTCAGGCGTCGGTGTACATGCTGCGCGGCACCGGCCAACTGGTGGGTTACATTTCCGGACCGCGCGAGCTTGGCCGCCGCGCGCCAACGGCTGTCCGCTAGCCGGACTGCGCGGTTCTCATTGCTGCGGTTCCATTTCTCAGACCTGATCGTTTCGCTCATGGTTTCGCTGATGGTTCGCTCATGAAGCTCGTTAGGCGCGGGCTGTTTCAGAACATTCTGCATCTTGGGTCGGGCGAGCTCGTGGGCCGCCTGTGTGGGGTTGCCATCGCGGTATGGCTCGGACGGCGCTGCGGGGTGGTGGTGCTCGGCGTGTACGCGCTCGCCCAAAGTCTGACGCAGTACTTGCAACCGCTGATCGACTTCGGCTTGCGTCACGTGGGCGCACGCCTTCTGGCGATGCATCCCGAGTCTGGGCGCACGATTGTCCATCAGGTGCAGCGGCGGCGACTGCGGATGGCGGCGGCGGTCCTGCCCCTGCTCTGGCTGTACTCGATCTCTGCCCAACTGCCCGGGGAAATGAAGATTGTGCTGTTCTCGTTTTCGGCGGTGGGCGCGCTCTATGCCCTTTCGTTGGACTGGGCCGCCTGGGGGCAAGGACGTCTGTATCTGGTGGGCCTGGCAAGGTCCGTGGTTCCGGCCAGCATCCTGGCCTTTGTACTCGTCGGCCGGGCGCCTGGAAACCGCGTTCTGTGGTGGGCGGCGGCGGGCAATGCGGCGGGGTTCCTGCTGCAGGGCGCCATCTTCTGGAGTTGGTGGAGAAGGCAGCCGATGCCGCCGGTGACGGCTGCCGCCCTTGTCGTCATCCGCGAATCGCTCGCCTGGCGGCGCACCAGCATCATGGGTCTGGCATGGCTCTGCAACCTGGCGTTCAACACCATCGATCTACTGATGCTCGGGCTGCTGTCGAATCCGGAGCAGGTTGGCCTTTATGGCGCGGCCTACCGGATCTTGAATCAGGTGCTGATCACCTATTACCTGCTGACGCAGGTTCTCTATCCGAGGTTTGCCCGGCACCGGGTTGAAGAACGGGCGCGGATGCTCGGGGTCCGCATCCTGCTGCTGCTTGCGCTGGCCGGAATGGTCCTGGCGTGGCTCCTTTCGGTTTCGCGTCAGGCGGTCATTTCGGTTGTCTTTGGACACCGGTTTCTCGCGGCGTGTCCGCTGCTTCTGCTGCTCGCCTGGTCCATACCTTTCGATTTTCTGACCTCGTATCTGAGCAACGCTTTTCTTGCCTGGGGCATGGAGAAAAAAGTCTTGCGCTGTACCGGCATCGCCGCCGCCAGCAACATCGTCCTGAACCTCGTTCTTATACCTGTTTACGGAGCGCGCGGAGCGGCCATCAATACCCTGCTTTCGTATGCCATCTTCCTCGCCGCTCTCGGCCGGGCGGGATGGACGGCACGAGAACTCTTCCCTCCTCCAGCGCTCGCGGCCATGGACGCAATCGCCGGCGCGCCACCCTGTACCGGTTAGTCCGCGGAAACTGGAATCGAAACGAACCTTGAACTCGAATCAATACGAATCGAGATGACTCATGCGTTGCGATGTAAGCGTGGTGATACCGACCTATAACTCCTCGGGAACGCTCGGCAGGGCGCTGGACTCGATTTATCGCCAGTCCTTGCTGCCCCGCGAAGTCATCGTCGTCGACGACGGCAGCCAGGATGCGGAGAAGTCGAGAATCATCGCGGCTTCCTCTTCCCCGGTTCTGCCGGTCCGCTTTCTTCATGAAGAAGAGAATCAGGGACCTTCTGCCGCGAGAAACATCGGGATGGCCATCGCCGAAGGCCGCTATGTGGCGTTTCTCGACTCGGATGACGTCTGGTACCGGGACAAGCTCGCCATTCAGTACGGGCTGATGACCAGGCACAACATCGATTTTTCCATGCACGACTATGTCAGGGATACAGGCCGCAGGACCTACTCTCGCGACGAGAGCGGCGACTCAGCGCCGCCGGCTCTGTCCGAGCTTTCCTTCTGGAACTTCGTCTTTGGCAATCCGGCGACGCCCACCGTGATGGCGCTTAAAGAAAAGCTTTCCGCCTTCGATCGATCGTTACGCCGGTGCGAAGACTGGCAATGCTGGGTGGAGTCAATTTCGCGGCCGGGTTGCCGCGCCTTCTTTATCCGGCGCGTGCTGGCCGGCGGATTCAAACCAGGTTGCGGCATGATCGGCCTCAGTCAGGATGTCGAGGCCATGCATGCGTCGAAACTGCTGGTGCTGCAACAACTCTGGCAGAAAGGCAGGATCAACCGGTGGCAGCATCTGGCAGGCGTCGGCATCGAGAGAGTGAAATATCCCATCCGCATTCTCCGGGTAGCGCTGCGCCGGGGAACGGCCCTCCCGGCTGCGGCCGGCGAAGGCGCGCAGTGAAGGCGCTCCCCGAGCGAGAGACGTTGCAGCCCACCGGCATGGCACAACTCCTGCATCTTTTATGTTGCGATCTCGCGCGGCAACTGGAACTCGAAGGCCGTCCGGAAGTTCGACCCGATTTCTCGACCTTACTCCGGCGTTCGCTGCATCCTCGATTTCTACCCATCGTTCTCTGCCGCGCCAGCCGGGCGGCGCGGCTGGCGCATGTTCCAGTGCTCCCGGAACTCTTGACCTATCTCAATATCGTGCTCTTTGGCCTGGAGGTCACGCCGCGCTGCGAGATCGCGCCGGGAATTTTTTTCCCGCACCCTTCGGGAACCGTAATTGGGGCGTGGCGGATCGGCCGCAACGCAACTATTCTGCAAGGCGTCACCCTGGGCGCGAAAACCATGGATCTGGGATTTGATCCCGGCCTGCGTCCGGAGATCGGAGACCACGTCGTCGTCGGCGCCGGGGCGAAGATCCTGGGCGGAATCCGCATCGGGGACAACGTAACCGTCGGGGCGAATTCCGTGGTGCTCGCTTCGGTCGAAGCGGGCGTCACCGTCGCCGGCGTGCCCGCGCGCCCGCTCTCGAAAAAAGCGCAGCCGAGGCCTGCAACCCTGCGCACGGCGGCGTCCGAAGGATCGAAGGCGGAAATCTCGCAGGCTCGAATATTGAACCATGAACGCGAACCGATCACCGCGAACGAAGAACGAGGAATGAACAACCCCGAGGAAAAGCAGATGGAATCGCTCCTGGATCTTACCGTGATTATTCCCAGCTACAATACCCGGCGCTTGCTGGGCGATTGTCTTTCCTCCATCTACCGGCATACCCGCGATCTCAGCTTTGAAGTGATCTGCCTCGACGACAATTCCGGAGATGGCAGCGCGGACATGGTGGCCGAGGCGTTCCCGGGAGTGATCCTGGTCCGCAACCAGGCCAACTACGGTTATGTCCGGAACACCAACCTCGGCATGCGCATGTCTCGGGCCCGCTATGCCTGCCATTTAAACAGCGACACGCTGCTGATCAGCAACGCCTTCCGGGCGCTCGTCGGTTACATGGACGAGAATCCCGGGGTAGCCGCCTGCGGCCCGAAGCTGCTCAACCCGGACCGCTCGGTGCAGCACTGCATCCGCCATTTTTCGGGACCGGCCACCATGGTGCTGCAGGCCCTCAACTGGCACAAGCTGTTTCCCCGCAGCCCGCTCACCGATCGTTACTATGCCACCCGCTTCGACTATTCGAAGGCGCAGCCGGTCGACAGCATCGGCACGACCGCCTACGTCATCCGGCGCTCGACGTGGGAGAACGCCGGCATGCTCGACGAGCGCTTCCGCCTCTTTGTCTCCGACCTCGCCTACAACTTCATGCTGAAGGAGAAGGGTTATCCGGTGCACTACACGCCCTGCGCCGAGATCGTCCACTTCGGAAGCCAAAGCGTGAATCAGGAGCCGCAAAGCTCGCTGCGGGAACTGCATCACGCGCTGATCGAATTCAATGAGGCCTACGACTACTTTGGCAAAAGCCGCGCGAGCAAGCTTCTGGTGCGCCTGTCGGTGAAGGCGCGCGACTATCTGAAGCGCGCGGAATATTACCTCGGCTCCGACAAGCGCGTCATCAAGGGGCCGGGAGCGCCTCCGAAGGCTCGGGCCAAGTCCGAAGCAAAGTCGCGGGCAGAGGCGTCCTAGCCCGCGCAGTTCTCTTCTCCTTCTCTTTTCTCCTCGAATGGATCTTTATGGTCACGACTCCGCTCTCTGCAGAAGTCACCACAACCTGCCTTCCGGCCTATCGGCTGCCCTCATGGAAACGCGGGATGGACCTGGTTTCGGGCGCACTCCTTCTGCTTCTGTCTGCCCCCTTGCTTCTGGCTTGCTGGGCCGCGGTGCGGTTGACCTCGCCCGGTCCGGCGCTCCATTGGTCCAGGCGTGTCGGCCGCGACAATCGTATCTTTCTGATGCCGAAGTTCAGGACGATGTGCGTCGATACGCCGCAGGTCGCCACCCATCTCTTCGCCCATCCCGAACGTTATTTCACCCCCATCGGAGCGTGGTTGCGGAAGACGAGTCTCGACGAGTTGCCGCAACTGGTGAGCGTCTGCCGCGGACAGCTCAGTCTGGTCGGCCCCCGGCCGGCGTTATTCAATCAGCACGATCTGGTCGAACTCCGTACCCGCTGCGGCGTGCATCGTCTGCTTCCCGGCATGACCGGCTGGGCCCAGGTCAATGGCCGCGATGAGCTCGGGATTCCGCTCAAGGTGCAGTATGACGCCGCCTATATGGCCCGGCAATCGCTTGCCCTTGACTTGAAAATCTTGTGGCTGACGCTCTGGCGGGTGCTCCGGGCGGACGGCGTGCAACATTAGCCAAAGCGCGTCCGACCGCAGCCCAACGCGGCCAGGCCTCAGGTCAGCGGGCGCCGCGACGGGTCGGGAGGGCAAGAAGCTGCCTGAGGCACGAACACCGGATTCATCGCGAAACCGGGCTTGCTCGGTTTTTGCTCAAGGAAACATCCACAACTGACGATCAGACAAGATAGGTGCCCACGACGAATTCAATTCCTCCTTTCGTTTCATCGTGCCTATGAGAAGCATCCACAAGGAAGCTCCGGCCCGGTTCGCTGTCCACTCCTGGCTGGTGCTGAGCCTGCAGATGGGTCTGATCGCCGGTTCGCTCGTCTGTGCCTGGCTGTTGCGCTTTGAGTTCCGGCTACCCGAGCCCAGCCTGCTCTGGGCGGCAGCCGCGGTCCTGGTCGCGGTGCGTACTGCGGTGATGCCCTTCTTCAATCTGATGCACGGCTGGTGGCGTTACACCGGGATTAACGACGCTATCGACATTGCGAAGGCGATCGCGACCGGTTCGTTCCTTTTTCTCGTGACGGTGCGCTATGGCCTCGGACTCAAAACCTTCCCGCTCTCGATCTATGCGCTGGAGGCCCTCATCACCTTCACCCTCCTGATCGCCGTGCGCGTATTCTCGCGCCTGCTGGGGGAGGCGGCACGACGGGATTCCGACTCGAAGCGCCTGTTGCTGGTGGGCGCGGGACACGCGGCGCAGATGATCATTCGGGAGACGCTCGAAGTGCGCAGCGGCTACCGGGTCATTGCCGCGCTCGATGACAATCCGCTGAAAAAAGGTCTGCGGGTGCTGGGCGTCCCGGTGCTCGGCCGGGTGGAAGCCCTGGCAGAACTGGTTCATGAGCAGAAAATCGACGAGGTGTTGATTGCGATTCCATCGGCAACCGCCGGCGAGATGCGGCGCCTGGCCGGGATCTGCAAACGAGCGGGCGTTGCCTTCCGCACCATGCCGGCGATGAAAGAACTCATCGCCGGGCGGGTGACCCTGGAGCAGGCGCGGGAAGTTTCGCTCACCGATCTTCTCGGGCGCATCCCGGTCGATCTCGATCTGGAGCCGGTGCGCGAGCATCTCCGCGACCGCGTGGTCATGGTCACTGGAGCCGCTGGATCGATCGGCTCCGAACTCTGCCGCCAGATCAGTCTGTGCCAGCCGAAGCTTCTCGTCTGCCTCGACCAGAATGAGACCGGCATTTTTCACCTGCAACATCGCCTGGCCGGGGAAGAGGGTGAGCCAGCCTCGCAAAAAGACGAACACAAGGCCTACTGCGTCGCCGACTTCTCCCATTCCGAGCGCATGCGCAAGATTTTCCTGACCTACGGCGTCGAAATCGTGTTTCATGCCGCCGCTTACAAGCATGTGCCGGTCATGGAAGACAATATCGACGAGGCGGTGGGCAATAATGTCTTCGGTCTGCTCTCTCTGCTGAACGTCGCGGAAAACTCCAAGTGCTCGACCTTCCTGATGATTTCGTCCGACAAAGCGGTCAATCCGACCAACGTCATGGGCTGCACCAAACGGGTGGGTGAACTGATTCTAGCGGCATGGCCCGGGAAGCGGCTGCGTTGCGTCTCGGTGCGCTTTGGCAACGTGCTCGGCTCGAACGGCAGCGTCATCCCCATCTTCCAGGAACAGCTTCGCCGGAACCAGCCCATCACCATTACCCATCCCGAGATCACGCGCTTTTTCATGACCATTGCGGAGGCTGTCAGTCTGGTGCTGCAGGCCTTCGCCGTCGGCCGCAGCGGCGACATTCTGGTGCTCGACATGGGGGAACCGGTGCGGGTCGCGGAACTGGCCAAAACTTTGGCTCGACTCTCCGGCAGATCGCGCCCGGAATTCAGGTACATCGGCCTTCGGCCGGGAGAAAAGCTGTTCGAGGAACTGTTCTATCCGAACGAACGGGTGTTTCCGAGCGCGTGCCAGAAAATAGCGTGCACGGAAAGTGCGAGCCTCGACTGGCCGGCGCTGAAGCGTGGCCTTGACCAACTCCAGATCGCAGTCTCCCTCGGAGAACGCGAGGCCATTCTGCGGCAACTCAGGCGAATCGTACCCCAGTTCAGCTATGCCGGTTCGGATGCAATCGAGACCGCCGTGAACTTGGTTCCGGGAGAGAATTCGAATCCAAAGGTGTCTCCGGTCCTGCCGGCGAGCGCGGAAACTCCCGCGCTCGCTGAGAGTTCACGACCCGGCTACCGTACCTGGCAGGCTGGTCTTCGGACGGGAGAGGCGGCGAAGCCCGCCTTCGGACCTCTCGTGCCCGGCGACTGAGGCAGGCTGGGTCCGGGGTTTAAGGTCAGATGGCAGTGGTTCAACCGGCAATCGGATTCGCTCCTGCGCTTATCCTCTGCCATCTGTCCCCACACCTCTGACCTCCTCACCGGTATCCGTCAGGGTGGCTCTGATGCCAGCGCCAAGCGCTTTCCAGAATGGAATGCAAGCCGGGAAATTCCGGCTTCCAGCCCAGTTCGCGGCGAATTTTTTCCGAGCTGGCGATGAGCACCGCCGGATCGCCCGGCCGCCGCGCCGATTCGATGACCGGAATCGGGTGGCCGGTCACTTTCCTTGCGACTTCGACCACCTCGCGCACACTGAAGCCCTGGCCGTTGCCGAGGTTATAAACGAGCGGCGCGGGACTCTCTGCCGCAACCGCATTGGGGCTTTTCGAGTCCTGGCCTTCGAGCGCATCGAGCGCCAGCAAATGGGCGCGCGCGAGATCGCTGACATGGATGTAGTCACGCACGCAGGTGCCGTCGGGGGTAGGGTAGTCGGTGCCAAAGATATTCACGTTTTCGGCGCGCCCGAGGGCGACCTGCAGGATGCGGGGGATGAGATGCGTTTCCGGCTGGTGGGCTTCGCCTTGATCGGGACGGGCGGCGCCGGCAGCGTTGAAATATCGCAGGCTGGCGTAGCCGAAGCCGTGAATCTGGTGGAACCAGGCGAGCATGCGCTCGACGAGAAGCTTCGATTCGCCATAGGCGTTCGTGGGATGAATCGCGTCCCCCTCCTCGATAGGAGTGCGCTCGGGATTGCCATAGAGGGCAGCGGTTGAAGAAAAGACGAAACGTCGGACTCCCGCCGCCAGCATGGCTTCGAGCATGGAGAGTGCATTCGCCGTGTTATTGCGGAAGAAGGTTGCGGGAGCCTTCATGGACTCGCCGGCTTCGATCAGCGCGGCGAAATGCATGACCGCCTCGATCGCGCGCGACCGCAGCAGGGGTTCGAGGGAGCTGCGATCAGCCAGATCGCCCACCACCAGTTCGGCATCTTCCGGCACGGCCTGGCGATGGCCGCGGCTGAGATTATCGAAGACCACAACCTCGTGTCCTGCCTGCAGGAGCTCCCGCGCGACGACGCTGCCGATGTAACCCGCTCCCCCTGTTACCAGAACCTTCATTCGATTCGCGCTCGACTTCCCGAACCTCGCTGCATGGTGAGTGCTTTGGTGAGTGTCAGTGAACGTCCCGGGGGAGTTTCGTAGCTCCGTGGGACGCTGTCGCGGACGCGGTCTGTGCCGCGGCTGACGACGCGCGCCGCACCAGTAACAGCATTCCCGCGCCGAACAGGAGCATGACCATTCCCCACCATAAGTTGATGTCGATGCCGAGCGAATGTTGGGCGTACATGTCGCTGCCGCGCGTGGCGGCGCCATAGCCCGTCACCAGCAGGCCGAATACGCTGAACATCAAACCGATCGGCAATCGGATATCGAATCCCATGCTGCCTCCAGGTCGTAATTCTGTGATCCAAAACCGCCCTCTCGCGGTTCGAATTTACAAAATTACCTGATGAACCATTCCAAAAGTTCCCGCTACCAGAAAATCCAATTCAGGAGCAGCAGAACCGTCAGCACGAATACGGCCAGCACCACCGGTTTCTGGTACCACTCGAGGCCTTCGTCTTTCGGCCGATCCGTCAGGGCGTACACCAGGCCTTTGAGTTCTCCATCGGGACGCGGCTTGGTCAGTAGCGAGACCAGGATCGTAACCGTGAAGCAAGTTGTCCAGGCAAAAATCGCGGTCCAGAAATTCTGCGCCATTTCGCTCGGATACTGATGCAGCACCGTGCCGAGGAAGCCGCCTTTGACTCCCGGAGTCGAACCCGCGGGCAGCGTGAGACCATGATGCAGGGCGGCGGCGGCGGTGCCGCTCAGCAATCCGCAAAAAGCGCCGTTGCCGGTAGCGCGCTTCCAGAACATACCCAGGAGAAAGGTCGCAAACAGCGGCGCGTTCACGAAGGCAAACACCAACTGCAACACGTCCATGATGTTATTGAACTGGCGGGCGACATAGGCAGCCAGCACGGAGACCGCTAAGCCAAAGACGGTTGCCGCCCGGCCCATCCACAGGTAGTGCTCGTCGGAGGCATTCTTGTTGATGTATCCCTGATAAATATCGTAGGTCCAAACCGAGTTGAAGGCGGTGGTGTTGCCGGCCATGCCGGACATGAAAGAAGCCATCAGGGCGCAGAGTCCGAGGCCAAGCAATCCGGAGGGGAAGTAACGAACCAGCATCATCGGAGTCGCGAGATCATAGTCCAGCACGACTTTGCCGTCTTTGACGAGAGGCTGGCCATGCTCATCCAATTTCGGCGGAATAATTCCCTTCCCGCCTGCGAGACTGATTTCGCCGCTGGCGCCGGCGTCCGAGACGATCGCCGATGGCATTGTCGCGACCGCGGCAGTCGCGGAACCGCTACCCCCATTCACACTCACCGCCGAAACCACGCCGGCAATCATTCCCGGCAAGATGACGAGGAAGGGAAACAGCATTTTGGGAAAGGCGGCGATCAGCGGCGTGCGCCGGGCGGAGGTCATCGAATCAGCCGCCATGGCGCGCTGCACTACAAGAAAATCCGTGCACCAGTAACCGAACGACAATACGAATCCCAAGCCCATGATCATGCCAAACCATTCCACGCCCATCGGGTTTTCGCTCGGGCTGCCCAGATACTTCCAGGAATGGACCATGGCTTCGTTGCCGATGCGAGCCTTCAGTCCGTCCCATCCGCCAACATCCTTCAAGCCGAGGAAGACGAGCGGGATAAAGCCGATCACGATGAGGAAAAATTGCAGAACCTCGTTATAAATCGCCGACGTGAGGCCGCCGAGAAAGGTATAGGCCAGCACGATCAGGGCAGAGACGAGAATGGCCGCGTTGAAATTCCAGCCCAGCAGCAGTTGCAGCAGCTTGCCCATGGCGTACATGGACACGCCCGAGGAGAACACGGTCATCACCGCGAAGGAAATAGCATTCAGCCCGCGCGTCTTTTCATCAAAACGCAGCTTCAGATATTCGGGCACCGAGCGGGCCCGCGAGCCATAGTAGAAAGGCATCATGAAGATGCCGACGAACACCATCGCCGGAATCGCGCCGACCCAGTAAAAATGCGAGGTCATGATTCCGTACTTGGCGCCGCTCGCGCCCATACCAATCACCTCCTGGGCTCCGAGATTGGCCGAGAGGAAGGCTAATCCAGTGATCCAGGCGGGAATCGACCGCCCCGACAGAAAGAAATCGGTGCTGGTCTTCATGTACTTCTTCAGGACGATGCCAATGCCGAGAACAAAGGCGAAGTAAACGCCGATGACGGCATAGTCGATCCAGTGGGGATGGGGGCGCATGGGCTAGCGTCTCCCCGGCGCGCCACGGAGACGGGCGTCCGAACAGGGTGCCGCATTGCCCGGTTCGAAGAGCTTACGGCCGAAATGGTTCGCTCGCATGGGCAAGGGTAGAGGTCTTCAGCAGCAGTGTGAAGGGCTTTCGTGTTTGTACAGTGTGCAGGAAAGCGTTGTCAAGAAGGCTTGCCGGGAATGCCGCCGTAAAATGGAAACACCGGCCGCCACGGCAACCCATTCGGCCCGGCAACCGGGAAAACGTCCCGGAGAAGATCCGGGACGTTTTTGTTTTCAGGTTCTCGGAAGCGTTAGTGGGATACGGCCGCGAACAGCGGCGAATTCATCAGCGACTGAAATTTCTGGTCGTCGGTCTTGAAGTGCAGTTGCAGGTTCGAACTGTCGGAGTCAACCGTGGATGCGTCCAGGGCAACTTTCTCGATCGGGCTGGCGCCCATTTTCTTGTAAAGTATGACGCCCTTGAGCAGCGTGGATAAAGTGGCCGCTGTCATCGAGTCGGCGGTTTGGACGGTCAGGTCGAAGCCGATTCCGCTCTGGAAGGTCATGGTGTAACGGGAAGCCAAAATGCGCTTCTTGATGGTATCGAAGTCGGGGACTTTCGACGCCGCATCGCCCATCGCCGACATCATCATGGCCTGGGTTCCCTGCTGGTCGAGAATGCTCCAGAGCGGCGCGCCGTCGACGGCCGACATCTGGTCGGTCATGATCGAATTGGAGTCTATCGAAGGCCGCTTGCCGTCGCGGGTATCAAGTGCGCTGTGCAAGGAAGCCAGGGTGCCGAAGGCGAGCGTATTGTCGTCCATGAAAGTCATGACCAGGCCACTATCCATGGGGTAGATCAGGGAGGTTCCGTACTTGGTGCCTGAGATCTTCTTGAGCTTCATTTTCTTGAGCACGGCCTTGGCGGAAAACGATCCTTGGGCGACGCCGATGATCTGAATTCCCTTTTTCTCGGTGCGGAAAGAGGCGAAATTGAGCTGGTCGAGGTCGCGGTCAGAGTTAATGCCGATGCCCTTCAGCGCGCTTTCGAGTTCTTTCAGATTCTCCGGCATCACTTTATCCTTGAGCGCCTGGGCGGTGGGCGAATCCTTCAGCGCGCGGTAATCGACGCCAATCAGTTGCTGGATCTCGGAAGGCACCATCGAGCGCGCCGAAGATGCGATGGGCATGGCATAAGCCGCGGTCACGCTCAGAAGCAAGAATGCAAAACACAATTTCTTCATAGAAATCCTCAAAATGGGAGTCTGCAGCGTTAGATGCAAACCACGAACTGTAAGTTAGTTGATTCTATTCTAGCGCCTAATCCCGACCGAAAGGCCGTAACTAAAGTGCCGCCTCCCGGCATTTGTAGAACGCTCGAAGGTTGTTGCTTTGCAGTGAAAAAGAATCAATTCCTGAGTGCAGTCACGCGCTTCCGCGTCTCCTTCACAAAGGCCTCATCCTTCAGCGAATCAAGATTGATTTCGACATTGGCGAGCGCTCCTTCGAGTGCGGCTTTCGCCAAAGCGATCGCCGTCGTCAAATCAGATTTCATATTCGGGTTGGTGATCGGCTTCAAACCGGCCGCCACTCGCGAGACTTCGACCGCTTTTTCCGCTACTCCCAGAGGAACGCTGGTCGCTTGCTTGAGCGCAGCGGCAATCGCAGCTTCTCCGTTCGACGCGTCGCCTTCGGATGACTTCGCCGACTTGTACGCTTTCATCACGACGTTGTAAGACTCGGCGTCGGCGTCGATGGCGGACTTCAGTTCTTCGCGAAGCTGGCTGAGCCGGGCGATCGCTTGGCTGAGCTGGCTCTCATACTGCACATACGCCTTTTTTCCGCGCGACATGGACGCGACCATGCTTGCCAGACCTGCAGCCATGGCTGCACTCGCGGCAGCGGCGCTGCCTCCTCCGGGAGTTGCGGTCGGAGCGGCCAGCTGTTCGATGAAGGGCTCGACCCCGGCGCGCAGGCCCCCGACGGCCATTTTGCCACCCATCACGGCAGTGAGCCGATTTTCCAGAATGAGCGAGGAATCGAAGTTTTCTACCTGCAGAAACCATTCCGCAGCCTGCTCCAAAGCTTTCTTCGGAATCAGGCCGACAATTTCGCTGGAGACCGGGACGACACCGTAACGCCGGGCTTCGCGCTTCACGAATTCGAAGACGCGGTGGATGGGAGTCTGCTCGAAGTCGGTTAAGTTCATCGAGACCTGAGCCAAGCCGCGCACCAGGAATCCGGCGCCTTTTACGAAGCGCAGGCCGCCGTTCGAAAAACGCACGGCTTTCGCAATCCTCTTGGCAATGTCGACGTCGGGCGTATTCAGAAAGACGTTGTAGGCAACCAGAAATTTTCTGGCTCCGACTACGGTTGCGCCCGCGGTGGGATGCACTCGGGGCTCTCCGAAATCGGGCTGGCGCGCGGGGTTGGTCGCGATGTCGGCACGAATGCCTTCGAACTGGCCGCGGCGAATATTCTCCAGGTTCTGGCGCTCCGGGGTGGCTGCGGCGGCTTCATAAAGGTAGACAGGGATCTGGAAGCGCTTGGCGATCTCGGCTCCTACGTGGCGCGCCATGGCTACGCAGTCCTCAATCGTCACTCCGTCGATCGGAATGAAGGGGACGACATCGGCTGCGCCCATGCGCGGGTGGGCACCCTGATGCCGGGTCAGGTCAAGCAACTCGGCCGCTTTCCCTACCCCGCGAATCGCCGCCTCCTGGATGGCTTCACGCTCGCCTACCAGGGTGATGACCGAGCGGTTGTGGTCGGAATCCATCTCGCGGTCGAGGAGATAGACGCCGGGAATTTTCATGGCTTCGATGATGGCGTCGACTTTCGCCGGGTCGCGGCCTTCCGAAAAATTAGGAACGCATTCTACGAGCGTGCTGGACATGGCCTGAAGGATAACGGGCGACGATGAGGTCAGGCAACTCGGCACAGCACTCCGCAGCAAATTGCCGGAAGGCCAATGAAGAGGCCGCAGCCGGGAGCATCGGCCCTGATAACCATCGGCCAGGGCTCAGATCTCCGAACCCAGATCGCCAAGCCCAGATCTCCAAACCCAGGTCTCCCAGCTAGACCTCAGGCACCCGTACCTCTACGATCGCCGCGACAGGGAAGACGATAGAACCTTTGCATCGAAAACCGCAGGCTGGCACGATAGGCCCGTACACGCTACCGCAAAAGATCTGCCCTCTCGGAGCGCCGGGAGATTGGGAATTGTCTCCGCCAAAGCCGGCGGCAGATTCTGCGGAACCGCCTTATCAGCGTCCAGGCGCAGAATAGCGTGGCTCAAGCCCAGCGGCCGAACCGCTGCGCGATATAACTCTCCCGCGCCTTCATCCTTTCCGACCACCACGATCTGGGTATGCGGATGCACGAACCGCACCACCGCGAGCCCATATGTCGCGGCAAAAATTCCGTGTTGTCCCGCGACTCCTGCATACACTTCCAGCGTCTGTTCCGCATGGTCGCGATACGAGGCATGGTTGGAATAATCATGCAGCCGCAGCAGCGCAATCGCTGCCGCCGAATTTCCTGCCGGAGTAGGAGAATCCTGGAACGGCTTGCGTTGCGTCCCCAGAATCCCCAGCGCGGCTTCTTTCTTCGGCCAGCTGGGCGTGTCAAAGAACCCGCCCTCTGCAGGATCGAAGAAACCGGCCACCATCGCGTCCGCCATGGATCGCGCGAAACGGTAGTAACTCAAATCCGCGGTCGCCTCGTAGGCGTCGAGACAGGCGATCACCGCGAAAGCATAATCCTCGAGCACTCCGGGATTCTCCCGCCGCTCGGCTTTCGGATCGGAGTATGCGATCACATGCCGCAGGGCGGAGCGGGCGCCCGCTCCCGCTGCCGTCGACGTTGACTCGGCCTTCCACCCCTCGGAGAGCAACCGGTCCAGCGAACGCAGGGCAAAGTGCCGCGCATCGTTCAGATCCAGCACTTTCGCCGCTTCGAGGTAAGCGGAAATACACATCGCGTTCCAGCCCGTATAAACCGTTTTGTCGACATAAGGAGTGGGGCGTTGCAAACGCGCGGCATACATTTTCTTTCGCGCGGCCGCGAGCAAAGCGCGGGCTTGCCCTTCCGGAATGTCGAGGCGCCGCGCAATTTGTTCCAGCGAGTTTGCAACATAGAGAACATTTTTCGCCGGATTGTGATGCATGTCTCCAACCTCTTGAATGTCGTAATAAAGCGTCGCCACCGCAGCCTCATCCGCCGTCAGCACCGCCTTGGCTTCGTCCAGGGTCCAGGTGAAATAATCTCCATCATCCTCCATCGAATAGTCGGCATCCTGCGAAGCGTAGAATCCGCCGTGCGCCCGGTCGCTGAGCCACTCATCCATCCAGCGGATAATGTCGCGCGCCACTCCCGCAAAGAACTCGTCGCCCGTCGCCTGATAAGCATGCACGTAATTCTTCAGCAATTCCGAATTGTCGTAAGCCATTTTCTCGAAGTGCGGCACAATCCAGCGTTCATCCACCGAGTAGCGATGAAACCCGCCGGCCAGCTGGTCGTAAACTCCGCCCAGAGCCATTTTTCTCAGCGTGTGAACGAAAATTGTTTGCAGATTGTCGGTGTCTGCGGCAGGATCCGCACCCGAACTGCGGGCGCGAACAAATTGTTCCATCACCAGATCGAGCGCTGCCGGATGCGGAAACTTCGGGGCGCTGCCAAATCCTCCGTTGACTTCGTCGAACATCTTCCGCGCCGATTCCACAATGGCATCGATCACCGTGGCCGAGATGTTCCCGCCGCGCGCAGAAAAGGATTCGGCTCGTGCCATCGCGCTCTCGACCATCTGCGCCTGCTCCACGATATCGCCATGTTTCTCGCGATAAGCGGCCGCAATCGAGAGCAGAACGCGCTTGAAACTGGGCCGTCCATAACTATCCGTCGGAGGAAAATAGGTTCCGCCATAAAACGGCTTGCCGTCCGGAGTAAGAAACGCCGTCAGCGGCCAGCCGCCTTGCCCGGTCAGCGACGCGATTGCGACCTGATACCGGCTGTCGATATCCGGACGCTCGTCGCGATCCACTTTCACCGCGATGTAATGCTCATTCACAATCGCCGCGACCTCGGGATCGTCATAAGACTCGCGATCCATCACGTGGCACCAGTGGCACCAGACCGCCCCGATGTCGAGGAGCATGGGCTTGTTCGCCGCACCCGCCGCGGCAAACGCCTCCTCTCCAAATTCATGCCACCGAATAGGCTGATGCATAGCCGAGCGCAGATAGGAAGAAGAAGCGCGAGCGAGAGCGTTGTGGGAGCTAGTGTCCATCAGGAGAGTCTATCGCGAGGCGGACCGGAGTGGGTGTGGCACATCTCGCGGGGTCCGAGGACGTGGTCGCCGATATCAAGTCAACTCTTCCGCGCAAGTAAGGCGAGTCGACGACTGCTTTCCACCACCCCCGCCTCCACGTTGACCGCCGCGTAAAGCGCTCTCGCCTCCTCCCACAGCGCTTTCGCTGCTGTAGTCTCGCCGGCATCGCTTTTCAGAATTGCCAGCCCGCGAATCGCGTTGGCCAGATCGAGCGGCGGAGTTCCAGCGTGGCCGCGATAGAGACTCAAGGCCTCGTGATAACAAGGCTCAGCCAGTTCCGGATGTCCCGCCTCGCGCTGTATGTCTCCTGCATGTCGAACCGTGTGCGCCAACCGCAGCGTGTCACCTTCCGCGCGGTAAAGGCCGGCCGCTTCTTCATAATGGCAAAACGCATCCTCGGTGCAATGCCTGTCTCTCTCAATCTGGCCCAGCGCAGTGAGCGCCCGAGCCAGCTCAACTCGGACGCCGCTCGTACGGGAGATAGCGACGGCCTCGACCAAATCCCGCTCGGCGTCCTCAAGCCTACGATCTCGCCGAGCCTGAACCGACCGTTGTAGAAGTTTGTCGAATGCGTCTGACATGCAAGTGAGCTAAGAGCGACAAGCGAAGACCCAATGAGGACAAGCCACTAGTTAGGAAGCCAACCTCTTCGCCATCGAACAATAAATCTCCACCGCCTCCACGAGCTGCGCCTTGTCGACAAACTCGCCCTCTGTGTGCGCCACATGAATCGATCCCGGCCCCAGCAGCAGCGGTTCTCCCCAACTCGGTATCGATGGAATATCAGTCGTAAAAGCGGCAACCATGGTCGGCAAGCCGTCGAGCCTGCGCAATCGAACGAATGGAGTCTCGCGGGTAAAGCGAACCTCGACGAGTTCCCCGACATCCTCCATAATCCTGCGGCGGAGCCCCTCCGCCGGACTCACAAGGCGATAGAAAAGATCAGCCTTGGCGTAATCGGAAATCACGTTCGGCGCCCGGCCACCCTGAATCGAGCCAACATTCTTGGTACAAGGCCCCACCTCCGGATTTTCCGGAAGTTTCATCGTGTGCAGCCGGTGCAGCGCCTCCACCAGCTTGTCGATCGCCGATTCGCCCAGTTCCGGGTAGGCCGAGTGCGCCATCTTTCCGTGCGCCGTCAGCTCCACATGCAGAGCGCCCTTGCTTGCCAGCGCCAGCTTGTTTTCGGTGGGCTCACCGTTGATCATGAAACGCGCGCCAATCGGATGTTGATTGGCTGACTTTGCGCCAATCGAGTCCCGCTCCTCGCCCACCAGAAACAGCAGCCCTACGAATACGCCCATCCCCCGCAGCTTCTCCGCCGCCATAATCTGTGCCGCGATAATCCCCTTGGCATCGCAGGACCCGCGCCCATAGATGCGCCTGTCATCTTCCGACGACGGGATGAACGGTGGCACGGTGTCCATGTGCGTAGAAAAAACAATTTCGGGACGGCCATGTTGCGGCCAGGTCGCCAGCACATTCGCGCGCTCGCCTTCGACCGGCATTTTTCGCGCCTCGAACCCGCGCCGCCCCAGCTCGCCACAAAGAAAATCTCCCACCGCGGGTTCGTTGGGAGTGGTCGATTCAATATCGACCAGCCGCCGCGTCAACTCAAACAGTTCCATGGAGGAAAAGCGTAACAGATTATGGATGGATGGACGGAGTGATGGACCGATGGAGTGATGGAGTGATGGAACGATGGAGCGCCGGGCGTCCCCGCCCGGCCACCTCGATACCGGACGGGCGAGGCGCCCGTCGCTCCACTGCCCGCTGTTGTGCTCTCATCACGTGCCGCACCAAGCCTCCAGCCGGGTGCCCCACGTCTCGCGTTTGAGACGTGGGACACCACGACGCCCGCACCAAGGGAAGTTAGAATCTTCCGCCGCCTCCGCCGCCGCTCCAACCTGATCGAGAGACCATCGCGCCACCCAATTGCGATACTCTAAACCACATGCCGCACGACGCCACCATCCGTTCGCTTTTCCTCGACGGCCCCGCCGGACGCCTCGAAGCCCTCCTCAACGCCGGATCTCCCACCGCGACCCACGCCGCCCTGGTCTGTCACCCGCATCCTCTTTTCGGTGGAACCCTGCACAACAAAGTCGTCTTCCACGCCATGAAAGCGCTCAACAGCTTCGGATTTCCCGTCCTTCGCTTCAACTTCCGCGGCACCGGCCTCAGCGAAGGCGAACACGCCCACGGCACCGGAGAACTCGACGACGTTCGCGCCGCCCTCGCCTGGCTTGAACATGAATTCGCCCTGCCAACTATCTTCGCCGGATTCTCCTTCGGCGCCGCCGTCGGACTGCGCGCCGCCTATTCTGACGACCACGTTCCCGCGCTGATCGCTCTCGGCCTGCCCGCCGTCCCCGTCGCCGATCGCAAAGACGATCGCGAAGATGACCGCAAAGACACTCGCGTCTACGATTTCGATTTCCTGCGCACTTGCCCCAAACCAAAACTCTTCATCAGCGGATCGCGCGACCAGTTCGCCCCTCCCGGAAAACTGGAAGCCCTGGTCGACACCTTCGCCGAGCCCAAGAAATTAGTCCGCATCGAGGCCGCAGACCACTTCTTCGAAGGCCGCTTGCGCGAAATGCGGGAAGCCATTGAACTGTGGGTAAGAGAAAATGTCACTTTGTAGATAATCATCGCCCTGGGCGGAAGAATCTTACGGGATCATCAATGGACAATCTTTCTAGCGAGCATGACGAGCGGTTCCGCAAAATGCGCCACACCGCCCGCGAAATCTTCTCCGCCGCGCTCAAGAACGCCTCCGTTGAAGCCGCCTTCGCCCGCAACATCCACTGTGAGCGCCGCGTCCTCCGCATCGGCGAAGATCTCCACGATCTCGACTCCTACAATCGCGTCTTCGTCGTCTCCATCGGAAAAGCGGCGCACACCATGGTTAGCGCCCTCGCGCAGGTAGGACAGAGCCTTGAGGGCATCGTCGCATCTTCCGTCGATCCGGCCGGCCAGATTCGCGGATTCCGCTATTTTCGCGGAGGCCATCCCACTCCCACCGCCGAATCGATCCGCGCCGCCGATGCCATTCTCAAGTCGCTCACCACTCTCAACCCAAACTCGCTCGCCATTTTTATGATTTCCGGCGGCGGCTCCTCGATCGTCGAAAAGCCCGTGCTCACCCTGGAAGACAACGAAATCTCCCTCCCCGATTTGATTGCCACCTACCGCGCACTCGTCCATTCCGGCGCGCCCATTGCCGAAATCAACGCTATCCGCAAGCATCTCTCGGCCGTCAAGGGTGGACGCCTCGCTCAAGCCGCCTACCCCGCCCAGCAGGTCTCCATTCTCGTTTCCGACGTGCCTGACTCTACCCCGGACGCGCTCGCCTCCGGCCCCACCATGCCCGATTCCACATCGATTCATGACTGCGAGCGTATCGCCGCTCAATACGGCCTCATCGAGCAATTTCCGGAATCCGTCGCCGGTTTATTCCGTCAGCACGCCTTTGATGAGACTCCGAAATCCGATGATCCCGCCTTCGTGCGTGCACGCTGGTGGACCGTGCTTTCCAACAAAATAGCCATCGACGAAGCCGCCGCGGCGGCCAGCAGCGCAGGTTTCACCGTCGAGGTCGATAATTCCTGCGACGATTGGCCCTACGACAAAGCCGCCGAATATCTGCTGCAGCGTCTGCGCGAGCTGCGCCGCAAAATTCCCCGCGTCTGTCTGCTCTCTGGAGGCGAAGTTACCGTTATCGTCCGCAACGGCGGCATCGGCGGACGCAACCAGCAGTTCGCGCTCGCCTGCGCCGAAACAATTGCCGGGCAGGATATTACCGTACTAAGCGCCGGAACTGACGGAATCGACGGCAACAGTTCCGCTGCCGGAGCGGTAGTCGACGGAAGCACGGTTTCACGCGCGGGCAAGAGCGTGAGCGGCGCCGAAGTGGTTCGCCATGCCTTGTCAGGTTTTAATGCTTATCCCCTCTTCGAAACGCTCGGTGACGCCATCGTCACCGGCCCGACAGGAAATAATCTGCGCGATCTGCGCGTCTTGCTGGCTTATTAAGAAACTCCTCTGAGGTCGGCTGGCTATTGCTGGGGGATGTTCGTTTGCGCGGAAGCCGGCTTTGCCGCGGCTTTTGGATCCCCGGGCGCGGCCGTCATGGCGCTCTCGGGATTGAGCAGATGATCGTGGCTGGGGCCTAATCCCAATTTAATCAGCGCTCGCGAATCGGGAGTTGTTTTGGACTGCCATCCCTGATCGGCCTGATAACGCTGCATCGCCGCCTGAGTCACCGCGTCCCACGAACCCGACGGCTCACCGTCCATGTAGTGCTCTCGAATCAGAGCTTCCTGAATCTGCCGCGTGCGCGTGGGATCAATCGCCTGCTGGCCGTGCTTCTTCGCCTGCTTCGAACTCCTCTTGCCTTTTGAACTTTTGCTTTTCTGCGCGGTGCTGCCCGCCGCGGGGTGCGAAACGGAATGCGAAGTGGGGTTCGAAGTGGGGTGCGAAGCGGGGTTCGAAGCCGGGTGCGAGGTAAGAGAGGAAGAATGCTGCGTGTCGCCGTGTGTGCCGGTCGCAGCCTTGGCTGTCGTGGTCTGTGGCGCAGTATGTGTCGCACCCTGTGTCGTCGAAGTATGCGCCGGCTTCTTTGTCGACGTCGAAGGCGTCGTCGAGGTCGTTGGTTCTGTCTGTGCAGCGGCGATACCATCCAACGCCAGAAAGGCAGCGAGAATAACGAAGCAGACGCACCGCAACCTCGCTCTTCTCCAACGCCGCATTGGAAACACCAAACCCATAGATCTTTTTTGCACAGCGGCAAGGTAGAGACGCGGCTTGCCGCGTCTCTCACTGCCCCAACGTCCACAGACGGGGCAAGCCCCGTCTCTACATCAGAAAGCCGAGCCAATAGCGCCCACAAAAAACCGGCGAGATCAGCTATCTCTATCGTCCCCGATACAGGGATAGACTGCTAGTCTCGCCGGAGTATTGACCGGTTACGGAAGTGTACCTGCCAGGAAGATGGTTCCATCCTGCGCCCTGGCCCCACGTGGACGCACCAGGAACACTACATCCTGCCCGCTCTTCATCGCCGTTTCGATTTTCGTAAAATCGTCGGGATTATTCACGGACTGCTTGTTCACTTCGAGAATCACATCGCCGCGATTCAACCCGAGATCCTCGGCGAACGATCCCTGTTTAACGTCCTGCACCACGACTCCCTTGCCCGCGGCGATGCCCAGGCGATCGGCCAGATCGGGAGTGATGCCGCGTACAGTGACGCCGAACTTGCTGGCCTTGGGAGCTTCCTCGCCCTGGTTCTCGTCTTCTTCCCCTAAGCGAGAAGCAAACAGCTTGGAGCGGTCGGCTATGGTGACCGTTGCTTCCTGCTTTTTGCCATTGCGCACAAAAGCGAGTTTGGCCTTCGAGCCCGGCTTGCGGGAAGCGATATCCGCCACCAGATCGTCGCCTGTCTTCACGTCTCGACCATCAACCGCTGTAATGGTGTCGCCGATCTTCAGGCCCGCCTCGTCGGCCGGACTGCCCGAGATCACGTTCGAGACGGTTACACCCGAACCGTAAATGTGCGCGATGGCCGGATTCGGCTGAGCCGAGAATTCAATACCGATCGATCCTCGTGCCACCCGGTGTTCCGGTCCGATCAGCTGGTTGTAGACCTGAATGACCGTATTCGAAGGCATGGCAAATCCCACGCCCGCGTACGAACTCGTTTCCGTGAGAATGGCGGTGTTGATGCCAATCACTTCACCCGCCATATTAACCAGCGGTCCGCCCGAATTGCCCGGGTTAATGGCGGCGTCCGTTTGAACAAAGGATTGGAATTGCCGGTTGGGAACAATGTTGCGCCCTTTGGCCGAGACGATGCCGGCGGTCACTGTCTCCTGCAGTCCAAAGGGGCTGCCAATCGCCAACACCCAGTCGCCAACCTGCATGCCGTCGGAGTTGCCCAACTTCGCCGCCGGTAGCGGATGATCGAGATCGATCTTGATGACCGCCAGATCGGTTTCCTGGTCCATGCCAATCAACTTGGCATCATGTCCCGGAGAAGCCGGATTTTCATCCTGCAACTTTACCCGAATGCGATCCGCCTTCTCGACCACGTGACGATTGGTGACGATGTAGCCCTTGGAGTCAACGATTACGCCAGAACCGAGCGATCGCTGACGGATGGTCCCGGCATCAGGACCGCCTTGACCTGGCTGGCCTCCGAAGAACTTGTCGAAGAAATCCTGGAACGGCGAATCACCGCCTTCGTCACCGCCATTCCCTTCTTCCTGGTCCGGATCGGGATGCACGGAACGTCCCCGGCGGTGAGGATTCTTAATGGTCGATTCAGTATTAATGTTGACGACGCTCGGCTCCATTTGCTTGGAGATCTGCGAGAATGTATTCGAAAGTTGTTGGGGCGCCGGAATCGTCAGCGGAGTCGCATCCGACGACTTCTGGCCTTCCTTGCCCTTCACTCCGTAGGAAATGACGGTGCCAATCAGAATGCCCACCGTCAGCGTGGCCAGAATAGTGAAGGTATAGGCCCAACGGTTGGCTTTGAGACGGGACCAAAAAGCGCTTTCGCGCGAATCCATTGATTCCTCCTGGAACTGCCTAACTTGTTATTATACCTGCGCTTGGGACAAGGTTTGGGCTACCGCCCATGAAATCACTAGTTCATTAGACGCAGAAAAGCGATCTCGCGTTTAGCAATGTTGCGCTGTGGCAGCTGCTTGTTAGCGGGCTTTGCCGCGCTCGGACGGGCCGTAGCCCCGTCACCGCACAATCCTTTATAGTCTCAGCGTCATCAAAGCCAGAAAAACTCCTGTATAGCCCGCAATCACCAACAGAACCATCAGCGCGCCAAAACTCAGGACGTTGTATATTCCCCATGGTCTCTGGACCGCTCCCCACGCCAGCTTCCACAGCCCGAAACTGCTGGTCAGGGCGCACACCGGCACCAGCAGCCAGCCCAGTGCTCGCCCCTCCGCCACCTGCGGGAAAACAATCAGAAACATAACCGCAGGAAGAAATGCCAGAGCCGGGATGACAGCCAGCGGAGCGCCAATGAGAAATGCGCGTTCCCGGTCTTTGAGAGTCATCGGGTTATTGAATCATTGAGTCATTTCAATCAAAGTCACGAGCATCGAGGTTCTTGCTGAATTTCAATGATTCAATGTCTCAAGGTCTAGGTCTCAAGGTCTCAGTGACTCAATGTCTCACCGTCTCAAGGATTGAATCTCTCAACGATCCACTGTCTCAATGCTTGGTCTCCGCCTCATACACGGTTTTCCCGCCCACCACCGTGCGCAGAACCTTGGTTTGCAGAATCTTCGGCGGCGTCGCGGCGGTCAGGTCCTGATCGAGAACTACAAAATCCGCCAGCATGCCCGGCTCCAGTTTGCCTTTTTCTTTTTCTGCGAACTCGGCAAAAGCTGCGCCCGTCGTATAGGCCGCGATGGCCTGCTCCATCGTCAACTTCTGCGCCGGATAATAACTTTTCTTTCCATCCTCGCTCATGCGGGTCACCGCCGCGTAGAGGCCGCGGAAAGGCGTTACCGGTTCGACCGGATAATCCGTGCCGAAGGCCAGCATCACTCCCGCCTTCAGAAACTCAACCCACGCATAAGAATGTTCGGCCCGTTTCGCTCCCAGACGCGATTCGGCCCAGTTCATATCTGTAAGAAGGTGGCTGGGCTGCATCGAGGCAATCACCTTGAGTTCTTTGAATTTTGCAATCTGCTGCGGAGTTGTGACTTGCGCGTGCTCTACTCGAAGCCGGTAATCGCTGCCGCCATTGGCCGCCTTAACCTTGGCGTCCTTGGCGGCTTTTTCCGCTCCGGCGAATGCGTCGAGCGCCATCTGCACGCCTTGATCACCGATAGCATGGAAGCCGATTTGATACCCGGCCAGCACCCGTTCCTTCGTCATGGCGTTCAGCTTGGCCGCATCGAATTGCGGCAGCCCGCTGTTACCCGGATCGTCGCTATAAGGCGCCAGCAGCGCAGCCGTCTTCGAGCCGAGCGAGCCGTCCATGAAACCTTTCAGCATTCCTGTGTGCAGCATATTGTCGGACACGGGATGCGAGTCGCGCTTCCGATTGAGCTCATCCACCGAATCTTCGAAAGTCAGCCACTCGGAGATCCTTGCGGTCAACTTTCCCTCATGCTCGAGCTCTTCGTAGATCTGAAAATCTTCCCACTGCGAATAATCCTGCGCCGAGGTGACGCCGTGGCTTGCCAGATCGGCGAGTCCCAGTTCGATCGCCTGCTTCCGCTTCTCGGGCGTTGGCTTCGGAATCGCGGCCACTACCGCACTCTTCGCCGTCTCGCGCAGTATGCCGTTGGGCGTGCCCGACTCATCGCGGTCGATCTTTCCCCCCTCCGGATCGCGGCTCGCCACGGTGACGCTGGCGAGTTGCAGAGCCCGGGTATTGGCCACACCAATGTGACCATCCACCCGTCCGAGATACGCCGGATGTTTTTCACAAACCTCATCCAGATCCCAGCGCGTGGGCAGCGTATGGACCGGCCACAAAGTTTCGTCCCAACCTTCGCCGACCACCCAATCTCCAGGTTCGGCGGCTTCGCATTTGGCGCGCAGGCGGTCGCGGAATTCATCCAGACTCTTGACCCCGACCATGTCCACGTTCATCTTTTCCAGACCCGCACTGGCCAGGTGCATGTGGGCGTCATTGAATCCGGGCATCAGGAAGTGACCGCCGAGGTCGATCACCTTCGTCTCTGGCCCCTTCAACTTCATGATCGCGTCTCGATTACCGACGGCAAGGATGCGGTCGCCACGCACCGCCAGCGCCTCGGCTCGCTGGGTCGATCCGAGCGCGGAGGACGCTGCGATCGCGCCCGTGTAGATGTTGCCATGCGTAAAAATCAGGTCCGCCTTCGGCTGGCCGGATTTTGGCTTGGGAGCGCTCTCCCCGGATTGCCCATGTGGAGTTCCATTCAGTACTGTCCCCATCTGCGCCGGCGCCCGCCATGGCACAGCTAATAGCAGAATCCAGGCCACACGCGCGATGGTCCGACGCGTAATCATTCTCCGCGTGATCATTCTCCTACTCCCGCCAGTGTGAGCATTGTAAGCAGAATGCGCCTCAATCCCAGCTCGCGTCCATTGCAGTCGAACCATTCTTGCAACGTGTGCGCACCGCCTCCCGAGCCACCCCCACCGATAGCGATAGCCTCGCGTCCCAGCGACAGCGGAATGTTGGCATCGGTCGACGCCCGTTGCACCTGCGCCGTATTTCCCAACTGCGCATCCACCGCGCGTATCACTCGCAGCAGCCTCGCATCCGAGGCCAATTCTCCCGCCGGGCGATTGCCGATCTCGACCACTTCACTCGCCACCACCTGAGGTCGTTTCCCACCCCGTTGCGCAGCGGTGCGGTTTTCGGTGGCGATCGCCTGTTCCAGAGCCCCCCGCAGCGCCTGTTCGAGCCGGTCGATTTCAGCCATCGACGTAGAGCGCAAATCAACCCGCATGCTGGCCGATTCAGGAATCGAATTCACCGAAGTTCCACCCCGAATCACGCCAACGTTAAACGTTGTTTTCGGCGTTACCGGCACCGGAGTCTGACTGAGCATTTCAATCGCGCGCCCCAGCGCTAGAATCGGATTCGGCGTCCCGAAATCGCTCCAGGAATGTCCGCCCGGCCCGCGCACAATCACTTCAAATCGCCGGCTGCCCAGGGCTTCGGCCACCACCGTATCCGCTCCCGCCCCATCGACCACCACGCTGTAGGCAATCGCATCGCGCCACCGCGGAGTCGCAAACACATGCCGCATGCCGCGCAGGTCGCCTTCACCTTCTTCTCCAACATTTCCAATAAATAGAAAGGGCAGCCCATGCGAAATGCGGGTGCTGCCGAGCGCACTCACCACCGCCAGCATGGCGGCGATACCCGCGCCATTGTCGGAAACTCCCGGGCCATAAAGACGACTGCCCTCCTGCCTGATATGCAATGGCGTAGCCGCCGGAAAAACCGTATCGATATGCGCGCTGAGAGTTACAAAACGCTTGCCGTACCCCGGCCGAACCCCCAACACGTTGCCCACTTCGTCCACTTGTACGTCGGTAAGTCCAAGTTCGCGGAAACGCTCGGCGAGCCAGGCGCCGCGAGCCGCTTCTCCAAAAGGAGGCGCCGCCACGCGGGTAGCCTCCAGTTGCCACAAAGCAAACTGCGATTCCTGCGAGCGGAAGCGCTCGAAGGCAGCCCGCACCTGCGGCGCCCCAGAGAGCCGCGCCACTTCCTCCTGCACCGGGGGATACGAATCGGAAGCTGCCACCTGCGAAATCGACTTCATGCTTGCAGCCTATCTTATAACGGCAGGAAGGAACGTCAGCAATGCCTTCCTCTAGAGATCGGGCTTCCCCGTCTCAGACGCGGCCAGCAGCAAGGGAGGATTTTTTGCCGCGGCGACGCAAAAGCCACCCCTCTGCAAACACCCTACTGGAGATCCACTGGGTCAGAGTAAATCCTCTTCGAGGTTCTAGCGCAATCCGCGCAACCCCGCTTCGGCCGGATGCGCTTCCAGCCTTCGCATGCCATCCAAGATCGTGGCCAGAACATTCTCATCCCCGACCACCGTGTTGATCATCATGTGATACAAGCTGCGCGTAGGCCATTCAGAATTAAGATAGTGACGGATGTAGGCCACTCGCTCCTTGTCCACATTTTCCACCAGATCCCTGGCCTCTTCCTGGCTCTTGCCCATGGCCAGCAGACGCCGGATCTTTTCATCCTGCGGAGCATAGGTAAAAACGCTGAAGGTATCCTCGCGGTTGCGCAGAAAAAAAGGCGCCCCGCGCCCCACGATCACCGCATTGCCCTCTGCCGCGATCGAACCCATAATCTCTTCCACCAGCGCCATCATGCGATCTGTATCAAAGGCCCGTGAATTGGCCAGTGGCATACCGCGTTCGTAGCTGCCGCGCCAGAAAGCTTTCGCCAGGCGATAAAGACGCCCGTCGACCCGCTCGTCGCACAAAGCCACGGCTGACTCCGAGACTTCCGCGCGACGGGCAATCTCGCTGGTCAACTGCTGATCCCATAGCTTCCAGCCCAAACGGCGCGACAGTTCGCAGGCAATGCCTCCTCCACCGCAGCCGAATTCGCGTTCCAACGTGACCATGCGAAACATAGCAGCCCTCTCTGTTTGTGGAGCAACGGGCGTCCTCGCCCGTTCTATGGAGCGACGCGCCCGGCTTGTGGAGCGACGGGCGTCCTCGCCCGTCCTTCCCCACGCAACTAATGCACCACCATACCCCCCGCCTTCGTCCGCTTAATCAGGAAAACACAGGGCAGCAGGCAACCGATCACGACCCCCAGCACCCAGAAGTTATCGATATACGCCAGCATGGTCGACTGCCGGATCACATTCGCCTGCAGCATGGCATAAGCATGCTGCTGCGCGGAACTTCCCCCGGAACCAGGGCCGGCGCCCGAGAAAATATTCGCCATTCCGTGCACTGCCGACTGAAATTGCAGATTGGCCGGGTTGAGTTTCTCCACCAGTTGTGACTGATGAACCTGCGAGCGCCGAGCCAATCCTGTGGTCACGAAAGAAATTCCCACACTGCCGCCGATGTTTCGCGCCAGGTTCATCAAACCCGAGGCCGCGTTGTTCTTGTCGCGCGGCAGCGACGAATAGGCGGCCGTATTGATGGGCACGAACAGAAACGCCAGCCCCACCGCCTGGTAAACGCGCGCCATCATGACCGTGCGGAAATCCACGCTCAGGTCGAACGTAGTCATGTGAAACAGCGAAAACGTGAGCATCGACAAACCAAACATCATTAGATACCGGGGGCTATGGCGTGAAAGTAGGAGGCCCACGATCGGCATGCACAGCATGATGGCGAAGCCGCCCGGCATCAGCGCCAACCCCGACCGCTCCGCAGTGTAACCGAGCAGCGTCTGCATGAACAGCGGCAGCAGCAGCGTGCTGCCGAGCAAGGCAAACCCCAGCATGAACATCAAAAAGTTCGCGGCTGCGAAGCTGCGCTCGCGAAACAAATGCAGGTCGATGATCGGATCCTTCTGGTGCCACTCCCAGAAAATCACAAAGATCAACGACGCCGCCGAAACCACAGTCAGCGTCAGGATGAAATTCGATTCGAACCAGTCGTCGCGCTGTCCTTTATCGAGGATCACCTGCAGAGTTCCCAGGCCCAGCGCGACGAAGCCCAGGCCGGTGTAGTCAATGCGAGTTTCACGCAGCTTCCGCCGTTTGAAGTAGGGTGGATCCTGAATCAGCCGCGAAGTCAGCAGAAGCGAAAGCATCCCCACCGGAATGTTGATAAAGAAAATCCAGCGCCAGGTGAAGTTGTCGGTGATCCAGCCGCCCAGCGTAGGGCCGATCGCCGGCGCCATCACGACCGCAATGCCGTAAACGGCAAAGGCCATTCCGCGCTTCGCCGGAGCAAAAGTGTCGGCCAGGATAGCCTGCTCGCTCGGCTGCAACCCTCCCCCGCCCGCGCCCTGCAGCACGCGAAAGATGATCAGCATGGTCAGATTCGGCGCCAGCCCGCATAGAAACGAACTGATCGTGAACAGCGCCACGCAGCCCATGTAAAAGTGCTTGCGCCCGACAATCGAAGACAGCCAGCCGCTCAGCGGCAGCACGATGGCGTTCGAAACCAGATAAGAAGTGAGCACCCACGTGCTCTCGTCCTGACCCGCGGAGAGACTGCCCGCAATGTGCGGCAGCGCCACATTGGCGATGCTCGTGTCGAGCACCTCCATGAACGTGGCCAGCGTCACGGTGAGAGCGATAATCCACGGATTCACCGCCGGCCGCCATTCGGCGGCATCGTTCATGGTGATGGCAGCAGCGCTCATTTGTACTTCAACCCTGGACTCACGCTGATCAATTTCCGAATGGATGAATGACGCAATGCTTCAAGGACTCAAGGTCTCTACTTAATCCACACCTTCGGCACTACCGACATCCCCGGCCTCAACTCATGTCCCCTGGTTTCCCCGGACTCGAAAACTATTTTTACCGGAATACGTTGCACGACTTTCACGTAGTTGCCGGTAGCGTTCTCGGGAGGCAGCAGACTGAAACGCTCTCCGCTGGCGCCCGCGATGGAATCGACGCGCCCTTGATACTTCTTCCCGGTAGCATCTACCGCCATCTCCGCCGATTGGCCGGGATGAATGTGTTGCAGCTGCGTCTCCTTGAAATTTGCAGTGACCCAGAGGTCCCCCTCGCCCAGCGGAATGATCTTCATCATCTCCTGGCCGGGTTGAACGTTCTGCCCAACCTCGACCGTGCGATTGCTGACCGCCCCGCCGACTGGCGCGGTCACTCTGGTGTACTGCAGGTTGAGTTCCGCCTGATCGAGAGCGGCTTTTTTCTGCTGCACGACGGCTTCGGCTGACTCGGCGCGCGCATGGATAAAGCGCATCGTCTGCGTCCTGTTTCCGGCGGTACGGAGATCGGCGTTTGCCTGTTCCAATTTGCTCTGCGCCTGTTGAATCTGCGCCGCGTAAGCGTCGGCATTCGCGCGCGCCGCCTGCAAAGTCGCTGCCGCGGACTGCCCGCTGGCCACCGCCTGATCGTACTGCTGCTGCGAGATTTCCTGTTTGTCAATCAATAGTTTGTAGCGAGCAAGGTCATTCTGTGCCTTGACATTGTTGGCGTCCGCTTCGGCGATCTGCGATTTGGCGGCGTCATACTGCTGGCGCGCCGCCGTGATTCCGGCCTGGGCGCTGGAGACACCCGCCTCCGCTCCGCTCACCTGGCTCGAGGTGCTTACGTTGTTGATCGGAATATTGATTCCCGCCGCCGATGCCTGCGCCAGCGCGTCCGCGTATTCCGCCCGCGCCTGCTCGACCGCGACTTCGTAGTCCGCCGGATCGATCTCCACCAGCACGGTTCCCTTTTCCACGTACTGGTTATCCTCCACGTTAAGCTTGATGACATGCCCGCTGACGCGCGCGCTGACCGAGTTCACATGGCCGTCGATCTGCGCGTCATCGGTGGATTCGTAGCTGGCAAGGTAACGCCACAGAAAGAAAACTGCGGTCACCATCACCAGTCCCGCGAGGATGAGCCCCCATCGTGTGCGCGGATTGCCCAGGAATGCGGCGCGGCGCTGGTAGCGCGCCTCGCTGTCCACCGGTTGCTGCGGCTGCTCTGCGGCTGACGACTTTGCCGGCGAACCTTCTGTCGCCGAACCTTGAGACGGCGTATCTTGCGACGGCGATGACTGCGGCGGCGCACCCGTTTCCTGATTCGCTTTCGGTTCGGCTACCGCGCTGCTCGGTGGTTCCATAGAATTATTTCCCTTTCAAGTATTCGCGAACGCCCTCTTCGGCGCGTCCCAGCGCGCGGGCAAAAGAAACCTTGGCCAGGTTATGCAGGTAAAGGCTGGAGATCAAACTTTCATGCGCCGAAGCCAGGGCCTCCTGCGCCTGCACCACTTCAAGATTGTCGGTTACGCCGGCAAAGAATCGGTCTCGCGATTGCATCAGCGCCTGCTCGGCAAGGTTCACCGAACTCTGCGCCACCTCGACCTGATCGCTGGTCGACTTAAGATCAAGCAGCGCATTGCGAATATCCTGGTCGATCAGAGCGCGCACGTCCGCCATCTGCGCCTGCGCCTGACGCAAACTCGCCTCCGCCTTCAGCACATCGCCGTGGACTTTACCGCCCTGAAATATGGGAATGTTCACGGTGCCGAATAAGGCATAGGTGGGCAGTACGTCGCCGGGAACCGCGCCAATCTCGCCAAAATTCGCCGCCAGATCGATGGTTGGATAGTAGCCCGCCGTAGCCGCGCTGCGCTCCAACTGCGCCGCCACTAGCCGGTCGCGGGCAGCCTTGTAATCGGAGCGCAGAGAATACGCCCGTTGCAAACTGGTCTCAAGATCGGGAATCGGAAAAGGCACGTAAGGCACTTTGTCGGCCAATTCGAACTCCTGTCCCGGCGCCAGTCCAATCACCCTCGCCAGCGAAATTTTCTGCTTGGCAAAATCGCTGGTAGCCGCAATCAGTTGCTGCTGCCGCGTCTGATATTCCACCTGCGCCCGCAGCGTGTCGATCGCCGGAGTCACGCCCGCCTGCAACTGCGCCGCCGCCTTCTCGTAGAGTGCCTTCGCGGTATCGACCTGTGCTTGCGCCGTCTCCACTCGCGCCGCCCCCGCAATCGCCTGCAGATAACCGTTGCCGGTCGCCAGCACGACCAGATCCCTCGCGTCTTTCAAATTGAACTTGGCTACGCCCTCGCCGGCCACAGACGACCGGTATTTCTGGATCGACTTCCAGTCGAAGACACGCTGCGTTGCCGAGGCGCGAACGTCGAAGTAAGAGAAAGGTCCGATGACGTGAGGAAGAGAAACTCCCGGAAACAGCGAACCGTTAAACCCCAGGGCCTGCAGACTTACTTTCTCGCGAACCTCCTGCACGTCCGCATTGATGTTCGGAAGCAGATCGCTAAGCTGCTGCCATTTCTCTCCACGAGCCTCGATCGTGTTGTATTCCGACAAAAGGCCGTTCAAGTTATGGCGCAGGGCACGCTCAATGGCATCACTGAAGGTCAGCGGCAGGACGCCGGGCGTTGGCTTGGCGTCCGGCACGCTGCCCAATACCGGGTTATCCCTCGAAGTCTGCACCAGAGGTAGGCCCGCTGAACTCGGGTTTGCCCCGACCGCCGGGGCTGAACTTTGAGCGCTGAGGCGGCCGCTAAGGCCAGGGACAAGGCCAAGGATTAGAATGACGCCGGATACCATCCGCAAAACAATCGGCAAAAAGAATGGCTGCAACTGGCGGGTAAAACCGTTTTGTGAGGAAGCCATGGAGCCTTGGGTTCTCCCCTTACCCGACAAAAATGATAAATCGTTTGGACTCTTTTTGCCGGTACTACCATGCAAATTGTTGAATCTCTTTACGATAACGCCGAGTCTTCACGGCAGTGACGAAGCCTCATTACCGGGCGACAATGACCTTGGTCATCTTGTGTAACCTACGCCCAAAGTCCAATCTAAGATGCGGATCAAGCCCTTCCCTGCCGTGAAAAACTACCGCCCAGGGTAAATTCTGCGTTATGAGCGAAGACACGAAAATGCCCCCTAAAGGCTCGGATTGGACCCGCCTCCTCACCGATCCCGACCTCGTCAGCCATCTTGGCAAGCTCCTGCAGACCTACCGCGAGGTGCCAACCGAGCAGAGGGAGACAGCGCTATTGCACGCCATGCGCGAGATCAAAGAAGCTGCCGTGAAGCAGCGCGAGGCCCTCGGCAATGTCGCGGTGGCTGCCAAACCGGCGCAAGTCCTGGAACTCTACCGTCCCGAGCCCGTGGATGAAACGCCTCCTTTCGCCCCGGATTTGGGCACCTCGGAATCGGATCGCCGCCGCTTCCGGCGTATCAAGTGTTGCGTAGCAGTAGAAATTCACATTGACGGCGAGGACGCTCCGGTCTGGGGTAACCTCGCGAACGTGGGCCGTGGCGGATGCCTGGTCGAGACCGCCAGTGCCGTTCCCCCCGGCAAAGCTCTGGAAATCGGGTTGTGGGTGAACAGCGGTAAGATCTGGGTGAAGGGTGTCATCATCAGCGGAGTGGTAACTCGGAACTCCCCATCGTTCGGGGTCCACGTGAAGTTTTCCCAGGCTGAACTGTCGCATAAAGAGCATCTGCGCGAATTTCTCAAGTTCGTGGAGAACTCCGTGCGCAAAGCGCACAGCGAAAAGGCTTACGTGGCTCGCTTGAGAAGCTAAACTCTTCCCTGTCAACGTAACCGGGCTAGCAACTTTTCCCGCAATCGGGGTTCATTTCTAATGGGGCCAACTACGATGGAGATGCCGACCCGACGCCGTCTGCTGCTGGCCGTTCTGTTGCTCCTCTCAGCTGCAGTGGCTGCCCAGTACGCCCTCGGCCGCAAGAAGGATAAAGCCGCCGGATTGGCCCTGGACCAGCGCAAACGCGCCGTCCACTCCTTGAACCGATTGGCGTTTGGCCCGCGCCCTGGAGACGTGGACCGCGTCACCAGCATGGGCGTTGACCAGTGGATCGAACTCCAGCTGCACCCCGACAAGATTGACGATTCCGCGCTCCAGGCCCGGCTGTCTCCTTTCCGCACCCTGCGGATGAGCACCCGGGAAATCATCGAGAATTTTCCGCCCGATCCGATCATCAAGCAGATTGCCGATGGCAAAGCCTCTCTGCCGCGCGATCCCACGAAGCGGGCAATCTATGAAGCACAGTTGGAGCGCTACCAGCACAAACAGGAACTGAAAGAAGCCTCCGCCAAAGCCAGCGGCCCGCAAGATCAAAATTCGGACGGCAAACCCGTCTGTATCGGCAGTGCTTGCTCCGCCGCCGACGATAGTAGTAATTCGGCGGATCCCGAACAGATGCGTCGCCGCGAAGAGCGCCGCGCCGCCAATCTCAAGGCGCAGGAACTGCTCGATCTGCCCGCCGACGAGCGCATGAAAGAAATTCTGAAAATGTCGCCTGAAGAACAGCGGGCTCTGGCCGTCTCCACAAAAAGGGGCAAGGGAGACGCATTGCTCGAGGGCATGTCTCCCCAGCAGAAAGAAACCATGATGGCACTCGATAATCCACAGCAGGTAGTGGTGAACGAGTTGACCCAGGCGAAGCTCTTGCGCGCGATCTACAGCGAACGCCAGCTCGATGAAGTCATGGACGATTTCTGGATCAATCACTTCAACGTATTCATCAATAAAGGCGCCGATCATTATCTGCTCACCAGCTATGAACGTGATGCCATCCGTCCGCATTCGCTCGGCAAGTTCGAGGACCTGCTGGTAGCAACCGCCAAGAGCCCGGCGATGATGTTCTATCTCGACAACTGGCTGAGCGTCGGTCCGGATTCAGAAATCGCCCTCGGCATTCCGCCGCACCAGCATGGCTATGGACCGCCGAGACGGGGAAAGAAGCAGGCGAGCGGCCTCAACGAAAATTACGGCCGTGAGCTGATGGAACTGCACACGCTGAGCGTAAACGGCGGCTACTCGCAGAAAGATGTCACCGAAGTGGCCAAGGTTTTCACGGGATGGACTCTCGATCCGCCGAAAAAAGGCGGCGCCTTCCATTTCGAGCCGCGCATGCATGAGCCCGGCGACAAGATGGTTCTCGGCCATCGCATCAAACCAAACGGCGAAAAAGAGGGGCTCGAAGTCCTTCACCTGTTGGCGCATAATCCAAAAACCGCGCACTTCATCTCGGAAAAACTTGCCATGCGCTTCGTCAGTGACGATCCACCACCCGCGCTGGTCGATCGCATGACACAAACATTCCTGAAGAAAGACGGCGACATTCGCGAAGTTTTACGCACTCTGTTCAAATCTCCCGAATTCTGGGCGCCAACAGCTTACCGCGCCAAAGTCAAAACGCCGCTGGAGTTTGTAGTTTCCGCCGTGCGGGCCAGCAACGCCGAAGTTGACGATGCCCGCGCCCTCGCCGGCGCGCTCAACAATATGGGCATGATGCTCTATGGCATGATGCCGCCTACGGGCTACTCCATGAAGGCTGACGTTTGGGTGAACTCTTCGGCGCTCCTGGGACGAATGAATTTCGCGCTGGCTCTCGCCTCCGGCAAGATAAAAGGAGTGAAAGTCGACCCCGCGAGCCTGACGGGCAGCGATTCGTCCGCCGGCGCTTCCGCAGCAACACCCGACCCGCAGCAGACGCTCGCCAGACTGGAAGATTCCCTGCTGGCTGGCGACATTTCGAAACCAACGCACGACACGATTAGCAAACAACTGGAGGACCCGAAGATCAGCCAGCGAATGCTGGATGATCCCAAGCGTCCCCCCAACGTGGCCGCGATCACCGGATTGATCCTGGGATCGCCAGAGTTTCAAAGAAGGTAGTTAGTTGGGTGGGGGTTCCCCACTCCTTCGCGCTTTTTGCGAAGGGGTGGGATTCCCCGGAGAGCTGAAAGCCAAAAGCAGATTCTTATGTCCATAACCCGCAGAATTTTTCTTCGCAATGGCGCGCTGGCCGTAGTCGGCACAACCGCGCTGCCCGGTTTTCTGACGCGCGCCGCTTTTGGCGCCGCCGATCCCGGCCTCCGCAACAAGCGCCTCGTCGTGATTTTTCAGCGCGGAGCCGCCGATGGTTTGAACATCGTCGTCCCGCACGGCGAGCCGAGCTATTACGCCATGCGCCCGACCATCAACATCCCGAAGAAATCCGTGCTCGATCTCGACGGCTTTTTCGGATTGCATCCCGCAATGGCGTCGTTTGAGCCGCTCTGGAAACAGAAGCATCTCGCCATCGTCCATGCCGCCGGTTCGCCCGATCCCACGCGTTCGCACTTCGATGCCCAGGATTTCATGGAGTCCGGTACGCCCGGCATCAAGGTCACCGACGATGGCTGGCTGAATCGCGCCCTCCGCGACCTGCCGGGCAGTTCTGGGCCGGGTAGTTCTGGGAACGAAAAAGCTGCCTTCCGCGCCATAGCCCTGGGCCCATCGTTGCCCCGCATTCTCTCCGGCAAAGAGCCGGCGGTAGCCGTCAACAACGTCAGTGACTTTTCCGTCGGAGGAAAGAATCCGAACGCCGCCCCTATGTCGAACACCTTCGAAGCCATGTATGACCACTCCGTCGACACGGTCTTACACGGCACCGGACAGGAGACCTTCGACGCGGTCAAGACCCTGAAAGCGGCCGACCCCGCGCACTACACGCCCGCACCAAACGCGAACTATCCCAAGGGACGTTTCGGCGACAGCCTGAAGCAACTGGCCCAACTGATCAAAGCAAATCTCGGAGTGCAGGTAGCCTTCGCCGATATAGGCGGCTGGGACCATCACGTCAACGAAGGCAACACCCAAGGCCAGATTGCCAACGTCTTAGGTGATTTCTCGCAATCGATCGCCGCTTTCTGGACCGACTTAGGCGACTTAGGAGAAGACACGGTCGTAGTAACTATGTCCGAATTCGGCCGGACCGCAAGAGAGAACGGCAACCGAGGCACCGATCACGGCCACGCCAACGTAATGTTCGTCCTCGGAGGCCCGGTAAAAGGCGGCAAAGTCTACGGCCGCTGGCCCGGCCTCGACCAATCGCAGTTATACGAAGGCCGCGACCTGGCGTTAACCACGGACTTCAGGCTGGTGTTAGGCGAAGTCGTATCGCAGTACCTGGGGAACAAAGACCTGAAAACAGTGTTCCCAGGATTCGAAGACCAGCCCCATCAGTTCGTAAAATTCCTGGGATAAAAGAGCTCGTGTGTGACGGGGCTCCGCCCCGTCCCGCCGCACGCTGTCAGCACGACCCACGACCAGTTGGGGACGGCGCCCTCGCCCGCCCTAGCCGGGCAAAGCCCGGCAATGCGATCTCAGACTTCAATCAGCACATCCCCGCCCTCAATCTTCACCGGATACACCGCCACCTTAGCCCCCGGAGCCCCGCTCTCTCCCGTCTTCGGATCCCATTCCCACCCATGCCAGGGGCAAACCACCTTCCCACCCGAGATCACGCCCTGCCCCAGTGGCCCCCCGCGATGCAGGCAGACGTTATCCATGGCGCTGATCTCGCCATTTACATTGGCTATGCAGATCGTCTTATTGCCGCATGGAAATTCTTTCGCTTCATTGGGTCCGGGCATGTCGGACTGAGACGCTAGTTTGGTGAACATCTACGCATTCTATTTCATCACAGTCATCTCGTGAGCTCGATCACAGACTTCCCCACTCAACCCGTGCAAAGATCGAGCCGACTAAGCTCTATCCAACTAAGATCGATTCGATAAGGCAGATGCCAAAGAGTATCTGTGGCTCTTCTGTAAAGCTCTTTGATAACCAACGCGATGAAATTCCCCGCTGCCTCCATCCTCATTCCTGAGCACTTTAGGAAAAATTGGGGGGGGGGGGGGGGGGGGGGGGGTACAAATTCAAATACAAGCGCAACTCCCGGCAACGAGAGAGAACCTACTTCGTCCCATAGGCCCGCGCCGCAATCTGTCCCTTCGCTTCCTGAACCGTAATCGTCTGTCCGGTAGCGACGTTTGAGAGCTTATCCACCTGCCCGCTAGGCCAGTCGACCTCGACCGCATCGGCTTTGGTCTTCGCTCCCATGCCGAAGGTCAGCACCAATTCGCTCTGCGAAAGATAGCTCGCTCCCGACTTCATCGTCAGCCACTGCTTGTCACTTCCCGCGATCACCCGGACGACCGCTCCGATGCCATCGCGATTGGATTTTGTGCCCGCAAGTTTTATGCGCAGGCTCTGGTTCGTTCCGCCCTGATTGAGATAGAGATGCGCTGGCCCGCCGTTGGTCGTGATCAGCACGTCCAGCGCTCCGTCGTTATTGATGTCGGCAAAAGCCGCGCCCCGCGCGACCTTCGGAGCAGCAAAAGCGCTCCCGACCTTGCTTGTTACTTCCTCGAACTTGCCGTTACCAGATTTGTCGGAACCGTCTTTAGCCGAACCCAGATTCCGAAATAAGTGCGGAGACTCGGCATAACGGACGCGCTTCTGCACTGTCTCGATCTGGTCTTCGATATGTCCGTCGGCGACGAAGATATCCAGCCAGCCGTCGTTATCGTAGTCGAAGAAGAAGCATCCGAAGCCCAGCGTCAGCAGCGTCGCGCGGCCAACTTCCGATCGCGGAGCTTCATCCACAAACAACCCGTTGCCCTCATTGTGATACAACGAAAGCATCTGGTTGGAAAAATTCGTAATGATCAGGCTCGCGCTGCCCGACCGGTCATAATCGGCTGCGTCGACGCCCATTCCCGCGCGCGCCACGCCGTCTTCGCTGAACCCAACGCCCGCGGAAACAGCGCGCTCTTCGAACGTCCCGTTCTTCTTGTTCAGATAGAGCTTGTTGGGCTGCGTGTCGTTGGCGATGAGAATATCGGGCCATCCGTCGTTGTTGTAGTCGAGAATAGCGACGCCAAGTCCCTTCGAAGTCGGATCGTAGAGCCCCGCTTTCTGCGTGGCGTCTTCGAACTTCCCGTTGCCCAGGTTGTGCCACAGCCGCGCCGAAGTCCCCTTGTACGATTCGGGCGTGCAGTAAGACTTGTGCGAGCCGTCGAGCGTGCAGTAAAGATCGGATTGCTCGGACCACTGCACATAGTTGGCAACGACGAGATCCAGTTTGCCGTCGCGATCGTAATCCACCCAAGCCGCACTGGTCGAGAACTCGTTCGGCCCCCAGAGTCCCGCCGACTTCGTCACGTCGGTGAAAGTGCCGTTACCGTTGTTGTGAAAAAGATGGCTCTGCCCTACGGCTGTGATGAAAATGTCGTCGAATCCGTCGTTGTCGTAATCGCCAATGGCAACCCCCATGCCAAAGAGCGGGATGCCAAGCCCCGACTTGCGCGTCACGTCGGTGAAGGTGCCGTCGTGATTGTTATGGTAAAGCTTCAAAGTAGTAGCGCCGTTTTTCGTGTGGCCAGGCCAGTCCTCGCCGTTAATAAGCAGGATGTCGGGAAATCCGTCGTTATCGTAATCGATGAAAGCGCACCCAGGACCCATCGTTTCCGGCAGCCATTTTTTTCCGAAGGCTCCGTTGTTGTGAGTAAAGTGGATTCCAGCCTGCGCGGTGATTTCGCGGAACGTGATATGTTCCTGCGCGAATGCGTAGCTTGCCACGACTAGCAGCCAAGCCAACATCCACCACGGAGACGCGGAGACACGGAGGAATGCCAGGTCTTTCTTGCTGAGCATTCCTCCGTGCCTCCGTGCCTCCGTGGTGGACTCTCTGTTGAAAGAGTTCATCACCTTTGGGCCTCGGACGTGATTTTCGCGGTCAGGCGCTTGGCGCCAGCGTTGTTCAAAATCGGCAGCGGAACAGACGAATGCTCGTGAATACTCTGGCGTTCGTTATTGTCTTCAGCATGGAGCTGGCGATACGGACCGGTGATCGCTTGCGAAGCTTCGTCGGCCTTGAACCGCAAGTACCGCTCCTGATGTGCCTGCGACATTTTTTCGTCGCCCAGACCGTTGTAGCAGAGCATCAAGTTGTAATGCGCCTGCAGATCCTCGGGATCGATGGCCAACACTCGCTGCAAAGTTTTCACTGCGTCGCTATACTTGCGCTGCAGAAAAAGAATGCGGCCAAGGTTGTTCAGCGCCACGCGGTCGCGCGGATATTGCGCGAGAACCTTGCTCAGATGTTGCGCCGCGCCGTCGTAATTGCCTTCCTGGCGCAGAACTCCGGCATAGAAAAAGTGAGTGCGCGCCAGATTGGGATTCAGCGCCAGCGCCTTCTCGAGCACCGTGCGAGCGTGAGCCACGTCCCCTTCCTGCAAAGCAGCGCGCCCGATGTTCACCCAGCCATCCGGATTTTGCGGATCGGCCTCGGTGACCTTTTCAAAGGCAGCTTGCGCCGCTTTCAGATCGCCTTGCAAAAACAGGCCAATGCCATAATCGTTCCAGCGTTGCCAGTCTTCTTTCGCAATTTCAATTTTCGGTTGCGGCGCTGGCGCGGTGGCTGGCAAGACATCGAGTGTCACTGCGTTTCTCGCCATCGATACGACAGGAACTTCGGGAATTGCTTCTTGCTTCGCGGAAACCCCTTGCAGCGAACCGGTGAACACAAACTTTCTATCGTCGTAGCCGGCAGAAACCGCTGGCAGTGAAGCGGAATCGGGCGCAACTTGTACCTGCGGCCGAACCGCTTCCGGTTCGCCGGCAAAGGCAAACTGGGTGTTGAACCACGAGAACTTCCGGTAACAAAGGCGCGCGGTCAAAGTTATTTTGCTCCCGGTCTTCTCAGGGATGCTCATCCTGAAATGCACCGTGTCAGCCGAGCCCGGCGGAATCAGCCTCACATACACCACGGCGCGAGTTGCCCACGCGTTGCGCTTGTTGATCGGGTTGCCGTGCCCATCGACCTGCAGCGAGCGATAAAAATGCGCCCCCTTTTCGACCGGCCCTTTACCGTTATCTTCCACCATGCCGCTCCAGAAGATCGTCTGGCCCTGGTCGTCGACACCTTTAAGTTCGAGCCACGTGTCGTAAGCGTCGACGGTACCACCCGGGAAAAAATGTCCGACGCGTTTGGTGCGCACTACGACATCCACGCGAACCGTGTCTCCGCGCCGCACCGCAGCGTGCACGCGGTCGAGCGGCGCCGTCACGGAGCCGGCCTCAGTAATATCCTCTCGAGGAATTCTTGCCGCGGTTTCCGCTTCTTCGCCCACCGCAAAGGTCGTCGCGAGCTCATGTTCGCCGGCCGCGCCAGCCTTCATCCTGTCGGTCTTCAAGGGAGCGCCGGCACGCGACAGGGCAAAGATATCGACCGTAACTGCTCCGCTCGTAAGAAAATCTTCCGTGGCTTTCAACTGCGCGGCGTCTTCATTGGCCGTCGGCAGCGCCGTGTTGGCTGCGGGGAAACGATGCGAATGCACTTGGCCGTTCACATTTCCCATGTCGTTCGAGCGTTCCAGCGGCATGTGGCAATCGGCACATTGCTGCGGCTTCGCGGGATAGTAGAACGATCGCGCGCCTTCTCCGGAGACGCCGCTGGCTTGCCAGTTGTCATATTCGTTGAAGCCGCGCAGCCAGCGATAATGATTGACCGGCACGTCGAGATGCACCTTGTGGCAGGAGGAGCAAAACTCCGCCGTCTGCTGCTTCATGAACGGCTTGAGGAAGACGCGCCGGTGCGGCTCCGGATTCAGCTTGATCATGAAATCATGCAGCCCACGAACCAGCGGATTCTTGCTCGCCGCCAGTTCGTGCAGTTTGGGATACTCCAGATAAAAATCGCCTTGGCCCATCGTGCTTTTTACGTCGGCGATGGAGTGGCACATCATACAGCCGAGTCCAGCCTGAGCTTCGGGCGTGTGCACGATCTGCTTGATGGGAGTATCCATCTTGCCGGCGTAGAGCACAGCCGGATCATGACATCCGCCACACCATTTCGAAGGCTTGGTGCCGACCGTATCCTGCATATACTCGATCGACTTGCGGTACCACTGATTATTAAATGAGGAAAAATGGTGGGCTGAGCTGTTCCACTGATTGTAGATATCTTCATGACAGCGCTTGCAGGAATCCGATTCCATGAAGAACTGGCTGGGAATTTTTTCGCCGCCATACACCTGCGCCGAACTGGGGAAAAAAGGTCCGCTCGGACCGTCGCCTTCCCCGTTCATACTGGCGGGTGGTAGAGCCGGGTTTTCGATACGCCCGTGGCGATTCCAACGGGTTTCGCGCAGATAGCGTGCAACCGGCGCAAGCACGACAAGCACGACCAAAACCTCGGCAACGCGTACGAAGGCATGACGCGAAAGCCACGACATTCGGATAGCCACGAGAAGGCCGGCACCAAGAAAGCTCAATCCGATGTGGACGTAAACCAGCGTCCATTCCGATCGCAGCGCCCCCGTATAGATCAGCGCCAGCCCCGGAATCGCGCCGAGAAACAGAAGAAGGATGTCGGCGCGCATCAGCGGCTCACCCTGCCGCCACGCACGGCCCAACCAGCACAAGAGCAGGACGGAAGCGACAACTCCGGCGAGGCTGTGCAACAACACCACTGCCTCATAAAGAATATTCGCTTGTGGAAACGCGTAGAGATAAATCGCGGACAGGACAAGGAAGCCGACCAGCGGCGTTAGCGCTCGATTCAAAGAAAATCTGGCGGAGGACATGACGAAGTGGCAACAGATTATCTCCTGGCAGCAGGCGGTGTCGAGTATCTTTGTCCGATCGCATCTCGCCGTCGATCGGCCGCCGGTGTCAGCGCTATCGCGCGTCAGCGCCGCGCTGGATTCCCAAGTTCAAGCTTTAGGATTCGAATCTGCGAGGAAACAACGTCGCTCCCAATCTACAGTTTCTTGCGCCACAGCGCGCCGATGGAACGCACGCCGGCTTTGAGTTTCTCCCGCAGCGGGCGAGCATACAGCAGATCGAGGAAGCCCTCCATCTGGCCCATGAATCCAGCGCCGTAGCCGAACCACCAGATTTTCTTCATACCCGGAACCAGGTCGCGGTCCACATACTTCACGCGCGTCATTTCTTCCAACCCCCAGCGCCCATGCGTGCGTCCTAAGCCACTCGCCTTGACGCCGCCATGCGGAGCTTCGCTGATGCTGAAACACGACACGGCATCGTTGACCATCACGGTCCCAGCTTCGATCTGACGCGCCAAGCGCTCGCCGCGCGCGCGATCGCGCGTCCAAACGCTCGCCGCCAGTCCGTAATGGGAATCGTTAGCCAGACGCACGGCCTCGGCATCATCGCCGAAACTCGCAATCGGCAGCACCGGACCAAAAGTCTCTTCCTGCATCACCCGCATGCTATGATCGACGTCCGCCAAAACAGTAGGCGCAAAAAAAGTTGGGCCGAGTTCGCGTAGCCGCGCGCCTCCCGCAAGTACCCGCGCGCTGCGCCGCTTCGCATCTTCCAGTTGGGATTCCACTACCCGCACTTGCCGCTCGTGGATCATCGGTCCCACTTCGGTAGCTGGATCGATCCCATTTCCCACGCGCAACTTGCGCGCCTTTTCCCGGCATGCATCGAGAAAATCTGAATACAGACTCTGATGCACATAGCAGCGTTCGACCGACAAGCAGGTTTGGCCGGCATTCATGAACGCTCCCCACACCGCACCGCTCGATGCCACATCGATGTCGGCATCCCCCAGCACCACCATCGGATCTTTGCCGCCCAGTTCGAGAACGACCGGCAGCAAGCGCTCGGCTGCGACCTGCGCGATTCGCCGCCCCGTGCTGACGCTTCCCGTAAACACCAGTTTGTCGATTGGGCTGGCAACCAGCGCCGCTCCCGTCTCGCCCTCACCCGGCAGCACCTGGAAGATTTCGTCGGGTACTCCAGCCTCGCGCAGCAGACACTGAAGTTCCAGCGCAATCAGCGGCGTCAACTCGGAGGGCTTGAGCACCACCGCGTTTCCCGCGACAAGAGCCGCCATAACCTCGGTCGCCGGAATCGAAAAAGGATAATTCCACGGAGAGATGATGCCGATAACGCCGTACGGTTCATGCAGGATGCGTCCCGCCTTCGTCTTCATCGCCAGATTTCCGTGCGCCAGCTTTTCTTCGCGCAGCATCGCGTAGGCGTTGTCGATCAGGAACCGCGCCGCGTCAAGCACTACCAGAACTTCCGTCAATAGCGCCTCCACGACCGGCTTGCCTGCTTCTTGGGTAATGCGGCGCGCGATGTCGGTTTTGCGCCCCAGCAGAATCTGCTGGAACCGCCGCAATACTCGGACGCGATTACGGATGCCCCAGCCATGCCAGTCGGGCTGCGCCGCGCGAGCGCGCCCAACGGCAGCTCGCACTTCGGTAGGACCAGCACTATCCAACTCGCCCAGAACCTCGCCCGTAGCGGGATTCACTGAGCTGATGCGGGAGACGGCGAATTCGACATTTCCAGCCATCTGCGGAGAAGTTTACGCGCCACGACAAGGATGCGCCACCGTTTCCCTGTGGCATCCGCCGGTCTGTTTCAGCAGAGTCTGCGGCTTAACGCCCTGAACCGGGGCCCACGCACCATAGAAATGCCTCTTGAAACCCGCGGTCACGGTGACCCCGTGAGTGTGAGGAAGATCACATAGCCATGTATCTCGCAGCACAGCTATATGTTTCCTGGCGACGGAAACTGGCGCTAGAAGTCCGGCTCAGCTCGCTCCGTGGACCGCGTACGATGTGTTCCCCTGAAGACAGGCGAGCCCGAGTTACAGGAGGCTGGTTCATGCTCTCGCCATACGGAATGGAGATTGTAGAAAGCTGCATTACCTGCAAGTTGCGCACGGATCGCCTCTTTTGCGACTTGCCGGAGAGTGCGCTCCAGGCATTCGAACACATCAAGTACGCGGCCGCGTATCCCCAGGGGGCTGTGCTGTTTGTCGAGGGGCAGATGCCCCGAGGCATCTTCGTGCTCTGCAAAGGCAGTGTGAAGCTGTCCATCAACTCCCCCAGCGGCAGGACGGTCATCGTAAAGCTGGCCGAACCCGGCGAGGTGTTGGGCTTGAGCGCCACCATCTCCGGCAAGCCCTACGAGGTAACCGCCGAGACGCTCGACCCCTGCCAGGTCAACTTCGTCAAGCGCGAAGACTTCCTGCATTTCCTTAAGGATGACGTCGAAGCCTGCTTCAAGGTAGCCGAGCAACTCAGCGAAAAGTATCACAATGCCTGCAAAGAAGCGGGATCGCTCGGGTTATCCCACTCCGCCGCCGAGAAACTCGCCAAGCTCCTCCTCGAATGGAGTGGCAAGAACGGAGATGCCGCGAAAGCCGAACCAAGGCTGAAGCTGAGACTTACGCACGAAGAAATCGCGCAGATGATCGGTACCTCGCGGGAAACCGTAACCCGCCTCTTCGCCGACATGAAGAAGCGTCAGATACTGCAGTCGAAAGGCTCCACCCTGGTGATACGCAACACGGCGGCGCTGCGCGACTTGGCAAACCACAACTAGCTCTGCCATTGCAGCAGAAAACGGGCGGCTCACGCTGGCTGCAGAACGATCTGCTCCCCGTCGCCTGTTCTCACACTTTGAAAGAAGTTGCGCAACGCCGCGTAGTATTTCTGCTCCAGCAGCAAGAAATCGATGGTCAACCTCCTCGTCAGCCACACACTGCCTGGATTCTGTTCGACATTCAAGCTGTAGAGCACCAGCTTTTTGTTCTGATCTTGCGGCGCTGGCACACTGCTGACCTGCCATCCGCGTGGCAGTTCGATGGAGATGTCGTCCGTTTTTTCGTGCGGATAGGCGAAGTAGATGGGATGTACACGGTTTTCATGTTCAAAAACTGTTTTCTCGCCGGCGGTAAAAATCGCAGCCGGAATCATCACATGCTTACCGGCGTTCGAGGCCCAATTTGGAATCTTCAGCTTGAATTCCGCCACCAGCGGCGTTTCTGAACTAGTCCAGTCCGGCTGATTGGTGAGTTCAGCCTCGGCGGAAACCCCGATTTGCGAGGTCACCCGTTCCTCCATGTACTTCTTGCGCGCCACCTCGTCCGCGTTTCGCACCTCCAACCGGTGATACATGGCTTCCAGACCGGTATAGGTAATGGTCAGCTTACCCTCAAGATCGGCCGCATCAGAAAGCTGCAATTTGCCCACCCGCTCAATCCGCGATTCCGAGGCTTGCGGCAGCGTCGTCCGTATCCAACTTCCGCCATCCTTATCGAGCCGCAAACCAGGCACACCCGTTTCCGACCATTCCAGCATCCCAAATGGCGTGAAGGCCCCGCCAGGATCGAAATAATGATCTTTCCCGTCCCTTTTTACGAGCACAACGTTGGCGTTCAATTTTGCGCTTTGCAACGTTACCGCTGTGAAAAAATAATCTCTGCGAGAAGAAACCCAGCATCCGTAAGCTTCGAAACCGGCCGATCGCACCAACCCGAGGAACAGCCACGTCAACTGGATGCTGTTGCCATAGCCCCGATTCCAAACGTCTTCGACGTTTTCCTCACGTTTTTCTTTTTCGCGTTTTACTTCCTGTTCCGTTTTGCGCAGCTCATACGATTGGTTGCGGATCTGCTGGACTCGGTCGTAGATTTTCCGCAGTTTCACGTCCTGCGAATCGTTCGGCGCAATGATTTGCGCCACCGCCTCGTCCATGGCCTTTCGCTTGCCGACAAACCTTTCTAACTGCTCATTTCGCTCCTTCCCGACGCGCTTCCAGTAACTCTCCTGATCCTTCTCCACGCCTCCTCTCTCATAGATAAAATCCACGCGCGCCTTCGATTCATTGGCTGGAGGCGAGTAGTCTTCCGTCTGGAAAGCCGGCACATTGCTGGCTTCCATTCGTATGATTTCGTCTTTTTCCTGCTGCGGCGGACTGGTGCCATGGGGCAAGTGCTGCCAACTCCAACTCACTCCATATCTCATGGGGCCGCCCGTATAGGGCCTCAGCGAAAATTGCGCTTTTTTTGTGAACAACTGTTCGCTCAGGATCCAACGGACAAGTGCGCATATTACACCCCGGAAGTTTTGCATTCCAGTCTGCTTGCGAGCGGCCTTCCAAGGATGCCACTTGCCCTCTATCGAGCACATTCCATGAGGGTTACCCCTAGTGACCAAGATCACAATTCCAGGTGATGACTGTCACCGTCACACCTGCTGCTCTCGCTTAAAGTTGCCTCGTGGGTGGGCGTTCGATCCCAAGCTCTCATAGGGGTGACTTCATATGGCTTCCGCAAATGGCAATGGACATTCCAGCGCAGTTCCAAGTTCGATGAGCAAGAACAAGCCTCGACTGATCTTCTGGGAGTTGACCAAAGGCTGCAATCTTCGCTGCATCCATTGCCGCGCCACTGCCACCGAATTGAGCGCGCCTTCTGATCTCTCCACCGAATCGGCGCGCGACATCATCGATCAGATCGCGACCGTCTCCAATCCCATCCTGGTGCTGAGCGGCGGCGAACCGCTCTTCCGTTCCGATATTTTTCAGCTAGCCCGTTATGGCACCGACAAAGGTTTGCGCGTCGCCCTCGCCACCAATGGCACTCTGGTTACAAAGCACGTCGCGCGCATGATCGTCGATAGCGGAGTGCAGCGCGTCGCCATCAGCCTCGACGGAGCCGATGCTCTCACTCACGATACCTTCCGCGGAATTCCTGGAGCCTTCGATGCCGCCATCGCAGGTTTCCGCAATCTCAAGAATCTGGGCATGTCGGTGCAGATCAACACGACCATCGCGCGCCACAACGCCCATCAGCTTCCGCAGGTGCTCGACCTGGCCCGCTCCATCGGAGCCGACGCGCTGCACACATTCCTGTTAGTCCCCGTCGGCTGCGGTGTCGATATCGCTACCGAACAGATGGTTCCCCCGGAAGAGTACGAGCGCATGTTGAATTGGTTCTACGATCGTTCGCTCGAAGGTGGCATCGAACTGAAAGCAACCTGCGCGCCGCATTACTTCCGTGTGGTTCGGCAGCGCCGCGCCGCCGAACATCGTTCCGAAGCCGCCGCCGCTGCGGCGCACGCCGCTCCACCAGTTGAAGCAGCGCAGCCCGCCATCGGCCCCACCGAGATGGCGATGCCCGGCTCTACCGGCATCGAGTTGAAGCCGAACGGAGTGGGCAGACCAGTAGGCCATCCGGGAGCCCATCCATCCGACATGAACGCCATGACCAAGGGCTGTCTCGCCGGAACCGCAGTGTGTTTCATTTCTCATCAGGGCGAGGTTTATCCCTGTGGATATCTCCCGGCTTTAGCGGGAGACCTGAGAAAGCAGCCGTTCGCTGAAATCTGGGAGAACTCAGTAGTTTTCAATGAACTGCGAGACACCAACAACCTGCAGGGAAAATGCGGCTGCTGCGAGTTCCGCAACGTCTGTATGGGTTGCCGAGCCCGCGCCTATGCGGCTACCGGCAACTACCTCAGCGAGGAGCCGTTCTGCGTTCACGAGCCGAAGACAAAAAATCTGAAAAAACAGATTGAAATCGCTCCGGCAGTCGCGAATTAGCATTCTCGCTTTGTAAGAACGCAAGCCGTTCCAAAACGGGAACTTGTGTCTCTTGCATTTCCCTGTCGGGGCCAAAACACTCGGGCCAGCGTCATATTCCTCAATTTTGCCTGCCGAATACCCGTCCTTCTCCCATCAAATCCTGAATAACCTGCTGAAACAAAAGCCCCTTCCCGACCATGCGTTTCTTTGGCCTGCGATGTGCTCTAGTGTAGATGGACGGGTTCGTTAGGAGTTGAGAGAGAACTGTGGAACCGACTCTCATGGTCGTGGGTCTGAACTACCGTACGGCGCCCATGGCCGTGCGAGAGCGCTTCTGGGTCGAAGAAGGCCGCCGCTACGAAGCCCTCGCTCGGCTGTCACGAGCGGAAGGCATCGACGAAGTCATCATACTCTCCACCTGTAACCGCACCGAATTCTTCCTCTGGGCGAACGACGTTACCCTCGCCGCCAATTCGGTGATGCGTCTGCTGGCGGCCGAGTATGGCCTCAAGCTCTGCGAGTGGAAGCACTTCTACCGTCTGCTCGATGAATCGGCCCTTCTGCATATCTTTCGTGTCGCATCCTGTCTCGACTCCATGGTTGTCGGCAACCCTCAGGTCATCGGCCAGGTCAAGGCGGCGTGGCAGCAGGCACAGAAACTGGGAGCATGCGGACGCTTCCTCGACGTCCTGCTGCAGAAGGCCCTGACCGTCTCCGAGCGCGTGCGGAGCGAGACGGCCATAGCTAAGACATCGGTTTCCATTCCTTATATAGCGGTAGAACTTGCCCGCCAGATTTTCGGCACGCTGGCCAATAAGAAGGTACTGCTGATCGGCGCGGGCGAAATGACGGAACTGTCTGCCCGCGGGTTCCTCCAACAAGGCGCCACGTCAATCCGCGTGATGAACCGCACCTTCGAGAATGCCGCCGAACTTGCAGCCCGGCTCGGGGGAACCGCGAGCCCGATTGAAGAACGCTGGCAGCACATGGTGGAGGCCGACATCATCATTACTTGCACCTCCTGCCCGCATACCATCTTGAGTCGCGAAGATGTTGAGTCGATCATGGAGCGCAGGATTCTGCAGCGCGAGAAAAAATCTCTGTTGGAGAAGTCGTCGTCGGATAAATTCGCGACCGGCGAGTCACGCTCCGATGAATCGCTCTACAGCCAACCCCTCCTGATCATCGATCTTGCCGTGCCCCGCGACGTCGACCCCGACGTTCGTAACATTAATCACGTTTTCCTTCGCGATATGGACGATCTTGAAGACGTGGCCGATCCCACTGCCAAAGACCGTGAAATGGCCGCCGCGAAAGCGCACAAAATTCTGCAGGCCGAGGCGCAAGGCTTTTGCCGGAAATTATCGGCGGAGCGCACCGTGCCCACCGTAGTCGCCCTGCGCTCGCGCCTCGATGAATTTTGCCGTCAGGAACTGGATTCCTTTCGCGAAGAAAATGGACCGTTTTCCAAAGACCAGGATGAAATGTTGAATGCCGTCCTGTTGCGCATGACGCAACGAATTGCCGGTTCCCTGGCTCGCGAACTCAAAGCGCTTCCTGAAAAAACCGAGCAGGAGGAGCTGACCACTGCCCTGCATCGCTTGTTCCATCTGCCCGCGCCGCGATCGGCGCGCACTGGCACCAGACCTTGAAAAGTGGTTGCGAACCTCCCGCCTTCACTTAGGCCGACACCCACCAACTCAATCGGCTCGGCTTCCGCCTTTGCCTCTCCGCCTGCTTCCGACTAAACTTCTCCTGCGTCCAAAGAGACAAACATGAAAAAACCGTTCTTCTTCGTCATCCTCATCGCCCTCGCTCTCGCCGCCTCGGCACAAACCGAGAAGCCGCTCACCTCGTTTCCCTACACTCCAGGACTCGATGTCTCCTCCATGGACAAGACCGCCGACCCTTGCGTCGACTTCTATCAATACTCGTGCGGCGGGTGGACGAAGAACAATCCGATCCCGAGCGACCAGGCTCGATGGAGCGTTTACGGCAAGCTCTATCTGGACAATCAGCAATTTCTCTGGGGCATTCTCGATCAGCTTTCCCGGCAGACCACCGGCCGCAATGCCAACCAGCAGAAGATCGGCGACTACTTCGGCGCCTGCATGGACCAGACTACCGTCAACCAGTTAGGCGCGAGACCCCTCCAGCCTTATCTCGATCAGATCGTCGCCCTGCAATCGAAGAAAGACCTGCCCGTCCTCCTCGCGCGCTTGCAACCCTCGCTGCAAACCTCAGGTCTTTTTTTTGACTTCAGCTCAAACCAGGATTTTGCCAACTCGCAGAATGTGATTGCCTTTGCCGGAACCGGCGGCCTGGGCCTGCCCGACCGCGATTACTACACCAAGGATGATGCGAAGTCGGTGGAAATGCGTAAGAAATATGTCGCTCACGTGCAGAACATGTTCCAACTGCTGGGCGACAATCCCGACAGCGCCAAAGCCGAAGCCGCCAAAGTCATGGAGATCGAAACTGCCCTGGCCAAAGCTTCCCTCACCCGAGTTGAGCGTCGCAATCCTTACAACCTTTTTCACAAGGTCGACTTCCAAGGCCTGCAGACGATGACTCCCGATTTCGATTGGTCGATTTACATCAAGGAGCTCGGCCTTCCCCCACAAAATACCTTCAACGTCACACAACCGGCGTTCTATGCAGAACTCGACCGGCAGTTCAAAGATCTCAGCCTTGAGGACGTCAGGGTTTACCTGCGCTGGCACACTGCGCACGCTCTGGCTCCCTACCTCTCTGACGACTTCGTCAACGAAGACTTCAACTTCTTCAGCAAGACATTGCGCGGCATTCCACAGCTTCGTCCGCGCTGGAAGCGTTGCGTCTCCCTGGTCGACCGTCAACTCGGCGAGGCGCTCGGCCAGGAATTCGTCGCCCGCGCCTTCAGCCCCGAGCTCAAACAGAATGCCAGCCTCATGACCCGCCAGATCGAGCAGTCCATGGAAGACGACATCAACACCCTCAACTGGATGAGCCCCGCCACCAGGCAACAGGCGCTGGCAAAACTCCACGCCATCGTGAACAAGATCGGATATCCCGACAAGTGGCGCGACTACAGTTCGGTGGACATCAAGCCCACCGATTTTCTCGGCAATGTGCAACGCGCCGACATCTTTGACTCGAAACGCGACTTGAACAAAATCGGCAAACCGGTCGACCGCGGCGAGTGGCAGATGACTCCGCCGACGGTCAACGCCTATTACAGCGGACAACTCAATTCCATCAACTTCCCCGCCGGAGTGCTGCAACCTCCGCTCTACGACCCGAAGATGGACGATGCCCCCAACTACGGCGACACGGGAGGCACCATCGGCCACGAACTCACCCACGGCTTCGACGATCAGGGACGTCAGTTCGACGCCCAAGGCAATCTGAAAGACTGGTGGACCAAGGAAGACGCCAAGAACTTCACCGATCGCGCGCAGTGCATCGTCGACCAGTACGCGCAATACACTGTAGTCGACGACATCAAGATCAACTCGAAGCTGACCGAAGGCGAAGATATCGCCGATCTGGGTGGACTGATCCTCGCGTGGATGGCGTGGAAGGATCAAACCAGGAATATGCATCTTGACGCCCGCGATGGACTGTCGCCGGATCAGCGCTTCTTTGTCGGCTACGCACAGTGGGCTTGCGAGAACGATCGTCCCGAGAACCTGCGCATGTCGGCCATCACCGATCCTCATTCCCCTGGCAAGTACCGTGTCAACGGACTGGTAGTGAACATGAACCAATTCCAGAAAACCTTCAATTGCAAAGCAGGTCAGCCGATGGTCCGCGAAAATAGCTGTCGCGTCTGGTAGAGAGCGAGCAAGGGCAGCCAGCAGCCTGTCATCCTGAGCGAAGTCGCACGACCTGGTCTTCTTCTGGCACTCACTGTTCCTCCGCCGCCGTTGTCTGCGAGCCTTCATCGTCCCCGCGAATCAGGCCGAATTTCTTCAGTTTGTAGCGCAGAGCGTCGCGGCTGATGTCGAGCAGTTTGGCCGCGTGAGTCTGGTTGCCGTGAGCCTGGCGCATGGCCAACTCGACCATGGCATGCTCCACTTCTTCCAACGACGTCCCGCCTTCCGGAATATACAGCCGCGGCAGCATGCGGCCGTTCGGCAGAACCTGTCCACCGTCGGCCGGTGAGGTTCGTTCAAACAGGGTCCGCCCACCGGATTCTCCCACCGAAAATGGAAGATACTCTGGCCGCAACAGCGGCTCATCTTCGAGAATCATTCCGCGCTCGATCGTGTTCTTCAACTCACGAACATTGCCCGGCCAGTTGTGGGTGAAGATAAGACGCCGCGTATCGTCGGTGATTCCTCGCACCGACTTCTTGAATCTCCGGTTGTAGCGCTCGATAAAAAAATCGACCAGAGGAAGGATGTCTTCTTTGCGCTCTCGCAAAGGCGGAATAAAAATCGCAATAATCGCCAGGCGATAATAAAGATCCTGCCGAAACTGGCCGTCGCGCACCGCTTTTTCCAGATCGCGGTTGGAGGCCGCGATCACCCGCACATCCACCTGCATATCGCGGATACCACCCACCCGCCGGATGACCTGGTCTTCGAGCACGCGCAGCAGTTTCGCTTGCAGCAGCGGAGAAAGCTCGCCGATTTCGTCGAGAAACAGCGTACCGCCATCCGCCGCCTCGAACAGACCCTTCTTCATCTGCTTGGCGTCGGTGAATGCGCCTTTTTCGTGGCCGAACAGTTCGGCCTCCATCAGCGTCTCCGGAATGGCCGAGCAGTTGATCGCCACAAAAGGTTTCGACTGGCGGGAACTTTCGTAGTGAATGGCCTTGGCGATGAGGTCCTTGCCGGTTCCGCTTTCACCTTGGATCAGAATTGTCGTAGCTTCGCTGGCCGCCACTTTGCGGACAAAGTTCATCAGTTCGGTCATCTTCGGCGAAACGCTGACCACGCTCTGATAGCCCGCTTCGCGCCGCACTTCGCTCCGCAGGGTCTGCACTTCAGCGCGCAAGCTGTTCGCCTCCAGCGCATTCTTGATGGTGATGTGCAGTTCGTCAAAATCAATCGGTTTACCGACGAAGTCGTAAGCTCCCAGCTTGAGCGCGGCCTTCACGTCGTCAAGCTGAGGATCGGCGGTGATCATAATAACCGCGCGGGCATCGCCATTCTTCTTTAACTGATCCAGCACCTCGATGCCGCTGAGGTCGGGCATGCGCACGTCCAGCAGGACCAGATCCGGCGACTCCCGCTGCGCCAGTTTCAGCCCCGGCTCGCCCGACTCGGCCTCGATTACGTTGTAGCCCCACTCTTCGCACTTCTGGCGGAGCGACCAGCGCACCAGTCGCTCGTCGTCCACGATCATGATCTTCTCTGCAGGCATCGGTTTTTAATTTACTACGAATGGGAGGCTGTTTGCTTTATTAGCTGGCCCGAAGGCGGGCTTCGCAGCACCCCTGAGCTGCATTGCCAGGCATGCCTCATCCCAGGTATTCAGGACAAAGCCCTCTACTTCCCCGATTTACGGCGTGGCCTCTGCTTCGCCGAAACCGACCGGATGATGAGTTTTCTTGGCCCGCCAGCGGGCGGTGATTTGGATTTCGCGGCTGCGGCAGCGATGAGCGCCTCCACTTCAGGACGGCCCAATACCTCTGCAGATTCGACCCGGATGAAACGAGTTTGCTTGCCCGCGCCGAGCAGTATCTTGTGGGGATCGGGAAGGCTGGCGCCGTGGATGAAGCACAAACCCACTCCATTCGCTCCACCAGCGATCGAAAGAATGGAATCCGACGGCCGTTCGGTTGGACTATAACCTATGACAAAGAAGTTGTAATTGTCATAAACGAGTTCGTTTGCGGCGGGCAACCTCTTCCTCAAGGCCTTGCGCATGGCGCGGATGACGGTCTGGTTTCTTGGTTCGAACTTTTCGATGAAGCTCTTAAGCTGTTTTTCGGCTGCGGCTGTCGAAGCGAGTTTTCTGGCTGCCGTCATTGGGCTCCCTCTTGAGTAGTGCCGCCTTCATGGGATGCGAAACCGGCAATCTCACGACGGAGACTACCATCACCATAGCTGAACTCTGGCACGGCGTGGAACGAGCCGTCGAACCGCAAAAGTCCAAACGTCGGAAATATCTCGAAACGGTAGCGGCGGCGCTGCCCATTATCCCCTACACCGAGCAAACCGCTTATGAGCACGCCCGCATCTGGGCGGAGTTGCAGTCGGCCGGCAAAATGATCGGCGCTTACGACCATCGTAGCGGCGACAGCGTTGGAGCGCGGCAGCCATGGAGCCACATTCAACAAGCGGCATTTCGGGCTCGTCAAGGGGCTTCCTATCCTCGAGCCCAAGTGAGAGCACCTTCGATTCTTTCCGTCCTCGAAACAGTCCGCGAAATCAGAAAGCAACCGCTGGAGGTTAACCCTGGGGAGCGGTCAGCGCGGCGGCGGGCATCTTAAACGGCAGCAGAACTATGAACTGGCTTCCCTTGCCCACAATGCTGCTCACCTCGATGCGGCCTTGATGTTCTTCAACGATGCGGCGGGCGAGAGAAAGACCGAGACCCGTGCCATTCCCTTTCGTGGTAAAAAAAGGCCGGAAGATGTTGGGCAGGTGTTGAGGAGCGATACCCCGGCCGGTGTCACTGACCACCACGGTCGCACAATCGCCCCGTGAACCGATGTCCACTCGGATGGTTCCCGCTCCATCCATCGCCTGCACAGCGTTGAGCAGCAGATTCAAGAGCACCTGGTGAATCTGATCGCTGTCGTGCTCGACCTCTGACAGGTCTGACGCTTTTTGCAGTTCGATCTTGATGGGCTTCGAAAGCACTTGCTGCCGCGCCAGCATCACGGCGTGCTCGACAGTCGTATTAAGGTTGCTCCGGCAAATCTGTGGGGGATGCGGCCTCGCGGTTTCCAGAAGGTCGGTCAGAATGCGGTTGATTTGCGCGACTTCCAGGCGAACATCTTTTACCACCGCCCGCGCCGGACTACTCGCCGGCAGATCGCGTCCGATGATTTCGATAACGCCGGCGATACCGGCAAGTGGGTTGCGAATTTCATGCGCCAAGCCCGCCGCCAATTCTCCGAGCGTGGCCAAATGCTCCGCCCGAGACATTTGCGTGCGGTGCAGAATCTCGATCTCGTCGCGGCTCTCCCGCAATTGCTGCATCATGTGGTTGAAGTTGCGCCCTAGGTCTCCAATTTCGTCATGGCGGCGATCGAAACTCACCGCAACGTCCAAATTGCCTTCACTAACCTGGGCAATCTTTTCCTGCAATTCGACCATGGGCCGCTGTACGAAATGAGCGAGCGCCACAATGGACACGGCGCAGATCGCGATCGCGCCCGCGCCCGCGACCATCAGCACCGCATGGCGTTCCGGGTCACGCAGCGACACTGTCGCGAGCGTAAAGAGCAGCAGCCCCGCCAGCAGCACCAGCCCTACCGGCAAGATTGCCTTCAGCTGCCAATTAAATCCTAAGGAATTCAATCGGACGACCTCCGGCTGCGACCAACCCGCACGCTTCTTGTATTCGGTATTGCTCAGCTCAACAGAAGTGCGCTCATCAGAAGAACGGTTAACGGTCACCTGTTCCGCCCCGCCTGCTCCACCAGCAGGATCGCCGGACGCGACCGGCGCAGAAGCTGGTTCTTGCGGCAGCGCCGGCGCCATCGGCCCAGATGGTGTGCGGCTAAGCATAAGCGTGTAAGCCCGGCAGCAGGTACGTCACGCCAAAGAACGTGAACATCACCACCGCAAATCCGCCAATCGCAAAGTAAGCGGCCCGGCGTCCACGCCATCCACGGGTAATCCGCATGTGCAAATAGAGGGCGTAGACCAGCCAGGTGATGGCCGCCCAGGTTTCTTTTGGATCCCAGCTCCAGTATGAACCCCAGGTCTGGTTCGCCCAATAGGCTCCCGAGGCGATCATCAATGTAAGCAGCGGAAACGCCAGACAGATGGTTTTGTACGTGATGCGGTCGAGGTTGTCGGAGCTAGGCAGCAAACGTGACAGATCCGGTCGCCGCCACAGCAGCAGTAGGTACAGCAAAGACATGAATACGCCGCCTACCAAGCCCGACAGTATGAATGGACTAGCGGCGAGATTTGTCGGGAATAGTCCGTCCGCGTCGAGCGATGGATAACGTCCATCACGAGCGCGAACGAGGAACATCACCAGCGTCATTACCTGAAGCAGAATGCTAAGGAAAACAGCGCGGTTGGCCAGCGTGAGGAAGCTATCGTTCTTCTTCCAGCGGGCCAATCCGTAGAAGACGAGCGGCGAGCCTACCACTAAGAGCGTCAACATCATCAACCAGCCAAGGTCGGGAACCACCACGAACAACCGCACCCCTCTGGAGATGAAGACCTCCGACTTGCTTTCCGGATTCCACGCCACCAGGTTCAGGGCGCCGCGCTCGAAGCGCGTCAAAACAATGCTGGCGTAAACCCCAACGGTGCTGGCACTGGTCACAGCGAGAACGGTTTCGGTCTTCAGGTTATCCTGAATCAGAAACATCAGCGCCAGGGCAAAGCTAAGAGCGCAGGCCGCGTAAGCCAGCATGGCCAGCGTAACGTGCACGTGCAGCCAGGTCGATTGCAGCGCGGGCACCAGAGGATGAACTTCGGTGCGCAGCAGCTGCATCAGGACGACGCCCACAATCGCCACCGGCATCGTCACCGTGCCGATGACTTTCACGTCATATTTCTTTTCCGCCACCAGGGTCAGCACGGCCAGCGTCCACACAAAGCTGAGGAGCATTTCATAAACACTGGAAAACGGCGCGTGTCCCGATTCATACCAGCGATGCGCGATGGCTGCGGTGTTGGCGGCAAGTCCCAGCCAGGTCGCCAACGATGCGAACTTCACGTACGACTCGGTGCCGGTGACTCCAAACCCCAGATAGAGCGCCCCCGCACCCGAGTAGAAAATCAGAGCCGCGAAGAGAAGGTTTTCTTCGCCCAGGATATTGCCACTCTTCGCCACGTTCAGAAGTGCCATTAGCAGCAGAAATGTAATCGCCAATCCGACCAGCACGATCAGGGTCATGCCCGTTGAGGGCTGCTGTTGCGGTTCTGCTTTTGCTCTTGCCATTGATATCCTCCCAGAAACCGGCTCAATTCCCGGCGATGGTAGTGACCTGCTCCCTGGGAGCGGTCTTCGCCAGGAGTTTCAATTCTTCTTCCACCGATTCCACTAGTTCGTTGAAACGCTGCTCGAACGCGTCCCGGTTGCGGTTCGCAGTTCCGCCGATCCACAGCGACCACATGCCCGTCCTGGGATCGCGAACCGGTACCATCCAGAACCGCATATGCACCACGTAGAAGACAAAGGTCAGTCCCACGCCCATCAGTACTACGCCGGACCACACTCCCCATTGCCCCGGTTCGTGCGAAACCTGCAATCCCGTGTAGTGGCTCATCTTCAGGTCGGTGGCCTGGAGCAGGTACGGCGCTTTCGAATTGTCGGCAACTTCCGGCATTGCCGGGAACCAGACGTCGAAACTCTTTCCCGCGGCTTTCGAAGTCACCACCAGGTGCGCCGCCGGATTTTCCAACTGGTTCGACTTCAGATACACCTCGCCGTTACGAACGGCAAAGTCGGGGAAAAATTCGGCGAAGCGTACTGTGGTGTCGGCGTCGAGCGACGCGGATTCATTCACCGCCAGTGCGATGCTCTGCTTCGGACCGGAACCGTTGCTCGGAGTCGCCTCCATCGTTAACTTGTTGACTTTCCCGTTCGAGCCGTAACTGGACTGATAAAAGCGAACACCGTTATAGAGCAGCGGATCGTTGACTACGATTTCTTTCGTCTTTACATCTCGCCCGCTCTCCACTACCGCCAGCTTTGACCACCACTTCTTCGGCGTTCCGTCCTGGTAGTTTTCCTGACCGGCGGTATCGCAGCGAATGGCGAAGGGAAGAGTCCGCTTGCTGCCATCATGAATTTCGATCTGATTGGAGGTCTGTCCCTCATTCAGACTGAGATAGCCACGCCATCCCCAGATACCGTCGACCATGGTTCCAAAGAAGATCAACAGAAGACTGGCATGGACGATGTACACCGCAAGTTCGGACATGCGGTGACGTTCGGCGAAAATTCCAAAGTGGTCTTCGCGCACCACGCGCTCTGGTTTGTATCCCATCCCGTGGAGGGCGCGCTCGGCAGCCACCAGACCCGATTCTTCGTCTGTGATCGCCAGCGACTTCTGCGGACGCAAAGCGCGGCGGAAGCTCTCATCGGGATACTTGTAAGGACGAGAAAAGTAGCGCCACGAGTTTGGAAAGCGATCAATGGAAGCGGCGATGATGCTCACGCTGACCAGCGCCAGCAATCCCAGGAACCACCAGGCATGAAAGACGTCCGTCAAACCCAGTGAGTCGAGAATGCGAAGCATGTGAGGTGAATAGGCGCTCTGCATCTCGTCCGCTTCGGTAGCCGGCCGCTGCAGGATGACGGTGCCAACCGCCGCGAGAATTACGACCAGAATCAGGAGAACGACGCCAGTCTGTATGGAGGCGATGGTGCGCCACAATTTGTGGCCAAAAGCACGGAAGTTTGAAGCCATAGAATGTATCCAATAAAAGATGTATCCAAAAAGTTGTGCCCAAGAAGCCCCAGAACATTGTCTTAAACAGCAAGTTCCGCGCCAGATCACAAGAGAATTGCAACTGATTGATGTAGAAGAACATACGGGATAGGTTGGTGCGCGGCATAGCGTCCGTTAGGGCCAAAACACGCACTCGCCGACGCGACGGACGGGATTTCACACATCACAGTCCCCCGGTGACGACGCTCACGTATTCGTGTGACGAGGACGGGATGGCTTGGCTGCGCGAGGGATGAGAAGCTTGGAAACTGCGATAACTACCTTATTTTCATCAGCTTACTTGACATTCGGCTGGCATCAGCGATGCCGGTTCGGGAATAACTCAGGAACAACGGTGAATTCGGCTTCAGCGGACGCCCGCAGCCGCACCTGTGGCTTCTGGTCGCGACTCGCGAGCGGCGAAGCTAAGTTCTTTCTCGATCGAAGAGAATCGCTGAAAGATCTCGTGGAGCCGAAGTGCCATGTTGCGGAGAGCATCGGCTTGCGTTTGCACCTTTGCCGGCAGCCCCGGTTCGTGCGCCAGCAATTCCGCATTGCCGAGAATGGTGGTAAGAGCGTTATTGACGTTGGTGCGCATCTCCACCATGTAGCGTCCGAGGGTGGCTTCGGCCAGAGCGGTGTGGCAGATTCTTTCGGCGTCTCGGGCATGGCATTCCGCCTGAGAGCGCCGCAAAATTTCACTTCCTAGCAGCCCCGCCATCGCCGGCCACGTCCCCGCTTCACGACGCACAGCAATCACGGCCCCATCGACGCTGCAAAAGTCCGGTCCGGGCTCAGAGTGAATTACCAAGGCTGCCTTGCCGGCGGCCACAAGTGCGTGCTGCACATCCCGGCTGAGAGATTCCGCGTCCGAGGCATTGTCGATGGCAGGTTTCGCGACGAGTTCGTCTTTTTTCTTCCTGCTTCTTTTGACCGGCAAAACGGCGTCGACAATGGCGAGGTCGTAATGGCTACTTTCCAGTCCGCCACGGAAAGCCTGATCCAGAACGACAAATTCCGGTCCATCGCCTTGCCCAGCCGGATCCCGGGGCCAGTGAGCGGTGATCTCCCGCGAAAAAGCGGGATCACGCGAAAGAATCAGTACCGTCGATCGTTGCATGCTTGTCAACTTGGCTCAGTGGTTGTCGTGCTTCCGGAGCTAGCACCGCCGCGAGCTTCGAACCTCGCCTTCGAGACTCGCAAAGCCGCCCCGTCGACCACAGGTTATTCTTGGGTTTCGCCCGCGGAAGCGCCCTTGACCAACGTTTGCCTGTGCCCACGATTTTCGCGCGCGTCATCTACCGCCGCACGAAGATCGACCAGCATACGCAAGGGCTGGCCCGAGGAATATTCGGCGTGGAACATTACTTTCCATGACTGGCAGATCATGCGCAGACGCGCGATCGGTTCTTCGGCGGAGAACTGAGCGCGGCGGCAGTCGATCGTCGACACTCCGCCGCGATCCAACTCTCGCAGACCGTCCTGGATGGCGTTGAGATCGTCATGCATCAGCCGGAAAAAGATCCGCCGGATCATGAAGCTGAACCGGGCAAAGGCGACCATCGCAGAGGGCTCAAAGTAGCGCGCAGCGCTTTGCGTCTTGAGCTTGCGTCCCTGTTCGAGCACTCCGCTGTGCAGCAGTTCGCTGAGCCGACGGCACCCCGACGCCGACTGCAAAATGGTCTCGAGCGAACTTAACCATCCCGGAAGCTTCGGTTTCAGCGGTCCGAGAACGGGCTCCAGAACCTGGGCCACGTAATCGAGATCCAAGTCCGCATCTTCCACCCCCGAGGGCGCGCATAACGAAAAATACTGCACCAGAAGGAAATCTGTCTTATCGCGGTCGCTCGCCGTCTTCACCCCCTTCTGCATGTGGTGCGATAGCAACTGGCACAACACCGCCTCGCTCGCGAGCGGTGTGGTCTGCAGAAACTGGCGTAACTGGTGAACCTGAATCTGCGCGTCCACTTGTTCGAACCAGAGCGCAGCTTGCTTCACCGTCTCGCCCGATGTGACAAAATCCTCGTCGATCGGGCACGTGGAAACTTCGATCACAAATTCGCGCACCAGGGCTGAATAGACCGGTTGCAGGGCGCAGAGTGTCGCGCTCCGTTCTTCGAGGGACCGAGGCATGGGAGTTTCGGAGGAAGCGGTCATGATTTTACGATCCAATTGGGTACGTCCTTTAGGAAGCGGGCTGCAACTGCCGTCTGCTTCGGATGATACTGCACGGCCACCACCGAGGCTTCGGCCCGCAGCGTGCCGTCATTGCTTTCAACCAGAACTTGATCGGCAAACTCCAACGGCCGGTCCACCAGGAACAGAATTTCATGCGGCGTCCCGAATTCAACGACCGTGTCCTGAAAATAAACGCTGCCGCTTCCCTTGCCGTTGCCATTGCCATTGCCATTGCCGTGGCCCTTGCTGCTGCGGCTCAGTTTGATCGGGATCCGCACCCGCGTGGCTTCGGGAAAAAATCTGGCCAAACGGCTGACGATGTCGGATTCTGGTGCACGAGCAACTGCCTGGTTAGGCACGATGGACCTCGAATGCTGAAATTGAGCAGGCAAGTCTCCCTCTTCTCTTTCTGGAGAACTCTAACCTCTGCTTTGTTGGCATTCTCTAGTGCAATGCCCCGGCCAAAAACTTGAAGGGCATGCACTTCAGAACAAGTGAATGAAGGAGTTGAGGTTAGCCGCATCTGAGGCTGCAGAACTGGCACTTCTTCCGAGAAACTACGAAACCAGTGTCTCAGTGTGATACCGGCGTCTCAATCGCACACGCAGTACCCATGCGGTACGCAGTTTGCCGCGCGGAGATTCGCCACCCTCCCGCCACCCGAGACCGCGCTCCCCGAAAATGTCGGAATCTATTGCAGGGTGCTCGATTGCCCGGGCTCTTCTCGCGCACTGATGTTGTAGCGCTTCAATTTGCGGTAGAGAGTAGCGCGGCTGATTCCTAACATCTTGCCCGCCAGAACTTTGTCTCCTTTAACCTGCGAAAACACGCGCTCGATCGTGGCCCGCTCGATGTCTTCCAAATCGGTGGCGCGGTTCGTGGATTCTTCCTGGCCTGGCGCTTCCGTCGCAAGTTCCGATTGTGCAATCGAGGACGGCAAATCGTTGACCTCAATCACACTCTGGTCGCCGAGAGCCACGGCACGCTCCAGGCAATTTTCCAGTTCGCGGACGTTGCCCGGCCAGTCATAGGCCATCAGCGCCTTCATCGCGTTTCTGGATACCTGGACGCTGCGTCCCGGAGCCAGGCGTTCGAGGAAGAAAGCCGCCAGGATAGGAATATCAGAACGGCGCTCGCGCAGAGGCGGCAGGGAAATCGTGACCACGTTGAGGCGGAAATAAAGATCCTTGCGGAAGGTTCCTTTCTTGTATTCCGCGTCCAGATCCCGGTTGGTGGCGGCCATGATGCGCACATCCACTTTCACTTTCTGATTGCTTCCCACCGGCCGGACTTCTTTCTCCTGCAGAAAGCGCAAAAGCTTGGCTTGCATCTCCAAAGGAAGCTCGCCGACCTCATCAAGGAAAATTGTGCCCGTATCCGCCGATTGCAACAGACCCTGCTTGGAGCGCAGCGCGCCCGTGAACGCGCCCTTTTCGTAACCGAACAATTCGCTCTCGATCAAGGTGGGAACCAACGATCCGCAATCGACGGCAACGAACGGACGGCTCGCCATGGTTCCCCGGAAGTGCAGCGCACGCGCCACCAGTTCCTTGCCGGTTCCGCTTTCGCCGCAGATCATGACCGGAGTTCGTGTGTCTTTGAGACGAGAGATAAGACGCAGAACATTCTGAATGCCGGGAGAGTTGCCGATAATGCCATGCACCGCGGTCTCAGTCTCCGAGCGCTCCCGGAGATAAAGATTTTCCTCCACCAGTCTTATTTTGTCCGCCATCCGGCGCAGGAAATGGCGCAGATCGTCGAGCGGAGCGAAGGGCTTGGCAATGTAATCGTAGGCACCGAGTTTCATCGCCTGCACCGCGGTTTCAACCGAGCCGTGGCCGGTCATCACCGCCACTTCGATGCGCGGGTAGGTACGCTTCACCTGCTCCAGGAATTCGATGCCGGTCATGCGCGGCATGACCATGTCGGTAAGCACCATGTGCACGGGTTGCTCCTCGAGCAGCGCCAGAGCGGCATCGCCGCTCTCCGCCTCGATACAGGAGAAGCCGAGCGACTCGCCAACCGTGATACACAGGCGGCGGATGGTTTGCTCGTCATCCACAATCAGCAAGCGAAGATGAAGATCGTCCTTCGCCGAGTTTTGCGTCGTCAGATTCTGCGTCATGAATCGGCCCTGCCCAGCGTCTGCTCCACCACCGCGATAAAGTCATGCACCCGAAACGGTTTTTCCACACACGGCGCTCCGGTACGGCGCAAAGTGGCAGCGGTCTCCTCGTTGGCGATGTCGCCGGTGATAAAAACCAGGCGGCGCGCTAATTCCGGACGGTTGACGGCGATCCAGGCATAGACCTGAGCGCCATCGACCCCGCCGGGCGTGCGCATATCGGAGACAACTCCGTGAAAATCTCCATTCTCCAGCAGTCGCAGTGCTTCGGCGCCTGATTCGGTCGGAACCACGCTATATCCGTGGCCCTCGAGAACCGCCCGCACCAGAGCCATCACCGCCGGTTCATCTTCGATCAACAGCACGGGAGCGACTGCGGATTTTGTTCCTGCCATAGTTCCTGATTGAGTCATTTTGGATGTACTCCTGCAACTGCGCCAAACGAAGCCGCCTCGGTTGTCAACGGGAGGCGGACGATGAACGTGGCTCCCTCCGAGTCCTGATTATTGTGACAAACAATTTCCCCGCCATGCTCGCGGACGATGCCGTAGCAGATACTCAGACCCAGGCCCGTGCCCTTGCCCACGTCTTTGGTTGTAAAGAATGGATCGAAGATAATGGCGGGATCGGGAATGCCGGGACCATTATCGCGGAAGGCAATCTCCACAAAGGAGCCCGCCAGAGCGCTCTTGATTTCGATTCGGGCGGGCCGCGAGGTTTCGCGAACCGCGTCATAGGCATTATTCAGGATGTTGAGAAACACCTGCTGCAACTGATGCGAGTCACCGACGATCTGGGGCAGCGATTCGTCGAGATGTTCGACCACCTGAATGCCATGACTGATGAAATCGTACGATCGCAAATGCACCGTGCGTTGCAGAATCGAATTGAGCTGCAGCGGCTGGCGCTGCGGCGGCATCTGGCGGGCAAAACTTAGCAGATTTTGCACAATCTGCTTGGTGCGTTGCGCTTCCTGCAAAATCACTCGCAAATCGCGGCGCGCGCTCTCCGGAAGTTCGGGATTTTCCATCAGCAGGTCAGTGAATCCGAGAATCGCGGTCAGAGGGTTGTTGACCTCGTGGGCGACGCCGGAGACTAGTTGCCCGACCGCCGCCATTTTCTCGGCGTGCATCAGTTTTGACCGGAGCATGGCCGAATCGGTGACGTCGGTCATAACTACTACGATGCTGCTGACCCGGCCATCTTCGCCGCTGATCGGGCTGAGATTGGCGGAAAACTGGGCGCTGACACCGTCCCCGCGGATCAGCGGCAGATCGAAATTGTCGACCTGCTGGCCGCGGGCCACCGCCGCCAGCGCTTCGCGAAGTGCATTGCGCCGCGGCGCAGCGCAGAATTCTGGCAAGGGATGGCTCAGGATCTGGCTCTGCTGAAAGCCCAGTCCACTCCAGCGCCGGTTGGCGTAGCTGATGACTCCCTCGGTGTCGGTCACCAGAATCAGGCTCTGGGTGTGGCTTAGGATCTTGTTGGAGAAGTCACGCTCCTTCTGCAACTCGGTTTGCGACTGGCGCAAGCCGGTGATGTCGAGCATCAGGCCGCGGTACTGCAGGATGTTCCCCGCCGTATCCCGCACTCCGAAGCAGTTGATGAAGACATGCACGGGCGATCCGTCCTTACGACGGAGGACCTCTTCCTGATTGCGCAATCCGCCCTGGCGCTCGAACAGTTCCGCCAGCTCTTCCCGCCGTCTTGGAGAAAAATAAACCTCGGTGGGAATGTCGAGCTGAATCAGTTCTTCCCGGCTGCTGTAGCCGAGGATGCGGACCAGCGCATCGTTGACCTCAATGAAGCGGCCCTGCGGCGTGGAGAAAAAAATACCTTCCTGAATGTTGTCGAAGAGCTCCCGATAGCGGCGCTCGGCCTCGCGCCGGTCGGTGATGTCCTTCAGCACGTGCACGGTTTGCAGCTGAGCGCTGCTGGCTGCGTGGATGCGCGAGGTTGAAATCAGATAAGTACGTTCCAGCGCCGGGTGTACGTATTCGTCGAGACCGTCACCGCTGCGGCAAAAAGGGCAAGAATGCGGCGAAGCGCCGGCAGACAGCGCGTCGAGAGCGCGCATGTTGACCCCGATCAGGTCGTCGGGAGCGATGCCGACAAAATCCGCCAGCGACCGATTGACGCGCAGAACATTGTGCTGCTCGTCATGCACCACGATGAAGTCGCTGATGGCATCGAAGACTTCCAGCCAGTGCCGGTTCGCCTGCTGCATGCGGGTAAAAAGGCATGCATTCTCGAGCGCGATGCTGGCGTGGCCCGCGATGGCCCGCAACAGCATTTGATCGTCCGGAGATGGCGCAGCGCCCCGGTCGGCCAGACAGAGCAAACCGACAAGTTCTCCCGAGGACCCAGCCAGGCGGACCAAGGTGCAATCCGTCCATCCCGAACGGGAGGCGAGGGCCGGACCGAGGACATCTGCCGCCGGGGCGAAGGCAACATCCGAAGGATATTTCGGCAGAGCCGAGTTGAGCGCCTGCTTAAAGCGGCTCAGCAGCGGCTTGTCATTGACCTCCACTGCCGCGTCAACTCCTTTTTCGTCGGCAACCGAGAGCAACACCATCTCGGGTTCCGACGACTGGAGCAGAAGCGCCACCGAGCGGCTTCCGAGCAGCCCCGCCACGCGTCGCGCGAAGTTGCGCATGAAATCCGGCAAATGCAGCACCGTGTTCAGTTCCAAGGCGATGGTCACCAGCGCTTCCGCGCGGCGCCGGTGCTCCTCGGATTGATGCAGGTTGCGGGTAAGTTCGAGGGCGATGGCGACCTGCGCCGCCAGAGCTCGAGCCCGGCGCACGTCCTCATCGTTGATCGGGCCCGCCTCGACGCGGTCGAGTACTCCGAACATTCCGAGGACGTCGCCATTCGAACCGAGAAGCGGCACGGCAAGAAGTTGCTGGATCCGGAAAGCGGCGACGAATTCCAGATTCGCACCCGGAACCGTGGCGGCATCTTCGGTGACAAAAACATTCTTTTGTTTCAGCGTCTGGGTGGCGATGCCTTCGTGCAGCGGGATATCGACCGGCCGGGCGAGACCGTTCTCCACTCCCCACCGAACCCGGAAGACGGATTCGTCATGAAGACCGATAAAACATCGCCGGAAGCCCAGAAACTTGGCGGCACGGATCACCGAGGTCTGCATGAACTCGTCGAGTTTTCCGGCGGAGCCGAGCTCAAAAGAAATCTCGAGAATCTCATGCAACTCATGAGCCTGCGCGCGCGCCATGCCGTATAACTCGGCATTGGCAATGGCCACGGCGCCAAACCCCGCCATGGCGGCGATCAAGGTTTTGTCTTCCTGGGTGAAGGGCTGGGCAAACCGCGGATAAACCAGAATTGCGCCGTTCGCGCGCGAGGTGCGGAAGGGCGAGGCGACAAGAACGCCGGGAGGCGAATCTTCTCCGAAATGCGAAGCCGCATCGATACTCACGGTTATGCGCTCGCCCGAGGCGACGGCTCGAGCCGCAATCTCGAGCGAAGATCGCAGTTGGTTCCGCTCGAAACGCGAACGGATGCCCAGAGCGAGACGGGGAGCTTCGGTTGAAACCGCCTGCAGCTGAAGCACTTTCTCCTGCTGCAGAAACACCAGCACGGCAGGAGAATGCAGCAGCACGCGCAGGCGGTCGGCGATGCTCTCCATCACCGCCGCCGTGTCGGGCAAACCATGGAGCGCGGTCGCGACCTCGACCAGAATACTGGCCCGGCGATGCTCTTCACGGGAAAGCTGGTTCAGGCGCAGAGCTTCGAGGGCGGTGCCAAGCTGGGCCGCCAGAATCGTGACTTTGGCGACCGCGCCCTCGTCAAACCCCGAATCCTGCCCGCTCTTCAGGAAGGTGATGGCGCCATTCACCTCCCCGGACACAAGCAACGGTGCAGCCAGGGCGGCGTGCGCGTGGCTCGAGGCGAGCCAGGGATAGCGGGCGGCGTCGAGTTGATTCACGAAAAACGATCGCCGCTGCCGCACCGCATCCATCGCAATGGATGCATCTCCGGCGTGCCGTCGAATGCCGCGAAACGACCGGGCCCCGTTGTCGTCGGTGTCGGCCTCCGCTCCAACCAGCTCGTTATCTGCCGAACGGCTCCAATAATAGGCTCCGCTCGCTTGAAAAAAAACGCGGGTGAGGGCGCAGAAAGCCTGGATCAGATGGCTCGCATCGCTGCTCTGGAACGCCGCCCGCGACAACTCCAGAAGAAGTTTCTGGAAAGCCTCGTCAGACTGAGACGCCTCGCTCGGTCCCGAATTTCTGGTGAAGCTTGTCAGAGCGCACCCATCTGTTTAGCTAAGCGGTTGAAAACAACTGAATTACATATAAAACCTACGCTGGATTCTCAAATTGAGTCAAGGAAATACGCAGTGGAGTGCCCAATTGAGAAATGCCACCAAAGTGACCCCCCTCCGCTGTCGCTCCAAAATCTCCGAGGGTTCCAAAGGTTCCGTCGTGGAGGCGTCAGACATTTTGCTAATCGCGACGTGCCGATCGTACGGACGATGACCGCATGCGGGGTCGCCATCCGAAGGAGCTTCGCGACTACCCCTGGCGGTTCATCACCAAAGTAATGCAAAGGAAGAACTTTTGATACCAGTTCCCGCTTGCCTTGCACGAGTATTAGCAACAGCGGGCATCGGGAGGAGAACGTGCAGTGGCAAGCCTGAAGCGTGTGTTCGCAGTGAGTCTTTTGTTACTCGGGCTCGGGCTCTGGACCGCGGCGTGGGGACAGGAAGAGCTCAATCGCAAGATCAAGACCAGAGTGGCGCCCGCTTACCCGGTGTTGGCGAAACGGATGAATATTACCGGGGTGGTCAGGGTCCAGGTCACGGTCGCTCCGAACGGTGTCGTCAAGAGCGCAAAGTTGCTCGGCGGCCACCCGGTCTTGGCGAACGCCGTTCTTGAAGCGGTTAATAAATGGCGTTACGAGGCCGCTCCGGAAGAGTCAACCGGCATTCTGGAATTTCGTTTTGATCCGCATCAGTGATGGTCCTCGGCCTGCGAAACGGGCCGAAGAAGGCTGAAGCAATGAATATCAAGAAAAAGCTTTACATCAGTTTTGGCATCATCCTGGCGACGGTCCTGGTGCTGCTCGCCATCAACATGTACGGTGTGCATCGCGAGCATGAAACCAAAGCGGCGGCGCAGCGTTCCATCGACATGACCGAGGCGACGTCGTCCGTCCGCTTCCAGATGATGCAAAACCGCCTCCATCTGCAGAATTACCTGCTGAGCGGAGACACGCGGGACGTCGAGAAAATGAATGATGGCGAACACAAACTGGCCGACGCCTTGCGCCAGGCGCAGGAACTGGCGAACTCGCCGCAACAGCGCAGCAGCCTGGAAAAGGTGCAGGGCCTCGAGCAATCCTGGGGCTCGGAATTCGCCGATCCTCTGGTCGACAAACGCCGGGCTGTGGATAGCGGCAACGCCACCGTGGCCGAGTTACAGATTTTCTATCTCCAAAAAGATCCGAACTCCTGGGTTTCGCGCTCGAGCGACGTACTCGACGATGTTGACCGTGAGAATCGCAAACTGCTGGACGAGCGCCGCGGCAATGATGAGAGCGCTGCGACCTGGACGATTCTAGCCGCGCTGCTCAGTTCCATGATCGCGCTGGTCCTCGGCGTCCTCATTGCCTACCGCACTGCAACCGGCATCACCACCCCTTTGACCCGCCTGATCCATGTGGCGGAACAGATCGGCCAGAGCGGCGATCTGGAACACACCATCGACGTCCACGGTAAGGATGAGGTCGGTCAACTGGCCCGGACCTTCGATTCGATGGTCAAGTATTTGAAAGAAATGGCGGCCGTCTCCGAAGCCATTGCCGGGGGCAACCTGTCGGTCGAAGTCCGCCCGCGATCCGCCAACGACACTCTGGCCAATGCCTTCACCAGCATGGTCGAAGGTCTGCGCGGAATGGTGCGCAACGTGCGCGACGCGGCCTCCCAGGTGGCAACTGCTTCCACCCAGGTAGCCAGTGCTTCCGACGAATCCGCCAGAAACAGCCTGCAGACTTCATCGGCCATCGACGAAGTCACCAGCACCATGCATGAGATGAGCGTGAACGTGCAGAACATGGTGAAGAGCACCCAGACCCAGGCTTCGAGCGTCAGTGAAACCTCGGCCTCCATCGACCAGATGGTGACTTCGATCCAGCGCGTGGCGGATACGGCTAAGGTTCTGCTCGATATTTCGAACCGCTCGCGTGAAGAAGTCCACAGCGGCATCGGCACCATGGAAAAGGCGACCGACGGCCTCAATCGCATCAACACCACCATCCGTTCCTCGGGCGAGATCATCGATTCGCTCGGAACGCGCGCGGACGATATCGGCAAGATCGTGGAGGTCATCGACGATCTCGCCGAGCAGACCAACCTACTGGCTTTGAACGCTGCGATCGAAGCGGCGCGGGCGGGCGAACACGGCCTTGGCTTCGCCGTAGTCGCAGACGAAGTGCGCAAGCTGGCCGAGAAATCGGCGCAATCGACGAAGGAAATTTCCGAGCTGATCGGGAGCATCCAGAAGGAAGCACGCAAAGCCGTCGACAACATGGAAAAGAGCACGACCATCGTGAACGAGGGCCTGAATCTCGGCCAGGAGCTGAATGGCGCGCTGCGGAAAATTTCGAATGTCGTGACTGAAGTCTATAAGTTCGCGCAGGAGATCGGGGCGGCCACCAACGAGCAGTCCCACGGCTCTTCGCAGATCGCGCGCGCTACCACCCGGCTGAATGAAATCACCCACGAGATCAATTCGGCGGTCGAAGAACAGGCCTCCGGAGCACAGGCGGTGGTGATGGCCATGGAACGCATGCGCGAACTGGTGCAGGCCTCTACCTCGGGTTCGACCGAGCTGGCCGCTTCTTCCGATCAGATGTCGAAAATGTCGCGCGGCTTGCTCGATTCGATGGACCGCTTCGCGCTTCGTTCGGACTCACGCTCGGACTCGCGTTCGAACGACAGATCGAGCGACAGGACGAACGAGAGGACGAACGACGGCACGCCGGGATTTGGCCACTCCACGCGGACCGCAACGGCGGGATCCCGTTGAAGGAAATCCATTCATGAACCGGGAAAAACAGATTGTTGGCTTCCGCGTAGGCCGCGAGACGTACGGCGTCCCCATCACTTCATTGCATGAGATCGTCCGCGTGCCCGAGATTACAGCCGTGCCGGATGCGCCCGACTATTTGGAAGGCGTTATCAATCTGCGCGGAAAAATTGTCTCCGTGGTGGACCTGCGGAAGCGCTTCGGGCAGCCCGCCGTCGAACTCGACCGGCGCAGCCGCATTCTGGTCGTCGAACACCGGGGCCGGCTCGCAGGCATGATTGTCGATTCCGCATCGGAAGTCCTCAAAATCTCCGAAAGCGAAATCGAGGCCGCGCCCGCCATGATGCAGGAAGGGGGATTGGACTGTGTCACGGGCCTCGGTAAGTATCAGGGCCGCCTCATTATCCTGCTCGATATCGGCAAGGTACTCACGGCGCGCGAGGGGCAAAAAGAAGAAGCCGAAAAACCGGCCGCGGCGGCCGGCGCCAAGCCCGCAACCATGAGCACGGGAAGCACGAGTACAAAGACTGCATCGGCCGGGAAGTAGCCGGCACAACCGCGAATCCACATGAGCATCAACGAAACTCCGGCACTCACCGAAGCTGAATTAAAGCTCCTGCAGACCCTCGTCTACCAGGAATGCGGCATGCACTTTGACGACCGGCGCACGCCCTTCCTTCAAGACCGTCTGCTGCGGCGGTTGAAGGAATGCCAGATTGACACTTTTTACAGCTACTATCGCCTGCTCATCAGCCGGCAAGGGAAACAGGAGCTGTCGCTGCTCCTCGAAAACCTCACGGTCAACGAAACCAGTTTCTTCCGGAACAAGGCGCAGCTCGACCTCTTTCAGCGCGAGGTGCTGGAGGACCTTCTGCGGCGCAAGCAGGAGCGTCACGATTACAGTCTGAGAATCTGGAGCGCCGGCTGCTCCACCGGACAGGAACCTTACACCCTCGCCATGCAGGTGGCCGATGCACTGTCGTACTACTATCTGCGTCATCCCCGAATCGCGGAATCTCCGGTTCCCAAGCCTCTGGTGCCCGCACCCTGGCGCCTCGAGATCCTGGCCAGCGACATCAACTACTCCGTCCTGCGCGCGGCGCAGGAGGGCTCCTATGGCGAGCATCAGATGACGTCGGTGGACTATGGCTATCGCCTGCGCTATTTCGACAAAGTCGCCGAGCGCTACGTGGTGAAGAAAAGCGTGAAGGAACTGGTGCATTTCGACTTTCACAACCTCAAGACCGAATACCTGCCCCAGCGTAACGACATCATTTTCTGCCGCAACGTGATGATGTATTTCGACGAAGCGGAGCAAAAGCGCCTGGTTGAAAAGTTCTACCGTTGCCTGAATCCTCAGGGCTACCTCTTTGTCGGCCATGCCGAAAGCCTGCTCGGCCTGACCGACAAATTCCAGATGTTGCACCACAACAGCGGCACCGCCTACCAGCGAGTTGAGGTGAAGATGTGAATCTTCCCCCCGAAGATCGGATGGCGGAACTTCGCCAATTGTTTTTCGAAAGCGCGAACGAGCTCGTCCAGAAACTGAACGACGAAGCGATGCGGCTGGAGAAGTCGCCGGATGATCCTGAAACCGCCCGCAGCCTGAGGCGCACCGTCCACACCCTGAAAGGCGATGCCGCCGCCTGCGGTTTTCGCGAACTCAGCGAATTGGCGCATGAGTTCGAGGACGTTCTGACGCTCGACAATCCGGCCACCACCGCTCTCGTGCCGGAAATTGCGCTGCGCGCGGCCGACGTCTTCGCGGCCTTGCTCGAGGCCTATCGAAAAGGCTCCAAGCTGCCCGGAATCCAGCCCCTGCGTACCGAAATTGCGCGACTCGCGCACGGCAGCTCTTCGGACACCGAAAAGAAGCCCCGAAAGAAATCCGCCGCAAAAGCCGTGCGCTGGTCGGAGTATGAACAGCTGGCGATCCGGCAGGCGGCGGCAACCGGGCGGCGCGTTCATCACGTGGTGGTGGACGTAGATCCGCAGTGCGGCATGCCCATCGCCGGACGCCAGATGATTCAGTTGGCTCTTACCGACCTCGGCGAGTTGCTGGCACTCTATCCCGTCGAGGGCAGCCCCGAACCTGTAACCCGCATCGAAGCCGCGCTGGCCTCGGAAAAACCAGCGGAGCAGATCCGCGCGAAGTGCAGCATTCCGACGATTGCGCTCAACGTCCGGGTGACGCCCCTGCGCACCCAATCCCTCTCCGCCGTCGCGCCCTCTTCTGCGATTGATCCCAGTAAGAACGAAGCCACCGCCGCGGCCCCAGCCGACATCGCTATCGACGCTCCGGCAAAGGCCGCGCCCGTAGCTGGCGAAGCGCCCGCGGTGCCGGCCGGCCCCGACAACCTGCTGCGCGTGGACGCGGAAAGAATCGATAGCGTACTCAATCTGGTCGGCGAAATGATCCTGGCAAAATCGATGTTGCAGCAGGCGCTCCTCGAGTTTGGACAACGCTTCCCGAAAGATGCCTTGCGGGGAAAGTTTGCCGACGCCATGGCATTTCAGAGCCGCGTCTTGAACGATCTCCAGCACTCGGTCATGAAGATTCGCATGGTGCCCGTCGAACAACTGTTCCGCCGTTTTCCGCGCATTGTGCGGGACGTAAGCCTCCGTTGCGGAAAGGAAGTCGAACTGGTAGTTCGAGGCGGCCAGACCGATCTCGACAAGTCCATCCTCGATGCCATCGCTGAACCATTGACCCACCTGGTGCGCAATGCGATTGGCCATGGCATCGAACCGGCCGACGAGCGGATTCGCGCCGGCAAGCGGGCCAGGGGAACCTTGCGGCTGGGCGCTTATCACCAGGGCAATCAAGTCGTCATTGAAGTCTCCGACGACGGCCGCGGCATTGATGCCGCAAAAGTGCGGCAGCGCGCGGTCGCGCAAGGATTGCTGCAGGCCGAGCAGGCATCCGAACTCAGCGAGTCCGACACCCTGGAACTGATTCTTCAGCCCGGATTCTCCACCGCCGAAGAGGTCACCGAACTTTCCGGACGCGGTGTCGGATTAGACGTGGTGCAGAGTGTGCTCGGCCGGTTGAAGGGAACCATCCAGATTGAAACCCTCCCGGGTCGGGGCACAACTTTCCGCCTGCGGCTTCCACTCACGCTGGCCATCATCCGCGCTCTGATGTTCCGCGTGGAGCAGCGACTCTACGCCTTGCCCCTCAACGTGGTGGCCGAGATCGCGCGCACGGTAGAAGAAGACATTCATCAGGTGGAACATTACGACGTGCTGCAACTGCGCAACGACGTTCTGCCTTTGCTGCGCCTGGGTTCGACGCCGCCTCGCGGCCCGGACACCGCGCGCTGCAAGGTCTTTGTCCTGGTGATCAGCAGCGGGGAGCGCAAATTCGGACTCGTCGTCGACGGCCTGGAGGGCGAAGACGAACTGGTCATCAAGGCCCTCGATGACCAGTCCATCACCACTGACCTGGTCAGCGGAGCCTCCATTCTCGGCGATGGCCGGGTGGTTCTCATTTTGAACATGATCGCCCTGACCGAGCGCTTCACCCGCGGACGCGCCGATGCCAACGGGCCAAGAATGACGGGGCTCTTATCGAGCCTCCCGCCCGCCGCATCCAGAGCTGCGAATGAAATGCTGCGAGCCCGTGGACTGGCCGGGGGCCACGCATGAGAGGCCACGCATGAGAAAGTTCGTTCGCGTACTGGTCGTCGATGATTCGGCCCTGATGCGCAAACTGATTCCCGGGATGATCGGGGAAGATTCTTCCATCGACGTCGTCGGCACGGCAGTCGATGGCAATTTTGCGCTCAAGAAAATCGAGGATCTGGCGCCCGATGTAGTGACCCTCGACCTGGAAATGCCCGGATTGAATGGCATCGACACGCTGAAGGAAATCATGCGCCACTGGCGCGTACCGGTGATCGTCGTCAGCTCCCATAGCACCGCTGGCGCGTCGATTACTCTCAAGGCATTGGCGCTCGGCGCCTTCGATTTTGTGGCTAAGCCGCAGGACGTTTCCGCGCGCATGCCGGAAATTGCCGCCGAGCTGATCAAGAAAATCCACGCGGCGGCGCAGAGCAAGGGAGTGCAACCGCAATTCCTGCCGGGCGACACCAAGAATCGGCATCCCGACAAACTGCACCCGGTTGCGCCCACCCACATCATCGCCATGGGAGTTTCAACCGGCGGGCCGAATGCCCTGCAATATGTTTTTTCGAAGCTTCCGGCGGAATTTTCCGGCAGCATTCTGGTGGTCCAGCACATGCCCGACGGCTTTACAGACCTGTTTGCCCGCCGCCTCGATGACTGCTGTCCCATCCGCGTGAAGGAAGCTCAGTCGGGCGATTTGCTGGTCGCCGGCCGGGCCCTGATCGCTCCCGGAAACCGGCATATGAAAGTGAAAAGACTGCCGCTCGGCAACGTCGCGATCCTCACCGATGACGGCCCCGTCAACGGGCACCGTCCGTCAGTCGACGTGCTGTTTCACAGCGTGGCCGCTGAATTTGGCTCGCAAGCCATGGCCGTGTTGATGACCGGAATGGGTGAGGATGGGGCGTTCGGCATGGGCGAGATCCAGGCGGCCGGAGGATACACCGTGGCGCAAAGTCAGGAAACCTGTGTCGTCTTCGGCATGCCCAAGGTCGCCATTGAACGAGGTTTCGTAATGAAGGTCGCGGATCTGCAGGATCTGCCCGGCATTTTGCAGGAGCGCTGCGCCCCCGACCGCGAGCGCGCGGACAGGGCAGACATAAGACGATCGACCAGTGCCGGAAGTAACTAGAGTTATCTATCCGAAGGTATGTAGCTCGTGTTTAAGTCATAAGTGTGGAGGAGCGTCATGGAAAAGTTTACCCCCGTAAAGCGGAGCGAAGACGGACAGCCGGTACGTTATCTGATTGTCGATGACTCCGTATTCGCCCGGAAAAATCTCGCCCGGATGGTCGAGACCTTCGGCGGACAGGTTATCGGTGAGGCCGGCGACGGAGTTACCGCCATCAGCGAGTACGAGCGCCTCACCCCCGATATCGTCCTGATGGATATCACCATGCCGCAGATGGAAGGCATCGAAGCGGCGGAGAAGATTGTTCGCGACCATCCCGGCGCCCGCATCGTCATGGTGTCCTCGGTCGGCTACCAGGAGAACATCGTAGCTGCCTTGCAGCGCGGCGCCCGGCATTTCGTGCAGAAACCGGTCAAGCCGGAAGTTCTCTACGAGGTCATCAAGTACGTGATGCGTGACGATACCGCTGGAGCACAGAGCGCCGGAGCCGGAGCCTAGTCAATGCGGATGGACCTGATTCAGCCTTTTATCAACTCGGCCGACGCCGTGCTGGCGCAGGGACTGGCGTCTTCCATCGCTATCGAAAATCTGAGCATGGAGGAAGAGGCGTACCGGCGGAAAGGAATAGCCGCCGAGGTTTGCCTCACCGGTGAGATTGAAGGACGAATCATTTTTGATGTCGACCTCGGAGCCGCCTTGCAGCTCGCCAGCCGCCTCGCCGGAGTCGAAGTATCCGAGACCGACGAGGAACTGGTACGCGAGGCAGTCTGTGAGCTGGCCAATCAGATCATCGGCAACGCCGTCACCACCCTTAACGACCAGGGATTTCACTTTCACGTTCGCCCCCCCGTCCTGCACACTTCCGATCAAGGCAGCAAAAGCAGTGAGGATACCGAAGCTCTCGTTTTGTGCTTCAATACTTCCAGCGGAAACATCTGCATGAATGTGGCCTTGCGTTATCGCCGTCAAGACACTGCGGAGCGGGCCGCGATCGCAGGGTAGAGATACATCATTTGGGCGCTAGCCATCCGCCATCGGTCGTTACTGTCACGCCCGCAATATATCCGAGCCGTATCAGCCCTCAAAAATCAACCCAGCTTGCCTTGTCATCCCGACCCTGAGATTAAACCAGGGAAAGGACCTGCGCACTCGGCGCAAGCAAACCTATAGGTTCTTTACGCGGCCGACGATGACACCGGAAGACTACGGTCCGGCAAGCATAAAGACCGGATTTTGCGGGAAGTTTTGCGGCCCCGGAGGATTCGTGTTGCGGGTGCTCGCCGGTTCCTGCTGGTTCAGAATATAGGAATCGGTGAAAGTATCGATGATATTGACCATCCCGCCATCGCAGCTCGCCAGATAGGCTCGGCTGCTGTCACCGCCAGGCGCCATCGTCAAGCGGAAACGCGTAGTCGAACAGAAGGCGTCGTAGGCCGCAAATCCCGGCACCGCAATGACAGTCTTGATGGTATTGCTCACCGCGTCGATCACTGTTACCTGCGGGCAGATATTGTCGGACGCATCCTCATAGTAGCTTCCAGCGTAGGCCCGGCTCCCGTCGGGCAAAGCGGCGACGTCAATCGTATGCAAAGTCGCTATCGCGGTTGTTGAACAAGGATCCGTTGCGCCACGAACGGAAGGGGAGATCGCAGTGATCGGAATCGTCGCTATCGGCGCGGGCGCCGCTTGCGACACATCCACGATTTCCACCTCAGTTCCTCCGGGAATGTAGAGCCGGCTCAGATTCCCATCGTAGGTCATCTTGACCGCACTGGGCACCGTGATCGCCGGATCCTCAATCAATGTATCGGGACCGGCCGTCGACGTAATGCTGATGTACGCCAGCGCCCCGCTCGCTTCCAGCACATACACTGCCTGACTGTCCGTCCGCGCCGACATCCAGATCGGCGGCGAACTCAAAGATCCATTGATCCCGCGCGACGAGCGATCGACCGTGTTGAAGGCTGTGATGGAACAGATACCGTTGGCCGGATTGCCGCATGGCGCGCTGTTGTCGGCTACGTAAAGCTTGGCGTTATCCGGCGTCACGGCGAGGGAATAAGGATTGGCATTGGCCGCCGGATTGGCTACGACTGGAATGGTTGCGATGACCGATCGGCTCTGGGTGCTGACTACCGCTACTGAGGGCAGGACGGTTTGAGGATTCGTGGGATCGGGCGGGTAAGTCGGCAACGTCACATAGGCCGTCGAAGCTCCCGGAGCAACCGCAACGAAGTTTGGCGACGAATAAATCGGCAGCGTCACAGTGTTGGTACTGCCAATCACCGTTCCGGAGAAATTCAGCAGCGTCAGCGAAGGGCACACGTTAAACACTTGATTGCCGACGGTCACCAGACAGGCAGTGGTCGGAACATTCAACCCCGTTACCGCCTGGTTCACAACCAGGATCTCGCTGGCCGTTGCCTGCGCCCCATACACGGAGTGAATGTCCGTGTTAACAACGCTGACGTTGGAGTCGCCGGACACATCGATCACCATCGAACTGCCCACCACGACGGAACCATTGTCGTTGATCGAGACTACGGAATGGGCGGCGGACGGGTTGGGAAACGTCGGGGGATTCGGCAGAATAATCGGGCGGAACGTCTCGCCGCAGCCGCTGCACATCAGGTAAAGAGACAGCACGCACCCCAGCCACAGAAACCTCTTCATTCCCACTCCAGGTAAAAAATTAGTCTTGCGCGGAAACCGATATTGTATCGGGAACAGGGTCAAGAGGGGAAATCAGCGCGACCGATTTTTCGCCGCTTGCAGGCGCGGCTCTCTCTTTAAGTGACTTTTAACCGACTCAGAACCGGGACCGGCATGATTCCTCACCACCCAGAGGTATCGAAATCACGCCATCGAAATCATGCATCGAAATCAAGCCCGCCCGCGCTTCGTCTTCGTCTGTCGCGACGCGGGCATCTCGGCAACTTTCTCCGAACCGGCCGGCTTCTTCGTCTGCGCCAGGCTCTCTTTCAGCGCCGCCATCAGATCCACTACCGGGGCCAGTTTCTTTGGTTGTTCTACAGCCTTCACTTCTCCGCCTTCCAGTTTCGTCTCGATCAGCTTCTTCAGATTTTCCTGAAAGGTGTCGTGATATTTTTCCGGGTCCCATTCGTCCGCCAGCGCTTCAATCAGTTGATGGGCAACCTTAATTTCGGCTTCTTTAATCTCCACATCGGGAGCGCCAAACGACTCGACCTCCCGTACTTCCTCCGCGTAATACATGGTGTGCAGCATCATTCCACCTTTATGCGGACGCAGAAAAACCGTGTATTCGCGGTTGTGCATGGTGAGCTTGGCGATCGCGACGTACTCACTCTCCTCCAGCGCTTTGGTGAGCAGCGCATAGGGACGGCGCCCCGCCTCCTCCGGAACCATGTAATACGATGACTCAAAGTACACTGGATCGACTTCGCTCGACTTGACGAATTCGAGGATCTCCATCGTCTTCGCCGTCTTCGGTTCGATCTTCTTGATCTCCTCCGGATCGATGATCACGTACTCGTCTTTGCGATACTCATAGCCTTTGACGATATCGCTGCGTTCCAGGACCTGGCTGTCCAGGGGGCAAATCAGTTGCTGCTTGACCCGATGATGGTCGGTGCGGTGAAGCTGGTTAAACGAGATGCCACTGCTGCGCGCCCCCGAGAACAGACGCACTGGCATCGAGATAAGTCCAAACGTCAGATAACCAGACCAGACTGAGGCTGCCATTCCCACCCCCCGGTAGAGACGAGGCTTGCCTCGTCTTTTTTTCTTTGTCACCTACGCGGTAAACCGCGTCACCGCAAAATCTTCAGATGCCCAAACCCCGCCGAGCGTACAGAAGTGTAGCCTAAACGAGCCCGCTTCTGGCTGCCAGATTACGGGGCGAATCCAAAGGCCAAGCACTACATGGCGGGGTCGGTCGATGCAGGATACCGAATATAGTGTTATCGCAGGCGGATCGCACCAGATCGGCGATCAGTCGTCAGCCGGATAGTCCGGAGTGAGACGAGGCTTGCCTCGTCTTCGTTTGTCATCGCATACCCGAGCTTTTTGTCAGGCACGTGAGATTCTACTGATGACTGATAGCTGATAGCGGAAAGCTGAGATCCGCCTCCAACGTTACCTGCGATGATGCCGCCATCCTTTCTCCCGCATGCCTGGGTCTCGTCCCCCGAGCGACTCGCCGTCGCCGCCGGCGTGACGCTTGGCTTCGCCCTCCTCGCTCGTCAGTTGCGCGGCGTCACTCGATCCGGAGCCCTGGCCGGAGCTCTTGCCTGTTTCCTGCTTTTTGCCGCAGCCGGTCCCACCGCGTTTGTCACCCTCGTCTTACTCTTCGTCATGACCTGGGCATCGACACGGTTGGGATACCGGCGCAAGCTGGCACGCGGTCTCGCCGAGCGCCGCGACGGCCGGAGCGCTTGGCAGGTTCTCGCTAATCTCGCCGTAGCCGCGGCCGCCTCTGTAATTTTCAGCGTCACCGGAGATCGCGCCTGGCTGGTAGTCACGCTGGCCGCTTTGTCCGAGGCAGCTGCCGACACCGTGGCCAGCGAAATTGGGCAGTACCGCAGCGCCGATGCCCGACTCATCACCACCTGGCAACGCGTCCCCGCAGGAATCGACGGCGCGATCACAATCGCCGGAAGCCTCGCGGGGTTTGCATCCGGCCTGGCCATCGTTCTGCTGGCCACCGCGGGAGGAATGATTCCTACGTCACAGTTCTGGATTCCCCTTGTCGCCGGATTCGCCGGAATGCTGATCGACAGCCTGCTTGGCGCCACGCTGCAGCGCCGCGGATGGATCGACAACCAAACCGTCAACCTCATCTCGACTCTGGCGGCGGCGGCACTGTCCTACGCGATCTTGAACGTTCTCCGGTAGAGGCGCGGCATGCCGCGTCGCAGGCGTGCTGAACCGCATTCTGCGTGCGATCGGAGGCGGGGCAAGCTCCCTATCTACCGGAGAACGTTTTCTGTCGCCTAGATTCGCTGTTTAACCCGATCCAACAGCATGAAGATCAGCACCCCGAGAATTGCATTGGCTACCCCCGAAAGGAGTTCGTGCGGCCAACTCCATGCCATGTGCAATCCCACCATGCCGCGCGCGATCAGGAAGTAGACAACCTCGTGAACCACGTAGAAGAAGATGGTCAGCAGAAAACGGGCGCCAGCATTTTCCACGTCCAGCTTGATGCCGAGCGAAGAGGCGCCAAATCCCACCACCGTCAGCGAAATTCCGTAGAGCCCAATGGGCTGATGCGTCAGCGCGTCCTGCACGATGCCGATGAATCCCCCCGTCAGCAGGCCAGCCAGCGGATTGCGCCGCGCCGTCGCGAAAACAATCGTGACCAGCAGGGGAAGATCGAAGATGCGGACGAGCGGCAGCCAAATCGGCAGGAAGGCCTGCAACACCAGCGCGGCAAGTGGAACTCCCAACGTCACCGGCCAGCTGAAACGATAAACCTCGACCTGCTCTCCCGATGTGTAAGTAATGGCCACGTTAGTGCGGACTATCCTCGACCGCCGGTTGCGGTTTCGGTTGGACCACCTCTTTCACGGGCTTGGTTGGAGCGCTCGCAGCGTCAGAGTTTGTGCCTACTTTATTCCCAGAAGAAGTGCCGGACGAAGCCGGGGCGGAAGTGCGCAACGTGCTTGCCGGCTTGGGCGCGGAACCAACCACCAAAGCAGATCCGGAGCTTGCCTGTGCGCCTGGCGCTTCCCCGCTGGTTGAAGCTTGTGGAGGCGATGATTTTGGTCTCTTGGCTTCGGAGCCTGCGGAAATTGGGGCCACACTATTGGGTGCGACCTTCGGTCCGGCGATTTTCGGTCCGCTGGTTGTGGGGGGCACGGTGCTTGGGGCGCCAGCCTGCGCGGCGGCCGTTCCCGGCGCGGCCGCACCCGTCGCGTTCTTAGTGGCATCCTCTGGCTTAGAAGGAACACCCGGCAGTCGCGAGGCCAGAATATCGACGGCGCGGGCCGCCCCCGTCTGGCTGGGCTCGGTCTGCCTCTCGTCAATTTTCGTGACCACCAACACTTCCTCCAGGCGGCTGAGATCTGCCGCTGGACGCACCCGAATGTTGAGAAACAACTCACTGCCCGGCGTAACCTTTGTGACCCTACCCACCAGCAGGCCCTTGGGGAAAATACCGTCTCCGCCGCTCGTAAGAACTTGTTCTCCGGAGGGCACGGTCTCGTCGCTCATCACTTTTTCGAGGACCACTTCGCCCGACGGCGTGCCGCGCAGTATGCCCTGCAGCCGGGTTTTGTCCAGGAGTGCGCCCACTCCGCTCGTCTGATCATCGATCAACAGCACCTGCGCCACGTGGCGATTGGCTGGGTCCGCGCGCAGCACTTTTCCCACTACCCCGTCAGCCGTAATCACCGCCATGTCAGGCCGGATGCCGTCGCTGTAGCCCTTGTCGAGGTAAATCAATCGCGACTGCTCGCTGCCGCTTTCCCCGATCACCTGCGCCGCCATGGTTTGCGAGATGAATTGCTCTTTAAAGGCGAGTAAAGCCTGCAGACGGCGTGCCTGATCGGCATCCTGACTCATGCGCGCCTGCTCCAGGCTCATGCGCTCAATCTGCTGTTTGAGATTGCGGTTCTCGGCACGTACTCCGCGCAGGTAAAAATAGTTGTGCCAGATGTTGGCGGTGGAAGTTTGCGTCCACACCATGGCCTTTTCCAGCGGCGTAACCATGCCCACCGCCCAAACCCGGATCAGTCGCGTCGGTTCGCTGTCGGTCGTCCGCTTGACATTCACCTGCACCGCCAAGCCTAGGATCTGGGCAAACAACACTCCCACCAGCACGATCAGATTGCGGTAGCGTCCGAGGACATCCATAACACCAGTTCTCAGCTCTCAGTTGTCAGGTCTCAGGAAACCCTTAATCCCTGAGATTGTCATCGTCGCTCGAAAGTTGCGGAGACTTACTCGATCGAAATCTTTCTCAGCAGCTTGAAGTCCGAGAGCATTTTGCCGGTGCCGAGCACCACGCTGCATAGCGGATCGTCAGCGATCGAGACGGGCAGCCCGGTTTCTTCGCGGATGCGCTTGTCGAGATTCTTGATCAGCGCCCCGCCGCCGGTCAGCACGATGCCGCGGTCGCTGATGTCGGCGGAGAGTTCCGGCGGCGTGCGTTCCAGCGCCACGCGAATCGCATTCATAATGGTCGAAACACATTCGCTCAAAGATTCGCGGATTTCGCTGTCGTCCACCGTAATCGTTTTTGGCACGCCTTCGATCAGGTTGCGGCCTTTAATCTCCATCGTCAAAGGCTTGTCCAGCGGATACGCGGAGCCGATTTCCATCTTGATCTGCTCCGCCGTGCGCTCGCCGACCAGCAAATTATATTTCCGCTTCAGGTAATTCATGATGGCTTCGTCCATCTGGTTGCCGGCCATACGCACGGAACGTGAATAAACAATGCCGCTGAGCGAAATTACCGCAATGTCGGTAGTGCCGCCGCCGATATCCACCACCATGTTGCCGCTCGGCTCCGTAATCGGCAAACCCGCGCCGATGGCGGCCACCATCGCCTGCTCCACCAGGTGGACCTCACTCGCTTTGGCGCGATACGCCGAGTCCATGACCGCGCGCTTTTCCACCTGCGTAATTTCCGAGGGCACGCCGATCACGATTCGCGGATGCACCAGCATCTTCCGGTTGTGCGCCTTCTGGATGAAGTAGTTCAGCATCTTCTCGGTCACTTTGAAGTCGGCGATCACGCCGTCCTTCATCGGCTTGATGGCGACGATGTTGCCCGGCGTCCGCCCCAACATCTCCTTCGCCTCTTTGCCCACCGCTTCCACTTCGCCCGTGTTCTTGTTGATGGCCACGATGGAAGGCTCGTTGACCACAATGCCCTTGCCGCGCGCATACACCAGTGTGTTCGCCGTGCCGAGATCGATCGCGAGATCGCTCGAAAACATGCTGAACAACGAACGCAGATTGTGCGAACGCGATGACCCGTTATGGAACCCGTTGTTGGACATGACTACACTTCTCTCTTTCGGGAATTCGTCCCGCCCCCGGAACCTGGGCATTCGTCGGTCCCTGCGAATCGCTGTTCCCTTTGTATCTGTTTTTTACGTTTCTTCTATTCTACTTCGATGTTGAGCGAAACTGCTTATCATTCAGGCACGCCGTGGCTCCGAACGATGCCGATTCCCCGTCCACCGCGCTTCTTACTGAATCACAACTTTTTCCTGGTGGGTGTTCACCCCGCCTTTCGAATTTTGGGCCGTCACCGTAATCAGGTTTTCTCCGTTCGGCAAAGGTGGAGTGAAGTAGTGGAACGAACCATCGTCGCTCACCATCGGCACTTCCCTGCCATTGACCATGACGCGCGCTCCCGCTTCGGTCTTTCCCGAAAGTTCGATGACATGACCATGCTGGACGAAAGCGTCGAGATCGAGAGCCAGTTCTATTTTTTCCTTGGCTTTGACAATGATCGTAAAGCGGTTCTTTTCGCTTTCCACCGATTCCTTGCCGGCGGCATCATAGGATTGGATGGACCAGTAGTATGCGCCCACGGGCAACCCGGTCACCACCACACTGGGCGCCTCCACCTTTCGATCCAGCAAAATTGATGAAAAATACGGATTGTGCGAGATGCGCAGCCGGTATCCGGCAGCGTTCGCCATGGGCGTCCAGGCAAAGTCCACTTCCTTGCCTTTTTCCCCCGCGTTGATAAACACCGGCATCATATTGCCGGGGGTAATCGGCGTCGGCGGTCCGATTTCCGTCGCCCGCTCCATCGTCTTCGATGCGCTCTGGAAGCTCACCTTCTCCCAGTTCGATAGGTGTACCGTTTCTCCGTTGCGCTGGATATCGCCGCTGCCCTTCTTGACCAGGATTTCGTGCCGGTCGTCCCTGGGATCATTGTGCACCATGGCCGCCGAGTCCGGAGCCAGCGAAGCCTTCGCCCCCGCGACTATCACCTGCGACTTCGATCCCTGCACAAAGGTCGCCGTCGTCAGGTCAACCGTGCCCGTCGTGACCGCCACCGCCACGTTCGTTTGTTGTTGATCGTTGGCCGAGTTCTCTTCAATGACAATCAGCGAATCCTGTTTCACCGTGTAATTGGTGCCATCGTTGAAAACGATTTTCGCCATGCCTTCGGCGCCCGTCTGCACCACGTCACCTTTTTCGAGCGGCACATTATAGTCGGCGTTGATCCAGCTATTCCCGCTGCCTTTTCTGACCCGGATCGTGCCGTCCAGCACCGTGAAATGCGCCTGCTGCGAAACCGCCGTCGACGGTCCTTTCAGCGGAGGCGCGAGGCCCGCCACTTTTTCCAGCAAACCCTTCGAAAGATTTCCCGCTGCTTGCACCGAAGCATCCGTGAATTTCGGAAACGCCAGGTGCATCACCGCGCCTAGAATCACCGCCACCCCGAGCATCAGCAAAAGCATGCTGCGGTACGTCACCGTCTTCCAGGCAACGTAAACTTCCGGCTTGAGTTTATTCGACACGAGCTCGTGCCAACCTCATTGCAAAATTCTGAGAATACTGGATATCTCTTGCGCTGTGACCATCATATCTCCGCCCGGATGGGTATTAAACTTGGGTCAGGAGTCGAACGGTTACGAAAGTGACCATCGGGCGTGGCATCGGTTCACCGCCCCGCTCCCGCGTCAATGGCAGTCGATTTTCCCAAAACCACCGAGCTTCCCTCCCCTCTCCGGCGAGCCCGTCCCCCGCATCTCAATCTGCATGCTACCCTCGATCCTGGAGAGGAAACGACCGTGAATCCGCTCATCAAAGCTGCGCGCCTGATCGTCCTGCATCTGATCATCCCCAATTTGCTCTTCCTGCTCTTGCCCGGGCATGCATTGCTCCTCGCCGCCGACCGCGGCACCCTGATTCGCGAAGCCATCGTTTACCTCACTCCCGACGCTAGCTCCAACAAACTCGTGCAGGTCGAGCGCGGCCGCGAGCTGATTCTCCTCGACAAAAGCCAGAAGTGGCTGCATGTCGAAGCGTTGATCGCCGCGCCCAATCCCGACCCCGCCTTCGTCTATGAAGACGAAGATCAAGGCAAGACCATCACCGGCTGGGTACTCGACACCGGCATCGTATTTACCTTCACTCCCAATGGCGATCGCATTCTGTTTGGCGCTGCCGCTGACTGCGAAGACGAAGCCAGCCGCCGCCACGGACGACGGGGCGCGGCCCAGGATGCCTTGCGTCTTTATCGCCGCGTTTACGATATCTTCCCGACTTCTTCTCTCGCTGGCGAAGGCCTCTATCGCGCCGCCGATATTCAGTGGCAAGTTGAAAAGGCCGATGCTCAATCCCGCCCTTCCGCGCGCGAGAAAGAAGCCTATCTCCGCGAGGGTATCGACGAGCGCCCCATGAAGCAGGTGATCAAAAAGTTTCCCGATTCCAAGTGGGCTCAACTCGCTGCCTATCATCTGATCGACAACAAACTCTGCGGAGACTGGCAGGGCTCCTCCAAGTGCCCCGACAAGGAAGCCGACCTCTACGAAAAATATGTAAAGGAACATCCGCAATCGCCCGCCGCTCCCGAAGCGCTCTACAACGCCGCGTCGCGACGCGCCGCTCTGATCGAGATTTATAAGACCGAAGAACAGCCGAAGAAATCGGAGCAGGCAAGAAACCAGGCCATCTCCCTCGCCCAGCAACTGGTCTCTCAGTATTCCCAAAGCGACTGGTCGTCGCGTGGACAAACCTTGCTCTTCATGGTGCAGCAGGGAGTCCCGACCTACGGCAACGCGATTCAGTAACCCACGCTCCTTTACTCGAGTACCCGTTGAGCGGCGATTTTCCCAATGATTCTTTCGATGGGAGAGATCGATATTTCTTATCTCCACGCGCAAAACAACCCCGCCGGCCACGCCATGTACACCTGATGAACTCATCGAATGCGGGATGGAAGTTTGCCCCGGTCCTTTCCGGAACGAAGAAGAATGTGATCTCGACTTTTTCTTCTTAGACCATGATCTTCGGCGGATAAAAAGAGGTTTCCCCGTTCCCAGGCCGGTCACTGCCTTCAGCGAAATACGTCGATAGAGATCGACTATGCGGCTCGACCTCGATCGCCACCACAATATTTTCTGACACCTGCCGACTCTTATCACCACAGCCGCCGCGGTTCTTTTTGCCCCAAACTGCCGCCTCGGTTCCATCTTGACAGTCGCTATAGCGGCGTATCTAATTGGCTGTTTTTCAGAATAGCGCCGGTGCCTACGCTGTCCAGACCGTCCGCTGAGGAGGAACTTTATGTCGATCTTGACTTCGATTTTTGTGTCGTTGCTACGGACCTTGGCCGTCCTAGTCATACTCGCCTTCTGCTTGAGTTCCCTCGCGCTGGCGCAGGGCGGCGCCACCGGTGCCATCAGTGGCGTGGTTCAGGATCCGTCGGGAGCTGTCATCGCCAACGCCAAGGTCAGCGTCAGGAGTGAGGCCACCGGCGAAGTACTTCGTCAGGCGACTACCGATTCCTCAGGTTCCTTCACCGCCTCCCTGTTGCCCGTAGGCACTTACACCGTGGAGGTCAACGCGCCAGGTTTTCCCGACACCAAGTTTCCCGGCGTCATCGTGCGCATCACGGAAACTACCCGCATGACGGCCGTGGTGAAGACCAGCGTCGTGAAAGAAGTTGTGGAAGTCCAGTCGCAGATCGCACAAGTCAATACCACCGATGCCACTACCGGACAATCGCTCGGAGCGCAAACCATCACCGACCTTCCTCTGGCTACGCGAAATTTTCAGCAGATCCTCACCCTTTCCGCCGGCGCTTCTTCTGACTTGAACGGCGCGGCCGCGCTCGGCCGCGGCCAGGTTTACATGCACGTCAACGGCGGCCGTGAAGACAATAACAACTATCTGATCGACGGCATCACGGTCGCTGATTACGCCTTCGGCGAACTGACCTACACGCCCTTGCCCAGCCCCGACGCCATCGAGGAGTTCAAGGTCAGCACCAGCCTCTACGACGCCACTCAGGGTCGCAACGGCGGCGGCAACATTAACGCCACCTTGAAGAGCGGAACCTCAAAATTCCACGGCGATGCCTGGGAGTACTTCCGCAACACCGCTCTCGACTCCGACGACTTCTTCCTCGGCAAGGTAGACATCAAGCAGAACATCTTCGGCGGCGATTTTGGCGGCCCCGTCGGCCCCGGCGCCAAACTGGGCTTTTTCTACGTCAATTATCAGGGCACGCGCCAGCGCAGCGGCGATTCGCCCGGAACCTTCATCAATACCAGTATTCCCTACGTTCCTCTCGCCGCTCGCCAGTCACCGGCCGCTCTGGCGGCTGCCTGTGGAGTACCCAGCATCGATCCCGTCGCCTTTAATCTGCTGACCATAGCCGGCACCCAGTTCGGGCCGACCTCCGGAGGTTACCTCTATCCTCTTCTCACCAACGTTTCCCCCTCAACCTCCTGTCTCACCTCAGAACCTTTCCTGATCACGACTCCCGGAAAGTTCACCGATAACCAGTTCACCGAAACCTGGGACCGCGATTTCCGCAGCGGCAAAGATCGCCTCTCCGAGCGTTTCTTCTGGTCCGACTCCGAAACCTACGAACCCTTCGGCGCCGATGGTTACGGGATTCAGACCGGCGGACCGCCCGGCGTCAACAACATGAACTTTCCCCTCGATGTTCCCCTGCACAGCCGCTTCGGGAGCATCACCGAAACTCACCTCTTCAGCAATACATTGGTCAACGAGTTCCGCTTCGGCATCAACATCATCAGCGACAAACTGGATAATCAGGCGCCCATCACCGGAGCGGACATCGGCATCAACCTGCCAACCTCCAATGCCGATCCCAACATGTACCGCCTGCAATTCGACACCTTTGCTTTTGGACCGTACCCCACCCAACTGCAGTCCGCCCTCTCGGATAACTACACCTGGCTCGACACTGTGAGTTGGACCCACGCTAAGCACCAATTCCGCTTCGGTGGTGAGTTCGACCGCGTGGCCATGCGCCGCAACCTGCCCATTGCCGACAACGGGCTCGTGTTTTTCGTCTCCGGTGCAACCTCTTTCGGCTCTGACTTTCAAAGCTTTCTCGGCGGCTCCCCGCTCCTCGCCGAAGGCGGAGGCGGTCTTGGCAACCACGACTACCGTATTCCCGGCTTCGCCTGGTTCGCCCAGGATGATTACCGCGTCGCCAGAACCCTCACTCTAAACCTCGGTTTCCGTAACGAATTTCTGGGCGCGCCCTACGATACGCTTTGCCACACCGGCAACACCGATCCTGAACTGGCGAACACGACCGGCCAACCGTACATTTACCCTACGTGCGTCAACAACTTCGGTCTGTCGGGTATCAAAGGAACTCTGAACTCGGCTGGACTCAATAACGAATATGCCTCGGTCTGGGAGCCGCGCATCGGTTTCGCCTACGATTTGGGCGGCCGTCACACCACTTCGATTCGCGGCGGATACGGCATCTACAGCGTTCGCGAGGATTTGGGCGCGGTCGATAATCTGGCCATCGTTCCCCCAACCTATCCCTTTCTGGTTGGCTTCTTGCCCGGAGCGAACAGTCTCGCTGATCTGTTTGCCTCCAGCCCTGCCTTCCCCAACGGCATTCCGCCACTGGGCGCACCGCCCACCCAGACGTATGTTCCGACCGCAGCCTTTCTGCAGAGCTTCAATCCCTGCTCCTTCCCCACTCCCCAGGCTTGCTCGCCCAATTTCAGCGGCAATGTCAACAGCTTGATTCAGCTTTCCGTACCGCTGCATTGGATCGCAGGCACCACCCAGCAATGGAACCTCACCTTTCAGCACGAACTGGGGCGCGACTGGTTCATGGAACTCGGCTATGTCGGCACCAAGGGTACGCACCTGCGTTCGACTTACGATCCCGCGCAGGCCACCCTCGCCACCACGCAGTCCCCTGTCACCATCACCGGCCAGGGTTGTGCCAATCTGCAGAATCAGGGTGTGTCCTGTCAGATCGTAGATTCCACCGTCGAGAACGCCAGCGCACGCTCGCCTTATCTTGGAATCGCCCCCGGAGACTTCGAGGCATTTGCTCCCAACTCCGACTCGCACTACAACTCCCTGCAGGCAAGCTTGGCGCATCGTTTCAGCAAAGGACTGTATTATCAAAGCGCCTATACCTGGTCCAAATCCATCGATGACGTCTCCACCGCATCCGTGGCCTACCTTACCCGCGTCAACAATCAAACCGATGCCAACGCCTCTCGCGGTCTCTCTGACTTCGACCGCAGACAGCGCTTCGTCACCAGCGCGGTTTACCAACTCCCCTTCCTGGGCAATGCTCAGGGTTTAACCGGAGCGGCGCTCGGCGGCTGGGAGGTAAGCGGGGTGGTTACCCTGCAATCGGGAGCCCCGTTCACCGTCTATGATCCGGCTGGAGGCACCGCTTACGCCCTGGCCAGCACTCCATCGTCAACCGCCACGTGGACCCCGGGATCGAATTGCGGCAATGCTCCCAGCTCGGGCAGCCCGTACGGCCGGCTGGGGAACTGGGTGAATGCCAGTGCTTATACACCGGACCCGTTGGCAACCCTTTCCAATGGCACTTCGAGCGATGCCACCCTTTACGGCAACACGCCGCGCAACTGCATCATTGGTCCGCCGCAAAAGAACGTCGACTTCACTCTAGGCAAGACGTTCAAACTGGCCGAACGCGGAAGTCTGCGATTCCGAACGGATTTCTTCAACCTGTTCAACCATCCGTCGTTCCAGATTCCGGCTCTGGCATCGGTGTCGTCGAGTGGCGGCTCCGCACCCATTACGTCAACCGTCGGCACGCCGCGGTTGATCCAGTTCTCGTTGAAGTATTCGTTCTGATGTGTGTCGTGTTAGTGGAGAGCTCGGTGCCCCAGGTTAGGCGTCCATCCCTTGGACCCTAACCTGGGACTGTCAGAGTCGCCACTTCTCGCGCTTTTCCGTGCTGTCTGCAGCGCCCCTCCGACTGCTGCGATAACGTCATCGGCGCAACCGGAGAATCTCCATTGACATCGAGGGCTATAATAGAGGAAACAGACAAAACAATAGTCTAGGTCACTTGAAAGCGCGCCAAAAACATAAGCTGTTTTAAATGAAGACTTTGCGGTCAACCATGCCGTAAGCTATTGATTTTGCACCATGCCTCTGCGTTGATCGCCAGCCTAACTCATTTGTTATGAAGACTTTAAATATAAAGTCTTAAGATTGAATACTTTGCGAAAAATATGGGGGGCGGGGGGGGTACCAACCCAACTCCGCAAGCGAGGCCACCCCTCAAAATGAGACGAATTTACATGAAGTTCAAAACCGGAGCTCTGCCGCTGCTGGGATTACTGCTGGTCTCGCCCGTCCTTCACGGGCAGAATGCGCAGACGCCAAATGTCGTTCACTACACCACCACCATCGACAACGTGAAATATCTTTTCGCCACCGCCGAACCCGTGGCGCGTCTCAAGTCAGGCGACATCCTTGATACCAACACTCTCGACTGCTTCGGAAACGTGCTGAAAAAGCCCGGCGATAAGCTCGACCTCGTCAAAGGTGACAACCCGCTCGCTGGACCATTTTTCGTGGAAGGTGCTGAGCCCGGCGATACCCTGGCCGTCAAGATTCTCTCTCTCGAAGTCGATGGCGACACGGGCGTGGGCGCGTTCGCTCCTGGCTTCGGCGCCATCAACGAGACCAACTACACTCCGATGTTGCATCCTCCGCTGCCCGAGCGCGTTTGGTTTTATCACATCGATCACGCCGCGAACACGGCGCTGTTCAAGGCGCTCGATTCCGACTTCTCGGTCAAAATTCCCATGCATCCTTTCTTCGGCTGCATCGGAGTCGCCCCCGCTAACGGCGAGGCGCGCAGTTCCGTAGTCCCCGCCGAATTCGGCGGCAACATGGATTCGCCCGAAGCCAGCGTCGGCAACACTGTCTATTTCCCGGTGAACGTCAAGGGAGGTCTCTTCTACATCGGCGACGGCCACGCTGCCATGGGCGACGGCGAAGTCGCCGGCACCGCCGTCGAGGTCCCGTTAAAGGCCCGCGTGCAGTTGAGCGTGATCAAGGGCCGGACCATCGCCTGGCCCCAGTTCGAGAACGACAATGCCATCATGACGGTCGGCGCGTATCGCCCCCTGGACGACGCCGTTCGCATCGCCTTTACCGAACTCGTGTATTGGATTCACAAAGACTACGGCCTGTCAGAACTCGATGCTTATGAGCTTCTCTCCAAGGTCGCGAAAATCCATCTCAACGAAATGGTCGATCCCAATTACGTAGTGGTAGCCTCGATCGACAAGAAATACTTGCCTCAGAAAAAGAAATAGATCTCCGTAGGCCACTGAAACCACGCTACAGGGATCGTTTCCAAAAGCAGTTTCGGCTTTGGTGATCAAAATCTCTTGGAGTTTCCGATCGCGCAAGATGCAAACGGGGAGATTCATCATGAAGCATTCAGAATCAGCCGGGATATCACGCCGTCGTCTCTTGGCCATGGCCGGCGTTTCCGCAGGAGCCGCAATGCTTGCCCACCCCCCACTCTTCGCAGCTCCAGGTGAGAATTCGCCGGCGATCAATGCGACAGCCAGCACTCGGAACACGTCTTTCTCTTCACTGAAGCAGATCGATGCCGGCCTCCTGAACGTCGGCTACGCTGAGGCTGGCCCTGCCAATGGCCCTGTGGTCATTGATCTGGCAGATCGCTTCGCCGAAGTGGAACTTCGATGATGCTACGTTCGATCGTACTGCAGCGTCGTTCGACAATCCGGATCACGTCGCCATCGTGATCCATAGTTACCGCTGGCGGCTCGGCCTGGTTGAAGGCGAGCCGAAATATGACGATCTGGAAAAGCGCCTTGCTGTAGGTCCAGTCATCACCGTGCCGACCATCACTCTTGAAGGCGATGCCAATGGGGCGCCGCATTATCCTGACCCCAGCGCCTTTGCAAAGAAATTCTCCGGCAAATATGCACACCGGACCATCACGGGAGGCATCGGGCACAATCTGCCGCAGGAAGCTCCGGAAGCCTTTGCCAAAGCGGTCGTTGAAGTCGACGGATTTTGATTAGCGTTACCCTTTGTGGGCTGAAGCTCCGACACCAATACCTAGAGCGGTCGAGGGCAGGCCAGCCTCTAGGCAGGAGGACTGGCTCGACGAGCCGGATACGAAGGCATCTCCAATACCATCGTCTAATTGTTTGGCCTCCTCCTTTCTTGTCTAATAGCAAGCGTGCATCACGCCTAGATAATAAGGAGGTTTCTATGTCAGACGACGGAACAGCAGTCATCACCGAACCACTGCGGAGTATGGTTCGAGCCCACCAGCCAGGCCAGGACGTTTTCCGATCGATCCTGTCAGAAGACCTCGAATGGAAGCCCTTCGCGGCGTTCCCACCTTCGGTGCGCCTGGCCGTCGTTGTCGGTCATCCCTCGGAGGCCGGCCCTTACACGATCAGGGTCAAAGTACCTCGTGGTGTGAAGCTGATGCCGCACCGGCACCCGGAGGATCGAGTTTATACCGTTATTTCCGGAGTTTTCTACATCGGCCTGGGCGATCAGTTCGACCCCGACAAACTGCAGGCGTATCCGCCTGGTAGCGTCATCGTTCTGCCCGGCGATACGTTCCATTTCCACTGGGCGAAATCCGGTGAGTACGTCACGCAGGTAACGGCGATTGGGCCGCTTGGACTTGAATACCTCAGCCCGAACGACGATCCGCGAAACCACCACTCTTAGGATCCATCTGAGCGATTTCCGCGACGGCGAGTGCCACACACTCAAAGCATAAGGAGATGACTATGCAAATCGGCATGATCGGTCTTGGAAGGATGGGAGCCAATATGGTGCGCAGGCTCATCCGCATGGGTCATAGCTGCGTCGTGTTCAATCGGTCTCCACAACCGGTGCAGGAACTCGTCAAGGAAAAGGCGATCGGCGCCACGTCGTTGGCGGACCTCGTGAAGAAGCTCGAGAAACCCCGAGCCATTTGGCTGATGGTGCCGGCTGCGGTTGTCGACGATACGATTGCCGATCTTTTACCTCATCTCGAAAGCGGGGATATTCTGATCGACGGCGGCAACTCTTACTACATCGACGACCTTCGACGTGCCAAGCAACTCGCTTCCCAAAACGTCCACTACGTCGATGTGGGAACCAGCGGAGGAGTCTGGGGTCTGGAACGAGGTTACTGCATGATGATTGGGGGAGAGACTGAGGTTGTCCAGCGGCTCGATCCGATCTTCGCTACGCTCGCTCCGGGGAAAGGCGATATTCCGCGCACCGTTGGCCGCGAAAAGATTGGCGGTACAGCCGAACAAGGCTACCTGCATTGCGGCTCAAATGGCGCCGGCCACTTCGTCAAGATGGTCCACAACGGAATCGAATATGGCGTCATGGCGGCATACGCGGAGGGGATTTCCATTCTGCGTAAGGCCAACGTCGGCAAACAAGCAGACGCCGCAGCCGATGCGGAAACCACGCCATTGCGCAACCCCGAGCACTATCAATACGACATGAACCTGCCAGACATCGCGGAGGTTTGGCGTCGAGGTAGCGTGATCGCCTCGTGGCTGCTCGATTTGACAGCGGGTGCTCTCCTTCGAGACCCTAGTCTTTCGAAGTTTGCCGGCCGGGTCTCCGACTCGGGTGAAGGGCGCTGGACGATAAAAGCTGCAATCGACGAGGCCGTGCCAGCCCCGGTGCTCACGACCGCGCTGTACGAGCGATTCAGTTCTCGCGGTGAGGCCGACTTCGCCAACAAACTCTTGTCCGCAATGCGGTATCAGTTTGGCGGACACCTGGAGAAATCGGAGGGCGAAACCAAAGCAGCTTGACCGACGCTGGGACGACACCCAATGAAGACCGGCCCCAATGCTAATCCGATGAGCGCGCCCGTGGCGGAAGGTAGATCGCCTGCACTCGCGCAGGCAGTAGCCGCGCCGCTCACCCGAGCTGCGATCTTCGTGGTCGCGACGCTCAAGCCGGGCTCTGAGAATCGCGCCGCCCTGCGCTCGTTCTGCGGAGACCTCGCCGCGCTGGTGCGCGCGGTGGAATTTCGCGATCTGGAAGGAGGACTTTCCTGCGTCATGGGGTTTGGGTCTGACGCGTGGGACCGTCTCTTTGGGCAGCCGCGGCCGGCTGAACTGCATCCCTTCCGTGAGATTCGCGCCGAAGCGCGCCATGCAGTTTCCACTCCGGGCGACTTGCTGTTCCACATCCGCGCCAAGCGCATGGACCTATCTTTCGAACTGGCCACGCAGATTATGGCGCGTATCGGAAATGCCGTTTCCCCGGTGGACGAAGTGCAGGGCTTCCGTTACTTCGACGACCGCGATCTTGTGGGTTTCGTCGACGGGACGGAGAATCCCCGCGGCGCCGCGGTAGCCGACGCCGTGCTCATCGGCGACGAAGACACCGAGTTTGCTGGCGGCAGCTATGTCATCGTGCAGAAATATCTCCACGATCTTGGCGCATGGAATGCGCTCTCCACCGAAGCGCAGGAGCGCATCATCGGCCGCACCAAGCTCTCCGACATCGAATTGGACGACTCCGTCAAGCCATCGTCAGCGCACAACGCGCTCACGACCATCGTCGAAGACGGGAAAGAGATCAAAATCCTGCGCGACAACATGCCCTTCGGTCGGCCCTCGCATGGTGAATTTGGCACCTATTTCATCGGTTACAGCCGTTCGCCCCGCACCATCGAGCAGATGCTGGAGAACATGTTCGTCGGCCGGCCACCGGGCAACTACGACCGGCTGCTCGACTTCAGCCGGGCCGTCACCGGAAACCTGTTCTTCGTACCGTCGTCGACGTTTCTGGAGAACGTTGCAGAAGGCCAAACTGAAGACCAAGCGAATGAAGTCCAGCCAGTGGTGGTGGAATCCCCGGAAGCGCCGGTGGTAGCCGAATCCTCTTCATCCATTTCATCTTCGTCCATCGCATCGGTGCTCGACGGTTCGCTCGACATCGGTTCTCTCAAAGGAGAAACACCACATGAATAATCTTCATCGGGAGTTAGCCCCCATTTCCGATTCGGCATGGGCTCAGATCGAAGAGGAGACATCGCGCACGCTCAAGCGCTATCTTGCCGGACGTCGTGTCGTCGACCTGAAGGGGCCGGCCGGCACCGGCCTCTCTGCCGTCGGTACCGGACACCTGCGGACAATCACCGCTCCGGCGAAAGGCATCCTCGCAAGGCAGCGCGAGGTGAAGGCGCTGGTCGAGCTGCGTATTCCGTTCGAACTGGATCGCAAAGCCATCGACGATGTCGATCGTGGCGCGAACGATTCCGACTGGCAAGCGGCCAAGGAGGCCGCGCGACAGATTGCTTTCGCCGAGGACGGCGCAATATTCGATGGCTATGCCGCCGCCAACATCGAGGGCATTCGTCAGGGGACCAGCAATCCGATCAAGACACTTCCCGGCGATGTACGCGAGTACCCGGATGCCATTGCCCAGAGCTTGAGCCAGTTGCGTCTCGTCGGTGTCAACGGACCCTATTCAGTGCTTCTCGGGGCCGACGCCTACACCGCACTCGCCGAGACTAGCGACCATGGATATCCTGTGCTGGAGCACGTTAAAAGGCTGGTTAAAGATCAAATCATTTGGGCGCCCGCCATTGCCGGCGCATTCGTGCTGACTACGCGTGGCGGCGATTTCGACTTGCACATCGGTCAGGACGTCTCCATCGGTTATCTCAGCCACACCGATGCCGCCGTTAGCTTGTACCTGCAGGAGACATTCACGTTCCTTCTTCTCACCTCCGAGGCTGCCGTAGCGTTGGCGTCTCCCGCGAAGGGGAAGAAAACTTGAAGTAGCGGATCGCCTGGACGTCCCCGATGAGTCTAACCGCCGGTTGCGTGTGACCGCGGGATTATCGCTCGAATCCAGCTGTACGCTGCACGAATCGTCTCGACAGTTAGAGATCCGGGAACGCATTAACTCGGTTCAGCCAGCCCTGTAGAAACTGGGGGTACTTCTCTCCTAACGCCTGGTAATAGGCAATACGTCCCTGTTTGTACTGGCGATAGACTTGAACCTGATCAAAGCCTGCCAGCGCTTGCAGTGAAGCTGGACCTATCTCTCCATCTACCACGACATTTGCTCCCATGTTATTCAACACATTTTGGAGCAACATGCTCGCATTCGTTCCAGCATTGACATAGAAATCGCAGACTATGTTCGCGAGGTCCTGTAAGGAAAAGTTGTCTCCTTGAATTTTATCCCAGTAGAGCGCCCGGTAAATCAAACCGGCTTGTGCGTCCGTGAGCGCTCGTAGGTTGTCAGAGGTGGGATCGAGGCCGAGAAGCTCGTGAGAGCAGTATTGAAAGGTCGCCATCGTGATGCCTTTATTCGTTTCCCCGCCGGGATCGGTCGGGTCATCGGAGTATCCGCCCTCGAATTGCAGGACAATCGGCAGAAAGACGTCGAAACTTGCCATAGCTATTCTCCTGAAGATGCAGATGATCTATGGTCGTAACGATTTTTTCAACTCTGCTACCCTGGCCTCGGTCATATCAGACATGACCGTAATTCTGATGAGAGGAGCAAGGGTTCCCCCTCGCGCCGTGTCTGCCTGAAAGTCAGCATTCGTCTTTCGGAATTGCAGCCATGCCGCCTCTGCGGCGCGCAGTTTCCCTCTGCTTGTCGGGTCTAGCTTCGCCATCAGCTTGGCATATGTAGCGTCAAGCTCTTCTTCCGCCTGCCGGTAACGGAGAGTTTCGCAGCCCCGCATCGCAGCCGTGTCGATTTCAGCGCCGCATGGTGCGGTTTCATGCTGAACCTGCCCGGCAGCGCAAACCAGAGGCACGCCAAAGGTGGAAGCGACTGCGAACGCAAGCAGTAAGACAAAAAAGGCGCGAATGAAATGCTCGAAGACACGCATTCACATCTCCACTGGGGAGTCAGGTGCGCCTAAGCGCTCGTTTGCCTGAAGCGTCACCACTTCCGACAACGTAAAATCTTGCCGTTCACGGCGCCCCAAGCTTAACAACAAACGTCCACCCCCACCAACTTCAGCAATGATAGCCGCTCACCCCGACTACGGATAGTTTGGTGTTGTGGATCAGAACAAGGTGGTCCGCCCAATGATTCGCGCCCGACATCGCCAGTTGCTAAAACAGACCGCGACGTAATTTGCGCGACACGGGTGTACTATGGGTGCCTTCGTCGTTTCTTCGGCGTTGCGAGGCAGCCATGGATCTTGAATCGATCACCTTTTGGTTGAATGCTTTTATTCCGAATTCCGTCTGCACTTTGCAGGGCAACTTATACGCCATTGCGGTACCTGGTCCACCCATCAGCCCCACGGACGGTAGCATCGGGCTGACTCGTCTCTTCACCGGCGACCAGCGGGAGTATTCGGACGATATAACTCAATCCGCGCGCATGCATTCTGAAGTGACAATTGCCGGGCTCTCCTCCGGCTCACCAACATTCACGGAGAACCAATGGTGCGGGCCTTCCAACGAGGTCGACAGCAACGGCAATAGTATTGCAACCGCTACAGCGTCCAACGCTCAAATGCACTTTACGAACCTGCGAGGATCGCAAACGACCGATCCGCAAGGCGGTGTTGTGGATGGCGTGCCCGACTCCGTCCAGATAGACCTGACGGGATCGGCTTCGTTACCTCTGGCAGTTGCGCCGGATATCGACTATTCGGGCACGCTGGTTATTGATCTCGACGAAGGAAACGTGATGTTCAGCGGAGCGATCTCTGGTTTCCCCGCGTTCGAAATGTACTTCCAGGTGAATGGGGGGGCAAGCGTAACCTTGGGCCAATTTGCGCCGATATCTCCGATCGAGCTTGTTGGTGAAGAAAATCGCCCGGTGAATGTATCTGCCAGGATTGTCGTCTAAGCCGACGCGTCTCCCGGCAGTAAGCTCGACGAATCTCGGTCTGCTCTTGGGCAAGCCTTGCACCGAAGCGAACTTATCTTGAGGAATTTCGTCGACGAGTCACTCAAAAGCGCAGTCCCCTTAATCAAGCAAAGGACGAGATGACCCCCCAAGCAGCGATGAATTCATATTGAATATTGTATGGTCTCCCTCATTTCCACCCCATGCGAACATAATGTAGACCATGGGAAAACCGCCGGCGCGAAGAGTAAGTCCAGTGGCAAAGCTGTGTTTCAGATGATCGAATCCGATGTCCCCGCGTGTGAGCGCCACCCTTCCCTGATCCGCCATGAAGCGGAAGCCGAACGGTCCCCAGATGGAGTGCTCAAAGTCGCCTTGCAACAGCAGAAGGTTCGGAGCTCGGAAGCGATAGTCCTGATAGCTGCCCAGCGACGGAGCACTGTTAATGTCCTGTCCACCCAACGTCTGCTGGAAATAGAACGGCACTACACTCGTTCCCGAAGCGATCGATTCCGAAAGCAGAAGACGTAAATTGACCGAGCCGTTCAAGTTGTGTGAGCGCGAACCCGCCGGAGGCACAATCGGTGGACACTTCTCGCTGGTGGGCGCACATGCGTCGGGACCGTTCGTATCCGTGTTCCTCGGCGCCGAATTCGTGTATCCATAGAAGTAGAACGTGTGGTTCAGATCCGCCGTCCAGCGCCGAAAAGAATACTGCGAGTTGGATGACGCAAAGAATTGCTGAAAATTCCCCAGATAATTCAACTGAAGCCGATCGGCGAAAACCGGCTTGATGCGAAAGCCCTCGCCAAGTTGGATGAATGCGGGCTGGCTGCTCAGGCCGGGCGCAGTCGCATTGGTGTACTTGGTTTCTATCGATGGAAACGATTGTCCATATTCGCCTCTGAGGCTAACGAAGCGGCCGTTCACTTCGCCGAGCAACGCAAGATTCAGTTTGCGGATCGCCGCCCATTCAAAAACTGGTTTGATGACATTGCCGCCGACAATCGTCTGCGTCATGCCGAACACCGACGCTCCCGCCTGCGTCGAATCGTTGCCCAGTCCATAGAAATTTATTTTGTTCAGAGAGATCGACTGCGCATAAAGGTTAAAGACAGTGTAGGGATGAACCAGATTGATGCGCGGCTTCTTGGCAGGCTTGGGTTCCGCCTTTTCCCCCGGCTGCGGGACCACGGGGGTGATGACGTGTATCTGCTCAGGCGGCGTGTGTATCATCTTCATGTAGCCGCCAGCCCGCCACGAAGCGCTCGTCGAAGCGACTGCATCTACGTCCCAGGTTAATCGCCAATTCTTGGTGTTCTTGTCAGCGACGAACGCTGCACCTAGGCCAAATCCGTTCTGCGGCGGCAGGCTCCCCGCCGCAATGTGAAGCGGATGATCGGTGAACAGCTCATAGGCGCACCCGGTCACCAGAGTGAAGTTGAACTCATTGCAGGCACCGGTAGCGCGCTCACCCTCGCGGCGGAAGTCCGCACGCAGCATACCTTCCTGAGCCACCGCCATCGTGGATGCAAGCCACAGCAAAACCACCACACTCCAACGCATACTGCCTCCTGCAAAAAAATGGAACTAAGTCTTCCGTCCACGCTTTCTCGCGTTCTTCTTCCCTCCGCCGCTGGCGCTACGCCCTGTGCTCACCTGTACTTCGGCGGCTGCCGCGATGGCGATTCCGCGTCCCCGCTTCGCCGCCGCTTCGTCATGCGCCTTGTGGATCGCCGTCGTTACCTGGCGGATATACTCCGCTGCTTCGCCTTCCGTCTTGATCGCGTTGATGTAGATGTCAGTTCGATGCCGGAGGGGAAGATTCCTTTCGGCGTCCTGCAAGTGCTGGATCTGCGCCTTCAGCAGGGCATTCACCGGCCGGTCCGGATTCAGCGCGCTTTGCGGTGGTCTTGGCACATGGATGAGAGTCATATCAGGTGCTCCTTCCGTGCGGCGGCGGGGCCGCCAAATTCCTAGACATCGAAGTCAGGGCAATCGGTTCGCATGGCCGCGAGCGAGAGCAGGTTGCGTGTCGGATCAACCGCCGCGCCGTTAGGCTCGATGAAAACATCGGCGCTCGTTTCTCGCGGCGATCGCGGCGAGTAATCGCCCAGAAAAAACTTAGTGATCGTTGCCGGAATCGAGGCGTGGTCGAAAACGCGGCCGTCCACCACCGTCCCCTTCGGGATCCACGGCGAAATCAAAATCGCCGGCACCCGTACTCCCAGCCGATCAAACGCAAACGGTTGCCCAGTTCCGGTGTCATTCGCCGAGGCCGTAAATTGGTCTGGAGTGCACGCCGGTGGCACGACGTGATCGTAGATTCCTCCGTGCTCATCGTAGACAACCAGCAGCGCCGTGCTCTGCCACAGGTTTGCGTTCTGCTTGATCGCGTTGTAGACCGAGGCAATGAACAACTCCCCCGCCTGGATGTTATGGTCGGGATGCTGGTCGCTGGCCACCTCCTCCCCGCTGTCGGTGTCGTGGTCGCTGTAGTTCGGCTCGATGAAGGAATACTCCGGCAGATTGCCCGCGCTGCAGTCGTTCAGGAATTGATCGTAGGTGCCGAAAAGCTCCGGTTCGTTCTGCAGCAGGTTCAAGACTTCCATCGTCGAACTGGTCGTATCGTAGTAATACAGCTTGGAGGTATGCTTGGGATTCGCGTTGATCAGCCGGTCGTAAATGTTCTTGAACGGCTCGTTCACATAGAGTGGGTTCATGTCGACCCTGCCGAACGACGTGCCGTAGTGCGCAAACGCGCGATTGCAAATCGTCGGCCCCGGAATCGAAGCGAACCAGCGGTTGAACACCGCAAACTCCAACGCCAACGTCGTCAGCACTGGCAGCTGATTCTGCGCAAAGTAATACATGATCTTCTGCGAGTGCCCTACGTCTTGCTGCTGGTTGAAGTAACTCTTCACGAACCCTTGCATATTCGCGACGCGGTTGGGGCTCGTGTCTCCGCCAAAGATTTGCAGATCGACCGCCGGGAAATGATGGTCAGGATCGGGATCGAGCTGCCCCTGAAACTGGGCCAGCGGCTGCGGGTTCACCAAAGCGCCCGTTGTATCCGGATTGCTGAGTTGGTCGGTGATCCCGTCGATCCTAGGGTCGACTGCCTTGAGCGATCCCAGCATATGGTCGAACGACCGGTTCTCCATCATTAACACGACGATGTGCGCGAGACTATCCAGTCCAGGAGGCATTCGTTCACTCCAACTCTCTTAATGTGTGACGACGATTCAGTTTTTCCACAAGATAACCGACTTTCCTCGAACGGCAAAAATGGTTCCCTGAATGGCACTGTGCGCTCAGCGTGGTGCCTCGGAACGTCCCTACGCCTACACCTCGCCGGCCGGAAGCGTTGTTGAAGGCCCCGAACCGGTCCCCGCGGTTCCGGAGTCGAGGCCCGCACTGCGAACAGATTCTACACGGGCAAAGAACGTAGCCATGTCGTAGCCCGGCGGCGCTGGAGGCACAGTAATGGGAGCATTCTCAAAGTAAGTCGAGATCATCCACGACCCAAGGTGGCGATAGCTTTCAAACTGCGCTTCGTTGAAGAACTGATTCGAGGTGGCCTCATGGGGGAAGGTCTGATGCGATGAGGCATAAGCGCGCACGTCCGGTGGCTCGCTCCCGTTCAAGATAGGTTTGATGAATAACAGTTCGCCCTTGGGTGCACCGTCGTCGATGCAGTTATAATTGATCTCTCCACGAATGCAATAGAGGTTCTCCGGTTCGCCCCCCCTCTTCATCGGCAGTCCCCTGGGAAAGTCGGGAAACGTAATCGGGACGCCTAAATCAATTTCGATCTTGCGAATCGCGTTACCCAGGTCTTCAAACTGAAACTCGCTGTCCGCATCGGCGTCCACCACGATGATGTGCCGGCAACGGCGCAAGACCATCTCATAAAGTCCTAGATTTTCGAAATGGCCCCCGTCAGAAAGCACGATCCACTTGTAGGAGTCATCGGTGTTCCCCATCGCCTCATTCACGAGGGGCAATAAAGCCCACTTCGGGCCGTTCCTTCCGAGGAAGCGGCGGGTCTTGCCGCCGGCGGGCCACTTCCGCAGATGCGGCCAAATCGGATTGGGGAGCCACCAGCCCAGTCGGGCGTTAAAGAATGTCATCAACAACGTGACCAGCGGCGAAGAGTGGTAACCCATGTTGGGGTTGAAGGCTGCTCCGCTGATTGCCATGGCTGTACCGAGAGTTACACCCTTGCTGCCACCGTAGCTCTCGGTGGGTAAGTACCCCAGACGCCAGCTTCCGACGCTGATCGGAGTGATGGTGAAGGGTTCAGCTTTGCGCTGCTGCCATGCCATGTTCCGGGTTGCCACCAGGTTCAACGCAGTGTTAATAACGTGCAGAGGCGCGTCTTTGCAGGGCAGGTCGGCTTCGTGAATGTTGTCGGTGCTGTCGAAGTTAGTGAAGCTGTCGGGATGCCGGGCGAAGTTCGAAGCGCCCAGGTAGGATCGCGTGAGCCGCATGCGGTACATCCCGTGCAGCGAAAAAACATTGATGTTGATAAATTTGTTCGCGAAAAGAGCGATGAGGCAAACCGCCGCAAACACAATCAAGGCGGCGAGTGAGTCCAGTTTGAGCCGGTCGAGAGTCCCCACCCAGCGACCCAACTTCGCTACTTTGACTGTCACTCCCATGTAATGGAACAAGTAATATTGCAACCGGCTGGCATCGGGCGACTTTGCCACATCGATCAGTCGGTTGTAGAGGCTCACTCTCAGCCAACTGGTGAGCGTCGCCACCGCCAAGGCTAGACAGATGAGCGCGGCCCCCGACGCCACTGGGGCGATCAGATCATGCTTGGTCAGGAAGGTCTCGAATCTCGTAAGTTGCTCGGCCTTGACCCGCCTCAGTCCGGAGGTGGTGGCCGCGCTCAGCCCCGCCGCGCTGCCCACATACCCCGCGCCCAAGCCCACCACTCCGAGGATCCACGCGTTCAGAGCGTGTATCCAGTCAGCGGCGAAGAAAGCGACGGAGTTCAATGCCAGCCAAACCAAAAGGCACGAAAACACCAGACCGCCCGCCCGTGCCCACCATTCTCGTTCCTCTTCCCGTTCGATGTCGGTCAACAACCCCGTCAGCAGAGTCGAAGCCAGCATCATCACGCCGAGCACCAGCGGAATCACCAGAACAACAAACTTGTGCCCGATAACGAGATGCCAACGATTGACTTCCATCAATCGGCCACCCACGTGCAGCGCGCACTCGGCGAGCAACCATGCCGCCAGCGCCGCCACCAATAGGGGCGCGGCGAATGACCAGGCGATCCGGCTCCAAGCTATCCGTCCGCTTCCATCGTGCTTGTGAAAAACGGTCGGCCACTGACGGCCATTGCTTTGCCAGAGCAGACGCAGGCGAACCAATGACATGGCCAATGGGGGAACGGCGGTGTAAAAGATCAACCACTCGGCCAGACGCAGCACCGGCCACCGGTTTCCTGTCAACACTCCGCTGACATAGGCCCACGCGGAGGCCTCACCTAACAGCCAGGCACTCACCAGAACTGGCAAAGCAAAAAACCAAAACTCCCAGAAAACGCTCCCTTCTTTTCGCCGGCCGGACGCCCCAGACTTATACGGCGGTCGCGCTATTCGCCAGACGGCAGTTGCGGAAGCGAACAGTACGAATCCGATGGCTAATCCCATCACTACCCGAAACCAGGCGTCCCCAGACTGCGCCTGGGCAAAGGCCCAGCCGTAGGAGAAGTTGTAGAAGAATTCCGGGAGGCACAACAGCGCCATTACGAAGGGTACAAGAACTAGCCAGTTCAGCATCATGTTGCGCAGCACGATCAACAACAGGGTGAGCGTGTCTAGCGAGAAGCCGTAGCGTGGAGAAAGGTAGCTGGTGTACTCGCGCAGGTGGCGGATGGGCTGGGGCTCGGGATCGCCTGAGGTGGGAGCCGCCGCCGCCAGATGGTTGATGACCTGATGGTAGTCGCTTCTCTGCGCCCAAGCCATCAGCCAACTGCCAATATAACCACCTCCGGATACAGTCGAGAGGTAGTCCAGCGAATCGAGGAGAGGGCCCGGCTTGTCCGCGGATGCTTCGCGCCGGCTGAACCGTGCCAGTCCTTCGAGAATGCCCAGCGAAAAACTGGCGCTGCGGATACCCCCGCCGGAAAGGCACACGGCCGTACCATCCAGGGCATAAAGTATGGATTTCAGCGGAGCGTCGCAAACCTCGCAAACGCTTTCCGCAAGCAGCATTCGCTCGTAAGCTTCGACGAGTTTCTTCCTGAATTGATGGAGGGGCTCTCCGCGCGCTTGTCGGTGAGCCTGAAGATGTCCCTTCGCTATGACCAGGTCACGATAGGACTGCTCTGACTTCGCAATGACGGCATCAAGCCCCTTCCATACCGTTCCCAGATCCAACGGCTTCAAATCTAAGTGCAAAATGTGTCGGGCGAGGGGAACAGCAAGGTCCCCACGCGTGGGTTCCGATTGCAGAATTTGTTTCGCCCGGGTTTCGGTAAGATCGTCGGAACTGCGCGCCGCTTCGAGAAGGCTCTCCAGCGGAGCGTTGGAGCAGTCCTCTGGAGTAAGCCTCCCCTCCAGGATCTCCTTCAACACCGCGCCAGCAAGATCCTCAGGACGCCGCACCCGGTATTCGCCAAGGATGGTCCGGAAAGGGAGCGTATGCGGTTGCGCCGGATACGTCGTCCAAGTCTCAGAACTCAAGCCCGTCACCTCTCCGAACACCGACTCATCACCGTGCCGAACTGCCGCATCGGTGGAAGCGGGACCTCTGTTGACCGACGACGATATTAGCCAGGACTTAAAAACATCCGAACTGAACAATCCATATCCGTGGTCCTCTGTTTAACGTGGCCAGTGTTTAACGTGGCTGACTCATTTCGCAGCCTTTTCATCGGGCACAGTTCCCGCCAACCTCAGGTTCACGGCTTTCTGCAATAAGTCAAACCAGAACGGCGCGCCTTGCGAAATTGCCAGCGCCGTCACAATGATTCCCACGAACTTCCACCACCACCAAAGGATAGTTTCCCCCCGCTGTTGAAACTCATGATCATGCGGCGATCGGCGATGTCGTCTCCATTCGGCCCACTACTGGTCTTGGAGCTGTTGAAGACAGGAAAACACTTTTTAGGTTGGGTACCCCAACACCAGCCCAATGGAATGCTGACCTTGGACAATTCCGTTCGGACTTCATTGAGACGCCCGAAGGGATCGCCCCCGGTGTTCGGCGCTTGAACCTGACTCGACTGGCTCTGCACGTAGCTGGTTGCGGCCGCCACCGCTGCTCCGCTTAGCGTTTGATCTGTCCAAAAGGCATTGGCAAGAGAGATCGAATCGGCGTTGACCAGCACGCACAGGACAACTCCGATGACCCAAAGCGCCAGATGGGACTTTCGCTTGTACCATCCAGAGATGCGATCCATCGAGTTATTAAACCAATCCTCGATTCGTCTCTTTTGCTCGTCCACGTCTTTGGCTCCCCTGAGTAACGATTGCAGCAGGAGCGCGGTTGGGCCGGGGGGTGGGTTGCCGGATGCCTGGATTGCCGAACTGACTGCAGGTGCATTGGCCAAGCTCGTTAGATTGATGCCTTTTTGTTCAGCCAGTTGCAGCACCGCCAAAGCGAAGGTGCTGGAAGCAATGTATGAGGGTTTTTGACCGAGTTGGCCACTCGCATTCGGACTGCACAACCCCTGGACAAGCGGCAGTTTGTAGAGTTCATCTTTGAACTGCTCGCTCTGAAGCAAAGCCGCAATGCCCTGTTCTAATGTCTTGGCACGCCAGCCCAACGCGTTCGCAATGATTTCCTGTATCGCCGAACTGGCAGCACTGAGCGCCAGAAACAGAAAAATCATACTTATGGCTAGTGACAGCATCGTTGTGTACATGGCCTCGCTCTCCTCAATGCGCTCCAAATTAATGGGGAATCTGGCCCGTTGAAAGTAACCCCGAGAAGAGTCACAGGGCGCAAAAGCCCCCTCGGCCGTCGTATCTTTGTAAGTGTGGGAGGGAACGTTAGTCTAATGCAATACTAATTGTCAACAACAATTTGACGCCGATTTCTGAACCCAGCCGACCAACGGCGCCCGCTCAGATTTGACAGTCAGTTCCTCCATCTACGTGATGGATTACACACCGCTGAAGTTGTGGCGCATCGGTTTTCTTAGGCCAGTGTCTTCGTCGGGCATTTCACAGACAGCAAATTAGGGACGAGGCACCCTTCTGAAATCGCGCACGAATGAGCGCAAGGCAGTGCGTATCTGGTGTCTGCTGAAACGTTGCCATTACACTCCTCGACCCTAATAGTGGTGCACTTAGGCGAGCCGCCACTCATGGCGTGACCCCTAGGCCATCGCGCAAGCCGATGCAGTTTGTGAGCGCACGTGTCTAGTCCGGCGTAGCGCCGAGATACTCTTGGCGGCCTGCCAGTGCCTCATCCAGCCGTGCGAGAGTGAAGATCTCCTTTACGCGCGGGCTGAGATTGATGAGCTTCAACGGGCACCCGGCCTTCTTTGCCGAGATGTAGACACCGACGATCGTCCCAAGCCCGGAGCTATCGAGGTAGCTGACATCGCTGAAGTCAAGCACGAGGCGCTTGTTCTCGGCGATCAAGCTGCGCGCGGTGTCGCGCAACTGATGGGCGTTTTCCAAGGTGATTCTGCCTGAGCAACGAACGGTCGCTTCGGCGGGGGTTTTCTCAGTTGCGAGCGTCAAGGTTGATGTGGGCAACGGATTGGCGGCCATACAGACCTCCTAAACGGGCCGTAACTTTATCATGGCGGTCAAATGATTGCCACACAATTGATCAAACGTCGCCAGGTCTAATGTCGGCAAGATTCTCCTCACCTCAGGGGCTAGCCGGCGCGGTTCGTAGGTGCAGAGTGGCGAGTCACACGCCTCGACTGGCCATTTCTGCGCCTTCGATACGAACTAGCCTAACGGCGTTCTTCGGATAGAGTGTTCGGCTGTGGCGTAAGCTCGAAAACAACACCGCAGCCGTCGCCAGCACCAGAGGAGTTTCCAATGCACTCCCAGTTGTTGCCGCCGCCTTGGGTAAGGCCGAAGATGTTCCCGGCCGATCAAGAAGCAGATTACTATCGGGAAAACTCCCGTCATTGCCTCCAGTGAAAGCATAAAGGACGCTCTCGGTCCACGGGCCTTGGGCAGTGGGCGTTAGTTTAAAGACGACACCGCATCCGTAGGTGCTGTTTTGGCAAGGGGACATGAAGTCGCCTCCGTCTGCGGTCATGCGAGATTCCGCGATGAGTCAAAAATCACGGAAGTGTGGTTAAATACCCCGTCGCTGCCTGGGGTAAAGGTGTACAGGACCGTCTCCTCCCATGTCCCGTGCGCCAACTCAAACACCACGCCGCATCCTGTAGTGTCCGCCCGTCAATAGAATTCCTCGCCGAGGAGTGACGCGCTTATACTACCTGCATTGAAATATCCGAATCCGGGCATTCTTTCTGATAGTCGAACTGTCTAAATGCTAAACCTAACATCGAGGTTTAGGCGCAAGGGTCGAACCGCGGCGGCCGGATAAATAGGTGACCGAGCATGGCAGAGAAAATAAATTCAGAGGCAATTCAAGACGTGCCGGACGAAGGTGTGCTTAAAGCGGTCTCTAGGCGCAACTTCATCAAAGGCGTCATCAGCAGCGGCGTGGCCGTCTCCTCCGCTAGTTATCTTTTTCGCGCCTCCTCTCTGCTGCAGGGACAGCAGTTGGCTGCCGGCGTGGGCGAACGCCTCATCACTCTCAATGTTAACGGTCAGCAACGGCGCGTCGATGTCATGAAGCAAGAGACGCTGGTATGGACGCTGCGTTACAAGCTGGGACTGACCGGCACCAAGCTCGGCTGCGACCGTGCCGAGTGCGGATCGTGCAGCGTTCTAATCGACGACATTCCACACTATTCGTGTTCGGTTCTCACACACACGGTACGCGGCCGGAAGGTTTTGACGATCGAAGGTCTGGCCGCCGAAGATGGAACCTTGCACCCTGTGCAACAAGGTGTCATCGACGAGCAGGGATTTCAGTGCGCGTTCTGCATGCCCGGCTTCATCATGACCGCGGTCGGATACCTGAAAACGAATCCCAATCCCACCCGCCTGGAACTGGCGCACGGCGTCTCGGGAAATCTCTGCCGCTGTCAGGATTACGATAAGATTCTGACGGCGTTGATGCGCGGGGCGGAGAATATGCGGAGGTCGTCGCTTGGCTAACGATAACGACAATCGACTCGTCGACAAGAAAAACCCTGCTGACCTCGCCAAGCCCGCTGAGCGCGTCTACGGCGCCGGGTACAAACTGATTGGCAAGAACTACGAGACTCCTGACCTCTACGCCAAGGTCACGGGCAATGCGAAGTACGCGGAGGATTTTCGCGCGGAAGGCATGCTGTTCTGCAAACTGCTACTCAGCCCAATGCCGCATGCGCGGGTAAGGCGCATCGATGCGAAAGCAGCGCTTGCCATGCCCGGCGTTAAAGCCATTCTCACCGCGGACGATCTTCCCGCGCCGGCCGACACGCTTACCGACAATGGCACGGTGATCAAGGCCAGCAAGTGGGGCGAGCGCGGTCTCACCATGGAGCCGGTGTATCAGGGCGAACCGGTTCTTGCAGTAGCCGCAGTCGACGAACTCACCGCCGCAGAAGCCATCGAGAAAATCCAGATCGATTTTGAACCGCTTCCCTTCGTGATCGACCCACTCGAAACTTTGCGGCCAGGTGGTCCCAACCCGCGAACCGATGGCAACGTCTGGACCCGGCCGGCGTCGCCGCAAGGCCCGGGCACGCCTGCCGTCACAGAACTCAAGTGGACCAAGGCTGACTTCGAGGAGGAAAAGCACGGCCGTCTTCCGATGGGCAAGAGTCCCGACGAATGGACCTACGGCGACCTCGATTCAGGCTTCAAGAATGCGGCTCTCGTTCTTGACGAGACGTTCGTCACTCCAGATACCAGCCATCAGACTCTTGAGACCCGCAGCGCCATGGCCTATTGGCAAAACGGCAAAGTTTACATTTACACGGGCACGCAAAGCACTGCGCAAACACTACCCGCGATCGCACGATGGTTGAACATCGATCCAGACAAAGTTGTTTTCATCAGCGAATACACAGGAGGCGGATTCGGCAGCAAGATCACGGGCGGCGTGACCATGATCATCCCTGCGCTGCTGGCTAAAAAGACGAATGCTCCGGTGATGATGCGCATAAGCCGCGAAGAGGAGACTTTCATCGGACGCGCGCGTCCCAGCTTTCAAGGACGGATGAAGGTCGGCTTCTCGAAAGAAGGACGAATCACAGCCCTCGACATGTTCGTCATCTGCGACAACGGTCCTTACGACGCAGTCGGCGATTCTCCTTCCTCGGGACGCATCGTCTCGCTGCTCTACCAGCCGCAGGCCATGCGCTGGCGCGGGTTGACGGTGCTGACCAACACGCCGCCGCGGAGTGCGCAGAGTTCCCCGGGAGGGCTGCAGGGGATTGTCATCATAGAACCGATCATCGCGAAAGCCGCGCGCAAGCTCGGAGTTGACCAAGTGGCAATCCGCCGCATCAACTGCCCCGAGGGCAAGGCGCCATTGGGACCAGTGGTGCAGGGGAAACGCCAATACGCAACCAGCGCATTCCTGAAAGAAGCACTCGACCGTGGCGCGGAACAGTTCAAATGGAACGAGCGGGTTGCACGTACTCCAAAGAAGATAGGCACGAAAGTTCGGGGCGTTGGCGTTTCGCTCAGCTGTTACGTTGGTGGCACGATCGGATTCGATGGGCTTCTCGTCATCAAGCCGGATGGCCGCATCACTTTCCAGTCTGGAATCGGTAACCTGGGAACCGAGTCGGTGATGGATGTACATCGCGCAGGTGCAGAGGTTCTCGGCGTTCCGTGGGAAAAATGCAACGTAGTCTGGGGCAACACGTCGCGGGATCTTCCCTTCACCTGCGTCTCCGGCGGAAGCCAGACGACGCACGCCATGACGCGGGCGGCGTACGCCACGGCCATGGCTGCCAGGCAGAAACTTCAGGAAATCGCGGCGCAGAAACTTGGCGGCAAGCCTGAGCAGTACGTGGTAGCGAACGAACGCGTTTTCCGCAAAGGCGGTGGCGCCGGCATGACTTTGGCGCAGGCGGCGAAGCACGCGATTGAATTAGGCGGCATCTACGATGGCCATGAGGCGCCAGCCGATGTCCACAAATTGACGAAGGCGTCGGTCGCGGCGTTGGCCGGACAAGGCCTGGTGGTAGCCGCCAAGGATAACTACCCACGCGATGGCTCGACCTATTCCTATGTCGCCAGTTTCGCCGAGGTCGAAATTGATGTCGAAACCGGCAAGTACCACATCGTCGACTTTCTCGCCTCCGCCGATGTCGGAACGGTTATCCATCCCCGGGCGCTCGGCGGACAGGTGCTCGGCCGCTCGGTCCTCGGCATCGGCCACGCGATTGGCCAAAAATGGGTGTTCGATCCACACTACGGCGAGATGCTCTCCAAGCGCTTCTACCAAAGTAAACCGCCGACGATTCTCGATGTACCCGTCGATATGCAATGGACTGCGCTGGATATTCCGGACCCGGAGACACCCGTCGGCGCTCGCGGTGTCGGCGAGCCTCCGGTTGGAGGCGGGTGCGCTTCGATCTTGAATGCCCTATCGGATGCATTGGGAGACGAGATTTTCCAGCGCGCTCCGGTGAACGCTGACACGATTCTGACCTCGCTCGAAGCGGGCCGGCCGATGCAGCATCCGCTGATGGCGCACATTTGATGGCCCATATTTGATACGGATCTGAAGGAGAGTCATGGCTGTCATACGAGACGTAATGGCCGCTTTCGAACTGTTTCAGCCGGCTTCCGTCGCCGACGCGCAGAGACTTCTTGATCAGCACGGGCCCGATGCCTGGGTGCTGGCGGGAGGGCTCGACAGCTTCGACTGGCTGAAGGATCGAATTAAGAAGCCGAAGGTCGTCGTAGATCTGAGCGGGATCGGCGAACTGCGCGGAGTGCGTACCTTGGGCAACCATGGCGGCGATGGTATCGAAATTGGCGCCATGACGACGCTCACCGAAGTCGTGAATCATCCCATCATTAAGCAGAAGTATGATCTGCTAACGCAGGCTGCGGAATTAGTCGCATCACCGCAGATCCGCAACCAGGGAACCATCGGCGGAAATGTTTCGCAGGATACACGCTGCTGGTATTACAGGAGCGGTTGGCCTTGTTACCGCGCCGGCGGCAATATCTGTTATGCCGACACGCCGGAGGGCCGCAACCGCGAACATGCCATTCTGCACGCGGACCGCTGCGTGGCGGTGAATCCCTCCGATTCAGCACCGGCATTGATTGCTCTGGATGCTAAGTTTGTCATCCGCACGCGAAAAGGGGAACGCGTCGTGGACGCGGAAGATTACTTCATCGGTCCTGACATTGACATTACCCGCCTGCACATCTTGCAGCCCGGGGACTTGCTTACTGCGATTCGTATTCCCTCCACTTGGGCTGGTGCGCAATTTTATTTTGAGAAGATTCGAGACCGCAACGTCTGGGACTTCCCGCTGATGAACGTTGCCTCAGCCATGGTGACTTCGGGGGATAGTTCAGCCCAGGCAATCGATCGCATTCGAATTTCGGTGAACGCGGCCGCCGCGCGCCCCTTGCGCTTGAAGGCGGTTGAAGATGCGGTACGTGGCAAGCCGCGCAACGCCGCGACCGGTGAGATGGCGGGGAAACTGGCGGTGCGGGGAGCACTCCCATTGCAGTTCAATGCCTACAAAATCCCGCTGATGAGAAATCTCGTGAAGCGCGCCATCGTCGGAGCAGGCGCAAGACCCGAGGAGGCAACATGGGCTTCTTAGAATGGGCGACGAGTCCGTGGGGACAACTTGTCCCGATCCACATTGCCTGGTTCTTGATCTGGGTCGCGGTGATCGCGGGATTCCTCTTCTTTATTGTTCACGCTACGTATCTGCGATATTTCGCCAAACCAAAAGAGTTTGCCGGCAATATTTCGCCGTCCGAAGCGGCGCGCATTCCCGAGCATGTGCCCAGGCACTCGCTAACGGCGCGGCTGTTTCACTGGATCATGGCCGCCTCCATGTTCACGTTGCTGTTTACCGCCTTCCTGCCGAAAGTTGGCGTCCAGTTTCCCTGGGTGACCTATCATTGGATCGCTGGCGCCGTCTTGACCGCTTCCATTCTCTTTCACATTATCCATGCGTCCTTCTTTATGGACTTTTGGGCGATCTGGCCTGATCGGATTGATCTCCGGGACGCATGGCGAAGAATAATGCGCTTCGCAGGAAAGCCTGAGCCACCACCGGACAGATTCGCTAAGTATCCCTTGGAGAACAAGCTCTACCACGGCGCCATCATAGCTGCTGGTCTCTCCGCGATCATCACTGGTGTGTTCATGATGTCTCGCGTGCGCACCGTCTTCTTTCCCCGCAATCCGTATTTGTTCAGCGACTTGACCTGGGGCATGATGTACGTGCTTCACGGACTGGCCGGCGTCGGATTGATTGCGCTGATCATGGTGCACGTCTACTTCGGACTCCGCCCGGAGAAACGCCCTATTACGAAATCGATGATCTTCGGTTGGATGAGCCGCGACTTTTATTTGAAAGAGCATGATCCCAAACGATGGGTAGTGGAGACCTCTTCGTCCCCGTCTTCTTCGGCATCGAACTCCAAGGGTTTGGAAGGGCGAGGGCTAACCGATGCTGGCTGAAATTGGGAATCGTTGCGAGGCCATGGAAGAGTGCTACGAGTTTATGCTGGCCTATGCAGCCCAGGGCCTCGCTAGCGACGAAGGCAGCAAATCAGGGGGACAAGTCCGTGAGTTCCTGCGGCGCGCAGGGTTAGCATTGACCGGGCTGGCCGAAGCTTGTGCAGCAGCAGTCAGAGAGGAAGAACTCGAGCCAGCAGACAAATACACGGCGTTTCTTGCGGTGCTTGATCGCGACTCTCGCGACTCTCTTGCCGCCATCGAGCTGGTTCTCGCCCAACCCGTCATCAGTTCTCAGTTGATGGATAATCTGAACGCTTCTATTCATCTCCGCGCACTGCTCACCGACTTGTTCCTAATGGACGAAATCCTGAGGAAGTATAACAAACCAGCGGAGCAGGTTGTCACGAACGAAGCCGGCTGAGGCAATCGGCCCAGCGCGCATTTTCGCAGAAGAGCAGTCAGAAAGTCATTAGCTCTGGCCTGTATTAGGGTCGGCCAGATTTGTTGTCCACGCGCGGTGATCGGGTCCCAAGGTTCTGGGTGTGTTGCCAGCAACCATTCCCTTACCGGATCGATCAATGATCAGAGTAGGGCTGCGACTGTAAGGTCAGAGTTGGTCGTGATCCAACCGGAATCCGAACCTAGTCATTTCCGTTGATGAGCGGTCTCGCCCGATAGCGTCAGTTGACTACTGTGCGGATTGTCGGCAAGCCTTCCCTTACCTTATGAACTGTATAATGGCGCCTCACGAAAGGAACCCACAGCAAGCGCTATGCGCTTCTTCAAGGAAACACCGGTATGGACCGCGCTGAAGAGGTTGGCCATGGGGCTCGGACTCATCGCGCTGTTCTCGGCGATCCTGCTTGTTTCCGATTTGGGCAATCGAAAGGCAGCTTCGGCAGCCTCCCCGCGGAATCATGTTCAGGCAGGCGCAAGCGGCCGGATGGTAAAGACCGCAATCGTGTACTTCGCCCGTGACGTCGGCACCGATATGTGCGTGCAGGGCCTGATCGACGGCCTGAAAGCCAGTGGATTTGACGAAGGAAAAGATCTAGAAGTTCGCCGTGCGGATGCCCAGGGCGAAATGATCAACATTCCCGCCATGCTCCAGAACTACGACAGTTCGGATGTCGACCTTATTATGACCATCACCACGCCATGCCTGTCGGGGGCGTGCAACCGGGTGAAGCATAAGCCGGTGGTTTTCACGTGCGTGACCGATCCGATTGCGGCCGGAGCAGGTAAGAGCCGCACGGACCACCTGCCTTTCGTTACCGGCGTCGGCAGTTTTCCACCAGTGGCCCACACACTGGAAATGATGCAGAAGCTGGTTCCGGGATTGCGCGCCGTAGGAACCATGTATAACCCGGCGGAGGCCAATTCGGCGAAGGAGCTGAATGTGGCACGCGAGGTATTCCGCAGCCATGGTGTAAGACTCGAGGAAGTTGCCCTCGCTGGTTCCAACGAGGTTTTGCAGTCGGTGCAAATCCTCGCCGGACGCGACATCCAGGCGGTTTGGGTGCCCGGGGACAACACCGCCATCGAGGGCTATGAAGCCGCGGTGAAGGGCGCCAAGGACGCGCGGTTGCCTCTCATCACCGACGAGTGCTCTGCTCTCTCCCGCGGCGGTCTGGCGTGTCTCGGCGTGGGGCTTTATCAGGCGGCCCTGGCTTCCGGAAAACTCGCGGGCCAGGTTCTGCTGGGCGCCGATCCCAAAGACTTGCCTCTGGAGGAAGTGGCCGTCGAGGAAATGTCGATCAGTCGAGGCAACGCGGCCCAGCTGGGTTTGGCCATTCCTCCGGAGTTCTCGCAGAACCTGCAGCCCTGATTGCCATCTCATGGAGATCGTGACCCAGCAACTCGGTGATGCACTCGAAGTTAAGGTAAAGGGCCGCCTCGACAACTACTGGACCGAGCATCTGCAGCGCAGCCTGGAGGAGGTCATCCGGAAGGGTGCGCACGGCATTCGTTTGAATCTATCCGAGATTACCTTTCTCAGCTCCGCCGGGGTCGGCTTGCTGGTAAAGTTTCACACCCAACTGAAAGGCATCGGCGGCAGTTTCGTTGTCACGAACCCTTCGGACCGGGTGAAGCAGGTGCTGGATCTCTGCCGGCTTTCACCCATCTTGCTCGCCGACCGAAGTCCGGTCGGTCCTCCGGTCCACAAGATGGAAGTGCGCCGTTTTTCTTCTCCGGCCGCATCGTTCGAAGTCATGGAGTGCGCTCCGGAGAAGGCTTTGATCTGTCAACGGATTGGCAATCCGGCGCTGCTGAGGGGTTGCCGTTTCGCTCCCGAAGATAGTCGGACGGTAGCGTTTCCGGCGGCTACATTCGGCCTCGGCCTCGGAGCTTTCGGCCACGACTTCGAAGACGCGCAGACACGCTTCGGTGAATTCCTAGCGGTGGGCGGCGCAGCGGCTTATCTGCCGACGGATGGAACCAATGTACCGGATTTCATGGTCTCCAGCGGCGAACTGGTGCCGGAATTAAATGTCCTCTATGGCCTGGGCTGCGAGGGCGGATTCACGCACCTGATGCGCTTCGAGACAGCCGATGCCGGAAGCCCCATTTCGCTGGCGGAACTGGTGCGTACCGCCTTGGAGGTCGCGGGCGCGGCCGTGGTCGGAATGGTGATGGTGGCCGAATCGGCTGGACTGGTGGGCGCCGCTCTGCGCCGCTCCCCCGCCGCGGCCGCTGGAGTGAACGACGCCCCGTTCAAATACCCCGAGGTGCGCTCTTGGCTGTCGTTCTCGACGGAGCGACTTTACTCGCGATCGCTGGCGCTGGTCTCAGGAGTAGGTGCCGGTTCGGACTGCCCGTCCTTGGCTTCGATACTTCGACCGCTGGGCCCCGCAGCCTTCCCGCAGGGACATTTTCATGCCGCCGCATTTTCCTATCGTCCGCTGAAGAAGGGAAGCATCGACCTGAAGGCTACGGTGACAACTTTATTTGAGACGGAGACCTTGCAAGGCGTCCTCCACCTGCTAAGCGACCATCGCGAGGCGGCGGGGCCGCAACAAAGCGAGTTTGTCCGGGGCGCCTGCTGGATCGGCGCTGCGTCGGAGATTCGATGAAAGTGAAACGGATATGAACCTTCTGATTGGCACGTTCACGTTAGGAGGTATCCTCTCGCTGCTGGCCCTGGGCGTGTTCATTACTTTCCGGATCTTCGCGTTTCCGGATATCACCGCCGATGGATCGATCACTCTCGGCGCATCCGTCGCCGCAACGCTGCTGGTTCGCGGTGTAAGCCCGCCGTTGGCATCGCTTGCGGGCTTCTTTGCCGGAATGCTGGCTGGAGCTTGCACCGGCGTGCTGCATACTCGTTTCAAAATCAACTCGCTGCTTTCAGGAATTCTGGTGATGACCGCCCTCTATTCCATCAACCTTCACATCATGGGCAAGAGCAATGTTCCCCTGCTGTCAGTGACCACGCTTGCCGCGCAGTCGGAGCGGATCGGCGTAAAACTCATGCGAGGCGCCACCTCTTTCAGCCTGGCCGGGTGGGAAGTCAGTGTGCGCGACGTGTCGGTGCTGGGCGCGGTCGCTCTAGCGGTGTCGTTGACGGGCGGGTTGCTGTATTTGTTTTTGCGCACAAACCTCGGCATGGCCATGCGAGCGACCGGGGACAACGTGCAGATGATCCGGGCGTTGGGCGTGAACGACGCCAACATGATCGTCTTCGGAGTCGCAATTTCGAACGGATTGGTGGCGCTGGCCGGAGCTTTACTGGCGCAGTACCAGGGGTTCGCGGATGTCGGCATGGGAATCGGGATGGTGGTGTGGGGATTAGCCAGTGTCATCATCGGGGAAGCGCTCGTCGGGACGAACCAATTGGGCATGACAATTATCGGCGCGGTGATGGGTTCCGTGCTCTTCCGTTTGCTGGTAGCCGTGGCGTTGCGGTGGGGCCTCAATCCAAACGACCTAAAGCTGATTACGGCAGCGTTCGTCTTCTGCGCCCTTATCGTTCCGCAATTCTTGCGGAAGAAGCGCTTGCGGAGCGCGCATGCTTGAGGTCCAGGGTGTCTCAAAGACATTCAATGCAGGGACCCCGAATGAGGTGCGTTCGCTGCGCGGCGTGAACCTCGAACTGGCCGAGGGTTCCTGGGTAATTATCATCGGGACCAACGGCTCGGGGAAATCCACTCTGCTAAATGCAGTCGCAGGAACGTTTCTGGTGGACAACGGGAAGATCCGGCTGGCGGGACGCGACGTGACACGATGGTCCGAGCATCAGCGTGCCGCTCTGATCGGACGCGTGTTTCAGAATCCATTCAGCGGCACATCGCCAAGCCTCACCATCCGGGAGAATCTCAGTCTTGCTGCGCGCCGCGGCTGTGGTCGTGGTCTGGGCTGGGGATTGAAGGCATCGCTGGTGGCAAGAATGCGCGACGAGGTCAGCAGGTTGAATATGGGCCTCGAAGACCGACTGGAGAATGCCATCGGTTGTCTCTCAGGAGGACAGCGGCAGGCGCTTACGCTTCTCATGGCCACCTGGCTGCGTCCTGAGCTGCTTTTGTTGGATGAGCACACCGCTGCCCTTGATCCCAAAAGTGCAGACCTGGTTATTGCGCTGACCGAGCAGGTTATTGCCCGCGACAAACTTACGACCTTGATGGTGACGCACTCTATGCACCAGGCCGCCAGTTTGGGAGACCGCCTCGTCATGATGCACCGTGGCCAGATCATCCACGATTTTCAAGGCGCCGCAAAAAGGCGACTGCGGCCCGACGACTTGCTGGCGCGCTTCGAAGAGGTGCGGCGCGCTGAACAGTTGGACGAAAGCGCTGCTCAGATGCTGGCCGAACAGTACGTTTGAGTCGGTTCCATCGGTCGCGTGGCTAGCTTGGCCATTCGTCCGGCCTATGCCGCTCAATGGTGCGCTCCGATACCACGATTCTGGATGGTCGTCGGCCACCCTTGAGGAGCTAGCTCGCTATACGGCTGACTGTGAGCATAAAGTTCGAGCGTCGAACTCTTCGATTCCGTCGTTGTGCTTAATACGAAGCCCCATCAACACCTCTTGGACATTTATGCTGACGGAATTTATCCCGTAGATATTCCTCCGCGCCGATGGGGTCTCCAAAAAGCTCCCGCCAGACTTACGTTGCACGCCACAAAAGCAAGGTAGTGTCTTAAACACTGTGTTGCTGCTCTGAATTTTGGCTAAGCGATTGCGTCGGTTATTTAAGACACCACCAAAAGCAAGTTTTAATCTTGGCTTAACAGACAAGAATCATCATCTAGCAGAGGGACGTTATGAGTTGTGTAAAGTGTGGTTCGGACAACGAGAAAAAGTTTGTCGCTGAGGTAACCGTCCATTTACCCGGACTGAAGAACCTTGACGAGCCTGGGGTGTTGATGTTCCCAAAACTACGGGTTTGCTTAAACTGCGGTTTCGCCCAGTTTACCCTTCCAACAACCGCTTTACACGTACTCACGAAAAGTGCTGCGGCATAGGTGCGATTCTTCAGATGAGATCCTTGCGAACCTTACGAAGAAAACCCTCGGCATCGGCTCGCGCTTTCGCTATCCTCCGCGAATTGCTGCCGTGTTCAAACTCCATCTCATGAAGTACACGTTCAACCTTTGATTGACGACTCCCGCGATCGCTAACGGATGACGGCAAGCGGGACCTCGTCACTTGCACACCTCACGGAACTGGTATGCGGTAGAGGTTCCAATGGGAGGCGCGTTTGCTGAACGAGTAGAGGGACGAATTAGGACCAGGAAAGATCTGGTGATCGACCACGGGGAGCGCGGCGACATTCGGCAAATCTTTTTCGGATTGAATTCCCTGGGCCGGAAACGAGGGAAGATCGCCGCCGTGGGGTAGCGGAATGATGTAGGTCCGCCACTGCGAGCCTCCCTTCATGGGCGGCCAAGAAAAATAAAAGTACTTTCCATCGCGGGTCCAGTGAACGCTGCACCAGCCTGAGCACACTCGAACCGTCCGCCCTCCGGCAAGGGGTACGACATCCACGGCGGTGGGATTATCCTCCCCCTTGGTGGCACTTCGAATCGCGACGAAGCGCTCGTCGGAAGATACGGCGTCAAGGTAGATGATGGGTTCCGGCAGAATCTTCTCCCGTTGCGTACCGTCCTCGTTCATGCGATAGAGGTAATCGACCTCGCCTTCGGAGACTTGGAAATAAATTTTCCCTGAAGCTGCGTATTGCGGCGAGCTCTCACCGGCTCCGGAACTGACCTGGCGGGGAGCGAAGCGGTGGTCAAGCGAGGCCAGCCAGATTCGATGCTTCCCGTTTTCGTCTCGGGCATCATAGGCCACCCGCTTGCCGTCAGGCGACAGGCTGAAACCTGCAACTGCGATTCCGGGCAAAACTTTCGACACCTGCCCGGAATGTAGATCGGAAACCATGAGCTCACCGCCGTGATCCGTGTCCGAGCGGTTTCGCGACACCAGGTAAAACAAACTGCTTCCGTCCACGGATATGCTGGCATCGTAGGCGTAGCCTTCGGAAGAAATTTGGCGGTCTCCCCGCTGGTCGTGAAACCAGACCGTGCGTTCGTCATTGCCGACGGACGAGATAAACGAGCGGCCATCGGGGGCCATGGCGATGTCACTTTCCTCCGTGGGCCCAGTTGTAAGCTGCTGCGGCTCCCCGTCGGGAAAGGCTTGTCGCCAGATATGAGAGCCGTGGCTTCCTACATCGGATGTGGAGTACATCCACTTACCGTCGGGCGACCAGGCCGCCGCGAGACACGCCCCCTTCGGCGGACCAATTGTTTTTCCGAGACCGCCGTTGAAAGGTACCAGGCGGCAAGGCAGCCAGCCGTCAACTCCCATTTCGGCGACAAGCACCCATTTGCCATCGGGCGAGAGGTAGGATTTGTGCGCCATGCCGGTTTCGCGCGGCGGCACGTACACATCCCTCTCCTCGGAACGGCTCTCGGTCGCCGTGACGACAGCAAAATGCCAGCCGCTCTTGATCTCGCTGAACATCACGTGATGCGGATCAATCCAGCTAAGCCCGGTGGCGTTGGAAAGGAGCACCTGGGGCTGCCCACCGAGGACCGGTACGACCCAGGTCTGCCAATCGCTGCCTATTGTGCTATAGGCGATGCGCGAACCGTCGGGTGAAAATACGGTGCCCCACTTAGTGGTTTCATCGTGGGTAAGTTCCACCGGTTCGCCATCCGGGAGCAACTTCACATAGACCTGTCCGGTTCCGAAATTCTCCGACCCGCGAATAAACGCTAACATGCGGCCATCCGGAGAGAAAGATGGTCCGGAAACAGAATCGGTGAAGTTGGTGACCTGAACCCACTGCGACGAGTTCGGGCTTACAGGCTGGCGTGAGCGCCGCAGCATGAAGATCAGACCGGCTGCGACTACGGCCGCGACTACGGCCGCCACCACGGCCCACGACGATCGGCTTTCACGCGGGCGGGTCTCATCCACTACGCTGGCCCTGCTGCTCGACTCCGTGTCGCGTCGCAACCTCTTAAGGTCGGCACGCAGCTCCGAGGCATGTTGGTAACGGATGTCACGATCTTTCTCCAGCGCCTTTTTGATGATTTGTTCCAGCCCCTCAGGAACATCGGGATTCAAACGAACGGGAGAAGTTGGCAGCCGGTTCAGAATCGCGTCAAAAGTGGTCCCTGAAGTATCGCCACGGAAGGGCAATCTTCCTGTGGCCATCTCGTAGAGCACAATACCGAACGAAAAAAGGTCGCTACGGGCGTCCACGTCTTTGCCCCGGATCTGCTCAGGGGACATGTAAGTCACCGTGCCGACGGCCGACCCCGGACTCGTCAGATGTTCAGCTTGACCCCGCGTCATCGTAATTTCGCTTTCGCGGGCAGCCACCGGACCTTGCGTCACCTTCGCCAATCCAAAATCCAGTACCTTAGCGTGACCGCGTTCCGTCACGAATATGTTGGCAGGCTTAATGTCGCGGTGGACGATGTTCTTGCTATGGGCCGCATCGAGAGCGTCCGCCACTTCGGTGCCAAGCTCGAGGATTTGGTCCAAGCTCAACGGACGGCCGGCGATGAGATGCTTCAGCGTGCTGCCATCCAGATATTCCATCGCGATGAACGGCCGTCCCTCGTAATGGGAGATTTCATAGATAGTGCAAATGTTGGAGTGATTCAGGGCGGAAGCCGCGCGTGCCTCGCGGCGGAAACGCTCCAGAGCTTGAGCATCCTGGGCGACGTCATCGGGCAGGAATTTCAGTGCCACAAACCGGCCGAGTTCCGTGTCTTCGGCCTTATACACCACCCCCATGCCACCGCCGCCGAGCTTGGCGGTGATCTTGTAGTGCGAAATCGTCTGGCCGATCATTGGAAGGCAATCTTAGGCTGGGTGACACCTGCAGTCAATTTCAAATGAGACCCTGCGAGCCCTACGAAAAATCCTCGGCATTGGCTCGCGTCCTCTCCATTTTCCTCGGATCGTTGCCATGTTCGAATTCCATTTCGTAAGAGAGGAACTGAAAAAAGATACTCTTCGACAGCGCGTAATTCACGAGTTGAAGGGAACTAAGCAACTATGACACTAGCTTGCTGAACCATTTTTTACCGGTGTCTTCGCGAGGCATTTCACCGACGCCCCCGTGGCTGAAGGCCCATTCACTTTTCGGAGGGAGCGGATGAAACTTCGCTGGCGCGTGCCGGCCACGCTGGTGTGCAGACAGCCCATCCCATTTTAATCTCTCTGCGAGGGACCAGTCTCACATTGAATTCTATCGGCTGGAATGGTCGTAGCGACAGTAAGCCGCTTACAATCAATGTGTTAGCGCGCTGCCGATGAAGGAACCACCGGGTACAGGCCAGTCCTTATCGGGTCCTACACCAGGCCCGGACCATACTCTACCGCCTCAAACGGCTATAGAGTTCAAACGGCTATAGAGTGTTGATAAAGGGTAACGGATATTTCGATCTACTGCGATGGTCACACTCCGGCATGGCAACTAAAACGACTCCCGCTTACCTTGTTCCGCTGCGCCTTTGTGAAGGTTGCCTTGCAGGGCATAGTCCCGATGATTTCGCGAGTTCGGGGTGTCGATTGGTCGATTTGATCAGCGCAAATCAACCTTCTGGCGTGTTAGACTGACAGTGGGGTGTTACCACCTTCTCCTCTTTCAGGTCTTCTGATCTAAGCCAGTCCATCTGAAGTTCTCCCCTCTTAGGTTTTCAGAGAGCGGTGTACCAATGGCTTTTGAAGCGATTCTGGATGAAGTCGATCAACTCCACAACGTCAGCACGCGTCTTGAGGGACTAGCGGAACAGCACTCGCCCATGACGGAAGCACTGATGAAGATTGCGGGAAACGTTCGCAACACTGCCACCCTCTTGGCAGTGCTGGTGGCGACGAGAAGTCCCAAGCCGATCTGAGAAAAACAGAAAGGTTACGGGGGGCTCCCCCCGCTACGTTTAGTAAGTCTGGCGAGGGACGGCCGTCTGGCACGTTCATTGTCCGGAGGACCACCGTGCCTCCTGGGCGGTTCCAGACCCTTGTTACTACGGACGGTTAGCCTCTCCGCGCCCGATGTTTCGTCGTCGTGAAGAACGACGTTTAGCAGTGAACTGTGAACATGCAGATTATCCCCAACGTCGTAGTTGATGAAGCCGAGCTTCCTGAATCGGTTCATGAAGAAGCTAACCCGTGATCGTGTCGTCCCCACCATTTCGGCAAGAGTTTCCTGACTTAATCTCGGCACCGACATTTCGGAAACCCCCTCCCTGCCGAAGTGCGCCATTAAGAGAAGTACTCTTGCAAGCCGCTTTTCACTGGAATTGAAAAGCTGATCGACCAAATCGTCCTGATAACGCATGTTCCGCTTTAGCAAATATTTGAGAAACAAGGCCGAGAGTTTTGGTTGCAGACTCATCGCCAGCATCATTGCCCTTTTCTCCACGTGCAGAAGGACGCAGTCGGTGATTGCTGTGGCGGACGACATGCGTAGAAGCTCACCAGCCAGACCACTCTCTCCAAAGAAATCCCTTTCGCCCAAAATAGCAAGAGTTGCTTCTTTCCCGGCTTCCGATACGACACTCAGCCTTACCTTCCCGCTCTGGATGAAAAATAGTCCGTCCGTAGTATCACCTTGAGCAAAAATCGTGTTCTTTTTTTCAAAAGACAGCATCTCCCTGCCTTTCCCGGTCGTTGAAAGAAAAGTGACGGGGCTGAAATCAGGGCTCGTCTTAGCGGTAGTAAGATGCTTTACCAAAGGCCGTCCTAACTGAAGGTGCCGCAATACTCATTATGGGGGAAAGCGATGAGGCTGAATGGTCAGTAACGCTCACATTGCTTCGAGATTCGAGCCCGGTCGAATGTCTGCTGAGGCAAGTGTAAAGAGAGGCCGTCAACCGAGTTTGGTTCGGGAAGGTCAGAAGCGCAGCAAGGCATAGTACAGACGCGAAATAGACAACAGTGGGAGTAACGTACATGCGAATCTTAGCGGCGCCGTCTCCTACAAAACAGCATGGTAGCTCTGCCGCCGTATTCGTGTGGCCATGAAAGAAGTAGAGCAGCCCATGTTGGATGGTACTGTCGAAATGGACGAAACCTACGTTGGTGGGAAGGAACGTTGCGGCAGTAGAGGATGAACGCTCCCCATAACAACAAAGAGATTGTGATGGGTCTCGGCATTTCCCACGTGTGCCCAGAGACCGGACTCGTCCGTTACTTTAGTATGGTTGATCAACTTGGCATGCCGAACACATCCCGCAAACTGAAGTACGCTGAAGTATTGGAGATACAAAAATCGGGTTCAGATCTTCTGCGTGATGTCACGGGTGCCCTAAGGGAGACAGAAAGATATTGGGATCGAGCCGCTGTGACCGGTGCTCAACGGCCAACCCAAGAGATTTGAAGCCAGCGTCATCCAGAGTCCGGTTAGTTGCGGCTGGTGAGAGCGCGGGGCCTACTATTTCGCTAGCTGCGGCCGTGCTGCGAAGCTCGCGGTTGGAAATTCTTGGAGCCGGATCAGGCAACGCCGAAGCATCGCCGGAGATGTGGATCGAAGCTGTTCGGCAGCTGATGTCCAACGTTGGTTGCGGTACACTGCGCATCGACACCGAGCGGGTGTTTCTAGGTGAAGTGGAGAATGCCTGGCATCGGGAACAGCACCGGCGGAGAGCCGTCATCATCCCCTAGTGGCTCCGTCTCAACAGGCAAATCGTGTGCGTGGCAACTCGGATTTCCCTAGTGCGGCAGTGGGTCCGACGATTCCGGGTGTATTGTCGGCAGCCCTTCCCTAATTAAGGTAAGGTTTGCCCGTGACTCGACCAGAATGCGTATCCAATCGTCCACTCTCTCTGTGATCCTCAAGAGGGAACACCGGCTAGCAAAGTCATCCGGGCGACGGCTAGTTGCGGTCTCGTTTGACGACGCGGCCTGGTTTCGCGCGCGTGTGCACGCCGTTGTGAACCACCTCTACGCCGTTGACGAAGACTTCTGAAACGCCGGTCGCCAATTGGCGCGGCTTCTCAAAGGTGGCGTGTCCTGGATCGTGGCGGGATCAAAGACCGCGATGTCCGCGAAGTATCCGGGCTCCAGCAGCCCGCGGTTGGCGCAGCTTTCCATGATCGAGAGAATCGCAGCAACCTTCGGTCCCGCCTGTGGACTGCCGATGTGTATCCAGTTTTTCCGACCCAGTGCCACAGGAATCCTCGCTGGGTTCATGTCCTCTGGCGGCGCAATCTTGTCCGCTGACAAACAAGAGACTGCTGGCTACGCGAAACGCAATGTAAGCAGACTTCAGGTAGTGGGCTGTTTTGAACAAAACAGCCCACTACCAAACTTCAGGTTCCCTTGCCGGGTTAGGTAAGAGTAGCCCGTGATTCGCCCGGAAACTGCCAAGCCGGCTCGGCCTGGCTCCCCGTGGACAGTCCACGCACCCCGGCGGTCCACGACGGCGTCAATGCAAATTCGACAACGGAAACTGGGTGGTGCCGTGGCGCAAAGAACTAATACTGGCTGACCGGCCCCAGATACTGATCCAGCCAGCTGGTGGATTCCTTTATCAGCTCGTTGCGCGGAAGTGTGTGGCTGGTGTCGTAGACCAGATGCTTCTTCTGGTCTTTCTTCGAACCCAGCATCTGGTAGAAAGGTTCCTGGGTTGACTCTACCGGAAAATAGAAATCGTAGCGGCCGTTGAGCATCAGGACCGGTTGTTTCACGCGCGACACAAAGTTAACGACATCGACTTCCGGCAGCGAAGGCTGGAAGTCGAGTCCTCCGAGCGCGAGCACGGAAGCCTTAATGCGCGGCTCGACTGCTGGCACAATTCCGCCCATCTCCGCTCCCCAGCTGTAGCCGTAGTATGCGATCTTGTCGCGATCGAGGTCAGGGCGGCTCTCCACATAGTCGATCGCCCGGGAGGCGTCTTTCACCCACATGACCACGTGATCGCGCCACGTGTTGCTCATGTTAGCGACGTCGGACTCCATGCCGTCGCCGCGCTCGTAAGTGCCTTTATAGATGGGATAGATCACGGCGCGCCCGCTGCGAGTAAAGCCGTCCAAAGCCGCAGTCGGGTAAATTGAAAATGTCCGCAGCAGCAGTGCGTTCGATCCGGGAAAGAAAACTACCGTCTGGAACGGTGGTTTGCCCTTCTTCGGTAGCAGCAGATAAGCAGAAGCCCGCTCCTTTCCGTAGGCGGCGTTGTACGTGATCTTCTCCAGACTCCACTCGTCGCCGTCCGGCAATTTCTCCACCGCCGCATCGAGCGGCAACTTGTCATAGGAGTAAAGACTGCGGTAGGCCTCGAACAGTTGATCCGGCACCGGCTTTTCTTTGCTCAGATCGCGCCGCGGCGACGGTATTTCCGCCATGGCCGTGGACATCGCAGGGTCGGCCTCAATGACCTTCATGCAGCGGAAGCCGATCTCCGGCTCGCGGAGAAACGCTGATTGCGCATCCGGATCCACAAACATGTAGTTCGGTTCATTCCACGCCCCGCCCAGAACATACCGCTTGCCCGGGTCCGCTTCGTTCCATACCCATTCCTTCACATTGCCGGCCATGTCGTAATTTCCCCATGGGCCCATGTCCGGCTTGCTTCCCACCGCTACCGGGCCGGCGCTCCCGAAATTGCTGGCGGGCACAATAAAGGCAGCCGAGAACGGTCCTGCCGCGCGGTTCCAGTGATAGATCGTCGGCAGGCTTTTTCCCGCGAACTCCGCGTACGCCGCGGCTTCATACCAGCTGATCCCGCTCACCGGGAAATCGTCCTGCCCTTTCGGATATTCGCCTTGTACCCAATCTTTCGGCCCTGGTCGCCCCGCGGCATCGCGGAACAAAGCCATGGCGTCGTCGAAGGAGAGTGGCTTGCCGTCGCGCACGAAGGCGACTTTCCAGTAGTCGCGTTTCTGGTAGCCACCCTGGTCCACAAACTCTTTGTATTGCCGGTTGGTAACCTCGTGTTGGTCGATCCAGTAGTCTTTCAGCGCCAACTCCGGCATTCCTTCGTAGCCGGGGATAAAAAGCGTTTTGAAGTACTTAGCCGTTTCGACTCGCACCACGCCCGGCGGAATCTTGCCCAGTTCGTCGAGTGCAACGTTCGCATCAGCGGGCTCGCCGGGCGGAGGAGGCGGAAGCCGCTGGATAAATGCGGGTGTCGTGCGGTAGACCGTGCCATACCCAGGTTTTTCCAACCTCCAGATCAGCGTCCCGCGCGGCACTCGCACCCTCTTCAACGGCGTCGTGCCCACCGGCGTCCAGGAAGCATCCGGCTCAAGATAGTTCTTATAAGACAAGTCTGCGCCCTCCGGCCTGGTATCAGCGGAAAGCTGGTAGGAAATCGTCGGCCACAACTTGGCCAGGGTGGGATCATCGGGAATCGACTTCTCCGCCTGCGCTGCGAGCGCGTAGGCCTCCGGCTGCCTGCCTTCATCGGCCAACTGCACGACCTTCGGCAGCGCGACTTCTCGCGCCCAGTGCACATCGCGCGACCGCTTGACCAGCCACACCACCCCGGCAGCGATCGCAAAAGCAACCACTAGAAGCGGCACTAAAACCCGCGCCCGCCGCACCTCATGGGCAATCCGCGCCGGGGTCAACGCCGAGCCCGACTCCGGAAACAAGACCTCGCGGGCCGCCTTTAGGGCCGCCCCAATTTCGCTCCCCGAGGCATATCGCTCGGCAGGATTCTTTCGCAGGCACCGCGCCTCGATGCTCCGGATTTCCGGCGGAATGCTCGACCGGATGGCGCTGACCGGGCGCGGATCGTCACGGATGACCGCAGCCAGTACGGCAGCGTTCGACTGGCCCTCGAATGCACGTTTCCCCGTGAGCATCTCGTAAAAAACTGCACCGAAGGAAAACACGTCGCTGCGTGGATCGGTTGGCTTGCCCTCTGCCTGCTCCGGCGACATGTATGCCGCCGTCCCGACGATCATCCCCGGCATAGTCGCGACCGTGGCGGCCTCGCTCCGCTCCAAAGCCGGCCCTGCCAGCTTGGCCAGACCGAAGTCGAGCACTTTCACCAGGCCGGAGTTCTCCACGATGATGTTCGAAGGCTTGAGGTCGCGGTGCGTGATGCCGACGCTGTGCGCGTGCGCCAGCGCGTCAGCAATCTGGATCGCGTACCTGACTGCGACATCCGTGGCCAGAGGCCCTGCCTGAAGGATCTTGTCGAGCGTCTGGCCGGAGACCAACTCCATCACCATGAAGTCCATGCCATCCTGTGAGCCAATGTCATGGACGACGCAGATGTTCGGATGCTGCAGCGCGCACACCGCCTGCGCTTCCTGCACGAACCGCCCACGCAGGTCAGCATCGGAGGTAAGGTCGGCGCGCAGAACCTTGATCGCTACTTCGCGCTTGAGCCGGGTATCGCGAGCGCGATAAACCTCACCCATCCCGCCCGCGCCGAGTGGCGATAGAATCTCATAAGGGCCAATTTTTGTGCCAGGGGTTAGAGCCATGCGTGGGCGCAATTATAGCCTGTGCAGCACGTAGCAGGCCGGAGACGACGATTCTGGGTGTATTGTCGGCAAACCTGACCTTACCGGATTAGGTGAGAGTTGCCCGTGATACGTTTATCGAGATGGCGTCGAGGCTTTACGCCAAGAACCTGTAAGAGCTGAGGTTCAATCTGGCAGAAGCATTTTGCGGCGCAGGGCCTGGTAGCGAGGATGAGACCGAAGACGGCCTAGTTTGGGCTCTGTGGAAAGATACAGCGCGATGGCATCGCGGTCCTCGATGGCTTTCTCATACCAGTCCAGTGCCTGTTCCACCTGTCCCAGTCCTAGGCACATGATTCCGAATACGCCGGGAGCCACGTAACCCGATTGCGCGCGCTCTTCTATTTCCTGCAAGACAGCGGTCGCCTCTTCGCTCCGGCCTGCGCGCGAATAGAGATTGTGCAGCGAAGCCAGCACCCACGGGTTTCGTTCCGAAAACCCAGCTGCCCGCTCTACCGCATCGACCGCCTTCTCGACCTGGCCTTTGAGAAAATATGCCAGCCCAAGCATCCAGTGCGAAAAATAGTAGGTCGCGTCCAACTCAAGCGCTTTCGTCGCCAGGGTGATCGCCGTGTCCGGATCATCCCGGCGATACGCATTCTCCGCCAGGCCGATCACCGCCAGATGATAGAGCGGGTCGAGCTCCGCCGCCCGGTTGAACTCGACTTCCGCTTCCTTCAAACGTCCCAGAGGTTGGAGGAAGTGCATTGCGTAACAGAAATGGACTTCGGCGACGGTCGGGCCAAGCTCCAAAGCCCGCTTCATCTCAGGCTCGGCGCCTGTCCAATCGTAGTCGTAGTATCCCAGCACGCTGCCCAGGTAGGCATGCGCAACCGGGAGACTCCCATCCAGCTCCAGAGCTTTCCGCAAAGCCCGTTTCGCGTCCGGCAAAATGCCGCGAGGCGCAGCTTGCCCCCACACGGCTTCGATGAAGAGCAAGTATCCCACCCCAGCGTAGGCGAGCGCGTACTTGGAGTCGCGCGCGAGCGCCTGCTCGAAGTACTCCCGGGCGACGCGAACGCTCCCAGGGTTGAGCCGGGCCGAAAGATGCCGTCCCCGCAGGTAGAGATTGTAGGCTTCCAGATCCGCGGTGGGCCGGTTCAGCAGCGGCTGGCCGCTCAGCTTGAGCTTCAGGGTTTCGACGATGGCCTGCGAGATTTCATCCTGAATCGCAAACACGTCGGTCATCTCGCGGTCGTAACGCTCTGACCAGAGGTGGTATCCGTCCGACGCCTTGATCAACTGGGCGGTTACTCGGAGGCGACTCCCGAGTTTGCGCACGCCACCTTCCAAGATATATTCCACGTTCAGCCCCTGCGCGATGCTGCGGATGTCCTGTCCCTTGCCAACGAACGCCAGCGTCGAAGTGCGCGCCGTCACTAGCAGACCCGGCACCTTGACCAGCGCATTGAGGATGTCCTCGGCCAAGCCGTCGCTGAAGTATTCATTTTCCTTGTCGCCGCTGAGATTGGAGAACGGCAGCACCGCGATCGAAGGTGGGTTCGAGACGGGAGCCGCCGCGGCTTGTACCAGCGCCTGTTTTACCTCCGCGATGCTCCGGAACCGCTGCGCCGGCTGCTTCGCGAGGCAACCGGCGACCACGCGCGCAACCTCCGGCGGCGCCTCCGTCAGCGGCGGTGGATCCATGTGCAGGATCGCCGCCAGGATCGAGATCGCGTTTTCGCCGTCGAATGCTTTCCGCGCGCTGAGCATCTCATACAAGACCACGCCAAAGGAGAAAATATCCGAGCGCGCGTCCACGCTCTTGCCCTGGGCCTGCTCCGGCGACATGTAATGAACCGTCCCCATGATGGTGTTTTCCTGGGTGAGCGTGACCGTTTCAGTGTCGTCGTCCTGGTGGAAACCTCCCTCGGTCGACGCTTGTGCCACGACCTTTGCCAACCCGAAATCCAAGAGCTTTACGCCGGCCTTGGTCACCAGGATGTTGGCGGGCTTCAGATCCCGGTGCACTGTTCCTCTCTGATGCGCCGCTTCCAGCGCGTCGCAGATCTGCCCGGCGTATTCCAGGGCGCGCGTCAGAGGTAGGGGACCAGGTTCGGCCGGAGACAGCAGCGGATGCCCATTCACGAACTCCAGGACAATGAAATCGGGGCCGACGTCGTAGATCTGACAGATGTTCGGGTGGTTGAGAGCGGCGACGGCGCGGGCTTCCCGTCCAAATCGTTCCGAATACTGCTCGCTGGAAACCTTGAGAGCGACGATCCGGTCGAGGCGGGTGTCGCGAGCCTTATAGACGACACCCATCCCGCCGGCGCCGATCTGCGAGAGAATTTCGTAGGGTCCGAGCGTATCGCCGACCGTTAGCGGCATAATCCTGTTGGTCATTTCTTCGCTTCGTGACTTACATTGATTGTATATTCCA
>CAVOJQ010000010.1:0-422774 GCA_963696275.1 uncultured Acidobacteriaceae bacterium | reverse complement strand
GTTCTGGCCCGCTAGGAATTCGCGGGCGTCATCCACGTTGTAAACACGGGTTGGTTCGAGGTCTATCTGCTCAAATCCAGCTGCGCCGAGCTTGGTGCGGTAGTCGTTCTCTTCTAAAGATCCTGCCACGCAGCCAACCCAAAGCAGAAGACTTTTCCGAATCTCCTGCAGTATCTCTCCGCGCGTGACTACGTCCGATACAGCGAACCGTCCACCCGGTTTGAGCACACGGAAGGCCTCCCGCAGCACCGCGTTCTTATCCGAGGATAGATTGATTACGCAGTTTGAAATGATCACGTCCACAGAGTTGTCGGGCAGCGGGATGTTCTCAATCTCGCCCTTCAAGAACTCGACGTTTTCAACGCCAGCCTTGCGCTTGTTCTCGTTCGCCAGCGCGAGCATCTCATCCGTCATGTCCAGCCCGTAGGCTTTCCCGGTCGGGCCGACCGTTTCGCGGAAAGCAACACGTCTATGCCGCCACCCGAGCCGAGGTCTAAAACAATCTCACCCTGATTCAGCTTCGCTAAAGCAGTCGGGTTTCCGCAGTCGAGAGAGGCAAGCATTGCCTCTTCGGGAACCTGCTCTGCTTGCGTCGCGTCGTATGATCCGACGTAATCGGATCACAGCAACCACTGCTGGCAGTGGCTCCGCAACAAGAACTGCCGCCAGCCTTTACGCGCAGCGCGGCCTGTCCATACTTCTCTTTAACCACTTCCTTGATGTCTGTGGTGCTCATGAACTCTCCTTATTTACAAGTCGAACGATCTGTTCGGGCTTGACGGCCTTGTTTCGGGTGCAGCACTCCGCGTACAAGAACTGAAGCAATTCCTGAAGTGCATCCGTGTTGGCGGTGTATCGGAGGAACGTGCTTTCGCGCTGAACGCGAACTAGGTCCTCACCTTTGAGTTTTTCAAGGTGGTGGGACAGGGTGGAATTGGGAATCTCTAGCTCGTCCTGAATTTCGGTGACGACTAGGCCGTCTGGGTGAGCCGACAGTAGCAACTGCATGATCCGTAGGCGTGGTTTTGAACCCATTGCGGAAAGCATGTCGGCCAGCTTTGCAACTTTGTCCGGCGCTTTGGCAGTTTGGATGCTAGGCATGTTTCCATAGTTGCAGAAATATGGATTCGTCGTCAAATAAAAACCGCCCGGAGCTATGCGCTACGACGGGCGGCTTTGTACCCCCTCAGCTTGCCCCCACATTGTACCCGTTCGGCCTTGCTATCATGGTCGCGTGTCCGGGGCCAAACTCTCTGTCTTAATTGCGGTGTTCTTTTTCACGAGCGTGATCAGCGTCGTGACTGGCAGCACATCTCTAATCACGGTTCCAGTCATGATTGCCCTGGGCATCGAAGCCCACGTTGCAGTTGCAACGAACATGCTGGCTTTGACCTTTATGAGCGTGGGGGGCTCGTTGCCGTTCATCGGTAGGGGCGTTCTCAGTCGCAGCCGGTTGCTGCCCTCGGTCGTTCTCACGATCATCGGTTCTGGCTTGGGCGCATTACTATTGCTCCGTGTCCCGCTCAAGGCTCTCCAAATCACAATCGCTGCGGCGATGATCGGCGTTGCCGTCTTTTCTCTGCTGAATAAGAACTTGGGACGAGCCAGTCATGATACTCCCGCGTCACACGTCGGGGTAATTGGCGGGTACGCGGCGACATTCCTTCTGGCAATCCCGGCGGCTTTTTCAGCGGCGGTTACGTCACGATGCTCACTGCAGCCTTTGTGCTGCTTTTCGGGATGACCTTTCTGCAAGCCGTGGCGACCACCAAGGTCATCAACGTATTTTCTTCGGGGGTTGCGACACTCAGCGTTTGTATGGCGCGGCGTCGTGGATTTGAGGCTTGGGATCATCCTCGGCATTTCCATGTTTCTGGGTGCACTGCTGGGAGCCCGCATTGCTCTGTTCTAAAGCACCGTCTGGCTGCGGCGGATCTTCATTGCCGCAGTATTGGGCTTAGCGATCAAGTTGCTGTTGCCGCTGCACTAGGAGGTCGGTTTTGTCGCCGGTGTAGTGGTCCGCGATCTGAAAACGAAGGAACTCATGAATCGCGTCCAGCGCGTCCCGATTTTCTGTCTTAATACGTACCCTGCCACCTGCGGGCAACTCTTCAAAGCTGTAAGAGATCTCACGTTTCTCTTTCATCACGGGAACACCTGGCGGCACTTGGTCATGAACGAACATGGGAATCGAGAATTCCCCGTTAGAGAACATCGTGACGATGTGCGTCAGATGAGACCGGATTGCCTGCAAATTCTGGGAATCCTTTTTGTCGTTAACGGTCACTTCGATGGCGCCACCGTCTGAGTACAGCCGAAAATGATGGGTGGTCTTGTCATGCGGAAATCCCATCGCCTCATCACCGTGCTTTTCTACATCAGCCTGGTGCTGCGAGGCTTCTTTCATGTGTTCGTTGTGCATGGGGCAAGACTGCATGTTCTGCCCTGCCAATTGCAGCGCGCCGAGGATTAGAAAGGCGATTACGGTTTTCATCTTAATTTCTTTCTCCGAAACTGATTTGGTGGAGTACCAGCTTTCCTTACCGCATCAGTGAGCGAATACAGCAGGTACGATTTCTCTCCCGAACCCGCTCTCTCAATGCGTTGTTCCCAGTTGCTCCAAAACTTTCTTCACGTAGCGTCGAGTGCGCTTCAATGCCTCAATGTCTGCCTCGATACCCTTGAGCTTGTCCAGGGTAAGTTGGTACACGCGACGGCATGGAGAGCCCCCAGCATCACGAGCTTTCAGAACCTCAGCCAACTCTGCCAGAGTGAATCCGATCCTAAGTGCCCTTTCGGACGACAAAACTCTCTCCAGCGCGCTCGGAGGATAGACTCGGTAACCGGAGTCTGTTCGCGAGGCCCGTGGGAGAACACCGATCTTTTCATAATGTCGAATCGTGTCTGGACTCACGCCCGCCGACTTGGCCAAGGCCCCGGAACGAAGAGTTTTGGAAACGCCACTTTGCACCATACGCAGTATCAACCCTTGAACGCATTCCAGAGTCAAGGTGCTTTTTAAGGGTACTTGCCAAACGCGTTGATTGGAATCGTAGGGCAAGGGCTCGAATCGAACGTTGACGGATTTTCGAAGAACTTCTCTGATAGACAACTCCAATACTTTGCCTGGTGATGGCTTCGAGCCACGGAGAATTTTTTGAATCCGTGCCCGCGAATCTGTGGGATACTGTGCTCGCTATGTTGTATCCGTGGGATTCGGGTGGAAAAGGCATTTCGTACAATAAACGTACAATAGAAGTAGTTCTTTAAAGGCCTATCCCACCAGTGGGGGCGTCACGGCTTCGACGGAGATGCTTGCGGCCAAGAGGCATGCCAGGGTGCACACACCTGTAATCGCGTGCAAAATGATAATTGCCAATCAACAAATGGCATACGCAGCCTAATTAGTTAGGCAGCCGCTCTCCACCGCTTCGCCCTTGGGCGGTGAGCGAGCGTCACACAGAGGGCTGCTCTTCCCGTCTACGTCTGGGGCGGGAGGCTAAGATCTCAGGCTAGCGGCTAGCGTTTCTTGTCCGTTCTGAGCGTGGGCCGCGAACGTCCTGGGGTAATGCCCAGGGCATGAACTGGAATAAGCATGTAGTCTCTTGACCAGTAACATTTTCGGACGCGGGTTCGACTCCCGCCGCCTCCACCACTCTAAATAAAACAACATACACTGTTTAATACTAGTAAAACTGTGATATTTGCAAACTGAGCCAAAATTGAGCCAAGTTTTGGTACAATCCTTGGCATGTTATTCGTCTTTGCACGCCATAAGTCCGGTTGTCCGCACGCCTCCAACGCTTCCTCCAAGAAGTGCGCCTGCCCCAAATACATAGACGGGACTTTGCCCGGTCGGTCTGGACGATTCCGTGTTTCTGCCAAGACGAAGTCCTGGGAACATGCCGAACTCCTCGCCCGCAAGTACGAGCGCTCCGCGTTGAGCGGTGAAGATGTCAAGATCGCGAAGACACTCCCAACGGTCAAGGAGGCAGTCGCGGCATACATAGGCGATGCCAAAGCACGCGGCTTGGCCGCCGCCACCATTCAGAAGCTCTCGCATATCTTCAGTTCTCAGTTGCTCGGCTTCTGCTCGGAACATGAAATCTCCTTCCTGCACGAAATGAACGCACGCAACCTGACCGAATGGCGATCTACATGGCAGGACAAGGCACTCGCTAAAAAGAAAAAGTTTGAACGGGTAGTTGGGTTCTTTTGGTTCTGCAGCCGCATGAATTGGGTGAAGGAGAATCCGACGGCCACGATGGGGCGGGTGATCGCCAAGCAGGTACCCACCGATTACTTTACGGCGAGCGAGTATGCCAAAATCGTCGAAGCGACGTACCACCTGGATGAATACGGAGAGCGACCTTATGATGCGGAGAAGCGCGGCGTGCGCATCCGGACGTTGACCGAACTGCTGCGCTGGAGCGGCCTCCGCATTCGGGACGCCATAACCTTGGAACGCTCTCGCTTGATAGAAAACAAGCTGCTGCTCTATCAGGCCAAGACGGGCACACTCGTATACGTGCCGCTACCGGCGGAAGTCGCCGAACTCCTGCGCAAAGTTCCCGATGGTTTGAAACCGAACCCACGCTACTTTTTCTGGAGCGGCAACGGAGACCCCAAGACTTTCGTCGCCAACTGGCAGCGAAGCTACCGCCGTCTCTTCAAGATCGCCGATCTGCGCAATCCAGATGGCTCCCTGAAGCGTGCCCACTGCCATATGTTCCGCGACACCTTCGCGGTCGAGATGCTACTCGCCGGCGTTCCCATCGACCAAGTCTCGATCTTGCTCGGCCACGCCAGCGTGCGTGTTACCGAAAAGCACTACTCGCCCTGGGTACGGGCCCGGCAGGATCAGTTGGAGAAGAGTGTGCAATCGGCGTGGCAACTGCTGCCTGGGCGTACCAGTCTAGCGAATTGAATCGCGGTTCTGGCGAGAACCCTAATTGCGCCGGGCTGTCAGCCGGTTCGTAGCTCCCGCTTTCGATGAACGCGGTGCAGGACGCTCTCCGGGATGCGAAGTGTTCGGTAGCTGCGCTTGCGGCGCGTTTCGGGTGTCCCCCAATGAAGAACGCCATCTTCATCTTCAAACATACGACGGACTGTCTTCTCGCTCAGAGCCCACATTTTGGCGACTTCGGTGACGGAGTAGTGCTGCTCCAGAGCAGGTGCCGCTTGGCTAGTGTTCTGGATTGGTTTTTTACCAAGTGACTCTGCGCTCATCAGTGCCTTTCCTCGTGAAACGTATCGTCGATTCCTGTTCAAGATCAGAAGCCCAAACCTATGCTCATACCCATATCCTCCATTGGCTGTAGTGATCTGCCAGCCTCTTGATGCTGCATTGGTGCAATCGCCTGTTCGGGTTTATGTGCGCTCTGGTGCGAGATGTCGTGACCAAGAGCCTTCGGCAGTTTTTCGCGGTTGTTTGTAAAAATCTGCGCGTCCCACTGTCCCCGCGAAACCGAGACATACGCCATCCGGCCATTGAGCAAGTCTTTCGCCGCAAGCTCCGTGTTCACATCAATGAGTACGCGCGCGGCGGTCTGTCCCTGACTGGAATGACTGGTGATGGCATAGCCATGGTCGAGGTGTGGATGGTGCTGAGGTCCGTAGTCCAGGGTGCGCCCGTTATCAAGCTTCAACCGCATCGTGCCGTCCGGCGAGATGCTTTCCACTGTACCCAGGTCGCGGTTCGCAATCTTCAACTCATGATTGGGTGCGGTGAACTGGATGCGGTCTCCAACTGAGAAGGCCTTCTCCTCCTCGCGATACACCGAGACGCCCATCTGCCGGCGAGGGTCATAGGTCGTTTCACTTCCACCCGCGCGCTGTACCGTCAGCTGATTGTTTTGCGCATCGATACTTTTGACGCGTGTGTATTCACCTTTCGCAATGCCAGTCTCCCGCGAACTGCGCGAGTAGCGAAGAATGTCGTTGATTTGATATTGCTGGGCCCAAGATCGATCCGCGCCGGTCATCTCCTGCCGCGGCACTAGCGTTTGGACGGCGTGCTCTTCCGTGCTCACCGTTCCGCGCGATTGCAACTCGGCGTGGATGCGCTGATTTATCTCTGTGCGTGACAGATTGTCCGGCGATACCACCAGCGTGCTTTCCGGCGACTTGGCATACTCGCGTGCGATTGCCGAGATGCGCTCGTCATGCCCTTTTACTTCATGCACGCGGCCTTGCCGGTCAAGGCTGTTGATCGCCGCTCCAACCTGACCACGCGCCAACTGCTCAACAGCCTGCTTCAGTTCCGGGTCTTTCTGGCGCACGATCTCGTCGAGTCTCATCGTCCGCATTCCGGCTTCCTGAAGCTGTGCGAAAGGACGGCCGGCTTCGACCGCTTCATGTTGCCGCGTGTCGCCTACCAACAAAACCCGATCTCCGGCATGAAGCCGTTCGATGAACTCGTGCATCTGGCGCGTCGAGGCAAGCGAAGACTCGTCGAGCACATAGAACCTCTTCTGACCTGTGTCCGGCTGCTCTCCCCGCGCCAGACGGCGTTGCAGCGTCGAGGTCTCGATGCCGGCTTCGGCCAGCTTCTGCGCCGCGCGTGACGTGGGAGCAAAGCCTTCGACCTTGTAGCCTTCGGCCTCCACTCCTTCCCGGATCACCGCCAAGGTCGTTGTCTTGCCCGTACCAGCGAGTCCATCCAGACCGATAATCTTCTCGCGGCTCACAAAAATGTCATCGACCACCTCGCGCTGCGCTGGACTCAATTCTGTATGACGGTCCTCGGTTGCAATCCGCAGTGAAGGCGTAACCAGCATCGGATGGCTGAAGTAGCGCTGATTGCCGCTCTGCATCCGTGCGACGATATCCTGCTCCATGCGGATCATCTCAGCGGTTGTGTACATCGGCGCAGCGCGCCCTTCGATGGGGCCAACGGCAACGAATTCCCCGCGCTGGACGCGCTGCGCAAATTCATGCCGCACTTGTTCGTAGGTTGCTTGCGCCATGCTGCGGCTAATTGCCGCCTGCAAGATGCTTCGCTCATCCTGTACGGCAGAGCGCTCGAAGACGTGATTGCGAGCATAGGTGACAGCCTGTCGTTCAATCTGTTCAGTCCTGCCCGGGCGGGGTGCGTGGCGCTGCGTATGTTCGCGTGCCAAGGCCACTACTCGATCCGCCTGATGGCCGTGCCGTGCAGCCAGTTCGCGGTGCCGCTTCAACACTTCTTCCGGGGAACGAATCTCCTTGCTGTCCCGTGTGCGATGGGCAGCAACCTGTGCCGCGCCCGCGCCTTCTCTCCCGATCTCCTGCAAATGATTCTTGATCTGTTCTCGTCTTGGACTGGATGCATCCAGATATTCCTGCGTATAGCCTTTGATCTCCGGCTGGCCGTGCTTGCCGCGCTCGACTTCATAGCCCAACCCTTGCAGACGCATGGCAAGCTCAGAACGGTACACACTGGTCGCATACTGCTGCGATTGGAAAAGACTTCGCTCCTGAAGCGCCCGCGTCTGGCCGTTCTCACGCTCGGTCATATTGAAAATGACCGCATGAGTATGAAGTTGCGGCGCAGCGTATCCATCCACCGGACGGGCAGTGTCATGCTCGAAAGTGGCGGCAATGAACTTTGCAGTCGTCTCAGGCGCGTGGATATTGCCGATCCGCGCCTGCGTATACCGCTCCAATTCGCCAAGCGCTACACGGACGCTCTCACGGTGCGCCTGGCGCACACGTTCATCGCCGCCGACAAGTGCGGTGAGAGAAACGGATTTCGGCGCTGAGAATGTTGCGTCCCACCCGGCTCGGTGTTCGACGCTGGTGATTTCCTTGCCGTACTCGTTGTCGTAGGTCTTAGCCGGCTGGTGCTTGACGAGTTGCGCGCCGGTTGCAGGATGCTGTCCCTCGCTCAATCGAGCAAATTCCTCGGCACCGACGACACCATGCAGCCCCCACTCCCGGGCAAGTCGTCCCTGCCACTCGCTATGCACTTGCGCGTCACGGCTCCAGTAGTTTTGCTTCTCCGACACAAACTCGCGCGCGTGGTAGGTCCGCGCCTGTCCTGCCGACAATGCTTTCGAAATGGTTAACATGCGATTCAGCTATGCAACTGCCGCACTATCTCAGTTCCTGTTTTATGACTTAGACTAACTACGCCTCGCAAGAGATGCTCACTGTTTGTATTATTTGTTGGCTTATTATTCAAGGCTCATGTATGTGGAAAACTTATATTTCAGTAGTTCTCTTGCCTCGCGTCATTTAGCCGACTTACAACAGTGACCCGAATCGACAGCGCGACAGCACGCTCATGGGCAGTGTTGTTGACGGTTAAAGCAAGACAGAAACACTGGGCGTTGGCACCTACTGACGCTGCTCATTTGAAATAGTGACAGCATGTCATTCGCGAGACTAAGTCGAGGCAGATAGACAAGGAATATCTGACAGGTGAGAGACGGATTGTGGAGGTGAGTTATACCACCTTGTCAAGTACACTGACCTGAGCTTTATGCCCGCTTTTGACAGTCTTCAAGGTCGCTACTTCGTGTCGTGCAAATGGAGCACGTTAACGCCGTCATTTAGTATCGGATCTCTTGCGATTGGAGCGCCGACTAGCTCGGTCGATTGCTGCGACTTGTCCCGGCTATTCGGCTTTCTCATCCCTGGTCGTTTACCCCGGCGATCCTGAGGATATTGTCTGCCTTTGGCGTGCTTCTTTGGAGAGCCGAGAGGTGATGGCTTCTCCCCTGCTTGGCGGGGTCGAATGCGCTGGCTGAGACTGCGGCAATGAGGAGCGAGATAGCCGCTGTATTGCGATGTACTATCGCAGGCCGATTTCACCTGCCAAGAGGGTGCGGTTGGCGTCGGCTTTCCTAAGGATTTGGCGAGTCCAATTGGCCCAGGTTGGCAGAAGCTTCTGGGCCACCTGAGAGAGGCCGGTTTGCCAGCACAATTGCCCGCAGATACCGTACTGATTAGCCTTCCAATTCCCATGGATATTCGATGGCGATACCAGCCTTGTGAGCGTCGTAAGGATCTCAACTTGATGCCCGCCAAGTTGTTCTTGCAGTACGATTCGCGGGACAATCAAAACCGAGATTCCGGACAAGCTCTCCATCCGTTTCGGGGGCCATATCATCGTCAATTGTCGGCGCGCATATCCGACATGCGGCCGTCTTGAATTGCCCTCTGCTACGGTTGTCGAATTGGTTGGTTGTACCTCTCGGAGCAATCGAGATAAGCGCCGATGGCGGCTACGAAGCAGTCGCAATTGCCACTCGTGCCATGTCGCGGCAACGATTGCTGGAAGGGTTGAAGAGCGCGGCCAAAGTGGCTACGATCAGCCGCCTCGAACGCAGAGGAAAGCAACGGGAAACGTCGTTCCTTCGCCGGTGTATGAGCACGGGAAGTGCCACCCAAATCACCGGGAACTCCTCTGGCTTTCGGGTGCCTGGTCGACCCACGACAACTTTGTGCAAACTATTACAGGTTCGCTCTCGCCGGCAAGGCATACTTTTGTTAAGCCGGACGGAAGCCAATTAGTTCTTGGCGGGACTCGCATTGCCGCCTTGAAAAGTTTGCCCGGCTGGGGCAGAGAGAGACATTCCGAACATAACGGGAGGGCTTTTACGGGCGTGGACGCGGCCTGTCAATGCCCCGGAGCGAAGCGCAGCCGCAAGGCGTTCCGCGCTCTTGGCGGAACGGGGCTTGACGAGCCGTGATCCGCGCTCGTACCCTCTTCCCGCTTAGGAATGGCTCAGTTACATCCGCGAAGCCTACCGCTGGCGCGCTTACGGTTCTTTCTTCCCGAAGTGTTTCACGATCAGCTCGCGGCATCTCTGCACACCTGTTGCGGTCACCACAACTGACTTGGCCTTGCTCTTCGCGTCGGAGATGTAGCCCTTCGCGTGCAGCCGATCCATTGCAACCCAGTCGTGCCCTTTCCACGCTCTCGCCCCATTCTGGTCCTCATCGAACATCGTCAGGGAGAGCAGCGCCAGCACCATATCGTCTACTCTGTCTTGGTCGTATTCCATTGCGCACCCGGTTTGGAGGTCGCCCCAAGGGTAACATTTCGTAACTCGGACAACTACCGGACGGACACCGAACAAGGCCGGACATACACCGGATGCCCCAGGCCGCGGCGTCAGCGGCCCGGATTTCGCATTTTCGCGCAACCCTCGCCGCATCAACGTGTTTACGCCATGCCCGCCCGCAGCGGCCCTGCCGTTTCCGAACGGAAACGGCAGGGACGCGGGGGAAAGTCTAAGTCGCTGCCACACAACAAGTTTACGCACGTAAACGCGCCCTTCGCCTCCGGTATCCCCGCAGCTCCCCAAGTGGGGATGACGTGTCACCCTGCTCCCCATGCGAAGCATGGCCGGTTTTTGACTTTCACCATTTCCCAACGCCGCATCCGGCCCACCCCTCGACCTCCAGCCGCCTTCATTGCGGTCGCATTCCGCTTCGCTGTCGGGTAGCGAATCGGTGGCTTCATAGGCATCGCAAAGGCTAACAATCGGCAGCCCAATATGGTCCCGGAAACAAGTGGTTAATGATCGGGATCGGTCCACGAATCAGCAACGCAAAGACCGCGAATTGGATCGAGATGTTCGGACCGGCGGCTCAATGTAAGCAGGCAATAAACTCAGAACCTGTAGTGCACCCCTCCAAACTAGACACATGGGGCCATGTTTGAAGTAAGGGTTTGGACGAACCGAGCACGAGCATCGTGCGGGGTTCGTCCGTGGAGTCCGCGATGCGGACGGTCGTGATTGTACTCCTCGATCCAGGTTGCGATGCTCTGCTTGGCCTGGTCGAAGGTCTGGTATTCGTTGAGCCACACCTCCTCCTCTTTTAAGCTGCGATGAAACCGTTCGATGTAACTATTGCCCTCGGGATGGTTGTAAGCCGTGCGCCGGTGCGTGATCCCAAACTGGTTCAGAGTTTCGACATAGCGCGCTGACGTAAACTGCGTGCCGTTGTCGGTGGTCAAAGTCAAACCCTGTGCTTTAGGGTGCGCATCCCGACGTGCGGGGGGACCTTGTTCTGCGTATCGTTGGCGCACCGTGGTCGCGATCGACTCCGCTATCTGTTGCGCTATTTCAATTTCATTCTCGTGGAGCGCTCGTTGCAGAAACTCCGAGTCCCTGAGCGTCGCGCTCGACGTAATACTGATGATCTGCCTCGACCTCCAGGCGCAGGTTCCCAGCGCCCGCCGCGGCGTTCGACTTATTACGTAATGTTGGTCGGCCCTAACAGACGATTGTCGAACTTTTCTGCTGACACCGAACGGTTCTGAGTCCATTTTTCAGCATTTTATAGCCTGAACCCTGGACTCATCCTGCAGCGACCCGAGCCAGAAATGGTCAGCTCGGGTTCTTGCTTAGTAAGGCCGCTGCCTTATGAGCAATGAGGCCGAATCCTCTTCGCGCAGCATCTGTTTTCAGCGTCGCAAGTTCAGCGCGGGCCGAGGCCGTTCTTCCGGAATTGAGTTCGATATCACCGTGGGCAAGGCGCGCTTCCAACTGATCAATTGCGAAACCATATTTTGCGGCGTCACGAGCGGTTGTTGACAGGCTCTGAATCGCTTTACTCTGCTCGCCGGAAGCAGCCTGGATTTGAGCATTGACAATTTTTATGGCCAGACGATTGGGAACATCTTGAGACTTTGCCACAAGCAATTCGGCACTGCTCGCTTCTTTCGTAGCCTCGGCGGACTTGTTTTCTGCGCGCAAGGCCTTCAGGAGGACAATATCGGCACCGATCTCATCGTCTAAACGCCCTTCCGTGCGGTATTCATCTCGGGCTTCGCGCGCCACACGTTCGGCATCAGCGGCATGTCCCTCTTCGATCGAGAGCGTCGCCAACTGAAGTCGCGTTTCAACAGCGTTGCTTGTTTCATCAATCTCGGTGCGAATCTGCAGCGATTGTTCCAGGTTCTTGCGCGCCTGAGGAAGATCACCCTCAAACATGAGCATCTCTCCCAAGTTGGCCAAGGTTCGTGCCGCGTGGGGTTTATCTTTGGTATCACGAGTAATATCGAGTGCCTCTTGGATCGATTGTTTCGCGCCCCGAAGATCACCGTGAAGAAACAAGGCGCGAGAAAGGTGGGCCAAGCCGGCCGCCAATGTCCAACGGTCACCGCCTTGACGTGCAAGTTCGACCGCCTCACGATAGTTTTTGATAGCGGCAGCAACATCTCCCAGCTCAACCTGGACGTCGCTTAGTTCGACCAGTGTAAGAGCATCTGTGCCTCCAAGGTCGCGCGAGATCGCGAGAACATCTTCGAACATCGTCTTTGCTCCGGCGAGTTCGCCCTCATCGGTTCGAACATTTGCCAAGTTCGCCAACGCGGTAGCCTCGCCCGCCTTGTTTCCCGTGGTTCTCCAAATGGAAAGGGCTTCCTCATAATGTTTTGTAGCCTCCGGCAGATGGCCCATTTGATACAAGACGAGACCGGTATTGTTCACCGTCTTGGCAACTTCGCCGCTGTAGCCGGCGGAAGCCCATATCTGGCGGCAGTCCTCCCACTCCGCCAAGGCCTTGTCTTTTTCCCCTAGTCCGTAATGCGCACTTCCTGCTGAAAGCTTGGCACTTGCCTCCACAAACTTTGAGCCCTGGGCTGCCGCTTGATTTGCGGCTGTTTCAGCGGCCGCCAACTGCCCTTTGAAATCTCCCAAAGCTCTCATCGTCTGAGCTTCCTGAAGGCCTATGCGTGGATCATTGCTTTGCGGCGGAGGTAATGCTCTCAATGTCGCGATGGTGCTCAATGCATCTTTTGCCTTCCCGCCGCGCGTTTGCGCGTTGGCGAGTTTCAAACCATAGTCTGCGTTGTCAGGCAAGAAGCCCAGCAATGTGCGATAGATCTCGATCCCCACCTGCCACTGCCGCGCCATCGTCCGGTATTGGCCTTCCACCAGCAGACGATCCTCGCGGCTCAAACTGCCTGATAGGTCGAACGCAAGTTTCGCCTCATCCCGGGCTTTCTCATCGTAGCCCTGGGCTGACAACGCAAGCGCGAGGGCGGAGTGCGCGAGCGGAAATTTTGGATCTGCCGAAATCGCTTTTTCCAAAGCGGCGCGAGCATCGCGCGAGTTCAAGAGCCGTAGCTTCGAAAGGCCCTCAGCGTATAAACGGGCCGCCTCAGGGGTAGCTGGGTAGCTAGCTTGTACTCCAGCGGTGTCCACAGGTGCCAGTTCTCCGATCCCCAATCTGCTCCGCAAATCTGAGCCGACACGCGAAACCAAGTCAAACAGATTGATCTCGCTGCCCGCTTCAGCTACTGACGCGACTGTTTCACCTGTGGTGGCATTCTGAAGCCGCACATCGAGTCGAAGTTGTCCTCCAGAGCTCTGCCCCAGTGTCGTATACCCGCCCACCAGCACCAAGTCACTGCCGAGATAGTCGTGCACGCGTTTGAGAGTGTCGCTGGCAAGCGTATTCGGGTCTGCCAACGACAGGTCGCGTTCCATACGAGCAATGTTTTCTGTCGGAATAACGCGTAGCGTCTCTCCCGCCGAAAGCTCGGTGGCAAGCATTTCCGAGAGCGCCGTCGAAAGCCAGGCAGATTCGTTCCGATGGGACGCATTTTGAAAACCGAAGACAGCGATGGACTTGCGCAGTTTCGGTTGCGGCACTGAAACTTGTGCAACAGACTTGCTTCCGCGATGGGACAGCCAGCCCCGCACGCGCGACCAGTTAAAAGCGAGCAATACGACGATGACAAGTACCGGCGCGAACACCGCGAGCCATCGCGCCTTGCGAAATGTTGTTCTATCGCGTTGCCCCAAAAGGATGGGTTGCGATCCCTGCAGAGCTTCCAGCGCCGCGCGCACCTCTCCCGCGCGCTGGTACCGCTCGCTCGGCAATTTCTCAAGACAGCGCATGATGACCGCGCGAAGACCGGGAGGCACACTCGCAGGCAGCGGCGCCGGAGCAGTTGCAATAATTGCGGAACTGAGTTGAAACGCTGTCCGCCCGCGAAAAGGATGTGAACCGCTCGCCATTTCGTACAGCAAAACACCAAGAGACCAAGTGTCTGTCCTCGCGTCAGCGGGATCGCCACGCAATACTTCTGGAGCGAGGTAGGGCAATGTTCCAACAATCGTTCTTGATTCCGTGAATGGGACTCTCGACGCCGTCGCCTTTTTCAGTTTCGTGTCTTTCAAGCGCGCGGCTAATCCGAAATCCAACACCTTTACCCGGCCTTCGGGCGTGACCACGGCATTTGTACTTTTCAAATCGCGGTGAATCACGCCGTGATCGTGAGCGTGGGCGAGCGCATCAGCAATCTGGATCCCGTAGCGAATCACAGAATCCGGTGGCAGTCCGCTAGTTCCTAACAGGGAGTTCAGCGGCTGACCCTCCACCTGCTCCATGACGATGTAGGCTTCACCGTCGGAGTCCCCTACCTCGTGGATTGTGCAAATGTTGGGATGGTTCAGGGATGACGCCGCCCGGGCTTCATGGAGAAGCAGATCGTGCGCAGTCTTATCCGCGAGCACACGATCACCCACCACTTTGATCGCGACTTTGCGTTCCGGGACAGTATCGTACGCAGAGTAAACTACGCCCATTCCCCCAGCGCCAAGTTGTCCCTGGATTCGATAGTGGCCGAAGGACTTGCCCTCGGGTAGAGAGCCGTCTGCCATTGCGAGGCATCTTAGAACCGCAGGCTTGGTAAGTCAATTTGGCGGTGTGTCGGGCTCTCCGTATTGAATGGTCCCGCGATAGTCTAGTGATGCCCCGATTTAGCGATGGACGGTTGCATCCTTTAACGTCTTGATCCATTTTGATCGGGTGTCTGGCGCCAGTTCGGGCACCTTGGAGACGTAATGCAGCATGAACAAATTGTGCTTTCCGAAAATAATCCTGGCGACCTCATGCTGTTCGGGCCACCCGAGGCACGGCTTGGCTCGCCATTCGTACGATCATGTTGCTTCGTTCAGCTCGATTACATCCATACGGTTACGCCAGGACATTCCTTCTCTCGAGCAGCCTTCAGTTTATTCAGGAAATCTTCTGGAGTCTGTTTGCCTTTTGCCAGATTTTGGTAGGTAAACAGCTCCTTCTTTCTGAGCGCGACCTTCTGGGAGAAAGCACCTCGACAAGCACAAGAGCAATCGAATAACCATAAAATCGTCGACCGCTTCTAGAGGCGCTTTCAACCTAAAACGGGGTACCTTGGTCCGGAGGAATGTGAAGTCGCTGGAGCTTGGTCCGTAGGCCTTCGCGGCTGATCCCAAGAATCTCGGCAGCGCGGGTACGGTTCCCGTTCGTGTGTTGTAACACGGAGAAGATCAGTTGCTTTTCCATTTCACGCAGCGACATCGGAGCGACCGCCTCCGGGACCGCAGCCTGACCGTTGCCACGTCTACGAATTCTTTCATTCAATAAATCCGCTCCGCATGGGACATCGACGGACGCCAACGCAGCCAGCCTGGACATTTCACTCTCCAGTTCCCGAACATTTCCTGGAAAACTATAGGCCATCAAGGCCAATAGACAGTCTTCGGTCAGGCGCGGCACCGGCCGGCCGTAGCGCATTGCCGCAGCGCGAAGAAAATGTTCGGCCAAGAGCCTGGTGTCATGCGGCCGCTCGCGCAAAGGCGGCAAGCGAAGCGTAATGGCCGATAATCGAAAAAAAAGATCGGCCCGGAATCTCCCTGCCTTCACTTCGCTCTCCAAATCGCGGTTGGTCGCGGCGATGAAGCGCACGTCCACCTGCTCGGTGCGGGAGTTGCCTACGAGATTGCAGGCACATGCGATAGCACACGACAACTGATTTCATCGGTTGACAGTAATTCGCCTTCCCAGAACCTCTACTGGTTCACTCTCTCGATGACGCCTGCTAGTAGAAGTTGGTGCAATCACTGCAACGTGATGCAAGAAAAGCGGCCCAGACGTGGAGCGGCGTTCTTGCGCTTTCCATTTGCCGTTGCTTCTACCTCAACGCCCACCGCCGCCGAGGGCGGCTTGAGCCTTTACCGACGGCACCCCAGGCGGTTGAACCTGCTGGGGAACTCTCGGGATGAGTACGGGCGCGACCGGTGCTGGGCGAATTACGGGAGCGTGCGGGGTAATCAGGGGCCGGGGCTTCCCGCCCTGTCCTGGCTCACCTGCTGGCAGAGTTCTCCGTATTCTGTCGAATTGCTCCGTCTTATCGGCCAGACGACCTTCACTACTGCGGCGGGACGAGTGGCTTTTTCGACGCCGTCACACGAGGCGGCTGCGCCTGCTCTGGAACTCCGGGATTGAGATTCAGCGCCACCGGCGTTGACTGCGCTCCCGACGGCGGGCCTTATCCGGGATTCAATTTCGTGCCAGAGCAAGAACGGTGCTTCGCACCGGGAGAATTGTGACACTCCACCCCTGGGAGGGAACTGCAGGGAAACCTGCGAGTGCTTTGGGGGAAACATTCTTGACTCCGATAGATAGCGTGGGTCGTGGTTCGTAAGGAAACCCGTGTTTAGCTGCGTAAACGAGGGTATCGGGAGGGTGGAGCAATGACGCTGCTCGATGAGAGGCACCTGGCGGCAGAGGCGGCCAAGCGGGCGCGGTTTCGAGTGCATCACGTGGGGACGAAGCTGAACGAGGCGGAGCTGCACGAGCTGGAAGTACTGGCGGCGAAGCGAAAGCAGACCCAAGCGGAGCTGATCCGCGGGTTGGTGCTGCGCGAGATCGAACATGACAGGACGGGCCTGCAGCCCAGTGCTGAGATGGTGGAGATCACTGCGTGTCGGCTGCTGTTGGTGAACCTGCTTGGTCCGTTGACAAAGGGCCAAGCGATGACGCCAGAGGTGTTCGACGGAATCGTCGACTTGGTCAAGAAGCAGAAGACGCGAGTGGCTCGGGACCGACTCAAAGACCACGAAGCGCAGTGCTGAGCCTCGGTGGCAGAGTACCCACCCGGCAGCAGCCGGACAGAAAGAAAGCGTGTGGAAAAACTCGAGGGCCACGGGAACGGGTGATCTCCCATTGTTTCATTGGCGAGTGTACGGAGCGCGGGATGCCGGTCAAGGCTCTGCGCTTCGCTCCGACCGCTACGCGGCGCAAAGAATGCGGCCTTGACTAACCTCCCTCTCCGCTCCTGTGTTGCTTCCAGCTATCGAAAAAATGTGAGAAACAAATGGGCACTAAGGAAACGATCTGAGGGGAAGACAGCATCCCTTGCGCCCTTCGGTGCGCGCACAGCCGGGGTGCACAGTGCGTCCAGTGAGTGTCCGGGTTTGTCCGGTGCACATCCGGTGTCTGTCCGGCGTTACGGGATGTGTTTGGCGGTCGACCTCATTCGTGGTCTAAGCGTTATCGTCGCCGAGATGACAGGAGCGGAACTCAAGTCACGTTTCACTATCCTTGCATGCCGCCAGCACAGCCAGCAGCGCAGAGCGATCGCAAGATTCTGCCACCTACAGGTTCGCCGAAGGTCATCCGTCAACCCGCGCTTAGACGAGGGAGTTATGCCAGACAAACCACAGCAGACAAATCGCACAAATCGAGTCTTCCCTCTATCGAAAGCCCGCGTCTTTAGTTCCTCGCTGCCGCGACAACTCGCCTGAAATGCGAACGATTGAGCTACTGTGGCTCCAACCGTGCCAATTGGAACCTGTAGAAGCCTCCACAGCGTTCGCCCGCGTGTCATTGGATTCGTTCCGTTGGCGTCTACGATATTCGGAGCCAGTCCACTTTTTCTGCTTGATAATGGTGCAGGTCGCACATGGGATGCGGTGCGCGTCGAGCCGCTTACCCTCGGGGCTGCGCCCGGACTCACTGGGCGTAGGACTGGCAAAGGGCATTATTCTCATTGCGAAGGCCCTGTCGCACTCCGAGTATGCCGTCGTTGGCAGCCTCCGTCCCGTGGGCGACCGTCACCCCCGGAGCCTCTGCACGTGAGGCGGTGCGGGCAAGCATGATTGCTGGCTGGCATCGACGTTCGGATCTTTTATGGGCAGTTCACCGAATTTGCTCAATCACTTCCATTGCTTCGATGCTCAAGGTCGCGACTTCCTCAGCCTCGTTGGCCCCGCAAGCCCTATGTGCAATGCAGTATCCGTGCCGAGGGCTGCATCTGTGGACCGCTCAGCGCTGTGGACTCTCTCATTGTCGTACCCCAGTGGCACAAGAATTTGATGTGTCCCGGTCCCAATTCGGGTCACCGCCCAACAAGGTGTTGATGAATGCCCAGGCCGATGGGGTCCAGGAGCCGTCTAGCCACGAAGAAGAAGGCGACTGCTCCGGCAGTGTCAGTTCATCTCCGGTCATTACTCCTGTGCTACTGGAAGCCCCTGGAACTTCCACTCCCACCCACACCGCTTCTGCAATTCCGCTATTGTTGGCAGTGTGCTCCGAAGGACACATGCATTGGACATCGATGGTGGATGTAAGTGAGAATGCCAAATCACTGTACCAGTCGGCGATCGCTGTAGTTGGAATGAGTCCACTTGGGTCCGTCAAGTTCACCGGATCCATGAGTACATAACCGTATAGATTGGTGTCGCCGCCGGCGAAGCGGATCGGGTCTTTTGCCGTCCAGCGACCGATCGCCGAGTTGTAGTCCCGTGCACCAAAGCGAACGAACTTCGTGTCCTGATCGTACAAGCCGCCGGCAAATCCAAATGGCTGGAAACCGGGATTCGTATCGCTGATCACATTGCCGAATTCGTCATAGTTGATTTGTTCGGAGATTGTACCCGTCGAAGTATTGACCACCAGGCGCGGACTCCCCAACGGATCGGAAAAGATGCGATAGGTCACCCCGCCCGAGATCATGTAGTCGGGAACATTGCCCTGGCTGGCATAAATGAACTGGCTGACGATTGCATTGCCGCCATTCAACTGCGCCAGCAGCCGACTGCCGTCGTACAGAAACCCGTTTTGCAGAACACCATTCAGTTGTTTCCCGACCCGGTGATTTTCCGCGTCAACAATGTAGGTTATCTTGTTGCCGCTCGGCAAAGACACGGCAATCAGGTTTCCCAGCACGTCATACTTGTAAGACGTCGTTTGTGATCCGGCCACCTGGCTCGCCAACTCGCCATTCGCGGTGTAGGTAAATGAAGCTGTGCCATAGGTCAGCATGCGGTCCTGGGCATCATAGGTGCCAGTCACGGTTCCCGACGAAGTCGTTGCCGTCAGGCGATTCGAGTTACTGTCATAGGTATAACTGGAAAGGCTCGCTCCATTCTCGTTCACCGCCGCCAGCCGCCCAGCCTGGTCGTACGTGTAAGTGAAAGTGTTCTTCTTGCCGCCGATGGTTTCGGCCTTTGTGGTGATCCTGCTATCTGCGTCGCGCGTGAGCTTCACCGAGTACAAAACGGGCGTCTGGTATTTTGCGGTCAGCCCTGTCAGCGCTCCGAAAGTGTCGTAGGTCCGGGAATCGGTCGCGCTGCCCAGTGTCGTTCCGGTGATCAGTCCGTCTTTGGTATTTCGTTTGAGGACGAGCGTTCCGGCTTTGCTGACAAGTCCGTCATTGTTATCAGTGAAGTTGATCGTATTGCCATTGTTAATGCTCTGGGATGCGACCCAGAAATTGTTGTTGTAAGCGCGGCTTACGCTCCCTGCAACCGTGCCCGTCCAAGTGGAAGAAGTCGGCAGCGGGCCGTTATATCCGTAGGCAATCGCCTCCCCTCTCGAGATCGAAGCCGCGCTCCGGTTTCCGGTTGTCGGATCATAGGAGTAGCTGATGGTTTCCGTGGGCGTGGTGGTGGAACTCAAGCGCCCCGCACTGTCATAGCCGTATGCGATCGTCTCGCCATCGGGTCGGGTCACAGTCGTCAGGTTCCGGTCCAAATCGTACGCATAGGTGGTAGCACCGGTCCCTGAAACCACGGGCGGCGTGTAAGTCGAGGTCAGGTTCACCTGCGTGTACGCGAAATCGTGCGCGGACTTCCCGGGCGGAGTGATCGAAATCAGATTGCCGTTGGCGTCGTAGGTATTGCTGATGACCCGCCCATCAGGCAGTGTCGTGGTCAGTAAGCGTCCATCCGCATCGTGAGTAAAGCTGGTGGTGAGTTCCAGCGGATCCTCGCTGCTGGCGAGGAAGCTGTTCGCGTCATATGCCAGGCTGGTCGTTCGAGTGCCTTGTGCAATCGTTGACAGGCGGCCTTTGCTGTCATAAGCGAACTTAACAGGTAGCAGCGCACCTAGTTGAACACTGCTGACTCGCTCCAGTGCATCCAGCACCGTGGTTATCGTGCGTTTCGCCGGCGTCGTGTTCAGATAGGTGCGGGTCGAAGTGGTGAAGACCGTTGTGTACTTGCGCCCGTTGAGTGTCGCCGTATCGGTTTGCGAGGTCATGCTGAAAGGATTGCCACTCGTGAAGCTGGCCTTGCGACTGCCCACCACCGTTTCAACCAGACTGCCCTTGGTGAGGGTGCCGCTGGTCAGCACCGGCGCCTGCAATCCCCAACGCGGATCCGCGCTCAAGGTGTTGCTGGTGTTCGTCCCGTCAGGCAAGGTCGTGACTTCCAGCAGTTGTCCATTTTGAGGCGTGTCTGTCTCCGTGGCCTGAAGTCCACTCGGCCAGGTATTGGTAAGCTGTTCCGCGGCAGTCCCCGTAGTGGTGACCTGATAGGTCGCAGTCCTGCCCAAAGCGGTCGTAGTGGTTACGCTGTAGCCGGAATTTGAATCGGTGCGACTGAGCTGGACAGAGCCGCCAACTGGATCCGTATCTGACATCAGCCTGCCCGAAGTGTCATATTGGTAGACATACGCGTTGCCATTCGCATCGCTGCGGGCGGTCATTAACCCCGTGCTGCCATTCGTAAAATTGTTGGTATCGGCGGCTGGGTCGATGACCTCACTGAGGAAGCCGTTGCTGTCTGGCACAAGGGTAGTGTTTTGCGAGAATGGTGAAAGGATGGCGGTGGCCCGCTCAGAACCATTGCGCTGGATAGTGGTTACATTGCCGCTGGCATCGGTTACGGTAACGAGATTTCCGGCCGGATCATACCCGAACTGATACTTGACGGCGCCCGTCATCGGTTTGAGGGTCTGCAAATGGTGGCCATTAGCATCGAAGGCATAGACCTCGGTGCCATCATCGGACGTGACCAGGGTGTTTCCGTTGAACATCACGGGGGCAGCGAGTTGCCAGGCGCTGCGTTGATCGCCGTCTCCCAGGAACAGCGTATTACTGGCCTGATCGTAGGCGTGGTGGACGTTCAAAGTCCACCCGCCGATCATGGCCGCATCCGCGGTGGCGATGGCGTCCCCGCCCCCGCTGCCGGGGGCGCGACCACTCTCGTAATGGAGAAAGAATCCCGTACCCACGATGGGCACGTCCTCGCCCAGGCTCTGATTCTGGCAACCGATGCTTGAGCCACCTTGATCCTTACAATCGTGATCGACTTTCGCGAAGACTGGTGTAAAGGTGAAGCTGACCGTAAATGGTACCGGCACTCCTGAGCCGGCGCCCTCGGCGGCAAGTGCCGTGGCAGTAATTCCCTGTTGGGAAAGCTCACCAACTGCCGCGGGAAGCGGAAATGTTAAGGAGAAAGGTCCCGACGAAAGCACTGGGGTTGCGACGAACGGATCAGTAATGGTTGACTGGATAGCACCACAATAAGTGAAAGTCAATGTGCTGGAGACAGCCACAAGCGGATTGAAGAATTCGTAGGTGTTGTTGGTTGTATCGATAACTAGAGCCACAAAATCCGACCCCTGAAATGCTCCGCCCCCCACCAGCGATATGGTCTCATTCTGTGGGTCGCCAGCAGGGCAAGTTGTGGATTGCACTGCCTGGTCATTAATCGACCCTGACCCTGATGACAGGTTCGCGGTTCCCCACGTCAGCTTGGGACATTGATTAGTAAAAATTCCAAGTGAACCATTGGCGGACGCCTGTTGACTGATTGTCCAGGTATAGCCAGAGTTATCCACAGCCGAACCGCTACCGCTGGTAGTGTAGCTTACTACCCAACTCGTGACATTCGCCCAGGGGCCGCAGGATTGCGCCTGTGCCTTAAGACAGCCCAGAAAAATCACTGCAAACAACAACGTAAGATTCTTGGCGAAGCGATTCATGGTCATCCTCCCTAAACAAATTTCCCGCCCGAGACCGACCGGCCTCACTGTGGTTTTTGTTAGCTGGCGCTTCTCGATTGCATTTCAGCTCTGTTCATCATGGGGTTTCTGTGATCGTCATACTCTCCTGGCTTGTCAGTGCCGATGCTTTTTAATTGCCGGGAATCCTGGTGACGGCGGAGCCGCTGTTTGTCACCCAGATATTAGTACCGTCGAAGGCCAGGCTCGTGGGGGAACCAGCCACACTATAGGTACCCAACACCGCACCAGTACTGGCCAAGAGCTTGGTGACGGTGCTGCTTCCCGAATTCGCCACCCAGATATTGGTACCATCGAAAGCCACACCCTCGGGGTAGTTCCCCACAGTGTAGGTGCCTACTAGAGCGCCATTGCTGGCAGAGACCTCTGCGACGGAGTTGCCTCCCGCACCAGCCACCCAAATATTGTTACCGTCAAAGGTCAGGCTGTAGGGAGCTGCAACCCCAGACGAGTAGGTACCTAACACGGCACCGGTGCTGGCCAGCAGCTTCGTGAGCGTTCCTCCCTGGTTGACCACCCAGATGTTGGTACCATCGAAAGCCACGGCGTCGGGCGCGCTCCCAACATTGTAGGTGCCGACCGTCGCACCGGTGCTGTCCAGCAACTCGGTTACGGTGCTGCCCCCAAGATTCGCCACCCAGATATTGGTGCCGTCGAACGCCAGCGCCCTGGGGGTGCTCCCAACAGTGTAGGTGCCGACCGTAGCGCCGGTGCTCGCCAGCAGTTCCGTGACGGTGCCGTCGCCCTCGTTTGTCACCCAGACGTTGGTACCGTCGAAGGCCACCCCGTATGGACGGTTCCCCACGGAGTAGGCGCCGACCGTAGCGCCGGTGCTCGCCTGCAGCTTGGTGACGGTGTTGCTGCCCCAGTTTGCCACCCAGATGTTCGTGCCGTCGAAGGCCACCCCGAATGGGCTGCTCCCGACGGTATAGGTCCGGGTATACCACTGCAACAGCGCAGCCCTTATTTCCCGCAATCCAGGGCCTCCGGGTCCTTGTAGTCCCTGAAGCCCTTGCGGTCCCTGTGCGCCGGTTGGACCCGTCGGTCCCTGCGGACCCTGTGGGCCGGCCGGACCGGGAGGTCCTTGCGGTCCCTGCGCGCCCGAGCAGCCTGCGCCGCACGTAACTGTGCCGGTCACGTTAAGATTGCCGGTGATAGATGCGGCGTAGGTTCCTGAGCCGCGGACATCCAGCGGGTATAGCGGCGTGGCCGTGCCGATGCCCACGTTGACGGCGGAGGCGCTGCCCTGCGGGCCTCCGAGCGCCATGGCGTTAGGTGCGCTGACGACCGCGCCCGCGCCGATGGCCGTGGCATAGGTGAGTGCAGTCGATGCCGAATCAGGCCCCGCCATCGCTCCCAAAGCCGTGTTGTAGCTGCCGCCCGCATTGTACTGGAGGGCGTTCGAGCCGCTGCCGGTATTGAAGCTTCCTGTCGTGTTGAGGAGCGAGCTATGACCGTTGGCAGTGTTGTTGTTGCCCGCCAGGTTGTTAAGCAACGCCCCATCTCCGTGGGCCGCGTTGTAATTGCCGGCGGTGTTCTTGTAGAGCGCGTTGGTGCCGGCGGCGGTGTTGTCGTCTCCCAGTGTGTTGGCGAGCAGGGACTGTGCTCCGACGGCTGTGTTGCCGAATGAAACGAAGCCGCCGGTAGAGCCGGTGCCGTTCACGTTCAACGCCTGGTAGCCGACGGCTGTATTTTCATCGCCGGGAGCTGCAGCATTGACAGACTCCCCGGCAAATCCCAGGAAAGCATTGTCGCCTGCTCCCGTACCCGACTCATAAGCGAAGGGGTTGGTGGTGTTTCCGTTGAGATAGAGCGCTCCAGTGGCAATCAGCTTCGAGGCAGATACCGTCGTGCCGGTGATCGTCGTGCCGGATATCGTTGTGCCGGATATCGTGCCAGCCGCTGCGATGTTTCCGTTTACATTCTGATTGCCGCTGAAGCTGTTGCCGCCGCTCAACTGCGGCACGACGTTGGTGTTGATGTTGACGACCGGGTTCTGGACCGTGCCTCCAATAGCGATGCCTGTGCCCGGCGCAACATTCAAAACACCCGCATTGTTCAGCGTAACGGTGGGGGTGCTGCCACCGCCGCTCAGTCCCGTTCCGGCCACAACGTTCGTGATCCCACCGCCCCCGCCGCCGCCGCCGAACGTTTGCCCCGTCGCAAAGGTGATGATTCCGTTGCTGGCAATGGAGAGCCCGGTCTCTGAGGGAGAGTTTGTGGCGGTACCAAAAAGGAGATTGAGCGTGCCCGACGGGTTTGAGGTGTTGTTTCCGCTTGGCTCGGCTTGCCACAGAAACTGCGAGTTCACGGCCTGGCCGGAACTGGAGTTGTACGACGACTCGACCCAGCTCAGCGCGCCGGAATCATAGCCTTGGGAGGCAGTCGCCGTTGCGAGGGGCAGAAACAGTGTCTGTGATCCGTTAATAAGAAACTGAGGTGCCGCAATAGTCACGTTGGATGACGAAAGTTGGATAAGGCCCGACTGGAGGGACATTTCAGCCGTTGATTGAAGCGACATGCTCGTATCTGACTGAAGCGACATGTCAAGCGACTGAAGCGAGAAATCTAACGTGGCCTTTTCCGTCAGATTGCCGGCTACCGTCTGTGTGAGGTTGCCCGGCGCCGCCAGCGGTACGAAGGTGCTGTTGGCATAACTCTCCGCAGCCGTGAGGTTATTCGCGAGTCCATTCGCGAGGTCGGTTTGAAATGCGACCACGCTCTCGTTCGCACTCAGCGTGACGGCGCCCCCGCTGGTCGTGGCGTTCACGCCATTGGTGCCGGTCACGCTTGTGATCCCTCCACCGCCGCCGGTGTAGGCAGTCGTCTGCTTCGAGCCATCTGGAAAGAACAGGGCGTTGCCGGCTCCCGCGATCGTCGCATTGCCATTCACCGTGAAAGTCGCCGGGTTCGACGCGCTGCCGAAGTTTACGGTCGGCGCCGGATTACCGCTGGGCGCTTCGACGTCCAACGTGGCCCCAGGTGCGGTTGTGCCGATGCCGACGCTGACGCTGCCGCATGGCGTGTCGCAGCCGTTGGTGCCAAATATGCTGCCCAGCACCAGGGCGTTGATGACGGTGACTTGCGCATTAGCGCCGATAGCGGTGGCATTGTTGAGGTTAGTTTGCGTTCCAGAATTGGCAGTGGAGCCGACGAAAGTGTTGTTCGATCCCGTTGTGTTTGCCGAGTTTGTCGGATTGCCTGCGGTGAAGCCCAGGGCTGTGTTGTTGTTGCCCGTGGTGTTATTGAAGAGCGCTTTAAAGCCGCTGGCGCTGTTGGCGGAGCCCATGGTGTTGTAAAAGAGCGATTGAGTGCCGCTGGCGCTGTTGGCGTTGCCTGTGGTGTTGGAGACGAGCGCAGAAACGCCGTTGGCCATGTTATTGCCGCCCATGGTGTTGTTGAGGAGCGCGCCGTTACCAGTGGCGGTGTTGGCGTTGCCAGTGGTGTTGGCCGCGAGCGAGTTATAGCCGACGGCGGTGTTGGCCTCTCCAACATTCGAGATGTTCGAGTTCCCGGCAAATCCGAGGAACGCATTCTGGCTGGAGGAGGAGCCAAAAGCGAACGGGGTTTCCCCGATGTTGAAGCTAATTGCGGCGTTGACCACCCCGTTCACATCGAGCGTGGCCTGCGGTGTGGTCGTGCCGATGCCGATGTTGCTCCCGTTCTGAAACACGTAGGAACTGGTCAGCGAGGTTATACCGTTAAACACTGGCAGGGCACCCGGCGTGCCGCTCCCAGTAATGCCGCCGCCTCCACCACTCACGGTCGAGCAGCCCCAACCACCATTGTTCCAAACGAGGATTGGGTCAGCGTCCGAGCATGGAGTTAGAGACAGGTTAAGCGTGCCGCTGGTGCCACCTCCAGTCAGTCCGCTACCGCTAGCCGTCGTAACTCCGGTAAGCGTCCCGCCGCTGTTGAACACAATGTCCAGCTCGGCCGGGTGGCTGGTGGTTGTGTTTTCCTTGCTGTCGAAGGTCGCACTCAGCGGATCGTTCGGTACCAACGCGATACCGTCGTTCGCTTGAGTGCCGTTCAGCCAATCCACGACTGCCGGCGTGATGTCGATTTCCACGTAATCCAATTTGTTCGAAATGGCGAGCGGGATGTTGGACGCAATCGTCGTTCCGATTGCGGGCTGGTTGCTGTAGTCGATCGTTGCTTCGGCCCACGTGCCGTTGACCAGATTCACGTTGAAGCTCCCGGCCTTTGTCACCGAGTGGACAAACAGTTTCAGCGTCGCCTTGGCAACCGAGGTGCCGGTATAGGTGGCCGGCACTGCTGTCAGGTCGAAGCGAATGAAGGCGGTGTCAATCGCAGTGGCTCCCTCACCAGTTTCATTCACCACCTCCAGCGTTACCTTGTTGCCGTTGGTGGTCTTGGACGCTAATGAATCGGTATTGGAATCGTCGCTGGGGGTAAATTGTGCGTGGGCGCCAGTCAGCAAACATAGTGTGGAAAGGAACAACACCAACGACTGCGTCTTCAGGTTTTGCATAGCCCACTCCAAGTAATTTTTCTTGTTCTTCTTCACGTCATCTCGACACCGCGCTGACCAGCTAAAGTCAGGAAGAGTTTTCGTGGGGTTCGAGCCGTCGTCAAGGTGTTTTCGTATCGAAAACGATTCTCTTTCCGGTCCTCCGGCTGAACCGTTTACGGAGCAAATCCTGTCCCGGTCAATTCGAAGATTATGCCGTTATCGTCGTTCCCTCCCAGAAGGGTTGTTCCGATAAGCACCGTATTCTTGCCAATCTTCACTGCCGTGAAGCCGCCATCGGAATCATCGCCGTCGGGCTCTCCCTTGAACCTGTACAGAGTTTTCAGGGTCCATGCAGTCTCCCCCGCGCCCGGAGGTTCAAGCCTGAAGGCAGTACCGTGGTTCCCGGTGCCGCCCGCGGCGGTCGTGCTGTAGATTGCGCCCGTGCTATCAATGAGTATGTCATTTTGGGGAATGGCGCCGTCTTTCCCACCCGTAAAGGTGTAGAGAAGGGTTTCTGTCCAATCCGTTCCGCCGCCCGACGGCGGAGACAGTTCGTAGATCGCACCGTTGTTCGAAAACTCAGCACCACCCATCGCGGCCGAGCTGTAAAGGTTTCCGGAGGAGTCGGCGACGAATGCGGCGTCGGGAGATCCGGCGTCGTAAAAGGAGTACCCTCCGAAATTGTGGATCACGTTTTCGGTCCAGTTCGTTTCCCCTTGTGCCGGAGGCGTCAACGTGAACGCGGCTCCATATCCATAAAACCCACCGCTAATATCGGTTCCGTAGAGAACTCCGTTCGCATCTTCGATGAGAGAAGCAAAGGGGTAGCCGCCGTCCGATCCGCCAGTGAAGGTATGCAGCACGGTTTCGGTCCAGTTCGTCTGCCCTAGCCCGGGAGGTGCAATCGCAAAAACGGTTCCAGCTCCGTATGCGCCGCCAAGGTAGGTCATGCCATAAAGCACTGCCGTCTTCGGATCCATCAATAGCCGCGCCGCTGGCTCGTTTCCGTCCGTACCGCCTTGGAAACTGTAGAGAACAGCCTCGGTCCATGCAGTCTGCCCTTGCTCCGGCGGCGCCACGTGGAACACAGTTCCGCATCCACCCTGATCGAACAGGATCGGGCATGTGCCAGTGCCGCCTTGCGTCGTTGATCCGAAAAACCCTCCCTGCCCGTCGGGCGTGAGACCGGCAATGGGATAGATCCCGTCCGTGCCACCCTGGAAACTGTAGAGAACCGTCTCGGTCCACGCCTTTTGTCCCTTCGCCGGCGGCGTCAGCGAGTAAAAAGAGCCAAGTTCTCCTGCTCCTGTTCCTCCGCCTTCCGCGAGTCCATAAAGCGTGCCGTTGCTGTCGGCAACCAACTCAAAGGTTGGGCCGCTGGTGCTGGTTGTTTGGGTGTAGATCACAATTTCTCTGGCCTGCGAGAACACTGTGGCAAACAGCAGAATCGAGAAAACCACAGTGACGACGAGAACACGTCGCCGGATCCAGTTAGCCGGCGCTATGGTGTAAGGGCACATAGATTCCTCCAGGATTTGGCAGAAGACTTCAGCAGAAATATGTCGAGGGTAGGCGGGATACCAGTCCCACAATACGCCCGCAATTTCGCACCAACGTAGCATGCACGGCCTTCAGGGCGCTCAGATAAGAGAATGATTTTTTTGTGACTAAGTAAGTGCCTATGTATAAGCTACTTAGTCAGCGGCTGGTGGTCCGGGGACGACGTGGGGAGGGCCCGAGAAATGAGCTCATTGCCAACCGCTCGGACGCAGGTTAGAATTGGCCGCCGAGAGCTTTTGGCATCTTCCCTTCTTCGCCGGCCGGGCCCTGGGCACTGATCGTCTGAGTGAGCGCGGTTCATTGTTTTGTCTGGGATATGGGAGCAACCAGCATCAATCAAAACGGGGTAAGAACATTTGGCCCCTTCACGTTCGATCCCGAGTGCGGCGAACTTACCCGCAACGGATACCGCGTCCGGCTCCAACCTCAGCCGGCGCTCGTTCTGATTTTGCTGACCGATCAACCGGGAAAGCTTATAGCCCGCGAAGAAATCTATCGCACAGTCTGGGGAGAAGATACCCACGTTGATTTTGAGCTGTCGCTGAACTCCTGCATCCGGCAGATTCGTTCCGCTCTACGGGACGACGCGAACGATCCAAAATATCTGGAGACGGTTCCCAAACGCGGCTATCGTTTTCTTGTGCCGGTGGAGAGCGCAAAGGGAAACGGATCGCGGCTGGGTGCCGGAGTTGAGTTGGCGTCGGGGGACGTTGCGGCGGGAGTCCTGACTGAAGACCTAGGGTTCAATGCCGCGAGCCTCAGCCGCTGGAAATTCTTGCTCCTGGGAACAGCGGCGCTTGCACTGCTTGCAGTATCCGCAGCCCTATGGCTGAACCATCGCCGGCATGCTCTTCCTCTTCATGCCAACGACACGGTCTTGATCGCTGACTTTGACAACCAGACCGGGGATCCGCGTTTCGACGCCGCGCTGCTGACGGCTTTCACCGTGAGTATCGGGCAGTCCCGCTATGTGAACATATTTCCTCGGAGCCGGGTGGAATCCGTCCTTAAGCGGATGGGGAGGTCAGGCACCGAGCGCACGACCGTTCCGCTGGGAAGAGAAATCTGTTCGCGCGAAGACATCCGCGGGTTGATTGCAAGTACCATCACGCGCACAGGACAGCAATTCGAGTTGACGGCGGAGTTGATCGATCCTGAAACCGGAGCCACAGTGCGTTCTTATAAGGAGCGCTCTTATGGGGAAGATCATATCCTTGAGGCCCTCGATTCCATCGCCAGCCGGGTACGCGCCGATTTGGGCGAATCACTCAATGAAATTCATAACGCCGACCAGCCTCTGCCTGAGGTCACGACCAGTTCGCTAACCGCGCTGAAGGAATACGCTGAAGCCTCGTCTCTTTGGACGCACACAAAATACGATGATGCGGTAACGCTGTATAAAGCCGCGATCGAAATCGATCCCAATTTCGCCATGGCTCACGCCGCCCTGGGGCGCGCATACACCAGTTATATCTACTACCAAACAGACTTAGGCCGAAAAGAGTATGAAACGGCACTGGCTCTTCCGTCACGGCTGACGGAGCGCGAGAGGATGCTCATTGAGGCCCACGAAGCCGTTGACCTTGACCACGTGGAGGCCGCGGACCGTCTCTGCCGCTCCTATCTGGCGGCTTACCCGGAAGACTGGAGCATGCTCAGGGACTATGCCGCGCTGTTGCGCCGTCACGGTCACCAGGCGGAAGCGATCGAGCAACATAAACGAATCCTTGCCATCGCGCCGGACGATGCCCACACCTGGATCGAGATGGCCACCGCATACGTAGGTCTCGAAAATTTCTCCGCGGCAGTGCAATCGTACTCGCGCGCTTTTCAGGTCGAGCCCAATTGGCTGACCGCGGGCAACATCAACCGCGAATATGGCATGGCGCTGGTGGGCGACGGAGAAGAGCAGAAGGCGGTTTCCGTTTTTTCAGATTTACTGGAAAAACCCGCCAGGCGTGCGGATGGACTGCGTTCGCTCGCTTTTCTCGATCTTTACCACGGCAGATATTCTGCAGCTCAAACCCATCTGCAGGAGGCTCTACAAATTGACGAAAACAACCATGACAATTTCCCGATAGCGCGCGACCACTTCTTGCTGGCGGTAGTAGCAGAAGGCGTGGGCGATAGTTCCGCGCGTCTTCAACAACTCGATGCTGCCGTCGCCAACCTCAAGAATATGGGTCCGAAAGTCGAGTGGGGCTCGATCGTCGGCCAGGAATATGTCCGCGCTGGCGCGCTCGCTAAGGCGGCAATCCTCCTGGAGTTCATCACCCCATTGGGGGACGCTCACGACAATGGGCAACAGGGCTACGTGCATCTGCTGCAAGGAGCCATCGCCGCACAAAAAGGGGAGACGGATAAGGCCGTGGCAGAGATGTCTCCGCTCACTGATCCCACGTTCGGCCAGTCCGTGAACGGCCTGGCTGTGGAGACGATTGCGCACGCCTACCAACGGGCGGGCAACCTGGATCAATCCATCGTCTGGTATGAAAAACTCGCCAGTCCTCTTGGCCCGCTGGCATTCTGGGAGCCACAACAACGGTGGGCATCCGCCCGCTACCAATTGGCGGCGGACTATCAAGAGCGTGGGCAGACGGAGAAGGCACGGCAGACGCTCACGACGCTGCTGGATTTGTGGAATGACGCGGATCCGGATCTTTCGCTGCAAAAAGCAGCTTTGCAACTGCAGTCCGGGTTGGCGCAATGACTCTTTTTCACTCATTGACCCGGAAGCGGCCAATTCTCAATAAGTGTGAACGCCGGCGAACCGAGAGAGCGTCGTATTCGCTCGGTTACTATCCTGAGAACAAGAAATGGGACGGGAAGTTACGCAACATTAAGGTGAAAATGAACCAGGGCAACACCCAACTTCGATACCGCAAGGGATACTTTGCGATAGAACCTGGCCGTCCAAAGAAGGACTACAATCACGAGCAAGACGTGATCGCAGCGCTTGCGGTCGACGCTCCAGCCACCCAAGTTTCATTCAAGGCACATGCTCAGCCCACCGATCCGGGCAAAATTCGTGTCGTCTTTTTGGTCGACGCGCACACCCTGACGACGGAAGATTTTGGGAACGGCAAGAAGGTGAATGTCAGTTTCTACGCAACTGTTTGGGGTGCTAGCGACAAGAGTCTTGGGGGTCACAGCATCAAGGTTGACAGGTCTTTCGACGCTGCCACCTATCAGCAGATCGTAGATCACGGCATGATGGTGCCGATGGACGTGGATATTCCGGCTGGCGGCACGGAACTTCGCCTCGCTGTGCTCGATAACAAGACCGGCTTCATTGGCACGATGAGCGGGCCGCTAGGGCAATAGCAGGGCAACCTAGGTTGAAAGAACGAGCTGGGGGTCAATGAGTGAAATGGCGATGTCTCGCCAGTTACGGAACTGGGCTGGACGCGATGCGATCAAAAATCTGCCAAAGCCTTGCCGAATCAATGTCAGACACATCGACGCCGTAGACTTGGTTAATCTTCGCAATGAACTCTTGGTTGTCAGCAGAGCTATGGAAATCCCATAGGCTTGATTCGTCGGTTATCAAAGCCCATTCGAGGTTCAGCACACGGCGAATAAAGTCTTCCGCTAGTTCCGCATGAGCATTGACCCGTTCCCTTGATGCAAACTCGATTTCCACGTGTGTGCCCGGTCGAGGAAGGTTCTTCCCCTCCTTCGCTTTCTTAGCCTTCATTATTGCGAAGCGCTTTTGTAATTCCTGAAGGGCTTCGATCCTTGTGTCGCCCCCGCCGCCGATGACCCACCATTTGACAATCTGAGCGGTATACCTGTGCTGTTTCAAACGGGTGGAGACATAGCTCGGATCAATCTCGTGCTTGCGGACGGAGATGGGATAGTCGGACAAATTCCAATCTCGCTTGAAGAGAGACAGAAACCATTTCCACCAAGCTTGAATCTCGTTTTTTACTGTGACGACGAACCTGAAATCCATATCCAAGAGGAACTGGTGAGCAGAGGCGACGAGTATTCTAACCTGAGGTAAAGCCTTCAGTTGACGAAATCAGGCGTTTACATTCAGAACCAAGGTCAGTGAGTTCTATAAAAAGGGATGTCAAGAAAAAACTTCTCCCTCGACCGGAGGTCGAGAAGATTTTAGTCTCGACATCCAGCCCACTGTCCGTAAGTGCCCATCGATTGCGCTCGAAGGGTTTTGCTCTGGCTTGTCTGCCCTTCCTGTGGGTTTCATCTTTCGGTGATGACGACGCCAATCGAGTCTTGAGACAGGGCAAGCGAAACTGGTCTTGGAATGTCAACCATGGTTCTATCGGAGGCTCGTGGCCTATCGCTATTTCTGGTTATCCGAGGAGGCATAACGTGTAATGGGTGACTCGGTGCCGAGGCACACAGGGCCGATCTCATTGACTGATACTCACCTCGAACCGAGCGTCTCGAGAACCCGACCGACCACCACCAGAGAGAATCACCGGAGATGGAAAGGCCTCTTACCAGAGACGCTCAAGCGGCTTGCCGATGCAATTGTTTGGCGTCGAAACTGACTCCTTTCTTCCAAATCGTTAAGGTGATCGCGGCAATCTTTCTGGCCAGGGTGAGACGCGCCATCGTCGGCCGCATCCCTTTTTCAAGCAGCGCCATATAGAAATCGTACAGCGACCCAGGGCGAGTGCTGGCCGAGAGAGCGGCACCTTTGAACAGATTCTTCAGATCGTGATTATGGTTGTCATTCAGGCCGCGCACGGTGATGCGCTCCCGATTTCGTTGTACCTTCCCTCTCACATAGCGGTACTCGCCGCTGTCGTGCGTCTCGATCGCGAAGCCACTGTAAGCCCACAGCTGGCGCTTGGTGCGGAAACGGTGCGGTGTCTGCAGCAACGCCACTAGCATGGCCGCACGAATCGGACCGATCGCAGGAATCTGGCGCAGCATTTTCACGGCATCATGTTTGCGGCTCTCTCGCAGCAGGTCGTGTCGCGCTTCCTGGCGCACCGGTTGCAGCAGATCCAGTTGCTGATACAACCGTTCCGCCCGCAGACGAACTCCGGGTTGCGGGATCTTGGCCAGCCACTCGGCGCGATGCCGCGGGGCATAGACGGTGGTTCCGCTGCAGGGAATCGCCCAGCTGCGGTACAGCGCTTTGATCCGACTCATGACTCGCGTGACATCTTTCGTGAGCGTCTGATAGCTGCGACCCAGTTCCTTTAACGTTCGCACCCCGTGCTCGCCGTGGTACACCGGATGGAGCTGGTTGCCGCGCAACAACTCCGCCAGCTTCCGCGCATCAATCCGGTCACTCTTGCTGCCGTCTTTCAGCAGCGCGTTCTTTCGCGGATCGCAGACCACAAGACGGGTGACGCGAGGTTTCAGCAGGTCATGCAACCAGGCGGCGGAAGTTCCTTCTTCAAAGGTCACCGATAGACTTCCGCGTAGCCCATCGACGAACTCTAGAATCGTGGCTGCCTTCGTCTCCAAAATGCATTCCATGACCAGCTTCCCCGAGCTGTCCATGACGGCAACCGAGATCGTTGCCTGGTGAACGTCCATGCCAATATACTTTTCTTGCTTCATGACGGCGCTCCTTTTGCTAAGTGTGATCCGAACAATCACAACCTACCGCAAAGTGGGCGCCTTTTTATATTGCGTGCAATCGCCTGGTAACGACAGTTACCTCAGAAACTAGACCAACCAGCCGCTTTGGGAATAGCCTGTCTGCGTGCGTCGCCTCGATCAGACTTTAATGCGTGCGCTGATGCCAGTAGCCGCCATTTCTCTCCTCTTGGCCAGCATCGGTTGTGAGGTTTCCACCTCCGCAAAGATTCACCAAGGCCCCACATTCTCGCTCGGCGGAAGTGGACGACTCGTGTTCTTTCGCGTTTATGGTCCTCGACCGGGGCGAAAGATTGCAACTCCTGTTGATGCCCAATCGCTAATGTGGAGTATCGAGCCAGCGAGCGATTCTGGGGTCTTGGTCACGGGCATGGAGATCGCGTACGGTAAAGCGCCGAGAGGCTACGTCCAGAAGTTCCCCAGCAGTGGAACCGCCCTTCCTCTTGCCATCGGGCGGGTCTATATCTTCGACGCTGAGACAACGGGGGCGTCTGGCGTGAATGGGTTCTTCTACACGGACCAGAGTGGGCCAGTCCTGATCACTGTCCCGGGCCTTTGTGGAAGCTCCTTTGTCGGGGATGTGAAGCCCGTCAAGTGTGGAACCAACGAGCCTTACATTGAGCCGAAAGACTTGGAACAGTTCGTCAAAGGGCACCTTGTCGATTGATGTTTGGGCGAATCGGCTGAGTGAGGCAGAATCGTCGGTTGTTGAAATATCGCCATTTCACTCATTGACCGGGTTCTGAGTGAAAGCGCCTACTTGGCCAATTCTCAATGAGTGTGAACCCTGTTAACAGCAACTATCAGCGAACCGCAAGCGACCAGGCGGACGTTTCCATCCACCGCAGCTTCACCTAGTCCGCCTTGGCTTCTTCCAGGATGGGATGTCGGGTCGTCATTGCGGTAGTCCTGCCGATCGTTTTCAGTGCAGCGGGATCCGAAACAGATTCCCTTGAAACGAAGCGCTCGTGAAGGCGTATGTTTGAGGATCTGGTCCGGGCGACACATCGCCTTGGGGAATCGATTGGATCCCGGCAAGTTCAGCCTCGCTGGCGCGATCGATCCCGGATGCCGGCAATTTCAAAAGCCCGAAGCCGCGCGGGATCGGAATGATGTATGTAAGCTTGTTGGATCCCGCTGCCGACAACCGGCTGATGGTGGAAACGTACATGTACTTTCCGTCGGCAGGCCACTGCACAAAGCATGCTCCGGCACAGATCCTCCGAGGAGCGCGGTCTCGCACCCCTACAGCGAATGTCCCAATCCCGGGCTCGATGCGGCCACCGACGGTCGCCCATTCTCCGTCCGGGGAAACGCCGCCAAATTCGACAATCTCAGTGTCCAGAATGCGAGTCAGCCCGCTCCCGTCCTCCTGAACCCGTGCCAGGTAGTCTGCCTTGCCACCCAGTTGCCGAAAAAACAGTTGGCCCGCGCCGAAGCTTACCAGGTCTCCACCTCGCACAACCAGCCGCGGAGGCGCGCTGCGATCGGTCGTCGCGAGGAAGATCTGCGATTCGTCTCCCATCAGGACGGTAAACGCGACCCGCGACTCGTCCCGCGAAATGTCATAGTCCACGATGCGCTGGCCCGTGAGCACTGGATCGGACTTACCCGATGCCAGATCCCTGCGCCACAACTCGCTCACGTTCGACGAACTGCTTTTTCGCAGCAAGTAGTACAGCCGCTTGCCATCCGGCGAAAGCCTGGGCGTCTCCGCCGACCCTTCTAGAGAAACCGCATGATTGCCCGCGGCATCGTGCATCCACACGGAACTCTGCCGGACGCCCACCGAGGCGATCAGCGATTTCCCATCCGGCACGACAGCCAGCCCCTCCTCTTCGGTGGGGCCAAAAGTGATCTGCTCCGGATTTCCTTGCGGAGCGCCCTCGCGCCACCGCTGCCGCCACAGGTGCGTACTGCCGTCCACTTCCGCGTTGAAGTATATCCATCGTCCGTCCGGCGACCATGCTGCCGCCCTGCAGGCGCCGAGCGGCCCCACCTGAACGCCCGCCGAGTTTCCCTCCATCGAGACCACCCGGCAGCGTTGCCACTCCGAGGCGCCGTTCATCTCCGCGATCAGCACCCAACCCCGATCCGGCGACAGCCAGGAATAGTGCGCCATGGCGCGCTCGTGCACCGGGAAATAGATGGCGCGTTCCTCGGCCCGGCTCTCCTTCGCCGTCACGATGCCCATGTGCAGAGCGGTTCCAGCCATAATCTCGGAAAACAGGACCCGCTCCGGCCCGATCCAACTGAGGCCTGCCGCGTTCACCATCAGGCGGGTGGGGGCCCCTCCCAGGACGGGCACGGTCCAAGTATCAAAGCTAGGGTACGCGAAGGCCAGGCCCGTGTACGCGACGCGGGAGGCGTCGGGCGTGAATACGGGATCGTACTTGGCGTTCGAATCGAAGGTCAATTGCTTCGATTCCCCGTTCGGCAGCAGCTTTACATAAATCTGCCCGGAGCCCAGGAAATACCCTCCCCCGCGGAAGAACGTTACCATGCGTCCATCCGGCGAAAGCGCGGGAGCGGTGGCCGAGTCATTGAAGTTGGTGAGTTGGATGTACTCGCTCGCCAAGGTCACCGGGGCGGTCTTCGTGGCAAGCCACTGATAAACGCCCCACGAGATTCCCGCTAACACTACGACCAGGGCACCGACTCCAAGCCAGAGGTTCCGCTTCCGGCCCACAACTGGAGAAGTAGACCTCGTGGCTGAGATCTTGCCGGAGTTGGTGTCTCGCTTCAGCCGCTTCAAATCAGCGCGAAGCTCGGCGGCAGACTGGCAGCGAGTGTCGCGATCCTTCTCCAAAGCCTTGTTAATGATGTGCTCAAGCCCCTCTGGAATATCGGGATTCAGCCTCACCGGAGCTACGGGATCGCGTTCCAGGATAGCGTTAAAGATCAACGCCGAAGTGTCACCCCGGAAGGCCAGTGTTCCCGTGCACATCTCGTACAGAACCGCACCGAACGAGAACAGGTCCGTGCGAGCATCAAGTTCCTTCCCTTGAACTTGCTCAGGCGACATATACGCCACTGTTCCCAGCGCACTTCCGGGGCTGGTGAGATGTTCCTCGGATTCGACAGTCGCGGCGCTCATGGCGACAGCCTCGGTTTTTCTCGACACCTTGGCCAGCCCGAAATCGAGAATCTTCGCCTGGCCTCGATTCGTGACGAAGAGGTTCGCGGGCTTGATGTCGCGATGTACGATGCCTTTGGCGTGAGCAGCATCGAGCCCATCGGCAATCTGGATGCCCAAATCGAGCACCGCCTCGATCCCAAGTGGCTTGCCAGCGATCCGGTGTCGGAGCGTCTGACCCTCCAACAGTTCCATGGCGATGAAGGTTCGCCCATCGGCTTCATCGATCTCGTAGACGGTGCAAATGCTCGGATGGTTCAGAGAGGACGCGGCTTTGGCCTCGCGCTGGAATCGGCTGAGAGCTTGCGCATCGTGAGCCAGTTCATCAGGAAGGAACTTCAGAGCGACGCGGCGGCCGAGTTTGAGGTCTTCCGCTTCATAGACCACGCCCATTCCCCCCCGCCGATCTTGTCGAGGATGCGGTAGTGGGACACTGTCTGCCCCACGGGTTGGGAGGGCGTGGACACTGGATAGATGTTAGGTGCGGGCGACGGGAAGGTCAACGTACAGTTCGCAGCAATGCATTGTTGGCGAAAAATCGCCATTTCACTAACTACGCTCTCCGCGGTCAACCGCCCGATCCGGGAGTGATGTTGAAGTTGGTACAGTGAAAGCTCAACGAAGCGGCTCACCCCGGAAAACTGCGCCAAAATTGCGCCAAACACGTGGCATTCTGGGCCATTTCGTCCTTTCTAATCTTTTGTAGAATGTGTAACTTACAGAAACAAAAGGGTGCAACGCGGGTTCGACTCCCGCCGCCTCCACCATGTCATATATTATCAATCATTTACAGGCGCTGTTATTTTTAAGACAACTGCATTGATCAATCCGGCTTATCTTTATGGGACGTGGGTTCCTTTTGCAGGATGCATATCGCTAGAAAGTCTAAGCCGTCATCACTTCCCAAGATGTGTGGACGTATTGCAACACCAGTAACCACCGCGGCCGAAGACCGCGAAAATGGGGACGTCGACACGGGTTTCCTGCTCGAACTGGAGGCGTGCTCAACCCATTACGCGGCCCTGTCTTGTCAGTTCAATGCGTCTGCGTTGGCATAGAAGGCCCGAGAGGATCCGTCCCTACTTCATGGGCGAAAAGTCGGTGGGACGCATGTACGTCGAGTCTATTTTTTCCACCAGCTTGTTGGCCTGCTCCGATTTCATCACTTCTTGAAACTCTGGATCGGCCATCATCGCGTCCCAATTCTTCTTCGCTTCCTCCTGGCTGGGATGAACCAGGATATCGACGAATGTATTGTCCCAAGCGGGAGCACCCTCGGGTACCCAGTCACCCACGACCTTCAGATCGTGTTTGGCGAGTAGCTTTGAAGTCGTGTCGCGAAACCGTGACTCCAGTGCCGGGAGCTTGCCCGGAACAACGTGATAAACACGAAGCTCGAAGACCCGATTGCTGTCGGCCCTCACTTGATTCACGTGCATCAAGCGGGCAGTCACGAGCGATCCAGCTCCGAAGCAGACCAGACCGATACCGAAAACGGTCCAGCGGTTCAATTTCCAAGAGTTGTTTTTCATAGTTACCTTTCTGTGGCAATTCTCTACTCCGCGATGGCCCCGGGCCGGGGCCGTTTACGTGACAGTTCCTGTTGTTTTAGCGTCCAAACAATGCCGGCGGGATAATTACCGCCGTCCCGGCTATCCGGGCCCTGAGACGGGGCGACAACTTTTGCAATCCGTTGCGTCATCACTGCTGCGCTCATATTCGTCTCTCCTTTACGCGAGTCATTGAATCGCGCGCAGGCAACCTGGACCGGTTCCCGATAGCGGCGTTAGACGGCGGCTTTTCATGTTGTGCTAGCCTGCTCCTTCCATCGTTGGACGTTCACGCCCTTCACGAGGAGCCACAGCATCAGCAATAGTTCTGCGAGGAAGCCCAGCACCAGGACGTATGGGGACAGAGAGTTTGCCAGCGGCGGGTACAGGAAGGTCAGCCAACCCAAACCGGCGAGCGCCATCAACACACCCAGAACTCGAGGCAGGAAGGCCGACCTGAAAATTAGGTACCCGATCAGGAGGTCATAGAATCCGAAAAGCACGAGGCAGATGTTGGCGCTCTGATCATTGAGTTTGAGAAACATCAACGCCAGAGCCTGCAATTGTTCCAGATTGAACACGCGCAAGTACGGCGCGCCTCCCAAGACGACCAAGGGGGCAAGTTGAAAAAGGCTACCGAAAGCCGTAATAGAGCATCCCACCAAGCCGAAAAACGCCGCGAGTAGAGAGAGGCTTCTGTTCACGGGCTTGAACAAGCCATAGAAGAGCGCCGTCACCGCGATATAGGACGCGGTCGCGATGAGGCCGGTCGCCAGCCCCAACCGAAATAAAGGCTGGTGAGCCAGGAGGTTATTCGCAGTGGCTGCGGCGTCGCCATCTGCAACCATTCCTTTAAGGAAGAACTCGCCGAGGACTGCCGTCAGAAAGTAAAGGAAATAAACGATCCCGGTAATTCTGGCGCTGGGACGCGGCGACCCTTCTTCGATCCGTCCCCTCATCGCGGGTGTGCTCATCGTTCCTCCCAGTAATTCGCGTGCGCATTCCCGACGCCTTCATGCCAGCGCTTCAAATGCGGTGATGATAATGTCTTCGGTTATCAGTTCCGGCGTTTGAAAATACGTGAAGAACAAGCCTGTAGTCATTGCATCCAGTATGCGGACAAACTTCTCGGCAGGCATGGGCAGTTCTTTCGCCGGCACAATTTTCAGTAATTCCTTCGCCATACGCCGGTAGGTGGCCGCGTTCTGTTTTGTCAGACGGGACCGCATTGACTTGTGCGTCAGCGCGTATAGTTGAAATGCAGTCGCGGCGGCAGCCTGACTTCGACGAGCCTGTGCCTCTTTGGCGACCGTCTCGCCTAAAATATGCAACTGTTCCTTGAGGCTGGCACCGGGCTTCAATGGCGGGACAATCGGTGTCCAGCGCGACGCAATAAGGGCGAGGAAGAGCTCCTCCTTGTTCTTGAAATTGCCATACACTGCGCCTCGGGTCATTCCGGCGCGTGCGGCGATCTCCTCGAGCGGCGCCCTGTCGTAACCCTTTTCTCCGATAACTGCAGCCGCTGCCGAGATTAGTTTCTCTCTTGTGCGGGCGCGCTTGCCGCCCGCGGCTCGATTGAGCACCACGTTTGCCTCCGCTTGCTGCGCTGTTCGTCGTCACAAGATACATTGATGTATTTTATACGACAATGTATTATTATACCTCGCTATGACCTCAGCCTGGCAAGGGAAATTAGTCATCGCACTGCTCTCCTGCGTTCTGTTACTGATCGCCGGCTATATTTATGAGAAAGCTGCCGAACGGAAGGAGAAGAGGGTCCAGCCGGATTTCGGGAAGATGGTCGATGTCGGAGGTCACAAACTTCATTTACTCTGCAAGGGGAACGCCGGCCCGACCGTCGTCATCGAACAGGGGGCAGGGGAGCCATCGCGGCTTTGGTGGCCCGTCCAGGAGAAAGTCGCCGAGTTCGCCAGCGTTTGTACCTATGATCGAGCCGGGTACGGCTGGAGCGAGCCGGCAGCGGCCGAACGCACAATTGCAGAACGCGCCGAAGAACTCCATACTCTGCTCACCAACGCGGGTCTCTTCGGGCCTTACATTCTGGTGGCGCACTCCTACGGTGGCTTCATTGTCCGATGCTTCGCCCGCAACCATCCCGATCAGACGGCAGGACTGGTCCTTGTCGATACACCGGAAGAAGCGGCGTTCTTCCGACCAGAGGTTCTCAATTTCTATTCCCGGCTCAGGGTCATGAACAAAGCTGTCGAACTCGCGGCTCGTTTCGGCATTTTGCGGCTGTTGGGTCACTGGTTTCCACTGGACCATGTAGGGTTCTCATTTGTGCGGCCGGCCGAGTATTCGGCGGCGGGAGATGATTTGGCCTCCTTGCAACTCGTGGAAGCGCCGACGGCGAATTTTGGAGGTGCGGGTAGTCTTGGAGATTTGCCTCTTGCGGTGATCACACACGGCCAGCCGTTTCCAGGACCATTTTTCATACTTGAGAAGGGCTGGAGCGAAGGTCAAACGCGGCTGGCTGCGTTATCGACAAATAGCCTGCTCATTCGGGCGAATAAAAGTAACCACATGATCCAGATCGATAAGCCCGGACTCGTCGTGGATGCGATTCGTCGCGTCCACTCGGCCGCCCGCAGTAACGTACAACTTGCCCATGATGGGACTCTACCTCCACGGGATACTAAGGTCGCAACGTGCCCGCGGGACGCTAAACCGTGAAGCATTTTCGTACAATAAACGTACAATGGATCGGGCAATGAGGCATTTTTAGCAGTTCTTGCAGTTCCTGGAATCAATAACTTGCGTGCTGTCAACATAGTGATTAGTTCGACTCCCGCCGCCTCCACCACCACATTTATCCTGTTTATTATCATCTAGTTAATGATCAGTGTCTGACGAGATTCGCGGAGGTCCCTCGCCGCGCTCTAGGGGTTCGTTACCAGTACTCTTCGTTACTAGCTCAGCTTTGAAGCTGACCGTTAAGCCGCGGGCGGCTCTCTGACCGCAATGTCCAACCGAGACTTTGGTATTGATCGATACGTTCGTCCAATGGATTCGTCGTCGCGCTTCTGCCAATCTTGCCTTGAGCAGTCACTCGCGCTGATATCGAAAGGGGTACCAAGTGGACGGCACAGATGGACTGAAAGAGACCACGCGCGAGACCGCGCCCGTCGCGTCGAACACGCCCGGGTCGAACACATTAAGTGTGAACGTTTTTACCGCCCCGGGAAAGCCGATGGTCGGAGAGCGGCCAAAGCCCTTCGGCGAAGCGTTCGGCTTTGACCCGAGCACGTCGACGTTAATCTTCGGCGAGTACGACGCGGTGCTGGTAGACGCAATGACGACAGTGGCTGAGGCCGAGGCGCTCGCGGATTGGGTTGCTCTGCACAACCGCAACCTGGAGACCATCTATATAACGCACGCCCATTTCGACCACTTCTACGGCCTGAGCATTCTGCTCGACCGTTTCCCGCGCGCGCGGGCGATAGCAACGCCCAAGACGCTGGAGGCCATGCAGTCGTCGTTTGTTCCTCCGCTCAGCCAATTCGCGCGCCAATTGTTTCCCGGGCAGGTGCCGACGAAGTTGGTCTCACCTGAGCCCCATGAGCACGAGACGTTCACGCTCGAGGGCCAGGAATTGCGCATCATCGAGCAGGGCCGCACCGATTGTCCCGATTCGACGTCCCTCTATGTTCCCTCGATTGGCCTGATCGTTGCTGGCGATGTTGTGTACAACCAATGCCGCATGTACGTCGGCGACACCACTCCCGAGAGCCGAAAGAATTGGATTGCGGCGCTAGACCGGTTAGCGGCGCTCAATCCAAAGATGGTTGTAGCCGGCCACAAGAAGCCTGGAGCGCCCGACTCTCCGTCGACGATCCAGGACACCAAGCGTTACCTGCAGGACTTCGATCGGCTGCAGAAAACAGCGAAGTCCGACCAGGAGCTCTTCGATCAGATGACGGAGCTGTACCCGCATTGGGTCGCCAATCAGTCGTGGTTGATGTTCGGATTCCCGGGGGCATAAGCTACATCAACGGCCGATGCGAATGTTTCCTCGCGCATGATGAGGGTGCCTGGAAAAACGAAAGCCCCGGTAGTCATCCGGGGCTTGGCAAATGCCAGTTGGTACGCCGCCTATCTTTTTCAGTATAGCAAATACAGTAACTAAGTCGACATAACTATTGGTCGAGGGGACTGCGGAGGAAGACGGACTCGAACCGTAGTGGCTGACGAGACCACTCGATCGTGTGAAAGGCGGCGTCCAGTACCCACTGGCAACATCCTCCAAACGCAGCCTAACTTGGCAACAGTATCTCCACACGCTTCGAAGGACAATCCCTCGAAAGTATCCATGGCCAAAAATGAAAACTGGCTCGCCCAAGGTCGGAATCCTAAGAGTTGGCCACCCGCCCTAACTATGGAGTTCTGTGAATAAAAGCTATGTAAGCGAACGAGATACAATTGAGGCCGTTTCTGGAGGTAGAGGATGGGAGTTCCCGTAGATATGGGCCTCGTTGTATTTGTCTCGTCGGGCCTTTCCGCTGGCGCCGGGGCGTTCATCGGAAGCTACCTGATGAAAAAGGGCGAGAACCTTGCTACACACGAAGACATTAACAAATTGGTTGATCAGGTAAAGTCTGTTACGCAAGCCACGAAGGAGATTGAGGCAAAAAAATATCTGGCGAATTGTGGGATCGGCAGAGACATTGGGAAGCCAAACGAGATGCTTTATTAAGTGCCGTTAAGAGCCTGAGCTCGCTGGACAAGCACTTCAGCATCTTCCGTGAAACCGTAGATTACGGGTTAAAGAATGATCCACCGGAAGAACAATTGAATAGGAAACCGTTCAAAGTGGTCAAAAAAGACGATAGCGAAGCGCGAGATATGCTCGACGAAGCCGTGCTGCTTGTTGACATGTTATGCGGAGAAGCGACTATACGAACATTGCGAGAAGCAAGGAAGCTGGCAGGCCAAAGATCTGAACTGCTTGTTAATAAAGATGTCGATGGAGCAGATGCATTGAAGAAAAGATATTACCGCAGCATTTATGACTTCAAATGTGCTCTCCGGAGTGAATTAGGCATCGCGGTGGTTGTACCTCAATCCAGTGAATCTTCGGCAACTCCAAGCCCTGATTCACAAAACCCTGGATGAGGCGGGTGGGCCCGGTCTGCGCGCAGTTCGTGTCTGATACTGGCGGGCGGCCCAGACGAAAGCTGGGGGCAGACAGGACGTTCCCCGATACCTTGGTCCAATTGTTTTGCCTTTTCTCTTCAGGCTTAATTGGCAGGTACGAATACGAAAGAACCAGAATCAGTGGATGAGCACTGCTTATCGGAATTGGAGCCGACACCGAGCAGCGCACATTCGATTTCAAAAAGGAGAACAAAATGGCAACAAAAGGAAAAGTCCTGGTACTAGTCTCGAGCGGTCGCGGGTTGCCCTTGAAAGATGGCAAGGTTTATAAGGGCGCTGGCTACTACCTCAACGAGCTGACGGTTCCGGTCCGCGCCCTCATGCAGGAGGGCTACGAAATCACCTTCGCCAACCCCAAAGGCAACACGCCCCAACCGGATGTGAATTCGGAGGTCGCCGATTTCTTCGGCGGGGACGCGGCCAAGCTTCAGGACTATATGTTATTCCGCGACGGCCTGACTGGGCTCAGAGATCCAAAGCGCATCGCGGATGTCATCGCATCGGGCCTGGATCAATATGACGCTGTTTTCGTCCCAGGCGGCCATGGGCCGATGATCGATCTTCTCGATGATCCCGACGCTGGCACGGTGATGAGACATTTTCACGCAACATCCAAGCCCACGGCTGTGCTCTGCCATGGCCCGATTTCACTTCTCTCGGCTCTTCCGAATTCTAGGGAGGTGGTCGCAGCGCTGTCGGCGGGCGATGCCGCTGGAGCGCAAGCGAAGGCTAAGGGTTGGATCTATGCTGGATATAAGATGACTATCTTTTCGACAGCGGAAGAGCAGCAGCGGGAGCCGCTTGAGATTGGTGGCAAGGTGCTGTTTTATCCGGACTTCGCCTTGCGCACGGCGGGCGGTGACGTAAGCGTGCTCGCTCCATGGTCGAGCTACGTCCTTCAAGATCGCGAGCTGATCTCAGGCCAGAATCCGTTCTCTGACGAAGCGCTTGTGAAACTTCTTTTACCGGCGCTCAGTGAGAAGAAGAAGCGAGCTGCGTAAAGGAAATAAGGGGACAACGAATAAGGGGACAGGCGGGACGTTTTCTATTTCTCGGATTATGGAAATTAGTGAACGCCCCGTCTGCCCGGTTCCCTCCGAAATAACCTTAGGCTGCCGCGGTAGCTTCTTGAACGGCCTTTGCTGCCGTACGGATTACGTCGATGACGCGTTCCGGTTGGGAGAGCATCGGCACGTGACTGCTGTCGAGCTCATAGGCCGTCGCGCCCATGCGCTTGGCCATAGCGCGCTCCAGATCGGGGTGAACCGTGTGGTCCTTTTTACCGACGATGTACCAACTGGGCTTAGACTTCCATGCGGTGCCCCCGGCTTTTGCTGCGAATAAGTCCGGTTTCGGAACTGCCTGCGTCGCCCAAACTAGTTGCTGCTCCTGTTCCGAAAGGTCTCCGCAGAAAAACTTGGTGCCCTCCCGACGCAGCCAGATACGGCCATCCACGACTTCAATTTGAGCAAAGACGTCTGTCGTCGGGAAATTGGACTGCTGCGTCTGCGAACTCTCGTCCGCGTCTGGTGCAAGCGCACAGATATAAACCAAGCCAGCAACCCGATCGTCGGTTCCAGCGCCGGTGATGACGGTTCCACCGTAGGAGTGGCCGACGAGGATAACCGGGCCGCTCACTCGGCCAATTGTTGCTTTTGTTAAGGCGACATCTTCTGCCGTTGAATTGAGACCGTATTGCGCCGCGATACACTCGTGCCCCTCAGCCTGCAGTGGGCCGATTAATTTGCTAAAGCAGGAGCCATCGGCCCAAAGCCCGTGGCAGAAGACAATGCTTGGTTTTGCTGACATCGATTTCATTTGTGCTCTCCTTGATTGTTTCATACATTTCTTTTGGATAGAGCTGGACAACCGGGAACAGGTCGCGGGTCAAGTTTAGGCTTTTGATCGACTGCCCTTTTGCGGAATTTTGCTGTTTTTTTTGTTTTTTGCCCCCAAATAAGCGGCAAGCCTGCCAGCAAGGTGTCTGAATTCGGAAATTGGGAAATGCGTATCAATCTTCTGGACGCATTGTCGCGTGATGCCGTCGCCGAAACGGGCGAACCAGTGATGTAGGAATAAGCTTATCTGACGCCCACACCTCATAGCTCGACGACGGCAGAGACTTAAGGGAGATCGATATCAGCAGCGCGGGGACGGGCGATATTTTTGTGATTCGCTCGGGGAGCCCAGCCGGTGACTGGAGCCGAGTGATCGTAAAAGTGCCGGGAGTACGGAATCGCGATGGAACGGAGGATTTCCCGTCTAATTGAATGAATGTTGCGACAGGAGCCTCAGGCGGCACCTGCGGAATCTTAACTGGCCTCGGCGAGGCGTTCTTGTCCATTGCAACCTCTGCCACGACGATCTGTCGGGCATAGGATGACAGATTTCGCTTAGGATTGCGAGGCTGCCCCTCCTACCCCTCTTTCAAAGGTTCGGGCCGCCTTAACGTGGTAGCATGCGCAAGAACCAAAAAAAGCCCCACCGTTCATGCCCATCTCGCCAATGCCTACTTTCGTATTGGCCGATACGTTAGTCCAATAGACTCGTCGCCCCGCTTCTGGCCTAATTGATGTGTCGCTGACGGAAGCAATTTGTGAGCCGCAGTTGCCGCACTTCACAAATAACACTCAGCGGACACCGAATCGAAATTGTAGTCATTCATTTTGGAGCAACTATGACCGAGACATCCACGAACGCCGTAGAAATCGACCAAAAGAGCTACGAGATGCCCCCGAAAGTGGGGATCAGTGTCGCGTGTTTTCTCACCGTCGCCGACCTCGAACGATCGGCTCGCTACTACGAAAAGGTCTTTGGCGCCCGCATTCTGACCATGGGTGACGGCAATGCACCTCCGTACCTTCAGCTTGCGAATATCTGGATGATTCTGAACGTTGGCGGCGGGCCGACTCCGGATAAGCCGACGGTAACGCTCAGCGTCCCCGACCCGAATCACATCAACAGCTTTATGAATTTCCGCGTGGCGGACATTCATGCGTGTTATGAACTATGGAAGAGTCGAGGAGCGGAGTTCATCACGCCGCCGATCCCCAAGTACGGCGAGATACGCTGCTACATCCGCGACCCTGACGGCTATATCATCGAAGTCGGACAGAGCACCGACCTCACTTACGGTTAATCCCCGGTTAACGCTCGGCCCGTACGGGATGCGGATTTAAACGCTTGGTGCTGGCTCTCGGGATCGTTTTCGAAGCTGTTTATGGCTGCTGGCCTCGTAATCTCAGTGGGCCATTCACGCTTTCAGCGTCCGGCGTATGTCACCGTTGCGCGGATTATGGCTGATATCCGTCGCTCCGCCACCGTTTGAATAGAGTCAACTGCTGAGCGTTCCAGTAAGGGCCTCCCGGTGGCATCGACTGTCGAACTAGGCTGTCCTCGACAGCCTGCGCATTGCCGTGATCGCCTGAAGGGTCGGACATATAGGTGTAGTCATCGAGCAAAATCTTATGTTTGCTCATGTGTTCGATGTCAATCGGTCTGAACATCGGTAAGATGTCTCGCACGAATGAGACTGGCATATTTGCTCCTCCTATTTAGCTATGTTTCCTTCGTGTACGCGTAGATCAAATGCCGCACCACCGGCTCGCCGGCAAGATAACTGTAGATTCGCCCTTCCAGTTCACGGTCGGCCTGGGTTTGCCGCTGGTGTTGGCGCAGGTGCTCTGCCCAAGAATTCACCAGGAATATTTCCAAATAGCGATTCGCAACTTCGGTATCGCGAAAGGTCCCCCACCGATAGGCGCCATCACGACGTCGCACGCGACCGTATTCCTGCATCGCTGCAATAAATTCTGTTGTCTGCTTCGAAATTACAGCGTATTCGATTGTAACCAATACCGGTCCTTGCGCAAGATCGGCGCCAACCTGCTCAATGACGACGGGCAAGTGCCAATGGTTCCAAGGACTCAGATCCGCGGTCGAATCAGGAAGTTTTGCGAAGGCCGCGACCGCTATGGTCGCGATGGTCGCGATCCCAGCATAGACCAGCGCCGTTCGAACCGATGTTCGTTGTGCGAACGCACCCCAAGCCACGGTCCCGAAAGCATAACTTCCCTGATACACCAAGATGAAGATAGCCAGGACTCGTGCTCTTACCCAATCGGGCGCCAGGGTCTTGACGAGAGCGTTAATGAGGGATATGAAGATGACCCACGCGGCACCGCCGATCAACATGACCGCAGCGAGTGTGCTCAACCGGTGTAAGCCACCGATCGCCACCATCACCGATCCCAATATCACTACACCAGCGGATACGACGGTCTCCGTCGACCACTTTTCACGGGCCGACTGCATTGCAAAAGCCCCGGCGATCGCACCGAACCCAAAACATCCGAGCAACAGCCCATAACCGATTGCGGTCTTGTTCACGCTTCGAGCCACGGCTGGCAGCAAAGCAAAGAGCGCACTGGAGAAGAACATGACTACGCCGGTTCGGAGCAAGACAATCAGGATCGCGGGCGAGTGGCGCACGTAGCGGATGGCAGCGACTGTGGCTCCCGAAAACGACTCCGCCGGAGCGTCCCTCTTGCGAACCGGCCTTTTCCACCTGGCGACAACAAGAATGACACCCAAAAATGATACGAAGTTTGCTACAAATGCTGTGGCGACACCGGCGGCGGCTATGATAAAGCCCGCGAGTGCCGGCCCAACCGCTCGCGCGAGATTGAATTCGATCCCGTTAAGCGCAGACGCGGCAGCAAGGTCTTCCTTGGGTACCAATTCCGGGAGAATTGCACGCCATGTCGGAGTTTCGAACGCATCTCCGGCGGAGAGCGCAAACGTTAATACCAACAGCAGCCAGGGAGACATGAAACCAGCGATGGTGAAGACGGCGAGAATGAGGGCGACGCCCATCATCCATGACTCAGTGGCCAGAACCAATTTGCGGCGGTCAAAGATGTCGCCGGCGGAGCCTGCAGGAAGGGCAAGCAGAAAATATGGTAGCGAAGCAGCGGTCTGGGTGAGGGCGACGTAAATTGGCCCGGCTCCGAGTGACACCATCAACCATGCAGCCCCGACGTTCTGCATGAAAGTGCCGATATCAGAAACCACATCTGCGACCAACAAATTGCGGAAGGTCGACACACGCAGGGGCCGCCACACACTCGATGAGCCGGGCACCCTCAAGTTTTTGTCAACGGTATCCGTCAACCGGCCGTGTCTCCTTGCCGCTGTCCGGCGGACGCTGGCGCGAGATGTATGCGCTCCGAGCGTCAGAGCCGAATGCCAACAAGTCTACACAGAGCGTGTGGGCAGCGTCCCGATGCTTTTCAAACCGCTCTTTACCTGATCGCATAGCTATATTGTCCTATGGCGCGGCGGCTCGAAATCAGTTGCACTTTTCGGTGCGTGAAACTTTCGGAACGGTAAGGACGATCTTGGGATGACAATGAACACACAAGCCACTCCATCGCCCGAACCAGATCGCCCGCAATCCAGCCCGGCGCAGGCACGAAGCGGTGGCTGGCTTCGTCTGTTTCAAGGGATAAGGCCGGTGACTCGGGCCGGCACGGCCCGGGATGCCTTGGCGGGATTCCAACTGGCGGCGATGAACATCCCGCAGGCGCTGGGCTACACGAAGATTGCCGGCATGCCAGTGGTTACGGGGTTTTACACGCTGTTGCTTCCGTTGCTGGTATTTGCCGTGTTCGGTTCCTCGCGCTACCTGGTGGTCGCCGCCGATTCGGCAACCGCATCTATCCTTGCCGGGAAGCTTGCGACGATGGCTCCCATCGCAAGCGCGAGATATGTGGCGCTGGCATCGACGGCCGCTCTGCTCACTGCCGGATTTCTGCTGCTGGCGCGAGTCCTCAAGCTCGGATTCCTGGCCGATTTTTTATCGCAAACCGTGCTGACAGGATTTCTCATGGGAGTTGGATTTCAGGTGGGCATCGCGGTGCTGGGAGGGATGGTCGGCCTCGAAGTGCACTCCAATCGGACGGTTGGACAGCTCCTTGATATCTTCCGCAGCCTGCCCAGGATTCACCCGCCTACCGTGGCCATCTCGGCGGTGGTCGTGACAGGCGTCTTTGCTTTCAGCCGATTTGCTCCCAAGGTCCCGGGTTCTCTGCTCGCGGTCGCCGGCGCAATTACCGCGAGCGCAAACTGGGATTTCGCGGGTCACGGAATCGCCGTGATCGGGCCGGTCGTTGGGGGGCTTCCTCATTTAGCGGTGCCGGACGTGCACTGGAAGGACGTCGTACCGCTGCTGGGCGTTTCCGTCTCCTGCTTTGTGATGGTCCTTGCGCAAAGCGCGGCTACCGCTCGTTTCTACGCTGGGCGCCACCATCAGCACCTGGACGAAAGCGTAGACCTGGTCGGGCTGTCTGCGGCCAACGCTGCGGCAGGCTTGAGTGGGACGTTTGTGGTGGACGGAAGCCCTACTCAAACCGCGATGGTGGAAAGCTCCGGCGGTCAGAGCCAACTGGCCCAGGTGGCTACCGCCATAGCGGTCGCGTTCGTTCTGCTCTTTCTGACCAAGCCTCTGCAATTCCTGCCACGTTGCGTGCTGGGAGCCATCGTATTTTGCATTGCTGTCCGTCTAATCGACATGCGTGGCTTGCGCGACATTCGACGCGAGAGTCCCGGAGAATTTGTTCTGGCCGTGGTTACCGCGGCCGTTGTTGTGCTGGTGGGAGTCGAGCAGGGCATTCTATTAGCCATGGTGCTGTCGCTGCTCCGGATTGTGCGGCACAGCTATCGTCCTCACACCGGAGTTTTGGTTGTGAGCCAACATGATGCGTGGCAGTTGGTGCCAGCCGTTCCCGGTGCGGTAACGGAGCCAGGTTTGGTGATCTATAGTTTTGGAGCAGCGCTCTTCTACGCGAATGCCAGCCTGTTTGCAGCGCAGATCCGCTGCCTGGTGGGACCAAATCCTTCACCGGTGCGCTGGCTGGCCGTCGATGCGGAAGCGATCACGAATGTGGATTACACGGCGGCCCGGACGGTACGTCAGCTTCACAAGGAACTAGCCGACGGCGGAGTTGTCTTGGTGTTCGCGCGAGCGTCGCTCTCTCTGAAGGCGGACCTGGACCGGCATCGGTTGACTGAAGTCATCGGCCCGGCGCGGTTTTTCGACCGCCTTCACGATGCGGCGGCCGCATTCGCAGAACTTAAAGATCCACGAGCAAGGACGTACTCGTGATCGCTTGCAGAGGCCTTGGGAATGGCGCTGTAACGCTCTGCTTGAAGCGGCGAGCCTCCACCCCTATCCGCACGGAAGTGGGCCTATTCGAGGGTGACAGCCTTGACGAGATTGCGCGGACGGTCGACATCGAGGCCACGCTTGGCGGCGACGTAGTAGGCGAACAACTGTAAAGGGACAATCTCAAGAATGGGCGATAGCAGCTCGGGCGCTTCAGGAATGAATATGGTGTGATTCGCCAACCGGGGCACGATGGTATCGCATTCGGTCGCCAGGACAATCAAGGTTGCGCCTTGTTTCTTGAATCCTTCCATATTGCTGAGACTTTTCTCGTAGCGCAACACGGAACCGGGATCGTCATGATCGCAGGTGGCGATCATGACGAGCGGCAAGCGGAAATCGATCATTGCATTCGGGCCGTGCTTGGCTTCTCCGGTGGGGTAACCCTCGGCGTGTATGTAGGAAACCTCTTTCAGCTTGAGAGCACCATCCATGGCGACGGGATAGTGGATGGCGCGACCCAGGAACATGAAATCGTCGACGCGATAGTACAGTTCCGCCAGTTTTTCGATTTGATCGGAGAGAGCTAAGACCGCTTCCGTCTTGTGTGGTATTGCGAGGAGTTCGCCGATGTAGTACTGAACCCGTACCTGCGAAACATTTTCCCTGATTTCACCGAGGTAGAGCGCAAACAGAAACAAACATGCCATCTGGGCGGTAAATGCCTTGGTCGAGGCGATACTGATTTCAGGGCCGGCGTCAGTGTAAATAAAACCATCGGCCTCGCGCGCAATGGTTGAGCCTTCGACATTGGAAATAGCGATGGTCCGCGACCCCCTGGCCTTGGCCTGGCGCTGTGCCGCAGTCGTGTCGGCCGTTTCACCTGACTGAGTGATAAAGATACTGAGTTCGCCCCGGCCAATCACCGGGTCGCTGTATTCGAACTCGCTCGCGTAATCGACATCGACCGGAACTCCGGCCAGTTCCTTCATCATGTACTGTCCGGCCATCCCGGCATGACGGCTGGTACCGGAGGCGACAATGTTAATCCGGCGCAAAGCGCGGAGTTCGTCGCGCGAGATATGGATCTCGTCCAGGCGAACCTGGCCGGAGGCGAGTGAGACGCGAGATTCAAGGGCTCGCCGCAGGGCATCGGGCTGTTCGAAAATCTCGCGAATGAGGTGATGCGGAAATTTGCGGGGCTCGATCATCCCTCTCCTTCATCTCGAAGACGTATCATGGCGCCAACAGGATTTCAGCAATAAAACCAGTATAAAAACGTTTCAATAGACCCTAACTCGTCCGTGAGCAAGATTGTAGCAGCCTTTGAGGCTGCACCGGCTAAGGGCGACGCTCAAACGTTAACGGCTTCCGCACGGTTCGCATCCTGTTCTTCTACTCTCTGGGTCGGGGAACTTGTGGCCTTTCGCTCACACCTGCTACTCTCACCCTTCAACTCAGAATGAAAACCACAAGATCGATCTTTCTCGCGTGTCTCGTTTTCTTACCGCCGGCTGCCGGTGCTCAGGTCAACGACGGCGTACGTGCGCTCAAACTACTGCCGGCGCCGAAAGAAGCGCGGGTGTCCGAAGGCAAATTTGTGGTCACGCGGGAGACCACGATTCTTATCAGCAATTCCGAAGACCGAACCGCGGCTGAGACTCTGGAAGAGGAGATTCAAGACCGGACCGGCCTGAAGCTGCCAATCAAGACAGCGAATGGCGCGCCAAGAACGGTGGGGCAAATCTCTGTTGGCCGCCTGACCGACCGGGGGTTGCGATCATATCTCGAATCGCAGAAAGTGAAGGCGGGTGGCGAATCTGGTAGCGGCGGTCCTGAAGAACCTGGGTTTGAGAAACAGGGTTACGTGATCCGAGCGACGGATTCCGGAGTGCTGGTTGCCGGGTGCGCGGCGCAGGGCGTTTTCTATGGGGTGCAGACGCTTCGTCAGTTATTGCACACGGAGGGCAGTGGAGCGAAGACGCTTGCGATTCCGGCGGTGACGATCCGCGACTGGCCAAGCATGGATTGGCGGGGGGTAAGCGACGACATCAGCCGCGGTCCCATCCCCACGCTGGAATACTTGAAGGCGCAGATCCGGACACTGGCCGAGTACAAGATCAATCTGCTGGGGTTCAACCTGGAGCACGTTTTCGACTTCCAGACGCAGCCGCTGGTTTCTGTGCGGGAATCTGCTTTGACTCCAGGGGAGATCAAGGAACTGGTGGAATACGCCGGCAAGTACTACATCACCCTCTTGCCGGAGCAGCAAACCTTCGGCCATCTTCATCAGTTTCTGAGGTACGAAATTTATTCGGATCTAGCGGAAACGCCTCACGGGCACGTGCTGACTCCAACCCAATCGAAGTCTTACGACTTCATTCGCCAGATTTATGGCGAGGTGGTTCCGCTGTTTCCGGGGCCGTTCTTCCACATCGGGGCCGACGAAACCCTGGAATTGGGCAGCGGGCAAACAAAAGGTCTGGCGGCCCGGCAGGGCCTTGGCCGCGTCTACGTTGAGCACCTGCAAAAAGTGTTTACGATCATGCAGCCTTATCACAAACAACTCATGTTTTGGGGGGATATCGCGGTCAAGTATCCCGAGATCCTTACGATTCTGCCGAAGGAGATGATCGCCGTTCCCTGGGAGTACACAGCGAAGCCGAGCTACGAAAATATTATTACTCCCTATACCGACGCGGGGCTGCGAGTTGTTGTCGCGCCCGGAGCGGGCAACTGGGGAACGATCTGGCCGGATCTGGACAGCGCGTTCGTGAACATAAGGAATTTTGTTCGCGACGGGCAAAAGCATCAGGCTATGGGAGTGCTCAACACAACCTGGAACGACGACGGTGAATCCCTGCTCGACATGACATGGCCTGGTTTGGTCTTCGGCGCAGTTGCCGGTTGGCAGGCAGGCGAGTCAAGCCTTGACGATTTCAAGAATAGTTATGACTGGGCCTTTTACCGAAATAACGACAGAACGTTTGCCGAGGTGATCGAGAATCTTGACCGCTCTCACACGCTGCTGGCTGGGGTGAAACTGGATGAGGCGAGCCACGAACTCTTCTGGTCCGATCCATTCACCGAGGCCGGCTCGAACACGGCGGCGAAGGCGCTGCCTGTGACCCACGATCTGCGGGTGGCAGCGGAACACGCGGCTGAATCGCTCATGCTGAACCGAAATAAGGCGCAAGTCCATCGCAATACTCTCGACGACATGCTGCTGGCCGCCTGGCATCTGGATACTCTGGGGTTGAAGTTCCAATTCACATCGGAAGCCAGCCGGTTTTACTGGGACGCTTACCAGAATCAGGCGGACCCGGTTCGCGTGCAAAGCGATCTGGACGAAATTATTGACATCAACGGGCGACTGGAGAGCCTGCGCGACTCGATCACACAATTGCGCAAGATGTACGGGGAGGGTTGGGCGCGCGAGAACAATGCTTACTGGCTGGAAAACGTTCTGGTTCGCTACGAGAATCTTGCGCTGGAGGTACAGGCGAAAATTGTCGCTGTCCAAGGTGCCGAACGTCAGTACGGGGCGATCAAGACACTACCCGCTCCCGAGCAGCTGGGATTCTTCCTGAAATAGGTACTCACCTTTCACGCAGAAACCTCAGAATGCAGTAAAATGCCCTATTGAATCGAATTAATAAGCGGTCAACGTGAAGGCGGCCCGATGGACCGATTCGGTCTACTCTTTTCGCCTTTTCACCCAAGGATGCTTCCCGAATGAGACTTTTGCGGACCTGGTTGGTTTTCGCTGCGCTGGCAGTGGGCTTGATTGCAGTTGGCGATGCTCAGACTGCTTTTCCGGCTCCTGCGACAGCGATTCCGTTGCGAGATGGGTGGGCGCTGCAATCTTCCCAAAAGGTGACGGTCGCGGGAGCAACCATCTCCAGCAGTACATTCAAAGCCGAGAACTGGCTTCACGCGGATGTGCCGACGACGGTAGTGGCGGCGCAGGTCAAGGCTGGACTGCTACCTGATCACTTCTACGGTATGAACCTGCGGCAGTATCCGGGTGTCAGCTACCCGATTGGGGCCAATTTTTCGAACCTTCCCATGCCCGCTAATAGTCCCTATGCGGTGTCGTGGTGGTACCGCAAAGAGTTCACCCTGCCCGAAGCCATAGCGCAGAAGACAGTGTGGCTGAATTTTCGGGGGATCAATTATCGCGCCAACATTTTTCTGAATGGGAAGCGGATCGCTGATTCGAAGGACGTGGCCGGTGCGTGGCGGACCTATGAATTCAATGTCAGTTCCGCGGTGAAGGCAGGAGCGAATGTGCTGGCGGTGCAGGTATGGGCTCCAACGGAAAAGAACCTGGCCATCACTTTCGTCGACTGGAATCCTGCGCCACCGGACAAGAATATGGGGCTTTGGTGGGATGTCTACCTCACGACCAGTGGACCAGTTGCGCTAAGAAATCCGGCAGTGCTTTCGCGGATTGATTCACCGGCCGGCGAACCCGCCGCCAAGGCGGCGCACCTGACGGTGACGACGCGGTTGAAGAATGCCAGCGATCACTCGATCAAAGGAATCTTGAAGGGCAGCATCGAAGACGTTGAGTTTGCCCGACCTGTGGAACTAGCGGCAGGAGGGGAAAAAGAAGTCGTGTTTTCGCCCGACCAGTATCCGCAGCTCAATTTGAACCATCCGCGATTGTGGTGGCCGGCGCAGATGGGCATACCCAACCTCTACGAATTGAAGCTTTCGTTCGAGGTGAACGGCGGGATTTCGGACTGGTCGCGAACGAAGTTCGGCATTCGTGAAATCACATCGGAAGTGTCCGAGGAGGCGCCCGGTCATTTCAAACGGCTGTTCAAGGTCAATGGAAAGAACATCCTGATTCGCGGGGGCGGATGGACGCCTGACATGATGCTGCGCGAGACCCCGGAGCGGCTCGCAGACGAATTCCGCTATGTTCGCGACATGGGGCTGAATACGCTTCGACTGGAAGGCAAACTTGAGACCGAAGAATTCTTTGAGATGGCCGACCAGCAAGGCATCCTGGTGATGGCGGGGTGGTGCTGCTGCGATTTCTGGGAGCAGTGGGGAAAATGGAAGCTGGAGGATTTCGAGATTGCGAAGGCATCTTTGCGGGACCAGATGTATCGGCTGCGAGGCCATGCGAGCATGCTGGCGTGGTTGAATGGCAGCGATAATCCGCCTCCTCCAAATGTGGAAAGAATGTATCTGAAGGTTGAGTCTGATTTGCGCTGGCCGAATCCGGTTATTTCTTCCGCCATGGGGACGGTGAGCAAAGTGACGGGCAGCACGGGCGTGAAGATGAGCGGACCTTATGAATATGTGGCACCTTCGTATTGGGAGACGGATCCTCGTCTTCCGCGGGAAGACAAGTTGTGCAACGCGGGAGGCTGTGGGGGGGCGTACGGCTTCAACAGCGAGGCCAGCATGGGGCCGGCGGTACCTCCGATGGAGAGCATCGAACGCATGGTCCCGAGCGATCATCTCTGGCCAGTGGACAAATACTGGAATTTTCATGCGGGCGGCGAGCAATTCAAGAACTTGCGGGTCTTTACCGACGCGCTGAATGCGCGTTACGGAAAGGCCGACAGCGCCGCTGATTTCACATATAAGTCGCAACTCATGGCCTACGAAGGGGTGCGCGCCATGTTCGAGGCTTACGGCCGCAACAAGTACACTTCGACGGGCATCATCCAGTGGATGCTGAATAACGCGTGGCCATCGATGATCTGGCATCTATACGATTATTATTTGCGTCCCGGTGGCGGATATTTTGGCGCGAAGAAAGCGCTACAGCCGCTCGACCCGGTCTACGGATACGACGATCATTCGGTATGGCTGGTGAGCAGCCAGTATGTGGATGCCAAGGGGCTGAAACTGGCGGCACGGATTTTCAATCAGGATGGAGTGCAGAAGTGTTTGAAAGACGTTGCGGTGGATGCAGTTGCGGATAGCACCACGAAGGTGTTTGAGCTTCCGGCGATTGAAGGATTGTCGACCGCATACTTTCTTGATCTGCGTGTTACCGACGCGGCCGGCAAATTGGTGGGATCGAATTTCTACTGGCTCTCGACGAAGCGGGAGACGCTGGACTGGACAAAATCGACCTGGTATACGACTCCGACCACGTCGTATGCGGACTACACTTCGCTCGCACAATTGCCAAAGGTAAAGCTGAATGTATCGAGCCGCAGCGAAGTGCGGGGCGAAGATGCGGTAACTCGCGTGACCGTGGAAAACCCCAATAAGAGCCTGGCGTTTTTCGTGCGTCTGAAGCTTGCTCGGAGCAAAGGCGGCGAGGAGGTCCTGCCGGTGGTGTGGCAGGACAATTACATCTCTCTATTGCCCGGTGAAACGCGAGTGATCACAGCTAGCTATCATGCCAGCAGTCTGGACGGGGCGACGCCGGAAATCGAAATCAGCGGCTGGAATGTGGAGTGAGCAAGGGCAGAGGTATGAGGTGAGAGGTCAGATTGCAGAGGTGAAAACCGTGATATTCAAATGGGTGCGGGATGCCGTTGGTGTTACTTCCGCAATCTGAACTCGTACCTCTAACCGATGACCTCCTAGTCCTCCGCGGGCAGATCGAAGTTGACCAGGTCTCCGCGAAAGCCGCGGGTTTTCCAGGCGCCGAAGGCGATGCCTACCGCCATCCAGATGGTGCCGGCGATTTTGGCAGGATTGCTGAGGCTGGCCCAAAGCAAGAGACAGATCAGGAAGCCGAGGACCGGTGGCAGGATAAACGACGCCGTCCTTTTTCGATCACGCACAACGTAGCGCATGAAGGCGGCGGCATTGACGCCCATGAAGGCGATGAGCGCGCCAAAATTGAGCATCTCGGCTCCGAGACCGTAACTCATCACAAACGCGCCAATCAGCGCGATTGCGCCCACAAACAACACGTTATTCCGCGGCACGCGATGCTTGGCATCGATGGCTCCGAAAAAAGACTTGGGCAGAGCATTGCTTCTTCCCATTCCGTAGAGCAGGCGAGCAGCGCCAATCTGCGCGCCCATGCCTGATCCAAAGTTGGCTACCAGCAGGGTGAATCCGATGATGCCGAACATGGGCTTCCAGGCGCGGGCGGCGACATGAACGAAGGCCGTGTCGACATCGGGAAAGGGCTGCGAAGCGGGCCAGATCAACTGCGCGGCGTAGACCTCAAAGGCCGACAGGATGCCGATTACGAGGCAGGTCAGAACCGTTGCCAGGAGAATATTGCGGCGTGGATTCTCCGCTTCCTCCGAGAGTGTAGAGATGCCGTCGAAGCCGATGTAGGTGAGTACGGCGATCGACGTTCCTCCGAGGACTGCCTTCGTGTTCCACATGGCTGGATCGTAAAAGGGACGGGTATAAAAATCCGTTCCATCGTGCGGATGGCCGAAGATGTAACGCGCTGCGACCACAAAGAAAATCGCAATCACCACGCCCATTCCCGCCGCCAAGGCTGAATTGACCCGAGCCGAGGTTTTTACTCCCTGGACATTCAGTAGAGTGAACACCAGCGCAAAGAAGATCGCCCACGCCCAGTACGGCACGCCCGGAGCGAAAACATGGGCCTGCTGACTGCACCAGATGGTGCAGATGATGGGATTAAGAATGTAGTCCATCACCATGCTCCAGCCGGTAACGTAGCCGAGCGCGGGATTGATTTCCTGGCCGACATAGGTGAAGGCTGAGCCGGCGCTGGGGTAGGCGCGGGCCATGCGTCCATAACTGATGGCGGTGAACAACATCGCGACCATGGCGATCAGGATGGTGGTCACTACATGGCCGCGTCCGCGATCGCTAAGTACGCCAAAGACCGACATCGGCGCGACGGGCTGAATCACGATCACCCCGTAGAGAATGAGATCCCAAAGGGTGAGCGAGCGCCGGAGGCGAGGGGCGTCGGGAGGTGAGGTGGACATAGAGCTCATTTACTCTCTCAAAACAAAGCCCCATTATCCAGCAGAGATAACGGGGCTCCAGGAGAATCGGTTGTGCTCACTGAGCAAAGAGAAGCTAACTGCTCGGTGACAAGGGCAAAGAATCAACCCGCATTCTATACGGTAGAAGTATCCTGTCAACAACAAAACTCCTTTATTAAAACGATTCTCGCGGAACTTGGCGCGGTCTTTTCCTTGATAGATGAATTCAGCACTGTGCGTTTTGGGCCGGGTGTTCAGAAGGCGAGGGATGCGGGCGCCGGCAATGCGACCGTGCCGGTAATTCCCTGCCCTTCGGTGATGACGTAGATCTTGTCGGCGGCCACGTCTTTGAAGTTTTCCGTCGTTCCGGTTGGCCAACGCACTTCGACCGAGTCGATGGTTGCAGCCGCTGCCAAGCCAAAATGCAACCGCAAGTCGTTTTGAGAAAGGTAACTGCCCCCGCTACGCACCTCGTCGAACTGTGTCATCCCTCCGGCATGGATGGTGACGCGGGCGCCGATGGCGGCACGGTTGCTCTTTGTCCCCACCAGGCGGAAAAGCACGCGGTGGTTCGCGATTCTGTGGGTGTTGAGCAGCAGCGACGGTGGTTCGCCGACATTGAGCACAACGATGTCGATGTTGCCGTTGTTGGCGATGTCGCCGAACGCCGCACCGCGACGAGATTTCAGAGGCATGTCGGCTAATCCTGCCGCCTTCGAAACTTCATCGAAGGTTCCATTGCGCAGGTTTCGATGCAAGAGCATGGGCTCGGCGTAGGCGGCGCTTCCCTGCACGGTATCCATTTGCGGGTAGACATGACCGTTAGCGACGAAGAGGTCGAGCCAGCCATCGTTGTCCATGTCGAAAAACGTTGTGCCCCACCCGACGAGCGGCAAACTAAGCTGGCCGAGACCTGATTGCATAGCAACGTCGCTGAATACTTGCTTACCCTCATTGCGATAAAGTGTGTTGGGCTGGTCGGCGAACTCGGTGATGAACATCGAAAGGCGTTCGCTGTGATCGTAGTCGCCCCAGGTTACGCCCATGGAGCCAAGCGCTTGACCCTGGCCGTTCAAAGCGATGCCGCCGACCATTGCTTCGTCGGTGAAAGTGCCGTTGTGATTGTTGTGATAAAGATGGTTGGGAGTGGCGTCATCGGCGACGAACAGATCGGGCCAGCCATCGTTATCGTAGTCGCCCCAGGTCGCGCCCAGTCCATAATATCTGTCGGGGTCGTCGACACCGGCTTTCTTTGAGACTTCTTCGAATGTGCCGTCGCCGCGATTGTGGTAGAGCAAATCGGTCTCGCCCTCCATGCCCCAGGGCCCGCACTGCACCGGTGCGCCTTTGAACTGGCAGAACCTGGTCGAGCCAAAGGCGGGCAGGTTGTTCATATCGACGTGGACATAGCGTGAGACGAATAAATCGACGTTGCCGTCGCGGTCGTAGTCAGCCCAAGCTGCGCCCGTGGAGAAGCCACCGCCGCGGACTCCGGCCTTGTCGGTCACGTCTTCGAAGGTGCAATTCCCCTTGTTGCGGTAGAGTGCGTTACCGCCGTAGCCGGTGACGAAGAGATCAAGGTTGCCATCGTTGTCGAAGTCGGCGACGGCAACGCCCATGCCCCAACCCTTTCGCGTGAGACCGGCCTTCTCGGTGATATCGGTGAACTTGAGGTTTGCATCCTGATGCCAAAGGGTGACGAGCAGATCGCCGCCACTTTGCTTATAGCGATCGACGGTCGAGCCGTTGACCATGACGATATCGAGCTTGCCGTCGTTGTCGCAGTCGAAAAGGCCAATGCCGCCACTCATGGATTCGATGACGTAATACTTTTCAGCTGACGAGATGTGCGACGTGGTCAGCCCGGCCTGGGCGGCGACGTCGCGAAAGATGGGAACGGGAGAGGTGAGCTTCGGAGGCGCTGACTTTTTCTCTATACGTTCGGAAGAGATCTTGGCACGGGGCCCCGTCGGGCTCGGCGGCGCGGACTGAGCTGAAAGTATGCCAGTGAAGGCGATCAACAAAATGGTGTTCTGGCACGCCCGCATGCATCGTGATTATAGCGCGCGTCGCGGCTACGGCGCCGAGGCAGAACAGGGCGTCAGCGCTGAATGTCAAACAGAAAATCCTGGCCCGTTCATGGAGCCAGGATTCTTGTTTGCCGTGTGATGATCTTCGATGGTCGTTAGAAGATAAATTTCATCCCGAGTTGGAGAATGCGCGGAAAGTGCGCGACATTCGGGCGGAGCAGTTGAGGCTGACTGGGCAGGCAGTTTACGGGGTCGCCCGCAGAATTATTGTTGCCGTAGCAACTAATCACGCTGTCGGAGTTGCCCACACCAGAGTTGGCGCCGGCCGAGCCTCCGTCACCACCCAGCCAGCTAAATTCCGTGTGGTTGAAGACGTTGAAGGCTTCGGCGCGGAACTCAAAATACTTGCTCTCGGTGACGGCAAACTGCTTGATTAAGGCCATGTCGAAGTTCGTGCGAAACGGATTGTGCAGTATGTTTCGGCCGGCGTCGCCATAGGTCAGGCCCTGGGGCGCCACAAAGACCGCTGGATTGTAGAGAAGAGGCCCATAGCCCGGCGCCGACGTATTCAGGACGCCATTTTTGGGGTTTCCGACGATATCCGGATAGGACTGACCGCCCAACTGGCCGAGGTTATCGATTTGCGCGCTGCCGTTACCCACGCCGGCATTGTCGCTAGGAATATAGGCTGTTCCGGTGGGCAGGCCAGAACCTGGGATGATGGGTCCGCAAGAGCTGCAACCCACATTGTAGACGCTGAACGGCGTGCCACTTTGGATCAAGGTGATGCCTGACCATTGCCAGCCACCCAGCAGCTTATTCGTCAAGTTGTGTTGCCCCTTGAAGAACGGCAAATCGTAAACATAACTGATGGTGAGGGTGTGCCGTTGGTCAAAATTTGAGCTCGAACGATAAGCATTCAGGGCGTAAGAGTTGATCAGGCTGACATCGTTCGCGGAAGAAGAATCGTCGATCGAGTGGCTATAGGTGTAAGCGGCATTCAACTGGAGTCCGCCGAGACTGCGCCGCACCGCGACTTGGAGCGCGTTGTAGTTGGAGGAAGCAGTCTGGTCCTTGCGTCCGATACTGCCAATGCCGATGTACGGCCGGAATGCATCGGGGCTGACGTTGCCGCACGCCACGGCTAGATTAACGGCCGCGCCGGAGGGAGGGCCGCCACTTACTCCGGCAGTGTAGGGAACAGGTGTTCCATAGGAGGTTATGGCGTTCATGGGAATGCCGTAGGGATCGACGTTGACATTAGGCTGGTCGTTGCCAGGTCCCCAACTACAGTCGAACACCGTGCCCGGCGGAATGGTGTTTCCCGAGGCGAGCGGACCACCGTTGATAATCTGCCCCGGCCCGTATGGATTCCCGCCTGGCTGAAGAGCGGCCGGCCGAATCTGGTTATATTCATAGGCTCGGGTGAGGTGAACGCCCTGGCTGCCGACGTAAGAAAGCGTCACTACCGTGTTCTTTATGACCTCATGCTGAACATCAAAGTGCCACTGCTGGATATAGGGCCAAGTGGCGGTGTTCGGTATCGACCCAAAGATCAGCGGAGGCGTACCTCCGGTCAACTGGCCGGGATTGAGGTTGGAATAGTTGAGGAAGCTGGTTGAAGTTGTGGTCACTGAAACGGTTTGGGTTCTGATGTTGTACGGCTCGAGCAAATCCGTATTGGCTTCGTTGCCGTTCTCGTGTTCGAAGAAGATCCCATAGCCGCCGCGAATCGCCCACTTGCCATCGCCGAACGGGTCGAAAGCAAAACCAATGCGCGGGGCCGGATTCCACCAATGGTTATTCATGCAGCCCTTGGGAATTCCGGGAGTGACGCCGCAATCTACCCAACCGTTGTAGGGAGTGCCAGTAACCAGGCCGGTTGAGGGATCGATACCGCTAGCCCCAGGGACGTAACGAGCCGGGTCGAAGTTATAGGCAAGGTTGTTCAGTTCGCGAAAGGTGCCATAGAAGCTCATGCGCAATCCCAAATTCAGGGTAAGGCGCTTGGTGGCATGCCAGTCGTCCTGAAAGAAGGGTTCGTAGATATGGTAGAAGTTGTGCATCTTGAGCTGGAGTTGCTGCTGGGTAAAGCTCTGTATGTTTCCCAGAAGTAAATCGGCGTAGGCGTTGCCGCTGGTAGAGGGATTTCCGGAGGGGCTGAAACCCAGGATGCCATTCGCTCCTGTGGGTGGTTGCGGGACCTCGTTCTTGTGGGAGTCGATAAAGTAAGCGCCGAAGGTCAAATTGTGCAGGCCGATGATCTTGGTCACGTTGTCGCGGATAGTGACGGTGGGATTGGAATTCAGCGGACCTTCGGGGACGTAGCCCGGGTCCTCCGCGAAACCGGAACCGAACCGGCCTCCGCTGATGCTGATGCCGGGAATCTCCGGAGCGTTATAGCCAAATCCATTGTCGTAGAGGCCCAGGTCGCCAAAAGCTGCAGGACGTTGCCAAGGGCCGTTCAGGCTGGTCGAAATGTGATCGGTAGTGTAACTGGCGACGAATTCGTTGAGCAACGTGGGAGAAACCGTAGCCGTGACGCGAGCCACCATGCTCACGCCGGGATTCTGGAAATTCGTGCCAATGCTCGGGAAAGAAGTGCCATCGGTCCACAGAGGGGTTGGGTAAGCCTCTTGCCAGGAATCGTGAATGTAGCGGAAGCTGGCGCGGACTTTGTCGGTAACGTTTTGGTCGATCTTGAAGAGTTCCTGGCGCCAGGTCATGAGAAGCGAGGGATTGGAGGTCCAGGCGTCTGGAGCGCCTCCGTTGACAGTGCCCGTGACAAAATTTGGCTGTTCAATTAACAGGTTGAGCGGGCCGGTCAGAGCGAGGTTGTTGGTGTATGCCGGAACTACATTCAGGTTCGGGGTGTAGCCATATGCGGGGTTGGTGGGATCTGTGATTGTGTACCCCGGCACTGATGGGCAATCAGCAAATGACGGAGTAGCGTCTGGGCATTCGTCGGTGAAATTTCCAGCGCGCTCCGCCATGGTTGGAACCGGAGTCGTTCCGAAGGGATTGGGGGTAATTTCGCGCCGCCACTCCTCGGAATAGAAGAAAAACGTCTTTTGCTTATTCGTGTTGTAGTGGTTCGGAATATATACCGGACCCCCGATGGTGAAACCGAAGTCGTTCTTCTTGTATGCCGGAACGCCACCGGCGTTAAATTGCGTGGCGTTGAAATCGTTGTTGCGCACGAACTCATAAAGATCACCGTGGAATTGATTCGTGCCGGACTTGGTTTCAACCTCCACTGTGCCGGAGCCATTCTTGCCGTATTGAGCGCCGTAGTTGGAGGTCAGCACTTTGACTTCGGCGATGGCGTCGATACTGGGATAGACGTTCAGCGTGGTGTCACTGCCGTTGTCGAGGGCATCGCCGCCATCGATTTCAAAGTTGTTATATTCGGTGCGGCCGCCGTTGACACTGAAGGCAACGGTGGAAGCACCGGGTTCGCCTTCCTCGGAGCCGGATTGATTGGTGACACCGGGAGACAGGGCAACGAGCGAGGTAAAATCGCGCCCATTGAGTTCGAGCTGGGTGATTTCCTTGCCGCTGATTGTGTTTCCTAATGCGGACGATTCGGTGTCAACCTGGGCAACGGATGTGCCTTCAACCGTCATGACCATATTGGAAGCGCCGACCTGGAGAGTCACGTCAACGCGAGCCTTCTGGGCAACATTCAAAATCACGCCCGCGGCTACGAACTTCTTGAAGCCCGCGGCGGTGACCGTGACGTCATACGAACTGGGAGCAGGCAAAGCGGCGACAGAGTATTCGCCGGCGGAATTGGTGACGGTAGTGCGACGGATGGCGTGCTCGGCGTTGCTGACCACAACTTCGGCGTTGGCCACGATGGCGTCAGTGGTGTCGCGAACCGTTCCGGTCAAGGAAGCAGTGTCCTGTGCATACATGAATACGGGCGCAAGAACGAACAGCGTCAGCGCGACCTCACTCCATCGACAAATTCTCATGTCCGACCCCTTGATTCGACCCCAAACTGATTCAGCCCAGACTGATTCGACCCAGACTGACTCGACCCAGAACCAATGACACAGCTTCCGCCTCAGGACGCTATGCTCATCCCGAAGCCGTCTGTTCGCACTAGAGTTGTGTTCGGGCCCCCACGCGGCCCCCTGCAGCAGAACTATTGCTTGTCGTGCAAGGTTATCGCTAAAAGCGACAAATCCCTTTATTAAAACGTATCAATACTGCGTTAGACATCGCACTCTGTCAAGCAAAAATACCCACTTTTGCACTTTTGGCCCGCTATTTTACGCTGCGGGTGGAGTCGCGCACCATCAACTCTGGAACGATGCGGCGATGAATGGTGCGAACGGGCTTGTTTTCCTGAGTGGCGTTGATAGCCTCGAGCACAATGGTGGCGGCGGCTGTTCCCATGGCCTCCATGGGCTGGCGCACGGTGGTGAGCGCGGGAGAATAAATTGCCGCGGGCGAGACGTCGTCAAAACCGACCACCGAACATTGGTCGGGTACACGAATGCCAGCCTTGGCGAGGGCACGAATGGCGCCGAAGGCAGTCATGTCGTCAAAGGCCATGAGGGCGGTGAATCGTCGGCGGGATTGCTGCAGCAATTCCTCGGTTAATTTGTATCCTTGCTCAAAACTTGAAAGCGGATCCCCGGATTCGGGGAGATCGACGATCAGGCGGGGATCGAGTTCCAGGCCACGTTCGCGGGCAATCGAGCGCACACCACGCCAGCGGGGTTCGGTGTCTGAAAGCTGACGGGGGCCGCGGATGAAGGCGATCTTGCGATGGCCGAGAGAATATAAGTGTTCAAGAGCCGCCCGGGCTCCCAAGTTGTTGTCAACGATCACGGAGCTGATATTGTCGTTTTTGAGTTCGCGGCCGACAATGGCGGTTGGAATGTTGTTCTTCTCGAGGTCAGCTAGCACGTTGATGTCAACGAATAACCAGTTGGCGAGAACGACGAGGCCCTCGATCCGGCGGTCGAGAAGCATCTCGAGGTAGCGCTCGAAGCGGCTGCGCTCGTTGTGGACATCGGTGAGAATGGGGAGAAACGACGATTGGTAGAGAGTGTTCTCGATGCCGCGCAGGACCAAGGTGCAGTAAGGGTCGGTCATGTCGAAGACCATGACGCCGACGGTGAGGCTCCGCCTGCCTCGCAGCGAGCGGGCAAACAGGTTGGGACGGTAGCCAAGTTGCGAGACGGCGCGCTGAATGTGTTCTTTGGTAGTGTTGGGAATGTAACGTGCGAGAGGCGCGTTGTTCAGAACGATAGAAACCGTGGCCGAAGAGAAACCGCTGCGTTCGGCGACGTCGCGGATGGTGACGGCAGAGCGCTGCGAGCGTTTGCTCGAAGACTCCGGCGTGCGGCGGGATTTCGCGGGGTGGACTTTTCTGGGGGGCTTCGAATCGGCGGATTCCATAGGCTCCTTAAGCGCTGGCCTCTTGCTGGCGGACAGTACAGGACGATGAAACGAGTGTCAAGGGTTGTCGCCGCGTTCGCGGTCCTCTGGTTCATAGTTCTTACCGGGAGTTCAAGTGGGCAGAATTCCGCGAAGAGAGTCGCGGGCGGAGTGGAGGCGGCAAGAGATCCACAAAAATGGTTTCGGGCGGGAGAAGCGGCGCTGCAAGGGGGCAGACTGGATGAAGCTGAGCATGACTTCTGGCAAGTGCTGGCGATCGACCCTGGGGCGTCGGGGGCCTACACCAATCTCGGGGTGATTGCCATGCGTCGCATGCAGTGGGCACAGGCTCTCGACATGCTGCGCAAAGCCGAAAAACTGGCGCCAGACATGGCTGGGATACGGCTGAACATCGGGCTGGTGTATTACCGGCAGAGAGATTTCCAGGCGGCGATTGCTCCCTTCGAATCGGTGGCGCGGCAAATGCCGGGGTCTTATCAGGCGAGGTACCTTCTTGGCTTGTGCTATTTTTTCAGCAGCCGATGGTCCGATGCGGTGACCACGCTGGAGCCGCTCTGGGAGCAGGTTTCAGCCGCAGACCAGCTTAACTATCTGTATGTGCTCGGCAGGGCTGCCGAAATTTCCAAAAACACAGCTTTGGAAAAGAAGGCCTATGCGCGCATGGCCGAGATCGGGCAGGGCGTACCGGAATTTCACATGATTGTGGGGAAGGCGCATTTAAATCGCGGAGAGTATGACGATGCTATACGCGAACTGGAAAGGGCGGCGCAAGCCGATCCGAAGCTCCCGCTGGTGCACTATTACCTGGGCATGACCTATGTTCGCAAACAGGATTACCAGCGAGCGCGTGCGGAATTTCAGAAAGATCTTGCTTTGGAACCCGACGCGGGCTTCACCTACGAGCAGTTGGGTAAGGTCGAATCTACGCTGCAAAATGAGAGAGTAGCGGCGAGGGACTTTGAGCGGGCGGTGAAGCTCGATCCACTGCTGGTGGAATCACACATGGGGCTGGCTGAAATCGAAGAACGAAACCGGGAGTATGCTGCGGCGCTGGCACAATTGGACGAAGTGATTCGACTCGACAAAGCTGCCGCGAGCGCGCGCTATCTGCGCGGACAGGTTCTGCTGCGCATGGGCCGTGAGAAAGAGGGCCGCGAGGAGTTAGCCCTGGCCAGCAAAATGTTGAATGAGCGGCGCGCGGCGCGGCATGAGGAACTGGAAGGGGAGCCGGTGTCGAGTCCGGAATTAAGGCGCGAGCCGCAATAGATGTCGATAGCGGCCTTGCGTGAGCTGGGCGAGGGCAGATCCGCTTTCGGCAGATTATCCTGGGATTTTCCCTGCATACAATGCCATGCCCACCACGGCGTCAATGCCCATGGTGTCCAGGCAGTCGATTTCGTGCTGTTCGGTGATGCCGCCGGCGACCACCAAATGCCGGGTGGTGGAGCGGCGAATGGTTCGGACAGTTTCCATGGGGATCCCAGCCATCAATCCTTCGGTGTCGATATGGGTATAGAGGAAGGTCTCACAAAAGGGATCCAACTCGCGCATCATGTCGGAGGCGGTGACGGCGGTACTGGTGCGCCAGCCGTCGATCGCAACGCGGCCTCCACGGGAGTCGACGGCGAACATCAGGGCCGCGATTGGGACGTTATCCGAGAGGGTACGGGCGTAGTCGCGATTCACTCGCCCTTCGGTCAATAAGGCGGATCCGATGATCACCTTGCGGGCACCGATCCGCAGAAGTTCCTGAGCCGTTTCGACGTCGCGAATGCCGCCGCCGACCTGACAAGGCAAGCGGCGGACTATTTGTTGGACGAGCGTCCGATTGTGGCCGGTGTGGCGAGCGGCGTCGAGATCGATGAGTTGAACGATGGGATATTTGGAAAAACGGTCGATCCAATAGTCGAAGTTATCGAACTCCAGTTTTTTTGTCTCGCCTTGGACTAACTGCACGATTTTCCCGCCCATGAGGTCGATGGAAGGAATCAGCATGGCCACCTCACCGGGACGTTGGCCGATTGCAGTTGCAGTTTCAGTTGCCCGATGTTTTCCAGTCCAAAATGAAAGATGGAGGCGGCAAGGGCGGCGTCAGCCCGTCCGTCGAGGAAAACGTCGATGAAGTGTTGCGGCGAACCGGCGCCGCCCGACGCGATGACAGGGATGGAAACGGCGGCGGCCACGCTTTGCGTCAATTCACAATCAAAGCCGGCTTGCGTGCCATCGCAGTCCATGGAAGTGAGCATGATTTCTCCGGCGCCGGCGGCAGCCGCTTCCCTTGCCCATTGGATCGCGTCTCGTCCAGTGGGGGTGCGCCCTCCGGCTACGAATACCTCGAAGCCCGCTTTCGACCGCCGGGCATCGATGGCCACCACTACGGCCTGTGAGCCGAAATGCTTGGCAATTTTTCCGATCAGCGAGGGATCTTTTACGGCGGCTGAGTTGATAGCGATCTTGTCAGCGCCAGCGTCGAACACGGCCGCGGCGTCAGCCAGTTCGCGGATCCCTCCGCCCACGGTGAACGGGACGAACAAGCCGCGCGCCGTGCAGCGGACAACATCAAGCATGGTATTGCGCCGATCGCTGGTGGCGGTGATATCGAGCAGGACGATCTCATCGGCGCCATCGCGAGCGTGGGCAGCGGCGCATTCGGCGGGATCGCCGGCGTCGCGGAGATTCACGAATTGCACGCCTTTTACCACGCGGCCGTTGTCGACATCGAGACAGGCGATGATACGCTTGGTCAGCAATTTTCCACCTCACTGCTCGGATCATCCATCGGCGGTGCTGTCCAGTTCGCAGAAATTCTTGAGAATCAGCAGGCCCACGTTCCAGGATTTTTCAGGATGGAATTGAACTCCGAAGATGTTGCCTTGTTCGACGACGGCGGAAAATTCAGTTCCGTAGCTGGTTGCGGCAGCGGTTGCCGCCACGACCGGAGCATAAAAAGAGTGCGTGAAGTAGACAAAGGAATCAGGCGCAACGTTTCGGAGCAGGCGCGATTCCCGGCGCACGGCAAGCGAGTTCCATCCAACATGAGGTGATTTCACCGATGAAGGAAAGTGGCAACAGCGACCTTGAAGAAGTCCGGCTCCAGCAAATTCAGGCGCCTCGTCGCTGCCCTCGAACAGCCACTGCATTCCGAGGCAAATACCGAGGAATGGCTTGCCAGCGCGGGTAGATTGCAGCACGGCGTCTCGCAACCCGGTATTGTTCAGTGCTGCTAGAGCGGTAAAGTGGCCGACTCCTGGGAGAACGACCTTTTCGGCACTGGCGACGATGGCAGGCTCGGTGGTGACGATGACCCTGGCACCCAGGTAGTCGAAAGCCTTCTTCACCGAATTCAGGTTGCCGGCGCCGTAATCGACGATGGCGATGGCTGGTCGGTTTGGAGCGAAAGAGTTCAGAGAAGCCCCTTGGTGCTGGGGAGCATGCGGCGGAGTCGCCGGTCGCGCGAGCAGGCGACGCGGAGAGCACGCGCAAAGGCTTTGAAGAGCGCTTCGATCTTGTGATGACTGGAGCGTCCGTACATGACACGCGCATGGATATTGGCGCGGGCTCCACGGGCAAAGCCCTCGAAGAAATCGGGTACCAGCTCCGCTTGCAGATCGCCGACCCTCGTTGCGCGAACCTTGGTTTGTATCACGGAGACGGCGCGGCCGCCAAAGTCTACTGCCGCGAGTCCGAGAGTTTCATCCATGGTCATGAGAAAATAGCCGGCACGCAAAATGCCGCGGCGGTCGCCCAATGCGCGGTCGAATGCCTCGCCTAAGGAGATGCCGACATCTTCCACGGTGTGATGCTGGTCAACGTCGAGGTCGCCCGCGGCGACGAGTTTCAAATCAAATCCACCGTGACGCGCGAACAACTCCAGCATGTGATCGAGAAAACGAATACCGGTGGAAATTTCATACTTTCCGCGGCCTTCGATGGTGAGAGCGATTTTAATTTCGGTCTCTGCGGTTTTGCGATGCAGCCTGGCTTTTCTCACGACCGCACCTCACGTCGCGATAGGGTGCGCAATCCTAATCTTTCGACCACATCGCGCAGAGCTGCGATGAGAATTTGCGTATGCTCGTCCGTCCCAACGGTCAGGCGGACGCAACCTTCGCAGCCGGGATCGGTGTGCCGGTCGCGCACCAGAATTCCACGATCGCGCAGGGCCTGGACAAATTCGGCATGGGCCGCGCCGATACGGACCAGCACAAAGTTGGCATGGCTTGGCCAGAAATGTAATCCGAGGGTGCTGAGTTCCTGCTGCAGCCTATCGCGATTGCTCCGCACCTGCGCTACATAGCTGCTGACGTACTCCTGATCTTGCAGGGCCTCGGGCAGGACGGCGAGGGCGACGGCGTTCACGCTGTAGGGCGAGGCGACGCGTCGTAACATCGCTATCTGGCGCGATTGCCCGGCAAGGATGCCGATGCGCAATCCGGCCAGGCCGTATGCCTTGGAGAAGGTCCGCGCTATGAAAAGATTGTCGAGCGGGCGTGCGCGGTCGCCACGAATGTCGTCAAGGAGGGTTTCGCCGTGAAATTCGAAATACGCTTCATCGACAAGCAGAGCCGCTTGCGGGGCTGATTGGGCAATCTTAAGGAGAAGATCGCGTGCTACTGCCGCTCCCGTCGGATTGTTGGGGTTGGCTACCGCGATCAGACGTGTGCTGGGGCTGAGTCTTGCCATTACATCCTGGGCCGGGAAAGCAAAATCGTCGGCGGCTCGCACTTCGACCACGCGTGCGCCTTCGGCCTTCGCGAAGATAGCGTACATGGCAAAGGTCGGGACGACGATGAGGGCCTCGTCCCCGGGATCGAGATAGGTGGAACAAAGAAGGTGAATGGCTTCGTCGACGCCGTTCGTTAACAGAACCTGCGCGGGATCAAGTCTAAGAAAACCTGCCACCTCTTTTTCCAACGGATCGCGCTCGGGATAACGGGCCAGCGACTCGGCATCGAGCGAGCGCAAGCGGGCCAATACGCGCGGCGAGCATCCAATCGTGCTTTCGTTGAAATCGAGACGAAGCCCTTTCCGATCCGCCAAGGGCGGTTTGTAGGAATGCAGGTTTCTTACCGCGGCGCGGGCCTCAAGCATGGGGAAACCTCGCTTGGAATGCGGCGGCGTGTCCTTTTAGGCCTTCGGCTGTGGCAAGTGTGATGCCTGGTGGCGCGATGCGGTTGATTCCTTCAGCGGTGACCTCCTGGCAGCCGATGATGCGAACGAAATCCAGAACGCTGAGGCCGCCACGAACGCGCGCCATACCGCCGGTGGGTAAAGTGTGGTTCGGCCCGGAGATGTAGTCTCCCGCAACTTGGGGCGTGAACTCGTTGATGAAAACTGCGCCTGCGTGCTCGACGGCCGCAACCAGTGACTCCGGCAGGGTGAGATGTTCGGGTGCGATGCAATTCGACATCTCTGCTGCCTGCTGCAAGGAGGCTGCCAAGAGGATGGCTCCGCGACGGGAAAGTGATTGGGCAGCAGTCTGGTTGGCGCGCGTGCGCTTCTGAACTTCTCGCTGAACTTTCTTAGCCAGGGCTCGCGAGGTAGTAATGAATACACATAACGCATCGGGATCGTGTTCCGCCTGCGCCACCAGGTCGGAAGCGATGCAGGCGGGATCGCCGTGTTCGCTGATGATTACGGCCTCGGTCGGCCCCGCGAGAAAATCGATGGCGCAATCGAAAGCTACCATTTTCTTGGCGGCGGTTACATAGCGGTTGCCGGGACCTACGATCTTGTCGACGCGCGGTACCTGGTCGGTCCCATAGGCCAGAGCGGCGATCGCTTGCGCTCCGCCAATGCGATAGAACTCGTGCACACCGAGGAAAGCGGCAGCCGCCAAAGTCGCCTGTGCCGGGCGGGGAGATACTACTCGAATCTTTGCGACTCCGGCTACCTGCGCTGGAATCACTGTCATTAAGACGGTGGAAGGCAATGGATAGCGGCCACCGGGCACGTAGCATCCCACCGATTCCAGGGGACGTATCAACTGCCCCACGCTGACGCCCGGTTCGATCTCGCGTCGCCATTGCTGAAGGTCCGGGCCCGGTGCTGCGCCGGCTTGCCACTCCGCATAGCGGCGGATGTTGCCTGCCGCATGTTCGATTGCGTTTTGCAGCTCGAGATCGGCAGTCTCCCATGCCTGCTGGAGATCATCTTCCGAAACGCGCAGCGCTTCATCTTTGGCCAACCCGTCCCAAAGCATGGCATAGCGGCGCAGGGCGCGATCGCCATTGCGGCGAACGGCAGAAACGATGCGGCGGACGGCAGGCTCAATCGGCGCCAGGTCGGTTGCGCCGCGCGCGGCGAGCGCGTTCAAGCGGTTCGTCTGCTCTGCCCCTTCGAGGATGCGCATCCCTACATTTTTCGCCCTCTTTCTGCTAATCCGCTTAGCCTTGATCCGTTTCACAGGACCACCTTGTTCAGCGGATATTCAACGATGCCCTGCGCGTTGGCTTGCTTAAGCTTGGGAATCAGGGTCCAGGCAGTGTTTTCCTCGATTACGGTATTGACAGCGACCCATTCGCCGTCGGCGAGTGGGGCAACGGTGGGATTTTTCAGCGCGGTCAGAAGGCGCAGAACAGCCGGTAAGTCCACCTTCCGAACGTTGAGCATAAGGCCGACGCGCCCCAGGGCAGCGATTGCACCACTCAACATGACGGAGAGGTTCTCGATTTTCTGCCGGCGCGCGGGATCATCCCAGGCCGCTTTGTTCGCGACCAGTTGGGTGTTCGACTCCAGCACGGTCTCGAGGATTCTTAGATGATTGGCGCGGAGAGAACTGCCGGTCTCGGTCACTTCGACAATGGCATCGGCGAGCAAAGGCGGCTTAACTTCGGTTGCACCCCAGGAAAATTCGACTCTCACGTCAACCTTGCGGGCGGCAAAATAATTGCGGGTGAAGCTGACCAATTCTGTGGCAATAATTCGACCGTCAAGGTCTTCAAGTTTCTGGAAGTTCGAATCTTCGGGGACAGCCAACACCCACTTGACCCTGCCCATGCTCTGTTTGGAGTAGACCAAGTCGGTGACCTTGACGACGTCAAGACCGCTTTCCAGGACCCAATCGAGGCCAGTCAAGCCGGCGTCGAGTGCGCCGTGCTCGACGTAGCGCGACATTTCCTGCGCGCGAATGAGCAGGCATTCAATTTCGGGGTCATCGGTGGCGGCGAAATAAGATCGCGCGTTCGTATAGACGCGAAGTCCGGCCCGGGTAAAGAGGCTCAGGGTCGCTTCCTGTAAACTTCCTTTGGGAATGCCTAGTCTCAGCTTCATGACTTCGCCTTGTCTGCCTGGGGCTTGTCCGGGCGAAGATTCTTTTGCTCGAAAAGTGCCCGGCCAAGCGCAGCGGTTCCGAGCGGCAGTGGCTCGGTAAAACATGAGCGTGTGCCGTTATGGCAAACCACGCCCTCGCCCAGCACGCGAACGCGCAGCAGCACTGTATCCCGATCGCAGTCGGTGGACGCAGTAATCACCTGGAGACGGTTGCCGGAGCTTTCGCCTTTGGTCCAGAGTTTCTGCCGGGTGCGGCTGTAGAAGGTCACGAATCCGGTGCTCAGCGTCATTTCCAGCGCCTCTTGGTTCATGAAGCCCAGCATCAGCAACTCCCCGCCACTCTCGTCCTGAATGACGGCAGGGACCAGACCTTGCATCTTGTCGAAGTCGATTTCCACCGATTCTCCTAATCTCTGCAACAAATTACGAGGTTTCGCCAAAAGCAAAAGCCCGCTGGGGCGAGTTCTGCGCCAGCGGGCTCGGATCCTATAAGTGCCTTGTTATCCGTGTTCCCCCGCCGACACGCTCATCGCATGTGAATGATGGTGATGAAGATGGATCAGCGAGGTCACTTCAGAGCGATGGTAGGGCAGTGGAGATACCGTTGTCAATCGATTTATGGACGAAGTGGATTGCGGCGGAAGATAAAAACATCTTCGCTCACGGATCATGGTGCATCCTGCGGGGCGGCTTGTTATTCTACAGGCCGGGGCAGACGGAGCGACGCGAGGCTCCTCGCGGAAGTTCGGGTGAGTGAATACCAACCGACAGCCACTATTGGCCCCGCCAGTTATCAATCGATGCTGATGGTGTTCGACGGATTCGCACAGATACTCAGCACCCTCTGGGCGCATAAACTTCGTTCATTGCTGACCATGTTCGGCATCGCATGGGGCGTGGGTTCCCTGTTGCTTCTGGTCGGCTTGGGGGAGGGGTTTCGAACCGGCAATCAGCGCGGCCTTTCAGAGTTGGGCGAAAACATCATGATGATCTTCCCCGGACGAGCGCCGGTGGTTGCGGGCAGCGTCAACTCTGCGCGCCAGTACCGGCTTACGTACCAGGACTATCTCGATATCCGCAAAGAATCGCCTCATATCAAGTCGATTACTCCAGTACTTACCACCAACGAGGTGCATGCGGTGAGCGAATTTGCCAGCGCGAGTGGACAACTCACCGGCGCTGAACCGCAGTACAGCGGTATCCGGTTTCTGCCGCTCAAAGAGGGACGCTGGCTTAACGACTTCGACGATACACAGAAGCGCGACGTGGTCGTTCTCGGCGATGAGATGACGCGCAACCTGTTTCCGGGGCGACCTGCTATCGGGTCCTATATTCTGCTCAATGGGCATCGCTTCGAGGTCATCGGCACCTTGAAACGGGTAGGCCGGGGCGACGACAATTTCACCAACATGCGCGCCTATATTCCCTTCCAGGTGATGCGCAGCGACTTTCCGATGGTGGGCGAGCAGGCATTCGACGCCGTTTCATTCCTCAATTTTCAGCCGAGTACGGCCGATGAGCACCTTCTCGCCCTCGAGGAAGCGCACCGCGTTATCGCCCGCAATCACCACTTCGATTATCGGGATGAAGATGCGTTCGAAGGGTGGGATACGGTGCAACAGGCAAAGATGATGGGATCTGTGTTCGATGCCATGAACGAATTTCTGGGCACGGTAGGGCTGGTGACGCTCGCGCTGGGCGCGATCGGCGTGGTCAACATCATGCTAATAGCGGTGACCGAGCGCACGCGCGAAATCGGACTTCGCAAAGCCGTGGGCGCCACGAACCGCAGTATCATGTTGCAATTTTTCGCCGAAGGTATCCTGCTGACTTTGGTCAGCGGGCTGATTGGCATGGCTCTGGCCGGGGGGTTCATGGCCTTGCTTGCCAAGTACAACGGGCCGGGAGGCTTTGACCCGCCGCGCCTCGTTCCTAAGACAGCCATCCTCGCCATCTGTAGTTTGACGATCGCGGGGGTCGCGGCCGGACTCTATCCGGCGCGCAAGGCCGCCCGCCTGGAACCGGTGGAAGCCCTGAGACAGGAGTAATGTCCTTACTGGACACAATTTGTTGTTTGTAAATTCACGTTTCAGCGGCACAATCACTACTCATAATGTTGCGTGATCTTTTCCAGGAGTCCTACAACGCGATGCGCCACAACCGGCGCCGCACCGCGCTCACCATGCTGGGCATGGCGTGGGGGATCGCTACGGTGGTTATGCTCCTGGCTTACGGGGATGGTTTCAGCCGCGCCTGCGCCAATATTTTCGCCAACTGGGGAACCAAGCTGTTCATTATCTTTCCCGGGCGGTCGTCGATGCAGGCCGGTGGACAGAAGGCGGGCGTGCCGGTCAGGCTGACGCTCGACGACATCGATCTTCTGTCCACTAATATTCCACAAATCGCTCATATCACCCCCAATTGCAACAAGCAGGCAACCCTGCAGTATGACGCTCGGTCTTTCACGATGAGCGTCAACGGAGAATACCCTAACGCATTTGACATTAACGCTCTGAGCCTGGGGCAGGGACGTTTTTACAACCCCGAGGATCAAGTCCAGCACGCCCGTGTCGCGGTCATCGGTTCCGAGGCCAAAGAGAAACTTTTCTCTGGACGCAATGCGCTCGGCGAGCACATCCGTATTGACGGCATCAGTTTTGAGGTCATTGGGATCCTCAGCCCGAAAATGCAGCAGGGCGACGACAATGTGAATCGCGTGGTGTATGTGCCCTTTACCACCATGAGCGACCTCAAGGATACCCACTACCTTGATTCCATCTGGTTCAACTATGAAACCAACGACTATGAACGGATCGAGCAATCCGTGCGCTACATTCTGGCTGCACAGCACAGATTCACTCCGGCTGACCGACGGGCTGTGTTTATCGAAAACCTGATGGTGATGGTGCATGAGATCGAGGTGCTGACGATCGGCCTCAGGATTCTGCTCGCTATGATCGGCGCACTCACTCTGGGGATCGGCGGGGTCGGTCTGATGAATATCATGCTGGTCTCGGTGACCCAGCGCACCCGCGAAATCGGAGTGGAGAAGGCGCTAGGTGCGCGGCGGCGCCACATCTTCCTGCAGTTTCTGGCCGAAGCGATGACCATCACGTTTATCGGGGGACTCTTCGGAATCGTGATGGCGTATGCCGTTGCTTTTTCTGTGGGGCGGCTCACGCTTTACAGCGCTGTGGCGAAACATGCAGAAGGTGGCGACATTCGTCTCGTGATCAACCCTCTGACGATCCTGGTTGCCGTTGTCATTCTGGGTGCGGTTGGACTCATCAGCGGAATGGTTCCCGCGATTCGCGCGTCTCGCCTGGATCCGATCGAAGCGCTACGCTACGAATAGCGTACCGTTCAGGAAGATGACGCTTCTGTGTTGTCCGCGGAAAGTAAGTGGAGAGCAAATACCGGCAGGTTTTAGTCAGGTGCAAGGAGAGACGGGAGCACGCCCGTCTCTCCATTGGCCACACGTCTATTGTTTCTGGTCTTGATCCTTGCTCTCGTCTTTCTTTTCGTCCTTGCCCTTATCGTCTTTACTCTTGTCGTCCTTATTCTTATCGGCGTTCTTGTCGACAATAGAAATCAGTTCGACTTCAAAAACCAGCGTCGAATTGGGGCCTATCTCAGCGCCTGCGCCCCGTTCGCCATAGGCGAGGTTTGCGGGGATGACAAGCTGCCACTTCGATCCCACCGGCATAAGCTGCAGAGCTTCCGTCCACCCTTTGATGACCTGACTAACGCCAAACGTGGCAGGCTGGCCGCGCTTATAAGAGCTGTCAAATTCCGTACCGTCGATCAATGTGCCCCTATAGTTGCACACAACCGAGTCGGTCGCGGCGGGCTTGGGTCCGGTACCCTCTTTCTCAATCTTGTATTGAAGACCGTCGGGCAAGGTGACGATGCCTTCTTTTGTTTTGTTAGCCGCGAGAAAGGCTTCGCCTTCGGCCTTGTTCTTCGCGCCGGCTTTTTCTGTTTTTTCCTGCTGCTCTTTGCGCACGTCGTTCTGCACTTGAGTTAGGATCGCTTTTGCTTCCTCGTCGCTCAGACGTGTCTTGCCGCCGGTCATTGCATCTTTCAATCCCTGAGCAACGAGGGCCGGATCGACTTCTACCGATTGCTTCTTCAGGTTCGTGCCGATACTATTACCGATGTTCATGCCCAGAGCGTAGCTGAATTTGTCTTTCTTCGTTGTGAGAGCGGTGGTTGTCGTAGTTCCTGTCTTTTTAACCGGAGCCTTTGCCGTGGAGGACTTCGGAGTTGTGGCTGCTGGAGCCGCTGGGGTCGTGGCCGAAGGGCTTGCTGCTGGAGTCTGCTGGGCATAGCCATCTCCGGCAAGCATCATCGTCGCGGCCAATAATGATAGCGCTGTCGTTAGCAATCTTTGCATTTCTCTATTGTCCCATTAGCCTGCATTCTGCGCCAGACCGGGGGCACTCCGAAAAGGGTCGAAGTGGAGTGCGAATGAGTGCATGAGTTTCGCTTCGCTCAGAATGACATTCCTTGAACGAAGACCTCACCTTGGTGAGGAGGAATAGAGAAATTCGAGAGCTTCGGGGAACCGCGCCGCCCAGGCCGATTCAGTGTGGGACGCGCGCTCATCGATACGAACTTTGAGGCGCTGTTCGTTCAAGCCAGCTTCGCGCAAAATCGTTTCCAATGTGCGGACCTCGGCAACAATTTCTGCGTCTTTCTCCTGGTTTCCGGTTTCGTGTGTTCCCATCGCAAGATAGGTGCGCTCGGGCCAGGTTGGCGAGCGGCGGCACTCCTCCAGAATTCTTCCCTTTCCCACGGATAAGGAGGGGCTCTCGATCAACGCTCGTCCGAAGACTCCGGGCGCTGCCAGTTGCGTGTACAGACTGATCAGACCTCCCAGCGAAGAACCGCCTAATCCGGTATTGTGAGGTCCCTTCAAAACCGGATAACGTTCTTCAATCAGCGGCATCACCTCCCGGCGCAGGAAGTCTGGATAACAACTGCCTTTCGGATTCAGGACCCTGGGCTCCGTGGATTTGTAGGGAATGTATTCGCTGGCGCGGTTTTTCGTGTTATCGATGCCGACGATGATCAGAGGCAGAATCTTCTTTTCGGCAATCAACCGCACTGCCGTCTCGCCTGCCTGCCAATGCACTCCAGCAAAGGCCGTTGCCGGGTCGAATAAGTTCTGGCCATCGTTGAGGTACAGCACCGGATACCGCTTTTCGCCCCATCCGTCGTAATCGGGCGGTAACCAAACCCGCAGTAGTCTGGTGTTGCCAAAAACCCGGCTGCGCAGTTCGTGCAACCATAGCTGACCCGATGGAACGGGAACGGCAACGGGAGTTGCAGCATTCACTCTTCGTCTTCGAATCATGGGACGCGGCATGGGGTAAGGAGTAAGTCGAGTTCCAGCACTTAGAAGCCAGGACAATCTCTGAACCTGGCCCGTTGTGTAACAGGTACTAGCTCCCGCGGGTATGGTTTGTTTTCCACCAGATCACGGCCGCGAGGATCGTCGCCGCCGTTATCAGAGCCAGCGAACTCAGACACAAGAGGCACCAGACTCCAAGTACTCGTCCCTCCACGTAAGTCAGGTACAAGGCAAAAAACAGGCCCAGAGCCGCTGCGCCAAAAAGCATTCGGGGAGCATCAGGTCTGCGGCGATAGACGGTGGCCAACCCGGCCAGAGCCGCGTAACCGAGCATGCCAACCAGGGCGACCGGTATTCCCATAATTGTGGAATATTCGCTGCGATTCACAATGTCGCAGTTGAAGGTTTCGCCGATATCGCAGAACGACGTCTTGGAAGTCGCATAATGATGCTGGAGTGAGACGGATGACACCACGATTCCGCAGAGGGCGAGAACGGCGACCGCAAGCATCAAACGATCGGCTAATCCGGTCACTGTAGCGGGCACCCGGTACGGTCGCTCAGTTCTTCGAGACTGAAGATACGTTCGACTCGTTCGCCCATCGGAGGAAACTGCCACGTAGGATAATGCTTGACGTTTTCGTCTTTGCAAACCTGCGACTGGCCGGTTGTCTGGCCTTTGATGCCGCACTCCACGTAAGGAACATATTCGAACGACGCACCAAACTTTCCTTTTTGCTCGACGCAATGTGGACACCACCACGCGCCGTACATTTTGACGCCGCGATCGGTTAGACAGCGCGCGAAGGCATCGTGCTGATGCTGGCCGCGATAGTAAGCATAGCTACCGGCGCCGAACACGACCACGATCAGCGCCGCATAGCTCGCGAAGCGGGTCCAATTCAGCCGCGGAGTCTTAGTTCCCTGTCTTTCTTTTTGCCGTTCTCTTCGTTCTTGCGACATGAAGTTTTTATACCATGGATGGCGATGTGAATCGCTCTATTCCTCCGCACGGCGATCACGCGGCTAACCGCGTCTCTCCTGCGAAGAGCGTCACACGGCAACGCGCAACGCCGAGGGCAGGACGTCGATGGTGCGGCACTCCAGCGTTAGCACCTCTCCGTCCACCATCAGATCCACGGGGCGGTCGAGTTGGAACTCTACCCGTCGAACCGCGAGCCGTTCCGCGAGTGGATGCCGGGTGTGGCTGCCATCGTAAAGCGTCGCCAAATTCCGGATTAAACCCAAGCGCCCGATCGGGCCCCAGCGTACGTATTCGATCAATCCGTCATCGGTAACCGCATCGGGGGCGATCATCATCGTTCCGCCGGTAAACTTGCTGTTGTTGAAGGTGAGGAACAGGCAGGGGCGTGCGTCAAAGTCCTGTTGGCCGTCCACCCGAACAGGAAACGGCCTTCTCTGCAACCTTGCTAGGCAAAGAAAAATAGACAGCAGATATCCGAACTGTCCCAGGTTCTGAAACCTACGGTGCCGCAGCGCCGCCACATCGGCAGCGAATCCTACGCTGAGCAGATTAATGTAATAGACTTCGCCATCCTTATGAACCATTCGTAAGACATCGCAGGGCCGTGAACGCCGCCTTTCGAGCGCACGCACGGCATGCTCCAAACCGTCGCTGCCCGGAGAGGCATCGATGAAATCGCGCAAAAAGGAATTGCCTGTACCGAGGGGCAGGAATCCGAGTGTAGGAACGGTGTCTTCCGCCGAACTTGTTCCTTCAAGCATTTCTTGGACCAGCGAATCGGGAAACAACCCGTTGACGATCTCGCAGGAAGTTCCATCGCCCCCGACCGCCAAGAACTTTCTAAACCCGCGCCGATAGGCTTCACGCGCGATGTTCGTGGCCTCGCCCCCGGCGCGGGTCTCGGCCGTTTCGAGCGCAATTCCTGCTGCTCGCAGCCGATCCAGGGCCGCTCCCACACGCGCTCCGCAACGCCCTCCGCCAGCCGCCGGATTGATAATGGCAAGAAAAGTTTCGTTCACGTAGGGTTGCCGGTTGCGTGGCTTCTACAAATTGCCTGGTAAGTTCTTTGGAGCACCAGAAGTTAAATCCCGACCAGTTGGGCCTGGGTCGCACCTGACCCCACCTCTGCCGCCAATTCTGAGCGTTTGATCTTCAGCGATGCCGTCCGGGGAAAATCCTTTTCCCAAAGCAAGTATCCGCCCACTCGCTTGAAGTCCGGCAGTCGCCTGTTTCGCGCCAGAATCTCATCGCGCAGGCGATCGTCAAATTGCTGATTCGATTCCAGCCGGAGAGTCAGCACCAGCATCTCGTCCCCGAGTGATTTCTGGGGCCAGAGGTAGCTCGCCGCAAAAACACAGAACTCTTTCACGGCCAAACCATCGAAAACCGCCTCAATGTCTTCGGGATAGATATTTTTCCCGCCGGCGGTGACGATCATATTTTTCTTGCGCCCGACCAGTTGCAAGTGGCCGTTTCCATCAAAGCGTCCCTGATCGCCTGTCAGGAGCCAGCCTTCGACGATTGTCTGCGCCGTTTGTTCCGGATCATCGAGATAATGGGACATCACGGCGCGGCTCTGCACCGCTACTTCCCCTATGCCCTCGCCATCCGGATTCAGCACCCTTACTTCGGTGCCGGGCAATGGCTTGCCCACCGTGTCGGCGCGAAACGGCTTCAAATCATTGAGGGTCACGGCAGTGCAAGCTTCGGTCAGGCCGTATCCGCAGGTTACCGGAATTCCCAGGTCGTAGAAAAACTGCAAGGTTGCGGGATCGGTGAATGCCCCGCCGACGATGAGTGCCCGGAGTTCACCGCCAAATGCCTTGTGCACTTGCGGCAGCAGACGCCGGCTTAGTTCCACTCGGGGTTGTCCGCGGGTCAGAAGTTTATTCAGGGCGATCAAGCGATCAAGCGTCCAACGTTTGCGAGGCGGTAGCTCATCAAATTTGGCGCGAAGGCCGCGCTCCAGGTTCTTCAGCACCATCGGCACCAGGCTGACATAAGTGATGCGATAGCGCACAAACGCGTCGCGAACAAACTCCGGACGCAAGGTTCGCAGATGAACCACACAAGCTCCGCAGACGAAGGGGCCAATAAATCCGACCATGAAATCGATCGCGTGATTGGTCGGCAGAATGCTCAGATAACGAACACCCGGCCAGAATGGATACCACGCCGTCAGCGAAGCACACTGCTCCAGATAGCTGTCGTGGGTAAGCACACAACCCTTGGGACGACCGCCCGTACCTGACGAATACACAATGCAAGCGGTGTCTTCGCGCTGGCGTGGAACGAACCTAGGTTCGCCCTTTCTTTGGAACTCTTCCCAACGGTAAGCGCCGCGCAAATCCGCGCCCAGAGGCGCTTCCGTCACCAATACGATCTCGGCTGCAAGTTCCGAAAACTCTGGCGATTGCATGATCGCGCGCCACAAATAGTATTCGACTACAAGAAACCGGGCTTTCGAGTGGGCCAACAGTTGCAGATGCTCGGATGCGGTCAACTTGAAATCCAGGGGAACCAGAACGCCGCCGCAGAAGAGAATCGAATATGCCGAAATCAACCATTTCGACTGATTCGTCATAATGATCGCGGTACGGTCACCCGCTTTGAAATCGGCGTCTTCGAGGGCGCGACAAAGCGGGCGGGCCATGGCCTTGAAATCCGAGTAGGTAAGGCGCACTTTTTCGCGATCGCGATCGGCTTCAATTAAACACGTTTCGTTGGGCCAGCGCTCCAGCGCGTCCTTGAGCGCTGCACCCAGGCTGGCATATTGGCGGAGATCAAGCATTCAAGGTTTTCAATTCGTAGAGTCTTCTTATCGATAGCAATCAATCCTACAGCCGCGCCTGAATCCTGTTGGCCAACGTCCGAAAATCCGACACGCCCTGAAGTTCATAATCCGGCAACTCGATATGGAAGTGATGTTCGAGCCGCGTCAGTAAATCGAGCGCCTGCAGGCTGTCGATGCCGAGAGTCTTGAAGAAGTCGTCGTCGGGTGTCAGTTTTTCCCGCGGCACCTTGAAGTGCAGGGCCGCGAGATTCAGAATTTCGTCGAGCGTGTGCTCGGGAGCAGATCCTGACGTAGGCATGAAGTCCCTCAAAACCCGGTTACAAGTCTTATAATCACTGATTTCACGGCAAGTACGGCTGCACAGCATCGTTCTGCACAAACTTGCGCAGCCCTTCTTCGACAGCGGGGCGGGCATAGAGGTCGCAGAAAATATCGATCTCGCGCTTTAACTCATCGTACGGAATCGGTTTCACAAACTCTTTCGCCGCCGCCGCCGTCCGCCGGTCGAATTTTCCCACCTGGCTGGCGGTGGCGCGAGCCAATCGCAGCGCCTCACCTTCTGCAGCAATCTGACTGACCAGGCCGATCTGCTGGGCTTTCATGACGTTGAAACTTCGTCCTGTCAACAACAGATCGCGCACGACGGCGTTGCCTAAATCGCGCTTCAGACGTGGAATTCCGCCGAAGCCCGGAATCAGCCCCAGGCGCAGTTCCGGGAAGCAGAATCGCGCCATGCGGTCGGCAATGATGATGTCGCAAACGAGAGCCAACTCGAAGCCACCGCCGAATGTTACTCCATGCACTGCCGCAATGGTGGTCAACGGGGTAGTGTCGAGGGCATTCATGACCGCATGGATCCGTTCCAGAAATTGGCGCACTCCGCGCAAGGCTTCCAGCTTTTCCATTTCTTGCCCGCGTTGAAACAACTCGCGCAGATCCGCGCCCGCTGAAAATCCCGCCTTCTGGGTCGAGTGGACGATCAGAGCGTACGCCTCATTTGCAAGTATGGGTAGCGCTGCCGAGAATCTTTCCAACTCCTCAAGAGTCAGGGATCCGATCTCGTTGCAAGGATCGCGATGCAGCGCAAGTTCGATCGCGCCGTTGACTACCTGCCATGAAAGCGTCTGCCCTTTGAACTCGTTCATGCCGTTGTAGCCGCCTCGTTGTTCGAGGCCTGATTCTTCGGAGTCCCATACAGCGCATCAATTTCGCCTCGAAAGCGCTCCGCAATCAGATCGCGCTTGAGCTTTCCGTTTGCGGTCAGCAGGCCGCTCTCGACAGTGAAAGCTTCCTCCACCCGATGAAACGCACGCACCTGCTTGTAATGCGGAAGAGAACTATTCACGAGATCAAGCGCCGACTGCGTCCTATCATGATTCGACTTGCCGGTAACTAGCGCAGAAAGGTAGCCGCGGCCATTGCCGACCAGCACCACCTGAGTCGCCTCCGGCAATTCTTGCAGAATTCTGTCTTCAATCGGCTCGGGAGCTATGTTGTGACCGGACCCCAGAATAATCAAATTCTTGATGCGTCCGACAATTTTCCAGTTTCCGTTCGCGTCCACCTCACCCTGATCGCCGGTGTGGAACCAGCCGTCGCGCAGCACCTTCGCAGTTTCCTCGGGACGACCCCAATATCCCGGGAAAATATTGGGACCGCGCACGACGATTTCCGCATTCTCGGCAAGTTTCATCTCCAACCCATCAATCGCCGGTCCGGCGCGTCCCGGGATCACCGGTCCTTCGGGATTATCCATGGTACAGATGGCGGTTGTTTCGGTGAGACCGTAGACCTGAAGCACGGGGATGCCGAGCATCATAAAAAAAAGCTGGGTGTCCAAATTGAGTGGAGCTGAACCGCAGATAAGCGCTCGGAGATTACCACCAATCATTTTCCTGCGGATGGTAGGAAATACAAGTCGGCTCGCGAGCCCAAGCCAGAGCCGGTCGGCGGCACGTGATTTGCCTTCGTGTCGACGGGCCCAGGCGCCCTTGGCTTTGGTGTATACCTTCAGCGGAAACCCACCCGTCTTCCAGAGTTGCTCGTCCACAGCTTTCCGCATGCGTTCGAGAAGCGCGGGAACATTTAAGAAATAATCCGGCGCCGTTTGCCGCATCTCCGGCGCAATCTTAGCGAGATCGGTGTTCAGAGTCAGCTTGCTTCCGCGCAAAAGGCAAGTCAGCATCATGATCCATGATCCGGCAAAGCAAAGCGGGAGGTAATGGAACACGGCATCCTGCCCGGGACGTTTCTTCATCAGTTGATCGAGGCGCCCTGAAGTGCGTCCCAACATGCATCCAATGTTGTCCGCACTCAGCATCACACCTTTGGCCTCGCCCGAAGTGCCGGATGTGTAGATGACCGTCACTACATCTCTTGCCGCAACCGTTGTCGCAGGACTCTCGGCCGTTTCCCGGCCAGCGGTGAAGACATTTTCGAAGCAGAAATGGGGCGGGGCATCGGGCCAGGCTTCCAGGATTGCGTCTGCGAGCGAGCGCTCGCCGCAGGCAATCACAGCGGGCCAGCAGTCCTTCATCATGGCGACGAGTTCCGCAGGCGCCTGACGCGCATATAGAGGAACCACGGTCAATCCTTCAGCCATGATCGCCAGATCCATTGCCACCCATTGAACGGAGTTCTGTGCCAGCAGCGCGCACCGCTCGCCCTTCTTCAGCCGTAAACGCCGTAGATACGCACGCGCCTGTTGCACTTGCGCCAGCAACTGCGGTGCGGTGAGCGGAATCGTCTCTTCGCCGCGCAACTCCTGCAGCACAACGGAATCGCCGCTGCACTCCAAACTGCCAAAGATCTGGTCGAGAAACGTCATATTTACGGTTTGCTATTCCGGCGTCATTCGGCACCGCTAACCATACGCTGCGACGAGTTGCTTCAATCCTTCGTTCATCGGGGGCAAGTAATCTTCCCAGCTCCACTCCCCGCGGCGCGTCGGAAACTCGGGATACCTGCGCTGCACTTCCTCTTCGAAATACACGCCCATCCTCGCCATCAGTTTCAAATTGCGGACCGTGGTCTTGGCGATTCCGTGGGCTATGCGCTCGCCCTCGCGATCCAGAATTTCGATGGCCGAGAGAGTACGCGCCTCCAGGTCCGGATCATCCACCTGCATCAGCAACTCCGGGTGGCCGCGCTCGTTCATGAGATTGCGAATGCGCTCATCCATGGTGATTCCCGCCGAAGCTACGAGCGCCGGCATGGAAGTCACAATACCGTGATAGCGCGAGGAGACCATCATGCGGCAGGCACGGAGAATGCTGACCAACTGATACATGTTGTACTCGTCGGAGGTGATGATCGGAACGCCGCCCAGTTTTTCCGAGATACGCCGGCAGGGCCGTGCATCCATGCGCTCGGTTGCGGCCATGATGACGAACACGTTTTTCTTCTGCCGGAAGGCGTTGACCGCTTTCGCAATGGAGTTAAGGTAATGCTCGTAGGCACGATCCGCCTCCGGGCCGGCATTATGAAAATAGGGTCCGCGGTAGTGGCTCTCTTGATAAGCCCCGGTCAGGCTATGCAGCGCAGCCTTCGCCACCGAAGCCTTCACCGGCCATTCAAACGGATTGATGGGACAGACGACGAGCACCGGTGTCTTGCCATCCCAACCTACGTCACGAAGCGCTTTCTGTCCGTATTCCGCGCCCAGGGGCTCGAATGTCCAGGCTGTATCGGTACCCAATTCTGTGGGAACTCCGAGGTCGCGCAGAATGGTTCGCGACTCGTCGTTGCGGGTGATCACCAGGGAATTCCGGCAATAACGCCCACACATCCTGGCGACCAGCGGGTCCATGTGTCCCGCTTCTGCGCCGTACCCGATCGATAATTTGTTCTCGGCAGCGGCGATGCCGAGCGACCCGATCATCATGGTGGCCAGGGCATTCGCAAATTTAGACTTAAACATCGATCCTTCGCAGGCGACCACGCCGTGATGCCTGGGAACTTCGTTGGCGAGGAAAGGGGGAAAAATATCGGGGAGCCGAACCTGGGACGTGCCTTCGAAGTAGCCGCGTGACCGGTCAAAATTGAAAGTCATCATGCTGAGGTCGACATTCTGCGGGCCAAGAATCCGCCGAATCTGGCGTAGCATCTCTTCGACGCGCACATCCGACCCCGTATTGCGGGTTCCGTTATATCCGGCAAACAGCAGTTTTAATTTCTCCCCCGGCTGCCAGGGCTCTCCTTTACCCATCATCCACTGAATTTTCTTGCCCTCGATGATGCTGGACACCCAGGCCTGCAGAACGAAATCCATCATGCGGCAGACCCTCCCGCCCTGGTGCTTTCAGGCCAAGGCTGATAGGGGTAGGCAAAATTATGTTCGCGGCTGAACCGGAGCAGGGGAAAACTGTATTGCGAAAACGGCACCGGCTTGCGGCCCATTTCGGTTGTGACCCGGGTATTGTCGAAGACCGTATTCCAGGTCAAATACGGTAGAAAGACCTTCATGAGCGCGGCGCCATGTCCGACGAGCCCTTGGCGGTTGGCCAGAATGTTGACGACTGAGTCGAAGGGCTTTTCGAGGACCGGGACAAATAGTGGGCTGCGCTTGTTTTGTGCGGCCGCCAGTGCCCGGGTCAACTCTCGAAATGTCTGCGAACCGGTGCCGGAAGAAAGATGATAGGTATCGTGCGCGGGATTGGCCTTCAAGTGCAAAGTCGAAATCGCGTCGGCAACGAAATCCACATTCACGATGTCAATTTTGTCATTCGGACGGAACGGCAGCACGGGCAATCCGGCGAGGAACACGAAGGACCGCACCATATCGAATTGGGTGGTCTGCGGATAGCGGCTGTCCCCGAGGACGATGCTAGGACGGAAAATCGTCAAGGGCACTTCGGGCAGCAACTCGCGAACCATGTGTTCACAGAACTTCTTGGTGCGGGCATAGGGATCGTAATCGGAACGATCCCACTCGATGGATCGGTCTTCTACAACAACTTCGTCTTTGCGCTTCCCTGCCACCGCTACGGTGCTTACATTGGAAAAACGGCGCAGGCCGTGATAATACTGCGAGCGCCGAGCCAGTTGAACGACTTCGAGCGTTCCGCGCAGATTGACGTTCAAACAGCTCTTCTCTGACTTCCGGTTCAGCGAAGCCGCGCAGTGAATGACCGAATCGGTGGTGTGCACGAGACGATCGTAATCGTCGGGGGCCAGACCGAAATGGGGGGAAGTGAGATCTCCGAGAAAGACGCGTATTTTCGCCTGCAGGTATTCGTAGAATTCAGGGAACGGCAGATGCAACTGAAAGGCCTGCCAAAGACGCAACTCAGCATCTCGCGGATCGCGGGCGCGCACCAGTAAATTCAGGGTCGCGTCATGCTGCTCCAGTAGATTGGCGGCGACGTGCGCGCCGATGTAGCCGGTTGCACCGGTCAGGAATATCGCCACGTTGCTCCGTTCGTTCCGGTCTTGACCGCGTCGTTGTTCTGGGTGATTGCGATAGCCGTAGTTTTTGTATCGGGCGGCACACTGGGCGGCGGCGACGGCATCTGCAGCACGCGCGGCGCGCGCACTTCCAGAGGACGCCCCTCAATCAGCGGATAGGTCCACCGCCGCAAGGCCGGAATATGGATGTCAATCCAATACTCCCACCAGTCGAGTCCCGCGGTGTCGTAGCCAAAGATTTCTTTTTCCTCTGCCGTCAGCGCCTGAGACAGTTTCTCTACGTTATCGGCAACAAAGTCATGCTCGTTGTGCAAAATAAACGGCTCGAATAGTCCTACCAATTTCTCCACGCGCTCGAGATTGCGTTCGGTCCTAGCCAGAGGCTTCTTCATTGCCGAAGGCAATGGAGCCATTACTTTCTGGATCGACTTGATGATCGCTTTCTGCGCTGGCGCCGACATGCGGTTGTAGCGCTGTTTCGAAACAGGAATGGCGTCCATGCGCAAGCGCAGCCAATATTCCAGGCCTTCCTGGGCGCGATAGTGGCGGCGGTGGCCCAGGCTCGTCAGTTCGATGGACCGTCCCATGTCGCAGGGATTAGTGACGGAGGTCGCCAACTGATAGAGCGGATCATGGCGGCGATCCACAAGCGCGGCGCCGATCAAAGTCATCCCGGCGCAAACCGCGTCCACCGGAATAATGTCCAGCCGCTTGCGCTCGTTGGAAGGTAATTGCCGGAAAGTTGTGCCGAGCAGATAAGATAGCGAGGCTGAAGTGTTAATCCCCTCATTCCAGCCGCGGAACGGCTTCGTCACCGAAGTCTCAACGATCGCCGGACGGACGATAGCAATCGGAAGACCTTCGCCGTGTTTCGCAATCAGCGATTCCGCCAGGCTTTTCGTAAACGTGTATGTATTCGGCCAGCCCAATTCGTTCGCTCGTCGCGTGCCTTCTTCCGTAAGATAATTCTTCAACCAACGGACCCGATTCTTGCGGATCTGATTCTCCAGCGCTTGCCCGCTGAGCCCCTTAGCGGCGTGTTCTTTCTCGAGCGCCTGTTTTCTTAACTCTTCAGTCACTTCGGGACCTTCGGAGCGGGTTTCGGCTGCTTCGACAAGATCATGCAGGCGATACCATTCTTTTTCCGAATCGAAATCCGCCACACGGGCGGGAGAGTAATTCAAACGCACAGACTCGCTGACGCGCCCATCCCGCTGACCGGCTACATAGCAAGTGGAAAGATGCAACAGGGCGGCGTGTTGGGAACCACGAATGAATTCGATCAGATGGTAAGTAGAATCCACGTTGACGGCCAGAGCGTCCCGCAGATCCGGATTGAAATCGGTCAGCCCGGAGCTGTTGATGATCAGATCCAAATCTTTGCCGAGTCGCGCGGCGGTTTCAGGATCCAGTCCCATGCCGGGCTGGGAAACATCGCCTTCCACGACCTCAATTTTCTCGGCTAAGAGCTCGCCCAAACCGTCGCCATATTTCGCAAATACAGGATCGAAAACGGGCGAATCTTCCATCATCTTCTCGAACCGCTTCTGCGCCGGGCTCGATTTCTGGCGCCGGATCAGGAGATAAAGCTTCCCAATCTCGGGCAGGTCGATCAGCGTGTTTGCGAGCCAGACTTTGCCGATGAATCCGGTAACGCCGATCAGCAGCACGCGTTTGCCGCGCAACGCATTGCGCACCGAAAACTTTGCCGGATAACGTTTTTCGTCGAAATAAACAATGGGACGAACCCGCGGCGCTTCCACGCGGACCGCCGGAACAATGGCTGAAGCGAGAGCCTTCGGACCGCGCAAGCCGAGGGCCCGGACCCAGCGCGCCGGACTCTGCTGCCCATCCGGACCACTTTCACGGATGCGCGCGAACAATCCCCGCGGACGAATGATGGGGCTGAGCAATCGCCCGGTGGCTACTCCATCGCGGAAGTCGAGGCGGTTAGCAATGATCCAGCGCACACCCAGATGGCGTGCCAACGGGCGCATGACATGCTCCAAACCCTGGCTCACCAGCACGATTTCTACCCCGGTAGCCTGAAGCGCTTTAAGTTGCCTCACTCCAGCCTCTTTGAGAAGAGGCTTCAACTTATACTCGAACTCCTCTTCCCCTAGTAGATCGAGGCGGTCGCGGGTAATTCCGCGCAGCACCGCGTGCACAACGCGAGTGGCTGCTACACGGTTTGCAGCGTACAAGAAGGGCCGCAGGAGCGCCATCAGAAGCACCAGACTGCGCTGGACCGCTCGAGCAATGAAGGTCTGGCTGTTCCAGGTGAAAAAAGCGATAGGACGAACTGTGGTCAGCTCCAGTAGGCTCCCCTCGACCCGCCAATAAACCGGCGAAGAAGGACGCGGACGAGGGGGAATGCCGTTGGAGGGGAACCGGCCGCAGGCGTCCAGCGACGTTCCCATCGATCGATCTTCGAGTTTGCTCACAGGTTCCACGACTCAGTTCCTGGCGTCAGTTTGCGCTCATGGCAGAGCATTGGCTCAAACCGCGCTATTTCCAAACAATCTTCAAACTATCTTCAAACTATCTCCATTCACAGCGCGCTCAGCAGATCGGCCGGATCATCTATTTTAACCTCTCCCCGATAAAGGGCGAAGGATAACTGCATTCGGGGCTCATGCTCTTCCGGGAAGCGGAATATCGGGCGAGTTTCCGTCATTCGATGCGCTGGGCGACAAATCTTCTCCTTGACTTGTGACGATGGCACGCGACCGAGATGGCGAATCTACGCCCGCCGCTCAACCCAGCATACATCCCAGTATTTTCCGAATTTCCTGCCGTTCTCGCTGAAAACGCCGATTACTTTGAATCCAAATCGCCGATGCAACGCCTCGGTAGCAGGATTGGGCAATACGTATCCAGCCACGAAGCGGTGGATATCCTCGTCCCTCAAACTGGCGAAGAGTTCCGCATATAACCTGCGCCCGATTCCCCTTCCCACTGCTTGAGCCGCACAATAGACCGTAGTCTCCACCGTAGTCTCATATGCGGCCTTGGGGCGAAACCGCGTAGTCCCTGCGTATCCCATGACCGCTCCGCACTCCACCGCAACCAGCAGCCGATGCCTGCCGGTCGCGGCGAACTGGGCAAACCAACTCTGGCGCTGGGGGACGGTGTAACTCTCGACATCAAAGGTCACGGGAGTGTTCAGAACGTAGTAGTTATAGAGTTCCGTAATCTGCGGTAGGTCACCCGGTTCCGCCAGCCGAATTCGTATCTCGCTCATGGCTCACCTCATTTTCCGATTTCAGGGTAAGGCATTGCACGGTGAGCCGTTATTTTCCGTCCATTCCTTTTCTACCTTGCAATGTGTTTGCGGTCTAGCGCATTCCCCATCCCACAACCGCCGCTGCTGCGATCAGCCAAGCCGAATTCAGCCGAAATCGCAGCAGGGCAACCAAGCTCACGCCAAAAATCAGAGCAGTCTTCCAGTCGACTATCGATGCCTGTCCTAACTGCCACGCTACCACCGCCATCAACGCCAGCGAACCAGCGACGACTCCATCGAGAGTTGCCGCCAACACCGCCGATCGTCGCAGGCGCGGAAGTAGTGGCCCGCTCAAGGCCACGAGTACAAATCCGGGCAAGAAAATCCCGACCGTGGCCACGACTGCGCCTTTCCAGCCTGCCACTATATATCCGATAAAAGTCGCGGTCGCCGACAACGGACCGGGAGTGAACTGACCAACCGCGACCGAATCCAGCAGTTGCTTCTCCGTCAGCCAGTGCAGGTGCTCCACAAACTCGGTTTGAAGAAATGCCAGCAGCACATAGCCGCTGCCAAACATTACCGCCCCAATTTTCAGAAACGACAGGAATAGCCGGGTGAGGCTGACCGGGAAAGCCAAGGCCGCAACTGCCACTGCCGTCAAAGCGCTAGAGGCTTTCGTGATCCCAAAACTCTTGTGTAGCCCAGCCATGGCTGGAGGAATCCCGATTCCAGTCCCAAGGCCCCGCGCACGTCCCCTGCGAGTCTTCGCCGCCCATATGCTGGCCGATGCGAATCCGGCTACCACCAGGACCAGCACTGGCCCCATTCTCATCAAGCTCAGCGAAGCGGCAAATAGGGCAATTAGCGCCAGCGGAATCGTTTTTACTCCCGTCCTTCCGAGCTTCAGCAAAGCCTGAATCACAATCGCGACCACGGCTGGTTTAATCGCGGCGAGTATGCCTTCGACTTGCGGCAAGGAACCAAAGCGCACGTAAGCCCAAGCGATCGCCAATACTATGCTTGCCGCCGGGATGATGAAGCAGCATCCCGCCACAAGCAGTCCGCGCCAGCCTCGCTTCAGATGGCCAACGAAAATTGCGACTTCCGTCGAGTTGGGACCCGGAATCAGATTCGCCGTCGCGAGCCGGTCGAGAAAGTCAGCCTCCGTGATCCAACGCCGGCGGCGCACGAATTCTTCTTCCATCATCGCCAGGTGTGCTGGAGGCCCTCCGAACGCAATCGTCCCGAGTTTGAGAAAGACCAGGGCTATCTCCGCAAGCGTAGCCTCGCGGATTTCCGTAGACTCAGTCATATATTTGTAACGCGCGGCGTACCCCGGTACGCGAACCTCTGAAGACGAGATGCACAAAGAGGGTATCGCAAAGTTTACCCCTCAAAGAATTGGTAGGATGATTCATCGCGCGGTGGTCACGGGGCCAACGCAGGAAAAAAGCAATGAATACGCTGACGCTCTTCGGGCTTTTCGCGGTAACTGCGATGCTCGTCACGTATGCGCTGGAGCGTCGAAGCAACTGGTTCATCCTGGCATTTGCCGGCTCGTGCGCACTCGGCTCGGTTTATGGCTTCCTACAAGGGGCATGGCCCTTTGGAGTGGTAGAGGCGATCTGGTCGGTGGTGGCGGTTTGCCGCTGGTATAACGTCACGACGAAGCGCCCGTAGAAAACTGCTGGCGGCAAAAGTCACTTTAAACAAAACGCAACCGTCGTCTGTCCGCGCCGACCTGAGATCTTTTCGATCTTCTTCAGCGGCTTGGCCTCCAGCCCGTCTGGATCAACGATCATCTCGCAGGCTGCAACCTCCTCATCGCTAACCCCCTGAAAACACAACTCGCAGACTCCCAACCCACCGTCCGATCGGAGGGGAGGGCCGAAGGTGCGGCATGGTATTGGACGGGAGTCGTACAGCTCGCACAGTCCGCTTTCCGGGTCGAGCACCGGACAAACTTCGTCATTGGCGAATTCCGCGAAGCGCAGCGCAAGCGTTGAGCCTTCTTCGAATACCTCTTCGTCGATCACGCCGGTTAAAGCGTCGCCTGGGAAATCCGAAGACAATCGCAAAACCGAGGCCTGGGCACGATCGCGAATGCGTGAGGCCCGCTCGGGGTCCAGTTTTTCAAGCTGACCCAAACCCGCCCGCAGTCGCCCGGCGTCCAGTTGATTGATAGCGAACACGCCCACGCAGCACTGTGTGCATCCAGGACGACACGCCAGCCAATGGCCGCTTCGGCGCGAAGCATCGGCAAGAGCGGCACCCACAATCTGGATCAACGCGGAATCTCCAGCCGACATTCGTCGCCATGACATTTCTGAAGAATACGGCAGGAATGGATCCGACCGCCAAGCTTCAAAGAAGCCTTCCGTGTAGAGCAGACAGTCCGCTTAAGCCCTGCGACTCGGCGAGCAACCTGCCCCAGGGCCGGCTTAGCGGGTATAGAGCAGCGGGCTAAGAACGCATGCAATACGATGGAATGGTTCGCTCGTCCGCTATACGGCCGGGATCCAATTCCGGCGCTCCAGGAACGTAGGCGGCTCATAAGTACGACCCCGGGCCAGCCGTTTTTCTTCGCGCCGGGTCGTCCACAACAGGATCGGGCCGAGCGCGGCGGCCGAGAGACGGGCAACGACCGGAAACTCCTTCTCTACTTCACGACGCAGCTTGTGAATCTGCTCACTCACGTTGCGATTGACCTTCTTGAACTCCCGTTCCATTGCCCACAGCGCTCCGTTGTAAGCGCTGTGCAGCTTTTTCGCCTCCCGCGCAAAGCGCTCGCGGACCCGCGGATCGGGATAGTCCTTATAGCGTTGCCAGCCATTCAGCACGGTCCGGCACATGCGGTAGAGGCTGGGCCCGTTGCTCTCGAAGTCGCGCCAGAATGCCCAATCCAGGAAACGTTTCGAATCTTCGCGTGAGATGGCGGCGTGCCGAAAGTTGAACTTAAACTGACCGTGGATGTCGGCGGGGTCCATGTCGGAGAGCATGCGTCCCTGCTCCTCCATTTCGCGATAAAGCGGCGTGCCCGGAACCGGGGTGTACAGCATGAACTGGTGGAAATCAGTCTGATAGGCCACTGCCGATTCGATCTCTCCAACGATGTTGTCCGGGGTGTGGTGCTCGAGCCCGATGATGGTTGAGCCCTGCACGCGTATCCCGTGTTCGTGGAGTTCCCGGGTAAGATCAGAAACATTCTTGCCTTGCAGCTTGCTATAACTCGACCGGGGAGACTCCAATCCCATCCACACCCAGGAAACGCCGAGCTCGACCAGTTCCACCATGGTGTATTTTCGAATCGCGTTGGCGGAAGCGAACACGGAAAGCTCCCAGCTCTTGCCAGCCTCTTTCATGCGTTCCAGCAAGCGCATGGCGCGGGGGCGGTGCAGCAGAAAATTTTCGTCCATCACGAAAAAAGAATGAACTTCCAGTTCGGCCTCGATGCGACACATCACCTCAAACAATTCGTCGCCCGACTCGTAGAAGTTGAAGAACTTTCCCTTGCCGCCAAAGAATGCCGAGGTGGTGCAGAAGTTGCAACCCAGCGGGCAGCCGACCGAGGGAATGATGGTAGCTGCCGTACCGCCTTTGCGGTTCGGCAGGCGGATTCCCATGATGCGGGTTTCCAGACCGGAAACAATGTTGGGATGCCGAATCGGGGCCTGCTCGTTCTCTCCAAGATAGCGGCGCATCCATGAGATTCCTTCCCCGCGCACGATGTGGTCGGCATCGATCATCTGTTCAATTCCTGGGATGGCCGCGACATGGCCGCCGACGACGATCACGGAATCAGGCGATATCTCGCGCGCGATGCGACACATCTCGCGCACCTTGCCGACATTTACGATGATGGAGGAGATGCCGACAACGTCGTACCTGTTGGTGGCTAATTCCCGAGCAAAGTCCTCGCGCGTGGGAAAATCCAGCACGCTGCACGGCGCCGAAATATTTTCCTGAATCATCATGATGCCCCAGGAGCGATGGAACATGCGTAGCGAGAAGCTGCCCTGTGCCCGCGTGACCTGGTTGTGATAGAGCTCCATCGGATTGATGGCGCGGCTGCCAAACTCGTCATCCTGGGCATAAGGCCCAAACACCGAACTGAGTAGAATGCGCGCGTCTGTTCCTTTAGGATGAGTTTCCCTCTGTTTGATTGTCATGGGTTCGTTACTTGAAGAATAGTGACAGGCAGAGAGAGGTACTGTGATTCTGGTTACATTACAAAACTATTACGTTTACATAATGGTTACTATCGCTGAACGAAAATGGTTTCTCTGTCGAACCTTTCCTGGAATTGGGTGGGAGTTTCTCGACCACAGAGAGCACGCGAGGTTCACGATGATTCACGGGACTTGATGCACTCGGAGCGACCCGTCATTTGGTTTGGACTTCGACGGCGTCTGGCAATTTGATGGGGGTTGTGCGGTTTCCGACTTCCAATGGTTGCCCGCGCTTTAGATACGGTCCCAGCGCGGCGGGCTTGCCCCACTCCAGGTCCCAACCTTCTATGGCAACGACGGTATAAGAGCCCGGAATAACGTTGCGGAAAGTGAAACTTCCATCGAGATCGCTCTCGTCACATCGAACGCGGTCGTCATCAGCTTCAGAGTTTTTAGGCAGAAGAACCATCATCGCGCCCGGGGCCGGTTTTCCATCTCGTTCGGCAAGACCTTCGACAGCGACTGACCCGCCAACCAGTGAGAGCGCGATGGTAAGCGAAGTGCCCGGCGGCACACTCATGGTGTGCCCGGAAATGGTCGCGGTGTCGCTTGCGACGCGAACCACAGAAAAGCGTTCGGTGGCAGCTTGTGCCAGGATGTCATACGTGCCGGCCATCACGTCACCAAAATCGGCTTCGCCTTTGGCATCCACTCGCGCACGATTCAGTTTGCCCCTGCTGTCGCGCAGCAGAAGCTGAAGTCCCGCGGGAAGACTCCCTCCGCCCGCAATTTGAACCGCGACCTTGAGCTGGCTGGCTGATTTCGCCGAGGAGGCGTCGAGGTCGCCGGAACTACTTAAATTTAAGTCAGAGGCCTCGGTGTTGTGACCATTCCCGTCGGGCATGCGAACCGTATAGCGGCCAGCCGGCAGGCCGCTCAATTCATAGACTCCTGAAGAAATGCTCTGAACGTCGTGGGCCTCGACCTGTTCAGCGCCGTCGAAGCCGGGCTTGAGAAACACGGGGAAATTGCCGCCTTGAGGAACGTGAACGAGAAGATGCACGGCGGGAACAGGATTCAAGTGAATATCGGCTTCGAGCCGATCACCGGCGCGAACCGGTATGGGAGTTGCATCATCGGGATCGCTCGCGTCTCCGTAATATGTGATGGAATAGGCGACATCGAGAGACGAATCGACCTGGATATTCTGATTGGTTGAGCCATCGGCGTTAAGAGCGGGATGCACAGCGTACCAGGGCGAAGCCTTGGCTGAAATAAAGTACGTGCCCTCCGGGAGGGGAGTCACCTCGTACTGACCTTGATCGTCAGTCGTAGCGCTGCGATAGACAGAGGTGCGGCTTAGTCCTAACTGGCGTTCCTCACGATAGACCGTGACCTGTGCGTTGCGGACGGGTTCGCTAAATTCGTCGAGCACTCGGCCGGACAGCACCGCATTCGGAGGGAGCCGCAAAATGAGATTTTCGGTGTCGACATCGGCGCCGGTAACGATGGCGGTGGAGAACTGCTCATGCTGATTGTAGGAGGCCGTAACAAATCCACGCTTCGCACCTTCGAGCGAATACTTGCCGGCAGGTACATGGAACTCAAAGCGGCCGTCTTCCCCGGTGATCAACGATTGCATGCTCTGCCGATTCCTGGCGCTAATAATGGTGACGCGGCAATGGGTCAGTGCGTTACCGGCCTTGGCATTGACCACCGTGCCAGCGATGCGAAATGGACCCGAAGGAACCGGTGTAGCCTGAGCCATCGCCATCCGCGGCAGCGTCCCACAGAAGAGTATTCCGGCCGCCAACGCGATCAGCAGCCACCATCGGTTTGTCCGACGGCCCAGTTGTCGCCTCTCGGGGAAAACAACGATCGCTATCATTCTTGGCTGCTCGGTCCGCTGCTGGTTTCGTTGCTCGTTTCATCGCTCGGTTCGCTGCTTCCGATGCCGGTTGTCATCAACGGCACCGTAACACTTTCTTTTTGTCCAGGCGTAACCCGAATCACGGGTCCCTTTGCATCGAAGGCCTGTAGCGCCTCCGGATTGCGGTATTCGATCTCCGCCTGCGGATGATCGAACGCGACGACCCGGTACGCGCCCGGAGCCAGGCCCTGAGACTCGAAACTCCCATCGGAATGGACCCATATGTCGGTGAAATGCCCCGGGCTATCCGCTAATGGAATGCAATAGACGTGCGGCCGGCTCTGGCTGCCTCCGCGCGTACCGCTGGCGCTTCCCGGGGGCGGGGGCGTAACGCCCTGCACCGTTCCGCTAATTTCGCCAGTATCGTCGCGCATTGTGATCTCGATGGGAGACGCCGCGCCGCCCATGCCCGCCACCAGTGGTTGATGCTGCAGGTCTAGATTTCCTGATCGGATGGAGGCCGGGTATCCGCGCGATGACAGCACCTGGACCCAGTATTTTCCAGCGGGTGCGCCCTCGATAAACAAGGCTTCATCCTGAGGGCCGGTTGGATCACGCAACGAGACGGTCCTGCCAGTGCCAAAGTCATCGGCAGGCTCCAGGGTCACGTGCAAATAACGCCTCGGCCCATTCAACACTGACGTCTTACCATTGCGGGAAAATGTATACGTACCGGTGTGATCGGCGGAGGTGAATTCTTCCTTCACATTGATTGGAATCAAACCATTCGGCGCCAGCACGATGCCAGGCCCCTCCACTGGCGCGCCTTTGACCGTGATGGTCTGCATGCCGGTCAAACCGTTCGCCCGGAAGCTGGTGACTTCGATCGTATAAGTACCGTTCGGGAGCATTCCTGCCACCGCGTGATGCAGCTGGTTGTAGCCAAGGGAAAATCCGGGACCCTTATGTCCGGCATAAACTTCCACGGAGAGGCCACCCGAATCATCAGCGCCGGGCACGATCACCGGCACTTTGACTCGGTAATACGTCTGCTTCACCAGGGATAGGTTTACGATCTGAGTCTGCCCCGCAGACAACTGAATCGGGCTCGCGGTTTCAAAGTCGAGGGCACTCTGGTAGTAAACGGGTGGATATCCAAAGAGAGGGCCGCGCGCACCCTCAGCGAATGGGTCGCTGCGCAGTCCCGAAACAACCGGATCGAAATAGATCGGATCAGTGTCCAGGAGTTCGGCCGTCAAGAGCTTGTAGGTACCGGCTGAAAGGTCCGCGAAACGAAATTGACCGTCCGACCTGGATCGAGCGCCTCCAGCCAGAACCCAGCGAGCGCGTCCGTCCTGGACTTGCCGCCGGAAAAGCTGCAGGGTAATGCTGTCGGGCGCCTCTGCAGTGGGTAGAGCAACCGTCCCGGCAATGACCGCTTCGGGTATGAGCGAGAGCGTCACGTCTTTCGATGAGTTGATCTGGACGTTGTTTCCCTGCCGGTTGGGATCGCTAAGATACCCTGGCTTCCGCGCCACAAACGAGTAAGAACGACGCAGAACACCACTTTGACCGCCGGAGGCGGCGTTCGAATCGAAAGCGCCTTCGCTATCACTCTCTTTCGCAATCGTGAATTCAAAGCGTCCTTCACTGTTGGTCAAAGTTGCCATGCGGTTGTCAGGAGAAGAAACGAGCGCGTGATCGATCGGCGTTTGGGTAACGCTGTTGACGACGATGCCGCGGATGCTGCCGCCATCACCGGACGCAGACTGCCCGAAGGTCCAGCCGGCGAGCCAGATGAAGCCGAACAAGACCAAAAGTGGCACGCGCATTCGAGGAGAAGTCTGCAGCCAACGACGAACGCTCTTTTTCATTGGACTCACTGTAACCTGCAACCATTGTCGACCATAGACAAACAGATGCACAACGCCCGGAAGCAGGTGCCTCGGGTGTTGCGGATTGAGAGACCTGGAAGGTCTGGGTCTAGTCTAGAAAATGAATTTCGCGCCCAACTGAATCAGACGGGGAGGATCGGCGCTCACGACATGGCCAAAAGTGGTATCGAGATTGGCGATATTGCCATCGACAGTTTGGGGACCAAAGAACTGGGTGTGATTGAAGATGTTGAAGGCTTCCACCCGGAACTGCAGCGACTTCTGTTCCGTCAGAGCAAGGTTCTTGAGGAGTGCCATGTCGTAATTGTCCATCCCCGGTCCATGAAAAAAACGCCGCCTGGCGGTGCCGGGCGTGCCGAGGACGTTATCGCCGAATTGGGACGCGTTGAAATAAGAGCCATGACGGGGGTTTCCGTTGAGGTCAAGAGGACCGCCCGTATAATCCGGCTCATCAATGCCATAGTTGTTAATGCCATTCGGCTCGGCGCCCAGCAGAGAATTGTCGCCATAATTAACGAGCGTCACCGGCAGTCCGGAGCTGAAATGTGTGATGCCGGAAAGTTCCCAGCCTTCGCTCCAACGTTTCGAGGCGCGAAGTACGCTCTCCAAGGGAATCCTGTAGTTGTAACTCATGACAAAGTTATGGGTGACGTCAAACGACGACAGCGCGTAGCTCAGCGCCGGATTGACCGGATTCACCTCTTCGCCCAGATTGGAAGAGTTATCCATCGACTTGCTGTAGGTATAGCCGGCTGAGAAGTCGAGGCGTCCGCTGGTATGACGCAGACTCACTTGAAGCGCGTTGTAATTTGACTTACCGATGGTCGCCTGATTCGTGTCGCTGCCGAAGGCGGGACCGAGTGGTCCGCGCGTGCCGTGAATCACATGGAGTGACGGCGTTGTGAATACATTGTTTTCGCCAAAGGGACCGCAAGTCGGGGATCCCGGCGCAACCTGGCTCGGCTGGCTCAGGCTGAGGCAAAGCGCAGGAGAACCAGGATTGGCCTCCTCCATCACCAGGAGTCGGTGGGATTGCGTACCAACAAAGCTGGCGCTGAGCACCGTGTTGGCTCCGAATTGCCGCTGCAGCGACAGCATGTATTCTTCGACATAGGGAATTCTGTTGGTCGACGCGTATCCGGGGATACCGCTGATGGGCAGGTATTGTGACCAGTTCACGTTCGCATCCGGGTGGCCGCTGGATGCTGGCTGCGTTACCAGGGACACTGGAAACGGCTGGCCAGGAAATTGTCCTGATGACGCGGTGATGAACGGCGTGGCAAATAACGGCGGCGCGGGACTCGAGTAAGTAATTCCGAACGGCGCATTTCCCGCCAGTATCCCTACACTCAGAGCTTCGATCGCCGTGTAGTACATTCCGAGACCTGCCCGAACGCTCGACTTCCCGGGTCCACCCAGAATCTTGCCCAGAAGAGTGTCCTCGGCGGCGTCGGGCGAGTAGGCCAAGCCGAGGCGTGGAGCGAAGTCCAGGTTTCCGGGTGGCGCCAGGGTGCGCCGCACACCCGGGTCAGTAGGAAAAAGAATTCCCGCCGGCGCACCAGGAAAAACCACCGATTGTCTGCCCACTGCAAAGGTAGAAATCGCGTTGTTTTTTTCATACCACGGCTCGATGCGATCCCACCGCAACCCGTAGGTCAGCGTCAAGTTCGAACGCACGCGCCAGGCGTCCTGGGCAAACAGCCCCCAATAGTGGTTGCGTCCATAGAACGGCTGCAATTGGCTCTGGTTGTACTGAGTAGGAAGCCCCAGTAGGAAATCCGCAAAGTCTGAGCCGGTGTTGTATCCGGTAAATAGAAAGTTGCCGTTAAATTGGGCGATCGGATTTGTGTTGATCTGGTCGTAGTGGAGTTCGGCTCCAAATTTCGCGGTATGGCGGCCGATCACCTTAGAGAAGTTATCGATCGCTTGAAAAGTATTGTTGGCCTGCTTTAGTTCGTTCGCATTGGTCCCGATAGAAAACGCGTTGAAGACGATATTTTCAACCCCTTCCCCCGCGGGATTGAGCGGAACAATGCCCGGAGTTCCGACGCCTGTCACAAATCCCTGCGATGCCAGGCTCACGCCCACCCCGCCAAGCGGTTTCCCGAGGTTATTGGAATCGCGCATATAGGTGAGGTGCGACTCGTTGACAGTGGTTGACGCCAGCGTCTTGGTATCGCCCAGGCTGAATAACTGGGCGCGGCCTAGGTACAGGGCGTTAAAACCGGGCACGCTCGCGCCGCTCTGCGCCACGGGATAGGGATTATTGAGAGTGTAGTCATCAATAAAATAGTAAGCCGAAAGAAAGCCCCAATGACTATTTTGATCCAAACGATAGGCTCCCTTATCGTCGCGCAACGTTTGGTTGTAAGAAGAGGTGGCGAAGGTGCTGTTCGGCTGATTTGGTGAAGGAATGTATTGCAGCAAATTCTTAGCCGGGGCGGACCATTCGCTCTCGGGGATCATGTCGCCGTTGGGAAAAATACCGTTGCGCTCGGAGATAGAGGGCACAGAAATCTGGCCCGTGTCCACCCCCTGCGTCAGCCGCGTCCCTTGATAATCCGCGAAGAAGAAGGCCTTGTTCTTTCGCACGGGACCGCCGAAGGTTCCGCCAAACTGGTTCTGGTCAAACGTGCCGCGCGCTGGAGAGAAATAATTGCGGGCATCGAGATTGGTGTTGCGAAGGAACTCGAAGCCGTCGCCGTGAAAGCTGTTCGTGCCCGATTTCGTAACAACGTTGATTTGTCCCCCGCTGTGGCCTCCGTATTCGGCGTCGAAATTGCTGGTCAGGATGCGAAACTCGGCAACCGAGTCAAGATTTGGAATGATTGCCGTGCCAGAATTCACGTCTTCCTCGGCGTCGCTTCCGTTGACCGTGAACCCGTTGGCGAACTCCCGCTGTCCGTTGATCGAAATCGTTCCGGGGTTGAGGCCTCCTGACGGTAAGAGGGCGCTTACACCGACGTCCTGCGCTGTGTTCGATGTCAGAGAGGTTGCCGGCACAACGCCCGGTTGCAGCGCCAGAAGATCGGTGTAACTGCGTCCATTCAGTGGCACGGCCGCAAGTTTTCCTGCGCTGATCACTTCACCCATCTGGGTATCCGAAGTTTCCGCATGGACTGCCGTGTCCTCTACGGTTACGGTGTCGTACATCTCTCCCACATCGAGAAGTGCGTCGACGGTCGATATTTGGTTAGTCTCAACGACGATCCCAGTACGCTGGTAGATTTTGAAACCAGCCTTCTTAACGGCGATGGTGTAGCGGCCCACGGGCAGTTCGGGAAAGGAATAGAAACCTCGGGCGTTGGTTGCGACGCGCTGTTGGAGCCCTGTATTGAGTTCGCTGGCACTTACGCTGGCGTCGGCGATCACCGCGCCACTGATATCCTTTACCGTTCCGGATACGCTTCCACCCGCGCCGGCGAACAGGTTGCCGGTGATCATTATGAAAACAGCGAGGATGCCGGCGAAGGGGTGAGTCGTCGGTCCCGCTTCAGTATGCCTCAAGAAAACCATCGCCATTGGCCATCTGTTTCTAGTTGCGACTGAGTCGCACATCAATAAGAAAAAATAATCTTCAATTTGCCGATTTCTGACAGACCTTGCAGACTCCGCCCACTTCGAGACGCACCACCCGTATCTGAAAGCCGCTTTGGGCGCACATCTCCGCCTTAAGCCTTTCTAAGGAAGCACTGGTGTACTCCATGATTGCGCCGCACTGGAAGCAGGCGAGATGGCAATGATCACGAGTTGTCTTGGCCTCGTAATAGTGCTTTTCGCCTTCCATGTGCATGAGGTCAAGCTCATCGATCAGTCCGTGTTCCTTGAGCAAGGCGATCGTCCGGTAGACAGTGGCGCGGTCGATCGCGGCATCGCGCTTTCTCGCCATTTCCAGAAGTGCCGCGGCGTCGAGGTGTCGGCGTGCGTCCTGGATAATGGTGACGAGGAGGCGGCGTTGAGCGGTCATGCGAACGCCTCGCGCCGTAAGCTCCTTCATCAGGAGCCGGCGAGGCATGGGGTTTACGCCAGAGGATTGTTCCACTTGCGAACCGGTCGCAACTAAATTGCCTCGCATAGCCTGTCCTCTCCTAAGTTGGCATTACCCTGTCGATGGGAAAACTGGGACCACGGTTACAAGCGACTGCGAAGCTTTGCGTATGCCCGGACCGAGAGCCTGAGAAGTCAATGCCGCGTGAGGCCATTCACCGCGCACGATATCGACACTCTCCAGATCGCATTCGACATCGGACTCCGAAACGGACGACCTTACCGGAATCTTAGTCCCCGGCAACCGGTTCGCCGACTTCCTCACTCGTTCTCGTCGTACCACAGGACGCGCCGTTCCCATTCGCCGGGGCGATCGCACCGGTGAGCGCGCCCAAAGGAATAAATCCGCCTTCGTTCGAAGTCGCCGGCTTCTCTTTGAGTACAACTTCCCGATAGAGTTGCGCCATGCGAGCATCGTAGGCCGCGTCATTCTTGACCCTATTGTCCTGAGCCTTTTTGTCGCGGGCCCGCGCCTTTTCTTCGCGTGCCGTCTTCGCAATCCCCAGCTTGTCGAGATCGTGTTGGACCTCATTGGTCACGATTGCGTCGCGCAGGTAGAGCGCGTGAGTTTGGTCTTCCATCTTAACCTTCTTGCCGCCCGCGAAAATTTCGTGACGTCCATGCTCTTCATACCACTTCGTGAGTGTGGAAGTCATGTGCATCTTCTCGATGATGTTGCGCCAGCCCACGCCCGTGTTGTAAGCGCAAAAGCTGATCTCGCCCTCCTGTGTGGCATAAGGGATGATGCACTGTTCGGTGCGACGGAAGTCGTAGTTGAACAGATCCTGGAACCACATACCCGCGATGAACAGGAAGTTCCACCGGTCCTGCCGGCGCTTCATCACGTCGTCAATCGTCCGGTCGGGACCGACCTTGCCGTAGTTCTTGCCCGTAGCGTTGAAGTTCTTGTCGAACTTTTTCAGCAGGTCCATCATCTTGAAGTGCGTCGGCGACTGGAACGGATCGTAGTTCTTCATCAAACACAGAGCCATGCCAAACGCTGTCCAGAACTTCGAACGGGCCGCATCGTTGACCTTGGCAATGTCCTTGGCCAACTGATCGCCTTTAAGGAACGCTGTCACCGGGACGGCCTCCTTGGTTTCCTTGTCAATCATCATCGCCATGCCGGTTCCGCAGTTGGGATGGCATCCGCAGGAAAGCTGGCCCCAGTCATTATTTGCATCCTGGGAGTGGAGCACATCTGCCCAGTCGGAGAACGTGCTCATGAAACTGATGGGGAACCAGTCGCGGGTAGGTTCGCCGAAACCGGTTTGATTTTTTACGTCGTGCGCGAGATGCGCGAGCGTATAACGCTGCGCCTGGCGTCGATCGTCGGTGATCGCCTCGTCGCGGCCGGTGAACGACACTGGCTGGAAGCTGAGGAAGCCAATCTTCTTCGGATTGTCGAGCGCGAACTGAATGATGCGTCCGACCTGCTCGTTATTGATCCCGTTGATGATGGTAACTACCGGTACGATTTCGCAGCCGGCGCGATGCAGGTTGTCGATGGCTTTCAGTTTCACATCGAAGAGGTTGCCTACGGCTCGGTGATCGTTGGCGGCATTTCCGATTCCGTCGAACTGGAGATACGCGTAACGCATTCCGGCTTCTACGGCTTGCTGGCAGAATTCAAAACTCTTGGCAAACTCGATGCCGTTAGTTGCGGCCTGCACGCTGTTGTATCCGACTTTGCGGGCGTAACGAACCGCGTCGAGGAAGTACGGCGACAAGGTTGGCTCACCGCCGGAGAATTGCACTGACATTTGCCGACGCGGCTTGATGGTAATCGCGTTGTCCAGCACGGTCTTGATTTCTTCCCACGTCAGTTCGTGGACGTATCCCACCTGGTTCGCGTCCATGAAACAGGGATCGCACATCATGTTGCAGCGGTTGGTCAGATCGACCGTAAGCACCGAACCGCGTCCGTATTTCACGGTGGAAGAACCGTGGTGATGCAACTTCTCGTCGTTGTGGGCCTTGATGTCGCGGCCGGGGAAGACGTCTTCAAGGTGTTTAGAGAATTCCGTATCGATCGACATCAGGTCTTCGAAGTGGCCATGCTTGAGGCAGTCCTTGACCATCCAGATTTTGCCATCGCGTTCGATGATCTGGGCCTTGATCTCTCCCACTTTTTCGTTCATCAGAACGTCGACGGGGAGATGGCCGTCTAGAATCTGCTGCCGGATTTCGGGGACGCACTTGGGGCAAAGCGAATCGGTCGAGCGCGGCCAACCCAGAGGCGGCTTCGACTTCTCCCAGGATTTAAGCAGGGGCTTTTCCGACCATTTCGGAGTCGGCGATGCATTCGGAGCGATGCGGTTGAGGCGTTGAAACACTGCCCAGGCGCCGGTGGCGGCGACTGTGACGGCCTTCTCGACATACTTAATCGGCTTGTGCATTCTGCTCTCGCTTTCCTCCACTTGGGAGTAGAACTGTCCCCGCGTGCCCGCGAACGGGTGCGTAAAAGGACGTCATCCACGTGAAACCTGGAAGGTTCGATGCGTGGAGTGGGTCAGGCTGATGCTATTGAATCAGTGACATTTAGGCACGAAGAAGGCAACGAAGGGGAGAAAAATAGGGTTGAGCGGGGAAATGCGGGATTGTTTGGAGTTAAGTTATTGAAAAGACAAGGCGGATCCCTGCCGGGCCTTTGCCTTTCATCCCCGAGTTTTATGGCTACGTCCCTGACTTCGGCACAGGCTGTCGGCCTGTCCATTACCGAAACCGTCGGAGAACCCGCGCGCACGGCGACTACGCTTCTTGGCTCTGCCAATCGGTCAATTGTCGCAGCATGATCTTGTAACAATCACAGCATGCTTCTTCAAGTTTTTCCCGATCGATAATTTTCACGTCGCCGCGGCTGTAGGTGATCATTCCCGCTTTTTGCAGCGTTCCTGCCGACACGGTCACGCTGGAGCGGCGAGTTCCCAGCATTTGGCCTAGAAACTCCTGGGTCAAGGGCACGGCATTCGAGCCGATCCGGTCGGCACACATCAATAACCATCGGGCCAGTCTTTCATTCACCTCGTGCAGCCGATTGCAGGCGGCGACCTGGGTTACGAGCATGGACATGATCTGCGAGAACTGCTGTAATTTGCGCTCCAGTTTCGGGCATTCAAGAAGAAGTCGCGCGAGTTTCGAGCCGTCGATGCGAAATGCCGATGCGTCGATCTGGACGATCGCCCGAGTGGGTGCGGTGCGAAATCCGGCGACCAGGGGCACTCCGATAAAGCCTTCCTTGCCGACGAGGCCGACTTCTACACTCTTACCGTCCGGAAAAACGCTCAAAATGGAAATCATCCCGCTGTTGCAGAACCAGCCAGACTTCAAGGTGTCGCCCGGTTCATGCAATACGTGATGAAGTCGCAAACGGGTGAATTCCAGCTCCGGCAGCACACGCTCAAATTCCGCGCGGGGCAGGCTGAGTAATATTTCGTTATGAATCGGGTTACCGTCATCGTCAACCAACGGTGGCGAAGACAAGGGTTTGCTGGGGAGTCGAGATTTATTGGCCATAAGTGGCTGGCTCCTTGCGCAGCGCTTACGCTGTCAGTTTTCGCAAGGGACCGTCACTCGTTTGTACGGCGGAAAGATGCTAGAAGAGACAACTCAACAGTACTCTCTTTTCGTCATTAAGTATGTGCGATTACAAATGATTGGCCGTCCATTGGCGCTTCCGGCGAAAAACGAAGATGACGACGGTGTCGGAGTGACGTGACACGGGTCACAGCCTCAGGCCCTCGGTTTCGCTACAGTAGATTACGCATGAGCGGATTCTCGATTCTTACGAACCGCAAACGCGCTGTCGTCGCGCTGGTGCATTCCGTTGTCTTTCTGCTGATTGCGGTCCGGCAGATGGTAGCGGCTAATCCGGCCGCCGGCATTTGGATACCCTCGAGGGTGGAGGCTGGCACGTGGATTCTGTGCGGAATTTTCGCCGTCGTCTCCTCTATTCTGCTGTGGCTCCTCATCATCTCGCGCGGATGGATGGAGAAATTCTATTTTCTGTTCTGCACCGTCAGCGCCACTTCGGGATTGCTCCGAACAGCGGCCGGTGATCAGGCGTTCCACGCCGGCCTCTATATTCGTGTGGTAACGCTGATGAGTGCCGTCCTGGTGGGACTTCTGATCGTTCGATTGCACTCTTGTAGGACTTCCAGCGTGGCAGCGAAGTACGCTGAAGAAACTTAGCTTCGTCTGACCCGAAACCCTCGTCTTCCTAACTTTGCTTCAAACCGGCATCCAGTTCCGATTGCGCGAACACCTGATTCGCTCCCATATGCGCCGGAGCCGGAGCCAGCATCTGTTCTTTTCTATAAACCAGATTGCTGGCGTTGAAAGTGGCCAACTCGAATCCGTGTCCGTGCGTGATCGCATCGGTTGGACAAGCTTCCACGCAATATCCGCAAAATATACAGCGGTTGTAGTCGATGTTGTAGACACGCGCGTAACGTTCCGCGCCTGAAACTCTTTTTTCTTCGGTGTTTTCCGCTGCTTCTATGTAGATGCAGTTCGCCGGACACGCGGCGGCGCAGAGAAAACAAGCTACGCATTTTTCCAGTCCGTTTTCGTCGCGCTGCAGGACGTGCATCCCGCGAAATCTTTCCTGGAACTTGGCGCCCTTCAGAGGGCCGGGACCGTCAGGATAATTCTCAACGATCGATGGCTGAAACATCTCTTTCAGGGTGATGGTCATTCCCTGCGCGATTGCGCCGATGTTCTTGATCACGGACATAGGCTAGTAGTATAGCGGATGTTTCGGGCGGATAAGGATTCGCGGCAACTTTGGGGCGGTGCTGGTTTCGTCTGCCCCGCCCCCCACTTTAGTGGGGGTTCCAAAAAAAGACTAACCGGTTAAACTGAGGTGACGAACAAGCGCAAGACAATTTCTTACTAAATAGAAACTGAGTTTTTGCAGAAGCCTTGGGATAAGAAACCGCATTTGTATAGTGGCTCTGCATCCGCCTTCCCCGCTATTTTCGGCTAGAAAGCTGCCGTTCAGAAAACTGGCATCAGTCGCCCTTTCTCGAATTGGAGTCATCCATGGAAACGATGGGCTGTATACCGTCCATGCGGATCGAAGGGAACTCAATCTCCCTTCGCGGTTTTTTCTCGATCATGCTCATGGTGATGGGAATCGTTTCGATCGGTTCCGGGCAGCCGACGGTTTTTACCGGCCGCATGGACAACCAGCGCTCAGGCGCGAATCTTAACGAAACCATGCTCACGCCCAGCAACGTGAACTCAAATCAATTCGGGGCTATATTCAATTACCAGATTGACTATCTGGCACTGGCACAGCCGCTGTACGTTCCGAATGTCAACATCAACGGAACTTTGCACAACGTCGTCTATGTCGCGACTATGGCTGATTCCGTTTATGCCTTCGATGCCGACAGCAATACGGGATCGAATGCATCTCCTTTGTGGTGGGTAAATTTCACAAATCCTGCCATCTATGGCCCCGGTATTACCACGGCCAACACGATTGCGACCCTGCCCTGCTCGGGCGGGAATACCACCGGCTTCACCCAGGAAGGCATTGCGGGAACGCCGGTCATTGATACGTCGACGGGAACACTCTACGCGGTAGCAAAGACCGTAGAAAATGGCGCGGTGGTCCACCGATTGCATGCGCTCGACATCACCAACGGTACGGAAAAGTTTAGCGGCCCGGTTGTGATTAGCGCCAGCAGTTCGTATCTGTCTCCGGTCAACGGTAAGACCTACAACACCACCTTCAACAGCCTGCACCAGTTAAACCGGCCTGGTCTGCTGCTGATGAACGGCGCGATCTACATTGGCTTTGGCTCGAATGGATGTAACGACGGCAACACCGGTTGGCTCCTTTCCTACAGTGCCGCGAGCCTGACGCCCATCTCGGTGTTCAATACCTCGCCTGAGCACGGACTGGTTTCAATCTGGCAAACCGGCAACGGTATCGCTGCCGATGAAAATAACAATATTTTTGTTGAAACCGCAGAAGCCTGCACTACTTGCTATGACGTCTACCTGGGCGGCGCGACCTACAGCAATAGCGTGGTCGAACTGGACCCTAACAGCCTTACCGTGACCGACTATTTCACCCCGTATGACGTGCAATTTCTCAACCGGAACGATCAGGACTTGAGTTCCACCGGAGTGCTCATCCTTCCCGATCTTGAAGGAGGCACGACCCCCCATGAACTGGTCGCGGGGGGCAAACAGGGATTCGTTTACGTGATTAATCGTGACGCTATGGGAGGGTATGACACGGGGGTGAATTGCAGTACCGATCCGTCATGCGACGATGTTTTGCAGGAGTTCCCACTGATTCCAGGGGCGCAGCAAACAAAAGCTTCCAACATCTTGTTCAGTTCTCCCGCCTACTGGAACAACACGGTCTACTTCGCGCCCGATGATTCTCCGTTGTTGGCGTATCGGGTATCGAGCGGAACGGTTCCGCTGGGCCCAGCGATCACGACTACCCAGAAGTATGTGGGATCCCACTCACCATCGATTTCCGCGAACGGCAGCAGCAACGGAATTCTGTGGGTGCTGAGCGGAGGCAATCTCTATGCCCTTAACGCGTTGAACATGCAATTGCTTTACGCCTCGAACCAGATCAAGTCGCGCGATGCGCTGCCTCCAGTCGCTCACTTCGTAACCCAGACCGTTGTTAACGGCAAGGCCTATGTCGTAACGCAGACAACGCTATCGGTTTACGGACTGCTCCCGACTGCGACCGTGGTCAGCGGAGCGAATCAGAGTGCCCAGGTGCTCACCGCCCTCCCTGCGCCGATTCAAGTGCAGGTGGTTGACCCTTACCTCGGAATTGGAGTTCCCGGGATGACGGTCACCTTCAGCGACGGTGGCAAGAACGGCAGCTTCAATCCTGCCAGCACCGTTTCCGACAGCAACGGCAACGTTTCGACCACCTATACTCTGGGTAAGACCGCAGCCGTTTACACGATCACGGCGACCTTATCGAACAACACGACCACAAACTTTGCTGAAACCTCGCTTCCTGGCCCCGCCAAGAAATTAGTGCTTTACGCAGGAACCAAGCAGACGGGGCAGGCAGGCTCAATATTGCCCAGCCAATTGCGCGTCCGGGTTGAGGACGCCTACAACAACGGCGTTCCGGGCGTCACCGGGACCTTTGTGGACAAAAGCGGGGCCGGTACTCTCAATCCGAGCAGTGCCCTGTCCAACAGCACGGGATTTGTGATGGCGAGCTACCAACTTCCGAATGCGGACGGAACCTACAAGATTTCGGCCAACGCCTCGGGAGTTGTCACAACGGTGCAATTTGTCGAATCTGCGACGGGAGATGCTCCGGCAAGCCTTAGCGTGGTTTCTGGAAGCAACCAACTAGCGCCGGCGAATACCGTTTTGCCGCAGCCTCTGGTGGCGCTGGTGAGCGATGAAAGTGGAAACCCTGTTTCGGGGGTGTCGGTTGTCTTCTCGGCATCCTCGGGCACTTTTACAGGCAATCCAGCGTTAACCGGGGCTAACGGACAGGCATCGGTGGGATACACGACGGGAGCCAACCCGGGTTCTTTCACCATTACAGCTAACGTGAATGGGTTGACTACGCAGTTTGCCGAAAACGTGACCACTTACGGAGCGCCCGCCTCGGTGACCGTGAGCGGAGGAAATAACCAAACCGGGGCCGCGGGAACGGCGCTTCCGCTACCGTTGACGGTGGTGGTCGCCGACCAATATGGCAATCCGGTTCCGAATATTAGTGTCCTGTATAGCGACAATGGCGGCGGAGGCACTTTTTCGAGCCCGAATCCGGCCAATACTAACAACACTGGAACGGCCAGCGTGGCATATACCCTTTCTCCGACGGTGGGCGCGGTTTCGATTAGCGCTACGGCCGCCGGTGTGAACAACGCGGCAATGTTTAGCGAGACTTCAGTCAGTGGGTCGGCAAACTACATTTCTGTTACGGGCGGCAACAATCAAACCGCCCCGGCTGGAACTCAATTGCCCCAGGCTCTCACCATTCTCGTGACCGACCAGTACGGTAATCCCGTTTCCGGCGCCAGTGTCAATTTCAGCGACGGCGGCGCAGGAGGAGTCTTTTCCAACCCGAATCCCGTGGTAACTAACGGTTCCGGGATAGCCAGCCAGATGTACACACTGCCTCAAAATCCAGGAACTATCTCCATCTCTGCGTCGGCCGCTGGAGTTACGATCCCGGGAGCTTTCACCGAGACCGGGCAGTAGAAGGATCGTGTTAGGCTACTAGCGGCGGGGTCCCGTGAGGCGGCTATGCCGTCGGAATCCATCTGGCGAGGAAAGCTCGATTGAGAGTGCTCTGGGTCAAGGGAGGAAAGCTCCTTCCAGTCGATACCGGCGGCAAAATTCGCTCGTTCAACATCCTGCGGCGGCTCTCGAACAAGCACGAAGTCACGCTGATTTCCTACCATGGTGGACGGCGTGATCCCGGATATACGGCGGCTTTATCACAGCAGTTTCACGGGTCGCAGGTGGTTTACACGGGCGCTCCCGAGTCCGACGGATTTCGCGGCCTCCTGGACTACGCTTACCGTTTGCCGCGTCTGGCGCCGTATTCAGTCTCCAAGTTTACCGATCCGGCGGTTCGCAATCTGGTGGCACGCCAATTGTCGAGCCAAGAGTTCGATGTGGCTGTCTGCGATTTTCTCGCTCCCTCTTTGAATTTTCCGCATAGGCTGCCTTTACCCTGCCTGCTTTTTCAGCACAATGTCGAAAGCTCGCTGTGGCGGCGCATGGCGACGACCGAATCGCATCCGCTGCGCAAGCTGTCTTATACGCTCGAAGCGGCGCGAATGACGCGCTATGAAAGGCAGACGCTGGGCCGCTTCCATCACATCGTCGCGGTTTCCGAAAACGACCGACATCAGATGTTGGAGATGAACCCAGCGTGCGAGATCACGGTGGTGCCGACGGGCGTCGATACACAGCAATTTCAGGTTGCGCCTCCATCGACGGCCACGCCTCCGCGCATCGTGTTCACGGGATCGATGGACTGGGAGCCGAACGTCGATGCCATGGAATATTTCTGTGGGCAAATCTGGCCCCGAATCGTAGCGGAGTTTCCCGACGCACTCTTTCAGATTGTCGGGCGAAATCCCTTCCCTAGAGTGGAGCGTCTGGCTTCGAAATCGGTAAAGGTGACTGGGACCGTGCCCTCCGTGACCGACTATCTTCGCGACGCAACGGTGGTCGTGGTGCCATTGCGCATCGGTGGTGGAACGCGGCTTAAGATCTATGAGGCGATGGCCATGGGCAAGGCGCTGATCTCGACTTCCATCGGGGCCGAAGGGCTCACTTTTCAAGACGGTCGCGATCTGTTGCTGGCGGATGATGCTCCGTCGTTCGTCAAAACCATTCTCTTGCTGCTACGCGATGCCCAGACGCGCCGGAGGTTGGAGCAGGCCGCGGTGCAACTAGCAGCACAGTTTGATTGGTCGGTGGTGGCGGAGCAGTTTGCCGACGTGCTGCGGAAGATGACATCGGGTAGCTCTTCCAGGCCGCGGTCTCAAACTCCCGAAGCCGTTAACCGCTAGAGAAGTCTCACGTGGAAAATGTGCAATACGTTCATTGGCACGTGGAGGAAGGCCGAAGATTGACGGCGAGAAGATGGAGAACTATCTGGCCTGCAATCTGGAGAAGAGAAAACCCGTGGCAGTAGGTCGAGTTCGTGAGTCGGGAATGCGGCGATGACGACAGAACTTCTCGAATATGGGATTGGGGTCGCGGTGGTGTGGTTGGCGGCGATGCGGCTGCGGTCCGTCATCGCACGACAATGGCTCTACCTAGCGGCCAGTTGGCTTTTCTACTTCAGCTGGGGCGGGTGGCTGATTGTCATTTTGCTGTTCAGCTCGGTGATGAACTATGCGCTTGGCGAGTGGCTGAAAAAGCGGATTACGACGGGACGACTTTGGACGGGGATCCTTTTTAATCTCACCCTGCTTAGCGTTTTTAAATACTTGCCCCTGCTCGGCACGGTCGCGCCCACCGGGTCGCCGCTGGCGGTGCTCAAACGAATGATTTTCCCCTTGGGCGTTTCTTTCTGGACGTTCCAAGCTCTGAGTTATCTGCTGGAACTGTATCGCGAAGAAGAACTGGACCCGACGTTGCTGGAGTTCTGCCTGTACATGTCGTTCTGGCCGACTGTTTTGCAGGGGCCGATCTGCCGGATGTCGAGCATGCTGCCGCAATTCCGCCAGGAGTGGTCGGTGAGCGACGACGATCTCAGAATCGGGGTGCGGAGAGTTGCTATTGGAATCCTGATGTCGGTACTGGCTGCCGTCATGAGCGGCGGGCTGTATGCGGGAGCGGGCGTGGACGCAATTTTCGATCACGCAACATTCACCAATCCTGCGTCGCGATTGAGTGGAGTCGATGTCTGGTTTCTGATTATCGGCTACGGATTTCAGTTGTACTTCAGCTTCTGCGGGTTCTGTCATATTGTCATCGGGGCCGCTCGTCTGTTCGCGATTCGGGTGCAGGAAAACTTCAACCGGCCCTATCTTTCGACAACCATTTCTGTTTTCTGGACGCGGTGGCATATGTCGCTATCTTTCTGGATACGCGACTTTCTTTTTCTGCCGCTGGCAACCATCCGGCGGGAAGTCTGGTGGCGCAACCTGTCACTGGTGATCGCGATGTTCGTTTTTGGACTGTGGCACGGTGGCACGTTTCTCTTCATGATGTGGGGGACTTACCACGGTCTTTTGATGGTCTTTCACCGGCAATGGCAGGAATTCCGCAAGCGGATGGGATTTGAATGGACGGGGAGGCTGCCGAGTCTCATCTCGTGGTGGCTGACGTTTTGCGCGGTCTGCGTCGGCTACATTTTCTTTCGCTCGGAGAGCATCAGGCAGGCATTCGGCATGCTGAAGGCTCTGGCTTCGCTGCATAGCTACCGGCACTTCTCTCTCGACCACAGCTTTTACGTAATGACTTTGCTGGCGGCGGTGGGATATTTCGTGGTCATCGGCTTCGGCGAGCTTCTTGATTGGCTGAGTGAAAGTGCACAACGCAAGTTCGGGAATCGATTCGGCAAGGTATTTGGCATCTTGGCCCGCGAACGCTGGGTTTGGATTACACCGGTGGTGGTGGTGCTGGCGATTTACCTGAGCGTCGTGTTCCATCCAGGACAAGCTGAGACTGGGCCCGTGATGTATGCGCTGTTTTAGAGTGAGTCTCAAGATTGACGACGCGCGTTCTGCATCGCCAGAATTACCTTGGTGATTGCCGTTACCGATAAAGATGTAACGGCGCTATGCTAGCATTCAATCAGACTTGAAAGCAGTCGCGAGGTGCAGCTGTTTGTGGCATTAGCAGAAAATGACCCGATCGTGGTAACTCGACCGACAGCCACCACCCAGTACAAATCCCTTTTGAGAAACTTTGCTGTCCGCTTGTGCGTGGCCGTAACGCTCGGTGTAATTGTGCTCGCCGGTGTTGAATTTTATTCGTACGAGCGATATCTTCCCGCGGCTCGAGACGTCATGGAACCGGCCGTGAAGTTGGACTTGTCGCAGGGTGGCAGCGCAGCCGAGCGCGAATACTGGAAAGAGTTCGAGCAAGCGAACAAGGTGACGTATCACCAGTACGTGCTGTGGCGGAGAGCTCCTTATCAGGGCGACGTTTTGTCCATCGATCAGGATGGAGTGCGCCGCACACCGCACACGCAATGCAATAAGGATGACAAGACCTTCACAATATGGATGTTTGGCGATTCCGTGATGTGGGGAGCAGGCTCGCCCGACGAAGAGACCATTCCGTCGTATATAGCACGCAACTACGAGAAAGCTGGCCGGCCGGTATGCATTGTGAACTACGCCGAAAAGGGCTGGGCAAACTCCCAGGAGATGATCGGCCTCATTGAAGAACTCAAACATGCCTCCCGCAAGCCCGATGTCGTGCTTTTTTACGACGGAGGCACCGAGGCTTTTGCTGCGTACCAGAGCGGGCGCGCCGACCTGCACAGCAATTACAACTCCTTCAAGAAATTTCTCGATAACTGGGGCGCCTCGCAGAAAGCTGGTTTTGCATACCTGGAACAGACGAATACCTATCGCTTTCTGGAAAAGATCGCTATCCGAGAACCTTTCCATAATCAGAAGGGTGACGCACCCAAGGCGACGCGCGACGCGGAGGCGCTTTCTTCCGCGGTAGTTTCCAATTATGTTCAGAACATGGACATCGTGGGTTTGCTGGCCAAGCAGTTTGGTTTCCGCGCAATTTTTGCGTGGTACCCAAACATGGCGGTCGGGCATAAGGAACTTACGCCTTACGAGCAACAAGTCCTGAACATGGAGTATCAGAAGTTTCCCGGTCTGGGAGCGATGTATGCGGCCACGTATCAACGCGGACACGACGAGATCAAGAACCCGGATTTCTATTATCTCGGCAACCTTCTTGATGACCAGAAGGCTTCGCTCTATGTTGGCATTTCGCACCTGAGGCCCGAGGGCAACGAAATTGTCGCCAATCGGCTATTCGATATTTTGGAACATCCAGTGACTCGTTGAATTCGAGACACAGGTTTCCGTCACCCTGAGCGCAGCGAAGGACTCCACATTGCGACGTAGATAACGATTCATAAATCCTTCGCTTCGCTCTTCATAGGTCCTTCGCGTCGCTCCGGGTGACAAAGTAGAATCAAGGTGACTGATGGCTCCGCCGCAACAATCGAGAAGCTTGATCAGCGGGTTTTTCCGTTCCCTCCGGGCCGATCCCGGCAGGCCGGCGCTTGAAATCGGCGTACTATCGCTGAGTTACGAGCAACTCTGGAATTATGCGGGCGGAATCGCGGGCTGCTTGCTCGAAACTCTAGAACCTTCCGAGAAGGTAGTTGCGGTCCTGGCCAGTCGAAGCGTTGCCGCCTATGGAGGGATCCTGGGAGTGCTCGGCAGCGGACGAGGCTATGTTCCACTCAATCCCAAATTTCCCCTGGAGCGGACGCTGGTCATGCTGCGCGCGTCCGGATGCAAGACTCTGATCGTCGGACAAGAGTGCGCTGGCACGCTGGAGTCGTTGCTTCCCCGCCTGAACGAGTCGTTGAAGCTGATCTTTCCCGATCCCGGTTCGAAGCCGCAGTTTTCTTCGGTCCACCGTGTCATCACAACGGAAGAGTTGTCTACCATTGCCGATCCGCGCCATCCCATTATCGGTCCGGGCGATACGGCGTATCTGCTGTTTACCTCCGGGAGCACAGGAGTTCCGAAGGGTGTGGCCGTCAGCCAGTCCAACGCGGTCGCATACATGGAGTATGCAGCCAAGCGCTTCGGCATGCATAACCGGGATCGTTGTTCGCAGAACTTCGATCTGACCTTTGACCTCAGCGTGCATGATCTCTTTACCTGTTGGGATGCCGGGGCTATGCTTTGTCCCTATGCCGAGCAGACACTCACTCCAGCCACTCTGATCGAGGAAAAGGAGCTGACGTGCTGGTTCTCCGTGCCGTCGGTAGCGATGTTCGCGTCGAAGTTGGGCCTGCTCGAGCCGGGTGCATTTCCCTCTCTACGCTGGAGCCTGTTTTGTGGCGAAGCGCTTTCTGCCAGCCTCGCCGCGGCATGGCAGGGAGCGGCGAACAAGTCCATCCTGGAAAACCTGTATGGACCGACAGAGGCGACGATTGCCATCACTTATTATCGCTGGGATTCGGATACTTCCCCGGCGGAGTGCGTTCGCGGCTTGGTTCCGATCGGCTGGCCTTTTGACGGGCAGCAGGTATGCGCGGTGAACGACGACCTTGCACCCGTGCCGGTCGGCGAAAGTGGCGAACTCTGCCTGGGCGGATCACAGGTCACACGCGGCTACTTAAATGATCCTGAAAAAACTGCGAAAAGTTTTGTGCGGCTGCAACACACCGGGGACCAGGTGTGGTACCGCACCGGCGATCTCGTCCGGCAAGATGAACGGGGGTGTCTGTTCTATCTCGGAAGGCGCGATTTTCAGGTCAAGGTCAATGGCTATCGCGTGGAACTGCAGGAGATCGACCTGGTGCTGCGTGAGGCCGCCCGGACCGAACTGGCGGTGGCGATTCCGTGGCCGCTATCGGATGGTTCCGCATCCGGGATTGTAGGAGTGATTTCGGGATCGGATCCGGCGCGCGATCAGCAAATCATCGCCGCGTGTGAAACCCGGCTGCCGCGCTACATGGTGCCCAGCCGCATCTACCATTTCCCGCAGATTCCGCTGAATGTCAACGGCAAGATTGACCGCGGCAAAATCACCGAGATGTTGGGGAGTTGGGGCCGATGACCGCTGGGCGAAAGCTGCCGTCGCTTCTAATCGCCGTCCTCTAATCGTCGTCCGGAGCGATGTCCGGCTCCGTGCTTTTGATGAAATGGTCCGCGCCGTATTGTGCCGGAATGGTGGCGAAGGCGCGGGGCGCACCGGGCAGGAAGAACTCCATTAGATCGTCGGCATAGCTGTCGGCCCAGGTGCCGGGGCCGATCAGACCCAGGTCGAAATTCGTTTCTGCGAATTTGAGCAGGCTGCCAAAATCTTCATCTGTGTTGCTGACGTAGCCCGCCGGCGTATAGGCCGACACGACTAAGAGCGGGACGCGAAAACCGTACACGTAACTCTGGCCCCATCCGTCGGGCTGCCCAATCAGATAGGGAGGCACGTGGTCGTACCACCCTCCCCAGTCATCCCAAGTAATGAGGATTGCAGTGTTCTGCCAGTAGCCGCAGCTGGAATTGCCGATCGCGTTCACGATGGACGCAACCCATGATGGTCCGCCGCCTGTATTGCCGGCGGGATGATCGGAGTTCTGAGCGGTCGGCGTGACCCAGACCATATTTGCCAGATTGCAACTCTGGATGTCGGTCAGCACCTTTTTCGGGTTCAGGATCACATTCGCCCACTCGCTGCCCGTGCAGGACAGTTTTCCGTCGACCTCCTGTGCCTGGCAGATCGAACTGATAGCGTTCGGAGACGTCAGGATCGTCTTACTGTTGGCGGCGTAGTATCGCCAAGTCAAGCCAGCGTTTTCGAGGAGGTCTATGAGCGTGGCATGATCGAAGCAAGGGTACATCGTGCTGTATTGACCCTGCGGATTGATCATTTCCACCTTCGTACCGGGCGCGGATGAGCATCCGGTGGAAACGCCGGATGGGTTTTCGGCGGCGAACAACGTACTGTCGGTGGATGGAGCGGATGTTCCGGAGATGAGAAACAGGTGAGAAGGAAAGCTCGCTCCCTGATTGGTCTGGAACATTCGGTTAGAAAATCCATACTGCGTGGCTAGATCAAAGTAGGGTTGAATGGTTCCGCTGGAGTTGTCCACGTAGCGAAACTGCGCGTTCGCCCCCGGCACGCAACCCGGCAGCGGCTTAACCGGCACTTTGTCGGAGCCGTTCATGGCGCCTTCGTTATAAGCCTTTTGAAACGACAGGTGGCTGTGACCAAGGTCGTAGCAATCCACCAGTTCCACGGGAGTAAAAGGCACGGTCTCATTCACGGAGTTGATGCCCGTGGTCTGAATGTCAACGCCGGTCTCGAAGTTTGGATTGCTTCCGAACAGGTTGTCGGGAGTGCGGTTTTCCTGATCAATGACAACGATGTGATCGAACTGCACCTGGGCGCTGGCCGACGCAACCGACATCATGAAAAGTAACGCAAAGAAGTGAGCCTGTGATCGACCTCTCATACAATCCCCCACACTTGTGATGGAAACATCTCGTGCCACAGACCTACGTTTTCCTTCCTTAAAAAAAACGATTTCAATTCTTGACCGGCTTACCGAACCTCTCCGCGGTGGCGAACATCAGGCGCACCGTGTCCATGTCTTTCGCTTGCACCTTACTTGCGGGAACCTTGCGGCCAGCGATTCTTTGCAGCTCCAGAAAAATATCGATCAGAGCAAAAGAATCGACCAGGCCGGAAGAGACAAGGGGAGTGTCCTCGGTGATTTCACTCTTGCCCTTAGTCACCTTTTTGGCAATATATCCGATTAGCTCCTTCATCATCTCGCTGCTGCCAGCTAACTGCTCAACTCCCATGATTGACTTCCCCAAGCTTCGGTTTGTTCTCGACTGCCATTATCTCTTGTTTACGGAATTGAATTCGAATGCGCGTCACCAGATCCGCACGTTGGGCACGGATGAGCGGCAAAGAAGAGCCAGCGTGCGGCGTCGTATTGCTCCTGGTAGGAGTGCGCGATACCCGGCTCCCAAATGAACTGGACTTCGGTATTTTGGCCTCCCGCTACGGTTCCAAACTCTGTTCCAGGGCCAACCCCACTCACCGGGTTGGTATACTGGAAAGCCGTAGGCGTGGACGCCGTGACAATCCAGGCCCCATTGTATTCAGACGGGGTCATTCCCGTAATTATGGCTACACCTGCCACGCCGGGATTCAGTGTGCTGATGATGGTGACCGTAGTGCCCGATTCGCTCGCGGCTGTGATGGAAGCGCTGGGCCACCCCCCGGCGGGGGGCACGGTGCTCACCGCAATGTTACCCGATAGAGTCGTGGGCATTATTGGAACGACTGGATAGGGTGGAGTGGGCGCATCATTCGCGTTGTTAGGGACCCCGGACGTACTCTCAGGCGGTAAACATAGAGTCGTGGCAGTTTGAAAAACAGCGTTCTGATCGGTAAAAGCATTGGCTTGCGGTCCTGTCCAGTAGTTGAAAGTGTCATCAACCGTATCCAGGTAATACCAAACCCCAGAATAATTGGTCTTGCCGTAGTTGCAGGGCCACAAGTTGGTATCGAGAGTGCCGTGCCACTCCTGAACAGAAATGGGCGCGAGCGCGTTCGGGAGCGTGTCCTCTGGCGGAGGAGCAGCCTGCTGACCTTCAATCTGGCCAGAAGCAGGAATAATCGCCGCCACCAAATCGGAGATTTCGACGCCGACACGCTCGGTCATTTGCGCACCGGAGGAGAAGCCGCTAACGTAAACCATTTTGGGATTCACGCTGTACTGCGCCGTAAGATTCTTCATCAACTGTCGGAGGAAGCCAGAATCGTCCGGTGCCGGAGCGGGGAACGATGCTTCCATGAAATAGGCGTTCCAGTTCCACTGGTGCGACGTCGGATCGTAGGTGGAAGCAGGCTTCACGAGGATAAAGCAATATTGGTCGGCGACCGGTTGCCAGCCCCAATTCAAAGTAATGACGGGCTCAGGGTCAGAGCCAGTGGCTTTCGTGTTCTGGGTTCCATGCAGCATCAGAACCATGGGCGGATTCGGGGGCAGATTTGCAGGCAGGTAAACCTCGTAATAACGCGTGATGCCATTCTCGAGGGGCCATGTCATCGACGAATCGACGAAGGTTCCGACACCGCAGTTGGCTGATCCGCTGCCATTCACCGTCTGGTTCAGAACGGCAGAGGTGCTGGTGAGGAAGGAATTACTGCCGCTGTAGACCGCTGTTATCGGGTCGGTGCCGCCGGGCAAACTTGAGGTTGTGAAGCTGGCAACACCGCCCGACAGCGATATCAGTCCAAGCTTCGCGGTCCCGTTGTTGAACTGTATTTTGCCTGTGGGCGTGCCCCCGTACTGCGGGGTCACCGTCGCCGTAAAGGTCACAGGCTGCCCGCCATCAGACGGATTCAACGAAGATACCAACGTCGTCGTGGTCGTGGCTTCGTCTACCACCTGTTTCACCGCGTTCGACGTACTATTGTCGAAGTTCCCGTCGCCGCTGTAAAACGCCTTGATCGTGTCCGTGCCGCCTGTTGTCAGGGTCGAGATCGTGAAGGTAGCCGTTCCGCCGCTCAGCAGCCCGGTTCCCAGTTCGTTGTGCCCTTCCAGGAATGTAATTGTCTCCCCATCGGGCGGCGCAGGACTCACCACGGCGGTAAAAGTCACGGCCTGCCCGTACGTGGATGGATTCAGGGAAGACGACAGCGCGGTCGTGGTCGGCCCACCGCTTGAGCCATTCACGGTTTGGTTCAAGACGGGCGAGGTGCTGGTGAGAAACGAATTGCTGCCTTTGTAGACCGCTGTGATCGGATCCGTCCCTCCGGGTAAAGTTGAGGTCGTGTAACTGGCCGCGCCGCCCGACAGCGCAACTTGTCCGAGTTTCGTGGTTCCGTTATAGAATTCCACGTTGCCGGCGGGCGTACCTCCGTACTGCGGGGCCACGGTGGCTGTGAAAGTCACAGCCTGCCCGCCATTGGACGGATTCAACGAGGACACCAACGCTGTCATGGTGGTGGCTGCAGTTACCATCTGTTTCACGATGTTCGAGGTGCTGCTGGCAAAGCTGGCGTCGCCTGGGTACTCGGCCTTGATGTTGTCCGTGCCACCGGTCGTCAGTGTCGAGGTCGTGAAGGTCGCCGAACCGCCGCTCAACACTCCAGTTCCTAATTCGTTCTTTCCCTCCTGGAAAGTAATGGTCTCGCCATCGGGCGGCGCGGGATTCACCACTGCCGTGAAGGTCACGGCCTGTCCGTAAGTCGACGGATTCAGCGAAGACGACAGCGTCGTCGTGGTCGTGGTCAAGGCTGCGTAGAGAAGCGAAGCTGGGGCCAGCAGTAGCGCAGACAGTACTTGAGCGATCCTCCAACCGATTCTGGACCTCGCTCTGTTTCGCTTGGAATTATCGGCAGGAAGCGCCAGTAACCCTCCGGACGTGGACTCTGTGATTTTTCTGCGGTCTGCTACAGGTTGAGCTAACATGATTCGGTTTCCCCGGGGTTCAGTTTTGCTTTTGCTTTTGCTTTCATCGTCCACATCTGATTATCTGCAAATTCGAGTTTGGACGATTTCCCTACCTTAAGGTTGTATCTATTCAATCGATTGCATCGGATTTACCAGGAAGAGCCATCGTGCGAGATCGTTCTTGGGTTCGTTGGAGTGGCCAACCCCCGGTTCCCAGATGAATTGAACCACCACGTCGTTGTTGCAGCCGGTCGCGATATTTCCGGTCATGCCCGGCATGCCCGGAGTGGGCGCATCGTTCGCGTTGTTCGGCACGCCGTTCAAACACAGCGGCTGCGTGGTTTGCAGCTTGGTGCAGCCATTCTGTTGCACCCAGTAATTGAAAGTGTCATCGACGGTATCGAGCGTGAAAGTGATGCCGGAGTACACGGTCTTGCCGTAGCCGCATGGCCACAAGTTTTCGTCGAGCGTGCCGGCCCACTCCTGCACTGAAATGGGCGGGAACGGAGACGGAGCGTATGCGGAGGGCAGCGTCGGAGGAGGAACCTGCTGACCGACGAGTTGGCCTGAAGTGGGGGAAATCGCCGTCACCAGGCCGGGAAGTTCGTTGCCGACGCGTTCCGCCATCTGAGCGCCCGAAGAGAAGCCAACCACGTAGACCTGGTTCGGATTGACGTTGTACTGACTTTTCAGGGTCGTGATCAAACTCCCAAGGAAACCAATGTCGTCCGGACAGCCAGTGGCAGGCGGTTCGGTACACGTTCCGGGCGCAGGCGGGGGAAATGCGACATCCATGAAGTACGCATTCCAATTCCACTGCGTCGTTGGCGGATCATAGGTGGAGGCGGGCTGAACCAGAATAAAACCATACTGCGACGCCAGTGCTGCGTAGCCCCAATCCAGCGAGATGACGGCCTGTGGATCGAAAGTAAGGGTATACCTCGTCCCATGGAGCATCACCAGCATGGGCGGGTTTACCGGCAGCGCCGCTGGTACGAAGACCTCGTAATAGCGCGTGATTCCATCCCAAGTCAGGGTGGAATCGATATAGGTTCCGCTAGCCACGACCTGGCTGAGAGGGGCCGACGAGCTGCCGGTAAACGAAGTGTTTCCGGAATAAACCGCCGTAATTGAATCGGTGCCGGCAGGCAACTTAGTGTTTGAATAGCTGGCTACACCGCCATAGAGCGATGCTGATCCCAGCTTGTTGCTGCCCTTGTAAAATGTCACGCTGCCGGCCGGGGTGCCACTGAACTCCGGTGCCACGGTTGCCGTAAAGGTCACAGACTGCCCGAGGTTGGAGGGGTTCTGAGAGGATGCCAGGGTGTTACCCGTTGTGGCCTTGCTGACCACCTGGCCCACCGTGTTTGACGTGCTCTTAGCTAAGTTCGAATCTCCGGGATACACGGCTTTGACGGAATCTGCGCTACCCGTCTTCAGGGTCGAGATCGTGAAAGTTGCCGTGCCACCGCTCAACGCCCCCGTTCCCAGCGAGTTCGTTCCCTGCTCGAAGGTGACGATTTCTCCATCTGGCGGCGCACCCGATGCGGAACTAACCACCGCCGTAAAAGTCACCGTCTGACCGTAAGTCGACGGGTTCAGCGAAGACATCAGTGCGGTCGTAGTCGTGATCGTGGCGCTCGAGCTTAACACTGTCCCCAAAACGAGGGCGCTCAGGATTCCGGCAACTCTCATGTAGATCCTTGCCTCAATTTTTGGGCAAAACAGCTGGGGAAAAACCGGGGCGCGCTCGCTTGAAGAATTGGCTTCCATGCATGACTACCCTTCGGGAAAATTAGCCGCTCAACCGGTTCGGAACCCAAGCGTGATCTGGGGGGAATATATGAACTTGCTTGACCGAAGAATATCACGGCGAAGGGCCTTGTCAATACCACCGATGCTTAGTGAAGTTATTCCCGTAAACCATTGATAACATGAGTATACTTTCCATGAACTTCTTTCCGTGAAGACGGAGTTGCGGCCTTATGGCGACGCCGGCTGGGGAGACTCCGAAAACGGCTACGCGCCATATAAAGAATCGGATTCAACGGGCTTGACAGATGGCATGAACTTGCGATTCGTTCTTTGCTTCAGGATCGGCTCCTCGCCGAGCATCAGGCAAACACATTTTCAAGGTCCAACCAACGAACAAACTATTGGCATCAAATTCCCAGGATTCGCCTACAATCTCCGGAAGTAGTCGATCGAATCAATAACGCGCATCCACGAAACCGGGGACCAGGCTTGGCTACAAGGTTGATGCTACTTTGCGGGTGCCGCGCTTTGAAAATCGAGTCCATTCCATTGTGTTTTCGAAAAAAAGAATTCGCATGCACCGCCTGAGATTCGACCCGCAACTGGCTTTGTTCATTGGTCTTGCTGCGATCCTGGCGGGCTGCGGCGGGACCGGTGGCAGTGGTCCCGGTTCTCACCAGAATTTCGCACTGGCGGCCACGCCAGTGATCATCGTGCAGGGCCTGACTCAGAGTAGTACGATCACCATCACGCCGCAAAATGGCTTCAGCGGTAGCGTTGCGCTTTCCGCATCGAATCTGCCTGCGGGAGTGACCGGAGTCTTCAATCCAAGTTCAGCAACAACTACCAGCACGCTGACTTTGACGGCTACGGCCACAGCGACTCTGGGCGCGACTACGGTCACGATTAGCGGCGTGTCGGGCACGTTGATGAATACCACGAACTTTAACCTCAGCGTGATCAAGTTGGGACAGATCGATCACGTAGTGATTATCTTTCAGGAAAACCGTACGACCGATAACCTGTTTCAGGACCCGGTGCTGATTGGTCGCGGTGCAGACATCCAAAATTACGGTTACACGAGCGACGGAACCAAGATTACCCTCACTCCCGTCTCATTAGAAACGACGTACGATCTGGGCCATAGCCACGATGCATTCTTACAGGCTTGCCAGTGGACTGGGACCGCCTGCGCGATGAATGGCTCTGATCTTGTTCCCTGTGCTGGAACAGGATGCCCGCAATATGCGTCGTTCCAGTATGTGGAGGCGTCGGACGTCCAACCGTACTACACAATCGCCGAGACGTACGCGTTCGGCGACCGGATGTTCCAGACCAACGAGGGGCCCAGTTTCCCGGCGCACCAATACATCCTCTCCGGGACTTCGGCAATTTCAGCGGCCAGCACCACGTATGTATCGGACAATCCAAACAACAACGCGCGCGCTGATGGAACACCGGGAGCCGGTTGCCTCGCGCCCCCGGCCGCATCGGTGAATACGCTTGATACCAGCCAGCCTTTCCCCAACCACACCTATGGAACGATCAACGGCCAGGAGTGTTTTGACCATCCTACGCTGCCAGACGTGCTCGCTAACTATGGTCTGAGTTGGAAATACTATGCGGCGCAAGACGGGTATATTTGGACTGCACCCGATGCCATCCAGCAGATCTGCACGCCCACCTCGGGTCCACCCGATCAGCTGACATGCAACGGAACCGAATGGAACGACAACGTAGTGATCGAAGGATCTGGAACGCAGATCACCACGGATATCAACAACGGGCTCCTCGCCAACGTCACCTGGGTTATTCCTGCCGGCCAGAATTCCGATCATGCCGGTGGTAACCAGGGAGGTGGGCCGTCCTGGGTGGCATCCATCGTGAACGCGATCGGTCAAAGTCCATTCTGGGCTGACACTGCCATCATCGTTACCTGGGACGATTGGGGAGGTTGGTACGACCACGTGGCGCCGCCGATTCGCAATTCTGAACCGTATTTTAACTCTTACGAGTATGGCTTTCGTGTGCCGTTGATTGTCGTCTCGCCCTACGCGAAGCAAGCTTATATATCGCACCAGGTCAATGACTTTGGCAGCATTCTTAAATTCATTGAGGAGATATTTGTGCTGCCGCCGATCGACCAGTCCGTCGGCTACGCGGACTCGTATACACCCGGCGATTTACAGGATTCCTTCGACTTCAACCAATTCAACGGATTTACCCAGATCGACGCTCCGTTGAAGACGGATTATTTCCGGAACGACAAATCTCCGCCGCTGCCGCCCGATGACGATTAGGTAAAGACGATTGGGCAGATGGGCAACGCGGCGCTATACGTCCTGCTGGTAGGCCTCGGCAGGAGGGGAAACGACGACGCTCCCCGGCGACTTGCCATGCAGGGACTTCTCGTCGACGCGAAGCGCGGTGTCGGTCCATGCCGCCCAGAGGATTCCGGAACCATACACGGCCAGTGCGATGAAGAGTTGCAAGCCCAGCCCACGATAGTTGTGCGGAATAAACCACCAGCGTTGCATCAGCAACAGCACTGAGGCGAGGGGGACACACAAAACGAAAGGCAATGTGTAGGACTCGCGAAGATAGGTCAGCAGCGGAATATCGAGCTTCTTACAGAGATGACGCGGCATGAAAAACAGCACGCTGCAGGTTAGAGGGATCGCAGTTCCTAACGCGTCTCCGATGATGCCGTAGGGCCGGACGAGGATGATGCTGAGGATGAGGTTAGAGACGCCCTCGATCATCGTAACCACCGCCCAGGTTCCGTGCTTTGACATGCCGAAGAGAATTCGTCCTGATGCTCCTTGGGCCCACCACAAGGTGCTGCAGAGAATCATAATGACCAGCACGGGATAGCTGGTCGCAACATACTTCTTACCCACCCATACCTCGATCACCGACTTACCGAGGATCAGCAGGATGACGCATACCGGAAAAATTGTGAGTCCGCAAACCCGGTTGCCCACGAGGAATATTTTCCGCAGACGCGTCATGTCACTACGTGCGTCGGACTGGCTGGCCATGGGAACGAAGATCTGCGAGAGAGCCGTCACCACCTGTCCGGCATAGTCGACAATGCGGGCGCCGATATTGAAATAGGTGATGGCCGCCGCCGACATGAACGTGCCAATGACGATCTCGTCGGTCTTAAACTTAAGCCGGCCCGCCACCATAATCATGAAGGTGACGCCACTGTAGTTCCTGATCTGGCGGAATGTGCCGCGGTCGACATATTTGACTCCGAACGGCACCGGACACAACCGTAGCGCGAGGATGCCGTTCATGATGGACCCCAATAGGGGCAACGTAATCGTGATCAGGGCAACGGTCAGCAATCCGTATCCGTGAGTGAGAGCGGTTACGATCAAACCAGCTCGCAGCAAAGTCGAAACCACATTGGTCCAACTGAGAATATAAAAACTTTGCAGGCCTTCGAGAAATCCGCCAAAAACCCCTGCCGGAAACCCGATCGCTACCGAGGCGCCCACCATGAGCAGAAGGCTCCGGGCAGTGGGAAGAAACTCGGGCGGGATGTGGAACATCCGGTCGATATGATAGGCGACAAAAACCGTCACCACCATGCTGGCGACGCCGATGCAGGTGTAGGTGAAGAGGCTGGTGTTGATCAGCTTGGCTAATTCTTCGCGGTCGCCCGTGGCGGTAAACTTCGACACATAACGAACGACGGAGGAACGGATGCCGAGATCGAACATCCCGTAATAGCCGGTGATGGAAAAGATCAGAACCCAGAGCCCAAAGGCCGTGTCTCCAAGACGATGCAAGATAAAGGGCGAAAGAAGAAGGCCTACGACAACATTGATTCCAAGAGCGAACCAATTGGAACTGACATTCTTGACGATCTGCCGTTTTTCGACTTTACGCATTGACCTTCCGCGAACTGACAGAGACAGTCTCTCTTGAAAATTGACTCTTGCAGCGACTGATTTGTAGGCAATTCATCTCGAAGCAGCTCAGGCGACTAAAGTGGCTGACCCGTCCTGATCCACGGGGGCATCGTCTTGTTTTCCAATTCAGGTGTCAGCAGCGGGTAGCCCAGAAAATTCAAGAGGGGGGCCCAGGCTACTTCGATCTCTTCGGCCGAACGCCGGGGCAGAGATTCCTTCCATCCGCCGGACTTGGCGGAGCGGACAAACGGAATTTCCTGGCGCGTATTCTTGGTCCCGGTCCACTGGTCGGCTTGCTGTTTTTCGAGCTTGCGCATGCGATCCGCGGAACTCCTCTGCACCGCCGCCTGGAGACGTTCCGGTCCGGCCTGAATACCGAGGAACTCGGCGATTTTTCCGGTCTCGCCGACCGGTTCCGCCAGCAAGTCTTCGTAACGAACCAGCAGAAATGCAGGATTGCCATGACGAGCAGCAATCCAGCCAGCCGCATGCTCCCACCACGAACCGTAGGATGAGGTTTCACCCGCGATGAAGCGCTTGACAAACTGTTCGAGGGTGACGTCAGGCTCAATGTAGCGCTTCTTCAAATCGAAGTGATACTCAGACACGGCCACATCGCGCGGATCGCGGACAAGATAGATGATTTTTCGAAAGCGCGGGTCGAAGGTCTCGTGGCTCTTCAAAATGCGCGGTCGCGGCAGCCTCCGCAGGAAGCGCTTGGACAAGACTCCGGGTGCTGGAAGCAAGCGGTTGATGTTGGCAAAACCCACTGTCTCGTTCGGGTACAGTAGATTCGCCAGCAGGAAGCGGACCCAGGTATTTCCGGATTTCGGATAGGACACCAGAAACGTGTCGTCGGGAAAAACGGTATAGTGCCGCCCGGCCTGATCGCGTCCGAGGATGTACTTTACTGCGTATTTGAGCTGGCCAAGCATTGACTCGATATCTACGGATCCGGTGTCGTTGAAGTCGCTGGTCGTTGGTCGCCAGTCGTTACCAATCTTTTGCGCCGCGAACTTATCCGAATAGCGAACGACCACCGGCAAACGACCAAAGACAATTTCTCCGCAGTCATCGCGGAGCGCTGCCACTGAGCATCGCCAGAGTTTCGAAATCTCGCGCTTGCGCCGCAGGCTGCGTACTCAGTTCATAACCAAGATGCTGCATCAGCGGTCCCCAAGCGGCTTCAATTTTGGCGACCATGGGAGCGGGCAATCCGGCACGCCATCCACCGGAACCGGCGGCACGCACAAAGGAGAGATCCTTGCGCGATCCTCGCATCAGGCCGTTTTTGTCAGGCTGCATTTTTTCGAGTTTCCGCATTTGATCGGCCGAGCTTCGTTCCACGGCTTGTGCAATTTTCTCGGGACCGGCCGGCCAGTGCAGAAAATCCGCAACTTTGGCCAGTTCGCGGGAGGGATCCGCGACCATATCTTCGTACCGCAACAGGAGGAAGCGAGGATCACCCTCGCTCGTGTAGAGCCAAGTGCCTATATTTTGCCCCCAGGATCCGTGCGGGCAGGTTTCGCCGGCGAGGAAGCGGTCGACAAATCTCTCAATCGGCGAATCGTCCTCGATTTTCCTGATTTTGCGATGATAATGGTACTGCGAAACGACGACGTCCCGCGGATCGCGAACGATGTAAACGACGCGTGGATAACGGGGATCGAAGCACTCATGGCTTTTGATGATGCGCGGCCGGGGCATCCGGTCGAAGTCCTTTTTCGTGGTACCCGTCGGATCGGGAATCAACCGATCGATGTTCGCCCAGGTTGCGGGTTCGTCAGGAAATCTCAGGTTGGCGAGGAGAAACCGGGTCCAGGTGTTTCCGGATTTCGGAAAGGAAACGAGAAAAATGTCATCCGGAAGAAGGAGCAGGCTGCGGCCGGGCCGGTGCAAGCCCAGTCCACGCTGGATTCCGGCAATTAAATGTTTGATCATTTCGCTGCCTGGGTTCCTTATCCTCTTTCCATCTCGGCATTCACCATCGCGGTATGTACTGACTCCGACGTGGCCAATTCGTATCCAATCTCATGCATCAGCACGCCCCAGGCCGCCTCGATTTCGGCGATGCTGGACTCCGGCAATTCCACTTTCCAACCTCCCGCTTTAGCGGACCGCACAAACGGCTTGTCTTGCCGGGTGTCTTTTGTCGATGACCACAGGTGCCCCTGCTTCTTCTCCAGTTCGCGCATCCGGTCCGCGGAGCTCTGCTGGATGGCGAAACGCAACCGCTCCGGATGGGTCGAGATTCCCATGAAACGGGCAATCTTCGCCATCTCCCCCACGGCCTGCGACTGCAGCGATTCGTAGGTCACCAGCAGAAATCGCGGGTCGCCGCGCCGGGTGTAGAGCCAGGTAGCTACGTTTTCCGCCCATGTTCCGTAGGGATGATTCAATTCACCACGTACAAAACGCGAAACGAATTGCGCGAGCGGAAAACCTTCGGGGATAGCGCGCCGCTTGATATCGAAGTGATATTCCGAGAGCACGACATCCCGAGGATCGCGAACGACATAAATCACTTTGGGATAACGGGGGTCGAAATACTGATGACTCTTGAGAACGCGCGGCCGCGGCGCCTGAGCCAGATCCCGCTTCGACATCCCTTCCACGTCAGGCAATAGATCGTTGATATTCGAGAAATCGGGATTCTTTTCCGGATACACGAGATTGGCAATCAGGAACCTGGTCCAAGTGTTGCCCGACTTGGGATAAGAGACGAGAAAGATGTCGTCGGGAAAGACCGCGATCCGGCGCCCGGGCGGATAGAGACCGCGAAATTGCTTCCAGCCAGCGATCAGTTGTTTCATCATTCGATCATTCCAAACCCAGGCAAATTGTCCCGCAGCCGCTACGTCGTCACGCCGTTCCGCATTCGTCTCCAAAAAGACATGAATTTCACAGTCGCTCCAGGTGCAATTTTCAAGCCTACAAGCGCTGCGCTCAAGGAGGGCTGGTGTAAATAATCGTTGGCTTCTGCAAGCAGCTGCCGGCCCTGATCGAACTGGTGCTCCTCCAGCTTGGACTTCCCTTCTTCGAGCAGATATCTGGCTCTGATTTGGGCGGCCCGTTTCTCCACCACTTCGCGATCCGCATCGCTCAGGGGCAGAGTGCGCTTGAACTTCTCAAGAATATTCCAGTAGCCCTCAATCATCCTGGCTTTGGATTGGCTGAGGGAACCGGCGCGCCCAACAAAGAATCTAGCCCCAACCTCGCGACTGTAGCCAATCTTAGCACCGTGGAAAGCCGCCCGGACCCACATATCGTAATCGTCGCAGCGTGGCAGCGTTTCATCGAATAATCCGGCCTTCATCAACGCTTGCTTGCGGGCCACCACCGATGAAATCGGAATCTGGCAGCGCTCCACAATCAAGTTTGCGAATGTCGCCTCGCCGTGCGACGGATTTTTATCCATGAACTTACATTCCGGCGCCGACTCATACGCCAGGATGCCGTCGCAGTAAACCAGATCGAGCTTCGGATCTTCCGCGAACAACCGCATTTGTGAGGCGAGATGCTCAGGCATCCAGGTATCGTCGCTGTCGAGGAACGCCACAAACTCGCCGCGCGCGCTTCGAATTGCATTGTTTCGCGCCCCCGCGCAACGCTTGTTTTCCTGCTTGATGTAAACGATCCGGTCGATGTACGGCGCGAGCGCTTTTTCGAGTTCTGGCGTGTCGGGCGAGCCGTCGTTGACCACGATCGCCTCGAAATCCGAGTAGCTCTGTGCGAAGGCGGAGTCCAAGCAGGCCGCAATCAGTCCCGCGGTCTTGTAGCTCGGAATGATAATGCTGACCTTCGGCGTCGGATTGGACTGCGTTCCCTGCATACTTGTAGTGGTTCGAAACTCTTCCCCGGAAAACACTAGACGCAGTTCTTCGTAACCAGATTCCTCGCGCTGCGCTGATACCGTCAAGTTACGTCGGATTCCGCATTGTCGGACACGTGTGATCTACCCGTTCACCCCAGAAACGCGCGCTCCATTTTCCACATCATCTGATCGGAATCCTTGCCGGCTGCGAGACGCTTGAGGCTGAGCGGATGATCTCCAGCCAGAACCGTGCCGGGCGTGGTTAAGACTGCCGATCGGAAACCAGCTTCCCGCGTCATCTCGAAAGTTTGCTTGCTCCAGTGGGGATTCAGTGCCGGGTGGGGATAAGAAAAATGCTGGATGGGCTCACCTGTTTTCTCTTCCAGCCGCTGCTTGCATCCGTGAATTTCGGCGCGCGCCTCAGCCTCGCTGACCTGGGCAAGATTTGGATGCGAAAGCGTATGCCCTCCAACGATATGGCCGGCCTTTCTTAAGGCGCGCACCTGGTCCCAGTTCATCATCAATCCACTGCGGGCATCGAGTGGAGCAACTTGTAGCGATTCTTCAATTTGGCGGATCAGCTTTTCCTGCGCTGCGCCTGATCGTGCCGCGCCCATATCCCAGACGACATTCAACGCCGCGTTCCTGCCTTGGGCGCTTGCGATTTCGAAGGCTCGCCCGTTCTCCGGGTGCTTCCACACCGGCAAGGTAGTGGTGTTGAAAGCGTAATTCAGCCGGACATACCAGGGAGGTGTCCCGGTCTCAACCGCATTCACCATGATGTAGAAAGCGGCGGGAATGCCGTACCGACGTAAGATCGGCATCGCCACATCATGATTGTCGACGAAGCCATCATCAAAGGTCACGGCGACAGACCAGCGAGGAAGTGTCCGGCCCTCGGCCGCGAATTCCGTAACCTGATCCATGGTCACCAGATTGAAACGGCGGGCCAGAGCGCCCATCTGGGCATCGAAAGCGGCCCGGGAGTGGGAAATACGGACGGTCTTGGCGGTTTCCTCGGGATTTTCAACAACAGAATGGTAACCGAGGACAACAACACGCGGCGGAGCGAAACGGCCTGCGGCCCTCAGAATCCCGCTGTGGACCGTCGCGTTCTTTACCCACAGCTTGGGTCTGAATGGCGACAAAACGGCTCCCACGCTGGATCTTTTGGTGACCAGCGTGCTATTGCTATAGTGAAATAGTATCGTAAGATGAGAACCTCTGGCCAGCATTTGGGGTGCGGTCGGAGTAACCTCGGGCATTCAACCTAAGGCGTTAAAAATAAACATACCACCACGGCAGGAGGATGAGAATGACCTCGAAAGATCAGGTCAAAGAGCGCGTTGACGAGGTGCGGGTCGACGAAGTCAAGGAACAGGTAGATGAGCTCTTCGAGAAAACCGTAGACGACTGGGCGAGTTTTTATAACGACCCGAAGCCCGCCACCTTGACCTCGCAGAACCTGATTTCCCGGCGGCGGTTCACGCTAGAAATGATTGAGGGGCGGGTTTCCCCTGGAGCCAAAATTCTGGATGTTGGCTGCGGTACCGGCCACCTCGCTGGAGAACTGATACGCCGCGGATACCAGGCTTGGGGCGTCGATTTCTCCGAGGGAATGGTGCGCTACGCTCAGGAACACTACGGCGCCGACCGCTTTCAGGTTGGTGACATCGAACGGATCCCTTTCCCTGACAATACCTTCGACGGAATTGTCTGCCTTGGGGTGATGGAATACCTCAGCAGTGATAAACCCGGCCTGCGCGAGATGTGGCGTGTGTTGAAACCAGGCGGAGTGGCCGTGATCACAACGCCAAGCGGCGTTTGTCCCTTCTATTACTTCGACCGTAGTCTGCTCAAGGCGCGGGTTCTTGCTCGCCCGCTGGTGCGCATGGTTCGAAAGCCTTTGACGGATCTGAGGGACTTGCCGTCGGTTACTCATCGCCGCTACGTCAAGGGTCCTTGGGTGAAATTAATGCGTTCAGTGGGTCTGGAGCTTGAAGATTGGGTCTGCCATTCGTGGGGTAGTTACGGTATGCAGCGCTTTTTTGAACAAGGTGCGTTCTGCCGCTTTAGCGACCAGTTTGCCCGCAATTCCATGATCAACTGGTTGGCCTCAGATCAGCTTTCGTGCGTGCGCGCCGTCAAGTAGCCCCTCCTTCGCTTAGCGCCAAGCCACAATAAGGCCTAAGCCGATAGCGGCCGTTCTTGGCTAGCAGTGCACGATCTTGTCGCTCTTGATGCCGCGGGTGGCGTTGCGGGAGTCGACTACGAGCTGCGCTTCGCTGACGATCTTCTTGTAATCGTAGTCGGAGTGATTGGTGACGATGAGCACGCAATCGTACTGCCCGAGATGGTCGAGCGGTGCGCACTTCATCTGCAGATCGTACTTTCGTCCGCGTCCGACAAATGGGAAATAGGGATCGTTGTAGCTGACGACCGCGCCTTCTTTCTGCAGCAGTTCGATGATGGTCAAGGCGGGCGATTCGCGCAGGTCGTCGATGTCTTTCTTGTAGGCGACGCCCAGCACCAGCACCTTCGATCCGTTGATCGCTTTTTTCTGCCGGTTCAGCGCCGAGATGGTCGAGGCGATCACGTGATACGGCATGGCCACGTTGATCTCGCCCGCCAGTTCGATAAAGCGCGTGTGAAAGTCAAACTCCTTCGCCTTCCACGAAAGATAAAAGGGGTCGACCGGAATGCAGTGTCCGCCTAACCCCGGCCCGGGATAAAACGGATGGAAGCCGAAGGGCTTGGTGGCGGCGGCGTCGATGATCTCCCAGATATTCAAGTTCATGCGCAGGCAGAGCATCTTGAGTTCGTTGACCAGCGCGATGTTGACGCAGCGATAGATGTTCTCCAGCAACTTCGTCATCTCCGCCGCCGCCGGCGAAGAGACGGGAACGGTGCGGCGGAAGATGGATCCATAGAGCGCGGCCGCGATTTCGCTGGCCTGCGGATCGAGTCCGCCAATCACCTTCGGAATATCGTGACGCGCCACCTCGGTGTTGCCGGGGTCTTCGCGCTCCGGCGAAAACGCAATCCAGAACTCGTTGTCGCCCGCCGCACCCTGGCGCGAAGCTTTCAGCCCACCCGGGTTTTCGTTCTCCAGAATCGGTACCAGAACTTCTTCGGTGGTGCCCGGGTAGGTCGTGCTCTCGAGGATGACGATCTGGCCGGCGCGCAGGTGCGGCGCCACGGCATGGGCCGTGTTGGTGATGTAGCTGAGATCGGGCTCGTGATACTCGTTCAGCGGCGTCGGGACGCAGATGATGATCGCATCCATGGCGGTGATCTGCGAGTAATTGGCGGTGGCTTTGAAGCCGTTCGCTTGGGCGGAGGCGATCTCGGCGGGAGTGATGCGGAAAATGTAGGTGCCGCCGCTCGCCAGGGTGTCGATCTTTCGCTGATCGATGTCGAAACCGGTGACCGGGAACTTCTGCGCGCTGTAGAGCAAGGCCAGCGGCAGGCCGACGTAGCCGAGGCCGATGATTCCCACCCGCGCCTGGCGCGTTCCGATGCGGCTTTTGAGGTCGGTAAAAAGCGAAGCAGTGAGCTGAGGATTCATAAGGACACCCATCATCTTACCATCGGAGATTAAGCCATTCGGGAGCTGCGTGAAACCCGGGTAACCCAATCCGACCCCATGATTCGGCGTCCTCTCCGGGATGACCATCGAGAGCAGGATTACGGCCGTAACCCGGTCGCTCCGGCTCCAAATCTCTCAAGACAACTACTTCACGAACTGTGAAAGACCAACTCTTTGTCCCCGGCGATTATGTTATTAGCCGCTTCCACTCCCATCATCACGGAATGATCCATGTTGCCTATTTCATACCGCCACGCGCCAAAACGGCCGCGAGAGTAGATCCCCTTTTCTAACAGTGCCGGTTGCAGGACGCCGAGCGCCCGGTCGCGCCCGAGCGTCGGGATGGGATACGAATACGCGATCACGCGATGATATCGAGAAACAATGCGCTCCCGGTCCGACTCCTCGAGGATCTTGGCCCGGATGAGACCTGCAATCACCTGGTCGAGGACGCGTTCCGGATCGGGCGTTTCTCCGACGCGAAACGACATTTCGCACATCAACGAACTGTATTGTTCGGTATCGCCATTGGGCACGTTGAAGGGGGAGTAATGCGAGAAATATGTGGCGCGATAGCAGGGCATGTCGGCGTCGGTGAAGTAAATCCAGCACCTGCCGGTCTCGATCTTCTTTCGGAGGCCAAGACCCAGGACGAGCAGGTTATTGTGCTCCAGGCCCGTCGACGCTTCGCGCAACCGGTCGTCCACCGGCCGAATCATCTGCGCCAGCAGGTCAAGGGGCGCGGTCGAGATCAGAAAGTCGTAGTTATCGCCGCTGCCGTCGGCAAAAGACACTCGCCGCCGGTTCACGTCAACCTCGGCAAGCTGCTTTCTGGAGTGGATCTTCGCGGGGAATTGTTCGGCCATGCGGCGGTAGATTTGGCCCGTACCGCCATGGAGCGGAAACTTAAACTTGCTGTTTGGACCCCAGCCGACATCATCGCGTTCGTAAAGAACGTTCTCGAGCAATCTCTTGAAATCCAGGACCGCGACCCGGTCGGCGATCCAGCCCTTCGACATTCGCTCGAGAGGAGTCGTCCATACCTTGGAGTTGTATGGGAACATGAAGGCGTCAGCGATGCCCTGGCCAAACGTCGCCAGAATCCAATCGCGAAAATTCGCGGCGTCGCGGCCGCCGTCCTTAGCCGAGGCTTGGGCCGCACCCGTCAGACAGCTAACTTGGACGGGTTTCGGCAAGTAACGGAGATTACTCTGAAAAGGGTAGGGCACCCAGCAGTCGCCGTTCACGATCCAACTCTCACGAATGCGCTCGTGCACCTCTTTGCCGAGCATCTTCTCAATCAGAGTGTCGAAATAGGGATAATGCGAGAAGATGACGTGACCGCCCTCGTCCCACACAAACCCTTTGTTATCTACATGTGAAGTGGAGTGCCCGCCCACTTCGTCTGACTTCTCATAAAGCGTCCAGTTGTCGTAGCCCTGTTCATTCAGACGGTACGCCGCACCGAGGCCGGTCGGACCTGCTCCGATAATGACAATCTTCTTGCTCGTCATAGATTTGTTCGTTGATTAACTCTTTGGGAGTGGCCCTCTTTCGATGGTTGAGTCGGTAGACTTCACCGGTGAAACGTCTTGTCTGACTCTCCGCGGACCAGCAATTCCGAACTGCCCCTGACACCATTAGTGATGAAATTTCGCAAAAAATCGTCGAAGGAGTAGTGAATTGTAGCATGGGGTTTCAGCGCTCTTAGCGTTCCCGCAGAACGGACTTGTTCCTAAAGTAACCGTCATTACTTAGGGTTACGCTTATCGCCGGGCGTACTGCGACATTACCGGAGTGGCTGATAGAATCGCGCCGGCGGCGGCAACACCTTCGGAGATTCCAGATGGGGGCGGGATCTGACGGACCGAATGCTCGGGTTGCACCTTTGCTTCCCAGTCAGGGGTGCAACGTTGCAACCTTTTTCACTTTCTAAAGAGCGGATGCGATCCAGCGAGAAAGCCAAACAAATCAATAATGTTTTCAGTGGGTTACAGCCCAAGGTTGCGCTACGGGACGGAAGTGGAATTGCTCCCTGAAAAGCTATACATCAGTTTCCCGTGACAAATTTCGCGTGGAACAGTCGTTTTCTGGGAAATTGTTATACAACTTAGGTAGTTGCCTATCGGACCATCCCCTCGCTGCCCCAGCGGGTCCAAGGTAAGGAAGGGATTCTGGGATGAACTCCAGCGACATTGGTTCCAAGCATAAATTTGAAGTCAACATTGGGAGGATTAAGGACTTGACCGCTTCGATTAGCCATCTGATTACCCCTCACGGGGGAGAACTTGTCCAGCTGCAAGTGCCGGCCGCGCGCGCCGCAGAGTTGAAGGCGCACTCCAAGGAATGGCCCTCGTGGGACCTGACTGCCCGGCAACTGTGCGACCTGGAACTGCTGATGAGCGGTGGATTTTCTCCGCTGCGCGGGTTCATGAACCGCGCCGATTACGAAGGCGTTTGTCACAACATGCGATTGGCCAGCGGAACATTGTGGCCCATGCCCATCACGCTCGACGTAAGCGAGGATTTCGCCAAGAAACTGACGCCGGGATCGAGCAAGATCGCGCTGCGCGATCCTGAAGGCGTCATGCTTGCCGTTCTTCATGTGGAAGATGTGTGGCAGCCGGACCGCAAGTCCGAAGCGCAGGCGGTTTTTGGTTCTGCGAGCGCCGCGCATCCGGGCGCTGACTACGCTATCAACAAATCGAATCCCTGGTATGTGGGCGGCCAGGTTGAAGGATTGCAGTCGCCGTCGCACTACGATTTCCGTGCGCTGCGCCTGACGCCTCTCGACCTGCGCTCCGAATTCGCCCGCTTGGGCTGGACCACCGTCGTTGCCTTCCAGACACGCAATCCCATGCATCGCGCCCACGTCGAGCTGACCATGCGTGCGGCCAAGCAGGTGGAGGCCAATCTGCTGATTCATCCTTCGGTCGGGATGACGAAGCCTGGGGACGTCGATTATTTCGTTCGCACCCGCTGCTACGAACTGCTGCTGTCGAAATACCCTCACGGTACAGTGACGCTCGCCATGTTGCCGCTCGCCATGCGCATGGGCGGACCGCGCGAAGCCATCTGGCATGGCCTGATCCGCAAAAATCATGGCTGCACCCACTTTATCGTCGGCCGCGATCATGCCGGCCCGGGAAAAGATACCGACGGCAAGAATTTTTATGGCCCCTACGACGCTCAGGAACTCTTCAAGAAGCATGAAGAAGAAATGGGCGTGAAGATGGTTCCCTTCCAGATGATGGTGTATCTGCAGAACGACGACCGCTACGTTCCGGCCGATGAAGTGCCGCCGGGCGCAAAGGTGCTGGACATCTCTGGCACCGAACTGCGCCAGCGCCTGAATGAAGGCCGCGACATTCCATCGTGGTTCACCTATCCCGAAGTGGTGACGGAATTGCGCCGCAGTTATCCGCCTCGGCACAAACAGGGCGTCACCATTTTCTTCACCGGCCTTTCAGGATCGGGCAAGTCGACGATCGCCAACGCCTTGATTACGAAGTTTCTGGAATTAGGCGGACGTCCGGTAACACTGCTCGATGGCGATCTGGTTCGTAAGAATCTGTCGTCGGAACTCGGATTCTCCAAAGAGCATCGCGACATCAACATCCGGCGGATCGGATATGTTGCCTCGGAGATCACGAAGAACGGCGGCATCGCCGTCTGCGCCCCGATCGCACCTTATGAGGCGACTCGCAAAGCGGTCCGGCAGATGATTGAGCCGTTCGGCGGATTCATTCTGGTTCATGCGGCCACCTCGATTGAAGTTTGTGAAGAACGCGACCGCAAGGGCCTGTATGCGAAGGCGCGCGCGGGCATCGTCAAAGAATTTACCGGCATTTCCGATCCGTACGAGGCGCCTACCGATGCCGAAGTCGTGATCGACACCGCCAAACTGAGCCCGGAAGAGGCGGCACAGGCCATTCTTCTACACCTCGAACGTGAGGGCTTTGTGGGCGCCAACGGCAACGGGTAAAGGCAGTTTCCGGTTCCCGGTTCTCAGTTCGCCAGCTTTGTTTTGCGTGCTGAGAACCGGAACTGAAAACTTCTTATATCGGCTACTGCGGACAACAAAGTCGACTATTACGATGGACTTTATGCGATAATGTCCTCTGAACATGGCTCTCAGCGCCGGGTTTCCGTTTTCTCAGTCGCTTAACATGGTTTTGCTTTACTGAGAACTGAGAACCGGGAACTGAGAACCTCTCGAAAGACGGCATGGAATTCTTGCTGCTAAAAGTACTGATCGGCTTCAGCGTGGGAACGCTGATCGGGATGACGGGCGTGGGCGGCGGAGTTTTACTGCTGCCCATGCTGATCTTCGGCCTGCACGTACCGCCCATCATGGCTGTCGGCAGCGATGCCCTGTGCAACTTCTTCACCAAGATCCCCGCCAGCTTCATGCACTTTCGCAAGGGCACGGTGCGCATGAAAGTCGTTCTGGCGCTAGCTGTCGGCAGCGTTCCCGGCTCTTACCTCGGAGTGGGTCTTCTGGTGCACTTGCGCCAGATCCATGGTGCCGGCGTCAACGATTTCATCAAGTCTGCCGTGGGATTGCTGCTCGTCATAATCCCGGCACTGCTTCTGTTCCAAAGACGGATTGAAGACCATCTGATCGGGCGCCAGCCCACGCTGCAGTCTTTTTTCGGCATGAGCGCCATCGGATTAGTCGGTGGATTTCTGGTGGGCATCACTTCGGTCGGCTCGGGTAGCATCATCATGATGTTGCTTCTATTGTTTTATTCTTTCCCTCCCAAGATCATGGTCGGAACCGACATTGCCCATGCCGTGATTCTGACCGGCGTCACCGGGTTGCTGCACTTGAGGGCGGGCAACGTCGACGGAAATTTGGTTGGAGCCATATTGATCGGCTCCATCCCCGGCGGCATCCTCGGCTCCTATCTGAGCACCCGCGTTCCTGTACTCTGGCTAAGAAGGATTCTGTGCGCCGTCCTGCTGATGACGGGAGCCAGAATGCTGTGGGCATAAGGCAGTATCCAGTTCCCAGTGGTGCCGGGCCTGACTGAGTTGCTCGGTGCCGGGTACTAGGTACTGGCTATTTATTCAGGAGCACAAGTTGACCTCACATTCATCGAAAGAAACCCTGGAACGCATCCATGCCGCCCTCGAAGCGGCCCGCGAGGTCCTGAACCGCTTCACCCCCGGCGCCATAGAAGCCGAATACAAGGTGGGACACGATCCCGTCACCGCCGCCGATCGCGCCGTCGACGATGTCCTGCGCAGAATGCTTCTCCGCCCCGGAGAAGGCTGGCTCTCGGAAGAGACCGTAGACGACTTCACTCGCCTCGACAAGCAACGCGTCTGGGTCGTAGATCCACTCGACGGCACTCGCGAATTCGTGCAAGGAATTCCAGAATTTTGCGTTTCGATCGCCATGGTTGAGAATGGAATTCCGGTCGCCGGCGGAATTTGCAATCCCGCTACCGACGAACTCATTCTTGGCTCCCGCGAAACCGGGGTGACCTACAACGGAAAAACCGCGGAACCGAGCCAACGCAAGGACCTGCACGGGGCACTTGTACTCGCCAGCCGCAGTGAGGTGAAGCGCGGCGAATGGAAACAGTTCGAGACCGCGGAGTTCAACATTCGCCCCATGGGATCGGTCGCTTACAAACTGGGGCTCGTGGCCGCGGGTCGCGCGGATCTTACCTTCACCCTGGTTCCAAAAAATGAATGGGATGTTGCCGCCGGTGCGGCGCTCGTCGAGAGCGCTGGAGGATGGACATTGAAGCTCGATTATTCTCCGCTGCGCTGCAATCAGAAGAATCCGCTCATCTCCGGCCTGCTGGCGGGCGGACCCTTTCTACGCGAACCGCTGCTGCTCTTGCTGGATCGACACACGCAGACGATCGGCGTCGACAACAAGGCCTGACTTTACAACCATTCCGTTCCCTGCTTGAGGTTTACCAGACCGATTCCCTCCGTAACATTCGAGTGGTATCCCCGGCATCTTTTCCTCCTTAACTACTCAATCTAGCGCTCGCCCTTAGTAACGTACGTGCCTTCAGAGTGCCTGTCCCTAGCCTGTTTTCATGAGTTTCGCGGCGTGCAAACTGACGGACAGTAACTAATGCGAATCGGTACATTGCTCGAGCGCATGTACTAATGCGTAGCGAATGAACTTACGGCATCTGGGAAGCCGGTACCCGCCCCGATAGATTCAGCGTGTAGCACGAATCGACTAGTCAACGAGAATTCATGACGTCGAGGGCAATCAATGTTCACTAGACAAAACGTACTTTTAGCGGTTACCTCAAGATTGTCCACTGCGCTTTCACAGCGCCTTTGCCACTCGTTATTTCTCGCTGCCACCCTGAGCGCCGTATTTTGTGGCACAATGGCGGCGCAGAGCAGCACGAACGGAAACTCTCCGAGTAGCGTGATGAGAATTCAAATCATGCTGTCTTCAGAGGGCTCAAATCTGTTCTCGAAAGAAAAGCATCAGTTTACTGCCTCCGTCAGCGGCACCTCCAATACGGCTGTGACATGGTCGGCAACGGCGGGTTCGGTCGATAGCAACGGTCTTTACACCGCACCGATCGTAAAGTCACGGACTACCGTGATAGTCACGGCAACCAGCAAGGCTGATCCACTCCAGTTCGCCGCCGTCACTTTCAGCGTAGCCCCGTCGCCAGGGGACACCAATCAAGGCCCGCAAATCACAACCGGGGCCCTAGCTCAGGGTCAACAGGGCAGCCCCTATAGCGAAGTTTTCGCCGCGACGGGCGGCACTACCCCGTACACCTGGAGTATTTCAGCAGGCACACCTCCTCCAGGAGTGGCGCTGAATGCAAATGGCGATTTTTCAGGCATGCCGACCGCGTCTGGAACTTTTGCCTTTACCGTCGCGGTTACGGATGCCAAGAGTCAGACTGCGACCAGTGGATTCAGCGTCACGGTGGCTGCCAATGGCGGTTACGATGGTCCGGCGCAGTTGCCGATCACAACTGTCTCTAGTTCGATGGCGGAAACGCCCGCGCCCGGTTCCGTCATTAACGTCAACGCTGGCGGCGATCTGCAGTCAGCTTTGAACAATGCGCAGTGTGGCAATACGATCCAATTGCAGGCCGGAGCCACCTTCACGGGAAGCTTCGAATTCCCCGCTAAGAACTGTGACAACGACCACTGGATCGTTGTTCGCACCAACGCTGCCGACAGCGCTCTGCCCGCCGAAGGACAGCGAGTTACGCCCTGTTATGCTGGCGTCGCTTCCCTGCCGGGACGCCCGCAATATCCCTGCAATAATCCGCAGAATGTACTGGCGAAGCTTGTGGTTTCGGGACTTGTCGGACCGGTGGCGTTGCAATCCGGGGCCAATCACTACCGACTGTTGGGATTGGAATTGACGCGGCCTGCAGGTACAAAGGGAGCAGTAACCCTGATCTCGGTCGCCCACGAGGGTACCGCCAGCTACATTGTGATTGACCGAAGCTGGCTGCATGGGACGAAAGAAGATGAGACTCTGGATGGCTTCAATCTAAGGGGTACGACTTACGTAGCTGTGGTGGATTCCTACTTTACTGATTTTCACTGCACCGCGATTACCGGTTCGTGTACGGACTCGCACGCGGTCAGCGGAGGTACCGGGGATCACCAGGATGGTCCCTACAAAATCCAGGATAACTTCCTGGAAGCCGCAGGAGAAGCCGTGATGTTCGGTGGCGGAGAGGCAACCACGACGCCGACCGACATTACCGTCCAATCCAATCACTTCTTCAAGCCGTGGCAGTGGATGAAGGGCAACACACCGTTCCAGGGTGGAGTTGGAGGAAATCCCTTTATCGTCAAGAATCACCTCGAACTCAAGAATGCCATACGCGTGCTGATCGAAGCCAACCTCATGGAGAACAACTGGGGGGGATTCAGTCAGACGGGCTTTGGCATACTGCTCGGCCCGAAGAACCAGCATACTCCGGACGGCGCCGATGTCTGTCCGATTTGTGCGGTCACAGACGTGACTGTCCGATACTCGCAGATCTCTCATGGCGGAGGCGGCATCATTATGGCAACCTCCATTTCTGGAAATGGCCATGACGGGGCACAAGCTAAAGAGGGATCTCGCTGGAGCATTCACGACGTTGTCATGGATGACATGAGCAATAAATACGTTGGCCCGGGCGCTCTGTTCGTCATCGCCAACGGCTGGCCAAAAAATGTGCTGAACACGATCACAATCAATCATGTCACGGGCTTCCCTGATTCTGAAGCCGGCGTAATGATCCTGGGAGACCACACCTCGAATCCGCCGATGTACGGATTCGTATTTACGAACAATCTGATCACAGCGGGCAAGTTTCCAGTATGGAATATCGGCGGCGGCAATGTCAGCTGCGCGATTTCCGGGGTCCCAACTACGATGCTGAAAACCTGCTTTAGCTCGTACACGTTCAACCACAACGCCGTGATCGCGCCGCCTTCGCGCTACGCGCCATCATCGTTTCCCAGCAACAACATGTTCCCCCAGTCTCCGACTAACGTGGGCTTCGTTGCCTACAATAACGGCAACGGAGGAAACTACGCGCTCGAGCAGAATAGTCCTTACAAGAGCGCGGGGAGCGACGGCAAAGATCTGGGAGCTGACGTTGCTGGGCTGAACGAAGCTCTGGCGGGAGTTCAGTAGATTCTGCGGTTGATTTTGCCATTGAGGTCCAAGGCAGGCCGTGGACCTCAATTTTTTCTGTTGATGCACAACCTGCTAACTGGCGGGCGGCCGATTCCCCAGCTGATCGAGCTGCACCCGCGATGGAATCGCGCGGCCATGACGCAGCGCCTGATAGACCCATGCAAATAACGCGGAATTGATCATACAAAAGTAGTAAGGCAGCCGGAGAACTTTGGGGAGGCTAACGATTGCTCCCAATGCAGCGAGGCCGTAGAAGAGTCCTTGACCCAGCAGCAGCCAGTTGTAAGGGAATTGTTCTCGCAGGATGATGTTTGCGGCGAGCGCAGTGAGCATGAAAACCGGCACCACCAGGCGTCCGGTTTTGTGGGATAGCAGGCAAAAGAGGACGAATGGCCGCGGCGGCCAGAGAAGGCTCTTAATCTCTCGCAATTGCTCAATGTTGCCTGCAGTGATTCGTACACGACGCGAAAATCCTTCCATCTCATGCGCCTCTTCGTAGGCCACCGCTGCCGGTTCGTAGGCGACCCGGTGACCGCGCTCCAGAATGCGCATGGGAATGGTGAAGTCGTCGTTGATGGTAGCCAACGGAGGAAATGGATATAGCTCGCGGCGAATCGCATACAAAGATCCATGGGCGCCAGTGAAAGTGCCCAGCTTCGCCTCCTGCACCTTCAGGAACGTTTCGTATTTCCAGTAAAGATCTTCTTGCGACCCGAGCTGCGCTTGATCCTTTTTCAACAGGCGATAGACTCCGCTGGCGGCACCTACGCGAGAATCGTTAAAACAGCAAACCAGGGTGCGTAGCGAGTCGGCCGCAAGCATGCTGGAGGCGTCGGAGAAGGCAACGATCTCTCCGCTTAATTGCGGAATGGCGTCGTTGAGAACTGCCATCTTGCCGCGATTTTCTTCATAGTTGAGGAGGCGAATTCTGCCGCCGGCCTGATTCTTGACAAATGATTGAACGATCTCCACCGTAGCGTCTTTGGAGCCATCCGAGGCGACTACGATTTCGAGTTTGCCGGGCGGATAATCAAGGGCCAGAGCGTTGCGTATTTTGTCTGCGATGACCGCAGCTTCGTTGTAAGCGGCTACCAGCAGAGAAACCGAGGGCTCAGCCGGTTGAGGACTTCGCGCGCCGCGAAATAGCGCCTGCAGCGCCCACAGAAGCAGAGGGTAGCAGGCGTACACATAAACCGCGAATCCGGCTGAGATCCAGAACAGGAGTCTGGCCATGAGGTTAAATCGCCGTCGACCTGATGCAGTGCAGTTGCCCCAGAATCTCGTGCGATTCGATGCGGAAACCTGCGCGTTGCAGGTACTCTTCGGCCTGCGATTGAGTAAAGAAATAGACCGGGCAGCCGTCCGCCTTTAACCGCACTTTGCGAATTCCGGCGCGCATAGTTCCGGCGCGCGGCCATGCCGAGAGAAAGGTCTTCTGGGTAATGCTTCGAATCACCTGCAATCTCGGCAAGGGATCGGCAACGTAATCCCAAAATCCGATGGCAATGACCAGATCGAACTTATCGTTAGTTTTCCAATCCAGGACGTCGCTGAGCACAAACTTGCATCGATCGGCGACGCCTTCCTTTTCGACCAGTTGCCGGCTGAGTTTCAGCATTTCCGGCGCAAAATCGAGGCCGGTAACCGTTGCACCGCGTTTCGCGAGAGAAGCGACAAAGCGTCCCGAGCCGCAGCCGATGTCGCAGATCGTCAGGCCATGCAAATCGGAAGGCCCGGCCTGGCCCATGACCCACTCGTAACGCTGGTAGATATCCCGCCGGAGCCAGCGGTCGAGCCCGCGCGCGATCGGATTCTTCTTGCCTGTGTAAATGGCGTCGAAGTCGTAGGCGATATCGTTCCAATATTTCGCTATCTGCTGGGTTTCGTCAGTTTTTGTGCTGGTTCCATTCATAAAAGTTAAAATCCTTGGCCGTATCGGCAAGTCCGCTTTCACGGAAGCTGGTGTAATTTCCTGCTTGCAGCACGCTCTTGAAACGCTCGAATGTGCGCGCCAGATTGGTGTAATGGCGAAGACCGGAAATCCGGCGCAGCGGCAACCGCGGTTGGTCGGGATCGACCTCCCACGGATGGATGTAGATCACGATGGGGATGCCCTCTTTTTGTACGCTTTTCAATCCCAGTCGTGTGTAGAGCCGCGGCAGCAGACGAAGGTATCCTCCACCGCCCACCGGCATATTGTGTCCAGCCAAGCGAAAGGTGGTGATGGGAAACTCAGTCATGGGGCCGGAAGGGGTTTGAAAACGAAAGGGCGCTCGCGGCGCACCCGGCATTCCATAGCGATCATGATGAATGGGATAAATACTGGAGTCGTAGGTGAAGCCCAGCTCGGCCAAGATTTCGAGCGCCCACACAGAACTGTCGATTACAGAATAGGTTGGAGCGCGGTATCCAGTCACTGCCTGGCCTGCGATTTGTTCAATGACGTTCTTGGCGCGGCGGGTATCTTCTCTGAATTCCGCCGGATCGAGCTTATAGATCAGTCGATGCCAGTAGGAATGACACCCCAACTCATGGCCAGCAGCTGCAATCTCCCGGACCAACCCCGGGTAGCGTTCCGCGACCCAACCAAGTACAAAAAAAGTGCCGTGTAGATTGAGCTCGCCCAGCAATCCAAGAAGACGCCTCGTGTTGGCCTCCACCCGGCTCGAGCAGCTGTCCCAGCGAGCGCGATCGACGAGGCCGGAAAAGGCCTCCGCGTGGAAGTAGTCCTCCACGTCCACCGACACTACATTCTTAGCTATTTTGTCTGACATTCCCGATGGAACGACCTTGACGGACTCTCCCTCTTAGTATCGCCCAGTTAGAGTCGTTTTGAAAACGCTTTTCGCCTCTGGCCGAGTCGTATCTGTTACAAAAGTAAGCTGATTCATCAGGTACGGGTCGGCCCCCCAAGGTTTTCAGTCGCAGCATCGGCGATGACCCGCAACTGCAATAGGTTGCATTTTCGGCTAGACGCCCTAATGAGTTTGACCGATTCGGGAATTTCCCAGTATTCTGTCGCAGATAGGTTGCGCCGCCCTTGCAGTTGCCCCCCCACTCTGCGCTTGCAGGCGTTTTTCAGAAATGTGATTTTGCAACCGAAATTATGGTTGTGGAGGTTTTCCCTGTGCTTGGGACTTTACGAACTCGCGCGTTTGCGGTCATGCTTTCATGTTTCGTCCTCGTCTGTCTGACAGCCGGCTGGGGCCAAGTGGCCGTGACCACGTGGCACTATGACAACCTGCGTTCCGGCGCAAACTCCAGCGAAACCATTCTCACGCCGCAAAACGTAAACCAGGCGAACTTCGGACAGCTTTTCACACAGCCCGTCGATGGACAGGTAATTGGGCAAGCCCTTTACCTTCCGAGCATCACGATTCCCGGCGCGGGCGTTCATAACGTCGTCTATGTAGCAACTATGCATGACAGTGTCTATGCCTTTGACGCTGACAGCAATTCCGGCGGCGATGGCAATCCGCTTTGGCATACTACTTTCCTGGTTAATGGCGCAACCACAGTGCCGATCTCGTTGCAAAAATGCGGGGGAACGACATTTTGGACAGAAGTAGGAATCGTTTCGACACCGGTGATCGATCCCGTGGCAGGGACGCTTTATGTGGTCGCAAAGACCTACGAGAATTCGAAATTTGTGCATCGCCTACACGCGCTGGATGTTACAACCGGCCTCGAGAAATCCGGCAGCCCTGTGGTCATCACGGCAAGCTACGAGTCAGCAGGCGTGAACTACGTTTTCGCCGACATGATGCAGGTCAACCGTCCGGCATTGCTGCTGGAAAACGGCTACTTGTACATTGCTTTTGGGTCCAATGGGTGTCGTAGCGGTCTAGAAGAAGGATGGGTTGTAGCTTACAAAGCCAAGACATTGAAGCCGGCGGGCGTGTTTGACGACGAACCCGGAGAGTCGGCGGCTGCGGTGTGGATGCGGGGCGGAGGCTTGTCAGCTGACAGCGCCGGCAACGTTTATGGAGCGACGGCGGACGGGCCTTTTGCAGCCGGTCTGAACTTCGGCCAATCGGTATTCAAATTGAAAGAGTCGGGAAACGAACTCCAACTGGCGGACTGGTTCACGCCCTACAACGAACTGTATCTCGATGATAACGATCTGGACATGAGCGAACCGGTGCTGGTGCTTCCGCAGCAATCGGGACCGTATCCGAATTTAGTGGCTGTCGTCGGGAAGGAAGGCACCATCTACATTCTCGACCAGGAGAATTTGGGCCATTTCTGCGCCACCTGCACTCAGGGGGATACGCAGATTGTGCAAGAGTTGCCGGCATTCGCTCCAGAGGGTGGGGCTCTGGTTTACTGGAATAACGCGATCTATACTTCTTCTACCGGATCCCCGATCAGCGCGGTGGAACTCACCAATGGAGTTCTCGCAACGACGCCGTTTGCGCAGTCGAAGAAAGTGGATTCCGGGCATTCGCCCGTAATCTCCGCCAACGGAAATACCGACGGTGTTCTTTGGTTGATCACCGGAGCTACCCTGTCCGCGTTTGATGCAACTACATTGGCCAGACTGTATACCGATGCGCTTCCACCGCTACCTCACTTCGCGAACCAGGTAGTGGCGAATGGCAAGGTTTATATCGGGAGCAACAACAGTGTGGTGGTGTACGGACTCCTCCCGTAAAAACAGAGCGTTCCGCCTGCTGAGTGGTACCATCTCATCCGATTGCTGTTACTATTTGGCTTCACATCGGTCGGGGCCGCTTTACGTCAACCCACCCGGGGCGTGCAGTCAGGAGAAACTAACATCGTGGCCTTGCTTCGTTGTAGCCCTAATTTTGCCAACGGAATCGCCTTGGATTCTCAACGTTTCCCTTTAGTCACAAGCCTGTTAATCCCAAGCCTGTTAATTGCAGGACTGCTTTTTTTCCTGAGCCTTCTTAGCCCCACAGCGGCAGGAGCGGCGACTACGCCTCCCATTGGAGAGAACGCCTACTGCGAGAAGGGTGATGTGCCGCAATTCGGTGAGAAGGATGGGCCAGCGCAGCTTCCGAAGTCTTGCTACTACACGGGGTTGGAGGGCACGCCATCCCCCGGAAAGCAGATCCGTATCGCAGCCAATGCGGATCTGAATGCGGCGCTCGAATCGGCAAAGTGTGGAGACACACTTCTGCTTGCGGCGGGCGCCTCGTTCGAGATTAAAGAGTTGCCCTCGAAGAAATGCGACGACCGGCACTACATCACGATTAGAACGGACACGCCGGACGCCAAACTGCCTCCGGAGGGAACCCGAATTTCACCGGCGTGGGCCGGTGTTGCAAGCCTCCCGGGCAGACCCCCCTACGCCCAACCGGCGGGCGGGCCAGCCAAGCTCATGGCGACCCTACTCAATAAGACGCCTTCCGGGGCGCAAATCGGAGACCACTATCGGTTTATCGGCTTGGAGTGGACCGCCGAACCGGGCGGCCGCATCGGCCGTCTGGCAGTCACGGAAGGCGCTGACCACATTATTTTCGACCGCAACTGGTTTCATCCTCCGAACGACGAGGAAATGAACAAGGGCATCGGAATGATCCACGGTACCCACTTTATTGCCGTCATCAATTCTTATTTCAGCGGCTTTCATTGTGTCGCGAAGTCGGGCACCTGCACCGACGCCTCGGCCGTGGGCGGCGGTAACGGGAACGACCCCATTGGCACGCTGAAGATCTACAACAATTTCCTCGAAGCCTCGGGAGAAAACATTCTGTTTGGGGGCGCCAAGTCCGAGGTCAATCCCACCGATCTTGAAATCCGCCGCAACCATCTATTTAAGCCGATGATCTGGAAACAAGGCGAACCAGGATTTACCGCCGATGCCTCGGGCAACCCTCCAATCATCAAGAATCATTTCGAGTTGAAAAGCGGCATTCGCGTGCTCTTCGAGGCGAACCTGCTGGAGAACTGCTGGGGCGGTTTCTCGCAGACCGGCTTCTCTATCCTGCTTACTCCGAAGAGCCAGAGTAACCTGTGCCCGAAGTGCGCGGTTACGGATGTGACGGTTCGCTACAACCGCATACGAAACGTCGCTGCCGTGATCGCCGTGATGAATGGCTTTTCAAAAGCCGGCGGATCTGCCACGGACGGAGGCCGGTACAGCATCCACGACTTGATTGCTGACTCCGTCCACGAACAGGACTGGAAGGGCCGGGGGGAATTTGCCGACATAGGCTCTAACGCTGAACCGCTACATGACATAGCTTTCGATCACATAACAGCCTTTGTGCCCGGTCCGCTTTTTTATGTCGGTAATCACACCGGAGAAAAGATAGCTAACTTCAGCGTGAACAATAGCGTGCTTTCGATCGGAGGCCGGTGGGAGATGGTCTCAACCGGAGGCGGCAAAGCCAACTGCGCGCATGACGCGCAGCGCGCCGGAGCCGAGGCCGTGCTGTTCGCCTGCTTCGTCGATTATAAATTCGAAAAAAACCTCATCATCGGTGAAAAAGGTGGCTGGCCAAAGGGAACGATCGTCGTTTCTCTTAAAGATGCTGGCATTCGAGATGCAAAAGATGGGGTTAGTAAGGACCCGCGGCTCTGTCATGCGAACACGCCCGGCTGCAGCAAGGCGTCGCCCGGCGCATCGGCAGCCACAGACGGCAGGGACATCGGAGCCGATGTTGACGCGGTCGATACCGCGCTTGCCGGAGTGGAGTAGGCCGGCGAGAAGCGATCAGCGAAACCCACGGCGATTACTATCGGGTGGGTAAGACCTCAGCCGTGATGCCCCAAACAACTCATCGTGACCAATGGAACAGCGGGCTTGGGCACGTAAGCGCTCCGCTGTACCCTTCTTAAATGCACCCTCTAAATTCACTCTGAAATGGTCTCGGGACCGGTAACTTTCGTAATCCGGCTCGTTTCGTCGGCCGGTAACTGCCCGATCTGGCATAGTGATAAACTTTCGTTTAGTGCTGATCGAGAATCCAAGCCATCGCAAGAACTGCCCTGTCTTCGTGATGGGCTGTCATCGTTCGGGCACCAACCTCCTCTATGACATGCTGCTGTCCGCTGGCGGATTCGCCATGTACCGCGGCCTGCTTCCTGTCTATGAGACCCTGATCCCGCGCTTTGGATCGATGAAAAACCGCAGCAACCGCGAAAAACTTCTTCGCACCTGGCTGCGGAGCAAAGGCTTTCGGCGAACCGGCCTGGAAGCCGAACCCTTGTCATCGCGCATTCTGGACGAATGCCAAAACGGCGGAGATTTCATTCGCATTGTTATGGATTCCGTCGCCGCAAGCCAAGGCTCCCAGCGCTGGGTATTGTACGATCCCGACAATGTTCTTCACATCGAACGACTGAAGGCTTGCATCCCAAACGCGCTTTTTCTGCACATCATTCGCGACGGACGCGACATCGCCCTCTCGCTTAAGAAAATGGGCGGCTTCCGGCCCCTGCCCTGGGACCGGGGAGAAAGCAGAAGCCTTGTGGCGACTTCCCTGTATTGGGAGTGGATGGTGCGTAACGGCCGCGAGCACGGAAGTCGATTCCCTTCCGACTATATGGAAGTTCACTACGAGGAGTTGATCACCAATCCTCACGAAACGCTGCGCCGGTTGGGCGGCTTTCTTGATCACGATCTCGACTACGATCGAATTCAACGGGCTGGCCTGGGGCGGCTCTCGGAGACCAACTCTTCCTTCCGCGAAGAAGCTGGTAAAGAGAAAATTAATCCTCTGGGGCGATGGAAGAAGCGCCTCTCCGGCACCGATGTAGCTGCCATCGAAGCCGCTGTTGGAGAATGCCTCGAACAGAATGGCTACACTTTGTCGCTACCGGAAGCGGAACGAAAACCGGGCAAGCGCGATTGGGCAAGGCGCGCAATCTATAAGAACTATCTCGAGACCAAATTGTGGCTCAAGCTGAATACCCTGGCCGGGCGTCTGGCCAATCTATCCGTGCTTCAACTGCAGGATGCGCCAGCTCAGGATGGATTGCGGACCAAAGACGCGGGGCGCGTTACGGAGACGCCCAAGGCTGAACATCATGAATCCGACGTCAGTATTAGTCGATAAGCAGCCCGTCGGCTCAACTCGCGGCGCACGCTCGAAGGCTCCAGTGTTCGTGCTGGGCTGCGGACGCTCGGGCACCAAGATGCTTTACCACACTCTTCTTTCGGCCGGAGGCTTTGCCGTCTACCACGCCGAGAGCAACGCCTTCAATCTGATTGGCCTGCGTTTCGGGAACCTTGCCAAGCTCGAAAACCGCCGCCAGCTTCTGGATCACTGGCTGCGAAGCAAATTGTTCTACCGCTCCGGTCTGACGCGGGAAGAAATCGAACCAAGGATTTTGGAAGAATGCCGCAACGCCGGCGATTTCCTGCGCATTCTGATGGAAACCATCAGCCGCAAGCAAGGAGTGGAACGTTGGGCCGAATCGACTCCGCTGCACCTTCTGTATCTTCCGACGATCAAACAACTGTTTCCCGATGCGCTGATTGTTCATATCATCCGCGACGGCCGGGACGTAACCGTTTCTCTGAATCGCATCGGCTGGATCAAGCCTCTACCGTGGGACAAGAAACGCGCCTTGCTGGCACCCGCGATGTTTTGGCGTTGGATGGTCAGCAAAGGCCGCAAGCATGGCCGCCGCATGGGCGAAGATTACCTGGAAGTCCACTACGAAGATGTAGTGCTCAACCCCCACGAAACGCTGGCGCGTCTGGGAGCCTTCATCGATCAGGAACTCGACTACGAGCGCATCCAGCAGAATGCTCAGGAATCGTTGCGCAATCCCAACTCTTCGTTTCGTGGCGATGGACAGGAAGTAGAGTCGAATCCGATTGAACGGTGGAAGACAGTATTGTCGAAAAGTGAGATCGCCGAGGTCGAAAGCTTGATCGGCGACTTGTTGCTCGAAACAGGCTACGAAGTGGCCAAATCCGAAACCGATCGCCGCCGCAGTTTGCCAGTAAGCCTGATGAGCTTTCTATATCCCATCTACTTCGATCTGAAACTTTGGCTGAAGACTTATACGCCGCTCGCCCGCATGGGAGAAATCAATCGCATGGGAATCTCGGATGCTCCTGACGCCAACCCGCCCACGGGAGCAGCCCGATGAGACCCTCCTCCAACCGCGGCCCCGTCCTCGGGCACGCTCTTCTCTCTCTTACCTGCCGGTTGCGCGGCGTTGATACGCTGCAAGTGCTGGAACAGATTGAGCAAGCGCCGTTCCGCTCGCCCGAAGAGGTCCGCGAAAAGCAGTTCAGCGATCTTCTCGCACTACTCTCTCACGCCGAAAGTCGCGTGCCCTATTACAGAAGACTTTTTTCCACGCTCGGGATCAAGAGTGAAGACATCCGGAACTGGGATGATTTTGCCCGGCTCCCCATTCTGACCAAAGACATCATCCGTGAAAATCAGCGCGATCTTATTCGGGAGGACGTACCTCTAGAAAAACTGACGCCTCATTTCAGCGGCGGATCGACCGGGGTACCCTTGAAGTTCTTCCGCAGCAGCGATTACATGGTCGCAAGTGATGCCGGAACCTACCGCAACCTTATGCAATGCGGCTGGCGCCCGGGAGAGATGATCGCGTTCTTCTGGGGCGGCAACGACAAATTGTATGCTATGACGCGCGCGGAATTTGAACTCCGCCAGTTCGCTCGTCGCACCTATCAATTCGACCCGTTCTATTCAGGAGAGGCGGAAATGGCTGACTGGGTGCAGCGTTTCCGTCGGGTGCGTCCTCGAGTGATTCTTGGGTATGCCTCGACCATTGCACGTTTTGCCGGATTTCTCGATCACCAAGCGAAAACTATCGGCCGTATCAAGGGCGTTTTTACGACGGCGGAAAAACTTTATCAGCCGCAGCGTGAAGTCATTGAGCGTGTTTTCCACTGCAAAGTATTCGACTGTTATGGCTCGAGCGAAGTGCAGAACATTGCCGCCGAATGTCCCGCGGGCAAGATGCATATCAACGCCGACTTTGTCGTGATGGAAGAAGACCGGACGAAGGGAGAGGGCCGGCTCGATAACGCTCCACGCCCATTCCTTTTGACCTCCCTGCGCAACTGGTCGATGCCCTTCATCCGTTATCGCAATGAAGACGGCGGCTATCTTTCCGATGAAACCTGCTCTTGCGACAATCATTTTCCGCTGATGCGGCTGGAGATCGCGCGCACCAGCGACAACTTCATCTTTCCCGATGGCCGCGTCGTCCACGGAGAGTTCTTCACGCACCTCATGTACGGCAGCGATGGAATCGTGACCTTTCAGTTTCATCAGACAGCGCCCGACAAAATCATCCTCTCGGTGGTGGCTGGTTCGGGCGACAGCAAGTCGCGCGAGGACAAGATTCGAGAATCGATTCGCCAGATACAAGCGATCTGTCCCGGCCACCTCATTCAGGTCGAGGTACGTGAAGTGGCTGAGATTCCACTGTCCGCCGCCGGCAAGTACCGTTTTACCCGCTCCGATGTGAGCGCGACGGGCACAACCGTTGCCGGCGAAACGATACCGGCCTCCCGAGCATGACGGCGCGCCCTTTCTCCGAGCATACGTTCGTCCCCAAGGTCGGGATCGCCCGCCTTCCCTCGTGCTCATATCCGATGCTCGAAAAGGAATCAACCGACAATTCCGTTTCCCAAGCTCTGCGCCGCGTGGCCGACACACTGGGCTGGTCGGGTAACGGCGACGGCGACCGTGGACCCTTCGGCAACGTTATTCCGCCCGGCGCGCGCGTTCTGATCAAGCCCAATCTTGTCCTCCACGAGAACGAAGGCCCGGGTGGCATGGACTGCCTGGTGACGCATGTCTCCCTGATCCGGGCAGCCGTCGAAGCAGCGTTGCAAACCGAGGCCTCGGAGGTTCTGGTCGGTGACGCTCCAATTCAGGGATGCAATTTCGACGTGCTGGTGGAGAAAATGGGCCTGCGAACCTGGGCGCAATCGCAGAAGACGCGCGATTCCCGATTCAAGGGTGTGCGCGACTTTCGCAGGACGATCGCCACACTGGTCCATGGCGTACGTGTCGCGGCGGAAGGCGTGCAACCGGAAGATCGTTTTATCCTTTTCGACCTTGGCCGAGAGAGCCTGTTGGAGCCGATCAGCACCAATGGGAACCGCTTCCGCGTGGCCTGGTACGATCCCCGGTTGATGGCAAGGACGCATCACGCGGGAGTCCATCAATATCTGGTGGCGAAAGAAGTAGTCGAAGCCGACGTTATTATCAACCTGCCTAAACTGAAGACGCACAGAAAAGCGGGCATTACCTGCGCTCTCAAGAATCTGATCGGCATCAACGGCAACAAGGAATATTTGCCGCACCACAGGGTCGGCGGATCCGAAAGCGGAGGCGATTGCTATCCCGGCAACGGTTTCGTCAAGCACGCGCTCGAGTACCTCAGCGACCGGCAGAACCTGACCTCCTCCTACGCGGCCGGGATGCTCTGGCGGCTTCTGTTTGCTGTTTTCGCCCGCACCTCTCGCGCACAGGGAGACCGTACGGGCACCGACGGTTCGTGGTCGGGCAACGACACGATCTGGAGAACGTGCCTCGATCTGAATCGCATTCTTCTTTACGGCAGGACGGACGCCACCATCAGCGAAGAGGTTCAGCGCCGCGTCATCCACATTGCCGACGCCGTGGTTGCTGGCCAAGGGAACGGGCCGCTGGCGCCTGATCCGCTCAATATGGGGCTCATCCTCGGCTCGAACAACGCCGCCGCCATGGATTGGGTGGGCGCTCATCTGCTTGCGTATGATCCGGAGAAAATTTCGTTAGCGCGTCACGCCTTTGATCGCTTCCACTGGCCGATTACAGACTTTCCCAGCAGCGCGGTGACTGTAGCGGGAGATTTGGGCGAGGGCGCACCGGCGCGAGTGTTGGAGGCGATCCGGCAGCCCGTAGTTCATCCCGTAGGCTGGCTCGAGGCATCAGCCAATCCGCCGTCGGAACCGTCCAGCGCTCCTCGCGCCCTCGAAGCCACGCCCGTTCCATCCATGGGACAAGACGCCTAACTTGGTTCCTTCACGATTGCTGTCACTGCACAGTCTGCACGAACGATCCCGAACTGCCCAGGTAGTTGTCATTGCCCGGAGTGTAAGTCACCGTAATCGTATTTTGACCCGCGGGAAGTGACGAAATAACTAAGCTGCCCCTGCTGTCCTTAAGTTCGACGGTGGCGAGCGTGTTTCCTCCCGAAGTGAAGGTAACGGAACCATAAATGACGTTCACTTCAGGCCAAGGAGACTGGACGATAGCAAGAAGCGTCACAGACTGCCCCAGTTTGGACGGGCTCTTTGAGGATTTGATGGCGATTGTAGTACTGGTCGGAGTGACGACCTGAACCACTGAACCCCATGCTGGTGTCGTATACGCGTCGCCAAAATATTGGCCTTCTACATAATAGCTGCCCACGTCCTCTAATGTCCGGAGCGTATAGCTACCGCCGCGACTCGGGCTGTGCTTCGGGAAATGCAAAATCATCCGTCCGCCTGGTGTCTCGGGGCATCCGCAACTAGCACTAGCGGTAAATGTAACGGGCTGTCCATAAACTGAAGGATTGGGATCTGACGTCACCGTTACAGTTGTTTCGTACTTAAAGACAAATATATCTACACTACCCTGGCTAGGGTAAAAACTCTGGTCCCCCACATACTGGGCTGTTACCTTCTGCGTGGCCTGGTCAGTCCCGCGGCAGTTGGATGTGGTGAGAATGGCAACTCCCGCTTGCAATGTGGCGTACCCTAATCCGCCACCTGAGCTAGAGAAATACACTTGCTCGCCGTCAGGGATCACTCCCCCGCCCAGAGATGTGACTGTAGCCGTAAAGGTGACCTGTTGTCCTGCATAGATCGATTTCGACGATGTCGTCACCGTGGTCTTGGTCAGAACCGTAGTGGCTCCCGTACCGGTAAGCGAAACAGTCTGGGGGGTGTTGGACGCATTGTCGACGAATGTAAGTGTGCCAGTATCGGTTTCAAGAGCGTGGGGAGTGTACGTCACGTAGACATTACAGTGTGTGCCCGGCTTGACTCCTGCCGCACACTGATTTCCTGGGAGAGCAAAATTGCCACTGATCGAAATGCTGGATACTGTGAGTTCCGAAGTCCCAGTGTTCTTCAGAGTCACACGTTGTTGCGGACTCGTTTGTCCTACCAGCACCGGGCCGAAATTAACAGCAGTGGGAACCACAACGCCGTAAGCTTCGTCTTGTGCAGGGGCGTATCCGCTAAGCGAACACACAACAGCTAGCATGACGATGCCGAGAAAAGCAAATCGACGGGTGAATGCTCTCATGGCCGCACCTCGACAAGATGGGTAACGACGACAGGATCTTCCCTGGGGAGGACGCGTCGAAGTATACACCAGTTTTCCGAAATTGACTCTTGCTCTTAATTCAGAGAAAAGTCACCTCTCGGCTTCGACGTTGGGAACTTAGTGGCCATCTACTAACCGTCGATACACCGTCAGCCACTGCGCGCGCACCGCCGTCCAAGTGTACTTACTCGACTCCGAGTACGCATTCTGCGCCATCCGGGTAGCGAGCGCGGGATCCGAAAGCAAGCGCAGCACGTTCGCAGCCAGCGCCTTTGCATCTCCGACTGGTGAAAGAAGGCCGGTCTTTTCGTCTTCGACCAGGTACGGAATCGACTCTGGCGAGGAGGTCACCACAGGCGTCCCAGCAGCGAACGCTTCGATGATCGAAACCGGCATATTATCGAGCCATGAAGCATTGATAAAAATGTCGGCGCGATCGTAACATTTCCCGATCTCGTGGCGGGAGGCGACGCCGAAGAAAGTCACGTCGGCGAGTTTCAACTCCTCCACCAACTTGCGAATGTCCTCCTCCAGCGGTCCGCCGCCCACCAGATCAAGTTTGGCCCCGGAATACACTTTCTTGACTTCGGCAAAGGCGCGCACCACCACATCGACGCAGTAATAGGCCGAGAATCCACGCGTGCAGACCAAGTGCGGAAGACAAGGGTTACGTTCCCGATAGTGAAACTGCGACAAGTCGACCACGTTCGGAACAACCACGGCGCTCAGGCCGAACTCGCGAAAGACGTCCACCAGATAGCCGGAGGGAGCAACAATTTCATCCACCCGCGACAGGATGAATTTGCCTGACCGGAAGCGCCGCAGGTGATCGCGTGCTTCCCCGCTCCGATAATTGATCAGCGCACGTTTGCCGCGGAGTCGTGCAAACAGCCACGCCGGCGCCGGTGCCAGCAAAAATGACCAATAGGACGCGGAAAAGATATGAGCAATCTCAACCTCCCGCAGGCCCCGCCAAAGGTGCACGAAGTAGATCGGCTCGCGCAGGATCGTACGCAAGCCGGGAATGGATTCAGCCCATGCCAGCCAGCGAGGCAGCGGCGGGTCCACGGCGATGAAACTCGTCTCGACGTCGGGGTCGTCTCGCCATAGGCGCAGAAGCAACTCGGCTTGCACTGCCTGTCCACCGACGTAGCGCAGGCTGGGTGCCACGATCGCAACCTTCAAGCGCTTTCTGGAGGTTTCGTTCCCGGCCACAATCAGGCTCCCGGAGACTTCGTCGCATCAACTCGGAGCGGACTGCGGTCGTTCGCCGTCAACCGCGGCCTCCTTTTTTGCAACAGGTCCTGGTAAAGATCGCGATAACGCCCGCGCACGCGCTCGAGGCCGAAATTCTCTTCGGCGAATCGGCGGGCACTGACCCCCATTTTCTGTCGCACTGAAGACGTCTCTTCCGCAAGTATCCGCCGAATCGCACCGGCAAACGCCACTTCATCTCCGGCGGCGACCAGTGCGCCCCGTTCCTTGTCTACCAACTCGGCGTTGCCGCCAACATCATAGGTGACGACCGGCAGGCCGGCAGCCATCGCTTCCAGAATTACGTTCGATAGACCTTCGGAGTCGGAAGTCAGCACTGCCAAGTCGATCGATGCCATGACGGCAGGAATATCGCGACGATCTCCCAGGAAAGAGACGTGCGCTCTGAGGCCGAGACTTTGCGCTTCTTGTTCGATCTCCTGCCGAAGTGGTCCATCTCCAGCCAGCACAAATTCAACCTCAGGCAACTGCTGGTGCACGAGCACCGCGATCCGCAGAAAGCTGGAGTGGCCTTTGTAACGTGCGTTCATGCGTGCAATCATGCCCACACGCAATCCACCGGGACGGCGCGGCAAGGCTGCGGGCGTAGCGGCGAAAGCCTCGCCCGTAAGGGCGTTGCCGATCACGACAAGCTTTTCACGCGACACACCTGCGGCTGCTAGTCTGTCCGCTCCCGCCTGCGAATTGCAGACCACGGCGTCGCACCAGCGAAAGGCTTCGGCCTGGGCTCGAAATTGCGACGGGGTCATCAAATCTCCGAGCTGCCGGTGGCTGCCGATGACGACCGGTATGCGCGCCAACCGAGCCGCTGGAATGAGTGTAAGGTTCGTGTAGAAATCGAAAGAATGGGCGATCTGTACGCGGTTGCGCCGCAGGTGGCGGCCCAGAAGCAAGCGACCTCGGAGCGATTTCCATCCGAATAAACTCCCGCCCATGGGAAATTCCGGGACCTCACCGAATCCCGCGGCAAAAGGACCGTGACGCCAGAGGCAACCAAGATGAATCTCGAAGTGTTCTGAGCCGAGAGTCTGGGCAAGCAGGGCGAACTGGCGCTCCGAGCCGCCGGTTTCGAAGTTATTCGTCATCAGAAACAGGCTGGCGGGGGCAGGATTGAAGAGCGCAGCCTCCGGACTGCCTTTCAGGCTCTCGACGGCACACGATTTCGCCAAGTCATTCTCCCGATCGTCGGTCATTCTCCCGCTGGTGCGGTGGCCATCGTGGCGGGTGAAGCGGAGGCTGGAGCCGGAGCCGAAACTGCGGCATTCGCCCGCGCATCGGCCACGAGCGGAAGTGAAAACAGTCCTGCGGGCTTGATGAATTTCTCCAGGAAATTTCGGTGCCACAGCTCGAACATCAACAGCCGCCAGATGCGGCCGGTCAGCACCTTGCCTCCGTAGAGGTGGTCGTTCATCAGCTTGCGAATGCCATCGGCCTCGAAATATCCGCGCTGCAAGGTGCGCGGCTCGAGCAAAATCATAAGCACATCCTTCAGTTCGTTGCGCATCCAGTGCACAAGCGGCAGAGAAAAACCTCGCTTGGGGCGATAGAGGGCCTCGCGCGGCACACCCACACGTTCCGCCAGCTTGCGGAGGATATATTTCTGCGTACTCCCGCGCAGCTTCCACTCCGGCGGCAGCCCGGTGACCCATTCGATGAACTTGTGATCGAGCATGGGAACACGAACTTCCAGAGAGTTCAGCATGCTCATGCGGTCCACTTTCGTCAAAATGTCTCCGACCATATACGTTTTAGTGTCGACATAGAGAATCTCGCTGACCGGATCGCTCGCAGGAGCCTTCGCGAAATAGCGCAGCAACGCGTTCTGCGGATCATCGCTGCGCCGCAAGACTTGCCGAAAATCGTCGGAAAGCAATGGAGTATCGCGCTCGAACGCGGGCAGGAAAGACAGTCCATCGACGTATCGTTCCTGCCAGGGCAAGGTTACGTTGTAACTGAATCCGCGGCCCTGCATTTTGCCCGGCAGGCGCGGAAACACTTGGTCGCGATAGAACTTTCGCGCCCACTTCGGCACATACTCAAAAAAACGCCGGTTGGAGTGAATACGGTAACGGTCATATCCGGCAAAAATCTCGTCGCCGCCGTCCCCAGAAAGAGCAACCGTGACATGCTGGCGCGCCATTTGCGAAACGTAATAGGTAGGCAGCATCGATGAATCGCCGAACGGCTCTTCGAGCGAGCTCGTCAGATGCTCCACGGTTTCGACGACATTGGGCTCCAGAATCATCTCGTGATGATCGGTGCCGAATTTGCGCGCCACCATGCGGGCATATTTTGCCTCGTCGAAATCGTCTTTGGTGAATCCTATCGAAAAGGTCTTGACCGGCCCTGAACTGGCTTGCGCCATCAAACCCACAACGGTGGAAGAATCGGTGCCGCCGCTGAGAAACGCTCCCAGCGGCACGTCAGAGATCAACCGGATGCGAGTCGCTTCCAGCAGCCGATGTTCCAGTTCCTCCAGACACTCTTCTTCGCTCTTCGGCGTGTGCGTGTTGTATTGCGGCAAATCCCAGTATTGGCGAACTTGAATCTTGCCGTCCTCGAATTCCAGCAGATGTCCCGGAGGCAGCTTTTGGATTCCGGTAAACGCCGTAATGGGGTCGGGAACATAGCCGTAATACAGGTATTCCAGAAGCCCTTGCGCATTGACCTCCGCCAGTTCGGGAGCAACCGACAGGATCGACTTGATCTCCGAAGCAAAATAAAGCTTGCCTTTCAGCAGCGCGTAGTGAAGCGGCTTCTTGCCCAGCCGATCGCGCGCCAGCACGAGCTTGCGCTTTGTCTTGTCGTAGATGGCCAGGGCGAACATGCCGCGCAGCTTCTGCACGCAATCCGCGCCCATTTCCTCGTAGAGGTGAATGATGACTTCGGTATCGGTCCTGGTGTAGAAACGGTGGCCGCGCTTCTCCAGTTCAGGACGAAGCTCGGGGAAGTTATAAATCTCGCCGTTGAATACGATCCAGGCACTGCGGTCTTCGTTGAATACGGGCTGGTGGCCGCCGGAAAGATCGATGATGCTGAGGCGCCGCATGCCAAGCCCCGCGCCATCGGCCACGTACAGCCCTTCGTCATCGGGACCGCGATAGACGATCTGCTGGCACATGTGGTGCACAAGAGCTTCGGTAATATCGCTCTCACGGGTTGTGCTCACCACTCCGGCAATTCCGCACATCTTCGCTTTCTACCCTTTCACGCCGACACTTATCACATTGACACTGCTCAACCGACGTTGACCGGAACGGAATCGGCCTTCCCGCCCGCGATCGGCAGATCCCTGAGGAGTTTGAAGCGATAGTCGCGGTACTCGCCGGGATTCCCGTCCTTGCCGTCGCAAGCCGCGAGAATAATGTTCGCCATTTCCCGGGCTGTCACAAAATGCAGTTTCTCTTCCCGCTCCGCCGCGCCGCCCACCAATTTTTCCAGAAAACTTCGAAACGGATCTCCCACCACCGCATCTCTTTGCTTCGGATTCATGCTGTGACAGTGCATTTTGATGAACAGCCAATCGGGTCGTCCGTGGACGTGAACACGCGCCCGTTTCTGCAACGCAAACCGGCGCAGGTTTATAGGATTCGATTCCGTGATAGCGCCGGTTTCGAAGATCGGCTTCAAAGCGCGCCGGCTACCGCCGAAATCGACGAGGAGAGGCCCCTGAATCATCAGCGGGAAAATGCGTGGCGGGCGTCCCTTGGTCAAATCGTTTCCCTCTCGGTGCGGAGCGGTCTCGTCGAGCGGCAAATCGCATTCATAAAGCGAGTTGATTTTTGCCGTCTGCGCCGGATGATAATGCCCCGTCGGCAGCGTGAAATCGGCATAGCAACCTGTGTCGGCGAGAATTTTCATCTCCGAATCAACGCCGCAGAACCGCCCGCCGGCAGAGTTGGCCAGCGCGAAATTGCCATGCACGAAAGCATAGCGAGGCTGGCTCGAACCTTCTTGGGCAGCCAGGCAGCGATGCTGAAATGCCAGCCGGTCGCGGAACTCCACCAGCAGGCGCCGCGTGTTTTCGGCCGTATCCGGTTCTGACATTCCATGATGCAGATGAACTTCGACCTCACCCCACCCGGCGTGGCAGTGCTCCGCAATTCTATCGAGCAAGCCGCCATCGTACTGTTCCGCCGGATAAAAGTAGGTATGGGCAAAGGGATGGCCATCGTAATCCCGCCAGCGATCCACCACCTTCGGATACTCGCGATGCCACCACTCCAGGCGGCGCTCCTGCTCACCCATCGGAGCTCGCTTGTCGCCCTGCCCCGGAACGATGGCGGGCTCGAAGTGATCCGCCACGGCAATCATCAGGTGCACCGGACCGTGCACCCGGCGACTCAGCGCTCGCCAAGTCCCTCCGGGCAAAACTTTCTTGCCGTACGCGATTTTCTTCCTGAGGCTCATCGTTAGTTATGGTGATAAGACGCCGAGCACAAGGCTTCGGGGAGCATTTGCGGTCAACGACGTGCCGTCAAAGCGCTGTGTCCACCGCAAACGCTAGCTTTGCCGGGTGGGCTTGCGTCCTCGCATCGCAATCGAAAACTCACCAATCCGCACGTCCTCCATCCCCATCGCCTCATACCACTTGTAAACCTGCTCGTAAGTATGTTTCGACTGATATTTAGGAGAGTACCAGTCAAAGGTGTCCAGCACGCGGGCTTCGGGATCTTTCTGGCGATTCACCGGAAATACATGATGAACTGCGCCCGCCGCCGGCTTGCCGATCAAAGGCACGCGGCGCAATCCGCGCTCGAGATGATAAAAGACCGGCACGGCAACTTTCAGAATGCCGTGCAGCGCCTCTGGCTTCATCTTATGCGTGTAACGCCGCCAGAAATCGCTGAAGCGATACCACTTGTTGTATCCGCTATAGAGCCACACCGCCAGGATGCCGCCGGGCTTCAAATACCGGTCGAGAGCTTTGACGGCGGCTTCGCAGTCCGGTGTGTGGTGCAGCACTCCCAGGCTGTAGATTAAATCGAAGCTCTCGGGAGCAAATGGCAGCGCGAAAACATCAGCCTGGAAAGCGACAAATTCACGGTCGGGAAGATTTTTAGCAGCCACCTCGGCCGCCGCACTCAGATCGATGCCTACCACCCGCGCGCCCCATCGCGTAGCCACTTCGGCGAAGCGTCCCATGCCGCAACCTACGTCCAGCACCAGTTTTCCCTTCAGTTCTTCGGGCCGAAGTCCGGTCTTCATGCGGAAATTTCGATCGGCCTCACGGACCTCGTCGTTATCAAGCTGCGTGGTCTGATAGCGGTGCCACTGAAAACCGAAGCTCGCGGCATAATGCTGTGTATCCACAAAACGCGCGATCCCATTGACAAAGGGATACACCCGCTTGCATCCCGAGCACACGTAACCTCCCGATGCCGCAGCTTCGAGTTTTCCGCCGCAGCTCAGGCAACGCAAAATTGCCTGCAAATCAGCGGACAGGGGTGACTGCACCTGTTCTTCCGTAATCGGCATAAACCTCCAGGAAATGTCGTGGCTTCTTCGGGGACGGAAGCTGCGTTATTGGTTCCTGCTCTCTTTCTTTCAAGGTCTGGAACAAGGTCGACGTAAAGGCTACGGCAAAATAGGGAAAGAACTGATAGGCCTCGGGCGCGAAGCATGCCCCCACAACGAAGCCGATCAGAGAACTGTGCAGCGCGCCCACAAACAGCACTGTATGCGTGTCGAGATTTGTCGCCCTTCGCATGGTCTTAAGGTTCTTAAAACCACAACGAAAGAACATGAGATAGACAATCAGGGCGGGAATCCCGCCTTCGACGGCAACCTGCAAATAGGTCATGTGCACTTCGTGCCAGATCAAGGAGTAGGTCATGAAGTTGTTGGCGCCGAGCCCGAACAGAGGATAATGTTCGATGCCGTCGAGTGCCCGCTCCATCAGGTACATGCGATCCTGATACGATCCGTAGGCCGATTCGTCGGTCGTACTGTCACCCCCGAGCGCCTGAAAGCGGTCATAAAGCTTTCCGCCTGCCACGCCCAGCAGGAGCACTCCGGAAAGCAAAACGCCCACGATCAGCATCGGGCGTTTCCCCTTGAAACCAAAGTGATACAGAGTCACTGTGCCGGAAATCATCAGGTTTAAGAATCCGGCGCGCGAAGCGGTAAGAATCATGGCCGCCAGCATAATCAGCATGGCCAAGGTCCACAGCACTTTCTTGATTGCGCCCTTGCTGGTGAGAAGAAAGGCGAGGGCGAAAGGAAGGGTGAGCACAATGGCGAACGCCAGGTCATTCGGATTCGAATAAACGCCGCCGATCACGCCCGCCAATCGCGGCTGGCTGTGACCTTTGATGATGGAGACGGTGCAAATTACGGCGACCGAAGCAGCCTGGATTTCGATGATCTGCCGCAAACGCCCGAAGTCGGTGATCAGCAGGAAGGTGAGTATCCACGCCACCCATACCTTCGAAAAATCGATGGTGTGATTGAGCGCACCCATTTTCCAGATCGGAGACAACAGGGCGGCGAAATAATAAAACCCGATCAGCAGTAAAAGTAGCTTTCCTTCCTTGGGCACGTCTTTGAAAGTACGCTTGGTTTTACCAAGAGCGGTAAACAGACCCCACATGGCGAGGATCGCCGTGACCTTGGCGCACGGTATGTACTTAAGGCCAGGAAACCAGTCTTCCGGGCGGGCGCAGTAGACAAAGAAAAACGCGCTCAGCCAGAAAAAGGCAAACTTGGTCGGATCCGCGAGCTTGACGGCTAAGCGCCTGCCTGGCAACTGCCCGGCCGCGGATATGTTATCGCTGATTGCCACAATACCTTCTTTCTAAATCCACTGATGCCGATACCGCGAGGGTCGACGACCCAGTCGTCCAAAGATTCCCTTGGTGGCTCTCAACATGCTTGACCCGACTCTGTCCCACCCTATCGCATCCAGAAAATCCATTACCGCTTCTCCTGGCTCATTGCGCGCCTCGGCGCAACAACACCGTCTTAACGGTTTGGAACATGATCAGCAGATCCAGGCCGATGGAGGCGTTCTTGATATAAAAAAGATCATACTGCAGCTTTTCGCGCGCATCGTCGATCGTGCTGCCGTACTTGTACTTGATCTGGGCCCATCCAGTGACCCCAGGCCGCACCATGTGACGCACTCCGTAAAAGCGAATCTCTTTGGAGAGCATCTCGATGAATTCCGGACGCTCGGGCCGCGGGCCGACGAAAGCCATATCGCCTTTGAGCACGCACCACAATTGCGGAATCTCATCGAGGCGCGTAGTCCGCAGGAACTTGCCCACGCGCGTAACTCGCGGGTCATGATTGCCCGCCCATTGCGGGCCGTTAGCGGCTTCCGCATCGTGGCGCATGGTGCGGAACTTCACCACCTTAAAGAGGCGTCCGGCCTTGCCCATGCGCGTCTGGGTATAGAACACAGGTCCCTTGGAATCGAGGCGGATGGCAAGCATGATCAAGGGAAACAAGGGCAGAGTGAGAATGAGACCGAGCAGCGAGATGATGACGGAAAGCACGCGGCGAACCATGATAAAGGCGGAGCCGCGACGAAAGCCTTCGTTAAACACGAGCCAGCTGGGATTCAGGTTTTCGATCTCGATTTTGCCCGAGATCCTTTCGAGCCAGGAGGTTGCTTCTTCGACCTTCACCCCTTCCATGCGCAGTTCGAGGAGTTCCTCCATGGGAATGGTGCCGCGACGGTCATGCATGGCAACGATAACGCGATGGACTTTCTGCTTCTTGACCACCTCCATCAAATGAGCCGCCACCGATTCGCGCGTCACCTCTCCTTCGAGTTTCCCCGTCCAACTGGCGATCTCCACACCTATTTCCGGATTCTTGCGCAGGCCCTGCACCAGGCGCTGGGCGCGATCAGCCGTGCCCAAAACGTAAACACGTTCCACCAGCAGTGGCAACTGCACCAGCCATCCGTAACCGAGACGCCATCCAAAAAGGGCAACCGTCAGGATCACCAGGCCCAGCACGGTCGAGTTGCCCGCCAGGAGATAATCGGGCCGGAAAAAGCTGACACCCGCCGTCACAAAGGCCAGTACACCCAGCACCATGAAGAGGCGAAAATAAAGGTCTCCCGGAGTGTTCAAACGAGCGGTATCGTAAAGATCAAACCAATGCGAGCATAGCAACACGACGGCGGTGAAGATGAAGAGCTTGATGTAGCCGCCCTCATAGCGGAGCACCAGGTAACTGTCTTCCCGAAGAGCGAGCACCGCCGCCGCCAGGAACGAGGTCCAGACAATCAGGGCCTCTCCCAGCAGCAGGATCAGCGTCCGAATCGGATAATAGACATGAAAGAGCCGAATCAATTTGACCTCGGTTCCTCTCAGGCGTGACTGCTCATCGCCTCGCCGTAGTAGTACTTCGACTGTGCCAGTTTCCCCGCCGGAGCGCCGTTCAGCACCACTCCCAGCAGCAGTTTGTCGGGAAACTCTTCCCGCGCCCGTTTCGCAAGGTCTGAAGGCGTGACCGCCGAACGCACCACCATCAAAATGCCGTCGCAGACTCCCGCCACCAAGGTTGCATCTGATACCGGAATCACGGGCGACGAATCGATGATGATCCAGTCAAAAAGCGGCTCAACGCGCTGCAGGAACATTTTCAGACGTCCGTTGGCCAGCAACTCAGGAGCACTCGGAACGGCACGGCCAGCGGGAAGAAAGAACAGGTTATCCATGGGCCCACGCTGCAGAGCGGCGAACTCGTCGCATTCTCCCATTAGGTAATCGCTCAAGCCGGGCGATTGCGGCGCCCCGAGATGGCGATGCATGCCGGGGTTTCGGAGATCGGCGTCGATCAGCAGAGCCCGGCGTCCGTGTTGCCGCACCATCACCTGCGCTAGGTTGGCGGCTACGAACGACTTCCCTTCTTTCGGAAGCGCGCTCGTCACCAGCAAACGCTTGAGCGCAATCTTCTCGCGGATCTGGTAGAGCCGGGAACGCAGGGTGCGGAATTCTTCCGCGCCAACGCGAGTATCGTCCGCCTGAAAGAACAGCATGGTGCGCGGATCCGGAGTCCAGGCACTCTGCTGGCAGCGGGCGAGCAGCGATTCGTAATTCAGCCCGGAGCTGCTCGACGCCAGGGTTGGCATCGGAGCGGCTGCCATCGGCAGCGGCAAGGGCGCGGTGTCAGCTTGCGCTTCCGATGGGAACGGGTTTTGAAACTGGTTTTGGTCCAAAGCGGGCTCGACATGCGTCCCCGTGGAGGTTGCTCGTTCCTGCTCGGCGCGTTTTAATGCGTCATGGATGCGGCTCATAGTTTCCTTTCCTTGGGGAGATCTTGTTGCTCAGATTGACGCAGCCGGTCGGCCAGGGTTGCCAGTGTACGCAAGGCCTCGACCAGATCAAACTTTTCCGACGATGGGACCGGCGCCGTCATAGCGGCCGCGGCGGTGCCGTCGGCCAGATCGAAATCGCGAGCGACAGAATCGACAACTCCGGCCGCAACCGTCTTTTTCTGATCGACGAATGCGCTCACCAGGCAGTGCTCGCAGAGCAGATTGATGATGCGCGGAATGCCCAGTGAATAGCGGAAAATCGCGACCGTAGCCTCGGCATCGAAAATCGGATCGCCGTTCGACCCCGCAATGCGAAGACGCTGGGTGATATAAGACTTCGTCTCCTCAAGATTGAAGGGATGGGTCTTGGCACGCAGCGACAGGCGCTGCCGCAACTGCCGCAGCTGCGGCTGCTTAAGGCGTTGTTCCAGCTCCGGCTGTCCGACCAGGACGATCTGGAGCAGCTTCTCGGTGAAGGTCTCAAGATTCGTCAGCATACGAATCTCTTCCAGCGCTTCGTCGGAAAGATTCTGCGCCTCATCGATGATCAGCACCGCCGTTTCCCCGGCTCGGTAGCGATCGAGCAACCAGTTATAGAGGCGCTGCAGCACCTGGCTTTTCGCCTTCGTGTCGCAAGGAATACCGAAATCCGCCATCATGAAGTCGAGCAGTTGCGGCACGTCCATGCGCGAGTTGAAAATAAAAGCGGTAGCCACCTGTTGCAGGCGTAACCACTCCAACAGCTTGTTGATCAGCGTCGTCTTCCCCGTACCCACCTCGCCGGTAAGCAAGACAAAACCTTTCCGGCTTTGTATGCCATAGGTCAGGCAGGCCAGCGCCTCTTCCGTATGCCGCGTCAGATATAAGTAACGCGGGTCCGGATTGACGTTGAACGGATTGGCCCGTAGTCCAAAGAATTCTTTGTACATAAGCTTGCGTTAAACCTCAGGCCTGAACCTCAGACCTTCGCCCTCACTCGTTAAACTTCGGCCGTTAAACCTGAACGTGTTCGTTCTCTTTGGGTGGAGCGGCATCGCCCCGGCCCCAGAAGCGGCGCCTTCCTTTGCCGTTACCACCGGCGGCTCCGTCCTCGTCGTCGCCCAGCCACGGCACGGAGATCAGCAACGGCAGATCCATGATCGCGGCAGCATCTTTTTCTGTGCGAATCGATTTGTCGCTGAATTCCAGAAAGATCGCAATCAGAGCGCCAAGCGCCAATCCCAAACCCAATCCGCCTGCCGCCAGGATCGGCCGCACTGGGAAACTGGGAGAGTCTGGCAAGCTGGCGGTCGTCGCAATATGCATCTGCTCGCCTTCCTGCTGGTTCTCCATGCTGGTGCCCAGTCCCGCCGAGCTTTTCTTAGCCAGTAGGTCCCGGTAGAAGGCCTGTGCGGTACCGTTGTCGCGCGTCAGCTCGTTGTACTGCTCCTCGATGGCTGGACTCATAGCAGTCCGGCTTTGGTACAGGTTGATTCCGTTCTGCAACTTCTTCTGGTCGAGTGTCGCCTGTTCGATCACCGCCTGATACTGATGGATCTGCAAACGAAGCTGCCGGATTTCCGGCGGTTCGGAGCTGTTGGCCGCACTTTCACCAGCCTTTTCGCTGCCGTCGCTGGCGGCGGCGTTGATTTCTTTCAACTTCTTCTGGACCTCTGCGATATCGGCTTTGGTCTTGATAACGTCCGGATAATCGTCGGTATAGCGGGCCTGAAGTTGCAGCAATTGCCCCTGCAGTTGGGTCAATTCCTGCTGCAGCGTCTGCGGATTCGAACTCGAGAGCGAACTCTTCCACGCGGCAATCTGCTGCGCCAGCATGCTTTCGGTGTAGGTTTTATCCTGCTGCGCGCGGCTCAGAGTCTGCGTGGTAGCGTCGAGCTGCGAGTTCAGAGACACCAGCATGCGCATATTGTTGTCGATGTCGGTGGGCAACTGGCCCATGTATTGTTTCTTGAAGGCGGCCAGCTTGGCATCCTGAGCATCCAGCGCGGCCTTGGCGTCTTCGAGTTGCCGGCCGAGAAAATCGGTGGTGCTCTGCGCCACTTCGGACCGGGAGCGCAAGTTTTCATCCACGATCATCGAGGTCATGGCATTGCAGATCTTCTGCGCGCGGGCACCATCCGTGTCGGTATAAATCACGTTGAACCCCGGCAGCGGTTCGTTGCTGGCCGAGGGCCGCTTCGTCTTGGCCGTCGGAGAAGCTGCCGCAGCCGTACTCATGGTGGTGATCACCGGCTCGACCTGCATGTTCTGCTGGATCTGGTTGATCAGTTTGGTCTGCTCTTGAGGATTGTTGTATCCAAGACTTTGCAGCACCGGACGCAGGCGGCTCGGGGCCAAGACTTCCTGGCTGAGGGTTTGGACGCGCTGCGCGAAATCGGAAGTGATGACCGGCAGGACGTAGTTGTCCGGCACCTTCTGGCCTTCCACCAGCACCGTCGCCTGGGTGGTATACCTCGGCGGAAGACTATAGGAAACCAGGAAGCCCGCCACCGGAGCCACCAGGGTTGGGATCAAAATAACCTTGAGGCGCCGCCGCAGCATCGCCAGGTAATCGTCCATCGTCAGTTCGCGATCAGCCATAGAGTGTTCACCAATCCGGCCGCATCGAGCGGCCAAAAATTATTCAATACGTGTCGGACGGGGATGCCATTCCAGCCCCACCGTCCCTACCTGCCGCTGCTCAATGTTTCCGCGCGAGCCGGCAAAGACAACCGTATCGTTGAAGCCGAGTTCATTGAATCGATAGGCAGCAAAAAATTCCCACTTACGTCCCAGGTGCCGGCGCGCAATGCCTCCGAAGGAGCCTTCGTTGTAGTAGCTGGCGTTCGCACCGAAACCCGGCACATTCTGGACTTGCGAGTTATGGGAGTAATTCAGATCGCCATAAAACTCCCAGGTTCGGCCCAGGGGGCGCGTATATCCGAGCCGGGCCGCCTGCACGTTCGCACCGGCAAAAATGCCCGACCCCGGCGAAGTGAATTTCTCATAGGAGGCGACCAGGGAAGCATGGCCTAACTTGTAACGCAGTTGAACCCGTGCGCTCAGCGACCAATACGAAGCCTGGCCATTGTCCTGCACTTGGGTGTGCTGCGGACCGACCGACACCAGGAAACTCAACTTTCCCGAGACCGTATGGCTGTAGCGCAGATTGACAATGTTCAGGTACAACTCGCCACCGCTCAGTTGCGGAAATTGAAAGAGCTGGAAAGCGTAGACGAATCCGATCTGATCATGGCGATTAATCAGATGGCTGTATCCGCCTTCCACCGTTAGCTGATCGCTATTGAGCAGAGGATCGGGATTCAGCGGGCTGAGAGGAGTGTCATAGAAATGAGCATTGCTGAATGCGCCTGCCACAGTGAACGCGGAAACCGGATTGATGGCTTGAACCGCGTCGAGAATCGCAGTATTGGTAAGCCGCGGAATGTCTCCCACCGAACCGAATTGACCGGCGCCGAACGCGTGTATGCCGGGAATTCCCGTGCCCATAGCGCCGCCTGTCGCGATTCCCAATCCTGGATTGCCGCCGAAACCGAGCTCGAAAGCACCATCGGGAAGATAGCTGAAGGCGTCCCGCAGCGTCACCTGGCCAGTGCGCCACCGCGTAATGCCCTCAAAACCGAAGGCTTCCAACTGCCTCACCTCGTACGGATTGTTATAAAACGCTCCCCCGCCGAGGTACTCGAGAAACAGATCGCTTTTCGGCCAGAATTGCTGCAGGTCAAAGGCTCCGAGAACCCGGCTCACCGATTGCAGTTGGCTGCCTCCGAGCGCGTTGCCCCCGTTCGTATCGGCGGATTCGCTGACCTGCACGGCTGGCGAGATGAAGCTTCGACTGGCCGGATGCAGATCGAGTCCGGGTTCGTCCAGGCCGGTTACTGGAGGATTCTCCGGGCTCAGGATGGGCGCCGTCTGGCCGAACGTCGGCGCAGGAGTCGGCGCGTTGGACGGTGAAGACGGCGGATTGTCCTGTGCAGCCATAGCGACGCTCATGCCAAGGATCAGCACCACCAGCCCGATTTCGTGAGTTCTTCCCATGCTTTTCAGCCAGTCAATTTCCCTACGGGACGACAATCGTATCTCCGGGCTTCAGCAGATAATTCTGTTCGATGTCCTGGCCCTTGACCAGCTTGCGGTAATTCACGGGCAGCTTCTCCTGCTTGCCATTCTCGGTGCGCAGAACATAGATGCCTTTGGTCTTCGCAAACTGGTTGAGTCCGGCGCTCGAAAGCGCCTGCATGACCGTCATATTCGGCAACATCGGCGTCGCTCCCGCGCGCAATACCTCTCCAATCAGGTAAATCCGCTTGCTGTTGATCTGCGTGACCACGACGGTGACATGCGGGTCGGCAATGTATTTCTTGAGTTTCTCGGTCACTGAGCTGGCCAGCTGTTGCGGCGTCAAGCCCGCGGCCTGCACATCGTTGAGCAGAGGAAGTGAAATCTTGCCGTCGGGGCGCACCGGTAAGGTTGCCGTCAGATCGGCCTCTTTCCATACTGCGATGTGAAGCACATCCTCGGCGCCGATCACATATTCGGGCCCGCCTTGGCTGGCGGGGACGGCACTGGTTGTCTTATCGGGAGCTGCCGCATCGGGCCCCGTTTTGTCAGAGACCATCTTGTTGGCAACGGCCTTATCGGAATCGGAACCGGCGGCAGACTGGGCGGGCGCGTCCTGCGCCTGGGCAATGCCGACCAGGATCAATGCCGCAACCACCGCTCTCCATAGCAAGTTCATATCTTCTGTTTCCTCTCAGGTTGCAAGGTCTTTAAACCTTGAAACCTTGAAACTGCCAACTTTTCAGACTTTCAGGCGCCGTACTCTTCATATCCGATTTGTTTGAGCTTATAGAGAAGCGCCTTGTAACTGATCTGTAATTCCTGCGCCGCCCGGCGCCGGTTCCAGCGCGTGCGCGTCAACACCTGCAAAATGATCTCTCGCTCGGCTTCGCGTGACGCGGCGCGGGCCGCGTCTTTCAGTGAAATTTTCTCGCCGTTTCCGCCGACGCGCCGTAGCAGCGATCGCAATCCTCCCATGGCCAGCGCCTCATCGCCGAGCGCCACAATGGCCCGAGCCGCATCCTTCAACTCCCGAATGTTTCCCGGCCAGTTGTACTCGAGGAAAAAACTCTGGGTTTCGGGACTGAGCACCGGCACCGCCCGACAGAAATCGTGAGCCGCCAGGGATAGAAACCAATCCCGCAGCACCGGAACATCTTCTTTACGCTGCCGCAACGGGGGCAAACGCAAACAAACGCCACTGATCCCGTAATAGAGGTCCTCGCGGAACTTGCCCGCCTTGACCTCGGGCTCCAACTCGCGCGAAGTTCCACAAATGAAGCGGGGCACGCGCCGGTGGGCGTCGCCATTCAAACCAATCTGCCGAATCAGTTCCTTCTGGGCCGCCGCCGTCAAATCTCCAACTTCCTGCAGATAGATGGTTCCACCCTGATCGACGCAGCTCGCCAGGATCCCTTCGCCAGCTTCGCGCGCCTGATAAACCTGAAACGGTTCGTCTGTGCGACCGGAAAGAGCGTGGATGCGCGCCGCAGCCGCGGCCTTGCCGGAACCGTGCTCAGCCACGACCAGCACCGGAACATCATTTTGCGACAATTCGCGGATCACCGCTTCGACCGTCCGCATGCCGGCGCTGATGCTCTCTACCCAGACGCGAGCGTTCCCGTTCGACGACGCTCCAGCATTTGCCAGAATTGGGTTATTTTCCAGGTCCATTTTATTTCTATGCCACTTCGCTGTGTCTAGGCCAAGATTGAGGGGGGAGTCGTCTTGGACAAAGGGCTTGGACACTCTAGAGCACACTCACTGCCAATCGCGCCGGAACAGGCACGCGCGACAGCAACTATACTTGCCGTTTTTTCAATGACTTGCAAACAAAGCTCTCTGGGGGACCGGCTACCACGGTATCACATTGCGGACAAATGGGAAAATAATTGCCCACACCTTAGGTAATCTTCTGGGGTTACTTTCCACAAGCGTCGAAGACAAACTCCTAACCCTCTGCAAGCATTCGCCAAAGCTGGACCTGTTTCACCGGGAGGGAGGTCGGTTGCGCGATGGAGAAGTGTAGGAAATTGTTTTCCATTTATTGCACCCCCTGGCTTGCCGATTTCCTGCCATGTATGACCTGCTGGCGCAGACCGAGTTGTGGCTAGGCAGGCAAACCGCAGTGGCTATTTCCGTTTACCCCCCGTGCCCCGCTGCGAGGAGTCCATTTGCCGGGAAAGACAAGAGCCCGGATTCAACCATTTACTAGAGATACGGACTGAAGTGACGGCGGCGCTTGTTCGTTTCACTTGGCCAGGAACCCGAATTTCGCATATGCTGAAAGGTGAGTGAGGTATGGGTAATCCTGCACAGACGGCTCGGTTCTTTTCGACGCGAGAAACTAGCTCTATGTCTAATCAGACCCGCTGGCAGGGAGTGGCTCTGCTGCTGCTCATTGTATGGCTCTACGCTGAAATTCTCACCCGCCTCGTGTTGCAATGGGTGGGACCCGCCCACGATCCAAATTTCGAACACGGTATCTTTGTTCCGTTCTTTGCTTTGTTTGTGCTCTGGCAGGACCGCAAGCGCCTGCGGGCCATTCCGCCCGCACCCTCGTGGAGCGGTCTGCCGTTGGTCGCATTGGCCCTGGCTTTACTGATTTTAGGTGTTCTGGGCGCAGAAAATTTTCTATCGCGGGTATCACTCCTCATCCTGCTGGCGGGGCTGATCGTTCTGTTTGAGGGCTGGACGTTTTTTCGCGCCGTCCTGTTCCCTTGGGCTTTCTTGATTCTGATGATCCCGATTCCGGCACTGATCCTGCAACAAATAACGTTCCCGCTGCAAATTCGCGCGGCCTCAACCGCGTCGGCATTGCTGGAACTTGTCCAGGTTCCGGTCTTGCGCCAGGGTAACGTGATTCAACTCGCCTCGATGCCGCTCGATGTAGCCGAAGCTTGCAGCGGCATACGCTCCCTCCTGACTCTGGTGACGCTGGCGATCATTTATGGCTATTTGATGGAAACGCGGATCTGGGTGCGAGTGGCGCTGGTGTGTTCCGCCGTGCCGATCGCAGTGGCGGCTAACAGCTTTCGCATTTTCGGCACCGGTCTTTTGGTCCAGTACTGGGATCCCGAAAAAGCCGAAGGGTTTTACCATCAAATGGGAGGTTGGCTGATTTTCGTGGTGGCCCTATTTATGTTCTTCGCCGTTCACAAGCTTATCTCACTCATCTGGAAGAACCCCGAGGTAAGACCGGCATGAATTCCGGATCGCTTCGCTTCGGGATGGCAGCCGTGCTTATGTTGGCCACTGCACTCGTCTTGCAAGCGCACTCGCGGGGCGAGATCTTCCCGCCGCGCGCACCTCTCGATTCCCTGCCCTTGCAGATCGACGACTGGTCTGGAACGAATGATCCGCTCGATCAGCAGACGCTCAATATCCTCGGGCCGGGCGATTATCTGCATCGTTATTACGAAAACCTGAACCAAGCACAGCCGCAGCCCTGGATCAATCTTTACATCGCGTACTATTCCTCGCAAAGGACGGCCGACACCCCCCATTCGCCCAATCATTGCCTGCCGGGCGCCGGCTGGGTTCCCACTTCGCGCGAGAAAATTCAGCTGGCTCGGCCCGACGGTACATCGTTTCCCGTCAATCGTTACGTGGTCTCAAAATCAGGCGATCGCCAACTGGTGTTGTACTGGTTTCAGGCTCACGGCCGCGAGGTCGCGAGCGAATACCAGGCCAAGTATTATCTGGTGTCCGATTCCATCCGTATGAATCGCAGCGACGGCGCCCTGGTGCGCCTGATGACCCCGATGCTCGACGGCGAGTCTGCCGATGCCGCCCAAGCGCGCGTGATGAAGCTGGGATCGCAAATCATTCCTCTACTCGATCATTACATCCCGCGCTGATTCCGGAGCGATACACGTAAGGCAGGACGGTCATTGTCGGACGCCTGACTAGGCGTGAATCCGAATCTCCTCCGACTTCCAATCGCGCGTTGCGGCGAACGCCTGCGGCAGGAAGCGAATCAGATCCGTCGCCACCAGAGAACCTTCGCCGACCGACTCGCTGGCCAGGTCGCCAGCCAGTCCATGCAGATAAACGGCCAAGGCGGTGGCTTCGAGCGGGTGCTGCGGATGCTGCGCCAGCATTCCAGCGACGATTCCCGTCAGAATGTCTCCCGTGCCACCCGTGGCCATTCCCGGATTGCCAGTTGGATTCACCCACACTGTGCTATCGGGCGCAGCGATTAATGTGCGGTGTCCCTTGAGCACGACAATTAACGCATGCTCGCGGGCAAATTTTCGCGCGATCTCAATGCGGTTCGCTTGAATTTCCGCAATGCTCAAGCCCGTCAAGCGCGCCATTTCTCCTGGGTGCGGAGTAATGACAACGGTCCGGCCGCGGCCATCGAGCTTGTCGACCGCTCCTTCAAATGCGTTCAAACCGTCCGCATCCACCACTATGAACTTGCCCTCGCGCGCCACGATTGCGCGCACGAACTCGGCTGTGTCCGGATTACGCGAGATACCTGGACCAATCGCGAGCGTCTTGTGTTCAAGTATTGTATTCAGTCCTGATTCGAGCGCCAGCAATGAAATCGTGCCCTGGGCCGTTTCCGCCAGAGGTTCGGTCATTAATTCAGGATGAAAGCCCGCAATGGTCGGGAGTACGGATTTCGGAGTAGCAATGGTCGACAGCCCGGCGCCTGCGCGCAGCGCCGCGAATCCCGCCATCGCCGCGGCACCCGCTTTGCCGAGCGATCCACCGATGACCAGTACGTGTCCATAACTGCCCTTGTTACCCTCACGCTCACGGGGCGAGAGAAGCGAACTCAAATCGGCAGGCGTGGTGAGATGAAGTCCAAGCTTCGAAATGACGGCTTCCGGCGGCGAACCGATGGGCGCGATCACTGTCGATCCGCTAGTTAACGCCCCAAAAACGTGAGCCGGGCGCGGCGCGGTGAAGGTCACGATGGCATCGGCCCGGGCCTTCCTAGCATTTCCGTCTGTCGAGCCTACCGGCTGCATAGCGTCAGCATCCGCGCCCGAAGGAATGTCCACTGCAACGATCGGAGCCCTGGCCGCGTTGATCTTGCTGATTGCCGCCGCGTAGAGATCGCTGACCGGCGGACGAAAGCCGGTGCCCAGAATGGCATCCACGATTACGTCAGCGGCAAAAATCTCTGCCGCCTCGGATGAATCGAGTTCGCCAACCTCATGCACGATCACAGGCGCGGCATTCGACGAGATATTTGACGGTTGGAGCGACTTCATCATGCTCTGAAACATCAGAGCCGCATCGCCGCGAAGCTCGGCTGGGTCCGACAACAGCAATACGCGGACGGCACGTCCCGCCGCTAGGAGTTTACGGGCTGCGACGAATCCGTCGCCACCATTGTTGCCCTTGCCGCATACAACGCCAACGCGCTCCGCTTGCGGATATGCGCAGACGACGAAACGCGCGACCGACGAGCCCGCCTTTTCCATCAGAGTGAGAGAGGGTACTCCGAAGCGTTCGGAGCTCTCACGATCGATCTCGCGCATTTCCGCCACGCTGACGATCTTCATGATCGTGACCCGGAACCCCGCGATGTTGCCGCCAGCTCCAGTCCACGAAGCTGTTGCGGCTCGCCCATGGCGATCAAGAAGTCGCCAGCTTCGATGCGATCGTCGGATGCGGGATTGAAGCGCATGCCCGACTCGCGTTTGATGGCCAGAACAATCACGCCGTGATCCTGTCGAATGCGCGAACTCTCGATCGTTTGACCGGCAAACAGACTGCGCGCCGCAATTGGGACTTCGTCGATTTCGAGGTCCATACCCAGATGCGTGGTGGCCGTGTCCAGAAAACTCACCACGTTCGGACGCAGAAACGAATGCGCGATACGCTGTCCGGCAAAAATATAGGGACAAACAACAGCGTCGGCGCCGGCGCTGCGCAAATGCTTCTCTGCCATCTCTTCGCTGGCACGCGCGATGATGCGCAGGTTTGGGTTCAGGCTGCGCGCCGTCAGCACGATATAAAGATTGGTGGCGTCGGTGGTGGTGGCCGCTACCAGACCGTCGGCGCGCTCGATCTGTGCGTCGCGCAAAACCTGCTCTTGCGTAGCATCTCCAATGCGCATCAGCCAGTTTTCGCCGGCAAACTGCTGCGCCTTGGCCTCGTTATTTTCAATGATGACGAACTGCGCGGGACGGCGCGCCAGTTCGCGAGCGGCACTGCGGCCGACGCGCCCGGCGCCGCAGATGATGTAGTGACCCTTGAGACGGCCTATGTCGCGCTCCATGCGGCGCCTTCCGAAGAAGCTCTGTAACTCGAATTCTAGCAAAGCCTGGGTGAGCGATCCGATGACAAGAAACAGGAGCGAAACTCCGCTCAAGATGAGGATCACGTTGAACACGCGCCCGGCATGCGACAGAGGATGAACTTCCTGATATCCGATCGTCGTCAGCGTAGTAATGACCATGTAGAAACCATCGAACCACGGCCATCCCTCGATCAGGTGAAAGCCGAGCGTGCCGAGGCCGATGACAAAGGCCAATGCGGCCGCCAGGAACTTGAGATTGCGGGAGGTCCTCATGTGTTCATGCTTTTGACGATACGAAAATAAAGCGCTGCTTTGCGAGCGGGATACGAACAAGTTCCCGCGCGACAGCCGAGTATAGCCCCGACCGTTTCCAAGCGCAGTGACGCCCGCTTGTGGACCGCCCCGAGGCGTTGTTAGGATACTTCCCGATGCCTACTCTCATCCCAAATCCCACGCGCATCCAATCGGCTGGGAACAAGCCGAAGATCATCGATGAATATATCGGCCGCGTCAACACCGCTAGCAACGATCTCAGTATCGCCCGCATGCGCAGCCCCGAGGGCTGGGAGGAACCTGGCCAGACTCCCGAGTTTGACGAATACACCGTGGTGTTGCGCGGCACGTTGCGGGTGCAGCATCAATCAGGTGAAATGGATGTTGCTGAAGGGCGCGCTTTTATCGCACATCGTGGGGAATGGGTTCGTTATTCGACGCCACTCCCCGGCGGCGCCGAATATGTCGCGGTCTGCTTCCCTGCCTTTTCTCCAGCTACAGTACATCGGGACCAGTGAACTTCTGGTACCACCGTTACAAAGTGAAGATGTTCCGGACCCTGATAAAATTGCTGCATCCTGATCTAAGAACCTGTCCGGAAGATGTAAAACCAGAAACCCCGGAAGCGACATCTAACCAGGATGAGCATCTCCATAGCTGAGCGCGAGGCTAAGGTCTAAGCTATTGAAACTAAGTCGTTTACTAATACTGTTATTGCTCTGCCTCGGGCCTGTTTCCATGGCCCGGGGAGCGGCCACGCTGTTCCTGGGAGAGCCTTACAGCTACGATGGCGCTCTGGCCGGGACCGGACATGCTGCCGTATACCTAAGCGGCGTGTGCGCGGAAGGCCCCGTCAAGCTCCGCCTCTGCGCGCCGGGCGAAAGCGGAATTGTTATCAGCCGATACCACCGAGTGGCGGGTTATGACTGGATCGCAATCCCCCTCGTCCCTTATCTCTACGCGGTTGAGAAGCAAGAGGACACCCCGCTTTTTGCCGACAAGAAAGTTGTCACTTTTCTGCGTGACCGCTACCGACGCAATCACCTCGAGTCACTCATTCCCGATCTTCCCGATGGCGGAACTCCTGAGGGAGACTGGTACGAACTGGTCGGCGCTTCTTACCTTCGAACCTTCTACGCTTTTGAGATTGAAACAACGCCCAAGCAGGATGCAGCGCTGATCCGCAAACTCAACAGTGGACCTAACCACGACCGCTTCGACCTGGTCACGGCGAACTGTGCGGATTTTGCCCGAGGAATTATCAATTTCTACCATCCGCACGCCGTCCATCGCAGCATCCTTGCCGACCTGGGCGTCACCACCCCAAAGCAGATGGCAAGAACACTTTCCAGTTACAGCCATCATCATCCTGAGTTGGAGTCCGCGCACTTTATCATCCCTCAGGTGCCTGGAACGCTGCCGCGCTCTAAGCCCGTCCACGGCGTTCTCGAATGTGCGGTCACTGCGAAAAAATATATGGTGCCACTCTTTGCATTGCATCCCATCGTTGCCGCCAGCCTCATCGCCGGGTACTGGGGGCACTGGCGCTTCGATCCCGCAAGGAATGCGATGGTGCTCGATGCCACCGATCGCCTCGACACCCCCCTCTCACGCGATGACCGGCGCAGGTTTCAGAGTCGCCTGCAGGAACTCGTCCAAGTCGAATCGATTCAAACCAAATCCTCCGCCGAGCCTGCGTCCGCTCTCGAGGACGGACGCCTCTTCACTGCCCTGCAGGCTGAGGCAGAGCCTGCAATCGACGCCTCCGGACATCCTGCAGTGCAGTTGCGCGTAAATCATGAGGTCAAGTCTGTGGGCATTACTCGAAGCAACATTCTTAGTATTCCGGATGGTTACGCGTTCGCCGCCGCTCTGGTCCAGGCGCGCTTGCGCGAGGAGCTAAAATCTACCGCCGCTCGCAAGACCGCCCGTGGCGATATTGAAAGTGACCTTGTGCTTCTGCAGCAACTCCTTGGTCAGCAGCCGAGAGGGCCTGTGAATGCATCGGCTTCCAACGCCAAGATTTCATGGGTTACCCAGCGGCCACCGACCGACTCTACTCAGAGCCGGCCGGCACTGGTTCCTTAATACATTGGGCACCCATCTGTGAAGATCAACCAGAGCCGGACCTGATAATTCCCAGACGCAAACACACCGTTTACAATCGTGAATAGATTGAAGACGGCTTGTCTTCAACCCGTCAAGCTATGAAGCTTTCCGTCGTAATGCCGGTTTATAACGAACGCGCCACGCTGCAAGAGGTGGTGCTAAAGGTTCTTGCCGTCCCTTTGGAGATCGAACTGATCTGCGTCGATGACGGGTCCCGTGACGGCTCGCGAGAAATCCTGGCTCAACTCAAGTCCGAGCATCCACAAATCCGCGTCGTTCTTCAGCCGCAGAATATGGGTAAGGGAGCAGCGCTCCGCCGCGGCATTCACGAAGCCACCGGCGACTTCGTGATTATCCAGGACGCCGACCTCGAATACGATCCGGCGGAGTATCCGTTGATGATCGAGCCCCTGGTTCAGGGTAAGGCAGATGTGGTTTTTGGTTCGCGTTTCCTGGGTGGCGCGCCACATCGCGTGCTGTACTTCTGGCATTCCGTCGGCAATCACATTCTTACACTGCTCTCGAATTGCCTCACCAACGTCAATCTTTCCGATATGGAAACCTGCTACAAGGTTTTCCGCCGCGAAATCATTCAGGCGATCCCGATCGAAGAAAACCGCTTCGGATTCGAGCCCGAAATCACGGTGAAGGTCGCGCGCCGCAACCTGCGCATTTATGAAGTGGGAATCAGTTACTGGGGCCGCACTTACGAAGAAGGCAAGAAAATCGGATGGAAAGATGGCGTGCGAGCCTTGTATTGCCTATTGAAGTACTCGTGGAAAGAGCCTAAAGCGACTCCGGTTCAGGAAGCAGTTCCGGAAACAAGTCGCTCCAGCGTCGCAAGATAGGATTTCAATCTTTTCTGGCAAAGGACTGTGCGTCGCCCGCAGTGCTCCGATCAGCCTACTGGTGAGCGCCCTTCTGTCGAACCCGCCCTTTGTAGGGATCCGAATGGCTATTCGCGCCGGGGGTGCCTTTGGCGGCTCCGCTCGAATTGAAGTTGATCGGCGGATTGGGCTTATCTTTTACCGGCTTCAGCGCGGGCCCAGTCTTCTTTCCCGTCGCCTGAGCGGAATGGGGGGTCTTCGCGCTTTGATGCTCTACCGCCTGCAATTCCTTGCTGTTCGCAGACGCCGCTGTGCCCGCTCCAGCGGTTTTCGGGGTGGGCAGCGGTGCAGCCTTTTTCTGCTTTTCGGTCGAAGGCTTTACCTTGAACTCATTGCTCTGTTGCGCCAGTGCGCTCACGCTCAAACCCGCCAAAACGACCGCAATCGCCAAAGAAAATCTCATTCTTGATTCAATCTCCCACGCGAAGACCTCTTTTTGCCTTCGAGTCTACTTGAATAGATGCACGCAACCCGCCATTCAGTGCTCTTATTCTAGTTATGTTAAACCCCTCAACCCCAAAAAGCACTCGGTAGAAGAGCAAGAAAAGTAATGAGTTAGCGGATACCGCAGTACTCCTGCGAGTAGGCTGGAAGCCACCTGCCAGATTTTGGCAGATGTGCAACTTCTTGCATACTGATAGCGCATTTCCAGTTTCCACCTCTTCTGGAAGCCACTCGGAACCAAAATTTTCGGGCACAAAGCAGACGGGCGAACACAGTCGGTCACGCATCATCGCGTGTTGTAGAATCGGCCCCGGACGCCACTTACAAAATTCGTTCCAGAATCGATGTCCAATTCGCATTATAATTCGAAGCCGTCCGAACGGACTCCCTCTAATCTGCGCGCGGAAATCGACGGGTTGATTGCCGACCGGGCCTTCAATCCAGCCTCGCGACGACTGGTCGAGTTGTGGAGGCGCGACCCCTCGCCGGCCACCTCGAGCTTTGTAACTTTGCGACTCGACGAAATACGCGATGAGCTCTCTCTCACGAAATTCAAGCTGGCGATTTCGCGCTCCTTCACTGTCGAGCCGCTAGTTCCCCTTCTGCGGGCCGAAGCCTTTCGCTACGGTATCGACCTTGAGGTGCAGATCGGCGATTTCAACACTTACGTGCAAGACATCCTCGACAGCCGGAGCTCTCTCTACCTGTTTGCCCCGGACGCGGTCGTGCTGGCGGTGCGCACGGATCAGGCCGCGCCTGAACTGTGGCGTGATTTCGCCGACTTGGCGCCAGCGACGGCCGAGCGCGCAACTCCCGGTATTGTTGGCAACATAGTGAACAACTATGAGCAATGCATCGCCACGTTTCGCAAATACAGCCAGGCAGCGCTGATTCTTCACAGCCTCGAGTGCCCGTCATGGCCAAGTCTAGGAGTTCTCGACAATCAATCCGACACTGGACAATCCGGACTCATCCGCCAGATCAATCGTAAGTTGCGGCGCATCGCCGCTGAGTTTCCCGGCGTGTACATTCTCGACTACGATGCGCTGGTCGCTCGTCATGGTAGGGAGCGTTGGAACGACGAACGCAAATGGCTAATGGCGCGCCTCCCCATCGCTGCTGATTATCTGCTTGCCATGGCGCGCGAGTGGATACGTTTCATCGTGCCGCTTAGCGGGCGCACTGCCAAGGTTCTGGCCGTGGACCTGGATAACACGCTGTGGGGTGGAGTAATCGGAGAAGACGGGGTTACCGGGATACAACTGGGACCGGAATTTCCGGGAGCGGCCTTTCAATCATTGCAACGCGCTCTGCTTGATCTTTCTCGCAGAGGAATACTGCTCGCCGTGTGCAGCAAAAACAATCGTGACGACGCCATGACCGCCATCGAAACGCATCCCGGGATGTTGCTGCGTGCCAAAGATTTCGCGGCGCTGCGTATGAACTGGACCGACAAGGAACAGAATCTCCGCGAGATCGCACAGGAACTGAACGTCGGCATCGATGCGCTAGCCTTTCTCGACGACAATCCGTTTGAGCGCGAGCAGGTCCGGGCTGCGCTGCCCGAGGTGACGGTGATCGATCTGCCGAAAAATCCTCTGAATTTTTCGGCTGCAGTCAGAGGCTGTGCCGTTTTCGAGCGTCTTGCATTATCAAAGGAGGACCGGCACCGCACCGAAATGTACTCTGCGCAGATGCAGCGCTCGAATTCCGAGCAGACTTTTCAATCGAAGACCGATTTTTTTCGTCATCTTGAACAGGAAGTCGAGATTGATCCCGTAACCGAGCTGACTCTGGCGCGGGCAGCGCAGCTTACGCAAAAAACCAACCAGTTCAACCTCACCTCGCGGCGTTACACCGAGGTCCAAATGGCAGAGATGGTGAAGCGGCCCGGCTGGCATATATTTTCCATCGCGGTGCGCGATCGTTTTGGAGATCACGGAGTAGTCGGCGTGGCCATCACCCACGACACGGGCGATCAGTGCGACATCGATACGTTCCTGCTGAGCTGCCGCGTCATTGGAAGAACGATAGAAACCGCGTTTCTTGCGTATCTCGCCACAAGTGCCGCTGAGCGCGGCCGTAAGCGTCTACTAGGTCGTTTTCTTCCGACAAAGAAGAATGCGCCCGCGCGCGATTTCTACCAGCAGCACGGCTTCCACGAGCAGGAGACCAGCGACCTGGGCAGCCGCTGGACGCTCGATCTCGAGGGTTCAACGCTACGCTGCCCGGATTGGATTAAGCTCAAGGTAAACTAGGCGTTTCAAACCGGAGGGTTGAATTGGCGGCCAGTACCTTGGAGCAAGTGCGGAGCATCGCGAGCGACGTTTTTGGAATTCCTGCAGATCAGATCAACGCAGAATCTTCGCCCGCAACCATCGCCAACTGGGATTCCATGCAGCATCTCAACCTGGTCCTGGCCGTCGAAGAGAGGTTTGGCGTTCAGTTCGATCCCGACGAAATCGAGCAGATGAAAAGTGTCGGCGCCATAGCGGAATTCGTGGATAAATTGGAGACGACCTAGCATCTCGTTACCAGCAAATCCCCTCATAACTTCCCGCGCCTTCCGGGCGCCGCGTCTTATCCAGATGGATGAGGTCAATCACGATCTGCTCCCGGCGAAGATACTTGGCCAACTGGTCTTTGCTGGCCGATTTATTCCCCAGGATCACAACCTCGGCGGCGCTCACCACGCTTGCGAGGTCGGCCGATAGCACAGACCCGATGTGCGGGATGACCTCTTCGATGTACTGGCGATTGGAACCCGCAAGGCGCCCCAGGGAGACGTCTTCATCCCAGATTTTCACTTCCAATCCCTCGCCCATCAGGCGTTTGATCAGTTGCACCTGCGGGCTCTCGCGCAAATCGTCAGTTCCAGCCTTAAAGCTAAGCCCGAGTTGCGCAATCTTTTTCTTGCCGGTGCTCAACACCATTTCCACAGCACGATCCACATGCTCCGAATTGCTCGGCATGATTGATTCGAGCAACGGCAGTTTAAGATCGAGCTCCTTGGCTTTATAAGTGATAGCGCGCAGATCCTTCGGAAGACACGACCCGCCGAATGCAAATCCGGGAGAAAGATAGACAGCAGAAATATTCAGCTTAGAATCGGACAGGAAAATTTTTGTGACGTCGTCCGCGTCAACGCCAAGGTGTTTGCACATTGTCCCCATTTCATTGGCGAACCCGACTTTCAGCGCGTGGTAGCAATTCGAAAAATACTTCACCATCTCCGCCACAGGAATGCTCGTCTCATAAAGGGTGCCGGGAGTATTTTTGTAGAGCTCGCGTAACGGCGCCAGATGATTCGAATCGCTCGCTCCCAGAATAGTGTACGGCGGGTTAAGAAAGTCGGCCACGGCACTGCCTTCACGCATGAACTCCGGGTTATAACAAACCGTGAAGCCCTCTCCGCACCTCTTGCCGCTTTCTCTTTCCAGGATCGGGAGCACCACCGTTTCGGTGGTTCCAGCCAAAACCGTGCTGCGCAGGACAAACACGTGCGGCGACTTCTTTTGCCGGATGGCCGCGCCAATCTCCCGCGCCACGTGCTCGATGTGGCTAAGATCGAGCTTGCCATTTTTCAGGCTGGGCGTTCCGACGCAGACAAACGATACCTCCGAATTCAGTACCGCCGCAGTGGCATCGGTCGTCGCATGCAACAGGCCTGCGCGATGTGCTTCGGCCACCATTTCACTCATGCGCGCTTCAATGATCGGAGTGCGTCCCGCTCCCATCGTCTCAACTTTGGCCCCGCTCACGTCCACGCCGATGACTTTGTGGCCCATGGAAGCAAAGCAAGCCGCCGACACAGAACCGACATAACCTAATCCAAAAACACTAACCGACAATCCCAAGCGAATTCTCCTGGCAATCGAAAATCGGATGAATGACGTTGATCCTGAATGAACTATAGCAACTGGAACGAAACCCTAATCAATGACTCTCGGTATCGCCCTATTCCTGACCTTGACTGACTCAACAACCATCATCGTTTGAGTAACTTACGCAAATTTCACGAAAATCAGCTGACTTTTGCGTCCATCCCTGGAGGTATTGCGGAATTCCCAGTGCGCGCCTTCCCAGTTAACGCGACTTTAATCGTACCGCGGCAAGGTTTATCTCCGTTAGAGACAAAGATTGGAGGTGTTACAAGGGTAACGACCGCGCCAAGACTGGCGTTTCCAGCATGTAAGATAAATGAACCTGTGGCTTCTCGATGGCAATGCAAGCTGGCGCGCATCTCCCGCATGGACTGGGGAGAAATTCGCGCGCGCACAGACCAGGAATTTAACAAGCATCGCGACCTCCTGATGCACCGCATCGGCGTCACTCAAAGTGCTCTCCGGCTCGATGCGGGCCACGGGACACCACCTGGACGATTCCTTTTTCCTGGCGCCGGCAATGAAAGTTCAGCCCGCGCGGCCTTGCTTCGCACGCATTTGCCCGACGAAGCTTCTGCCATTGTGCGCGAGGCAGATGAGATCTCGAACCATCGTTTTCGCCTGCTGGGTTACGAGCCTCTCAGGTTCTCTCTTGAAGGCGGGAAGGGCGACGATGAAATCGACTGGCACCTCGATCCTGTACACGGCAAGCGCGCCCCGCGTGCTCCGTGGTTCAAAATTCCTTTTCTCGATTTCGGAGCGGTCGGCGACCACAAAGTAATCTGGGAATTGAACCGCCATCAGCACCTTGTAACCCTGGCCAAGGCGCAGCTCCTAACTGGAGACGACCAGTACCTCCGCGAGCTGATGACGCAATGGCGCAGCTGGATGAAGGCCAATCCCTACCCGCTGGGCATCAATTGGGCAAGCACTCTCGAAGTCGCTTTCCGAAGTTTGTCGTGGATCTGGATTGACCAGCTGCTAGCGGGAACAACTGCGTATGCAGATTTCCGCAGCGAGCTGCTGCCGGCGCTCGCCTTTCACGCGCGTTACATCGAGCGCTATCTCTCTGCCTATTTTTCTCCCAACACTCACCTCCTGGGAGAAGCGGTAGTACTGTTTTTTCTCGGCACGTTGTATCCGCAATTTCCAAGGGCAGCGATTTCGAAGCGATCTGCCTGGAAAATCGTGTTGCATGAGGCCGAGCGGCAAATCCGTCCGGATGGCGTGTACTTCGAGCAGTCACTCTATTACCACGTGTACGCGCTCGACTTCTTCCTGTATGCGCGGCTACTGTCGGTGCGAAATGACATTCAGGTTCCCGCGTCGTACGACGCTGTGCTGGAACGCATGCTCGACGTCATCGCGGCGCTCGCTCAGTCCGGGCCAGCCGAAGGGTTCGGAGATGACGACGGAGGTCGCGTCTTCAATCCGCGGAGGAACCGGACCGAGCACATGACCGACCCGCTGGCGCTGGGTGCGTTGACGTACTCGAAGCAGTTTCCTGCCACACAACTAACGGAAGAAGCAATCTGGCTGTTTGGAAAACAAGCGGTCGAAGAACTACCTCGGTTTGCGGCCGGCGCGCCGCCGCATTCGATGGCGTTTCCCGACGGCGGGCTGTATGTTCTTGCCGACCCCGAATCGTACCGGCAGGCATTGGTAGTCGACGCGGGTCCGCAAGGCGAAGGCCGCTCCGGTCATGGACATGCCGACGCGCTTGGCGTCCGGCTCACGATGACTGGCCAGCGCTGGCTGGTCGATCCCGGAACTGGCGTCTACATTGCTCAAGATTCGGCCGATCGCAACTCGTTTCGCGGTACGGGCGCGCACAACACTCTGCGCGTTGACGGAGTGGATCAGGCGGTTCCCGAGGGACCCTTTTCATGGAGTCACATTCCGACCACGCAAACTGAATCGTGGGTCGTCGGTAAAAGTTTCAGTTATTTCGTTGGCAGTCATAACGGCTATGCTCGCCTGGATGACCCCGTGATCCATCGGCGGCACATTCTGAAGCTCACAGGCGGCCCTTTGCTGGTGCGCGACATCGCGATAGGGCGAGCGGAACATGAACTCGATCTGCTCTGGCACTTCGCGCCCGACCTGGAATTTCGAAATGACCGGCGCGACCGCGGACTGGTGGAAATGGCGAAAATTGACGCTTCCCCCGGTGAATCGTCGCTGTGCTTCCTCATGCCGGAAGACCTGCCCTGGGCCACATCGACAGAAATTACCAGGCTGTCGCCAGCCTACGGGGCGTTGCAAGCCGCTCCGCTGGTTCGGCGCCATGCCAGGGTCTTGCTTCCCGCCGAAACCGCGACGGTTCTGGTCACTCGCGAGGTCAGGGTCCGCCAAGATAACGAGGCTCTCGCTGAGGCGCACCTGGTCAGCATCGCCGAGGCCTCGGTGCAGGCCTACGAACTGAATTATCATAACGAGAGCCATAGTTTCTTTTTCGCTCTGGGCGAGACAGGGTGGGGTTTCGGTCCGTGGTCTTCGGATGCGCGCATGCTCTATTGCCGGATCGGGGGCAACGCGCTCAGGCAGATGATCGCAATCGGCGCGACCCAGGTCGAGTGGCGGGGACAGGCGCTTTTGAGGACCGGAAAGAAATTTGAATTCTTCGAATGGCGCGCCCGGGACGAAGCGATGAAGTCGGCGTCGGGCGAAGTCTCGGTCACGGCTTTGTTCGAGGAACTGGCAGACGGCTCGCGTTCACTCGCGGCGGAATTGAATCCGACTTCGCGTCCGAGTCCGGATAAGAACGCCAGGCCCTCGGCGCCCTTCGCGGAGAAACATTAGATGTGCGGCATTGCCGGAATTTTTGAATTCGGACGCGACGCGCGGGCCAGCGCCGCAGTTCTGCGCGAAATGTGCGGCGCGATCACGCACCGCGGACCGGATGACGAAGGCTTCTACACCGACGCCGCGCTGGGCATCGGCATGCGGCGGCTGAGCATCGTTGATGTGGCCGGCGGACATCAGCCAATTTCGAACGAGGATGGCTCTCTCTGGATTGTTTTCAACGGAGAGATCTATAACCATCTGGAGTTGCGCAAGCAGCTCCTTGCCCGCGGTCACCGCTATCGCACCCATAGCGATACCGAAACCGTCATCCATCTCTTCGAAGAGTACGGCGCTGACTCCGTGGAACACCTGCGCGGCATGTTCGCCTTCGCCATCTGGAATCGCAATACAAGAACACTTTTCATTGCTCGCGACCGCCTGGGCATTAAGCCGCTCTACTACAACTTGACGCCTGAGCGTCTTCTTTTCGGATCGGAAATCAAAGCCTTGCTGGCACATGGCGGCGCTCGCCCAGAATTCAATCGAGCGTCCCTTCCGGAGTATCTGGCATTCGGATATTTATCGGCCGAGGAGAGCTTTTACAAGGGAATCCTCAAGCTGTTGCCGGGACACACCATGACCGTAACTCCGGATGGCAAGGCGGATATCAGGCAATATTGGGATCTTGACGCATCCAAGCCTCACGAATCTCGGGATGAAAGCTACTATGTTAGGAGTTACCGCGAGCTGCTCGAAGGCGCAGTACAGAGCCACCTGATGAGTGACGTTCCCCTCGGCGTGTTTCTCAGCGGAGGCGTCGATTCCAGCGCGGTGGCAGCATTGATGACAAAGCTGCGGCGTGAGCCAGTCGAAACTTTTTCCGTCGGCTACACCGAACAGTCCTATAGTGAACTTCCATTTGCTCGCACCGTATCGGATCACATCCATTCGCATCATCATGAAGTGCTGGTCAGCGAGTCGGATTTTTTCGGTGCTCTGCCGCATTTGATCTGGCATGAAGACGAACCGATCGTGTGGCCGTCGAGCGTCTCTCTTTATTTTGTCGCCCGGCTCGCCCGTGAGAGTGTCACTGTGGTGCTCACCGGAGAGGGCGCGGACGAAACTCTGGCCGGCTACACACGCTACGCCTTCACTCTGAAGAATGCGGCCATGGATCGCGGCTATCGCAGCGTGATCCCGAGCATTGTCCGCCGCGGCCTGCGCAATTCGATCGCCAACTCTTCCCTGCTGGGATCCACCCTCCGCCGAAAACTCGAACATACATTCCTCGCGAAGGATGGCGGGTCGTGGGCTTCCTTTTACTTCGACAATTTCTTTTCTGCCTTCAATGAAGCCGAACAAAAGGGACTGCTGACTGGCGAGTTTGCGAAAGAAGCCGTGCCCGCCACGGCTTACAAGAATGTGCTCGATTACTGGGAACATTCTTCTGGCGAAATTCTGCAACGATTGCTCTACACCGACATCAAGACGTACCTTGTGGAGCTGCTGATGAAGCAGGACAACATGAGCATGGCCGCTTCCATCGAAAGCCGGGTGCCATTCCTCGACCACGTGCTGGTTGAATTCGCGACGCGGATTCCGCGCGAACTGCAGATCCGGGGACTTGCCGGCAAAGGCATTCTTAAAAAGGCGGTTCAGGATCTGCTGCCACCTTCCATTCTGTACCGGCGGAAGCTTGGATTCCCCACGCCATGGGGCGGCTGGCTGGCGGGTCAGCGTCTGCAATCGATTCGACAGTTGCTGCTCGAACCGCGCAGCCTCGATCGCGGATACTTTCGGCGCGAAGCAATCGAAAAACTATTCGACGAGCACCTCGCGCAACGCGACAATTACGATCGCATCTGGCGCTTGCTCAATCTTGAGCTGTGGCACCGGGTCTGCCTGGAGGGCGAGTCGCATGCCGAAGTGGGAGAGCCGACGATGAAGATGGTATCGACGCCGTGAGCCACGAGCCATGAGCAACGAACAGACGGGGAATTCGCGATCAGCGAAGCAAAATCGGTTGCAGAGCGGTCGCGGGGCCACTACAGTGCGTCGGAGAGCGTGGATGTTACGTGATGAGCCGGTGTTTACAACCGGCAATCCAGCGAACGAATTGGAAAGGACAAGCCTTTGAAGATCTCGCAAAAAGGTCTCTACGCACTCCAGGCCTTGATGACTCTCGGCCGCCGCTATGGAACTGAAACGGTAAAGATTCGCGACATCGCCCTCGACAGCGACCTGCCGGAAAAGTTCCTGGAGTTGATTCTGCTCGAACTCAAGAACGCGCGCATCGTGGAAAGCGTGCGCGGCGCGAAAGGCGGCTACCGTCTGCGGCGAGCGCCGGCGGAGATCAAGCTCAGCGAGATCATTCGCCTGATTGACGGCCCTCTCGCGCCTTTCGGCGATGCCGACCAACTCAGGGGACTGATCACCACCGATCCCGATCATCGCGCACTGTACAGCGTGTTTTTGGAAGTACGGGACGCCGCCGCCCGCATACTCGAAAGCACCTCTGTCGCCGATATCGTCGGCGATGGCTCGAAATCCAGTAAACCGCGGCCGAATTCACGGGCGAAGAAGGGGAAGAAAGGGTCTGCGTCGGCGACGGTTCTGAAAGATGCGAACAGTAAGTAGTTTATCTTCCCCGTGGAGACACGGCTTGCCGCTCAGGCGAGAACCGATTCGTACTCACCATAGGCGCCCTTGAAATCGGTAATTTCATGGGTGCCCTCGAAGTGCCATATCCGGGTCGCGACTTCATCAATCAGATCCTCGTCATGCGTCGCCAGCAGCACCGTCCCCTGGTAGCGTTGCAGGGAGATATTGAGGGCGTTGATCGATTCGAGATCGAGATGGTTCGTCGGTTCGTCAAGGACGAGCACATTCGGTTTCTGCAGCATCAGTTTGCAGAAGAGGAGGCGCGCCGCTTCGCCGCCGGAGAGGACATCGGTGCGCTTATCCGCATCATCGCGCGGAAACAGCATCTGGCCCAGAATGCCCCGGATTTCTTCGGTTGAGGCTGCAGGATCCCACTGGTGCAGCCACTCCAAAACCTTGACGCCGGGCTCGATGAGCGCCTTGTGATCCTGGGCGAAATACCCCACGGAAGCTTCGTGCCCCCAGATAGCTTTCCCGCTATCGACGAATGGACCATCATAACCACTGGTTTTGCGCAGTTCAGACTCTGGAATGGTGGGTGAATTTGCGAGCAGCGCGTTCACCAGCGTCGTCTTGCCGGAGCCGTTGCGGCCCATCAGCGCGATTTTTTCTCCGCGGAGGACGCTCGCGGTAAAACCGGAAATGACCTTCGCGTCTCCGTAAGACTTCGCAAGGTCTTCGATTTCCAGAATGTGCTTGCCTGAGGGTCGCTTCAACTCGAACTTCAGATAGGGACGCTGAATATTCGATTTCGCCAGTTCGGTGACCTGCAACCGCTCCACTTCCTTGCGCCGCGACTGCACTTGGCTGGAGCGGGTTCCGGCGGCGAAGCGGGCGATGAACTCATTCAACTGGGCAATTTTCTTTTCTCGCTGCGCGTTCTGCCCTTCGATCTGGGAGCGTACTTGCGTCTTTGCGATCACCATATCGTCATACGTGCCCGTGTACGTGATGATGGTCTCGTAATCGATGTCGGCAATGTGCGTGCAAATCCCGTTCAGAAAATGACGGTCGTGCGAGATCACGATCAGCACACCTTCGTATTGATTGAGAAAATTCTTGAGCCAGTGGATCGAATCGAGATCGAGATGGTTCGTAGGTTCGTCGAGCAGCAGCGCCTGCGGATCTCCAAAAAGCGCCTGCGCCAGCAACACCCGCATTTTTTGTCCGCCGGGAATTTCCGACATTTTGCGCTCGTGCATCTCGTCGGGAATGTCGAGCCCTTGCAATAGAATCGCCGCATCGGTCTCGGCAGTGTAGCCGTCTTCCTCGCCGACGATACCCTCGAGTTCGCCGAGCTTCATGCCGTCGGCGTCCGTCATCTCGTGCTTCGCGTAGATCAGTTCGCGTTCTTCTAAAGCCGCCCACAAACGCCGGTTGCCCATGATGACGGCATCGATGACACGATACTTGTCAAAAGCGAATTGATCCTGGCTTAGAACGCCGAGTTTCCGGGGACGAACGACAGTTCCCTTCTGCGGTTCAAGTTCGCCCGTCAGAAGCTTCATAAACGTAGATTTGCCCGCGCCGTTGGGGCCGGTGAGGCCATAACGTTTTCCCGGAATAAATCCGGTGGATACTTCGTCAAACAGGACTTTAGCGCCGTAGCGCATGGACACATTGCTGACTGAAATCATATCTAGGGAACTGCGGGAATCGGTCCTATATCGCCTCGGAGGAAAACGCAGCTACTGTAACTAGAATATCACGAGCTCAGGGCTGAATTACTCTTTGCGGGCAGTTTGGCCAGAGTTTACATCTTCACCACAGGGAGCAAAGGCGTGCGCAGGGAAGCTCCCAGGAAACATCCCCGTTCATGTTAGCCTTCACAGTTCTACTTCCGGAGAGCGAAACGTTATGAGCGATCCAAAGCCCGACCCTCAGCCCTCTTCCGTCAATCTTCAGGCAATCGCGCGGCAGGTCATGATGGCGCGTGGTTTCGAACCGAATTTTCCGCCGGAAACGCAAAAACAACTCGCCGACATCGCCGCCCATCCTCCGCAACTGACGCCCTCCGACAAGGTTCGCGACTTGCGCGGCCTGCTCTGGTCTTCGATCGACAACGACACCTCCAAAGATCTCGACCAGATCGAAGTCGCCGAACGCTTACCCAATAGCGACGTGAGGGTCATGATCGGAATCGCCGACGTGGATGCCTTTGTCGCGAAAGATTCGCCTATCGACCAACACGCCGCCCGCGAGACGACCAGCGTTTACACCGGCGTCAGCATCTTTCCTATGCTGCCGGAGGATCTCTCGACCGGCGCGTCATCACTGCTGCCCGACGTGGACAGGCCAGCGGTGGTCACCGAGTTTGTAGTCAGTTCGAGCGGCGCTCTAAGCTCCAGTAATGTATATCGCGCCATTGTGCGCAACCGGGCACAACTTACCTACAACGCCGTCGGAGCATGGCTCGAGGGCAAGGCAGCGGCACCGCCCAAAGTGGCGGTGTCTCCGGAGTTGCAAGCCCAACTCCAATTGCAGGATCAGGTGGCTCAGGCGCTCAAGAAGCTCCGCTTCGAGAATGGAGCGCTGAACATCGACACCAGTGAAGTACAACTGGTCTGGCAGAACGATCAGGTCGCGGATATTGCGAGGCAGCAAAAGAATCGCGCCACCGAGTTAATCGAAGACTTCATGATCGCCGCCAATGGCATCGTAGCGCGTCTGCTGGAAAAAGTTTCCTCTTTGCGCCGCATTGTAAAGACTCCCGAGCATTGGGACGGGATTGTGCGGCTCGCGGCGGCGCAGCGTGTGACGCTGCTGCCCGCACAGGCCGATTCGAAGGCGCTCAACGATTTTCTTTTGCAACGCAAAGCGGCCGATCCCGACCACTTCGCCGACCTCTCGCTTGCGGTCATCAAGCTGATTGGGCCGGGCGAATATGTGCTGGAGCGGCCGGGCGATCCCGAACAGGGGCACTTCGGGCTGGCGGTGCAGGATTACACGCACTCGACTGCGCCCAACCGGCGCTTTGCCGACATCGTCACGCAAAGGCTGATCAAGGCGTTGCTGGACGGAAAGCCCAACCCTTATTCCGACGCCGAGCTAACCGCGATTGCGGCGAATTGCACGGAGAAAGGGGACGCGGCGCGCAAAGTGGAGCGCGAAATGTCAAAGCGACTGGCCGCCGTAGCCATGAGCCATCGCGTCGGCGAAACCTTCGATGCCATCGTCACCGGAGTTACTCCTAAGGGGACGTTTGTTCGCGTGCTGCAGCCACACATAGATGGGTTGCTGGCGCTGGGCGCACCAGGGCTGCATGTGGGTGACAAGATTCGGGCGAAGCTGACGCGGACGGATGTGCTGCGTGGGTTTATTGATTTTGCTCGGGCGTAGGTCGCTATCGTTCACCCTTCCCGGGTGTCAAACGCGGGATGCGATTGAAGTTGACTCTCCGCGTCTGCGCCGGAATTGACAATTTCTTTACAACTGCGAGACATGCGCTTGCCCTGACCCAAGTATCCTTCCGCCAGTTGGAGCCGCCAGGCTAATAGAAATAAGACGGAGGGTGGTATGCGACCCAAGCCGATTCTTCTGCTGTTGCCGTTGAACATCGCCATTCTACTGTTGGCGTCCTCATACGCTACGGCGCAAGCTGGCACGCTCGACCCCAATTTCGGCACCGGAGGCATTGTTCTCGCCCCTACAGGCAAGACTTTAGCGAATTCCGCGGCCATTCAAAGCGACAGCAAGATTGTCGTCGCCGGCACTGGCCTGGTCAACAATCCCCCCGAGTTTGCTGACATGCTTTTCCGTCTGAATACCGATGGCACGCTTGATAGCAGCTTCGGCTCGGGCGGTGTTGCCGACGCTCCGGGCTTCGGATTCTTCGGTCTGGCCATTCAGTCCGATGGTTCGATCGTTACCGTCGGAACGGAAAGCGGTGGCTTTCAGGTCGTCCGGTTCCTATCCAACGGCACCCTCGATCCGTCATTTGGCAATGGTGGACTCACGCCCTTCATCGTGGTTGGCGGGCCGGATGGGGGCCAAGGCGCCCCAACCTCCGGGAGCTTGGTGTTGCTATCGAACGGGGACATTTTAGTGGTCGAAGGTTCCGGTAACCCTAGCCTGATGGTCCGCTACACGAGCGCCGGTCAGCTGGATTCGAGCTTCGGCACCGGCGGAATGGTCAACCTGCAGTATGCCAGTCCGACCCAAGTGGCCGTGCAGAAAAACGGGAAGATTCTGGTGGCTTCGGGCGCGTCCGCAATACTCGGATTTGGTCTTCTTTCTCCGGCTTTTCCGCCCTCGGCACAGGCGGGCGAGATCACCCGCTATAACTCCAACGGCGGCGTCGACACGACCTTCGGCGCGGCGGGAACTGTGGCGAGCGTGCTCTCCGCGTCGGCCTTGGTTTTGCAGAGTGATGGCAAGATCGTCGTGGCCGGCGCCGTCACCAGCAAGGTGAATGCGCCTCTGACGGCGGGCGACATCGGTTTCGGGATTATCCGTTACAACTCCAATGGCGTCCTCGACAAGACCTTCGGCACAGGAGGAGTTGTGGCGACGGACTTCGGCGCCACCGCCACGGATTCCGGCGCCTTCGCGCTGGCAATTCAATCGAACGGCGAGATCGTCGCCGGCGGAGCCGCGGGAATTACAACAGCCGGTACATTTACATCTTTTTTTGGCTTGTCCCGCTACACGAGTGCTGGAGTGTTGGACGCTGGCTTCGGTACAGGCGGGATCGTCATTACTCCGGTCAACAAGACCAGCAGCCCGGCTTCCTCGCTAACCGCTCTGGCGATCCAGAGTGATGGCAAGATCGTGGCGTCAGGCATTTCCGTATTTGATTTCGATTTCGAAAATGGCTATGTCCTGCGCTATCTTTCGCAATAGCTGTGAGTTGGGCGCACGACATTCTGGATGAAGGCAACAAGTCAGACTAGATTGTCAGGGCACAATTGCCATCACGTCAGTAAGGCTTGTTGCCCGGTGGAAGGCTTAGCCGCTCTTCTTTTCCAACTCAGCCCAGCGCTTGTAGAGCGCATCGAGCGCCTGTTGAGCCATGTCCAGCGCGGCTTGAGCGCTTACGAGCCACGGAGCGTCCATGGCGTTGGCGGGGTCTTCCAACTCCGCGCGCGTCGCCTGGACCAACTGCTCGGCTTCTTCCACTCGCTGCTCGATGGTCGAATATTCTCGCGCCTCGAGGTAGGAGAGTTTCTTCCTGGTTGGTGTGGACGCCGGGGCGGGGCTAAGCCCGGCCACCACACGAGCCGTCGTCACCGCGTCTGACTTCGCGCTTTGTGCTTGCCACGCTTCCCACTGCGCGTAGTCCGCGAAGGTTTCGGCTCCGCCTTTGCCGTTCAGCCCGAGGACGATGCTGGAGACGCGGTCGAGCATGTAGCGGTCGTGTGTCACCAGCACTAGAGATCCCGGAAAATCGATCAGGCTCTCTTCGAGAATCTCCAGCGTTGGAATGTCGAGGTCGTTGGTGGGTTCATCGAGCAAAAGAATATCGGCGGGCTGAAGCATGAGTTGCGCGATCAGGACGCGGGCGCGTTCGCCTCCGGAGAGGCGTCCGATCGGCTGGCTGAGCTGCTCGCCGGTAAAGAGGAATCTGGCCGCCCACCCGGCCACGTGAATTACGCGATCGCGATAGACAACGGAATCGCCATCGGGGGCCAGGGCCCGGCGCAATGTCACATCGGGATCAAGCGTGCGGGTCTGATCGAAGTAAACGATGCGCAGCCAATCGGCGCGTTGGATCTCGCCGGCGGTCGGGGTTACTTCTCCCTGCAACATGCGGAGCAAGGTCGTCTTGCCGCTGCCGTTCGGTCCCACGAGGCCGACGCGCATCCCTGCGGCGAGGATGAAGTTGAGGCCTTCGAAGAGGGCGCGATTGCCCATCGTGCAACTAACATCCTGCAGTTCGATCAGCCTTTTGGTCTTGCGGTCGGTGGCGGAGAAATCGATCTGCGCCGTGGTGGTGCGGGTTCTGTGATTCAGGTCGGCGAGTTCTCCCATGAGCTCGCCGGCCTTGCTGATGCGGGCTTTGGATTTGCGGGTGCGCGCCTTTGCGCCGCGGCGCAGCCACTCGATTTCTCCGTGGACCAGATTTTCGAGCGCCTCCTGACGCCGCGCCTGCGCATGCAGGAATTCTTCTTTCTTCTCGAGAAACGTGCTGTAGTTGCCATGCACGCGGAGCGATCCGTCGGGATAAATGCGATTGAGTTCGACCATGTCGGTGGTGACATTTTCCAGAAAGTAGCGGTCGTGGCTGACGATGACGCTGGCAAACGCCGCCTGTTCCAGCAGATCCTCGAGCCAGGTGATGCCGGGAAGATCAAGATGATTGGTCGGTTCGTCAAGCAGAAGAATGTCGGGATGCTGCACCAGGGCTTCGACAATGGCGAGACGCTTCTGCCATCCGCCCGAGAGTTCGGCGGCGTGGGCTTCTACATCTTCAAATCCGGCGCGGCCGAGGGTCTCGGCAAAGCGCGCGCCGCGCTCGGCGCCGGCGACTCCGCTGCGATCAAGGGCAGCTTCGATAACGGAGCGCACCGTGGCTCCAGATTCAAATCGCGAATCCTGCTCGACGCAGGCGAGGCGGGTACGTTTGCGGAACGAGACGTCTCCGCTGTCGGGAGTAACTTCGCCCGCCAGAATTCGCAGCAGCGTCGATTTGCCGGAGCCATTCGGACCGATCAGCCCGATGCGATCGCCATCAGAAATGGTGAACGAGACCTTCTGGAAGAGCGGATTCGCTCCGAAGGCCTTGGTAATCTCCTGTGCGTTGACGATGGGCGACGATAGGGGCGGCAATGCTGTGCGATCTCCGAAATATTTACGTTCTGCTTGAGATTATCAGGTGAGAGCGGCTGGTGACCGGGAGTAGAAGCCGGCGGCTACAAAGCGAGTGTTTTCTGCTGCAAATCGTGAGCAGCCTGGGCAATATTCTCCGGGCGACCGAGATCGCGCCAGTAATACTCATCGGCGGGGAAGGAGACAATTTTCTCGCCCTGCGCCGCGAGTCGCAGATAAGAATCAATGATGGAAAAAGCGCCGTCCCAGGTCATGAGCGAAAAAATGCGAGGCGAGATGATGTGGATGCCGGAAAACGCACATGCCTTCGGATTTTCGACCGGGCGAATCAATTCAGGCGGCTGATTGTTTCCGGCGCGCCGGCCACAGAGCTGGCGCCGATCGTCGAATAAAAGATAGCGCGAGGTTTGGCGATCTTGCACGGCGAGGGTCGCAAGGGCCTGAGTTTCCTGGTGACGTTGCCGCATGCGCTCAAGGTCGATCGTGCTGAGGACGTCGACGTTGTGCAAAATAAACGCCGCATCTTTCGAATGTCCCCGCGGATCTTTGAGAAACCAGGAAGCTTTTTTCAGGCCGCCGCCGGTGTCGAGCAGGATATCCTCGCACGAAATCTCAACGTGCATACCAAAATTGCCATTCGCTTCCAGGTACGCGACCACCTTATCGGCGAAATGATGGACATTAACGATAACCTGGCTCACGCCAAATTTGCGCAGGCGCGCCAATGTGATTTCAAGCAGCGTGCGGCCGTCGATTTCGACCAGCGCTTTCGGACGATCATCGGTAAGCGGCCGCAGCCGCGTGCCCAGGCCAGCGGCCAGAATCATGGCCTTCATCGGCTGATCGCCTTCGCGGATTTCGCGCCCCCCAGGTTCAGTTGCTCCTGCTCGCAATGATGCACCACTACTTCTACTCCATCTTTGCCGCGCAGGTGCATCGCCAGCGCCTCCGCCAGATAAACGGAGCGGTGCTGGCCGCCGGTGCAGCCAAATGACACCATCAAATTCCTGAACCCGCGGCGTTGATAGGTGCTCACGCTGGAGTCGACGAGCGCGGTGACGCTGGCCAGGAACTGGTGCACGCTCTCCTGCTGCTTGAGATACTCAATGACCGGCGCGTCCTTGCCGGTAAGAGATTGGAAGCGCTCTTCGCGCCCTGGGTTGGGAAGACTGCGGCCATCGAAAACGAAGCCGCCACCGTTGCCGGTATCGTCCTGCGGCAGGCCGCGATGAAAGGAAAAGCTAAGAATTCGCACCGTTAATTTTTTTGTCTTAGCGGCGTCGGAGGTCAGGCCCTGCAATTTGTCGGAGGCCACCATATTTTTGAAGGCTTCCATCAGCGTGGGCAACGCGATGGGCAACTCCACGTTGTGAAGCAGCCAGCGCAGGTTTTTCAGCGCGTAGGGAACACTTTGCAGGAAATGCGCTTTGCGTTCGTAAAAGCCGCGAAAGCCATAAGCTCCCAGAGCCTGCATGATGCGGACGTAAACGTACGCATAGTAAAACTGCAGGAATACCGCGCGATCAAGATCGAGGAAGCCGCCCAGGCTGTCGAGATAATGATCGAGCAATTGCTGACGCAGGTCGGGCGGCAGATCGGCCTTGGCATCAAATAAGAGCGAAGCGATATCGTATTGCAGCGCCCCTTTACGGCCGCCTTGATAGTCGAGAAAAAATGGCTGGCCCCCTTCCAGGACTTTGTTCTTGAGGCCTTCGTTCACAATCTTACGCAACATGATATTGCGGGATTGAAAATCGCGATAAAGAAAATAGTCGCGGCTGGCGCTCAACAGAAATTTTGTCAGACGGCTGAAGTCATGCTCCAGGGCCTGCTCATTGAAAGGAACACCGGCCAGCCGAAGAAAGTAATACTTGAAATAATTGAGATCCCATGCGATCGACTGCCGATCGAAGCTGGCGCGTGGATAACACACCTTGTAATTCAAATCGCGTCCAGCGTCGACTTGGAAGCGTGGCAGCACGGCTACAACTTTTCGATACACGGCGATGGCCTCGGGAGCGATCGTCGCGCCGTCGCGATGTTCCGAGAGAAACTCAAAAAGAGTGGTGCCGCCCAGGTCTTCCTCGAGATACGCGCCCTGACTTAAATCTTCGGCGTAGATCTCCGGCACGGGCAAACCGTGGCGGCGAAAATGCCGCGAGAATTCCAGGAATGCGACATTCTCTTCGCGCACGTCGTAGAGAATGCCGATGGCGCTTTGGCCGCTGCCGGAAAGTCGAATGATCTTCCGGCCCGAACCGCCTAGTTGGCCCCGCAGCGGCTCCGCCCGCTCCACCGGCGAGTGGAAGTGCTGCTCAAAGAGTCTTTTTAGAACTACCATGGGCGTGAGTTCCAGCGCTGGCATTCTGGCATCTGGCATTCCTGCATAAAGATAACATTGGGCGCGGGCCGAAGGAGACGAAGCGAGCGTCGTCTCTATGCAAGCTCTACGGGACTTCGCTAGTGGAAGCCTACCGCCGCCATGGCGGCCGCGGCCTCCGGATTCTGCATAAATGTATTCCACACGAAGGCGGAGCGCTGGTTCTCCGCCATCAGCATCATGATTCCTAAATCGATGCCGACCACATCGGTGTCGTACCATCCAGTGAGCGGATTAAAAGCGTCGACGAAACTGTATCTCTGCCACGTCTTCGGATAAACGCTCTGAATATTGCGCAGCGCCGCTATGCAATCGGCGGAGACAAAGGGAATCGATCCGCCCGCGGCGCAGGGAACAATGGAACCGTCAATCGGGCCTATCGACGGGGGCCCTCCCCAAACCACATAGCCGTTGACCGAGTCCGACGCCGTGATTCCCCACAGGTTGCTGGAGTAATCCGAAAATTGGCTGGCCAGCGACACGCAAAATAACTTATGCGCTTGGGTTGCGGTAATGGAATTATTGAAATAATTGGCATAAGCATCCTGCTTGTTGCGAAAGTCGAACCAGGCGTGGGAAAACTGGTGAATGAACAGGGGAGCACTCAGATTCGTGATGTAGGTCAACCCCTGATAAGTCAGCGTGGGACGCGCAAAAGCCTCCCATGAACTCGCGGGAATCGGGTTGACGGTCGCGCCAATCGCCAGCAGATAGAGCATCATTAGCTCCGAGTAAGTATCCCAGCGCGTCGTGATGAACCCATTTTCCGGCGTCCAGCCCATCGAAAATGTGCTGCCTCCATTGAGCATCCAGGGCCAGTTGACCTGCTGGTAGAGCTGCGTGGCCATCGCCACGATCTGCGGGTCCTGAAAGTGTTGCCGGCAGGTAAGTATGCCGCACATCAGGATGGCGGTGTCGATCGAAGATAACTCGGAGCCATTGGCTCTCTGTCCGGTATTCATATCCACGAAGTGGTAGAAAAAGCCATTTTCATTCGTCATCTGGTTCAGCAAAAAGCTCAACGTTGCCTGAACCCGCGTCACGATGCTGGCACTCTCCATATAGCCGCGCTGGTCGGCGATGCACAACGAGGTTAACCCAAAGCCAGTCGCCGAAATGCTGGCGAGAGTACGCGTGTCATTTCCGGCGGCAAACGCTCGGTCTTTGACCAGACCGGCGGTCGGACTGGCCTGCTCCCAGAAGTAGAGAAAAATGGCGCGTTGGATCTCATCCAAGAATTGATCATCCGTTAGCGTCGGCGGAACAGGATGGTTTGCCGGGCTCGAGCCGCCGCAGGACGCCCCCATCAAGGCCATATTCAGCCAGGCCGCGTTCAGCAGTGGAGATGTAAGCATCGTCTTACCCAGCCTGGCAAGCATTTGCCGGCGGGTTAAAGGCTTCGCTAGAATTGTACGACTCACGAAGTGGCTCCTTAAGTCCCGGAGGAGGAGTTCTTTCGCGATTATATCGTCTCCGTCGGAGGTCAGATTGCCGAGGTTGAATTACCGAGATTCGACGTCAGGTGATAGAGGTAAGAGCCTTCGGCTGCGGATTTTTGCGCTTGCAGTCGAACGTCTGCCCCTCTAACCCGCCTTCAAATCCGAGCTCTCTTGTAGCTAGGTCACAACCCGCTGTGCGCTACGTCACACAGACTCCGGCGACCGTCGGTGACAATGGAGTGTCTCATCGGGACAGGTTTTGGCGAAGCCCAGGCATTGCCAGATTTTCCCCGGAAAGACTTCCAAACAAATTCAATTCCCAGGAGGCCTGGTATGGCCGCGAATCCGCTATCCAAGCCAGAATTGCAACTAGCTGCCGAGCCAAAGCCGACGATCGGAGACAAGATTGCCGAACTTCGCCAAAAGCGCTCAAAAATCAAGATGGGAGGCGGCAAACAGCGGATCGAGAAGCAGCATGCCGAGGGCAAGCTTACCGCCCGCGAACGCGTAGAAAACCTCGTCGATCGCGAAAGCTTCCAGGAAATCGGCGCTTTTGCCAAACATCGCTCCACCTACTTCGGAATGGCTGAAAAGGATCTTCCGGCGGATGGAGTCGTCACCGGATGCGCGACTGTCGATGGCCGTCTGGTTCATCTAGCCAGCCAGGACTTCACCGTCGCGGGTGGAGCAGCCGGCGAGGTGCACTGCGCCAAGATCACCGACATGATGCAGCTTTCCCTCAAAACCGGCAGCCCCTTCATCTTTATCAATGATTCCGGGGGTGCGCGAGTCCAGGAAGGAATCGACAGCCTCGCTGGGTATGCCTCCGTCTTTTACAACAACACCTTGCTATCGGGGACGGTTCCGCAGATCTCCATCATCTGCGGCCCGTGTGCTGGCGGAGCAGCCTACAGTCCGGCGCTCACCGATTTCATTATCCAGACGACGCGAGGCCGAATGTTCATCACCGGGCCCTCCGTCATCAAGCAAGTCACGGGAGAAGTGGTTACGGCCGAAGATCTGGGTGGTCCCGCGGCACAGATGAATCGATCGGGCGTGGTTCACCTGATCGCCGACGATGACGCCGGCGCAATATCTTTGTGCCGCCGTTTGTTGAGTTTTCTGCCCTCGAATAACCTGGAAGAAGCTCCCCGGCTACCTTACAGCCTCGCGCCGGCAACCGATCCTGAGCTGAATGATGTTGTTCCGGTAGATCCGAAAATAGCCTACGACGTGCGTACCGTAATCACTCGCGTATTGGATGACCATGACTTTTTCGAAATCCAACCCGGTTTCGCCGCCAACGTCGTCATTGGCTTCGGCCGCGTCCAGGGTCGAGCCGTAGGCATTGTGGCAAACCAGCCCAAGGTTCTGGCGGGAGTGCTGAACATTGACGCGTCCGACAAAGTGGCGCGCTTCGTACGCTTCTGCAACGCCTTTAATACGCCCTTGATCACGTTCGTGGATACGCCCGGATTCCTCCCGGGAGTGGAGCAGGAGTACGGAGGCATCATTCGCCACGGAGCGAAAATACTCTTCGCCTACTCGGCTGCCACCGTTCCGAAACTGACCATCGTATTGCGCAAGGCCTACGGCGGCGCGTACATTGCGATGTGCTGCAAGGACCTGGGAGCGGACCGCGTGGTCGCCTGGCCCACCGCTGAAATCGCCGTCATGGGCGCTGAAGGCGCCACGGAGATCGTCTTCCGCCATGACATCGACGCCGCGGAAGATAAGAACCATCGTCGCAAAGAGCTGATCGAACGGTATCGTTCAACCTTCGCCAATCCCTACGTATCGGCCGGCCGGCGGCTGGTGGATGACGTTATCGAGCCCGCCGATACCCCGAAATATCTGGCGCAGGCTCTGGCATCGGTAAACTCGAAGCGGGAATTCCGGCCGCCGAAGAAACACGGATTGATTCCACTCTAGGAACTCTGATGGCACCCGCATACATTCTGATGATCGCGCTCGCCGTGATTGCCGGCTGGGTCGCGCTCTACATCGTTTCACAGCGGACGCTGAGGCGCGCCTGCGAACAAAGTTGCGCCCAGTTCCGCACTGAGTTGCAGGGGCAGATCGAGGCGCTGTATGAAAGTGTTCGAGCCATCGAACTGCGCCATGCCGCCTACGACCACATCGCCGCGCAAGCGCCGGCCATGCCCGCAGGCGACGAGATCACTCCCGAAGTCTTACAAAGTATCACCGAAACCATCACAGCTTTACTGGGCAAAAAAGTTCGCGTTCGGTCGGTGAAGATATTGCAGACGCCCGACCCAAGCGCCAACTCCTGGGCACAGCAGGGGCGCGTTGTGGTGCAAGCTTCACACAATCTCGCCCAACGAGGGCACGAACTATGACCTGGCCTTCGGGTGAAGTCGATGACTTCGCGTTCCATGGCAATCTGCGGAGGAGCACGCCGTGAAGATTCAGATTGTGATTGCCGGGAAGGCATACGAGGTTGAGGTTGAGGTCGATGTCGAAGGCGAAGAACGTCAGCCCGGCATGCCGGACTCGCTTCGACACGAGGCGGCGCCACTCCAGTCCAAGTTAGTGCCCACGGCCCCTCGACCGAAGTCTGATTCGAAGGACGCTGCCGATGAATCCAGAGTTTGCCGCAGTCCGGTGGCTGGAATCGTCGTACGAGTTTGCGTGCAGCCCGCGCAACCATTCCAGTTGGATGATTTACTCGTGGTTCTGGAGGCCATGAAGATGGAAACCAGCGTCACCGCTCCGATCGCGGGGAAAGTAAAGTCCGTAAAGGTAGCGCCGGGAGACGCCGTCAAACTAAACCAGGTATTGATCGAATTCGAATAGCGAATCGCTTTCGACTTGCAATCCAATATCAAAAGAGAAGAAAGTCTTAGAGAGAAATAAGGATTAAGAGAGAGAAGTTTTATGTTACTCAAACCTTTCGTCATCAATCGTTACGGCCGCATGGTCTTTCCCTGTAACTTTTTTCCGGAATTGAACTTCTCCGTCTTCGAGACGCTGAACCAGTTCAATGCGGTCATCCGGCGAGATTTCGGCGAGAAAGCGCCATCGGAAGCCGAAATCGTGGCCCGAGTGCAAGCCGGGGAATATAAAAACCGCTACGAAGTCTGCCGCGATCTGGCGCTGAATCTTTTCTGGTCGCAGCGCTACGTCTTGACCATGTACGAGAAACGTCCGACTCGATGGGGTGACCTGCCCCGCCACCGCAACGATATCTTCCTTGGATCGTACAAGCCCCGCGACGCGGCCCGTCCAACCGCGGCCATCGAAGCCGGCTACCTCAGCTTGCCGCCCATGTGGGATGAAGAGACCGAGGACAAGGCCTTCCGCATCCTGCTTTCCGTGTCGCGCAACAAAGTCGGCTCGGGAGGAGAGTTTCGCGCTCTTCGGCCGACCGTAGAAGAGATTCTGGCCGATCCCAAGAATCTTACCTATCGTCTCTTACGTCATGACCCCGATTATCCCGGTTACGACCACGACGATGTAATCGATTGCGTGCATTCCGTGCCGGAACTCGAAGCCCTCATGCGCCAGTCCATGATTCTGCACAACCAGTATCGCTGGGATCCGGCGACGAGCACCAGCGTCGAAGTCGGTGAACTGCAAGACGACGATTACGTTGTAGCTTTCTACCCGCGCAGCAGCGAGGTGACCGACTTCATCCGGCGGATCAAGCAGAACGCAAAGGCGGAACATCATCCGGCAAATGGCACACGGCCATCCATGCCCCTGACCCTCGCCATTAGCGAGCCTGAAAAACCGTACGCACCCATCATCGTGCGTGACAGCTTCGCCGTCTTGCCCCACATCGAGGCAATTGCGGTTTATGAGGGCGAACGGCTCTGCACCAATAAAGACCTCATCAGCAACCATGCTTACTGCTGGTCGCGGATGACCGAAGACGACATCTCTTCCAAGACGGGAATCCAATCGCGCTGTTACACCGAGTTGAGTCTCGAAGAAATGTCGCTGCTCGCCGTGCGCGCGGCTTTGACGAAGTCAGGTCGAAAACCCGCCGAGATCGGCGCTGTCTTATTCTGCAGTTGCACCAGCACCCGCCTCATCCCGTCGGTTGCGACCTGGTTGTCGGGAGAGCTGGGGCTTCGCCAGACTCATAATTCGAGCGACATTGTAGCCGCGTGCGCCGGCATGTCCTACGGCCTCTCCGAAGCCATACGTCTGTTGCAGGAGGTCAAGCGCCCCATCATCGTCGTGTGTGCGGAAAAGTTCTCCGACAAAATCGGCACCGTGCGAACCTCTCGCATGATCTTCGGAGACGGAGCCGCTGCCATGGTCATCGCGCCCGCGCCTGAGGGAGCCCCGACCGACATCGAGGTCTTCCAGACCTATGCCAGCGGACCCTGGTCCGAGGTGAATTCGATCATATGGCCAAATCCGGAGTTCGATAACAACATCACCGTCTACGGACCCGAAGTTAAATCGCTGGCCAAGCGCTACCTGGTCCAGATGATCAACGAACTCAAGACGCTACCTCGCACTGACGGTGGGGAGGGCTCGCTGATGGACGCGCTGGACCTGGTGGTTCCACACCAGGCCAACAAGAACATGGTGCTCGATCTGGCCCGGGCGGCCGGCGTTTCTTCCGAACATCTTTACTTCAATATCGAACGCGTTGGCAACACCTCCTCCGCCAGTATCATGCTGGCCATTCATGATGCCGTGCGGGAGGGACGAATCGACCGTCCGATGCGCGTCTTCGCGCCTGGCTTTGGCGCGGGCGCAGTAGGTGGCTATGTGGTCATGCGAGTGGATCCGGCAGTCGTGCATTTGAACTCTCAAGAGAGGAATACGCCGATGGAAAACAGCACCGGAAGTAATGGAACGGGCTCATTGAAGGGGAAGGTCGCCCTGGTTACGGGCGCCTCGCGCGGCATTGGACGCGCCATCGCCCTGGAATTCGCCCAGCGCGGCGCCAACGTGGCGCTGAACTACAGGTCAGATGCAACCCACGCCGAGACTGCGGCTGCCGAAATTCGGCAGACGGGCGTGGAGTGCGTCATTATCCAGGGTGACGTCGCCAAAAAAGGTGAGGCCCACCGCATCGTAAAGGAAGTGCTCGACAAGTGGCAACGCCTCGATATTCTCGTCAACAACGCCGGCATTACGCGCGACCGTTCCATGCGCAAAATGACTGAGGACGACTGGGCCGAAGTCATCAACGTCAACCTCAACGGTACTTTCTACTGCACCAGCGCCGCCCTGCCCGCAATGATTAACCAGCGCTTCGGGCGCATCATCAATATCAGCTCGGTCGTCGGGCAGATGGGCGCTTTCGGACAGGCCAATTATTCCGCCAGCAAAGGCGGCATCATCGCCTTCACCAAGACCCTGGCTCTCGAAATGGCAAAGTTCAACATCACCGCCAACGCCATCGCACCGGGATTCACTGCCACTGAGATGGTCGAGGCTATTCCGGAAGAAATCGCCGCCCAGATCAAGGCCAAAATTCCTTTGGGGCGGTTTGCCACGACCGAGGAAATTGCGAAGGCCGCCGGCTTCCTAGCAGCCGACGCCGACTACATCACCGGGCAGGAGTTGAACGTTAATGGCGGATACCACATGTAACCGGCGTGGCAGAGAGACAGGGCTTGCCCAGTCTGGCGGTAAACCCGGAACTAGAAAGCTGAGCACTGTTCAGGTAAATCACACATGACAGCCCAGAGTTACGACTACGATCTGCTGGTGATTGGAAGCGGTCCGGCGGGCCAAACCGGAGCCCTCGGCGCGTCCAAGCTGCGGAAGCGGGTGGCCATCGTCGATCGCAAATGGCCAGCTGGCAAATCGTCTTTCGCCAATGGGACCATTGCCAGCAAGACGCTGCGCGAAGCGGTTCTCAACGGTCTTCGCCAACGGACATTCCCAAGTTGCACCGCTAAACAAGATGGCACCATCAGCATGGCTGACCTAAACTCCCGGGTCGAAGCTGTGATCCGCGGCGAAACAGAATTGATTAAGTCTCAACTCGATCATCATCATGTCGCAAGGATCGAGGGCGAGGCCACCTTCGTGGATGCCCACACGGTCAAGGTTTCGGCTGGACAGGGTTCGCGGCTGGTTACCGCCGAGAATTTCCTGATTGCGGTCGGCACCCGCCCCGCGAGTAATAATCACGTTCCACTCGATGGCGAGCATATTTACAACTCGGATCAGTTCCTGTCCCTCCGAAGCCTGCCTCATGACCTCATCATTGTGGGCGCCGGTTTGGTCGGAATCGAGTATGCATCGTTGCTGGCGGCGCTGGGCGTGAAGGTTACTCTCATCGATCAGCGCCCAGAGCTCCTGAGCTTTGTTGACCGCGAGATTGTGGACAACTTCACCTCGCATCTCGCTCAGTTGGGAGTTAGCTTCAGGCTCGGCCAAGAGGTTGTAGAGTGCGGCATCGGCTCCGATCATCGTGTCTTCGCCAAACTCGCAAAGGGCGAAACGATTCATGGCGAATCGCTCCTCTACACCATAGGCCGTCAGGGCAACACCGACCAGCTCAACCTGGCAGCCGTCGGACTCAAGTCCGCGGAGTCCGGCAAATTGGTGGTTGACGAACAATTCCGAACTTCGGTCCCGAATATCTACGGAGCCGGAGATGTGATCGGCTTCCCGATTGAAGGTTTGTATTACGGCAGTATTTCCATGGAGCAGGGGCGCCTGGCCAGTTGCAACATCTTCGGCTTCCCGGCCGTCAGCCGGCCCCACTTATTTCCCTATGCCCTCTATGGCATCCCTGAGATTTCCATGGTGGGGCAGAGTGAGCAGGATCTGATCGCCCGGACCCCCTACGAAGTCGGCATTGCGCGTTATGGAGACCTCACCAAAGCACAAATTCTCGGCGCTAAACAGGGATTTCTGAAGCTCTTATTCCATGCGGACTCGCTTAAGGTTTTGGGAGTTCATATTATCGGCGAGGGCGCAGCCGAAATCGTGCACATAGGTCAGACCGCCATAAGTTTTGGAGCAACCATCGAGTATTTCCGTGACGCGGTTTTCAACCATCCTACCCTGGCGGAAGCGTACCAACTGGCCGCGCTGGATGGCCTGAGAAAAGTTGGCATGGAACTGTAATCGTATTGCGAGGTTCTACTGCGCTTTCCGCCGAAGATCCCTTACCTTTAGTCATAAACCAAGGGGCTTGACCTCCTTGACAAAGAACTAGGAGCGACTAAACTGCAAGTATTGCCGCAGTGCAGCATGGACCGCGCAATGATTGAACCCCCCGTAGAAACCGGACTTACCCGGTCTCCGAGGGACGCAAAAAGGAACGCCGCGCCAGACCCGGCGATCCCGCATGCTGAAGGGAAAGCTAGAACGAATGTCTTTTACTCTTGAAGGCAAAACAGCTCTGGTTACGGGTTCCGGCCGGGGCATCGGCCGCGCGGTAGCAGAGAAGCTTGCCGGGGCGGGTGCCGCGGTCATGGTGAACGATCTCGACGAAGCGGCCGTATCGGAGACCACAACTTCTCTGCGTTCCAACGGACATCGTGCCGAATACATTGCCGGAGATCTCACCGATCCCAATTTCCCCGCCAAAATCATCGATGCCACTCTTGGGGCCTTCGGGTCCGTAGACATCATTGTGAATAATGCCGGCTACAGTTGGGATGGCGTCATTCAGAAGACCACGGACGAGCAGTTCCAGGCAATGCTCGATATTCACATCGTTGTTCCCTTCCGCATATTGCGGGCGGCCTCGACCTACCTGCGGGAAACCGCAAAAAGCGAGATTGCATCCGGCAAAAGAATTATGCGGAAGGTCGTCAACATCACCTCCATTGCCGGCACCGACGGCAACCCCGGACAGGCGGGATATTCCTCAGGAAAATCTGGAGTCATCGGCCTCACGAAGACCCTCTCCAAAGAATGGGGCCGCTATAACGTCAACGTGAATGCCGTCGGTTTTGGCCTCATCGAAACCCGCCTCACGCAGCAACTCGCGGGCGAGTCCAACATTGAAATGAAGGGACATAACATCAAAATCGGCGTGCAGCAGAGCATGCTCGATTCCGTGAAACAGGCCTGCCCGCTGGGGCGGCTCGGCACGCGGGACGAAGCGGCCGGCGCGGTGCTTTTTTTCTGCTCCCCTCTCTCCGATTATGTGACCGGAGAGGTACTGATTTGCGGCGGGGGTTTCCACTTCTGAGGCCTTAAGACAATCCATGCTTTCGTGACTGGGATTAACCCCAAATTCAAGGGTCGCTGCCGCACACTAAACCCAGCTAATTGAGGGTTTTATCGATAGCAGTCATCTTCATTTTGAATTTCACAAAACGTCTGGGAAGGGCTACCGTGTGAAAAAGGCCAAGTTCCGTTCCGCCGAAGGGGTGAAATATGAAGAAGACGGATGCTCAAATTGATGGGAACATCCGGCGGCTTTGCCGGGATATCAACCACGTTGACGATCGGAAAAAGTTGCAAACCCTGGTGGGTAAACTGCAAGAAGTACTGAGAGACGAGCAAAACAGGACTTCAACCGTACGAAGTTCCGCGCCATCGGATGATCCTTTCGATAAGATCATGTTTGATTGAATAAGATCCTGTTCGATTAAGATCATGTTTGATCAAGCGGGATGAAGTCGGTCGGGCAGCTTGGGCCAGCCCGGTGGCGCCCGACCCGGTAGCGACTGACATCGACGTAACCTTGCGCAGATCCGCGTTATTTTTCCCTTGACATTGGCCGCCCGTGAGCTATGATTAGCTTATGCTGCATTGCAGCATCATCCGCTACACCAGAGATTATTTCAGAAGGAGCACAGTATGAGCACCCCCAAGAAAGCCGCTAAAAGTGTTAACGGCACAGCCAAGAAAAACGAAGTCGTAGAAGCCTTCATCCCGCTGTACACCAAGAACGTCGAACGTCTCGCTGAGATCCAGAAGAAGACCCTGGACAGCGCCGCTGAACAGAATGCCGAATTGATTGCCGCCTGCAAGAAGGCTTTCAACTACATTCCCGAGACACCCGGTCTGTTCTTGTTCGATCTCGTAGGCCAGACCTTCGAGCGTTTCGTAGAAACCCAGAAAGGCGCCATTGACCTCGCCGTTGAGCAGAGCCACGTCGTAGCCGGACTTGCCAAAGAGCCGACCGGTTCCGCCACCAAGGTTGCCGAAGGCGTTACTTCGCTGTTCAAGCAGTCCGTTGAATATTCTGTTGCAGCGCAAAAGAAAGCTCTCGACTATTATTCGGAGCAGCACAAGACGGCCTACGAAACTGCCAAGAAACAGTTTCGGATCGTCAACAATCCTGCCGCCGACGCCTTCCAGTCTGGCATCGATGCCCTGATCCAGACCCAGAAGACGATGCTCGACATCGTTTCCAAGCCGTTCAAGAGCGTCGCAAGCTAGTACATCAGTTGTTATACTGCGATTTGGCAAAGAGCCCGCCGCAGCCTTTCTGGCTGCGGTGCGCTTGCGGGGAACGCTCTAGTTCCCTGGTCTTGATCGCAGCCTGGAAAGGGAGCTGCACATGGGCGACGAACAATCGGCGCAAAACAACAAGCCGTATGATCCGATGAACGCTTTCCGGGACGTACGGGATACCTATCTCGACGCCTGGGCGAAAGCGATGGTCGAGACGGTCAACACGGAATCCTACGCCAAAACCACCGGCACGGTGCTTGACACCTATCTCTCTGCGTCTTCTCCCTTTCGAGAGGCGATCGAGAAAGCGATGCTGCACGTGCTCGAGCAGTTGAGCATGCCATCCCGAGCCGACTTCATTGCGTTGGCCGAACGGGCCACCCATATCGAAATGCGACTCGATGACATGGATGCCAAACTTGATCGAATTGTGAAGACGATCACCAGGCCCGCAGCCGCCCCACGCACCCAGATACCACGCAGCCAGACTAAAAGAGCTGCAGCACCAAGTTTTCAAAATAAGCAAAAGACGAGCAAGCAGAAGACCGGGGGAGTAAAGTAGCAATGGCAGACGCCGCGGTTATCACCGACCCATTGACCGACCTAGTGGAAAAGCTGACTGCGTTCAACAAGGCAGTAACCACCCGCACCACCATCGCGCAAACTCCCAAAGAACTGATCTGGACGCTGAATAAGGCGAAGCTGTATCACTACATTCCCGTGGTGCCCAAAGAGCAACGTCATCCTGTTCCGCTTCTGCTCGTGTTTGCGCTCATGAACCGGCCTTACATTCTCGATCTGCGTCCCGGTCACAGCTTTGTCGAGTTCATGGTCAAGAGCGGTTACGACCTCTACTTGCTCGACTGGGGAACTCCTGGACCTGAAGACAAGAACCTGAAGTTCGACGATTACACGCTCGAATACATGCCGCGCGCGATTCGCAAATTGAAATCCTTCGCCGGCGTGGAAGAGTTCAGCATGCTCGGCTGGTGCATCGGCGCCATCCTCACCACAATCTATGCCTCACTCCGGCCCGACGATGGATTGCGCAACCTGATTCTTCTCACCGCTCCACTCGACTTCTCGAACAAAGAAGCAATCACCTTCGCCAAATGGACCGACGAGCGCTACTTCGATGTCGACAAAGTGCTGGCCACCTTTGGCAACATGCCTGGAGAGATGATCGACTACGGCGCCAAAGCATTGAAGCCGGTCGAAAATTATATCGTCAACTATCTCAAGCTCTGGGATAACCTCGACAATCCTCACGTTATTGAAGCCTGGCAAGCCATGAACACCTGGGTCACTGACAACATTCCGCTGGCTGGCGGAGTGTTCCGGCAGCTCATTGTCGACCTGTACCGCCATGACCGACTGATGCGCGGAGAAATGATCATCCGGGGCGAGCGCGTCGATCTGAGCCGCTTGCGCGCCAATTTGCTCACCGTGATCGCCGAGGGCGACCACATTACGCCGCCCTGCCAGTCGAGAGCAATTCTGTCGAAAGTGAGCAGCACCGACAAAGAACTCTATAGCGTTCCCGGCGGCCACATCGGAATCATGGCCGGAAGCGGAGCCAACAAGCGCACCTGGCCCACCATCGACAACTGGCTGGCGCCGCGCTCCAAATAGAGTCTCCGGTCGGCGGCGATATCCTGCTAACCCAGAAAACTCTCACGAACGGTCAGGTGCCCTAACCTACCCCGATTACTTCAAAAATCAACTCAATCCTCCGGGCTCATGTTTTTCCGTTAGATTAGTAGTGAGAGGAAAGAACATGAGAATACGAACAGCAATGCGAATCTCTTTAATCTTGTTAGCTACCACGCTCACGCTGGCAGCGGTAGCTGCGGGCGCGGATTACAAGGTCGTCCAGATGTGGAAGGTTGGCGGCGATGGCGGATGGGATTACCTGACCGCGGACAGCGATGGTCATCGCTTGTTCATTGCGCGCGGCATTCGCGTGATGGTGATTGACACAGAATCGGGCAAGCAGATAGGCGAGATTCCAGATACGCCCGGCGTGCACGGTGTGGCGCTCGACCCAGACACGGGACGCGGATTCACCAGCAACGGCCGCGAGGATACGGTGACCATGTTCAATCTGAAGTCGCTCGCGGTTGAAAAGAAGATCAAGGTGGGCAGCGGACCGGATGCGATTCTTTATGATCCGTTCTCGAAGCGCGTCTTTACTTTCAACGGAAAAGGCACTGAGCAGTCGGCGACCGCCGTGGATGCCTCCAAAGGCGAAGTGGTCGGCAAGGTCGAGCTCGGCGGAAAGCCGGAATTTGCCGCGACCGACGGGAATGGCACGGTGTTCGTCAACATCGAAGACAAGTCGGAAATCGTCGCCTTCGATCCGCAGAATCTGATGGTAAAGTCGCGCTGGAAGTTGACCGGCTGCGAAGAACCCACCGGCCTCGCGATTGACCGCAAGAACCGCCGTCTATTCGCCGGCTGCGGTGGCAATAAGAAGATGGCCATTGTGGATGCCGACAGTGGCAAGGTGCTAGCGAATCCCGATATCGGAGAAGGATGCGATGCCACCGGGTTCGATCCCGATCGCGGCCTGGCCTTTGCATCGGCGGGAGACGGCACAATCACCGTGATCAAAGAAGACGACAAAGACAAATTCAGCGTCGTACAGACCGTGACGACGCAGAAGTCGGCCCGCACCATGGCCGTCGACACCAAGACGCATAAGCTTTTCACCGTCGCGGCGAACGTGGGCCCGCGTCCAGAGAGAAAAATGGAGCCCGGTTCATTCGTGGTGATCGTGATCGAGGGCGGCCACTAGGACTGGCTGGATTCTAAGTTGTTGCGATTGACAATATCTGAAACGAGTGGGGTTACGCTTGGTCAATTGGTACGCGTTATGCTCTGCTAAAGCGACTTTGCGGAGCTTAATCCTAGCCTCATTTCTTTTCTATGCTGCCGCGTGTGCCTTGGCACAAGGCGGCCCACCCTATTACACCAATGATCCGGGCACACCCGGCAATCTCAACTGGGAAATCAATCTCGGCTACATGCCTTTTTTCTACAGCAATCAGTCCGTCTCCCACACTCCGGACCTCGACCTCAATTTTGGAGTCGGACCTCGCATTCAACTCACCTACGAAAACGCCTGGCTGCGCGTACAGAATCCTTCTTCTCCGACCAAGTTCGGTCTCGGTCAATCCAATCTAGGCGTCAAATGGCGCTTCTACGATGCAGGAGAATCCGGCCTCTCGATCTCAACCTTCCCCCAACTCTTCCTCAACAATCCTAACGATGCCGTTCGCCGCGGCATTGTGCCTCCCAGCCAGGGCTTCCTGCTGCCTTTCGAGTTCTCCAAGAAGTTTGGGCCCGTCGGCGTGAATTACGAAATTGGCTATCAATTCACCCACAAAGGCCCGGATACCTGGCTGATGGGATTAGTTCTCGGCCACGATTTCACTAAGAAATTCGAAATGGATGCGGAGTTCTATTCCCAGGGCGCCTTCCATCCCTCCAATTACCAGCCCACGCTGGGCTTGGGAGCACGCTACAAAATCCATAAGCCCGTCATTCTTCTGCTCATGAGCGGCCGCAGCTTAGAAGCAACCCGCCCCAATCAATCTTATTTCATCGGTTATTTCGGACTGCAATTTCTGCTGCCGCCGAAATCCTACGATTCCGAATAACATTCCTGTCCACCCCGCATACTGGCCACAAGAAACATCGCGCGTGGCCACGCGCACCACGCCACGCGCTACAATCTTTCAGTAATGTCTGCTACCGCTTTCCCGCACCCAGCTTCCAGTTCCGAAATTCGCCGGCGCAATCCCATTCTCCGCTTTCTTTATTACTCCGTTTGCCTTCTGCTAGCGGCAATGATCGCAAGCCTGTGGTGGCTTTACTGGATCGCGCGCTCTCCTCTGCCGCAATTGGATGGCAGTGTCGCGGTGCCAGGAATTTCCTCCAAAGTTCGAGTGCTGCGGGATGAGCGCGGACTGCCTACGATCGAAGCGACAACGCTCGAAGATTTGTTTTTCGCCCAGGGTTACGTCACCGCACAAGACCGCTTATGGCAAATGGATATCATGCGGCGCGCTGCCGCCGGGGAACTTTCCGAGCTGATCGGCCCTGCCACTGTTGAGATCGACCGTCAGCAGCGCATTCTCGGGTTGCGCCAGGCGGCCGAAGCATCCGAGAAAACAATCTCTCCGCGTGATCGCGTCTTCTTCGATGCCTATGCCCGCGGCGTCAACGCGTTCATTGATTCGCATCGCGATCATCTTTCCCTGGAATTTCGCCGCCCTTTTCTGAATTACACGCCGCGTCCCTGGACCGTCACCGATTCCCTGCTGATAGGCGCACGCTTGATCGAGGATTTGAATCATTACAGCTACGCCCGCGCCCTCGACCGCGAAAAAATACTGGCCAAGCTCGGCCCCGACCTCACCGCCGATCTCTATGTGAATTCATCGTGGCGCGACCGGCCTCCAACCGAGTCCCGGCGGATGGATGAAGATCCGGCATTACACCCCGGCGACAAGGACGACGACGATGATGACGAAGAGGTTGATCCCGACGGAGGCAACGGGCGTACCTCAGCGCTTTCGTCAGAGCTTCCCTGGACGCCCGCCTCGTTCGTATTGCCATCGGAGTTCGCTGGCGAAGAAGCCACCCTCCGCTCAGGATCGAACAACTGGGTCGTCTCGGGGCGACACACAGTTTCGGGAAAACCTCTGCTCTCGAACGACATGCACCTTAACCACCAGATGCCGAACCTGTGGTATGCAGCGCATCTCAAAACGGCAGATGCGGATTACGACGTCGCCGGCGTTACCCTCCCGGGAATTCCCTTCGTCATCGTCGGCCACAATCAGCGCATCGGCTGGGGATTCACCAACGTCGGCCCCACTGTCGAAGATGACTTCATCGAAGAGTTCAACGCGCAGGGGCAGTACAAAACTTCCACGGGTTGGGCTGAGCCACAGCACCGGCAGGAGACGATTCACGTCAAAGACAAGTCGGACATTACCCTCGACGTTATAAGCACGCGCCATGGACCGATCATCACCGACCTGATTCCAGGCGAGACGCGTAAGATTGCCCTGCGCTGGACGCTCCAGGACGGCGAGGGCCTCGTCTTCTTCGACGTGAACTCGGCGCAAAACTGGGAGGAGTTTCGCAAGGCGTTCTCAAATTTATTCGCCCCGGGGCAGAATGTCGTCTACGCCGACGTCGAGGGCCACATCGGCTATCAGGCTACCGGCCGAGTGCCGATCCGCGCCGCCGGCGATGGCAGCCTGCCCGTCAGCGGCTCCGACGATGCCCACGAGTGGACGGGATGGATTCCCTTCGACGAGATGCCGCGGGTCTACGATCCGCCCGATGGAATCATCGCCACCGCCAACGGACGCATCACTCCCACCGGCTACAAATATTCCATTAGCACCGAGTGGGCTGACCCGTGGCGCACCGATCGCATCTATCGCGTGCTCGAATCGGGCAAGAAATTCGCCCCCGCCGATATGCTCGCGCTGCAAATGGATGTCTCCTCCACTTACGACCGGTTCTGCGCCGACAAGTTCGTCTACGCCATCGATCACGCCACTAACCCCTCGGAGCGCGCCAAACGTGCCGCCGAAATTCTGCGCGACTGGGATGGCCGCATGTCCGCCGATGCCGCCGCTCCCACAATCGAGACAAAAGCGCGTGAGGAACTGGAGCGCATGCTGCTCGCGCCAAAGCTCGGCGCTGCCGCATACGGGCCCAATCGCGGCGAGCTAAGCTGGAAGACGTATCGATGGGAGATGTCGTCCGTCTGGCTGGAAAATGTTCTTACCCGCCAACCGGTCCGCTGGCTTCCGCCAGGATATTCTGACTATCAGACGCTCCTAACGGCTGCGGTTGAGAATGTGGTCAAGCAAGAAAAACTAAGCCTGGGTGATCCATCGAGATTTAGCTCGCCGGCTCCCGCCGACCTCAATCAATGGAAGTGGGGAAAGTATTACCCCGTTGAAATAGAACACCCCGTGCTCAGCCGCGTTCCGCTCGTCGGGCGTTTCACGGGTCCCGGATTGCATCCTTTGAATGGCAGCAAGAACACGGTCAAACAAGTCGGACGCAACTTCGGTCCCTCGGAACGCGCCACCTGGACCTTCGCCAACTTCGACGAAAGCAAGTTGAATCTCGTGACCGGAGAGAGCGGAATCTTCCTAAGCCCCTACTACCTCGATCAATGGACAGCCTGGTACCAGGGATCTACTTTTGTGTTTCCCTTTTCGCATGCCGCCGTCGAACAGCACCGTTCGCACGAGATGACGCTGCAACCGATCTCAAGGCCACGACCCTGAAACCTCTCGTTCGGTTTGTCGAGTTTTCCTTGACCGACCGGCAAAATGTCCGGAATCGTCGCGTCCTCGGCAGCCGCAGGCTATAATGACGCCCACGCATGTCTCTGGCCTCTGGCACAAAACTAGGCCCCTATGAAATCCAGTCGCCCCTGGGCGCTGGCGGCATGGGCGAAGTGTATCGCGCTCGCGACATGCGGCTTGACCGGATCGTAGCCATCAAAGTTCTTCCAAAACATTTCCAATCTGACGCGGATCTGAAAGTGCGTTTCGAACGCGAAGCCCGCGCCATTTCCTCGCTGCAGCATGCGCATATCTGCACTCTCTTCGATGTTGGCAATCAGGACGGCATCGAGTACCTGGTGATGGAATATCTGGAAGGCGAAACCTTGGCTGCCCGCCTGCTCAAGGGGCCGCTTCCTCCGGATCAAGTCCTCAAGATTGCCATTGAGATCGCCGACGCCCTCGAGAAGGCGCACCGGCATGGCATTATTCATCGCGACCTGAAGCCCGGCAATATCATGCTGACCAAGTCCGGCGCCAAGCTGATGGATTTCGGGTTGGCCAAGGGGCAAGGGGCTTCCGCAACGATCGGAACAGGGACCGCGGGCGGGCCGCTGACGCCCTCCATGCCCACCATGAACGTGTTTTCGCCGACCTCGCCGGTGTCGCCCCTCACACAAAAAGGCACGATCGTGGGCACATTTCAATACATGGCGCCTGAAGTATTGCAGGGAGCCGAGGCGGATGCGCGCTCCGACATTTTCAGTTTTGGGTGCGTCCTGTACGAGATGACAACCGGAAGGCGCGCCTTCGATGGCAAGTCGCAGGTCGGTCTGTTGGCGGCGATTCTCGAAAAGGACCCTGAACCCATCCGCGTCTCGCACCCCTTGACGCCCCGCGCACTCGAGCATGTAATCCAGCGCGCGATGGAAAAGAACCCTGAAGACCGGTGGCAGAGCGTGGCCGACATTCGCGGAGAATTGAAGTGGATCGCCGAGAATGGTACTCCGGCAGACGCTCCCGTCGCGGCGGTCGCGCGACCATACAGACGAGAGCAGCTCGCCTGGATCGCGATGGCGGTGATGGCGATTGCCGCCGTTGTGCTGGCGATTGGTTTTATCCGTCGCGCACCCGCGCCTGCCCGAGTGCTCAGAGCCACCATCGCGGCTCCGGACAAGCGCTCTTTTGAGCCGTTCAGCTTTGCCCTTTCGCCCGATGGGGCCAAGCTGGCGTTTGTCGCCTCCAACTCCGAGGAGGGTGCGCAGTTATGGGTCCGTTCGCTGAGTTCCGCTACGGCTCAGCCGCTGGCCGGAACGGAAGACGCCGACTTTCCCTTCTGGTCGCCGGACAGCCGATTCATCGGTTTTTTTGCGGCAGGCAAATTGAAAACCGTGGACGCCGGCGGAGGAGCGGTCCTCACGCTGGCCGATGCTCCCCTCGGCCGGGGCGGAAGCTGGGGACCAGACGGTACGATCCTGTACGCACCGGCGGCCTCGTCCTCCATTTTTCGCATTCCGCAAAGTGGAGGAACACCGCGGCAGGCAACGACTCCCGACAAGAGCACGCCAATCTCTCAACGCTGGCCTTATTTCTTGCCCGATGGGCGCCATTTTATTTTCTGGGCACTCACGATAAGCAATGGAGCGCTCTACCTGGGCTCGCTCGATTCTCCGGTAACCACGCAGATAACGCAGTGTCCGGCGCGCGCCCAATATCTTAATGGTCGGCTGGTTTACATTCGCGACGGCAACCTGCTGGCACAGACAATCGACTTAAAGAAAGTTGCGCTGGTAGGCGAGCCGGTTTCCATTGCGGAGCAGGTGGCGACGGACGACCGGGGAGCGGGGGCCTTTTCGCTTTCCGGTGACGGCAAGATGGTGTTCATCGGCGGAGGAGGATCTGCCTCCATTCTCGGCATCTTTGATCGCACTGGTAAACAGGTTGCGGCCGTCGACACGGGCACCTTTGTCACCGGTTATTTTTCTCCCGACGGCAAGAAGGTTGCCGCAAGCCGGAACAATCCTGGCCGTGGCATGGAGATCATGATTTACGATCTCGTGCGCTCCACCAAGACCCAGTTCACATTTGCACAATCACGGGACGATGATCCTGTGTGGTCGCCCGATGGCAGCAAGATTGTTTTCGATTCCTCGCGCAGCGGTAGGAACACCGACATCTATGAGCGGCCTGCCGACGGCAGCCAGCAGGAGCAACTCTTCTATACCGATCAAACCGATAAGTATCCAACCAGCTGGTCGGGAGATGGCAAGTATGTGGCCTATGAAGACCTGAGCGGGCAGGACATACATATTTGGGCTATAGCGATGACCGGTGAACACAAGCCTTTTCCCGTGCTGGAAGAAAAGTACGCGACGCGCTCGCCGGTGCTTTCACCGGATGGGAAGTGGGTGGCCTACTATTCCAATGAATACGGGAAGTGGCAGATTTATATCACCTCTTTTCCTAAGCCGGGGGGGAAGTTTATGGTGGGCGACGGGACCAATCCGGCGTGGAGACACGATGGCAAGGAAATCTACTACATTGATTCGAGCAACCGGATTGTACAGGTGGATGTGACCGCGCGAGGAGACAGTCTGGAATTGGGCCAGCCGCAGGTACAGAAGCAGCTTCCGCTCGACAGCGGCAATGTCTTCCACGTCTCCGGTGACGGCCAGCGCTTCTTGATGGCTATCCCTCCGCAGCAAAATGCAACCGGGCTGAACCTGGTTGTAAATTGGCAGGCTGAACTCAACCGCTAACGCCAAAGACTCCTTGATGCTAGCCAGCGGACACAACCACGTTCCGACTTACTGAGTGTCGGTGGCGTCCGGTATCTGGAATTGGGAGAAGCTGTGGAAAGAGCGGATCGACCTGCCGGTCCCGGCTACAGGTCTAAAGCAATCGCTCAGGGACAGCGGCCGCCCCAGGATCGCTGCAGCACATAAACCTGACCCCTCTAAAAATCAACCGTCTTGACGTCGTAGAACTGTCCAACGAAGTTGCTGATTTGCCCCGGATTTTTGTCATCGTTCGGGTTGTACTCCAGGGCATCGATGGTGGTGTCGTAGATATTCACCGATCCGCCCTGCACCACGTAAATAACCTGCTGTGCCATTCCGCTACCGCGTCGCCCAATCGGCTGCAGGCCGGTCACATCCCCATTCGCGGGAGGTATCAACACTCCGCCCGGAGGAGCGCTTCCCACCGCCGTCATCAGCAAGTTGTAAATCGAAAGGCAACCACGCACCTCTGCCCCGGGCGGCGTCGGCACGGGCTCAGTGATCTCAGTACAGGTACGCGCTCCGATGAAAAGTTGCCCGTTGGGCCCGATCGCCATGCGGTTGTGATATCCGTCCGTGATAACGATGGGCGCCGTGTTCGTGACCGACATCGGGGTGGACAGGTTAATGATATTGAGTAGCCCGCACGAAGTCGCCGCCGTCTTCTGGCCCGTGCAGGCTTGTTGCGGAACTCCGCCGACATACGGCGGCGTGCCCGCCAGATACATCGTCGAGCCGCTCACCAGCGCGAAGCTCCCAGCCGCTGGACCGGAACACTGCACCGGATTGGTGTTAGGAACAGGAACACAGGATGGAATGGAGGCGATCAGAGTATTCGTAATGAAATTAAATTCCTGCACGCTAGCCTGAGTGCCGCCGCACTCGGCTCCGCAGCTCACAATATAAGCGGTGCTGTCGTCACTCGTGAAGAACGCCTGCACCGGACGGTCGAAAATCCCGGGACCACCCACATAGGTCACTACCGGCGCGCCTATGATCCCGATATTTGACGGCGTAATCACGGCGATCGAATCCGAATTATCGCTGAACGCCAGCAGCCGGTTGCCACTGTTGTCGAGCGCCAGATAGTGAGCCGATGGCACGGCGACCTGTCCTATGACAGAACCGTTACCGATCGCAATGGCGTCCACTACTCCCTGCGGCCCATTCACGACCGAGCCGGTCGGCACCGCGACATAGGCTGTACTGCTGTCGGGGGAAGCGAGAAAGCTTTCCGTCATCCCGCCTAACGGTATCTGGAAAGCATTCGATTCCCCGGCGTTGTTGATGATGCTGAACTGATTGTCGGAGCCGAGCAATCCATTACCGCTGAAGACCAAGGTTTGCGAGTGATTGGGTGTGAGCACCATCATACCCGGGTTCTGGCCCGCGGATATGGGAGCAGTGAACACTCGCACGTCGGTTTGGGCGTTAACAATAAAGATGCCTGCCGACGCTGTTCCAGCCGAAACATTGTTTGTGATGAAGGCGCGGTAAGGAATACCGCTGGTGCGGGTGGAAGGAGGCGCGCTGCTGCCGCCGCAACTCAGCAACACCAAACTCGCGGGCAGCAGAAAGAACACAAAAAACAGGGCTTTTCTCAAACCTGGAACTCCAACTTCATGCCGGATAATCACTTGGATGCAAGTAAAGAATTATAACAAAGTAAAAAATTGGCGTTGGCCGCCAGGCTCAGAACCTGGGAATTGAGACATTGAAGAATGGGGGCATTGAGGCATCGAATCCTTGGGAATACGTTGAGTCATTGAGACATTTTAGCGTCTCGCTCTGATCGACGAGGGAGCCCTGGCCGGCTCAGTGGTTCAATTATGCCTTCCCTTCTAGTATTCTCAGGGGAATGCCGCAAAATCTCATCGAACGTCTGAAACTGTCGCCTGTGCTCTGCGACGGGGCCATGGGCACGCTTCTTTATGCGAAGGGCATTTTCATCAACCGGTGCTATGACGAGCTGAACCTGTCGCAGCCGGAGATGATTAGCAGCGTCCATCACGATTATCTCCACGCGGGTGCGGAGATTATCGAAACCAACACTTTCGGCGCCAACAGCTTTCGGCTGGCACGGCACAGCATGTCTGATCGGGTGCGCGACATCAATCTGGCTGGCGCATCCGTGGCCCACGAAGCGGCCAAGAGTTTCGACGTCTGGGTCGCTGGATCCATCGGTCCTCTCGGCGTTCGTATCGAACCGCTGGGCAAGACTTCGTTTGACGAAGCCCGCGCCGCCTTTCGCGAACAGATCGAAGCCCTCATCGAAGGCGGGGTCGATATCCTGATGCTCGAAACCTTTGGCTACGTGGAAGAATTGCACCAGGCGGTGCTCGCCTGCCGCGATGTCAACCCCAAAATTCCGATTGTCGCCCAGGTCACTATCGACGAGGATGGCAATTGTCTCGACGGCTCCGATCCTGAGGCGTTCGCCGCCCGCCTCACCGAGTGGAACGTCGACGTCCTCGGCATCAATTGTAGCGTCGGCCCTGTAGCCATGCTCGATGCCATCGAGCGTGTCCGCGCTGTCACCTCCCTGCCCCTGGCCGCGCAACCGAACGCCGGCATGCCCCGCTCGGTGGAAGGCCGCAACATTTATCTCTGCTCGCCGGAATACATGGCGAGTTACACTCGCAAGTTTGTGGCCGCCGGAGTTCAGCTCATCGGCGGGTGTTGCGGCACCACGCCCGATCACATCCGCGCCATGAAGTCCGCTTTGCGGGTTCGCGAAGCTCGCAGCAAAACTGCGATCTCGGAGGCGATTCATTCCGGAGCCGCGACCGTAGCCCCGGCCAGTATTCCTATCGCCGAGCGTTCCAAACTGGGAGCCAAGATTGCCGCCGGTCACTTTATCACCATGGTTGAGATCGTTCCGCCCAAGGGCATCGACATCCGCAAAGAAATCGAGGGTGCAAAGTTCGTCAAATCCGTCGGCGTGGACGCCATCAATATTCCTGACAGCCCCCGCGCCTCGGCCCGTATGAGCAACCAGGCCCTGTCGCTTCTCATGCAGCAGACAGTCGGCATCGAAGCCATCCTCCACTACACCTGTCGCGATAGAAATGTCCTCGGCATTCAATCCGATCTACTGGGAGCCGCTGCCACCGGAATTCGAAACCTGATCTGCATTACCGGCGATCCGCCCAAGATGGGTAACTATCCCGACGCGACCGCCGTCTTCGATGTCGACGCCATCGGACTGGTGAACATCGTCCACAATCTCAACCGGGGGCTCGACCTCGGCGGCAATTCCATTGGCACCGGAACTAGCTTCGTGATCGGCGTAGGCGCCAACCCCGGCCTACCCAACCTCGACGAAGAAATCAAGCGCTTCGAATACAAAGTTCAAGCCGGGGCGGAATACGTCGTAACCCAGCCCGTGTTCGACATTTCGCTGCTGGAGAAGTTTCTGCAACGTATCCAACACTGCCGCATTCCCGTCGTCGCCGGAATCTGGCCGCTGGTCAGCGCCCGCAACGCCGAGTTCATGAAGAACGAGCTGCGCGTTTCGGTGCCCGACGAGATTCTCAACCGCATGACCCGTGCCGCCAGTCCCGAAGCGGCTCGCGAGGAAGGCGTCGCCATCGCCCGCGAAATGCTGCGAGCCGTTCGCGAACGCGTTCAAGGGGCGCAAATCAGCGCTCCCCAAGGTCGATATACCTCCGCCGTAGATGTTCTCGAGGCTCTCGGCTGAAGACGATCTGTTTCTGTGTGGATTTGAAACAGGCACAGCTCAAATTATTTACAGAATTTCACAATTTCACTGGACATTTTTCCCCGCAAGCGGCATTACAATAGAGCGTAGGAGCAAATGGATTGGTAAAGTTTGAAGAATGCCTCGAGCGTCTTGAGAAGATCGTGCAGGAACTGGAAAAAGGGGAGGTTCCTCTGGAAAAATCTCTGACGCTGTTTGAAGAGGGCATGCAACTTTCCGCAAACTGCAGGAAGCAACTGGAGGAGGCGGAGGGAAAAGTAGAGATTCTGTTGAAACAGAACGGAAAGCTCCAAACTGAACCGTTCGAGCCCCCGGCCGAGAAAGCGTTGCGCAAGTAGCCAATGAAGCAACGCTGTCGCGCTCGGAACTGACAAACGCCTGTGCCAGCCCCGTTGCTGTCGCAGCCAACACCACCGCGATTCGCGGTAATGTCAGGGGGAATGCATGCGATCACTCAGCGTAGTCCTCTATCAGAACGACCCCAGAACTGCTCAAAATCTGGCGTCCGGCCTTTCTCAACACTTTGATTCTGTCTATTTAGTCCGAAGCTACGAGGAACTCAGCCCCGCAATCGGGAAGAGGGGCGCCGATGCGGTGGTGCTCGATCTGGAAACCTCGGGACCAGGCGAAGTCGCGCGCCTGCATCATGAATTTCCAAGCCTCTGCATAGTCGGCACTCACCGCCTTGCTGACGACAAACTCTGGGCCGAGGCTATGAGTCTGGGCGCATCCGATATCTGCGAGCCGCGCAAAGACCAACTCGTTCGCTCCTTGTTAAACAAGCGAGCTCATCAAGCCGCAGCCTGATCGACCAGGTCAACCACAGGTATCAGGTCTCAGAAAAACTCTTGGTCCCCCAGGTTCGTGCCCGTTCTTGGGGCGCTAACCTGGGTTGGCCGGCAAGAGTCTGGCCTTCCGGCTTGTTATACTGCGATGCCATGCTGAAACAACTTCTGGAGCAGGGACGCGCCGCCGCCGATGCCGCGCTCGAACAACTGCTGCCGCCCCCGACCCAGCATCCTACTTCCATCCATCAAGCCATGCGCCACAGCGTGTTCGCCGGAGGCAAACGCCTGCGTCCGATCCTCTGCATGGAGTCGGGACGCATGATCCAAGCCTCGTCGGCCGCCAACTCGCAAGTCACTTTGCAAGCCGCCGCGCAAAATCAATCGCTCCCTCCTGGCATTGAGCAGGTCGGCGCCGCGCTCGAAATGCTCCACACTTATTCTCTGATCCATGACGATCTCCCTGCCCTTGATAACGACGACCTCCGCCGCGGACGTCCCACCTGCCACAAAGCCTTCGGAGAAGCTATCGCCATCCTTGCCGGAGATGCCCTGCAAACCCAGGCTTATGAAGTGTTGGCCCAACTTCCGTGCCCGCCCGAAGCCAGAGTGGCCATCATCCAGGAGATCGCCCACGCCACCGGCACCATCGATGGCATGATCGGAGGCCAGGTCATCGATCTCGAAGCCGAACACAAAAAGCCCGACCTGGCCACGCTCGAATACATTCACCGCTCGAAGACTGCCGCGCTGATTACGGCCAGCGTCGTCACGGGAGGCATCTATGCCGGAGCGACTGCCGAAGACATCGCCCGCCTGAGAACCTACGGCCAGTCGATCGGCTTGGCCTTCCAAATCGTAGACGATGTACTGGATCTGACGCAGACCAGCGAGCAGCTGGGAAAAACCGCAGGAAAAGATGCCGCCGCCGAAAAAGCAACCTACCCCTCGTTATTCGGAATCGACGAATCCATTTTCAAAGCCGACGCCCTGATAGAGCGAGCCTGCGCGGAACTTAGTCCCTACGGCAAAGCCGCATCGACGCTAATAGAGCTGGCCCACTACCTGGCCGAACGCAAGAAATAATCGCTTTGATGGTGGAGCGACGGGCGTCTCGCCCGCCCAGATTGGTGTGACAACCGGCTCGAGCCTTGCGTATGGACAGCCGCGCTCGATGATCGCAAAAACCCCTCCCTTACCTGTTGTCAGCCATCCTGTATTGGGCTAAACTCAACGAAATTGCTCCGTAAGGAGGCTTCTCCCGTGGTACATCGCGCCTCACTTCGACTGGCGATCCTGTTCTTCCTCTCGTATGCCGCGCGTGCTCAAGTGTTTAGTATTCCTCAGGCGCCTAACAATTCCCTGACTAACTCGGCACCTCTGAATCTGGTCCAGACCACGGTAATGGACTTCAACCTCTGGCAGATTAATAGTCACAGCGGCGGCAGCAGTCCGCTCGCTACGCCGGGTGGAACCGTCTCCAAACTTGACCTTAAAGCTCCGGGGAAGGCGCGACGGGCCTATGACAAGGGCTACGAACTGCTGATGAAAAAGGATATGCCGGGCGCGGTGAAACAGCTGACCGTAGCCACCCTGATCTACCCCGACTTCGTGGCCGCGCATAATGCGCTCGGCAACGCCTATCTCACGCTGGGCCAGAACGATCAAGCTCGCGGAGAATTTGCCCATGCGATCTCACTCGACGATCACCTGCCCAATTCTTATCTGAATCTGGGTTGCGCGCAAATCGCTCTCAAGGATTACCCCGCCGCGCAAAAATCGATTGAAAAAGCTTCATCGCTTGCGCCTCTCGATCTTCAGCTACTCACCGCTCTCGCCTATGGCCAGTTCATGAATCACGATTATCCAGCGACGATCGCAACCGCTCAGAAAGTTCATGAGCGCAAGCACGAGGGTGCGGCCATGGTTCATCTTTATGCCGCAGCCGCATGGCAGGTTCAGAACAAGCTGCCGGAAGCGGAATCTGAGTTGACAACTTTCTTGCGCGAAGACCCTAACTCCACGGCGGCGGCGCAGGCCCGGCAGATGATGCAGGAGATTCACGAGCAACAGAAACATCCTGCTCCTACAACAATCGAAAAAGTTACGTTTACTCAGGTTCCGAGCGATGATGCTCCGACGGGCCCGGCGCGAATACCAGCCAAGATCCAACAGATGATGCAGGCTTCGAAGGAGAGTGCGGAGATTGCCGAAGCCGAAGCGGCGGCAAATTGTCCAACCTGCGCGAGCGCCGAATCCTCCCCTCCCGCTGAGGCCAATCTCAACGTCGCCGCCGCCTCGCTTCCTAGCTCCGAGCCGTCCGGCACAATGCGCACCGGCTACACCTTCCGCACGGCAACCGATGAAGTCGCGCTCTTTTTCGCAGCCACCGATCACGGAAAATCGGTGATTGACCTTACCGGCAAAGATGTCGGCATCCAGGATGATCGCAAGGCACCCGCAGCGATCACAGGCTTCCGCAATCAAGCGCAGTTACCCCTGCGGCTTGGCCTGGTCATCGATACCAGCGCATCCATCTCCGCGCGCTTCAAGTTTGAGCAGGACGCAGCCGCGAACTTCGTCCGCAAGGTTATGACGGGCCAGCGTGATCAAGCCTTCGTGATCGGCTTTGCCAACTCCGTCCTCCTCGTGCAGGATTTTACTGGCGACCAGCAACTCATCTCCCGCGCCATCGGCGAACTTGTGCCCTCCGGTGGGACCGCTCTCTGGGACGCCGTGGCCTTTGCCGCTGAAAAACTCGGCAACCAGCCCGAGACCCAGCCTGTGGCCAGAGTTCTTGTAGTCCTTAGCGATGGCGAAGACAATTCCAGCAGCGTCACGTTTAAACAGGCGATCGAGCGCGCCGAACACGGCGAAGTTGCCGTCTACACCGTAAGTACACGGGAAGATGTCAACCTTGCTGTTCATTCTCTGGTCGGCGAACATGCCCTTAATACCTTGGCCGAACTCACCGGTGGAGCGGCCTTCACTCCAGGCTCGGCTCATCGTCTCAACAGCAGTCTCGCCGATCTGCAGCAGGTAATCCGCAGCCGTTATCTGGTTTCCTATAAACCTGCTCTTTTCAAGCGCGACGGTCAGTATCACGCCATCGACATCACGGCAGCAAAAGACGGCCACCGATTGCGGGTCTATGCGCGCAAGGGCTACTTTGCCGTAGCCGACTCGCCCGGCGCCGGGAGTTATCGATAGAGGTGGCCGTCGTCTTCGCCATCGACACTTCCAGGGGCAACCCGGTCCATCAAGAAATCGGTGCCCCAGGCTCGCGCCATTTGGGCGAGAACCCGGACGACTCCGCTGCGAACCGAGTCTTTCCCGCCGACTTGCACAAACGACCCTTGAATCTCCCCCCGCCCAGGGGTACAGTATCCTTGCTCTCGCGCTCTCCCACCTTCTTCTACCTCACCAGCAACGTACGCGTAATAGCTGCAGTGTCTGTGCAACTAAAGGCGGTGCTAGGATGGGTACCACAATAGGTGGTGTTTTATTACTTGACCCGTCCCCGTATTCGCCGTTAGAGTGTCTCAAAAGCATGGGTGGCGTTCCGGATTCCATCGGGCGGCATCCAAACGATGCGACAGCGGGGAACCAGATCCGTTAACAGCGGACTAGCCACTGGAATCCCCGCAATTTGCAGCGCACTCCAGCCAGCGCAAACCGGGTCTGCGGACCGCATTTTTTCCTGTCCGCTCACGAAGGAGTTACTTTGCTTAAACTCAAGAAGCTGCAAATTCTGGGATTCAAGTCGTTCTGCGACCGCACCGAGCTGAAATTTCACGGTGAAGGCATTGCGGCCATCATCGGCCCTAACGGCTGCGGAAAATCGAACATCGCCGACGCCATCTCCTGGGTGCTCGGCGAACAGTCGGCCAAGTCGCTGCGCGGCTCGCGCATGGAAGACGTAATTTTTTCCGGCACGCGCGACCGCAACCCCACCGGCATGGCAGAGGTGTCCCTCACCTTGATCGACCCCGAAATTTACGGCGGTCCTGACACCAATGCCCCCACCGAGATCGAAATTCAAGACGATTTGCCGGGCACGACCTACGACGAAAATTGGGATGAAGCCGAAGTGCGGTCCAAAGCCGCCGCTGAAACCGAGCGTGCGGTCGAGGAAGCTCAGCCGGGCAAGACCGAAGAGGTGGAAGGCGAAGTCGCAGCCGCTGGGCCAGCAGGTGACGCATCGACTGGTGAAGCAGCCGCGGAATCGACCGCGAACGATGCCGCCGCCGTGGCCGGTCCACAGGTGGTACTGAAAATCCGCCGCCGCAAATTCAATCAGCAGCAACATCGCTCCGGCGAAATTCACGTCACCCGCCGCCTCTTCCGCAGCGGAGACAGCGAATATCTGCTCAACGGAAAGCTCTGCCGCTTGCGCGACATCCAGGAACTCTTCATGGGCACCGGCCTCGGCCCCGAATCGTACGCGCTAATTGAGCAGGGACGCATCGGCCAGATCCTGAGCAGCCGCCCCACCGATCGCCGCTCGATCATCGAAGAGGCCGCCGGCATTACAAAATTCAAAACCAAAAAACGCCTGGCCGAAGCGCGATTAGAAGACGCGAAGACAAATCTGAATCGCGTGAACGACATTTTCGAAGAAGTCACGCGTCAGATGAACTCGCTCAAGCGGCAGGCCAGCAAGGCCGAACGCTATGCCAAACTGCGCGACGAGATGCGCGCCAAACTCCGCGTGGTGCTGGCCAGCAAGTTCACCCAGATGGATCGGGAAACTCTGACCCTCGATAGCCAAATCCGCGAATTGGGCGAGGAAATTACCCGCCAGACCGAGAACGTTCACGAATCGGAAAAGGACCACGCCGAGCGCACGCAGCGCGGATACGCAATCGAAACCGAGACCCGGCAAAATCGCGAGCGCCTCAACCAGATCGCCCTCGAAGGGGATCGCGGCAAAGCCCGCATCCACACCAATGAAGAGCGCTGCGCCGAATTGATCGTCCGCGCCGCCGCCGCCGAAGCAGAACTGGCGCAGGCTCAAACCCGCCTCGCGGCGCTCGAAGAAGAACGCAACGGCCACCAGCAGGTACTCGACTCCGCGGCCGCCGATCTTGCCGCGGCTCAACAGGAGTTATCGCAGAGCCAGCAGGAAACAACCTGCGCCGCCGCCAATCTCGCCATGCTCGAACAAGAGCAGGAATCGCATCGCGCGGCGATTCTCGAAGCAGTCGGCGGAGCGTCGAACCTGCGCAATCAGCTCACGCAATCCGAAGAACGGCTGTCCGGCATCGGCCGCGAAGAGCACCGTTTGCGCACCGAGATGGCAACCGCCTCGTCGCAATCCGAAACCTTCGGAGGCCAGCGCGGCCAGATTGCTCTCGAATTCGAGAGCGTTTCGCAGCGAGCCACCGGCCTCGCGGCCGAAATCGCAAGCCTGCGCGAGACTGTCGAAACCAAGCGCTCGGCCGAAAATGAAAACAAGAAGCATCTTGATTCCATCCGCTCCGAATACGCGACCGCGCTTGGCAAGAAAGGATCGCTCGAAGCGGTGATCGCCGAGCACGGCTACTCGACCGAGTCGGTGCGCCGCCTGTTTCAATCGGGAGCAATGCAGGGAGGCAACACTCCCGCGGGGGTGCTCGCCGATTTCCTCGAAGTCGAACCGCGCTACGAGCGCGTCGTAGAGGATTTCCTCCGCGACGAACTGAATTTCGTGGTCGTCAAGTCATGGGGAGCGGCCGACGAGGGCCTGCGCCTGCTACGCTCCGACGTCAACGGTCGCGCGACGTTCCTTGTGCATCCCGAGGATTCGCAAGCAAAGTTTTCTTTCGTCGCAGATGAGAGTCATCACTACGCTCCGCTCAACGACACCGTGCTTCCGCTGAAGAATTCCATCCGCGTGCTCGACGGATTCGGCAAGTCGCTCGAAGTGATTCTGCCGAAGCTGGGCAACGGTTACATCGTGCCCGATCCGGCAGTGGCGCGAGAACTCGCGCTCTCCAGTCCCGACGCGTTCTTCCTCTCTTCGAATACGGGCGAATGTTTCCACAACGTCACCGTCACCGGAGGCAAGCAGCGCAGCGAGGGACCGCTTTCCATGAAGCGCGAGTTGCGTGACGTGTTGCGCCTGCTCGAAGAGTTGGAGCGAGCCCTCCGCGAGAAGGAAATGCTCGCCGTCACTTTGGGCCGCGAGATCGGAGAGCACACTTCGCTGCTCGATCGCCTCGAAGATGAAAAGCGCGAGGCGGAAAAGCAGGCCATGACATCCGGCCATTTGCTAAAACAACTGGAAGCCGAGATGTCGCGCGTGCGCGAGCGCATCGTCATCAGCGAACGCGAACTGCAACGCCTGGCTGCCGAACGTCAGGAGCAGGAAAGCCTGATGGCATCGCGGCAAGCGGAGCTCGCGTCGGTGGAGCAAACCCGCATGCAACTCGAAGCGCACCTCGCCGCCGGACAGGATCGCCTCGCAGCCCTGCGCAACGATCGCGACAACGCCGCCGCGACTACCTCGCAGCGGGCCGCGCGCGTCGCCACGCTCGAAGAGCGCCACCGTTCCGCCAACACTTTGCTGCAGCGCATCCAGAGCCTCGTCGCCGAAATGCGCCAGCGCGCCACTGTTCTGCAGAATCAGATGGAATCGGCAAGCGCCGAAATCGCGCAGCGCCAAAATGAAAACGTGCAACTGGCCGAGCAGTTGGTCGAGTTCGAAGCCGAACGCAACGCCGGAGAAGCTCGCGACGGCCTGCTCCAACTGGAATCCGAGCAAGTCCGCGGCCGCCTGATCGAAATCGACGAACTGCTGCGCACGACGCGCCAGCAGCTCGATCTGGCCCGCGACCGCCGCGGCGAACTATCGGCCACCGCAGCCCGATTGCAATCGGACCTGCAGCACCTCGCCGATACCTGCCTCAACGAACTCGGCATCGAACGCGAGGCGCTCCTGGCCGAAACCATAGACGGAGCTCCGGAGGGAGCGCTGATTCCGCGGATTACCGGCGACGAACTCGCCATCGAAGATCAGGCTCATCGCGAGATGAAAGCCCGGCTCGACGCCATGGGCCCAGTCAACATGATGGCTCTCGAAGAGTACAAAGAGACGGCGGAACGGCATGAATTTCTCGGCGCGCAGAGAAAGGATCTGCTCGATGCCATCTCCGACACGGCGGCCACCATCAAGGAGATCGATCAGGTTTCGCGGCAGAAATTCGAAGAAGCGTTCAACCGGATTAACGAAAACTTTCAGGCCACGTTCCGCAAACTGTTTGGTGGCGGACACGGCTTCATGCGCCTGACCGACCTCGAAAACAGCGCCGAAAGCGGCATCGACGTGGTGGCTTCGCCTCCGGGAAAGAAATTACAGAATGTGCTGCTGCTCTCCGGCGGCGAAAAGGCGCTCACCGCGCTCGCTCTGCTCGTCGGCATCTTCCAATACACGCCCAGCCCGTTCTGCATACTCGACGAAGTCGACGCTCCGCTCGACGAATCGAACATCGCGCGCTTCACCGACCTGGTGCGTGAGATGAGCGTCCAGACCCAGTTCATTCTGATCACGCACAGCAAGCGGACGATGAGCATCGCGCCCGTGCTCTATGGCGTGACCATGCAGGAGCCGGGTGTGTCGAAGCTGGTGTCGGTGCGGTTCGGGGCGGCGTAACTGGAAGTCGGCGATCGGCAGCGTGGCGGTAATTCGGAGTGCCGTAGAAGATCTCGAGCGGTTCCCATCTTCAGGTCATCCCGGTCGGATCTGCGGAGCTCGCAAATTAGTCGTCTCGGGTACGCCGTACCTGGTTCCTTATTGTGTGCGCTGCGACGTTGTGCAGGTGATCCGTGTCTTCCATGCCGCGCAAATGGCCTAGCCAGTTTTGAGAGCAAAATCTGACTTTTCTGCGCTTCTCACTTGACGAAGCATGTGCTTTCCTGCTTGCAACCGGAGAGAATCGCGGTCCTTTTTTTCCAGAGCCTTCCTCAGCTTTTCCACATTGCCATTCCTCGACAACCTGCGCCAGACAGGCCTTCTCGCTTACACTGGAACTGTCAACTCTTTTTCTCGACGAGCGGCCGGCGCAAACTGGCGCCTGTGATTGAAAGCGTTGACAAATCCTTCACGAAAGTTAGAATACGCAAAGTTTTCTACCGGTGAATTTAGCGATGAGCCCCCAAATTTTAGATCCCGTCCTTCTCAAGACCGATTACCCGGAACTGGAGTTGCACGCCAGCGGGAAGGTTCGCGACGTCTATAACCTCGACCGCGACCACCTGCTGTTCGTGGCCACCGACCGCATCTCGGCGTTCGACTATGTTCTCGCGACCGGCATTCCGCACAAAGGCCGGGTGCTGACGCAGATTTCACTTTTCTGGTTCGACTTCCTCAAGGATATCGTCCCCAACCATTTCGTCACCGCCGACGTGAACCGTTATCCGGCCGCCGTACGCAGCCACGCCGACGAACTCCGCGGACGCTCCATGATGGTCATGCGCGCCGAGATGTTTCCCGTCGAGTGCGTAGCCCGGGGTTACCTGTCCGGCTCCGGCTGGAAAGAATATAAATCCACAGGCAGCGTCTGCGGCATCAAGCTGCCCACCGGGATGAAGGAATCCGACAAGCTTCCCGAGCCGATCTTCACTCCCGCAACCAAAGCGACCACCGGCCACGACATCAATATTTCCTTCGATGAAATGTGCAAGCTGGTCGACCCAGAATTATGCCGCCAGCTCCGCGACTTAACTTTGCGCATATACACGATGGCCGCTGATTACGCGCGGCAGCGCGGTATCATCATCGCCGACACCAAGTTCGAATTTGGACAAACCGCCAAAGGCATCACCCTGGCGGATGAAGTGCTCACACCGGATTCCTCTCGCTTCTGGCCGGCCGACACGTATCAACCGGGTAAAGCGCAGGACTCCTACGACAAGCAGTATGTTCGGGATTACCTCGAAGAAATTCGCTGGAATAAACAACCGCCCGCGCCCGCCCTTCCCCCAGAAGTTGCGCGGCGGACGAGCGAAAAGTATCTCGGGGCGTATCGTCAATTAACGGGACGCGAGTTGGAGATTTAGCCCGCGTGCGCTGGCGTCATTGAATTCGATCGTCGGATCGGAATCGCAGGAGCTCGCGCTGAGCTTGACGTGAGCTTCGGTCACTGCATTTCCGGTCATTTCGTATTTCTTGAGCCATGAGCATTGCGGATTGGATCATCCTCGGCTTTCTGGTATTGTCCGTCATCGGCGCGGCCATCGCAGGCTTCTTTCGGGAAGCCTGCAAACTGGCTGGCCTGGTGGTGGGGTACCTTTTGGCCGCCTGGCAATATCAGCGCCTGGCAGACTGGTTCGCGCCTCATTTGAAGTCGCCCTGGCTGGGCGAGATTATTGCTTTCCTGCTCATTTTGTTCGCGGTCCAGATCGTTGCCGGCATTGCCGGTAGGATCGCGCGCTCAGTCATGAGGAAAGCGGGACTGAGTAGTATCGATCGGTTCCTGGGAGCCGTTCTGGGTCTGGTGAAAGGCGTTCTGGTGGTGGCGATTGTACTGACCGCCATGGCTGCCTTCTCGCCCGCCGCGAACTGGCTGTCGGAATCGCAGTTGGCACCGTATTTTCTGGTAGGCGGAAGGGCAGCCATCTGGCTCGCACCGCCGGAATTGCGCCACCGCTTCTACCAGGGCTTGGATTACATGCGGCAGATGCATGCTGCAGGCGATGCATTGCATCCGCCAGTCGCAAAGCCGAAATAGTTGGACCCGAGCGCTAACCGACTTGTCATAGTGACCGGCCTGGCAAGACTCTTTCGTGGAGCCGGGACTTGCCCCGGCTCCCGTGGAAGGTTATGGCTCGCAGTGAAAATTAGAATTTGGGCGTGCGGAAACGAGGCAGCCGTGAAAGATCAGTTGGAAGCACTCATTCTTCAGATGTACAAGAGCAACATTCTCTATTCCGAAGCGGTACGCGAATTTAAAAAGCGTTTCATCATAACCGTGCTGGAAGAAAACCGGGGCAACCAGTGCAAGGCGGCGCGGCAATTGGGCATGCACCGCAACACTCTCAGCCGCACCATGCAGGAACTCAAGATCGATGTTCGTCCGCTACGAGCAGGCGCCAAGCGCCCGCCAAGAAGCGCTCGTCCGGCCACGCTGGAGAAGAGCCGCTTCGCCAAATAGCGGCGGCGTTGGCCCGAAAATCTTCGGCAGGAAATCTTCCGGCATAAGTCCTTCCCTCCAAGCCTATCTCCACACGGATTGGCCTGCACACAATCAAAAGGCGATCCCGATCGGGATCGCCCATGTTCTTCGTTTGCATCCCAAAGAAGTCTTATTGCGACGTCTTCTTGTGGACCGCCGGCTTCGGCTTGGCCGCCACCAGCAGTGCGCCATCGTTCATGGTCATCACAAATGGCTTGGCCGCGTACGATACCGGCGTTCCCTGGAACTGGAAATCCGTATCTTCCTTCGGCATATCCTTCTTGGGGATCGCTGCCGACATGGTCAAGTCAATATCGGAGCGCTTGGCGTCGATATCGTCGGAGCTGCCCGCCAGTTGCAGCTTACTGGGCGACTCAATCGTAATCACATGCGCCACCATCTGCAGCGGCTTTCCCTTGAGCGCAGTCCACACCTTTTCGGCGTCTTCCGGCGTTCCTTCGGAAAGAACCATCTGCCATTCGGCGAAACTCATCTCCTCAACTTTCTTGGTTTTGACGAGCGCCGCTGCCTGCTCGGCGGCAGTCGGCGGAACATACTTCGTGATCGTGAAACCGGCCGGAGGCAAGGGCGTAGTCGCGGCCATTGCCAGCAGTTCGGTCCACCCCTGGTCGCTGCCGTGATACTTCACATAGCGGCTCTTGCCAAACTTCGCGATCTGTTCTTTACCCGCCCCCTGAGCCAGATTCGAAGCGCGCGCGATATAGAACAGTCCTTCCGGATCGTTCTCGGCATCGCCCGATGCCAAATCTGCCAGCGCCAGGTCATAAACCTCAAGCAGGTTGGTCGGATCGGCCTGCACCGCAGCGCGCAGACCCGGCTGGGCCTTGGCGTAATCCTTGCTCGCAGTTGCCGTATCCTTCGCCTGAGCGGCGGCGATCGCGGCCTGGTAGGCGCCGATTCCGGCCGCTCCATTAAAAATTCCACCGGTTTGGGATTTCAGTTTTTCCCAATCGGCATCCGAGGTTCCATCCGGCTTCGTCGCGGTCTGCAGGCACTGCAAACCTTTCTCGGCCGCCTGCGAGGCCTCGGCATAATTCTGCGCCGCGTTCTGGCCTGCCGTGGCCATTGCCTGCTTCGAGTAGGCGAGCAAGGCAAGCGCGCGGATGTTGCAGGGGTTTACCTGCAAAACCTTCTGCGCGGTCTCGATCATCTTGGCTGGATTGCTGGCCTGCTGGTAGGCAATCATCAGCAGTTCCAGTGCATCTTCCTTCATCACGCTGCTGGGATACTGCGTAAGAAAGGCTTCCAGACCGCTGATCTTGGCCGCCGGATCGGTCTGCTGCACCGCGCCCACATAGGCGTTATATTCCGCCGGATCCTTGATTTCTTTCTTCTGGGCCGGTTTCTGGGGCGCGGGCGGAGCAGCGCCTTGCGGCACTGGCGCTGTACCTTGCGGCACCGGCGCAGTGCCCTGCGGCACCGGCGCGGGGTTGGTTTGAGCGACGGCGGTAATCGCGGCTACCAGCAACATCGCGAGAGCAATTTTCTTCATTGTCCTGTGGCTCCTTAAATCTTGGGGAAGCTGGAGTAGACTTCTCACCCGATATCACCTGATTCTTGATGCCGGGCGTGCACGATACAACTGGTACTTTTGCCATTGACATTGGCGGGTCCCAAAATGCACACCTCGCCCGAAGAAGAAGGCTCGGCATATATTCCGGTGAGCGGATTATAAGGATGTAACTCCGCGAAGGCAAGCGACTTGCTCGTCTTGTCCTCCGTGGTCTGTTCCATTCCATCCGTTCTCAACTTCAAATTTTCAGTTCTAGCTCTCCGCCCTCAGTCCTTACGAAAAGCTCAATGTCATGGCGCTCTCTGCGCCACCTTGGAACGAACAGTCAAGACTTGTCCTTCGAACCCAATACTTTGATGCAAAATAGAATCGCTACGTAGTCGGCAATAATGTCTCTCGGGAGCAAGCCATGCCCATGAAATCAGCACCCGCCTCGAAGCTTCCCCTCCAGGGCCAAGTCGCCGTCATTACCGGCGCCGGACGCGGTATAGGCCGGGCCATCGCCCTAAACGTGGCCGAACTTGGCGCGCATGCTGTCTTGTGTGGGCGCTCCCGTGGCGCCCTCGCCGAAACCGCAGCGCTCATCAAGGGCGGTGCAACCGGACCAGTCAGACTGACCGGAAAAACTGCCGTCGCCGAGCCCACCATCGTCGAATGCGATGTCACGAATCTCGCCTCGGTGGAATCCCTCTCACATCAGGTCGAGAGCGCCTTCCACCGCCTGGACATTCTGGTCAATAATGCCGGTATCGCCGGACCATCCGGCCCCCTGCACCAACTGAGCCCCAGCGATTGGGACGATCTCATTAATACGAACCTGCGCGGCGCTTACTATTGCATCCGCAGCCTGGTCCCGTTGATGATGCGATCGGCCTCCCAATCTGCTTTCCAATCTGAACCGAATCCACGCGGCGGGCACATCATCAATATCTCATCGCTTGCCGGCAAGAACCCGCTGCCCAATGGCGCCGCCTATGCCGCTTCAAAATGGGGCCTGCAGGGATTGACCTACTCCGTGGCCGACGAGTTACGCGCCCACCACATTCGCGTCTCTGTAATTTGCCCTGGCTCGGTGCACACGGACTTCAGCCTGCATCCCGGAAGAAAGGTAGACAAGATGCTGCAAGCCACCGACGTATCCCATGTGGTAGCGATGCTGGTAACGCAAACCAGACAATCCTTCGCCAGCGAAATTCTGCTGCGCCCGACCGAGAAACCGTAAACCAGCGGGCAGCTTTCGGTTCTTCGCGAAGCCGCAGCTCTCACTCACGACTGAGAGCTGCCAGGTCAGACCTCCCTCGTTCTCAGTCTTTGAAAAGATTGTCGAACGCTGCTCTGGCGTCGTTCGGGCGCTGGCTGGATTTACTCGAGGTTTCTTTTTCGATCATCACCCTGATGGAGTAGACCGGGCAGTCGTTGCGCTTATCTTTGGGAGAGATGCGCACGGGAATCGGCTGATTGCATTCGAAGCGGCTGGAGGGATCGAAGTGTTCACACTGTTTGCAGGCGTGCAAGGCGAAACCGCATTTCGGGCATTCGCCTACCGGGGCGGCTGGATTCTGGAGCAAGGCTCCGCATTCGGCGCAGCGTGAGACGGTGCGCGTACCGGGCATATTGAGCGGGCGCGGGCCGAAAGTGTTTTCTCGTTTGGGTCCGGCCGCTGGCTTCTCAAACTCTTTTTTCGCGGACCCGCCGGAATCCTGGTAGCCGCGTTGCCGATACTTACGATCGGACAATAGTTCCTCCTACAAATCCCTCGTTGGTCCCCTCAGGAAATCGCATTCTCGGAGTGCGTTCATTGTCCGCCATTGGCGAGCCCGGCACAAGAGTTTCTTTCGACATCGCTCTTCCAATGTTTCTCGCGGCCATCGCCGGAAAGAATAGCTCCCGTCTTTATGGACGCAACCCTGAACGGAAGAATCTTCTCCGATAGCTGCATGCAACGACGCGATGGGGTGAATTGTCTTTACCATATCAGGGTGCTACCATCCGAATAGATATAGCAAATTTTCAGGAGGCGGTTATGGCGGATCGTGACGGTGGCGGGTTCTTGTGGTTTCTGGCGGGGCTTGGAGTCGGAGCGGTAGTGGGCGTGCTCTACGCGCCCCGCTCGGGCGACGAAATGCGGGATGTGATCCGCTCCAAGGCGCAGGAAGGCACCGAGAAGGCCAAGCAACAGGCGCGGCGAGCGCGCGAGCAGGCGGGCGAGTGGGTGGATCGCGGCGGCGATATGCTCAATCAGCAAAAAGAGCGCTTCCGCTCGGCCTATGAAGCCGGCCGGCAGGCTTATAACAACGAGACGACCGCAGGGACCGAACCGGTCAAGAATCTCTAGCGTGCCGAGCGAAAATCAGCGGCGACAGCCGCCGACCATCGTCGGCTGAAAGCAGCGTTCGTAATGGGAGCAGTTATGAATGACAACCTCCTCACAATTTTTATTGCCGTAACCGCTTTTGCCGTTCTCTTGCAGGCGGGAATTATGGTGGCGCTCTATCTCGCCGTCCGCAAGAGCTCGGCGAAGATGGAAGCGATCGTCACCGAAGTCAGAGACAGAGCCGTGCCTGCAATCGATTCGGTGAATAGTCTGGTGGTTGAACTGCGCCCCAAGATTGAAGTGCTGACTACCAATGTCTCCGAGAGCAGTACCATCGTGCGCAATCAATTGAGCCGCATCGATGCCACCCTCACAGATCTGCTCGACCGCACGCGACTGCAGGTAATCCGCGCCGATGAACTGCTCAATCGCACCATGGACAAAGTGGAAGACACAACCGAGATAGTCCACAAAACGGTGGTGTCTCCTCTACGGCAGGTCAATGGAATGATGGCGGCGATCAGCACTGGCGTGGAAGTTTTCCTGGGCCATAAGAAGCGTCATCCCAGAAACGGGGACGGTGTGCCGCAGGACGAGATGTTCATCTAGATTCTTCTGTCTGGCGATAAGACTCTATGCTTGGACGGAGCTCTGCCCCGTTCAAGCCAGCAAGGCCCTCCGACACCCAAGCAAGAACCAACCTTCCTTCACGCTATTTTTCTCCCCCACCCTGCACTCGCTCGCTTCTGACATCCGGCACGTAGATGGGATGGATGTTCTGCTCCGCGGCCAATTTCTGAAAGCTGGCAATATCCCGATTACGGGCCTGCTCCCATCGCGCAAGTAATTCGTCTGTCTGTTTTTTCAGCTTATCGAATTGCCGGTACTCGGCATCAGTTGGAGCGGCATCGGCGAATCCCGACACTGCGATCGAAAGAAAGGCGAGCTTCGCGTCAATTCCCGGAGCGTAGGCTAGAGAATCCTCGCTGGCGCTGATTTTGAAATTGATCAGCGGATCGCGCACCGCAATCAGCTTCGCATCGAGTGCCGTCGCTCCCTCGAACAACGTCTTTGTCGAATCGCTGGGCACGAGGCGTTTCTCCAGTCCCTCCAATTGCTCGCGCACATCCTGAATCTGGTTCACCGCGTCGTAGACGCGATTCAATTGATCGCGCAGGTCCAACTCGAGTTCAAACTGCTTTTCCAGATCGCTCTGGGAGATGGTGACTCGCGGATCGATCTTCACTTCAAACGGAGCCGTCTGGCTCTTACCGTTCGCGGTGAGGCGCACCTGATAGTTGCCCGGTAGCGCCAGCGGCCCTTTCGCCCCGTCGCCGTATTCCCATAAGTAATAATTCGGAACGCGGTTGGCATCGTCGTAATGTAAATCCCACACAAAACGATTGAGACCGTCTTCCGGCTTAATCTGCTTTTCCGGCTTCTTGTCGTCGGGGTCAAGCGGCTCGTCCAGAGGTTCGTTCTTCAGACTGGAATATCGGCGGACGACTTTGCCCGAAGCATCGAGGATTTCGATTTTGACTTCATTTTTCGCCGCGTCCGCCTTGTTTGCTGCTTCCTTGTTCTCTTCCACCTTAGGCGCTTTCTTGAAGTAGTAGTAAATCAGCGCGCCGATCGGCGGATTCTTCCCTGCAAAATACGAATGCGCGGGCCCGTCTCCGGCATGGACGCGAAGCGCGGTGGCGGGCTTGTAAAGATGCATGTCCTCGGCGGCCACCGCATCGGCGCCCGAGTCGGTTAATTGGCGCAATGGCGAAACATCGTCGAGAATCCAGAACGAGCGCCCGTGCGTAGCCAGCACCAGATCGTCGTTCTTGATCACGAGGTCGTGAACGGGAACGATCGGCAGGTTGATCTGCAGCGACCGCCAGTGGGCTCCATCATCGAACGAAACGAAGACACCGCGCTCCGTGCCGGCGTAGAGCAATCCTTTCCTCTTTGGATCTTCCCTCACGGCGCGCACGAAACTTCCATCGGGAATACCCGTGGTGATGCGGGTCCAGGTTACTCCGTAATCGGTAGTCTTATAGATATAAGGCGCAAGATCGTCGTTCTGGTGCCGATCGACCGCCGCGTACGCTGTGCCCGCGTCGTGCGGAGACGCCTCGATCAGGCTGATGCGGCTCCACTCGGGTAAGCCTTTCGGCGTAACGTTGGTCCACGATTCGCCTTCATCGCGCGTCATCTGGATCAAGCCGTCGTCGGTTCCAGCCCAGATCTGCCCCTTCGCCACCGGCGACGGAGCAATGGAAAAAACGGTGTCGTAGTATTCCGTGCCGGTATCGTCAATCGTGATCGGACCGCCCGAGGGCTGCTGCTTCGATTTATCGTTGCGCGTCAGGTCGCCGCTGATGGCCTGCCAGTGGGTTCCACCGTCAATGGTCCTAAAGATCGCTTCGCCTCCGTAGTAAACAGTGTTCGGGTCCTGGGGCGAGGTCACGATCGGCGCGGTCCACTGAAATCGATGCTCGACAGATGCGGCGCCGCCGCCGTCGGAAAGTTCGGGCGAGACGGCGATGTTCTGAACCTGGTTGGTGCGGCGGTCGAAGCGCGTCAGGTTGCCCTGATAGTCGCCGGCGTAGACGATGTTGAAATCTCTGGGATCGGGCGCAATGTAGCCCGCTTCCCCGCCCCCAACCGAATACCAGTTGTCGCGGCCGATGACGCCGTCATCGCTGCGGCTGGCAATGGCCACGCTCGAATTATCCTGCTGCGAACCGTAGACGTAATAGGGACTGCGATTGTCAGCGACGACATGGTAAAACTGCGCCGTAGGCTGGTTATCTTCGCGCGTCCACGACTTGCCGCCATCGAGGCTAACCGTCACCCCTCCGTCGTTCGAGGCGATCATCCGCTTCGTGTTTTTCGGATCGATCCACAACCCGTGATTGTCGCCGTGGGGCACCTTCACCTTGTTGAAGTTGCGTCCGCCATCGGTCGATTTAAAGAACTCGACATCGGCGACGTAAACCGTGTTCGGATCCTTCGGATCCGCAATCACGTGCATGTAGTACCACGGCCGCTGCAGGAGGGCGTGGCTGTCGTTGACCAAGTCCCAACTGTCGCCGCCGTCATCCGAGCGGTAAAATCCTCCGCCTACTTTAGCCTCGATGATGGCGTAGACGCGGTCGGAGTCGGCTCCGACGGCCAGACCAATGCGCCCATAGGGTCCGTTGGGAAGGCCATGCTCTTCGAGGCGCTTCCAAGTCGTGCCCCCGTCGGCCGAGCGGTAGATGCCGCTGCCCGGGCCTCCGCTGGAGAGCGACCACGGGGTGCGGCGCGCCTCCCAGAGCGACGCAAATAGAATGTTGGGATTCAGAGGATCAAAGGCTACGTCGATGGCTCCCGTATTTTCGTTCTTGTAGAGAACTTTGTCCCATGTCTTGCCGCCGTCGGTGGTGCGGAAGACGCCACGCTCAGTGTTCGGTCCAAAAGGATGGCCCAGCGCGGCCACGAAGGCGATGTCGGAATTGTGCGGATTCACGATCACGCGGCCGATCGCGCGCGTATCTTTCAGGCCGACAAACTTCCAGGATTTTCCCGCGTCGAGCGACTTCCAGACGCCGTCGCCATTCGAGATGTTGCCGCGAATGCACGCTTCTCCCGTGCCTACGTAAAGCACGTTCGGATCGGAGTCGGATACGGCGATGCTGCCGATCGAGGGCGCCCCGTCTTTATCGAAGACCGAAGACCATGTGTTCGCGCCATCGGTCGATTTCCAGACGCCGCCGCCGGTCGCGCCGAAATAGTAGGTGGAGGGATCGCCCGGAATTCCAGCGGCAGTCAGCGAGCGGCCACCGCGAAAGGGCCCCACCAGCCGGTACTTCATGCCGCGGAAGAGCGGGTCTTCGTTCTTCTCGTCTTTGTCTTTGTCGGCATCAGCGTCGTTGCTGGATGCGTTCGTGGCGGACTTGGACGCGTTTTTCTGCGTGGCGTCGGTCTTACGATAGCCCTCTTTTTGCTGGGAGAAAATCAATGGCACCGGCAGCAGAAGAAAACCCAGTAGCGCGACAGTGCGCATACTCACTTTTTCGATCATCAATGCAGTGGCCCCTGAGAGAAGAATTTTGCTGCCCTCCATGTTACTGCCAGACGCTGGAATCGCACAAATTTAGGGCGTTGATTCACTGAGACATTGAATCATTGATCCATTGCATCATTCCATCGATCCTGCAATGTCACGGTTCAATGTCTCAATACCTCAAGGATTCGAGCTCACCATGCCTCTGCCCTACGTATCCTTCTAGTTAACATGGCCGGACACGAAACCTTGATTGTTTCTGGCCCCTTGCCGCCTAGAATGTTTCAAACATTTATTGGTTTTTTTGTTTCAAACAGAATGGGCTCAGGATGCAACAACAGTTCACATCCAACGACGTCATCGCATTGACAGGAATCACCGCGCGCCAATTGCAATGGTGGGATGAGCGCGGCATTGTGGCTCCGGCTCGCGCCGGGCACCGGCGCGTTTACAACTGGGACGAACTGGTCACGGTGGCGGTGATTCGCCAGTTGCGGCGGCGCGGGTTCTCGCTGCAGCGCATGCGCAAGGTGATCCGGTTCCTGCAGCAGGAGTTTGGCACCAGCCTGGCAGCCACGGTTAGCGCATCCTCGGAGTATCACCTGCTTACGGACGGCACTCATCTTTATCTGCGGACTTCGGCGCGGCAGGTGGTGGACCTGCTAAAGAACTCCCGCCAGCCGCTGTTCGATATCTGCCTGAGCGACGAAGTTCGGCGGGTGCGAGGAGAGATTCAGCGCAAGAAAGTTGCAGGAGCGGAACGACTGCGGGGTCAGTCGCAAAAGGTCAGCGGCGCGCAAGTCCGCACGGTCTGAACCGGGCGTACTAAGAGAAGGGCGACAACGGAAGGCGGAGGGGACATGATGATCGGCGAATTGAGCATTATCAGCGAGTGGATTCCCGAACAAATGGAACCGGGCACCGTGTTTGTGCTGGAGAACGCGGGCGAGGTAGGGGAGAAAGAAGATCCCTACTGGGCCGTGCTGTCCTGCCCTTCGTGCGGAACGCTCGGCTTGATTACGCGCAAGCAGATGGCCGGGTTGCTGCCGACGATCTGCGGATCGGCGATATGCTCGGCGCAGTTTTTTATCAAGGATGAAGAGATTACACCGCGGAAGCCGTTCTAGCCAAAAACCCTCACCGCGTAACGCTTCTGGCTGGGTTGATTTTGCGCAGATTTGCGTGGGGGGCAGTTCCCTCACCTGCTTAGCCGCGAAACTCGGCGGTTTGCCCCTCCTACAGCGAGATTTTTTGCGGAACCGGCAGTGTCACTGGAACCTGTTCCACTATCTCGATGTCAAAGCCTTCGAGCGCAGCTACCCTTCTCGGATGATTGGTCAGCAGGCGGATTCGCTTCAGGTTCAGGTCGGAGAGGATCTGGGCTCCCAGACCGATTTCGCGATGAATCTTTCTTTCGCTTTCCGGCAGCGACGGCAAACGGCGTTCCCGGTGAAAAGTCAAAAAGGATTGGTCGCCGATCTTTTCCGCCGAGAAGCCCTTTGAGGTTTGGTGCAGATAGATCAGGGCTCCCCGGCCCGCTTCGGCAATGATCTTTAGCGAACCTTCCAGCGTCTGCTTGCAGTCGCAGCCTGTGGCTCCGAAGACGTCTCCCAGAAGGCAATGGGCGTGCATGCGGACGAGGACCGGCGTCTCCGAGTTGCTGATGTCGCCCCTGATCAGGGCCATATGGGACGCGCCTCCGTCCACTTCGCTTTCATAGGCGATTAAGCGGAACTCTCCGTACTTCGTGTCCACCATCGCTTCGCCCACGCGATGCACGTAGCGCTCATGCTGCATGCGGTAGCGAATCAACTCGGCTACGGTCAGCATTTTCATGTTGTGGATGCGGCAGAACTCGATCAGGTCAGGGACCCGAGCCATACTGCCGTCGTCCTTCATGATTTCGCAGATGATTCCTGCGGGGACCATACCGGCAAGTCTCGCCAGATCGACTGACGCTTCAGTCTGTCCGGCGCGGACGAGCACCCCGCCTTTACGGGCTCGCAGCGGGAACATGTGGCCGGGCCGGGCGAGATCGGACGGTCTCGTGGCCGGATTGATGGCTACTTTAATGGTGTGGGCGCGATCGTGAGCCGAGATTCCGGTGGTCACGCCGTCACGGGCGTCGATGGCCTCGCAGAAAGCAGTGCCGTATTGCGAGGTATTCTCATTCGTCATCGGACCGATGCGCAGGTGCTCGAGCCGTTCCTCGGTCATGGCCAGGCAGACCAGGCCCCGTCCATACTTGGCCATGAAGTTAATGGCCTCGGGAGTGACTTTTTCGGCGGCCAGGGTCAAATCGCCTTCGTTTTCGCGATCTTCATCGTCGACAACGATAATCATCCGGCCGGCGCGAATCTCTTCGATGGCGGTCGGCACGTCGGTGAAGTTAGGAGTCATTGTCAGCTCTCAGCCCTTACGAATAGCCCCTCACCTGGCGGCTCCTCCGGTGCAACAAAAAGGGCCGCCTTTTGGCGACCCTGTTTTCTATACCGGTTGATCCCTGCCAACCCCTGCGATTGCTCCGGTTACAGGGTGGATTCGATTTCAAAACCCCAAGCTTCGAGCAGAGGCTCGGGGATGTACTTGGAGTTCTTGTTCCGGCGCGCCCACTCTCGCAACCTCGTGGACCGTAAATACTGGTCCGGGGAGAGCTTGTACTCGTGGACGACCTGCTCAAACTCGGTAATAGTGGGGGTGACCGGGCCGATCGGCTCCGGCTTACCCCAGTTCGGATTTCCTCGTCGCTTTGCCATGAAAAATATACCCTCTCGAAGAATAAGGACGTTCTAGGCCTGCTAAGCTACTTTGATTCCACCTGGGCTGCAAGGGATTCATCGACAAAAACTAAATCGAGTACAGTAGAGCTCAATCCCATGGCACCTATGGAAGCTATTGATAATAATAGGTTTTTCTACCAAAGTCAATAGAAAAATGACTTTGACCGAACCTGATGAGCATCCCCTTTGTGCACAATTACTTGCAGTTGGCAAGGGGCGCTCCTGTTCCCAACTGATTAACCCATGCTCGTTAACCCATGGTGACTCGTTCAAGAGATTCACCCAAACGGGCTCGCCCAAACAGATTGCCCCGGAAGTGAAGCACTTAAGCGGGGGCGCCGATGGGCTACTGTGAGGGTTGTTTCATGTAGGGTGACGATCGTAACCCATTGACCCGGCATGGCGTTGACCTTGGAGTCTCAAGCACTTAGAGTGCGGGAAGAGCTTGCTTCGAGTTGGAATTGGGCCCATGAACTTAAAATCACTACTATTTAGCTCCGATGAGAAGACCGTGCGCGTCTTACGCCGGGTGCTCAGCGACCTGGAAGTTGAGATTGAGCATTGTTTAACCGCCACGGAGGCTATACGGCAAATCACCCGCCAGCGGTTTGAAGGCATCATTGTAGATGTCTTGAATCACGAGGAGGCGTCCGGCGTATTGCAGGCGGCCAAGGCGGCGCCAGTCAACAAGCGGGCGCTGGCGATCGTGCTGGTGGAGTCGGCACTGGGAATGAAAGGTGGGTTCGGGATGGGGGCCCACTTCGTCCTGCACAAGCCGTTTACGGTAGAGCGGGCGAAAGCCAGCTTTCGGGCAGTTCGAGCTCTGATGAAGCGGGAACGCCGCGTGCAGATGCGAGTTCCGGTGCAGGTTCCCGTGGAATGCTACGGGGCGGATCGTTACCGGGCCAAGACTTTGGACCTATGCGAAGGGGGCATGGCGATCCAGTTCAGCGCCCGCGTGCCGAAAGAAACCCTGCTTCGTTTCGCGCTCGAATTGCCGGGAACGAACCAGACCCTGGAAATTTATGGCGAAGTGGCATGGGAAGGCACTAACGATCACGCGGGCGTGCGCTTTAACAACGCCAGCGATGAACAGCGCAACCTGCTTCGCGCATGGCTAAAGAGTCAAATTCCCGATTTCGAGCAGGACGACCCGCCCGTGGTCTGCCGGGTAACAGACCTCAGCTGTGGAGGTTGTTATCTCGCAACCAGTTCGCCCTTTCCGAGAGGTACGCGCGTCACCATCGCCCTGAAGACGGCGCAGGGTGAGGCTCGGGCCAAGGCTTTCGTACTGGTGGCGCATCCGGAATTTGGCATGGGGGCGGAGTTCCTGCAGAACACCCCTGAGCAAACAGAACAGGCCCAGCGCCTGGTGGAAGCTCTGAACTCCATCGAAGATGCATCTCCCGAGGTGCAGGTGGACCCGGAGGGATTGGAGACGTCGCCAGAGTCGAGCCAGCTGATCTCTACATCGGCTGCTGCTGGCGCTAAAGACGATCTGGTTGAGCTGTTCCGAAATAAATTTCAAGTGTCGGTTGAAACCTTTCTGAAACAACTTCGGGAGCAACGCGAAAGTCCCAGGGCGGCCACCGCTCGGTAATCCACTCCCTTTTGGTTGCGGAGCCTCACTCGGACAGCCGAGAGCCGCTGCCATTACGTGGTTTCCTCGGGAATCAGATCGCTCACGGCTCCACTTTGGAGCAGGTAGGCTCCCGGCCCTTGCTGGCCGCGGATAGAACGACAGAACTCGGCTACAAAAAACCCTGCCTTCATCGCTTCCCGGAAGGCCCAGCGCGTGGCCTCGCGCCATTCTCGCGCCAATCCCATGTCGGCGCGCTCTACCTCCAGAATGTCTCCCGGGATTTCAATGCTTACCCGCTGCCGGGCCAGCGATTCGGCGAGGTCGGCGCGGCCGGGCAGTCCGCTGGGATCGAAGCGCACCAAAGGCGCGAGGAGTTTAAGAGCATCGAGCGTTTCCACCCGATGATTCCGCCCCGCCAGTCGATCGCGCACCCGGCGCGAAGGCAGGATCCAGCGCACCCAGAGGCGGTCGGTTCCGTTGCGATGCAACAGGCTAGGAGTCTCCGTCCCGTAGAAATCGACCTTGTAAGCATTGGAAACTACTCCCAGCTTGGAGAAGTTGAAGTGGGCGTTGCGGCTGTGCAGCGGATCGAAGGTCCAGGTCATTTCGCGGACACCCATGGCCATGGCGCGCTCGCGCTGCGCCTGCTTCAGGCGCGCGCCCAGATCGAGATGCCGGTAGGCGTCGAGAACAGCGAGCATGTGGGAGTGGATGGTGGTGTGTCCGTGTTCGCAGCCTAGAAAGCCGAAGGCGAAACCCACCAGCTTTTCCCCATCTCTCTCCTTGTCGAAGGCTCCTATAAAAATATTACCAGCGGCTCTGCAGGCTATGGCCAGCATCAGCGGCAGGGTGTCATTATCGGACACGCCCCAGACTTCTTTCTCGACCGCCTTTAACTGCTTGAGGTCCTCAATGGTCTTGAGGTCGCGGAGGGTGATCTGCGCGGAGCTGCGGGACATCATGGGAGGGCCTTCGCGGGCTGGCACTTTCATTTCATCGCATCCTGATGTCGTTTTCTCCGATGATGGTGAATACGGACAGAAGATGGGTGAGGCCGAGAAGCTGTCGAATCCTGGGCGCCAGATGGATGAGTTCTAAACGGCAGCCTGCCGACTTGGCTGAAACGTAAAGTCGTACTATCGTGCCCAGGCCCGAGCTGTCCATGTGGGTGAGGTCGGTTAAGTCGAGAATGATTCGTTGGGAGTCTCGAATCAGTTGACTCACCTCACAATAGAGAAGATCGTTGACGCCGGATACCAATTTCCCGGTGCAGCGCACGATGGTGGGATTGCCGGTACGGTCAACATCCAGCGTCAGGTGGCTCGCGGCTGCGGGGTTCGACATTCAGTTGGCCTTGTCTCGAAGGAGTTGCGAGCGACAGCGTATCGCAACCGAGAGATTGTCACACATCATCGCAGGGAATGAAATACGTATCCCGGCTGGGAGCTCGCTTGCTGGCGGTTGGATCGACGGGCCAAAGTCTTTACCACGGAGTGGCACAGAGGGCACGGGGGTTCTTGGAGCATTGCGTTCCTTCACGTCCAAGGTGGTAGAGATTTTGTTCGTGAGGCGTTAGCATGGAAATGGCCACTCATTCATGGGGATCCGTTCAGGAGGATCTTCTCAGGGGCAGGAGGATCTATGGCGACCGATACGATGACCAAGCCGGTGACTGATGGAGGCACAACCAAGACCAAAGTTTTCAAGAATTTCATTGACGGCGAATGGGTCGAATCGGCCAGCGGTCAGACTTTCGAAGACCGAAATCCCGCTGACACCAGGGAAGTCGTCGCTATCTTTCAGCGCTCGAACAAAGAAGATGTCGACACGGCGGTGGAGGCGGCCAGGCAGGCGTTTGCGAAGTGGCGGCTGGTGCCCGCTCCGCGGCGCGCGGAAATGGTGTTTCGGGCAGCTGAAATCCTCCTGGAGCGGAAAGAAGAATATGCCCGGGACATGACTCGCGAGATGGGTAAAGTACTGAAAGAGACTCGTGGCGATGTGCAGGAGGCGATCGACGCCGCATACTACAACGCCGGCGAAGGACGACGACTCTTTGGTCCGACAGTGCCTTCGGAATTGCCCAACAAGTTCGCCATGGCGGTCCGGCAGCCGATTGGCGTTTGCGGCATGATCACGCCGTGGAATTTTCCCATGGCCATCTCTTCGTGGAAGCTGCTTCCCGCGGTGGTCTGCGGCAATACTTGCGTGATCAAGCCCGCCCAGGATACTCCGCTCTCCACCTTCAACCTTGTCCAGGCGCTGACGGAAGCCGGGATCCCTAAGGGCGTGATCAACATCGTGACCGGCTTTGGATCGGAAGTGGGCACGCCGCTCACGGAGCATCCCGTGGTCCGGGCGATTTCACTGACTGGATCGTCCGCGGTCGGCAGGATCGTGGGCGCTACCGCCGCTAAGAGTTTCAAGCACTGTTCGCTGGAGCTGGGCGGCAAGAACCCGATGATCGTGCTCGACGATGCAAATCTTGAGTTAGCGGTTGAAGGAGGACTGTGGGGCGCTTTTGGAACCACTGGCCAGCGCTGCACGGCTACCAGTCGTATCATCGTGCAGAAGGGCGTTTACGGCAAGTTTGTTGAGGAGTTCGTAGCCCGCGCCAAGAAGATCAAAGTCGGCAATGGGTTGGATGAGACGGTGGAGATGGGGCCGGCGGTCAATGAGAATCAGCTCAAGACCGATCTCAAGTACATCGAGATTGGCCGAGATGAGGGCGCGAAGCTGGTAACGGGCGGTAACCGCCTTGACCAAGGTGAATACGCGCACGGGTGGTTCCTCCAGCCGACAGTGTTCACCGATGTTGATCCCAAGATGAGGATCGCTCAAGAAGAAATCTTTGGGCCGGTCGTTGCGATTATTCCCTGCGAGGATCTCGAAGATGCCATCGCCATTGCCAATAACATCGAGTACGGACTATCGTCTTCGCTTTACACGAGAGATGTGAATAAGGCCTTCGCCGCGGTTCGCGACCTGGAGGCGGGCATCACTTACATCAACGCTCCTACCATCGGCGCGGAGGTACATCTGCCCTTTGGCGGTACCAAGGCTACCGGCAACGGACACCGCGAGGGCGGCATCGGCGCGATTGATTTCTACACCGAGTGGAAGGCGGTTTACGTCGATTACTCCGACACGCTACAGAAGGCGCAGATTGATCGGCCGGAGTAAAGAAAAACCTTAACCGCGGAGAACGCGGAGCACGCGAAGAAAAGCAAGAAAATAAAACTCTGCGCACTCTGCAGTTCGAAACCTTTGGAGCGCACAATGCCCGTGACGCAAGCTCGCGAAATCACCCCCGCCGCCCGCCTTGAAAACGTGCGTTACGCCATCCGCGACCTGGCTTGCATCGCCGACGAGGTCGCACGGCAGGGACACACAATTCTTCCTCTCAACATCGGCGACCCGCTCAACTTCGACTTCCAGACGCCGCCCCACATGATTGAAGCAGTCTATAAGGCCATGCGCGATGGCAAGAATGGATATTCCCCGTCCTCAGGGATCAAGGAAGCGCTCGAAGCGATTCGCGGCGAGGCAGCCCGTAAGGGGATCGTCAACATTCAGGATGTCTTCGTCACCTCCGGCGTCAGCGAGACGGTGGATGTCTGCCTGACCGCGCTGCTCAACCCGGGGGACAATCTGCTGACTCCCTGCCCCGACTATCCGCTCTACTCGGCCGTTCTGGCGAAGCTCGAAATTGGACTGAACACGTATTACCTGAACGAAGCGGACGGCTGGCAGCCCGATCTCAACGACATCAAGAAAAAGATCACGCCCCGGACGCGCGGCATTGTGCTGATCAATCCCAACAATCCGACCGGCTCGGTATGCACAAGAAAAATGCTCGAGGAGATTGCCGAACTGGCGCGCCGCCACAACCTGATCATTTTTTCTGACGAGATTTACGACAAGCTGATCATCGATGACGATCCCCACGTCGCGATGGCCTCGGTTGCGCCCGACGTACCGGTCATAACTTTCGGCGGACTCTCGAAAAATTACCTCGCGCCCGGATGGCGCATCGGATGGGGCATTGCCAGCGGCGAAGCTGCCGCGATTCAGCCGTATCTGGAGGGGGTCAACAAGCTTTTGCGGGCGCGGCTTTGCGCCAACCATCCGGAACAGTACGCGATCAAGCCTGCGTTGGAAGGTCCGCAGGATCATTTGGTCGAAGTCAAACGCAAGCTGCGCAGCCGTCGCGATCTAACGATGAAATGGTGCTGGGAAACTTCGCGCGTCAGCTGCGTGGCGCCTCGCGGAGCTTTCTATGCCTATCCCAGCATCGACATCCCGGAAGGCGACGACGTCTTCGTCACCGAACTGATTCGCCAGAAACATGTAACGGTCGTGCACGGCTCCGGCTTTGGGCAGCGTCCAGGAACAAAACACTTCCGCATCGTCTTCCTGCCCGACGAAAAGACACTGACTGCCGCGTACTCGGCGATTGCCGATTTTATGCGTGAGCGGTACGCGTAGCAATTGCGTGAAGTGGAGAGGATCTGTTCCGCCTTCGGCGCCACGAGAGACGCGGCGAGCCGCGTCTCTACGGAAATTCCTCTTTCGTGCGCGTGCCGTACTGGTTATTTAGTAGAACCCCGGCAGTAGGGTTGGTACTCTCTTCTTGTAGGCTTCAAACTTCTCACCAAAGGCTTCACCCAGCAAGCGCTCCTCTCTGCTGATGCGTATCCAGGTTCCGACGACAAATAGCAGGCTGGCTAGGATCAGCCACCCCCACTGCGTCTTTACCAGACCGGTGGCTACCAGCAATCCGAACATGCCAAGGTAGATGGGATTTCTTACGAAGCTATAGGGCCCATCCTCGATCAGAGTGTGGCCCTCGACGACCTGGGCCGCTAGAGCCCATTGCTTCCCCAGGCGGCGTGAAGCGGCATCTACTAACCACGTCGAACCAACTGCCATCGCCACAATCAACGCGGTTAAACCCCATTCCAGCGCTCGCGAACCGGCCATCACCGGCACGAACCGTGCCCGATGCAGACGCTGATACCAGACCAGGAAGTAACCTGAGCCTTCCATCACCATGCCGAAAATGGCGGTTGGGTCGCGCTTCAACGACTGTGGGCGGGCGGTACGCTTTCTCAAGCCAAACGACGCGAGAAACACGAACCAGCAAGCGATCACCGCGTCCGACGCTACGGTTTGGGCTAGATTCGACATTTCTCCGATCGCCAACCTTTTCCTCCATTGCTCTCCCAAACACCGTTCGAACCGTCTCTACCGTTCGTACAATCCTAGCGAACTTTCGTAACTCTACACCGACACATCATGTTCCTATAATCGTTCTGAAGCACCCAGAAAATTTGTTATGCCTCGAATCCTTCTGATCATCAACCTCGCTTTGTGGAGCGCCCTCGCTTTCGGGCAAAGCAGCTCTCCCGATGCTCTCTACGAGCGTGGGATGGATGCGATCACCGGCATAGGAGCATCGCGCAACGATGCTCTGGGAGCGGACTACTTTAAGCGTTCCGCTGCGGTCGGCTACGGACCAGCGCAGATCGCGCTGGCGTACTACTACGAAACGGGAACTTACTTCCCGCGCGACCCGCAACAGGCGCTCGATCTGTATCGCAAGGCAGCCCAGCAGGGTGATCCGCTGGCAGGTTGGTTAGCCGGACGACTCTACTTCCTCCCCGCCAGCGCATCCCATGATCCCGACGCGGCGCGGAAATGGCTTAAGGTGTCGGCCGACAGGAACAACGCATTTGGCGCTTATTATCTGGGGCGTCTGATGGCCGATCCTGATTATGCCAAGGGTGATTACACCAAGTCTCCGGCGCTCTACAAGATTGCCGCCGACCAGGGACTTCCCCAGGCACAGTATTTCTACGCAAAAGCACTGAAAGAGGGACGAGGCGTTCCGCAGGACCGGCTCACCGCTTATATCTGGTACAGCATCGCGGTTGACGCGGGATACGCGGCAGCTAGCCCCGACCTCAATGAACTTGACCGGGGCGGCTATTTCACAATGGACGAAGTCGCTACCGCGAAAACCAAGGTACGCGAACTGGAACAGGTTGTCATCCGCGCCATCTCCGCCCGCGGTTGCTCAGGCTGGGAAGGGGAGTTCGACGATTTTCCCACTCCTCCACCGCCGCAACTGCAGCGCTTCTGCCATTAGCAGAGATCCCGCGGTCCATAGAGATAGGGCTTGCCCGTCTTCGCCACCCCTCGACCGGAGATGCACCCACCCGCCCCACAACTCAACCTCCGGCTCAATTCAAACTTGCTATACCATCTCAGTTCCCCAGAGATCGTGTAGATGCACGATGCCACGAAGTAGCCGGTCGCTTTCCGCATTGGCATCCACCACTGCGAGTGAGGTAATTTTCATTTCCTCCATGCGCGCCAGGGCTGTGGCAGCGAACTCTTGCGGGCTTATGGTTTTGGGAGTTCGTGTCATGCAATCGCCCGCGGTCAGATCCAGCGCGTCTTTGCCACGCTGCTCCAGCAAGCGCCGCAAGTCGCCGTCGCTGATGACTCCCAGCAGGCGATCACCCTCAACCACGGCCGTCATTCCGAGCTTCTTGCGAGACATTTCGTAGATCACGGCGGGCATTTTCGTTCCGGCGGTCACTCGCGGAATCGCGTCGCCCGTGTGCATTAGGGACTCCACTCGCGCCAGTCTTTTTCCCAGCTTGCCGCCTGGGTGGAGGCTGGCAAAGTCTTCCTCTTTGAAGCCGCGCTTCTCCGAAAGGGCAACTGCAAGCGCATCTCCCAGGGCGAGCATGGTGGTTGTAGAGGCGGTGGGAGCAAGGCCCAGCGAGCACGCTTCTTGGGAGATGGAGCAGTCGAGAGCGACGTCGGCGGCAGATGCCAGCGTCGAAGGGCGAGAGCTGCCGTCGCAGGTCATGACGATCAAGGGAACCTGCAGGCGCTTGATGGTGGCCAGCAGTTGCAGAATTTCTTCCGTCTCACCACTGGCTGAGAGCGCCAGCACGATGTCGCCGCGCATGATCATTCCGAGGTCGCCATGCAAGGCTTCCACAGGATGCAGGTAAAGTGCTGGCGAACCGGTGGAGTTTAACGTAGCCGCAATCTTGCGCCCGATGAGCCCGCTCTTGCCCATTCCCGTGACCACCACCCTGCCGCGACAGAGGAACATCAACTCCTCAGCGCGGCGGAAGTCTTTGGCCATGGGACCGGCCAGTCGATCAGCCAGGGCCCGCAGGGCTTCGGCCTCGATGCGCACGACGTTCTCACCCACATTCTTCATCATGAAGGAGAGATGTTAGCAGAAGTGCGCTACTCACCTCGGCGGTTATAGCTCACCCGGCCAACGTTCGTCCGCTATGGCTAGGCGTTATCGCTCCAACGATGCCCGGTCCCAGCCGGCTAATTGAGCTCCCGCCTCGTAAGTACTCTCCGCAAACTTCAGAATCTCGTCACGGGGAGATGCGGCGCGGCGAACGTCGTCGTACGCCAGAAGGAATTCGTGCAGCTCGCTCTTATATGCCCCGCGCGCCGGACGTTGCTCGCTCAAGCCCGGAGGTTCCGGAGCCGAATAGGCGTAAAATGCCGGTCCCGACACGCCACCTCCGCCCGGCCACCAACCGATGCTGCTACATTCATGCGAATAGGCCTCGGAGGTAATAATTCCCTTGCGCGCCGGAGCCCGGCGGCCGCTGAACCGTGTGACGCACAAATCGAAGCTGCCCCAGAAAAAGTGGACTGGACTGGATTTGCCAATAAATCCGCTGCGGAATTCCTGCAACACCGTGGCGGTTGAGACCAGGATGCGCCACAAGCGGTTGACATACTCAGGGTCGTACGATCCGTGAGTCTCATCCTCGGGGAAAAGAATCGGGTTCGGAATCTCCTGGGGCTTGGGATTGATCTGGACATCAATGCCCGCCTCTCGCAGCATCGAAAACAGCTCACGATAGAAAACGGCGACTGACTTCGGCGCAAGCGGCAGGACCCGGCCCGCATCGGGCGTTCGAAGTTCGAGACGATGGCCGACAAAGTCAAATTGGATTTCAAAGAAACTTCCCCGATACGGGATCGGCGAAGTCGTCAAACCTCTCGTATTCACGTAGAGAGCAACATTCCAAAAATGGTTCTGCAGCGGGGTCAGCGCGAAGCGAATCTTCCCAACGATCTGGGTCCACATGTGGAGGGTTCGATAGGTGGCTTCCCATTCTTCCAACGGTAAGGCGGGCCAGTGCTGCTCGTTTGCACTCATAGAGGAGGCTCCTTCGGCGCATGCGAATCGAAGATTTCGTTGCTCATCGGTCGGTAAAGCGTTCCTGGCGAATGCCCACGGACAGTATCAGCAAACAGTATATTGTGCGCCACTTCCTATGCACCTCCCCATCTTCAGAACCTCCAATACAACTTTTTTGCGCTTTCCGGGTTCAATAGTATGTAGATGTGTGACTGTGAGGAGGAGATCTTGAAAGCATTGCGCTGGTTGGGTAAAACGATTGGTTCTGGATTGGCGGCTCGGGCCGCTTTTTCGTCACTTGCGGCTGCAGTTTTCTTGTTGGGCGCGACAATGTCTGCCAGCGCGCAGACTGGCGCCATGAGTCCGAACCAGGGCGAATCGGATGGCGTCAGCGCCGGGGGCCAGTGGCTGGAGTTTTCCTCGACGGACAAGATGACGGGCGGGAAGAAGGTGCGGTTTGAACTCCAGTCGAATAACTATTTCAAGGAAGATCCAGACTACAAGCCGAGGGTCAATCTGATTTGCAACAACGGCAAGCTGCAGTTGGCTGACTTCAATCCCGGCGTTCGACTGCCTCCTCCGAACCGGCCAGGCTTCTGGGGACAGCCGCAATTGTCGGTGCAGGTGCGCATCGACGATGTGAACTACTTCAAGGGATGGAACTGGCTGCGCGGGCATTATCTTTCCATGGACAAGGGCACCGTCCGCGGGATGATGGGAGCGCAGATTTTCAACATCGCGGTTCCCAACCGGACCGGACGCGAGATTGCGGAGTTTTCCCCCGCTGGGCTGGACTTAGGACGGGTCAAGCAGGCGTGCGACTTGACTCCGAAAAAGCCTCGTAAGGATTAAACTAACAGCCGATGAAGCAAACCGGGACGGCTTCGCGTGCCGTGTTTCTGTTGCTCGGGGTCGTCGCGTCCGCACCCTTTGTTAGAGCGCAGGAGGAATCCGCAAAAGTCGAGGCCTACGGAGGATATTACTACGCACGCTTTAATGTAAATGCCAGCGCCGCCGGGGGCGCCGCCTCGGAGACCTTCAACGGAAACGGTGGTGGCGGCCAGGTCGAATACAACGTGAATCGATGGCTCGGCGTGGTGGCAGATCTGGCGGGTTATGGGGCAACCAGCACCACAAACGGCGCATTGGTGGGTGGAGCGTTTACCTACCTTTTTGGTCCCAGACTCAACTTCCGACACGGTAAACTTACACCCTTCGCACAGACCCTCTTCGGAGGCATTCTCACCAGCGACGGCATTGGCCAATCCGGATCCGAAAATAGTTTTGCCATGACGGCGGGTGGCGGACTGGATGTCACTGTGTCGAGGCACCTCTCCGTGCGTCCGGTGCAAGCCGAGTATTTCATGACAAAAATTCCGGACGGTCTCAACAACCGCCAGAACAACTTGCGGATTGGAGCAGGAATTGTTGTTCGGCTCGGTAAGTAGATCGCAGCCCTCTTTATTGTTTTACCTCGAATAGCGCATCGGTCGAGAGCAGATGTTGGAAGTACTCGGTCTTCCATTCGGGATTCAGACGATCGAGCAACAGGCCTTCCGCGGCTCCGAATGGATATACGAACGTTCTTTTCATTTCTCGGATGTCAGCTTCCCTGAGTTCTTTGAGGGTTTTCTCTCTCACACGGCCGGCATACGCGGCGAAGGTTTCATAGTCTGGAAGCGTCGCATAATCGGGGGTCGGCCGATAGCCGGCCGCCGCCTCGGCCACTCTAATTTCGGTATAGCGGGCAATTCCCTCCTGCCACAGCTGAAAGCTCAAATATTTGTGATCGTCCTGTGAGAGGCGCGCAAAGGCTTGCCTGCGCTGTGAGACATAGTGCGCCGCGCTTCTCTCGAATTTTGTGCGATTCGTCTGCGCGAGTGCATTGAGCAGGAGATCGCGAAGGTTGGCGAACGATTGCACCACGTCCTTCCGCTCGTAGGGGAATGGATAATTCAGCATCCACATGCCCGTGGTATCGGCGCCACTCAGGTTCAGGTGGTTGACGGCGGCGGCGTATCCGGGTTGATCGTCCTGGAGTTGGTGAAAGTGCTCGTGCATGAGAGTGATCACCCAGGGTGTGCTGGTCTTGGCATCGGTGTTCTGAGCCTGGCCGATCACGATGACGGGGGGTGGCCCGAAAGCTGGGAAGGTGGCCAGCAAATGGGTATCGAACTGGCGCGGGCGGGCGAAGAGGTCGTCGGCAACTTTGGTGAAGTCTTTGGGCGGCTTGGGATCATGGGTGAGAAATTCCATTTTATCGGTCACCAGAAGCAGCGGCGCTGGAGTGTTGCTCCAGTTGGGCCAGATCTGGTCCTGGATTTGAGCCGCCAAGCGATAGAACTCGGCAATGCGGATAGCGTCCTCGCGCGGCAATTGCTGGGCTGCGGCGGTAATGGTGAGCATGAGGATGACGACGGTTCTGCACATAGGGTTTGGACGACTGGATTACGAGTTCGTCATAGGCATAGGCCGGACGCACGCAGGAAGCACCTTCCCACCCGAACCTTCGGAAACTCAAAAGGGACGCGGACTCTTCAACCTTGGCGGCGAGACCCCGTCACCACACGTGGCTGGATACGGCTGCATCCTCCTGCTGCCTGTGGAATCCAATGATGATATCGTTTGGCAGGAAATCTGGGACGCGAAACAGGAATCTGGGGGCGCATGAAGCTCGGCATCACTTGTTACCCGACGTATGGCGGCAGTGGCGTTGTGGCCACTGAATTGGGGCTAGAGCTGGCGCGCCGGGGACATGAAATTCATTTCATCTCTTATTCGCAGCCCATTCGTCTGACGGGACCCGAACCCAACATTCATTATCACGAGGTCGAAGTCACGCGCTATCCGTTGTTTGAATATCCTCCCTACGATCTGGCGCTAGCTACACGCATGGCCGAGGTCTCGCAGCTTTACGAGCTCGACTTGCTGCACGTGCATTATGCGATCCCGCATTCCGTCAGCGCCATGCTGGCCAAGCAAATGCTGGCAGCAACTCCGCCGCGGCGCAATTTGCCTTTTGTTACCACGCTGCATGGAACCGACATCACTTTGGTGGGCCTTGATCGATCGTATCTTCCGATTACGCGGTTTTCCATCGAACAGAGCGACGGGGTTACCGCCATCTCGCAGTATTTGCGCAATCGCACGCTCAAAATCTTCGACATCAAGAATCATATCGAAGTCATTCCTAATTTCGTGAATTGCGATGACTACCTGCGCAAGCCGGAGTGGACGGCAAAGCGCAGCGAGTATGCGTCGAGCGACGAGCGGTTGCTGGTGCATCTTTCGAATTTCCGTCCCGTGAAGCGTGTGCTCGATGTGGTCGAGATTTTTGATCGCGTCCGGAAAGAGATACCTTCGAAACTGCTGCTGATTGGCGACGGCCCTGACCGTTCCCAGGCGGAGTGGCTGGCGGTGCAGAAAGGCATTCACGAGCATGTTCTATTTCTTGGGAAACAGGACCAGATCCGCGAGAAGCTGGCCATCTCGGATGTGATGCTGATGCCGAGCGAACTCGAAACCTTCGGGCTGGCGGCACTCGAAGGGATGGCTTGCGAAGTCGTTCCGATTGCCACACGCACGGGAGGAGTTCCGGAGGTGATCGAGCATGGGGTCAGCGGATTCCTGGCGGACGTGGGAGACGTGGATACCATGGCGCGTTACGCGATCGCGCTGCTGAGCGACGAATCGGAACTCCGGGCCATGGGAAAACGGGCGCGGGCCGCGGCACAGGCGAGGTTCTGTTCCAGCCGGATTATTCCCCTTTACGAAGACTTTTACCAAAAGGTACTGGAGCAGCAGCCGAAGTCATGAGCTCCTCAGGATTGGGCAGAATCGGCAACCGTAGTCGGATGAGCGTGCCTCCACTTTCGCGGTTTTCGATCATCATCTTGGCGGCGTCGCCGTAGAGCACTTTCAGACGTTCGGCTACGTTCGCCATGCCGATGCCGCCGGCTCCGAAGCCGTCGGGTTGCTCCAGCAGTTGCGCGGCACCCATGCCCACCCCGTCGTCTTCCACCTCCACCACCAGGCGCGATTTGATCACACGGCCGCGCAACGTAATGCTGCCGCCCTCCACCTTGGGAGCGAGACCGTGCTTGATGCAATTTTCCACCAGGGGTTGCAGGAGCATGCTGGGAACCATCGCCTCGAGCGACGCGGGATCGAGGTCCTTCACTACCCTGAGCTTGTCGCGACCGAAGCGCACCACTTCGATATCAAGATAATTGTCGACAAATTCGACCTCCTCGCGCAGCGTTACAAAGGATTCGGAACTGTGCAGCAGACGGCGCAGAATCGTGGCCAGCTTGATGATCATTTCCCGGGCTGTGTCCGGATCGAAGCGCACCAGCGACGAGATGGAATTGAGCGTGTTGAACAAAAAGTGCGGATTGATCTGGTTCTGCAACGCCGCCATGCGCGCCTGCAGCAGCAAACGCTCCTGCTCTTCAAGTTTGATCTGGATGCGCACGCTGTTAAAGATCTTCAGTTCCGTGCCCACCACCATGACGACCGTCAGATAGATCGCGCTCTCTACCAGATAGCCGTTCAGCGTCCCGTTTGAGCCCATCCAAAGCCCCGGGCTTTCCAGCACAAAAATAGATTTGGGCCAGAAGCGCCAGATTTCCGTCTGCAGAAAACGCAACCCTACAATCGCCACGAAAAAAGCGATCTGCCAGTCGAACACGCGCGGTCGCGGCAGGTTGCGCCGAATCATGCGATAAAGGGTGAGATCGATGAAGGGAGAAAACGACCAGATATCTTCCTGCTCCGGAGCCGCTCGCCGCAGCCAGCCGGCAATGATCCCGGCAAATACATTCAGCGGCATCGCCGCCCACTCGCCATGGAGCGCCGAAGGGATGGACATGACCGCGCCGCCGACGCCTCCTGAAAGCCGCCCGCCAATCACGCCAATCAAAATCGCGGTCTCAAGCGACAGGTCGCCGGAGAGAAAACTCTTGACGTTCAACCTGATCCAAACGCCAATCGCAATCGGAATCCCCATCGCCAGCGCCAGATAGATTTTGTGCCGCGTATCCCGCTGCTCGCTAAACAGCAGATTCTTGAATTCCTTGGAGCGCACCAGCGCGCTCGACACAGCCACGGCCACGCCTAACTTGAGCAGAAGGTGTACGAGTATCAGCCATGGTTCGAGCATTTAAGAAAAATTCCTTCCGCGAGTAGCGCGGGATCAGGCTCCGATTGTAACCGCCGTCTGGCGCAAAAGCTGCTCTACATCGGCATTCGAGCCGGCGGGGACTCCGCCCTGGGCAAAATCGCGGCTACCACCACCACGGCCTCCTATCGAGGAAAGAACTTGCTTGAGCAGCGCCCCCATGTCGGCCGGTGCCGGTACCGAGTCCTGGGCTGCCGTTTTGGCAGAGGTCTGCGCAAAGACCAGACCCGGAGGATCAAGCGTGCTCGCCACCAACGCTGTGGCCGGCATTCCAGTTCGCGTAACTTTTTGGGCGTAGAGTTTAGCGAAACCCATGTCGCGATCGGAAAAGGTTCGCACAACGATTTTTCGTCCATTCGTCTCCGGCTGCGACTGAAGATCGGCGGCGGCCATCAGCCCGGCAAGTTCGTCGAGCGCCTCGTCTTTCTGTTTACGGAACAGCTTGCTCTCATCGACGCTCTTGCGAATCTGCTCCGGCACATCCCAGAGCTGAGCCGAGAAAAGCCCTGCTGCTTCAGTGAGCGCGCTGTAGTCGCGCCTCGCCATCCGAACCGCCCGCTGCCCGCAGACAAACTCCACGCGGGTCCCCTGCCGCACCTTTTCGGTTTTGCGAAGAATAATCGATCCAATTTGTCCGCTGGCGGTCACGTGCGTTCCTCCGCAGGCCGAAAGATCGAAATCCGCTACCTCGATCAGTCGCAGTTCATCGCGCTCTGCAGGCGGAAGCTTGCGCAGGCCAAGCTTTTCAGCCTCCGCACGCGAAACGTAGCGAACACAAACCGGCCGGTTCTCAAAAATAATCTGATTCGCCCGCTTTTCCGCTTCAACGATCTGGTTTGCAGCGACCGACGCCGTGGCTAGATCGATCGAGCAATAGTCTTCGCCCATGTGGAAAGAGACCGTAGGCATCTGATAAAGCCGAAGAAAGGCGGCCGACAGCACATGCTGCCCTGTGTGCTGCTGCATATGGTCCTGCCGCCGCTCGCGATCGATGATTCCATGAACCGCCGCGCCCTTAGCGGGCATCTTCAACGGCGCTTCCAGATAATGAACGATTCGGCCATCTTCCGTGTCTGCGACTTCGGATACGCGCAGACGCTGGCCGTCTTGATCGTTCGCGGTTATGGTGAGCCAACCGGTGTCATGAACCTGTCCGCCACTCGTGGGATAGAACGCGGTTTCGCGCAGGATGATGGCCGGGCGCGATGGTTCGGACGACGTCGGCGCGGCGTCTTCGACAACCGAATCGAATTCGTTAATCTCAGAACTGTCGTAGTAGAGACGCTTTGTCATGATCGCCGAGTCACGAATGATAGGCCTGGTGCCCAAGGTTCGCGCCCAGCCCTTTGGGCGCTAACCTGGGCGATTCCATAGAAAAACAAAAGCCAGGCACCGGCGGTCCACTGCACACGAAAGAGCCCGTTACCGTTGCTTCCTTCCGGACCTGGCGGGGTTGGCGGGAAAACGTCGCGCGGAACCGATGCCTGACTCTCTATCTTAGCAAGAGATCGCGGAAAACAGGAAAAGACGCTTGGACTTTTCGACTATCATCAGGTGTCACTGCAGGCCACGCTATGTCCGAATCCGAATGCCCTAGGTTCAAGGAGTTGAAGGATCGCGAGACCCGTGCTCATGCGGCCTGGACTTCGTTCCTGTACCGCAACGAAGTTAAGCCTCGGCTTTCGGAAAAGGCTAAGCGGAAACATCAGAAGGAAGAAATGGAGGCTTATCAGCGGGCGCACAAGGCACGATTGGCTCATGCTAAGACTTGTCCGACGTGCCGGGGCAACCCGTGAACATTGCAACGGTCAAGTCCACAGGTCCTTCGCTTCGCTCAGGATGGCATGCTGGTTCCACCAAAGAAGGGGACCTCGGCGGACGACCCGCCACGATCTTACCGAACTACCAGCACTTCGCGCATGGAATCGCGCGCGAGAAAAAATTTGATGGAGACAAAATCGCGGAACAGGTTTTCTATATGGCGGTTGTTGAACACCCGCTGCAGCCTGGGAGATTGCCTCTCTGAGCCGGGACGGCCGGGCATGGCGAACTTTACTTCCTGCATGTCGAGCATGTCGCTATCGGTAACGTGATAGCGGTAGCAGGTCGAGTCTGGCCCGGCGTCGCGGGTGTGGAAAAAGGCGAGCAGAAACCCGCCCGGCTTCATCACCGACCACAAACGATCGATCGTGGGCTTCACCAGGCTCTCTTCCATGTAATCGGGAAGATTCCAGCACAGCACTACGTCGAAATGAGCATTCGGATAGACCAGGTTTTCTTCGAGAAACTTCTTGCTGTCGATCGCCAGACTCCCCGAACCATCCTGTATGCGGAGACCCGGATCCAGGGAGGAACGCAGCAGATCCTCGCTGTAATTCTTGTGTCCCTTGCCGGTGAAATACCGGATGTTGTTCGCAGACGTCGAACCCATGTCGAGAATGCACAGGCCCTCCTGCGAGTTGAGCAGCCGTGAAATCTCTCCCATGCCGCTCGACCGGCGGCTTAGCTTCTGTGGGATGGCCGGGCCCGCAGTCTGATTGGAAGAGCTTTTGAAGAATCTCATTAAATTGTCGGAAATAGATGCCATTAGACCGCAGCGGCGAAAGCCGCTGTCTCTGTATTGACAACGGCGCGGCCGACCTGCTTGATTATGAGCCCGGCGCAGCCGCTTTGGAGGCCTCTTTTAGAACATCAACCTTCCCCTTAAGAAAAGCGCCTTCTTCGATGGCGATGCGCTGCGTCGTCACGTCGCCCGTAACCAGAGCTGACTTGCGCAACTCGACGCGCTCGGAGGCGTTGATACTGCCATCCAACTTTCCTTGGATCACCACCGACTTGGCGCTGATGTCGGCCTTGACGTTTCCGTTGGGCCCGATAGTCAGGCTGTGATTGCGCAGCTCAATTTTTCCATCGACGTTGCCATCCACGTACAAGTCTTCCGAGCCCGAGAGCTCTCCTTTAATGACCACCGACTTGCCGATGTGGGCGCCGTTTCCGGTCTGCGAAACGTCCATGCTTGTTGCCTCCAGTGCTCGCGCTCGGTTCGCCGCGAATGAACCGATTGTAAATCATTCCCGGGCGACGGCGTGCCCGCGCGCGGAGAAAGCATTCTGTTGCTGGAACTTACGAACCCAGTTACAAGGCAGTGTCGGGCCCATCGCGGCACTGGCTGCCCGTTTGCTACCATCGTTCTAGCATTCCATTTTAACGATCAGCGGCTGAACTTCCCGCCCTCATGGCCATTGCTCCCGCCATTTCGCACCGGTGCCAGTTTCGACGTTTCTTGCCTGTGGGGGTTTGGATTGTGTTCCTCGCATCGGTCGGTTTTTCAGCGCAGTCTGCGAGTGTTTCTTCGTTTCAAGACCCGGCTGATCTCGTACGCAAGGCGGTGAATAACGAAATTAGAGCGGCTGCCGAGAACGCTCATTTTCTTTTCCGCGGCGTCAAGACGACTCCGCAGGGATCGACCACCAGAATCTATGTCGAAGCCAAGGATGTTACCGCTGGGCTGGTCGTCGCCTACAACGGCCAACCTCTGACCGCCGCACAGCACCAAGGGGAAGAGGCGCGCGTGGCCCGCTTCAAGAACCCTGACGAGATGAAGAAGAAGCGCGAACAGGAGCATGAGAATACCGAACGAACGCTGCGCATCATTAGAGCGATACCCGACGCGTTCTTGTTTGAATATGCGGGAGAAGAAACGGCGACGGGAAGCGTGGGGCGGCCAGGGGCACGTCTGGTGAAGCTAAAGTTTCGGCCCAATCCGCACTACCAACCGCCCTCGCACGTCGAAGAGGTCCTGACCGGCATGCAGGGCTTTGTGCTGCTGGACGCCGATCACTACCGCATCGCGAGCATTGATAGCACGCTTTACAAGGAAGTCAGTTTCGGATGGGGCATTCTAGGGCACCTCGATCGCGGCGGACACTTCATGATTCAGCAGCAAGAGGTGGGCAACAATGTCTGGGAAATTTCCAGCATGAGCCTGCGTTTCACGGGAAAGATCTTGTTGGTGAAAACTCTCAACATCAACTCCACGGAAGTCTTCAGCGGATTCAGAAGAGTTCCTTCGGACATGACGTTTGACCAGGGCATCGAACTGCTCAAGCAGGAAGCGGCGGACGCGGGAAATCCGGCCGGACTTGCGCATTAGTCATCCTTGCGCCAGTGTTTCGCCGCTAAGACTGGACGGGCCGGGCACGTCCCGATGCGAACTGAGAAGACGCGGCCATCCCCGCCTCTACGTCAGGTCATTGTGTGGCACTGAACGTGTGCCACTAAACCGTTCCTCCCTTACCGTGAACTTGCGTACTAGGTCTTCGCGGACCTCATATCCCGTTCCGGGCGCGTCGCTGACGACTATGGTCCCATCAGGTCGCACTTTCACTTCAGGTTCAATGATGTCCTCCTTCCAGTAGCGCCTGGAGGCCGACACATCCCCGGGCAAGCGGAAATTTTCCAGCGTCGATAACGCGATGTTGTGGGAGCGTCCTATCCCTGATTCGAGCATGCCGCCGCACCACACCGGAAGGTTGTGCTGCAGGGCGACATCATGGATTTTCTTCGCCTCGCTGAAGCCACCGACGCGGCCAACCTTGATATTGAGAATGCGGGCGGCTCCGATTTCCAGGGCAAAATTGGCGTCGCGGACATTCAGGATCGATTCATCGAGACAAATTGCTGTGCGTAGAGATTTCTGCAGACGCGCGTGGAGATAAATTTCGTCGTTCCACAGAGGCTGCTCGATCATGAGCAAGTTGAAAGCATCAAAGCCGCGCAAGTGCTCCACCTGATCCAGTGTATAGGCGGAGTTTGCATCAACGCTGAGCGCAATATCGGACCAGCGGGCGCGAATCTTTTCCAGCACGTTAACGTCCCATCCCGGCTTCACCTTGATCTTGATGCGGCGGTATCCGGCGGCGAGTTCGGTTTCGATCTTCTGCAGAAGCTCGTCCGGAGAGTCTTGAATGCCGATCGATACGCCACAGCCAATCTCGCGCCGCGTTCCTCCCAATAGCTTCCAGAGCGGCTGCTTTCTCTGGCGAGCGTCCGCATCCCACACGGCATTTTCGAGCGCTGCCTTGGCCATGCGGTGTCCGCGAACCCGGGCGAATCGAGCGGCACAATCCCTTCCGGAATCCAACTCGCCCTGCAGTAGCAGCGGCGCTAGATAGTTCTTGATCGTCGGCCACACACTTTCGGTCCATTCCGGGCTGTAGTAGGGATCTTCTCCCGCGACGCATTCGCCCCAGCCGCGCACGCCTTCGGTCTCGACGCTAGCCAGAAGGATACGGCGGCCATAGACGCGCCCAAAGCTGGTTTCAAAAAAATGTACCAGCGGCATGTGAATTTCGCGCAAAGTTACCGATTCGATTTTCATGAGTTGGTTGGTGAATCCGGCTTACCTCTCAGCGGGACCGCAGAATGAGAGTGGCAAGTATAGAGGGGCTAATCCGCCAAGAGCAAGGAATATCCTCTTCGGAGCGACGGCTTTAGAGGCTTCGGTTAGTCTTCGTGACGTGCAGTTGCGTAGTAGCCGCTGCGCGCCTGGATCTTATAGTCCCCTTGCTTGGGCTTGATCTCGACTTTGCGGAATGAGCCGTCGCGAGCGGTATTGGTAGGGGTGTAGCCAATGTTGTACTGACTGCGGAGTTCCTGGGAAATCTGGTCAAAGGCCTGGCGAAGTTTTTCGATCTTGTTGCCGACTTCGATGACGCGTCCGCCGGTTTCTTGCGTCAGCTTCTTCATCTCGAAGTCGCCGGAATAGCCGCCGAAACCATAGAAGCCGCGGTCAGCGATGAGCAGCACGTAACAGATCGCATCTGCTTTCTGGGCAGCTTCGATGGCATCTTTAATCTTCAGGCGGCTGCCTTCGTCCTCTCCGTCAGTCAGCAGGATCATCGCCTTGCGTCCCACTTCGTGGCTTAGTTCGTCGTGCGAGGCGAGGTAGACAGCATCGTAGAGGGCGGTGCCGCGCTGCCCTGTGGAGGAGCATGGTATCGGGCCCTGTGGGCCAATGGGGCCGCCGGCGCAGCCCACTCCGCCGGTATTGATTTTAGCCTCGTTGAGCGCGCGCCGCAGGCGGCTTACGGAGTTGGTGAAATCCTGCAAGAGGGTGATATCGACGTCAAAGCTGATGACAAAGGCTTCATCTTTGGGACGCAGCGTGTTTTCCAGGAAGGACGCGCCTACTTCCTTTTCCATATCGAGGACGCGCATCTGGCTGCCGCTGGAATCGATGAGGATGCCAAGGGTCAGCGGAAGATCGGATTCCGCCTTGAAATACTTGATCGTCTGGGGCTTACCATCTTCGAAAAGGTCGAAGCTGTCTTTCGTGAGGTTGGGAATCAGCGCCCCGTGTTTATCTTTCACGTTAAAGAAGAGCTGGACGACTTCAACGTTAACTTTAAGGGTGTCCATGCCCTGGTCGTTCGAAGAAGGAGCCTGCGCCGAGGAAGAAGCGTTCTGGCTGGCAGGACCGGACTGGCTTTGCGCAGCCCCGGGAAGCGATAGGATGGCGAGGACGAAGATACTCGTGATCAGGCCCGATATGCAATATAGTTTAAGCATCGCGTTATTTTTCCAAGACTTTGCTAGTCTATCCTGTAAACGGCTGTAACGGTTAGATGCACGCAAAGCCAGCGGCTGGCATCTGAATGAGTTAAAAAGCGGCGGGCTACGGCGTTGCCAGTGGACGAAGGTCGCGAGAAAGATCGATTTAGAAAGATAGAGGGTTCCGGGATGGCCACGAAGATCGGCGAACTGCATAGGCTGGGGCTTTCATTATTGCTTGGGGGATTGCTTCCTATGCTGGTGGCGGGCACACTGGCGGCACAACAGAAGCCCGACGAAATTCCGGATGCTCCCTCAGCCACGCGTCCCCTGCCGCCGCCCGAGCCCGTCAGCCCCCGTCCCGGCGCCGACGACACGACCGCGCCGGATGCATCGTCGCCTTCTTCCAGTTCTAGCTCAACCGACAATCCCGATTCCAGCGTGAACCCCGGATCGAAAGAGATGCCACGATCGGCTCCGGATACGACGACCTCGCAGCCAGCACCACCACCGATGCCTCCCGTGAAAACCGTGCCGGCGGGCAGCGTTCCTAAGGACTCAGAAACGGGCTTCACACTTCCGGTCACAGTCAATTACGTACTTGTGCCGGTGATGGTCACCGATGCCGACGGCCGGTTGGTCGGCGGGTTGCAGTCCAAAGACTTTAGTGTGTTGGAAAACGGGCAGCCGCAGAGGTTGAGATTTTTTACCAGCGATCCTTTTCCCTTATCGGCGGCGGTCGTCATCGACACGGGGATGCCTGATGTAGGTTTGAAAAAAGTGCAGCAGTCCTTATCGGCGTTGCAGGGCGCATTTAGCCAGTTCGATGAAGTTTCGGTGTACACCTACAGCACTACAGTAGGCAGGGTGTCGGATTATTCCACCGGCTTAAGCAAACAGGTGACGGTCGCTTTGGACGAGGTCAAGGCGTACAGCGGCGTCAATAACGGGCCTCCCGTGACCAGCGGGCCGCTCGGTCCCGGCGGGCCGATGATTAATGGCTTGCCGATCGATACTCCGGCAACCCCGATCAGCACGCCGCCGAGGGTTTCGCACGTGCTCAATGACGCGATTCTGTTTGCGGCGCGCGATCTTTCCAAACGCGAGCGCAATCGGCGGAAGATTATCTTCGTGATCAGCGATGGATTCGAGCTGGGATCGGCCGCGAGTTACGCGGATACGCTCAAAGTGTTGCTGACCCAGAACATCACCGTCTACGCCGTGGGAGTGGAAGGTGCGGCGATCCCCGTCTATGACCGGTTGCAGAGGGTCCACCTCCCGAAAACCACCAAGTTGATGGGTTACAGCGACATTCTGCCGAAATACGTTAACGCGACGGGTGGGGGCACGGTGCGCGGCGCGTTGACCGAAGCGGACGTCGAGCGGGCTTACGCGCAGTCCATCGGAGACGCACGCAACCAGTACACGCTGGGCTATCAGAGCAAGCCCGGCATTGGCGGCTATCGCGAGATCGAGGTTCAGGTCAAGCGCGCGCACGTGAAAGTCTACGCGAAGCGCGGCTATTACCCGCTGCCGACGCCGCACCAATTGCCCGTGACCACCAGTACTCAGTAAACATACGTTGACTTTCCAAATTGGCGGTAAATTCGCTGATTCAGACGTTGGGGAACCGGTACTGACCTGAGTAACCTGCGCCTTAGCCTTACGTTGTGGTATAAAAACCAGCAGGAACCGATACTGCATTCAGTAGATTTGTGGCGAGACGCTGGCGCCTGGAAGGCGGAGTTCGCGAGCGTCTTTTTCACAGAAGTGTCTGAGGAAACCTCTTGAGTTTCATCAACTTCGCAGCGCGGGAAATCAACTGCAAGATCGTCTATTACGGCGCCGGATTGGGCGGGAAGACGACGAATCTGCAGTTTATTTTTCAGAAAACAGCCGAGCAGCAGAAGGGCAAGATGATTTCGCTTGCCACGGAAACCGATCGAACGTTGTTCTTCGATTTCCTGCCGCTCGATCTCGGTTCGGTGCGCGGCTTCAAGACCCGCATCCACCTCTACACCGTTCCGGGACAGGTATTTTACGATGCCAGCCGCAAGCTGATTCTGCGCGGCGTCGACGGCGTGGTGTTCGTCGCCGATTCGCAGCAGGAGCGCATGGACGCCAATGTCGAAGCCCTCGACAACCTGCTGGCCAACCTCAAGGAACACGGCTACGACTTCAACAAGATTCCCTACGTACTCCAACTGAACAAGCGCGACCTTCCGAATGTGCTGCCGGTCGATGCCCTGTCGAAAGAACTGCGCAAGAAAAACGAAGCGGTCGTGGAAGCGGTAGCTTTCCAGGGCGTGGGCGTGTTTGAAACCCTCAAAGAAATTGTGCGGCAAGTGCTGACTGAGTTGAAACAAGGCGGGTAGGACGATCCGCTGTCAGCTTTCAGGAAAAACTTCCTGAGCAATCATCTGCGCAGTTCATACCGCATTTTAACCTCATCCAATCTCTGCCGTGCTTAGCGTCCTTATTCCCTGAATTGGGACAAGGGCTTCCTTTTTCGGGCTCAGCAACGCTCGGATTCGTGCCTTTTTCGCCTAACCTTGGTCCGCAATCCCGGCAACAGGCATGAGTCCGTGGACCAAAGATTGTTACCAAAGGACAGGCGCAGTGGACACGTTTACCCACTGCCCATTCTCCCCTAAGGTGAAGACTCCAAGTCCCAAGCGCTCTCCCCAGCCTGGGTCCCCATTTTTTGGAGTCATTGGATGCCTACGTACGATCGCAGCTTTCAACTCGGCCTGTTGCCCGAAAAGAAGTGGAACTGGCGGACCTTTGCCACCAGCTATGGCATGGTCACGGCCCTGATTCTGTTTCTGATTTCATTCGGAATCATCATGCCGGGGACGCTGACCATGACGAACTATCGGGTGACGGAACTGGTGGCTCGTCCGGCGCTGCGCCCGGAAAAACGATTCCACCCGCATCCGGTGAAAACGAAGTTGCTGCCGCCGGAGCCGGTATTCCAGACGCCGAAGCTGGTGGTGCCGCGCGAGGTGCGCGTGCCCAAACCTCAGCCTCAGGAGATCGAGCCCCCCAAGGTGGCGATCAATACTTTCGCTCCCGCGGTGTTGAAAACGACCAGTGGAGCGCGTCCGGTGCTGATTCATACCGGTGATTTCCAGGGGAGTTCGGCAGCGCCGACGCTGAATGCTCCGATTTCGAAGGTGCAGACGGGCGGCTTCGGCGATCCCAACGGACTGAAGCCGAGTGACAACGGCAAGCCGAACGGCAAGTTGATCGCCTCCGCGGCCGGCTCTTTCGATATGCCCATCGGAGCGGGACAAGGGAACGGGTCCGGCGGCGCGAAAGGGTTAAAGGGAACGGTAGCGAGCGCTGATTTTGGCGATGGCGTGGCCACTCCCGGACATGGCGACGGGCGCGGCAACGGACGCGGGAATGTTCAGACCTCGGGTTTTGGCGCGCAAGAGGTCGCCCAGAATACTCCTCACGTTCAACGCGTGGAGAGCGGGCCCGCGGCCACGGGCGTGGAGATCACATTCAAGCCGAATCCGACTTACACCAGCGAAGCCAGAAATCTGAAACTGGAAGGCGAAGTGCTGTTGGAAGTACAGTTCGCCGCAAATGGGCAACTGCATGTTAACCGAGTGGTCCGGGGTCTGGGACATGGACTGGATGAAGCGGCGGTGGCTGCCGCTAACAAGATGCGCTTTAAGCCGGCTACGAAAAACGGGCAGCCGGTGGATTCGACAGCAGTTGTGCACGTGGTATTTCAACTGGCGTACTGAAACTTTGGAGATAAGCGTTATGCGGAAGTTAATGAGCAATATGCAATGGACGGTCCTGGCGCTGCTGGCGATCTCACTGGCGGCAGTGGCTCAACAGTCGGCGGCCGCGCCGCAGAACCCACAGGCGGTTGCGGTGCAACCGGGTGCAGCTCAATCGAGCGCCGCCCCTCAGGTGTCGCAGAATCTGGCGCCCCCGACCACGATGGATCAGGTTGTCGACCGGGTAATTCTGCGGGAGCAGGAGCTTATTAAATTCCTGTCCCCGCGCACACCCGTAGTCGAGACTTACCTGCAGAACCTGACGCAAGATCCGCAACTGGGGCCGATTCCGCAGGACGATCATTATTTTCTCGGGCGCATGGATCTGAGCGAATCGATCGATCGCAGCGACTATCTTCAGGACGACGGCAAAACCAAGGGCAAAGGCAAGCATAAGGATCGAGATAAAGAAGAAGGCATGGAGCAGCGCCTGCTGGGCGGCTTCACGAGCAAGTTCAAGTTCCAGTACCAGCCGCTGGGCTTTTCCTGGATGATCTTCGCCGACCGCAGCGACTTTGACCGGCAGCACTACGACTTCCACTACGCGCGGCGCGAGTTTCTGGGCGACGTACGCTGCCTGGTGTTCGATCTTACGCCTAAGAAGGATGCCGGCCGCGGACGCTTTCTCGGACGCATCTGGGTTGAAGATCAGGACTTCAGCATTGTTCGCTTGAACGGAACCTATGCCCACCCGCAGCGCAACAACTATTATTTCCACATGGATAGCTGGCGGTTAAACCTGATTCCGGGCTATTGGATCCCGGCTTATATCTACAGCGAAGAAGGTGACTTCACGGCCGGGGCCAGGAACAGAATCGCTTTCAAGGCACAGACCCGTATGTGGGGCTATAACCTGAAGACGTCAGCGGCGAACGACGAGCTTACCAATATCCGCGTCGACAGCGTGAAGGATGATACGCCGACCGCGCAGGATGCCAGTCCGCTGGCCGCCGAACGTGAATGGCAGCAGCAGGCGGAAGACAACGTAGTCGAACGCCTGGAACGCGCCGGATTACTGGCGCCGGAAGGCGACGTAGACAAGATTTTGCAAACCGTGGTCAACAACATCGAGATCACCAACAACATCGAGCTGCCGCGTCCGGTCCGGACACGGGTGCTGACCACCTCTCCGCTGGAAACCTTCAGCGTGGGCAACACGATTGTAGTCAGTCGTGGTCTGATCGACGTGCTTCCCGACGAGGGCAGCCTGGCCATGGTGCTTTCGCACGAACTGGCGCACATCGTTCTTGGACATAACCTGGGAAGCCAGTATGCATTCAATGACCGCATGCTGTTCTCCGACGAAGCCACCTACAAGAACTTCGGGTTCAAACACATTCCCGAAGAAGAAACGGCCGCCGACAAAAAAGCGATCGAGATGCTGAAGGCGTCGCCTTATGCACAGAAACTCGACTCGGCCGGGCTCTTCATCAAGGCTCTACAGGCTCGTAGTCCGCAACTGGCGGCTCTGCTGCAGGCGCATCTCGGCAATAACATCACGGAAAACGGCACGGTGACTCGCATGGCTCAGCTGGCCACGGGAGCTCCGGCGCTCGATTGGAACAAGCTGGACCAGATCGCCGCGCTGCCGCTCGGCGGACGCGTCAAGCTGAATCCATGGGATGACAAAGTCGAGATCGTGAAGGCGCAACCGGTGGCGATCACTTCGGCGCGCGACAAAATGCCGTTCGAAGTGACTCCATTCTACCCGCGGCTTACCCGCTACAGCGCTGCGAGCGCTCCCGCGGCCACCACCGCAGCGGCGACGGACTCGACGGCAACTACGGCAACCGCCAGCCAGGCCTCCCGCTAACTGAACCGGACATACAGCTACACAACAAGTTGAAAGAAGCGCAGGCCGGGACCGGAAGAAATTCCGGGCTCCCGGCTTGTGTCTATTGAGGGGCGCAGGATTAGGAAACCCCGGGGGCCTCCGTTCTGCTGAAACTGCTCGGACCTGTCCCAATCCCCCCGGCTGACGCGCGCTATTCAAACCTTCCCGCCTTTGCTACTATGGTTTCCCCGCGTTTTCTTCTCGCCTCCAGGAGGGTTGCAAATGATCAATGGGGTAACTCAGCGGGATATTTCTGCGCTTGCTGCCGGCGGCAGCTTTCAAGAAAGGTCGTGTATCTTGTCCAGAAAACTTCTTCTCACGGGCTTTGTCTTTTTGCTTGCCCTGTCCGGCACCTTGCTGGGACAGACGCTAACCGCACTTAAGCATCAGCCTCCCGACGGAATTATCTACACTTTCCAGTTGACTGATGGCACCGTGATGGCACAAGGCGGCAGCTGTTCCGATTTTTGGAAGCTCACGCCTGACATCAACGGCAGCTACGTCAACGGCACCTGGACGCAACTCGCCAGTCTTCCCGCCGGATACGCGCCCTACGCCTCGGCTTCAGCAGTCTTAGCCGATGGACGCCTGCTCATCGAGGGCGGTGAGTACTCCGAATGCGGCAACACCTTTACGCTTACCAACCAGGGTGCCATCTACGAGCCCACCACCAACACCTGGGCCAGCGTAACCCCGCCCAAAGGCTGGGACTATATCGGGGATTCGCCGTCGCTTGTGCTGCCTAACGGCGACTACGTCATTGGAAACAAGCTTACCAAACAGATGCGGGAACTGAATCCCAAGACTATGAAGTGGATTTCTATCAGTTCCAAGGGCAAGAAAGATTTCGATGCTGAAGAAGGCTGGACCCTATTGCCCGACGGCTCGATCTTCACGGCCGACGTGAAAGATGCCCCCAACTCCGAAATCTATTCGCCGTCGGCGAAGGAGTGGGTGACTGCGGGCAGCACGATCGTCGATTTACATTCGCCTTCTCCCTACGGCTGCATTCAGTATGGTCCCAACGGCGATCTGTGCTATTACCCCCCGGGAGAGATCGGTCCGGCTATCTTGCGTCCCGATGGCACGGTATTCGCTACCGGTTCTTACACGCAGAACAGTGGCCCAGGAAATACCGCTATCTATGACAGCGTAACGGGCACGTGGACGCAGGGTCCCGATTTTCCAAATGGCGATAACGCAGGTGATTCGTTCGCCGTCCTTCTCACCAATGGCAACGTGCTGGTCGAAGGCGACTCTGGAACCGCCTATGTGTTCAATGGGACGACCCTTACGGCTGGTCCGTACACGCCGGGAAGCCTGATGATATTACCCAACGGACAAGTGTTGGTCGGTGGCGGAACGACTGAAGTTTATACCTCTTTGGGAACCTACGAGAGCTCGTGGCAACCGGCCATTTCGAGTTTTCCCTCCACCGTAACTCCTGGCTCGACTTATCCAATTTCCGGAACGCAATTCAATGGATTGTCGCAAGCCGGTGCCTTCGGTGACGAGTTCCAGTTCGCTACCAATTACCCTCTTGTGCGGATTACGAATAACAGCACGAACCATGTTTTTTACGCTCGAACCCACGACCACAGCAGCATGGGAGTGGCCACTGGCTCAACAATTGTCTCGACGAACTTCGATGTGCCCACGACGATCGAAACCGGCGCGAGTTCATTGGTCGTTGTCGCCAATGGGATACCGTCGGACGCCGTCAGCATTACAGTTCAGTAAGGGTTGCTCCGGCCTGCTAACCGCCCTTGCGTCGCCCTTAGATGGGAGATACAAGGGCAGTTTTTTGTTTGCCTGAGTTCTGCGCCAAACGCGCCGGGCACCGATTGCGCCGGATCGTGGGACTGGCGAGACGCCCCCTCTTTCTCTGGGCTCTCAGGGCTGCTAGAAGTGCTCTCGAAGCTCGCCGAAACGATCGATCACCAGCAGGCATTGCAAAAGAGGAGCCGGTGCGACCTCCTCGTGCTCAAGAATCCAGGTGTTGTCGTGGGGTATGAAGACGGCATGGAGGCCTGCTGCCAGCGCTGGATTGATATCGGACTTGGGGCTGTTGCCCACCATCCACGTCGCGTCGGCCGAAAGCGCGTATTTGGCGATTACCGAGCGGTACGTTGCCACATCCTTCTCGGCTACGATCTCGACGGCCGAAAAATATTCCTTGAGACCTGAGCGCTCGACTTTACCCGACTGCTCGGCGGGATTTCCCTTCGTCATCAGAATGAGGTGGTGCCGTTCGCCCAGATACTGCAGTGTTTCGGGAACGCTGGGAAGAACTTCAATGGGATGATCGGCGATGTGATGGACGAAGCTGCGAATGCGTTCGTGCAACTCCGGGGTTACCGGGTCCACCGAGAGTCTTTCAAACGTTGCCACTAGCGATTGCGAAAAGCTATGCAGACCATAGCCATGCTTGACGATCGATTCCCGCTCTACGTCGTTCAACACCAAGCGAACCATCTCGGGCGAGTGGTCGCGATGGTCGAGAAAAGAAATGAAATTTGCGATCGCCCGTTCGAAATAAATATTATTTTCCCAGAGCGTGTCATCGGCATCGATGAGCAAGGTCTGGGCGCCGTCCTGAGCCCGCATTTTTGTATGATAATGGCTCGCGCCCGTTTGCGGATTTGATACACTCCTTGAGATGACAATTAGCCTTACTAAATCGTTTTTTGCGCGCTTTTTCGCTTCCGCTTGTCTGTTCCTTTTTTGCCTTCTCTGGGTTGCAAACTCCGGCGCTGCGGCGCCCGAGAAGAGCCGCACGATGACCGGTTCGGCAGCCAAGAGCGGCGCCCCGGCCAATCTGCAGGTCGTCCCGGACCTGCACGAGCGCGTCGCCCGGTATCAACGCGTTGCCATGCCTTTCAGCACGGCGGGGCTCAGCATTCGCGAACAGCAACTCATCCGCAAGCTGGTGCAGGCCTGCGGTTACCTCGATAGCATCTACTGGCGGCAGAGCGATCCTCAGGCATTGACCCTTTATCAGTCCCTCGCCTCCAGCCGGAACCGGCGCGATGTCGAACTGCGTCGTTACCTATGGATTAACGCTTCCCGTTTCGATCCGCTGGATCAGAATCGTCCTTTTGTCGGGAGTGAGACCATGCCGCCAGGCCGCGGGTTTTATCCGGCGAACTTGACGGCCGATCAACTGCAGCAGTACCTCCAGGCTCATCCCGAACAGAAGGCCGTGCTCGGTAATCCCTTGACCATTGTGCGTTGGAATCAACAAAGCTTAGACGCAGTTCCCTACCACATTGCCTTTCGCGCCTTTCTTGAACCGGCGGCAAAGGCTTTGCGGGATGCAGCCAGGCTTAGCGACGATCCGTTTTTCGCGAAGTTTCTCCGGCTCCGAGCCGATGCGCTGCTCAGCGACAATTACTTTCCCAGCGACCTCGCGTGGCTGGATCTGAAGAACTCGAAATTCGATGTCGTCTTCGCGCCCTATGAAACGTACATGGACGGTTTGCTCGGGGTCAAAGCTTCGTACGGAGCCGCAGTGATGGTGAGCAACCCGAGCGAGAGCAAGAAATTGGAGTTGTTTCAACAATATGTGCCGCAAATTCAGGATGCGCTGCCGCTGCCGGCTGAAGATCGTCCGTCGAAGAAGGGCCTCAAGACGCCGATGGAAGTGGTGGATACGCCGTTTCGGGCCGGGGACCTCACTCACGGCTATCAGGCGGTCGCCGATAATCTTCCCAATGATCCGCGGGTGCATGAACAAAGAGGGAGCAAGCACCTTTTCTTCAGGAATTTCATGGATGCACGCGTCCGTTACGTCAGTCTGCCAATTGCCCGCAAGTTGATGGAACCGGAACAGGCGGCAAAAGTTACAAGCGAAGGTTATCTGCTGGTGACAGTGATGCACGAGATGTGCCACGGCTTGGGTCCGGCGTATGCTCGGGCCGCTGCGGGCAAGGTCGATATTGGGGAGGCGATCGGTCCGGCCTTCAACGGCCTCGAAGAAGCGAAGGCGGATGTGACCGGCATGTTCGCCCTGCAATGGCTGGTGAATCACAGCGTTCTCCCAGAGCAAAAAATGGAAGAGTATTACGCGTCCTACGTCGGCGATTTGTTTCGCGCCGTACGATTTGGGACGGATGAAGCGCACGGTCAAGCCGAAATGATGGAGTTCAATTACCTATCCGAGCGCGGCGCGCTGAATCGCAATGCCAGCGGTAAGTATGCGATTGACTATGAAAAAATGCCTGTCGCCTTATCGGATCTGACCAGGGAACTGCTGGAAATTGAGGCCGCCGGCGACCGCGCGCGGGGCGAAACCTTGCTCGCCAAGTATCAAGCAATGCCGGAAGAACTGAAGACATCGCTGAAATCGGTGGCGGATGTTCCGGTGGATATTGATCCGGTGTTTTCGTTTCCGCAGAGGGTGCAGTGAGTGAATGCTGCTGTCAAAGGTTAGCCGTTGGCTGCCAGCAAATTCACCTTGAGTAGCATCATGATCGAGCTGGGAACCAACCGTCACCAGCTTGGTCATACCCACTCAACGCGCGGTTTCTTCGGAATAATTCCTGCCTTGTGCCCCATGTCGAGCAGTCGCTTAACCGCTTCTCTGCCGTCATCTCCATAGTCGAGCGTGCGCTCGTTGACGTACATGCCTACGAATTTATCCGCGAGTTGCGTATCGAGATCGCGGGCAAATTGCATAGCATAGGCCAAAGCCTCTTCCCGATGATCGATGGCGTATTGAATGCTCTCACGCAGCGCCTGCGTGACGCTGGCCATGGTTTCGGGACCGAGGGCACGACGGATGGCATTTCCGCCGAGCGGCAGCGGCAATCCGGTGACCTTCTGCCACCATCGGCCGAGGTCGATCACGCGGTGCAGCCCGGACTTGTCGAACGTGAGCTGCCCTTCATGGATGATCAGGCCGGCTTCGTGCTTCCCTTCGAGAATCTGTGGGATGATTTGATCGAAGGGAACAACTTCCACCTCAATACCGGGCGCGAATAGTTCGAGCGCCAGGTAGGCGGTAGTCAGCTTTCCCGGCACCGCGATTTTCTTGTGCTTGATTTCATCCTGCGTGAAAGGCCGGGTGGATACGATCATGGGCCCATAGCCCTCACCCACGCTGCCGCCACACGACATCAGAGAATATTTGTCCTGAATATAGGGAAAAGCGTGGAATGAAATCGCCGTCACGTCATAAACGCCATCTTGCGCCTGGCGATTGAGCGTTTCAATGTCACAAAGAGTATGGCTGAATTTAAGTCCAGGGACGCGAACCTTGTTCGTAGCCAAGCCGTAAAACATGAAAGCATCGTCGGAATCGGGGCTGTGCGCCACGGTGATTTCGCGAACTGGCGAAGATACTGTACTCATAAAATTCCATATTCCTGTCTATAACAATCATTACATTTGAAGATTCAGCACGAACCATGACCACCAAGACGCCAACTAATCGGAGGTCCGCTGGTGCCAGCGAGCAGCTACTCCCGCAGCCATTAGCACCTTGATCACTTCCGCGAAAACGAACCAATAAAGACCAAACTTTAGCGCCAGAGAGATAGAGTGCGTCAACACGGCTAGCCATCCGAGACCACTCGCGAAGAGCAGCAACTCGGCAACTACGGATGAGACCGTCGCCCAGGCGAACCGGCGTGAACTGTGCTCGTAAATGTAGCCGGCTATGAACGCCACCAAGGGATAGGCCAACAGGAATCCGCCGGTCGGTCCGAGGATCCGGGCGATTCCAACGCCTAAAACCAGGGACGGGCTGAACACCGGCAATCCGACTGCGCCTTCGACCAGGTACAGCGCTAGCGCGGCGAAACCACGACGCGAGCCGAGGAGCAAGCCCACCGCAAGAACTCCAAAGTTTTGCAGCGTCAGCGGAACCGGAGTGAAGGGTAGCGGCAAGGTCACTTGCGCGCACAGGGCGACAAAGAGGCTGGCCGAGATCACGATCGCCGCCTGCTTCGTATACTCCCTGGCGCGAACCTTCTCCGGGCTGATGGCGCCAGTCTCGTGGCCGAGAACCTGCCTATCTGTTCTGGACATGCTTTCCTCTCTTCGTAATGGACGCCTTCGTGGAACGTCCCGTGGAATACCTTCATGCTGGAAGCCGGGGCGGGAATCAGCTTTCGGGCGACGAATGGTCGATGGCGTCAGATTCCGCTTTGTGGGCCGCAGAGAGCTTCATTTGCCGCCGCACCCGCATATAGATCGTAAGCGCCACTGACACGACGACCACCACGCTAACTGCCAGAATGACAAACCACCATAGCATCCACACAACCAGCTAGGATAGCAGATGGACGGCGGCCGATGTGTCCTGGATCACAAACATTGAGAATCGCCTCGCCGCAACTCAGCCTTTCTTCACTGGCTTGGCTAAAGTCTTGCGACGATTCTCAACCGTCTTCGAGACACGATCGAGACGCTTGCGCGCAGTCTTCGACCCGGTGGCTACCTGCTCGACATGAAGGAACAGCTCAGGATTGGCCAATTTCGCCCGGATTTCTTTCAGGAATGGGTGTATCTTCGCAAAAATGAAAAACATTTCGCCACTGCAGCCGGGCTGCACAAAAAGCTCTTCATTGAGAGCACCGTGCAACACGAATGACGCCGCCATATCCCAATAGCTGCCCACCTGGCGTACCCAGGCGTTTTCCTGGCTGGGAAACGCGTTCACCACTTTAATGAAATCATCGGCGTTCAGCGGCCAGAATTCGGCCACGAACCAATTTCTTGCCTTGCGCATCTCCGGCTCGCGGCGGAGATCGTAGAGTTTCATAATCAATAGCGCGTCGTGGGAAGTCGCTTTTTTTGCCATATGGTTCGCCTCGTGGTCGATAGTCTTTACTTGGTCTTCCTGACTTTTCTTCCCCGCAACTTGCGTGGTCAGGCTTTGGACGCGTCCCCCGCTGGGCCTTCCAAAGCACGCTCGTAATCGCATTCCTTATTCGGACACGCGATCACCATGCCGTCTTTGCGGATTCTTTCCACCAGGTACTCATGTCCGCAATCCGGACATTTTTCGGGCACCGGCTTCGCCGCGGAAGTGAATTTACACTTGGGATAATTTCCGCAGCCATAGAAAGTGTTGCCCTTGCGTGCGCGTTTTTCGACGAGCTCACCCTCTTTGCACTCCGGACATTTTACCCCGATGAAGTTCTGTTTCACATACTTGCATTCTGGATATCCGCTGCAAGAAGTGAATTCACCGTAACGGCCATGCCGCACGATCATGTTCCGGCCGCATTGCGGGCACTTCTCATCGAGCGGAATGTCGGGAACTTTTTTGCCCTGATCAAGCCGCCGCGTAGTTTTGCAGTCGGGATAGCCGGTGCAGGCCATGAATTGCCCGAAGCGACCGCGTTTCAGCACCATGACGCGTCCGCAATTTTCGCAGTACTCCTCTTGCGCCGTCTCCTGAATATCGGCCGAGTCGAGGTCAGGCAGATTGATCGGATTTTCTTTCGTGAACTTGCAAGTCTCGGGATTTTCCTTATCGTAGGTGCTGCAGGCGTAAAACGACCCGTGCTTTCCCCACTTGATGACCAGCGGCGCTCCGCAAAGTTCGCACTTCTCGTCGGTCGGTTTCTCCATACGCTTGATGTTTTCCATGTGCTTCTCGGCATAGCGGAGATCCTTCGCGAATTTCTTGTAAAACTCGGTGAGCGCGTCGTTGCCAGTCTGCTTCCCTTCTTCGATTTCGTCGAGTTCTTCTTCCAGGCGAGCGGTGTACTGAAAGTCGAAAATGTCCTTGAAATTTTCGACTAACAGGTCGGTAACCACCAAACCGATTTCGGTGGGCACGAATTTGCCGCCAATTTTCTGCGCGTACATCCGCTCCTGAATGGTGCTGAGAATGGTGGCGTAGGTGGAAGGCCGTCCAATGCCCCGTTCTTCGAGTTCTTTCACCAGCGAAGCTTCGTTGAATCGCGGCGGCGGCTCGGTGAAATGTTGCTCCGGGAGCAGCGCCTTGAGCGTCAGCTTCTGCCCCGCTTCGAGCGGCGGAAGCTTGTGCTTCAGTTCTTCGTCTTCTTCGTCCTTGCTGTCTTTCGACTCCTCATAAACTTTGAGGAAGCCGTCAAACTTCATCACCGATCCGGTCACGCGGAACCAGAAAACATCGCTACCGGATTTCGCATCGATGTCGACCGACGTTTGATCGAAAACGGCCGGATTCATCTGCGACGCCACGAAGCGCTGCCAGATCAGTTTGTAAACCTTGAATTCATCTTCCTGCAGATATTGCTTGACCTGGTCGGGATGGCGCATCGCCGCAGTCGGGCGAATGGCTTCGTGCGCGGCTTGCACCTCTTTTTTCTCCTTATAAGCGTTGGGAGAATCGGGCAAGTACGCTGCGCCATAGGTCTCGGAAATGTATTCTCGCACTTCGGTGATCGCCTCGGGGGCCACCCGGGTCGAATCGGTGCGCATGTACGTGATCAGGCCAACCAGGCCTTCATCCCCGAGTTCAATGCCTTCGTAGAGACGCTGAGCAATCATCATGGTTCGCTTTACGCTGAAGCGAAGCTTGCGCGAGGAATCCTGCTGCAGCTTGCTGGTAGTAAACGGCGGAGTGGCGTTGCGGCGGCGCTCTTTCTTCTCCGCTGAACGGACCACCCAGTCCGCGTTTTCCAGAGCGAGGCGGATTTTCTCCGCGTCATCACCGTTGGTGATTTCAATTTTCTCGTCGCCCTTGCCCAAAAACCGGGCGTCGAAGGCGGGAGACTTAGCAGCGGAGAGATTGGCGTCGATCGTCCAGTATTCCTTTTTCTCGAAGGCTTTGATTTCGCGTTCGCGATCGACAATCAACCGCAGAGCCACCGTCTGCACCCGCCCGGCGGAAAGGCCGCGGCGTACCTTATCCCATAAAAGAGGAGAAACCTGATAGCCCACGAGCCGATCCAGCACGCGTCTGGTCTGCTGCGCATCGACCAGGTTGCGGTCGATGTCGCGAGGATGCTCGAACGCTGCCTTCACCGCGCGTTGCGTAATTTCATTAAAGGTCACGCGGCGGATACGTGCACCATCCCCAATGTCGTCGGTTTTCGGCTTGGCCTTCTTTCCCTTCTTTTTCTTGCTGGAGTCTTCCCCCAGTTCGTCGGCAAGATGTGCGGCGATGGCTTCGCCTTCGCGATCAGGATCAGGCGCAAGATAGATATGGTCGGCCGAGAGTGCCAGCTTCTTCAGCTTGGCCAGCACTTTTTCTTTGCCGGGAATGACCACGTATTCGGTTTCAAAATCGTTTTCGAGATCGACTCCGAGGCTGCTCTTGGGCAAGTCTTTCACGTGGCCGAAAGAGGCATCGACCGTAAATCCCTTGCCCAGATATTTCTGGATAGTTTTCGCCTTAGCGGGCGATTCGACGATGACTAGGCCTTTGGACAATGGTTCCTCAGTATGGCGTTAATGGAATTGAAGCTAGCACGAATTGGCAGAATGCAACAACTGTGTGAACTGCAGGGCTAGTGGTTCCTGGTTTCTAGCTGCTGGCAATCAAAACCTATGTAGCCAGAAACCAGCTCCTAAAAGCTTTTTACAAAATTCTTACCCGGCAACTGTCGGATCTTCCCATTCAGTTCCAGCTCGAACAGGGCGGCAAAGATTTCTGAGGCTGAGATTTCGTCTTCCAGCGACTCCACCAATTGATCGATGTGGGTCGCTTCATCGGGCTTCAGCAACTTGAGGATCTTTTGTTCGTGCGGCGACTTTACCTCGTCCGGGAATAGAGATGCGGTTTCCGGCTCGAGGGATTCATTTCGCGCGGAACCGAGGGTGGTTTGGATTTCCGATGGCAACTCCTCCCATACGTCTTCCCAGGTGGCCACCAGCTTCGCTCCCTGCTTGATCAGCGTGTTCGGTCCCCAGGAACTCTTGTTGGTCACGTTGCCCGGGACGGCATAAACATCGCGGTTTTGTTCCAGGGCCAGCCGCGAAGTAATGCGCGTGCCGCTATATTCGGCGGCTTCGACGACCAGCACCCCTACGGACAGGCCGCTGATGATCCGATTGCGAATGGGGAAGTTCTGCGGCGCGGGAGAAGTCCCAACCGGAAACTCGGAAATGAGCGCTCCTCCCAGAGCAACGATTTGTTCCGTGAGCCGCGTGTTTTCCTTGGGGTACATGACGTCAATTCCCGTGCCCAGCACGGCTAGGGTTTTTCCTTTGGCGGCGATGGCCCCGCGATGCGAAGCGGTATCGATGCCGCGCGCCAATCCACTGATAATCACCAAGCCGCGAGCCGCCAGGTCGGTGGAGAGCCGTTCGGCCATTCCGCTCCCGTAGGGTGTGGGATGACGCGTTCCTACCATCGCAATGCCGGGTTGCGCGAGCACCTCCACGCTCCCTTTTACGAAGAGGATTACGGGCGGGTCATATATCTCTTTCAGGCGCGCCGGGTAATCGGGATCGCTCAGGGAAATAATTCTGGCGCGCGCTTCGCCCGCTCTGGCGCATTCCTGCTCCGCCAGTTCGAGCGACTTTCCCGTGGCCATCGATTGCGCGGAAATCGCGAGAATGCCCGAAGCTTCGAGCTCGGTCAGGCTGGCATGAAAAACACGTTCGGCAGTGCCAAAGTGCTCGATCAGTCTCTTGATACGTGCCGGACCCAGACCCGGAGTCAAAGCCAGCGCCAGCCAGTAAGTGCCCTGATGAGAGGCGGGGTTGCCACTCGCATGGATGGCTGCCGACAACTCGACGTTGGTGGACATACCGCGTGACCCTAGGCTTCCGGGAATTGGCTGTCAAGGATGGTGCGCACATCACTTTTGGTAGAATTCATAACTTGAAGAGCCGGCTAAAGATTTCGGCCATTTCCTACCTCAATACGGCGCCCCTCATGTGGGATTTTGAGCACGGCGAAACCATCCGCTCCAATTTTGATATCTCCTACACTTTACCTTCGGCATGCGCCGAAGACTTGCGCGCTGGAAGGTCCGATGTCGGCATCATTCCGTCCGCTGCTTATACCACGGTTCCCGATCTGCTCATCGTTCCGGACGTGGCGATTGCGGCACGCCGCGCGGTGCGGTCGATTCTGTTGGTCGGCAAACGTCCACCCCATTCCGCGCCCCGTTCTATGCCAGAGCGCTGGTGGGACGGGATTCGCACGGTAGCACTCGATACTTCTTCCATGACCTCCGCGGCGCTGGCAAAGATTTTATTTGCCAATTGGCTGGGCGGCGCACGCGACTATAAAGCGATGGCGCCAAATCTTGACGAGATGCTCAACGCGTGCGATGCGGCATTGCTCATCGGAGATCCGGCGTTACAAGTCGATCGCACACGTTACCTTACGCTCGACCTGGCGGAAGAGTGGAAGGCGCGCACCGGGAAGTCATTCGTCTTCGCTTTCTGGGCGATCCGCAGGCAGTCGCTGGCTCGACGAAATGGAGCCGCCATCTCGGAGATATTCAAGAAGTCGCGCGACCACGGACTATCGCCTAAGAATCTAGAAGCCATCGCGCAAGAGTGGGCGCCGCGTCTCGGCCTGTCCATCGAACCAGTTCGCGTCTATCTGACGCATCACATCCATTATTATCTCGATCCGCCGTGTCTCGACGGGCTCGCGCTCTACTACCACCTTGCAGCCGAGATTGGCGCCCTGCCGCCAGCACCAGAGCTGCGTTTCGTCTAGCACTCACTATGGAATGCTGAATATGACATCCTCTAGCTCTGAATTCAGATACATGGTCGTAGTTCTGGAAAATAACGAAACAGAAATCAAGACGACAATCTGATGATCCATGAGGAGGAATAAACTTGGCCCAGTCGGGATTGCTGAAGGATAAACATCTGAGGATTCTCTTCTGTCTGATTGGCTGTGCATTGTTTTTCGCCGCCGCTGCTCCTCCTTGCCCGGCACAGTTTAAGGCCTGGGTCATGGCCAAACTACCCGACACGCCTGAGGGCCTGGGAATTGATTCGAAGGGCAACATCTATGCAACCCTGATGCACACGGGCGAGGTTGTGATGCTGAAAGACGGTGGCGGCTACGATCACATCGCATGGGTGCCCTCGAAGGAAGAAAGCGGAAAGGGAGACCTGATCGGTCTCGACCTCGACCAGTCTGACAACATCTACGTCGCCTATACGGGCCACTCGAAACGCGACTTCCGAAAAGACTTGGCTGATCCATTCCATCCGGCTTGCCGGGACGCGACCGTCACCACTTCTGGCGTCTACAAGATTGACGCGACAACCCGAAAGGTGACGCCCCTCGCGACCAAAGCGGAGGGTTGGCCATTCTGCTATCCGGACGATGTTGCCATCGACTCCCGTGGCAGCGTGTACATGACGGACCTCACGTACTCGGGAATCTGGAGGATTTCGCCGGACGGCAAGAAAGTGGATCTGTGGTCGGCCCACCCCTTGCTTAATTGGTCGGCCCATCCCTATTCGGGATATCCCCTGGGCGTCAATGATCTCGTCCTCGATAAACAGCAAAAGAACCTCTATGCCGTTACCGATGGCGATCCGATGGTACTCAGAATTCCCATTAAGGACGACGGGACGGCTGGTGAGCCTGTGCCACTGCCTAACGGATTTTCGGCGTTCGATGGGATCGAATTGGACGGGAAAGGCAACATCTACGTGTCCGAGATCATGCTCAACCAAATCTGGGTGCTCTCGCCCGATGGTTCGCAGCGCATCCTCATAGCCAACCAACTGAACGCGCCGCTGGACAATAACACCAGTCTGGTTTTGAAAGGGGATGTTCTTTGTACCGCCAACCTCGGCTTCACCCATGCAAAACCTGAGGAAGCAGACCGCACGGTCGTCTGCATGAAGGGATTTCCCCTGCCGAAATAATCTGCGCCACGATTTCGCGAGTTACCCAACCCGCAATTAAAAAGGCTGGCGGCATGATACCGTCAGCCCTTCTATGGTTTACTTCCAGCTCCTATTGGCTAATCCCGATCAACGACCTCTGTCACTTTCAGGGCCGGATTAACGCCGGCTCCAGGATATGGTTTGTCGTCACCCATGATTCCCTTCCACAGAATGCGATTGAATAAATCCGCATTGACCATGTCGGGATGGCTGAAGTTGAACCCTTTCGTTGCAGCCGCCCACCACTGGCCATCGTGCAGGGATTTGACGCCGGCGGTGATCGGACGATTTCCGGGGTTGCTGCATTCGGGTACCAGGCTCGGGTCCACGGGCGGTTCGCACAGAATGCCTGGGATCGGCGCCGTATAGGGCTGTAGATTCGGTTGCTTGATGAACACGTCAGACATCGGAAGCGCGTTCGCATCGTTGAGACCGAGATGTTCGATTCCCAGTATGTCCTCGATGGTTCGAAGGACGTTGGTTGAGTTGTACATGGTGTGCACCACCGATCCGCTCTTCGTGTAGGGAGAAATTACGAAGACGGTCGAGCGATGCGCGTCCACGTGATCGGGTCCGTTCTGCGCGTCATCTTCAACGACAAAGATAGCGGTATCTTTCCAGAACGGAGAATTCGTTACCGCTTCGACCAAACGTCCGACCGCGTAGTCGTTGCTGGCCATCTGCGCCAGTGGGTTTTCCAGGCTCGCAGCGTTCGACCCAAAATTGCCGAAGTGGTCTTCCATGAAATCGACCATCTCGAAGTTGGGCAGATCGTCTTTTTTCACATACTCGTTGAACTCTCGATTCCATTCCTCAAAGCGGTATTGATCGGGAGTATTGAGATCCCATCCGCGATAGTAAACATCGGTCTTGCCGAGGAGAGACTTGCGCACCGGTACCGCCTGCACCACCTTCTGTGCGAATGCATTGCGGACAATGGGAATGTAGAACGGCGCACCGGCATACGGGTCGACATAATAATTCTCGTCGGCATAGAGGCCGTAGTGGCGAACCGTCAGGCCGGCGCGCAGTACGCTGTCCCAGATGTAGCCACCGAGCGCATCGGGCTTCAGGTCATCCGCGCCTTCATCGGCGGTAATGTCCTTTGTCCCCGGTTCAATCGAAGATCCGCCCGTCGGATCGAACAAAGTGGTAATACGCACCGTGCTCGGGCTGGGCGTTCCGTTTGTCGTGTCAGGCAAGGCAATTCCAATATTGCGCGGATTGCCATTCCAGTCGAACGGAATGTTGTAATCCGCATTGCCATAGCCGACGAGCACGTTCTTGGTCGTGACATCGTTGGCATGGCCCTGCGTATCCCAGTTCCATCCGTCGCCGCTTACATCCCCAGCGTCGTAGTAGTTGTCGAGCAACGCGAACTGTGTCGCGAGCAAGTGTTCGTTGGGAGAGATCGGCTGCGGAAACTGCACCCGCGTAGGATCGCCATTACCCTGCGGCAGATCGCCCAGCACCTGATCGTAGGTCCGGTTTTCTTTCTGAATGTAGATCACGTGTTTGATATGGTTGTGGAGAAACTCCATCATCGAATCATGCTTTGGATTGTTGAAACCGTTGTTGGCATCCACCAGCTGCGACAGGTAGCTCAGCGTATTGGCGTCCGGCACGGGAATGGTCGACAGCCCCGCTTTCAGCAACGCCAGGATGTATTCGTTGCGGGAAGTTGGATTCGGCGGCGGGCACAGGAGCTCCGAATACTCCGGCGGAATGCCCATGCCCGGGCAGTCGGACCGGTACTCCAGGTTCGGACCCGCGTTGGATTTCATGTTCACTACGTACAAAGTGCTCCCGTCGGCGCTCACCGTGACCGAACTGGGATACCATCCGGTGGGAATGCGCCCAAGCACTTGTTGCGAGGCCACGTCGATTACAGCCACCGCATTTTCGCCACCCAGTGTCACGTAAAGGCTTCGTCCGTTCGGGCTGAGCGTCAGCGAGTTCGGGCTGGAACCCTTGTATTTGTAGCCGGGACGAGCTACGGAAATCCGGCCAGTGACCTTGTCGGTCGCGGTGCTGATGACCTCGATCTCATCGATATCTCCATTTGCCACATAGAGCCTTTGCTGATCGGCGGAGAGAACCATCCGGTTCGGTTCGCCTCCAACCTTGATCACACTGACTGATCCCGATGCACTTACGTCGAGCACTTGACCGTCACGCTGACTGCTCACATAGGTCTTCAACGGCGCTCCCTGGGAATTCGATACCACCACCGGCCAGTAAGGCATTTCGCCGACCGCAGTGGATTGTCCCGGAGCGAAGAACACAATTTCATTGGTCACCAGCCGAGTCGACATATTGATGATGGAGAGCGAATCGTTCTGGTAGTTGGCCACGTACAGTGTCGTACCATCCGGACTGATCGCCAACCCAGCAGCCAGTGCGCTGAATGGCATATACATATACTGAGCAATCGGGTTGTTGTTGATCGGCGTTGTGCTGAACAAGCCGCCGGTCGGGTACTCCTGAATCGGCACGTTGGCTGGCAGGTTGTGATTCAAGAGCACGAACGGAGCATTCGGAGTGTAGGTCCCGTCGGCGCTGGCTCCGCCGCCGGACGATGAGAAAATCTCAACCCGGTCGTCGATGCCCCCCGCAACATAAAAAGTTGCGCCCGAAGGATCCCAAATCAAGCCGCCATAGGTGTTGGGAATGTTGATCATCTGCTTCTGCACCGGCTGCGAGCCCCGCACGTCGTAAAGGAACACCCACTCTGCATTTGGTGTCAACGTCGACGAGGGCAACCCAGTCAGTGGGTAGAGCGCGGGCCACAAAATGGCAGTGCCGTCCGCTCCTTGGGTGTAGAAGCCTGTGTTGTAGCCCGTAGTCAAGATCAGCAAGGCGGTGCCGTCGGGACTGAGCGCCGTGGTCACCGCGCCATTTGCGTCGGCCGAGCCGTCGGCGCGAAGTCCTGTAGGCAGGCCCTGGAAAATGGAGCCCGGAGCAGCGGTTGGAGTAATGTAGAAGCCGTCTGGCAGAAGATTGCCTCCAACCGGCGCCTCACTCCTCTCCACGCCGCAAACTGCTGGCGTCACCAGGCAAACCAAAAGTCCCAGCAGAGCGCAAAAGTGAAAACTGCTCTTTCGTCGCATAATAACCTCCTTTGAGGTTGTGTTCTTCCTGCCCTCGTGCGGCGAGAAAAACTGAAATCTTGTTCGGATTCGAAAAACGGCAGCCATTTTACACCCGCTTGATCTCGTCCGGGCGGTGCAAAACTAATAATGTTGTGGAACAGAATCGGCGTCAGTCGCCGATTCTGCAGCCACCTGCCTGATCCGCCTGCCATGATCGGACCTCGCCTCGATGCTGGCCTCGTCAGGCGGCATGATTCATCTACCTTGCATCCTCTGGGCTACAATTCAGCTCCAATAGCAAGAATGACGATGCCCCTGCTTTCCCTACTATTATTTGCCGCGAAAGGGAGCTCCACAAAAAGCACCCTGCGATGGCTCATGCACCTCGGGGGCCCCAGTCTGATCTTGCTCGGCCTTATCGACAATTCGGTTATCCCTCTGCCTGGCAGCACGGACGTCGTCACCATCCTTCTGGCGGCACACCATCGTGAACCGTGGATCTACTACGCGCTGATGGCAACTGCCGGATCGGTTTTGGGCGGCTACCTCACCTACCGCATGGCTCGCAAGGGTGGCAAGGAAACTCTGGAGAAAAGGTTCCCGGCCAGGAAAGTGAAAAAGGTCTATGCCATTTTCGAGCGCTGGGGATTCGCGGCGGTCGCCATCCCAGCTATGCTGCCGCCGCCATTTCCCATCGTTCCCATGCTATTGGCCGCGGGCGCCATGCAATATCCCACGAGAAAGTTTCTGACGGCTCTGGCGGTGGGGCGCGGCCTTCGGTACACCATTCTTGCCTATCTCGGCTACCACTACGGACGGAGCATTGTGAAGTTTTTTTCGCAGTATTACTGGCCGGTACTGATTGCACTGATCGTATTCTCTGCAGCCGGAGGACTGTACGGCCTGTACGAGTACCGACGGCGGCAGAAGGGTGAACGTCCCCGCGCGCGCCCGCAAATTCGTCGGCGGACCGCTTAGGCCGAGAGAGAGTCGCCTCGATCGATGACCTTGGTTACCATGACGCCGGGTTGGCGTTAACCGTACTCTGTCAGTGTCTGCGACCTTTGAGCGAGCATTCCTTTCGCAACTACCCAGACGCGCATCGAACCGCTTCTTTCGTTAGTGGCCGACGCCTTGATTTCATCCCCGGGCAAGCATGGCTCCGGAAACATCGCGGGAGCTTTGGATCGTAACCAGTTCTCCTTCAGAATCCTGTATCTGCGCGGCATGTATCCTATTAAAAAGAGTAGTAGATTGGATACCAGAATCGAAGATCGAGATCGTTGACTGCCCGGCGTGACAGAACACGTTTAGGTCGCGAGTCTTGCTACATCAAGAAGCGCTTCGACTTTGAACCCGTCATTACCCCCGGGAAGATCGATCATTTCAAGGAGACGTCAGAGCCATGGCACGAGACGGTTCGTTCCACTGTGAGCTCGAACAGTCGAATGATAAAGACGGGACTCCCGTTACGAGGATCAAGTGTCATGGCGAACTGGTCAGTGACACAGCCGGTGAAATCAAAGAACTGGTGAGGCCCCTCATTCCGCTTGGCGGTCGCATCATTATCGATCTGGGTGATGTGAAACATCTCGATAGCGCGGGCCTCGGAGCCTTAGTTGGCCTCAAAGCCTCCGCCAGCAAGCAGGATCTATGTAACCTGGATCTCGCCAACATGACACCCGGCGTCTTGGAGTTGCTTCGCATCACTCATCTGACCGACCTGTTCTCGTCATAACACAAACTTGGTTCTCAACTTCGATCATGACCGATGCCCCACGCATGTGCCGGGCTCCTGAACTCGTATCTAGCCCTCCGACCAGCTAAAATAAGTAGGACCATGGGGTGAATGAGCAAATGTCCCTGACTAAACGCCAAGCGTTAGAGATGTTTCGGTCCGATGACCTGATCGGGATCGGCATGGAGGCGGACGCCATCCGCCGCAAGTTGCATCCCGAAGGCACCGTGACCTACATCATCGACCGCAACATTAATTACACCAACTTCTGCACGGAATATTGCACCTTCTGCGCATTTTATCGTCCGCTGAAAGGACCGGCCGCGAAGGAAGGCTACATCCTCGACTTCGATACGATCTACGACAAGATTCGCGAGACCGTTGAACTCGGCGGCACCGGCGTGCTGATGCAGGGAGGATTGCATCCCGATCTCAAGATCGACTGGCATGAAAAGATGCTGAGAGGTATCAAGCAGCGCTTTCCGAAGGTTCATCTGCACTGCTACTCGGCTTCGGAAATTCTGGCGATTGCCGAGTATAGCAGCCTGAGCGTGCGCGATACGATCGCGCGCCTGCGTGACTCCGGACTCGATTCCATTCCGGGCGGCGGCGCTGAAATTCTTGACGATGAGGTCCGCTACAAAATCGCGCGCCTGAAATGCCTGACCGCCGATTGGCTGGAGGTGCATCGCACCGCCCACCAGCTCGGCATGAGAACCACTGCCACCATGATGTTTGGCGTCGGCGAGTCGATCGAGCATCGCATCAATCATTTCCAGGTTCTCTACGATCTGCAGCAGGAAACGGGCGGATTTACGGCGTTTATCCCGTGGAGCTTTCAGCCCGCTCACACCGCCCTCGGCGGACGCCACTGGGATGAGGCTACGGCGGTTGAGTACTTGAAAGTTCTGGCCATTTCGCGGCTCTATCTTTCCAATTTCGTGAACGTGCAGTCCAGCTGGGTGACGCAGGGATTGAAGGTCTGCCAGATGGGGTTGCGTTTCGGTGGCAACGATGTGGGCTCGGTGATGCTGGAAGAAAACGTGGTCCGCGCCGCGGGTGTAACCAACTGCACCACTGAAGAGGAATTGCGGCTGATCATACGCGATGCCGGCTTCCGTCCGGCGCAGCGCGACACTTTGTACAGGCAATATTTTCTGAACTGATCAGGACCCGTTGAATCGTCGAGCCTTTGACTCATTTCGGCATTTTCGATGACTACCAGCATTCATGACGAAATGCATCAATGACTCAAATGACTCGATCTCCGATGAAACGCCCTCTCGCCCTGGCAGTATTCCTTCTTGCCGCATTATCTCCGGCGAGAGCTCAGGATCCTGCAACCGCCGCCAAATCATCCTCGATTGCCGGCATCGTGGTCAAGGAACCTGGGAGCGAGCCACTCAAGAAAGCGCTAGTGCAGGTCGTCGCCGAAGGGCAGGGGGACAGCTACACCGCTGCCACCGACTCCGACGGCCATTTCCGCATCGACAATGTCACGCCCGGACATTACCGGGTCTTCATCGAGCGATCAGGATTCGCCGGAGTTAATGCGCGTGGCGTCAAGTCTGACGTCAACGTGGTAGCCATCCAAGCCGGCCGGTCCGTGGAAGACCTGGTTTTTCACATGTCTCCGACCGCGATTGTCAGCGGCCGCGTGACCGACGAGGACGGCGACCCGATGTCAGGCGTCAGAGTTCTCGCGCTAAGAAAAAAGTCCGGAAAGTCGGCCCGGGAAGGCATCGGCACGGCGGCAACCAACGATCTCGGCGAATACCGGCTTGCCGGCCTGTTTCCCGGCCAGTACTGGATTCTGGCCTTGCCACCTCCCGATTTTCGGGATTACGAACGACAGCAGAAATCGCCCCCGGGCGACAATCAACCCGACACCCGCTACATGAATACCTACTATCCGGGCACATACGATGCGACGCAAGCCTCAGCCGTAGTGTTGAAGGCAGGCGATGAAATGCCGGTTAACCTCACACTGGTTCCAGCGCGAACGTATCGCGTCCGCGGCGTTGTCACCGGCGTCGCCGCAGATCAAAAGGCGGCCGTCGAGTTATTTTCAAAAGGCGGCGATTCCTACCGTGTGAATGCCGATGAAATCGGCCCTGACGGCCAGTTTGAAGTGCGTGGGGTCGCTCCCGGAACCTATCAGCTCAAGGTGTCATCTGGCGCCGAAGCTCAGTCGCTGACTGCCCACCAGGATGTCAACGTCGTTTCGGCCGATGTCCAGGGCCTGAAACTGGTGGTCGCACCCTCTTTCGCCATCTCAGGACATCTCCATTCGGATAGCGCCTTGGGAGACCTTACCCAGTTCGTAGTGAACCTCCGCCTTGCTGACGTGCCGGAGGATGCTGGCTTCTTCATGTCCCAGGATTTTTTTGGCCCCAATGCCAATGTGGACCGGCAGGGCAACTTTAACTGGAAAAACATAAATCCCGGAGAGTTCATCGTGCAGTTGTACGGCGCTGACGCACGCAGAAACTTCTACCTCAAGTCGGTAACCATCGGGGGAAGAGATGTAACCACTGGATTCCCGGTCAGCGGACCCCTCATTCTTGACCTAACGGTCAGTCCCAAGGGAGGCACGATCGAAGGGCTCGTCACGGAAAAAAAACAGGGAGCGGACGTCGTCCGGCCGGTAGCTAACGCCACGGTCGTGGCCGTGCCGGAAGAAAAATACCGCAGGCTTCCCAGTCGCTTCGCTACAGGCTCAACCGATCAGTTCGGAAGTTTTACGATTCGCGGGCTGGCGCCCGGCAGCTATTCGCTCTATGCGTGGCAGGACCTGGAGGACGGACTCTGGTATGACGCCGACTTCCTGCGATCGCAGGAAGCCAATGCCATCGCGGTCACAATGGAGGAGGGTTCGAATCAGAAAGTTGAATTGCAACTTAGTCCGGTCGCGGCTGAATGGCAATAAAAGGATGCGCATTCTTTGGTTTTGCCTTCGAATGTAAGGAAGCATTTGCTTTCACATGCCAGTGTTTCCAATGCCTCAGCGATGCAGTGTCTCAATCCGCATGGCCCAATCGGGTACAATTCCTAGGCTGCTGTCGTCGCTGTTGCTTCATGATCCTGCTGGCTTCAAGGTTCTGCTGACTTCATGTATCTAACGCTGACTTCCCAACTGGCTATGGCTCTGCTGCTGGAGAGCAAGGGCCTGGGATCGTATCTCCGCCATCATTTTCTCGACAAGACCTTTCAAGGTCTCTACCAGGTCAACGCTTTTGATTTGGCCCTGCTCATTCCCTACTTCATCGTGCTGATCATTCTGGCGGCATACGGCGGTCATCGCTACTGGATGGTTTATCTGTATTACAAGAACAAAAAGAACAAGACCACCGACCCGCCCGCTTATTTCGCGGACCTTCCCCGCGTGACGGTGCAACTACCGATCTTTAACGAGCAATACGTCGTAGATCGGCTCCTCGACGCCGTCTGCCGTCTGGACTATCCCAAGGACAAACTCGACATTCAGTTACTCGATGACTCGACTGACGAAACCGTAGACGTGGCCCGCATCCTGGTGGACCGCTACGCGGCCCTCGGACATCCCGTCAAGTACCTTCACCGCGACAATCGTGAGGGCTTCAAAGCTGGCGCCCTGGCGGAAGGATTGAAAACCTCCAAGGGAGAATTCGTTGCCATCTTTGACGCCGACTTTGTTCCACCTCCCGACTTTCTGTTGAAATGCATCCACCACTTCACCGATCCCAAAGTGGGTATGGTGCAGACGCGCTGGACCCACATCAATCGTCACTACTCATTTCTCACCGAGGTCGAAGCCATTCTTCTCGACGGACATTTCGTGCTGGAACACTCCGGCCGAGCACGTAGCGGCGTTTATTTCAACTTCAACGGAACCGCCGGAATGTGGCGGCGCGCCGCCATTGACGAGGCCGGGGGCTGGGAGCACGATACCCTCACCGAAGACACCGACCTTTCCTATCGCTCCCAACTCAAGGGATGGAGGTTTGTTTATCTTCAGGATGTCGAATGTCCGGCGGAACTGCCGGTAGAGATGACGGCCTTCAAAACCCAGCAGGCGCGCTGGGCAAAGGGCTTGATTCAGGTCTCGAAGAAGATACTCCCGCGAGTCTTGAAGAGCGACGCTTCGCGCCACCAGAAAATCGAAGCCTGGTATCACCTGACGGCCAACCTCAGCTATCCGCTGATGATCGTGCTCTCGGTTTTGCTCATGCCTGCCATGATCATTCGTTTTTACCAGGGATGGTTCCAGATGCTGTATATCGACCTTCCCCTCTTCATGGCTTCGACGTTTTCGATTTCCAGCTTCTATCTGGTTTCGCAGAAAGAACTTTTTCCAAAGAGCTGGTTTCGGTCGCTGTTGTACCTGCCTTTACTCATGGCGCTCGGAATCGGCCTGACCATCACCAACACGCGCGCGGTGCTCGAAGCGCTGGTCGGCAAGCAAACTTCTTTCGTCCGCACCCCCAAGTACCGCGTCGCCTCGAAAAAAGACAAAGTCCTGGGCGCGAAATACCGCAAGCGTTTGGGATGGGTTCCGTGGATTGAGCTTCTCATTGGAACCTATTTCGCGCTCGCCATCCTCTACGCGATTGATAACGAGAACTACTTCACCGTTCCCTTCCTGCTTCTATTCGTGGTGGGCTACTGGGTCACAGGACTGATGTCATTGCTGCAGGGGCGCTTCGCCGGACTCTCGGTCGGATCGGAAACCCACACCAAGCCATTCCCCGTCGGTGTGTAGAAGACCAAGCGACTTGCTCAGAACGATTCAGCGCCACAATGAATCAAACTAACCAATAATGGTATGGCGGGGGCAATGCTAACCTTGGGGTGCTCTGGTTTCACGCATGCACTCCGCAAGAGGCATTGCAGGGACCCAATCTTAAAAGATTGATCAGAACTTTCGAAGCGTTGACGGACTTAGGGCCCGAATTGACCGCGGACCGCGACTTCCGCCAAACCGCTCGAGTCATGCTCTCGGCCATCATGGAGACAGCCGGGGCGAGAGAGGCTGCTCTTTTTTCTTTCAGCGAACGGCCGTCTTTGCTGACTTCGGTCGATGCCCAGGGCTTCGCACTGCTGCCCGAGCCGTCCCTCATTCCTGTTCTTCCCCGCCACGTCCAGGCGCTCACCGCCGCGTCCGGCCCGGTCCAGCTCAACAGTTCCACCTACGATACCTTCGTGAGTTCGAATGGGAATGTCGCACCCGAATTGTTCAAGTGTATTTGTCCACTGCAAGTTCGCGGCAAGCTCGTCGGACTGATCGCCCTTGGACGTCGCCCCGGCGATGCCCCATACGATGAAGATACGATGGCCGCATTTCATCTCTTGAGCCACTACGTGGCGTTGGCCATTCAGAACCACACGCTCAGCCAGACGCTGGCGCAGCGGGTTTCGGAAAACTTGCGGCTGCTGGCTTCCCTGCACGGTTTTTATGACAACGCGCTGGAAGCCTTCGCCATCGCCATTGACGTGAAACACGTCAACATCCGCGGTCACTCGCTCCGCGTGGGCCGCTATGCGCAGGCCATCGGCGAGGCGCTCGGTATGGAACCTAATGACGTCGCATCATTGCGTTCGGCTGCTTATCTGCACGATATCGGCATGGTCGCCATCGACAAGCGGCTGTTCGGAAAAGCGTCGAAGCTGGATGCCGACGAGAACCAGGAAATGCGGCAACACACGATCATTGGGCATGAAATCGTCAGCCAGGTGCAATTTCCCTGGCCGCAAATTCCGGAGATCGTACGCTGGCATCACGAACGCGCTGACGCGTCCGGTTATCCCGATGGGCTGCACGCGAACGAAATTCCCCAAGCCGTGCGCATTGTCGCTCTCGCCGACACCTTCGACGCCATGACCAACGATCGTCCTTATCGGGAACGCATGTCGGTCGGCGTTGCCCTCCAGGAATTGATCCGGCTTACTCCGCAAAGATATGACCCCAACGCACTCCAGGCGTTGCTCATCCAGGTACGACGGGATGCGATCGGAACCAATCACCTTCCCGTCTTCGCCCCCGAGGCTATCAACCTCTCGGCGGTCGATGTCGATGTGCTGGCATCCACCCTGCAACACCGCATCAGCCACGACAAACTTTATTTAACCTGAGATTCATCAATCTCCCGGAACAACAGCTATTCCCTGTCAACAAGAATTCCTGCGAAGAACTATCTTCGTCTTCATGGGACTCGTCTGGTTTGCTAGTCCCGATGTACACTTGAGGCCTTCGGCGCGTTTGTATCCCATTGGCCACCGGATTCATCTAACTTCGGGTGGAGTGGTAAAGACGATCTACGAGGAGAGCATTGATGGCAGTCAGTGACCAGTCGGTTGCCACCACCGGTACCAAGCTCGATCAATTGTGTATCAACACAATCCGAACGTTATCGATTGACGCGGTGCAGAAGGCGAATTCCGGTCATCCCGGCGCACCGATGGCGCTGGCTCCGGTCGCCTACATCTTGTGGCAGAATTTCCTGCGCTACGATCCGGAAGATCCTCTCTGGCCGAATCGCGACCGGTTCGTGCTCTCCAACGGACACGCGTCCATGCTTCTGTACTCCCTCTTGTATCTCGCCGGCGTGCGGGAAGTCACGCCCGACGGCAAAGTGCTTTCCACTCCCGCCGTGTCGCTCGATGAAATCAAGAGGTTTCGCCAACTGGGAAGTAAAACTCCCGGCCATCCGGAATATGGACTGACCTCGGGCGTCGAAACCACCACCGGTCCGCTCGGCCAGGGTGTCGCCAATAGCGTAGGCATGGCCATCGCCGAACGCTGGCTCGCGGCCTACTTCAATCGTCCCGGATTCGACCTGTTCGACTACAACATGTGGGCCTTCTGCGGCGATGGCGACATGATGGAAGGGATCTCCTCGGAAGCCGCTTCCATCGCCGGACACCTGAAACTTTCGAACCTCTGCTGGATTTACGACAGCAATAACATCACCATCGAAGGCAATACCGATCTCACTTACAACGAAGACGTCGCCGCCAGGTTCGCCAGCTATGGATGGGACGTCTCGCGCGTAAGCGATGCTAACGATCTTGTGGCACTGACCAACGCCTACCAGCACGCTCTCAACGTAAAGGATCGTCCCAAGCTCATCATCGTAAAGAGTCACATCGGTTACGGCTCGCCCCACCGCCAGGATACAAAAGAAGCGCACGGCGAAGCGCTGGGCGAGGAAGAAGTGAAATTGACGAAGCGTTTCTATGGATGGCCTGAAGATGCCAAATTCCTCGTTCCCGATGGAGTGCGCGAAAATTTCCACGAAGTGATGGGTAAGCGCGGGGAGCAACTGCATGGACAGTGGAAAGTTCTGTTCGCAAAGTACAGTGCTCAATATCCCGATTTAGCGGCGCAGTACGAACATATGCGGCAGCACCAGCCTGCCGACGGGTGGGATAAGGAACTGCCTGCGTTTGCGGCCGATGCGAAGGGGCTCGCAACCCGCGACTCCTCCAGCAAAGTGCTGAATGCGATTGCCAAGAACGATCCATGGCTCATGGGCGGCTCGGCTGACCTTTATCCCTCGACGAAAACGCGTCTCACTTTCGAGGGCGCAGGCGATTTCGAACCCGACCATTACAACGCGCGCAACTTCCACTTCGGCATTCGCGAACACTCGATGGGCGCAATCGTCAACGGCATGGTCCTGTCGAAAATCCGCGCCTACGGTTCGACTTTTCTTATTTTCAGCGACTACATGAAGATGCCGATCCGCCTTTCCGCCATCATGGAGATTCCCTCGATCTGGATCTTTACCCATGATTCCATCGGCGTCGGCGAAGATGGGCCGACTCACCAACCCATCGAACAACTGGTCACGCTGCGTGCGGTTCCTGGCCTGATTACTCTGCGTCCGGCCGATGCCAACGAGGTTGTCGAAGCGTGGAAGGTAATCATGTCGCTAAAAAAGGAGCCTGTAGCGTTAGTGTTGACGCGGCAGGCGCTGCCCACCTTCGATCGCACAAAGTATGCTCCCGCCGCCGGCGTGTCACGCGGCGCCTACATCCTCGCCGAAGCCGAAGGGGGAAAGCTACAGGTCATTTTGATGGCTACCGGCAGCGAAGTTTACCTCTGCATAGACGCTTACGAAAAGCTGAAGGCCGAGGGCATCAGAGCGCGAGTCGTGAGCATGCCGTCATGGGAATTGTTTGAACATCAGGATCAGGGTTATCGTGATCAGGTGCTTCCGCCCGACGTCACTTCGCGAGTTGCCGTTGAACAGGCATCGGGCATGGGCTGGGCGCAATACACGGGAGCCAGAGGACACATCATAGCAATGCACACTTTTGGAGCCTCCGCGCCGCTGAAGGATTTGCAGAAGAAATTCGGCTTCACTGCCGAAGCCATAATCAAGGCGGCGCACGAACAACTCGGGAAATGAAAATCCGTTAAGCCGGTCTTGCCCCGTCTCTTTAGGCGCGACCACCGAGGTGCGGCAAGCCGCTTCTCAACAAGAGTTTCAGGAGATGGTTATGAATCCCGTAGGCACTCTCGATACCGCCAAGGCCACCAATCCTCTCATCCAACTGCATGCGTTTGGCCAATCGATCTGGCTCGATTACATCCGGCGCGACCTGATGAAAACGGGCGAATTGCAGCGTCTGATCACGGAAGACGGCTTATGCGGAATGACATCCAACCCGTCGATCTTTGAGAAATCAATCGCCGGCGGACAGTACCAGGATTTTCTCGACTCGCTTGCCGATCGCGACGACCTTGATGCCAAGGGGCGTTACGAATTACTAGCCATTCGCGATATTCAGGATGCCGCCGACATTCTTGCCCCTGTCTACCAGAGCACAAAAAAACGCGACGGCTATGTCAGTCTCGAAGTCTCTCCCTACCTCGCGAATGATACCAACGGAACGTTGGACGAAGCGCGCCGCCTGTGGAAGAGGGTCGCCCGTGAAAACGTGATGATCAAGGTGCCCGGCACCGCGGAGGGCATTCCCGCGTTTCGACAACTGATCAGTGAAGGCATCAACGTGAATGTCACGCTGCTTTTCGCGCAACCGGTCTATGAGGAAGTGGCCGCGGCATTCATCGGGGGAGTAGAAAAGTTCTCTGCCAGCGGAGGCGACGTCAGTAAAGTCGCGAGCGTGGCCAGCTTCTTCATTAGCCGGATTGATGTGCTGGTCGACAAACTTGTTGACGAGCAGCTTGCAAACGAGACAGACAAAACTCGAAAGACAAAATTACAAGGGATCCTTGGAAAAGTGGCGATCGCCAACGGCAAACTGACCTACGAAGCCTACCAGCGCATCTTTTCTTCTGCGCGCTGGAAAGCTCTCGCTGCCAGGGGCGCTCAGACCCAGCGCGTGCTGTGGGCCAGCACCAGCACAAAAAATAAGAATTACCGCGACGTACTTTATGTCGAGGAGTTGATCGGCCCCGACACGGTCAATACCGTTCCACCGGCCACCCTCGATGCCTTCCGCGATCACGGCAAGCCCCGCCAAAGTCTGACCGACAATGTGGAAGCCGCGCGCAAAACCATGGCCGATCTCGCGGCGGTCGGCATCAGCATGAAGGAAGTGACCGACAAGCTGACCGTCGATGGGGTAAAACTATTTGCCGACGCCTTCGATACCCTGCTGATCGAGGTCGAGAAGCATACGAAGCGACTGAGCACGCCCCGGGTCGATACTCAGAGCGCGTCCCTGCCCGCCGACCTTGACGCCGCGGTAAAAAAAAACCTTAGCGACTGGCGCGCCGCCGGTAAAGTAAGGCGCTTGTGGCAGCACGATGCCTCGCTCTGGACCAATGACGACGAGGCCAAGTGGCTCGGATGGCTCGACATCACAGCCCAACAACTCGCCGACACCGCTACGCTGAACGACTTGGCTGCCGAGGTCAAGGCAACTGGCTTCTCTGACATCCTGCTGCTCGGCATGGGAGGGTCCAGCCTTTGTCCGGAGGTCCTTTCCCTCACCTACCCGCAAACTCCAGGCTTCCCTCGACTTCATATCCTCGACTCCACCGATCCCGCGCAAATCCGCAGTGTCGAGAAGAAGGTTAACCTTGCGAAAACGCTTTTCATCGTTTCCAGCAAGTCAGGCAGCACTCTCGAACCGAACATCTACAAGCAGTATTTCTTTGAGCGCGTCCAGCAAACCGTGGGGGCGGAGAACGCCGGCAGCCACTTTATTGCCATCACCGACCCTGGTTCCAAGATGCAGCAGGTTGCCGAACGCGACCGTTTCCGCCACATCTTCTATGGCCTGCCGTCGATAGGAGGGCGCTACTCCGCGCTCTCGAATTTTGGCATGGTGCCAGCCGCAGCCATGGGCCTCGACACGCTCCGATTCCTTCACCTCACCGAAGAGATGGTCGCAGCCTGCAAACCAGCAACTCCCGTCGAACAGAATCCGGGAGTGACCCTCGGCGTCATCCTGGGAACGGCGGCAAACTTCGGCCGCGATAAACTCACCCTGGTTACCTCACCCGGAATTTCCGACCTCGGCGCCTGGCTTGAACAGTTGATCGCCGAATCGACGGGCAAGAGTGGCAAGGGCATCATTCCAGTCGATCGCGAAGAACTCGGCGTTCCTGAACAATATGGCCGCGACCGCATCTTCGCCTATCTTCGTCTGGAAGGCGCATCCGATGCTGCGCAGGACGCCAAAGTCGCCGCGCTCGAAAGCGCCGGCCAGCCCGTCGTTCGCATCGCTGTGTCCAACATCTACAGTCTGGGACAGGAATTTTTCCGATGGGAAATCGCTACCGCAGTCGCCGGCTCGATCATCGGGATCAACGCCTTCAATCAGCCTGACGTCGAGGCCAGCAAAATCGTCACCAAGCAACTGACCTCCGAGTACGAAAGCAAGGGCGCGCTTCCTCCCGAAAAACCGATCGTCGAGGAAGCAGGCTTTAAACTGTTTACCGACGATAGAAACGCCGCTGAACTCGCAAAAGCCACCACTTCCGACCGATCGCTTAAGAATTACTTGCGCGCCCATCTGGCGCGTCTTGGCGAAGGCGACTATTTCGCTTTGCTCGCTTATGTCGAAATGAACGCGGAACACGAAGCCCTGTTGCAATCCCTGCGCACCGCTGTTCGTGACCGCAAACGCGTGGCGACGGTTCTCGGCTTCGGCCCGCGGTTCCTGCACTCTACCGGTCAAGCCTACAAAGGCGGTCCCAACAGCGGGGTGTTTCTGCAGGTCACCTGCGACGACGCACAAGACTTGCCGGTTCCGGGACAGAAATACACTTTCGGTATCGTGAAGGCGGCGCAGGCGCGGGGAGACTTCCAGGTTCTCGCCGATCGCAAACGCCGGGCACTGCGCGTACATTTGGGCAGCGACGTACAAACTGGGCTCAGCAAGTTGGCCGAATTGGTAAAACAGGTTTTGTGAAGCTCTCTCAGAAATCATCCTGGGAAGGGCAAGGCTCGACCCATGCCACCCGAAGATGACCAGACAAGGGCTTGAGCCCGTGGGGGATTCAGCGGTTCTAAGGAGCGCGAATGCAACTCGGAATGGTGGGTTTAGGGCGCATGGGTGCCAACATGACGCGCCGCCTGATGCGCGGCGGGCATCAGTTGGTCGTTTCCGATCTCAGCGCCGATGCCGTCAAGGGGCTGGCTGGCGAAGGCGCCGCGGCATCATCTTCCCTGCAAGATCTGGTCAGCAAACTGACCGCGCCTCGCGCCGCATGGGTCATGGTACCGTCGGGAGACGCCACGGAAAAGACGGTTCAGACCCTTCTCGGAAGTATGCAGGCCGGCGACACGATTATCGATGGCGGCAACTCCTATTTCAAAGATGACGTTCGCCGCGCCAAACTCTGCGCTTCCCAGGGAGTCCACTACATCGACGTCGGCACCAGCGGCGGCGTCTGGGGACTGGAGCGTGGGTACTGCATGATGATCGGCGGCCCCAACGAGGCCGTCCAGCGTCTTGATCCCATCTTCAAAACGCTGGCGCCCGGCCTCGGTGACATCCCCCGCACTCCGGGACGAGAAAACTTGGCGGGCGCTACCGCCGGCACCTCCGAAGACGGTTACATTCACTGCGGACCCTCCGGTGCCGGACACTTCGTGAAGATGGTGCACAACGGTATCGAATACGGCATCATGCAGGCCTACGCCGAGGGCTTCGACATTTTCAAGAACGCGACCAGCAAAGATCTTCCCGAAGATATTCGCTATGATCTCAACCTTCCCGACATCGCCGAAGTCTGGCGACGTGGCAGCGTGGTAAGTTCATGGTTGCTCGATCTCACGGCGATGGCGCTGCTGGAGAATCCGACGCTCTCGGAATACAGCGGCTTCGTGCAGGATTCCGGCGAGGGCCGTTGGACGATTCAGGCGGCAATCGAAGAGGCGGTTCCAGCCGAAGTGCTCACCGCATCTCTCTACGCGCGTTTCCGCTCCCGGCAGGAACATACCTTCGGCGATAAAATGCTCTCCGCCATGAGGCAGAAGTTTGGCGGACACGTAGAACCGAAAAAACATTAAGACATTGAATCACTGAGGGATTGAATCATTAAGAAAACGATTGAGTGATTCAACGACGCAATGCCTCAATGATTCAATGTCTTAACCGAGGAACTCATGGCTCAAACAGAAGTTCTCCCCGCTAAACCGCGCGTAGGGCGTACCGCCGATCCCTGTGTCATGGTGATTTTTGGCTTTACTGGCGACTTGACCCGCCGAAAGCTGATCCCCGCCCTCTACAACCTCGCCAGCCAGCAACTCCTGTCCCGCGAATTTGCCGTAATCGGCGTCGGCCGCAACGCGATGAGCGATGACGATGCGCGGAAGAAGGTCACGGAAGATTTCAAGCAGTTTGCCACTGGCCCCGTCGATGCCGATTTGTGGGAATGGTTCGTACGCCGCATTAGTTATGTGAGCGGCGACTTCGACAATCCCGCGACTTATGACAAGCTCAAGGAAACTCTCGCAAAGGTTGACCAGGAGCACAATTCGCACGGCAATTATTTCTTCTATCTCGCCACCGCGCCCAACTTCTTCGGCGACATCGTCGAGCGGATTGCGAAAGTCGGCTTAATGAACCAGGAGAATGGCCATTGGCGGCGAGTGATTGTCGAGAAGCCTTTCGGCCACGATCTTGAGTCCGCCAAAGCTCTGAATCAACAGCTTTTGAAAGTCGCTTCGGAGCACCAGATCTACCGCATCGATCATTATCTCGGAAAAGAGACGGTGCAGAATATTTTGGCTCTGCGCTTCGCCAACGGAATTTTCGAGCCCATTTGGAATCGCCGCTACATTGACCACGTGCAGATCTCCGTCGCCGAAACTGTCGGCGTCGAACAACGCGGCGGCTACTACGATGGAGCCGGGGCCCTGCGCGATATGGTCCCCAATCACATCATGCAACTCATCACCCTGACCGCCATGGAGCCGCCAATTTCATTTGAGGCCAATGCCGTCCGCGACGAGCAGGCCAAGATCCTTCATGCCATCCAGCCCTACAGTGATGAAGATGTGCTCAGCAAAACTGTGCGTGGGCAATATGGAGAAGGCATTATGGACGGCGAACACGTGCCCGCCTACCGCCAGGAAGAAGGCGTGCCCGCGGACTCGCGCACCGAAACTTTTGTCGCCATGCGCCTCATGATCGACAACTGGCGCTGGGCGGGAGTTCCCTTCTACCTCCGCACCGGCAAACGCTTGCCCGGCCGCAACACGCATGTCGTGATTCAGTTCCGGCGTGCTCCCTTCATGCTCTTCCGCGAGACTCAGGTCGAAAACATGATGCCGAACCAACTGGTCCTCCACATCCAGCCGGAAGAAGGCATCTCGCTGCGCTTTGCCGCCAAAACTCCCGGCCCGGCCATGCAACTCGGCGAAGTCAATATGGATTTCGAGTATGCCGACTACTTCGGCGTCCATCCTTCGACCGGCTACGAACGCTTGCTGCATGACTGCATGATCGGCGACGCCACTCTGTTTCAGCGCGCCGACATGGTGGAAGCAGGTTGGACCATCGTCAATCCCGTGCTCGACGTCTGGAAGGCGCTGCCGCCGCGGAATTTCCCCAACTATCCCGCCAATACCTGGGGCCCGAAAGAATCCGATGAATTGATGGAACGGGATGGCCGCCGCTGGAGAAATTTCGAGAAATGATTCTGGCCGGCGATATCGGAGGCACGCACGCTCGCCTCAGCTTCTATAGGCAAGAGAGGAGCGGCCGTTTTACCGCGGTCTACGAAAAAGTCTATGCCAGCCGGCAATTTCGCGGGCTCGATGAAATCGTTTTGCAATTCGTCTCCGAGACGGGTGTTCATCCCACCATCGCGAGCTTTGGCATCGCCGGTCCGGTTCGCGAGGGACGTGTCGAAACTTCGAATCTGCCCTGGGTCGTCGAGTCCACTCGTCTGGCACAAGAACTCCATCTTGGCGCCGTCAACCTGATCAACGATCTCGAGGCCCAGGCCTGGGGAATCCAATGCCTTGGGCCGGCCGACACGGTAGCTCTCAATCAGATCGCCGCCAGCGCACCCGGCGGCAATCAGGCTGTGGTCGCGGCGGGAACCGGCCTGGGCGAAGCGGGACTGATCTGGGACAGCGAGCGAAAACAGTACGATATTTTCGCCTGCGAAGGCGGCCACACCGATTTCGCTCCGCGCAACGAACTGGAAATCGACCTTCTACGTTACCTGCTCGCTCGCTTCGGCCACGTCAGTTATGAACGCATCCTCTCCGGCCCCGGACTGGTGAACGTCTATCTGTTTCTCAAGGACACGCACCGCGGTGAAGAACCGCGATGGTTACACGAAGAAATCGCAGCCGGCGACGCGGCCGCCGCCATCTCTCGCGCCGCCGTTTCCAACCAGGCTTCCCTCGCCGTTCTCGCACTCGACTTGTGGATTTCCATCTATGGCGCCGAAGCGGGCAACATGGCGCTGAAGGTTCTCGCAACCGGCGGCGTGTTTCTCGCCGGAGGCATTGCTCCAAGAATTCTGCCCAAGCTCGCCGGACCGCTCTTTATGCAGGGATTTCTTAGTAAGGGACGAATGCAGCCCGTGCTCGAGGCTATTCCCGTCCGGGTAATCATGAACGAAAAAACCGGGCTGCTCGGAGCGGCCTGTTACGGAGCTCACATGGGTGCCGGCATTAACCCGATTCTGGCGGGAAACCTGTGACCATGCAAAATCGCAATTTAGCTGCTGCGGCTTTTTTGAGGGCCTCATAAACCTATGCCGTCTGCCCAATCCATCGAGATCTTTGCCACTCCCTCCGACCTGTTTCACGCCGCCGCCGAAGAATTCGTCCGTGCTGCTCGCAGTGCCATCGGCGCCCAGGGACGATTCGCGGTCGCCCTCTCCGGTGGCTCAACCCCGAAAGCTCTCTATTCGCTGCTCGCCGCCAACTACGCCACCTTTGCCTGGAATCGCGTCTTTCTATTCTTCGGCGACGAGCGTCATGTGCCCCCTACCGATTCTGAAAGCAATTACCGGATGGTGAATGAAACCTTGCTCTCAAAACTCTCTATCCCCGCCGAGAACGTGTTTCGCGTTCACGCCGAGAATCCTGATGCCGCCGCCGCTGCTGCCGATTACGAAGCTCAGCTACGAAGCTTCTTCGGGCTTCGCTCCGGGGTTCGGCCCGTCGAATTGCCGCGCTTTGATCTGATCCTGCTTGGCATGGGTCCGGATGGACACACCGCTTCGCTGTTTCCGGAGTCCGATGCGCTCGGAGAAGAATCGCGGCTGGTCGTCGCCAATTGGGTCGCAAAGTTTAATACTCACCGCATCACGCTTACTTTTCCTGTGCTCAACCACGCCGCCGAAGTGATCTTCATGGCCAGCGGAGCGGACAAGGCCGAAATCCTGCGCCAGGTTCTCGAAGAAAAAAACACGCCTCCACTGCCCTCACAAAGAGTGCAGCCCACTGACGGAAAATTATTGTGGATGCTGGACCAGGCTGCTTCCGCGAAACTGAGCCCCCAGCAGTCGTGAGGAGGACCTGGGATCGGGTCCCACATTCCCGACGATCGGCCGGACGATCAGCCGACGGGGGTGCGAATTAACACTTGCGCACCTGAGAGAGTCTATCCTTCAACAATTCTGCATTGGCCGAGAGCTGAAAAGCTGATGGCCGAGAGCTTCTCCTGGTTACGCCGCGTACCCGCGCCAGTCGGCAATTTCTTTCAGACCTTCTCCGCGGGCATGCTCGAAGAGTCTGACCTTGTGACGGCCGTGTTCGAATTCGTGGATATCAGCCCATACTTCCGCTTGCCACGCCCGATCATGGGCCGCAGCCTCGCCGCAACTCGCACAGCGTGTGTGAAAAGTGACGCCCGGCTTGGTCGCGTCTTGCTTCGCGGCATTTGACGCTTCCTGCAATTCAAGGAAGATGCAGCGCACTTCCTCAATCTCATCGTCGGCACTGAGAATGTGCTCATAACGCAGCAGGTAGTTGAAGTGAAGTTTGCGAGCTTCCAGTTCCGCTTCCTCTTTGGTGTGAAACGGACCGTACTCGGCGCGCAATGGCTCGGTTGAATCGCAGGCCATCCAGAAAATGTCTTTATGAGCCATACCTACCCTTAGTTCAGCTCTGAACCGAGCGCTGAGCCGTGAAGAACGAAGTCAAACGCGATCCCTGTCGCGCGAACCACTGCAGTGCTTGTAACGCCGCCCGAACCAATCGATCCCACGGTCACGCGACCCTCAATCAGGAACGAAATCCGCGCCTACCGCCCCACACCGGCGAAGCGGCGAGGACTGCACGACAGACTGGTCCAGCACTCACTGAGCAATTTGATTACCGGGAATACGCCATTCGACCGGACTCCCGCGAGCGCTGGACGGGATGGAATTCAGCTATGCATCTGCTGAAAACACAGCGCTTAGATGATATCTGGGTCGCCGCGAATTGAATCGCGGAAACGAAAGTCAATCGAATGCATGTGAAATTCCTTGCCGCGAAGATAGCGGGGATTCAGACTCATCGCCTTTTTTCCCCTCCGTCTGTCCCGCTATTTCCATATTCATCCGAGTACCGGCTACCCGCCACGCGGACACCCGATGCCTTCTCGCGCTAGCGCGTCACCCGTCAAGCCGACGCACGTTCAACATGGCCGATGACAGAGAACACACGACAGTCACACTAGAGCTCGTCGCCTCGCGCCGCTCTCAATCCCCGTCCCCTCTTCCTCGGTAGGCCGCCATTTGGTAGGTCGCCATTTGCCGAAGCCCAACATCAATGTCAAACAACCAATGCCAGATAACGAATGCCAGATCGACGAGGCTCGGCGCCCCCTTTGCCCGTTTTCTGATTGGGAATTGCCCCCGGTATCGGTAATGAGCCGGGCAGTTAGCCGATGGACCGGCGATGATGGCCGTGCCGCAACCTTCAACGCGGCGCAGCCATCAGCACGATCAAGAAGTCCGAAACCAGGTATAAGCCGAACGTCGCCCATTCCCCACGTCGCCCGTTCCGCCCGTTGCCCGTCCGCGCAGCGCGGTTCCGGCGCCTACAACCCCTCGCCAGCCGCGGCCTTTCCCTTGGTCTCACCCCCCGAAAGCTGACCCTCGTCGCCCACCGCGTTGCCCCACCCCGCCGCCGTTCCCAACCCATTTCCCATTTGCAGATGCCAGTTCGCCCCGCCGTGTCCGGCAACGTACAGGGCCAATTCAAGCCGCGTCCAGACGCCCAGCTTGTCAAAAGCGGTGCGCAGATAGTTCTTCACCACCTGCTCGCTGGTTATAAGGACCCGGGCAATGTCCTTGTTGGTGAGCCCCTGCCAGACCAAAGTAGCTACCTGAATTTCCTTGGCGGTTAACCGATCACGCGGTTGCATGGTTGCACCTGCTCCTTAATGAACATGGCGGTGGCGAGCTTCACTCGCTTCCGGCCTTCTTTAATGCCCGCGCGCAGAAACAACGTGCGCAGGTGCTGTTTTACTGTCCGCGGGCTGATGTTCAAGTGGCTCGCGATTTCCTTGTTGCTGCAGCCCTGCACCAGCAGACGCAGAACCTGCTGGTCCCGAGGCGTTATCTTGATCTCATTGAGGTTGATCATTGGCTTTTTGTCCACTCCTTTATGGTTCAGTCTTGGGGTCGCGACCCACACTCTTCCTTAAGCAAGCGATTCGCCAATTATTCGCCCGCAATTGAACCTTATGAAAGCGAAGGAGTTATGCCTCAACTGGGCGCTTTGCCTCGACCCATCCTTAGACCTTCTTCATCAATCTCTCCCATATTGGCTCTCCCCAACCGGAATGCCTCCCAAAACCGGTGGACCCTTCCCCCACTTCTTCGTCTTCAATTTCTCAGGACTTGCATTACAATGGTCCCAGCCTGGACGGTTACTCCCTCCGCTGCCATGCCCTTGAACCGGCACAATCTGATACTGGATGAGCAAGCCTTTCAAGACTTGTTGTCTGCCGCCTTCACCGTTCAGGAGCACGGCGATTGGCTGAAGCAGGCTGGCCACCCCGGAATTGCACCTCAAGTCGCCTCCGATGCCGCTTCCCTTTCGGAAGCGCTCGGTTTTTGCCAGGACTGCGGCGCTCTCAAGCCAACCAGCGATTCGGACTGCATCCATTGCTCGACCGACCAGTTTCGTCCCGGAGAACGCCTGCAGCGCAAGCTGGCTTCGATGTGGCTGATGAGCCCGGAGCACGATCTCGGGCCAGAACGAACTGCGCAGCTGCGCAAGGCATCACGCCGAGAGTCCATAGCCGACAACTCGCTTCGACAACCCGCTGCCCAACGCGGTCGGGACAGACTGTCAGATTCCACCCGCGAAGCCTCGCTCGATGAAACCTTGGCCCCGGAAGACTCGGTTCTTATCGACCGATCTTCTTTTCGCGCGTCCAATGACCCTTTAACTCTCGATTCTTCGCTCCTCTACGACATGCCAGATCTGGTCTTGAACGATCCCTACGCTGAGGCGATTAACCCGCCAACAACCGAGCCGGTCAACGACATGCCCCCGCCCCAGGCCAAGCTGCGACTGGCGGATATACGCGTCACACTGCGCTTTCATCGCGCCAACCTCTATCTTGGAGCGGCTGTGATCCTGGCCGTCGTAGCTCTTCTGTGGCCAGCGGTAAGCCCGCCCCGGCGCGCCGCGCTCAGCCCCATGGAAAGGCTCCTCGTCGCCGTGGGAGTCGCCGAAGCACCAACGCCCGTGGTTCACTTTAAGGGAGACCCGTCCGTTAGCGTCTGGGTTGATCCCCATACGGCTCTCTACTACTGTCCCGGTGAAGAACAGTACGGAAAGACCAGCGACGGCCGCCTCAGCACTCAACATGATGCGCAAATAGATCGTTTCCAGCCTGCCCGCCGCAGCGTGTGCGAATAATTCACCCAGTAAGCTTCGAATCAACGAACTAGAACCAGAAACGTCAGCTTGCACCTGACGCGATCATCATTACTCGTAGCGTACAATGTCGACCGGATAGAATAGTGGCGTCGTGAAACACAAACCTTCAAAAGGTGATCCTCGATGCAGGAACGATCAACGTCTCGCCGACTAACTTTGTTCTCCAACTCTGCCGTCTTGGTCGTCGCGCTGTTGTCCGGTGGCCTCACCGCCGCCCGGGCTCAAAATAGCATGGCGGCCAGCAAGCCGCCGAGCAGCGCCGCGCAGCGGGAAAAGGCCGGCATGTCCTCGGACTTTACTCGCGGGAAATATCTGGTTGAAAGCGTAGCTATGTGCGGAAACTGTCACACTCCGGCCGACAGCAACGGAAATCCCGACCACTCTCGCTGGCTGCAAGGGTCGTCAGTACCCTATATGCCGTCCAGGCCCGACTCCGACTGGCCGATCACGTGTCCCAGAATTGGTGGCACTCCGCCGGCCGACGACGCGGACATGATCAAGTTGCTCATGACCGGCATCTGGACCACCGGCAATCGTTTGCGGCTACCCATGCCGCAGTTCCGCATGGACCGCGGCGATGCCGAGGCGGTCGTGGCTTATCTGAAGTCAATGACTCCGAAGCCATAGTCAAAGTTGGGACACCTTCATCTGGGAACCGTTTTTAGGAGTAGCCGGGTCTATTTCGTTGCGCCTTTCACTTCTACCCCGGCCCATTTCTCCAGCAGCGTTAAGGTTGCCGCGTAGTCCAGATCCTGTTGTCCTTCTTCTGCCGCGACGTCGTAGACCTCTTCTACTGCCTCCAGTCCCGGCAGACGCACGCGCGATTCCCTGGCCGCATCCAGTGCCAGGCGAATATCTTTCAGCATCAGCCGCAGCGGGAAGTTTGGCGAGAAATCGCGCTGCAAAATAAACGGGGCTTTGTACTCCACCACTCCTGAACGCACCATGGAAGCCTGAATCAGCGGCAGCAACTTCTCCACATCTACTCCCAGCTTCGCGCCCAGCGTGAGCGCTTCAGCGAAGCCTTCGAAGATAAGGGCGATCTGCAGATTCATGACCAGCTTCGTAGCCTGGCCCTTGCCCGTTTCGCCCATATGGAAGACCTGCTTTCCCATCGCCTGAAAAAGCGGTTGCAGACGGGCCAGCGCAGCTTCATTGCCGCCCACCATAAAAATCAGGCTTCCGCCCGCGGCGGCAATCTTCGAGCCCGTCATTGGCGCATCCACGTATTCGACGCCTCGCGCCTTCACCCGTTCGGCAAAGCGCACCGTGGCTGAGGGTGAAATCGTGCTCGAATCCGCAATAATCGTGCCCTCGTTCAAAGCCTGGTAAGCGCCGTTCACGCCAAACAACACTTCCTCGACTGCCTTCGTGTCGGAGACGCACATCCACACCACTTCCACGCCCCTCGCCGCATCTGCCGGAGAAGCAGCGCTGCGCGCGCCCTCCACGTCCTTGCCCGCACTTCGGTTCCAAACCGCAACCTCGTGTCCGGCTTTGACCATGTTCTCGGCCATCGACCGTCCCATAATTCCCAAGCCTAAGAATGCAACCCGCATCAGCGTTCAGTTCCTCTCCATAATTTGCCCCAAGGTACCCGGATAAGAGTCCAAATTTGGATTAGATATGACCAGCGAAGTAGCGGTCAAGGAAAAGACGCAAGCCACCGGCGACCGACGCACTACGATAACGGCAACCGGTTGCCCTGCTCCGCGTCGATTTGGCCTCCCAAGCATCAAATTTCACTAGAGACTTTCGTAAGCGAAGCCGATAATTGAAATACGCTGTGATTGGTACTGGCAGTGATGGATTCACTCAAATTCGCACCAAGGGTGGAATTTAATTTGCGCGATTTATACTGGCTTGACCGATGTTAAAGTCGTCCTTGAAAAATCCCGCCCTGCGCAAGCGTGCAGGGCAGTTCACTCGCCTGGTGCGGAACTCTGCGGTCACGCCTCGTACCGGCAAAACCCACAAACCGAAGTTGGTCGCTAACGGGCAACTGGGCGTAACCTTCATTGGCCACTCCAGCTTCTTCCTGCAAATCGGCGGTCAAAACGTCGTGATTGACCCCAACTTCGCGCGCTGGCTCTTCGTGCTGAAGCGCCTGCGGCAACCGGGATTGAATCTTCGCGACCTTCCTCCAACCGACGTGGTCCTGGTCACGCACGCGCATTTCGACCACTTGCATCGCCAGTCCTTGCGGACCATCGCGCGGCAAACCCGGCACCAGACGGGAATCGCGCCGACGCTCGTTGTCCCCCATCACCTGTTCGATCTGGTCTCCGATCTCGGCTACGAGCGGATTGTCGAACTGGAATGGTGGAACACTTATCGCCATGGCTCCCTCGACATCACTCACGTCCCTTCGCGACATTGGGGAGCGCGCATCATTAAAGATTCTCACCGCGGTTACGGTGGCTATGTGCTGCGCAGCGGCAAGCACTCGGTTTATCATGCAGGAGATACCGCCTACTTTGCCGGCTTTCGCGAAATTGGACGCCGCTTGTCGCCCGAACTGGCGCTGTTGCCCATCGGTGCTTACAATCCCGAGCAGTTTCGCAACGTCCACACCAGCCCTGCCGACGCTACCAAAGCCTTTCTCGACCTGAAGGCCCGTTGGATGATCCCCATGCACTATGGGACCTTTCGCCTCTCGCACGAGCCCATCGAAGAACCTTTGCAGCTACTCGAGCACGAGGCGCAAGCCGCGGGCGTGCAGGATAAGGTGGTCGTCCTCGAGGAAGGAATTACACGTTTTTTTTGAACCCTGGAACAGATATCTAACCTATAACTGGAGTATCCTTCACTCATGGTCGAACTCCCCGAAAGCAAGAAGATGGACGAGAAAGAAATCGACTCCCCAAAGCTCACCGAGCATTTTCTGTTTTGGGCGATTGGCATCGCCGTTCTGGTAATAGCCCTACTCGGCCATTTCGTCTATCACATTTTTTAAGACCGGAAGATACAAATCAACACCAATGACCCCGGCTAAAGACGCGGCCTACTGGATTCAAAAGCTGCAACTTCTACCGCACCCGGAAGGCGGCTATTATCGCCAGACCTACAAGGCCAGCGTCGTTATCAACAAAGACCACCTGCCTCCCGGGTTCACCGGTTCTCGGCCGGCCTCAACCGCTATCTATTTCTTGCTCAAAGAACGCGAATTTTCCGCCTTTCACCGTTTACGGTCCGATGAACTCTGGCACTTCTACTCGGGTGCAGCCTTGCTCGTCCACGTCATCCAACCAGACGGTCGCTATTCCAGAATTCAACTCGGCGGCGATCCTGAAGCGGGGCAAGTGTTGCAGGCCGTGGTCACGGCGGGATGCTGGTTCGCTTCCGAAATGGCCGCTGCCCATGACGACGCGTTTGCGCTCGTGGGTTGCACCGTATCCCCCGGCTTCGACTTCGACGATTTCGAGTTGGCCGACCGTCGACAGGTGGCGGCCCGCTATCCGCAGCATCGAGAACTGATCGAAAGGTTGGCCGCGCTTAATCGCTAAATGTGCTCAATCCTCATGTGTTTTGGGCCAGAAACTGCCAAACAATCGTCAACCCCTTCTCCTCATATGAGGTTTGGCCGTGTATCCAAATCTGTCAAAAAATGACGCACGAATGTAACCGCCGGCGCTTGTTCGCATCCAACTAAGCAGGCGCTTTGGCGTGGTATACTGCGTCAGATTGGGTGGCTGGGTCCCTCCACGTCCCTGCCCGAGGTTTCCGAAACATGGCTGGTCGTCGTTCTAACTTCCGTTCTCTCTTCTTGATCGTGTTCGTTCTCGCTCTGTTCGGCCTGCTCGGCATGCTTTTCGCCCAAAGAATCAGCCCGGCGACCGCGCCCAGCAGCGATTCTGACGTTCGCGATAGCCTGAAGCAGTTCACCGAGGTCTATGAAACCATCGAGCAGAACTATGCCGACCCGGTGAACGCCGACAAGGCGATTTATAACGGGGCGATTCCCAGCATGTTGCACCAGCTCGATCCCCATTCCAATTTTTTCGATCCGAAGTCGTACTCCGCCCTGCGTGAAGAGCAGCGCGGCAAGTATTACGGCGTCGGTATGACGGTCGGCCCGCGCAACAACAAGGTCATCGTCATTGCTCCCTTTGTCGGGACGCCTGCCTATCGTGCCGGCATCCGCCCGGGCGACATTATTGCCGCCATCGACGGCAAACCCACCGACAACATGAGCACCTCCGACGTTGCCGATCTGCTGAAGGGACCGAAAGGCACCACCGTCCGCATCACCATGCTGCGCGAGGGGTCCGATCATCCACTCGAATTTGCCGTCGTCCGCGACGAAATTCCCCGCTATAGCGTCGACCTGCACTTCATGATCAAGCCGGGCATCGGCTACATGCACATCTCCGGATTCCAGGAAACTACCGAGCACGAAGTCGCCGAAGCGCTCGATCAGATGGGCGATCTGAAAGGCCTGGTTCTGGATCTGCGTCAGAATCCAGGGGGGCTGCTAAGTGAAGGCGTGGGCGTAGCTGACAAGTTCCTGAAAAAGGGCCAGCTCATCGTTTCGCATCACGGCCGGTCGTCACCGGAAAAGCGCTACGTAGCGGCTCACGGCAACGGTGGAAAAGACTATCCCCTGGTCGTTCTCGTGAATCGCGGAACCGCTTCAGCGGCTGAAATCGTCGCCGGAGCTATTCAGGATCACGACCGCGGCCTCATCGTCGGCGAAGTGACCTTCGGCAAAGGGCTGGTGCAAACCGTTTATCCTCTGGCCGAAAATACTGGCCTCGCACTTACCACGGCCAAGTACTACACCCCCAGCGGGCGCTTAATTCAGCGCGATTACACGAACCTCTCTCTTTACGATTACTACTACAACCGTGAGGGCGAAGATAATAACGCCAATCACGAAGTTAAGCTCACCGACGGTGGCCGCACCGTGTACGGTGGCGGCGGAATCACTCCCGATGTGAAGCTGGTGCCTTACAAGTCGAATAAATTTCAGGAGACTTTGCTCCAGCACTACGCCTTGTTTAACTTCGCAAAGCATTACGCGCTCACTCACAAGATCACCCAGAATTTTGAAGTGGACGACGCTCTGCTTCTGGATTTCCGGAAATTTCTCGACTCCGAGAAAATCCCCTACACCGAAGGCGAAATGATCGAGAACAACGACTGGCTGCGCTCCAACATCAAGAGCGAGCTCTTCGTCGATGCCTTTGGCCAGGAAGAAGGTCTGAAGGTGCGAGCGGAGACGGATCCGGATGTGATGAAGGCTCTGGACCTCATGCCCCAGGCACGGGCGCTCGCCGACAATGCCAGGAAAGTAGTGGCGGAGCGCAATTCGGCCCCAGTTACTCGCTAGGGCTACATGAATCGCAGTTCGAGGCCCGGTCCCTTCCGGGCCTTTTCCTTTGGTCGCTGCATTGCCCGGCTGAGAACTGGAAGTCGAGAACTTCGCTCTTGAGTGGCGCACCCGAAAGCCCTAAAGTACAGGAAGCAAATGATTCTCGCTCGGAGCTTCGCGCCCTGGATTCCCGCGATCATTATTGCTATCGGCGCAGGCATTCTTGACTGGCGCTACCGGCGAATTCCTAACTGGCTTACCGTGTCGGGCGTGGGAGCCGGAGTCGCGGTCAACTCCGTTCTTTATCGCTGGCCTGGACTTAAAGCGGCCCTGCTAGGCGCACTGCTGGCACTTGGTCTGCTCTTGCCTTTTGTCTTGCTCCGCAGTCTGGGCGCGGGAGACTGGAAACTGGCGGGTGCTCTGGGAGCTTGTCTGGGGCCGCGGCAATTGCTCGGCGTCCTCTTAGGCACTATTCTCGTGGCAGGCGCGATGGCGCTCGTGCTCGTGATCTGGAAAGGGCGGCTGAAACGGACGCTCTTGAACATCGCACGTTTACTGGGAGCTTTGTTCAGCCTGCGGATGCCGGGCTCGGAGCTGTCGCTTGACGATCCGCAGTCCGCGAAAGTTCCATTCGGTGTGGCCATGGCGATTACTGTGCTCGCCATGGGAGCAGGCCGGGCGCTGGGCCGCTGGTAATTTGTAGTTTCGAATCTTTGGTTTGAGATGGGTCATTCCGTTATGATCGATTGTCCCGAACGGTTCGAAGGACGTGCACTGTGATGAAGATCATGCGAGTCGTGCGCGCGCTCGAAAGCTCTGATGGCGCCGAGATTGCCGAGGCCGCGCTGGTGCTGCCTTTGGTCTTCATGCTTCTGTTGGGAATCGTCTGGTTTGGTCGAGTGTTCAATATCTACTCCACCATTCAGCAAGCGGCGCAGCAGGGAGCGATCACCGCCGCACGCGCTGCCTGCGCCACCTGCGGAGATGCCGCTGCTGCTGCCACTACCGTGGACACAGCGATTACCGCCGTAATGCTGGCTTCCAACCTCGATCCCACTCAAATCCAATTGCCGTCAAGCCCCCCCTCATGCGAAGCCGGGCAATCGGCACAAACTTGCGGCCCCTGTCCATCACCGCCCTATCCGCCTGTCTCTACTACGGGCTTATGTTCATCGACTGCCCAGATCTACGTTTGCCAGAATGTTCAGCTGAATCCGGCTTCGACTGGAGGTACACAACCCCAGCCCGTACAGTGTGGCTCCGTGGTGAGCTTTCAGTATCCATTCAAGTTCTACCTGCCTTTTACGTCCCTTAACTTGTCTCAGATTATTTTGACGGCCCAGGCGCAGAGCAGGATGGAGGACTAGATGCTTCGGCGGGTAGAGCGTCCAGAAACGCCGGAACGCAAACTCACTTTGACCCGGCGTTTCTGCGTTTCTTCCTCCAGCAGATATCAGTTCCTCCGCACAGCGCTCGTCACTGCAATTCAGGGTTCGTCTCTATTGGAATTTGCCATCACGCTGCCTCTGCTTGTTGTGTTCGTCGTGGGCATCTTCGACTTCAGCGGCGCTTTCAACATGAAGCAGAAGATCGATCAGGCGGCACAAGAAGGCGCCATCATCGCCGGAGCTCAACCCATGAGCGACATACAATCTGGCAACGCCAGTCCAGCCTCCCTCCTGCCGGTCGTGACCGCAGTCTTCAACTCGCTCGTCGCCAGCGGAGTCGTGCCCGGCGGAATCTGTTCGCCCCCAGGATTGGTGTCCGAACTGGGAAGCGGACTCACCTGGACGTACACCATTGCAGGCTGTTCCACGTCCGCTACTAACGATCAACTGGTCATCACCATCAACCGCGGATGTGTCTGCGGGTCGTGCGGTTTAGCCTGTGCTTCCGGACCGCCTTACTCCGTCGGCACCATGGTCACCGTGCAGTATCCCTATCATTGGCGCTTCAATAGCGTGATTCAATTGATTGTTCCGAGCGCCAATTATGCGGCTATGACGCAGTTGTCCGAGAGTGCTACGGTTCATAACCAGATTTGAGGATGCTTGCAACCGCGTCCAGCTCACAACTCGCGCACCAGTAGTTCACGGCGCGCCGGCCCGCACCGTAAAGAGCGCGGCATCGTGATCGTGCTCGTCGCCGTCGTCATGCTCTTCGTTGTCGGAGCCATGGCCGCGCTTTCGATCGACGTAGTCACCCTCTACACCGCGCGCAGCGAAGCGCAACTCGCCGCCGATGCCGCGGCTCTGGCCGCTGCCCGCGTCTTCGCGAACTCGGGGGTGACTTCAGACGCGTCGCGCAGGACGACCAGGAATGCCAGGACCCTCGCCACCACCATCGCGACCCAGGTGGCCTCCCAAAACGTGGTGGGAGGAAGAACGCTGAACACCGGCGAAATCACCGTCACCTTCCCGAATCAGGGAGACCCTGCATTCGATACCAATCCCCATGTGACCGTGGCGGTTCAGCGAACCGATCTGCCAACTTTTTTCTCGCGCATCTGGGGACGCACGGCAAACACGGTGGGCGCGTCGGCGACCGCTGAAGCTTACAACCCTTCAGATGCCAATGCTTTAAATGGGACGACGATCCCGGTCGCGCCGATTTGCGTAAAACCATGGCTGCTGCCGAATATCGACCCCACGAAAAACACCACGAATCCGATCTTTGTTACTTCGACTGGCGCCATTTGGACCCAAAATCCCAGCTTGGTCGATCAGGGATGGCCCGGACCGTCTAATTCCGACGGTCTCTATGCCGGTTGCCTTTTTGGAGATTGCAGCGGCGGAATCACGCCGCCAGCAGCCGGAGTCTATTATCCGGGCGCTATCGATGCCGCTGACTTCCCTGCCTCAACACAGGCTTTGCCAAGCTGCAGCACGGGATTTAATTCCTACCAGCTTGCCATCGCTGGCTGCGTTCCGCTGCCCATTACCTGTGGCGCGAATTCATCCATCAACATCGACACCACCGCCTACGGAACCACTCGCGACGCCGATACAGTCGCAGCCGCCGAGTGCCTTATTAACTACACCAACGCCCCTGGAACCAGCGATAGCATCGACACTGCTACTACGCGGCCGCCTCTTCAGTTCGTGGCCGGCACCCAGAACCAGGTTGCAGGCGCAGTCGGGAAGAATGTGATGGTGAGTCCCTCTCTCGTGACCATCCCGGTCATTAATACAACAACCGGCGTTTCCCCGACCAACCCCGTGCAAGTGATCGGCTTCCTCCAGGTGTTCCTGAACCCTCTGGCAACGCAGGCCTTGCCGTACGGCTCCACCAGCCCCAACGAGATCCCCGCGACCATCATCAACATGGCCGGATGCGGAACCGGCGCCACCGGCCAGCCCATTCTAGGCAACGGTGCCTCTCCAGTTGCAGTCCGCCTCATTTCGCCGCCATAGCCAGATGTCTCTCCCCGCCAACTTGAAGATTCACGCACCGAGCTCCTCCCGCCCAGTCACGAACTCGATGACAGGATATTCAGAGGATCTGGAAGGCTAAGGGATAACGCTGTCGCGGCGCGTGAGGATCACGCGCTCCAGGGTCGCTTCACCCCCGACAAAAATGAAGTTGTAGGGTGAGCCATTAAGAAGCGACGCGAGCACCTCGCGCGCCGGGGCGGGACCGAGATCGGCAGCCACCTCTTCCTGCTCCGCGCCGGCCGGAATGGCAATCTCGGCCTGCGTCTGGCGCTGCACTTCGTACAACACCTGAGCGAGCGTGGCTTTGTCAGAGCGGATGTGCAGCATCCCATTGGCAAACGTTACCGACAAGAGCGGTTTCGCCAAAACTGGCGCCACGATGGGCGCTGGCAAGGATGGTAAAGCGGCCGAAGAAGTCGCCGGGGATGCTGCCGGAGAAAGTGCGGCGGCGGCAATTCTTGTTCCGGTAACCCGGCTGCCGCCAACACTGGCCGCGGCAACCTTGGTCTGCGCAACTCTCGATCCCGTGGCCAGCGAGGCATTTGTCAGCTTTGCCGAAGGGGCTGCCTCGGAGGTTTGCGCCCGTGCAAAGGACGTAGCGGGCTTGACGGTATCCTGCCGGCCCGGACTGAGCTTGGTTCCGCTCAGCGTGACGACGATTGCATTCCGGCTCGTTGCAATCTGATACGACTGCGGCTCCTCGAGATCCAGAACTACGCGGGTGATCGGAGGATTGCTGAAAAATAATCCGGAGCGAATTCGCTTGAGACCGCCGCGATTCACTTGCAGAGCGCGCAGATCGGCGGCTGGCATCGCTCCCGGAAAATCGATCACGATACGATCGGGGCCGGCGATCGCCTGCGTGTCGGGCGCGACCGCCGCACCCGAGGTCTGAATCTCGACGGTCAACGCACTGCCATCCTGGTGCACAACCACGTGCTCGACACGAGCTGCGGCCGTCGGATCCTGCGTTTTGACCGCCGCCTGCGCTGCAACAGGCGCAGTGAGCAGCAGCGCTGCGCCGAGCACGACTCCAAAATGAAAGAAGCGTGGCATGGACTCTGACAAAAGTCTAGCAGCTACTGGCGCGGCAATCCGCACCATTAGTCGTAGCACTAATTACTAGACTGGACCTGCATTCAGACCCATTCGCCAGGGCGCCACACCGCCCATCCGCCAGTCTTTACTCAATCTTGATTGTCGCCACGAGCGCCTGCAACGCGATCTTGTGACTTCCGTCGCAAAAAGGACGGTTCGCCGAAGCTCCGCAGCGGCACAGAGAGAACGCGACCTTACCGGTCAGGTCGTACTTGTTGCCCTCGGCATCAACAATTTCAACAAGGCCGTTGGGATCTTCTACGCGCAAGGGACCGTCTTTGCGCACCGTAATCGTGACTTGCGCCATGGCACCTCCTGAATATGGGTAGTTTCAAACTAACGTAGTCGCCGAAAACTTGCCAGTAGCCTGTCTTGAAGCATGAAATCCTTCTTTCTTTACAAATGGTTCAATGTCCCGATGATTCAATGTCTCTATCGGCACTCATTAACGCCATCGATCTACCAGTTGCCACCACAGCATTTTTATCCACTCATCGAACGTCACCTTTGCCCATTCGCGGTTGGTCCACCACGGTGTGCTGAATTCCTGCGGGTTCTTCGCTCCGGCGGTGCTGAACTGGTATTGCGGCAGGTGATGGCGGAAGATCATTCCGGCGCGACGAGTATGGTAGTCGGACGTGACGATGAGCACGCGATGGATACCGAGCGGCTGCAGGCATCGGTTTACGTCGTCGACCTCCGCGAAGGTCGAGAAACCATAGACCGGACACACCGAGACACGTTCGGCGTCCGGAAGTTTGTTCACATAGTTCTGCGCAATATCGATCAGTTGTGTATCGTAGATGCGATTTCGCTTTTCGGCATCCAGGAAAACATGGGCGGCGTATCCCTGATGTAACAGCTCGATGGCATAGCCTGGGCGGACGTTCGTTTCCCCGGCCAGCACCACAATGGCGTCCGACTTCTCTGGATGGTCCACGACCAGAAAGCGCGCCGCCTGGCCCGCCAGAGCAACCACGATCAGGAGGATGGTCAGGAATAGCAGAATGGGGAGTCGCAGTAGGCGCATCTCTCTCGGCATGTTACTAGAACTCGCTCATAAAGGGCGTGTACGCCTGCGCTAATCTTACTTCTTCTCCGGAGCGACCGGGTTACGGCCGTAATCCTCCTCTCGATGGTCATCCCGGAGAGGACGCCGAACCATGGGGTCGGATTGGGTTACCCGGGTTCCACGCAGCTCCCGAATGGCTTAATCTCCGATGGTAAGATGATGGGTGTCCTTATGAATCCTCAGCTCACTGCTTCGCTTTTTACCGACCTCAAAAGTCGCATCGGAACGCGCCAGGCGCGAGTGGGAATCATCGGCCTCGGCTACGTCGGCCTGCCGCTGGCCTTGCTCTACAGCGCGCAGAAGTTCCCGGTCACCGGTTTCGACATCGATCAGCGAAAGATCGACACCCTCGACAACGGCGGCACCTACATTTTCCGCATCACGCCGGCCGAGATCGCCTCCGCCCAAGCGAACGGCTTCAAAGCCACCGCCAATTACTCGCAGATCACCGCCATGGATGCGATCATCATCTGCGTCCCGACGCCGCTGAACGAGTATCACGAGCCCGATCTCAGCTACATCACCAACACGGCCCATGCCGTGGCGCCGCACCTGCGCGCCGGCCAGATCGTCATCCTCGAGAGCACGACCTACCCGGGCACCACCGAAGAAGTTCTGGTACCGATTCTGGAGAACGAAAACCCGGGTGGGCTGAAAGCTTCGCGCCAGGGTGCGGCGGGCGACAACGAGTTCTGGATTGCATTTTCGCCGGAGCGGGAAGATCCCGGCAACACCGAGGTGGCGCGTCACGATATTCCGAAGGTGATTGGCGGACTCGATCCGCAGGCCAGCGAAATCGCGGCCGCGCTCTATGGATCCATCTTCCGCCGCACCGTTCCCGTCTCTTCGCCGGCGGCGGCGGAGATGACGAAGTTGCTGGAGAACATCTATCGCTGCGTCAACATCGCGCTGGTCAACGAACTCAAGATGCTCTGCCTGCGCATGAACTTGAATATCTGGGAGATCATCGACGCCGCCGCCACCAAGCCCTTCGGCTTCCATCCGTTTTATCCCGGGCCGGGGTTAGGCGGACACTGCATTCCGGTCGACCCCTTTTATCTTTCGTGGAAGGCGAAGGAGTTTGACTTTCACACGCGCTTTATCGAACTGGCGGGCGAGATCAACGTGGCCATGCCGTATCACGTGATCGCCTCGACCATCTCGGCGCTGAACCGGCAGAAAAAAGCGATCAACGGATCGAAGGTGCTGGTGCTGGGCGTCGCCTACAAGAAAGACATCGACGACCTGCGCGAATCGCCCGCCTTGACCATCATCGAACTGCTGCAGAAAGAAGGCGCGGTCGTTAGCTACAACGATCCCTATTTCCCATTTGTCGGACGCGGACGAAAGTACGATCTGCAGATGAAGTGCGCACCGCTCGACCATCTCGGGCAGTACGATTGCGTGCTCATCGTCACCAATCACTCCGACTACGATTACAAGAAGATCGTCAGCGAAGCGCAGCTCGTAGTCGACTCCCGCAACGCCACCCGCGGCATCAAGAGCGACAAGATCGTGCACTGCTAGCATCCCTAAGGGATACCTATGTATCGCGTGTGCTAGTATGACGCCTTAACCGGGGCAGCGTTCGCGTCGCTGGTTGCATCTATACGGTGTGCCGATGAAAGATACGCTCGGGATCTTGCTTGCCGGAGGCGCAGGGGAACGCCTCTATCCGCTGACCCGCGACCGCGCCAAGCCCGCTGTGACCTTCGGCGGCATTTACCGCATCATTGACATCACGCTTTCCAACTGCGTCAACTCCGGACTGCGCCGCGTTTATATCCTTACCCAATACAAGGCGCTGTCGCTCAATCGTCAGATCCGCGAAGGCTGGAACATTTTCGGCCGCGAGATCGGCGAGTTCATCGAAATCCTGCCTCCCATGAAGCGCGTCAGCGAGAACTGGTACATGGGGACAGCCGACGCAGTCTATCAGAACATCTATTCCATCGGCTCTGAGCAGCCCAAGTATGTGATCATCCTCTCCGGCGACCATATCTACAAAATGAATTACGGGCGCATGCTGAAGCAGCACGTTGACGCCGGAGCCGACGTCACTGTGGCAACCCTGACCACCGATCCCTCCGAATGCCGCCATTTCGGAGTGGTCGACATCGATGGCGAGCACCGCATCACCGGCTTTCTGGAAAAACCGCAAACCACAGATCTGCGATCCCCCTACGATCCCGCAAAGATTTCCGCATCGATGGGCATCTATATCTTCAATACCGATGTTCTCATCCCGGTATTGCTCAAGGACGCCGAAGACTCTGATTCCAGTCACGATTTCGGCAAGAATATTCTGCCCAAAATGCTCGACGACTATCGCGTCTTCGCCTTTAATTTCGTGGACGAAAACAAGAAAGAAGCGCTCTACTGGCGCGACGTGGGCACTCTCGAAGCCTACTACGAAGCGAACATGGACCTGGTTTCGGTCTCTCCCGTATTCAATCTGTACGACGAGGCCTGGCCGATCCGCACCCACCAACGCCAGTATCCACCGGCAAAATTCGTGTTTTCCGAAGCCGGGCGCATGGGCCACGCGCTCGATTCCCTGGTTTCGTCGGGCTGCATTATTTCTGGAGGCTCGGTACAGAATTGCGTTCTATCACCCGATGTGCGCGTCAACTCCTTCTCTGAAATCGAGAACAGTATCCTTTTCTCGCACGTCAACGTGGGGCGCAGTTGCCGCATCCGCAAAGCCATCATCGACCGCGACGTTCACATTCCCGAGGGCACGACAGTTGGCTACGACGTTGACGCCGACCGCGAGCGCTATTTCGTCACCGATAGCGGCATCACAGTGGTGACCCGTGATTACTCGTTGTTCGAGAATCCAGTGACGGTGGATTACTTCACCAGCGAATAACGGAGATTTTCTTGACAAGACTTCGAAGAAGATCTACGCGATGGATTTCTTAGCCATTAATGTTTGGCTAAATCGTCCGACAGCAAATGCGCCTTCTCCGCCAGCGTTCCGGCACGGCGCACGTCCCCGTCCTTTAAAGCCGAACGCGCACCATCCATGTAGTTGCGGATCTGGCTCACCGTCTCTTGCTGCTGCTGACCCAGGTCTCGGGCTCCCAACTGTGTGAGTTGGAGGTCTGTCGAACTTAGCCACCGTTCCGCATTCTCCCGCTCGCGAACCGCTTCTGCCGGGGTCATGCCGGGAATGATCTGTTCCGCCGGTTCAACCGCTCCGCCGTTCCGGATGACGACTTTTCGCGGCGCGCCAGCCGGTTCCTGTGCGGCGCGCGCAGAATGTTTCGTTGAGCCCTTCGCAGCAGCCGGCTTTTCCGGCGCGCCGCCGCGTGGTGAATGCTTGGAGGCATCCTGAATCTGAGAATTCGCTGGCGTGGCCACCACTTTGCCAGTCTCAGCGCCCGAACCTCCTGGCGCCTGCTGGTAAGACGCCAGCGCCGAGAAGCTTGTCCCGAGCGCAATCGCGATGAGAACTGCCGGTCGCATAAAGGGTACAAAGAGATTATCTCTCATCGCAAAAGAAAAGCCCCGCCCAAGCTGCGCTTGGGCGGGGCGCAATGTTGAGTCTGCGAATCAGCTATTCGGTGCTGCCGGCTTCGGCAGCAGCGCTGATCGATTCGTTTTCCGGTTGCAGCACGACGCCGTCAAAAGGAGTAGCGGCCACGAAGCGGCCACCAAAGACGCTGACCCGGCGCAGCGGGTATCCGCTGTCGGGACCGCGCTGCCACGTCCGTCCACCGTCGCTGCTCTCGAAGATCACCCCAGTCGCGTCGCTGGTAGCGAGCAGGCGCTTGTGGGTGGCATCAAAGCTGACGGAAGTGATGTTCTTGTCCGGCAGACCGTTGACGACATGCTCCCAGGTGGCGCCGCCGTCTCCGCTACGGAAGGCGCCTTCACGGGCAGCGACCATAATCTCACTCCCGGAAGTAATAGCCACGCCACGGATGCCAACCAAGTACGATGGCAGAGTGGCCGGTTGCCAGGTCACGCCCTCATCACTTGACACCAGCACGTTGGATCGCGACGCGGCGACTACTGTGGAACCTTCCGCACGCACCGAAACGAAATCCGTCTGTCCTAGAACCGTAACATTCTTCCAGATTTTGCCCCGGTCGATGCTGGTGTACATGCCGGTCGTGGTGGCAGCGAACCACCGCTCTGAGACGTGCTTCTTGGCGTTGTGTTGGACATCGTTCTGTTCCAGATCACCGAGCTCAAGATCATTGACCCGCGCTTCCAGTTCCGACTTTTTGTAAATCGTTTGGGTGGTTTCTTTGCGCGAACCCTTTCGCGCAATTTTTACGGTATGCTCCGCCGCAACAACGTTCAAGGAATGCCATTCGCTGGCATTCGCTTCGAGCGAATAGACACCGTGACTGGTACCGGCGACCAGCATCCCATTGCTCGCTTGCTTGAGCGCGAACACATCTTTTCCGCCGAGGCCCGTCGCCTTCTGCGACCAGTGCTGCCCCGCATCATGAGAATAAAAAACGCCGCCGTATTCCCGATCGTTGACGACCCCCACATAGAGCGTGTGGGGATCTTTGTTATCCGCCAACAGGGCAGAAACATAGCGATGCGCGTAGCCTTTGTTGGAAGTGGCCCAGTTCGCCGTGCCATCGGTCGAGACCATCACGCCGCTACGGTCCGTAGCTAAGAGAACCCGCGCGGAGTCGCGAGGATCGACGAGCACGTCGTTGACGACGACATCAGGACTGCTCACCTGTTTCCACATCTTGCCTAAATCGGTTGACTTCCACAGCCCTTCTGTCGTACCCGCGTACACAATGTTTTCGTGGGTTGGATCCTGCTTCAGCACGCGAGTGCGGCGCGCGGAAAACGGGATTCCCTTGATCTTGTCGAACAGGTTACCCGCGGTCTCGCTCTTGTAGATTCCCGAACAGGCGCTGGCAAAAACTATCGACGGATTCTCATGGTCGACGATAACCGAAAATACATCCGAATCATCGATCATACCCTTATTGATATGCTGCCAGTTGGCGCCGGCATCGCTCGTCTTCCATGCCAGGTGCCACGTTCCTGCATAAATCGTATTCGGATCCTTGGGGTCGACAGCGATCGATTCAATATTCTTGACGTCTTCGGAGTTCGCGGGTGAGAGGCGCTCCCAGGTTTCGCCGCCATCGCGACTGCGGTAGACGCCGTCCAGCGCGCCGGCCACGATTACACGCGAATCACCCTTATACATGGCCATGGCGCGAATCGATTTGCCGTGCATCGCCGGCAAGGTCTGCCATGTGGTGCCCCCGTCCACGGTGCGGAAGATTTCACCGATCTTCTGGCCGGTGCCGCTCCACGCCGAAACGTAAATCCGATTGGAGTTCTCGGGATCGATGGAAATGTGGTCGAGCACATAGTCGTCCCCACCCAGACGCGCCAGGCGTGACCAGGTGCGGCCGGCATCATTCGAATTGAAGAGCTGGCCAGAGCTGGTGCCAAGCAGCACGCGGTCTGGATTATGCGCGTCATATGCCAGGCTGCGCGCGTCACCGCCATCCGGACCCAATACCTGCCACGGGCCGGAGGCCAGCAGCGCGGTGCTCATCAATGTGACGGCCAGACCAACGGCCAGAAGCCCTAAACTGCTGCGGAGAACTTTCCTTTGCCCTTTGAGATTCATGCGCGACCCTTGACCCCTGCGAACGATTTTCGCCTTCGTTCCACAATAGACAGCCTAGCACGGCTGCTACAAGGTTACTGAAGAACGACAAATAGAAAAGGCCGGCGAGAGTAACCCCACCGGCCTTTCGTGCTCTTTCTACTTCGGTTATTCGGCCTTTTTCGCCTTTTTCTTGGCCACTGGCTTCGGATGATCCGGAACTGGCTGCACCTTCGGATCGACCGGGCTCGTAGAGCCGGCCTCTGGGAAGGTCGCGCCCGCCGGAACGATCCATTGTTCCGTGGTCATGGTGCCCGCGTTTCCAGTGCGAACCTCGATGCGGCTTGGGTCGATGTTCTGTTTCGCCTCGCCTCCCGAGATGTAGGCCTTCACGTTAAGTGCGCGCTCAGCCGCCAGATTCTTACGCTTTTCCTTCGGATCGGCGTTCCCGACGACCACCAGCTTGGCATCCGGATCCTGCTGCAACTTCAGCGCAACATCGTCCAGTTCGGCCTTACAGGTGTTATCCACACGCCACGGCTTCTTGACGTTTGGATACTGGCACTCGTTCACCTTGGTGGCCTGCGGCGGCGGCGGTGGCGGATTCTCAACCGTCACGGTGCTCGATGCCGATGCCGTTAAGCCACGCGAGTCGGTACAAGTGGCGCTGACGTTAATGGGACCAGACGCTGCACCCATGGTGCTGAGTGTGCCCGCGTTCCCGCTGCCTGAGATGCTGCCACCGCTCGCCGTCCAGCCACCAACCGTTACCGGAACGTTATCCGGGCTGGTGCAACTGCAAGTGATGACTGCCGTGCCGCCAGCCTGAAGCTGCGACGGGTTGGCCGAGCAGGAAATCTGCGGCGGGTTCTTGGGCGGTACCTTCACGGTGAAGGTAGCTGTGCAACTCGCCGTGTTGTTCTTCTTGGCCTTGGCATCGCTAACCGTGGCGGTGACAGTGGTGGGATAGCTGCCAGAGACATCGCCGCCGATGCCGTTGGTATCAACCGTAGCTCCCGATTCCTTGCCTTCAATTTTGCCCGCACTGCTCGTCCAGGCGTAGGTGAGCGTGTGCTTGGGATTGAAGTTGCTGGCGCTTACCGTGGCATGCACGGGTTCCCCAGCGATGACTTCGTTTTTGTCAACCGAACACGCCGCAGCCACCGCCAGTTCCGGAGCGCCGCCAAAGCTGAACACTAGACCGGTACGCAGCAGGGCGCCATCGTAACCCGGTCGGCGCAGGGCGCCATCGAATTGCGGCACCGTGTTGGACCAGTTTTGGTGCGACCACTGGTAGTCGGCTTCGAACACGCGGATCGCCAGCCCCTTCTTAATTGCAAGATCCATGCCGCCGCCGAGAATCGCATCGACTCCCAGGCTGGAACCGTTAGGATCTGCCAGAAAGCGTTCGAGTCCAATGAGCGTGTGCGCATAGAAGCTCACGTTATCGCCGCGCCACGTTGCCCTCGGACCGCCACTGAATGTTTGTATCTGATAGCTGTTAGTATTGTTGCTGCTCCAGTTCACGCCGTAGCTGCCTTCGAGAGCCAGATACTTGGTGAAGTTGTATCCCACACTGGCGCCGAAACCCTTGTCCATCGAGGGAAGCGGATAGGCCAGCGGCCCCACGGGCTGGGGCGTTGCATCGGGAACATTGCCTCCCGGATTCAACCATTGATAGCCCACGAATATGTCCCATTTCGGAACGACATCATTCGACATGGTAGTCGACGCCTTGGGTGCGGGCGCGGGTGCGGTTTGTGCGTTCAGCAAAGCCGGCAACGCAGTGATAACGACGGCCAGGACGAGCGCAACGCTGGCGCATCGCCGGTAGGTTGGGTGACAGGCTGACATTAGATTTCCTCCGAATCAAATCCACTTCAAACTAATTAATAGAACCGGAATCAATAAACCCTTGCAGCACTCACGGATAGATGGGTTATCCAGGAACACCGAATTCTACAGCAAGCGAGGCCTTTTGCAAAAGTGTAACAATTGACAGGGAGCATAATTTATATACATAAGGCTCACCCAACCCGATTTCTCCCGGAGAATTGGGGCCATCGCGCTTTTCTCAAATTGATATTCGCGGCTTACCCTTCGGTTGCGAGACGGCTCGCTTCCCTGAATAATGCTGGTGGACGTGAATCCCTTGAATATCGCGGAGCTATGACACAAGAACGCGTACTGATCGTAGAAGACGAAGAGAACGAACGAACCGGGCTTGCAGAACTCGTATCGGGATGGGGCTATCGCACGGATACGGCGGCCGACGGCGTCGAAGCGCTGGAAAAAATCCCCGCCTTTGCTCCCTCCATCGTCATTACCGATGTCAAGATGCCTCGCATGGGCGGCATGGAACTGGTCGAGCGGCTGGCCGAACTTGCGCATTCCGTCGCCGTGGTCATGGTCACCGCCCAAAAAGCCACCGAAACCGCCTTTCATGCCGGACGACTGGGTGTACAGGACTACATCGAAAAACCCATCGACTTCCGGCGGCTGCGCTCGATTCTGACCAACATCGGCGAGATCCTCAACGCCCGCACAGAAAATGAAACTCTGCGCCGCCGCTTACGCGATAAAGGAGCCATGGGGCGGCTGGTCGGCGCCTCCGCTTCCATGCAAGAGATTTTCCACCTCATCGAGCAGGTCGCTCCGAGTACCGCTTCCGTGCTGATCACCGGCGCGAGCGGAACCGGCAAGGAGTTGGTCGCGCGCACCATCCACGATCTGAGTCCACGGCGCAACAAGCCTTTTGTCCCGATTAACTGCGCTGCCATCCCCGAGACCCTCATTGAAAGCGAAGTCTTTGGCCACGAAAAAGGAGCCTTCACTGGCGCCCTCGAGCGCCGTACCGGCTGTTTCGAACTGGCTGAAGGGGGGACTTTGTTGCTCGATGAAATCGGCGAGATGCCCGTCGGCACTCAGGCCAAATTGTTGCGCGTGCTGGAAGACCACAAACTGCGGCGATTGGGCGGCAAAGTGGAAACATCGGTCGATGTCCGAGTGCTCGCAGCCACCAATAAAGTTCCCGACGACGCCGTGGCCAAAGGAGAGCTACGTCAGGATCTCTATTATCGGCTCAACGTTTTCAATATTCATATGCCGGCTCTGCGCGAGCATAAAGAAGACATCCGCGACTTGGTCAAAAGCCTGCTGGCAGACATGAACGAAAAGCATAGCCGCAAGGTGATGGACGTAAGCGAGGCGGTGCTCAATATTTTCCAGAGTTACTCGTGGCCGGGCAATGTCCGCGAATTGCGCAACACCCTCGAACGGGCCGTGATCGTCTGCGAGAGCGGCCTCGTCGAAACCAAACACTTACCCCCGGCCTTTGGCCAGAGCGTGCGCCCGGTGATCAACGATCCCGATGCCGTTCATCTCGGTGTGGGCACGACCGTTGAGGAGGCGGAAAAGCTTCTCATTCTCAAGACTCTCCAAGCCACCAACAACAATAAGACGCGAGCCGCGGAAATACTCGCCATCAGTTTGAAAACTCTCCACAACAAACTGAAGGAATACGGCCGGCCGCAGGATACGGGGATAACGGAAGAAGAGTGAGAAGAGCGGGTGTTATGCGTCAGATCGTGGTTCCTCGCCCTCCGCTTCCGGCATGCACTCAAAGGTGGACCCTGAGACCTGGCACCTTGTACCTGAGACCTGCTTCAAGATGAGTCGCAAATTCATCATCGTGTTGGCCATTACCACGCTGTTCACGGCGCTGGTGGTTGGCTTTTCCTGGATCTACCTTTCGCAATTGCTGCGCCAGCGCCTGCTGTGGGCCGATGAAACTGCGTCCCAACTCAGCAATCAACTGGAATACGCCGCCTCCAAAGCCGTGCCCGACCTGACCAGCACGAAGATTAATACCGAAAATCCAAAGGCCATGCGCGCCGCCGTCACCAATTATCTGCAGACCGACCCCAACCTCAACGACATGTTGGAATCGGTGGTGGGAAATTCGCGCATCATCTACGACGCCGCCATTATCGAACCCAACGGTGTGGCTATCCTCGACACCAACCCCGCTCTGAACGGAAAACCGATTCCGGATCGTCCGCCTTTAAGCGTACTGCGCGATGCCGGATTTCGACATCAGTTGCGACTCCTCTACGCCCCCGGCACCGTCTACGATGTCAGCAGCGGATTGGAACTCGACGGTCACGCGTTTGGCAGCGTCCGCGTGGGAGTCTCAACTGTGTTTCTGCGCAATGAATTGACGCCGAAACTCCAGCAGGCAGCCTTCTTTTCCGTGGTCGCGATTTTTTGTTCTCTGGTGCTGGCTGCGGTGGTTTCGAACCTCGCACTGGGACCCTTAAAGGCCATCAGCCGCAACCTCGACAGTGTCAGCGCTGGAGATGTGCTGCCCGAGGAGGAATCCGGTTCGGAGGATGAGGTTGGCCTGGTGTCGCTGAAGATCGCTCACCTCGGACGCCAGATTCGCGACACCAATCAGATTTTTTCCGCCCTGCGAGACAACGTTGAGCAGGTCATGACCAAGTTGCAGGATGGTTTAATGTTGTTCACGCGCGATTCGCGGGTCGTACTCGTGAGCGCCTCGGCAGAAAAGTTTCTGGGGCGCCCGCGCCGGGAAATTCTAGGCCGCACCGCGCAAGAGATTTTTTCCGACGGCACCGTCCTGGGTGCGGTTGTCCTGCCCGCGTTCCAGCAGCAGCGACCACTCGTGCAGTACGAATTTGACGCCGTCGATGGCCGCCGGGTGCAGGTGTCCCTCGATTTTATTCAGGAAAAAGGCACCCCCATTGGCGCCCTCCTCACCATGCGCGACGCCGAATCCGTCCGCCGCATCGAAGACGAGATCGAAATTTCTCGCCGTCTTTCCGCCAGCGGTCGCCTCACGCGGGGCGTTGCCCACGAAGTCAAGAATCCGATTAATGCCATCGTGCTCCACCTGCAGTTGCTGCAAAATAAATTGCAGCAGGATGACCCCGACACCCGGCGTCACATGGACATCATCGGCAACGAAATCCATCGTCTCGACCGCGTCGTGCAAATTCTAGTCGATTTTACCCGCCCTCGCGATCTGCGGCTTGAAGACATGGATTTGCGGAAGATTCTGGAGAATGTAGCCGCTCTCGCCGCACCCGAAGCGGCGCGACACGGAGTACCGATCGTTCTCGAATTACCCGACCCCGATCTGCCGCATGACCGGCCACGTGAAACCGACGCCCTCATGGTGCGGGTCGATGCCGATCTGATGAAGCAGGCGATTCTGAATCTCGTGATCAACGGCGTCCAGTCCATGACCGCCGGAGGAACGTTGACTCTCGCGGCCAGACGCGACGACGAAATGATTCTCGCCGAAGTGCACGACCAGGGCTGCGGCATCCCGCCCGAAGCGCAGGAGAAAATTTTCGAACTTTACTACACCACCAAGGGCGACAAAGGCGGCAGCGGAATCGGCCTCGCGCAAACCTACCAGATCATGCAGTGGCATTACGGCTCCGTCGAATTCGATTCCATCGTCGGAACCGGAACCACTTTCCGCCTGCGGCTGCCCGCCGCAGCAGCAAAACCCGATCGCCGCGAAGATCAGCAAATCACCGCCTGAGCGAAACAGGTCAGCGTCAGTTGCCCGCCCTCAGAGACCCCCACGTTTCAGATTCATGCTTGCGGGGAGCAGCCCCCAGAGGTCAGACTGCAGAGGGAAGCCCGACCCGCTCGCTCTTACCTTGAGATTCTGACCTCGAACCTCAGCCCCCAGCTGCCTGAGAGCTGACACCTGCCCCTCAAGTCGAGTCTGCCCACCGCGTCATCTCCCGTTCACCCGCGCGATGATTCTCCATGCTTACCAGCTTTGGCTGCGCCAGCACCCGCATCGTCCACAGTAGATCGTCAAGCGATGTCCCAAATCCAAAGTGAGCATCTGCAAACTCCATTTCCGTTGCCGCCAGATGCGCCCGTCCCGAAATCAGGACCACCGGAACATCCGGTACTAAATACTTGATCTCCCGCGCCAGTTGCGACCCCGACATCACAGGCATTTCATAATCGAGAAGCGCCACATCAAAATAAGTTCGCCGGCAGAGCGCGAGCGCCTCAATCGGATCATTTTTCGTAATTACCCGAAACCCGCATTCTTCAAGAACACTGCTCAGCAACCGGCTGGATTTTGGATTGTCGTCTACGTAAAACACGTCGTTCTGCTATCCATCACAACCTCCGTTCCTGTTCCGAGAACGCTGCCCGCGCTCCTTCCTTGCGAAAGAAAGTGGGTAGAGATTTGTAAAGCGCTGAAGGGACTCACAGGATTGCTGTTGCTGGCGTTTCACGTCGCCGACAAAGCGCTTCACGAGGAAGAGCTATAAGGTCAACCAATTTCGATGGAGTTCCTTCTGTTTCGGCCCGCCACGATTCGAAACTATTTAGAAGCTGCCGACGATACGATTGAAGATATCATCGAGCGAGCGCCCTATCACCCTGATGTGGAACACCTAAAGTCGAAGGGCAAACATTTTCGCCCGCAAACGCAATTCCACCGCTCCAAAAAGTTGAACACTCCTAAAATGTCGAAAAGTCCTCTATGATGAGCGCCGAGCGCACCGAATGAAAGCAATCACTCCACTCGCCCTGGTGGTGGCACTTCTCGTATCTGCCTTTCAAACCCTGCCCACGGAAGCACAGCCAGCGGAATCCGCTCGATATATCGGCTTCGATCGCAACGATTATCCGGGCGACGCGAACCTGAAGCTTCTTCGACAGACATTTTCCTACTCTGGCTATTGGCTGAACAATCCGCCCGGCGCTAGAACAAACTCCTGGATCGGAAAGCGAAAAATCCTGCGGGATGCCGGATTTGGCTTCCTGGTTCTTTTCAACGGACGCACCTACGCTGAGATCAGGAAGGCCGGAGACGCAGCCAAACTAGGCAGTTCCGATGCTGCCGCAGCAGTACGAACCGCGCGAGCGGAAGGCTTCCCCTCGCACACCATCATCTTCCTCGACCAGGAGCAAGGCGGACGCCTTCTTCCAGAACAGCGCGCCTACCTCCACGCTTGGATCGATGGCGTCATTTCCGCCCAATTCGCGGCCGGCGTCTATTGCTCGGGTATCGCAGCCAAGGAGGGTGGTGGCGTCTCCATCGTGACAGCAGACGACATTCGAAAAAATGCCGGCGAACGGAACATTACCTATTGGATCGTGAATGATTCTTGCCCACCCTCGCCGGGGTGCACAGTAGCACGAAAGAGTCTTTCGCCGACATCCGGCGGCATCTCTTTTGCCGACGTTTGGCAATTTGCACAATCGCCCAGGCGACCTGATTTCGCCAGTGGTTGCTCCGCTACTTACAATAAGGACGGAAATTGCTACCCTCCCGGCATCGCCGCCGCCCAACATCTGCGCGTGGACCTCGACGTCGCCACCTCCAGTGATCCCTCGCATGCCAGAAACCGCGATTAGCACCGCTAATAATTTACGACGAAATCTGGCCGCAGTGCACCTTTAGAAGCCGCTGCGCAAAGCGGCTGGCGGCGAAAGGCCAGCAAACCGTCGGAAGTCGCTGCCACTCCCTTAAGATCTGAGACCTTACTCCAGGTCCACCGTTTGGGCGAGCCGAAAATTGAGATGGCGATCGACTCCGAGGACGATATCCCGGCTCCGGGGTTCGCTGTTTTGACCAGTGCCAGAAGCCGCCCCGGCAGCGGGCTTGCGTTCGTCCCGCGATCCACCCTTGGCAAAGATGCTTGAGGTTTCGATCGCAATCGCCTTGCCCTTCACGTTGAAACTTACCAGCACAATTCGAACATAGCCGGGTTCAAGCGAGTTCTCCGCCTGCCCGGAGGCCCGGGCTTCGAGCACGCGCCCGGTGGCGCGCGTACCGCCCGCAACCCGCGTCTGCCCATCCACTACGATGGGCTCATCCACCACCGCAGAGAAACTGTCTCCCGCATGCGCGGAAGCACTCGAAACCGGGCTTTCCAGGCGAACCGGAATAGGAGTTCCTTCAGGCAGTTTTGTGGTCGATGGAATCAACGACTGGCTGGGCGAAATTCCCGTGGAGCGCGGTTGCCGGTCAAAGGGAAGATTCTGCGACCCGGAGGCGTCCAGAGACTTATCAGCCGGAGGCCGCCCACAGCCACAGAGAAGGCTCAGGATCAAAACAGAGATGGCGGCGCGATACGGCATGTTAGCCCGGATAGAGATCAATTCCAGTCTACGCGCATGCATACCCGTCGTCCGTCATCATCACAGCCCATTCAGGTCGTGGGTAAGTTTGAATTTGTTTTGCAAGCGCGGCTTCGGCCGACGGCGTAAGGCCGCTTCACATCGCCGCCGGCACGCTGATTCCCATAATCCCCAGAATCCTGATCAGTTCGCGACGAACCACCGCCACCGTGATCAGCAGAAAATCCTTCCGCCGCTCATCCGCTTCGCTGAGAATCGGATAGCGGTGATAAAACGTATTAAAAAGCTGTGCCAGTTGAAACGCGTGCTTGGCAAGATAAGCCGGCTCGGTGGTAGCGATACACTGCCCGATGATGTAAGAAGTCTTGGCCGCCGCCAGCCATAGCTCCCAGATGTCATTACCAGATTCGCCGCCAAGGAATCGGGTGAACTCTTCTGTAGAGACACGGCTTGCCGCGCCTCCGACAGCTCCAAGAAAACTCTCCGCGTCTATTCCACCCTTGCGAAAAATGTTGGAAGCCCGCACCACCGCATACTGCGCATAAGGACCAGTATCGCCCTCGAAACTCAACGCGTCTTTGAAATCAAAAGCGATGACCGACGTTTTCGTGAACTTCAGCATGAAATAGCGCAGCGCCCCGATCGCGATCTGCTCCGCTATATCAGCCCGCTCCTCTTCGCGCAAATCCCCATGCCGCCCATCCACTTCCGAGCGAGCCGAAGCAATCAGCGCGTCCAGCAGATCATCCGCCTTCACGCCAAACCCTTTGCGTCCAGAAACTTCGATCCACGACCTTCCCTGATCTTCATCGCTCAGTTTGTATCCCAATTCCGCCGCGCAGCGCGGAGTCAGCGCCACCATTTCGTATGAGAAATGCGTATAGCGATCGGCGGCTTCGCCGTGTCCTAGCCCGCGCAACGCCTCCATCACTGTGTTCTGCGCCTCGGACTGCCGCGCATCGATCACGTTATAAATCTCCGCCACATCGCCAAAGTGAGGATGATCTTTCTCGCCGTCCGTAGTGGAAATCCAGCAGTCATGCCGGTTCGGATAGCGAAAGAATTTCCGATACCCGAAATCCCGCCCCAGCAGCCCGAACTTCCACATGTGATAAGCAATGTCTTTGCCGACGTAGCCGACCGTGCCATTGGAGCGGACAATAACCTTCTGGTCTTCCTCTGTGATCTTTTCCCCCGCGTCCTCCGTGCTCCCGGTGGTTAAGGGTTGAGCCGCAGAGGTCCCAGCCCGCCGCATCACCCAGCACCCCTTGTTCTTGCCGTCGTTCTCGTAGGTCAGGACGCCAGCTTCTTTAAGCTTGATGAAGGCAGCATCCCAAAAATGAAGACGAAGGATCTCGCTCTCCCGCGGCAGGAAGTCGTACTCAATGTCGAGTCGTTCCATGGTTTCGAGATGCCGTTTCAGCACCGCAACCGAAATCAGCTCCGCCACCGCCGCCGTCTCATTGTTCCCTTCCTCAATCGCATGCAGTGCTGCCGACCGCGCCTGCAAGTTGCCCTTGTCCTCCTCATACCAGTGCGAAACCCGTGCATAAAGATCCCAGCACAGATAATCAAATCGCGGAGCGGCAGCCAGCGCCTCAATCTGAGCCCGCGATTTCTTCTCGATCTGCAGAAACCCCACCACCACGTCGGCAACCTGCACACCTGTGTTGTCGATGTAATTCTGCACATCAACTTCCCGCCCCGCAGACCGTAGCAACCGCACAAAGGTATCGCCAAGAATGGCATTTCTAAGATGCCCAATATGCGCTGCCTTGTTGGGGTTAATACTGGAATGCTCAACCAACACTTTACCAACGCGTCCATCCGCAGCCGGTGTTCGATCGATCACAAGTTCCCGCGCCAACTCCGCTCGGCTGACGCGGACGTTGATATATCCGCCGCCAGCGACTTCAAATTTCTCAAACCCGGGAATCTCGCCAACCCCGGCGGCGATCTCTTCCGCAATCTTGCGTGGCGCTTTGCGGAGTTTCCGCGCCAGTTCGAAAGCGATCGGCAACGCGTATTCGCCAAATTCGATTTTCGGCGGCTGCTCCACCACGATGTTTACGGTCTCCAGACCGTAGGTACGGAGCAGAAACTCGCGTAGATGTTCCACCAGTCGCCGTTCCAGATATCGATACAAGATGCCCTCTAACTTTCGTCTCTAACTCGTTCAAGAACGTATTCGAAGAACAGTGATTCTAACAAACTCGTTGCGGCAGCGTGTTTGACGCCACGGAGAGCGTTCCCTATCATGAAAGTTTCACGCGCCATCGACGAAAACCGTAACCACAGGGAGCACAGAGTCATCCAGGGCAGTCTTTCTCGCTTTTCTCCGTGGTCCTCTGTGGTTTTAGCCTTTGACCTTATGCGCATAGCCTACCTGGACTGTTTTTCCGGCATCAGCGGCGACATGTTTCTGGGCGCGCTGCTTGATGCCGGAGTGTCCCCCAAAATCCTGCACGATTCGGTTGCGGCGCTCGATATCGGTGCGCGCTTGGAGATTTCCCGCGTCGTCAGAGCCGGAATTTCGGCCACCAAAGTTGACGTCTACATCAATGGCGAAAAAGACCTGCCGTGCGAAGCTTTCTGGAAGCAGCAGGATCACGATCACGGCCATGCTGAGCATCATTCACACCCGCACCATGATCGTGACCACAACCAGGAGCACGGACGCTCCCTCAAGGAAATTCGCGAGATCATTCAAAAGGCATCCCTGAGCGAGTTGGCGAAGGCCACCGCAATCCGAATCTTTGAGGCCCTGGGCCAGGCCGAAGCCGAAATTCACAACACGTCCGTTGATCACGTCCACTTTCACGAAGTCGGTGCCGTCGATGCCATGGTAGATATCGTCTGTGCTGCCGTCGGAGCCGAATCTCTCGCCGTCGACGATTGGGTCTGCTCGCCGCTCAACGTTGGCGGGGGCACGGTCAAGTGCGCCCACGGAACGCTTCCCGTCCCCGCTCCCGCAACTCTAAAATTGCTTCGCGACGCTCCCGTATATTCCTCGGGACCGCAAGTCGAACTGGTAACGCCGACCGGCGCGGCGATCGTCAACGCCCTGACCAAACGCTTCTCCTCCTTTCCCGCAATGAAGATTGACCAGGCAGGCTACGGCGCCGGAAGCCGTGATTTCCCCGACCACCCCAACCTTCTCCGCATCACCATCGGAGAATCCGCGACCGCGCCTGATGCAAATACGCCAGCGACCGCAAGGCAAGACGGTACGCCCCAACCGCCGCAAGAGACTACGCTGCAAGAAATCGCGGTGCTCGAAGCAAGTCTTGACGACCTCAACCCCCAAGTCCTTGCCTACACTATGGAGCGCCTGCTGGCCGAGGGCGCGCTCGACGCTTTCAACATTCCCATTCAAATGAAAAAGAGCCGTCCTGGAGCATTGCTCACCGTCCTGGCAAGAACCGAAGACGCCGATCGCCTGACAAAACTGATCTTTGCCGAGACCACCACGCTGGGCGTGCGCCGCCGCCAGGAGCGTCGCCAAACTCTTTCCAGACGCTGGGAAACCGTAAGTACAACCTGGGGCCCGGTGCGAATTAAAATTGCGAACATGAATGGCTCCGTTTCCAACTATGCGCCCGAATATGAAGACTGCCGCAAACTCGCGGAAACCCATCACGTGCCCCTGAAAAATGTAATGCAGGAAGCGCTGCAAGCCTATGCCGGCTGCCGCAAACAATTGTGATTCCGAAATCAGGAGTTACCAACATAAGAGGATCTCATGCAGACAATCACTTCCTTCCGTGAACTATTGCAGCGCGTGCCTGAACGCCTCGCGAAGCTCTCCGACGAAGCCGCCCAAACCAAGCCCTCACCCTCGCATTGGTCCCCCAAGCAGGAAATCGGGCACCTTCTCGATTCCGCCGCGAACAACCATCAAAGGATCGTTCGTGCGCAATTGGAAGACAAGTTGTCCTTGCCAGGCTACGACCAGAACGGCTGGGTGGCTGTGCATTCGTACCAGCACCGCGACTGGAAGGAGTTGATCGAATTATGGCAAGCCCTTAACAAGCAACTGATGGCCGCTGCCGAAGCGGTGCCGGTTTCTGCCTGGTCGCATACGCTTACCATTGCGGGCTCCGAACCCCTTTCCCTTCAATTCGTGTTCGAAGACTACATCGCGCACATGCTGCACCATCTGCAACATATCGGAATCGATGTCGATGACTTCAAGCCGCAGGCAACCAGCGCAGCTTAAGGGCCCGTGGTTCAAGTACCATTTGTAGGCGGGTATGCCTTCATGCATACCAAAACTGCCGAATGAACAGAGCTCCTTATTAGGTGATCCAATTTCTTAGCGGCTGCTGAGCGCTCAGATTCAGACGATGCCAGGCTGGCAAGGACAGGAATGAACAAGAAGTTTTACATCACTACCCCGATCTACTACGTCAACGCGCATCCCCACATCGGGCATGCCTACACAACGATTGCCTGCGACACCATTGCCCGCCACCATCGCATGCTGCGGAACGATACATGGTTCCTGACCGGCACCGACGAACACGGGCAGAAAATCGAGCGCGCCGCCCAGGCTGCCGGAAAAACGCCGCAGCAGTTCACCGATGAAATTTCCGCCGAATTCCGTGCCCTTTGGGATCACATGGGTTTGACCTACGACGACTTCATCCGCACCACATCGCCCCGCCACAAACAAGGCGTTCAGGCGCTGTGGCGCAAGATTCGCGATAACGGATACATCTACAAAGGAACCTACACCGGCCAATACTGCGTCTACGACGAACTCTACGTTGACGTCATCGGCCCCGGCTCTCCCTGTCCCGATTGCGGACGCCCCACCGAGACGGTCCACGAAGAAAATTACTATTTCAAACTTTCTGCCTTCCAGGACCAGTTGATTCGCCTCTACGAGCAGCCTGACTTTGTTCGCCCCGAAACCCGCCGCAATGAAGTTCTTTCCTTCGTTCGCGGGGGCCTCCGCGATCTCTCCATCAGCCGTTCCACGTTCTCCTGGGGGATCCCCGTACCCGACGATCCCAAGCATGTCATCTACGTCTGGATGGACGCCCTGGCGAACTACATCACCGCCCTCGGCTACGGCTCAACTGACACGACCAGGTTCGACAAATACTGGCCCGCCGACGTGCACATGATCGGCAAGGAAATCGTTCGCTTCCATTGCGTCTATTGGCCCGCTTTTTTGCTGGCCGCCGGATTGCCGCTGCCCAAGAGCATCACCGCGCACGGCTGGCTGTTGTTTGAAGAAAGCAAAATGTCGAAATCTCGCGGCAATATCGTGCGCGCTGAAACCATCGTCGACGTGCTGGGTGCCGACGCCCTGCGCTATTTCCTGCTGCGCGAAGTTGTCTTCGGACAGGATGGGTCCTTCAGCTTCGACGCCCTCGTCCAGCGCTACAACTCCGATCTTGCCAATGGCCTCGGCAACCTCGCCAGCCGCACCCTCACCATGATCGCGCGCTATTTCAAGGGAGAAGTCCCCTACCCCTCGCGCGCTTCGCACACCCCCGCCGACGACGTCATTGTGAATGCCGCGAAAAGTGTAATCGTCGAATACGGCATACAGTTTGACCAGTTTCAATTCTCCAAAGCCCTCGAAACCGCCTGGGGACTGGTTAGCGCCATCGATAAATACATCGTCGAAAATCAACCCTGGTCTCTCGACGACAAAAAGGATGAAGAGAGCCGCGCCCGCCTGGCTACTGTTCTCTACACCAGCGCCGAGGCTCTGCGCATCGTGACCGCCCTGGCACATCCAGTGATGCCCGACGCGACCGCAAAGATCTGGTCTCAGATGGGTCTCGAAGACATCAGAAACTTCGACCTTAACCAGCTGCAATGGGGACAGCTCCAGCTCGGAACAAAGTTAGGCGAAATCCAGGCCGTGTTTCCGAGAGCCGACAAGTCAGTAGTCGAAAGGATGCAAAAAATGGAAGAACAGAAAGACGGTGGAGCGGCGAGCCTTCCGCCCGTCCAGCCGAGCGAAGCGCGGCAACCGGCGGCCGCAACACCTGCTCAGTCGCCAGCCAAGCCCGCAGCGCCTCCAGCCAAGCCGGCGCCCGCAATTCCCGATGGCAAAATCAGCATTGACGACTTCGCCAAAGTGGAATTGCGCGTCGCCCAGGTTAAGACTGCCGAACGCGTAAAGGGCGCTGACAAACTCCTCCGTCTCGAAGTCGATCTCGGGACCGAAGTCCGTCAACTGGTAGCCGGCATAGCCGAGGCCTATGAACCCGAATCCCTGATCGGACGCAAAGTCGTAATCGTTGCCAACCTGGCGCCCCGCAAACTGCGCGGCCTCGAATCGAACGGCATGATCGTAGCCGCCTCACCCGAGGGTGGAAAGCCAGTCCTGGCAAGCTTTCTGGAAGATGTCCCCCTGGGCACAAGGCTGAAATAAATTCACAGGTTTGTCGACACCCTTGTTGGCTCTTGCCAAACTTATACGATAGACGACCAGCCACCGATGTTCATCGACTCTCACGCCCATCTCGAAGGCAACCGCTACGACCAAGATCGTGAAGAAGTATTGGCGCGCGCAAAACAGGACGGCATCGAAGCCTACCTGGCCATCGGCAACGGAAACGGCCCCGACACCGCCGACTGCGGCATACGTCTGGCGGAAAAATACGATGGCCAACCGCAGTATCCGCGAATCTGGGCTAGCGTAGGAGTTCATCCTCATGAAGCTAGCCTCGCCAACGACGACGCCGATACCAGGATGCTCGCATGGGCACGCCATCCCAGGGTTATCGCCTGGGGAGAAATTGGCCTCGATTATTTCTACGACCATTCCCCCCGAGAAATGCAGAAAACCGTCTTCCTCCGGCAGATGGAACTGGCGCAGGCGGTAAAACTGCCCATCATCATCCATTGCCGCCCCTCCGACAACAGCGAGAACGCATGGGACGACTGCCTGGCCATGATTGCCAAACATTGGAGCGACCCGCAATGGTCTTCGGCCTCGCTCGGTGGCATTCTTCACTGCTTCACCGGAAGCGTTGCGCACGCCAGGCGCGCGCTCGATATGGGCTTCATGATTTCCTTCGCCGGCAACATCACGTTTCCCAAGGCGCAGCCCATCCGCGACGCTGCTCAAATTGTCCCCCTCGAACGCATGCTGATCGAGACCGATTCCCCTTACCTCGCGCCCATCCCGCATCGCGGCAAGCGCAACGAACCAGCCTTCGTCCGCGAGGTCGCCCGCCAGATCGGTCAACTGCGTAACCTGCCGCCGGAAGAAGTCGGCGCTCAAACCGCTCGGAATTTCTACAAATTCTTCGGTCTCGCGCCAGAAGCACCAAATTCCGTTCTCTAATTCTCCAGCGGATTGCCATCCCGAACGATTAACAACATGACTCTAGCCTTCGCAGACAATCCCTCTTCTGTTACCCTCATGAGTGCAGGTTTCGGCAAGCTGTACCTAAGAGGCGCTCTCAAGTTCACGAATGCAGGTTCCGTGCTCCCTGACACCTGAGACCTGCCGACTCAGACCGATTCTTGCCGGTAGAATTCCATGCCCGATAACAGTTTCGATATCGTCAGCAAAATCGACCTGGCCGAGGTGTCCAACGCCATCCAGCAGGCGATGAAAGAGGTCAGCACCCGCTTCGATCTGAAGGACTCTAAGTCCCAGATCGCAATGGAGGGCACTGACGCGATCATGCTTCACTCCGCCGACGAGTTCAAAATGAAAGCGGTGAACGACGTTTTCCAGCAGAAACTGGTCAAGCGCGGCGTCCCGCTCAAAGGCCTGACCTATGGCCCGCTCGAACCCGCTGCAGCTAGCACCGTTAAGCAGAAAATCACGCTGCAGCAAGGCATCCCGATCGAAAAGGCCCGCGAGATCGTAAAGCTGGTCAAGAATTCAAAGAAAAAAGCGCAGGCTTCCATTCAGGGCGATGTCGTACGCATCAGCGGCAAGGATCGCGACACCTTGCAGGAGATCATCGCCATGGTTAAGCAGCAGGATTTTGGCATCGACTTGCAGTTTACGAATTACCGCACCAATTAGTGAACGGTGTCACTAAAGGCGGCAAGAATCTAAGGGAGCACGTAAGGAATTGGGTACCACGACGTCCATCAACGGCAAAGAGATCTTCGACCTGCTGCGCGACGATATTGCTGCGATCGAAGATCAATTCGGACGCGACACAGTGTCCAATGTCGCCGCCATCACCGAGATAGGCGAGTACCTGCGTGCCGGCGGAGGCAAGCGCATCCGTCCCGCCCTCCTGCTCCTTTCTGCGAAACTTCTCGGCTACCAGGGAAATGGCGCCGTAAAACTGGCCTCGGTGGTCGAGATCATCCACACCGCCACGCTCGTCCACGACGACATTATTGACGAGGCCCAGATCCGCCGCGGCCGTCCCGCCGCCAATACGCAGTGGGGCAACTCGATGTGCGTCCTCGCCGGCGATTGGCTCTACATGCAGGCCTTTAAGATCGCCGTGCAGGAGCGCAATTTCCGCATCCTGGATGTGATGGTCGAACTGACCCAGCAACTGGTCGAAGGCGAACTCCTCCAGATGGAGAAACTGGGCAAGCTGATTTCTCCGCAGGAGCACCTCGATCTCATCTACCGCAAAACCGCCTGTCTGTTTTCCGTCTGCATGCGAGTAGGCGGCATCCTGGGAGGCGCCACCGCCGCCCAGGAAGAGCGCCTCGGCCAGTACGGCCGCGATCTCGGCATTGCCTTCCAGATCGTCGACGATGTCCTCGACTTGACCGCCTCCGAGAGTGTGCTCGGCAAGCCCGTCGCCAGCGACCTGCGTGAAGGCAAGGCCACCATGTCCGTCATCCACGCGCTCGAGCGTTGCACTCCTCCCGAGCGCCGCCAAATTGAAATCGTCCTCCACGATCGCGCCTTCAATGGCGTCACCCACGCCGATATCCTCGCCATCCTCAACCGCTACGGTTCCCTCGAATACGCCTCTAAAGAAGCCGCCCGCTACGCCGATTCCGCGCGCAACGCCATCTGCATTTTTCCCGATTCCGAAATCAAACGCGCCTTGTTGTGGGCGCCCGAGTTCGTGGTGGCAAGAGAGAAGTAGTTCCTTAGTTGTCATTGAGCGAAGCGAAGGACCCATGCATTTCAGCGCCGCGACACGACCCACATTTCTTGAGTCCAGCTCTCCGCTGCTCCTATCTTTTCAACTCAACCCCGCCCGGCACAACCACCGCATCGCGATTGCTATACTGAATGCGGACGCTTCCATCAAGAATTACCGTGGCGAATAACCTGCTCGCATCCATTTCGCTCCATGGCTATCTTTTCTTGGCAATGGTCTGTTTTGCGGAAGCCATTGGCTTGCCTCTCCCTGCCGCACTTGCCATGCTGACTGCTGGCGCCGTCGCTGCCTACGGAGATCTGCATCTTTATCTCGTTGTCGGCGTCGGCATCGCTGCCATGATCACCGGCGACGTTCTCCTCTACTTCATGGGCAGAGTCAGCGGATGGGCCTTGCTCGGCTTTCTCTGCCGGCTTTCCGCCAATCCTGAAACCTGCATCCTGCGATCGGCCGAGTATTTCTACCGCCGCGGCAAGCAAACGCTTCTCTTTGCCAAGTTCATCCCCGGCATCAACAGCATGTCGCCACCCTTGGCCGGTAGCATGAAAATGCGCCTGGTGGATTTCCTGCAATTCGATGGTCTCGGTGCAATCTTCTACGTCTCCGCCTACACCCTTACCGGATTTCTCTTCAGCGACGCCCTTCGCGCCATCACCCGCGGACTCCGCTCCGCCGGCTTCGCCGCTGAGGTCGTTCTCGGAAGCGGCTTAGCCGTCTACATCGTCTATCGCATCTGGCTTTACCATAAATACCGTCTGCTTGACGTGATTCCACGCGTTCAAGCCGAAGAGCTCGCCAAGAGATTAGCCTCCAATGCCGCCCAGAACATGCTCATCGCCGACGTCCGCAGCCACGGTTACTACGACGCCGACTCCGAGCGCATTGCCGGATCCATCCGCATCGAACCCAACAACCTGATCGAAGAAGTTAAAAACCTTCCCAAGGATCGCGAGATTTATCTCTACTGCACTTGACAGCGCGAAGCCACCAGCGCCCGTGTGGCGCGCCAATTACAGGATCTTGGATTCAAAGTCTTCGTCATCGCCGGAGGCCTCCGCGCCTGGCGCAAAGCCGGACACGCCGTCGAGCGCGTACCCGACGACGACCTGGTCAAGCTTCCCACTTTCAACTAATGAAGATCGGCGATCGAGTCCGTCTGACAGGAATTCCACCCGGCCTTCCCACCGGCGACGCCGCCCTGGATACCGTTGGAACGTTCAGGAAATGCTTCGAGCACGTCTTCACCGTTGTCGGCTTCAACGAGATCGGATCAGCTGAACTCCAGGTCGAAGCCGTGACCGGCAGCATCGGCGAAACCATCTGGGTAGAATCTGAGTTCTTGGAATTAGCCTCCAGGTAGCGCCCTCCCCGGGATCTGGCTCCTTGGCATCCTCTCGCCACTTTGCTATCGTGCCGTCATGTGGAAAACTCCAGCCTTCTGCGCGCTAATCCTCGCCGCCGGCGCGTCCACGCGCATGGGACGCGACAAAGCGCTGTTGCCCTGGCCTCCGCAGCCCGCCACCGCGCCCGGAGAAACCTTCCTCTCCGCCGCCATCAAGCTCTTTTCTTCCCACGTGGACGAGGTGCTCGTAGTCGTTGGCAGGAATCAAGCCTCCATAGCGCCCATCGTCTATGCCAACGGCGCTTCGCTGGTCGTGAATCCCGAACCCGATCGCGGCCAGTTCAGTTCGCTGCAAGTCGGCTTGCAGGAGGTCTTGAACCGCGGTCGCGATGCTGCCATGGTCACGCTAGTCGACCGTCCTCCAGTCCAACTGCAGACCTTGCGAACGCTCGAAGCCGCATTCGAGCGAGCCACCGCTCACCGCAAATGGGCCGCCATTCCTGCCTACCACGGCCAACACGGACATCCCATCCTCTTGGGACGCGAGATGCTCTCAGAATTCCTCAAGGCTTCCGAAACCTCGAACGCCCGTGAGGTCGAGCACGCCCACCAGAGTGAGATCGAATATGTCCCCGTCGAAGACCCGTTCGTAGCCCTCAACGTAGATACTCCCGAGCAATACGTCGCTCTTTCGGAAAAGCTTTCATGACCCATCTGACATCTCTTCAAACCGAATTTATTGCCAGCGTATTAAGTCTGAAACCGCATCTAGCCACCTTTGACTGCGACGGCACCCTCTGGTCCGGCGACGCCGGAGAAGGTTTCTTCTCCTGGGAACTCGACCAGGGCTTCGTGTCGCCAGCCATCATAAGCTGGGCGCGCCCGCGCTACGCCGCTTACCGGGCCGGCCAGGTACCCGAAGAGGTCATGTGCGGAGAAATGGTTACCATGCACCGCGGTCTGAAGGAAGAGAAGGTGCAGCAGGCCTGCGACACCTACTTCGCGCAGTCCATAGCTCCCAACATTTTTCCCGAGATGCGGCAATTGATCGAACGGCTGCGCGCCTCGCAATGCGACATCTGGGCCGTTTCGTCTTCCAATCAGTGGATCATCCGCTCCGGTATGCGTTACTTCGGCATCCCTGACAATCGCATCCTCGCCGCCGAAGTAGCCATCCACAACGGAGTCATCACCGATCGCCTGATCCGCGTTCCCAGCGGTCCCGGCAAAACCGAAGCCATTCGATCCGTCCTGAAATCCCCTCCCGATTGCGCCTTCGGAAACGCCATCTGGGATCGCGAAATGCTGGCCCTGTCAAAAAATGCATTCGCCATCAATCCCAATCCAGATCTAAAAGAGATAGCAATAGCCAATAGCTGGCGGATCTATCAGCCAGAAATTAACTAAACTCTCTTCCCAGTTGTCATCCTGAGCGCAGCAGAGATTTCACGAAGTCAAATCCCTGCGAAATCGAAGGACCCGTACCCTCGTCGCGCATTCAAAGGACTCGCCACTGCATTCCATCGGCGCAGATTGATTCCATCAGACTTTCACGTCTGTTCACACTGTCCGCAACAGCGCAGCCAGCGTGTCTATAGCTAAATGGCTCGCGTGCCCGGAGGTTTGCGGCAGCCCTCCCACCTTGCGAATCAAGTCTTCCCTGCTCACTTGTCGCGCTTCCTCCACGGTCTTGTCCTTCACCAGCTCCGTGATCGCCGAGCCGCAGGCCATCGACGGGACGCAGCCCTTCGCCCGAAAACGTATGTCAGCAATGCGCTCGCCTTCCAGCTTCAGGCTGAGCTCCAGAATGTCTCCGCAGGCCGGGTTTTCCAGGCGCGCCGTGCGGTCGGCGTTTTCCAACCCCCCGGCATTGCGAGGGTTCTCAAAATGGTCAAGCAACTCGACAGAATACACACGAAGATTGTAATCCGCCGCCGGCGTCATTTTCCGCCGCTTCGATTCGCCTACAATAGGATCGTGTCTGACTCCTTTACGCCACGCCGCATCGCCTGCCTGCAACCAAGCGCCTCCGTTATTCTGGCGAGCGTCGGCGAATTAGATCGCGTTGTGGCTTGCACGAAATACTGTGCCGACGTGGTTCCAGAGTTGCAAAATGCCGCCCGGAACCACGCTAGAGGCACCGACCGCCTGATCATCGCCGACTCCTGGACTTCGAAGGCCAGCGAGATTCTGGCCGCTCGCCCTGACCTCGTCATCGCTGCCGTTCCCTACCAGCAGGAAGCGGTGACGGAGATTCTGAAGGCAGGCATACGTTTTCTCGGCCTGGCTCCCCGGACGCTCGCCGACATTTATATGGACATTGCGTTGATCTCAGGCGCGGTCGGAGCCTTCGAGCAGGGAGCGAAGGTCATCTCAGGTATGCAAACCGCCATCGAAGAGGTCCGACGCCAATCGGCGTGCCTTCCCCGCCAGCGCGTATTTTGCGAGGAATGGGGGAAACCGATCATCGCGTCGCAACCTTGGGTTGCCGAGCTGGCCGACGCGGCCGGAGGCGAATTCCTTGGAACTCCGGGCATGCAGGCTTCGGCCGAAGCGATTGCTCGCCTCGACCCCGAGGTCATCGTCGCTGCCTGGTGCGGAGCCGGTGATCGCGTCCCACTCGCCAAGATCGTCTCGGAAAGAGGATGGACAACAACTCCGGCAGTGCGGAATTCTAAAGTCTATTGCATCTCCGACGAACTCTTGAATACTCCCGCGCCCACGCTGATCTTAGGATTGCACGCGCTCGCCGGCGCCATCCATCCTGAAGCCTTCGGCCCGCAACCGGGGTTGCACCCCCTTACGCAAGTGCCGGTGCGGCCGGTACCTGCGCGGCGATCAACTTCTCCCGGCATAGTTTAGGATGGACACTGGGACGATCGTTTGGATCCGGCCATTCAGGATCTGCCTGCTTTAGGAGCAAATTACTTTAGGATCACACTATGGCTATCGCAGCTTTCACCAAGATTGATGAGGTTCGCAAGGAAATCGGCCGCTTGCATTCCGAGGCGCGCACAGCGGATCAACTGATGGAAGGCATCTGCGCCCTTCTGAACCAGCACATGCTGAAATACAACTGGGTGGGCTTCTACATGCTCGAACCTGGCGCCAATCCCCCGGTCCTCGTGTTAGGCCACTACCGCGGAGCCATGACTCCTCACACTCGCATCCCTTTGAACCAGGGTATTTGCGGCGCGGCTGCGTCGTCAGGAAAAACGGTGATGGTCGACGACGTGTCCAGCGATTCGCGCTATCTCGCCTGTTCGCTTGAAACCAAATCGGAGATCGTGGTGCCGGTTTTTCTGAACGGGCAAGTCGCCGGCGAGCTTGATATTGACAGTCACTTTCCCGCGGCGTTCGCCACCGCAGACCGGCAACTGATCGAATATTGCGCGCAGCTTGTCAGCAAAAAACTGGAAAACTAGCCAATCGGTCTCACCAACCGCTCGCGCCAGAAGCTATCCATGAAACGAGTCGTCGCCGCGCTCATCTTGAAGAAGAACCTGATCCTCGCCTGCCAAAGGACGCGGCACCAACCCATGCCCCTGAAGTGGGAATTCCCCGGCGGCAAGATCGAAGACGGCGAACAACCTCGCGATGCCATGCGACGCGAGCTTGAGGAAGAACTGGGAATCGTAGCCCAGGTCGGCTCAGAGGTCGCGCGCATAGTCCATGAATACTCCGGCGGCGGCGCCGTCGAGCTCCGTTTCTTCGAGGTCCGCAGTTATGAAGGCGAGATTGAGAACCGGATTTTTCGCGAGATCCGCTGGGTCACACGACAGGAATTGCTGGACCTGGATTTCCTCGCAGCAGACCTCGGCCTGGTCAAGGATCTGGCGGCAGGAAAGATAGTGTGAGAATTCAAATCCTCCACCGCGCAAAGATTGCTGAATGCATAGGAGAACAGCTTTATACTTTCAGGTTTCTCCGCGCGCTCAGCGATCTTTGCGGTTTAGAGTGTTATCCCGATGCGCCGGTCAGCTGGCCGTAGACAAGTAACACTGTCAGCACGACCATGATTCCCGTCGTCGCCCAGGCAATGATGTTGAACGTCGGTTTATTCGTATATTCGCCCATCAGCTCTTTCTTATTGATGAGCAGCAACATGAAGATCAGCACCCCGGGCAGCACTGCACCGTTGACCACCTGCGAAAATACGATGATCTTCACCAGCGGAATTCGCGGAATGAGTATGATCGCTCCTCCAGCCACGATGAGCACCGTATAAAGCCAGTAGAAGGCTGGAGCTTCAGAAAACTTGCGCCCAACTCCTGATTCGAAACCTAGCCCTTCACACACCGTGTAAGCGGTGGAAAGCGGCAGAATCGACGCCGCAAATAGCGAGGCATTGAAAAGCCCCAGCGCAAATAAAATGTATGCCCAATCGCCCGCCAGAGGGCGAAGCGATTGGGCCGCGTCGGCAGCGTCTCGAATGTCACGATTCCCATGCAGGTAGAGCGTGGCCGCGCAGGCCACGATGATGAACCACGCCACCACGTCGGTGAAAATGCATCCCACAATCACGTCGAGCTTTGAGGCCTTGTACTGACGTCGCGTCACTCCTTTTTCCACAACCGACGACTGCAGATAGAACTGCATCCAGGGAGCGATCGTGGTGCCGACAACGCCGATGACCATGTACAGATAGGAGCTCTGTCTGAAGGCCGCCAGATTAGGAGGCTTGATCGTCGCTCTCATTGCCTCGATCCATGCCGGTTTGGCCAGGACCCCGGCAAAAATGTACGTGACATAGAAGAACGACGCCGCGAGAAATACTTTCTCCACACTCTTGTACTGACCCTTCACCACGATCAGCCAAACGATCACCGCGCAGATCGGTACCGAGATGTACTTGGAGACTCCGAATAGCTCCATGCTGCCGGCGATGCCGGCGAATTCGGCGATGACGTTGCCGAAATTTGTGATCAGAATGCCGATCATCATGAGGAACGTAATGCGCAGGCCAAATTCCTCTCGAATCAGGTCGCTCAGCCCTTTGCCTGTGACCGCGCCCATGCGGGCGCACATCTCCTGCACTACGACCAGGGCGATCGTAATCGGGATCATCGTCCACAAGAGGGTGTAACCGAACTGTGCACCGGCTGCCGAATAGGTAAAGATTCCACCGGAATCGTTATCCACATTCGCCGTGATGAAGCCCGGTCCCACGACCGCAAAGAACAGCAGGAGCCGGACCTTCCAATCTCTAAGGAATTTCATGCGCACAGGCCACAGGCACAATCAAACTGGCAAAACAGAACGATCAGCATAAATGCTGAGAGCGTTGTCTGGATAGGCGAATCTGCGAAATCGTTCCAGGTTCTTCTGTCTTGCGGAAGCGCGGCTTGCTCCGTCTCTACAACTTTGCCCGCAGCATCGCTATGACATCGTCCGGTGTGATGACGCCCGTGAGTTGATTGTGGTCGTCGATTACCGGCAGGGTCAGCAGGTTGTACTTGTCGAAGAGCTCTGCGAATTCGCGCTCTTTAGTGTCCTCATGACACGAGATCAGCGGCTCCTGAGCCAAAGCCAGAAGCGCCGTCGAGCCCGGCGCCAGCACGATTTTCACCAGCGGCACCGACCCCGCCAGGGTCCCATGAGAATCGATCAGATAGACGGTGCTCATGTTTTCCATGCGGCCTTCGAACCCGCGCATCGCCTCGATCGCATCCGCTGCCGTCGACGCCACGGGAAGAGCGATGTATTCGGTGGTCATCCGGCCCGCCGCGGTATTCTCTTTGAACTCGAGCAGTTCGGCGACTTCCTGCCGCTCCTCGGGTTCCATCTGCACCAGAATCTCTTCCGTCCGCTCGTCCGAGAGGTCGGCCAAAAGATCGGCGGCGGCGTCAGGTTCCATTTCCTCTACAATGTCGGCGGCACGATCCGAATCCAGCGATTCGAGCACCGATTTCTGTACCTTGGGCTCCAACTCTTCCAGGGCGCCGGCCGCGACCTCTTCGTCCAGGGTTTCGAAGACTGCCTCGCGCTCGTCGGGCGCCAGGTCTTCGACAATGTCGGCAATATCGGCGGGATGGAGCTTGCCGAGCCGCTCGTTGGAGATCTTCAACCGGACGCGTCGTGCCGGGTCGGTCTCGATGATGTCCACGAAATCCCAGGGAATGTCCCGGGGAGGAACACGCAGAAGCAGCGCCTTTAAAGCCGCCGCCGGAACCACCCCTTTAAGGAGTCGCCGAATCGCGCCCCTGGCGCCCACATCGACCCCGCCGACTCTCAGCACGGAGTGGTTCTGCGCGCTGTCCTGATGAAAATCGACGTCGTTGACCCGCACCACTTTACGTCCGTGCACGTCGATCACCTGCTGATCGAGCAGGTCGCGGCTGAGCAGCAGGAGACCCTCGGTACCATCCGCCGGAGTCCATTCAGCGGCCGCCGTCGCGGCTCGAATACCGCTATGGATCGCGGAAACGGCGGTCAGCGGCAACAGACGGTTGCCCGTAGGTGTCTTGACGATGAGCAGGGCAACCCGCGAACGATCCTCCTGCGGTGCCAGCGCCACCTCGCGCACTCGGCCGCTCGCCGCGCCAGACGCGTCGTACACGGTCGAGCCCAACAATTCGCTCAGCGAGACAGTGGCCATCTCCAAGAGCATACCCAAGAGCTTGGGTGGATGCCAGATGAATGCGACGGCAACCGTCAAAAAAAGGCGATGACCCCCGGTACAACACGGGATAGCACAGGATGCGCAGGAAATTCGAAATAAACAACTCTGCGTTACTGTGTGCTTCCCTGTGCTCCCGGCAGTTGTTTCCCGGATGGCGCAACGCAGACGGCCGCAACGCAGACGGCCGCAGCGCAGATCGCCGCAGCGAGGTTGACACGCCCTTGCTCGCCTGACTACACTCGGCCTTCCCGACTTCGGACTCGACCGGCATCTAAAATACGCCGGCCTCGAACCGGATAATTATGACGAAGCGTCCTCGCATCGCGGTTGTAGGTAGCGCCAATGTGGACTTGACCACGTTCTCCGACCAGTTTCCGAAGCCCGGAGAGACTATTTTTGGCCAGAAATTTGATCTCGGATTCGGCGGAAAAGGCGCGAATCAGGCTGTCGCCGCCCGCCTCTGCGGAGCTGATGTATTCATGGTGGCTCGCGTCGGAGACGATCTGTTCGGCCCCTCAACGATCAAGAACTTTGAAAAACTTGGCATCGATGCCACGCATGTTCGCCAGGTAAGCGGCGTCTCCAGCGGCGTGGCCCCGATCTTTGTCGATCCCTCTGGGCAGAATCGCATCATCGTCGTCAAAGGCGCGAATGACGAATTGAAACCTGCCGATGTTGATGCCGCGGCGGATATGCTAAAGACCGCCGACTGCATCGTTCTGCAGTTTGAAATTCCGCTGCTGACCGTCTACTACGCCATCAAATTCGCTCGACAGAATGGCATACGGTGCATGTTGAATCCGGCGCCAGCTCAGCCGATCGATCTCAAGGAGATTGCAGACCTTGATTATTTCGTTCCTAACGAAAGCGAGGCTGAGGCAATTTCCGGCATTGCCGTGCGCAATCTTGAAGATGCCAGGCAGTGTGCGACAAAACTTCTGGCCAGCGGAATTCGCCGCGTGATCATCACCCTGGGAGCGAATGGCGCGCTGCTGGCCGGAAGTGATGGCATGGAGCATGTGCCCGCCTTCAGCGTGAAGAGCGTGGATAGCACCGGGGCTGGTGACGCTTTTATCGGCAGCTTCGCGACCTTCCTCGGCGAGGGCTTCCCGGAGAAGGAAGCCGTGAAGCGCGCCAACCTTTATGCCGGACTTTCTACGATGGGCGTGGGTACGCAGAAATCTTTCTACGACCGGGCGCGGTTTGACGCGGAGTGGATGAGCCGAGGAAAGGATTAGCCAACCTGGGATGGAATCTCCGACCGCGACGATCGCTTGAGTATGCGATCATCATGGGGCGCGATCCAATGGGGCGATCCAAGAGGTGAACAGAATGTGCAAACTGCCTTTAGCGCTCGTACTCTTCTGCTTTACTGCCTGCCTGCCCGCACAATCGCAACACGTGCCGGCGAAGTTTGACACCTCGTCGGTGTGGCAGGTAACCGGGCAATTCTCCACTGCGGCCCACGCTGCCTGCGACCAGTCATCCCACACCGGCGAGTGTTGGATCGATCAGATGTCAAAGGCGGGCGCCCCCGCCGCCGCCGTTAGCTTTGCCCGCGAACTCTACAAGCAGAACCATGGCGACTTTGGCGTCATGACCGGTTTCCAGGACCAACCCCCGGTCGCCATCGCATGGATCACCTATCCCTTGCGCGCCAACACCAATTACGGTCTTCTGCTGATCAATGGACGCCCGCCCATCGTCAACCTCGAGGACATGAAGTTGCTCGACACCAAAACCATGAAAAATAGTTCCCAGTTTCAGGATCTCAAGAATCAATTTCCCAAGGTCGATGTGTGGCCGGGAGATCGCGATGGAAGAACGTGGCCCAACTCGCAAGCCGGCCCCAATGGCGGCACACAGTTCGTGGTCAGCTATCCGTTGCTCAACGGATGCCATGCCTGCGCACACGCTGGATTGGCAATTTTCACCTGGAACTTCGATGCGCAGGGAAAATTCCTCGGGACATCATTTCAGGGAATGACGCCACCACCATTACAGTAGGTGTGTGTATGAATCGGCTGCCGCCTTACCGCTCCATCAGCAGGACTTTCTCCGCTTCGTCAATCTCGGTCAGCTTCACTTCGATCACTTCGTTCGCAGTCGTCTGAACGGTTCGCCCTATAAAGGTGGCTTCGACCGGCAACTCCCTGTGACCGCGATCGATCAGCACCAGCAACTGCACCAGGCTCGGGCGGCCGTGCGAAAACAGAGCGTCGAGCGCAGCCCGGGTCGTTCGGCCGGTGTAGAGCACATCATCAACCAGGACGATTTTCTTTCCCTCGATGGGAAAACCTATTTCCATCTCCTGCACCACAGGCTTCGGTCCCAAAGTTGAAAGGTCGTCACGATAAAAAGTGATATCGAGCGTGCCTACCGGAACTTTCTTCTTTTCCACCTGCAAAATCATCTTGCCCAGACGTTCCGCGATAGGAACTCCGCGCCGGCGAATTCCGACCAATCCCAAGCCCTCGATCCCACCGTTTTTCTCCAGAATTTCATGGGCCAGGCGCACTAACGTCCGTTCGATTTCCGATCCTGACATTAACTGCGCTTTCTGTCTGAGCGCCGTTTTGCGAACCGCGTTCTTTTTAATCGTCATACTGCATGTTCCTTTTTAAGAATTAGGTTAAATGCGGAAAATGACCCACGGGGATCAGAGCGATCGCAGCCAATGGATGCGAGCACTCAGTGGAACGTCAAGGATACACGATCAGCTCCCGGTGCGGGCGGCTGCCCAGTTAGCGGGTGGTGGTGCCGTCTGAGTTGGTTTTGAAGGGGCACGGCTTCAGCCGTGCCGTCGGCGCCGTATTTTCATTGCGGCTCTTAGCCGCTGAGGGACAGCAATTCTCAAACTGCACCGCTGCCTGTTAACGCGCTATTGCATCCAAACCGTCTTGATGTTCACAAATTCCCGGATGCCAAACTCGGCCAGTTCGCGTCCATGTCCGGAGAATTTCACGCCCCCAAACGGCAGTCGCGCGTCCGACGCAACCATTTTGTTGATAAAGACCATGCCGGCCTCAAGTTCATTAATGAACCTCTCGGTTTCCGCCGCATCGTTGGTCCAGGCGCTGGCCCCGAGTCCGAAGCGGCTGTCGTTGGCAATATGGATGGCGTCGTCCAGGTTCTTAACGCGAAAAATTGACGCCACCGGACCAAACAGCTCTTCCTTGTATGCCGGAGAATCTTTCGAAATGTCGGCCAGCACCGTGGGCGCATAAAAATTGCCGGGACGCTCGAGCCGATTCCCGCCGGTCAGCAGGCGCGCCCCCGCGGCTATCGTTTTCTTGACATCGGCATCGAGCGAGGTAACCGCGTCTGCATTGGCCAGCGGCCCGAGTTGAGTGCTCTCCTCAAAGGGATCGCCGACGCGTAACCGCTGCATGCGTTCGACGAACTTGCGCTCGAACTCATCGGCAATTCCCTCTGCCACAATAAAGCGCTTAGCCGCTATGCACGATTGCCCGTTGTTTTGCACCCGCGCGTCCACCGCAGTCGCAACCGCGGTCTCCAGATCGGCGCTGGGCATGACGATGAAGGGATCGCTGCCCCCCAGTTCGAGAACAACTTTCTTCACTCGTTTCGCAGCCGACATTCCCACTTGTATCCCAGCCTGCTCGCTGCCCGTTAACGTTGCCGCGACAACTCGCGAATCGTTCAGGATGCCATCGACCGGGCCCGAGCCAATCAGCAGCGTCTGGAACACTCCTTCGGCAAATCCGGCTCGACGGAGAACCTCTTCGATCTTCAGAGCGCATTGCGGAACATTCGAAGCGTGCTTCAGCAGTCCGACATTGCCCGCCATCAGCGCCGGTGCCGCAAAACGAAACACCTGCCAGAAAGGAAAATTCCACGGCATGATCGCGAGAATGGGACCGATCGGTAGATAGCGAATGAAGCTGCGCTTGGCGCCCGTCTCTACAACTTCGTCGGTCAGAAATCTTTCCGCGTTTTGCGCATAGTAGCGGCACCCTGTAGCCGACTTTAGCGCCTCCGCCACCGCGGCTTTCAGCGGTTTGCCCATTTCGAGCGTCATCAGGTGCGCGCATTCGTCTTTTTCTTTCTCTAAAATGTCGGCGGCACACATCATTTTGCTCGCGCGTTCCGCAAACGAAGTGTGGCGATGTTTCTGGAAAGCGCGGAAAGCAAGTTCTAGCTTCTGATCAATCTGGGCCGCGCTCAGCGGGTCGAAGCTCTTCACAGTCTGCCCAGTTGCAGGATTCACGCTGGCGATTGCCATGCTGGTTGTTTCCTCTTATTTAGGATAATTGCCTGCCGGTGGCGGCCCACCGATTGTAACGCGGCGGCACGGCAGGCGCTAACACCCGCCGCAGTCTTGTTGAATGCGTTTCACCAATTCACCTGAGGCTTAGCAACGCCCGGCTCAAAATCGGAATCTTAAACACCGCATCTAATCTGCTGTCCGGTCGTTTTCCTGAGGTTTGCTATGAATCGAACTCTCGCCCTGCGAATTTCGCTGCTGCTGACGTCAATCCTCGTTGTTTCCCTGTTTTCGGTACTCACCCTGCGCCGGAACGTGGTAGCCGGCGCCGCCCCACCCTTCAAGGGTGTGCTCACCTACCACAACAATAATCTGCGGACGGGCTGGAATTCGAGCGAAACCTCGCTCACCCTTAAAAACGTGAACGTCAATACCTTCGGCAAATTGTTCGAGATCTCGGCAGACGGACTCGTCGATGCGCAGCCCCTATATGTCGCTGGCCTGGGCATCCCTGGAAAAGGTACCCACAACGTTCTTTTTGTGGCGAGCGAACACGACTCGGTCTTTGGCTTCGACGCTGATGACGGCTCCACCCTTTGGCAAGTGACCGTGCTCGCCGCTGGCGAAACTACCTCCGATGACCGGGGTTGCGAACAGGTCACACCCGAAATTGGAGTGACTTCCACTCCCGTCATTGATCTCTCGATGGGCCTCCACGGGACCATTTATGTCGTCGCGATGAGTAAAGACTCGAGTGGTAATTATCATCAGCGGCTGCACGCGCTCGACATTACCACCGGAGCCGAACAATTCAACGGCCCCATGGAAATTGCAGCACAATATCCCGGAACTGGCGACAACAGTCAGGGCGGGTACGTAATCTTTGACCCCAAACAATATAAAGAGCGTGCCGGCCTGTTGCTGCTCAACCATATCGTATATACGTCATGGGCTTCCCATTGCGACGACCGGCCTTACACCGGATGGATCATTAGCTACAACGGAAAAACCTTGGCGCAGGAGTCCGTGCTCAACGTGACGCCGAACGGCAGTGAGGGCGCGATCTGGGCCTCAGGAGCCGGGCTCGCAACCGATAACCTCGGCAATATCTACTTTCTCGACGCCAATGGAACTTTCGATACAACCTTGAACGGTAGCGGATTCCCGGTGAATGGTGACTACGGGAACGCCATTATGAAGCTCTCCACCAAGGATAACCGCGCAGCCGTGTCTGACTACTTCAATATGTACAACACCGTGGCCGAGTCGCAGGCCGACGAAGATCTGGGATCCGGCGGCGCGATGGTAGTGCCCAATTTCAAAGACGCCAGCGGAACCTTGCATGAACTCGTAGTCGGCGCCGGTAAGGATGCGAATATCTACCTCGCCAATCGGACCAACATGGGGAAGTTCAATCCCAACAACAATAGTCAGATTTATCAGGAAGTCACAGGCGCGCTGGCTGGTTCCGTCTTTTCGGCGCCAGCCTTTGCCGACCACAAGATTTATTACGGAGCGGTGGGTGATTCGATCAAGGCCTTCTCGTTCAACTCTCAAGGCATGCTGAATTCGACGCCCGCATCGGCGACGGCCACCAACTTCGCTTATCCGGGAGCGACCCCAAGCATCTCCGGAAATTCTGCGGGCAATATGATTCTGTGGGCTACCGAAAATACTGATCCCATCGTGCTGCATGCCTACAATGCCAACAATCTCACCCAGGAGTTGTATAACTCAAACCAGGCCGCGGGCGGCCGCGACCACTTCGGAGACGGCAACAAGTACATCGCTCCCATGATCGCAAACGGCAAAGTCTATGTCGGAACCACCGATGGCGTGGGCGTTTTGGGGCTACTGCCCTAGCAGGCCGCGGAAAACGCCGATTTTTCCCGCGGCCTGCGAGAGCTTTCAAGAAATGCGGGCAGCCCGGCTTTCACTTCCAAAATGCAACCGTCCGGGCTGCTCGAAAGTTGTCAGTACCAGTACCTGATACCAACGCGTTAAGCTGCCACCTGCTTGCTGTGCTTGAAAAATGCCAGCAACTCGTCGTTAATCTGGTCCTTGTTGGTGGAGCACATGCCGTGCGGCAACCCCTTATACACCTTGAGCGTCGCTCCCTTCACCAGTTTTGACGAGAGAAGCGCCGACGCACCGATCGGTACAATCTGGTCGTCATCCCCGTGGAGAATCAACGTCGGTATATCGAACTTCTTCAGATCCTCGGTGAAGTCCGTCTCCGAAAATGCCTTGATGCAGTCATAGGCGGCGGGAAATCCGGCCATCATGCCCTGCAGCCAGAAGGAATCGCGCAGACCTTGCGAAACCTTCGCGCCCGGCCGATTCGCCCCGTAGAACGGCGCGCTTAAGTCTTTGAAGAATTGCGACCGATCAGCCTGAGTAGCGGCGCGGAGCTGATCGAATGTCTCGATCGGCAGCCCAGCAGGATTTGCCGCTGTCTTCAGCATGAGCGGCGGCACGGCGCCGATTAGCACCGTTTTGGCGACACGTTTCGTACCGTACCGGCCGACATAACGAGCCACCTCGCCGCCGCCAGTCGAGTGGCCCACGTGGATTGCATCCTTCAAATCGAGCGCCTGCACCAGCGTGGCGAGGTCGTCGGCATAGGTGTCCATGTCGTTGCCATTCCACGGCTGGCTTGATCGACCGTGGCCCCGGCGGTCATGCGCAATGCAACGAAATCCGCGCGCCGCTAGGAAAAACATCTGGTCTTCAAAGGCATCGCTATTGAGCGGCCAGCCATGGCTGAATACCACCGGTTGCCCGGTTCCCCAATCCTTGTAGTAAATCTCTGTGCCGTCTTTCATCTTGATCGTGGCCATGGAATTCTCCTTCAATCCGTCTTCTGTCAGTTGTGACTTTGGTTGTGACTCCCCGCCGCCGCTGTGGAGGCTTCCGCCAGCGGCAGCGATACCAGAAAGCGAGTGTCCCCAGGTTTGGAAGTAACCCGAATACTGCCCCTGTGCTTCTTTACAATCCGTTGCACCGTATCCAGCCCCAGCCCAGTTCCCTCTCCGACGCCTTTGGTAGTAAAGAAGGGTTCAAAAATGTGCGGCTCCACATCAGCGGGAATCCCCGGGCCGCTGTCGCCGATCTCAACTGCAACGCAGCCGTCGTCCCGATAAATCCGTAAGCGAAGCTCGCCCCCTCCCCCCATCGCATCGATGGCATTGTCGATGAGATTCGTCCACACCTGATTCAGTTCGCTGCCGAAGGAATTCACCAGCAGGGGAATTTTCTGATAATCACGCTGCACCACAACTCCGCGCTTCAGCTTGTGATTCAGGATCGTCAGCGTAATTTCCAGGCTCTTCACAATATCGACATTCTGCACCGGTGCCTGATCCATGTACGTGTATTGCTTGATCGCCCCCACTAGATCGGAGATTCGCGAGGTGCTGCTCTCGATTTCGTTGAGCAGACTCGCAATTTCCAGCAAAGCGCCAATGCGCACCAGCGCGGCTCGGGCAGTCTCCACGTCCAGGGTCTCGAATAACGACTCCAGCACTTCCGGATCCGCGTTCTTGCGCGCCAGGTCGGCCGCTAGTTGCCACAAGTCGTTTTCTCCGTGACTGCGCAGCAGAGAGTCAATCTGCTGTTCCAGGTCGCTGACAGCCAGCGCATCAGGAGGAGCTTCGTTGCCCTGGATCAACGAAGTCTCCAGCTTTTCAATTTCCGTTTTCTGCGTCGAAGTAAGATCGCGTTTGCCCAGCTCGAAACTCGCATCCTTGATTTTCTTGAGTGTGTCGCGCAACTGGCTGGCGGCACGTTTCGCGGCTGACGCAGGATTATTCAGTTCATGCGCCAGTCCCGCCGAGAGCTTGCCCAGCCCCGCCAGTCGATCCCGTTGCTGTTCGATGCGGGTCGTTTCACGGATGCGATCCGCCATAACTCCGACTAACCGCTTCGTCAGCTCCGGCATCCTCTGCACCAACTCCGGAAACCCTGCCGCTGGAAATCGCAAGACGTGGCTGTCGGTGACCGCTCTTCCGTTGACCGCAAATTGCTTCATCCTGGAAAACGGAAGCACTCCCGTCACATCACCCGTATTCACCGTGAAGGCCACGGTTTCCCCATGCAACTCCCCGCGCATTTCCAGTTGCCCCTCAAGAATCACAAACATGGCATCGGCCGGCGTGCCTTCACGCAGGTAGGCTTCGCCCGCTTTGTAGCGCAGGTCTTCCGACTGACTGAGGAACCATTCGAGCTGATCGTCCGGCAAGTCCGCGAATGCAGGAACGCGAAGCAATTCCGATTTCCCGGTCATTTATACCTTGCTCAAGTACTGATGAATAAACTGCACCGCTACCGATCCCTCGCCAACCCCTGAAGCTACGCGCTTCACTGAACCGTGGCGCACATCGCCCACCGCGAAAATCCCCGGTACATTGGTTTCAAGAAGGTAGGGATCGCGTTCCAGCGACCAGCCTTTCGGACGCTTGCCTTCCTTCATCAGATCGGGACCGGTGAGAAGAAAACCGCGGTCGTCCCGCTCCACCAGATCTCCCAGCCAATCCGTACGCGGTAGCGCTCCAATAAAAATGAAAATGGATGTCGCCGGCACGCGCTCGACTTTATTGGAATCCGCACAAAGAACTGAAATTTCTTCCAAGCGCGTTTCACCATGCGCCTCCGCGACACTCGCATGCGGCCACACTTGAATGTTAGAAGTCTGTTCGATCTGGTCGATCAGATATTGCGACATGGTGCTGGAGAGCGAACTGCCCCGCACAAGGATGACCACATTCCCGGCATACTTCGCAAAGTGCATCGCCGCCTGGCCAGCCGAATTCGCGCCTCCCACGATATAAATCGTTTCATCCTTACAGGACCGCGCTTCGCTGGCGCCTCCGCCGTAATAAACGCCCGCCCCTTGCAGCCGGTCGATGCCTGGCGCTTCCAGCCGCCGCCATTGTACTCCGCTGGCAATCATCAGGACGTGACAGGAAATCTCGCTGCCGTCGGCCAGCTTAACCAGACGGTACGACCCTTCGAGGCGAACTCCAACCACCTCCTGCGGCGCTAAGATCTCCACTCCAAAGCGCTGCGCCTGCGCCACCGCGCGGCGCGCCAGATCGTTACCGCTCAGGCCCGACGGAAATCCCAGATAATTTTCGATTCGCGAACTCATTCCCGCTTGGCCGCCCGGCGCCTCCCGTTCCACCATCACCGTATGCAGGCCCTCCGACGCGCCGTAAACCGCGGCTGCCAGTCCCGCTGGTCCTCCGCCCACGATCGCCAGGTCGTAAAAGTTGGTCTGAGCGCGCGTCTTTAAGCCAACCTTCTGCGCCACCTCCGTCAGAGCACTCTCCAGCAGCTTGCTCCCATCCGGAAACAGCACCGCCGGAAGGTGGGTCGCGTCGGGTCCGAGCGCATCCAAGAGCCGCTTCGTCTCCGCGTCGTTACCCGTCGCTTCGACGTCGATCCACTGATAAGGAACGCGGTTACGCGCCAGAAAGTCGCGCAATTCGTAACATCGCGGTGACCACCTCGTCCCCAGTACTCTGATCCCCTCGAATGCGGGATGATACGAGGCTCGCCACTCCTCCAGCAGGTCGTTCAGTTGCGGATACAGGTTTTCTGCCGGCGGATCCCATGGCTTCAGGAAAAAATAGTTGATGCTGGCTCGATTGATCGCGCTGATGGCGGCGTTCGTGTCCGCATAGGCGGTCAGCAGCGCCCGCTTGGCATCCGGAAAAATCTGCTGCGCCTCCCGCAGGAATGTGACCCCATCCATCTTCGGCATGCGCTGATCCACCAACAACAGCGCGACCTTGTCATTGCGCACCTTTAACTGTTTCAGCAGATTCAGTCCGCCTTCCGGCGAGTCGGACCCGATGACGCGATAGTCGGCGCCATATTGCGAGCGCAGGTCCCGCTCGATGGCCCGTAACACATCGGCGTCATCATCGACGCTCAATAAGATCGGCTTTGGCATCTCTCGATCTCAGCTACTCTTCCCAACCGAATCCAAACCTGCCTAAGCAGCCAGGTCGTCCGCTTCGATCTCATCCACATAACACCAGACCCATGACTCGCCTGGCTCAATCGACCGCATCAGAGGATGCTTCGTGTGATGGAAGTGCTTCGTGGCGTGCTTGTTCTTGGAGGAGTCGCAACACGCGGCATGCCCGCAGATCAGGCACATCCGCAGATGGACCCAGGTATCGCCAGTCTTCACGCAGTCTTCACAGACATGCTTGTTGGTTTCCCTTACTTTGATCTGATCAAGGTGGGTACATTTCAACGGCATCGGTTCCTCCCTGAGGTCTTGCGACTTTCGTTACCTGCCAACCGTCGCGGATCACGGAAAAGCTGGCGGCGGTCGATAACAATATTGGCATGGGGGTATTTCATTCGTGTTAAGGCTCGACTACCTGTCTTGTGTATTGACCATCGCTTCTACCGTTTTGGTAGGCCGCCGCTGCTGGGAAGGCTGGCTTCTCGCAACCTTGAATAGCGTGATTATTTGCGTCATTGGCATCAAGACCGCCCAACTCGGCTTCATTCCAGCCAACCTTTTCTGCATCGTGATGAGTGTCGCTAACTTGCGAACGTGGCGCAGAGCAGCAACTTGCTCCGCAGAAGCTGCCAATTAGACCAGGACGCGCAGCTAAAACAGGAACGCCTCTATTTCGCAATCAGAAGATTCTCCGCGAAAGGCCATTCCTCGTCAATCCATTGCGCCTCGCACGAAAACCCGGCGCTGCGCGCCATCTCAAACACCTCTTTCGCTGAATACTTGTGGCAGCTCTCCGTCCAGATCGTCTCCCCCTCGGCAAATTCCACCCGCAAATCCGCCGCCGGGATCCGCACCGTTTGCCGCCGCTTTGATTCCAGATGCATTTCGACGCTTCTGGCTTCAGGATTAATTCGCGCCACATGGGCAAACTGGCTGAGATCGAAGTCGGCATCGAGTTCACGGTTGATCCGCGCCAGCAGGTTGAGATTAAACGCCGCCGTCACTCCGATTTCATCCGCATACGCCTTGAGCAATTGCGGGCGCGGTTTCTCCAGGTCTGTACCCAGCAGAAGAGAGTCTCCCGGCTCAAGAATACCCCGCACTTCGGCCAGAAACTTCAACCCGGCACCCCGGTCGAAGTTGCCGATCGTACTCCCCAGAAACAATACAAAAAGATGCTGGTTGCGTTGCCGGTGCGCCGCGACCTCCTGCAAACCATCGAGATATTCCCGCTCGAAACCCACGATACTCAGCGAGTCAATATCGCTCAGCTCCCGCTGGCACATCAGCAACGCTGAACGCGATATTTCAACCGGATAATAAAAGGTCCGCTGCCAACGACTCAGCGCCTCCAGTATCCACCGCGTCTTCTTACCGCTGCCGCTGCCGAGTTCGGCGACCGCTACCGGCGCGTCCAGTCGTGCCACGATATCGCTGGCATACCGTCGCAACAATCGTTCGTCGGCCCTCGTGAGTCCGTATTCCGGCAGATGGCTGATGACTTCAAACAGCGACGAGCCCACGTCATCGTAGAGATACTTCGACGGTAGCTCTTTTTGCCCGATGCGCGTAAGACCCTGACGAACGTCGGAGGCAAATTCGTAAGCGGCATTGTGGATTGCGTGAACCAGCATCTTGAGTCTCCTTCGCTCGCCATTTCTAGCCCGCACTTCTCAGGTCCCGGCCTTCAGAAAACCCGCTAGGACCGCCCCGCTTGGGTCCGACCTCTAAAAACTCTCATCGTCTTACACACCGGAAGCCCGCATAGACATACTGGTAATGCGCCTGGAACCAGTTGCGAAACGAAGAACGCAGCATACATGCCGCTGTGCGCGATGACGCACCCTTCATGACGAAATGCTTGCCATCAAAAAAATCGGCCGAGTAGCCCCGGTAGAACGGAAATGGCTCGAATCCAGGAAAAGGACCGAAAGGCGTGGATGTCCACTCCCATCCGTTGCCCAACAAATCATGCACACCGAAGGCGCTCTGGCCATCCGGAAACGCATTTACGGGCGCCGGATCCCAGCGATAAAAATCGAAATTGCCGCGCTCCGCATCGGGCACTTCGTTGCCCCAGGGATACCGACTCGTCCCTCCGTCGCCCGAGCCATACGCCGCCCGTTGCCACTCCGCTTCCGTGGGAAGCGACTTCCCTGCCCAACCAGCATAGGCCGAAGCCTCCGCCTGACTCACATAGACGGGCCAATCGAGCGTTGCCCGGTCGAGCGGCGTCTCTGCAAACATTCCGCGCCAATACCACTCAGAGTCTCGTTTTTCCCAGAATGCCGGATGCGAAACCTGCTGCGCACTCTTCCAGTTCCAATCTGCTTCGTTCCAAAGGGAGCGAGTCTCGTAGCCGCCATCCGTCATGAACTCAAGAAATTGCCGGTTGGTTACCTTGTAGCGATCGATTTCGAATCCGGAAACGTCGGCGGTATGAGCTTCATACTCATTGTCCCAGCCGAAGGCAACCCCGTTTTCAGACGTCCGACGAAGCCCCAAATTTACCTCACCAGCAGGAACTGAAACCATTCCGTGAACTACCGGCAGGCTGCCGCCCATTGCCGAGTCGGGTCTGCCTATTTTCCTGTCAAGCGGCAGTCGATGCAGCATGTAGGCCAGCGTCTCAATATGCATCAGGCGATGCTCGATCGCCACATTCAATAAAGTACTCAGCGGGAATCCGTCACCTGTTTCCGGCGCTTTGACACTGATATTCGCAAGACTTTCGTCGAGCGTATCTCGAACCTTGTTTACGTAGTCGCGTACCGCGCGCAAGGAAGGCCAGTCGGAGGGTTGATCCGTAGGTAGCCCTCCCCCAACCGGATCGATTCCAAAGGCAAAGAGCCGGTCGAAATCGGGATGCGCGCTCTTCAACCCCGAGCTTCCATCTCCCAGCTCGCTACTCAACAGGTTCCAATCGAATGCCTCCAGGTGTCCCACATAAAAGATGATGCGATGACGCTCGGGAATCGGACGCTCGTAGATTGCACCGCCCTTTCCACCATCCAATGTGTCGTCGCGCAATAGATCGAAGAGCGCATCGCTGCGGCGGCGTGCATCGCCGACCCGCTCCAGGAGCTGATCCGTTACCGAAAAGCCCTTTTCCGCGACTCGCATTTCGCCTCTTTGCTCCCGCCCGCTTTGACCCCGCGACCCGCCCCAGCGTCTGGAGTGTGGCAAATTTGGACTGGCGAATGTTCGTCCACGGGTTCCTCATTCAAGAGGCATCACGCGGGCGACCATCGACCAGCGCCTAATTGGATGACGCTTCCCCTGGGATGGTCGCGACGGATGCCGTTTTATTTCGTTCCCTTTCGATCGAACGAAATCTGGATCCGCCCTGACGTTAGAATGTCTGAAAGCCCCAACCCCGAAGTAAGGAGACTACTGTAGAGCATGGCCGCTCCGCTGTAAACTTGTCCGGTAGGAACTATCGGCAATTAAGGTGAGGCAGCGATGAAACGAATACCGATCTTGCTTTACATTCTTGTAGCTATGACGTCATTCGCTCACGCATCGGCAGCTCCGCAATCCTTTCAAACCTCCTCCGGAGCCGTCAAGATTACCCCTCTCTTCCACGCCAGCACTCTGATTGAAGCAGGCGGTAAGATCATCTACCTCGATCCGGCCAAACCGGCCCAACTCGTCGGATTGCCCAAAGCCGACCTCATTCTCGTTACCGACATTCACCCCGATCACATGGACCCGCATTCGATTGCTGAGATTAGCAAGCCTGGAACAGAGATCATCGCTGCCCCCGCGGTTGTAGCAACCGTCAAGAATGCGAAGCCGATTGCCAATGGCGAAACCAAAACCTGGCAGAACTGGACGATCGAGGCAATCCCCGCCTATAACCTCCAGCGCGGCCCGTCCCCAGGAAAACTTTTCCATGACAAGGGACGCGGCAACGGATACGTGCTCACTTATGGCGGCATGCGTTTCTACTTCTCGGGTGACACCGAAAATATTCCTGAAATGCGCGCCCTCAAGAATATCGACGTGGCATTTGTGTGCATGAACCTTCCTTACACCATGCCTCCCGACGAAGCGGCGGATGCGGTCAAGGAATTTCATCCGAAGATTGTTATCCCCTATCACTATCGAGGCTCCGACCTGACCGTGTTTCAACAACGCCTGGCAGGAACCGGAATCGAAGTCCGGGTGCTCGACTGGTATTCGCAATAGAACAGGCATCCGGAACCCTGGCGCAGATTCCTTCGCCCGCGCCAACATAACAAACATGCGGGTCTGCCCATAGTTCGGTTCGAATTTGCTTTGAAAGGGCACGGCCTAAGCCGTGCCGTAACCTGGGGTAACGTATCTTCCAAATGGACCCACTACCGCTTTGCCACACCAGGTCCCTATGCGCCCGAGTGATAGCGGTTGTCGCTCTAGCGCTGTTCATCGAAGCGTCGTCGGCTCGCCCCCAAGCCACAGCGCCTCCCCACCCTCCATCGCCACTTTCTGAAATCGTCCTCACGCTGGATCCCGCACAGTCCAAAGTGCATTGGAATGTCGACAGCACTTTTCACACGGTACACGGCACGTTCGCCCTGAACAGCGGGACGGTGCATTTCAATCCGGGAACTGGTGTCGCTGGCGGCGAGATTGTGGTCTACGCACCGAGCGGTCAAAGTGGAAACGCATCGCGCGACAAGCGCATGCATCAGGAAATTCTGGAGACCGCGAAATATCCCGATGTAACCTTTCGCCCGACCCAGGTCGAGGGCAAGGTAAGCCGGTCGGGGCCCTCGGACGTCAAACTGACTGGCATTCTTTCCCTTCATGGTGCGGACCACGAAATCACCGCCATCGTTCATGCCAGCCTGGCCGGAGATCATTGGAGCGGGACCGCCACATTCGACGCGCCCTACGTGAAGTGGGGCATCAAAGACCCCAGTACTTTCCTCTTGAAAATGCAGCCGGTCGTGAATATTGAAGTGGAAATGTCGGGCGCAGTGAGCGCCTTGCAATAGAACGGGCAAACCTCAGTCGTCCCGAGGTTTGCCCAATTCACTGCTGGAGGGACCGGCGTCTCCGCCCGGCTGAAACCTCCACCGTTGGCTCTTGCTTCGTTCTTACTCCTCGGTCCCGAATCTCTTCAGGTCCTCGGGTCCATCCGTCAACACCACGACTTCTTTGCCCTGAACCAGTTCCCGGATGCTGGCCACCACGTCAGGATTCGCCAGCGTGGTGATGTCTCCCGTGTTCATGTTGTTGGATAGAGCGGCAAGAACCCGGCGCATCAGTTTGCCCGATCGCGTCTTCGGCATATCCGGAACGATGTGGATGTGCTTTGGACGCGCAATCTTGCCGATCATCGTTTCAATCACCTTGTTAACCGCATCAATGATCGCAGGGCTGGCCTCAACGCCAGGCTTCAAGGCGATATAGACTTCGGGCACGCGGCCCTTGATCTCGTCCGCCACCGGCACTACGGCCGCTTCTGCGACCTCGGGAACCGTCAGACATGCAGACTCGATTTCCTTTGTGCCCAGGCGGTGCCCGGCCACATTGATAACATCATCGACTCTGCCCAGAATACGGAAGTAGCCGTCAGCCGCCAGCACCGCTCCGTCGGCAGCGAAATACGGCCAGTCATGCCAGTCTTTGCTGTTCCGATTCTTGCAGTACTTGGCAAAGTACTGTGTAACGAAACGGTCGCGGTCGCCCCAAATGGTTTGCATGATGCCGGGCCACGGGTTCCGTATGCAGATGTTGCCCGCTTTGCCCGACCCCGCCGTAACTTCCTGCCCGTTTTCATCAATAATGATCGGGTAGATCCCCGGCATGCCCGGACCAGCGCTTCCCGGCTTCATGGGATCGATCGCGGGCTTGGTGCTGCAGAGAAATCCTCCGTTTTCGGTTTGCCACCAGGTGTCGACGATCACTGCCTCACCTTTACCCACCACCTCGTGATACCAGCGCCAGACTTCGGGTTCGATAGGCTCTCCCACCGTCGTCATGTGCTTGAAATGGTAGTTGTACTTGTTGGGCTCGTCGTGACCCGATTTGCGCAACATGCGAATGGCGGTCGGTGAAGTGTGGAATATGTTGACATCGAGCCGTTCCGCGATTCTCCAAACCCTGCCCGCGTCGGGATAGGTTGGAACACCCTCATAGAGAACACTGGTGGCGGCTAAGGCTAGCGGACCATAAACAATGTAGGAATGGCCCGTGATCCAGCCGATGTCGGCCATGCACCAGTAAACATCCTCGGGATGAATGTCCTGGATGTACTTGGAGGTGCCGGTCACATACGAGAGGTATCCACCGGTACGGTGCTGGCAGCCTTTCGGCTTTCCCGTGCTGCCGCTGGTGTACATGAGAAACAGCGGAGCTTCGGCATCCATGGGGATGGGAGCGACCAGTTCGCCTTTGAATTTCGGCAGCACTTCATCGACCCAGAAGTCGCGTCCTTTGACGAAAGGCGAGGCGGTGGCACTCTGGCCCTGGTGCCGTCTCCAGACGAGCACCTTGTCCACGGTCTGGCCTTCATGCTTGGCGGTTTCCAACGCGATATCGGCGGATGCTTTGTGGTCGAGCATTTTGCCATTGCGATAGTAACCATCCATGGTGATGAGGACGTGACTCTGCGAATCGGCAGCACGCATGCCACAAGCCTCACCGCTGAAGCCTCCAAACACCACGGAGTGGATGATCCCCAGACGGGCGCAGGCCAGCATGGTAATCGGCAACTCGGGGAGCATCGGCATGTGAATCGTGACCCGATCGCCAGCCTTCAGACCGCAGAAATCGCGCAGCAGCGCCGCAAATTCATTCACCCTCACATAGAGTTCGCGATAGGTGACGGATACGGGCGCTTCCGCTTCCGGTTCCGGAACAAAAATCAACGCTGCTTTGTTCTTGTACTTCGCCAGGTGCCGGTCGACGCAGTTGTAGGAGGCGTTGATCTTGCCGCCCACGAACCATTTCCAGAACGGCGGGTCGCTGGTGTCGAGCGTGGTATGCCAGTATTTGTCCCAGGTGAGTAAATCGGCGTATTCCCGGAAGCATTCCGGGTAGTTCTTTTCGCTGAAGCGTTCGATGATCGAGGCATCAGTCAGATTCGCCTGGCCGACAAATTTCGCGGGAGGATAGTAATATTCCTCTTCCCGCCAGTGAACTGCAATCTGAGCTTCGGTCGCCTCGCTCGGCATCTGTGGTTTCGTCCTTATTTCCGCCATATTGTTACCCCTTATATTGCTGAATTTTGATTGCTCAAGCTCTTAACCGCCAACTCTTCCACGCTGGCAGCGTCTATCTTTCTTTAGAACGTCCACTAACCCTGCGCCCCAGTCTGACAAAGCCGGGTTGCGCGGTTCGCGGGATGACCAGCGTGCGGCTCACATGGGCTTGGGGCGCTCTCACTGGGAGCGCCCCAAGCTTGCAGTCCCGTGTAAACCAGCCGCAACGCCTTTGGACTAGGCTACGGCCGGCACTTTCTTCCCCGCCACCGCACTTGGCAGAGCTGGCCGCTTGGCTGCCAATTCGCAAACCAGAGCCACTGCCGCCAGTACCGCCGCCGTGTAGAACGCCATCTGGTAGTTGTGGTACTTGTCGTAGAGCAAGCCGCCGATGCGGCCGCCGAGCAGGCCAGCCACGCCCCAAGCCGTGAATAGCATTCCGTAGTTGATGCCCACGTTCTTGGTGCCCCAGAAGTCGGCTGCCGTTGCGGCATTGACCGAAAGCTGAGTGCCGTAGCACCAGTAAACGATGAACAGCATCACGAACAGACCCACCACGTTGCCTCCCACGAAATACAGAATGGGCATGGCCACCATGGAGATGCCAATCATCAGGCGCAGGACGTTAATGCGGCCCAGGTGGTCCGACATCCAGCCGGATAGAATGCGCCCCGAGGCGTTGCCCACCGCTCCCACAATCAGGCCCACCGATGCCAGCAGGGTGCTGGGAATGCCAACGCTCTTGGCGAAAGGCACCAACTGGCTGATCACCATCAAACCAGCCGCGCAGCCAAACGCATACGCTACCCACATCAGGTAGAAGGTCGGCGTGTGCAGTACCTCACCGGGGGTGAAGTCATAGGTGCTGGCCGCGGATTTGGAAGCCGGAGCAGGCACCCATCCAGCAGGCTTATACCCGGCGGGTGGGTTCTTCAGCAGGAATGCGCCAAACACTGTCATCACGAAAAAGATCGCGCCCAGCACCTGGAACGTGGTCCGCCAGCCGAAATTTGGGATCAGGTAGTTCGCGGCCAGCGGTCCAAAGATCGCCGATCCTGCGCCATATCCGCCCACTGCGAGACCTACCGCAAGACCCCGCTTATCGGGGAACCACTTGGACATTACGGGAATCGGAGTGGCGTAACCGAATCCGTTGCCCAATCCTCCGAGCACTCCGAAGAATACAAAAAACTTGGTTAGGCTGTCGGCCTGAGAACAGAGAAAAAAGCCCAGGCTCACCAGTACCGCTCCAATCAAGGAAATCTTGAAAGGCCCGAGTTTATCCTGCAACCGGCCTGCGACAATGAATGTCAATGCGAAAACCACAACTGCAATAATGAATACGTTAGAGGTGTCAACGCGCTTCCAGTGGAATTCTTTTTCCAGCGGAGCCACAAACACGCTCCAGCCATACAGTGAGCCGAGCGCGAGGTTCATGGAGACCCCGCCGACTACGCGCCACCAACGATTGATGCCAGTGGTATCGGGAGTAGATGCTACGGATGCATTAGCCACAGTTTTTCTCCTCTACGAAGTGAAATGAGAACCGGGAGCCATTCTTTCTTCCACCACAATGGACGCCCGCACGGCACGTACGCACTGACTGTCCAACCAACCACATCTTTCGCGCGACATCATACTCCCGCCCGGCCTCTGGCGGAAGCTCGATTTGTCTGCGCCACAATTAGTTCACGGTTGCGACTTCTGCAAATTGGCGGTGACGTTCAACGCCGACTCCGGGCTTACCGTTAATTCCCGTTTCCACGCTCCAAAACCAACCATCGCAATTTGAACCACATGCCGCCCGGCACTCAGGCTGATTTCGGAGGGCGTGTTTCCTACGTAACTGCCGTCGATGGTGATATCCGCTCCGCCAGGCGTTGAATTGAAGCTGCACAGGACTTTAACCGGAGCAGCCGCCTGCGTTGTAGCCACGGGAGGGTCCAGAGTGGTTGTTATGGACTTCTGCGGCCGCGCCGCGGCCGGGGGCGGGGGCGGAACCACAACCGCAGCGCTCGATGGCGATGGCGATGTCGAAACCGCACTCACCACATAGAGCTGCTTGACCTCCTTGCCCTTCGGATCCCTGTAAAAAAGGATGATCCCCCGTTTCTCTTTGCGCCCCTCAAAGGTCATGCCCACGGGTAACGCGGCGCACTTTGACCATCGAGAATCCGCAGTACACGTGAGACGATACGATTTCCCCTGATTATCCTGAACCAGCATGGTGCTTTCCGAGGAGGGGTTCTTGCTTTCGTTGCAGTAGGCGGAAAAATTCTGCAGATCGCAATCCTTCGGCACCGGAGTCCCACCGTTGATGGCATAGGTCTCAGCGGTTAGAACCTTGACCCGCAGCGAATAGGTCTCGGTCGCGGCATGGACTGCAATGGAAGCGACTAAAACAATGGTGACCAACAGCAAAAACGGCAGCATCTCAAGAGAGTTGCGACGTGTACCCATATTTCTCCCCCTCTTTAGAAGTGGAGACCGGGCCGTTCCCCTTGCCGCGTCGCGCATGGGAACGACTCGGTCCCCTTACTCCTACTTGGTAGCCGCCATTGTATTCCCCGGCACCTGCCGGATGAAGCGGGCTGTTGCTGAATCAATACAAAGTTAGAACGTAAACACCGGTCCAAACTCGGTCCGGTTATCTTGCCATTCGTTACTCGGTTTTCCCGCAATCGTGTATGCATTAGCGTGATCGAAGAATCGGGTCGCATAGTTCGACTGCTCGATTGCGAATGTGCACCACGGGTTGACTTTGTAATAGAGGGTTGCGGCAAACATCTTTCCCATCAAAAGCGGCAATGCCCCGCTGCACAAAGCGCTTCCGTCGGCAGCGCCGCAGCCAATACCGTTGAAGTGGTTGATGTCCCGATTGACCACCTGGTCCTTGCCCACGTTCAGAAAGAGCTGCCAGCCCGCGTTGTGGCCCTTGGGATCGGCATTAAACCAGCGGGAAATCGGCAAACCCACGTTGAGGAAGCCGCCGAACGCGCGAATCGGCCGTTGTGGAACAATAACCGCATTCGCGCTGCTGGGGCAAACCCCTTCGACCAGCGCGACATTGCAAGCCAGAGCTGGTGCGCCGGCAGCATTGACCACGCCGTCGAGAGGCAGATACCCGCTTGTCACGCCGTTCAGCCCACCCACGTCGTCACCGAAGGCGCTGACTTGACCGGCAGTGAAGAAGCGCAGATCGCCGCCCTTGTAGCCGCTCGCCACGAACGTGAACCAGCGAGTGGGAAGTTGGATGGCGATTTGGTTGCCATACTGCTTACTCGTAGTTTGGAAGCCATTCGGGAAGGCTGCCTCTTCGGAGCAAGCCAGCGGATTGTCGCCGTCGTCACATTGGTAAGAGCTGTTGGCGACGATCGATTTGCGCTTGGAGTGGAAGCCGCTCCAGAAGATCTGGGCCGGAGCCACGCCTGGAGCCTTATCGAGTTGGAAACCGAAAGCCAACTTGGCTTCAAACTCGGGTTGGTCCGCGTCGGCACCCTGCCGCTCGCCTTGTCCCAGCTGGTTTTCGTAGCCAGCCAAGCAGGTAGCATTGCCGCCGATGGCGCCATAGCTGCAAAGCTTCTCGATTTCGCCGGTGCTCGGCATCATGATGGCAACCGTGGGAGCAACCTTAAAATTCCACGGGCTGTTGCCGATCTTCTGAACCGCGCCCAACATAAACTGCGGGGAACGCGTATAACTGTCGCCGTAGTAAGCACCCAGGAATGTGGTTTCTAGGAGGTTCGGCAGGGCGGTCGATCCGTAGAGCGACCAATCCTGTCCGCCTTCAAAGAACACGTCGGTTCTATCATTGGCGGCGTAATCCATCCGCACATAGGCCAGGCGCATTTGCATGCTGGGGTTTCGAATCGACGTGATATCCCGGTTATCCACGGTGCTGAACATGCCTTCATAGTCCGCTTCGATGCGGCCTGTGAAGGTCAACTTCGGTGAAGGGTCCGGCCATTCGATATTGGCTCCGATACGAGTGGAACGGGCCTTGATGTGAAACTCAGGATCCTTGGTTGGTCCGGTGTTCGTTGCATTGGTTGAGTTGAGGAACAACCCGATAAACGGGAAGTCATCGCCGTCCGGAGCGCTGGAATCATTTACCGCGGTGGCTTTGATGAAGCCGTACGGCGTCATCTTGACCGGACCCATCTTGAAGGCTGCGGCCAGACCATCCTTCTTGGGCGGATCGAGGGCAATCACGCGCACCGGAGCAACCGCCGGAACAACTCCCGCCGGAAGCGGTTTCTCGCGCTGAGGTGTCTGTTGAGTGGTAGCCACTTGCGGTGTTTGAGCGTCCGTATCCGAATCCGAGGTGGAAAGAGAACTCGATACTTCCGCTTCCGGAGCCGCCGCACTCGACGGTACGGGTTTCATCGCTGCCGATAGATCGGCGGCGTTCAACACGCCTTTGCGGCTGAGCGCCTCGACCAGCAGTTGGAATTCCGTGCCCGGGGTCGCGGCCTTGATCGCGTTCGCTTCCGACGGAGCCAGAACTCCTTTTTGCACCAGTACACCGAGCAAAGCCGTCACGTTGGCATCGCTCGCCGCAGTCGATACGTTTACGCTGGGACTTGGACTTGGAGCGGGACTTGGAGCAGGACTTGGACTCGCTTCGGCACTGGCGTTCGCCGCATTGTCATTGGCGGTTTTTGCTTCGTTATTTCCTGCCATCATGGGCACGGCCATGACGGCTAATACTATGAGGCTCGATAACCACCTTCTTGCTCTGAACATAGATTTCACCTTCGACATAGATGGTGTCTCCTTCCGGTCGCGCATTGTATCAGCACATGGTCGCCCATCCTGTGTTGTTTTCAGAAAGCGGGCCATGATGCCAGTCACACATGGGTGTGATTTGCGGCAAATTCTGCTCTCTTTGGAACACTAGAAGCTGTGACCTGCGTCACTGACGTTGATTCCCATGCATAGCAAACTCCACCCCGACCTTAGTAGTAATATGCCGATTCCCTGGGAGGTCTCCGTGAGCGCTCTCATCATCTCGCTGCAACCTTCCCAGCCGGTTGGCGGCGCCCAATTCAAAATTTAGTGCGAGGGTAAAGGGAGAACACAATGAGCCTGATCAATCCGGTGGTGCAAAAGTGGATCGATGACGGAAAACAGGATCCGGAAGCCTTCTGGGGACGCGCCGCAGATCAGCTCCCCTGGTTTCGCAAGTGGGACCAGGTGTTGCAATGGACTCCGCCGACCTTTAAGTGGTTTGTCGGCGGCAAGACGAACCTGGCCTATAATGCCCTCGATCATCACGTCAAACGCGGTTGGGGTGGGCATACAGCCCTCGTCTATTTCAACGAGCGTGGAGAACGCCGCATCTTTACCTACGCCCAGCTTCTCTACGAAGTGGAGCGCGTGGCGGCAGCCTTGCGCGGACTCGGCATCAACAAGGGCGATCGGTTAACTGTCTATATGCCGACCTGCCCGGAAGCCGTCATTCTCATGCTGGCTACGGTTCGCATCGGCGCCATTCACTCCGTGGTCTTCGCCGGCTTCGGCGCCAAGGCGCTCGGCGATCGTGTGCGCGCCAGCGGTTCTCGCCTCGTCTTCACTGCCGACGTGACCTATCGCAAGGGAAAAAACACGGATCTCAAATTGATCGTCGATGAAGCTTTGCAAGCCGGAAGTGACGTTGAGCGCGTCATCGTCCTGAAGCGCACCGCAACCGAAATTCCATGGACCGCCGGCCGCGATATGGCTTGGGAAGACTTCCTCGCTGGCGCCGCCGGGCACAGCGGCGCTTACGTCGAGATGGAATCCAATGAACCGGCCTTCATCCTCGCCACTTCAGGTACGACCGCGACTCCCAAACTGGCTGTTCACACTCATGGCGGCTACCAGGTCCATATCCACAGCATGGGCCAGTGGGTCTTTGGTTTGAAGCCTACCGACGTGTGGTGGTCAACCTCCGACATCGGCTGGATCGTCGGGCATAGCTACATCATCTACGCCCCACTCATCGCCGGCGCTACCACCGTCGCTTTCGAAGGCGCACTGGATTATCCCGCCGCCGAATCGAACTGGCGCACGGCCATCGAGGAATTCCGGGTCACCGGCATCTTCACTTCGCCCACCGCCGTCCGCATGCTGATGAAGTACGGTGACGCTCCCCTCCTCAAGACCGACCATTCTTACTTGGAGCGCGTTTTCTGCGCCGGTGAAGTGCTCAACGCTCCCGCCTGGGAATGGCTGCAGACGAAAATCTTCAAAAACCGCATTCCGGTCATCGACCATATGTGGCAGACCGAAACCAGCGGTCCCGTGTTCGGCAACCCCTATGGATTAGGCTTGCTTCCCATCAAGCCCGGTTCGTCCACCATCCCCTTACCCGGAATTGACGCCGCTGTGGTCCAGGTGGATGGCAGTCCTTTAGGCCCTAATGAAAAAGGCATCATGGTGATCAAACGCCCCTTCCCTGGCTTGACTCCGGAACTCTGGGGAGAAACCGAACGCTACGGCCGCGACTACTGGCAGATCATTAAGAATGTCTATTACAGCGGCGATTCTGCCCATATCGACGACGATGGATATGTCTGGTTCGCCGGACGCGCCGACGAGATCATCAAAATTGCCGGGCACCGTATCGGCACCATCGAAGTCGAGACCGCGCTTCTCACCCATCCCGCTGTTGCCGAGTCCGGTGTTGTCGGGCGCGCCGACGACCTGCGCGGCGAAGTGATTTCAGCCTTTGTCGTGCTGAAGCAAGGTTTCCAGCCCTCGGAAGAGTTAAAGAAAGCACTGCTCGATCAGGTACGCCATGAACTCGGACCGGTGGCCGTAATCGGCGATTTGAATTTCGTCGAGATGCTGCCCAAGACGCGCAGCGGCAAGATCATGCGCCGCGTGCTGAAAGCCGTCACTCAGGATCGCGCCGCCGGTGACATCACGACCATCGAGGATGAAGGTTCGGTCGAAGAGGCAAAACATGCCTGGCACCAGATGAAAGAAGCCCTGGATAAAGCGCCAGTCACCGTAAAGTAAGTTATCCCAGGCTGGTGAGCGTCACCTGATCGCACACCAGAAGGGTTGTTGCACTAACGGCACGGCGGGATCTCATGATCCCGCCGTTTTTTTGTCATACGCGTCATCAATACAAAACCTTGGGCTTCGACCGGAGTGATTCGGGGGCGGACCGGTTCTGCATTCACGATCCACGAGACATCGAGGTGCTGAGGTTTCGTAAACACAGGTCACAGACCGGTCATTCGCTGCAAGTGTTCCGGATAACGATCACCCTCCACTGTGATTTTCGAGGCCGCGCTGTCGATGTCCCTCAGGTCGTCTGCTGTGAGTTGGATTGCGATCGCGCCCATGTTTTCATCAAGGCGAGACAACCTGGTCGTGCCCGGAATCGGAACAATCCACGGCCTCTGCGCCAGCAGCCAGGCGAGCGCGATCTGAGCCGGTGTCGCCCCTTTCCCCGTGGCGATCCTGCCCAGCAGATCGACCACCGCCTGGTTCGCCTTCAGAGCCGCTGGCGTAAAGCGTGGCAGAGTGCTCCGGAAATCGGAGCTCCCAAACTTCGTTTTTTCGTCCATCTTTCCGGTGAGGTAGCCTTTTCCCAAAGGGCTAAAGGGAACCAGACCAATTCCAAGTTCCTCAAGCGTCGCCAGCACTTCCGCTTCCGGCTTCCTCCACCACAGCGAGTATTCGCTCTGCAGCGCAGTCACCGGCTGAACCGCGTGCGCGCGTCGGATGGTTTGAACTCCTGCTTCCGAAAGTCCGAAGTGCTTGACCTTGCCCGCTTCAATCAGTTCCTTCACCGCGCCGGCGACATCTTCTATGGGCACGTTGGGGTCAACCCGATGCTGATACAGAAGGTCGATAACATCGACCCGCAACCGCTTGAGCGAACCTTCAACCGCCTGCTTGATGTGCTCGGGTCGACTATTCACACCTGCCGCCCCCGGCCGATTGTCGCCGCCACTCAAATCGAACCCGAACTTGGTGGCGATCACCACTCGGTCGCGGATAGCGGAGAGCGCCTCGCCCACGAGTTCTTCGTTGGTAAACGGACCATAGACTTCGGCGGTGTCGAAGAACGTGATGCCGCGCTCGACGGCGGTGCGCATCAGAGCCATCATCTCCTGCTTATTTTTAGGCTCACCATACGAGAAGCTCATGCCCATGCAGCCGAGGCCAAGTGCGGAGACTTCCAGGTTACTGTTTCCAAGTTTGCGCTTTTGCATTGTTCCTCCTTCCGATCTCTTTCATCCGCAGATGAAGATCAAACCCTCCGACCCTGATATTGCCCGTCGCAATCACGCGCATCCACTGTAAACGGTTTAACAACGTCGTTTGCATGAACTCTGCCGAGCGTGCGTTCCACGTGCCGTATTCGATTAGAGCTAGACCGATATTGAGCGACCAGAATGCGATTGGCAACGGCCGGTCTTTCCAGGGGGAATACTTAATCCAATGACTGACGTGGGTGAGCGTCTTCGGATGGAACATTCTCGTTCGACGCTTATCGTCCCCTAACATCCCCTGATTTGCCGGACGTTAGGGTTGCAGGTGCTCAAAGGAATGGCGGGGACGACGAGACTCGAACTCGCGACCTCTGCCGTGACAGGGCAACAACGACGTGCAACTTATTGGATTTCAACGGTACTGACAGCCCGTTCTTGATCCTCTGAGGAACTCTTTGACCCGGTCAATTGGACCCAGATCGGACCCAGATTTGGATAGAATTGCCGCACCCGAACAATCTTGTCAAACGCGGAACGTCTCCGCAACTGACCTGATCAGTCAACACAAGCGCGTTTCCCGGTACTGATCCAGTTTGATCTCGAAGATGGGCCTTCCTGGGCGTGACCTGCTTACTTCAGCTTCGCATATTCCGCCTTGGCTTGCTTCAGGATGGGGATGTCGGAATCGGCGTGCAACCAGACCACAAGGAATGCTGCGTAAGCCTCACGGGCCTTTTCGACATCCCCACCGAGCTCGTAGGCGCGACCCAACTGCAAGCGAGCAAGCACGCCGAGCGGAAAGTTTGCAACCACGCCGCGATGGTCGATGATCTTTTGGAATTCAGTGGCAGCCCGCCTTTCCGCTTCCTCATGTGCGGCACTTGCACGAAATCTCCACAGCACTACTACCGCCGAGAAAAGCTCGATGGTGCTGTCTCCACCGAAGGCAAGCAGAGCGGGACTTCGTGCTCGCCAAGCTGCGAAGAAGGACACCACAGCTTCCACACTCATCCACGCGATCGTGACGGTTTGCACCCGATGGATTCGTCGGACAGCCTCAGGAGAAGCGATTTGGAGCACCGAGGCCATTCTGGTGACTTGCCTGCTCACTTGATCTTCTTGGCCTGGATTTCCTGTCCGTCCCAGCGGTTGTAGGTGTAGCCCGTGACATGGCCCTGAGCGTCACGGACAAACGTCACGCTCCCGAGATCGTTCTTCACGAAAAACGTCTCAGACCCTAACGGAAAATACTCCTCGTCCATATTTTCGCCGAAGTCTGTCCATAGTTTCCCGTCCTTCACCGTCACGGTCTCTAACTGATCCAGCGGACGCCACTCATATTGGCCAACATAATCTTTAAAAACGCTTGTATCCACGGCAACAGGCTTGTGGAAATTTACGGGCAGATTGCCCCACTGGTTCGCAATGAGTAGCCATGAGCCGTTTTGCTTGATGTAAGTCTCCGCGTGTCACGCTGTTCACTGATGATGTCGGCATCCGTAGGCGAGGGGCAGCTTCCAGTTCTCCGTGATGTGGGCCTTGTGGTTCGTATCAAGGACTCCATCGTCGTCGCTGTATATGCAGTCATCCGCTACGAGGCGGGAGTAGGTCGCGTAGTCCCGCTTTTCACTAGCCTCCACGCGTGCTTTGTGGGCATCGAGTACTTCCTGTTGGGCGGGTGAGAACTTCGGCTGGTCTTGAGCACAGAGCGTGATGGCCGGGATGCAGAGTGCAACGAAAAGGCAGGTGAAGTAACGCATGTCTTGTCCTCTGTGAGGGAGCGGCAGACCAAACTCAGTCGGCCAGCATTCTACTCCTTGCAGCCCGCTGGTTCTTGCAAGATGTGGGGCGAGGAGAAGGTCACTTTGTAAGACGGCGTGTGCCCGCGTAGAATCTGGCATCACCAAACGGAGGGTACATGGGGATTCGCGTTCATCTTGCGGCGTTGCTACTTCTAGCGACCTTGCCACTATCTGCTCAGACCACGCCTGCGTCTGCCCTGAACGCGAACAATGCCCAAACGCCCGCCCAGACTCTTCTCGGGCAAGGTTGGGGCGTCGATCACGTTGGGGTTGGAGTGCGGGACCTCGCCCAAGCCCAACACGACTACGAACAGCTTGGTTTCAAGGTCAGTAAGGGTGGACACTTTCCCGGAGGCGTTTCCAATTGCAGCGTCAGTCTCCAAAATAACAGCTATCTCGAACTGCTTGCAGTCAGCGGCAACACACCGATCATTAAAGGCGATGCCTCCGAGATCGCTGATTTCGTGAAGAAGCACGAAGGTGCGATGTTCCTTGGCATCAACGTTTCGTCTGCTAAAGCAGCGGCGGACTACCTGAAAGCTCACAACTTCGATGTGACTGGCCCCGACCCCGGCAGCATCATGAAGGAGGGTGAGACCACACCACCTCCCCCGATGTGGTACGACGTGAGCACCGCTGACAAGCCAGCAGCCAACAAAGAAGGATTCACCATACCCTTTTTCTTGGTCGAATACCTTTCCACGAATTGGAAGGACAAGGCCCGTGCTGAAGGGCGGATGGATCATCCGAACACGGCTATGGGCATTCACGCGGTGTGGTTTGCCGTGCACGACGCAGATGCACAGTTACGCACGCTTCGCGATGCTGGCTTCGAAGTGGGTGAATCCCGCGAGGCGAAGTTCCTCAGTGCCCACGGACGGGAAGTGAAGGCTGGTCAGGGGGTGCTGTTGCTTCTGGAGTCGAGCAACAACGACGGCCTGCTGGCAAAGTATTTGTCCGAACAGGTTGGTGCCAAAGGGAGGTGCAACTGCCCTAGCGACGAAGGAATAATCGGCCTAAGCGTCGAAGTGGCCGATTTGGGGAAGGCCCGCCAATTGGCTGAGTCCGGCACGGGAAGAAAGCTGGAAACCTACAAAGGCTCTTATGGCACGAGTTTTATGCTACCCCCGGAAGTGACGCATGGGGTTTGGATGGAAATGTTCCAAGTGGAGCACTAGCCCTGAAAGATAGTTTTGCATCCTGCAATCCCACTACGAAAATAGCCGACTCTGAAATCTGAGCGAGTTCCATGGGGGCGGAGCATTCCTCGTCGTCATTAACCATGTGACTTATCCGACTGCTTACGCATGGGTCAATGAACTCACGGTTCTTTGTAAATCACATCGTGTGTGAGATTGAGCAAACTGGCCTGCTGGGTTCGCACCCGCCACTTACTGCTCAAGTTCGTCGCGCGATTGCCGAGGGTCTCGCTCGGCGCGATGGCGGACCGCGCGGATGAACGCTGATTACGGCAGCTAGCATTCTGGTTTGTTCTAGAATTAGGCATGAGTCGTATCGGCATAACTATATTGCTCGCCACCGCCGCCGCGTTTGCTCAATCTGACCGCATCATTTGGCAACCACCCACTCTTGACCTTCCAGACACGCTTCCGCATGCGACAGTTTCCAAAGAAATAATCACAAAACTCCGGGTAGCAAAGATGCAGGTCAACCTCGAAGAGACGCCGCTCAAAGAGGTGCAGAAGGGTCTTGGTGGAACCATTGGATCACGCGGTGACGCGAGTGAGGCGCTTCGATGGCTCTGCTTTCACGGCTCGGACGCGAAAGGGCGATGGGCACTCTGGCTCGAAAGCAATACACTGATCTTCGATCATGAACACCAAAAGACAGTCCGCAACGAACCCTTTACTGCATCGAACACCGTGTATGTCGAACTTCGCGGCGGCGGGGTATGGGCTGTCCAAGTGTGGAAAGCCACCAGCAACTAGTGCACTCAACTCAGTTGTTGAAAAATCCCTATATCACTCATCGACACGGGTCAAGCTCGCATCCTGCGCACCCTCGCCAGAATCGATGGCCGCCGAGTCGTAGGATGATGTCTCAGGTAAAGGGGGTTTCCAAGTCAAGATGAGGCCCGCTCATCTCTCAGCTGAAGACTCTATGTACGAGGGGTTGGGAATTAGGTCAGATAGGTCCAGCATATATAGAGCGTGCTGCCAAAGAGTAGGAGAACCGCTAGAAGCGCAAGCACGACAGAGGCGGGTGGCCGATTCGTTGGTCTGAGATTATTGGAGTGCTCAGTCTCTTGCATTTGGATTCACCTCGCTTGGGAAAAGCGCGCCGCCAAGCCTCAAGGCGGAAGGTCTAGGCGGCTGCGCAACCAAGAGGTGTTAGTCACTTTAGCTCGGGCTTGTTACCGTGCGATTAAGCCGAGATGAAAATAAATGGCGCTGGGGCGGTTCCATGCCCAGCGCGGCTTTCGATGCTACTACCGATCAGAGTTGTAGTAAAGCGCTTATCAGCGAACCATAACTGGAATCAGCGCGCGGTTAAAAACGGCCCCCCGGAAGAAGGGGCCATCTTTCTTACGTTCTACTGTGGGATCGCGCGGCGCTCTATCCCGGAGCTGAGGAGTTGAACGCTGCGCGGTTCAAATTGCGAGGAGTATGCACTGCCTATCGGCGTGGGCAAACTGGCAAAAATGACGGGCGCGCAGGAGCTGATAAGAATCAAGGGACAATGCATCCTCCCCTTGGTGCACTGTCCCCAGTAACCGTGGAATGTGAAATCCGCCTGCTCAATGAGGAAAAGGTTCTTCGCCACAATCGTGGCGGCCTGTTCAGGTGTAGAATGTGGGCGCTGCGTAATAGGTAGGTTTGTATGTGTCCTTCCCTGGTTAGGCCCGGTACCCCTTCCCCTTCGATTCTCATTGCCCTCGTCGCAGTCCTGACCCTTCTGTTATCGGGCTGGACGTGCAGCGCGTTTTTTGCGTTCGACAGCTGTCAAGGTGGTGGGGCGCAGGCTCAGATCACTTCACTCTCGCCGAGTAGTGTTCTAAGCGATGCCACATCAGTTCTGCTGATGGTGAACGGAAGCGGGTTTGCTCCCCAATCGCAGATTATGTGGAACGGGAGCACATTGCAGACCACGTTTGTGGACTCCCGCCACCTTCAAACCACGATCACTCAGCAAACGTTCGACTCCTTTGGCGGCTCAGCGGGGAGCAATGTGCAGATTTCAGTGAGGCAGGATGGTCCGACGGCTGGATCAGGGTGTCCCAAGAACGGAGACTCTGCGCCACAGGTTCTAGTTATCAACTAGCCTTTCTCAAGCCGCTCGAAGTCCGGCGAAGGCGCGGCGGCTGATCCCTCACGAAGAGGGGTTTCCGCATCAAGGGTCGGCGCACCGGGTGGCGCGGGAGAAGGGTCGAGCCCCCGTCAAACCCCGACTGTGCCTTCCCGTTCTCCGGGCTCACCTGGGACCCGTCCGGTAACCTCTATGGCACAACTTATGGCGGAGGCAGCGGAGTGGGAACGGTTTACGAGTTGTCCCCGAACGGCATACGCGGCTGGAGTGAGTCTGTGCTCTACAGCTTTTGCGCCCAGCCAAACTGCGCGGATTGGTGCGCCTCAAAAGTGCTTGACACTGCCGACATTGTTAGAGACGCGATGTATCGCCAACTGACTTCCCGTTGCTACTCAAGAAACGGCAAGCTGGAAAGCAAGTTGGTGAGAAGGAACACGCTTATTCCAATGATGCGCGGTCTACCAAAGGAGCGGCACGAGCCGGAAGCGGGTGCGGAGGCAATATTCGCAGTACCCGGGTAGTTCCTGACGAAGAACCTTTTCCTCATTGAGCAGGCGAACAACGATGAGTGGGATGAGGAGGGCAAAGATCGGTAACGCAAAGTACGAGCCCAGCGCCAGGGGCGTGAACAACAGCCATAGGTCCCCGCCCAAATACATGGGATGGCGGACGATGCGATAAGGCCCGCTCGAAATCACTTTTTGGTCAGGCTCGACCCGAATGGTGGCGGCCGCGAAACTGTTGTTCTTCAATGTCCAAAAGATCATCAGGTCGCCGCCAAGGACGAATGCCTGCGAAAGAATCGTCAACCACAAGGGCAAGTGAGACCAGCCAAATCGGTGGTCGAGACCGGGGAGCAGGAAGGCGATCAGCATAATCGCGGCCATGAACTTCATGATGCGTTTCTGTTCCCGGACAGTTTCGCCCCTTCTCAGCCTGCGCTCGATTAATTGTGGATCGTGCCTATAGAAGTAACCAAAAGTGGAGAGGATGAAGGCAATCGAAATTATGAAATAGGCCCAGCCCTGCCAAAACATGAAGGTGCCAGCGGGAAGGAACAAAAAGGACCCTAACACAACTGGCATAAATACCAAGCGGAGGACCAGTCTCGATTTGAGAGTCATGGGAAGAAACTCCTGTGGCTCGGAGCATCCCACCATCACTAATTGTCGCGGTGGAGCCAACGCCCAAGCAGTGACGGCAGTCACCCGCTCTTGATTCTGGTTGTTTTTGCCCAAGACTGGGCAATCATCATAGCGCATGTCATCCTGCCGTGCTCAGCCAGCCAACGGTTTGGATTGTTCCGCTGGGTGACCGGTGGAAAAGAGAATCAGGATGTCGCTACACAGGGCGCGGATCGTTCCTAAGTGCGGCGCGACAGAGCATTATTTCACTGGCTCAAACTTTTGGACTCTGCGTCCCCAATCGGTTTCGGCCACATAGACATTCCCTTTGGAATCGACTGCCAGAGTGTGGCCATGGGTAAATTCACCGGCTACCGGCCAATTCCCGCCAGAGGCCGTTCGTCTTCCGTCTGTTTGGCGGCGCAGGCTGCCGTTCGAGGCTTGCGGAGCACGACGACCTTAGCCGCGGGAGCTTCCTTCGCAATTCTGTCCCTGATTAACGGCCGCAAGACAAACAGCGAGAAGACCGCCGCAATCCCACACAGTACCGCCGAAATATAGAATGGAACCGAAAAAGAGCCGCCAAAGTACGCCGCCAGCGACGCCGCCCCAAATCCAGCAAACACCGAAGCCGCGCCCTTGGCCGTATATACCATGCCATAGTTGGCAGAAGCGTTCATGGGTCCGAAAACATCCCCCGTCGTCGCCGAGAACAACGAATAGATTTCGCCCCAGAACAGGAAGATAAACGAGAACAATACCAGGAACGCGATCGGAGTTCCCGCAATCTTGGTCACCAGGAAAACCAGCACCGCTTCGACGCCAAAGGTTATGAACATCGTGTATTCTCGCCCCAGCCGGTCTGAAACCGAACCCCAAACGATTCTGGAGAGGGCATTGCACAATGACGTCAAAGTTGCGGCCAACGGAACCAGCGCCATTCCCCATACCTTCGCGTCGCTCACGTGCAGCGACTTGGCAATCTGGGAAAGATTCGCGGTAGCAATTAGCCCGCCCGCGCAGGCGAAGAAAAACATAGCGTAGAGCAAATAAAACTCAGGTCTTCCTAGAGTTTGGATCCAGCTAAAGTTCACCTTCGATTGCACAACGGCCTTGTTAGCCTGTTTCGCGCGCTGGTCCCACCCCGCAGGAACCCAGCCCGCCGGAGGATGGCGAAGTATCAACGCAGCAACGAACGCAATAACGCCTTGGCCAAGCCCCCAGACAGCCATCGCCCGCGCCCATCCCATGCTGTGTATCGTGTTGGCAATGGGCATGATAGTAAGGGCGGCGCCGCCTCCGAATCCTGCAGCTGTCAGCCCAACCGCCAGTCCGCGCCGGTCCGGAAACCATTTCACCGCATTGGCAACGCACGAAATGTAAATAATTCCGGCGCCGGTACCCGCAATCACGCCGTAATAGATGTACAAATCCAGCGGCGACTTGGCGATCGTCCCGCCCAGCACCCATCCCAGCGCGATACAAATCGCGCCGAATGTCATCAGCTTCCGGATGCCGAATTTATCGACGAAGTATCCGGCCACCGGCATGGGCCAGGTCTCAAACAGAATAAACGCAGAGAATACTGCGGCTATCTTTGCGTAGGGTACGCCCGTGAATGTCAGCTTCATGCCGGGCGTAAAGAGTGTGAAGGCATATTGATAGTTGGAGATGACAATCATCGCGACGATGCCGCACACCAACTGGATCCAGCGGTTTCCGGCAATGCTGTCGTGGATTCCCGGCGCGCCATCTCGCGGTCTTTCGCCAACTGGTCGTGTGCCAACTAAGGAGGTCATATTCGCGGGCATAAAATCCTCCTACCTATTTTCAGAATCGATGGTCTTTTTTTCGCCTGATACTTCTAATCGGAAAAACGTCCGGAAGATTAAGAACGTAAATCAAACAAGTAAATGCAAATGAAAAACCGCCCCCCTTGTTACAGGGGGCAGTTCGGTTATTCGCCTTCGACGTCTTTCTGCAGCGGGATGATCCCCGGCACCAGCCATTTGTTCCACATCTCATCGATCTTGCTCTGGAAGTACTCGATATCTTCCTCGATGAAGTGCGCGAACCGTCCCTGCTTGAGCAGGTAATCGCGAACCGGCAAGCGCTTGAATCTGCCGTTCACAATGTCTTTGCTCTTGCCGTACATCTTCAGCTTGCCATTTTCCACTTCATACAGCGGGAAGATGCCCGTATTCACGGCCAGTTCGCCCAGTTGGAACGAAAGCACGGGATCGAAATCCCATCCCTTCGGACAAGGGTTAAGGCAATGAATGAACGTGGGCCCGCCCACCGACAGCGCCTTGCGAACGCTGTTCATCGCCTGTAACGGATACGACGTCGAGATGGTCGATACATACTTCACCGTCGGATGGCCAACCGCGATCAACGGCGCCATGTTCTTCTTCCAGCGGTGATTCATGATCCGTTTCACTTTTCCTGGCGTACTGAACGAAGTGTTGACGCCATACGGCGATGTCCCGGAAATCTGGACGTCCGTATTGGCATACGACTCGTTGTCGTACATCAGGATCAGCAGGTTGTAATCGGGATGGCACATGGTGGCTGAGATTCCATTCAGTCCCATGTCCGCGCCGCCGCCGTCGCCGCAGAACGCGATGACGTTGATGGGTTCATCCTTCATTGCTCCCTTGCGCATCTGGACGCGGAAAGCCGCCGCCGCTCCCAGCGCGGCCGAGCCCGAACTGCCCAGTTGCGTGTGCATCCACGGCACGCCCCACGGGGTTGAATAGTAAGAGGTATTCGCCACGTACATACAACCCGTGCTGCCCAGAACGATCGTTCGCGGACCCGCGGCCTTCGCCATCAGTTTCATGATTTGCGCAGACTCGCAGCCCTGGCAGGTGCGGTGGCCGGACGTGTAGTACTCCTCGTGTGGAACCTTCTTCACTCCCTTGAAGGCTTCCAAGTTTTGCGTCGGTTTTTCGTCTACAAAAGTGCTAGTGCTCATAATTTGTCCTTTCCGGCTCTGGAGTATGTCTGTGTGGTGGCGGGGCTCAGCCCCGCCGCTACGGGGCAAAGCCCCGTAGCCACATTTACTCCCGCAGCCCGATCCATTGCGTCAGGGGTTGCGCCTTACCTTTGGCGGCTTGGAACACGATATCGGTCATCGTTTCCACGTTAGGCACGGTGATTTCGCGGCCACCGAGCCCTCCGATAAATCCAATCACCGGCGGTCTGGTGCTGCTGCTCGAGTACATGGCGGAACGAACTTCGGTTGCCACCACGCCACTCAGGTCCGGCGAACCGAACGAGAAGTCGCGATCGATGACGCCGACAGCCTTGAACCGCTCCAGGCACTTCGCAATCTCCGGACCGGCAAACGGCCGGAACCAGCGCAGCCGCACGAAGCCTACCTTTTTGCCCTCTTCGCGCAGCTTGCGAATCGCCACTTTCACCGGGGTTGACATGGTTCCCATGCCCAGCAGCACGACATCCGCATCCGCAGTCATATATTCCTCGAAGAACGGATTGCCGTACTTGCGCCCAAACGTCTTCTCGAAGTCGGCATAGACTTCGCGAATCACGTCGCAGGCAACTTCGGTGACCTTGTAGTTCTGCCGCCGAATCTCCATCACCCAATCTTCGTTGGCCTGTGGAGCCACCGAAATAACATTGTCAGGATGCAACAGCAGATTGCCGCGGTTGTAAGCCGGCAGGAACTTCTTAACCTGCTCCGCCGCCGGAATCTTTACCAATGCTTGCGAGTGAGTCAGAAACGCGCCGTCGCAGCTGATCGCCAAAGGCACAAAGATGCGGCGATCTTCCGCGATACGATACGAAATCAGCGCCGTGTCCAGCGCTTCCTGCGCGCTGTCAACCCAGGTCAACAGCCAGCCCAGGTCGCGCACCGCGAGTGCGTCGTTGTGTTCCACGCCAAAGGCGCCGGGATCGTCCAGCGCCCGGTTGCCCACCATGCACACCATCGGCACGCGCAGAGCCGGACTAACCGTCAGCGCTTCCATGGCATACATCCAACCCACGCCGCTAGAACCGCAGAACACGCGCGCACCGCAAACCGACGCATGTTTCACGATTTCAAATTGTGAATGCTCGCCTTCCGCCACGATGTATTCGCAATCCATTTCGCCATCCGCAACCAGCTGGCTGATGTACTGCATCACCGTGTCGTACGGCCGGATCGGGTAAGCCGTGACCACGTCGACGTTCGCCAGTTTGCAAGCAATCGCAATGGCCTCGGCGCCGGTAATCAGGGCTTCCTGTTCTTGGACTCTCTTCTTTTCCTCAACCCGTAGTGTTAATGTCGCCATCTTAATCTCCTTATTTTCAGGCTAAGCTTTCAGGCTAAGCTGTTAAGGCTTGCCGCCAGACCACTAGCCTTTCTTAGCCACTTCCAGCGCTTCCGGAACCTGCTCTTGATACTGCCCGCGATAACGGAATCCATGCGACCGCTTCTCGATCGGTTCCGCCGTCGCAATCGTCGATTCCAGCCATTTCAGATAAGCGCCTTTGTCTTTCCTGTACGCCTCCCACTGGCTCTTGTTATCGTGGAATTCCGATTCGTTCACCATGGTGACGCATTCCTTCACCGGGCAGACTTCCGCGCAAATGCCGCAGCCGCAGCACGATTCCAGATTCGCGTCGTAGGTTCCTTCCGGCGTCACGTCAAAAGACGCATCCGGACAGTTCAGCCCGCACAGCGTGCACTTCGTGCAGGTGGAGAAATTGATCACCGGACGCATCGAGCGCGATGAATACTTCTTGAAGAGCTCGTTGCGCTCCGGCCGGAAGCCTCCAACTTCTTTGGTGACCGGATCGGCATAAGGTCCACCCTGGCCTTGACCCTTGATGGAAACCCCGCCCCGCATCTCTTCCCATCCGGGCAGCTCGAACTTAAACAGCTCTTCGGGATTGCCCTGCCCTGCCTTCACATCGACCGTGGTAAAGCAGTCGAAAGCGTTGCGCGCGGAAGTCACTTTCAGCGAACTCTTTAGCTTTTCGTTGATGAATTTCTCCACCGATTCGAAACTGAACACCTGCGGCAGCGCCTTGGCGACAGCGCCAAGCACGCGGACGTCGGTGTGGTCGTCCTTATAAACCCACATGCCCGAAAAACTGGTAATCCCTTTCAGAATTCCCAGCTTGTAAGGCTCGCTCCGCTGGTGGATGTTCTTCAGCAGAGCCGGCGCGTCTTCCTGCGAAATAACAATAAGAGTGTGTCCGGGTTTAAGAGCTTTATGGACCGGCTGCAACCCGTACCAGGCCCACGATTCCGCGCCCTTGCAGAGCGTGTCGTCGAGAACCACGGTTAGATCCACTGCCTTCGGCTCGTATTGCGCCACTCCCGCTTCGAGCGTCCGTTCGTCGTTGGCGACGATCGCGAAACTCTTGGCTGGAATTCCATTTCGTTCCGGAGCATCTCCATACCGCCCAAAAGAAATGCCCAGTTTGCCTTCGTTGTGCGCGGCCAGAACAATGTCGCGCGTTATGTTCTTGGCCAGGGTCTTTTGAAAGACCCCTCGGTAGATGACTTCGACCGCGAATAACTGGCCCATTGTGCAACCTCCATTCATTGACAACCTTTTTTCAGAGCTTCTTCATATCTTCTTAAGAACGATGTTTTCGATTTCCTCGATGTGCCTGCGCATGGCCTTTTCGGCGCCTGCGGCGTCGCCCCGCCGCAAAGCGGAAAGAATTCGACGATGCCCGGCCATCGACTCCTGTTGCCGTCTCTCGCCTTGTAAAGATCGTTCCCGGGTCTCGCGCAACAGATCCATCAGCACGTCGACCACTTTTATGACCACGCTGTTGTTGGAGAACAAAGCGATGTTGTAGTGGAACTCCGAATCCTCGTCGATGCCGAGTTCACCCCGGCCAACGCTGGCTGCCTGGCGTATAAGAATGTTTTGCAGGTCGCAGATTTGCTCCGGCGAGGCGTGCGCAGCGGCGCATCCGGCGATGGGCGGCTCGAGCATCTTGCGCACATCCAGCAAGTCCGCAATCATCTTGCGTTTTTCGAGAAGCGCGTTCGCCAGGGAATTGGCTCGGCCAGTCGCCCGGTCGCAAACCACCGTGCCGAAGCCTTGGCGTGGCTCCAGCAGCCCCATCAGTTCGAGGCTGCGGATGGCATCCCGCACCGATCCCCGGCTCACACACAGCATCTGCACCAACTGGCGTTCCGGAGGCAAGCGGTCGCCAGGCTTAAGGTGCTCAGCTATGTGCCGCTCCAATTGCTTGGCGACGGCCTGGTAAACCTTATTCCTGGGAATCGCCTCGAACCCGGTTCGGGGTGCCGCTTCCGTCTCGATCGTCGGAGCTGGAATTGGAACTGACACTGGAATTGGTCTGATGACTGACCAATGCCATCACAATCCCGAACCCAAGTTCGTACAAGGACGTGAGTCACCCATCAAAGCAACAAAAATCACGCCGCAACGTGACATCAGCAAACTGTGTCAGGGTCCGATTCGTCAACTCCGCAAGGTAGGCGACATCTGTGATCGGGTTTTTTGCTGCAGCGTTCAGCTCAGGAATCACGAGCATCTGTGAAGAGCACGGAGAAGACCGGGTCGATCTTCGGCCCTTTCGCCACGGTCGAAACTTTCAATCCCGGTTCCGCTCACAGAGTGATCAATGGATTGGTGCAGCTAGTCATTAAGGAATTGGAGATGTTGACGGTTCTTCCCAAGTCCAGCAAGTAATGCGCAACAGCCGCAGAAAGAAGACCTCAGACAGTGATGATGCAGATCGGCGACCCGCTGGACATTTTCCTCAACGTCGGCCGCGGGCAGAGCATTCCGCTCTCGCGGAAGGGATCGGGCTACGACGCGGCCAGGCTCGATCATCTGGTCGGGACGAGCAAGCAGTGCTACGACCGACGCCTACAGGAGCGAACCTTGAACAAGGGCGACCGCGTAGCGGTCCTCGGCCGCGGGATCGCGGTGGTCGAGTAGGCTGACGAGACAGAGGTTGAGGCGCTGCTAGCGAACAAAACCATAGGGGTGCGGCGCAACGAAATTGCCTGGAACCGGCAGAACATGCGGTGGGAGACGAAGGACTTAGCAAAAGAATTGGAACAGTGGTCTTGCGCTCGATCCGTAAAGCGCCAGGCCAGCACTCTGGACGGGCACGGGATGTAAAGCGCCGACGAATCGCCAGCTGCCAGGCGACACTGGGACCAAATCCCCAAAATGTCGCGATCCGGGCGTCATGTAGCTCAGAGGTTTTCAATCATCCAAACATTTGCATTGATGCTCCAAACGCATATTGCCAAGTGGCGACCGTCGGGAGAAGGTACGGCCCAGGGGGCTGACGGCCCTGAGAAAAAGGGGTAGCTGTTGGACTGGATACTGCCTGTTACCTCCCATAGGACCTTAGCGTGGCCGTCCAGATCCACGCGCAATAAGGGCGATCCTTCGGGCGTAGAGCTGGAGACAAACAGTCCTTTATCATCTGCTGTCCAGTCCAAACTCTGAAGATCGCCCCAACCCTTTACTTTAAGGTCATGTTCAGCCTGATCTCTCAGCGAAATCAAATGGATTGCGCTCTCGGACCGTCTAAGGATGGCGATGCGCGTGCCATCGGCGGAAAGGTCCCAGACATACTCAGCGTCTGGTGACGACTGCGTATCGAATGCCACCAGCTGGCGACCGCGACCCATCGCCGGGTCAAAGCCCGAAAAGATCAGATGCTTCTGATCAGAGCTTCGTTCGGCGAGGACGCACAAGCTTGCAGGCGATTTCGCGCAGCGCAACGAGTGAATGCTCCCCAGCGTTGTCGTCAAGACTAGCTGCGGCCGCCCCCCCGTCACTGGGATCTTCATCAGGTGCACTGGTGTTGACGAGCCGCTGTCCCTCGGAAACGCCAGATACATGATCGAAGCTCCATCGGGGCTTAAGCGCGGAATCAACATGTCCAACAGGCCTGTTCCCGTGGTTTCGATCCCTTCATCTATTACTGCCCCAATGGGTTCGGCAGTAGTCTGGTCCAAGGATTGCCTAAAAATTTCCATTCGACCGTTTCGATTGGATGCAAAAACAACACTCTTGCTATCGGCCGTCCAGGCAGCCGGATAGTTTCGTCCTTCGTTCAGCGTGAAGCGCTGCGGTGCGCCGATCATCGTTCCGTTAGATCGGACATCGGCGAGATACACGGCGCTCTGGATCGATGACTTGCGGAATGCCAACCTCTTACCGTCTGCGCTCAAGCTCGTTTGGTCCATGCAGAAACCCGACCAATTGGTTAAGAGCCTAGGTTTCTCAAGGGGTTCACCGGTAGCTGCATCTACTCGGCTCTGCCAGAAATTGCAGGTATTTGCTCTGGGGTCGGTGGGGTCGGGTAATGAATAGATGATGCGACCGTTGGGTGACCATGACCAGTCAGCCAAATCAAAAGGGGCCGCGCCAGACATTTCGGCAACCGGGGGTCCGCCCTTGAGGTCACGACTTTCAATCGTCCATTCGTACTTCTCGGCAGTCGGATGCCATTTGATATAGGACAGGCGCTGCCCATCGGGCGACCACTCGGCTCCTGCAAAAGCGGTATTCTCACCTGCTTCGAAAAGCTTGCGGGCTTGCCCACCGTCCGGTTTCATCAGCCAGATTTCCCGGTAGTAGAGCTCCCCAAGGTTCGATCCAAAAGCCACCGATGAGCCGTCTCGTGAAACAGTCCATGCGACCGCGTCATCACGAAGTTTCCTCGGCGCTTCGCCTGTCAACGGCACAAACCAGATGCTTGAACGCTGACCGTGTGGAATCGCATTCGCCAAGAACCCTGTGCCGTTCTGACCCCATGTGGAGACAATGTTCCAGCTTACCTGCATTCCCCGGAGACTCTCCGGTTGGGGAATATCCTGAGTGTCACCGGTTGCGACGGTCTCAACATGGATTCCCTTCAAATCTGCGTATGCCAAATAGTCGCCCCCTTGAGAAATGGCGGCGCCGGTTACCGCGTTCTCAGTGGAATTAGCGGTTAGCTGTCTCTGGTGGAACTCGACGGGGCTTGACGGCTGCCGTTGCCGCAACCAGACGAGAACGGCGGCCGCAACAAGTAACGATGACCCAAGAGCCAGACCCCATAGCCGCCAACTGCGCCGTCGTGCTGTAGCCACCTCAAGCTCTTCTTCATCGGTTGCAAGCTCGCACTTAGGTTCGGTTTCGGGCGTCCTGTCGAATTCTCCGGCACGCCCGATGAAGCGATAACCGCGGCGGCCGACCGTTTCTACAAAGCGAGGAGTTTCCGCTGGATCGTTGAGAACCGAGCGCAGCCGGTTGACTGCGGTGTTAAGCCCGCGATCGAAATCCACGAAGGTATCTTGCGACCACAGGCCCTGTTGTAGCTCTTCCCGGGTTACTAACTCGCCTTGTCGATTCAAGAGCATGGCTAAGACTTTCAGAGGTTGCTCCTGAATCCTCAGCTTGGTACCGCCTTTGCGTAACTCTCCCGTCCAAAGGTCGACCTCAAATGTGTCGAACCGGAAAAGGCGTCGCGAAGGTTGAGTCCACTGAGTCACGGAATCCCCCGGCTGCAAGGCCCACGATTTTATCACCGCTAATCTGGTTTCCCTTTGACGGCGAGTCGAAGAGCTAAAAGCACTGTAATCAGTGACTCAGCTCGTTATCCAGAATTTATCGGTTGGTAAGCGCGCGGCCATTGACCCCTGGAGGTCTCTGGGTGGAAAGTCGCTCCTCAAGAATTGCTCTGGACTCTCGCATGGCTGGGGCCCGCTCAGACACAAAGTGCAGGCGCGATGCCCACAGTGAACTCGACCGGAACACAGCAGAAATCGAAGGGGGAAATCGTGAAGAGGAGTCTGACCACGTTCGTCACAGCGCTTAGCATACTTGCCGCAGTCGTCATTCCAGTTCAACTGGCCGCGCAGGACAAACCAGATCACCAGCCACAGTACCATCATTACAAGCTCATCGACCTGGGTACGTTCGGCGGGCCACAGAGCTATGCGAATTTCCCGGATCTCGGCTACGGACAGGTGCTGAACAATAGCGGCACGCTGGCTGGCTGGGCCGATACTCCTAAGCCGGATCCTTACCCTGCTTTTTGCTTCTGGGATTGTTTTGTTGTGCGCGCCTTCCAATGGCAGAACGGCACTCGGACGAAATTGAGCGGACTTGCAGACGGCCTGAGCAGTTCCGCCGCCTGGATTAGCTCCAACGGCCTCATTGCAGGAGAATCCGAGAACGGTCAACTCGATCCATTGTTCCCAGGCTTTCCGGTATCTCATGCCGTGCTGTGGAAGAACGGTGTTATCACAGACCTCGGAACCATGGAGGGGGGATATGAGAGCGTAGCAACAGCCGTCAACAGTCATGGGCAAGTGGCCGGAGTTGCCGACAATGACATCTTTGACGCCGACGCATTAATTATGGACAACTTCGGCTGGAACACCCAGACGCGAGCGTATTTGTGGCAGAACGGCGTCATGCGGGATCTAGGCACGCTCGGCGGTACGGACGCTGCGGCGCTCCTTGTGAACGAAAACGGGCAAGTGGCTGGCGTGTCCTACACCGATTCGAATGCGAGTGAGTATTGCGACAACAATCTCGGTTTTCCGCTTACCACGGGCGCGTTCCTTTGGGAAAGCGGCGAAATGCAGAACGTCGGCAACTTCGGAGGGACATGCACGTTTGCCCAGGATCTCAACAACCGAGGTCAAGTCGTCGGCGCATCGGCGTTGACGGGGGATCAGGCGCAACACCCGTTTCTTTGGGATCAGGGAAAGCTCATTGACCTGGGGACATTTGGGGGGAGTGTTGGTAATGGGATCGCAGTAAACGATGCGGGTCAGGTCGCCGGTTGGGCAGCCGAGAGTGATGATCAGACCAACCATACATTTCTCTGGAGCAATGGCAGGAAGACTGACCTCGGAACGGTCAGGGGCGATCTGTGCAGCTACCCAAGCAGCATCAATTCAAGTGGCCAGATGGTCGGCGCTTCGGCCGGAACCTGCCCCTACACGACCATACGCGCGTTCTTGTGGGAAAACGGTGGAACGATGGTGGATTTGAACGCTCTTATTCCCCCGGATTCTGGCCTGTACCTAACCAATGGCTACGTTATTAACGATCGCGGAGAGATCGTCTCTCAGGCAGTTCTCACCAACGGCAATCAGCACATCGCCCTGCTGATCCCCTGCGACCAGAACCATCCCGGCGTTGATGGCTGCGACTACAGCCTGGCGGATGCAACCGCGGCAACACAAAATCCGGCGCCTCGCCATGCTCCTAGCGAGAAGCAACGTCCGCCTCAGCAGTGGCGGAGCGGTCGGTATCACGTCTCTGGCATGGCAAGAGCGACGATCGAAACGGCAAGTGAAGGTACAGACCCGCGACCCTCGGCCAGCACCACCGGCAATGGCGTGACGGAGGATTTCCTCGCATCCGACAATCCGATGGTCTCCCTAAGCAGTAAGGTCGTCCACAAGTGCACGCCGAGAGGCCACCCGTGCGAGGGCGTCCCGTGTTGCCCTGGATTGGTTTGCAAGTTTAGCGGAGGATCGACAAGAGCCGGTTACGCTTGCGAGCCCTAGGGATCGGAAAGCATCTCCAGGGAAGGCCCGCCTCCGGGACCATGTGAACGCGATCACGGATTTATTGCATCCGTAGTTGTAAATACGAAGCTGCCAATACATTAATATCTGCACAAGTGCGCTAAGAAACACACACTCTTACGTGCTATCTCCGCCAAAAAGCGGGCGCGAGCCAGACGTAGCAAGATCGAAGGAGGAAATCGTGAAAAAGGACCTGACCATGTACATCACCGCATTGACATTGCTCGCTGCCCTTGCGCTCCCGGCCGGGCTCGCTGCACAGAACAAGAAAGATCACCCTCACAAACCCCATCATTACCAGCTCGTCGACCTAGGTAGCACGTTCGGCGGGCCGCAGAGTTACTTTGTCCCGGGAAGTGGCGACGTGTTTGCCGGCTCATCGGTCCTGAACAGTCGAGGGGCAGTGGCCGGCTTTGCGGATACGTCAGCGCCCGACCCCTTCGCCCCAAACTTTTGTTTCGGGGACTGCTTTGTCGAGCACGCATTCCAGGCGGGAAGCTCCGGCGTTTTGATCGACCTGGGCGCACTTCCCGGCGGTGGTAGCAGTGCCCCCGTTTGGCTAACCGCAAGCGGACTCATTGCGGGAGTCTCGGAAACTGGCCAAACCGATCCCTTGTATCCAGGAGGACTCCCGGAATCGCACGCTGTCCTCTGGCAACAGGACCAGATCATGGACTTGGGTACATTGCCGGAAGGCGGATACCAGAGCGAAGCCAACGCCGTCAACAGCGCAGGCCAGGTGGTGGGCTCGGCCCTGAACACGACTCCGGACGCCTATTCTATGACGGTGTCTAACTACTGGTACTGGGACGTCTCGTACGGATATCAGCAGCGAGCGTTTCTATGGGATCAGCAGCACGGGATGCAGGACCTGGGAACGCTTCCCGGAGGCACCGACGCCCAGGCGCTGCTGATTAACGAGCGCGGAGAAGTCGTCGGAACCTCCTATACCAGTTCGGCTCCAAGCGCGGTCTGTTCCCCCGAGGGCTCTGTTGTCCTAACCACGGGTGCCTTCATCTGGGACAAAAAGAATGGAATGCGGGACCTCGGCAGCTTCGGCGGCACCTGTACGGGCGTTGCGGCCCTCAACAATCAGGGGCAGGTCGCCGGCCAATCTTTTACGACTGGCGACAAATCTGCTGCTGCCTTTCTGTGGGAAAACGGTTCAATGCACAAATTGCGTGGCTCGCTGGGCGGAGATCAAACAGGGGCTTTTGGGCTCAACGAACGAGGAGAAGTCGTCGGCTATGGATTGCTTCCCGGCGACAACTTTTTCCATGCAACTCTCTGGGAGAATGTGAACAGCATCACTGACCTCGGGGTCATCAGCGACGATCAATGCAGCTACGCAGCGGCGATTAACACGGAGGGGACGGTCGTGGGAAGCTCGATAGCCGACTGCACTGCCGAAGAGCCGATCTTTCGCGCTATTTTGTGGGAAGACGGCTCGCTCTTCGACCTGAATTCTCTGATTCCGCCTGCGTCCGCTCTGTATCTGCAATTCACCTTCGCGATCAACGATCGTGGCGAGATTGCGGGCACTGGAGTGGATGCCAGCGGCAACGGTCATGCTTTCCTGCTGATCCCGTGCGACACGAATCATCCCGGCATCGTGGGTTGCGATTACAGCATGGTCGATGCAGCGGCCTCTCCTACCAGCTCCTGCGGAATGTGCTGGCGGCCTGGGAATCGCGATGTTGTTTTTGCGTTCTTCTCGACGCTCGAAGGCCGGATCTCGTCGAGGCGTGGTATTCCGTCCTGAGATGTGTCAAACCAATCGAACTCAAAACTGCGTTGAGGGTTTTGACTTGGCAAGAGTTGGCGAAAAGGCTCCCGCCTACGTTAAGCAATTTCTGGGACTCAAATACGGGATTGTCTAGGAATCAGCTTCAATATTGTCCCGCCGTTGCAAGATGCGGACGCTGATTCGGGACTACGGAAGAGCGCTACCTCGACAGGGTAGCGTCTTCTCATGTACCCCAGCGCTTTCTACTCCGCTGACAACTGACGCAGATGCGGTGTTCCTTGCAAAACGCTCGCACCATTCCACCCGGATTCCTGTTAATGCTGCTCATCGTCGAGCACATCATAGCTCATCAACTCTAGCGGTTTTCATTTTCGAAATGCTGCTATTTCCGCTGCCATAGCTGCCGCGGATCAGTTGTACCAACGGAGTTCGGGCCAAAGTACATCGCGGTTCTGACAAACGGACAGTGTGACACTTGTACGCTCGAACATTTTGGTAGCGCACTCATGAGAGATGTCACATCCAATACCTCGCGGTACTTTAATGGCAGAGGCTCGAAGGGCTGTCTGCTGCGCCAGCCTCGCCAAGCAGAGGATCACTATGCCCGCTTCCAACGGTTCCACGGTACGGCGCAGTTCGAGAGTACCGATCCAAGTTCCGATCCGCGTCACCAGCATGGAGCCCGACGCCCAATTCTCCGAGATCGGTGAGACGCTGATGGTCAGTGCGCATGGTTGTGCGTTCCGCTTCCCCCTGAAGTTGGACACCGGAATCGCCCTGCGCCTGCACAGCCGAGGAGGCCGGCAAGCCACGGCGTACGTAGTTTTCTGCCAGCCGATGGGACCCGACGGACAAGGCTTCCGACTGGGCGCACAGCTCGACCGCCCGGAAAACTTTTGGGGATTGGAATCCTGTCCCGAGGATTGGCGGGTAGTCGAAATGCCCACGCCCGCCGCTCAAAAACCTCCCCAAAAACTGTCGGCCAAGTCCGCTGTTCTGCACCAACCGCAAACTCTTTCCCGCGCCTCACGAGACGTTCTCGACAAGATCGAGGAGCAACTCTCCGAAGACCGTTTGCGAGGCATACTTGCCAAACTTGTTCGGCCCTTGCAGGTGGAAGTCACCGAACTCCGCGAGAAGCTGGCCGTGAATGCCAAGCGCAACCGCTTCGAGGTGTCCCTTGGGTATATTCCTCCTGAGTTGGAGGAGAAGCTATGGGCGCGCCTGCGGCAAGACCTTGGGACGCGCGTCCTGGAGCAGACGCGAGAACAGTCCGCAGAAATGCTCGGATCGGCGAAAACGGCCATCGAGCAAAAGATCAGTGCAGCTCTGACCGAGTTTCGGCGCCGTCTTGCCGGTGATCTCCACGCTGTCGAACAACGTGCGCAGGTGTTGTCAAAGGAACTAACCACCGCGGCGCAACAGTGTGTCCGCGCCGGAATCGAGAAACTGCAGCGGCAGGCTTTGGAGACGGGAGCACATCTCAACGCACAAAGCGAAAAACTCTTGTGTTCTTTGCAGGGGCAACTCGCAGACTCACACGAGGTTTACCGCCGCGAGATCGAGCAGATCCAGGCCGAGGCCACCGCGAAAGCGTCCCAACTTCAGACCGAAGTGTCGGACCTTGGCCGGAGGATGGCAGCGCTGAACGAGTCCGTGCGCCGGCTCGAGTCGGATCTTGACACGCACCTGGAGCGCTTCGCAGCCGAAATCGTCTCCTGTGCGGAAGCTCAAATCGAGAGCGCCGTGGCTCTGGCAATTAAAAACCTGCATGCGCGCGGCTCGACTGAAGTGGAAACCAGGCTCAGCGAGATGTGCGGCCACCTAAGAACCATCCAGAACCGGATCGAGGACTCCTTTTCTGTCTCGGTGACAGCCCAGGGCGAGGAATCTGTACAGTCGATCGCGCAACAATTCGAGGAAATCGCACAGCAATCCATGGAAAAATGGCGGCTCGCACTCGCCAAGGACTTGAATTCGGTGGCGAACACTCTGGGCCAACAACTTCGTCAGGAACTCGAACCCGAGGCCGGCCAAAGTTAGATTGTAACGATTCGACGTTCGTCCGAGCGCGAGCCATATGCCATCAGTGGAGCGACGAAATTTGCACAACCGGCCCCGTCTGTTGGACACGTCCAAGGATTCAGCGTAGGGTTGAGATTGAGTAGGCAGTTCCTCTCCTCTTTCAGATCCCCTGGACTAAGTCAGCTCATCTGAAGTAAGCCCCCTTAGTTCCATAGCACTCAGAAGGTCTCCCAATGATCAGTGCCAAGAATCAAGAAACACCGCAGCCAACGGTTGTCGTCAACCCGAAAACCTCTCCTGGCAAATTGGCGATAATGCCAGACGCCGTCCCGTCAGATAGCAAGATCAGAGAGCGGGCCTACGAGCTATATGAGAACCGCGGCCGTGAACCTGGCCAGGAAGAACAGGACTGGTTTCGTGCCGAGCGAGAAATTCTCAACCGGTAAAGGGAACCCATGATGGCTCCTGGTGTTCGGAGGCAGTTCCATGCCAACTAAACGCGGAAATCCAAATTGGTGTACGCCATTGATGGGCACTTTACCTGTCACTCCACCAACATTTGAATCAGTCGCCGAAGCGCTGGGGTTAGCCCCGAAAGATTTCAAAGGTTCAATCCTGCTCAGAGAGTGGGCCAACCGGAACAAAGACCACAAATACGTACCCCTCGATCTGCTAGAGGCATGGGGCTTGCTACCGGAGTCAGAATGACCACAGCCCAGCGACAGCCAGCCGGTCTATCCGAGCAAGTACCACATGCTCCTGACTCTATTGGTTGAGAGTTGTTGGGGTAATGAGGATATTTCGCCAGTGAAATCCGAGTCTTCATTCGCGGTCGTTCGGTTTAACGAGCGGACCTACCAGTCGGGCGGAGTTGTGGCCGTCATTAAGGGAATTGAGATCGCACAAAGAACTCTCAATGATTTCGATTGGTGTCAGACCGAGGAAAGCCGAAGGGCCGGCTGGCGCTATTTCCTAGAGGAAACCGAATTGCGGCCAGGAATGGACCCGGAGAAAGCCACCAAACTTCGACAAGTGCGACTCGATCTTCAAGAGTCTCCGAGCAGAATCAGAGCTGCACCTCAATGAGCGTAATCGAGGCGATTACACGTTTTGACCGATGGTCAATGAGTGCTATCGCGATTTTGCAACAACTAGCCGCGCACGGGCCCTCTTCCATTGTCCGTTCTCAGTCCCTTCCGGGTTCACTAGCCGTACTGTTCATCTGGAGGAGCTGCTGCAGAGATCATTCGTTTCTGTAGACCATCCATCAATCGCGCGTCTTCCGCGATCAGCTCTGGGCTTCTTTGTCTTCCGCCACTTTGGACTTCAAGTAGCCTTTGCATCAACTCGGCGAAGTTTTCCATGACTTCCTCCAAGGCTGGCAAGGCCAGTTGGAACAAATGCTAGATGGCAACCAAGACGGAAAGCTGGTCAATAGCGAACAGTTTTACAGTATTCCTCGAATCAATAGTCGGCTGCCCACCATGGGACATTCCGAGCAAGCAGGAAGTGGCACCGATACTCACGCACAGAATCGGAAAGGCCCGCCGGCGTTCTTCGTGGTCCCAAAGATTCGGGAAGAAACTGAGCAGCGCAGGTCGAGTCACTTGACTCGATGTGTGAACGACCGTTCAAAAAAGTGAGATGTGGCGCAGCGGGTGGACGAACTAGCTTTTCTGTATACGACTGTACGGCTGCGCCACCAGAGGAACAAAACGACCAGTTGGGCCGCGTAGTTCCTTCATATCTGCCGACAGCTTACATACGGTGGAAACGCCCCGCACCCAGGCAGGCTGCAGTCATCAGAACGAAAGCGATCAGCGAGAATTTTGCAGCGCGGCTCTTCTCTATGGCAAGAACTCCGAAAACCATTAGAGATCCCACGATTAGCTCGAAGAACATGCGGCCTGGAACGCCTGCCTCGCAAGAGCGGCGTTATGATGAAGACGAGTACAACCAGCGAAATGGTGACCAGAGTAAGCCCGAGGTCGCCAGACCAGAATTCGCTCATTTGCAGATCGAGAAATGTTCGTCGGGGCAGCGTTGTTGTTGTCATCAAGACTCCTTCCACCTGCTATAGGTGATCAAGGTGCAACTCAGCGCGAAACATCAAAAGCGGGAAACGCATGCCCTTCGCGTCTCCCGTTCTTGGCTCGGCGGAAGCACTATTCGACGGGCGACCAATCGTCTGTCGGATTGTATTCCTGAATGGAGGCTGCGAGCTTTACTGTGTCGGGACCTAAGTCCCGCTCGTAGACCACGCCATCGCGGCCAGCCATGAAAGTCATGATGCCGGTTTCTGCGTACTTGAGGGGCGTCGCCAGGATGCCGAAGCCGCCGGTCATCTTGCCATTCACGATGTAGCTCTGGGCGCCGCCCGGGGCGTCGTCGCCTTGAGCGCTCAGGATGCGCAGCGCGTAGCCATCGATGATCAGAGGTTCATTGGGATAGAGCGCCGTCAGCGACGGTCCGACGAATTCGCCGAGGTTCGCGAGTGGGCTAGACACCTGCTGCTCCGACGCGGCCCAATAGAGCCCGTCCTGTTTGCCCGAAGTGCTGATGATGCGCTGGGCGAATTCAGCCGAGTCACCACCGTTGGCAAAATACATGGCTTGTGCGTCGGCCAAGGCGGTACAGGCGTCGATGGCGAACAGCTCGTTGCGGCCGATATCGCGCGCCCTGATTTCTTCGGCTCCGGCGACGGCATCAAAGTACCATTCGCCCGAGTCATTTTTCGCGAGGGGTACAGGGAGAGCGAAGTTGTCCGCTCCGATGTAAAGCACCCGACTGCCGTCGGTCATGTCGACCCAACGATTCATCTTCTCGTACTTTGACGCGAAGGCCTCTAAATCGGCCTTGCCTGCTTCTTTGTCTCCTGCGCTGAAGAGGACACTGCCGTCAACGCCCAGGATTTTCGCAACAGCGATCTCATCGCCGCTCCTCGCCGCCTTGGCCAGCGCGGCGCCCGCCTCGGCCGATGACGGAAACGTCATCTGGGTGTCTTGAGCTAACACTGAAGTTCTTGTCTTGAGTTGTACAACCGCGAGAGCAAAGGCGGCGAGCACCAGCACTACGATTACAACCAGCTTCCACTTCCTGGTCGTCTTGTTCGCGTTCGATTCCATTTTCAATCTCCTTATGAAAGTCGTGATTTGTCTTTTTCGTTTATTGAATGACCGATTTTCCCGGCCTCTTAGCGACGGCGGCCGCCTCCGCCCGAGCGGTGCTCAGCCGGTGCGTGCGTTCTTGCCACCCTTGGCTGGGAGCGCCGTCCTGCCATGCTTCCGCGGCCGCGATTACTTTCCATGCGGCTTGCAGTACCGTTCCCGCTCAAGCGCGAACGGTTACGATTGGAATTATCCGTAGCTGTGTGCTGAACACCACCGTTGCCGCCAATCATTCCGTGATCGCCATTGTTGCCGCCATTCGGCCCACGGTCTCCCCACGAACTGCCATCGGCGTGAGGCTCGGTTCCAGACGCATGCTGAACGCCGCCATTGCCGCCAATTATCCCGTGGTCTCCGTTGTTTCCGCCATTCGGACCGCGGTCTCCCCACGAGGTGCCGTCAGCGTGAGGCTGTGTTCCAGACGCATGCTGGACGCCGCCATTGCCGCCAATTAGCCCATGGTCTCCGTTGTGTCCGCCATTTGGTTGGTCGTGCGGATTAGTTCCGGGAACGTCGTGGTGAAAGTCACCGTTCGGACCGTAATAGCCATTCGGGTGATAGGCGCCGTTCGGTCCGTAGTGCGTGTCCGTGCCAGGATGATAGCCAGAGTTATTCGCCCAGGGATGATAGCCGTTGTAGTTCGTGTTGTTCCAAGTGTGGTTGTTGATGTAGGTCGTGTGGTTGTAGATGATTGTGGAACCGCCGCCACCGCCCCCCCAGTTCACATTCCAGGCGTGCCAGCCCCAGCCGAAACCTCCACCCCAACCCCCGCCGCCAAATGTTGCGCCGATCGTGATACCGCTTCCAAAGTAGAGGCCAAAGGAAGCAACCGGCAGCGGCGGCGCGACATACATCGGCACCACCACGGGCGCACCATAGACCACCGCCGGGTTATACTGCGGAACATAGACAACCTGCGGATTCGCCGGCTGAATCACGACCGTGCTGGATGCCGGCTGAGTGACTGTGATCTGTGAGTTGGATTGCAGTGTTCCTGCGGCCTGCGCTTTCGCGCGCATCACTTGCACCGCAGCCATCACATCGGCCTGTTGATTCGCGAACGCCTGTCCGAGGCTCGAGGTCCACGAGAGGTTATGAGCCAGGTTATCCAGCACAGAAGAGAACTGTGTCAGAGCCTTGACGCTGGGATCCCACGATTGCTCGTTGACGGCCTGCCCCGCAGCCGCGCCAGTCAGGTTTCTGTTTTGTGCGAGCCAGTCGTCTGCGTATGTGATCTGATCCGGGTTCGTAGCCGCTGCGAGCACCTGGGCGACCAGCGCGTCGGGATACAACGCGATCGGCGCCACCAGTGCGTCAAGTTGATCCGATGACAGGGGCGCCGGTGCGGGGCCGGAATTGGAACTGTCTTGCCCCGCGGGGCTGCTTTGCGCCGCGGAATCCGCCACCTGCTGCGGAGCAGCTTGCGGTTCGGGCGCGGCAACCGCTGCCGTAGATGCCGGAACCAACACAGGCTGATAGTTGATTGCAGGTGTGGTTGGAACTGCCTCCGCGATCGGCGGATTACGTTGGGCCTGCCATGGAGCATGCTTCCCGTGAAGTCCGTACGTCCCGGACATGTTATCGCCGTAGATCTGTCCCATGAACGTCAGCACATTGCGAGTGACCGTACTGAAGCGAACGTGATGGATATTGACTTCTCCTTGAATCGGCCCCGACTGGTTTGGACCTTGGAAGTAGCCGGTGATTCTGTTTCCATATTGTTCGATTTGGACATGCTTCACTTCGATCTGTCCGTCCTGGATTCTCGTGGAGTAAATTGTCCAGTTGCCTTGCACGTTGTCCGGCGGCTGCTGGGCCAGTGTTGTCTTGCAAAGAATCAGCGACGCGAGAACAAAACCAGCAAGCCTCAGTGTCGCGTTCATTGTCGCGCTCATTTTCTTCATGACATCGTCCTTTTAATTGCTGTTCGATTTGCGACCTATTCGCTTCATCCTGTCCGCTATCGATAATTTCCGTAGTCAGGAATCTTCGTGTTCGCTGCAGGTACTATGCGGTTTCTTGCCGGGGCAAGGCATCTCGCGATAAGCAGTTTTTTTGATAACGCTGCGGGAGATATGTGAGATACCACTTTTGGCTATGACCAAACCTGTGAAAACTCTAGGTATTTGTTACGCGAGGGACAATGATTTTACGGCGCCCGAAGAAGTAGGCGTCGAGCGAGAATGCTCCCGGCCCTAGCAATGTGATCGCAATGACCATAGCCAGCGGGCTCGCACCTAACAGGCATGTCATCGGAGCACTCCACTCAGGATGCAACAAGCGTATCGCAATGCCGGCCAGCGCTGAAACGGAACCGGCCAGGGGAGTCAAAAAACCCAAAATAAAGGAGATGCCGATTAGGAGAGCGAGCAGGCCCGGAGCCCACATCCCATTGTTGGAGGTTTGCGGCCCGATTAACCAGGAGAAAGCATCCATCAACAGCCCTATGCCGATTGTGATTCGCAAGAGTAAGAGGCCGGCTCCCGGCAAGCTGCCTGGAAATGTGGAATATAACCGCCGCAAGTTAGCCTCCTCAACGGCTCCGTAATGCCGCAAAGAGAGACTATCGAGTGTTCGCGGGAGGCGAATCTGCCGGATCTGAAATTTTGAAATCCTACTATAGTGGTATTTTGCAATACTCCCACTCGGCAGCTCAAAGATGGATGATGCCGCGACGGACTGCAATCGTGATGGCCTGGGTGCGGTCGTTGGCTCCCAACTTGGCCATGATGTGCTGGATGTGAACCTTAACCGTTCCTTCCGAGATAAAGAGTTTGTCGGCGATGTCCCGGTTACGATTGCCTTCGGCAACCTGCTGCAAAATCTCAATCTCGCGGGTTGTCAGCCCTTCATCGCTGTAGTGGTCCGCGAGCCGTGCAGCTACTTCGGCGGGGATTGCTTTCTTGCCGCCGTGCACTTTACGGATGGCCTCCAGCAAGACCTGTGGCGGCATGCTCTTGACGATGTAGCCTGCCGCTCCACCTTCGAGCGCGCGCTGCATTTCAACATCACCTTCCGACGATGTCACAATGATGATCCGAGCCTCTGGAAACTCGCTTCGGATCGTGATCATGGCGTCGATTCCGTTCATGTCCGGAAGTCTTACATCCAAGAGCACGACATCCGGCCGATGCTGCCGGAAGAGTTGAATCGCTTCCTTGCCCGTCGACCCCTGGGCCGCCAGTTCCATCTCGGCCTGACTGGTGATTAGTGCGGCAATCCCTTCGCGCACCAACGGATGATCATCGATACTGAGAACACGGATACGCTCGGAATCGTTCACTTAGGTGGCTCCTCGCCCGATTTCGCGATGATTCGCCGCGACCGCCAAGGATACAGTCTGGTGAGCCAACTCCAAAATGAGTTCGAGGAGGCGCGCTCGAATGCCAGCTTTCCTGGAATCCAAAGCCGCACAACGGTTCCAGCCTTGGCCCGACTTAACACCTTGAATCGGCCGCCAATCCGTTCCGCTCGCTCCCGCATGTTCGTTAAACCCCAATGTCCTTCTCTTCCTGACTTCAACAACTCTTCATCGATACCGCAGCCATTGTCCCGAACCGAGACGCGCAAGTTGCGTGAAATGTAGCCCACCTTGACTTCAATTGCGCTCGCTGCGGAGTGTCGGAACGCATTGATCACAGCTTCGCGAACGATGAGGTAGACCTCATCCCGAATGAGTGGGCGCAAGCGCTCGGGTTCACCCTCAGTAATAACCCGAAAGTCAACGTTCGCGGGGAGAGAAAATTCGCCGCGAAGTCGCGAAAGGGCCTCTTCCAGGTCGCTCTGAGAAGAAGCGGTTGTGCGCAAGGCCAACAGAGTATCGCGGCCTTCTTTGCTCACCTGCGTCAATAACTCCATGCCACGTTGCACCGAAGGCTTTGCCGGGGAATCGGTGGGTAAGCGGTTATTCGCAACATCAAAATGGATGGAAGCACTGAAAATTCCCTGCAAGAGTGTGTCATGCAGATCGCGCGCGATCCTCACGCGTTCCTCCAGGCGGTCATCAAACCGGGCTTGGATGCTCGTGGCCAAACGGCGCACTCGAAGAGCATAGAGCAGCCATAGGACTCCAGCCCCCGCCAAAACGATTAACCCCCGAAACCATGCGGTCTGAAAGAACGCCGGGAGAATAGTAAAGCGAACGGTCGCGCCCTGTTCGTTCCATACTCCATCGTTGTTGGCCGCAATTACATGGAATTGATATTCCCCAGGAGGCAGATCGCTGTAGAAAACTCGGCGGCGATTCTCGGGATCCTGCCAGTCCGCGTCGCGCCCTTCGAGCTTATAGCGAAAACTCACTTTTTCCGGTACTACAAGGCTGAGCGCCGTGTAGTCGATCTCGATATCCCGAGTGCGCGCCGGGAGTTGAAGCTTCTCGCTCACAGCATACTTCTCTCGGTCCGCAATGATTTGTTCCACAACCACGGGTGGAGCAATGCTGTTCCCGTCCAGATGCTCGGGATCAACCACTTGCAAGATATTTTCATTGGCAAACCAAAGCTTGCCGTCGGGCGCTCTCGAAACTCCCGGCCGGAAGTTAGTCAGACCGGGCTGCGCACCGTCGAAGACATCCAGGATCTTCGCTCGCAACTTAAGATCTGGTTGTTGCCACCAGCGTTCCAGTTCCGAGGAATCGATCGCGATGAGTCCGCATTGCGTATCAAGCCAAAGAGAACCATGGGTATCCCTTACAAGGGCGAACATGTCATCGCAACGAAGCCCATTATGAGAATTCAGGGTTCCTACCTTACCGTTTTTCCAGCGGAACAAGCCTTCTTGGGTGACCCACCAGGCAGAACTATCGCCGTCGGCGTCTGCATCTATTAGCAGGTTTCGAACGGCAGAGCTGCCGGGACGCTTTGTCGTCATTATGTCCAGCTGACCGTGCTTGTACCGGGCTAAATTCCCGTCCGATAGTCCTAGCCAGATGCCGTCCTTCGGGTCGGCCGCCAGAGAGAGCACCCGCGGAATTCGTGGCGGCTTGATTTCCTCATGGACTGCTAGATCCTGGACCCGAAAAAGGGCCGGTTGCGTCGTTGCCACCCAAATGTTGTGATCAACATCTTCGACGATAGCGGTGACGACTCCAAGAGAACCACCGTCAGGTTTGGTGACCCAGCGAAATCGAGCGTTCTCGTAAACGGTGAGTCCGCTATCCACTCCAACCCATACACGTCCACTCTGGTCTTCGAATAGCGAGGTGATCAACGTTCCCGGCAGCCCTTTCCGTGGTCCGATTCCATTGAACTTGTCGTGGCGAAGAACATCCAACGCATGTAAGTTCCCAATCCATACCGTGCCGTCACGGGAGGCGAATACCGAATCCACATCTTCTGAAGTCAGTCCTTCACGGATTGAATAGCTCACGACGCGAGTATCGCGAAAGCGGTCGATACCTCTAGAAGTTGCCACCCACAGATCGCCCTCGCGATCCTCATAAAGCCCCTGGACCGCGTCGCTCGACAAGCCGTCGGCGCTACCGAAGTGGTCGGCCTGGCCGGCGTGAACCCTGTACAGTCCATTGTTGGCGGTGCCGACCCACAGGTCGCCTTCGTGGTCTCTTAACATTGTCGATACGTGAATCTCCGGACCGTCTAATCCAGGCAAGATATAGTCCTGCCAAACGCCTTCACGCAATTCCTGGAGTCCGAGTCCTTTACCTTGCTGTCTCATGCCCACAAGAACCGAACCCTCATTGCCGAGAGCAATTGCGCTCACTCCAGCCAGGCCTTTGACACGCATTAAGGCTTTAATGATGTATGTCTTTGCGTCACCGGATTTCCAGCGGCAAAGGCCAAGGGAGCTGCCGATCCAGAGGTTCCCTTGGGTGTCACTGAACAAGGGCTGGGCGTAGGCAAACGGGATTCCGTCCGCCGCACCATGGCAGCGCTGCGTGTTACCGACGACTTCGCAAAGACTGCCCTCCGCGTCGCGTATCTGACTACGCGTCATCCAGACTCTGCCCTCCGGATCTTGAACGATGGCTTCGACAAACGCCGGTTCCCTTGGAAAAGTGAACAGCTCTCCCTTATTCCAGCGCGCCAATCCCCTCGAACTTCCAATCCACAGGCTTCCATCGCTTGTGCCCAGCAGCGAATGAATCCGGGAACTCGGCAACGCCTCGCCATTCGGCGGCGTCCAAGGAACGAAACTGACTCCATCAAAGCGCACCAATCCCCCTTCCGTTCCAATCCACAGGTATCCATCTGCCGTCTGCGTGATTGCCTGTGGGGTTCCGCCGAAGAAGCCATCCTGAATGCGCCAAGCCGTGTGTGCGTACTGCGAAATTCGGCGGTTAGGAGCCAGCGCTATCGCTGATGAGCAAAGGATCAATGCGACGAGCGCGAGAACGATCACGCTCGCCGAGACAGTTTTCACCACCCATCGAACAGGAACCAGTCGTGTATCTGCTACACCGCACTCCTTGGATAGCAATTGCACCTCGCGCCGCTGGGGCCGCGAAAATAATGTGCTCGTTCTGAAAACTTCAAGGGGTATCGAGAAGTGGCAACTTCCGGACCCATGTTGAAGACATCCGCGGAATCCAAGGCGCATTCGCCACATCATCAGTTTGTGATCGCATTCCATTCGCCTGAGGGATTCTTTGAAACCGGACTGCTCGGACGCCCTCCGGAGAAAACGATTGCAAAGCTTACCACCAGCAATTAGTAGGATACTTTCTCCGGTCCAGTTTGAAAGCGAAAACGTGCGAAATTGCGGCAATTTCAGCGTGATGGTAAGAGTAAAGCGGAGGATTTCTCTGCACTTCAGACTGCGTGGCGGAAAAAATAAACCCAGAAGAACTTTTTCTTATCGGGAAACAATGTCACGTCGGGCACCACGCTCTACATCACCAACAACCAAGGGACCACCGCAAACCTGAGCACAGACTGGGAAATCCACGGGCAAAAAAAAGTTGCTAGCCCGGTATGGGGTCAATTTAGCAAGATAACGCCCGGCCAGGCTTTCACCCTGGAGTGGGGAATTGGCCAAGTCCTTCCCGTTAAGAAAGATATGAGCCAACTCGCACAGTTCGGCCTAGTTGGATATGAGCAATGGCAGGTGTCGAGTAACGGCGGCAATTACCTAGTGGCAGGCATGCCCGTCGCTGCGAGCCTGGTTCCGTACTACTCGGTTCACGCAATTGGTTTTCAGGCCAACTACATTCTCCCTGTGAAGGCTGTGACTCTCTTCTTTAAGTACTATGACGAGTATTCCGCCATGGCTCGTCCGCAAGGACGCACGATCGTCTTCGGCGGCTCGTGGACGTTGCGGATTCCCAAACCGGTCCCCCCAAAGCAATAGGGCAGGGCCGGTACTAGAGAAACTCCCTAAGGATCTACTCCGACAGGACAGCGGTTGTTGTATTGTCTCGATGTGTAAGAGGGCAATTGCCGTCAACAGTGGTTCAAGTTGGGGCGCGGCCCGATTCGTGGAACTAGAAATCTGACATCCCCCGGATAGCTGAATAATAAGCCGAGGCGCAAAGGCCAGTGTCAAGGCTCTTCGACCGCGAACGCGGCGCGCGAAGCGCGGCCTTGACACTGGCCGGGCCTCGGCTATGCTCTGGCTATCCGGGGCATGTCATTCGGGCATGCATCACAGACCTAGACCGAAACCCTGACTGGTCTGATTCGTGTGCGTGGTTTGTGGTTCTAACTTGTGCGCCGCTGGCTCCTGCTGAATGGCGGGGGAATGGGACACGTCGCGGCTGAGTTCCTGGCCCAGCGTCGCTGCATAGTTCGTATAAATCTGCGCGTCATAGCGTCCGCGCGAGACAGAGACATAGGCCATGCGGCTGTTGAGCAGATCCTTGGCACCCAGTTCGGTGTCCACGTGAATCAAGACACGGTCGGCAGTCTGCCCCTGGCTGGAGTGGCTCGTCATTGCATAGCCGTGGTCGAGATGCGGATGCTTGCGCGGATCGAGTTCAACCGCTCGGCCACCGTCCATTTTCAGACGCAGCCGCCCGTCTTCCTCGATCCTATCGATGGTCCCCAACTCGCGGTTCGCAGCTCTGAGGTTGTTGGCCGTCGCGGTGAGCTGAATGCGGTCGCCTGCTGAAAAACTCCGCATCTCCTCCCGAAAGACCGAGACTCCCTGCTGCCTGCCCGGATCGTAAGTGCGCTGCGTGCCATCCTGCAGCTCGACTGTCAGCCGGTTGTTCGGAGCGTCGATACTCTTCACCTGTGCGTACGCGCCTTTCCCGATGCCGGTTTCCTTCGATGCGCGCGAATAGCGCAGCACATCGCCCGCCTCGTAGCGCTCGGCCCACATTATTCGTGCGCGAGCAGTTGGGCATCTGTGTGACGAGACTCACCTGCTACGGCTATTTTCTTGACGCTGCCATGACTGCCCGCGGGCGCCAAGCCCCGTGGATTTTCAAACTGGCTACTACCGGACTTTGATTTGACAGTCCGTTTCTCCAGCTCTCCGCGGGAGCGTTCAAGTTCCAAGGCAATGAGAGTTTTTTTGTCTCGCCGGACAGTTCGCCTCTTTTAGAGGTCTGAGCTGCGGAGTTTTCGTACCTGGACTTTGCTCCGTAACTCGGAGGACCAAGACGCTTGGTGCTGTGCCATCCAAGTATCCGAACGGCGAGCCCGCGAGCGATAACAAGTTGGGAGAGCCGTTGGGCAACGGTGAAACCGCGACAAATTTGCACAGTGCCGTCCATCGAAGTACCTCTATAGCTGAGGCACCCAATGAAACCGGAATCGGAAACACTCCACAGCCTAATATCGCAAGCTGAAACGCCATAGAACCGCTATGATGATCCACTAGGGAAAGGTTATGACTTGGATTACGAATCGCATCAAAGAACGCGATGCAGCTAATCGCAGAAACCAGTTTATTGCAGGTGCGACGGAAGGTGTTTTCAATACTCTGTGGAAAAATATCGAAGATTTTGTACCTCAGGCGAATAAAGAGGGTGGGTTCGCCCTTCAATTAGATAGGAAGCAAGTAGACGAGGGAGAAATAATAAAGCCAGTCGCTCCGGCACCCGGTGCCATCCACCGTTTAATGCCAGAGACTTTGAGAATTACACTGAAGAGAGATGAAGGAAAGATTGTTGCATCTTGTTTTACCCCCAACATATATTTGAGCTTTTCGATAGAGGTGTGCTCCCGCAATAAAAATTTAGTGTGCCTTATACATCGCGGCCATGAGGTATCAGCGGAAGAAGCCTGCCGATTGATTCTTGACCCGTTTTTGTTCCCCCAAAAAAAGGACTGAAAATCACGCCTTGCGGGTGGCCGTATTCGGAGTGGGTTCAGTTCGGCTGAGGCGTTTCATAGGTGCAGGCAGCCTTTGTGACCACCTTGACGCGTGTCTTAGACGCCGGAATATCTCACTCCACTCGCGCCGATTCTGAGGGTCTCCGGTACGCGCTTGCCCAAATACTTGTTTTGATCCGCTTCGCTTGCTTCTTTACCCTCGAAACCCCATCTCTGCCTTTCGTGGGTCGCCTTAAACCCGGGGAAGTTTTTCTTGGTTGCCTCACCGGGGGAGGCGTCTAGCCATCTTGATGCCACGAAGACCCCTTTGACTATTTGCTTTTCGCAGCCCAGCACCATGTCAACATTCTCCACCCTCTCTCGATCCACCCGCCAAGCATAACGCGTGGCATCATAGACCGGGAGATGCTTGATGGAGTTGTTGATCGAAACCAACAGAAGACGATCCTTCGGAACAAACGTTTCGCTCATGGGTGCAACATTCTACCGGATTCATCCCGAAGGCGTATCACGAGCGGGCCATCAGTATCCCGGCAGAATTGCGCGATCTCTTGGAAGGTTGGAAGCTTTTATTGGTTCCTTGTAAACCATTCAAAAGAATGGCGGGGACGACGAGACTCGAACTCGCGACCTCTGCCGTGACAGGGCAGCGTTCTAACCAACTGAACTACGTCCCCACTCGCCAAATCAACAAGATGCGAAATAACCAGTGTTTATGCGGTTTTGCACGATTTGCATATCGTGCGCCGGTTGCACCGGAATGCCCAAAAGAGCGCGATTCCTGTCCGAACCGCCCCCAAACCGCCTCCAAATTTCGGCATTTCCGTGCACTTCTGCGATTTCGAAAACAGCAAGCACGGATAGCTCTTGGCGATCCAGAGTTCTACCAATTCGGGCAAAACCATCAGCAAAACTTTCGCAAATCTTTGTCACAGAAATATCCTAACAGCTTCTCGCAGAACACGAAAGACCACCTTCATTTTCCCAGGGTCGGACTGAACGAAATTCTCAAATTCGGCCGCAACGGTGACACCAGTTGTTTGTGCGACCGAGCAGCAGCGACCTCTGCCGTGTGAAGGCCGAGGGTGACTTTGAGGAGTTGCGTTGAATCTGCACCAAGGCTTGACGAATCAGCGAGTTGCTGGCGGCTTACGTTCGGTTCAAGCACATAACGTGAGTGTTCTGAGTCAAACAACAGTCCACTTAATCGGCAAACTACTCCGTTCTGGGCAACGATGCGGTACCGAGCTTTGGATTGCGCATGGAATATGCGATTCTTCTCTTTGTGGATGTTGGGTTTGGCTCTTGCTTCGAGCCAGCGGTCGACAAAGCCGACGAGGGTTAGCGAGCGAGCCCGGCGTCGAAGACTGTGCAACGAATCTGTTAGAATTCCCCACCTGGGGTTTCATCGTTTCCAATCATCGCATGTCCGCTACCGCGAACCAGACGAACGGTTTGAACCCGTGGGCAGAAGGAGACCGAACAGATGAAGGCGTCCGTCTTGTTCGGGGCGGGGTGGGAGAACGATTCCGTAGAGGTCCTGTGGCGAGATTCCGGACGTGCCTTCTGCAAACTGTGGCGGAATGACACCCAGGGCGAAAAGCACGCGTTCATTCCCAACCCTGCCGGCGTTGAGCATCCGACTCTGGACAGCATTAATCGTTTCACCCACGAACACGATCTTAAGAGTCACCTGGACAGCGCTTGGGCATTGCGGCCGCTGGAATTGGTACGCGAGCGCGGACAGACTATGCTCGTGGTTGATTACACGGGTGGTGAGCCGCTCGATCACCTCGTCCGCCAGCCGATGGAGGTCGGACAGTTCCTCCGCCTCGCCGTGGCGCTGGCAGGCGCAATAGGTCAGCTCCATGGACGAGGGTTGATCCACAAAGATATCAAACCCCCAAACGTGCTTGTGGACTCCGCAACTGGTCACGTCCGTCTCACCGGCTTCGGCATTGCATCGCGCCTTCCGCGCGAGCGCCAAGCGCCCGAACCTCCTGAGTTCATCGCTGGAACACTCGCGTACATGGCGCCAGAGCAGACTGGACGGGTGAATCGCTCGATTGATTCGCGCAGCGACCTGTACTCGCTTGGCGTCACGCTTTACGAGATGCTAACCGGCAGCCTTCCGTTCGCGGCATCCGATCCGATGGAATGGGTGCATTGCCACATCGCGAGACAACCCGCAGCACCCAGCGAGCGGGTAAGGAACGTTCCAGAGGCTGTCTCCGCGATCACCATGAAGCTGCTCTCAAAGACAGCCGAGGAGCGGTATCAGACGGCCGCGGGAGTTGAACGCGATCTACTGCATTGCCTGTCGCAATGGGAGTCACGAGGATCCATCGAAGTGTTTCCTCTCGGGGCACACGACACCCCGGACTGCCTCATGATCCCCGAGAGACTTTACGGGCGAGACGGTGAGGTGGACGCCCTGCTCACCGCCTTTGATCGCATAGTAGCCGGCGGCCGGCCAGAGTTGGTGCTCGTCTCTGGATACTCCGGCATTGGCAAGTCTGCCGTCGTGAACGAGCTTCACAAGCCGCTTGTCCCGCCCCGCGGCCTCTTTGCATCTGGAAAGTTCGACCAGTACAAGCGTGACATTCCGTATGCGACGTTGGCACAGGCGTTCCAAAGCCTTGTCCGGCCACTCCTCAGTAAGGGCGAGGACGAGTTACGCAAGTGGCGTGACGCACTTCGGGAGGCACTGGAGCCGAACGGCCTGCTGATCGTCGATCTTGTCCCCGAATTGAAGCATGTCATTGGCGAACAACCAGCCGTTCCTGAACTACCGCCGTCGGAAGCGCAGCGACGTTTCCACTTGGTCTTTCGCCGGTTCATTGGCGTGTTCGCACGACCGGAACATCCACTGGCACTCTTCCTCGACGACCTGCAGTGGCTGGATGCCGCGACACTCGATTTACTCGAAGATCTGTTGACGCGCGACGATCTGCGGCACTTATTGCTCATTGGCGCCTATCGCGACAACGAGGTCAGCCCAACGCATCCGCTCATGCGCAAGCTCGATGCAATCCGTCAGGCCGGAGCAGCATTGGAGGACATCGTTCTGACACCGCTCGGCCAGGACGATCTGTGTCAGTTGGTGGTGGATTCGCTGCGCTGCGAACCAGAAAGCGCCGCTCCGCTCGCGAAATTGATTCATGAGAAGACCACAGGCAATCCGTTCTTCGCCATCCAGTTCATTTCCACCCTGGCAGAGGAAGGCTTGCTTAGCTTCGACTACGGTGAAGGCCGCTGGGTCTGGGACCTGAATCGTATTCACGCGAAAGGCTACACGGACAATGTAGTGGAGCTCATGGTCGGAAAGTTGAGTCGTCTCCCAGTAGACACCCAGGAGGTACTCAAGCAGTTCGCCTGCATGGGGAACAGTGCCGAGTTCGACACGCTGGCCATGGCTTACGAGAAATCGCTGGAGGAACTTCACCAGCACCTTTGGGAGGCAGTACGGACCGGACTTATATTCCGCTCTGACAATTCCTATCGATTCCTACACGATCGTGTGCAGGAAGCTGCGTACTCTCTGATCCCTGAAAAAATGCGTTCTGCGGCGCATCTGCGCATTGGGATGCTTCTGGCGGCACACACGCCTGAGGCGAAACGTGAGGAGGCTATCTTCGAGATCGTGAACCAACTCAATCGCGGCTCTCATCTCCTCACCTCGGTGGAAGACCGCGAGCGGGTCGCAGAATTGAATCTCATTGCAGGCCGGCGCGCCAAGGCTTCAACCGCATACGCTTCGGCACTCAAATATCTCGGGGCGGGACGAGCGCTGCTGACGGAAGAGACTTGGGAGCGGAAGTATCCCCTCATTTTCTTGACCGAGTTTCTGATGGCTGAGTGCGAGCTACTGACCGCAGACAAGGTTGCTGCCGAAAATCGACTCTCGCTGTTGCCGCAGCGTGCGAACAACCGGCACGATTTCTGCGTAGCCACGCGCTTGCGACTCACCCTCTACACCACGTTAGATCGGTGTGACCGTGCGGTTGACGTGTTTCTGGAGTGGCTCCGCAGCCAAGGCACAGAGTGGTCAAACCGCCCGACGCGCGATGACGTATTGCGCGAATACGAGCGAATCTGGGCTCTGCTCGGCAGCCGGCAAATTGAAGATCTCATGGACTTACCGCTCGTTGTAGATCCTGATGTGCTCGACACGCTCGATGTTTTCACCGAGATTGTCACGCCATCGATTCTCTTTGATGAGCACTTCTCCACATTGGTCGTTTGTCGCCTGGTGACACTCAGTCTCGAACACGGAAACAGCGACGCTGCCTGCTTCGCCTATGTTTGGCTTGCGATGTTTGCTGGTCCGCGTCTTGGTAATTACAAAGACGGATTTCTTTTCGGTCAACTAGGTTATGACCTGGTCGAGAAGCGCGGCCTGACACGCTACCAAGCGCGAACTTACATGTCTGTGGGTGCCATGGTCACGCCATGGTCGGGGCACGTCGCCAACGGACGTGAACTGGTGCGTCGGGCGTTCGATCTCGCATATCGTATTGGCGATCTAACTTTTGCATCTTATAGTTGGGACCAACTTATTACGATTTGTCTGGCAGTCGGTGATCCGCTCTCAGAAGTACAGACCGAATGCGAAAACGGTTTGGCTTTTGCGAAAAGAGTCCGCTTCGGTTTGGTCATCCACCTCTGCGGAGCACAGCTGGGCCTGATTCGAACGCTACGTGGAGTGACACCAACGCTTGGGCGGCTGGATCACGACGATTACCTCGAGCCTGAGGTCGAGCGCGATCTCGCCAGCAATCCGAACTTGGTATTCGCCGAGTTCTATTATTGGACTCGTAAAGTGCAGGCTCGTGTTTTCGCCGGAGACTATGCTTCAGCGGCTGAGGCCGCGTTCAAGGGACAACGGCTGTATTGGACATCAGCGGCGATGTTCGAAACGGCAGAATTTCGTCTCTATGCCGGTCTTGCTCACGCGGGCGCCTGGAGTATTGCGTCGCCTGAAGACCGACCGAAACATTTCGAGGCTTTGTCGGAACATTACAAGCAACTCGAAGTCTGGGCAGTGCACTCACCCGAGACTTTTGAGAACCGCGCAGCCCTGGTTGCGGCGGAGATCGCACGGATCGAGGGGCGCATTCTGGACGCGCAGGACCTCTATCAGAAGGCGATTCGATCGGCACATCTGTACGGTTTTGTCCACACTGAAGCTTTCGCGAATGAACTGGCAGGGCTCTTCTATGCGGCGCGAGGTTACGAGAAAATCGCGACCACCTTCTTACGGGAAGCACACTACTGCTACCTCCGCTGGGGAGCGGATGGCAAGGTCCGGCAACTGGAGCAACTCTACCCGCAGATCAAACCCGAGAGAGCGATTTCGGATGCGACGGCGACGATACGCGCGTCAGTCGAGCAACTCGATCTCGCGACTGTGATCAAGGTGTCCGAAGCTGTGTCGGGCGAGATCGTGCTGGACAGGCTGATCGACACGATTATGCGAACAGCACTCGAGCATGCAGGCGCCGAGAGAGGTCTACTTATTCTTGCTCGGGGAGATGATTATCGCATCGAAGCTGAAGCCACAACCAGCAGCAATCAGGTGACAGTCGTTCTTCGACGGGCAAGCGTCACCGCTGCGGATCTACCCAGTTCGGTTCTGCACTATGTCCTTCGGACCAAAGAAGGCATGGTCCTCCACGACGCATCCGGTCAAAATCCATTCGCCGCCGACGAATACGTTCGCGGGCACAACGCACGGTCCGTGCTCTGCCTTCCGCTGCTCAAACAAACCCGACTGCTCGGGTTGCTGTACCTTGAAAACAGCCTCACACCTCACGCATTCACGCCCGCGCGAATGGCCGTCCTTAAGTTAATTGCTTCGGCCGCGGCGATCTCCATTGAGAACACGCGCCTGTATAGCGATCTCGAAGATCGCGAAGCGAAGATCCGCCGCTTGGTTGACGCCAACATTTTGGGAATCGCGACATGGAACGTCGATGGCGCCGTTCTGGCATCCAACGAAGCGTTTCTTCGGATGGTGCAATACGGTCATAAAGATGTCGCTGCGGGTCGCGTACGATGGTTGGACATGACACCTGAGGACTGGCGCGAACGCGCTGAACGCGCTTTGGCAGAAGTGATCCAGACCGGTACCGTGCAACCCTTCGAGTCAGAATTGTTCCGCAAAGATGGCAGCCGGGTGCCCGTGCTGATTGGAGCCACTTTGTTCCAGGAGGGCGGGACCGACGGCGTTGCTTTCGCCCTAGATTTGAGTAAACAGAAACAGGCTGAAGCAGAGATCAGAGCGCTCAAAGATCAACTCTATCGGGAAAACCTGGCGTTGCGAGACGAGGTCGACCGCGCTCAGATGTTCGAGGAAATTGTCGGTTCCTCCAAGCCCTTGAAGACGGTCCTCTCGAGGATTGCCAGTGTGGCGCCGACTGATTCCACAGTGTTAATAACGGGAGAGACTGGTACCGGCAAGGAACTCATCGCCCGCGCCGTCCACAAACGATCCCAAAGGGCTGCACGTGCCTTCGTCAGTGTGAACTGCGCCGCACTGGCGCCTACGCTGATCTCATCGGAGTTGTTTGGTCACGAGAAAGGGGCCTTCACAGGGGCTACACAGCGGCGGTTCGGCCGCTTTGAACAGGCTAATGGTGGCACGATCTTTCTGGATGAAGTAGGTGAACTTCCCCCTGACACGCAGGTCGCGCTCTTAAGAGTCTTGCAAGAGCGAGAGTTTGAGCGAGTCGGGGGAGCTCAAACGATCCGAGTCGACGTTCGAGTGATCACGGCGACCAACCGTGACCTGACAGCGGCTGTAGCCAATGGAAGCTTTCGCCAAGACCTCTTTTATCGACTCAACGTCTTTCCCATCGAGGTGCCACCCCTGAGAGAACGGACTGAGGACATCTTGATGCTCGTCGAGTACTTCGTGCGGCGCTATGCTAGGCGGGCGGGCAAGAACTTCCGCTCGATCGACAAGAAGACGTTGAATCTGTTGCAGAACTACGATTGGCCAGGCAACATCCGTGAGCTGCAGAACGTGATTGAGCGGTCCGTGATCCTGAACTCCGGCGAGGTTTTTGCCGTCGACGAGTCATGGCTCGCAAAACAACCCACTCGAGGACGACCTGAAGTTGTTTCATCCGCGCCGTCTCAAGGCAAGCCTCGAAGCGAACGGGAGCTTATTGAAGCGGCGCTCGCCGCATCCCGGGGTCGTGTCTCTGGGCGCTCAGGGGCAGCTGCGAAGCTTGGCGTTCCACCATCCACGCTTGACCATCGCATCAAGGCCTTGGGTATCGACAGGACGCAATTTAAGTTTCGCTGAAGTCCCCACCACTTTCTCCAAATTCACCACATCCACCAGATCTGCCAAACTCGCCGCCCGGCAAGTGGCTGGATCTCTAATCCTTTCAGTTGCGTTCGAATGGCACGCCGTTTGCCATGGTAATCAATGGACGGCAGGCTACGCGAGCCAATGACGTGCCGAATCGACCGACTTTCGACTGAACACGGTCTGGTCCTTTACATCAGCGGTCAGCTCACGGCGGAGGATCTGGAGGTCGTTCGCACTGCGCTCGACCCACGCCTAGTCGTCGCTGTCGAACTCGGAGAGGTAGAGTTGGCCAACCGTGACGCAGTGAAGCTTCTGGCACAGGCCGAAGCCGAAGGCATCGAACTCAGGAGTTGCCCGGCTTACATCCGCGAGTGGGTCACGAAGGAGCGAACGAGCAGCTAGCGCGCAGAGTATTCGCCAATGAGTTGAGCTATTGGAATCTGGGTTGATTCCGGGACAAAGCCGTGTTCAACCCAGGAACGATCCGCACATTGTTTGCAAATTCCAACATCACCACAGAGGAGGAATCCATGAACACAACTATTACTGTACGAGAAGACAGCTCCACAACAACTGCCAACAGTGCGATTCGTCCGTTTCAGAAAATAAATATTCCAGAGGCGGAACTCACCGAATTGCGCAGGCGCATCAAAAACACAAGGTGGCCGGAACGAGAAACGGTCACCGATGCAACCCAAGGCGTGCAGCTCGCGACGACTCAAGCGCTCGCTCGATATTGGGCGACAGAGTACGACTGGCGCAAGATCGAGGCAAAACTGAACGCCCTGCCGCAATTCATCACCGAGATCGACGGACTTGACATTCATTTCATTCACGTTCGTTCTAAACACGAAAATGCGTTGCCGCTGATCGTTACCCACGGGTGGCCCGGTTCGATCACCGAACAGATGAAGATCATCGATCCGCTCACCAATCCCACCGCACACGGCGGAAATGCATCCGACGCGTTCGATATCGTGGTTCCGTCGATGCCGGGTTACGGGTTTTCAGGCAAGCCGACGACGACCGGCTGGGGCCCTGAACGGATCGCGAGTGCCTGGACCGTGCTGATGAAGCGACTCGGCTACTCAAAATTTGTGGCACAGGGCGGGGATTGGGGCGCGGTCATCACCGATCTGATGGGCGTGCAGGCGCCACCCGAACTTCTCGGTATCCACACCAACATGCCCGGCGCGGTTCCTGCGGATATTTATCGAGCGATTCTGTCCGGCGCGCCGATGCCGTCCGGTTTCTCAGACGACGAAAAGACTGCCTTCGAGAGGCTCCAATTCGTCTACAGCAAAGGCGTCGCCTACGGCTACCAGATGGGGTTGAAACCGCAGACGTTGTATGGAATCGCGGATTCCCCAGTCGGCTTGGCCGCCTATTTTCTGGATCACGATGCGTGGAGTTATGCGCTGATCGCGCGCGTCTTTGACGGGCAGACCGAAGGTCTCTCACGAGACGACGTCCTTGATAACATTACGATCACCTGGCTGACGAACACGGCGCTTTCCGGAGCACGGCTCTACTGGGAAAATAAATTTCCCTATTTCAGCGTCAAAGGCGTGTCGGTCCCGGTTGCTGTGAGCGCGTTCCCTGACGAGCTCTATCAGTGTCCGCGGAACTGGGCAGAAAGCGCGTATCCCAAACTGATCCATTACAACAAGCTCCCCAAGGGCGGGCACTTTGCGGCCTGGGAACAGCCGAAGCTCTTTTCCGAAGAGGTTCGCGCAGGCTTCAGATCATTACGATCGGGCGTGGCAGCGGTTGCCGCATAGCTTGATCGCGGCGAAGACTAGCCTTGTGTGCACATTGCCACAGGAGAGCGCAGACTACCGGGCTCTCCTGCCTTCGCCCCAACTAGATAGCGAAAAAACAAATGCGAACGCAAAAGGAGAGAAGAACATGGTGAATCCGACCTACGACGTCCACGCCAACGATGACGCCAGCGAGGCGAGCGTGGCGCAGTTCAACATCGACCGCACCTATCCGGGCCTGTGGACGATCACATTCAGCAACCCGCCGATCAACATATTTGTTCCCGCGACGATCGTCGAATTGGGTGCGCTAATGACCGACCTCGAGGCGGACCCGTCCGTGAAGGTCGTCGTGTTCCAGTCCGCGAATCCCGATTTTTTCATCGCCCATCTCGATGTATTCAAGGCGGCTGAACGGCCAGAGGCGCTGGGCCTTTGGCGCGAGTTTGTCCTTCGCCTCGCGTCCTCGGCGGTGGTGAGCATCGCCAAGATTCGCGGGCGCACGCGCGGGATCGGCAACGAGTTCTTGCTGGCCTGCGACATGCGCTTCGCCAGCCGGCAAAACGCCCTATTCGGCCAACCCGAGGTCGGCGTCGGACTGGTCCCGGGCGGCGGAGCGCTGGAATGGCTACCGCGCTTGGTGGGTCGTTCGCGCGCACTTGAGTTCGTGCTGAGCGCCGACGATTTTAATGCTGACATCGCCGAGGCCTATGGCTGGGTGAACCGCACGCTGGACGATAGCGACCTCGACGCGTTTGTCGATACGCTGGTCCGGCGTCTCGCCTCATTCGAGCGTGAAACGCTAGGCGCGGCGAAGGCCCAGATCAATCGGTTCGGGATGCCGACGGCTGCGGAACTCCAGTCGAGTAACGAGATGATCTTTCCAATGCTGGCCTTGCCAGATGCGCAGGCGCGCGGTCCCAAGCAGCGTGGTATCGGTTACGGTACTCCGAGCGACTTCGAATTGAACTTCGGCCGGTACCTCCCTGCGTTCGGGCGGACGGACGACGATGCCACGGAACAGGAGAGGTAAACATGAAACCCTGGAAAATAGTTTCGCTAATTCTGTTTGCTCTTGCGGTTGCAGCCGCGGGATACGGGCTGATTCTCGTGCGACACGGCTTCAGCGCACTTGCGACACCATCAGCGATTGAGGAGCTCGCCGCCACAACGGCACGCAAATTGGCCGTGCCATCCGCGTACCGTCAACTTCACAATCCCATCGTGCCTTCAACGGAGAGCATTCGGGGAGGCATGGAGCATTTCGCCTTTCATTGCGCTCCGTGCCATTCGAATGACGGATCGGGCCAGACGGTATACGGCAAGGGCCTCTATCCGAAACCGCCCGACTTGCGCGCAGCCGCGACGCAGAACAAGAGCGATGGCGAGCTCTACTACACCATTGAAAATGGAGTTCGTTTGAGCGGCATGCCAGCCTTCCACGGGACGCACACTGTCCCGTGGAACTGGCGCCTGGTTTTGTTCATCCGACACTTGCCCCAAATCACCCCCGAGGAACTCAATGAGATGAATGGGTGGGATTCGAAGATGGAGGCAGATCCAGCGCATTTCTGAAGGGTGGGGAACGTCCGTCACAAGGCGCATGAGGTGAATGCGCGGTTTAGTACGAAAACATGGAGAGAAGAACATGGCAAATGCGACGAATAAAGTCCAGGCTTCGCAGTTCAGCATCGACCGGACCCATCCGGGCCGGTGGACGATCACCTTCAGCAACCCTCCGATCAACATGTTTGTTCCGACAACGATCGTCGAATTGGGAGCTCTAATGACCGACCTTGAGGCGGAGCCGTCCGTGAAGGTTGTAGTGTTCCAGTCGGCGAATCCCGATTTTTTCATTGCGCATCTCGACGTGGCCAAGGCAGTGGAGCGTCCAGACGTGCTGGGCCTTTGGCGCGACTTTGTGCTTCGCCTTTCGTCCACGCCAGTCGTGAGTATCGCAAAGATTCGCGGCCGCACGCGCGGGATTGGCAACGAGTTTGTGCTGGCCTGCGACATGCGCTTCGCCAGCCGGCAAAACGCTGTATTCGCTAACCCCGAGGTGGGCGTCGGACTAATCCCGGGGGGCGGAGCCTTGGAATGGCTCCCGCGCCTGGTCGGTCGCTCGCGGGCACTTGAGTTCGTGCTCACTGCCGACGATTTCGATGCTGATATCGCCGAGCGCTATGGCTGGGTGAACCGCACGCTGGACGATAAAGACCTCGATTCGTTCGTCGATTCGCTTGCAAGGCGGCTGGCTTCATTCGGCGGCAAGACGCTGGCCACGGCAAAGGCCCAGATCAATCGATTCGGGATGCCGACAGCTGCCGAGCTTCAGTCGAGCAATGAAATGATCTTCCCAATGCTGGCCTGGCCCGATGCGCAGGCGCGCCGCACCAAGCTCCGTAGTATCGGTTACGGAATTCGCAGCGACTTCGAATTGAACTTCGGCCGCTACCTCGCCGAGTTGGGGCAAGGGGACGACGATAACGCGGAAAAGAAGGCCAGCTGACTAGCATTGCCTGGTCCAAAGGTCGTCATGCTTGTAACGCGGGATGTGTCAACGGATGCGGAAACCGAGCGCTGCAACCAGCTTACTAGCGGCTTTCTGATCCTGGCTGAAAAAGAGCTATCGGCCTTTATCGGTGCGGTACATACGTTGTTCGGCGCAGGCGCGCCAAGCGGCGCTGGACTGGATCGAGGAACTCGGACGCATGGATTGGCCGTCTGGGGAATCGTTTCCAGATTGGCGTCGGGCTACGGTGGGAGCAGGTGCTCGGCTTAGCGCTCGCGAGAATTTACTGGAGAGGATCAGCCTATGAAAGAACCAGACGACAGATCGCGCCGTTGCTTTCTCAAGGCGAGCTCGATGTTGGGCCTGGCAGTCGCGTTCGGACCAGCAACGATCGGCGAGGCATTTGCAGATTCTAAATCCAATACTCCTCAAAAGGAGAACACCATGACCCTAACCAGTGCTAGGCAGGCAGCCGACAAGACTTCTGTTCGTCCATTTCAGGTGAATGTTCCAGAGGCGGAGCTTACCGAACTGCGCAGGCGCATTAACGCGACAAGGTGGCCTGATCGGGAAACGGTGACGGACGAATCGCAAGGCCTGCCACTTGCGACAATTCAGGAACTCGCCCGCTATTGGGGCACAGACTACGACTGGCGCAAGTGCGAGTCGAAACTGAACGCCCTGCCGCAGTTCATCACCGAGATCGATGGGCTGGACATTCATTTCATCCACGTTCGTTCGAAACATGAAAATGCGTTGCCGCTGATTGTCACGCACGGATGGCCCGGCTCAGTCATCGAGCAGCTGAAGATTATCGATCCACTTACCAATCCTACGGCATACGGCGGGAGCGCATCGGAGGCCTTCCATCTCGTGATTCCATCGCTACCCGGG
>CAVOJQ010000009.1:0-30915 GCA_963696275.1 uncultured Acidobacteriaceae bacterium | reverse complement strand
CGGGGCCAGAGTTCGTAGGCAATCGCGAAGTAGACGATGACCACGGCCCCTCCAAAAATAAGGTGGAAGTGGGCGGTGACCCAAGAGGTGTTATGGATCATTGCGTTCATGGCGTAACTCATGTTGATCAGTCCGCCGAATCCACCGGGCCCAAGCAGAAGCAGCGAAAGACCGACCGCGAGAACCATAGGTTCATCCCATGGCAGCGCCCGGATCCAGCCGAATAGGCCTTTACCTCCGCGTACACGCCCCGCTATTTCTAAGGAGGCGGTGATCGTGAACACCGTGAGCAAAGTGGGGAGGGCGACCATGAAAGTAAGCACGGACTGGACGAACTTGAATCCAGCGCCATGTTCGGGGTCCATAAAAAGATGGTGTAAGCCGACAGGAATGGAAAAAACCAAGAACAAAATAAAGGTGATGCGTCCCATCGTATCGCTATAGAGGCGTCCGCCGGCGGCTTGAGGCATTAACGTGTAGTAAGCGATGTAGGCCGGAATCAGCCAGAAATAGACGATCGCGTGCAATGTCACCGAAAACAGCGTCCGGGCCAGTCCGGCATCGATCGTGTGGCGCCATCCGAACGTGACGGGCAGGATTTGAAAGACGACCTCACAGACCGCCCCAAGTGCAGTCCATCCCCACAGGATGGCGCACGCGGTGATGGCAAACATGGCAAGCGGAACCGGTTTCCCCGGGTTTTCTCGTTTCCAGGCATGGAAATTGACGACCATCAACCCGATCCAAAAATAAGATCCGATGATGACTAGCGCAACGCCCAGGTAGTACCACGAGCTTCCTACCAGAGGCGGATAAAAGGTGTACAAAACTGAAGCTCGACCTGCGGCAACCGGAACCAGAGCCATCACAGTGCCGATCAGTGCCAGGACATAACCAACCCACGCCCATTTTTCTCCCTGGAGCGGCCTTCCGAGCGCCGAGACGGCAATGGCGTACCCGAATCCCATCGCGAAAAACGTTGGAAAAACGTAGGCCATGATGGACCCGTGTGCCGTCACGGAGGCGTAGTAAGTGTTCGGGTCGTCGACGGGAGCCGGCAGCGGACTGCGCATCAGCATCTGCCAGAAGCCCAGTCCAACGGCAGGCAAAAAGCAGAGAAACGCAGTCCACAAGTGGGCGAGCGAAAGTGCTTTACTGTGTTCCACAATTCATCCTTTCGTCCGGCCGCAGGTTCGTGAATTGATCTCTCGGCACAACTACAACGCGCGCTGCCATCGCGTGATGACCGAAACCGCAAAATTCGTCACAGGGCATTTGGTACGTTCCCGGGCGCTCAAAGCTTGTCCTTACGTTTGTGATATAGCCGGGGACAACCATGGCATTGGTGTTCGTGCTCTGGACGAAGAAGCCATGGGTAACATCGGCGCTGGTTAGCCGAAAACGAACGGGCGTCGAGGCGGGCACGATTACGCACTGCGGAACAAACATATACTGCTCGGCAATGATGCGAACCGTGATTGAACCGTCGGGTTCGACAGCGGAACCAAGATTGCTTTCGACAAACTCACCCCGCAGGTGCAAAGTCGCCGGGTCGATTGTTTCTACGTCGCTCAAGGGATGTAGCATCTGGCCGATGCCGGTGAGGACGATCACCGCCAGCATCACGCCGAGCATGGCGGCCATGACGAGGAACCAACGCCGCTCCGTCTTGACGATGACTGTTTCCGGAATCAGACTCGCCGCGCCTTCGTTATTGAATTGGTTAGCCAACGTGCCCTCTGCTCATGAACAACACAAAATAGAAAAACAGCCACCCTGCGAAGAGCAGACCCACCGCGCAGGCGGCAATAATCAGGGCGCCGCCGGGACCATCTTTGAGAGCTTCGTTGGCCGCAGCGCGAGCGGCACCGGATGCCACGCTCTCTGGGTTGCTCGCTGACGTGTAATGAAATTCTTCTTCCATCATGTTTTCTCCTGATTGCTTCACTTCACCGCTGGACGAGACGATTGTTCGAAATAGGCCGCGACTGCGACGATGTCTTGTTCGCTGATGTTATGAGCGGGAACGAACATCTGCTGGCTCTTCCGATAGCCTTGACGAAACATTTGAATCTGAACGCTGATGTAGTGACTGTATTGCCCGCTCAGGTACGGTACGCCAGAAATGGGTTCTCCCCCGCCGTTTGGCCCGTGGCAGCTCTCGCATGCCTGGACGCGCACACTCAAATCTCCGACTTCTGCGACTTGCTTCCCTAAGTCACGGACCCGTTCCGATACGGGGCGTGAGGGGAAAGCGAAAGTATGAAGGCTCGCGTAGTATTGCGAGACAGCTTCGATCTCATCGTCCTTCAATCCTTTGGCGATAGGTTCCATGAGTGCATTCCGCCGAGCGCCGGAAGCAAAGTGCCGCAATTGTTCGGCGAGATACTGCGCGGATTGCCCGTCCAGCCTGGGAAAGGCGCCGCTTCCGTCGGAAGCTCCATCAAAGCCGTGACAACGCGCACAGGCGACCGCACCGCTTGCGGTTCCTTCTGCCACAATCCGAAGTGCAATCTGTGATTTGTTCGAGGTCGCTTTATTTGAGATCACGGTTTGCGCCGGCAGGTAGCTGGCGACGAAAAGTCCCGCGACGAGAAGTACAAACATAGTTCGCACGATGCTATGAGTTTTCGTCATCGGTTACACCAGAGGTCCAGGTCGTTTCAGGTAGCGGGTCTTCAACGCGTCCGCAGTCCAGTAGATCAGCGCGCCCAGAGTGACGGTTGGGTTGTAACTGGAATTTTGGGGATAGTTGCAGGCTCCCACGACGAATACGTTCGGGACATCCCAGCTCTGGCAGTAGCGATTCACCACGCTTGTCGAAGGGTCGGCTCCTATCACCGCACCTCCGGTGTTATGTGTGCTCTGATACGAGGTGGTCGTGAATGGACCCGTTCTCGGAGAATCGACCACAATCTTGGCACCCATCTGTCGCGCGATTTCACTGGCCTTGTGGGTGACGAACCTGCTCATGCGGACATCGTTGTCCGGAAAATCAAAGGTAATTCTCAGGAGCGGCAGCCCCCACGCGTCGCGGTAAGTCGGATCCAAATCAAGGTAGTTTCCCCGCATGGCGGTGGACGTACCGGATAAATTGAAAATCGCGGTGTGGTTATAGTGCCGCCGGACGGCATCCTTCCATTTCCTGCCCCAGCGCGGCGTCCCCGGCGGAGTGGGATGAAATTCGACCGGGCGCGCGTTCGTGCTGCCGCACAGCACGTAGCATCCTCCAATGAATCCGAGGGAACTGTGATCGAAATTGTCGACGCTGAAATCGTCGATTACCGTTCCGCTAGCCCCGCCCGCCATGTAGGAATTCAAGTGAACGTCCTCGCCGAGAAAAGTCGGGACGTAACTCTGTGTCTGATAGGCGTAATTTCGCCCCACCACTCCCGTTTCGGTCGTGGGGTCGTACGGTTTGCCGATGCCGGAGAGCAGCAACATGCGGACGTCGTTCAAAGCAAACGCGGTCAAAAGCACCAGGCCCGCCGGCTGCTCAAATTCCCGCCCTTGCGCGTCCATGTAACTGACACCCGTCGCCTTTTTGCCCGTGCTGTCCAGGTTGATGCGGAGAACTTGCGACTCAGTGCGCAGCTCGAAATTGGGATTCTTCATGAGCACGGGCAAGATCACCGTCTGCGGACTCGCCTTAGCGAAGTGCTCGCAACCATACCGTTCGCAAAACCCGCAATAGACGCAGGGATTCAAAGTCAGTCCCTCGGGATTCGTATATGGGCGCGTCATGTTGGCGGACGGCTGGAGGAACGGGTGATAGCCCAGCTCCGACGCCGCCTTCCGAAACAGGGCTCCGGAGTACTGCTCCTTCATCGGAGGATTGGGATACTCGCGCGAGCGGGGCGCTTCCAGAGGATTTCCACCCGGTTCGATCTTGCCGTTCAAATTTCCGGCTTTGCCACAAACGCCGAGGAGATATTCAAAGCGATCGTAGTACGGCTCCAGTTCCTGGTAGGTGACGCCCCAGTCTTGAATTCGAAGATCCGGGTCCAGAATTTTCTTCCCGTAGCGCTGCTCGATGTGTGTCTTGTATATGAATTCCTCCTCGTGGTATCGCCAAGCCTGGCCGTTCCAGTGAACTCCGCATCCGCCCAGACCCGTGCCGGGAAGAAATGCCTCCCACTGGCGCATCGGCAAAGCGACCTCCCGGTAGTGGTTGCGGAAGGTCATCGCTTCGCGGGTCACGTCCTGCATCATTCCCTTGCGGATCGAATACTTCAGTTCGTCATGGATCGCAGGCGCCTGGAAGTCCGGAACGGTATGGCGGCTGTGCCCCCGCTCCAGGCCGACGACCTTGAGACCGGAGGCCGCGAGTTCTTTGGCGAGAATGGAGCCGGCGAAGCCGACTCCGATGACGACCACGTCAACCTCTTTTAGCTTTTGCGGCATCGGCCTATTTCCCTCCCGTAGCCGGAGGTCATCGAGTGGTAGCCCGGGCCATCGGCGATGCTCAAGGGTTCTCGATGAAATTCAACTCCATGCTTATCGATCAGATCGTGGTAATCCGCATACGCGCCGGGGAATCCGATCATCTTCCAGGCGATTTTGTTTTTGTTGCCGCCATAGATCGGATCGGAGAAGAATCCTTCAACCGTGTGCTGCAACAGAAAGTCGAAGAATGTGTTCGACGGAACGCCGTCAAGGTCAATGTCTCCCTTTTCGAGACTCGAAAGATATGCGTCCTTTTCTTCGGCAGGCAACTGGTCGAAAGATTTTCGCCTGCGAGGCAAAGTGCGCATTGATGGCGAGAATGGATCGGCGGAAGAGTTCCGCGGGCGTGTACTCGAGTTGATACCCTTGCGTGGGAGCACCCTTTCGGAATGGTCCGTGACGATACAGCATTTCGCCGCGACCCCAAGCTCCCGCCATTTGAAGGTCGATGTAATTGACGACACCCGCCTCCGCGGCGCCCGGCCAGCCTTCGTCTGCGGGAATCAGGCGATCCACTGCCGACAGAAGAAATCGCCTTTCGGATTCGTTCAGAAAACGATGTGGTTCCTCGGCGCGCGGATTCCCAAGCAACGCGGGAGCTTCTCCTGCCAGCGTCGCAGTTGAAATCAGGACCAGGCTTGACCGCAGAAAATTTCGGCGTGAATTCGAATTCGGCCCGTCGCTCACAAATCCCCCTTTACTTGTCGATCGCGATTTTTTTTGGGCAGTCAGCTTTACTCCTCGCCACCTTGCAGCTTTAGCGCGCGTGCCAGATGGTCCTGAATCTTTGGCAGGGTCTCCTGTGCAAACGCCTTAAGATCAGGATCTATGCCATTCGCGATTTCATATTGATAGAGAGCGGTGTTGGCCCTCTGGTAATTGACTTGTCCCCTAACGTAATCAGCGTCAAGCGTCTGGCCAGTTTCATGCTGGAGAGTTGAAACCATCGTTGCGTACGCGGCTTTCAGAAGTGTTGGCGGCGGCACAGATGCCTTGTTTTTCAGAATCCCCAAAAGGGCATTATTTACGGTGATGTGGGAACCCACCATCAACTCAGCGTAGCCGCGAATGGCTTGCGTCATACCCTTAGTTTCGGCAAGGCGGCCGGAATCAACTTGAAACGGAGTGCCCAGCGAGGTTTGAGTCACGAAGTAGGTGTCGACCGGCCCGAGTGGAGTGCCGGACGCACTCGCCGTCGGCGTCTGTGCGGCCGGAACTCTGGTTGTGGCTAAGATAGGGACAGCGCAGACGGCGAGAATGGTAGCGGCGGTCAAGAAGAGCACTTTCATACCTTTCCTCCGAGGAATACAAATAACTTTTAATGCCCGATTCATGATCGAAGCAGGTTTCGATCGAGTGGAGTAAGGGCACTTGGCGTGCCAAATTGAGTCTTCGACAAAATTGGTGGAAGTGCTGAAAACCCAAAGCGGGGTTGAAGCCAGAGATTGAGATTACTTGGCTAAGTGTCCTGCGCCTGACTCGCTGTGGGGATAGGTGTCCGCATTTCGACAGGCAGTTCGACGTGCTTTGTCCCTGACATCACGCAGCCGAAATAGCGACGATCGAGGGTATCCGGCAAGCTGGAAACCAGCGGGCCCGAGCAGAAAGGTTCCGGTCGATGCGCTTGGACCTTACCCTTCCGCGCTTCCGATTATGTGTTGTGGGCGCGGCAAACGATATTCATCAAAGACGCCAGTCGCAAATTCATAATGTCGGAGGTCAATCATAAACAAGGGGAGAACTTGCCAACCCCTCAACCGCTAGCGCGCGCATCCCGATGGTCTCGATAACTTTGCCTTTGATCACGATTCCAGGAACGCCTATATGATTAAGAACATTCTCGGGCAGAGGTACGCCGTTTTGTTCGTTGAGCACAAGATAGAGCTGGCCGCCTTGGTCGGAAATGAAAACTAAAGGCCCCCCGGCCGCCGCGCACAGCTTCGCGCAGAAGGCATGATCATATGCGTGAGTGTGAGTGCCCAGGTAGCAATTTGCATCAGTGACTTCACCGCGCATGCTCACGGTCTTGCCGGACTCAACTTGTCCGACAAGCAGATCAATGTTCCCTTGCTTGGCCAAACTCCGCGCCTTTGCCAGATTGGAAACCAGGGCCTGCACTTGATCGAATGGCATCTTGTTCAGCTCATTACGATCTCCGAATTGGAACGCACACAATCCCAAAGTCGCGATTGTGCCGAGCAAACGCTCCAACCGGCTTTCTACTTCGACGCTTTCTTCGCACCAAGGGTCGCACCAGCATGCCCATCATCGTTCAGGCCACCTCTATTAGCTCCCGTGTAGCGGATGCGCCAGATGGAGTTCGAGCCGTCATCGGACACCAGCAGTGATCCGTCCCGAGCCTCGGTGATTCCGACGGGCCTTCCCCAGACGTGCCTGTTGTCGACAACAAATCCGGTCACAAAATCTTCGTACTCGCCACTCGCCCGGCTCGTCTGGTGTAGAGGTACCCGAATAACCTCATATCCGGTACGCACCGATCGGTTCCATGAACCATGCTCGGATGCGAAAATGTCTCCCTGATATTCTGCGGGGAATTGCGTACCTTGATAAAACGTCATCTCGAGTGAAGCGTTGTGAGGCTGCAACAGCACATCAGGAACTATGACCTTATCTCTCAACTCCGGATGCTTACCTTCGTGGCGCGGATCCTGATGGCTGCCGATGTACCACCATGGCCAGCCGTAGAAACCACCTTCCCCCACATGCGTGATGTAATCGGGTACGAGGTTATCACCCAGGCCATCACGTTCGTTGACCGAGCACCACAACTCTCCCGTCGTGGGATTGATTGCCAGCCCGCCGCCGGCATTACGGATCCCATATGCGTACACTCGCATCCCGGAGCCGTCGGGATTGAACTCCAGGATATCGGCGCGATTCTTTTCATCCGGCGTGGTATCAGGATCGTCGACATTCGACGCCGATCCAACAGCGACGAACATCTTCTTGCCGTCGGCTGTGAACCGCACGTCGCGGGTCCAGTGCCCGGTGCCATGGGGAAGGTCAACAATGTGCTGCGGCGGCGCGCTTGCTTTCAAGTCCCCGTCTCGATACGGAAACCTGACGACCGCGTCGGTGTCGCCTATGTAGATCCATTGAGGAGTGTCTCCGGGAGGGTAGAACGCAATGGCATAGGGTTCTTTGAGACCGCCGGCGAAAATGTCGGCCTGTTCTGGTTTGCCATCTGCGGTGATTCCGCGGAACACTCGGATTTTCCCGCTGCTGCTTTCCGCCAGGAAAATGTCGCCGTTGGGGGCAGTGCGAATCAGTCTGGGATTATCAAGTCCTGTGGCATATTGCTGCACACTAAAGCCGGCTGGGGTTTTCGGCCACGCATCGCGGGGACGGGCAACGACCTGGGGTCCATTGGCGGCGGAATCGGTAACATACGGCGCCGGAAGATCTTGTGCGGTGATCTTGCGGACCTTCCCGGGTTCCTCAACGCGAAAATCTGTAAAGGGTGCCTGAGGCAGCGGGGCATCCGTCTTGACTGGTTTCAGGTCGACAGGCGCGGGACTGTTTGTTTTTGCGCTCGGAAAACTTTCGAGTGGCTTCAGATAAGCGACAATCTGCCATCGTTTCTGCTCGGATAGGCTTCCCCAAGCTGGCATTCCGTTATTGACCGATCCAGTTGTGATGAACCAGAAGACTTCTCCATCGGGCGCTGATTGCGTGGCCCCTTGAGATAGCGCGGGGATGTTTCCGGTCCCGCGTCCACCAATTCCATGGCAGGAGCCGCAGTTCATTGCGTACAGTCTTGAGCCGGCCGTGGCGGCCGTCTTCTGGCCTACGTACGGGTTCTTCAGTTGAGAGCTGGATGCAGGCGCGTTATGAAAGTGCGCGTCCTGGGCCGCCAGGCTCGAAGCCGGAAAGATCAACAGAATGGCACCTATTGCCGGAGTGACACAGTACGATCGGACACCAACTCGCATAGTTTTCCTCCAGCGATGCGTCTGCTCACCCGCCCGATTGCATTGCAAGCTCCGGATGCCGCGTCAGTCGCGCCTCAATAGAAGCAACTCCATTGCCAGTTCGCGAGAGCGCGTTCCTCCAACGAAACGCTCGTCTTGGTTGGAGCCCGATCTACTCTGCTAATTGAGCGCACATGTGATGAATCCACGACAGGGTCAGTTTCTCGACGTGGTTGTCCACACCGTTGTTGACGCGGACATAGAAAGACGGCCGGTTGGAATCCGAAGCCCATCGATATGCGGACACTAGGTCGGGGGCAGGACATCTTATCCAAGTTTTCTGAGAGAAAACCCCAAGTAACTCATGCCTCTTCGGCGAGACGAAGAAATCGTGCTACATATGATTCCCAGCGGGGGCCGCGCTGTACTCGCCGAACTACACCGGGCTGCGCACACTGGAGATGGAAGACGTAATCTTCTTCTCTGGTGATGGTGTGGCGCCCTTGAAGAACAGACCCAAGGCAATCATAACGACACAGGGAGGCAACAGAGCCCACATCTGGAAATGCGAAGCCGCCATACCGGACAGCCCTAGCGCCGACCAGAAATCCCGACCATACGCTTGCGTCAATCCGAGCGCGGGCGAAATAGGAATCCGCTGGGCCTTGTCGTTCCGACAGAGGTTTCCGCCGAGCGGCTGCAGCAAGATTGGCCGCCCATTCTGTTTAGCGTGCCAGTCACGAACGTGAGACTCACCGATTCTGCGCCAACCTTAGCCAATGCGGGATTCATCATCCCCATGGCGAGGCTGAGTAGCGCGATTTCGGCAGCGGCATTGCACATGCCGTGCCATTCAAGACCAGCAACGGTCGCAAGCAGCCCTGCAATGAGGCCGAAGATCAGTCGATGGGAATAACGCAATCTCGACTGGGTAAATAAGTTTCCCAATAAACTGCCCGTGACGAAGAACACGATGGCTATGGCGGAAGGTAAGGCGGATTGGAAATTGCCCTGACCGCTCTTCAGTCCGGCGAGAGTCGTGTTTCCGCTCATGAACGAGACATAAGTTCCAAGGGCAAGAAGGCCATAGCCATCCAAATAGCCGGCGACCGTAGCAAGGAAAACGGCTAACGCCCACTTTACCCGTGTATCGGTTGAGGGCAACGTCATTGCGGCTACAAACCTCCAAAGAAGAGCCTGCGATTTTCTCTGCAGGTGCGCGAACGGACGTCAAACGGTTCGCATGTAACGGCGGCCGATCGTAACAGTCGGAGCGCAATTGATTCAACTCGTATCAGTTAGCATCATTGAAAATAGCTTGTTCAGCGGAACCGAGTAACCTCATCCGAAATTGCTATTGCTCGAGAGCGGCAGATCGCGAACCCGTGTGCCGGTGGCAGCGAAAATCGCGTTACAAAACGCGGCGACAAACGGCGGTACTCCCGGCTCTCCGACGCCGGCGGGCGGCGCCGAGCTCTCCGCGATGTAGACGTTCGTCTGAACCGGAACCTCGTTGATCCGAGCCACGGGGTAATCATTGAAATTGGATTGTTGGATCATGCCGTTTTTGGCAGTGATCTCCCCGCTGCGCACGATGCTTGTGCCGAAAACCACCGCGCCTTCGAATTGCGACCGGGTCGCTTCCGGATTGACGACAATCCCCGCATCTACTGCTGTGTCGACACGCGGGATTCGGATCTCGCCGTCATCACTGACCTCCACCTCCACGACCGTGGCCACATAAGTCAGGAAACTGCGATGGGCAGCGAATCCAAACCCATGTCCCTTTCCACTCTTCTTTCCGGCCCAGCCGGACTTGTCGGCAACCATTTCGATGACCTTCCGTAGGCGGCCGGTCTCCCAGGGATACGTTTTGTAGTCCGCACCGTAGTTCGGATACACCACGTTGGTAAAGTCCAATGTGCGCGGCGGTCCGATAAGGTCCAACAGATACTCGACTGGATCGCGATTTGCGCGATGGGCCAGCTCATCGGTGAAACACTGAACTCCAAATGCATGGTAGATGTTGGCCACCGATCGCAACCATCCAATTCTGACATGTGCCTGCGCAGGACCATTTTCGATGCGTATGTTGGGCAAATCATAAGGAAGATCCGTCCAACCTTGTGCCAGGTGCGGCGGATCGCCATAGACAGCGTTCACATCAAAAATGGAAGTGATCGGTGGAAAGACTGATCTCTGCAGCCACGCTGTGGGCTTCCCCTTGTCATCGACCGCTGCCTTCAAATACATCGCAGCCACGGCGTTGTAATAGTCGAACTTCACGTCGTCTTCCCGCGTCCATACAACTTTTACGGGGCGGCCTAGCCTCTTCGATAAAACTGCAGCCTCCGCAACATAATCAGGTTTGGACTTTCTTCCAAATCCGCCGCCCAACAACGTGACGTGGCAAATCACATCTTCTTTCGCAATGCCGAGTTCGGAGGACACTATTGCCTGCACCGCCTGAGGATTCTGGGTTGGCGCCCAGGCTGTGACTTTTCCGTCTCTGAATTCGGCCAGGGCCACCAAGGGTTCCATCGGGGCGTGGGCCAGCAGCGGAACATAATAGTCGGCTTCATACACATTTGCGGCAGGGAACGCTTTATCGGAGTCGCCCACGCTGCGGATAACCTTTCCCGGCTTGTGTGCTGTGTCGCGCAGTTCCTTCTTGTATTCGACGGAGTCGTAGGATTCGTTTGGCCCGTTGTCCCAAGTTATCTTCAGTTTCTTGCGGCCCTGAAACGCAGCCCAAGTGTTGTCGGCAATCACAGCAACTCCGCCGAGAGGCTGGAAGGCAGCGGGAGGCTTAAATGGATCGATGCGAATAGTCTGGTGCACTCCCGCGACCTTCAGCGCCTCCTGATCATCGAGAGTTTTTATTTTCCCGCCGAAGACAGGAGGATGTTCGACCGATGCGTATACCATGCCATCCAGGCGCGCATCCATTCCGTATATCGCTTTTCCCGTGCAGAGCTTCTCCAGGTCAACGCTGGTCATTCCCTTTCCGATATACCGCCACTCCGACGGCTTCTTCAGCTGGAGCTGTTCTTTCTTTGGCACTGCGAGCTGAGCTGCACCAGCAGCCAGTTCACCATAACCAAGGCGCCGGCCCGTTGCCTTGTGAACAACCGCATGCAGTTCGGTGGAACACTCTGATGCACCGACGTTCCACTGCAGCGCCGCTGCCTGGATCAACATCGAGCGCGCCGCAGCACCGCACTCCCGCATCGTGTCAAAGAACCTTCTTACAGATTGTGAGCCGTCCGTATTTTGGTCTCCGTAGCGCTTATCGCCAATTGCCTGGTCTATCTTCACGCGTTTCCAGTCGGCGTCAAGCTCGTCTGCAAGGACGAGTGGCAAAGATGTACGGATGACCGTTCCCATCTCTGACCGGTGCGCGACGATGTAGACGGTTCCATCCTGCTGAATCCCGACGAAAAGATTGGGATGAAGGGTTGCCCTATCCGCTTCGGTCTGGCCATCCGGTGTCTGTCCTTGCGCCAGTATCGGTGGGACATACCGAACCGCGAGAATGAACGCGCCCGCGCCGAACGCGCCTTTGAGGAATCTCCGCCGGCTTACATTTTCGATTTGCCTCATGCGATTCTCCCTGCCGCTAGCTTGATCGCCTGGCGAATTCGTTGGTACGTTCCGCAGCGGCAGATGTTGCCTGCCATCGCGTCATCGATCTGCTGATCTGTGGGGTGAGGAGTGGTTTTCAGAAAGGAAACCGCCTGCATGATTTGTCCCGACTGGCAATATCCGCACTGCGGGACGTTCAGCTCCATCCAGGCTTGCTGAACCGTATGGAGGCCGTTTGCCCCAAGGTCTTCAATGGTTCGAATCTCGCTACCCGCTGCCGCGCTCATCGGCGTAATGCACGACCGGATCGCTTCGCCGTTCTGATGAACCGTGCAAGCGCCGCAGAGAGCCATGCCGCAGCCGAACTTGGTTCCCGTCAATCGCAAGACATCCCGCACATACCAGAGCAGGGGCATGTTGGGATCTCCATCGAACGTGCGATCTACCCCATTCACTTTGAGCTTCACCATCAGGAACCCCCTTTTCATTTATCAAGGAAGCATTCTACGTGCCACGTCAAATCGAGACCAATTGAAGGCAAAACCCACTTCACCGTCAGTTTAGATCCGGTATGAAGAGGAATCTCAGGTCGACGGTGTCAGTCCTTCGACGCGGCTGTTAAGCGGCGGTCATCGGGATCCAACGTGAACGGGCATCTTGTAGCGGAAACACAGCCTCGAAGGATGGCGAGGAACTTGCTTCTATTAGAGAGCGACCGACGCTCCAACCATTTTGGATCGTAATGAACAGGTCGCTGGAGGATAGTCATGAGAGTCAATGTCCGTTCTTATTTTCTAATTGCGGCGCTAAGCGCAATTGTATTTTGCTTTTCGGCTTCAATGTTGAGGGCACAAGACGCGCACTTTCACAACGCGCCCGCTTCTAGCAGTCAACAGAAAAACCCGTACGCCGGGCAACCTGCCGCGGCTGCAGCTGGCTCGCGTGCTTATGCCACCAACTGCGGTTCCTGCCATGGGACTCAGGGGCGCGGAACCGGGAATATCCCTCCACTCTCCGAAGGACCCACGCAATCAGCCCCGGATGGAGAGATTTTTTGGTTCATCACAACCGGAGCCGTCGATAACGGGATGCCGTCTTGGGCGGGCCTTCCCGCGCGGCAACGATGGCAGATTGTCACCTACCTGAAGTCCCTTAAGGGCCCGGCGTAAGTTCCCCTATTTATTACACAGGATCTCGCATACCATGATTCGACATCCGGGTGGAAATCGATTTCTTTTTCGTCAGAGGAGCAACGCGTCAGCCTGCGGACACATGAGCATAACTGCTTCCCGGGCGGTCCAATAAATGATTGTGAAGATTTACCCCTAATTGCATTGCGAGACGATCATGGTTGCGCTCAGATCGAGTGGTCGGCATCCATTGAAAAACACATTTAGATCGACTTCCGTCGTGAGAAGGAATCGTTGATTCTTGAGCAGAGTGGCATGCAGTTCACTGACCCGATTCCGGGCGCTCCAATTGTCGTATTCTTCGCCCTGCCCCGATCCAAGGCGGGGCGTTTGTTGTCTCAAGCTGTTCTCCGCTGGGATTCCTTCAGACTGAGGCGAGACAGCGCCGCCTTGATCGCATCGGCGCTGCGCTGCAAACCTTGTTGTTCCGCGGCAGACATTTCGGGCTCGAGCACGCGACGCACGCCATCCCGGCCAACGACACTTGGCAAGGAAAGCGTAACTCCGAAAGTTGGGTTGTAACAGCCGATAGGAATCACTGCTCCCTCATCGCGCAATATCATCTCAGTGAGTCGAGCGGAGACCATCCCTATGCCGTATTGGCTCGCCCCGATACCTTCAATGACCGTGATGTTGGCGTAACGAACTTCGCGCTCGATTTCCTCACGCACTGTTTGCGACCGTCTGGCTCTCCCCGAAGAGATCCAATACCTTCCTGCCACCCACTCGCGCCGATGACCACAGGAAAACCTCCGAAGCACCATGCTCACCTAAGACCAGTGCCTCCACGTCCGACGCACTGATGTTAAGACGCTTCCCCAGGTGAAACCGGAACCGTAACGTGTCGAGAGATGTGCCGGTGCTCAGCACGCGCTGGTGCCCCAACATACGCACTACGTCAGCCAGCGCGTCCGGCGGATCGGTCACGACCAGAATCAGCGCATCGGGAGCGAACTGGTGGATCTGGGGGACGATGTCCTGAAAGATTGCAGCATTCGCATCGAGCAAGCGGAGCCTTCCGACGGGATCGCTGCGATCGGTTGCGCCTCCACCTTTCTCGTTGACTCCGGCAGTGATCATCACCACCGACGAGCCGGCCAGATCGGAATAGTCGCCGTCGCGCAGTGTAATCGGCGGCGACAGGACCGCGCCGTATTGGACGTCCGTCACGACGCCCTTGGCCCGCTTGCGGTCCCGGTTAACCAGCACGACCTCGCGCGCACTTCCGCGCATAACCATCGACAAAAAGCACGCGGAGCCTACCGCGCCCGCTCCAACGATTCCGACCTTCATATCTGTCCTCCTGCTTGATTGCTTCCAGTATCACTTGAATGATAGTGCAATCGTGGCACTTCGATCCAAATGTCGTAGTGCACAATGCGTGCCAAAGATCGCTGAACAAAAACCGCCAGTGTTAAGCATTTCGATTGGCTGGCGGCAAAGATTCGTTGCGGAATAGTCGGCCAATCGACAGATCCATTGACAGTTGACACTCGTTGCCAATCGCCGGTCATCGGAGACTCGTTCAAATCCCGTCCGTTGTAGCCTCTGTGCGAGGTGAAACATCGGATTGGGTCAAGCAAATTCTGGCAATGCGGTGTTTGTCGAGAAAGGCCGCTGTTGGCACTTGGATTGCACTTGGGCGTGGAGTATTGCAACACAGTGCTGGGATTCCACCAATGTTCTCCAGTCGCTGAAGAGGAGGAAAGCGAGATGAACAGCAACTACATGTTTCTTTGTGGAGTGATGTGGTGCAAGTTCGGACAGCAAGAGGCAGGCAAGGAGTTGCTAAAGGCCGCGAAGTCTGGGGATCCGGACATGAGCGCACTGGCCTGGGCGATGTTGGCAAAAGGTGCGCGTCGCTTGAGGGATCTGGAAAGACGCGGCGCAAACCAGTTCTCGCACGATCCTCGAGGCAAGCCTATGTGGATGAGGATCATCTGCCATCTATATTTTCGTTTGCAGAGGAAGGAGCAGGAGAGATGAAGTATAGGAAGCTGGGGAATACCGGACTCATCGTCAGCAGCGTGGCACTTGGCACGATGCAGTTCGGCGGCAAGATGAACATGGGCAACCTCGGCCAGGAGGACACCACGCGCATGGTGAAGCTCGCCCTGGACAGGGGAATTAACTTCATCGATACGGCGGACGTGTACAGCCTCGGGGAGAGCGAAACTCTGGTGGGTAATGCCTTGAAGGGCGTGAGGGACAGAGATTGTCCTCGCCACCAAAGTCCGGCTTCCGATGAGCGAGAATTTTAACCGGAGCGGCGCGACCCGCGTGAACATCATGCGCGAAGTGGAGGGCAGTCTCCGACGGCTGCAGACCGATTACATCGATCTGTACCAAGTGCATGGATGGGACAGCAACACGCCGCTCGAGGAGACGCTGCGGACGCTCGACGATCTTGTGCGCCAGGGAAAGGTTCGCTATATCGGGCTGTCCAACCTCATGTCATGGCAGGCGGCCACTGCGGTAATGCTGCAGGAGCACCTGGGGTTAGAGAAATACGTAACGGCGCAGATGTACTACAGCCTCGTCGGTCGAAGTCTCGAATACGAGTTCCAGTCGTTCGCTGAGTATCACAACATCGGCATCCTGGTCTGGAGCCCGCTTGCCGGCGGGTTCCTTTCAGGCAAGTACAGCCGCACCAACCCTGCGCCTGCCGGCACACGCTTCGCCGAAGCGGGCAATTTCGTGCCCTTCGATAAGGAGATGGGCTACCGCGTCGTGGACGCGCTGAAGGAAGTGGCCGCGCGGCATGACGCCAGCCTGGCCCGTGTGGCGCTCTCGTGGGTGCTGGGACGGCCGGCCGTCAGCAGCGTGATCATCGCTGCCCGCAAGCCCGAGCAACTGGAGGACAATATTGGCGCCGTAGACCTTCAGCTCTCGGAAGACGACGTCCGACTCCTTGACGCGGCGTCTGATCCGGGCGTTCCGTATCCGAAGTGGATGGTCCTTCAACTCGACACCGCGGAAGACCCTCGTTCGAAGATTCTGCATCCCGAGCGTTACGCGGATGGCGGTCCCTGGAAAGACCTCCGCCGGACCGGGTGGTCCGGCTGAGAGTCGATCAAACAGTGTTGGCGGATGTCGTTTGCCGTGAAAGAGTGGGCGGAGTGGCTTACTCCGCTGCTGCCGATGGTGGCGGAGAATCTTATACCTGCAGTGCTGGCCCCATCATATTCTCCCTGCTTTGAAGACCAGGCCGGGCGATCCCGAGCTTCTGCATCTTGTGGATCAGCGTAGTGCGTTTCAAACCAAGTTTGGCGGCTGCGCCTTTCGGCCCGCCGATCACCCAGCCGACTCCTTCCAGCGTCTGCTGAATCAGAGTCCGTTCGGAGTCGCGCAGCGTGGTTGCACCCGGGAAGATAGCGGCGCGCTGCTCAGTTTCCGCTGTGGGCAAAGGATTGGGAAGCACGCCATCGTTGGAAAGGATTACAGCACGTTCGATCAGGTTCTGCAGTTCGCGGATATTTCCCGGCCACTGATATGAACTGAGCGCAGACATCGTTTCTGGAGGAATGTGTTCGATTTCCCTCCCCATCCGGCGGCCTAAAATCTCGACAAAATGCGTCACTAGGGCTGGAATGTCTTCGCGGCGCTCCCGCAATGGTGGCAGCTGGATGGGGAAGACATTCAGACGATAGTAGAGGTCGCTGCGAAATTCGCCCCGATTCACCATGCTCGCGTCAGATCCCGATTGGTTGCAGCCACCAGCCGCACGTCAACTTTGTGAGTCCGAGTGCTGCCCAGGCGCTCGAATTCCTGTTCCTGCAATACGCGCAGCAGTTTGGGCTGCAGTGCCGGCGGAATATCGCCGATCTCGTCCAGGAAAAGTGTACCTTTGTCGGCGAGCTCGAAACGGCCAATCTTTTGCGCGATGGCTCCGGTGAATGCGCCCCTTCTCGTGGCCGAAGAGCTCACTCTCCAGCAGATCCAGTGGAATGGCAGCGCAATTCAACCTTACGAAAGGCCGCCCGCACCTTGAGCTGATGTTGTGGATCGCGTGTGCGATGAGTTCCTTGCCGGTGCCGGTTTCTCCCTGGATCAACACGGTGGAACCCGTGGTCGCGACGCGCTCGACTCGTTCGAGCACCGCTTCCAGAGCAGGACTATTGCCTATGATCTGCTGGAATCTGCGCTCGTAACGAATATTGATCAGTAGTCCGCAATATCTCGGTAGCTGCCACAGAGGACCCCCTTCGTGCCCCACGCACGCCTCTTATTGGGCTCAACTCTCCAGAGCTGCTCGGACACTTTCGAGCAGGACCTCATCGTCGAATGGTTTTGCCATGAACTCCACGGCGCCTGCTCTTAAGGCCTGCATCCGCATTTTCTCGTCCCCATGTGCCGTGATGAAGATGGTCGGAATCCTGCACTGATCTGCGTTGAGCTTGGCCTGCAATTCCAGACCGGACATTCCTGGCATGCGGATGTCCGCGACCAGACATCCAACCTCGTGTCTGTTGGCCGGACTTCAGGAATTCCTCCGCTGACGCAAACGCTTGCGCCGGCAGGCCGACTGATTTCAGCAGGCCCTGCAATGCGCTGCGCATCAAATCATCGTCATCAACAATTGCTACCATTTTCCCCTTCTTTCGAACGACCATGGCGGAACGCTTAGCAGTGCGGTCAATGATGGCGCAATCATGCTTAGGTGGCGGCGCAATCATACCTTGGTATAGGGCCAGATTGGCCCGTGAAGGGAGTATACTTTTGCCGAATCTGGGGGGCACGTCTATGACGTCAACCGGTGAGATCCGAAGATCAGGAATCGACGTAGTGGGAGACCGGCCTTGGGGAACGCATTTTTGCAACTTTTACGAGAGCAAGAAAGACTTGCTCGACATGCTGTTGTCGTTTTTCAAAGCCGGACTGGAAGATAACGAGTTCTGTGTGTGGGTTCTCTCCGAACCCCTGTCCGAGCAGGAAGCCTGGGATGGATTGCGCGAGGCGGTGCCTGAGTTTGATCACTATCGGTCGAAGCGAAGCATCGAAATTTTCGATGGCCGGGACTGGTACCTGAAAGGTGGAACCTTCGATTCAAACCGAGTCATGACTTCGTGGAATGAGAAACTCGATCGAGCGTTAGACCGGGGATATGCGGGACTTCGAGGCACCGGAAACACGGCTTGGTTGCAGAAGAAGGACTGGAATGCCTTTTCGGAGTACGAACAGGTGGTTAATGACAGCGTAGGCGGACGGCTAATGGTTTTGCTTTGTACCTATTCCCTGGATTCGTGCGGGGCGAATGAGCTCTTGGATGTGGTGGGCACCCACCAGTTTGCAACGGCGAGGCGACGCGGCGCCTGGGAACTGATTGAGACTCCGGAACTGAGAGTGGCCAAGGAAGAAATCAAGAAAATGAATGACGAGCTCGAATCGCGTGTACTTCAGCGCACCGCAGAGCTTGAGGCCGCCAATCAACAACTGAGCCTGGCTCAAGCCGAACTGGCGCATATCAATCGGGTGACCACAATGGGCGAGTTCGCGGCCTCGATCGCGCACGAAATCAAGCAGCCGATCTCCGCGGCAAGTATAAGCGCCGGAACCTGCTTGAGGTGCCTTAAACGCGATGTCCCCGATTTGGTACAGGCAAGCGAAGCCGCATCGAGAGTCGTTCAGGCCGTAACGCGCGCGGGCGACGTCATTGGCGGAATCAGCTCGTTCTTCAAAAAGGGTGCTCTCCAACGGGAGTTGCTGGACGTAAATGAACTCGTCAGAGAAATGATTGTCTTATTGCGTAACGAGGCGATCCGGTACTCAATTTCGATTCGCACTGAGCTTGCTGAGAATGTGCCTATGGTTTTGGCAGACCGTGTGCAACTACAGCAGGTTTTCATGAATCTGATGCTGAACGGCTTCGATGCGATCAAGGATTCGAACCGCGGCGATGAGCTGACGATCAGGTCGGAGGTTTGCGATGGTCAACTGCTCATCTCCGTTCGCGATACCGGCTCGGGATTGCCGGCGGGCCAGGCCGAACGCGTCTTTGACCCATTCTTTACAACCAAGGGAAACGGGACTGGCATGGGGCTGCCGATCAGCCGCTCAATCGTTGAGTCGCACGGCGGCCGATTGTGGGCCACGTCCAACTCCGGACGCGGCGCCACTTTTAACTTCACACTTCCCAGTACCGAGGCGTAGCAATGGATGACCCCGGCCGTCGAACCGCCACGGCGGCGCCGCAGGAAAATTGCGGCCAGACCGTAACCTAGAATTTTGTGGGACGTTCACTGCGCGACTGCTCGTCGGTTCAAGTTTCGCCGCCATTCTGACCAAGTCCGCCAGTGATTCAGCCTGCATCTTCCGCATCACGTGCCCGCGATGGATCTTCACGGTGATTTCGCTGGTTCCGAGCTCAAACGCTATTTGCTTATTGAGCATTCCCGAAACTACCAGAGCCATAACTTCGCGCTCGCGTGCGGTGAGCGATTCGTAGTGCTTTCGCAACTCGCCGAGTTCGCTCTGCTGTTGACGCGCCATCCGATCGCGATCCAAAGCCTGATGAATCGCATCCAGCAAATCCTGGTCCCGGAACGGCTTGGTCAGGAACTCCACCGCACCGGATTTCATGGCCCTCACCGTCATCGGAATGTCTCCATGGCCGGTGATAAAGATGATGGGAATCCGGATGCCGGCGTCAGCCAACTGGCGCTGAAAATCCAGACCGTTGACTCCGGGAAGTCTCACGTCCAGCACCAGGCAGCTTGGCCCGTCCGGCCGTTTGCTGCGCAGAAACTCTTGCGCGTTCGCGAAGGTCTCGGACCGCAAGCCAACCGACTTCAGCATGCCTTGGATGGATGCGCGCACCAAGTCGTCGTCATCGACTACAAACACCGTAGGGGTGGCCGCCGGCATCATTTACGCGCCTCGAGGTTCGGTGAGCAATGTGAAAGCAATGCCGTCGCCAAAAGAGTGAACGACTTCTCGCCATTTATGCGGGATCACAGCCAAGCCTCGTTCCCGTCGAGGTGTTCTTAACGAAATCCTGTATGGGAGAACATGATAACGCAATGTCCTTGGTGCCCGAAACGGAGCCAGGCGGGGAGGTCCGGTGTAGGGAGAGCAGCTTCTGGCAAACAGAAATTCGTACGCTGCAACAGCGCCCTCGCCAGGTATCGCACAGTCGAATCGAAAACCAAAGCAGCTACACGACCAGTCCAAATGCCGACAGCACTATCAGCCTGTCGACACTCGGGACAGCCGGTTTTCTTGACGTCGCTAACCGAACAACCTTGGAATGCACGGGATTAGCGGCATGGTGACGTTTGGAAAGCTGCATGCAATTCACCAAGCTGACGTAGTCTCCAAGAGCAGGTCAACCTCGGGGGTCCCTGGGATTGCCGAGCTGGCTTCCTGAACGAACTCCACGGTTGGTGTTTCCGGAGAGCTTCTATCACCGCGTACCGCAAGCTCGCAAAATCAACGAACCGGTTCATGCCTCCCCTTGTGGCTCACGTGGTCTTTCACGCCGCGGTCTCGGCGAAGGCTTCAATCTCGTTGACTTCAGCTTTGGTGAGGTGTAAATCGCCAGCGCGCATGACTCCCTCTGCCTGACGCGCATTGCGGGCTCCGACGATGGCGCCGGTCACGGCGGGATGGTCCAGCGTCCAGGCGATCGCCACTTCGCCGACAGAACGGTGGTGACGGTTGGCCACCGCTCGCAGCCGCTCGACGAGTGCCAGATTATGAGCGAGATTTGGTTCCGTAAAGTCGGGATCCAGCCTCCGCCAGTCGTCCGCGGGTAGCTTGGCGGCGCGGTCGCGAGTCATGGCGCCGGTTAAGAGACCGGAAGCCATCGGGGAATACACGATGACCCCAATGTCTTCACTGAGGCAGTAGGGCAGGATCTTGTCTTCGATCTTGCGGTGTACCAGTGAATAGCGAGGCTGCAGGGAAGTTATGGGCGCTATGCTCTGGGCGCGGCGCAGTTGCTGGACATCGAAGTTGGAAACGCCAATCCAGCGCACCTTGCCTTCGCGCTTCAGGTTGGCGAGCGTGGACCATCCTTCTTCCAGTTCCGGTGAATCGGGGTCGGGAGGCCAGTGAATTTGGTAAAGGTCGATTACGTCGACGGAAAGGCGGCGCAGGCTGTCCTCGACTTCGCCGCGAATCGAGTCCGCGGTCAGTACTTTCCGCACCTCACCCTGGGCATCCCAGCGCAGGCCGCACTTGGTAAACACGTAAGGTCTGGAGCCGCGCCAGCTCTTCAGAGCACGGCCGACCACTTCTTCGGAGTGTCCCAGGCCGTAGACGGCGGCCGTGTCGATCCAGTTGACGCCGAGTTCGAGCGCACGGTGAATGGCGGCGATAGATTCGTTGTCGTCCTGTGACCCCCAAGCGAACTGCCAGCCCGAGCCGCCGATGGCCCAGGCTCCATAGCCCACTCGAGTAATATGCAAGTCAGAATTGCCAAGTTTGCGCAGTTCCATCCAACTCTCCTTTCAAATCCCCGGACGACCGTTTCTCAGGCGAAATCACCCAACCCTTGTGGCATCAGCATTTTGCCGCGGGTCAACTCGCAATCGAGGCGGAGTGAATATCTCCGATACCGGCAACTTCTTCCATTCGCCGCAGGACTGCGGAGAAGTCTTCTTCATCGTGGCGTGCCAGTTCGTCTGAATTGACGCGAAACGCCGCTTCAGTCGCAGGCATGGGGATATGCGCTTCTGCTGCCGCCTTTAGAATCAACTGGAAATCCTTGTTCATCAGGCGAAGTGGAAATTGCGGTGTGTAATCGTTGATCGCCACCCTGGCCAGCTTCCCCACATGAGCCGGCGCGATCACAGCTGTCTTTGACAAGACCTCAAGCAAACGTTCGCGATTCAGCCCAACTGTCTCCCCAAGGACCACAGCTTCAGCGATGGCCTGCATGCCAACACCTAACAGCGTGTTGACTACCAACTTCATCGCTGTTCCGGAGCCAGGACCGCCCAGAAGAAAGTATTGCTTTGCAATCGCCTGGAATATTGGCTCGAGCGGCATCGAACAAGTCTTGGTTGCCGCCGGCCAGTAGCGTCACCGTGCCTTGTTCCGCGGCAGGAGTGCTGCCCGAGATGGCGACGTCCAATACCTCGATGCCACTCTTAGCACCAAGCCTGTGCAATTCCCGCGAAGTTTCTGGGGAGATCGTGCTCATCTCTAACACGACGGTTCCTGGCCGCGCCTCAGCAAAAACTCCCGCTGGCCCGGCATAAACGCTCTGAACCGCTTCATCATTGGTCAGGCACGAAAGAATCACATCGGCAGTGCGCGCCAGTTCAAGAATGTTCTTAGCGGCGATACCTCGCTCTGCGGCGACGGCTTCCGCCTTAGCGATGTCCATGTCGTACGCGACGAGCGCGGTATCCGTGATCAAGCAGGCGTTGTGCGATTCGGCTTCCCATGTTGCCAAGTCCAATAAATCCAAGTGTCACGTTATCTGCGGTAAGAAGTTTCATAGGTCTCCTCTTATCTCCTGAACTGCTGAATGCATTTTCCAGTGCCAAAACTACAAAGCAATGTGAACGGCCGGACAATGAAGGTGCGCTTGACCAAATACACACGAGCACTTCGCGTTGACCGGCGCTTCCGCTGATATCCACAGCGTCCGAGTTCGAAATCGAGAACGCGAGTCGAGTCGAAATGCCGACGTTGGTGTCAACCGGGGGACGAACATCTGATTGCCACAGAGCCGTGCCAAATCGCCCAGTCGACTCATGTTGCTGAAAATGCTCGACTAAATTGCCTTTCGGTTGATTGGAAACAGGCGTGCATTTTGATGTCCGCGACCGGGAGGCGAGACAATATGCAAGCGACCGCGGCATACATCGGAAACGAACAGCGCATCGACATTCCTGCCCCAAGAACAGAAACTCGGGAACTGCAGGACGCTTTCTCGCGTTGTCTGCCTTTGCTCCGCAGAACAGCGTATCGATACCTGGGCAATGCGGCCGACGCAGAGGATGCGGTTCAGGATGCGCTCCTCTCCGCTTACAAACACCTGGATCAGTTCAGAGGGCAGGCGCAAATGTCGACGTGGCTGGTTGCCATCGTCAGCAATTGTGCGCGGATGCAATTGCGGAGAAGGCCACGGCAGATCCACGTGTCGCTCAACGAGCAATTCGGGGACGATCAGGGATATACCGTGTCAGACCGGTTGGTGGACTTCGGCACCGAGTCCTGAAGAAGAGTATCGAAAAGCGGAACTGCATGAGCGCCTCATGCAGTTCGCAGAGGAGCTTTCTCCCCCGTTGCGCACGAGCATTCCAGTTGCGTGACTTGGATGGTCTCAGTACCAGTGAAGCGGCACACATTCTAGGAGTAGTTAAGGGAACGGTGAAGGCCCAGGTTGCGCGGGCCCGCGCAAAACTCACGCGTCTTGTGCGCCGGGCACTCGATGCAAAGCCTCGTTCATCTGCGCACCGCACGTCCTTGCAGGTTGCGGAAGGCAAGTAAGCGGCAAGAATCAGTTTATTCGGGACATTAGATGGGCAACGGTCAGGAATTGTAGCAGAGCATTGCGACGTATCAGCCTGAGCGTTAAACAAAACTACGGTTAGCGAACCGACGACTGTCGGTGATTAACAAACCACGGGAAATTCTATGTGGATTGTTCGACTAGCATTGCGGCGGCCCTACACGTTTGTGGTGGTGTCCATACTCATCGTGATCATGGGTGGGCTCGCGATCGTTCGCACTCCAACCGACATTTTTCCGAACATTGACATTCCGGTTGTCAGCATCATCTGGAACTATAACGGTCTCCTCCCTGAGGACATGAGCGACCGCATCGTTAGCGTCACAGAGCGAGCGCTTACCACTACCGTTGACAACATCGAGCACATCGAATCGCAGTCGCTGTATGGGATCGCTGTAGTTAAAGTGTTTCCTGCAGCCGACCGCGAATATTCAGCAGGGCATTGCGCAGATCACAGCAATCTCTCAGACCCAACTCAGGCAGTTGCCTGCGGGAACAACGCCGCCTCTTATTCTTGCCTACAGCGCATCGAGTGTGCCCGTACTCCAATTGGCCCTTTCCGGGCAAAATCTATCGGAGCAACAACTCAACGACTATGGTCTGAATTTCATTCGGACGCAGCTCATCACGGTGCCCGGCGCCTCCGTGCCCTATCCCTATGGCGGTAAACAACGTCAGGTGCAAGTCGATCTCAATACAACCGCCCTGCAGTCGAAGGGTCTGTCCGCGCTGGATGTGGTCAATGCGATCAGCCTGCAAAACCTGATCCTGCCCACGGGAACGTCCAAGATCGGCTCCAAGGAGTACGACGTTTCCATTCCCAATGCAGCCCCGCAGACGATCGCGGACCTGAACCGCATTCCGATCAAGACGATTGGCAGTACGACCATCTACATGAAGGATGTCGCCTGGGTGCGCGACGGTTTTCCTCCGCAGACCAACATCGTGCGGGTAAACGGGCAGCGCTCGGTCTTGCTGACGATCCAAAAAGCGGGAAATGCGTCCACGCTGAACGTGATCGCAGGCATCAAGGCCCTTTTACCTCAAATTGCGACGACGGTTCCACCGCAACTAAAGATGACGCCGCTGGCGGATCAGTCGATTTTTGTTCGTGGCGCGATCAGCGGAGTGGTCAGGGAAACGTTGATTGCCGCTTGCCTGACCGCTTTCATGATTCTTACTTTTCTGGGCAGTTGGCGAAGCACCCTGATCATCGCGACCTCCATCCCCCTGGCGATCCTGACCTCGATCATCGCGTTCAGTGCGATCGGAGAAACGATCAACATCATGACCCTCGGTGGACTCGCTCTGGCGGTCGGCATTCTGGTGGATGACGCCACGGTCGAGGTCGAGAACATCAATCGCAATCGGGAGGCAGAACCAGAGAAGGACATGGACGAAGTTGTTCTGGACAGTGCGTCGCAAATCGCGACACCCGCGTTCGTTTCCACGCTCTCGATCTGCATTGTGTTTGCTCCGATGTTCTTGCTTTCCGGCGTGGCGCGATACCTGTTTGTGCCGCTCGCCGAGGCCGTAGTGTTCGCCATGTTGGCCTCGTATTTCCTTTCGCGGACCATCGTTCCCACCATGGCGAAGTATTTATTGCGCGGAGAAGAAAGAGCCACGGGGATGCCCCCAGCCGCAATCCGCTGGTGCGACTTCAGAAGCGCTTTGAGGAAGCCTTCGAGAAATTCCGCAAGAGCTATCGCGGCGTGTTGGAATTTTGCCTCCATCACCGAGCGCGCTTTCCTGATCGCCTTCTTCGCCGTCTGTCTCGGCTCTCTGGCAATTTTGATTCCTTGGCTGGGCCGGGATTTCTTCCCCAGTGTCGACAGCGGCACTTTCAAGCTTCACATGCGCGCTCCCACGGGAATGCGCATTGAGGAAACCGCCAACCTTTGCGATCTGGTCGAGCAGTCGATTCGGCAGCAGATTCCGGCAGCCGAAGTCCAGAGCGTCATCGACAACATCGGCCTGCCCTATAGCGGCATCAATCTTTCCTACAGCAATTCGGCCCCGGTTGGCACATCGGACGCCGACATTCTTGTGACCCTTTCCGCCAACCACCATCCCACGGACGACTACATTCACCAGCTTCGTCTGACGCTGCCGAAAGCAGTTCCCCGGCGTTACATTCGCTTTCTTGCCCGCTGACATGGTCGGGCAGATTCTCAATTTTGGATTGCCCGCTCCGATCGATGTTCAGGTTGTCGGAAACAACCTGGAGGGAAACCGGATCTACGCGGACGAACTGCTCGCGAAAATGAGGTACGTTTCCGGAGCGACTGATTTGCGGATTCAGCAGCCCTTCGATGAGCCGTATCTCCGCATGAGAGTTGAACGGACAAAAGCAGAAGAGCTGGGTTTTACTGCTCACGACATTGCGCAGAATCTCCTGGTGTCACTGAGCGGCAGCTTCCAAACTTCACCTACGTTTTGGGTCGACCCAAAGAATCACGTCAGCTATCAAATCGCGACGCAGACGCCGCAATATCGCACGGACACTTTGCAGGACCTTGAGAACGTTCCCATCACCGGCACCGACCCAACGGCTCCTCCATCGCTCATGGCCAGTCTGGTGTCCACGCAGCGCGGAGCAGGAATGGCTGTGGTTTCTGCATTACAACGTTGCGCCCGTCATTGACATCTTCGGCTCCGTCGCCGGTCGCGACCTCGGCGGTGTAGCGGGTGACATCAACAAGATCATTGACGCCACGCGCCAGCAATTACCGCGCGGTTCTCGAGTCGTTGTCCGCGGGCAGGTTCAGACGATGCGAGCCTCCTACATCGGTCTTCTGAGTGGACTGGCGTTCTCGATCGTGCTTGTATACCTGCTGATCGTAGTCAACTTTCAGTCCTGGCTGGATCCTTTCATCATGATTTCCGCGCTGCCCGCGGCGCTCGCCGGGATTGCCTGGTTCTTGTTTATAACGCACACGACTCTGAGCGTGCCGGCACTGATGGGAGCCATCATGTGCATGGGCGTCGCAACCTCAAACAGCATCCTGGTGGTGAGTTTTGCCACAGAAAAAATGACGGAAGGAATGCGATTCCATTGGTGCCGCACTGGAAGCAGGATTTACGCGTTTTCGCCCCGTGCTGATGACCGCTTTGGCCATGATCATCGGCATGGTGCCCGATGGCTCTCGGACTTGGCGACGGCGGTGAACAAAATGCTCCCCTTGGCCGGGCGGTCATTGGTGGGCTGCTCTTCGCGACGGTTTCGACGCTGTTCTTTGTTCCGGCGTTTTTCAGCGTTCTGCAAGGCTCACGCCGGCATGCGGGCCAAGAGGAAAAGCGGTAGTAGTCACCAGCGTTAGGGGAGTCACTTATGCTGCCTCAAACTACGTAAAACAATGGCAGGCAAATCGACGGCCGAAAGATCGCCCGCGGCGAATGGTGGGGGCGCGAGACAGCGTCCGCACAAACAATGGCTGGTCGCTGGCTATTGCGGTGATCGTGGTCGCCGCACTCTTGATATCCGGCATCTGGTCCCGAGTCAGGGCGCGCGCCGCGCTAGACACGGAGACAGCTCAAGCGGCTCTGACGGCGGTGTCGGTGGTGTCGCCAAAACAAACTGCACCCGCCGATGAAATCATTCTTCCGGGGAACGTGCAACCCTACATCAGTTCACCCATCTATGCCCGCACGAACGGTTACCTGAAGAAGTGGTATTTCGATATCGGCGCGCGCGTGAAGCAAGGGCAACTCCTCGCGGTAATCGAAACGCCCGAAGTCGATCAGCAACTGGAGCAAGCCCGTAGCAACCTGCTAACCGCTCAGGCAAATCTCGAGCTGGCTTCGATCACCAAAGCGCGGTATCAGGGACTTTTGAAAAGCAATGCCGTATCCCAGCAGGACGTAGATAACGCGGTCGGCACCTACAATGCGAATGCAGCCATCGTTGAAGCCGACAAGGCAGCGGTGCAGCAGTATTCGGCGCTGCGTCTCTTTCGAGAAGGTCTACGCGCCTTTCGATGGCGTGATCACCGCGCGCAACACCGATATCGGCGACCTCATCAATTCTGGCAGCAGCAGCGGCAGCGAAAACCGATCTCTTTCACATCGCTCAACCCGGAAAATTGCGCGTTTATGTGAACGTGCCCGAGGAATACTCGCGAGGAATCAAAGTCGGCATGACGGCAGATCTCACTCTGGCCGAGTTTCCGGACCGAAAATTTCAGGGAAAGGTGGTGCGCACTGCCGATGACATCAATGTCACAACTCGTACTCTGCTGATCGAAATCGATGTGGACAATCCGACGGGCACGCTGCTCACCGGTTCCTACGCCGAGGTCCACTTGGAGGTCCCGACGCAGACCTCCACCTTCCTGATTCCGGTCAACACTCTGCTATTCCGCACCGAAGGGCTACGGGTTGGCATTGTGAAAGACGGGAAGGTCGTGCTGACTGCCGTCACCCCCGGGCACGATTTCGGCGACCAGATAGAGATCGTCTCCGGCCTCAAGTCAAACGATCAGGTCATCATCAATCCGCCCGACTCGATCGTTTCCGGACAAGAAGTCCAAATTGTTCAGGCAACATTGCCGGGAGATATCAAGTGAAGCTGCCTCGAAAGCTGATTTTCAGGAGCTCCCGGAAAACGGCCGGACGCATTCTGCTAGCGATCGCGGTGCTGCAGTTGACTGGATGCGTGGTTGGGCCAAAGTACCACACGCCCGCGGTACAGGCTCCTCCGGCCTATAAAGAGGTGGGAGACTGGAAGCCCGCCCAACCCAATGACCAGAATCTTGGCGGCACGTGGTGGACGATATTCCAGGATCCTCAGCTTGATGCGCTGGAAGATGCAGGTCAATGTATCGAATCAGAATCTGAAGGCCGCCGCGGCGCAGTATCCAGCAGGCGCGAGCAGTCCTGCGCTACTATCGGGCCGACTACTACCCAACCGTAACGGCTCGGGCCATCCGCCACTCGGACGCGCGTATCCGCCAACAGTCCCACCAATTCAATCTTGCGTGGCGCAACCTACAACGACTTTGTGCTGCCGTTCGACGTGTCCTATCAGGCCGACGTCTGGGGACGAGTTCGAAAAAACGTGGAGTCCTATCGGGAGCAAGCGCAGGCGAGTGCGGCAGACCTGGCGACGGTTAATCTGAGCATGCACGCGGATCTGGCCGTTGATTACTTTCAGGCCCGCAGCCTGGACGCCGAGGAACAGCTCCTGAACTCCACGGTTAAGGATTACGAGCAGGCCCTGGAATTGAATCAAAGCCGCTTCCGGGGAGGCATCGCTTCGGAAGTGGACGTCGAGCAGGCGAAAACTCAACTGCAAACGACCCGGGCAGAGGCGATTGATGTGGGCGTGGCTGCGCGCACAGTATGAACACGCTGTCGCGATTCTCATTGGGAAACCTCCAGCGGAGTTCAGCCTTCCCTCGCTGCCGCTCACCGCACCACCTCCGCACGTTCCGCTCAGCCTGCCCTCGGAACTGCTGGAAAGACGCCCGGATATCGCGGCTGCGGAGAGGCGCGTAGCATCCGCCAACGCTCAGATTGGAGTTGCGAAGTCGGCCTATTACCCGCTGATCAATTTGGGCGCCTCCGGAGGATTTGAAAGCTCCGCCATCACGACGCTGATTAACGGGCCGAGCGGTTTGTGGTCCATTGGATTGTCTGCGGTGGGAACACTCTTCGATGGCGGGAAGACGCCGTTCTCTTAAACGAACAGGCGCGTGCCGCTTATGACTATCAAGTCGCAGCCTATCGAGAGAACGTACTGACTGGATTCCAACAGGTGGAAGACAATCTGGCAGCGGTCAGAATTCTGGAACACGAAGCGCAGGTCCAGGATGAAGCGGTGACGGCCGCGCAGCGTTCGCTCGATCTTTCAGTCACGCGCTACAAGGGCGGCGTTACAAGTTACCTCGAGGTGATCACCGCGCAAAGTGCCGCACTCACGGATGAAGTCACGGCGGTCAATATCTTAGGACGGCGGATGGCGAACACGGTGTTGCTGATCCAGGCTCTCGGCGGGGGATGGGACCGCTCAAGCCTGCCAGAGCGGCCCGAATGCTGCGGTAAGCTAGCGAGCAGCAGAGGGTCTAAGTAAACCCTGTCATGGTGTCGGCTATGATTCGATGTACGTCTCGCCTTCCTTGAGAATGCGCACGTCAAATGGTCAGGCAAGCACCGCGCGCCGCTCACCGGCCAAGCCGTCTAAGGTGCGACTGTGTCCTTTTTGTGTCCTTTGCAGTTAGACGCGGTTCGATCTTGCCAAATCTTGAACGATTTCGGAAGCCGTCCATGCGGGTCTTTTGATGGTTAAGTTATTGTGGCGACTGCAGTTGGTGACGCTGCAGCCGAATCGAGAACCATAACTCTTAATCAGTAGGTTGTGGGTTCGATTCCTACCGCGCTCACCATCTAACCTTATGGTTAGCTGTGTTTAGCAGCAACTCCCCAGGCCCGTGCGGGAATCGCGTTTTCGACACCGTGGCCAGAACTGTGCCCACCCAGACGGTGGCATGGCCGCGCATTCTGTTGGCTGATTTGAAATCCGCCCACGCGATGGGCTAGAGCGTCCACCACCTAGAGGCAATCGCCGGCGTCAACCAGCGGGTCAGTGCTGACGCGACAATTGTGACTCGAAACTTCAAGACCAAATCACCAAGTCCCTTGACATGACCGACGTCGAGAACATCCAGCCCACAGTCCTTGAAGTGCGAGACATCGGGCGTTGCGAACTTGGCCCCGCACACTTGAGCAATGGCAGCGATTTTGGCATTCGCGTGGTTGATTGGTCGACCTAGCGCATGGCATCGAACTGCAATATTAATCCTGTCAAGGTAGAGTGATCTGCGGAGTCTCTGTGTGACTCGCGATTAGGGCTGCGAGACCACTTTCAACCAAACCCCTACATCATTCGAAAGGCTCCCAGATTTACCGTTGACCGTAAATGTCGACTGTCCAGTTGCAGTTGCCTCGCTTACCGTCAGTGTCAAGATACTCGACGAACTGGTTGGGTTGGGGCTGAACGATGCGGTTACGCCGCTCGGCAGTCCATTCGCGCTCAGAGTGACCTTCTGGTCGAACCCGCCCGCAGGCACGATTGTGATAGTGACGGTTCCGCTGCCGCCTTGCGCCACTGTCACGGTGGCGGGGGAAGCGGTCAGCTTAAAGGTTCCCGACCCGTCCACCGTTAGCTTGATCGTTGAAGTCGCGCTCTGGCTGCCAGATGTTCCTATAATTGTCACTGTTGTCGTTCGCTCCTTCGCCGTCGCGCTCGCCGTCAGGGTCATGGTGCTGGTGCCGGTGGCGGGATTCGGGCTGAACGCTG
>CAVOJQ010000008.1:0-796403 GCA_963696275.1 uncultured Acidobacteriaceae bacterium | reverse complement strand
TCGAATCGATTAAGCTGATAGTCGGATACCTGGAACATTCGTGAACATATTTCACATTGTTGGAGCTCGTCCCAATTTCATGAAGGTTGCTCCCGTGCTCGGCGCTCTGCAGGGACGGGAAAACGTTGTGCAGACCCTCATTCACACGGGGCAGCACTATGACGTCAATATGTCGGAAGTGTTTTTCTCGCAACTTGGAATACCCGCTCCTGATGTGAACCTGGCGGTTGGGTCGGGCTCGCATGCGCAGCAGACGGCGGAGATCATGATTCGACTCGAGCCGGTGATCATCGAGCGGCGTCCGGATATTGTACTAGTGTATGGAGATGTCAATTCGACGGTGGCGACGGTGTTGGTTTGCGCGAAGCTTGGTGTGCGAGTGGGACATGTGGAAGCTGGCCTCCGTTCTTTTGACCGGACCATGCCGGAGGAAATTAATCGTCTGGTTACGGACCAACTGGCCGATCTTTTGTTTACGCCGTCGGAAGATGGTGACGAGAATCTTCGCCGCGAGGGAATTCCGGCGGAAAGGATTTTTCTTGTAGGCAACGTGATGATCGACTCGCTGGTTCGACTGCTTCCCGTGGCGCGCAAGAGCAACAGGAATGGTCTGCCGGATCGGTACGCGCTCGTGACGCTGCACCGGCCGGCCAATGTTGACGATAGTGTGCGGTTAAAGGGGATTCTGGAGTCGCTGCTGGAGGTGAACCGGGACTTGGCAGTGGTGTTTCCAACGCATCCGAGAACGCGCAAACGAATTGACGATTTCGGATTCAATGCCGAGCAACTGCGCCTGCTGGATCCGTGCCCCTACGTTGATTTTCTGGGGCTGCAATCGCGCGCCACGGTGGTAATTACGGATTCGGGCGGCATTCAGGAAGAGACTACTTATCTGGGCGTGCCTTGTCTCACGGTTCGGGAAAATACGGAGCGACCGATTACGGTTTCCATGGGGACGAATGTTCTGGTGGGGCGCGATCCGGAAAAGCTGCGTACGGAACTGGCGCGAGTGCTTTCGGGAAAAACGAAGAAGGGAACGATTCCTCCGCTTTGGGATGGACACGCCGGCGAACGGATTGCCGATGCTCTGATGCGGATGTCTGCCTGAATTCCGTCGAAACGGAGGCGACAATTTAAGGCTGCGGGGCCATGTGGTTGGATAGGACACCGGAGGCAGTGTAAGATCCGTCTCCCGAAGTTCTGAGAATTTCTTAGATCGAACCAGGAAAAAACCAGGGCCTACTGTGCGAGTGGAGTCATCGCAGAGTAGGCCCAATTTTTTTCCCGGCTACACTTGCGATCGCTGAGGCTTTCCCATTCGGGACCGAAGGAACATTGCGCCGAGACACGTTAGTCCTGCAGCCAGAAGGTAGACGGCTGTAGAACCGCCCTCCGGGACCTGTTGCTGCTGGTGCGGACAATCCCTCTCGCCCGGCCTGCACGACCGGCCATGGTCAGCTAACGCAGCGGGAGCCAGGCAACACGCCAAGACCGTTGCCAGCAACCACTTTCCTTTACTGTTGTGCATTCGCAATCCCCTTAGATTTTCAGCAATCCAGCAAGCCGGGAAGAAACAGGGGGAAGAGGTTAGTTACCGGATATCTTTACAATACTTTGATATTTGACTGCGTCTGTAACCCATTGTCAAGATGATACTTTTTGCAATAGTTGCAGGAAAATGCAACGCCTTCGTAGGTGTCTGAAGGACAAGGTTCTCCCAGCTTCCAGGGGGCTGGAACGGGTTGGCGCAGCCCATGTGCCAAAGTCGTGTGGCTTACGGATTCGGAATGACTACTGTTGTCTGATTTGAATATCCACTCTCCTGCGCTTGGCTATTTACGGCGGTAGTCACGTAGTAGTAAGTCTGACCGGAGGCGACGGTGCTGTCGGTGTAGGCGGTCGTCCCATCCAACGAACCGTTGATCATCGCGTAGGGTCCACCGGACACGGTGCCGCGGTAGACGTTGTAACCGACGGCATCCTGCGACGTGTTCCAGCTCAGATCGACATTGTGCTGCGTGGCTGCCGTTCCCGTGCCGGTCATACTGAGCACCGCGGGCGAGTTCGATGCGTTGCTCGGGAACGACAAAGTCGCCGAAGTGGCTCCGCTCGATTGCGGCGTAAACGTGACCGTGAAATTCGCCGACTGGCCGGCAGGAATCGTGATCGGTAGCGCAATTCCGGAGAGCGCAAACTCGCCGTTCGAATCACTCGGCGGCTGCACCGTGACCGACGCACCGCTGGCAATCAGACTGGCGCTGAGCGCTGAACTCGTGCCCACGACCACGTTGCCAAAACTCAGACTGGCTGGCGACACCGCCAACGTCCCCGACGCCGTTCCCGTTCCGGAGAGCGCGATCGTAAGCGGCGAGTTCGATGCGTTCGACACCACCGACAAGCTCCCGCTGGCGGCGCCGGCACTGGCCGGGGTAAAGGTCGCCGTAAACGTGATGCTGCCGCCGGGCGTGAGCGTGATCGGGAATCCGCTCAATCCGCTGATGGAGAATCCCGTCCCGCTCAAATTCGCCTGCGAGATGGAAACCGACGATCCACCGACGTTGGTCAGCGTCTCCGATAAGTTCACACTGTTGCTGACCTGCACATTGCCAAACGCCAGGCTCGTAGGATTCGCCGTCAGCGTTCCCTGCGTCACGCCCGTCCCCGACAGCGCAATGCTCAAGCTCGAATCTGAACCGTTGGAAGTAATGGTTACGCTCCCGCTGGCGGCTCCGCCAGCAGTTGGAGAGAAAAGCGCATTGAAAGATGTGCTCTGGCCGGCGGCTAAGGTGAAAGGCAACGCCAGCCCGCTCAGGCTGAACCCGGTTCCACCTGCAGCCGCAGCCGAGATGGTCAGGCTCGACGGACCCGTATTGCTCAGAGCCACGGATTGCGTCTGGCTGCCTCCTACCTCGACGTTCCCGAAACTTACGCTGCTGGGATTGGAGGTGAGTTGACCGGGAGCTGCGCCTGTGCCAGTTAGAGGCACGTTCAGTCCGGGACCTGAAACAAACACGCCGCCTGTGGCTGTTCCGGCAGATGGTGGAGTAAAGGTGACGTTCAACGTAACGCTTTTTCTCGCGCCCAGAGTTAACGGGAATGAAGGCCCGCTCAGGGAAAATCCGGCGCCCGTAATCTGGGCTGCCGAGAGGGTCACGTTCCAGGAACGCATGTTGGTGAGGACGAGAGGCAAGGTGAAACTGGATCCCATCGCTACTTGGCCAAATGACACCATCGAAGGGCTGGCGGTTACGGACTGACTGCTCACCCCTGAACCCTCAACCTGAAGCTGAAGTGTGGAGTTCGAGGCAGTGCTGAAGATTTCGATCGTGCTGCCCTCCCAACCCGTCCCGGTAGGCGTGAAGCTTACAGTCAGACTGACGCTCTGTCCCGCCGGCAAGGCCAGCGGCAGGTTCAGAAGAGAGGTGGAGAATTGGGCTTTGCCCACCGTAATTCCGTTAATCGTCACACTCGTCGGTTGGTTATTCGTCAAGGTGGCAAGAAGGGTTTCAGTCTGGCCAATGGCGACACCGCCAAATCGAAGGTTCGAGGGTGAGGACGTCAGCTGCAGTGTTTGAGCGGAGATTCCCAGGGGTGCTATTCCGAGAACGAGGATTGCGGCAGCGGCGACGGTTAGTGAGTGGGCATTTCGGACGAAGAGAGATCGGATGATGGACTGGGGGAGTCGCATATCATCCAGTTTGAGAGCCTGGCGGCCGCTGGAAAAGATTCCACCAGTGCATCAAGCCGGGGGCTGCTAGGCCAGTGGAACTCTGTCCGGTTAGCCGTCTTGGGCCATCGACGAGACCAGAAACCTTCGATACTGTTGCGGATCCGTCCTAGGGCCGAGAGGCGTCACAGGGTCTGGACTGGGCAGCAAACGACCGCGCGATGGTCATCGTGGGGAAGCGGAAGCGGAGGAGTTCGACGTAGTTCTGTATTGGCCTCCCGGCCCCGCAACCCGCGAGCAGCGGCCTTTCCCAACTGTGGGTGCAAGGATTATGATCAACGGGCTTCTAAACTTGGTGATTTATGCACTTCTCATTTTGTCCTGGTAAGGAGAGATCACCGAAGATCAAATCATGCGATGTCTCCCCCAGTTCGGAATCGGGTGCTTTCTGCTGTCCCTGTTATGGTCGGGTCTGGCCTCGGCCCAACAGTTGCAGTGCGAGCCTTGCCGGCATGGCTTTGGCCCGGTACAGATCGACAATTTTAAGTCCTTCTTATTCGAACTCTCGAACACTGGCAGCAGAACTCTTACCATCACTTCCATCTCGGTCCAAGGATCGCCCTTCTCGCTCGGCGCTTTCCAGCTACCTGCGAAGATCAAACCTGGAACCAGCGCCCAGTTACCCGTTACCTTCACACCCACTAGTTTGGGATACGTCTTCGGCGCTCTTACGGTCGACAGCAAAGGCAACGGTTCCCCGCTGGAGATTTACGTTGCGGGGCGTGGTACGGACACCGCCGATCCGGAACTTACGATTAGTCCGGAGACGCTTAATTTTGGTAACGTCACCGTCGCATCGAGCTCCAGCCTGCAGGTCACGCTTACGGCGGCAAACGCCTCAGTAACAATTTCTTCAGACCAGTCGACGAACTCGGAGTTTGCCGTCGTCGGGCTGAATTTGCCGGTGACCTTGGAAGTCGGCCAGAGCCAGCCCGTCACGATTCAATTCACGCCGAATGCCTCGGGAAGGGCCCGGGGTGAGGTGGAATTCTTCAGCACCGGCGTCGACTCACCAACGGTTGAACATGTCACCGGTGCAGGAGTTGCCTCAGGCACGCATAGCGTCGATCTTTCCTGGAACCCCGTGAGTGGAGACGTGGTGGGATATAACGTGTTCCGCAGCACGGTGAACGGGGGCCCCTACCAGCAGCTTAATAGCGGACTGGACACCTCGACCGCCTACACCGACAGCACGGTTGTATCGGGGTCAACGTACTATTACGCCGTAACTGATGTGGATTCCCAGGGTGAGCAGAGCGCTTATTCCAACGTGGCCGAGGTAGTCATTCCGTGAGCTCGGTCCTCTACGTCCTCTAGTACTCCCCGCGTGATTTGCCCATGAGATATAACCGGTTTGTTTCACGGGCGAACGTCCTCGGTACACATTTCCGAGTTACATTAAGGTAGTGTAAGTCAGTACGAATGATGGTCGGCGTACGGTATGCAGGACGTAGCGTGCCGTCATGTTGCCGAGGGCTGAGCGTCTTTCGACTTGCTAATTAATAATGTCTCAGGAATCCATGAGCGAATGGCGATCATCGCAAGTGCGGTTCCTGGTTTTATGCTCGGCTTCTTTGCTGATCGGCTGGCATCCGCTGGTCAGCACGTTCCGGTTGGCACTGGCGGATGATGAATACACCCATTTACTTCTGATTCTTCCGCTGACTGTCGCGCTGATTTTCCTAGAAAGGCAATCTCTCAAGTTGTTAGCTGCCGGAAATGTTCTTGCTGGCTCCGCCTTGCTGGCCGCATCTTTTTTGATCGCGGGCCTGGCGATGGGCTTATCAACTTCGATATCTGCCGATGGCAAACTCTCACTGCAGATGTTGGCACTGGTTCTCTCATGGATAGGCGCTTTCGTCCTCTGCTTCGGCTCTCGAGCCGCGCGAGCGGTTCTTTTTCCTTTATGTTTCTTGTTCGGATTGGTTCCACTTCCGCAAGTGGCAACGAACGAGATCGTGCATCTCTTGCAGCAAGGATCGACTTGGGCCGCGCACGCGCTTTTCGCCGCCGTGGGTGTGCCCGTCACCCAAAGCGGAGTTCTGCTCACTATTCCTGATTTGACGGTGGAGGTCGCCAAGGAGTGCAGCAGCATTCGCTCCAGTTCGATGCTCCTCGTGACCAGCATGGTGCTGGCTCAATTGTTCCTGCGCTCGCCCTGGCGAAAGGCGCTGGTTATCGCCATCGCGATTCCTTTGTCGGTCGCCAAAAATGGACTCCGTATCTTTACGATTGTGATGCTCGGAACCCGGGTTGACCCCGGTTACCTGACGGGAAGATTGCACCACGAAGGGGGAATCATCTTCTTCACCATCGCGCTGGCTGCAGTGTTCATTTTCGTTTGGCTTTTGAGACCCGCGGGAGTTAAGGCAAAGCCAACGTCAGCTCTGTTTCCGATGGCTCCCCGGGGATGATCTATCGTTTCCGCCGGCGATGCTGTTCGCGGCGGGCGAATCTTCGCCGACTCCAATCTCTTCGCCCATACCCAGGACTCGAATGATTTCGTTGACACTGCTCCCGATCGTTTTATAATCATTCTTATCCGATAATTATGCGCCTCAGGCATGAACAGTTCCGCGAGCTGGCCGCGAAACACGGTTTGGCGGTCACGCACCAGCGTCAGGTGGTCTATGAGGCGGTCACCGCTTATCACGGGCACTACTCCCCGGAAGACATTTACGCCGCAGTCCGGCGTCGCATTCCGTCCATTTCTCTGGCCACGGTCTACAACAATCTGCGGCTTTTTGTCGAATGTGGAATGCTGCGGGAGGTCAGTCCGCATGCGTCCACGTTGCGCGTGGACGGCAATCTCAAACCTCATCACCACCTAGTCTGCTCACGCTGCAAATCGGTGCAGGATGTCGAAGGAGAGTTCATCGATTTCAAACGGCTATCCCGGCATCTGCCGGATGGCTTTGATCTGACGCAGCCGCTGGTCGAGGTCTTTGGCCTCTGCCGCCGCTGCGCCGCCAAAAAGTCGTTTTCTTAACACAGTACTCATTCATGATTCGAAGGAAGAAAACATATGGAAAATACACTCGCGACTTCATCGGGGAGCGTTGTCCCCGAAGCTAAGCAACAAACCACCGCAACCGAATCCAAGTGCCCAGTAGCGCACGGCGCTCGCCAATCCTATTCGAATGCCGACTGGTGGCCGAATCAGCTGAACCTGAAAGTCCTTCACCAGCACTCTGCCCTGTCCGATCCGATGGACAAGAAGTTCAACTACGCGAAAGAGTTCAAGAGCCTCGACCTGAATGCCGTGATCAAGGACCTGAATACCCTGATGACGGACTCGCAGGATTGGTGGCCGGCCGACTTTGGCCACTATGGGCCGCTGTTCATTCGCATGGCGTGGCACAGCGCGGGCACATACCGCATCGGCGACGGCCGCGGCGGGGCCGGAGCCGGTCAGCAGCGCTTTGCGCCGCTCAATAGCTGGCCAGACAACGTGAACCTCGACAAGGCGCGCCGGCTGCTGTGGCCGATCAAGCAGAAGTATGGGCGGAAGATCTCCTGGGCCGACCTCATGATTCTCGCGGGCAACGTCGCCTTGGACTCGATGGGATTCAAGACTTTTGGTTTTGGCGGCGGGCGCGAAGACACGTGGGAGCCCGAAGAGGATATTTTCTGGGGGCCTGAGGGCAAGTGGCTGGCGGACGAGCGCTACAGCGGCGATCGTGATCTCGAGAATCCGCTCGGAGCCGTGCAGATGGGTCTGATCTATGTGAATCCAGAAGGACCGAATGGGAAGCCGGATCCGCTGGCCGCGGCGCGGGATATCCGAGAGACTTTCGCCCGCATGGCGATGAATGACGAGGAAACAGTTGCGCTCATTGCCGGCGGACATTCATTCGGCAAAACGCACGGTGCGGGCATTCCGGCTCAATATGTAGGCGCCGAACCGGAAGGTGCCGGCATCGAGGAGCAAGGCTTCGGGTGGAAGAATAAATTTGGCAAAGGTTGCGGTGCCGACACCATCGGCAGCGGCCTGGAAGTCATCTGGACCACGACGCCGACGAAGTGGAGCAACAACTTCTTCGAGAATCTTTTCAAATACGAATGGGAACTGACGAAGAGTCCTGCCGGTGCGCATCAGTGGACGCCGAAAAACGGCGCAGGCAACGGTACGGTGCCGGATGCGCACGATCGCTCAAAGCGTCTCGCGCCATCGATGCTGACCACGGACCTTTCCCTGCGGTTCGATCCTGCTTACGAGAAGATCTCACGACGCTTCTACGAACATCCGGATCAGTTCGCGGACGCGTTTGCGCGGGCGTGGTTCAAGCTGACACACCGCGACATGGGGCCGCTGCCGCGGTACCTGGGCCCGCTCGTTCCGAAGGAGACGCTGCTGTGGCAAGACCCTGTTCCCGCTGTGGATCATAAGTTAATCGGGGAGAAGGACATTGCTGCTCTGAAGGAGAAGATCCTCAAATCCGGACTGTCGATTTCCCAACTGGTTACGACTGCCTGGGCATCGGCGGCGTCGTTCCGCGGCAGCGACAAGCGCGGTGGGGCGAACGGGGCGCGCATTCGTCTGGCGCCGCAAAAGGATTGGGAGGTGAACCAACCGGCCGCGCTGGCGAAGGTTCTCAAGAAGCTGGAGGCGATCCAAAAGGAGTTCAACAGCTCGCAGTCCAACGGGAAGAAGTCCAATGGGAGCAAAGGCACGAACAAAGGAAAGCAGGTTTCGCTCGCGGACCTGATCGTTCTGGGCGGCTGTGCAGCCGTCGAGGAAGCGGCGAAAAGGGCCGGGCACCAGGTGAAGGTTCCTTTCTCGCCTGGGCGCACGGATGCTTCGCAGAAGCAGACCGACGTGCACTCCTTCGCCGTAATGGAACCGATCGCGGATGGGTTCCGCAACTATCTTCGAAGTGAGCGGCGAGGCGGACAGGTCCTGTCGGCTGAGGAGTTGCTGGTGGACCGGGCGCAGTTGCTGACACTGACTGCCCCCGAGATGACGGTTCTCGTCGGCGGCATGCGCGCCCTGAATGCGAACTTTGGGCAGGCCAAACACGGGGTCTTCACCAATCGGCCCGAGACGCTGACCAATGATTTCTTCGTCAACCTGCTGGACATGAATACGAAGTGGGAACCCTCTTCTACATCCGAAGACGTGTATGAGGGACGCGATCGCGCGACGGGCAAAATCAAGTGGACCGGCACGCGTGTCGACCTTGTGTTCGGTTCGAACTCCCAGTTGCGGGCACTCGCGGAAGTCTATGCATCTGACGACTCGAAGGGGGCGTTTGTGAAGGACTTCGTGGCTGCGTGGAATAAGGTGATGAACCTCGATCGCTACGACCTGGCCTGAGCTCGCCGGATCAAAACCGGAGGTGGCGCTCTTCTTGGCTCGTGGGCCGGATGGCGCCACCCCCAATTCATGGGAAATCCTGCCTTAGTAAGTTGCTCGCGAATTACCAACCCATCTGGTCCATCCGCTTAAGGATAATCGCGCTGTAGTTATTCATGCGCTCGGGTCGACGCTTGAGGGGAGCGGGCAGAATTGCAGCGAGCCGTGCCGCCTGTTGCCGGCCGATATTCCGGGCTGTGGTTTCGTCGTAGTGACGGCAGGCCGACTCTGCGCCATAAATACCGGGGCCCCATTCGACCACGTTGAGGTAGATCTCGAGAATGCGCCGTTTGCCGAGGACGAATTCGGCCACGGGTACGAGTGTGAACTCCGCGCCCTTGCGGAGGACAGAGCGGCCTGTGCCGAAGAACAGGTTTTTTACGAGTTGCTGAGTAATGGTGGAAGCTCCGCGAGTGCGCTCGCCTTCCAAATCCTCTTCGGCAGCGATTTGGATCTCGTGCCAATCGAATCCATGGTGCTGGTAGAAGTGCGCGTCCTCGGCGGCGACTACAGCGTGCTGGAGATCGGGCGAGATTTGGGTGAGTCGAATGAACTTGTAGCGTTCGCGATACGGCGTGTGGTGAGTCCAGGCCTGCAAGCGGCGCTGGATGTGCACCGCGGTTGTGGGCGGGTCGATCCACCGGGCGGCCACAAGGATCAGCGCGGCCAGCGACCAAAGAAGCGCCACTCCGATGACAAGCCATCGAATAAAGGACCGGAGAAAGCGCGTCCGATGCGAGGTCTTGGGTGTGTTCGGCATTGCAGTCACATTTCAGAATAATAGCGTGGGCTGGGTTTTCCGCTGATGGATGGATCTTGCGCGCGCGAACAAAGATGTTTTCGGCCGCCGCAATTGCGCAGTGAAGCGAAACACCAAGAAAGATCGACTTGGGCGCGCTAGCCTCGCGCCGACCACGTTAGCAGGGCTGCAGATAAAGCTGAATTGTTTTCAATCCGCTCATAATGCCGATTCAGCTCCCAGACTAACCTGGTCACCTAGTTAGGATGTTGGGCGGCGAGCACTGGCGGTATGGTTGGCGGAGGGCGGCGGTGCCTGGTCGCTTGTTCGTAACCGTAGCCAATCTCGATCAATAGCTTCTCGGACCATGGTCTGCCGAGGAATTCGATGCCCACGGGGACGCCGAGCGTGGCCGTCGGAGTTGGGGAAGAAAATCCGCCTGGTACGACGATGGATGGAAAGCCGGTCACCGATCCAAGAACGCCGTTGCGCTCGACTTGCTTCTCCCCAACGGGCACCACAAGCCGCTGCTGATGCGGGAACATGATCGCATCGAGTCGCTCGTCAGCCATGATCTTCATGACACGCTGTTGCACCTCGGAGCGCTTCTGAAGACGCAGGCGATAGCTGTCGTCCATCTCGAGGCTCTGTGCTTTGGTGATGCTGTCCTTGATGTTCGGATGAAACTTGCCGGAAGCGATGATCTCCTCGAGCGATTTAACGGGCGGGTTGCCGGCGGCAAGATAAGCGTTGATTGCCGGCTTCAATTCGTACAGATGAACGCTGACATCCGAGGTAAGCTTTCCGCTATCGAGATCTGGAGTGTTCAGCTCGAGTACGGTTGCGCCAGACCTTTTCAGATCCTCGACCGCCTGGTTCGCGATACGATTGACCTCGCCGTTGATGGGTGCCGTGCCGAAGAAACTGCGCAATACGCCGATGCGCTTGCCCTCGAGACCATCGGCCTTCAGGAATTTCGTGTAGTCGTCTTCAGTATTGATATTCCCGACGCTCGTATTTCCGACGCTCGTATTCCCTACGCTCGTATTTCGGACACTCCATGCCGTTGCCGGATCGTTAGGGTCATAGCCGACGAGGACGTTTAACATCTTCGCCGCGTCGGTAACGGTGCGGGCGAGCGGACCAGCGGCATCCTGGGTGAATGAGTACGGGATAATACCGGCTCGGCTGACGAGACCGAGCGTCGGGCGAATACCCACGATGTTGTTCGCTGACGCCGGTGATCGGATGGAGTTGACGGTGTCGGTGCCAATGCCCGCAATCGCGAAATTGGCAGCCACACCCGCGCCGGTACCACCACTCGACCCGCCAGGGGTGCGGGTCAGGTCATAGGGATTGAGGGTCTGCCCCTGGATCGAGCTAACCGTTTCACCCCAGATCGCGAACTCGTGCAGGTTGACCTTAGCGAGGATGATTGCGCCCGCGCTGCGCAATTTCTGAGTAATTGCCGCATCGGTGGCGGGAGTGTATCCCGCCAGGCTGAGCGAGCCGCCGGTGGTCGGCATGTCCTTCGTGTTGACATTGTCTTTCAGCAGGACTGGGATTCCATGGAGCGGGCCGACGAACTTCCCGGTCCTGCGGAAATGTTCATCGAGCGCGGCCGCCTCTTCCAGGGCCCGGGGATTGAGAAAGATCACGACATTGAGCTTCGGGCCCGCCTGGTCGCAGGCCCGGATGCGCTCCAGATAAGCCTGCACCAACTTTACGGATGTGAGCGCGCCGGACTTGTAGGCCGCATGCACATCGCTGATTGTGGCCTCATCGAGATCAAATGGTTTGACGGAAGTCTGTGCTGCGGCATTCTGCGCACCAGCATTCTGTGCGCCGGCGCGGTTCGCCATCAACATGACCGTCCCAAACATCAAAAGGGGCATGAATTTCATTTGAACTCCCATCGCGGGTAATTGTATTTGATCAATCCGGGCTGGATAGGCTCTCTCTCGTCATTTTGCGGGAACCGGGGCCGCGTCCAAGAATAAAACAGCGTATCCGGGAATCAGGTGCGGCGGACGCGGCCGTTCAAAAATCGCCGCCGGCGCCGCCGCCTCCCGTTTGTCCCCCACCGAAATGGAAGTCCGGACGGCTCGGCTGCGGAGCTGGTGGTTGGGGCGATAGCAGGCCGGCTACGGTCGCCCCGACGTTGATCCAGTCTTTGTCCTTTCCCGATAGGCGCGCAGCGGTAAAGCCGTGTTGGATTCCGCCCGGACTACGAGCAAGCCAGCGTCGAAGTAACACTGCGACACCGGTTAACAATACGCCCAGAAGCATCGGGTCCCAGGTATGCCGCGGCCAGCCGAGATAGGGTTTATTGGAGACGAGAGTCAGGGTGGCGACGATTGCACCCACGGCGATGACGAAGCGGTCCTTCTGGCGAAGGCCGCGGGCGAGTACGATTGGCGGCAGGCACCAGATCATCACCCACGTTCCCCAGTAGAACGGCCTTGGGAATAATCCAGAGGTGTCCGGAATGCCGATCGACCATCGCGGGGGCAGATCGAACGACGAAAGCTTGAGATTGACGGCGAGGTAGATGCCGAGCCAGAGGAACGCTTCGACGAGAGAATAAGTCTGCTCGAGGTAGTCGAAGCGGTGGCGTGAGCGTACCGTGGCTACCGCTATTAGCCCGGTTGTATAGAACGCGGCGATGATCAGATGCCGCGCCGAAGGGGACGAGGTCCAGTAGCCTGGCAGAAAGATGACGAAGATCATGGCGGCGATAAATGCATAGGGGAACCCGAAGCGGCGCCATATCCAGAGCGAAAAGACGGCCCCGGCGGCGGGCACCAGGCACTCGGCCGGCGAATAAGATCTGCCGGTGAAAAGTGCCAGCTGTATTCCCACGCAGAGAAAAACGACCGAGCAGACGGCGAGCGCTTCCTCGATACCGTAGCGATAAAGCCGCGCTTGGGAAACGGCGATTTCGGCAGCCGCGTAGCAGACAGGAGCGAAGATTAGGAAGAAAACGCCGGTGGTTTGCTCCGATGGCCCCGAAAGAAATACCTCCAAGAACAGGGCGGCAGCGGCGCCTACGCTGATCAGGGTGAAGAGGAATAAGACCAGCCGCAGAAAAATGTTGGTGGTGCGCAGCTCAGAGACGGTTTCCTTTTCCAGAAGCTGGTACTGCTCTTTGGTGACGAAGCCCTCGCCGACCCAGTCCTTCAGGAGTTTACGGGCACGCAGAGTCTCTTCGCTGGAAGCACTGTAGACTCTCACGCCGACCTCCCGAAGCGGCGCCCGATGTAAACCAGCAACACCAGCATAGCCACTCCGCTCACGACGAAATAGAACAGAACAGCGGTTGCATCATTGACATTACGGAGGAACAGCGAACTGACGCCCACGTAGCCGTAAACGGCGGCATACGCCACGAAGACAAACTGCCGGCGTACCAGGCCCCAGGCAAGAGACGCGCCACAGGCGATCAGCAAAGCGAGAAACCACAGGCCGTAGCCCTCCCGATTGAACACGCCGGAGAGCAGAGCCCAAAATAGAATGTTGGCCACGACGTTCAGATAAGTGCCGAAGAAATGTGGTTTCAGTCCGCGGCGCTGAAGAAGTGCCCCGCCGATGCCGACCAACAGGCAGTAGAGAAGGGCATATCGGCGATACACGTCGTCTTGATGGGCCGACCATGGCGAGACTGACCAACGCGAGATGGTGAGCCCGAACCATCCGGCGAGTGAGGACAAGGCGAGCGACAGCACAAAGCGATTGTCGAAACGATAAGCGAGGAAGAAGAAGAGGCCGGCGGTCGCCAAGAGATAGAGATCCCATTGTCCGGAGAGCATGTGGAAACGGTTCTCTAAGTAAGCGAGTTCTAATAACCAGACGAGGCTGCCGAGGTAAAGCACGTAGTCGAAGATGGGACTCGGCGCAGGCGTTTCGGCGGGGGACGTTTCGCCGGTAAACCAGGCGGGCGCGCGGGAAAAGCAATACCAAAAACTGGCGGCGAGGATGGCGGAGAGGACGGTCAGGACGAGGACGTCGCCGATTTGTTGCGACCAGGTGCTGACCGTCCAGCCGAGTCCGGCAACGAATGCAAGCACGCCGGCGTAGAGGAGAACATTCAGCTCGAGAAAAAGGGAGAAGGGTTCTCCGCGAGCGAGGCCTGCCAAATGGGCGTGCTGCTGCGGCGATATTTTGCCCTGCTCCTTCCATTGCTCCAATCGGGGGAGGATGGTCATGAAGCCTTCGATCTCCGGAGCTGGGACACCATGTCGATCGCGCGGCATTGGATGCCGGTGCCACCTGTTTGGCCCATGAGTTGACTCATCGTACATTCCAAAAGGATCGCCGCGCTTAAAAAACGCGAGTTGATGCGACGAACTCGCCAAGTGGCGCACTGCGCCTGGTAGCCGGTAAGTATTTTCTACCAGACGCCGGGAATGAGACGCTTCGTCCGTGCCGAGTACGCCGCGTATTCGTCGCCAAACTCCTCAACCATCATCCTCTCCTCCGGGCGGACGCGAAGCGCGCAGAGGATCGCGAACGCGATGAAGTTCGACGGACCTGCGACCCAATTCGGGATGACGAGCGCCTGGCCGATGGAATACAGCGCTAGCGCCGAGTACATCGGATGGCGGATACGGCGATAAACGCCCTGGGTGATGAGTCGATGCTGCTCATGTACCTCCAGGGTGATCGACCAATTTGTACCCAGGTCAGCGTGCGACCGGTAGAAGAGCCAGAGGCCGATGACCAAGCAGATCACACCGGCGACGAGCGGGCCCGTGCGCAGCGCATACTCAGCGAACGAAAACGCCGGCGACGCGACCCAGATCAGAGGTACGAAGAATCCGACCCAGGCGAGGACCAAGAGGCCGGTCTCCAGCGGAGTTTTATAGCTGGTGGCGACCTTGACCCTTCGACTCCGGCGCCCGTGCGGCGCACGAATGGCGATCAGCACCACTGTACCTGCGAGCACGAGCGCCTTCGCGATCCACGGATTCATGGCCAGGCACCGTCGCTTTCTCACCGCACTGCGACTGTCGTTAAAGTGCTTCTGTCCGAATAACTCGCTGTAATACCGGAGTCGCAGAACCTCCACGACGCGACCCTGTAGTCTGGGAGTCGGCCGGCATAGGAGTGACGCAGGTCAGTTTATCCGATCAGGAAACGGTTTGCGCCTGACGGGCAAAGGCCTTTGTTTCCGATGCGGGCACACAGATGCGGGCACACATATGCGAGCACAGCATGGAGCTCGATCAAGTCATCGGCCGATCTGGGCGGGGACTCCTCCTACCCCATGAAATGCTAAGATTTCCATCATGCCATCGCGCAGCATGCCGTCGCGTAGCGCGCCATCGCGCAGCAAGGTAAAGAGGGTGACGCACGTGGCGGGGAAGCCGGCTGGCGGGCGCAAGGGGGATCCGCACCCGTCGGCGGAACTTGTCATTATTACCGGCATGAGCGGATCGGGGAAAGCTTCGGCGCTCAAGGCTTTTGAAGATCTTGGCTACTACTGCGTCGATAACCTGCCGGTGGAGCTGATTCCGCGCTTTGCCGAACTGGCCTTGCAGTCGGGAGAGATTCCGCGGACGGCGCTGGTGGTGGATGTGCGCGAGGGGTCGCAACTGGAGAAGCTGCCCGCGATTTTGAAGTCGGTGAAGCGGACGATTCCGACGCGGGTGATTTTTCTGGAAGCGAGCGATGCCGCCTTGCTGCGGCGCTTCAGCGAGACGCGGCGGCCGCATCCGCTGGGGACGGGCACTACGGTGCGGGCGTCGCTGGGAACGGAGCGGCGGCATCTGCGGGCGATTCGAGCGCTTGCCGACCTGGTTATCGACACTTCGAAATTTAATGTTCATGAACTGCGGGCGCATCTCACCGACCGCTTCAAGCAGCAGTCGGAAAGCCAGCAGTCGATTCTCGTCTCCTGCGTGAGTTTCGGATACAAGCACGGCGTGCCTGACGATGCCGATCTGGTGTTCGATGTGCGTTTTCTGCCTAATCCGCACTTCGTGCCAGAGTTTCGAGCGCTGACGGGTCGGCATCCGCGGGTTGCGAAATACATTCGATCGTTTCCCCAGACGCAGGAGTTTATTAATCGGATCTCCGAGCTGCTGATCTACCTGCTGCCCCACTATATTCGCGAGGGGAAGAGCTATCTGACGATCAGCTTCGGTTGCACCGGCGGACAGCACCGCTCGGTGATGATCGCCGAAGAAGTTAACAAGCGGCTGCGGAAAGCGGGATACAAGGTGAAGGTCGTGCATCGGGATAGCCCGAAGTAGGTCAGATGAAACTGTGGGGTGACGGGGGCTTTGCTCCGTCGAGCGGGGCATAGCTCCGCCACCACACCATCTCTGCAGGAAATGGCATGTAGAATTGAGCCTGAACGCATGGCAACCTCCACCGTCGTTGACGCCCCGCCCGCAGCCTCTTTGGCGCACCCGCGTCCGCTGATCCGGTTGCTGCGTTACGTTTTGCCGTACTGGTGGCAGTTTCTGGCTTCGGTTGTGCTGATGGCGTTGGTTGGCTTGCTGGATGCCGGGCGGGTTTTGCTGATCGGGCCGATTTTCGATCGGGTCTTGAATCCCGGATCGCAGGGAAGAAATATCCAGTTGTTCAAGATTCCGGGCACCGGGCATTTTCTTGACCTGCAACAACTGGTTCCTTCGCACTTTCAAAACCCCTGGACGATGGTGGCCTTTGCGCTGGTGGCGGCGACGGTTCTGAAAGGGATCTTCGACTACATCGGAACTTATCTCATCAACTACGCGGGTTTTGGGATGATCACCGATCTGCGGGACGATTTATATAACGCTTTCCTGCGGAGTTCGGCTGCGTTCTTTACGAAACACACGACCGGCACGCTGCTCTCGACCATCGTCAACGACATCGAGAAGGTGCAATTTGCCATGTCGAGTGTGCTGTCGGAATTCCTGCAGCAGTTTTTCACCTTCATATTCACGGCGGCGGTGGTGATCCTGCTAGGAGGAAAGCTGGCGTGGGTGCTGCTGTTGTTCGTCCCGGTGATTTTGTATTCGTCGAGAAAAATCGGGCGGCAGGTGCGCAGCAAGACGCGAGGCGGACAGGACAAGCTGGCAGAAATTCAGAATATTCTGCACGAAACGATTACCGGGAACCGTATTGTGAAGGCGTTCGCGATGGAGAAATGGGAGATGGAACGCTTTCGGGCGGCGGCGCGACGGCTGTTCCGGGCGAATCTCCGGCTGGTAGCGGCGTTCGCGATCAGTTCTCCGCTGATGGACATTCTTGGTTCGGTTGCGATCGCGCTGCTGCTCTTGATGGGACGGGACCAGATCAACCATCACGTTTTCACCGCGGGAACTTTCCTGGCCTTTATTGTGGCCGTGTTCAAGCTGTACGATCCGGTGCGCAAGTTCGCGCTGTTCAACAACAATTTTCAGCAGGCGGTGGGAGCTTCGTCGGAAATCTTCCGTTTCATGGATATGGAAGATGAGGTGCGCGAGAAGCCAGCTGCGAAGCGGATGGGGAAGTTCGCCCGGGCGATAAGATTTTCGGACGTGTCGTTCTCTTATACCAACTCCAATGACAACGGCGAAGATTCGCCGCTGGTGCTGCATGACATCAATCTCGACGTGAAGGCGGGCGAGGTGCTGGCGGTGGTGGGATCGAGCGGCGCGGGCAAGAGCACGCTGGTGCATCTGATTCCGCGTTTCTTTGACGTCAGCGGCGGGAAGATTCTGATTGACGACCAGGATGTGCGGGATGTGACGCTGGAATCGCTGCGCTCGCAGATTGGGATTGTCACGCAAGAGACGGTGTTGTTCAACGATACGGTGCGGAACAATATCGCCTACGGCCAGCCGCATGTTTCGCAGAAGCAGGTGGAGGAAGCGGCGCGGGCGGCGCACGCGCATGAATTCATAGGCGGGCTCGCCGAGGGCTATCAGACGATGATCGGGGAGCGCGGGGTGCGGCTTTCGGGTGGGGAGCGGCAGCGGATCGCGATTGCCCGTGCGCTGCTGAAAAATGCGCCGATTCTGATTCTGGATGAGGCTACGTCGGCATTGGACAGCGAGTCGGAGTCCCTGGTGCAGGCGGCGCTGCAAAATCTTATGAGTGGGCGTACTGTGTTTGTGATCGCGCACAGGCTCTCGACGGTGCGGCGCGCGGACAGGATCGTCGTCCTCGACAATGGCACGATCGGCGATGTTGGTGCGCATGAAGAATTGATGCAGCGAGTGGGTACGTACCGGCGGCTTTACGAATTGCAGTTTGCGGAAAGGGATGTGCCGAAGGCAGTGGTGTCATCGCAGGGATAGACAGGGTTGATGAATTTATGACGCTTCGCTCCATGACGGGGTTTGCGCAGGTTCGAGGGCAGGTGACGGCGCAGATGGCGTTTTCGCTGTCGTTCAAATCGGTGAATCATCGTTTTCTGGATATTCATTTCCGGCTGCCCTCCGACACCGATTCGCTGGAGATGAAGTTGCGGCGGATTCTGAAGGAAAAGATGGCTCGGGGGCACGTCGAAGTGATTTTGAGTCTGGATCGCTCGGGGACGAACTCGGTCATGCTGAACCGGCAGCTGATTGCCGGTTACGTGCAGGCTTTCCGGGCGGCAGCCGACGAATTTGGAGTGGAAGGCGAGCCCGATCTTAACGTGGCTCTCAGAATGCCGGGGGCGATGGACTCGGGGGCCGAGAGATCGGGGGAGGAGTTGGAGATCGCGGTGATGGCGCGGGTGGACGAGGGGCTCTCGCGACTGAATGAGATGCGGGAGGAAGAAGGGCGCAGCATCAGCACGGAGTTGCGCGCCCGCATGGAAAGTCTGGAAAAAGCGGCGGCTGGCGTGAAAGACTACCGCAGCACGATCCTGCGCAGCTACTCGGAACGGCTACAGTCGCGCATGCTGGAGTTGCTCGGGGCGCAGGTCGACAAGGAACGGATTCTGCAGGAAGTGGCGGTGCTGGTCGATCGCAGCGACATTCAGGAAGAACTGGTGCGGTTGAATGCGCACGTGAAACATTTTTTTGGATTGCTCGACCAGGGTGGCGAAGTGGGCAAGAAGCTGGATTTTCTGCTGCAGGAAATGAACCGCGAGGCCAACACGCTGCTTTCGAAGACCTCGGGGCTGGCGGGCGAGGCATTGAAGATTACGGAAATGGGCCTGCTGATGAAGTCAGAGATCGAAAAAGCGCGCGAGCAGGTGCAGAATCTGGAATGAGCCTGCTTGCTGGTGATCGCTTCATGAGCATCGTTTACATCGTTTCGGCGCCCTCGGGGTCGGGAAAATCGACGCTAGTGAACGAACTGTTCAAGATGGTTCGTAATCTTGATTTTTCGATTTCCTACACTACGCGGCCGCCGCGGGGAAGCGAGCAGAATAGTAAAGAATATTACTTCGTCTCTCGCCGGGAATTTGAGGTGATGATCGAAGCGGGTGAATTTCTGGAGCATGCCGAGGTCTTCGGGAATTATTACGGCACAGCCAAGCGGTTCTTGCTGGAGGCGGAGGGACGCGGCCACGACCTGTTACTCGACATCGATGTGCAGGGGGCCAGGCAGGTCCAGGGGAAGATTCCGGATGCGGTGAGCATCTTCATTCTTCCGCCGGATCGCGAAAAGCTGGAGTGGCGGCTGCGCAACCGGGGCCTCGATTCGGAGGAAGTGATCCGTCGCCGGTTGGACACGGCCCGGCGAGAGATTGAGAATTACTCGAAATACGACTACATTTTAGTTAACAACGTGCTGGAGCAGTCGGCGGACCAGCTCAAGGACATCGTCCTTGCGGAGCGGTTGCGGCGCAGTGGAAAGCGGCTTTCCGACGACGAAGGGCGGTTGGTGGAAATCGCGCAAGCGTGCCGTCTGGAACAGGCGCGCGAGCGGGTGCAGCCGATTCTGGCTTCGTTTCATCTGGCGACGGCTAAAGGCACGTAAAAGTTTTTTGGGGGAGAGCGTATGAAGCTGGTAGAAGGTTTCGACAGCAACTATCGTTACATTCTGGTGGCGGCGCGACGGGCACGGCAACTGCAGGGCGGAGCGCCTCCGGTGATTGATACGGGATCGCGCAAACCTTGCCGCATCGCCCAGGATGAAATCAAAGCGGGCAAAGTGAAATGGCTGATACCGGAGATTCCGAAATTGCCGGTAGTAGCGGCGGCGGAGTCTCTGAACAAGGTCTTCGCGGAGGACGCGTAGACTCCACTGGGTTCGGTTCTGGTAGAGATGGGGCTTGCCGCGTCTCGCTGCGGGGGGCGACAGGCCGCATCTCTACGGACCGTGGGTTGGCCAAATTCGTGGGTTGGCCAAATTCGGGTTGAATCTCGTGCTTCGCGATTGCATCCATTCCCGCAGACGCGACTGGATCTCAAGGAGCGAGAACCCTATCTTCCGACTATGAACTTCCTGCTATGAAAATTGCGCTGGGCGTTTGCGGAGGCATTGCAGCCTATAAGGCGGCGGAAATCGTGCGGCTGCTGCAGGACCGCGGAATTCGTGTGCAAGTAGTGATGACGGCTGCGGCGCAGGAGTTCGTACGCCCGCTGACCTTTGCCGCGCTCTCCGGCGAAAAAGTCATTACCAGCATGTTCGCCTGCGACTCGGGGGACGAGCAGGCGAATGTTGAATCGGCGATCGAGCACATAGCGATTGCGCAGTCGATCGACGCTTTGGTCGTGGCTCCGGCAACGGCCGACACTCTGGCGCGGTTCGCGCAAGGAATCGCCAACGACTTTCTGAGCACGCTTTATCTCGCGACGACAGCTCCCGTGGTTGTGGCTCCGGCAATGAACGTCAATATGTGGAATCACGTGGCGACACAAGGGAATTTGGAAATTTTGCGCAAGCGGGGCGTTCGCGTGGTTGAGCCCGGTGAGGGCTATTTGGCCTGTGGCATGACCGGAGCCGGGAGATTGGCCGAAAACGAGACGATCGTGGCAGCGGTGATGGAAGCGCTGGGCGCGGCGCAGGATTTGGCGGGTGAAACGGTCCTGGTGACGGCCGGACCGACGCGGGAGAAGATCGATCCCGTACGTTATTTGACGAACCGTTCCAGCGGCCGGATGGGGTATGCCATTGCGGAAGCGGCGCTGCGGCGCGGAGCGCGCGTCCTGCTGGTGAGCGGCCCGGTTGCGATCGCCGCCCCGGGCGCGGCCGAACTCACGCAGGTGGAAACGGCGGAAGAGATGCTGGCGGCGGTTCTGAAATTGCTTTCGCAGAGCTCGGTGGTGATCAAGACGGCGGCGGTAGCGGACTTCCGGCCGAAATCTGCGGCGGGGCAGAAGATCAAGCGCAAAGGCGCTATGACGCTGGAATTAGAACCGACGACCGATATTCTGGCCGAAGTAGCGCGGCATAAAGGTTCGCAAATGGTGGTGGGATTTGCGGCTGAAACCGAGAACGTGCTGGAAAACGCGCGCAAGAAACTGGCATCGAAGTCGTTGGATGCAATCGTCGTCAACGATGTTTCGCGCGAGGGGATTGGTTTCGATTCCGACCGGAACGCGGTCACGATCATCTCGCAAAGCGAAGTCATCGAGGTACCTGAGAGCTCGAAATGGGAGGTTGCGCATCGCGTGCTCGACCAAGTCGTGAAGCTGCGCAAACTTCGTGGCTCGGTGGTTGGTTAGGTGAACGTCGTCAGGAGATTCTACCCGCGGTCAGGAGATTCCATGAAAATCTACTTGCGTCTGGCGCCGGCATTGACTTTGACGTTGATTTTGACCGCGTTCGCCGCAGCTCAGCAAGCGCCGGTTCCGGTCGAAGACGAACCGCACCATCACGTTGTCCTGAAAAATGATTCCGTCATCGTCATGCGGGTGAAGGTCCTTCCGGGTGAGAGCACGGAGTTTCATACTCATGCGCATGACCGCGTCGCGGTGGAATTGTCCGAGGCTACCATTACCCAACAAAAACCCGGAGAAGCGGAAGGCGCAACCGAGGTGAGAAAGGCTGGGGACGTTGTAGCTTCAACGGCGAACGGGCCTTATACGCATCGCGTACATGATGTGGGCAGCACTGCCTTTGAAGTGCTGGATGTCGAACTGTTGCAACGGCCGACGACGGCTTCCGGACCCGCGGCAGGCAAAGTCGAGGCGGAGAATCCCAGTGCGCGGGTCTACAAATGGACGCTCGAGCCGGGAGCTACGGCGGCCATGCATAGCCACGATCATCCCTATCTGATCATCGCGGCGACGCCGATGATGGTGAAGATGACGGGTCCAGACGGGAAATCGATGGGGCATGAAGTTGCGGCGGGGGATTTTCACTGGATCGATGCCGGGGTGACGCACTCGCTGACCAACGATGGCACAGCCGCCGGGCAGATTGTTGAGATTGAGTTGAAGTAGTTTGGCTAACCCGAAGCCGGCGTGCGTCGAGTTTTTCGGCAGCCTGCTAAAGAGGGGGTTGGCTGTCTCGCGGGCGAGGGCGCCCGCGCCACACGAGTTTGTTATTCTTATCCCGCAATGCTCCGCACTCTTGATCCTGCACTGCGTCGCGCGCTTACGGCGCGCATCCGCTATTACAACGAGATGGGGATTTATGATTTCTACCGGCGGCCTCTGTCCGAAGGCGCGGCGGAGGTTGCGGCGATTACGGCGGATGAAGAGGGAAGAGAAAAGTCAGAGCGCGAGTTTGAGCCAGGAGAAGAGATGAGTCCACGGAGGTCCGCTGCAGTCGCAATGCGGGTGGCTGACGAGAATATTCTTGAGGTGCTCGCGACCATGCCTGAGCAGGGTGTGAGCGATCCCGTGAAAGCGCTGCGCATCATCCGCGAAGACCTGGGCGACTGTACGCGCTGCGTGCTCCACAAGCAGGGACGCAAGCAGATTGTCTTTGGCGTGGGCAATCCGAAGGCGGAGTTGATGTTCGTGGGCGAAGGTCCGGGCGCCGATGAGGACGAAAAAGGGGAGCCGTTCGTGGGGCGGGCGGGGCAACTGCTCAACAACATGATCAAGGCGATGGGGATCACGCGCGAAGATGTTTACATTGCGAACATCGTGAAGTGCCGTCCGCCGGGGAATCGGACGCCGGAGCGTGACGAGTGCGATACGTGCTCGCCGTTTCTGATGCGCCAGATCGCCGCGGTCAAGCCCAAGGTGATCGTCGCCCTCGGCGCTACCGCCGCCAAGACTTTGCTGGCGATGAATGCGTCAATGATCCAGTTGCGCGGGCGTTTCTACGACTTCAAACCGACCGGGGTGAAAAGTAACGATTCCGACTGGAATGGATGCAAGTTGGCGGTTACGTATCACCCGGCGTTTCTGCTGCGCGATCCGCGGCAGAAGGGCGAGGCTTGGAAAGATCTGCAGATGGTGATGAAGGAGTTGGGGATGAAGGCGCCGAAGGCTGGCGGCTAGAGGCTTCGCAAACCTTTTGACCCAGCGGGGCAAGGCGGGGTGAGCTTCTGATTTGAGATGGATCTTGCTGTGTATCCTCATGTCAACAGAGGAGATTTCTGTTGACCTGCGTTTTATCTGCTGTGCATTGTCATTCGCACCTCTAAACCACATAGTGCCGGCTGAAAGGGAGGCACTATGGCTATTTCGTTCGCTGATTTTACTGAACAAACCAATGGCAGGTCTCGCTCCGAGGCGCGCCGCGCGGGATTCCGGCAAGCTACGCGGGTTCAGGGGAGTTTCCTCGCCTCGGCGGAGAAACGCGCTTTGGTGTGGATGGCGGAGCGCATGCCGTCGTGGGTCGATTCTGATCACCTAACCGTTCTGGGTTTTGCGGCTCAGATCGCAACCGGAGTTTGCTATGCGCTTGCAGCTTCCGATCGGCGCATGCTGCTGGTGGCTATTGTTTGTCTGGGGTTGAACTGGTTTGGCGACAGCCTTGACGGTACGCTGGCGCGAGTGCGACAAAAGCAGCGGCCGCGTTACGGATTCTACGTCGACCACATCATCGATTCCGTCGGCGCGACGGCCATGATGGCCGGGTTGGCGCTCTCGGGATATGTGCATCCTGTGATCGCGATTGGTTTGCTGGTCGCTTTTTTGTTGCTATCCATCCAGGCATATCTGGCAACCTATACCTTGGGCGAATTTCATCTTTCTTTGTGGCACTTGGGGCCGACGGAGTTGCGGGTTCTATTGATCGTGGGTAATCTCGCCGTGTTTCGTTGGCCGTGGGTGCTGCACGCGCGCTATCGTCTGTTTGATATTGGGGGAGCGATTGGATTGGCTGGAATGCTGCTCGTGCTTGTGGTCGTTAGTGTCAAGAATACGGTTCGGCTTTACCGGGAGGAGAAATTGTGAAGAGTTCTCAATTTCCGGTTCCCGGTTCTCTGAAAAAGAAAAATCAATCTTTTCTTCGCTGGCTGAAGTTCAATGCGGTCGGGGGGATGGGCATCGTCGTACAGTTGACGGCGCTGACTATGTTCCGATCCTGGTTGAAGCTTGATTATCTTCTCGCCACAGGGCTCGCGGTTGAGATTGCGGTGATTCACAACTTCCTGTGGCACGAGCGCTTTACCTGGGTCGATCGTCCGGCTGCGCATCGGGTCCAGTCGCTGGTAAGATTCGTCAAGTTCAACGCCAGCAACGGAGCGGTTTCCATTCTTGGGAACCTGGTGATGATGCGCTTGCTCGTGGGCCAGATGAAGCTGAATTATGTGGTGTCGAATCTTTTTGCGATTGGCGTGTGTTCGACGGTGAATTTCTTACTCGGCGATCGCTTTGTGTTTGATAGGGAAGAGAATCCGGTTTGAATCTAACAGCTGCCAACACCTCGCTTCTGGTCATCGACGTTCAGTGCGGCATCATGGATGACCCCACGCTTGTCCGCAAGAAAGAGATCGACCAGGCGTTCGATGAGACGGTGGCGCGCATTGCGGGACTGATCGAGCGTGCGCGGCGGGCGACCGTGCGAGTGATCTTTGTGCAGCATGATGGAGTTCGCGGGCATCGGCTGGAGCGCGGAACTCCACGGTGGCAGCTGCGACCGGAAATAGCTCCCCAGCCGGGCGAGAAGGTCATACACAAACGCGCCAGCGATTCGTTCTTTGAGACGACTCTGCAGGCGGAACTCGCCGCCGCCGGCAGCAAGCAGCTTGTGATCTGCGGATGCATGACCCAATACTGCATTGATACCACGGTGCGGCGCGCGGTCAGCATGGGATATGACGTGGTTCTGCCTGGCGACGGACACACGACAGCGGACGCGGGCGCGCTCCGATTTGAGCAGATTATTGCGCATCACAATGCGGTTTTGGATGGCTTTGACGCGGGAGGGCATGGTGTCCGGATCTGCCCCTCATCGGAGATCCTGCTGAGTTAGAGAGAGTACTTCTGAGCATTACCTCGGGGTTATCTTTGGGGGTTACGCCAGGCTCCGACCCGGGATATACTATTGAAACCCGCTATGCGCGTGAAGGCTCACATTCCGCTTCTGCAGGCTTGCTGGATTGAGGGACGCGCCTGTCCGCGCCGGTACCTTTCGGTTCTGCCCTCGCATGTGCGCGCCAATCTCTTTGGCAGCGACTAATTTTCCTTTCCTCTTCTGTCAGGTACGCACTTTTGGCTTCGGCGACTGGGGAATCCCACCCTAACGTCGCAAAAGGCGCGACGTTAGGATGGGGCACCCCTCGCTCGAACTTCGGCCTGATAACACTGAGAACCGGGAATTGAGAACTACTGGAGGACATCATGACGACGAAAACCTTGACCGCCGGCCCGAAGCTTAAGACTGCGCTCCCCGGCCCTAATGCCCTGCGGGTACTCGCGGGCGACGAAAAATACATTTCCCCTTCCTATACGCGCTCTTATCCGATGGTTGCCAAGCGCGGACGCGGCATTGTCGTCGAAGATGTGGATGGCAACGAGTTCTTCGATTTTTCCGCCGGGATTGCGGTGACCTCTACCGGGCATTGCCATCCTGAGGTGGTGGCGGCCATTCAGAAGCAGGCGGGTGAGCTGATTCACATGTCGGGCACCGACTTTTACTACGAGTCGCTGGTGACGCTGGCGGAGCGGCTTTCGACGATTGCGCCGATGCAGGGTCCGCACAAGGTTTATTACGGGAACTCGGGCGCGGAGGCTGTCGAGTGCGCTTTGAAGCTGGCGCGTTATCACACCAAGCGGCAACAGGTGATCGCGTTCTTTGGAGCTTTCCACGGACGCACGATGGGCGCGCTGTCGCTGACGGCGTCGAAGCCGCAGCAGAAGCGGCGTTTCTCGCCGCTGGTTCCGGGAGTTACGCACGTGCGCTATCCCGATGTGTATCGGGGCTGTGAGGGCGGTCCGCAGGCCGCAGAGAAGTTTGCGCTGGGCTGCGCCCGCTATATCGAAGACAAACTGTTTAAGACAATTCTCGCGCCGGAAGAAGTTGCGGCTATTTTTGTAGAGCCGGTTCAGGGCGAGGGCGGATATGTGGTGGCGCCGACGATCTTCATGCAGGAATTGCGCCGCATCTGCGACAAGCATGGCATCCTGCTGGTGGTAGACGAAGTGCAGAGCGGTATCGGGCGTACCGGCAAGTGGTGGGCGGTTGAACACACGGGCGTGCAACCGGACATGGTCTGCATAGCGAAGGGAATTGCCTCGGGAATGCCGCTCGGCATAACGATGAGCAAGGCCGGCATCATGGACTGGGTGCCCGGTTCCCATGCCTCGACTTTTGGCGGTAACCCGGTGTGCATTGCGGCCGCGCTGGCCACGCTGGATGTGATCGAAAAAGAAGGCCTGTTGGGGAACGCGCAGGAGGTTGGCGATCACATGCTGCAACGCATGGCCGACTGGCCAAAGAAGCATAGGATCGTTGGCGACGTCCGGGGACGTGGTTTGATGATTGGCGTCGAGGTCGTCAAAGACCAGGCGACGCGGGAATACGGAGCCAGTGAACGCGATCGCATTGTTGAGGCGGCTTTCCAGCGCGGCGTGCTGTTCCTGGGCTGCGGTCCGAGCACGGTTCGCATAGCGCCACCGCTGATTGTTACAAAGGATGAGGCGGATGTGGCTATGGATGTGCTGGAAGAGTCGATCGCCAGCATCGAAGGTAAATAAGGGGAGACGGGCAAGCCCCGTCTCTGCCGTTTTCCTGCTGCCTGGTCAGGATCCAGGGCGGCTCTAAATGTACCGGATTCGTGGTGACTTCCATCACATTCCAGCGCTATGTTCCTCGCTAGGGTAAAAGCGAGGGGGATGTTCCCATGTTCGCTGGACGCCTGACCCAGGCCACGCTTCGCGTTCTGGACTGGCTGGCCTACAGAATGCTCGCTCCGGAGGAGACACCGGAGCATCTGCGTACCGGGCGGCGCGGCGAGGAAGACGCTTATTTTTATCTGCGTCGCCGCGGCTACACCATCATCGCCCGGAACTTCCGCTCCGCGAATCATCACGGCGAACTGGATCTGGTCGGCTGGCAGCGCGACGTTTTGTGCTTTATCGAAGTCAAAACCCGAACCTCACGGGACTTTAAGCCTGCGGAAGCAGCCGTGGATCGAGCCAAACAGGGAGACTTGTCGCTGGTTGCCCGCGATTTTCTGCGCCAGATGCCGCGATCCACCCCGTGGGTGGAACGGGGCCTGCGGGGCGCGCGTGTTTCACGCGATGGGATGGAATGGCGGTTCGATGTGCTCGCCGTATACTATGACCACGGACAGTGCCATCCCTCATTTGAGCTGTTTCAAAATGCGTTTCCCGTGTCGTACAATCGTGGCTTTGCTCGTTACTGAAAGGATTTAGTACGTGCCTGAGCTAAGGAAAGACCCCATCGTGGGACGATGGGTCATCATCTCTACCGATCGCGCCAAGCGGCCTACCGATTTTGCCCGCGAAGCCGTAAAGATCAAGGGCGGTTTCTGTCCCTTCTGTTACGGCAATGAGAGCAAGACGCCTCCTGAAATTCTGGCCTACCGGCCCAACAATGGAAGTGCTCCGCAGAAAGACGGCCCCGGCTGGAGCATACGCGTGGTTCCGAATAAGTTTCCGGCGCTCGGCATTGAGGGCAACCTGAACAAGCAGGCCGAGGGCATGTTCGACAAGATGAATGGCATCGGAGCGCATGAAGTGGTCATCGAGACGCCCGACCACCATGCCAGCCTGGCCTCGCTTCCGGCGAAGAAAATCGAAGATGTTTTGTGGGCTTTCCGCGACCGCATTCTCGATCTCAAGAAAGACCGTCGTTTTAAGTACATTCTTCTCTTCAAGAACCACGGAGAGGCCGCGGGAGCGTCGCTCGAGCATTCGCACTCGCAACTGATCGCGCTGCCGATTGTGCCTATTTATGTAGTGGAGGAGTTGCAGGGAGCGAAGCAGTATTACATTTACAAGGAGCGCTGCGTTTTCTGCGATGCCATCCGGCAGGATATCGAGAGTGGCACGAGAGTCGTGGCCGAGAACGAAGATTTTCTGACGCTCGCCCCGTATGCTCCGCGGTTCCCCTTTGAGACATGGATTCTGCCGAAGACGCACGAATCGGCCTTTGAGAATTCGTCGTCGCACATGTTTGAAAATCTGGCGAAGGCGCTGAAGTTACTGCTGATGAAGGCGGACCGCGTCCTCGACAATCCTCCCTACAACCTGGTGGTGCACACGTCGCCGGCGCAGGATCCGGCGAATGAGTTTTACCACTGGCATATTGAGTTCATGCCCAAGCTGACGAAGACGGCGGGATTCGAGTGGGGGACGGGATTCTATATCAATCCGACGCCGCCGGAAGAGGCGGCGAAATTTTTGCGAGAAGCGAGCGTGGAAGAGGCGGCGCCGAGCACGACGGGAGTGAGGTAGAGAGGGCTTCAGGGTTGCGAAGTCAGGGTTTCAAGATTTTACGTCAACTGATGCGGCCCGGCTTTTAAACCCGCGAGACCTGATCTATACTCGCCACTCGTCCGAACAAAGAGGAACGCGCCTATGTCTGCGCCGTGCCTTCCGGATTAGCGCCTGGGCATGTCTGTCGCGTCGATGCGCAGTGCGGTTCGGGGAAGTGCGTGGCGTTGAAGTGCCGGTACAACCTGCGTTTCAACCCGGACGGCAGTTCCTGTAATACCGGGTCGGACTGTCTTTCGGGAAAATGCTGGCTTGGAGCATGCGTCGCCGCAGAATAGGTCAAGGTAGCGCCGTAAGCAGGCGATAGGGCCCATCGACAACAATGAGTGAGGCGACAAGACGTCGCCGGCACACCCGCCGCGCTATCCCTGAGTGCGATCGAGAACTTCCGCGTGCCACGCCATCTGGATAGCTTCGAGCTTGGCTTCGTTCGACTTCGCGGGATCGTCTTTGAATTCGGGGAGAGCGACGACGTACTTGTGGAGATCCGTGAAACGGACTGCGAGCGGATCGATCTTGGGATGGGCCTCCGAGAGCAGAATTCCGATGTCTTCGGGATCGCTCCAGGTTAGTTCTTTGGGCATGGTAGACTCCGCTTTTTGTCGTTCGCACTCCGCTTTTCGTCGTTCGCTATTCGCTTGGTCAACTTCGCTATGGTTCATCCGCAGGCAAAGCCAAACAGCGAACGACCAATAGCGAACAGCGGGTTCTTAATGCTCTTCGGAAACGTAATTCCGGTTCCAGGCCGGGATTTCCACGACCAGTTTACCCGGCTTTTTGATTACCGTCTGGCATCCGAGGCGTGAGTTTAACTGAAGATCAGCGGCCATGTCGAGTTTGTCGGCTTCATCGTCTTCCATTTCGGAGATGAGGTCGGCGCCTTCTTTGACCCAGATGTGGCAGGTGGTGCAGGCGCAGTTGCCTCCGCAGGCATGGTCGAGATGGACACCGAAGTTCAACGCCACATCCAGCAGCGATTCTTCTTTGCCGTGGTCTTTGTAGGGCAGTTTGCCGTGCTCGAAGGTCACGGTCTTGCCTTCAGGAAGAAAGGTGACCTCAACGGTATTTTCACCGATCGTTTTTTTATCGATCGTGTTTTCGCCGATCGTGTTCTTGCCGATCGTGTTTTCGCCGGGAGCGTCCACGGTGGTGGTTCCACTGCCGTGCGTCTTTTCTTCAGACATACCAACTCCTATTCAAAATCTGCTTTCGCCACCGGATGACCGGCCCGAGGGCCTTCCTCGATATCCGTGTGGTCCATGGTCTTTCCCTTAAGTGCGGTCGAAACCGCAGTATCCATCATCAATTCCGCCAGATGCATGGTGGCTTGATTTAACGTGTCGATGGCGGTGCGGATCGCGTGATAATCGTCGCCGTCCTTGACTCCAATCAAGGCTTGCTCCAGGGACTCGGCCTTACTGCGTTCTTCCCGCGTCAGATCCTGCCATGCCGGAGTCTTCTTGCCCTTCGCCAGCGCCGTCAAAATCGTTTCAGCTTCGCGCCGCGCTTCAATGACCTGGCGCTGCCGGAAATCTTCCTCCGCATAGTCAAATGATTCGAGCAGCATGTTCTCGACCTGTTCGTCGGTGAGTCCATAACTGGGCTGGACGTCGATCTCGGCTTCCTTGCCGCTGCGCTGCTCACGCGCCGAGACGCGCAGAATTCCGTTGGCATCGATGAGAAACTTCACTTCAATACGCGGCATGCCGGCGACCATGGGCGGAACGCCTTTGAGGTCGAAGCGTGCGAGCGACCGGCAATCGCGCGCCAGTTCGCGTTCGCCTTGGAGAACATGAATCGCGACGTTGGTCTGGCCATCGACCTGGGTGGTGTAATACTGCGTAGCGGATGCCGGGATGGTCGAATTGCGCAGGATGATTTTGTCGGTGACGCCGCCCGCTACTTCGATTCCGAGAGAAAGCGGGGTCACGTCGAGCAGCAGCATCTCTTTCGTGATCTCGGAGCCGCCGCCCAAAATATTCGCCTGCACGGCCGCGCCGAGCGCGACCACTTCGTCGGGATTCAAATCGGTGTGCGGCACGCGCCCAAAAAGATCCTGCACCAGCTGGCGCACCTTGGGAATGCGGGTCGAGCCGCCCACGAGCACGACCTCGTCAATTTGTTCGGGCTTGAGTCCCGCATCTTTCAGCGCCTGTTTGCAGGGGCCGACGGTTCGATCGATGACTGGCTGGATCATCTGCTCGAACATTTCGAGCGTGATCTCTCGCTGATACTTCCTGCCGCCGGGCAAATCGACATCAAGCTTTACCGAGGGCTGAGAAGACAGCGCAATCTTGGCGTCAATCACGGCTTTGCGGATGCGGGCCACGGCCTCGCCATTTCGGCGCAGATCGAATCCGAGATCGCCGCGGATGTCATCGAGAGCTATCGTGATCAGCAGATTATCGATATCGTCTCCGCCAAGATGGGTGTCGCCATTGGTCGAAATAACTTCGAAAATGCCGTCATGCAGCTTAAGAATCGAGATGTCGAAGGTGCCGCCGCCGAGATCGTAAACCGCGACGATGCCATTCTTCCTCTTGTCTAGACCGTAGGCGAGCGAGGCAGCCGTGGGTTCGTTGACCAGGCGCAAAACATTCAGACCAGCGATGCGACCGGCGTCTTTCGTCGCTTGCCGTTGTGCGTCGTTGAAATATGCGGGGACGGTGATGACTGCCTGGGTTACGGGCGCGGAGAAAAAACGTTCGGCATTGCGCTTCAGTTGACGCAAGATCAGCGCCGAAATCTCAGGCGGGGTGTAGGCGCGGTCACCGATTTTGATGCGTAGAACCTCGCCCTCGTGGAGATCCTCCGCCAGTTGGAACGGGAACATTTTCAGTTCGTCTTGTATATCTTCGAGGCCGCGGCCCATCAGGCGCTTGATCGAATAGACGGCGCGTTCCGGCGTTTCGATCAGATAACGGCGAGCTGCGTTGCCGACGATCACTTGATTCTTCTCGTCCAGCGCCACGACCGAGGGGACGAGATTAAGCCCGTCTTCTCCAGGGATGACGACGGGGGAGTCTCCCTGCATATAGGCCACAAGCGAGTTCGTGGTGCCGAGATCGATGCCGACGATGTGTTCAGAGCTCATTTGTTTTTGTCAGAAGTGAGTTAAATTGCAGAGGTCAGAGGTCAGATTGCAGAGGTAAAACCCATCAGGTTCTGACCTCCGCAATCTGACCTGTCACCCCTGACCTAGTTTTCCATTGCCTCATTCACATCCCGAACCAGGTTGCGGACGTAATTTCTGCGGTTCAATATGTCCAACATCTTTGCGAGGATCTCCGGTTTGCGCTCTTCGTCGCCATGGCCCGTGGCTTCCTCGTCCACGAGCTTGTCCCATCGGTGCCACTCGTTCTGGAGTTCGTTGAAGAGCGCGTCGTATTTTTCTTCCAGCGAAAGCTTGGCCTTGCCGATTTCCTCGAGCAAGGCGGGATCGTCTTCGCCCAGTTTCTTCTGGTCCCGCAATTCTTCGAGATGCATGTTGAGCTCGAAAACTTCTTCCAGAAGATCGGGAGGGACGACTTGCTTCTTAAGTTCGCCGGTCTCGCGAGCCTTTTCCGTGGCCTGCTTGGACTGCTCTTCCAGTTCGATGCCTTCGAGGCGCAACAGATACTCGGTGCGCTTGATGGGATCTTTCAGGGTGCGATAGGCGTCGTTGAGCATGGAGCTTTGCTCCAGACTGAAGGCGCGTTCTTCGGGATTCGCCTGCGCGAAGAGGTCGGGATGAAGGCGGCGGCTCAGTACGTAGAATTCCTTTTCGAGTGCGGCCGTGTCGAGATTGAGCTTGCGCGGAAATCCGAAAAATGTGAAATAGTCCACCGGGACGGGCGGCTGCACTTTGCCGCAGGAATTGCAGAACTGCTTGGCGCGGACGGTGCCGCACGACCAGCATTTCGGCGTGGCCTGGTCCGGACCATGCCCGGGAATGATCATTGATCCGGAAGATGATCCTGACGATTTGGATTCAGCATTTGCCATACAAAATTCAGGGCGAGCGCGCGGCCCGCCCTCATCACAACACGGTTTCTACGTCACCACACGATCTCTGTTACGAGAAAGAGCTGCCGCAGCCGCAGGACTTCGTCGAGTTCGGATTTACGAATACGAAGCCCTGTTGCATCAGGGTTTCCTGGTAATCGAGCGTCATTCCGTGCAGATAGATGAAGGACTTCGGGTCGACAAAAACCCGCACATCACCAAACTGAAAGACACGATCGCGCTCGCGGGGCTGGGTGTCGAAGCGAATGTTATAACTCAAGCCCGAGCATCCGCCGCCTTGCACGCCCAAACGAAGGCCGCCCTGCTCGGGCGAAACGTTTTCTTTCACCATGGCGGAGCGGATCTTCCTGATGGCGTTCTCGGTCACCTGGATGCCCTTGGCCGGAGCCGTAGGCGAGGCGGTCTTCACAGCGTCGTCCTTTAGCGCTTGATCCATTAAACTTGCTGGCCCTCATGGGCTAAAAACCCGCGTCTCTTTGATTCGAGATTGATTCGAGATGGCACGGCTGAAGACGTGCCCTTCCCAAGAACCACCGAGACGTAATTTTACTGCGCGGCTGGCACTTCCGCCGGTTTCACAGATTCCTGTTTCTTTTTCCAATCGCCGATGGCGGCTCGGATGGCATCCTCGGCCAGCACCGAGCAGTGAATTTTGACTGGCGGCAACGCCAATTCTTTCACAATCTCGGTGTTCTTGATCTCGAGAGCCTGCTCAACCGTCTTGCCCTTGACCCACTCGGTCGCCAAGGACGACGATGCAATCGCCGAGCCGCATCCGAAGGTCTTGAATTTGGCGTCTTCGATGACGTTGGTCTGGGGATTGACCTTGATCTGCAGCTTCATGACGTCGCCGCACTCGGGGGCGCCGACCAGGCCGGTGCCCACGTCGGCATCTTTTTTGTCCATGGAACCGACGTTGCGTGGATTGTTGTAATGATCGATTACTTTATCGCTATATGACATTTCTTTTCACCCCTTCTTTTAGAAACCCCTTGTTCAAATTTCCAGTCGCCACCCAAGCAGCGGACTTTTTCGCGGGCGAGGGCGCCCGCGCTACACTAGTGGGCCTCTGCCGCCCACTTCACACTTTTCAGGTCCACGCCTTCTTTCGCCATCTCGTAGAGCGGCGACAGTTCGCGCAGACGGAGTACGGTTTCGACGACGCGGTCGCCCACGTAATCAACTTCGGCTTCGGTATTGAAGCGTCCGATGCCGAAGCGGATCGAGCTATGCGCCAGATCGTCGCCGGTGCCGAGGGCTTTCAGAACATACGACGGCTCGAGGGTCGCCGAGGTGCAGGCCGATCCGCTGGAAACCGCGATATCGTTGATGCCCATCAAGAGCGACTCGCCTTCGACGTAGGCAAAGCTGATATTCAGATTGCCGGGGAGGCGATGCTCCATGGAGCCGTTGATGTAGGTTTCGTCGAGGCGGCTCATGATGCTGTCTTTTAGACGGTTGCGCAGGCCCGCCATTTTGCAGGACTCCTGCGGCATCTCTTCCATCGCGATGGCGCAAGCTTTGCCGAGGCCGGCGATTCCGGGAACATTGAGCGTTCCGGAACGCATGCCGCGCTCGTGGCCACCGCCGTCGATGAGCGGTACCAACTGGACGCGCGGATTCTTGCGGCGCACATACAGCGCTCCGGCACCTTTGGGGCCGTAGAGCTTGTGTCCGGTGATGGACGCGACATCGATGTTCATCTTGTTGACGTCGATCGGAACCTTGCCAATGGCCTGCACCGCGTCGGAATGGAAGACCACGCCGCGCTCGCGGCACAGTTTGCCGATTTCCGCGACTGGCTGCAGCACGCCGATTTCGTTGTTGGCGGCCATGATGGTGACCAGAATCGTCTTGTCGTCGATGGCGCGCTTCAGGTCGTCGAGGTCGATCAGCCCGTCTTTCTGCACCGGCAGATAGGTGACGCGAAAGCCGAGTTTCTCCAGATGCTTGCAGGTGTCGAGCACTGCTTTGTGCTCGGTAACCTCGGTGATGATGTGGTTGCCCTTTTCGCGGTACATCTCGGCGACGCCTTTGATGGCGAGGTTGTCGCTTTCGGTGGCGCCGGAGGTGAAAATGATCTCTTTCGAGGACGCGCCAATCAGCTTGGCGATACGCTCGCGCGACAACTCAACCGCTTCTTCCGCGACCCATCCGAAGGGGTGATTACGGCTGGCGGCGTTGCCGAACTTTTCCATGAAGTAGGGCAGCATCTCTTCGAGGACGCGCGGATCCATGGGCGTGGTCGCGTGATTGTCCATGTAGATGGGCAGCTTGATACCGTTGGGGGACGTGTGCTGTTCCGCATCGTGCTGGGTCGCCTTGTTGCCATTCGTGCTCATGACTACTCTTCTCCTTGAAAAAGTGCTATGAAATCTAAAGCGCTACGAGATGGTTACCAACTCCACGCGTTTCCTGGTTTCCTGTTTATCCACCTCGATTACTTCAGGCTCTTCTTTCATCTGCGAAATTTTGATGTTCTTCAGAACCTGCTCGATGCTTTCATTCACCTTCCGCAGCGGTTCGCGAATGGTGCAGCGATCGCTTTGATCGCATTCGCCGCGAACGGTTACGCAGGACGTAATGAAGAGCGGTCCGTCAATGGCCTTGATCACTTCGAATGCGGAGATCATTTTCGGATCGCGCGTCAGGGTGTAGCCGCCGTTCATGCCATGCTGCGACCGAATCAAACCGACCTTGGCCAGGCGTTGCAGGATCTTGGCCAGGGCTTCCTGTGGAATGCCGTAGGCTTCGGCAACATCCTTGGCACTGCACGCGCCCCGGTCAACGTGCTCCGCCAGGTGTTTCATGGCCATGAGTCCGTAGTCCGCTTTTTTGGTCAGTTTCAGCATCGTATTCGGAACGACTGTAATGCCGACCTATATGGTCGGATAAAACTCCGACTGTTTCGGTCGTATTTCAATACTAAACGGAGATACGATTTCGCGCAAGGGCAAGCAGGGAGGGGTTGGATTTGGCAGGCGAACGGTAAGTTTCGGCAGGCAAACGGCTTAGGAGATGAATCCCAGGTGGATAAGAAAGGACTTGGGTCACCCGGCGGTGCGAAATGCGCGAGAACGGCCGACGAATGGCCTGATGGCTCGACCTAATCATGGACTATGGGCGTTCGAGATGTTAATCACCTGCGGGCACACGACTCGATTTGATTTGTGTGCGGCCATCGTCTCATTCCGTTCCGCTCCAGTTTTCAGCATCAAGGTGCATAACGAGTAAAGACAAGGTCGGTCGCTTGGGTCTTCTCGTGGCAGGGGAAGCAGCTTTTCATAAACGCCGCGTCGCCCGGTTTGCCGTCCGCGAAGTGACCGAAGCCCCAGCCGCCGGTGGCGGCGTACTTTTTTGAGTCCTTGACCATGAACTGAATGTTCGTGGGGGCTCCGGGGACGAAAGATTGGGCCTGGCCAAAGACCATGTTGTTTTCGTCTGAGGGGACGTTGCGGTAATGCAAGGCAGCAATGATCGAGCCGTCCGGGTACGGAAGCTTGCCTGTCCGGAAGGCGTTGAACGCTACATCGTTGCCCAGGACGGCACCTAAACTGTTGAGGGTGCCTGCTTCATGGGCCGAGGAGATCCACTTCCAGTCGCGGTACCCCTGAGGAATTTCGGTGACGAACGGGGCGGGCGCCCCATCCGCGTGTCCTGGTGCAGGGGCAAAGAGGGCGACAAGGCCGGCCATGGTTGCAACTGCAATCACGAAGAATGTGAAGTGTTTCATGGGGTTCCTTCCTCCAATATGCTTGGGTGAACTCAGATCAGCAATCCTGACTATTTTGCCTTAAGGCTGATGTCCATGGGGATTCAATTCGCGAGTAGCCTAGGCGGAACTCACGCGCAACTGCAATAAGGAAAACCTGTATTGCCAACATGACGGTCTTTGGGGCTAATTTCGCAGCCAGGTCGGAGCATTTCCGCGAAAGCGGGAACGCCTCAATTGTTGTAAAAGGCGAGTTCGCTCATGAGCAGGATCGGCGCGTCTGGTTCGTTTCAGCGCTTCGGTTGGTTCCTAAACCTTGCAGCACCAACCTGCAAAGTTCGTCGGCGAAGCTTTCTTCGAGTTTGACGTGACGAATCAGAAAACGCATCAGGATGGGTCCGTAGAGGGAGTCGAGGATGAGGTCGAAGTCGCTGCCGACGGGCAGTTCGCCGCGGTCGACTCCGCGCTGCAGAGTTTCGTAGGCCTGTCTGCGCCGGGGCCAGAGAAATCTGTCGCGATAGGCCTCGAGCAACTCGGGATCGGATTGGCCTCCGGCGAGGAGCGCGGCTACGACTTTGCCGCGTTGCGAACGGAAGATTCTGATCAAGCCCCTCATCTGCAGGTTGATGTCGGTATAGACGGAGCCGGTGTTGGGGAAGCGTAGTTCGTTGTCGGCGCTGGCGGCGAAGGCGTCGGCCACGAGCGCGGCCTTGGTGGGCCACCAACGGTAGACAGTGGTTTTGCCGACGTTGGCGTCGGCGGCTATTCCTTCGATGGTGAGGTCGGCGAATCCGCCATCTTGCTGGAGAAGTTTCAAAGTGCTGCGCAGGATGGACTGGCGGGATTCTTCGCTGCGCGGGCGGCCGGGCTGGCGCTTTGAGGCGGCTTCATTGCTTCCGCTGCTTCCACTCGAGCCGTTACTTCCGTTTTTGGCTTCGGCGCGCCGGATATGATTTTGTGCCATGGGTAAAGTCTAATATAATTTAAATCCGAAACGTACTGTTTTGAATCTTACTAAAAAGTTCGTCGAGTGTCGGTAAGGGGACTTTGGTTGGTTCTGCCGGGCGGGGAAGCCCGGCGCTCCACTGTTCTGCCGGTGTTCTGCCGGGCGGGGACGCCCGGAGCTCCACAACCTAGCTGAGTAACACCAGTTTTCGCTTTCTTATGTGGATAGTCGCATTAGCGCTTCGGCGTCCTTATACGTTCGTGGTGATGGCACTGCTGATCATCATTCTCACGCCCATCACCATCCTGCGTACCCCGGTCGACATTTTCCCGGACATCAATATCCCGGTGGTGAGCGTGGTGTGGAACTATACGGGCCTGTCGCCGAGTGAGATGGCGGACCGGATCGTGACCAACTCCGAGCGCGGCTTCACGGTCACGGTCAACGACATCGAACACCAGGAATCGCAATCGCTCAATGGAATTGCCGTAATCAAGATCTTCTTCCGGCCCAACGTGAACATTGCGATGGCGGTTACGCAAGTGACGGCAATTTGCCAGACGGCGCTACGCAGTTTGCCGTTGGGCACGACTCCTCCGCTGGTCATCACTTACACGGCATCGTCGACGCCGGTGGTGCAACTGGGCTTGAGCAGTAAGACGCTTCCGGAGCAGCAGGTATTCGATTTGGCGCAGAATTTCCTGCGCACGCAATTGAGCACGGTGCAGGGCGCGGGCACGCCCTATCCTTTCGGGGGCAAGCCGCGTCAGATCCAGGTGGACCTCGATATCGCGAAACTGCAGGCCTATGGTTTGTCGCCGAACGACATTGTCAACGCGGTGGCGGCACAGAATCTGATTCTGCCGGCAGGGACGACCAAGATCGGGCCGACCGAGTACAACGTGGAGTTGAACGGCAGCCCGCGCAATATCGCCGACCTCAACGATCTGCCGGTAAAGACTACGAACTCGGCCACGCTTTATCTGCGCGATGTGGCGCATGTGCGAGACGGGTTTATACCGCAAACCAATATTGTGCGGCAGGACGGGGTGCGCGGGGTGCTGATGGCCATGTTCAAACTGGGCGGGGCCTCCACACTGACCGTGGTCCGGGATATTAAGGCAATCGTGCCGATTGCGGCCCAATCGCTGCCTCCTGAACTCAAGATTAAGGCTCTTTTTGATCAGTCCCTTTTCGTGCGCGCGTCGATCAATGGCGTGGTGCGGGAAGGCCTGATCGCCGCTTGTCTCACTGCCGCCATGATTCTGATCTTCCTGGGCGATTGGCGGCCGACGGTGATCATCGCGATCTCGATTCCCTTATCCATTTTTGTCTCGGTGATTCTGTTAAGCGCACTCGGCCAGACCATCAACATCATGACCCTGGGAGGATTGGCGCTTGCCGTCGGCATATTGGTGGACGACGCCACGGTTGAGATCGAGAACATCGAGCGCAATCTGGCCATGGGCAAGGAGATGAAGCAGGCCATCCTCGATGGCGCGCAACAGATTGCGGTGCCCGCGTTCGTCTCGACCCTGTGTATCTGCATTGTGTTTGTACCGATGTTTTTTCTGGCCGGAGTCGCGAGGTTTCTCTTCGTCCCACTGGCGGAGGCGGTATGCTTCGCGATGCTGGCGTCTTATCTGCTGTCGCGAACGCTGATCCCGACGATGGTGATGTATATCATGCGGGGGCACGAGCATCGCGCTGCCGAGACCAAGAATCCGTTCTTAAGAATGCAGCGGAAATTCGAGCGCGGGTTTGAAAACTTCCGCGGCCGCTATCAGCAATTGCTGGAAAGCACGCTGGAACATCGCGGATGGTTTGCCATCTGCTTTGTGATTTTCTGCGTTTTGTCGCTGGGGCTGGTCTTTTTTCTGGGGCAGGATTTCTTTCCGCAAGTGGACGCGGGCTTGATTCGACTCCATTTTCGCGCCCGACCGGGCTTGCGCGTGGAAGAGACCGCGCGTCTCTGCGATGGAGTGGAACAAGTTCTGCGCAGCGAGATTCCGAAGGAAGAGCTGCAGACCATGCTGGACAACATTGGCGTCCCCTACTCCGGCATCAATCTCTCTTATGCGAGCTCGGGCGTCATTGGGACGAATGATGCGGAGATTCTGATTGCGCTCAATCCGGAACATCATCACCCTACGGCGGGATACATCCGCAGGTTGCGGCGTGAGTTGCCGGCGCGTTTCCCCGGTGTGGAGTTTTTCTTCCAGCCGGCCGATATCGTGTCGCAAATTCTAAATTTTGGATTGCCCGCGCCGGTCGATATTCAGATCATGGGCGCGGATATGCGTACGAGCTACGACATCGGACAGAGGATCGCAAATCGGCTGCGACTGATTCCGGGAGCGGCCGACGTGCACGTGCAACAGATGCTGAGCCTGCCGACGCTTTATGTCGACATGGACCGAACCCGCATCAATCAGGTCGGGCTGAACGCCCTCAATGTCGCACAAAGTGTGCTGATCAGTTTGAGTGGAAGTTCGCAAACGACGCCCGACTACTGGCTGAATCCCAAAAATGGAGTCACTTATCCCATCGCCATTCAGACGCCGCAGTACAAGATGACATCGCTGCAGGATTTGATGAACACCCCGGTGACGAGTCCGAACCCGCAGACGGTTCCGCAGGTGCTCGGTAATCTGGCGCAACTCACTCCGGTGGCGCGTCCGGCGGTAGTGAACCATTACAACGTGCAGCCGGTGATCGACGTGTATGCGAGCACGCAGGGGCGGGATCTGGGGGGAGTGGCGTCAGACATCCTGGAGGCGCTCAAACCATTTCAGAAAAATCTGCCGCGCGGAACGCGGATTGTGGTTCGCGGGCAGATCGAGACGATGCGGTCTTCTTTCTACGGACTGGGCTTTGGGCTTCTGGGAGCGATCGTACTCGTCTATCTGCTGATTGTGGTCAACTTTCAGTCGTGGCTCGATCCTTTTATCATCATCACAGCCCTGCCGGGTGCGCTGGCGGGAATCTGCTGGTTCCTGCTGATTACGCGCACCACGCTGAGCGTGCCATCGCTGACGGGAGCGGTCATGTGCATGGGAGTCGCGACCGCGAATTCGATTCTGCTGGTTTCCTTTTCGCGTGACCGGATGAATACCGGAGTGCCGGCGCTGCAAGCGGCGCTGGAAGCGGGCTACACGCGCATGCGGCCGGTCATCATGACGGCTCTGGCCATGATCATCGGCATGGTGCCGATGGCGCTGGGCTTTGGCGAAGGCGGCGAGCAGAACGCTCCGCTCGGCCGAGCCGTGATCGGCGGGTTGCTTTTCGCCACCGTGGCCACACTATTTTTTGTGCCGAGTGTGTTTACGATTATTCACAGCCGGCGCGAAGCGAAGCTTCGCTCGGAGCTGGGCTAGCAAGCAAGGTGAGCAGTTGAAGAAATACGTTGGAGACTTCCTATGTCAGTACAATCGCCGCCGGTAAGAAGAGAGCCGAAAGACAGCTTATCCTCACCCGCCCACGATGTTCATGCGGGGGGCGCTGGCGCGCCGGAAACGACGCCGGCTCAGACGAGCCTCGGCAAGATTCTGGTGGGCGCGGTGCTACTGGTGCTGCTTACAGCCGGGGTGGTTACTTTTCTGAACCGGAAGAGCGAAGGTGACGCGCTGGCGAAAGAAACGGAAGCTGTCTCGATTCCGACCGTAGCTGTCGTACAGCCGCAAACCGAGCCTGGAAACGACGAACTTGTGTTGCCGGGAAATTTGCAGGCATTTGAAGAGTCTCCTATTTTTGCGCGCACCAACGGCTACCTTTTGCGCTGGTACAAAGACATTGGAAGCAAGGTCGAAAAAGGGCAACTGCTGGCGACGATAGACACTCCGGAAATTGATCAGGAGTTGTCGCAGGCGCGAGCGAACCGCGAGCAGATCAAGGCGGCGTTGGGCTTGGCGAAAATCTCGGCTGACCGCTGGGCGAATCTGCGGAAGACCGACTCGGTTTCGCAGCAGGAGGCTGACCAGCAAGCGAGCGGGCTCGAGCAGGCGGTTGCCAACCTTGCGGCAGCGGACGCGAATGTCAAGCGTCTGGAAGAACTAGAGTCGTTCAAGAATGTTTATGCACCGTTTTCCGGCGTGCTTACGCGGCGCAATGTCGATCCGGGGGCGCTGATCAACTCCGGCGCGGGGTTGGCGGGCAAAGAGCTGTTCGATATGGCGCGTGTCGATCCCCTGCGTGTTTACGTGAGCGTTCCGCAGGCCTATGCGCCGTCGATGAAAGTTGGGGTTAAGGCGACGGTGACGCTGCAGGAATTTCCGGGACAGAAGTTTATGGGTACGATCGTTCGCACGGCCGAGGCCATTGATCCTGGGACCCGCACGCTAAATACGGAAGTCGATGTTCCCAACAAAGACGGCAAGTTGCTGCCTGGGTCTTTCGGCCAGGTGCATTTTGCGACTGGGACTGCGGTTCCGAGAATCACGATTCCGGTCAACGCCATGCTCTTCCGAGCGGAAGGGGCGCAGGTTGCGGTGGTGGACAAGGATGGGAAGGTACATCTCCAGCGGATCAACATTGGTCGCGACTTCGGCACCACGCTCGAAGTTCTGGGCGGAGTTGAGGTGAGCGATCGGGTGGTTATCAATCCGTCTGACTCGCTTGAGGAAGGGCAGCAAGTGCATGTCGCCAAGTCCAATGCAGGAGATGCGCATTCGTGAAGGAATGGCTGTTGTTCGTAAAGACTAAGTTCAGAAGGCTCTCGAAGGGCAACGTGAAAGTCGGGTTGCTGGCGGTCGGGTTGCTGGCCGTTTCCGCTGTGAGTTGCACGGTTGGGCCAAGATATAAGCGGCCCGCGGCGGTGGTTCCGGACAGCTGGAAGGGCGAGGGACCATGGCAGCCGGCGGTGCCGAAGGACGCAATTCCCAAAGGCGCCTGGTGGCAAATTTTTCATGATGCGGAGCTTGACCAGTTAGAGCAACAAGTGCTGCAGGCAAACCAGTCGCTCACTGCGGCGCAAGATCGCCTGGCGCAGGCTCGGGCGCAGGCGAGCATTGCATCCGCGGCGTACTTTCCAACGGTGAACACAGACCCGAGTGGGCAGCGGCAACGTCTCTCCGGTAACCGGCCGCTTTCGGGATCCACGGTTCCGCTGACGCCGGTCAGCCAGAACGTTTTCACGATTCCGTTTTCCGTGAGCTACGAACTCGAATTATTCGGACAAGTCCGGCGCAACCTGGAGGCTGCCAATGCTTCGCTGCAAGGTAGAGCCGCTGATCTGGAAAATGTTCGCCTGATCCTGACCGCCGAATTGGCGGCTGACTACTTCAATCTGCGGGAAAGCGACGCGGAAGCGAGGGTAGTGCGGGAGTCAGTGGAGATCCAGCAAAAAGGAATGGACCTGGTCAATCGTCGCCACGAAGGCGGGGTCGCCAATGGATTGGAAGTCGCGCAGCAGGCGGCGCTGCTGGATTCGACTGCGACGCAAGTGCAACTGGTGCTACAGCAGCGGGCGCAGTACGAACACGCTATCGCGGTGCTGGTGGGGAAGTCCGCATCGGCTTTTGGCCTGCCGGAAGCGCCATTTGATGTCCATCTGCCAGTAATACCCACGGGAGTGCCGTCCGAGATTCTGGAGCGGCGTCCTGACGTCGCGACGAACGAACGCCAGATGGCGTATGAGAATGCGCAAGTTGGTCTGGCAGTGGCTGCGTTTTATCCGCATATTACGCTGGGCGGGGGCGGAGGATGGCAGAGTCGCGACATCGGGAATCTGATCAGTGCTCCCAGCGCTTTCTGGGCGCTCGGCGGCGACATTTTGCAACCGATTTTTGAAGGCGGACGCAATCGCGCCAACCTGGCCCTCAGCCGTGCGGCTTACGATGAATCGGTCGCCAACTACCGGGAATCGGTGCTGGAGGCGTTTCAGCAGGTCGAGGATGGGCTGTCGGGTCTCGAACTGTTGAATCAGGCGGCGAAGACGCAACAGCAGGCGGTGACGGACTCGCGGCGCGCTCTGGAACTTGCGAACGACCGTTATGTAGGAGGAGTTACGACTTACCTCGACGTGATTACGGCGCAATCGACGCTGCTGAGCAATCAGCGACTGGCGACGCAACTACTGGGTCAACAAATGACCACTTCTGTTTATCTGGTCAAGGCCCTGGGCGGATCGTGGGACGCTTCCGAGCTTCAGGGACAACAGGTGAAGCCGACGCTGGTTCAGGCGGTCCAGCCCTAGGTCGGTCCAGTCCTAACTCGGTCCAATCAACCTTTGTCCAACCGTACGTCGAGGTTTTCCGCAGCCTGCCAGACCAGGGAGTTTCTGAATTTTGAGCTTTTCGCAGTCCGCTCAGGTCGGAATTTGAAGACAGAGCGCACAGCATTCCCGCCGTGCGCTCACTGGCATGCAGGCGCGGACGCGCCGAGCGGCTACGCGGAGTGTTCCTGACCGCTTTGGCGCGAACGGATCTCGCGCTCTGCGATCAGCCAATCCTGATTCTGGTCACCATTGTTCTGATCGCCATTTTCGCTGCCGGCGGTGGCTCGGCGCTCCAGGTAGAGCTCATAAGCGCGGCGGCGAATCTGATCTTCGAGAGTAGCCTGTACGTGATTGATAACAATCACATTCGTCGATTTCGCATTTTGCGGAACTTCTTTCGCAACCGGTTTCGCAAGCTCGGGCGCAGTCTGCACCGGGGCGGGCTGCGTTGAGGCTGCAGTTTTCTTGCTCCGAGCGGTGGTAGTGGTTTCAGTCGTTTTGCGTGGCATAGAGTACTCCTTACAGATACCCAGCTCCAGGAATGGTCTTGCGTAATGAATAAGCGACATACATCTACCCCGATAGGTCGCCCCAGTTTGTGCGATGAGAGATACATCTAATATAACGCGAACGGCTGTGGAATTGTGGTCTGGGAGATCAAAAAAATAGCTGCTCCCGATCAAAAAAGCGATTCTTTTTGGACATGGCCAATAGCGGGCGGAGAGCGGAAGTACTGGAGTAACTTGAACAAAATTCGTGGGACCCGCAGGATGGATGAGTAGGACTTGAGCATAACTATGTCATCGGCAGGATTCCATTCTGCAACCAAGGGCGCGAAGGCAACGCTCGGCGACCTGGAAAACATGCTTTCTGAATCTCCCAGTGCGGAGAGGGCCTGCATGAAGCTCGCGCAGATTCTGCGAGTGCGGCGCAGCGAAGTGGCGTTGCTCCGGCTGGACAAAGGTAGTCTGCGATTCGTTTTTCCGCCGGAGCTGCGATCGGCGGGGGTACTGCCGCTGACGGGGTCGGCCGTGGCAGCGCGGACGGCGGCGACGCGCACCCCTCTTCTGTCGAACGCTTTCATGCGGGTCAAGCATGTCAGCCTGTTTGAAGCGGTCAAGATTGGAGCGGAATCGGACGAGGAGGCTCGTGGCGCGGAGCAGATGCCGATTCAAAAAATCATGTCCGTTCCGGCAATGAATTCGGGAAATGTGAAGGGAGTGATCCAGGTTTCCCGCAAGGGACTGGATGCTTCCGGTGCGGGCGCGGACTTCACCGGCGGAGACTTGAAGGAACTGGAGCAGGCCGCGGAAATCATTGCCCGCATGCCCTTCATGGAGGAAGGGGCGGAGTTTTAGCCGGGAATAGTGGCTTTGACACATCCGTTGTATCCTCTCAGTACTATGCGTGCGTTCAAGGTTTCGTTAAACGGCGAGGGGGTATGTCTCGCGGGGATCGGCGAGCGCGGGGTGCTCACGGCAATTGTCACCTGGGTGGCGGGAGATCGGCGGGCAGATTTGTTTATGGAGGTGGGTGGCCTCGCCAATGAGGAACACCTCAAATGGGTAAACCAGAAACCCCTTCGCGTCGGCGACGAAGTTAAGGTCAAGATTGTTGAGGTAACTTCGGTCGACCGACCCGTCAAGAAACAGCTGATCCATCCGGCGGAAACGGTCAAGGCCCAGAAGCGTTACGTCCGTATGCTGGCCAAGCAATTTGGGTGGAAAATCCAGCGCAGTCAAGCGAAGTCCTCACACCGCCTGTCCGGCGGAAAAGCCTGACGCCCAGGCCCACTGAAAGTTGAAGCCGCCGAGCTGGCCGGTGACATCGACCACTTCTCCGATGAAAAAGAGGCCGGGAACTTTGCGGGATTCCATGGTTTTCGCGGAGAGTTCGCTGGTGTCGACGCCGCCGGCAGTGACTTCCGCCTTTCCGTAACCTTCCGTCGCTTCCGGATTTATTTCCCAGGCATGCAGTTGACGTTCGGCGCTGGCAAGGTCGCGATCGGAATTGCCGGTCAACGGAAAAGTGTCGATCCAGCGATCCGCGAAGCGGCGTGGCAGAATTTCACGCAGCAGAGATTTCCAGGCTGCAGGGTCGCGATGGCCGCGCGAATGAAGTTCGGCGGTCAAGTTTCGACCCGGCGCGAGGTCGAGGTGAATTGGGTCCTTACCGTTCCAATAAGAAGAGATTTGGAGAATTGCGGGTCCGCTGATTCCGTGATGAGTGAACAGCATGTTCTCGCGGAACGACAGCTTGGAGCTGGGCGTGGTAGCGACCACTTCGGTGGACACTCCGGCAAGATCGCACCAGCGCTTGCGGGTTGGCTCGCGGAAGAGGAGCGGAACGAGAGCGGGGCGGGGCGACTGAAGGGTCAGGCCAAATTGCCGGGCCAGATCGTAACCGAACGAGGTGGCACCGATTTTCGCGATCGACAATCCTCCGGTAGCAACGACCAGGCGGGGTGCGGCGAGAGTGGCTCCCTCGGCTTGAACAGTGAAGTGGCTATTTTCTTGCGCGTCGTTCCTGCGCACGGCATCGATTTTTGTGTTGAGCCGGATTTCCACTCCAGCGTCGCGGCATTCCTGCTGCAGCATCGCTGTGATGTCGCTGGCTGCGCGATCGCAGAACAACTGGCCGAGTTTTTTCTCGTGATAAGGGATGCGATGTTTTTCGACGAGGCGTAGGAAGTCGGCGGGAGAATAGCGGGCGAGGGCGGACTTTGCGAAGTGCGGATTGGCGGAGAGAAAGTTATCGGGAGCGGTGTGGAGGTTGGTGAAATTGCAGCGGCCGCCGCCGGAGATCAGGATCTTTTTACCGATCCGATCGGCGCGTTCGAGCAGCAGGACACGCCGCTTATGTTTGCCGGCTTCGATGGCGCACATCAGGCCGGCGGCGCCCGCTCCCAGAATGATGACGTCGTATTTCTGATCCGCTTTCTGATCCACGCAGGAACGAGCTTAGCAAACGAGCGGACAACTGTCCGGTTTGATATGCTGTTCGGAATCTTACGGGGCGGATCCATTCCGGTGTACGAATCGTGGAGTAGTAAATTTGGGCGCGAATTCCCGATGTAGTGCGGACGCTGCATGTTAGCCGGCATTCGAACTCGCGATTTACGTAAGGTCTATACGTCACCGCCGCCGCTTGCCTCTGGTGGCGGCTTCGGGTTCAGCGCGGGGCGAGGGAAGGGAAGCAAACAGCCCAAGCCGCAAATCGTCGCTCTCGATGGAATCTCTCTGGAGGTCTTGCCGGGAGAGATCTTTGGGCTACTGGGACCGAACGGGGCGGGCAAATCGACAACGGTCGGAGTGCTGACCACTCGGGTGCGGCCTACGGGCGGGCAGGCATGGATCGGCGAGCACGACGTATGGGCGGAGCAGGTCGCGGTCAAGCGACTGATTGGCGTGGTGCAGCAGCGTCCCAACCTTGACTTCACGCTGACCGCCAGCGAGATCCTCCTCTTTCATGGTGCTTATTTTGGCATCGATTCGCGGGAGAGAGCGGAGCGTGCCAGGACTCTGCTGGAGCGCTTCAAGCTGACCGACCGCGCCGACCAGATGGTCCGCGGATTTTCTGGCGGGATGATGCAGCGTCTGTCGATTGCGCGTGCGATGATGCACGATCCGCAGGTGCTCTTTCTCGACGAACCAAGCGCCGGGCTGGATCCGCAGACGCGGTTGCTTCTCTGGGAGATCATCCGCGAGTACAACCAGAGCGGCAAGACGATCCTGCTGACCACGCACAACATGGAAGAGGCGGACGCCTTGTGCCAGCGTCTGGCGATCATCGATCATGGAAAAAATATCGCTCTGGGCACGCCCGCGGAGTTGAAGGCCTCGGTTCCGGGAGGCTATCTGCTGCGGTTGCGGTTTGGACGGCAGTCCCCCGAATTACTGGAGCGTCTTCAGACTTTGACCGGGGTGAGAGAGGTGCGAGCGATTGCGACGGACGGCAACTCGGCCGATGTGTACGCCGATCGAGGGGGATCGCTGGTCGGTGAAATTGCACATCTGGCCTCGGGCGCTTCCGTCGAGCTGTGCGACGTGCATATCTCGGAGCCGAGTTTGGAGAATCTTTTTCTGCATCACACGGGAAGGAGCTTGCGCGATTGAACTGGACGACTTTTCTGGCGCTGCTCGGGCGCGACGCTCATGTGGCCCGCCGCAACTTTGTCCCTTTGCTGCTGCAGACTTTTTTGCAGCCGATGATGTTCGTGTTTATCTTTGGCCGGGTGATGGTGTCGAGCGGCTACATGCCCGCCGCCTACAAGAGCCTGCTCTTACCCGGGATCATGGCGATCAGCATGGTGTTCACGGGCGTCTGGGCGGTCGCGATGCCTTTGATTGCCGAGTTTCAGTTCACGCGTGAGATCGAAGACCGGCTGCTGGCGCCGATCAATATCTCGTGGCTGGCGATCGAGAAAGTAATCTTTGGGACGATGCAGGCTCTGGTGGCTGGCCTGGTGGTGATCCCGATGGCATGGCTGTTGCTGCGTCCGGGGGTGGAGTTCAACCTGCACTCTCTGTTGCGCTTTGCCTGCGTCACCCTGCTGGTGGCGCTTTTCGCGGCCTGCGGCGGACTGGCGCTGGGGTGCAGCGTCAACCAGACTCACATCGGTTTGATGTTCAGCATGGTGCTGACACCGATGATCTTTTTCGGCTGCACGTATTATCCGTGGAGCGCGCTGGGACACTTTCCGATTCTGCAGAAAGTCGTGCTGATCAATCCGCTGGTTTACGCCAGCGAGGGGTTGCGGGGCACGCTCGTGCCGCAGTTTCCTCATCTTCCTGTGTTGGCAGTTTTGATCATGCTGGCCCTGTTTGATGTGGCATTTCTGGCAGTCGGGCTGCGACAGTTTCATGCCAAGGCGGTTAGCTGAGATCAGTTCGTAGGAAGCTGGGTGGTTCCGGAGGGGCGAAGACGCCCGTCCCTCCCTTATTCGCGCAGGCTCAATACCGCAGATAGCCAATTCCTACCCGCATGTGATGGAGCAGGCGGTCCGGGGCAACGAAGGCGATGGTGATCCCCAAAATGGCGTGCACGATGGCGAGGGGATAAATGCTGCGGTAACGGCGGAACATTTCGCAGAAGAAGAGTGCGCCGAGCAGCGTAGCGGTGGTCAGAACGGGATTGGGCAAATGGGCGACGGCAAAGAGCGTGGCCGCCATCCAAACCGCAGCCGAACTTCCATACAACTCTTCGAAGCGGGTGAAGAAAAACGATTGCAGGATGAATTCCTGAATCAGAGCCCAGATCAGGTATCCCCACGCCGACTGCAAATTTGGAAACCAAGTGGGGTTGGCGGGAATCTGGCCGCCCGCCCAGTTGACCAGAAGCAGCAGGAAGACGGCGGTTATCAAACCAGCGCCGAGGGTTATGACAGCGCCGGACGGTTTCGGCAGTCCCAAGCCGAGACGCTCGAGCGACGACCGATCGCTCAGGAGATCCAGCAAAACGACGACGAGAAGTGTGAGGGCCGCGATGGTGGCCCAGCGGTTCCGGAAATGCTTCGTTGGTGACCACAACGCAAACTCCAGAAAGACAAATACCATGATGACCTGGGCCCAAACGTAGTAGCGGCGGAGGCTGGTAGCGAGGCTCCGGAGGTTGAGGTTGCGGGCGGGCGTGGTGGTGGAGGTTTCCGCGGTTAGAGTTTTCGGTTCCTGCGACATCTCTTTAGTGCGGCACCTGCAGCAGAACGAGTAGCACGTGTGGAAAGGGTCGGTTGTTCATGAGTCAAACCCGCAAGATCATTACTTCGGTAGCTTTGATGAGGGCTGCGGCGGTTTGGCCCCGCTTTAGCTGCATCTCTCTGGCAGAGCGTGCGGTGATAATCGACGTGATGAGCTGACCACCGATTGAAACTCTGACCTCAGCCATCAAACCGCTAATCTGCACGGACTCAATTCGTCCCACGAGCTGATTACGACCACTCACGCGCCGGACTTTTTCTTTGCGTTGCTGCTCGGTCTTGCCACGGGTTCTGAAAAGCAGTCTGTCCACTTCGCTCTGCGGGATACGATGGTGTCCTCCCGCAGTCTGATTGCTGCGAATTTTCTTTTTGTAAATCCACTGCTTAATGGTTGGAAAGCTGATCCCCAGTTGCAAAGCTGCATCGCGAAGCTGCAGCAGCCCCTCAATATTCGGTTCGGATTTGCGGTTGTTCTGCATCGGGACGCAATCGTAGCGACAACGAGGTTCCCGGTCAACTCAGTCGCATCGGCATGAGTATAGCCCACGAACCGCATGGCGAAACGGACTAAGTCGTACAGTTCTGGACAATCGAATCGTATGTAATGTACACTTGCGCGTTTCTATCCCAACCGATTGATTTTTTGAGGTCGAAATGCGCAAGGCCTACCTGTTTTTCGCAGCGGTTAGTTTTTTGCTTTCGTCATGCTTGACCTTTGCTCAGGCCCAAACCGGAGCGAGCCTTTCCGGCGTGGTGAAGGACCAAAGCGGCGCAGCCCTTCGCGATGTCGCGCTGACAGTCAAGAACGTCGACACCGGTGCAACGCGCACGATCGCAACCGACGGCGGGGGACACTATCAGGCGTCCTTCCTGCCTGCGGGGCGCTTCGAGATTCGCGCGGCAAAACAAGGGTTCGCCGATGAAACGCGCACGGGAATCAGCTTGACGGTCGGCCAGGAGGCCACGGTCGACATTAAGATGCAGCGGAAGACGCTTGGGGGCACTCCCGACGCCTGCGCGAGCGGCCACGAATTCGCCACCACCGATTGCACGCTGACCTGGCACGGCATCACGGTGTACGGTGCGTATGACATCGGCGTCGGCTGGGTCAGCCACGGCTTACCGGAAAGCGGATATAACTATGAAGGCGAAGCTCTGGTGAACCGGAATGGCTATGAACATCGATTCCTTGTCGCGCCGAACAACCTGCAGCAGACGGGTTTTGGCATCAAGGGGAAGGAAGAGTTTCTGCCGGGGTGGTCGGTTGTGTTCAACGCTTCAACGGGCCTCAATCCGCAGTCTGGCCTGCTCGCCAACGCGTCGGAAACCCAGATCACGAACAACGGCCTTCCCAGGAGCAGCTATTCGTATGCCATCGACGGCGCGCGGGCGGGCCAACCCTTCAATGACGAATACTATGGCGGTATAGCGTCCAAGGTTTTCGGCACGCTGACTTTCGGTCGGCAGCGCTCTCTCGGCACTGATGCGATGCTCCAGTACGATCCGGCGGGCGGCGCGTATGGCTTTTCGTACATCGGGTATAACGGCACGATGGCCGGCGGCGGCGACACTGAGGACAGCCGTTGGGACTACGCCGTGAAGTATCGCCTCACCTACGGCCCGGTGCATTTCGGCGCGATGTATAAATTCGCCAATGGTTCCGCCGGCTGCTACTCGGCCTCTGCAACTTGGACTGCCACTACCTGTACGCCGGAAGAGGCGCATAACAACGCTTATGGATTCAACCTCGGCGGAGACCTCGGTGGAGACCGGGGCAAGTTCTCCGCCGACTTCGTCTTCCAACATTACAACCAGGCGATCAGCGTATTGAACCCCTTGCTGGGGCCTCAGAGTCTGGCGGCGCCGTATCAGTCGACCACAGACAGCATCAATACAAACCAAATCAACGGGACCAATCTGATCGACCCGAACGGCACCGTCTATGGCATCGTGACCGACAACAATGCAATTATGGTCGCTGCCAAGTATAAGTGGGACCCGTTCAAGTTTTTTGCGGGCTATGAATACATCTGGCAGAATAACCCGGTGAACCCGTTGGGCGTGGGCGCCTCGGACCAGGGCGGTTACATCATGAGCGGGGTCGAAGACAACAATCTTGATTCTGAAAAGTTAGTGAACATCTGGTGGACGGGCGCGAAGTACACCTACCGCAGCAAAACCGACTTCACTTTCGCCTGGTATCAACAGCGGCAGAACGACTTCCGTGTTCCGCCAGCCTGCACGCCCCAGAGTTTCCGCGCTTCCTGCGCGGGCACGCTCAACGAGGGATCGCTCTATGCGGATTATCACTTCACCAAGCGTTTCGACGCTTATGCGGGAATTGCGTATTCCTGGGTGAGCGGAGGTCTGGCCATCGCCATTCCTCATGGCCCCGGCGTCCCCTATTTCAGCAACAACAACTGTGCTCCGACCGTCGGTAGTCGTTTCACCTTCTGATCGTTTCCGCGGCGGGCTCAGTCGAGAGCTTATCCCCAAGCGTCCTCGGCGGCTTCGGGGCTGGATTCCAGCAAAGCATGCATGGATGCTAGCGTTCTTGCCGGGCTGGGGAGTTGGCTAGAACCAGAACGTCCATATGGCGTCCACGCTGGCGTGGGTGATGGCCGAGGCCGGTACGCGGCGCCGATCGAGCCATGCGCGGCCATAGAAGATTCCGGCGATGGTGGCCAATATGACATAGCGCCAGTTGAAGTGGACCGAGCGTTTGTTGAAATGGGAGAGTCCGAATAACACCGCCGTTATGCCCAGCGCCGCGCGCCTTCCGACCCGCCGTTCCAGCAGGTTCTGCACCCAGGCACGGAAGTAAAGTTCCTCGGGAACGGCAACGAAAATGAAGATGTAGAGCCAGGTCGGAATCATCGAGAAGCGCAGAGCGTGACTATGAGGATGGAGAAAGCCGAGCGCCATTCCCAGCCCTAGAACGATTGGGGCAAAGAAAACCAGCTCCCGCAGGCCGGTTTTCCAGTCGCTCCAATGGAAGTGAAAGTCGAAGCCGGTTCCGTGGAGTCGGCGGATCACGACGTATCCATACAATCCGGCATCGACCAGCAGCAATTTGCCCCAGCCAGCCAACCCGTTGGGCCAGGCTTGTTCGAACCAGCGCAGATCGACGGCCAGGCCAAGCGTGAGGAGGATGATGGCGTCTCGCCAGTTACCGTGTTGCTCGGGATCGGCGGTCGAGGCCTGCGCCAGGAGCCACGCGATCGCCACCGGGAGAGCGGCGTAAAGAGCGCACCATTTCCAGGAAAAGAAGTGGTATTGCGACGAAATCAGAAGATAGGGCAGGACGCAGAGAACGGGGAAAGCCGCGCGTACGGTTGATGGCCAGCGGGCGCAGGCTTGCGCAACCCGCTCACCGGCAAATCCAAACAGGGCTGCCGGAGTGAGCTCCAGCACGAGCACCGCGATGGCCGCTGGGGTTGCGTTTTGCATAGACGTATCTTAATTCGGGAGAAAGATTGGACCAAGGTTTCGGGCGTACCGCTTTGGAACAGCACGATTGATATGGGAAGGGCTCTATGCGATTCGACTCATGCGATGAGTCTGACGTGCCGATCTTCCGGGGGAAGAGGAAAGGAAGATTCCGATGAGTATTTCAATATCCAGTTCGTTCTCGCCCGCGTCGTTCGCCGCTGCGCATGCTGCGTCGAATGCGGCCGCCGCTCAAAAGCGGCCGCAGACCGCGAACGCGCCGACGGATACGGTTCACCTGTCGGAGTCACAACAGGTGGTTCAGCTCTACAGACAGGGCCAGCAAGTGTCCCAGATCGCTTCCAGTCTCAGCTTGCCCGTAGAGGTTGTGAATAGCTACTTGGGGATCTCCAGCGGGCAATAGATGTCCGGGGGCGTTGTACGCATTCCCGCCAAACCCAGCGCCGATCGCCTCGGCTACGCGGCGGGTAATGACGCACTACCGTCGGTGATCCGGATCACAGCCTCTTGGCCGTCCAGACCGGGACAATGGAAGGGACGAGTACGAGGGAGGTCCCGTGTTCAAAATCATCAACGCCCAGTTCATCGCACCAGGGATTAAGCGCTTCATGATTGAGGCGCCCCGGATCGCGCGCAAGCAGCGGCCAGGCCAGTTTGTCATCATCCGGATTTGCGAGAACGGGGAGCGCATTCCGTTGACCATTGAGAAATCCGATCCGGAACGTGGCACTGTCAATATTGTGGTGCAATCGCTCGGCAAGACAACCCATCTCCTCAATTCGCTCGAAACCGGAGACAGTATTCTGGACATCGTTGGGCCACTGGGCAAACCTTCGGAGATCGCGAGTTTCGGCACGGTGGTCACGATTGGAGGCGGGGTGGGGACGGCCATGGCATATCCGACGGCGGCGGCGATGAAGCGAGCCGGCAATCGGGTGATCGCTATTCTTGGTGGCCGAAATAAGGACCTGGTGATCCTGGAAGACGAGATGAAGGAGGTCAGCGACACGGTTTTTGTTATGACCGACGACGGCAGCTACGCCGATAAGGGTCTGGTGACGGATAAGCTGCGGCAACTGATCGAGAACGGAACGCGCATCGATCTGGTGTTGGCGGTCGGTCCGATTCCGATGATGAGAGCGGTGGCGGAGATGACGCGCAAGGAAGGGATTCGCACCATGGTCAGCCTCAATCCGATCATGATCGATGGCACGGGCATGTGCGGCGGTTGCCGGGTGCTGGTCGAGGGCAAGAGCGAATTTGCCTGCGTGGATGGACCGGAATTCGATGCGCATCGCGTAGATTTTGCGGTCCTGGTGCAGCGGAATGCCATGTATCGAGATGCGGAAAAGCGGTCGATGGATGAATATCTGCAGGAAGTTGCGACGCAGAAACCGGAAGCGAAGCAAGCTCCGACCGAAGCGGTGACGGCGGGATGCGCACTGGAGGCGAGGTCATGACGACGGAGAAAGTAAAGTCTAAGAATCCAGTACCGAATCGCGAACGCATCAAGATGCCGCGGCTGCATATGCCGGAGCAAGCGCCCGCGAAACGAGCGCAGGAATTCACCGAGGTCAACCTCGGGTATTCGGAGGAATTGGCGCGGCAGGAGGCGATTCGATGCCTGGAATGCGCCAAGCCGGCTTGCGTATCGGATTGTCCGGTGGGCGTGAAGGTGAAGGATTTTGTGCAGTTGATCGTGGAAGGAAAGTACATGGCGGCGGCGGCGAAGATTCGCGAAGACAATGTGTTGCCGGCGATTACGGGACGGGTTTGTCCGCAGGAAGATCACTGCGAGGGCGCTTGCCTACTGAAGCGAAAAGGCGAGTCGCTCGGCATCGGGTACCTGGAGCGCTTTGTCGCCGACTATGAACAGCAGCACTTCGACCTCAAAAGCATTGTGAAAGCGCCGCCGACGGGGAAGAAGGTAGCGATCGTGGGCAGTGGGCCGTCGGGGCTCACGGCGGCAGGGGATCTGGTTCAGAAGGGTCATGCGGTGCATGTTTTCGAGGCGTTGCATGAGGTCGGGGGGGTGCTGGTTTATGGCATTCCTGAGTTCCGGCTGCCGAAGAAGATTATTCGTCAGCAGGTCGATTACATGCGGGCGATGGGCGTGGAATTTGAAACCGACGTGGTGGTCGGACGCACGGTCACGATTGACGAACTGCTCGAAGAAGAGGGCTATGATGCGATTTTCATCGGCACCGGCGCGGGGTTGCCGCAGTTCATGGGAATTCCGGGCGAGCATCTGAATGGGGTGTACTCGGCTAACGAATTTTTGACTCGCATCAATTTGATGCATGCCTATGAATTTCCCAAGTACGACGAGCCGATGGTGGATTTCCGGGGCAAGAACGTGGCGGTGATCGGTGGCGGAAATACGGCGCTCGATGGCATTCGTTCGGCGTTGCGGCTGGGCGCGGGGAAGGCCTACGTCCTGTATCGTCGCAGTGAGGCGGAGATGCCGGCTCGTAAGGAGGAAGTGAAGCACGCCAAAGAGGAAGGCATCGAGTTTCACGTGCTGACGGCGCCGACCGAATTCTTGTCGGACGGTAAGGGCTGGCTGACGGGAGCGCGGTGCATCAAGATGGAACTGGGCGAGCCCGACGCTTCGGGAAGACGGCGTCCGGTGCCGATCAAGGGGTCGGAGTACGATCTACCGATTTCGGTGGCGATCATGGCGATTGGGACGACGGCGAATCCGATCGTACAGAGTACGACGCCCGGACTGAACACGAACAAGTGGGGCTACATCCAGGCCGATGGGACGTCGCAAAAGACGTCGCGCGTGGGCGTGTTCGCTGGCGGCGATATTGTAACTGGCGGCGCTACGGTCATTCTGGCGATGGGAGCTGGGCGACGGGCAGCCAAGGCGATTGACGAGTATTTGACCACGGGTCTGTGGGAGATTGCGGGGCCTCAGGTTACGCACTGAGCGGGCGTTTTTTACTGAACTTTTTTATTCAACTCTTTATTCAACCTTTTTCCCAACTATTCGCTCAATTGTGGCTGAGCGTGGCGGCCAGAGAATATCGAGTTTCGCTGGGAAGATCAGCGTTCGCCATTTCGATTTTTCCTTCGAGCGGGTGGGGCCTGGTGTTATTTCTTACGCCACCGAAATATTTTCGCGCGAACTGAAACTTGTTTTATTGGCGGCAGGAACCTTTGAACTTTCGGAAATCGGAATTCTGACAGAGACAGAAGTGCCGGTTAAGCTGGAAGTGATCTCCAGCGATCCTTCCAACTGATGTACTCGTTCTTTCATGCCAGCCAGACCCACTCCGATTTGCGCGTTTTCTTCCTGGATTTGCTTCAAGCGATCGTCCGGAATGCCCTGCCCGTAATCCTCTACCTTCAGCCATACATCCGCACCTGTGACACGCAGCATGATATCTACCTGACTGCTGCCGGAATGCCGATGGACGTTGGTGAGAGCTTCCTGCAATACCCTGAACAGAGTGATTTCGGTTTCCTGGGGCAGGCGGCTATATTGCGATGGAACATCCATGTTCGCGAGGATTCCACTACGTTTGGAAAAGCCCTCGACGAACCAGTTCATCGCGGAGAGGAGTCCAACTTCATCCAGGAGAGGTGGATGCAGCAGGTGGGAGATGGTTCGCGTTTCCGATATGGCGCGTTCCAGCAACTCGGAGCAGGATTTCAGCACGACGGAAGGATTCTGTGACGAACCGAGCGTGACCTCACGCTCGAGAAGGTCGAGGCTCATCTTGAGGGCGACGAGATACTGACCAAGACTATCGTGCAGCTCGCGGGCCATGCGTCTGCGCTCGTCATCCTGTATGTTGAGGATGCGACTGCTGAGCCGTCGGGCGGCCTTTTCCGCCTGCTTTCGCGCGGTGATGTCGGTGCAGATTTCCAGCCAGCCGGCGAATTGCTCGTTCTTGTCGCGCAGAGTTGTCCATCGGGAACCAACAATGATTCGACTGCCATCACGCCGTCGTTGCCAAAGTTCACCTTCCCAACGATCGCGCCGAGTGAGTTCTTCAAGCGGCACGGGAAACTCAGTCTGGAGAAGTTCATGGGGCGAGCTGCCGATGGCCTCGCTCTTGGTCCAGCCGTAGAGCCGTTCGGCGCCCGAATTCCAATAAGAAATTTTGGAGTCAGCGGTTCTGACGAAGATCGCGTCGTTGGCCAGATCCAACAACCTGGCTTGTTCCGCTACCTGAGTGGTTCGATCTTCAAGCTCAGCGGTGCGTCTTTTGACCCTTTGTTCCAGTTCGTCGTGCGCATTTTGCAAATCGGCACCGCGTTGTTCAATCCGGCCCAGCATGTCATTAAATGCGTTGATGACGGTGGAAACCTCATCCTCGGTGTCGATGGTATCGGCGCGCAAGGAGTAATTTTGTTTTTGCGAAACCAATTTCGCCGTCTCCGCCAGTTTCGTCATCGGTTCGGAGATGCCGCGCTGCGAGGCTCGCGATACAACAAAGGCGGCGAACAGCGAGGCCAGAAGGATGCCGCCCATGATCTGAAGGTAGCGGCGCTTCCGGTTAGCGAGCGCTTTGGTGTCGGAAATCAGATAGACCTTGCCCGCAATATTGCCCTCGAAGACGACCGGTAGAATGACCGAGAACTGACTATTCTGAAACGAGTAGCCAAAAGGTTCGCTGCCGAGGGAGGTCACTCGAATACTGCCCGCACCCGGCCGTCTGTAATCGGCAAAAAGGGTTCCGCCAGCGTTATAGATGGCGGCATAGACAACGTGCGGTGAAGCGCGCAAAGCCGTAAGGGTATTCTCGGCCGCTTGCGTGTCGTTAGAAACGAGCGCCGAAACTGAATTCGAACCGATAATCTGCGCTTCGGTGGATAACTGCCGCACCACTTCCTGTTTGAAGCTATGAAAGTCGAACGAAAAGAAAGCTATGCTCGCGAGAAGAAGCGCGGCGCTGCTTACCAGCATGTTCATCAGGGTGAGCTTGCGGGAGATCGACAACCCCCGAATCGCTAGCATAGTTGCCTTTCCTGAGGCAAGTCGGGCAGAGATACTGATAGCACGGCAACGATAGTACGGCAACCTCCTCCAATGCTCCAGTCGTCCTAGATAATGAATCTCAAAAAGGTTTACTTGCCAACAATCAGGTAAACCCTGTAGGGGCGACTTTGCCCGTTTACGTGCGCTCCTGTGGGCCTAAGCTTCCCGTAGACGTATTAACGAAATTGCCCATCAGTGTTTCATTCCCAACCGTCGCTGCCGATCGGGTCGCCATCCGGCGGAGGAGCCGGAGTGGTGAGATGGATTTCGGCCGGGTTTCTTTGAAAGCGCTCGATCAAGCTGGTGGAAAAGAAAAATTGAGCGCGCACGGCGTCATCCTTTGCGGATGGAGCCTGGGTTGCGATCCATTTTTTCAGCTCTTGCAGCTGCAGCGAAGCCACGGCTCGGACTTGAGCGGAAGCGTGGTTGTCGGCTGCGAGCGCGATGAGGTGATCGAGAACTACCGCATTGACGGTGCGCTGAATGGCCGCCGGATAACCGCCTGGGGCTGGCTGCGCCTTCCAGGTGGCGGCGAGCAGGGCGGCGATGAGTTCATCAAAACCAGGGTTGTGGTTATCGAGCGCATGATATTCGATCATGCGTTGGCCGCGTTCGGGCTGGAGCAGCAAACTCGCTACGATTTCCGACGCTGCTTCCCCGGGAGCCAGCGCATCGAAGGCCGGCGAGGTTCGACGCGAGAAATTCTCGCGGCCAGTCGGGTAGTCTGGCGGGCGCGGCGGAATTATTTTGAGTAGAGGGTCGGGGAGTGCGAGGGTTTGTGGTGAGAGGGTGTTGAGAACGGCGCGGATCGCCTGTCTTTGTTCAGCGGCAGGAACAATTGCAGGAGCTTTTTCGTTGTCCTTGATCCCTCGAAGATTGAAGGAGTAATCAAGGCCGCCGATCGATTTTGCCACGGCGGCCACTTGATAGCGATGGTAGAGATACATCGGAACCAGCACATCTTCGAGAGTCGCCATCGGAGCGTGTTCGGGAATCGCGCTCTCGGAAAGATTCTTCAGAGCTGCCGCGCGCACCGCCATGACGCGATTCAAACCATCGAGAGAGGTGCTGCTGGTATCCCAAAGATGTGCGACCGGGCTCGCGGAGCCAAGCGGCCGCGCATCCTGATCGGTGAGATAGAGAAGCCCTCGCGAAAAAGCATCTGCGAGAATCTTGTCGAGGGCCGCGGTTTCGTTGCTTCCAGGAGGGAAATCACTATAGCCGTAAGCGATAGAAACTTTATCCCACTCGCCGATCCCTACGGCGTAGGCATTGGAAACATCGGGACGGCCGTCCGCGCCCAGAGTTACGGTGGGCGGTGGATAATCCATTACTGAGCTGCGATTTACGATACTGGCGGCATAATTGTGCATGAGGCCCAAGGTATGGCCCGTCTCATGCGCGGCCAATTGCCGAATGCGAGCGAGCGCCATTTCGTTGGCTTGCTTGAGCTTGTCTTTGTCACTGCCGAATGGATCGAGCAGCCCTTGCGCGATCAGAAACACCTGGCGGATTCTGAGTGCGTCGAGGTTCACATGGCCATTGATGATCTCGCCGGTGCGCGGATCGGCAATGGGAATGCCATAGGCCCAGCCTCGCGTTGCCCGCGGAACCCACTCGATGACGTTATAGCGAACATCCATGGGGTCGACACCCTCCGGCAGCAACTTCACCTGAAATGCGTCGTGGTATCCGGCCGCGGTGAAAGCCTGGTTCCACCAGGCTGCGCCTTCGACGACGGCGGAGCGTATGGGCTCTGGTATGGCGCGATCCACGTAATAAACGATGGGCGTTACCGGTTCGCTCATTACGGCTGAAGGGTCTTTCCGGGCGAGACGGCGATGGGCAATGTAGCGCTTTTCGATAGGTTGGTCGACGGGCGTGGCAAAATCCATGTAACCGATGCCGAAGAAACTGCAACGCGGGTCGTAAGCGCGTTCGTGGAAACCAAGCGGGGGCGCCTGAATCAAAGAGAAGTGTTCGTGCACGGTAACGGCGCGCGGATCGGGCGTGACTTGCTCGATCCAGGGGCCGGGATTTTCGCCGACAAAAGTCAGGGTAGATTCAACGTCGGTGTTCTCCGGGAAATTCCTGGTGCGCGGAAGATAGATCGCAGAACGCGACGGATCGACGTGATAGGCGCCTTGCTTGAGCGCAGCGAGTCTCGCGGCCACCTCGTGTGCATCACTGAGGAAAAATGGAGTCGCGTCGACCAGGACGGAACCGGCCCCTTCATCATCTTCATTTTGGGCAGCGGCTTCGAATCCCCAGAGGACGGATTGCGCGAAAGCCTGGTGAACGGCTGTTTGCTGCTCGAGGTCATCGGTGACGGCTCGGTAACTCTCATTTTCAGCAACGAGCAGAACTCGCGGGCCGATGCGTTCAAAATGGACCACGTTCGTCTTGCCGGGTTGTCCGCGATCGAGGCCAACGTCGTTGGACCCGACGCCGTTAGGAAGGGATTCGTAATAGAGGAAAGAGGTATTCCATTTGTCGATTTGCAGCCAGAGTTTTCCCTCGCGCGCATCCCAGTAACAGGTGAAAAAACCAGGCAGTTTCTGCATGCCGGCGGTCTTCTGGGCGATCGTTTTCCGATCACTGGCCTTTTGATCGCTCGTCTTCTGATCGCCCGTCTTCTGGGCGATCGTGTTTTGGTCGATCGTCTTTTGGTCAATCGGTGTCGGAGTCCTGGACCTGTCCGGAGCGGAATTCTGAGCACCGCTGACGGCTGCGAAAATCAAGAATGCCACTGACACGATCAGACCGCGTTTCATCATGCTTCCTCCAGAAATGTTTACAAGGGACTGATCCGCTATGGTAAATGCGCGGGGCGTTCCGACGAAGCATAAGGTTGCGATGGTGTGTCTGCATTCGAATCGATGGATTGCCGCGGCGGAGGAGAGTTGCGTTCAAATCGGCTCGATGCCAGCCCAAACGAAGGCACAGCCTGCCACATAATTGATACGACCATTGCTATGCTTAACAAAACCTTGTCGGAGGTCGAAGCATAGACCCAGGGGGTTGATGGAACAGGATTAATACGAACACTCCAAACGAGTATGGGGAGACTGCCGTTGAAAATGTTGCCGATTTTGTACAAGTGTGCCTCGCTTCCTGGTCCAGAACCTGAAAGTGTAATGACAGGCTACAAGGTGAAATGCCTGGCAGTATTGCTGGTGCTTTTCACGACCATGGCGGTTGCCGAGGAGGCTGTCCAGACGATCGTCGAGCGCTCGGTTCAAGCCAATAGTAAAGACTGGCAAACCGCTCCGGCATACTCGCACTTTGAGCGCGATGTGCTAGCTACGGGAACGCGGACTGTCGTGGTCACTATGATTCTGGGGTCGCCTTATCAGCGGCTCGTAGCCGTCAATGGGACTCCACTGAGTGCCGATGAACAGGCACGAGAACAGCAAAAACTGGAAAGGGTAACGGCTCAGCGCTGTGGCGAATCGAGACAAGCGAGGAGCGAGCGAATCGACAGATACGAAAAGGAGCGCACTCGTGATCACCAGTTGATGGACGAAATGACGAAGGCATTCAGCTTCAAACTGGTGGGAGAAAAAAAATCGGGTTCGTCCGACGTTTATGTGCTGCAGGCGACCCCCCGGCCCGACTATCAGCCGCCCAACAAAGAAACCAAGGTGTTGACCGGGATGCAGGGCGAGCTCTGGATCGATAAACATACTTACCACTGGGTGAGAGTCGAAGCGGAGGTCATACATCCGGTCGTGATAGGGGGATTTCTGGCCCGCGTCGAGCCGGGCACGCGGTTCGAGTTGGAAAACATGCCCGTCGAAGGCGGAGTCTGGCTCCCCGAACATTTTGCGATGAAGTCGCGAGCAAAAATTCTCTTTCTATACACGAGCAAGAATCAAGAGGATGAAACTTACTTCGACTACCGAAAAACAGCCGGCAACGAAAACGCTGCTGCCTGCGGGTCGCTTCCGGGAAAGTGATCCGATCACGAACCGGTCGGGACAAGGGTGCGGAGGCGTGTGATGGGGCACTTGTGGAAACTTTCCGGGCCTCCCGGTAGTCTAATTTCATAGGATTGTTACGCTTTTTTCGAATGAAATTTTCGCGACGATTTTTCGTGGTTCTGGTGTCCCTTCTCTTTTGTGGGTTTGCTCGCACTCTTGCATGGGCGGCAGATCCTCCTTCGTCGGCGCCACCATCCACCTCTTCTGTTTCTTCGACCCCAGTGCTCCCCAACGAGTTTGCGGGTTGGCAGGAGAAAGGGACAGTTGCGCGGAGCGATGATCCTTCTACAGCCGATGCGGCGAATGCGCCCGTTTTGAAGGAATATGGCTTCGTGCGTTTGGAGGAGGCGGCCTACACTCGCGACGATGGCCGCAATCTGACGATCAAGGCGGCGGTCTTTGAAGACGCCAGCGGCGCTTATGGGGCTTTTACCTTTTACGTCTCGGACAACATGCGGGCGGAAACGATTGGCGGCGCTGGGGCATACTTAAGTAACCGCGTACTGTTCTATCAGGGGAACGTGCTGGTAGACGCGGTGTTCGACCGAATGAGCGTGATGTCGGCCGCTCAACTGCGGGAATTGGCGGGGTTGCTGCCGCAAGCCGAGGGCAACAAGGGTAACCCGCCGTCGCTGCAGACGTATCTGCCGAAGCGGGCTTTCCAGAGGGATTTCGACAAGAACACGACGAAGTACATTCTGGGTCCACTGGCGCTGAATCGAGTTGTGTCGCCGCTGCCCGCCTCCATGGTGGATTTCAAGTCGGGCGCGGAAGTCGTCCTCGGCAGGTATGAGGCAGCTGCGGGCGGCGCCACGTTGATGCTGATCGAATATCCAACGCCGCAGATCGCAGCCGAGAGACTGCGGCAGATTGATGCCTCCCACCAGGTCATCGAGCAGAAGCCGGGAGTTGCGTCGATTGTCGATGTCGGGCCTTTCTTCGACGCGCGCACTGGTCCGATCATCGTTATCGCTTCCGGCCCGCTTTCGAAGAGTGAAGCGAGATCGTTGATGTCATCGATCAGCTATGACGCCGATGTCACATGGAATGAAAACACGTATGTGACCAAGAAAGACAATCTGGCGAATTTTCTTTTCAATGCGATCGTGCTTTGCGGGATTGTGGTGGGGCTGGCTTTGGTTGCCGGCGTCGCCTTTGGCGGCCTGCGACTGCTCGTAAAGCGGTTTTTTCCCGATTCGGTGTTCGATCGCCGGGAGGCTATGGAGATCATCTCTCTCCACCTGGAAGACGAGGCCCGTAGGGGTCCCAGGAAACGGTAAGTGACTCAATCGAAGATTGTTAGCATCGAAAAGAGGGCATTTTTACCGATTTGGACCGGGTTTGCTGACTTGTGGACGCACGCTGTAAGTTATTGAAAATAGGACTATTTAAGTCGCATATTTTGCTTGACACTGCGCTTTTAAGACTCATAAGATCTCGGCAGAAAGTTCTGATGGATAAAACCTCCGTTGGAACTATTCTCCCTTGAAAGAAAAGGCTGCCCAAGTTGCCGGGTGGCCTTTTCGTTTTGGATGAAGTTCTCGCTCTCGATCTCAGTTGGCCTAAGGGCCGTGAACGTGAACGGAAAACTGGCCCCAGCCGCCTAATCCAGGAAACTCCTTGGGGATCGAATCCGTATTCACTGCAGGGCACAGTTTGTGCGGCGGAGGAGTTCCGATGTTTTGCGATCAATGTGGAATGCAGTTGCAGGCGGGAGAGCCGCGCTGCGGACGCTGCGGTAAACCCGTGATTGGTCTGGTCGAGCTTCGGCGCAGCCGGGTTCGAGAACACGTGCGCCTGCTTGGTATCCTCTGGGTGGCGTATTCGGCAATCCACGTGGTGGGTGGACTCGTCGTGCTCATCGTCGCCAACACCATCTTCGGCCGCGGTTTCCACATTTCGAACGGGCCACCGCCCGAAGTCACGGTCTGGCTGCATCCCCTGATCAGCTTTGTGGGATGGTTGCTACTGGCAAAGGCCGCAGCTGGCTTCTTTGCCGGTTGGGGATTGCTGCAACGTGAAGCGTGGGCGCGGACGGTCGCTCTGGTAGTTGGCTTCATCGCGCTTTTGAATATTCCCCTAGGAACCGCGCTCGGTATTTACACCTTGTGGGTGCTGCTGCCTGCGCAATCGGATGACGAGTATCGGGTGTTGGCGCAGGCCGCCTAGCAGGATTTCGGGGAGTTGCTCGACAAACTATTTTCATCCGCAGCCGGTAACCTTCAGCTGAGGGACGGTCGAAAGCGTCTCAGCGACACCTAACTGGAAAAGCGCGTCCGGTTCAGGCCTTTCCGTGCACAACCGTCGCCGGCAGCGCAAATCGTTCGATCGAATCCACGGATCGAAATTCACTTTCCTTTTATTCATGCTCCTTTAACACTGCCGCAACATTGCTGCAACACAGGCAATCTAGTGTTGAGGGCTGTCCCAGCAAAGGGTTTCTGCAAGCAAGCTCATTCAAGTGGAGAGCGATTGAGGCTCTCGCGGCCATGGACGATCTGGATGCAGCATCCAATTCGCGTTATTCCGACCTCATCTATGTCGTGGAGGATGATCCCGATGTGTCGCAGCTGATCGAACACAACCTGCGGAATGCGGGCTACGAAGTCTCGACGTTCCTTTCCGGGGCTCCGGTGGTTTCGCGGGCCGCCATGGCTCCGCCGACCCTGTTTCTACTCGATATCATGTTGCCGGGGATCAGCGGTTTCGATCTTTGCCGTCAGATCCGGCAGCACGAAAAACTGGCCAAGACGCCGGTCATTTTCATCTCCGCCCGAACCCAGGAACCGGATCGCCTGCAGGCTTTCGACGTGGGTGGCGACGGCTACATTACCAAGCCCTTCAGTCCGCGTGAGCTGATCGCTCGCGTCCGTAACCTTCTGCGCAAGCAGCCAGAGGCGCCCCGGCACGAGCTTATTCAGCTGGAAGAGCTGGAGATCGACATCGCATCGATGACGGTGCGGGTGCAGGGCAAGACGGTGCTGACGACCGTGCGCGAATTCCGGCTGCTGGAATATCTGGCGCGCCATCGCGGACGCGTGTTTACCCGCGATCAGTTGCTGGATGCGGTGTGGAAAGAAGGCTCATTCGTGACCCCGCGCTCGATCGACGTCTTTGTCCGGCGTCTGCGGGAGAAAATTGAACGCGATCCGCGGCATCCGCGTTATCTGAAGACGCTGCGGGGAATCGGCTACCGCTTCGAAGCCGGGCGCTGAACGCTGCTCCGCGGAATTCCATGAACTCGCGCGAATTCGTCGCTCGCGCCGGGGAATGCCTGGACACCTGACGAGCCTCGCGGCGGATTGCGGCGGCATCCGCGAGCCAATTTGATAAACTAAAGCAAGCAATCTTGCCAGGCAATCCGTTGGCCGGGCAATCCGTTGCCAGGCAATCCAGGCAAACCTTAAGCCGACGTAGCTCAGTTGGTAGAGCAGCCGATTCGTAATCGGCAGGTCACCAGTTCAACTCTGGTCGTCGGCTCCATTTAATTTTGTGTTTACGAATGTGATCGTCAGTGCCTGGTTGGGTGCGTCGACCATCATCGTCGATTGTGATGAAGTGATGACCACTGGGAGGAGTTACTTTCCGGTGTAGAGATCGGGGAACTCCTGCTGCAGATGCGCCACCTTGGGCGCGTCGTTATAGACGATATAAAGATTGTTGGGATGCTGTGCCGCGTAATTCTGGTGGTAGGCCTCGGCGGGGTAAAACGCCTTCAAGGGAACGACTTGAGTGACGATGGAGCGCGGAAATACTTTCGCCTTGTCGAGTTGCACAATGTACGCTTCGGCAACTCGCTTCTGTTCATCGTTTCCGTAGAAAATGACCGATCGGTACTGGCTGCCCGTATCTGGACCCTGCCGGTTCAGTTCGGTGGGATCATGCGCGACCGAAAAGAACACGCGCAGAAGCTGCCCGTAGGTGATCCGAGACGGATCGTAAACAACCTTGACGGATTCGGCGTGGCCGGTATCGCCATTGCTCACCAGTTCGTACTCCGCCGTGTTGGCTGCGCCGCCGGAATATCCTGACGTCGCGCTGATCACGCCTTTCACATGTTGAAAAACCGCCTGAATTCCCCAGAAGCAGCCACCGGCTAGAACGACAGTTTGCTGAGACTGGGCGGATGCGAGCGATGCGTCCACAGCGGGATTCGGTAGAGCGGTCGCGGCCCGCTCTCCGGCATTGCAGGCGGCTACGCCGAAGAGAATATTCAGCACGATAACAGTCGACAGGCGAGCGGGGAAACGGGACATGAGCGGACTCCTCGGATCGGTGGATGTTAAGACGATCGTCTATGGTATAGAGTCGCCAGCGCGAGAAAAGATTCTGCAGCGGCCCGGCGCAGGTTTAGTTTCGGTTTTGGCTCGAACTTTACCTCGAACTCTGCCTCGAACTCTGCCTCGAACTTTGCCTCGAACTTTGCCTCGAATTTTGCTCGACTTGCTCGATCGGCTACCACTTTGGTGCCATTTCACCCCAATTCTCCACAGCTTCCACCGGCTTGCTACTTGCATTCCGGTATGCAACTCTCCGATAATCAGGGACGAAAGTTGACAGCCGTGTATCGTTACAGCCGCGCAGACTTGCTCCGTATTCTCCGGCTCGCTCCTCGCCAGCTTCAAACCTGGGAGAAGGCGGGACTGGTAGCGTCGGCCGAAGGCTATTCTTTTTTCGATCTCGTCCAAATCAAGAAAGTACGCGACCTCTGTGCCCAGCGCGTTCGTCCGGCAATGATCCGGCAATCGCTGGAGGCCATGCAAAAACAAGTGGCGGGTATGAGGAATCCGCTGCTCGAAGCAGGCGCTTATCGCAACGGACGCCGCGTCGCCTTCCGTCATCAGGGACGGCTGGTCGAGCCGATTGCCGGACAGTTTATGTTCGATTTCTCGTCCGAAGAAAGCCGAGTCGTGACCAGCTCCCAGCGTGGTGGACCGGAACTGGTGGTTACCGATGCAGCCGCTTTATTTGCGCGCGGCATAGTGCTCGAAGAAAATCCCTCTACGCAGAGCGAAGCAATCGCAATTTATCTGAAGGTGCTCGAAATGGACCCCATGCACGCCGCCGCGCACATCAACCTGGGCACGCTCTATTACAACCGTCAGGACTACGCACTTGCAGAAAAGCACTACCGTTCGGCGATCGAGATCGATCCGCGCTACGCTCTGGCTTATTTCGACTTGGGCAACGTGCTCGACGAAACCGGACGCGTCGAGGAAGCAATCAACACTTACAAGACCGCGATTCAACTGGCGCCCACCTACGCGGACGCGCACTACAACATCGCGCTCGCCTACGAGAAGACGCGCGAACCGCGCAAGGCGCTGCAGCACTGGCGCGCCTATGTGAAGCTCGATACTGCCGGCCCCTGGACAGTTCACGCCAAGCATCAGATTCAGCGGATTCTGCAAAGCGACAGCCTGAAGCTGGTGCACTCCCGCAAAGCGAACTGAAACAGCGCGCTGGATCGATGAGACGCGAAAAAAGGGCGCAGCCTTCGCCGCGCCCCAGGAGAGAAATTTAAGCCTGCAAGTTAATTCACTGCTTAATTCACCACCAGCTTATTTTCAACGCTGAACGCGCCCGGTACGCCATTCGCCCGAATTCCGGCGATATTCCTGTCCATTGTGTTTTCGACAGTTCCGTAAAGCGTCACATGACCGTTATCCACCACGATACGGATGGGATGCGCAGGGTCGCTTCCGTAGCGGCCAAGCACCGAATCACCGTAAATTGCGCGCGCGGTTCGCGCCCGCAGTGAGTCGTCAAAGATGGAAGCGGGAAGCACGGTGACTTCATCGACGACGTCCTTCACGCCGGGGGTAGAGGCCACCAGAGCGAGTGCCGAGTCTTTCGGCGGCCCCCAGAGCGTGTCACCGCTCAGGGTCACGACGCCGTCTTTCACTTGCAACCCAACATAGTTGAAAGTGTTATCGAAGTAGCCAACTCGGTCATAGGCCAGTTTCCTGGTCAGTTTCTGCTGGAGTAGCGCATCGGACACGCTGACTCCCGCGACGGTAACGTTGTTGCGAACACCGGTGACGTGATTGATTTTCTTCGCTTTCTTGCCTGCATCAAGCTTGTCGCGATAGAGGTCCACTGTGCCCGTCAGGGTCACAATGCCGTCTTCAACGGTGGAGTTCACGCTCCGCAGCTGCTTCTTGCCCTGAACCTGGTGGCTGAGCGCCTGCTGAATCTGCTGATCATACCGGCCGGTGTCGGCCATTGCAGTCATGGTCAAAACCAAGAGCAACGCCACGGTCACGGCTAGTCGTTGAGCTATCACGGGAGAAACTATAATTTTGTTCATAAACACCATCCTTGCTGGAATCCCGGTTTTTCCCCACGATATTGACCGGTTAGTTAGATAGATGCCGGGCGATGGAGCCAAGATGCGTCCCGGCGGGAGCCTTTACAAACTATTACTTTCGCAATCTGTTGCAGGATAGGAAGTTGTGGCAGTTGACTGAGTTGGCGGGGACATTCCCCCGGCCATCTCGCTTTGCACTTTTCGCTCGGCAACCCTCCGGCGGATTTACCGCTTTCGGGTTGTCTTCTTCTTTTTTGAAGAGACTGGGCTCGGCTTCGCGGCCTTGCTCGGAAACACTCGCGCAAAGATTTTGTCGATGTTCCTAATCTGCCGCTTGAGGTCGAACGCCCGCTCGATCTTCGCGCGGGGCACGCGCCGGCTGATTTCGGGATCGTTCACGATCAGCTCGCGAAAATCGAGGTCTTCCTTCCACGATCGCATGGCGTGACTCTGCACCAGCCGATAGGCGTCTTCGCGAGAGACTCCGCTCTCGACCAAATCCAACAGTAACTGCCCGCTAAACACCAAGCCGCGCGTACTTTCGAGATTCGCCAGCATGCGCCTGGGATAGACGAACATGGTCTCAATCAGGTTCGCCGTTTTGTTGAGCAGGTAATCGGCGAGGGTGGTGGAGTCAGGAATAATGATTCGCTCCGCGGACGAGTGGGATATATCGCGCTCGTGCCAGAGCGCGACATTTTCGAATCCAGCCTGCGCGTTCGCTCGCACCACACGCGAGAGTCCGCTGATTTGCTCGCAGGTGACGGGATTGCGCTTGTGCGGCATGGCCGACGACCCTTTTTGCTTTTCGCTGAAATATTCTTCAGCCTCGCGAACCTCGGTGCGCTGCAGATGCCGGATTTCGGTCGCGATCTTGTCGAGCGTGGAAGCAACCGTGGCCAGAGTCGCCAAATAAAAGGCATGGCGGTCGCGCTGAATCACTTGCGATGACACTGTCGCAGCCTTCAATCCCAGGCGCGCGCAAATTTGTTCTTCGAGCTCTGGAGTAAGGTAGGCAAATGTTCCGACCGCACCGGAGAATTTTCCAACCCGCAGATCTTCGGCGGCTGCCTGGAAGCGCGCAATGTTGCGTTGCGTCTCCGAATACCAGTTGGCAATTTTGAAGCCGAAGGTGATGGGCTCAGCATGAATGCCGTGGGTGCGGCCGATCATCGGCGTGTCTTTGAATTCCCAGGCCCGGCGCGCGAGCACGTCGGCGAGGCGTTCGAGGTCGCCCGCGATCAAAGCGGAGGCCTGCTGGATGAGCAAGGCCTGCGCCGTATCGACCACATCATTCGACGTTAGTCCATAGTGAAACCAACGGGCGTGGGGCCCGACAATCTCGGCCACCGCCGTAGTGAAGGCGATGACGTCGTGCTTGACCTCAGCTTCAATCTGAAAAATGCGCTCGACACTGAAGTTGGCGCGTGCGCGGATTGCCTTGGCGGCCTCCTGGGGAACGATGCCGGCGGCGGCCAGTGTGTCCGTGGCCGCGACTTCCACCGCGAGCCACGTGCGGAAGCGATTTTCGTCGCTCCAGATGCGAGCCATTTCAGGCCGGGTATAGCGTGGGATCACGACTCACTCCTAGGGGGAACTGGGGATTGTAAATCCCGCGTTCGTTAAAAGCACGTTGACGAGTTGATTTATTTAACGGCGGGCTCTCAAGTCATTCAGCATCAGCGGGTCAAGCAGGGCAGAGGGAGCAGGAATCTTCTCTTGACCAGGGTCTGGGAGGTCCACTCGCAATCGTGCACAGGACTCGAGGGATGCGACTGGGACAGCATCTGGAGTTTCAACTTCACGATAGGCGGCGCGGAGTTCTTTGCCATAACATTGGATATAAGACGGTGACAGCAGGGTAAAGCAGGCCACTGATGAATCCGCTCCAGAAGTTCAAAAGCGCTTTGGCCGCGAATTGCGGGAGCTTCGCCTGGCTCATGGTCAGTTGCGGCCTGACATTCACGGCGGCGGCGGCCCAAACGAACCAGGCGCCTGCGATGTTTCCCGCCGGCCAAGTCATTGACAGCGTGCAGTGCCTTGCCGATTCGACGCAGAGCTACGCCCTGTATCTGCCCTCGAATTACACTCCCGCGAAAACATGGCCTATCCTATATGCGTTCGATCCTTCGGCCAACGGCAAGGCTCCGGTCAAGCTCTATAAAGATATTGCCGAGAAATACGGCTACATCATAGCCGCTTCCAACAATTCGCGGAATTTCCAGGCAGTCGCGGCTTCCAGAGGGCCTCAGAGCGTTTGGGAGGACACGCACGCGCGGCTGGCGCTCGATCCGCGCCGCATTTACATGATGGGATTTTCCGGGGGTGCGCGGGTCGCTACTACGCTGGCGATCCGTTGCGAACCTTGTGCGGTAGCCGGGGTCATCTCGCACGGAGCAGGTTATTCCGGTTCTTTCCCCGCTTCAGAGAAGGACCGCTTTGCCTATTTTGCGTTCGTCGGAGATCAGGATTTCAATTGGCCGGAGGTTATCGAACTGGGGCGCAAAAAAGAAGAGTGGGGCGCTTCCTACCGGCTTAGGGTCTTTCCCGGCGAGCACCAGTGGGCTCCGCCGGCCATTTTTGAGGAGGCCATCGCTTGGATGCAACTGAAAGCCATGCAGGTGGGGAGCGCTGTTGCGGATGCCAGCTTCATTAACGGGCTGTTTGCCAGAGCTCAGAAGGAAGCCGAGGACGCGGCGCAGCGGAAAGACGCGCTCGACGAGTTTGAGGCCTACCGCTCTCTGGTCTCCGACTTTTCGGGATTGAAGGAGGTCAGCCAGTATCAGGAAAAGTTGACGATCGTGAAGAACTCGGCCGAGATGAAGCAGGCGCTCAAGAAAGAACAGGAGGCGGTTGCGCAGCAGCGTTTGCTTACGCAGGAGATTTCCGCCCAACTTTCGCATGCGGCCGACGCGGACCCCGATACCAGGATTTCACTTCAAGGGAACATCGTCGATGGCATGACGGGACTCAGGAGCAAGGCGGATTACGCCAGGAATGAGGAAACACGGCTGGTATTATTGCGCGCATTCAACGCCCTTTGGGTGCAGGGAATCGAAGCGGGGCAGTCGGAACTGGAGAACAAACACTTCCTCAAGGCGGACTACTACTTCGAACTCATGAGCAGGGTCAGTCCGAACGAAGCGTGGCCGGTGCTGCTGCTGGCGGAGAGCAGCGCAGCTCGGGGCGACAAGAAACGCGCGCTTAAGGATCTGCACGAGGCCGTCAAGCGGGGACTGAAGAATCCCGACGCCATCGAGAAGGACGCAAATCTCGAGACGCTGCGCACGGAGCCGGAATTCCAGCAAATTCTGGGGGAACTCAAGGCTAACAGGGACTCGCAGACGGCGCGTTGAGGGGACCGAAGGCATTCGTCGCGGCTTGAATGTTTGGCTAATTCGAAAGCTGGATTCGGCTGGAGCCTCAAGATCACCCGAGCACTTTCTCCATCAGCATCGGACCCCCATGCTCGGCGATCGACGCGAAGACAGGGCGTCCTTCGAAGCGATAAGCCTCGTAGGATCGCTGCACTTGCGCGACGAATCCGAGCTTGCGGAAGATGTGCTGCGATACCTTGTTTGTTGCCTCGGTGACCGCCACTCGATAACCTCGCCGTCTTCCATTCTCCAGGCAAGACGCGACGAGTTGCTGCCCCACTCCCCGTCCGGCAACGCGATCGGAGACCCCGAGGAGAAACAGGTGGAGCGACTCGCCGGGTGCTACCCTGCCTTGGCGGTAATCGGTATCCAACTGGCTCAGGATGTCGAAGATCGGGTCAAACTTCGTGCTCAGGCGATCCATCCCTGCGGGCGGAGCCGATGCCGAATCTTCCGTCAGCAGCACGCCGACCGGCTCATCCGTGCCTGCGAACCGCGCGACCACGGTCAGGCCTTCAGCCGCGGCCCTGGGGCGGAGCAACCGGACGAACGGCTCGAATTCAGAGGTCGTCAGGCCGGTCGCGACTGCGGGAGGGTCGTAGCGCGTGAAAGCGTCCCCCAGAAGCTTCACGACGGCTTCAGCGTCAGAGGCGACATAAACGCCATACTCGATTTGCGGGGGTTCAGGATTCACGCTGGCGTTGCACGGCTCAAGGCAATCACGGCTCGACCTGGTAGCGAGCCGACATCCCAGCCTGCATATGTTCATCAAAGTGGCAGTGATACATCCAGATTCCCGGATCATCGGGAATCTGTCCACGGTCTCCATCTGAGCGGGGCCGATGAAAATGACGTCGGTTCGTCTGCCGCCCTGCAGCACGACATTGCCATGCCAATGAGGCGTGTGCAGGTTCAACCCCTCCCCGATGGTGACGACATACCAGCGGACGCGCTCGCCTTTTGTCATGGTCATCATGGGCAAGTTGCCATACATGAATCCATTGATCGAAGACCTGAAGTTGGCGGTGGCGAAGCCTGAACCGAAGACGCTGTAATTGCCCAGGTGATCGGACGGGAGGATCTCCAGTTTCTCGACTCCCTTCGGGTCGCTGGTGTAGGTGTCGATGTTGTGCTGCAAGTACCAGCTGGTATTTTCATCGACGATCATGAAGAGGCTTACGAATTCCCGGTCGACGTCCTTGGCCCGGCCCGTCGGTCCGGCCATGCCTTTTCTGCTGATGATAATTACTCCGATGAGGCCGCTCTCGACGTCCTTCGGTTCGTCAGCATGGGAATGATAGAGCCACACGATGGAACTCGGGTCGTTCGGGCCCGGGCCAGCGCGCTCGGGGACTTCCCAGATATAAATGTGAGTCTTTCCGGGAGGGACGCCCATGTTGTCGGCCACCGCAGCGCCATCATCGTAACCAGCACCCTCGGAACCTTTCGCGTAGAAGACTCCGTGCGGATGCATGGTGAAGGGATGAGTGGCATTGTTCTTGAAGACGACGCGGATGGTGTCGCCCACTTCCGCGCGCAGCACCGGTCCCAGCATCCCGAGATGCTCCCACTCCGGTGAGCGGGGTTTCAGCCTGGTAAATGTGTCGTCAGTGTATTCGCGATAAAGGGCTTTGCGATAGGTGCTGCCGATGCGATGGGGTCCACGTTCGGTGAAGACCTTGGAGTATCCGGTGAGTTCCATGCCCATCATTTTGTCGACCCCGAGTGGAGTGTAGTTCCACTCCACTTCGTCAGCGGCGACGTAGTAAGTGTGAACTATTCCTCCCGGTGCACTTTGGGTGAAGGTGGTAAGTGTGAAGAAGAGAAAAAGGAGAACCGCACGCGGACAATACCTTGGCATCGCGCTCCTGATGAACCGAGTTTAAGGGACGTTGGGCCCGTGATTTGCGAGCTGAGCCTGTAGCCAGCGAATCATACATGGCCTGCGAGTTGGCCACAACGAAATTTCCGGTAGAGAGGTCCCCGGGGAATGGAGAACGCTCCCGAAAATGTACCTGTTCGTGTTACTCGACCGTATGTTTTGCCGTATATCCTTCGCGCGCGTATACGATGTACTTCACGTCCTTGCCTTTTTCGTTGTGAACTTTCAGCGGACCCCCATCCGGAGCCTGGAGTTCGACTTTCAATTTACGATAAGTGCCATCGAGCTTGGCGTTGGTGGGATGGTAAGAGATGGTGTACTGGTTGCGGATATCGGCGGCAATCTCGTGAAACAGTTCGGGCAGTTCGCCCTGGAAGCGCGGAAAATAGGCCCGTCCGCCGGTCAAGCGAGCGAAGGTGTTGAGCTGATTGTCGGCTTGCAACCACTCGACCTCTCTGATTCCTCCGGCGCGGCCGGTCGCATCCACCATTTCGCGATACTGCCATCCGATGCTGATTGCGTAAATGGTCACATCTTTCGTGCTTTTTACTTTCTTGATGATCTGATCGAGCGTGATTCTGCTGAACGTATCACGTCCCGTAGAAACGAGAATGATGTACTTCTTGCCCTCGAGGCGATCCGTCCGGTCGAGGGTGTCGAAAAGAGCGTCGAAAAGATTGCGCTCGGAAAATCCCGGAATTCGCAACATGTTCAGCGCACCCATAATTGCGCGCTTGTCCTGGGTGAAGTCCACGAGAATCTGCGGCCTCATGTCGTAGGAAACGACTGCGACCCAATCATCTTTCTTCAGTCCGCTGGCAAACGTGTACGAGGCGTTCAGCGCTTCGTACATGTAGGCCAGATTGGTGGCCGCATATTCCACCAGCAGCACCGCGGTGATCGGAGCCTCGGTCTGATTGAAGCTGGCAATCTGCTGCGGCACGCCGTCTTCCATGACCTTGAAATTTGCTTTCGTGAGGCCGGGAATGGTCTGACCGTCCTTGGTGGTTACGAGCACATCCAGATTCACCAGCGGCACGCTCACGGTGATCGAGTAGTCGGGCATATTCTCGATCTTCTTCGGTTTTTCCGGGGCCGGAGGCGGCGGTTCTTCCTTCTTCTTGGGCACAATATACGGTCCCACGTCGTTTTGCGGCCCTCCAGCTTCGGGCGGTGCCTCTTGCTGGTTAGGATTTGCCGACGGTTGCTGGGACGGGGGCTGCTGCGAGGTGCCTTGAGCCTGCGCGGCGAAGGTCGCAGCCGCCAGCAGGACAAGGACGAATGCCAACTGGATCATCAGCTTACGGGATGCCGGCAAGCCGCGGTGAACACCGCGAAAAAGCACAGAAAACATAGGGGAATCCTCGAAAACTCCTGTGCTAGTATAGATGCAAGAACTCTGCGGTTGGGATATTTTGCGAAACCGTAAAGTCATTTCCTCTCCTGGCAAAAGCAGTTTCATCAGCGCGGAGTCTTTGCAAGCGAGGTCATAATTTTTGACCTCCGGGGTATTTTCATGGGAAGGGCCGCTCGCTCACTCGCCATAGCTTTATGTTTCTCGTCTGCTGTATCGCTCTGGGTTCAGGCACAAAAAGTTGTTGCCCATGAAGTTCCTGTGCCTGAAGTTGCGGCTCACGAGAGCGATCAGCACGATGTCATTCATCATGACATTGATAGTCACGACCGGCCGAGTGCTGCCCTGACCCTGCCCTCGATTATCCCGCTCGACCAGATCCACGAGGGCATGAGAGGCACGGCGCTCACGGTTTTTCAGGGAGTGAAGCCCGAGTCCATGGACGTGGAAGTTCTCGGTGTGATGCACAACGTGAACGGTCCGAAGGGCGATATTATCCTCGTCCGCCTGCATGGTTCGAAGCCTGAATATACGGGTGTGGTTGCCGGCATGAGCGGCAGCCCGGTTTATTTCGACGGCAAACTGGCGGGGGCCCTGGCTTTCCGCATCGGGGAATTCTCCAAGGAACCGATTGCGGGCGTGACCCCGATCGAAGAGATGCTCGAAATCAACGCGCTGGATCGTAGTCCGGCGCACGGTTCCGCAACGACGGGGCTACGGGCAGACAGTTCCGATGGCGGCCCTGCCGGTGTCGCTTATTGGAGTCCGAATGCAGCCAGCGCAGCCGGAGCTCCTGGCGAAAGCGCGAGCGCACCATCGCAAACCTACAGCAACTATCTGAAGCCGATTGACACTCCTCTCGTGTTCAGCGGTTTTTCTAGCGATACCTTGCAGCGGTACGGACCGCAATTTGCGGCGGCTGGCATCGTTCCGGTGATGGGTGTTGGCTCGGCGAGCGATCGCCTGCAGCCGGAGCCAATCGAGGCCGGTTCGGCGGTCAGCGCGGTGCTGGTTCGCGGCGACATGGATATTGCCGCCACCTGCACCGTAACCTATGTCGATGCCCGGCGCCTGCTCGCCTGCGGACATCCGCTGTTGCAGTTTGGCGAAGTTGATTTGCCGATGACCAAAGCGATCGTGCTGGCCACGCTGCCTTCGCCGCTGAACGCGTTCAAGATCGTCAACACGACGGAGACAGTTGGGGCTTTCGTACAGGATCGACAGTTTGGCATCCTCGGAGAACCCGGTCGCGAGTCCAAGATGATTCCCGTGACTGTCTCGATGCACATTCGCGGCGACCATGGTTCAGGCGAGAGTACAGCGACGACGAAAGAGTTCCACTACGAAATTCTGAACAACGCGAAGCTCAGCCCCCTGGCTATGGCAGCCACCGTTTTTAACGCGCTGCACGGCACCAACGAATACGGGGAGGACATCACCTACCGCATGAACGGAGTGCTGAGCGTGAAGGGATATCCCGACGTCACGCTGCGCAATATGTTTGCCCCGCAAGACAACGGTCAGCCCGCGGCAGCTTCTGCCGCGGCCACCATAGGCGATCGCTTTGGACGCATCTACACCAACGCCTTCGACACGCCCGATATTCAAGGGGTGAAACTGGACTTCGACCTCGTCCGCGAACGCCGCTCCGCTCGTCTCGAAGCCTCTCGCACCGACGTTACCGAAGCGCGGCCGGGCGATCAGATTATGGTCGAGACGGTGATACGCCCCTATCGTGGCGAACGCCTGGTTCGGCAGATTCCGATCCGGATTCCGACCTCGACGTCAAAGGGAACGCTGCGTATTCTGGTGAGCGACGGAGACACGGTCGACCGCATGAGCCGTGGGACGCCGATGATGAACCGCGGTTTGAGCCTGGCGCCAACCATCGCGCTGCTGAATAAAGAGCGCGCCAACGATCGCGTCTACGTTTCGCTCATCCAGTCCGATCCGGAAGCGATGATCGCCGACAAGGTGATGCCCACGCTGCCGCTGAGCGTAATGAACGTTCTGGACAATATGCGCGGCACCCAGGATATGGTCGTACTCGGCGAATCATCGGTCAGTGAAGCCTCCACCGATCCGCTTGACTATGTCGTCTCCGGCGCGCAAATGCTGACGATTAACATCAAGTAGTCAGCCCCCACGTTCGCGCTATGTGGTCCCGCCTGCAAGACCTGCAATGCGACCGGCTTGACTTGTGAGGACTTCCCGCCGCGAGTGCGCGGAAAGACTCGCAAATTTGCTTTTGCGTGCGACGGTAGAGGGCCTTCGACTACGCGCGAGCTTCACTTCGTGAAGTTCGCGCCGCGTTCGGGGTGGCAACATCAGGGGAGATGGTAAAGTGAATTGACTGAGGTATGACTTTGGCTCGTAAGACGTTGGCTCTGCTGACAGCACTGATTCTGTCCCCCATCACGCTTTTCTCCTCCGCCTTCGCTGAAGGCACGCGCACATGGGAACAATCGAAATTTGACGAATTGATCAAGGGCACAGCCAAGGGCATTGCCCTGCGCAGTGAAGGGGGCCTGGAATTGGCTCCGGCTTTTCAATCGCGGGCGACCACGCCTTCGACCTACATCTGGTCGATCGCATCGGATCCGGCAGGCAACATTTTCGCAGCCGCTGGATCCCCGGCTCGCGTCTATCGCATCACGCCCGACGGTCAAATCGCGACCATTTTCGAGCCGCAGGAATTGCAGGTGCAAGCCCTGGTGGTCGCGAAGAGTGGCATCGTCTACGCCGCCACAGCGCCTGATGGCAAGGTGTACCGCCTCGAAGAGACGAAGAGTGCCGGCGCCAAAGCCGATGGCAAAGCCTCATGGAGCGCCACTCCCTATTTCGATCCTGGTTCCAAGTACATCTGGGACCTCGTACTCGACAATGCCGGGACGTTGTATGTCGCCACCGGAGATCACGGCGAAATCTATAAAGTTAGCTCCAACGGGCAGCACTCGCTGTTTTTCAAAAGCGACGAAGTGCATATTCGCGTGCTGGCGCTCGATCCGAAAGGGAATCTCATCGCCGGGTCCGACGGCAGCGGGTTGATCTACCGGGTTGCTCCGAATGGCGAAGCCTTCGTTCTTTATAGCGCTCCCAAGAAGGAAATTACCGCGCTGGCCATTGACGGCGCGGGTAACATCTACGCTGCCGCTGCGGGAGAGAAACGGCCGGAAGGCGCACTCTCGGGAAGCAGCAACCCGTTGGCTGTGCCACCGCAGAACGCGCCCGCTTCAGCCGGTAACATCACGCTCACCGCTCCGCCCGCGACATCCAACCCGCCTTTTCCGGCGCCCGCAACCGGAGCGAGCGGCGGCTCCGAAATCTACCGCATCGCGCCCGACGGCGCTCCGTCGCGCTGGTGGACTTCGCGTGAGGACCTTGTCTATGCGCTCGCTTTCGATCAGCAAGGGCGCCTGATCGCGGGTACCGGAAATCGTGGTCACATCTTTGCTATCAATGGCGTCGAAAATTTCACCGATCTGGTCAAAGCCAGCGCCACGCAGATCACCGCCTTCGCGCCGGCACCCGGCGGAGGCCTTTACGCGTCGAGTAGCAACCTCGGTAAGATCTTTGTCCTTGGACCTGGCTCGGAAGCGGAAGGCACCTACGAAAGCGATGTTTTCGACGCGCACATCTTCTCACTCTGGGGACGCGCCAGTATCCGCGCTGTCGGTGATTCGGTCGCCAATTCCGCTGCGCGCCACGACGTCGAACTTTATGCGCGCAGCGGCAATGTAGATAATCCCGACCGCAACTGGAGTCCGTGGGTCCGAGTCGATCTTGCTGCCGGCTCCGAGCTCAAAGTTCCTCCAGCCCGCTTCGTGCAGTGGAAGGTCGTGCTCCGCGCCGGCAATCCAGCTCCTCGCGTCGACGAAGTTCTACTGAATTACCTGCCGAAGAACGTAGCTCCCGAAGTCGACGACATCACGGTGCAGCCCGGCTACCGCTATCAGCCCATTCCGCACGTGGCCGGTAGCGAACCGTCCAGCCCCGGGCAGGCGCGCTACGATGTTCCGCCTCCCGCACTACGCGACCGCGATGCCATCGGAATCCGCTGGTCGGCGCACGACGACAATGACGATGAACTGGTCTATAGCGTGTACTATCGCGGCGACCACGAATCGCGGTGGCTGCTGCTGAAGGACGGTCTATACGACCGTTACTATTCTTTCGACGCCAGCCTTCTGCCGGATGGCGGCTACACCGTGAAGGTCATCGCCTCTGACGCGCCCTCGCATTCGCCGGCCAAGGCGCTTTACGGCGAGCGGGTCAGCCCGCGCTTCGAGGTTGATAGCACTCCTCCGGTTATCGACAACCTCGTTGCCACGCTGGACGGAAAAGGGACTGGGATGGGGATCCACGTTCGTTTCCGGGCCAGCGATTCTTTCTCTCCTGTGAAGCGGGCGGAGTACTCGCTCGATGGCCGCGACTGGCAATTTATCGAGCCCGTCGGTCAGTTATCGGATGCGAAGGCAGAAGACTACGATTTTCGAATACCGGTTCCGCAATCCGCGGTTGCCCCGCCTCCAATGGATGGCAATACGTCGACCGACCACGTCGTAGTGGTGCGCGCATATGACCGTTTCGATAATCTCGCGACCGCAAAAACCTTGATTCGCGAGAAATAAATTTCAGGGAAATGATCTTTTGCCGGATTGTCATCTCAGGGCGAAGCGGGGGATCTGCGGTGGAAGCGGGTGGTAGCTTATCCGGACGGAAGGCGCGCGTGACGGGGAACGCGATGATCCGCCACAGAAATCTCAGCGCTTTTCTTGACTCTTATTGTTGCGCAAAAATGAGGGAGCTCGGCGTTCCGCTGGTTGTGCCGATCAACCAGAAATCCGTAATCACAAAATTCTTACCCTCGGTGCCGGTGTCGAGCGCATAGATCGTGTTCGTGGTCACCGCCGGCGATGGCGGGGAGGCCAGGGTGATCGAGCCCGTGCCCGGGCCCTGCGCGTTGTCCAGAAGCGTATACGTTCCATTCAGCATTCCAGCGCCGGGATTTTGTATTCCGCCGACCACGTAGGTCGCTCCGCCAGTAGAAGTGAGGATCAGGTTCTGGACCACCGGTGCTATGGTCGAAGCACTGCTACTGGTGGTCGATGCGGCATAGATTCCCGGCAACTCCGAAGGAGCGTACCCGAACCCCACCGGCTGCGGGTCCATGGTTCCGGTCATTACTGCCGGAGTTTGATCATCGAGCAGAAAACCACGATTCGCTCCGCTGGCATACAAAACAAACGGGACCGACGGCACTACCGGGGAGGAAAGAGGATTGCCCAGCATCTGGAAAGTGTAGCGTCCGGTATTACCGCTGCTGGCCACGTACGTGTAGGTGAATTGTATGCTCGGATTCGACGGGGTCGGCTCAACCGAAATAATAGTCCCGTCATCGTTCTGATCGAAGACACCGGTGAATCCGCCGGTTCCTCCGGTTCCGCTCGACGTGCCATCGGTCGTCCCATTGATGAGCGCGACATTTGAGGAATTCGGGACGGCGGCAGAGTTCACGACCTCCAAACCCGTAAGATTCGAAACCGAAGTGCCGGTAAAGGCGGCGTTGTTGTAGCCCGAAGACATCGGCACCTGATAGACCATGGAGCCGGCGAGCGCGGGAGTTGGCGCACTCACCGAGTCTGTGGAAATGGCATAGAGCGTCAGCGATCCGAGTGCAGTCTGGGCTTGCGCTGTTCCGGCAGAAACAAAAAAGTCGAAATGTTGCGTGCCGGCGGCCGTGACCAGCGTCATGTTCCAATACGTGGGCAGGTTTGCCATGGGTTGAGAATAACCGCTGCCGGTGGCATTAATGCTGCAAGGCGGCGAGCTGCACACACCGGTCAGGACGCCGTTGTCGTTAGAGTCGAGCAGGCCGCCGGTAATTCCGTTGGCTCCATTCATCGGCAGGAGACCCGCATAGCCGACCCGCGAGCCGTTCGAATCCACGCCGGTGAATCCGAACGCGTAGGTCTGAGCGCTGGCGTTAAAGGTCCCGCTTTTGGCAGACGGTTGCATGATGCCGGAGCCGGTGATGCCCGTGCCATCGAGCGTCTCGACCAGCCGGAAGACGCCAGACGACGTGAGAACGGCGGTGTAGATGTTGGGCTTCGCTACTCCGGACAACGTCACCGTAAGCTGTCCGAGATTGTTGCTGTAATTGGCGTTGGAGCTCGGAATATAAGAAACTCCGGAAATGGTGTACTGGTGAGGAGTGCCGGAAGTCAGTGTGTCCTCGACGCCAGCCGTGACCGCGCCATCCGGGCCGAGAGCGAAGCTTCCCGCAGCAGCGAAAAAATCTCCGCTGTTGTATCCAGAGAACTGGAATGCATAGGTGGTCGAAGGAAACAGTTGCGAACTTACAACTGAAACAGTGGACTCACCAACCCCGGCGGGCGTTTGCGTCACCGACGAAGTTGCCGACACCGTCGCGCTACCAGGAGCAGTAGCGTGAAAAACCGGCGGAACGGAAGTTGCTGTGCTACAAGTAGGGCTATTGGCACCGCAATCCACCGAGCAGCTACCTGACTTGGTTGAGCACGCCCAGGTAAAGGTCTGCGGAGCCTGATCGGGTACCGCGATGGCCGTGAACTGCTGTGCCAGATTCTCGCCTACGTTCACCGACACGGGCGTAACGACGACCTGAATCAGTGTCACATTGATCTCGAGATTGCCTGGCTCCCCAACGTTGCTCTGTAGCGGCGTCGCCGAGATGGTTACTACGGGCGGACTCGGCGGGGCGGCCGGCGCCTGGTAGACGCCGCTTTTCGGATCGATCGTCCCGCAAGGATTCCCCGACCCCTTACACGCGGTCCCGCTCAGGCTCCAGAGAGCGCTAACGGGCTGTGGCGGCATGGTCCCCGTTGTGGCAGTGTAGGTTACAGTTTCGTTCGGGTAGACCACAGCATAACCATTCACGTTAAGAGCAGGCGGAATCGCGCCGCTCCCACCGGTCGCGCAACCTGTAGCCAGCGCTAGACCAATTATTGCCGTCGCGAACAAGCAAATTTTCATCATGATGAGGTCTCTTTGACTCAACTCTGGCTGACTTCCACTGCCACTTGCCGACCCGGGCCGCCGCCTCGGTTCGCTCCGGTGACACTGCCCTTTCGGAGACACTGACTCCCCTGTTGACAGCAGCCCGAAGGCCAATTTGTTATTCAAATCAGCAAGTTACAATGTACCTCAATTCAAGGCACTTGTCTGCGAAAGTACGCGGATGAGTAGTCTTGGGCGCGGCTTGCTGTGCAAGGGATTGCAACTTTCGCACGGAAACGGGATAAGAGGTTCCCAACCGGGTGCCTCTCAGCCTAAGGCCGCCACGCCTCAATGGCCAGCGACGCTATTTTGACTGACAACTGAGAGCTGAGAAGCCGGAGCTTTCTGGGCGCTTTCCATCAGCGGCCGCAACACACCTGCGGTAATGCCAAGCGTTCCGCCGGAGAAGCCATCAATATATGCGGAGTTGACGCCAACCACTTCGCCGCGCAGATTCAGGACCGGTCCGCCGCTGCCGCCTCGCGCCGTGGGGGCATCGTAAATCAGCTTGTCTCCGGTTACATCGCCGATATGGCCAAACGTCGCGGAAGGACGAATCAGCGACAGAGCGGCCAACTCTCCCGCTGTCTCGGCGTCATCGGGGTGTGATGAAAGCCGGTCGTAGACAACCGCCGGCGACTTCGCCACCATGCCGGTCACACCCATCGGATATGCCACAACGCTCACGGACTCGCCCACATGCGGCGGCGTTCCGGATAAGGGCAACGGGCGCAGTTTCTTGGTGAAGGCGGTTACTTCGAAGCGGAGTACGGCTAGATCGCCGTGGGTAGCGACCACCGCTGTCTCCAGATTCACCGGAAGCGGCGAGCCGGGGAAATAGGCTACCAGCTTCTCCAATACTGGCGATCCGCCTTGCCGCAGCGCTACTGCCACTTCGCGGTCGCCATACCAAGGTTCGGCGACATGCCGATTGGTGGCGAGAAGGCCTGGTGCCACTACGAAGCCCGTCCCTGATACCCGCGCGCGGAAACCCTGGCTGCGGCCGGATACGTGATAGATCCCGTAGATGTAAGCGACTGACTCGCGCGCCTCGTCCACGGCGGCGGAAGAGAACGATTGCTCGCGTTCCAGGTCAGCCACCTGGCGCGACAATTGATGCACCTGCTGCTCCAGACCGCTGGTTTCGGGAGGAGCGTAGTAATGCGCCATCAGTCCGGCGCCTGCCAGCGCAAGCACGCCCAACAGTCCCTGCACAAAACGCTGCCAGGTCTCGACGACTTCGCTCTCTTCACTTTCAAAATTGAACATGGGTCGTCAAGCCGGGCTTGGAGGGAGGTTCCCGGGAGCAGCCCCTATCGTGCCGCATTGGAACCAAGTCTTGTAGGGTACAGAAGTCGCGTCGACTGCAACCCGAAAGTAACTGAGGCGGACGCGTCTTGCCGCTTCTTGGGTTGCGCTGCCGCAGACGGGGCGAACCCCGTTTCTACTCGACTCCCAGTCGCTTGGACATCTCTTCGTAGAGAAAGCCTTCACCAGGCTGGTAGGGCTGGACCCATTCACCATCAATCACAAACTGCGGGATGGCGCGCTTTCCCGTCTGTTTCACGACCTCCTCCACGGCTCCTGGAGTGGTCTCGATGTTGATGTCAGTGTAGGGGAGCTTGTGCTGGTCCAGAAAACGCTTGGCCTCGCGGCAATCGGGACACCACGGAGCTGAATAAACTCTAATCTCCATAGGAGCAGTTTTGATTTTTTCAGATCTCTGCAACTTTTGGGACAGGGACAGAGCGCCGTCGCCACACCAACAAAACAGCCGCCAGCTTTCACTGACGGCTGAGTGCTGACAGCTAGTTCTAGTTTCCCTCGTTTGCGCTCGGGTGTCCACCACGGAGCGTCATCCGCACGCCGCGCTGGCTGTTCACTTGGGTAGTCGTGTTCCAGTCGACTTCGTCGGTGCTGATCACGCCACTGCCGCCGCTGGCGAGTTCGTAACTGATGCGGCCTTCCTGATAGGTGTAATTACCGACCTCAAGCACCATGCCTGACTTCAGCACAAATACGGGAACTCCAGGGGCGGGGCTGCCGACTCCAGCTTTGGTGATGTAGCTGGCGTAGATGACCTGCGGATTCTGGTCAGACATGACCTGCTCGCTGGATGTAACCCGAACGTTGCGCATCGACAGTTGAGGGACGCCATTGTCTGACGATCGGGCGCTGGCACCCTGATAAGGAGTCTGATAATACGAGTCGTTTTCCATGCGGGGACGGCCGAAGAAATGCCAGTCGGGACCGTTCGATGCCGATACCTGCGGGATCTGCACATCATCCATCAGGCGCAGTTCCAGTTGACTCTCACCCTTCAGCGTGGGACGCGGCCCGCGTGCGGGCAGCGTGATGATTTTCCACGGCCAGAGCGGCGGAATCATCCACTCGACGATGTCGCGCTTGGCGTGACCTTTACCGTCGATGGCGCCAGTCTTATCGACCTTGTAGCCGCGGGTCGCAATGACTTTGGCGTCGAGGGGCATATCTCCGTTCGGCAGGCCAATGCGATCGAACACCAGTTTCATGTTGCCCTTGCCCCAGAAATGTCCGGGGTCCTGAGCTGATTCGAGATGGCCTACGAGATAGGCTCCGCGAGGAAACGTCTGCTGGCCGAATTCCGTGACCGAGTGCAAATGACAGAGGACGGGATCGCCGACGGCGGCGGTGGCGGAAGAAAAGTTTGGTTCATTCATGGTGCACTTCAGAAGGGTACCGGCGGGCAGGACGGCTTCCCGCGCACTAGCACTCGTTGACAGGCTTAGAACGGTGAGGCTGAGAACGGCTAAGGTTAAAAGGGACACTGCGAGAACGGCATTCGAGCTGGACTTCATGACAGACCTCGGTCTCACGCCCCGAAATTATTCCAAGCAACTGCTGTGAGCCAGCCCCGATTGAATGAAGTTATACACAAATTGACAAATATGGTCAATCGAACTAGAGGAGAAAAATGTATCTTTGCGACCGCAGAATGACGTGGCGAGCGTTGGGTGGTGGATTGAATGGTTTTTACCCCCCCCCCCCCCCCCCCCCCCCCAAAAAAAAACAAAAAATTGCTGCAAAGTATTCAAAAATAATTACTTAACACTAAAATATTCAAAAATAAGGAGTTGCGCTCATTTTCTGATCCGGGGTTGACATCAGGCACTGCCCCATCAGGGGATTATTGTCGCATGTGGTGGGGCGGGAGTCTGTGATGGCGCACACCGGGTGATTGTGATGAAAAAAGGATAGTGTCATGACGACAGTGCTCAGGCGTGGGCGGCGACGAATCCTGATTTATCCAGCTGATCACAGGCCACCGCTTGTCCATGCAATCGGACCGGACGGCGAGGCGGGTCCGAGTGAACTGCGGGAGAAAATTATGGACTCAAGTGGCGGGCACTAGCTGCAATCGAACGCCTGTTCAACGGGCACGTGAACGAGCTCTGTCGAGCATGGGAGGAGATTCATGGTATCGCGCAATAGCAGCGAGTAGCGCTCGGCTTGGACGGGCGGGGACGCCCGTCCCTCCACGAGCAAAGGCAAAAACTGACGGCGTTCGCTGACGGCGTTCAAGCCTTGCCGATCTTTGTTCGGCTTATACAGAGTTGGGCGGCTGTCCCTACACAAACTTTGGGCGGGCAGGAATGCCCGCCCCACACAGGCCGAAACAAAAGCCGCCAGCTTTGGCTGACGGCTTAAAAGCCTGCCGAGCTGCGCTCGGCTTTGACGGGCGGGGACGCCCGTCGCTCCACGAACAATTAGCTTTCGTACAGCAGGACGCCTTCGGTCTTCTCCGCGTCTACTGGACGGTAGTAGAGCTTGTTGTCTTCGAGGAAGACCTCGATGAAGGCGGGCCTGGTCGTGATCGTGCCTTGGATCAGGGCTTCCGACAGCGGATCTTCGATGTACTTCTGTAGAGCGCGGCGCAGGGGACGCGCTCCGTAGCTGCGGTCGGTCAGGGTCTGGTTGAGAATCCACTTTTTCGCCTCGTCGGCCACAGATACTGTGATCGAACGTTGCGCCAGATTCTGATTCAGCTGGCTGACCATGAGTTCGAGAATCTGGATGAGGTCGGCTTCGCTGAGCGCCATGAAGAGAATGATCTCGTCGACGCGGTTCAGGAACTCGGGATTGAAGGTGCGCTTGACCTCGCTCTTCACCAGGTCTTCGACTTTTTCGGAAACCATCTCGTCTTTCGATGACTGAAAGCCGAGGCCCTCGCGCTTCATGAGGTGGCGGGCGCCGATATTTGAAGTCATGATGATGATGGTGTTCTTGAAGTCGACGGTGTTGCCGAGGCCGTCGGTCAGTTGGCCGTCTTCAAAAACCTGCAAGAGGATGTTGAAGACATCCGGGTGCGCCTTCTCGATCTCGTCGAGGAGGACGACTGAATAGGGAGCGCGCTTGACGCGTTCTGTGAGTTGGCCACCTTCTTCGTAGCCTACGTATCCGGGAGGCGAGCCGATGAGTTTGGAGACGCTGTGCTTCTCCATGAACTCCGACATATCGAAGCGAACTAGCGCCTTGTCGCTGCCGAACATGAAGTGCGCCAGAGTGCGCGCGACTTCGGTTTTGCCTACGCCCGTTGGTCCGAGGAAGAGGAACGAGCCAATCGGACGATTCGGGCTTTTCAATCCCGCACGCGAGCGGCGGATGGCGCGAGCCAAAGCGCTGATGGCCTTTTCCTGCGAGATGATGCGTTTGTGCAGCTCTTCTTCGATGCGCAGAAGTTTCTGCGTCTCTTCTTCTTTGATGGAGGTGATGGGAACGCCGGTCCAGCGCGATACCACGTCCTCGATGTCCTCCCGACCGACAACGCCGGTGGAGGATTCATCGAGGTGGTATTTTTCGCGAAGGGCGCGCAGGTTCTCGCGCTCCTTGCGTTCTTCGTCAGAGTAGAAGCGCGCCTTCTCGAACTCGTGGTTCGCGATGGCGTTCTCCATACGGTGGACGATGAACTTGATGCGCTTCTGGACTTCGGTCAACTCTTCGGGAAGCGTGGTCTGGCGGAGTTTCACGCGGGCGCCGGCTTCATCGATCAGATCGATAGCCTTGTCTGGAAGAAAACGGTCGGGAATATAGCGGTTCGAATGGGAGACGGAGAAATTGATGGCGTCGTCGGTGTAGGTGACGGCGTGGAATTTTTCGTAGCGCTCTTTGATCCCGAAAAGAATTTTGATGGCGTCGGTCTCGTTGGGCGGTGGAACCTTGACGGCCTGGAAGCGGCGCTCAAGCGAGCGATCTTTTTCGATCGACTTGCGATATTCGGCGGGCGTGGTTGCGCCGATGCACTGAATCTCGCCGCGGGAGAGAGCGGGCTTCAGAATGTTGGCGGCGTCGAGCGAACCTTCCGCACTGCCAGCACCGACGAGGGTATGAAGTTCGTCGATGAAGATGATGGAATTCTGCGACTCCATCAATTCTTTCATGATGGTTTTGAGGCGCTCTTCGAACTGGCCGCGATACTTGGTGCCGGCGACGATCAGAGAAAGGTCAAGAGCCAGGATGCGTTTGTCGGCGAGGAAGGACGGAACTTCGCCGTCGGCGATGCGCTGGGCCAATCCTTCGACGATGGCGGTCTTGCCCACTCCAGGCTCGCCGATGAGCACGGGATTGTTTTTGGTGCGGCGGCAGAGGATCTGGACTACGCGTTCGACTTCGCCGTCGCGGCCGACCAGTGGATCGAGCTGGCTATCCATGGCGGACTGGGTGAGGTCGCGAGAAAACTCGCTGAGGAGGGAAGACTCGCGCTGGCCGCGTTGCGGAGCCGCTTTTTCCTGGCTGGTGCGGGCCAGTTCTTCGCGGATGGTGGATAAGCGCAATCCGCGCTCGTGCAAAATTTCGGCGGCAAAGCATTTTTCTTCGCGCAGCAAACCTAGCAGCAGGTGCTCGGTGCCGATGTGCTTATGGGAAAGGCGTTCAGCCTCTTCCGCGGCGTAAGCGAGCACACGCTTGCATTCGTTGCTCAGGGGAAGATCGACCGAGGTGGAAACCTTTTCGCGGATGGTAGTGTGGCCCTCGATCTGTTTGCGGATCGATTCCACTGAGGCATGCGAGCGCAGAAAACGATTCGTCAGAGCTTTATCTTCGCGTAAGAGGCCGAGCAAGAGGTGCTCAGTCTCTATATAAGGAGACCCGAATTGGCTGGCCTCATACCGCGCAAAAAAGATGACGCGCCTGGCTTTCTCCGTATAGCGTTCGAACATAAACCCATTCCCCCTGGATTTGCGCGGAAGGTGATGCCATCCGCCAAGCCCTTGACCCTACCGCTATGCACACATTATCGCCCCATACTGGAGGCGACATTCGCCTTCTGGTAACCGCTGAAGCTTACGTTCGGACACTCCGAACGGTAACTTTCGTTCCTGGTTGCTGCTCTAAACTCTGTCTTTGTCTTACGCCGGAAGCGAGCCGGGTGCAACTTCTTCTATTTTGCCCTGATGCAACCGTAAAACACGATGGCACCGACGTGCAAACGCCAGATTATGGGTTGCAATCAAAGACGTCAATTGATGATCTTTGTGCAGCCTGGTAATGAGGTCGAAAACCATCTCCCCGGTCCTGGCATCGAGATCACCGGTGGGCTCGTCGGCCAGTAGAACCTGGGGCTGGGTAATGAGGGCTCGCGCCAAGGCCAGCCGCTGCTGCTCACCTCCGGAGAGTTCGCCGGAACGATGATGACCGCGGCCGGCCAGACCAATTTCGTTCAACCAGAGGGAAGCCTCCTGGACGGCTGACGAAAGATTCTGCCCGCGCGTCAGCAGCGGCATGGCGACATTTTCCAAGGCGGTGAATTCAGGCAGCAGATAATGGAACTGCCACACGTAGCCGATTTCGCGGTTACGAAACTCGGCGGCGTCATCCTCGGAGAGCGAGTTCACATGGAACCTGGCACATTGCACTGCCCCCGACGTAGGACGATCGAGCGCCGCTAGAATGTGCAACAAGGTGCTTTTTCCGGCACCGGATTGCCCAACAATAGCGAGCATCGTTCCCTTGGCGACTTCGAAAGACAGATTCTCAAAGAGCACGAGTTTGTCTTCGCCTGAGCGAAAGACCTTGCTTAACCCTTCGACCCTCAAAAGAGGATCTTGAGTCATTGGATGCAACTTCCCCCTCCTAAGTACCATCGTCGGCTGCCGCGGCTAGCGGAGACGACGATGGTTGATCCAAACGATCCTTAGATCTATTAGACCAGTGATCCATTAGATCACGTAGATCACGTAGATCACGCATCCAGCGACGCGCGTTTTGTTGAACACGGATACTGGTGGAAGCGATGCAACCGAGCCCAACTCAATCTCGAGCCTACGCAAAACTGTATACCTGCGGAAAGGAATTGCAATGTGACCGATGTCACGAGCCCAACTTCCGGGGATCACTTTATGCTTCACTCGTAGCGGAGGGCCTCGGCCGGTAAAACTCGTGCCGCCGACCATGAGGGATAAATTGTTGCCACCAACGAGATTCCGATCGACACGAGCGCCACGATCACTCCATCAATCGGGCGCGCCGCGAAGGGCACGTAGTCGATGGAGTAGACCTCAGGAGAGAGGGAAATAAAATGATAATGTCCGCCTGCCCACGAGATGGCGTAGCCGAGCAGGAGGCCGGCCGCGGTTCCGATGACGCCAATCAGCACGCCCTGGGCGATGAAGACGCGCCGGATCTGCGCCTTCTTGGTGCCGAGCGACATCAGTACGGCGATGTCTTTCGTCTTCTCCATGACCATCATGATCAGCGAAATCAAAATGTTGAGGGCGGCGACGAATACGATCAGCCCGATGGTGATAAAAGTTACGACGCGTTCGAGTCGCAGGGCGCGGAACAGGGGTTTGTTCTGCTCCATCCAGTTGGTGGTCATAAAGCCACGGCCGGCAGCCTGTTCAATCTCATGTGCCACGTCGCCAGCGCGGTAGATATCATCAATCTTGAATTGGATGACGGAGATCACGTCGCCTAGTCCGAACAATTGCTGCGCGTCAGCCAGGCGGATGAAGGCCCACGAAGAATCGTAGTCAAAGAATCCGGAGTTGAAAATTCCGGCGACGCGAAAGCGAATATACTTCGGCACCATGCCAAAGGGAGTCAACTCGCCTTGCGGAGAAGTCACCATCACAACCGACCCCACGGTCGCGCCCAGCTCGCCCGCCATGTCATAGCCAAGAATAATCGGAGGCATAGCGGCGACGCGCTCGGCCACGCCGGCGAGATCGTCGGGCGAGTCGAGGATTGATGGGGTGGGCGGCCGGGTCTTTGTCTTTGACTTTGACCCGGCCGGGACGGGCGAGGCGCCCGGTCCCACGCGGGCATCTGGTTCTGCGGCGGGAGACTCGTCAAGCGCCGCGGCCGAGCCGAGCGTGACCGATTGCAGCAGATCGCTGACCTTCTGCTCATAGCGTGGGAGCATGCCCTTGAGCACGGCTCCTCGCGCCCGAGGCCCGCGCGAAATCAGTACCTGCTCATAAATCGCGGGAGCGGCCGCCACCACATGAGGCTGCTTCGACAGATTATCGAGCAGCGGACGCCAATCGCTGATCCCGTCACTCTGCACGCGCAGCAGGCTGATATGCGCCGTCGATCCCAGCAGCCGTGCCTGCAAATCCTGACGGAATCCGTTGTTGATGGCCAGGGCAACGATGAGGGAAGCGACTCCGGCGGCTACTCCCAGGACAGAGATTCCGGTGATGACGCCGATGAAGGCCTGGCGGCGTTTGGCGCGAAGATAGCGGGTCGCGATGAAAAGTTCGAAGCGCATGAGGAGCAGCTGTCGGCTCTCAGTTTTTCCTACGACCAACTACCAATATCAACTGTCGGCCAAGTCGGATTATAGCTGCCGCGTTCCCCCCTAATAGCGGCAGAACTGGAATCCCACCCTAACGTCGCAAGAAGCGCGACGTTAGGATGGGGCACCCGCAGTTTTGCAACTGGGTACTGGCAACTGCTTCCTGCTATTCTTTTTCCTCATGTCTCCCATTCTGACCAGTGTGCTGCTGGGGTTGACGGCGGCGGGCGCCAATGTATTTGGCGGCGCGATCATCGTGCAGAGGAATTGGGAGCGGTCGTATCTTCGCTACTTTGTCGCGCTGGGAGCCGGTTTCATGCTGGCGACGGCGCTGGTCGAGATGGTGCCGGAGAGCATTCATCTGCGGGGCTCGTATGCCGGATTTCTCATTCTCGGAGGGTACCTGCTGGTTCATTTTTTCGAGCACACCGTCAGCCCTCACTTCCATTTTGGAGAAGAAACCCACGCCGACCAGTTCGTGCATTCGCACAAAGGATATTCAGTTCTGATCGGACTGCTGATTCATACATTTTTCGACGGGATCGCGATCGCCTCGGGGTTTCTGGTTTCACCCGGTCTCGGCTGGATTATCTTCATCGCTGTTTTTTTGCACAAGATTCCGGAGGGATTCACGGTTTCATCGGTGATGCTGGCCAGCGGGCGGAGCCGCGGGTTTGCGTGGGGATCATCGGTCGCGCTTGGCGTAGCGACCGTGGCGGGAGTCATGACGATGGCGGTCTTTCGCCACGAAGTGAGCTTCGGCCTGCCCCTGTCAGCGGGGGTTACGATCTACGTGGCGGCGTCCGATTTGATTCCCGAGGTGAATCAGGAGCCGGGAGTGAAGATGGCGCTACTGGTTTTTGTGGGGGCGGCGTGCATGTTCCTGCTGGATCGTTTTGTTCATGTGCACTGAGGCGTGATGATACCAACACCGGTTGCGTGTCTAGTCGCGTGAACGGAAGATTTCCACGTGCTCCAGGAGCCTATCGCATGTCTGGATGCAGACCTCACGCATTATTTTCTGGGCCGCGGGATCGCCGCTAAGAGTAATCATGGTAGCGGTGCCATGGCAAATCAGGAACATCGCGTCGGCAATTTGCTGGTAATCTTCGGGCGCGCCGCCAAAGCGCGCGGCCATCTGCGCCACGGCCAAGGTTCGTCCGGGCCGAGGGCGCCCAGGTGCAAACAACTGGGACCAGGACAAACGGAGCAGATCGTACTCGTGCGGATTGGCCTCGGCGTAGGCCAGATAGCGGCGCGGTATCTCCTCCAACGATGTCGAAACGAAGGCGGCGGCGAGCATTTCTTCTCGAAAGAGCGATGCCAGAGCGAACCGGATTGCTTCTTTGTTGCGAAAGCGCTTGTAAACCGTAGGCGTGGTCGTGCCAGCCGCACGTGCCACGCCTCGCAACGTAAGACCCGGCTCGCCGTGTTTCCGCCATAATCGTCGGGCGGCCGTCAAGATGCGCTCCTCCAACTGCTGGTCGGGAATCGGGGGCATACGATTTCGCCTCCATTTTTCACTATTTTACACGACGTATAACATAACATCGGGAGAAAGTCATTCCGGACAATTCACGATATACGTATGTAAAGCACTGATTACAAACAAATATAACATGATTAGAGGATTGATAAATTTATTATATTGACAGCGTAAAAGTAACAATGTTAAAGTATCATGAAATTGTGCTGTCGGGCCCCTTCCCCGCCTTTCCTGCGGAGTTCAAAATTTCAGGAGTGCGATAGATGTTTTCATGGAATAAGAGCGACGACCGAGTCGCCATGGTTCAATTGAATGCTGAGCTGCGGCATGCCCAACTCGAATTACTGAGCGCCGAGTGCGCGACCAACCGTCTTCGGCTACGTTTTTCTCCCGAGGATATAGCCCGTTTTAGCGAGCGGAACCTATTACGCAAGGCAGTGGCGTCGGCCACCGCGTTGAAGGAATATTACAGCGACATAATCGGGCAAATTGCCGATGGCAACGTAGCCCCGCATCAGAGCCCCCTTCTTCCGGAAGACAAAATCAAGGTGGCGATTGACCGCATGTGTCAGTATTTCGACGAACAGCGAAAGGAATACCGGCAGCAGGGGTGTCCGCTGAGCGACGACCAATGGCGAGCGATGAGTCCTTTTTTTTCCGAGGAGTTGCTCGCGGCCGTCAGGATTGTTGGAGCGAGCAATCAGCGCATCAGCAATCCGCCTTTCTATGCGGAGGCGAAAACACTCGGCCTCGTCAACCTGCCGGAACTGGCGCAGATGGCTTCCTTGACTTTTGAAGATGTGGTGGTCTTCCCCAGTGAAATCAACGAGCGCCGTTTATTTCACGCGCTGGTTCATGTGGCCCAGTTCAGGGTTCTGGGCGTCGAACGCTATGCCGAACTTTTCATACGGGGTTTCTTACGAACCCACTCTTACGTCACGGTTCCGATCGAAATGCAGGCCTTCACTCTCGAGGCGAAATTCGCCGAGAAGTCGGGCGAGTCTTTCTCGGTCGAGGAAATCGTGAGACTTTCGGACAATCAGCGGCGCTACTGAAGTCTGAAGAGTTCCCCATTCCCGGTTGTCAGTTTTCATAGGATTCAATTTTTCTGAAGCCGGGAATGGAGAAATTGTCTATCCGCTGTGCCGGATGTGCATCACATCGCCATCCTGCACGATGTAGTCTTTGCCTTCGAGGCGGAGGGTGCCTTTGGCTCGGGCGTTTGCTTCGGAGCCGGCTTCCAGCAGCTGATCCCAGCGAATGGTTTCGGCGCGGATGAAATGTTTTTCAAGATCGGAATGAATGGCGCCGGCGCCGTTTTGGGCCCGGGTATGCAGCGGGATCGTCCAGGCGCGGCATTCGTCTTCTCCAGCGGTGAAGAAGGAGATCAGGCCGAGCAAGTGATAGCTCTTGCGGATCAGACGCGAGAGTCCGCTCTCGGTCAGCCCGTAACTGCCGAGGAATTCGGCCGCGTCTTCATCGCTCATTTCGGCCAGCTCGGCTTCCACTTTGCCGCAAATGGCGCTGGCTCCGGCATTCGGGCGCGAGGCAACTTCGCTCAGGTTATATTTGGCGACTGCTTCTTCAAGGTCCTTGCCAAGCTGCGTGCTCTCACTGATATTGAGCACGTAGAGGATCGGCTTCTCGCTCAAGAACATGAATCCGCGAATGCGCTTCTTGTCTTCGAGAGACATTTCCATTTCGCGCAGCGGCTTTTCTGATTCGATTTGAGCTTGCGCTCGGATCAGCAACTCGTTTTCCTTTTCCAGCTCCGGGGTTTTCATCTTCTTCAGGTCTTTTTCCAGGCGCTCGAGGCGCTTTTCGATCTGGCCGAGATCGCTGACCATGAGATCGAACTCGACGTTCTTGATGTCGCGGAGCGGATCGATCGGTCCGACATGGGGAATCTCGTCGCTCTCGAAGGCGCGGAGAACGTGGATGAGCGCGTCTACCTGGCGCAGATGGCCGATATAGGCCGTCTCTTTCAGGGCGTCCTGGCCGATGGCGCCTACGTCGACATACTCGACGGAGGCGTGCGTCAGCTTCTTTGGGCTGTAGAGAGCGGCCAGCTTATCGAGTCGGTCGTCAGGAACCTTGGCGACGCCGATGTGCGCCTCGCGCGGGTTGGAGAACGCTGGTTCGGAAAGATTAACCTTCGTCAGAATGCGAAATAAAGAGGTCTTGCCGACCTGCGGCAGACCGATAATGCCAGTTTTCATGATTAGTTCTCAGTTCTCGGTTCTCAGTACGTGATCAAGAATAAATCATCGCGCTCGATGCGCGGGCGGGGCATTTCTCTGGGTGGCGCAGATTCAGCGGAGCGCTTGTGTAGTTGCGTACAACGCGACCAGTCCCAGCAGAAGCACGGCCTCCTCAAACTTCTCTGACCATACGTGGAGACGGTCGAATTCCCGGCGCATTGGGTTATCCAAAGGAACGTTGTCGATTACGCCGACCTCGGCACGAAGGGCATGCATTTTCGGAGAGATAGCGTACTGAGAGATCACGGTGAGGACGAGCATGAGCACGATCAGAAGATGGCGGGCCGCCAGCGGGTGAGGATTGCCGGTGGCCATCCGGCTGTAGACCATGGATGCGATCAGGAAGACAATTCCGGAGACGATGGCCATGTAGTGCAGTAAATCGAGTGAGCGTCCGACGATCGACCCAGCCATGTGGCGCGTGGGCAAGAGTCCTGGCGAAAAAGCGATAGGAGCTTCTACGAAAGCAAGAAAGATTACGCCGCCGAGCCATACGACCAGCGATAACAGCATGAGAAACCGTAGAAAAGACATGGCGGAATTATAGAGTGTCATGTGGAGCGAAGCGAAGGAGCGATAGAAGAAGCGGTGAACTTGCAGTCGCCAGTCAACTGCAGTTTGACGTCAGCACTTTGACTGCTGCGCTTCGACTTTTGCACCTTGACTGCTGCACCTAGACTTTTGCACTTCGACTTTGCCGGGGGTGAGATTGATTATCAATTATCCACAGCCACGAACCAGCGCTGTCACTTCCTCCTGAGAGCGCGACTGTTTACCCTCATCCTTCCTCGTATTTCCAGAGGAAATCATTCCCATGTACATGCAACGGTCTCATAGGGCGACTGACGTTAATTTTCTGTCATTGCAGTCGGCGGTCTTCTGCGTGCAGTGCGAACTGCTCAGCCAGAACAATACGACGCGGTGTCTTGCCTGCGGCAGTGCGGCGGTGCTGAGCCTTTCGCGCGTGCTCGGGGGGTCGCTGCTTGGCCAGCATACGGCGCATCTCATCGCCGATGCCGAACTCGACCGACTGGTCCGGTCGCTGCTCTATACCGTGCCGCAGGTGGCAGAGGACGGCGAATATCAGGATGATCGCCAGTTGGGCGAAAATGCCGAGGAACTTTCGGCAGCAGCTTTTTCCACGCGCCATCGCATGCGTCCGCGGCATCATGGGCCGGCGCACGTGCCACACCCGCTCATTAATGCCGGAGAGATTGATCTGGAACCGGGCATCAGCATCATCGCAGAAAAGGCGCAGGTGTTGACGGGAGCCACTGGCGCCGCGATTGCGTTGCGCCGCGGGAGCGAAATTGTCTGCCGGGCGCGCACCGGGCGCACGGCTCCGGATATCGGAGTGCGCCTGCAAACCGATAGCGGACTTTCGGCCGAATGCGTACGCACGGGAGAAGTATTGCTCTGCAACGACGCCGAGACGAATCCGCGAGTGGATTGGGCTACCTGCCGAGGGATGGGCGTCAGATCGATTCTGGTGGCTCCGCTGCGGCATTTCCGGAGGACGCTGGGAGTTTTCGAAGTGCTGTCGTCGACGCCGCATGCGTTCGACAATAATGATGTGGCGACTATGCAGTTTCTCTCGGGGATGATGGTGGCGACGATCTCGCGGCTTTCCAGTTTGCAGCCGGGGACGCCGGCGGCTTCGGGCGAGTGAACACTGAAAAACCTTAAGCTCTCGCTCACCGCATTTCTTCCGTGTCGATCAAATACGACGCGGGTGTCGAGCGGGAAGGATCAGGGAACTAACTATACCTGGACCGATATGCTCTCCGGGGTTTAGTGGGGGCGAGCTGCGCTCGGCTTGACGGCGAGGATGCCCGTCCCTCCACCGACAAGACTCATGCCTGGACCGATATGCTCTCCGGGTTTAATGGGGCCGAGCTGCGCTCGGCTTGACGGGCGAGGACGCCCGTCGCTCCACCAACAAGACTTATACGGGGACGGGGACGCTTTCTACTATCTCTCGGAGGACTTGCTCGGCTTGCTCGGATTTTTTCAGGGTGGAGGTGTAGAGCGAACTTACTACTACGCGGTGGGCGAAGACGGAGACTACGAGCGGCTTGAAGTCTTCGGGGGTGCAGTAATCGCGGCCTTCCAGGAAGGCCATGGCCTGGGCGGCGCGGTAGAGCATTTGCGAGCCTCGCGGAGATACTCCCAAGGACAGATAATCGGACTCGCGGGTCTTAGTAACTATGTTCAGCAGGTAGGTGATCAGCGATTCATCGACGTGAACTTGCGCCACGGCTTGCTGAATTTCTACTACATCGGCGGCGTTGAGCACGGGTCGCAGGTTTTCCAGTTGAGCGGCGCCGGCTTCGGCGCGCAAGATCTCGCGCTCGGCGTTGCCTTCGGGATATCCCATGCGCACCCGCATCAGGAAACGATCGAGTTGCGATTCGGGCAAAGGATAGGTGCCGTGGTGTTCGATGGGATTCTGCGTGGCCAGGACGAGGAAAGGTTGCGGCAGCTGATAGGAATGCGCGTCGATGGTGACCTGGCCCTCGTTCATGGCTTCGAGCAGGGCGGATTGCGTCTTGGGCGTGGTGCGGTTGATTTCGTCGGCTAAAAGGACGTTGGCGAAGACTGGTCCGCGCTTGAATTCAAATTTCTGCTCGATGGCGGAGTAGATCGAGATGCCCAGGACGTCGGAGGGCAGCATGTCACTGGTGAACTGGATGCGTTGGAAGGTGCAGTCGATGGCGCGGGCGAGCGCCTGGCCGAGCGTGGTCTTGCCAACTCCGGGCACGCCCTCGATCAGCAGATGGCCTTTGGCGAAAATAGACACCAGGGCGAGACGCAAGACGTCGTCTTTGCCGCGAATGACGCGGCGCAGACTGTTTTCCAGTTCCGCAGCGCGGCGGGCGGTTGCTACCAGGGTTTCGGGAGCCATTTTGGCGATTCTACTATGTGGGATGCAGTGTGGGCAGTTACGGCGGTCACAGAAGAAGCTCTCAGTTCCCGGTTCTCAGTAAGAACCGACGCGGACAGGCGTGAAGGTGATTGAAGCGCCTCGTCTTCTTCGAACAAAATCCCGAGATTGACACGACCGTGGAGTCCCAGGTCTCGAAAAGCGCGAGACCTGAGGCACCCAGCGTTACTGGAAGAATTCTGCGGGTCTTCCGGTCAAGCGTTCGATTCTCTTTGCTGTTGGGGGATGGGTCGAGAACAGGTTCCGGAAGCTGACTCCGCCGAGGAACGGCGCAATGATAAAGAGATGCGCAGTTGAGGGGCTGGCAAGCAACGGACGCTGCCGGGAATAGGCATCGATCTTTGCCAAGGCGCTGGCCAATGCGTAAGGATTGCCGGTCCAGTGGGCTCCTGTATCGTCGGCTCCATATTCGCGCGAACGGGAGACGGCTAGCTGGATGAGCATGGCCGCAAAGGGCGCGAGGAAGATCATGGCGATGGCTGCAATGCCGCCTCCGCCGCCGCGCTCTTCGCGTTCGCCTCCCATGCCGCCGAAAATCATTCCCCACCGGGCGATCGAGGCGAGCCAGGTGATGGCGCCGGCCAAAGTGGCCGCGATCGAGCTGATGAGGATATCGCGATTGCGTACGTGGCCGAGTTCGTGGGCGAGCACGCCTTCCAGTTCCTCGTCGTTGAGCAGTCCCAGGATGCCCTGAGTTACGGCGACAGAGGCGTGGTTCGGATTACGGCCGGTGGCGAAAGCATTCGGCGAGTCGGTCGGGATGAGGTAGACCTGGGGCATCGGCAGGCCGACTTTTTGTGCCAGGCGCTCGACGATGTTGTAGACGCGCGGCAAGTCTTCTCGGCTTACGGGCTGCGCGCGGTAAGTGGCGAGCGCGATCTTGTCGGAGAAAAAATACGAAACAAAATTCATCACCGCGGCGATGGCGAGAGCGATCAACATTCCGTTTTGTCCGCCAAAAGCGCGCCCCGCCAGCATGAGCAGCAGCGTCATGACGGTGAGCAGAAGAGTGGTCTTGAATACGTTGCTCATAATGATCTCGGTAAAACGATCTCATTCATTAGATGCAGGGCACAAGCTTTGGGCTTCTGGTGTTGCCTTGGACGGGGCGAAGCCCCGTCACCACACAATCCTGGCTCTAGGCTTGACGCTTCAGTGCTCGGTCCAGCGTCTGGTCCAGAGCTGCCTTGGCTTTTTCGTACTCGGCGGGCGAGATTTTGCCTTGCTTCTTTTCAACTTCGAGTTGGAATAATTCTTCCTTCAGCGCTTCGAGAAGCATGGATGATTTCGCCACGGGGGTGCTGAGCGCGGATGCCGCGACGGAGCTTGTGGGAGTTGCCGCGCGGGGACCGGCTGCGGCCGCAGCTGGCTTGGCAGCGGAAGTTGGGGCGACCGAGGTGGCGGGCTGGCGTTTTGTGACCACCCATCCGCCAACCGCGAGCAGCACGGCAAATCCGAAGAGAATGGGCCAGCGATATTTCTGCAATGCGTCGGGAGCGTCGATGGGAGCGCCGAGCCCGCCGCCCGGGCGATTGTCAGGCGAACGATTGTCACCTGAACGACCGTCGGCCGCCTGCGATGGTTGACCCTGCTGCTGCGCGGCGCCGGAGGCAGTGTCTGCCGGAGACTCGGTAATTACACCGTTACCTTTCAGAGTAAAACCAAGCGGCTGGCCAGGTTTCGTCTGCTGCGCCACTTCGACCTGGCTGTCGCCCTGGGTCGGGTCCTGCATCGACTGGAAGGTAGGAGGATTCGCGGCCGTGAACTGCATGGTCTTCGGAAGAACGATGACGAGGTGCGCGGCGGGATAGAGCGGCTTGGGATCGATCTTGATCTCGCCGGAATAGGGCAAGGTGAACTCCACCTGAAACTGGGTTTCTCCGGGACGCAGGGGGAAATTGATGGCGTAGCGATTCTTATCGGACGTCTTTTCGGGATCTGGAATGGCGTCGGCGCTGATGGGCTGGCCGTTGGGTGCGCGGGCTTGCAGTTGTTCGACTTTCGCGCCAGCGGGGAGATAGAACTCGAAATTGTGATCGTTCATCTGCGTCTTAGGAGGAGACGACGTGTTGCTGACGACGAAAAGGCGGATGCCCTGCATGGTTCCGCTGTCAGCCTGGAAGCGAATGACGTCGGCGGTCACGCTGAGGTCGCTGACTTTGGTGGCAACGTCATAGACATTGACGTCGGCCGTGTTGACGCCGGGAGGCGCCATCTGGTGATAGTTGACTCCCTGATGGACGGCGCGAATGAGGTGGGGGCCGGGCACGGTGATCTTAAAGCTGAATTTTCCGGCGGCGTCGGCTTTGGTGGTGCCGCCGACATCCATGCCGTTGGCGAGGTTGATGAGCAGGACTTCGTCGCCTACGGCGGGCTTGTTGGTGGTACCGTTGGTTACGGTGCCGGTTAGGGTTTGGGCGGCGGCGGAGGCTAGGGTTAGCGAGAGGATGGCAGCTAGTAAGACCGACTGGGTCAGTTTGGTCAAAACGACTCCTTATCTCAGAGACAGCCCTCAAGCCACGGATAGAGGGTGACAGCGGTTAGTTTATCTGAAGGCTTGCTGTCCCATCCGCTCTTGGGGGTACCTTCTCCAGCAAATTGGAAGGCCACATAAACATTTTTCTCGCTGCAGACAAAAGGTGGTTTCTCTTGGCCGATCTTCACCAAATCATCCCAAACCGATTTTGATGACTTGAAATCCACACAGCACATGTGCCGAAACGCTGCATTTTTCTCTCCTAGATAATCCTCGACATCCTTGCGGGTCATGCCGGGCTTCAACACCTGCGCGTAGGAACGGAGAATTACTTCGTATGCCGCCTCCCTCTTCCTCCGCGCCCTCGCTTCCCCGAGGCTGTGAACGGCGAAGACCGCCAGGATGGCAATCGCCGCGGCTAAGAACAAACGCCAATATTTTTTAGGCCAGGTCATCCTTGGTTAATGTCCATACGGTGCGAATTCCTTTTGGGCTAGAGAGGTCGCACCCGACCGTTCTTCTCGTCACTCACGGCACGTTGAATGAGCGAGTCGAGGCGACCATCCGCAGGATTTGATCGTCGCATATGCTGGCGGCGGACTTTGATTTTGCCCTCGTCTTTGCGGGCCTGTGCGAGATCATAGGCAAGTTGCATCCGCAACCAAGTTTCTGGCGTGCTGCCAAAGGCCTTCGAGAGGCGGATCGCCATCTCGGGGCTGATGCCCGACTTGCCGTGAATGACGTTGTTGAGCGTTTGCCGGCTGACGCCGAGAACCTCCGCTCCCTCGGTTACGGACAAGCCCAAAGGCTCGAGACACGCGTTTCGAACACTGCGTCCCGGATGTGCCGGATTCTTCATGGGCATTGTGTATTCTCCAGTCTCTGGGCACTATTTCGGCGCGCTGATCGCCTGTTCGAGCGCTAGACGAATGAACCGTTGGTAGGGCAGACCAGCGCGCGCGGCACGCTTCCGAACCGCGTCGAAAAGCTCCTCGGACAGACGCAGATTGATGGACTTGTCTTTGCGCTTGATCTCAAAACGGACCAACTGAGCCCCGGAAAGATCGTATTGCGACAGGTCGGCTCGATCAACGAAGGCCGCCGCCGCACGGTCGCTTTTAAAGGCCGGGATTTTCTTTTTCGAAGGCATCAATCTCCTTTTTGTGCATGTAGCGCGCGCTGATGGGCCGGATCAGCAGGTCTTCGCTCTTGCCTTTCCGCCGAAGCGTGAAAATGATGAATACGCCGCGCCCTTTTTCTGTGCGGCCGATGGCGCGAAAGCGATTCTCCCGCTGCGAGCGGGCCGCGTCCGGGAGAATGGCCAGCGGGCGCGCAAAAAGGCCTTCGATGGCGGCTACAGAGAGGCCATGTTTTTCGCATTTTCCACGGTTGCCCCTGTCCCAGTCGAAGCCGTTCGCCTGCAAAATCATGGTAGCAAATCAGGTATGCAATTGTATAGACATATTATTAAGCCGGGTAGGAAGCCACCTGCTCCAGCCGCGCGATCTCGGCCATGATTGCGGCGGCTTCTTCTTCGAGAGAGGCGCGCATGGATTGATAGTCCACGTCCGGAACCTTGCCGGCTTTGTATTCGAAATTCAGATCGCGCAGGTTTTCGTAGACGGCTTCCTTGCGCTCGCGGAGGTAGCCGAGGCGGGTTTTTTCCTCTCCGGAATAGACTTCGCCGGGGAAGAAGAAAACGTAGTAGAGCGTCGCGAGCAAGAAAACGGCGCAGAAAAAAATAGTCATTGGGCGCGAACTCCCTCGGGGGCTAAAGCCCCGGATTCCCTGGCGTGGTTGCGGACCGGCTGAAGCCGGGCCCGTTCAAAGCCGCCACTGGTGTCAAGGCTCCCAACCGCTTCGAGGCTCCCATTCCCGAAACCCATTGCCGATCGCGGCTTTTCGCGGGCGGGGGCGCCCGCGCCACACTTTTCATTCTTGCCACACTCGATCATCACAGGTCGGTCTCTTTTCTTGCCTTCCGCCGGAACTCGTCGAGTTCGTTGCCGCGCGGGATGACGATGCCGTCGGCCAGGGCTGGTTCGGGACGGTTCTTCCACGAGCGTACGATGTGAACCGCAAAGGCGATGCCGAGCGCCAGGACGGCGAAGGGCATGATCCAGGCCACGCGATTGAAGCCGGTTGTGGTGGGCGCGGCCATCACGGTTGGCCCGTAGGCCTGGACGAAGCCCTGCAGGATGAGGTCGTCATTATTACTGCCGCCCTTGTCGAGCGCGGCGAGCAGTTCGTCACGCATCTTTGTAGACGACTGGCAGCCGACGTGATTGCATTCCAGCAGGACCTGCCCGCAGCCGCAGGTGCACATCATGCGATGGCCGAGGTCCTTGAAGCGGGCGCTGTCGTCGCCTGCGCCCATGAAGAGGACGACCGCGAGCGCGAGCGCTGCGGTTTGCACGTAGCGAATCCCCACACAGGATAATGAATCCGCCGTAAGCGAAATCGAGAATTTCATCTCAGTCACCTGCTCCCACCTGCGCCGGAGTGCGAACCGGCGTGGTTGCGGCCACTTGAACCGCGGCGGCATTCGGTATGAGGGCGGTGATGGTGCCGAAAACCATGATGATCAGGCCGATCCAGATCCAGGGCACGAGCGGATTCAAGTGGGCTTTGATGATGGGGCGTCCGGTGGTGTCGTTCTTGCCCTCATAGACCAGATAGACGTCGGTCACCAAAAATAAGTCTTCGCGGAAGCTGGGGTAGATGCGGGGCAAGGTCTGCGGCTGTCCGCTGGCTTTGTAGAAGCGGCGCTCGGGATACATGGTGGTAATCTGCTTGCCGCCGCGGAAGACGTTGATGATCGCCCACTCGTTGGCGTAGTTGGGATTGTCGTCCTGGGTGTAGGACTGGCAGACCAGCGTGTAAGGGCCGAGGTTGATTTTGTCGCCAAAACCCATTTCTTTTTCAACTTCTTTGTTGAAAGGAGTCCCGAGGATTCCGATGATGACGAGGGCAACGCCGAAGTGGACGATGTAGCCGCCGTAACGGCGCGTGTTGCGGTGATAGAGGCGAATCATGGCCGAGAACAGATTCAGCTGACTCTTGCCGGCGATGACGCGGCCTCCGCGAACGAACTCAGAGATGACGGTGAAGATCACCAGAGCCGACAGAATCGCGGCCATGGTCGCGTAAAAATAAGAAGGGTCCTCCCAGGGGCGAACGCCGAAAACAATCATCATGACGCCGACGGCGATCGAGGCGATGGCGGGGAACAGGAAGTTGCGCTTAAGGCTTTCGATGGAAGTCTTGCGCCAAGCCAGCAGCGGGCCGACCGCAGTGAGCAACAAAAGCAGCAAGGCTACCGGAATGGCCACGCGATTAAAAAATGGCGGTCCGACGGTGACTTTGTGCCCCTGGACAAATTCTGACAGGATGGGGAAAAACGTGCCCCATAAGATCGTGAAGCAGACGACCAGCAAGAGAAGATTGTTAAACAGAAAACTTGATTCGCGTGAAACCAGCGACTCCAGTTTGTGCTCGGATTTCAGGTGATCGCGGTTCGCCACCAGAAAGAAGCTGCAAACCGCAAGGGTCAATCCGATAAAGACGAGGAACCACGTTCCGATCGAAGACTGAGCGAAAGCATGCACGGAGCTGATGACGCCTGAGCGGGTAAGGAAGGTGCCCAGCATGGAGAGCAGGAAGGTCGCGAAGATGAGCGACATATTCCAGACTTTCAACATGCCGCGTTTTTCCTGCATCATGACGGAATGCAAGAACGCGGTGCCCGTAAGCCAGGGCATGAGCGAGGCATTTTCCACCGGGTCCCAGCCCCAATAGCCGCCCCATCCGAGGACAGCGTAAGCCCAGTGGGCGCCGAGAAAAACGCCGATGGTGAGGAAGCACCAAGTCACCATGGTCCAGCGGCGAGTGATCTGGATCCATTTTTCGCCGGGATACTTCATGATGAGCGCGCCCAGCGCGAAGGCGAAGGGCACGGTGAAGCCGACGTATCCGAGATAAAGCATGGGGGGATGGATGACCATCTCGGGATACTGCAGCAAGGGATTCAAGCCGGTGCCGTCGGCGGGAGCTCCACCTTGCATGATGGCGAAGGGAAGCGCGGCAAAATTCAGAATCAGGAGGAAGAAAACCTGGACCGCGGCAATGATTACCGAAGCGTAGGCAAACAGCCGCTGATCGGTCTTGTAGCGCAAGCGAAGAATGAATCCATAGCCGGCCAGAAGCAGGGACCAGAACAGCAGCGAGCCTTCCTGCCCGGACCAGAGCACGGCAAACTTGTAGGCCGCCGGCAATTCGCGATTGCTATGGTGAAAGATGTAGGCGATAGAAAAGTCGTCGTTAAAGGCGGCGAGAACGAGGACGATGCCCGCCAGCAGCACGGCGGCGAAAGTGGCGATTCCGGCGCGGCGGGCGGTTTCTCCTAGACGAGCCGATGCGGCGTCTTTCCCAAACAAGGCCACGAAGCCCGCCAGGAAAGAGTAAGCACTCAGGCCGAGCGCCAACACCAGCGCAAAGCTACCGATTGTAGACATCGCAGAAAACCCCACTTCTATCTGTGGCCATATTTTTTCAGAGAAGCGCGCGGGATGCAAACCACCGAAGGCGTAGCCGGCGACACCCGGCAGATTTTACCTCTGCACACTGACCTCTTAACTCTGGCCTCTTACTTCTCATCTCTAACCGTCACTTTTCCAGCGGATAGCCTTTCTCACGCCAATCTCGAATGCCGCCGTCCATGGAAATGACGTTGGTATATCCCATCTTCTGCAAACTGTCGGCAGCCAGTGCGGACCTGAATCCGCCGCCGCAGTAGAGGACAAGTTCGGTCTGCAGATCGGGATACTTTCCCTCGATATCGCGCTCGATAATTCCTTTGCCAAGATGAGTGGCCCCGGGAAGATGATCGGCCTCGAATTCGCGGTCTTCGCGAACGTCGATAAGTAGCACCTTCTCGCCGCGATCTAACCGGGCCTTCACCTGGCTAACGTTGGTTTCGCGGACGCGCTGCTTCGCGTCGTTGACGATCTTCAGAAATCGCTGCGGATGCTGGTGTGCCATCGGTCGGTCCCCTAAGGATGCGGATTCCCGAGAATCATAGCAGGCAGGCTCCCGGCCGGGGGGCAGATGTCCTCCCGCCTGGCGGAACGCGAGCGGGGTGTGATTTGCTTGATTCCTGGAATCCTGCGGGGTGCACAAGACCACCGGCAGCGGCTAGAATCGAGCAACGGCTTGTCGCACGTCTCAATCGCACGAAATATGACGCTCATCATTCGCGAATCCCGCATTCACTCCTACGGTTGCTATACCAGCCGTTCCATCCGCAAAGGGACATTGATCATAGACTACGTGGGCGACTGCCTCACCACCGAACAGGCAGACGATCTCTATGACGATTTCGAAAACACGTATCTGTTCGGGCTGGACGGCGGCAAACGCATCATCGACGGCTACGGAGTGGCCGCTTTCGTCAATCATTCCTGTCAGCCGAATTGCGAGACCGATCAGATCCGCGGCAAGATGTGGATCATCGCGCTGCGCGATATTGAGCCGGGTGAAGAATTAACCTACGACTACAACCTCTACGATGGCGAGGAGGACGCTCCCTGTTTGTGCGGGATGCCGCGCTGTCGCGGCAGTCTGTATTCGGCGTCGCACCTGCGCAAAATCGCGAAGAAGCGCGCCAAGAAAGCGGCGGCGGCCTCGGCCGCATAGTGGAACATTTTCCGATGCTACAATCGTCTCTTCCGTTCGCACCCGCGATTTTGGAGTCCTGTTTTGAACCGCGCTACCTCGGCCCTGGAAACCATCGTCGCAAAGGCCCTGCATAGAGCTCCGGCAAGCCAGAGCGCGTTGCTGGCATGGCCGGTAGCGTGTGGCAGCGCGGTCGCCGAACGCACCAGCGCGGTGAGTTTTTCCGATGGAATTCTGCAAGTCGAGGTGGCCGATGCGGGTTGGCGTCGCGAACTCACTCACCTCGCCCCGCGCTACGTTGCCTTGGTGAACAAATATTCGGCGGGACAGGTCAAGCGCATCGAATTTATCGTGAAATCGTAGCGGAAACGCAGGAGGCGGAAGCAGAAACCGATGAAAGTTACCGATCAAGATGTCGCTTACGTAGCCGATCTGGCCAGCCTGGAGTTGACGGAAGAGGAACGCGCTCGCATGCTGCGTGATTTGAACTCCATACTCGGATATATCGAAAGGCTTGGCGAATTGCAGACCGACGAAATAGCGCCCATGGCGCAGGTTTCGGATCGCTACGGCGTGGATGAATCGCGGCAGGGAAGCGAGCGCTTCGCTTACGCCAGCCGCGACGATGTGACGGAGGGCCTGCGGAAGTCTCTGCCGCACGAGGCCGCCATGAAGAATGCTCCTGATACGGATGGAACATTTTTCGAAGTTCCCAAGGTGATCGAGAGATAGCGGTCGAGAGCCAGATGCCCGCATCGATGGGTAGCCAGATGACGATAGATGACGTTCGCGGCAAGATCGCCGAGGGGCAGACGACCGCGACCGCGCTGGCGCAAGATTTCTATCGGCACATCAGAGAAGAAGATCCGGAAATTGGAGCATTTCTGACGCTGTCGGAAGAGCGCGCGCTGGCTCAGGCGGGTCGCATCGACCAGATGGCCGCCGAAGGCAAGCCCCTGCCGCCACTGGCGGGAGTTCCGGTGGCGATTAAAGACGTCATGGTGACGAGCGGCGTGCGCACCACGGCCGGTTCGAAGATTCTGGACAATTTTGTTCCGCCGTATGACTGCACGGCGGTGGCTCGCCTGGAAGCAGCTGGGGCGGTGATTCTCGGCAAACTGAATTGTGACGAGTTTGCCATGGGCTCGTCCACGGAGAACTCGGCCTATTACCCGGTCCACAATCCTCGCGACAAAAGCCGCGTACCGGGCGGATCGTCAGGCGGATCGGCGGCGGCGGTGGCCGCCAACATGGCGGTGGCGACGCTCGGCTCCGATACCGGCGGATCGATTCGCCAGCCGGCGTCGTTTTGCGGCGTGGTTGGATTGAAGCCGACCTATGGACGCGTGTCGCGCTATGGATTGATCGCGTTCGCCTCGTCGCTCGACCACATTGGCCCGTTGGCAAATACGGTTAAGGACGTGGCTTTGGTGTTGCGGACGATTGCGGGGCGCGATGCGATGGATTCAACCTCCGCCGAAGTCCCCGTGCCCGATTATGTGGCGGAACTGGAGAAGCCGATTGCAGGATTGAAAGTTGGCGTGGCGAAAGAATATTTCGGCGCAGGGCTCGATTCCGAAGTGCGCGCGGCGGTGGAAGCTGCAATTCAGAAGTTGGCAGAGTTGGGATGCGAAGTTGTACCGGTGAACTTGCCGCACACCGAATATGCGGTTCCCGCTTATTACATCGTGGCGACGGCGGAAGCGTCTTCGAACCTGGCGCGCTATGACGGAGTGCGCTACGGTTTCCGGGCCAGGGCGAACACGCTTTCCGAAATGTACCGGCAGACCCGGGACAGCGGATTTGGCCTCGAAGTGAAGCGCCGCATTATGCTGGGAACCTACGCGCTGAGTGCCGGATATTACGACGCTTACTATCTCAAAGCGCAAAAAGTGCGCACGCTGCTAACGCGTGACTTCGATGAGGCGTTCAAGAAGGTGGATGTAATCGCCGCGCCGACTTGCCCTACAGTGGCTTTCAAGTTAGGCGAGAAAGTAAATGATCCGCTGGCGATGTATCTTGCCGATATCTACACCGTAACCGCGAATCTGGCGGGCATTCCTGGAATTTCGATTCCGTGCGGAGAGAATCATGAGAAGCTGCCGATTGGGTTGCAGGTGTTTGCGCGGCACTTTGATGAGGCCACGCTGTTGCGAGTGGCTCATGCGTATGAGCGGGGAAGATCGTCGTTGGCCGCTGGTGGCTAGTCGTTCGCGGATCATCTTTCGTCGTTTGCCTGGGAGCCTGCCTCAAGGGGGGCTCGATAATCTAGGCTCGACAGTCCGTGAGAACCCACTCAAGCCAAAGGATGGCTTGAGTAGGGCACCCGGACCGTCGATCCGGGGCTTTTCTAATTCTGCGGGGTCAGGCTGAATACCACGCCTTCTCCAAATGAACCCTGCGGAGCTTGGCCATAATTCATCGTCAGTCCCCACAAGGTTCCGCCCTGCGTAGAGATCAAGTCGTCGGGATAACCGCCAACCGAGGATGTCTGCGAGAACGGGGTTAGATTCTGAATCAGGCTTCCATTGGTGGGTGAGAATGTCAGGATCTGTCCGTAACCAGCCTGTGCTCCGCTCTGTTCCATCCACAGGTTTCCGTCGCCGCCCAGTACCAGGCCGTTTGTGGTTCCTGAAAACAAATTCGGAATCGCCGGAAACAAAACCAGATTGCTGCCGTCGGGTTGAATTTCGAATAAGCCCGAACCTTGCTCTAGCACTCCATAAATCCCATAGAGATTCCCGTTCGCGCCGAAAACGACGGAGGCAGCGGTACCCGGGAAATGGTCGACCTTGGGGAGCTTCAAATTAATGCTCTGCATCTTTTTGGTAGTTTCGTTGTAAAGGAAGAGATCTCCCAGCACCGTCCAGTAGAGCGTTCCGTTGGGTCCGGCGACCGGGTTTGAGGGCGCGCTGCGCGTGACTCTCAGAATCTTGTAGGCCCCCGTCGCAGTGTCGACGCGAAAAATTGAGCCGCACTCGCACTTTGAGATCCTGGCGTAGAAGGTCGCGCCGTAGACTCCGCTAGCGTCAGCCGCCATGCCGAGCGGATCGTACGCATCGCCGCAGCTGGGACAAAAAGAATGAATCACCTGGAACCCGGAGCCGTCGCGGTTAAGGCGGAAGACAGTGCCGGCGTTGTACGTTCCGCCGAGGTCGGTTTCGCCATATAGCATGCCATCTGAACCTTCCACCAGTTGAACCGGATCTTGTCCATTCGGAAAGTTGTTTCCCTGCCCCAGTTCGAACGTATACAGCATGGTGAAGGTGCCTGACGGCGTAAGGGAAAACACCAATCCACCAGCTTGTTCAGGTTGCTGCAGGGTTTCGCTGGCGGTGCCATAGAAGTTTCCATCCGACCCCTGAATGATCGAAGTGGGCACGCCGCCGTTGGGGCAGCCGCCCTGACCCTCGTCACCATTGCACACAAAAGTGTGGACAGGCAGCGGTTGCTGACCGGCCGCGTAAACCGGAGACATGATCGACAAAATCATGATCGACAAAATCGAAATCGCCAGCGGAGTTCTCGTGCTCATGGATTCCTCGTCTTGGTTGGATAGGCGGAGATGACAGTTCCTCGGCGTTGGCAAGACTTGTACTCCGGTTCCGAGTCTAAGTTGTCAAAAGGAAGTAAACAAAGTGTAAAAAATAGGGCATAACTGTTTCCTACAAGGGCTTGTAGTAGGGTTCCCCAGCACAGGCTCTGCATAAGACTTGCCCATCGCGCGGAACCTCGCGGCGGAAATTAATTCCTTCTCCACAGTTGGCGCAGACGATGCGGTCGCCTTTGTATCCGGGGAATTCTTCCGCGGGGAGTTCGACCGTCACCCACTGCTTGGTGAACAAGTCGTCTTCCGGCATTTCGCGATAGGCCAGCATCTGCTGCTGGTTTTTGTCAGCGATTTCGGGATGCATGGAGCGCGCCAGCGCCTTGGACGATTCTTTGGCGGCGATGCGGATGGCTTTGTACGAGGGGTCGGAAGCGGACCCATTCAAGCCAAAGGCAGGTTTGAGCGGGGCACCCGCCGGGAGCTTGCCGGCAAGATCAACGAAGGTTGCGGCCATCTTTCCCCAGTCGCGGAACTTGAGGGCGCGCTTGCCGAGGCGGCATCCGGTGACGACGGCGATGGCGTCGGTGGCGCAGCGGTCGATTTCGACGAAGGTGACGAGGCGCTTGCGATCTTTTCCGCGAGGATCTTCGATGCCGAGTTTCTCTAGTCCCAACATAGCGAGACGAACGCCCAGGACCTGGCCGGCGCAGAGATGGCCGTGGGCGATTTCGGCTTCGCGGAGATAGTTGTCGAGAGAGAGCATATGTAAGGTGCAGGCCCGCAGCGGCTAAAGCCAGAACCTGTTGCAGTCTTGGCGGCACGGCTGAAGCCGTGCCCTTTCTGTCCGTGTCTTCTCTATATAGCAAATCGAGATCTGCTCTCGATGGCAAATCACCAATTGCAAGTTTTTTCTACTTTCTTCTCCAGCGGACGCCCTCTTTTGTGTTCTCTACGATGATGCCTGCGGCGGTCAGTTCGGCGCGCAGGGTATCGGAGGCTTTGAAGTTGCGCGCTTTTCTGGAGGCTTCCATTTCGGCGATCTTGCGATTGATGTCATCGTCGGCGAGTTGCGCGGAGCCGGCAATCTCCATCAACTCAGGGCTGATTTCCTTTTCGCGGCCTTCAGCGCGAGCCCAATCGAGAATGGTTTTCATTTTCGGCTGATCGTCATCTTGGAGCACGGCGAATATTTCGTCGAACTTCTCGAGCGCCGCGAGCAGCGGATTGACGTCGTCGCGGCGAACTTCCGCAGCGTCAAGCGCGGTGTTGGCTTTGCGCAACATGTCGAACATGGCGGCTTGGGCCTCGGCGGTGTTCAGGTCGTCGTCGAGGGCGCTTTTTATCTGCGCTATAGTGTCGGCGGCCAGTTGCGCCATCTGCGGCGTGGCGCCAGCGGGGAATTGGGTACTGGTGAGGCGGAAGCGGAAGTTGCGCAGCTTCTCGACCGAACTGGCGGCCGCTTTCAATCCGTCGAAGGTGAAATTCAGCTGATTGCGATAGGGAACCTGGGTGAGCAGCCAGCGGATGGAAGAAGGCTTGTGGCCGCGGAGGACGAGGTCGCGGATGGTGAAGAAATTGCCGAGACTCTTCGACATTTTCTGGCCTTCGACGAGAAGAAAGCGGGCGTGAAACCAGAAGCGGGCAAAGGGCTGGCCGGTCTGCGACTCGGATTGCGCGATTTCATTTTCGTGATGGGGGAAAATCAGGTCTTCGCCGCCAGCATGCAAATCGAAGCTGGGGCCGAGTTCCTCCATCGACATAACGGAGCATTCGATGTGCCAGCCGGGACGGCCGGGACCGAGCACTGTATCCCACGAGGCCTCGCCGGGTTTGGGGGCCTTCCAGAGAGCGAAGTCGCGGGCACTGTCTTTCTCGTATTCGTCGACGTCGACGCGCGCACCGTCGGACATTCCGGCGAAATCTTTCTTGGAGAGCTTGCCGTAGCCAGGAAATTTCGCGATGCGGAAATAGTAAGAACCCTCGTCGGTGCGGTAAGCGAAACCTTTTTCCTCTAACTTAGCGATGAATTCGGCCATCTGTTGAATGTGCTCGGTGGCGCGCACCAGGACGGGCTGCTGAATGTTCAACGTGGCTGAATCTTCCAGGAAGGCCTGGGTGAATTTTGCGGTGTACTGCTGCACGGTGACGCCGTCGCGGGCGGAGTTGCGGATAATTTTGTCGTCGACGTCGGTGATGTTCATGACGTAGCGGACGTGGTAACCACTCTGGCGGAGGAAACGGTAGAGAAGATCGACGGCGATGAAGGTGCGGAAATTGCCGATGTGGCCGTAGTCGTAAACGGTCGGTCCGCAGGCATACATGCGAACGCGGTTATCGTCGAGCGGGTGGAAGTCCTCGATCTTTCCCGAGAGAGTGTTATAGAGACGCAATGGCATGGATGGACTGGAGAGCCGAGTACGAACCTTTCATTCTAGGGGTGCGAAAGAAGAGGGGTCAAATGGGGATCGGGGTTGAGGTACACCTATACGGTGTTTACAGCAGGCAAAGGGAACCATGAAATCCGCCGTTCAGGCGCTAAGGCTGAGGTTCTGCTGGGGCCGGCGGGGCATGCAGACGATGCTGCACCAGGAAGGCGTAATGCACAGCGGAAACGATGGTAAAGATGAAGGTTGCGCGGAGAAAGATTTTGGCCGCCACATCGATCAGGAGGACGGGTTTGACGAGCAAGAGGAGGACGAAGAAAATGGCAGCGACTTGGGCGAAAGTATTGGCCTTGCCGAAGATGCTGGGGCGAAAATCGCGCAGGCCGGCGATCATGAAAAGCACGCCGCTGATGAGCAGAATCGAGATGTCGCGGCTGAACACGAGGATGGTGTATTTCCAGGGAACGAGCGCGCGTTGTTCGATGGAGAGAACGAGAAACATGGTGCTCATGAGGAGCTTGTCGGCGATGGGGTCAAGATACTGGCCGAGCAGTGTTTGTTGATGGAGAGTGCGGGCGAGCAGGCCATCGAGGCCATCGCTGAGTCCGGCGAGGACGAACAGGACCAGAGCCCACTTGAAATCGTGCTTGACCAGGTTGATAACGATGAAGGGCAGGAAGATCATCCGCAGCAGCGTCAACTGGTTGGGAGCGGTTAGAATCTGCCGCAGATTCACGGCAATTTGTCTCCTCGGGCATGTCCGCCAGATTGGGCAAAGGAGTTTGCAAGGAACTCGCTGGTCAGAAGTGGGGCGGGATCCTGTCCCGTTTTTTGGGCGAAGCGCTGGGCGAGGGAGAGGATATCGCCTTCGGGGAGATCGAGTTCCATGCGCTCCACGCGGTGCATGGGAAAGAAGACGACGCCCGAAGTAAAAGGCTCGCCGCTCTTGATCTGGGAGGCAAGATCGTCGAAGCCGGCCACGTCGACGCCGCGCAGGCTGAGGCCCTCGGGGGCGAGATGCAGAATTGCGCCCCAGAATTTCTCACGGGGGTTGGTGAGGGTCGCGATGACAAGCGCGCCAGGGCGAAAAGGACTGACGGCTTCCGGTTCCTGATAAAAGCTGGTGCTGGGCACGGTCTGATTGTCGTCTGGGAGGTGGGGAAAATGCAAACGGAGGCCGGTGGAGTGCAATCGCGATCTTGCGACAGCTAGCCTCCTTGGAGCCGAGCTTACCGGTCTATGGTTTTTCCGGAACCCGATAGCTGTCCCCGATTTCTTTTATACGCGCTCTCGTCAGGTCTGCTTACAGGTATTTATTTCAGTCGGTTCCATGCTCCCAACGCCAACTTGTATTGCCCCGACGGCCTGACAATGCAGGTCGCGATACTGCAGCCACGCTCTTTGGGCAGCTCGGACACTCGCTTTCGGTCCTTCGCATCCAATTGCTTCAGCGTTACTTCCAACGTCGAGTTCATTTGCCGATTTGCATTCTTGAACTCAAGGGCGAAGCAAGCATTCATAACATCCTGGGTTTCTGCGTCGCCGCAATGGCCAACCAGCTTACTAGCCGCGTCCTTTGCTTCAGGTCTATTCATCAACACATCCCACGAGTGCGCTGGTGTTGCGGCTTCCTGTCCGAACAGTTGTGAAACCAAGATGCACAGGACGATCGGGATCACTCCTCGGAGGCTCCCCGAAACAGTCATCTTTGGACCTCCTCACTGTGATGCAGAGCTAGATGATCGCTTTAGGTCACGGGTTTATCGTGCATTGTGCGCGCAAGTTAGCCTTAGTGTTCACTCTCATTTCGTACGGCCTTCAGATCAATACCCACTTGTTCGGCCTTCTTGTAAAGATGCGATCGTTCGAGTCCGAGCGCGCGTGCGGTGTTTGAGATCTGGTGGTGATTGCGTTTCAACTCCGCGAGGATGGTTTGCTTCTCGAAGGCGCGGACGCGGTCGCATAGCGGGCCCGTGCTGGCTGTTGCGGAATCGGGCGCGGACGCGGAAGCGGGCGACGCGAGCGCCACGATTTCGGTCGTGACTTCATCGGAGGTTGCCAGCAGCATGAGGCGCTCGACGGCGTTTCTGAGTTCGCGCACGTTGCCAGGCCATGATTGCTCTTGCAACGCGGCCATGGCGTCGGCGGTGAAGGGCATGGGCTTCCATCCGTTGATGGCGCTTACCTGCTGGGCAAAATGCTTGATCAGACCGGGTATATCTTCGCGGCGTTCGCGCAGCGGTGGCAGGCGCAGCGGGAAGACGAAGACGCGGTGAAATAAATCCTGACGGAATTTGCCGTCGCGGACCTGCGCTTCGAGGTCGCGGTGGGTGGCGACGATGACCCGCACATCCACGGTGATGGAGCGCTCGCCGCCGATGCGTTCGACTTCGCCTTCTTCGAGCACGCGCAGCAGCTTGGCTTGCATAGTGAGGGGCATGTCGCCGATTTCGTCGAGAAAGATGGTGCCGTGCTGGGCCTGCTCGAACTTGCCGAGATGGCGACCGGCGGCGCCGGTAAACGATCCTTTTTCGTGGCCGAAGAGTTCGGATTCGATGAGTTCGGCGGGAACCGCGGCGCAGTTGAGCGTGACGAACGGAGCGCCTGCCCGCGAACTGCGCTCGTGCAGGGTGCGCGCGACGAGTTCCTTTCCCGTGCCGGTTTCTCCCAGAATGCAGACTCGTGTTTCGCTCGCGGCCACGCGTTCGACTTGCGCCATGACCCGGCGCATGGTTTCACCTTGCCAGACGATTTCATGCTTACCGAGGCGGCGGGCCAGGTCGCGATTTTCGCGCTCCAGGCGACCGAGTTTCAGAGCGTTCTCGACGGTGAGCAGCAGTTTGTCGGTCGAGATAGGTTTCTCCAGAAAATCAAGCGCGCCGAGGCGGGTGGCACGGACCGCCATTTCGATGTGCGCCTGCCCTGACATCATGACGACGGGAGTCGTGACTCCCAGGGCTTTGAGTTCTTCAAGAAGAGTGAGGCCGTCTTTGCCGGGCATGACGACGTCGGAGAGGATCAGGTCGAAAGGCTGCGACCTGGCCAGATCCAGAGCCTTATTCGCATTGTCGCAGAGGGCGGCTTCATGTCCTTCGAGACGAAACGCGCGCGACAGCGAAGCCAGCGTATTGGCCTCGTCATCGACGATCAGCAAGTGAGCTTTCTGCGCCACGGTTTTCTCCTGTTCCTTCGCCGACCCATGCAGCATAGCTGCCGGGCGAGGACGCCCGGCTCTCCATCGTCGACCTATGCAGCATAGCTGCCGGGCGAGGACGCCCGGCTCTCCATCGCCCGGCGCTCCATTCTGGTGATCAAGTTCGTCCAGACTGCCATGATTTCGATCCGCACGGTAATTCGATCCGGAATGTGGTTCCTTTTTCTTTCGTGCTTTCGACGGAAATCTTACCCCCATGGTCGGTAACTACCGATTGCACGATCGCCAGTCCGAGTCCAGTGCCGTGCTGCTTGGTGGTGTAATAAGGAGTGAATAAGCGTCCGCATTCTTCCTCAGTCAAGCCAGAGCCGGTGTCGGAGACGGAAAGCTCGACAGCGGCACCCGCCATGCGAGTGCGAAGGGTCAAGTCTCCGCCTTGTGGCATGGCGTCGATGGCGTTGAGCACCAGATTCTGCAGCGCGCGATGCAAGAGGTCGGGATCGACGGAGAGTTCGGGTAATGATGCGTCGAGCGCGAGATGCACGGTAATGCGGTTCTTCTCCTGCAGTTGGGCATGAAAAACACGGAGCACCGACCGCACGATATCGTTGACCTGGGTCGACTGCGGCAGAGGCTGTGGCATTCGGGAAAATTCGCTGAAGCGGCCGATGATGGTTTTCAGATTGCCGATTTCGGCCAACAAGGTGGTCGTTCCTTCCTGAAAAACTTCTTCAAAGATCTCCGGAGATTTCTGTTTTGCGCGCATCAGGTTTTCCACGGTGACCTGCAAGGGGAAAAGAGGATTTTTCAATTCGTGGGCGAGGCGCCGCGCCAATTCGCGCCAAGCGGCCACGCGCTCGGCCTGGACGGTACGCTCTTTTTGCTGCAGCAGATCTTCCGTCATGCGGTTGAACGAGGCCGCCAGTTCGCCCAGTTCATCGCTCGACTCAACCTCGACCTTGGCGGCGAAATCGCCGGCGGCGACCCGGCGCGCGGCCTCCGCCAGCGACACGACCGGACGCGTAACTCGAGCCGCAAACCACAGGCTGGCCAGCACCGCGACCAGAATTCCCACTCCGCCGACCAGCATTGCAGTGGAGATAATTTGCCGTTGTAATTCGATGAGCAGACGGCGGGAACTGCCTACCAGCAGCACGCCCATCAACTGTTGCTTTGGCGGATTGGGATTCGGCGCCGTTGTTGTTCGGGTGAGGGGGATGGCATGAAAAACTTCGGCATCGGCGGGATCGGATGTCCAATGGATGACACCCTGAGATTCCTGCAGTGTGTCACGAACCTTCGCCACCAGAGGAGCGATCTTGTCGACGCCCGCAGCCGGGCCGTTCAAATCGAGCAGAGACTGTGGGTTCCATTGGGTATCGAGATTCTGATAGAGCAAGACGCGGTTTCCGGAAGGAATATCGAGGGTGGAGAGGAATCTCTGGTCGAGTCCCTCGCCGCCAATCACGTACAGAGGTTGTTCCGCCACGCGAGCGATGCGTACGGCAAACAGGCCGAGAGTAGGGCCTTCCGGCAACTCTTCGCGTTTCAAAAAAGCAGCGGAGGGGACGGCATCGGGGGAAGCGGTTGCATCGGAGAGCGCGCCTTCGGAAATCGCGGGCTCGGGATAACCGAACTTTGCCTGCCACTGCGCGGACGAAAGAATGGTGCCGCGACTGTCAACGAGTTCCAGAAAGTCGAGGCGCTGCTGATTGGCGAGGGTGCGCGCCTCGCTGACATACTCGCCCGGGTCGGTGGCTCCGCGGTTCATGTCTAAAGCGAGGCGCTGCACGGTTTCACTGGCGGCAACCGCCGCGACCTTGCGAGCGACTTCCGATCCCCGGCGCTGGAACTCGGATCGAAATTGTGCGGCAATGGCGTTCGCCCTTTCCTGATCGGCCCGCTCGAACGAGCGGCGGATGGTGCTGTAGACGGACGCGGAAATCACCGCTACGCAGAGCAAAACCGTCGCCGCGAACAGGAGAAGAAGCTTCTTGCGGAAGCTCATGGGCGGCCCGTTTCTGGCCGGGAATCCGCGAGCCAAACGTCGGCGAGAGAAGATCCTGGTTCGTTCCAGTGCCCCAGTGGCCCCGGTTGCCAGTCGCGGACGCGAGCGCTCGCGGCACTGGCAACCGGCAAATGAAAGAGCGGAATGACGGCGAATCCGTCAAGCAAGTTTCGTTCCGCCTGGTACAAATCGGCGAGAGAATCGCTTTGGGGCGAGGAGTGGCCGGCTGCCGGTTGCCATCCCATTTGCAGCACGGCTTCGGCGAGCGATGTGGCCGGATCCGGGCTAGACAAGGTGACCCGCAGCAGCCGGATGTCTTCCTGCCCCGACAACGAAACCGCTACGGCGATACCCACTTCGTGAGCGTTGAGGGCAATACGTTCGGCAATTAACCGGGCTTGCGGGTCCCGTGGATCGTAGCTTAAGTTGAGCGCCGGTGGATGTGAGTCCGACAGCAAGGCGCGGGCGCGTTGGGGATTCACCTGGGTGGGGAAGACCGCGCTGTAACCGGTCATCCAGTTGGGAAGAATGCTGGCGGAAGGCTCTCCCGCACCTTTTAAGAGCACAGCTTGAATCGGCTTGCGGTCGATGGCGAGGGCGAGCGCCTCGCGAAGATGCGAGTCTTGCGCTCTGGAGTTTACCGGGAAAACGAGCGCCAACAATTCGACTGGCAGTGATGAAGATAATGACGAGGAGGTGTTCGCTTGCGCGCCACCGCCTGCCTGAGGGGCCAGTTCGATCAGGTCGGTTTTATCGAGTTCGAGCGCGATTGCCTGGTCGCGCAGGGATTTGCCGAATTCAATCACGACGGAATCGACAAAAGGCCGCCCCGCCCAACTCTCCTCATTGGCGGCGAGCTTGAGCAGTTTTCCCGGGGTCCATTCGGCAACGAGAAAAGGGCCGGTGCCGACAGGAAAGTGACTGCCATTGCCGACGGCATTGCGCTTGAGGAGCAGATTGCGTGGCAAAGCCAGTTCGGCGAGCAAAGACGGCATGGGCGTATCGTTGTCGATCGACAAGGAATCCCCTGAGGCGCGCACCGTCCAGACAGGATGGAGTGCGCCGAGAATCTGTGCGATGGCGGTGGCCGAGGCAGCGCTGCCGTCGTGGAACTTTACGCTGCGGCGCAGTATGAATTGCCAGTGACGGGCGCTCGGATCGCTTTGCCACGCGAGGGCGAGCGAAGCGTGGGGACGGCCTCGCGGGTCAAGGGTTACCAGGGTATCTCCGATCAGCGAAAGGGTGCGTGAGCCGTCCCAGGATTCGGTAGGAGTGGGATTCGCGGGAATGTCGAGTGAGTCTGGTGCGGATTGCATCATGACGCGGAGCGTTCCCCCGTAATGCGGGCGCGTGGCAGCGGATGATGGGCTGGAGGATGCCAGCAGGAGGGTGACAAGGAGGCTAGGACAGATCGTCGCACGAGCACCCTTAATTGCCACAAGTAATTGATATGCGATATGCCTCATACCATCCTGTATCTTTTCTTTTTACGACAGCGGCTGCGCCGGTGCTGGCGCTGTCCGTCCACAACGCGACGATTCTCCCGTCGAACTCGGCCGGTGCACTGACCGGCACGGGATCGCGATCGGGAATTTCAAACGCGTGCAAACTATCGCGCTGGGCATCGCCGCTCTCGGAGACGAGCAACTGGGCGCCCGCCCCGCAACTGGAGCGGACGGAAGCCAGGTCGCTGCCCCATTTCGCGCCGCGAATCACCTGATCGGTCATTCCGTCGACCCAATGCAACGATCCATCGACCGCAGCAAAGGCCCACAGCATGTAACCGGATCGCGGAAGCGCGGCAGCCGAATAGAACGAAGGAACGGCGGAGATTTTTCCCACGCCGGGAGAGAGAGCGCCGGTGAAAAAATTTCGGTTGGCGGCAAAAAAGGCGCGCACGCTGCCGTCATCGGGGGTTAGAGGCCACGGGTCGTTATAGGTTGGATCGTCAGTATCGTTACAGGTAAGGGTAATCGGACTGGCGGCGTTCGGACTAGAGCGGCAGAAGGTCCCCGGCAGAGCAATATCGAAAAGGTGGTCGCGGCGCAGGAACAGACGTCCACGCAAATCGCGAGGAAAAATGCGCGAGTGGGCAATGGGCAGGGAGGCTTCGAGTTCCCACCGCGCGGATGCGGTTGCTCCCGATTGACGATAGATCGCGACCCGGCCGCCATCGAGTACGAGCAGACGAGACCCTCCCGGCATGTCGACGAGCGCCAGATCGAGCATCGGCTGTTCCTGGGCGAAGAGAAAAGTTTTCTTCAGGACGACTGGCATCGCGGCGGCGAAGGGTGTCCCCGCCTGCGGCCGCGCCAACGAAACCAGAACCACTCGCCTGGCGTCAGATCCGACGATAATTTCGGCCGTCCAAACGTATTCGCGCAAGCTCTCCGAAAGAATGACGGCGATGGTGCCCATGGACTGATCTTCTTTGGCGGTGCGCACACCTTCGACGTACAACTGCGCTTCGAGGGCGCTGCGCACCTCGCGCACGGATTTGTCGTCGAGCGATGACCGGTTGGCGACCTCGAGTGCGAAGGCGCCGGGTCCGGCAGCGGCAGCGGCCTGGTGCGCCAGTTGACGGGCGGTGTCTCCCAAAGACGACGCAGATGAAGAGGTTGGAGCAAGAACGGCGGCAAGTAAGAATAAAGTCAGCCAACCAATCCGCAGACCGCTGGATCTTCGCGCTCGCATGTGTGGAATGCGCTGATTATAGCGCGGGATCGATAATGCCTCGGCGATCTTAGACGTGCGCATGAAGTGCACCGTTGCGTTCTCGGTGTATCCCGGTATCCCCGTATCCGCGTGATGAAAATCATAACCACAGGGAGCACAGGGAGCACGGTGGAGTTCTCGGCCTGGAACTAAGGCTTTCCTTCGGATGCTTCAACGTCTTCTGACTGGCTGGCGCGACCGGGAGCGCCCATGCCGCGCAAGACATCGTTGGTAAAGAAAAACTTGCCGTCTGCCGGGACCATCATGATCTGCAATTTGTCGGATAGGCGCTCGGCGACGATCTTGTTAATCAGTAGAGGATTCTGTTTCAGGATCGCGCTTTCGCTGGTCATGCGCTCGGCGTCGGCGGCGGCGGTCAAGCGAATACGCTCGGCCTCAGCCTGGGCCAGAATCTTGCGGCGCTCGCCTTCGGCTTTGCTGTCGATGAGTTTGGCTTCACCGGCGGCTTCGGCATTTTTCACAGTGGCTTCCTTGCGCGCCTCGGCTTCGAGTTTCGACTGCTCAATCTGTTTCTGTTTCAGCGGGAGGGTGTACTGCATGGCATCGGACTCGCTCTTGGCTTGGAGAACGCGGACGGCGGCCTGTCCCTCGGCTGCCTTTACCTGTTGTACCTTGGTGGCATCGGCGTCAGCTTCGGCGATCTTCACTTGCTTCTGGTGGATCTCGGTCTCGACGGCCATGCGGTCGTTTTCCTGTTCCTTGAGCAACAGAGATTCCAGGCCCTTGGCGTATTCCTGGGGAAGTTGGATGTCGCGCAGCATGACTTCTTTCACCACGATGCCGTCGGCGGCCAGCCGTTTGCGAATGATTTCAGCCGCGCGCTGCCGAACTTCTTCACGCTGGGTGGAGAAAACCTCGCGAACCGTGTATCCGGGCACCAGTTCACGCCAGGCGGTAGCTACGACGGGAGGAACGATTTCCTTCTCCAAGGGTTGCGGGAGATTGGCTTCAATGTAATCGAGGCGCTTGGGATCAATCTGATAGCGCACCGTAATGGCCAGGCCCAGAGTGAGGCCCTCTTTAGCCTGGACACGCAGGTCTTGAGCCTGGACGCGCAGAGCCTGGGGCGGAGTCTCGCTTTTCGCAACGGCCTTGGCCAGCGAATCGTCGGTGATGCCGGTGGTGAAGAGCTGGTCGCGTGTGTTGAACAGTTCGACGCGCTCGACCAGAGGCATTACGAAATGGACGCCCGGATAGAGAGTTCCGGCAAGCGTCCCTTTGGTCTGGCTGACGCGTACTCCGGCCATACCGCTGGGCACGATGAGGATGCCGGCCGAAACCAGTAGCGGAGCCCAGGCCAGCATGGCGAATGCAATCGAGGTGCGCCAGCGAACCCAAGGAGCGACTCCGGAGGCGATTCCGGCGCCTGTCTCGGGGTCGGGATGCAAACGCCGGCGCTGCCAGGCAATTAAAAGATAAGCGTCGCAGGTGAGAATTCCGGCGGCGATCACGAACATCGCGATTCCCGCGCTCAACAACAGATACTTCAGCAACAGCATGGTGGTGCTCCTTTCAATTCCGTCGTTCGTGCTCTGAAGACTCTTTGGGGAAGTGTGGGCGCGGCACGAATGCCACGCGAACGATTTGTCCGAAGATGAGTTCTTCGATCAACAGCGAGGCGGCCAGCGAGAAAGTCAGACCGCCGATAATTACTAGTCCCTGCAGCATTGTTTCCATGACCTGCCTCCTGTTACCTTCTCTACCGTTCTGCGAGGTACGGCGAGGCAAGCCTCGTCTCTGCCGGGTTGCTGTGCTCGCGTCCCGTTTTCATCGTGCTCTTGTCAGAAGAAGAGGCACGCTGGACGCCACATCCAGCCAATTGAAAACAGGAAAGTTACCGGGGGCCTAACGGCGGAAGGCGTGTCCCGGCAAACGCGGCTGTGCGCAGGGTGACACAGATTTTCGGCAGGGAGCGCAGGTGAGGTGTGTCAAAGGTGGCTGGTCGAAGTTTTTTCTATGCTGTCGGGATGGAAGCGGGAGCCGGACTATCAGGAGTAACGCAGCTCTCCGCAGTGTGTAAGTTGGCCAAGGGAGTAAGGCCAGGCATGAGATGTGGGGAGAGGAGAGAAGTTACCAGCAAAAAAAGCCGTCATCAGATATTGCGCTGATGACGGCAATCAAGGGAGCACGAGGAAAACTTGCCTTACAAAAACCTGACTTGCCAAAATTTGCAAACAAACGGGACGATAGCGGAAATCCGGTACGCAATCGAATAGTGCAACTGCTATTCCAAAGAGAGGAAACGAGAGTGTTCTTTAATACAAGCACTTGCAGATCGGGGAAACAACCGAGTGAAAAACAATGCATAATGTCTCCGCGTGAGGAGGGGGCACGTGGTTGCGCACATCAGTGTTAGTAACTCGTGGTAACCGGGAAAGTAACCGAGGAGTAACCAAGTCGACGAGATGCGGAAATATTTCCGCTGTCGTGCGTCAGGCCTTCAGCAGTTCCCACCCCACGCCGATTGCGCTCGAGATGCAGTCACGCGTCGACCCGGTGCCGACATGCATCGCCAGCATTTCCGCAAAGGAACGAGGATTTGACTGGAATATCCGCATGGTCCGCTCGCGGAAACGGGGTTGTCTCGCCATGAGCAGCAGGAGGCGAGCCATCAGGGCGGGGCGACGGAGAAGCGCGCGATGGCTTACTTGATAACCAGCAAGATCATCACTCGCCAAACAATCGCCGAGCAGAGTGGCCTGCTGCAGAGCCAGGCAGATACCCTGTCCGGTAATCGCGTCTACTCCACCGGAGGCGTCGCCTACGAGCACGGTTCGCCCGCGGTAGACGCGGCGCAATTTTCGGGTGAGGGTGACCGCTCCGCGTTCGCTGGAGGTGAGGCCGGCGCCTTTGAGTCGAGAGCGAAGCTCTGGGAATTCCGCGAGGCCATCTTCGATCCGGAGCCGCTGGTTGGGACTGGAAGAAATCAGCGCCACGCAGATCTCCTGGCGGCTGACGGGCGTGACATAGACCTGACTACGATTGCCCCAGTGCAGTTCCATGAAATCCGTCGAAGGCGCAACGTGATAGTGGTTGCGGAAGGCGAAGCGGAGTTTTCTTTCGGAGGGCGATGTGGGGCGATGCAGAAAGAAATCGCGACTCTCGAGGTTCGCCCACCGCCGGACGCGCGAACTGGCGCCATCGGCTCCGACGACCCACCGCGCGCGTACTAATTCGCCGGCAACCAGCGCACCCTCGGGATGAAGACCGGTGACCGCGGCCCGCCACATCATGTTCACTCCGCAGGCCGCGGCTCGCTCCATCATCACCTGGTGCAAAAGCGTGCGCCGCATCCCGTATGCGTTTGCTTGTGGAAACTCGGCCTCAGCTTGTGTCGCTCCGCTTACGAAGCGAATGCCGCGAAAGGGATAGCTTTCATGTGGAATCGCAATGCCCAGACTCCGCAGCGCCGCGACTCCATCGGGCATCAAACCTTCGCCGCACGGTTTGTCGATTGGAGGCACGGCGCCATCGGCCACGACCACGCTCAAACCGTGCCGCCGGGCAGCGATGGCCGTCGCCAGACCGGCAGGTCCGCCGCCGGCGACGAACACATCCCACGGGTTAAAAAGACGGCTGTTCACAGGGTTCCCGGGAGGCTACAAAGTTTTGATGCAGACATGCGGGTGTTCGATTGGAGGACGCCATAATTTCTGCAGCGGTGCGAACAGCATCTCCAGGGAGTACCGGTGGTCGGGAAAGACGCCAGCTGCTCTTACAATCGGCATGTTTGCGGTCATGTGCGAAATGGGAGCATCGCCGACATAAGAGGGCTCACGAAAATTGCAAGGCGATTAAACTCTCTGGGAGCCCAATTTGTAGTGGTAGAGTATGAAATTCAGAAAGGCAGGTCCCATGAAATTTGTCGCCGGGCTGTTACTCGGTGTGATTCTTGTGCCCCTGGGCATTTTTATGTATCTCACGAGCGGGAGTGCGCCGGTTGCCACCACCGACGCCGATCTGCCCTTCGAGAATTTTTTTGCGCATAAGGCTTTGAGTAAGCGCGTCGAGAAAGACGCGCCGAAAATCGTCCCCATCCCTTTGACGGAACCCAATTACCTGGCCGGAGCCGACCTTTATAAGCAGCACTGTGCGGTCTGTCACGGTCTGCCGCTGTCGCCGAAGACAGCCATCGCGATCGGAATGTATCCGCATCCGCCGCAGTTGTTTCAGGGGAAAGGTGTGACCGACGATGAACCGGGCGAGACCTTCTGGAAGATCTTCAACGGCATCCGGCTGACGGGGATGCCCGGCTTTAGCAAAACGCTCTCTGAAACTCAGATGTGGCAAGTGGCGATTCTGCTGGCGAACGCAGACAAGCTGCCATCTTCGGCGAAGGCGGCGCTGGTAGCTCCGCCGCCGAGCCTACCACCAACGACAACCGTTCCGCCGGCCATGGCTGCACCGGTATCGCCAACTCCCGCGCCGCCGACGAAATGAGCTGGGTGAACCGGACGGGAGGCAGGCGGGGTGAGATTCGTATCAGGGCAGCCTTTAAGGGCTGACGTAAATTGCTATGACGTTTGGGCGCCCGAGAAAGCTTTTCACCGAAGCTGAACTTTATGACTACGCGGTAGGAGCTCTGGCGCGCCGGCAGCGTTCGGTTGCGGAACTGAAGCGGCTCTTACGGAACCGCGTGGAAGCCGATAGCGAGATTGGCAAGACGCTGGTCGAGTTGATTATCGTTCGGCTGAAAGATCAGGGCTATCTGAACGATGCCAGGTACGCGGCCGCGTTTTCCTCGTATCGCCGCGACAACGAAAAATTCGGACGCAGGCGCGTGGTCAACGATCTCAAAGCCAAGGGCGTGCATGGCGACGTTATCGAGAAGGCGGTTTCCTCCGTTTATGACGAGGTGAAAGAAGAAAGTCTGGCGCGCGAGTATCTGCGACGTAAACGCGTGCAGAAGCCGAAGGACCGAGACCAGAAGCAAGCGGCCCGAATCTATCGCCAGCTGACCGGGGCTGGCTTCGGATCGAAGACTATCTTCGCCATCCTGAAAAAATGGGATGTGGACGAGGAGATTCTTACCGGACTGGAAGTCGAGACCTCGGATTGATCGGAATATTCAGATCAAATTCTCCGGCGCAGATGAGGGTGGCCGCTGTCTTTTCTTTGGTTGCCTCGTCATCGATCTTCTGATAAAACCTTGCAACTGAAGAAATCTTTCAATTCTCTGGAGGAACCATGAAGATGAAGACGAAGTTCTGCTTGACCATCGGGTCGGCTTTGTTGGCGCTGACTGCCTTCTCGTATGGCCAGGCTGGAACGGACGTGAAAACCGCGGCTGACGATACCGGCAAAGCCACCAAAACAGCGGCACAGAAGACCGGTCACGCCACCGCGACCGCCGCTAAAGACACGGGCAAGGCCACGGAAAAGGCCGCCGAGAAGACTGGTTCCGCCACCAAGACCGCCGCCAAGGACACGGGACATGGCGTGAAGAAAGGCACACAGGCGGTGGGCCATGGAGTGAAGAAGGGCACAGAGAAGACGGTGGACGAAGTGAAGTAGCTTGGCGGTCCGCTCTGGATTACCAGTTCTGATTTCTGAGACGGCGTCGAAGTGCCAGTTTGCCAGCCTGGTGCGCGCGATCATCGACGCCTTCGGCTTCAACGATTTACCCCTGTATTCCCTCTGTGTTTCCGTGTGTTCCTCGGTGTCCTCTGTGGTTATCATTTAGAATTTAATCGGCAATGCTCACAGGCAACCAAATCCGCCGTAAGTTCCTGGACTTCTTCGTTCAGAAGGGACACCGCGAGGTGCACTCCTCGTCGCTCGTCCCGGCCAACGACCCGACGCTGCTCTTCACTAACGCCGGCATGAATCAGTTCAAGGACGTCTTTCTCGGTTTGGAGAAGCGCGACTACAACAAGGCAACGAGTTCGCAGAAATGCGTGCGCGCTGGAGGCAAACATAACGACCTCGAAAACGTAGGCTTCACGAATCGCCATCACACGTTTTTCGAGATGCTGGGAAACTTTTCGTTTGGCGACTACTTCAAAAAAGACGCCATCGCTTACGCGTGGGAGCTGATCACTTCGCCGGAGTGGTTTGGGATTGAGAAAGAGAAGCTGTACGTCACGATCTTCAAGGGCGAAAACGGAGTCGAGCGCGACGCCGAAGCCTACGACCTGTGGCTCGGGCAGGGGGTGCCCAAGGATCGCATCTACGAATTTGGGTCGAAAGATAATTTCTGGCAGATGGGTGACACCGGCCCCTGCGGGCCGTGCAGCGAGATTCATTACGACATGGGCGTGGCAGCCAGCGACCAGAGTCATACGGACTGTGCGTTTGGCTGCGATTGCGGACGGTATGTCGAACTGTGGAATTTGGTGTTTATGCAGTTTGACCGCGACGCGAGCGGAAAGCTGACGCCGCTGCCGAAGCCGTCGATTGACACGGGCATGGGGTTAGAACGTGTGACGGCGGTGCTCCAGGGTGTGATTTCGAATTACGAGACGGATTTGTTCACGCCGCTGATCAAGCGCGCGGCGGAGTTGACGGGCGCCGGGCAGAGCCCCGCCACCGCACAGGCAGCGATTGCCACCGGCCGTGTGGTGACGGGGCTCCGCCCCGTCCAGACCGAGCAAAGCTCAGCAGGTTCGAAGTCGGCGGCGTCTCTGCGGGTGATTGCCGATCACTCGCGGGCGGCAACTTTTCTGATCTCGGATGGCGTGACACCCTCGAATGAAGGGCGTGGTTATGTGCTGCGCAAGATCATCCGCAGAGCCATCACCCACGGGCGACTGCTTGGGCAGACGAAGCCGTTTCTGCACGAGATGGTTTTTGCCGTTCGCGATCTGATGCGGGATGCGTATCCGGAGTTGAAGGAGTCGGCGGAGCGGGTGTCGAAGGCCGTTCTGGCAGAGGAGACACGGTTTGCGCACACACTGGATCAGGGTTTGATAAAAATAGAGGGAATAATCGAAAGGGCCAAGGTAGAGCATGGGCGGGATATCCTGCAAAGAGCGCTGGGCCGGTATCAAGGTGAGGGCTTGGTCAACGCTGGCGGACTCGCTCGATCCTTCTCTACACTTACAGACCCCACATTTCGCGAAGTTTGTGACGGAAATTTCCGGCTGCTCAATCCTTCATTGAATTTGGTTTTGGAGATCCGAAACCTCGGACCCAGTCATATAAACAGACTCACGCAGCTAGTATCAGAGGAGCGTGATCGCACCAACCCCAAAGTCTGCGGTGACGATGCCTTTAAGCTTTACGACACGTTCGGCATGCCGCTCGACTTCATGCAGGATGCAGCGCGCGATCAGGGTATCGATTTCGACCAAGAAGGTTTCGACCGTGCCATGGCCGAGCAGCGCGAGCGCGCCCGCGCGTCATGGAAAGGCGCGACTAAGCAGACGGCCAATCCTGCTTATCAGCAGCTCCCGAAGTCTGAGTTCGAAGGTTATCGGCAGACGCGCTCGAACAATTGCGAAGTGCTTGCCATCATCAAGGGCGGTCAGGGTGCGCGGGAGCTTAAGCCGGGCGAATCCGGCGAGGTGATTCTTGATCACACACCGTTTTATGCGGAGTCTGGCGGGCAGGTTGGTGATCGTGGATGGTTCTACTCCGACGATCACAATACGGTCGTCGCTGAAGTGACTGGATGCTACTACCCGGTGCAGGGCGTGCGCGCGCATCAGGTGATTGCCAAGCAGGCGATTCGTGTTGGCCAGAAAGTTGATGCTGTGGTCGATACTGCGATTCGCGAATCGACCATGCGCAATCACACGGCTACGCATTTGCTCCAGGCGGGGCTGCGGGAAGTTTTGGGGAAGCATGTTAAGCAGGCGGGGTCGCTGGTTGCTCCCAATCATCTGCGGTTTGATTTTTCGCACTTTACGGGGGTCGCGGAAGAAGAGCTGCAGGATATCGAAGACATCATCAACAAGGAAGTGTTGCGCAACGAACGCGTCGAGGTCATCGAGAACGTCCCGATCGATGTCGCGGTTAACGAATATCATGCGATGGCGCTGTTCGGCGAGAAATATGGCGACCGGGTGCGGGTGATCAAGATCGGAGATTTTTCCACGGAACTTTGCGGCGGCACGCACACGGCGCAGACGGGCGAGATTGGGCTGATCAAGATTTTGAAAGAGGGAAGCGTGTCGTCGGGCGTGCGGCGGATCGAGGCGGTGACCGGGGAAGGTTCGCTGCGCCACTTCCGCAAAGATCACGAACTGGAAGGTGTGGTGGCTAGTCTCGTCGGGACCACTCTTGCGCACAAAACGCGCAAGGATGGGGCAACCTCGTCCGAGGATGTTGCGGCTTCTCCGGCCGAAGCTCTGAAGCTGGAACTGGAGAAGAAAGATGCCGAAATCAAGCGTCTGGGGCGCGAACTCGATCAGGCGCGGATGAAGTCGGCATCGTCGAGCACAGCGAATATCGGGGAAAAGGTTAAGGACGTGCGCGGTGTTAAAGTGCTGGCCCATCGCGTGGACAATCTGGAGCGGGCGCAGATGCGCACGCTGGTCGATCAAATGCGCGACAAGATCGGCTCGGGCGTGGTCGTGCTGGGCTCGGCTTCGAATGGCAGCGTTTCGCTGATCGTTGGCGTCACCAAGGACCTCACCAGCCGCATTCAGGCGGGCAAGGTCATTGGCCCGGTGGCGCAGAAAGTTGGCGGCAAAGGTGGCGGGCGTCCGGATCTGGCGGAAGCGGGCGGCAAGGATGCGGCAGCGCTGGACTCGGCGCTGAGTGAGGCTTACAGTGTGGTGGAGTCGCTGTTAGGGTAGATTTCCGCTGTGCTCCCGGTGGTTATCGCATTTTTCACCACAGGGAAGACAGAGGGACACGAGGGAGAATCATTCGAGGTCCGCGATGGACGATCGCATACGATTCATCGAGCACCGGGGCAAGAAGATTCTGCTGCTGGATTTTTCGCATGCCAGTGCGCATGAGATGCAACTGCTGCTCGAGTACGTGCGGGTCATAGTGGCGCAGCAGCCGCACGAATCGCTGGTCACGCTCGGCGATTACACCGGCGCCACGGTGGATCACGGGGTGGCTACGAGGATTAAAGAAGTGATGACGCTCGACCGGCCATTTGTGAAGAGGACGGCGTGGGTGGGGGCCGAGAGTATCCCGCACGCGTTCATGGAAAACTTCCAGAGTTTTTCGCAACGCGAGATCGTAACCTTCAAGACTCGGGAAGAAGCGATGGACTGGCTGGCGGAACAGGGCTAAGGCAGAGAATACTCTGGTTTCAATCTAGCCTCGGAGGTGGGTCATGGGCCGTCCCCTGGTCAATAGCGAAGCGGTTCTCTACGGCAAACTGGTGCAGGGCGCGTATGCCATGTTCCGGCGCGAACCAGCCAATCTGAGGCCTGAACCTCAGCCCGACGATATTCCCGATCCCTATGAATTGATCGCCTGGATTCACATGTCGGACTTCATCTTTGGTCGCACCGAGCCGAGATTTTATGGCTTAGTGGCGCGCAACAAGAACAGTCACGACGATTTTGCCATTGCCATTCGCGGCACGGAAGGGCTGGCTGAATGGTGGGATGACGCCTCGGCTTATCTTGTCCCGTTCTCGCAGGTTCCGCACGCCGGCCGGGTGGCCCACGGATTCGACAAAATCTACAGCACCCTGAAGATCGAGCAGCATCCGCGCACCGCCGAGGCTACGCTCCAGGCTGGCCCTCTGCCCGAGTTGCAGGGATCGTTTGCCGATCAGTTGGAGCAATTGCACCTGGGCCTGGAACGAAATGCGATCAGAAAGAGGCCCATCGACGAAAAGAAAGGACGTCCTGATCGTCCCTACATTGTCACCGGGCACAGCTTAGGAGGAGCGCTAACAACTCTTTTCGTCATGGAGAACAAGGAAAAGAAAAAGTTTGATATCACGACATCGTGCAAGTTCGCTTCGCCTCGCGTGGGGAATACGCTTTTTGTGCGAACCTTCAATCTGCTGCCGATCGCGTCGTGGCGCATCGTCAACTCTCTAGATCTTGTCCCCAAACTTCCACTGCATATTCCGATGATCCTCGACTATGAGCACGTGAATACGGCCTACGAATTCTCGGCGGAGGGTGTGGTGAAGCACAACCCCGTTTGCTGGCATTCGATGGAGACGTATCTACACTGGCTGGACGCGAGCCTGCCGCTGGATGATGGTTGCAAGCCGTAGATCAGGTGTCAGCTTCCAGATATAAGAATCCGGTCAGGGCTTTGAAGAAGTCAACTTCTCCACTTCAAAGTCACTGGGCCGGTCATGGGATGGCGGAACTCGCCGCCGTTCCTCTTCATCTCCAGCATGGCGCTTTTCAATCCGAAGTACCATTTTGCGGGACGGTCGGCGTCGTCGATGAGCATGAGGTGGGGATTGTGTTTCAAGCCTTCGGATTGCAATTCCATGGTGCGGCGGTCCTGCTCCACAAATTTTGCGAAAACAAATTTCAGCAATTGCGGGCCGAAGGGGATCCAGCGAAACAGGTTCCAAGCGGCGACCACGTCGATGCGGCACTGGTTGCGGGTGATGGGAGTAACAGTAGTGAGGCTCGAAAACCAGTATTTGCCGGCGCGGATGACCTCCGAACGGAGGTTGGGCAAAACGAAGTCAATGGTAGTGGTGATGGAATCGGCATCGGCGTAAAGACGTAACAGCTTGTAGGGAGCGCTATTCGAACTGGGCGTATGCGCGCTCATGCGAAACCCGTAGGGGATGGGCTCGAAGTTTTTCCGCTTCTCGTGGATTGAATGTTGCGAGCGCCACCACCACGCCTGGTGGACGAAGGGACCATGGGCGGGATCCATCAGGCCGATGATGCCGTGATCGACGGAGCAGGGCAGATCGGCGGTGAGATAGGCAAGTTTGTAATGCTCGCTGAATTTCGGAATCTCGGGGGCTGGAACGGGCGCGGGCGCCAGCTTCGAGAATCCTGCGCCGGCCGGACCGGGATCGGGGATAAAAACCCAGATGAAATCATCGCGTTCTTCGCAAGGATAGCTTCCGGCATAGATGCGATCGATCTTCAGATTTTGCTCAGGGACTAGAGAAGGTATCAGCTTGCACTGGCCGGAGTGGGCGTCGAATTTCCAACCATGGTAAGAGCATTCGATCTGTTGACCATCGAAGCGTCCGCAGGATAGGGGCATGCCGCGATGGGGACAGGCATCGCGAAGAGCGAAGGGTTGGCCCTGTCGATCGCGACCGAGGACCAGTGGCTGTTCGAGCAACATGACGTTCGCCAACTGGCGGCGACCGAGTTGGGTGGCGGGGAGAGCTCGATACCAGAAACCGAAGAGCATGAGCGCATCGGGCGTCTGGGACTGGAGTGGAGAGTCTTCAGGCATTGGACAGGTGAGGATACCGCAGCGGCCGTAAAATCAAAACCACCAACCGCCTGGGATTTCCTGGGATGTCTCTGCGAAGTTCTGTACCGCGGAGGAGGATTTTGAATGCAGCAGGCAGCCGCCCACGAAGAGCGACCTTAACCGCGATGGCCAGCCTGCAGGCGCTTTTTCAATTGCAGGTAGGCTGCACGGGCAATGCCGGGCTGTTCGATGTGAGCGAGGAAAAGCTTACGTAAGCTGGCGGTCGTGAGACGGCCTTCGAGATAGGCATCGTAAAGATCGTTGCCGGTAAGGTAGCCGAGTTGCTCGGCGACGTATTCGTACTTACGTCCGATGAAGCTTGGAACAGCAGCCAGCGTCGCCGAAGCGCTGAAATCGAGCCCCCGGTGCAGCGTCAGGAAGTCGAGGGCATCGACGGCATCGCGGAAGGGAAGTGAAGTCTGTTGTTCAAGATCTTCACGAGTTACGTCGTACAAGTCGGCGATATCGGAATTGCGAAGACCGGGGCGAGCGGGATGCAGAATTCGCGAACCGAAGAAAGCCAGGGCATTCTCGAAAACAGTTACGTAGAAGGCATCGTCCCGTTCCAACTGGGCAGCGGGCGCGGCGTGTACGGCACTTTGCTGGGTGAGAGCCTTACCATTCACAAGATTCGGCAATCCGCGGCATGCTTGGTGCAGAAAACGGGCGGCGTCCTCTGACGAGGAAGTCATGCGGAACTGCCGCACGTAAACAGCATTGATCGGAGTGAGGTAGACGCTGCCGCGATCGTGAACCTGGCGCAGGAGCGAGCGGCGATGTTCGGTCGTAAATCCCTTGCGCGACAGCAAGCGGCGCAGCAGAGCGTCAGAGCTGCGAGAATAAACCTCGGGCATATGATCGACCAGAAGCCGGGGCTGCGTGGTGTTGTGCGGAGAATATTGATTGATGCCGAGAAGACGGACTAATCCGTCGATCAGGTTGTACAGGGTGGGGCCGAGGTCGGGAGCGCTATGGTTGGCTCGTCCCCAGCGGTCGAGGCAGAGCCGGTAATTCTCGTACTTCTCCAAAGGCGTGGCATTGAAGACGCACAGAACGTTTTCGCGCACCTCCACGGCTTCGACCTGATCGTGGGCTTCTCCGGCAGCCCGCCAGTAAAGCGCGTCGATGTTTTGCAGAATCGTGAGGAGTGGTTCTGAGGGTAGTTGCCGCTGCAAGAGCGCGGGCAAGTGCTGCGGAGCAAGATGGGATTCGCCGAATAGAACCATGATGAGCGCGTCAGGATGGCGGCGGCGGAGTTCGGCGATTTTGTCGGCGGCGTGCCGGTCTCGCGCTCCAATTTTGCGCAAGTCCTCGCGCGGCATGCAATCGAGGCCGTAAGTGGAGGCACCATAATCGCGGGCGGCGGAGAGCAGTTCGTAAAAAGGAGTCCAGTCGTATCCCCAGTCGAGTTCGAAACGGATGCGCTGGCGGAGCTCGGCCTCGTCAATCTCACCGCGAAACCACTCGTCCAGAATGTGCTGGTCGCGGGAAAAGATTGTTTCCACTCCGAGCACAACCGGGCGGTGATGGCGGCGCAGGTCGCAAAGGAGCGAGGCAAGATAGCGCTGGGAATTGGGCAACGCATGGTAGTCGCCGACCAGAACAATTCCGGCCCTGGCAACTTCGCGGCGGACATCGCTCGAAGAGACTACTCTCTGGTAGCAGCAGTAGGCCTCGCGAAAGTCGCGCAAATACTTGCGTCCGGCGGCCGGATCGATGGCGCGGATCTCACGCTCGACGCTGGCAATAGCGTGAAGCTGAGCGGCGCTGCGCCGCGATCGTAAGATGCCGGTAGTGGCCATAAGTTAGTAGCGCAATTTCCGCCGGTCAATCGCTTTGCCCGGCGGCTCATGCCGGCCGCGAATCAGACTGACCCTTAGCCTGACCTTTTGCCCGACCTCTAGCCCGAACCTTTAGCTCGACCTATCGATGCCGCCTCTGCGGCGCGTGAAGGTAAAGCGAATTCCGTAGTCGCCTTGACTTGGTATCGGGCCATCCCTATCCTCAAATTTCGAAGTTCCGAAACTTGATCGGACTCGTGGAGCGCCAACTTTGCCTCTTCCCGCGCCGGAAAATCTGACGATTGCCACCACCGGCGCCAGCGGGTCGATTTTCCTGAAACACCTCCTACTGACGGTGGAGGCCGACCCTCGGGTGAAGGCGGTAAACTTCATCGCCTCCGACAGCGGACTCCGCGTCATGGCGGAAGAACTCGCGGTCGAGGGACGCTCCGATCTCCTGCGTCAAATCATCGGCGCGCCTTCGGCAAAGATTGAGCAGCAGTCCAATACTGATATCGGAGCCAACGTTGCCAGCGGGTCCTATCCTTCGGACGCGATGATCGTGATCCCGTGCAGCGTCGGGACGCTCGGCCGGATCGCCAACGGGACGGGGTCTCGGCTGATCGAACGCGCCGCTGACGTAACGCTGAAGGAGCGCCGCCCGCTTGTGCTGTGTGTGCGCGAGACGCCGCTGAATAAGATTCACCTCCGCAATATGTCGCTGGCGGCGGATGCGGGAGCGACCATTTTTCCGCTGATCCCAACTTTCTATAACCGCCCGCCAAGCGCAGATGCCATGGCCAGGGAATTTGCCAACCGCGTGCTGGCGCATATAGGACTGGCCCAATCAGACGCCTATCGCTGGAAAGGCTGAAGCCCGAGAATCTGCCGTAGAGACGCGGGTTGCCGCATCTGGCTGCACAAGAAGGCGCGAACATGCAGGTATACGCGATGCCAAAGAGCTGGTGACTTGGGGGACTTCGGGGAAAGTCGCTCCTGCTTTGCAGGGATGCTATAAGTCTAGGGAACGGAAAGTCACGAAGGTAGGTATCAGGCGGGCATGTACCGCGAGTGCGAGAACCCGAAAACTGAATCCGTTCCGGACGAGGGATGGCCTTTGTATCTTGCTGTCTTAGTTGCAATTGGATATAACTAACTGCCGCCTCGAAAAATTATTGGTCGTTTTCCGCGAAGCGGCCACCAGACAACACCGTTCGAGTGAGCACTGCTTCCAATCCGTCTAACGTGCGACGCCTCTTGCTCACAATTGTATTGATTGGGCTGTTGCTCCGCGTGGCTGGAATGGTAATGATCCATTCGTACCGCGTAACCCTGGAACGGGACGAGTCCGCGAACATCGCGGCGTCGATCGTAGCGGGGCAGGGCTTCAGCAATCCCTTTGGAATCCAAACCGGTGCTACTGCATGGCTGGGCCCGGTGTATCCGTTCCTGCTGAGCCGATTTTTTGCGGTCTTCGGTTCTTACACCAAGGCAGCCATCGTTTGGGCGATCCTGTTCAACTGTTTGCTGTCCGCCTTGACCTGCATTCCGGTTTACTACGTAGCTCTGTATTCCTTCGGAAATCGCCTGGCTCTGCAAGCGGCGTGGGTTTGGGCCCTGTTCCCCTACACGATGTATTGGGGATTGCGAGCGGTTTGGGACACCTGTCTTTCCGCCCTGCTTCTAACGTTGGTGTTCATGATGTCGCTGCAGCTTGCGAAGTCAAGCACGGCACGCAAATGGGCAGTTTACGGCCTTTTGTGGGGCATTGCGGGGCTGACCAATACTGCGGAACTCGCCTTCCTGCCCTTCGCCGGCAGTTGGATTTGTTATCGGCAATTCCAGCAAGGAAAGCCCTGGTTTCGCAATGCAACCGTGGGAGCCATTTTATTTTTCGCCACGGTCGCTCCCTGGACCATCCGAAACTATGTTGTGTTTCATAAATTCATTCCCATTCGCGGCAATTTTGGCGAGGAGTTCCATTTAGGCAACACGCCGGAGGCGCTCGGAATCTGGCAGGTCTTTCTCCACCCCACCACTAATCTCACGGAGTTGAGGCTCTATCAACAGATGGGTGAAGTGGCCTATATTCACAGCAAACTGGAACAAACGCTGCAGTTCGTGGACGATCGTCCGGCGCGCTTTGCCTATCTCACTTTTGCCCACTTCTTCTACTATTGGGCTGGCCCGCCCCACACAGAAAAGGTGCCCGGTATCTATGAACTGAAGACATTTCTGTTTCTCTGCTCCTCGGTATTCGCCTTCTGGGGATCGATCAGGGCGCTGCGCCAGCGCCGGCCCGGCGCGATCTTGTACCTGCTTCTCCTGTTGACCTATCCGCTGGTTTACTACATCACTTTTCCTCATCCCCGCTATCGGCATCCCATCGAGCCCGAAATGCTGATCCTGATCGTGTTCCTGGTAACCCAGATTTCGGCCTCACGTCAAAAGGTTTTTCCTGAACCTGAGACCTGCTCCTGAAACCTGCCTGTTGCTTTCTCCGGTACACCACATCCGTGCCGTTGACTCTGCCCTGCTTTTTTTTGTACTCTGCGCTTACACCGGAAAGGAGGTGGTCGGATGACAAGTTCTGATAGTCATAGTTGCAGTACCAGTACAAGACCAGGTGAGGTGGCTGAGTCTTAGGGCGGTTGCTCTAAGCGGAGTTTCCGAGGAACCTTTGGTCGGGGGAATCGGGAACATTCTCTCGCAAACAATCCGTGAGTATGGGCTGATTGATAAAGTCTGATCCGCCGGACACAAGTTGTGCCCGGCACCGGAACGACCAGGGTTCCCGGCGCGCGCGGTTTTCGCGTGACGGGATGGTCAAGCGAGGGGCCACGAGAGTGACCACCTCAGTCAATCCCAAACAGTCCACCGGGCGGCCCGCAGGCTGAAAAGCTTGCGGGCTGTTCTCTTTTCACTCCACCTATCGATCCACCTGAGAATTCTCGCTGAAGGAGTTACGCGGCCCCGAGGTAGAATAGTCCTGCCCAGCCCCGGGCAGTAAAACATCCAGCCAGACCCTGAGGTAAAAAGATGGCCACTCTCTGTTCCCTTGCAAGAGTTCGGCAAGCAGGTGTGATTCTTTTGTTTGTGGCTGTTGGCATGGCATCGGCAAATGCCACTACGAAAGAGAAGGTCATCGCGACCTTCGATATCACCGACGGCATGGTGCCACAGGCCGGTTTCATCTCCGACGCCGCCGGCAATCTCTACGGCACTACGAGCTTGGGTGGCAACGCGGTTTGCGCGGATTATGGTGGTGGCGCCGGCTGCGGCACGGTGATTGAACTCTCTCACTCGAAAGTGGGATGGACGGAAACCGTTCTCTATAGTTTTCAGGGCGACGGGGACGGCATCTCGCCCTCGGGCAATCTGGTGTTCGACGGCAAGGGCAACCTCTACGGAACGACGGAGGTCGGCGGTCCGGGCAATTGCCTGAACGGCTGCGGCACGGTATTCGAGCTGAGCCCTCCGGCTGAGAAGGGGGGAGAGTGGACCGAGACCATCCTCTACAGCTTCAAGGGTGGCGATGACGGTCATCTTCCCGAGGCCGGTCTTATCTTTGACGGGAGCGGAAACCTTTACGGCACAACTTTCTGGGGCGGCGGATCGAACTGTGGAGGATACGGTTGTGGGACGGCGTTCGAACTATCACCTCCAGCCGAGCCAGGGTCTCCATGGACGGAAACAATTCTGCACCACTTTCCCGGAGGCACGAGCCTTGACGCGTCTGGTCCCTCCTGCACCCTGGTCCCGGATCAGTCCGGAAATCTTTATGGCACAACAGGGTTCGGCGGGCAATTGAGCAACGGGGCGGTTTTCGAACTGACGCCGCCCATCAAGGCTGGCGGGGCGTGGACTGAGTCCGTGATTTATAGCTTCACGGGAGTCGATGGTGATGGTTCATCGCCGCACGCCGGTGTCACCTTCGGCCCAGATGGCGCACTCTACGGTACAACATCGGGTGCTGGCGCCTCGATCGGGGGAACCGTCTTTCGACTTGCTCCTCCGGCGGAGCAAGGGGGCACATGGACGGAGACAGTGATCTATAGTTTCACTCTGCAAGCCGATGGCGGAAATCCCTTCGGCGGCCTCATCTTCGACACCAAGGGCAACCTCTACGGCACGACTTTGGTCGGCGGAGATTACTCCTGCAACGAGGGCTTTAATGACGGATGCGGCGTGGTCTTCAAGGTGGTTCCGCCGAAAGTGGAAGGGGAAAAGTGGGAAGAAACCGCCCTCCACGGTTTTGCCGGCGGTTCGGACGGCATGGAGCCGAGTGGCCAGTTGATTCTGGGCAAAGCCGGCCTACTCTACGGAATGACGGAAAGCGGCGGGACGTCCAACGCAGGTATAGTGTTCAGCGTGGTCCCGTAGAGGCGAATCGGCATGGTTATTCCTGCTCGGCGGGAGCGAAGAAGACTAATACTTCCAGTTCTTCCTCGATGTCGTAGAACCGATGCTCGGCTTCAGCCTCGACGAAAATAATAGAACCGGCATGCACCTCGGCTTGCGCCGATCCGACTTGCATGCGAGCACGTCCGCGAACGACGTAATACATCTCATCTTCACGGTGCGGTTTCTGCGGGTCGGCCGCGCCTTCCGGCAGGACATAAACGCCAGCGCTCATAGCGGGAATGCGAAGGAACTCGAAATAAGACTTTCCCAGTTTGCCTGACTCGCGAGACAGGTCGCCAATGTGGAAGAAGCGAGGCATAGAGTGCATTTGTCCGCTAAAAAGACGAGGCAAGCCGCGTCTCTACCGGACACCGAGCTATCCCACCGCGCCGCGAAAGAAAATATCCGTGTACTGCTGCACGAGCGCCTCTCCTGTGAGCTCGCCGTCCGGCTTGTACCACTGATAAATCCAGTTAATCATGCCGACCAGCGCGAATGCAGCGGCGCGCGGCGTCACCGGGGATTGCACACCCCGCTTGCGGTGAACGTCCGTCACCAGGTTCTCGACGAAGTGCACATAGTCTTTCTTGCGGGCGTTGATCTTGCGGCGAAGGGCCGGCGGCAAGGGATGATTCTCATGTAGCATGACGGTAATTTCACGGTCTTCAGGACTGAGCACCAGCTGAATATGCCGCCGGATCAGCGTGCGCAGGCGCTCTTCGGCTCCGTCAACGCTGGCCGGGTCAATGCGGCGCACCACGTTGATGACACGCTCCTCGGTGATCTGCATGGCATGAGACATGATGTGAAACAGGATTTCGTCCTTCGACTCGAAATGATGATAGAGGCCGCCTTTGGAAAGTTTCAGAGCGGCGGCGACATCGTTCATGGAAGTCGCATCGTATCCCTTCTGTTGAAAAAGGCGAGCGGCGGTGCGCAGGATTTCCTGACGGGGTTCTTGACGAGGTTCGACGATAGCGTCGCGAAGCATCACCCCAGATGGTATCGCGGAATGAGGTTCTGCCTCTAGTGCGGAATCTCTGGGTCCCGTCGCAGGGGTTCCGGCGAATGAGGTCCGACGAAGTTATCGCTGGCGATTCCTGGCAGACTTCGCCGTTGGCTTCGGTCGAGCACCCTGATTCACATCGTCGATAAATCGCACCTTCGCCGGAGTTACGATTGAAGTTGTCGCGCCTTTCAATCGCAGAACAGGCCGAGTCCATGCCGGAGAAACCATGCTTTGATCTCGCAATTCCAGTGCTTCACGACGAATATAGCGAGTTTGATCCAGTGCGGAAGCTTCGAATCGAACCTCTTGCAGCGGATCTTGTTTGCAGTGAACCGGATTGGAGCGAACCTGCCCGTCCTCAGCTATTTTGGAATGAATGGGGAAAGGCAGGAGACTTCCATGCAATCGCCGGATGCGGCTCGCAGCGCGGTCAATGACGCGCACCAGTTCTGCCGCGAATGCCGGCGCACGATCCTTACGTAGCCGCAGCTTCGCTTTGTCCGAAGGAAACCATGTGGGATTTCGATTCGACTCCTGAGGAGGTTCGAGCCGGGACACTTCACAGAGATATGCGCAGACGGCAAGTTCCGGTTGCGGCGTATCGGGCGGGAGACGCGCATCTTTCACATCCGCGCCGGGATCACGTTCGCGACGAAAGTAGCGCGCGAAGGCGATGAGCTCCATTCGGCCATGCGCTCCGGCCTCTTCAAGAGCCTCGAGTGCAGCCGACTGGGCATGCGTGAGCCCAGGTTCAACGCCTCCCTTGGGGAAAATCCATCGCCCGCCGCGGCTCTGCACCAACAGAAATTCGATGCCGCGCTTAGTAACGCGATAACAGACCGCGGCGACCTGCTGTCGCCTTCTCAGAAGCTGCGACGGCGAAAGCTTGAGCGATGGATGGGCCCCCATGTCAGTAGAATGCGCGACGCCCTCCACGTCTGCCTAGAGCAAGCTTGGTTCGCGCGTTTTCGCCACGCGCCTGCGGGAATCCTTCTGCATACTTGTGCCAGCGGCAGGGCCTTAGCGAAAGTGGTTGTACTTGTTGGGCAAAATTGGCACGAGGGAAAGACCTTGGACAACGTACGTTGCTTGCGCTGCAGTCGCGAACTTGAATCGGGACGGAAATTCGTCGCGATCTATATGTTCGCGCAAACGGTTGGCATCAAACCTCGGCAGAAATCGACTGCGCAGAGGATGGTTTTCTGTCCGCAGTGCTCAGTCTCGCTGGCATTGGGACTCTCGCCCGACGGGGCTCTAAACATTGCAGCCTGGGATATGATTCGCGACCTGGTCAGTTCCGGTCCAGAGTTGAATCAAGCGGCGTGGGAAAATCTGCGGGGAGTCATAGGCTTGTTGGAGGCTGGCGAATTTGAACCTGTCCCCGAGCATCGATCGGATGCGTGGGTAAACTTCAGCCGCGTCGGCTAGCCGACCGCGATGGCATGTGGGGTTTGTATGAGGGCATCGCTCTAGCGATGCCGAAAGCTCGCAATCAGAGGCCCCGTTAGGGGCCGCGCAAGTCAACCGGAGCCGCGACCTTTGGACCATTTATATTGTCTTCGCTGTAATCGGGAACTCGAAGCCGGACAGAAATCGGTGGCGGTGTATCTGTTCGCGCAGACGGTGGGAGTAAGGCCGCGTCAGAAAACTTCGGCGCAGCGCATCTGTTTCTGCCCACAGTGCTCGGTTTCGCTGGCCATGGGTCCGGCACCCGAAGGCGCGCTCAACCTTGCTGCCTGGCAGATGATCCGCGATATAGTCGGCGCCGACCCGGCACTCACCGAAGCGGCGTGGGAAAGTCTGCACGGCATTGAAGAAGGCTTGCTTCCCGCCACGGGGACCGCATCCGGCGGAGCTTCAGCGCGCACCGGATCCTACGTCGAGTTCTGAGTTGAGTTCTAGCTCGACCTCGAATCCGAGGCGAGACGATTGACACAAACGCCCATGGTGCGTAGCATTCCCTAAACCGACCGATTGGTCGGTTTGCTGCGTTCAACCTGGTTTGTTCAACCTGGTTCGTTCAACCCGGTTTGTGATCAAAGCCAGCCTAAATTCCTAAGGAGTTTTCCAGTGGCCACTGTCTTTTATCAAAATGATGCCAATCCTTCCGCACTCAAAGGTAAGACCATCGCGGTTTTCGGTTACGGGTCGCAAGGTCACGCGCAGGCACAGAACCTGCGTGACAGCGGATACGACGTCATCATCGGTCTCGATCCGCAGCGTGGCTCGGCGCAGCAGGCGCGCGCTGACGGGATGACGGTAGTCGCTCCGCCCGAAGCCGCCGAGCGGGCCGACTGGATCCAGATTCTGACCCCCGACGAGACCCAGGCCGAATTCTACGAAGCGGCCATCAAGCCCCATCTGCGCAAGGGAAAGATTCTGGGCTTCTCCCACGGCTTCTCAATTCACTTCAAGACGATCAAGCCACCCAAAGATGTGGACGTGGTGATGATCGCGCCGAAGAGCCCGGGCCATCTGCTGCGCCGTGTGTATTCGCAAGGCGGCGGGGTGCCTTCGTTGCTAGCCGTTCACCAGGATGCCAGCGGCCGCGCCCATGAATTCGCGCTCAGCTACGCGCACGGCATCGGCTCAACGCGCGCCGGAGTGTTGCAGACCACGTTCAAGGAAGAAACCGAGAGCGACTTGTTTGGAGAGCAGGCGGTCCTCTGTGGCGGATTGACCTCGCTGATGCAGAAAGGCTTCGAGACGCTGGTGGCGGCGGGCTACGCTCCTGAGATCGCCTACTTCGAATGCGTGCACGAAGTGAAGCTGATCGTCGACCTCATCTACGAAGGCGGCCTCAGCCGTATGCGCTATTCGATTTCAAACACAGCGGAGTACGGCGACCTTACCCGCGGCAAGATGGTTGTAGGAGATGACACGCGCAAGGCGATGAAGAAGGTGCTGAAGCAAATCCAGAGTGGCGCCTTCGCGAAAGAATGGATCAAAGAAAATAAGAAGGGCGGCAAGAAATTCGCCAAACTGCGTGAGGCGGCGAAGCAGCATCCGGTGGAAAAAGTCGGGGAGCAGTTGCGCGCCATGATGTCGTGGCTGCCGTCGGAGAAAAAGAAAGCAGCCGAGGCAAAGCCGGCAGCGCCGAAAGTGGTCAACGCGTAAAAAACGATGGAGAGACGGGCCCTTCGCCCGTCCTGCTGTCGGGTGGCCGGGCGGGGACGCCCGGCGCTCCATTCATCGATTCAGCCAACGGGGACGCCCGGCGCTCCATTCATTGGTTCAGCTAAACTGTCTGCATCATCATGGACCTCAAACATCGCAGTCGCTACATCACAGACGGGCGCGACCAGGCTCCGGCGCGCGCCATGTACAAAGCCATCGGCTTCACCGACGCCGATCTGGCGAAGCCCTTAATCGCTGTCGCAAACACCTGGATCGAGACCATGCCGTGCAACTTTCACTTGCGCCGACTTTCGGCCAAGGTGAAAGAAGGAATCCGCGCGGCGGGCGGCACGCCGATGGAGTTCAACACCATCGCGATCTCCGACGGCGAGACCATGGGCACCGAGGGTATGAAGGCGTCGCTGGTGAGCCGCGAGGTGATTGCCGACTCCATCGAACTGGTCTGCCGCGGGCAGCTTTTCGACGCCGCGGTCTGCATCGTAGGCTGCGACAAGACGATACCCGCCGCCGCTATGGCGCTGGCGCGGATGAACCTGCCCGGCCTCGTTCTCTACGGCGGAACCATTGCGGCGGGAAAGTACAACGGGAAAGACGTGACGATTCAGGATGTTTTCGAGGCGGTAGGGGCCAATGCCGCCGGCAAAATGAGCGACGCTGATTTGCTGGCGCTGGAGAATGTAGCTTGTCCGGGCGCTGGCGCGTGCGGCGGGCAATATACCGCCAATACCATGTCCACGGTCATGGAACTCATCGGACTCAGCCCCATGGGGTTCAACGGCATTCCTGCCATGGATCCGCGCAAGGATGAAGTGGCCTACCGCTGCGGCGAAGTGGTCATGAATCTTCTGCGAAAGAATATTCGTCCGAGCGATATCCTGACGCATGCCGCCTTCGAAAATGCCATCGCCGGCGTGGCCACCACGGGGGGTTCGACCAACGCCGTGCTTCATCTCCTCGCGATATCGAGAGAGATGGGTCATCCTCTCCAGATCGACGATTTTCAAAGGGTCAGCGAACGGACGCCGTTGCTCGCGGACCTGAAGCCCGCCGGAAAATACGTAGCCGCGGATGTCGATGCAGCCGGAGGCATTCCCGTCATTGCCAAGAGATTGCTCGACGGCAAGTTCGCGCAGGGTTCCGCTATGACAGTCACGGGCAAGACCTTCGCCGAAGAGGCGAACCAAGCCAAGGAAACTGCCGGACAAATGGTGATCGCGCCCTTGAGCAAGCCACTGAAAACGACAGGCGGTCTGGTGATTCTAAAAGGCAATCTGGCTCCGGGCGGGGGAGTGGTCAAGATGAGCGGGCACGAACGGGCATCGCACACCGGGCCGGCACGCGTTTTCGATTCCGAAGAAGCGGCCATGAAAGCCGTGACCGGCAAGCAAATCAAGGCGGGAGACGTAGTGGTCATCCGCTACGAAGGTCCGAAGGGCGGACCCGGCATGCGGGAAATGTTAAGCGTAACCGCCGCCATTGTGGGCGAAGGGCTGGGCGAAAGCGTCGCGCTCATCACCGATGGCAGGTTCAGCGGCGCGACTCGCGGTCTGATGGTGGGCCACGTAGCTCCGGAAGCCGCGCTCGGGGGCCCGATTGCTGCGATACGCGAGGGCGACCGAATTACCATCGACACCAAGGTTCGCAAGCTTGAGCTGGAAATTTCCGATGCCGAAATAATGCGTCGCCTCAAGGAATGGAAAGCTCCAGCGCCACGCTACAAGACCGGAGTCTTCGCCAAGTACGCGGCATTGGTCAACTCCGCCTCCGAAGGCGCCATCACCACCCCAAAGTTCACGTAGGGAGATCTGAGTGCTCCACCTTTTCGCGCAGTTTAGCTAACGACTGACGGCGGCTTACTCTACCGTCACCGACTTGGCTAGATTTCTTGGCTGATCTACGTCGCAACCACGGCGGACGGCGATGTGATAGGCGAGAAGTTGCAAGGGGACGATTTCCAGAATTGCCGAGAGTTCCTCGGGAGCAGGGGGAACGAAGAGAACGTGATCGGCTTCTTCCACGATTTCCTTGTCGCCTTCCGTGGCCAGCGCGATGACGATTCCGGAACGAGCTTTGACTTCTTTCAAGTTCGACATGGTTTTTTCGTAGCGAACCATCGACTGCGGGCTGGTGAGGTCGCGGGTGGCGATAATGACTACGGGGAGATTTTCGTCGATCAGGGCGTTGGGGCCGTGCTTCATCTCACCGGCGGGATAGCCTTCGGCGTGAATGTAGGAGATTTCTTTGAGCTTGAGGGCGCCTTCGAGGGCGATGGGATAGTGGATGCCGCGTCCGAGAAAGAGGAAGTCCTGGGCGCGGACATAGGTTTTGGCGAGCTCTTCGCAAGCGCCATCGTGGGTGAGAATCTGCTCGAGCTTGCCGGGGATGTGAGTCAGTTCCTGCACCGCGGCCTTGGCTTGTTCCGGGGTCATGTTGCCGCGGACCTGGGCGAGATACAAGGCGAACAAGTAGAGAGCGGTAAGCTGTCCGGTAAAAGCCTTGGTGGAAGCGACTCCGATTTCAGGACCAGCGTGGGTGTAAACGGTGCCCACGGCCTCGCGGGTGATCATGGAGCCGACGACGTTGCAAATGGCGAGGGTTTTCGAGCCTTTGGCTTTAGCCTCCCGCTGAGCGGCGATGGTGTCGGCGGTTTCCCCGGATTGAGAAATCAGGAGGGTCATGGTGTCGGGCCCGAGGATGGGATCGCGATAGCGCCATTCGCTGGCGTAATCGACTTCGACGGGAACGCGGGCCAGATTTTCGATCATGAACTTGCCGGCGAGTCCGGCATGCCAACTGGTGCCGCAGGCGGCGATATTGATTTTCTTGAGCGCCCTGAATTCGGAATCAGCGACTTGCATTTCGGCGAGGAAAATCGCGCCCGTATCCTGCGAGACGCGGCCGAGGGTGGTCTCGCGGACGGTGCGAGGCTGCTCATAGATTTCCTTGAGCATGAAATGTTTGAAGCCGGCCTTCTCGGCCATGATGGGATCCCAGGTGATGCGCTGGGCTTTGCGCTCGATGGGATTGCCGTCGAAATCGGTAACGCGGACGCCGTCGGCGGTAAGCACGGCGAGATCGCCATCGCCGAGGAAAAAGAGGTCGCGGGTGTGGTCGAGGAGTGCGGGCACGTCGGAGGCGACAAAATATTCGTCCTTGCCGAGGCCGATAACGACGGGAGGTCCATTGCGCGCGGCGACGATTTTGTTGGGTTCATCGACCGCGATCACTACCAGCGCGAAGACTCCGGTGAGTTCCATGACGGCTTTGCGCACGGCGTCTTCGAGCTTGATTGGCGAAGCCGGCCGATGGCCGTTTGGGGATTGCAGGTAATGCTTCTCGATGAGGTGGGCGATGATTTCGGTGTCGGTCTCAGTGGTGAACCTGTGGCCTTCGGCGATCAACTTCTTCTTGAGCGAGAGATAGTTTTCGACAATGCCGTTGTGCACAACCACGATTTTGCCGGAGCAATCACGATGCGGGTGGGCGTTTTCTTCGGTGGGACGGCCGTGGGTGGCCCAGCGGGTATGACCGATACCGTAAGTGCCGTCGAGGGGCTTGATGCGGATGACTTCTTCGAGATTGCGCAGTTTGCCTTCGGCGCGACGGATTTGGAGGCCGGCGCCATTTCCGGCCACAGCAATACCGGCGGAATCGTAGCCGCGGTACTCCAGTTTTCTTAGACCCTCGATGATGACGGGAACGACCTGCTTTTTACCTACATATCCCACGATGCCGCACATTGGCGATATGGCTCCTTGACGAATAATTCGGTGGGGGACCGATGATTGTCTTGCGCAGAGACGCGGTTGGCGGTGTCTACTCTTCGAGGGAGAAGCGAAATTCTTCAATCACGGGATTCGTCAGAACTTCGCGGGCCATGCGCTCGACTTCGGCCTGGGCTGCGTCCTTGGAAATTCCGCCATTCAGCGTAATTTCGAAATACTTTCCCTGCCGCACATCCTGCAAACTCTTGTAACCAATTTTAGTAAGGGCGCCATGGATGGTCTTACCCTGGGGATCCAGAACGCTCTTCTTCAGTGAGACGTAGACGTAAGCTTTCATCAACCTCTTGATTATACGTCAGCAGGGGGGAGACGGGACTGCGGTTTTGCTTATAGGAGGCATACGTCCGGCCCACTCACTTTGGTGTCGAATCGACCGGTTGCAACGAGGAAATCTGGTTGTCCAGTGCGGCGATAGCCTGCTCCAGCATATGGCGCCGACGCTGATTCCCGGCGGTGAGGAGTTGTTGGATGAGATTTTCGCGGGAAAGGAGTAAGCCGTCGCGTTTGCGGTTGCGTTTCTGTTGCTCGGGCGAGAGGGGTGCAGAGCCGCGCTGGCTCGGCTCCAACTTTTCCTCTTGCTGTTGCTCAACGGACTTACTTTCCCAGCCGCGTGCCATTCCGTTTCAAGACCTCATCCCATAGCATCGTTATTGCTGTTGCAGCTGCCGGTTTACCGGCGCACAAACTCCTGCGTGGCCGATGAAAAGCTACCCCCGAGTAGAACCAGGGTTCGGGCGGCTCGTTCATAGTGATCGACAACAGGCGGGAGCGAGCGGGGTTGCAAATCTGGCAGCAGGACTTCGGTCAGAAAACGCAGGCAAGCGCGCATGGTTTGCATGCGGAGGCGAAGAGCATTCTCGGAAAGCTGAACGCCCGAGGCGGCGGTCTGTGGGTCGGAACTGCGCTGGGCAGCATGGCCAACCTTGGCCAGCGCGGTGGCGGAGGCGCCGACCTCCCAGGCGTAGTTGAAAGCCGCCCAAGCACGCTGGCGCCTGATCTCGCGGAATTTTTTGGGCGAGAGATTATCGCGAAGAAAGGCGTCCTCAGCGGGATCGATCAGATTTCTGAAGGCATCGATGTCAAGCGAACGGAAGGTTTCGACGGCTTTTGCCAGGTCGATGCGGCGGGCACGAAAGGCAATCCACAACTGGATGGCCAGGGCGAGCAGAGCAACCGCGACGAGCGTCCATGCGGTGATCAATCCCGCAGCAAATGCTGAAACTCCGATTTCCACGATTCGACCTCGTCGCGCGGAAGAGCAGCGACAACCACAGGGTTAACCTCGGGGGACAACAAATAACCAATCCAGATCGAGACACAAACCAGGTACATAGCGGTAGACAGCAGATCGAAAAACGAAATCCAATGGGCCCTGGGGAATTCAGCACGAATAGCAGAAGTCGCGAGATCCATGCTGGTAAGGACGCCAAGACCGAGGGTAATTCCAAAGGCGTGGCGGCGCCAGCTCACACCCAGAAAACGGGAGAAAAACAACAAAGAAAGAAGCATGCCACACTGAGCCATAGCTGCTCCGCGGTTGATGACCGATAACCCGGGAATCCATCGGGCGCTATTATCCCCTGGCGCGTAAATGGCAAGCAGAACGCCCGCGACCAGCAGCAAAGCTACGATAGCTTGCAGCGATCGCCGGGCGATCACTCGCAAAGACTGAGACTCACGAAACAAGTTCTTAGTAACCTCATCAATTACGCCAAAGCGCAAAGCGATGTCTAACAACAGCCGCGCGCAAAAAGTGTATGCGTAGACCTTCCCGGCGCCCAGGGTGGAATACACGGTGAAGAGCACAAAAAATCCGACGATCTCGCAAAGCACGTAGGCGAAAAAGCATCGAAATTCCCGGTACAAGCGCCGTCGATAAAGAATGACCGCGACCACGCCCAAAAGCAGGTGGGGCGTGATCCACAGGAAAAGCAAAAGGGCCTTGTGCCAGTTTACCGAATGCATTGCGAGCACTATAGCCCTGAGGTTATTGCTTTTCAACCAGCCAGTTCCGCAGTGGCTAAAGCCGCCATTGATTTTGCGGTAGTTACGGCACGGCTGAAGCCGTGCCCTTTCAAGACAAATTCAAACTGAGGTAGTGAGTCAGTATTGGCACACAACCCAAACTGACCCACTACGATCCTGGCAATCAGTGGCGGTTCTCTCAAATTCGCTACTGCGGGCTGGTGCAACCGAGGATGGAACATTGGGTTGAGGGATTGCCGGTCGGAGGAGGCCAAGGATCGCCATCGGCGAAACTAGGAAGGGCGGTGGTGGTGAGTAAGAAGGCTAAAGCAGCCAAACTGAGCAGGAATCGAATCACGGTAGAGCTCCTTTGCGAAAGAGTTCGCACCGTGGTAAATTGCAGGCGTCTGAAGGGTTCCGAACACTAAGTTGAAATTCGGGGCTATTCCGGAAATCGTAAATTCGATGAGACTAAAATCGGCTTTCGAGGACTTTGAAGCGAACACCCTGGGAGGGGTACCGGGGTTACTAGGGAGATATTCGTACCTGGGCCGTTTGCAGGACAGTCAAGGAAATTACGGTCACTGGGGTTTGGCTAAGGTGTATGGAGCGGAGGCGGCACAGGCAGCAATCCGCACCTCGCACCGGGGATTGCTCTCGAAGGTTTTGAAGAAACCTTTGGCCGCGCTTATCGAGGATGTGCAGACGTCAAGCTCGAATGAGCAATTAACGGAAAAGGAATTTCTGGTTACTCTGGATCATGCGTCGCCGACGCCTCTTTCCCGAGCTGCCCGGATACATCTCGGGTCAGTGTTGAGCGCGCTTTCGGCGTTGGTTGAAAGTCGGAGTAATGCCAATCTCCAATGCGCATCGCAACCCCTACCACCTGCCCGAGAATCTCGGCCTCCTGCGGGTATTTAAGAACGCGCACCGCAACCGGAGACAGAGGGTGAGGCTGTAAGACGATCGAATCGCGCTTGACGGAGCACCAGCAACAGGTGTGACCGTCGCGCATTTCCACAAAGTAAATCGGACGGTCAAACTCGGAATGCCAGGTGCCTTCGGTTACTTTGTTCTTTGATTCGTCGACTTGCACGAAACTGCCAGGCGGAAGAATGGGATGCATGGTGAAGTCTTCGGTTCCGATGTATCCATAGGTGTAGCGGTCATCGGCAAATAAAGTAAGGTACGCCATGGGGACGGTACCCCATTGTTCTATGGCGCGCCGCAAGTCAGTGGTTTTCTGAAGGGAGAATCCGGGATCAAGCCGGATCGGCATTTTAACCTGGTTGACGTTGCTCATCGCCTCCGAGACGTGAGACTTTTGCGGATGTCCAAACTTGATATCGGCTGAGATGCCATCGAGTTCGAGACCGTAGAAGGCGAGTAAGTCGCGGTAATCCCGGCGATAGATGGCGGCAAACGAATAGAGGCGAAAGATGCTGGGGACGATGCCCTTGGTTTCGATATCGGACAAGCGGCTGGGCGGAATCGCGAATTCCTCATTCTCGAATCTTTGCGCGATCTGACTGCTGGCGAGTTCAACATCGCGCATGCGATAGCCAAGCATCTCTCGTAATGCGCGCAGCTTCTGGCCCCCAGTCAATTGCACGGACAGCCCCCTCGGCGACATTCTATCATCGGTTGAGATAACACCATGAACGCGTTGCCGGGCGGCTGCCGTTCGGATTTTGAAACAGAAACAAGGGCTGGTCGCACGGGAATTTTGTTGCAAGCAGGTTCGCAGGGCGCGAGACAAGCCGCGATGGAAACGATAGCCAGCCGATCTTTGTTCGGATTTCGTAACAGGAATAAGGCGCCTGCGCAATTTTGCAGAATGCCTATACCATCACTGGTCCGAATCATGAGAACAACATTTTCGCCCTCATCATTCGTATGGGACGTCTCCCGGTGGGTAGCTATCAGGAGACTTGCAGGTGACTTAGAGATGGAGTAAGAATAGCCCACCTCGGGGCAACTTACTCTGGAAGTAAGAGCCGCAGTTCCGGGGCTCCCCGATGGGGGAGAACGAGATTGGTTCCCATGCAGGAACCAACGACACTACGATGAGGTTGAAGCGAAGGCCCGCGGCTTTGGCAAGCTGCGACGTCTCCCCTAACTGCTAAGAAGACGATCTCAAGGAGCAGTTGGGGAGAGGTGTGCATGTTACCAAAGCAAGAGAAGTTTGAAGAAGAGCTCTGGCCTGAAGCGCGTCGCTATCAATTGCTCCGCGAACTGACCGACGTGGTCGCCCGAGCCACGAGCCTGCCCGATGCATTCCAAGAACTGGCGCCGCTGGTGCTGGCTGTGACCGGCGGTGAAATGCTGAATCTTTCGCTGTACGACCCGCAGGAGGGCCGGATGCGGAGCCATTATTGGAAAAGGAACCGGGAAAGTGGAGAATTCGACTCTTTACCGGTCGATCAAGCGGCCAGTGGTTGGGTGTGGAAATATCAAGAACAGATCTCTATCCCGGACACGGAGCGCGAGCAGCGCTTTCCCGATTTCGTGCCCTCGCTTGTCGATCACGGGGTTCGATCCTATATCGCAGTTCCCATGACGACGCCCGCCAACCGGTTTGGGGCGCTTGGACTGGGCAAGGATGTTCGCGAGACGGCCACGAGCGACGATCTGCAGTTGCTGTCGCGGGTAGCGACTCTGGGAGCGCTGGTGCTTGAGAAGGATCGAGCTTATCGCGCCTTCGAAGAACAGCAGAGCCTGGCTGCCATCAGTCGTGATCTGAGTTCCATTTTGGAATTGGAGAGACTGTTGCCGGCGATTCTTTTCAGCTTGCGCGGCATAGCGCGCTACGATCAGACGATCCTGTCGCTTCTGGACCGGGAAACGAACTTAGTGCATCGCTACGGAAATGCTCTGGAATGGGAACCGCCCTTAAACGGGGAGAATCGAGTTCCACTGTATCGGTCGCTCTCTTCCGCGGCAATTGGTTCGCGAAAGGTTACCTTTTTTACCCGCGAAGATTTGCGGACTATGGACGATCCACTGGCGCAAGCGATGAACAAAGCAGGGATGGGTTCGGTGTGCAGCGTGCCATTAATCGTAGGGGATAGGGTTTGGGGAACGCTGAATCCAAGCAGCATCGACGAAAATGCTTTCGGGACAACTGAGGTGGAATATCTGCAACAGGTGGCGACGCAGATCGCGATTGCGCTGCAGAACGCGTGCGCCTACCGGGAGATCGCGGAGCTTAAGGACCGGCTGGCTCAGGAGAAACGTTACTATGCGAATGAGGTTCTCGCCGCCGTCCCCTCCGACGACATTATCGGCGCCAGTTCTCGGCTGCAACGTGTTCTGGATGACGCTGCCATCGTTGCCGACACGGATTCCACGGTTCTGATCACAGGCGAAACCGGAACCGGCAAGGAACGAATTGCGCGGATGCTTCACGGCATGAGCCGGCGGAGAGACAACAACTTCATTAAGGTGAATTGTGCGGCGATTCCGACGGGATTGCTGGAAAGCGAACTTTTCGGCCACGAGAAGGGAGCATTCACGGGAGCGGTGAGCCAAAAGATTGGGCGTCTTGAATTAGCCGATAAGGGCACACTGCTGCTGGATGAAGTGGGAGAGATTGCTTTGGAGTTGCAGCCCAAGTTGCTACGCGTCCTGCAGGACCGTGAATTCGAGCGACTGGGAGGAACGAAGACGATTCGAGTGAATGTAAGGGTGATCGCGGCCACCAATCGCGACCTGCTTCAAGCGGTTGAGGAAGGCGAGTTTCGAAGGGATCTGTTCTATCGTCTGCATGTCTTTCCTTTACATCTGCCGCCGTTGCGCGAGCGCCGCGAGGACATCCCGATGCTGATTGAACATTTCGTGAAGAAATGCGCGGCGCGCCTGGGGAAGCAGATTGAGAGTATTCCGAGGGCGGCGGTTGAAGCGATGAGCCAGTGGAATTGGCCGGGAAACATCCGCGAGTTGGAGAATTTCATCGAGCGTTCGGTGATTCTGTCTGAAGGCAACCGGCTCAACCCACCTCTCGGCGAGTTGCGCCCGGAAGTGTCTCGCGAGTCTCCTGCGGCTACGTTGCGTGACGCGGAGCGCGATCACATCGCCGAGATTCTGCGACAAACTCACGGCGCTCTCTCCGGTCCAAACGGCGCGGCGGCGCGGCTGGGCCTGAAGCGGACCACTTTGCAATACAAGATGCAACGCCTGAAAATCTGCCGCGGGGATTATCTGGATTAACCCAGCCGCGACGGTTGGGCAGGGCGCGTAGCCTGCGGGGCTGACGAACCGAGGCGCTGCGTCGCGACATCCCTGCCCGACTATCGGCAGGGCAGACAATGTTCCGGCAATTCCTCTTCGGGACCACATCGCTTTCAACCATTCTCAAACACAGCAGTTACAAATACTTGATTCAACCCAGGATTGTGGCCTGCCGTGTGCACACGGCTTCCGTGTCATGTTCCCGTTTCCCCGGACGAGGCGTTCAACAGCCGGGCTGATCGACGAACAGGAATCTGCTATGAGTCTGTCGCGACGTTTGGCGATTTCGACGGATTGTCTAAGCTGTACGCTGAGGCGGAGCTGCGATTTCTGCAATCTTCCTCAGCCTTTGATGACGGAATTCAGCGCCATCGGGCACCTGACGTTGTATCCCGCCAATGCAAATTTGATGATGGAAGGGCAAGTTGCACGCGGAGTTTACATAGCGTGCTCGGGACGCACCAAGTTTTCGCTGGAGGCTCGCGATGGCAAGACCATCATTTTGAAAATTGCGGGGAATCGCCAGGTGTTGGGTCTGAGTTCGGTCGTCACTGGCGGCCCATCACTGATAACGGTCACGACAATCGAGTTGTGCCAGATTAAGTTTATCGAGCGCGAGAGCTTCCTGCATCTGATCGAGCACAGCCGATATGCCGCGCTGTTCTGTGCGACGATGCTGGCTCGAGAGGTCACGAGTTCGTTCGACGATGTCCATGAGCTGCTCTTCGCGCGCAGTTCGACGGAGAAACTGGCGCGGCTATTGCTTTCCTGGGCATCGGACGAGCCGCGCAACCGCGAACTTCGTCTACCCGCCGAATTCACGCACGAAGAGATTGCGCAAATGATTGGCTCCTCGCGAGAAACGGTGACTCGCTTATTAAGCGATATGAAGCGGAAAGACCTGATTCGACTTGAGGGTACGACACTGGTGATTCCGAACCGCGTCGCCTTGCAAGCTATCGCCTCCTGAGCAAATCCTCCCTGGGGCGGACGAAGCTGTCTCCGCGTCCGCCTTTTTTTACAAATTGAAGAGTTCGCGCAGGCGGCGGGTTTGCGCGCGGCTAACCGGAATTTCTGTCTGTTTCTTGTCGTCCATGCGCAACTGATAAGAGCTCTTGAACCAGGGCACGACCTCGCGGATGTGATTGATGTTGACGAGAAATGAGCGGTGGGCGCGCCAGAACAAATTAGGATCGAGATTGTCGAAGAGTTCTTCGAGGGTGCGGCAGTTCGAATGACCTTCCATGCCGGTATGGCCGCTGGTGGCCACGGTAATCACGCCATCGTCGATGGTGGCGTAGCAGATGTCTTTCGGATCAGCCAGAAATAAACGGCCCGCAGCTTTGATCAAGATCTTTGCGGTTTGCGGTTTTTGCGATTCCAGCATCCGCACCAGGGTGTCGAATTTTTCTTCCTGACCCGCGCCCGCTTCGAGTTTTGCGCGGGCTTTCTCGATGGACTGAGCTACACGCTTTTTATCAAAGGGCTTCAGGATGTAATCGACGGCATTGACCTCGAATGCCTTCACCGCGTATTGATCGAACGCAGTAGCAAAGATTATTTTGGGGAGCGGAAGCTTGCGGTCGAGCAGTTTTTTGATGACGCCGAAACCATCAAGGCCGGGCATCTGTACGTCCAGAAACACCAGGTCGGGGGTATGCTCACGGATTAAATTGACGGCTTCCAGTCCATTCTTGCCCTGGGCCACGACATTCACGTCGTCCAGATTTTTGAGCAGGTAGGCAAGTTCGTCTCGCGCCAGTTGTTCATCGTCGACAATGACCGCGGACAGAGGCATAGGATTTCGTGCGGCAGCGGCGGAACCGGTATTTACGGCGGCGGTCGGCATATCCTTATGATCAGTATAACTACCGTAAGCGGCGGGCCGCCAGTCCGGTGTTTTCTATGACAAACTTTCAATTGCCAGCGCCATGCCCATGCCGCCGCTCACGCAGAGGGTGGCAAGGCCAAGCAAAGCTTTTCGCTTCAACATTTCGTGCAGCAGCGTCACCGTGATGCGCGTCCCGGTACAGCCGATGGGATGGCCGAGCGCGATCGCGCCGCCGTTGACGTTAAGTTTATCGCGATCGAAGTGCAACTCGCGATCGCAGGCCAGGACCTGGGCGGCGAAGGCTTCGTTGAGTTCGACGAGGTCGAAGTCCGGGAGCTTAAGCCCATATTTTGTTTCCAGTTTGCGGATGGCCGGTACCGGCCCGATGCCCATGACGCGGGGATCAACGCCGACGGAAGTCGCGGCGATGATTCGGGCCAGCGGCTCCAGATGATTCTGCTGGACGAACTTCTCACTTGCGAGAACGACCGCTGCGGCGCCATCGGTGATGCCGGAAGAATTTCCCGCGGTTATGGCGCCGGTCTTCGAAAAAACCGGCGCCAGCTTAGCCAACTTATCGAGCGTCGCATCGAGAAACGGATGTTCATCGCGGGAGAAGACGGTTGCGCCCTTCTTGCCTTCGATGGTGACTGTCGCGATTTCGGCATCGAAGCGTCCGGTGGCTTGAGCGGCCGCGGCGCGTTGCTGCGACAGCAGTGCGAACTGATCTTGCTCGTCGCGTGAAATGTGATATTGCGCGGCGAGAATTTCGGCGGTCTCTCCCATGAGCATTTTCGCCAGCGGGCAAAAGAATCCGTCGCGAACCATGCCGTCGACCAGTTCCTGATTGCCGAGACGATATCCCCAGCGCGCGCCCTCCAGATAATAAGGAAGGCGCGACATCGACTCGGTGCCGCCGGCAAGCGCGCAATCGATGTTTCCGACAGCAATCTCCTGAAAGGCAAGCGCGATGGATTTGATGCCGGAGGCGCATGCCTGATTCACGGTGTAGGCGGGAACCTCCTGAGGAATGCCGCTGCGGATGGAAATCTGGCGCGCTGGATTGGGACCGCCTCCCGCTTGCCGCGCGTTGCCGAAGATCGTCTCTTCGACTTGAGTGGGTTGCACTCCGGCGCGTTCCAGCGCGGCTTTCGCGGCCACCACGCCCATGTCCGCCGCCGACAATGAGGCGAGCGAGCCGCCGAACTTACCGATGGGGGTGCGTACGGCGGAGAGGATGAAAACGTCGTGCACTAAAAGCCTCCAGAACATTTGAGTCTAGCAGCGGTAAACTGGTCGCGTGAACATTCTCTACGGAATCAACACGGTTACCGAGGCGCTCAAAGCCCGCGGGCGCAATTTCGAATGGGTCGCGGTCGCCAAAGAACGCAACGATATTAGGCTGAAACGGGCGATTGAAGAGTGCCGGAAGATTGGCGTCCCGGTACGAGTTTTATCGCGAGTGGAACTCGATGAACTTGCCGGAAATGCCGCGCATCAGGGACTGGTGGCTGCGACTTCGGCAAAACAATATAGCAACCTCGACGACATCGTGGCCTCGCGACGGGGCGAGCAATCGCTGATTGTGGTGCTGGATGGAGTTGAAGATCCGCACAATCTGGGAGCGATTCTGCGCACCGCCGATGCCGCCGGAGCGGATGGCGTCGTGATTCCCGAACGCCGATCTGCCGCGGTTACGGCGGCGGTGGCGAAGGTTTCAGCAGGGGCGAGCGAACATCTTCCGATCGCTAAAGTCACGAACATCTCGCGCGCACTCGAGGACTTGAAAGAAAAGGATCTCTGGGTGGTCGGACTCGACGAACGCGGCGAGCAAACTTACGACGCCGTGGACTACAAGATGCATTGTGCCGTCGTGCTGGGAGCGGAAGGGAAGGGTCTGCATGATCTGGTGCGAAGACACTGCGATTTCCTGGTGTCGATACCGATGCTGGGGCAAGTCCCGTCGCTGAATGTGTCGGTCGCGGCAGGGGTGGTCTTGTATGAAGTGGTGCGGCAAAGGCGGCTGGGCGCATCCAAGAAATCATGAAGCTTTTCTGTATTGTGTGTATCTGCACTCTGGCTTCCGGAGCATGGGCCCTGGAGCGCGAAGCCTTCACGGTAACGAAATACGATTTGGCTATTACGCTGGATCAGCAGCAGCAGCGACTGGGCGCTCGCGGCAAAATTACACTGCGCAACGATTCCGCGCAGCCGCAGAAAATTGCAGCTCTGCAGATTTCGTCTTCCCTCGACTGGCGCTCGATTCGCGTGGAGGGCAAGCCTGTGCAATACGTATCGCAACCTTTTACGTCGGACATTGACCACACGGGCGCGCTTTCTGAAGCCATCGTGACTTTGCCGGGTGAGATCAAGCCTCAGGACTCGGTGGAGATCGAGATAGGATACGAGGGTGTGATCCCGCTGGATACAACGCGACTGACACGGGTGGGCGTGCCAGAAGCGATCGCCAGACATTCCAGCTGGGATCGGATTGGTCCGTCGTTCACGGCGGTTCGGGGGGCGGGATATGTAGCGTGGTATCCGATAACAACCGAGTCAGCGGATTTCTCGGAGGGCAACAGTCTGTTTGAAGTGGTGGACCGGTGGAAAGCGCGCGAAGCGCAATCGGGGATGGAGGTTCATTTGTGTGCGGAGGCCGCAGGCCCGGCTTCGCCCCGCATCGCAATGAACCAGGCGCTGCGAAAGTCAGCGAACAGTGGCGCGGATGATAACCGTATCTGTGGGGAATATCGCTTCGAGCCGCTCGGAACTGTTACTCCAGTTTTTGCCGCGGCCGACTATGTTCTTAACGCCAAAGTGCCTGTAAGTGTTCTAAGCCTGCCGGGGCACGAGGCGGGGGCCCTGACTTACTTCAACTCACTTGAACCGGCGATGAAGTTTGTAACTGACTGGTTTGGCGCGCCGACGTCTGAAGTCACAATCGCCGATTTTCCTGACCCGAATTCCGCTGCGTTTGAAAGCGGCACCTTGCTGATGGCCTCGATGGCGGCGGAGGATTCGAAGCTCGCCGGCACCAATGTAGTTCACGAACTGACCCATTCCGCGTTGCCGTCGTACCGCCCCTGGGTGTATGAAGGGCTGGCACATTTTGCCGAAGCAGTGTATCGCCAGCAACAGGGTGGACGTGAGGCGGCGCTCGATTTTCTGGCCCTGCACAGTGCCGCCTTTCTCGATGCGGAGAAGGAAATATCCGCCGGTCCGCAGAATGTGGCGGAAAAGAGTGAGGCGGCCAGGAGCGCCAGTCAACCGCTGGTGTCGACCTTCGATGAAGCTTACTACCGCAGTAAGGCCGCCTATGTGTGGTGGATGTTACGTGACATGGTTGGCGATGAGGCTTTGAAGCAGGCAATCGCTAAATATAGGGCTGCCGACGACAAAGATCCGAAGTATGTAGAGCGGTTAGTCGAAGCGGCTGCCAAGCGCGACTTGGGATGGTTTTTCGATGACTGGGTGTATCACGACCGCGGGCTGCCGGATTTGCGGGTGCAGTCGGCGCATCCGTGGAAGACGGAGAAAGATGTGCAGTTTATTACGGTAACGATGGAAAACCTCGGCAATGCGGGAGCAGAAGTCCCGTTCACGGTACGCAGTGAGGGCGGGGAGGTGACGAAGCGCATCGAAGTGCGGGCCAAGAGTACGGCCACGACACGAATTGAACTTCCGGGCGCCCCCAGCGAGATCGTAGTCAATGACGGCGGTGTTCCGGGGAGCGATTCGAGTAACAATGTGTTCGAGATTTCTGAGCGGTGAGAAGGTGCTCTTCGCTCTTCGCTTCTGGCCATTCGCTAAGAGCCAAAGACGCTGACAGACTGGGGAGAAAGCTTGCCTACATCCATTAGCAAGTCAGACGCCACGCGAGCGCTCAATCGACAAGGGGTTCTTTTATGACGGAAGCGGAATTCAGAAAACATCTCGACGCCGCTGAGAAGAGTCCGAAAGAGATTGCGGCGGCGGTCTCCGGTTTGTCGGAGAAAGTTCTACGCTACAAGCCTTCGCCGGAAAAATGGTGCGTGCTGGAAATTCTCGGCCACCTGGCGGATGTCGAGATTATCTATGGATACCGGTTGCGGCAGATGCTGGCGGACACGAAGCCGGTCATCGCGCCGCTGGATCAGGATGCATGGGCCCGCAATCTGAATTACCTGGATTCGCCACCTTCAGAGTTGGTCGCGTTTTATGGGTTGGGCCGGCATCACAACTTGCGTTTGCTGCGGAGTCTGAAGGCTTCCGACCTTGCCAAGTCGGCCTTTCACCCAGAAATGCAACGGGAAATGACAGTGGCTGATCTCGTTGAGAGAATGGGCGCCCACGGTGCTTCGCACCTGCAGCAGATTGAGCGATTGAAGGCGGCGGCGAACAAGAAGTAGTTTTGTGGGCGCTATTTGGTCGGGCGCTGTCCCTGGAGGGTGGTGAAAGCGATCAGCGCCTGCAGCTTTGCCCTTGCGGCTCCCGAATCAATCGCCTGTGCGGCCAGCGGAACAGCATCGCGCAAATGATCCGCTCGTCCGGCGGCAACCAGCGCGGCCGCGGCGTTGAGCAGCACTACGTCGCGGTGGGCGGATTTTTTCCCGCTCAGGACGTCTTGAATCAAGGAGGCGTTGAGAACGGCGTCTCCGCCTGAGATGTCGTCGAATGTTGCGCGCTGTAGGCCGAATTCTTCGGGGGTGATTTCGTAGCTGTGAACCCGGCCATCGCGGACTTCGGCGATGCGTGTCGAGGTAGTGATGGTGATTTCGTCCAATCCATCGTTGCCGTGGACGACCAGGGCGCGCCGCAGTCCTAACATGCTGAGCGCCTCGGCAAGTTTTTCCACAAGATCCGCGGAATAGACTCCTACGACCTGGCAGGTGGCGCGGGCAGGATTGGTCAGCGGTCCGAGCAGGTTGAAGACGGTGCGCAGATGCAGTTCGCGGCGAGCGGTTTGGACGTGCTTCATCGCGGAGTGCATGGCCGGTGCGAAAAGGAAAGCGATTCCCACCTGGTCGAGGCAGGCCGCAATCCGAGTGGAGGGCAAGTGGATGTTGACGTCCAGGGCCTCCATTACGTCGGCGGAGCCGCACTTGGAGGTCACGCTGCGATTGCCGTGCTTGGCGACGAGTACACCGGCGCCGGCAACCACGAAGGCGGTAGCGGTCGAAATGTTGAAGGTGCCGCTGGCATCGCCGCCGGTACCGCAGGTGTCCACGAGCGCGTCGCGCCCGGTGCCGCTGGTGTCGAGCACGGAGTCGCTGTGAAGTTCAAGGGGAATGGCGGCGGCGCGGATAGCTTCAGCAAAGCCGACAATCTCTTCGACGGTCTCGCCCTTCATGTGTAACGCGACCAGCAGTGCGGCAATTTGCGCGTCCGAGCATTGGCCGGTGAGGACTTCGGTCATGACCGCGTGCGCTTCCGATCGAGAGAGCGACTGGCGGTGACTAGCGATGCGATGGAGGGCGTCGAGAATCATGCAGGTTTCATTATTGCTTGCGCGACCAGACGGATTTTCACGAGGCGATCGATTGACCCTGGTTGCTATGCTTACTTTGGTCCCTCCGGTCGAGAAGGCAGGTCTCGCGGAAAGCTCTTCAATGCCACTGCCGTGGAGTGCGAAGAAATTTTCTTCGCCGCATCGGTGGTGGTTTCGACAAGAGTACCTTTGAGGACATAATAGGCTTCGTCGTTTCGGCTCTTGCCCTCGCCCCGCTCGATGGTCCCGCGGAATTCGAACGATACTCCGCCTACGGATTCGGTGGTAAATACCAGTTGATTGCCATCCAGGTGGCCCGACTTGAAAAGCTGGTTGATAAATTCGCCATCGCGTCCTGACTCCGCATAGCGCGAAATGAGCCCGATAACATTTCCCTGGTCTTTAACCGTGAGCTGCACGTAATCAGCGTCTTTCAAGAAGCTATAGATGCCGGAATAGTCTGAGGCCGGCTTTGGGGAATTTGCCGCGTCAGGTTTCGTTTGCGCTGCGGCCAGCATCCAAGGCAGAAGAACAAGAAGATAACCCGCGAAAGGGAAGGCCCGGAAGCGAGTTGTGCGCATCGGCATAGTTTCCTCGGAAGAATGAAGAACACAGTATAGCGGTCATGGTCGAAGGCGTGATTAAGGATGTTGGGGAAAGTGCCGATCGGGCCGGGGCAACCGCTCGAAGTCCGATATAATCTTGAAAAGACCAGCCGTCCGTGGCCGGTAGCAAAATGCTGCGGATCCCGCCTTCCGGGGGCGCCTTCGTGGGAGTTGGGCAAGGAGTAATTTTGGAGCGACATGCAGTTCCCGGGTAGAAATCTGTGGAAACTTTAGTGATGCCTGATTCTGAAGTCCTCGAATTCTCGCGCGCAAATGACTTCGATTTGTGGCGGGATGTTTTCGTCGACCAACCGTTGCCGTGGGGCCGTTTTTTGCAATCCGCGCTGCTGCACTCCGCAGCCCTGGCTCTCATCTGGACGGTTTCGATCTCCTGGATGCGACAGCAGAAAATTCTGGATCGCGCCGTGTTCGACCGGTCGTCGCTGATCACGTACACGCCGCAAGAGTACCTTCCGCCACTCGACACGGGCGCGGCCAAGCGGCTCAAGGCGCCGCAGAAAGCGGATCCCGTCTACGCGAAGCAGCCCATCCTTTCGGTTCCGCCGGAAGCGGACAATCATTCGCAGACCATCATTGTTCCGCCCAATCTCAAGCTCGACCACGACATTCCTTTGCCGAACATCGTTGCCCAGGGTGTGATCGTTCCGATGGTCCCCCTGGACGCTACGCAAAACCGGTTGCGGCGTTCGCCGGGGCCGGAGGTCCCCCAGCAAGTGGTGGCGCCAACGCCCGATGTAGACGTTGTGTCGAAGCGGGTGGTGCAGGCGGCGATGAAGTCGGACGTGATTGCTCCGCCTCCGGAAGTGGCGGCTCGGGGACACGTCGGGCCTATGAATATTGGACCCGGCACTGTAGTTGCACCCGCTCCGCAGCTTGCGCTGGAGGAACAACATACGCTGGCGAGGCGCGGCAGCGCACGTGTGCCGGCCGGCGGCGTGCAACCGGTGGCGCCGCCACCGAGTGTGGCGGCAGGGAATTCTGCCACGGGTGGTCGATTGATTGCGTTGGGCATTCATCCGGTGGCGCCGACGGGGCCGGTGCCGGTTCCGGCAGGGAATCGGCTTGGCGCGTTCGCCGCGAACCCACAGGGAAAGCCGGGCGCCTCGGGAACTCCGGCTTCAACAGCGGCTGATTCAAAGGGCAAGGGCAGCGGTTTCAGTGCACATAAGAGTGGCTCTCTGCCCGGCGGCCTCCGTGTCGGTGCGGCGGATTCGACGAACGATCCGCGCGAGGTAGCGAGTCTTTCTTCAGGAGCAGCGACGTCTGCCGGGCATTCGACTCCGCGGGTTGCGTCTCCCGTCTCCGAGGACAAGATCACGGATGTGGATCGCAAGGTATTTGGCGGAAAACGCGTTTATGGCAGAACGCTCAACATGCCGAATCTGAATTCCGCGACCGGCAGCTGGGTGATCAAGTTTGCCGAGCTCAACGGCGAGCACAAAGAGGGAGATCTGCTGGAACCGGTCGCGACCGAGAAACCGGACCCTGGCTATCCGCTGGACTTGATGCGCGCGAATGTACATGGCGTAGTCACTCTTTATGCGGTTATCCATTCCGATGGCAAGGTCAGTGATATCCGGGTTCTGGAAAGTCCCGATGATCGTCTGGATTCCTATGCCGCGAAAGCACTGGCGGGATGGAAATTTACGCCGGCGCAAAGAGATGGAAAACCGGTCGCGCTGGAAGCGGTCGTGATGATTCCCTTCAAGGTTCGAAGAAGCTACTAAGTGTGAGGGTCAGGTTCTTAGAGGTCAGGGAAGATACTAGCTGCGCCCAGAAGCCGACTTTGCACCAGCCAGGGCGGCATAGACGGCGGGGTTGGCGCAAACTTCGTAATAACAGGAGTCGGTCCAGCGCAAGATGGAGAGATCGCGGACGTCCACCTGAGGGATGCGATTCTTACGGATGGCCAGGGAGCGAAACACTCCATTCGCGATGGGAACGGTGCCGACAAAGAACTGGCAATGCTGGTCGACCCACGGTCCCAGGAACGCAGGCTCAGTCGGGTTTTCGGTCCACAATGACAAAGATATTTCCTGCTGCAGTTTTACGAACGCTGCTTCACTCAAACAGATCCCACCCACGTTGTAGTTAACGCGCATTTCTTCCGGTTCCGCGGTCGCGCTGTCGTGAGTGCTGTTATTGCCTCCCAGTAAAACCGAATACACCTGGAAAACTCCCGCATCGGGTGCGATTTTCTTGCGGACGCGCTTGCTGCTGGAAGAGAGCCGGTCGCTCTCATTGATAGCGTCGGAAATCATAATGCGGCGCTCTCCATCCATCAGGTAGAGGGGCGCGGAATCCTGATATGCGATACCCAGTCCGACCTCCATCTGGGGAAGGCCGGAGCGCTCGAGGAGTTGGTTATACTCGCCGAGCAGGCTGACAATTTCCCAAGCCAGAACGCAGGTGCGGCCGACGCCCAGCATGGTTTCGCCTTCGCGCTCGAGCAGCGCCACAATGATGGCGTCGCCTTCGAGAAAGACTTTGGTGGCTCCGTATTTGGCCAACAGCTTGTTGACCCGGTCATAGAAATTAAGGCTGAAATATGATGCGGCGTTCATGCCCCTTTCCATCAGCGAGCGGGTCAGTTTCGAGGAGTCGCGGACGTCGGCCTTCAGGATCACATGGTGAAGCACTCGATCCTCGGCGGGCTTCTGGTCTTCGGGCGGAAGGAACTCGTAGAGCATGCCATTCAAGCTGGAAAGCTCGCGGACCTTTTCGTCGGCAACCAGGTTGATGCTGTCAAAGCCGGTGGTCAGGGCCTCCAACCCGCGCAGGTCGCGGTGGTAACAAAACAGGTCGTGCAGAAGACGGGCGGCGAAACGGTTGCGCTCGGAGCCGCGGCAGGAGGATACGCGTCCGACGGCAGCGAAGAGCCGCTCCGAAGAGAGCCTGCTCTCGGCGATAATTTTTTCCACGCGCACCGATTCCTCACGGAAGAGCAGCGCATTCTTGATCTGTTGCGGATTCACCCGTGGCGCATATTCCGCCAGGAGAGGGACGGCCTCGTAAGAGGCAATGACGTGAGAGAGCACGCCTTCACGCTGGAGCATGCGGGTCCAGATGTCGAGACGGTCTTTTCGATTGCGATCTTCCGGCGTGAAATCTTCGCCGTTACCGGTGCTCACGAGGGCAGCGGCGTTTTCAGGAACATTGAGGGCCTGCTCCAGGTGGGCATCGTCGGTCGCCTGGCCGTAGCCGAGTTCGCGCAGAAAGTTCAGCGCGAACTGGCGGAAACTCGGAAAGCGGTCAGGATCCCTGTCGAAGTTGCCGAACATGTAATAGTGCTCGGCGCAGAGATAATCGTCGCGCCCATCTTCAGTGAGAATCAGGGGATTGAGGAACAAGCGATAGCAGTCGACCGGCAATTCGCCAAGCAAGGAGCGCCGGGTGCGAGCCAGGGTTTCCTTTTCGATTTCGCGGAGTAGACGGAACATCTCCTGCCCGGCGCGGCGCAGGATAATTTTCTTGCGCACCTGAAAAGAAGAGACGAGCTCCTGCGTCTGCATCATCTTGGCTTGCCGAACGCCCTCGAGCGCTTTCGACTTGATGCGGCACTGTTCGAGAATCCTGGCAAACTGGGTGTGCAATTCGCTGCGAATGAATTTGAGGACTGCCAGGCGGCCGAGCACATCGACGGATGGATTCGCCTCGGCCTTGGCGCGATTTAAGATCGCGAGATGAATCGAAACCAGCACCGTTTTCAGGTCGGCCGGGCTCGCCTGACGAGGCTTGCTGACGCTCTCGGAGGAGCGGATGAATTTGCTCTGGGTAGCGGAGGGAACGTCCATTTCCAGAAGCGATTCGACTTCGCCGAAGCGGCAGATGTAGCGCGCGAGGTGAAAACGCAGGCCGCTGGTGATGCGAGGGCTGAGAAAAACGTCGTAGCGGAGATTGTCGACTCCGAGTTGCAAGTCGTTTAACGCAAGGGTGATCCCGTAGTATTGAAGATCGGGCAGGCTGGGCGGTTCGGTATTGCGCAACCGGAAAATCGGGAGCTTGGGCATCGCCTTTCGTCTCGCGCACTCTGCGGGTAAATCGCTGAAACCGCGACAGTAAGCAGCAGGCTAGCACGCCGCCCCGACGCCTCCAAAGTTACCCAAGTGTAGGCGGTCGATGACGGCGGCATTTGACGACGCGCTGGCAGGTATTCAGGTCACGAGTCAAGCGTGCCGGTTGCTGACGGTGGCTTCGGAACTTGTTTAATCCCGCGACCGCGGGACTAGTTTTTCGATCCTCAACCGGCGCGGAAGTCGCGGATGTCTTCTCCAGGTTTGAAGATGGGAATGAGGGGGGATTGTTGCGCGGTGGCGAGCCTGCGGTGGATGTCGTCGATCTCCTGCTTTACCCACCCCACGCTGCTGATTTCGATCTGGCCGTCTTGTCCGATCAGGAACAAGCTCGGAACGTTGGTAAGGCCATAGGCGTTCGAGACGAGGTAGCCGTTTGGGTCGTCGAGCAGAATCGGGAAAGTGACGCCGTACTCTTTGAGAAAAGCGGCGGTATCGCGTTCATTATCTTGTGAGACGCCGACGATCGTAATTTTCCCGCCGCCGCATGCCTGGTGAATGCGCTCGAGGAACGGAAACGTGTACTGGCATACGGGACAGGAGACCTTGAAAAAAGCCACGAGAACCGGTCCTTGCTGGAGGGCGGCTTGCAATGAGAACTTGCCGCTGTCTTTTTCCCTAACTTGCTCGCTAGCTTGGTCGCTAGCTTGGCGTTGCCCGCTGGCTTTGCCGATTGCCACGGCGGGCAAGGAGAAGTCAGGGGCTTTGGTTCCGGCGGACAATGCGGTCATTTCTTGACGGCCTCCGAACAAGCGATCGAGCCACTTCATAAAAGAAATGCCTCAGTTGGTTAGATGATGCCGCTGGCGCTCAGGATTTTTCGCGTCAAACCGGTAATTGGGATCTGCGAAAGGCGCTCAATTCCGATCCACTTGCCCGGGGCGCTGGACGCCAGCGGCAGATTCTGCAGCACGTGAACAGTGTAGTCGGTCACGGTGATGGAATGTCGAAACGTGCGACCTTGCGCGGCGGCCTGGGATAACCGCGGCGGCTCGGACGACTGCGGCAGTTCCCACATTCCGGGCATAAGAGAGGCTTTTCTCGATCGCTGCACAAGGCGAACGCGACTATTGCGTTGGCTTAATGCACACCATATTTCCTTTTTAACTTGGCGGAGCGCTGAACTGCGTGGCGAGTTGGCGGGCGGGGATGCCCGACGTTCCATGGTGATTGCGCGACCGACCGCTGGGGATGGTTGTGTAACGCACCATCTTCGGACAGGACACACGGCACACCTTGGTTCGCGTGGCAGACACACGGTTGCGCCGAGTTCCATCATGGCCTGATTAAAATCCCCAGGCCGTGAACGAGCGAGCAGGCTTTGGGCGTGCGGCCAGGTTTGGAGGGGAGTTAGAGGGAGGCCCAGCAATCTCCGCAATACGCGCTCGACATTGCCATCGACGACGGCGACGGGTTCGTCAAAAGCGATGCTGGCAAGGGCAGCGGCGGTGTAACGCCCGACGCCGGGCAGCTTTAATAGATCTTCGGCGCGTTGCGGAAACAGGCTCCGGTGTTGCAGTACGATTTCTTTTGCGCACTGGAGCAAGCGGCGCGCCCGCCGATAGTAGCCGAGGCCGCTCCAGGCGGCGAGCACGGCATCCTCTGGTGCGGTCGCGAGCGCTTCAACCGTCGGGAAGCGTTCGAGGAAAATGCGGTAGTGATTGAGCACGGCATTCACTCGCGTCTGCTGCAGCATGATTTCGCTGAGCCAGATGCGGTAGGGATCGCGAGTCTGGCGCCAGGGAAGATCGCGGCGATGCTCGTCATACCAACGCAATAGAGCCCGTCGGAAGGCGGGCAGTCGCCTGCCGGTGAGCACAGCACTGGTGGGCAGGGCCTTGGACAGGGTGCGTCGCATGTTGCGAGGTTTCGATGTCGGGACGCGGTTCATGGCCATCTATTGAATGCAGGGCGCATTGTATCGCGACGCAATTGTATCGCGACGCAATTGTATCGCGACGCGTGTATCGCGACTTTGATCGTGGCGATGGCGATCAGCCGATTCTCGGGTCAAGGCCGGGCATCGACGGAAGGAATCCTCGCAAGGCAATTGACCACGGTTGATAAGCCCACCATAATAATGAAGCCAGGTATCCGCGGCTTACGCGTGAAAATCAACTCGAACCGGCAGGATGGGTATGACAGAATTCGACCGCAAGGTGGAAGAGGCTTCCGCGCGTCTCAATCGCTCGATGGCAAACATCGCCGAGACTCTGGAGAAAGAGACGTCGGAACTGGTGACGTATCTGAACGACGAGGTTGTGCCGGCGGTACGGACGCATTCCTCGAAGGCGTTGCGGACGGCGGCGGTCAAGCTTTCGAAGTTCGCGGAGTATCTGGAAACACACAGCAAGAATTCCTGATTCGTCTGCCATGGACCGCGGGCGCGCGAGTGCGACGGTCCCATCGGTCTCGGCGGTGGCTGTCCGCATGTCTGCTCCTAATACTCTTACTGGCAGGTACCGGGTTTCTGACCGGCTGTGGACATAAGGCGACGAAGGCGCAGGTTCCGCCGGCTCCGCCTCCGGCACAGCCGCAGGAAACTGCGAAACCGGTTCCGGCTCCGCCCCCGGCAACGTCTGGAGAAGACGAGAAGATCGAAGTTCCCGCGGATGCGAAGCCGATTTTTGAAGAGACCGGGATGGCAAGCTGGTATGGAGCTCCGTATCACAACCGGCGCGGATCGAATGGCGAACTTTATAACATGCATGCCATGACGGCGGCGCACCTGACGTTGCCGCTGGGGTCGATCGTGCGCATCACCAATCTGAAGACGGGCCATTCGGCGCTGGTTCGAATCACCGATCGCGGGCCCTTCGTAGTGGGGCGAATGGTCGATCTATCGCTGGCTGCCGCCAAGGCGCTGGACGTATATTTGCCGGGCACGGCGAAGGTCCGGCTGGAGGTGCTGGAGGCGCCAGCGCCGCTCGATACGGGCGGGCGCTGGGCGGTCCAGATAGGCGGTTTCGCCGGTCAGAAGGCGGCAGGGGAGCTGGCGGAACGTCTCCAGAGGCGTTATCAGACGGCCAAAGTCATTAAGTTTGTGAGTCCTATAGGAGTCTGGTGGGTGCGGGTGCGGGTGCAGGATGACGACCGGCAGCGCGCCACCGAGCTGGTCCGAGAGACGGAGACGGCAGAGGGAGCGGTATTCCTGGTACGGCTCGACTGAAAGAACACTTCTTTACAAATCTCTGACAAGTGGAGTGATATTGTTCTTCCGGAGAATCGAAGAACCATTTCCGAGTACCGGCCGGATGACCGTAATTCCAGGCAACAAGGAGGTTCCCTGATGGCGGATTGTTTATTCTGCCGCATTATTCGAGGCGAGGTTCCGTCCAAGAAAGTCTTTGAAGACCAGCATATCTATGCCTTTGAAGATCTGAATCCACAAGGACCGACGCACGTACTCATTGTTCCGAAAAAACATATCAGTGGCTTAAAGGAAGCGGCGGCGGAAGATGCAGAACTGGTGGGGCGCTGCCATCTGGCGGCGGCGTACATAGCGCGGCAGAGGTCGATTGAAGACGGTTATCGCACGGTGCTGAATGTGGGTCCGCGCGCAGGGCAGTCGGTTTTTCATCTGCATGTGCATCTGATCGGTGGGCGGAATTTGCAGTGGCCTCCGGGTTAGCTGTTGGCTTGGGTGTTGGCTAGAGGGTAGTCAAATCCCTAGATGGCGGCGGTGGGGGGTCCCACCCTTCGACTCAGTGCTGCCTGGCGTTCCGCGAAGCGGCTGCTGCGCTCAGGATTGACAGCACTGGATGACCGTACTGGATGTTGACGGCGTGATTTCCGACTGCATCTGTCTGACTGCATCTCGACGCTGAATCGCGCCTCCATCCTGCAATCTCTGGCTTACAATCTTGGGATGGCAAACCTGACATTGGTATACGGGCTGCGCCTGCTGCCCTCCGATGAAGTCGCCGAGGTGGGCACGGCCACGGTCAAACTGAAAAATGGACGGGATGCGCATGTGACCATGCACGTACTCGAGGGGAGCAAAGACGAGATCGAAAAGCAGCTCAAGACGAGTCTCTCGGCCTTTTTCGACATCTATCCAGAGATCTGAGGATGTGGGGATCGGAAGTGGATGACGTCCTATAATCGCACGTCGAATCAGGCAACTGGATGAGACTGATCTCCGTTGAACTCGAGAGCAGGCTGCGCGACAGAAAGCTCTGGCCGCGGAGTTGGGTCGCGTGGGCGGCTCTGTACACGGTGGGGCTGAACGTCCTGCTATTGGCGGTGCAGGGGCTGACGCGGCGGGTGAATCGAGCGATCTCCGAGGGATTAACGGGGTGGATCATCTTCCTCAGCGTGCTGGCAATTGTTTTGCTGGCGGTGATGGCGGTTCGCTGGATGAGATCGCAGGTGCTGTGGAGGCTGCGAAACCGGCTGATTGTGACCTATATTTTTATCGGCGTGATTCCGATTTTTCTAGTGGTGATGATTTCGCTGATTGCGCTGTATTTTTTTGCGGGGCAGTTCGCCAGCTTCGTGATCACGTCGGATACAGCGAGTCATCTGGGCAACATGGAGGCGGCCAACCGCGCCATCGCCCATAATCTGGCCACTCAAATCGCGGCCGGCGGAAAGCTCGATGCCGAGATGCTGACGCGGGTGAGGTCGCGTCGTCCGGAATGGTCGCGACGGGAGGTGTGCGCGTGGCACAGGAATGAACCGCAGTCGTACTGCGCGGGACCAGAAGGCGCAACTGGCTTTGATTCTCCTTCATTTATTACCGGAGACTTCCGCGACATGGTAAGCGACCATGGGAAATTGTACCTTCGGACGGCGACGGTGCCGGCGGCCGATCCGGACGGTTTGCGGGTGATTTTGAGTGAACCGCTGGATCGAGATCTGGTGGCCAGAATGGCAGGGGGTCTGGGCCGCACTGCGGTGTATGGAACCTCCGACAACCCTACGGAGCGCTCGACTTCGGCGGCGAAGCCGGAAGAGGGCAAAGCGCAGGAACAGAGTTTTTCGGTAGGGACCGTTCCAGCGGCGAGGAACGTGCTCGATCACGAGGTGACTTTAAGAATCCCGTTGCCGGTGGTGGATTGGGCGACGGGAACGCGACAGCCGGTGGGAGCGATCGCCGAGGTGGATACGCGGTATTCAATGCTGTATGCGACGCTGTTTGGGGCGCGGGAGGATTATGCGAGGGGACTGGAAACGATTCTGGGGTTGATTGCGCTTGTATTCGCGGTGGTGTTGCTGCTGGCGCTGGTTGTGGGACGGAAACTGACACAGAGCATTACGTCGGCGGTGGATCAACTCTACGAAGGAACGCAGTACGTGAATCGCGCCGACTTCGGGCACCGCATCACGGTGCAGTCGCACGATCAGCTGGCGACATTGGCGAATTCTTTCAACTCGATGACGACTTCGATCGAGAAACTGGTGCAGGAGCAAAAGGAAAAGCAGCGGCTGGAAGGCGAACTGGCGATTGCGCAGGAGGTGCAAGCGCAGCTTTATCCGAAGATGATCACGCAACTGGACACGCTGGAAGTGCACGGGTTCTGCCGTCCGGCGCGAACGGTGAGCGGAGATTATTACGATTTTCTGGCGTTGAATTCGGACAAGCTGATGCTGGCGGTCGGCGACATCAGCGGGAAGGGAATTTCGGCGGCGCTGCTGATGGCGACGATCCATTCGGCGGTGCGGGCGTACAGCATCGAAGATGTGCCGGTTCTGCGGGAATCGGTGGCGGTGAGTGGAGGGTCAGCTTTGATGCTGGCTTCGGAATCACGAGGCGCGGATGCATCGCCGGCAACGCTGCTGGGGTTGTTGAATCATCAGCTCTACGAGAGCACTCCGGCGGCGAAGTATGCGACGTTGTTTTTGGGAATTTATGATGGAGGTTCGCGGCGATTTACCTATGCTAACGGCGGACATTTGTGTCCGATCCTGATCTCGGATGACGGGTCGCCGCAGCTGCTGAGCTGCGGTGGGACGGTGGTGGGGCTGTTCGACAATTTGAGTTTTCCGGAAGCGACGGTGCAGCTCAATCCGGGTGATCTGCTGGTGGCATACAGCGACGGTGTAACCGAACCGGAGAACGAATTTGGCGAGTTCGGCGAGGAGCGACTGATTCAACTGGTGCGCGCGAATCGCCATTTGCCGCTGGAACGGATTACCGAAATTGTTATTGCTGCCGTGGCCGACTGGATAGGAGAGAACGAACAGCCGGACGATGTGACGCTGGTGCTGGCGCGGGCGAGATAAGAAAGCGCGGGCGCATGGGGACGGGAAACCGCCGTGAACAAGAAGTCTATCAAAAGCGACTTGGCGCGAATTGACCGCATGAAGGATGCCGAAATCGACTATTCGGATATTCCGCCGCAGGACAAGACATTTCTCAAGAAGGCAACGACGGCTTGGCTTCCGGCTAAAAGGCAACTAACGATTCGTCTCGATGCGGATGTGCTCGCATGGCTCAAGGGGCATGGCAAGGGCTACCAGACGCGCATCAACCGCATTCTGCGCGTAGTGATGGAGAGTCAGCCGCCGCGGTCAGTTCGTCAGTAGTAGCTCCCTTTAAGTCCGTTGACAGGTCGAGGCGGCGCTCTTAGACTGCGCTTATGGAAGTACATCTCACGCCCGAGCAGCAGCACCAACTCGCGGAACTGGCCAGCCATCGGGGCCGTGACACGGGTGCGCTTGCGCAGGAGGCTATCAGCCGCTATCTGGCGGAGGAAGCTCGCTTTGTTGAAGCCGTGAAGCTAGGCGAGGCAGCCTTGGAGCGCGGCGAACATCTCACGCACGAGCAAGTGGGTAAGCGAATCGACCGGCTGTTTCAGCCCTGACGCGGATGGAAGTCCGGTGGTCAACACTCGCGCAGAAGACCTGGAGCGCATATTTCAACACATCGCGAAAGACAATCCCGCCGCCGCTCGGGATGCCGTGAAAGCCATCTATGACGGTTGCGGAGCGTTGCACCAATTTCCCCACCGCGGCCGCCCTGGACGCATAAGCGGATGGCGCGAATTGGTTTTTTCTCCCTACGTTGTCGTTTACCAGGTCAAGGAGAATGCCGTTGAGATCTCTCGCATCTATCATGGTGCGCAGGACTGGCCATAGAATTTTCTTCTGAATTCCGCCGCGTAAAAGCCTAATGGAACGGCAGTGAGTCGGGCCCCTGCTCGAAAAGCGCGAGAAGGGACGCACCCGGCACGAAAAGCGAATTGCTAGAAAAGTCAAAATCCCCATTCATGTCCCTGCAAAACGCAGGGACGTGAATGGGGCACCCGCTTCATCTTCACGCCTTTACCTTTACTCGACGAATCGTTAGACCAGCCCCTGATCCAGCATGGAGTTTGCGACTTTCAGGAAGCCGGCTATGTTGGCGCCGTTCACGAGGTTGCCGGGCGTGCCGTATTTTTCGGCCGTGTCGTAGCAGTTCTTGTGGATGGCGATCATGATTTTGTGCAGCTTTTCGTCGACTTCTTCGCGGGTCCAGGAGATGCGCGCGCTGTTTTGCGCCATTTCGAGGCCGGAGGTGGCAACGCCGCCGGCATTGGCGGCCTTGGCCGGTCCGTAGAGGACTTTGGCGTCGAGGAATGCTTTTGTGGCATCGAGGGTGCTGGGCATGTTCGCTCCCTCGCTGACGACCTTGACGCCGTTCTTGATTAAGTTCGCGGCGTCTTTGGCGTTGATTTCGTTTTGCGTGGCGCTGGGGAAGGCGCAATCGGCTTTAATGGCCCAGAGCCAGCTGTGGTCGAGCTTCTTGTCGGTGGCGCTGTAGATGGCCTTCTTGAATTTCTCGGTGTACTCCTTGATGCGGCCACGGCGGTTGTTCTTCAGGTCCATGACCCAGGCTAGTTTTTCGCGGTCGATGCCGTCGGGGTCGTAGATGGCTCCATCGGAATCGGAAAAGGTAACAGGCTTGGCGCCGAGATCGAGCAGCTTCTCGACGGTGTATTGCGAGACGTTGCCGCTGCCGGAGACTAAGCAGATTTTGCCTTGCAGCGAGTCTTTCCTGGTCTTGAGCATTTCTTCGGCGAAATAGACGCAGCCGTAGCCGGTGGCTTCGGGGCGAATCAGGGAGCCTCCCCAGGCCAGGCCTTTGCCGGTGAGGACGCCGGTGAATTCGTTGCGCAGGCGTTTGTATTGTCCGAAGAGGAAGCCGATTTCGCGTCCGCCGACGCCGATGTCTCCAGCGGGAACGTCGGTGTCGGGGCCGATGTGACGCGAGAGTTCGGTCATGAAGCTCTGGCAGAAGCGCATGACTTCGTTGTCACTCTTGCCCTTGGGATCGAAATCGCTGCCACCTTTGCCTCCGCCCATGGGGAGCGTGGTGAGCGAGTTCTTGAAGACTTGTTCGAACGCCAGGAATTTCAGGATGCCGAGATTGACGGAGGGATGGAAGCGGAGTCCGCCTTTGTAGGGGCCGATGGCGCTATTCATCTCGATGCGGAAGCCGCGATTGACTTGCACTTTGCCACGGTCGTCGAACCAGGGGACGCGGAACATCAAGACGCGTTCGGGCTCGGTGATGCGTTCCAGGATTTTGGCTTCCTGATATTCAGGATGGCGCTCCAACACGGGCTTCAACGATTCGAATACTTCCATGACGGCCTGGTGGAATTCTGGTTCCGCGGGGTTTTTGGCTTTGACGAGGTTGAGAATCTGATGGGTGTAATCCGCCCCGTGTTTTTTGGGCGGTTCCATGACACTGGTCATAGTCTTACCTCCGATATTGTGTGGATTAAGGGATTGTCAAAAAATCGGGACGCCGCAGAATTGCGGCTGCAGTTATTGAACGCCTTAAGGAGAATCTCTGCCGTGATGGGCATCACCCGATTTCGTGATGATTGGGTGTACTTTAGCGCAAGACTCATTATCAAGGTTACTTCTCGTTAAGGTTACTGCCGCCAGGAGGGATTTACAACTGGCTGCGGGGTTACCTGGCGGAGTGGATGCTCCGGAATCTCCGCGCTTAAAACCAGGTACCTTTGCGGTATTCGCGATAAGCGTCGCCGAATTTGGCCTCGAGGACTGCGGCTTCGCGGCGTGCTCTGAAGATTTGCACGGGAATGAGCAACACAATAATGAGGAGAAGTTCAGGACGCCGCAAGATAAGGACGATCCCGAGCAGAAAAACCATTCCGGAAAGATAAATTGGGTTACGGATTCGCGAGTAGATGCCGGTGGTGACGAGAGCGGTGGCTTTGGGAATTGCGGAGAATGAATTGCCGAGAGTGTGGCGGGCGAGAATCACGCCGGCGAGTCCGATGGCGCCCAGCAGCAGGCCGAGAAGGCGCACAGGTCCGCGCGATCCGGGAGCGGCCTGATACGCCCAGCCGAGAACGACCAGGCCGGCGGCGAGGGGGATCCACAGACGAAAGATCGATCGAACATCCATCTCCATGAATGTAGCTCAAGATCGGCTGCGAAATGTCATGATGCCGCGCCCGTGATTGAAAGTTTAGTACTGAATCGCAACCTGGGCCCGGCCGGCGTTTGTCTCTTCCACGACTGGGCTCGTGCTCTATAAGTGCGGTAGACATACGAAAAACCATAGGCCTGAAATCCCGGCCTACGTATTTTGAGAGTTCTGCTCCCCGAAGGTCAGTGCAAGTATATGAAAACAATAGCGAAAACATGTTCTTATTATGGTGCCTCATTTGCAGTAGGTTGGTGTTGACCCAGGGTTCGGAAATTGATTCGGAAATTGATTATGACTGCCGGCTCTTTTGAAAAGGCGCCAAACTTCAACTGCAAGACTTGCGTTCGTAACGGAGGAGTTTCATGAAATCCAGACTGTCGATAGTTCTTCTGATTCTCGTATTCGCGTCGGTGTTTGCTTTCGGGCAAACCGAAACCGGGTCCATTACCGGAACCGTGACCGATCCTACGGGTGCGGTGGTAAGCGGCGCGACGGTAACCGCGACCGACACCGCGACGGGACAGGTTCGTACTGCAACCACGGGCGCGAGCGGCTCCTATACGATGTCCAATTTGCGGGCAGCTCCGTATGAAGTGGTGATTGAGGCGCAGGGTTTCGCGAAGTTCAGAACCGCGATTACAGTGACGGTGGCTTCGGTAGTCGAGGTTTCCGCGAAGATGGCAGTGACTTCGACGGGAACGACGGTGGAAGTGACGGCGGGCGGCAGCGGAACGGTGCAAGTGGAGACGCAGAGCTCCGAACTGTCGCAAGAAGTAAGCGCGCAGCAGGTAGCCGAGTTGCCCAGCTTGACGCGCAACCCGTATGACTTCGTTAACCTGGCTGGAAATACCACTAATGATATGGCTGGCCGCGGCGCCAATGGAGCCGCGATCAACGGACAGCGCTCCGCCAGCACCGACATTCTGCTGGACGGCGGTGAGAACGTCGATTTGTTCAGCGCTGCGTTGGGCCAACAGGTTCCGCAGGACTCGGTGCAGGAGTTCCGAGTGACGACCAGCGACTTCAATGCCGAGTATGGCCGGGCCAGCGGCGGCATCGTGAACGTGGCGACGAAATCCGGCACTAATGCCTATCACGGCAGCGCCTACGAGTTCAACCGCCTGTCGGATTTGGCGTCCAACACCTATGACAATAACGCGAACGACATCGCGCGGCCGGTCTTTACGCGCAACCAGTTCGGATTTTCGGCCGGCGGCCCGGTCATCAAGAACAAGCTGTTCTTCTTCGGCAATGCCGAATGGCTGAGGGTGCGATCGACGGCGACGAACCTCTCCTATGTGCCCGATCCCGGCTTCATTGCATTGACCAACGCCAATACGCAGGCTTATTTTGCGCAATATGGCGCGCTAAAATCGGCCGACATAATTCAGAGTTCGTTGACCGCGGGCGCCTTAGGCTACAGCAATACAGCGTTCCCGCTGGTAACGCCAACAACGCCCGTTCTTGACCTGGTGAGCTACGGGTTCCCTGCCGATGTGGGCGGCGGAACTCCGGAAAACACCTATAACGTCGTCGGCCGGGTGGACTTTAACCTCAACGAAAAGACGCAGATGTTCGGCCGCTACACAATTTACAGTGAGGACGATTTCCCCGGTACCAACTCCTCCAGCGCTTATTCCGGGTGGGACACTGGGCAGACGAACAAGAACCAAAATGTGATGTACAGTCTGACCCACCTGTGGAGCAATAACCTCATCTCCAACAGCAAGATCAGCCTGAACCGGCTGACGAATGAACAGCCGCTGGGCACTTACGGAACGGCGCCGGGTATTTTCGCCGGAACCGGCGGCGATGGGTACCTCGTGCCGGGCACCAGCCAGGTCTATAACTTCCCCGGATACCTTCCTTATGCGGCGGGCGCAGCCATCCCGTTTGGCGGACCGCAAAACGTAATAGAATTCGATCAGAGCTTGAGCTGGATTCGAGGAAAACACAGCTTCAAGTTTGGCGGCGAATCGGTTTATATCCGGGATAATCGAGAATTTGGTGCCTATCAGAACGGATACCAGTTCCTCACCAGCAGTGGAAACACGCTGGATGGTACGAGCCCGGGGATTATCAGCCAACTGCTGACGGGCGGCCTTGCGCAATTCAGCGTTGCCATCAATCCTCAGGGCGAGTTCCCCTGCTTCCGCGCTGCGACCGATCCTAACTCAACGCCCATTCAAACTCCGTCTTGCACTTTGACGGGTCCGGCGACATCGCCGAGTTTCAGCCGAAGCAATCGTTACAAAGATGCTGCGTTGTATGCCCAGGACAGCTGGAAGATTTATCCACGATTGACGTTGAACCTGGGCCTGCGGTGGGAGTACTACGGCGTGCAACATGCCAAGTACGCATACCAGGACGCCAACGTAGTATTGGGCTCAGGAAACATCTACCAGCAGGTCGAAGGCTTTACCGTGCAGAACGGAAACAATCTGCCGAATGGCGGCCGTCTGTGGGCTCCGCAATGGCACAACTTTGGTCCGCGCGTAGGCTTTGCCTATGACATCTTTGGAGATGGGAAGACCAGTCTCCGCGGCGGCTACGGTATTGCTTACGAGCGCAATTTCGGCAACGTGACCTATAACGTCATTCAGAACCCGCCGAACTACGCCACGCTGAATATTCCCGCAACACCGGCCAACCCGCTGTTCATTGGAAACAGCAACTTCGGAGCGGCGGGCGCGCCGGGTACTTTCCCGTTCCCCAGCCCGGAGACACGTGCAGTCGCTACCAACATCAAGCCGGCCTACGCGAATATCTGGAACCTGTCGGTGGAACGAGAAGTTGCGCGAAACACGGTGGCATCGGTCGAATACTCAGGTTCGCGCGGCATTCACGGGTATGTGATTGAGCCAATCAACGATGCCGGCACCGGACCGTCGTTTACCGGCCTGGGTTGCGGTCCAGCGGGCGGGGCGGCCTGCTTATTTCCGCAGCAAAGCTTGAACCTGCAATACGGCCACACCAACTATCGTTCGAACGGAAATGATAGCTGGCATGACGCGATGAACGCCAAGCTGACCAGCAGCAACCTGTTCAAGCAGGGCATCAACCTGACGGCAAACTACACGTGGTCGCATACCATCGACAATTCAAGCGCTACCTTTGCCGGATCGGACGAGGTTGCCGGTCAGGCTCTGGGCACGATGGACCCATTTGTTCCTGCATACGACCGGGGCGATTCCGACTTCGATACCCGCAATCACCTGGCTTTGAGCGCGGTCTGGATTCTGCCTTATGCCAACAACACACATGGAATAGCCAAGCAAGCGCTGGATGGATGGGAGTTCACTCCAATCGTCACGGCACAAAGCGGCTATCCCTACACCATCTTCGATTGCACCAACAACCCGGCGATCATTTCGAACTACTTCGACTATGATTGCGGCCGTTACATTCCGGGTGGACCGGTGGCGTTGAAGGGCAGCTCAGGCACGGGCGCACCCAACCAGACTGGCAACCCCAATCAGTACATCTATGAAACCGTTCCGGTGCCGCTGGTTTATGGGAACTCGATTGGCAACGGGGCGTTTCCATCCTGCTCGCTGGATCCGAGTAGTGGTTTGTCTCTGGGATCCAATTGCACTTACCCAACGAACATGACGGCGCGCAATGCTTTCCGGCAGCCGGGACAGTGGAACGCGAACCTGGGTATTTATAAGAACTTCAAGGTCACGGAGCGGATAGGGATGCAGTTCCGGAGTGAGTTCTACAACCTGTTTAACCACTCCAACTACTACACGCAGACGGGCAACATTATCAATAACGGCGGTACGACAGACGTGTCGAACCTGCTGTTCGGTTCGGCGGGAAATTGCGCACAACTCTCCGCCTTCGGAGCAGTTAACGGCACGCCTGAGTACTACAATTTCAACAGCGCAACTGGAACTTGCACAACGACGCCTGCGACCTACCAGATCCTGGGCAAGAAGGGCGTGACCAACCAAGCGTCCAACATCGGCACTGGCTCTTTGGGTGAACGACGTTACGTGCAGCTTGCGTTGAGGATTACGTTCTAGTTCGAAGATCGAGCATTCAACTTTGGGGGAGCGAGAAATCGCTCCCCTTTTCTTTTTGGCCAAGCGGCTGGAGATTGAGATGGACGGGGCCGAGCGCCGTCACCACACGGAGGCCGTCGCGCGCTGTGATAGGCTGACCGTTGATGCGACGTCTGGGTTTTCTTCTTTCTAGCGTCTGGGTATTTGCGGGCATCGTGCTGCTGGGAAGCATTGCCCGCTGCCAAACTCCCGCTGAAACCGCTGCGGCGCCGTCCGGCCCACGGAATAGCGCGCCGGATGTTTACCTTATTACTATCGACACGCTGCGCGCCGATCACGTTGGCTGTTACGGATACAAGCAGGTGGAGACTCCGGCGCTGGACGCGCTGGCGGGGGATGGGGTCCGCTTCGCGCAGGCGTTTACGCATAGCCCGATCACCAATACTTCGCACACGACGATCATGACGGGCTTGTTGCCGAGCGTGCACGGGGTGACGGATTTCGGCATCCCGCTGTCGCCGCAGCATGTGACGGCGGCGGAGTTGCTGAAGCGGCAGGGATATCAGACGGCGGCTTTTATTGGCGCGGTGATTCTGGATAGCAGCACGCTGGCTCCGGGGCTCGATCGCGGCTTTGATTTCTACGACAATTTTCCGAAGAGTGATAACGCGGGCGCGGGCGGGAAGAATTCCGCGGGCAAGGGCAATAACGCGGGGAATGGCGAGAAGAAGGAGCGATGGGACCGCGTAGAGCGGCGCGGCATGGAGGTGGTGGAACATGCGGAAAAATGGTTCGACCAGCACCGCGGCGGTCCTCACTTCGTGTGGGTGCATCTGTTCGATCCGCACGATCCGTACGAACCGCCGCCGCCGTTTCTGGAAAGATATCAAGACCATCTCTACGACGGCGAGATTGCTTACGCGGATTCAGCGGTGGCGAACTGGATTGCGTATCTGAAGAAGGCTGGGGTCTACGATAACGCCATCATTGTAGTTACGGGCGATCACGGTGAAGGGCTGGGCGAGCATGGAGAGGAGACTCACGGTCTGTTTCTGTATGATTCGACGCTGCATATTCCGCTGATCGTGAAGATGCCATGGTTGAAAACAGCGGCGGGAGGCGGGGTTGGTCGGGGTGAGGTGGTTGAGGCGCAGGTGCGGACCAGCGATATTCTTCCTACGATTCTGGCGGCGGCGGGCGTTGCCGAGCCACCGGGACTGAACGGCGAGTCACTGGTGCCGCTGATGCAGGCTGCGCAGGCCGAGGGTTCGGGCTCGGCGGCGCCGATGGCGTCGAATTCCGGTCGGGCGCTGTTGGGCGAGACGGACTATCCGTTGCGGTGGGGATGGGCTCCGCTGCGAGCGTTGCGGTATGAGGATACGAAGTGGATTCAGGCGCCGCGGCCGGAGTTGTATGACTTGCAGAACGATCCGAAGGAACTGAAGAACCTTTATGCGCCGGGGGCAGTGAATGCGAAGGCGCAGGCCATGCAGGCGGAAATGGCGAAGTGGGAGGCCAAGCTGCCGGCGGCCAGTAACTTGATGAGTAACCCAGGGAAGCCGGGAGAAAGTCTGGCGGATCCGAAGGACAAGATCGAGGTGCAGAATTTACTGCACAGTGCCATGCTGGCGAGCGATGACGGCCGATTCAGTGACACGCGGCGGTTTCTGGAAAAAGCGCTGCGACTGGATCCGGAGGCTCCGACGACGCTGCGGCAACTGGGCGAGCTTGAACTGGCGGCGGGAGATTTTGCCCAGGCGGCGGCGCATCTGAAGCGGGTGTGTGAGCTGCGTCCTGGCGATTCGAGCGCGGCTTTCGAGTTGGGCGAGGCGATGCAGAAGTCAGGTAGCTGGGCGGGAGCGCGGGATGCGCTGGAGGCAAGCCTGAAGGTTGCGCCGGGCCAGATGCGGGCGCGGGTGCTGCTTGGTCATGTTTACCTGCAACTCAAAGATGGCAAGAATGCAGAAGACCAGTTCGAGGCGGCGTTGCTGGTGGATTCGAACGACAGCGATGCGCGTTTGGGAGTGGCCGAAGCGCAGATACAACAATCGAATTTTGCGGGGGCGCTGCCGGATCTCGAATCGTTTACGAAGGGTGATCCGCAGAATGCAGAGGGTTGGCGATTGTTGGGGCGAGCTTATCGCGGGCTGGGCAAAGAGCGGGATGCGAAGCGAGCGGAAGAGCAGGCCGCGGAGCTGGATGGAGCAGCCGAGAAGAAGAAATGAACCTGTGGGCCGAGGCAGGCTGCCGAGCTTCGCTCGGCCTGGACGGGGCAGAGCCCCGTCACCACACAGGCCATCACCACACAAGGCCGTTTCCAGACAGGCCGTCACCACGAGGAAACTTCCCGACACTAGCGGCTGGCGCGGGTGGCTGGATTGAGGGTCAGGTGCTCGGCATTCCAGAATGTTTGTGGGTGCAGGATTCCGGGATTCGCGCCTTCGACGGCGGTGGACACGGCGGAGAGAGCATTCTGATTGACGAGGTAAATGAAGGGTACTTGTTCGGCGGCGATGAGCTGCACGCGATCGAAGCTCTGCTTGCGTTTTTTCAGGTCGGTGGTCGAGGCCTGGGCGCGCATCAGGCGGTCAATTTCGGCCTCCCAGGCGGTTTCTGGCGACTTCTGCTGCGGGTTCCAGGCATGATTTTCAGCCGAGCTTAGCCAGATGGTCATCTGGCTGTTGGGATCGAGATCGACGTTGCGGAAGCCGAGCATGGCGGCTTCGTAGTTGAACTTCTGCGAGATGCGCTCGATCAGCGACGGGAAATCAAGGGTGACCAGGTTGATCTTCATGCCCAGCTTGCCGAGATCCTCCTGCACCATGACGGCCATACGCTCTCGCGATTTATTACCGGCATTGGTGACGATGGAGAATTCGACGACGTGTCCGTCTTTATCGTAGAGCGCGCCATTCTGCAGATGAAAGCCTTCGGATTGCAGACGCTGGAGGGCGGCGGCGGGGCGATAGGGCTCAGGTTTCAGCTGGCTGTTGAACCAGAACTTATTGGCAGGAGAAACGGGGCCGACAGCGGGCTGGGCGTGTCCATTGAAAACGACGCGGGTGAGATCGTCGCGGTTGATGGCTTGAGAAATTGCGCGGCGAAAATTCGTGGAACGAAACCAGACGCGCTTGTAATCGGGAATGGCCGCGTTGGCTACCTGATTGAACCACATGAAATCGTAGTCGAGCGAAGCGCCGGCATCGTGCGCGACTTGGGGCGAACTGGCGGCCAAGCGATCGAAATAATCGCTATCGATGACGTTGATGAGGTCGAGTTCGCCGCGTTTGAAGCGCAGCATTTCGACATCGCGGTTGGGTTGAATGTCGAGGCGGATGGACTCGAGATAGGGCAAGCGGCGTCCCTGCGAATCCTTTTTCCAGTAGTTAGGATTGCGGCGGAGGAGGATGGAGGATCCGGCTTTGTATTCCGCAACCATGAATGGGCCGAGGACGGCGGCTTCCTTTTTCGGGGAATGCGCGGACATGATGGCAACCTGGTCGAAGAGGCGGTCGATTCCGACGAGTGGAGCGGGGAAAGTGATTGTGACCTGTCCGGGGGTAAGGATCGTGGTGCTGACGGTGCCGGTTCCGGAGCGAAAGGCATCGCCTGTGGTGGAGTGCAGCGCGGGATCCATAAGGCGCTGCATTGTGAAAGCGACATCGTCGGTGGAAAATGGAGTGCCATCAGAAAATGAAATGCCATGACGGAGTTTGAAGGTGATCTGCTTGCCGTCTTTCGATACCTGCCAGGATTCGGCCAATTCGGGTTCCAGTTCCTGTGTGCGACGGTTGACGCGGACCAGCACTCCACCGGTCAGATAGCGAATGGACAAAGAGGACTCGTCATCGACGAGCAGCGGGTCGAAGGTCTTGGGCTCGGAGCGCAGGCAAAAGCGCAATTCGTCCCGGCTTTGGGGAAAGACGAAATTGGGCGCGAGAGCCAGGGAGAGCAGAGCAAGGCAAAGAAAAAGACGAAAGAAGATGCACGGTTGGAATCTACGACGGACGATCAAGCAGTCACCTCGTTCCAGAAGTAAACGCGTTTGGAGAATGGTGTGCATCGGCAGAAGTTGTTGATGAGAAACAGCGACGGCCTCCGCCACGCTGATTTTTTTGAGCGCAACCAGGGTGCTTCCTTGATTGTCGCCGCCTTGATTGTTACCCCATTGATTGTTGCCCAACGGCCGGGAGACGGCACATTACGAAAGTTTGGCGCGTGAAAAGTGTAGGGTCATTAGCGAGTAGGACCATTAACGGATTGCGTTCCGGAATGCAGCATCCTCTTGTGTGGTATTGTCAGCTACCGTTACGGCCCAAGGAGGATGAGGATGAGCAGCCCGGAATCGGAACAGGTATTAGCCCTTCTGAAGGAGCTGGCTGGGCTGAAGGAACTCGATGGCGAGACGGGGGCCGGCGGCAGCGAAGCGGAGCGAGACGCCCATCTTTCGCGGTTGAAGCGACACGGCGAGATTACCGAAGAGATTAAGGCGCTGGCGGAACTGAAGAAGAAGGCTCGGAACGGGTGAGGCAACGGCTCGGAGTCAGGGAGTCAAAGTCTGGCCGCCGTGAAAGCTGCGAGGGGGAGTGGCTCGGGTCGCATCGGTCGAGCGGACGTAACCATTGGCCTCCAATGGGGCGTCACTGCGGCTCGGCAGGAGATACGGGCGTTCCTTGTCGCAAATTGCGCAGCGGAAGAAGTGGTTGGTAGCGCTACCGGGAATCGAACCCGGGTTTGAAGATTGAGAATCTTCCGTCCTAACCCCTAGACGATAGCGCCACGCGAGGTTTCGCAAACCTGGATTATAACAAAAAGCGCAACTGCTTAAGGATCGTGGTTGTCGTGGGACTTCCATTTTCCTGACGGTGTTCGCAAGGGGGCAATGGCGGCGGCTCGGCCAGTGCCTTCGCCAGGGCTCCGCAAGTTATTGTGGGCATGGTGGTTGGGATTTCGAGCTTTAAATTTACCTCACGCCTTGACAACCGGTCGCCGCAGGGGGATACTTTTCAAGGCGAATAAAAAGCGAATATACCTCTCTTTCGCCTAAGGCTTTTTGCCTTTGTGTTCCCTGACAATGGTGAGAAAAGTATGTCTGCTTCTGCGGTATTTTCAGCGGCGGCCCTGAGCCGCCATTTTATTTTTTCGCCAACCTCCGCTCCGCACTTGACGACAGAGCAGGCAGCCCGCCAGAGTGCAAAAATTTTAGCGCAGGTCGGTGCCATCCCGAGGTTATCCCCGGTCGTTGCCGCATCGCGACTTGAGGTGCGTCCGACACCAGAAATGGTTTCGAGCGGGATTCCGCAACTGGATGCGCTTAGCGGTGGACTGGCTCGCGGTTGCCTCACGGAAATCTGCGGCACGGCCTCCTCGGGAAGAACCAGCGTGTTGCAGATGGCGCTGGCCGGGGCGACTCAACGGGGAGAAGTATGTGCGCTTGTCGATGCCAGCGATGGGTTCGATCCGGCGTCGGCGGCAGCGGCAGGGATGGAGATGAGCCGTTTGCTGTGGGTGCGCTGCGGAGAAAAATTTCCATTGCGGCAAACGGCTTCGGCGGCGATAACGAGCCGTGGAAAAAATGGTAACGGGCAGCAGGCGGCCGGGGCGCGCGTTTTCGCTGAGGAAGGATTTTCGGGAAAATCGCAAGCGACTGGAAACGGATTCGGTTTTGGGCGCTGGGAATCGCAGCTGGGACAAATGTTGAAAGTTGCCGACCTACTGCTGCAGAGCCATGGTTTCGGAATGATTGCCCTCGACCTGGGCGATGTGCCGGTGCAAAGTGCGCGGCGAATTCCTTTGGCATCATGGTTTCGCTTTCGCCGCGCGATTGAGCACACGCCAACGGTTCTGCTGGTGGTGGAGCAGCAGCCGATTGCGGGGAGTTGCTCGTCAGTGCTGCTGAAGGTGTCGGCGGTGGGCTCTCAGACCTCAGGAAAACGGCTGCGGCATGGGGAATTGCCGCATACGCAATTATTGGATCAATTGGAAGTTACGGCTGAGTTATTACGCTCGCGGTTAGAAAGGAAATTAGAGAGAAAGCCGGCGCGTTCGACCGCAAGTTTTCAGAGTCGTGCGGCATGGGCGGGATAGTCATTCAATTCTCAGGTGTCGGGCCTGACTCAAGTCCCAGGGCGAATGAATTTCCTGATACGTGCGACCTGACACCTGATTTTTTATGTTTGCCTGCATTTTCATACCGGATTTTTGCGTGCAAGCGATCCTGCGCCTGGAACCGGGGTTGCGCACCCGTGCGGTTGCGGTGCTGAGCGGGCGGGCACCGCTGGAGAAGGTGATGGGGGTCAACGAAAGAGCGCGGCAAGCCGGGGTGGAGGTGGGCACGACGAAGGTGCAACTGGAAGCATGGGAGGATCTGGTTCTGCGCGCGCGGTCGGAATTACAGGAGGCTTCTGCCCACGCGGCCTTGCTGGATTGTGCGCTGTTGTTTTCTCCAGAGGTGGAAGACGGTTCGCCGGGCACGGTGCTGCTGGACCTTGCCGGGCTGGAATCGCTGCTCGGGCCGCTCGCGAAAATAGCCGGCGATCTGGGGCAGCGAGTGTCACGCATGGGATTGGAAGGGAACGTTGCCGTGGCCAAGAATCCTGATGCAGCTTTGCTGGGAGCGCGGGGCTTTCGGGGCGTGACTGTGATTCCAGAAGGCGGCGAAGCGGAGCGACTGGGAGATCTGCGGGTCGAGGTGTTGCTGGAAAGTTTTTCTCCCGATGCGGAGCGAGGGGCGCGCTGGATGGAAACGTTTGACCGGTGGGGCATTCACAAGCTGCGGGAACTGGCGGCGCTGCCGGAAGTTCCGGTCAGCGAACGCCTGGGGCAAGAGGGAATCCGGCTGCAAAAGCTGGCGCGGGGTGCGTCCTTGCGCAAGTTGCGGGGGTGGGAACCGCGACTGATTTTTGCCGAGAGTGTGGAGTTGGAAGATCCGATTGTGCTGCTGGAGCCGCTGGCATTTTTGCTGAACCGCATGCTGGAACTGGTGTGCGCGCGATTGCGGGAACGAGCCCTGGCGGTGCAGGAGTTGCGGTTGAACCTGGAATTGGCAGGGACGCGAAGCAAGGATTGCGCATCGGTTGCGAGGGTTCCGAGGATGTTTGCGCGCAGTTTGCGGCTGCCGACGCCGATGCTGGACACGAAAGTGTTTCTTAAATTATTGCAACTGGATTTGCAGGCGCATCCGCCGGGAGCGCCCATCGTGAAGATTCATCTGTCGGCGGAACCGGCGCGGCCGCGAGCATGGCAAAGCGGATTGTTTCAGCCAGTTTTTCCGGAGGCCGAAAAGCTGGAGCTGACGCTGGCGCGCATCGCAGGCATCGTGGGCGAGGGCAGAGTGGGGTCGGCGGAACTGCTGGATACGCATCGCGAAGGGGCATTTACGATGCGGCATTTTGCTCCGGCAGAAACGGCACCGCAGAAGTCCAAGGCAAGGCAATCTGCTAAACAAAAGAAGAGAGAAATCATGTGGGAAAAGGACAACGTCTGGCCTAACGGTGGCTGGTCCGGAGAAATGGTCGAGGAGGATGGGCAAGAAAGCGGCGCGTCAGAGAAAATGAGCGCGGTAATGGGGCTGCGCCTGTTTCGTCCAGCGCTTGCCGCCAATGTTACTTTGCGCGAAGGCAAGCCGGTGCGGTTGCGGTGCTTTCTGCGGGAAGACATCGCCGGAGAAATCGTCTGGGTTGCCGGCCCCTGGCGCTCTGCCGGCGACTGGTCGGAGCAGGACGGCTGGTCGCGCGAAGAATGGGATATTGCCGTGCCCTGCGAAAGCGGGCTTGCGTTGTATCGCCTGGTGCAGGACAAGCTCAATGGGAAATGGTTTGTAGAAGGAATGTACGACTAGGATCTGCAGGTGACGTGAGTAGCACCGTTCATCCATTGTCTACGAGCGAGGCGAGGCATCGCATCTTGCGGCCAACTGCAGCTTCCTCGCTTCGCTTGGAATGACAAAATCTTGCGACATGGGTGCCATGACAACGGATGTACATCGAACTCCATTCGCGGTCTGCGTTCAGTTTTCTCGAAGGGGCATCGAATCCCGAAGAGCTGATTGGGACGTGCGCGAACCTGGGGATGCCGGCGATGGCATTGCTTGATCGCGATGGATTGTATGGTTCACCGCGCATTCATCTGGCCGCTGAGAAAGCGGGCATCAAGGCGCATATTGGAGCGGAGGTGACATGTGCCGCATTTTTACGACGAGGAAACGCTGGTGGCGACTTTCGGCTTCCGCTGCTGGTTGCTTCGCGGGCGGGATATCAAAACCTCTGCCGTCTGATTACGAAAATGAAATTGCGCGCCGGGCGAAAAGAGGGAGGCTGCGCCTCGGTCGCTGATTTTATCGAGCATGCTGAGGGGTTAATTTGCCTCACGGGTGGAGCGGAGGGTCCGCTGGCTGCGGCGCTGGCGCAAGGAGGAGCGCAAGCAGGGTTCGAAGCAGTAAAGAGACTGACTGAAATATTCAGCAGGCCGAATGTATATGTCGAAGTGCAGCGGCATTTTCAGCGCGACGAAGAATATCGCAATCGAGTGGCGATCGAAATCGCGGAAGCCTTGCAATTGCCGGTACTGGCGACGAATGGGGTTGATTATGCGATGCTGCAGGAGCGTGAACTGGCGGATGCGTTCACGGCGCTGCGGCATCATCGCACTTTGGGGACTGCCGGACGTCTTCTGGCGCGCAATTCCGAGCGCTATCTCAAGTCTCCCGCAGCCATGGGAGCGCTCTTTGCGGATATTCCCGAGGCCATCGCCAATACGAGGGAACTTTCCTCGCGGCTGGAGTTCACCCTGAACGACTTGGGATACGAGTTTCCGCGGTATCCCGTGCCGGAGGGGGAAAGCATGATGTCGTTGCTGCGGGAGCGGACGTGGGAAGGGATGCGGAGCCGCTATGGGCGGGTCGATGCTGAGCTGAAGAAGCGGGCGCGGCGGCAGATCGAACGCGAATTGAACTTGATCGAACATCTGAAACTTCCAGGATATTTCCTGATCGTGTGGGATCTGGTGCGCTACTGCCGGGAACAGAACATTCTGGTGCAGGGGAGGGGATCGGCTGCGAATAGCGCGGTCTGCTATTCGCTGGGCATTACGGCGGTGGATCCGATTGGCATGGAATTACTGTTTGAACGATTTCTTTCCGAGGAGCGTGGCGAGTGGCCGGACATCGATCTAGATTTGCCGAGCGGCGATGAACGGGAGCGTGTGATCCAGTACGTGTATCAGCGGTATGGACAGCGTGGAGCGGCGATGACCGCGAACGTGATTACGTATCGCAACCGCATGGCGGCGCGGGAAATGGGCAAGGCGATGGGGTTTGAAGAAGACACGCTGAAGCGGATATCGGCGGCGGTCGCGACGTGGGAGTTCAAGGACGAACATGATGCGCTCGATCGCCGACTGCGCGATGCGGGGCTTGATCTTGCGCATCCGCGGATCCGGAAATATTTCGAGTTATGCCTGGCGGCGCAGGATCTGCCGAGGCATTTAGGGCAGCACTCGGGCGGAATGGTCATCTGCGAGGGGCGACTGGATTCGGTGGTGCCGCTGGAGCCAGCCTCCATGCCGGGGCGCGTGGTGGTGCAGTGGGATAAGGAAGATTGCGCGGACATGAGGATCATTAAAGTCGATTTGCTGGGCCTGGGGATGATGGCCGTGCTGAAAGACTCTCTCGAACTCATCGGCAATCATCATCACGAAGAAGTGGATCTGGCGCATCTTCCGGCGGACGATCCGGTCGTGTATTCAACGCTGCAAAAGGCGGACACGGTGGGCATGTTCCAGGTGGAGAGCCGGGCGCAGATGGCTTGCCTGCCGCGGCTGATGCCGAGGAAATTTTATGACATCGTGGTGCAGGTGGCGATCATACGTCCGGGACCGATTGTGGGAAATATGGTGAATCCATTTCTCAAGCGGCGGCAGGGGCGGGAGGAGGTGACGTATCCGCATCCATCGCTGGAAACGGTGTTGGGGCGAACGCTTGGCGTGCCGCTGTTTCAGGAGCAACTGCTGCGCATGGCCATGATTACCGCCAACTTTACGGGCGGGGAAGCCGAGGAATTGCGCCGCGCCATGGGCTTCAAACGGTCGGAGGCGCGCATGAAGCAGATCGAAGAAAAGCTGCGCGCGGGCATGACGCGCAACGGAATTCTCGGGGAGACACAGGAGCAGATCATCCAGTCGATCACTTCGTTTGCACTTTATGGATTTCCGGAATCGCATGCCGCGAGCTTTGCTCTGATTGCTTATGCCAGCGCCTATTTGAAATGTCATTACCTGGCGGCGTTCACGGCGGCGCTGCTCAACAATCAGCCGATGGGTTTTTATCATCCTGCAACGATTGTGAAAGATGCGCAGCGGCATGGATTGAAGATGTTGCCGATGGATGTAACGCGGTCGGATTGGAAGTGTTCTTTGGAGTTCTCGGTGCGCAGTTCGCAGTTCTCAGTGAGGCTTGGCTTGAAATATGCGCGCGGGTTGCGCGAACCGGCGGGGCAGGCATTGGTGCGGGAGCGGAGCTTGGCGCGGTTTGCTTCGATTCAGGATCTGGCTCGGCGCGTGCCGGAGTTGCGGAAAGATGAGTTGACCACGCTGGCGGAGATTGGGGCGCTGAATGCAGTGGCCAGTGGCCAGTGGTCAGTGGCGGGTGAAAATCGAAATCTTAAACTTCACCGGCGCGATGCACTTTGGCAGGTGGAGCGGGCGGTGCGCTGGTCAGGGCCATTGCTGGATGAGTTGCCGGAGGTTGATGGGGGATCTCCGCTGGCAGCGATGACGGAGGAAGAGCGACTGGTGGCGGATTTTCGGGCTACGGGGCTGACGGTGGGGCCACACCCCATGCAATACCGGCGCGAGGAGATGAAGCGGATGGGGATTTATAGCGCCAGCGATCTGCGGCAGCTGCCGAATGGACGGCGCTTGCGGGTGGGGGGATGCGTGATAGCCCGGCAGCGTCCGGGAACGGCGAAGGGGATGATGTTCCTGAGCCTGGAGGATGAAACGGGGATTGCGAATGCGATCGTCGCTCCTGATTTACTGCAGAAGAACCGGGTGCTATTAATTTCGGAACGATTTTTGATGGTCGAGGGGATTCTGCAGAATCAGGACAATGTGATTCACATCCGGGCGGAAAAAGTTTTGCCACTTTCAGTTACGCGAGCAGAGACGGTGTCGCATGATTTTCATTGAAGTGGGGGCGATTGTGCTTACGCAACGTCCCTACGCAACGTCCATACGCAAATCCGGACGGGCGAGGACGCCCGTCCCTCCACGAGCAGAACTCAGGCGGTTGACAGCTTTCTGGTGTTATGGCGGAGGGAACGGCCTTCGGACAGGCTGTAAAGCTCTTCGGCCAGATTTTTGGCATGGTCGCCGATGCGCTCGAGCGCCTGGGCGGCGAGAAGGATGTCGAAATTTTTCTGACCGGTGGGACTATTCGGTTCCGCCAGATGCCGGTGAAACAGGGAATGGCATAAGCGGTCGACCTCGGGATCGGATTGCAATACGCTCTGGGCGAACGAGACTTCGCGTGTGACGAAGCCCTGATGAACCTGCTCCAGCATTTCGCGCAGCAAGGAAGCCATCTCGATGAGCTGGCGGGAATCGGCGGCGGGCAATTTTTCGCGGCGCGATTGCAGGTGCATGACCGCGCTGTAGGCGAGGTCTCCGATGCGTTCGAGATCGGTGATGAACTTCAGGCAAGCGAGCAACTCGCGAGCCTTGGCTTCGCCGACGCGGGTGATGGCTTCGGGGAGTTGCTCATCGATTGTGCGCTCGATCTGATCGAGTTCTTTTTCGCAATCTTTGATGGCGAGAAAGGCGAGGCGGGAACCGTCGGCGAGGAAGTCGCGGACGTTGAAGACGGCGTCGCGGGCGATCAGGCAGCCGCGGACGACCTGGGCGGACAATTCATCTTCGTGAAAATCGTCATGGTCATGGTCGTGGTTGTGGGTAGGGAGGGTGCGCGGGCGAGACTCCGGTGCAGGGCGTCGTTTGGCTGCGGAGCGGCGCTTCAGTCGTGGAGCGGAAGCCGGTTTTCGAGGCATGGGCAACTCGCGTAGCAACCCGGGACGGGAAGCTCTTTCCTGCAAGAAGTTAGCATAAACCGGGAATGTGAAAGGAGTGTAAATGGAGGTGGGGGGGTAGTGTCTGAAACATTTCAGACACTACCAGGTGGGGGGGTGGTCTAAGGCTAGTTTAGGACACGACCTGGGTGGGTGGTTCAGGCCCGGAAGGGAAGGGACTTATGCTTGAGGGGCGGGGTGCTTCTTCTTTGCGGCGGCTGAGACCTGGCGCAGGACTTCGATGAAGGCGGTGGAGGCGCAGGAGAGGGTACGGTCGCGACGGTAGGCGAGTCCGAGTTCGCGGAAGAGTTGCGCGTCCTGGAGCTCGATGAGTTTGACGCGGCCGTTGGCGACTTCATCGCGGGCGAAGGAGGCGCTGATGATGGAGACTCCGAGATCGGCGGCGACGAAGCTTTTGATCATGCCGATGCTGGGGAGTTCCATGCGAACCTGCAATTGATCGCGATGAGGGCGAAAGAGTTTGTCGAGAAGGCGGCGGGTGTGACCGGTTTTTGGCAGCAGGAAAGGGTGCTTGACGATGTCGGTGACGGAGGCTGTCTTTAATTTAGCCAGGGGATTGCGCGGGCTCACCATCAACATCAGCTTGTCGCGGAAGATGGTTTCAATTTCAAGGCTGGGAGACTGGATCGGTAGAGTCAGGAAGCCTACCTCAATGGAACCGTTCTCGAGTTTTTCGGTGACCTTGTAGCTGAAATTCCGGTAGATATTGATCTGGACGGGCGGGTAGAGGCGACAGAATTCGGCAAAGACCTCGGGGAGAACGTAGAGGCAGGTGGCCTCGTTGGCGCCGACGCGGAGGGTGCCGCGCGGGGTGCGGCTATGGTCGGCGACGGCCATGAGCGATTCTTCGCGCAGCGATTTGAGGCGCTCGGCGTAGTCGAAGAGCACCTGCCCGGCGGGGGTCAGTTTCACGGTCTTACCGGAGCGGTCGAGCAGGCGATCGCCGTACTCCTGTTCGAGCTGGCGGATCTGGGCGCTGACGGCCGACTGCGAGCGGAAGACTTTTTCTCCGGCGCGGGAGAAGCTGCCTTGCTTGGCCACTTCCAGAAACGTAATGAGCTGATCAAAATCCATTTGTATTGACTGCGGGATTATAACGGACGCGGCTGCTCTCGCGGGAGATTAGGCTGAAATCCGCGTCTGAACCTGCAAAAATCCTGATTTTTTCATGCCTTGCATCGAAATTCTGAATTGTACTTTTCGTTTCCAGGGGCAGTAACTAGTAGATTGCGGAAGTGCGCGTGTTCCTGAGCTGATGTCGCGACGCCCCGATAGCCTTTGCGGGCAGATCACGCAACTGGGAACAACCGATTCAGAACTGACTTCGAATGCCGCCGCACGGCAATTGTACCCATGACGATGCGTGGACCAATGACGAGTGGACTGCCCCCGGCCCAGGGTTTGTACCATCCTCGGCAGGAGCATGACGCCTGCGGGATCGGATTCGTCGCCAATATTCGCGGCCGCAAGAGTCACGAGATCATAAAGAAGGGAATCCAGGTGCTGCTCAACCTGGCGCATCGCGGAGCTTGCGGATGCGATCCGGAGACGGGAGATGGTGCGGGAATTCTGCTTCAGATCCCGCACCGATTCTTTGCGCGGGAGTGCGGCAAACTGGGGTTCGAGCTGCCAGCGCCCGGGGCGTATGGCGTGGGGATGACCTTCCTGCCGGTGGAGAAGCATCCGCGGCTGCAGTGCGAGGGAATTCTTGAGCGCATTGTGCGGGAGGAAGGCCTGACGGTGCTCGGCTGGCGCGACACTCCCTGTTTCGCCGATGCCATTGGCCGCGTGGCCCGCGGATCGCAACCATACATCCAGCAGATTTTTGTGGGGTGTGGTGCGTTTGCCGACGAAGACGTTTTTGAGCGGAAGCTTTACGTTGTGCGCAAGCGAGCCGAGAGCGAGATTGCGGCATCGGGCATTGAAGATGCGAGCGTGTTCCATGTTCCTTCGCTCTCCTGCCGGACGATTGTTTATAAAGGTCTGCTGTTGGCTCCGCAGATCACGCATTTCTACAAGGAGCTGTCCGATCCCGAGGTGACGAGCGCGTTGTGCCTGGTGCACCAGCGTTTTTCGACGAATACGTTTCCGAGTTGGCAACGAGCGCACCCTTATCGCTATATCGCGCACAATGGCGAGATCAACACGCTGAAGGGGAACGTCAACTGGATGCACGCGCGGCAGTCGTTGCTGCAATCTCCGTTGTTTGGCGACGATATACAGAAGCTTTATCCCATCATTGCGCCGGATGGCAGCGACTCGGCGAATTTTGACAACGCGGTTGAACTTCTTTTCCAGGCGGGGCGGAGTTTGCCGCACGCGATGGCCATGCTGATCCCGGAAGCGTGGGCGGGGAATCCGCACATGAAGGCGGAGAAGCGCGCCTTCTACGAATATCATGCGTGCCTGATGGAGCCGTGGGATGGGCCGGCGGCGATTGCGTTCACCGACGGCAGAGTGATCGGGGCGATTCTCGACCGCAATGGATTGCGGCCGGGGCGGTACGTGGTGACGCAGGACGAGCACGTCATCATGGCCTCGGAAGCCGGAGTGCTGGATATTGAGCCGGAACAGGTGAAGATGAGGGGACGCCTGCAGCCGGGGAAGATGTTTCTGGTGGATACGGTCGAGGGGCGGATCGTGCCGGATAAGGAAATCAAACAGCGGCTGGCATCGCGGCAGCCCTACGCGGAGTGGGTGCACGACAATCAGATCACGATCGATCAGTTGCCGGCACCGACGCGCATGCATCATCCGGAGGCGGAAACGCTGCTTCGGAGGCAGCGAGCGTTTGGATATAGCGATGAAGACCTGCGCATGATTCTTGGTCCGATGGCTTCGAAGGGCGAGGAGCCGGTGGGATCGATGGGGACGGACACGCCGCTGGCATGCCTATCCGACCGGCCGCAGTCGCTGTTCAATTATTTCAAGCAGCTTTTCGCGCAGGTTACGAATCCTCCGATTGACTCGATTCGCGAAGAGATCGTGATGTCGCTGATCAGTTACATCGGAGCTGAGCGCAACATTCTTTCGGAAGAGCCAGGGAATTGCCACATGCTGAAGCTGGCGCATCCGTTGCTGACGAATGTCGAACTGGAAAAACTGCGGCGCGTGTCGACTGGCGATCTGTTGGCGATCACGTTGCCCGCTCTGTTCCGAGCGAGCGAAGGAGAAGCGGGACTGAAGCGCGCGCTCGAGGAATTGTGCCAACGCGCATCGCTTGCGGGGAAGGCCGGATATACGCTGCTGATTCTTTCCGATCGCGGCGTGAACAAGGACTACGCGCCGATCCCCAGCTTGCTGGCGCTGGCGGCGGTGCATAACCTGCTGGTCAAGGAAGAGACGCGAACCCAAGTTGCGCTGATTACGGAGTCGGGCGAGCCGCGCGAGGTGATGCACTTTGCGCTGCTCAGCGGCTATGGGGCGAGCGCCATCAATCCTTATCTGGCTTTGGAAAGCGTGGAGAGCCTGGCGCGGCGCGGAGATTTGACTGAAGCCGTGACTCCCGAAATGGCGGTGAAACATTTCATCAAAGCGGTGAATAAGGGTTTGCTGAAGACGTTCGCAAAAATGGGGATTTCGACTTTACAGAGCTATCAGGGAGCGCAGGTTTTTGAAGCCATCGGCTTGAACCGGGAGCTAGTGGACAGTTATTTCTCAGGCACGGCGTCGCGACTGGAGGGCATTGGCCTGGAAGTGGTTGCCCGCGAAGCGCAGTTGAAGCACGAGCATGCGTTCCGTCCGCTGAGCGAGTCGGAGACTGAACTTGCGGTGGGAGGAACGTACCACCAGCGGGTGAATGGCGAGTATCACCTGCTGAATCCGCTGACCATCAGCAAACTGCAGCAAGCGGTGCGGCAGGACAGCTTCCAGACATTTCAGGAGTACACCGATCTTATCGACGAGCAAAGCAGCAACCTGGCGACGTTGCGCAGTTTGATGAAATTGAAGAAGAGCGCTAAGCCGGTTGCGATGGAAGAAGTAGAGCCCGCCAAGGAAATCGTGAAGCGCTTCACGACGGGAGCCATGTCCTATGGTTCGATCAGCAAAGAGGCGCACGAAACGCTGGCGATTGCCATGAACCGCATCGGTGGGAAGTCGAACACGGGCGAGGGCGGCGAAGATGAAGAACGCTTCAAGCCTGATGTAAACGGGGACCTGCGGCGCAGCGCGGTGAAGCAGGTTGCGTCGGCGCGTTTTGGAGTTACTGCGAACTATCTGGTCAATGCGGACGAGTTACAGATCAAGATGGCGCAGGGTGCGAAACCGGGCGAGGGCGGACAACTTCCCGGACACAAGGTGGATGAGGTGATTGCGCGCCTGCGGCATTCGATTCCGGGCGTAGGTTTGATCTCGCCGCCGCCGCACCACGATATTTATTCGATCGAGGATCTCGCGCAGCTTATTTATGACCTCAAGAATGTGAATCCGCAAGCCCGCATTGCGGTGAAGTTAGTGGCGGAGGTTGGAGTGGGCACGGTAGCGGCAGGAGTGGCCAAGGCGCATGCGGACGTGGTGCTGATCAGCGGCGACAGCGGCGGCACGGGAGCATCGCCTCTAAGTTCGATCAAGCACGCAGGCATTCCCTGGGAGCTTGGGCTGGCGGAGACGCAGCAGGTGCTGTTGTTGAACGATCTGCGCAGCCGGATCCGGGTGCAGACGGACGGCAAGTTGCAAACTGGCCGCGATGTTGTGATTGCGGCCTTGCTGGGCGCCGAAGAATTCGGATTTGCTACCACGCCATTGATTGCGATGGGCTGCGTCATGATGCGCAAATGCCATCTCAATACTTGTTCGGTGGGCATCGCCACGCAAGATCCGGTGCTGCGCAAGCGGTTTCAAGGGCAGCCGGAGCACATCATCAACTTCTTCTTCTTTCTGGCGGAGCAGGTGCGGCAGTATATGGCGGAGCTGGGCTTCCGGCGGATGGACGAGATGATCGGGCGCGTGGACATGCTTGAGGTTGAGCCCGCCGTCCATCACTGGAAGGGGCGTGGTCTGGATCTGTCGGCGATTCTCTATGAGCCGTCGATGCCGTCGCGGGTGGCGCGGCGATGTGTGCAGGCGCAGGACCACGGTCTGGAGCAGGCGCTGGATCACCAGCTTCTAGTCAAATCGCAGGCGGCAATTGAAAACCTCACGCCGGTGGTGTTCAGAATGCCGGTGCGCAATATTCACCGCTCGGTGGGAACCATGCTGAGCGGGGAGATAGCGCGCCGGCACGGGTCGGCTGGCCTGCCGGACGATACGATTCGGATTCATCTTGATGGATCGGCAGGACAAAGCCTGGGCGCATTTTTGGCTAAGGGAGTCACGCTGACGTTGGAGGGTGAGGCGAATGATTATGTAGGGAAAGGCCTGTCGGGAGGATGTCTAGTGGCGTATCCGCCGCGGCGATCGAAATTCGCTCCCGAAAAAAATATTCTGATTGGCAACGTCGCGCTTTACGGCGCGACCAGCGGAGAAGCGTTCTTCAATGGGGTCGCGGGCGAGAGATTTGCGGTGCGCAATTCAGGAGCGACCGCGGTAGTTGAGGGGGTGGGCGATCACGGCTGCGAATACATGACCAAGGGGGTGGTGTTGGTGCTCGGAGCCTGCGGCAGAAATTTTGCCGCCGGAATGAGTGGCGGCGTCGCCTACATTTATGACGAGCGGGGAGACTTCAGCGAAAAGCGGTGCAATCTGGAGTCGGTGGATCTTGTTCCGATTGAGGTGGTTCCAGTTTTTGACGGGCAGGATGCGCCGCGCGGCGAGGTTCGCCTTGCGGAAGCAAAAATTGTTAAGGATCTGATCACGCGACACCTCGGATTGACCGGCAGTCCGCGTGCCGCCTGGATTCTCGACCATTGGCCGGAAGCGTTGCCGCAGTTCATCAAAGTGTTTCCGCACGAGCATCAGAGGGTACTGGGAGTTCGCCGCAAACGCCAGCCTTACGCGACGACTCCGCCGCAAGCAGTTCGCGTGCCGGCGGGGCAGGTGCAACATGGGTAAGGACACGGGATTCCTGGAATACGCGCGCGAGCTTGCCCCGCGGCGTCCGGTGACGGAGCGGGTCAATGACTGGTTCGAAATCTATCGCGACTTTCCGGTGGAGAAGTTGCGCACCCAAGGCGCGCGGTGCATGGACTGCGGCGTTCCTTTTTGCCAGACGGGATGCCCGGTCAATAATCTGATTCCGGATTGGAACGATCTGGTGTATCACGGGCACTGGAAAGAAGCGGTGCGGCAATTGCACGCGACCAACAATTTTCCGGAGTTCACGGGCCGGATTTGTCCGGCGCCGTGCGAAGCGTCCTGTGTGCTGGGCATTAATCAGCCCGCGGTGACCATCAAGCAGATCGAAAAAAATATCGTGGAGCGCGGATTTGCGGAAGGCTGGATTCGTCCCGAGCCTCCAAAAGTTATCAGCGGAAAAAAAGTTGCCATTGTAGGTTCGGGGCCGGCGGGATTAGCTGCGGCGCAGCAGTTGCGACGCGCCGGGCACGGGGTGACGGTCTACGAGAAATCGGATCGCATCGGTGGATTGCTGGTCTACGGCATTCCGCAGTTCAAGATGGAGAAGCGCATCGTCGATCGGCGCCTAGAGCAGATGTCCGCGGAGGGCGTGAAGTTCGTGAGCAGCGCGGAAGTGGGGAAGAACGTCGCGGTCGAGGATCTACGACGTGAATTCGACGCCATTGTGCTTGCGGGAGGAGCCGAGCAGGCGCGCGATCTGAAGGTCCGGGGACGCGAACTGAAGGGAATTCATTTCGCAATGGAGTTTCTGCCGCAACAAAACCGGCGCTCGCTCGGCGACACGATCGAACCAGAATCCGAAATTTTGGCGACCGGCAAGCGCGTGGTCATTCTTGGAGGCGGGGATACGGGCGCGGATTGCCTGGGAACGTGCCATCGGCAAAAAGCGCTCTCGGTGCACCAGTTCGAGATTATGCCGAAGCCTCCGGAGGAACGCTCACCGCTGACGCCTTGGCCGCTCTGGCCAATGCAGTTGCGGACGGAGGGCGCGCACGAGGAAGGCGGGGTGCGCGATTGGAGTATCGCGACGACAAAGTTCACCGGTTCCCAGTCCGGATCGGTGGAGCAGTTGCATGCGGTGCGGGTTGGGCCGGCACCGAGATTCGAGCCGATTGCTGGTTCAGAATTTACGATGGACGCGGACCTGGTGCTCATCGCGATGGGCTTTTTGGGGCCGGTGCGGAATGGAATGATCGAACAGTTGGGAGTGAAACTCGATGCGCGCGGTAATGTGGCTACGGACCAGAACTATATGTCATCGGAGCCAGGAGTTTTCGCGGCGGGCGATATGCGGCGCGGGCAGTCGTTAGTTGTGTGGGCAATCGCGGAAGGCCGGAAGGCGGCGGCTTGTGTGGACGCGTATCTGAAGGTGAAAGCTATTCCGCTGCTGACGCAGGCGAGTTTGCGGGCTTCGGAACGACAGGTGGCGTTCTGATGTGCCGCCAGAAGTCACAAGAATTGCCCCGTACTAGCGGAGATGGGGCAAGCCCCGTCTCTACGGGGTAGTGCGGTATCTCAGTATAGAAATGATGTATTCGGCATGGATTGCGGCAGGTATAATTGGCCGCACCGATGGCGCTCGCCTCTGGCAAGAAACTCGGTCCTTATGAAATTCAAGCCCCGCTAGGCGCGGGCGGCATGGGCGAGGTGTATCGTGCCACGGACACTCGCCTCGACCGGACGGTGGCGGTCAAGATTTTACCCAATCATCTCTCCGATAATCCAGAGGCCAAACAGCGTTTCGACCGGGAAGCGCGGGCGATTTCTTCTCTGAACCATCCCAACATTTGCACTCTGCATGATGTCGGGCATCAGGATGGGATCGACTTTCTGGTCATGGAGTACCTGGAGGGCGAGACTCTAGCTGACCGGCTGACGAAGGGTGCGCTGCCGACGGAGCTGGTGCTGAAATACGGGATTGATATCTGTGAGGGGCTGGAGCGGGCGCACAAGAGCGGGGTGGTGCATCGGGATCTGAAGCCGGGCAACGTGATGCTGACGAAGACGGGCGCGAAACTGATGGATTTCGGGCTGGCGAAGGCGGCTCCATCAGGTCCGGCGCCGGCTTCGAGCCTGACGATGACGATATCAGGTCCTTCAGCCGACCAGCCGCTTACGGCGCAGGGCACGCTGGTGGGAACGTTCCAGTACATGTCTCCGGAGCAGACCGAGGGCAAAGATGCGGACGTGCGCTCCGACATTTTTGCCTTGGGGGCGGTGCTGTATGAAATGGCGACGGGGAAGCGGGCGTTTACGGGGAAAAGCCAGGCCAGCATTGTGGCGGCGATTCTGGCTTCAGAACCAACGCCGATTTCGATAGTGCAGCCGATGGCGCCGCCGGCGCTGGCGCAGGTGGTGAAAACGTGCCTGGCCAAGGATCCGGATGAGCGTTTCCAGACGGTGCACGATATCAAGCTGCAGTTGAAGTGGATTGCGGAGGCGTCTGCAAGTCAACTCGCGGCGCCTGCCCGAGTACGTGCCCGGCGGGTGGTGCAGAAGCGGACATTAATGATTGCTGGCGCCGTGGGCTGGATTCTAGCGGCGGCCGCGGGTGCTTTTTTCGTGTCCAGCCGCTCCCAGCTTGAAGAGGCGCGACGACCGATGACGGCGTCGTGGGTGGCACCGGGCGATACGGAATTCGCGTCCGTTGTGGTCGGTGCGCCCGCACTTTCTCCGGATGGTTCGAAACTTGCGTTTCTTGCCGGTGGCGCTTCCGAATCAAAGGTGTGGGTTCGCGACCTGACGACCGGGACGGTTCAGCCAGTGGAAGGTGCGGATCGGCCTACGTTTCCTTTCTGGTCGCCCGATAGCAGGTACATTGGATTTTTCTCCGCCGGGAAGCTAAAGAAGGTGGCCCTGGCGGGCGGACCAGTGCAGGTGTTGTGCGATGCACCTGAAGGGCGCGGCGCATCGTGGAGTCCGCGCGGTGTCATTATCTTCACTCCTAACATTGCGGAGGCCCTCTACAAGGTGCCGGAGGGCGGTGGCGCGCCAGTGAAGATCACCGATACGAAGCCGGGTTGGACGAATCGCAATCCATACGTTTTACCCGACGGCGATCATTTCCTTTTCGTTGCTCGCGACACGGGCGGCAAGACCGCGCCCTCGGGTTCGTTATATGGCGCGTCTCTTTCTGGCGAGCAGCCTCGCCAGATTCTGGAATTCGGATCGAACGTGCAGTATTCCGAAGGATACCTGCTGTACCTGCGCGAAAGCGTGCTGGTTGCGCAGCGCTTCGATCCCAAATCGCTCAAGTTCAGCGGCGACCCCAAGCCGGTGGCGGAAAAGCTTGACTATTGGAACGCGCGCGATCTGGCCGCCTTCACCACCGCACAGGGCACGCTCGTCTTCCGTCACGGTTCGTTGCAGAAGACTCAACCCATGTGGGTGGACCGCAGCGGCAAAGAGTTGGGGCGGTTTGGCGAACCCGGGCTATATTCGCTGCCGCAGCCTTCTCGCGACGGGTCCGCGGTCGGCCTGGTGCGGCTGGATCCTGACACGGGCCGGGGAGACGTTTGGGTGGTGGATGCCAACCGGAACACGGTGTCCCGCAGCACATTCGCTGACGGGCCCAATGTTACGTATGCGTTTTCTCCGGACGGCAAAAGGATTGCGGTCGGTACCATGGCAGGCGCGGCCTCGGGTGGGTTGTGGATTCAGCCAACGAGTGGCTCAGGGAATCAGGAAAAACTGGAGACGCCGAGGATCTGGGCTGACGTGCTGAGCTGGTCTTCCGACGGGCGCTATCTTTTTCTCATGTTGCAGAACAACGCCACGCGCGAGGACATCTATTACGTTGATCTGAACGGCGACAAGAAATTGACTCCTTTCATACAATCGCCGGCCAATGACAACGGCGCTGTCCTGTCACCGAACGGCAAATGGCTCGCCTATGCTTCTGACGAGTCGGGCAGGTTTGAGATTTATGTGACCGCCTTCCCGGGTCCCGGCGGGAAATGGCAGGTTTCCAGCGGTGGCGGTAATTTTCCTTCGTGGAATGCGGATGGCAAGCAACTCTATTACAGCGTCGGGGACAAGCTAATGGTGATTCCGATTCAGAATGCCGAGACCTTTGAATTCGGAGCGCCGCAAGCTCTGCCCATCAATTTGAGTGAGTTCGCCTCGGTCGGATGGGCGGCGCCGGGCGAGCGCTTTCCCGCGCTAAAACCCCTGAGCGGAGGCCAGTCGAAACCTCAGGAGGTCATCCTCAACTGGACAGGAACGCTGAAGCAGTAGTCCACCTGCCCGCCGAGGATGGTAAATTAGAAGATTCATGTCCGCCCCTAATTCTCTCTTTATACGTACTGCCAAGGCTCAGCCTGTGGAACGCACGCCGGTGTGGTTCATGCGCCAGGCGGGCCGCTACATGGCGGAATATCGCGTTATCCGCAAACAATATTCCCTGATCGAAATCTGCAAGAAGCCGGAGGTCGCGGCGCAGGTCACCATTGAGGCGGCCGAGATTCTTAAGGTGGATGCGGCGATCATCTTTGCCGATTTGCTGCTGCCGCTGGAGGTCATGGGACTGCCCTTTCACTTTGCCGCGGGCGAGGGGCCGAAGATCGAAAAGCCAGTGCGGAGTGCGGAAGATATCGGCAACCTGCGCACCGATCGCGCGGCGGATCTGGGTTATGTGGCGGAAGCGGTCAAGTTGGTGTGTAAGCATTTCGGCGATTCATTGCCGGTGATCGGATTCTGTGGAGCGCCATTTACGCTGGCCAGCTACATGATCGAGGGTGGAGGCTCGCGCAACTACATTCATACGAAGAAGATGATGTATTCCGCTCCGGCGGCGTGGAACGAGTTGATGAAGAAGCTGGTCGCGGTGACGGCCGCTTATTCCGCTGAGCAGGTGCGCGCGGGCGCTGACACCATTCAGATTTTCGATAGCTGGGTGGGCTGCCTGAGCGTGGAAGACTATCGGCGTTATGTTCTGCCGCATGTGACGGACCTGGTGAAGCGGCTGCAGAAGACGGGTGTACCCGTCATTTATTTTGGCACCGACAGTTCGACGCTGCTGCCGTCGATGCAGGAGGCGGGAGCGGAAGTGGTTGGGCTCGACTGGCGCATTCCGCTGGATACGGGATGGAAGAGTCTGGGATTCAAGGGCGCGGTGCAGGGAAATCTTGATCCGGTTCTGCTTTTTGCGGACTGGAAGGAACTCAAAGCGCGGGCGGAGGAGATTTTGCGGCAGGCGGGCGGACGGGCTGGCCACATTTTCAACCTGGGGCACGGCATTCTTCCGGAAACTCCGGTGGAGAATGTGAAAGCGCTGTGCGATTTCGTGCGTGAGCATTCGGCGGATTTCAAGAATCGGGTCACGGGGTGATCGGGCCATTGAATATTTTCGACAGCTTATAGAAGTAGAAGTGAAGATGGAGTTTGCGAAATGATGTCCTGTCCGCTGGGTCTTGCCGGCCAGTGTTATTGTGCGAACCAGGTAAGTTCGTTCGAGCCTGGAAAAGCCGCTGCGAAGACCGCGGTGCTGCTGCTGGCCCATGGTAGTCCCGAGAACCCCGATCAGATTCCTGAATTCTTGCGTTACGTTACTGGCGGGCGTCCGCTACCGGCGACGGTGGTCGAAGAGATACGGCATCGTTATTCGTTGATTGGATTCTCGCCGCTCGCCTGCTGGACCCTTCTGCAAGCCGACCAGCTTGCACAGACATTAGAAATGCCAGTCTTTGTCGGCATGCGCAACTGGAAGCCTTTCATCGGCGATGCGGTGAAGAAAATCGCGGATAAACGATATGAGCGGGTGATCGCAGTCTGCCTGGCTCCGCAAAATTCGCGCACCAGCGTGGGACTTTATCGCAGCGCGGTCGGCGGGAGTGATCTTCCTTTCAAGATGGAGTTCGTCGCGGAGTGGCATGACGAGGCGCTGCTCGGCAAGGCGTTCGCGGAGAAATTTCGCGCGGGATGGAAGCGGGCTTGCGCGGAACAGGGCGCGAAGCTGCCCGTCATTTTCACCGCCCACAGCGTTCCGGAGCGCACGATTGCGGAAGGCGATCCTTATGAGAGGCAAGCGAAAGAGACGGCCGAACTGGTGGCGCGCGAGGCAGGCCTGGCGGCCGCAGACTGGACGTTCGCGTTCCAGAGCCAGGGCATGTCAGGGGGCGCGTGGATTGGACCTTCGGTAGAGGAGACAATCAGAAGTCTAAAAGTAAAAGGGCACAGCGGCGTGTTTCTGCAACCGGTCGGATTTCTCTGCGATCACGTCGAGGTGCTGTTCGATATCGATATTTTCTTCAAACAGTTTGCAGAAAAGGAAGAGATGCGCCTTTGGCGAGCGGAGTCGTTAAACGGGTCGAAGACGCTGACCGCAGCGCTGGCGGAAGTGGTCCGCAGCCGTTTGTAAATTTCGGCAGTGGGACGCGGCGAGCCGGGTTTCTACGACAGAGCACCGCCAACACCACGTGCAAGGTACTCATGAAACGAATTGCGATCATTGGTGGCGGAATCTCCGGCCTTTCGGCCGCGCACACCTTGGAAGAGAAGCGCCAGGGCGGGTTTCCGATCGAGTACGTTTTATTCGAATCGAGTGCGCGACTGGGCGGCGTCATGGTGACGGATCGCGTGGAGGGCTGCCTGGTGGAAGCCGGGCCAGATTCGTTTCTTACCGAAAAGCCGTGGGCGAGCGCTCTCTGCCGCAAGATTGGACTGGGCGACCAACTGATCGGATCCAACGACGCGGAGCGCAAAACCTATATTTTGGTTAGAAACAAGCTAGTGGTGATGCCCGATGGGCTCATGTTCATGGTGCCGACCAAGATTATGCCCACGGTGTTGTCGCCGCTTTTTTCGTGGGGGACAAAGTTACGGATGGCAGCCGAGTGGTTTCATCCGCCGCACAAAGCGACCGGCGATGAAACGGTATCCGAGATGGTGGAGCGGCACTACGGTTCGGAGATGGTAGATTTGCTGGCCGATCCGTTGCTCTCGGGTGTTTATGGGGGCGAGGCTTCGCAGTTGAGCGTGCGCGCGGTTCTGCCCCGCTTCGCCGATATGGAAGCGAAGCACGGTAGCCTTGGCCGAGCGATGCTGGCTGCGCGCCGGAAAATGGGGGCAGTGACGAAGGGTCCCGCGAAGCCGCTATTCACTTCGCTGAAGGATGGCATGCAGCAGATGACCAACGCACTGGTGGCGCGACTGGAAGGGAACGCGCTGAAAACATCTACTCCGGTGCAAGCGGTGCTGCCGCAAGGGGAGGGATGGATGGTGCAGGCGAGGGATGGCGGCGGGCATTTTGACGCAGTGATTCTGGCAACGCCTACCCATGCCGCCGCGGGGGTGCTGCGGAATGCGGATGCGAACCTGGCGCGCGAATTAGGCGATATACAGTACAGTTCCTCGGTGACGGTCACACTTGGTTATGACGAAAAGGTGCGCCGGTCACTGCCGCCGGGCTTCGGGTTTCTGGTGCCGCGCAGCGCCGGACGCCGGATGCTTGCGGCCACGTTTGTGCACAATAAGTTTCCGCACCGCGCGCCGGAAAATCGCGCCATCGTGCGCTGCTTTCTCGGGGGAGCGCGCGACGAAGAGATCCTGCAATCGAGCGAAGAGAAAATTCTGCAAATCGTTCGCGATGAACTGGGGCAAGTCGTAGGAAATGCGTTGGCTGCCGAGCCACTTTTTGCGCGAGTTTACAAATGGAAATCGGCGATGGCGCAGTATTCTGTCGGCCATCTGGAGCGTTTGCAGCGGATTGAATCGCTGCGGCAGAAACTTCCCGGGTTGGCGCTGGCGGGCAATGGCTATAGCGGTATTGGCGTTCCTGACTGCGTTCGTTCGGGCGCCGAGGCGGCGACCAAAGCCCTTGCGGTGGTGGGGTCGTCTACCGCCGCGGACCCTTCGCTCCGCTCGAGATGATGAACTTCAGCTTAGCGACGTTGCTCCTGATTGGCTGCGTTGAATGCCTTTGATTACCTGCGTAACCTGCCCTCAGAAGTTTTCTTGCGAGAAACTACGGAGCTGAGGCGGGGTTTGTACCATTGAGGACACGACCGCCTGGTTGATCCATCGAGGGAGACGCTATGAAAACTTTGCTGACTCTGCTTTGCTTTGCGGGAAGTATTAGTTTTGCGCAGCAAAACGCATCGCAGGATATGAAGGGCATGAACATGCCGGGGCATGATATGTCGCAAATGTCCGCGCAAGATTCAGGAGAAGACTCGGAGGCGAGCGCGCACGCCATGCATTCCATGGAAGGGCATCACATGGACATGGGCCCGCACATGAAGATGACGGCGCTGCGCACTCCGCAGCCGGGCGATGGCGAGAAGGCGCAGCGGGTGGTAGACACGGCGCGTGGGGTGATGGAAAAGTACAAGGATTATCACGTTGCGCTGAGCGAGAGGTTTGTGATTTTCCATCCGGAAATTCCGCAGAAGCAGTATCACTTCACCAACTACCGCTATGCGATGGAGGCGAGGTTCGAGTTCAATCCGGAGCATCCGACTTCTCTGCTGTACGAGAAGAATGGCGATGACTACCGTTTGGTGGGGATCATGTACACGGCTCCGAAACGCTTCACCGAGGACGATCTGAACCAGCGCATCCCGCTGAGCATAGCGCAGTGGCATGAGCATGTGAATTTCTGCAAGGCGCCAGAGGGCCACAAAAGAGAAGTGTTGGGACCGAATCCCAGGTTCGGGCTGCGAGGATCGATCGTCACAAAAGAAGAATGCGACGCGGCGGGCGGAGATTTTCATCCGATCGTGTTTAACTGGATGGTCCACCTTTATCCTCTGGAAAAAGATTCGGCACAGATATGGTCGGTGGAGCGGCAGCACGCCGATTGAGACGGGAATAACGGGCGGTGGCGGTTTGCCGTTCGCACGGCCCGTGAATATCATCGTTTCATCATGAAATGGACCTGGGTGTTCCTGGTGTGTTCGCTGCTTGCATCGGGGTATGGGCAAACCGCGGCGGATTCCAGAAAAGAAGTAGATTCGGTTTATCCTGCTGCGCGCGATTTCTACATTGATCTTCATCAGAATCCGGAGTTGTCGTCGCATGAAACCCAGACGGCAGCCAAACTTGCTGCGCGTTTGCGCGGCTTCGGCTACGACGTTACGGAGGGAGTCGGCGGCACCGGAGTGGTGGCGATTCTGAAGAACGGCACCGGTCCGACGGTGATGCTGCGCACGGAACTCGATGCGCTGCCGGTCGAAGAAAAGACTGGACTGCCCTATGCGAGCAAAGTGCACGCCAAGGACGACTCCGGGCGCGATGTTCCGGTGATGCATGCCTGCGGACACGATCTGCACATGGCGGCACTGGTGGCAACGGCGGCCATCATGGCGCACAACAAAGAAAGCTGGCACGGCACGCTGATGCTGATTGGACAGCCGGCGGAGGAGACGATCTCCGGGGCGAAGAGAATGATCGCGGATGGCCTGTTCACGCGCTTTCCGAAACCGGCGGTGGGTGTGGCGCTGCATGTCGGCAATGATCTTCCGGCGGGCGAGGTCGGGATCACGCCTGGGGTGTACAACACAAATGCCGATTCCCTGCGAATCACAATCTATGGGAAGGGCGGCCATGGCTCGGCGCCGCAGACGACGATTGATCCGATTGTGATCGCCGCCAGGACGATACTGGCACTGCAGACCATCGTCTCGCGCGAAGTGAAGCCGGGAGAAATGGCGGTGGTGACGGTGGGCTATATCCGGGCAGGAACGAAGAACAACATCATTCCCGACCAGGCAGAGCTGGGATTGACGGTGCGAACTTACGATGCGGATGTCCGGAAGCAGATTTTGGTGGCCATCACCCGTGTCGTGAAAGCTGAGGCGCTGGCCGGCGGAGCGCAACAGGAGCCGCTGATTGAGCACTATGAATCGACGGACTCGGTCTATAACGATCCGGGTCTGGCGGCGCGACTGAGAGCGCCTCTTGAGGCGGCGCTGGGAAAAGGGAATGTCCTTGCCACGGAGCCAATTACGCCCTCGGAGGACTATGCTTTTTTTATCGAGCAGGGCGTCCCGTCGCTTTATATGAGGCTGGGCGGAGCTGATCCGCAGAAGTATGCGGAAGGCAAGAAAACGGGGGTTCTGCTGCCGTCGAATCACTCGTCATTGTTTGCACCCGATGTGGATCCTGCGCTTCGCACGGGCATAGCGGCGGAGGTCGCCGTGCTGCGGTACCTGCTGAACCCAGCTTCGAACTGATCAGGTCAAGAGACCATTTTGCGCGATCACCCGATTTTGATCGCTCTGCTATTCTGAACTTTTCCTCATTCTAATTCCCATGAACAGTGCTGCGCCCGCGAGCCGATGGAAGATCATTGTTGCCTTTGCGCTGGTTTACGTCTTCTGGGGATCGACTTATCTGGGCATTGGGATTGCGGTGGAGGAGATTTCTCCGGGGGTGATGTGTGCCGCGCGATTTTCAATCGCGGGCATCCTGATGCTGGCGTATTGTGGGCTGACCGGACGCCGCATTCGCTTTACCGCGCGCCAGCTTAGCCAGTTGGCGGCGGTGGGCATTCTGCTGCTGATGGGCGGCAATCTTACGCTTTCCTATGCGGAGCGGGTGGTTCCGACTGGCTTGTCGGCGTTGCTGGTGGCGGTGACTCCACTGTGGTTTCTGGTGCTGGACAGCCTGTTGCTCGGCGACCATCACATTTCGCGGCGCGGCAAGATCGGGCTGGCGATCGGGATTGCGGGGGTGGTGGTGCTGATCTGGCCCGATCTTCAGCACTCGAATTCGCTTGGGCATCGCGAGCTGTGGTGGTCGCTCGGGCTGCAACTGGGATCGTTCAGCTGGGCATTCGGTTCGGTGCTGTCGAAAAAATGGCAGACGGTGAAGACCGATCCGTTTGGCGCCATCGCGTGGCAAATGGTGTTTGCGGGGATGGCGAATCTGATTTTCGCGCTGCTGATCGAAAGGCACGGCCGGGTGGTGTGGACGCTCCGCGGGGTGGGCGCGATTCTGTATCTGGTGGTGTGCGGCTCGTGGATCGGGTACACGGCTTATATCTGGCTGCTGCAGCACGTTCCGACTTCGAAGGTTTCGACGTATGCCTATGTGAACCCCGTGGTCGCGGTGTTTTTGGGCTGGTTGGTGCTGCACGAGCGCATCGACCGGTATATCGCAATGGGGAGCGCGATCATTGTGGCTTCAGTGGTGTTGGTGACCAGTGCGAAGGTTTCGCAGCGGAGCGCGGCGGACGAGGTTCCTGCTGTGGAGGCGGGAGATTAGTTGCGGGGTTCTCAGGCTTCTCGCAATCAGGGCCATGGGGTTGCGATGAATTATGGTGATTCTGGTCTTACAGTTTCACGAAAACCCGTTCACAGTCGTGGCGGCTCTCGCCGCGAGGGCGGCTAGGGTTCTGGTTCTTCGGCGTCGCTGACAAGATCGATCACGCGACTTTTTATGTTGAAGACCAGTTCCTGATTATTTGCAGGATGGAAGGTGACGCGGGTAGGGGCACGCACCCAGACGGGGGCCGGACATTCGGAGTCGGGATCGTCACTTCCGCCGGGCTCGCCGGCATCTTTTTTCAGGATGGGCTTGCGGCGGCCGACCTGGGCTACGACGGCGTAGAGTTTCTTGCCATCTTCCGAGACTCCGCAGAAGGCGATGTAGTCGCGATACCAGCTGGCGGTGGAGTAGAAAGGGTCGAACTCGGGAAGGTTGAGTTGGGAGACGTGTCCGGTGAGACGGTCGACGAGCAGCCAGCCTCCGCGTTGCCACTGCCAGCGCGGGTTGCCGGAGGAGGCGAATTCCGAAGGTAAGGCATCGTTGACGCGAAAGACGCGCCGGACCGCGAACAGCCGGTCGGTAAGTTCGTGCAGAGGGCCGGTGGTGAACTCCTTGAGGCGGGTGTCGACGAGCAAGGCGCGGACTTTGAGATCGAGCATGGTTTGTCCGGAGGCACTGGGCCATTTGACCGAGGTCCACTTGCCGAAGGTGATAACGTGCGGCTTGGCGACGGCTTGGCATTCACACCAAGGCAGACAGACGAGGATGAGGACGATGATGGAGGACGGCAGAAGTTTCCGCGACATGATGAGAGGGTGGCATGGGCCGGCGGATGCTTGCTAGGACGGATGAACAGGGGAAATGTTCGGTTTTGCGCTGAAGGCGTCTTTATCAGAGCTTTCCGGGGAGGGGTGGAATCTCTGGTCCCAAAGGCGGGACGTCGGCGCCGGGCAATTCCTGGGGCTCGTGGAATTGAAAATGGTTTTCAGTTAACATGACTTCTTAATATGGCTGCTAAACATGGCTTCTAAAAGAGGCGGGTAGAACAGCTCGTAAAGCAGGTCTTGTAAAAACAGAAATTGTAAACATTGGTTGCAATCTGAGGCTGCAGTGCGCGGCTGTAAAGCATTGCCGAGAAGCAGGTGCAGTGATGAGCCTTCCACCAAAGGATGAGCGGACAACCCTTTCATTGCCATCGCGTTCTTATGTCCGTATGGGCGAGTTACTGGCGGGGGGACGCCGGAAGCAGTCGATTCTGGTGGTGGATGACAATCTGGTGAATGCGACGTTGCTGAGGGAAATGCTGGCGGGACGCGGGTATCCGACAGTCGCGGTGCAGAACGCGGCAGCGGCGGAGGCGGAGATTGCGCGCGATGCTCCCGATCTGATTCTGCTGGACGTGATTATGCCGGGCAAGACGGGTTACGAGCTCTGTCACGAACTGAAAGAGGACGCGCGGACGCGGCTGATTCCGGTGATTATGATTACCGGCCTGAGCGCGCAGGAAGACCGGGTGAAGGGCATTGAAGCGGGAGCCGACGATTTTCTGACCAAGCCGATTTGTCCCGAAGAGTTGTTTGCGCGAGTGGGATCGCTGCTGAAGTTGAAGGAATTCACCGACGAGCTTGAGACCGCGGATTCGGTGCTGTGCACGCTGGGGCTGAGCGTGGAGGCGCGTGACCCTTACACGGAAGGACACTGTGAACGGCTAGCGCGTAATGCCGCGGAGCTCGGACGCTTTCTCGGCGTGGACGAAGAATGCATTGTGGCCCTGGAGCGTGGAGGATATCTGCACGATCTGGGGAAGATCGCGGTGCCGGATGAGATTCTGAAGAAGGGGAGCGATTTAACGGCGGGGGAGTGGGCGATCATGAAGCAGCATCCGGTGACGGGCGAGAAGATATGCCGGCCGCTGAAGTCGCTGCGGCTGGTGCTTCCGATCATCCGGCATCATCACGAACATTCGGATGGCAGCGGCTATCCGGACGGTTTGCGGGACGGCGAGATCCCGCTCCTGCCACGCATTTTGCAGGTGGTGGATATCTACGATGCTTTGCGAACCGCGCGTCCGTATAAGCCGCCGCTCGGTCACGAGCAAGCCGCGATCACAATGCGTGCCGAGGCGAGAAGCGGACTTTGGGACGAAGAGCTGGTTTCGGAATTCTTCGACATGCTCGGCAAGCGCCAGCAAGTCGCGTGAGATTATTGAGGCCTGGCGTGGGCCTTCAATCGTTCCAGGAGCGGATGCCTCAATGATTCAATGTCTTCAAGTTTTAATTCCTTGACCTACTCCATCATCATTCCCGCCTACAACGAAAGCGTGCGCATCCGGCCGACGCTGCATGAGATTCTCCGGCAGGTCACGGAACAGAAGTGGGATGCGGAGATTCTGGTGGTGAACGACGGATCGAGCGACGACACGGCGGAGGTGGTGCGGGAATATGGCCGGCTGCATCCGCAAGTATTGCTGTTGGAGAATCCGGGCAATCGCGGCAAGGGTTACAGCGTACGCAATGGGATGCTGCATGCGCGCGGCGACATTTGCCTGTTCACGGACGCCGATCTTTCTTCGCCGATCACGGAGGCGCAGAAATTGTTTGACGCGATCGACGATGGCGCGGATATCGCCATCGGATCGCGCTGGCTGCGGGCGGAGTTGCAGACGGAGCGGCAACCGCTGTACCGGCAGCTCTTCGGACGCATCTTCAATCTAGCGCTGCGGGTGATTCTTGGGTTGCGGTTTGCCGACACGCAATGCGGATTCAAAGCTTTCCGGCGGGATGCGGCGCAACGTATATTTCCCTGGCAGAAGATTGAACGCTGGGGATTCGATCCCGAGATACTTTTTCTGGCGCGGCGAGCAGGAATGCGGGTAGAGGAGATTCCAGTGCTTTGGGCGCACAGCGAGGGGACGCGGCTGCACCCTTTCCGCGATGGCCTGCGGATGTTCGTGGAGGTCCTGCGGATCCGGTGGAACGCGCTGACGGGAGAATACGCGGGTGAGGCAGTGGTGTCGGCGGAGAAATTGTAAAGGGCGGCGGGGTCTGGTTGAGGCGAAGCGCACCACGGGCATCGAAATGCATAGGTCCTTCCGCTTGGGCGGGCGCGCAGGGTCACGAAGACAATCGACCCGATGAAATCAACGCACGATGGCTAATTGCGCAGGTGCGGTTCGTCGGGCATGGTCAAGGGGGCGGCGGGCTTCGGTTCGAGCAGCGATAGTTGCTGCTCCGCCAACCGCGATTTGTGCTCGTCGTAGGCGCGGATGATTCTCTGCACCAGATGATGGCGCACCACGTCGGTTTCGTCGAAATGCACGAAAGCGAGTCCGTTCACGCCCTGCAGAATATCGACGGCTTCGATCAAACCGCTGCGACGCGCGTTGGGCAGGTCGATCTGGGTGACGTCACCAGTGATCACGGCCTTGGAATTAAATCCCAGGCGGGTGACGAACATCTTCATCTGCTCGGAGGTGGTGTTCTGCGCCTCGTCGAGGATGACGAAAGAATCGTTGAGAGTGCGTCCACGCATGAAGGCGATGGGAGCGATCTCGATGATATTTTTTTCGAGATAGCGTTCGACGCGCTCAGGCTCGAGCATGTCGAAGAGGGCGTCATATAAGGGACGAAGGTAGGGATCGATCTTTTCCTGCAAGGTGCCGGGAAGAAAGCCGAGGCGCTCTCCGGCTTCGACCGCGGGCCGCGCCAGAATGATGCGATTAACCTGTTTGTTGAGCAGGGCGGAGATCGCCATGGCCACGGCGAGATAAGTCTTGCCGGTGCCGGCGGGGCCTACGCCGAAGACCATGTCGTGCTGTTCGATGGCTTCGAGGTAGCGGCGCTGGTTGGGACTTTTGGGCTGGACGGTGCGGCGTCCAAAGGAACGCTGGCGGCCGGCTTCGGCGAGTCCGCGCAGAGTGGCGTTGGGATCGCCGACGACCACGCGCAACATGCTGCTGAGGTCTCCGTTAACGAACTGGTGCCCGGCCTTGCGCAGGTGCTCGTAGTCGGCGAAGAGCTGTTCGGCGCGGGCTACATCGCGGGGGGCGCCTTCGAGTTCAATGCTGTCGGAGCGGAGATCGATGTTGATGTTGAGGCCGTCTTCGAGGACGTGCAGATTTTCATCGCGCGTGCCGAACAGGGTCGAGATATCAGGGGTGAGTGCGATATTTTTTTTCATTCAGGAAATGTGTTCGCCGCCTCCAGCAGCCGGACAGGGCTCACTCGTGGTTGCAGTGATGAGACGTGAGTAACCGGGAAGTGGTTGACAGAAACATGGTTGGGACAAGTGCGGAAGAAACGTGGCAGAGGGTTTTTTGCACGCGAAGGACTCAAGAGGGAACTGGAGCCAACCGGATTGCGCACCCCGACTACGGGGCGGTTACCAACCATTTGAAACCAGCGTAGCGCGGGCGGAGTTCGGAGTCAATGGCGGAAGCGTGCGGGTGAGGGCAGAGAGCTGTCGCATCGGGGCCATCAGGCCGGAGAACTGACGGAGTCAGGGCTGGAACTCAGCGTCTCCCGCCTGCCATAACAGGAACGACATCTCATCGGCAAACTCCAAGTCGTGTTGGGCTCGGGTAGAGCCCATGCCGTGTCCGGCATCGTAATCGACGCGCAACAGGACTGGTTTGCGGCTTGAAGTGGAGGCTTGCAGGCGCGCCGCCATCTTGGCGGGTTGCGACGGATCCACGCGGGGATCGTTAATTCCGGCGGTCAGCAGAATGCCCGGGTAGGCAGTACCGTGCTTGACGTGCTGATAGGCGTCCATAGCATAAAGTCCCTTAAAGCCGTCAGGATCGGTGATGGAACCGAACTCGGCGATGTTGGGTGGACCGTTGGGAGTAAATTCCATGCGCAGAGCATTGGAGCAGCCGACGCGAATCAGTGCCGCCGAGAACAGATCGGGGCGCTGGGTGATGGCGCCGCCGATGAGGATGCCGCCAGCGCTGGTGCCTTCGCCGGAGAGCCGCTGCGGGCTGGTGTACTTGTTGTCGATGAGGTACTGGGCGCTGGCGATGAAATCGTCGATGGTGTGCTGCTTGGTGAGCTTGTATCCGGCGCGGTACCATTCTTCGCCGTATTCGCCACCACCGCGAACATGGGCGAATGCGATTACGCCTCCACGTTCCAGCCACGCCACCCAAACCGGATCGAAGAACGCATCGTAGGAGATTCCGTAGGCGCCGTAGCCGATGAGGTGCGTGGGGCGATTGCCGTCGAGTTTGAGGTTTTTGGCGCGGATGATGGAAAGCGGAATCATGGTTCCATCGGCGCTCTTCGCCTTCATTTCGACGGCTTCGTAGGCAGAGGTGTCGATCGGTAAAGGAGGCTGGATTCCGGTGTCGGTGCCGGAGTTTCGCTGGGGGTCGTAGGCCAGCCAACTGGGAGCGGAAGTCCAGGAGACGACGTGTACCAGCGCGCCGGTCTCGGTCGGGGTGGTCGAAATGGCAGCCACGGAGAGGCCTTGGCCAGCGGGCACGGCCTCGATCCGGCCGTCGAAAGAGAGACGGCGCATGCGTCCGATACCGCCATCGAGATCGCGAATGTAGATGCCATCTTTCGCCACATCCGCTTCCTGAATCACAACTTCACTGGCAGGAACGACGACGGTGGCGTGTTCCACATCGGGATGCTTGAGGCTGGTCCGAGTAACTTCGTAGTGCGGCTTGTTCTTGTGCGTTACGAGGTAAATGTCGTCCTGGTTAACGTCGAAGCGGACGACGGCGGCATCCACATCGAATAGTTTTTTCCATTGGATGGTCGAGGATTGCAGTTGATCGAGCGGCACGTAGTAGGCGGTCACTTCGTTTTCGGTGCCGTGCGCCACGAGGCCGAAGAGGTAGGGCGATGCCGGAGAGTAGGCGATAAAGCTCAGGTCGTTGTCTTCGATTTTCAATGGACCAGTTTTCATTTCCTCGGAATAGCCGTAGCCGAAGACGAAGCGATCGTGCTCCGGATCGCGGCCTAATTCGTGTAGATAGACTCGACTGCGCTGTTCGAAGGCGGTGCGCGGCATGCCGGGCGTCATTTTTTGCAGGCGGTTGTAGAGAAAAGATTGGTTGCCGGGCAACCATGCGACGGCACCGAAGCGGCAACGGTCGATGGCATCGGGCAATTGCTTACCGGTTGACGTTTCAAGGATGTGAATTACGCTCTCCTCGGAGCCGCCGGTGGAAATTCCGTAGGCGACCAGAGCGCCATCGAGGGAGGGTTGAAAGTAGTCGATCGAGGAATGCACGTCATCTTTGGTGAGAAGTTCGGGATCGAGGAGCAAGCGCTCTTTGGAACTGGCGCTAGCCGTCGCGTTGTCCCGCACATAGAGCTTCAGGTTATCTGCGCCAGCATCGGCCTTAAGGTAGAAAAGCTTCCCGCCCCAAACCTGTGCTCCGCGAACCCGGCTGCTCGACAGATCGAGAGCTTTAACGCGAGCGAGGAATTTTTCGCGTCCTGGGATGCGGCTCAGGGTGACGCGGGTATAGTCATCCTGCGCCTTCATCCACTGAGCGACCTTGGGCTCGTGCCAGTTCTCCAGCCAGCGGTAGGGATCGGTTACGGTTTGCCCGTAAAAGGTCTCGGTGACGTCCTGTCGGTCGGTGGGTGGGGGCGCGGACTGGGCGTTCAGTGGCGAGGTTGCCGCGATGGCTGAGAGCAGGGCGATCCCGAAACAAAACCTGGTTTTCAGTTGGATAGGGAGGGAGGGTGGCATAGACCGACTCCTTGAGCGCGGAACTGGATTGGGCCCGAGGAGGATGATAGCAGACTGCAAGATGCGGCGAACTCTTCTGGCTGCGTGGCCGGGAGTACCATGGGCAACAGACTTCTTAAGCACAGAGGACGCGAAGATCCACTGGGAAAAACCAGGAATTGTTAGGCGTCGTGACGTTGAAGGCCCTGCAGGCTAGCCCACACGGCGCGATCTTTCGCCCACGCCCGCAACTGTGCAATTTCCTCGGCGCGAGTGATCGACAACGGCACGGTGGACGAAAGCGCGTTTATCAGATCTTCGGCGGTCAGGTCCTGTTTGCGGGCGAAGGCGGCGTAGAGGGCGGTTTGGACTACGGATTCGACTTCTGCTCCGGAGAAGCCTTTGGCTGCTTCGGCGACAGGATCAAGATCGTAGTTCGCGGGATTGCGTTTGCGTTTGGTCAGTTGGATGGCGAATATCTGTTTGCGTTCGGCGGTGTTGGGCAGGTCTACGAAGAAGAGTTCGTCGAAACGGCCTTTGCGGATCAACTCCGGCGGCAGGACGGTTACGTTGTTGCAGGTGGCGGCTACGAAGACGGCGGGCTTCCGGTCTTGCATCCAAGACAGAAACGCCGCCAGCAAACGGGAGGAGACTCCGGCGTCGGCGCTGGCGGAATCGGCGCCGCTGCCTGCGAAGACTTTTTCCAGTTCGTCGATCCACAGAACGCAGGGGGCGAGGCCTTCGGCTACGCGGAAAACCTTCTGGATGCGCTTCTCCGTTTCGCCTATGAATTTGTCGTAGACGGCGGCGGTGTCGAATTTCACCAGAGGAAGCTGCCATTCTCCGGCTATGGCCTGCGCGCAGAGACTTTTGCCGCAGCCCTGGACGCCGAGGATGATAACGCCTTTGGGGGGATCGAGGCCGAACTGGCGGGCGCCATCGTCCCAGGCGCCGCGGCGCTGTTCGAGCCAGCGCTTCAGGTTGTCGAGACCGCCGACGCTCGACATGTTGTCGGTGGCTTCCACGAAATCCAGCATTTCGGAGCGCTTCAGCAGCGCCTGCTTGGCGTCGAGAACATCGGTGACGCAGTCGGGCGAAAGCGCCATGCGGCCGACGATGGCCTGCGAGATCGCGCGTTCGGCGGTTTCTTCGGTCAGGCCGCGGAGATTGCCGGCCATCGCGTCGAGGCCATTCGAGTCGAGCTGGAGTTTCAGGGTATGGGTAGCAGCCATGCGGGTGTAGGTTTCGCGGATGATTTCGCGCAGGCGGCCGCGGTCGGGGAGCGGGAGATCGAGAAACTCTACCAATCCCGCCAATTCGGCAGGCATTTCGATGGTGGGGGCGGTCAGCACCAGAGTCCGGCGGTTAGCGGAGAATTTTTGCCCTACGTCGCGCAGACGGCGCACGATGACGGGATTGTCCAGGTGGCGATGGAAATCCTTGAGCACGAATACGGCTTCGATGGTCATGGTCTCAAGATTGGCCAGGGCCTGCACCGGGTCGGCAGTGTTATAGATGGCTGTCTTCGGAGCGGTGGCGTCGGAGGCGGTTGGCGAGAGCATGGCTGGCGCGAACCGGCCGGCTTCGCTCCTGCCTTGAGACATTGCGGCGCGGGCTTGCAACGGCGGCTGGACGGGCGGGCTGGCGGAGCGGACGAGGCCATCGGCGATGGTCCATTCGAAGACGGCCAGGCTCAGGTCGGAGCAGGCGGAGCGGACGAGCGAAAGAGCGCGAACTTCCTCGACCGTCTCCATGATGACGATCGGGGTCGAGGAGTTGATTAGGACTTTCAGGCGTTCGAGTGGATTCGCGTCCGCAGGCATCTCTATTTGACCCGGTGTGAGTTGCTCCCGTAGAATACAGGTTCGGTTCCTACCGGAATATCCTCCTGGTGCAATCCAGGCAACAAAGGTAATCAAGCCGCATGGCGAATCATTTTTCGGCGATGAAGCGCGCCCGACAGACAACGAAGCGAACCGCCCGCAACCGGGCCAATAGTTCACAGTTGCGCACCGCTCTGCGAAGCATGCGCGAAAGCCTGGAAAAAGGCGATAAGGCGGCCGCGGACAAGACCTACCGCGAGACGACCTCGGCGCTGGATAAGGCGATCCAGAAGGGTGTTTTGCACGAAAACACGGCCTCACGCTACAAATCCCGCCTGTCGGCGCGGCTGACCGCTCTTAAGTAGAAGCTGGCGAGGGCTTTAGGGCGTGTATTGGGAAGGTTAATCGTCCAGCCTAGATTCTTCTTGACCCTCCTGAGCGGTTTGTTATACTTAGGCGTTCTCTGGACATGTGAGCCGCTTTCTGCGCGTCCTTGAGAGCCTCCGCCCGCGTTGTGGAACTCCTTGAGAATTGAGCAACTTTCGGGATGGGTGGGGCATCTATTTTAGTAATTCTGGCAAATCCCTTTTGAAGTAGATTCCTTTGGACCTAGCCTGGATTGAAGGGTTCGGCTGACCGAAATCGAAATCGATAAAGCCCAGTGGCGGGATGGGATCGCAGCCTAAATTATTATTGTTGAAGGAGAAGGAGAAAGACCGAACATGCGTTCTGATCGAGTTTTTGACGCCTTACATACTTTGCGGAACCGGTACATGCTGTGCCAGCTTGCCTCGAAGGCAACGCGGAAATTTCACCGGCCAAACACCCGCATTCAGGAAACCATGAACGATGTTTTTGACAAGATCGCCGATGCGGAACGTCATGACATTCTGAGCGAACCCGAGAACTTTGCCGAAGCACAACGGCGAGCTGCTTAGCAGCTCCGCCGTGTGCCCACACGGCGGCAAAGCAATCCCATCCCCCGACAGAGGAACTACAATCCCTCCCGAAGAAGAAAACCCACGTAGGTAAATATGACTATTGCTGAACTGAAAGAAAAAAATATAACCGAGCTGACCAAGATCGCCCGATCATTGGAGCTGCCGGGCGCCAGCGGACTCCGCAAACAGGACCTCATCTTCAAAATCCTGCAGGCGCAAAGCGAAAAAGAAGGACACATCTTCGCCGAAGGTGTGCTGGAGATCCTCCCTGACGGCTACGGCTTTTTGCGCTCGCCCGACTACAACTACCTGCCCGGGCCGGACGACATTTATGTGTCGCCGTCGCAGATCCGCAAGTTTGATTTGAAAACCGGCGACACGATCAGCGGCCAGGTGCGGCCTCCGCATGAGGGCGAGAAATATTTCGCGCTGGTCAAGATCGAGGCGGTCAATTTTGAGTCGCCCGATGAAGCGCGCAACAAGATTCTGTTCGACAACCTGACGCCCTTGTATCCGCAGGAGCGGTTGAAGCTTGAAACCGTGCGCGAGAATATCAGCGCGCGGGTGATGGACCTGCTGACTCCTCTTGGGAAAGGCCAGCGCGGGCTGATCGTTTCTCCGCCGCGCGCCGGCAAAACCATGCTGCTGCAGAATGTCGCGAACTCGATTACTACGAATCATCCGGAAGTCGTGCTGATGGTTCTGCTGATCGACGAGCGCCCGGAAGAAGTCACCGACATGCAACGGTCGGTGAAGGGCGAGGTTATTTCTTCTACGTTTGACGAGCCGGCAGCGCGGCACGTGCAGGTTGCGGAAATGGTGATCGAGAAGGCTAAGAGATTAGTCGAGCACAAACGTGACGTGGTGATTCTGCTGGATTCGATTACGCGCCTGGCGCGCGCTTATAACACGATTGTTCCGCCCTCGGGCAAGGTGCTTTCGGGTGGCGTTGATTCGAATGCGCTACAGCGTCCGAAGCGCTTCTTCGGATCGGCCCGCAACATCGAAGAAGGCGGGTCTTTGACGATTATTGCCACTGCCCTCATCGACACCGGGTCGCGCATGGACGACGTGATCTTCGAAGAGTTCAAGGGCACGGGAAATTCGGAAATCATCCTCGACCGTAAGCTGGTCGATAAGCGCACCTTCCCGGCGATTGATATTCAGCGCTCGGGCACACGTAAGGAAGAGCTGCTAATTCCGAAAGAGGATTTGCAGCGCATCTGGGTGCTGCGCAAGGTGCTGAATCCGCTGTCGCCGGTTGAGGCTATGGAGTTGCTGATTGAGCGCCTGGCTAAGGCGGGGTCGAACAGCGAGTTTCTGGCTAAGATGAGCCAGCTGTAGGTTGTGTGGGGCGGGCGCCCTCGCCCGCCCGAACCTACGCCGCCCCAAAAGCGGCCTCGGCAATGTTGCGAACCGTCTTGGCCGCACACCCCGCATTCCTCAGACAAGCGACATCTGCGATGTGGACTCTGTTGGCTTGACAAGAGCTCTCGACGCGCCGGAACCCTTTTCGGGCTGCATCGCCAGCCTGCGTAAGTACAAAGATCCCATCCCTACCGACGACAATACCCTCATAGCATCGCTAGACCTGGAGTATGCCGAAGTTGCCCGCCGTTAAGGCGGGCAAGTAACGCGCGTCAATCTAAACACGGGTCCCGACGAAATTCGGCTAGCCTAGCCCGGTTTGAGCTAACATCGTAATCATGCGTCCGCCGTGGTTCTTGACGGACGGGCACGACCAGCGCCAGCCGCGCAATCGCGCTCCCACCCGGAGGTCCTATGAAGCACTTACTCGTTTTGGTATTGTTTGCGCTAAGTTCATTGGCGAATGCTCAGACATCTCTGCAAAAGGACCACCCTCCTCTGGTCGTCGGCCCTGTGAGCTTGAATTGCGTCAATAAGCCTTGTTCGGCGGCATCGATCACCGGAAGCGCGCGGGGGAGTGGGGTGAATGGTCCGGCAACAGCCCAGACCGGGATGACGATCAATTTCGCGAAAGATGATTGGTGGACGGGTGGGAAGGTTGGCGAAGTTGACGGATTGAATATTCTGGTCAGGCAGAATGGCCCGCACTCGGATTCCTCCGGAATCCTGGTGAATGTTCAAAATCAGGGGCATGGATTTCTTTCCGCTACAGAATTTGCCTCCAGCATCGTGGATCCGGTGAAAAACGTTCTCACTTACGGCATCGATGTGCAGGAGGGCGTTCTCGATCACTTGAATGGAGACTACATTGGCGCGGTTTATACGGCCGATTATGGCGCTCTTGGCACGGGAGTTCTCATTCAAAACAGCCCCGGTTCCTCGTGGAACTATGCCATTCAGTATGCCCGCAATGGGAACTTATTATTTTCTGTGGATGGCGCGGGCAACATCGTGGGAGCGAGCGCTTATCTCGGGAGTGTGAATCTGAATGGCGATGCGACGAATGGCTCGGTGGACGTCGGGAATCTCAACAACTCCTCAGCTACGCCGTATGTGGACCTCAACGGATTTGGCGCTCCGGACAATGTGCGAATGATTAACGATTCGAACGGTCAACTGACGATCAATACGGTGACGGGTGGGAATCTCCAGGTGAATGCGAATGGGGTCTTTACTACCGGAAGTTTTCACGTGAACCTGGCGACGCCTTCCAGTTCGTTAGCGCCGTGCACGGCAGGGCAGATCGGCGCTGATACGAAGTACATTTATGTCTGTGTTGCGGCTAACATGTGGAAACGGTCGGCGCTGAGTTCTTTCTAAATGTTTATAGAAATATTGACAATTCAATATTACTTGGTAATAATGAAACATGTAGGCGCTTACTATGAGCAATATTGCGACGCGAACCGGATTAAAGGTGGCTGACGAGGTATGGATTGCAACCGCGTTGTTGCACCGCGCCCACCCGGAAGCGACCGATTTCTCCGTCGAAGAGATTGTCCGACGCGCAGAGCAGGAAGGATTGTGCAAGCCTTTTCGGCGTGGCGTCTACGTCCACGTGATTCAACACTGTGTTGCCAATCGACCGCCAAACCCTGGTCGCTACCGAATGCTGTTGGAAACCGGTTCCGGCCGGCGTCGACTCTTCCGCAAGGGCGATTCCTACCATCCAGGGCGAGAAGGCGCGAAGGTGATACCTGATCGTGAAAACCTTCCGTCCGGCTATAGCGGCCTGCTCAGTTGGTACCTCGCGTGGTCCGAGGTTAAGACGGGAAATATTTCCAGAGAGGATCCGCTGCTTTCGTTGCGCGGGTCGGGTAAGCATCTTTGGGCCGAGGAGCACGCGGACGATTATGTGCGACGCTTGCGTGAAGGCTGGGAATGAGTCGCGTTTTTTGGGATACCAACCTTTTCATCTATCTCTTCGAGGACTATGGAGCGCTTTCTAATGCCGTCGCCGAGTTGCGTTCCAAAATGCTTGATCGTGGCGATCAATTGCTGACATCTGCTCTCACCTTGGGCGAGATACTGGTGAAGCCGACGGAGCGCGGCGATTCTGAACTTTGCAGAACGTACGAACGCGCAATTTCAACAGCTGCGACAATCATCGCCTTCGATGTAAAAGCGGCTAAAGCATATGCGACGTTGCGGCGCGAAAGGGCGATCAAGGCTCCCGACGCTATTCAGTTGGCTTGCGCCGCGAGCGCGAGCGTGGATCTTTTCGTAACGAATGACGAACGGCTTCAGGGCGAACACGTCGAAGGCATCCAGTTCATTGTGCCCCTTGCGAGAGCGCCTATCTAAGTGTCGTTCCTAGAGTGTCGGGAGCTTCGCGCCCCCAGGCGGACGGACGAATGCGTCCGTCCCTACGTGAATCTTACTTACTCGGAACTAATTCGCATTCCGTAGAACGACCGGTAGACGAAGAAGACGGAGACAGCGAAGAAGGCGAGCGCCAGGATGTGCGTCAGGTTGCCCGGGTGATCGTTGGTTAGCGAGACGGCCAATTCGACGGCGAGCAATCCGAAGAGGGTGGTGAATTTGATGACCGGATTCATGGCCACCGAACTTGTGTCTTTGAAAGGATCGCCCACCGTATCGCCGACAACGGTAGCGTCATGGAGCGGCGTGCCTTTCTGTTTCAGCTTGGTTTCGACAATCTTCTTGGCGTTATCCCATGCGGCTCCGGCGTTGGCCATGAAGATGGCCTGGTAGAGCCCGAAGATGGCGATCGAGATCAGGTAGCCGATGAAGAAGAAGGGCTCCACGAAGGCGAAGGTCAGGGTTCCGAAGAAGACAGCGAGGAAGATGTTGAACATGCCCTTTTGCGCGTACTTGGTGCAGATTTCGACTACTTTCTTGCTGTCGGAAACGGAAGCCTTATCCGAACCCTCGAGTTTGATATTGGCCTTGATGAACTCGACTGCGCGGTAGGCACCGGTGGTCACGGCCTGCATGGACGCGCCGGTAAACCAGTAGATCATCGCGCCGCCGGTGATCAGGCCCAAAAAGAACGGAGCGTGCAGCAGTGAGAGCTTCTCGACATTCGTGGTCAGCCCGTTGGTGAGGGCCATGATGATGGAGAAGATCATGGTGGTAGCGCCCACTACGGCGGTTCCAATCAGCACGGGTTTGGCGGTTGCTTTGAAGGTATTGCCCGCGCCGTCATTCTCTTCCAGCAAGTCCTTGGAGCGCTCAAAATTTACGTCGATATTGAAGTCCTTCTTGAGCTCGGCCTTGATGTTGGGAACCTGCTCGATCATTGAGAGCTCATAGACGGATTGCGCGTTGTCGGTAACCGGGCCGTAGGAATCGACCGCGATCGTCACCGGCCCCATGCCGAGGAAGCCGAAGGCTACCAGACCGAAAGCGAACACCGGCGCGGCAATCATGGTGGCCGCCGCCGCCAAGCCCATCCCGCTGAAGAAGTAGGCAACCGACATCAGACCTACCATCGCCAGCCCCAGCCAATACGCCGAAAAGTTTCCGGCGACAAGGCCCGAGAGGATGCCAAGCGATGCGCCGCCTTCTTTGGCCGAGGTCACGACTTCGTTCACGTGCCGGGAATCGACCGAGGTGAAAGCCTTCACCAGTTCAGGAATCAGCGCTCCCGCCAGCGTTCCGCAGGAGATGATCGAAGCCAGCTTCCACCACTGGCTTAGGTCGCCCCCGAGGTTGGGAATGATGAAAAACGAAACAATGTAGGTGGCAATGATGGAGACAATCGAAGTGAGCCACACCAGCGAAGTGAGCGGCGTTTCAAAATTCATTTCGTGGGCATCGCCGAACCGGGCTTTGGCGACGGCACCATTGATGAAATACGCCAAGGCGCTCGATACCAGCATCATGATACGCATCACGAAAATCCATACAAGCAGTTGGACCTGGACGGAAGGCTCCTTCACGCCGAGCAGAATAAAGGTAATCAGCGCGACGCCGGTGACGCCGTAGGTCTCGAAGCCATCGGCGGAGGGTCCGACGGAATCGCCGGCATTGTCGCCGGTACAGTCGGCAATCACGCCGGGGTTGCGGGCATCATCTTCCTTAATTTTGAAGACGATTTTCATCAGGTCGGCGCCGATGTCGGCAATTTTGGTGAAGATGCCGCCCGCGATACGCAAGGCAGCCGCGCCGAGAGATTCGCCGATGGCGAATCCGATGAAGCACGGGCCGGCGTAGTCGCCGGGCACGAAGAGCAGGATGAAAAGCATGATCAGCAGTTCGACCGAGATCAGCATCATGCCGATCGACATTCCGGCTTCGAGTGGAATCTGATAAACGGGGTAAGGCTTGCCGGGGAGGGAAGCGAAGGCAGTGCGGGAGTTGGCGAAGGTGTTGACGCGAATGCCGAACCAGGCGACGCCGTAGCTGCCCGCGATGCCCACGAGGCTGAAAACCAGGATGATGACGACGCGGGGAATTTCAAAATGCCGCAGCACGCCGAAGTAAAGAACGATGATGGCGGCGATGAAGGCCCAGAGCAGCATGAGGAACTTGCCCTGCGTGACGAGGTAGGTCTTACAGGTTTCGTAGATGAGTTCCGAAATTTCGCGCATGGAACGGTGCACGGGCAGATTCTTCAGGCGCATGAAGATGGCCATGCCGAAGCCCAGGCCGAAGACGCAGAAGAGGAGGCCGATGAGAAGGAGTTTATGGCCGTCGACGCCGAGGAAAGAAACGGACGAAAGATCGGGAAGTTTGAGGGCTGCCTCTCCGCCCTCTGATTCGGCGGGTTGCGCCAGCGCGCAACCGGCAGTGAGGAGCAGGAAAGTGGCAAGCGTCGCCGAAAGTTTTGTGAAGCAGCGTGCGACGGACACAAAATTGGCGTTCTCAGTGCGCATTAAAGTCCTCCTAGAATCCTATTCAGGGGTCAAAACGTGTAATTGCTCCGGCAGGGTCGCCTTCCGTTCGGGGGTTCGATCCCGCGGGGGCGTGGGCGCTACCGAAATTCCGAACACGCTTCCAACACGCTTCCACCGCCAGGCAAAATAGAAATAAGAAGTGCCGATTTGGCCGCGTCGGAAAAACCTGTGCATGGGGGCGATAAGCCTCGATCCAATTACGCGCCCTAGCACAAAGCACTCGTTTATAGCACCTTGCTGGAAGCAAGGTCAATGATGGGCGTCACAAACGGCGGATTCTGAGAGCGAGCCTTTGGTGGCGTGCCGATTCCGCTGAAATCGGGGCGATTCCGTATAATTGAACCTCTGTGATGCCAGCCTCGCTTGACGCTATTCTTGCCGCCACCCGCCAGCGTCTGTCGTTGGGCGGGAAACGCGCTGACATGGAGGCGATGGAACGGGCAGCAGCGGTCCACACCCCGCGGGGATTTCGCCGGGCTCTGCAGCGACGGGCGGAGAACGGGCTGGCGATCGCCGGGATAGCGATCATTGCGGAGTTGAAGAAGGCTTCGCCGTCGAAAGGGCTGATCCGCGGGGATTTCAAGCCGTCGGAGCTGGCCAGCGATCTCGAGCGAGCGGGGGCAGCAGCGCTTTCGGTGTTGACCGACGAACAGTTTTTTCAGGGCTCGCTGAATGATTTGCGACAGGCCTCTGGCAACAGTTCTTTACCGTGCTTGCGCAAGGATTTCATCGTCGATGAAGTTCAGATTGTGGAGGCTCGCGCCAATTGCGCCGATGCCATTCTGCTGATTGTTGCGGCGCTGGAGCAAAAAGAACTGGTCAGGTTGGCTGGTGCGGGGCGAGCGCAGGGGCTCGACGTATTGTGCGAAACGCATGACGAAGACGAGGTGCGGCGCGCGCTTGATGCGGGGTGCGATCTTATCGGAGTGAACAGCCGCGATCTGCGCACTTTTGAGGTGAAACTTGATACTGCGTTGCGGCTGGCGGAGAAAATTCCGGGCGGCTGTGTCAGGGTCGCCGAAAGCGGCATCCAAACGGGCGCAGATATAGCACGTCTGCGGGCCGCGGGTTATGACGCATTTCTGATTGGGGAGTCGCTGATGAAGAAGGAGCGTCCAGGGGCGGGGCTGGCGCGGTTGATGGAAGAGGCAAGGATGGGGTTTTGTGAGAACTGAGAGCTGACCGCGGTATCTATGACCTGGATCAAGATTTGCGGGATCACGAACCTGGAAGATGCGCTTGCCGCCAGTGATGCGGGCGCGGACGCGCTGGGGTTCGTTTTTTATAACAAGAGTTCGCGCCATATAACCAGGGAGGCTGCGATCGCGATCGCGGCGCGGGTTCCGAAGGGGATGCAAAAGGTTGGCGTGTTTGTCGATGAAGGTGCGGATGAGGTCAGCGCAACGGCCAAAGAGGTTGGACTGACGGCGGTGCAACTGCATGGCAATGAGAGCGCCGAATTCAGCCGATCGCTTTTTCAGAAGCTGGGCAATGGAGCGCAGCGTCCGACGATTTTCCGAACTTTTTCCGCGCAAGTTTTCGACGCTCCCGCGGGGCAATCGGTGGGGTGGGATCCGGTAGCGGTGGGATTGGTGGAGCCGGATGAGGCTTATAAGGGCAAGCGGGTTCACAAAATTCATGTGGCAGAGAACGGCGATCTTTTTCTGGAGACGCACGGTTTTCGTCCGGGCGTGCTCTCGGGCGTGATGCTCGATGCGTCGACGGGGGGAAACCTGGGTGGCACGGGGCGAACCTTTGATTGGGAGCGGGCGCAACCGTGGGCGGGGATCATCAACAGTATCAGCAAGCTGATCGTTGCGGGAGGGTTGCATCCGGGCAATGTGCAGGAGGCGATTCATCTGCTGCATCCATGGGGCGTGGATGTATCGAGCGGGGTGGAACACGAGGCGGGAAAGAAGGATCATCGAAAGGTCCGCGCCTTTGTGGAAGCGGTGCGGGCGATGGAAGAGGCGAATTAGAAGATGGCGAGCGCTGGGGCCAGCAGAGTTGGCGGGAAATATCCTTCAAAGGCGGGTACGGCCGGACGTTTTGGAGCCTATGGCGGACGGTACGTTCCGGAGACTTTGATGGCTGCGCTCGAGGAATTGGAGCACGAATACGAAAAAGCCAAGCGCGATCGGAAGTTTCAGGAGCGCCTCGATCTGCTGCTGAAAACATACGCGGGGCGGCCGACGCCGCTGTTTTTCGCGCGGCGACTGACGGCGAAACTTGGCGGTGCGAAGATTTATTTGAAGCGCGAGGACCTGCTGCACACGGGCGCGCACAAAATCAACAACTGCCTCGGCCAGGGCCTGCTCGTCGAGCGCATGGGCAAGCGCCGTGTGATCGCGGAAACGGGCGCCGGGCAGCATGGCGTGGCCACGGCTACGGTCTGCGCGCTGCTCGGCTTCGAGTGCGTGGTGTACATGGGCACGGAAGACATGCGGCGGCAGGAGTTGAATGTCTTCCGCATGCGCTTGCTGGGAGCGGAAGTGCGCGGAGTTCATTCGGGATCGCGGACGCTCAAAGATGCGATCAACGAGGCGATGCGCGACTGGGTGACGAATGTGCGCACCACGCATTATCTGCTGGGCAGCGTGTTGGGGGCGCATCCTTATCCGACCATGGTGCGCGATTTTCATCGGGTGATTGGACGCGAGGCGCGGGCGCAGATTCAGAAAGCGGAAGGCAAACTTCCTACTGCGATTCTTGCGTGCGTGGGTGGCGGGTCGAATTCTATTGGAATTTTCTACGACTTCTTGAAGGACAAGAAAGTCTCGCTGATCGGCGTTGAAGCTGGCGGGCGCGGTTCGGCGCTGGGCGAGCACGCGGCGCGTTTTCGCGGAGGGTCGCCCGGCATTTTGCAGGGCACGTACTCTTATGTGCTGCAGGATGCTGCGGGGCAGATTGCGCTTACACATTCGGTGTCGGCGGGGCTGGACTATCCGTCGATCGGGCCGGAGCACGCGATGTTGAAGGATACGGGGCGCGCGGAGTATGTTGCGGCGTCGGATGCCGAGGCGCTGGAAGCGACCGTGCTGCTGGCGCGGACGGAGGGAGTTATTCCGGCTTTGGAATCGGCGCACGCGGTGGCGGAGGTTATTAAGCGGGCTCCGAAGATGAAGAAGTCGGACGTTGTGATCGTTAATATTTCTGGGCGCGGGGATAAGGATGTTGGGATTATGCGGGAGAATTTGAAGCTGGATTGACAAGCCATCATTGCAAATGGGCAGAGGTTTTGCGGGCGCACCCTCGGCCGCTAGAACACCAGTTTAGGTTTGCTGCAATGGCGGGGTTTTAAGCCGCGCCCCGTCGATGAAATATTTGTGAAGCACGCGCTCTCGATCCCGACTTACTACTGAACTCAATGCCTTTTCATTTCGAAAATAAACCAGCGCTTGTCGTCTATGTAACCTGTGGTGACCCTGACCTTGGCACAACGCGGGACGTCATCCTTGCGGCCATTGATGCGGGGGCCAGCGTGATTGAGTTGGGAGTGCCTTTCAGCGATCCGGTGGCCGATGGGCCGGTGATTCAGCGCGCCAGCGAGCGGGCGCTTGCGCATGGAACGTCGCTCGGCGACGTGCTTACGCTGGCCTCCGAAATCCGCGAACATTCGCAATCGGTGGGGCTGGTGATCTTCTCGTACTTGAATCCTATTTTGCGCATGGGTCTTGCGAGGTTTTGCCAGGTGGCGCGACTGGCGGGCATTGACGGCACGCTGATCACCGATCTGCCGGTGGAGGAAGCAGGAGACTATTTGCGCGAGGCGCGCAGTCAAGATCTTGCCACCATTTTTTTGGCCGCGCCGACCTCGACCGATCTGCGCCTGAAATTGATTGCGCAGGTTTCGAGCGGATTTATCTACGCGATCTCGCGAACTGGAGTGACGGGCGCGAGGGATCAGATGACGGGGGACGCGAAGAGCCTGGTGCAACGCATTCGCCGCTTTTCCAAGCTTCCGGTTGCGGTGGGCTTTGGAATCTCGACTCGGGCGCAATTCGCGGCGGTCGGCAAATTCGCTGAAGGCGCAGTGGTCGGCAGCGCCATCGTTCACGCCATCGAACAAAATCCGGGACGAGAAGCCGCGACTGTGGCAGAATTCGTGAGACAGCTCGTGGCTGTTGGTTCTTAGCTGTTGGCCGAAACACCCCAGGCCCTAACGGGCATTGGATTTCGATACCGTTGCGGCATCGCTAAAGGCCAAGAGCCAAGAGTTCATAAAGCATCTATGGACATTTCCGACTGGCGCAAGAAAATCGACGAACTGGACCGGCAACTGGCGGCGTTGCTGAACGAGAGGGCGGCTGCGGCGGTCGAAATTGGGCGGCTGAAACGCAATACCAGTTTGCCCATCTACGAACCGGAGCGCGAGCGCGAGGTGATTGCCAAGGTGCAGCGTGGCAATACGGGGCCCCTATCCGAGCGCGATCTGGGACAGATTTACGAACGAATTATGGATGTGATGCGGAGTATTCAAAAGCATGAGATTGTTCCGGACTCGGAGGCAGCGACGCGCGACGGGGGAGCTCATTCATGATCGTCGCGATGCAAGAATCGGCCAGTGAAGATCAGGTCCAGAAGGTAATCGATCAACTGGTTCATTTCGGGTTTGAGGTTCACCGCTCGACTGGGGCGCGGCAGACGGTACTGGGCGGAGTGGGGGTTCCGCAGGATTTCGACACGCGCGAAGTGGAGATGCTGCCGGGAGTGCAGGAAGTTCATCGCATTACTTCTCCTTACAAACTGGCGGGGCGCAATTTTCGTCCGGAAGGGACCGTGGTCAAGTTTGCCAATGGGATTGAGATTGGCGGCAAGAAGATTGTGGTGATGGCGGGACCTTGTTCGGTGGAATCACGGGAGCAGCTGTTTACGGTGTCGGAGTTGGTTGCAAAGGCGGGGGCGCGGGTGCTTCGCGGGGGAGCGTTCAAGCCGCGGTCCTCTCCTTATTCGTTTCAGGGGCTGGGACTGGAGGGGCTGAAGTTGCTGCGCGAGGCGGGGGATCATTTCAAGCTGCTGGTGATCAGCGAGGTCATGGAGATTTCGCAGATCGAGGTGATGCTGCCGTATGTGGACATCTTTCAGGTGGGCGCGCGCAACATGCAGAACTTTAATTTGCTGCGCGAACTGGGGAAGGTTCGCCGGCCGGTGCTGTTGAAGCGGGGGATCGCGGCTACGATCGAGGAATTGCTGTGCTCGGCGGAATATCTGCTGGCGGGCGGCAACTATGAGCTGATTCTCTGCGAGCGGGGGATCCGCACGTTTGAAACTTACACGCGGAATACGATGGATATTTCGGCGATCCCGATCGTTCATAAACTTTCGCATCTGCCGATGACGGCGGATCCTTCGCATGGGACGGGGCGGCGGGATAAGGTAGCTCCGATGGCGCTGGCTTCGGCGGCGGCGGGCGCGGATGCGATGCTGATTGAAGTTCATCATCAGCCGGACAAGGCGCTTTCTGACGGTGCGCAGTCGCTTTATCCGGAACAGTTTGCCCAGTTGATGGACCAGTTGCGGATGATCGCGCCGGCGGTGGGGCGCGAGATCGCGTAGAACGCTGCGACAAGCCGCGCGGGCTTGATTCCTCAACCAGGCCGGTGACGTGCCAATCTTAGACCTATGAGAATACCTACTGCATCGCTGCTGTTGTTTTTACTGCCCGCCTGCTTTGCACAGGAGAAGATGGCGAAGCCGGTGCAGAATGTTGGGTTGGCGGATTTCGCGTTTATCTCGGGCCACAGCCGGGGCGAGTTTGACGGCGGCATTGCCGATGAGCACTGGAGCGAGGCTGCGGGCGACAGCATGATGGGAATGTACCGCTTCATCCTGAACGGCAAAGTGCAGATGTACGAATTGCTGGTGATCGAACAGACCGCAAAGGGGCCGGTATTGCGTCTGAGGTATTTTGATCCCGGCCTGGTGGCGCGGGAAGACAAGGCGCAGGTCTGGAGCTATCTGCTGATCCACTTTGTTCCTGGAGAAGCGGTGTTCGAGCGATCGGACAAAGGTGCGCGCATTACGTACCGGACGCTGGGCCATGGCGTGCTGGAGTCCAGGGTGGAACGCGCGGGCAAAAAGCCAGAGGTTTTCCTATACACGCACTCCGCAGACTGAGCATGGCTTTCAAACAAGTCACCATTATCGGAACCGGGTTGATCGGAGGTTCGGTGGGGCTCGCTTTGAAGAAGCGGAGGCTGGCGGGGCGAATTGTCGGGTGCGATCGGGCTCCGGTGCTGAAGCGGGCCAGGGATTGCGGGGCGATTGAGGCGGGGTCGCCGAATCCGCTGGAGGCAGTGCGGGGCAGCGATCTGGTGGTACTGGCTACACCGGTGATTCCGATTCTTGATTTGCTGGCGCGACTTGCTCCGGCTCTGCCGCCGAAGACACTGGTCACCGATGTGGGCAGCACCAAGGCGGAAATCGTTGAGCACGCGGCGAAATCGTTGGGACGCAATGCGGGGCAGAGATTTCTGGCGGGGCACCCCATGGCGGGGAAGGAAAACTCGGGCGTGGAGTTTGCGGAAGCCGATCTTTTTGAGGGTGCGGCCTGGTTTTTTACGCCGCTGCCGCGGCAGAACGTGCATGCGGGGATGTGCGGGGAATTTATTCATTGCGCGGAAAAAATGGGGGCGCGGGTGGCGGTGCTTGATCCGGCGGACCACGATCGAGTCTGCGCGTGGATCAGCCATCTGCCGCAGATGATCTCAACGGCGCTGGCGGCGACGCTGGTCGACGAGTTTGGCGCCGATGCTCCGGTGCTTGAGATTGGCGGACGGGCGTTGCGAGAGATGACGAGGATTTCTGGCAGCCCGTATTCGATGTGGCGGGACATCGCGATCACTAACAAGAAAAATCTTGGCGGCGCGCTGCTGAAGTTGGAGCAACGGTTGGCGCATATCCGCGAGAATCTGGATTCGAGGGAGCTCGGGGCAGAGTTTGAGCGGGCACATCAGTTGAGAAAGAGATCGAGCGATCGAGTCCTTGAGTGATCGGGCATGAGTGATCGGGGCATCGGGTGATGGGGCGCTTTGAGTTCGCCCGATGACCCGGAGGCTGGATTTCCTATAGAATTCTTCTGCTATGCACAAAGTTGTGGCTAACGCGGATGAAGCGATTGCGGATGTATTTGACGGGGCCAGCATCATGGTGGGGGGATTCGGGTTATGTGGGAATCCCGAGAACCTGATTCGAGCTCTGGCGCGCAAGGGTGTCAAGAACCTAACCACGATCAGTAACAATGCGGGGGTTGACGGTTTCGGCATTGGGCTGCTGCTCGGGAACGGGCAACTGCGGAAGCATATCGGAACTTACGTGGGCGAGAATAAATTGCTGGAGCAGATGGTGCTGAACGGGACGGTTGAACTGGATCTGGTTCCGCAAGGAACTTTCGCGGAACGGATTCGCGCGGGTGGAGCCGGCATTCCGGCGTTCTTTACGCCTACGGGTGTAGGAACGGTTGTGGCCGAGGGGAAAGAGGCGCGCGAGTTTGATGGGCGTCCTTACATCATGGAGCGGGGTCTGAAGGCGGACTTCGCGTTTGTTAAGGCGTGGAAGGGCGACAAGTGGGGGAACCTGGTTTATCGGAAGACGGCGCGTAATTTCAATCCGATGATGGCGACTGCGGCGAAGATCACGATTGCGGAAGTGGAACATCTGGTGGAACCCGGGGAACTTGATCCGGATATGGTGCACACGCCCAGTGTGTATGTGAAAAGAATTTTTGTCGGCGAGCTGTTTGAGAAGAGGATTGAGAAGAGAACGGTGCGGAAGGCAGCGGCAGCCTAGCGGGAGCATTTTACGTATAGGAGTCGTGGTTCTTGGACTGCGCAGCCGGTTCGCATCGCGCGGAGGCGGGCTCGCTGAGGATGACAGTGCGGGGAGAGTGGTCTAGAAAAATATGTCAACTTTAACCAAGCCCTCGAAAGATCTCGATAAACGGGAACGGATCGTGAAGCGGATTGCTCGCGAATTGCGCGATGGATTCTATGTCAACCTGGGGATTGGACTGCCTACGTTGATTGCCAATTACGTTCCGGCGGGGATGGACGTTATTCTTCAATCGGAGAATGGGATGCTTGGGATCGGGCCTTATCCGGTGGAGGGTACGGAGGACGCGGACCTGATTAATGCGGGCAAGGAAACGGTGAGTGAGATGGCGGGGACGGCATATTTTTCCAGCGCCGATTCTTTTGCCATGATTCGCGGCGGGCATGTCGATCTCAGCGTGCTAGGGGCGATGGAGGTCGATGAGCTTGGCAATCTGGCAAATTGGATGGTTCCAGGAAAGATGGTTAAAGGCATGGGCGGCGCGATGGATCTGGTGGCGGGTGCGCGGCGCGTGATTATTGCCATGGAGCACGCCACCAAAGATGGTCAGCCGAAGATTCTGAAGAAATGCACTTTGCCACTGACGGGCGTGAAGGTGGTGGATACGATCGTTACGGAGATGGCTTACATGCGAGTGACTCCAGAGGGGTTGGTGCTGGAGGAGATTGCTCCGGGGCTGACGGTTGAGGACGTGCAGAAGGCGACGGAAGCGAAGTTGATCGTAGGTTCAGAAGTGAAGACTATGTAGAGGCAGTCTTCAAGTTTCGGCGGATCGGTTGATATCCAGGTTGATTGGATATGAGGAGAGTGGATGGTTAAGGTTAGTGTGATGTATCCGAATCGCGAAGGTACGACCTTCGACATGACTTATTACTGCAATCGCCACATGGCGCTGGTGCGGCAACTACTCGGTCCGGCGCTGCAGGGAGTTTATGTCGAGCAGGGGATCGCGGGCGGAGAGCCGGGATCAGCCGCTCCTTATGTTGCCACGGGTCATCTGCTGTTTCATTCGGTGGAGGATTTTAAGACCAGCTTTGCACCGCATGCACAGGCGATCACGAACGACATTCCGAATTATACGAATGCGAAGCCGGTTATCCAGATTGGCGAAGTGAAGATGTAGAGAGATTCTGCGGCGGGCGGAACTCGTTTCAGTTCGCCAGACTCGGCAAGCCGCGTCACTACGATGTTTCAGACTTGACCTGCTTCTCGAACTTTTTTCTTTTGCTTGCGTATCCTATTGAGGAGGAGTGTTTATGATCGCCTTCCTGCTCTGGTGCTTTCTTTTCGTGATGTGCTGGCCGCTGGCCCTCGTGGCGCTGTTCCTCTATCCGATTGTCTGGCTGGTGTTGCTGCCTTTTCGCGTGGTGGGAATCGCGGTGCACGGAGCGCTCGCTTTGGTCTGGGCCGTAGTGATGTTGCCGGCGCGATTGCTCAGCGCTCCGTTTCGGCTTTCGCGAATCTGACGGCGGGGCCTCGGAATTCCAAGGCCAGACACTTATAGCCCAGGGCGGATCACTGGACCTCTTTCGCTGCTTTTCCCCATTCGTAAGTGACGGTGGGATGGCACGAATGTCCGGTCGCAGCGAACGTGGCTGAGCCAGAATTCTTCCCCGGCAGGTCGGCGTGAACTGGTGCGGCAAATTCTCCCTGCGAAGAAGCCAGTTCAGTGCCTGCGGTGGCGTCATTTCCGAAACTGGACGAAGTCATCACCTTCTCGTCTGGTTCGAACCCGGCTCCCCGAATGACAAACGAAGTGAACTTGGTGTTTTCGAGCTCCACGGTCAAAGTGCATTTCCCGTCTTTGGCCTGGATCGGGAAAGGGTAGGCGCGGGCATAGGCTCGCACAGTACCATCGAGCGATACCATCAGGTAATCTAGAGGCTCGGCTTTGTGGTAGTTATCGACGGAATTTCTCACCTTTTCGAGAGCCACCAAGCAATGTGAATGGGCAGGTTGCGTTTGCTCCCGACAGACGAACTTTCCCGTTGCGTCGACCGAGTAAGGCCCCTGAATCGGGTATGTTTTGTGATCCCCCGATTGCATTGTCCACAAGGTATAAGTTTTTCCTGCGGGGAATCCGGAAGCCTCGAAGCGGTATGTTACTTGTGTACTCCTTTTAACATTCTTTCGCTCGATCCCCACTAACTCGAGGTGAGCGCCCGGTGCGGGATTTTATCCCCAGTTCGAGAAGGCAATCGGAGTCTTGTCCTGAAGAGTTCCAGACGCGACCTCGGATGACGCAGCAACCTGCGATGTAGCCTCTTTTGGTTTTAGCTGGGCCTGCAGGCCATTCATCATTCCCTGGTAAATTGGGGTCGACCAGTTGGTTTTCCCTGAGCGCCCATAGAACCCCTTGCCGGTCGAGATATGGACGTGGGTCTGATCTCCGGTTGCTTCCAGAATGGCAGTCACGCTCTCACCACCAGAGCTCGGCGCAGCTCCGGAGAACCTGCGAGCGCGCTTGCACTCGATGCGATTGGACGTCTCCTCCGCGACGTTGCAGCCCTCACTTTCCATGGCAGGTTTTGGTGCAGCGATGACCTTCTGGATGGCAAACGGAACAACCTCGTCCACATCCTTAGCTTTGCGCCAACTAGCGATTTCTAACTGTGAAGAAGAGGGTGTGTACAAATCTACATGCATCACACACAATCCGCAAAGTTCGTTGACTTGATTTGGCATCCCGCCTACCATAGCTCCCTCTGATGATTGGGCAAACTATTTCGCACTACCGGGTCCTTGAGAAGTTGGGCGGCGGCGGTATGGGGGTGGTGTACAAGGCCGAGGATCTCGAACTCGGGCGCTTTGTTGCGCTCAAATTTCTTCCACAGGAAGTGGTGCCGGACGCGCATGCGCTGGAGCGGTTCCGGCGGGAGGCTCGGGCTGCGTCGGCGCTGAACCATCCGAGTATCTGCACGATCTACGAAATCGGGAAGCATGAAGGGCAGTCGTTCATCGCCATGGAGTATCTGGAGGGAACGACGTTGAAGCACCTGGTCGAGGGGCGTCCGCTGGAGATGGAGCGCTGGCTCGCGGTGGCGGTTGAGGTCACGGATGCGCTGGATGCGGCGCACACCAAAGGGATTATTCATCGCGATATCAAGCCGGCAAATATTTTTATCAGCAAGCGAGGGCACGCCAAGATTCTGGACTTCGGATTGGCGAAGATCACGGACGACGCGGCGAAGTCGGTGAGCGGCGACTCGCAAACGAGGGGCGATGCTGGAACGCTGGGCTTGACCAGTCCAGGGACGGCGATGGGAACGGTGGCGTACATGTCGCCGGAGCAGGTGCGGGGGAAAGAACTGGATGCGCGGACGGACCTGTTTTCTTTCGGAGTTGTGCTCTACGAAATGGCGACGGGCAAGCTGCCATTTCGCGGTGAGACGCAGGGAGTCATTACGGAAGCGATTCTCAATCGGGCTCCGACGTCGGCGATTCGATTGAATCCTGACCTGCCGCAGGAGCCGGAGCGGATCATCAGCAAAGCGCTGGAGAAAGATGTTGAGCTGCGGTATCAGACGGCGGCGGAAATCCGCGGAGATTTGAAGCGTCTGAAGAGGGAACTGGACTCGTCGCGCATTTCGACGGCGCAGCCGATTGAGCCGGAGGCTGTGCCGGAGCCGGTGCCGACGGCGTCCGCACCTCCGGTTACGAAAACTGCTGTGCCCACGATTGGGGCGACGGTTCCGGCAAGCCGCTACCGCTGGGCGATGGCGTTGGCTGGCGTGGCTTTGCTGGCGGCGGTGGGGATGGGGTTCCTGCTGTATCAGTATCGAGGAGCAACGGTTGCCCCTTCGTATCATCTTCTGACGTATCGCCGGGGCACGATCCGGATGGCGAGGTTTGCTCCCGATGGGCAGACGGTGGTTTACAGTGCCGCGTGGGAGGGCAGGCCGGTAGAAGTTTTCACGACGCGGGTGGGAACGCCGGAAGCGCGTCCGGTGGGAGTGACGGGGGCGGAGATTCTGGGCATTTCTTCTACTGGAGACATGGCGCTGCTGCTGGCGAGCAAGCAGACGCGGTCGCAGGTTTATACGGGAACGCTGGCGCGGATGCCGTTGGTGGGAGGGGCTCCGCGGGAGGTGCTGGAGAATGTGCAGTGGGCGGACTGGGCTCCGGACGGGGCACAGTTGGCGGTGGTAAGGGATGTGGGGGGACGCAATCGGCTGGAGTATCCGGAGGGGAAGATGTTGTTCGAAACCGGAGGCTGGATCAGCCATCCGCGTCTTTCGCGGCACGGCGACATGATTGCTTTTTTGGAGCATCCGATTCAGGGTGATTCGATTGCCGGGGTGTCAGTCGTCGACCTGGAGGGGAAGAAGCGGAAGCTGACGGAGCCCTACGAAGGGGGCGCGATTGGCCTGGCGTGGTCGCCCTCCGGGGACGAAGTTTGGTTTACGGCCACCGAACTCGGAATTGATCGTGCTCTCTATGCAGTGAGTCTGTCGGGAAAGAAGCGGTTGGTGGCGCGAGTTCCGGCCGACCTGACCTTGCAAGATGTGTTGGCGGACGGGCGAGTGCTTCTGGCGCGTGATAACTGGAGACGCGGATTGATTGTCCATGCGGCCGAGGATACGACGGAACGGGATTTTACGTGGCTGGACTGGTCGTATCCGGTGACGCTAGCTGACGACGGCAAGACGCTGTTGTTCCGCGAGGAAGGCGAGGCGGGTGGACCGAGTTATGCGGTTTATTTGCGCAAGACGGATGGTTCACCGGCGGTGCGATTGGGAGACGGGCAATCGCTGGCGTTGTCGCCAGATGGGAAATGGGCGCTCTCAAGCCGCGGGGACAATCAAACCGACCTTTTCCTTCTGCCTACGGGTCCGGGAGAGCCCAAGCAACTGGAGGGACACGGAATCATTCATAGCCAGGCGCGGTGGTTTCCGGATGGAAAGCGGATTCTGATCAGTGGCACCGAGTCGAATCATGGGGCGCGCCTCTACGTACAGGACATTGCCACGAACAAGATCGAGGCTATCAGCCCGGAAGGAACGGACGGACTCTCGTTCGCGCTTTCCCCGGATGGGCGACAGGTGGCGGCGGTTGGTCCGGATGGGAAGGGATATTTCTTTCCGGTTGGTCCGGGCGAAGCGAAGCCGATTCCGGGTCTGGAGGCGGGGGAATCACCGGTCGGCTGGAGCGCGGATGGTGGCTCGTTGTACATCTATCGCAGCGGTGAACTTCCGGCGAAGGTTGATCTTTTGGAGGTAGCGAGCGGGCGCCGTACGCCATGGAAGCAACTGATGCCTCCAGACCCTGCGGGTGTGGAGTATGTTGGGCCGATTCTGCCCACTCCGAGCGGTAAGGCGTACGCGTATGGCTACCGACGTTTGCTCTCCGATCTTTACCTAGTGGAAGGTTTGAAATAGGGATCGGGGTTCCGCGCGGTTACGGCTTGAGATATTTTTTCAGAAATTCCACGCTTCTCAAGCCGGCGTCGCGCCAGATGGCTTGATCATTGAAGGCGTGTCCCACTCCGGGATAGATTTTGATTTCGTAGGGAATCCCTTTTTTCTCGAGCAATTTTTGCAGGTGGTAGGCCTCCGCGACGGGGACGGTGGAATCGGCTTCGCCGTGCAGAATCAGGACGGGACAGAGGCGGCGCATGAAGAGATTCATCTCTTTGGGCATGCCTCCGAAGAATTCGACCACGGCTTGAATGCGCGGGTCGATGGCGGAGTTGGCGAGCGAGAGGTAGGCACCGAGGGAAAAGCCGAGCAGCGCAATGCGGCCGGGATCGACTTGCGGCTGCTTTTCCACAAAGCTGGTTGCGTCCCAGAGAGTTTTCATCCAGAGGGGGAAGTTGCGCAGGATGGTTGGCTTATCGGCGTATTCGGTTCCGGTGCGGTCGAAATAGTGGAGCAGATAGACGGCGAAGCCCTGGGCGGCGAGGGCGGCGGCGTAATGCTCCATGCCGGAAATGCCCCCTCCGGAGCCGTAAAGGGCCAGGACGGCGGGGACGGGGCGGTTGGACGAGTTGTTCAATACATTCGGCAGATAGGCGTCGAGGCGGATGGGATTGCCTCCGCTCTCGAAAGTTATCTGCGATTTTGAGGTGATCTCTTCCACGGTTCTTCTGGCCTGCTGTGTCTTCCTAATTCGTTTTCGCTACTGCATTTTTGCGTATATGTCTCGGGCTGCTTGCAGCGTGGAGAGGACGGATTGTTTCTCGGCTGTGGTGTTCCAGGACGAATTGCTATTGGCGGCGGCGATCAAACGGTCGACCCAGGCCACAAAGTAAGATGCGTCGGCGGGACTGCGAAGCGGGGCACCCGCGACGGTTACATACACGGGGCTGGTGGTGGCGTAGGGATAGAGATCGAGGATGGGATATTCGGCTTTGTCACTGAAAGCGCGGAGGACACACCATCCGCTGGTGGCGAGCGGGATGGAGCCTTCGACCTGGGCGGAGGTTCGGTCGTTATTCAGGGCGAGTTCGCGGGTGACTTTGGCGTTACAGACGATTTGGAGATGATCGATAGGGACGATGGAGTGCATGACGGCAGAGAAGTGGACATCCTGTGGTTTGTCGAGTTGCACTTCACTGCCGGGGGACTGCGCCCCCAGCGAAAACCTGAGTAACGGGCCGTTGGTGGCGAAGGTGCGGCCGGCCTTGATGGCGGCGAGGAACGGCGCAATTTTCAACGATCCGGCCGGGACTTCGGCATAGACGCGGTTCAATCCGACGGGGCCACGCAGGGACGCGTAGTTTCCCATGAAATCCGTACCGGAGGCGGTGGGCAGGCGAAATCCGCAATTGAGCAATTTGTACCAAACTTCAGCGGTGGACTTATGGTCGGAGAATCCTACGACTTCGATGTAATCCACTTTGCCGAGCGCGACGTCGGCGGGCAGTTCGTTGGTGAGGGGATCATTTTTTGCCGGGTCGGGAAAGGTGTCGAAGGGGTGCACATATCCGACGAGCGCTGCCTGTGCATGTGCCATATCGGCTACATTGGCGTTCGCCGGATAGAGGCTGGCGGCGGCGGTGTTGGGATAGGCGGCATAGCCGGGAAGAATGAAGTTCGTGGTCAGATTGAGTAATCCCAGGTGTCCCCAGTAGCTGGTATGGAACTCCTGGCCGTGGAGTAGGAGATGGTCCGGGGCGGAAGCGGGATCCGGTTGGGTGGAGAAATAAGGCATGTCAGGGATGCGCTGCTCTTTGTTGACGATCAGATTTTCGACAATCGCCAAATTTTCGGCGGCGGCCTGTTCTATCAGGTGCGACGGAGTGTTGCGATAGGTACCGGCATAGTTCATGTGTACATGAACATCGCCGCTGACCCAATGCGAGGGTGAATCTGCTTCCACGGAAAGCGGCTGCATTGGGACGGTGAGCTCGGTCGTGCTACCTGCCTTGACCTCTATGTTGCGCTGCTCGAAGCGATTTTCGAATCCTCGCAGGACATCGACTTCGACGTTGCCAGAGGGCACGGTGATCTCGGAGATGCCCGACGTATCGAAGTAATGTGCCTCGAGAGGGCGCTGGGAGCGATCGAAGCTGTCGTCGGCATACATCCAGACGTCGTCGGGAGCGTAGGCCAGGCCGTCGGGTCCGTTTAAGAAAACTCGAGCGGCTACGGGATTACCGTTTGGGTCGACCACGCGAAGGGAGATGCGGCCCATGGGATGCAAGTACCTTCGATCGCGTGGAACAATCTCTGTCTGTTGGCCGCCGGGGATGGTCTGCACCCAGAGCGAGGTGTTGCCGCTGCGATTGGAGATGAAGGCAATTTTCGATCCGTCGGGCGACCAGCGGGGATTTACGTTGTCAAAAGCGCCGTAGGAAATCGGGAAGGGATCGCCGCCAGCTGCGGGGATCAGCCAGAGTTGGTGCCAAGACTGGCCGAGATAGGAAGCATAAACGATGCGATGGCCGTCGGGAGAAAAATCGGGGCGGGCTCGCCAGTTGGTCTCTTCATAGTGAATTTCGTGGGCTTCTGCGCCGGGCTCGACTTTGATTGTCCAGAATCCTCCGGTGCCGTGAATGTGGCCCCGGTTGGAGATGAAAAGAATTTCCGTCCCGTCGCGGGCCCACACCGGGCTGATCTCGTGATCTACCTGGCTGTAGTAATAACGGGGCAGGGAGCTGACGTTCTCGGGAGTAAGCTGGCGGACGTCGTGCAGTAATCCATCTGCGAATTGAGCTACGAAGATATGAAAGTGTCCTTTACAGGACGTGGAGACGAATGCGAGATGGTGGCCATCGGAGGAGAAGCGCGGTTCGACGTTTACGGCGCCTGCGGTCGTCATTTGTTGAGTGCGGCGGGTCTGCAGGTCGAGCGACCAGAGTTCGATGGCGTCGTGATGGTAGCGGGCGAAAACGACCCAGCGCCCGTCGCTGGCGCCCGACCAATCGGGCTGATAGTCGTAGCCGGGTCCGGCGGTGAGTTGCTCGGCGCTCGGGCTGCCGAGTTGCTGTCGCCACAAGGAGCCGGCCATCGAATAGATGAGGCTGCGGGAATCGGGCGACCAAGCGGCGGCGCTGGGACCGGTGGTCAGTTGCGGGAGATACATTTCCCGGAAGTAATAGGGGTGGGGGAGATCGATCTGCTTGAGTACGGCTTCGCGTTGGGCGAAGCAGGCGACGCAGGCGAACAGGAGCAGGCAAGCGGGACGAAACCTCAAGAAAAGTCCTCGGGTAATGCGCGAGTGACGGAGCTCGCCTGGCAGGTTACGGAAATACTCGTTCGCGAGCCGGAAGGCGGCCTCAGGCGCTAAAGCGGGTTGCATGGTTCGATCTTAACGGCACGAGTAAAGTCGTGCCCTTCCTTTCGTCAAGAAATCAGACTTCCTGAGCAAACCGTAAAGTCTTGCCTTTCCTAAAAGCAAAACGCGCTGAATTATAAGTCTTCCTTTGGCGGGTGGTCGGTGGTACGTGTTTGCCGGGCCCACAGCCAATTCAGGATAGCTGCCGCGACAGTGGCCGCGAGAATCAAAGACTTGCTCCAGTCGAGTTGCTTCGAGATCTGGGCTGAAAATCCCAGCGCGACGGCGATGGCAACGCCGAGCAACGCGAGGACCGGACCTGCCGGCAAACGGATGCCGATGGCGCGGGGGCGCATTCGGCGCAAGGGAATCAGAGCGGCGCACACCACTCCATAGTAAAAGAGGCGGGCGACAACGGAGAGGGTCACATTCCAGGTGAAGCTGCCGGCAATAGCCAGGCCCCAGACGGCGGCAGCATAGAAGAAGATCGAAAACCATGGAGTGTGAAATTGCGGGCTGACCGCGGCAAAAATCCGGGGCAGATCTCCACCTTTGGCGAGGGCGAAGGTAACGCGGGGCATACCCAGCATTTTCGCGCTCAAGTAACCGTAAACGGAAACGAGAGCGCCGATCGCGACCAGTGAGGCTCCGCGATTACCCATGGTGACGCGGGCGACTTCGGCGAGGGGGCGGTCGGTTGTGGCGGCCGGGCCGAGGACTCCAACGACGACCCATTGAACCAGCGCATAGATGGCGGTGCAGGTGAGGAGCGCTACGAAGAGGGCGAAACTGGCGTCGCGCGCCGGATTCCTCGCCTCGCTCATAGGTGCAAGTGCGGATTCGAAGCCTCCGTAGGCGAAGATGAGAAGAACCATGGCTTTCATCCAGGCGTTGGCGGGGAAGGGTCCGGGTGCACCCCACGGAGCGGGATGGAAGAGGGTGAGGGCAGCTCCGGCGAGCACGATCATGAGAAGGGGCAGGATCTTCGCAACGGTGAAGAGGTTGCTGACGGCGGTTCCCTGGCGGGCGCCGAGAGCGTTAATCAGCGCGAGAACTCCAACGAGGATGGTCAGGATGAGGAAGCGAGGCCAGGGTTGTTTTGCGGCGGGCCAGAATTCGGCAAGGTAGATGACGAACAGGTTTGCATTCGCAGCCGGAGCTGCTGTCTGGGCGAGGTAGAGCATCCAGCCGACGAGAATTCCGGTGAGGCGGCCGAAGGCGGTGCGGGCGTAGAGATAGGGGCCCCCGGCATCGGAGAATTGCGAGGCTACCTCGGCGTAGCAGGCCATAATCACGCCCATGGCGGCTCCGGCGAGGAGGACGGCGGCGACGCTGCGCTTGCCGAGAAGGGCGGCTACGGTGGCGGGGAGGCCGAAGATGCCGCTGCCGATGATCGAATTGATGGCCAGAGCGGCCAGGCTCCAACGGCCGATAGCTCGCACGAGACCGGATTGCGTCGTGGTCATGGTTGAGAAACCGTTTGTATCACAAGCGGCGGGTGGTCTGGATTAAAGTTGTGTGGCGTGAATCCCCGTTCGCCAAACCCGAAAGGGTGGGGCACGAAAGTTCCCTCTGCGGTATTGCGACCGGGGCGCGAGAGCGCCGGAATGATCGTCTGAAACAGGCCGTCTGGCGCGCGTTTTGACCTAAGGTAACTTCAATTACCGAAGCTCATGAACACGGGGAACCTTTCGCCTTGTGCGTCGAGATGCGATCTTGGAAGGGATATTCGTCAAGACAGTTAAGAGGAAGCGTTCGTCAGAGCGGAATGCGAAAGGACCTTATGGATCGCGAGAACCGGGACAGCATGGAAGAGATTCATCTCCGCATTTTGCGGGTTACCGACGACCTGCGCATGATTCAGCGCGAGCTTAATTGCGCGGCAATGCAGGCTCCGACCGATCCCGAACTGATGGAAGCGCTGGCCGATCCGCCGGAGATGGAAACGATTCAGGTGCTGAAGTCGAGTCTCGATCAGATGCGGCACTTTCTGTGGTTCTACATGCAGGTGGTGACGAGTGACTCGGAGATGGGGGAAAAATTCCGGGAGACGCTGCGCCAGGACGCCCCTTTGCAAGTGCCGGAAATGGAGCAGCAGATGCAAAGCGCGACGGATGCGATCATGCTGCGTTACCTGGCGGACAGCAAGTATCGCAAACCGAACTAGAGGTCTGGAAAGCTCCGCGGCCTCCCTGTGCCGCACGATTACCCTACAAATTTGCTGTACCGGACGCACATGGCAGTATCTTGTGGCTCCGGTACCGAGGGTCCCAAGCCCACGTCGCCAACGCGAGACGCGGGGTTCTCGCCTTCCAAGGAGGGAACAAATTGCAGCAGCAAACGACGGTGCAGCAGGACAACTCAATCCCGGATCTGCAGCGACCGGTCTTCGATCTCTGCTCGCCGATCTCTACGCGTCGATCTCTACAACCCGATTTCTAGGTTCCCAGCCACGTCACGCACAATGGCTAGCGACCAAAGCCTGCCGACTGCATGGATTGGCGGGAAATGTCGGCAGTGGAAGCGATGCCTTGCATACGCAATTTGAACTCGTCGGCATTGGAGGCGCTCTCGAGAGCGGTCTCGTAGTTGATCAAGCCAGCCTGGAATAAATCCCAGAGAGACTGGTCGAATGTCTGCATGCCGTACTGCGATGTGCCGGAGGAAATGGCGTCGCGGATGGCGCGGGTTTTTTCCGGGACGAGGATGCATTCGCGAATGTATGCGGTCATGATCATGACCTCGACAGCGGGCACGCGGCCCTCGGCGTCGGAGCGGCGCACGAGGCGCTGGCTGACGATAGCCCGTAAAACGGCGGCCAACTGAAGGCGAATCTGTTTCTGCTCGGGCGGGGGAAAGATGGCGATGATGCGGTTGATGCTTTCGACGGCGTCAAGGGTGTGCAAGGTGGAGAAGACCATGTGGCCGGTTTCGGCGGCATGGAGGGCGGTACCGATGGTTTCGAGATCGCGCATTTCGCCGACCAGAATCACGTCGGGGTCCTGACGGAGGGAGGCGCGGAGAGCGGCGCCGAAGGTGGGGGTATCGACCTCGACTTCGCGCTGGTTGACGTAGCCTTTCTTGTCGCGGTGCAGGAATTCTATGGGATCTTCGATGGTGATGATGTGCTCGGCGCGAGTGGAGTTGATGCGATCAACCATGGCGGCGAGAGTAGTGGACTTGCCGGAGCCAGTTACGCCCGTTACCAGCACGAGGCCGCGCGGCATGTCGCAGATCTGTTCGACGACTTTCGGCAAGAATAGTTCGTCGAGGGCGCGGATCTTGGTGGGGATGACGCGGAGCACGAGGCCGACGTTGCCGCGCTGCTGAAAGACGTTGACACGAAAGCGGCCGAGGCCGGCGACACCATAGGCCATGTCGATTTCGGTGGTTTCTTTGAATTTCTGCTTCTGACGAGCGGACATCATGCTGAACGCCATGTTGAGCATGTCTTCGGCGGTGACGCGCGACTGATCGGTGAGGGGGACAAGATCGCCGTCGATCCGTAGATGAGGGTAGTTTCCCACCTTCAAATGCAAATCGGAAGCGCGCCGCTCCATCGCAATGCGGAGCAAGTCATCGACATTCATGCAGGGCTGACTCCAGATACAGTCCTCATCATCTCGCCAAGTGAAGCGACGTACGAGATGACGGAGGTGAGGGACCTATTAGGGTGGGATCGGGGCAAGAGAAAGAGCTAACCCATAGCGCGAAACGACCGTGGAATCTCCCCCCTGCGCCGAGAACGCGCAAGGATGAGGCATCCGGGGTCAAAACTGCGACTACCGCCAGCTTTAGACGGCTACAGGTTGCTTTGCTCTTACTTTGACCGGAGTTAGCCAGCCATAGCGGTCGGGTTTCTCGCCGCGGACGATTCCGTAGAATTCGGCTTGCAGAGTTCTGGTCATGGGGCCGAGTTTGCCGGTACCTACGGTGATCTTGTCGACCGAGCGGATGGGCGTGATTTCGGCGGCGGTTCCGGTGAAAAAGACCTCATCGGCGACGTACAGCGATTCGCGGGGAATCTGCTGTTCAACGATCTTGATGCCCTGGTCGCGGGCGATCTGCAAAACTGAGTCGCGGGTAATGCCGGGCAGAACGGAATTTCCGAGCGGAGCAGTTTGCAGGATGCCGTTGCGGACAACAAAAAGATTTTCGCCCGAACCCTCGCTGACGTAGCCATTGACGTCGAGCGCGATGCCTTCGGCGTAGCCGTTGACGATTGCTTCCATCTTGATGAGCTGGGAATTCATGTAATTTGCGCCCGCTTTGGCCATGGCGGGCAGGGTGTTGGGCGCGATTCGCGTCCAGGAGGAGATGCAAACGTCGACTCCCTCGCTGGAATCGGCACCCAGATATTTTCCCCAGGGATAATTGCAGATATAGATTTCGGTGGGCGAGTTAAAGGGGTTGACCCCAGCCTCGCCGTAGCCGCGGAGAACGATCGGGCGAATGTAGCAAGGCCAGACGCCGTTGTGGGCAACGAGTTCGACCATGGCGCTGACGATTTCGTCGCGCGTGAAAGCAACATCGATGCGATAGATGCGGGCAGAGTCGACGAGGCGCTGCATGTGTTCGCTGGCGCGAAAAATGGCGGGACCGCTCGGCAGCGCGTAGCAGCGAATACCTTCAAATACCGAAGAGCCGTAATTGACAACGTGCGACATGACATGGAGGGTCGCGTCGTCCCAAGCGACGAATTTGCCGTTGTGCCAGATTTTGTCGGTCTTCTGAATCGCCATCGAAACTCCTTCGGAATACAGATTCGCAGACGCGGCTGGGGGTTACTTCGCATCGGCGAAGAAATTTCTTCCAGGCTGAAATTATAGCTGGGGATGGGGATGGAGTCATTGAAATTGAGTTTTTGATCTCAAGTCCCGACCCGCGATGCGGCGCTCGGTGGTGGGGGAACGGAGCGGTGTTCCAATGAAGCGAGATTCAGTGAGGCGAGACTCAGTGAAGCTGGACGATGTTGTTAGCGACGAAGCCCGACTCACCCATGACCATCATACGTGTGGCAATGTGCTCGGCCTTGTAGTGGTGGGTGTGGTGCAGGACGTATGCGACTCCGATTGCGGCGCCAAAACCTAAGGCCGATCCGGCCGCCTCGCCGGGTGCGCCGCGGGTGACGAAAGGGCGCATGACGGGATTGACTTCGCGATAGCCTTCGCTCAGGCCGCGCTGGGTAGTGACACCATCGGCGGCAATGAGTCCCGCCAAAATGCCGAAGTCGACCCGGTTCTCCAAGGTCCAGAAGCGAGGCTGGCTGGGCGCTTCGGGAAGAGCGAATCTGTCCACGGTGAAGTTCTGTGCCTGGACGGCGGCGCTCAGCAAGAGAATCGAGAGGAGGTATTTCATGCGGTCTCCAGAAGATTGATCGTCGTAAGCTGAGAGTAAGTCGAGGACACACGGTAGTACATGGCCCATTTCGTGGGGTCAGTGGCCTTTTGGTAAGAGTAACCGCATGGCGGGAAGTGGTTACGGGGCTCGCCTGCAAGATCCTTAGCGCCAAAGCGAGGGGGCATGGGCGTTGTGTGAAGCTTTCTCTTGCCGCTTGGTAACTATTACTTGTGTTCGGCGAGTGGCGTTCGGCGAGCGGATTCTCCCTTAGGCGAGGGTGTGGCCGACTAATCGTTCTAACAGACACAAAGGCGAGCGTTGCGGATCGTTCATGGCGCTTACGGGGAGGTAGAAAGTCTGCTCGAAGGCAAATTGGCCGGACGTGGCGGCATGAGAGACGACGTCGGTGAAGCAAGCCCAGGTTGCGCCGGGGGGAATCTCGAGGTTGGTTTGCGGAACCTGCGACTGATAGGTCTGATCGGCTTTCATGCGGTCATGGATGCCAAGCATGTAGTGGTCATAGGGGGTGCGGCGGCCTTTGGTGATGCGCAGCCAGTGAAGGAGCGATGCGGTGAAGGGGGCTGGCGGGTTGATCTTTGGCAGGAAATGGGCGGCAGCCTGCTCGAATCTCTCTCCTACGCGCCAAAGGCGTGGCATAGCGGGATTGACGTTGGTGAAGACGCGGAGGATGCGCAGACCCTGCATGGGTCTGGAGGGGAAAGCATCGACGTGAAGGCGGGTGTCGTCGTGTCTCGGGGAGGTGCTGCGGCCGGCGATTTCGGCGGGGCGGAAGCTGGTGAATCCGGGTTGGAGATTCGGGCCGTAGCCGGGGCAGAGCGCATGAACAAGGCCGGAGGCCTGCTGGTAGTAGCGCCGCAACATAGCCAGCAATTCATCGCGCTCGGATCCCCGGTAACGGGTACCTTTCAGCGTGCCCGATGCAGGCCGGAAGCTTAGATTTTTTGATTTGCCGTCGAGGCAATCCGGGGAGAGAAAGCGGCGCTCGGACTCAGATAATGGGAATGGGAGTTGGGGCGCGTAGAGCAGGTTTCCGGATTCGAGAGCATCGGCGGCCCGGGCGACGATTTCGGGCGGAAATGGAGCTTGCCAGGTGGTGATGTCGAGGGATTCGAGAATCTGGGTGGCGCCCGTCATCGGTCAGTGGTCAGTGGTTGGTGGCCAGTAGTCAATTGTCCAACACATCCTAATTGCATCGGGCTTCTGGTTCAAATTGCAATGCAAGTCAAACCGCGAAGATTCTTCTAGAATTTACGTGAAAGGGGGGACGATGAGCGCTGAGGGGAGCAGGCGATTGGTAATTCTTAGCGGGCCTTCTTGCGTAGGGAAGAGTCCGCTGTTCAGGGCGCTGGGTAAGTTTTATCCCGAACTGCATGGCCAGCTTCACAAAGTGGTGCTGTTTAACAGCCGCGCTCCACGGCCGGGCGAGCGGGATGGGGCTGACTTTCACTTCCGCACGCGAGAGCAGGTTGAGGCGTTGCGGGAGGACAGCCAGTACGCGGTGCTGGACGCGCGCACCGACCTGCAGGCGCTTGATGTCGAAGAGCTGGAAGGATTGCTGCGAGAGGGCGATGTTTTCTTTGAAGGGAATGCGTCGGTGGCGCGGGCGCTGCAGACGCATTCGCGGCTGGGGCATGTCGAGCGATTGAGTATATTTCTGTCGCCGCTTGCGGAGGAGGAGATTGTTTACCTGCGGGCTCCAGAGCGTGGGGTGTCATTACCGGAGCTTCTGACGGAGATCATGCGGCGCAAGCTTTTGCGGCGGACACGGCGGCAAAATGGAGATTTGTCGGCGGCGGACTTGGACAACATAGAAACTCGGGCTTCGAGTGCATATCGCGAGATGCAGATGGCATGGCGGTTTCAGTATGTGATTCCGAATCATGATGGCGAGGACAGCGATAACTGGGAGGCGTTTTATTATCCGATTGGCGAGGCCCGCAAGACGCTGCAGGTGTTTGCTGGATTGCTTCGGGGTGACGTTCCAGCGGGGGTGGAGACGTGGGACGAGGAGTTATTGGGGGCGCAGGGATGATCAGGGGCTCGTTTGGGGTGCAGGAGCCTTAAGGCTGGGTAGGGGGCCTTCGAACCCCACCGAGCCGCTGGTTTTGCTCGGGCTCGGCTTCGCTCAGGGTGACAACGGCTGGAGAGGATCACTCGGCCGCTAAAAGCGCGCAGAGTCTTTCCGCAGCCTGCCAGGTCGTGCGCTTGCCAAAGTGCATCGACAGGCATTCGGACGAGACGCGACATCCGGCTGACGCACTCTAGTGGCGGTAGATTTTCTGCGCGTTGGGCTTCTCGCCGGGAGACGGGGCAAGCCCAGTCTCTACGCTGGTGGCCGGAGGAGCCACGGGAGTAGCTTTCGCGGCTGCAGGGTTTGGGGCGGCGGGTTCGGGTTTGGCGCCTATTTCGTCTCCGCGGAAGTAGCGATCTTTATTTTTGGCAGCTTGCATTTCGGGCATCGCGGTGTAGGGTTTGGAGTAGTCATTGTTTGCGTTCCAGAAGAGGAATCCAACGCCGCCTTTCTGCTTGGCTACTTCTATCTGAGTCTCGATGTATTGCGGCGAGTAGGTCTTGGTGCGCCAGGCGAAGGCCTGAAGCCAGGGACGGATAACTACATTGCTGTCTTTGGTGATGAGTTTGAATCGGTCCATGGACTCGCCGATGAAATGTTCGGGCGCGTCGCCGGGGTGCTCGATTCCGTCCATGCCGAAGAAGTGCGAGGGATAGATCATGGGCGAGAGCACATCGCAGTGCTTCGACATAGCTACGATGTCCTGGCCGGTGTGGGCGAGATCGACGGGACGCTGCCAGGCCATGACTCCGAAGACATCCAGCGAGAGCAGGACGCCGGTGGGATGGAGTTGGGCATAGGCGCGATCGAGGAAATTGGCAATGACGTCGGAGCGCTGCATTGGTTTCGCGTGATCGGTTGGAGACTTGGCGGTGGGGGAGACGGGGCAGGTCCCGTCGCTACAGTTAGGCTCGCTGGCGGCCTGGTAGTTAAAGGCGGCATCTTTCTGGTCGCCTTCGGCTGGGAAGCGGACGTAGTCGAATTGCACTTCATCGACTCCGGATTGGGCGACGAACTTGGCCAGAGCTATGTCGTAATCCTGAACTTTCAGGTTCGAGGGGTCGGTCCAGACAAGCTTGCCGTTTTCGCGCCAGGGTTGGCCGGTGCCGCGGGACTTCACGGCCAGTTCGGGGTGAGTGGTAACGAGATGTTCATCGCGAAAGATGGCAATGCGCGCGATCGCGTGCATGTTTTCGGAGTGCAGGAAGCGGAGGAGCTTGGGCAAATCGGAAATATAGTGGCGTTGTCCGGTGGCCAGGGGGTGGTCGAAGGCGATGTTGACGATACCATCGCTGTCTTTAATATCGAAAACTACGGCGTTGCCTCCGACTTCTCGCCAGTGGCGGATGATGCGCTCGCCGTGTTCGCTGCCGGCCATGACTCCGGTGAGGTAAATGGCGCGAACTTCGAAATCTCTTGCAACTGGAACCGATTTCTCTACAATAGGCGCTTCGAGAATTCCGGGGATAAGGATCTGTTCTCCGGGTTTCAGAAAGATTCCCTGAAGATTTTGGTTGGCGGCGTGGATGGCATCGGCCAAGTCGGTCGACGTCAGGTATTTGGTGCGCCTCAGATTTTTGCGGGCGACGGAGGGTATGCTGTCTCCGCGCTGGGCGACGTAAAGGTCGGAGCCAGGAGGAACGAAGATGGAGGCCGGCACGGGCGGCGCTGACTTTTTAGCGACGTCGGCCTTGGGGCTGGATTTGACCTGGACCAATTGCGCGGCGTGGGGATTCTGAACGGCGGCGGCGGTGGGAGAGAATAGCCCGAAGCCGGCGAGAGCGAGGCGGATGAGCACGGCGGCAAGGCTCACCTCCGAAAGTCGCGCTGCTGAAAGCGGGACTCTTCGGATTCCGGTTGCCGCGAGTGGGGCTGGGGAAAATCTAGTGTTCAAGGATTGGGGCAAGCATATTCTCCGGAGGGGAAATCTATTTCTATTGTGCACTGGGGGGTACCTTGGCAGCCAGTTACCTACGGGCTACCGGGAGGACGGCTTACCAGACATGATCGGAAGGTTGGGTGGGGGTCTGGGATAAAGTTCTCTGTAGTCTGCAAAGTGTTGCGCTTGAGGAAGCTGAGGGAAATCGAGGAGGCCTCGCAGAGGGCAGGTTAGCGGCATCTAAACCGATGAAAAGTGGTTTGCCAGGGTGTATTTAAGGGATGGCTAACGGCTTGCACAAGGAGGTAGCGGGCGGGGGGCGAAACAATCTCTCCCGTGAAGACCGGAACAAGAGGCGTGTGACAAAATTGAGCATTTTCGCAGCCAAAGACATGCAGATCCCGGAAAGGAAACAGGGGCCCGAACCGATGAGAACGAATCTTTCAACCGTGCTCGACCCGAACCGCCGCAGCAATGATGCTCGCGACTTTGAGGGCGCCTTGCGCCGGAAGATTGTCGGGCAGGATCAGGCGATTGAAAAGGTCGCGGAGATTTACCAGATGTTCCTAGCGGGGCTGAATGCGCCAGGCCGTCCGGTGGGCAACCTGCTGTTTCTGGGTCCGACGGGGTCGGGCAAGACGCGGGTGGTGGAAGCGGTGGCGGAGGCGTTGTTCGGGGACGCGAAGGCTTGTATCAAGATTGATTGTGCGGAATTTCAGCATTCGCACGAGATTGCGAAGCTGATCGGCTCGCCTCCGGGATACCTGGGACATCGCGAGACGCATCCTCTGCTGACCCAGGAAGCGCTCAACCAGTGGCATACGGAAAAGCTGAAATTGTCGATTCTGCTGTTTGACGAGATTGAGAAGGCTTCGGATTCGCTTTGGCAGCTGCTGCTGGGGATTCTAGATAAGGCAACGCTGACGCTCGGCGATAACCGGCGGGTGGATCTTTCGAGCTGCATCATCATTATGACCTCGAACCTGGGCGCAGCGGAGATGAATGGGCTGGTGGATGGCGGTCTGGGTTTTGCTCCGAAAGCGGTGCAGGTAGACAACTCTCTGGACGACAAGATTACGCGCTCGGCGGTGGATGCGGCGCGGCGCAAGTTTGCTCCGGAGTTCATGAACCGAATCGACAAAGTCGTTGTGTTCAAGACGCTGCGTCCGGAACACCTGGAACAGATTCTGGAAATTGAACTGGGAATGGTGCAGCAACGGGTGCTGATGGCGGCGGGCGCGCATCAGTTTGTGTTCAACTGCACGCAGCAAGTGAAGAGCTTTCTGCTGGCGGAAGGCACCGACCCGAAGTACGGAGCGCGGCACTTGAAGCGGGCGATCGAACGGCATCTGGTGTTTCCGCTAGCGAACCTGGTGGCTACAGGACAGGTGAGGCTGGGAGACTTTATCCGCATCGATTTGCTTGGCGATAGCAAACTGACGTTTGTGAAAGAGGCGGAGGGCGCTATGGTTCCGGTGCTGCTTGAACGTTATGGAGCGGCAGCGGCGATGCCGGCGGTGGCGGCGGCGCGAGCGGCGCGTCCGGTGATCCAGCGAAAGGAGTTCGGCGCGGGATCACTCAACGAGAATAAATAAGTCAAGTTGCTGGTAGGTGGGGCACCGCGTGGGCGGTGCCCTTTTTTATTGGGATGACCGAGTTCACCTCCGGCGCTAAAAGTGCCGCATATTCAGCGAGCAGCGGCATGGCTAAAGGGGGTTGCGGAAAGAGTGTTTTCCTAGCGCAGCATTCCCCCAGCGGCGGAAGCCGCGGTTGATTCCGCGGGAGTTACGACACGGCTGAAGCCATGCCCTTCCCAAACCGGTGCGAAGCGGAATCTTTCCGCAACCTCTAAAGTCCGGCACTTCCCAACAACCTGTCTTATTTCCACTCGAACTTCCTTGACTAGCTCAGAACTTGACCATGATGTCGACATCAATCAGGTTTTCGTCCTTGCGAAGATCGGGGAACCAAACGCTGCTGCCTTGGCCTCCGCAGGCGGTTTGGGCGCCGCTTAGAGTCAGAGACATGGATGAATTTCCGTCGGTGCAGGCAAAAAATTGGGGGTATCCGTTGTTGGTGTAAGGCACTCCGCCGGAGCCGGGGGGAGTGACACCGCCCTTACCCGACCAATAGGGCACATTGGCATGGCGATAGTCGTACTCCCACCGGAAGGTGAGCCATTGGCGGGGCATGTAATCGTAGGTTATGGAGGTATCCCAGGCTTTGAACGGGTCGCCGGGATTCCCGGTGAAGTAGGGTGCATTGATGGCCGCGGAGGAAGCGGTCTCACCATTGATGGGCGGGAGCAGGACGAGATAGCGTCCTGGGTTGTTGATGACGCCCCCGCCGATGGTCAGTCCGTGCGTGTCTTTCTTGAACCAGGTGCGATTGTAAAGCATAAAGCCGATGAAGCTCTGCTTAGGATCGATTCCACCGTGCGGAAAATTGGCACTCGGCTGCGCCAGCGCGTCCCTCTTGTCACCGTGGCAGCTCACGCCGGCCAGGGTTGCCGTGCTGGGGCCGTATTCGCAGCCCATATCGCCGGTGAAAGAGAAGGCCATCTTGTCGAGGAACTTTCCGGGCTTGTCATAGTATTTGATCTCGATGCTGTCGTCGGTGTGGATGCGGCCGCGATTCTGTATGTAGAGGTCGTCGTGGCCGATACCGTAATTGTTGGAGATGACGTTCATCCAGGGTTTCGGAGTCCATTTGATCTGTCCGCCGATACCTTTTCTGGAATTGGAGGAGGCGTAGGATTGCCATCCGTTGATGATCCAGGGCTCGATTTTCAAGTGCGGGTTGGGGAAAATCTGAATTCGGACGCCTTCAAAAAACCAGGGGGTATTCGAAGAAACATAGGAAGGCTGATAGGCCCAGTTATCAAAGTTGTAATAACTGAACAGGCCGATGTAAGACATGAAGATTCCGGCGTCAATGTTGATGCCGTCCAACACATTGAGATGATAACCGCCATAGCCTTCCGCCAAGTAGCGGTCGGCGTCGGCGATATTCCATTGCCCCTTGGCGTAACTGGGGTCATTGCGCACGGTGGCGGTGGAATACATGCCAAATTGAGTCATGAAGCGAGCGCGGACGTTGTCATAGTGGAAGTCGCCGCCGAGGCCGAGTTGCTCCAACTGGATTTCGTTGGAGCGGAAGAGTTCGCTCGATCCGCCCATGGAGTTGTCGATTGGCTTGTTGAAAGAGTAGGCGTAAGTGACATCGGCACGAATTTCAGGGGTGAAGAATTTTGAATCGAAGGCCGTATCCTTATTACGCGGGTTGCCGTTGAGCCAAGTCCAATCCCAATCGGAAAAAGGAGCGATTTTCTCGGGTTTGGCGGGCGTGGCATCGGTTGAGGTTAGCGCAGCGGCCTGTACCGGGACGGCGACTGACATCGTTGCTGGCGCGACTGGTGCTGGCACTACCGGGGTTAAAGAAGCATTCGTGGTCGAAGAACGTTTCTTGAGCTCCGCCTCAAGCTGCTCGATGCGGGCCTTCATTGCCTGCAGCTCTTTTTCGATATCAGCAGAGACGGGATCGGGGACGGCTGCGGTTTTCGCGGGAACATCGGGGACGGGCGACGGCTCGCGCAAAAGGGCTACCCTCGCGGGGCTGTCGCGGAGTGCCTGTGCGTAGGAGCAGGGAGCGTGAGAGAGGGCGCAGGCCAAAATCATCAGGAGAGAAAGAGTTAGAGAACTAAGGGCGCTCTGCGATCGAGTTTTCATAAGCTTCAGTTCGATTCCTTTCCGGTCCAAAGGCCGGTCCTGGTCTTGCCGGTCATAAGTCTTGCACTCTGACACCAGGTTGTTCCCGAGAAATCGTTAGAGTGAAATCGTGAACTCATATCACATCCGAAAACACGTAAAGAACGAGTAAACAATTCATAAAGAGGGCATAAAAGCGGGGAGCTTGTTGTGGTGCGTGCGGACAGGCGAGCCCGTCTGTACGCTGTGAACTGGACGAAAGAAAAGCCCGCGCGGATGCGGGGACTAGATTTTTTGCAAGGCTTCTTTGGCAGCCTGGGCTTCGTCGGCAGGCAAGCCCAGATTCAGGGAGGATTGCAGTTTGTCACTGGCCTGGGTTGGCTGGCCGGCTGCGAGGTAGACCATTCCGAGATGGAACTGAAATTCTGCCACCTGCGGATTTCGAGAAGCCAGATCTTCGAGTAACGGAAGAGCAGAGCGGTATTGGCCCTGGCGGTAGTAGATCCAAGCCAGTGTGTCGTTTACGGCGGGGTCGTCTGGCTGAGCGGCCTTGGCTTTCTGCGCCAACTGCAGCGGTTGAACCGCAGCGGCAGTCAATGTTGTTCGGGCTCGGGGCCAGGTTCGAAATCAGACAAGTCAACGTCGTTCCGGAATTGATTGCGTTTGCGATAGACGATGAAGATCATGCCCACCGACATGAGCGTCGGCGGGACGATCAGGATCAAGATGCCACTGCGCAGAGCTTGAATCATCCGCGCGCCGGAGGAGGCGGCCTGGGTATAGCAGAGCGCGCAACTTTGAGAAAAAGCGGGCAGGGGGATGGCGAGCATGGCCAATCCGATGAGCGCAACAGCAAATAAGAGGAAGGGTCTAGCGACGCTCAGCTTTCGGGCTGGCATTTCACACCTCTCGACTGCGACTTTCGCTTTGCCATTATCAACACTTTATCAATACTTTGAAAATGGGGCGCCGGTCACCATGCGGAAGCTATCCGTCCAGCCGTATTGCATGCCGAGGAGGATAGAGACCGTAAAGACGATGACAAACACCAGAAAGGTCCGTTTTTCGGACCACAGATGCATGAAGAAGAGGACGGCCAATCCAGCTTCGACGCAAGAGACGATCAGCATGCGGGTAAACATCTGATCGGCGTCAATCTTCTGATACGCGATAACGAATTGCAAGGCGGCTAGAGCGAGCAGGCAAATATAGACGATCAGATCTTTGCCGATTCCGCCGCTTTTGTGCTCTTCGATTGCTGCCATAAGATTCTGCTCCCTTAATTCCTGATCATTCTTAGCCTAGTGACTGAGATTCAAAAGATAGACCATGGGCACTACGAACATCCAAACTAGATCAACGAAGTGCCAGTACAGGCCGAGGACTTCGATATCATCTGCGTTGTAGCGGCCGCCTTTGTAGCGTACGCCGACGACCAGCAGGGCGATCACGCCGCCAGTGACGTGCGTCAAGTGCAAGCCGGTGATGCTGAAGAAGGATGCGCCGAACAAAGGCGTGCCCCAAGGATTCTTTAACAGGGTCATGCCTTCATCGATCAAGCCCATCCATTCACGAATGTGGAGCAGGGCGAAGACGATGCCGAGAGCGGCGGTGATCATGGTCCAGCGGAAGGCGGCGGATTTGTCGCCGGCGCGGGCGGAGCGGAGTCCGATGAGCATGGTCAAGCTGCTGGTCAGAAGAATAAAAGTCATGAGCGCGACATTGGTGATGCTGTGGAAGGGCCTAGGCCAGTCGGCAGTGCCGTTACGCAGGAATCCATAGGCCACGAGGCACCCGGCGAAGGTCATGGTATCCGCGATGATAAACAGCCACATCGCCAGTTTCTTTGTAGGAATCGAAAATGCCGGACCTGAGGTCTGGCTTGTCGAATGCCCTTGCATGGTTAAATCCGCTTGGCTCACGGAGCCTCCTAGGTTTCTTCTATAACTCGTAAGTCGGTACGATTACACCTTCATCCAAAGCAATAAGAGCAGGTAGACCCATAGAGCGCCCATGAAATGCCAATAACGGGCGGTCGCGATTAATTGATTCTGGCGCAGCACCGATTTGTCCAATTTGACGATCACATAGATCAATCCTCCCAAGCCGCCCAGTACGTGGAGCGCATGGGTGACGGTGAGAAGGTAGAAAAAGGAACTGCTGGGATTGGTGGCGAGATAGAGTCCTTCAGCCCTCAGCTGCGACCACGCTATGTACTGACCAGCCACAAAGAGCAGGCCAAGAAATAAGGTGATGTAGAGCCAGCGCGCGGGGTCTTCGACCTGACTTCTTAGACCGCCCATGAAAGTCGTGACGCGACGACGCGCAACTTCGAGAGTGATGCTGCTTGCGATGAGTAAGAGCGTGTTGAGGTAGAGGATGGAGGGGAGGGTGAACGACTGCCAGTCGAGCGAAGAGCTTTTGCGAACGATGAGAGCGCTGGTGAACGCGGCAAACATCATCGTAATGGCGAATATGACGACCCAGATGGCAGTCGAAGAGGGAGGCGGTGAGTAGTCGAGGGTCACGCGCGGGTTGCCGTCCGGAGGGACGAGGCGCCGCCAACCGCCGTTGCCGGAGTCGCCGTTTGTGGATTGCGGGCGAGCGTGATCGATTTGCGGCGGTTCGTGTACGGTAGTTGCCATAACCAAGTAAACTTCCTTTCCAGACTAGAGGCGCATCCTCCGGGGCTAAAGCCCGCGAGTTATTTTTCGTCGTGCTCAGTCGCCACTTGCTCAGGCGAAGTCTGCATGACATAGTCACCCACCGAACTCTGGACTCCATATTGAAAAGGATCGTGGTAGACGACGGGGTGCTTGCCGCCAAAATTGTCGAAGGGCGGCGGGGTGGTTGGCGTGCTCCATTCGAGCGACGTCGCCTCCCAGGGATTGTCTGGCGCCGGCTTTCCCCAGAAACGGCTGTGAATCAGGTTATAGAGAAAAACAAGCTGGGCTGCTCCGGTACACAAAGCAGCGACGGTGATGAAACGATGCACGGGGATCAGCGGTTGCAGGTAGTCATCGACGAAGGAGGCGTAGCGGCGAACATTTCCGGCCATGCCCAGATAATGGAATGGCATGAAGATGCAATAGGCGCCCACGAAGCTTAGCCAGAAATGAACTCTTCCCAAAGTCTCATTCATGAAACGTCCGAACATTTTGGGGAACCAGAAGTAAGTTCCGGCAAAGATGCCGAACATGGCGGCGACGCCCATGACCAGGTGGAAATGGCCGACCACGAAATAGGTGGCGTGGAGCATGATGTCGATCGAGGGTTGCGCCAGGAAAAATCCGCTAACGCCTCCGCTGACGAACATCGAGATGAACCCCAAGGCGAACAAAGATGCCGAGTTAATCCGCAGCTTGGAGCCATACAGACTGAAGGTCCAGATCAGGACGACGATCGTGGACGGAATGGTGATCACGAGTGTGGGGAAGGAGAATGCCAGCGAAGAATACGGATTCATCCCGCTGACGAACATGTGGTGTCCGTAGACCATGTAACTGAGGACGGCCAGGGCGCCCATGGAATAGATGAGGGTGCGTTGGCTGAGCATCTGCTTGCGCATGTTCGCCAGCAACACGTGGGAAACAATACCCAAGCCGGGCACGATGGCGATGTAAACCTCAGGGTGTCCGAAGAACCAGAACAGGTGTTGCCAGAGTAGCGTCGATCCGCCGGAGTGCGGTTGCAGTTGATCGTTGATGACGAGGTTCGAGGGAACAAAGAAACTGGTTCCGGCGACGTGATCGAGGATGGCAAGGATGCAGGCCGGCATGAGGACGGCAAATGCTGTCAGGCCCATGCAGGAGGTGATGAACCATGCCCAGGCACTGAGCGGGAGACGCATGAGGCTCATGCCCTTGACGCGCAGATCGAGGGTGGTGGTGATGAAATTCAACGAGCCCAGCAACTGGCCGACACAAAAGAGAGCGATCGAAGTCATCCACAGGACCACGCCCAAACCCTGGCCGGGTCCGGCGACCGCGCCGACGGCATTGAGCGGAGCGTATTGCGTCCAGCCACCCAGGGTGGGGCCGTCGCTCAGGAAGAAGGAAGACACCAGAACCACGAACGCGGTGAACGTTACCCAGAACGACATCATGTTGAAACGGGGGAAGGGCATATCTTCCGCGCCGACCTGGATCGGAAGGAAATAGTTACCGAAGGCGGCAAAGGGAGCGGTGGTGAGCACAAAGAAGACCATGATGGTGCCATGCATGGTCATCAATTGTAGGTAGTACTCAGGCGTCATTACGCCACCGGGGGCTCCGGCTTTCGAAAGCAACTGCAAGCCGGGGATGGGGGCATTGTTCCAGGCGAGGTGAATCCGCATCAGCCAGGAGAGGAACATCCCGAAAAACGCGGCAATCAAGGCCAAGCCATAATACTGCTTGCCGATTACCTTATGGTCCAGGCTGAAGACGTGTTTCCGAATGAAACTGGTCGGCGGAGCGTGATGGTGTTCCTGCACTGACATGTCGTGCATTTGCTCACCTCAAGAGATATGTATTGCCTAGTCCACTCTGCGCGAGCGCATCGTGAACGAGTTACTGTCCAGCTTGCTGCTTGAGCCAGTTATCGAAGTCCGCTTGAGACATCACTTCGAGATAGGCCTTCATGTTGTAATGCCCAAGACCGCAAAGCTGGGTACAGACGATTTCATACTTGCCGACCTTGGTGGCGGTGAAGTGAAGCGTAACATCCAAACCGGGAACGAAGTCCTGTTGTACGCGCAACTCCCGCACGTAGAAAGAATGTCCTACATCCTTGGTGTGCATGAGGAGGTGGATTTCCTTGTTCACCGGGATAGCCATTTCGGCGGCGACAACGTCGTCTCGGGCATCGACGTCATGTTCAGGATCGAGGCCGAAGATGTTCTGAGTCCCTTCATTGATGAGTTCGGGATGAGGAGTGCCGAATTTTCCGTCGGGGCCGGGATAGCGGAAATAGAAAGCGAATTGTCCGGCCTGAACCTGGACAGGCATGGCATCGGCTGACGGGGCCTGGAGATAGACATTGGCCCATGCTTTGACGCCAAAGATGCCGAGTGCCATGACTTCGACGCCGACGACGAGAATCGCAGCAATCACCAGACCCTTGGCACCGCCGGGGAATTGCTTGACTTTGGCATTGGGGCCCGGGTTGGAATATTTCCAGATGAAAATCGCCAGGATGAATTGTGCAGCCAAAAACGAGATTCCAGCCTCGGCCATCGTCTCTGACATCTGCTCGTCAATGAGAGCGCCATGAGTCGAGATGTCTTCCGGCGCAACCCAGGTATGGCGCAAGATGGGAATCGCGGAAAGGATCGCGATAACGATGATGGTGACCGCAAAAAATTTTGCCATGATGCCCTCGCCTTAAACGTTCCAGCCCGAATTCAGAAGCCCGATTTGCTAAGCGGCGGCGTCTCCGTTGCCAAAGGATTTGACCGCGCTAGTCTCATCTTTTTGAATATCGAACACCGAAGAGAGCCGGGTCATTTCCAGCAGATCGTGGACTCGCTTGTTCAGATTGGCGAGCTTCAATCGCCCACCCTGATTCCGAATCGTCGTATGGGCTTTAACGAGTTCTCCGACTCCGGAACTATCCATGTACTGAACTTCGCCCAGATTCAGCACAACCGCTTTCTTACCTTTTTCGGCTAAATCGCGAACTATCTCGCGGAGAATGATATTTCCCTCTCCCAACGTGATCCGGCCCGTGACGTCCACGACGGTTACTTTTCCCACCTGCCGGGTCGCGGTTTGCATCTTCACAGGAGCCGATCCGGCCATCCCAATGCCCAATCGGTCGAGAACGGCACACGCCGAGGCCGCCAGTTGTTTGGACTCTGTCCGAACCACAATGAGCGAGCGCCCTTCCTTAAGAACTTCGCGGAAGAAAGAAACATCCTCAGAAGACTTTCCACCGGTTGTCGGTTTCGGCGCGTCAGCATCCGATACTACTGCTGAACTCACGCCCGCACCCGCGCCTGCCCCGGCAAGCCCGAGTAAAGCAGCGGCTCCGAAACCGAGCGCGAATATCGGACCGATCCCTGGAAGAAGCAGCGATGCGGCGACAACTCCGGTTGTCATACCGGCAGCGCCCCCAACGAAGCCGCCCACATAGGCGCCGAATTCTTTTGCCAGGTTGTTGGCTTCGCTCTCGGATCGAGTTAGGAAAACGATGGACTCTTCCGGCACGCCTTGCTCGCGTAACCCCTTAACCGCAGCGTCCGCGTTATCACGCGAACTAAATACTCCGATTGCAGTTTCCATATGCCCTCCCTGTTTCCCGTCCGGAATTGGCGTCCAAAATCGTTCCCCGTAAATACCAAACGGCGGCGTATTAAAACGCCGTGCCCCCTCACTTTGTGCTTGAATTCCCGACTCATGGTTGCCGCTCTTACGGCATCGCATCTCTCGTCTCACTACTTACAATTGCGAACGCGGCGGCAGAAGCGGGATGCCGCCGCCGCATTCCCTGTCAGTACGCTTTTGCCTTAAAGGTGAAATTGACTTCTTTGGTCTCGGTGCCGGTGATGGTGACGTCGGCCGTCTGGGTGCCGTAGTCTTCTTGCCAGGCTGTCAGCGTGTACTTGCCGGCAGGCAGGTTGGGCAAAGTAAAGCTGCCCCCATTCTTGCTGATGTCGTAGTGGTTGGTCTTGAGGACTACGAACCAGCCGTGCATCCAGGGATGGATGTTGCACTTGACCGGGATAAATTCGGGCTTGTCGTATTTCTCTTTGATCGGCGGAGTGCCGGGGGGCTGGGACTTGTTCCACTCGATGTTCACCTTGGGGAGCGGATGAATGTTGTGTGAAGTCTGGTCGTCGTTGCGAATTTCGAATTCCTGATTGACGTGCATGGGCAGGACGTGAGGAATGTACTGGCAGCCCTTCTGGTCATAGGTGACGGTCTGCGACGGAACCTGGCCATCGTCGGGGGCTCCGGAAGAAATGTAGACCACCACGTTATCGAGGGAGTTGTTGGCGCCGGCGACGACCGTCTCGTTCAGGACGGGGGTGGCATGCTGCTTGGCGCAGCTCGGTTCCTTGGACATGTCAATCGGTTTCATTTTGACCGGCGTGCCGGTGTAGGTCACTTTGCCGGTCACAGTCCCGCCAAACATCATCGACGCGGAGACGAGCAAGGTCACAAGAACTAAGAGAATTTTCCTGGTGCGCATTCGAGTACTCCCTCCTGGGGGTTGACTGCAATCAATTATTGACCGCCGCCGGCAGCTTTGTTGTTATTGGCCGGGGCGGCTGACTGGGGTGCGCTCTTGTCGACGTACGGAGGAATCACTCCGTGCGCGGCCAAGAGAACGTCGTTCTCCTTGCTGTGCCGGTGGACCTGCAGCGTACGCAGGAAATGAACGAGATCCCAGGCATCGTTCGGTTGAATTACGTCGGCGAAGGATGGCATAGGCGTGCCATCCAGACCGGTCATGAAGATCTTGTAGATATCCTGGTTGGTCTTGCCGCACTTGAAGCGAGAATCGTCGCCACCGGCCGCGAAGTTGTAGGGGCGGATAGGATTGTCTTGGCTGTCGGTGAGAGTCGAGGCGGAGGGGCCATTGCCCTCACCATGTGTGCCATGACATTTCCAGCACTCCAATTTGGCGAAGAGTGCCTGGCCGTGGGAAATGCTTTGGAGCGTAACGGGGGGCTCTGGCGGAATCGAGATCGGCGTGCCGGCCTTTTCCTTTTCCCAGCGGGGGGAAAAAATCTTGATATAAGCAACCAGATCGGCGCGCTGCTGCTTGGAGAAGGTATTCCAAGGCGGCATGTTGGAATTGTCGAGACCACGGGCGATGGTATTGAAAAGATCTTCATCGGTGGGCAAGGTGCCGGTCGGGGTGGAACGGCATTTGAAAGTTGCAATAGTAAAGTCGCGTGGTTTGGGATCAATCCAGACAGCGTTCTCCCCGGTGCCGTCGCCATAATTGCCGTGGCAGCCGGCGCAATAGCGGCGGTAATCGGACTTGGCTTGCTCGCTCTCGGCGTGGCCGGTGACGTTGCCGATGTGGCTCACCATCGGCTTGATCACGACCGGTCCTTTGGGTCCTACGACCGGCTCATCCTGAGCGGAGGCCCGTGGAATGAACGCACTGACGGCGAGAAGTCCCACGATCGCCGTGAACAAAATCACGCTGGTAAACCTCATTGTCTTCACGCTGTTCATAATCAGCACCCTTGAAATCGAAGTCAGCGCCGGCGAACGAATTCGCCGGCGGGCCATCCTAACTGGTTAGAAGTCGAAGTCAATTCCAAACAACAGCTCGCTTTGGGTCAGGTTGGTGCCGGCGATAGGCGCGGTTCCGTCCTGGTGCCACCAGTTATACTCGGCGTGGTAGGCCATGCCGGCCCGGCTGGTCATAAACGGGTTGTAGCGATAGCCGAGCGTGTAGGTGGAGATGTTGCCAAAGTTGGAAGGAGTCCCGGGTGTCGACTGTTGCGACATTCGCATCGTTTCATAGCGCCCGAGCACAATCATCTGCGGGCTGACGACATAGTGAGGCTCGACGAGGATGCCGTTCCAGGTGGGGTTGCGCGCGCCGGCAATCAACTGGGTGCCGGGTGTGTTATTGCAGGATTGGGTTCCGGTGGGGGTATTGCAGACGGCGTTCGGGTAGTCGATCGGGTCTCCGTAACCTTGGCCGAACCATGCGTTATCCTCACCGTGCTGAGTGATGACGGTGACGTCAAAGTGATCGCCGAAGTAGAACTGCCCGACGAAGCCTTCGCGACTGTAGCCCTTGTTCTGAGTGCCAGAGCCGCCAATCGGCATGCCACCGCTGGTCAGATAGTAGGTCGCGGCTTCGCCGGCCATCACATAGAAACCGACCCGGTCCACGCCCAGTCTGCCGGCATCGAATGCCTGACTGCCGGTAATGAAGGTGGAGTAGGACTCCTCGCCATAGGGCAGGCCGACCTGGCCGTCGTTCGAACTCAGCAGGGAAACCGAATAGCGCGTCCGATCATTGTAGGAGTGACCCATCAGTTCGAGGCCGAGTTGGTTGTCTCCCATCTGGCCGAAGATATTGTGGTCATTCTGCGGGATAAAGTGATAGAGCTGATAGATTCCGCCGTTCGCGGTGAGCGTGAGAATGCGCTTTTCCGACAGCAGGTTGTCGAGTTCGTACTTGCCTAGCTTCACGTTGAACCACGAACTGTCCTTGATGTTGTCGAGCCGCGCCATGACGGTTTCAAAGTGAAAAGAGGCGGTCGGATCGGAGGAGGGCAGAACGTAGAAGGAAAAGTTCTTCTCGAGGGTGCCGCCGGTGTGGAAGTCGAGTCCGCTCAGGTCGAATCCGGTGGTTGTAACCTTTTGCGCGCCGGTCGGGCTCTGATCGGTGGCAACCTGGTTGGTGCTGACGCGGTGCCAGATGGGAGTGATGCGGAAGGTGACCGGCCAGTATCCAGGATTCTGCCAGATCGGTGCATCCCGATCATTCATCAACTGGTAACCATTATCTTTGAATTTTTGGCCAAAGAAGTTCAGCATCGGCCAGCTTTCATGACAGGCTGAGCAGCGCAAGCCGTACTTCCTGGCGAAGGCGGGTAAGGCATTCGCCGGCTGGCTGGTGCTCAAGAGCAAGAAGAAAAATACGAAAGCAGCGGCGAGGACGGAAGTTGCGTGCCGCGGCTTCTGACAGAGATGAGACTGCGCCCACATACGCATGCTGCACTCCTCAGACAATCAACAAGGATTTTTGTAAATCAGATTCGCACACCCAGCGAATCAAACATCTGTCGAAAAACGGTTGACGCTGTAACATCGGCGAATGAGTTTCGTGGTTAAGTGGTCCTACCACTCCACAGCGGCTGGATACTACTACCACTGGGAGGCAAAGTGCAATAGGGTAATTCAATTATTGTGAAAAATTTTGGAGCAAAACGAAAAGTGACCGGGGGATGGTATTTGCATGCGCAGGGCGAGGGTTGACAAAGGTCAAGGCGCGTATGAAACTCTGGCGACGGGGTACCGGAGCTGGTTGTGATCTGGGATAGGAATCTTTGCGGGACCGAGCTTAGAAGTCATGGTACAACTACCCGGCACAGGTTTTATCTGCCTGTTTCGCGGTGGGCAATCTTTTCCTTCGTTTTGCTCCTGTTCCTTTCGGAGCTAGCTCTGCCAGCGCTGGGGAAGGGCAAGGACGGGGTGCCTTATGGCGAGGGCCTGATCGTAAATATTCCGCTGCCGGAGCCTGAGGTGGCCCAGGTAGTCGACGAGGTTTCACAGAACACGATCATCCGGGGAACCAAGGAATACGCGAAAGATGAGTATGTTGCGGGAGCGGCGGCAGCTCCAACCACTGCGGTATTTCCGAAGTGGACGGATCCGGGCAAGGTGTTCTACAAGGTGCGGAAACAGGCGCTGGATCCTGTGAATTTCAAGAACAGTTCCGACGTCGGAACCCTGGCAGTTCGTTATGTGGTGCAGCCGCAAGGTATCAATAACACGGTTTTGCGCATTGATGCGTTGTTTGTGGAAGATTTCCGGCGCCGGGTGCACGAGTCGAATGGATCGGTTGAAAACGCCGAGTACAAGGACATTCAGGACCGTCTGGCATCGATTGAGTTGGTGAAAAAAGAAACGGCTGAGGCTTTACGCGCGAAGCGGGAGCGGTTCGCGAAGCAAAATCTGGAAACCAGCAGCAGCACCGAGACTGACAGCGACAATTCCGGTGGCAGCAATGATGGCACGGTGGCGCTGAGCACTCCGCCGCCGATGGCGGAGCCGGGGACACAATTCTCGACGCAAGCCTCGTCTCAAACTTCGACACCATCCTCCGCGCCCGATCCGTGGAAACGGTCTTCGTATGACCAGTCTTCGGAGACTTTGGAACAGCACGTGGCCAATTTGCGGCGGCAGGTGGAACGACTGGTGAAGCAACCGGGAGCGCCACTGAAGTCCGCTCCATTTCACACGGCAAGCACGTTGAAGTCACTGGAACCTGGCGCGGAAGTACTGATTCTGATATCGACGACTTACTGGTATGGGGTAGAGACGCACGACGGGCAGCATGGCTGGATTCAGCGGGATCAACTGGAGCAGGCGCCATGACGCGGCGGGCGTTTGTAGTTTCCAGCAAGTTCATTTGCGCCCTGCTGGCGGCAATTCCTATGGTGGCGCTTCTGAATGCGGCTGAAGTCGCGAGCGCGCAAACGGGTTCGTACGAGCGCACTTTCCGGCAATCGAAAACCGCAGTAGAAAAAGCGCTGAAGGAATTGCAGCCGGAGTTGAGTGGACGGTTGCCCGCCCTGGAAGGTTTCGCTTTGCCGGGCGACCATGCGTTGAGCCGGTACCAGCGGGCGTACTACCAGTCGGCTGTGCAAGTGAGTTCGACGGCGTCGGGTGAATCGGTGGTGCGAGTGAGTACCAAGGTGACGGCGTGGTATGCGGATCCGACACCATCACACTCGGGCTATCAACTACTGACTTCAAATGGGCGGTTGGAGTCGGATCTGCTGGATCAGTTAGGCGATCTCTTGACGAGCAAGCCGAATGGGGAAGGCGCAGGGCAGCGATCCAGTCGAGATTTTCCGGCCCAGAATTCGGCGGCGGCAGCGGCCACGCCGCCCAGCAAGAGCGACGGTGGGGCTGAGCGGGCGGCAATTTCCGCGCCTCTTCCGCAAGCGCCTTCGCAAGGGAGCGAGCGCACGTTTTCACCGCCGTCGGCGTTGGGACAGGGTTTGGGGGGACAGCATGGCGGGGATCTGAAAGATTCTCCGCCGCCCGCACAAACCGGCCTGCAGGCCGAGGCGGCGAGTCTGGAGGAGGTTCTTAAGAACCAGGCACATCCCAAGAATCTGGTCGCGGTTAAGAAATCAGGAACCCCGGTGGTGGCGACTCCCAGTTTGACGGCCAAGACGTTGTTTATGGCCAGCGCTCACGATGAATTTGAGATGCTGGATTTCAACGCCGACTGGGTTCATGTGCGAATTTCCGGCCTATCGCGCGGGTGGATTTGGCGTACGGGGCTGGAGATGCCGGAGGGGATTTCGGACGTTCCCCTAAACAATCAGAATGCCGGCCCGGTAGTTGCGGAATTATTTCAAGTGACCCGGGAAGAAACAGCGGCGTTTCCGGGGGATTGGGAGCCGCTGCGGGGAAAGAGTGTAAAAATAATCTCGGTGCAGAAGATCCATGAAGGCGAGGACAACAGCGGGGCGCAGGCCAAGCTGGAATATGCCAAGTCATTGCTGGAGAAGAACTACGACGAGTTGTCCGCAAAATCACAGGAGTTGTTCGGGGTTGTGTTCATCTTCGATTCAGTCGATGGCGGCATGATAGCGGCAACAATGCCAACGGTCCGGCAGTGGAAGGCTGGTAAATTATCGGATGCGGGCCTCTGGCATCAATGCTATTTCGATCCGCCGGAGACGTTTAGTGTTTCGAGCTTATCCGGTGGTCATTAAGTCAGGCTCGGTGGTCTGCTCTTTGGCTACTACTATTAAGAGCCATGATGAGAGCCCGCTGAATGCAGCGAGATGCAAGTTTTGGCTTGACATCGAACCGGTGGCGCGATACGAATGCTATCCTTTAGCGTTGTTGGGTGAGCACTGATTCGGTACGTCCTGATTTGAGCCAAAGCGCCGGGCGATGGCGAACGGGTCAACGGTCGAGTGTGGGGTCCATGTTACAAAAATTTACTGCTCTGCTGCGCGATTACGCTGAACTGACGAAGGCACGCATTACGACGCTGATCGTACTGACGGCCTGGTGCGGCTATTTCTTCGGCGCGCATCGAATGGGCGTTTCGCCATGGTCGCTGGGGTTGTTCCACGCTTTGCTGGGTGTGGCATTGGTTTCGAGTGGAACCGCGGCGCTGAATGAAGTTCTCGAGTCGAGCGTGGATGCGCGGATGCGGCGGACGGCGCTCCGGCCGCTGCCCTCGGGACGCATGAGCCTGGCGCACGCGGTCACGGTTGGACTGGCGCTAACTCTGGGCGGGTCGGCCTATCTGGCAATCTTTACCAACTTACTAACTGGTTCATTAGTCTTTCTGACGGCGGTAATTTATCTTGCGGCATACACTCCGCTGAAGCAGGTTTCGCCGGTGTGCACCTTTGTCGGCGCGTTTCCGGGAGCGATGCCGGTCGTGCTCGGATGGACAGCAGTACGGGGAAAGCTGGAAGTTGAGACGCTGATTCTGTTCGCCATCATGTTCGTCTGGCAGTTTCCACATTTTCTTTCGATTGCATGGCTTTATCGCGAGGACTATGCGCAGGGCGAGATACGAATGCTGCCTGTGGTTCAGTCGGACGGGAAGTCAACCGTATGGCGGATTCTGGCATATTCCGCAGCGTTGATTCCGGTGAGCATTTTGCCGGTTGCGATGGGAATGGCGGGGCGGGTGTATCTGGTGGGCGCGATTCTGATGGGTGCGGGATTGTTCCGGGTTTCGATGGGAATGGCGTATCCACAATTGCCGGCAACGGCCGCAGCTTCCAAACCTTCCGCGCGGCGTTTGCTGCGGGCCACGATTATCTATCTACCGGCGCTATTTGCGCTCATGATGGCTAACTCGGGTGGACGCTGAGCTGAAGGTTAGAGGTTAGACGTCAGATTGCAGAGGTAAGAACCTTCCTAAGTCAAGTCCTAAACTCTTCGATCTATCGTCTGGTTCTGTGAATTTAGCTCTAAACTCCTCAAATCTGACTTAGGGCCGGTTCCCTCGCTCCTGAGGGGTTATTACTTATTGCCAATGGTGAAGGGAACAACGGCTGTCTGGCCACCGGTGATGGTCACCGATTTTTCCCAGGTCTGCGGTGGAGTAAAGAGCGGGCGGCTGACCTTTCGTTGCGACAAAACATCGTAGACTTCTTCTTTCCCTGCGTGGTTCCAGCCCTCGTGCCACGCGACGAGCTCATAAGTGCCTGGCGGAACGTCGGTAAGTTCAAAACGTCCGGATTCGTCGGTGACAGCATAATAAGGGTGCGGCACGACCATCATTTCCGCGCTCATCCAAACGTGCCCGCCATTGCAATGCAGGTGGACCAAGCCGGGCGTAGACATGGTGCGCGAGGTGGTCTGGTTGACGAAGGGAAAAGGCAGGTTGAACGTGGCGGCCCCTTCCATGTGGATGGTGTGGAGAGTTGCATCAGAACTCCGCATCTCGAGGACGGCATTCTCCGGAACGAGCAGGATGTGAGGAACGTAGTGGCAATGGATCTGATCGAGATGCCGCCGTTGCGGGGGCAGGTCGAATGCTTTTCCGCTCGTTACACCCTTGAGATAGACGATGGTGTTGGCCACTCCACCTTGCGGACCGATGATCAAGCGCTCGAGGTCAACTGTCTTCCTGGACTCAGGGTCGCAGATCTGAGGGTCTTTGTTTACCGGGAATTCTGTCTGGTGCGGGACCGGGCCTGACCATTTCACGCTGCCGGAGATGGTGCCACCGTGGGAAACCGAGATGACCTTGTAGTCCTGTGCAGAGAGGAGAGCGGTGGCGGCGAACAAGGTGAGAATGAGGAAGCAATGTCTTAAACCTCTTTTTGCTTCAAGTGCCGAAGTTTTGGTTCGTGAATTCTTGCCTACAGGTGTTCTAAACATAGGATCCTTCCTACTGCCTCGATCTGATGAGGCGCTGCGCGCAACTCACGCAAGAAGTTCGCGCGTTCTAAGCCAGGTGCGACGCGAGCAAATCTTTCCGATCGCACGCCAGACTGTGATACAAGTCGAAGCCGAAACACGAATGCAACGGAACGTAGCAGTTTCCACCTGCGGCAGACCCCACAATCTGCGGCAGCTAATCCCCTACAACCAATCGACATCCACCGAATGCTATAGAGCTTTGGGGGGGCGCCGATTGTTGTGAAAAGGCGTACACGGTGTCGTTGACAAGCCTCCAAAGTGTTCAAATTTCCAACCTGCACTGTTGGGGAGGCGACCCGTTGACCGGGACGGGAACAGAGATTGGACTCAGCTTCGCAGAGTATGCGAGTTGTACCCAACCGACCAGATTCCCTTGGGAGGTGAACGTTAGTTTATTCTCAGGGCATGGATCGCCGTGCGACAGGTTTTATTCGCAGCAGGTTTTGCGCTCGTATTGGCGCTCATGAAGGGCGCAAGATGGTTATTCAAAACAGATTTTTGCTCCTTGGCTATTAACACGGTCGGAACTGACGAGTACCATCTTCCCCTTTTTCAATTCCTGAACACTGAGTATGTAATCGCATCCCGGCCCGCTGACGGGAAGGTTCTGGGCCAGCGTCAGCGACTCGTCTTTCACCAATTTCAACTGTCCTTTGGACCAGACGTAGGTCTTCGTGTCATGACAGCCTTGAAAAGGGGGACAGGAGATATTCGTGAAGGAAGAGATGGTCTTGTTGGCGGGATGGGCGCGCGGATTCGTGAGCTGCGACAGTGCGGGCGACGCCACATATTGCTGCGTGCTGGGATTCCACAACCAAACGCAATAGGTCTCGTTGTCGAAAGTCTTGGAAATCTGCAGGAGCAGGTCTGGCAGGCCGTCGAAATTGAGATCGGTGGTGTTCAAGCTGCCCACGGATCCCTGTCGCACGACAGGACTTCCGGTGCAGACAGGCAGCGACTGAATTTGCTGGCCACCCTTAAAGACCATAATGGTGACCAGGTTTCCACCGGCCGCGTCGAGGCCTTCTTCGAGTCCGACTCCGCCCAGGCCGGGTATGGGATTGGGTTGAACCTGGGCGAGGGCGAGTGATGAAGCGGCGAAGAGTAATAGCAGAGCGTATCGTTTCATGTCGGCGACTTTAGCGGAGGACGATCGGATTGGGAGCTGTGAAAACTGACAGTCCAGAAGGTTGGAAAGATGACTGTAAGTATTGCCAGTTGCCAATTTTCTTCCTGGAGTTGAAAAGAAGGGAAGAGAAGCAGTAGTGTCTTTAGCGAGGCCAGCGGTCTCGCTGGGTAAACAAGCAGGGGGCTTGTGCCCGACCTCGGCCTTCCACGGTTCACCGCCGTGTCTGGCCTTATCTATTTTCTGTACCGGGCCGAGAGGCTGGCAAGGGGAGATCGCAAGGAGAGATCAATGAAAAGCCATCAGGCTGTCATTGGACTATTGGGCATTCTGGCTGCTTTGATAGTCACCGCGACGACTGTGCAGTCGCAGGAGAAAAATACTACCCAGGCGACGGTCCAAGTGCACGTTGTGGTTACGGACGAAGCTGTTCGCGGCGACAGCCAGGTGCCCACCCTGCAAGAGGGTGACGTGAAAGTGAAACAGGGGAAGAGTTTTCTCAAAGTGGATCAACTGACTCCGGCTCGCGGGGAAGACGCCGCGCTGCAATTGTTTATCCTGATTGACGATACGCTTGACACCGGGGTGGGAAATAATCTCAACGATCTTAAGGATTTCATCAGCGCCCAGCCGGCGTCGACGCTCATAGGCATCGGCTATATGGCGAATGCGACCGTCCAAGTCGCGCAAAACTTCACGGCGGATCATTCACTCGCGGTGAATGCGGTGCGGCTACCTCGGGGTAATTTATCGACGATGGATAGTCCGTATTTGTCGCTGATCAGTCTGGTTAAGGGATGGCCGCAGGAGAAGGTCCGGCGGGAAGTTCTGGTGGTGACGGATGGCATCGACCGGCTGCGCGGTACGCAGAGGGTGCAGCTGGGACCGAGCTATTCTCGCACGTACCACAGTCTTCCTGTTATGAGTCCCGACGTGAACTCGGCCAGTGAAGTCAGCCAGCGCCATAACGTGCTGGTTTACTCGATGTACGCCGTGAGCGTGGGAAGGACGGGCGGAAATTTGCGGAACGCGCAAATCGGTCTTTCCGGGCTCAATAAGCTGGCAGATGAAACCGGCGGTAGATGTTTTTCTCTGGGCACGTCCAGCCTGGTCAGTTTTAAGCCTTACCTGGAACGTTTACAGAAGAATTTCGACAACCAATATTACGTTGATTTCGAAGTGATCCCGGGAAAGAAAGAGGGGTTCCAGCGGATCAACGTAACGACCGAAGTACCGAATGCCGAGATCGCAGCGCCCGACAACGTCTGGGTTCCGGCAGCGAAATGAGCAAATTACGTTGTTGAGTAATTGGATCGCGAGGGACTCGATGCGACAGAAACCTAGTTTCACGGCGATGGTCTTAGTCGTCGCCATGTTGGTCTCCCAAAATTTTGGCCCAATACTCTCGGCGCAAACGGCGCCTCCGACGGCGCAGCAATTGGATCAGTTGCTGGCTCCGGTCGCGCTCTACCCTGATTCTCTGCTGGCGCAGATCACTACCGCGTCGACGAATCCGCAGGAAATCCTGGATGTCGATAACTGGTTGCAACAAAACTCGGGGCTGACGGGTGCTGAGCTCACCGATGCGGCGCAGAAACAGGGATTCGATCCGGCGTTTATCGCGCTGACGAGCTTTCCGCAAGTGCTGGATATGATGGCGCAGAATATCGACGATTACACTGCGATCGGGCAAGCCTTTACGGCGGATCAGGGAGCGGTCACCGCTTCGATTCAGCGCTTGCGGGCACAGGCGTATGCGGCGGGGTCATTGCGGAGTAACTCACAACAGACGGTGGAGGTGCAGCAGCCTTCCGGTCAGACGATCTATGTAATTCAGCCGGCAAACCCGCAGGTGGTGTATGTTCCGGTCTACAATCCCACGGTCGTGTATGTGCAACCGAGCACAAGCACGGTGGTGGCGACGTCGCTGATCAGTTTTGGAGCGGGAATCGCGATTGGGGCGCTGCTGGTCACGAACCAGCCCTGGGGATGGGGTGGCTGGGGCTGGGGCTGGACATCGAACCGTTGCTACTACAATCACACGGTCTGGGTAGCATGGGGAAATCCTTATCGCCCGCCGAACGCCTGGTATCATCCACGGCCCGTGCTTTATACCAGCCGTCCGGGCTATGGTGGAAATTGGGGCTATCGTCCGCCGAACTATCGACCACCGGTTCCGGGACCGCGTCCTCCTAATCGTCCGCCGTGGGGACCGAATAATCCGCCGGGATACAGACCCCCCGCGGGAGGTAGACCTACCCAACCGATCGCTAAGCCCTACTCGTCGAAACCGGCGAATGGGACGAGACCTGCGACCGGCACAAAGCCGGCGACCGGGACAAGACCAACGACCGGGACTAAGCCGGCGACCGGGACAAAACCGGCGACCGGGACAAAGCCAGCGACGGGGACAAGACCAGCGACGGGGACGAAGCCAGCGACGGGGACGAAGCCGTCAACGGGGACGAAGCCAGCGACGGGGACGAAGCCGTCAACCGGGACAACACCACCGAGCGGGACAAAGCCAGGCGGAACACCGCCGGCGACGGGCAAACCTAGCCAGCCTGGTACGAACCGGCCGCCCGCGACGGATACGAAAGGACCTGGGACGACGCGGCCGGCGCCGCAGCCGAAGCCGGCGGCGCAGCCCAAGCCGGCACCGCAGCCCAAGCCGGCACCGCAGCCGAAACCAGTGGCTCCGGGTGGGGGTGGGGCCCAGCCGCAGAAGAAGCCAGCTCCGCAATCGAAGCCGGCGCCCAAACCTCAGCCCAAGCCGCAGTCCAGATAATAGTGGCGGTTGTCGCGACGAGATCGTGGGATTGATAGCGCTAATTCATCGGCGTCAGTCGACTTTAAAGAGACCCGGTTAGATAGATCTGGTTGACCACGGGGACATCTCGAGACATGGCCGCGTCAATATCCTGGCGTAAAATAGCGAGCCACGGGGTATAATCATCGGCAAACCAATGGGGTAAGTTTTTCCAGAGCCTGATCGTTTGCGGCTGTCCACTTCTCTTTGGGCAATCGTGTGACGTCATGTGGCGGCGGCCTGGGAATGCGAGCCTCCGGAGGGCTAATTCGCTACACCTCGACGGGAGAAGCCTAGCCCCAGGCAAATATCTCGCCGCGAGCGCAGGTCTGTTTCAGCTTCATTTTTGTTGGAGAGTTGCGAGTTCGCGCCTTACCAGATAGGACCTATGCGGGATCGAAACCGCGTAGCCGGGAGGTTGCGGATTATCGCGGTTTAGCTTTCCGCAGACTGAATTGGCGTTACCGGTAACAAGGGACGACGGGTAAGAAGGAGCAAGAGAATTAACTCTATTACTGGAACGGTGTGCGCATCCTGAAAGGCAAAAAAGTCATGATGAATCGTTCTCGTATTCTGATTGCTGACGATCATAATCTGGTGGCGGAGCTGTGTAAGAGACTTCTGGAAACCGAGTTTGACGTGGTCGGGACTGTCGGGGATGGACGCGCTCTTCTTCGTTCCGCGATCGAATTGAAGCCAGACGTGATCGTGCTCGATATCGCCATGCCCGTCCTGAATGGACTGGATGCGGGGCAACAGGTGAAGGAAATCTTGCCCGCGGTCAGGCTGGTTTATCTGACGATGAATTCCGACATCGAAGTGGTTGCGGAAACTTTTCGGCGCGGGGCCTCGGGTTATCTGCTGAAGACTTGTGCCTCCAGTGAGATGGTCACGGCGGTTCGCGAAGTGTTAAGAGGCAGAACTTATATGTCGTCGTCCCTGTCGAAAGAGAATGTTAATTTTCTTCGATTCCAAGACAGGGAACTGGTCGATGAAGAGGATCGGCTGACCAGGCGGCAGCGTGAAGTTTTGCAGTTGCTGGCCGAAGGCAAAGTGATGAAGGAAGTAGCGGACATTCTGAAAATGACCACCAGAACGGTGGCATATCACAAATACCGCATGATGGAAGTGCTGGGCGCCAAGAGCAATGCGGAACTGGTCAAGTACGCGGTGAGGAACCACATGGTGGCCGCCTAGTCGGGAACCTGCCCGCCGGATTCAGCCTGAGTAACCAACGGGGCTGGCAAGCTGCTGCGGAGCAACGTCCTTACTTGCGACCAAACTTTGGGATCGCATTCAATCTCGATGTGACTTTTGGTAAAGTAACGGGCGTACCAGGAAAAATCGCGACATTCTTCGGGCTCTTTGGCGTACTCCCACTGGAAATTGCCGAGAATCGTGGTGCGGGATGGATCGGCGGCTTTAATTCTGGAGCGGCCGTGAATGAGGCCATGCGTCTGGTAGAAATTCACGGCTTGAAGAACGTTGGGAGGGATTACCCAATCGTTCTGGAACGGTTTGGCAACACTGTCCACCTGAACCGTCAGCATGACGGGAATTCCTTCCCGAGCCAGCTGCCGAGCAAGAGTTAGAACCGCCAGCGCTCCCCAGCTATGGCCAAACAACAGTATGCAGGCGTGGCGCTTTTCGTCCTCGGACAACCTGCCGTCTTCTTTAGCTCCCAGCCGGGCCAGGATCAGCTCATTGGCTTCGTCGACCTTGCGGTTTTCAAACAGTCCGAAATAGATATCTTTGGAATACTCGCGGCGCAGTGCCTGCATCATCTGGACTTCGGGGTGGTGGGTTTCATCGTGGGCGACAAAGCCGCCCATGAAGCCGATGACAATAGCCTGCGGTGCAGCTTGCGGGGAAGGCGAAACGGATCGCACCGCCGAAGAGGCTTCACAGCTGGTTGCGTGCCCTGGCGAAGCAACTACATGGACGAAGAGCAACGCGACCAGGCAGGCGAAGAATGCACCTCGCGGTTTCGCGAGGGAAGGCCGTTTGCACGACGGATGTGGTTCAGACTCGTGAGAATCCACCGGTGTTTCCACAAGGAAGGCGCTCAGCCGTTGTCCCACAGAAGTCTACTCCCAGGAGCACACAAGCAGTTATCAGACTTCGAATGAAAAGGCTCGCTTTACCCGAGAACCGGCCCGAGGAAGCCTGCTTGGATGAACCAAATCCAGCAACACAAGCTATCCTGCAGGCAGCTTTTTGTCCACAACTGTCAGGATCGACAGTCTGGTGCTGGTGGGGAGCTTTCTCATTGAAAACAGGGACTTTCGGCCGGAAACCTGGTCCCGCACCCCTAATCCATTCACATGCCAGAGTGTGCAAATAGCTGTCACTTTTACCAGTATGCAGGGAAGTTAATGTCTCATAAAATTTAGTCGGTGAATAGCTCTGAGGATCGCCGGCGGAAAGCGCGCTCATTATAGAGGGGATCGCGGCAATCAGGGAACGTCCCGCAGAATTTCAACTTAATTTGGATCGAAAAGGAGAATAGAAATGCGTAAATATGTCGTGGTGGTGGGGTTGCTCTTGCTGATGGCCGGTTTGGCCATGGCTCAGGATTTTCCGAAGGTTGAAACATCGCCAGCCTTCATGTACATCCGAACCCCTATCTCGTTTAGCATCCCGGATGGCCCGAGTGTAAGTCAGAGCTTTAACTGCGCCGGCGGTGGAGGCACACTCGCTTACAACGTCACCAGTCTGGTCGGCATCGCGGCTGACCTGGGTGGGTGCAAGTACTTTGGTCAAACGATCCCTGCCCCGATTAGCAGCAACGTTGACGGGAGCGCGTTTACTTTCCTGTTCGGACCGCGTCTGACGTTCCGGAGCAAGAGCCCATTCGAGCCGTTTGCCGAGCTGAACTTCGGCGGGATGCGCATCGGAGTCTCTTGTGCAAACAGCAACAGTGCGTGCACTGAGACTTTCGGTTCTGGCACTTACTCCAAGACCGCTTTCGCGATGACTGTAGGCGGCGGTTTCCAATACAAGGTGAGCAAGAAACTTTCCATCCGCCCGATTCAGGCCGAATACCTTTACACTCGCTTTGGCAATGACTGCAACTTGCAGGTCTGCACCTTTAACAACAATCAGAACAGCTTCCGGCTGAAGAGCGGAATCGTTCTGAATTGGGGCGGATCGGCGTCCAACTAATTCTGCTGCTGACCCTGGTTCCGTCTTTAAAGACGGCCCAAGATCACAGGCGGTCTAAGGTGCAAACTGGCCGCCGTCCTATCGAAGACGGCGGCAAGCCTGAAGTTCGTCTCTTGGCCAACGGTAAGGACAAGGACTGAGCATTAACAAGCAAGAATGCTAATGGTTCAGTAGCAACCCATCTCTTCTTTACAGGCAGGCCACGCATCTGGGTGCGCGGCCTCCTTTTTTTTGGCGATGTTCCCCCCACCAAGGTCATTCGGCGAGGTGGAGGTGTATCTCGCCATAGGGCTGGGCTAGAAGACGCGGCCCAGGGCAAAGAACCACGTGGCGTGTCCTGTGTCTCCGACACTTCCTCCTATAAACATGGGGCCGAGAGCTGTCCGCGCGATGAAGCCGGCTGCTCCGTCGGTGGGAAGCTTGCTCACGTCTGGAGCGTTGTACATTTTTCCAACCTCGTAGAATGTAATGGCGTAGAGGCCGTCGCCGAGGAAGGGCGGCAGAGTCAATAGCCGGTGCAGGTATCCGGCGCGGAAGAGGAAGTACTGATCTCCGCGGACCTCATTCGGGCCATAAGCAAATAATCCAGCAGTCCCTCCAAGGTAATACTGAGGAATGCCAGTGCGATCGTAGCCGAGAGTGGATGCGCCTTGAGCGGACAGGAAAATAGAAGACGGCTTGGAGATGGTTTGGAAAACCTCGGTTCTTAATTCCAGGTTGGGAAACGCAGAGGGCGCTCCCGGACTGGTATCCATCCAGTGGAAAGTTAAGTCGCCGGAATAACCCTGACGGGGAATGACGGGATCGTCGCGGTGGTCGGTGAGAAAGCGAAATCGCGAAGCCTCGACCTGCCCTTTGACGGACGGGAATTGCTGAGCGCCGAGCTTCAGGCGTGCATCCAGATAGCCGATTTCGTAGCCAGCCCGGACTTCACTGAAGCGGCTGAGTGCATAACCGAAATCCAAACCCGCATTCAGCCTGCCGATACGGTAGTCGGCCTTGGGGTCGCCGTTGGAATAGATCCACTGGGCAGTGTCGTTGGCACTCACGCGTGGCGCGAAGAACCAGCGGGTGGTCTGGCTAAATCGCTTGTAGAACTCGGTGGAAATTCCGTAGGTATTTCCCAGGGAAAAATCGGTGCGCAATTCCGAACCGTACCCGGCGATGTCGAGAAAGGTCAAACGTCCTCCCGCGGTGAAGGTGACGTTGTCGGGTTGCTCGCCATCTACCACGAAGGCAGGTTGCAGGACGGGCGGGGCGTAATTCTTTTCACGGACGGTGACCAGCAGGCCCAGCCGGCCGTCCTCCTGGGTCAAACCATAGGAGGCGCTTTCGAACCTGCCGATTCCAGTCAAGCGGGTGAGATAGGTGTCCAGCGCCTTGGTATCGATGGGCTTGCCGACCAGGGGCTGGAGGAATTTTGTGATCTTTTGTTCCGCGTCGGGATTGGTTCCTGCTACTTTTACAAATTGTGGAATGCCCGCGGCTGCTCTCTTCCGGGCGTCGCGCTTTGCCACGTATTCGTCCCATGCGGCCTGATCGAGCTCATAGGGCTGCAAGATTTTGGACTTTGCCTCTGCCGCTTCCGTTCCCTTCTGGATGATTTCTTCCGCTTTTTTGAATTCCAGGGCGGTGAATTTCTGAAGCTCGACTTTGACGACGATGTCGGCGGCCTCCATGCCACGGAGTTCGGTGTTTGCCGTGCCGACAGTGATGGACTGTCCGAGGACACTAAAGAGAGATTGGATTTCATTGGCGGTGGCGGGAGCGACCTGGAGATGAATCGCGATCACCACATCGGGCCCCATGTCGCGCACAAGGTCCGTAGGCAGGTTGTCTACCAACGCACCATCGACGTACACGCGGTCTCCGTCGCGGATAGGAGCGAAGATTCCAGGGAGGGACATGGAAGAGCGCATCGCGAAACCGATTGGACCGGTGGAGAACACGTGAGCTTTCTCCGAAATCAGCTCGGTGGAGACGCAACGGAAGGGGATAGGAAGGTCGTCGAACGATTTCACGGACGAATAGGCGAGGGTCTCGTGATCAATGACCAGGCCGATTTGATGTCCCGAACTCAATCCGGAGGGGAGCGTCACGCCGTGTTTCAGGCCAACGACCAAGTTGTTTTGAATCGCGCGCATATCCTCCTTGCGGCGGAAAGAGAGGTCTGCGTACGGTGTTTCGCCGCCAATCACGAGCGGCCAGTCCATGCCTTTGACGAGTTGTTCGAGTTCATCCGGGCTCTTGCCGGTTGCATACATGCCTCCGACCAGGGCGCCCATGCTGTTTCCGGAGAGATAGTCTATGGGAATGTGGTGCTGCTCAAACCACCTGAGCACTCCGATGTGGGCGAGTCCGAGCGCACCACCACCTTCGAGCGCAACCCCGATGGTCAGACGCTTGGGGGCCGGTGGCAGGCTTTGAGCAATCGCGCTGAGTGGAGAGAGGCTAACAGCGGAGAGAATGAGAGCGATCCTCAAGAAGAGGAAATAAGAACGCCCGCGAGTACCCTGCAATGGACAAGTGCGCTTCATGTTGACCTCCAGTTTTCTTGAATCTCTAAGTGCGGCTCAGAATCCGACCCGCCCGACTCGGATCAGCGTAGAGTAATCGGGAGAACCATCTGCCGCAAGGCCGGCAGCGTTGATGTGCTCATGCTGCTTCAACTGGGGAAAAGGAAGGCCACCCGAGACCAAGCGTCCGCGGTCGTAGAGCAACTCGTCAAGCGTGCCGTTCAGGATATATCGGTAGGTCCAGGGCTGAGGGTCGTTGGTGTCTGCCGCAAGTGGTTTCTGGAGCGTCGTGGTGCAGTTTCTCGTCAGTTCGTTGTACCACTCGGGATGATCCTTTAATTGGTTAAGGTAGTTAACATAGGTGAGGAACATGGCCCGCGCTATCTCCGGCTGTACGCGGAGGCGATACATGTACACTTCTTCATCCTTACGGTAATTGGTGCGCAATCGAATCACGTCGCGTTCATCCGCGGCAACAAAAATCAGGCCGTATTGACGAAAGAATCCAAGAATTGTCGAATACGCCTGGCCAGCTTTGTAGCGTGCCTCGATGGAAAATGCGACATGCTGGTTGTCGGCAAATTGAAAGCTGACAATGGGGTGGCTGGCAAAGGGTATGCCCCAGTTCGTCAAGAAAAAGTCGGCAGTCTGAATCTGAGAAAGGTAGAGCGTCCGGTCACTCCAACAATTCGTGTAGTCGGTTTCGGTACGATAGTCGCAGTTGCGCAAGTTGTGAATGGTGACGCGATCGCCATCCATTTCAGCCCAGGCGGTTCGATCGCTGTCGGGTTGCCAATGGGCGTCGTTCGTGGGCTTCAGGGTGAGCCACCAGGTGAGCACAGAACAAAAGCCCACGAGACACAAGGCAATAGCCCAACGCGATCCCTTGAACATGAATACAATGGCGACAATCCCGAGAACGTAAATCACGGTAACGGGAATGCGTAAGGACGCAATCCGAAAATCGACGTAGAGAGCGGCCACTGCCCAGAGGGTAAGCAGCGCGAGAATCAACCAGAGAATTGTGACTCCGATGGCTCGCAGCACTCTCGATCTGGCCGGCGATGGAGTGGAGGCAGAAGTACTGTTCATGTGAAGTTTAAGTGGAGCATCGCAACTTCCTGTCGGTTCTCCCTGCTGCGATGGAGAGGGTCCAGGGTTATCGATTCCGTAATTCCCGGCCTCGCGGTCTGGGCGCCAACAGGATGTCGAAGTTGGAGTAGAACGGAAACTGTCAGTTCTGCCAGTTAGCGCGGCCGGGAAAGTGGTGCCCAGCCGAGCAGGGGTGCTGTGACTGTCAATTCTGTCAGTACAGCGCGTTGCCTACGGGTGATAAAAGAAGATTAAAGCAGCATCCGTGCAGTGACTGTTCAGATGGTGTGGATTGCAGGCCGGCCGGTCGCGGATGCGCGGGGAGGATCATGAAATCAAAAGTGTTGATGTTCTGCGTCATTTGTATCGGTTTGGCGAGCGCAGCCTCGGCCGACACGCTGCATTTAAAAAACGGCCAGATCATTAGCGGGACTTTTCTCGGCCGAAGCACAGCCGGCGTGCAGTTCGTTGGGCCGGATGGAATGAGCCAGATTTATCCTGCTGCGGAAGTTGAGTCTTTGGATTTTGGCCCTGTTCCCCCGCCGCCTCCTCCGCCTCCTCCAGCACCGGCGCCGCCACAGGTTACTGTCCCGGCAGGCACGGTCATTCTGGTCCGAACGATTGACGGTTTGGATACGAATACGGCTTATACGGGCCAGCTGTTCTCGGCGACTTTATCGACCAATCTTGCCGCCAACGGCTTTGTGGTCGCAAACAGCGGGACAACAGTTTATGGCCAGGTGGTTGAGGCAAATTCAGCGGGACGCGCAAAGGGTAAATCAGAACTGAAACTTCAGCTGACGCAGATTGTGATCAATGGCGCCGCCATTCCGATCATGACCGATGTGTATGACACCGAAGGCAAGAGTTCCGGGAAGCGCACAGCGCGGAGGCTTCTGGGCGGGGCTGGACTGGGAGCAGCCGTGGGCGCAATCGCCGGGAATGCGGCTATGGGCGCGGCGATCGGCGCGGCTTCGGGCGCGGTGGCCTCGGGTGTGCAGAAAGGTGACCAGGTGCAGATTCCGAGTGAAACGCAGTTGTCGTTTACGTTGCAGCAACCGGTCGTGCTTCCGGCGCTGCGCTAGGCATCTGTGTGCAAGACATTAATTGGCAGGAAATTGGTGCGCAAGACATTCACAGGCTCGCCTGAGGGACAGAAAGATTGGGGAGGATTCATGCGAATTCGATGGACGGTGGCGTTATTGGCTCTGACAGTGGCGACTGGGCTTTGGGCCCAGGAAAAGAAGGTTCAGGATCCGGCCGAGAGCAGGGAACTCAACTCGGAGGCATACATTCGGCTCCTGCGCTCAGACCTGAAAGCGAGCAGGGATCAGATCGTCCGGGAAGAGATGCAGTTAAATCCTCAGCAAGCAGCCGCGTTCTGGCCGGTCTACCATGACTTTACCGCCGAACAGACCAAGCTTGGAGACGAGAAACTGGCGATCATCACCGACTATGCCCAGAACTTTCTCACCATGAGCGACGACAAAGCGGATCAGATCGCGCATCGGGTCATGGCTTTGGATGAGCAGAGACTGGCCCTGAGAAAGAAATACTACGACCTGATGAAGAAGGCTCTACCGGCAGTGCTGGTGGTGCGATTCTTTCAGGTGGAAAGTCAGATCCAGTTGCTTGTTGACCTGCAAATCGCGGAGAATTTGCCGATTATCGAAGAGGCTCAATAACTTTTCCGCACCGAGATCACTTGGGCGGAGATGTCGGATGTGTAATCGCTTCCAGGGCCAGGCTCGTCTTGGTGCTTTGACGAGCGTTTAACGCCAGTTGTTTCGCACTGACCAGCCGTTGCAATTCCACATACTTCGACTGGCCCTCATCGGGCGCCACCTTGGCCGACACTTCGAGAATATTAACTGCCGGGCATTCCCACAGTTCCAGGGCGAGTTTGCGGAACGGCGGCTGAGTTCCGGTCTCCCACTTCGTCAGTTTGATGTCGGCAATTCTCCTGACCTGGGACCAATCAATCGAGACTCCTGCCTCTTGCAACAATCGCTTTTGCGGGGGGCTAAGCTGGCTTGAGATATCGCTGCCCATTAAGGGGACCTGCGTCGGCGTGTACTTGCGCCGGACTGAGTAATCGGTGTCTTCTCCGGCTCCGGTTCGAGCTATCTCGCAGGGGAAGAGCTCGCGAATGTGGGAGTTAGTAGCGGGCTTGGCGTTAACCTCAGGCACGCGCACCTTCACGGTGAGGTCGTTGTCCGCGCCTTGCCTGACTCGTATGATTACATTCTGCTTCAGCAGGGCGAGCTGATCGGTGTCGAAGAAATACACTCGACCTGCAGTCTCCTTTCCAAATTCCAAGGATGTGATGATCGTGTGGAGTTCCGGCGGAGAGAGCAGGAGCTTGACTTCAACCGGACACCTTTGTTCCGCCTGCAAAGAACAACACAAAAGCAGGACAGCACATGCAGGCGTGAGTATGCGCTTCCAATGGTTATTCACAAGATTAACGTGAGTAGTCTTCTCCTGCAGTCTGCTACAAAACGCACTTGGCGGGAGCTGTCACAAATGACAGTTTCTAATCGGGAGCAATCATGGTGGAGTTTTCAGTCATGACTCTCCACTCAAAATCAAGGTTCGCCATTCTTGTCCTTGTGATCGCGGCCTGGACATCGGCTGGTTCAGGACAAACGCCGCCTGACTCACAACCCATCCTGTTTCCTACTCCGGAACACGAGAAGATGAACTACTTTGCGGGCGACTGGAAGCTGCAGGGCACGATGAAGGTCAGCTCGACCGTTTCTGGCGGAGATTTCACGTCGACGGAGCACAGCGAGTGGGTATCGGGGAACTTTTTCCTGCAGACCCAGTCCTCGATGCACTCTGTCATGGGAGATGTCCGTGGCGTGAGGGTGATGGAGTACAACGCTGACGACAAGGTGTATACCTACAACGCGTACAACAGTCTGGGAGAGCATCAGATGGCGACTGGCCACGTGATGGATCATGTTTGGACCTGGACCTCTGAAGCGAAGATGAATGGTGTGATTGCGAAAGGGCGCTACACGATCACGGTTGTCTCTCCTTTGGTCTATACGTTCAAATACGAAACGCAGACACCAGCGGGCGCGTGGTCCACGGTCATGGAAGGCAAGGCGATGAGATCGCAATGAAAGGCGAGTTCCAGATCTTCGCTGAACTCAGGAGACAAAGCAGCGGAACGCGGGCTACTTGGGAGCCTTGGCTGGACACTGCGCGTCGTAGATTGCCTGCATCCGCTTCAGTTTAAGCACGCCATAGAGCACGGTGAATGCCATGGCGATAACCAGAGCCGAGGAGAGTCTCTTCTCCAGGCCGAAATCTCCTTCACGATTGGCGATATAGCTGGCGACGATCAAGCAAAAAATACCGATATTGATAGCCCAATTGACCGGCTTGGGCACGATGTAATGCAGGGTGCCGAAGCCGGCGAGCTGGTAGAGCATGAAGGGCAGGATTGCGGCCATCGGCACCAGTTCGGATAAGCCGAGGGTGATGTCCACCGAACCAGGGGCGACGGCGTGCAGCAGCCGACTGTGCGCCAGTTCATGGAACAATGAAGGAATCGCACATAATAGAGGCACCACGGCGAGCAGTTCGAGGACGAGAGCGCCGCTCCAGTTGCCGATCTGGGATGAATGATCGGCACCTTCCTTGGATGATTGCGTGCCGATGTACAAGCCGCCGACGATGGCCGCGGCGCTGGAAAGCATCAGCAGTTCGACGGAGATGCCAAAGGCTTCCGGTTCGCCAGCTTTGAGCAGCAGCATGGCGAGGAAACCTGGAGTGTAGAACATGATGCGCACGAGCTTCGCCCAAACGCGCTCGTCGCGTTCCGGCGGGAGGATGGGGAGCGCTAGTCCGTTGGTTCCGATGGTCGGTCTAACTTTCGACATTATTCTGCTTCTCCTCGAGTTACGAGTGCGGCGTCTGCTGGAATTTGTCGAACAAGTGTACGACGGATGGGATCGGTGCCAACTGTCACTTGTTACAGCGGATGATTTGGCGCTGGCGATTCGTACTGGCGCTCGGCGAGGTCTTCGTTTATGTTTACCTATGTTTTTGGTGTTTACCACTTTGTTAATATACGCTTATTAATGTCCCCCCCCCCCCCCCCCCCCCCCCACTTGCGCAAAGTATTCAATCTACAGTACTTAACTACAAATCATTCTATAATAAGGACTTACGTCGTTCTGCCTTCCCGAAGGCTGCCCGCCTTGGGCAGAAAACGCGGGAAATGTTGCCGCATAGGGTCCTTTAGAGCTTGTTGATTAATTGCAGCGCAAATGGGGGATGGAAGTCAATGAATATTGGAAAAAACGGCTACGCGAAGCGGGTGGAAGTCCCGATTTGGGAGAGAGAGCGGCGAAAGTCCCGTGGTGCCTGCGGAGGTGGAATCCCGCCCTACGCTAAAGACGCGCCTGGAGCGCGCTTATTTTTTCGGAGGCGGCTCCTGGTCCATCTGTTTCAGTTTTTGCTCGAGCAACATCTTCTCCTGCTGCTTGGTTAGCTTGGGGAACAGCAACGCAATTTGTACCTTCATGGTCCAGGGCGAAGCTCCCGGGGGATGGACGGCGTTGCCGTAGAACTGCGCCGTGATGTTGACCGGCTGGAATCCGAGCTTCATGATTCTTCCCGCTCCACCGCCGAAGGGCACGATCCACACGTTATTGTTGGTTGCCCTCCAGTTGGCGGTGACGATGGGTCCGCTAGTCAGGTACCAGCCCTTCTTCATGTTGTAGTTGACGAACCACTGCAGGAGGAACTGGTTGACGGCGGGTTTATTGAGATCGGAGTGGCCAGCCACCGACCAGTAGTTGTTGGCAAGAGCGCCAATCGTCCAATGTGGGGGTTGGATCAGCGCGACGACGGTGGGCCCGACGCTGAGTTTTCCCTGTCCGAGATAAGTTGTATTGGTAGCTGTGGGAAACACAAAAGTCGGCCCGACGCCCCAAATCACCTTGCTCTTCTTCGGCGAGAGGAAGAATGAAGGGTTGATGTCTCCCAAGCCATAGACGCCGGTTTGTTGTTCAAGCTGGCCGGAGGGCAGTGGCACAGGGAGTGGTTGGTAGATGACGGGAGTAATCCAGCGGGTGATGAGGTTCCACTTCTCTGACAAACTGATGGGAATCACGGGCTGGATGTTCATCACATTCTGGGTGCGGTCAGCGGGGCCGATGCCGAAATTCCAGTTTTCTTGAATTGGAACGCTGATGAGATTGGCGACCGGATTCTGGGCAGCATTTCTGAGTGCGTCGGTATTTACCGCCGCAGCGGGTGTTGCCTCGGTGGCAACCGAAGTTCCCTCCGCGCCGACTGGCGTATCTTGTGCCATCAGCGGCAAAGCTAATGGGATCAAGACGGCCAGTACCGACAAAGTGAGATTCTGTCTTATTGACCATTTCATAATTGCCTCTTTTCTTTTCGCTTATTAAATTCGGTGGTCCTCGTGTTACTACACCAGGTTCGGCCTCTCGCGCTTCCGCGGTCGAAAACAATGGATCGTAAATGGAGCAACTACGATAGTGCACGAGGGGAGGTTCTTCTGAAACTGTCAGAAATGCCGCTCTTCGCATAGGTACGCCGGTTATCTTGACTGGCAATATTCGGCCATTGTATTTTTTCGCTAATGTCAGCAATCACCGTGGCGTCTAAACGCTTTTGGGATGAGGAGCGTCTAATCGGACAATCGGCCTGCACGGAGAGCCACTCGTTAGGGGGACAATCGGGATGATAGTACCGGGAATGCAGCATTTACTTAAAGAAATAAAAGTACTTGAAGACTATGCCCGAGCTTGCCAGTCAGGGGAAGAAACACGAATGGTGCGCCTCACACGGGAAGAGGCGGACGTGATCGAGTCGTTCCGCCGCTTTAAGGCGGAGGAGTACTAGTAAGGCGCGGATAGCGCGCCTGCGGGACGCCGTCCATGAACCTAGAAAACGAGGACCAGAAAAATCCTGGTCCTCCTTAGTTAAGACTCCCTTAGTAAGACTCTCTCAGTAAGACTCCCTCACCAAAGAGCCCAGGGCACAGTCCGGGGTCAGGAAGTTCACCTGCCTTACAGTTACTTCAGATTCAAGGTGGCGCCGAACATGACGCCGGAAAAGGCGACATTGATGTAGGGAGCAGCTTCGGTGCTCAATCTTGCGTAATCGAAATACAGATAGCGATAGCCGGCCTGAAGGGTCAGGTTTGGTTTGACCTTGTATCCGAGAAAGCCGAAGGCCTGGTATTCGATCTGAGAGCCAGTCCCCCATCCGCCAACGTCTCCGCCAATGATGGCCGAGACTTTCGGTGCGAGGGCAGCCTCAATTCTTCCGCCCACGAGTGGATCCACCCAATTCTGCGACCTGGAGAAATTCAGCCCGAGTGTTGATGGATTGAACGACAGGCTCTCGCCGAAATACCAGTACCGGAAACCGGTCAAGAAATCGGCTTTTATCTTGTCCTGATTGATGATGCGGTAGCCGACTTTGGGGGTGAGAATGACGACATTCGCGGTAATGTTCGCGTACGTGGCCTCTAATTCTGGCGGGAAGGGGATGGCGTTGTCTTTGCTCAGTCTCATCCACATAAAATCGAGCGTCGCCAGCACCCGGTTGCGACGAGCTTCGCCGGTACCCATCAAGCCAAATTTGAAATGGGAGAGAAGATCAGTAGCGCTGGCTTTAAAGCCGGCCTCGCGGCCAAAGGCGCCGATAGTTCCGTGGACGCCGGGGAACCAGAGATAAGGGCTTGCGGAGAAATGCCACTGGTCATCGTTGGCGGTACTGAGGATGGAGGTGCCACCACCCGCGCCCGCGCCGCCGGCGCCAGCAGAGCCAGATCCTTCCGGGGTGGTCGGCTCCGGGGTCATGGCGTCTGGAGCGACGTTGAGGTTGGCGTAGTTGACTCCAGAGTCGGAGGCCAAGCTGGCATTGAGGCCAGAATGGCTCGGTACCCATTGGCCTAGCTGTTGTGCGAGGGCATGCGATCCGCAGGTCAGGATGAGGCAGGTGAACAGTAAGACCGAATTAATGGTTTTCATTGCTTTCCTTTCGAATTGGCATCGGAGGCCATTGTTTTCGCGATCTCACGGAGCGAAAGCCGAGATGAGTGAGCCCTGCTGGAGACCCAACTCTGCTCCGTGTACTGCTTCGTTTTCTCTTTGCCCGACTGGGCAAACGCATCTTTAATATGCCGGATACGGACGAATAGTACGGTAGTTGTATGCGGGCGAGAACTGTCAAAGCTGACAGGGATGCAAATCGAGGGTTAGAGGGAAAATAGGTCGAGAGCGGCCGATTATGTCCCAGCCTGTAACAAGTGACAGTAGGCAGTGAGGCAGTCTCGTGATGCACTTGCGCAGGGGCGAAACGCGAGCGCGTGGGATCGCGCGAATTTGCCCGGCGGTGCGGCGCCCATTGGGGAAAAGATGTTCGATTGCGGGCTAATTCCCTAAGGGTGTGCAGAGCAAGATCGGTTGAAGGCATAGTGAAAGGTCACTTGTGAAAAATACAGCACGTCGCATTGTTTTGAAGGGCACACTCTTGAGCGTGGCTGGACTCCTGGCCGCAGCAGGGCTCCTGCGGATGGCAAACGCGCAGGGCATGGATCTGCAACAGCGGCTGGCGGAGGTCAAGGAATCGAACGCGCAAAACAAGCGGATGCTGGCTTCCTATACGTGGGTGGAACAGGACACGATCAGCCTGAAGGGCGACGTGAAGAAGGTGCTGCACTATCAAGTACGGCTGGGGCCGGACTTGACGCCGCAGAAGACGTCGCTGGATCCGCCGCCGGCACCGCCCTCAGGGGGGAGGCTGAAACAGCGCGCTGTTGCCAACAAGAAGGCAGAGTACGAAGACTACGCGGACCAGATGAAGGCGCTGGCCGAACAGTATGTGCCACCGGCGGGGGAGTTGCTGCAGAAGGCGTTCGCGAGCGGCAATATCATGATGGGTCCAACGGCGGGCGCACCTAATTTGATCCAAATGGTGATCAAGAACTATCTGAAGCCGCAGGATTCGATGACGATCATTTTCGACCGGACGCAGAAGCAGGTGCAACAGCTTCAGATTGCTTCGTACTTGAGCGATCCGAAGGATGCAGTGACGGTGACGGTGCAATTCAGCCGGCTGCCGGACGGGACGAACCACGTCTCAAATATGGTTCTCAACGGTTCGGGCAAGCAATTGAACATCGCGATTGCGAACTCGAATTATCAGCATGTGTGAGATCGCGTGGAGCGCAAAGTAAGGAAGGCGATCCATCGATGAAGTGCGGTGCAGGGCGGTTGGCCAGCGCCAAGCTTAATTTCGTCAAAGCTTGACTTGGTCAAAGCTTGACTTCGTCCAAGGAAGAGTGGCGGCAGCGGCCGTTTTTCCGGCATGACGGTACGGCCAATGTAGGTGAACTCGACCGAAGGGACAGCGGGAGGTCGCGGTCCAGCGTCGGCGAGGTTGGGGAGTCTCTTATGAATACCCGCTTTCCACATCCCACGGTACAGGCAATGTTCCTGCTGGACGAGACCGACGATGATCTGCAGATTGCGAAGGCCTTAGCGCTGATGAATGCGCGGAAGGATGAGATGGAGGGTGACAGGTACTGGGCCGCGGTCCTGGATGCTCTGATGCAGAAGGAGCCCGGAAATTGATTCTGGAGCTGACGGAGGGTATTTCAATCGGAGGCGCGGGCTGGGCCCTGGGCCAGCAGGTTAATGTCCCAGTGTCGTGGAGCGCCGATTGGGCCTGGGGTCTGCCGCTACTGGTAGTAACCGTGGTGGTCCATGTTTTGGGGCTGGCGTTCATCAACCAGAAGGCGGTGGCCGCGTTTGTTCGCAAGAAGGATCGCCGGCATCCCATGGCCCGGTTCGCGTGGGTGATGAGCACCGTGATCTTGCTAGCCACCCTTTTGCACGCAATCGAGGCAGGCGCATGGGCTATGACCTATCAGTTTCTGGGTGCTCGCCCGGACTTCAAGTCGGCGATGCTCTATTCGCTGGGCGCGATGACGACTTACGGGTCAGGACTATTTCTGGCAGAGCACTGGCGCCTGATGGGAGCCATCGAGGCGTTGAGCGGGTGGCTGTTGTTCGGACTGACAACCGCTTTTTTGTTCAGCACGATTCAAGTTTGTTTTCAAATTGTGACGCGGAGCAATTCCGCGCGATTGCAGGAAGAGAGGCACGAGTGATGGCAGATACGTCGAACGCGGGACGTGTGGCCTCTTCGTGATCAGAAAAGTTTTAAGACAGCATGGACCCAGATCAAACTGAACTCGAAGGGCGCTATTGCAGCAGAGGGAAGATTGGGATGAGAAGAAATACTTTAATTTGGGCTTTTTTGTTTTACGGAGTGCTGGCGATCGGCCAGGAGCAAGGTTCGCAATCAGTCGTCAATATCAATATCAGCATTTCGCGGTCAGTAGCGGCGGTGAATTACCTGACGAATTCTTCGACGCGGATCGACTTCAAGGGGACGCCGTTGTTGCCATTTTCGCAGGGCAATGCAAGGGTGGATAACAAGAAGGGCCTGATGTCGGTGGCGGCCAGTTTCTCGAAGATGTCGCCGGCGACGCAAATCGGGCCTGAGTTCCTGACGTATGTGGTTTGGGCGATCACTCCTGAGGGTCGAGCGAGCAATCTGGGAGAATTGCAGCTGACGGGAGATAAGGGCAAGCTGAATGTGACGACCCGGCTGCCGAACTTTGCCATGATTGTTACGGCGGAGCCGTATTTTTCGGTCTCGGCGCCGAGTGAAATGGTGGTTCTGCAGAATGTGCCGCGCGCAGATACGCAGGGATCGACGACCCCGGTGACGGCGACTTTGTTGAGCCGTGGAACCTACAGCGGAGCGAACCTCACGCCTTTCACCATCAACCCCAAGGTTCCTTTGGCGGTTTACGAAGCGCGCAATGCGCTGCGCATCGCGCAGGTGGAAGGGGCGGCGAAGTACGCTCCCGATGCATGGGCGCGGGCCAGCCAAACGGCGGCGCAGATGGAACAGTATCTGGCCAGCAAGCAGAAGGATCCCACGATAACGGCGGCACGGAATACGGCGCAGCAAGCGGAAGACGCGCGCTCGATCGCGGTGAGGCGAGCGGGCGAGGAAAAGGTTGCGGCGGAGAAGCAGGCGGCGGCGGATAAGGCCGCGGCCGAGCAACGCGCGGCGGCAGAAAAATTGGCGCAGGAGCAGCAACAAGCGGCATTGCGTGAAGCGCAACTGACGGCGCAGAAGGAAGCGGCGGCGGCGCGGGCGGCGCAAGCTGCCGCTCTGGCGGCACAGGAGGCGCAAGCGCGAGCACAGGCGCAAGCAGCGCAGCAGAAAGCCCAGGACGAGGCGGCAAAGTCTGCTGCGGCTGCGGCTCAGGCGGAGCAAGAACAGCGGCAACTCCGCGCTCAGTTGCTGGCCCAGCTCAATGCGGTGCTGCAAACGGTGGATACGCCACGCGGACTGGTGGTCACGATGGCGGATGTTTTATTTGCTTCGGGCAAGTTTCAACTATCGCAGGATGCAATGCTGAAACTAGCGAGACTTTCCGGCGTCATTCTGGCGCATCCCGGGTTGAAACTGCGTATTGAAGGGTACACCGACAGCACGGGGAGCGCGGCCTTCAATCTGACGCTGTCGAGTCAGCGGGCAGATGCGGTGCGAACGTTCCTGGTACAACAGGGATTGCAACCGGGGGACGTGACGTCGGCAGGGATGGGGCAGGACAATCCAGTAGCCAGTAATGACACGGCCGCGGGCCGACAGCAAAACCGGCGGGTGGAGATTATTGTTTCGGGCGAGGCGATCGGCGCAAAAATCGGGGGTTAGGAAACTGCGCAGCCTGAGGTCGAGAAACTGCCGACCGCAAAGCGCGTCTTCTGGCCAGGCGGGCTGTCAGTTTTGCCAGTATGCCCGCTGGCGATGCTTTCTTATTATTTAACCGAAACGACCGGCGTCATCAGCCGAACGAAATCGGCTCCCGCAAGTTCGAGGAACGACAAACGAAAGGACAATCTTATGAAACAGAATCGCAGATGGATCGTTGCATGTGCCGCACTGCTGTGTATTTTTTGTGTCGGAGTCGCGAATGCCGCGTCGAACGGCCAAAAAGTTAAGCTCAACGGATTGATTACCGGGCGAGTCGGAGACACTCTGACAGTGAAGAATCTTAAGGGGTCAACCAATGTCACGGTGGTTTTGACCGATACCACGAAGGTTGCGATACCGAAGGGGGTGCTGGGACTTCGGAAGGCGGAGCAGGGAGTGACGGCGCTGATCCCGGGGTTGAAGGTTCAGGTCGAGGGCACCGGGACCGACACCCGCGTCGTTGCCAAGAGCATCATGCTGACCCAGGACGATCTGTTACTGGCGGAGACGATTCAGGCTGGATTGACTCCAACGCAGCAGCAGCAGGCGATCAATAAGTCGAACATTGCCGCCAATCAACAGGGTGTCGCAGCCAACAAGGCGGGAGTTGAAGCCAATCAGCAACAGGGCCAGGCCAACGCAGCGGCGATTGGGACTAACCAGGAAGCGATTGCAGCGAATCAGATGGAGATTCAAAGTACGACGCAGCGCTTTAACGAACTTTCAGAGTATGACACGACGGCCAAAGCAACCGTGTATTTCGCGAGCGGAAGTTATGTAATTTCAGACAGCGACAAAGAGGCGTTGAGGCTGCTGGCTGGAAGCGCAATTGGAACTCCGGGCTACATTATCCAGATCAAAGGCTTCGCGGATTCATCGGGCAATGCCGCGATGAACGAGAAATTGAGCATGGATCGAGCGCAGGCGGTGGTCGCGTATCTCATCCAGAAGTGCAGCGTTCCTCTGCGGCACATCGTGGCGCCGGGGGCGATGGGAATCGTTGATCCTAAAGCACCTAACGAGGCACCGGAAGGACGCGCCGAGAACCGGCGGGTTGAAGTGAAGGTGCTGGTGAATCGCGGCATAGCGGGCTCGGGCAATTAGAGAGCTCGTTTGCCGCAAACCGTTTGTCGTAAACAAAACTTGCGGAACTGCGCTGCTCGGCGCCGCTGGGCACAACTCTAAGGGGGTGTGCTCAGTGGCTCGCGTACTGTGGCAGGTGGAGGGGGAACGGGCCCAGATCATTCAGGTTGAGACTTGGCCGCGACCAAGCTGCGATCAGGCTGCAACCATGTGGTTTCTGACGGCGTACTTAATGAGTTCGGCATTGCTCTTGGCGCCGAGCACATCCATCATGCGGTACTTGTGATAGGCCACGGTGCGAGTGGTCATGTGGAGAATGTCGCCAATTTCTTTCATGACCTTGCCTTCGGCCAGCAATTGCAGGACTTCCCGCTGGCGCTCGGTGAGGCGTTCGCATTCATCGACGAGTTTCGTATCCTGCCGGCGCAAGAAACTGACCGTGTCTCGCGAGAGGGCTGACGAAAGGAAAGTCTTGCCTCGCAGCACCTGGCGAACGGCGGTCACCAGTTCAGCCGCAGCGCAGGTTTTGAGCAGGTAGCCGGAAGCTCCGCGCCGGAATGCTTCGGCGGCCACATCGGGATCGAGATTCATGGTCAGGAAAACAAGTTTAACGGCGGGGAGAGTTTCCTTGACCTGGCGGCCGGCGTCCAGACCGTTGAGGATGGGCATGCCGATGTCGAGCACAATGACGTCCGGTTTTAACTCGCTTGCGGAGCGAACCAGGGCATGGCCGTCACTCACGACTCCGACAACATTAAACTCCGATTCCAACAGTTTTTTGCAGAGCTCAGCTATCAGATTGTGGTCGTCCGCAATCAGGATACGAGAACGGTTGGTCATGGGACGTGCCTTTCCACGAGATTATGATAGTCAACGCCAGTTTTCCGCGCTGTGATGTTTGTCACGAGGGGATTTTCAAGACCTCGGGACGGCGCAAGTAATTTATCACATCATGATCAGGTAAGGGCTTTGTTCTGAATGAGATTATCGCCTCTGCTCTGCCGCAATCACTTCGCCGGAGGTGGTTCTTTTCCCACTGAGAAGAAGAGGTAGAGGGCCAAGCCGACATAGTTGTCCTGGGTATTCCCCTTCTTGCTGCCGGTGTTGTTCGCATGTTCATAGTAGGGATTGAATTCCACGTGCTGGCCTACCGGAAGCAGGCAGCCAGCATAGACTTCGGTGGTGCTCCATTTGTCGTACTGGCTCTCATAGTAAGACTCCTCGGCGAAATAAGGTATTAAGTGATAGGAGTGAATGGCGAAGGTTCTTTCCAGCGTGGTTTTGTTGCGATAGCGCCACTTGAAGGTGTTGGCCTTCCAATCGAGGTCGGCGCGATTCCTGTTGGTGATAAGAAAGTCGGCCTTTAGCGGGAAATGGAAAGTGACAGAGGTCAGGAAGCGGTTATCAACGGGGGCATCCGGAGCAGTAATGTAGCGGTAGCCGGCTTCGAGCACGAGCGGTCGTTTCTTGGCGTCATCTAGATCGAAGGCGGTGACTCGCTTCAGTTTGAGGATCGGCGGGAGGAACATCTGAATGCTGGGCCCGTTCGTAACCTGGGTCGAATCGCCGCCGTCGCGGTCGTCTTTCACCTGGGAATAGGCGCGGAACATGGAGTTGAGCTTGAGGTAGGTGTCAACTTCGGGCAGAAACTGAAGGTCAGAGTTTTGCGCAGCGGCAAAGAGCGGGGCGCAAAGACAAAGCGATATCGTCAGGCATAATTTGCGAATGATGGACATAGTTCCTGTCTTCGTTCCTGTTTTTGTTGTAGAGGCTAGCCGAGCTTTCGGGTTCTGCCACCTGCCAGTTCTGACAGGTGGCATGGTGCCGCTCGGTCGCGTAGTTTATTGCGGGAGTGTGGGCAAAGGGTTGCGTGTGCCGCGAGGAGGAACGCAGTGACGGTTCAGCGAGTTTTCCGAATCAGGCTGCGAGCAGATTCAGGCTACGATCATTCGAGCCCAGAGTGGGCGCACCGGGGTGATCGCCGGCACCACAAAACCACAGGTTGAGGCCGGGCAATGTTCACGGTCCGGCCAACCGTCTTTTACGAAGCCCATGAGAATCGAGTTCCGGACCCGTTGAATGTCATCAGAGGTGGAAGAATGCAAGAGACGAGTGCCCGCCATCGTTACCGGTTATTTCATTGCGACACCCTGCTATGGTTGGTCTTGCTCCCGTTTTTCTTAGGTGGAGTTTGTTCTGCCCGACCGAGGAAAGACGTGATCCAGTTCGTGAATGGCGACCGCATCACCTGCGAGATCATCAAGCTGGAGAAGGGCTATTTGTATGTAAAGCTGGAGTATGCGGATGGGACGGTGGCGCTCGATTGGTCCAGGATTGCGCGGGTGGAGAGTCCGCAGACTTTTGTGGTTGGGGATACGTCGGGAAAGCGATTTACGGGCAGCCTGCAGAGCCCGGTGGAGGGGAAAACTCCGGAAGAACTGCAAGAGCTGCAGGTGCATGTGGCGGGAAGTTCGACCAGCGAAGATGTTCCGGCGAAGGATATCGTGCTGATTCATCAAACCGACAACACCTTCTGGCAGAACCTGCACGGCGGATTGGATGCAGGACTCAACTACGCGAAACAGCAAAATCGCACGCAATATAATTTTCAGTCGAACGCCAAGTTTGAGCGGACAAAGTGGTCGAGCAGCGCAAATTATCAATCGAGTTTCAGTGGAGGAGGTAACCTCTCGGATCTGCGTAACGATTTGGGACTAGATGTTGTCCGACAATTGATATCGCCGCGTAATTTCTATATGGGGATGGCGAATTTTCTGCAGAGCAACGAGCAGCAACTGGACCTGCGTACAACCTTTGGCGGCGCGGTGGGACGTCTGTTCAAGTACACGAACAACAGTTTTATAGGCGGGTACGGAGGAGTGGATTGGAACCGCGAGAAGTATTCGTCGGAAGCGACAGTGGGCCGGACGGGGAATAGCGCGGAGGCGGTCCTGGGCACGCAGATCAATTTCTTTCGGTTCAAAACGACGAATATCCTGGCTGACGCTCGCCTTTATCCCAGCCTGAGCGACCTGGGACGCGTGCGCTTTGACCTGACGACTTCGTTGAAATTGAAGCTGGCGAAGGATCTGTACTGGAGGGCAGGGTTCTACCTCAACTCGGACAGTCGTCCGCCGCAAAACCTGCCCAAGACTGACTACGGATCAACTTCCAGCCTAGGGTGGACATTTTAGAGAGAAGTGACGGGAAATTCCCGGAGTGGCAAAACTGACAGTTGCCAGACGAAGGCGAGACACCGAGGATATTGTGGAAGCGGTTGTCTTCCGCCGCTATGTCCGGAGGATTTTCCAGGAAAGGACAACAACATGCCACGCATCGCAACGCTAAAACCTTACAAAGTTGTCATTGGAAGCTTGACGCTGGTGGGTCTACTGATCCTCGCAAGTACTCTCGCCTTTTCCCGGGGGCCGAAGACGGAGACGTTAGAGGCGACGGCGATGGGTACTGGCACGCAGATGGGACAGTCGATCGGGGTAACTCTGGATATTTACGAATGGTCAACACAGGCAGACAGGCAGATTCTGGTCGACGCTTTCACGAAAGGGCAAAATCAAGGACTGGTGAATGCGCTTACCAAGATGAAGGCGGTGGGTCACTGCTCGATTACGGGCACACTCGGCTATGACGTCAGCTACATACGGATGACGAACACGCCGACCGGCAGAAAGATCGTGTTTGTCACTAATCGTCAGATCCGATTCGGGGAGGCATTTTTTGATACGCAGTCGCAGAACTTTAATTTGACGGCGGGCGAATTCGACATCAACGACAGCAACAAGAATCAGAGCACGGGGAGCGTGTATCCGGCAGCTCAACTCATCATCGACAAGCAAGGTCAGTTGCAGTTGGACCTGACTCAGAATCCATGGAAACTCGTGGACGTTCTCGATTGGCAGGGGACGCCTGGAGTGAACTAGGCGAGAGGAACGATATGAAGACTCGACGTATGTTTGCAATCCAGTGTTTTGCAATCCAGTGTGTTGTGGTGGGGGTAGCGTTTCTGTCACTGACGTCGTGGATGGCGGCCCAGGATCAGCAACGTGGCCGCGAGATGTACGTCTGCTCGGAGGCGAACCCGGCGAGTGCGTGTACTGCCGAGAACACGTGCGGGTCCGGTTCCACTGCCTGCACGGTGGAGATTAAACGAAGTTCGTATGCGGCTTCGGTGACTCCGGGTATTGCGAACGCTAAATCGAACATGCCTTTCTGCGTGAAGGTCGGGACCACGATGATCTGGAAGAGCCCGTCGAAGAATACGGGGTTTGTGATCGATTTTGGGCCGGATAATCCATTTGCCCAGGAGGCAATCGTCGGCGGGTCGGATCGTCCAGTTTCGGTGGTAACGAAGAAGAAGGGCTGCTACAAGTATTCGTCGGGAGCCTGCTATTCAGGGGGGCTTGACGGAATGTGCGGATCGGTGGAAACAGAACTCATCATCACCGACGGCAAGTAAGACGTTTTTGCATGGGAGAGAAGAAAATGACGAGAACCTTCGCGAAACAGCTTTTGTCGACAGCGTTATCCTTGCTGCTGGTGGTTGCCACGACGCCGTTGGACGCTGTGGCTCAGGCGGCGCCCGACGGGTATTCGGGACAAGGCGCGCCTCTGACCCCAGACGAACTGCAAGCGTTGGTGGCGCCCATCGCTCTATACCCGGACGCGCTGGTGGCACAGGTTCTTGCGGCCTCGACGTTTCCTGACCAGATTGCCGCGGCCGCGAGCTGGCTGCAACAGAACCAGAGTCTGACGGGCAGCGCGCTGATGCAGGCAGTCGATTATCAATCGTGGGATCCGAGTGTGAAGGCGCTCACGCAATTTCCGTCGGTGCTGGCCAACATGGCGACGAACCTGAGCTGGACATCGTCGCTGGGAGAGGCGTATCACACGCAGGCAGCCGACGTGATGGCGGCCGTGCAATTCCTGCGTGCGAAAGCGCTGGCGGCGGGCAACCTGAAAACAAGCCAGCAGATTGTCGTGCAGCAACAGTCGCCGCAGGTCATCGTGATTCAGTCGGCGAATCCCCAGGTGGTGTATGTACCGGTGTATAACCCGGCGGTGGTTTATGGCTATCCTTACGTCGTACCGGCATACGTAGCTCCGCCGGTGGCGGCGACCGCGGTGATTGCCTTTGGAGTCGGTATTGCAGTTGGCGCCATGATGAGTGGCGGCTGTTGTGGCTGGGGATACAGCAGTTGGAACTGCGGCTGGCACGGCACCACGACCGTGGTCTATCGCGGCGGTGCCTACTACGGAAACAGCGCCTGGCACGGCGGCTACTATGGCTCTAGCGGATCGGCTTATGGTCCCAATGGCTCGGCGCACTATAGCAATGGCTACAACCCATCCACGGGAACTTATGCGCGAGGTGGCACGGTCTCGAACGGCTACGGCAGCGTCAGTGCCGGGCAAGCCTACAACCCAAGGACGGGGGCGTCTGCCTCGACTGTGCAAGGGTCTAACGCCTATGGCAGCTATGGCGCCTCGACGGCCTCAAAAAATGGCACGACCGTGAATAGCCAGCATCAAACCAACGCTAATGGAACAACCGGCCAGATCCACAGTTCGAACGGCGGGTCGGCTTATGGCGCGTCGGGCAAGTATGGCAACAGCGCGGCGGTGGGTCAGACTGCCAACGGTAACAAGTATGCGACCGCGAATGGCAACACCTACAAGAACACGGGGAGCGGGTGGTCCAACACGAATGGAAGCTCGAGCAAGCCGAGTTCGAGTTCTTACTCTGACGCTTCAAAGGGTTGGGGAGGGCAGGATAAGAGCAGCGGGTCATCGGCCTTTGGCGGCAGCAGCGGCGGTTGGGGGTCGAGATCCGAAAGCGCCCGTGGCTCGTCCAGTATGGGCGGCGGCGGGGGTTGGGGCGGCCGCAGATGACCGAACGATTGTTTCGCTGGTGACGCGGTATTGCGCATTGGACAGGCGAGGTTCCTAACAGTAAATATCTTGGAGGATGGTATGTCGCTCTACAGCCGCAAAATGATGGTCACGACGCAGTTGTCGCTTGTGGCACTGATGCTTTTTCTTGCTGCCTGCAGCAAGCCGGCTCAACCTTCGGCGAAAACGTTCGCGTCGCCGGATGACGCGGGCAGCGCACTGCTAGCGGCCGCGAAGTCTGGAGATCAAAACGCACTGCTGGCAATTTTCGGACCGGGATCGAAAGAGATAATTTTCTCCGGCGATGCGGTGCAAGACAAGAATGTGGTCGATGCATTCGTAGCGGCTTATGGCACAATGCACCGCTACCGGAAGATGCCGGATAACGCTCAGATCCTGATTGTGGGAGCTGACAACTTCCCATTCCCAATTCCGCTGAAGAAGAACAACGCGGGGCAGTGGTACTTCGACACGGCCGCGGGAAAAGATGAGATACTGGCACGCCGTATCGGCCGGAACGAACTGGCGGTGATCGACGTTTGCGGAGCTCTGGCCGATGCCCAGGCGGAGTACTTCTTCATGCCGCACAGCGACGGAACCACGAAGCAATTTGCGGTCAAGTTCATCAGTGATACGGGAAAGCAAAACGGCTTGTACTGGGAGCCGGCGGACGGCCAGCCGAAGAGTCCGCTTGGGCCCCTGGCGGCATTCGCTACGGACGAGGGATATAACGTAAAGCAAAGCTCGCACACTCCTTTTCATGGATATTATTTTCATATGCTGAAGAAGCAAGGCAGTCACGCGCCGGGCGGCGCGAAAGACTACGTGGTCGACGGGAAGATGTCCGGTGGATTCGCCTTCGTGGCCTATCCGGCGGAGTACGGCAATTCGGGAGTGATGACCTTCATCATCAACCAGGATGGCGTACTGCTACAAAAGGATCTGGGGAAGACCACTACCGAAACAGCAATCGCCATGACCGAGTTCGATCCGGGTGAGGGTTGGACCCCGGTACAATGAGGGATGGGTTTCGGCGACGCCAGGTTGTACCGGAGGAAGGCGGGCTCTGCAGCGGGGTGTGATCAGGACTCGCGCCCGCGATCGCTTCCGAGCCGTTGTCTTTGGTCGGCTGTCGTCGACTGTGTCCTATGAATAACATCGTGGACTACCCACTCGTGCTTCTCACGGTGTCGTTCCTGGGGCTTTGGCTCTCCGCCATGGTCGGCGATCTACTTCGCAGGCGGATGGGGCCGGTGGAAAAAGATGAGCGACAGGACTTTGGTATCGTGCAAGGCGCAGCTCTAACCTTACTGGGCCTGCTTATCGGGTTTACTTTTTCGATGGCCATCAACCGGTTTGAACAGCGTAAGAACTACGAAGAAGACGAGACGAACGCGATTGGCACGGAGTACGTGCGCGCAGGTCTGCTGCCGGCCGAGGACGCGACGAGGGTGCGTGGGCTGCTGAAAAGGTATCTCGATCAGCGCGTGCAGTTCTACAGCACCCGCGACCCGCAACGCCTGCAGCAAATCAACAGCGATACTGCCGAACTGCAGAATGAGATGTGGTCTGTGGTCGAGGCGCGTGCTGCGATTCAGGCGACGCCCGTGATCGCGCTCACGGTTTCCGGTATGAACGACGTATTGAACTCGCAGGGATACACGCAGGCCGCCTGGTGGAACCGAATTCCGTTTGAGGCCTGGGTGTTGCTGGCTGTGATTGCCACGGGCTGTAATCTGCTAATCGGTTACGGCGCACATCGATCAAGCCTTCTTTTTGTGGTCTTGCCCCTGGCTGTATCTCTCTCGTTTTTTCTCATCGCGGATATTGAGAGCCCACGTGGAGGGCTGATCCGGGTGCAGCCGCGTAACCTGTTAAGCCTCTCTCAGAGCCTAGGTTCGCGATAAGCGACCATCTCCATCCAATCATCGCGTCCCGTCAATACGAGGAACGTTTGGGCGGGTAACTCTTGAGCAGCTTGACGATTGCTTTTTCTATGCGGGGGAGGGCCTTGGCCATCTCGGGATCGACGTTTTCGGTGACAGTTCCTCTCCAGATCATTTTGTTCTGAGTGCGGTCAATGAATTCCAGAATGAGGGACCCTTCCGCAACCAGCGGGTCCATGAGGACGGAGGGATCATCCTGCCCGCTCCAGTTCGTAGTGTTCATATTGGGCGGCGGAGGCATATTGACTCCCATGCCAATTCCGCCGGCGGCGATGAGGGTGAGATCGCCATTCTTATCAATCCTCGTGAGGCCCTTGGACTTGAGAGCGTCGTCGATGGTGCCCTGGACGGATGCATAGAGAATAGGCCGGGTTACAGGGGTATCCGGCTGAGCCCAGGTGTAGGTCTTATATTTCGAAAAGTCGGCGGTTTTGTCATAGCCAACCTTTATTTTCTGCGCGAAACCCAGGGTTGAGAAAGAAGGGGTTGTGAGAACCAAAATGATGAGAGCCCAAGACCAGTGACGGCTATTTTTCATTTCTGCGTTCCTCCGGGGACGGGGTGAACTGGCACGTCGATAACGGCGAAAAACGAGGGATAATGTGTTCCACGTTAGGCTAAGACGGGCGTCTGAAGAACTGTCATTACTTACAGGTTGCGGAGCGGTCGAGGGGGGCTATTTTTCATAGGGTGGAGGGCGACCGGCAGAACGGGAGAGAATCAGCAGATGGTGGCAAAGGCTGTCCCGAAAATGTTCAAGCAGCGGCCAAAGTCATGAAGCGATAAAGGATGCGGCGGCGGGGGAATTCCGATGTTGAGTCTAATCCGAAGTCTGGTTCGCCCCTACCGGGGCACGCTGCTGATCATCCTGACGGCCATGCTCGTGGAAACGGGGATGAGCGTGGCCGGACCATGGCCGCTGAAGGTTATCCTCGACAATGTAGTCGGTTCGCATAAACTCGCACCGTGGCTGGCGGATTTGCTGGGGCCGTTGTTGGATGGCACGAGCAAAATGCAGATCGCGGCAGCGGCAGCGATCGCGGTGGTGATCATCGCGGTGGTGGGAGCGATCGCGTCCTATATCGCGAACTACTACACGACCAGCGTGGGCCAGTGGGTGGCGAATGATTTGCGGCTGCGAACTTATCACCATCTTCAGCAACTCTCGCTGAGCTATTACGACTCACACGAAACGGGAACCCTCCTGAGCACGATCACGTCCGATGTGCAGACGATACAGGGTTTCGCGTCTTCGTCGACGCTCGGGATGGTTGTCGATCTTTTTACCATCGTAGCCATGCTGTTCATCATGTTCCGGCTGAATTGGGATTTCACGCTGATTGTGGTGTCGGTGACGCCATTCATGCTTCTGCTGGTGTCGAGATTCAAGAAAGCGGTGAAGAAGGCGACGCATGAGGTACGCAAGGAACAAAGCCGGATCGTGGCGGTGGTGGATCAGGGATTGCAGTCGATGAGAGTGGTGAAGGCCTTTGGCAGGCAGGATCTGGCGGAGAAAGAGCTGGCAGAGGTGAGCCAGGCAACGGTGACGGCGTCGCTCAAGGCGCGGCGGGTGAAGGCGCTGCTGTCTCCGATTGTTGCGGTTACGGTTGCGCTGTGCACGGCGGTCGTGCTGTGGCGAGGGTCAGCGCTGATCATTGCGGGAGCGATGACGGCGGGAGCATTGACGGTGTTTCTCTCGTATCTGAACAAGTTCTTCAAGCCGGTGCAGGATCTGGCGACGATGACGAATGCGATTGCACAGGCGGCGGTCGGGGTGGAACGAATCCGGGGAATTCTGGATGCGGATGCGATCATTCCCGAACGACAGGGCGCGCGGGAACCGGAGGTTATCAAGGGAGAGATCGAGTTCGATCATGTAGCTTTTGCCTATAGCGCGGATGCTCCGGTGCTGACCGATGTAAGTTTCCACATCAAGCCGGGGCAGATGGTGGGAGTGGTGGGGCCGACGGGGTGCGGCAAGTCGACCGTGGTGAGCCTGATACCGCGCTTTTACGATCCGGTTGCCGGGGCGGTGCGAATCGACGGGGCGGATATCCGCGACTATAAGCATCTTGCCCTACGGGACCAGATTGGCTACGTGCTGCAAGAACCAGGGCTCTTCGAGGGGTCGGTGCGCGACAATATCGCCTTCGGCAAAAAGGGTGTGACGGAGGAGCAAATTCTGGAGGCGGGAAAACTTGCGAATGCAGACGAGTTCATCGCGAAGATGCCGCACGGCTATGACACCATGATCGGCGAGCGCGGTGAAACCTTGTCAGGCGGCCAACGGCAGCGTATCGGGATCGCCCGCGCCATCATTCGTGATAACCCGATCCTCATTCTGGATGAGCCGACGGCGGCTCTGGACACGGAGTCGGAGCAACTGGTGATGGAGGCTCTGGAGCGGCTGATGAAGGGACGAACGGTGATTACGATCGCGCACCGGCTGAGCACGATTCGCGATGCCGACAAAATTATCGTCCTGAAGGGCGGAGTGGTAACGGAGGAGGGCTCCCATGACGAATTGCTGGCGCGTGACGGCGTGTATGCGGAGCTCTATCGCATACAGTTCAACACGGCACCGGTGGCTCCTGTTAGCGCGTGACGGCCTGTGGTTCTACAGGTCGACCGGCGCCAGGAAGATTTTACGGAGGATGTATGTCACGTTCCTTAATTGTTCTGCCCGATGATTCAGCGAAGCCGATTCTGGATGCCATTGACGGTGCCAAGAAATCGCTGCGCGTCAAGATGTTCCTTTTCTCGGACCCGTCGCTCATGAAGGCGGTCATAGCGGCTCAAAAGCGGGGCGTAAAAGTGCGGATTATGCTGAATCCAGCGCGCCGCGACGGGGAATCGGAAAACAAGGAATCGAGCAAGAAGCTCAGAGCGGGTGGGATCGAGGTGATCGACAGCAATCCTGAGTATGACGTCACCCACGAGAAATCGATGGTGGTGGATGATACGACGGCGTTCGTAAAGTCCCTGAACTGGGAAACCAAGAATCTGACGGAGACGCGCGATTACGCGATTGTCACCTCGCATGCTCACGAAGTAGGCGAAATTATCGAATGCTTCGAAGCGGACTGGGCCCGCAAGCCATTCAATGGGAATGAACATTCTCACATGATCTGGTGCTGCGGCAACGGCCGCGACCGGATTGCTAATTTCATTGACGATGCGAAGGAGTCCATTTTTCTGCAAAACGAGCGTTACCAGGACGCAGTGATCGTCGAGCGGCTCGTTCGTGCGGCGCGCCGAGGAGTGAAGATCCATGTCATGGCCCGTCCGCCGCACAAGCTTAAGAAGGACAAGCTGGTGGAGGCGGTGGGGGGGATGCGCATCATGGAGGATGTCGGAATCAAGGTGCACAAGCTAAAACATCTGAAACTGCACGCGAAGATGCTTCTCGCCGACCATGCGCGCGCTATCGTTGGGTCGATCAATCTGGCGCCCGGGAGTTTTGACAGCCGGAGGGAACTGGCGATCGAGGTGCGAGACGAAGATGTGGTGGCGCGGCTGGGTAAGATCGCTCATCACGACTGGGAACACTCTCATCCTCTCGACCTGTCAGATGCTGGACTACTGGCTGAGTTCGAGGATCATAACGCGAAGGGCGCGGACGAACTGGCGTTGCACGACGATCACGAGAAACATTAAGCAGGGCGGTTCGCCGGTCGCTGGCCAGCGTCTGGGCGGGGGGAACTGTCAACACTAACAGTACAGACAACACGGGCGCCGACGTAGCCTAGAGTGGCCAGATTTCGGGGTGCGAGCAAAATCACGATCTGAGGTGGACCACAGCGCGCCAGTGCGGGGGAGCCGGAACTCAAGCGGTGTACATGTTCTGGCAATGGCTTTCCCTCAGTTCGTGGTCTTGATCGAACGAAAGTAGATCGATACGTCAACCCTTCAAAATCATCGATGGTACAAGCGCGGGATGAGCCGGTTCCGGTTTGTGTTGGGGCTCTGTCTGGGGAGCGTTGTTGGGCTGGCCATCTTTCTGCCGAGCGCGGCGGCAAAGGGAAATCCTGCGCAAGAGCCGCGGCGACCGGATACCGAGGTGCTGGTTCTTTCCTCTGAAGATCCGGACTTGCCCGACGTCGCGGCGATGATTGAACAGACCGAGACGCGTATTCTGAATGGATCGGACAGGCCGGTGCACTTCAGTTTTGAGTACCTCGATTTTTCCACCTCTTTTGCAGACGCGTCTCGCAAACAGGCAACAGCTTCGTACCTTCTGCGTAAGTATCAGGGACAGACCCTGGACCTGGTGATAGCGATTAACGAAGACACGGTCATGTTTGCGGAACAGATTCGGCCGAAGTTGTTTCCAGACGCGGCGCTTTTGTTCTTTGTGACCGATCCGGAGAATCCATCAAGGTGGACTACCCCGGAGCCGGGCACAACAGGGGTGGTGCGAACGCTGGATTACTTGTCCACCCTGCAATTAGCTTTGCGGCAAAATCCGGGCACGGCGCACGTGATCGTTGTTTCGGGCTCATCCGATGGTGAGAAACGCGCGGCCCAGACAGCGCGCGATCAGCTTCGCGAATATGAAACAAACCTGGATTTTCAATACCTAGGGGATCTGGGGTTTTCAGAACTGGGGCCGCGGCTGGCGAAATTGCCTGCGAAAAGTGTCATTTTGTTTCTGGACTTCGTTACCGACTCGCGGGGTGAGCAACTGATTCCGGCACGCATCCTGCCAGCGATTTCGAAGACGGCAAATTGTCCGATCTACGGAACCTTCTCGTCGTTGGTGGGCGCGGGGGTCGTGGGGGGCAGCGTAGCTGATCTGGCGCAAGTGGGGCGGGTGCTGGGCAATGATGGGGTGCATATTCTGAAGGGGGAAGTACCGGAGAAAATTCCGGTGATTACCGGCGATTTTCAGCACTATGTGATGGATTGGCGGGAACTGCACCGCTGGAAAATTTCAGCGACCGAGCTTCCGAAGGAAGGCGAGGTGCGCTACTTTCAACCTTCCCCATGGGAGATTTACCGGTGGAGAATTCTGGGGCTGGCCGGAGTGCTGTTGCTGGAGACGGCGCTGATTATTTTGTTGCTGCGCAATATTGCCCGGCGCAAGCGGACGCAGGAGATGCTGCTGCGAAAAGAGGAGGATCTGGCCGAAGCCCAAGGGTTGGCGCGAGTGGGCAACTGGCTTTGGGATCCAAAGAAGAAGGTCCTTACGTGCTCAAAGGAGCTTTATCACATCCACGGACTGGATCCGAGCTTGCCGCTGCCGCCTTACGAAACCTGGGGACAGTTTTTTGCGCCGGGGGGCTGGGAACGATTCAATGCGGTGATGGAAGAGGCATTGCGATCGGGCTCAATCCGAGAGGTCGATGTGGAATTGATACGCCCGGACGGCAGTCACAGGTGGCTCACGGTTCGTGGTATGGGAGTGAGAGATGAAAGCAACCGTGCGAGCTACCTTCGCGGCACAACGCAGGACATTACCGAGCGCAGGCAAGCGGAGGAAGCGCGATCAAGGCTGGCTGCGATTGTGGAGTCCTCGGACGATGCCATCATCTCCAAGAACCTGGAGGGGATCATTCTGAGTTGGAACCGCGGTGCGGAGAATCTTTTTGGCTTTAGCGAAGCGGAGGCGGTAGGCCAAACGATTACAAGTATCATTCCCCCCGAAAATCCAGAGGAAGAGGAGACAATTCTGGCAAAGATAAGAGCGGGGGGGAAAGTTGAACACTCCGAAACGGTAAGAGTGACGAAGGAGGGGAAGAAAATTGATGTTTCGTTGACCATATCCCCGATGAGAGATGCGACCGGCAAAGTTGTAGGGGCCTCGAAGGTCGCGCGGGACATTTCCGAGCGCAAACGAGCGGAAGCGGAGCTGAGAAAATCTGAAGAAAGATTTTCCAAGGCGTTTCGGCAAAGCCCGATGGCGCTGTCGCTGGTGAGCGCGAGGACCCATTGTTATCTGGATATCAGCGAAACGTTTGAGCGGACCTGGGGATACACGCGGGACGATGTTAAAGGGAGGACTGCGGTTGAGCTGGGACTTTGGGTGCATCCGGAGGAAAGGGCGCGGCTGACCCGGAAGATGGAGGCGGAGGGTTCTCTGCGTGGAGCGGAATGTGAGTGGCGGACGAGAGATGGCCGGATTCTAATCGCTTGGGCATCGGTTGAGATGGTTGAAATTGGGGGCGAGCGGTGCTTCCTAGGAGTATCGGTAGACATCACGGATCGCAAGCGAGCGGAACAGGCGGTACTGGAGAGCGAGCAGCGCTTCCGGTTGATGGCGAACACGGCTCCGGTGATGATCTGGACTTCGGGCACGGACAAACTGTGCGATTACTTTAATCAGCCCTGGCTGGATTTCACCGGGCGGCCGCTGGCGGCGGAGTTGGGAAACGGCTGGGCAGAGGGAGTGCACCCAGAGGACCTGCAGGGTTGCCTCGACACCTACACGCAGGCATTCAATGCACGCCAACCGTTTGAGATGCAGTATCGGCTGCGGCGGCATGACGGTGAATACCGCTGGATTCTGGACAAAGGGGTGGCGAGATTCAGCGGTGACAAGATGTTTGAAGGCTACATCGGCTCGTGTCTCGATATTACGGAACGAAAGATCGCGGAAGAGGCGCTTTCGACGGTGGGCCAGAGGCTGATGGAGGCGCAAGAAGCGGAGCGCAGCCGGGTTGCGCGTGAATTGCATGACGATATCAACCAGAGGCTGGCGCTTTTGGCCAACCGGATTCAGGAGTGTGATCAGGCGACATCAGCGAGTACCGACACATTGCAGAAGAAAGAACTGGGCGAGATCTGGCGGCTGACGAACGAGATTTCCACCGACATCCAGCAAATGTCGCATCAGTTGCATCCGTCGAAGTTGCATTATCTAGGGCTGGCGGCCACGGTTCGTGATCTCTGCCGGGAGTTTTCTCGCCTGCACAAGATCAGGGTGGAATTTGTGGTGGGGGATCTGCCCTTGAGCCTGGACGAGAATGTCTCCCTTAGTTTGTTCCGGGTCGTCCAGGAATCGTTGCGAAATGCGGTGAAACACAGTCAGGCGCGGCAGGTAAAAGTCGAACTGACGGGTCAGCCGGGGGTCATCCGATTGCGGATTTCCGACGATGGGAATGGATTCGATCCGGAGCATGAACGGGGTACGCACGGTCTGGGGTTAATCAGCATGCGGGAACGACTGCGGGCAGTAGGCGGGGAATTCTCGATCTGTTCGAAGCCTAAGGTGGGCACCCAGGTGGAAGGGAGTGTTCCGGTCCCCACAAAGCCGGTTCGCGGGGGCGAAGATTGCCGAAACGGAAACGAGCAAAACCAGCCCTTGCCGAACGTCAGTTCTGACAGTAGCAGGGCCGGGTGACACCGAATAGCATCTTTCGTGAAGGTTGGCTATTTAACACATCTTTTTTACCAACCATGGCGGAGTCCATGCCGGTAGCCAAGTGCGATTCCGCAGCCTCGACTCTCGAAGGAGGGTTTGTGTCGAGAACGACTATACTCCTTGCCGACGACAATTCCTCGGTCCTTCTGCATGTCAGCAAGATGCTGGAAAGACAGAAAAACTATGAGGTTGTCGGCGCAATCTCCGAAGGAGGAGAGGTAGTCAGCGAAGCGCTACGGTTGAGACCCGATGTGATTATCCTGGACATTTCGATGGGGAATTTAAGCGGGATCGATGTGGCGCGGAAACTGCGCGACGCGGGGAGTGATGCCAAGATTATCTTCCTCACGGTGCACGAAGACCATGACTATATGAACGCCGCCATCGGAGCGGGCGGATCGGCTTATGTCATTAAGTCACGATTGAGTCTGGACCTGCTTCCCGCGATTAGCGCAGTCCTTTCCAACAAGCTGTTTGTATCAGGGAGCTTGTTGAACGAAGCGGACGGCGAACCGCTGCGGTAGCATTTCAAAACTGGAGTCCAATCCTGGAGTCAAATCAATGAGACAGAAGTTGTCGATGGCAGGGATGATGTTGGCGGCCATTGTTGCGATGGCGGGATCAGGCGTCGCACAAACTGTTCCGCAGAGCAAGGTGCTCATGGTGAGCGGTCAGGCGGGGCAGGCGCCGGTCGTGCAAGCCAACGGCAAGTCGTATGTGAATATCGAAGATCTGGCGCAACTGACGAACGGGTCGCTCAGCTTCAAGGGGAATCAAATTACATTGACGTTACCGGGTTCGGCTGCGCCTGCGGCTGCGAGCCAGCCTGTGAGTGCAGGATTTTCGAAGGATTTCATGAAGGCAGGCATCGAAGCCGGGTCGACGATCCGGGAATGGCGCACGGCGCTGACGAGCCTGATTCAAAATGGATATCCGGTGACGGAGGACTTCGTGGCTGGTTACCGCGGTCAGGCGATGACGAACCTTAGATTGGCATCGGTAGCAGCTTCGACCGATTCCGACCGAAATGCTTTTCAATTGCTGAGCAACGAGTTCGACAACATGCAAAAGTTGAGCACTAAGATTGTCGCAGCCCGCGAAAACATGACCTCCATCGACATCAACACACTGAAGGACGATTCCCTCTATCAACAGATTTTGACCTGTGCGCGTTCGCTGGCTGCCATGGCTTCCAGCGGGCAGTTTCAGGATGATGGGTCGTGCCATTGAAGTAGTTTTTGAAGCCTAGGCAAGACGGCTGCCGCGATGCGGATCGCCAACGGAACTCAGGGAAGGGCTCACTGAAGTGACGGGCACGGATGCATGGATAATCGTGCCGCGGCCGGGCTGAGACTCGATAGAAAAAGTTCCGTTCAGCAATTTGAGACGTTCCTCCATACTCACCAGGCCAAGGCCGGGGCCTTGTTTCACCGCTTGGGGGTCAAAGCCGACGCCGGAGTCGCGAACCGTGAGATGAATCTGATCCAAGGTTCCGCACAGCTCCACCTGAAAGTGCCGAACTCCGCTGTGTTTCGCAGAATTGTGAAGGGCTTCCTGCAGCACGCGGAAAAGGCAGAGAGAAAGGTCGGGGGGCAAAGGAGTCGGAACATCATGATTTTGAAAGTCAATCAAGGCGTGCTGCTGTTCCCCGTACTCACGGCAGAAGCTTTTCATGGCGGTGGCAATACCGAGATATTGCAGCTTTGACGAGTGCAAAGTGTGAGACAAAGATTGGATATCGGCGGCGATGTCGGAGATCTGCTGCAAGAGATCGTCGACGCGGCCGCGAGCTTCAGCAGGCAAATCAGGAAAGTCTTGCGGCAGGAGGCCGAGATCGATACTCAACATGGCGAGGCGCTGGCCGATGTCGTCGTGAAGCTCGCGGGCGATGCGAGAGCGTTCTCGTTCCTGTGCTTCGATGAGCCTGCGGCTCACGCCGGCGAGCGCGGCCTGGGATTGCTTGCGTTCGGTAATGTCTACAAATGCGACCACGGCGCCGACAATGGTGTGCTCCCGGCGCTGGGGATAGGACCAATATTCAGCAGGGAAACTGGTTCCATCGGCTTTCCATAGCACCTCATCTTCGGCGTGGATTCCTTCGCCGGTGATGGCGACGCGGTGAATGCGGCACTCGTCTTCGGGGAGCATGGTCCCATCCGGACGAGAGTGGTGGATCAGATGATGCATGTTTCGGCCGAGCACTTCGTCAATGCGCTCATATCCCAGAATGCGAAGGCAGGCAGGATTGCAGAACGTGCACCGGTGTTCGAGATCGATGCCATAGATGGCTTCGGCAGCCGAATCGAGAAGCAGGCGAAGTTTTTCCTCACTTTCGCGTTGTGCTTGTTCGGCCTGTTTGAGCTCAGTCAGATCGATGGAGGTGCCTACAGCGCCGCGGGGATTGCCGGCCTCATCGAGCAGGGGGACAGCGCTTTCGACAGTTTGCCGCTCCGTGCCGTCTTCATAAACGACGGTCAGGGCGCGTCCTAGAACCGGTTTACCCGTGGCTGCGGCTTGCTGCATGGGCAGCGAATCGGGCGCGACCCAGGCACCATTCTCCATCAGACGGTAGCGGGGTCCCTGGCCGGGGGGAGCGCTCGACGAAAGATTCTGGCCGGGTGGCACACGGGCTTGTTCGCAGGCCGCCAAGTTGCCAGTCATGCGGCGACAGGCGGCGTCGTGTGCGATGCGAACCGGCACGGGCACAGCGTCCAGTATGGTTTCCAGCTCCTTGGCTCGGGTGCGCTCCCGCGCCTCGCTTTCCGCTAGCGCCTGCTCGGCTTGCTTGCGCTCGGTGATGTCGGCTGTCATGCCGACGAGCCGGATCATTTTCCCATTCTCGTCAAAGGTGGCGCGGCCGCTTTCTTCCAGCCACAAAAGCGCACCGTCGGGGCGAAACCTGCGGTATTGGGTTCGATAGACCGGATTTTCGGAGGTCAATGAATCTACCGCGCTCCACAACTTAGCGCGATCGTCAGGATGGATAAGATTGAAGTATTCCTTTGCCGTGTCTGGACTGGTGACATCACTCAGACCGAGGATGCCGACGCATTCCGCGGATCGCCGCACGGCGTCGGAGGAGGGATCCCACTCCCAAGCGTACATCCTGCCGACCTCGGCGGCGATGCGCAGGCGTTCTTCGCTCTCGCGCAAGGTGGCCTCCTGAGACTTGTGTTCGGTGATGTCGACGGCCATGCCCAGCATCTGCACCGGTTCGCCATTGGTTCCGTAATAGAACTGTCCGGAGGCGGCGACCCAGCGCACGGTGCCATCGAGCCGAACAACGCGGAATTCGGCTGTATACAGGGTATGGTTTTGTTTGGCATCGGCGACTGCTTTCGACACCAGCGTCCGGTCTTCCGGGTGTATGTAGCGATAGAAATCCTTGGTGGGACCGATGAATGTGTCGGAGGGAATGGCGAACATGGTCTGCAGGTCGCCAAACCAGGAATACCGTCCAGCCTTGATATCCCATTCCCATCCCACGGACTTACCAGCTTCGACTGCCAAACGAAGGCGCTGATTCGCCAATCCGAGGTCGGAAGCCAGTTTGCTCTTGGCGAGATATTCCTTTATGTAGGCGGCAAAAGACAGGCAGACGATGGCGGCGAGGGCGACCAGCAGGCGGAATGTACGCAAACCGCTAGGTTCATCTCGCTGAAACAGCTCCGACACAATGGGGATGGAGATCAACAAGACGACGAACATCGCCCATGCGGAAGCCTGGGAACCGGCACGGTGATGAGGCTGAATCGTTTGTTCTTCAGCGCAGGTCAGTTCCCGGGCACGGAGCGGTATCCAGACAAACCAGCAAACAGCGGCGATGAGACCGAGACCGTAGAGCTTTCCGTTGACGTAACCTCCGGCGTCAATTTCGAAGTTGGCGACGGCGGAGCTTAAGGCGTAGAGGGTGGAGGCGCCGAGGAGATGAATATAGATCGGCTTCCAGGGGCCGCGCACGCGGAGAATCAAAATGCCTAAAGCCAGAACCAGCGCCCAATTTTCGAGCAGGTAGAGAATATCGAAGCGCAGAGCGTAGCCGGACGCGTTGGAGAACAAGTACTGGTAGGGAACGACGGCGTAGCCATAGAGAAAACTCCAGAAGAACAATAAGAGGAGAGAATTCGAGATCGTCCGATACAGCTTGCGGTCGGTCAGGTTGCGGTGCGGAAGAGTTGCCACAGCCGCCATGAAGGGTACGAGATGGAGAAAGAGGGCAGGATCTGCGATCGAAGTGTCGGGGACGTCAACGTGGCGAATCAGTTCGTAATAGAGGAAGATCCACTGGTCTAAAGCCCAGAGGCCATAGCCGATGGCGAGGAAGAGCCAGAAGGGCCGGCCACCGAGTGTGTTATGAATTCCGTTGCGGATGGCGAAAACAGTGGCTAACAGCAGGAGAAGGAAGTAACTGATTCCGCTGTAGGAAAAGAGGGAAGAACCAGGCTTTACGGCAAAAGAAAGGGCGACTTTAATGACGACAATAGCGATGAGCGCGGTCGGCCAGGAAGAAAATCTCAGCCTGATTCCGAGATTCGAGGAGAGCCGATGTCTCATCGATTTCAGAATCACGCCCGCCATGGAACCGCCGATCCGTTGCGGGACAGATACCAATCCGCTCCGTAAAGGACGGTGGAAACACTAGTTCCCGCGAACAAAAACATCACAGGAGTTTATACGCGAGTTCCGGCGGCGGGGCAACCCGATCTCGTGGCTGATCCGGTTGCAAACCCCTGTCAGATGTGACAGTTGTTGCGGCAGAACGGCTTCGCTACTCTCCAGCTTAGCGGAAAGCTCTCTGTGGCTGGGGTGAGTCCAGCGTCGAGCAGGGCGCGTAGAACTGTCGCGGCGTCCTATTTGGGTCACGAGATGGGGTCAACAGAATGCGTCAATGGATTGAATTGTCGTCGGAGGGAATTCAGGACCTGGCGGTGGTGATTATCGTGGTTTCGATCCTGTTCGGTTCGGTGCGTTTTGTTGTAGACCTGGCGAAACGAGTCGCGGACCCGTATCCCGCGTATAAGAAACTGCTGGGCCGCGCACTGTTGCTGTCGCTGGAGTTCCTGATCGCGGCGGATGTCATTCGCACGATCCTGCTGGACGAAACGGCAAAGAGCATCGGGATACTCGGAGGATTGGTGGTGGTTCGAACATTCCTTAGCTGGTCGGTGGTGGTCGAAATCGAAGGCCATTGGCCATGGGCGCTCGGCAGCAGCAAGAACCAGGAGTGAACGAAAAGGAGCAGGAAACAGATGCTGGAAATTATCGCGACTACTATTATCGCTGATGGTTATGACTGAATATGGGACGGCACCGCTTGGTGGACCGGTGGCGAGCCGATCTGAGGAGAACCTGAAATGACTCTGCCAAATTTCCCACAACTCGACATGTTCTCTGCCGGCATCAACGCCCTGTACGGAGTGCTGGTCGCCGGGCAGCCGTCGCACAATCGTAACTACACGCTCGCTGGGCTATTGATCATGGCTTTTTTCGGCGGGATCGGCGGCGGCGTGACGCGCGACGTGTTGCTCAACGACATCCCCGGGCCATTCAGGGACCCGTACTATCTTCTCTGTTGCATTCTGATGGGTTTGGTGGGGCTGGCAATCTATCGCTACGCGGCAACGAGGGAGGAGCGGTTCCGCACCAGGACGCTGGCCTTCTTCAAGTCTTTCTCGCTGCCCTGGTTTGCCATTCTGGGCGCGCATAAGGCGCTGGAGCATGGACTCAACCCGTGGTCGGCGATTCTGATCGGCGTGATCGCCACCAACGCAGGCGGGGTACTCATTGATGTTCTCTCGGGAGTGACGCCGGATCTGGTGAAGCCATCGGAGCAACTGGTCACGGCGTCGGTGTTAGCGGGCGCAGTCTACACGGGACTCTGGGAGCTAACGAAGGGGATGGGTTTCTTTCCCGTGACGCTGATCGCGGTGGCAGTTACGTTCGTCTTCCGCATTTTTGCGGTGCGGGAGCATTTTCCGTCGATTGTACCGATCGCGTGCCCCCCCGAAGGCCCGGGGGTGTTGCCGGTCGGTGGTCCGGACAGACGTGGGTGAAAAGCTTATGAAAAGGGCAGGCGCCGCGAAGTAGCTTGCCGCTCTTGAGTTCGTCACATTGGTCACAAGGGAAGGGGACGTTATGGACGGGATGTGGGAACGGGTTGGAAGTCAATTACTCGCCCGGGTCAGCGGGCCGATGAAGTTCAGACTGGTGCTGCAGCCGTGCATGGCGGCGTTCTTCGCGATTCGCGCTGGGCTAGAAGATGCCAAGGCGGGAAGGCCGCCGTGGTTCTGGGAATTAGTCTCGAATCCCCCCCAACGCATGGACATGGTCAAGGAGGCGTGGAAGCGCATCGGCAAGGTGTTCATTCTCGCGGTCGTTCTGGACGTGGTCTATCAGCTCATCGTCTTACACTTCGTGTATCCGGGGGAAACGCTAATCGTCGCCTTCACTCTGGCGATCATTCCATACGTGCTTCTGCGCGGGCCGGCGGTGCGAGTGGCTCGGATGATTGAAGCTCGGCGCAAACAAGAGCAGCAAACGCCCCCCCCTCTGAAGAAGGTCTCATGAGTCCGGCGGAAACAGAGCGAAAAGATCGGGGAACCGTTCTCGCCGAACAGCGAACCGACATGGCCTTTGAACGTACGATCATCGCGTCGGAAAGAACGCTGATGGCGTGGATTCGGACCTCCATTTCGATGATCGGGTTCGGCTTCAGCATTTACAAGTTCTTCCAGTACCAGGCCGATGAAATTGCCGCCGGCAACATTCGGCGTCCGCAAGCGCCCCGCAATCTGGGACTGAGCCTGATTGCGCTGGGCACCTTGGGATTGGTGGCCGCAGCCTGGCAGCATCGAAGCTTCCTGAACAGGTTGGGAGCGCACCAGGGGAGGCATGTGTGGTCGGTCTCGTTCGTGGTAGCGATGGCTGTGATCCTGATTGGAATCGTGACGTTTTACGGGGTACTGCTGCGCCACGGGCCGTTCTAGACACGAGGGAAGCTTGCCCGGGGATCGGCGTCTTGGATTCGAGCGTCCGAGGGGCAAGCTCCGAGGATGAGCGGGCCGAGATTCGAGCCAACGGCCGAAGAGCCTTTTTTGCGAGGTGATTATTTCGAGTTCCGTGGAGCAACCTGATCCGCTGGTGAAGGAGTTGGCCGGGGAAGCACCGGACTTTTCCCTGGTGCTGGGCGGTCCTCTGTTTCAACTGTGGCGGCGCACCCACCTGACTGGGGACGGTTTGGAGTTGCTGTTGCGTCGAGTTGGGGTTATCTCACTCTTCGCATGGCTTCCGCTTCTCATCTTGTCGATGATTGACAGGACCGCGCTGCACGGGACTGTGAGAGTCTCATTCCTGCACGACATCGAAGCGCATGTTCGATTCCTGATTGCTTTGCCCATACTGATCGTGAGCGAAGTGGTGGTTCATCGACGGGTTAGTCCCTTAGTTCGCCGGTTCGTGCAACGACGTATCATCGTGAGCAAAGACTTGCCACGGTTTTACGCCGCGGTCAACTCAGCGCTGCGCATCCGCAACTCTGTTTTGGCAGAGGGAATGCTGTTTGCCCTGGTCTATACGGCGGGGCTATGGATCTGGAAGAGCCAGGTTGCGTTGGACGAACCTACCTGGTATGGGATGCGGGAAGCGAAGCAGTTGCATCTCTCTTCAGCAGGCTACTGGTATACGTTTGTGAGTATTCCTATCTTTCAATTCATTTTGGCGCGATGGTACATGCGACTGGGAATCTGGTTCCGGCTTCTATGGCAGATTTCAAGACTGGATCTGCGGCTGACGGCAGCGCATCCGGATCGGGCGGGCGGGATTGGGTTTGTGGGCAAGAGCTCTTACGCCTTCGGGCCGATACTTTTCGCGCAAGGGACATTGTTGTCAGGGGTGATAGCCAGTCGAGTTCTTTATGACAGACAAAGTCTGCTGTCTTTCAAAATGGAGGCGGCCGGATTCGTGGGATTCTTCGTCTTTGCGGTCCTCGCGCCGCTGGTGATGTTTACGCCTATGCTGGAGAGTGCACGGCGGAAGGGTTCAGCGCAGTATGGATTGCTCGCCAGTCGGTATATCTTCGGTTTCGAAGACAAGTGGATACAGGCTGGTGATCCGGAAATGAGCAAACTGCTGGGTTCCAATGACATTCAGTCGATGGCCGACATGGCGAACGTCTGCGCCAATGTGCGCCAGATGCGTCTAGTTCCGTTTGGAACGGACGATATAACGCGCCTGGCGTTAGCGACGGCCGCGCCTCTTTTGCCGCTGGCGCTGACGATGTTTTCAGTTCCGGAATTGGCGAAGTTTCTGGTCAAAATCGTGTTTAAGTAAGAACCCTCCATTGTCAGATTTGCCAGTTGTGCCAGGGTGACCGGGCTTCTAGTCTGAAGCGGAGGGGATCCGGTGAGCGGCGACCGAGTTCGAAACGGCAACTTTGGTGGTTAATCGATCGGTACATCCGAGGCTGTGCGAAGTGAACATGGTGCGATCTGAACCAGCATTTGCGGTGGACTGGAGACGGCGCGTGCGACAACTCCAGAAGGAGGCGCATGTCTTCTATTTCATTTTCAGGAATCCGCGGACGCGCTGGTACGCGAGAGTAATCGCAGCGTGTACGGCCGCTTACCTGTTCAGTCCGATTCAGCTTATCCCGAACTTCATTCCGGTGATCGGATTTCTGGACGACTTTCTGGTGCTATTCCTGGGAGTGAAACTGGTGCAAAAACTGACCCCGCCGGAGGTGCTGGCGGAGTGTCGCGAACTAGCCGATGCCGCCGAGGTGCGCAGAAAAGAAGAAATCAGATCGACGGCGGCGGTGGCGGCTACGGTTGTAATCGCGGCGGTATGGCTCATAGCGGCGGTCACAGCCAGTGCGCTGGTGGCGTCTTACATTCGACATTAGCCAGCGCTCAAATCAGGTTTTTCTGCTCCACAATTTCAAGCGGCTACTGTGAGTTTTACCAGTTCTCCGGCCCTTGGGGCGGATATAGGCTCGCCACAGGCTCCCAAGCTGAAGTGGAACGGGAGTTCTGCAATGGAGGTCTGCAAATGTATTACGCACGCGCGGTTCTGGCTGGAGTGCTGCTGCTGGGAGGCGTTTTGGGGGTGGCACAGACGGTGGTTCGGATTGCGCCGCCTCCGCCGGTTCGGGTGGGGGTGGTTGGAGTCGCTCCGGGCACCGGATATGTCTGGATTGGCGGGTACCAGCGCTGGAACGGCACGGCGTATGTGTGGATACCGGGGAAGTGGGTTCGTCCGCCGCGCGTGGGTGTGGTTTGGGTGTCTCCCCGTTGGGTCCAAACCAGCGACGGATGGGTATTTCATAAAGGGTATTGGCGGTAGCGATTTGGCGCTGGAGTGCCCGGCGTCCCCGACCCGGCCGAACTACCCCGGGCGGGCGAAACGGGCCGTCCCTCCAAAGGTTTCGTGATGCACTGTCTGTTTTGACAGTTACGCGATTTGGGCAGTCGGCCTAGTCTTAGGCTGCAGAAATAGGCAGGGGTGACAGCGGAGTCATCGGCGGTCACGGTGAGGGGAAAAATATGACTCTAATGACGGAAGACGCCCAGGCGGTTCAGGCACCGCCGTGCTTCCATCTGCTGGCGAAGCCGAGCGGGTCCACCTGCAACATCGATTGCACTTACTGTTTCTTTCTGTCGAAGGAAGCGCTGTATCCGAACGAAAAGAATCGGATGTCGGAGGCCACGCTGGAGGCGTACATCCAGCAGTTGCTAGAGTCGCACCGCACGCCCACGGTCACGGTGGCGTGGCAGGGAGGCGAACCGACGCTGATGAAGCTGGAGTTCTTCAAACGCTCGGTCGAGCTGGTCGAAAAGTACCGGCGCCCCAATCAAACCGTGGAACACACTTTTCAGACCAACGGGATCCTGCTGGATGACGAATGGTGTGCGTTCTTCAAGGAACACAATTTTCTGGTTGGGCTGAGCGTCGACGGGCCACGGGAGATCCACGACACGTACCGACTGGACCGCACGCAACATGGCACCTTCGACAAGGTCATGAACGGCTGGCGATATCTGCGCAAGCATGGAGTTGAATTCAACATTCTCTGCACGGTCAACGCCGCCAACGAGAAGCACGGTCGCACCGTCTATCGTTTCTTCCGCGACGAGTTGGGCGCGAAATGGGTGCAGTTCATCCCGATCATCGAGCGCGCCAGCGAGCAGACGATCGACATCGCCAACCTGGGCTGGAGCCAGCAGCCCAATCGCAAGCGAATGCTCTACACGCAAGACGGAAACCTCGTCACCAAGCGCTCGGTGGGAGGCGAACAATATGGGCAATTCCTCATCGATATTTTTGAGGAGTGGGTACGGCATGACGTCGGGAAAGTCTATGTTCAGATCTTCGACGTGACGCTGGAGGCGTATTTCGGGCGCCATCTGCTGTGCATTCATGCGCCTACGTGCGGGTATGGTCCGGCGCTGGAGTATAACGGGGATGTTTACTCCTGCGATCATTTCGTGGAGCCGCGCTACAAGCTCGGCAACATCCACGAGACGAACCTGCTGAAACTGGTGGCCTCGCCCCAGCAGCGCAAGTTCGGGGACGACAAGCGCGATACGCTGACCCCGCAGTGCCAGCGTTGCGAGGTCCGCGGGCTATGCAACGGAGGCTGTCCGAAAGATCGATTCACGCTCTCGAGCGATGGCGATCCGGGGCAGAATTATCTGTGCGCGGGCCTGTACCTCTTCTTTACTCACACCCGTCCGGCGATGCAGACGATGGCGCGCTTGCTGCAGAGTGGACGCCCGCCGGCCGAATTGATGGCATTGACGGCTTCCGAGGACGCGAAGCGCGGGCCGTATGAGCCTTGTCCGTGCGGGAACGGGAAGAAGTTTCGGTTTTGCCACGGCAATCGCGAGCCGGAATCGCCGTTCAGCAAGCTAAGCGACACCCCAGCCTCGGCACAGTTCAAGCGTGGGCAAGCCGCGACTGTGCCTACGAATTTTTCAGAACCAGCATCGCCCGTGGGCGTGCATGGAGGAGTCAAGTGACTTCTCGATGGCGCGTTTCCGCCTGCGATTCGTGTTTCTTCGGCGTAAGCCGGCAACCGCAACACGACCTAACTTAATGAAAGGAACAAAATATGGCTACAAAACAACCGAATATCCTGATTCTGTGGGGCGATGACATCGGCATCTGGAATATCAGTTACCACAGCCGCGGCATGATGGGCTACCGCACTCCCAACATTGACCGCGTCGCCAACGAAGGCGTCAACTTCACTGACTACTACTCCCAGCAGAGCTGTACCGCCGGTCGCGCGTGCTTCATCACGGGCCAGAACCCGATCCGCACCGGCCTCACCAAGGTCGGCATGCCCGGCGCTACGGTTGGTTTGCAGAAGGAAGACCCGACCATCGCTGAACTGCTGAAGCCGCTCGGTTACGCTACCGGCCAGTTCGGCAAGAACCATCTTGGCGACCGGAATGAGTACCTGCCGACCGTGCACGGATTCGACGAATTCTTCGGCAACCTTTATCACCTGAACGCGGAAGAAGAACCGGAGCTGCCCGACTATCCAAAGGACCCGAAGTTCAAGGCGGCCTTCGGACCCCGAGGCGTGATGCATTGCTTTGCCAGCGACAAGGACGATCCGACGACGGATCCCCGCTGGGGCCGAGTGGGTAAGCAGACGGTGAAGGACACCGGTCCGCTGACCAAGAAGCGCATGGAAACCATCGATGAGGAGATCACGGCAGGCGCTCTCAGCTTTATGGAGAAGCAGGCAAAAGCGAACAAGCCTTTCTTCCTCTGGTACAACTCGACGGCTATGCACTTCAGAACCCACGTCGCCGAAAAAAACCTCGGCAAGAGCGGCCAGGATCCTTACAGCGATCGCATGGTCACCCATGACGAACAAATCGGCCAGATGCTCGACAAACTCGATGAACTCGGCATTGCCGACAACACTATCGTTATGTATTCCACCGACAACGGCCCGGAGAACGACACCTGGCCAGATGGCGCCACCACGCCGTTCCGCGCCCAGAAGGATACCAACTGGGAAGGCGGCTGGCGTGTTCCCTGTTTTATGCGCTGGCCGGGCAAGATCAAGCCGGGCACGGTACTGAACGGCATTGTCTCTCACATCGATATGTTCCCCACCCTGCTCGCAATCGCCGGCAATCCGGACGTCGCCAAACAGCTGGAGGCTGGCGCGACGGTGGACGGCAAACCTTTCCACGTTCATCTCGACGGCTTCAACCAGGTGCCCTACATTACTGGCGCAGTCAAGGAGAGCCCGAGAAACGCGGTCATGTACATGAGCGACGACGGGGATGTGATGGCGATTCGGGTTGGCGACTATAAGTTCAATCTGGCGGTGCAACGGGCACACACGATGCGACTCTGGGCGGAACCTTTCACGAAGCTCCGCTTGCCGTACATCATGAACCTGCGACGCGACCCGTTCGAGCTGGCTGAGATCAACTCGAATACCTACTTGGACTGGATGGTCGATCACGTGCCCCAGCTTTACATGATGCAGGCGGTAGTGGCGGGGGAGTTGGCGAACTTCGCCAAGTTCCCACCGCGGCAGAAACCCGCTTCGTTCAACCTGGATGCCGTGATGGCGCAGCTGTCGCAGCATGGCGCCGCAACGGGTAAGTAGTGCAGGACCCGCCGAAAGGGAGGCCGAAAGATCTTCCGTTCGATAAGGTCGATAATCTAATTCCCCGGCGGACCAACAGGTCTGCCGGGGAAACTTTTAATAACTCCATCCTCATTGCCTGGGACGATGAGTTTGCAAACCTTCCACGTACGGCAAAACCGCGCGCCGGCAAACTGATCGATAGCGGGTTTTGTCCTGTCGCAGGGGCTGGGGCCTCCATAGGCTCATCACCGCCAATGCGATTACTTTGAATCGAAGTCCACCGAAATAGTGGAGATGCAAATGAAAGCTCTATTGATAGCGATGGTGTGCGTGTTTGTAGCTGCAGGTTCATTGGCGCAGGATTGCGTCACCAACCTGCGAGGTGAGACGGTGTGCCGGAACGGAAACACCGCCGCGGCAGTCAATCCTAATACGGGCAATGCGGCTGTCGCCCACAAGAACGCGAACGGAGTGACCACGACTCAAACCAGCAATGGCGGCGAAGCTAAGAGCAAGAATGGAGTTGCCGTAGCCCAAGGCTCCAATGGCACGAAGGCTGCCGTGAACACGAATACGGGCAATGCGGCTGTCTCTAGCAAGAATCAAAATGGGGTGGCAACCACGAAGACCAGCAACGGCGGCGAAGCCAAGACGAAGAACGGTATGGGAGTAGCGCAGGGCCCGGGTGGCACCACCTGCGCCAAGGGCAAGAACAAGCAAGGGTGCAAGAAGTAGAATTAAGCCGCGCGCGAGCCAATCCAACATTGGCACGCTATCGACATGAGCGAAATCGCAGAAAACCTCTCGCCGACGCCGGGTAAAGGAGATGAGGTCCGGGACTTCTACGACCGTTATCCATATCCTCCGCCGGTGGATAACCTGGAAAAATATCGGCGTCAGTGGCAAGACCGGCAAAGACGACGCGCCGACTATCATCTGTTCTGGCCCATGCGTCCTTACAAAGAAGACTCTTCGATTCTGGTCGCCGGTTGCGGAACGTCGCAGGCAGCCAAACATGCGTTGCGCTGGCCCGAGGCTGAAGTTACGGGCATCGACTGCAGCGCGACCAGTTTGCGCTGTACCGAAGAGCTGAAGGGAAAATACAACCTCGGAAATCTTCAGGTCCATGAACTTCCCATCGAGCGGGCGAGCGAGTTGGGGATGACCTTCGACCAGATCATATGCACAGGCGTTCTTCATCATCTCGCCGACCCTGACGCTGGACTGAGCGCTCTGCGCAGGGTGCTCAAGCCGGAGGGAGCGATGCACCTGATGGTGTACGCACCCTACGGGCGGGCGGGTATCTACATGCTGCAAGATTTCTGCCGGCGACTCGGCATCAAGGCGACGGATGGGGAAATTCGCGATCTGATCGGCACCTTGAGCGCGTTGCCTGCGGGACATCCGCTGGAAACGCTGCTGAAAAATGCTCCGGATTTTCGCAATGAGGCGGCGCTTGCCGATGCACTGCTGCATCCGCACGACCGCGCCTATTCTGTCCCGCAACTGTTCGACTTTGTCGAGAAGGCTGGATTGACCTTCGGCCGGTGGGTAAAACAAGCGCCTTACTCCATTCACTGTGGCGCGGTCTCCAAGATTCCGCAGGCGGAGCGACTGGCGAAGCTTTCCCTGGAAGAGCAGTACGCAGCCATTGAATTGTTTCGGGGTACGATGGTTCGCCACAGCGTGGTCGTGTACGCAAACAATGGCGACCGGCAAGAGGTTGGTTTTTCCGGAGAGGCGTGGCTTGATTATGTACCGATCCGAATGCCGGACACGATCTGCGTTCAAGAGAGATTGCCGGCCGGCGCCGCCGCGGTTCTGATCAACCAGACGCACACCTACAGGGATCTGTTCCTGCCCATCGACTCGACGGAAAAGCGGCTGTTCGATGCGATGGATGGGGTGCGAAGTGTTGACGAGATCGTGGGGAAAGCGCTGTCATCCGCGGGGCGAGACAAGAGCCTCGAGGTGGCGCGTACATTTTTTGAGAAGCTGTGGTGGCAGGATCAGGTGGTGTTCGACGCATCGCGGCCATGGTCGCGGGTTTAGAGGAGACAGAGTCGTCGCTAAGTCTGCGAAGCCAGTGAGCGAAATGAGCGTGTTGGAGACGTGGACGCTAGGCTTTCTCCACGCGATCGGGCTCACGCGGCAATGCCGATGCCAGGGCGAGTGCCGCTCCGGCGTAGAGCAACGTGTCCGCGACGTAATTCAGCGCTTCATTGATCTCGGGCGCGCCGTGGGCGAGGATCAAAATAAGCAGATATAGGAATAGAGTGAGGACGGTCATTAATAAGCCAATCGAGGCTGCGGCTATGCGAGATTTTTTGTTCACGGCCAGGGCGATTCCAGCAGCCAGCAGGATTGCTCCTGCGAGGTATGTCCATAGGCTGGGGAATGGAACCCATGATGGGGTCAGCAATTCCAAAGGAACGCCGGGCGCAAACCTGGGGTGAAGAAAATGTTGTACGGCATAGAAGATCGCGGCAATTGCAATGACGATGCGGCCAAATAAAATCATCGATTTCGATAGCAGGGGCGAGGCGGCGCGACTATGCAGTCCGGCGAGAGCCCATGCTCCGGCGGCGAAAGAGAGGTCTCTGAGGGCGTAGGTCCACCCGAATCGACCGTTGGGATGGGCGAGCGCATGCGGTAGATAAATCATGCAGACAAATAGAAAGAACATCAATCCGAGCAGGGTGGACGACAAGCGTACGAACATCCTCAGGGTAAGACTGGTAGCGGCTGCGAGCAGCGCGCATCCGACAAAATAGGGCCAGAAGAAGTGCGCCGGCATCCAGGAGGGGACCATGGCCTGGATAAACTCCGGTCCGCGGAAATGCTCGGGGGCGAATATGGCGAGTGGAACGGCGATGAAGATACAGCCCAAGGTGATGAGCTTTTCCCAGCCGCGAGCTGCGCTGATCTCCTTTCGAAGTATAAAAAATCCCGCGACAAGATAGACAAGCCCGGCAAAAGACATCCAGAAATTTGTTGATGAAAGCATCAGAACCTCTCGCGAAGGTGCTGCGGCTGAGATTATATCCCGGTCGCCCAAGACGCCGAGCAGTAAGGACAGCCAGAACAGATAGGAGCACAAATTGGGGCACAATGAAGCTGCTTCGCCCAAGCCTCCCGCGTTGCGCGCGGCGAACTGGCGCCAGCCAGAGATCATTCCAAGGGGTTTAGGATGGTGCCGGGAGGGGGAGTCGAACCCCCAAGACCCGAAGGTCGGCGGATTTTGAGTCCGCTGCGTCTGCCAGTTCCGCCATCCCGGCTTAGGTGGCAGAGGAGTGAATGTAAAGCTTAATTTACTTTTCGCGGCTTGTCACCCGGCCATTTGTCGTCCATTTGTCATCTCATCTTTCCTGCTCTCAGCATCTCCTGTCTCAGCATTTCTTATCTCAAGCATTCGGCTCGGCTCTCACCCGGTTTGTCGTCCAACTCTGCCGGATGGATGACGATGCCGGCCTCGCAGCGAAGCTCTGGCGCTCTCGCGACTGGGTCGCGACATGATGGTTGCAGGAGGGCATGATGAGCGGTCGGTGAGTCAAATTATGACGGCAGGTCAAGGCGGCAATTTAAGGCGGCAGGTTAGGACATCGGATGAGCAGCAGATTAGGACACTCCGGGGGAAGGGAGCGGTGATTCACGGAATATTCAACAAACTGTCATCAATTATTAACAAACGGCGGTCTAGGCTGACAGTTCACCCAATTAAGTTGGCAAAAATAAAGGATGTAGAGAGTATTCCGTTCATGGTCTGTTCTGCTATCCAAAACGCTCATTTTTCAGGAGATGAAAACAATGAAACGATTCATGGCTGTGGTGCTGTCGATGGCGCTCGTGGGGAGCGTGATCGCGGCGCAGGCCCAGCAAGATACTTCCACAACTACGGCGAAGACCACCCACAAGAAACCTGCACCCAAATCGACGGTTAGCGAGCAGCTTGAACAGTTGAAGCAGGCGATCGATGCTCAGCAGATGCAGATCAAGCAGTTGAGCGATCAGGTGCAGAGCCGCGATCAGAGGATTCAGCAACTGGAACAACGGCTGGATCAAAGCCAGGCCGTGGCCACGCAGGCGCAGACTGCCGCGGCCGATGCCGCCAATAAGGCGGCTGCGGTTGAAACCCAGACGAGCCAGCAGCAGCAGGCGGTGGTAGCGCTCAAGAGCGATGTAACGGATCTGAAGACGAGCGCTACGAACGCAGCGATGTCGCTGCAGGAAGCGGAAAAGAATTTCTCGGCGTTCGAAAGTCCCACGACGCTGCACCTCAAAGGGGTCAATATTACGCCGGGTGGTTTTGCGGCGGCTGAATTTGTGCGGCGTTCGCGCGAACTGGGAGCCGATCTTCCGACTCCCTTCAATTCATTGACCATGCCAGGCGCTTCGCAGAGTCAACTGCCAGAGTTCTTCGGGTCCGCCCGACAGTCCCGGCCCACGGTCTACATTATGGGCCACATGAAAAATGTGGAACTGTCGAGCTACATATCGGCTGACTTTCTCTCGGCGGGTATCACGTCCAATAACAACCAGACCGATAGCTATACTCTCCGTCTGCGGCAGGCATGGGCACAAGCCAAGTTCGACAATGGCTGGAAATTCCTGGGCGGCCAGATGTGGAGTCTGGTGACCGAGAACAGGGTGGGAATCGGCCCGAGCGACGACACGGGCAGAGTGAATGATGCGCGGCCGTTGACGATCGACCCGAGTTATAACGTCGGGTTCACTTTCGCGCGCCAATACGGGCTTCGCGTGACCAAAGACTTCAGCGACAAGCTGTCGGTCGCTTTCGCCATTGAAAATGCGCAGGGCACGGTGACCACGCACAACAACGCTGACAATTATCTGCTGGGCGAAGAAGGCGCCAGCAATAGCTTCAACACGACTGCGAACTACACCGCGAATCCGGCGCCGGATCTTATCGCGAAGATTGCGTTTGATCCCGGGGTCGGGCACTACGAAATCTTCGGTTTGGCAGACCGCTTCTCCGATCGCGTGTTTCCGTGCGTGGAATACGCTGCCGGGTCGCCGCAGTGCACGGCAACCGGAGCGACCAGCGCGACAGGAGCCTACAACTCCTCGAAAGAAGGTGGAGGCTTTGGCGCCAACGCGCGTTGGATGCTGGCTGACAAACATGTTGTTTTTGGTTTGCATGGCTTCGGCGGGAGTGGCATCGGCCGATATGGGGCATCGGGGCTTTCCGATCTTTCGATCAACGCCAACGGAACGGTGCATTTGATCAAAGGTCTGCAGGGCTTGGCGACTTTGGAATGGCACGGCAAGAAACTGGACGTGTACGCTTACACGGGAGCGGAGTACGCTGCCCGGACTTACGACTATGATCCTCTCGGAAACAGCGGGAAAGGACAGTTCGTCGGATACGGAGCACCAACCTTCCTTAATTACGGTTGCTACTCGGAGACGGCACCATCCGGCACCCCTGCGGGATTCAATCCGGGTGCGCTGGCGCATTGCACGGCAGACACGCGGGCTGTGATCGAGGGAACGGCCGGGTTCTGGTACCGCTTCTACAATGGCCCGAAGGGCAGGTTCCAGTTCGGCTCACAGTATTCCTATGTGAGTCGGCAAACCTGGACCGGCGCCAACTCCGCCCTCACGCCCGGAGCACTGGGGCCACAGGGACTGGACGGAATGGTCTTCACTTCGTTCCGCTACTACTTGCCGTAGGTTGGAGCTGCCGCAAGCCTCGATACTCTATTGATCGAGGCGAAGGGTGGTTGCAGGAGAAATTTCAAGCTCCCGTGCGGATCGTTTCCGCCCGGGAGCTTTTCTCAGTTGCGGCGCGCAGAAACGGCGCCGATTCCATTTGCAAGCGTAAGGATCGCGTCAGCGCCAAAGCCAGGTGGATATCAGCAGCTTGGGTGCAGCGGGGCGGGATGGCGTTTCTGTGGCGCATCACGGTCGTTCTGCGGGACTTTTCTGCGCTCCACACCAGGGAAAGTTGTATAGGAGGCGCAGCGAGGATCGGCTTGCAGCGAACCGCAGATGCCCGGCCTGGCTGGGGATGACAAACCCGGGAGAGTTGTTGAGGAGTCTACTCCATCTCGAATGCCAGCCATTGAAATCCGCCGGTGCGCTCGACTTGGAGCACTACTGGCTCACGCGGTTTGATCTGGCTGAGTGCCGCACGCAGCGACGTCAGAGAGTCGACCGGTGTCTGGTTTACGCTGTGAATGACGTCTCCCGTTTCCAATCCGGTTGCTGAACTCATGAAATCCGCTACTCGAGCGACGACGACAACGCCGGATGGATTGCGCAGCGGACCAACCATGGTGCGCAACTCATCGGTCAGATCGAGCGCTAGTATTCCCAAGCGGTTCACGACGTTCTCAGGCGAACTGGCCAGGGTGGAGAGCGCGTCCATGGAATCCTTCATCTCGAGCGCAGCGATATGGAGAGTCTTGCGTTCAGTGCCACGAAGAATTTCCAGCTTGAGCGGCTGATCGAGAGGATGCAGATACAGAGCGGCGGTGAAGGCGGGTAGGGTCGCGATAAGGCGGCCGTCCGCGCTGATCACTATATCTCCTATTTTCAAGCCGCCGGCATCGGCAGGGCCGCCGGGGGTTACGTCGTCGATGACAACGCCCCAATTTCGCGACAGTCCCAAGCCTTTGGCCATGGTTTCGGTGATGGTTTGGGCTCCGGCTTTGACTTCGATGCGATGCACGTGTCCATACTTACGCAGGCTCTCATAGACGAAACTGACGATGCGCGCAGGGATGGCGAAACCCAAGCCTTCACTGCCACCAGCTTCGGAGAGAATAAAGGTGTTGATGCCGATGACGTAGCCGTCGGTGTCGACCAGCGGACCTCCGCTGTTGCCGGGGTTGATGGGTGCGTCGGTTTGAATGTAGACGAGTGGACGGTTGGGATCGGGCTGGCGCGCGACGGAACTTACTACGCCCATGGTTACAGAGTTTTCCAAGCCTTCGGGGCTGCCCATAGCAAAGACTAACTGGCCTTGATGAACCGGGCGGCGACCGCCCAGAGAAAGCGTGGGCAATCCAGTTTGCTCGATTTTGAGTAGAGCGAGGTCCGTCTCCTTGTGCAGTCCGACGAGCCTCGCTTCCACGATGCGCTGCTTGCCGGCGGGAGCTATCGCGTCGGGATAATTCACGGATTGGGTGGCGAGAGCGATATGGATGCGTTGTGCTCCCTCGACGACATGGGCGTTGGTCATGATGTAGCCGTCGGGATCGACGATGACTCCGGAGCCGATGACATGCTCGCGGGTGATGACGGCGGTTTGACCGCGACTACTCTCTTCGAGAGCTCCGTAGCTGGTAACGAGAACCTGAACCACCGCTGGCGAAATTCGGGCGGTAAGTTGCTCGATGGCGAGGTTGAGTTGCTGCATCACGAGCGGGGGTTCGGCAGGGCGCGTGCCCATGGCGCGCGCCCTGTCGGTGATATCGGCTTTGTTCTTAAGGGTGTCTTTGTCGGCAGAGTTCGCGTTTTCGGTACCGGAGGCGGGCGGGGATTGAGGCGGGGTTGGTTGGCAAAAAGCGGCTCCGGAAAATAAAAGGAAGCACGCGACGGCAACCACGAAAATGGAGGAATCGACCTTCGAATGGAAGGCTGGGAAGAGCATAGCCATACACTCCTCAGTGCAACATCAGTTAGCCAACAGCGTTATGACCCACACAAGATTACGCCGAGATGGAGTCAACGCCAGCGGTTATTAGATTCAGGATGTCAAGTGTGGCGTCTGGTTATTTTTCTTCATCCGTAAGCCTGGTACTCGGTCCAAAAATCGGGCCAGGCGAGGCGTGGACTGCCGCAGACAAAAATGTCGGGATGGTCTTGGCTCTCCTCGTTTTTGATTCCGTAAGGATTGCCATTGTGTCCGGCAAGGTGGCAGGAGGTGAATGCCTTGTCGGCGGCTTCACGGGAGAAACCGATTACGATCAGTGTTGAGGGGGGAGGCACTGGATATCCGCGAAGCCAGGCCGAGTTGGTCATGCTGATGGGCGGAGGCAGATGGTAGGCCGGGCCCAAGATCTCGATTGCGCCCTGCTCGCCATAGTTTCCGGTGACCACGCCTGCGTTGGCGCGCTGCTCGGGGGGCAGGGAATCGCGAATGCCGGCGACGGCCTTGACCAACTCATTCCAGCCGAACTCCTCACGCAGGTCGCCGTTATTTTCGAGCGCGAAGTTCCTGAGCGGACCGCTGGACGTGAGGGGAAGAATCAGTGCACCGATGTACAACGCACACGCGGCGAGGCCGGTGAAGAACACGGCTTCGACGGTTCGTCGCATGGGGCGGGATAGAGAGGCAACCCAGCGTTCTGCGGCGGTTGCGCCCATGGCCAGCAACATTGGATAGGCAGCGGCCAGATAATAACTGCGTCCTTTGCCAAAGAAGAAGAGGGCGAAGGGAATCAGGTACATCCACGCCAACAGACGATAACGGCGGTCGCGCAAGAAGCAGAGCAAGCCGGTGATCCACAAGGGCGTGGCGAACAAGTTGACGCAGACACGAAACTGATTGCGCACAAAACCATCGGCACGGCCCTCGCCTACATCGCGAACGTGAATATGCCTGAGAAAGTGAAGCGAGATGAAATCATGACGCACCTGCCACACAAGGTTTGGGAGAAAGATGAAGAGGGCGAGCGCGCTCCCGGCCCAGAACCAGGGATTCTTGAAAAAACGGCGTTCGCGGGTGAGGAGCAAGCCTCCCAGGATGCCAGCTACGAAGAAACACATGGTGTACTTGGTGAGCAGGCCAACCCCGACGGTGGCGCCGATGGCCAGCCACCAACGCGGATTCCCGGTTTTCAGCAGGCGAATCGTGAACCAGGCAATCAATGTCCACCACAAGTAATCGAACGAGGAGTATTGAAATTCGGTGCCTTCAAACAGGGGCAGCGGCGAGAGCGCGACAGTCAGGGCGGCGGTAAGTTGGGCGAGTCGCCCGCCGCCCAGTTCACGGGCCATTAGTCCGGTGACAACGATAGCCGCCGATTGCGTGATGACGGAGAAGAGGCGCAATCCGACGAGCGAGACACCGAAGATTCGAAGTGCAATATGTTCCAGAAACGGGGTTACTGGAGGATAGGGAACGAATCCCCAGTCAAGATGGCGCGCATCGCTTAAAACCTGCAGTTCGTCGCGATGAAACCCGTAACGATTGTTGGTGAGGATGTGAAGGAGGGCCACCAAGGCAGCGATGAGCAGCAAGAGCAGCGTGTCGGCCCGGCGGCCGGCGTCGATTTGCTCCACATTGTGCTCGGGGTTCGCGGATGTCATTGTCAATGTGTCCGGGGCAGGGCGTCCGTCAAGTTTTATCATGGCTCGACCCAAGAGCGGGACCGCTCAAACGGTTGCAACTGCGTTCGTTGCCAGAGGATAACAGAGGATGATTGTCCGGCGGTAAAGATGAGGCGGGGATAGCGGAATCGGGCTTTGGGTAGTGACAAGGTTTGAGACTGAAGCGGGACAAGGAGTCGGGACGGGTTGCCACGGAGGCGGGAAAGACGTCTCCTTCTGTTCCTCCATCTTCCAGTCCTCCATCGGAGCCCACTTCTCGAAAAGCGCGAGAAGTGGAGCATCCCAGTTTTGTTGCGAAGCCCACCGCCGAACCGCATTATACTTCCGCGCGGAGAAGTGGGCCACCCGCCAAGAGCCGTATGCGGGAAATCCGCCCGTACGGATCTGTGCGGGGGGTACGGCGAAAGCCGTATCCCTACCGCGACACCCCTACTCCCGACGCCGTAGGCGGCGCAAAAATCTCTAACCCCGGAAACCGCCCTTCGGGACCACCACCACGTCACCCCGAACGGGCAGCGGATCGGCGGCTAAAGGAAAAAGCTCTCCACCTGACTCAGCAGCTCCCGGATCGCGGATATAAGGGTTCGGGAACGCCAGCGGCAGACACCCTGCTAGCTCTGGTGATTCCACAAAGGTTACTTCGCTCTCAGAATCAGGAGTAGCATGACTGCGCCGATGACCACAAAGACGCCATAAAGCGCAACTTGCCACCCGGCCTTTGGCACCAAGCTATCGTCGCCTGCGAGCTGACGAACGTAGGTACCGCTTTCAACCTTGGACAGAGTTCTGTGCCAGCAATGTAATGCGAGGTACGCCACCAACCCACCCACAAGAACAACAACGCTCCTTCCTCTCGTGAGCGGTAGAAGCCTTACGCCCAGCGCGGTCAGTGCGAACGGCAGCACCAGCAGGCCACCAGCAACGAATTGGGCGGCAAAAGCTTTCCGGTGATAAAAACCCAACATAAGCGCGAGGGCGGCGAGGAAGAAACCAACAGCACCGGAAAGCCCAAGAGGGAACGGATCAGCGAGATCGCTGAACTTCGCAACCAGTCCGATCAGGAAGAAACCGATAATTCCAATCGGAATGCTTCTGCGCTCCGCCTCGTTCCATGCAGGTCCAGGTTGCAATTGAGCGATTTTCATTCCCTTACCTACAGTTGATCGCCGATCCAATTGCCGCGCCCGCGCGGTTGCTGCGCCTGCAACGGCTAACGTCGTACCCGTAGCGGCCGCAGCCCTTATCGCAACAGCGGTGCCAATCGATCCTAGGCCCGCCAACCGTGCAAGCTGCCCCGCAACGTAAGGTCCAACTGGGACCGATGGACCGACAGCGGTCGGGAGACTCGTGGCTGTGAGCAACGCCGCCGTTTCCTCGGCCATGTTCAACCCTTGATTAAACAGCTTTTGAGGGTCTACGGTGCCGAATGTTGTGTTGGAAACATTCTGATTCACGCACTCTGTAAAGCTCTGTCCTGGCTGCCTTACGCCATGAAGGAGACCGTTCCCGAGGGTACTGAAGAATGTTCCCCACCAGGAAGGCCCGTTGTTTGCGGCAACTGTGTCCACGGAGCGAGCTAGGGGGGACATTCCACTAGTCGCTGCCTTTTCCCGTTACAATTTGAAGCGTTCGCCATCCGGCTAGCAACGCCGTCGTACAACTTGTCACCACGAAAACCGAATGAAGGTGCAACTGGCTGGGCAAACCATAAAACTCCGGCAAGCGCCCCGCCACAAACAGGAGGCAGATCCCTCCGGTCAAGACTAAGACGCACTTTTCAAGTTCGCTTGATGTCCTTCGTATCGCGAGGAAAGCTAGGGTAGCAAGAAACAGCATACCGATCACTTGAGATACGACGATCAGCGTAGGAGTCGGATGCATCTGTGGTGGCTTCTTCGCAGTGTGCAACAAAAGAACAAATGCATTTATCGCGTATACACAAAACAGATAGATATACGTACTCTTCGCCCTAAACAATTGCATCGTATCCCCACAGTTCAGGTGATCTAATTTAATCAGTGATAAATCTGCTCTGTGCATTCTCTGTTGGCTTTTGCCATTGCACCAACATCCATGGCTCCAGCAGTAGCAACGAATACCAAGCCGACGGGAGTGGCGCCTATCCCACTTCGTAGAGAGATAATTGCACCGGCATTAATGAATCCATAGGCGGTCCACCCCTGCCCGTCTTCCTCGTCGGTGATGGTCTCTACCACTGAGTTGTATTCACATCCAAGAAATGCGGCGTAGTTGGAGAGCTTCGACGGTTGCTTCGCAGGTCTGTATTGTTGCGGAGGCCCTATTTGGTGGACCGGGTTGCAGAGGAAGGGTGCCTGACAGTTGTTTGCGGCTACAACGTGATCTGACGACTGGGGATCGGGAAGTCCAGTTTCAGCTGCCGCGCCGGCAGTAAGCTCCCTACCGTTAGTATCGTTAATCCACGTGAGACCATTTGCGGTGGGTATCAAGGAGTAGTTCGAGGTCTCAGTCTCGACCGAATATTGGTGGCTGTAGCCAATCAGATCGCAGAAGCTCCCGCAATTAACAAAAGCTCCCTGGTTGCCAATCACGAAGGAGCAGGCAATGGGCGTACCATCCAGTATGCATTCCCCCCCGTTGCCACCGGCGCACACATATTCTCCAGCCCTTTGAGAGCACAGGCCGAGGGCGTCGGTCATGGCCAAGCGGGTTATTGAGGACGTAGGCATATCTGTTCCAGGACTGTGGATTGGAAGGATCGGCAGCCCCAAAGCCAGAGGGGTCCGGCGAAATCCACCGGCCCTCGCTCGCACTGTATTCCCGGTAGAGAAAATCATAGAGCCCAGAAACCGTGTCCTGCTGCTGCCCAGTGAAAGACGGATAGGGCGTGTTTAAGATCGCGTAGCTCTCTCCGAACGGCGCATAGGCGAGGTCACCATATTCGTGCTCGGCCATGTTCGATTCTAGCCGAGCGCTGCCTTGCCAGTCATAGTGGCGGAAGCGAACCGTACTGTTCGTATAGGTTGCCTGCTCGCCTCCAGGCAGCGGCAGAAAAACATTTACGGCCGTCTGTTTATTCATCAGCGCCAGTAAATGCACCGTGCCCTACATGCGAGAAGAAGATGTTGCGTTTCGATTGGGGCAGGTTCTCAAGGACATCTATGTCCCGGAAGGCATCGCCTCCCGAATTGTGGGATCGTTGAACGCCAATCTAGACCGGTCGGAGCGGGAGCGAAAAACCAATCTGCTGGTTCTCCAGCAACGTCTAGCCACGATCCGCTCCCGGATGGATCAAATCTACGAAGACAAACTCGACGGCAAGATCGATCCAGGGTTTTGGGATCGCAAACAGTCTGAATACCGAGAGCAGGAACGAGCGGTGCAGGTCCAGATCGCCGTAACGAGCGCGGCAGTAACGCACACACATGCGCTGACTGCGAAAAGAATTTTTGAACTCGCTACGAACGCTTATTCTCTTTATCTTACGAGGAATTCGACCGAGCAAGGTCAATTGCTCAAATCCGTGCTTTTGAACTGCCCGACGGATGGCGTAAGTCTCTGGCCGGTCTATAGAAAGCCGTTCGATCTGATCTTCGAACGCGCGAAAAGTGAAGATTGGTCGGGGCGCGCGGATTTGAACCGCGGACCCCCTGCGCCCAAGGCAGGTGCGCTACCAGGCTGCGCTACGCCCCGACATTGTCTGAACTTAGAGGAGATTCGATTATAAACGATCGGGCGCGGGTGACCTTCGCGATACTACCGAAAGGTGGAATGCCACGGCGAGTCGTTCTCAGGCTATAATTTTCGTCGGAAGTCATGCTCAGTTCACGGTACGCATTGGTGACGTATGTCCGGAACCCAGTCGGCGAGTTTGTGACGCAACTGCGCCAGGAATTGCACCCCAAGCTGGCGCACATGGCGGCGCACCTGACGATCCTGCCGCCGCGAGAATTGATCGGGAGCGAGGCCGCGGCACTGGAGTTTGTGGAAGAGACCTGCAGCCACGTGGTCCCCTTCACTGTCGAACTGGGAGACGTGGAGACTTTCTTGCCGACGACGCCGACGGTGTTTATCCAGGTGAAGCGGGCTGCTTACCGGGTACGCGAACTGCACGATCAGCTCTGCGGCCACGGGCTGGATTGCGATGAGAACTGGCCCTATATTCCTCATCTCACGATTATGAAGACGGAGACGGATGAGCAGGCGCGGGTGGCCTGTGCGGTGGCGCGTGAGCGGTGGGCGAAGTTTCCGGGCCAACGCGACGTCGAGGTCGAGGAATTGATGTTTGTGCGGGAAAATGGCGGCAAGTGGGAGGACCTCGCGCTGGTGCCGCTGGGCCGGGGCCAATTGTCGTCGAAGTAGTGAACTAACGAGAATTTAAACTTGGTCCGCGCCCAATTTCGCGGGATGCATCTCGACCTTCCTGCAATTGCCCCGAAAAACCAGCAACGGAGGGCCAATTTCCGGTACCCCGTGGGCCATGTACCTTCCGCCCGTTGCCAAGCCTAGCGAACCGATTACCATGGAATGAACGGGCTGCCATGCATGCGCCGGATCCCAGGCTGCGGGCTTGATCGGAAGATGGACGTAAGTTCGATCGGAAGAGCAACTATGCAAATCGGGGTTTATGGATCCGGCTACCTCGCCACAGTCACATCCGCCTGTCTCGCTGATTTTGGCACACCGGTTTGCTGCTGTCATGCTGACAGCTCACACCTGATCGATGTGGCCAAGGGCAACATATCGTTCTTCGAAAAAAATCTGCAGGAAGTGATTCGGCGCAATGTGCGTTCGGGGCGGCTGGTGTATTCCTGCGACCCGGAGGAATTGGCGCGCAAGGCGCAGGTGATTTTTCTGGCGGAAGATTCGTCCGAGGGACTGGAAGAACTGACGCTCCGGCTGGCGCGGGCGGGCGGGCGATTTCAGGTGCTGTCGATCATCACGCCGGTGCGAGTGGGTACGACGAGGCGGCTGGAAAAAGCGCTGGCTGAAAATGGGTTGAAGAGTCTGCTGGTTTGCCAGCCGATGTTTTTCACCAACGGCTGCGCGGTGGAAGACTTCAACTGGCCCGACCGCATCATTCTGGGAACCCCTTCGAGCGAAGCCGTGTCAACGGTGAAACAGATTTTTCATCCCCTGGTGATGCGAGGGGTTCCGGTGCTGGTAACGAACTACGAGACGGCGGAGCTGGCGCGCGAAGCAACGACTGCGTTCGTGGCCACGAAGATCTCGTTCATCAACGAAATTGCGGGGCTGTGCGAACACGTGAATGCGGACGCCGTCAGCCTCTCGCTGGCGCTTGGCCTGGACAAGAAGATTGCGCCGCGTTGCCTCCAGCCGGGCGCGGGCATGGGTGGGATCTTCGCTGAAAGCGATATGGAATCGATTACCGGCCTGGCACGGGAGAATAAGGTCGATTTGAAAGTGTTGAGTGCGGCGCGCGAGGTGAATCTGCAACTCGCGGACCGGCTTATGGGGAAAGTGGCGGCGGCGCTCGAAACGGTGCGTAATAAGGATGTGGGCATTCTGGGACTGGCGTTCAAGCCCAATACCAATTCCGTAGCGGGGTCGGCCTCGCTGCAACTGGCGCAGAACCTGCTGGCGGGTGGAGCGCGCGTACGGGCCTATGATCCGGTTGCGATCCCCGATGCGCGGCTGCAATTGAATGGAACGGTGAAATACTGCGAATCCGCTTACGGCGTGGCGGAGGGAGTGGATGCGCTGATCGTTGCGACTGGTTGGCCGGAGTTCCGAACGCTGGATTTTACGAAGATTCGCCATCTGGTAAGACGGCCGATTATCATCGACACCAAGAACCTGCTGGACTCGTCGCGCCTGCGCGCCATGGGATTCCAGTACCTGGGCGTTGGGCGTCCCTGAACCGGTCGACGCGAGCCGCAATCGCACCGCAATTGATATAATCAGTGTCTGCGGTGGGAATAGCTCAACTGGTAGAGCATCGGACTGTGGCTCCGACGGTTGCGGGTTCAATTCCCGTTTCCCACCCCAATCCTTAGCATAGCGAATCATTCGTAAGTCGCTCCTAAAATGCTGCCCCGGTGTCGGACGAGTCACGCATAATTGTCTAGTCCGACTGAGGCCGCCCGTGCGAGAGCGTCGCGCTACAGTTCCTCCCCCTCAACCTGCGGGCGAGTGGCTTTTAGGGCGTATACCCCGGGTCTCATTCCTGCCAAAGAAATTCTTTGGTGTTCTGTGGTTGGTTACGATCCAAAACTTCTGTGCTATTCCACTGGATCGCAGATGCAGATAGAATGCAGTCAGCATCAGGACAAGCGCGAAGGCGCTGACCAACCGGCTTGGAGAGCACGGTGGTATGGGCTTCGGCCCGATGTGGCAGCAATGCAAAGTTCTCCATGAGCCGCCTGAATGTGGGCGGTCTTTCTATTTCGGTCACCTGATGCGTGTTTCACCGAAAGGAGCACGCATCCATGAGCACTTCTTCACAAGTGGTCCCGAACACTCCTGACGTTCTCGTTCACGATGAAGGCACAGTTTTCCTGTTTTGCCCGCTCACCTCCCAAGCTAAAGAGTGGATTGATGATCACGTCCAGTCGGACGCGATGTGGTTCGGAAACGCCTTGGTCGTAGAGCACAGATACGCTTGGGGTCTCGCGCAGGGCATTAAGGACGCCGGGTTGGTGCTGGCATGACCAGTAACATCAGGAGGGAAGAGATGACAACCAAACGCGTGGCTTTGTATGCGAGAGTCAGCACTCTTGCCGGACAGAGTCCAGAGATGCAGTTGGCCGAGTTGCGCGAATACGCGTCCCGACGCGGCTGGCAGGTGTTTGCAGAATATGTCGATCACGGAGTCTCAGGCACAAAGGAAAGCCGCCCCGCGCTAAATCGCTTGATGGCCGACGCGAAGCAGCGACGCTTCGACGTGATTGCGGTCTGGAAGATCGACCGCTTTGGAAGATCGTTGCGACATCTCGTAAATAGCCTCGCCGAACTGGAGAGCTTCGGCGTGTCCTTCGTCAGCTTGCGGGACTCGCTCGACTTGAGTTCACCAGCGGGTCGCTTGATGGCGCAATTGCTGGGAGCCATCGCCGAGTTCGAGCGCAGCTTAATCACCGAGCGCGTACGGGCTGGTATTCGCAACGCCCGCAACAAGGGCCGCACACTGGGGAGACCCCGACTGGAATTGGATGGCGGCAGGATCGAACGACTACGCAATTCTGGGGCTTCGCTACGGGCGATCTCGAAGCAGCTTGGGGTTTCCCTCGGAAGCGTCCACCGTTCGCTTCAAGAGCGTTCCAATAACCCCTAACGCCTGCCCCTCCGCCGACCCCGCCAACTGCCTGATAACTCGGGACTGGATTTGAGGCGTCAAGCGTTCCACAAATTGATGTTTATTGAACAGGCATGCGAGACAGTCGGGTGAGGCGGCCCGAGGGATCAGTGATTTATGACAGATTAATAGTGCCCCTCAACTGAATAAATGTGCTCAAGTAGACCGCGAAGCTTGCACAGAACCTCGAAGGCTTCGGTCAGAGTTGCTGGCTTTTCGTGCATAACAACATCCCCAGCTTTGGCGACTTCTCGGAGCGCAGAGTTCCATGGTGCGATCAAGTATCTTCCACTTACTCGCTTCCTTGAGAAGGTCTTGGAATGTGATGAACTCGCCAGACCGTTGGCGTCCAAGTCTCTCCTTCAGAGCTTGCTCAAGAGCGGCGCGACTGAGTGCGACAGACGCTTGCGATAAGCCAAATATGTAGGTTCACTGCTTCGCAGACATAGCTGTTTGTGAGGCCAGATGGCGTGTCTGATGCGTGAAGTCTCGAAAGTTGCAATGTGCGATCAGCGTAGCCCGGGATTTTGCCGATCAATTCGCGCGTGAAGCGGTCATCCAGAAAACTCCCTATCAATCCCGGATTACTTTCTACTAGCTTATCGACGGAGGCGAACTTGCCGTAGGTCAGCGTTTCGCGAGAAGCGACTATATCCTCAACTATGAGGGCTATGAGGCTTGCACCTTGTCTTCGCTCTTCTTCTCTTCGATCTCCACCGGAGAAGTCGTGTGCATTCTGGCAGGCCGTGTCAATGAATATCTGAACCTCTTGTGATAAGGTCAGTTCTCGACGCATGGCTGGAAGGTAGCCCTTGTCCCTATTCAACGCTGTCAAGAATTCGCCTTCTGTGAGTTCGCGCGAGTCAACTGCTTCACAATCCTCGCGAGAACAAGGCTCCGACGAGACAAATTCGGCCATTACTAAGCTAACGGTTCCACACTGATTACATTTGCGCAATATGCGGCTCTCGCCGTAAAGAGCATAATACAATTGGCGGAAGAGTTCCTCACGAGCGACAGTCATGTTCTGGCCCCATCAACCGCTAAAACACTCGCGTTATGCCTTCCCACCAAGCACAACTCAATTACTTTGCACCTGAGTGGAAAATCGCTGAATACCGGCGCACCTATCGCCTGAGTCAGCACATTGATGAGTTCAGCCCGAGTGGCGCTGTCTGTACTCAGCCACTCTCCCCTCGCGGTTGTGTAGTACACCTCATACGTCGCGAACGGATTGCCCATTGCTTTGTTGTCAACGACGGGGAAAATGCGCGGAGCTAGGAAGTGACAGAACTTCGAGGTGAACACAGGCGATGGATACTTCAGCGGCTTAATCTCGGCCACTAGTAGGGGGACGGCTGCGATGTCACGCCACTCAACGTTCGCAATGTCATCTTGCAGGCGCGGTTCAATCAGTGTCGCCCATGCCTTTCCCAGTCGCTCGAATCGTTCTTGCGCCCGAGACGTGAGAAACTGTCGGGACTTAGGCCGTGTCGCTACCCAATCATGAAGTATCGGATAGAAACGCTCCCACCACTGTGTATTGAAGGCTCCATCCCTTACGCGGACGCCTTCCAAGACATGCCTGTAGTAGTCATTGTGGAAGTCCTGAGGCCACTTAGTGGTGCGCCAATAGCGAATGCCGCTGTTCAGGTGCTCGACTGTGAGGGACACGATGCCTCGCTAACCGGGGAGCCTATCACACTGGACGGCCTTCTAGGTATGTTGCTGGGCACCCCGCAGCAATTCGGCAGCAACTGCCCACAGAATTAGACACCGGAGCGCAGCACAACCCGAGAGGCTCTGGGGCAGCCTCCTGCCTTTCTCACCAGTTCGGGTTAGCTGAGGCGCTGCGAGGCACGTCGGCGAGCAGAACCGGGAAAATCGCTCAACTCCTCTAAGGTTGCGGATTATGCCACCCGAGACCTACTTTTTGTCTCGGCAGAAACTCTTCGCCATTTTCCACCCGAGACCGCCGTTGGGGAAACTCTTCTGCATCATGGTTCGAGACCAGACGCCCATCTTGAGAATCCATTGGAACTCCTCTGACGAGAAGTCCGAGCGATAGCGATTACAGAGGCGGTGCGCCGGAAGATAGTTCTCAGGCGAATTCGGGCCGCCTCTGCTGTGAGCCAAGACGTGATCGGCTTGCCACCGCTTCGCTATCAAACCACCACAGATGTGGCAACGCCGAGCGGTTTGTTTGAGCACCTTCTTTCGCGCCTCGCCACGGGGAGCGTTACGAGGGGAACCCCCGGTGCGGTGCTTCTCGTGTTGCTTCCTCCTTTTTCTACGTAAATGACGGAGCCGCGCTACCAGCTTTTCAGCGCTTGACACATTCACGGGGCTATCCATCGCGTTATTCTCCTGAGACTGCCAGCAGCTTTTTCAATTCCCACCGTGATCGCGCCACGCGAAGGTTTTTTGCGATCAATGGCTTGATCCGAGAACGAAGATTCTCTCCTAGCCTAGATGATGCCTTTCTGTTCCAGATAGCTCTTGAGCCAAACTGGGAGTAAAAACTTACCTACGAAGTCGCGCCATGTGATCTCTATAAACTGGCTAACGTGAGAGGTCGCAATTCCTGATCTGAATGACTTCATCGCCCGTCTCTGATCGTTCTGCATTACGAGATTGACCAAAGTGAAGGGGCGATCAAGTGCCAGTTCGCTTCCGACGCGCCAGTTTCGGACTAGCTCGTACGGACCACTGCGGCGGACGGATTCGACGTTCGCAAACAGGTCGGTACGATTAACGTATTTGTCAAATTTCTCAACCCGCTCTTCAGTTGAGTTGGCACTGCGGTATTTCACTTCCACCACGATAACGCCAGACCTTCCGCAATCGACAATGACATCCTGTTCCGAACGCGATGTTCTGTCTTCGTCAAGGTCATTGCATATAGCGACAAGTTGATTGTGAATCTGTTGTTCCGCAATCGACGTTGGTGGAACTGGCACACCCCACAGCAACAAAGTCTCTGTTCTCGGTGCGGCGTCCAAAACGTCGAAACTAGAAAATACTCTGCCCAATTGAGAAGTGTGGGCGAGGTGCGTGAAGACTGTCCAAGTCAGCGCATCTTCGGACGTGCTAAAACCAAACCGCGCAATTTTTGGTTGGCGATTGCGCTCATTGAGCGCGTGGCTTAAGACTTCTCGACATCCGTCCCGTACCTCGATTGGAACGTTGTGCTCTGGATTGCGGTAGATTGTCGTCGGTTCTGAACTGTTTGACAGCCCAACTCCACAGGAATCGCAACGTCGCCGACAATCCTCATATTCTTTTGCCGAGACTTGTTCTTCCTGTGTCGGAACGAGGAGATTCCTGCAAATTGGGCATGGAAGCGTACGTAAGCTGGGTTGCTTTCCCGCTTCGTTATCCATACCACAAGTTAAGGGAGCACTCGCTCACCTCGCGGTGATGCCGATCACTTAGTGGTGGTCGAGCATTGCACAAAGAGGTCGCACAAAGAGATTAACGAACGAACTGAGCCACACATCGCGTGGAATCATCGAGGGGACGACGATGCTCGGAGGGGGGACTCTTTGCTGTTGGTGCTGATCCAGCGAGCTTCCTAGGATCGAACGGTCGAGTCTACGCCCAGCAACCCCGGGGCGACCCTGAGATGAACGCCCTTGTGACCGGAGCGCAGCGGAGCCGGGGTGGCCGGGGTTCTCACTGCGCGCTAGACGGCACGGGCGCGCGTCACGTACGCGGCTGTCAACGTATGCGGATCAGTTCGGATTCACCTGCCGCGTATGCGAGGTACACAAAAGTGTGGGATCAGGGGAACCCAGGCACTCCCAAGCCATTCGCACTCCATGTTAAGTTACTTATAACAAACAACTTAGCTAGTGATAGTCCCGTCCTGACCGAACGCCTTCGGTTCCCCTCAGGACTTTCTCTATGTAAATGCTTTATATTCAATAACTTACATCAATCTGCAGATTCATGTCACCGTAGGGGCCAAGGAAAGCCCTTGGGAACGGTCTTGGAACGGTTTGGTACCGTTTTCGGCAACGGTGAGCGCACCCCAGCGGCCCCAAGTCCTACCCCTTTTTTGTCAGCCCACAAGGTTCCGCCCGGATCAGCAGCGAACGCGGACATGCCCCGGAATAGTCCGGTCGGCGCGGTACACGATATGAGCATCAGAAGCCCTAGGATTACTCCGGTGCGGCTGGGGGAGGCAGTGAGCCGTCGCGGTGCCAGCTACGCAGCCAAGGGGGCTGTAAACCTTGCCCAGCAAGGGTTCTCAGCGATTAGACCAGAAGGCCAGCAGCGGGGGAGACGTTGGGGAAGTAGCGCGATGGCTATAAAACATGAAATGGGGGAAAGCTGAGTCTCAGACCGTGTGGGCTTCCCTTGGGGTCTACCCTTGGTATTAGCTATTGGTTACTCAAAACAAGCAAGGTTCGGAGTTCCCAAAGCACCACCCTGAGCCTTCCCCCGGGGTTCCCCTTATCATTCCCTAGCTTGTATGGTGGTCGAGGTCTCACACATGGCCAGAAACACTTTAAGTGCTGTATTATCAATAACTTACGTTGTTAGTTCCAGGGCAAAAGTGCGAAAAGGGGATTAGTTGCTAAGTAATTTGTTTTCAACAACTTAGTACGGAGCCTACTTACAACCCACGAGTTCTTGTCCATGGCAATAAAATCGACCATCCGGCGGCGGTTCGAGGACGAGACAGGCAAGAAGCACGGCAAGCTGAGGGTTCTGCGCTTCGACGAGATGCGGAAGGGCCAGCCTTACTTCCTCTGTAGATGTGACTGCGGTCGAGAAATATCTGTGCGCGGGGCGAACCTTCGCAGCGGAAACACGACAAGCTGCGGGTGTTCGCGTAGAAAGGTTCGGCATCGGAATCTGTCGTGCCGACGAATCGGCCCCCTATTTGTGTGGGGAAGAGGCGAGGAGTCAAAGTCGAAGTGGTTCACGAAATGTGTGGACTGCGGACGCTGGGAGTATTACACGAAGCAACACCTCGTCGGGGAAAGAGCACTGCTTTGTCCGTGCCTGAAGTCAACGCATAACAGTTGGCGAAACATGATTGCGCGGTGCACAAACAAGAACGATGCGAATTACGGTGGGCGCAACATTACCGTCTGCGAGCGTTGGATCAAAAGCTTTCAAGATTTCTTGTATGACATGAAGCGACGGCCCGAGGGAAAGACGATAGATCGAATAGACCCCAACGATGGGTACTACCCGAAAAACTGCCGATGGGCATCCTACAAAGAGCAGGCAGCGAACCGCAGGAAGCCAGTCAGGATGTAAGTTGCGAAACGCATCGCTTACATTGACCATGGCGAATCTGGAGCCAAGGAGCGCAGACCACAACTCGATAAACTCATGCAAGGAGCCCAGCACATTCTGGGACCGTTCGGGGTGGACTGTGATCTGCGGCGCTGGGGCCTGAAACTGGCCGAGCGCGGCGGAAAGAGCGGGAAGAAACGAGCGATCATCGCGACCGCACGAAAGCTGGCCGTGCTGCTCCATCGCTTGTGGGTAAGTGGAGAAGTCTACGAACCTTTGCACAACAGCAACCAGAGAGAAATGCCGGCCGCAGCCTAAAGTCAAAAACTTTTCTTTGAAAGGAAAATCAAAAGCCTAAAGCCGAGTTCCGGTGACTGCGTTAATCGCCTGGCCCAGGTTCCACTCTCCAGGAGCAGAACCACAGGGCGATAATCAGATGGCAGCACCGGCTGAACCGAGAACGCCCAACATGCACCGAGCGAAACAAAATCGCTCCTCGAGAGTGCGGATGGAAGCATGGCGACAGCGGCCATTCGGCGGGAGAAAAACCTTGTTCGACCAAAGCCACCAAAGAATCTACTTGACTCCGACCGGCCTTCTCATGGAAGGCGATTACACTCATTAACCTTCTGGGCAGCTAACGCTCCTTATCGCTGAAAACCAAAAACTGCGAGTAACAACACGGCGAATACCACGAAGAACCCGCCGATTAAACGCGGAAGCCACCAGAGGGAAGGATCGTCAACATCAATGCTCGGGTGGGCCGTCTTCGCCCAGCCAAGAACGCCTTGCGGGTATAGCAACGCCCAAGCGCCTACGATCCCGAGGGAAATCAGTCCGAGCGGGAAACGCCACTTTTCGGGTGCAAGTAGCAGCGCGACAAATGTTGCTGCGACGACTGCCCGCACAACCCAATCCGCAACTCTTGTCACGGATAGAGTCTATAGCCCAGCAGATTGAAATTTCTAGTAACTGTTGAAATCAGGCCTGATTACAGAAGTTAAGCGACTAACGATGATCATTCCCGCCGGGCCTCTCGGGGCGGTAGAGTGGGCTCATGCCCCTTGTGCGAGAAAGGGATTCGCCACATAATGCCCCCATCGGGGGCCAGGACCTTCCCAACCGGGTAGCAACGCTTTGCATGTTGTCACGTTGCACTTGATCGGATAATATGGGGCTCCCTCCCATAGTCCCGGTAGATCATGCCCAGGAGAAAATCATGTCCACCCGCAGCATCTTCACAAGTGTTGTTCTAGCGATCGTTCTCTTGGGAACGCTCCCGACCGCAGCCCAAGACGAGTCCGTTGGTAAACAGGTCCCAGCAATCACTCACAACACGTGGAAGAGCGGCGCGGCGATGCCGACGCCCGTGTATTATCCGGCTGCGGGAGTGCTCGAAAACGAAATCTATATTGTCGGCGGCGGGGTGACCTATACCGAACCCACTGCCGACGTCCAAGTCTACAACCCGGCCACGAACACCTGGAGCACCGGCGTGCCTCTGCCGAACCCCATCGGCGCCGAGGCCGCCGCGGTGGTCAAGAATGTCTTGTACATCATCGGCGGTTCCACCGATGGAGGAGCCACAGCGACTAATGCGGTGTGGGCATACAGCCCGAAGACGAAGACGTGGTCCGCGAAAGCTGCTATGCCAACTGCGAGATTTGGGGTGGTGGCGGTGGTAGACAGAAACATTGTCTATGTCATCGACGGCTATAACGGGACCTTTCTAACGACCGTCGAAAGCTACAACACCACCACCGATACCTGGACTGAAGAGGCGCCTGAACTCGTTGCGAAGGAGCAATTTACGGCCGGGCTGATCGGAAACACACTGGTCGGATTCACAATTGTGGCCACTGACGGAATCAGCGCCAACAATGTTGCCATGGCCGACAACGAGGGCTACAACACCGGCACGAATGCGTGGACGTCCCTGACGGCCGATCCTACGGCCCGAACCGGGGCTTGCGGTGGGGCGATCGGTCCATCTTTGTACGTCGCGGGGGGCTACAGCACCGGAACCATTACCTTGACTGAATCGTTCAAGTTGTCCAAGAACACATGGAAAACGTTGGCCGACATGCCGCAAGCCACGCTGTTGCCAGGTTCCGCCGTGTATAAGGGCCAGTTGTACTGCATCGGCGGTATAACTACGTTCGAAGGGACCCTCCTCGGCAACGTGCAGATTTATCAGCCATAGCCGCACGATTCGTCCTTAGCTTTCACCGGAAATCTGAAGAGCGGCCCCCGCTCAAGCTATGCATGGGCGGGGTTTTTTACGTGGCCTGCCTGCCGTTTCGGAAGACTGAAAGCCGTAACTATTGAAAAATCGCGTTTACACTCACGACCCAGCCCCTGTGCGGGTTCTGAGTGAAATCGCCTTCCCTCGTCATTTGTCCACTGATTCCGCTGTCTGCGACGGTGTGTCCTGCTCCAAACACGTTGGAATCGCAACTAGAACGCTGGTGATCACTCGCTGATGATGCGGTCAGCCCATTCAACTAATGAGACGTAATCCGCAGGGCCGCCCCATTTGGCTCCCCAGTTTGTCAAGTCTGTTTCCGTGACCCCACGGGCCCGGGAGCAGGCTCCTCAAGCGAAGACGGGAATCCGCTTGGCGACAATTTTCGCCATTGTTTCGGTCAGCGGCGGCCAGCCCACGGGTTTCACCGAATCCACGGTTACTTTGCGCATCAAGTAGGTCGCGTCGGCGGTCAGGAAGATCTGCACGTCATGACCGGCGTCGGACAACAGAAGCCCGTGGGAAAAGACAAACGACGCCCGTGTGGGATCATCGGTTCCCCAGGAACTTCTCATGAGAATATGTAGTTTTTTCGCTGGTGCTGACGCCTGCTGAGCCTGGACTTGCGAGGGTGAAATAGTCGCGGCACCAGCAGCGAGTGCTGCAGCTAATTGCGCGGATTTTTCAAGGAATTTGCGACGACTTGCCATATCCCACCTCGGCACCGCCGCATTGTACCTGTTTAACGGAAGGTAGTTGTTGAAAAAATCGCATTAGCACTCATTGACCAGCGGTCAATTTGCGCGATTCCGTCCTTTCGTCAACTATCTCTGGGTGCTGCTCGGCTGTGATAGATTTCCCTCGTATGCTCAGTCTGGATGACAACCGCTGGAGCAACCTCATAGGAGGCTACAAGACGCGCTTCGACCCCCGTCCACTACTTGCCAGACTTGCGACCGGACAGGGAACCGCGTCAGTGTGGCACGAACTTTGGGATGAACTACACCACCAAGGAGACGTGGGGGATGCATCATACGCTGCCGTGCCGCAACTCGTAAGCATTCATCGCAAACGCGGCGTTGTTGACTGGAATAACTACGCAATCGTGGCCATCATAGAATTGGCTCGCACGGAACGGAAGAACCCGGCAGTGCCGAAATGGCTTGAGAAGGACTACTACACCGCCATTCAGGAATTAGCAAAGTCGGGTGTTTCCGAGATAACACGCACTGAGGAACCCGAGGCTGTGCGGTCTATTCTCAGCGTCATTGCAATTGCCAAAGGGCTTCGCACCCACGCGAAATTCCTTGTTGAGTACTGTGAGGACGAGTTGTTGGAAATGGAATCTCGTGGGTAAGACTCCGGTCAATTGGCGATAAATCCTCATTACCCCAACAACTCTCAACCAATAGAGTCAGGAGCATGTGGTACTTGCTCGGATAGACCGGCTGGCTGTCGCTGGGCTGTGGTCATTCTGACTCCGGTAGCAAGCCCCATGCCTCTAACAGATCGAGGGGTACGTATTTGTGGTCTTTGTTCCGGTTGGCCCACTCTCTGAGCAGGATTGAACCTTTGAAATTTTTCGGGGCTAACCCCAGCGCTTCGGCGACTGATTCAAATGTTGGTGGAGTGACAGGTAAAGTGCCCATCAATGGCGTACACCAATTTGGATTTCCGCGTTTAGTTGGCATGGAACTGCCTCCGAACACCAGGAGCCATCATGGGTTCCCTTTACCGGTTGAGAATTTCCCGCTCGGCACGAAACCAGTCCTGTTCTTCCTGGCCAGGTTCACGGCCGCGGTTCTCATATAGCTCGTAGGCCCGCTCTCTGATCTTGCTATCTGACGGGACGGCGTCTGGCATCATCGCCAACTTGCCAGGAGAGGTTTTCAGGTTGACGACAACCGTTCGCTGCAGTGTTTCTTGATTCTTGGCACTGATCATTAGGAGACCTTCTGAGTGCTATGGAACTAAGGGGGCCTACTTCAGATGAGCTGACTTAGTCCAGGGGATCTGAAAGAGGAGAGGAACTGCCTACTCAATTTCAACCCTACGCCGAATCCTCGGACGTGTCCAATAGACGGGGCCGGTTTCTTTCTGCATTCCGCTGCGCTTCTGGCGAAGCTCTCGCAGCGCATTCTCTAAATTTGACATTGTTTCCCCCTCGGGATTTTCAAAGCGGTTTCAATTGTAAAGGACGAGAACTGCTGGGAGCGAAGTACCGTCTCTTTGCCAGAGAGCCCACCGTGCTTTCACGCTCAGGATAACTCGTGCCGCGACTGGGGAATTCTAAGGGCAGCCAAGGCCCCCGGGTAAGCGAGACCGGGAAGACTCTGCCAAGGAAAACCTCGCGTGCGCTAGGGAAAAACTGTGGATGACTGCTCTGGTAGTTCGCGTTAACGGATCACAAATGCGACAAACGCACCCGCTACCCATTGGGACCGACGTTCGGCCACTCAATTGTGAACATTTTGAGAGGCTGATCGCTGGATACCGCATTTTGCCAGAGGCTGTTAATTACGGCTTTTTCACCCCGTTTGGCCACATCAAGCAGAATCACGTTTTTAATTCTGACTCCATCTTGCCCGTTGGCTAGCCTGCTCTTAGCATCGGCGAGCCCTTCCGCGAATCGCTGATCGTGTTGTGAAGCGTCGCTCAGGTTGGGCCAAGTGGGATTCGGTTGCGGATCGCCCATTCCTAGAGCGCCATACATCAGTCCATACACCAAGCCCTGGTAGCCGCAAGTGCGATTCGTGATCTCCAGCGCATCCCACACTCCGAGAACCATATGCGCAATCTCCAACACCGCGCCTATCGGCTCAATGACTTCTATTATTGTTTCAGCACCCGCGATGATGGCCGCCGCCTCCGATACTTTGCTGAGGCCCACAGCCCCGCTCAGGACAGAGTCTACATAGTCTTGATCGGGTGCAGCCGCTGAACCGCTTTGCATTTGACCGCTGTTGCCGGCGCTCGCACCTTGGTTGGATAATTGTGCCGCATTGTTGACATTCGAAAAGGTAGCCGTTGTCTGATCGCCTTGAGGCTGCCCACTGCTGCCAGTACTCGCCGCTTGACTGCCCTGAGTAGATTGTTGAGCGGCAACAGCATTACTCGAATCGGGGGCAGCCGTCTGACTGCTTTGTGTCTGGGTGGTGCTGTCCGTACTCCCAACCTGACTGCCCTGAGTAGATTGTTGAGCGGCAACAGCATCACTCGAATCGGGGGCAGCCGTCTGACTGCTTTGTGTCTGGGTGGTGCTGTCCGTACTCGCAACTTGGCTGCTCTGATCGGGTGCTTGCGTCGCGCCGGCATCAGTAGCATCAGCCACGGCTACCGGGCCGCCATTGTCGGTGCTGGCAGATGGGCTGCTCTGATCCGGGGATTGAGAGGTATCGTCGTCGAGCATATTCGTTACGCCTTAGGGGGATGCAGTAAGGATTGGCGACCCTCGACCGCTACGCCGAGATCACGTCGTCCTGCGTGACACGATATTCGCGAAGCTGTTAGATTCGATTACACCGTTTCAGCGCCAAAGTCAAGGGAGAAACGGCTGGGCTGCACAACTCGACGACAAGAGACCTTGAGGATTCCGCAGGTTAGGTTGCATTCTCCCACCTCTCTCGCAGAAATGCGGTTCAGGGTCCGTTTCCAACTCTTCATCGAATCACTCTTAGATATGGATGAAGTAGCGGGGTTAGCCCTGAACGGATCGCGCGGTTAGCTAGAGTGTTGAAAATCTGGCGTAGAGGGAGGGAGTCTCCCGCATGAAACATTCCACCATTTGGAAAGTCTTTCAATTCATCGGTTCGGTAAAGCGTCACAAACATACCCACGGCAAAAACCTCGCTCTCAAATCATCGACCGTTTATCAGCCCTGCGCTCGGATGTTGATTGGTATCATGCAGACGATGCAGGAACGCCCGTAACTGGGCCAATCGTTGCAAAATCTGCAACGGTGGTACCCCAATCCTTCCTGCTTCGTGCGGTGTTGGCGCTTGCGCCAGCTGCGAGATAAGATCCAAAACAAATTGAAGCGGCGACGATTCGCTGCGACGGCGGCAACTGCCTGCCGTTTCAGGGAACGAAGCCGACTCGTCCATTGGCGGTGGTAATGTTGGCTGGTTACTGCAAGTTACCAGTCTATGTTACTGGTGTTGTCAGTTGCTACGAGTAACAAGTCCGTGGCGCGAGACATATCTGCAAAGTATTTCACTTCCTATTTAGCACCCTTTCCAAGTGCTTACGGCTCCAGCGATAAAACACAACGCTCTCTGGTCATTTTCTTGCACTTCTAACGAATGCCATCATCGCCAGGAAAAACGTGGCGAAAACTAGAGTAACGAAATCAAAAGTTGTAGGAGGTTCCAAGTGCAACGTAGGCGCTTCGTCTTATCGGTGGTCATCGCGTTGTTTTTATCGACGCTAACCTGGGCGGATTCTACCCCAGTCAATATGACTTTGCTTTATGTGGGGGGCAATAACTCTGGTGGTTATTACACCTATCCGTACTATTTTTCGGTCAACGGAGGGAAGGCGACTCCGATGATGTGTGATTCGTTCGCCAACCACGTTTCCATAGGGGAAAGCTGGAGCGCGAATGTGACCGGGTTGCTTTCCGGCAAAGGCTTGTTTGGAGCGCAATATCTCGACTACAAGGCGGCTGGCCTGATTTTCATGGGCGTGACAAGCGGGCAGATCAGCGCGAACACGGGCAACTGGGCGGTGTGGAACCTTTTCGATCCGGGCGTGAGCACGGACCCGGCGGTACTGGCTCTGGAGCAGAGCGAGCTTGCGTCAGCGAAACATGCGTCGGCGAGCACATTCAGAGGCCTGGTCTTGTACACTCCGGTGGGCGCAAAGCCGGGCCAGGGGCCGCAGGAATACATTGGTTACGGACACGGTCTGTCGACTCCTGAACCGGGTACGATGATGATGCTGGGAACGGGGCTTCTGGGGATCGGCGGCATGTTCCGCCGCAAGCTGGCGCGCGCCTAGCGGTGAAGAAAGCTGGTACGGAATAAGGCGCGACCCTTGGGTCGCGCTTTTTCTTGCCCGATTGCTTAGACTACCGCTTCTTTTTCTTTAGCGGCGTAATGGGATTCCACGTAGTCGTCGAGAATCTTGATGAACTCGGCGACTATCTTGTCGCCTTTCAGGGTGGTGAAGAGGCGGCCGTCCACATAGACGGGGGCTTTCGGTTCTTCGGCGGTTCCGGGGAGCGAGATTCCGAGACTGGCGTGCTTGGATTCTCCGGGGCCGTTGACAACGCAGCCCATGACGGCGACTTTCATTTCTTCCACGCCGGTGTGAGTTTCTTTCCAGACGGGCATCTGCCCGCGCAGGTAGGTCTGTATCTGTTCGGCCATTTCCTGGAAGAAAGTACTGGTGGTGCGTCCGCAGCCGGGGCAGGCGGTGACTTGCGGGGTGAAGCTGCGAATGCCGAGCGATTGCAGAATCTGCTGGGCGACGCGGACTTCCTCGGTGCGATCGCCGCCGGGAGCAGGGGTGAGGGAGACGCGGATGGTGTCGCCGATGCCTTCCTGAAGCAGGACGGCCATGGCGGCGCTGGAGGCGACGATACCTTTGGCTCCCATGCCGGCTTCGGTGAGCCCGAGATGCAGGGGGTACGCACAGCGACTGGCAAGGATGCGGTAGACATCGATCAGATCCTGCACGCCGCTGACTTTGGCGCTGAGGATAATCTGGTTCGGACGCAGGCCGTGCTGCTCGGCGAGTTTCGCGGAGCTCAGGGCACTCACGACGATGGCTTCCATGGTGACCTCGCGGGCGTCTTTCGGCTCAGGCAAACGCGAGTTTTCGTCCATCATTCTGGTCAGAAGTGCTTGATCCAGAGATCCCCAGTTGACGCCTATGCGGACGGGCTTCTGGTGCTTGGCGGCCATTTCGACCATGGTGCGGAAGTTATCGTCGCCTTTGCGTCCGATGCTGGCGTTGCCGGGATTGATGCGGTACTTGGCGAGACCCTCGGCGCATCCGGGATACTTGGTCAAGAGGAGATGGCCGTTGTAATGGAAATCGCCGACAATGGGTGTGCGCAGGCCTTGTTTGGCGAGTCCTTCGACGATGTGCGGGATGGCTTTGGCGGCGTCGTCGTTATTGACGGTTACGCGGACTACCTCGCTGCCGGCCCTGGCGAGGGCGGCTACCTGCTTGATGGTGCCGGGAATGTCGGCGGTATCGGTATTGGTCATGGACTGCACCATGACCGGTGCATCGCTGCCTACGCGGACTCCGGCGATCGAGGCGGTGAGGGTTTTTCTACGCTGAATTTGGGCCATGTTTGAGCTCTATTTTACCATGCAGGGTCAGCCGGGACCTTTCAGTTCCTCTGCCAGAAATGGGATGAAGCGGACTCGACAGCCTGACTTTGGGCCAACTTGCAGCGCTCCTCCTGTCTCAATTTGATCATGCCGATCAGCTGGTTCGCTTCGGCTTCATCGGCGCCGTCTCCGAAGAAGACGGTTCTGGAACCGTAGTCAAACGCAATGCCGCTTGGCCTCTCGGTTTTGCCTGAGCTCGTGTCCGGCTGATACCGCAGGTTATGGATTGCCTGGAGTGAGTACTGCTTGGTGGAGAGTCCCAGCCCAAAAATCTCTCTTCGAATCTCAGCCGTCCCATTGGTCGTTTGAAATATGTCGCGGCCTCCCAGCATGCGGCACAGCCAGAATGCGGCCAGGACTTCCCCGAGGGCCCAGCCGCACATCCAGAAACCTTTGGACGAGTCCAACCGACTTGGCGTCTGTGACCCGTTCCCGGCCTTATATGGAGTGCGAAAATGTCCGACTTTCGGCGTGAGAAAAGACGGATTGGATTCCCCTTTGCCAAGCAACTGCCGTGCGGTGGCGATCCCTCCCTCCGTCCAAACGCACAACCAAAACGAAATCAACAACATTGCGATCGTATTCCTGGCCGCAGGAATGGAAATGCGCAGGGCGCCATCCTGCTGCGAGACCGTGGAACGCATGGGATAGGGCGAGATAGCAGGCGTCATCATTTTTGAGCCACCGTTTTCGAGGAGAGCGGCGCCTCCAAATGTGTTTACATCACAAGTCCGTATCCAGCGCAATTAGAGTTTGCCAGGAACCGACTCTAAGGTAAGGGTGGCACGTTCCAGTTAACGCGGCAGCCGATAAGGTGGGACGGGTTTCCTGTGGATCGGTGTGCCGGAAGTTCGCTCGGCTGGGCGGCCGAGGGGGCTTTGCTTGCGAGAGAGTAGTGGCGCATGCACGCGGATAAGAGTGTCCGCGCCACACGAGCCTACGGCATTCTGGTCAGGCCGGGCAATGTCTTGACCAGATCGTTATAGATGACCATTACTGCGAAGAGGACGAGAAAGACGAAGGCGGCCTGGTAGATGCGTTCCTTGATGGGCAGGCTGATTTCTTTCTGCATCAGGCTTTCGATGAAGAGGAGCAGGATAACGCCGCCATCGAGGATGGGAATGGGGAGCAGGTTCATGATGCCGAGGTTGAGGCTGATGGCGGCGGTGATGAGGAGGAGCGGGGTCCAGCCTTCCTCGCGGGCGGCCGCGCCGACGGCGCTGCCGATTCCGATTGGACCATCGACCTGACGCATAGATACTTTGCGCTGCACCATCTTTCGCAGCAGTTCGAGAATGAGGAACGAGCTTTTCTTGTTATCGGATAAAGAGCGCTTCAGCGCTTGGGGGAAATCGAGTTTGACGACCTTGGTGGGAACGCTGGCAACACCGATGCGGTAACGGGAATCAGGCGCCTTGCTGTCGAGAACGGGCTTGACGGTGAAGTTCAGTTTCTGGCCGTTGCGCAGGACGACGATCTGCAGAGGCTGATCCTTGGTGTGAGTGAGCGTCTGGATGAGCGCGGCAAGATGAGGAACATCCTGGCCGTTGACGGTGAGGATCTGATCTCCGACCCTGATCCCCGCCTGAGCTGCAGGCATGCCCGGCTCTACCGTGGTCAACACTACGCTCGATTCTTTCGGTACCCAACCCACGTCGCCGTATTCGTTCGGGCCCATAGGCTCAGGCACGAGTACTTTGTCCATGACTTTGCCGTCGCGCTCGATGCCGAACTTCAAAGGCTGATTCGGGCTGAGGGCGGACTTGACGTCAACCTGCTCCCAGTTCGGATTCTGGATGCCATCGACGGAGACAATTTTGTCACCGCTCTGAATGCCGGCTTTTTCGGCGGGCGTGTCAGGATTCACCCATCCGACAACGGTCGGCTCATCGATCACGGCGGGGTATTCGTAATGCACCATGTAGACGCCGGTAAGGAGAGCGACGGCCAGCATGATGTTCATGAAAGGGCCGGCGAGGGCGACGATAAAGCGTTGCCAGCGGGGGTGGGAGAGGAATTCACCGGGATCGCCGGTGCGGTCGTCCATGGGGTTTTCACCCGACATCTTGACGTAACCGCCGAGTGGAATCGCGCTGATGCGATAGTCGGTTTCGCCGCGGGTAAAGCCCAAAAGGCGCTTGCCGAAACCGATGGAAAATACTTCCACGCGGACACCAAAATACTTAGCGGCAGCGTAGTGGCCGAACTCATGAATGAGGATCATGAATCCGAGCACAATACCCATATCAAAAACGGTATGAAGGATGGACAGAATTTGCGGCATATAATTTCCCAGAATACCCCTAAATTGGTATTACGAAATGGCCCGGATGGGCGATCCCTTTTGGCGGCGCTTCTTTACAATTTCTCTTGCCAAAAGGCGGGCCTCGGTATCCAGAGCAAGCACCTTTTGTATAGATTCCAAATGTTGGGCCGGCGTTGCAGCGATTACGTCTTCGATGGTGCGGGGGATATCCTCGAATCCGATTTCTTCGTCCAAGAAGGCGGCTACGGCGACCTCGTCGGCGGCGTTGAGGGCGATCGTCTTTGATCCGCCAGAACCAGACCCTCCAGAGCCGGACCCTCCGGCGCCTATCTCGTCATAAGCCAAGCTTTCGTAGGCTAAGCGCAGACAAGGGAATTTACTCATATCCGGGGGGCAGAAATCCAGATGCCTTAAGTCGCTGATCGAAAAGCGCAGGTCGGACGGGATGCGATCGGGGTAGGTGAGGGCGTAGAGAATGGGCAGGCGCATGTCGGTGACCGAAATCTGGGCAAGGATGCTGCCATCGACGAATTCGACCATGGAATGGATCGTAGACTGCGGGTGAACCATGACCCGGACGCGCTCGGGCGGGAGATGGAAGAGGCGGCAAGCCTCGATGACCTCGAAGCCCTTGTTCATTAAGGTGGCGGAGTCGATGGTGATGCGTTTGCCCATTTTCCAGGTGGGATGATTGAGCGCCTGCTCGACCGTAATGGAGGCAAACTCCGACTTGGGGGTGTGCAGAAACGGACCACCGGAGGCGGTCAGCCAGATGCGCTCGACCTCGTTGACCTTGTCATCGACTCGGCCTCCGCGCAGGCACTGGTGGACAGCGTTATGTTCGCTGTCGATGGGGAGCAGAGGCTTGCCTTGCCGGCGCGCCTCGGCTGTGATGAGTTCGCCGGCTACGACGAGACATTCTTTATTGGCGAGGCCTACGGACTTGCCGGCGCGCACGGCTTCGTAAGTCGCCTCCAGGCCGGAGACGCCGACGATGGCGCTGACTACGAAATCGACTTCGGGGTGGGTGGCGACGCGGACGGTGCCTGAGGCTCCGTGCAGGACCTCGATCTCGGAGAGACCGGCGCAGCGCAGTTTGCCGCGGAGGACTTCGGCATCCTGCTCCTGGGCCACCGAAATGACTCGGGGTTTCCAGCGCACTGCTTGCTCCAAGGCAAGGTCGGCATTGTTTCCGGCGGCGAGGGTGGTGATTTGAAAGCGGTCGGGATAGCTCTCGATTACGCTCAAAGTGCTGCGGCCGATCGAACCGGTGGAGCCTAGGATGGCTATGTGTTTCATGCGATCTTCTTATTGTAAGGGAGGAGCAGCTAGTCGACACCGAGCGCTCCGGGATGGAAGGTTTACTCTCTTCCTCTCAGGGGCGCCCTCCTATTGATCGCGGCCATGATGCGGGGGTTGCGACGACCGTGCATCACCGCGACGACCCACAAGGGTTTTTCCTCCGGTGCGTATGCGATCAAGTATTCATGGACCAGAGTGAACCGCAAAGGCCGCGAACTGAGGTCGGAGCGGCGGTGACCACGGGTGGGGAAAAGGCACAAGCCCGCGAATCGTCCCAAAAATCTCCGCCATTATCCGGTCGGCTGCATCCGGGTTGCGCTGTGCGATGAAATCGCGTATTTCATCGAGGCCGGTAAACGCTTCGGGGTGAAGGGCATAGCCGCTGCTCATGGCTGGCGGTTTCGCTGTGCTTCGGTTTTCGCTTGCAGGCGAACAAAGGCTTCCTCACCGTCGACAGGCTTCACTCTTCCGTTCCTCAGTTCGTCATAGCGGTCGTTGAGCATTTCCTGCGTCTGTGCCAATTCGTCGAGATATGCGGTGAATGCGTCCTGCAAAAGTTCATCGGTTCCGCGTTCGCTCTGCGCCGCGAGGTCGTTGAGCTTCTTTTCAACGTCGGGGGTGAAATGGACTTCCATGGGCTTCAATATAGGGAAAAGGCTTGGCTGTGGCAAGCTACCGCTCAGCCGCGGCCTTTCCTGCGATAAGGATTCCAGGGACTCAGCAAGAATGCAGATGCAACAGCGATCCAAATTACGCAAGATATATCGGTTTCTGCCTTGGTGATTAGTGCTACCACGTTGCCGACAACTGAGAGCGCGGCCATCACTGCGGTTGCTTTCCGATATCTGTCTTGCCAGCGTCCTGTGCGCTGACGGACGAGGGCCTTTCTTCCTTCCTCAGACGAGTTCTTAGGCAGAGCGCGCTTATCGACAAGCCAAAGGACAAACGCTGCCAAGCCGACAACCGCGGCCATGAAAACAAATATCGTTAGAATTTGGGATGCGGTGCCCACACCTTCGTCCTTTTTCCCTACTGCATCATCTGCCAAGCGCTGTAGGCCCATACCACCAGGACGGCGAAGAGCATGGCGTCGATGCGATCGAGCATGCCTCCGTGGCCGGGGAGGATGGTGCCGGAATCTTTGACTTTGGCTCCGCGTTTGATGAGGGACTCGACCAGGTCGCCAAGCTGGGCTGCCAGATTGACGATCGCGGAGAGCAGAATGATGGGCCAGAGTTGCGGCTCCTGCAAGCCGAACATGCCATCGCGGCGTTCGATCAGTCCCATGCGAAGAAGAGCTGAGCTGATTGCGGGAGCGTGCTGAATCCAGAGTGTGCCGATGATGACGCTGGCCAGGATCGATGCCACGGCGCCTTCCCAGGTTTTCTTCGGGCTGATCTCTGGCGACATGCGGTGACGGCCTACGGACTTGCCTACGAAATAGGCGAAGATGTCTCCGGCCCAGACGGCTAGCAGGGTGTAGATGGTCCAGATAGCGCCAGCGGGCTGCTGGCGGATCTGGACGAGCAGCGCCATAGGGATGGCGATGTAGGCGAAGGCGAAGGAAGATGCCGCGGCGGCCGGATAGCCGGTGGTCAAGTCGGAGCGCCGCATGGCGGCGGTTAGAAACACAAACGGGGCTAGCGCGGCGGCGACCGCCAGTCCGTAGAGCATGGCTGTCGTCTCAACCAGCGGCGTGCGGTTGGTGGAGGCGACGATGATCCATACGAAGAAAAGCGCTATGTAGGAGTATGTCGCCAGAGGCAAGGGTTGGACTGCATAGTTTGTGGTTAATTTCAGGAATTCACCGACGGCCAGCAGAGCTACTATGCCAGCAACGATTGCGAGCAAGTAAAGAGGCGCCTTGAGCACCAACAGCAGAACGAGAGGAATCAGAACCACGGCGGTGGCGATGCGCTTGATCATGGGGAGGAATTAAGTGACGCCTGACAGGCGGTGGCGAAAATCGTTGGACCCGCATGAGCCAACGCGCTGATTAGCGTTCGCGTTCAACGCTTGGCCTCGGCGGGGCGAGGAAGCTGATGTTTGGGAGGATGGCTGTGGTCGTGCCCCAAGCCACCGTAACGGCGTTCGCGTTTCTGATACTCCTCTATGCCCTCGAGGAGCTGCACGCCGCGAAAATCGGGCCATAAGGTTTGGGTTACGTAGATTTCGGCGTAGGCGAGCTGCCAAAGGAGGAAGTTGCTGAGGCGCATTTCTCCGCTGGTGCGGATGACCAGGTCGGGATCGGGAAGGCCGCGGGTGTAGAGATGATCGCTGATGGCCTGTTCATCGACAGCGATGTGCTCGAGGCCACCGTTGCGGGCGGCAGCTTCGGCGAGGGAGCGGAAGGCGTCGACGATTTCGCTGCGCGCGCTGTAATTCAGAGCCAGGGTGAGGAGCATGCCGGTGTTTTTGGAGGTAGCATTGCTGGCTTCTTCCATTTCACGCTGCACGGATTCGGGCAGTTCACGCTGGCGACCGATGTACTGCAGGCGGATATTATTTTCGTTGAGGGTATTGATTTCCGCTTTGAGAAAGCGGCAAAGGAGGCGCATCAGAAAATCCACTTCGGTTTTGGGGCGTTTTTTCCAGTTCTCTTCGGAGAAGGCGTAGAGGGTGAGAGCGGGAATTCCGATGCGAGCGGCGGTTTCAACGGTGGAGCGCACGGAGGCTACGCCGGCGCGATGACCGGCAACGCGAGGCATGTGGCGGCGGCGCGCCCAGCGGCCGTTTCCGTCCATGATGATGGCGATATGCTGGGGGAGACGCGCGAGATCGAGCCGCAGGTAAACTTCAGTTTCCTTTTTATTGCGGTCCATCCCAGCCGGAACCGTATGTCGCAAGCGGAACTCTCCGAGTCGAAGCTAACACACGAAATCCTGTGTGTGCAATGTGATACGAGGGCCGCGGGCGGTAATTAGTTTCTATTGTGCCTCTTCGGGAAAGATGGGCAGGATGAGCCGCTCGGTATGGCGAATCACTGTCATCTCGCACCGCGCACCGACTTGGGCATCGGTCAGCAAGCGATGGAGGTCATCGACTCCGGCGACTGGTTTGTCGCCGAGGGCCACGATGACGTCGCCCTCGCGTAAGCCGGCGGTGCGGGCCGGACTGCGATCCTCGAGGCCGACGACGACCACGCCGGTCTCGCGCGCGAGTCCATAGAAGCGCACTACACGGCGATGAATGGGGACGGTCTGGGCGGAGACACCGATGTAGCTGCGTCGAATTCGGCCATCGCGCAGCAAGCGGCTGGCGACGAATTTCGCGGTGTTGATGCCGATGGCGAAACAGATTCCCTGCGCCGGCAGAATGGTTGCGGTGTTCACTCCGATGACGTGTCCGCGCGAGTCGACCAGAGGTCCGCCGGAATTTCCCGGGTTCAAGGCAGCGTCGGTCTGAATGACATCCTCGATCAGCCGTCCGGAATAGGAGCGCAGCGAACGGCCGAGGGCGCTGATGACGCCGGCGGTGACGGTCGACTGGAATCCGTAGGGATTGCCGATGGCGATGGCCATCTGTCCGGGGCGCAGTTGCTGCGAATCGCCGAGGGGAGCAGCCTGCAATCCGGGAGCATCGATGCGAATGACCGCAAGGTCGGTAGCGGGATCGTCGCCGATGGTGAGAGCCGAAGCCCTGCGGCCATCCGCGAGGGTCACGTCGATTCGCGTAGCGTCGTGCACGACGTGGCTGTTGGTGAGAATCAATCCATCGGGGGTGAAGACGAAGCCGGAACCGCCGCCGCGACGCTCCCGCGGTGCGTCCGCCGAGGGGCTGCGGCCCTGACGCTGACGACCTTTTTCAATGTGGCGGACTTCGACGTTCACCACCGACGGACTGATGCGCTCGACGGCGGCGGTGACGGCGCGGGAATAAGAGTCGAGCAACCCGGCGTCCGAAGATTCGGCTGCAGAGGTTGAGCCGCGCAGAGATTCTTCGGGTAAGACTCCTTCAAAACGCGTGGGCGCCGATGATGGCGAAAAAAGAGGTTCTACGAAAGCACGATCGAGGTCCATGCTGCATAGATGAATTTCGATGCGAGTTGGATTCTGCGGTCAGGCTCGGCCAACGCCGTAGGCATCGAGGACATCGCGCAGAGTCACGACACCTTCCAACTTGTGCACATCGCCGCGGTTTACCACGGGGAGAATCTCCAGTTGATTCGCGCCCATGCGTTCGAGCGCCAAATCGAGCGCCTGGTCGGGATGGACGTGGGGGAAGATTATGGGATCCACCAGATCACCGACCTGCTTATCGGCGTTTTCCGCATTTTCGGCGGCTGCTTGCTCGAGTTTGGAGAGATTGATGACTCCAATTACGCCTCGTTTGTCGGTGACAAGCCAGGTGCGTAAGGCGCTGGACCGTACGCGCCCGAGCGCTTCGTTTACCGTCATTTCGGCGGGGAGCGATTCTCCGGCGCCGTGCATCACTTTCACGACCTGGCGCCGACCGTGGCGCGAGCGGCCCTCCGCGGATGGAAGATGGATGCCATCCTGAATGGCCAAGCCTTCGTAGATGGGCTCTCGCTGCAAGCGCGAGGCAACGAACAGGCTCACCAAATTTGCGATCATCAAGGGGACAATGACGGCATAGTCCTGGGTCATTTCGAAGATCATGAGGACGGATGTCATTGGGGTGCGGACTACGCCCGCGAACACAGCGCCCATCCCGACCAAGGCGTAGGCGCCGGGCGTAGCAGTATAGAGAGGAAAGAAGTGGTGGGCGACGGTTCCGACCGTGCCTCCCAACATCGCACCTATGAACAAGGAAGGTCCGAAGATGCCGCCGGCGTTGCCGGTGGCATAGGCGGTAGTGACGGCAAGAAGCTTCAGCACCACGAGCAGCGCCATCAACTGGAAAGCCATGCGTCCGTTGAGAGCCTCGCCGACGTAGCCGTAACCGACGCCCAAGACCTGGGGCACAAACCAGCCCATCAGGCCGACGAAGAGACCTCCAACGGCGGGCTGGAACCAGACGGTTTTTGCCGGGAAGCGGAGGAAGCGAGCGCGGATGCCGAGCAGGATTTTCGTAAACACGGCCGAGACGACGCCTCCGGCAACGCCGAGCACCAGATAGACGGCGAACTCCAGGGGATGAACTAGCTGGTATTGCGGCACTTTGAACAGAGGATGATCGCCGAGGAAAACGCGGAGGACCATCCAAGCGGTTGCCGAAGCCAGCACGACCGCGCCCATGACAGGCGCGTAAAGATCGCCGGTAATTTCCTCGAGCGAAAAAAGGACGGCGGCGAGCGGCGTATTGAAGGCTGCGGCAATGGCAGCGGCGGCTCCTACGGGGATCAGTTTTTTAACCTGCTCGGCGCGCAGGCCGAGCAGTCGTCCGAGGACAGAACCGATGCCCGCGCCAACCTGCACAGACGGACCTTCGCGGCCGAGGGGTATTCCAGAGGCGAGAGTTGCGGAGGTACAGAAGAACTTACCGAGCACGGTGCGGAGGGTGATGCGGCCTTCGCGCGCGAAAAGAGCGGCCTTCGTCTGGGGCACGCCGCTGCCGCGGGCGTTCGGGAAATAGCGATAGAGAAGATAGCCGACGCTGAGCGAACCGACAACTGGGAAGAGGACGCGCCGCCAGCGGGCGCCACCGACGGGATAGAGCCGCATCCCCAGGTGTTCGGTGAGCAGGATGAAGGCGACGACGGCGAGCCCAGTCAGGGCGCCGATCACGAGGGAGAGAATGAGAAATATTTGTCCTTCGCGCTGCCGCAGCTCGGAGACGCTGCGACGAAGACGTTTTCTCCAGCTGACTGCGGTTGGCGTCGCGGCGGGTTCGGTCATCAGTTGAGGGATCCCTCTAAAATCATACCGTATTGGGTGACGGCACCCGTGATTGTGTCGGGGAGAAAAATGGGCGAGCGGGCGCGTAGAAGTTGTGGCCGCCACGCGGAGTGATTAAGTTCGCCCGGTTTCGACGAAGATCGTTCCTGTAGAAATCCTAGTCTAACTTGACGATCCAGACGTCGCTTCGTGGGTCGTTTCCCCAAAAAGTGCCAAGTTGCAGATCCCAGCTGGAAGAGAAGCTGAAGAAGCGCCCGTCGAGCGAGATGTTGCCATAGGGCTGGCTCCAGTAGAACTTCGGGTTCCAGACGGCACGGTTATGGACGAACCGCCAGATCGTCGACGCCACGCCATCCGTCTCGATGCAGAATACCTCGCCGTCATAGGGCTGCCGGACCTGCTGATTCCCGGTGGGACTATAAGTTGCTCCGCAGACAGGAACGTTGCCACTCAAAGCGCCGTTACTCCAGCCAAAGGTCTTTTCCATTCCCGTGTAGTAAGGCTGCGGCAGGGGATTGATGAGTTGCGTCAGGTCGGTAAGGTCGGCCAGTGGCCGTGAGAAGGTGTTTAGCTCATCGAGAACTCCAGGGGCGTTGATGTAGGAGTTATAGCCGGTGGCGGCATATCCGCTGCAATGAGGCCCAGGGCCTTCGAAGGGACAAGCTTGGACGTTCAGAGATGTAACATCCCAGACATAGAAGCCGAACTGATCGACGCCGATTTTCACGTACTGTCCATTGCCGGAAATCTTGGCATGGTTCACGCTGAATGTATCCGGGATATTGACCTGTCCCGTGGGCCCCCAAGTTCCGCCGACTTGTCCGGTCTGCGTGTTATACCAGCGGCAGCCGAGTTGCTGGTCGTACACAATCACAAAAGGGCGGTGGCCGGCGGACCTGCCGCCAGCGGAAATTTGGATGCGACCGTCGTTGTTGGAGAGCGTCGTATCGGAGCTTGACTGTTTGGGACCGGCCACCAGCGGAGGCTGGGTTGCACAGTTGGTGGTATCGAAAAGCGGAGTCGCCTTTCCGGTGGAGAAGCGATAGGTAGTGATGGTAAGTGGCGCTTTCAGGGCGGTGCCGTACATGAGGTCGGGATCGACAAAGCTGAAGGTGGGACCTTCGCGCAAGGGGATGGCCAGCGCTCCACCGGCACCCGCGCCGGGAAGCGCGCTGATGGTCATGGTGTCAGGGTCGAAGCCAAACGCAAGATTAGCGGCGTCACCTCCGCCGACAACGTAGAACTTCTTTTCGTCCATACTCCATTCGTTCACATCCGAGTCAGGATTCAGAAAAAATTGCCCAGGCAGTTTCGGATTCGTATTCTCATCGGTAATTCGGACCATGCTGCCGCCGAGGTCAGGATCCTGAAAGACGATATTCACCGGTGGCGGTGTCATGGGAGTCTTGGCATAGAACGCACGGTTGGTGATTGCGTTGGAGTAGGGAGCAACACCCTGGGCGAACAGGCCGGCGGAGACAATCGGAATTACGAAGAGGAAGAAGAGCAAACGGTGGAGCATGACGTCCTCCTGAGGGTGACGTTCTTCCGGCGCCAAGTGGGACAATTGTGCTGCCAGTTCATGACCGCGTCAATGTGCAAGACTTTTCATCCGGAACGTGCACTCGCCTGAGTGGCATAGCGGCAGGTATTTCGTCAAGGAGTTCGGATTTGGATCGTTCAGCTGCCGAATCTTTCGGCGGCGCGGGCTTTGGCCTTGGCGGCTTCTTCTTCGCGGTTCTTGGGTGGCGCGGTGGTATCGAGCGAATGGAGAAGTCTCGCCGATATGGAGGCTATCTCGTCGACGGCACCGAGGAACGCGGCTTCATTGGCCTTCGAGGGCTTGTTGAAGCCGGTGATTTTCCGGACGAACTGCAGCGAGGCTGCGTGGACCTCGTCGTCGGTGACGGGTGGTTCGAAGTTGAAGAGGGTTTTGATATTGCGGCACATAGGCGGTGAACCTTCCCGGCAGTAGTTAAAACCTGCTGACATTTTCTCATTTCACAGCGGCGGGACAGAAGTTGCAATTCTATTGGTACCATGGTACGTTGGTACCACAATGAACAAGGCGTCGTAGATGAAAAGGCGGGTCAACGAAAATATGGTCAATGAATCGCAGCTTCTAATTGAACGGGTTCAGACCGGCGTCCGCATGGAGAAGCGGCTGCTGAAAGTGCTGAAGGGGTTCGCCGAATATCACGATCTGACGCTTGGCGACTTGCTGGAGGGGATTGTGCTGCACGCCTTTGACGGCAAGACTCCGTTCAGCAGCGAGTCGCTCAAGCGCATCCAGGACCTGAAGAAGTTCTACGGACTTGATCTTGATTCGAGCGCCAGCCATAGGCTCCGGGAGATCAAGCGCGCGGCGGCGGGCCAGCAAGCGACGGCGGAGAAGCGCAAATGACTGGCGAGGAGCTGATCCGGCAATTCGAGGAGGTCGAGATGCGCGCCGAGACTTTTCATCACGCCGATCACGTCCGGCTGGGATTCGAATATTTGTGCCGGTACCCTGCTCTCGAAGCGCTGCAACGCTTCTCGGAGGCGTTGCGACGCTTCACGGCCGCCCAGGGAAAAGCGCAGCGTTATCATGAGACGATCACGTGGGCCTACCTGCTGCTGATACGGGAGCGGGTGGCGCGCGCCGGCATGGTCCTGAGCTGGGAAGAATTTGCCCAGCGCAATCCCGACCTGCTGCAGTGGAAAGAGGGCGTGTTATCGGCTCTTTACCGCCGGGAGACGCTCGACTCCGAGTTGGCGCGTCACGTCTTTGTAATGCCTGACGTTATGTCCGAGTGATTCGAGACTTCCCGTCCGGCGGGCAGGTGACGTCGGACATCTGAGACGTTCGTCACAGCCGGGATGTTCACTAGTCCTTGAAGCGAGGCCGCTTTCGGCGTTAGTATTCGGTTTCGCCCTTATTACGATTGCTTCGAGGACTCATGCCGCAAAATTACGTTCCGATCTTTCTTTTTCTTGCCGTGGTCGGCATTCTCATTCCCTTGACGCTGCTGATCGCGAGGATCATTCGCACGCAAAGTCCCAACCGGGTGAAATTGATGCCGTACGAGTGTGGCATTGATCCCTATGACAATGCTCGCGGGCGGTACACGGTGCGTTATTACATCATCGCCATTTTGTTCGTGGTGTTCGATGTGGAGACGGTTTTTCTGTTTCCGTGGGCGGTGAAGTTCAAGGCGCTGGGCGGGTTCGGGCTTATGGAGATGCTGATCTTCCTCGGCATTCTGATCGTGGGATACATCTGGATATGGAAGAAGGGCGCACTGGAATGGGTGTAGGGACTTCGGGGTCCAATCGTCCGGACCTGAACCGTGCGGTTGCGGAGGAGAGCTTCGGTGCGAGCCGCTGGACGCGGGGGAACCTGTTCTTTCCGACACGGATTGTGGTGAGTGCGCTGCGCGTCAGCCGGGTAAAGCGGCGTCTATTCGGCAGCACCGAGGAGAGCATCTCGACTCCGCAGGTTGCATCGGTCAGGATCTCCACAGGAATATTCTGGTCAGAGATTGTGATTGAGTCGACTGGTGGCACGGATCCGATCACCAGTCATGGCCATCGCAAGGCGGACGCGGTGCGCATCCGTGACCTGATCGAGGGCTATCAGGGGGAACGGCGCTAATGGCTGCAGGACAATCCTGAACGAGATTGTGACGACGGTCACATACGGTGGGGGTACCGGATGTTAAAAGTGAAAGTTTCCTAATACTAGTGCGATCTGGCAGCGATCTTTGTAACCATCATTCGTAGCGAAATTTCTTAGACAGATACTGCATGGCCGAGGAAGTCAAAACGCCTGCTTCACCGCCGCCGCCGGAAGGGGAGAAGAAGCCGACGGCGGAAAAGAGTGTCTCGCCCGCGCCGACTGCTGCAACTCCGGTCGCCGCTCCGCCGTCTCCAAGTCCGCCAACCAAGCCTGCTGCGAAGCCGGCCGCTCCGAAGGCCGCTGTCCCTGCGCCGGTGCCCTGGACCTCGCCGTTGGTGGAAAAGTACCGGAGCCAGTATGGATCAGGTCTGGAGGCTCTGACTTATCTGGGGCAAAACTACTTCAGCGTGGATCGCTCGCTGATCCCCAACTTTCTGCGACTGCTGCGCGACGAAGAGCAGTTCGACTACTGCGTGGATATCACGGCAGCGCATTACCCGAAGCGGGAAAAGCAATTTGACGTGCTGTGGATTCTCTATTCTTTCACGCGCAACGAACGTATCCGGGTGAAGACACAGATTGCGGACGGCGCTTCGATCGATTCTAGTGTTGGAATATGGGCGACCGCGAATTGGCTGGAGCGCGAAGTTTACGACATGTTCGGGATCAAGTTTGACGGGCATCCGGATATGAAGCGCATCTTGCTGCCCGAGGATTGGAAGGGCCATCCGCTGCGTAAAGATTACGGAATTTTGCAGCAGGATCAAGAATGGGTGCAGATCAACCTGGGAATCGAGAGCGGACAATGAAGGATTCGAACGTGGTCTCCAGCCGCGCGGCCTCGCATCTCGAACTGGAAACTCCCGAGAGGCCCTATCTCGATTCGAACGAACTGATCATTAATATGGGGCCGCAGCATCCGGCAACGCATGGGGTGTTGCGCGTCATCCTGAAGCTGGACGGGGAAAAGGTTCTGGGCACGGAGTGCGTGATCGGATATCTGCATCGGGGGGTGGAGAAAATCGCCGAGAACCGCACCTACACGATGTTCAATCCGTACGTCGATCGGATGGACTACTGCGCGGCGGTGTCGAACGGATTGGGATACTGCGAAGCGGTGGAGAAGTTGTTGAATGTGGAAGCGCCGGCGCGCGCGCAATATATCCGGGTGATCCTGACGGAACTGAATCGCATCGCCAGTCACCAGCTCTGGCTGGGTACGCACGCGCTTGATATCGGAGCGATGACGCCGTTGTTTTACACCTTCCGCGATCGGGAAGAGATCTTGAAGATTTTCGAAAGGTATTGCGGGGCGCGACTGACGACGCACGCTTTCCGCATCGGCGGGTGCCAGTACGAGACGTATGCGGGCTTCGAAAAAGAGGTCACGAACTTCCTGAGCTTCTTCGCGCCGAAGATCGACGAATACGAGACGTTGCTGACCACCAACCGCATCTGGCTGGAGAGGACGAAGAACGTCGGCGTAATTTCGGCGGCGGACGCCATCGCACTCGGCGTGACCGGACCGGTGCTGCGGGCGAGCGGGGTGAAGTGGGATTTGCGGAAAGCCCAACCCTACGCGAACTACTCCAAGTTCGATTTCGAAATTCCGATTGGCACGAACGGCGACACTTACGACCGGTACCTGGTGCGCATGGCGGAGATGCGACAGTCGATGCGCATCATCGAGCAGGCGGTCAACGGCATTCCGGAAGGCCCAATCATGGGTAAGGTGCCGAAGGTGATCAAGCCGCCGGTGGGCGAAATTTATCATTCGATCGAAGCGCCGAAGGGCGAGCTGGGATATTTCATCGTCAGCGACGGATCGACACAGCCTTACCGCTTGCGCGTCCGCCCGCCATCGTTTGTCAATCTGCAGGCGCTTGACGTGATGGTGCGGGGCTTGCTGGTCGCCGACGTGGTCGCCGTGATTGGCACGATTGACATCGTGCTCGGCGAGGTGGACCGCTGATGCTCAATCAGTTCATGTCCTACCTGGGCAGCAACGTCACTCCGGGTTCGGCTAACAACCAATTGTGGGCGCTGATTTATGTGTTGATCATTTTCGCGGGCGTATCGGTGGCCGTGATTTGCATGAACTGGATCGAGCGCAAGGCATTGGCGCACTTCCAGATTCGCCTGGGACCGATGCGCGTGGGTCCGCATGGATTACTGCAACCGTTCGCCGACGCGCTCAAGCTGATGCTGAAAGAAGACATTATTCCGAGCGAGGCGGACCAGTTTGTTTTCTGGGTAGCGCCGCTGATTGGGTTGCTGGCGGCGTTCACAGTTTATACGGTGATTCCGTTTGGCCCGTCGCAGGCGGTAAGCGACATGAATATCGGCATCCTTTTTATGCTCGGGGTGTCGTCGCTCGGAGTGCTAGGAATCGTGGTTGCGGGCTGGGCCTCGAACTCGCACTATCCGCTAATCGGCGCGCTGCGGTCGAGCGCACAGATGGTGTCGTATGAAGTTGCCATGGGACTGGCGATCGTGTCGGCGATCCTGATGACGAGCATGAACGCGAGCGGCACGGGCACGCTGAGCATGATTGAGATCGTTCGAGCGCAGCAGCAGCAGGGCGTCTGGTTCATCTTCAAGTTCTTCCCGCTGGGCTTCGTCGCGTTTGCGATTTTCGCCATCGCCATGGTGGCGGAGACGAATCGCGCTCCTTTTGACATGGCCGAAGCAGAATCTGAACTGACCGCCGGTTTTCACACGGAATACAGCGGGCTGCGCTGGTCGCTCTTTATGCTCGCCGAATATGCGGCCATGATTGCGGTTTCATCGATCGCGGTCACGCTCTGGCTGGGCGGCTGGATGCGCCCGTTTCCCAATCTGCTGCACGCGCCGGCGTGGGACTTTATCTTCTCTTTGTTTCCGGGGCTCACCTTCGGAGGTCTGGCCCTAATTGCCGTGATCGGCACGGTGCGGATGCCGCCGCACTCTTTCTTCAAAGTGCAGCGGATCGGGTTGGCGGTGTTTGCGGCGGTGCTGGGGTTGATCGGGTTGCTGCTGCTGGTGATTGCGGTGGCTGGCCGTATGGCGGATACGAGCCTGGCGTCGAGATTCGATGAGGGCATCGGCTACGTTTACTGGTTTGTGCTAAAGGTGGCTGTCTTCATGTATCTGTTCATCTGGTATCGCGCGACCTGGCCGCGTTACCGCTTCGATCAGTTGATGAGGATCGGATGGAAGGTGATGCTGCCGATTTCGCTCGGCGTGCTGATTCTGACGGCGGTCGTGGGGCTTATTTTTTCATGAATCCTGCAATGAACCCGGGGGTGGTGGGAAATATGGCGCCAGTCGCGACGCCATGGTTTTTCTACGTGCTGGCCGGACTGGCGGTGGCGAGCGGCCTGGCAGTGATCACGCGACGGAATGCGGTGCACGCGGCGCTGGCGCTGATCGTGACCTTGCTTTCGGTGGCGGGACTCTACCTGATGTTGTATGCACCGTTCGTCGCCGGCGTGCAGATCATCGTTTACGCTGGCGGAATCATGGTGCTGTTCCTGTTCGTGATCATGCTGGTGAACATCGAACGCGCCTCGAAGGAGCGCAGGTTCAATCGTATGTGGCCGGTAGGGTTGGTGGCGTCGTGCGCGTTGATGGGGTTGTTGATCTCGGCATTCATCAAGGGAAGGGCGCTGTTTCCGGATCGAATGGTAGCGCTGCCGGAAGCGTCCAATACGCAGCAGGTCGCAGCCATGCTCTACGGAGAAGCGGGCAAGATGGGCGCGTACACGTTCGCCTTCGAGATCGCCTCGTTGCTGTTGCTGGTGGCGATTCTGGGCGCGGTCATTATGACGAAGAAGAAGATCTAACAGTTCGTCGTTCGCTGATCGCTGTACGCAAGACCAACAGTAGCAGCGAACAGCGAATAGCGAAGGACGAATTGACGGTTTTTATGGTTCCTATCACTACACTTCACTATCTCGTGGTGGCGGCGGCGCTGTTCGCGCTGGGAGTGATTGGAGTGCTAACCCGCCGCAACGTGGTGATTGTGCTGATGGCGATCGAGTTGATCCTCAATGCGGTGAACCTGAACCTGGTGGCGTTCTCCCGCATGTGGGGAAACCTGCATGGACAGTTGTTTGCAATTTTTATCGTGGTCGATGCCGCCGCGGAAGCTGCGGTAGGCCTTGGAATTCTGATCGCCTTCTTCCGGAACAAAGAGACGATCAACATAGATGAGATTGACTTGTTGAAGTGGTAGAAGGGCAGACGAAAAGCGAACGACCGGCGAAGACTAACGACATGTTCTTAAACCACATCTACCTGATCCCGCTCTTCCCGGCCTTCGGGGCGGCGATGATGTTTTTTTTCGGGCGGCGATTGCAGAAGAAGACGGTCAACGCGGTTTGCGTGGGCGCGGTCGTGGTTGCGTTCCTTTTCGCCTGCTTCACGGTGGTTGAGTACACGCACCTGGCTCACGGCACGGGGAAGCCGTTTCAGAAGATTGTTTACACCTGGCTGGGCAGCGGCGACGGGAATCTCAATATCGTAAAAAAGGATGGGACACTCGCTCCGTTCAATGTTGACGCGGGCTTCCTGCTCGATCCTCTCTCTTCGATCTGGCTGCTGTTTGTGACCGGCGTGGGCATGCTGATCCACATTTACTCGACCGGATACATGGCGCACGAAGGCGGCTATTACCGTTTTTTTGGATACCTGAACCTGTTCATGTTCGCGATGCTCACGCTCATCCTGGCGAATAACTACATGCTCTTATTTGTGGGATGGGAAGGGGTGGGCTTGTGCTCTTACTTGCTGATCGGATTTTACTTTCATCGTAATTCCGCATCGACAGCGGCTAACAAGGCGTTCATCGTGAACCGTATCGGCGATGCGGGATTCATTCTGGGCGCGCTGACGCTGGTGTGGTATCTGGGGTCGTTTCGCTTCATCGACATCAACGCGGCGGCGCGCAGCGGACACTTCGCGATTGGCGATCCTGTTCTAACGGCAGCGGCGCTGCTGCTCTTCGTAGGAGCGTGCGGCAAGTCGGCGCAGCTTCCTCTCTATGTATGGCTGCCCGACGCGATGGAAGGTCCGACGCCGGTTTCGGCATTGATCCATGCGGCGACCATGGTAACGGCGGGCGTTTATATGGTGGCGCGGTCGAATGCCGTGTTCGTGCTGGCGCCGAACGCGATGAAGACGGTGGCCATTGTCGGAGCGCTCACAGCGGTGTTTGCCGCTTCGATTGGGCTCGTGCAGAACGATATCAAGCGTGTGCTGGCCTACTCGACTGTTTCGCAATTGGGATACATGTTCCTTGCCCTTGGCGTGGGCGCCTTTGCGGCGGGCGTTTTCCACGTGTTTACGCATGCGTTCTTCAAGGCGCTGCTCTTCCTTGGATCAGGCTCGGTGATTCATGCCATGAGCGGCGAGCAGGACATGCGCAACATGGGCGATCTGCAAAGACGCATTCCGACGACCTATAAAACGATGTTGATCGGAACGCTGGCGATCGCTGGAATCTTCCCGTTTGCCGGCTTCTTCTCGAAAGACGAGATTCTTTGGCAGACATGGACCAAGGAAAGCGACGCATATCGCATTTTGTGGCTCATCGGGTATGGCACGGCGCTGATGACGGCCTTTTATATGTTCCGGCTGATGTATCTGACGTTTTATAGTCCATCGCGCATGAGCCATGAGGCGGAGCATCACGTGCACGAATCGCCGAAGTCAATGACGGTGCCGCTGGTGATCCTGGCGATCTGTTCGATTGGCGCAGGATGGCTGAGCTGGCCGCATAGTCTAGGCGGGTCGGCGCGCTTCGAGAAATTCCTGGAGCCGGTGTTCGCGCGCGAAGCAGTTGTCCTGGTCGAGGAAGGGAAGTCGGCGCAGCTAGCGGCGGGCGAGAAAGAAGCGGAGCACACGGATAAGACGGAGTATGCGCTGATGTTCCTATCGCTGGCGGCGGCGGGCGTGGGTTGGGGAATGGCTCGACGCTCGTATAAGAATGCAGGCAAGGGATATGTCGAGCCGATTGCAGCCGCGGCGCCACCGCTTTACCGGCTGCTCTACAACAAGTGGTTCGTCGATGAAGGGTACGACTACGTCTTTACCGGACGGCGGAAGATTGGCGACGTGCGTCTCGGAGTTATGGGTGCAGGCGAAGCATCGTCGTGGTTCGATGCCAAGATTATCGACGGTGCGGTCAACGATGCGGGCTGGCTGACTCGCGCTGTGGCCACGCTTTCGACCTGGTGGGACAAGTGGATCATCGATGGCATCGGCGTGAATGGGCCGGCGATTCTGGCCCGAATGCTGTCGTATCCTGCGCGCCTGTTCGAATGGGGACTGATGCAGTGGTACGCGCTGGTGATGGTCGCTGGTTTGTTGGGGTTCGCGTTTTATTACGTGTATCACTGAAAGGCGGTTCTTAGCTGTTGGCTCGTGGCTTTAGCACAAGCCATAAGCCAGGAGCTAACAGCCAAGAGCTCTTATGCAGAATCACATCCTGTCCGTCATTCTCTTTACGCCGCTGGTGGGCGCGTTCATTCTTCTGTTCGTTCCGAAGGAGAATAAAGACGCGATCCGCTGGATGGCGAACATCTTCGCCCTCGTTGGCTTCCTGATATCGCTGCCGCTGGTGCCGATGTTCTGGGCGCAGCGGTTCGAGGTGACGCCTTCGCATTTCAAATTCCTTGAAGGCACGGCGAACAACTGGATTCCATCGATTGGCGCGGGTTATAACCTCGGTATCGACGGCATTTCGTTTCTGCTGATCATGCTGACGACGCTGCTGGGGTGGATCTCGATCCTATGCTCGTGGACTGCGATCGAGAACCGGGTCAAGGAATATTACGTGTGGTTCCTGGTGTTGCAGACGGGAATGCTGGGCGTCTTCATGGCGCTCGATTTTTTCCTCTTCTTTGTTTTCTGGGAAGCGATGCTGGTGCCGATGTATCTGCTAATCGGCATCTGGGGCGGCCCGCGCAAACTTTACGCGGCCATCAAGTTCTTCCTGTACACCTTGCTCGGCTCGGTGTTGATGCTGCTGGGCATTCTGTATCTTTATTTCCACCATCACGCAGTTACCGGCGTCTTTACCTTCAGCATTCCCGAGCTTTATAAAACCGCGCCGCTCATTCCTTTTAACATCGCCATCTGGCTGTTCGTGGCCTTCTTCATAGGATTCGCGATCAAGGTTCCGATGTTTCCCTTCCACACGTGGCTGCCGGATGCGCACGTGGAAGCGCCCACGGCGGGCTCGGTTATTCTGGCGGGCGTTTTGCTGAAGATGGGAACTTACGGATTCGTACGGTTCTCGCTGCCATTCTTTCCCGGAGTGGTGTCGCACCCTAAAGTACAAGGCTGGGTGATCGGACTGTCTCTGGTGGGCATCGTGTATGGAGCGCTGGTTTCGTTGATGCAGAAAGACATGAAGAAGCTGGTGGCTTACTCGTCGGTCAGCCATCTTGGCTTCTGCACGCTGGGAATCTTCGCGCTGAATTCGGCAGGTTTGACGGGTTCGGTGCTGCAGCAGATCAATCACGGCATCTCGACGGGTGCGCTCTTCCTGATTGTCGGCATTCTGTATGAACGGCGACACACGCGCGAGATCGCGGAATATGGCGGCATCTCGAACGTGATGCCTATCTACGCGACGATCACCATGATCATGTTTCTCTCGTCGATGGGCCTGCCGTTGTTGAACGGCTTCGTCGGCGAGTTCACGATACTGCAGGGCGCTTTCGTCGCTAACTGGAGATGGGCGGCATGGGCGGCTCCGGGCGTGGTGTTAGCAGCGGCCTACTTATTATGGCTGTATCAGCGGGTCTTCTTTGGGACGGTGACGAATCCGAAGAATGAAAAGCTGCATGATCTTACGCCGCGCGAAATTCTTACGTTTGCTCCGCTGATCATCATGGCGTTGTGGATTGGACTTTATCCCAAGCCGTTTTTCCAGATTCTGGAGCAACCGGTGAATCAACTGGTGCAGACGATTCATGACGGTTCGAATCTCAACGCTCCGGCGAACGCGCAGATTGCTCCCGCGCCCGCAGTTGTTGTAACCAACGTCGTGACGAAAGCGAGCAATTGAGTGCCAGGCCTTTCATCCACGGAATACCGGTTGATGCTGCCGATGGTGGAACTTACTATTTTTGCGCTCGGCATTTTGCTGATCGATCTGATGATTCCGGCGGGATGGAAATGGATCAATGCCGTAGGCGCTTTTGTCGGCGTGGCATTTTCGGCGCTGTGCGTGTGGGAGATTCAACGGGCTCTGCCCCGAGGTGCGATCGGTTTTTATAATTCGCTGCTGGTCGACCGCTTCGCTATTTATTTCTGGTACCTGTTTCTTGCCGGAGCGGCGATTTCGATCCTGATGTCGGTGCACTATCTGGATCTCGAAGACGAGAATCACGGCGAATATTACTCGTTGCTGCTGATGGCGGTTGTGGGCATGATGTGCATGGCGGCGGGCATCGACATCGTGTTGCTCTTCATCGGGCTGGAGTTGATGGCGATCTCGACGTATGTGCTGGTGGGTTTCTTGCGGCGCGACCGGCGCTCGAACGAAGCGGCCTTGAAGTACTTGCTGCTGGGGGCATTTTCGTCGGGTATTTTTGCCTACGGGTTGTCGCTGTTCTACGGAATTTCCGGCAGCACCAATCTGGCCATCATTCAACGGGCGGTAGCGGCGCAAAGTGCGCACAATCCGGTGGTGATCATTGCGCTGCTGACGACCATGGTCGGATTACTGTTCAAGATCGCCGCGGTGCCCTTTCATCAATGGGCGCCGGACGCTTACGAAGGCGCGCCCACATCCATTACCGGCTTCATGTCAGTGGCGGTGAAGGCGGCAGCCTGGGCGTTGCTGCTGCGCATTCTGGTGTTTGGACTCTACCCGCTGCGCTCGATTTATATTCCGGTGATTGTGTTCGTCTCGGTCGCCACCATGACAGGGGGCAACTTCGCCGCGCTCACGCAGACGAATACAAAACGGCTGTTGGCGTATTCCTCGATTGCGCATGTCGGCTATATGCTGCTGGCTCTTGTGGCCCTGGGAACATCGCCGATCGGCAGCCCTGGATTTAACGACGGGTTCAAGGGAATCCTGATCTATCTGCTGGTCTACACCTTCATGAACCTGGGCGCGTTCGCGGTGATCGCCTCTCTGCGGCAGCGCAACGTGATTGGCGATGAAATCGACGACATGGCCGGACTGTACCAGCGAGCTCCGGTCGAAGCGGTGCTGATGCTACTGTTCTTGTTGTCGCTGGCGGGTATTCCTCCGGCAGCCGGATTCCTGGGTAAGTACTACATCTTTCTCAGCCTGATTGAAAGCAAACATTACGCGCTGGCTTCTCTGGGCGTGGTCTATTCGCTCTTCGGACTTTATTACTACCTGAAGATGGCAAACTCGATGCTGATGAGCGCTCCGATGGAGGAAGGGCGGATGCCTGTTAGCTTCGGGATGCGCTGCGCCGTGGGCGTGGCGGCGCTGGCGACGATTGTGATTGGAGTATTTCCGGAGCCTTTCATCCGCGGCGTGAACTGGTCGCTGAATATTGCGCAGTCTCCGCATGTGGCGGCGATGGTGAAGTAGGGGTAGCTTTCAGGCGTCGCTATCAACTCCCGCTGCTTGCGCTTGGTTTAGAATTCCTCTGCATGCCGGAAGAACCCAACCTCGAACCGGTCCGGACGCCGCGAAAAAAAGCCATGGTTGTTTCGCTGGCTCGCTACTCCGAAATGGGGTTTATTATTCCGGCGGCGATTTTGCTGGGGTTTTTTTTAGGCAAGCTGGCCGACTACTGGCTGCACACTAAATGGCTTTATCTGGTCGGGCTGTTGTTTGGCGCGGTGGTGGGATTCGGACAGATGATTCGCATGGCGCTCGGGGCGTCCAGAGAAAAATGAAGAGAGAGAAGTGATACTGGCGATGTGGCGCGACCATCGGCGCGAGTCTGCCGTAGTTCGAAATGGGCTGAAGCTTGGGGTTCGATAAGGCGTTCGAGGAAGCATGATTCATGAAGCATAATGGATGAGCGCATTATTCCTCGCGTCCTGCGCAACATGCTCGTGGTCAGCGTCCTGCTTCTCGGACCGGCTTTCTGGTTCTACCGCTGGGCGGGGGCGATCGGGTTTGCGCTGGGAGCGGCGGTTTCGTACGTCAATTTCCGCTCGCTGACGCGCGGTGTCGAATTACTGACCGATCGCATTGTCGACCAGAATAGTCGCGAGAAAGGGGGATGGATCGTCCTGCGTTTCGTGGTGCGCTACCTGTTGGTCGGAGGCGTTGCCTATGCTATATTCAAAGGTTCTTCCCTCGCGTTCCGCGGTTTTCTGTGGGGTTTGTGCGTGCCGGTGGCGGCCCTGATGGCGGAAGCAGGGTGGCAAGGATTGACGGCATTCCGGCGGGATTCGTAAGCCCCTTTTTGATAAGCCGAGAATAGGTACTCATAGATTTGGCATCAGTAATCAAACTTTAAAGTGATCAAAAGTTAAAAATGGAACAACTGGTTTTTACCGCATTCCTGAATCGTCTGTTTGGCAAGCCGGTGCTGGCGTTGCTGACCGCGCTGCACCTACACGTTAAGCATCCAGCGACTCCGATCTCTAACAGTTTCGCGATGGAACTGCTGGTCGTGCTGCTGCTGACCATCTTCTTTATCGCCGTGCGTGTGCGACTTTCAGTGGAGCGTCCGGGCGGCCTGCAGCACACGATGGAAGGGATTCAGGGATTCGTCGTCAACATGGCCGATGAGGTGGTCGGCCATCATGGCCATAAATACGTTCCCTACCTGGTCACGCTGGGCATGTTCATTTTGTGCTGCAACCTCATTGGACTGGTGCCGGGTTTGGAATCGCCGACAGCGGTACCGATTGTGCCGCTGGGGTGCGCGCTGCTCACCTGGTTTTACTATCACTATCAGGGCGTGCGGACCAACGGGCCGGTGGGATATCTGAAACACTTCATCGGGCCGCAGGATAAAGACATGCCGCTGGTGATGCGTCTATTCCTGCCCTTACTGCTGTTTCCGATTGAAGTTTTCAGTCACGCGGCGCGGGTGATGTCGCTCACCATCCGTCTTTTTGCCAACATGTTTGCCGGAGAAATGGTCACGCTGGTATTTTTCTCGCTCATCCCGCTGGGGATTCCAGTGGTGTTCGAGGGGTTGCATATCGGCGTATCGTTTATCCAGACGTATATTTTCATTTTGCTGGCCTGCGTTTATCTGGGCGAGGCGACAGGGCAGGAACACTAAAGAAGGTCTCAGGTTTCAGGTGTCGTGTCTCAGGGAAAAGCAGGGACGAGAGTTTCCCGAGACCTGGCGCCCGGCACCGGTTTGTTTTGGCAGTTGCTGTTCAGCGTGAGGGCGTCGGCTAGAAAGCACGGCGTCAACCACCCACTGGCGGCAAATCATAAGGAGAACCAATGCGTAAATTTGTGATGCTGATGTTCGTAATGATGATAGCGTCGGTGATGGCGGTGCCGGCGTTTGCGCAAGGCGGAGCAACGGCTACCGGCACGAACTGGGTGGCACTGACCTCGGGCTTTGCAATTGCACTGGCGGCCGGACTGGCGGCCCTGGGACAGGGAAAAGTTGCGGGAGCCGCTTGCGAGGCACTGGGGCGCAATCCGGCGGCGCGTCCTGGAATCATGGTCGCGCAAATCCTCGGCCTCGCGTTTATCGAGTCCCTGGTGTTGTTCACGCTGGTGATTATTTTCGTAAAGGTAGCGTAGGAAGAGTTTTCGGTTGGTGAATTGGAAAGGCCCCGGAGTGCTTCGGGGCCTTTTGTTATGGCGGCAAAAGGAGGTGAGATCCTGACTGCTTTATGTGAGTTTTCGTTCGCCGTCCCAGTTGAAGGTATTGGCCGGGACTTTTTGCAGGGCCTCGACGAGGATGCGGCGCAGGCGATAGCGGCTGTCAAGATCCATGCTGACGAATTCGAAGCCGATTTCATTGACGCGGGCGCGGCGCAGAAGAACCTCTCCGCGAATTTTCTTCACGCCGAGCGATATTTCGACATGAGCTTCGGAACCGACGCGGAGATTGTCGTTTCGCGTCCCCATACCGCCGCCAAGACTCATCTCGCGCATCACGATGTTCGACTTTCCCCAGGAACTGGAAAGAGTAGCGGAGAGGCTGCGGGGCAAGACGATCCGTTCATAGCGGCGTTGACGTACCCAGGGGCATCCGGGGCCAGGTTCGAGCGGGGCGATGGTGAGGTCGCTGGTTTCGAGGCCACTCTCGGCCAGAGCCTGGGTGCCGTAACGGGGATCGATCTTGGCCAAGGCTTGAATGGCGGCGATTCTCAATTCGCGGTGCTGGCTGTGGCCGAAAAGTTTTTTGGCTTCGACGACGGTGCGCAGGACGGGGACAGCATCGACTTCGCGCAGGCGGCCGAGAGATTCGATGGCCTTCAATTGCACAAACGGAGGACGATCATGCGCCTCACCGGCGGTTGCGAGAGCGATCAAGCTGGTACTGGCGCTGCGGTCCTGGCTCATGCCGATCTCATCGATGGCTTCGGGCAGAATGAGCGGATCGAGCAGTTCGAGAAGTTCGAGCAAAGTGCGGCCGCGATCGGGGGCGGCGCCATAGGCGATCTGGCGAACGATGACGTCCTGATAAAACCGGTTGAACTCACCCATGCGCGAGGGGAGCAACTCGAGGAGTGGATTTACCGACAGGCGGCTGAGGAGACCGACGGTGGAGGCGGCCTGGCGGGGCTGGCCGGAGCGGAGAATCTCGGCGAGATCGTCGATCGCGGGTTGTCCCAGTTCGGCGACGAGTTCGACAATACGATCGCATTCGACGCGCTTGTGAGCGCGGAAGAAGCGGTCGGCAAGATGTTCGACGGAATTCCTGGGAAGCTGCTGCAGGACATGGATCAGGTCGTCGGGCAGGTGATCGGCATTGATGGCTTCTTCCATCATCTCAGGCAAGCGATTTTCGATGCCGACGCGCGAGCGGAGGTCATGGGCCAGCGCTGGCCGTTCCAGCATGATCCTTTGCAGCGAGAAGCACATTTCAGCGACGGCTTTGTATTTCTTGGCGCCGCAGGCCTCCTGGCCGAAGCGAGTGAAGGCGGCGGACATAAGGCTCTGAATCTCGGAATCGGTTTCCTTGGCCAGTTTCTCGGCCATCAAAGCAATCGTGCTGGGCATGACATCCTCGGGCGCGAGGGCGTAGAGGTCGGCGAGCTGACTGAGGCCGGTAGCCGTCTTGCGGCGAGGCTCGGCATCGGCGGCGCCGAGGCCGCCGCAGTAATTGAAAAGAATCTGGGCGGCGAGTTCGTTATCGTCACGTTCGAAAAGCAGTTCGACAAACTGGCGAATGTTACGCGGCGGCACGCAGGTCGCTTCCGAAGAAAGCAGAACGCTCTTCTTGCCCGCTTCGGGAATTTCAGCCCAGAACATGCGGTCGAGAATGTCGGCGTGGGATTCAACCAGAACTCCGGCTTTGGATAATTTGTCTTCCTGGACCCGCAGGATCTGGCGCAGGGTATCCATCTGCCGGCTCATGTGCTCCATCATCTCGTGGACGGCGTTGACTTTGACGTCGCCACGTTGATAACGATCGAGCGCGAATTTGATGGCCATGCTCTCCGCCGCCTTCATCAGGAGGGGCGTGTCATTGGCGGCGCCGTTGGGGTTCTGAGAGGCCTGTGCGGCCAGACTTTCGAGCAACTGCGCGAGATTGACTTTAGCGCTCTCGGGAGCGTTGCCGAGTTCGGCCTTGAGATTTTCCTCGGAAGAATTCGGATTTTCCATCGCCTGCCCAAAATGGGTGAGCAGGCGAATCGTTTGGATGACTTCTTCCTCCTGCAGAGGAACGACGCCGCCGCTCCAGGATGTTGAAGATTGTCCAGCCGGGGCACCGGTTCCTTGCCCTGTGGCGGAAATGGCGCCGGGGATGGCGACGGTGGGAACGCTTCCGAGAGGAGCCCCGCCGCCGGCACCGCCACTACTGGCACCCTGAGCGGCCGCTATCAACTGCAAGAGTTTTTGTGGATCGTTCAGCCACTGCTTGAATTCGGGGCCGAGAGATTGAGCGGCGAGTTGGGCCGCCATGGAAATTTCGCCGGTGGCGGGATCGGCGGCCACGAACTTTACTTCGTTGATGCGGATGGAAGAATCTTTGTTATCCCCAAGGGTTTCTTTGATCTGCTTGGCGAAGTCCTGCGCCTTGGTGCCGCCCATGGCAAAAGCGCGGACCAGGCGGGTAAAGTCTTCGAGCGTGACCTGGCTGGAGAATAAAATACTGGAGAGTCCGGCGGCATTCAGCAAATGCGCGAAGCTGCGTTCGGCTTGTCCGGCTTCGAGCGGGATGCCATCGAGAAGAAGTTTATTGTCGGAGACGCCGAGCAGAAAACCTGTATCGCCACTCTTGGGCAGCGCCTCCTGCAGTTCTTTCCACGTGATCTCGAACTGCGCCTCGGTGCGCTTATGGGTCACGCCATAAAGGCGGGTGTACTTGACCAGAATATTGAGGGAGTGCAGGAACGACCTTGCGGAAGCACTGCGGCTGGCGTCGGTTTGGACCACGTTGGCGATAGCCGTCTCCTGTATTGATCAGGTATGGCAATTAGACTAAGCGGGAAAGTGACCTAATGCACGATTACGTAGGTAATTGAGCCATCGGGGCGGCAATTTGCACGGAGGGACAGCCCCTTTCGGATGGGGACGGTACACTGGTTCTCAGTTTTTCCGGAACCAGCTAACGGTGCACGGCCGGGAAGGCTTTTGTGCGCCGTTTCGAAAGGTTCGGCCAGACGAGTAGAACAGGAAATTGTGATGAAGGTTGGGGTACTTTTTTTCGGCGTGCTGAAGGACTTGTTAGGACGCTCGAGCGAAACGATCGACCTGCCAGACGGGGCGCGGGTGCGAGAGGTGGTCCTCTATTATGCGCACAGCGCGCCGCGGTTGGGACAGCTGCTGCCGTCTGTGGCAATTTCCGTGAATCAAAGTTATGCCGGAATGGACCACAGGCTCGGTGAGGGCGATGAGGTGGCGCTGCTTCCGCCGGTGAGCGGGGGAATGACAGAGATGGGCGAGGTGGAGGATGAGGGCGGGCGCGAGGTTCGGATTGTCCGGGAAAGGATTGATGCGGAGGAAATCGTACAACGTCTACGGCGACCGGGCGATGGAGCGCTTGTAACCTTCGACGGCGTGGTGCGAAATAACTCGCGTGGCCGGCGCACGCTCTATCTGGATTACGAAGCGTATGAAGCCATGGCTTTGCAGCAGATGAAAAGTTTGGCGAAAGAGACGCGGGCGCGTTTCGCGGTGCGGGATGTCTCAATCTTCCATCGCTTAGGGCGGCTGGAGATTGGCGAGACGAGTGTATTGGTCGTAGTGGCTGCGGCGCACCGAGGCGCGGCATTTGACGCCTGCCGGTGGATTATCGATACGCTGAAGAAGACGGTGCCGATCTGGAAGAAGGAATTCTTTGAAGATGGAGCGGTGTGGGCGGATGGCGAGGCTTTTCCCGAAGAAATCAGACGACTGGGAGGCACGGGCGGCGAGCAGGGCGCATCAAAGTGAGTGACTCCGGCATGAAGCGAATAGCGAATCAGCGAGTGGCTCAACTCGTCACGCGCATTTCGGTTGCCTGCATCCTCGCTGGTATCAGCATTTGTAACCACCTCCCGCTGATGGCGGAGGAACCTGAAACCACACTCAAAGTCGACGTGAAACTGGTCAATGTATTTGTGACCGTGACCGATGTGCGCGGCGCTCCGGTGACGAATCTGACGAAAGATAATTTTGTGCTGAAGGAAGACGGCAAAGAGCAGAAGATTGCGATTTTCAGCAAAGAGTCGGCGCTGCCGCTGTCGATTGTGCTGGCCGTCGATACGAGTTTGAGTACAAGAAAGGATCTGCCGCTGGAATTGGTTTCGGCGCGGAAGTTTGCGCATGCCATGGTGCGGCCGCAGGATGGGCTCGCTGTGTTCAAGTTCAGCGAAGAGGTAAGCCAGATGGTGCCGTTTACCTCGGACCTGAAAAAGATCGATGCCGGAATCGAAAAGGGGCGGAACGGTTCGGCGACGGCGCTCTACGACGCTATTTTTCTGGGATCGCAGGCGCTCAGCCACCGGCAGGGAAGAAAGGTAATGGTGGTCATTACCGACGGCGGCGACACCATGAGCCAGGTCAGCTATAAAGAGGCGTTGCGCGCCGCGCAGGAATCGGAAGCGATTATCTATAGCATCATCGACGTGCCGATCGAGGCCAGCGCCGGGCGAGACACGGGGGGCGAGCACGCTCTGATTCAGATCTCAGCGGATACCGGCGGTAAGTATTACTACGCCACGTCGCTTGGGCAACTGGACGAAGCCTTCCAGAAGATCAGCGACGAATTGCGAACGCAATATCTGCTGGCCTATTACCCGTCGCAACATTATTCGGAGTCGGAATTTCGTCAGCTGAAAGTGGACTTGGCGAACCCTCCGGCCGGTGGTCCCTTCCAGTCGCACTATAGAGCTGGGTACTACACGCACAAGGGAACCTTCTAGCCAGATCATTCTTCCGGAAATCACACATCTGGGCCACAACTCTACTGAAAACCATATACCGTTTCTACGGTAAGGCCTAATCAGGCTCCACTAAACAGAAATTGATGTATTGTTTTCAATACAATACAGAAAACTGTCTTGGTGTGCTGTCTTGGATTGTTAATTGCAAACTATTCTGCTCTAGGGTTCCTCTGTTCTGAGCCCTGTTTCATCCAGCACAACGCTTTTTTAGTACCAGGTTCGAAAAGGTCGTCGATCAAAAGACGATCGACCAATTTTTGTGGTTTCTGGTCCCTGAGGAGGGAGATTTATGGTTAAGGCTCGGGTGCTGTTTGGCATTTTGACCCTTGTGTTGGTCATGGCGCTGATGGTGTCAGGCGCATTCGCCCAGGAAACGACGGGCGGATTGTCGGGTTATGTGAAAGATCCGTCGGCTGCTGTGGTTTCGGGCGCACGTGTGGAGTTGACGGGTTCGTCGCTGGTCGGCAAGAAAGAAGCGAACACTGACAATGCCGGATACTACCGGTTCGCCAACCTGCCTCCCGGAACCTACACTCTGACGATTACCGCCAAGGGCTTCACGACCGTGAAGCGCGAGGGCATCACCATCGAAGTCGGCCACCTGCCCACGATTGATTTCAAGCTTGAAGTGGGCACCAGTTCGACGGTAGTTGAAGTGACCGCTGCCGCGCCCGAGATCGACGTGACGACGACGCGGACCATGACGAATGTCACGGAACAGGAGATTCAGGATGTTCCGCACGGCAAATCGTTTCAGTCGGTAATCCAGTTTGCGCCTTCGGCCCGCAGCGAACCTCTCGAAGGGAGCAACGGCAACCCGATGATGGCCGGAGGGGCAAGCTCCACGGCTGGGACCGGCGGACAATCGCCGAGCAACGGCGGCAACGGCAATAATGCCGGCTTCTCTGTAGCCGGTGGCGCTGATTCCGAAAACTCCTACCTGGTCGAAGGTCAGGAAACGGCCGACTCCATCGGAGGTTATTCACACTCCAACGTGCCGTTCGATTTCATTCAAGAAGTTCAGGTTAAAAGCTCAGGCGTTGAAGCCGAGCACGGCGGCTCCCTGGGTGGCGTGGTAAACGTCATCATGAAGAAGGGCAGTAACAATTGGCACGGCTCTGTGGACTCGCAGTTCGAATTTGGCGGATGGGACGGTTCGCCGACTGCGTATAACCGCTACGATCCGACCTTCACGACCACAAGTAATGCGAACATCTATTTAGACCCCAACTACGAGGAATACCAGCCCAAGAAAGACAAATACAGCAACATCTTCCCAGGGGCCACGATTGGTGGAGCTTTGTTGAAGGACAAGGTTTTCTTCTTCGCCGGGTTCGACCCGGATTGGGACGACCGCGAAAGGAATGTCTTAATGAATTCTGGCCCGGCATCTTTCAGTCAGAATCAGCAGACATATTACACGTATGGTCGTGTGGACGCTGCGGTGACGCAAAAGGTGCGTGCGTTCGGCTCTTGGCTGTACCAGTACTCGCGACTGACTGGCGAGAATCTTCCTTTTGCGGATTCAACAACAGGCCTGCCCAATACCAGTGCGGGAAACCCCTTGTTTGTGTATGCGCACAATCTCGGCTACGCCGCTCCCAACGTGACCACCAACGTAGGCGCGGACTTTACCCTTACTCCCCGCCTGGTGGGTACGGTTCGCTGGGGTTATAACTTCCAGAACTACCACGACTTCGGCTTTCCAACCACCGGCAACGTGAACCTTTTTGAGCTGACGGGTGTTGGCGCCGATGACAACGCTGGAAACCCGATTCCGTCTACTTCCCCTCTCTCTCAACAAGCGGGTTATTTCAACATCGCCAATAACTCGAACACTACGAGTTACAACGCGACCCACCGTAATCAGGTGGATGCGGATTTGGCGTGGTTTAAGAGCTGGAAGGGTACGCACAATATCAAATTCGGCTATCAGTTGACCCACGTCTCCAATTACATTTCGCAGCACTTCAACACGCCGGCTGTTCAGGTCTTCCCCGGAGGTGGTAATTACTACAATTTCCTGGGTAACGTAGGCATGACGAACTGTGAGACGCCAGGCCTCTATCCGAATTACAACCCCACCACCGGGGCGTTGATAGGTTGCGCCGGATTGTATGGCTTTGCGGCGGTCTACGACATTGGTTCCTATGGAACGGCAACCAGCAATAACAACGGCTTCTTCATCCAGGACGCCTGGACGGTTGGCCGTGGCGTTACCATCAATGCGGGTTTCCGTCTGGAGAAAGAGTATCTGCCCGCCGAGAACCAGCCTCAGGGTGGAATTTCCCATCCAATCAATTTTGGATGGGGCGATAAGTTTGCTCCCCGCATCGGCGCGGCCTGGGATGTTTTTAGAGATGGCCGGATGAAAATATTTGGTGCTTATGGCGTCTTTAACGACACCATGAAGCTGAACTTGGCCATCAGTTCGTTTGGCGGCCAATATTGGCAGGATTGCTACTATGCAATGAATACCGACCAGATTCAGACGCTGGATCCTGTCTTTGGGCCGAATAGCCGCTATTGCGTAGGTCCGAATTCTGGATCGCAAGCCACTTTCCCTGGCGGGGTCGGAGCGACTCCTCCCGGCTTTGTGTTCCTGGAAAACCAGAATTTCAGAACCTTCCCCACTACCTGCTCGACGTGTAGCGCGACAGAAGAAGGTGTGGCTCCCGGACTGAAGCCCTATCGTCAACACGAGTCAGTGTTGGGTGTTGACTACCAGTTGCGGCGGAACCTGGCATTTGAAGCGCGCTGGGATCGCCGTCGCCTCGACCATGCGATTGAAGACTCCGCTATTGAAAACCCGGCGATTGGTGAGACCTTCGTGATTGTTAATCCCGGGTATGGAGTTAATAAAACCTTCGACGGCTTCTGGAACTTCCTGTACGGGGCGCCTAGCGGTTGCGGTGTCCCGGGAAATGCCGCGGGGCCCTGCCCACCGAACAACATTCCGGCAGCCCGCAGCTACGACGGTGTCGAATTCAGGCTTACTCGGGCTCCGGCTAATCATTGGGGCGGGTTGTTCTCGTATACTTACAGTAAATTCCGAGGGAACTACACCGGTCTGACCAGCTCCGACATCGGTGACGGCGGCGGCGGTCGTAACTCTCCTAACAATAGCCGGGCTTTTGACGAGCCGTTCTTCTCGTGGGGCGCCAACGGACAATCGTCGAGCGGGTTGCTGCCGACGGATCGTCCCAACGCTTTCAAGGGATATGCCTACTATGAGTTGGGCCACAGGAACTTTGTGACCGACCTTGGCTTTTTCCAGTTTGCCTACAGCGGCACTCCGCAGACCACTATTGAGGACGTGGGCGCTTCCTTTGTGCCGTATGGGCTTGGTGCGTTCCCGACCTACATCGTGGGTCGAGGCAAGTGGATCAATGTCAGCCAGGACACAGCAAGTGGCGTGATTACGGTTGGTAATCCACAGACCTACCGAACGCCGTGGTACACGCAGACCGACTTCAACCTGCAGGAGAACTACAAGATCGCTGAAAGCAAGGTTGTCAGCTACGCGATCACGATTCCGAATCTGTTGAATCAGCGCGCAACTACCGCGTACTACCCGTTCCTCGACTCGCAGTACAACAGCCAATTCATGTCGCCGGGTGGCTATAACTACGGCCAAGGTCCTCCCGCCTACTATGCGTTTGAGACGGGCTACAACTATAAGGCCCTGCTCAACACCATGGGCGGTACAACTGTGAACGGCACTGCGACCATTAACAGCCAGTATGGCAAGCCGTATCTGGAGCAACTCTGCCGCACCATCCGCATGCAGGTCAGGTTCACCTTCTAAACGGATTAGAGCCAATTCCAGGGAGCCGGATTTTTCCGGCTCCTTTTTTTGTTGGGCCTAGGGGTGGAGCGACGGGGGTTTCGGGAGTCTGCCGTGAGCGAAGTTGAAGGGTCCAGTTGGCTCGTGGCTGACTAGCGGTGGAGAAAAACTCGTACATCGCGCCGGGGAAGTGGGCGCATCTAGTAGACTGTCTATTCGATTTCAGTACAAGATTCTAAAGACCCTTAGGCCTGGAAACGCTCCCAGGCGCTAGTTGAGGTTTTGCTCCGAGGAGAGTGGCGCTTTGTCCGATTGCTCTGGCTTGCCTGTTTTTCGTTCTCTAGCTCGTGTTGTTTATCTTCGCCGCCATTTATTTCATTATTGTTCGTTCGGCCGGTCTCTGCGCATGGCGATCAGCGGGAGCGTGAGAATGACGACGCTGCTCGCTGCCGTTACCTTGTTGCTGCTGACGGCGTCTTTGTGGGCACAGCAGGAAGAGATGATGGAGCATCCGACGACGGGCACGATCCAGGGCACATTGCGGGATGAGGACGGCAATATTGTCGGGAGCTCTCGAATCTTCTATAGCTCGTCAGTGACCGACACTCGAGGTTCGGTGCGCGGCAACAAGGATGGCACGTATGTGACCGAACAATTGCCGCCGGGGCCTTACGTGGTGCGGGTCGAAGGCCGGGACAAGCGTCCGTTGGAGCGCATGGTGACCGTGGAGGCGGGAGCGGTGACGAAGGCGGATTTCAGCCTGGAGGCGATCAATCCCGGGCCGGCGCGGCTGGAAAACCAGTACAGCGGGGACGTTCCCGACACACTTCCGATCAACGGGCGGAATTATCTGGGCCCGGGAGAAGTCGATCCGGGGGTGCAGGTGGTGGATGGCGCGGCGCTCGATCCGGGGAAGAGCGGATTCCAGACGCTTTCGATCAACAGTGTGACCGGGCGAACCACGCACTACGACATGGATGAAGTCGAGGTCATGGACGAGACCAAGGGTCTCGCGATCATGAGTTTGCCGAGCGAGGCGGTCCGCTCGGTAGTGGTGTCGGAGGTGACGCCGGAAGTGTTTCAGTCACTGAATGCGACTGGCGCGGTGCGGGTTTCGACGCAATTCGCCAGTGATATTCCTGGCGGAGGAAAATGGCACGGCAATCTGTTTGGCAATCTTCGTGACCAGGTGCTTGGCACATCGGGGTTTCCGTCTGGCCCCTCGGATTACAGCCGGCAGCAGTTTGGATTTGGCGCGGGCGGCGCGGTGATCAAGGACAAGGCGTTTCTGTTCGTCGGCGGAGAGCGCACGAAGCAGGACGGCCTGATGCCGGGGCAGTATGGCTTCCCATGCACGGGTCCGTATGTTGCGGGGTTGTGCGATACGAGCCGCTCGGGCCTGATCGGCCTGCAGAGCGCCTATTTTCGCGAGAACATGCTGAGCGCGCGCCTGGATTACAACTTCAATGAAAATATGAAGGGCTTCCTGCGCTACAGCTACGATAACGCGAACCTGATCGGGCCATCGAGCAGCCAGTCGAATTATCGCAATCAGTTTAATGTTCCGGCGCTGGTGGTTGGCCTGGACTGGAACCACGGCCGTTTTGTGAACAGCGCGCGCTTCGGCATCCAGAAGATGGTGAATGCGGTGAACCCGGCGCCGGGCGCTTCGACGATTTTCCAATCAGCTCCTTTCAATATTCAGATCGGGCCGTACGCTCTGGGGCCGACTTCGGCGGGGCCGCGGCAGACGATTCAGCGCGATCTTTTCGGGCGCTACGATGGCAGCATAAGTCCCGACCGTTACAACACGGTGCGTTTCGGAGGGGCGATTCATCGCATCGCGCAGGGAGATTATTTCGCGCCGGGAACTTACGGTCCGTCGGTGACGAGTTCGGATGGAATGGCGGTGATCAACGCGATCAACAGCGACTCCAGCCTGGTGCCGATGATTCCTGGTGACCCGCGGGGCGCGGCGGATAATCCGTTGAATTATCCGGTGGGCACGTTCGCGATTTTCAACGGCCTGGGGAACTTCAGCGAGAATTCGGCGTTTAACCGCTCGAACGGCGGACACTTCGACACCCGCATCGAGGGTTATGTCGGCGACACCTACAAGGCGCGGCCCAGCCTGAACATCAGCATCGGGGTGAATTACGTTCGCGATACCGGACGCACGGACAGCGATCTTGCGCCGATACCGTGTTCGGCTTTGAACCCAGGACTCGGAATACCGTGTACGACCGGCTTGATCCTCAATGAATTTGCCTTAGTGCCGGTGAACAGTCTGTTTCCGCAACCGAATGTAGGGCAGCGCATTAACCAGCCGAACTTGAATTTCTCTCCGCAGGTCGGCCTGGCCTGGGATCCGGGACACAGCGGGCGCACCGTGGTACGCGTGAGCGGCGGGTTGTTCTACGACAATTTTCTGCTGCAGAATACGTATCAGGACCGCATCAATCGCCTCTCGAACGGACAATACAATCGCAGTTTGACGCTTTGCCCAACCGGGTCGGTGCTGTTTCCGAATGGCTCGCTGGTGAGTTCGGTGGATGGGCTGGACATTGCCTCGCAGATTTGCGGGCAGCCGATTGGTGCGGTTTCTGGCGCGCTGCAAGATCTGCAGAAGGAGTTTCTGGCAGCGCAATCAGCGGTGACGGGCGGACCGAACGTTTACTCGTTGGCGAACAGCCTGGCGAATTTTGGCGGCATGCTGGCGCCTGGCTTCAAGACACCGCGGGTGGTGCACATGTCGGTGGGCTTTCAGCATCAGGTGGGAGAGCGCAGCAATTTCTCTCTCGATTATGTGCGTGAGATGGGCACACAATTTCCGCTGGGGATTGACACGAATCATGTTGGCGCAGCGAACTATCTGACCGACGGAAGCAATCCGCAATCGAACCTGAACACCTATGCGTCGGAGTTATCGGCGATCACCGCGACGGTAGCGCCGGCGGGGTGCCCGGCGGCAACGTTTTCAGGCGGCGGGGTGGGCAGTTCGCAGGCGGCGGTGAACTGTTATCTGACCAACGTCCCGACCGCGAGCATCACCGATTTCGCGCGGAACGGACTCGATTCATCGAATGCATTCTGCGGACCGTTCCCGTGCTCGGTTCTGGGCAAACAGCAGGCTTCTTTCGGCGGAATCAATCCCGCCGTCGGCTCGAACGTGATGTACTTTCCGAGCGGAACTTCGAAGTACTCGGCCTTACGCCTGACCTACAGCACGTCGAGCGGAGAGAATCCGATGCGGCGGGTGCAGCATTACACCGGGGCCATCTCGTATACGCTCTCCCGCTATCGCACGAATATAGCGGAACCGGACGGCAGCGGCGGAGATTATTCGGAGCTAAACCGGGCGGAAAATTACTACTCGCCGCATCGCGGATACTGGGGTGATTCGGGGCTGGACCGCACGCACCAATTCACCCTGAGTCCAACGGTGGAGTTATCGCATGCGGTGCATGTTTCGTGGATAACGCATATCGCTTCGCCACTACCGCTGAGCGCGAATATTCCGCAGCAGAATGGCGGAGGCGTGGCCGGCGAAATCTTCCGCAGCGATGTTACCGGCGACGGAACCGTGGGCGACCTGATTCCCGGCACAATTATCGGCAGCACAGGAAAGTATTCGAATACCGATTTGACCAACGTGATCAAGGCTTACAACAGGAATGTCGCAGGGCAGTTAACTCCTGCGGGCGATGTGCTGGTGGGCGCCGGATTGTTCAGCGTGACGCAATTGCACGCGCTCGGAGCTTATCTGCCGGTGATTCAGGGCTTGCCGGAGCATGCGGCGCAGGCCACCTGGCTGAAAACGATGGACTTGAGGGTGAGCCGCCCCTTTCAGGTGGGGGAACGGTTCAAGGTGGAGCCGGATATTTCCATCTTCAACTTGTTCAACTTCGCCAATTTCGGAGGGCCCGGCGGGCAGCTGAGCGGCGTGCTTGATGGCGCGCCTGGCAGTTCGCTCAATAATGCGAGCAGCGGAGGATTCTGCGGCAACTCGATCAACTTCTGCACCTCGCGCCTGGATCGTGTGCTGCCCGGGTCGGGAACCTACGCGAATGGGGCTCCGCGCGCGATCGAGTTTGGGGTGCGGGTTACGTTCTAATTAAAAAGGGGTTAAGGAAAAGGGCCCGGCTAGCAGAAGGCTCGCCGGGCCCGAATCCGTTTTGAGAACGGTTAGAGCTACTGTTCCCAGGACGTTTTGCTGCTGCCCTTCTGAACCGGACCACTTGGTGCCCCGTTAGTGAGCAGGCCGGAGTTGAGAAGAATATTACCGCTGCCTTCATTCACGTACAGAGCCCAAGTTGCGCTGTTCAGGTCGAGGACGTAAAAGCCGGTTTCATAAGGCCCTCCTCCAGCCGAAACCAAAGAGGCATCATGTACCACGACCTCCACTACGGACTTGGAGTCTGGCGGATTTACGGCGGCGGTGATGTCTGAGCCCGACACCGTCGCATTCGACCCGTAGCAGCCGGTATAGACGTGGGTACCCTGAGCCAATTGCCCGGACATGGTTACGATCATGCCATCGCAGTAATCGTCGCCATTGCTCGTGGCGAACGTGAAGCTGTAGACCCCCGGTATACCGGAGAAGCTATAAACTTGCGGATGCGCCTTGGCCGCCGCCGCCGCGGATTGCAGCCCTTGCTTCGCAAGTTCGGGTGCTCCCACGGTCAGCGTTCCCGAATTGAGGACGGCTCCGTTTGCATACAGTGCCCAGGTGAGGTGGACTTCGTCAATAACCCAGAAGCCTGTGTTACTGAAGAGGGGGTAAAGAAAATCCTCGTCGGAGACTGCGATGGCCGTTCCACCGGCTGCCGCCTCTGGCGTGATCAGGACCTTTCCGTCCACGCCGGACAGGATGCTGCTGTCGCCTCCGCAATCGTTGTTCAGGTGATAGCCGGTGGCTAAATGCTTGGAGTTGGTATTAAGTTCGATGCCATCGCAATAGCCGGTAAACGTGTAGCTTTTGTATGCAATCGCATTCGCGCCGATCGTGCAGCACAGAACTAGGCCAATGGCCAGTAACATCTTCTTCATGGTTTTCTCCTGGAAGTTAGGGTTGATTGTTTGTCGAGCGGAATAGTCGAGTTACTATCACTCTCCTGGTGGTTTATGTTGGACGATAACCAAGCCGAACAACTGAAAGTTGCTGACTTATGCGGGCTCGGGGAGAAACCCGGTCGTGAAGTGCATCATGGGACAGGAGAATTTCAGTGTCAAGAAAAAATCGTAGTTCAACAAAACAAAGGCCGGACAAGTGCAACTCCTTGCAACTATAGTGCAGGCGGGAGCGGGTTTTGTTTTCGCCAATAGCCTGACTTCCGGCTCTGGGTAAGGCTTTTCAGCGATTGCTCATCGAGGACGAGGGACGATTCATCGCACACAGAATGGCTGATGGTCTGGCTCGAGATCGGGTCCCGAGAACGAGATCAGGCAGCTCTAGCCGGCGGGTTGCGAACCGCAACCGGTCGTTCGTGGAATTCTCTGGCCGCCGCGATGCCGAGTGCGTTGAAAAGGATCATCTCGACAACCTGGATGATGGCGAACGGCGGCTCCGACCCCTTCGGCGCGAGCGCATGCGGAGACGACACTATTCCGGAGATCATTCCGAACGCGGCGACCAAGCCAGAAGGGATTCCAACCGGGCTGATGGCTGAGTGAGTAGGCTTCCCGATCACCTGGAAGAAAGTAGAAGGGTGTCATTCCGAAGATCATGGTGCCGAAGATCATGGTGCGCCTCCGGCGGAACCGGGGGATTTCACCGCAGCGCCACGGCAATGGCTACAACGCGGCAGCTCGGTTCAGGCATCCCACGATGAAGTGCGTTCCGGCGGAGCAGAAACTGGCTCGCATTTTCCTTTTTTTGGCGCGGCAATTATAATCGCGGTTCGCCTTAAACCCGTGCGAGCGTAGATACTTAACGAGCCCCGACCAGGAGGCTGCATGGTTCCTGGCGCGGCTGGCCTCCAGCGAGACCCTGGTGCCCAGTCCGATCTTGTGTTTCGGTCAGTCGTGTCGTGCTGCATTTCTGGAGGCGTTATAACGAACATGAAAAAATTGGTTCCGGTCGCTTTGGCGGTTCTCTTTCTTGTAGGTGTCAGTTCCGCTCAGAGCCTTCCTGCAATTGATGTTTTCGGCGGCTATTCCTATCTGAGCTTTAATATGCCGGCGAGCGCGGATACGATTTCGCAGCAACTGGGTATGCAGGGCTGGCAAGTGTCGGCGTCGGTTGCGGTGTTTCGCCACATTGCGGTGGAGGCCAACTTCAGCGACCACAAGCTTAGCGATTGCGGCGGCACGACTGGCTTGAATTGCAGCAGCTTCGCCTATCTGTTTGGGCCGCGTTACAATCTCGGTGACCGCAACAAGAAGCTCAACGGCTATCTGCACGCGTTGATTGGAGAGGACAACGCCACGCTGCCACTCTCCGCTATCGCGACATCCGACACGTCCACGGCTTTTGCCGGCGGCGGCGGCGTGCAGTATTGGGTGAGCCGTCGCATCGGTGTCCAGGGTGGAGGCGATTACTTCTACACGCATCACCTGAACGTCGACGGCGTCACCGGACAAAGCAACTTCATGGCGTCTGCCGGAGTCGTCTTCCGTTTCGGGCAACTCCCGCCGCCGCCGCCGGCGCAGCCTTCGCCTGAAAACCCGAAGCCTGCGAAACAGCATAGGTCCATCCTTCATCCCCTGCACAAAGCTCCCGCCAGCACCACACCCAGCGCGCAGCCCACGACGATCGCGGGAGCGGGCGTAGTGAACGTTCCGGGCAAAGGCATCAGGATTACTGCGCTGGGCGCGATCTTTGCTCCCGAGGAGTTCGACGGAGCGAAGGTGGTTGAGGTTTCACCGGGAGGCGTGGCCGAAATGGCGTCGTTGAAGCCGGGCGATCTGATCAAGTCGGTAGATGGCAAGGCGGTAAGGACGCCGATGGAACTGGCGGCCGAACTCTCGGATAAAACCGGCAAAGTACGCATCGGCATGCAGCGCGGCGACTTCGCGACGGAAACGATCATCCTGCTGGGACACTGACGGCTGGGACCGTGAGGGCTGAAACATTGAGGACGGCGAAAGTACCGTCCTGAAAAGGGGATGTGTGTAACGGGGCGGCGAGATTTGCTCCGTTCCTTCGCCTGGGGTATCGATAAACTGGCGCGCCCGGAGAGATTCGAACTCCCGACCTACAGCTCCGGAGGCTGCCGCTCTATCCAGCTGAGCTACGGGCGCGTACGGCAAGTGTACATCGTGGGCGCGGTGTGTCTCAACGATTGACTAGACGCTCGATCGACTCGACGCTAGCTGCGTCTCCTGCGGACGGCTCAACACCCGCCAACTTTCCAGAAGCGTTCGTCCTGATAGTCGAGACGCAGCAGGCGATTGCGGGGGTCGTGACGCTTGCCGCAGTTGGGGCAGGCCAGGAAGCTGCGGAGATGCATTCCCTGTCCATCATAATCTTCGGAGACGGCAAAGGTGGTCTGGCAACTGCAGGGGATGAGGAAGAGACGGAGTTTTTGACTCGGCTCTTTCTTGGGTTCGGGTTGCTTCTTCATTCGGCTTCCTGCGCTATGAAGGCTTTACGGGGCAGAGCCCCGTCACCACACGAGCTCAGGCGTGCAATCCATCAGCTCAGCTTTCCACGGCTGCCAGCGAACCTTTCTTGCGTCTATTCGATTGCAAGATCTTCTTGCGCAGGCGGAGTGATTTCGGCGTGACCTCGACGAACTCATCGTCGGCGATGAACTCGATGGCCTGCTCCAGATTGAGATTGCGATAGGGCACGAGGCGGATGGCCTCGTCGGAGGTCGAGGCGCGCATGTTGGTCAGCTTCTTCTCGCGCACGATGTTGACGTCGAGATCGGTGTCTTTCGCGTTTTCGCCGATGATCATGCCTTCGTAAACCTCGACGCCGGGACCGGCAAAAAGTACGCCGCGCTCCTGCAGATTATAGAGCGCGTAGGAGGTCGTCGTGCCGGGACGATCGGCAATGAGCGCGCCAGTCGGGCGATGAGGGATTTCTCCCTGCCACTCGATGTATCCGGCAAACAGCGCATTCATGACAATGGTGCCGCGTGTGTCGGTAAGCAGCGTGCTGCGCAGTCCGATCAGGCCGCGACTGGGCACGCGGAATTCGACGCGGACGCGGCCATAGCCGTGATTGTGCATGTTGGCGACTTCGCCTTTGCGGGAGCCTACGTGTTCCATCACTACGCCGACAAATTCCTCGGGAATATCGACGGTGAGATGTTCGACGGGCTCCATCAGTTTGCCGTCGATGTGCCTGGTGACGATCTCGGGCTTGCCAACCATGAGTTCATAACCTTCGCGGCGCATCATTTCGATGAGAATGGAAAGCTGCAGTTCGCCGCGGCCGAGAACTTTAAAGGAGTCAGTGCTGCCGGTTTCTTCCATGCGCAGGGAGACGTTGGTGAGCAGCTCTTTGTCGAGGCGCTCGCGGAGATTGCGGGAGGTGACATAGTTGCCTTCGCGTCCGCAGAAGGGAGAAGTGTTGATGGTGAAGAGCATGGCAATGGTCGGCTCATCGATGATGATCGGCGGCAGCGGCGCGGGATTCTCGGCGCTGGTAATCGTCTCTCCGATGGTGATGCCTTCGACGCCAGCGACGGCAATGATGTCGCCGAGCGAGGTTTCCGTGATGTCGGTGCGCTTGAGGCCGCTGAAGCTGAAGAGCTTGGTGATTTTTGTCTTGTGGAAGGAGCCGTCGCGCTTGGCGATAGCGACGTCTTCTCCAGTTTTCATGGTGCCGGAAAAAACGCGGGCGATGGCGAGGCGTCCGAGGTAGTCGCTGTAATCGAGATTTGCGACGAGGATTTGCAGCGGTCCGTCTTTGTCACCCTGGGGAGCGGGAATGGTGTCGATGATGGCGTCAAACAAAGGACGCAGGTCCTCGCCGGCCGCTCCCTGATGCTGGGCTGCGGTGCCTGCCTTGGCATTGGTATAGAGGACGGGAAAGTCGAGTTGCTCTTCCTTGGCGTCGAGATCGATAAAAAGATCGTAAACTTCGTTCAAGACTTCCTGCGGACGCGCGTCGGGACGGTCAATCTTGTTAATGACGAGAATCGGCTTGAGGTTGGCTTCGAGCGCCTTACTGAGGACGTAACGAGTCTGCGGGAGCGGGCCTTCGCTGGCGTCGACGAGGAGCATGACGCCATCGACCATCTTGAGGGCACGCTCGACTTCGCCGCCAAAATCGGAGTGTCCGGGCGTGTCGACGATGTTGATTTTCACGCCGCCGTAGAAGACGGCCGTGTTCTTGGCGAGGATGGTGATGCCGCGCTCGCGTTCGAGATCGTTGGAGTCCATGACGCGCTCGGCGACGGTCTCGTTGTCGCGGAAGGTGCCGCTCTGGCGGAGCATGGCGTCGACCAGCGTGGTCTTGCCGTGGTCGACGTGGGCGATGATAGCGATGTTGCGGATGCTCGGGTTCAGATCGAAAACTCCTCAGAATTTCAGCAGCTTAGCGGCAAGAATGGAACTCGTCCACCCCAGCAAGCCAAAACCGGGCTTGCCGGGGGCCCCGGTCGTGCCCTTCCGAAAGGCGCCGTGCGTCCAGTTTTTCCGCAGCCTGTAAGGCCGCGCCCCACCCAAAACTGATTGGTAAAGGGCATGGTCTGACGTCGGCGTGGCCAAAATCTATTTATGAAACACACTCCACTACTACTACTTTACTATGGCGGATCGATTCGCAGGCGAATTGAAACGCACGGCAAACGGACAACCCTCGAATGAACGTCTTCCGTTTCAGATGTCCGCTCCGGATCGTCCGCTCTTAATCGTATTGTGATCATCGTGTTTCCATGCATAGTGCAGGGGGTCCTTCGACTCCGCAGAACGACTCGCTTGCGCGAATCGTTCTGCTCCGCCTCAGGATGACAACTTGAAGTGAGCTGATTGCCGTCGGCGCCAGATCAGGCACGCGGACGGCGATTTCGACGCGGCTGTTGACATGCCTGGATGTTCCCGGGGGGCGTCTCCGAATCCGGTTTGTGATGGTTATTGGTGTTCAGGAAGCCAAGGTTGGTGGACGCGACCTGCATGGCGTAGAACAGCGCAGAGGCTTCTTTGGGCTCGATGCGGCGATGGAGCATCATCTCGCAAACTTCCGAGATAGCCGATTGAATGGAGGCGGCATCTTCGAGTTGAGGGAGGTAGACGTGAACGGAGGGGAAGGGGTAGGAATTATCGATGTCGATGGGCGCTGGGCCCATCACTTTGTGAAACTGACAAAACCGGTGACCCGGAAGAGCGGGACTGGTGCAGGGGTCTCCATTTGTTTTTCGCTGTTCGCAGATCTTGGCTGGCTGTTTGACGGAAGAATCTGAAGAGGAATCTGAAGAAGAAGACAATATGACGGCTCCTAGGGCGATGGTCGTGGTTGGTGCTGGTTTGGTTGCTATTTCTTGGCGGTTGGAGTTTGTTAAGGTTTGGTACCCCCCCCCCCCCCCCCCCCCCCCCCAATTTTTCCGTAAAGTATTCTAATTAAATCAGTTAGTGTTAAAGCATTCAGGAATCTGGACTTAGCCTTGGTTTTTGCGATTTGGCGCGTACTTCCGGGGGTGCGGGTTGGCGCTTCTACTGCTTGTCAAAGAACTTCGTTTGGACCGGATTGTGGGTCCATCTCTGGAGACGGATCACGTCCCGAATGGTGCACGGTCAGGAGAGGGTCGCACTGATTTTGGTGCAGGTCTGTGATGGCCGTACGAGAAAAATGTGATGAAAAAATCGGTGGTCGAGGAAGGGCGAGAGCCTGAACTCGGAGGGTTCGGGGAATACCACTCTTCGCAAAGTGCGCCCGAAGGATGGGGCACCGGGCGTTTGTGGGAGCGCATACTTTTGAAGGATGAAGGAAGGCATCCGCTACACTTGCTCGGCATGGCTTGGCGCGTCTTTCTTATCTTCGTCGTGGTTACCGTCGTCGCGGGCTTGGTGCTGGCGGCGATCGGCAGTGCGCAGGGACAAAATCAAAGTCAAAATCAAGCGTGGGAGATGCAACCGTCTCACTCGACGGCCAACCTTCGGGGCATTCATGCGGTCGGCGGATTGGTGGCGTGGGCGAGCGGAGCGGATGGTACGGTTCTTCGCACGGAGAATGGAGGCGGTCACTGGCAAGAGTGTGCGGTGCCTGCTGGGGCGGAGAAATTAGATTTCCGCGGCATCTGGGCATGGGATGCGAAGACGGCGATGGCAATGTCGGCTGGTCCAGGCGAGCAGTCGCGAGTTTATAAGACTACGGACGGCTGCTTGCATTGGACGGAGGAAACGCGAAATTCGGAAAAGGATGGATTCTGGGATGCGATGGTTTTTCAGAGCCAAGACTTCGGCTTGCTGGGCGGTTGGACAGGAGACGACAAGACGGGGGTGTTGCTGGGGGATCCGGTGCATGGACGCTTCGACACGCGGGTCATGCTTGCAGGAAAGGGATGGCTCATCGACGATGATTGGTGCGGGGCGCGCGCCGATGAGTCGGCTTTCGCGGCCAGCAACACGTCGGTTTTCGTCTTTGGCCCGCGCAGATACGTGGTTGGTACTGGGGGCAAAGGTGGGCCACGCGTTCTGCTGTCGGCTCTTCTTATTCACGGGGATAGTAAGGGAGGTTGTCTGGATGCGACGGTTCCACTGGCTAGCGGATCGGACTCTGCGGGGGTTTTCTCGCTGGCGTTTCGCGATCTGGAGCATGGGATTGCAGTGGGCGGGGACTATAAGAAGGCGGACGATGCTTCGGGAACGGCCGCCTGGACGGCGGATGGCGGGCGGCATTGGACGGCGGCGGCCAAGCCTCCGCGAGGATACCGATCGGCAGTGGCGTGGGATCGCGAGAGGAAAGTTTGGATTGCGGCGGGAACGAACGGCTCCGACGTATCGCGCGATGAGGGCAAGAGTTGGGGGCCTCTCGACAATGGCAACTGGAACGCGATCTCTTTGCCGTACGTGGTTGGTCCGGGCGGACGGATCGGGAGACTGCGCTCAGATGCCGTTCAACGGTGAGAGTGGGACCATGAAAAGCTCGCGACAGGCGGACGGTTTGAAATCAAATTCCAGCGGCGAGCGATCAGATTTTTCACTTCAGTTGGAGCGCGCGTGCAGTTGGCGGTGGCAGGCGCGCTGTATTTCCAGGGGCGGATGGCAAGCAGTGTTTTGCCTCTCGGTCACGTACAGGTTTTCTGCTTGACAGAAAGCGGAAGAGCCTCTAAGGTTGCGCGTTTATAGCAAGGTTCATGTTCCTGCAAGCTGATTCGGAGCCCCCAAATTAGTCCTCCGAATCCGGAGGATGTTCTCGTGATCTCGCCAAGAGAGTCGGCAAAACTGAGTCGAATGTACGGTTGGTCTCTGATCCTGACCCTGAGTCTGATGGGCTCGGCCCTCCTTTCCGCGCAAAGCACGGGCGGGCGCATCCTGGGCCGGGTCGCTGATCCTAGCGGAGCGGTGCTGTCGGGAGTGAAGGTTACGGCTACGAATGAAGCAACGGGAGTGAGCCGTAGTGCGCAAACGAACGACTCGGGCGATTACGTTCTGGTCGAAGTCCAGCCGGGCACTTATACCATTCAGTACGAGCTCACGGGCTTCAAAAAGAACGAGCAGAAGGGCGTGATCGTTGACGTTAACCAGGTAGTAACGCTCAATTCGACGCTCCAAATTGGTGGCTCGCAGGAAGTGCTGGAAGTGAGCTCGGAGGTGCCGCAGGTGGACACGACGAGCACGCAACTGGGTGCGGTGATCAACGAGCGGTCGGTCAACGAGTTGCCGCTCAACGCCCGCAACACTTATCAATTTCTGCAATTGCAGCCTGGGGTGCAGGCGCAGCTGGGGAGCAGCGGAAGCCTGTTTTTCGGTTCCGACGATCCGGGTTCGGTTTCGGTGAATGGCGGGCGGACGCGGGCCAACAATTTCAGCGTCAATGGCGGCGACGCGAACGATATCTTCGTGAATTTGCCGACGATCCAGCCGACGCCGGACAGCATTGCCGAGTTCCGGGTGATCACCAATACGTTTGACGCCGAGTATGGACGCAACTCGGGTTCAGTGGTGAACGTCATCACCAAATCCGGGACCAACGCTTTTCATGGCAACGTTTATGAGTATTTCCGGAACACGATTCTGGATGCGCAGGGGTTTCTCAATACGACTCGACCGCAGTTGAATCAAAACCAGTTTGGAGGGACGTTCGGGGGAGCGATCAAGAAGGACCGCACGTTCTTTTTCGCTTCGTACGAGGGCAGGCGCATTCGCAGCGGGCAGCAAGGGCAGTTGGTGAATGTGCCGACTTCCGGTCAGCGCAATGGAGACTTTTCGCAGATCGCTAATCCCGTGACGGGTTCAGTGGCGTTCACAGGGACGATCAACGATCAATTTGTAGCCGACGTTTTGAACGGCCGGCCGAATTGCACGGCGGCGATCGCGGCGATTCCGGGAAGCACGATGCCGGCGGCGGGAGTGGCGTGGAGTTCGGTTTTCCCCACTAGCATGATCCCGAGCGCCTGCCAGGATCCGGTGGCAATGAGCCTGCAGGGATTCATTCCGGGCGCCAATTTGCCGGGTAGCCAATTCCAGAATGTGCCGGTGGGCACGAATAACGCGGACCAATTCACTTTACGTTTCGATCACAGGATTAACGATCGGCAGAGCTTTACCGCCTATTATTATTTCAATAATGGAACGTTAGAGACTCCCTTCAACACCTTCGAGGATGCGGGCGCATCGCTGCCAGGATTTGGCAATTACAATGACACCCGCGACCAGCAATATAATCTGGCGCACACCTGGACCATCAGTAATTCGCTGGTCAATGAAGCGCGCTTCGTTTATATGCGCGAAGGGCAAATAGGATTTCTGAAGAATATGACGACCGGGCCCGTAACCTCATCATGCCCGGGGGCCAGCAAGTTCTGTTTTACTGGTCTCTCAGATTCGGCAGCGATAACGAGTAATTTTGGGACCAGCGCTAGCCTCGGCATCACACCGGGATTGGCGCCGAACTACACGGGCGTCCCGTTCGTGAGCATCTCGGGTTTCGTTTCGTTTGGTAACAACTGGGAAGGCCAGTTGCCGCAGGTGGGAAACAGCTTTCAGTGGAGCGATGGACTTACCTGGGTCAAGGGAACTCACACCATGAAGTTCGGTGTCGATATTCGGCGCGGCCAGTTCGATCAGTTCTACTATTACAACGTGAATGGAGATTACAACTTTTACGGTACCGGAAATGACGTGATCGCGGGGGGCGATGCCGATTACTACCCGCAGTATCTACTGGGACTGGCGGATAACTACTCGCAAGGATCGGCACAGAGTGAAGCCATACGGACTTTTTCCATCTACCCGTTTGTACAAGATAGTTGGAAGATTCGGCCGAATGTGACGCTGAACTATGGCTTGCGGTGGGAGTTCAACACGCCACCGACGGATGTTTCAGGTCACGTAGAAACGTTTCGTCCGGGACAGAACTCGACGGTCTATCCCTGCCAGTTGAGCGCGGCCAGCGTCACTTATTTTCAGGGCTATGGGGTTAACAATCCGACGTGCGCCAACACGGGCACTACTCCAACCGGGCTGGTGGTTCCGGGCGACAGGGATGTGCCGAAGGGCATGACGTCGAATTACTACAAGGCTTTCGCTCCTAGAATTGGCATCTCGTATAGTCCCAACGCGAGGAGTGGCATACTGGGAACGCTGTTTGGAGATAACGGCAAGACCAGCATCAAGACGGGCTGGGGAATGTTCTACAATCCGATCGAACAATTAGTGCTGGCGCAATTTGGTGCAGAGCCGCCGTTCGGGGGAAGCTCTTATCTCAACAATGTTTTCTTTAATACTCCGTTTGTCTATCAGGATGGAAGTGGAGTGGCGCCAAACCCATACGGTGGCGTTCTCACTCCCAAGCCCGGAACGCCGGTTGACCTGTCCGTGTTTCGGCCGATGCTTTTTTATGGTGAATTCCAGCCTAATCTCAGAGCGCAATACACGATTCAGTACAACCTGACCATCCAACGCCAGCTCACCAATAGTCTTATGTTGCAGGTTGGCTATGTGGGGTCCGAGGGGCACCGCCTGCTCGTGGGGCGCGATATCAATCCTTCGACGCCGCAGACGTGTTTGGATATGTACAACATATCGCAGTATTACGCGCCGACGGGACCTAGCCCCAATCCGGGTCTCCAGACAGCCTATGGCTGCGGCCCGACCCTTGAGGACAGCCAGTGGATTCTGCCCCCGAACACGATACCACCCGGATACACTGTGCATTTGCCGTATGGTCCTATGTCGCAAGTCGGACCGGGAAACCCGCAAGTTACACTCGTCGGACTGCGTCCGTATTCATCGCCCAACTGTAATCCGATAACTGCGGTTGGATGTCCGGTTGACGGCATACCGATTTTCACCAGCATCTTCGCAGAGGATACGGTTGCGAACTCGGCTTACAACGCGTTTGAGGCCATGTTGGAGAAGCGGTTCTCGCGCGGCTTGCAGTTCCAGGCGGCGTACACGTGGAGCAAATCACTGGACGAAGCGTCGACGTTTGAGGAGACGCTGAACCCGTTTAATCCCAAGGCTAGCCGGGCCTTGTCACTTTTCAATTCGGCGCAACGCTTCGTGATCAGTTACGACTGGCAGTTACCGATTGCCAAGCGTTCCGGGTTTACAGGGGTGGTGGTCAACAACTGGGAGATCTCGGGAATCACGTCGTTCCAGAGCGGATTTCCAATTCGGCTGGATACCGAGGATGACTACGAACTCATCAACAGTCTGTTCTTCCTGGGAACGGAAGCGCCGAGCATGACGGGGACGTTGCAAAAGTTAAATCCGAAGCAGCCGGGCCAACTTTACCTAAACTACAATCAGTTCTCGGATCCACCGCTGGGCCAATTCAATAACGGCACGCAGCGCAGCGTGTGCTGCGGGCCGGGAATGGTAGACTGGGATTTCTCGGTGCATAAAGTAATCCCGATGTCGGAGACGAGGTACTTCCAATTCCGGGGAGAGATTTTCAATCTTTTTAATCGCACGAATTTCTCGAACCCCGATGGTCACTACCAGGACGGTCCGGGATTGTTTGGTAAAATCACGCAGGTTTCCGATCCGCGTGAAGTACAATTTGCTTTGAAGTATTTCTTCTAGACCCGGTTTTTGTCTGAATCCCCGGACGGCTCCTTGGGCTGTCCGGGTCCAATCTAATGGCCTACGCGGCCTGAGCCTTATTGGAGATCACGATGTATCCCGCATTGCAGAAAGAGCTCGAAACTTTCGAGCGACGTACTCCGAAGTCCGCCGAAGCGCATAAGAAGAATCTGAAGCGCATTCCGCTCGGCGTAGCCAGTAATTATCGCGCTTACGATCCATACCCGATTTTTGTTGCAGAAGCGTCGGGGAGTAAATTTCGCGACCTCGATGGCAACGAATACCTTGACCATAACCTATGTTTTGGCGCGCTGATGGCGGGGCATTCGCATCCGGCGGTGATGAAGGCGGTGGAAGGGCGCCTGTACAAGGGCACTCTTTACGGCATGCCGCACAACCTAGAGTGGGAACTGGCGGAAGAGATCTGCACGCGTTTTCCGGTGGAGATGTGCCGGTTCGGCAACAGCGGGACGGAAGCGACGATGCACACGATTCGTCTGGCGCGGGCGGCTACGGGACGCGACAAGATTATCAAGTTTGAAGGCGGTTATCACGGGTTGCATGATGCGGCGCTGGTGAGCGTGAAGCCGCATCCTCCGGCGGACGATTTCGGGGATATCAAGAATCCGAAGCCGGTGCCGGGCGGGGCGGGCGTGCCGAAGGCGAGCATCGCGAATGTGCTGGTGGCGACGTTCAACGATCTGGAGACGGTGGAGCGGAGGTTCAAGGAAAATCCGGATGAGGTAGCAGCGATTATCCTTGAGCCCATCATGATGAACGTCGGGCTTTGCATGCCGGAAAAGGGATTTCTGGAAGGCCTGCGGAGGTTGTGTGACAAGCACGGCGCGCTGCTGATTTTCGACGAGGTGAAAACGGGCGCGAAGTTGTGCTGGGGCGGAGCGTCGGAATATTTTGGAGTGATGCCGGACATGATCTGCCTGGCGAAATCGATTGGCGGAGGACTTCCGCTGGCGGCTTTCGGGGCGCACCCGCGCGTGATGAAGCTGATATCGGACCACAAAGTTTTCCATGGCGGCACTTACAATACGAATCCGCTGACAATGGCGGCGGGATTGGCGACGTTCCGCGAAGTGCTGACCCGGGCGAATTACAGCCTGATCGACAAACTCGGCACCAAACTGGTGGAAGGGTATAAGAAGACCATCGCGAAGGTTGGGTTGCAGGGTTACATCGCGAGCGCGGGAGCGAACGGAGTGCTGATGCTGTATCCGAAGGAGATTCGTAACTACCGCGACTGGCTGCCGATTGACGTCGACCTGTGGCGGCATTACTGGTTCGGCATGGTCAATCGCGGAGTAATGTGCCAACCGTACTGGTGGGATGAGCAGTGGACGATTTCGGTGCAGCATACGGATGCCGATATCGACAAGCACCTGGCGGCATTTGCCGACATCGCGGAAGCTCTGGCGACGGCACAGCATGAGCGGCTGGGAGCGGTGGTGGCACAGTAACGGGATCGGGTCATCGGGTGATCGAAGATCCGGGGGCAGATGGCCGGATCTTCCGATCGGCGATCAGCGATTACCGCTCGTGCGTTGGTGCGCTCACGCGATGACTCTATTACCCGATCACCTGATTCTTCCATGTCTGACGACGTCTCCAATCAGCCGCACTTGAAGCGCGTCCTTGGGCGCTTTGACCTGGTATTGCTATTTGTGGTCGCGGTATTCAATCTCAACGTGGTCCCGTCGATTGCGGCTAATGGTGGCGTAACCGTGTGGCTGTGGATTATTTCGCTGCTTCTGTTTTTCTGGCCGCAGGGAATTGCGGTGATCGAACTGGCGCAACGTTATCCGGGTGAGGGTGGCGTGTATTTGTGGGCCAAGGAAGTGTTTGGCGACTTCCACGGGTTTCTGTCGGGCTGGTGTTACTGGACTAACAACATGTTGTACGTGCCGACGGTGATGCTCTATTTCGTCGGCGTGTCGGTCTATGTACTGGGTCCGAGCCATCTGGGGCTGGCGGACAACAAGATTTTTGCCTCGACGGCATCGGTGGCATTGCTCGCGCTGCTTACTCTTTTTAATATTCTCGGACTGGGAGTGGGCAAGTGGATTAACAACGTGGGCGCGGTGGGAACTTTTGTCGCGGCCGCCATTCTGATCGGCCTCGGGGCAGTGATCTGGATGCGCTTCGGCACGACGATTACGGGCGCGGACTTCCAGATTCCCGCCAATCCTCGTTTTGTGCTGAATTCTTTCGGCGTCATTTGTTTCGGTCTGGTGGGGCTCGAACTGGCTTCGGTGATGGGCGATGAGATTGATGAACCGGGACGGATTCTTCCCGGCGCTGTCGCCTGGGGGGGGGTGCTGTCGGGGGCGCTGTACGTTGGAGCCACGCTAACTCTGCTGATCGCTGTCGGCAAAAATGTGAATGTGCTGCAGGGCATTGTTCAAGCCGTCAATCAGATGGCGGGACGCGTCGGCATTGTATGGATCACGGTGCCATTCGCATTTTTACTGAGTCTGTCGATTGCGGGGATTGGCTCGGCCTGGATGGGAGGGTCGGCGCGAATTCCATTTGTTGCCGGGCTGGATTCGTACATGCCTGGCTGGCTCGGAAAGGTGCATCCGCGATACGCTACGCCTTACGCGGCATTGATCGTGCAGGGGGTTGTGTCAGCAATTCTGGTGCTGGGGAACTTCTTCGGGTGGTGGTTCTGGGATAAATTGATGGGAGTTCTGGGCTTGCTGCCAGGGTTGTATTTGAGTCCGGCAGGGGCCGGGGAAGTATTTCAGAGACTGCTGTCGCTGGCGGTGGTGTTGCAGCTTGTGCCGTTTGTCTATGTGTTCGGCGCGCTGGTGAAGTTCGCGATGGCTGAGAAAGTTCCGCGCGGACGGTACGGCCGGACCACCATGTTTCTCGCAGGGGCTAGCGGGTTTCTGACGACGATCCTGGGAATCGCACTGGTGTTCTTTCCGGCGCAGCAGATAACTTCGTTGTGGTCTTACGAGATTTGGATGGTGGGCGGCACGTTGTTCTTTGTGGGGCTGGCTGCTTTTTTCTTTTTTGTGTATGGACGGCTCAAGAATGGCCGGATCAAAGAACCGGCGCCGGCTGGGGGATAACCGAAGCGCTGACGGGCTCAGTTTTGTTTCCAGGCTGATGTGTGGAGGACGTATGGCGGGTGGAATTACAACTGAAGTCAAGAGTTACTCGATGCTGATTAATGGTGAGTTTGTAGCGAGTAAGTCGGCGAAGACGTTTGCCGTGTATGATCCGTCGACGGAAGAGGTAATCGCGCGGGTTCCCGACGCGAATGCGGACGACGTGAATCGCGCGGTTGCGGCTGCTAAAGCGGCATTTGAGGGGGGCCCGTGGGCGACGACCACGGCGCAGGAGCGCGGGCGGGTGCTATTTCGTCTGGCCGAAAAAGTGCGGCAGAATCTGACCATGCTGGCGGAACTGGAATGCCGTAACTCGGGCAAGCCGATCGTGGAGGCGGAATTCGATATCAATGACGTGGCTACTTGTTTTGAATATTACGGCGGCCTGGCTACGAAGGTGGTCGGTTATGTGAACCCTGTGCCCGACAATGCGATGAGCCTGTCGCTGAAGGAGCCGATGGGGGTCGCGGGGCAGATCATTCCGTGGAATTACCCGTTGATGATGGCGGCGTGGAAACTGGCTCCGGCGCTGGCTGCGGGGTGCACCTGCGTGCTGAAACCGGCGGAGCAAACACCACTGACCGCGCTGGAACTGGCGAAATGGTTTGATGAGGTGGGACTGCCGAAGGGCGTGGTGAACGTGATTACCGGATTCGGGGAGAGCTGCGGATCGCCTCTGGTGAAACATCCCGACGTCAACAAGATTGCGTTCACGGGATCCGCCGCGGTGGGCAAGATCATCGTGAAAGAGGCTGCCGACACGGTGAAGCGAGTGACGCTCGAGTTGGGCGGCAAATCTCCTAACATTTTTTTCGCCGATGCCGATTTTGAGGCCGCGATCGATGGAGCGCTGTTCGGGGTGTTCATCAATCAGGGAGAAGTCTGTTCGGCGGGCAGCCGGATCCTGGTGCAGAAATCGATTTACGGCAAGTTTGTCGAGGCGATGGCGGAGAAGGCGAAGAAGATCAAGATTGGCCCTCCGATGGAGCGCGAGACGAAAATGGGTGCCCTGGTATCGAAGGAGCAATATGATCGGGTGTGCTCGTATCTGGAGGTGGGGAAGAAGGAAGCTAAGGTAGCGGCGGGCGGCGGGCGCGCGGACAAGTTCGCTAAGGGTTACTATGTGCAGCCGACGATCTTCTATGACGTGGATAACAATGCGCGTATTTCGCGGGAAGAAATCTTTGGTCCGGTGGCGGCGGTGATTCCGTTCGAGGATGAAAAAGATGCGCTGAAGATTGCGAACGACACGCCTTACGGGCTGGCGGCTGCGGTGTGGACGCGGGATATTTTCAGAGCGATGCGGACCGTGAAATCGCTGCGGGCAGGCATTGTGTGGGTCAACCATATGCAGCCGACTTATGTTGAGGCGCCATGGGGAGGGTATAAACAGTCAGGATTCGGGCGCGAGTTGGGTCCGTGGGGGATTGAGGAGTATCTGGAGACTAAGCAGGTGTATATCAATCTTAATGAGAGTCCTATCGGGTGGTACTGAGGGTGTGGTGGTGAGCCGGCATAGGGGCGGTGCGGTCGGAGATGGGGCAAGCCCCGTCGCTTGGCAACGGGCGGTGTGCGCGGTGAAACGTTTGAGCGGCGGAAGAGTTCAGAACATCTGAGAGTTGATTTATGGGCATGATTCAATTACGAACGGCTATTCCTGGTCCGTGCTCGCAGGCGCTGATGGCGCGACGCAAGATCGCGGTGGCGCAGGGGGCGTTTCATGCCACGCCGGTCTTCGTGGCTAAGGCGGAAGGAGGGCTGGTTGAGGACGTTGACGGCAACCGGCTGATTGATTTCGCCGGGGGCATTGGGTGCCTGAACACCGGACATCGCGCTCCGGCGGTGGTGGACGCCATTCGCCGCCAGTTGGATCGCTTCCTGCATACAAGCTTCAACGTGCTGCCTTACGAAAGCTATATTGCGGTCTGCGAGAAACTCAACGCGCTGGCACCGGGGAGCGGGCCGAAGAAGACCATCCTGGTAAACACGGGAGCTGAAGCGGTCGAGAATGCGATCAAGATTGCCCGCAGTTACACGAGGCGGTCAGCGATCCTCTGTTTTGAAGACGCGTTTCACGGACGCACTTATATGGCGATGGCGGCGACCAGTAAGACGCATCCTTACAAAGCGGGGTTTGAGCCGTTTCCGAGCGAGGTGTATCGCATCCCGTATGCGTATTGCTTTCGTTGTTCGTATTCGATGAAGTATCCGTCGTGCGACGTTTACTGCGCGCGGCATATTGAAGACACGTTCAAACGAGTGGTGGCGGCTGAATCGGTGGCGGCGGTCATTGTGGAGCCGATTCTGGGCGAGGGTGGATTTGTTACGCCGCCGCCGGAGTTTTATCCCACGCTTGGCGCCATCTGCCGCAAGCACGGCATTCTGCTGATCGCAGATGAAGTGCAGACCGGGTTTGCACGCACGGGCGCGATGTTTGCCTGCGAGCGGCTGGGGCTCGATCCGGACCTCGTGACGATGGCGAAGTCCTTGACGGGCGGGTTGCCGATGGCTGCGGTCACGGGGCGCGCCGATATCATGGATGCGCCGGGCGTGGGCCAACTGGGAGGGACGTTCGCGGGCAATCCCCTGGCTTGCGAAGCGGCGCTAGCGGTGCTCGACATGATCGAAAGAGAGAATCTTTGTGCGCGGGCGAATGTGCTGGGCGAGCGTTTCCGCAAACGCGCGGCTCGGTGGCAAGAGCGGTGGGAATTGGTCGGGGAAGTCCGCGGCCTGGGTGCGATGCAAGCGCTGGAACTGGTGCGGTCGAAGACAACCAGGCAGCCGGCCGACGTGGAAACCAGCCAAGTGTCACAATACTGTTATGAGCACGGACTCATCACGATCACGGCGGGGTCTTACAGTAACGTGATACGACTGCTTATGCCGCTGGTTATTTCCGATGCGGAGATGGAAGAAGCGATGGATGTGCTGGAATCGGCGCTGGCTTTTGTTGCGGGGAAGAAAGGTGTATTGACGGCGCAGCTAACGTAGCGGCGGCACCGATTGGAGCGGGTAAGAAGTAGTTGGGACACGACATCTGCGCGAGTCGTGAAGAAAGTCCGGGAATCTTATGACTACATCAACTGCAGTTACTGGCATGACTGGCCGAGAGATGGTCGATCTGACGAAGAAACATACGTTGTACGAGTGGTCGGCACAATCGAAGGTCGATCCTATCCCGGTGGCACGCGCCAAGGGAATTTATTTCTGGACGCCGGAAGGGAAGCGCTTCATCGACTTCAACAGCCAATTGATGTCGGTGAACATCGGGCATGGCGACGAGCGGGTGATCCGGGCGATCAGTGAGCAGGCCGCGGTCCTGGCGTATGCGAATCCATTTATGGCGACGGAGCCACGGGCGCGGCTGGGGGCGAAGCTGGCGGAGATTGCTCCGGGGGACATTGACACGTTCTTTTTTACGAACGGCGGTGCGGAAGCGAACGAGAATGCAATCAAGCTGGCGCGCTTTTTTACCGGGCGCCATAAGATCATCGCGCGTTATCGCTCGTATCACGGGGCGACGGCCGGCGCTATCAGCCTGACGGGCGACCCCCGCAGATGGGCGGTGGAGCCGGGGATTCCGGGGGTGGTGCATGTGCTCGACCCTTACCACGGCGTGGAGCGCGGGTGGGAGACGGCTGAAAGTTCGCTGGCGATGATTGAAGAGACCATGCAACTGGAAGGTCCGCATACGATTGCGGCGTTCATTCTGGAGCCGGTGACGGGGACAAACGGCATTCTCGTACCGCCCGACGGATATCTGGAAGGGGTGAGAAAGCTGTGCGACAAGTACGGAATCCTTATGATCGCGGATGAGGTAATGTCAGGCTTTGGGCGCACGGGCGAGTGGTTTGCGGTTGATCATTGGGAGGTTGTGCCCGATTTATTATGCATGGCAAAAGGGCTTACATCGAGTTATCTGCCACTGGGTGCGGTCGGAATGCGGCAACCTATCGCACGGCACTTCGATGACAAGGTGTTCTATGGCGGACTCACTTACAACAGCCATCCGATGGGGTGCGCAGCGGCGCTGGCGACGATTGGCGTGTATGAAGAGGATAACCTGATCGAGAACGCACGCAAGATGGGTGCGATTATGAAGACGCTGGGCGAGGAGCTAGAAGCTAAACATAAGTCGGTGGGCGCGGTGCGGTCGATCGGACTGTTTGGGATTGTTGAGCTGATTCGGGACCGCAAGACGCGGCAGCCGATGGCTCCTTTCAATGGGACTTCGGAGGAGATGGTGGCGCTGGGTAAATTCTTCCGAGAGAATGGCCTCTATACTTTTGTTCGCTGGAATACATTCTTCACGAATCCGCCACTGTGCATCAATGAGGAGCAAATGCGGGAGGCGTTTGCGATTATTGATAAGGGGCTGGAGATTACGGATCGGGCGGTGAAGGGTAGTTGAGCGTTGATCGGGCCCGTTTGTGAACACGCTTGGTGCGCTCGCCGAGCGTTCGCTGCCGGGGAAGAGTTCCCAGACTCGCCGTTGGTGAACGAGAGGAAGTGCAAGGGTCCTTCGAGCCCGCATGCCAGGTCGTGAAGGGCATGCTCCGCTCAGGTTGACAACTTCGGTAGGGTGGGGGAGGGAATGACGGGTGGCAACGCCTCTCTAAGTTGACAACCGCTCCTCTGAGCTTTCATCATCGCGGCTGCCAGATTCAGAACTCGGGCGGCGGCTTGCTCTGGGCTTACGCCACGGGCATGGATATTCGAGATCAGGTTGCGATCAGCATCGGTATCGGATGCTTTCGGCTGGTAAGCCATGTACGCGGAGAGGCTTTCGGCGGTGGCCAGGCCGGGACGTTCTCCGATAAGAAGGACTGCAATTGTTGGTTTCAGTAACTCTCCAATTTCATTCAGAATGCCGACACGGCAGTGGCGGATCACGAAGATCTCGCCGGTGCTCCAGCCTCGAGTTGTGGCTCCTTCGTGAAGTAGCGGCAAGAGTTGAGGGACTTGTTTGGCGACCGCGGTTACGGAGAGACCGTCGCCGATGAGGATTTGAAAGTCACGAGCCGGAGTGCAACGTTGTTTTACCTGTGCTTGCGATACTTCGTTCAACTTACGGCCGAGATCGGGACGCAAAAGATATTCGTCTTTGGTTGATGCGCGGGTCGAGACTTCAAAGAGAGTCCAATGTTGCAGGATATCGTTACCCAGATGAGTGGAGAGATCTAATTCGGCGCGAACGGCATCACGGGCGGCGGCATGCGCCTGGCGCAAGTCCAGTTGTGTATTGGTGCGATAGGCGGCTCCGCTTCGACCTGCCAGCAGGCGCGCTGGAGTTTGGGCGCGCACTTTCTTCAGGACCTCGGGAAGATCGAACTCCGGCAAGTTGTAGGACTGGGCTAGCTTATTTTCTTCCACGGCCATTCATACCGTCCTCTCCAGGGACGCCTCCAAACCGCGCATAAGTTGCCGCCGCGCGGGCGAGTCTAACGATGCTGGTTCCGCTCCGCGATAGATGCCCATGTTCTGCAGCCATGCGAGGAACTCGGGGGCGGGACGCAATTGGAAGAGACGCCGGGCGGCCAAGGCGTCGTGATAGCTGGTGGATTGATAATTGAGCATGACATCGTCGGAACAGGGTACGCCCATGAAGTAGTTACAGCCAGCGGCAGTCAGGAGTAAGAGCAAGTTATCGGCTGAATTCTGATCGGCGGCGGCGTGATTGGTATAACAGACATCGCAACCCATCGGAAGCCCGAGTAACTTGCCCATGAAATGGTCTTCGAGTCCAGCGCGTATGATCTGGCGCTCATCGTATAGATATTCAGGTCCGATGAAGCCGACTACGCTGTTGACGAGAAAAGGATGAAAGGCGCGGGCGACGCCGTAGGCGCGGGCTTCGAGGGTGAGCTGATCGACTCCGTGGTGAGCATCGGCTGAAAGAGCGCTGCCCTGGCCGGTTTCGAAGTACATCACGTGGTCGCCGACCCAGCGGGTGTTGCGGTTGCGATGATGTTCCAGCACACGTTCGCGGCCTTCGCGCAGCATGTTTAATGTGATTCCGAAGCTGCGGTTGGCGGTCTCGGTGCCGGCGACGGACTGGAAAAGAAGATCGACGGGAGCGCCCATTTCGAGGGCTGCGAGTTGGGTCGTGATATGTGCGAGGCAGCAGGTCTGGGTGGGGATTTCGTAGGCGTCAACCAGGCGACTGAGCGCGGTTAGAATCGAGCTGACGGTCGCGACGGAGTCAGTGGCAGGATTGACTCCGATGACGGCGTCTCCGCAGCCGTAGAGGAGGCCTTCAAAGGCGGCGAGCAGAATTCCTCCGATGTCGTCGGCGGGATGATTCGGTTGGAGGCGAATGCCGAGCACTCCGCGCTCGCCCATGGTGTTGCGGCAGCGAGTGACGTTGCGGACCTTGGCAGAGGCCAGTACGAGATCCTTGTTGCTCATCAGTTTGGTAACGGCAGCGGCAATTTCCGGGATGATGGCGTTCTGGAGCGACTGGAGTTCGACGGCGGTGGTTCCATCATCGAGAAGAAATTCGCGAAATTCGCCAACCGTCATGCTGGCGATAGGGCGGAAACGATCACTGTCGAAGGTATCGAGAATAAGGCGGGTGACATCGTCGTCGGCAGGATCGATGAGGGGACGCCGGACAATTTCGTCGAGCGTCAGATCGGCCAGTTTGCGCTTGGCGGCGACGCGCTCCCGCTCTGATCGGGCGGCGATGCCGGCGAGGTGGTCGCCGGATTTTTCCTCATTCGCCTTGGCGAAAAGCTCGCGGAGATCGGAAAAGTCGAAGCGCTCGATCATGGCATGGAGTACCTGGAGACACCATGGTATCGAAAAAGGTGGTGGCCGGGTTTTACTGGGCCGCGTGGGGGCGGGACGAGCGAGGAGGAGTTTTTGGCGCAGAGCGGGGTTGGGTGGAAACTAGCGCCATATGCGCGGGCTTTCGGAGGTAGAAACGACCAGCGGTTCATGGTGCGCTTTGGCGGCGTGATCGTTGATGGCGGTTGCCGCCTGAGTGCGAACATTGCCGGCTTTGGCGTCGAAATCAGCGGTGCTGACAGTGTGGGAACAATGCGTGCAGCTGAACTTCATGCCGCCTTTGACGCGTTCAATACGATAGGCTTTCACTGGATGAATTGTACCTTCCCGGAGAGCCGGTGCAGAGACGCGATGGTCGGGCAGCGAAAGTAACGCTGGGTAGCGGCGGCGCAGACGAATGCTGGGGCTGGGGGCCGAGCTTCGGTCGGCCGGGACGGGCGGGACGCCCGTCACTCCACGACCAATGGACGGGCGGGACGCCCGTGACTACACGGTTGTCTTCACGAGTTATTTTGCCAAGCGGTTGTATTTTTTCAGGACCTCTTGCAGGCGGTCGTGGGGGAGGGCGATTACGGTGAGATCGTTGGCACCGGTCATGGTTTGGGCGGCAACCATGGCGTTGACGATGGCTTCTTCGGTGGCCTGGACGGTGGCCAGAAAGATCGGGTTGAGTTGCTCATTGGCAAGCATTTTCAGATCGTGCACACCGGTGGGGCCAGATGCTCCGGGGTTTGCGGTGGAGAAGGCGATGAAGATGTCGCCGGAGCCGTCGCCCGAGAAACTGCCGTCGCGTCCGAGGCCGAGAGCTGCCCGGCGAGCGACGCGCTTGAGTTGAGTGGAGATGAGGGGAGCATCGGTGGCGATGACGATGATGATCGATCCAATGTCCTCGTCGCGAACGATATGATCGGTGATTTCCCGGCCAACGGGAACACCAGCGATGCGCAATTGACTGCGCCTTCCGTAATTGCACTGCACCAGCACTCCGATGGTGTAGCCGCCGAGCCGCGGGGGGAGCACGCGGGAAGAGGTGCCGATCCCGCCCTTGAACTCATTGCAGATCATGCCGGTGCCACCACCGACGTTGCCTTCTTCCACGGGGCCACCGTGGGCAGTGTCGAGGGCGTGGAAAGCGTGCTCGGGCTTGACATGGAAACCATTCATGTCGTTCAAGTCATCGTCGGCGGTTTCGGCGACGACGGGCAGGGACCAGAAGTAGCCGTCGGGATCGGGTGGGGCCTTTTTTATGCGCCAGGCGATGACCGCGTCGCGGACGACGCCGACGCTGTGAGTGTTGGTGATCATGACCGGGCCATCGAGGAAGCCGGACTCCTCGAGCCAGGTAGTGCCGGTCATTTCGCCATTGCCATTGAGCGAAAACCAGGCGCCAAAGACGGGATCGGTGGAGTCTTTGCCGCGGGGAAGAACGGCGGTAACGCCGGTGCGGACGGGACCTTCGCCAACTTTGAGCTTGCCGCTGCCGGAGATGAGCGTGGTGTGCCCGACTTCGACGCCCGCCACGTCGGTGATGGCGTTATTGGGACCGGGCGCGCCGTCGAAGGGAACACCGAGATCGCGTGCCCGGGGCTTGGCTTGGGCGAAAGCTGGGGTGGTGGCGGAGAAAAATGCTAAGACGGCGGCGGACAGAATTACGATCAATGCTGTCGAAAACGGAAGGGCTCTCAATGGCATCATAGTCGGGATCGGGTTGAGGAGTCGGCGGCAGTATAAAGCATGGAAGCGTTAGTTTAGAATCCTGCTAGGAAAAACGGCAAAGGTGACTGCGAGCGGCGAGAGGAGAAAACATGCAGAACTGGAAACGAGCGGTGATAGCGGGAGCGGCGGGCGGGGCGGCGATATTGCTGTTGAAGGGAAGGCGTCCGGCGGCGGTGCTGGCGGGGAGCGTGGGGCTGGCGGTGCTGGCGTCGGAGTATCCGGAGCACTTTGCGCGGATCCGGGGAGAGTTGCCGTCGTATGTGCGGCAGGCGACGCGGTATTTGGATCTGGCGATTAAGATTGGCGCCAGAATTGAGCAGTTGGCGGAAGGGCGAGCGGCGCTGGCGTTTGAGGGGCTGGGAGAGTACTAAATCCGCTGCGAACGATGTCCTAGTCGATGCCCAGTTGCTTGCGGGCTTCGGGGCTCAGGCGTTCGGGGGTCCAGGCGGGTTCCCAGATGACGTTGACGTTGGCGTTGCGGACGCCGGGGAGTTGTTCGACGCGAGATTTAACCTGGGCGCTGATGTTGACGTGTTCGGGGCAGCCCTGGGCGGTGAGGGTCATATCGACGGTGACGTCCTGCTGGCCTTCGGGCAGGTTGTCGAAGCGGATGTCGTAAATCAGGCCGAGATCGACGATGTTCACGGGAATCTCGGGGTCGTAGCACTGCTTCAGTGCGTTCAGAACATCAACCTGGGCAATGGGCATGGATTTTCCTTTGTGGGCCGCTGGATAATTCTATCCGATATCCGCTGGGCATATTGGGAGCACTTGAAGGGTCGACTTTCTTAGATTATGGCCTTGGACCCGGAGGTTCAGAAAAAGCTGCAGATCTTTATGGTGGCCGCGATTCTGATTGCGGGCGGGCGGGCGGCTTACGTTGTCTACGAGCGGCACGAAGCGATGAAGGAGGAGGTCAGGCCCAAGCAGGAAATGGCGATGAACGCGGATAACTACGTCACGCCGAAGAAGCTGCATGCTTATGATCTGAAGTCAGCTCAGGCGTTGACGGAGCAACCGGTGTGGGTGAAGGTTGGTTATCAACTGACGTATTTTCCGTACGATCGAGAGCGGCACAAGACGGATTTCGGGCATGAAGCTGGGTTGCTGCCGCCTTTGCAGAAGCTGGCGATTCAAAACGTGGTGACCGATGTTTCTCCGAAGGCACCGGGAACGAAGCAGGTGATGGCGCGTTTCTTGCAGGATGGCAAATCGTATGCGGTTCCGATTGGAGCGGTAAAGGGCGATGAATTCAAGATTTACACTGACGAGATTTTCTTTCTAGAAGATCCGCACGAACTTTACAAGCACTGGCCAGCGGAGGTGTGGCGGAAGATTGAAGCTCATGAGGTGCAACCGGGGATGAGCGAATTGCAGACCAGTTTCGCGATTGGACTGGGGGTTCCGGAGGGTTCGGGAGACTACGGTTTTAGAACATTGCATTACGCGAATGGCGGGAAGCCGATGGTGATCAACTTTGAAAACGATAAGGCGGTAGAGATCAAACCGGGATCGTAAGCTACAATTCCGGTCATGAAACGAGCGCCCGGCTTTGCTGCGTTGGTTCTAGTCAGTCTTCTCAATGGCGCCGCAGTTTTTGCCGCAAGTCAGGCTGCGCCGCGCACTCTGCGCGTCGATTACTACCACACAGGAAACTCACACGAAGAATGGTTCAGCATGGACCGAATTGTGCTTGAACCGCTGGAGTGGCCGGGGAATCCCGGTAAGACGATCGACGAAAGTCAGTTGGGAAATTATCTCTTTGAAGTGCGTGACCGAGCCAGCGGGAAGTTGCTGTACTCGCGCGGATTCGGTTCCGTGTTTGGGGAGTGGAAGACTACGGAAGAGGCGCTTCATGCGAACCGCACGTTTTCGGAGTCGTTGCGCTTCCCGAATCCGGAGGCGCCGGTGGTGGTGTCGCTGAAAGAGCGCGGTGAAGGCGGATTCAACGCGGTATGGAATGAAGTCTGGAAGACGGTGGTGGATCCGAAGGATAAGTTCATCGACCGGTCGCGTCCGCCGTCGCCGGGGGCGGTGATTGCTTTGCAGAAGATGGGCGATCCCGCGACGAAGGTGGACCTGGTGGTGTTGGGAGACGGTTACACGAGGGCTGAACGCGGGAAATTTGAGCAGGACGGGCGGCGCTTCATGGAAGCGCTGTTTGCGACATCACCGTTTCGTGAGCATCGGAAGGATTTCAACGTGTGGGGGCTGTGTCCGGTGGCTGAGGAGTCGGGAGTGTCGCGGCCTTCCAGTGGAATTTATAAGCGGTCTCCGCTGGGGGCTGGCTATGATGCGTTTGGCAGCGAGCGCTATGTGCTGACCACGGAGAACCGGAGGCTACGGGATGTGGCGTCGTTCGCGCCTTACGAGTTCGTCGAAATTCTGGTGAATGGGGAGACCTATGGTGGTGGCGGAATTTTCAATCAGTATGCGACGGTCGCGATCGACAACGTGTGGGCGGGCTATGTGGGGGTGCACGAGTTTGGGCACCACTTTGCCGGCCTGGCGGACGAGTACTACACGTCGGATGTGGCGTATCTGCCGGTGGAGAAAAAGACCGAACCTTGGGAGCCGAATGTGACCGCGTTGCTCGATCCGGCAAATTTGAAGTGGAAGGACATGGTCGAGACGGGGACGCCAGTGCCGACGCCGTGGAATAAAGAGCAGTTTGATAATTTCGAGAGGGACATCCAGCGGCAGCGGAAAGAGCTGCGGGCGGCGGGGAAGGCGGAGTCGGAGATGAATGAGCTTTTCCGCAAAGAGCGCGAGAAAGAAGATGCCATGTTCGGCGCGGAGAAGTACGCGGGCAAGGTAGGAGCGTTTGAAGGCGCGAATTATGAGGCGAAGGGGTACTACCGTCCGGAGTTGGATTGCATTATGTTCACGAGGTACAACAAATTTTGCGCGGTGTGCCGGCGCGCGATTGAACGGGTGATTGGGATGTACACGTAGAGGGGTTCACCGCCGAGACGCCGAGGGCGCAGAGGAGGGTTCGGCTTTAACTCCTCTGGATACTTGGTCGCCGGACTGCAGTTTGTAATGCCGTGTGAGCTGGTCCCATCTGTCCCTCAGCACGCGGCTTGCATCTTCCGGATTGGTAAAGAAACGAGAGCGGCGAGAATCAACTATCTCTGATACGGAAAGGCACTCTTCTACATCCGCTTCTTCAAGTACATCGTTGAGTTCCCGCCAACCATGCGGCTGGTGACGCGAGGTCACAGATGCCGCAAAGTCGCCACGCATCCGAACAAAGTAAAAAATAGATCCTCGGCGGCAACTGTGGCGACCGCGAGATCGAACACCCGCTTGGGTTTGCGGTCTTCTCGGACAAACCGTGCGTTCTTTTCTGTGAAGAGAAAAGAAAAGTTTTCGCGGACTTCGCTTTCCAATTTCCTGTCGTCTCCGCGGGCCAGGTATTGGCCAATTAAAGACAGGTCGAAGAGCTTTTCAATGGCGAATGCTAGCGCGACGAAAGGGGCGAGAAGGACTGCCAGCCAAAGTCTCGATCTATCACTTATTGGAGACATCAGACAATAGTTTATATCTACTTCGTCAGCGTTCAGGAGTAATGCGAGTGCGGACGAACTCTACGACTTCTGCGGTTACGTAGTTTGGGGGATGGATCGCGAAGGTTGGGCGATTGATGACGGGTTTCAACGAAACGCTCTTCCAGACTGGGTCATTGGAGTTTGTGACAGAGTTTTCGACAGCGTGCAAGAGTACAGCGTCGGCTCGGTCGAGAAAAGTTTGCGCGGAGGCTTTGAAGTCGGCGGTTTGCGGGTCGAGGACGGTCAAATAGAGATCGGGTTTGAGGAAGCGCAGGATGCTGTTGGATTCGATGATGGTATTTTGCGTGGTGGCGATAATTTTGCGGACGCGCGGCATGGCTTCGGCGAGATGGCCTTGCTGGGTGCGGACCCACCAGGAGTGATCGGCTCCGGCGACGAGGAAGCGTGAAGTGTCGGATTCACCGGAGCGGTCTTTTTCTTCGGACACGGCGAGGGAGTGGTCGGCGGTGACGCAATCGCAGGGCTCGCCGTTAGCGGAGCAGACGCCGTGTCCGTATTGCGTGATTTTGAGCGCGGTCCAGTGGAAGGCGGGCAGGGCGGCGATTAGGCCGGCGACGACGCTGGTTTTGCCGACGCTGCGGGTATGTCCGCCGATAACGATAACAGGCATCAGTTCTCAGTTCTGGTTTTAGATGCGATTCGCGTCTTTCCTGGCTGACCGTGATAGGAATGCCAACTCTTTTAGATATTCTTTTACCGGGCGGGCTGGAGTTCCCCAGAAGACTACGCCATTCCCCCGTAAGACTTTCTTGGGGAGGATGCCGCCCTGGCCTCCGATCATGGCTCCGGCTCCGACGCGGGCGTGATCCCCGATGCCTACCTGTCCGCCCAAGATTACGTTGTCTTCGAGGGTGACGCTGCCGGAGAGGCCGGTCTGGGCGGCGATGATTACGTTTTGTCCGATCTGACAGTTGTGGCCGATGTGGACGAGGTTGTCGATCTTTGCGCCCTGGCGGATTCTGGTTTCGTCGAGGGCTCCGCGGTCGATGGTGGTGTTGGCGCCGATGTCTACGTCGTCTTCGATGACCAGGCGTCCGATTTGGGGGGATTGCTCGTAGCGTCCAGTCTGAGCGTCACGGACGTAGCCGAAACCGTCGCTGCCGAGGACGGCGCCTGCCTGGATAATTACTCGATCGCCCAGAGTTGTGCCGGGATAGAGGGTGACGTTCGGGTCGATGCGGCAATGGCTTCCTATTGTCACATGGTCGCCGATTGCCGCGCCGGAGCCGATGGTGGTTTCATTTCCGACTTTGACGTGTTCGCCTAGAATTGCGCGTGGGGCGATGGCTACATTCTTGCCGATCTGGGCGGACTTGGGGATGATGGCGGCGGGATCAATGCCGCGATTGGTGTCTGGGTCGTGCAGCAAGCGTGCGGCTCTGGCGAAGGTTAGGCGCGGTTGTGGGGAAATGAGGATGGGCTTGGAGGCGGGATTGTCGGCGAAGATTCCGACGATGATGGCGGCGGCGGGAGAGTTGAGGGCAGTGGGCAGGTGTGCGGCGTCCTCGACGAAGACCAGGCTATCGCTCCTGGCGGATTGCAGGCTGGAGACGGCGGTGACGGTGATGGTGGCGTCTCCGAGGAGACGGCAGCCGAGTTTTTCGGCGAGTTCGCGCAGGGATTGCTTCATGGTTGTCTATTGTCGCTTTCCGGGGTGGGTGTGTACAACGTCGGAGAAACGGCAATCGTTTCCTATGCGGCGGATTGGGTCCTCATGGGCTATAAAGCCCCACTCTACGGGTCTTAAAGGAACGGCTGAAGCCGGTGCCCATCCCAAAACCGTTTATACGCTTAGACCTTGGATCAAGGGCAGGTCAATAGAGTGGAGGCTGGCCGGGGGGGCGGGTTTTCCAGCGGCGGTGGACCCAGAGCCACTGGTCGGGATAGCGGCGGATGAAGTCTTCGATGACCTGGGTGAATTTTGCGGTGTTGGCGACGATGTCGGCCTCGTTGGCGTTGGCATTGTCGCCGGTGCGGATTAACTCCACGGCGGGATCGAAGCGAAGAATGTATTTGCGGAGTTTGGCATCCCAGACGGTGAAGCCGGGGACGACGGCTGCATCGGTGCGGAGGGCGATGCGGGCAAGGCCACTGGCGGTGCAGGCGGGGATGCCGAAGAAATCCACGAACACGCCTTGCGGCGGAGTCATGTTGGTGTCCATGAGGATGCCAACGGTTTCGCCATGGCGCATGGCGGAGAGGAGGCCGCGGACGAAATCGTCTTTGTCTACGGTGCGATTGCCGTGCATGGTGCGGTAGCTCTGAATTAAGGCATCGATGTAGGGATTATCGAGGGAGCGCATGACGATGGAGAGAGGATGACCTTGAAGGGAGTGGGCGAAGGCGGAAATTTCCCAGGCGCCGAGGTGTCCAGTGAGAAAGAGAACACCCTTGCCGCGAGCGTAGGCGCGCTCGAAGTTTTCGAATCCGTCATAGATGACGATCTGCGAGACGTTTTCGCGGGTGTAACGAGGGAAGAGACAGACTTCGGCTAGCTGGCGTCCGAGAGAGATGAACTCGCCGCGAAGCAGGTGGCGGCGCGCGCCTGGCGACATTTCGGGGAAGGCCAGGGTGAGGTTGCGCAGGCCGACGCGGCGGAGACGGCCGTAGAACGAGTAGACAGCAAGTCCGAAAGCGATGCCGACAGCGCGAGCCAAGGGTCGGGGGAGCAAGCCAAGGATCTTGATCCAGGGCCAGACGAGCGCGTACTCAAGACGTTGTCGCACTGTGCGGGAGTGTAGGTGGTTGAGCGTCGTCACACAAGGCGGGCGGCCCTCAGGGGGTAAAGCCCGCGCGTATATTGGCTCCGAGCGGCACGGCTGAAGGCGAGCCCTACGCGAAAGCTACTCGGATCAAATTTCGAACCAGGGCTTCGTGTCCATCCAAGAAACATCGGAAGTAGCGCTACTTTGCGGCTTCCTGGGCCCACTTGGCCAGGGTGCTCAGGAATGGGTAGGCGTCTTTTGGAGCCTCGATGTCGCCGGTGAGAGATGTCTTGAAAGGCACCATGCGGCCGTAGAATTCGCGGGTGCTGTTTTTGTCCTGCTTGATGACGGCGCCGGAGAGTTCCAATCCGGCGAAGAGCCCGCGCGAACGGGAATAAGCCAGGACCTGGGCTCGCATCTTCCAGTCGGTATCGGCGGCGGCGTGGCGGCCGACGGGGCCGGCGGCGGCGCTGGCATCGGCGCCGAGTTTGAACTGGCTGGAGAGCAGGTTATCCATGCCGCCCTTGTTCATGATCAACATGACGAGGTCGGTGGCCTGGCCGCCGATCTGCAAGCCGAAGCTGCCGCCGCCGATGGTGAAGAAGGCGGGAGCGCTCCAGCCTTTGGGAGTGCGGCAACTGGCGACACCCTTGCCATAGCGGCCGCCGAAGACGAAGCCTCCGTTGAGGAGGGACGGGACGACAGCAACACATTCAGCGGAAGCCAGTACTTCCTGGGGAATACGCTGGTCAGGGGCACCCTGGATTTCGTTAAGTACGGTGCCGGCGGCATCGATCCGGCCGGAAGCCTTGGTGTCGGCTTGGGCAGTATCCTCGGCATGGGCATTGGCGGAAAGGAATGGAGTCAATAAACAAACGAGCAGCAGGGGAACGAAAAAACGTCGCATCATACCTCACTGGGAGTCAGAAGATTCGATTGTAGTGTCTGCTTATGATTCTATTCGATGCAGGGCATGGAGTGCGGGATAGCTGGGGAGTGATGAGTCTGAGTCAGGGTGTGGAGGAAAAAAATGCGGGGCTGAAAGCGGCGACCCTAATCTCCGTTTTCAACCCCGTCTCCCAGGTTCTGTGGTAGGTGAAGCAAGTATGGGGCAGGTGGGAAAAGCGGACAAGATTACGAGGGTCACTGTACCTTGGTAACGGCGTTTTGCGAGGGCGGATGGTTAGTAGCGTAGCGCTGCCCAGAGGGGCCACAGGGCTGAACCGCAGGCGCTTGCGGTGACAACGACATCCAGGCTTATCCGTTTGTAGGAGATGTTTTGCATTGCGACTGCGAGGGCGATGGTCAGCCAAGTGAAGGCATCGAGATAATAGTAGTAATACTCGGGAAGAGAGCTGGCCAGCGCCCATTGCAGCATGTGGACGGCGTAGAGGGCGGGGAGCAATGGCCTTCGCTGCCAGAGTAAGGCGGCTAGTGCGATGAGGCCTAAGCTCGCGATGACGGGATTCGCCATCAGTTGCATGGGGCTGCCGGGTTGCTCGAAGCGGAACATCCAGGCCCACCAAGGGTCGCTTGCGCGCTGATCGAGCATGGTCTGGGCGTATTGGGCGTGGTGGACGAGAATGTATCGGTTGGCGGCGAAGATGTAGGCCAGGTTGCGATGCTCGCGCAGCAGTAGCGGGATCCACGTAATGACGTAGGTAGCGAGGGCGGAGGCAGCCATCAGGAACAGGTTTTGGGTCAGGCGGCGAAAGTGAATCAGGGCGTAGATGGCGCACACGACAAGGGCAACCACGCCACACCAGCGTGAAGCGACGGAGAGGCCGAGGAGGATGCCGCTGCAGGCGAACCAGCGAGGGGTATTTCTTTCGAGGGCAATCAGGAACGCCCAGACGCCGGCTACTTCGAAGGCAGTTTGAAAGATGATGAGGTTGGCGGAGCGACTTTCGACAAACAGGAAGCCGTTGGCCAGGAGAAGCAGCCAGGCCACGTAAGCGCTGTGCAGACTGCGCGTCAGGCGCAGGGCGAGACCGAAGCCGGAGAGCGCGATGAAGGCTCCGGCGAGGGTTGAGGCGAAACGGAATCCGAGGGGAGTTTCGCCGAAAAGTTCGATGGAGAGAGCGATGAGGTATTTGGCGAAGGGCGGATGCTCGGTATTGGTGGTGGGAACGCCTGCGAGAAAGGCCTTAGCTGCGCTGATGTAGAGTAACTCGTCGAGGTGCGTGGTGTGGTCGGAGGCGATTCCGGCGGTGAGAATGACGAGGGTGATGAAGAAGACGGCGACGTAGCGCATAAGAAAGCGCCGTCCCGGTAAGAGAGCGGCGCTTGGAAGCTGCGGATCCACGAGCAACGATACTACTTTGCAGTGACCAGTGAATGGGTGATGGCGTGGACGGAAAGCGCAATGCGATTCTGCACGCCTACTTTGCGCATCAGTTTCGCTACGTGCGCTTTCACGGTGCGTTCTTCGATGCCGAGGGCGGAGCCAATTTCTTTGTTGGAACGTCCGGCCACGAGCATTTCGAGCACTTCTTTTTCGCGGTCGGTAAAGGTAATGCGGCCAGCAGGGAAGATACGGCCCGGGGATGCGCTGACGCGTTCGATGAAGGTGGAGAGTACGCGACGCGGAGCCCATACCGAACCCTGATGCACGATGCGTAAAGCCTGAATGAACTCAGCGGGTGAAGCGGCCTCATCCACATAACCTTTGGCGCCGGCTGCGATGGCCTTGAGAACGCTTTCATCGTCCATGCCGGAGCCGGTGACGATGATCCGCAGATCGGGGCGGATGGCCTTCATGCTGGCCATGATGTCATAAAGATTCTGGCCGCCACGGTTTCCAAGTAACACCAAGTCGATGGCCTGCAGTTGGCTGAGATCGGGAAGCGAGGCGGAGACCAGCTCCAAATCGGGTTCAGTATCGAAGAGGGCCCGGAAGCCGACAAACCGAAGTGGATCGCTCTCCACCACGGCGACACGTATTAGGGGTTTTCTCGCTACTGCAGCTTTCATCAAGGTTTCCCTGTTAGGATTGCATCCTGTCCAAGCTTGCCTGAAGCGGCCGGGAATTGAAACGATTGCCGCACGAGACAAATTACGGGGGTAACCCCTCAAGATCAGGCAACAGAGGAGGTTGAGGGTGAATGGAAAGCGGGTGGAGAGGCTAGGCGCGGCGATTCTGACACTGGCGGTGATAGGCTCTGGCTGGGGCTTGGGCGCGGCCTTGGCACAGGCGCAGTCGTCCGCTCCGTCCCCTGGGGCTTACAAACCGCAATTCCCGGGCGATCCGGCGCGGTCGGAGGCGGAGGCGGAGGCTTTGGGCTACATGCGAACGGTGCTTCGGGCGCAGCATACCTATAAGAAACGCCACGGCCAGTTTGCGCAGTCGCTGGCGGCGCTGGCGGGAACGGGATCGTTTACGAAACGCATGGCGAGCACCACGGATCGCGGGGATTACATGGCCAGCTTTCGTCCCAACCACGAGGGTCCGGACCATGATGGTTTTGTGCTGACGTTGACTCCTAAACATCTGGACAGCGAGCATCGCTCGTTCTATGCGGAGGAAGATGGAGTGATCCATGCGGATGATCAGAAGGCGGCGGATCGGGATTCGCCCAAGGTGAGGTGAGTTCGATTCTCGACTGGTGGATTCTTTGCGTAAGCGCTAAAGGCGTTCGAAGCGATTTCGGACAGATCTTCCGGAGTCCGTTTCAATTATTCGTGGTGGAGGGGATTGGCGGATTTCCGTCACGCGGGGCTTCTTCACGATCGGGGCGGGCCGCGTCGGGTTGGACCGTGGGGACCTGATCGGCGATGCGGCGAATCGGCAAGGGTCCGCTATTGGCGTTCTGGCGCAATTCGTTGACTATTTCTTCGCGGCCGCGTTCGCTGTAGGCCTTTTCGAATCGCGTGAGGGCCTCGGTCAGGATGTCGTGGTGATGGACATTCTCGAGACCCGGCTCCTGGGTGATCTTCAGCCACAAACGGTGAAGCATGACCACATCCTCATTCTTCATAGTGGGCGAGTGGGGGCCGATGCGGAAGGTGTCGACGGCAGCGTTCGGCTGCACAATCTGCAAGAGGAACTGGCGTTTGGGCTCGGGAATGGCTTCCCAGGCGCTGCCGAGGTTGAATGCCTGTTCGGCGGTGGTCATTTTGCTGGAGACGCCGGCGACGACGGCGGACGATTCCAGATTATGGGCGGTCTGGGCGATGGCTGACCAGGGGTCGCGGGCGGGCACCACGAGGAGCGAGATTTTCTTGCCGAAACCTTCGGCTACTGAGACGGCGCGGGTGAAGAGGGTCTGCTCGTAATCGCTGAAGACCTGCTCGGTGGAGAGGCCGTAAGCGGCCGTTCCGAATTGACTGATGCGGGCGCTCATGACGACCACGTCCTGTTCTTTGGTATCGGTGCGCTCGAGAACCCACTTGAGGTGGTTCAGAGTGTTGTAGTCGCGAACCGGCACGAGCACGTTGCCGGCGCGAATGCCGACGGTCTCGCGCTCCACACTTTCGGCCTGTTGCAGGGAGAACTGCTCCTTCATCTGCATGGCCTTGTCGGCGTGCTTGCGGCGGTTGACTTTTTCGGAAAAGCTAAAGATGGCGAAGAAGACGACGGAGAAGATGATGCCGCTGACGGTGGCTACAGACTTGGTAAAGAGATTGACGATGGCTGTGGAGAGAAGAACCATGCCGACCGAGGCGAGGCCGATGGGGATCTCGACTCCGAAGAGGTGCAGGTTGGGCGGCACTTTCCAGTTGCGCACGCCTTTGTAGCGGTAGCGGAGAACGAGCATGGAAATGGTTTTGAAGACGAAGCTCCAGACGACACCAAAGGCGTAAGCTTCGCCGAGGGTGTAGATGTTGCCCCAACTGACGATGATGGTAAAGAGCTGGAGTCCGACGATGAGGTTGATGATGCGGTAGGTGGTGCCGAAACGCTTGTGGGGACGGCGGAACCAGTCGGCGAGGACGCCGTCTTCGGAGACGCGGTTAAGGACGCCGTTGGAGCCGACGATGGCAGTGTTGACGGCACCGGAGAGGATGAGAAATCCAACGACGACGACGAAGGCACGGAAGGCGAGACGAACGACTTGCGGGCCGGCCATGTACATGGCGAGTCCGGCGATGAGGTTGTCGCTGTAGACCTTGACGCGGACGTCGTCGGGGATGAGCATGACGGCGAGCAGCGAGACGAGTCCGGTGAAGACGAAGCTGTAAACGCCAATGACGATGGCGGTGCGCTTAAGGTTTTTCAGTTTGGGATGAGCGAGTTCGCGATAGACCTGGGCGAGGGATTCTTCGCCGGACATGGCAAGCACGGAGTGGCCGAAGCCGATGATGAGTCCGAGGACGCCGAACATGTGCGGCAGTTTGCTGTGCTTGAGGAAGCCGAGCGATTCGTCGCTGTAATGGATGTTGGCGAGGGTGGGGAAGGGAGGGAGGTGGCCGCCGACCTTGAACAGAGTGAACAGAGACCAACCGATGAGCATCACGACCATGACGGTCGTGATCTGCATGACCCAGAGAGCTTTTTCGCTGGATTCTTCGATGCCCTTGATGTTCTCCCACCAGAAGTAAACGGTTACGGCGATGGCGAAGACGACGGCGGTGCCGTTGACGCCGACCTGAGGGGTGCCGTGGAAGAGGCGATGAACGGCGGAGGGGATCCAGCCGTGGGCATCGGCGATGGCAATGGTGTCATTGATGAGGCCGGCGATATATTGTCCCGCGGAAACGCCGGAGACGGGGCCGGTGAGGATGTAATCGAACATCAGGGCGGAGACGCTGAGTTTGGCGAGAGTGCCTCCGAGGGCTTCTTTGACGACGCGATAAACGCCGCCGCGGACAAACATCGAGCAGCTTTCGACGTAGACGGCGCGGACGGCGAAGGCGAAGAGCATGACGCCGAGCACGAACCAGGGAGCACTTTTGCCGATGGCCTGTTCGGCGATGCCTCCAGCGTAAAAGGCGGAAGAGCCAAGATCGTTGAGAATGACGGCGGCGGCGCGCCAGTAGGAGATGAAGGTAAGCATCACCGAGGTCGCAACCACGATGCGAACCCGGTTATTCCCGGTGGGTGCGTTGGAAGTCGATGACATGCGGAGCGAGCCCTAGTGGCTGTTTTCGTCCTTCCTGTCCAATAGGGTCCCGACGTCTTCGACGCCCGTCAGTACAAGCACGATGGCAGAGCCAATCCATCCGGCCACGAACATGACTTCCAGAATCTTAACGAAGAGTACGCTCAGGCTCATGATCACGTTATGTTAGCTGATTGATGCTGATTTCGGTGCGAGATTTGTTGAGCGGCGAAATGCAGGCAGGGACGAAGCGTCGACTAGCGGCGCTTGTTCGTAGCTTGGAACTAAGCCAACTGCGTTTGCTATTCTGATGGGTGCTCAAAATCCATCGCAGCGCGTGGGGGCTTACGCTCGTTTCGGCTGCCCTGCAGGTTGTAATCTTTCCGCTCCCGAATCTTTACTGCTTCTCATGGATCGCGGTAGCGCCGTTGCTCGTCGCGATTTTACATTGCCGCGCCCGGCAGAGTCCGGCGCTGCAACTTGAGACCGGTGATCAGCCCCGCCGGCAGCCGGCGACGGCATGGCAGGGATTTGTTTTGGGCTACGCGTGCGGCATTCTCTGGTTTGCAGGGACGTGCTATTGGATCTTCGACACCATGCATCGCTATGGCGGGTTGCCGGTACCGGCGGCTCTGCTGGCATTGATTTTATTCTGCATGTATGTCGGGCTTTACCACGGGATGTTCGGGCTGCTGCTGGCCGTGGTTGCCGGAGGGAAGCCTGCTGGAACGAAGTCTGGCGCCGCAAAGGCTGCGGAAGCGAGGCCGACTGCATCCGCATCTGGCATACGACGGGCGCTGGTCGCGGCTCCGTTCCTGTGGGTAACGGTGGAGTTGGCGCGGACGCGGATTACGGCGTTCCCGTGGGAGCTGCTGGGATATGCGCAGACGGGAAATTTTGCGCTGACGCGGATTGCCACGCTGGTCGGCGTTTACGGGCTGTCGTTTGAGATCCTGCTGGTGAACAGCGTTTTCGCGGCAGCGTTTCTGGCCGCGAAGAAGCAGCGGACGCGGCTGCTGGTAGCGGCGTGCGGGGCGGCGGCGCTGCTGCAGGCGGGACAGTTGATCGCGCCTCCGCGTGCGGCGACCGATCGCATGGCGCTGCTGGTGCAGCCGAATATTCCGATCCTCGAAGGCTCGATGTGGACGAAGGAATTTTTCCAGAACACGTTGCGGGAGCTGACTGCGGTAAGTCTGCATCCCGAGGGGGAAAAGACAGATCAGCATTTCGATTTGATGGTGTGGCCGGAGTCACCATCGCCGTTTTATAGCAACGATCCGATGTTTCGAGATGCGGTGAGCGCGCTGGCGCGGCAAGCGGGAACATGGGTGGTGGCTGGCTCGATTGGAGTTAATTCGGCGATGCACGACGGCGGGGAGAGTTCGCAAATTTTCAATTCCGCCGGGGTGGTCAACCCGCAGGGCGAGTGGGTAGGACGTTACGACAAAGTGCACCTTGTACCCTTCGGAGAATATTTACCATTTCCGCAACTGTTTGCATTTGCCGGCGGACTTACGAAGGAAGTGGGCGAATTTCATCGCGGCACGTCGCATGCGCCGCTGGATGCGGGCGGCCAGCGGCTGGCGATATTTATCTGCTACGAATCGGTTTTTCCGGATGAAGTGCGGCAGGGGCCGTTGCAGGGGGCGCAGGTTCTGGTGAATATTTCGAATGACGGCTGGTATGGCGACAGCGGCGCCTGGAAACAGCACTTGCAGCAGACCGAGATGCGGGCGATTGAGAATGAACGATGGCTGCTGGCGGGGACGAATACGGGTATGACGGCATCGGTCGATCCTTTCGGGCGGATTGTGGCCAGGACTCCGCGGAAGGTTCGGACCACGCTGATGGCTCCTTACGCGCTGATTTCGGGAACCACCTTTTACACGCGGCACGGCGATTGGTTCGCATTTCTATGTGCGATAATTTCGATGGGAGCGGTAGTGGCGCGGTATGCGTTTCAAGATGGGCGTTAGTCGATGGTCGTCCGTCGTTCGGGGGCCCTTGGCAACGACTAACGACCAGCGACCAACGGCTCGTTCCCTAGAAAAGGCAAGTGATCGGCAATGCTAGACGAACTGGAACAGCAATACACTTCTTTAAAGACCAAGGTCCACGACCTGCGGGAGTATCTTTGACGCCAGTAAACTGCGCCAGCAGTTTGCCGAAATAGAGAAGCAGGCGTCGGACCCGAATTTGTGGTCGAATCCGGCAAAATCTCAGCAGGTGATGCGGGAGCGGAAGCGACTGGAAAGCATGTTGTCGCTGGAAGGCGACCTGGCGCGCCGGACGGACGATATTGCCACCTATTTTGATCTGGCAGGCGAAGGCGAGAACGTTGCGGCCGACTTGCAGCGCGACTTGGAGGCTCTGCGGGAACTGGTGGATCGAGTTGAAACCGAGACGCTGCTTTCGGGCGAGACCGACGCCCTGAATGCGATCGTGACCATTCATCCTGGAGCGGGGGGCACGGAATCGCAGGACTGGGCTGAGATGCTGTTGCGCATGTATCTACGCTGGGCGGAGCGGCAGGGATTCAAGACGGAGATGTACGACTACCAGCCGGGAGAGGAAGCGGGGATCAAGTCGGCGACATTTTCGGTGATCGGGCAGTATGCGTTCGGATATTTGACGAGCGAGATCGGAGTGCACCGGCTGGTGCGAATTTCGCCGTTTGATCAGGCGAAGCGGCGGCATACATCGTTTGCCAGCGTCTACGTTTCTCCCGAGATTGACGACAGCATTGAGGTCAATATCAAGCCCGACGACATTCGGATTGACACTTATCGCTCGAGCGGCAAGGGCGGACAGCACGTCAATACGACCGATTCAGCGGTGCGGATTACGCATATTCCGACTGGCCTTGTGGCTGCCTGCCAGAACGAACGCTCGCAGCATAAGAACAAAGATAAAGCGATGAGTATGCTGCGGTCGAAGATCTACGAATTCGAACTGGAGAAAAAGCGCGAGGTCACGAAGAAGATTGAAGACTCGAAGCTGGATATCGATTTCGGTTCGCAGATCCGGTCGTATGTGCTGCAGCCTTATCGGATGATCAAGGATCACCGAACGAAGCTGGAGATCGGCGACGTGGATCGGGTGATCGATGGCGATCTAATGCCACTGATGAGGGGTTATTTGCGGATGCGGCGGGGGGAAAAGAAGGCGTAGGCAGCGCGTTACATTGTGATGGCTGGCGCGGCGAACAAACCGTACCTCAGAGGACACTGAGGTACACGGGGGATCACGGGGGAGAAACGTTGGTTGAAGTTTTATGAAAGTTAGCAAGAAAAGTCTGCCGGGACCGTCAAAGCTCCTCCCGCCTTATCTGGGGCCGCGGATGCAGCGCGCCTTCCGGTATGCCGCTAAGCAACATGCCGGGCAGACGCGGAAGCAATCGGCGGTGCCTTTTCTTTCGCATCTGATGGCAGTGGCGGCGCTGGTGCTGGAAGCCGGGGGCGACGAAGATATGGCAATCGCCGCTCTGCTGCACGATGTGGTGGAGGATTGCGGCGGCATGCCGAGGCTGCACGAAATCCGCAAGCAGTTTGGCGCGCGGGTGGCGAAGATTGTGGAGGGATGTACGGATTCATTCGGCGAGCCCAAGCGGGAATGGATGGAGCGGAAGAAAGATTATCTGCGCGAGGTGACGCGCGCCGATGCGGAGACGCGACTGGTTTCGGCATCGGACAAATTGCACAACGTACGCACGATTCTGGCTGATTACCGAGAGCATGGGGAAGCGATCTGGAAGCGGTTCACGGGAAAGAAGGATGGCACGCTCTGGTACTATCGCGCCTTGAACGACGAATATCAGCGGCGCGGGCGGAATCGCACGACACGCGAGCTGGAAATTGCTGTGGCGGCGCTGGAGGCGGCGGTAAGAAAGAACAGTTCGTCCACGAAAAAGAAGGCCGGCGCAAAATCCGGGAGATAAACCATGCCCCGAACGCTTGATTTGATCCGCAATTCGCAGGTTCCGTTCAACGTGATGCACTCGGCTGCGCACGGATCTCTGGCCGTGCCGGCGGCTGAGACGCTGGAGATCCTTGTCTATCTGGCGGTCCATAACAAGGTGTTCGGGGAGCAGGCGCGGATGACGCTCGCGGGTTGGGATGAAAAGGCCAGCGTGGTGGCGGCTGGCGACCCTCACACCCAGACCGAGGTACTGCAATATTTCGTCGCGCCGGAAAACCTTCGGCCTGGGTTACTGCCGGCGTTAGCGGAGAATCCTGCGGTGCATGACGCGTGGCTGGCCGGGCTGGCCGAAACAGGGTCACGCAATGTGGTTGAAATTCTCTTGAAGAGCCAGCGGGTGATGAGCACGCCGCGACTGTCGCTGGCATTGCATTCAAATCCGAATTTGCGTCCGAATGAGCAGCCTGGGGTGGGGCACAAGATCGCCGAGACGGGGACGAGTCCAACGCAAGCGAATGCAACGGAAGCGGCTTCTGAGGGGGCGAGTCCGGAGGCAGAGGCTGCGGACGAGGTTGTGGAAGGCGCAATCGCCAAATTTCTGGAAGAAAACGCAGCGGAGCTGGCCGCTGAAAGAGACAAACCGTTTCAACTGCAGGGCGCCACGCGCGAAGAGTTGACCGGGGAACTGACGGACGCGAATGTAGCGGCGGCTGACGGGGAGAGCGTTGCGGTGGATGCGGCGAGTGCGGAGGAGGTTGGCGACGCAGCGAAGGCGGGGGAGAAAGCGGCAGTGGGGCCAGCAGGCAAGCCGGCGGCGGCGGTCGCGGTGCGGGCAAGAAAACCTGCGGTGCCGGCCGGGATGGAAAGGCGCGACAGCGCGCTGCAGAAAATTTCCAAGCTGGACATTAAAGGGCGAATCGCGCTGGCCATGCGAGGGAACAAGGAAGACCGCTCGATTCTGATACGTGATTCAACGAAGCTGGTGGCGCTGGCCGTGCTGGACTCTCCCAAAGTGTCGGAGAAGGAAATAGAAACGTTCGCCTTGCAAAAGAATGTTCTGGAATCAGTGCTACGAACGATTCCAATGCGGCGCAAGTTTGCCAAGAACTATAACGTCCAGCGCAACCTGGTTTACAACCCGCGAACGCCGCTGGATGCATCGCTGGGATTGATGAAGGGCCTTCTGGTTCGCGATCTCAAGAATCTGTCGGAGAACAAGGATGTTGCGGATACGATTCGCAAAATGGCGTCGCGCTTGTACAGGCAGAAGGTGGAAAAAAAGGGTTGAAGCGGAACTCAGTACCTAATTTGGCTCGGGCGGATTTTGAGGAACGCATTCTGAAGCAGGTCGATCCCATTTACGAATTGTTGTCGCGAACGAAGACGATTGCGGTCGTGGGATTGTCAGACAGTCCGATGCGGGCGAGTCATGGCGTTTCCGCTTACATGCAGGCGGCGGGCTACAAGATTATTCCGGTGAATCCGGAGATTGCCGAGGCGCTCGGAGAAAAGGCCTATGCGTCGCTGCTGGAGATGCCGCGAGAAGTTGCGGAAAAGATCGATCTGGTCGACGTATTCCGGCGGCCGGAGTACGTGGATGAGATCGTGGAGCAGGTCATTCAGTTAAAGATTCCAGCGATCTGGCTGCAGGAGGGCGTGATCAATGAACGGGCTGCGGAGAAGGCGCGCAAGGCGGGAATTTTTGTGGTGATGGATCGCTGTGTTTTGAAAGAACACCAAGCGAGGTTCAGGTAGCGGGCCGCAGAAGAAACGCTCAGGATGACAGGGTTGGAGTGGCGGCGCGGGACTGCACGAGAATCACGGTGGCATCGTCACGGAGACCACATCCATTCGCGAATCTCCTGACGTCTGCGAGCAGACGATCAGGAGTGATTTCTGGTTTTTGCATCTGGGCGAGAAGGCGGCCGGCGCCGTATTCCTCTCCGGAATCGATGTCAGCTTCGGTGATGCCATCGGAATAAAATGCTATGCGGGAACGCTCACCCAGCGCCACTTCCGTCTCCGAGAATTTGCTGGCGGAAATTCCGAGGGGCAGGCCGTGCTCATGGTCGATCCAGCGGTAGCCGGAAGGTTCGACCAGCAGCGGCGCGAGATGGCCGGCGTTGGCGATCCGCAAAATGCGGGTTGAAGGGTCGAGTTCGGCGTAGACCATGGTGACGAAGCGGCCGGTGGGGAAATCCTGGATCATGATGTTATTGAGGCGGGTGAGCACATCGGCGGGTCCAGAGCCGGTTTGCGCGAGCGAGCGCAACATGCCGCGGGTGGCTGACATGAGAAGCGCCGCCGCCGTACCCTTGCCCGAGACGTCGGCGAGGACGAGTCCCCAGCGTCCGTTGTCGAGGGGAATGAAGTCGTACCAGTCGCCCCCCACCGAGCCGGCCGGAATGCAAAGCCCTGAAACGGAGTAGCCGGGGATGAGAGGTGAGCTGCGAGGCAGCAGAGCCTGCTGAAGGGAGCGCGCTTCTTCGGCCTCGCGGCTGAGGCGCTCGCGTTGCTCGCGCTCATCGCCAAATCGGCGAGCATTGTGCACGGCGACGGCGATGTGAGCGCACAATCCCTGGAGCAAGCGCAGTTGATGAGGGCAGAAAGCGTTGAGCTCGCAATGGGAGGCGGTGAATACTCCGACGAGATGGCCTTCGCGCTGCAGCGGGATGGCGACTTCGGAGCGCGTGCCGGGCTCGCAGGCCATGTAATAAGGGTCGCGAGTGACGTCGGGAGCATAGTGCATCTTTCCGGTGACGGCGACGTGTCCCACCATTCCAGCACCGGGTTCGAGGCGGTGGCCCTTGCCGTAAACGGTGCAGCCGCGAACGCCGGTCAGAACGAAATCCGCGTTTTCGGGGTCGCGGAGATAGAGGTTGATTTCGACACAACCGAGCGATTCCGCAACCTCATCGACGATCCGAGGAACAAGTTCTTCAAGGTCAAGAGTGGAGGTGATACGCTGCGCGAATTTCTGCAGGCGCACAAGTTCCGCAAGCCGGAGAGCGGCGGTTTCGGTTGGAGACTGGCCGGAGAAGCCGAAATCGGTGAGTGAGTTAGCGGCCACGACAAAACCCTCCGTCGGTCGGTTGGACTCCCTTTATGAGATTGCGAAATCAGACTTAAGATTCTCTTTTTGATCGACTTTTCGTTTCGGTTGAGGTTGGGTTCGACGGCGGGTGCTTGAGCCGTGTGATTTGTTCCAGGCGTTCGCGAATCCGCTTTTCGACTCCTTCGCTGGTGGGGCGATAGTAGACGCGGTCGCGCAGGCTATCGGGCAGGCACTGCATGTCGGCGACCTTGTTTTCGGTATCGTGGGCATATTCATAGCCCTTGCCGTAGCCGAGACCTTTCATCAGGCTGGTGGGGGCATTGCGCAGGTGCAAGGGGACGGACTCGGCGGCGGTTTGCTCGACATCCTGCAAGACCGCACTGTAGGCAGTGTAGAGGGCGTTCGACTTGGGCGCGACGGAAAGATAGACGACGGCCTGGGCGAGGGCGAGGTTGCCTTCGGGCATACCGATGAAGTCGACGGCGTCACGGGCGGCCATGCACAGGGCGAGGGCGTTGGGTTCGGCGAGGCCGATGTCTTCGACGGCCATGCGGACGACGCGGCGGGCGATGTAGAGGGGATCTTCTCCGGCTTCGAGCATGCGGGCGAGCCAGTAGAGGGCGGCGTCGGGATCGCTGTTGCGGACAGACTTGTGCAGGGCAGAGATGATGTTGTAGTGCTCTTCACCGTTTTTGTCGTAGAGGAGAATGCGCTTCTGGACGGCTTCCTGAATGGTGGCTTCGGTGATTGCATGGGTCGTCGCTCCGATCGGAGACGCGGCAAGCCGCGTCTCTACCGCAAGGGTGGTGGTTGGGGCGGCGGTAAGAGAGGCGGCGACTTCCAGGACGTTGTAGGCGCTGCGGGCGTCGCCGCTGGAGTAGGCGGCAATTTTTCGTAGCGCTTCGCCGGACGCCTGGAGATGCATATCGCCCAGGCCGCGCTCGGAATCCTCAAGTGCACGCTGAAGCAGAATTACAATCTCATCTTCGGTCAGCGGCTTCAACCTGTAGACGCGGCAGCGGGAAAGCAGCGCGGAGTTGATTTCAAAGGATGGATTCTCGGTGGTCGCGCCGATCAGGCGAATGCTGCCTTTTTCGACGTGAGGGAGGAATGCGTCCTGTTGCGCTTTGTTGAAGCGGTGAATTTCGTCGACGAAGACGATGGTGCGAGTGCCATATTGGCGGGCGCGGTCGGCATCGCTCATGACCTGCTTGATTTCCTTGATGCCGGCGAGAACGGCGGAGAACTCGATGAAGTCGGCTTTGGTGATGCGGGCGATGATCTTGGCGAGGGTGGTCTTGCCGGTTCCGGGGGGTCCCCAGAAGATCATCGAGGTCGGATCATCGCGTTCGATCTGCAGGCGGAGGGGTTTGCCGGGGCCGACGAGATGCTCCTGCCCGACAAATTCGTCGAGGGTGCGCGGGCGCATGCGATCGGCGAGGGGCCGCGTGCCCTGGGCGGAGGGGTCGTTGTTCGGAATGGGGGAGAAGAGGTTCATAAAAGGTTAGAGTCAAAGGTCAGATTGCAGAGGTGAAGGCTGCACGGTGCGCACCCACGATTCCGAGATCAAGGTTTTGGCCTCGGTTTTGACCTCTGTGTTCTGACCTCTCACCTTTGACCAGCCCTTGCTGCTTCATATAGCACGATGCTAGCGGCCACGCCGGCGTTGAGCGATTCGACTGGCGCGGATTGTGGGATGACGACCGTTTCATCCATTTCGCGCATGAATTCGCGGGGCAGGCCAGCGCCTTCGTTACCGATGCAGATTGCTAATGGCAGAGTCCAAGAGACTTGCGGCAGGGGAGTGCCCTGATGCGAAGAAGTCGCCAGCCGTCGAACGCCGTGCGCGCGCAGAAGAGGAATCAATTCCGAGAAGGAGATGCGCACGAAGGGCAGACGGAAGATGGAACCGGCGGATCCGCGAAGCACCTTCCAGTTGTAGGGACTGACGGTTCCCTCGGTGAAGAAAATTCCGGCGGCGCCAAAGGCTTCAGCGGAACGCAGTATGGTGCCGAGGTTGCCGGGGTCCTGCAGGCCAGCGGCTACGAGGAATGGGCCGTGGCTGGCGCGCTGCAATAGTTCAGCGGAAGAAAAAGCCGGGAGTTTGACGAGCGCCGCCACGCCCTGGGGCGTCTCACTGGGCACAATCGAGTTGAAAAGCGCATTCGGTAAGACCAGAGTTTCCGTGCGGGCGTTGATCTGAGGGAGAATTTTCTCGGCAAGCGGGCGAGCCGATTCAGTGAAAAAAACACTCGCGAGATGGAGGCCGCTGCGTAATGCCTCTTCGAGGAGTTTGATGCCTTCGAGGGCACACTCGCCCTGGACGGTCAGTTCGGCACGACGGAATGCCTGGCGCAATTCCTTGAGTCGCTGGTTGTGGCGGCCGGCGACGGGACGCAGACGGTCCGCTGCACTGGGAGTTCGCGCGACCCTGGCATGGAGCTTCATCGGTTGGGTCACCAGATGGTTCAAGAGACTGGATGTATGGTACATTTCATTGTTTAAGCAGACAAACTTAGCCAAGAACGCTTCACGCCGACTGTCAGGAAGGAACCAGAGTGCGCGCGGAAATCCTCAAAATTCATGCCGAAACGCCAGAAGCTTCGCTGATCAAATATGCGGCCGAACAAATTCAGGCCGGGCAGGTGCTGGGCATGCCGACCGACACGTTCTATGGTCTAGCGGCCGACCCTTTCAACCTGCGCGCGGTGGAGCGAGTGTATGAGATCAAATCGCGTTTACGGCACAAGCCGCTGTCATTATTGATCGAGAATGTCGACCAGGCGGAAGAATTTGCGCGTCCCTTGCCGGACGATTTTCATCTTCTGGCGCGGCGTTTCTGGCCGGGTCCGCTGACCATGATTGTGCCGGCGGCCTCACATCTGCCGCTGAAGGTAACGGCAAATACGGGAAATGTGGCGCTGCGCGTGCCGGCCGCGGAAATCGCCCTGGCAGTAGTCAGGGCGGCGAAAATTCCCATCACGGCGACGTCGGCCAATCTGAGCGGCGAAACGGAGTGCACTACCGCGGAGGAGGTGCAGGTCCAGTTGCAGGGACGGATTTCGCTGATTGTGGATGGCGGCAAATCTCCACGGACAGTTTCTTCGACGATCGTGCACTTCAAACAGGATGGCACGTGGCAAATTCTGCGCGAAGGGGCGATACCGGCCAAGGATATTGTCGAAGCGTTGTCTTGAGTCAATGTCAGAGTTCAAAGATCGAGGGAGGATCAGATTGCAATCTGGAGAGGGCGACGCTGAGACGCTAACAATCCTGAAAGTTTGAATCTGATCTATGTCCGAAGATCACAATCCATTTAATCCCAAGAAACCTTTCTGGTTGCGGCCGTGGGTGCTCCTGTTGCTGGCAGTAGTGGGCGCGCTGGCGCTATTTTTCGGCATCACCGGTTCGCGTATTGTGCGCGCTGCCACCGAATCACCGGCGAACAAAGCGGATGTGATCATAATTTTCGGAGCGGCGGAATATTCCGGCCACCCTTCGCCGGTATACCGCGCGCGATTAGATCATGGTTACGAATTATTCGAGAAGGGGATGGCGCCGGTGGTGATTACGACGGGCGGATCGGCGCAGGACCCGGATTTCAGCGAGGGTGGGGTGGGCAGAGATTATCTTTTGCGGCGCGGCGTCCCGGAGCAGGCGCTGATCGCGGAGACACAAGGCTCGGATACGGCGCAGTCGGCGGCGCGGGTGGCGAACATTATGCGGGTGAACGGAATGCGCAGCTGCATTGCGGTCAGCGATGCGTTTCACGTATTCCGCATTCGCGCTTTGCTGGAGCACGAAGGCGTGCAGGTGGAAGTGTCGCCACGCCCGGAGTCGCGACCGCGACATTGGTGGGAACGTTTCGGGGCGGTGATGCGGGAGGCGGCCAGCTATCTGGCGTGGAAGGCCGGTTGGCAGTAATGGCAGCGGCGGGCATACGACACGAACAGGGCAGAGACGTGGCGTACGGCATCGGTGGCGCCCGAGGCGAAGCAGGCCTCGTCTCTACGGGAGCGATTTGAGGATGGGATTTGGCAACCCGCAGGTTGCTTTGCTCACCATCCCATCTTTTCCCGGAGATTTGTGACATGGGCTACGTGATGGCGTCCATGCCAGGAGTAGAGGACGAGATTTTTTTCGAGCGACATGGGTCCCAGCTCGGGATGGCGAAAGGTGCGCTTCCATTCGGCGTCGGTTAACTGACGGAGCAAGAGCATCCAGCGCTGGTGGAGGGAATCGAGCAAGGCAAGCGACATTTCTATGGGGGCGTGCCTGGCCTCGGGTAACTCAGCCCAGAGGTTTTCCATATACGGCTTGATGATCGGCTGGTCTTCGGTGAGCGCGAGCTTGCAGCGGATGTAGGAGTTCATGTGGCTGTCGGGGAGGTGATGGGCGACCTGGCGCAGCGTCCAGCCACCATCGCGGTAGGGAGTATCGAGTTGCTCGTCTGAAAGTCCCTTGAGGGCGGCACGCAAGCGAGCGGGAGTCTCGGCAATGTTGGCGAGACACTCCTCCTTCTGTTCGGATGTGAGCGGGCCGCTGTAGGAAAATTTTCCAATGGGATAGCGCGGGTCAGACATGAATAACCTCTGAGTCGGTAGATGATTCAGGAGAGAACTGCGGTGCAGAAAAATAATCCGCGAGCTAGCGACTATCTCACCATGGCCAAAACGCGCACGGAAGCTTCGCCGGGTTTCTTGTTCTTGGCGGGAGCGACAATGACGAGGGAGCCGGTGGCAGGGAGCGAAGTGAAGCGGGCTGTACCTGCGACAACATAGTTGCCGTGGAGCGCGAGTTGCCGCGCCAGGGTGCGGTCCGAGCTTAAGGTTATGGGTGTTTCCAGGGCAAAGCCGATCGAGTAGCGAGCCTCCATGAGAAACAGGGCTGCGTCGCGTTGGATGGGCAGCGGTGTCAGCGCGGTCGCGGACGGAGACGACGGAGGAACCGAAGCAGGCGGAGCACTGGGTGCTGGGGTGCGGCGAATAGCGATGACGGCTCCCTGAGGAATCATGCCGTGTTGCGACTCCCACGCGCTGATATCGTCGAGAGAGATCTGAGGATTGCCGCCGGGCGCCGCGGATGAGGCATTCAAATCCATGACCACCAGCGGAGCTACGAGACGCTCGGGAGGAATCTGCCCGGCGGTCCAGGTGCCGGGGATGAGAGCTGCGGGAGCGATGATACGGGTCTTTGACGCAATCGACGATGCCAACGACGGTTCATGGGCAAGGGATGGAATGGCGGCGCCGCGCGTGGCGCTGGGTCCGTCGGTGAGGTCAACCACATGCGAATAGCGGCCTTGCTGCGCGGAACCGGGGCGACGGTCGGCGAAGAGCAGGATGGCCAGGACGAGCGCGTAAGCGATGATGAAACTGCGAATCCGCATGCAATGCCTTGGGTGGAACACTAGATAAGACGTAAGTCCTGCCATTATTGTTGCTCGCGCCGGGTGACAACTTCAATTCCCGTTGGGCCATGACCCGCTGACCGGCGCTCAATGATTCGTGGCGGAGAGCTAGGCTTCTGCAGTCGGCTGGACGGGCGAGACGCCCGTCCGTCTACTCTAACAAGTATTTCGACCGGGAAACTTTCGTTATCCGTCAGCTTTTGGGTACAACGTGGCGCAGGTTAGAATGGAGTCAACACTCCAGAAGTTTCCAGGTTCGTGGCAACGGCCGATTTGATTTCGGCGATTAGTGGCTCATCTCGCTTGCTGGAACTGGAAATTGAGTAACGAGGGTTGAAGTCAGAGACCAATGTTCGGCCGCGAAGAAAAAGTTCCCGCGCTCCGGCTCACCGCCGTGCAGTATGTAGTGCTGTTTATTTTTCTGCTGCTGGCTTACGGATTGTGGCGGCTGCAGGTGATGCACAGCGACGAGTACGCATTGCTGGCGGAGAAGAATCGTGTGCGCAATGTGCCGATACTGGCGCCGCGCGGCAAGATTCTGGACCGTGAAGGCCGGATCATTGTGGATAACTATCCTTCGTTTTCCGCGTTGTTGCTGCGCGATTCCGCGCGCGACCTGATGGCGGACGCGGATTCGATTGCCAAGGGCTTGCACCTGAATCCGGAGGAGGTGCGGCAGCGCATCAAGCGCTTCTCTTCGGTGCCCCAGTACCAGCCGATTTTCCTGAAAGAAGACATCACTCCGGACGAACTGGCCTTTATCGAATCGCACAAGAACGAACTTCCGGAACTGGAAACCATCATGGCACACCGGCGTCTTTATCCGCGCAACGGATTCATGGCGCACCTGATTGGCTACGTGGGCGAAGTGACCGAGGACATGCTCAACCAGCCGCAGTTCGAACTTTACAATCCGGGGGATGTGGTGGGTGTGAGCGGCGTGGAGAAGCAGTACAACAACATTCTGATGGGGAAGAATGGATCACGGCGGGCGCTGGTCAACAGCCATGGGCGTGAAGTGGGGCGGCTGGATGAAACTCCGGCGGAGCCGGGGAAACAGCTCAAGCTGACGGTGGACCTCGATCTGCAGATTGCGGCCGAAGAGGCGCTCGAGGGAAAGAACGGGGCTGTGGTGGCAATGAATCCACGGACCGGTGAAATTCTGGCGATGGTGAGCCGGCCAACGTTCGATCCCAATGATTTTGCGGTGAAGATCTCGCGGGACGAGTGGAACAAGCTGGTGGAAGATCCTGATCACCCGCTGCTGAATAAGGCGATTCAGGCGCAGCTGGCGCCGGGATCGGTGTTCAAAATCATCATGGCGACGGCCGGATTGCAGGAAGGGATCGCGCAGACATTGCATGTCAATTGCGCGGGGGGCGCGACTTTTTATGGGCGCTACTTCAAGTGCTGGGTGCTGGCCGAGCACCGTACTCATGGTGCGGTTGAGATCAGCAAGGCGATTTATCAATCATGCGACGTTTTCTTCTATACGCTGGCGGAAAAGCTGGGCATCGATCGCATCGCAAAGTACGCAACGGCCTTCGGACTGGGACAGAAGACGGGCATTGATTTGCCGCAGGAGGTCAGCGGGGTGATGCCGTCTGAGGAATGGAAGATCCGCAACTTCAAGCAGAAGTGGTATGCGGGAGAAACAATTTCCGTGGGCATCGGACAGGGAGCGGTGGCGACTACGCCGATTCAGCTGGCGCGGGCTATCGGGGCGATCGCGAGTGGCGGATTGCTGGTGCGTCCGCATGTTATCAATCCCACGGATTTGCCGGCGAATTTGGTGCCGGCGGCGGAAACGCCCAGTGAAACTCGGGTGCCGCTTGATGCGCAGAACTGGGAGCTGATTACCGATGCCATGGCGAACGTAGTTTCGCCGATCGGAACGGCGAACAGCGCGCATTTGCAGGGCATCGATTTCGCGGGCAAGACGGGAAGCGCGCAGACGATCAGCAACATGGCGAAAGCGCGCATGGCCAATGGGAAGACGAAATTTAAAGACAATGGATGGTTCGCGGGTGTTGAGCCGCGGCGCGATCCGGAGATCGTGGTATGCGCATTGCTGGAAGAGGGCGAGCACGGGTATCTGGCCGCGCGCGTGGCGTCGCAGGTGATTAAGGCATACGTTGACAAGCGACGGCGGCAACCGACGAAGGTAGCGGGCTCAGGGAACAGCAAGGTGGAAATTGGCGCGGTGTGGAGCGATTCCGGTGAAGATGGGGAGAGCCATTTGCAGGCAGGCCGATTCATGGTCGACGTTGCGCACAAACGGGCGCCCCTGGCTATGGCAGCGCCGGGAATGCGGTAGCAGCTAATCCACTGGTGTGGGAGCGGCGGCGGAACACTAAGGTCCCTCGACTTGCGCTTGGTCGCTACGCTCCTGCGCGCGGCGCTCGGGATGACAAGGGTGTGGGTATGGTAGTTTGGACGGGATGAAGAGGGCTGCCCACATTGCTCTGGACGCCGCGACTGGCCGCGGAGTGACTTATGCCGACACGCGCGGAGTGGCGATACGCAATCGCTGGCTGAGCACGAAGAACGGACGCCTAGGCCAGGCCTCGGAGTCGGAATCGCTCGGTATTGGAGTGCGCGTGATTGTGGATGGCGCGTGGGGATATGCAGCGGGCGCGGATTTGAGCCGGGCTGCGGTGGAAGCAACGGCAGCGCGAGCGGTTGAAATTGCCAAAGGGTCGGCGCGAGTGAAGCGCGAGGATGTGCGGCTGGCTCCGGAACCGGCGGCGGTAGCGGAATGGACGACGCCTTACGAGATCGATCCGTTCGCAACTTCAGTGGAACAAAATCTCGACCTTCTTTTGCAGGTGGATGGGGAGATGCGTTCCGTCTCCGGCGTTACGCTGTCTGAAACCAGCATGAACTTCCAGCGCGAGGAGTCATGGTTTCTTTCATCCGAAGGAGCTGACATTCATCAGACAAAATATTCGACTGGCGCGGGATATACGGCGTATGCGTTTGCCGGGTCGGAGATTCAGAAGCGTTCTTATCCGAATTCTTTTGGAGGGCAATGGCAGAACCGCGGCTACGAGCAGATTGAAGAGATGAAGTTGGTGGAGAATGCGCGGCGGGTGGGCGAGGAAGCTGTCGCCTTGCATCATGCCGAGCAGTGTCCGGAGGGCGTGGGCACCATTATTCTGGATGGCTCGCAACTTGGACTCCAGATTCACGAATCCATTGGGCATCCGATTGAACTGGACCGGGTGCTCGGGATGGAAGCGAATTTTGCGGGCACGTCGTTTCTGACGCTGGAGAAGCTGGGTAAGTTGCGTTACGGGAGCGAACTGGTCAATGTGGTGGCGGATGCGCGGCAGGAGCACGGTCCGGGCCTGGGCACGTTTGCTTATGACGATGAAGGGGTGGCGGCGCAGTCGACTCCAATTATTACGAACGGCCGCTTCACCGGATATTTGAGTTCGCGGGAAACAGCCCACACGATTGGGGCGGCTCGTTCGGGCGGAACGATGCGGGCGGAGGGTTGGAACCGGCTGCCCATGATTCGGATGACCAACGTCAGCATTCTGCCGGGAGAGAGGCGGCTGAGTCTGGAAGAGTTGATTGCGGAAACCGATGATGGCATCTACATGGAGACCAATAAATCATGGTCGATTGACGACAAGCGCTATAACTTTCAGTTCGGATGCGAGATCGCGTGGCAGATCAAGAATGGCAAGCGCCTGCGGATGCTGAAAAATCCGTCGTATTCGGGCATCACTACAGAGTTCTGGAATTCGATGGACGCGATCTGCTCGCGCGAGGAGTGGGAGTTGTGGGGCACTCCGAACTGCGGCAAGGGGCAGCCACAACAGGTCGTGGGTACGGGACATGGAGCGAGTCCGGCGCGTTTCCGGAATATTCGCATCGGGTCGGCATATCAGGGAAGCTAGTTCACCACGGGCGCACCGGGGCCACGGGGGAACTGAGGAGTCTCCTGGCGGCCGTAGAGATCAAGAAAAATACTGGAATCATGCTGACTCGAGAAGAAGCCGCTGATGTCTTCAGCCGGATCTGCCGTTTTTCGTCGGCTGACGAGGTGGAAGTCCTGTTCACGGGTTCGCGCTTTGCGCTCACTCGCTTCGCCAACAACGCGATTCATCAGAATGTGGAGGAAGAAAACTCTATCGTTTCGATCCGCACGAACTTCGCGGGGCGAACGGCGCGGTCCACTGCCAACCAGTTTGACGATGCGAGCTTACGCCGGGCGGTGGTTGCATCCGAGAGTCTGGCGAGAGTGCAGGCGCCGGATCCGGATTTGCTGCCGGTGCCGACGCAAAATGAAGCAAATGCCGCGGGCGCGGGCGCCACACGGTTTTTTGAGGAAACTGCGGCCATTACTCCCGCTGATCGGGCGGAGGTGGTCAAGAGCATTGTTTCGGTTGCCGGGAAACACAAGCTGACGACGGCAGGCATCTACTCGACTTCGGAATCCTGCGAAGCGTTCTTCAATTCGCGTGGTCTCTCGAACTGGCATCGACAAACGCTGGCCGAGGCTTCGATCACGATGCTGGGCGACGATTCCTCGGGCTGGCAGAAGCTGAATTCACCGGATGCGAGGAATCTCGATCCGCGGCGACTGGCGGAAACAGCGGCGCAAAAGGCAATGGAGTCGGCCCATCCGGGTGAGATTGCGCCGGGGAAGTACACGGTGATTCTCGAGCCGTCGGCGGTGCTCGACATTGTGGGCTTTATGTTCTGGGATTACAGTGGCGTGGCGATCCTGGACCAGCGATCGTTTTTGAATGACCGGATCGGAACGCAGCTGTTCGGGGCGAACATCAATATCTGGGATGACGCCGGGCATCCGCTGCAGGCGGGTTCGCCATTCGATGGCGAGGGTATGCGGCGGCGGCGGGTGCAGTTGGTGGAGAACGGCGTGGTGAAACGTGTGGTCTATGCGCGGGCGACGGCGCAGAAGATGAGAAATTCGCAGTCTGCGGCGAAGGTTGGCCCGGTCGAAGCCACCGGCCATGGATTTCTTCTGCCGAACGAAATGGGCGAGATGCCGATGAATATTGTTTTTGGCACGCCGGAAAAGGCGCAAAGGGTGGAGGAGATGATTGCCTCGACGGAGCGCGGCGTGCTGGTGACGCGGCTCTGGTATATCCGCGAGGTCGATCCTTACGAGAAGATTGTGACCGGCATGACTCGGGACGGCACCTTTCTGGTGGAGAACGGCAGGATCCGGGGCGGTTTGCGCAATTTCCGCTTCAATCAGAGCTTGATCTCGATGTTGTCGAACGTCGTGGGGATGGGTGATCCGATCCGCGCCTGCGGGGAGGAATCCTTTGACATGGTAGTGCCGGCGATGAAGGTGAGGGAGTTCAACTTTACCGAGGCGACGAAGTTCTGAGAGCGACGACAGGCATCTGTTGCCAGCCATCCGTCGTCAGTCGTCAGCCATCGGGTTCGTGCTGAAGTCGTTGGGGTTGCCCGGTGCTGGCTGGTTGAGGACGCGGCTACGCCCCTAAGTCCCTGTACCACTGACACTTCGCCACACTCATTTCATGACTTACGTAACTTTGCTTTGCCTATCGTGGGGTGTAATCTCGCCCTGAATACGTGCACATGCCTCGCTGCAGTGCACGGAAGAACGGGAAGGAAGGTCATCGCAAAAGTGTCTGAAATCGCCAAGAGAACCGTAGCGGATGTCACGAAGAATCGCACGGGCTATTCGGATGTGCAGGGCGCGCCGCGCTTTCCCATCAAATTGCCAGTGGCATTGAAGGCGGGAGTCAACCCGCTGGGGTTGGCTTCGCATGACGATAGCGGACGGATGATTGAAACCGAGAATATTTCCGCGAATGGAGTGCTGTTCCGGATGGATGCGGATGTGCCGGTGGGTTCGGCAGTGGATTTTACGATCTCACTTCCGGCTGATGTTGTGGGCGCGGATGCCGATGTGCAAGTGGATTGCCGGGGGCGAGTTGTGCGCAGCTTTGCCGATGGCGGGCGGCGCGGGGTGGGCGTGGTGATCGACGAATACCGTTTTGAGCGCAGGTAAGTCTGTCGTGCCGATGGATTGGCAGGCAGGAACCAGTTTTCGCGAGAAGAGGACGGATGGGCAGCACTTCGGTCGATAATTCGGGGAACCCGTCGCTCGGGATGGAGCCGGGCGAAGTTTACCAGGCCGATGGTGGCAAAGCCACGATTCGCGTCATCGTGGCGGACACGCAAGCGATTTTTCGCGCCGGCCTGCGCAAGATTTTTGCTCTTGAGGACGACATACGGGTCGTTGGCCAGGCGGAGAGCCTGGAACAGACGATTACCGCTGTACAAAAGTTTTCCGCCGATATCGTGATCTTCGAGGCGGCGCTGGCCCCGAATCCCGCAGATGCGGTTTCCGACCTTCTCCGGCAAAGCAACAAGTGCCGTCTGGTGGTGGTGTTGCAGGAGCCGGATCAGGAGATGACACTGGAATTGTTCCGGCGTGGTGCGCACAGCATCGTGTCGCGCGAAGTTGAGCCGGAAATGCTGGTGGAATGCCTGCGCAAAGTCGCCGAGGGCGAACCGTGGCTGGAGAGCCGTTCGGTGGCCTGGGTGATGCAGGCGTATCGCACGCAGGGCATGCGTCCGGCAGGATCGCGTCCCAAGGTTTCGCTTACACCGAAAGAGTCTCTCATCGTCTCCTGCGTCACGCAGGGGATGAAGAATAAAGAAATCGCTACGCGGGTGGGAACGACCGAGCAGGTGGTCAAGAATTATCTGCGCAAGGTCTATGACAAGCTGGGCGTGGCGGATCGCCTGGAACTCGCGTTATTCTGCCTGAATCATCGCGTTCTCGACGGCGTGGCTCAGGCAAAGCCGGTCGCGCCTTCAGCGGCGGAATCTGCGGCGCAACCCAGTAACGGCCATACTTCGAACAGCCCCAATTCGGCGGAGCCGGCTGCACCGAACGCTTCCTCCGCTGCTTCCGGTTCCAGTTCCTGATTTTCCCCAGCCTCTGGTTCTTCCGAAAATCATCAGGGCATTGCAGCTGATTATTATTTGTCATTTGGTCATCGCTTAATGCAGAATAGTGAGTTCTGCGATGTAGTTTTGGGCCGTGCAATTAATTCAACTATAGGAGAGTTCAAATGAAATCAGGCAAGCTGCTAATTGTTACCGCAATCTGTCTCTGTCTCGTTCTTCCTTCCCTCATGTTCGCTGCGGATGGCGCGGCTACTTATAAAGCCAAGTGTGCCATGTGTCACGGCCCGGAAGGCCAAGGCAAAGTTGGTCCGGCACTGAAGGGAACAACCAAGAGCGCCGACGAAATCGCCGCTTTTATCACCACCGGCGATGACGCCAAGAAAGCTCCCCACAAGAAGCCGATCAGCGGACTTTCCGCGGATGATGCCAAGGCTGTAGCGGAGTACGTCAAGAGTCTGAAGTAGATTTCTGTCACCAAGGGCGCCCCGAACCGCGAGGTTAGGGGCGCCATCTTGCGTCTGGCCCCGTCCTCGGAGCACTCTCCGCCAGAGAGTCAAGGCTACGTCTAGTACAATGCTCTGTCGCGTAGCGAAGGCCTGCGAAGTGCCGTGCTGGGGCAGGCTTGGCGTCGCGCTGGAACTCACACCCTGTGATTCGCCGGGCGAGCAAGTGGCGAAGCAGGGGTAAAGAAAGGGAAGCTATGAAAGGCGACGCAAAGATTATTGCCATCCTGAATGAAGTGCTGAAAGCCGAGCTCACCGCCATCAACCAATATTTTCTTCATGCCGAGATGTGCGAGAACTGGGGCTATCAGCGGATGGCGAAGCAGATTCGCAAGGAATCGATCGAGGAGATGCAGCATGCCGAAATTCTGATGGAGCGCATCCTTTATCTCGACGGTACTCCGAACATGAGCGACTATTTCAAGATCAATATCGGGCAAACCGTGAAGCAACAACTGGAAAACGATCTGCAGCTGGAATACACGGCGGTGAAGCGGCTCAACGACGGCATCAAGGCTGCGGCAGCGGCGGGCGACAACGGTTCGCGTGAATTGATGGAGAAGATTCTGCTCGACGAAGAACACCACATCGACTGGCTCGAAGGCCAACTGCACGCGATTCAAGAGATGACCTACGAGAACTACCTGGCCCAGCAACTGCATAAAGCCGAAGAGAGCTAAGAAGAAAACAAGTCAAAACGGCGGGAGGGCTGCGGTCGCCATGCTGCTATCTTGCGGCGGATCGCCCGAGTTTTACCGAGAGTGATCGCGATCCGGCGCGAGGTTTGCGAGGACGAAACGGGGCCGTCAGCACAGGCGGAGCGCTGTTAGAATGAAAACAGCCGCTGCGCGCAGGGCGCCGGAGAGATGGCCGAGTGGCTGAAGGCGCACGCTTGGAAAGCGTGTTTACTCGAAAGGGTAACGTGGGTTCGAATCCCACTCTCTCCGCCATTATTCAAATTACAGCCAAACATGCGGGTTCCGGGAACTGGTTACTATTTTTGAACGGTTCCGGTTACTAAGAATCGTGAGACAAACAGTAAGAACTGCCTGGCTTTCGTGTTGGTCTTTGGCAGTGCGGGCGCGCGCCAGTAGATTGCTCGCAACCAATCCAGTTCATGAATAGTCGGCAATCCGGAAGTTGGCGATAAACGGGCTTCGAGGACATTCTTTTCACACTTCCCTCGACTTCTGGCCCGCGTTCTTCCGATCGAAACCGAGACGGGTGCCGTCGCTGTTGGAGGAGATCGTCATTCTTGTCTGATGTTGCTGTAGAGAGCGGGAAAGTCATCTCTACACAAACTTCAAACGTCAGCGCGACTGCCACGCGGCCGCCAAGCGACGTAGACCTTCTCGCGCCGGGACATTGTTGCGATCGAGCTTTAGAACAAGTCCGTATTCGTAGCGCGCCTGACGATAATTGCCGCGCGCGGTTGAGAAATAGGCCTGGCTCAGCAGATCCGGGATGTCCTGTCGGCTGAAACCGTCTACTGTCAAAGCAGGTTCCGAAACGCGTTTTCGGGCAGACGGCTTTGGCATGATTGGCGTTGTAGTTTGCTGGTCATCGTCGCGGGAGGCAGAAGACGCGGCGAGTGAGTCGTGGACAGTTGCATTGTCGGCTGCGGGTTGCTTGTGGTCGCTCGACTGAACCGCTTGAGGGGAAGTGGTCTGAGATGCATCGACAGGCTTCCGGGACGTCTCCAGCGGTGGAGACGATGCCGGCGCTCCTGAGGCGGGTGCGTTTTCACTTATTGGATGATCGCTCGACGACTGCGCTACGACCGGCTGCAAGGTTGGTACGGCTGCGGGACTCGAAGCTGCCGGAATTGCGGATGTCTGTGAAACGGCCGCCGGAGCACCCGGCGCATCCGGATTTTGAGGGCGGGCGGGCGCGACGCTGGGCTGATCTGCGGCACGACTGGGAATCTGCGTGAAGTGCTCACTGAGCTTTCCGGGATCTGCAGTCAGGGCTCTGATCTTGCTCTCGAGTTTCACCACGAGCGGAGGAAACTCGCCAGTTTGTGAACGAATGTAGAGAGCCCAACTTGCAGCTGCAATGAGAAGCAGTGTAGAAATCAGAATCAGGCGCGGCCAGATTCGCGGTTGAGATGGCTTGAGTTGATGCCGAGCGGCTGCCGGGGTTGGCGGCCGTTTGGCGGCCAACCTTTCTGCGGGAACGGTCGCGGGCGGGGTGAGCCTCGCGCGAACCGAATGCTCGAGGAAGGCCTGCCGCATTTCCTCGCAAGTCTGGAATCGATCCCTGGGTTCTTTGGCGAGGGCTTTTCGGATGACGGCATCGATCCCTCCGGGAATCGCGGGATTGATGAGCGATGGCGCGACGGGATCCTCATTCACGATCTTGTAGAGGACCGTCGCGATGTCGCCAGCGAAGGCCTTTTCGCGGGTCAGCAGTTCATAGAAGACAGCACCGAGGGAGAAGATGTCGGCGCGATGATCCACTTTCTTGCCGGCGATCTGCTCGGGAGCCATGTAGCTAGGCGTACCTACGACGAGCCCGGTTTGCGTGAGCGATGTGTTCTCGATTTTAGCGATTCCGAAGTCGAGAACTTTAATGGCGCCTTCTTCGGTCACCATAAGGTTGGCCGGTTTGAGGTCGCGATGAATGACGCCGCGGGCGTGTGCAAAACCGACCGCGGCGGAAATCTGGTCAGCCCAAGAGAGGAGCGTGGGCAGGGAAGGCACGCCCACATCAGCCAATAACTCAGCCAGGGTGGTTCCCTTGACGAACTGCATGCTCAAATAAATAGCGCCGTTTTCCTCGCCAACGTCGTAGATGGTGATGATATTGGGATGATCCAGTCCGCCGGCTGCTTTGGCTTCTTGCTTGAGCCTCTCGATCATTCGGGCGCGGTCGGGAGCGTTATTGTCGATCAGAATGGTCTTGAGTGCGACGGTACGGGCAATTACGGAATCGAATGCTTTATACACGGCTCCCATGGCGCCGCGCCCCAACTCTTCCTGAATCTCGTAGCGGCTCAGGGCGGTGAGGTGCGCCCGACTCGCCGGACGCGAGTGCCCAGAAGTGGGCTCGTCAGCAGATCCCCGCTGCTCAAGCTGGTTGTTGGGTGGTTTTGCCGATTCCATGAGAAATCCCTACTGGGCTGTCATCGCAAATAGGCGCAAACGCACAAGTTATCGAGTCTATGTGCACCTCCTTCATCATAGCCCCGCCAAGTTTTGCTTCCCACTTACTTTAGTTTTGATTGGGCTATCTATCTTCTTCCATGCGTTCCCGCCCGCGAGAAAATGTATGCTTGCGGACTTTTATGAAGTCGTGGAAGACCATTTCTTTCCCCAGTCCTTCGAAGCAGCCGAGCGAGGTCTCTGTTCTCGAGCGCTGCTCGGTCGCGGTTGTTCTCGTCGTTGTTCTTGTTCTTGTGGGTGGAGTATCGATCACGGCTCACGCCAAAGATACGTCCCTGACCGCGGTGGTTTTGTTCGACGGACCCCAGGGCGCGGCGTATGTGCAGATCACAGAAGCGGCGCTGAATGGAAAGATCGAAGTTCGCAGCTGTGACGGGGTTTCGAGGCTCGACAAGAATATTTACAATGGCCTTCCGCGCGCGTCCCTGGTTGGCGCTAGCTCGCTTCAGCGCGGGGCGGACGGCGTACTCACGCTGACGGCAAACGGCAAGTCCGCCTGTGTTCTCCCCAGCAATTTGAAATTCGAACGGAGCGTTGAACTCACGCCAGCGGCGGCGGCTGAACAAGCCATGATTCGCGGCACGCTTGTCGCTTCTTCGCCTCGCGATGCCATGATCCCAGAATTCAAGCCCGGCGTGCAGCTGGTGTTTATCGCCGCTCCGGACGTTGAACTTGCTGACTTCCTGCGGGCGCAACGAGCGAACACTCTCAGAGACTGGGAGGATTTTTCAACGCGTTATTCGTCTTCCGCACGCCGAGCTTCCGCTCAAAATGCCATCGCAGGATTTCATCAGCAGGCAGCCGAAGCTGCTTTTGCGCAGTATCAAAGTTCGAACGGCGCCAAAAAACAAGACCTCGCCATGCTGCGCCAGGCAAGCTCGGAGGCACAAATCGCCAGCCAGTCGTCTCCTGACTACAAACCCGCCGTGCGGTTAATGGACGACATAGGGCGAGAATTGGACAAACTGGCGCAACCTGATCAGACACGCCTGCAGGCGTACCGAAAGGCCCTGCAAGACCATACTCCTGGATATTCGGAACTGTCTGCTGCCAAGCTGCACGTAGAACGCCTGTTGGAAGTCCGGTCAGACTATGCTCCTCTGCTTAGTCTGCAGCGCGAGATTGCCGCCGAGCAGCGGAAGCTGGACACGACCATCTTGAAAGCGCAGGTGTTGGTGGTAGAGTCGCATTACGATCAGGCCGTCAACTCGCTGGGTCCCTATGTCGCATTCGCTTCCGAAATGCCCCGCGTGGATAGCGTGCTCAATGCAGCGTTCCAGCACCACTACGAACGCGGACAAAAACTGTCGGCTAGTCAGGACTGGGAAAAAGCAATCCTGGAGTTTGGCAAAGCGGCGGCCCTCCGGCCCGACCGCAAGGATGTCCAGGCAGCCGCCGACAATGCCGCCGCTCAAATCGAGATTCAACACAATCAGGAAGCAGCAAACACGGCTGTTCTCGAGAGCGACGAGTACGCGCGCAAGAACCAGTTTGTCGAGGCCTATAACGTCCTCGCCGACTTACCTGAAAAACAGCGTGCTTTGGTACGGCCGCAGCTCGCGGCATTGTCGCGCAACTATATCGGCGGCGCGGTGCAGCGCGCACAGAAAATCCAGGAGTCGCACCTTCCGATCAAAAACCCGACTGACGAGAATGCGGCGCTGGAGGCCTATGTTCTGTGGGATCGCGCGAGCTCTCTAGCGGATGATCCGGCGATCACGCTCAAACGCGATTTCCTTTCCGCCAAGCTCAGTGCTTACTACCTCGATCAAGCCAATCGAAATCTGCAGAAGGCTTCAGGATCCGGAGTCGGTGTTGGGTGGCTTTACCTGAAACAAGCGGTGCGGTACGGGATTACCAATCTCGACAGTTTAAAAGATGAGATGGCTCGTTACGAACCGCTTTATCAACGGCAATCCCAACTTTCGGTCGGCATCGTGTTTCACGATCAAACTTCACGTCGCGACAGCCATGGTTTCGCCGACCAGCTTGCGGACGCGATCATCAGCGGACTGGATTCCTCCGGGATGCCGATTGCGGTCATCCGTAATTCCTCGGAGGTTGAGGAGGCGCAGCCGCCCACTTTCACGCTCGTCGGACAGGTTCTGGAACATCGCATGGTCAAGAACGTGAACCTGGAGGCTCCGGAATCGAAATACCGGGCGGGCGCGCACGAGACAAAAAATCCGGCTTGGCTGCAAATCGAAACAGACTATGAATCCGCCCAATCTCAGCTCAGCTCGGCGCAACATGCGCTGGCTGACGCCCAAGCGCAACACAAAAAGAAGCAAGTGATCGCAGATGCCACCGACGCGGTGCAGCAGGCACAGAAGAACGTCGATGTGTTGCGACATAAGTTGGAGACGACGGAGCAGAGCCGGGTGGAGATCGTCGTTGAGTCTTATCACTACACAAAGAAGACCATTGATCTGACTGCGTCGGCGGAAATCGTATTCCAGTTCCGCGACCGGGCGGGCAATTTTTTCGGGCAGCCCGCCGATGTGCATAAGGAAAAACACACTACGACCGTCGTTTTGCAAGACGTCAAAGCGGACGATACCGAAGGAATCACCAACCAGGGCGTGGAACCGGACGGGGCGCAGTTTCTGACAGATCTGGAAATTGATTCCCGGAATGCCCTGGTCAAAGCGGTGCGAAAAAAAGCGGTGGAACTGCCCGCGGCAGTCCTGCAGGCAGCGAGAACACAGGCGCAACAGGGCGACACGGACGGAGCCGCGGAATTGTATGTGTTGTACTTGAACGCAACTCCTCAAGGTGCATCTCCAGGGCGAGACGAGGCCGTCAAGTTTTTGCGCGATCAGTTCAATTTAGCGTTGTCGGCAGATACCAAGCTGTAATCAGTCAGACAAAGGGCAGTCGAGTACCTTGGTACTCTTTCCTTCTATGTTTTCAGGCGCAGAATAGAAGGTGATCGTCGAGTGGTAGCGCCAAGGAAAGCTCGCTCCTCTCCCCTACCACAATTGCTTTCGCAGATCACGCATTTTGGAGCCGTGCCATGGCCGAGCTGTTTCTCAAATTTGAAGACCGGGTCTTACAAGAGATCTTGCTTTCCGGCGGCACAGTCACCATTGGCCGTCAGCCAGACAACGTCTTTCGCATCGACAATCCTGCCGTCTCGGGACATCACGCCAAGGTCTACGCGGAAGGCGATCACTATGTGATCGAGGACTCCGAAAGCTTTAATGGCACGTATGTCAACGGTCAACGCATCAGCAAGGTGGTACTGAGGGACGGAGACAACGCTACTATCGGCAAGCACACGATCGAATTTCGTGACGAGGTGCGTCAGGTTGCCGGCCCGTCTGGAACTCTCGATTCCGCCGTTGATGGGCACCTGCCCAAGCCGCCACAGCTTGATCCCACGATGGTCTTGGACACCGCAAAAGCGAAAGAAATGCTGACGAAAGCGGCCGCTGCAGCAGCATCGTCGGCCGGTTCGGTTGTGGTCCGGAGAATCGGCAGTGCTCTAAACCAGTTGCCAGTCAAGACCACGCCCGTGGTACACCAAACCATTGGCACACTAACAATCGTCAAAGGCCGAACTGACCAGCAGCGCTACGTCCTGACCAGTAAACTGACTCTGATCGGTAAATCGAGGATGGCCGGCATTCGGCTAAAGCGCTGGTTCGCTCCCCGCGTTGCAGCCTTGATCTACCGAGCCGAGGATGGCTATTTCATCGCTGCTTCCGAAAACAAGGTAACCATCAGGGTGAATGACATCGTGGTCGAGGGCGGCCAAAAACAACTTGAAGCAGGCGACGTAATCGAACTCGCAGGTATCAAGGCTGTTTTTGCTACCTAACCGGGACGCTCGGAGGCAACCCTTCGATTTCAAAGAAGCGGCGCGCACCGTGCTCCTCGAATCGAGTGCAGCGAGCACGTCCCCGGATCAGCGAACTGGCCGGAAGCGCAATGGCGCTATGAAATTGTTCTGCGCTGGGGTGCGAAAACGGCCAAGCTTTGAACTTGTACTTACGAGTTCCCCAGGCAGTCCACACCAAAGGTAAGATTCCATGGCAGGAGAACTCCCCCATGAATCACCTTATTCGCTCCGGAAGCGTAGCAGCTATTCTCGGATTCCTTGTGACCAGCGGCCTATCAGGCTCTGGACCAACGATAGCGGTGATCAGCAACAATCAGCCAGGGGCGGGCGGTGTACCCAGCGTCGTTGGCGCAAGCTCCAGCCTCAGCTCACCACCGACAGCGGAGTTGCACTCCGCTGGGCGGCATAATGCGTCCGCCGCTGCGCACGCAAAGCCACTCGCTGGCAAGACCGTCACCATTACTATTGACGCTTTGACTAACCGACACGCGATCAGCAGATATGTTTATGGCGGTGCCTACCCTCAGGACGCGGCGACCATCACCGATAGCGGACTGACTGAAGTGCGCTGGGGCGGCGATGCGACGTCGACTTATAACTGGCGGCTAGACACTTACAATGCCGCCAATGACTACTACTTTGAAGACTATGCTGCCGAAGGGTTCGGCAATGGCAGCGATGGGAACGCCGCGCAGTTCATCCAGGACGTGATAGCGGCTGGCAGCACCCCGCTGATGACGATGGTGATGCTGCCGTGGGTCGCGCAGAGCCCCGAGACGTCGACGCAGCAGGGAGATTCTTCGGACAACTATCACTGGAGCTTTTCAGTTGCGCAGTATGGGGCGCAATGCAGCGTGGATCCGTACAACACGGACGCGGGCGACGGGATTGTTTCCGGCACGTGCAGCAACCCGACCTACCTTACGGCAAGTCCAAATGATGCATACTTCCCGCTGCTCGATCAGCCCGGGAACAACGATCCACCGAACAGTGTTTATCGCGACCAGTGGGCGACGAATTTGGCTGCTGCTTTCGGCAGCGCCCCGCATTTTTACGATATGGACAACGAGATTGAAATCTGGGGGAGCACGCATCGCGATGTGCATCCGCAGCCTTCAGCTTACGACGAGTTGCGCGATACGTTTATTACCGAGAGCCGCGCGCTGAAAGGGTGGGACCCGGCGGCGATTCGCTTGGGGCCGATTACCTGCTGCTGGTGGTTTTACTGGAACGGCGCCAACAACGCCGACAAGCCTGCTCATGCGGGAAACGACTTTCTGCCCTGGTGGCTGAATGAAGTCTATTGGCAGGATCAGGTCGCGGGTACGCGCTCGCTCGACGTGTTCGATCTGCATGCGTATCCTGACACGCCCGACACTTCGAGCTACACGTTAGCGCAGAAGCGGGCGCTGGCCCTGCGGATATTCCGCGACTACTGGGATCCAACCTATGTCAGCGTGGGCAGCGATATCGACCAAAAATGGACCACGTTTATTCAGCCGAAGAAAACGATTCCGTTCCGGCTTCCGCGCATGCGGGCGATTGCGAACATGATCTATCCGGGCACTCCTCTAAGCATAACGGAGTGGAATGCGGCCATCGCGGGCGAATCGGATTACTCGACGGCACTCTCCGATGCCGACGCCTATGGCATCCTGGGGCGGGAGCGCGCTTACCTGGCATCGCGTTGGGTGGCGCCGGTTCCGGGGAATCCTAATTATCTTGGTCTGAAGCTCTATACAAATTATGACGGGCAGCATCACGGCTTCGCTACAACTTCAGTTTCGGCGACGAACGACGGCAGTCCAAATCTGGTCAGTAGCTTTGCGGCGATGAACTCTGCCGGCACAACCTTGACCGTGATGCTGCTGAACAAGGCTCCTGCAACCACGCTCGCCGCTCAGTTTGTGATCAACGGATTTACGCCCTCGCAGGTTACTACTTATATGCTGGGACCGAAGAATCCCACGCAGATCGTGGCCTCGTCACCGCAGTCCTGGCCATCGAGCATGACGCTTGCTCCGTATACGGCAACGCTGCTGGTGATCACAGGTTCCTTCACGCTGCCGAGCGCGGAGTGGGATCTGAATCCTGATACGGTGATGGTGGCGGCGGGAGGGACGGTGACGCTTTCTCCGAAGATTGTTTCGGGAACAGGGACGGTTACGCTGGGAACTCCGCAGGCGGCTACCGGAATTACTCTTGCGGTGACGCAGGGCACGGTAACTCCCGGGCAGAACGGAGCGATTACGGTGACAGCGGGCAAGACCCCTGGGTTCTATCACTACAGCGTTCCTTCCACAGATAACGCCGGGGTGGCCCAACAACAGGAGGGATACATTGTTGTGGGCAATCCTCCAGCATCGCTTAGCCTACAAGGCAACAATCAAACCGGAGCGCCCGGAACAAATCTCAACCTTTCCGTCACTTTGGCTCCGGGGAAGTCGGGCGGCACCTCGGGCACTGGAGCCGACATTCTGTTCACCGCCGACTCGGGAACGCTCTCCAGTCGACTGGTGACGACGGATGCGTCGGGGAACGCGGCGGTGGTGCTGACGTTGCCTGCGAGCGCGGGAACCGTGCATGTGACGGCAGAAGGGCCTTATGGACTGGGGCATCCTGTGGCGACTTTCACCGAAACGACGCAATAGCAAGTCAATGGATGAATGCCGAGAGTCGTTTCGCTTGCGACATCCGAGCGAGGTTGAGCTGCGCTCGTCTGGACCGGCCAAATGAGTCCGTACCTCGCAAGGGAATGCTTTTCAACTATTTTTCGCCGCGCAGGCCGACGCTATGTTGCGCTTTAATGGTCGTGAAGGGAAAAATGTCCGGAACTCGTTGTAATCGATAGAGCTCTCTCCGGGTTGGGCAGCTCGTAATCGCTCTGAGGGATGGAAGGTTTCATATTGTCGCAGAATCAACGCCAGTCTCTTTCAGATCTTCCTCGCGGCGTAGGAGGAAAACATGAAGCTCTATCATCTATGCCTGCTTATCACACTTCTTTTCGCGGTCTCTGAGAACGGCGTGGCCCAATCAGCCATGGTGCCGTGGCTCACGCGCTCTGCCGATAACTCAAGAAGCGGTTGGAATCAGCACGAGACGCAACTGACGCAGGCGTCAGTTCTGTCTAAAGGAATTTTCCGGGCAACTATTATTCCGGTTATCGGGGATGCGCGAGGTGTCGAAGCGCAGCCACTCATCTTGCCGAATGTGAAGACCACGCGCGGAACGCGCGATGTGATGGTGCTTCCTTCTATGGCCGATGTAGTGCGTGGAGTTGACGCACATGATGGCTCCGGCATTTGGCAAGTAACGCTGGGAACGCCGATAACCGGATCACAAAGTATCGACAGCCATCAAATCAATCAATTTTGGGGCTGCATCTCCACCGGGGTGATCGACGCGGACACGCAGCGCCTCTACCAGGTTTGCTGGATTTCGCCGGACAATAGCGGCGACCCGAAAACGGGACGCTACTTCATGTTCGTGCTGAACGTGGCAGATGGAACGCAAGTAGCGAAGGTGCTGATTCAGGGGAAGAGCGGAACGCAAGATTTTAACGGTGGGATGCGCAAACAGCGGTCCTCTCTGGCGGAGACGAACGTCAACGGTGTGAAGACGGTGTTTGGCTGTTCGGGAACAATCTTCGAAACTCAGACGGGCGTGGCTTCTGGCTATTGCTTTGCCTTCGATGTGGAGAGCAACACCGTAAGCGCGATGCTGGCGACGACGGCCGGCGAGGGCGCCGGCATATGGATGGCCGGCCAAGGTGCAGCTGCGGATTCACAAGGATTCCTCTACGTACTCACCGGCAATGGGGACTTTGACGGTGCGACGCAGTGGGGCGAATCATTCCTCAAACTGAAGTACACGCCTCCTTCAGGAGGAGCTCCCGGCAATCTGCAGGTGGTCGATCACTGGACGCCGTGGATGGACCTGGTCAGGAGCGGGCAGGAGGCGGCGCCGGCCGACAAGTTGGCCGGCGTGAGCGCTCCGTCGGAAGCTGTCAAGCCGGTTGGTGGTGGCATGAACGTTTCTCTGAAGAATGCAAAACGGTTGGAGATGATCGGTGCCCGAGGCGCGCCCATTGTCATCGTTTTGCCGGAGATGGCGTCCGGGAACTGGTCCGATGAAGATTGGGGGTCGGCGGGTCCGGCGTGTATTTTCGCGATTGGCGTTTGCATCGCTACGGGAAAGGACGGGATCGCGTATCCGATAAAAACAGCGGATCTTGGCGGGACGACTATTGCCGACCTCGCCGACGCTAAAGCGAACTGTAGCAAACTCGCGGCGCCGCCGGTCTGGCTGACTATGGATCCGGGTACGGTTGATCCCTGTCCAACGGACGCCCGGTCGTTGAACTTCTTCCCTCAGGGCGACACGGCACATCTCCACATGACGCCGGCGCAGTTCTTCGACCCGGTGCTGCAATCGTGGACGATTTTCGCCTGGGGCGAAAATTCACAATTGCATAAATGGGCGGTCAGTCCGACAGGAAATCTAACCTATATTGCGCAAAGCAACGAATTCGCGAGCGCGGACGTGCGGGGAAATCCTCCGGGAGGAATGCCAGGCGGGTTTTGTTCTGGATCGAGCAACGGAGCAGATCCCAACTCAGCGATCCTTGTCTGCACTATCCCGTACGGTGATGCCAATGCTCAGGTAGTGAATGGACGTTTGCTCGTCTATGACGCTGTACACCTCGCTGCCGATGGATCACTCAAGGTCCTATGGGACTCGCAACGCTTTGCGATCACGTTTATGTTTAACAAGTTTGATCCTCCGGTGATCGACGGAGGTCAAATCTATGTGCCGAACTATAACGGCGGCGTGGATCTTTACCGTCTGGTGCAATAGTGGGTTGTCGGCGAGGATTTCTAAAACCGGCTCCTTAAGTTAGCGCTTATGGGGTGAGGCTTCGACAAGCTGCTCGCGGGTGAGCTTGGTCGCCGGGTCCAGAGATAGCACCAGCAAACTACTGCAGCTTCGCGTATTCGGCTTTGGCTTGCTTGTAGACGGGGATACCGGGGTCGGCGTCTCCCCAGAGGGTGAGGAAATCCTTGTAGGCGGCAAGCGCCCGGACGCGGGCGGCATCGGCATCCGCGCCCTGCGAAGTTCTCGCTTGCAAGGCATTGGCACGAGCCACTCCCAGATGCGCTAACGCTCCCGTCCAGCAGTTCCAGACGATTCCGCTGTGGTCGAGGATCTTCTGAAACTCGGCGGCGGCGGCGCTGCCCTGTCCGGTTGCCAGATATGCTTCTCCGCGTACATGCGCGTGATAGAGGCAGGAAAGATTGTTGACGAAAGCAATCGACCCAAACTCGACGGATGAAACAGGTTGCAGAGCATCAAGTGCGGAAGCCGGGTTCTTCCTGTTCAGCGCCAGTTGCCCCTGTATGGTTGGGAGCCAAAGCGACTGCATCTGCGTGTTCAGTGGAGAGCGTCTCCCTGAGTCCTGTGCCAAGGATTCGGCTCGCGCCGTATCGCCCGCCATGGCAAATGCAAGCGCGACTTCGATCTCGACCCCCTGACTCCCGGGAGCAAGCTTCAAAGCCTCCGTCGCTGACTGTTGCGCTTCCGCAGCATAGCCGTAAGCGGCTTCCCGCTGAGCAGCAATCGCCTGCCATATTGCCGCAGTTTCCTTGCTGTCAGCCCTTATGGCGGAGTCCACAGCCTGCTTGGTCAGTTCCCGCGCCTTGATGAGCCGACCGGCATACGCCTCGGTGTCGGACGCGAGTGCAAGCCCCCAGTTCTCGAAATCGGGCTTGCCCGCAAACCACTGTTGCTGTTCCGCCATCGCCGGAGTGTCCACCCCGAAAAAGGCAAGAGCATACAGAGCATTGTGGAAGATCGCATCATCCATTTTTCGCTCCTTCTGCGCCCCGACAATGATTTGCCTCGCTTCGTCGAAGTGCTGCAAGGCAAGGGCGTAGCTGGCGAGATTCCCGTACTCACTTACAGCATCCGGTGCAAGGTGTAAGGCTTGCTTCGTGATCTCCACAGCTTTCTCATACTGTCCCTGTTCGGCGTACACCGTGCCCAAATTGCCATACGCCGCAAATATACGTGGGTAGTTCTCAATCTCCTCCTGATACGTCCGGGCTGATTTATCGAGTTCTCCGGTTAAATTCTGGTAATAGTCGGCCGTGATCTCCAGCTTTTCCCGCTCACTGGCATGCTCCCGTAACTGGAATGCTTTGGTCGCGTACTGGCTGGCCCGCCCGACCTCGCCGAGGCTCCGGTAATCACCGCTCACTGCCTTGTAGCCCAAAGCAAAATTCGGATCGAGCTCGATGGCGCGTTGATGGTACGGCAGGGCTGCGGCGGCACCTTTCTCGTTCGAGGCTTTTTGTCCAAGGCTGAACGCTTTCAGAGCTTCGAGCGAAGACGTGGTGGCCTCTGAGAGCGGAGCATCAAACTTCTGCACGGTAGACAGAGATTCGCCGAGCTCGCCGCGCAGTTTGGATGCAGCCCTGCCCAGCGCGTCCAGCACTTTTTCCTTGGCCGCTGCCGTTACCTGCTCCTCCCCGAGAGTGTCTCCATTCTGGCAATTCACAGCCTTCAATCCCAGCACATATTCACTGCCCAGATTTCCAATTGCTCCGGCAATATAAGCTCTGCCTCCCGCACGCAGGCAAAGCTCGCGGGTTACCTCGGGCGTGAGTTTTGTGCCGACCGGGCGGGTCATCTGTTGCAAGGTCTTCGTAACTTTGTTGTCGGAGAGCACGTTCAGGAAGGGCGATTGTCGCAGGGAAACGTGTAGCGCCGTCTTCAGCGTATCGTCGAACACGGCATCCCCCGTGCTGTTGGCAAAATCGGCAAGGATGATGGTGTCTTTCTCGGTCAGGCGCTTGGTCTGCTGCCGCGAATGATAGTAAATCCCGCCCGCCACGAGCAAGACGACCACTAAGACGGGAACCACAATCCTCCAGAGCTTTCTAACCCCAGCCGCATGAGCTTCTGGCACCGTCACCGTGCCCGAGCGTGGCGCAGTACCGTGTTCGCTCTCGAAGTCTCGCTTCAGCCGTTGCAGATCCGTGCGAATGTCCGAAGCGTTCTGATAACGAAGGTTACGGTCTTTCTCCAGCGCCTTGCTGATGACCTCTTCCAACTTGGGCGGCACATCGGGATTCAGCCGCACAGCGGGCGTGGGAACCGCGTCGAGAATAGCTTTGTAGATGACTCCCGAGCTTTCCCCACGGAATGGCAGCGTGCCTGTAGACATCTCATACAGCACCGCGCCAAAGGAGAACAAATCCGTTCGGGCGTCTAACTCTTTGGCGCGCACTTGCTCCGGTGACATGTAGGCGACGGTGCCGAGCGCACTGCCGGGACTCGTCAAATGTTCCTCTGACTCGATGGTCGAGGAGTTCATGCCAATGCTTTGGGACTTGAGCGAGACCTTTGCCAGCCCGAAATCGAGAATCTTCGCATGTCGACGCTTGGTCACAAATATGTTCGCGGGTTTGATGTCCCGGTGGACGATACCTTCTGCATGGGCTGCGTCGAGTGCGTCCGCTATCTCGATAGCGAGAGACAGAATTAACTCAGTCTCCATGGGACGCCCGCCGATGCGATGCTTCAGCGTCATGCCATCCAGAAACTCCATGGCGATGAACGCTTGACCATGGGGGTCGTCAATTTCGTAGATCGTGCAGATGTTTGGGTGGTTCAGGGCGGAAGCAGCCCGCGCTTCGCGTTGGAAGCGAGCCAGGGCCTGCGCGTCCTTAGCAATGTCGTGAGGCAGGAACTTCAAAGCAACAAAGCGATTGAGCTTCACATCCTCCGCTTTGTAGACCACACCCATCCCGCCGCCGCCCAGCTTCTCTATGATCCGGTAGTGCGAGATGGTCTGGCCGATCATTGCGCTGGAATCTTAGGACGGCAGGTAGGGCAAGTCAATGAGTGCTGGGAAGTTGGCAGCGTTCAACATGATCGTTGGCGGAAAATCAATTACACTCGTTTACCCCAGCAACGCTCCGGGGAGCGATTGACGAAGTTCAGGCTGCGGTGCTGATAACGAACCCTAATTCTATCTGCTCGGTACCTTGCTTGCATTTCGTTCCGTCCGGCATCGGAGGCGACTGACGCGGATACGGTGCGGTTTGCAAGACGCCGCTTGACAACCAGGTTAAAACGAAAGTAAATGTAAGGATTCGTAATAAACCGATGCCCATGCCATCCAACCGGTGATGGGCGCGGTCCAGGAGAGATGCTTATGTCGCGCAACGCTTCGACTCTGCGGAATGCCGGCATCGCACCGGCCTCGATCCTGGTGGTTGTCCTGCTGCTGGCGCAGTCACTTGCCGGACAAATAGGGGCTACCTACTTTGTGTCGAAAAAGGGCAGCGACAGCAATCCCGGCACGATCGGCTCGCCCTGGTTGACCATTCAGCACGCGGCGAATGCGGTCTCGGCGGGCGCCACCGTGTACGTATTCGGGGGAGTCTACAACGAATCTGTGAACTTTCCGAAGTCTGGAACGGCGTCGGCGCCGATCACATTCCAGAGCTATCCCGGCCAGAGTGCAGTGATCGACGGCACCGGCTTGAGCGTAACCGGCACCCGGGGGCTCATCAATATTGTGGGAAGGCGAAGCTACATCACGGTCAACGGATTTGAAATCCGCCAGTACACGACGAGCAGTGAAAACGACGTTCCGACTGGCGTCTGGATCACCGGTTCGGGCACGGGAATCCAGATTCTGAATAATCGGGTGCACAACATCACGACCAAGGCGGAAGCGAATGGCAACGCTTTCGGCATTGCCGTTTACGGAACTTCGAAGACTCCGATCACGCAGTTGGTCATCAGCGGCAACGAGGTTTACGACCTGAGAACCGGGGAGAGCGAATCCGTGAACGTGGATGGAAACGTGACCCATTTCAAAATCACCAATAACCTCGTTCATGACAATGACAACATCGGCATCGACGCGATTGGATACGAAGGCGTGGGGCCTGTCGGCTACGACGAAGCCATGTATGGGGAAATCAGCGGGAACACGATCTACAACATCAGCGGGATCACGAATCCTGGCGAGGGTTATGAATACGATGCCGATGGACTCTACTGTGACGGCTGCGCCTATGTCACCTTCGAGCGGAACGTAATTCTACAGGCCGACTACGGCATTGAGACGACCAGCGAAAATCAAGTCTGCCAATCGAATGGTACCGAGTGGTCTGGTCCCAACAATACCGGAACCGCCGCCCGAGGCAAGTTCCCCTGTTATGGCAGGTATGTGACGGTGCGCAACAACATCTTCTACAACTCCAATGCTTGCGGGAACTCCATTGGCGGTTATGCGCCCGCGTCCAAAAACGGAGGCCATAGCAATGGGGGAGGCAGCAGTTACCACGACGTCTTCGTCAATAACACTCTCTACAACAACGCTACCCAACCGGGGAACTATTCGGAAGGCGGTTCAACCGGAGAATTCCAGATTCAGAACCAGGTGGGCAGCGAGCAAGGGGACATCTACGAAAACAACCTGGTCTATGCCGGCACCTTCAATACCTGGATCTACAGCTACGCCCCGTTTTCGCCGACGTATCCCGCTCCGCCGGCGACGCTCAATTGGAACCTGTACCACTCCGACGCCGGTTATGTAGAAGGAACATCCATCTGGTGGGGTAACTTCAGCAGCTACACGAGTTTTGCGAACTGGCAGACCGCGAGCGGTGAGGATGCCAACTCCCTGAACGCCGATCCCCTCTTCGTCAATCTCCGAGCCGCGCCGCCAAACTTCGACACCATCCCTTCGTCGCCTGCCATCGCCGCCGGCAGCACCAGCCTCCCCTGCAGCGTTGGCTGGTGCGATCCCGATGGCAGTTCCCCCGACTCCATCTATGGCAGCACCGACTTCATTGGAAATCCTCGGACGAACGGCTCGAGCGGGGACATTGACATTGGCGCCTACGAAAACACGGGAGCCGCAAAATACAACTCATTGATGGTGAAGCTGACTGCGGAGAGCCGCACTCTCGGACCAGGTGAGGCGACCACCCTGACGGTTAAGGTATCGGCCAATCCTGGTGGCGGCGGCGTGCCCAGTGGTACGGTGAACTTCATGCTGGGGTTGACCTTGCTGAAAAAGCAACCGCTGCTGCCCACCAGCGCCACGGAGTCTACCGCAAGTCTGCCGCTCAGTGCGTCGGAGCTCGCGCCAGGGGTCAACACACTAACCGCAGCGTACTCGGGGAATTCGATCGCGCCGTGTTGTCCTGTATCGGGACCGCCGGTTACGGTCTACGGAAGCTCAACCTCGGCGGCAATCACCGTGACGAAGAAGGAGTAAATCGCGGTCCTTGGACGAGACGCAGGCCCGATCACGCCGGTGGGATATGGGCGCTCTGAACCGATTTACGTCATACTTTGGCGGCTCTTTCGTCCTTTGCGGCTAATTCTTCGGCGAGTTTGCGCACGTTCATGGAGTGCTCGTACGCCTGTCTGGAGAGTTCGTGCGCGGTCGCGTGATCTCCTTTGTTATGGGCGACGGCAGCCGCGGCGTGGGCGTGGGCGGCAAGGTTGTGGAGTTCTGCGATTCGATTGTGCGGACTCTGTGGCATGGTGTTCTCCTTAGCCGATGGGGCGACGGTGACTGCCCTCGTTGCACGACTCGGTTTACGCAGCGTGCCTAGCTGGCGTCACGATACTCTTCCGGGACGTCGTCCTCTGGCACCTCGCGCGTAGTCACTTCCGCTACGTCCGGATCCTTGGCATTCTGCACGCCGTCGACAGCATCGGCTTCGAACGCGTTTCCCTGTTCTAGTAATTCTTTCACGCTTTCAGAATCCGCATCGGCTTCATCCGATATTCCCTGCAGGTCGCCGGACTGCCCGGCGGAGTCCGGTCCCAGTTCGTCCTGGCGATTGTGATTTTTCGCAAGCATAGTTACCACTCCAGTTAAACCCTGCTGCACTGATTAAACCCTACTGTTTAGACGTGGATCTTTCAAGCAACCCTAAGGTTCACTATGTTCTCTCTAGTGGCTGAATCTAGTGAATCGCCACTTTCGAACCTGAGGCTTGGAAAGACTGGTCAGAATTGATCAGTTTATCGATTCGTGCCCAAGACTCCAGCCGAAGTTGCAGGAATTCCGAGGCGGCTCTGGGAAGTGATCAACATTGAACAGACTGCTCGGGACACGTGTGTTTGTATCGTTGGAAGCGTCTTGGCACCTGAGGCGATCAGAGGGCGAAGGCGCCTAACGCGAGGTCCCCTGAAACGGCCAATCGCCATTTGGGGCAGACACAGGTTAATAGGAAATTCGACATGATGACGTTTCAGTGCCGTAACTGCTGCCGCAACAATGCTTATCCTTCACACAAGCGAACTGTGTTTGAACGCGTTGTTTTGCCATTATTCTTGCTGCGGCCGGTGCGCTGTGGACACTGTTTGCGTCGTCAGTATGTGACCATGTTGTGCGAGGTGCAAGATCGTCGACAGCATTCCCAGGCGAAGCCGCGGGTGGCCGCCTAGTTTTCCCCGTTTCCGCCGTCGTCCTGAATCTTTACAGGTGAGCCATCTTGACCAGATTCGGAAGATGGCCGGGTGTTATCCTATATCGCGAGAAGCCAAGCGGCGGCACGAAGCAGCGGTTCGAATCCATCAAAAGACAAGTAGGGTAAACGTGGGTTCCCAAGTGACGCGAGATGTGGCGTTTTTACCTACCCAGGATTCGCGGCTGCTCACCAACGCGAGTCAAAACTACTGATAGCAAACTGCTTAATTAGGCATAGCCGCGTGGTACCGGATTTGCACCGAGGTCTTTTGTGCGCCTGCTCACACTTCGCCTCACACTTTCGTTGATGGTTGGGATCACACTGATCTCGCTGTTCTCGGCTTATTATGAGGTGCGATCTCAAAGACGGGGTCTGCGTCGAGACCTGGAGCGCCGCGCGGAAGTACTAGCAGAGAATCTAGCGGACCAGATCGAACCCTCTCTCAATCTCAGCCAGAGCTCCCGCCAGAATCTCCAGGTCATGATTGATCGGTTTGGCAGCCGGGAACACCTGGCCGGGATAGCTATCTATGACCCTCAAGGCAAATCCATCGCCATAACCCCCGGACTGGCGCCGCGACTCGCCGGTGAACCTGGGGTGGTCCAGCAGGCGGCTGCGAAGGGCCAAAGCGCCGGGGAATACAGCCGGCTGGGAGAAGCTTCGGTCTATATTTATGCGCTGCCTCTCCATGAGGACGAAGCGGTGGTGGGCGGACTGGCGATCGTCCACGACGCCAGCTATATCAACAACCAAAGCAAGAGGGTTTGGCGCAACACGTTTCTGCGAGTGCTGGTCCTGGTTTTCCTGCTCACACTGACCACCCTGCTGATTGTGCGCTGGAGCATTACCGGCCCGATTGCTCGGGCGGCGCAGTGGATGCAGGCATTGCGAACCAGCAAGATGTCGGCGCGGCCGGTCATGCCAGATCTGGATCTGTTCCGCCCACTCGCCCATGAAATGACCACCTTCGCCGCAAGCCTGGTGGCGGCTCGTTCCGCAGCAGAACAAGAGGCCCAGTTGCGCCATGCGGGAGATGCTTTCTGGACCGCGGAACGACTGTCGGTCCACGTGCGTGGCATGCTGGGGACCAGCCGCCTGTTCGTAGTAGCGAATCGGGAGCCTTATATACATAGGCGTCAGGGCAAGTCTGTGGAGGCGATGGTTCCAGCGAGCGGACTGGTGACCGCGCTCGAGCCGGTCTTATGCGCCTGTGATGGAACCTGGGTTGCGCACGGGAGTGGGGACGCGGATCGCGAGACCGTGGACAAGCATGACCGCTTGCGTGTTCCGCCCGACGACCCCCGCTATACCTTGCGCCGGGTCTGGGTGAGCAAAGAAGAAGAAGAAGGCTACTATTACGGTTTTGCCAACGAAGGGCTGTGGCCGCTGTGCCATATTGCCCACACGCGCCCTCTGTTTCGTGTCTCCGACTGGGAACACTATCAAAGGGCCAACCGCCGGTTCGCGGACGCGGTATTGAAAGAAATGGAGGGAATGGAGCGTCCGGTGCTGCTGGCGCAGGATTATCATTTTGCGCTTCTGCCTCGGATGATCAAGAAGGCGCGCCCGGATGCGCGCGTGGCGATCTTCTGGCATATCCCGTGGCCGAATCCGGAGGCGTTTGGTATTTGTCCCTGGCAAAGAGAGCTCGTGGACGGATTGTTGGGGGCTGACCTGATCGGTTTCCACATTCAATCCCACTGCACCAACTTCCTGCAAACGGTGGATCGCGCGTTGGAGTCGCGGATTGATTGGGAACATTTTACGGTGAATCGCGAAGAACACCGCACCGTCGTAAAGCCGTTTCCCATCAGCGTGGGGTTTCCGGAGAATCCGCCGCCCGCGGAGGCCGGGGAGTCCACATCCGGGGAATCCAGTGCCGGGGAGCGGGTTGCATTGCTGCGAGAACTGGGGATCGAAGCGGATTACCTGGGCGTGGGCGTGGATCGCGTGGACTATACCAAAGGCATTCTGGAGCGCTTCCTGGCCATCGAACGGCTGTTGGAAAAGCATCCGACCTATCGGGAGAAATTCACATTTTTGCAAGTGGGAGCGCCCAGCCGCACCCGCATCAAGCGTTACAACGATCTGTTGATCGAGGTGGAGGCGGAAGCGAACCGCATCAATGAACGCTTCCAGGCAGGCAAGTGGAAGCCCATCCTGCTCATGAAACGGCAGCACAACCACCATGAAATCCAGCGGTTTTACCGTACCGCGGATCTTTGCCTCGTTACCTCTCTGCACGATGGCATGAACCTGGTGGCCAAGGAATTCGTGGCGGCACGCCAAGATGAACGAGGAGTGCTGGTCTTGAGCCGTTTTACCGGCGCCGCCCGCGAATTGCCGGACGCATTACTGGTGAACCCCTACGACATCGAGCAGATGGCGGAAGCGATTCGTTTCGCCCTGGAGATGGACGCCGCGGAACAGCAGACCAGGATGCAGCACATGCGCAAGGTAGTTAGAGAACACAACATCTATCGCTGGGCGGGCAACTTGATCACAGAACTATGCGAAGTGCGCCTCGACGCGCCGGGAAACAGGTTGTTGGGACCGCAGATGGGGCAATCACCGATTAAGCCATCAGCAAAGTCGATCCGTATCGATCAATCGGTTGATGACTTCGATCACACCAGCCCCGTAACTGCCACCGGTGACCAGGTCGGCGCGCTGCTTGAGCGAAGGCAGGGCGTTGGCCACAGCGACTGAGCAACCGCAAAAGCTGAGAAGTTCGTGATCATTCTCTGCGTCGCCGATGCCCACGACGCTCTGCCTCGAAAGCTCCAAATCAGACAACACAGCGGAAAGGCCCGTAGCCTTGCTGGTCCCGTGGGGCAAGATCATGACCGATTCTTTGTTGAAGATAACCTGCAGATTGAGGTTCAGCCGCTGGATGGCCAGAAGGACGGCGACGTCATGCGGAGGTCTTACCGTTGCCACAATGCACCTTCCGACGGAAAGCGGTACCCCCTGCTTCCGCAAACTGGCCACGAGCTCGGCGGAGGGCGCCGGACACAAGAGTCGCTCCTCGCCAGTCTCCGGGTGATAAAGAAGTGCGCCGTTCTCGGCGACGATCCGGTCAAACAGATGCAGGCTCGAAAACACGTCACGCAAACTCGGAAGTTCGCGGCCGGTGGCGAGGATCAGTTTTCTACCCGATGCGCGCGCCCGCTCCAAGGCCGCCGTGGTGGAGCGATTGACCTGTCCGTCGCGGGCCAGAGTCCCATCGTAGTCCGATACTATCGCGCGAAATCGCATCGTTTTTGCCATTTATGTAATGATAAATGGCTGATGGGACATTAGCTCGCGCTCGGTCGAGCGTTCGGCATTGGGCGAGCGGGGAAGCGGGTTGCCCTGGCTGAACTGAATCGTTTGAGTGATGTACAAGGTAATTTAGGATGGGATGCGTCCTTCTGACCCAGGTTGTTTTCTTGTGGTTCAGTTCGACGAAAACTCCGCGGAAAGAGTAAGCTGAACTGGGTTTACTGTATAGTTGAGTTTGGGGGTGATGAGTTGGCAGAAATTCGATTACAAGAGGGCGAGTCGCTGGAGAACGCTTTGCGACGCTTCAAGCGCAAGGTTATGACGGAAGACATTATCAAGGAAGTGAAACGTCACTCCTATTACTTGAAGCCAGGCGAAAGACGCCGGGTGAAGCAAGCCCTGGCGCAAAAGCGTGCCCGAAAAAAGATTCGCAAAGAAGGACTGACTCCGAACCGTTAGGCGCGCGCGTCGCAGGCCTTCAGGCGTATTCGAGCTTGCCGTTTTCGGGGCGGACGTGTCGCTATTCCTGTTTACGAGTCTTGGCTGGCATTCCCTCGCCGGGGCGAATTCTCTTGCCGCCAGGGAGACAGATTCTGCTGGATGTATTTTTTCGCGGGCTTTCCGTGTCGAAGCCGAGTCGTCTAGAAATAAAACCAGACTAAAAAGGCCTGACGAGGTGGAGAGAGACGTGCACTTCGCCAGGCCGCTTCCAGGCCGACCAAGGCATCTTCGGGCATTTCCGGGCTCCAGTTGTCAAAGAGTTGTCAATTTGTCGTCTTTTTGGGCGCATAGTGGATCGAATCTCGCCCCTGAAATTAAAATGGGCCGCCAGCCAAGAAGCGGTGACTCTTCCTTGGCTATCGGCCCATTCGATCCGGACTGGGATCGGAGGTGATAGCTTCATGGTAGTCCCTCGTTATTGAATGTCAAGGAGCAACTTCCACTGCCAAGACAGGCTTTTTCCTTGGAAAATTTTCGAGCTGGCCGTGGTCAGATCATTGACACTTGTTTATCAGGGTGTTAATTTTATTGGTTTTGGAAGCGGCACTTCTTCCATCGAGTCACCCAGCGAAATCAGCAAGGAATTGATCGTCAGTTCGATCATCAGAAAATGGACCAGATACTCCGTCAACTAGGCGAATTACTGCTCGGAGCCGTGCCCACCGTCCTTCTCATGGTGACTCTGTACATTCTTTATACATTCCTGGTCCACCGGCCGCTGGCTGCTGTATTGGCGGAGCGGCGCAGCCGGACCCAGGGAGCCATGGAGAAAGCGCGAGCTGACATCGCTGCCGCCGAAGCCCGCACGGCTGACTATGAGCAGCGCCTCCGCGAGGCCCGGCAGAAGATTTTCAAGAGCCAGGAAGTCCGCCGGCAGCAAGCCAATCACGCCCGCGGCCAGGCGGTGAATCAGGCGCGCGCCTCGGCCCAGAATCAGGTCAAAGAAGCACGAACTGCATTGGAAGAAGACAAGCAGCAAGCGATGTCGAAGTTGCAATCAGATGCCGCACGGCTCGCCAGTGAAATCGTGCGCACTGTCCTGCGCCCCATGGCCGGGCCCACACAGGTAGGCGGGCAATGAGAATGAAGCGACAGATCAGTACGGGCAAGGGCTCCTCAGTTGTTGCAGCCGGCCGAAGCTCGGCAGTAACCCGTGCTTGGATGGCTGGCGTGCTGGGGTTCGCATTCTGCGCGTTGGGGCCGTCGATAACCGTGCGAGTTTTTGCGCAGGAGCAGACGCCCGTGTCAGGGCAGCCATCGGCATCCGGGCAGTCGTCGAGTGAGCAATCGCAATCCGGTAAACAGCCCCAGCACGGCATCGCGGGAGAGTTGGTGCAGGAGACGCGCGAGGCTGCCGGCGAGGATGAGGAAGAAAATGTCAACCTCAAGCACGCCGGTCCGGTGCGCTGGCTGGCGCGTCAAATCGGCTGGAGCGTGCACGGCACGCACCTTCTCTTATCGGGCGTGAACTTCGCCATCATAGCGGTCATTCTGATCTGGGCGGGACGTAAGATGCTGCCCGGATTGTTTCGCAGCCGCACGAATTCGATTCAAGAAGCGTTGCAGGAGGCGCGAACGGCGAGCCAGGACGCGAATCGCCGTTTGGCCGACATCGAGAACCGACTTCGCGAGTTGGATGTCGAGATTGGGCGTATGCAGGCCACGGCCGAAAGCGAAGCGACTGCCGAGGAGGCGCGGATTCAGAAAGCGGCGGAAGAAGATATGCGCAAAGTGGTGCGCGCGGCGGAGCAGGAGATTGCCGCCGCCGCCAAGCAAGCCCGCCGAGAACTGGCGAATCACACTGCCAGCCTGGCCATCGCCCTGGCCAGCAAACAGATTCATGTGGATTCCAACACCGACCAGGTTCTGGTGCGGAGCTTCGCCACAAAACTGGCGACAAAGAATAATGATGGCGGAAAGGACGGCCGGTAGACTATGGCGTCCGTAGTCGGAACCTACGCTCGGGCCTTCGCTGACGTAGTCTTGAGCGACACGGTGAAGACCGGGAGCGGCCATCTCGATCCCGCGCGGTCGCTGCACGAACTGCACAGCATCGAGGCTCTGCTTAAAGAGAGCGATCAGTTGCGCCGGGTGCTGGAGAATCCTTCGATTCCGGGCGAGAGCAAGCGAGCCGTGCTCGATGCCGTTACTGGAAAATTAGGTACAGCCAGGCAAGTCAGGAACTTTGTAGCCGTGCTGACCGATCATCGCAGGCTGCCGCTGTTCAGCGAAATTCTGAAGCAATTGGAAGAGGAGTTAAACGACCGCCAGGGATTCGCCGAAGCTGAAATCAGCACGGCGCGCCAACTGACCGAGCAGGAGAAGCAGCTCTTGGAAAGGGAGATCACGAAACTGACGGGGAAAAAAGTGAAAGCAAGGTACCAACAAGACGCGACCCTGTTAGGGGGCGCCGTGGTGCAGGTGGGCAGCACGATCTATGACGGATCGGTAAAAGGGCAGTTGGAAAGAATAAGAGAGCAGTTAGTGGAGAGCTAGCCGGTTCCAGGCTAAAAGCTAAGAGTAAGAGCAGACTTTCTATGGCGCAAATCAAAGCAGACGAAATTACGCAGCTCATCCGCGAGCAAATCGAAAACTACGAATCGAAAATCGCGGTCGACGAAGTCGGGACGGTCATTACTCTGGGCGACGGCATTGCCCGCGTCTACGGCCTCGACAAGGTCATGGCGGGAGAGCTTCTCAGCTTTCCGCACAACGTGGCCGGCATCGCGATGAACCTCGAAGAAGACCAGGTCGGGGTCGTGCTGCTGGGCGAGTACACAGAGATCAAGGAAGGCGACGAGGTCAAACGAACCGGGCGCATCATGAGCGTGCCGGTGGGCGATGCGCTCATCGGGCGTGTCGTCAACTCGCTCGGCGTGCCGATCGACGACAAGGGTCCGATCGCCAGCGACCAATTTATTGCGCTCGAACGCCTGGCTCCTGGCGTCATTGCCCGGCAGCCGGTGCGGGAGCCGATGGCGACTGGGTTAAAGGCCATCGATTCGATGATTCCCATCGGCCGGGGGCAGCGGGAACTCATCATTGGAGATCGGCAGACAGGCAAGACCGCGGTAGCGCTCGACACCATCATTAACAGCAAGGGCAACAACCTGATCTGCATCTACAACGCGATCGGGCAGAAACGTTCGTCAATTGCGCAGGTGGTCAAGATTCTCGAAGACGCGGGCGCGATGGAATATACAATTGTGGTGGCCGCTTCGGCTTCCGAACCCGCGCCGATGCAGTACATTTCACCGTACGCGGCGTGCGCCATGGGCGAATATTTCCGCGATAACGGACGCCACGCCCTTTGCATCTACGACGATCTTTCGAAACATGCGGCAAGCTATCGCGAGATTTCGCTGTTGCTCCGGCGTCCTCCTGGCCGCGAAGCGTATCCGGGAGATGTTTTTTACCTTCACTCGCGACTGTTGGAGCGAGCCGCCAAGGTAAGCGACAAGTTAGGTGGAGGCTCACTGACCGCGTTGCCGATCATTGAAACGCAGGCGGGAGACGTCTCGGCCTACATTCCCACGAACGTAATTTCAATCACCGACGGCCAGATCTATCTTGAAACTGACTTATTCAACCAGGGCGTGCGTCCGGCGGTGAACGTAGGATTATCGGTAAGCCGCGTAGGCGGCAGCGCCCAGATTAAAGCGATGCGCCAAGTAGCCGGAACCCTGAAGCTTGAATTAGCTCAGTATCGCGAACTGGCGGCCTTCGCCCAGTTCGGCAGCGACCTCGACAAAGCTACTCAACAACAGTTGAGCCGCGGTCAAAGGCTGGTCGAACTGCTGAAGCAGGGCCAGTTCAGCCCGCTTCCGTTTTCGAAACAAATTTTGATTATCTTTGCGGGCACGAGCGGTGTACTCGACGACATGCCGGTCGACCAGGTCAGGGATTTCGAGAAAGAACTGTACAGGTACGTAGACACGACGAATCCGGGTCTGCTTAACACGATCATGGAGAAGAAGGTTCTGGACGACAACTTGAAAGCGGAAATGTCCAGGGTGATCCAAGAAGCGAAACAGCAATTTGTAGATTCAAGACAGGCGGTAGCGAAGTAGCGGTTTCAGGTGTCAGGGGTCAGGTCCGAGAAGAATCTCCAACGACGAGATTCGATAGGACACGGCGACCCAGTACTTCAGACCCGTAGGACCCGATCCACGATGGCAAACATTCTCGATATCCGGCGCCGTATCCGCAGCGTGGTGAACACGCGGCAGATCACCAAGGCGATGAAAACTGTGTCCGCGGCAAAACTCCGCCGCGCACAGGAAGCGGCCATGGCCGCGCGTCCGTATGCGCAGATGTTGACGAATGTTCTCAAATCGCTGGTCTCGCGAGCCGATATCTACGATCCCATCACGGGACAGCCGCTTCATCCGCTGCTGGCGGAGCGGGACGAAAAAACCGTGTTGCTGATTGTGGTTACAGGAGACAAAGGGCTGGCCGGCGCCTTCAACACGAACATTCTGAAGATGGCGACGAAGTTCATCCAGTCCAAGCCAGACAAGAATATTGACGTGGTGTGCATCGGCCGCAAAGGGCGCGACTTCATGCGCAGACGCTATCCGATCGCGCCAGAAACATCCAACAACGGAGAGATTGGCGTGGCGCCGGTCCACTCGGACACCGAAACCGCCCGGAAGCGCGCGGGGCGGGTACAAATCACGGGCGAACACGTTGGAGTTCTCGGCAAGCTCGATTACAGTTTTGCCAACTCACTGAGCGAGAGCATTGTCGCCCGCTATACGCAGCACGAGATTGACGGCGTCTATCTTCTCTTCAACGAATTCAAATCCGTCATCGCGCAGCGACTGGTGGCCGAGCGTTTGTTGCCGATTAAAGAGATCGGCGAAGTTGATGTGCAAATGGCGGAAGAGCCTTCGGAAGAGGAACGCAAGAAGAGAATCGAAGCGGCAAAAACGGCGCACGTAGGTATGCGCGCGCCGGATACGACAGCCGTCGATGAGGCCGCCGCCAAGTTCGGAACGGCGCAAGTGGATTACATCTATGAGCAGCCGCCCGGAGAATTGTTCCAGGGCATTTTACCGAAGTACATTGGCATTCAGATTTTTCATGCCTTGCTGGAGTCGATGGCGGCCGAGCACGCCGCGCGCATGACGGCGATGGATGCCGCCACCAACAACGCCAGCGACATGATCGATTCGCTGACCCTGGTCATGAATCGGGCGCGCCAGGCCAAGATCACAAAAGAGATTATCGAAATCGTGAGTGGAGCAGCAGCGCAGTAGTGTAGGTTCAGGTGACGCAGCGCTTTTGTGGCTGTGGTAACGAGCGTTTCGACGGCGGTTGTAGCCGCGGCGGACGCAACTAAGAAACTGAGATCTCATTTATGGCAGAAAATGTCGGACACGTAATTCAAATCGCCGGTCCCGCCGTCGACGTGCAGTTTGTCGAAGGCTCGATGCCTCCCATCTATGAAGCCCTTCGCGTAGTCAGCGACGGTTTCACCGGGCCGTCGCCCATTAACGTCATCCTCGAAGTGCAGCAGCATCTGGGCGAAGGCCGGGTACGATGCGTGGCCATGGAAGCGACCGATGGGATGGTGCGAGGGATGAAAGCCATCGACCAAGGCGGACCCATCTCCGCTCCTGTAGGCCGGGGCACGCTGGGCCGCGTGATGAACGTTATCGGCGAACCGGTCGACGATCTGGGCCCCATTGCCTGCGACAAGAGAATGCCCATCCACCGCCTCGCGCCGGCGTTCGATGAGCAATCGACGACGGCGGAAATGTTCGAGACGGGGGTGAAGGTAATCGACTTGATCCAACCCTTCTTGAAGGGCGGAAAAATCGGCCTCTTCGGCGGCGCTGGCGTGGGCAAGACGGTTGTGATCATGGAACTGATCAACAACGTAGCCAAGCAGCATGGCGGCTTCTCTGTATTTGCCGGAGTGGGCGAGCGCACCAGGGAAGGCAACGACCTTTGGCTGGAAATGTCGGAGTCGGGAGTTATCAAGCCCGGCAAGCCGGCCGAGTCAAAGGCGGCGCTGATCTACGGACAGATGACGGAGCCCCCAGGGGCTCGTTTAAGAGTGGCGCTCACGGCGCTGACGGTAGCGGAATATTTCCGCGATGAAGAAGGCAGCGACACGCTGTTATTCATCGACAACATTTTCAGATTCACGCAAGCGGGTTCGGAAGTATCGGCCTTGCTTGGACGCATGCCGTCAGCAGTAGGTTATCAACCGAACTTAGCTACGGAAATGGGCGAGTTACAGGAACGGATTACTTCCACCAAGAAGGGATCAGTAACTTCGGTGCAGGCGATTTATGTACCAGCGGACGATTTGACGGATCCGGCTCCGGCTACGACATTCGCTCACCTGGACGCTACGACTGTGCTTTCGCGCGCACTGACGGAAATCGGCATTTATCCGGCGGTCGATCCTTTGGCTTCCACTTCGCGCATTCTGGATCCACGGATTGTTGGGCAGGATCATTACGACGTAGCGCAGATGGTGAAGAAGACGCTGCAGACCTACAAAGATCTGCAGGATATCATCGCGATTCTCGGAATTGACGAACTCAGCGAAGACCAGAAGGTGACGGTGGCGCGGGCGCGCAAGATTCAAAAGTTCCTGTCGCAGCCATTCTTTGTGGCCGAGCAGTTTACGGGCACTCCGGGGCGCTATGTGAAGATCGCCGACACGGTGAAGGGTTTCCGCGGCATCGTGGAAGGGAAGTATGACGACATTCCAGAGCAGGCTTTCTATATGAAGGGAACGATCGAAGAAGTGCTGGAGACGGCGGAGAAGATGAAGGGCGCGGCAGCGTAAGAGCGGTCGCTGGTCGTTGCTCGATAGTCGTTAGTCGATAGTCGTTGGCAAACACGGTGCGGCTGACGTTGAGCTAAAGGCCTAAAGACGAACGAAGAACGAAGAACGACCGAAGACTCATGGACAATACTTTCCAACTCGAGATTGTCACTCCCACCCGGCTTCTGGTGAAAGAGTCGGCGGAAGAAGCGCAGATTCCGGGAAAGAGCGGATATCTGGGAATTCTTCCCGGACACGCTCCGTTGATTAGCGAACTGGGAGTCGGTGAGATCACTTACAAGACAGGCGGCGTCGCACACCTGCTGGCCGTTGCCTGGGGGTTTGTGGAAGTGCTGCCGGACAAAGTGACCATCCTGGCCGAGGCAGCGGAGCGTCCGCTGGAAATCGATATTGAGCGGGCCCAAAAAGCCAAAGAGCGAGCCGAACAAAGACTGAAGAGCAACGATGCGCAAGTGGATTACACGCGCGCGGAAGATGCTTTGCAGCGCGCGCAAACGCGGCTGAAGGTGGCAAAAGAAAAGTAACAGCCGCGCTGGATAAAATCTCCTGCAAGGGCGGTCCAAGGCAGCTTGGACGGGGCTCTGTCGGTTTTTCCCATCTCGGATTCACCTTGGGCGTGAGCGCGGCCGAAGGATCGGCAAATGGTTGCGGCGGGAGCGTCGCAGCGCCTCCTTGAACGTACAATCACCTTGTACCTACAATCATACTGACGATCGCTGCGTGCTTGGAATTGATGTCCTTCGGGGGGACAATCGGTGTCGGACGCTAGAGCCACATTGTCGGCTGGAGACGTCGTCGGCAACTATAGAATTCTTGGCCTGGCCGGAGCCGGAGGTATGGGCGTGGTGTATCGCGCCTTGGATATCAAGTTAGAGCGCACAGTTGCGCTGAAGTTCCTTCCTGAGCACGTGGCTTCGAGCAGCGAGGATCGTGAGCGCTTCCTGCGCGAGGCGCGGACCGCATCCTCGCTCGACCATCCCAACATTGGCGTGATTCATGGACTGGAGGAGACGGACTCCGGGCGCACTTTCATTGTGATGGCATATTACGCGGGGGAGACGCTGGTGCATAAGTTGCACCGTGGCGCGTTGCCGTTGGCAGAGACGATCGAGATTGCCATCCAGATGGGAGAAGGGTTGGCGGCGGCGCACGCGGGGACGGTGGTGCATCGTGATCTGAAGCCTTCGAATGTAATTCTGACGCAAACGGGCGTGGCGAAAATTGTGGACTTTGGACTGGCGCGGCTGACATCTGTTTCGGGCAGCACGCAGAGCATCAGCACGGCGGGGACGATCGGGTATATGTCTCCGGAGCAGACGATCGGAAAGTACGTAGACCAGCGGACGGACATCTGGTCACTGGGCATCGTCCTGGCGGAGATGGTGACGGGGAAGAATCCATTTCAGAGGGAGACCCCGGCGGCTACGATTTTTGCGATTCTGAATGAGCCGCCGCAATCCTTAGACGAGAGGTCGGATGAAATTCCGTTGGATCTGCTGCGCGTGATCTATCGCGCATTGTCGAAGGAGCCGGCCACGCGCTATCCGAGTTGTCGCGAGATGGTGGCGGACCTGAAGGAAGTGCGCGACCGTCTGGCAGCAGAGGGGATGGTTGCGGTATCGACGGGCCCGCCTTCGGGCAGATCATCGATTCGGCCAGCCAGCAGACCCTCACAGCCTTCGACATTGAGCGCGGCGGAATTGCGAAAACAGATTGAACAGGCTTCGCGTCCGATTTGGGGCTCAGCGGTGGCACCGGTCTCGATGTGGCCGAGGTGGCTGGCAGGTTTAGGAATAGCGGCGGTGGTGCTCGCCGGGATCTCGTTCGTACCGGCGGTGCGGGAACGGGTGATGGAATTATTCGGGCATGAGGAAGAGCATATTGCGGTGCTCCCGTTTGAGAATGTAGGGAATGTGGCGAATAACGACGTGGCGAATCAGGCGGTTTCCGATGGACTGATGGACAGTTTGTCGAGCCGGCTGACGAACCTTGAGGCGGGGAAACAATCTCTGTGGGTGGTGCCGGCAAGGGAAGTGCGGGCGCGGAAGGTTTCCGACGCGGGTTCGGCGCTGCGCGAGTTGGGAGCGACGGTGGTGGTGGAAGGAAGTTTGCGTCGCGACGGGCAGGCGATCCACTTGACGGTGAATCTGGTGAAAACGAAAAATCTGCGCCAGATTGGTTCGGTCGACCTGGAAGACCGGGCTGGGGACTTCTCGTCACTGGAGGACGAAGCGGTAGCACGCATCGCAAAGCTCATGCGCATTGAGTTAACGCCGGAGATGCTGCGTGCCACGGGCGGTTCGGTCAACGCCGCGGCGTATGAGCTTTATCTGAGGGCGCTCGGCTATACGCAGCGCTATGACAAGCCGGGGAATCTTGATCTGGCTATCGCAGCACTGGACGACGCGGTGAAGGCTGATCCGCGATTCGCCCTGGGATTCGCGCAGCTTGGCGAAGCGTACCGGCTGAAATACCGGCTGGACAAAGACAAGAAGTGGCTCGATGAGGCGCTGGCGAATTGCCAGAAAGCGCAGCAACTCGACGACCGGCTGCCGATGACTTATGTGACGCTGGGGAAAGTCCACAGCGACACGGGCAACTATGAACTCGCGCTGCAGGAGAGCCAGCGCGCGCTGCAACTTGATCCGCGCAACGCGGATGCGATCATCAGCCTGGCCAGGTCGTATGAAAGCGCGGGGCGCGCCGCCGATGCCGAAGCTGCCTACCGGAAGGCGATCGCGCTACGTCCCGATTCCTGGGATGGATATAACCAGCTTGCGGGCTTCTATGACGACCACCAGCGCTACGACGAAGCGGTTGCACAGTATCGCCACGCCATCGAACTTACTCCCGACAACGCCGCGCTCTATCTCAATCTAGGTGCGGTCTACAGCGACATGGGAGAGAAGCACTCTCTCGAGGCGGAGCAGATGCTGCGGAAGTCGATCGGCCTCGAACCGAGCTATGGCGCTTACGCCAACCTTGGGTATCTCTACAACCAGGAGCAGAAGTTCGCCGAAGGCGCGGCCATGACGGAGAAAGCACTGCAATTGAATGACAAGGAGTACGTGGTGTGGGGCAACCTGGCGATTGCCTACGAGGGCTTGCACGACAAAGAAAAAGAAGGCAAGGCGTGGGACCACGAAATTGCGCTGCTCGAACAGACTGTTCACGACACGCCGCGGGACGCGTTTGCGCAAGCCAACCTGGGACTGCTCTATGCCAAGAAAAACCTTCGCGAAAAGGCTATTCCTCGCATACAATCGGCACTCGCGCTTGCGCCCGACGATGCGAAGGTTCTGGAAAGCGTCGGGGAAGCCTACGAGGACCTGGGAGACCGCACCCAAGCGCTGCAGTATCTCGAACAGAGCCTGCAAAAAGGTTTTGCGCTTACAGACTTGAAAAATATTCCGGACCTGCAGGGCCCGCTTTCGGATCCTCGTTTTCGGCCCAACGGAAAGTAAGTGAATTCAATGCGAAAAGGAGCCAGCCATGGCCGCACGCCACATTCCGATAAGAGAAAACGCCTCAACCCTGAATATCACCATCACCGCTAACGACGCTACGCCTGAGGGCTCTATCCTGACCCCGCAACAGACGTCGGTTGAGTTCTATAACAACTCCGGGACCACGATCAGCATCGCGTTTACTCCGGCGGGCGTTCTCACCAACGTCAACAATCTACTCAACGGGCAGACCAGCACTCCGCAGTCGATGCCTGCGAATACAAGCGTGAATTATTCCGTGACGATAGGGGGAGTCATCAACCCGCTCGGACCCTTTGCCATCCAGGCGGGAACCGGCGCCATGGTGGTCACGGTTAGCGGGACGACCGACATAACCTGCAGTCCCGATCCGGTGGCGATCCCCGCGGGCGGTAATCTTATGATGAAGCCCGCCGTCAGCACCAACAATTATCCCGTCGGTTGGGACGATGGCGACCCGTTTACCGTGCCGATCACGAGGGTAGACAGTGCGTCGCATACGGATGACCCGGTGAATGGCGGTCCCGGCTACTATCCTTATACAGTGACGGAACCCTCGCCGCTGTTAAAGGGGGGCGGTGGGGGCACGGTAATTATCAGAAGTACGTAGCGGTGTGTGGCCGCAAAGTTTTGCGGCGGTCAGCGCCAAGAGCAGGCGCAGCTCGCGGGCTGCGCCTTTTTTCTTTTGCCGGACTTGAACGACCTACGCATCGCCCTCCGATGCCGCAGTCCGCTCTGCTAAACTTTTGAGTTTCCTTCAATTCAAACAAGTTTTGGGCGAGGAATTATGGTGATTCGGCGGGTGGGAGTCATTGGAGCGGGCACGATGGGTAATGGCATTGCTCATGTGTTTGCGCGCGGCGGTTTCGATGTGGTGCTCTGCGAGGTGGAGCAGCGTTTTCTCGATCGAGGAGTGGCGACGATCACTAAGAATCTCGATCGCGAAGTAGCTAAGAACAGGATTACGGCTGACGACAAAGCGGCGACCCTGCGGCGCATTACAGGGGCAGTCGATCGCGCAGGTTTGGCGGAATGCGATCTGGTGATTGAGGCGGCCACGGAGAAGTTTGAGATCAAGGCGGAGATTTTTCGCGATCTGGATCGTTTGATGAAGCCGAAGCCGGAGGTGATCCTGGCTTCGAACACGTCTTCGATTTCGATTACCAAGATCGCGGCGCTGACGGGGCGCGCCGATAAAGTGATCGGCATGCATTTCTTTAATCCAGTACCCGTGATGAAACTGGTCGAAGTGATCCGAGGTCTCGCGACTTCGCAGGCGACCTTTGATACGGTGCGGGAACTGGCGGTGAAGTTGGAGAAGACGCCGGTAGAGGTGAATGACGCTCCGGGATTTGTTTCGAATCGCGTGCTGATGCCTCTGCTGAATGAGGCTATGTACGCGGTGATGGAGGGGGTGGCTACGGCGGCGGCAGTGGACGAAGTGTTCAAGTTGGGCATGGCGCATCCGATGGGCCCGCTGACGCTGGCCGATTTCATCGGGCTGGATGTTTGTCTGGATATTATGAGAGTCATGCAGGAGGGGTTGGGGGATCCGAAGTACCGGCCGTGTCCATTGCTGGTCAAGATGGTGGACGCGGGGTGGCTGGGCCGTAAGAGCGGACGCGGCTTTTATAGTTACTCGTAGCTGTCATACCGGTGACTTTGGACCGGGCGCGTAACTCCGCGGAATGCGCGGTTTGTGAAATGGGTTCCATTGCGGTGAGAGAGAAAGCAGTGAGATGGAGATATGGCGACGGGCGTTGAAGAATTTCTTCCTCCTCGAAAAGCCGGCGGAGACGTTTTTTACTACCTGCTGGCCGTGCTTTCGGGAGCGGGGACGGGGTGGCTGGACATCAAAGTTGGTGATTTGCTATTGACGGCCATGGTGGTGCTGATGGCGAACATGGTGCTCGGGTTCCTGAGTCCGAGAAAGCCGTGGCGCTGGGTGGCATTGGTAGGAGTATTCGTGCCGGTGGTGGAATGGCTGGCCTACTTTTTTCTTTCGGAAAAGCCGCAGAGGGCGCAGATCTATGAATCGTTCCTGGCGTTCGTGCCCGGAATTGCAGGCGCGTACGGCGGCGCGATGGGGCGGGGAGTAGTGGATAATCTGTTTCCGAAGAAATGAGGCGCTTGCTGATGGCAAGCGCACGGCGGGGAGCTAGAGAGACTTCTAGCTTAGGAACTGCGCATAGTACAGCAACACTGAACAGCAACGCTGGCTGGGATGTTCCATCAAAGGTACGCACTATTGAAAATGTATTCCAGTTTCCACAGGTGTTGGGGGTAAGCTTACGAGTTATGGGAGTATCGGTTTCTGTGCTGGCCAGCGGGAGTCGTGGAAACTGCTCGCTGGTGGCGACGAGTTCGACCCGGATACTGGTGGATGCCGGGCTTTCCGGACGGGAAACGTTCAAGCGGCTACGCGCGGCGGGCCAGCGCATCGAGGAAATTTCCGCGATCCTGATCACGCATGAGCACTCCGACCATGTGGCGGGGCTGCAGCGCCTGGCGGCAAAACTTAACATTCCGGTGTTTTTGACCGCGGCCACGCATCAAGCCTGGAACCGGGCTATGCGCGACGAAGCGGGGGCGATTCCCGAGTTGCCGAAATCCGAACGTTTTTCCGCCGGGCGCCCGTTTCGCGTGGGGGATATTGAGGTGATGCCGTTTACGATTCCCCACGATGCGGCCGATCCGGTGGGCTTTACGTTTCGCGCGGAGGGAGTGAAGATTGGGTTTGCCACCGATCTTGGGTACATGCCGCCGAGCGTATGTGACGCGGTTCGCGGGTGCAATGTGCTGGTGATCGAGTCGAATCACGACGTGGAGAAGCTGCGCTCCGGACCGTATCCGTGGTCGGTAAAGCAACGGGTGATGAGTCGCGTGGGCCATCTTTCGAATGAGGCGCTCGCGGAATTCTTCTCCAGCGATTATGATGGAGGGGCCGAGTACCTGGTGTTGGCGCATTTATCTGAGCAGAATAACCATCCCGAAATCGCTCGAGCGGCAGCTGAGCAGGCGCTGGGCGGTAGTCTGGGACTGTGGCACAACCGTGTGCTGCTGGCCAGCCAGACGGAAGTTCTTGAACCGATCCGGTTATAGCCTCTTATGAATGAGTGCGTGGAACCGATCGTAGGGAAAATCCTTGCGGGATGGCGCTACGACATTTCCGGATTGGCTCCGGAGATGCGTGGCGACTACGAGCTTCACTTCGCGACCTGCGAGCACTGCCGCGGCCGGCAGAAGATACATCGCATCATCGATATCTCATTGATCGTACTGGCGTCGGCGTCGGCGGCGGTGTTCCTGCTGGCGTTTGCGGTGATCCGGTATTTTGGTCCGCGGCACGCTTTCTGGCTGGAGGTGGGCGCTCTGGCCGGGTTTGCCTTGTCGGCTCTGATCTGGCTGGCGGTAGCGGTCGCGACTCCAGCACCGATGGCGGTAGTCGACGTGGCAAAGCTGGGGGCGCGTCACGTGCATGACCGGTTGCCGGCGGAGATACGCGAGCGTTTGCCGGAAGAGATCCGGGTCAAGCTCACGGGATCGTGACGACTACGTTAACCGTGCTGACTACTTTGGAGCGTTAGCTCCGCCTGCAGCCGTTGGCGGGGTCGTCAGTTTCCCGACGTCGTCCACAAGCTTGGACATTGTCTGATCGAAGTTTTTGCGGCCCGTCGATTGCCGCACCCACGGCTGTACCTGCTCGGCGAAGGTCCAAAGCACGACATGTGTTTTAGGATCGAGGACCACCAACCGAAGTTGCGGATTCAGCAAGATGCCAAAATTGATGTTGAAGATCAAATCCGCATCAGCCGGAGCGGAAACGAGTTCGTACTGTCCCCAACTCTTCATGTGATCGTAGAGCACGTTATAAGTCAGGTTGGGCACTCCGAATATGATGTCGGCAGTGCTCTCGCTATTGGAGATAAAGACCTTCTTCCCGGTGAGAACTTGTAGGGGAACCGGAGCGGCAGGCGGATCGGCCACTTTCTTTGCCGCTGCAACAGGAATGGCCAGCATGGTCATCACTGCAACAATAACGAAGGTTCCAATTCTGGTGATGGTTGACATGCGATCTCCTTTGGAAACGCGATGGAAATGGCGAGTGCTCGCGTCTCCGTCCTGATTGCAAACCCGAGCCGTTTCGAGCGACGGGCTCTTCTGAATCGAACCCGAAATCAGACTACATGTTGTTGAAGTATCTGAGAATCGGCGTAAAGTTTTGTGAAGATTGTAAGATCGTTGACCAATCAAGCCACAACCCGATCAACGCGATCACCCCTATTTGCGCGGAACGGCGGCATCGGGCGGCGCAGTCACTCTTTTCACGTTTTCCACCAAATCAGCCATGGCTTCGTCAAATTTTTTACGACGGGCCTTTTCTCGAAACGGGGTCTGCGAGCGCTATCGAGTTATCTGGCGCTTCAATGGCGGGCTGGGACTGAAGTAAGTCATCTCATTGAAGGGGCGTGATGCTTCCATCGCAGGTGGAGATGGTGGTTACGGCGGAACGGACCACAGCGTCGGCGAAGGAACAGAAGTAGCGAGTGCCGGTCTGGTTGGGAACGGCGGGCGCGGCAATGACTTCATAGCTCGCAGCGGGAGTGCCGGTCGCGCCAGACAGAGTAAAGTTGTAGCCGTTCTTGGCGCCGGAAGCGAGTTGGGTATCAACGAGGCAGGCGCTGGCCGGGCCCGGAGGAGAGCACGATGTCCCGCCGAGGGCGCCAAGTGTAGCGGCATAGCCTACGCTGGGATATGCGGAGTTATAGGAAATTTGAGCTGTATTCAGGGTTCGCACCGCTCCGACCGCGGAAGCTTCGTTGGCAGACATGCGGGCGCGCAACAGGTTGGGGATGGCCATCGAAGCGATAATGAGGATGATCGCGACCACGATCAGCAACTCAATCAGCGAGAATCCCCTTTGCTTCCTCATACTGCCTCCGTTCGACGTTTGCGCCCAAATCTTGCCACAGAAGCGCATTCGGGCCAGCCGCCGCTGAAATGGCGGTTCGAAACCGCCTTTAGTCTACACCTGGCGCGTCTACGTCGGGTGGGAAGAAGCGTGATTCAACCCGAAACCGCCGCACTTTCCCAGCCTAATTAAGAGCGTGTTGATCTACCTTGCGCGGCGTTTTCTCGGTGCGGGCGCGGTTCCAGCGAGGACGAAGACCGCACTGCTCCCTGCTTGTTGCGGAGGCGATGTTTCGCGAAGAAGTTGGCGGCGAAAACTATTTTTCGCCGAGCACAAAACCTGCAACCGCCAGGCTGAGTACGATGGCGACGATGCCGCAAATCACCGGCGCAATCCAGACGCTCATCAGCGACAGTTTATGCAGTTCTCGGCTTTTGTCCGCGGGCGATTGAGAGCGAGAATCCTGATTCATAACCAGCCTCATCCAGCGAAGTGTTTTCTCTTTCCCGGAGAAACCTTCGACTCGTCGGCCACGTCTCGCCTTGTCTATCCTGGAAACAGACGGCGTGTGAATAGCGTGGACGTTATAGGGGCAAAAAGAAGGCAACCGACCCCTGCCCCAAACACAGATCGCGCGCTGAGGGCTGCGTGTGTACGCACGGTTGCACTCCTGGGTTCGACGCCATCGGCCGGACGTTCAAAGGCGGCTCCGCTGATCGGAAGGCCAAAGAATCCGGCGTAATTGGAAAAACTGAGCCCCTAAAGAGGCTCGGTTACTGATGATGCAGCTCACACTTATGTACGAAAAGTTAACACCTGTCAGTGACCAATGTCACTCATCGTAGTGAGGCACGGCCTGAGAAACAGGCGGCAACGGAACGGAGGCTACGAAGCCGAATCGTTTGATGAAGCGAGGCCGTTTGCTTTCAGATACTCCTGAGCCTCACGGAGAACCTTGCGCTCATTGCTATAGGCGAGCTGCTTTGCCGCGTCGGCCGAGGGAACCCAGAGAGCTCGCATAACCTCAACCCGCATTTCGGCGGCGAGGTTGTCGATCTCTCCGGCTACATAGCGCATCAGGTAGAAGCTCACGATCTTGAAAACTCGGGCGCCGTCGCCCCACTTGCGAACGTAGACATATTTATTGTCAGCGAGTTTGGTGACGGGTTCGGCGACGATGCCGGTCTCCTCGAACACTTCACGGACGGCTGCGCCCTGCGGTTTCTCGCCGGGATCCACCAGGCCCTTGGGCAGGGTCAAAACCGCCGGCTTACGCCTCCGCGGTGTTTTTGCAGGCTTGGATGGCAGTATCGCCGGATCACTGCGTGGAGCTTTGTTTTTCTGTGGTTCAATCTTCTGTGGTTCAATCAGTGCGACATGCCAAACTCCCGAAATCTGACGAAAAACGACGCCGCCTGCTGAAATTTCCCGAGCCATAACAGATACGATATCAAGGATTGGCCATCTTCTCCGTCTCTTCCTGAATCCGCTGCCATGCCCGTTCCACATGGCGAGCTTGAGTATTGGTTTGGCCAACGCAGAGTCGAAGAGTGAATTTGCCATCGAGCTTCGTATGGGTAAGGTATAAGTCGCCACTGCGGTTCAGGCGGTCCATCAGGCGCTGATTGGCCTGATCGCCCGCGCGCAAGCGAAAGCAGATGAGGTTGAGCTGGGCAGGCGCGGCGAGTGCGAAGCGTGAATCTTCCCGCACCCATCCGGCGAACTGTTGCGCCAGGCGCACATGCTCGCGGATGTGGTGCTGCAGGCCTTCGATACCATAATGCCGGATGACGAACCATAGCTTGAGCGAGCGGAAGCGGCGTCCAAGCTGGATGTGCCAGTCACGATAGTCAATCACGGCGCCAGACTCGGTTGCCTGATTGCGCAGATACTCAGGCAGAATTGACAGCGTCTGGATGAGGTGTTTTCGATCCGCAACGTAGAACACATTGCAATCGAAGTTGGTAAACATCCATTTGTGCGGGTTGAAGGTATAACTGTCGGCGAATTCCACACCATCGTTGATGAAGCGGAACTCGGGGCAGAGGGCAGCCGTACCGCTCATGGCTGAATCGACATGCAGCCAGAGTTTGTGTTCGCCCGCGATGCGGGCAATCTCGCGGACAGGATCGATCGCGTTCGAAGATGTGGTGCCGACGGTGGCACAGACAAAACAGGGAATGAGGCCGGTCTTGATGTCGGATTCAATCTGGCGCAGTAAGGCTGCGGGACGCATGGCGAAGCTGTTGTCGACTTCGATGTGCCGCAGATTGTCCGAGCCCATGCCGGCGATCTTCATGGCTTTCTCAATGGACGAATGAGTTTGCGTGGAGCAGTAGGCAACCAGGCGTCCATCGCAGCCTTGGCGATTGGCGGCGAAGTCAGTTGAACGCTCGCGAGCGGCCAGCAAGGCGCAAAGCGAGGCGCTCGATGCGGTGTCTTGAATCACGCCGCCGCCCGTGCCGCTTGACGACAGAAACCTTTCCGGCAAGCCGAGCATGGGCACAAGCCAATCGAGCACGTGGGTTTCCAGTTCGGTGCACGCCGGACTGGTGGACCAGAGCATGCCTTGGACGCCGAGTCCGGAAGAAAGAAGATCGCCGAGAATGGCCGGCCCGGAGGCATTCGCAGGAAAATAAGCGTAGAAGCTGGGCGATTGCCAATGCGTGATACCGGGAAGGATGACACGCTCGATGTCAGCCAGAATCTGTTCAAAGGGATCGCCATGTTCCGGTGCGGAGGGAGGCAACTTCGAGCGAACTTCTCCCGGCTGCACCTGGGCCAGGACCGGGAAACTTTCAATGCGGGAATGATAGTCGGCAATCCAGTCCACAACCGCGTGGCCCTGGCGGCGGAATTCTTCGGGCGACATGTGGAAGGATTTCGAGTCAGACATGGGAATCGTCAATCGTCAGTCGTCAATTTGTAATTTGTGATTTGTAATGGCAATCTGAAACCCAAAGCGGTTCAATCACAAATTACCAAATTACAAATTCCTCAGTTCGCCCAACCTGCCGTAATACACGCGTGTCTTGTATTCGAATTCGATCTTGTTATCCGTGGCGTGGGCGCGAAAGATGCGCTGCAATTCCCGCATCATCGGCGCGTAGTTAGGATGACCCGCAAGCGGCGCGTACGAAGAAGATAACAGGCGTCCGGCGGCGCCTTCGTAGTAAAACTGCTGGCGCAGGCTGAAGACGCGCTCGTGCGACGGCGCGGGCGCAAAAAAATCGTGGATGATCGCGGTTGTGCGTTCGTGGCGAACCTCTTCATAGTCGGTTCCGTAATCCAGCAGGAGTTGCTCGTACTCGCGCAGAAACGGTGTGCTGGCGGTGAGGCGTTCATTCCAGATCAAAACGCACCAGCCCTCAGGTTTGAGAATGCGGGTAAATTCGGCGCGTGCGCGAGGCAGATTAAACCAGTGGGCAGCCTGGGCCGCGGTGACAAAGTCTACGGACGCGGATCGCAGAGTCGTTTCCTCGGCGGTTCCGGCGACCGATACCAGCCGGGGATAGTTTTCCAGTTCATGGACGCCCATTTCGCGCATTTCGGTGTTGGGCTCGACGGCAAAGACGGAATTCCCGTTTTCGAGAAGAAGACGTGTGAACAGGCCCGTACCGGAAGCGATGTCAGCTATGAAATGACTCGGCTGCAGTCCGCATTCAGCCCGCAAAAGGTCGAGAACTTCACTCGGATAGCCGGGGCGATAGCGGACGTAATTTTCTACTCGATCAGAAAAACGAGCGGTTGAAGACTTAGCCATCGCTGTTTAGTGTACCGCGTCCGGCGGCGATTGCCTTTGCACGATACAATCTTGATTTCGTGGCCGCGCGGTGGCGCTAATCGCCGCAAGGGAAGCATCTGAATCACAGTGGCTGAAAAGACTTTTGCAAGGAAGGTCATGAAATTTCTCTCGGGTGCAGCTTTATTTTGCTGGCTGATCGGATCCAACCTGCAGGCGGTTAATGGTGCGGGCGACCGGACGTCACAGCCGGATAACGGGTTCATCAGCGGTTTCCGCGATGTCGCCAGTGAACGCGAGTTGGAAAAGAAATTCATGGCTGTACCCAATCCGAAACTGGCAGAAGAGCATCTGCGCGTTCTGACGCAGGCGCCGCACATTGCCGGTTCGGTGGAAGACAAGGCAACGGCAGACTATGTAGCCCAGAAGTTTCGTGAGGCCGGCCTCGAGACCGAAGTGGTCGAATACAAGGTGTGGCTCAACTATCCCGCCGAGATTCATGTAGACATGACTGCCCCAGTTGGTGTGGAGATGCATGGACCGGGGCGCGAGCACGTCGATGGGGATCCCTATCAGGACGATCCACGCGTGGTGACTCCGTATAACGCAATGTCGCCGTCGGGCGATGTTGAGGCCGAAGTTGTGTATGCGAATTACGGCTCTCCTGATGACTTCGACAAACTCAAGCAGATGAACATCGATGTGCGGGGCAAGATCGTGATCGTCCGTTACGGGTCGAATTTTCGCGGAGTGAAAGAGTTTGTAGCGCAGGAACGCGGCGCAGCCGGAGTCGTGATTTATTCCGATCCGAAAGATGATGGGTACTACCGCGGCGACCCATACCCGAAAGGGCCGTGGCGTCCGGCGAGCGGCGTGCAGCGGGGATCGGTGGGCTACATGTTCCAATTTCCCGGAGACCCGACCACGCCCGGAATCGCGTCGACTCCCGATTTGCCAGACTCGAAGCGCATCTCTCCGGCTGAATCCGAGCAGATGCCAAAGGTTCCCGTGACCCCGCTTTCCTGGCTGGATGCGTCTCCGATTCTCGAACATCTCGGTGGGCCGCCAACGCCGCGCGAGTGGCAGGGAGCGCTGCCGTTTACCTACCACGCTGGTCCGGGCGCATCGAGAGTGAAGATGCACATCAAGCAGGACTATCAATTCCGCACGATCTGGGATGTTATCGGCAAAATCAAAGGTGCGTCGTCGCCGGAGGAGTGGGTGGTTGCCGGGAATCATCGCGATGCCTGGGTCTATGGAGCGGTCGACCCGAACAGCGGCACGGCCGCGATGCTGGAAGCGGTGCACGGATTGGGTGAACTGCTGAAGTCAGGATGGAAGCCGAAACGCACGATCGTGATCGGAAGCTGGGACGCGGAAGAAGAAGGGCTGATGGGTTCCACTGAATGGGGAGAAGACCATGCTCAGGAACTGGGAAACGCAGAAGCTTATTTCAATATGGACGTAGCCGTGTCGGGCAAGAGATTTGGAGCTTCGGGTACTCCATCGCTTAAAGAATTTATCCGCGAAATCACGAAGGCGGTTCCGTCGCCGCAGGGCGGAACGGTGTATGGAGCATGGAAAAAGAAGACCGATCCGAATGCGGAGATGAACCGTGAGGAGGAAACCGCCACTTTCCGTCCGCTGCCCAACGCCATGCAAAACGACGTTCCGGTGGGAGACCTGGGGAGCGGTTCCGACTATAGCGTGTTTCTGCAGCACCTGGGCGTGCCTTCGACCGACATCAGTTCGAGCGGGGATTATGGCGTTTATCACTCAGTTTTCGATAATTTCGCCTGGTTCAAGAAATTCGCCGACCCAGATTTCAGCTATGAGCAGCAGATGGCCCGTGTTTACGGGCTAGAAATCATGCGCATGGCGTGCGCGGATGTGCTTCCGTATGACTATGAAAATTATGGCAAAGAGATCCTCGTCTACCTGGAAAGTGTTAAGTACAAAAGCAAAGATCGCTTCGGCGACAAGAGTCCCGACTTTTCCGCGGCGGTCGACGGGGCGCGTCGATTGCAGGAGGCAGGGGCGAAGATATTGCAAAGACAACGCAAATTTCCGGCAACGCCGGAGCGAATTAATGCTAAACTTCGCGAAGCGGAGCGGGCGCTGCTGATTCCCGAGGGACTGCCCAACCGGCCGTGGTTTCACCATGCCATTTACGCTCCGGGACAGTACACGGGGTATGCGGCGGTGGTGGTTCCGGGCGTGAACGAGGCGATCGATCAGGGGGATCTACGCCGGACCGAACAACAGATTGCAGTGCTGGCGGCTGCTTTGAACCGAGCCGTTCAGGTTCTGGATCAGTACCGCTGAGAGCGGCTTGACGGCTGCGCCGAAACCGTGCGGCAAGGTTACGCCGAGGCACGATTTATGGCATTGGCAAGAATCATTACGCGTTCGCAGGCGTGCTCGAGAGAGCTTGCGTTGGATTTGCTTTCCCGTGGTTACGCCGTCGAAATCGTCTCTCCGGATTCCGTTCCCGACAATATCGCCGACCTGGAATTGCGGGTTGAGGAAGATCCTGGAAATCAGTTGGTCGCCAGCGTGGAAGCGCACAATGGCGCTCGTTCGGCATCGCTTGATTTTGTGCATCATTTGAAGGTTCCGATGGCGGACTTTGTTCGCCGGCCGCCGGATAGCGTTGCCACCGAGAGTGGCAAACCCGAGACTGGCGCACGCGAAACTGTTGAAACGGTTTGCGTTCCCGAGATTCGGTTGGTGGAAGAGCCAGGCATTTTCTCCGAGCGGAGCCTTGAGAACCATGAGGTGATCGCTGGAGTTTCGCAGTCGGATGTCGAATCTGTTTCCGCGGCAACTCCCGTTTTGCTCGAGTCTCATCCTGCTGAGGCATCTCGACCCAAGTTTCCAGAAGAGGAAACCGTGTTTTCTTTCTCGCTGCCGGATGTGGCGCAATCGCAACCGGCAGAAAAAACTACGACAGAGTGCAGCTCTTTCGTCGAAGAAGCTTCGGCCGGGGATTCTTCAGAGACCGGAGAGCCGGTTCTCGCGCCAACTGTTGATGGGCAAGGGACGGCCGGACCGGCGGAGTATTCTCACCGTCTGGTTGCGAGTTGGCGATGGCGCGCTGCGCTGACTTTTGCCAGCATGGTATTGCTTGCTGTCCTCGTGATGTTCGGCTGGCGCTTGACGGGAACTTCGGCTCGAATTTCGGGAGCGCTGGCGGCGGGAAAGGCTACAACTCCGGCGACCGTTGCTAATTCCTTGACCGGGGCGAAATCCGCGAGTGCTACGCCAACGGACGCGGCGCGGGTTCAGGGAAACGGGTCCAATTCGTCGATTTCCTCGCCTTCGGCAATATCCTCAGATTCAACAGCATCTTCTTTGGCGACATTCCCGGCCTCGAAATCGGCAGGGAATTCGGATCACACTGCGAAGCCGTCGGCAGCTGCTCATGCGGAATCGGCGGGAGTTACGAATTCGGCTCTCACAAAAAAGACAGTTGGGGCTGCAGCCTCTCACCGGAACAACGACGAGTTGATCGCCCGCGACACGGTTACTTATCTGGACGAGCGCTACAAGCCCGCGACGAAAGCCCACGCTGCCAAGCATCCGCCGCGTCCGGCGCACAAACGCAGCAGCGGCGTGGTGGCCGCGAACGGTGTCGTTTATCTCGACCCAAGTCCAGCTCTCGCGCCGGCAAAGTAAAATCCGAAACGATGAATGCGCACACGGCCATCGGGCATCTGCTGCACGACCTGCCGAGTGCGGCCACGGCGACCTTTCTGGCCCTTTTCCCGATCGTCAATCCGCTGGGCGGAGTGCCGCTGTTCTTCGGTCTTACCGCCGATTACACGCCGGAAGAGCGCCGGCGAACCGCGTTGAAGATTGCCGTCGATGTGGTCGCAATTCTGGTTACCTTCATGCTCTTCGGCCGCTTTGTGCTCAACTTTTTCGGGATTTCGCTGCCCGTGCTGAAGATCGCGGGTGGATTGATTGTGGCGAACACGGCGTGGGGAATGGTGACTGGTTCCAGCCGCATGACGACAGAAGAAAGCAGCGAGGCCCTGACGAAAGAGGACATTTCGCTGACCCCGATGGCGATGCCGATGCTCTCCGGTCCCGGTTCGATCGGGGTAGTCATGGGCCTTGCCGCGCACGTCGATCACTTTGTTTCTTACGCGGGGATGGTGATCGGCATTGTGGCGCTAGGCTTGACCTGTTATCTGTTTCTGCAATTGGGCGGTCCATTTGTAAAATGGCTCGGGCCGGGAACTGTGGGTGCCATCAATCGCATTTTCGGATTTCTGATTCTGGCGATTGCCGTACAGTTGGTATGGAATGGGGCAGCCGACTTCAGAACTTAGCGCGACGTGCCTTAAGACTGGGCCGCTGCCTGCGCCTCTTTTTCCATAGACTGGCCGACCAGCGCGGCGCAGGACTCGATAAATTTCTGCTCCGGCGGATTGAAGGTATCGGCAAAGTAGCTCTCGATACACAACTCCGCCACCACGCGATTCTTCACAAAGATGGGGGCGACCATGTTGGATTTCACAAGATCGGAGCCCAGATAACGGGGGTCGGCCGCAACATTGTTCACCACCACAGACTTTCCGGACGAGGCGGCCGCTCCGCACAGCCCCTGGTCGAGCGGGATACGCAGAGTGGGCATGAAGCTCCCAACATAGGGCCCAAGAGCGAGAGCGTCGAGGGCCGCTTCCATCAGATAAAAACCAACCCAGTTGTAGCGGGTGGTTGATTCATGGAGGCGCTGGGCGATGTGCTGCATAAGAACAGCAGACTTCGACCCTTCGGCGGAGCGGCTGTATGCGGAAAAATCTTTCAGCAGTTCTTCGTACTGTGCCATCGAAAACCGAGGTCTCCTTATTATTCGCAGGCAGCCAGTCTAAATCATTTGCTGGTTCTGTAGTCTTCGTTTCGCCTGTTTACTCCAGGAGAACAGTTTTGGCTGCGAACTGGGGAATTACCGGCCTTTCTTCGTTTTTCCCGATCGCGAGACCATCGAGATTCGCCGCGTCCGTCATCGCAGCGGAGCCTACCGCTGAGTTGCGAATTTGTGCTTAAAAAGCCACCGGCGCAGTCGGCTGCGGAGAAGCCCACTTCTCGAAAACCGCGAGAAGTGGGGCACCCCCAGAGCCTTTCACCAGCCATGCAGAAGTGGCCACCCGCCGAATCGCACTTAGGCCGTGGGGCGCTTGACGAGCTTGTCTTGGACGGGCGAGACGCCCGTCGCTCCACAAACCAGCGGGTGTCCCTACGCGAGTTACTTTAGCGTGACTAGTTTGTCGACCAGCTCCGAGTAGTCTTTCTTCTCCAGGCCGTGGACCTGCTTGTTGTATTCGTCCACTTTGTTGGAGTAGTTCATGGAGCAGAACTTGGGGCCGCACATAGAGCAGAAGGCTGCGGTCTTGTAGCCCTCTTCGGGAAGGGTTTCGTCGTGCATGGAACGGGCGGTCTCGGGATCGAGCGAAAGTTCGAACTGCTTTTCCCAGTCGAATTTGTAACGGGCATAGCTTAGGGCGTCGTCGCGGTCGCGGGCTCCGGGGCGCTCGCGGGCCAGGTCGGCGGCGTGGGCAGCGATTTTGTAGGCGATGATTCCGTCTTTTACATCTTTTTCGTTGGGCAGGCCGAGGTGCTCTTTTGGAGTTACATAGCAAAGCATGGAAGCGCCATACCAGCCGATCATGGCCGCTCCGATGGCGGAGGTGATGTGGTCGTAGCCGGGAGCTATGTCGGTGACCAGCGGGCCTAACGTGTAGAACGGTGCTTCATCGCACCACTCGTTTTCTTTTTCCACCTGTTCCTTGATCTTGTGCATGGGAATGTGGCCGGGGCCTTCGATCATGACCTGCACGTCTTGCTTCCAGGCGATGCGGGTCAGTTCGCCCAGGGTTTTCAGTTCGGCGAATTGGGCTTCGTCGCTGGCGTCGGCGAGGCACCCCGGACGCAGGCCGTCTCCGAGCGAGAAGCTTACGTCGTACTTCGCGAAAATACTGCAGATGTCTTCGAAGCATTCGTAGAGGAAATTCTGTTTGTGATGGTGCGTCATCCATTGGGCCAGGATTGCGCCGCCTCGGCTGACGATGCCGGTGATGCGCTTCGAAACCATGGGCACATATTGAATGAGCACGCCGGCGTGGATGGTCATGTAGTCGACGCCCTGCTGCGCTTGCTCTTCGATGACTTCGAGCATTATGTTCTTGTCGAGATCTTCGACGCGCTTGACGCGGGAGATGGCTTCGTAAATTGGAACGGTGCCGATGGGGACGGGCGAGTGGCGGAGGATGGCCTCGCGGATGGTGGGAATGTCGCCGCCGGTGGAGAGATCCATGACGGTGTCGGCTCCGTAGTGGACGGCGGTGTGCAGCTTCTTGAGTTCTTCGTCGACGTTTGAGGTGACGGCGGAGTTGCCGATGTTGGCGTTGATCTTGCAGAGCGATTCGACGCCGATGGCCATGGGCTCGAGTTCGGGATGATTGATGTTGGCGGGGATGATCATGCGGCCGCGAGCCACTTCATCGCGCACTAATTCGGGCGTGATTTTTTCGCGGTGGGCGATGTAGCGCATCTCTTCGGTGATGGTCCCACGACGCGCGTAATGCATCTGCGAGAAGTTGCCGTCGGTGTTTTCGGATCGCCGCTGGGCTAGCCACTCTGCCCGGGGTCTCAGAACTTCGTTCAAACCATTGCCGTTGGCACCGCTGGTCGAACCACTGTTGGCTTCGGACATTTTCGTGTATACCATCCTTCGCGGAATCTGGTCTCCAAATTATACGCCGCCTGAGGGATGGCATTGAGGCCTCGCATTGAGGCCTCGCGCGCCTAACGTTGATGGGGGCTTGGGGCGGCAGGAAAATGAATCGTTGAACGGGGAAGGGAATCGAATGTCGTCATAACGACAATCCCGAGAAAGAGAACGGAGATCAGCCACCGATTGGTGGAGGAGGACGAGATGCTGAAGCGGCTCATGAGTACAAGCAACGACGTGGCGTTAACGACTCTGCGGCTGGTTCTCGGAGTTGTGTTCTTTGCGCATGGAGCGCAGAAGATGCTGGGTTGGTTTGGCGGGTTTGGCTTTCACGGGTCGATGGGATTCTTCGAGCGCATGGGATTGCCCGCTGGGGTGGGATTGCTGGTGATCTGTGTGGAGTTCTTTGGCGGACTGGGGCTGATTCTCGGATTGCTGACGCGCATTGCGGCTCTGGGAGTTGCAGGTGACATGATCGGGGCCATTTTCATGGTTCATTTGCCGAACGGATTCTTCATGAACTGGATGGGGAAACAGAAGGGCGAAGGAATTGAATATCATCTTCTGGTGCTGGCGATAGCCGCGGCGCTCTTGTTGCGGGGAGCGGGCGCCTTCTCACTGGATCGAGCATTGTCTAAATAGATGGTTGAAGTGGAGCGCAGATGCTGGGGCTCACGTTCCGGCGGAGGCGCGTATGCCGAACGTTCGCGCGCTGTTCACATGTTTTTCATCTTCCGTTAACCAACCCGGCCCGCCTAGCGCGAATAATTGGGGCTCACGTTGTATTCCAGGAGGTTCACAGTGTTCGATCGTCGTTTTCTCCCCCTCGTACTGGTGGCTCTGGCGGTGATGAGTGTGTTTCCACTCACGGCTGCTGCCCAAACCGGCAAGATTCAACACGTTCTGCTGATCAGCATTGACGGTATGCACTCGCTCGATTTCGACAACTGCGTCAAGGGTGTTCCGGCTTATGGAAACCTCACTTACTGCCCGCATCTGGCCTCGCTATCCGCGACCGGAGTGCATTACCTGCAGGCCATGACTTCGAAACCGTCAGATTCCTTCCCCGGGCTGGTGGCTCAGATTACCGGAGGGACGACACGGTCCGCTGGGATTTTCTATGACGTCAGCTACGATCGCGCGTTGTCGCCTCCGAAGAGGACGACGCCCTACGGAATCGTGGGCGGGGCGGCGCTCTGTCCGAGTGTGATTGGCACGCAGGTTGGGTTCGACGAAGAGATCGACTACAACTATTTGAAACTTGACTCGGGGAAACCGAACGGCAGTTCGGGGATCAATGGAATCAATCCCGACTATCTGCCGCGCGACCCGAAAAATGGCTGCGTGCCGGTGTATCCGCACAGTTACATTCGTGTGAACACGATTTTCAACGTGGTGAAGAACGCGGGTGGTTACACGGCGTGGTCGGATAAGCATCCTTCGTATGACTTTACGAATGGGCCGAGCGGCGATGGAGTGATCGATTTGTGGTCGCCGGAGATCAACTCAATTCCGGTGGCGATTTCTTCGGTGCCGGGCTGCAAGCCGCTTCCTGATCCGGGCGCGGCGCAGTCGACGAACGCGTGGACCGACAGCTTCCAGAACATACGGTGCTATGACCAATACAAGGTGCAAGCTGTTTTGAACTGGATCGATGGCAAAACGCACGATGGAAGTTCTCCCGCGCCGGTGCCGAATCTGTTTGGCATGAACTTTCAGGCGGTGAGTGTGGGCGAGAAGCTGGTGGAAAAATCGCTCGGCCTGACGGGCGGGTATGTGGATCCGCTGGGAACGCCGAGCAGTTCGTTGTTCGACGAGATCCAGTATGTGGACGGCGCGATTGGGCAAATGGTCTCCGAGTTGAAAAAGCAGGGACTGCTGGATTCGACGCTGATCATTGTCTCGGCGAAGCATGGGCAGTCTCCGATTGATTTGAGCCGGGTGCTGCGCATTCCGGGAGACGTTTCGACGGATGAACCGCCATCCCAGATTGTTTCGCCTGCCGGAGTTGGGCCGGGATTGCCGGTGGCGCAGGCCGACGAGGATGATATCTCGATGCTCTGGCTGACCGATCAGAGCCAGACGGCGAGTGCGGTGGCGACATTGGCTATGCCGGCGAATGAAGACCTGTTTGGGCAAGGAGAGATTTTCGCTGGACCTTCTCTGATGCTGCAGTTTAACAATCCGCTTACCGACTCGCGGGTACCGGACATCATTATTGCTCCGAATGTTGGGGTTATCTATACCGGGGGCACGGGCAAAGTCGCCGAGCACGGTGGATTGGCCTACGACGACCGAAACGTAATGCTGGTGGTTTCGAACCCGAGCTACAAGGCGGTAACGTTTAACGATCAGGTGGAGACGCGGCAGATTGCTCCGACGATCGTGAAGGCACTGGGGCTGGATCCGAATCTGCTGGGTGCGGTGAAGTCGGAGCACACGGAAACACTGCCCGGGCTACCGTTTACACAAAAATAGTCGTCGCTGAAGTCGAGCAAAGTGCGGGAAGCGTGATGCTTCCCGCATTTTTATTGCGGGAGATGCGGAGTATTGTGAGCTCCGTACGGTTCGGAAAATGTCAGTTCCTTAGTTTCTGAGCATTTTGCCCGTCTTTAATGTGAACTGAATCCTTTCCTGCGTCTTTTTTTCGCCGCACAGGGACTTGAAGGCCTCGCGCTCAAGGTCTAGAAGATACTGCTCGGTGATGGGCGTGCCGGGGGTGACATTTCCGCCGCAGAGGACTTCGGCGATTTTTGTGCCGAGCTTCAATTCGTGATCGCTGATGAACTCGCCCTGGCGCATGAGGTAGACGCCCATTTTGAGGGCGGCGAGAATGTTTTCGCCGGGGGCAGGGATGTTGGTGCGCATCACGGGGGGCTCGTAGCCAGCGCGCGACAAATCCAGCGCGCGCGTTTTGGCATTGGAGAGGACGCGCTCGCGATTCATGGTGATACGGTCGGAGCTCGAAAGGAATTGAAGTCCGCGAGCTTCTTCTGCCGAGGTGGAGACTTTCGCGGTGGCGATGGTTTCGAAAGCTTTCTTCATCGCCTCCATCAATTCGACGGATTCGCCGCGAGCGTTGGAAGGAAGATCGGGACGGATCGAGGCTGCGCTATCGACCGCGCGCAGTAGCATTTCTTTGCAGCCGCCGCCGCCGGGAAGCAGGCCAACTCCGACTTCGACCAGCCCCATATAAAGTTCAGCGTGGGGCTGGCGGGCAGCGGCGTGCAAGGAGACCTCGCAACCACCGCCGAGGGCGAGTCCGAAGGGGGCGACGACGACCGGCTTCGGCGAAAATTTGATGGCTTGGGTCATGCCCTGGAACTGACGGATGGCGAGATCGACATCGTCCCACTCTTCCTCCTGGATGGACATGAGCAGCAGCATCAGGTTCGCGCCGACGGAGAAATTCGGTGCGTCGTTGGTGATCACGAAGGCGTCAAAGGCGTCGCCCGCGCCGCCCGGCTTTAGTGTCTGGAGGATGAACGAAATGATGTCGGCGCCAAGCGCGTTCATCTTGGAGTGGAACTCGATGCAGGCGACGCCATCGCCCAGGTCGACCAGGGAGGCTCCGGAATTTTTCTTGACCACGCCATTCGACTTTTTTGCGGCTTCAACCGACCAGACACCGGCGGGGACTTGAACCCGTTCCCAAGTCTCAGTTGTCAGTTCCCAGTAGCGCGCGCCGGAGGGAGACTTGGGATCGTCTTCATACCAGGATTTTTTTCCGCTGCTGAGGAGTTTTTCAACGTTGGCGGCTATGGGACGGCCCTCTTTTTTCATGCGTGCCACGGTGGCTGCCACGCCGGCGGCGTCCCAGAGTTGAAATGGGCCAAGTTCCCAATTGAAGCCGAGGTGCATGGCGCGATCGATTTCCACGACCGAATCGGAGATCTCGGGGATGCGGTTGGCGGAATAGGTCCAGAGGTCGGAAAGGGCGTTCCAGAGAAATGAGGTGGCTTTGTCGGGCTTTTGGGCGGTTGCGGCAGGGGCGCCACCGCCACCATCTTTATCGAAGCCGAGCAACATTCGAATGCGCGCTCCGGTTTCTTCGACATTCTTGGCCATATCGAGGGCGGCGAACTTTGGTTTCTGGCGCGGATGATATTCGAGTGTCTTCCAGTCCAGAGCGAGGCGCTCGTCTTCTTTCTCTTTGGGTTCGGGCGAGGGCGCCCGCCCTACACTCGCTTTCTTGTAGAAGCCGCCTTTAGTCTTGTCGCCCAGCCACTTGCGTTCGAGCATCTGGCGGTAGAAGTCGGGAAGTTTCAGATCACTGCGTTCGTCGAGCGGGGCGGGCGAGGACGCCCGCCCTCCATTTGTCATGTTTGCTACTACATGGCCGAGGATGTCCAGGCCTACCAGATCAATGGTGCGAAAGGTGGCTGAGCGGGGCCAGCCGACGGCCTGGCCGGTGAGAGCGTCGACGTCTTCGATGCTCAGGTCCATCTCTTGCATGAGGCGCATGACGTTCAGCACGGAGAATGTCCCGATGCGATTGGCAATGAAGTTCGGAGTGTCTTTGGCTAGTACCACGCCTTTGCCTAGCTGCCGATCGCAGAAGTGGGTGACGGCCTCGATCAGCTTGGGGTCGGAGTCGGGGGTTGGGATAAGTTCCAGAAGACGCATGTAACGCGGCGGATTAAAGAAGTGGGTTCCGAACCAGGAGCGGCGGAAGTCCTGGGAAAATCCTTCGGCGATTTTCGCGACGGGAAGGCCGCTGGTGTTGGTAGTGACGATGGTGCCGGGCTTGCGGATGGCGTCTACCTTTTTTAATAACGACCGTTTGATTTCCAGGTTCTCGACGATGGCTTCGATGATCCAGTCGACCTCGGCGAGGCGTTTGAGATCGTCGTCGAAATTTCCGACGGTGACGAGGCGGGGAAGTGACGCTTCAAAAAACGCCGCGGGCTTTGATTTTCTGGCGCCTTCGAGTCCGGCGGCGGCGATTTTGTTGCGGGCGGGACCATCGCCGTCGGCTGGGACGATATCCAGCAGAAGCGCCGGCACGCCGGCGTTGGCGAAGTGTGCGGCGATGCGGGCGCCCATGGTGCCGGCACCGAGAACCGCGACTTTATTGATGCGTTTCATAAAGGCTGACTCCTATGACAAGGCTCTTAATGGAGCGCCGGGCGTCCCCGCCCGGCCTTCGATGCGCCTGAGGCCGCGTGGGACGGGCGGGACGCCCGTCGCTCCATCGGTAAGGGAACGGCTTCAGGCACTGTTTCCGGACAACGCGAGTGTACGCCAAGCTCTTAAGGAAGTTTATCTACGACCCAGTCATTCTTGCCAGTCTCGATCAGGGTGATCTCGGAAAATTTGCGGGTGAAGTGAGATCCTCTGGGCGTTACCAGGACGATGGGGAAAGTGTAGTGGCCGGGATGTCCGCGGCCGGTGGTGATCTCGAAGGAGCGAATCTTTGTTTTTGCGTTCGAGAAGAAATCTTCCATCTGGTCGGCGTTCTGCGAGCGGCGGAGGCCGTCGCTGAGGAGAACCATGCCGTTTTCGAGGTCTCCGGTTTGCCAGGCGTGCAGGAAATGGTTGGCGGCGGCCAGGGCGAATACGTAACCGGCGTCGGTGGGGATTTGCTGCTTATGCGATCGAGTCCAGAGTGGGGTCGCCAGAAAGATTGTCAGAAGGGATAGACATGCTAGACGGATCTTCACGCTATGGCTGTTCCTCGCGATAGGTAATTTTTTGTCGAATCACCCTTGCCATGATGGGAGGACTTCCATCGGCAGGCGTGAACCAACGCCGTCGTTCCGTCCAATTGCCGTGATCGTCATGGATGATCTCCCATTCCACATTTCCGCGGCGTGTACTCGGTTTGTGTGATTGAGGATCGATAAATGTTTCTCCCCCGATTGGTTCTTTGCCCGAAGAATCAACGACGCGTAGCTTCGTAAGGATTCCGTCGCGGTCATATTCAAAATTAGTGTGAAGCACCAACTTGCCATCGAAGTCGTAGAATTTCTGCTGGCCGGAGTGTTTTTCGTCATCGTAATCGACGTTCAGCCTTCCCGGGAGCGGGGAATAGTCATCGCCTGATCCCAGCTTGAAAGGGTCGGTGAGTTGCTCAATCACTCGTCCCTTATCGTCATACTTGAATGTTACGTGGTACCAAAGCTTCAATTGGCCCCCACTGAGATCAGAAACCCTCAAATCGATCACCCGCTTTTTATCGTCAACGATCTGAACCTGTTCGAAGAACTTGCGGCGCTGGTATTTCTGCAGTCTGCTCAAGATAATTTTATTTCCCGCGTATGAGATTTCGGTTTGAGTTTGCGCATATAATTCGTATCCAAGTGGCCTACCGGTTTGGTCGTATTTGAAGTTTACGTGATCGTTAATTTCTTGCTTGTCGCGGCCCGCCCTAAACTCTGACAAACGTCCGTCGTTGTCGTAGCTCCACTGTTGCCACTCTTTCCAGTCAGGAAATCTTTCGTCGTTTCGATGATGCTCAACAATTTGGCTTTACAGCTTTTCGCGTTGCCACACATTTGTCGTTGTCGACACACCCGATGCATCCTCATCGATGCGCTTAATCAAATGCCCATGATCGTCAAACTCAACGGCGGTCGTTGTGTGATACGGGTTCGGATTCTGGTTTATTGGCTGAGTTTCCTCGCGCTGCACTCTGAGCACGGGGCCTTTTATATCCATCGTATTCTGATACTGTAGAGCACCCTGCCAGATCACTGTCATCTGCGAGAAGATTGGTGGGTTTTTCGGAGGGCCTGGGAGGTCAGCAATAGCTACGGCCGCTGGCACGGTGGACATTTGGCCCATCGAAAGGCCGCTCAGCAAGGCAGAGGCGATAAGGCATAGTAACGAGGGTCGTCGCATACCGGCCCATGTTACGACTAACTAAGCGTCCGATCAACGATTGTAGGTCAGGAGTGACATTGTCCATCTGCAAGCCCTCAACCACCAAGGGCACTAATGCTCACGAAGGAAACCATTCGCTGATATTCTGAATTTCGTTTGCGGGAGTCTCCGCGCTTCATGACCTCAAGCCCTCAACTTCTTTCTGCGTGCGAAATCGCAGCGCAAATCTGCCGCAAAGAGGTTTCCCCGGTGGAAGTGGCGCGCTCTCATCTTGAGCGCATCGAGAGATTGAATCCCGTTCTGAACGCATTCGTGGATTACCGGCCGGAATCGGTTTTCGCCCAGGCGCGCGCGGCGGAGCAAGCGATTCTGAGGGGAGAAAAGCTTGGGCCACTCCACGGTGTTCCGCTTTCTATCAAGTCTTCGATTGATGTCGCCGGACATCGATGTGAAAGCGGTTCGCGGTTGCGGGCTGGGCATGTTGCGGTTGAGGATGCTCCGCTGGTGGGGCGGTTGCGGGAGGCTGGGGCGGTGATTCTGGGGGTTACTAACACTCCGGAACTGCTTATGGCTTGGGAGACTGACAATCTTTTGTATGGACGAACGAACAATCCGTGGGACCTTTCGCGAACGGCGGGCGGGTCTAGTGGCGGCGAGGCGGCGGCGATCGCGGCTGGGCTTTCGGCGGGCGGGGTGGGGAGTGATGGCGGGGGGTCGATTCGCGTCCCGGCACACTTTTGCGGGATTTGCGGGTTGAAGCCTACCCCGGGACGCATTCCTTCTACCGGACACTTTCCTAAGGCTGGCGGGCCGTTTGCCTTGCTAGGAGTGGTCGGGCCGATGGCTCGCACGGCGGCTGATCTGCAGATTTTGTTTGAGGTGATGGCGGGGTGGGATGATGGCGATGCTTGCTCGGTTCCAGTCGAAGTGCGGAAGATTGACGACGGGCGGGTGCGGTCTCTGAGGATCGGATTCTTCGAAGACGATGGTCGAACTCCGGTCACCCGCGAGACGCGAGCGGCGGTGAGGCGTGCGGCGGATCTGCTGGCGGAAAGCGGGTTTCATGCGGAGGCGTTTCGTCCGGAGGGTCTCGAGGAAGCGCGGCGGCTCTGGTGGGAATTTTTCGGCACTGCGGGAGGGATGATGCTTGAGCCTATGTTGCGCGGTCACGAGGCGGAGCTGAGCCCCATTTTGCGCGAATTCCGAGGGTGGACTCAAGCACGGGCGGCGCACACGGGGGAGACGCTGCTCGGAGCGTGGCTGGGACGGGATGCGCTGCGGGAAAAAATTCAGCTGCAAATGCGGGAGCATCCCGTGCTGATTTGCCCGACGGCGGCGGTTCCGGCTTTTCGTCACCGCGAACGCGAATGGAGCGTGGAGGGGAGCACGGTAAAGTATCTCGACGCCTGGAGCTATTGCGAGTGGTTTAACCTGCTGGGTTTTCCGGCCGTCGTGGTTCCGGTCGGCTATTCGGAGCGGTCTCTGCCTATCGGAGTACAGATCGTCGGTCGACCGTGGCAGGAGGAATTGGTGCTGATGGTGGCGGCCGAGCTGGAAAAAAAGCGTGGTCCGGTCGGGGCGCCTCCGCTTCCGACTGACAGTGTGGCTGACGGGGATTAGTGCCAAATCGGCGTGGACGCTGTGAAAAGAAATGCAGCTTGGTTGCAAAGTGACGGGCGCCTGGTTTTCCTTTGACTTCCCGCGGAAAACCGGGGTATAAACTAGCAGCACTCGCAGGTCCCCCCAGTAGTTCCGCGCACGCTCCAAAGGGTTTAACCGAGGGTTTAGCCGAAAGGGAAGATATCCGCCATGAAGTTCGGATGCGGCTACGACTGCGGTTCATCCTGCAAAGCTCAATCGCAGTGAGGTTCCATCGGTAGATGTTTCATGCCAGCAAGATCCGCCACCGCTGACCGGCACCGCACCATGTTGTTCGTTTCATGTTGTTCGATTCATCGGTAAGGGCTCCGAAAAGAGATGCAAGGAGGAAAAGTGATTGTTCAACGCGTAGCAGCAGGGGTGTTTCTGATGGTGTTCGGTCTGGCGGAGGCATCCTTTGCTCAACCGTCTTTCGCTCAACAAAGCGGGACGGTCGCCGGGGAGTCGGTTGTGATTCATGAAACGAAACACGACACGGGCCCGCTGCTTCGCGAGGTTGCTCCGTTAATGCCGCAATATGGTGCGCCGAGCGAGCATGAGATCCAGAACATGGACAACCCTAACCGTGCATGGGACAGAAAGAGTGTGAAGGATGCGGCGGTACAGGGTCCGGAGCGAGCGTTAGGAGCGCAGACTCCGCCGTACGACGTGGAATTTGACGGAATTGGCTATGGCGATAATTTTTTCTGCGACTGCATGCCCCCGGACAACGATGGCGCGGCGGGGACCACGCAATATGTGCAATACGTGAATCTTACCTACGAAGTTTTCAGTAAGGGTGGGACAACGCTTCTGGGTCCGCTGTCGGGGAACGACTTCTGGTCGGGATTCGGGGGATCCTGTCAGTCGGACAATAGCGGTGATCCGATCATCAGATTTGACGCAGCGGCGCAGCGCTGGATCGTAAGCCAGTTCGCGCTTAATGAATCGGCTCCGGACTATGAGTGCGTGGCGATATCGACGACGGACGACGCCACGGGGTCGTATTACCGGTACGCGTTCCCGTTCAAGGATTTTCCGGATTATCCGAAGGTGGGTGTGTGGCCGGATGCTTATTACTTCAGCTTCAATAATTACGACATCACGGGAACGAATTTCCTGGGCGCGAACGTGTGCGCGGCGGACCGCACGAATATGCTCGCCGGTTCGGCAGCCACGATGCAATGTTTCCAGCAGAATTCGAGCCAATTTGGAATGTTGCCTTCCGACCTGGATGGGGCGAACCCGCCGGCGGCCGGGACTCCTAACTTCTTTATGGAGCTTGACCCGGACGGCAGCGATAACTTGAGCATGTATGCGTTCCATGTGGATTTTGTGACACCGTCCAATTCGACGTTCACGGGGCCGACTCAGATTGCGGTGCCGGGGTTCACGCCGCTGTGCGCAGGAGTGTCGCGCAATGCCTGCGTGCTGCAACCGACAGCGGGGAGCGACCATCTGGAGGGCCTGTCGGACCGTTTGATGTACCGGCTGGTGTATCGCAATTTCAACGATCACACGACGCTGCTGGTCAGTCACACGGTTGTGGCCGGCAGCAGCGGCGGGGTTCGCTGGTACGAAATCCACGATCCGGAGACGACGCCGACGGTGTATCAGTCAGGAACGTTTGCTCCCGATTCGCAGTATCGTTGGATGGGAGCGGTGGCCATGGATCAGAACCAGGACATCGCAGTGGGCTATAGCCGGTCAGGTTCGGCGGCGGGCGATTATCCTTCGCTGGTGTATGCAGGGCGCGTGCCGGGGGACCCTCTGGGCACGTTGGAGGGCGAAGTCGTTCTGAAGGCGGGTGAAGGCTCGCAGAGCGGAGATGGCTACTCGCGCTGGGGCGACTACACTTCGATGACGGTCGATCCCACCGATGACTGCACGTTCTGGTACACGGAAGAGTATATGAAGGCCACGGGACAAAACGGGGGCTTCAACTGGAGCACGGCGATTGGCAGCTTCAATTTTCCGGGATGCGTCAGTTCGGGGGGCAGCCCGGCGGTAACGCTGTCGCCAACATCGTTGACGTTCCCCAACACGGTCGAGGGAGTGACGAGCGGGCAGAAGACGGTGACGGTGACGAACAGCGGGACTGTAATGCTGAACATTTCCAACCTCGTGGCCAGCGGTGATTTTGCACAGAAGATCGTGGCGAAGTCCTGTAGGAGCGAGTTGGCGGCGGGAGCGAGTTGCCTGGTTGAAATTACGTTTACTCCGGGGGCGGTGGGAGCCTTGACGGGGACGCTGACGATAACCGACAACGCCGCGAATAGTCCGCAGACGGTGGGGCTGTCGGGCAACGGCACGGCCGAAACGACGCTGACGCCGGCGTCTAAGAAGTTCCCGACGGAGGCGGTGGGGATGAGTAGTCCGGCGGACGTGTTTACGCTGAGCAACAAACAGAAAGTAGAGCTCGACAGCATCGTGATCTCGACGACGGGCGACTTTACGGTTTCGGCGACGACCTGCACGGGGAGTCTGGCGGCCAAGACGAATTGCACGATCAGCGTGGTTTTTGCGCCGACGGAGACGGGGGCGAGAACGGGAACGTTGAACGTGTCGGATAGCGCGGACGGGAGCCCGCAAATTTCGAATTTGACGGGCACGGGTAAGTAATAGCCGTGCCCAATCAGAGCAAACGCCAACTTGGCCGCTCCGCGGGAGAAAGTAGGCTCTCCTCGCGCAATTCGTGTAAGATTCTAGAGGCGAGTACAGCGCAGCGCTTCCGTGCGTGCTGATCCTGCCGGTCTGATCGAAGATGGACCGGCGCTCGATTCCAGGGACGATACTCCCAATTACCAGGTAGAACCGCAGCCTTCGGGGTGACGGCAGATTCCTGTCAGGAGAAACTTAATGCCAAAGATTGCCAAGACAGCCGACCGGAAGAAGGTCATGGACACCACGAAATCAACCGCATGTCCCAAGTGCGGGAAAGAAACCCGCATCGTCAAGCGCATGAAAGATCGGGAGCGCGGGGTGCCGGGGGGAATCTATATTTCGTGTTCGGCGTGCGAATTTTTCGAAAAGCTGTAAATCAGCTGCCAGTTCGCGGCTGTCGGCTTTCAGGAAAATCAACAGGGAAGGCGCGGCGGTTGGTCGCGCCTTTTTACTTTTGTGGAGTGCCTAGTGGTTGCGCCGGGTGATTGCGCAGCGCGTGTTTGCGCTTTTCCTGAGAGCTGACAGCTTTCTGCTACGCAATCTGGCCCAGAATTGCTCGTGCCTCGGTGGAGGGGTCGGCGGCTTCGGTGATGGGACGTCCCACGACAATATGGGAGGCTCCGGCAGCGATGGCTTCGGCTGGAGTAACCACGCGGGCCTGATCGTCCTGTCCGCTGCCGGCGGGTCGAACACCGGGTGTGACGATAGCGAAATCGTGGCCGAACTCCTGGCGCACGGCGGCAGCCTCGCGGGCCGAGGTGACGATGCCGCGGCAACCGTTTGAGAGCGCAAGGGCGGTGAGGCGGAGGACTTGTTCGGTCACTCCGCCGCGCCAACCAATTTTGCCCAGGTCATCTTCGTTCAGGCTGGTGAGGACGGTTACGGCCAGGACCAGCATGTCAGGGCGGGCGGCGCGTGCGGCGTCGATGGCGCCGCGCAGCATCTTGCCGCCTCCGGAGGCATGCACGGTAAGCATACTGACGCCCAGGTCAGCGGCCTCGCGAACGGCTGCAGCCACGGTGTTGGGGATATCGTGATATTTCAGGTCGAGAAAAACGCGGCGCCCGGAGTCCACCAATTCGCGAACGATGGACGGACCCGCAGCGGTGAAGAGCTGCATTCCGACCTTATAGGTGAAGGCGGAGTCACCGACGGCCGCCACGATGTTCCGGGCGGCCTGCGCGGTGGATACATCCAGGGCAACGATCAGACGGTGGCGCGCGTCCATAGGTGTGGCTGCGAGTGTATCGGTTTTAGTTGAAGTTGGCTACGGGTTGCGCCAGCGCCACTTCGGTGGGCTGGTAGAGATCCAGGCGGACCTTCTGCACTCCGCGCTCATTAAAGCCCAGGGCTCGCGCCGCATTGTAGGACACGTCAATGATGCGGCCATCGACCACGGGGCCCCGGTCATTGATGCGAACTACCACAGCCCTGCCGTTCCTCAGGTTGGTAACCTTAACGAACGTGCCCAGCGGCAGGCTGGGATGGGCGGCGGTGAAATCATGCATATCAAAGGGCTCACCGCTGGCAGTCTGTTTTCCCTGGAACTGTTTTCCGTACCAGGAAGCGGTGCCTACCTGATAGCCTTTCGATTTCGATCGGCCAGGCTTATGGGATTTGTTTCCGCTGGCCGGAATTGCGGTGACCTGCGGTGGTGGTGTGACCTTGGCGGCTTCCAGGCTGCTTGGCCCGGATGCGGCTCCGGCCCCCAGATTGGCGACCAATAAAAGCAACGCCAAACCTTCGGCTAAACGTCGTCGCATTCAGTTACCTCTCAATCGTGGAAAGTCGTTTTCTGGTCGTATGCTCCTTTGGTCAAACGATCAATCGTTCGATGCTATCGATCCCAAGGGGGCGTGTCAACCGAAAATCTCCGTCACCTTATTGGCTAACTAGTAATTAATCAATAACTTAACCATAAGAAAATCATAGGTTTCCTGTCTATGTCGTTGAAACTAGTTGGAAGGGTGTGATAACTAAATAGTTACTATGAGGTTAGCGGCGGCAGGAAGATTTCCGCAATCGCTCTGGAATGTTACAGTTACGAAACAAATCCAGTAAACGTATTGTATTCAATTGGTTGCGGGCACTCCAAGTAACTGATCAGTTATGGCAACGATGGGCGACCGCGGACTCGAGCGGTGAAGCCGTCGGCGCAAGGCCTTTGCGGCCGCAATCACCGTAAGTGCTGTTCCCCTCCCTGGACTTTCGATTTACAGTGGCATCTTAAGTAGGGAAATTCTGGAGTGAAAATTCTGGAGTGAAATTATGGCCGAGACGCCACCGGTGGTTCTTTCGATCGCAGGGTTCGATCCGTCGTCGGGAGCGGGCATAACGGCCGATATCAAGACGATGGCGGCGCATGAATGTTACGGCATCTGCTGCATCACGGCTCTGACGGTGCAATCGACCAGGGGGGTGAGGCGGGTTGAAGCGGTAGATCCGGATCTTATCGCCGCGACCTTGAGGGAGTTGGTCTCAGACGTCGGGGTGGCGGCGGTGCACATCGGGATGCTGGGGAACAGGCGGACGGTTGAGGTAGTGGAGGCTTTCCTGCGCGAGGCGGATTTGCCCCATGTGGTGCTGGATCCGATTCTGAAGTCGAGTTCCGGGGCGGCCTTGCTGGATGCGGAAGGAACGAAAGTGCTGATCGAAAGACTGATGCCGCTGTCGGAGGTAGTGACTCCCAATCTGGAGGAGGCGAGCGCGATGACTGGGCTCAAGGTCACCAGCCTGGGTGAAATGCGGGAAGCGGCCAAGCGCCTGCACGCTTTGGGAGCGGCGAATGTGGTGGTGACAGGAGGGCATCTTGAGCGGGCGATTGACCTGCTCAGCTTCTCGACTGGTCAGGGGACGGAGCAGGAGGTTTTCAAGGCGGAGCGTCTGCGATCGAATGCAACCCATGGCACTGGCTGCGCGTTTGCGACAGCGCTGGCCTGCCACCTGGCGCTGGGGCGCGGGCTGCCGGAGGCGGCGCTGCTCGCCAAGGTATATGTCTCGGCGGCAATCGCAAATGCACATCCGCTGGGTCACGGGGTAGGACCGCTGCATCACCTTTATCGCATGAACCAGCAGCGCAGGGCGAGTAGTGTGGTTTCGGATGGAGAGGGTATTAGGTCTTAGGGTTCAGGTTCCAGGTTTTGGATACTGGAGCCTGGCGTGGTGCGACAGGGGGGGTTATTTCTTAAGCAAACATCCTGCTCCGAAGGCGGCCACGGCGGCGATCAGCCACTCAATTCGCCACAATTGGATCGCCTGCCAGTCGAGGGCAGTGCGGACGCTGAAGAATACGCTGACGGCCAGAGCGCCGACCACGCAAAACAAGCCCAGCAGAAAAGCGACCGTGGCAGGCAAGGTGAGGCCGAGGCGCTGACCGAGGGAGGCAAGCTCGGCACGGCCGGGAATTTCCGTGGTGGTTGAAGTGGTGAGGTCGGCGCGGCGAGCGCCGCAAGCATGACAATAGAGGGCACTAACGAGATACTCGGCTCCGCAGCTACAGGTGGCGGAGCGATCCGCGCTGGGGACGGCGGGAGCGGGAGGGCGCCAGAAGTCGTGCTCAATCTGATTGGCTGCTTCGGCCATAAGAGTCTTCTAAACCTCGAAGATCGCAAGTAAATCGCCAAAACGAATTGTTGCAAAGAAAAACGGTTACGGGCAGGCCAGGGGGAGGTTGGCCGTTCTAACGGGCAAGAATTACGCTCTAGAGCCCTGAATTTACTATTCTGCACGCCCAGGCTGCGCCAGGGACGTAGCGAATTTGGTTCCCGACGGGAGGTTACGCTCCAGTCTTCGGACTAACCTTTCGACCAGAGGACTAGCCTTTGGAGTTAGCCACGGCCTGCCGGAGCGCGTCAAGGTCCGGGAAATCAGGCTTGATCTTTACCACGCGGTCGAGTTGCTGCCGGGCCAGCGCAGGCTGACCACTCTTGGCGTAGGCGAGTCCGAGGTGATAGTTGAACAGCGCATTTTCCGGCTGCTTTTTCACCGCTTCCTTGAACAGGGAAATGGCGGAGCCGTAAACATGCTTCTCATAGAAAGCATAGCCCAGGGTGTCGGCTGAATTCGGATTGTCAGGCAACTGGCGGCGGGCCGTCTGCGCCATGGCGAAGGCAACATCGACATTGCCGCCCTGTTGCAGCATCACGTAGGCCAAATTGTTGGAGGCCACGGGATTGTCGCGCTGAATCTCCAGCGCCTTCTGGTATTGCTGCCGGGCATGATCCCAATCACGCTTGTTCTCGTAGATGCTCCCGGCCAGGAGGTAAAACGCGATCTCTTGAGGATTGATTCGCGAAGCGTCGAGATAGGTCTGCAGCGCCTGGTCCGGGGAGCCACGAAGGGTCTGGATCGTGCCGAGCTTAACCGTGGCGACGCTGTTGGTTTTATCCAAATCCAGGGCTTGTTTGAATTCCTGCTCGGCAGCCGCCAAATCCTTGCTCTGATCCATCAGAAGCTCGCCGAGCATGATGTGAAAGGCGACATTTTTCGGATACTTGGACAACTGCGCCTTAGCCGCGACCAGAGCCCGGTCCGGCTGTTTCTGTACCAGGAAGGTGTTGAGCACTCCGCCCAGTGCGTCGGAGGAATTGGGATCCTGATCGAGGGCATGCTGATAAGCTTTCTGCGCCTCGGCGGGTTGGTTTTGCGCCATCCGTAAATTGCCCAACTGCACGTAGGCGTTGGGATTGTTCGGCTCCTTTTCGAGAGACTGGCGAATGTTTTCGTCGGCGCTGGCGTAATCCTTGCGATCAATATCGGCCACAGCGCGGAGGAGATATCCATCGGGGGCTGCGGGTTGTGAGGCGATGATCTGATCGGCTTCTTGCGCGAGGCCTGCCGCATCATTGCGATGGATGGCAACGCCCGCCAGCGCGCGGTGGGCTTCGACGAGGTCGGGCCGATATCGAAGGGCGGCGCGCCACTCGGCTTCTGCCCGGTTGCTATTGCCCAGTTGATCGAAGGCGAGACCGAGTTGGAAATGGGCTATGCCATTGTCGGGATCGTTCTTCAGGACCGCTTGCAGGGTGTTGACGGAGTCATTGTACTTGCCGCTGAGACGCTCGATCTCTCCCTTGAGAATCTGGGCGCTCTCATCATCCGGCTTGGCCTTCAGGAGCTCATCGTTCAGCTTGCGGGCTTCGTCGAGACGGTCTTTCAGGATCAAGAGCTGAATGTAATTTGTCTTGACCAGCAGGTCCCTGGGATGATCGTGATAGAGCGTTCCGTACTCTTGGGTGGCCTTGTCGACCTGGTTCGTGCGCCAATAGAAATCGCCGAGCATGCGGTATCCGACGGAATTGGCGGCAAAATCTTTCTTCGAATCACGCAGGAACGCTTCCGCCGGGCTCAGTTTGTTCTGGGCGATGAACAAGTTGACGAGAGAGAGCCGGGGGTTGGGATCGTCCGGAGCGGCGGCGATCGCCAGGCGGAATTCCTGCTCCGCTTCCGGAAAGCGCCCGCGGGACTGGTAGAAGTTTCCCAAGGCAATGAGGGCAGTCGAGGACTTGGGACTCAAGTCGACGGCTTTTTTGAAGCTGGCTTCGGCCACATCCCACTGCTGCCCGTGCATCTGCAGCAGGGCCAAATTCAGGTAAGAGTCGGAACGTTTTGGATCGAGCGCCAGCGCCTTCTGCATGTCGGCCAAGGCGGCTGAGGTGTTGCCGGTAGCCGCGTCGTAATTGGAGCGGGCGATATAAACATCGGGATTATCAGGCTGCTTTTGGGCGAGCAGATCGAGATGCTGCTTGGCGTCGTTGAACTGACGTCCCAGCATCAGCAGGTTTGCGATATCAAGGTGGGCAGCGTAGTGGTCGGGCTGAAGTTGAATGGTGGTCGTCAATTCCTGGAAGGCGGTGGGCCACTGTTCGAGTTTCAGGGCGGCCTGGGCCAATTTGTAATGAGCTTCGGCGAATCGCGAATCCACCTGGATGGCGTTGCCGAACTGAATCTCGGCTTCCCGGTACTGGCCTTTGTCGTAGTAGCGTTGGCCGCTCTCGAGGTACTTCTGCTTCTTCGTTTCCGGATTCCCGGAACAGCCGCTGAGCAATGCCAGCAGGCAGATTGCAGCTACCGCAGAGCGAAACGCCGATATCTTAACAATACGCATAATTCTGCACCCCTCGGATCGCGCCCAACTTATTCTTCGCCCTATGTGTGTCTACGGCATAAGGGTACTCTCCCGCTGGTAAGCGAGAAAAGTTACTGCCGTTATTATCGCAAAACGGGTCGTTTGGCAGCAGAGATGAGCCCTTAGGATCAAGCATACGCTCGCGTGCAGGTGCTTTCGTAATCTGCCGCGAATGGTTAGAACGTGGCATAGTTCGTTTGGCTATGACCCACTTCCCCCAAGCCAATGTCAGCCGGCGTTCGCCCCGCGTACAACTGAATGGATCAGTCGCTGCCTCCGTTACTGCCGAAGGCGGCCAGAGCGCGCGCGCAAAATTGCAGTCTATTTCCGTGAATGGCGGGCTGCTGCAGTTGCAGCGCGAGCTTTCGGCGGGAGATTTCGTCGAAATTGCCTTCCATACGCGTTCCGGGCCGATCCATGGCATGGCGGAAATGCTGCGTCCGACACGCAAGTATGAGAGCGCTTGTCTGCAGCCGTTCCGCTTTATCGCCCTGGCGGACGATGATCACCGAAAGCTGCGGATGGCGCTCGATTCGGCGCTGGACCGCGTTGTTCTGGACCCGGTCTCGGAACGCGCCCAATCGCCGCCCCGATTCTGAGGGACCGATGACAGGTGCCAGGTTTCAGGAACAGCAGAAGAAACCGAATTTTGAAACACAACACCTGACAGCCCGGAACTGACACCGGCCGTTTGCTGTCCTGCCACCCGCCCGCCGATTCGCTATACTTAGTGCTTCGGCATGACGACGGAAACGATCAGCATCACGAAGTCCGCCGAGGAAACCATTGCCTTCGGGCGTGCGCTGGCCGCCGAACTTTCACCTCCGCTGATCGTGCTGCTCTGCGGCGATCTTGGGGCGGGAAAAACCACACTGGTGAAGGGAATTGCCGAAGGGTTCGAGGCTGCCCGCGGCGAAGACGTAACCAGCCCTACCTTCACGCTAGTCCATGAATATCGCGGTCCGCGGGCCACGTTGTATCACATTGACCTTTATCGCATCGATAGCGAGCGAGAACTGGAAACTCTCGGTCTGGACGACTTGCTCGCGCCCGACTGCATCCTGCTGATAGAGTGGGGGGAGAAGTTCGCGCGCTGGCGACGGGATAAGAACGTGGAAATTACCCTGGAGCGAGCGGGGGATACTGAGCGCAAGATCCGACGCACCACCCGTTGAACCCGTTTGTCGTGCCGAGATGGGGTAAGTTTTACCACGAGGGGAAGAAACCCGGTTTGCCGGGAGCGGATTGCCAACCGTAGACTGCCAACATCGCCGCGGACGCATCTGACTGAACTGAAGCTGGAGCTATCATCAACTTGAAATTAAGTCATTCCGCAGTTACAGACCTACTGCTCGTGTCGATTTTGCTCGGTGCGACTTATTGCGCAGGTCAAAACGCGCCACAGACGCCGGCAACGGAGCCAGTCCAATCTGCCCCGCCGGGAGCGACCAGCCCCAACCAGGCGCCAGATCAACATCCGAGCAGTCCAGCGCCGAACAGTCCAGCTCCGAACAGTCCAGCGCCGGGCAGTCCAGCGCAAAAGGAAACAGAAGGGACGAAGGACGACCGGATGTTTTACGTGATGCCGAATTTCCTGACGGTCGATGGTGAGTCGGAGGTAAAACCGATTTCGTGGAAAGAGAAATTCAGGATAACGGCGAAGGGGGCGTTCGATCCCTATGAATTCGTGATTGTGGGTATTCTTTCGGGTATCCGGCAGGCGGAGAATGCCTATCCGGGGTTCGGACAGGGAATGGAGGGATACGCAAAGCGGTATGGGACAGCTTTTGCCGACCAGGTGGATGGCAATATCATGGTGGGCGCCGTTTTCCCGACGCTCCTGAAAACAGATCCGCGCTATTTTCGATTGGGACGTGGCGGCTTCGTTCACCGTTTTGGCTATGCCTTCAGCCGTATTTTCGTAACCCGCACCGACTCCGGTCATAATGTGTTCAACGCTTCGGAGTTTGCGGGCAATGCAACGGCGATCACGATCTCCAACGTTTATTATCCCGAGGCGGATCGGGGTTTTTCGCCTAGCGCCAACAACTGGGGGGTGCAGATGGGGATCGATGCGTTTGGGAATGAGTTGAAGGAATTCTGGCCGGACATTCACAACCGCTTGCGGAAAAAGAAGAAGAATCCGCAACCGCAGCCTGCGGCCGACGCGCAACTTTCCGCCCCGAACTCAGGCTTAGCCGGATCCGCCCGCGAATTAGGAGGGCATCCAGACGCGGGTTCGAACGATCCAAAGTTGGGGAATCAGCAGTTGGGGAATTAGCGGGGAATGCATGAAAAGGTGATCCGATAGGGCTCGGAAGAGAAATGCGATTGGGGGAAGATTTGAAATCAATTGGATGGTTTTGCATGGCCTTAGCGCTGGCCGCGATGCTCGGAACCGCATCGGTTCAAGCCCAGGAGGCAACGAGCCCGCGAGAACGATCCGTGGAAGGAATGGTGGGGCGGGGACTGGACGAGGTTGCGCGGCTTACTCCTGACGAGCAGCAGTCGAGCGCAACCGGTGCAACGACGGACGAAAAGTCGCCAGTGCCGGATGCGCCAACGCCGGCGACCAAGACTGCAGGTGTAAACAACGCCAGTGACGACTATGGCAAGCAGCCCAAGAGAATTCTGTGGATCATCCCCAATTACCGTGCGGTTAGCGCGAACACGCATCTGCCTCCGCTGAGTTTCAAGAGTAAATTTTGGCTGGCCACGCAGGATACGTTCGACTACTCGGATTTCATTCTGGTGGGAGGTTTGGCGGGAATTTCGATGGCCAACAAATCGGAGCCGTCGTTCCATCAAGGTGCGGCCGGCTACGGCCGATACTATTGGCACATCTTTGCGGACGGCGGCATAGAGAACTATATGACGGAAGCGATCGTGCCGGCGGCGACGAGAGAAGATCCGAGATACTACACCATGGGCACGGGCGGATTTTTCAAGCGTACGGGATACGCGGTGAGCCGGCTGTTTATCACCAGGACGGACGGGGGAAGAAGGACGATCAATTTATCGGAACTGGTGGGGGCAGGGGCGGCGGCGGGGATCGGCAATGCATATTATCCGGCACAATCCAATCCGTTTGTGAAAACTTATCAGCGTTGGGGAACGGAAGTGGGCTTGGACGGCGTGTTCAACGTATTGAAAGAGTTCTGGCCGGATGTCAACCAGGCGGTATTCCACGGAAAATACTAATCTCCCTTAGCGATGCGGGAAATCGGTGCGTGCAACATTGCGAGTGACTGGCAGCCGCGGGCAGGCAACGGGCGCACTCCATTCCCGGACGATCGAGTAGAGCATGGCAACCGCGAACAAGGTGAAAACCAGGGTGCGCGAGCGGATGGAGCAGAAACGCATGGTGTGAAGATGATCGCACGGCGGTTCCGCAATCACAAGTGAGACGCGACCGAACCGAAGCTTCCTGCGATCATCTTCCTGCGATCAGGCTGTTACCGGTCATTTTCCTCGATCACGCTTCCTTCGAGCATGTTCTGTCATCCAACAATCGATGAGCACAAAGACGGAAGGGGCGGTTAAGAAGGCCACGGAGGCTGATCTGGAAGTGGGCCTGATTTGCGCCGACCGCGACGGCAACCGCATTCGCATCGACCGCGTGGAGGACGATGGGAGAATGCTTTCCTATCACTTTCTGAACGATGAATTGCGGGTGCAGGAAGGGGTTCGGGAGTGTTCGCCGGGGCAATTTCTGAGCGAAGGCTGGTACGTGGCATTGCCGGGAAGATCGTTGTAGAGGGCTAATGCGGCAAATAGCCAGCTTCCATAGGTAGTTTACCGTCTACCTTGACGACCAGCACACGATCGGTGATGGAGTGTTCTTCCACGAAACCGATGGCGCCGGGAGTGGACTCGACGGCGGTGATTACGTCCGCATCGGTTGCCACCAGGCGGATTGACTCCGCGTCTTTATCCCGGTGCGAGGCCATCATCGCTTTAACTTCGGCCGCCGACATTTTGGTGAGATGCTCCAAGGTGACGAGTTCACCCGGCGAGGAGCTATGCAGTACCAGGACGACCTCCCGGCCGTCGGGCCATTTCTTGACTTCTCCTTTAAGCACCTTGGCGAGATGGGCTGAGGTGACGTTCTGCACGGAGTTGTCTTTGTTGACGACGACTGCCATGTGGTGCGCAAAACATGGCGTGAGCGCCAATGTCATCCAAGCGAAGAGGCAGAGAATCCACTGATACCTCATAAGGCTTAAGGTTACCGCGTGTTGTGTGGGGATTCTTGTCAATAATTTGTCAAAAGTGACGGGAGTAATCAGACTCGTAAAATGCAGGGCAAGAGAGTCGAGTGCGGTGTTGACTGGCGCAGCGACCGCGGACTTCGCCCTTGCCCAAGTGCTTCAGAATCCCATGATGTTGTAGCCGCAATCGACGTAGATGGTTTCGCCGGTGATGCCGGAACTGGCGTCGGAAGCGAGAAAGACGCCCGTGCTGCCGACCTCGCTGACTTCCACGTTGCGCTGCAGAGGAGCGCGCTCGGCGTGTGACTTCAGCATATCGCCGAGGCCGGAGATGCCGCGCGCAGCGAGCGTCTTAATGGGACCGGCCGAAATTGCATTCACGCGAATTTTCTTCCGTCCCAAATCTTGGGCCAGATAGCGGACCGTGCATTCGAGCGCGGCCTTGGCCACGCCCATGACGTTATAGTGGGGTACGACTTTTTCCGCGCCGTAGTAGGTCATGGTGATGACGCTGCCGCCATCTTCCATCAGGGGGGCGGCGGCCCGGCAGAGCGCGATGAGCGAGTACACGCTGACATCGTGCGCCAAGCGAAAGCCCTCGCGCGTGGTGTTGACGAAGTCGCCTTTCAACTCTTCCGCGGGAGCAAAAGCCACGCTGTGCACCAGCGTGTGGAGCTTGCCATAGCGGGTTTTCAGCTTGTCGAAAAGCTGGGCAATTTCTTCATCTTTCGAAACGTCACACATGAAAGCTTCGGCGCCGGGCAGCGACAGGATCAGGTCTTTCGCCTCCATCTCCATGCGCTCATTCTGATAAGTGATGGCCAGTTGAGCGCCTGCCGCATGCAATCCCTGAGCAATTGCCCAAGCGATCGAGCGTTTGTTGGCCACGCCAAAGACAACGGCCGTTCGTCCCTCCAAGTCTTCAAACATGAATGAATCTCCCGGTTGAGAAAAGAAAGAATAACAGCATTAATGAGTTCTCGGTTCTCGGTTCCCAGTGGAACCGTAAGGTCCCTTGAGCTTTTCTGAGAACTGGGAACTTACTGGAAGGATGCTAATCCGCGACGGCAGCCACGGCCTTACGCGCGCGGATCGGCCAACAGGCGCTGCCAAATGCGAACGCATACACGGCGGCGATCACACCAAATCCGGCCGCCAGGCTGATACGCGACGCTACCCAGCCTACGATCAGCCCAAGTCCTACCTGCAAGAAGGTGCCAAAGAAATAAAAAGTATTCTGGACTCGACCCATGAAATACGGAGGAACCTGCTGCATCAGACTGGTATTCATGGCGACGCCGCTCACGCCGCGGGCTGATCCCATCATGCCATAGAGCAGCACAGCCATGGCCAGCCAGGGAGAGAACGGCGCGAACGCCATGGTGAAAGCGAGCAGCAGCATCGAGAGCGCAATCGATGCGCGAGCGCCGAGGCGGCCAATCAGCGCCGGAGCATACAGTGCGCTAAGAAACGCACCCACCCCCCAGCCTCCGTTCAGCCATCCATAACCGGTCGCGCCGGCGTGAAAGATGCGATCGCTCAGCGGAGCTGTGACCACCACTCCCGTCATCATGGCGCCTAGAAATAGAGCCCAACTGGTACCGAGGAAAACTACGCTGGGATGTTCGCGCAGGAAAGCGAGCCCTTCGCGCATCTCGCGCAGGAAGCGACCGACCGCGGTTTCAGCCGCGGCAAGATCATGGCGCAATTCGACCGCGCGCGGGAGCACATGCCGCCCCTGACGCACGGCGAAGTAGCAGGAAAAAGAAACGACGTAGGTGCTGACGTCGATGAGCAGCACTCCGCCGAGTCCGATATGTTCATAGACAAATCCGACCAGGGCACCGGCAATGAGCCAGCCACCCTGAATTCCGGCGAGAAGAAAGGTATTCGATTGCACGAACGCGCCCTCCGGGGTCAGTTCCTGAATGAGCGCGGTGATGGTCGGCCAGAACATCCAGAAGCCGGCGGCGACGAGCGTGTTCATCAGATAGAGCTCCCATACCTGGACGCGGTGGAGAATGGCGAGGACGGTGACTACGAGGATGATGACCGCGCGCAAGGCATCGAGCCACATCACGAGGCGCCGCCGGTCTTCACGATCGATGATCACGCCGGTGAAGGGAAGCATCACCATGGCGGGAATGGTCTGGAGCGCGGCAAAGGTGCCCAACGCCATCTCGGAGTGAGTGCGCTGCAGGATGGTCCAGGCCACGGCGGCGGAGTTCATTCCGCTGCCGAGCATGGAGATCACGTTCGCGGCAAAGACAAATCGCAGCGAGCGTTTTTGCAGGATGGAGCGCATGGTTCGAATCTAACATGGCGCGACAAGGTGTTTTAGCTGTGGCCTGTGGGGCAACTGGCGAGGCTCAGCGCTTTCCAGTGGAGGAGTGAAATGGATCGTCTGGCGGTCCGCCGAGTGAACTTTTCGGGCTGTCTTCAGGGTCATCTTCCGGGTCATCTTCTGGACTAGGAATGTCGAGATTGACGACCACCGGTTCCTGACCGCTGCGCACGATTACGGCTTCCACGGGTTCGTCTTTGCGCGCGTTCAACTCCTGATGCGGCACGTAGGGAGGAACGTAGACGAAATCTCCGGGTCCAGCTTCGTCGACGAATTCCAAACGGTTTCCCCAGCGAAAGCGAGCCCGGCCACGCACCACATAGATCACAGTTTCAAGCTCTCCGTGATGATGGGGGCCGGTTTTGGCGCGAGGCTGGACGACGACCGTCCCGGCCCAGAGTTTTTGCGCTCGGACCCGAGCGTACGAGATGGCTTCGGCGCGGCTCATACCGGGAGTCTGCGGCGTGTTGGCGTCGAGTTCGCCGCTGCGAATAATGCGCAGTCCGTGCGTTTTCCAGTCCGGAGCGCGGCTCTCCATCGATTGCGAATCGTTCATCGTCTCACCCGAATACGCTCACGCAACTGAGCTGATGGCTAACGGCAGACGTACGGCCGCGCTACTTCAATCCCTTAACCACGTATGCTTCCGAGAGTGTGCGCGTGTAGAGGTAAGCATAGGCCGTCGCGTCGCTCGAAAGACGAGGCGGTGCAACCGACGAAACTCCGGCGCCGGTTTCTTCCCCGAAAGTTTTCCACGGCTCTCTTTTCCCGGTGCGCAGATTTACCCGAAAGACTTTCGCGGATCTGAGAGCTACAGCGCCGCGGCGGTTGGGAGCCACGTAGACTGTATCTCCGTCTGGCGCCCAGCCAAGGACCGAGTCATTGGGATCAATACCCTGAACTGGCTGCAGGGCGCCTCCGTCGAGGGGCAAAATTCCGCGTTTTCCGTCGGGGCCGCGCACCAGTATGCTCTTGCCGTCGGGTGAGGTTAAGCCGCTGGTCGTGCCCTCGGGAGTGACGGCTTTGGAATCTCCACTGGCGACATCAATCAAGTAGCTTCGACCGGCGTGTCCTGCTTCAATGCCGAAGGCCAACAAGTGCTTGCCATCGGGGAAAAATCGCACCCCGCCATAACTCACGGCATCATGCGTCAGGGTGCGGGATTCGCCGGCTCCGGTGGGCACGAGGTTGAGTTGTCCGCCCTTGGCCGGTTTCGTGATCACCCACTTGCCATCGGGCGAGATTGCGCCGGCAACGCCCTCGCCAATGCGGGCGGGAGGCGAACCATCGGTGTCACGCAGAAACACGGTGTAATTTGGTCCACCGCCATCGCCTTCTTCTTCGAACAGAATCTTTTTTCCGTCGCGGCTGATATCGCGCAGCTCGGACCATCCGAACCATCCCAGTTCGTGTTCTTCTTTTCCACCCGGCGCCATGCCCCGGATTCCGAGGCGCTCGTGATGGGTCACGGTCAGCACGGTTCCATTACGAGCGTCTTCCAGCCACATGCCTCCGGGTACGTTGGCGATGGTGCGCAGCTTGCCGGAGAGGGTGACGGCGCGCGGGTTAGCGGCACTGCCGCTGTTGGTGCAGGTAAACCAGATTTCGTCGCCGGCAGGGGACCACAGAATTCCCTGCAGCGAAGTCCATGCCGAAGAAAGCTTTCTTTCTTTTTCTTTGCCGTCGGCGCCAATGACGGCCAGGGAACCCTCGTCGTCGCCGCCAATATTTTCGTGATCGGCGAAAGCGATCCACTTGCCATCGGGAGAAATCTTGGGATTGCTGATCCAGTTGATGCCGTCGATGAGAACCTTGCCCGCGGGATATTCCAGACGCCAATGGCCGTTTTCGGGAACGTAACGGACCACCGCCATGCTGTCGCCATTGGCCGACCAGTCGGCGTCCTGGACGTTGTCGAGGACCTCGCGCGGCGTTCCTCCACTGAGCGGAACCCGCGCCAGGGTGCCACTGCGAGCATAGCCACCGTGACCGACGGTGTTGAGACGGATGGCCATTTCTCCGCTCTTCGAAATCGAAAGCAGCTCGGCGTCCTTGATGCCGAGTTCGCGCGAGCCGGGATCGTCGAGGCGCGACATGTAGAGCTGATTCTCTCCACCCTCCCACGCGGCGCTGTAAACAATGCTGCCGTCGGGGGTAAAGCGGGCATTGCCGATGGAGCCGGTGCGAAACGTGATCTGCTGGTATTCGGCCTGAGGAGCGGGTTTGCCGGCGCCGCCATTCCACCAACCCAGGGCGTACACGGCGGCGGCGATAACGAGACCGGCCGCAATCGCGATCAGAAGCCTCGGACCGGGCTGAATTTTCCCCATGCCCTGGCTGATTCCACTACCACTCAGGGCGGCGCGGGGTGCGCTGCCGGAGAGTCCGGAGAGGTGTTCGAGATCAAATGCGATGTCGCTTGCGGAATGGAAGCGCGACTCCGGATTTTTCTCCAGGCAATGCTGCACGATGCGATCGAGTGCGGGTAAAACATTGCGATTGGTTTCGGTTAAGTCGGGAGGCTCTTCCTTCAAAATCGCGCTCATCGTATCCGCGGGAGTATCTCGATGAAATGCCTGTTTGCCGGAGAGCATCTCGTAGAGAATCGCGCCAAAACTAAAGATGTCAGAGCGTGGATCGAGAGTGAGCCCGCGCACTTGCTCGGGCGACATATATCCGGCCGTACCCATCACCAATCCGGCCTCGGTGCCGTGATGGGTTACGGTGGGCATGGCGGTGTTCGATCCCGAGCCGGGGTCGAGTTGGGTGAGTTTCGCCAGGCCGAAGTCGAGTATTTTGACGCGCCCATCTTTTGTGAGGAAGAGGTTCTCGGGCTTGAGATCGCGATGAATAATTCCTTTTTCGTGGGCTGCGGCCAGTCCATGCGCGATTTGCAGGGCATACTCCAAGGCCTTGCGCGCTGGGATGGCTCCGCTGCGGAGACGTTCCCGCAAAGTCTCGCCCTCGAGCAACTCGGAGACGACGTAGGGCGAGCCATCACTAGTGCCGATATCAAAGACGGCCAGAATGTTGGGATGATTCAGGGCAGCGGTAGCCAGGGCCTCCTGCTCAAAGCGGCGCATGCGGTCGGCATCGAGAGAGAGTGCCTGAGGCAATACCTTGATCGCCACATCGCGTCGAAGTCGAGAATCGCGGGCGCGATAAACCTCGCCCATTCCACCAGCGCCGAGAAGAGAAACAATTTCGTACGGCCCGAGTTTAGTCCCAGAGGTAAGGTTCATCAGTGGGCGAGATTATAACCCAGGCGGCATCTGAAGAATGAAATTGCCGGCCCGGGATTCAGTCGCGTGGTTAGGGCTGGCTTGGCGCAGGGGCCGCAGGCTGAGGAGGAGCGGGTTCCAGCGCTCCACCGCAGTAAGGGCAAAACCTGTCGCCAAGGTCCACGCTGCGTTGACAGTGCGGGCAGGCTGGTCGCAGCCGGGTGCGACAGTTGGGACAGAAACTGAAGCCGAGCTGCGCTTCGGCGCCGCATTGCGGACAGCAACTGGTGCGGGGCTTGCGCAGGACGAAATAGAGGACGATGCCGAGGCCGTTGGGGACAAAGATGGCAATCAGGGTCCAGAGGAGGCGGCTCATGCCGCGTCGTCCGGCGTCCTGGTTGACGTAGCCAATCAGCACGGCGTAGCAGCCGGCCACCGTTCCGGCGAGGGTTCCGAGCAGCACGCGAACCAGAAGCGAAGGGGCTTTGTGGTCCATGCCCAGGACGGTCACAAGCGCGAACATGGTCACGAAGATCAGGGCGAATAAGTAGAAGGCCCAGGGCGCAATGATGCGGATCTCGTCCTTGAATTTTGTGGATGGTTGATTGCCAATCGTCATGTTTGAGATCTCCTGACTGCCAACGCCGTTCCGGTAACGTCCGGCGGGGCTAGTCTCGTTTCGTTAACCAGTTCGGCTGACCTTTTCGGCCATTCGTTTCACCTATTTGTTTAACCCTGGTAAGAACCGGTGTGATCCGCCAAGTGGGCACCGAAATGTGTATCGCGCGCGAGCAGCAGTATCCCTGTGACGAGCGCGGGCATGATGCAGACCACCACGAAACCTACCTGCCAGACCGATGGCGCCAACTGGGCTCGCGCACCTAACCAGGCAAAGCCGCGCCACAGAGCGACCGAAGTGAGCAGGGCAAACAGGGTTACAGCTGCGCAACTGACCGATACGAGCCACAGGCGTTCGCGCTGGTGCTGCAATTCGAGGGCGCGGCGGCGTACTCTCATCTGCGTGGTCGAGACCAGGCTGCGCTCGGCGGCCATTGGAATGGCGCGCATGACGTGAATTGTGTCCCGGGCATTCTCGGCGAAGGCGCGGCACGAGGAGCACGATTCCAGGTGCTTGGCCAACCACGCCTGATCGGACAGAGAAAACGCTTCGTTACCAGCGGCCTCGGGACTGGCCAATGCGATCAGTTTGCGCGCGCGTTCGTGCGTGTCGTTAGGTTTCGCGGTCCTCACAATGCCGCTCCTTTTAGCCAAGGTTCGAGGGCGCTCAGGCCGCGGTAGATCCTCGATTTGACCGTTCCCAGCGGAACTGAAGCGACGCTTGCGATCTCCTCGAGAGTCATGCCTTCCTGAAATCGAAGGACGAGCGCTTCGCGGTATTCCGCCGGGAGATGTTGCATGCCGGCTGCGATCTGCTCGTTTTGTTCGCGCTGCAAAGTCATATCGAAGGCCGAGGCGCGTCCGGTAGCAGGTGGATCGAAGGGCGCCGCGCTGTCATTCAATGATCCGTCGTTCAGCAAGCCGTTGTTCAACAAGCCGTCGAGGCTCGCGGGCTCTTTGCGGCGCATGTGATCGATGGTCAAATTGCGCGCCACGGTGAAGAGCCATGCGCTGAATGTGTATTTGTCGTTGAACTGATGTCCGCGTTCGAGCACTCGAATCCACGTTTCCTGGAAAAGGTCTTCGGCCAATTCGCGTCGTCCGGTGAGATGCACGAGGTAGCGCAGAAGGCGATGCTGGTATTGCTCGATGAGACGGTCGAGCAGGTCGGGATCGCGACGTCGAAGTCCGCGAGCGATCTCGGTGCTCTCTTGCGTCATCGAGTTCTCAAAGTATAAGGCAGTCGCGTTCATACTACTGATACATACGCGGGGAGGGGCAGAAAAGACGCAGGCGGGCGAAGGAAGGGATGGAAGAGTTCCAAAGTTGTTGAAAATGATTGGGGCCCGCAGGCCAGTGGTGTTGGGTCAACTACCGTCATAGCGCTGCATGGCGTTGACAGCAGGCGGGCTGGAAGCGAAGCCGATGCAGTGCGACGTCCGGAGCTGGTTGGAGGAAATGCGCTAGTTTTCGCTCTCCACCGGCGTCGCCTTGGGAGCCGGTAATGTTTTTGAGGGCTTGCCCGGTTTGGCGGGCGGAGTTGGAGGAGCGGGCGGCGCTACTGTGGCTGCCGTCCCTTTGCGGATCTCGATCGATCCCTTGTCGCAATTCATGGCCAGACGTGGACCGTTGGCGCCGATCGATCCGCTGGCGCTGGACTGGTTGTCGCGATTATCGACTTTAATTTCCGGGAACTCGCTGGAGATGTCTCCCTCACGGGTGCGCGCTTCGACCTTCACTGGGGTATTCGGCGGAATCGAAACCTGCACGTCGCCCTTCCGGTTATCGATCTGAATATTTCCCGGCTTGTTGAGTCCGACCTCAACCGTGCCGTTGGCGTCTTCGAGGCGCAGATCGCCGGACAGGCCTTCGAGCGAAATATCCTTCGAATGCGTTGTGAGGCGCATTGGTCCGGTCAACGAATCGGCACGTAGGTCGCCCGAATCCAGATCCAGCCGGCCATCCAGCCGGGAAAATTCCATGTCGGTGCGCGAGGAATGGAAACCGACGCCTTTGCTGATGCGCACGAGGCGAACGCTCTCCTGGAAATCTCCCTTGAGTTGCAGGGTGCCGTCCACATCTTCCACGGACACTTCGTTCGCTTTGCCGGCAAGCACTACATCACCCTTCACGTGCTGCAGATGCGCGGAACTGCCGTCGAGGGTTATGGTGACGTTCCCGGTCTGGTCGGTGACATTGATTTCGCCGCGGCGATGATTGATCTCCAGACTGCCCGACATGCCGGCGACGGTTACATCGCCGCGGCTGGAGGTAACCACCAGGGCCATATTCGCGGGCAGGTAAATATCGAGGTCATTGGTCACGCCCTTGTCGCCCGCGCCCTGCGTATTGGCATTCAGCAGAATCATTTTGTCGGCAGTGGTAATCGCGGGATCGGTCTTCGTGTTGTAGCGGTCTGCATCCGCCTGCTTGTCAGCGCGAATCTTCTTGCGCCACGAAACCCTTAGCTTCTTGTCGTTCGACTTCGGGTCGGAGACATTGACGGTAATCGTTCCCCGGTCATCATTGATCCGGAGAGTGTTGCTGCCGGGAGGCAGATCGGTGCTGATTTCGCCGCTGTAGTCGAAGCTGGAGCCGCCGAAGATTTCATCCAGGCCCTGGTCGTCGCCGATCTGAATATGGTCTCCGAGGTTTTTCCAATCCACCCGCGACGCCTGGGTAGCAATCAGGCCGGCGATGATGATGAACAGCATGAGGAAAACGCCGCCGACGCCGATACCGCGAGCGGGCTGGCCGGAATGCTTGGCCTGTTCGTATTCGACCAACTTGAGCACGCCCCAGAGAATGAGCAGCGCCGGCCAGAAGCGGGCAAAGAGCGATCCCAGGTGGTGGATCTCCATGATCCCCATGGTGCCGAGGAGGAACATGACGCCAATGAGAATCAGGACCACGGGTCCGGCAATGGAACGGTGCGGAGGGCGCGGCGGCACAGGAACGGGCGGAGGCATGATTGGGCTAGCCACGGTTCACCTCACTGGTGGGAGGAGCAGCGGTTGGAGGAACAGGTGGAACTGGGGGCACTGGAGGATTCGGCCCTCCCGCGCCGGGCGAAGTTGCGCCGAACGTGATGGGGGTATGTCCTTCGGTGGAAGCGCTTCCCTGGAGCAATTTGATTCCTCCGATGACCAGCAGAATGACCGGCCAGGTGTGAGAAAAGTTGGGACCATTGAGATTGTCGATCAGGAACAAGATACCGATGGTGAGAAGCATCGCCGGTCCCATAATCCGCCGCATGCGGCAGCGGGCACAGGGGCAGCAGCCGGCCGCCACGACGACGTTCTGGGCGGAAACGGGAAGGCCGCGGCTGGCCATTTTCTCTCTGATAACGGCGGGGTCCCTTGCTCCCATCCATCCCCAGTTGCGGGCAAAGAGCCAGCCGCCGAGGAAGATCAGGATCACGGGCCAGAAACGATCGAGGTCGAGACCGAAACCCATGGTGTGCAGAAGGAAGAGCACGCCGAGCAAGATGAGGATGATGGCACCCATCGGAATTCTGTTGGTTTCAACCCTCGATCCGCCGCCAAAGGTGGCAGCGAGACCGAAGGGATCGGGCGCCGGCTGCGCCATCTGGATCGCCCTGGCGGAGCGCACGGAATCGATGATCTGGTAGATATAGAAGAAACTGATGCCGAGGCCGCAGATGACTCCGAGAGCTTCGCCATGGCCGTGGTCGCTACTGCTGATGCCACCAATCAGGAGGGCGAAGATTGCCAGATGCGCGAGTCCCTTGGCATATTGGCCGGTGTAAACGGCGCCGACACCAAAGGGAAAGAATCCGGCCAGTATTCCTGCGACGGTTGGATTCGGTCCGCCGCTGGTTCCGGCGGGCAGCGGTGAAGCCACGGGCCGCAGAGTTGGCGCGGCAAACGCTGCCGGAGGGACGCCGCCGGAAGGGTATCCCGAAGGTGCGGCGGCGGAGCCGGTGGGAACGCCTTCCATTTTGGCTCCCAGACAGTCCTCGCAATAGATGACGCCGCGGACGGGACGAGTACAGTTCGCGCACAGTGCCTTTCCGCAGGTGCGGCAATAGGCCACTGCTGACGCATCAGCATGATTGGCACAATTCATACAAACCTCCGATTCGTGGTTACCGTTAGCGCAGGTACATTCCGCAGCGCAGCTAAAATCGGCTGATTGTATTCCTGGGAATAGTTACGATCCTGTCTCTGGTCGGGTTGTCCACTGGTGTCGTTCTTATGATTATCTTTCCGTTCCTCGGGGCTGGGCTCGGTGGGCGTGTTGGTCCGCTTCAGTTCGCGCAGCTTCGATTCAATCTCATATACAAAACGAATATTGTCGTAATACTTCACTACTTTGACCTGGGCATCGATATAGGCATGGCGCACGGACGAGGGGCGCAGGGAGACTTTCGCCATGTCGGAGGGCTTGACTCCGGCGGCGCTCAGACCAAGCGAGAAGGAGAAAAAGATCATGCCAAACGACATGACAAAGCGCGGCTGGCGGACAAAAGTGGCCAGGGGAGCGAAAAATGAGTCCCAGCGCTCCCGCATCCGCTCGGCAAAGGGGGTTGCCCGGGCGCCGGCGGTTACGGCTTCCGAGCGGGCGCTGAAGACTCCACTGGTAGCCGCCAGGATGTTGTGCACGAGATGAACCGGAGGGTCAATTTCTTCGAGCGACCGCAACCACTCGCGCCCGGCCTGCACTTCGGCGAACATTGGGCCGCACACCCCGCAGACGCGCCGGTGAGCGTCGAAGCTTTCCTTGCGAGCCGCCGTCAGCAGACCTTCCATGGCGTCGCTGACCAGCGCTTCGAACTCCGTGCACTCGATCCCGTGTTTCATTTCCTCTGGCATCACATCACCTGCCTATATGTACGTTGTAGGAGGCGCGCTAGTTCCGCTCGTCCCCGGTTAATTCTTGACTTGACGGTCCCCTCCGGGATCCGCAAAGCCGTCGCAATTTCCCGATAATCCATGTCCTGGAGGTCGCGCAGAATGACCGCTTCCCGCAGTTCAGGAGAGAGCTTCTGCAAGGCGGAATGCACCATCTCGCGAGTTTCGAGGGTCTGTACCGCCGCATCCGGAGGCAACCCGCGGTCAGGGATCTGCTCGCTCAGAGGCTGCGCGTCCTCATGCTCAGAAGGCACCGTATCAAGGGAATCGGTGATCCGGTCGCCTTTACTTTTCCTGAAATGATCGACCAGGAGATTGCGGGTAATGGTAGTGACCCAGGTCATGAACGCGCCCTTACCGGAGTCATAGGTGTTCAGGGTGCGGTACATTTTGATAAAGACCTCCTGGGTGAGGTCCTGGGCATTCTCGGCATCGCCGGCGAAGCGGTAGCAGACGTTATAAATGCGCCGGTGATAACGCTGGACGATCTCTTCCCAAGCCGCGGCATCGCCCGAAACGCAGCGACGGACCAGCAATCCGACAACCTGGGCATCATCCAAAACCGACTCCCGTGACGTTCAGCGAAGCTACTTTGTCATCCCTGACCCTGAGCTAGTCGAAGGGGAAGGACCCAGGCAACTTATAGGCGTTCGGCATAGTCTTCAACAGCACACCAGAAGTACGTTTCTGTGGGGCGGGAAGTTCCCTTGAATCATAGAGCTAGCGATTGTAGCAGGAGAAATGCAGGTGCGAGCCCCAGATTAGAGGAATGGATTCGTCACCACAACGCCGAAATAGTTCTGCCCCGCATTCAAATCCTCCGACAGGATTCGCGCACAACCAGCGCGTTCGGCGGCAGCGACGATCATGCCGTCATAGAAGTGGAGGCCGTAGGCGGCGCGGGCCTCGACTGCCCGCCGAACCAGCTCCTCATCCGGAACGATCAGCCGGATCGCCGTCAACGCGTCCAGCCCTTCCATGACTGCGTCCGCCGTGGCTGGCGGCGAGACCTTGTGTAGCATGGTGGCAGCAAACTCAGCCAGAACCTGCGTCGAAATTACGATATTCCCACTAACCCCGCCTTTGAGCAGATGGCGCGCGACTCGCTGTTTTTGTGGATTGCTGTCGTCGTAGGCATATACGACGACATTCGTGTCCAGGAAGTCAGCGCCGTTCATGCAGGTCTTCCCGTCTCCACGTCCGTTTTCCTATGTTGACCTTGAGCAGCTTGAAGCTCCGTTCGAGCGCCTCGATCTCCCGGCGCTTGCGGCCGGATTTCGCATGTTCGGCGGCCAGTTCTTGCAGGTGTGCGCGCACCAATCCGGTCAGCGTGGTATCGCGCTCGACCGCAATCTTGCGGACTTCCCGGACCAGATCATCGTCCAGGGAAAGCGTGATGTTCATGTACCCATAATAAGGGAAACCCTTAATAAGGGCAAGCAGACGTTGATGGGTTGGTGCCGTGGAATCCCACCCCTTCGGCTTCGCTCAGGGCAGGCTCTTGCGCACACAACGCGCGAGGATGGGGCAGCCTAGGGTATGGGTTAGTTCGAGAAGATCAAAATCAAGGTCAAAGGCAACGGACGGGAGTGTCCGCTCCACACAGGGGACGTGACCTGTTCTTCAGTGCGGGCTGCCATTGTCCGCGCGCCGGCGAGCCTCGGCCAACTGCTCCGGAGTCATCTTCTGAGCCAGATCTTTCAGCCTTTGGCCGCTCTCTTTATAACGGCTTTTCTGAGCGAGCGCGTACCAAACATAAGCCGTCACCACATCATTTTTGCGAGATGCGAAATATTCCCCCATCGCGAACTCGGCCGGGGGAAAGTTCTGCCTGGCGGCTTTTTCCAGAAAACCGAATCCCTTGGAGTCGTCCGTGGCGAGATAAGGATCGGATAGCAGGATTTGAGCAATCTCGAACTGCGCTTTGGCATCTCCCGCATTGGCCTTCTGAAACAACTTCGGTTTCTTATCGCCCTGATCGTAGAGACGAAAGGCCACTTCGACGTCGATTTGTACCGGTACCGGGTTGCCATCTTTCAAACCAGGGGAGAATCTCCACTGCCGCACTGCGTCAACGGCCTTGTCGTCGAGCCCCATGCCCGCCGGGTGTACTACTTTGATTTTTTGCGGCATCCCCTCGGCGTCAACCACCAGCCACAGAACGCAAGTACCGGCGTATCCCGCCGCGCGAGCCTGTTCCGAGAATTGAGGATCGGGCGCGTAGGTGGCCCGGGGGGCGCTGGCGCCATGGCCTGCCTTATAAACACCGTCAGGGAGAGGTTCCTGTGGGGTCGCGTCCCCGTGAGTGTGCCACTGCTGAAGCTGCGCACAGATCGGCACTGCCGGGGTCAAACCTAAAGAGAACAGCAGAGGTGCGACCCAACCAACGCGAAAACTTAGTTTCATGATCATCACTCTAATGAAACATGCACGACCAGAGCGAGGGACCAAGTCACCGGCAAGCAAAAAAGCAAGGCAACCTCCGAAGCCCAGAGTCTTACTGAGAGCTGAGCGCTGCCCTACGAGAATCGCACCCGCACATCCGGCCCTTTATCTAAGTGGATGCTGTCGATAAATCGCACTCGTCCGGTTCGCAAAGTCAGAATCACCGACGAAGTTCGCGTTCCTTCGCCGAAGAAGCGGACGCCTTTGAGAAGGGCGCCTTCGGTGACTCCCGTAGCGGCGAAGATCAGTTGCTTCCCGGGAGCGAGGTCTTCTGCCTCGTAGACTCTGTTCTTGTCTTTGATGCCCATCTTGGCAATCCGCTCTTCGAGTTCGGGCTTGTCGATTACGAGGCGCCCTTGCATGTATCCGTTGAGACAGCGAATTGCGGCCGCGGTGATCACGCCCTCGGGAGCGCCACCCGACCCCATGACGGCGTGGACGCCGGTACCGATGACCGCGGCTGCGATGCCAGCCGAGAGGTCGCCGTCGCCGATCAGTTTGATGCGGGCGCCGGCCTTGCGAATGTCGGAGATCAATTTTTCGTGACGCGGACGGTCGAGCACCATGATCACCAGGTCCTCTACGCCGCGATGCAGACGACGCGCGATGTTTTTCAGATTGACGGCTACGGGAGCATCCAGTTCGACGGCGTTCTTGCAGGACGGTCCGACGACGATCTTCTCCATGTAGCAATCGGGAGCGTGCAGGAGGCCGCCTTTTTCGGAAGCAGCGAGGACGGTGATCGCTCCGGGAGCGCCGGTGGCGCAGAGGTTGGTGCCTTCGAGCGGATCGACGGCGATATCGATATGAGGACACTGGCGGCCATCGGGATACGGCCCTCCGACTTGTTCGCCGATGTAGAGCATGGGAGCGTCGTCGCGCTCGCCTTCGCCGATGACGATGGTGCCGTGCATGGGGACGGTGTCCATGGTCTTGCGCATGGCCTCGGTAGCGACCTGGTCGCTCAGCGGGCGATCACCCTGTCCCATGGTGCGAGCGGACTCGATGGCCGCGTTCTCTACCACGCGCAAAAATTCGAGTGCGAGATCGCTTTCGATGTTTTCTCCGAAATTCTTGGCATGGGGCTCGGGACGGGTGGTTTGTGTTGCCATGAATGCTCCTCCAGATCAAGACAAATAACTAGGAAATATAGTCTCTTCGGGGCGGAGATGGAAGAGCAGCCGTCACAAAATGTGTCGGCGCCCGGCCTGCGCCGGGCGCGGCATTTGGAGGGGGAAACCGCTCCTTTTTTCGGGTGGTTCGGTGATATGAGGTTGGAGGATATTGCTACTCAACCACCACTTTGCCGGTCATCCCGGGATGGATCGAACAGGCACGGAATTTATTTCCGCGATGAGGGAATAAAACGATGATCGGCTGGTTTACTCTTGTGTGCGTGTCAGAACAGAGTTCACTGTCGGGATCGTTCGAAGAGTTGGCGATGCCGCTGTTTGATCGACTCTACAACTTTGCGCACTGGCTGACACAGGATCGCCAGGAAGCCGAAGACCTGGTGCAGGAGACTTACGCAAAGGCGTTGAAGGGTTTTTCGTCGTTTCAACAAGGCACGAACTTCCGCGCCTGGATCTACCAGATTCTGCGCAATACGTTTTTGACTTCGCGCACGGGGCTGAAGTCGACTGCGACCGTGCCTCTGGACATGGAAAGCGACTCACCAATGCTGCCCGCGGTGAAGGATACGCCGGAGAGCATCCTGCTGCAGCGTTCGGACCGGCAACTGGTGCAAGAGGCCCTAAGCCGGTTGCCGGTGCCTTATCGCGAGGTGCTGCTGCTTTGTGAATTTGAAGAGATGTCATACCAGGAAATTTCTGCGACCCTGGCGATTCCGATGGGCACGGTGATGTCGCGCTTATCGCGCGCGCGTCAAGCGCTACGAGATACGGTGCGAGAATTGCATGGGTAGTGAGTGAGGGCAGTGATGGGCTGCGAAGCGTGGACGGAAAAACTCGATGCCTATTTCGACGGGGAGCTGCCTGCGAGCGAGGCGCGCTCGCTGCAGCAACATCTGCGTGAATGTGCCACCTGCTCGGCGCTTGGCCTGGCGAAGGTGCAAGCGAAGCTGGTCGTCAAATCCGCCGGGCAGCGGTTCGTGCCCGACCCGGCTTTTCGCGCCCGTATTGAAAAAAGCATGACGGGGCGTGCCCGATCTTCGGGCCTGTCTTTATCCTTGAAAGGGCGGGGATGGCTTCCGGTATTCGAAATTATTACGGTTGCCGCAGTGGTGTTGATTGGCGCAGCGCTCTTTCTGACGCTGCATCGTGAGCGAGGCGAACAACAGCTTATCAGTGAATTAGTGGACCAGCATGTGGCAACTCTTGCCAGCGCGAATCCTGTAGATGTGGTTTCCTCGGACCGGCACACGGTAAAGCCGTGGTTTGAGGGAAAGATACCGTTCACTTTTAATTTACCGGAATTGCAGGGGACACCTTTTGTGCTGGTGGGGGGAAGGGTCAGCTATCTGAGCCAGTCGCCGGGAGCGGAGTTGATTTTCCGTGTCCGCCAACACCAGATTTCTGTCTTCCTCTTTCAGGAGCGGGGACCGACCCGCATGCGGGAAAATGAGGCGGTGCAAACGGCGCTTTCCTTTCAGGTTCGGAGCTGGCGGCATAACGGCTTGAGCTATTTCGTGATTGGCGACGCCAGCCCGCAGGATCTGGACAAGCTGAGCGAACTGATGAAGGCGGCCGGTTGAGTGTTGTCATCACTCGCGCAGACAAGGCCGCGCACCAGCGAGTGAGAGGCTAGTAGCGCTTGAGCAGGGATTCAGCGGGCACGCCTCGAATCGAAGCGTCCAAAAGTTCTACGGTGTGAAGCACGGGTAGATGACTTCCTACGGAGCGCAGTCCACTCCGCAATTGAAGCAGGCATCCGGGGTTTCCCGAGGCGACGATATCGGGCGAGGCTGCCAGGACGTTGTGGACTTTCCGATCGCCTAATTCTTTGGCGGGACCGGGGCGCACAAGGTTGTAGATACCGGCCGATCCGCAGCAGAGTGCCGCCTCGGCGGTTTCGAGGAGACGCAACTCAGGGATTTGGCCGAGGACGGCTCGCGGCTGCGCTCTCACGCCCTGGGCGTGCTGCAAGTGGCAGGCGTCCTGGTAGGCAACCTTCAAGGGAAGGGGATGGCGTGGGGCTTGCGGGGGCAGCGCGGCCAGGACTTCAGAAATGTCGCGACACTTGGCGGAAAATGCCCTGGCGCGCTCGCTATAGTTTGGGTCGTCGCGGAGGAGATGGCCGTATTCTTTCATGCTCGAACCGCAACCAGCGGCATTGATCACGACGGTATCCACGCGGGCGCGTTCGAAGGTGTCGATGGTGCGGCGTGCGTAGTCGAGTGCGGCTTGTTCTTCTCCAGCGTGAATGAGGAGGGCGCCACAGCAACTTTGCTCGCGAGGAATGATCACTTCGCAACCTTCCGCGGAGAGGACGCGGGCGGTGGCGGCATTCACCTCAGGAAAGAACGCGCGCTGGACACAACCGAGTAGCAAACCGACACGCATACGGGGTTGACCTTGGGGTTCCACGCGCTCGGGGAGCGGGGCGCCCTTGGTCTCTCCGGCAAGTGGGGGAGGGGGCGTGAGGTCCTCCATGGCGCGCAAACTGGCGGGAAGCAGCTTGCGCAGGCCGCTGCGGCGCACGAGGGACTGCAGTCCCGAACGCTGGTACATTCGCAGGGGGCCGAGCAACAGGCGAAGCCGTTCGGGCCTCGGAAAAATGTGAAAGATCATTCGACGCAGAAGCCGGCCGGGGGCGGGACGAGGATAGTTGCGTTCGATCTGGGCGCGGGTCGCTTCGATCAGCTTGTCGTACTTCACGCCAGAGGGACACGCGGTCATGCAGGCCATGCAGCCGAGGCAGTTGTCGATGTGATTCACGAAGGTGGGATCAAGGCTGATCTCACCCTGCAGACCAAGTTTCATCAGGTAGATGCGACCGCGAGGGGAATCCATCTCTTCGCCCCAAAGCGCGTAGGTGGGACAGGTAGCGAGGCAGAAGCCGCAGTGCACGCACTCGTTGACCAGGTCATTCGAGGGCGGGTGGTGAGAGTCGAAAATGCCGGGAAGCGTGGTTGCGGGTTCGGTCATTCGATTCGCCCTCTTATCAGATTCCGCCAACGAAGCGGCCCGGATTGAGCACTCGCGTGGGATCAAATCGCGCTTTGATACTTTTCATCAAAGGCAACGCATCACCGGCGGTTCCCCAGACATCCAATTTCGACTTGAATGGAAGAGGGCAACGCAAGATGACGATTGAGCCGCCGCGGGTTTCCAATTTCTTTCGCCAGCGGTCAAGGGCAGGGATAAGGGCAGGGGCAAGGACGTCGATATTGGGTGCCTCCAAGCGAATGTATCCGGCGCCCACGGCTTGAGCGACGAGCTGCCAGGGCAAGTGCGGCGACTCGGATGTTTCCTGGATGAGGTCCAAGAAGGTTCCTAGATCCGAGGGCAACAGGCTGAACTTACAAATGACGGACGGTCCGGGTGTGTTCCAAAGTTTCGAGGCGGCGTCCCAGACGTCGGGTGGAGAGGCGATACGACGCGCTGTGGAGGCCAGGTGCAAGGTCTGGTCAATCTGCGCTTCGCAACCGGTGGCGGTGCCCTCGAAACGGAGATCGATTTCCGGAGGCGAGGCACTGCCGGCGCGAATTTGCAGGCCGGTGGGGACCATATTGCAGTCTTGAATCGCGAGAACCAAAGCATTCATCGTGGCGTTGTCAGAGGTGGAAAAGCTCAAGGTTAGGCTTTCGCGGGGCAGGGGATGAAGCCGGAAAATGGCCTGCGTGATGACTCCAAGAGTTCCCAGCGAGCCAGTAGCCAGCTTGGGCAAGTCATATCCGGCGACGTTCTTGACCACCTTGCCGCCGCTCTTGGCGAGAGTGCCGTCGGGAAGAGCGAGGGTGATGCCAATAATCAAGTCGCGCAAGCTTCCGAAACGAATCCGTAGGGCACCGCAGTCGTTGGTGGCGAGAATGCCTCCGAGGGTAGCGTGGTGGGGCCAAAGCGGGTCGAGGGCGAGGCGCTGGCCGTGCTCGGCAAGAGTTTGCTGGAGGGTCTGGAAAGTGCACCCGGCTTCGACGGTCGCGGTCATGTCTCCCCAGGCGTGCTCGACGACGCGGTGCAAGCGGCGAGTGGAAAGAATCAGGCTGGCGCCAGTTTCGGCGACCTCAAGAAGATTGCCCCAATTGATTTTGGTTGCGCCACCGCGCGGGATGACTTTCAAGCCCGCGATTTTAGCGATTTTCAGGGTGGCGGCGACCTCTTGAGGAGTACCGGGTTCGATGACCATGTGAGGAAGGATGCCTTCGACTGCTTCCTCAATGTTGGCGGCGCGCATGTGCTCGGCACCGACGAGAGACCGAAGATCGCTCCATGGGGCGTCGGCGGATACGACGGGTGCTCCCGAGGATGAATAAGCTCCCATAATCGTTAGAAGAACTGGGCCACTCCAGCCACCTCGAGCGGATGCGGCGTGTAGGGGCCGGTCCGCTCCGCGCACAGGCGTGTACGAGGAAAAACCTTGCCTGGATTGGCAAGGTGTTCGGGATCGAAAGAGCAGCGCACCAGTTGCATGGTGTCCAAGTCAGGTTCCGCGAACATTTCTCCCATCATCATTTTTTTCTCTTCGCCGACGCCGTGTTCGCCGGTGATGGAACCGCCGCAGGCCACGCAGAGCCGCAGAATGTTGATGGAGAGTTCCATGGCACGTTCTTCTTGTCCGGGGATGCGGCCGTCGTAGAGAACCAGGGGATGCAGATTGCCGTCGCCGGCATGAAAGACGTTGGCCACGCGCAAGCCCTCGGCGGCGCTCATGCGTTCGATTTCGCTGAGAACCCTGGGCAAGGCGGTGCGGGGAATGACGCCATCCTGCACGATGTAGTTGGGTGAAATGCGGCCCATAGCGGCAAAGGCAGCTTTGCGGCCTTTCCAGACGATGGCACGCTCGGCATCGGACTGGGCGACGCGAATTTCCCAAGCTCCGCATTGGGTACAGATTCCGCTGACTTCGTGGATCAAGTGCTCGACCTCGGGGCCGGGACCGTCGAGTTCCACGAGGAGGAGTCCGCCGCAGTTTGGGTAGCCGGCATGCACGGAGGCCTCGGCGGCCTGAATGGCGAGGTTATCCATCATCTCGATGGCTGCCGGCAACATTCCGGCGGCAATGATTCCGCTGACCGCCGCACCCGCTTCTTCGGTAGTGTTGAAGGCGGCGAGCAGAGTTTGAATGACCGCAGGCTTCTTCACGATGCGCAGTACGATTTTGGTTGCGATTCCGAGGGTTCCTTCCGAGCCCACAAAAATTCCGGGCAAGTCGTATCCGGGACGGTCGACGACGCGGCTGCCGAGATGGACGATCGATGCATCGGGAAGAACTACCTCAAGCGCCAGCACATGAGTAGTGGTAAATCCGTACTTCAGGCAATGCGCGCCGCCGGAGTTCTCAGCCACATTGCCGCCGATGCTACATACCGACTGCGATGAAGGATCAGGAGCGTAGAAGTAACCGTGAGGAGCGACGCGCTGAGTAACGTCCGCGTTGATGACGCCGGGCTCGACTACGATACGCGCGTTCGGCAGATCCAGTTCGAGGATGCGGTTCATGCGGGCTAAACTGATGACCACGCCATTGTCGACCGGCAGCGCTCCACCACTGAGCCCGGTGCCCGATCCTCGAGCTACAAAGGGAATCTTTTCCCGCTGGCAGATACGGACAATGGCCTGAACGTCGGCGGTGGAAGTCGGAAGCAGCACGGCTTGAGGCAGGACGCGGAAGTTCGTGAGGCCGTCGCATTCATAGGTATGTAATTGGGAGGCTTCGGTGATCAACCCCTTGCCAACGATCGCGCGAAACTGATCGAGGATGCGACTTTGCATGGGGATCGCCTAAGGGTCGGGCCATTGTACGGCATCGGGTGACCGGGTCATCGAACGCCGAAGGCTTCGAATCTTCGATGGCATGGGCGGTCCGATAACCCGATAGCTTGACTCGATCAGTTTAGCGCTTTTTTGAATTCTTTCAGAAAGAACTGCACGTTATCTTCGGTGGCCAACGGTCCCATGACTCCTATGCGGAAGACCTTACCTGCCAGGGGACCGAAGCCGCCGGCGATTTCGATGCCGGGCTCGTCCAACAGGCGTTTGCGGGCTTTGGCCTCGTCGACTCCATTGGGAACGCAGACGGTATTCAGAGTGGCGATACGATGTTCCGCGGGAACATGCATGCGCAGGCCCATAGCCTCGATATTCTGGACGAAGAGCCGGTTGCAACGACGATGCCGCTCCCAGCGATTCTCGATTCCTTCCTCAGCGATGACGATCAGCGCCTCGCGCAGTGCATAGAACATGGAGATGGGCGCGGTGTGATGGTAGCGGTGCGACACGGTGGAGTAGTCGTGAATGAGCTTGAGGTCAAGATACCAGCTGCGTACGGGAGTGGTGCGAGCGCGGAGCCATTCCATGGCCCGAGACGAAATGGCCATAGGAGATAATCCGGGGGGGCAACTGAGTCCTTTTTGGGTGCAACTGTAAGCGACGTCCATGCCGGTCTTATCGAACCCCACGGGCACTCCGCCGAGCGAAGTGACGCAATCGGCAATGACCAGAGCGCCAGCATCGTGAGCGGCGGCGCAGATGGCCTGCCCGGATTGCAACGCGCCGGTTGAAGTCTCGGCGTGAACATACGCTACGACCTTTGGTTTTTCTCTCTGGATGAAGGCCCGCGCTTCGTCGTCGGTATAAGTCTCGCCCCAAGCCTTCTCGAAGCGCACGACGTCGGCGTTGTTGCGCTTCGCCATTTCGGTAAGCCGGTCGGAGAAATATCCATTGGCGAACACCCCGACTTTGGCTCCGGGCTCGACGAAATTAGAGACGGCGGCTTCCATGCCGGCGCTGCCGGTGCCGGAAATGACCAGCGTGGCGCCGTCTTTGGTTCCGAAGGCTGTCTTAAGCAATTGCTGCACGTCGGACATCACCTGGATGAAGTAAGGGTCGAGGTGTCCAACAATCGGCTTCGACAGCGCTGCGTAGACGCGCGGGTGAACCATGCTGGGTCCGGGGCCGAATAAATAGCGGTGAGGTGGTGCGAGGGCGGCGAAATGGGGTGCAGTTTCTTCCTGTGCTTTGTCCTGCTCTATGGCCGTCATAGTCCTCGTTTCTGGTCAAAAGGTATCTCTAGATATTACGGCACGGGGCTGACAATCTCCATCGCAGTTTGTCCTCTGGTCAGCGTTGCTGGAGCAATGCCCTGAAGTTAAGCCTTGATCAATTTTATTTCTAGGGCATAATGCCACAGTTATCCACTGCGTAGACTGCGTCAACCGAATCAATCCTGTCCCGGAGTTGCCTAGGTCTTGCGGATGTGGTTTTGTAGACGAAGGAAAGTCCAGTCATCATGTATCCGCGATCCTTTCAATATCATCGGGCGGGAACACTGCGGGAGGCGGCGGCGATGCTCGGCCAGTTGGGCGAAAACGCCAAATTTCTGGCCGGCGGCCAGAGCCTGATTCCATTGCTGAAACTTCGTTTCGCCAGTCCCGAGCACCTGGTGGATTTGAACTTTATACCGGGGGCGTCGTTTATCACGGAAAAGTCGGGCGCATTGCATTTCGGAACGATGACGCGGCACGCCGAGATCGAGCGCTCCGCAATTGCGAAAAAGATTTCCGTTTTGCACGACTGCGCCGCCGGGATTGCGGACGTGCAAGTGCGAAACCGCGGCACCATAGGCGGATCGCTCGCGGAAGCCGATCCGAGCGGCGACTGGGCCAACGCCCTGATTACACTCCACACTACGGTTCACTGTTTCGGACCGAGCGGGCCGCGCGCTGTGGCTCTGCCCGACTTCATCCGAGACGCCTACACCACGGCCCTGGCGCACGATGAATTGGTAACCGAAGTTGAAGTGAAAATTCCGCCAGAGGGCAGTGGCGGAGCTTATCTTGCTTTCAAGCGGAGCGCGCCGGTGTATCCGAGTGCCAGCGTAGCCGTACAGCTGACCATGGCGGGAGACGTCTGTCAGGATGCTGCCATTGCTCTCGGCTGCGTCGGGCTGACTGCGATCCGGGCGAGCGAGGCAGAGACATGTCTACGCGGGCAAATGCTGGACGATGCAACGATTGCCAACGCCGCCGAAGCCGCGCGCGCGGCCGCCGATCCTCAGCCTGACATGCGGGGGTCCGCGGAATACAAACGCCAACTCGTCGTGGCTCTGGTGAAGCGCGCGGTCCACATTGCCACTGGGCGCGCACGCGGGGAGCCGGTAGAAGGGACCCATCTCTATGCCTGAGACAGCAGCCCGGCAAGAAATCGCCGTCAACATCAGGGTGAATGGCAAAACCTACGCGCGGCAGGTCGAAGGGCGCACGTTGCTGGTCGAGTTTCTGCGCGAGACATGCGACCTTACCGGCACGCACGTGGGATGCGACACGACATACTGCGGCGCTTGTACGGTGCTGATGAACGGGCTGGCGGTGAAGTCCTGCACGGTTCTTGCGGTGCAGGCCGATGGCTCGGAGATTACGACAGTCGAAGGCCTAGAGAGCGAAGGCAAGCTTGATCCGATCCAGCGAGCGTTTGGGGAATCGTACGGGTTGCAATGTGGGTACTGCACGCCCGGACTGATGCTATCGACGCATCAGTTGCTGGCGGAGAATCCGGAGCCGAGTGAAAAAGAAATTCGCAGGGCAATCGCCGGCAACACGTGCCGATGCACGGGATACATGAACGTCTTTAAGGCCATCAGGCGGGCTGGCCAGAACAGGAAAGGGGCCTGAGATGGCGATCAAGTTCTCCGGCGTATTCGAGGTCAAGAAAACGCCGGAGGAAGTTTACGACTTCCTGACCGACCCGAATCGATTCGCATCGCTGCTGCCGGATTTCCAGAGTCTCACGGTGCACGACGGCACCCATTTCAGCCTAAAGGTGAGCGTTGGGATTTCCTATATCAAGGGCAGCGCGGACGTGAAGCTGGAGTTGTCGGAATCCGAACGGCCGCGGCGTGCGCAATATAAAGGACAAGGAGCCATGGCGGGCGGGAATGTGACCATGGTTGCCGCCTTCGATTTGCTTCCGATCGCAGGCGTGGGCAACGACGGCGCCGGGCTCGGGGCGATGGCGGGGACGAAAGTTGGTTGGCAAGGCGAAGCGCAGATTTTTGGCCGCCTGGCGTCGGTAGCGGGAGGCCTGTTAGAACCGCTGGGGAAGAAGCAGATTCAGAAATTGATCGATGCACTGCAAACGGCGCTGGCATAGTTCGTGGGGCGCGGGCGTCGCAGCCCGTGAAAGTTCTGCAAAGGAAGGTGCGTCGTCGGTGAGCGAAACGAGGTTGAGAAGGTGACGGAGGAGAAAAAGAATGGAGGCCGTTGGGTAGGCGCGGTGGTCCCTCGAAAAGAGGAAGACCGCTTGCTGCGCGGCCGCGGCACGTTTGCCGACGACATCAAGTTGCGCGCGATGACCTATCTCCGTTTCGTGCGCTCTCCGTATGCTCACGCTCGAATCTCGAGCGTGGATACTTCGGCCGCTGAATTGTTGCCCGGTGTAGTGTGCACGATCACCGGCAAGGAAGTGGCCGCGCAGACTCAGCCTTTCATCGAGATCGGCCCTGATCATGCGCAGAAGATTCGAGACTATCCGATGGCAGTGGAAAAAGTCCGTTACCAGGGAGAACCGGTCGCGGCCGTAGTCGCGGAATCGGCGAGCCTGGCTGATGACGCTGCGGAGCTGGTCGCGGTCGAATACGAACCGCTGGATCCGGTAATCGACGCGGAAGAAGCGTTATCAGATAAGAATATTCTTCACGAAGAAGCGGGGACGAACCGGGTCTGGTCGGGCACCTGGACGTTCGGTGACGTGGAAAAAGCATTGGAAGAAGCGGCCTATGTCATCCACATCGACCGCATGCATTTCCACCGTTTTTCTTCGACGCCGCTCGAAAATAACGTCATTATCGGGCAATGGGAACCGAAGGAAGATCGGATCCATTACTGGTGCAACAATTCGTTCCCCTCGTTTGCCATCCAGTTTCTCGCGTCGCACCTGGCGGTGCATTTTGATCGTATCCGGGTGCAGACCGCGGATATTGGAGGCAGCTTCGGCATCAAGATCACGAGTTATCCTCAGATGTCGGTGTGTGCGCTTGCCTCGAAGAAGGCGGGCGGGCGCCCGGTGAAATGGGTGGAAACGCGCTCGGAGCACATGACTTCAAGTGCCCACGGAAACGAGCGGACTTTCCGCGATACGCGAGTTGCGATCGACAAAAGTGGGGTCATCACCGCGATTGCCTCGCGGCATATCGACGACTGCGGGGCCTATCCTCGCTACGAACCGCTCGGCTGCGTGATTTTTTCCCAGGTGTTTTGCGGAGTGTACCGCTTTAAGAACGCACGCATCGAGTTCACGCAAAGCGTAACCAACAAGTGCCCGGTGGGTCCGAATCGCGGATACTCGCGGATGCAGCACCTGTGGTTCCTGGAGCGCATTGTTGATATCTGTGCCCATGAAATCGGAATCCCGGCCGACGAAATGCGCCTGCGCAATTACATTCGGCCGGAGGAGTTTCCCTACACGACACCCAACGGCTGCGTGTACGACTCGGGCGACTATCCGAAGATGTTGGAAGTAGCGAAGAACTTAATCGGCTGGGACGAGTGGAAGAAGAAACAAAAGGAAGCGCGTGAGCAAGGACGCTGGATTGGGATTGGAATCGGTACCACGCTCGACTCGGGAACCAACAACTTCGGCCAATCTCAGATCGTGAACCCTTATGCTCCCTTCTCAGGAAATTCGCAGGGCGCGAACTGCAAGCTTGACGTCTACGGAGAAGTGGTGGTCGCGGTCGGGTCCTGTCCGCAAGGTCAGGGGCACGAAACCGTGTCGGCGCAGGTGGTGGCTGACGTGCTGAACATTTCTCCAGACCTGATCACGGTTCGCACCGGCTTCGATACCGAGCGCAACGTGCATACGGGCTTTTCCGGAACCTACGCCAGTCAATTCGCGGTTTCGGGATTGTCGGCGGTGCATGGCGCGGCGCAGAAACTCAAGGCCGAGATGAAGCGCCTGGCGGCATTTGTACTGGGAGCGACAGAAGACGATCTGGAATTCGGAGTGGGCCAGCAGGGGCCGGAGGTCAAGGCGAGGGGCAGCGGAAAATCCATCAATTACTGGGGTTTGGCGAACATCGTTAACGTCAACAGCGCTGTGCTGTCCGATGAATTGCAGGACGTCACGCTGAATTGCCGCTATATCTGGCGCGCGCCTTTCAAAGTGCCCGACAAGGAAAAAAAATACGGAAACCTGACTCTCACTTATTCTTCGCAACTGCATATAGCAGTGGTCGAGGTCGATCGTGATACTTTCGTCCCCAAAATTCTTGATTACGCCGCAGTGGATGACTGCGGGGTTGCCATCAACCCGCCGATCGTGGAGGGTCAGGTCTATGGAGCGACCGCTCACGGCATTGGCGCGGCGCTCATGGAGAGCTGCGTTTATGACGCGGTTGGCAACATGTTGACCAGCACATTCAGCGATTACACGCCCATCACGGCCATGAATATTCCCAACATCAAGTACGGGTATACTTCGACACCGTCGCCCCATACTTACAGCGGGGCGAAAGGCATGGGCGAAGGCGGTGCAGCGCCGATTCACACGATCTCCGCGGCGTTGCAGGATGCTCTGTTCGCGGAGGGCATTTTTATTGACGATTCGTTCAACAATGGCGACAGCATCTATCGCTCTCTACAGCAGGACGGGAGAGGGAAACTATCCAATGGGGTGAAGGTGGAGAAGCGGTGAAGCTGTTCGGGATTGGATGGTATCAAGCCAGGTTGTGTGATCCTGTAAACGTCTGTGATGACTCCGGTTAGGAAAGAAGCTTGAACCACAAGGGGCGCAGGGGCACACCGGGAAGAGCGAGCAGGGAGACACCCTTTCGACGGCTTGAGAGTCATGAAGAAAGTCTGCATCATCGGTTGCGGCGCGATCGGCAGCCTCTATGCCGCGCACTTGGCGCGGGTTGCCGAAGTGTGGGCTTTTGTCAGGCGCGACGATCATGCGCGCGCTCTCAACCGCGACGGCCTGCGAGTGACGGGCACGCATGAATTTTCCATCGCAATCAAAGCTACCACCAACCCCAAGGAGTTGCCCGATTTTGATTTTGGTATCGTCGCGACGAAAGCAACCCAGGTTAAGGAGTCGATAGAATCCGTGGGGTGCCACTTCGACCAAGGTGCGGTCCTCTCCGCGCAGAATGGACTGGGCAGCGAGGAGATCATCGCCTGCCATACGCGCGGTTATGTGATCCGCGGCACAACCTTCATGAGCGGCACGCGTCACTCTGACACGCACGTGCAGTACGAACTCGATACTCCGACGTGGATGGGTCCGTTCGAGCCCAGGGGAACGCCGTACGCGGCGGTGAAAGACGCGGCGGAACTGCTTGTTGCCGGAGGCCTCAAGGCGCAGGCGCTCGAAGATGCGAAACCAGCGCAATGGTCCAAGCTTATTTTCAACGCCTCGGTGAACAGCGTTGCAGCCTTGACGGGTTTGCCGCACTCACCGCATTTTTCCGAAGAGGCGAAATTTGCGGATCTGGGCAAGTTGCTGCACGCTTTAATTGAAGAAGGAAAATGCGTGGCTGCGGCTGCGGGAATCGAACTGCAGGAAGATCCCTGGGAAATGAATAAGGTCGGGGCCATGACCAATCATCCGCCATCGATGTTGTACGATGTGCGTCATCAATTAAGAACCGAGGTTGACTTCCTTTCTGGCGCGATCGCAGGAGAGGCGGAGCGTGCCGGAATTCAAGCGCCGTTGCATAGCGCAATGTACCGGTTGATCAGGGGAAAAGAGGCGGCCTGGAGTTTTCAGGACGAAAATAAACGGGTAACGGTGCATTGAGACAAGGTTGTGACCTTTATGCCTTGGCCAGTAGACAGAATCAAACTCGATCGCGTGCGAGCTCTGATGAAGCAACAGGGTCTGTCGGCGCTGATTTGCCGCGCTCCCGACAATGTTCTTTATCTCAGCAATTACTGGTGCATGAAGGGATATGACGCGGTCATTTTTCCGAGCGAGGGCGAGCCTACGTTGATTGCGCTTGAGCCACAGCAGGCGGACGCCGAGCGCAACTCGTGGACCAAGGACATTCTTTACTTTAAAGGCTATGACGAAAAGGATCCGCGGCCGCCACAGTTCCGCGCGTGGGACCGAGCCTACGAAGTCCTGAAGAAACGCAGCCTGACGGACAAAGTCGCGGTCGAACTTAATATGGGCACGCAGGCGGCCGACCGCATGGTGGGCGAGCCAACCACGTTCATGATGTCGTATTTCGAATCGTTCAAAGAGTTTTGTGGCGAAGTGATCGATGCCACGCCGCTGCTCAACGAAGCCCGCTCGATCAAGACCGGGCAGGAAATCGAGCGCATGCGCTTGGCCAATGAACTCGCAGCCCTGGCGATGGATTACACTCGCGAGCATATGCGCGCCGGTATGAAAGAAAGCGAAGTGGGCGCGATGTATGAAGGCTTCGTCCACGGAATCGGGGTTGGGTATAAGGGCAAAGTTGAGATGGCGCGAGCGTTCACGCTGGTGTGGTCGGGAAAGGGAATCGCCACGTTTACGGCGACGGGCGACCGTCCGATTCAGAACGATGAGCCGACGCTTTTCGAAATCTGGGTGTGCGCCGACGGCTATTGGACTGACCTCACGAAAAACGCCTGCCCGGGTGAACTGACGGCGGAGTATCACAAGCTGCTCGACCTGCTGCTGAAGGTTTTCGACGGGGCGGTTTCTTTCGCGCGCAGCGGGGCGAGTTTTCCCGAACTCGACAAGTTGATTCGCGCACGCATTGCCGAAGGGGGATATCCGGGACAGCCTTCTCATCCCATCTGCCACGGCGTTGGAGCGCGGGCGCACGAATGGCCTTATGCGCACCAGGCGGGAAGCGGCACGATGAAGACGGGAATGGTGCTGGCGATCGAGCCGGGCATTTACTGGTCCGGCGGCGGAGGTCTGAGGCTGGAAGATAATTTTCTGATCAGCGAAACCGGCAGCGAGAAATTATGTACCGACCCGGACGACTTCCGTCTGGCAAAACGTAACTGAGAATTGAGCGCCGGAACCGAGAAATAACAATTGTCGACTTCAACTACTAATTCGAAACACAGTCTCGATCACGAACTGGTCCAGCGCATCCTGGGCGAAGTTCGCGAAGACGAAATCGTCGCCATGGCGACGGACCTGATCAACATTCCCAGTCCGACGGGCGAAGAGTTGCAGATGGGGCAATACATGCAGTCCGCGCTCCAACAGATCGGTCTTGATGTCACATGGCAGGAAATAGAAGAAGCCCGGGCCAACGTGGTCGGCCGCTGGAAAGGTTCGGGCGGCGGGAAGAACCTGATGTTCAACGGCCACATGGACACATCCAACACTGGCCGCGAAGAATTTCTGACCGGCATCGGCTACAAACCGCACGCGGTTCTCAAAGACGGATTCATTTACGGTTTGGGCATTTACAACATGAAGGGCGCGCTTGTCTGCTACACCAACGCGGTGAAAGCATTGCAACGCGCTGGTGTGCGTTTGAAGGGCGACGTCATCATCGCTGCCGTGGCCGGCGAGATTGAAAAAGCGCAATGGGGAGAGTTCAAGGGCAAAGAGTACCGCGGCTACGGTTGCGGCACGCATTACCTCGTGAACCACGGAGTGCTGCCCGACATGTGCATTCTGGGTGAGCCTACGGATATGCGCGTGGTTCTCGAACATTTCGGCTCCCTGTGGGTGCGGATCTCGTGTACGGGAATTTACGTGCACACCGCGTTCTGTGAGGGCCGCGAGGAGATGAATTCCATCCGCCGCATGGTGGAGCTGATGCCGCCGATTCTGAAGTGGATTGAAGGATGGGAAAAGAAGGCGAGTTACGGCGGCAAGAAAGCGATTGTGAATTTAGGTGGCATTCGTGGCGGACACGCCTGGCGCGCGAGCCGCACTCCTGAAAAGACAGATTTGTTCCTTGACGTGCGGGTTCCGCCGACGATTCTCATGACCGACGCGCGCCGCGACATTCAGAGCATGTTTCTGGAACTGGAAAAGGCACATGGGGAGTGGGGTCTGGAATTTGAGACCTACGTCTCGGTTCCTGGTGCGCGCATCAGCGAAGAGCACGAGATGATCCATGCCATCGACGGCAATCACAAGCGTGTCACAGGAAAGACGCCGGGGCGGGAGGTGGTCACCTGGTGCTCCGATGCCAGCGTGCTGAGCCGTTACGGAGTGGAGACTGTGAACTATGGCCCCTCCAGCGGGCCGCGCGACATAGAGGGCGAGAAAGTTCGTATTCAAACATTGGTGGAGATCACAAAGATTTACGCTCTAACCGCCGCCGAATTATGCGGGGTGGTCGTGTAGAGACGAGAATTGCGCTGTTGCAGTTCGCGAGACGGTCAAGCCGCGTCTCCATACGTGAACAGCGGCGGAATGCCGGAGGCCATGCCGAGTCAGCAAGAAATCGATCGCCGGTTTAAGAACATTCGGTCCCGCATGCAGGGGGCAAGCCTGGATGCGCTCATCGTCTGCGGCAATCAATATGCAGGATTCGAGGGTGCGGTCTTCTACACTTCGGGTTTCGAGATTGTTCATCGTTATGTTTATGTCGTCATTCCTCTCGAAGGCGAGCCGACGCTGGTTTTTCCGCGTGAAGCTCGCTGGATTGGCGACAAGAAAAAGACCTGGGTGAAGGATCAAGTGTGGCCCGACGTTCCGGGCCAATGGCTGCGCGATCGCGGGATCGATCGGAGATGGAAGCGAGTCGGAATTTATGGGCTGAACTTCGTCATGGCGGTGCGCGACTACCGCGAACTGGTGCAGGGTTCGTTTGAAATAGTTCCCTTCGATCAGGAATTCGATATGGCGCGCGCGGTGAAGAGCGAAGAAGAACTCGTCGAAGTGCGCGATGCGATGGACATTGTGGTCGACGGCTTCTGGGCGCTGGTTTCCGCTTACCAGCCAGGCAAGACCGAGGCGGAAATTATGGCTCCCGCTGTGGAACGCTTCTTCGCGCGAGGAGCGGGCCCGCGCATGATGAACATCCTGCTCTCGGGCGAGCACGGCGAGGCCAACGCATTCTTCAAAGTTCCGGGGCATCGCAAAGTTGCGGGCGACGATCTTCTTCTTTATTCGCTTGAAGTGACGGGTGCGGGTGGTTACTGGGTTGAGTTTTCGCGTCCCCTGATTCAGGGCAAGCCGAGCGCGACCACGCAGAAAATGGCTGAGGCTTATCCTCAGGCGATGGAAGCGGCGCGGAAGTTGATGCGTCACGGCGAGCTCGCTTCCACCGTCCATCAGACGGTCGCTGATACATTCACGAGGCACGGATTAGCGCTTGGCCATCTTTCCGGACACAGTATCGGCATGACGATGCTCGAGTATCCGGCGATCGGCGCACAGAGCGATGTTCCGCTGGAAGAGAATATGATCTTCTCTCTGCATCCGCAGGTAGTCGACCAAGAGGGGAAGGTTTGCCTCTACACGCAGGATACCTATCGGATCGGCAAGACCGAAGGCGAGTGCCTCGCTGATGTGCCGTGGAAGTTTTTTAACGGCGGCGAGACGCGGGAAAGGCCGGGTTAGAGGTAAGAGGTCAGATTGAGGAGGTAGTTTCTAAACCGCAGTCTTTCACCTCTTCAATCTAGCCTCTTGCGTCCGACCTTATAGGGAGTTCCAGATTGTTGAAGATTTGCATCATCGGCTGCGGTGCGGTCGGCAGTATCTTCGCAGCACACCTCGCCAAGAGGGGCGAGGTTGAGGTTTGGGCCTACGACGTCTGGAAGGATCATGTCGAGGCGATTCGCGAGCGCGGACTGCGTATCTCCGGAGCGGCCGATTTTATCGTGAATCTCAATGCGACCTCTGATCCGAATGATCTTCCGCGCTGCGATTACGGCATTGTCGCGACCAAGGGCATCCACACGGGCCGAGCCATCGCGCAGGTTGCGCACGCCTTCGACGATGCGAGCGCCGTCTGTTCCGTACAGAATGGGGTCGGCAATGAAGAGATCATCGCCGGGCACGTGAGGTACGTGATTCGCGGCACGACGTTTCCCGCGGGGCATCCCATCGCTCCCGGACACGTCGGTTTCGATATCAAGGGCGATACCTGGATTGGTCCGTTCGAACCGACGAATACGCCGATGTCCAAGGTAGAGGAACTGGCAGGTATCATCACGCGTTCCGGGATAAATGTGATTGCGCTCCACGATGCGCGCGGCGCGCAGTGGACGAAGCTGATCTTCAACGCCGCGACGAATCCTGTGGGGGCCCTGACGCTGCTGCATCATGGCGCCGCCGCGCGATTCCCGGCGACAGCACAGCTGTTCAATGACTTGATCTCCGAAGGTGAGGCGGTAGCGAAGGCGCTGGGCATTGAACTTCATGGCGACCCGCGTGCGCTGGTGGAAAAAGGCGCCAGCGCTGCGGGAAAACACCGGGCGTCCATGCTGCAAGACGTAATGGCTCAACGCGAGACCGAAGTGGATTTTATGAACGGCGCAATCGTGAAATGGGGTGAAGAGACCGGCACTCCTACGCCGTTAAATAAAGCTGTCTGGGAGCTGATTAAAGGGTTGGAGCATGCCTGGAGCGACCCGGAGTAACGAGTTTCGGGCAGGCAGGATGTCCCAGGTCAGTTTGCGGCGTCGGTTTTCAAGCCGGACCTGAGACACGGAGAAAAAGTTTGTTTTTTCTTTTCTGAGAGCTGAGCGCTGCCTATGCCCATTCCATTCAACATCGGAGTTCTTCAGCTCAGCATGGAGCCGGCCCAGGAAACCGTGGCCATGGCCAAAGCCTGCGAGAATGCGGGCTTCGACACGTTCTGGATTGCGGAAGCGTATCCCTGGTGGCGCAAACATTCTTTCGAAGCCCGCTCCTCGACCGCAATCCTTGCCGTCATTGCCAGCCAGACCCGTCGCATGCAGCTCGGTTGGGGAATTATTTCTCCATATACGCGCCATCCCGTCGAGATCGCGATGGAGGCGCGCGTCATGCAGGATCTTGCCGGCGATCGTTTTCTTCTGGGCCTGGGAGCGTCGAAAATCTTCATGAAAGAAATCGGCGAAGGCGAGGGTGAGAAGGTAGGCCCGGCTACCGTGATGCGCGAGAGCATCGAGATTATCCGCGGAGTACTTCAGGGCGAGAAGTTTGAATATCAGGGCAAAGTGTTTGCTGCGAGCGTTCCGCCAATTAAGAGTGACGCGCACACTTCGCGGAAAATCCCACCGGTATATGTTGCGGGGACTGGTCCGGCAATGCAGCGGCTGGGCGGATCGGTAGGCGACGGACTGCTCACGGCGTCGATCACCACCCCACCCTTCGTGCGCTATTCGAAAAAAAATATGGAAGAGGGCGCGGCGAAAGCGGGCAGAGATGCTTCCAAGCTCATTCTCGGTTGCGTGATTGTCGGCAGCATCGACCGCGATTCGAAAAAAGGGAAAGAAGGCGCACGCGAGCAGGCCGCGATGTATCTTGCCAATAAGGTGCAGAACATCAAGGGTTCAGCCGATGTGCTGCTGGAATCGGCGGGCATTACTTTCGAAGAGCTGCAGCCGGTGGCTGACGCCATGGAAAAAGCGGGCCGCAAAGCGGCAGCGCAGGCGGTAAGCGACGAACTATTAAGTAAAGTCTGTCCCATCGCTGGAACGCCCGAGGAGTGTGTTCAGAGAATCGAAGAGTACCGGGATGCCGGTTGTACTCACATCCTGCTGGAAATCTGGGGCGACGATCGCACGGGGCAAGCGAAATTGTTTGGCGATGAGGTACTGCCCCACTTTAGAAAATAACTTTAGAAAGTAAATCCGATGTTGTTCTTTCCTGTCTGGAGACTCGTTAACCGGGAGATTTCTCAGCAATGACCGCGAATTCTAGAATCTGGGTCAGCGAACTCAATGCGCGTCCCGAGATACTGGCTGCATTTCCACGAACACCAATACGCTTCTACGATACGACGCTGCGCGATGGAGAACAAACGGTGGGAGTCGTGCTTTCGCCGCAGCAGAAGCTCGAAATCGCGCACAAGCTGGACGAGCTTGGGGTGAGCCGCATTGAAGCTGGATTTCCGCGCGTATCGGCTGAAGACGCCGAGGCCATTCAGTTGATGCAAGAAGCGGGCATCAAGGCCGAGCTCTGGGGCTTCTCGCGTGCGGTCAAGGCTGACATCGAAGAGCTGGTGCGACTGAAGCTTCGTTTCTCGGTCATCGAGGCCCCCACCAGTGCGATCAAGCTCAAAGCGTATGGTATTTCGCGGGAGGACGTTCTACGCCGTATTCGCGAGGCTATTTCGGCGGCGCGCGATGCCGGCATAACGGTGGCGTTTTTCGCTGTGGATGGAACGCGCACCGACTTGGACTTTCTGAAAACCGTTTATCTGTCGGCGCTCGACGCGGGTGCGAAAGAACTGGTTGTCGTCGACACCATTGGCGCCTGCGGGCCCGAGGCGGCGGAATATGTGACGCGCCAGGTCTCGGAGTGGGCAGGGCCCGATGTTCCCATTCACTTTCATGGACACAACGATTTTGGCATGGCGACGGCATGTGCCGTGGCCGCTGTTCGCGGCGGGGCAACCTGGATCCAGGGGACTATCAACGGCATGGGAGAACGCGCCGGGAACGCCGATATCGCTGAGATTGCGCTGGCGTTGCGCTGCCTCTACGACGTTCCGGTCGTTCTGAATCTGGAAAAAGTGCGTGAGGTTTCCGAGGTGGTGCGGCACGCTGCCGGGTATACGCTCGAAGCTTGGAAGCCGCTGGTCGGCGAAAATCTGTTCATGCGCGAGAGCGGAGCCGTTGCCAGCCAGTTCCATCTTCCGGAGGCGATCGAGCCTTATGCAGCGGAAATGGTGCGGGCGGAACGTCGAATTGTTCTCGGAAAGAAAAGTGGACTCGATAGCATCGACCTGAAATGCAGGGAACTCGGGATTACGATTGCGCCGGAGCAGCGGAACGCTGTTCTGGCTGCGGTCAAGCAAGCCGCGGTCCAACGAGCGGCAAAGGGCGAGGCCGGCCTGGTGAGCGATGGCGGGTTTCGACAGATTGTTGCTTCCCTGCATGTGATTCCCTAATGGGATAATGGTTTTCCTTTTCCCAGCTAGATCGAGATGGGAAAGAGAGTGGCTGCGTTCACGGTCGAGATCGTCGTTCAGGAGTGTGTTCACGAATGCCCGAAGTCGAAACCAAGTCTCTTCCCGAAAGCGCCTACCACCCGTTGAAGACCGGTGAAGTGTACCCGCCGCTGGTGCCGGCCGAGGCCGATTTCCCGGAGCTGACCACGCGATCCATCGGCTGGGGGGTTGGGCTATGCGTAATATTCACCGTCGCCTCGGCATACTCGGGATTGAAAGTTGGCCAGGTGATGGAATCGGCGATTCCGATTTCGATTCTGGCGATTGGGTTGGCTCGAGTTTATTCGCGACGCTCCACTTTGCTGGAGAACGTGATCATCACGTGCATTGGTGGAGCTGCGGGGGCAGTGGTTGCGGGAGCAGTCTTCACGGTTCCGGCGTTATACATTCTGAAGCTCAATCCCCACCCGGTCGAAACGATCTTTATCTGCCTGGCCGGCGGATGTCTGGGCGTCCTTTTTCTGATCCCGTTGCGGCGGTATTTCGTGCGGGACATGCACGGCCTGCTTGCATACCCGGAAGCTACCGCCATCGCGGAAGTGCTGGTCACGGGCGAAAAAGGTGGATCGCAAGCCAAGCTCCTGTTACAAGCGACGGCCATCGCCGGCATCTATGACTTGTTTGTGACCACTTTTCAGGTATGGAAGGAATTCGTAAATTTTCAGTTCGTGCCCTTGTTTCGCACGTTGAATGATCGCGCCCGCATGGTCTTCAGCTTCGACGCCATCGGCTTCATTCTGGGATTGGGCTACGTCATGGGTCTGCGCAGTTCGCTCATCCTTTGCGCTGGTGGGGTGCTCTCAAATTTCGTATTGGTTCCCTTGATATGGTTCATCGGCAGTCACATCGATAGCGCTGTCTATCCCGCGACGATTCCAATTTCGCACATGACCGCGGTGCAGATCTACCGCAGCTATGTCAGGTTTGTTGGAGTCGGCGCGATCGCGACCGCGGGCATTTTCGGCATCGTGAGGTCGTTGCGCATTGTGGCGGGGTCGTTTGGGATCGCTTTGCGCGTGTTTCGCAAGAGTGGAGGGGCAGCCGAGGAACGGACGGACCGCGACATACCGATGATGTCCATCTTTCTGGGAGTCGTAGTCGGAGCGATCGGAGTCGCCATACTCCTTGGCCATCTGGCGGCGTCCTGGACGGCGGTTGCGATTGGGCTGGCGCTGACGCTCGTCTTCTCCTTCTTCTTTACGTCGGTCGCTGCCAATGCCATTGCCACGACGGCGCGCAACCCTGTCTCTGGCATGACCATGCTGACGATTATTATTTCGTCGGCGGTGTTGCTTCGATTCGGCTTGTCGGGGACCTCGGGCATGTTCTTCGTGATGGCCATCGCCGGAATGGTGTGCACGGCATTGTCGGTTTCAGGGCAAACGATCACCGATCTCAAGACCGGATACTGGCTGGGCGCGACACCTTCGGCGCAGGAAAAAGTAAAGTTCCTGGGGGTAATGGCTGCGGCGATCGCGGTTGGACTCACGATCGTCATGCTGGCGCGCACCTTCCAGTTCGGAGAGGCGCTACCTGGGGATCTGCGGCCAGTGTTGGCTTCTCCGCAGGCATCGATCATGAAGGCGCTGGTCGAAGGATTCATGAGCCATCAGCCGATCGCCTATGTGTTATTCGGCGTCGGCGCCATGATTGCGATCATCATGGAGATGCTCGGGCAACCAGCGCTGATCTTTGCGCTGGGCATGTACCTGCCGCTGGAACTGAACACTCCGGCGCTGGTTGGCGGATTTCTTTCTCACTTCCTGAATAAGCGGTCGGAAAAAACCGGAGGCGCGGCAGGCAAAACCATCCGCGAACGGGGAGTCATTATCGCCTCGGGCCTGATGGCGGGCGGCGCGCTGGGAGGGGTTCTGGGCGCGGCCTTGAGGCTGATTCCCGGATATCGCGAGGATCTGATCAAGACACATTTTTACTCAAACGAGGCGGTCTCGCAGACGGTTTCCGCGCTCTTGTTCGTGGGACTGTGCCTGTACGTCTGGTTCGGTTCGCTGCAGAAAGTGCCGGCAGAAAAATAATGAACAGGAAGCTTGTGTACGAATCGGAGATGACGGGTAGTGGAGGAAATTCGCATGGACGCGCTCGATCAATTTGTGGCAAATGCAGTTCTAGGTATCGATACGCTTTGGGGGGGCGATGTGATGTGCGCCTCGGGTACGGGGCGGTTCATCGCCGACTCGTGGTTTTCCGATGAGCCACTGCCCCGTGCCTATACGGTGGCGGCGGCGGGGCGGGTGCGAGAGAGCGGAGGTGTTTCCGGCAAGAACGTCGATCGTCGGGCCGTAGACGACTACCTGGCGCAGGTCGATCTTCCCGACGCGATCGCTGGAATTCACGACGGAGCCAGGAAGATTGGAGGAACGCGCGGCGACTATCTGCAAGGTCTGTCGCTTTGTTTGGAGACGATGTGGGATCTAGCGATGGAAGTGCTGGGAAAGGGCGAACCGGTTCCGTATGCCCGTTGTGTTGAATCGTCGACGGGGCGTCCTCCAGAGCCGTCTAAGCCGGAAGCCAAGCGGGAGCGCGTCGCTGAATTGCTGGCCCGCGCGGGTTACGCGACATCAGGCTCGGCTGGGCTTCTTGGAGCCGTCGATGCCTGGCGAAAAGATCGCGTCGTTCCGATGGCTTCGGTCCGCGCCCTGGGAGCCGCTGTAATTGCGCACTTCGACAACCTGAGCGCCACCAACTTATTGCCGTATCTTCCGCCAGATCTTTACCCGGTGCCAAGGGCGAACATTGAATTCCTGCCCATCAAGGATGCGTGGTTTTCGGGCTCGATGAACTACATCGGTCGAGCGCGGAATGCCCAAGGCAGTCCTCAGTACGAAGCGAGTTACGAGATCAACGCCTCGTTGCAGATCTCGGTGCCGGAGTTCGAACAACTGGTGAGCCACGAAGTGGTGCCGGGACATGTAACGACGTTTGCTTACCTGCAAAATCTCTATGTTCGTGAGAAAGCCGGCTTTGAAGCTTCGGTGCTGACCATGAATACGCGGGCCGCCACGCTTTTTGAGGGCATCGCCAACAATGCCATCCTCATCGCCCATGGGGTTACGGAGATCGACCAGCTCCCCGATGAAGATTTGCAGATCGGCGTGCTGCTGGCCTTGCTGCAGGATGATGCCAAGAATCAGTCGTCCTACCTGACCTGGGGAGAAAAAGTGGCACGCGATCAAGTGGCGGGCACCCTTCGTCAGGACTTTCTCGTCACTGAAGAACGCGCGGACAAGCTCTCGGGAGCGTGGGGTCAACATCCATTACTGGGACGGATGTATCTTCCGGCGTACCGGTCAGGGACGGAGCGAGTTGCAGAATTGCGGCGGCGATACGCAGCCGATCGAGTTCTGCCCGCAATCTACGGGTGTTCGGGGTTGGTCGATATCGTAACAATTGACCAAGTTTTGCGGTGAAACTAAGAGTGTCTTCCGGGGTGAGTCAAACGATGAAGCCCGCGGATTTCGACGATGCCCTGGCACAAAAAGGCTCGATTACTCCAAAGTAATGGGTAGGGCTGGCTGTGGTTGACCGGGCGGATAGCTTCGAGTTAAAGTTCCAACTGCCAGGGTTTGTACTGCCCCCCGCCCTGAAGTGCTCGCGATGTGTTTGCATGCGTCCCGTCTCCTCCCAATCCGCGTCCTTGAAGGGCTTCGTCACGAAACTTCCAGTTGCGAAGCTGGCGTTTCTGGTCTTGGCGCTGGCCAGCGTGGCATGGGCGGCGGCGCCACAATTTACCGCTCAGAAGCGCGTAGGCCTGACGACGGGCGATCAATGGGAACCTTCCGTGGCGGCTGATGGCTGGGGAAGGATTTTCGTTCTCTATCCGCATTATGGAGAAGTGCCGAATTGCAAGAATTGCCGGGTGCCGACGATGTTGCTGGTAACGAGCAACGACGACGGCAAGACGTGGCAGGCTCCGCACGCGATGCTGGAAACGGGCTCCGGTCAATTTGACGCGCAGATTCTTGTTGACCCGGCTGACCACCGAACCGTCTATGCAGCATGGCTGCAGAACGGGAAGCGGGCCATCATGCTGGCCAAATCGCTCGACTCGGGCGCGACCTGGAATTTTACGCTGGCGGTGCGCAGCGAGGTGGAACTGGATAAACCTGCGCTGGCGGCGCGCGGGCAAAATGTATACGTGGCCTTCAATTACGAAGAGGAAGTGTGGGTGGCGACATCACAAGATGGCGGGCGAAGTTTCCTTCCGGCTCGGGTCAATAGTGAAAGCCGTCCCGGATGGTCGCTGCTGGGTGGGGCCACGGTGGATCCCAGCGGGAATGTTTATCTGGGGTGGGCTTCGTATTCGAAGGCGGGAGGCGCAAAAGGCTCGGTCCACCTTTATGTAACCAAGTCGGCGGATGCGGGCAAGAGCTGGAATGCCACTCTGCTGGATGTTTCCGCTGCCGCACCCGAGTGCAAGGATGAGGAATGCGGCGAGGCATTTCTGGGAGCCCAGGTGGCACTGACCTCCGATGCGGCCGGCACGCTTTACGCGCTCTGGAATGCGGGCGGCACGGCGCTCGGTGCGCAGCGTATCTATTTTTCGTCATCGACCAACGGCGGAGAAAACTGGTTGCCGCGGGCGGGCGTGTCTTCGGCTGCGCCGGGCGTGGAGCACGGCTTTCCCGCGATGGTGGCGGGGAACGCCGGCGACGTTCGCATCGCCTGGATGGATACGCGCATCGCCTCTCAAGATACGCACAACCCCTCGCAAAGTTCTGCCGAATGGAACACCTACTACCGCAGTTCGAGCAACGGGGGAGCAACCTGGGGCGAAGAAACTCAGGTTTCGGGTTATGTTCCGGGCTACGGATACATCAGCCAAGAAGGCTTCCGGTTTCCGTTCGGCGATTACTTTGGCATGGCGATCGACAACCATGGGGATACGCACCTGGTGTGGGGCGAAGGAATGAACTACCAGTCACCGGGATCGATCTGGCACGCAGCCGGACGGTAGGAAGATTCCCAAGCTCTCTCCTCCCCAATCCATTGTGATCATCCTCAGGGAAGCGAGGGAATCACTCCGTCAACAAACCTCCAGTAAGTTCCCTCACGCGCTCGATGCGATGTTGGCGGCAGTATTCGGCTAATTCCTCGACGAGGGTTTCAGTCGCCACGGGATCGAAGAAACTCGCGGTTCCTACCTCCACGGCGCTTGCCCCCGCCAGCATGAATTCCACAACGTCGGATGCGGTAGTGATTCCACCCATGCCGATCACGGGTATCTTGACGGCGCGCGCTGCTTCATAAACCATGCGCAAGGCTATGGGCTTGATGGCGGGCCCCGAAAGCCCAGCTGTCACATTCGCAATTCGAGGGCGACGCGTTTCCGGGTCAATGGCCATGGCCACGAAAGTATTCACCAGCGAAATGACATCCGCGCCCGCTTCCTGGGCGACATACGCCATCTGCGCAATGGAAGTGACGTTGGGAGAAAGTTTGACGATGATGGGGCGGGTTGCCACACGCTTCGCGGTTCGTACCACCTCGTCGAGCAAGAGTGGATCGCTGCCGAATTGAATTCCGCCGTGAGCGGTATTGGGGCAAGAAACGTTGATCTCGTAGGCCGCTATGCCCTCTCCCTCATTCAGGATCTGAATCGTCTGTTCGTAATCGGCGCGGGTAAATCCGTAAACGTTAGCGAACACGACGACATTCTTCTTCGCGCGCAACGCGGGCAGTTTTTCCGAGAGGAAGGCAGGCGCTCCTATGTTCTGCAGCCCGATGGCGTTCAACATTCCGGCAGCCGTTTCGTAGAGGCGAGGGGGAGGATTTCCCGTCATCGGCTCCTTGGACAGGCCTTTCACAACCAATCCGCCGAGCCGATCGAGATGAACGATGTCTTCGAACTCAACGCCATAGCCGAAAGTGCCGGATGCGGCGATGATCGGATTCTTCAGGTCGATGCCAGCGAAACTAACGCTCAAGTCGGGGAGGGCGAGAGGAGTCATTGGATTCCTCCGCCGGGTGGATTGGCAGGAGGCGTGCCGGGCTGCACGTAGGAAGGCGCAGCGGACGGTGGAGCGGAGTGGCGAGAAGGAGGTTGCAGGGCCTCGGTCAAGACTCTTCCGGTGGCTGCGGTGGGTGCGTTGATTCCCAGTAACGAGGCGAGGGTAACCGCGAGGTCAATGGGTTCGGCATGCGTGCGATAAATTCCGGGCTGAAAGGCCAAGCCATAGAAAGCCAGCGGAACATGAGTATCGTAGGAAAAAGGCGTCGCGTGATCCGTGCCCCTGGCGACTCCGACTTGAAAGGGGCGAGAGATTCCGATGACGTAGAATCCTCCTTCGGGCGAATAGCTGTGGGCGTAGCGCCGGCCGATTTCGGTGGGCGGAATGTCTCCGCGGGCCAGTTGCGACTTGGTGAAATAGCCGGCCCACCCGAGTTGCTTCATGGCTTCGCCGACGTTGTCTTCGGCGACGGATTCGTCTTTTCCCCCGAGGGTTCCGATGAAAGCTTCAGCGTTCAGCCAGGCCATGGGGTAATCGATGGCAAGAACGTAATCGGCCTTCTTGTCGTATTTTTTCGCGAGGAGGGAATTCATTCGTTCGCGCAGGTCTTTGCTATCAAGATTGGCGGCGGGGAGACGCAAAGTCTTGGCGAACTCAGGCAGGGGCGCAATGCCGTGGTCGGCTGAAAGGGCCATCCAGACGCTTGCCATCCCGATCTGATGACCGAGGAAGTCGAAGAAATCCGCCAGTTGCCGATCGAGTTCGAGCACCATACTGCGCATCTGCGGGGAGTCGGGTCCAACCTGGTGACCGAGAATATCGTTGGCCGAGAGACTGATGACCAGCAGGTCGGTCGTTGGACCTGCGCCGAGCTTTTCGTACAATACTAACTCCCTGGCGAAATCCATCTGGTAATCGTTGGCGAAAGGAGTCGAACCAACCACCTCATAAAACCCGGCCGGGGTGCCGTCTTTGGAATTTCGCGGCGCGGTTGAAGCGATGACCGCGCCATTGCTATCTTTCCACTCGCGGTTCCAATACTTCTCCGCGCGATGGCTTTCGTTGAAATTGCGAACCCACGCAGGCAGGTCGGGGCGGTAGTAAGTCGAGGTGATCCAGTCGCCGTTCTTGGGATCGATCCAATAGGCGGCGTCTCCCGAGAATCCGGCGGGAAGGACGGCTGCGCGATCTTTCAGGGAAATGGCGAACACTCGGGCCTTGCCGCCGGTAGCCAGTTTCAACTCGTCGCCCAAGGTGTCGCTCGTGAGGTTTATAGGCGACGCGCCGATACCTGGGCTCCTGCTGCCAACGAGCTTTGTGGTGTCATCTTCTACCGAAGTGACGCGCTTCCTTTTTTGCTGGTCCCACCACTCGTTGGCGATGATACCGTGTCCGCTGGTGTAGGTTCCGGTGAAGAGAGTGGCGTGTCCGGGAGCGGTGCGGGTGTTGGCATAATCGTAGTTGCAGTCGGTGAAATAGGCGCCACGATCAAGAAATAACCGGAAGCCTCCCTCGCTGAACTGATCGCGGTAGCGTTCCAGGTAGTCGCCACGGAACTGATCGATCACGATGACGACCACCAGTTTGGGGCGGGCGTTGTAGGCGGAAGCGAAAGCGCACACGCTGCCAGCCAGTACAACCAGAAGAACGTTCCAAGACCGGGGAAGTCTCATCGCGACTTAGTGTATCGCAGAAGAAGGCAGTGAATCGCAGAGAACGCGGAGTTGGCAGAGAAGAACGAGCAAGAATCCGCTTTGCGCGTTCTTAGTCTCTGCAATTCCGGACTTTGGTGATGGGCGTGCACGGAAGCGCATTTTTCAGCTAAAGTTAATGCAGAATGCTCGATCTGAATTTTGTTCGCGACAACCTCGCGCTGGTGGAAGAAAAGTTGCGCCAGCGGGGAATGAATCCTACTGAAGTTCTGAAGGACTTTCGCGCCATCGATGCCGAGCGGCGGCAGGCCATTACTGCGGCGGAGAGTCTGCAGGCACGTCGCAACCGGGCTTCCGAGGAGATTGCCAAGCTCAAAAAGAGCGGTCAGGACGCCTCCGCCCAGATCCATGAGACTAAAGAACTGCGCGAACGGATCGCGGAGTCGGAAAAAAAGGCTGCGGAACAAGAAGCGCGCCTGCGCGAAATTCTGACTTCGATTCCGAATCTTCAACAGGACAGCGTGCCGGTGGGCAAAGGCGCTGAAGATAATGTGGAGGCGCGCCGGTGGGGTACGCCTCCGCAGTTCGATTTCAAACCGAAACCACATTGGGAGTTAGGCGAGCAACTGGGAGTACTGGACCTGACTCGCGCCGCGAAATTGTCGGGCGCTCGCTTCGCGGTGTACTGGGCGCTGGGGGCGAGGCTGGAGCGCGCTCTGGCCAATTTCATGCTCGATCTGCACACGGGAGAGCACGGTTACACGGAGGTGCTTCCTCCGTACATGGTGAACTCCGAGTCGATGTATGGCACGGGGCAGTTGCCAAAATTTGCGCAGGACTTGTTTCGCGTTCCGCATGGCGAGAAAGATCTGTGGCTGATTCCGACAGCGGAAGTTCCGGTGACAAATCTCTATCGCGATGAGGTGCTGGATGGGGCGCGGTTGCCGATTTCGCTCACGGCGTACACTCCCTGTTTTCGCAGCGAAGCGGGATCGTACGGCAAAGACGTACGCGGAATTATCCGGCAGCACCAGTTTCAAAAAGTGGAATTGGTGAAGTTCGCGCGTCCGGAAACCTCTTATGTAGAGCTGGAAAAGCTGACGCACAACGCCGAGACGGTGTTACAAAAGCTTGGCCTGCACTATCGTGTCATGGCATTGTCGACCGGCGATCTATCGTTCACTTCGGCTAAAACCTATGATCTCGAGGTCTGGCTGCCCGGGCAGAATCTATTTCGCGAAATTTCTTCGTGCTCGAATTTCGAGAGTTTTCAGGCGCGGCGGGCGAATATTCGCTACCGTCCCGAAGGCAAGAATAAAACTGAATTTGTGCACACGTTAAACGGGAGCGCTCTGGCAGTCGGGCGCACCTGGGTGGCAATCGTGGAGAACTATCAGCAAGCGGATGGCAGCGTGCGTATTCCGGAGGTGCTGCAGCGTTACATGGGCACCGACCGCATTCCGGCGCCCAGCGGAGTTGCCATCCCGTGAATTCCCAAATAAACTGGCAGCAATCCGAAACAGCCTCAACGGCGCTCGAAAACGCCGTCTCTCCAATGGGTGCGATCTGGCGCACAATCCGAGGGTACATTTTGTGGTCGTATGAGCGGGGCAGCCTGCACTACGACATCATGGTCACACTCATTCTCCTCTTTATTTTTGTTTCGCCGCATTTCATCAACTTCAAAGACAAACCGGTCGAGCGCAATCCGCATCTTACGGGCTTGGTTGTGATTCCGGGCGAGAAGGGCGGGTTCATTTATCAGATCCAGGCTTCGGCGGTGAACGCGGCAAGCGGTCAAGATGTGCGCCGGCAACTGGAACAAATCATCGAACCTATTTCGGGGGCGGTCAGCATTACCAACGTTGAAACGGTGAAAGACGCTGCGGGCCAGCCGGTCAGCTACAAGGTCTGGGTGGAGAAGGAATAAGGTCACTGTGCTGAAGGTAGTTATTATCGTGTCGGCATTGGCGAGCTGCCTGACGGTTAGCGCATGCCCGCTTGGGCATCATGGGCCGCAGGCCAACGATTCCTGCCCCCTGGACAAAGTTCTCGGCGCGATGGATACCGCCGCCCGAAACTTCAAGAGCGCGGAGGCAAGCGTTGCCTGGGACCAATACGATAAGGTGATCAACGAAACCGACACCGAGAAGGGCAAAATTTATTTTCGCCGCGAAGGCGGTGAAGTTCAGATGGCTGCAGATTTTCTGGAACCTGACCGGAAATACGTGATCTACAGCGGCGGCAAGGTTCAGGTGTACCAGCCGAAAATCGATCAGGTCAACGAATATAGTGCGGGGAAGAATCGCAGCGAGGTTGACAGTTTTCTGGTCCTCGGCTTCGGTGGAAGCGGGCACGAACTGTTGCAATCCTACGAGGTTAAGTGCCTTGGTATGGAGACAATCAACAACGTCAGTGCTGCGAAACTCGAGTTGATTCCGAAGTCCGCCCGCCTGAAAAACAATATTGCGCGCATCGTGCTCTGGATCGACCCGGCTCGAGGAATTTCGGTGCAACAGCAGTTCTTTGAACCTAGCGGCGACTATCGCCTGGCAAAGTATTCCGATATCCAGATCAACCAGAAACTTCCCGAAAGTGCTTTTAGATTGAAGACAACCGGGAAAACGAAGTTCCTGCCTCCGCAAGGATAGTGCAGGTGTCAGGTGGAATATACAGATGAACCAACAGAAACAAGCTGAAAATGATCGTCTGTGACGTTATACTGCACAAAAGCCCCAGAAAGTTGAGTTGGCATGGCTAAAGTTTTTACGATTACTATCCCGCCGGATTTATCTCGCAAAAGGCGTGAGCGCACGGCTGACCCGCGTTACGTGGACGGCCAGAAGATGCTGGTGGAAGCGATGAAGTACCTGGCGAAGGCCGACCCGGTGTCGAATCGCGGAGCCATCGAATTGCTTTCCGAGCACGTGCGGACTCGTTTCCGCATGACGGATTCACCTTTAGGCTAGGGGACTACGGCAGGCTGGAACCGTTGCTCCTCGGCGTCAGAATGTTCCAGCGGAGAGATACAACCTCATCGCGAAGGCCACAGCGCAATCAACCATCAGCCAATGACCACCGCAGTCGGCGCTCTCAACTGTTGTTCACCTCGTCCTCAGAAGTAAATCTTCAGAGCAAACTGCATGATACGGGGCCCGCGATAGTAGGGCGAGCTCGACGGCGAGGTGTCGGTCGAGACCTGGCCGAACTGGCTCGCGCCACCCGTCGAACCTTCGCTGGAAGTTGGCCCATAGAACTGGGTGTGGTTAAAAGCGTTGAAGAAGTTGGATTGAAATTGCAGCGATTTGCTTTCCGTGAGCTGAAAGTTCTTCATGATCGAGATGTCCCAGTTGTTGATCCCGGGACCACGCAACACGTTCCGTCCCATGTTGCCATAGGTAAACAGCGGCACACCTCCCTGAGTCAGTCCGATGCCCGGCACGTACGGTTGACCGACAGGCGGTCCGACGGCACAAACCAGGTTTGTGGGATCGAACCAGTAAGGTGCAGGACTGGTGTTGGACACGCAACTCCCATGGAGACCATCCGCATTTGGGGTGAAGGAACGCAGTACGCGAGGATTCTTGAAGATGTGTACGGGACCGATTACATTCGGACGATCGAGACCCTCCTCCGATTCGCTGGCTCCGTTTTCAGAATAAACCGTGAACGGATTGCCTGACTGAAACGAGGTGATGGTAGAGACTACCCACCCCCCTAGCACTCTCTTCTCAAGCGCGCTGCCTCTATTTCCAAAGGGGATTTCCCATACGGGGCTCAACACGAGGCGTTGGGTGGCGTCAAAATCGGCTAGGCCGCGGTCGAATGCGGGGTCCGTGGGGTTGGTATAGGTTGACGAGCGAGCCCGGAAGCCGGAGGCGACATCGATTGTCTTGGCCAGGGTATAGGCGACCCGGAACTGGAGACCATGATCCATTCTGCGGTCAACCGTAATCTGCAGCTCGTTGCTCGACGAGCTGCCCTCGCTGACATTGGTCACGATCTGGGTGGCGCCGGTGGGGAGGTAATTCGCATCGCAATTGGCGAGAGGACGCGCACAATCGGGAACGATATAGTTGACGATGTCGCCGGTGATGGCCGAGGGAGGAGGGTTGGTAGATTGCGCGACCGCCTGATATTGCGCCATCAAACTCAGGGGGTTGGTGGTGCTATTGATTTCAGGATAGTTCAAATTGGTGCTGGCAATCGCCTTTCGGCTTAAACTGCCAACATAGACCGCCTCCACCATGGTGTCCTTTGTAAGCTGGTACTGAAACCCGTAATTAAAGTTCTCTGCGTACGGAGTTCGGAAGTGTGGACTGACTACATAGGCGTAAGGAATGGCTGGACTAAAGAATTGTCCTAAGTGTCCTCCAGCGATGAAGGGATAGGGGTTGGGATACAGGCTCTGAAATGGATCCGAAGTGTAAGAGCCGTTGGCATCTGCAGCCAAGCAGCCGTTGGCGTTACCGCCAACGTAACAGGGATAATTGTTGGCCACATAGCCAAAGGGAGCCTGCCCGCCAAACTGGAGGTTGAGCGCCCCGTCCTCGATATCGTAGAAAATTCCAATACCACCGCGCATTACCAGCTTGCCAGTGCCTAACATGTCCCAGGAGAATCCGAATCGCGGAGCAAAGTTCCGGTAATCGGGATAGACCAACGAACGATTCGGCGTTCCGGGATCGCCGGCATATAAAAAGTCTGGCGGTGACATGGGATAAAGTGTCGATTGCTGGCCCGGATACCAGCCCTGAATCTGGTTACGCGGATCGGTTTGGGGCGAGTTGTACTCATAGCGCAAGCCATAATCGAGACTCAACGTCTTGGTAATTTTCCACGCATCCTGGGCAAAGAAATAGAGCTGATGGGCGCGTATGCCGTAAATTGCGCTGGAAAACTGGTAGTAGTTGTCGAAAAACCCGCCGACGAAATCCGCCTCAGGGTTACCAGTAAAGGTCTCGTAGGTGCCGTAGTCGAACGATCCGTTATTGTAAAAATCGTAGTGGAAGTTGTTTTGTATAAAGCGGATGTCGGCGCCAAATTTCAGAGAGTGTTTTCCACGCGTCCAGGAAAAAGTATCCTGGTACTGGAAGGTTACGTCGTGAATCTTGGTTGGCCCCTGAGGCGAAGGCCCGAGGCTGAATGCGCCCGAGACGGAGATTAAGGGAGGCGCGGTGCCATGCGGATCGTCAGGAGTTACTGTGGTAAATCCGAGAGCTGATGGCGGCGTCGTATCTTGCGGGATGGCGTCGGTGGTGGCAACGCGGTCGGCGGAAAAGCGCAACTCGTTGACCATGGTCGGAGAAAGGGTGCGAGTCCAACTGACCGAGCCGGTTTGATAGCGCTGCTGATTGGTGAAACCCGATCCCACTGGAACGTCACCTCCGGTGGACGCACCTTTCACCACCTGGAACGGAAAAGTCTGGGGCTGATTATCGAGAATGTAAAACGCCGACAAAGTATCTTTATTGGAGATGTTGTAGTCGTAGCGGAAAATGTACTGGTCTTCATTCAAGCTGGCGACGGGATCTTCCACCAAACCATTGGGCCCGGAATTGGGCATGGGAAGAAAGTCGTTGATGTAAGTCGCCATTACCGGATCAACTGGCACCTGATTGCAGACAACTCCACTACACATGTAGGGCGAGATGCCGCCAGTGGTGGGATCGAAGAGTTGACCGTAATCATATCCGGTCACTGGGTTGATGACTCCTGTGTATTGATCGTTGAAATTGCCGGTACGCTCCGGAGTCGACAACACCGTCAGAATTCCGGGATTTTGCCCTTCTCGCCGACGAGCGCCCTGGTAAGACCCGAAGAGAAACATCTTGTTCTTGATGATGGGGAATCCGACGGTCCCGCCGAAAATGTTGTATTTGAAGATGGGAGCCTCACCCAGGAAATAGTCGCTGGCATCGAGAGCGGTGTTGCGGAAATAATCGAACAGGTCGCCGTGGATGGCGTTCGTACCGTTCTTGATGACCTGATTGACGATTCCGCCGGACGTGCGGCCGTACTCCGCTTCGTAGTTGTTGGTGAGAATCTTGAACTCGGCGACGGCATCGGGATTGGGATCGACAACCATGTTATTCCCGAGAAAATCATTGTTATCGGCGCCGTCCAGTAAGAAGGTCATCGACTCCGAACGCTGCCCGCTGACGGAGAATGGATTGCCGGAGCCGTCATCCTGATCGGGGGCGAATGTGCCTGCCTGCAGCAGGCCAAGTTGCATGGTGTCGCGGGCCGCCAACGGCAGGTCCTGGATGCGCTGCGTGGTTTCGACTTTGCCGAGCGTGGCGCTGACCGTATCGACCTGCGTTACGTCTCCCTGGACCTCCACGATCTGGCTAGCCGCGCCGACCTGTAGTGCGACGTCGAGGCGCGCGTTCTGATTGATCTCCAGCGTGATTCCTTTGCGCACGTACTTCTCGAAGCCAGGCTGTTCGACCGTGAGTTCATAGGCTCCGATGGTGACGAGCGAGAACAAATATCCGCCGTCCTTGTTCGTGGTGGTGCTGCGCGTCGTGTTGGTGCTGGCGTTACGCAGGGTAACTTTGGCGTCCGCAATCAGAGCGCCCGAGGCATCCTTGACGGTGCCCATGATTTGGGCGGTTGCTTGTTGGCCGGCGGCGTATTTCGTACCCAGGAAGCACACCGACATCACGACAAGAAGGGCTAGGTAGATACCAATACGGGGGAAGGGGTTAGTTTTCATGGGGCTCCCACAGCTAAGTTGGGGACAAATATTGCACGTAATGTTCCGTGAGACAAGTATGAAAATGGATGGAGTTAGGTGCGCATGACCAAGCGTCATCTTCTGGTTTTTGGAATATCGCTACCGCATTTGGGATCGAAGGAATTGCGATTCAAATTTTCGATGCTGCTCGGTTGATTTTCGCGAGACACGCGGCTGCGCAGATGATCACTACGGGATAGCATTCCAGCGTGTAGCGTGGTTCAGGACTTTCTATGGTCAGCAGAAGCGCGGAGCGCAGGAGTACAAAGCCGGCCAGTAATACCAAACCGTGAATTGCAGGCGTCTTGCGAATCAGCGCGAGCAACGCGGCACAGACATATGCCAGGTTCAGCAGGCCGAATCCTACGGCGGTTATGGAGCGCTTGGTTTCGTCATTCAACGTCCACCAGCGGGGGTCGACGGGGAGTAGCTCGGTGCGCGGGCGCAGCCACATGTCGGTGACGCGGAGCATGGGGAGCACAAGGTAGTAGCGCGAGGGATGTTCGTGGATGCGATCCTCGGCTAATCTGTCGAAGCGCGCGTCCAACTCCGGCGTCAGATCCTGGTCTTGGTTGTAGTCTGCGATGAGCGCCAGGGTAGAGTCCCTCTCCGGAGCATTCTCGAGGGCTCGCGACGGCAGCTTGCGCGGGTCGATCTTGTCGCCAGGAACGTTCCAGTAGATTTCTTCCACCGATGCGTAATCGAGGATCCAGGTTTTGACCCAGCGATTGAAGCCTCGGGGGACCAGTTCATCGGCATCATTGGCGTAGCGAGGAGCGAGAGGCTGGAAACGATGGAGCGTATGCCAGTTACGAACTGTCCAGGGAACGAGTGGCGCGAGGGCAAATGCGGTCACGATGAGCATGATCAGGAGAGCAGCGCCGGAATTGTGCCAGAAAACGAATTTCATGGCAGGGGGCATTTGCGGATTGTCAGGGTATTGTTTGAACAAGGCCCTAATCTCGGCGGGGAGAGAAGCTCCTTTCGCGGCGGACATCGCCACGTAAAGTAGGTAAATGAGTACGGCCGCCAGCAGCAACCCGCCATCGGGACGGAGCAGAACGCAAGCTGAAATCGCCGCTCCGGTAGCAGCCCACAATCCAGTTACACCGCCCGACAACCAGCCCTCGCGCATTCGACTCGACGCGGCCAGTGCGCAATCGAGAGCCAGCGCGGTAAAGAAAACCTCCAAAGTCTCGGTGAGGACGGCTGAGCTGTAGTTGGCGAGGAATGGACAGAACGTCGCCAGCAGAAATGCGATCTCACTCGCGCGCTCGGATACTGCCCGCCGGGCAAGATCGGCAACGATTACGCAAGTCGCGAGATCAAAAAGAATCTGCGTCAGCATAACCGCTTTGAAGTTGCCAACCCCAAACAACCAGAAAATCAGGACCAGGAATGCGGGATATCCGGGCAGGCGTCCGGCGGTGGGCATGATCTGCCTCTGCGCGGGCTGGTCGGGTTGCCCATCCGCCGAGGGTGGCGGCCCGGAGACAGTCTGGCCGTAAACGCCGTGCTGCAGCCAGTTGGTGGCGAGGTCGGCGTAAATGTGGGAATCATCGGTGACGGCCGGGAAATGGATAAAGAAGACTATCCGCAAGGCCAAACCGCCAAGCATGCCGGTGAAAAAGAGAATGCGATGCTGGCGGATCAAGAGGATCACGTTGGGAATATATCGCGAATCGCCGCGTTCGCTGTAAAGACGGGTTTCGTCCGATGGTCGGAGGAGAGGCGGCAACCCGAATCCCTGTCCGAACCGGGTTTGACCCCCTGCCGCTCGCCCCTTAGGATGAGTACACCACAAGAGATGGCGAAACAGGTCTTTTACGATCCCTTGCAAGCCCGCTGGCGGCGGATTCGCCGCGTGTTCGACGCGGCCGCTCTCGTTTTTTCATTACTGGTAATTTTTTTCATCTATAGCGCTCTGCGCAGCCAGCCGTTGCCTGACCTTTCCTGGCTTTCGGAGAAGAAACCGTACCATGCTTTGAAAGAAAATGAAAAAGATAGAGCGCGTGAGAAACGCCGGTTGGCCACGGTCGCTCGCGCCGGACATCGCCACCCTGCCCGCAAAGCTCCGTCGCAAGTTACGCTGAATTCGGAGCAAGGAGTGCGTGCCGCATTCTATGTCTCCTGGGACGCGGCCAGCTTCTCTTCGTTGCGCGAATACGCGCGTCAGATTGACCTGCTCTTTCCAACCTGGCTGCAAGTGCTGAGCCCTGACGGTCATCTAGAAGCCACAGATCCGGAAACAAACACCCGATTTGACGTGATTCAGGGCCAAAAGGTCCGTCCGATCGACCCGAAGGTGATGTCGTTTCTGAAGGCGGAAGATACCGAGATGGAAGTCTTTCCCGTGGTGCAGAATTTTGACGGGACCGACTTTGTGCCGGGCGTCGCCGATTTTCTGAATAATCCCGAGGCGCGCGGAAAGTTCCGTCGCGAGATCGCGACCTTTCTGGCCTCCGATCATTATCGCGGCCTGATGATCGATTTCGAATCTTTTCCGAAGGCAGGTCAGGACGGATACGTCGATCTGCTGAACGAACTCTCCGGCGACCTGCACGCCAACGGCATGAAGCTCTATGTCAGCGTGCAAGTGAGGAACGAGGATTTCGATTACAAAGCGATTTCCTCTGCCGTCGATGGCGTCGTCATCATGAACTACGACGAACACTATCCCGGGGGCACGTCCGGCCCAGTGGCTTCGCAGGACTGGTTCACCGACAATCTGGAGTCTGCGCTCAAGGAGATTCCGAAAGAGAAACTGATTTGTGCCATTGGCAACTACGGTTACGACTGGGTGGAGAAGCCGAAAAAGGGAAAGCTTCCGCCGGGTGTAGCCGACAAGAGCGTTTCGGTGCAGGAAGCGTGGATTGGAGCGCGGGATTCCGAGGAAGAGGTGGATTTCGACGGCGATGCGCTGAACCCGCACTTCAGTTACGAAGACGACGATCATTTCCGCCACGATGTCTGGTTTCTGGATGCGGTGACAGCTCTGAACCAGATGCGCGTCGCGCAGACGCTCGGCATCCAGACTTTCGCGCTATGGCGGCTCGGCTCGGAGGACCGGTCGTTGTGGCGCGTCTGGGATATGCCGGGTGAGGCGAACGCTTCCGATCGACTGAAAGACGTTCCTCCGGGCCAGGACGTCGATATGGAGGGCGAAGGAGAAATCCTGCATATAGAAGCCCGCCCCACGGATGGCGAGCGCGATCTTTCGATCGACAAACAAAGCGGCCTCATCGACGGCGAAACCTTCAAGAGTCTGCCGCAGCCGTATCGGATGGCCCGCTACGGTGCCAGTAAGAGTGAACTTTCATTAACCTTCGATGACGGTCCTGATCCCGAGTGGACTCCTAAGATCCTAGACGTGCTGAAACGAGAGCAGGTGCCGGGAACATTTTTCCTGATCGGAATCCAGGCCGAGAAGTTCAGCAGTTTGACGCAGCGCATTTACCACGAAGGTCATGAAATCGGGAACCACACCTTTACGCACCCCGATATCAGCTCGATTGGCACCCGCTATATGAAAGTGGAGCTGAATCTGACCGAGCAGCTGTTTGCCAGTCGTCTGGGAATCCGCACCACGTTGTTTCGTCCGCCGTACTCGGTCGATGCCGAGCCCGATACGGAAGATGAAGTGCGCCCGCTCGAACTCACGCAGAGCCTGGGCTACATCACGATCGGCAACAAGATTGACACCCGCGACTGGAACGACGATCCGCCGCTGACGCCGCAACAGATCGCCGCTCGCGTGCTCGACCATCTACCGCCGTGCCGCCCGAACGATACGCAGTGCGGCAACATCATTCTGATGCACGACGGCGGCGGAAACCGGGCAAGGACTGTGCTGGCTCTACCGCTCATTATCGACGGCGCTCGCGCCCGCGGTTTTACCTTCGTCCCGGTTTATCAGTTGATGGGCAAGACGAAGGCCGAGGTCATGCCGGCGCTGCCGACCGATGAATATTGGTCGGCCAAGCTCAATTGGATCGGTTTCTGGCTCGCCAGTGCCACGATCACCGGCATTACTGTCATCTTTTTTCTCGGTGACATTCTGATGACCGGGCGCCTGGTATTCGTCGGTGTGCTGGCCATCTATGACCGCGTGCGCGCGCACGTCTACGGAACGCCGGAGCAGATTGCCGCCTACCAGCCAAGGGTGGCGATTCTAATTCCTGCCTATAACGAAGAGAAGGTTATTGAACGCACGATTCAGGGCGCGCTCGACTCCGACTATCCCAGCTTGCGCGTGATCGTGATCGACGACGGGTCCAAGGATCGTACTCTGGAAATCGCCCGCCGAAGCTTTGCGCCCGAAGAAGCGGCCGGCAAAGTAATGATCCTGACCAAACCCAACGGAGGAAAAGCCGAGGCGCTCAACTACGGTCTCGAGCACATTGGCGATGCCGAAATTTTCGTCGGTATCGACGCCGATACGATCATTGCACCCGATGCCATCGCCAAAATGGTGCCACATTTCCTCAATCCTAAGGTTGCAGCCGTAGCCGGCAATGCCAAGGTTGGCAACCGAGTCAACCTCTGGACACGCTGGCAGGCGCTCGAATACATCACCAGCCAGAACTTCGAACGGCGGGCGCTCAATACCATGGGCGCGGTGAGCGTGGTGCCGGGCGCAATCGGCGCGTGGCGCACCAGCGCGGTTCGCGAGGCGGGCGCTTACCACGTGGACACCGTCGCCGAGGATGCCGACCTCACCATGGCCCTTCTGCGCAACGGCTACCGCGTGGAATACGAAGATCAGGCGTTAGCCTTCACGGAGGCGCCTACGAGCGCCAACGCGCTCATGCGGCAGCGCTTCCGCTGGTCGTTCGGAATTCTGCAAGCGATTTTCAAACATAAAGGCGTTTTCGCGCGGAAGGGCGCGCTCGGTTTCGTAGCGCTGCCTAACATCCTCATCTTCCAGATTCTGCTTCCGCTCGTTTCGCCGTTCATCGACGTGATGTTTGTGGCGGGCGTGGTCTGGTATTTTATTCAGGAGCACTTTCATCCCGATTCGACCGATCCCGCCAGTTTCCAGCGCCTCTTGATTTTCTTCGGCGCTTTCCTGGTCATCGATTTTCTCGCTTCGTCCCTTGCCTTCGCCCTGGAGCGTCGACATCCCGAAGCGCGAGAAGACGCCTGGTTGCTGAGCCAGGTGTGGCTGCAGCGCTTTGCCTACAGACAGGTCTTCTCACTGGTTCTGTTCCGGACCTTGAAGCGCGCTATACAAGGGCGACCATTTGCCTGGGACAAACTGGATCGCACGGCGGCCGTAAAATATGCTCCCGCCGAGCGCAGAGATTCCGTGAAAGTGTGAGGGTGGGGCGCGGACTCCCTGGCCGCCCATAGTGTGCGACGGGGATGCTCTTCCCCGTGATTTCAGTCACAGACAAGCGCGGCGGAAATGTGTGTGTTTAGATAGAGAGGTCACCGTGCCGCGCACCATCATCGAGCCATTCCGCATCAAGAGCGTCGAACCGATTCACTGGACTACACGAGGCCAGCGGGAGCAGTTGCTCCGCGCCGCGTTTTACAACCTCTTTCTATTGCCTGCGGACGACGTCCTGATCGACCTGCTCACCGACTCGGGCACCGGAGCCATGTCTACACACCAGTGGGCGGCCATGATGGAGGGCGACGAGAGTTACGCGGGCAGCCGCAGCTTTGAACAGTTCCGCTCTTCCGTGCAAGACATCTTCGGATACAAGCATGTGATCCCGACACACCAGGGCCGGGCTGCCGAGCGCATCCTGTTCAGCGTGATGTGCAAGAAAGGCGATGTCGTCCCCAACAACACGCACTTCGACACCACCCGCGCCAATGTGGAGTTCGTAGGAGCTGAGGCCGTCGACCTGGTCATCGCCGAAGGCCGTCAGCCGAGTCTGAAGCATCCGTTCAAGGGCAACATGGACGTTGCGGCGCTGGAAAACCTCATCGGAAAAGCTGGCCGTGAGCGCGTGCCCCTCGTCATGCTGACCGTTACCAACAACTCGGGGGGCGGGCAGCCCGTGTCGATGGAGAACGTCAAAGCCGTCAGCGCGGTCTGCCGGAGGCATCGTATTCCGCTCTACTTCGACGCCTGCCGTTTTGCCGAAAACTCCTACTTCATCAAGATCCGCGAAAAAGGCTACGAGCAGAAAGGCCCGAAAGAAATTGCACAGGAAATGTTCAGCTACGGCGATGGCTGCACGATGTCGGCGAAAAAGGACGGCATGGCGAATATCGGCGGATTTTTGTGCACCAATAACGACGCCTTAGCCGAGCAGGAGAAGAATCTGCTGATCCTTACCGAGGGCTACACCACTTATGGAGGCTTGGCCGGGCGCGATCTCGAAGCCATCGCGGTTGGCGTGCAGGAGGCGCTGCACCAGGATTACCTGGAATATCGCATAGCCTCCACGGCCTATCTAGGCAACCACATCGCCGCCGAGGGCGTGCCCATTGTGCAACCGCCGGGCGGCCACGCAGTCTACATCGACGCGCAGGCTTTTCTGCCTCAAATTGCACCCGATCGCTTTCCCGCCGTGGCGCTGGCCAACGAAATCTATCTCGAAGGCGGCATCCGCTCGGTCGAGATCGGAAGTTTGATGTTCGGAAAATCGGCGAAGATGGAGTTGGTTCGCCTCGCGATACCCCGACGCGTCTATACCCAGAGCCATATCGATTACGCCGTGGAGGTCATCCTGGAAGTCTGGAAGAAACGCGACGAAATCCAAGGGATGAAGCTGACCTACGAAGCGCCGTTCCTGCGCCACTTCACCGCCAGGCTGCAACCGGAAGGGGCGGGGGTGACAGCCACGGCGCGGTGATCCTTACAGTTGATTGTTGCGGTAGCTTGCACCTGAGCCTCCGTTCGTGCGGTGACCGAGAGGGAGGCGATTCCGTCCCGATGGGCCTTCTGCGCTATCGTAACCTTGACCGGGCGCTGGCTGCTTGCGATGCTGAGGTTGTGAAGAAGAGCCAGAAGTTGCGGCCAGGAGCCCGTGCCCCGCGCATCCGGGTTCCGAGCAGCGAGCGGGCCCGATTTACCGTCCATGACACGCGGTTCGTAGGTGTGCTGCAACGTTTATCTCTCAGCGGAGGCTCGGCGGTGCTGTCCAAAGGTCCGGTTGCCGAAGGCACCGACGGTGAAATTGCTCTGGATACCGTCTTCGGGGAAGTCAGCGCCCGGATCAAATTTCTTCAGGCTGGCGCCGATGGCGTTCCGCTCGCCCAAGCTTTTCGCTTTGTCGCCATGAGAGGCGAGAGTGCAAAGCGATTCGCCGATTTCGCAAAGCTGATGGAACAGGCAGGCTACAGCGATGCGCGGCAAAAAAAGCCAGCCCCGGCGTCGGACACATTGGGCTTGCTCCTGCACAGCGTACGTCGCCTTGCGGCCACCATCGTAGCCGGCCGCTCCACCGCCAAGAAGTAGTGTTACGCGCGGCACACCTATCCCGGGGAATATTCTTCTCAATCGGTTCACTGCGGAGGAGTGGAGGGCTGTTTGCTGGCTCGCGGATCATTGCGCTTCTCCTCGGAATCAACCGAGAAGAGCATGAAGTGGTCGAAGCTGTGGCGGCGGAGATAGTGGTGCCCGCGGAAGTCGAAGTAGAGTTCGGCATTCTTGGGCAGCCAAAGCTGCACCTTTCTCTTTTCGAAGAGCTGGGGAGTGTAGTCGATGGCAAGGTGTTCGCCGAACAGTCTGATCTCCGGCATGGGGCTGATGAGATCCGATTCGAGATGCACGAGGTGGTAACCATCTGCGGTGATCCAGGCGCGCCCTTTGAGGCTGGTCGGATAGGAATTGCCCGCGATTTTATAGGATTGAATGCGGTGAGGTTTATTCTCCCGCTGCTGGAAGTGAACCAGCCAGGTCGCTTCTCCGTGCCACCCGCCGAGCCCTTCGCAGACCATCTGGAAATCATCGCGTATGTCGGGATGAAAGATGAGTGCGAGGGAGGGCAGTCCGCGAGTGGCGATCTGATCGGGGAAGTCAGAGGTTGGGGGATTGCGAAGCTCGTCGACATCAAATATGCCCGGGGTCAGCTCGGAAACGGAGGCGAGGTAATTGAACTTGAGCACGGTTCTGGTGAACGGATGTCCGAGGTCGTCGAAGTCTTCGTGGAGCAAGTCTTCGATTGCGCTAAAGCGCCCCAGATCATCGACGAACTCCTTGACGCTATCGCCGACGCCGTTGATCACCTGTTCATAAGGGCAAGAAACACCTTCAGCGATGGCGGGTTTGAAGTCATCGATATCCGGCGGCGCCCAGGACTTCATCGACAACACGGGTTCGCTGGAGGCGAGCAAGGCATCGGCGCCGGCCGAACTGGACACGATCTTCGTCACCGGCGCCGAGACGTGGCCGCTGGAGTCGCGCTGTCGAAGATCGTCAAACCTGGCGCGCGCCTCGGTGGCCATCGGGCTTGAGGGCGATGCGGTCACGAAGGCCCGGTAAGCCTGGAGGGCTTCCTGGTCGCGTCCGAGATTTTCGAGAGCTTCACCGAGAAGCACCTGGGCGGAGTTACCCGCACCCTTACCCTTGTCGATCGCAAGTTGAGCCTGCTGGCGCGCCTTCTCGTAATCTTTTTGCCTGAGGTATGTTTCGGCCAGGAGGTTATGGGCCATCCAGTAGTCAGGATCGGCAGCGGTCGCCTGTTCTAGTGTCCTTCTTGCGGCGGAGAAGTCCTCGCGCCGGATTTGCAATCTCCCGAGCAGGGCAAGGGCCTGGACATTGTGCGGATCAAGAGTGGAGGCGCTGATTAAATAAGCTTCCGACTGTTGAAAATCTTTTTGCTGAAAGAACAAATATCCAATAAGGAATTTCACCTCCGGGTCGGAGGGAGCGAGGATATTCGCAGCACTGAGGTGTTTCTGAGCCTGCTTCCACTTTCCTGACTTGAGGGCAGCAACGCCCTGGCCCATCTCCTTTCGCGCCTTGGCTGGCATGTCCAGCGGATTGGATACCTTCAATTCGATGGCGGAAGGATCTTTTTTCAGATCGACGTCCACTTTGAAATGGCCGAAGGTGTCCGGAATCATCACTTGCGACTTGAAGGTCAGGTAGCCCACGGCGCTGACCTCAATCTCGTATTGGCCGGGCCTGGTGGTGGTAAGGGAAGCCTCGGAGTTATCGTCGGTCGTTTGCCACAGCACCTCCTTGCTCTCTTTGTGGAAAGCTTTGACGAGCGCCTGGCGATCAAGAACAGCCCGGTTCTCGCCTGACACATCCACCACGAGAATAGCGCTCATAGTGTTGGTTGACTCGGACATGGGCGTGATCATCAACTGCCCTGAGGATTGCGGCCAGGCGGTGGCCGCGAGCAGCAGGCACAGCAGAGTGATCGTTGCCCGGTGCGAAAGACGAGCGCGCGAAACGCGAAAGCTCGAAACACGAAAGCTCGAAACACAAACGCGCGAAAGACAAAAGCGCATAGCACTCCGCTTTGAATTTGATCTGGGCATTTCCGCGTATCCTTAAAACCCCTGCGTTGCACAGGAGCCCTGCGAACGTTGGAGCGGAGCCAAAAAACCTATCCAAGGACGCCTGGCATGGCCGGTTACTGGCGTCTTCGGAGACCCTATTCTACGCCATTGAGGCAAGCCTGCTCAGAAGTGGCAGGCGGGCGTGAGCCGGCGATCTTGAACAGGCGATTCGTGAAACTCATAATCGCGGCTGATGAAAGTTGAGGGCAAGGGGTGTAAAATGAACCGTCGCGTATATCCGCGCTGGCAGCCAACCTATATTCCGTCCTGAAAGGATTTCCTATGGCAACCGTGGAAGCCCCACCTCGCCTGCAAGTCCGGCTCCATCAAGGAGCATTCAAGAATGAGGCTTTCGTAGATTTCAGCAAAGAAGAAAACGTGCGCAAGATGCGCTCGGCGATTGAAAAGGTTCGTGGCGAGCTGGGCCGCGAATATGACCTGATCATTGGAGGCAAACGCGTCAAGACCTCGGACAAGATCCGTTCGATCAATCCCGCCAAGCCCTCGGAAGTGGTAGGAGTTCACCAGAAAGCGGGCAAGGAACACGTCGAGCCGGCGGTAGAGGCGGCGTGTAAGGCTTTCGGCCAGTGGAGCCATACTTCGGTGGAGGAACGCGCTTCGCTACTGTTTCGCGTGGCCGATGTGATGCGCGAGCGGAAGCTGGAATACATGGCCTGGCTGGTATTCGAAGTTTCGAAGAACTGGTTCGAGGCCGATGCCGATATTTCAGAGACCATCGATTTTTGCGAGTATTACGCGCGCGAGGCCCTGCGCTTTGCCAAAGCCGAACCGTCGGTTCAACTGCCGGGAGAGCGCGACACGCTGATGTACATTCCGCTCGGAGTGGGGGCGGTGATTCCGCCGTGGAATTTTGCCTGCGCCATCATGGCGGGAATGACGCTCGCTTCGATCGTGAGCGGGAACACCGTCGTGCTGAAGCCCTCGAGCGATTCTCCGACGATTGCGGCGAAGTTCGTGGAACTGCTCGAAGAATGCGGCATGCCCGACGGCGTTGTGAACTTCTGCCCGGGCGGCGGCGCGAGCTTTGGCGACGCGCTGGTGGCGCATGCGAAGGTTCGCTACATCGCATTTACCGGCTCGCGCGAGGTTGGATTGCATATCAATCTGACGGCGGCGCAGCAGCAACCGGGCCAGCTTTGGATCAAGCGCACGGTGCTCGAAATGGGCGGCAAAGACGCGATCATCGTCGATGCCGATGCCGATATCGATTCGGCCGTGGAAGGGGTGGCGAGTGCGGCTTTCGGCTTCCAGGGCCAGAAGTGCTCGGCCTGTTCGCGGGCGATCGTCGACGAGCGCATCTACGACAAGTTTCTGGAGAAGCTGAAGTCGAGAGTGGAGCGTATCACCATCGGCGACCCCACGCTGAATCCGCACATGGCTGCAGTGATCAACGAAGGTTCGATGAAAGATATTCTGCGATACATCGAAATCGGCAAGAAAGACGGACGGTTGATCACGGGCGGGGCACGCGCCACGGATGCGGGAGAAGGTTACTTCATCCAACCGACGGTGATTGCCGACATCGCGCCGAAATCAACGCTCGAGCAGGAGGAGATTTTTGGACCGGTGCTGGCGGTGATCAAGTCGCGCAACTTCGATCATGCGCTGGAAATCGCGAATGACACTGAGTTCGGATTGACGGGAGCGGTGTACTCCGGTTCGCGCGAGAAGCTGGATCGCGCGGTGCGAGAGTTCCACGTCGGCAATCTCTACCTCAACCGCAAGTGCACCGGGGCGATGGTAGGAGCGCATCCGTTTGGCGGGTTCAATATGTCGGGAACGGATTCGAAGTCGGGCGGTCCGGATTATCTCTATCTGTTTACGCAGGCCAAGTCGGTGGGAGAAAAGATCGGTTAGCGGCGAATGCTTGGGTGATGGCGGGGCTTTGCCCCGTCCAGGGCGGGTCAGAGACCCGCCACCACACGGTCAATCTGAAGGCGTAAAAAAGGCCGCCCACGGGCGGCCTTTTTTCTTGACGGCGAATAGGGAAGTTAATTGCTGATGCCAGCACTCTGGATGGCTTGAGGGACGGCGGCAGCAGCGGTCGCGGCAGCGGCTTCGTTCAAGATGCGGTGGTGAATGGTGAACAGGGCCAGTTCGAGGCGGTCTGACACTCCGATCTTGTCGTAGACATTGCGCAGGTAGTTCTTGATGACCTGTTCAGTGGTGCCGAGTTGGGTAGCGATTTCCTTATTCTTGTAGCCCTGGACGATGAGCGCGACGATGCGCAGTTCCTTGGCCGTCAAGCGGTCGCGGACGCGCAGTCCGACCATATCGTTCTCGGTCAACTCGCTGGGGACAGCCATGTCCTGAACCCAGTTTTCGCCGCGAGCGATCTTGCGGACGCAGTCGACCAGCGCGGGGCTGGTGACGTTGCGATAGACGACGCCGTGAGCTCCAGCCGCCATGTAACGTTGCGCGCTCTCACCGGTATCGGCGAGAACGACGACGCGCGTCTTGTTCTTGTTGGCAGCCGAGAGGACGGAGTTGAAGTCGGAATGGAAACCTCCGGCAATGATGAGCACGGCGGCGCGAAACTTGTCGAGAGCCATGAACATCTGCTCGGCGGTTTGCGCCTGGGCGACGATGCGCATTTCGTCTTCTACGGCCAGAACCTTGGCGATGCCGGCGCGGAAAATTGCCTGATTGTCGGCCAAAATAAGCTTCAGCATGGATCGCTCCCCGTTAACTGTTACGCACAAATTCGTAAGAATCGATGACGCAAGCGACTCCCCGGCTGTCCCCGGGAGCGGCGCTGGCGTTAGGCTCGTCGGTCCGAACTACGCGGCCGCGGCACTGGATTACCACATCGTCCTTGCCACCGGTGACCTCGGGAGGCAGGGTGATTTCAAACTCTACAGGTGAGCCGACCTCGAGTGACGCGTCGGCGCGGATGTACACTCCGGCGGCGCTAAGATCGCCGGTCATGCCGCTGTGGGTATCACCCGCGGTATCTTCCCTATGAATCTTGATCGGCAAATGCAGCGGAAACCTTTTCCCGGTACGCGCCTCGGACACGATTCCTCCTCAGCCCTCGCTCGGCAATTCAAACTAAAGCCAGAAAAACAAATCGGAAAACAACAAGAATTTCCAGCTCGAACGTTACGAGTAGCTAACGGCGTTATATCACGGAAAATAGCGCAAAAGAAGCCCAGATTACCTTCGTAATCTCAGTAGGAACTAGGTACCTCCCTTTGACTGGAAGCGAGAAATCGGGCGTAGACAGCCAAAACAGACAGGTTTTCGGAGCAAAAAAAAGCGGGACCGAAGTCCCGCCCGTTGGCTTTACTGGATGTTAGTTTTCGCCGGTTCCGGTCAGCGATACTTGCTGCGGACTGTCGGGAGCGTTGTCGGTGATGGTAACGTCTCCGGTGCGCACTTCGGCTATCGTGGGAGTGAAGGTGACCGAGAATACGCAACTGGCGCCGGCGGCTATGGTGCTCCCGTTAACGCAAGGAGTTAAGGTCTTGGTGGCTTTGAGCGTTTTGAGCGCAAAGTCGCCGCTGGCGGTGATGGTGGAGATGTTCAACGCCGCAGTTCCACTATTGGTGAGGGTGACTCTTTTAGCCCCGCTGGTAACGCCAATGACGAATTTGCCCCACTTGAGCGAAGTGGGAGACAGTGAAACGACGGGCCCGCCGCCACCGCCGCCTGCGGCGAGGGCGGTGATGAGCGCGCTACCGTTGGGACTACCCCATCCGGTGGCATCGTCATAGCCCGTAGTGGCAGGTAAGCCGTTGCTGCCGGAGGTTATGTCGTGGAAATCAGTGTCATAGTCTGAACCCACACCGATCGCATAAATGGCTGGGTTGATAAAGCCGACAGGCGGATTGCCGTCGGCAGCCGCCTGTTGGTTGACCAGAGCCATGTAACCGGCCCACATCGGCGCCGCAAAGCTCGTCCCACCGTATTCGTTCTCGGTGCAGGTGGTTTGGTCGGCACAGACGTAAAAGGAGAAATTTGAGTTTGCCGAAACGTCGGGGGAGTTCCGCAGAGTCGTGGACCCCTCATTGGCTTTGGTGATCACGCCTGGCAGTTGCTGCCAAGTTGGAATTGGAATCGCGTCAGGTGTGTAGTAGCCGCCACCGCCGTCCACCCAGGTCTTTTCCGAGCTCCAGGCGCCACCCGCGCTCTTGGTGGTTAAGTCGGTGCCGCCAACCACCGTGACGTAGGCCGAATCCGCAGGCCAAACATACGTGGAAGTCGGGGTGTAGTGGCCGTTGTCGCCAGCCGCCTGGAAATAGTTTTGACCCTGGGATGCCATCTTCATGAAGTACGGATCATCGGTGCTGGGGTCTGAAGGTTCCCAGGTCCAAGAAGAGCTTAATTGTGCGGGGAGCGGAGAGTGGGTCGACATGGAACCAAGAAGGGCGGTGTCGCTCGAGCCCACATAAACATACAAGGTTATTAAATTCGGAGCCATGCCCGCGGCCTGAGTGATATCGATAGTCTGTTCGGTGTCATCACAATTCTGCGAGGCAAGACAGCTCAAAGAGGTTCCATCGGTGGAAATGCCTTTGATGGTGACATTGAGCGTCTGGTTGGCATTCTTGTAGTAGGTTTTTACGTCGGCGATATCGTATCCGGCGAATTCCAGCAAACCGAGGTTCTGGCCGGCGCCGGTGAGAGTCGTTCCGCCGTAGTAGGCTGCCCTCATGTCGCTGCCGCAGAAAGATTTTCCGGGGCAAGAACCGGTCGTGGCATCGGACTTCACCTTGATGTTCTTGTGAACGAGAGCAGGACGCGGGATCGAATAGTTGTCCAGTCCAGAGATGTGCCACAGACGGACCGACAGGTCGGGTGTGGGCTCGCGGTCAGGAGAGAAGAAGGTGCGGTTTTCGGTCGGGTGCTGATAAACGCCCATGGTTACGTGGAAGGCTTGATTGATGTTCCGGACCGTGCCCTGGAGCTGCAAGTCGAGAGCATCTCGAGAGCCGCCCACGACGGTAAAGCCGTTAGCTCTGGCAAAGCGGAGTACGGCGTCCCAATCTTCCTGGCTGGGACCAAACCGCTCGATAAACTGTTGCGGGGTCACAAACTGCCGGTAGGAAGAGCTCGAGGGATCGTAGAGTTCCTGCAGGAAATTTTCTAACTCTGGCTGGTGACGCAACGCTAGAACGATATCGAAATGCAGGGTCTGGGTGGCGGGTAGCGGTCCGACGAGCTTTGCCTCGCCATTGAGAATCGCCGGGCGTACCTGATGCGTTGAGAGAGTCTGGGACTGTGCCTGCGAAACAGCACTGATGGCTGCAACCAACGAGACGAACATGAGCAGAGACACAACCGATCTTCGTATCACAATTGCTCCTTTGGAGGACTTCCTGGAAGATTTCTTATGGTCGTAGCACGATGGCAAAATCCACGCAGAATTTGATCAACATGCCTGACTAAAAACTGACCCCCGGTGGGGCATCGAGGGGGACCCCTAATGAGTGGAAGTATAGCACCGGAGCGAGCGGAAACGATGAGCTAAGTTTGGGACTTGGGGCGCTGGGCGCGCGTAGTTAGTGCATGTTTTTGCACATTCCGCATGTCTTCAACGCCTGCCAAGAAGAGTGCTTATGAGGTTGGGGTTTCCGGGCTGGGTTGGACGATGAACCTATGCCGGCGAAGCACCCGGCGCCGTTGCGATTCATAGAGGGGTGGCGCGGCCGCTATGGCACAGAGCACATAAAAAAGCGCGGCATTGGCGGGGATTTGAAGGTTGAAGTCGAGGAAGCTGTGGACCAGGATGCCGGTGCATCCGAGGAGGGCCATTACGGTCAGGGCGCCGCTGGCGCTTTCGGTCCAATTCTTGATCTTAGCGAAAGCCCGACGGAAGAGCAGTACCAGGAACCAGACAGCGATGGCGACTCCGGCCAGGCCGGTCTCGACCAGAAGTTGCAAGTAGTCGTTGTGCGCCTGGTTGACGAAAAAGGTGGTATAAAAGGTCCGAAATTCGGGATAGACGATCGGAAATGTGCCCATTCCCCAGCCGAGAAATGGCCTGTGCAGGGCCATCCGCAAACAGTCACGGTCTATGGTCAATCGAACGCCTCCACTGATCTCTTCTCGGGCTTCGGAGTGAATGCTGATCAAGCGGCGGGTGAGTTCATTGCCGCCCATCCACACGAGGAAGACAATGACGGCGGCCAGGAAAGCACCAAGGAGGAGGGGTTGCTGCCAACCTCCATCCCGCTTGCGAACCAGAAGCACGCCAAGAACAATCATCTGGGCGACGAAGGCCGCCATGCCACCCCGCGAACCAGAAAGGAAAATGCTGGCCGCCATAAGTGCGGCGATACCCGCCGCCAGTATCTTGCGGCTACCCTCGGTGTAGCGAGTGGCGGCCAGCACGAGCGGGAAAGGCATCAACATCTCCATCAGGCCGGCGTAATGGTTATGATTTACGTAGGGACCATAGATCGCGCCGCCCTGGGCGGAAGTCCAGATCCAGTACAACTTGCCATTGGGCGCCAAGCCCTGCATCACGGCAAACAACGCTACCGCTGCCCCATAGGCCGTGAACATCTTAGCCATCAGCTCAAATTGCGAGGAGCGATGGAGAGTCTGGGTTATGACAAAGACCAGCATTCCGTAGGCGGCGTAGAGCAAGAGATGGGTGTAGGTAACGTGGCGGTAGGCGGTAGTTCCCAGTAACCATTGCAGCGAAACGAGAGCAAAAAAAGCGGCTATCGGACGATAGAGCGGGTGGTTGGAGAGGCTGAGATCGCCGGTGATCCACTGTCGTAACGCCCATAGCGCAAGCAGGAGCGTGGAGCAGGCTTCGAGGGCAAAAATGGACCAGGGTTCGACTGCTCCAAATGCCAAGGGGCCAAGCAGGAGCATCCCACAGGCGCTGCCGAAAAGAACATTGTTCGAAAGGAGGCTGGTAAGTCGCGAGGGCGTGACGTTCGTAGCTGGCGCGGGTTCAGGTTGAGCGGCTAAGGCGGTGCTCACTGGGTTTCCTTCTCATCGTCATCAACCGGGGAACGGCCGGAAGGACTATCTGAAGACGCGGGGGATAATTCGAAATCGTCGAGCCAAAGTTTGCCGCGAATCGCGGATCCGGCAGGGAAGCGCTCGATAGCCAGCACGAGCAGGGTCGTGTCGTTCGGAGTCGTCACTTTCGAATGAACTTCCTTCCAGAAGTCGGCATCGTTGAGGGAGTTGCTGGCAAAGAGCGGAGCACCGTTGTAGGCATCGCGCAGAACAACCTGAGGACCGCCGGCTCCCTCAAAGTCCGCCGACTTGTAGTAAACAGAGAAATCGTAGGTAGTAGCGCCGCGCACGGGAATCAATTGTGAAATGCCGGCATCGCTGATTCCGGGTCCTTCGAAGGTCAGCGAGAGGGATCGATGTCCCTGATGGAAATCGCTGGGATCGAGAACGGGGCGGACGCCGATGCGATTGACATAAGTCCAGTCGAAGCCTCCGTTGAGGATATCGAGGCTGAAATCTCCGTTCACGACGAGGTTGTCATCCGTGGGCTGGTACGCGGAGAGGCCAAGAATATCGGCGGATTGTTGCCAGGCTGTCATGGCTGCGTCGGGTCGGTGCATCCCGATGAGGTATTGCACAAATTCATAAAGATAGCGGTTCTGGAATTTCTCGCGCGACGCGGTGAGTTGGTCCCAGGTTTTGATGGCGCCCTCGGTCTCGTGCTGGCTCATGAGCAAATTGAGAAAGGCGATGAGAGGATCGGGATGCGGGGGCACGACGTTGCGGAGCAGGGCATCGGCATCCGGGCGCACGCGCCAGGAGGTGCGAAGAGCGGGGTGCATGAGTTCAACATCGTTTTCAATCACGACGTGGAATTCACGCAGGGCGCGGTCGGTATCACCGTTGACCAGAAAAAAGTTACCGGCTTCCCAGGCTACGTCGGGCGCCGTGGGTTCGGCCTGGAGGGCGTGCTCCAGGGCGGATCGCTGGCCTTCGAGGTCGCCGGTGACCTGGTAGGCGGCAGCAAGATCAAACCAGTAGCGGGCATTGTAGGGATTGAGCGCGACGGCGGCTCGAAAACTTTCGATGGAGCGTGTGGTATCGCCCGCAACGAAGGCGAAGAAGCGTCCGAGACGATGACGATAGTCGGCATTGCCGGGAGACAGGCGTACGGCGAGCTGCAGTTTCGCTAACTCAGGACGCGAAGCAAAGACGCTGGCAGCGAACTCCTTGGCGGCCAATAAGAGGTAGAGGCAGAGCAGAACAGCGACCCCGGCTGCATACGTCCTGCGCCGCCGGGTTGAAAGCGGAAAGGCCACGGTTCCCTTGTCTGATCGCGTTCCGTTCATTTCCTGAAGACGTCCCGTTCAAACCGCCTTCGGTTCCACATCGGCGGCGGCGTTTGCAGCTTCTTCCTGGTAATACTGCCCGTATTTCCCCTGATATTCGTAGTAGTAGTAATAGTCGGGAGAGGTAAGGTCGACAGCATTCAGCAACACTCCAGCTACGTGGGCATTGACCTGCATCAAGATATCGCGAGCGCGTCGAAGCGCCTGTTTGGTGGTTTGGCCGGAGCGAATTACAAGGATCGTAGCATCGGCGCGGGGCGAAAGCACGACAGCATCGGTGACGGAGAGAGTGGGAGGCGTGTCGATGACGATGTGGTCGTACATTTCGCGCAACTGAGCGATCAAGTCCCTCATGTTGGCAGATGCCAGCAATTCGGCGGGATTCGGAGGCGGTGTGCCGGCGGGCATGATAAATAAATTGGGCAGGATCGGAGAAGTGGTGATGGTTTGCTGGGTGGTGGCGCTTCCGGTAAGCACGTTGCTGAGGCCGCTGCGCGGGCCCATGCCCAGGGTTTTGTGAACACTGGGTCGACGTAAGTCGGCATCCATCAGAAGGACGCGGACTCCCTTTTGGGCGAGCACGATGGCGGTGTTAATGCTGGTGGTGGTTTTGCCCTCTTGCGGACGCGCGCTGGTGACCATGATGACTTTTGGCGGTGCGCCGAGATTGGAGAGAAGTAGCGACGTGCGGAGCGCTCGATAGGACTCGGCCATCTGCGACTGCGGGCGAACCTGGGTGACGGTTTCGACCACTTCCTTGGCGACGGGGGCGGTCAAAGCAAGTCGTTTGCCGGTGGGTCCGTGGGCGACGGACCTGGAACCGAGCGGAATCATGCCGAGAGCGGGAAGACCGGACAGCGCTGTTGCCTGCTCGGGGGTGCGGACGGTGTTGTCCATATTCTCGAGGATGAAAGCCAGTCCGACGCCGGAAATGACGCCGAGCACGAGGGCGAAAGACAGGTTGCGCGGGATATTCGGTTCACTGGGAGCGGTCGGGACGCGGGCGGCATCGATGATGCGGAAATTATTGGACCGCAATCCCGCGGTGACGCCTGCTTCTTTCAGCTTTTCCAGCAGGCCCTCGTAAAGAGTGCGATTGCTGTCGAGATCGCGCTTCAGGATGCTGTACTCGATGGCGCTTTCGTTCAGCTTGTTGGCTTCCTGCTTTTGTTTTTCAAACGAGTCGCGCAGCATATTCTCGCGCTGCAATGCGGCCAGGTACTGTCCCTTGAGATGATCAACGGCTTTGTTCGTCTCGGATTGCATTTGCCGATCAATCTCTTTCACCTGACTGTTCAGTTGGGCGACCTTGGGATATTGCGGACCAAACTGGGTGCTGAGTTCGGCGATCTGGATTCTGAGGTTGGCTTGCTGTTCGCGCAACTTGTCGAGCAAACCGGAAGTGGCGGTGCTGCCGTTTCCAGAGGTGTCGGCGATGATGGCGGCGGCGATGGCATCGGGGTCGTTGGATTGAGTCTGCCGATAAATCGCTTCCTTTTCCATGCGGTCGGATTCGGCGGCGGTCATTTCCTTGTTCAGTTCGTCAAGTTTCTCGGTGATGATGTTCTGCTTCTCATCGGTGCCAATAATCTCGTGCTCCTTCTGGTAGCGCACGAGCTTTTCCTGAGAAGTCTCGACCTTCATCTGCAAGTCGACGAGTTGCTTGGAGAGCCAGTCGGAGGCTTGCATGGTGGATTCGAATTTGGTCTTGAAGTTCTGTTCGACATAAGTCGCGGCCAGCGTATTGACGGCAGCGGCGGCGAGTTGCGGATCGGTGCTGGTGAAATGGATCTCGATGATTCGGGTGTTGGGAATTAAAGTAACGCGGAGATTGGCGCGGAAGCTGGAGAGTAAAGAAGAGGTGCGGTTGGAATCCGTCTGGAGCGGGTCGGCCATCAAGTTCGATTGCTTGGAATCGGCATGACCGCCGAACTCGGGACGCTTATCCAGATTCAACTGGCGGATCACTTGCAGGGCCATAAGGTCGCTCTGCAGGATGCGGACCTCGGTGTCTAGATCGCTCTGGTCGAAATAATCGACTACCGGGCCGGAGTCTTTGAAGGTAATCAGATTGGGATCGGATTTATTGATGGCGATACGGCCGACCGCCTCATAGATGGGAGTCTGACGCAGGCTGGCGATGGCGACAATGATGAAGATGCCGGAGATGACGGAGATGACCATCCACTTGCGCTTGATAAGGACGCGCATGTATTCGCGCAGAGTGGACTCCTGCGCCGGCAGAACATTGTAGAGCGCGGAGCCGAACGGCTTGAGAAGTTCAGCCGGTTCGCCCGGCGTCAACTCGCGGGCTCCGTCACCATTTCGAGGAACCAAGGGTCCCAAAGACATTGTTACTCCTTAACGGCCGCGGGCTCGATACGGCTAAGCACGGCATCCAACACACAGCCTCTTTTACAGCAAGCCCCTTCCAGAGCGAACCGGGAGTAGGACAGCGGGCTGTTGTGAGGAATTTGCCTGATTCTAGCATTCTGAGCGGCCAGAAACACGCAACAATTCAAGCGCAGGAATATTGTTGGAGACTGGGTCCATGAATCGGCGACCCCTACTTTCTCAGCGCTGCGCTCAGCTATACTATCGAACACAGAACAACGCGAAAAGCGAAGAATCTTCCGACGGTGCGCGCTCCAGCGGGCGGGTTGAGAAACGGAGAGCACGGCTGCATTTCCGCACGCAAACGATGCGGTTTAACGCGCTTAAGAATGCCAGAGTTGGGTCGGCGAAAAAGACGCTAAGGAACACGAATGGTGAATTGGTCTCAGGAATCGATACTGGTGACAGGCGGCACGGGGTCGTTCGGTAAGAAGTTTGTGGAGATCATGCTGCGCGACTACCAGCCTCACCGCTTGGTGGTATTCAGCCGCGACGAGTTGAAACAGCATGAGATGAGGACGGCTGGTTTCAGTCATCCCAGTGTCAGGTACTTCATTGGAGACGTGCGGGATGTAGAGCGGTTGAAACGTGCACTATCGGGGATAACGGTGGTGGTGCACGCGGCGGCGCTGAAACAGGTTCCGGCTTGCGAATACAACCCCTTCGAAGCGATTCAAACCAATATTATTGGCGGGCGCAATGTGATCGATGCGGCCATCGATCAGGGGGTGCGGCGGATTCTGGCGCTCAGCACCGACAAAGCGGTGAATCCGATCAATCTCTACGGCGCCACCAAGTTGTGTGCGGAAAAGGTCTTTGTCCAGGCAAACTCCTATGCTGGGTCGAAAGATACGCGCTTCAGTTGTGCGCGCTATGGGAATGTGGTGGGAAGCCGCGGGAGTGTGATTCCGATGTTCCTTGAGCAACGGCGGCGAGGAAAGATCACGATTACCGACCCGCGCATGACCCGCTTCTGGCTCACGCTGGATCAGGGTGTGAAGTTTGTCATCCGCTGCCTGGAGCAGATGCACGGGGGCGAGATTTTTGTTCCCAAGATCCCAAGCATGCGACTGCTCGACCTGGCGGAGACGATCGCTCCCGGGTGCGCTGTGGAGTACATCGGGATTCGTCCGGGAGAGAAGTTGCACGAGGTGCTGGTATCGGAAGATGAGTCGCGGCAAACACTGGAGACCGAAGATATGTTCGTGATTCAACCTTCCCATCCCTGGTGGAGGTCGGAAAACTGGGTAAGCGCGAAGCCGCTGGCGGAAGGATTCCGTTACTCGAGCGACACGAATCCATGCTGGCTGACGCGGCGCGAACTGGAGGAATTAGTGATGCCTGAAACGAGTGCGGCGGAGTCGCTTCCGACGTCGGCCTAGATTCGGGTTCCGAGGACTCGCGATTTTGTCATCCTGGCCAAGCTTTGGACTTCCGCACACTTCGTCGCGATAGTGCCCCGTGCGAAGGATTACGGTTTGATACTTATGGAAAAACTTGCAATCCATGGCGGTATGCCGGTTCGCACAAAGCTGCTGCCTTATGGGCGGCAAAGTTTGGAGGAAAGCGACATCCATGCCGTGGTTGAGGTTCTTACGTCAGACTGGCTGACGACGGGGCCCAAGGTTGGCGAGTTCGAAGAACGGTTTGCAGCGTGGGTTGGGGCCAGGCACGCGGTTAGTTTCAGTTCGGGGACGGCGGCTTTGCACGGGGCGGCGTTTGCGGCTGGGATTGGGCCTGGTGACGAAGCGATCACCACTCCCATGACGTTCTGCGCGACCGCTAACTGCATTTTGTATCAGGGTGCGACGCCGGTCTTTGCCGATGTGACACCCGATACGTTGAACCTTGATCCGGGGGAAGTGGCCAGGAAAATTACATCAAAGACAAAGGCAATCATCGCGGTCGACTATGCGGGACATCCGGCAGCAATGGATGAATTGGCGGAACTGGCGAAAGAACGTGGAGCGATACTGATTGAAGACGCGTGCCATGCGCTGGGCGCAGAGTTTCGAGGAAAACGGGTCGGCGGCATCGCCGACATGACGGTATTCAGCTTTCATCCGGTGAAACATTTAACCACCGGGGAGGGCGGGATGGTTGCGACGAACGATGCTCGGCGCGCAGAGACGCTGCGGCGATTCCGCAATCACGGAATCAGCAGCGAAGCGCGGCAGAGGCAGGAAGCGGGCCAGTGGTTTTACGAGATGGTCTTGCTCGGCTTCAATTACAGGTTGACTGACATTGCGTGCGCGCTGGGCCTGTCACAGTTGGAGCGACTGGACTCGAACCTGGCGAGGCGGCGGGAGGTTGCGGCGTACTACAACGTGGCATTTCGGCACCTGCCGACGGTGGCGGTTCCCCAGGTGCGCGAGGGCGTCAATCCGGCGTGGCATCTCTATCCGATCCGGCTGAAGCTGGAAAGGCTGACGGCCGGGCGGGGGGAGATTTTCCGCGCGTTGCGAGGGGAGAATATCGGGGTGAATGTGCACTATATTCCGGTGCATCAACATCCTTACTATCGCGAACGATTCAACGGGAAACTATGCTATCCGGTGGCAGAAGACGCTTATGAGCGACTGATCAGCCTGCCTATGTTTCACTCCATGAGGGCGCAGGACGTCGAAGACGTAATTCATGCGCTTGCTAAAGTGCTGACTTACTATTCCCGGGAAGATCGGCTGAAGCCTGAACATGAAGCGGAACGCAAAGGCGAGCAGTCGTCTTTGCTGGGGATCAGGGGATCAGAATAAGTCATGTCGAGAATTTCCGCTTGGGTGGAATATCGCATCCTGATCGTCGGTTGCGGCTCGATCGGTCGCCGTCACGCGAAAAATCTCAAGTCGCTGGGCGCGCGCCAGCTAGGTTTTTGCGACACCAACCCGGATGCCCTGAAGCAATGCGGTGAGGACCTGAATGCGGAAGTCTTCGCCGACTACGGCGAGGCGCTGCAGAAATTCAGGCCGGATATCGTGCTGATATGCACACCACCGGTCTACCACGTGGAGGAGGCGCTGGCCGCGCTCCAGGCTCGAGCCCACGTTTTTATCGAGAAACCGCTCTCGCATGAATCGAGTGGAATCCAGGCGCTAATTTCCGAAGCGCGCCGTCGCGACCGGGTGGTTCAGATCGGCTACAACATGCGTTTTCACCCAGGTTTGCAGATCTTGAAAGACCTGGTCGATTCGGGAAGGATAGGACGTGTGCTTTGGCTGCACGTGGAAGCGGGGCAATATCTCCCCGACTGGAGACCGTGGCAGCATTATCGCGAGAGTTACAGCGCGCGCCAGGAGCTGGGTGGCGGGATTATTCTCGATGGTTCTCACGAACTGGATTACATCTGCTGGTTGCTGGGACGTCCGACCGAAGTCACTTGCCGAGCGGAGCATCTCAGCAGCCTGGATGTGGATGTGGAAGATTCCGCCTGGATTTACCTTACATTTCCGGAACGACGACGTGCGGAACTGCACTTGGATTTTGTGCAGAGGGCCTATACGCGCACCTGCAAGGTCGTGGGGGAGACAGGGACTGTCCTGTGGGATTTTAATGTCCAGGAGGTGCGATGGTTTTCCTCCGAGCAGGGCTGGAACAGTATTCCCTATACATTTGAAGCCAACGATATGTATGTGGCGGAGATCGTTCACTTTCTGGATTCGCTGGGTAGCGGAACGGGACCGATGGTCGATCTGGAGCAGGGCCGCGATGTGATTCGAGTAGTGGAAGCGGCCAAGAGGTCGTCGGAATATGGGAGGCCGCAGGCACTGAATTGGAGGAGCGAGGCGACCGAAGGCCCGGTAGTGGCCATCATCCAGGCGCGAATGGGGTCGAGCCGGTTGCCGGGAAAGAGCCTGGCCGAGATTGAAAAACGGCCGATGTTGTGGCACGTGATTGAACGCGTGAAAAGGGCCCGCCTGGTGGATCGGGTGGTAGTGGCAACTTCGGTCGCTCCGGCCGATGACGCAATCGAGAACATGTGCCGGGAGAATGAGGTCCGCTGCTATCGCGGCAGCGAGAGCGATGTTCTTGATCGTTTCTACCACGCGGCGCTGGCGGAGAAACCGGCGAAGGTGGTGCGGATCACGGCCGATTGCCCGTTAATTGATCCGGAGGTGGTGGATCGAGTCGTGGCGCGTTTCGAACGCGGCGACCTCGATTATGCCTCGAACGTCATGGTGCGAAGTTATCCGGATGGGCTGGACACGGAGGTGTTTTCGTTTTCTGCTCTGGAAAGAGCGTGGCATGAGGCCACGAAAACTTCGGAGCGCGAGCACGTCACTCCCTACTTGCGTTCGGACAAATTTCGAACCGCCAATGTGGAGAATGATTCGACATTTCTGTACCAGCATTACCGCTGGACGGTGGATGAGGCGGCGGACCTGGAGTTCATTCGAGCGGTCTACAAGGCCTTTCGCGATCAGGAGACCTTCGGCATGAAGGATGTGCTGGAGTTGATCCAGAAGACTCCTGGATTGGAAAAAATGAACTCGGAGATCGTTTCCAATCGCGGGTACTACAAAAGTTTGTTTGATGAGGCGCGTGCGGCGGCAGCCCCTCGGCGTCCGATTGAAAAGTCGAAAGCCTGGTTGGAGCGGGCGCAGAAAGTGATCCCGGGCTGTTCGCAGACTTTCAGCAAGGGTGCAGATCAGCATGTCCGGGGCGTGGCGCCGATGTTTCTGGCCAAGGGCAAAGGTTGCCGGGTCTGGGATGTGGATGGAAATGAATATATCGACTACATCCAGGGACTGCTGCCGAATATTCTGGGCTACGCCGACGAGGAGGTCAACGCCGCGGTGGCGGAGCAGTTAGCACAAGGACACAGCTTTTCATTGCCTCATCCATTGGAAGTGGAACTCGGCGAGCGATTGACCCGGCTTATCCCGTGCGCGCAGAAAGTGCGTTTTGCCAAGAATGGGTCGGACGCGACTTCCGGAGCGGTTCGCGGCGCGCGCGCTCTCACCGGACGCGACCGCATTGCCTGTTGCGGCTACCACGGATGGCAGGATTGGTACATCGGCAGCACCACGCGGAATGCGGGAGTGCCGGAAGTGGTGCGGGCTTTGACGCATCCGTTCGTGTACAACAATCTGGGATCGCTGCAGACGCTGTTGGAGGAACACAGAGGCGAGTTTGCCGCGGTGATTATGGAGCCGGTCAATTTCTGGCCTCCGGCAGCAGGCTTTCTGGAAGGCGCGAAAAAGCTGGCCCATGAACACGGAGCCCTGCTCATCTTTGACGAGATATGCAGTGGATTTCATTTCGGTCTAGGTGGCGCGCAGAAGAGGTTTGGTGTTACTCCCGACTTAGCCTGTTTCGGCAAGGCAATGGGAAACGGATTTCCGATTGCCTGCGTGGTGGGAAACGCGGATGTCATGAGAGTATTTGAAGAAATTTTCTTCAGCTTTACTTTTGGGGGAGAAGTGGCGTCGATGGCGGCGGCCATGAAGGTGCTCGATGTGCTTGAGACGACCGATGCGCTGGGCCGCATGGATGCGAACGGACGCCTGCTGCAGGAAGGGCTCAACGCGCTGGCGAGAGAAGCCGGGTTACAGGATCGTATCCAGTGCATCGGTTATCCGTTCTGGTCGTTGATCAAGTTTCTCGATGCCGACGGGAAGGACAGCTTTCTGGTGCGAAGCCTCTTCACGCAAGAGTGCGTCAAGCGAGGAGTGCTCCTGCTGGCGACGCACAATATGACCGCGGCGCACGATCCGCTGGCCATCGAACAGACCTTGCGGGTGTATGCGGAAGTCTGCAAGACGATGTCGCAATGGCTGGGGGAAGCGCATCCGGAAGAGCATCTTGAAGGCGAGATGATTCAGCCGGTATTCCGGGTTCGCGCCTAGGGATGGCACTTCGGGCAAACACTCGCAGATCATAACGGTGGAGAATCCAGCTTGCGCAAACCGGAACGGCTGATGATCTGCGCCGAATGCGGCATCCAGGTGGGAACGGGTCACGTTATGCGATGCCTGGCGCTGGCACAGGCGTGGAAGCGGGCAGGTGGCGACGTGACTTTCCTGGTGCGGGAAGGCCTGGCAGGAATTGAAGATCGGATTCGCGGGGAAGGAATCGCGCTGGAGACGCTGGCGGGCGAAAGCGGCGAATCTGCACAGGTGTCGGCGGAGGTATTTGTACACGCCCTTCTGGACAAGCAACGTGCCACCGGCAATCGTTCGGCTGCCAATCCTTCGCTCGCAGTACTGGATGGTTACAACTTCGGGGCGCGGGAGCAGGGGATGCTGAGCGCAGCCGGCATTCGGGTTCTTACAATTGATGACTTCGGGCACGCCAGCGATTATCCGGTTCGGTGGGTATTGAATCAAAACGCGTATGCGACGCCTGAGATGTACACGCGATCGGATAGCGATCCCCGGCTGCTTCTGGGAGCGGAATACGCACTGCTGCGCGAAGAGTTTCTGCCCTGGATCGGCTGGAAGCGTTCGATTCCGGATCGAGCCGGCAAGATTCTGATCACCATCGGCGGAAGCGATCCGGACAACGCGAGCGAACAAATTCTTCAGAGTCTGGCGTTGCTGGGCGATTCCAGCCGAGATCTGGAAGTAATTCTGGTGGCGGGAGGCGGCAACCCGCATGTGGAATCTCTACAAGCAGCGGTAAGTCGCTGCCAAGTTCGGGTGCGTCTTGCCCGAAGCGTGCGAGACATGCCGGCCTTGATGGCTTGGGCGGACATGGCGATTGCGGGAGCAGGCGTGACTTCGTATGAACTTTGCTATATGGGGCTGCCGTCGATGCTGCTTGTGATAGCGGAGAACCAACGGCGGATTGCGGAGCGCTTATACGAGTTGGGAATGGCGGTGAATGCGGGTACGTCGCGAGAATTTCGCGGTGACAGGTTTGCTGCTGAACTGTACGCCTTCATCGACTCCTTCGAACGGCGCCAAGCGATGTCGGGCAGGGCGCGAGGTTTGGTCGATGGTTTGGGCAGCGAGCGAGTGCGGGCCGCTCTTCTGGATAGGGAACTGAATCTTCGACTGGTGCGAGAGATGGACTGTGGATTGCTGTTTGAGTGGGCGCAGGATCCGGTGGCGCGCGCGGCATCGTTCCACTCGGCAGCTATTTCATGGGAAGAACATAGCAGGTGGTTTGCAGAACGTCTTCAGGACCCGCAATCGAGAATCTACATAGGTGAGAATGCAGGGAGTGATGCAGTGGGCCTGGTGCGATTTCAAATCGAAGATGACAGTGCGCTGCTCTCCGTGAATGTAGCGTCGCGTTTTCGCGGTGAAGGTTGGGGCAGAGAACTGATTTTGTTTTCGACACGTGATTTAGTCCGCACCCGTGGGGTGCGGCGGGTTCAAGCATTCGTTAAGCCGGAGAATCACGCTTCGGTGCGACTGTTTGAAGCGAGCGGGTTCCGGAGTGCGGGGAAAGAACGAATCGCTGACCAGGACGCGTTGCTATTTACCTGGGAGTGCGGGGTTGAAACTTATGCCGGCTGATTCGGCATTGACGATTGCGGGCAGGCGCGTGGGTCTGGGGTCGCCGGTATACGTGATCGCCGAGCTTTCCGCCAATCACAATCAGGATTTCGACCAGGCAGTGCGGATTCTTCGCGCGGCAAAAGATGCGGGCGCGGATGCGGTCAAGTTGCAGACTTATACGGCTGACACGATCACGCTGCGCTCCGATAAAGAATGTTTTCGGATTGCGAGCGGCACACTGTGGGATGGCCGTACTCTTTATGATCTCTACCAGGAAGCATTTACTCCATGGGAGTGGCAGCCGAAGCTTAAAGAAGTTGCGAACGACCTTGGAATGCAATTGTTTTCTAGCGCCTTCGACGATACGGCGGTCGATTTTCTTGAGCAGATGAAAGTTCCGGCGCACAAGGTGGCGTCGTTCGAACTGGTGGATATCGGATTGATCCAAAAGATGGCTCGTACCGGTAAGCCGCTGATCATGTCGACCGGCATGGCCAGCGAAGCCGAGATCGTGGAAGCGGTCGAGGCGGCGCGCGGGGCAGGTGCGGCGCAGCTTGCGCTGTTGAAGTGTACGAGCGCCTACCCGGCGCAACCTGAAGAGACGAATCTGCGTTCGATTCCTGAGTTGGCGCGCCGGTTCGGGTGTCCCGTGGGACTTTCGGATCACACCATGGGCATTGCGGTTCCGGCCGCTGCGGTTGCGTTGGGAGCGTGCATCGTTGAGAAGCATTTGTGTCTGCGACGGGCGGATGGCGGTCCGGACAGCGCGTTTTCGCTCGAGCCCTCGGAATTCAAGGCGATGGTGGAGGCGGTGCGAACGGCCGAGAGGGCTCTCGGGTCGGTGCAGTTTGGATCGGGACCGCACGAGGTTAACAGTCTCAGATTCCGGCGGTCGCTGTTTGTCGTGGAAGACATCAAGAAGGGTCAGATGTTCACGAAGCAGAATCTACGTTCGATTCGGCCAGGGAACGGATTGCATCCGCGCCATTTCCAGGAAGTTCTGGGAAAGAGAGCAGCCTGCGACGTGGAGCGGGGAACTGCGCTGAATTGGGAGCTCGTCGAGAAATAAGGCGGCAGACTATTTGCCAGCCAGGACCGAGTCCAATCGTTCAGGGGTGATTGGGGTCAGAAGGCCCCGACGTGTGGATTCGGTGATGTGAAATTCCCCGAGCAACCGCGGAATGTCTCGAATCCGCTGCGGAGAATCGAGCGGATAACCAGCAGAGTACTTCGCAAACTGCTTGCCATAGTCGTACCACGATGCATCAAACCAACTGCACAGAAAGCAGGGCACTCGGTGGAGGGTGCTTTCGACGGCGACGCTGGACTCCAGCGTAAGACTGCACCAGGCTCGAGCGAAAAGGTCTGGGGTCATCGCTCCTTCGCGGATTTCAACCAAACTGCGTTGCTCGGGAGTGAGTACGTCGTCGATGACTGCCTTCCGCATGCGCAAACTCTCGAAGGGATGGAGTTTTACGACGACTTTGCGATTCGTACAGGCGGCAAGTTGGCACAACTCGGGTAAGAGTTCGGCATACAACGTTCGAGTGCGGCCGGCCGACAGTTCATACGCCTCAGAGTAGTAGACAATCCAATCTCTTGTGGCGCCATTCCTTGGGCTTGAAGAGGGTGAAGGCTGGCCTGGCGAGGGAGCGCCGACCACGACTTTTTCGGCGGGAAGGCCGCACCAATTCACGCTGTAATCTCGCGCCATGTTGCCCTTCACGAGATAAGTGTCGGAAGCCGGGCGGCGAATTCCGAAACTCATGTTCAGTGCGCCATGATCGCAAAATACGGTGCGCACGTTTCTAGAATTGGCGAGCAAGATGGGCAGCCGGGTATAGGGGTTATATTCGTCCGCTGAAAGCAAACTGGAAATGGGATTCCGGGTAAGAACCTCGCGCCACGCATCGCGGACACGCAAGCCGCTGTTGAGAAGATCCGCGAAGGCTCCGAACGCGCCCATTTTTGTTGCCAGCGCGAGAACCGGGTTGCTCTCGAACGAAATATTTTGCAAACCTTGCCACGCGGCCAGTAACCGAGCGCGTTCTTTTCCGGATGCGGGTGAGGAGCGCACGGCGTACGAGGCCAGCGAGCGCACCTCCACGTTTTCAGGAAGGTTGGGAATCTGGCCGTTTCGACGCGTTAGAACCAGCAAAAAACGGCGGTGTGGAAGCATTCTGGCATAGGCAACTTGTGCCCGAGTAACGTTGGCGTACGCGGACGGAAGCAAGATCATGGGTGTGGACGATCCGCGGGGACGACGGAAAAAGTGTCTTCGAAGACGGTAGCCGGTATCCCACTTGTCGAAAGCGATTTCCGCGAGTTGAGATGGAAGGAGTGTACGTACTGCTCTCCAGTAACGACTAGATCGCGTTCGCAAACCCCTCGGGTTGGCGTCGGAGAGAATTGCGATCCGCGAGTTCTTACCGTCCCGGCTCAACAAACTTGACAGCGCATCCAGGGAGACGTGAGTTCGAGTTGCGAAAATCTCGGCATTTGCGGGAATCTGCCCCGCCAGCACCGACAGCAGGAAAAGCTGTTCGAGTTGCTGGTAGGGATAGACAGAAAAAACCTCCCACCAGTCAACGGAGTCCGAATCGAGCAGGTGATCCAAGCCGACGGCGAGGAGGTCGCGCATGCGGCGACGGTGCTGCTCATGGTCGAGCAGGTCGTAAATGCTGAGGATGCGAACATCCAGCTGCTCGGAGTAACGGGAGTAGGCGGCACGCCCTGACCAGCCGAGATCGACGATCCAATCCCATGGAGCGGGTCCGCTGGTTTGAATCACGCAAGGTTCGCCCTCCACGGAATCGTCGGGATGAACGAGCAAAATTTTCATGAAGGGACAGGCGCGTGGGCTGGCATGACGAGCACGTTGGATTATGATAAATCGGGCGGATCATGAAATATGAAAAATCTACTGCGAAACCTGGACCCAGTTCATCGCGACTAGCGTGAGTTTACCAACCATTGCACCGTCGGCGGTTACGGATGCCCTGCGTTCGATCGGCATCAAGCCAGGGAGTATAGCTCTGGTGCATGCCGATGCGATTGTTGCGGCTCAGTTTCAGTCGCAGCATGCCGGGCCATCTCTGGGCAACGATATTGATAACGATAACGACCAGCAGCTGGATTTACTGATCGACGCCATCGAGTCAGCCATTGGCCGCGAGGGAACGCTGGTGATGCCGGCTTTCAGTTACAGTTTCACCAAAGGGGAACCGTTCGATGTTGTCGGCACTCCGAGCGCGGTGGGCATGGTGAGCGAGAGGTTCCGCACACGGAAGGGTGTTCTGCGAACGTTGGATCCGATTTTTAGTTTTGCCTGCGCGGGGCCGCTGGCGCCGCAATTGTGCGCGCTGCCGGTCAAGGAATGTTTTGGTCCGGATTCGGTATTTGCCGCCGTGCATCGATTGAACGCCTATATTGTCGACCTGGGTTGTTCGCTGAGCCGGGGAGGAACGTTTGTGCATTATGTGGAGACGGCGTATGGAGTGAAGTATCGGTACAAGAAAATCTTCTCAGGTATCGTTCTTATGCCGGATGGACAGAGAGTTGAGGGTTCGGTGGCATACAACGTGCGAGATCTGACGCGCAGGTCGGAGGCCGACCTCCGATCGCTGCAGAGCCGGCTGATTAAGGAGGGAAAGATGCAGGCGGCGGAGGTGGGCAGATCACGAATTCTGGCGGTGACGGCGAGCGATTTTTTCGATACGGCGTGGAAGATGCTGGATGAAGACCCTCTGTCACTGATCGAAGAAGGAGTTCAGGTCTGAGCGTCGAGTTGCGTGGTTCGAATGAAGACCGCCTGCAGGCTGCGGCGAGTCGCGTTGCCAGAGGAAACACGGGTGTGGAGATTCTTTCATGAGTGATGTCGCGGTCGGAGAGCAGATGTATGGATGGGCTCGCGACCTGTTTCCGATTTGCCGGAGCCTTACGGGGGACGGTGTCCGGCAGACGCTGCGTTATTTGCAAAAACTGCTTCCCGCCATGGAAATCCGCGAGGTGCCGTCTGGCACAAAAGCATTTGATTGGGTGATTCCGGAAGAGTGGAACATTCGCGATGCTTTCATCGCTGACGTTTCCGGCCGTCGCGTCGTCGATTTTCGCGAGAATAATCTTCATGTGGTTGGGTACTCGGAGCCGGTCTCACTGGAAATGACTCTGGAGGAAATGCAACCGCATCTGCATTCGCTGCCGGCGATGCCGGATGCGATCCCTTATGTGACCTCCTACTATGAAAGGCGGTGGGGATTCTGCCTGAGCCAGCGCGTGCGCGACACGCTCGGTCCAGGGAGGTACCGCGTGGTGATCGATAGCACACTGGCTCCCGGCACCCTCAGTTATGGCGAAATCAATTTGCCGGGCAGGGAAGAACGCGAGATTTTCCTGTCAACCTATGTCTGCCACCCTTCGATGGCCAACAATGAACTGTCGGGGCCAGTAGTGACGGCTGCGCTGGTTCAGTGGCTGCAGTCGGTGCCGAACCGGCGGTATGGCTTCAGGGTCATCTTTATACCGGAGACGCTGGGGTCCATCGTTTACCTGAGCAAGCACGTCGAGGAGATGAGACGGAAGATCATCGCCGGCTACGTGGTTACGTGTGTGGGCGACGATCGAGCATATTCGTTCCTCGCGTCCCGCACCGGCAACACTCTGGCGGATTCAGTTACGAAGCATGTCATCCGGCATCATTATCCAGACTGTGTGACTTATAGTTTTCTGGAGCGTGGAAGCGATGAACGCCAGTATTGCAGTCCGGGCGTGGACCTGCCCGTGGTATCGCTGATGCGCTCCAAGTATGGAACCTATCCGGAGTACCATACCTCACTGGACGATCTGAGTTTGATTTCGCCGTCGGGACTAGCGGGCGCGTACGGCGCGTTGCGGCGTTGCATCAGCCTGTTCGAGGCAAACGAGATCTATCAGACAACTTGTCGGGGTGAACCGCAACTGGGCAGACGGGGCTTGTATCCTACACTCAGCCAGAATGGCAGCGCCCTGCAGGGGCAAACCATTCATGTGCCAACCATGATGAACATTCTGACCTATGCCGACGGGCGGCTCGACCTGGTTTCGATTGCTGATCGCATTGGAGTATCGGTGGAAACCTGCATACCGATTGTTGCGCGGTTATTGCAAGAGGGTTTACTGAAACGCGTTGACTAAGGGCGGATTCAGATCGAAGGAACTCGTGAATGGCTAGAAAAAAGCAGCACGGACTTAATCAATCAAGAGCTCGCCAACCGCAGCAACCGCGCAGTACGACCCGATCGGAGAAAGAGCAAACCTACGCGGAGCGGATGGAGCAGTGCATCGCCGAGAGTCCATTTTCAAGTCTGGAGCGACTCCAGAATTTCAGTTTGTACACGCCGCGGCAGGATCTTACAAACTTCCTGGTTCGCTACGAGATCTTCAAGCGTGTGCTGACGATTCAAGGTTCGATCGCGGAGTGCGGCGTGTTGCGGGGTGGCGGATTGATGGCTTGGGCGCAGTTGAGTGCCATTTTCGAACCGGCGAATCATCAACGGCGGGTGGTAGGCTTTGACACTTTCAGTGGCTTCCCAAAGTTGTCGGAAAAGGATGCAAAGAGCGAGTCAGAGGAGGCGCATTCCGGGGGGTTGGCTGCGGATTCTTATGATCATCTCCGGGAGTGTGTCGAGCTTTTCGACTCGAACCGTTTCATCGGGCACGTCCCAAAGGTTGAACTGGTGCGTGGAGATGCGAAGGAAACGATTCCGCAATACGTGAAAGACAATCCGCAGTTAGTAGTAAGCCTGTTGTACCTGGATTTCGACATCTATGAACCGACCCTTGCGGCGCTGAAGCATTTTGTTCCGCGAATGCCGAAGGGCGCTGTGATTGCGTTCGACGAGCTCAACTTAAAGGATTGGCGGGGAGAATCGATCGCGGTTCTGGAATCGCTGAAGCTGCGCGAATATCGTATAGAGCGCTGTTCGTTTGGATCGGTCATTTCGTTCGCACAAATCGAATAGGCGGCCGGGAAGCGCCGATCCCTTTGCCGAGACGCGCTGGCAGTGATCCTCGACCAAGCGATCGCCAGCGGTTTGAGATAACGTTTTGAGATAATCTGGGCATCATTCGAACCACGGTCGTCAATAACCGCAACAGGCACATTTTGGACACCCCGGAAACAGCCATCGAGGCCTCGCCACTTCCGCACGCTCCCAGTCCGGCAGCGCAATTTCGCAGCGAGATGGGGCACATCTCCCGGCATTCGGCGGTTTTTTTTGCCGGAACTCTGTTCACCGCGGCGGCGGGATATCTATTCAAAATCTACCTGGCTCGGGTGTTAGGAGCGGAGGCGCTAGGAATTTATGCGCTCGGCATGACGGTGGGGGGAGTGCTGGGATTGGTTGCGGCCCTGGGCTTGCCGCAAGCGGCAGCCCGATATGTGGCGGTGTACGCGGGAACCGGGCGGTATGCCGAACTCAAAGGATTCATGCGGGACGGCCTCGCGGTTCTGGCGGTGGCGAACCTGGTGGTTGCCACGGTCATGCTTTCGATACGGGGATGGGTTGCGAATCGCTTCTACCACACGCCGGTGTTATCGAAATACATGGGGGCATTTGCGGTCCTGATGATTCTGGGCAGCTTCACTTCGTTTTTTGGACAGGCGCTAGCCGGCTTTAAAGACGTTGCTCGCAGAACTGTGATCACGAACTTCATCGGCAGCCCGCTGAATATGCTATTCGCCGTCGGGTTGCTGATGCTCGGCATGGGACTTTCCGGCTACTTGCTGGCGCAGGTTGCTTCCGCGTCGATCACGGTTGTGCTGTTGGCGCTGGCTACGTGGAAGCTCCTGCCGCGGGGGGTGCATTCCGTGGCAGGCAGGCTGCCTGGCTTCGAACGGGAGGCAATCCGGTTTTCAGCCAGCCTGTTTGCGGTGCAGGTGCTTGAATACACGTTTGGTTCTCTGGACAAAATTGTGCTGGGGTATTGGCTCGATGCCCGCCGGGTTGGCGTCTATGTGGTGGCGGCGTCGGTCACCGTGTTTCTGCCGATCCTGCTGCAATCGGTGAATCAGATTTTTTCGCCGACGATCGCCGACTTGCATGCGCGCGGCGAGATCGATCTGTTGCGGAGGCTGTATCAAACTCTCACCAAATGGATTTTTGGATTCACGCTTCCACTGGCGATGGTGGTTTGTGTTTTTGCCGCGCCACTGATGCAGATCTTTGGCAGCGAGTTTCGGGCGGGATGGCCGATCCTGATGATTGGGACCTTCGGACAATTGATCAACTGCGCGGTGGGGTCCGCGGGCGTTTTGCTGATTATGTCAGGCCACCAGGATCGGTTGGTTCGAGTGCAGGTGAAGGTGGTGATAGCAAATGTCGCCTTCAATCTTATTCTGATACCGATTTGGGGAATCGTCGGAGCGATTCTGGTATCGGCGGCAAGCAATGCTGCGATCAATCTTCTGTATTTGCGCGAAGTGAAGGCGATCCTGGGATTAACTCCGTATAATCGGAGCTATCTCCGGCTGGTTTTGCCGGTGCTGGGCAGCACGGCGGTGATTGTCGTCGTGAGGATGGAAGCAAGTTTGTTCCACAATGTAGTTTTAACTCTCGTGGCCGGCCTGCTATTGGGCTATGCGGTGTTTATCGCAGGAATGCTGCTTGGCGGTTTGGATGAGGACGACCGTCTGGTGGCTGGCGCCTTAGGGCCGAGAGTGCTGGGGGTGTTTCGAAGGATGAGGCCTGACGTCCGATGACCGCGTCGCTGCGACAACTAAATTTGCGAGAGGAACTTTGCTCGTCGGCCGAAGCGCTTTTTTGCAAGGGACCTCGACCGCAGTTTCCAAGTCTGGAAAAATTGATCGAGTTTCTTCTGGGGGAAGTCACGCGTGAAGATGCGGCGGGTCTCGATCAGAAGGAACAGCGAATCATCGAAGAGAGATTGAAGGCCCTTGGCTACATGTAGCGCGCCTAGGGTCGTAAGTGATTGCTGGAGTGCGCAGCGCGTCTGTCCCGCCGATGCATTTTGAATTCCTCAAAAGAGAAGAACTGGCGCCGACGGTGAACCGGGAGATCGAGGCTTTCCTGGACAGCCAGGGAAATAGCCATCCTTTCCAATTCCCGCAGTGGATAGGAAACGGCGATCAGGGTGAAGAGGCGTATTGTGCCATCGCGCGAGAACGAGGCGAGATACGATGGTTCGCTTTGTGTGGTGTGGTTCTGCCCGTGGGCAAACGCTTGCGCCGGATCCGCAGCCTGATGATCTACCGAGGCCCCGTCTGCGATGATGCCAAGGTCACGCTGGGCGGTCTTGATGAGCTTCTCAAAAAGAGCAAGGAGAGCGGATTCGCCTATGTCGAGATCGCTCCTGATTGGGTCGAGGGTTCAGAGGGGGAAGGGAGCGTCGCAAGCAGGCTGGCCAGCAATGGATGGCAAGAGCTTCCGGATCGAAGAAGTTCCTTGCGGCTGGATTTGATGGTTGGTCCTGACGAACTCTTGAGTAGCTTTCGGAAGACAACGCGGTACGAGATTCGGCGTTCTGAGCAACAGGGTGTTGTGATCAGGCGCGCGGAGGACGAGGGCGACCTGGCGGAGTTCCATCGCATTTATTTTGAGATGGCCAGGAAAAAAAACTTCGTTGGCGGCGAACCGAGCCATTTGTTGCATGTATTGCGGTGGATTGCCGCGGAGAAGGACCGGGGAGCGCTTTTACTTGCTTTCAAGAACGCGGCTTTGCTCGGCGGCACACTCGTGGTCCGTGCGGCGAAGCGGTCCTGGTACGTTTTTGGCGCTACCACGAAAGATGATCGTTTGAGCGCCGGCCACTTGTTGCAATGGCACGCGATTCGATGGGCCAAAGACTCGGGCTGCGCCGATTATGACTTCGGCGGATATCGAGAAGAGATCAATACGGGTCCAGCGATGTTCAAGCGGGGATTCTGCCAGAGAGTCGTCCAGTTTTCGCCAGCGTGGCGGTATCCTTTGAACCGGCGACTCTGTTCGCTGGTGGAATTCGCAACGGGGGCGAGATCGAAATGGCGGAACCCTTGATCTGTCCGAGATGCACAGGTCGATGCCATGTCCTGTTTCGCCCGGTTGGCAGGATATGATCACGCGACTGCGCAACGCACTGGGGATGGCTAAGGCGGAGGCTCCGATAGCGCTCAGCTTCGATCGGCCGCTGGTTCTGATACAAAGCGACGATTGGGGACGCGCCGGGGTTCGCGACCGCGAGGGATGGGATGAACTTTGTGGAGCTGGATTGAATCTGGGCGAGAAGCCGTACGACTACTACAGCCTGGAAACTGCCGAGGACGTGCACGCGCTCGCGGCAGTTTTAAGGAAACATCAGGACTCGACCGGGCGCAGGCCTTCGCTCGTTATGAACTTCATCATCGCGAACGTAGATTTTGAGCGTACATTCGAACCCGGGCAAGAGCAGATTCCGCTTCGACCGCTGAGCGACGGATGGCCGGGCGCGTGGAACCGTCCTCAGCTCTTGGAAGCCTACCGGGCGGGCATTCGCGAAGGATTGTTCTATCCCGCTTTGCACGGGTTAACTCACTTTTGTGAGTGCGCGGTGGCGCGGGAATTGAATACGGGCGGAGAGCGCGGGCATTTGCTGAAGCTGCTATGGCAAGCACAGACTCCGTACATTCACTGGCGGATGCCGTGGGTCGGATACGAATATTGGGATCCGGAGATGCAGCCCGCGCGAAGATTTCTGGCACTGGATACGCAGAGGGATAGAATCAGGCGCGCGTCGGAAATTTTCCACCGATTGTTTGAGACGACACCTTTCAGCGCGTGTGCGCCAGGGTATCGTGCCAACGAGGATTCGAGAACGGCGTGGTTCGAGGCTGGGGTGCGCGTCGCGCAGAACGGGCCCGGGCGGCGCAAAGCTCCCGGCCTTGATGAACGAGGGATGCTCTCCACTTTTCGCACTGTGGAAATAGAGCCTGCCGTTGGTTCGTGCCGCTTGGAGGAGTTGATAAAGCAGGTTGGGGAATGTTTCGCGGTGGGGTGTCCTGCGGTGATTTCGATTCATTCCATCAATTTCCACTCCACGATTCGCGACTTCTGCGCGCCGACCCTGGAACTTCTTGATGAATTTCTGACAACGATTGAAACGAAATGGCCGCGCTTGCTGTATCTCCATGACGCCGATCTGTTTGCCATCGCAACCGAAGGCAGTTATGCGGGCGAGAACGGCAGAATGCGAGTGCGGGCGACAGCGGCGAGACCATAGCGGGCCTGGGAGATGGATTTGTCGCAGCCTGTTCCGACGAGCGAGCCAGTCAAGTGAGTCATGAGAAGCGATCGCTGGTGTTGATCACGGTGGACTGCCTTCGAGCAGACCACTGCGGATTTTACGGATACGCTCGTCCCACGACCCCGTTCCTGGATGCGCTGGCGGCAGAATCCTACGTGGTGCCGACGGCCATTGTTGGCGGGGCTCCCACGTATTATTCGTTTCCAACAATTCTTGCCTCTCGTATGCCTCTGGCATTGGGACGGGATGTGATCGGGCTGGCTCCGGGAGAAACGACGCTGGCAACGGTCTTACGTGAGTCTGGATACGCAACGGGAGCGTTTTCAGCGGCCAATCCGTATATTTCTCCGCGCTTCGGATACGACCAGGGGTTTGATACCTTTCGTGATTTTCTTGAGTTCGAAGCTCAGGTCGCGCCAAACAACGAGAACTCCGACAGCGTGAATTCCTTGGCAGGGGCAAAGAGCGCATTTCGGGGAAGGCTGAATAGAACGGCGAGAAGCGTCGCGGGTGGGTTCGGACTGAGCCGGCTCTACAACGAGCTCTACTTTCAGTACTGCATGAAGAATGCACCGGCGGCCGGCAGTATCGCGGCTCTGCAAAAGTTCCCGACCGCCGACGTTATGGTTGAGGAGGCACAGAACTGGCTGAGTTCGGTCGGGCAACGTCCTTTCTTTCTCTGGCTTCACCTTATGGATCCGCATTCGCCCTACTATCCGCCGGACGAGGCGTTTGATGAATTTACTGGAAGAAAGATCGATGTCGCCCGCGCCCGCTATGTGAACGAATACTGGAATCGCCGGGATCCTACAGCTGCGGGTCTGCGTGGGAAACGGGATGAAGTGGTGCAACTTTATGACGCGGGCATTCGCTGGGTGGACCATCAGATTGCCCGACTGGTCGAGGGTCTCAAGCAGACACAGCGGTGGGGTCAAGCTGTGCTGGTTCTGACCGGGGATCACGGGGAGGAGTTTCTTGAGCATGGCGGACGGTATCATGCGCCGTTCCGTTTGAGTGAAGAAATAATTCGCGTTCCACTGTTGATCCGTATTCCAAGCGAGCGGGCGGGGAAAGTTCCGACGTCTCCGATGAGTCATTTGCATCTGGCGCCGACTCTGCTGGAGATACTCGAGGTGCAGCAACCGACTGCTTTTCAGGGGCGGAGCTTATGGGAACATCTGCGGCGAGGGAGGGCCTGGGATGATCCGGCCATCGTCGAGTGCGCGTTTGGATGTACGAATCCTTTCAGCACCGAAAGCCGGAGCGCAGCAAGGCTGTTAGCGGTTCGCGAGGAACGCTACAAGCTGATCATGCGGATGGAACCGGGCGTCGTCGAGGAGATTTACGATCTGGAAACAAACCGCGCGGAGATCGCCGACGGCAGCAACGGAGTTCCTCCCGATATTCGAAAACGGCTGTTGCTCACGGCAAGTGAACACATGAAGAAAGCGGTTGCAGCCCGAGATAACAAGATGCGCATGACGGCTCGGTTGCGCGAACTTCGGGGGGAGATCCTGAAGTCGGATGTTCCGGCTAGAATGAAAGCTGAAGGTTAAGAGCGACGCGATAGTCCGTCGAATTTGTGCTGCCTGCATGGTCACAGTGTTTACTCCCTCTTTCGCCGATGAAGATAATACCAACGCCCAGAATCTGACGGTGAAAGAGGTCGTGGCGCGCATGGATCCAGATCGCTTTCGGGTTGTGATGTTGGGTGGAGGCGCACCGGACCCCAGAATTGCGGCGCGGGCGAACACGAAGATTCTCCGGTGGGGCAAGCATGCGAACACAACGCGTGTGTTGTGGCATTTGGCCACCCAGATTCCGGACGTGTATTTCTTTCCGAGAGAAGGCCCTTTGGACGCCGCTTTTCTAGCCCTCCGCCACACCATGCGATGGAAGTCGGCACTGGTCACTTATGTCATTTCCGGCGGGCTCGACGAAAATACGGACCGGCTGGTTCTGCGTCGCGCCATACGCGAATCGGACGTGACAGTCGGGAACAGCCTTAACATGTCCGCGACGGCCGAGAGATTGGGAGGACGGAATGTGCAAACGGTTTACGACGGCATCGACAGGCGTTACTACTATCCACCGAAGCGGAGGGAGGATGAGGGCGAACGGCCGCGAGTGTTATTCGCTGGTTCGTTCCGTCAGTACAAGCGGGCCGACCTGGTGATTCGGGAGGCGGCGAAGCATCCGGAGTGGGAATTCCGTCTAGCGGGAAAGGGAGAGGAGCAGGGGGCGTGCGAACGGCTGGCGCAAGATTTGAACTGCAGCAACGTTATCTTTCTCGGACACCTGAATGCTTCTCAATTAGGTGCTGAGATGCGCGGCGCGCAGATTTTTTTCTTTCCCAGTGAACTGGAAGGGCATCCTCAGGTGTTGGGACAGGCAGCGGCGTGCGGATTACCTTGCGTGGCGCGAAGTTCGTACCATCCTGACTACGTGGTCGATGGAGTTACCGGGCTGCTGGTGTCTTCTGAAGAAGAGATGAGCGCAGCTCTCGGCCGCCTGATGCGGCAACCGGAGCTCAGAGCTCAGATGTCGTTGGCAGCCGCCAAGCATGCCGAGAAATTTGACTGGGATCGGATTACTGTGCGATGGCAGGAGATTATGGAAAGCGCAATTCTGCATCGGAAAGATCGTTCGGGAGAGGGACGGTCTTGAGTTCAACGGGTAACAACTGCGGAGAGCTGTGCTGCCTTCGAGGCTAAGATTCGACGTATGACAGATGCAACGGAGCTCAAGTTGAATATTGGTTGTGGAACCGCGGGCCTCGAGGGGTGGGTCAACATTGACAATTCTCCGAGTATTCTTCTTTCGCGTTTGCCGCTCGGGAGGCGGATTTTTAAACTTCCCGACTGGCCAAGCGGCGTGCGCCGCGTCGATGTGCGCAAGCGAATTCCCTTTCCTGACTCGTCGGTCTCTTGCATCTATTCTTCGCACACCTTCGAACACTTTACGTACGAGGAGTCGCTTGCGGTGTCACGGGAGTGCTTTCGGGTACTGAAACCGGGGGGCATTCTTCGAATCGTTGTACCCGACCTGGAGATACTCGTGCGCGACTATCTGTCGGATACGGCCAATCCGATGGCGTCCCATCGCTTTATCTCACGGCTGCTTCTGACGGCAAACTTTCGCGACATCGTGCACGCTGGCGCTCATCACAAGCAAATGTTCGACTCGCGTTCGCTACTGCATATGTTGCGAGAAGCTGGTTTCGCAGCGCCTGAATTCAGTGCCTTCGGCAGCAGCCGCATTGCTGAAATCGACGAAATTGAGCTAGAATCCAGACGCTCCGAGAGCCTTTATGTTGAAGCCACAAGATAAATCCTCACTCCGCCGTTGGGTCAAACCTGGGTTCGCGCTCGTGTGCTTCGCCGGTTAGTGCAGCGCTGGAATCAAACTCCGACTGACCGGCGCGCATCTTTCCGGAAGCACATCTTTGCGGCTCGAGTGGCCAGTCACGCATCATGACGCGAAAGATTGTAATTCTGACGGAAATCATTGCTCCGTATCGCATTCCTGTGTTCAACGCCCTGGCCCGTCGGAGCGAAGTTGATTTGCACGTGATTTTTTTGGCGGACACGGACAAAGCATTGCGACAGTGGCGTGTTTATGCCGATGAGATCGGTTTTTCCCATGAGGTTCTGCCTTCATGGCGATGGCGAAGGGGAAAATACAGCCTGCTTATCAATCGCGGCTTGCGTGCGGCTCTGGAGGCAGCGTCGCCGCAAGCGGTTCTTTGTGGGGGTTACAACTATCCTGCGTCGTGGCAATCGCTTTGGTGGGCACGTCGACGCAGAGTGCGTTTTGTGCTGTGGACGGAAAGTAACGAGCAAGACAGCCGGTCGAACGGCGCCGGCGTGGAATGGTTGAAGAGATACTTTGTGCGTTCCTGCGATGGGTTTGTGGTACCTGGGAGATCCTCCTTTGACTACTTGCGGACTCTCGGGGCGAACGACCGTAGGATTTTCATCGCGGCGAACGCCGTCGATAATGGATTCTTTGCCGCCGCGGCGGAAGATGTCAGGAGGCGCGCAGCGCAATTTCGAGAGAAATTAAAGTTGCCGTCACGGTTCATTCTCTTCGTCGGGCGGTTCGTACCTGAAAAAGGCATCTTTGATCTACTCGAAGCCTATGCCAAACTGGAGAGCGAGGTTCGATCCAACGTGGGCCTGGTGTTTGCCGGAGATGGTGCATCGAAAGAAAGACTTGCGCAAGAAGCCAAGCGCATCAGTCCGGGGGTGGTTTGTTTGACGCAATTCGTTCAGCGCGAGGATCTGGCTGGTCTGTATGCACTGGCGGAAATGCTGGTTCTACCGACGCATAGCGATCCCTGGGGTTTGGTGGTGAATGAAGCGATGGCGTGCGGACTTCCGATCATTGTGAGCAGTGTCGCCGGATGTGCGGCCGATCTGGTGGAAGACGGCTGGAACGGTTCTGTGATTCCTCCCCGAAACCGGGAGAAACTGGCAGTGGCAATTGACGCTCTCGTGCGGCGATCCGATCTCAAGGAACAGATGAGTGCGCACAGTTTGGAACGAATTCGAAGCTACTCGCCTGAAGCATGCGCCGAAGGCCTGGCGACGGCCGCCCTAGCGGAGGATCGATGAACTCGTTGAAACCTCTGCACTGGGTTGGCATCATTTTAGGCTTCGCAGTGGCGCTGTTTTTCACTTATCGCCATTTGCACTACTTCGGCAACATTTCATTTCTTGGCGGAATATTGCTTCTGGAGGTGATCATCGCTTGCCTCTGGAAGTATGAACAGCGTTTTTTTGTTCTTCTGATCATCACTTTTTCCTGGGCGGGCATGAATCTGCCTCTGGCGAGCGCGTGGAACTGGGGACGCTGGGTGGTGCTGGCTGCCGGCGCAGTCGTCGGTTTCATCGTATGGACAAAGACTCCACGCACGAGTACAAGTTCGCTGGACCTGATCGCTTTTTTTTGCGTTTGCGCCGCGTTCGTCTCCGCCGGCGTTTCTGCGTTCGTATCCATGGCGTCGCTGAAGGCTTTGAGCCTGCTGCTTCTTTTTCTGTATTGCGTTTCGGGGGCACGTTTGGCCGCGCTGGGACGGGGGCAACGTTTTTTTCACGGGTTGGTCTGGGGAAGTGAGATCACGGTTTACATCTCGGCGATTTATTATTTCGGGTTGGGCAACAGTCTCTGGGGCAATCCCAACTCGTTGGGCGCGGTGATGAGCGTCGCGGTGTTCCCCATCTTATTGTGGGGATGGTTCACGAGCGATGGGCCCGTAGTCAAGCTCCGACGTTTTGCTGCTCTGCTGCTTTGTACTTATCTGGTTTTGTTCAGCATGGCTCGTGCCGGAATGATCGCCATGATGGTCGTGACGGTCGTCTTCTGCCTATGCCTGGAACAGTACAGACTTTTGCTGAAGGTGATGGCAGCGGTTCTGGTGCTGATTGCAACCACAGGAATGTTAGCTCCCGACACTTTGAACAAGTCGCTGGGGGATTTCAAAGACGCAATACTCTACAAGGGGCACAAGGAAAAAGGAGTGTTGGGTTCGAGGCGGACGCCCTGGGAACGATCCATCGCCACAATTAAAGAGCATCCCTTGTTTGGGACGGGATATGGCACGAGTCCGACCGGCGAGGATCCCGGATTGGGCTTTGGAAAGTTCAATTCGAGCGCCGAGACAGCTCGTGAAAACGGCAATAGTTACATCAATATTACAGAGTGGGTAGGTCTTTTGGGTGTTTTGCCTTTCGTTTTGCTGCTGTCGGTTACGGTGATGAAAGTGTGGAAGGTTTGCGCCTGGATGAAACGTACGACTGATGCGCGCCATTATTCCATTCCACTAGCGATGGTTGTGTTAGCGGGTCTTATTCACGCCAACTTCGAAGATTGGCTTTTTGCGGTGGGTTATTATCTCAGCGTGTACTTTTGGGTTTGTGCATTTCTGCTCGCTGATTTTGCTCCTGGAGCGTCGGTAGTCCAAGCGACAAGCTTGATCCCGCGACCAGCCCGTCGTGTGCCTACCCGGTTCCAGGCCGTCCTGCCTAATCGATGATCCGATTGTTTATCAATGGCCTTGCCGCGAGCGCGGGTGGAGGCCTCACTTATCTTCGCAACGTAATTCCCCATCTTGCTCTGAGGCGCGACGCGGAAACGACTGTACTGGTGAATCCAGCGCTCCGGGCGGAGTTCGCGCAACTGCAAAACATTTCGTTGATCGAGGTTGTGGAGTCTCGCGGCGCGGCTGCGCGTTTCCTTCGCGAGCAGAAGACTCTTCCGGATCTGATCCGGCGTAGCGGCGCGCGTGTCTTGATTTCGGCGGGCAATTTTGCGCTTTGGAACTCTCCAATCCCGCAGATACTTCTGTCCCGTAACTCACTTTATACGTCGGCTGACTTCCGGCGCGACGTTCGCTCCCGCGGAGACTACGCGATCTGGATGGACACTTTGGTCAAGGGTTGGCTGGCGCGGCGATCCATACACCGCGCCGAGATTGCGGTTGCTCCGAGTGCCGCTTTTGCTCGCGAACTTAGCGACTGGAGCGGACGGAAAGTACTCTCGGTGCACCATGGGTTTGATGCGGATGTGTTTACGAAAGACGAGGCACCGTTGCCATTGGCGGTTCAAGCTGAGCTCGAGAAAGGCGCAGACGCTCTGCGCCTGCTTTTTGTGAGTCATTACAACTATTATCGGAATTTCGAAACCCTTTTTCGAGCCATGCCTATCTTGTGCGACCGTTTGAAGGGAACAAAAGCGAAGCTTTTTCTTACTTGCCGGCTCGACTCACGGGAGAATCCGGGAACTTACGTGGCGGATTCAGCAGCGGCGCTGGCAAAGAAGCTGCGGGAAAGCCATGATATCGTCGAACTCGGAACGATACCGTACGGCTCGCTGCATCACCTGTATCGCGCGTGCCACATTTATGTGACCCCGGCCTATGCCGAATCCTTTGCTCATCCGCTGATTGAGGCGATGTCGAGTGGCTTGCCCGTGGTGGCGTCGGATTTGCCGGTGCATCGCGAAATCTGTGAGGACGCAGGAATTTATTTTCCGCGCTTCTCGCCGGCAGCTTTGGCGGAGCGAGTATTGCAGATTCAGGAATCGCCGGAATTGGCAGCAACACTTTCGCGTAAAGGTGTGCGACGGGCGCGAGCGTTCAGTTGGAGTGATCATGTTGACCGCTTGCTGAGCCTGGCTCGGGAATGTCAGCGGCGGGCATCCTAGGGGAGAAGCGAGACCGCATGAGTTGGGAACCCGCCGGGTGAACGAGAAAGAAAATCTGTGAGACGCTTCCATTTTGTTGCGCTGGTCGTTGCGCTTATGGCGCTGGTGGCCGTTCTTCGCACTGTTCACAGTTACGGTTTTACTGCCCAGGGCTTCGATGAGCCCTGCCATATCGCGGCGGCGCTCGAATGGCTGGACCAACACACCTATAAAACAGACCCGGTGCATCCTCCCCTGGCGCGTGACGCGATTGGGTTGCCGCTGGCTCTCGCCGGCGAGCGTTATCCCAATTTGACTTCAGACGAACAAGGAAAGTTGGATTACAACGTTGTTGGCGACCGGATTATCTACGGTCGTGGACATTTCGCGCGCACTTTGGCGCTGGCTCGTTCGGGCATGCTGCCATTTCTTGTGCTCGAGATTGTTCTGGTCTTTCTCTGGACGCGGCGGGAGTTCGGAGATTTCGCGGGCGTACTTGCGGCTTTGCTGGTCAGTACGCTGCCCACTGTCCTGGCCTTTGCGAGCGTGGCATACACGGACTTGCCGGCTTCGTGCATGCAGTTCGCATTATTGTTCGCGTTCGCTCTTTGGCTCGACCAGCCTACCAGAGCATCGACCTTGCGACTAGGAACTGCGGCGGGGTTCGCGCTGCTGACAAAGTTTACGATTCTGTTATTTTTTCCAGCGGCCGCGGTGAGCATGATGTTTTGCAAGTGGCGGCGGGGAGGACAGAGCAAATCTGAGATCAAATTGACCGCCCGTCAGTGGACAGGCCGTGCGGCGATGGCGGGAGTGATTGCAATTGTATTGCTGTGGGCGGGATACGTTCGGTGCGCAAAGCGATTTCATTGCATATTTCAATCCGCTGGCGGGAAAAGACCCGGGCAACCGAGAATTCCTGAAGCATCGTAGCTCCGGGCACAAGGAACGGGCTTGCGAGCAATAGGCATGCCGCTGCGAAGCGCCTCAGATTTCCTTGTAGTTCACTTAGGGCCCAGGCCACTGGAACTAACAGTAAACCAGCGTCGGTGAAACGATGATAGACGGGAAGAAGTGCCACCGAGGCGAGGATAGCCAGATCCAGTAGGTCGAGTTGCCAATTGCGGCGCATCGCCCGGAACCAGAGAACCAAGAGGACGACGAACACGAGGATGGCCCCGAACTGAGTAAGGGTCCGGTTCTGCAGAAGGGGGAAGAGCGCAGTCTGCAAGTTGATCAGTTGAAAGTGAAGTGGATTGGCGGTACTGAAATCGTCAATCGCGCCCGCCGCGAACATGGTGTCGTCGTTGGCGACGAAACTCTTTAGCCAGAGTGTTGTTCCGTGCGAGGGAATCATGGCTATGGACAACAACAGGCCGCCCATAGCTACAGCCGGAAGTATCACTTTGGCGCGGTTCCGGCTGGCGAGCGCATAGATTACAAACGGCAGAGCAACCGTGGGTTTGAGGGCTACGGCTAAGGTTAATAAAATGCCGGCTAGTGTGGGATGGTTCCTTATAAGGCAGAACGTGGCCAGCATTCCCACGGCAAAAGAGATGGTAAAAATATTAGCGGCGGCGATTGCGGTATGCACCGGAGCAAACAGCAACGCTGAGAGGAAAATCAGTAACGCCGGTTGACTGTACCTCCGGAAGCCAGCCATGTACGTCAGTATTGTGGCGACGACGAAGACGGCCAAGACACACAGGAAGACCCAAACCCAAATGGCGATTCCCCAGGGCAATTCCGCAACCGGCAGAAGCAGAGGGAAGGCTGTGGTGAGGTAAGGAGACGGGATGCCGCGTTGGGCAGCCAGCGCGCCGTTGGCGCTCTCCTTGAGAACAAAGTCCGGCCTGGGGATATCGGGCCACAGGTCCCTTAGCGTTGAGGCAGCATAAGGATCACGGCCGGAAAACCAGGCGTGGGTTTGCACATAGGGTGAAAGAAAGTCATTAAAGTCGCGACCTGAACCCAAAGCGCGCATGGGACCTCGCGCCGCAAATTCCGCCACAGCAAGACAACCGAGTAGACAGAGAATCAACCAGCGCCAGCGCGGATAAGACAGTTCCATTCGGCATGATTGTATGTCATCAAACTTGCTTCTATGCCGGTTGGCTGTGCATAATCCGAACATCCTGCATCCCTACGACGATCAATTGGAAGTTCCGGTAGTGAGTTCAGCGTTGCACGTTTTGACGTTGACCCCATTTTTCCCTTCGGACCAAAACGAAGTTAGCGGCTGCTTCATTGCGGAGCCACTCGAACAACTCAGAGATTTTGGCGTCGCCTGCAGCGTGATTGCGGTATCGCCGATCCACCATCTTCGAAAGCATTCGACGTCTTCGGCTGCAGCTGGTTGGGTGCGTTACCCTCAGATTCCTGGAAATCTTGGGCTATCGAGCGCGGGGAAGTTGCTTTACGCGCGGGTGGCAAACCGAGTGCAGGAGTTGCAGGCGGCGAATCGAATCGATTTGATCCATGCCCACGCGGCACTACCCTGCGGACACGCGGCTGCATTGCTCGCACAGCGCTTCAAGATTCCGTTTGTGGTCACCGTCCACGGGCTCGACGTGTTGAATACGTGCTTCACGGGGGGAATGGCTGCGTCCTGGAGGCAAGCAGTTTCCGTGGATGTCTATCGCGCCGCGCGAACGGTTATCTGTGTCAGCGGAAAAGTGCAAGAGATCCTGAAGACGAATACACCGGCTGGAACCTGCAGCACGGTCGTATACAACGGAGTCGATCCGAGCGTGTTTTGCCCAAACCCCGCCGAATTCGATACATGCGACTCAGAGATATTGATCGTGGGAAACCTGCTGCGCAGCAAAGGCCACGAACTTGTCTTGATGGCGATGGGGAAACTTCGATCGACGTTTCCGACGCTGAGGTGCCGCGTGATCGGAGAGGGGCCGGATCGTGCTTACCTTGAAGCTTTCGCGCTCAAACTCGGGATCGGGACGCAGGTCCAGTTCAGCGGCCGGCAGAGCCGGTCCGAAGTGGCCGAGGCCATGCAGCGCTGCTCGGTCTTCGCGCTGCCCAGCGCAAATGAAGGGTTGGGGTGCGTTTACCTGGAAGCGATGTGCTGCGGCAAGCCTGCAATCGGTTGCCGCGGTCAGGGAATCGATGAGGTGATCGAGCATGGGAAAAATGGCTGGCTCATTCCCGCGAATGGACTCGACGAACTTGTCGACGGGCTCTCCGCGTTGCTGGGTTCAATGCAACTTCGCGCGCGGATAGGAACAGAGGCGCGTCGGACCATCCTGGAAAAGTTCACGCTGTCGCATCAGGCGAAGAACCTGATGAAGATTTACCGCCAGGCGATCGCCGAGGGGCCCGCGGAGGCTGCTCTATAATGGCGATGACCGATTGGAGTTAGGGGAGGATGGGTGCTTCACCAGCGCTACAAAGACCTTGTGTTTTGGGGCATCGCCAAGGCCACGGTTCCAAATTACTTTCTGCGCCGCTATGTAATGGGCTGGGGCGGGACGAACGGCGCCCGTCATCTGCACCTGGGCTGTGGCACGAAATACCTGCCGGGATTCCTGAACGTCGACGGCAACCCTTTCAACAAGATCGACCTTTGGCTGGATGTTCGAAACGGACTTCCGTTTCGCGCAAACTCAGTTGACTCGATCTATTCGACCCACATGTTCGAGCACTTCTATCCGGATGAATTAAGACGGCTGCTTGGGGAATGCCTGAGGGTCTTGAAGAAGGATGGCGGCATACGGCTGATTGTTCCGAGCCTGGAGAGCGCGATTGCAGCCTACACTCAAGGGCGCCACGACTGGTTTTACGATGCCTTCCCCCGTCACTTCGATTCGCTCGGCGGGCGCTTTTCCAATTTCGTTTTCTGCGATGGGCAGCACAGAACTGCGTTCGATTTCAGCTATATCAGCGAAGAATTATGCACGGCGGGATTTCGCAAGGTGGAGCAATCGGGGGAAGGGAAGAGCGGTTTGTACGGAAGCGGCGTGCCCGAGTTTGAGCCGGGAGATTCAGTGGAATTGCCGCATTCCCTGTATGTGGAGGCGTGGAAGACAACTCAGTGAAAACGGCGTAGGAGAATAGCCGCAGTTTGCCTGATTCCAAGGGCGGAGGCGGCGGCGACGGCCGGCGTGATCAAAGCGAGGGTCCACACGACGCTGCGTTTTTTGGGAAGATACTTCCTGAGAAAAAATAAGGTGAAGGGCAACAAGGGGAGCGCAAATCGGGGAAACTCGGCCCGCGACCAGCCGGGTGCTTCGTAGGTGTAGATCGCGAGACAGTACAAGGTCACAAAAACCGCCTCGGCCGTATGTTTCCTGGCGTACTCCTGAAAGTCTCCAGAGCGTAGTGCGACCGCGACACCAACCAACACAAACAGAATCCAGCCGTAGGTCAACGCGAGGTTGGTTAAGGGTGATTCGATGGGAAACGTATCGCGAATAATGGCGACAAAAGGAAATTGGAATGGGAAGCCCGCGTGCCAGTCATTTCTTTGATACGTTGTGACGTTGGCAAATGCGTTTCCGAGGTAATGCTTGAGCGGCCAAGTGTAGAGTGCTCCAATCGCCAAGGCGATAGCCGTAGCAATTGCGCAATCGCGAAATCTTCGGCGATAGAGTAACTCAATTCCCAAGCCGACGAGGGCAAAAACTCCGAAGGGCCGAACCACGGTAGCTAGAGATCCGAGGACAGCGGCGGCAACCCAGCGGTCACGGCGCAACATGAGAAAGGCACCGAACAGCAATGCCATGAGAAGCGGTTCTGCTCCTCCCAGTAACGACCGCTGGAACCAGTCCAGGCTCAACAGTGCGACCAGCACGGCTATCCAACCGTCCCAAATCCGATAGAAGAGTGCGACGGCGGAGAGTGACGCGCCAACGCACACTAAGACCATGGAGGCGGGCAGGGACAATCCAGTGATGATGGATACGCAAGCCACCGCATAGGATAGGCCCCAAAACTGCTTTACTTCGACACCATTGAATTGCCAGTGCCGGATTGCGGATGCGGCTTCGAGATAGGCCGGGTTATCTCCGAAGCCACCGTTTACCAGGCTCCAGTAAGGGCCTCCCACATAAAGCAGAAAGGCGAGAAAGACGAGATAGGAAATCAGAATCACGGCCATCACCTCGGTCAGTGAAAGCGGCCGAGGGTCTTTGGGGAGGCGATGTTCAGGGTGTGCGGTTGGAGCAGGCATGCTAGGTTGGAATGCTGGATTGTAAATCAAATTCCATCCTGCCGCGCAGTCAAAAGCGCGCACGAGCGGTTTTGTAATCGAGGAATCATGCTCGACATGCCGGCACCTGAGCGCGGCCTAGGGAAGCGACAGGGAAGGTTCGCTATCTTTCGAAGATGGTGAAACGACGGGCTCCATGCCGGTAGAGAGCCGGTCCCGCAGGCGCAAGATCGGCTGCTCGATGAGGTAGTAAGAGAGCGTAGCAACCGCCAGGGCCGGCAGCACCAGAATATATCCGGAGTGGAGTGCGGGGTTCGCACAGAAGAGTTCTTGCCACAAATAGAGGCTGTAGCTGACCTTTCCGAGCCACGCGACGGGAGGCCAATTCAGAACCCGGTAAGGATTTTGAATCACATGCAGAACAATCCCGGCAATGGAAACATTGAGCAATGGCCGGAGTGCGAATAACATCACCAGCGTGCGCGAGGCACTGGTCGCGGGGAACCACGGTATAACAATCATGGCTGCCGCCATCGGAAGTGCGAGATGGCGGGAAATCCTCGGGAGGCGCGGCGCAAAGATCGCGAGCAGGCAGCCAATGGCGAGTTGGTCCGCGGATACCGGCAGGCTTCCCACCAGTCCATTGTGTACTTTGAACGCATACAGAGCTGCGATGAATACCGGCGTGAGGATCGAGACTCCCACCAAAATAGCGGTTCGCTGACGGTGCCATTTCTTGAGAGTCCATGGCCAAAGCAGATAAAACTGTTCCTCAATACTCAAGGACCAAAGATGGCCGAAAATCCAGGGCCGGGAGATGTCCATGTTCGCGACGTAGAGGAACGCGGCGGCAATGTGATACCAGCGCATTTCGCGCCAGTACAGTGCGGTGACGACGACCAGGAACACGAAAGCAGCAGGAAAGATGCGAAACCCGCGCCGAATGTAGAACTCACGTAAGCTGATCGTCGTGGTACGTTCGTATTCCCGCAGCAGCAGATTGGTAATCAGGTAGCCAGACAAAACGAAAAAGACATGAACGCCCAGGTCGCCATAGGTCTGAATCAGCCCGAGAGAAACGTGCTTCCACTTGATGAGGTGACTGAGCACGACGAGCGTGATGGAGATTGCCCTTAAACCGTCCAACGATGGTATGCGATGCGCGCTCACAGGAGGTTGAGACAACGTTCAGCCGAACATACCATAGACACTTGTTGAAGCGCACCGCTCTCTCCGAATGTTCACAAACTACCTGTGAAGGCGTTTGAGGACGCCGCCAAATCCGGAGCGCGTAGTATATAGATTCGTCGTCCGGCTCAAGATTGAATGTGCGGAATATTCGGAATCGTTTCTGAGGAAGCTGAAGTATCGCGAGAGGTTCTGACGCGCGCCTTGCACTGCCTGTCTCATCGTGGACCCGACGATTCGGGCACGATCACGCTGAATCTGACGTCGGGGCGCGGCCAGATTGGTCTGGCTCACACGCGTCTCGCCATTCTTGACCTATCGCCGCTTGGCCACCAACCGATGCAGGACCCCGCGACGGGGAACTGGATCGTCTTCAATGGCGAAATCTACAACTTCCGCGCGCTGCAAAAGGAACTCGAAGCTTGCGGCACCCAGTTTAAGAGTCGTTCCGACACCGAGGTGATCCTCGCCGCCTACGGCGCCTGGGGCGAGGGGTGCGCGACGCGACTGGAAGGGATGTTCGCGTTTGCGCTGTGGGACGCTCGGCGCCAGCGTTTGCTGTTGGCGCGCGATCCGATGGGGGTCAAGCCCCTGTACTATCACCAGTCGACGGACGCATTTGTTTTTGCTTCGGAGGTTCGGACGCTTCTAGGGTCAGGACTGGTGCCGCCAAAGGCGGATCCGACCGGGGTTATGAGTTACCTCGCCTTTGGTTCTGTGTATGAGCCCTGGACGATGGTGGAAGGAATCAAGGCGGTTCCTGCCGGACATGTGCTCGTGATAGAAGGTGGATCGGTCAGCAGTCGCGAATACTGGAATCCGCTACAGTCGGTCGCAGCGAACGAAGTAGAACGGCGGGCAAGTAGTGATGCGACGGTAGCGCAACTGCCTGCCATTCTCCGTGATGCGGTGATGGCTCACCTTGTCAGCGATGTGCCGGTGGGAGTATTTCTTTCCGGCGGAATCGACTCGAGCGCTCTGGTTGCCGTGATGAGTCATCACGGCGTGCGCGCGAACAGCTTTTCGCTGGTGTTCGAGGAAGTGGAGTTCAACGAAGGGCAATATTCGCGCCAGATTGCGCGACGATTCGGTACTGAGCATCAGGAGATCACAATCTCGCAGCACGACACGCTGGCTGCATTACCGCAAGCGCTTCGTGCGATGGATCAACCCACCATCGACGGCATCAACACTTATCTTATCTCCGCCAAGACTCGATCGTCGGGAGTGAAGGTTGCATTGACCGGTCTTGGCGCCGACGAGATGTTCGCCGGCTACTCGAATTTCCGCGACGTGCCGAAGTTGGAGGCGTTTTCGAAAGGCTTGCGACGATTGCCGAAGGCGGGGAAGCGCGCGATTTCCGCTGGCGTGGGAATGTTTGCCGGCAAGGGCGATCGCGCCCGTAAACTCGCCCAGTTGGGCGCGGCAGAGGATGCCGTTATTCATCCTTACTTTTTGGTGCGGACGCTGTTCGGAGTTGCGGAGCGGGAGGCGCTGGCGGGCGCGAGTTTAGAAAAGTCGAACCATGCGCTTGAAGATATTCTGCGCGAGTCTATTGCGCGCACTGCGAATCTCGATCCTGTCAATCGTGTGTCCTACCTCGAATCTCATTGGTACATGCGCAACACGCTGCTCCGCGATTCTGATTTCATGAGCATGGCGCATGGTTTGGAGTTGCGCGTACCGTTTCTTGACCGCAAACTGGTCGAAGCCTGCTTTGGCATTGATGGGGAAATCAAGTTACAGGGGAAATCGCCAAAGAGCCTGCTGCTAGCGAGTCTGGGCGTGGAGTTGCCGAGGGAGATTGTGAATCGGCCGAAGCGGGGATTCACCCTGCCGTTTGAAAAGTGGCTGCGTGGCGAGATGAGGCCGGTAGTTGAAGATGCGTTGCTCAAGAGCGATTGGGATCAGACATCGATCAGCGCCGGTGCGGTGCGAGCAGTGTGGAACCGCTTCCTTGCGGGAGAAACCTCGTGGTCGCGGCCGTGGTCGCTGTTTGTATTGAAGCACTGGTGCGAGCAGAATTTGTAAGGAATCAGGACGCCCTTGGTTTTCGGGCCGAAATCAGGAGGAACAACCCTAAGGGTTGCGCCGCTCCCCGGAACAGGAATCGCGGATAGAGGCGCCAAACCATGCGGTACCACAGGCCTCGAAAGCGTGCGGAAGGCTCGTTCAAAAGCAAATCTCCGGGGCTGAAGACGCGCCGAAGTTCCACTTGCTCGAATCCCTGCAAAAGATCGCGCGCTTCCTCTTGCGTGTAAGACTTGGTGCCCGGACTTTCAAGATGATCGTGAACGGACTGGCGCACTGACTTACCGCGGAGAAACCCGTAACGCAGCCATAGCATGAATCCAGTGAGCGAGGGGTGATGATAGATCATGATGCGAAGCGCTCCGCCCGGCTTCAGAACCCGCAAAGCCTCGCGGATACATTGCCGCGTATCGGGACTGTGGTGCATCACGCCGTACGAGTACACCACGTCGAATGTGTTGTTGGGAAACGGAAGATGCTCGGCATCGGATAGGCGCAGATCCGACGCGTAGCCGCACATCTCACAGCGGCGTCGCGCCCGCTCGAGCGACACGGAGGATAAATCAACCCCGGTAACCTGCGCTCCCGCTTTTAACCATTCAAGATAATCGGCGCCCATGCCGACGCCGACTTCCAGTACTCGCTGACCTGCCGAATGCGCAAAAGCAGCAAACTCGTGAATGTACGGTTCCAGTTGATAGCGTTTTCGGGCGTGAGTCTCGAAGTCATCCTCGCCGCCCAAATATCGCGAACCGCAGGGCTCACGGTTCCAGAATTCCCGGACGTCCTCTTTCAGACCGTCAACTGGGGAGGCTTCAGGCATGGTTTGGAAGCGATACTAGCACAGCGACCTTTGTGAAAACCGCTGCGGAAGCTAAGATAATAGAACCTTCTACCGGGACAGACGTGATCGAAACGAAATCAAGAACCGAGGTATCAAGTCCGGCGACAACCTCAGGGTTACTTCCGGTAAGCGTGATCATCCCCACGCGCAACGAAGCGCATAATCTTCCCCGTTGCCTGGAATCGCTAAAGTCAGTAGGGGAAGTCTTTGTAATCGATTCGCAGAGTAGCGACGAGACGGTTACCATAGCGCGGTCTTATGGCGCCAATGTGGTGCAATTTCACTATGCGGGAGGCTGGCCGAAGAAGCGACAGTGGGCGATGAACACGCTTGCGTTTGCGTATGACTGGATTCTGCTGCTGGATGCGGACGAGGTGCTGACTTCGGAACTGGCCGAGGAGATCCGAAGCGCAATTCGAGAACAGAGTGCGAATGGTTATTCCATCGCGCTGCAGATGCACTTTCTGGGGCGGCAACTGCGTCATAGCGGGGCGAGTTTCTGGAAGCTGTCGTTGTTTCGCAAAGGGCTAGGACGTTATGAGTGCCGCCTGCAGGATCAGGACGCCAGCATGGCCGACATGGAAGTGCATGAGCACGTCGTTGTCACTGGCGGGACGCGGAAATTAGCTCATCCGCTGGTTCATCACAACGTGGAGTCGTTGTCTCGCTATATCCAGAAGCACAACGAGTATTCGAATTGGGAGGCGCGCGTCTGGCTCAATAGCAAATGGGATCACGACAAGAACGATGAGGAGATTCAGCCAGCTCTTTGGGGAACGCAAGCACAGCGCCGGCGATGGTTGCGGCGGCATTTTCTGGCGCTGCCGGGATCGCCGGTCATGTTTTTCCTCTATAAATACGTACTGAAGCTCGGCTTTCTCGACGGCGTCCCCGGCTTAATCTACTGTGCGATTCAAGGAATTCAGTTCTTTCACATCAAGGCGAAGATTTACGAGCTGCGACTGGGGAGGAGCTGAGGCATGTGTGGCATCAGCGGACTGGTGAACTGCGGCGACCGGGACACGCTCGTCCGAATGACGAACGTGCAGACTCACCGCGGTCCGGACGACTGTGGATTGTGGCAGCGGCAGTTTCCCGATGGCGGAGCCCTTGGACTCGGAAGCCGCCGTCTAGCCATTCTCGACCTTTCCACCGATGGCCATATGCCCATGAGCAATGAAGATGGAACAGTGTGGATCACTTACAACGGAGAGATCTACAACTTCACCGGTCTGCGCCGCGAGCTCGAAGGCAAGGGACATCGTTTTCGCTCGCACACCGACTCGGAAGTTGTGCTTCATTTATACGAAGAGTATGGTCCAGACCGGCTCCAAGAATGCCTAAACCGGCTGAATGGCATGTTTGCGCTCGCCATCTGCGACTTGCGCGGCGCTTCGCCGAAGCTGTTTCTGGCTCGCGATCATTTTGGAATCAAACCGCTCTATTACTGGGAGCGTGGGGGGAAACTGGCCTTCGCTTCCGAGATCAAAGCGCTGCTCGAAGTTCCGGGAATTGAAGCCAGGATGAGCATGGCGGCGCTCGACCAATATCTAAGTTTTCTCTGGGTGCCCGATCCGTTGACGATGTTTGATGGGATTTACAAGCTTCCGGCCGGACACTATGCGGTCTGGCAAGGCGGCGAATTCGTGATCCAGCAGTATTGGGATTTAACCTTTCCTTCCGAAGGGCATTGTTTCGAGCGAACCGAAGCAGATCTTGCGGATGAGATTCGCGAGCGCTTCTGTGCGTCGGTCGAACAACAAATGGTGAGCGATGTTCCGATTGGCGCGTTTCTGAGCGCGGGTCTGGATTCGTCAAGCATCGTGGCCGTCATGGCGCGAAAGCAGCCGGTGCGGACCTATACGATCACGTTTCCCGAAAAATATCGTGTGGGCGAGACGGCGATTGACGATCCGGGCGTGGCTGAGCGCCTGGCGCGAAAACTCGGCTGCGAGCACCATGAGATTGTGGTCGAGCCCGATGTGGTTGGCCTATTGCCGAGTCTGACGTGGCACATGGATGAGCCTACGGCCGATCCGGCGATCCTCACGGCGTATCTGGTGTGCCGCGAGGCGCGAAAGCAGGCGACGGTACTCTTGTCGGGCGTGGGCGGCGACGAGATTTTCGCCGGATATCGTAAGCACAGCGCACACGCCTGGTCGGAGGAATATCGGCGGATGCCCGCCGCTGCTCGATCGATCGCCGAACGCGCAGTGCTGGGATTGCCGTCCCTGCGTGGAATGCGAATGAAGGGCTCCATACGGCTGGCAAAGAAGATGGCGCGCAGCGCGGGGCTCAGTTCGCCGGAAGCTTTTATCAGAAACGGCACGTATCTCGATGCGCGGCAGAGGGCGGAATTATATGCTCTACAGTCGCAGAGCTCGGCCAACTTCGATCCCGCCGGCCGGCATCGGGCCGCGTTTGACCAGGTGCGACACGCGGATTTTCTGAACCAGATGCTCTATTTGGATACCAAGATTTTCATGCCTACCCTCAACCTGACCTATAACGACAAGATGAGCATGGCGTCGTCGGTAGAAGTGCGGGTGCCATTCCTGGATCGAGAGTTGGCCGAGTTTGTTGCCTGGAATGTGAAGCCGGAGTTGAAGCTGAAAGGAAAATGGCGTCCGGTAACCAAGCACATTTTCCGCGAAGCCATGCGTAGTATGCTGCCAGAAGAGGTCATGCGGCAGCCGAAAGCGGGTTTCGCGGCGCCGGTAGATTACTGGTTTGCGCATGACTTGCGGGCGATGGTGGACGATCTTCTTTCGGAATCGCAAGTGGTGCGCCGCGGCTTATTCCGCCCGGAAGTGGTGCGCCGGTACATAGACGAGCACCGCCGCGGTGCGGAAGACTGGTCGATGCAAGTCTGGCAGTTGCTGACGCTGGAAATCTGGATGCAGCTTTTTATCGATGGCGGCGCGAGAGCGTTTTCCGCGCGTCAAATTGAAGCCTCTCATGTATCTCAACCCTTAGCGACGGCATGAAACAGCTCTTGCAAGACGGGCGCACGGGTGACCTGAAGGTTGCCGAAGTTCCGATTCCGCAGTTGTTGCCAGGCTGTGTGTTGGTGCGCGTGATGGTATCGCTGGTGTCGGCGGGCACGGAACGTGCGTCGGCGCAATTTGCCAGTAAGGGACTGTTGGCGAAGGCCAAGGCTCGCCCCGACCTGGTGCGCGACGTTCTTGCCAAAGTGCGTCGGGATGGCGTGGCTTCGACCCTCCAGACCGTGCGCTCACGACTGGATCAACCGCAGTCGCTGGGATATAGCAGTTCGGGAGTGGTGATTGCGGTGGGCGATGGTGTCTCCGACATAAGCGTGGGCGACCGCGTAGCTTGCGCCGGAGCAGGATACGCGGTGCACGCCGAATGCGTTTGCGTGCCACGAATGCTGGTGGCGAAGATTCCCGAGGACACGAACGACCGGTCACAAGTTTCCTATGAGGAGGCAGCGTTTGGGACGGTGGGTGCGATTTGTCTGCATGGCATCCGAACTGCGCAAGTAGGACTCGGCGACACGGTTGCGGTCATCGGCCTGGGCTTACTCGGACAAATTGCGGTGCAGTTGCTGAAAGTTGCGGGGTGCCGCGTCTTTGGAATGGATCTTCTACGGGAGCGTGCCGATCTGGCGATTGCGGGCGGAGCGGAGGCGGCGTGTACAGAGGCGCGCGAGTTCCGCGATTTATGTTTCCAAAAAACCGGCGGCGTGGGCGCGGACTCGATACTGATCACCGCGGAGACTCCCAGCAGCGAACCGGTGAACCTGGCGGCGGAGTTGGCGCGCGACCGCGCTATCGTGGTTGCCGTGGGAACCGTTGGCATGGAGCTGCGGCGAAAACTCTATTACGAAAAAGAATTAGACTTCCGAATTTCGCGCTCCTACGGGCCGGGGCGTTACGACAGCGCCTATGAACAGAAGGGACGCGATTATCCGATCGGCCATGTGCGGTGGACGGAGACGCGTAATCTGGAAGCCTTCCTGCGATTCATCGCCGACGGCAAATTGAGTCTGCATGCCCTGATCACGCACCGTTTTCCGATCGAAGAAGCCCCGCGAGCCTATAGCTTGATAATAGGAAGCTCGCGCGAGTTTTTCCTGGGAACGCTGCTTACCTATGCGGACACTGAACCTTCGGCTCTGCCGGATTTGTCAGCCGCTCGGGCAACAAGAGTTCCGGTAGCGGAGGTCTCGAGCGCAACCGGTTCGGTGGGAGTGGGAATGCTGGGCGCGGGAAATTTCGCCCAGACGACGCTCTTACCCGCGCTGAAAAGGCTCCGGGGTGTTTCTTTCATTGGTGTCTGCAATGCGACGGGGCCACGCAGCCGCCGCGCTGCGGAAAAGTTTGGCTTTTCTTACTGCTCGACTTCAGAAGCTGAACTTTTACAAGATCCAACCATCAACGCAATCGTAATTGCAACGCGCAACCATCTTCATGCAAGCCAGTCGGTGGCAGCGTTAAGGGCCGGGAAAGCCGTTTTCTGCGAAAAGCCGTTGTGCTTAAATGAGGACGAACTGGCTTCGGTTGTGCGGGTAGCGTCTGCGCGAAATTCTCCGTTGCTTCTGGTCGGTTTCAATCGTCGCTTCGCGACGATGGCAGTCCAGATGAAAGCTTTCTTGTCGGAGATTCATGAGCCCCTGGCCATCCACTATCGAGTGAATGCCGGGTTCATCCCTGCGGATCACTGGGTGAACGATCTTGAGCAGGGGGGCGGGCGTATTCTCGGGGAGTTGTGCCATTTCGCCGATTTTCTCTGCTTTCTCGCCGGGGCGTGTCCGTCTGAAGTGCAGGTCGAAACCGTGGGGAATCCGGGGCAGTATAGTTTGGACAACGTGGTTGCATCGCTCAAGTTTGCTAATGGCACACTCGGGACGATCAGCTATCTCGCGAATGGGGAAAGGTCAGCATCGAAGGAGCGCATTGAAGTCTTCGGTGGCGGCGCGGTCGCGATCCTCGAAGATTTTCGGCGGCTCGAACTCATTCGTGGCGGACGCAAACAAATCACGCGCGCGCGATGGAATCAGGACAAAGGGCACCAAGCGGAGATGCGGGCGTTCGTGGACGCGCTGCGAGGCAAAACAGCGTCGCCTATTCCACTGGAAGAGATCATGGGTTCGACGCTCACGACTCTTCGACTACAGAACTCATGTCAGATCAGGCAACCGCTGCCGGTTGAACTCAGCGAGTTCGTGGCATTGGCACTGCAAGAAAAATCGACGGAAGAGGCAGACTAAGAAGAAACTTTGGCGCTGCAGGAGTGTTCGTAGGTGTTTGAGGTCTGCCCAGACTAGAGGAAAGAGAAATCTCACGAGAAAGGGAACGAGCCGCAAATGCTAATTCTGGGCCTGAACATGTTTCATGCCGACGCTTCGGCGGCGATTGTCGAAGATGGGAAAATTCTGTTTGCGGTGGCAGAAGAGCGGCTGAACCGGCACAAACATTACGGTGGCTTTCCTTCGCTGGCGGTGCAGGCGTGTTTGAATGCGGCCGGCGCTAAGATTACCGAGGTTGAGCATGTTGCCGTGGGGCAGGACAGCGACGCCAACCTCTCGAAAAAAGTTCAATATGCGCTGGCCAATCCGGCAAAAGTCCTGAATTTTATCAAGATGCGGCAACGCAAAGAATCGATGCGCAGCGTGCGTTCACTGCTGGCTCATGCCCTCGATGTGGATGCCACAATGCTGAAGTTCCAGGAACATCACCTCGAGCATCACATCGCTCACATCGCCAGTGCTTATTATTGCTCGCCGTGGGAAAGGGCGGCGGGTTTCAGCTATGACGGCTCGGGAGATTTTGTCTCTACGATGATGGCGGGCTGTGAGGGGCCAGACATTCAGGTTCTGGATCGTGTGTTCTTGCCGCATTCGCTGGGCAGTTTCTACACCATGATCTGCGACTTTATCGGGTACAGAAAATATGGCGACGAGGGCAAGGTCATGGGCCTCGCACCTTACGGAAAAGACACATACGTCGATGAAATCCGGAAGATTGTAAGGATCAAGAACGGCAACTTTCAGCTCAACATGAGCTACTTCAAGCCGCTCGGAAGCAGCCAGGGAATGCAGGTGCTGCCGGACGGAACGGTACGTTTGGCGCGACATTTCTCCGACAAGATGGAGAAGTTGTTTGGTGCGCCCCGCGAACCTCATGCCGAAATCACGCAACGCGACATGGATCTCGCCTATGCCATGCAGCACGTTTTTGAGGAGACGTTTTTCCATCTCGTAAACGAGATGCACAAGCGTGTTCCTGAAGAAAATCTTGCGCTGGCAGGAGGATGCGCGCTCAATAGCGTGGCCAACGGGAAATTGTTTTTCCGGACACCGTTCCGGCGCACGTGGATTCAACCGGCGGCCGGGGATGAAGGCCTGGCGATTGGCTCCGCCATGCACACGTATCATTCAGTTCTGAAACAACCGCGGCGCGAGCAGGCGAGTCATGCCTACCTTGGGCCGGAGTTTTCGGACGAACAGATCGAGTCAGCGCTGAAGAGCGCGGGCGCACGATATCGGCGACTCGAGCGGGGAGCGATGCTGGATACAGTTTCCAACCAAATGGTGAAGGGCGACGTGGTGGGATGGTTTCAGGGCCGCATGGAGTGGGGGCCGCGCGCTCTCGGCAATCGATCGATTGTCGCCCACCCGGGATTGCCCAACATGAAAGACGTGTTAAACGCGCGGATCAAACATCGCGAGTGGTTTCGTCCCTTTGCGCCCTCGATCCTGGCCGAGGCCCAGCATGAATATTTCGAGCATGACCATCCCTCACCCTACATGTTGCATGTCTATAAGATTCGTCTGGAGAAACGTAAGCAACTGTGCGCCGTGAATCATGTCGACGACACGGGACGATTGCAGACGGTGGCCCGAGAAGAGAATCCGCTCTACTACGATCTGATCAAGACCTTTGGGAAGAAAACGGGAATTCCAGCGATCCTCAACACCAGCTTCAACGAAAACGAGCCGATTGTTTGCACGCCACAGGAAGCGATCGATTGCTTTCAGAGAACAAAGATGGACGCGCTGGCCATCGGTCCATTTGTGGCCTGTAAATGCGAGAGCTGACTCTAACCCGGCATGCCTGAAAACCCACTGGCTTCCTCAACGCTGAAGCTGCGGACAATTGCCACCTGGTATGGCATTCGAGTGTTGGCGTGGGATGGCAATGTTCTCTACGGTTGCCGCGGATATGAAATCGTTCGTCTCAACGCGCATCCCGAAATCGATAGGACGGCAGAATGGGAGGTGGTCGCGCGCTTTCGGCCGACGTGGTGGAGGGGGCTAACTGCGCGCACCAACCTTGGTTATCGTCTGGTAAGGGATGGGTTCCACGCGTTAACTATCCTTCATTCTCAGACAAGCGGCGAGCGGGACGACGTGATGATGGTTGGCGCGGTTCCGGGCGCATTGGTAACGTGGAGCCGAGATAGCGACCAGTTCCGCGTGACCCATCGAGTACGTCGAGGGACAAGGCCGCTGCATGTGACTGCGGTTCCATCCGGGAAAATCTATTGGGGCGAGTATTTCGATAATCGCGAGCGCGCCGAGGTACATATTTACGGGTCGGGCGATCGCGGATGCACCTGGCAAATTGCCTACACGTTTCCCCGCGGAAGCATACGCCATGTTCACAATATTGTTTACGATCGTTCGGGTGATTGCCTTTGGATCATCACGGGCGATGAAGGCGCCGAGTGCAAGATTCTACGTGCCGATTGCAACTTAGGTTCGGTCGAGGTGGTGCTGTCCGGGAGCCAGCAAACTCGCGCGGCGGCTGCGATTCCAACCGAACATGGATTGTATTTTTCGACAGACACGCCCTCCGAGAAAAACAACGTTTACAGATTGGATCGGTCTGGGAGTATTGAGAGAGTGGGACAGCTTTCCAGTTCGTCGATCTACGGCTGCGGCGTCGGTCGTGCGATGTTTTTTTCCACGATGGTAGAGCCCAGCGCGGAGAATAAAAGCAGAGAAGTGCAGATTGCAGGCTCCAGAGGCGGAGCCGACTGGCAGGTGGTGGCACGCTGGAAGAAAGACCGCTGGCCGATGCGTTATTTCCAATATGGCAACGCGTTTTTGCCCGATGGCGAGAACTCGACGCGTTGCCTGGCAGCAACTACAGTCGCTGTCGAGACTGATGACTTGGCGACCACGATCTGGGAAGTCGAATCGCCATGAGCGCGGCTACGCGGTGGCATTACTATCGGCGAATCTTCCGCGCCTACCTCGGTTCCGGCCAAAGCCAGTTGACGTTCTGGCACGAGGTGCCTGAGATCAATCCCCGCGCAAGTGCCACCCAGCTTGGCGAATATTACATGCTGTTTCGGGAGAAAGCGGACTACGCGGCGCATCGCGACGCTGATGGCATCCCGATGCTGGATTATCACGGAACGATTGGACTGCAGTACAACCCTATCGCGATTGCGCAGTGGGGGCTTGCGAACTACAACCGTTTCTGCGAGACAAACGATGCCGACAGGTGGCGGAAAACGGTCAAGGCTGCCGATTGGCTCGCTACCAACCTGCAACAGAATGTTCATGGGGTCTGGGTCTGGAATCATCATTTTGATTGGGACTATCGCGAAACTCTGAAGGCGCCGTGGTATTCGGGATTGGCGCAGGGTCAGGGTGTTTCGCTTCTGTTAAGAGCCTATGCTTATGCCGGCGATGAAAAATTTGGGCGAGCCGCCGAGAAAGCGTTTGTCGCGCTGACGCGGCCCCTTACGGAGGGCGGCGTACTATTCGAAGACGACGCGAATGATCTGTGGATTGAAGAGTATCTGGTCGACCCGCCAACCCACATCTTGAACGGATTTCTCTGGGCCTTGTGGGGAGTGTTCGACTTCTGGCTGGCCCGCGGGGATGTTTCGGCGAAGAAAATTTTCGAGCGCGGGGTGGAAACGCTGGTTCGCAATCTGCCGCGGTTCGATACCGGGTACTGGTCGCTCTATGAACAGCCCGGCAACCCTCCGAAAATGCTGGCGAGCCCTTTCTATCACGGGTTGCATATCGTACAGTTACGAGTGATGTTGAATCTGACGGGCGACGCTCGCTTTGCGGCGCTGGCCGAGCGATGGGAAGGCTACACGCATCATCGCAGTAACCGGACCCGTGCCTTGATCGAGAAAAGCATTTTCAAGTTACTACACTACTGATGTCCGAATATCGATCGTGAAGATTCTCTACGTATCGCAATACTTTCCGCCTGAAATGGGAGCTCCAGCGGCGCGCGCTGCGGAGTTATCGCGACATTGGGCGCGTATGGGACACGAGGTGACGATCTTAACGGGATTTCCGAACCACCCCACTGGAGTCGTCCCTGAGGAATGGCGCTCGCGGTTGTATCGACTCCACTACACGGAAGCGGTAGCTGGCGTGCGAGTGGTGCGCACCTGGCTGTGGCCGCTGCCCAACCGGAAAGCCTATGAACGAATTCTCAACTACACATCTTTCTGCGTTTCGGCCGCCGTCAGCGGATTAGGTCTCGATAAGCCTGACGTGGTCATCGCCACCTCTCCGCAATTGTTATGCGCGCTTTCGGGATGGTGGCTGGCGTGGTGGAAGCGCGTTCCTTTTGTCTTCGAAGTGCGCGATCTTTGGCCGGAATCGTTGACGGCGGTGGGCGCAAGCAGAGAAGGGAGCTTGCTTCACATCATGCTGAGCGCGGTTGCCGGGTTTCTTTACCGTCATGCCGACCGGATTGTGGTGGTGACGCCGGCTTTCAAGGATTACCTGATCCGGCACTGGAGCGTTCCGAAAAAAAAGATTTCTGTGGTCGAGAATGGAGTGGAGACCGATCTGTTTCGGATGGACGCGGAAGCGAGCGAAGTGCGAAAGCAACTGAGGACGCCAGGGCGTTTTCTCATCTGTTACATCGGCACCATGGGCAATGCCCATGGATTGGAGACTTTAATTGCTGCCGCCGAAGAATTGCAGAGTTCTTTGCCGAGCGCGCTGTTTTTGCTGATCGGGGAAGGCGCCGAAAAAGAACGCATCATGAAACTCGCCGCTGCTCGCGGACTCAACAATGTCGAGTTTCTCGGCCAGCAGCCGCGGGAGCAAATACCGAGCTATGTTTCCTCAGCAGATCTCTGCCTCGTCATGCTGAAGAAAAGCGAGCTTTTTAAGACCGTGATTCCCACGAAGCTCCTGGAATACATGGCGTGCGAGCGACCTGTCATCGTGGCCGTCGATGGACAGGCGCGCAAGATCGTTGAACAAGCCGAAGCGGGAGTATTCGTGGAGGCCGAAAACGCTAAAGCGTTGGCGCAGGCCATCGTTGATCTGTCGGAAAATCCTGATCGTCGCCGACAAATGGGGATGAACGGCAGGCGATATATCGTCAACAACTTCTCTCGGGAAAAAACGGCGCGCGACTACATCGGCGTGCTGGAAATGTTCATTACGGAACCTGAAGACTCGGAGCCGGTAAAGGAACCTGTAGAAGATTCTGAAAGGCCGCGAGCCAAGTCTGCCTGACGCCATAAATCGGTAGGGCGAATCCGCGACGACGATAGGACGGCCAAAGGAATGAAGTGTTGCTAATGAATGGCGATGACCGCCAAGGCGGTAGACATTGACACGGCTGCGTCGGCGGTCCGGTAGGCTGCAGATTTGGCCGGACTTCCGGGGACGAACAGAATATCGCCTTTCACCATGGGCAAATCCGGGGCCTTCGCATAAAGTACCTTCTTCAAGTCAATGGGGATTTCCTGAATTCCGCTCGGTGTCTGCCGGAGGATTCGCGTCTTGGACAAAGCTGAGGTGCGAGTATTGCCGCCGGCCAGGGCCAGCGCTTTCAGCACCGTTAGGTGGTTGTCATCGATCATGAACCCGCTGGGACGGTTCACATCGCCCACAACGTAGACGATGCCGGCTCGCGAAACAACGATCGTGTCTCCGGGATAAATTTCCACGTTGTTCTGAGTATCTTCAGCGAGGTTCGACGACAACTGAAGCTCAACCTTTTGGCCGGGATCTCCACGACGGATGATCGTGACATTCCGGCCCGCCTTATCGCTCAAGCCTCCTGCCGCAGAGATCATGTCGAAAAGCCGGCGATCGCCGATTGCCGGGTAAGCGCCGGGATGGGCGACCTCGCCTAAAAGAATGACCGCCTGCGATGCAGATTCGTCCACAAAAATGGAGACGTGCGGACCCCGGACGAAGCCTCCATCCTCCAGCCGTTTCTGAATCAACTCCTGCGCTTCATCGGTGGTCAGGTCGGCAACGTGGACATAATCAATTAATGGAAGGTAGAGATCTCCGGAACCACTGATACGCGTTTTTGTAGAAAGGTCGGGCACTCCGAAAACGTTAATTTCGATCAGATCGCCCACGCCCAGCTTGACATTGGAGTTCGCTAGGAGTTGAGAAGAAGGATTCTCATTGGCGCTAGCAACCGGGGTGGCAGCCGGTGGCGCTTCGGAGGCGGGTGGTGTCGTCGTCTGAGCCAATAGCTGGAAGGAGCACAGAACCAACAAAAACAGACACAAGATTCCTAGAATTATGCGGCGATTCCGCCCGGACATACCCAGACTCCTGGACTTAAGCGTGGCTCGAGTCTAACACACAACCACTGCGCAAAATCAGTGCAAAGCGCCCGTCTCACCGCCTGGAGCGTTGAAGACTATCCAAGAACGTTAACCCAAAAATTGCGGCAGACCGGTTGATCAATGACTAGGGCGAGTTGTATAGTTCCTGCAACCAGAATTTGGATTCATCACACGCGCCACTAGACGGGAGCCACTTTGTCTAGACCCTAAGGCTGGAATTTAGGCAGCGCGTGGATCCGGACGCCGCTGTTTTCAGCCGGAAGGAACACTGATTTTGACGCTTTTGTTCTTTGGCTTATTCGCATTCTCCTTGGTCGTGTCGTTTGTGGCGACGCGCGAAGTGCGGGATTTGGCAACCAGCCGAGGCTGGGTGTACGCGCCCCGAGAGGGACGCCATGTTCACCAGAATCCCTTGCCTCGACTGGGTGGCGTCGCAATTTTCCTCGCGTTTTCAGTCAGCCTGGTCGTCTGGCTCGCCCTTTCTACAGTATTTCCCCGGCTGGTTGAAGGGCTGGCGCCAGCTACGCTTCTCCGAATCTACGTTCCGGCTTGTCTGATTTTTTGTCTGGGTATTTACGACGATCTCCGGGGCGCAGGTCCCTACCTTAAGTTTGCCGTGCAAGCCGTCGCTGCGGCCATGCTGTTCGCAGGCGGAATGCGGGTTCTTGATCTGCCGCTGATCTTCAGGTCCTACTCGGTGCCGTGGTTTCTCGGCTTGCCCTTGACGGTCTTGTGGGTGGTTGCCGTGACCAACGCCTTCAATCTCATTGATGGTCTGGACGGCTTGGCTGCTGGTTCGGCGCTGTTTTCGACGATGGTTTTCTTCGTTTGCGCACTGGTCAACCATTCCTGGCTGGGTTCGTTGATGAGCGTAACGCTGGCTGGCGCCATTCTGGGCTTTCTTCGCTTCAACTTCAATCCGGCAACGATTTTTCTGGGTGACTCCGGCAGCCTTTTCATTGGGTTCATGCTGAGCGCGCTGGCTCTGGCAGGAGAGCAAAAAGCGCCGACTTTTGTCGCGGTTGCCATTCCTGTGGTTTCGTTTGGCTTGCCAATTTTGGAAACCTTGTTGTCGATTCTGCGACGCCTGATCAGCGGTCGCCCGATTTTTACTGCCGATCGGGAACACATCCACCATAAGTTGCTGCAGATGGGGTTTACGCATCGGCAGGTGGTGATCGTTCTGTATGCCGTCTCCGCTGTATTTGCGATGCTCAGCCTCTTCCTGCTCTGGCCAACCGGCAGCACACTTGGTTTGGTGCTGGCGGTTGTCGGAACCGGCATCTGGCTGGGAGTTCAACATCTGAACTATCTGGAGTTCGGCGAACTGCGCCGAGTGGCGCAACGGACGATCGACCAGCGGCAGATTGTCATCAACAATCTTTCGGTGCGCCGGGCGGTTCAGGAACTGAGGGCGGCCAGCGATTTATTGCAGGTGCGCAGCGTTCTGATTGCGGCCTTCGAGAGCAACGATTTCGACGCGTTTGAGCTGGAGATCCAATCGCTTCCGAGCGATCCAATCGATCCCGGCGAAAGCAACCGTCACTTTCGCTGGAGCAAATTTCCGCACATGACGGCGATTTCCAATGAGCCTTCGTGGAAGTTGACCCTGGACCTGACGACAACTTCGAAAAGGCGTCGCGGTTCGCTGGTCGTCTACCGCATCTACAGCCGCCGCGATCTTCAACTGGATGTCAACCTTCTGACATCCGATTTTCCCGCCACTCTGGCCGATGCGCTGGATCGGACTTTAACGATGCCCGAGGTCTTGGTACCGATAGCGCAGAGCGACACTCCATACCTTGCCGCAAACCTCTAATCAACCTCGTCAAGGCCGAATCTAAATCCGGAACCTTGTCTTTTCCAATGCGGATCCTGGCGAAGTAGCGGAAGGAACCTGCAAGAACGCACCAGGGGATGCCAGCCTACGCGAAAAAAACCGTGCCGCGCAGCATCTTGACCCTTCTTTGCAGCCCTGAGTTAATATGGAGGCATTCATGGATCAGAGCATGGGCAAATTGCCGGATCCAGTTGTCGAATCTCGACACGAAGAGCGGCGCCGTTCGGTTCGTCATAAACTGCATACGCCCGTTTATGCCAGTTTCAATGGCCCGAAAACCGGCATGGTGCTGGATCTGAGCGAATTGCTCGATCTGCACGAGGGTGGGTTCTCCGTCCAAACCAGCGAATGCCTGGAAAAGCACCGCCCGGTGACGCTCTGCCTCGATCTGCCTGAAACGAAAAGTTACATTCATGGAAGTGGTCAGGTGGTGTGGAGCGACGATGCCGGCCGAGCGGGCATCCGGTTTTCTTCACTTCCGGATAGTTACGGAAAAATATTGAGGGAGTGGCTATTCGCCAACCTGCTGATCGCTTGCGCCAATCATGCGACACGAAGCGATCAACTGGCGAGTCGGCAAGAAGAGTGCGTCGAACCAGGTCCAGCTGTCGAAGTTCCCAATGGAACGGCCGTCGTTCCTGTTTCGGGTGGAAACGAAAAGCCCGCATCGATGGAGGCGGTTCGCAGCGAAGTTCAGGAAATCAGCGACGATGTCGATGCCGTTTTGCAACTCATCACCAACCGCGCCCGCAGCCTAACGGGAGCCGAGGGGGCTGCGCTGGCGCTAGTTACCGAGGGCATGATGATCTGCCGCGCACGAACCGGTGACACTGCTCCGCTTCTAGGCACTCCTTTGGACACAAGCCACGGGCTGTCTGGAGAATGCGTTCGAAGCGGCGTTCTTGTTTCCTGCGAGGATACGGGAAGGGATCCCCGTGTGGATGCTGACGTGTGTCGCGCCCTCGGCATCGGATCGCTTATGGCTGCTCCCATCGTATCGAGTTTCAGAGTGGCTGGCCTGGTGGAGATTTTTGCTTCACAACCACGAAGGTTTACCAAGATCCATGAGTTGGTTTTGGACCAACTGGCCGCTATGGTTCCCAAGATCGTGTGCGAGAGCCAAGACCCTGAATATGCACAATGGTCAGCGCCGCAAGCAGTGCAACGGATGGTCGAGAAAACTCCTTTGGGTTTGCCAATGTCTCGGAATCAGGCAGAGCCGATCGAAGCAACTTCGACGGTTGCGAGAAGCGAGGACGCGAGCGAGCAAGCCGTGGAAGTTCACGATCCTGAAGCGAACAGCAGTTCGGTTGAAAACGCCGCTGGGCATGAAGCTCCGGCGCATCTGCTCTATCGTGTCCTACTCGGGCTGGCGATTGCGGTGAGCATGGTAGCGCTTGGCTATCTGTTCGGTCCCGCGATAAAGAATTGGGTCGAATCACGTCAACAGCCATCATTCACCGGACCCTTTAAGGCGGTCAAAGCAGACGCGATCAAGTCGACTGAGATCAAGGTGGCTGAGGCAGCCTCGGCACATTCTGGCGAAAGTAACGGCGGTCAAGGCTCTGGCGGGCTCTCTTCAGGCGAAAGCAACTTGGCTGATCGATCGCCTCGTCCGAAGTCGTTCTCGGAATTACGCGAACTAGCCGAAGGTGGAGACGCGGACGCGCAATGGCAAATGGGAGTGCGGTACCACGATGGAGAAGGCGTGGCACACGACGATGCCCAGGCGGTGCAGTGGTTCCTGCGTGCCGCCGAGCAGGGGAATACGGCGGCCGAGGGCGCGCTGGGCGCCTACTATTGGAGAGGGCGCGGAGTTTCCGAAGATCTGTCGAAGGCTTACTTCTGGTCGGCGATCGCGATGGCCCAAGGTGACGAGATCAGCAAATCTCGAGTGGAAGGGCTTTCTTCACAAATGACGAAGGCGCAAGTTTTAGCCGCCAGGCAGCAGGCCGAAGCATGGCTCCGCTCTCATAATCAACCGACTAAATCCGCTAACTGAACTGTTCCGGTTTTCCCCAGATGCCGCATGAGCACCCGCCACATCCATGCGCCAGACGTGGAGCGCAGTCCAACGGGTACCAGACAGACCCCATACCGCAGCCGTAAAATATGGGTGTGGCTACGCTGCATGGGATATTGACGGCTGAGGAGCGAGTCCGCGAGGGCGACCCTGCCCTTTGGGAGAAGTTGGATCGGAATCGAGTACGCTGCTATGCCTGCGGCCATTGCTGCCCGATTCCCGACGGCCAACCGGGTGTCTGCAAGGTTCGTTTCAACCGCGGCGGTGCACTCTACGTTCCTTATGGCTATGTTGCGGGTGTGCAGTGTGACCCGATCGAGAAGAAGCCGTTTTTTCACGCTCATCCCGGGGCGTTAGCTTACAGTTTTGGAATGCTCGGATGCGATCTGCACTGTTCCTATTGTCAGAACTGGGTGACGTCGCAGGCGCTGCGGGATCCGGATGCTGTTTCGCCGCCACTCGAGGCCGAGCCGGAGTTGCTGGTCAAAGATGCGCTAGCCCAGGGCGCAAAAGTTGTAGTGAGCACTTATAACGAGCCGCTGATTACGAGCGAGTGGGCGGTTGCGGTATTTCGCGAGGCACGCCGGGCGGGATTGCGGACAGCATTCGTCTCGAATGGGAACGGAACTCCGCAGGTACTCAAGTATCTTCATCCCTGGATCGATTTTTACAAAGTGGATCTGAAGAGCTTCGACGATCGCCACTATCACGAGCTGGGAGGTCGTCTGCAGCCGATCCTTGACACGATTCGTAGCTTGCACCGCATGGGGGTGTGGCTGGAGATCGTAACGTTATTGATTCCCGGTTTCAACGACAGCGATGAGGAACTGCGAAAGCTGACGGCATTTCTAGCCGAAACCTCGCCCGACATTCCGTGGCATGTGACCGCTTTTCATCAGGACTACAAGATGACCTCGCCCGCCGATACGCGTCCGGAAGACCTGCTCCGCGCCGCCAAGATTGGACGGGACGCGGGCCTGCGTTATGTTTACGCGGGTAATCTTCCAGGGAGGGTACCAGGCTTGGAAGATACGCATTGCCACGGCTGCGGCGAATTGCTGATCCAACGCTACGGTTATCGAATCGAGAAGTATGCGTTGACGGCGCAAGGAAACTGTCCAGCTTGTCGCGCAACGATCCCAGGCCGCTGGTCAGAGAAATTTGACGGGCAGATTGCGGCCTCGCCTTTTCTGCCCCGCAGACTGCCTCAATTGGTTAAAATCCTCTCGCAACGATAATCGATATTATTCATGGGCGCGACAAAAGCATTGCTGCTGGCAGTCTTGTTGTCTCTGGGATTGGCCTGTTCTCCACGTGATTTTCTGACGCGCCGTCTCGCCGCCGATTTGATCTCATCTTCCAGCGGGTTCAGCACGCCGCAGTTGTTTTCGCTTCGGACTGGCGTGGTTTCCAACAAAGATTTCAGTTCTCCTGATTCGATGGTCTTGCAACACCGCGGCTGGATTAGCGGCAGCGAGCAAGCTTGTCCTCCGGGAGTTGACCCTCCGCCATGCTGGGATGTAGTGCTGACGCCGCTGGGAGTGGGAACGGTGCGCCCGCTGATTTCAAGCGCTCCCGAGAATGGACCTCTTTCGATGCAAGTCGCGCGCCGCGAACTGGTAGGAATTTCCGGAATCAGCAAGGCGGGTAATTTCGCTGATGTGGATTTCACCTGGCACTGGGCCTCGATCAATCCGGTAGGAGCTGCGTTGTACGATAGCGGTGTGCATTACCGATCGACCGTCGGTTTCCGCAGCTACGACGACGGCTGGCGCGTGGTTGAGCAAAGAGAGCCCAGCAACCAGTCTTTGGATGAAGCGCTACGCGACGCGAAGCCGACGTCACAGTAAGAAGGAATTGCGTCTCAGCAACGGATCTGCCTGTCGCTGCCAAACTTTGAAAAACTCTATGAGAAAACTATCCATCTCCCGATCAATGCTCCTGGCTCTGCTCACGTCTTTCTTTTGTATTTCCATCTTCGCCGATGCTCAGACGGCGAAACCCAATATCAGTTTCGATGAATTTTTCAACTCGGTCGGCTTCACTGCCGTGAAGGTTTCGCCCGATGGTAAGTCCGTAGTCATAGGAACTGAGAAGGCGGACTGGGAGCGGCAGATCTTCCGCAAGGAGCTGTGGCTTTATCGGGTCGCATCGGGCAGCCTGATTCAATTAACAGAGTCTGGCCATGATTACTCGCCGCAATGGTCGCCTGACGGGCGATGGATAGCTTTTTTGTCGGACCGCAAGGCCTCTAATGGCGATGGAAAAGATAACGACGACGAAGACAGCAAGAAGAGAGGGAACTCTGGCGGCGGGAAGGCAGATAAAGATAAAGACAAAGACAAGGATGCCGCTCAACTGTTTCTAATTTCGGCTGATGGTGGCGAGGCCTTTGCCGTTACCTCGGGAGAAGACGAGGTCCATGCCTTCGCCTGGACCGGCGACGCGAAGGCGATTATTTTCGCGACCCGTGAGCCGTGGACCAAACTGCAGACCGACGATCACAAGAAAGAGTGGAAGGACGTGATCCGTTATCGCGGCGATGAACGCGGCGACACGATTTTTCGGATTACTCTGGCGGACGCTTTCGCTCGCCGCGTCAGCTTTGGTTCCAGAGAGCTGACCGATGAGCAGAGAGATTCGCATGCCACTGCTGGAGCGGCAGCGATTGCGCACACTGCTCTGCGGGTCGACCAACTCAGCATCGCGCGTGACGGGAAGAGGCTAGCATTCCTTACTTCGTCGGTTTCTGAGCGGCAGGAGAAAGTCGAAGACATCGAACTGTTCCTGCTGAACTTGAAGAACGATAGCGCCACGAATCAAGCGGGGGTTGTGCCGATACGGCTGACGCAAAATGAAGCGGTGGAGCTAAATTTGGAGTGGGCGCCGGACAATCTCCATCTTTTTTTTCAGGTAAACCTGGGATCGCCGGAGCGAAAGTATGAAGATCCGCAGCCTCGCCTCTACTGGGTCGATACCGCTGACACCGGGGGCGGCACGGCGGGCAGGATGCCCGAAAAACCGAGGGTTCAGCGCTGGTTCGCCGATTTTCCAGGAGAAGTAGTACGCTACGTGCCGTTGCCCGATGGTTCGGTGCTCTGTGCCTGTCGCGTTGGGACTGAAGTGCAGTTGGTATCGCAGGCGAGTCCAGCAGCCGCGATCGTGAAGTATAAGGGATGGGCAGGCACGTACGAGCATCCTGCGGCCGCACTGCAGAATTCTCTGATCGCGTTTGCGTACTCTGCCACTGTGCGTCCCACGGAGATTTATGTTGCCGACGGCCTCGACAAACTGGCGCAGGCGCGGCCCATCACCTCGTTCAACAAGCTGTTCACTGAACGAGATCTGCCTCTGGCTAAGCCGTATCGCTGGACCTCCGACGACGGAACGCAGGTGGAAGGGATGCTGATGTATCCGCCAGGAAAGTTTGAGGCAAAAAACCTGCCGGTGTTTGTGCTGATTCACGGCGGCCCGCAGGATGCCGACGGGAACCACTTCGAGGCCGACTGGTACCAATGGGATCGGCTCGCGGCGAACGCGGGCTGGCTGGTCTTTGAGCCAAATTATCGCGGATCGACCGGCTACGGCGACAAGTTTGCGCTGGAGATCATTCCTGAAATTGTTTCCCGTCCGGGAAAAGATATTCTGACTGGGGTCGACGCGCTGGTTGAAGACGGAATTGCCGATCCGAACAAATTGGCGGTCGGTGGTTACAGCTATGGCGGCTACATGACGAACTGGCTGATTACTCAGACCACGCGCTTTAAAGCGGCCGTAACCGGCGCGGGCGCGGTGGAGCACGTGAGCAACTGGGGCAACGATGACACCACGTTCGACGACGCCTATTTCCTGGGTGGTTTGCCCTGGGAAACCCCAGACCGTTATCGCAGCGAAGGCGCAATTTACCAGATGAATAAAGTCCGCACGCCGACGCATATGGTGGCGGGCGAGGACGATATCCGCGTCGCGGTGCTCGAAGATTACCTGCTCGATCGCGCCTTGCATGAATTGAATATTCCTAGTGAACTGCTGATTTTTCCGGGTGAAGGGCACGAACTCGATAAAAATCCGTGGCACGGGAAGATCAAAGTACGCGAAGAGCTGAAGTGGCTGGAAAAATACGGTGGCGTGAAAGCCACGAACTAGCGATCCACAGCCAAGGCTTGTGCGGATGAGGCTGGCACGGAACCGACGTGCTTACTCTTCTATCCCTTGGGCTTGGTTTTTTGGGGTTTCATGGACTCCCATTCCTTCTCGGTTAGTTCGCGGCCCAGGGCGGTGAATTCGCCGGCTCCCTGGAGCCATTCTCCGCCATCCATGATTACTACTTCTCCGTTGATGTAGCCGGCGCCGTCGCTGACGAGGAATGCGGCCAGGTTGGCAAACTCTTCGGTAGTGCCGAAGCGGCCTAGTGGAATGCGCTTGATTGCGGCTTCGGCCAGGTCGGGACGCGGCAGGAGCCGGGAAAAGGCGCCCTCGGTGGGGATGGGGCCGGGGGCGATGGCGTTCATCCTGATGCCGCGGTTGCCCCACTCGACCGCGAGGCTGCGAGTGAGCGCCTGCATGCCGGCTTTCGCTACTGCCGAAGGGACCACGTAAGCGCAGCCGGTTTGCGTATAGGTGGCGGAGACGTTGAGTACCACGCCTGGGCGGCCGGCAGCGAGCCAGCGGCGTCCACAGGCCATCGTCATGTGCAGGGTGCCCATGAGGACGATGCCGATTACGGATTGAAAGGCCCCCAGGGAGAGTTCTTCGGTGCGGGAGAGGAAGTTCCCGGCGGCGTTGTTCATGAGGATGTCGAGCGGACCATCGTTCCAGATGATGCCGATGAATTCTTCCACGGCTGCGGGGTCGCGAACGTCGCAGGGACGGGAATGGATTTTTCCGCCGGTGCGCTCACGTAGTTCGTGCTCGGTTGCGGCCAGAACATCCTGGCGGCGGCCGCAGATGTAGACTTCGGCGCCAAGTTCCAGGAAGCGCTGGGCGGCGGCTTTGCCGAGGCCGGTTCCGCCTCCGGTGATGAGGACGCGCTTGTTGTGCAGGAGATCTTTCTGGAACATTGGTCCTCCGACATGAAGCAACGATTGTAAATGGATGGGTTCGTCGCGCGTTGCGAGAGGCGCGGCAAGCCGCGTCTCTACGGTAGGCTGCTGGCCTGTTCGAGGGCGGTTAGGGCCCAGAGTGCCTGTTCGGCCACCACCGGGTCATCATCGTGGCAGAGTCTTCTTAGCGTTGGTTCGAATTTCTTATTGCCGCTGTTGCCCATGGCTATCACCGCATTCCTGCGCAGGCCGGAGAGTTTGGCGCGACGGACGGGCGATCCGCGAAATGCTTCGCGAAATTCTTCGGGCTGCATCGCGGCCACCCAGTCGAGGTCAGGATTCACCAAACGCTCGCGCGGTTGGAACTCGGGTGCGGAGGTAACGGGGGCTTTGCGGTTCCAGGGGCAAACGTCCTGGCAGATGTCGCAGCCGAAGACGTGCCGTCCGAGGCCGGGGCGGAGCTCGTCGGGGATATCGCCTCTTTTCTCGATGGTGAGATAGGAGATGCAGAGGCGGGCGTCGAGTTCTCCGGGTGCGGTGATGGCCTGGGTGGGACAGGCAACGATGCAGCGGGCGCAGGTTCCGCAACGATCGGGGGCGGGCAGGTCGGGGAATGGAGTGTTCGTTAGATCGAGCGTGGTCAGGATCACGCCGAGAAACAGCCATGATCCTAATTTCTGATTGATGATGCAGGTATTTTTTCCGATCCAGCCTATACCCGCATATTTGGCGTAGACGCGTTCGATGAGGGGGCCGGTGTCCACGTAGGAGCGGAGTTCTAAGGGTTCGGTTTCGGAAGAAGCGCAGTGCTCGCGCAAGTCGTTTTCTACCTGCTTCAGGCGGCGGAGGACGGAGTCGTGGTAATCCTCCCGGGACCAGGCGTAGCGCGAGATCCAGCCCTGGCTGGCGTGTTCTTTTTGGGAGTTCTGCTGCGCATCGGTTGAGTAGGGGTGGGCGGTGTTGTAGTTGATGGCGCAGACGACTACGCTGCGCGCCCAGGGAGCTACTCGGGCGAGTGCGGAGCGCTTTAGTTCTCCGGCGTCGTTGCGGGCTTCCATGTATTTCATCTCGCCGTGCTTGTGGTCGGCGATCCAGTCGGGGAAGACCTGGAGTTCCGCGAAGTCGCGGATAGGGGCGATGCCGCAGAGGTCGAATCCGGCTTGGCTGGCGTAGTGCCTGATACGGGTTGGGAGATCTGCGAGCAAAAGGGCGTCCTGGAGAAGAGGCTAACATTTTTAGGATGCGTCGTTGGGGGTTGGGCGGGCGTCAGCCCGATCGGCTCAAGCCGGTTGTCAAAGTGTCTGGGATCGAAGCGGTGAACGGCTGCGCAACCAGAAGCTAAAGGGCTGGTAAACTCGGCGCCAACCATCGCCTGCCCCGGATTCGCTGAGAGCGGTGGCCAACGATCGGACGCCTCAGATCTGCTCAAGCGCGATCTGCCGAAGTGCTGATCCTCTTTCGCGCGCTAGGGGTGTCCGGGGACTCGGCGCGAACCTCCGACGGGAGCGACTCCGGCCGGAGACATCTCTCTGCCAAACGGAGCCTGCGCGGGAAACGGCGCTTCCGGAGCAACCGTCGATACCACTGCCGGACGCGACGTGCGCTGCATGGTTTTCGCAACGCGATCGAGGTGATTGACCGACCCGCGGGGCACTCCGAAGCCTGCGGAATCGGGATTGATCGTTAGGCGGTGCGCTGCTTCGGTCGCGAAAGCGGGCGGATAGGCAGTGAGACCGAGACCCACCATTACTGTCTGGTGTCCGGTCAGGGGAGCGGCCGGCACTTTCACGTTGGCGGGAGCATTGGCCAACACCGGTCGCGCATTCCATGAATTCCAACCACCGGGCTGCCAAACCCATCCGTAGCCGGGAGCTAAGGCCCATGCGCCGTAGTTGTAGGGCATCCATCCCCAGGGATAACCCGACACCCACAGGTAGCCGGCGCCGGGATAGAAGGCCCAGCCTCCGGCCTGGAACGGGCTCCAATTGGCGCCGATGAAGTAGGGCTGCCAGACGCTGCCGTAGCCGGGGACCGTCATGAAGTTGCCGTAATAATTCAGATCGTTCATACCATACGCGTAGGGCGATGCGACGCTCGGGCCGCCGGCAGCGGAAGCGTAACGGTCGCGATACTCGGTCTGCCGGCGATCGTAGCCATCGGAAGGATCGTCGTCGTAATTCTTGGCGATCACGAAGGTGTCTTGGTTCGCCTTGGCGGAATCGTTCTTTGCAGTTTCAGTGCTAGCAGTTTCAGCGCCCGTAGGATCAGCCGCGAATTTGATGGTTGCGCTGTGCTTCTCAGCTACTTCGAATTGTCCGGAGGGGCCGGTGGCGCTCAGTTTGCCCCTGAAAACGGCCACGGTGGCGTGGCTCGCGCCGTCGAGTTCGACGCGAAAATGCGCGGAGTCCGGGACGCTGACGGATTCGTCGGCAAAATTCAGCTGGAACTGATCGCCTGTTTTGTCCTTGCCATAGGTTTTCTTGGGATGAACATCCGCGTAGACAGTGCCGGAGACAAGCTGGATGGTGCTGAGCTTCTGGCCGTCATCCCCTAGCGCGAGGCGAGTGAAGTCGACTTCGGCGTTGGGGCCGAGGCGCAGGGCGCTCCCATCTTCGAATTCGACCTCAGCGCGGCCGTCCTTGCCCGTCTTCAATCTAGAGCCTTCGATCACGGGAAGGTTGAGAAAGGCCTTATCGAATCCGTCGCCGGCGTTGCGGTCGAGTTGGACGGTGCCTTCGACGTCGCTCAGGCGGACGATGCGTGCCTTCGATTCGGCGGATGCGGACGGCACCAACAACGCCGCTGCCAGCAGGGAGCATACCGCCATCTTTCCGAGGTTCTTGCCGATTCTAGTTGCCGCCGTGTTTCTGAACATAAAGATCTCCCGGGACCGTTTCCATGGATGTGTGTCTTAACATTGCGAGCATGCGGGGCTTAAGTCAAGCGGGATTGTTAGGTCGATAGACCTGCCCGTAACGCTAGTGCCGCTATCAACGATCCTGCCGGATGAGGCGATGGCTTCCTGAATACCAGGCCTAGCAATCAGGCCTGCGGAGTTACTGAGAGTCAGACGGATGCTTAATCGATTCTATCCCGCTAAACCGCAATTTTGAAACTTGTCAACGCCGCTGCTGAAGGCGTTGCCGCCGTCATTTGTCAACGCAGTCGCTGCCCAGGTGGCGGCCAAACCGACGTGGTGGACGCTGCGGCAGGACGCGAACGACGTGGTGGGTGTTTAGTAATTCAATAGTCAGGCAAGCGTTGTAGTCAGTGTCACGGTCGTCAAATTGTTGTGCCTTCAGTATTCGGCTTGACGGGGCCGCCGCCGTGGCCTATATACTCCTCTCTCACCTCTCACCGCACTGCGCGCATGCTCATCCTAAGCAAAAGCGGCTTCACTTGACGGCAGGTTCCCAAGCCGTCGGTCGTTGCACTAACCCCCTTTTGACCATTACTCCATTGGTGAGCCTCTCTGCAGCGAGGATGAATGTATGAACTTTCAGCATTTTAGCGGCAAGCGCATCTTCTTGACCTTCCTGGTAGCCGGCGTGGCAATCGGAGTCTCGGTCCGTACATTCAGGGGAGATGTATCGGAGAAGGCCCAACCAAAACAGGCGTCGTTCCAGATCAAGAATGAATTCAAGGTGCAACCGCCAAAAGGGGCCAAGACGATACGCATGTGGTTTGCAGTTCCTCAGGAAGACGCTGCGTCTGAAATTCGTGAATTTCGAGTTACCGCCGCTTTTCCAGTCCAGTATTTCCGGGATGATTGGGGGAACCGCGTCGGGTATGCGGAGGTCAACGCGCCTGCCGAAGGCCCGATCACGATCCGGGAAGAGTTTGGGCTGACGCGCACGGAGATCCGCAACCTCATGGACCCAGCAAAGACGAGGCCGCTCACCGATCAGGAACGTGCGGCGCTGTTCGCCTACTTGCAACCTTCCACTCACGTAATCGTCAACGACTCAATCAAGTCGCTGTCCGCGTCCATCGTCGGGGGCGAGAGAAATCCGATCCTCGCGGCGCGAAAGATCTACGACTGGACGCTGGAAAACGTGGATTACTGGGTCAAGGACCCGGATCATTTAAAGGCTTCTCCAGTCGGTAGCACGGAGTATTGCTTGAGAACGAAAACCGGTAATTGTACGGACTTTCATTCGCTGTTTGCGTCGCTCGCCATGGCAGCCGGGATTCCCACGCGGATGGTCTACGGTTCGCTTTTAAAACCCACGCTGAATGGAGTGCAAATCGACGGGAGCTACCACTGCTGGATCTATTTCTTCGCGCCAAACTATGGCTGGCTTCCGCTTGATGTTTCTCTGGCGAATATTTACGGCAAGGAGTTCCCGGTAACGGACAAGAATAGAAAACTGGTGGAGCTAACGACGGCAACCGGTTACAAAGGGCTCGATCCAAGCAAGGTGGATTATTATTTCGGGAACCTCGATGAGAGGCGAGTGACGTGGTCCACGGGCAGGGACCTCATCATGCAGCCCCCGCAAAATGATGGGCCCGTGAATGCGCTCGCGAAAATGTACGTCGAAATCGATGGCAAGGAATCCAACGATTGGACACGCGAGCTCAGTTACGCGGAGCGGAGGCAATAGTCAACGACGGATTCAAAACAAGAATTCCTTTCAGAAAAGGAGAACTCACGTGGAACTCTGGCGACCTGACCCTACTTTTTACCCTTCACCGAAAATGGCGATGCTAGCACCGCCGGAAAAGGTGGCATTTGTGTCGTTGCTCAACGCGGAGAGCAATGGACGTCCCGACGCGCTCGGTGTCGTGGATGTGGATCCGGCATCCAAGAGCTATGGCGGAATGGTGGGCCGCGTGGACATGCCCAACCCGGGCGATGAATTACACCACTTCGGTTGGAACGCTTGCAGCGCTTGCCTGTGTCCCTACATGCCGCATCCGCATTCGGAACGGCGCTACCTGGTAGTTCCGGGCATCAAGTCCTCACGAATTCATATCGTCGATACGAAGCCCGACCCCCGAAAGCCCAAAATCATCAAGGTGATCGAGCCCAACATCCTCGCTGAACGGACGGGATACAGCCGGCCACACACTGTCCACTGCGGTCCCGAGGGAATTTACTGCAGCGCGCTTGGTTCCACCACAGGAGATGGCCCGGGCGGCATCTTCGTGATGGATCCGGAGAGCTTCGAGATTCTGGGCAAATGGGAAATCGAGCGCGGCCCGCAATATTTCGCGTATGACTTCTGGTGGCATCTGGGATTGGACACCCTGATCACCAGCGAATGGGGAACGCCGAATATGGTGGAAACAGGCGTGAATCCGGAAATTCTTTTGAAGGGCGGTTACGGCCACTCGCTGCATGTGTGGGATCTGCGAAAGCGCCGTCACGTCCAGGCGCTGGATCTGGGTGCTGAACAACAAATGGCACTGGAGCTGCGTCCAGCACACGACCCAAGTCGCGCGTACGGATTTCTTGGCGTGGTCGTCTCACTCAAAGACTTGTCCGCTTCCATTTGGGTGTGGCATCGGGACAACGGAAAATGGGGGGTGAAGAAAGTGATCGAGATTCCTGCCGAGCCGGCCGATCCCGAAAAGCTGCCGCCTTTGCTCAAGGGATTCAAAGCCGTGCCGCCACTCATCACCGACATCAATCTGTCGCTCGACGATCGCTTCCTTTATATTTCGTGCTGGGGAACCGGCGAGTTTCTGCAATACGACGTGTCCGACCCTTTTCATCCCAAGCGGACAGGTTCCGTGCATCTGGGTGGTATCGTGCGGCGCGCTGCACATGCGAAGAATCCCGGCGCACCTTTGAATGGGGGCCCGCAAATGGTGGAGGTGAGCCGCGATGGACGCCGAGTCTATTTCACGAACTCGCTCTATGCTCCATGGGACGCGCAATTCTATCCTGATGGAATTCGAAGCTGGATGGTAAAGCTCGACGCCAAACCGGAGGGCGGAATGGAGATTGACCCTAAATTCTTTCTTGAATTCGGCGATCTCCGCGGCCATCAAGTCCGTCTGGAGGGTGGCGACGCTTCATCCGATTCTTACTGCTACTCATGAGCCACCTTCCGGCTTGGCCATGGGCCGCAATGTTTCTTCTCGGGGCTTACCATGGCATCAATCCGGGGATGGGCTGGCTCTTTGCGGTGGCTCTTGGAATGCAGAAGAAGAGCGCGGTCGCGGTATGGCAAGCGCTGTTGCCGATTGCCGCGGGCCATTTCATAGCGATCGGCGTGGTCCTGGCCGGCGCCGTGGTTGCAGGCGCGGTGTTGCCCTTGCAATACGTCAAAATCATCGCCGCTTGTATTCTTCTCGTTCTTGGACTTCAACGCTTGATTCGCAGGAGCCATCCCCGCTGGGGCGGAATGCAAATCGGGTTTCGCGATCTCTGCATCTGGTCCTTCCTGATGGCCTCCGCTCACGGAGCGGGCTTCATGCTGTTGCCGATTTTGCTGAAAATGTCTGCACCACATTCTGCCGCTGACATGGCTGCTCCTGCGCCCCATCACCACGGGGCGGCTTTTGCGGGGCCATGGGCGGCATGCACCGCGTTGCTCGCACATACGCTCGGATATCTGCTGGTCACCGGACTGATGGCGTTGGTGGTCTACGAGAAGGTTGGTCTCGAGGTTCTACGAAAGGCATGGGTGAATTTGGATCTGATCTGGGCTGTGGCCCTCATCATGGCCGCAGGCTTTACCTTGCTGGTCCCCACATAAGTTCTCCTAGTTCTTTCGTTCGCGAGCGTCTTCTGCGTGGTCCGGTTGCAGACGTAGGGGAATGGGCTCTTCTGCCGCAGTATCGTCGGTGAAATGCCCCACGAACGACGGATTCGATATGGACCGCTCCCCGACGAGTGTCTCGGCGATTTGGCGCCAGCGCGCCCTGGATGGACGTTATACGAACTTTGGCTGTATATATAGCTATGACCTTTCTGCGCCGCGTCGTAATGCTGTCTCGCCGCCGCAAGTTTGGCCGGTATCCAGTGGCCAAATGGGCGAATTGCGCCTTTGGGATGATTCCAGCGTCCATCGCTTTGCTCGTGCTGTTGTCGCTGGCGCATCCGGCGCGGGTCTTCGCGGCGAATCCTGACCTGGAGACGGTGCTAACTGGCTCGCGCGAACGTATTGAGAAATTGGATTACCGCGTGACCGGGCGACTCACACGGGTGGAAGGCAATGGCAAGCGCACGAACTACAAGTTCGCCGCCAAGGCTCGCTGGTTTCCCGATGGTTTGCGTGTGCTATGCGAAATTTCAGGGCCGGGCTCAGACAAGACGAGCGTTCTTCTGCATATGAGCGTGAGTGGGCACGTGACCATCGAGGCGCGACTTCCCGGCGAGAAGGCCGCTAGCGTGTTGCCCTTCGAACGTTGGAACGACCCACTCGTGGGAACCGACTTCTCCTATGAAGACATGGTAGAGAGCCCGTTCTTCTGGAAGCATCAGGAACTTCTAGCACCTGAGAAATACGGTGTACGGGATTGCTTTGTACTGAAGAGTATGTCCGGCGCGGAAGACCGGACTTACTATGATTCGGTGACATCGTGGATTGACCGCGGCATTTTGTTCCCGGTGCATGTGGTGAAGACGCCTCGCGGGACGGGACCGCAGAAGGAATTCATTTACTACGGACTGCGCCAGATCGGCGGCGATTGGTCCGCGTCGCAAGTGGAGGCGAAGCAGCAGGGCAAGCCTGGCTCCTCGATTATGGTAATCGAACGGGGCTCGGGAAAGGCAAATCTGGGACGCAAGGACTTTGATCTCGCCCAGTCCAGCGCTCAAGGAGAGGACGTGAAATAAATCGCGTCGCCTTAATCAGGCGGTTGCAAGGCCCGGTGCGGCCACTGGAGCATCCACGGTGTTGGCCTCATGGGACAAGCTCTTTTTCAGGCCTGGCCGAGGCCCCATATAAGCCAAAAGGCCACCAATTCCAGTCGCCAGCAAGTTGCAAGAGTGCTGGCCCGACCACCATCCGCACGACGGTAGCATCCAGGAACACCGCCACGGCGAGCGTAAAGCCCAGCATTTGGACGACCAGAAAGCTTCCCACGGTGAATGCGGTGAAGACGGCAATCATAATTGCCGCCGCGCTCGTGATCAGCCCCGCCGTCCGCGCCAGGCCCTCGACCACCGCCGATCTCTCCGATAGACCGCGCCGCCGTTCTTCGAGCACTCGGGCGACCAGGAAAACCTCATAGTCCATGCTCAATCCGAAGACGATGGCAAACGAGAGAATCGGCACGATCGGGTATACGGTGCCGGTCGCTCCGTGGAGTCCAAAGAGTTTGCCGCCGTGCCCTTCCTGAAAAACCACAACTAACGCACCGAAGGAAGCGCCAACCGAGAGCAGATTCAGCAGAATTGCTTTGATAGCCGCAAACAGAGAACGTAACCCGATCAGGAGCGCCAGCAAGCTCCCCAATATCACGAACAGGATCACCCTCGGCAACCGCTCTTTCACTACCGAGTCATAATCTGCGTCGATTGCCGGAAGGCCGCCCACCCGCAGCACTGCGCCGGGCACGCCGGTGATCGCCGCGACATCGCTGGAGCGCACCTCTCGTACCCATCGTATCTGTTCGTTGGGCGAAAGCGTGGCGGTGGGCAGCAATTCAATCAAAGTAGCGTGACCATCGCTGCGAAGAAAACTCTGCCGCATTGACTCGGGTACATCGCCGACCGCATCCGCACTGTCGGACATTCCCGCGAGCGTCGGAAGAGATAAGACCTCTTCGGCTCTGGGATCGCTCTGGAAGTGCTTCGTCAAACGACTGACTGCAACCCAGCCAGCCGGCGAGAGCGGCGGAGATTCCGGCGGCAACTCCAGGATCACTCGCAGCGACTGCACAATTCCCGACCGCCCCATGGCTTGCAGCGTGTGCAGTGCCTGCACCGACTCGGCCGCCTCCGGGAGCGAGTTATGGTCAGGAATCCCGGGAGAGATTTTCCGTGCCTGGAATGCAAGCATCAGTAGCGGAATCCCGGCGACCAGCAGCGCCGTCCAGGGCCGTTGGGTTATGATGCTGCCCCACCGCACCCACCGCTCACTCGCCGCGCATTGGTCGTCCTGCTTTTTGAATCGTTTGCCTGGAAGATGCACTCTGGCGGCATTGATGCGATGCCCTAACAGACCAAGCACCCAAGGCAGAATGAATGTACACAGCATGACACTCAAAACGGTTACCAGCAGGCCAGCTATCCCTATCGAGCGCAGGTCGCTGATAGGCACAGTCAGCAGCGCTGAAAATCCGATGGCAACTGTCGTAGCCGAGATGATCAGCGTCCGCCCCGCTTGCCCGGCTGCAATATCGGCAGCCTGGCCGGGATCATATCCCTCGGCCAAGGCTTCGCGAAACCGGCTCACCATCAGCAATGCATAGTCGATGCCCAAGCCAAGGCCAAGCATCGTCGCCAGATTCTGCACCAAAATCGAGAGCTGCAGATAATGCGCGAGGAGAGCAGCCGCACCCATCGCCATCGAGATGGAGAGGACTCCAACTCCCAGCGGCAATAGCGCGGCCACAAGACTGCCGAAAGCCAGCACCAGCAGAAACAGAGTTACCGGCATCGCTCGTTCTTCGGCATGATCGACTTCATCAGCACTGACCTTGCGAAGATCGAAGTTCAGTGGCGTTTCTCCCGTAATCTCCAGTTTGATCTTGGGGTATTGCGACCTGAGATGACCTTGCATCCAGTCCGCTCTTGCCCTCAGTTTGGGGACCAAAGCCTCGACCGTTTCATCGTGCGGGTCCAAGCCCACGATGATCAAGGCCCCGCCATTGTCCCCAGTGAACAGAGGGTCTGGCCAATCCAGACTCGAGACCGCACCCGACACACCTGGCACACTACGCAAGGAACTGGTTAAGAAGCCCAATGCATCGGCGCCTTCGGCGGAATCCGGATCGGGAATACCGCTGATCACCAGAACCAGGCGGCGGGCGTAGGCAGACTGGAAACGCTGCCCCAGTTCCTGGTCAACTTTTTCTGATTCTCCGCCCTTGATGTGAACCACTGTCTCCAGGCGCCGTTCGACTTTGTAGGAAAACGGCAGCAGCGCAAGCGCCAAGGCAAACCCCAGCATCGCCAGCCAGAATCGGCGGCGAGCGGCATCATGGCCAGTCTTCAAGCCAGGCATTACCATGGAGGATCCACGTTGTTTCCTGGTTCGTCTGAGAGCCAGGAAACGACTTCGGTGATCGGGTACATCGAGGATAGAGGGTCAAAGTGGATCTTCATTGGGGTTCGGCCATGAGCTTAGTTAAGGATAAACGATAGATGTGGGGAACTGCCTGTTCAACCGTTGTCAATCGAGGGACGTGGCTGACGAAGACTTCGCTGTAGGATTGCCCGCCTATCACTCATCAGGGACTAATTAGGAACCTCAAGGAGGATTCGTAATTGGGCAACGTGCTTGTCGTGGTTAATCCCGATTGGTCGCTAGCCACCAATCGGCCACAACCGACGAGAGCGATGGTTCTCGCTGGGCGGCGAAAAACCCCGGAACATATTTCAGCGATCGGAAAATTGCACACCACCTGGCGCGAGCATTGAGGTAACTTTACAGCAGCAGGTTGCGCGAGAGCCTGGGCGCCTTTAGGGACTTCTGGCGAATCGAGAACCAGTCGAAAATTCAAGGCGTGGATCGCCACGAGGGTGGATGAGCATACAGGTTGCTCTCAATCACAGGACACAGTACCGTTACGAAAACGCGGTCTCAGTCGGTCCACAGATTATACGGTTGCGTCCCGCCCCGCATTGTCGAACGCCGATTCTCAGCTACTCGCTTAGCGTCACTCCCTCCGAGCACCTTCTTAACTGGCAGCTCGACCTTTACAACAATCATGTCGCGCGCCTTCTTTTTACGGACAAGACCAACAAGGTTGTGGTCGAGGTCGACCTCGTGGCCGAGCTATCCCCCTCCAACCCGTTCGATTTCTTTCTGGAACCAGGAGTAGAAGACTACCCTTTTGAATACGATCCGGAGCTGGCTAAGGATCTCGGACCCTATCTTGCGGTCGATCCGGATGGACCTCGGCTGCAATCTTTTCTTGGGAAGCTTTCCCGCGAGAAGCGAGGAACGATCAGCTTTCTGGTTGACTTGAATCGGAGGGTACGAAACGAGATTGACTATGTGACGCGGCTGGATCCAGGCGTCCAGCCATGCGAGCAGACCCTGGAAAAGTGTACGGGGTCCTGCCGTGACTCGGCATGGCTGCTGGTGCAGGTTCTGCGACGTTGTGGAATTGCGGCAAGGTTCGTCTCCGGTTATCTGATTCAGTTGGCGACCGACGAAAGTCCATCGGAAGGTCCGAGCGGTCCGCTAGCTGACTCTGCGGATTTCCATGCATGGGCAGAAGCATTTTTGCCGGGTGCGGGCTGGATTGGGATGGATCCAACCTCGGGCCTTTTCGCGGGCGAAGGTCACATCCCGCTGGTCTGCACCCCAAACCCTTTGACAGCGGCGCCCATCGAGGGCACGGTCGAGCGGGCCAACGTGGACTTCAGCTACTCCATGTCTGTTCAACGATTGAATGATCCCCCACGGCCGTCCAAGCCCTTCACCGAAGGGGCTTGGCTGAGGGTCGAAGAGGTGGCACATCGCGTCGATGCGGATCTGGAAGCGCAGGATGTTCGCCTGACGATGGGGGGCGAGCCGACGTTCGTCGGGATCGACGAGCCCGAGAGCCCGCAATGGAGCATCGACGCCATGGGAGCATTGAAGCGAACCCGCGGTTTAGCGCTTATCCGATGCCTCCGCGCGAAAGTGGCGCCCGGCGGACAGCTTCACTACGGACAAGGCAAATGGTATCCGGGCGAGCCACTGCCGCGTTGGGCCCTGAGCTGCTACTGGCGCGTCGACGGTGTCCCGGTGTGGGAGAATATCGATCTCATCGCTCTCGAGAATCAGAAATACGGTTTCGGTGCGGCCGATGCTCTCAAGTTCATAGCAGCGCTTTCGCGCCGCCTTGAGGTGAGTATTGAAAATGTGCTGCCGGCTCACAACGAAGCTGAATCCGCGGACAGGCCCGAGGCCCGTCACCAGACAAACACGGAGCCGGCCGGTTACATCTTGCCCATTCGCCGCCGTCAGCCAGAGGGCCGGTTGTGCTGGTCGAGCCAGTTGTGGTTCCCTCGCCCGGAACGGCTGCTACTGTCGCCAGGCGAATCTCCCATCGGCTACCGCATACCGACCGAGTCGATGCCGTGGGTTGCACCCGATGAAGTCCAATACGAGCGCGAGGCTACGCAATTCGGAGCCCCGATCAAGCTGCCAGTGCGCCCACACCGGCGCATGGACCTCTTCCAAAGAAATCCCGTGGCCGATCGGTTACCCGCCGTCTCGAGCACGGCCGAAACTGCGCTGGAGCTGATCCGGCCAGCTCTGTGCGTGCAGGCTCGAGAAGGCCGCCTGCACGTGTTTCTGCCTTATGCATCGCAGCTCCCGGACTATCTCGACCTAATCGCCGCCGTCGAGGATACTTGCCAGTATCTGCACCAGCCGGTGTGGATCGAGGGCTACCCTCCGCCTTCCGACCCGCGGTTGAGATCCTTCAGCGTTACTCCCGATCCCGGCGTTCTGGAAGTAAACCTGCCGCCCGCGAGCAATTGGGACGAACTCGAACAGATCAACGCAGTACTCTTCGAGGAGGCACACCATAACCGGTTGACCGCTGAAAAATTCGCCTATGACGGCAGTCACATTGCTACCGGCGGGGGTAGCCATATCGTGATTGGCGGAGCGACCATCTTGGACAGTCCTTTCCTGCGCCGCCCGGATCTGCTGCGAAGCATGCTGGCATTCTGGCAGAACCATCCGTCGCTCTCGTATCTGTTTTCCGGCATGTATATCGGCCCGACGAGCCAGTCTCCGCGGATCGACGAAGCGCGTATGGATGCCTTGTACGAACTGGAGCTAGCTTTTAGTAATCTACCTGCGCGCGACTGCCCGCCAACCACACTCGATGGATTGTTCCGCAACCTGCTGGTCGACGTCACTGGGAATTCGCATCGCGCTGAATTCTGCATCGACAAGCTCTATCCACCGGAGGGCCGGGGGCTTCGTCTGGGCTTACTCGAATTGCGAGCATTCGAGATGGCTCCTCATGTCAGAATGGGTCTTATTGAGATGCTGTTAATCCGCGCGCTGGTGTGCATGTTTTGGAAACGTCCATTCGAAGGCGGCCTCATCCGGTGGGGCACGGCGCTTCATGATCGTTTTATGCTGCCGTATTTTGTCAGGCGCGACTTTTCGGGAGTGATCGGCTGCTTGCGCGAGTCTGGCTACAATTTCGAGGAAGAGTGGTTTGCTGCGCAACTGGAGTTTCGTTTTCCGAAAATCGGGTCCATCGCTGTAGAGGGGGTTGAACTCGAGTTGCGTGAGGCGCTCGAGCCTTGGAACGTACTCGCGGAAGAGACCACTTCCGGCCGGACGGTTCGCGCTGTGGACTCCTCGTTCGAGCGGATTCAGGTAAAGGTATCTGGGTTGACTACGGAATCCCGCTACGTGGTCGCATGCAACGGTCGCAGCGTGCCGCTCTATCCGACCGGGGAGCGGGGAGAGAGTGTCGCGGGAGTGCGGTATCGCGCGCGGCAGTTGTCGGCGGAGTTACATCCAACGATTCCTGTGCACGCGCCCCTGATCTTCGACATTATTGATCGCTTGAAAAATCGTTCGATTGGGCGGTGCGCCTACCATGTGGGATCGCCCGACGGGCGCGCCTACACAGCCCGCCCGGTGAACGCGACGGAGGCCGGAGACCGCCGCCGGCAGCGCTTCCTAGAATCCGACCCTGCACCCGGTCTGATGGCGGCGCCGGACGAAGAAACCAACCCGATCTTTCCTTTGACTCTGGACCTGCGTTTGGCGCGGCCTGGGCAAGAGACCAATATCGAGAAGCCGGGGCAGGTCCGATGACGGTAGATTTATATCAACCTCCGCTCGGGTACGGAGATGCCTACAACGAATGGTCGGCCGATGGCGTCTCTCCGCGGCCGCACTGGGCGCATCTGGTGGAGTCGCTGCAGGCGATCGGCGCGGAGGAATTGGGACGACGCTGGGCTCGTGCCGAGCGCTGCATTCGCGAAAACGGGATCACGTACAACGTTTACGGCGATCCACTGGGGGCGAGTCGGGCATGGCAGATCGATATCGTTCCGCTGCTGATTCCGGCGGACGAGTGGCGCTTCATTGAAGCTGGCATCATTCAGCGCGCCCAATTGCTCAATCTGCTCCTCGAGGACCTCTACGGCGCGCAGAACCTGGTGGCGCAGGGCCACTTTCCCGCCGCGCTTCTCTATGCCAACCCAGCATTTCTGCGACCGCTGGTGGGCGTGCCGGTTGCGGCGCACAGCTATCTGCATATGCTGGCGGTCGATCTTGCCCGTTCGCCCGATGGGGAATGGTGGGTGCTGGCCGATCGCACGCAAGCGCCTTCGGGCAGCGGCTATGCGTTGGAAAACCGCACCATCGTCTCCGATGTTCTACCTGATCTCTTCCGCACGTCGAATGTATTGCGACTTGCCCCATTTTTCCGCGCGCAACGCGAAGCGCTCAGCAACCTTGCCCAGCGCGACAATCCGCGAATCGTATTGCTCACTCCCGGGCCGCTCAACGAGACGTACTTCGAACACTCCTACATCGCGCGTTATCTGGGATTCACACTGGTGCAGGGAGCGGACCTGACGGTACGCAAACGCCGGGTGTATCTCAAGACCGTCGACGGACTGGAAAAGGTGGATGTAATTTTGCGGCGGGTGGACGACAGCTTTTGCGATCCACTTGAACTGCGGGCCGATTCGCTACTGGGCGTGCCTGGTCTGGTCGACTCCATCGTCGCGGGTAATGTGAAGGTGGCCAACGCACTGGGAAGCGGACTGATTGAGACGGCTGCGATCATGCCGTTTCTTCCCGGCCTCTCCCACGAATTGCTGGGCGAGAAGCTCAAACTCCCGTCCGTCGCTACCTGGTGGTGCGGGCAGAAGTATGCACTCGATTGGGTGCTCGACCATCTCGACCAGGTGGTCGTGAAACCGGCATTCCCCTCGCGCGGTATGGAACCGGTGTTCGGGGCAGAACTTCTGAATGCCGAGAAGGGCAGGTTTGCCGAACAGTTGCGGGCGCGCCCGAGCGAGTATGTAGCGCAGGAGCAGGTTGCTTTGTCGACGGCGCCGGTGTGGGACAAGGGATGTCTCAACTCGCGCAGCGTCGTGCTGCGCACCTACGTGCTCAATACCGGCAAAAGGTGGATCGCGCTTCCGGGCGGACTCGTACGCGTTGCCGAAGCGGAGGGGTCAGTTGTCTCGATGCAGCGGGGCGGCCATAGCAAGGACGCTTGGGTCCAGTGGGACAGCCCCGTCGATACCTTTAGTTTGCTGCGCCCGCGGAATGAGCCGGTGGAATTGCACCGTGTCTCGCGAGTTGTGCCTAGCCGAGTCGCGGACAATGCCTTTTGGTTGGGCCGATATGTCGAACGCTCCGAAAACATTGCTCGGATTTTACGAGCCATGATCCCTCGCGTGCGGCGCGCCGAGGAAGCGGAACTCGGCTGCCTTGTCCGCCTGCACAAGTGCCTGGGATCACGGAACAGCAAGTTGCCCAAGCCTAAACACCGGCGGCCTACCTCTCTTGAACTTGAACAGGAAGTGACCTCGCTGTTGACGGATGCCAAGCGGGCCGACAGTTTGGCGTGCACTCTGGCGGAGGTATCGCGGATTGGCGGTAATATTCGTGAGCGCTTGTCGGGCGATATGATTTTCCTGATCGGCCAGCTTCGAAGCTCAATTCAGGTTGGGCAGGGGACTCCGTTTCTCGAGTATCCGGCGATGCTGACCGATTGTTTGGGACTGCTTTCCGCATTTTCCGGAATGGAGCGGGAGAACATCAACCGCGGATTGGGCTGGGTGTTCATGACCACGGGCCGGCGTCTTGAGCGCGCGATCTATCTGACCAGGCAACTGATCGAAATCACTACCCCGCTGGCGGAGCAGGATTGGTCACTTTTGGAATGCCTGCTCGAAGTTGCGGATAGCTCCATGACCTATCGGACTCGGTACTACACAACGCTGCAGCCCTTAGCTGTAATGGATGTGCTCATGGCGGATGAGACCAATCCGCGCTCTTTGGATTTTCAGCTGAGCCACCTCGCCGATCTGTATCAAAAGCTTCCTCGGCACGTCCCGGTTGACTTACAGGCGATGCGGGCCGCGCTGGCATTGTTACGCAGTTTCGATTTACGAAAGTTAAAATATCCATTACCCGGTGCCGCCGCGCCGAATGCTTCTGACGGGCTCTCCCGGCTGGCGAGCTTCCTCCGGGAGTTGGAAGGATTGCTGCCTTCCTGGTCGAATAACTTATCGAGCAGATATTTTAGTCACGCCCGCACCTTGCCGATCACCATAGGCCAATGATTTTCTTAGGACAATAATCTTCGCATCATGATCTATAAAATCGTTCACCGGACCACATATAGATACAAGCATCCCGTCTCGGTGGGAACTCACGTGGCGTGCCTAAAGCCTCGGGCGTTGCCTAACCACCAGTTGTCTTGGAGCGAGCTGCGAATCCAGCCACGTCCAGCAACGCGGACCGAGCGCATCGATTTTTTTGGAAACCTTCTCTGCTTTTTCACCATCCAGGAACCGCACCGGGAATTGATGGTAGAGGCGCGCAGCGAAGTCGTCATGGAGCGGAAACCAACGCCTTGGGCTCAACTGCCGCTGCCTTGGGAAGAAGTAGCGAGATCGGTTCCCACCGATCTTAGCGCGGCTGGCCTAGAAGCCTACCAGTTTGGATTTGAGTCGCCACGCATTCGTGTACGGCCGGAGTTTGCGAGCTATGCGCTGCAGTCGTTTACGCCTGGCCGGCCTATGACGGATGCGCTTCTCGACCTAACCGCGCGCATCCACAAGGACTTTCGCTTCGATTCGAAATCCACCAACGTTCGGACCACACCCGAAGAGGTCCTGAGGAAACGGCGGGGGGTGTGCCAGGATTTCGCACACTTGCAAATCGCCTGCCTCCGCTCCCTGAATCTGGCCGCTCGCTATGTAAGCGGATACCTTCGAACCTACCCACCTCCCGGGCAACCGAGGCTGGTGGGCGCCGATGCATCCCACGCCTGGGTTTCGGCATATTGTCCGGGAATCGGCTGGCTTGATATGGATCCCACGAACAACATCGTCCCCTCGAACGGCCACGTTACACTCGCCTGGGGCCGGGACTACGGCGACGTGAGTCCTCTGCGGGGCTTAATCCTGGGCGGTGGATCGCATACGCTCAAAGTCGCAGTTGACATGGAGCCGATCGATTCCTAGTGCCGGGAAGTCTGATGTTTGAGGAGAGCCGGGCGTTTCTGCCCGGCCACCGAACCGGCGCAGGACGGGCGCGGCGCCTGTCGCTCCGGATTCGCAGACTAGCCGACCGGTGGCACACTCTGATCGATTTCATCCATCCAGACTTTAAAGCTCTCCAGAGTATTTGGGCCGAAGGTGGTGGTGATGGCAACATCGGTCGCGTCGCGGCCTCGCGCTATGAGCACTCGTCCAATCCTGGGCACGTTGTTACGTGGATCGAATGTGTGCCAGGCACCGCCAAGATAGACTTCAATCCAAGCCGCAAAATCCATCACCCCGTAAGGAGGGAGCGTTCCCATGTCGCCAAGGTATCCGGTGCAGTACCGCGCAGGAATATTCATGCAGCGGCAGAGCGCGATAGCCAGGTGGGCGTAGTCGCGACAGACGCCGACACCCTCGTTGAAGGATTCCCAGGCTGTTCGCGTGGGACGCGCTTTCTGATAATCGAAAACGATATGGTTGTGGACAAAATCGCAGATGGCCTGCACGCGCGACCATCCCGGCGTCGTCTGACCGAATCGCGACCACGCCGCATCGGAGAGTAGATCAGTCTCGCAATAGCGGCTGCCCAAAAGGAAGACCAGAGTATCTTCCGGCAAATCTTGTAAAGCGTGCTGTTGAGCGGCGGGCGTCACGGCATCGGGTTTTGCCGAATCTCGAACCACCCCAGTGCTTTTCAGACTAATCCTTCCCATGGGTGCGACAATCCGGGTGCACCAGTTTCCGAAGCCGTCTCGATACGCCGTGATGGGGGTTGCCGGATCGGTGATCAGAAGATCGGGGCTGACGATATCCGAAGCCCGGGAGTAATGGACATTGACCATGAGGATCATCGGCGTCTCTTGTGGACAGTAAAAGACCAATTCGTAGCCGACCTGAATCAACATGCAGAGTTCCTCCGCCGAACTTGGCTGAACGAAATGGCGCACTGATCAAGTCTCAACCGACCGGTACGTCCGACAAGCAGATGCGGTGGCCACTCCGACGGTTGCGGCAAATCAGCTTGCGCTAGAGTTTCAAGTCAGCGCGCTTACCTATTCTACAGAGCTCAGATCCTGGCTCCGGCGAAACTCGATTCGTGGCATACCGGGGCTCGCAAACCCCGCCCCCCAAGGGGTTCGTGCCGGTGAACGCGTCCCGGGAATCTGCATTCTGAGAGTGCACGAGATCTAGACGCGCCGCTCCGTTCTTTCCTGCGACGCAGTTTTGGGAGTCGGCATGGACACGTGGATTCGAGTTCCCGAAGCATCGGACTCCAGGCTTATTGTCCCAGAGAATTGGAGAGCCCGTTCTCTCATGCCGCGGATCCCGACACCCGAACCTCTCGACTGAATTTCCGACAATTGTTGGGCTGGTATTCCTTTACCTTCGTCTCGAACCTCGAGGACGAGCGCCCCTTGTTCGCGGCCGAGGCGGATGCTGGCGGTCTTACTTCCCGAATGGCGGTGAATGTTCGTAAGGCATTCCTGGACGATGCGGAACAATGACAGCTCATAGTCGCGATCCAGGCGTTCGATCGTGGGCGGCAGGTCGAGCGACACCTGAATCCCACTGCGTTCGGCGAATCCGTTGACATAGTCCGTAATTGCGGACTGCAGTCCAATCTCGTCCAGCAGGGGCGGATACAGAAGGTGAGACATCGTGCGAATATCTCTGGTCATTTGTATGACGAATGACCTGATGTTGCCGAGCGACGCGGCGGCGCGCGAACTCAGACGGTCGCTCTCGTTGGCTAAATTGGAGGCCTCCATGCCGAGGGCCGCGAGAAGTTGTCCGGCGCCGTCGTGGAGTTCCCTCGCGATTCGTCGTCTCTCCTGGTCTTGAGCTTGCAAAATGCGGGCAGACAGTTCGCGGAGCTCCTGGCTCGCGCTCAGCAGTTCGTGTGTACGTTCCTGAACTCTCCGCTCCAGCTCCGCCTGGCCCACCCGGAGTTGCGATTCTCGATCCTGCTGCAGCCGGGCAATCTCGAGTCTGCTGCTGATGCGAACCAGAAGTTCACGGGCGGAGAAGGGCTTTATCAAATAATCGTCCGCGCCAGCTTGCATGCCTTCCACCCGCGATTCCTCACCGGCACGGGCGGAAAGAAGGATGACTGGAATGGTGCGAGTCCGCTCATCCGCCCGCAGTAGCTTCAGAAGCTCAAAGCCATCGACTATCGGCATCATCACATCGCTCACGATGAGATCCGCGGGGTGTTGACGTGCAGACTGAATGGCGGCTTGACCGTTAGCAACAGTTTCTACTTCGTACTGTTCCGACAATAAACGAGCCAGATACTGGCGCATGTCGGAGTTGTCGTCAGCGATGAGGACGCGAGGACGGATGGCGGCTTGCGATACCGGGGGACAGGGGACGGGCAGCAACTCGTCGTGCACGGAAAAAATGTCCTCGCGTGCCCCGGTCGAGTCAGGAAGCCACCTGAGGGCCTCCTCTAGAAACGGCTTCGCGCCCACCGCAGTGGATGACAAGCTACGAGAGCCACCCATTTGGCCGGACGCGAGATGAGTTTGTCCAAAGGGAATGCTAACGACGAAAGAGGAGCCTTGTCCCAGCGAGCTTTCGGCCCTAATGGAGCCGCCATGCAGCTTCACTAACTCATGGACTAACGCCAAACCGATCCCGCTGCCCTCGTGGGTTCGACTGGGCACATTCGGGATACGATTGAATCGCTCGAACAATTTAGATATGGCTTCGGCAGGAATTCCCACTCCCGTATCCCGAACGCGAAGCTCGGCCATGTTCCCGGCGCGCCGTACAATGACCGCAATTTCTCCTTCGAAGGTGAACTTGAAAGCATTGGAAATCAAATTCAGAACAATTTTCTCCCACATATCGCGATCTACGTAGACCGGTTCCTCAAGGTCGCGACAATCCACGACGAGGCGCAATCCCGCTTTGTCGGTGGCGGAACGGAATACGCTTGCCAACTCAGAAGTGAAGCCGGCTAAGTCCGTAGCCTGGTAGACGGCTTGTACTCGTCCAGCCTCAATTCGCGAAAAGTCCAGGAGTGTATTCACCAGGCGCAAAAGCCTAGCGCCGTTCCGACTCACCAACTCGAGCTGTTCCTTAGCCGTTGGGGAAAGGTGAGTCTGGCTTCTTGCCAGCAGATCCTGTAGCGGTCCCAGCATCAAAGTCAAGGGGGTGCGAAACTCATGGCTCACGTTGCTGAAGAAGGTTGTCTTGGCGCGGTCAATTTCGGCGAGAGCCTCTGCGCGCTTCTTTTCCGCCGAGTATGCGCGTGCGTTGGCGATGCTGGCGGCGATCTGGCCGGCGACGAGATTGATGAATCCTGCGTAGCTGACGTCCAGGGGACGGAATGGATTGAGGGCGGCGATAATCACTCCGGCCGGCTTGTCCTGACCCTGACTGGTGATGGGAAGGAGGAGTGCTCGCCAAGGTGACGTGTCCCAGGAACCGGATGGGACCGACTCGAATCTCTCCAGGAGGTTCTCAACGATGATGGAATCTTTCCCCGTCACTAGGTCGACGATTGGCCAAGGTTGATCCTTTCCGGTGAATGGAATCGACTGTGGCGCGGCCGCGTGGTGTTCCGGTATTCCGGTTTGGCAGGCAAGGCGGGCTTCGCTGCCACCTTCTGTGAAGAGATACAGGAGGGTAAACGGCAGGTCCTTTTGATTTTCGCCGAGGCAGCGAGCGATGCACATGACCACATCCTCTTCCGAAATCGTCTTATTCAACTCTCCCGCCAGGGAACGCAGTGTCTTGAGTCGGCGTTCTCCGATCACGCGATCCGTTTCTTCTGTCACCACGCAGAGATGTCCGGCAACGGTGCCATCATCTCCAGACAAGGGACTGTAGGAGAAAGTGTGATAAGTTTCTTCGCGATATCCGCTCCGCTCCAGGAACAGGAGCAACGCTTCATCCCAGGTCGCCTCACCAGTCTCTAAAACCTTCTGAATACGGGGACCAATGTTTTCCCAAATTTCCTTCCATACCTCGCGAGATGGCTTTCCCAGCGCCCACGGGTGCTTCTTCCCAAGGGTCATCCGGGCGTAGTCATCGTTATAGAGAAAGGTGAGTTCGGGTCCCCAACTCATCCACATAGCAAAACGTGAAGTGAGCACGACGCGAACCACAGTCTTCAGGCTTTGAGGCCAACTTTCGATGGGACCCAGTGGAGTCTTCGCCCAATCGAAGTCACGAACCAGTTGCCCCAACGCGCCTCCGCCGCGCACCCATCCCGGCGAAAAAGCGATTTCTTCCTTCGTGCCTTCGATAATCTTCGCGGCCGGGTTCTCGAACAGCTTTTTGATGACGGCGGGCAGCTCTTGTGTAAATTCTGACTTCGTCACCGATCCTTTTGCGTCGACAGAGGCAGCTTGCTGGCGGGCGATCGTTTCGTGATTTTGGGTCACAATGATCACGTTGCACTCAGGGAGATCCCGTCGAATAATTCGGGTCGCTTCCAATCCGTCCATGCGAGGCATGTTGATGTCCATCAGGATCACCTGAGGACGCAGGTGGTTCGCCTTCTCAATCGCTTCAATCCCATCTCCGGCTTCGCCACAGACTTGCCAATTGGGCTGAGATTCAATAAAGGATCGCGCGGTGCGCCTAAACAACTCGTGATCATCGGCAATCAGAATTTGTACGGCACTCATCTTCCAGCCCTTAAATCCTTCTTACACTTGAGGTTCATGGAATTTCGTAGAGGAGTAGTCAGGAATTATCAACCCAACTTAGAACGAAACCTTTACAGTTTTCGCTGTATTACTTACTGGTTAACCCGGTCTGTTGTTAACACTTCTTCTTCTTCGAACGTCTATGATGTCGTGGGGATTTTGCACGCATGGCCTGGTCAGAAGATAGAGTTGACCTGCTGGCGGCGGGCCTGGAATGTCGGCCTGCGAGGGAGCGAATCCACGCCTGAAGTTCCCGAAGATACGAGATTAGTGAGCGACGCTCGTAACGGAGACCGCGAGGCATTCGGCCGCCTCTACGATCGCTATGCCCGAATGGTCCACGGAGTTCTGCTGGCGAAGGTTCCGGCGGGCGCAGTGGATGACCTGGTTCAGGATGTCTTCCTGCTGGCGCTCCGCCGGCTGTCAACCCTGCGGGAGGCGGGCAGCTTTGGAGCGTGGCTGGCCGCGATTGCTCGCAATCAGGCCAACGACTACCACCGTCATTCCGCGCCCGAGGATCAACTGGCGAACGATAGGTCCGAGAACGAAATCGGGTGCGGCCATGCCAGCCAAGATCGTCAAGGTCCGGCAAATCAAGGTCGGGCAAATCAAGGTCCGGATCAGCACGGTTCGGCCGTCGCAATTCTCGACGCCGTCAGGAGTCTGCCCGATGCCTACCGAGAGACATTGATTCTGCGACTAGTCGAGGGCATGACCGGCCCTGAGATAGCCGCGCGCACTGGACTGACGCAGGGCTCGGTTCGGGTCAACTTGCATCGCGGCATGCAGCAGCTCCGCGCAAAACTGGGTCCACACCCGAGCCAGGAACGTCCAGGAATTGATCGACCCGAACAGGAGACATCGCAGTCATGAATATGGGGAGCAATAGGATGGAAGACGAAACGCCGGCACGCGGCGGCGACTACCTGTGGGATGGATCGGGCGAACCCGATCCTGAAATCCAGCGGCTGGAATCGTTACTCGGAAAATTTCGGCATGACCGTCCCGTGCCGCCATTCCCAGCGGTCCCAGCGATGGTCCCGGACAGACGATGGACATTCTTGCCCCGGCGGATACGACTGTTTCCCACTCTGGCGACAGCCGCCGCTGCTCTGGTGGCGATCGTGGTAGCTACATTTCTGGTGTATGGAAGGAAGCCAGCCCCAACTATCGTGGCGGGTTGGAATGTATCCCGCGTGGCAGGAACGCCTCGAGTTGGCCCCAAGACGATCGGCGGGAAAGAAGGGACCAGCCGTCTCGGAGTCGGCCAAATGCTGGAAACCGACTCTCAATCGCGAGCCAGCCTGGAGGCGGACGATACCGGCCAGATCGAGGTGGACCCGAGCACGCGTCTGCGTCTGCTGAAGATGGGCGCGGGTTTGAAGCGGATTGCTCTTGACCGCGGAACCATTCATGCTTTTATCTGGGCTCCTGCAGGTCAATTCGTCGTCGACACGCCATCGGCTGTGACAGTGGATCTGGGTTGCGCCTACACCTTGCAGGTGGATGATTCCGGCGCAGGGTTGGTGCGCACCTCGCTCGGGTGGGTCGGATTCAAGCTGAATGGCCGCGAGGCCTTCATCCCTGCCGGCGCAGCTTGTGCAACCCGGCCGAAGGTCGGCCCCGGCACACCGTACTTCGAAGATGCTTCCTCGGAGTTCCGCGCCGCTTTGGCGAGATTCGATTTCGAGGACAGCACGCTTCAGCAACGCGCGGACGATCTGGCGATTGTGCTGGGCGACTCCCGCAAGCGGGACGCACTTACGCTGTGGCATCTGCTGGTGCGCGTCGACGAGGGCCAGCGGATCCTGGTTTACGATCGGTTGCGAGAATTTGCGCCACCTCCCGCCAGTGTTACGGAGGAAGGAATCTTGCGTCTCGATCAGCCGATGCTCGATCGGTGGTGGAACGAACTGGGGTTTGACGACATCTCGGTTTGGCGCCATTGGGAGCGTTCTTGGTCTGGAACCGCCACGCCGGTTCGGGAAAAGTAGGCTGGAACAGCGTGACCTCGTAATCATAAATTCCCACTTCCCCCCAGATGTTCCGCACGCCTTGTTAACAGTCCATTCTCTGGTGGCGTCTCTTGAGACATGGGGTCAAATCAGCGATACGAAGGAGATTTCCAGAACATGAATTCACGACTCTTTGCGCGTCTTGCGACCGGCATGGTGGCAATCCTGTTCGGACTTACAACCTCCGCCCATGCGGGACCGCCTCTTATCTGTCATGTCATTGAGATCGGGCAGGCGAAATCCTTGCCCTTGGTTGATCCGTGGAAAGTTAACGCAGGCTATGACCTGAAGAACCTCACTCGCGACACTCTGGCAATTCTCGATGGGACTACTCCCGTCCTGGTGCGCATGGAGACCCTGCGGCGGGCCACGATTTACGCTCGCCAGGATCCACAAGCAGCGAAGGAGTTACTCACGCGCCTCCAAGTGCGGGCGGCGAACTCGGACGCCACCGGCCATCCCGAGGCCCTGGCCTGGTTTGACGCCGGTTATCTCATCGAAGCCTACAAACAATGGATAGGCAAAGGGGAACCAAATCCCGCGACCGGTCTTGACGGGTACAGGTTGATCCTGAAGGCGATCGGCTTGCGCGGGCAAGATTCGGAGATGGAATTTGCGGCTGCCCTCGTCACGCTCAAGGACCCGGAAAAAGATCGCCAGGATCACGCGCGCAAAGCGTTGGCAGGCGCGAAGAACGATCCTCTTCTCGCGCAGAACCTGGCCTCGGATTTCAATCGCCAGACGATCGCGGAATTGCTGACCAACGCTTCTGCAGGGAGGATCTAACAAATGAACTCGCGGCTCAAGGAGCTTATCTCACAGACGGAAGCGAGATGCTGGATTCCTCGCTTGCTCGCGTCCGGCCTGTTGGCCATCGGCCTGGGCGGATGGCTTATCGCAGGTGAGGAACAGGCTGCGCCCGACCTGACGATCCACGAGTGGGGAACGTTCACCGCGATTGCGGGCAGGGATGGACACGCGATGGAGTGGTCGACGTTAACCGGGTCCGACGATCTGCCCCAATTCGTGGAACATATCAGCGCCGCCAATTTCAAGGCGGGGCTGCGGGGCACGATTCGTATGGAGACACCGGTGCTTTATTTCTACTCACCACGTGACGTGACCGTGTCGGTAAAAGTCGGCTTCGCCCAGGGACTCATAACCGAGTGGTATCCCCATGCATCTCGGATTCAGCCCAGCGGAGTCGTGCGCAACAGCAACTTGAGCGGGTTGCAGGCGGAGGGAAGCATTGCGTGGAAGAACGTCGCTGTTTCGCCGAGGCTAAACGGCGAGTTTCCGCGCGAAGTGCCGTCGAATCGCTACTACGCGGCTCGCGAGACCTCTTCCGCACCGTTGCGCGTGAAGACAGCTACGGGCGAACAGCAGGAAAAATTTCTGTTCTATCGTGGAGTTTCAGCCAGTCCCGTGCCGTTATACGCCAAGTTGAACTCCGATGCCCAATTGCTGGTCAAGGGTCTTAGCGAAGATGAAATTCCAGCCGTCATTCTCTTCGAGCGTCGCGGTGATCGAGTGGGCTATCGTTTCGCGGGCGCGCTAAAGGATGAAACGGCGCTGGACCCTCCGATGCTGACCGGCAGCGTGGATGTTCTTTGCCGCGATCTGGAAGGGGTTCTCGTCCGCCAGGGTCTGTACCCAGACGAAGCCCATGCCATGGTGGAGACTTGGCGAGACTCGTGGTTCGAAGAAGGCAGTCGTCTGATCTATATCGTGCCGCGCGGATATATCGACCACGTGCTGCCGCTCACCGTGAATCCCGCACCAGGACAAATTGTGCGTGTTTTTGTCGGACGTCTTGAAATTGTCACACCTGCCACTGCGAAGGCAGTCCAGACGGCCGTGGCTTCCAACGATGAATTGACACTCAGTAAATACCGCCGCTTCCAGGAACCAATTCTCCACTACTTGAAGGACGAGCACTCTGGTCCGGAGTAGCGCCGCGATACTCTTCGCGGCGGCCAGCGCCTCATCCAGCCGTGTGAGAGTAAGGATATCCGGTTTCGGGGAGTGTCGTTAGCATTTGAGCTATGAGTTCCTGGCAACGGTTTTCCTTGGAGGAATATTCTGATTCAGTCGAAAGAAGTTGGTTGGATCGTAGTGTGACTTGATCGTGACTATGCGATCCCATCGCTCCTGATAAGCCTCGGGCACGCGATCCTGCTCATCGCCGCTCATGAAATTTATGTAAACGCCAGGCTTCATCGCTGGCCGAAGTTTATGGAAGAGTCCGCGAATCCAGGAAATATTGCCGGCATCTGCGGAGGCTTCCGACCAGTTCGCCAGCAAATTAAGGATGAACGGAGCACTGCGGTCGCCGAAAGCTGTCTCTTCCGCGGCGACCCTCGCTGCCGCGCCGCCAAGATAGGCAAGCTCAATCTGGATGCCCGATGAAGGAATAGTGCTAACTGCTTCCACGATGTGATCAATGCTGCTGTCGTCGAGATAGGTGAAATAACCGGATTTCGTGTAATAGCGGCGGCCATGCGGGAAATCGGAATCCGCCATGGTTTGTAAGTTGATAAACGACACGATCCTGGTGCTAACCGTATTCGGACTGCACCTGGCCAGCGCGCGCTCGAAATGTGGACGGCCGGCGTCAGGGTCGCCGGTCCAAATCAGGGAATTGCTGGCCACTGGCCGGCCGCGGAGTTCAATCGGCAGCTTCTTTGCTTGGGGGGCGCGGCACAGATTAATGTTCCACTTCAAGTCGAGTGGCGCTTCGGCCATGAAGTCCCTCCAGTTTTCAAGGAGCGAGCGAATCTCAGCCTCAGGGGACAATCCTTCAGCGAGTACAACAGCGGTAAGCGGATGTAGTGTCAGTTCGAATTTCGTCACAACTCCGAAGTTGCCGCCGCCTCCACGCAAGGCCCAAAATAAATCCGGGTTTTCCCGCGAGTTGGAGTGCACGATGGAGCCATCCGCGGTTACGAGAGTGAACCCCTCGACGTTATCGCATGATAATCCGAATCGCCGGGTGAGCCATCCCGTCCCTCCGCCCAAAATCAGCCCGGAAGCGCCGGTGTGAGAGACGACGCCGGAGGGAAACACCAGCCCGGCTTCTTGGGTTGCGGCGTCAACCGTTCCCAGCAGGCAACCGCCCGTGATCTGGCCCCGGCGTGCCTCGGGGTCGACAACGACTTGCCGCATTCTTGACAGGTCAATCACTAAACCGTCATCGCAGGTGCTAAAACCTGCCAGGCTATGCCCCCCACAACGAACGGCAGTAAGAATTCCGATTTCCGAGGCGATCCGGATTGCGTTTTGCACATCGCTTACATCCACGCAGCGTGCGATCAGTCCCGGCGTGCGAGCGGCCATGCCATTCCAAATGACACGTGCGTCTTCGTAACCGCTATTGCCCGGGCGGAGCAAGTCACCTTTGAATTGCCGGTGGAGTGCAGAGTAGACCTCTTCGCTAGCTTCGACCATCTAGTGTTCTCCTGGCAGAATCTCCTCCGAACGTACAAGCGAAATAGTACCTAAGAAGACGGGGAACACTGGCACCGACGATCGCAACCGTCCACGAAGAACAACCGAGACTTGGCAGGGATCTTCACTCGGGCGCGTATGCCAGGTTGTCGAACCGAATGCCCGATCCATTTGACAGCTCGAAGGTGACGTTGGAACTAATGTCTCGCCATCCAGTCCGCAGGCGCTGCAGTTGTGCGGGCTTAATAGTGAACGAGATCGCCTGAGTCTCTGGAGAATGGATCGTGACCGTCGCATCCGATGCGCCGGCGTTGTAGACATCGACGCCGACAAAGATGCGAGGCCAAGAGAAGCGGAATTCCGCTGTGGTTGCTTTGGCGTCGGCGAAGGCAAGATTGAAGGTTCCGAATCCGCCCTCTGGGATGTTGATCCGCCACTCACCGGGGTCCCAGTCGATCACGCCGGAAGGATAGTGGCCCTTCAACACCGTACCAGCCGGGAGGTGAGGATCGTCGAAGGTAACGTAGTGCGGAGGAGCGCTTCCGCCCTTGCCTTGAATATCAATGTCACGCGCGTCGTCGTGCCGGATGCGCAGCACGCGGGTCGAATCATCGAACACAAAACCCGGTTGATCGAGATCGTTGCGCCGGTTCAGGGGCTTGCCGTTTGCGGCGATGAAATCGGGTACGAAATCCAGGCGGAGAACATCCGTGGATTGAGGATCAAAGGTGGAATAGGTAACGGAGCCCTTGCGGTAACTTATCTTCGTCACCACCGAACTTGAGCCGAGGAGATGGGATTCATCCGCCGGCGCCCACTCTGGCACGGCCCAGAAAGCATCCATCATTCTTCGCGGGCCGTCCGCAAATTCGTCGGTAAACCACCACTGCGCAGCGAACGGGGAATGAGCGTTGAGGGAGAGTCCCTGGAAATAGGTGACCCAGTTGAACGAACGGAACGCGGCATCTCGATAAGCGATGTCGCCAGACTTTGCGAAATAAAAAGCCTCGACCGCCGCGAGCCGGGAAGTGTGGCTGTCGCAGCATTGATTGGGCGCGTTGCAGCAGAAATTAATGCCATTCCCCTGCTCGGTTGTGACGGTAGCACCGTGCACGATGTACTTAGGCCATTTGGGAGTGGTCTTGACCCACTCGATCAGTTGCCTGGCATGCTGGCGCCACTGCAAGTCTTTTTCCGGATGAAGCAGGACGTAGCGCGCGAATTCCAGGGGGATGACCTGGTTCATGTTGTCCATGCTCGGCGGAGTATCTTCGAAATAACCGACCCATACGTTATTGGCTAACGGATATTTCTGAAACCAGTCCCAGGCGTCGGCGCGCACTCGGGTGTAACCGGCAACATCGCCTTGCCCCAGGCGCAGGAGTTCGTCGAACAGCATGATGGGCTCAATGACGTTGGCGGAATACGGGCCCATGGCGCTGCCTTCGGCTTTTCCGTCGCGTGCGGACAGCCGCACGGGCCAGGGTGAATGATCCGCGTCTCCGGGTTTGAAATTCTTGACAAGCGCGTCGGCACAGTGAATCGCGGCTTGTAAGTATTTGGTGTTGCCCGTCATCTCGTACAGGCGGAGATAGCCGTACCCATCCTCCCCAACCACATGCGGCTCCAGGTAGTCTTCACCAAGGTGGCTCCAGCCGGTGTAGCGCTTCGCGCCCGGATTCGCCGAGGCGTACGGCACCTGCGACCAGGCATAGCTTTCCGGCGTCAGGCCATTTTCCAGTTCGTAGTCTACGAAGCTCTGCAGGAATTCGAGGGTCCGGGGATCCCCGGTGTAGGGATAAAGGCGTTCTATGAAACCCTGCATCATGGCTCGCAGATAGCCGGTGGAGTTCACCCAGTGCAGGTCCGGCGCCAGTTCGAATGTGGTGCGGTCGAAATCGAAACAGCAATACAAATAATAAAGCCGCTGCCGATTGTACTGGTCCCACAGGATCGTCCATTGCGTGAGGAAGTACGACGAATACGAATAGCCGATGTCGTTCGGCATGGGCCAGGGGAGCAGTTTTCCCTGTCCATCCAACTGCGCTGGATGACCGGCGATGACGGGTTCGTCCACAACAGAAGTCACCGAAAACGGCTTCGGCTGCTGCCCGGCTAGTGTGGCTGCACAAAGGAGCGCGCTGAGGATAACCCGTGTGATCCTGGCAAACCGAGCCAGTACCGGCGATTGGATTTCATAGCGACCAAGTTTTGTGCCGGAGGCGAGTGCCATGCGTGCGCGCAATTATAGCCTGCTCGCAGTACTGCCTCACCTTGCTGACGCGAGCGTCCGAGTGACAGCGCCGACGCTCGACTGGATCTGAAGTTCCGGTGCAACCTAGGGCCAGGTTGATCAAGTAAAGTTAATGTCACGACCGATTATGCTTGAGCCGACGATCGTGCGCGCTTGGCCAGATGCTATCCTGCTCACGCAAGCGACAGCCAGCCGACGGGGACGCTGTAGTACGGAAAGACTTTTCGTCATGATGGGCGGCTTCCGGGCCAAAGTTGTGGTTTGTCATGCAGAATCTTGGAGGCTGGCAATGCGGAGGCTAACGATGCAGAAGACGGCGTTCGGGCTGCTTGTAATTCTGTCGCTGATCACCGTCGGTTGCTCGAACGGCCGCAGCAATGGGTCAGAGCAAACCCTCCGGCTCGCCATGATTCCTACCACCGATCCTGGAAAGATCGTGCGTGAGAGCCAACCACTAGTGAAATATCTCGAGAAGGAGACCGGTTCTCGAATCGAACTGGTGGTTCCGACAAATTATGCGGCGGTGGTGGAGGCGATTGCCAATGACAGAGTGGATATCGCCTACCTGGGTGGATTTACTTTTGTACAAGCCTCGCAGCGCGCCGGTGTGCTGCCCCTGGTACAGCGGGAGCGCGACCAGAACTTTCACAGCGTGTTCATCACTCAACCCAGATCGGCCATCAACACTCTGACTGATTTGAAGGGACACAGCTTTGCTTTCGGCGATGTGAACTCGACCTCCGGGCATCTGATGCCGGCTTACTACATGCGGGCAGCCAATGTCGATCAGGGTGTAATGGCTAAGGCGCCGTACACCGGCGGGCATGACGCAACGGCGCTGGCGGTCGCCAACGGGAAGGTGGATGCGGGTGCCATGGATGAACTGGTGTACGGCAACATGATGAAGTCGGGAAAAATCACCTCCGAGCAAGTGAGGGTCTTTTACACCACGCCCGCCTTCATCGATTATGTGTGGGCGGCACGCAAGGGTCTTGATCCGAAGCTGAGCGAGAGTTTTGCCGATGCTTTGCTGAAACTCGATGCATCCAACCCGGAGCAACAAATTCTGCTTGACCTACTGAATGCAACCAAGTACGTGCGCGCCGAGGATTCGAGTTACGACAAATTGCGGCAGGCAGCGCGGGACGAAGGGCTTCTGAAGTGATCTATTCGCTCCAGAGCGTGGGCAGGTTCTTCCAGCAACGGCGCGAGCAGGTGCAGGCGCTCAAGGGCGTCACGCTGCAGATACGTCCGGGAGAGCAGGTCGCTCTTCTTGGTCAGTCCGGCGCCGGTAAGACGACGTTATTTCGACTGCTGAATGGGACGTTACGGCCGACCGCGGGCTCGCTGTTCTTTGACGGACACGATACCGTTTCGCTGAACGGCAGCGGGCTAAGAGCTATGCGCCGGAGAGTGGGTACGATTTATCAACAGCACAACCTCGTTCCTTCACTGACCGCGCTGGAGAACACGCTCTGCGGCGCGCTGGGACGGATGTCTCTTTTGGGCACACTGCGCGGCATGCTCCAGCCCGCCAAGGCTGACTCTGAACTCGCGCTGCACGCCCTGGAGCTGGTTGGTCTGGCAGACAAGCGCACAGCCCGCGCCGATGAACTTTCTGGTGGACAGCAACAGCGCCTGGCGGCTGCCCGTGTGCTTATGCAATCTCCAGATGTAATCCTGGCTGACGAGCCGACGGCATCGCTCGATCCGGAATTAGCAGAAACGATGACATCGCTGCTCGCCGGATTGGCGCGAGACAGCCGGAAGACGCTGATCATGGCGGTCCACAAAGTGGATCTGGCGACGCGATACTTTGCGCGCGTGGTTGGGCTGCGTGCCGGCGGCGTTGCCTTTGATGTGCCTCAATCCGAGGTGCAGGGTGATCTGCTGAATAATTTGTACGCTCGAGATGGCAAATCACCTGGCGATCGCGATGGCGACTACTCCCAGTACAAATTCCGCTGCGCTCGATAGTCTCCCGGCACGCGGTTACCCGCTCATGACGTTCCGCGGCATACTGTCCGCGGTTGCGGGGTTCGCATTGCTGGTTTTCTGCTGGCGGTTTGCCGAGATTCATCCGGGTGTCTTGCTTCGACCTGCTACAGCGGCCGCGCTGTGGAGCTTTGTGAGGCGGCTCTTCCCACCCGATCTGGCGCCCGAGTTTTTGCGTACGGTGATGCGCGCAGCGGCCCAAACGATGGCCACAGCGCTTGCGGGTACCCTGCTCTCCCTTACGATCGCCCTGCCGCTGGGAGTTCTGGCTACCGGCACCTTGTGGAACCGCGGAGTGTTAGTGGCGGCTGGCGATCGCTTCGGAGTCGGCTGGATGGCGAGCCGGCTGGCGCGGACAATATTAGGTTTTCTGCGGGCTGTGCCAGATCTGCTCTGGGCCTTGCTGTTTGTGGCAGCGGTAGGGCTCGGATCGCTTGCCGGAACGCTCGCTCTTGCGGTGGCCTATAGCGGCGTGCTCGGTCGTGTTTATGCAGATGTTTTCGAACACGTGGATACTCAACCGCTTGAGGCACTCCAGTCCACCGGTGCCACGCGTATGCAGATCTTCCTGCGCGGTGTTTGGCCGCAGGCCCTGCCCCATTTGATGGCCTATACGCTGTATTCGTTTGAGTGCTGCGTGCGGGCGGCGGCAGTTCTTGGCTTTGTCGGCGCGGGCGGCATCGGCTATGAAATCAGCATCTCGATGAGACTGTTCGAGTACGGCCAGGTGCTGACTCTTCTGCTCGTTTTCCTGGTTCTGCTCACCCTTACGGACGCGGCTAGCCGTTATCTGCGAGATCGCTTCGTCAGCCGGGCAACGAGTGCGAGGGAAACGAGGGCAGAAGGCAGTTCCTCCCGGTGGTTGTTGACCAGCAAATCTCGCAGGCTCGTCGGCTGGACGGCAGTTTTGTCCTTTACGGTGGCCAGTTTTGCGCTCGCCGGTTTTGCACCCGAAACACTCCTGCAAGCGGGGATTGCCGGCCGCCTGAGCGGCTTTGTTCGCCGCATGTTTCCCCTGGACTTGAGCTGGGCTTTCGTGAGCAGTCTGGGAACGGCTCTGCTGCAAACCATCGCCATCTCGTTGTTCGGCACTCTGATCGGTATGGCATTCGCAGTTGTATTGGCGGTGCCGGCAACGTCCACCCTTACGTTTGTGCGCAGTGATTCTCCCGGGAAGCATGGGGTTACGGATCGAGCGCTGCGGTGGCTTCGGTTTTGGAGCGCGCGGCTGGTATTGAATATTCTGCGTTCCATTCCTGAATTGGTTTGGGTTCTCATCTGCATTCTTGCGGTGGGTATCGGCCCTTTTGCGGGTACGATTGCTCTTGGACTGCACACGGCCGGGGTGCTGGGCAAACTGTATGCAGAAACGATGGAGGAGGTGCCGCATCGGCCGGTGGAAGCGCTGCGTTCCCTCGGGGCGAGTCCTATGCAAGTGTTGCTCTGGGCTATCTGGCCGCAAGCCCGCCCTCTACTCAGCAGCTATACTGTGCTGCGTTGGGAGACCAATCTGCGGGCCTCAACCATTTTAGGTCTGGTTGGCGGGGGCGGACTGGGGCAGGTAATCTACAACAACGTGCAACTTGGTTTCTACCCACGCTTGACTACCCTTATCCTCATCATCTACGCCTTGGTTCTTGCCAGTGATTGGATCGGGGAACGGCTGCGCTTGCATGTGGCATGAATTGAGCGTCGCATAAAGATGACCGCCATGACTGTCAACCAACGATTCCAGAAAAGTGCGCAAGATTATGTCGCGTACCTGGGGACGCCCGAGGGGCGGTTGCGCACCGACTTGGCATTCAGGAACCTGGAGGATTTTATTTGCCGGTCTCGAGCCGAAGGCTCGTTATCCGCACTGGATGTCGGCGCCGGCACCGGGGCGATGGCAGTTCGCCTGGCGCGTCTTGGGATGCAGGTTACACTGCTGGATTCGTCCAAGGCGATGCTGGATATTGCGAAACGGACGGCTGAGGAAGCGGGAGTTACGCACAAGATCGTACTGCTACATGGGGAGGCTACGCAGTTGACGAAGTTATTTCAAACTGCGTCGTTCGATGTAATTCTGTGCCATAACGTACTGGAATATCTCGACGACCCGATGGCTGTGTTGTGCGGCGCGGCTCACGCCTTGCGGGATTCATCAGCGATACTATCGGTCCTGGTGCGGAATCGTGCCGGGGAAGTATTCAAGGCCGCGATCCAAGCGGGCGATTTGGCAGTTGCGGAAAGTAACCTCTCCGCTGAGTGGGGACAAGAATCTTTGTACGGAGGCAAGGTACGATTATTTACGCCAGATATCTTGCAAGCCATGCTGAAAGCGGCGTCGCTCGGAGTGATTGCCAGCCGGGGTGTACGCGTCGTGGCGGATTACTTGCCCTCGCAGATTTCTCGCAGTGCCGACTACGAACGGATTTTCGAGCTGGAGCGCAAGCTGGGCAGCCGGCCGGAGTATGTCGCAATCGCCCGCTACACACAATCCTTCGTGACACAACGCTTCGCGGGTTTGCCCTGATGGTGGATGGAGAATGGTTCAATGAATGACGTCGTCGTCAAATCTTCCTCCATGCTATCCGGCGCCCGGGCGCCCGAAGCCACAATTTCGCTTGGGCTCGGGCTCACCAACGAGTGCAACCTTTCCTGCTCTTTCTGCTACCGAGATCCAGCGCGCACCGATCGCCTCAGTCTGGATCAGGTGAAGTCCGTCCTGGAACGATTGCCGGTTCGTTCGGTGAATCTGGGAACTGGCGAGAACGGCATGCATCCAGACTTTAAAGCGATACTCGGGTACTTGCGAACACAGCCCATCAAGCTCACCGTCACTTCCAACGGTCACAGCGTTGCAGTTTTGGAAGACAACGAACTGCAGGCCTTTCATGACATCGAGTTTTCTCTCGATTACCCGACGCGAACGGAACAGGATGCACAGCGCGGAAGCGGCAATTGGGAACTGGTCCACCAGCAGGCAGAACGTTGTTTGCGGCTGGGTGTGCCGGTAACCATTATCGCGGTCATGATGAAGGCGAACTACTTTCGTCTGGCGGATGTGGCGCGAGTGGCCAAGCAGTTTGATGCTCCCTTGCGAGTGAATGTGTACCAGGCGGTACGATCCGACATCTATGCGTTGTCCTATGAAGAATATTGGGAGGGGTTCCGGCGTCTCTTCGCGGAGACCGATGTGATCGCCATTGGCGAGCCGCTGGTGCGAGCGATGGCGGGGCTTCCGCCGCATCGGGGAGGATGCGGCGTAAGCACCGTGAGGGTTACGCCGCGCGCTACGACGCAGCCCTGCATTTATTGGCCAGGCGCTGGGGAGCCGCTGTCGGATTTGATCTCGATGGGACTCCACATACTAGACTCAGTCCCCTTCGAGCAGGCCCGCACGCTTCCCGACGTGTGCCAGTATTGCGAGTTTCGGGAGTCGTGCCACGGGGGCTGTGCCGGACGACGAAGCCTCCAGGGCGCACTACGAGAGCCCGACCATTATTGTCCGATCGTTCGCGGGCACCGCCCGAAGCTCAATATCCGTATGGCCGCCGCCCGCGATCTGCCCAAGCTAGGCAGTTCGTGCACTACCGTAGTGATTGCCAGGCGAGAAGCCGCCGATTGATTTGTCTGCGATCAGCGCCTCATTCCTTTTGCGGTGGTTCCCGGCGTCAGGGTGCGTAGCGGGTGTAGACAAAGTCGCGAGCTTTGACAGGCTCGTGGCACGGGAAGCAGGTATTGAGCTTCGCCTCGTGGTCAGGTTTGCCGTCTTTGAATTGTGCGAACCCCCAGCCGCCCGTCGCAGCGTATTTTACTGAGTCCTTGACCATAAACTGAACGTTAATGGGGGGACCGGCAACGAAAGACTGGGCACGGCCGAAGACTTTGTTGTTTTCCTCAGACGAATCGTAGCTCCAGGCCAACCGCGCAATGATTGTGCCGTCCGGGAACGGAAGCTTGCCTTCCCGGTAAGCTTTGATCGCCACGTCGTTGCCCAGAATGGCGCGCAAATCGTTGTTGTTGCCGGCCTCGTGGGCCACGGAGATTAGCATCCAGTCGCGATATCCGGGCGGAATTTTGATTCCGAAGACCGGGTCGGCCACTTCATCGGCATGCCCAGAAGCGGGGGCTGAGACGGCGAGAACGCCGGCTACCGTTGCAAATGCAACCAGCAAGAAAGCGATCGGCTTCATAGGTGCCTCCTTTGAAATTATTTTGCGTCCACCCAGGTATCTGAGCCTGTCAGCTTGACCGCCAGATTCGAAATAAAGATGTGGAGCGGCTTGCTATCGGTGGTGCCGCGATGATCGGTCGAGATCTGTAGAGGACCGGCCTTCTTGTAGGCCGCCCAGGTTGCGGTGACGACACTCGGCTTCTTGTCCCCGCCGTGGTGAAAGACAAGATACTCGACGCGGTTATCCTTGCCGACGTAGAGTTCCCAGGTATCGCCAGGCGTGTAGCCGCCCAGGTCCGAGGGATATTTCACCACGACTTTCTCGGCAGTCCCCTTACCCAGTGGCAGTTTTTGCATGCCTTCATCGGTCACGGTGGCGCTGGTGTCCCAATAAGCATGGAGAGGGAACAGAAGCCAATAGTTATCGTTGGTGAAACCCGGATCGATTTCATTTTTCACGATGTCGGGCTGGCTGCTGAGCTCCGAGCGCAGGTATGTGACCTTGACCGGTTTGCCGTCTTTATCCTTCCCCTCATAGGACACCTTGCCGGTCTTGGGCTCCCAAACCCACGTACGGGAGACACTCACTCCCGGGAACTGTGCACTCCACGTGTAGCGGATCGCATCAATTTGCCCGAACGAATCAAGACCATACGTTTTGGCCACCTGTTCGAGAATCGGCGGGCGCGTCTGTGCCCAGGAGGTTGCCGCAAGAACAAGGACCAGCACCCCGAAAACTAGAAGACGGGCTGTGGTTACACGGCTTGCATTTGTCATGAATTTTGCTCCTCGGTGGATTAAGCGAACGCTGTTTTGGATGACGGGCAAAGGCTTTCGGATACATGAGAGTATTTTGGCGCCGTCAGTCCCTCGGGAAGCGGGTTACCGCCGGTCGTTTGAATCGGCGAAAGCCGACAATTACACCGGCAACTGCCACGGATCCGTATTCCAGCAGCATAATCCAGCCTGGAACCAACCACGGGCGCCCAATCGCGCGCAGATGCCAAACGCAGTAAGTAGGGATAATGCTCACTGTCCAGATGATGATCGGCACGGTCGACGCCGACCGCAGGAACGGCAGCAGCCAGAGCAGGTACCAGGGATATACGACGGGTCCGCATATAAGCGATGCTGCCATCGGCCATGCAAATGCGTCCGAGGACCACGGGGTGGATTTTATTCTCAACCAGATTGCCGCAAGAAAGCCGACGAGCAATGCCAGACCAGCCACAAACTGCGGAGCCACCACTCGCTCGAGTGTTGTAAACACCGGGTCGTTAAAGCGGAAACTCCGAACAAAAGTGCCGAGCGAGCCGATCGGAATTCGGCCGTGGTTTAGAAATGGCACGTACAGGAGCCCGACCACGACTGCCGCCAGCGCGCCGTCGCGCAAACGCACGCGCCTCCAGTAGAGTGGCAGCAGTACGATGGGGAGCAACTTCACCGCAACTGCCAGCCCAAACGCCAGGGCTGCAACCGCACGCCAGCGCCGTCCCAGCGCAGCGAAGGACACCAACAGCAGCAGCACGCCGACAATATCGATGTGACCGCTGCCCGCGACTTCTATCGCCAGCAGCGGGTTCCAGGCATAAGCCAGGACCCAGTGCGCGCCTTGCCCGTTACGACGCAAGATCTCGAGCAAAACGAGAACGATCGCCAAATCGCAAACTACAAAGGCTACCTTCAGCGTAAAGATAGATTCATGAATCGCGGTTACGGCGCGGAAGAAAAGCTCGGCGCCCGCTGGATATGGGCTCGGTAAATCCGGGTGGTTCAGCGTGCGGGTCTCGGGTGTGTGCAATCCAGCCAGCGCAGGGTCGCTGGGGACAACAATATAAGGGTTGTAGCCGAACCGCTGCGCGCGGCCATCCCAAAGGTAGCGATGAATGTCATCATCTAAACCGGGTGGCGTCAGTAGAAATGGCAGATGCCACAGAGCAGCCAACGCAAGCGCAATGACGATGGCACTGTGCGGAAATCTCGGCGTCGTGAAGAACTCACGGATAGCGAGGAGATACGCGATGCCGGCAATTCCCAGCAGAATGAGGAAGGACGGTTCACCCAGGGCGCTTAGCTTGCGTGAGCAGATCGTCAGCGCCACAAGCAAGATGAGGCCCAACCCGTAGAGCCTGCGGGGTGGAGTGAGCTTCACAGGTTTTCCGTGCCCGTCCGCGACTGTCCCGTCGCCTGCCCCCACTGCTTCAGCCAGACGGCGGTTCGTGGCGCTCTGGCGGGAGCGAGGCGCAATTCCGCGGCAAGCCGAGTTAAGTCGTCCGCCACGTCGATGTCGTAGAAGGGATCCGTGAAGCCAACGGAAAGCTGCAGTCCGCGAGCACGCGCCAGCAGGGCCTCAAGCGCGCTCTGAGTGCCCATGCCATCGCCATCGAAAAGCGCTGGATAGGCAGCCTTGGCCCCCACCAGATAATAGCCGCCATCATGTGTTGGTCCAACCACCACGTCGTGCCCGTCAAGCGCCTCGAACGCGCTGGCAAGAACGGAAGCGGGCAGATGTGGGCTGTCGCTGTTGAAAGCAACCACGCGTTGCCGGCCAAGCGCTGCGAAGTGTGCAAACACCGAGGTCAGGGCTGCTGCAAGGCCCTCGCCCGTCTGCGCCACGACAACCACGCCGCCTTGGGTCAACTGTCTTAGTTCTTCGACATCCGAAGCGGGGCACATAATGGCAACCTCCGCATTGCCCAGGGAAGAGTCCGACGACCGCGCCAGCGCCAGGGTGTCGTCCAAGAGGCAACGATAGAGCTCGGTGACCGCTTCCACTGAAAGGCTCTGAGTTAAACGGGTCTTGACCCGGCCCGGCCTGGGTGCTTTTGCCATGACAACCAGGGTGCGGCCACGGTCGGGCGAATGTGCCGGGCTTTCGCGGGTGGATTCCATAGCAGATTCCTGTGCCAAGAGTCACGTGGCCCGTGGCATTGCGGCCCTTTGATGCCGAAAATAATAGCGCACTATCAGGGAAAGGATGAACCATGCCGCTCCGATTGTGCCCCTCAGCGTACCGCTAATCTTCGATTGCCCAATGCGGGGATAATAGCTGACCGGCACCTCAACGATACGGAATCCACCGAGCGCACCTTTCAGAATTATTTCGACCGCCCAGCCGTACGTCATCTCCTGGAGCTCAAGGCGGCGAAGGACATCGGCGCGCCCGGCGCGGAACGGTCCCAGGTCGCTTATCCGCAGACCGTACAAAAGCCTGATCAAGAAGGCTGCCAGGCGGTTACCGAAGGCGGCGTGCCACGGCATCGCCCCGGGGATGCGCTGCTTCCCGAGGCGCGAACCGAGGGTGATATCGGCACGCCCTTGAATGATGGGGGCCAAGAGAAGTGGGAGTTCAGCCGGTCGATCGCTGTAGTCGCCGTCAAGGAAGACGACTACATCGGGAGTGCTGGCATTCGCGAACCCGGTCAAACAAGCACGACCGTATCCGCGGCGAGGTTCGTGGAGGACGCGAGCTCCCATCTTGGAAGCGATCTCGGGTGTCCCGTCGGTTGAGTTGCTATCAACAACCAGGACCTCGGTGACAATATCGGACGGGAGATCAGCTAAGACGCGACCGATGGATTGGGCTTCATTGTGCGTAGGAATGACGACCGACACTCGCACTTGGTCTTCGCTCAAGTCACTTCACTCAAGTCACAACGCTCAATTCAGCACGCTCAAGTTACCACCATGGGGAGGACGGCCAGCGGCGAGCCAGCAAGGCGTCGACGCCCCATGCTCGACCGGCCCGGCCCACCGAGAGCGCAAGCGATGCGAGCACCGGAACCAGCAGCTCCCAAATCCATGCCGTGCCCCACTCAGACACCCAAAGGCTGGCCAGATACAGAAACGCGACAAAGGCGAGCGGGCGCGTCAGTAGACCGACGACCAGCAGGATGCCGAGAGAGATCTCGGTCATCGCCTGCATAGGAGCCGCCATCGCGGCGTGACTCGCCGCCAAACCCATAACGGCCTTCCACGCGGCCGGCGAGTGACTCGACTTTATGTAGTAGTTGATCAGGCCTGCGTAGCCCGCCGGAGTGTAGAGACCCTTTCCCAGATTTTCGAAGAAGACCGATACCAACATCGCGCCGATCGTGAGACGAACGATGGCCAGTCCGTTTGCGGCGGGAAATTGGTCGGCCACATTTTGGGTTGGGCTTGCGCTCGTCATGGTCGTGAACCTCGTACCCCGATGCCGTGCCAGTTTGCGACGGGAAGAAGGGGATTCGATATCTTAAGCGGTTTTTCTTGTTCTTGCCAATGGATGGGTAAAAGTTATTTAAGCCCTAGCAGGACGCGGGGCGTACCGCTAAGACGAGCGCAGAGCGCTCTTAAATAACCGTCGTCGAATTCAATGACTCGCGATCTGGTGACTGGCGATCTAGTGAGTGCGCTGGGTGATTCCCTCGGCCCCGGCCTTGAATTGGAAGCTGAGGTACAACGTGCCGTCGACACTGAGCGGATAACCGGTCAAAGAGCCTGGTTCATCGGTCTGGAAAGTAGGAGATTCACCGATCATGATGTTATAGGTTTCGCCTTTGGTCGCATTGAAAGTTGTGTAGGCTTGCAGGGTATGACCGTTCGGAGGATCGTCGTCGCAACTTACTACGGTTGGTTGTGAGGCGGTCCCGGTGAATACATAGATGAGGGTGTCGTAGCGACTGCTCGCGGTGTTCACGATGATGGTGCCGTCGGACGGCGCCGTATACGAATACCATGCCGTGCGAAAGGTCCTGGTATCCGTTAGGCCCGTTACTTCATTTTTGGGGTTGCACGGCGGCGGATTGGTAAGCGGCAAAGGTGTGAAGCCTTCGGGGTTCTGCTCGGAGCCATCGGCGTTGATCTGCGGGTAAGCCTGCGATGAGTCAGTGTAATCGGTGAAGTGCGGCTTAGTAATGACGGTTGCGGTGGCCTGCGTATTATTCGTGGTCGCGACCTGCTTGGTGGGCGAGGCTGGAACCGCCAGAGTGCCAAGTTGAGTTCCGTCAATCAGGGTGACGAGGTAGTCGCTCAAAGCCGTGCCGATTTTGTTTTTCGCGACTGAATTGGTCACAACGAGCACCGCTTCCCCTAGCGGGAAACTCTCACAGATACCACTGTAGCCGTCGGCGTAACATGCCAGCTGGTCAAAAGGAACAGCGGGAAGTGGAGGACTTAATGGAGGGAGTCCGCCAAAATCCCATCGAGTATTGGTGGCGCGGTCGGCGGCCGTAATTGGCGTGGGTTCTTGTACGTCGGAACCGTCGGGCTCGGGAGCGTAAACGCACCCGATACCTACGCTGCCGAGGGGCCCTCCGCAAGAGACATAGCCAGGAAACGGCAGCACTCCCTTGACCACCACCGATTCAATTCCGGCTGTGTCGGTACCGGACAGGACGACATCGAGAACAGCGTAATTGATCGTCGGCTCTTTATGACACGACTGCGCCGAGCAGGGATAGTATCCCCAGTCATAAAGAGTAATGGTAACCGTGACGGGGTTCCCGCTCGCGTCGGTTCCAGGGAGAGTCGCGGTGCCTTCAGCATTCAGAACCGCGCAGACGCCGCCGTTTGGCGTGGGCGGGCAATTGTCAAGAAAGCCGTTCTGGGAGGCTCCGACATCTGCTCTGCGGATGGCGAACATGGGAAGCGAAGCGAAAATCAGGAAGAACACAAATCCGCGAACTACTCGGTGGGTGAGCACCATAGGCCAAATCCTCTTTACGTTGTGGGTACGAATAGACGAGAGTTCTGGAAAGTCCCTGGGGAGGGTCGATGTAGTGTAGCAGCGTCAGCAAATTGGTCAAGGGCTTTATTCCGCGGAAAATTGTGCCCCCGGTTCCGTCAGCGCGATGCAGTGTCCTCGCCGCGACCACTTAGCTGCAGCTCGTTTTCACGAGGAGCGAAGGCGATTGGCACTTGGAGGACCTTAGATAGGAAGGCTTTTCACTTGCTCCACCAGCAGGCCAAATCCGGCGCGGCGCGCTTCGGCTTCGATGGATGAGAGTTCTGTCATCAGTTCGGCACGTGGATGCTGTCCGATTTTGAGCCGCACGAGTTCAAGGCGCGCTTTCAGTGAGATGAAATTCATACCTGCATTCCTGGCTTCCGACGGAAGGGAGGCAAGAAGCTGAATCGCCTCGTCGCGTTTTCCTGTGGCACTCAAGTATTCCGCTATGCTTAAACGGCCATCGAACTCGGTTTCGGGGTCTTTACTTGCGATCTGGTGAATGCGCTGCACGTGAGATGAGGCGCCCGATGCATCTTTCTCTGCAACCAGTACTCTTACCAGAACAGACGCGGCTTCTGCTTCATCGTTTGAATCCTGATTATCGTGAAAGTCTTTGGCCGCTTTGAACGCTTTGTCCTCGGCGTCGTGCAGATTGCCACGTTCAAGATCAAGTTCGGCGAGTGAGATCAAGTCCATGGCGACGGCGTCTTTGTCCTGCAATTGAGTATCGACGGCAAGCGCTTCCTGGTAATTTTTCTGAGCGGCGTTGAGTTTGCCGCTGCGAAACAACACATCTCCCATGTTCATCAGGCACGTAGCCGTGGCCGGCTGGTCCGCGTTTTGTCGTCTCAAACGTAGGACTTCGGCGTAAGTCGCCAAGGCCTGCGCAGAATCTGTCTCCGATTGATAAGTTGCAAGATTGCTCAAGGCAATCGCTTCGGTCGATTGATTCTTGGTGTCGCGAGCAAGGATGAGTGCGCGTTGAACCTCCTTCTCCGCGCCGGAAAGATGTCCTTGTTCGGCGAGAATTTTGCCCCGAAGGATGCGCGCCAGAGCTTCGTCATATTTGTCATCGATCGGAAAGGCCGTTTCCAGAGCTCGTTGGACGTAGCCCTCAGCATCTTCGGGTTTACCCATTCTGTCGAGGACTCGAGCCGCGTTGTAGTAAGCCCCGGCGAGATCCTTCTGAGCACCCGCTGTCCGATTCACCTGAATCACTCGATCGTAGAGTTGCTTCGCTTCAGAGTAGCGACCGCGATCTGTGAGCCAGGTGGCAATGTCGTTGAGAGCCACGGCAGCGCTGACGTTATCACCGAAGGCCGAAAATAGATTCTGCGCCTCGTTGCACGCGGAGTAAGCTTCGTCCACGTGTCCCAGATTGCGATGGGCCCAGCAAAGTTCCAGTTGAGCGCGGGCTTGCATCATTCGGGCGTTGCGTTTTTGGGCCTCGTGGAGGCCAGTTTCCGCGGCTCGCAATTCGGCAGTGTAGTCGTTCATGGTTCCGTAAGCTTTTGCCCGGGTCATTTCGATACGGGGGTCGGTTCCGATTGGCGGCGGAAGCTTGGCCAGTTTGTCGAGCGTCGCGAGAGCATCGGTCGCCTTCGAGCCTTCAATCTGTACCGAAGCGAGGCTGAGGCCGTAATTCAGATGTTGGGGAAACAACGAGGAGAGTGAGCGGTAGTTGTCGATTGCGACCTGCCACTGCTGGTTCATTTCCGCCGCGCGTGCTTGAGCGAGCACAATGTATTCCTGCGGAAGGGAAGCTTTCTCGGCCAGCGTGGAAGCCTTCTGCGCTTCCTGAGCCGCTTCCGCGTCGTGCTTGAGCTGGGCCCACGCATCAGAGAGTCCCCAATGGATGGAGACGTTGTCGGGATCAAGATCAGACGCTTTCTTCAGCAGCGAGAGAGCGCTGGTCGCGTCAAAGGAGCGAAGCTTATCGAGGCCCTGAAAGTAGAGACGGGATGCTTCGGGCACAGTGGGGAAAAGATTCTGTAATTCGCTGAGTTGAGTGTCGGACAACTTGGCGCTTCCCAGCTTCTCACGAATCTGCGAGGCTGCGTCAGCGATGAGTTTGCGGTAGTCGGCGGCGGAACCGCTTTCATGAAAGTCACCGGCTGTTTTCCCGAGCGAGTCTTGAAGAAGAACGTTGATTTCGAGATCGGGACCTGCGACGACCGCGTACCGGCCGAGCAGCAGATAATTGGCACCCAGCGCCTGGCGCACACTGGACAGGTCTTCGCGCTCCAGACTTTGGCTCTGTTCCACCGATAATTCGGTCTTAACGCTAGAAATTTCGCTGGTCGGGACCGCATGGATGCCTTTGGATCCGCCGAGTTGAGTGGTGAGACTCTCACTGAGTTCCGTGGCCAGCCAGTCGTACTGCGAGTCTCCAGAATTGTTTCTGAAGCCGATGACCGCCAGAGTGGGCTCGCCAGTCATCGCGCCTGCTTTTCGCCACTCGTATCCCCCGACCGTGCCGAGAGCAGCCAGGATCACTCCACCCGCGACGAAAGACGGCCAACGTCGCCGCCGAGCAGCCAACGCATCTACAACTTCTAAAGTGCTACTGAACCTTTCTTCAGGCTTCCGGGCCAGGCAGCGAAGGATGGTGCGCTCCACTCGGATCGGTAGATCAGGAACATACTTCGAGGGTGCGATGGGTGCCTGGCTGAGCTTCTTCGCTTGCAGTTCTTCTACTGTCCGGGCGTTATACGGCCAGCGGCCCGTGATCAACTCGTAGAGCACGATTCCAAGAGCGTAAACATCTGTGGCAGCGGAGACTGTTCCGCCTTCAATCTGTTCCGGAGCCATGTAGGCAGGGGTGCCGACGCTTCTGCCGCTACCTTGTTCGGCGGCGCGCACATTATGAGCGAGCCCAAAGTCGGTAATCACGGCGCGAGTCGGGGAGCCGTCGCCCTGCTCCATCAGGATCACGTTGCTCGGCTTGAAATCCTGGTGAATCACGCCAGCGCGGTGGGCGGCGCTTAGGCCTTCCGCCATTTGCCGAGCTAACGCCAAAGATTCATCGAGCGGCAGGCTGCCTTTGTTCTCGATGCGGGTTGAAAGCGTGATTCCGTCGAGCAGTTCCATGGTGAGAAACGCGATCGGTCCCGAAGCGCGCGGGTCGTAAACGAGGTCGAAAATGCGGCATACATTAGGATGAGTGACCTTGCGCGCCAACTGGATTTCACGTTTGAATTGCTCAATCGCAACCGGACTACTGGCAATCGAAGCGAGGACGGTCTTAACGGCTACGCGTTCGTGCAACTCGAGATCTTCAGCTTCATAGACCTCGCCCATCCCCCCTTTCGAGATGAAGCGAAGTATGCGGAAGCGATTGGCGAGCAAATCGCCAGGAGCGAAACAAGGTCCTTCTGGCAACTTCGTCGGTTGCGCGTCCGGACTGTAACTAAGTTCGGCTACGCCGGCGTAGGGCGCAAGAGAGTCGTCCAGGCTCCGCTTGGAGTCTTCCGGGCCAACCAATTGGGGCGCTTTAGGATCCGAGTCTGGCATGGATCGTGCCGTGGATACGCATTATCCCACAGCGTAAGTGCGCGAACCGATAAGTAACTCAAGCCGACGATCAGATGTGTGGATTCCGAAATTGTGCGAAATTAGTGGCATGACAAACACGGCTTTGTCTCCGGGCGTCAAACTGGCATGGCAGCTGGCCGGGGATTTAGCGGTCCGTGAGAAGTTGGATATTCTGCCCCGGCACATCTTGTACGGAATCTGTTCGGTCGAGAAGCTGTTGAACGCGCAGCAGAAGGAGAACAAGAACAACGATGATCCGGCGTTTCTGGCCAAGTCCGAAGTCGACCAATTGAAAGAACTCTTTGGTCGGCACGGGCTGGATTTCGCTTCCTTAAGGCGTGCCCTTCGGCTTTCCTCCAACGTGGCCGTGACCGATGCTACTACCGTCCCTTCGAGCCAACGCGTGAGCCGAAGTCCTGCGGCCAAACAGATTTTTGAAACCGCTGAGCATGTTTCAGCTCAATCCGGAGTATCCCAACTGAACCTGTCAAGGTTGTTTCTTGCGGTCCTGCAAGCGCGTGATCCTGAAATCGAAGCCGCCACCGCCTCTCAGAAACAAGAATTGTTGAACGCAGTTCGAGAGCTGAGCGCTTTGCAACCGGAGCAACCACGGTTTTCCATCAGCCTGGATAGTGTTTTGAAGGATCTCGATGCAGCCGTTTCCCGGGATGCTGGTCCATTGCACATTGCCGAGTCACTCGACGCCAGCGTCGTTTTTGAAGCACGGCGTCAGCCGGATGCCATCGAACGCCTGGCTGCGTTAAGTGAACTTACCTGGGAGTGCGGCACGCTCGGTCTTCTCGATTCGATGCTTCAGAAATCTGTGGATCTGCTGCTTCGCCTCGTGGGTAAGGGCGAGCGCGGCGTCATTCTGGTTCGGGATCCGAAAGATAACGAGCTCCTGCTCAAGGCTTGCGCTCCCGGTGGCGCGGTTCCGATGATCAGTATGACCTCGGCGAAACGAGCGATTGCCGATAGAAAGGGCTTCATCTGGAAGCGCGGCGAAGATCTCACGATGAGTCAAAAAGATTCGAACGTCGAGTCGGGAATGTATGTGCCCCTGGTGGTTAACGGCCAAGCCCTCGGCGTGATTTGTCTGGATTGCTTTTGCCCGCGGCAGTCTTTTGGCCGGGAAGATCTCCTTCTGGTGACCTCGTTCGCGCACCAGTTGGCCCTGGCAATCGCTAACCACGAACTGCATCTCACACTAAAGCAGAATGCCGAAGTTCTCGAAAGGCTGCTGACCAATTTCTCTCCGAAAGTACGGACCCATTTGCTGCGGCGGGCCCAGATGGGTCGCTTGCGCCTCGGCGGCGAGAAGTCGGTCGTGTCCGTGCTGTGCGCGGATATCCGCGGTTTCGCGCGCTTGACCGCTGATATGCCTACCGAGGAAGTGGTTTCCTTGCTGAACGAATATTTCGCCGCGCTGACGGAGTCCATTTTTCGCCATGACGGCACCATCGACAAGTTTGTCGGCGATGCGATCCTAGCAGTTTTTGGAAGTCCCGAAAGCGATCCGCATCATTGCCACAAAGCGGTGTTGGCCGGCATGGACATGCAGGCAGCGGCCAAGGAGGTAAGTCAACGGCGAAGGGCAAAAGGGGACGTCAGCTGCGAAATCGGAATCGGGATCCATACTGGAGAAGTGCTGCACGGATTCATCGGGTCGCCGGAACGAATGGAGTTCACGGTGATCGGAGATGCGGTGAATCGCGCATCACGCTACTGTGATGGGGCGAAAGGCTGCGAGGTGCTGATTAGCCCGGAGATCCATCAGCGCACGTGGAATAGCATCGAGGCGCAGCAGATTTCAATTCCCACCAAGCACGAGGGCGATCTGGTCGCGTATCGCGTGGATCGGGTCCGAGAACGGCGTTGAGGTGCTGCCCGGAGTGGTTGATGGAAATTTCCGCAACTCATTTCCCGATACTTTTCAAGTTGCAGCGCCGGCCGATTTGGCGTCCTTTCGCGCCTCCCGAATGTCTTTAATGTTGCCCATCACGATAATTGCGGCGCCGGCTTGAATCAGGAGTTTCTCTGGAGGATTCACCCATAACCTGGAAGCTGCCGATGGGCCCGCGCTCTTCACTGCCAGCACCAAAAGGTTGTGCCTGGCATGAATCTTGATCTCGCTTAAAGAAACGCCCACCCAGGATGAAGCGCCATCAATTTCAATTTCCTCGACCCGCAAGGTTTGCGACTGATCTTTCAACATCAGATCAAGAAATCCGACGACTTGGGGACGGATCAGTTCACTCGCCATCCTGAGTCCACCAATATGGCTCGGAGAAACTGTGGCGCCCGCGCCAGCCCGCAACATGCGCTCGGCAAACTTCTGGTCGGAGGAACGCGCCACAATGCGCAGATTGGAGAATGCCTGGTGCGCGATCACGGTTACCACCAAGTTGTCCTTGTCTTCAGGTAAGGCCGTGATCAGGCCTTTGGCATGTTCGATGCCGGCTTTGCTCAGAACTTCTTCCTCTGTGGCGTCGCCAACGATGTACAGCATGTCGCGGAAGAGATCGGGGTGCGTCTCGCCCACCTTCTTGAGCGAATCCTCACGGAGATCGATGACCACATAATGCGTCCCCGTGCGATGCATCTCCTCCGCCACATGGCGGCCCGTGTCTCCAATCCCGCAGACGATGTAGTGTCCTCTGAGCACGCTGATTCGCTTCTGCATTCTGCGTCTCCAAAACGGATTTGTCGCTTCGATTTCCACCAGGAAGGCTGCCACCACAGAAAAGACGTATACCGTAACGGCCACGCCGAACAGCACCACGCCCATGTTGAAGACGCGGAGGGCGGGATTGTGAGACGTGTCGACAATCTCGCCATAACCGACTCCGGCGAGCGTGATCACCGCCATGTAGAGTGCTTGCAGAAAGCTGACAGATGATCCGCCCAGCAGGCGATAGCCGACGATGCTGATTGTGACCAGGGTCAGGAACAGGATTGCGGCCGAGATCAGACGTCTTCGCAGCATCAGCGGCGCCACTCGTCGATCAGATTGGCCACGATGCCGGTCCAACCGGTCTGATGACTGGCTCCCAGGCCCTGGCCCGTGTCTCCGTGATAATACTCATTGAAGAGCAGGTAATCCCTCCAATGAGGATCTTTCTGGAACTTGGAATAGGGGCCGAAGCACGGACGATGCCCCTGTTTATCTTTCCGGAACAACCCGATCATGCGATCGGCGATTTCCGCTGCCATGGCGGCGGGGGTGATCGGTTGCCCGCCGCTGCCGGGCGTTCTCACCGCGAAATCCGGGCCCAAGGCTCGGCTGAACTTCAATAGCGAACGAATGAACAGGTAACTGGTGGGGAACCACAAGGGACCTCGCCAGTTGGAATTGCCGCCCTTGATTCGCACTGTCGATTCTCCCGGCTCATATCCAACACATTTTCCTCCAAAGCAGAACGGGTGCTGCTCGTGATATTTCGAGAGGCTGCGAAGTCCATGCGGTGACAGAAATTCGTCAGGGTCCCAAACGTACTGTAGAACGCGGGCAAACTGCTCCGAGTCTGCGATGGATAACACGTAACGCTGGCCCTCGGCCGAGTAGCACGCATTGCCCACCAGGTCGGGACGATTCCTGATGAACCATTCGACATTGCCGAGAAATTCCGGATGAGGATCCAGATCTTCGCGCTCGATCACCTCCACCGCGTAGAGCGGGATCAAGCCGACCATGGAGCGGAGGCGAAACTTATTGAAGTTGCCATCAGGCAAGCGCAGGACGTCATAAAAGAAGCCGTCCTGTTCATCCCACAGCTGATAGTTTCGGCCGCCCATTTTCTTCATGGCCGCGCCGACGTAGATGAAGTGCTCAAAGAATTTCGTCGCCAGTAGTTCGTAGGATTTGTCAAAGTTGGCCAGTTCGAGGCAGGCTCGCATGAGATAAAGACAGAAGAAGCCCATCCAACCGGTCGCGTCGGATTGCTCGAGCACGGCGCCTCCCGGAAGTTTTTCGCTGCGGTCAACGACGGTAATGTTGTCGAGACCGAGAAAACCGCCCTCAAAGACGTTGTTCCCGGTGCTGTCCACGCGGTTTACCCACCAGGCGAAGTTCATCAACAGCTTGTGCAGGCACTTTTCCAGAAAGGCGGCGTCGCCTTTCCCGGTGCGGACTTTTTCGTTTTGATAGACACGCCACACGGCCCACGCGTGCACGGGCGGATTGAGATCGGAAAATTCCCATTCGTAGGCGGGAATTTGTCCGTTGGGATGCTGGAACTGCTCGAATACCATGGCCAGGAGATTTTCCTTGGCAAACTCCGGATCTACCAGAGAAAGTGTGGTGCACTGAAAAGCCAGGTCCCATGCGGCGAACCAGGGGAACTCCCACTTATCGGGAATGGTCAGCACGCGCATCGAATTCAGATGGCGCCAGTGGATGTTGCGAATTTTCTTATGGCCTTCCGGCGGGGGAACACTATCGCCTTCCAGCCAGCGCTCCACATCGAACAGGTAAGTTTGTTTTCCCCACAGCATGCCGGCAAAGGCTCGACGCTGAATCAGCTTTTCTTCTTCGGTGGCCTGGGGAGGATGAATGGCTTCGTAGAATTCGTCCGCTTCCTTCTTTCTCTCTGCCACTACGTTGTCGACGTCTTGCAGTGGGTTAGCGATCTGCTCATTTGTTAAACGCAGATGAAAGACAGTCGAACTGCCGCTTGCCACTAGAGTGCGGTAGTAAATGCAAGCCTTGGTTCCCAGTTGCAGCGGGTTCACGCACTGCTCGCCGTTCACGATGTGACGATGAAACGCGTCCTTCACATAGAGAGATTGGCTGCGCACCGGCGGGCCATAAAGACGCGATGCGTTAGTCTCGTTGTCGGTAAACAGCAACTTGCCGCCCGGCGGAGCGTAGAGGTAGCGGCGGCCGAGAGCATATTGCAATTGAATGTTTTCCAGCGGCTTCGCGGTGGAATCGTCGGCCACGAGCATCACATGCTGTTTTTCAAATGCTTCGGGCTGAATCATGGGCTTGCCGCTGGGCGGATCGGTCCATGACCAGGTGTTGCGGAACCAGAGGTGTGGCAATACGTGGAGTTCGGCGGCATCCGGACCGCGGTTGAACGCTTCCACGCGGATACACATGTCTTCTGGCGATGCTTTGGCGTAGTCGATGAAAATGTCGAAATACCGATCGTCGTCGAAGATGCCGGTATCAAGCAGTTCAAACTCCGACCTCGACTCGGAGTCCGACCCTCGGCGGCGGCTCTCTTCGATCAGTTGCTGATAGGGATATTCTTTTTGCGGGTATTTATAAAGGAGCCGCATGTAGCTGTGAGTGGGGGTGTTATCAAGGTGAAACCAATACTCCTTCACATCCTCGCCATGATTTCCTTCATTGCACGAGAGTCCGAACATGCGCTCTTTCAGAATCGGATCACGGCCATTCCAAAAGGCGAGCGAGAAGACCAATAATTGATAGCGATCGCAGATTCCCGCAATTCCGTCTTCGCCCCAGCGGTAGGCTTTACTGCGAGCCTGATCGTGGGTAAGAAAATCCCAGGCATTGCCATCGGAGCTGTAATCTTCGCGGACGCTTCCCCAGGAGCGGTCGCTGACGTACGGTCCCCACTTGCGCCAAGGCGGTACCGGGCCGGGATGAGACTCGGCTAAGCGCGCGTGTTCCTGCGTAGGAGCGGCATTTTTGGTCTGAGGAGAATGAGACTGCTGCTTACGATTGACCAATCAGCCCCCTGTGATCGCGGCTTGGCTACGACGAACGACGAAAATTGCGGCAGAAAACCTTGAGGGCGAAATTGTATCCGAAGTTGCGAGAATTAGTTGACGAACCTTCTCCAGGAACCACCATCGATCGAGACTCCGAAAAAATTGGCAGTTGTTTCCGCACGAGTACACAGTCAAGCTATTTCATGCCGGAGAGGAATCCGCAAGGTGAAGCCGAGCCCTCGTCGAGAACCATTGAACGAATTAGCCTATCGCGCCCATCCGGGACGCGATGTTAACGGCCCAGGATCTCGCCGACTTTTTGCATTTGAGCCGCAAAACGAGGAGCGGAATAAGCTGAAGGATCCTGCAGCAGAGCAAAGAGACCGTCGATAGCCGTTCGTATCTCGACGCTATTGGCCGGCTTTGCATTCTGGTTATAGCCGCGGAACAGGGAGTCCAGTGTCATGGCTGCCTGTTCGGCCGAACGCTCGCCTTCGACGGAGATCGCAGCGCCGTCACGAGCAACCCGCCGCATCAGGCGCAACGTCAGCGCCGAGTCGTAACCCTGCGCGTTCACCTGTTTCACCAACTGGTCGGCCGAGGCGGAGGCTCTGGTGGCCGAGGCTGCGATCTGTTCCCGATTTCCGTTGAGTTCATTCATCAACCCCGCCAACTGCGAAACTTCATCCTCCAATTGTTTGCTTGCACTGGGATTGATCTCTTCAACCAGATCACGGAATACGGCAACCCGAGACTCGTTCCAGGTGGTGCTGCCGGGCCGCCGTCCGGTGTAGCCTCGCTCCTGACGCCAGCTATCCTCTGGCCGCGTAAGACTGTGGTGGCAGGCAAAGCAGTCCAGCTCCGCGTACTCAGGCCATATCGGACCTTTGGCGCGCCGTGCCAACCGGTTGAAGGATTCGCGCAGTTGCACGGCTTGCCCCACGCCCCACGCCTGCACCTGCCTCCAGGGATTGTCTTGCTCGGGCATCTTCCAGTGCGGCGGCATCACAAAAGTAAACAAGCCCAGCTCAAACGTAAGATCCGGATGTCCGGCTGCGATCATCTCGTGGTCGACAAATTTCTCCGCTGTGCCAAGATGGCAGGTCAGGCATTTTTCACTGCGGTTCTCCAGTTTGCGAGTGTCATACATGCCTAGCTGAACCGACTTCTCATGCGGCCAGTTCTTCGTCGTATGCGGACCGAGCCATCCCGATGCTGGACCGTGACAGTTTTCGCAACTGACTCCGTCGCCAAGCTCGAAGGTTTGCGCTTGTTGCTCAGGCGGCACATAGAGCGAGTGGCAGACCAGGCACTTAGCGGCTTGGGCCGGCGGTCCGATATTCAGAATTTTGCCGATTCGCTGGGAGACGCTGTTCTGGAGCACGCTGAAAGCACGGGCGTGCTTGTCTTGCGCAATCCAGATCGTATATTCGTTCTGAAAAATGCGCGTGGTGGTCTTCGGCTGCACGCTGCCATGGCAGCTACTGGCCGCGCATCCGCCGGGACCGTTGTATTTACCGGCAGCAACCGCTCTCTGATCGTAGAGCGGCGTGATCGCGGGAGCAGTCGTTGGAGCCTGGCTGGTGGAGTTAGGATTTTGCGTGTTTCCCACGGCGAGCAGCACGAAGAGCAGCCACGCGACCGCCAGCCACGACCTTCGCAATTTGCTCTTTCGTACGAACACGCCGGGAATCATCTCTTCGGAGTCGGTTGTTTATACGACGAATCTGTCGAAGAATCAACGAAAAGCGGCAACGCCCCGCCCTTACTCGGAACAGTCGATCCACGTCTGGACATGCAATGCATTTTGCTATAGCATTTGCGCTCTCGCCTTACTTATTTATGCGGAGTGTACGGAGTCGTGTTTGAAGAACTGAGGGCCATCCAACGCGATTTCGGCTACTTGCCCGCTGACCAGCTCAAGACGCTAGCTGCGAACATTCATGTTCCGGTCAGTCAAATCCATGCGGTCGCTAGCTTCTACCCGCACTTTCATCTGAGTCCTCCACCGCGAGTGGACGTGCGCGTGTGCGCGGACATGAGCTGCCATCTTCGCGGTGGTGACCAGGTTCGGTCCGCTCTCGACTCCGCTTTTCAGGGCGCTGACTCGAAGGAAGTTTCAATCCGTGACGTTTCCTGCCTCGGACGGTGCGACCACGCTCCAGCGATCATGGTGAATGACAATATTTACTCGCAGGTGAACAGCCGGGACGCAGTCACCGTGACTCAGGATGTGCTTGCCGGCAGGCCGCTTCCCGAGAAGCGTCATGCAGAACGGATGGTTGTGACCTCTGACCCGTACGGCGGATCGGGACAATATGCCGTGGTGCGCCGCCTGCTTGAAACCGGCAACTGGCAGGAAATTCTTGCGGCCCTGAAAGCTGCCGGGCTGCGGGGCATGGGCGGCGCCGGCTTTCCGACCTCCAGCAAATGGGAACTGGTGCGTAATGCTCCCGGTTCAACGAAGTACATCGTGTGCAATGCCGATGAGAGCGAACCTGGCACCATCAAAGACCGCGGCATCATGGAGAGTGTTCCCTATCTTGTGATCGAAGGCATGATCACTGCGGGGTTGGTCACTGGAGCGCGCCAGGGAATTCTTTACATCCGGCACGAATACGAAAATCCCAAAGAGATTCTGCAAAAAGAGATCGATCGCTGCTACCAGCAGGGTTTGTTAGGATCTCGAATCCTGGGGAGCGACTTCGCTTTTGATCTGGAAATTTTTGTCAGTCCCGGCGGCTACATTTGCGGAGAAGAAAGCGCGCTGCTTGAGGCTATTGAAGGCAAGCGCGCGGAACCACGGAACAAGCCGCCTTTCCCAGTCACGAACGGTTTGTGGAACCAGCCGACCGTCATTAATAACGTCGAGACGTTCTGTCTCGCTACCGTGATTCTGGCTCGCGGCGCTGATTGGTATAAGGCGCGGGGAAAGAATGGATCGGTGGGAATGAAGTTCGTTGGAATTAGCGGCGACGTAAATCGTCCCGGCATTTTCGAGGTGCCGATGGGGACCACGTATGACGAACTGATCCATGAAAATGCCGGTGGCATTTCCGGTGGCGGAAAACTGCTTGCCTTTGCGCCTTCAGGCCCCTCTTCGGGATATCTGCCGGCTTCCATGGCCAGCCTGCGGTTGGACTGGAACGCAGTAGCCGCGGCAGGATCGATGGTCGGGTCGGGAGCCATTGTTGTCTGCGCGGAAGGCAGATGCATGTTGGATATGGCGCTGAATGCGACTCGCTTTTATCGCAACGAGTCCTGCGGTAAGTGCGTACCCTGCCGAGTCGGCTCGCAAAAGTTGGTAGAGATGCTGAAGGGCTGGACGACGGGTGAAAGCTCGAAAGATGATATGCAGGTTATGGGGGAGCTTTCGACAGCCATGCGGCAGGCTTCGATTTGTGGGCTCGGACAGGTGGTGCCCGTGCCGATTGCCTCAGTGATGAAACATTTCCCTGGGACGGTAGAAGAGCACATCGTCGAGCGACGCTGCCCCGGAGGAGTTTGCTTCAGCCAGTCTTGACGTTCAAGCGTAGAAGATCATGAGTCCCGATGCAGTAACAGGCCAAGCAGTCCCTGCCAATCACGTGCAACTGACGATCGACGGCATATCCGTGTCGGTCCCGCAGGGGACTACTATTTTTGACGCTGCTCGCGGCCAGGGCATCCCCATTCCCACACTTTGCCATCAGCAGAATGAGAACCCCGTTGGTGTATGCCGCGTATGTGTAGTGGACGTTGGCCAGCGAGTTTACGCGGCGTCGTGTATTCGCCAGGTCGAACAGGGAATGACGGTCAAAACCAACATTGAACCGGTGTTAGGCGTTCGAAAAACTCTTGTCGAACTGTTGATGTCGGATCATCCCTCTCCCTGCGCGCGGCAGCAGCATTCGAGAGATTGCGAATTGGAACGGCTCGCGGCGCATGCTGGAATTGAGCAGCCACGTTTTCCCAGTCGTGCTGCGCCACGCGGGCATGATGATTCATCGTTGGCAATTCAGGTAGATCACGATGCCTGCATCCTTTGCGATCGCTGCGTTCGGGGTTGCGATGACATCCGCAACAACTGGGTGCTGGCGCGGCGTGGCAAGGGATATCAGGCGGGCATTGCCTTTGATAACAACTTGCCCATGGGAGAATCTTCCTGCGTTTCTTGCGGCGAGTGCATGGTTTCTTGCCCTACCGGCGCTCTGACCAATCGCTCCGTGGTGAAAAGCCACATGGAAGGCGGGACCGTCGATCCCGATTTTCTGGTTGGCCTGCCGGTATTCGAGAACGTTTCTGGAACATTTCTGAAACTAAACCAGAATGCGATTGTGCAAAGAAGCTTCAAGGCGGGAGAAATCATTTGCCGTGAGGGGGAGTTCGGCGCGACCGCGTTCTACATCCTGGATGGCACAGTAGAGGTTTATCTGGCCAGCCCGATTGCCCACGTCAAAACCGAAGGAGGCGCTCGCGGATTCCTGAGCAAGCTGAAGAGCCTGCTTACTCCACGCGATGAAGATCATCGCAAGGAAGAAAGTACTCGAGTCTCCATACCCATCGACGCTTCCATCGATCTTCCTTATCAAAACCCGATTGCTGAGTTAGGTCCGGGCGAACTGTTCGGAGAGATGACTTGCATGAGTTACTACCCGCGCTCGGCGACGGTGCGGGCAAAGACGGATTGCACGATGCTCGAGATGCTGCGCAACGTCCTCGACATCATGCAGCGCAACAAGACTTTCCGGGAACAACTGGACAGCACCTACAAGAAGCACGCGCTGGATTCGCACTTGCGCAGCGTTCCGGTTTTAGCGCCCCTGACCGCGGACTTCATCGACCATTTGCGGGAGCATGTTGAATTGCTGCGCTATCAGGCGGGACAGGTCATCTGCACCCAGGGCGAGGTGGCCGACAGTTTCTACCTGGTGCGTCTTGGATTTGTGAAGGTATCGCAGCATCGTCCGGGAGGAGATATTGTTCTCGCCTACCTGGCGCGCGGTTCGTATTTCGGCGAGATGGCCTTTCTCACCGGCACACCACGCATGGCCACGTGTACGGCGCTCGACCATGTCGAGGTGGTGCGGATTCCGGGAGATATTTTTCAGGTGATGCTCGATCGCTTCCCGGAAATCCGGCGGAAGTTGGAAGCTGAGGCCGCCGAGCACGTTGAGCAGAACCGGCAGAGAGCGGTACCGGTGGCTGACGTTTCGATGGATCAATTTCTCAATCAGGGTTTGATGGAAGCGCAGAGCTTGCTGCTGCTTGATCTCGACCGTTGCACGCGTTGCGATCAGTGCGTGCGCGCCTGCGCCGATGCTCACGATGGTGTAAGCCGTTTGATTCGGGAAGGACTTCGCTTTGACCGCTATCTGGTCGCGACATCATGCCGGCAATGCCGAGATCCGCTTTGTATGGTGGGTTGTCCGGTGGGATCGATTCGCCGCCGCAATTCGCTCGAGGTGATCATTGAGGATTGGTGCATCGGTTGCGGCCAGTGCGCCAATAATTGTCCTTATGGAAACATAAATATGCACCCTTTCCCTGTCGAACTGGAAGATTTGTCGTATCCCGGAAGAACGATCGCCAGCGTGAAGGTGAAGGCTACGTCTTGTGATCTTTGTTTAGAACACGCGGAACCGAGTTGTGTGTATGCTTGTCCGCACGATGCGGCGCATCGCGTGAATCCACTACAGTTTTTTGGCGGACTGCTGCAGAAACAGAAATTGAGTAAGCCCGAGTAGGCCGCGCAGGACCTTAACCGCTTGTGCGTATTGATGAGACACATCGAAGGTGGTTCCTGGGTAGCGTGGCCGCGCTGCTCATTGCATCTGCTGTTTACATAGTCTACAGCCGTAGTGCGCCGCAGGGCGCAACTGGCGGAACAGTCGCCGGCTTAACGTACGGCAGCATCGGTTCCGCATTCATGATTTTCGCGGGATTACTCGGAGCCCGGAAGAAGGTGCCGATCTGGCGCGTGGGGCGGGCGCAGGCGTGGATGCGAGGGCATCTCTGGTTGGGCTTCCTCAGTTTTCCTCTAATTGTTTTCCATTCCGGATTCCGTTTTGGGGTGGGATTGACGAGGGCGCTGATGTGGCTTTGCCTGGTGGTTTTTGTCAGCGGAATTGTGGGCGCGATCCTGCAGCATTTTATGCCACGACTTACGACCCAGAGAATTCCGCTGGAGACAATTTACGAACAAATAGGACGAGTTCGCTCGCAACTGGCTTCCGAAGCCGAGGCGCTGGTCGAAGAAGCGTGCGCTGCGCTGGCTGGAAATGTTTCGCAAGCCACCGAGCAGCAGCGCGCAGCCTCGGCGAGCGCGGGCACGATTGGCGGCCTCACGGTTGCGTCCGGCTTGCAGGTCGACGAAGGAGCCAGTGTTGAACTGCAGCAGTTCTTCCGCCGCGAGATGCAGCCCTATGTCGCTCAAGGCGGAGCCAGGAACATGGCGCTGGCTGACCGCAACCAATCCCGCGGAATGTTTCAACAGCTAAGGTTATTGCTGCCCCCGAACTTGCATGCTTCCATCGACGATCTGGAGAATATCTGCGAAGAGAAGCGAGAACTCGACCAGCAAACTCTATATCACCGCGTTCTGCATGCCTGGCTGTTCGTACACATACCGGCCTCCTACGCGTTACTGCTGCTGGGAGCGGTGCATGCAGTAATGGCGTTGCGTTACTGAGAGAAGACAATGCCGCGGCGCGTACGTTCGACAAAAAATCTGGCCCAGCGGATGGACTTGCAGTATTTCAGGCAGGCACATCCCCTGAGGAGTTGGCGGCTCTGGCTGTCGATTCTGGTTCCCTTTGTTGCACTGGGATGGTTTGCCGCGCAGCGCGTCCACAGTCAAAAGATTTACAGCAGCGGGCCGCTCTCCTCCGCTCACGCCGTGCTGGGAAGGAAATGTGATGTTTGCCATGTAACTACGCTTGGGTTTTTCCGTGCGAAAGTTCGCGACGATGCCTGTTCCAGGTGCCATGACGCTCCCGCACACCACGCGGATCAGGTGTCGTTCACTGTGAGTTGCGCTTCCTGTCACGTCGAACACAGAGGTGCGATCCGGCTGGCAAGCACGGAAGATTCGAGTTGCACTCAGTGTCACGCGAATCTATCCGCTCGGACTGGGAACCTTCCTTACGCGCGCGTGGTGAAAGACTTCGACCAGCAGCATCCGGAGTTCGCAGCGCTGCGGCCGGGTGCTCGTGATCCCGGGCAAATTAAGCTGAACCATTATGCGCATCTCAGACCCAACCTGGCTGGGCCTTCGGGGCCGGTGCAGATGGATTGCCAGGACTGCCATCGGCTGATGACGAGGGGCGGCAGTTGGCCTTATGCAATGGTGCAGCCGGCGTCCGCGTTGATCTCGGAGCCGAAGTCCGAGGAGGTCGGTGGTGCGCAGACCGCGAGCGCGGACCTGAAGCATGCGCGGACCGGGGATTACATGGCGCCGATTCTTTACCTTAATCAATGTGCTGGTTGTCACGTGAAGGATTTGCAATTTGATCGACGCTTCGATCAGGCCGCGCCTCATGACAAGCCCGAAGTTGTCCAGAAATATCTGCTTCAGAAGTACAGTGACTATTTTGCGTCTCATCCGCGAGCGCTGTCGGAAGCGGTAGCGCCGGAACTCATTTTGCGCGGAAATATGAGATTGCCACTGCCTGTTCCGCACACGCGGCAGGAGTGGATCGACCAGCAGGTGATGCTGGCGGATCGTGTATTGTTCGACAAAGGCTGCAAGCTCTGCCACGTCATGGAAGGGGAGATGATGGAAGACAACGCGGTCGAAGGAAAGGCTTCGCTTCCCGCGATAGCCAAGTCTTCTATCCCGACGCGTTGGTTTCTACACGCGGAGTTCGACCACAACTCCCATCGCTTTCTTACCTGTACGGCATGCCATGACCGGACGCCGGAGAGCCGGCAGACGGCCGACATTCTGCTGCCCGGAATTGCAACTTGCCGAAGCTGCCACGAGGATGGCGGCGAACGACAGGATGCCGCCAACGGCCGTTGCTCCGAGTGCCATTCATATCACGATTGGACAAAAGAACGGCCCACGAAGGGGAAATTTACCATTCCGCAATTGCGTGCCGCCAGGTAACGGGACGTACGGATTCATATTCACATCAGTGCGCAGGGCCCGGTGGAGTGTCGGTAACGGTGTAGAGTTGACCGTTGCGCATATACATGCGCTGCATCTCCTGCAGATTGAAGGGGCGCGCACCGCGGCGGCCGAGTACAGCCACCTGATTGCCACTCTCATCGACTCCGCGATCACGATCGATACCTTTGGAAATGGCCAGCGCCGGGCCATGGGTGGGATGAGTCGCAATCAGTTTCGGGGTTGGCCGGGGGCTGAACCCGGAAAAACCAGGATTATCAGTCGGCGAAAATAATTGAACCACGCGCAGGCCGTTCTTGCCATCGCCCACATAAGCGAACAACTCCGATGAAACCATGCCGAGTTTGACATCATTCACATCGTTCATTGCGCCATCGGCATTGAAAATCTGGTCGAGCTTCGGTTGCTCGGGATGCTCAATGTCGACGATCGCCAGACCCTGCTTGCCTGCCGCGACGTATGCGTATGTGCGTGCGACATAGACATTGCGCGCGTCTTCGAGAGGAACCTGCGCCGCCCGCACAGGAATGGGCTGATCAAGATGGGTAATATCCAGAACCTTGAGTCCCTGACGATCCGCAACGAAGGCGTAGCGGAACTGAACCGCGATGCCTCGTGGCTCGTCTAAGAATGGCGCGCCAACCTGCGCTACCAGCGCAGGCTTCAGCGGATTATCCAGACTTACCACGGCAAGGCCCGCATCGCAAAGGATGTAAGCGTAAGTACCAACGATGGCGATTCTTCGTGCTCCGTTCAGCGCACCCTGCGGATTGAACGCCAAGGCGCGTTTGAGGAAGTTGTTAGTAGGATCTCCGTCAAGCAAGGTGCCGACGCCGGGACTCTTGCCTTTCACATTAGGATCGCCAATGACCACGAGACCTTCTTCTTTATCGGCTACGTAGAGGAAGCCGTAGATCAGATGAATGGATTGCTCTTCGTTTTCGGGGCGATGGGTGCGTAGCGGATCGACGCCTAGAGTTGTGGGGGTCGCCACTGCCATGGCGAATTTCGTCGGGACATAAAAGCGCTGCCCCAGAGGCGAGACCGGCGCGGTAATCGTACGTTGAGAAAGATCCTTGTCGTCGACGTTAGCGATGTCATAGACGCGCAGTCCGCCTTTTCCCATGGCAGCGTACAGATACTCCCCGCGAGCCTGAACATCGAGAATGTCTGAGCCGGCATGCCCGTAAGCTTCCTTCAACTCACGATGGTTCTTCTGGTGCTTGGCGTAGTCATCAGGATACGCAAGCCGCTGCAGATCGCTTCCGATGACAGCGGGAGGCTCGTCGTGTTCGGCGACCGCGACCGCCTCGTATCCTCTATTGCCGGTGGCTACGTAGACGTAACGGCCCATGAAGTTCATGAAGTTTGTTCCCAGCAGAAATAGTTGGGTCATCCAGGCATTGTTATCGCCGGCCTTCGAGACGTGACAGTCGGTGCAAGTCTTGGTTTCAGTCGCACGCACCGTGTGGGGCACGAAGGTGCTAAAGGCCTGCCCACTGAAGCCTTCCGCGGAGACCGTCTGCTGCTGGTAGTAGATCCAGTCACGATTGTTATTCTGCGAACTCACGAGGACCGCACATGCGGAGCGCACAGGCGCAACTCGATGGCCGGTAACCGTGCCATCGATCGCCAAGCTGTAAACGTCGTCGCGCAAAACCTGAAAATCGTAGGAGGTCCAATTGCGTGTCGTGAGCCCTTCGTTGTGCAGCATGGGCATTTTCTGATTGGCCGTCATTGGAAGATGGCAGCCATAGCAAGTGGGAGCCCATGAACTATGACACGCGTAACAGGTCATGCGGCTATTTTCGTGGGCCAACTGCGACGAGTCGGCGGTAGGTGTTCCCCAGGTGCTGCCGTCTTTCTGGATGGTTTTCGCGAGGCGCGATTTTTCGTTGTAGTGCGCGTTCCCAGGGGTGATGGAGTCGATCACCTGTACCACTTCCCATTGCCGGTCTTTCTCCAGCATGGAGCGTTGAAATAGGCGATCTCCATCCCAATAGAAACGGCGTTCACCCCAAGGAGTGCGGAGCACGTCAAGTGCAGTACCGCCGGCGGGGGCGGCTATGCCTGACGTTCGCAACGTAGCGCGTTGCTGGATCGTGCCATGGCAATCCACGCAATCGACTTCAATGGCGTTGCGTGTTTCTCCGTACAGTTTCCCGTTGCCGTGACTGTCTTGCTGAAAGTGACAGTCAATGCAGTGCATTCCTTTTTCCAGGTGGATATCTTTCAGGTGTACAGCCTTCTTGAACTTGTCCGGATCGTCAAAGGAGACCTGCTTGTCGCTGGCATCGAGAAGATCGCCCTTGCGATCGTGCTTGAAGACCGCGCGGAAAATCCATCCGTGACTGTGGAAGTCGGCAAACTGCGTGTTCTTGAGGTCTTTGTTAAATTCGGGCGTCCCCGTCTTTTCGAGAAAATCAACATCCGCCCAGTTGCCGCGAATCGCGCTGCGCTCGGGATCGCGCGTTTGTATCTCTTGCTGTTGCTTCGGATCGGGACGGCGCTGCTGTTTGGGATACATCTTGTCGCCGTCGATTTCGTTATCCCACCAGGTGTAGCCGAAATAAGTTGCCACCATGTTGGTGCCGGGATGGATGTGGCAAACAATGCACTGGCTCGATGGAATGGATCGAGTGAACTCATGTCGGATGGGATGACCCGACTCGGTCTTCGGAATGGTAGGGTCGGTGGTTGCGCTCTGGCCGAGGTTGCCGGCGGCTGAGTAGCGTGCCGAATGTTCGGGAGAATGATCGTTGGCGTAGATCACGTGGCAGGCGCTGCATCCGCTGGCGCGAAAATCTCCCGGCTGATCGTTGGTTCCGGGGAATGAGAGTAAAGGATCGAGCAAGCGCGTTTTTTGCAGACCCAGAACGGTGGGGTCGGTGCGCAACACCGTGCCAAATCCGCGGTCGCTCAGTTTAACATCGGGCTTCCCCGGTTCCTCTTCGAGGCTGGGGATGCCGACTTCGGGCTTTTTTTCACCGCCGCGTTCGAACGAGCGCAGGACGTTGCCGGGTTGTGAAACCTCCCATCGCTGAATGGGTTCGAGGTAGGGAAGAATTCCCTTGGTGCGCGTCTCTTCCGCAGTCGGGGGGGGGAATGTTTGCAATCGTTGCGGTGTCCCATCGGGGGCATAGCTCTCGCCAAAGAGCGGATTCTTTTGCGGGATCGCGCCATTGTTATAGAGTGCCGCGCCCCACAACATCGCGCCATGCGTCATCATGCTGGTGCGTACGCGCTGGACTTCGGAAGTATGGCAGCCTGACCGGCCGCAGGTATGCTCGGCGACGCGCAGATCGCCAGGGTTAATAAATTTGATGTACTCGGCATCTTCTTTCAGCCACCTGGTGTATGCGCGAACGGGATTACCCGAGGTTCGCGCGCTCTCGGCAAATCGAGGCTTGGGATGGGCCTGCCGGGTCAGTTCGCGATACGGCGGGGATGCCGGCGTGACGTCCGGAGAGCGTGTGATCTGGGCATTGCCTCCGTGACAGTCGGTGCAACCCAATAGCACAGTGCCGGTGGTGTGCATCGTCGCGCTGTCCATTGGATTGTGGCAACTTGCGCAACCGGCTGATCTTTGCCGGGCCTCATCGATCGAGTCTCCAAGGCCTGGCGAGCTTTGTTGAGCGACTGCCTCCGATGCGAGTGTTCTGAGGGGCGGGTCGATTGCTGCCAGTGCAGCGCAAACGCTCGCTGCCAGCAGGATGATTTGCCGCAGTCGTTTTGGTGACAATCGTCGCTGGTCGAAAAGGCGCATAGCTCAACTTCAGAATGTCAGTCGTATGCTGGTGAATCCGGAGATTAACACTCGATTATTGAAAATGTCGTCAAAGCCGGCGCCGGGAACTAAATTCGATATCCCTGCTGTGATTACGATATTTTCTGACAGCGGTGGCCGATACTGCACACCGATGCCGGTGTCGGTGCCGATGCTGTGTCGAATTCCTGGCTGGAATAAGAGGATTTGCAGCGGTTCGGTGCGGTCGAACTGAAGGTAATTCGCGTTGAAGAATGCGCGAAGTTTGGGTGTCAAATTGAAATCAGCGCCGACGTTGAAAATATAAATTCCAGGGTTTACGAAATTCGCCTGGCCTTCTTCTTTATTGCTGCGCAAGCTCGCGAGCAAGCTGCCAGGATTGGTAAGCGCGATTCCCGTGCTCGTCAGGCGAATGCCTTGCTGATCGAAGAAGCTGAAGGCTCCGCCGGCGAAATTCGTCTCATCGACAATGGTATCGAAGCCCCGCGCCGTGGAACCGCGACCACTCGCGCCGAGTGCATCCGACCGGTTACTCGGATCACCGGAAGCGTAGAAGAAGGACGTGCGGAAGCGAGCCCAATCCTTGTCGACGGACAGCTCCAGCGCAGCCATTCTGCCGTCGATGTTAACTCGACGTCCCGCAATCTGATTGAATGTGTCATGGCCTAGCGCCTGATACAACGCGTGACTTACATTCAGGCGGCCGATGTGACCATTGCTGGTCCAGCCCAGGTAGTAGGCTCGGATGCCGTGCGGTGTCACCACTCCGATAGGTTCCGGCCGGACGATGAATCCATTGTCGTCGTAGTGAATTGAGGGATCGTCGCGGTTGTAATGAAAACTGAATTCAGTCGTGTAACCTTTGGCAAAAAAGTCCTGGATGTAAACATTGCCGACGTAAACCTGCTGATGGCGCGATTGAAACGTATTCAGCCCGCTGTTGGTGTTCTTCTCAAGAAAGTAGAACCAGGCCAGGTTGTAATTGATGCGGTTCGAACGCAGGTTGCCGAACAAGCGGACGCCGGGCTGCTCTTCGGCGAAAATGAACCCGCGAAAATCGCTGACGAACTGCTGGATTCCGGCGCGAACGGAGATGAAATCAAAATTCGGGCTCAAGTCGTGGATCTTGGCTTCGACAAATCCTTCCTGCAGGCCGGTGTGACTGTCAAAGCGGTTGGTACCGTCTCGCACATCTACGTTGACCAGCCCCCGCTCGCGTGTTTGCAGAAAATTGAGATTGAATTCCGGTGTAAAGCGAATGCGGAAATCAATCGGCCGAAAACTGGTATCGCCTTCAAACAGATCGAAAGAAAGGCAGAAACTTTGCGAGGCGAAGCCCTGCTCACCCCGTCCGAAGAAGTCATAACTGCCCGGCTGCTCGGCGGAAACACCGCTCGGCACGGGCAGGCGACGCACATCCAGGCCGGTAAGGCTCGTCCCGGTGAAGTCGAAGAACCATCTCTGACCGAAGATGGGCTTGTCTCCCTTGATGCGGTTGCGATCGAAAGGATCGTACCAGTGGCTCTTTGTGTACGGAAACTCACCGCCTTTACCGTAGCGGTCCCAAGCGGGCATGGGAACATCCCACCGGTCGGGTTCCTTGACGAAGTTCGCGGAATCGGGCGGCACCTGCTCGGGTGCAAGTCCGAGGGGACCAGGAGAGGAAACAGTTGGCGAAGTTCGCAATCCGGGATAGGGAGCAGTCGGCGGAGCGGTTGGCGGGGGAGACGAGGGTGCAGGGCCAGGAACTCCTGATGGACCTTTCGCGGGTATGATTTCACTCCTGACCGGTTCTAATGCCAAGTCTTGTGTTTCGGGTCCCTGGATTTGGAGATTCGGCAGGTTGATGGCCTGGAACCCTTGCTTCTCGGCTTTGAGCTCGTAGGTTCCCGGCACCACATTCACCAGGCGGAAGATGCCTTCGGCGTCAGTTAATTTTTCACGGAGCACGACGCCTGCCCGGAGCAGGCTGATCTTCACGCCTGGAATCGCCAGATTTGTCTGCGTGTTCTTTACCGTACCTTGCAGCGACGCGGTGTTGACGGGTGAATGGCCAGGAATCCGCTGCACCTGTCCCAGGATAATGGCGGGCAACGCCAGCCCGAAAAGCGCGAACAGCAGCGTCGGCCTACCCGCTGACAGCAACGCTCTGGCCAGGTTAATCTTCGTTACAGAGTTTTCATTACACAACTTCTTCATCACAGAACTTTTCGTCGCCGCACTCAAGATCGCTTTTATAACCGTCGGGGCATAACACCTATCACAACTTGCGGGTTGGCAGCAAGGTGATGGCATTGCGGGAGTGGTGTCTCGCCAGCAGTGAGGCGGGGCGCCCCCCGTCTCTACGGTTCCACAAATGAGCCCGCCCACCACCTTGTGGTCTGCGAGCGCCGCCAACCGCGCGGCTGATGTGGGTTAGTTGGCGCCTGCGGCATCCAGCAGGCGTTTGGCGCGCGCCCGGCTCACATTGATGACCGACGGATCAGCGATGATCTGCTCGAGGATTGGCTGGATGGCGGTGACCTCGACCAATCGATGGCTGCGCGAGCTGTCTTCCATGCGCTTGAGCTCTTCCTCGAGTGCCAGCTTCTGGTAGTGATATGCGTACTGCAGGCGGCGCCCGAATTCGAGGGTGGACTCAAGCCCCTGCATCAGGCTGGTCAGTTCCTGCACGGCCGCGATGGAAGAATAGTTATACGTGGATTGGCCGCTGCGCTCGGCATCTTGGTAGCTCAGCGTCTTTTTTCCGGTGAACGCAATGCCTTTGTGATGAGAGTCGACGTCCTTCTGAAAATAACCGGCCTTTGCCGTCAGTTCGAAGATCTTCTGGCGCGTTCCGGGCGCTAGAACGAAATCAAGATTGAAGCTGCTATTCTCGTCGGCATCGGCGGACAGCCGCCCGTTAGACTCGTAATGGCCCGTGCCATCGGATTGCACACGGATGGAGCAATACTCCGGCTGCGACTTCGGAAAGTCGAGAGTAAAAGTGACGGTCGCCGGGGATTGCGCTTGGGAGTGGGCGAGAGTTGACGAAAAGGGGACTAGCGAAAAAAAGATGAGCAGACAGAAAATTCGGAGTGAGAGTGCCATCGACCGCTTAATCATTGGTGATGGCGGCGAGGAGTGTCAAGGGGCCATCGGGTGATCGGGTGATCGGGTCATCGGGCAATCGAAAGTCAAGCGCCCCTTGGCACTTCAATGACCCGATGATCCGATGCCCCGACCTCTTGAGAGCTTACTTGCACGTCGCCGTATATCCCAACGTGTCAGTCAGGGTGAAGTAGATCTGGCCTGAGATCACGCCGTTATTGTTGATGCCACCAGTGGTGACGAACTTCGCGCCCGAGTAAACGATGTTCTTGAAGGTTCCGTCCTCGTAGAGGAACCCGAAGCTGTTATCGCCGGAATAATGGATACCGACGGCGGCGCCTGAATTATTCACTCCGAGCAGCGCGGTTCCCCATTTGGCTTTCGGGTAATTGATGCTGGTGAACTTGCCGCTTTGCCAGAGAAAGCCGCTGGGGATGTCGTTGTTCTCGTAAAACCCGGCGATAATGCCGTTGTCGCTGATGGACTCGGCATAAGTGGACAACGCATTCGGGTAGGCGAGCGTGGTGAACTGGCCGTTGACCAGCAAGAACGCTTTGGTCACGGTTTGGCTGGCGCTGAAGCTGCCGACAGCGGTTCCCGATTGATTCACATCGAATAGCCAGGTATTCGTGGCCTTGGGATAGCGAACCGTTGCAAACTGGCTACCCTGTAAGAAGAAGCCGTACATGCTTCCGGGATATTTCTTGGTCTGGTAGGAGCCGGCATTCACGCCGTTGCTGTTCCGGCCATACATCCAGGTGTTCTGTGAGTTAGGGGCTGTGTACTTGGTGAAAACTCCGGCGGTGGAATAGGTAAAGCCCACGTTGGCGAGGGTTTCGTTGTCGGTCAACTGGCCGACGACGGTGCCATCGTCGGCGATTCCGTTCACCAGGTTCAAGGTATATCCCGAAGGGGCTGAGAAGGTGCTGAAGGAGCAGGTGGCATTTTCGGCGGCCTGCAGGAACACAGTAGGCAAGAAAAGCACGATAGCGATCAAAAGAACGTAAACCGGACGGGGAAGGGACATGAAAACCTCCGTTGAGTAAGGATTCGCGCTGCATCTGGCATGCTGGAAGCGCGTTAAATTCTTCTCAATCGTTCACACAGGGTAGCTTGAAAAGCAGTGTGCGTCACTCCCCGTTGCCCTAACGAGTGATACGGTGAGCAGCGGATTCAGGACAAGGACGGCGGTAACCTGGGTTCGGACTTTGCCGTGCAGGGAGCGCAAATCCCCTGTAGAGACGCGGCTCGCCGCGTCTTTTGAATCGGACAATCCGTACGGGAGACTGAGCCTGTCGCCAACGGAGACAGGGCGAACTCGGTCCTACTGGGCAGTATCTCTGGTCAGTTAGTGGTGCTTTGACGTTCCTGCGTAGCTGCGGTGTGGAGATGGCAGATGGCGATGGCGAGGGCGTCGGCGGCATCCGCGGGCTGTGGGATTTCCTTGAGGTTCAGCAGGCGCGCCACCATTTGCTGGACCTGATGTTTTTCGGCGCGGCCATATCCGACGACGGCGCACTTGATGGAGAGCGGGGAGTATTCAGCGACTTCGAGTCCGGCGGAAGCGGCAGCCAGCATGGCCACCCCTCGTACCTGACCAAGTTTCAGCGCAGACTTAACATTCGTGGCATAGAAAACGTCTTCGATGGCGACGCGGTCGGGCCGGTGCTGAAGAATGAGTTCGTGGAGGCCCATGGAGATGCGCGACAGGCGGGTTGGCATGGGGTCGCGTGGGGAAACTTTGATGGCTCCGCAGACCACACAGACCAGGCGATCGTTTTGTCGCCCATCGGAGAGCAGATCGACGACCCCGTAACCGGTGTATTCGGTGCCGCAGTCGATGCCGAGGACCCGCATGCAGGAAGTGTAACAGGAGGCTCTCAGCCCTTAAGTTCGGCACTGAGATCGGCAACGGCGGCACGCGTCCTTCTGGTTTGCCGCAGATCGGCACGCACGTCAAAGTGGCGTGATAACCTAATGGAAACTGGGGTTATTTCAGGAGCGGGCAATGAAGATTGGAGTACTGACGGGCGGCGGCGACTGTCCCGGATTGAATGCTGTGATTCGGGCAGTGGTGCGTAAGGGCACATTCCATTACGAAGACAGTTTTGTAGGTTTCATGGAAGGCTGGCGCGGTCTGCTGGAAGACAAGACGATGGAACTGGACCTGGCGGCGGTCGGCGGGATTCTGCCGCGAGGCGGCACCATCCTGCGCACTTCGCGTACCAATCCGGCCAAGTATCCCGACGGCCTGCGGCATTGCGCGGAGAATCTCAAGACGCATGGTTGCGAGGCACTGATTGCGATCGGTGGCGATGACACCCTCTCGGTGGCACAGAAACTGTTTGTCGAGGGTGTACGGGTGGTGGGTGTCCCGAAGACAATCGACAACGATCTGGCCGGCACCGACTTCACCTTTGGCTTCGACACGGCGGTCAATATCGCAACCGAAGCCATCGATCGTGTCCATACGACGGCAGAGGCGCACAATCGCGTGATCGTGGTAGAAGTGATGGGCCGAGCCGCAGGCTGGATCGCGACCTATAGCGGGATCGCCGGCGGCGCCGATGTAATCCTGATCCCGGAAGTTCCATTCGATATTGATCAGGTTGCCGAACTGATCCGGCAGCGCCACTCGCGCGGAAGATATTTCAGCATCGTTGTCGCGGCCGAAGGCGCAAAGTTTTCCGATGGGAACGAGAAGCACGGCGGGGGCGGGCAAGATGATCGCGACGACTTCGGGCATCCCCGGTTGAGCGGAATCGGCTTGACCCTGGCGAGCGAGATCGAAAAGCGCACTGGCTTCGAAACGCGGTCGGTGGTGCTCGGCCACATTCAGCGCGGCGGTTCCCCAACCGCTTACGACCGCGTTTTGGCTACGCGCTACGGACTGGGAGCCATCGACATGGTGCACCGCGGCGAATTCGGACAAATGGCGGCGCTGCGCGGGAACAGGATTATCTCGATACCGCTAGCCGAAGCCGTGGCCACGAACCGCACGGTAGACCAGGAAATTCTGGATGCCGCGATCGGCATTCTCGACAAGCTTGACTTCAAGGTGTCGACAAGTGCCTGAGCAGGAAACAAAGTTCCGGTACAGAACCGGCTCGCCGCATCTTTTTGACCGGCAGAGTGAGTACTCATCGGCGGAGTGAGTGGGGCGACCTCGAAGACAAGGGCGAGCCCCGTCTCTGCGGGAAGTTATAGTTCTTCTTTGGCGGACACGCCCCAGGGCCTGACACGCTCGGGGGCGGACGCGCTCAGTGCGGATTTGCTTGGCATGAACGCTGGATTAAGGGATACTACCCTTAGCAGGCCCTCCCCCCCAAATGACTGCCATTCGGAGTGCCTGGATGCCTATGTATCACGACGAAACCCAGCTTGAGAATCATCTTGAGCGGTCCACCCCGTTGCCCCTGCCGACCGCGCCGCACGAAGCGGAAGTGCAGCGGAAGCGGATGCTCATCGCATTGGGCATTCTGCTGGTGGCTTTAGCGGCAGTGGTGCTGAAAGATTGGGACTTCTGGTTTCCGCCGAGTTCGGAAGTGCAGGAAGCCGCGGTTCGCAGCAAGAAAACGGGGACGGCTGCGCCCCCTTCGGTTGTTTCGGAGCCGGCGGTAAATACGGGGCGCGAGCATAAGACGGCCAAGTCCGCTTCACCGGCCGTGAGTGAGGCTCCGCTGACGGCAACCACGGAGCGCGCCGCACTGCCTCCTCTGCAGGTTGAGGTCGTAGCCGGAAACCGTCACATGAGTGTGCCCGCGAAGAACAATGCCATCCACCTCGATGTGGATTCGGATGCGCCGTCCTCAGCGTCCAGTTCTTCAGGCGCGAATCCCGCGCCGCCGAATGCGGTGGTGAGTGCCGGAGACCGGGTGCAACTCTCTCCGCAAACCACGCAGAACGTGAGTGTTTCGGTGCCGCCGGATTATCCCTTGCTGGCGCGTCAAATGAAGGTGCAGGGGGCGGTCAGTTTGCGAGCGCTCATCTCTCGCGAGGGCACGATTCAGGAGTTGCAGATTCTCAGCGGCCCCGCCATCCTGGCGGCGGCGGCTCGGGAGGCGGTGAAGCAGTGGCACTTCAAGCCGTACATGCAGAATGGGCAGCCGGTGGAAACGCAAGCCCGCATCACGGTGAACTTCACCATTTCCACGAATTGAAGCGTGCAATCTTGAAGCATTCCATCCTGGAGTGATTGAGACCTTGAAAGAATCTCTGTCGGGAAAATTAAACGGGCGTCCGGACTCTTTCGAATCCAGGACGCCCGGGCAGCCCTCCCCCAGAACTGCTCAATTGAGAATGTAAAGCTCGGCGGCAAATCTGAAAATGGCACGCGGGTGCTAAGGTGCCCACGAAAGTGCTACCCGAAAACCTCGGATCTAAACAGCAAGAAAAATCAGTGCAGGAAAACCATTCTTCCGGGCGCGGTTTGCAAAGCAAACGGAGAATTGCTGACCGGTTCTATGTCGCCGGTTCCTTGGCTGTAGTTATAAACAGCGATGTTGGTATCGCTGCCGGTATACAAATACGAGCCGGTGGGATCGAAGAGAGCAAAGAGTCCGCCGCCAGCGAGACTGAAGGGGGAATTGGTGGTGGCCGTCAGTTGTCCATTCAGGGCATCGATGGCAAAGCACCAGATCGAGAAGCTGGTTCCGGGTGTTACCGCGTAAAGAAACTGGCCGTTGGGAGTGATCGTCAAGGCACTGGGGCCGCTGCCGGCGGAGGAGGTGAAGGGCGAACCGGTGACCGGAGTGAGTTCACCAGTGGTTGGATCGATGTTGAAGGCGGAAATATTGCCGGTGGTAAGTGTATTCGGCGCGGGATTGATGGCTGTAGGGTTGGCCACATAAAGATATTGATCGTTGCCATACACGGCGAGGGCGTTAGCTCCGGCGCCTGACTTGACCGGAGTGTTGGGTATGGGCGTGAGCTGTCCGTTCGAGAAGGAAAAGCCGGTGACCATGCCAATTCCGGGATTGGTGACGTAAACGAAGTTGCCGGAAGGCGTGAACGCGATGTCGGTCGGGTTGCTGCTGGCGGGGAAGGGCGAGTTCGCAACCTGAGTCAAGGCGCCGCTACTGGAATTAATCGAGTAAACCGAAATATTGTCGGAAAAATTATTCGTCACCAGCAAGAAGCTGCCGCTGGGGTCGATCACCGCAACATTCGGACCGTTGCCCGCCTGGATGGGAGTGCCGGTGAGGGTCAAAGTGCCATCGGGATTCACTTTGTAAATGGAGATGGTGTCCGCGTTGGAATTGGCCGCGTAGAGAAAATTCTTCAACGGCAGCAACGCCAGCCCCGTAGGTGACGTACCCTGCACTTGTGGCGTCTGGACCGAAGGGGTGACCGAGCCGGTCGCGCCGTTGACCTGCAACTGCAACACAGAACCCCTGTCGGGCAGAGAGACATAAGCGCTATGGTTGGGATTCGAGCTATTGCTGGTGGTACTGCAGGATATGGAAAGTGAGGCCAGAATCGCGAGGCTAGTCAGCCGCGTCAGCCTCCGGCGGAGACTATTATGACCGGCGAGGGCGGCGCGCGCCTCGGTTAGAAAGCTCATGGACAAACTCGCTCCTCAACCAACAGAACTGATCAACAAACTTAAAGCTAAAAAAGTCGTGTTCTCTATCGTGCACGAGAAGGCTGGAACTCGCAACTGCAAGACTTCGCTAAGCATCGCAAAATCCCTATAGATTTGGATGCGCCGACCGCGCTCTCGGGCTGCAGCTCGATTGCAATATGCTGTGCGGGGATCGCTCGTTCCATCGTCGCAGGATGTATTCTAGTCTTACGCTATTCTAATCGTTGTAATGTTTGTAGGTTGCCGAAATCGCCGATGCTTCGCACACGGGTATTTCACGGTTCCCAAATCAGGTTGTTCCCAGAGACCTCGTCGTGATTGACATTCATTGCCATCTTCTCCCTGAAGTCGACGACGGGCCCAAGTCGTGGGATGTCGCGATTGAAATGTGCCGAATGGCGTCGGCGGACGGCGTTACACATTCGGTGGCCACGCCACACGCCAACGATCGTTACCTTTACGATCGAGCCTATCTTTCCCACCTTCTCGACCAGTTGCGGGAGAAGATCGGTCGAGAGCTGCCCTTGCAATTGACTCTTGGCTGCGACTTTCATCTTTCGTTCGAGAACCTGGAGCGCGTGCTCGAAGAGCCGCACACCTACACCATCGGAGAAACCAACTATCTGCTGATTGAACTCAGCAACTACAGCGTTCCGGCGCGGCTTGAAGAATGCTTCTTCCGACTGGGAGATCGCGGCCTGACGCCAATTCTGACTCATCCCGAACGCAATCCGATTCTGCAGCAAACTCCGCAACGCATTCTGGAGTGGGCGGAGCGCGGGTGTCTGATGCAGATCACCGCCTCGGCGCTCACCGGACAATGGGGCGAACGACCGGAAACGATTGCCCGCTGGCTGCTTGATCACTGCGCGGTTCACGTGCTGGCTTCGGACGCCCATGACACCAAGCGCCGGATTCCGAATCTTTCGGAGGCGCGAAAGGTGGCGGAAAAAATTGTCGGAGCCGAGTATGCCGAGGCGCTCGTCGAAGGGAATCCGGGGGCAATCGTAAAAGGCATACCCATCCCCTATTGTCCCCGGCCAGTCTTGGACTAGACACGGTTTCACAATCTCGCATTCACTGCGATGATCGTGCGTTTGTCGTACGGTCTTTAGTTCGATAGAAGACAGTTCGACGTAAGACGGTTCGCCCTAAGACGGTTCGCCCTAAGACCCAACTCTCGCGTCGGGAAAAAATCGCGATTCACCTGCAACACTGAAACCCGCAGGTCATGGACTTTCGGAAGCGTAAATTCTTGTAAATCTCCAACCGCTCGGCAGCCTCGGCCTTTTCCACTGCATCCAACCCGATTGAAATCAAAATATTCCCATGGAGGATTTGCTTGAAACAGAATTACCGTTTTACCGTCCTTTTGGCGTTTACCTGCGCCGCCCTGGCCGCATTCTCGAACTGGGCGCAGGCTCAGAAAATCGACGCCGCTTTCGGTGTCAGCACGATCACGGCCGCTTCGGCAAATTCGGTCAGTCCGTTCGATCCCAATCACACTCCGGTTTCGCTTACCGGTGGCGCCTATCCAGGTTTTACCGGCGACGTGCTTTTCTGGCACAACATCGGAGTTGGCACGGAAGTCTTCTGGAGAGCATCGCAGGCCAATAATTATTACGGACAAGGTTTCAACTATCGTCCGGTGTTCTTCGACGTTAACGCCGTATATGCGCCTCGGCTCGCCCCGCACATTTACGCCGAACTGGTGGCCGGCATTGGCAGCGCGAACACTCGCTACTACACGGGAACCTACTGCGGAATCTACACCTGCTCCAACTACCAGTCGATCAGCCACTTCGACGCAGATTTCGGCGGGGGTATCAAGTTCTATCCCAAGGGTGGATTCTTTGTTCGTCCCGAAGCGCGGGTTTACGTCGTCAACAACAATCAGGAGTTCAGTTCCGCCTGGGCTACGCGCTATGGAGTTTCCATCGGTTACACCTTCGGAAGGCACTAGACGAGAGTTATAAGCCTGCCCATTCCGAGCGAGACGTCTGCGTGAGACGTCTGAATGAGACGTCTGAATAAGACGTCAGAGTGAATCGAAGGGCCCGCGCTTGGCCGGTTCCGATCGCGGTCCTTCGTTTGGCTCCTCCGTTTTCTGGTGGCCGCAAATCTCAGCAGTGGCCCGCATCCCCCATCCCGCATTATGATAGAGCCATGAATTTCGGGTTTTCAGGCGAGATGATCTTCCTGTTTCTTCTGGCGCTGATTCTGTTCGGCCCGAAGAAGATGCCGGAGATCGGACGCCAGGTCGCGCGCATCCTGAACGAGTTCCGGCGCGCGTCGTACGAGTTTCGTTCGCAGATTGAGTCCGAGGTCAATTCGCTGGATGTGGGTGGGAAAGTGGCGGCTGGGAAGGCCGCCAATTACCGGCAGCAGGTCTTGCCGCCTCTGCAGGCGCCACTGGGATCGCTGGCCAATCGCATCTTCAATCCTCCGTCGGCAGAAAAACTGGCCGCGGTCGAAGAGGCTCAGGCCGAAGCTGCCGCGGAATCGGTTGCAACCAAATCAGCGGCTGCCGGCACGTCTCCGGAGCCAACTTCGGTTCCGGGAGCTGCCGCTCCGAAAGTGGCGCCGGATGCCTGACGCGGCCGCATCTTCATCCGCGAACGATTCCATTGGAACTACCGAGAAGGATCAGATGCCTTCCATGGGCTTCCTCGATCATCTCGAGGAACTCCGCAAGCGCATCGTTTACTCCGCCATCGCCGTCGTGATCGGCTTCTTCGCCTGCTGGGGATACGCCGAACGTATCTACGGAGTCATGCAGCGCCCGATCATGGACGCGCTCGCTCGCAATCATCTCTCGGCCAAACTGGTTTATGTCAATCCTACCGAGCCCTTCAATCTTTATCTGAAGGTTGGGATGATGGCCGGCTTGTTTGTTACCTCGCCGTTTGTGCTTTACCAGATCTGGTGCTTCATTTCCCCCGGCCTTTATCGGAACGAGAAGCGCTACGTTTTGCCTTTCATGCTCTCGACCATAGGCCTGTTCCTCGCAGGAGGATATTTCGGCTACAAAGTGGTTCTGCCGCAAGCGCTGGTGTTTCTCATCGGCTACGGCAAAGACTTCCAGCCGATGATCACGCTCAGCGAATACAGTTCTCTGTTCCTGACGCTGATCGTGGGCATGGGAATTATTTTCGAAATGCCGATCCTCGTATTTTTTCTGGCACTTATGGGCATCGTCAGCGCCGGCTGGATGTGGCACAACATCCGCTATTCCGTTCTGGGGATTTTCGTGGTTGCCGCCATCGTCTCGCCGACTCCCGATATCCTGAACATGTGTATCTTTGCCGCGCCGATGATCGGCTTATATGTTCTGAGTACCGGAATAGCGTGGGCGGTACATCCGGACCAGCGCAAGAAACGTGCAGAGAAAAAATCTTAAGCACAGTTCTTAACCAAAGTCCTAAAGTACAACTCTCAACCGGAGGGGAAGACGAGGAAAAACGCACAGGAAAAACATGGAACCTTTAGCAGGCGAAAACACAATTCTCCGCATATCTCCTCGTGAATCTCACCGCGTATCCCCCCGTGTATCCCCGGGTTCCCTGTGGTTCAAGGTTTGCTTCGCACTGTCGCTGGCGGTCGCTCTGGCCAGCACTGCCGCCTGCAACAATGGACCCTCCGCCGTCACGTCCGCCGCCGCTCCGAGATCCGAATCGACGGCCGCGAATCCGGCCCTGCGGGAAGCAAGTCCGGTTGCGGTCTCCACTTCCGACAATGCGCCGCTACCGCACATCGATGGCAAGCGCGCTTTTGAATACACGCGCGAGGTGACCGCCTTCGGCACGCGCTATATGGGTAACGAGAATCACAAGAAACTGGAGCATTACATCCTCGACCACCTGAAAGGCGATCAGGTGGAAGAAGACTCATTTACCGCCGACACGGTGGAAGGGAAGTTCCCGGTCCACAGTATCATTGCGAAGTTTCCCGGCACGAAAGACGGCATCATCGTCATCATGGGGCACTACGATACTAACTATCCGTTGCGCAACATCGGATACGTCGGCGCCAACGACGGCGGATCTTCTACCGCGATCCTGCTGGAATTTGCCAACCAGTTGCGCGCCGGCATGCGCGCTCAAAAGCGCGATGGCTATAGCGTGTGGCTGGTCTGGACCGACGGCGAAGAAGCGGTTAAGAGTTGGTCTGACACCGACAGTCTTTATGGCACCCGCCACCTGGCGGAAAAATGGGAGAAAGACGGTGTGCTGAAAAAGATCAAAGCGCTGATGGTGATGGATATGATCGGCGACGCCGACCTGAACATCGATCGCGATAGCAACAGCACGCCCTGGCTGCAGGATTTGATTTATGCAGCGGCGGAACGGTTCGGCTACCAGTCCCACTTCTATGCGCGGCAGGGCGGTATCGAAGACGACCACATTCCGTTCGTTCAACACGGTGTACCGTGCGCCGACGTCATCGATCTTGACTACGGCTACAACAATGCCTTCCATCACACGGCGCAAGACACGATGGATAAGCTAAGCCCGAAAAGCTTGCAGATCGTGGGCGACACGATCATGGAAACCATCCACATGCTCGACCAGCGCTAGGGTCGTGGCTTTCTCGATCCGCGCTCCGTCGTGCGGGAGAAGAAAGTCGGTAACCGTCGGCCTGCAAGTCCGATATAATCCACAGCTCAGATGGCACTCACCTCAGGAACGAAACTGGGCCCCTACGAGATCCAGTCCCTGCTCGGTTCTGGTGGTATGGGCGAAGTGTATCGCGCGCGCGACGCGCGCCTCGGCCGCATCGTGGCCATCAAGGTTCTTCCCAAATCGTATTCCGCGGATGCCGACCGCCTGCAGCGTTTCGTGCAGGAAGCGCGTTCGGCGGCAGCGCTGAATCATCCCAACATTCTTTCGATTTTCGATATTGGCGAGGAGCAGGGCGCTCCATACATAGTCTCCGAATTGCTCGAAGGCCAAACTTTGCGGGAGCGGCTCAGAGCGGGTCCGCTGTCCAGTCGAAAGGCGATTGAATACGCGCAGCAGGTGGCGCGGGGATTGGCGGCGGCGCACGACAAGGGAATCGTCCATCGCGACCTTAAGCCGGAAAACTTGTTTCTGACCAATGACGATCGCGTCAAGATTCTGGATTTTGGCCTGGCGAAACTGACGCGGCCCGAAATCGATCCCGATGCGGAAGCGGCGACGGCGCAGGTGAATACCGAGCCCGGCCAGATCATGGGCACGGCGGGTTATATGTCGCCGGAGCAGGTGCGGGGAAAACCGGCAGACCATCGTTCCGACATTTTTGCTTTCGGGTCCATTCTCTACGAAATGCTTTCGGGGCAGCGCGCGTTTCGTGGAGAATCTCCGGCCGACACGATGAGCGCGATTCTGAAAGAAGAGCCGTCTGAACTTTCGGAAACCGCGCGCAATGTTCCTCCGGCGCTGGAGCGAATGGTACGGCATTGTCTGGAGAAGAATCCGGCGCAGCGTTTTCAGTCAGCGGGAGACCTGGCGTTCAATCTGGAAGCGCTGACGGATAGTTCGGTAGTGAGTTCGACCGGGAAAACAGGGGCGCAGTCGACGATAGCGGATCCGGTGAGTGCAGAGGCGACGGCCGCGCATAAGAAAGATGCTGCCTCGCGCAGTAAATTACGGGCGCTGGCGGGTGCGTTGGGCCTGGCCACAGTGATGCTGGCAGCCGGGTGGTGGTGGGGCCGCGGCAGCGGAAACGCCGCGGCGCCGGAATATCAGTCGATCACATTTCGCAACGGCTCGGTCGGCAATGCGAGATTTGCGCCCGACGGCAGCATTGTGTACAGCGCCGCGTGGGACGGTAGCGAAGAACAGTTGTACGTGGGCCGTACGGATGACCACGGGGCGCGTGAACTCGGAGTGAAAGATGCCGAACTGCTGTCCGTTTCAAAGACCGGTGAACTAGCGGTGCGGCTGAATGCGGTCAGTCTCGGCGGCTATGCCAGAACTGGAACGCTGGCGCGGATTCCTCTCAGCGGCGGCGCGCCGCGCGAAGTGCTCGACAATGTGCAGAACGCGGACTGGGCGGCCGACGGCGAAACTATGGCGGTAGTCCGTCACCTGCCAGAGAACGGACACTGGCGCCTCGAGTATCCCATTGGCAAGGTGCTGTTCGACAGCATCAATTGGATCAGCGATCCGAAGATATCTCCTGACGGAAAGCGGGTAGCTTTCGCCGATCATCAGAACGTGAACGGCGACGACGAAGGTTCGATCGCGGTCCTTGGGTCCGATGGGAAAGACAGCGAGAAGATACTTTCATCGGGATGGAAGTCGATCGAGGGCGTGATCTGGTCGCCGGCGGGCGATGAAGTCTGGTTTACTGGCGGCAACCCCCGGGCCGTAACGCTATCCGGCAAAGTGCGAACCATCACCAATGTTCCGGGAGGGATGTGGCTGCAGGATATTCGCAATGGTGTCGTGCTGATGGTGACGCATCAGCAGCGTTTGGGGATTCGCGGTGTTCCGCCCGACGGTAAAGACGAGCGCGAACTGGGCTGGTTCGACTGGTCGGATTTAAGCGATATGACTCCCGACGGCCGCAAGGTGTTGTTCGACGAGGAGGGAATCGGCGGCGGGCCCAACTACACGGTGTTCGTCCGCGATACCAGCGGATCGCCTCCGGTGAGGGTTTGCGAGGGTGCGGCGCTGGCGATTTCTCCCGACGCAAAATGGGTGATTACGCAACCGGCGAAAGGTGGACGGCTCAGCCTGGTGCCCACGGGCGCGGGCGAGGCCAGGCAGTTGACCCACGACAATGTCAGCTACCAGAAAGTTCGCTGGCTGGCTGATCGCGGAGAATTGCTGGCAAGCGGGGTTGAACCCGGACACGGAACGCGAGACTACTTAATTACGGTGAGCAGCGGCGATTCGAAACCCATTACGCCCGAAGGGGTGGTGGGCGCGACCCCCTCACCCGATGGCCGGAGCACGGTAGTCATGGGTCCGGATGGCAAGTGGGGGATTTGGCCGCTGGATGGGAGCGGTTTGCGTCCTGTTCCAGGGTTGGACTCCAGCTATCAGGTGAGGGACTGGTCGCCAGACGGGCAATCGGTATACGTCGTTCCCACCCGTCGACGGGAAAAGACCGCCACCGTCTATCAGGTGAATGTAATCACCGGGAAAATGGAGTCGCACAAAACTTTTGGTGAAGAATTGCCTGCTGGTGCGTTTGGCGTAGGAGCGACCTATCGTTCGGGCGACCGGGGTGCGTATGCCTATCTCTACTCGCAGACGCTTTCCCAGGTGTACGTGGTGAAGGGCATGAAGTAGAGCTGCAGGCGACGCAGCCCTGTGTAGGCTAGCGCTGTGTGGGCTTTTGATAAGGCTAGAATGACAGCTAGGAGTGGACAGCAATGAGTCAACGGTTGAGTCGACGACGATGAGTAAGAAGAGTATTTCATTGGTAAGTGTAGCGGTCCTCCTGCTTAGCCTCGGCCTGGTCGGCTTGGTTATGGCTCAGGATGATGAAGACGAAGGGCCAATGTCGGACTTGCGCTTTGTCGTCGTACGCGATTACAACGGCAAGCCAGTGAGAAATGCGGCCGTGGTGCTGCATCCAGTGAGGAAGAATGGCAAACAGTCGCGTGGCGGTATGGAGTTGAAGACGGACAATGACGGGCGCGCGAACATCGACGGTATTCCGTACGGCTTACTGCGGGTGCAAGTGCTGGCGCCGGGTTTCCAGACCTTCGGGGAAGACTACGAGATCAACAAGCCGCAGTTAGAAATTCAGGTGAAGTTGAAGAAACCGGGGGGGCAGTTCTCGACGTACGGCAACAATAGCGATCCGGCGAAACCAGATGACAAGAAACCGCCCGATCAGAAGCCGCAGTAGCTCATTGCCATCTGAGAGCCCAGTAGAGACGCGGCTTGCCGCATCTGGGCAGCGGCCGATGAAGACGGGGGCAACGCCCGTCTCTACAGGAGAATGCTGATGAAGATAAGTCGTTCGCTGATGATTGCCGCGGCGATTCTAGTGGGGTTCGGCGTGGTTGGATTGGCGCGGGCTCAGGACGATGAGGGTCGGGTTGCAACGTTGCGGTTGGTGGTGGTGCGCGACACCGACGGCAAACCGGTGCGGAATGCGGAGGTAGTGCTGCGTCCGGTGAAGCGCAATGGCAAGCAGGGTAAGGGAGAAATCGAATTGAAGACGGATGCCGACGGAAAGACGAACGTGGACGGAATTCCGTATGGAACGGTGCAAGTGCAGATCCTGGCGCCGCATTTCCAGACGTTTGGCGGAGACTACGAGGTCAACCAGGCCGAGATGGAAATTACGGTGAAGCTGAAGCATCCGGCCGATCAATATTCGACATACGAGAATCATCCCGGGGACAAAAAGCCGCAATAATTTGCGGTCCTGATCGCGAAAAAGATTACATTTCCGCGCGTGACACCGGCAGTCGACTGGCCTACAATCAGGCTGCCATGGCAGTGCAGGAACTAACGGTGGAGCGTTACGAAGGGGTGGCCGACGACCAGCGTATTCTCCTGCTGCGGGGTCCTATCACCATGGAGACCGCTCCGCAATTCGAGCGTGCAGTGCACCACGAGAACGCGGAGACGGTAATTCTCGATCTGTCAGACGTGCCCTACATCGATTCGGTGGGATTGGGTTCGCTGGTGGCGGCATACGTATCGCACCAGAAAACCGGGCGCTGCCTGGTGTTGACCGCCGTGAAACCGCGGGTGCGCAAGATCATGGAAATTACCAAGGTCAACGAGTTCTTCGTCACTTTCGGCACGACATGGGAAGCGGTGGAAGCGCTGGCCAACACCGGAACCGCCTGACTCTACGTTGAACAGCGTTGGAGGGACGGGCTTCTCTCCCGTGCAATCGCGCGAGTGCCTTCCTTGAATCGAAAACGGTGGCGTACCATCTAAATCCCATTGTCGTTATTTCTGCGCTCGCCTATGAAACTTCTCTACCAATACTCCAGGCAATACTGGAAACTCTTTGTGGTCGCGCTCCTGCTGGCCGCTACCAACCAGATTTTTTCCCTGCTTGACCCGCTGATCTTTCGTCATGTGATCGACAGCTATGCCACGAAGTATCACCAGTACACCCAGAGCCAATTCATACGTGGAGCCGGGCTTCTGCTGCTGGCCGCGGTGGGTGTGGCACTCGTGTCGCGCGTCGCGAAAAACTTTCAGGACTATTTCGTGAACGTGATCGTGCAGCGACTGGGCGCGCGCATGTATTCGGACGGCATCCGGCATTCGCTGGATTTGCCTTACCAGGTATTCGAAGATCAGCGCAGCGGCGAAACGCTCGGCAAGTTGCAGAAAGTGCGCAGCGACGTGGAGCGCTTCATCACCGCCGCCATCAATGTGCTTTTTATTTCGCTGATCGGCATCGTCTTCGTGATGATCTACGGCTTGCGCGTTCATTGGAGTATTGCTCCGGCGTTCTTGATCACCGTGCCGCTGCTCGGGATCATCAGCTCCGTGCTGAGCAAGCGCATCAAGAAAATGCAGAAGACGATTGTCAAGGAGACGACCGCCCTTGCTGGTTCGACGACGGAGTCGTTGCGCAATATCGAACTGGTGAAGAGTCTGGGGTTGGCGCAGCAGGAGGTGGTGCGCCTCAACGGAATCACCGACAAGATTCTGAAACTCGAACTCAAGAAAGTGAAATACCTGCGCAGCCTGGGCTTTGTGCAAGGGACGGCGGTCAACGCGCTGCGCACCAGCATTTTGTTCCTGATGCTGTACTTGATTTTCCGGCAGGAGATCACCATCGGACAATTCTTTTCGCTGTGGATCTATTCGTTTTACATTTTCGGACCGCTGCAGGAATTGGGGAATGTGATCAATATCTATCGCGAGACCGAAGTTTCGCTGCAGAATTTTCAAGAGATTCTTGACACTCCGCGCGACCCCAAGCCCGCCGATCCCCAACCGGTGGATGAACTGATGACGCTGCAGTTTGATCAGGTCAGTTTTCAGCATCAGAGTTCGACGGCCCTGGCATTGGACGAAATAAGCTTCAGCGCGGCTCGCGGCGACACGATCGCGTTTGTCGGTCCGTCCGGGGCAGGGAAGTCGACGCTGGTGAAACTTCTGGTCGGCTTGTACGCTCCGAAGAAAGGAGAGATTCTTTACAACGGAATTCCGTCTCAGCGCGTGGATCTGGATCTGCTGCGGGAAAAAATCGGATTCGTCACTCAGGATACGCAGCTGTTTTCCGGCTCCATTCGCGAGAACCTGCTGTTTGTAAATCCTCAAGCCACCGACGAAGAATGCATGGAGGTGCTGCAGCAGGCAGCGGCGCACAGCTTGCTGTCACGGGCCGATCGCGGCCTGGACACGCTGATCGGCGAAGGTGGTGTGAAAGTTTCCGGTGGCGAGAAGCAGCGTCTTTCGATCGCGCGGGCGCTGTTGCGGCATCCGCAGTTGCTGGTATTCGATGAAGCCACGAGTTCGCTCGATTCGCTGACCGAAGAAGAAATCAGCCGCACGATTCGCGAAGTGGCGACGAATCAGGAGGCGATCACGATTCTGATTGCGCATCGACTGTCTACGGTGATGCATGCCGACCGGATTTATGTGCTGGAGCGGGGACGCATCGTCGAATTTGGACGGCACGCGGAGTTGCTCGAACAAAAAGGCCTCTACTATGCGATGTGGCGGCAGCAGGTGGGCGAGCGCGAGGCGGTCGGACAGGGAAAGTGAGTTATCGTGTGGGGACGGGCGAAGGCGCCGGCTTTTCCGCCAGCGTCAGCCGGCTATCGATTCAATCGTCCGTACAGCTTCGGGCGGCAGGGTGAGTGCGCGGCTAGCCAAATCCTGTTGCATGTGTTCGGCGTTCGAGGTTCCGGTGAGCGGCAGAATTCCCACCCCGCGCGCGAAACTGAAAACGATCTGCGCCGGAGTCGCATTGGCTCCCTCGGCCAATTCCGCGATCAGTGGATGGTGCAGCACATTCTTATTCGCGGTTAGAAGAGAAAATCCCTGGTAGATAATTTCGTGCTCCCGACAGAACTCGCGCACCTCACGGTCCCAACCGTGGCGGGCGTAACAACGATTTTGCACAAATGCGGGAAGTTCGATGCGGCTAGCCGTCATCTGGTCGAGGTGGCGGAGCGAAACGTTGCTCACGCCGAGCAGACGAGTACGGCCGGCGTCACGCTCGGTTCGCATCGCCTCCCAGACTTCCGCATCGTCGTCGGTCCAATCGTCGTTGTCTGAAGGTCCGTGCAGCAGGTAGCTATCCACGCAGGCGGTGCCCAGATGTTCCAGCGAGTTTGCCAGCGACTGCGCAACCTGAACGGAAAGAGTGGCGGCCGGATCATACGGCAGGCGGTCATCCTGCCCGCGCTGATACGTGAATTTGGTCTGGAGGAAAAGATCGTCGCGTCTAACGAGCCCGGTTTCACAAGCGGTCGCCAACGCTTCGCCGACTTCTGCTTCAAAGTAATGCCGCCGCTGGTTCGCGGTATCGATGGCGCGAAAGCCGGCGCGCAGCGCAAGTTCGGTGAGGGACGCGGTGCGATCTTCCTTCCAGGCAGTGCCATACAGAAAGTCGGGTATAGGCGTGGGATGAGGAGTGGACATTCACTTATCAGGTGATGACGGGAATATTGCTCAATCCCTTGGTGCCGAAAACGCGACGATAGCGTTCGATTTCTGAGGGCGGCCCAAGCGCCTTGGCGTAATTGTCAGAGAGCTTCACGGCGGGCTTGCCTTCTACCACAGATACCTTGCAGATCAGGCTGATGGGGTCGAAGTCGGTGTTGCCGGCAGGATCGCAACCTCGGAAATCATTCGTCAGTAAAGTTCCCCAACCGGCGCTGAAACGGATGCGGCGGTTGGGAATCCACTTTTTGCGATCATCAAAATCGGCGGCGCTGCGGAAGCTTTCTTTGGCGGATCCACTTTGGATTTCTCCGCCAAAGTAGGCATGCAGGCCCAGGATCTCATCGATGTCGAGCGCGTCGGAGGCGATGATGCGTTTGTCATGCGGGTCGCGACCACGCGCCTTGAGCCAATCGATATATTCGTCGCCTCCCAGGTACGGATCTTTGCTGTCGATGCGCTGGCCGGTCCAGTCCGCAACCCACTCCGGCGCATTTTCCAGAAATTGCGTGGTGCCGAACGTGTCGGGAAGCATGATGCGCAATGCGCCGTGATACGTAGCCTGCCACAGCTCCAGCATCGCGTATTGAGAGGCCTGCAAGGCTTCGTCATCCGGCGCAAGTGCGGCCATGACCATGGGAATTTCATGCGCGTTGGTCCCGATGGCTTCGAGGTCATGTTTGTGGGCGAGGAAAGCGTTCGAAGTTCCGGTGAAGGCGCTGCCCAGATTCGCCGCCATGGCATTGACCACGTATTCCTGCCAGAGGAAACTGTGGCGGCGTCGGGTTCCGAAGTCGGCAACGGCGAGCCCCGGCACGCCGCGCAGGCGCTCGATCTTGCCCCATAATTTTGTTTTCGCCCGCGCGTACAAAATGTCGAGGCCGAATTCGCGCAGCTTTTTCAGGCCGGCCCGAGTTTTGAGTTCGCCAAGGATCGAAAGCGCATAGAGTTCCCACATCGTGGTCTCGGTCCAGAGGCCGTGGAATGTGAGATGGAATTGTCCATCTTTGATCGCCAGTTCATAGTCCGACAAGCGGAAGTCGCGTTCCAGCCATTCGAGAAAAGCAGGTTCGAAGATTCCGCGACTGCCATAGAAGGTGTTGCCGGCGAGCCATACCAGTTCCGACCGGCGAAAGCGGAGGCGGCGGGCGTGCTCCATCTGGTGGATGAGTTCCTCGCGGTGGAACATATCGGCGAGACGCGAGGAGGTCGAGCGGTTGTAGAGAGAGAAAGACACGCGAGTGTTTCGGTAATGCTTCCAGATAAACTGGAGCATCAGCAGCTTGTAGAAATCGGTGTCGAGCAACGAACGCGTGACCGGATCGAGTTCCCAGTTGTGGTTGTGCGCGCGTTCGGCGAAGTTGACGATCATTCGTTACGATCTCGGGTTTACGATCTCGGCTTGTGAGCGAACTATCTCGGGTACTATCCTCTGTGACCGTCTCCAGAAAATCAACCGCATGCACTCGTGAGTGCATTTTTTAGCGGATGGCCCACCGGCGCTGCTGACTTTGGAACGGCAAACACGGTACTATCAATCTCTGCATGAGACAGCCTCGGCCCCTGACCACCGGCTCCCGAAATTGCGCATCGTTAATCTTTGCCGTAGGGCATGTCCATGGTTGGGCAGGTTTCGGTGGGATCCTTGGGCGGGCGCTCGCCGTAGGAATTTTGCCGGCAATGTTCCTGCTGCGGTTGTCGGGTCGCGAACAGATTTACAACATTCTCTGGGCGCTGGTGTTTGGCTTTGCCACGCTGAACATTCTGAGCCTGGGCACGCGTCGCTTCGAGCAACACAAGACGGGGTTGAATTTCGGGGAAATTCTCGCGATTCTCGTGGTATTGCTGTCGATCGTGCTGCTCGGTTGGGAGATGCTTTACGTGTTCAACATTCTGCCGATTAAGCTCACGCCGCGGTGACGCGGATTGCAGCCAGTTGCGGCGAGTTTGCGGTATGATCGCGGGCGATGAAACGTGAACCCAATTTCGATGTGACCTGCCCCTGCTGCGGCGCGGTCATGAAAATCGATTCGGCGACGCGCAGCATCATCGCGCACACCGCGCCCGTCAAGCCGAAAACCTTCAACGATATGGAAGAAGCCGCCCGTGCCATGAAAGAGCAGGACAACCGACGCGATTCCATCTTCCGCCAATCGATGGAGGCGCAAAAGCACGCCTCGGAGCTGCTGGAAAAGAAATTCCAGGAGGCGGTGAAGAAGGCCAAGGAAACTCCAGACACGGGACGGCCGATCCGCGATTTCGATCTGGACTGAGAACTGGGAACTGAGAACTCCCATGACACCTCTTCTTCTCGGGCACCGCGGCGCGCGGGCTTTCCGGAAAATTCCTGAAAATACTGTGGCTTCGTTTGAGCTTTGCTTGCAGCACGGCTGCGACGGGTTTGAGTTTGACGTGCGGCTTTCCGGCGACGCGCAAGCCGTGATTTGCCACGATCCGTCGATCGGCGGCATGGGGATTGCGACGACTGCCGCGCAGCAACTATCTCTGCCGACACTCGACCATGTTTTGCGGCAATTTGCCGGGCGGGCGTTCCTTGACATTGAGTTGAAGGTTGCCGGACTGGAGCGGCAGACGCTCGCTTCACTGCTGAAGTATCCACTGCAAAAGGGATATGTGGTTTCTTCGTTTCTTCCTGAGGTGCTCACCGCAATCTACGATCTCGACGCGTCGGTGCCGCTAGGGTTTCTTTGCGACACTGCCGATCAGTTGTCCGGTTGGCGCCAGAGTCCGGCGGAATGGGTGATTCCTCAGTTCAAACTCGTGGATGGGGAATTGATCGAGGCGGTTCATGCGGCGGGGAAGAAAATTATGGTGTGGACTGTGAACCGAGCCGAGCGCATACGCGAGATGGCCGAGTGCGGCGCGGATGCCATTATTTCGGATGAGACGGAATTGCTGGTTCGCTCGCTGCGCTAACAGGGCGGCATGACGATGGAGAGCCGGGTCTTGCTGTCCGGCCTGGACCGGGCCAAAGCCCCGCTACCACACGGGCTCTGCCGCACTTGCCCGCCATTGCCGGCTGAATTCCTCTCATTTACATTGAACAGTAATGTCCACTACAGGTGAACGATTCGAGCGAGCGGTTCAGATCATGGCGCGGTTGCGGGCTCCGGGCGGATGTCCCTGGGATCGCGAACAGACTTTCGACACCATCAAGCCTTACACGCTGGAAGAGGCTTATGAAGTGCTCGAGGCGATTGATAATCGCGACTGGCCGGAACTGACTGGGGAATTGGGCGACCTGCTGCTGCAGGTGTTGTTCTATTCCGAGATGGCGCGCGAGGCCGGCCACTTTTCAGTGGATGACGTGCTTGACCGGCTTTCCAATAAATTGGTGGACCGGCATCCGCACGTGTTCGGCGATGTAAAGGCCGACACTTCCGCGGAAGTCCTCCGTAACTGGGAGGCGCTGAAGGCCGATGAGAAAAAGAAGCGGCTGGCGGCAGGGGAAGACAAAGAAACGGAGAAATCGGAAGATGTACAGTCAGTGCTCGCGAGCGTGTCTACCAAGATGCCCGCCCTGATGGAGGCCTACAAGCTGAGCTCGCGCGCGTCGCGCGTCGGATTTGACTGGCCCGCGATCGGGGGACTCTTCGCCAAGCTCGAAGAAGAAACCGAGGAGTTGCGCGAGGAGTTGAAGAGGGCGCCTGACGGTGTTTTGCAGATCAGTACTCCGCAGATCAGCGGGCCGCCGGGGAGGGGAATTGCGGGGTCGGGACGGCCGCAGATTCCGCCCGAGTTGCAAGCGCGTCTGGAAGATGAGGTGGGGGATCTTTTCTTTGTCCTGGTGAACATCGCCCGCTACCTGTCGCTCGATCCGGAGTCGGCGCTGCGCAAGACGAATCGCAAATTCAAGCGGCGATTTCAATGGATGGAAGCGCGGCTGAACGAAAGCGGGCGAGCGCCCCAGCAGGCTTCCATGGACGAACTGGAAACATTATGGCAAGAAGCCAAGCAGCAGGAAAAACAGGCGTGAGCAGGGCGCCCTCCGATGCCATCACCGAACCGGGGGCCGGAACCATCGCGAACGCTGCGGCCGGCGCGGTGACGATCCGCAAATGCGATCGGCTCGATGATATGCAGGCCTGCTTCGCGCTGCAGAAAGAAGTGTGGAAGTTCTCGGATGCGGAACTGGTTCCCGTCCGCATGTTCGTTGTCGCCGCGAAGATCGGCGGGCAGGTTATAGGAGCCTTCGTTAGCGATCCAACGACTGGCGACCGTCAAGAAGGAGGCCGGGAAGAAGGCATGGGAGAAGAACTGATTGCCTTCGCACTTGCAATCCCGGCCACGCGGAACGGCCAGTTCTACCTGCACTCGCAGATGCTGGCCGTGCGCGAGCGCTATCGCAACGGGGGGCTCGGGCGCCGCTTGAAGCTTTACCAGCGCGAGGATGCGCTGGCTCGTGGCTTTGAGTTGATGGAGTGGACCTTCGATCCCCTGGAGATCAAGAACGCGCATTTGAATATCGAGAAGCTGGGAGCGATCGCGCGGCGCTACAACGCGAACCAGTACGGAATCACGTCGTCGCCCTTGCAGGGAGGGTTGCCCTCCGACCGGCTGGTAGCAGAGTGGTGGATGAGATCGAAGCGAGTAGAAGCGGTGTTGGCCGGTGATCCGCCGCCGGAGTTTGAATGCCGCGAGCACATCAATGTACCTGCCGAGACTTATGAATGGAAGGTCGCGGCGGCGACTCGCGGGCGGGCCTTGGCCGTGCAAGAGGCGAATCGCGAACGATTCCAAAGCGCGTTTGCCAAAGGCCTGAGTGTACTGGGCTACGAGCGCGACCCCCGCGGAAGCGGACGGTTCCTGCTCGGTGAGTGGGGCGAAGATCGGCGGTATTAAGGCTGGCTGGAAGGCGAAAAGGCGGCCGATCCAGTCTTGATCATCATTGCATGGTTCGTCACTGCGTTTTGGAAGTGTAAATTTTTGCGGCTCCCAGATGGAGCGCTGCTTGGTTCTACTAGATTCCTGAAGAAAATACTTCCCTCGCAAGGTCCTCGACTCTACACTGGAAGCAGGTAGGCCGAGGGTCATTTCCCAGCCCTCGATCCCGGGGGCCCAGTTGCGCGTACTGGTGACGGCTGACACCTTCAGCGGAGTGTGGACGTACTCCCGTGAACTTATTTCGGGTCTGGTGACTCACGGCGCGCACGTCACCCTGGTGAGCTTCGGAGAAATTCCTCTTCCGCATCAGACTGCATGGATGGATGGGCTGCACGGCCTCGAGTATTATCCCACCGCCTTTCGTCTCGACTGGATGCAAGAAGGTGAGCAGGACTTGCATGCCGCCGAAGACTATCTCTGCTCCATCATTCGTGACACGCGCCCCGACTTCTTGCATTTGAATCAGCTGAGTTTTGGAGCCCTGCCGGTGTCGACTCCGCGCCTGGTGGTCGCGCATGGCGACCTGATCACGTGGTGGCTGAGCATTCACGGGCACGAACCGGCCCCGTCCGCATGGCTGAAATGGTATCGCGAGATCATGACCGCGGGGTTGAAGCGCGCCGACGCGGTGGTCACAACTTCGCGCTGGATGGGTGAGTTGCTGCGCGTTGCCTATGGGAATGATTTCGAGGGATACGTGATTCCGCCGGGACGCAATCCCATCTACTTCAATCCGTTTGTGGCGAAAGAAGAGTCGGTGCTGGCCATCGGGCGCTTGTGGGACACGGGAAAGCAGGTTGCGTTGCTCACTCAGCATACCCACGGCCTGCCGGTATGCATTGTGGGAGCGGACAATCCGATTCCCGCGCCGGCGGTCCCGATTCGCGCCGATGTGCGCGTCTCGACCGGCGAACACGAAATTTCAGTGAAGGGGGCGCAGACCGAATCGCAACTGCGCTCGCTCTACAGCAAGTCGACGATTTTTGCGGCAACCTCGCAATATGAGCCCACGGGACTGGCATCGATCGAAGCGGCGTTCTCGCGGTGCGCCCTGGTGGCCAACGATACCGAGGTGTATCGCGAGTTGTGGGGCGATGCCGCCCTGTATTTCGAACGCAATGACGCCGAGAGCCTGAGCGCAGTGCTGTCTCAACTTGACGGAGATCGCGAACTGGCGCGTCTCTATGGAACGCGCGCCTACAATCGCGCCCGCGAGCGGTTCACGGCTCGACGCATGGTTGATGATTATTTACGCCTTTACCGGCGGTTACGGCCGTCGAAAACCGCGGTGGCATAAGGCCCTGCTTTGCCAGGTGTTTGGGTAAGGTGATTTCCTCAGAAGGGTCCATTCTTTTCATCGTCTGTTCACATTCCGATAACAGACCCGAAATATTCCCCTCCTATCGTTCTCCAATCTCCCGCCACGCGGACAGGCCTGTGGGGCCCTGCGAACCGGGCAATTCAAAGAAATGGAGAAATCAGCATGCTTGAACAGCAGCAAGCTTTCGCCAACGTCAGACGGCTGATGGCATCGTTACTGACGATGACCATTGCCCTGGGACCGACCGTTGCTCCCGCTTTCGCCGCTTCCGCCAAACCGTCATCCCAACACGCAACCGTTGTCCATCGCCCCGCCACGGCGACGCCGATCCAGTATCTGGTCGTGATCTTCAACGAGAACATTTCCTTTGATCACTACTTCGGAACCTACCCCAATGCGCTGAATCCGCCGTTCGAAAATAAATTCAAGGCGAAACCCAATACTCCGGCTGTCAACGGATTGTCGGCCGCGCTCCTTACGAACAACCCCAATCTGAACCCGGCCAATGGCGCGGGCGCCAGCAATCCGTTCCGTCTCGATGTCCGTCAGGCCAACACCGCCGATCAGGATCATAACTACCAGCCCGAGCAACAAGCGTCCGATAGCGGGTTGATGGATCTGTTCCCGCTGTATACGGGAACCGCCGGTCCTCCGCCCGCAGGCGGCGGAATCGTGAATACCAACGGGCTGGTCATGGGCTATTACGACGGCAATACGGTGACCGCGCTCTGGAACTACGCTCAGGATTTCGCCTTGAGCGACAACTCGTATGGAACAACCTTCGGGCCATCGTCAGTCGGTGTGATGAACCTTGTCTCCGGCCAGACCAACGGCGTGGTCGCCTATTTGAACGGAACCGGAAGTTTTGTGCCCGGCGGCCCCGACGGTTCGTTGACCAACATCGACGACCCCGATCCGATCGGCGACGTTTGCTCATCTCCCACGCGCAACCAGGCGCAGATGGGCGGCGTTACCATTGGCGATCTGTTGAACAACGCGGGCGTGACCTGGGGCGCTTTCATGGGCGGCTTCAACCTGAACATCGTGAATGCGAACGGGACGACTGGCTGTAAGCGCAGCACGACCTCGAATATCACCGGTGAGAACGAGACCGACTACATTGCGCATCACTCTTTGCTCAATTACTGGCCTTCGGTCGCCAACCCAAACCACACCCGGCCGGCTGGGCTTTCCGAAATCGGCAATGCCGGCCCGGCCAACCACAATTACGATGTCCTGGATTTCTTCGCTGCCGTGAGCGCCGGCTATCAGCCGGCAGTCAGTTTCCTGAAGGCTCCCGCCTATCAGGATGCGCATGCGGGATACTCGGATCCTATCGACGAGCAGGAATTCGTAGTCAATACCATCAACTTCCTGGAAAATCCGGCGAACAACCCGAACTGGAACAGCACCGCCGTGGTCATCATGTATGACGACTCCGACGGCTGGTACGACCATCAACTGGGACCGATCGTGAATACCTCGACCGGGCCGCTCGACGCTCTGACTGGACCCGGAGCCTGCGGCACGGCGGCTACCTCGCTGCCCGGTTATGCCGGGGCGACGGCGAACCCCCATGCTCTCGGCCGGTGCGGTTACGGTCCGAGATTGCCGATGCTGGTGATTTCACCTTGGGCGAAGGACAACTTTGTGGATCACACGGTCACGGATCAGACCTCGGTGATCCACTTCATCGAAGATAACTGGCTGGGCGGACAACGCATTGGCAACGGTTCTTTCGATGCCATCGCTAACTCCATCGTGCAGGATTTTGACTTCAGCAAGATTAGAACCAATGGATTGACACTGTGCTTGAATCCCATTACCGGGGAAAGAGAAAACCCATCACTCTGTGGGCTGTAAACACCACCGCTGAGTTCAAAGGCCTGGGGCGGGCATGCGAGAATTGATTCGCATGCCCGCTCTTGTTTCTGGCGGATTGCTTTCGGCTGAGAAGGGACTCGCTGCGTCTCCGCCCTGCATCCGCGGGAGGCGGGCAACCTTCGTTCTCTACGAATAAGCACGAAAGACGGGGCGAGCCCCGTCTCTGCAGGTGGGAGAAAGAGGAGCCCAAAATTTGGGAATTACACGGCGGGCATTTCTGGAGCGGGGCGGGTTGGTAACGATGGCGCTCGCCATGCGGCAAGGCATGTCATCTGCGCTGTCTCACGCAATGTCTCATCCGGCGCCAGCCAAGTTTCGCACTCAACTCAACGCCAGTTCACTCGCGCAATTCGTCGACCCCTTGCCTCTGCCGGAGATTCTGCGACCCACCGGCCACCGGACCAGCCCGGATGATCCCAAAATACAGCTTCCTTACTACCGGGTCGCGATGCGCCAGTTCGAATCTAAACTGCACCGCGACATGAAGCCCACGCGCTTATGGGGATATGCATCCGCTTCGCCGGGGCCTACGTTCGAGACGCGAAGTGGGCAAGGTGTGCTCGTGGAGTGGGTGAATGAACTCCCCGAGAAGCATTTTCTGCCCATCGATCACACGATTCACGGCGCTGAGGCGGACAAGCCCGAGGTGCGCGCAGTGGTGCATCTGCATGGGGCGAAGGCTCCGCCTAAGAGCGACGGCTATCCCGAGGATTGGTATGTTCCGGGAAAGTCGGTGGTCTGTCACTATCCCAACCAGCAGGACGCAACCATGCTGTGGTATCACGACCACGCCCTCGGCATTAACCGGCTGAATGTTTTTGCTGGACTCTTCGGGGCATTTTTCGTGCGCGACGAATTTGAAGATTCCCTGAATCTGCCGCGCGGCAAATACGAGATTCCCCTGGTGCTCTACGACCGCATCTTCGATCTCGAATCGCAACTGAACTATCCCGTGGCCGCAAAGGATCCGAAGGCTCCCTGGGTGCCTGAGGTTTTCGGCGACGCCATTGTGGTGAACGGGAAAATCTTTCCTTACCTCGAAGTCGAACCGCGAAAATATCGTTTTCGCGTTCTCAATGGCGCGAATGGCAGGTTCTTTCATCTCACCCTGTCCGGCGGCCAGTCGCCGAACGGAGAGAACCGCGCCGCATCGATTCTGGGCGGCACAACCTATCATCAGATCGGCACTGATCAAGGGCTGCTGCCAGTTCCCGTGCCCCTGAAGCTGTTGTCGATTGGGCCCGGTGAGCGCGCCGACCTGATCCTGGATTTCTCGCGCAATGCCGGCAGCAGCGTGCTTCTCAAGAACGACAACTTGAATGTCATGCAATTCCGCGTGGCGGCGAAGGGCGCGCGGGACGAGAGCGCGCTGCCGCAGACCTTGCGCCCCGTTCCAACCATGCTCGAGTCCACAGCGGTAAAGACACGCGCCTTGACGCTGGTAGAACAACAGGATCTCGTGCAGCGGCCCGTGCAGATGTTATTGAATAACACTCACTGGAGCATGCCGGTGACGGAGAATCCGGTCCTCGACTCGGTCGAAATCTGGAATCTCATCAACACCACCGATGATGCCCATCCCATTCATCTGCATCTGGTCAAGTTTCAGATTCTCGACCGCAGGTCTTTCAGCGTCGCGGAATACTGGGTGAAGAATGAGGTCAAGTACACCGCCCCGGCAGTGCCTCCCGAAGCGGGCGAGGCGGGTTGGAAAGATACGGTGCGCGCCGACCCCGGCATGGTGACGCGGATCATTATCCGCTTCGAAGGATTTACAGGACGCTATGTGTGGCATTGCCACATTCTCGAGCATGAAGATAACGAGATGATGCGTCCCTTCGATGTGGTGAAAGGCTAACGCACCGACAGCCGCCCTCGTCTGTCCCTAAGCACAACCTCTATTATTTGGGCCAGGCATCGAACAGGCTGGTCGCGTTGACCGAGCCCAGCCCTGTCGCCAGATCATAGCCGACGGTGGCCGGGTAAGCGGGCTCACTGGCCGAGGTGGACGTCGAAAGCTCCCCGATAATTTTGCTGCCGTTACCGTAACAATCGTAGGCGAATAGCTTCGAGTTTTGCCCGCAAGGGATGTCCATGTCGCCGAGGGTGACGTCATTAAAGACGCAGGACGCGGCCGGCAACTTTCCGGTGGTTTGACTGGCATTGCAGACTTTTGTTCCTTTCTGGCTAAACTGCTTCGCCGCCAGCGTGTAATAGACGTAGTTGGCGTTTCCCTGCCTGCCGTATTTCTGATCGATCAGCGCTTGTATGCCAGCCATGGCAGGCGAGGCATAGGATGTGCCACCGCCGCCAAAAAACAGAGCGTCATTTTTTGCGGTGCAAGGGCCGCCCCCTTCGTTCTTATCCGACATGCAGGTGACGAGGAAGCTCCCCCACGCCCCGGCGGCTGAGAATAGCGACACATCAGGCTGGTCGCGCAACCCATCGTTCGGAATGCCCGGAACACCTGTCTGCCACGACGGTTTGGGATTGCCCTGGCAGGTTCCGCTGACAACACCGGGAATGGAGGGTTTTCCCGTGAAGCAGGTACTCGGTCCGCCGCTGCCGCTTCCCGAATATCGCAACTCTCGCCCGAGCTTCGAGTTGCAAAATCCCGAGGCACCGTAGGCTTGCGTGTAACCGCCGAAGACGGGATCACTGTAGATCAGCTCACTGGTGCAGCTCTGATTCCACGGAATCTCCGGAATATAGGAGAGAGCGGAAGCCTTGGTCACAGGATCGTTGGTCGGGCTCCAGTAATCGCTGACGGGTATGCCGCTGACGTCAGCGTTGTACTGCGCCATAAAATCGGTGCCGCCCACATCCACGGCGTAAGCCGAGGCGGTATTGTCGCCGCTGTTGATGCCGAGGTGAGAAAGATAGCCTTCGACGGGAGAGCATTCGTCAGCGCCGGTGTCTCCCTGAGCGATGAAGAAAGTCGTACCGAGCGCGGTCGCAATTTGCTCCTCGCGATTCTCCAGCGCAAGTTCGGCGTGCCCTGTAATGGTTTCGCAGAGACCGTAACTGTCGGAGATGATGTCGGGCGGATCGAGGTCGAGAAGATTGAGAATGGCAAGGTCGAGTCCGCTGACAGTACGGGAATTGGCGCACGCGGAGAGTTCGATGTTCGCGTCAGGCGCGCTGGCGGTCGACCACTCGACATCGAGCGCGGCTTCGAACTCGGCTCCGTTCTGCCCGGGGTTGGTGCAGTTGGGATAGATCTGCCGGAAGTTGCCGTCCTGGAAATCATCCAGTCCGAAAGACTTGCGAAAGGAGTGCCAGTCGGATTCATGGGCGAGGTTGGAAACTTCAACGGTGGCAATGGTCACGCCTTTGCCGGTGAATCCTCGCTTCCATAGCGGGAGCAGGTTGTAGATGGTGGCAAAGTCATAAGGGGCGACGGCATGGAAAGTCTGTCCCTGAAAACCGACGGTGAAGTGAGGATGCCAGGTCTGGGTCGCGGAATCGTAGGACACCGGGCCGAGCTTCATGGCGCGCGATCGGGGAAAGAAATCGTGGAGCGAGGTGATGCCGTCGATGGCCGGGGCGAGCGCGGCGGGAATCTGCGGATCGCTGATGTTCGCGAGGTGCTCGTCTCCGTTCGGCAAGACCAGAGTATGCACCTCGGTATGAAACGCTTCGCGGATTTGCGCGGCCGTTCCAGCGAAGTCGATAACCAATCCATTTTGATAGACGCGATTGACCGAGAAGCCGTGCGATTCCAGCCAGCGCTGAATGGTATCGCGATCTTGCGAGGCAAGTCCGAAACGCTCGCCCAACTGCTGCGGGGTCAGCCAGCGATGAAAATTCGGCGAATCTTCATGATGCATTTCGTCGATCAGTCTTGAGAGGCGGGCTTCGGTTTCCGGAGCGGTCTTGAGCGCGAGAAGCAAGTGATCGAACCGCAGATTGTCGGCGACCGCGCCGCGATCGTTTTTCGCGTCGAGCGCTGCGGCGGTAGTATTTCCGGCAAGGGTGACTAGCTGGGACTCGTCAATGGGGCCGGTGATGACGGGCCTGGGACGATCGGCCGCCGTTTGTGCGAGAGCGTGCGCGGGAGTTTGCGCAAATGCCGTGAAAGGGCAGAGCACAACGAGACTCAAAACGAGAATGGAAGCGTAGGGCCGCATACTCAGAACCTCCGGAAACAACGGGAGCAATTAGTGATTGCCAACATCGTGAAGAAAATCAGGGACTTGCGACCCGGCAATGCTAGCGGCATTTCGCGCCTTTGGTCAAGACGGGAGTGAGCCGGGTCGAGAAGGTGAGGCAATCGCCATGCTATACTTTTTGAAGCATCTTTCCAGTCTGATTGAGCCTGTCAGATAAGCAGACGGAGGACGGTATCGACAAGCGTTTTATCCGCATGAATGAGCGCATCCGGGCGCGCGAGGTTCGCGTGATCGGTGACGAAGGGGAGCAGATTGGTGTCATGGCTCCTTTCGAGGCGCTGAAGATGGCCCGCGAACGTAACCTGGATCTGGTGGAAATTTCTCCGACCGCGCAACCTCCGGTCTGCCGCATCATGGACTATGGGAAATTTCTGTATCAGAACGAAAAGCGCGAGCGCGAAGCCAAGAAGAAACAGAAGACCATCACGGTCAAAGAAGTGAAGTTTCGTATCAACGTTGACGATCACGACTACGAAACCAAAAAGAATCACGTGCTGCGCTTCCTCGATGAAGGCGACAAGGTCAAAGCGACCATCTTCTTCCGGGGACGCGAAATGACACGGCAAAGCCTGGGCCGCCAGATTCTGGAACGTTTGATCAAAGACGTCGACCAGAGAGGCTTGGTGGAATTCAGGCCGCGTCAAGAAGGCAACACCCTGCACCTGATTCTGGCGCCGAACAAGAAGGAAGGCGGAGCCAAAGAAAAGCCGCCCGCGCGTCCGAAACCTGCGTCTCCTCCAGCGCCACAGGGCGGAGCGCAGACAGCCTAAAGTAATGTCAGTTATCGTTTGTCAGTCATTAGTAAGATCACATGCTGCGAGAATTCATGCGGGCTGACCGCGATGATTTGACTGAGAACTGGCAACTGAGAACTGGGAACTGATTTCTATGCCTAAACTAAAAACACACAAGGGCGCTGCCAAGCGCTTCAAGAAAACCGGGACGGGAAAGATCCTACGTCACAAGGCGGGGTTGCGTCACATCCTGTCATCCAAGGCGAAGAAGCGCAAGAAACAGCTGGGCCAGCCCACTCTGGTGAGTGACGGGGACTACAAAAAAGCGGCACGAATGATCCCGTACATGTAATGGACCGACGGGCGTCCTCGCCCGTCCTTAACGAGTACGCGAAACAGTATGCAACACAAATCTGCGGCGCGGAAGCACCGCAGCGGCGCGTGAAGAGGTCGGGCTTCGGAAATCCCATTCCTTCGTGGAAATGCGGTAGAAGCCTCCTTACCTCCAGCCGCCAGTTGAAGTAAAGACGACATAAAAAAGGAGAACACCGATGCCTCGTGTAAAACGCGGAACCAAACGCCGCGCCAAGCGCAAAAAGATTCTTGAACGCGCCAGTGGGTACTTCCTAACTAAATCCAAACTCTACCGTTCGGCGAAAGAAGCCGTCGATCGCGCGCTGAAGTTTGCCTACTCCGGCCGCAAACAGAAAAAGCGCCAGTACCGCTCCATCTGGATCGTGCGCATCGGCGCCGCCGCCCGCTTGAATGGACTGAACTACAACCAGTTCATCAGCGGGTTGAAAAAAGCCGGCGTTGAACTCGACCGCAAGATTCTGGCGGATTTGGCGGTGAAAGATGCTGCCGGATTTGCGCATCTGGTGGAGCAGGCGAAAAAGGCGAACGCGGCGGCAACCGCGACAGCGTAGCTTTCCACGTCAGCATTCAGTCTTATAGAGTCGTGTCATCCTGAGCGGAGCAGAACGGTTTCGCGAAGCGAATCGTTCCGTGGAGTCGAAGGACCCCTACATCCTGCACACTACGTTGCATACCTAGGGAGTTCTCTCCACGAATCGCCCAGATGGCGAGAATTGCTCGGGATCATGCCCTACACCGTTCCCAAACTCACCGGCTTCTCGAACGCGGCGCTCGACGGCGCGGTGCGGGAACTTCTGTCTGCGCTGGAGCAGGAATCGGCGGCTGTCGGCTCCGAAAACGATTGGAAGGCATTTCGCGATCGCTGGATGGCGCGCAAGAACGGTGTCATCACGCAACTCAACGATCTCTGGCTGAAAGCCGCGCCGAAAGATGCCAAGCGCGAAGTTGGCCAACGCGTTAACGACATCAAAACTAAGGTGGAGAAGACGGTCGAAGCAACCCTCGCGCGCTTGCAGAGCGGAGCGTCTCCTGGGAAGCTCGCCGCTGAGCGTCTCGACATCACCCTCCCCGGCATCCGCCGCCCCATCGGCGCGGAGCATCCCGTCATCAAGACGATGAACGAGATGATCGCCGTCTTTCGCAATCTGGGCTACTCGGTCGAGGAGGGCCCGGAGATTGAAACTGATTTCTACAACTTCGAGGCGCTGAATTTTCCGCCGAACCATCCCGCTCGCGACACGCAGGACACGCTCTTCATCGCCGGGCAGGAATCGAAGCCCCTGCGCGACCGCCTGCTGCTGCGCACGCATACTTCGCCGGTGCAGATCCGCACCATGCAGAAGATGAAGCCGCCGGTGCGCGTCGTCTGTCCCGGGAAAGTTCACCGCAACGATGCGCTCGATGCGACGCACTCGCCCATCTTTCATCAAATCGAGGGCCTGGCCGTCGACACCAACATCACCTTCTGCGACTTGAAGGGCACTCTCGACCACGCCATGAAAGCGATGTTTGGATCGAGTGTGAAGACGCGTTTCTATCCGTCGTTTTTCCCCTTCACCGAGCCTAGCGCCGACGTGCAGATCAGTTGCATTTTCTGCGATGGCAAAGGCGTACGCGACGGCGCTCCCTGCCGCAATTGCAAGGCCAGCGGATGGATCGAACTGCTGGGCTGCGGCATGGTCGACCCGAACGTCTACGGCTTCGTAGACTACGACGCGACAAAAGTTTCCGGATTCGCCTTCGGCATGGGCGTGGAGCGGATTGCCATTCTGAAGTACGGCGTGGATGATATTCAGCTTTTCTTCCAGGGCGATGTCCGATTTCTGGAGCAGTTTGGATAGAGGCCGCTGGTCGCTCTTCGTCGTTGGCTGTTCGCTGCCTTACGTGGCGAACGGCGAATAGCGAATAGCGCACAGCGCACAGCGAACATGAAAATTTCTCCTCACTGGCTGCGCGACTTCGTGGACTTTCCCGTCGATTACGTCCGACTCGCGGACGAACTTACTCTCGCAGGCATTGCCGTCGAGGGCATCTCGGGTGAAGGCGACCACACCGTCTTCGAGATGGAGATTACGACCAACCGTCCCGATGCCATGAATCATTACGGCGTCGCGCGCGAAGCCTCGGCGCTTTACGATCTGCCGCTTAAGCCGATCGAGCCAAAGCTGCCCCCGTCGCAAGGCAAGTCTGAAGTCACCATCGATATTCACGAACCGGATCTCTGCCCGCGCTTCACCGCGCGAGAGATTCGCGGCGCTACTATCAAGCCGTCGCTTTCGAATATTGCCAGTCGTCTGCAATTGCTCGATCAGCGCCCGATCAGCAATGCCGTCGATGCTACCAATTATGTTTTGTGGGAGATTGGCAAGCCGACGCATGTATTCGATCTCGATCTGCTCGAAGGCTGTCGACTTGTTATTCGCAAAGCCCGCGAAGGCGAAACGCTGAAGACTCTGGACGGCGTGGACCGCAAGCTCTCCACCGATGATCTGGTGGTTGCCGATGCGAAAAAGCCAGTCGGCCTCGCCGGAGTTATGGGCGGCTACGACACCATGATCACGGAGAAAACGAAGAATATCCTGATCGAATCCGCCTGGTTTGACCCGGTCACCGTGCGCCGCATGTCGAAGCGCCACGGCCTGCACACCGATGCTTCGCACCGCTTTGAACGCGGCGCCGATTTCGAATCGACTGTAGTTTCCGCGAATCGAGTTGCCGAACTCATTCTCACTTCTGGCGGCGGCACGCTCATTAGCGACGTAATCGATGTGATCGCCCGCAAGCTCGATCTAGCTCCGGTAGAACTCGACCCGCGCCAGGTGCGCCGGATTCTCGGCGAAGAACTCAGCTCGCTCGAAATCAACCGCATCCTTGCGCGCCTGGGCTTCACGATGCTGCCGGGCGGAGAAGACACTTACCTGGTCCACATTCCAAGCTGGCGGCTTGATATCGAGCGCGAGATCGACGTGATCGAAGAGCTGGCTCGCCTGCACGGCTACGACAAGTTTCCCAACACGCTGCCGGCCTACAGCGGCGAAGTTCGGGACCTTCCCGATGCGCACAAAGATGCGCGCCTGCGCTCGACCCTGCTGGCGCTCGGCTACAACGAATCCATTTCTCTGACTTTCATTTCCAAAGAGGATGCGAAGCGCTTTTCGACCTCTCCCGAACTCGATCTCGCGAATCCGCTGAGTGACGAAGCCTCTGTCATGCGTACGTCGCTCGTCCCCAGCATGCTCAACATGCTGGCCTATAACCTGAATCGCGGCAGCGACGATGTTCGTCTGTTCGAAGCAGGAAATGCATTTGAGGCGTCAAGCGCAGATGCAGGGTCACTCAAGATGCCGCGGGAGATGAAGCGCATCTCGATGGGCGCGACCGGGAACGTAGATGCCGAACTGGTGCGAGGATTGGCGCCGGGAGTGGCGGCGCGTCCGATATCATTCTTCGACCTGAAGGGCGACGTCGAAGCGCTGCTAGCTCCCTTCAGCCATTGGACTCTCTACTACGATTCAAAAACTGCCGACTACTACCATCCCGGGCGCTCCGCTCGCGCCTTGCTGGATGGCATGACGGTAGCCCAGTTTGGCCAGATTCATCCCGATGTAGCGGCCGCGCGTAAACTGCGGCAGGATGTCTTTGTCGCGGAAATTTATCTCGACCGCCTCTACCAGCACGATCTGCGACAAGTTCGCTACGAAGCTCTGCCGCGTTTTCCGGCGGTCGAGCGTGACTTCTCCTTCGCATTTGACGAGAACGTCGACTTCGAAAAAATCCACGAGAGCGTAACCGCATTAGCCATCACCGAGCTGCGAAGTTTCGTCCCCGTAGAAATTTTCCGCGGCGAAAATGTTGGCGCTGGTAAGTACTCGATCCTTATGCGCGCCAAGTTTCAATCGTCGGAGAGGACCCTGCGCGACGATGACGTGGCGCAGTGGGCGGGCAAGATTGCTAAGACGCTGGAAGGGCTCGGCGGCGTGCAGCGGGCGTAAAGGGGAGCACCCAACTCCGATCATAAAAAAGGCATCCTGCAGCCACCAGGATGCCCCTTCAACCCTCTGACCCTTTCAGGGATCGCCGCTACGCTCCCGGCGGCTTCTCCTGTTTCTTCTTTTCGTCTTCCTGCTTTTTCTGCTCTGGCGTCTTCTTGGGCGGAGCCGCTGGTTTCGCCTGTGCCGGAACAGTCGCGTGCTCTGGTTGCCGCTCAGCTGCTGGAGGCGTCGCAGGCTTCGGAGCGGTTTGGGTCGGCTTCGGCTCTGGACGGTTGGACTCAGGGCGGTTCGGCTGCGCGGGTGGTTCCGACGGACGATTCGGCTGCGAATGCGCCGGCGGTTCGGATGGTTTCGCTGTCGCCGCCGGACGATTCTGCTCAGCAGGCGGGCGATTCGGCTGCGCAGGCAGGGGACGACTCTGTTCCGCCGGAGCTGCCGGACGGTTCGCCGGTTGGTTTTGAGCCGGCTGCGGCGGCCGATTCGCTTGCTGATTCGCTGGGGGCTGTGCCGGACGGCCAGCATTCGGCTGACTAGCCGGGCGTCCCATCGTCGCCGTCGCCGGTTTGCCCGGAGGCGCCACCTTTACCATGGGGCGCGAAGCTGCCGCGCCCGCTGGACGCAAGCTTTGCATCTCATGCGAGGCGACGGGCTGTCCCGGATGCGCAGCCAGAGCCTGCTGCTGTTTGGCAAACGGCACCGGCGGCGGAGGCGGCGTCTTCTTGGCAATCACCTGGCGATTCATGACCGCTGCCGGTGGCGCGCTGACGTGCCCAGCCGACGAAGCCCTGGCTCCGAGCACAGCCTGTTGCGTCGGAACTACGGCTGCCCCCCGAGCGCTGATCGGCGCACTGGCCAGCTGCTGCGCATTAACCGTAACCGCGGCGCGGGCCACAGGCTGCGCGCTCGCGAAGGCACGCTGCGGAACTACCACCACTGCTCCCTGCACGCTCCGGTTCGCATAAGTCACATTTGTGATGGTCGTGCTTTTATTAATGATGGTCGTGTTATAGACGTTCGTCACGATCGTAGTATTGACCGTCGTATTGCTGACATTGACCTGGGTCATGTATCCGCGGCTGACGTAGTAGGGCGGGACATAAACTTCCCGAGGACCGAGCGGGAACCATCCCACGTTGCCGCCCCAGCCGCCCGGCCCGCCGCCAATAAATACCACCAGTGCCGGTGCATAGACCGCGCGCACCGTCGGAGGTCCGGCGATCCATCCCCAGCGTTCGCCTACGAACACCCAGCGCCCATAGTGGAACGGCGCGTAACCCCAAGGTGCGTCATCGACCCACGTATATCCCCAGGGAGCAATCCAATCCCAATGGCCGGTGTGATAAGGCGCCCAGCCATAGGCCACGTGCGGGTACCAGACGTTGCCGTAACTGGGATCGTTGCGCCAGTCACCGTTGGCATCAAGGTCTTCGTAGCCGACAACGTTGGGAGCAAGATAACGGGCCGAAGGCGATTGATCGTAACTGCGATCGCGAGCGTAAGCCCAGTTGTCGAACGGGTCAGGGCCGCCGATATCTTCGACGTCCGCGTTCAGCGAATCGGTTCCGCTGAAAGTGCCCTGTTGTCCGGCGTGGAGCGTGTAGGTCTGGCCGTTACCGGTGGCCTGGCCTCCGCCGTCGCGCAGGGCGACGATGGTGCTGGTGCCATCTTCGCTCGCGTTCAAGCGGTAAAGTCCGGGCTGCGAAACCGTAAACGCCAGGTTCGGCGTATCGATCTCGAAGTCATCGTCCTGGTCGAGGCGGCGCACACGAATGTTGATCGCGCCCGACGAAAGTTGGAGTTGCACGGTGTTGTCGTCGAGGTTCAGAAAAGAAACGCCGGTATTTTCGCTCAGACGAATCACGGCGGAGCCGAGTTGCAGCTCGGCTCGCGAATCCTTGTCAGCCCAGAGCTTGTCGCCGGTCGTCATCGGGCGATTGGGAACCGCCTGCACCCAGTCATCCTCGCCCGCGGGTTGGAAGGAAACCGAACCCTCGATGTAGCCGAGTCGCGCCACTCGGGTGGGCGGATCGTCCTGTTGATCGTTGTTCTGATCTTGAGCAGCCGCTGGCCTGGGTAACAGCACGGTCGAAAATGCCAGTGCGAGCACGGCGCTCCACCAGCCTAACTTCTTAAGTTCTTTTGTCATGGATGTATCTCTCTCCAGAGTGTTTCCTGTAACAAAGCTGCGCTTGCGAGCCTGGGTCGTGAAGCCGCGTTCAACCTTTGATGCGATGGGGACCCCCGCGGCCTGGATCGTGGCGCAGGTCAGCCTCAGGACCACCCATCTCAGGACTACCACAGACCCGATCCGCCGGGCAAAATCGGCAAGGCATGGTTTACCGAAGCATAACAGGTTCGGATATACTGCAGGCGTGCGGGGTTGGCATGTTCATGGAGCTCGCCAAGCCGGTCACCCTCATCGGTTGCATTCTTTCTCTGTACGCCGTTTTCTACGTCGCCTTTCTGGATCCAATGGGTGATCTCGAGCAACGTATCGGCGAATCTCTTGCTCTGCTGGCGTGCGCCGCGGTCCTCGCCGTAGCCAGCGCCCTGATTTTTCGTGAGGCGATGCCGGCGCCCCGCACCCGAAGATTGCCGCTCACAGCCACGCTTCCCTGGCAAATGTTCTGCTGGGCCGCCTCGATCATGGCGGTTCTCTTCGTCCTCTCCTCGTACTTGGAGACCCACTGCGTTTTCTACCGCGATCTTCGCTGGTACTGAAGACTAAACCCCTCGTCGTCGAGAAAGTTCTGGGAAAACGTCAGTGGTGAGAGGTCAGATGGCACAGGTGAATTCCGCCCACGGTGAAAGGGGATTTGCTCTTCGATCTAAGAATCTGACCTCTGGCCTCTGCCCTCTGACCTCTGCCCTCTAACCTCTGCCCACGCCCTTCTTGTGCTAGCCTTACTTCCCATGAACCAGGTTTCGGCGCGTCCCAAACACTTTCTCTCCGACAAGGTGGAGCATTTTACCGAGTCGGTGATTCGCGACATGACCCGGCAAGCGATGCAATATGGCGCCGTCAATCTGGCGCAGGGGTTCCCGGATTTCGCCGCACCCGCGGAAATCAAGCGCGCCGCGCAAGAAGCGATCGCCGCCGATGTCAACCAATACGCCATCACTTGGGGAGCCAGGAGCCTGCGCAACGCGATCGCCCGGCAGATGCAAGAGTGGCAGGGACTCGAGGTCGATCCGGAAAAAGAAATTGTGGTCTGCTGCGGCTCGACCGAAGCGATGATCGCCACCCTCCTCGCCGTATGCAATAAAGGAGACGAGGTCGTCGTCTTCGAACCCTTCTACGAGAACTACGGTCCCGACTCGATCTTGAGCGGAGCCAAGCCACGCTTCGTCAGCCTGCGGCCTCCGCAAACGGAGCACGGCGAATGGACCTTCGACGAACAGGAACTGCGCGAAGCGTTTCAACCCAGGATCGGCCAGCATCAGACCGCCGCCCATCACACCAAAGCCATCATTCTCAACACGCCCAACAACCCGACCGGAAAGGTGTTCACCCTTAAGGAACTGGAACTGATTCGCGATCTCTGCGTCGAGTACAACGTGCTCGCCATCACCGACGAAATCTACGAGCACATTCTCTACGACGGATCGAAGCACATTTCGATTGCGCGTCTTGATGGCATGCGTGAGCGCACCATCACGATCAACGGCCTCTCCAAGAGCTACAGCGTCACCGGATGGCGCGTCGGCTGGGCGGTGGCCCCGCCAGCGATCACGAATGCGATCCGCAAGGTGCACGATTTTTTGACGGTGGGCGCGCCCGCGCCTTTGCAGGAAGCCGGCGCTGCGGCGCTGAGCCTGCCCGCCAGCTATTACCGCGAACTCGCCGACCGTTATCGCACGCGGCGCGATCATCTGATTCCCGCGCTGGAGAAAGCCGGATTTCGTTGTTACCCGCCGCGCGGCGCATATTACGTAATGACCGACATCAGCGCCTTCGGTTTCGCCAACGACCTGGAGTTCGCGCATCACCTGGTCAAAGACGTCGGCATCGCATGCGTGCCGGGATCAAGTTTCTACAAGCATCCGAAAGACGGATCCCAACAGGTCCGTTTCGCCTTCTGCAAGAAGCCTGAGACACTGGATGAGGCGTCGCGACGGCTGGGGAAGCTGCGCTCACGATGATCTTCAGCGGTAGAAATGCGGCTTGCGGCCTTTCCATTCGCGGCCGCAGACGGCGCAAGCCCTGTCTCTGCATGTGCGAACGGATGACCGCAAAACTTGCGGCTCTTCCACAGGAAACTGCGCTATACTTCGCCTCAACGCCAAGTAATTCCCCGAAAGCGAGTGTCGATGTCCATGTCTGTAAAAACCGACGAAGAGGTATCTGCCGAGGTTCCGGCTGAAGATTTTCAGGCGCTGGAAGAGAAAGTCTATCGCACTATTGAGTTGTACAAAGCCGCGAAAGAGGCGAGGGCTAATGCCGAGCGCGATGCCAAGCGGTTGCGCGAGCAACTGGAAGAGCGCGAGGAAGAAAACGAAGCCATGCGCCGCGAACTGGTGCAACTGCGCAAGGATCGCGAGGACATTCGTGGCCGGGTAGAAAAGATGTTGAGCCAGATGGATAGCCTGACCCACGAGCAGGCGGCCAGCTGACCGGCAACTATGTGCTCGGCGGCAAAACTGTGTGGTGGTAATTGCTCGCCGGTAAAGTTACCGGCGGCAGGCTGAACGGCGGCGAGCATCCATCTCATAGCCGGGCAAGCCTTGATTTGTGAGCAAGCGATCCGCCGAGGAGCGTCATGGCCACTGCAAGTAAGGAACCTTTGACCGATCCGTTGACCAAAGATCCGTTGACCAAAGATCCACTGACAAAAAATGTGCCCGCGAACGGCATGCCGAGAGACGTGGGAGCCGCGAACGCGGGTGCCAGCGGCAGCGTGCGCGTGGAAATTTTTGACCAGGTTTACAACCTGCGAGGCTCCGATTCCGACTACATTCTCCGGCTTGCGGAGTATGTGGACGGCAAGATGCGCGCAGTGTCGGAACAGACGTCGACCGTTGATTCCGTGCGGCTGGCGGTGCTGGCCGCGCTCAATATTGCAGACGAATATCATTTACTGAAGCGCAAACTGGAGGCCCATTCTCCCGAGGCGCGGCAACGCGCCAGCAAACTGGCCAGCGCTCTGGATGAAGTTCTTGAAGATACCCGGCGCACGGGTTGAAGCTTCGTGGCCAATTCGACCAGTTCCGGCAAACGCAAATAATTTTCCAGGGGCAGAAATCGTCCGTAACCTGCGGTTCATCTCCGTAGCCACTTAGCGGAACGGCTCTAGCAAACTATCTGCCAACTATTTTGCATTTTCCTCTTGCGAATCCGCCCGCCTTTTCCTAGCATCCAAGATGAAAGTCGACCTGCGGGGTTGGTGATGGTGGTAACCGATTTTTGAACCAATGCCGAATGAACGGGGACTCGACTCGCAAAAAGATCCTGTGTGCTATGTTCCGCCATGCGGAAAAGCCTAATGGGTCGCGGCGGGTTCCCACCGTCTGAGACGGGTTCATTCTCGGCCCACCACACGGCGCAGCGGGTCGGCTTGTTTTTTAATTTCATCTGGTGGACGGGCGGGGACGCTCGTCGCTCCACTTGAAACTCCTCTCTGCTAGACTCTCGTTAGAACTCAACCTGCATTCGGAGCATCTAAACTAACGTGTTCCCCAGACTTTTTCATATTGGCAGTTTCTATCTCCCCACCTACGGCGTCCTGGTCGCCTCCGGTGTCCTGATCGGGCTTTGGATCAGCGTGCGCAACTCCGAGAAGCAGGGCATCAATGGCGACGATGCCTGGAATCTTGGCATTCTTGTGGTCCTGGCTGGAATCATCGGCGCGAAAATTCTCTACATCATCAATGACTGGAGCACTTACTCCAACAACTGGCGCGAGATTTTCAGTCTCAACACGCTGCAGGCGGGGGGCGTTTTTTCCGGCGGCCTGATTGCCGCCCTGTTGATGGCGGCCTGGTACATGCGGCGTCATCACATGCCGATCCTGCGCACCACCGACGGCTTCGCTCCCGGCCTTGCCTTTGGCCACGTCCTCGGGCGCTTCGGTTGCTTCTCCGCCGGTTGCTGCTACGGCAAACCGACCAGTCATTTCTGGGGTGTCATTTTTAGCAATCCTTTGGCGAACAGCGTCAGCGGCACCCCCCTCGGCGTCAGAATCGAACCGACACAGCTGATCGAAGCCGCTGCCGAGTTCTGCAATTTCCTTTTTCTCACCTGGCTGCTGGGACGCAAGAAGTTCGACGGGCAGGTGTGGGCCACGTTCATGATCCTCTACGGGATCGAACGTTACTTCATCGAGTTCCTGCGCGACGATCCCGGCCGCGGCGAGGTCTTCGGCGGCATCATGACGGGCACGCAGCTGATATCGATTCTGCTGGTCGTTGCCGGTGGCTTGATCTGGTGGCTGAAGGGCAGCACTCAGCCGTCAGCTCTCAGCACGCAGAAATCAGGCGCCTCTCTCAGAAGCTGAGTTTACCCGTTGAATACCCGATGTCTGAATTCCCACTAACCCTGACCGCATCCCCCGAAGCCGCCGGTCAGCGCCTGGACCAATATCTTGCCGCGCAATTATCGGAGGTCAGCCGCGCGCGCGTGCAGCAACTCATTGCGAATGGCGAAGTGCTGGTGAACCAGGCTGCGGCCAAGGCATCGCTGCGACTGAAAGGCGACGAGCAGATCACGGTTGTCGGGCCGCCGCACCCTCCACCGCTGCGCGCCATGGCGGAAGAAATTTCACTCGACATCGTCTATGAAGACGCCGACTTGGCCATCGTCAACAAGCCCGCCGGCATGATGGTCCATGCCGGAGCAGGTGCAACCGACGACGCGCGCAATCGCGGAACCTTGGTCAATGCCTTGCTGCATCATTTCGGAACCCTCTCCGCGGTCGGCGGCGAGTTGCGGCCCGGGATTGTCCATCGCCTCGATCGCGCCACCAGCGGCCTGATGGTGGTCGCGAAGAACGACGAATCGCATCGCCGGCTGGCGAAGCAATTCAGCGGCCGCGAAGTGCACAAAACCTATCTTGCGCTCGTCCACGGCTGGCCCAAACAGGATCGCGGCACCATTCAAAGCGCCATCAGCCGCCACTCGCAAAAACGCACCCGCATGACCACCAGGGGCTTCGGAGGCCGCGAGGCGGTAACCCATTACTCCGTGCAGCGAAAGATCGATGCTCCGTATGGCAAGTTTGCTCTGGTCGAACTCAAGATCGAGACCGGACGCACCCACCAGATTCGCGTCCACATGGCTTCGATCGGGCATCCCGTTGTCGGTGACGCGCTCTATGGAGCGCCCGCCGAATTGCGTTCGCAGTCGAATAAACGGCGAGCCGCCGGCATGCCCGCCACTTTGGCGCTCGACCGGAATTTCCTCCATTCCGCCACGCTCGAGTTGACGCATCCAAGGACCAAGGAGTCTCTAAAGTTCTCGCGCCCGTTACCAGCGGAACTGGAAGATTTGCTCGCCAGCCTCGAAAATACACGACAGGAAGGTCCCCGGCCGGAACCGGGCCAGTGAGGCTCCTCGTTTGCCGGCAAGCTTTCGATGCCTGTTTCCGGCGCCGCGAGGCGACTATAATGAAATCAATCCTGATGAAGCCACGTATTGCTCTGCTTTTCGTCACATTTGTTGTTTTCAGCGTGTTTGCAGGTCCGGGACTGTCGTCTGCATTCGCGCAAACGGCAGCGCAATCACCAGCCACGTCTCCCGCCGGCGGAGCGGCTGCTTCAACCTCTCCCGCCGCGGCCGGGCAGACTCAGGTTCCGCCCGACAAGCCCGAACCCGACGACGCTTTCAAAGTCCAGAAAACGGTCAATGAAGTGCGCGTGGTCTTCACCGTAACCGACCGGCATGGCCGCTATATCAAGGATCTGAAGCAAACCGACTTCCGTGTTATCGACGATCAAAAACCGGCGGAGTTGCGCAGCTTCAGCAGTGAAACCGATTTGCCGCTGCAGGTGGGGTTGCTCGTCGACGCCAGTAATTCAGTGCGCGACCGCTTCAAGTTCGAGCAGGAGGCGGCGATCGAATTTCTGAACTCGATCATTCGTCCCGGCTATGACAAAGCTTTCGTGGTCGGCTTCGACGCCACGCCGGAAGTTACGCAGGATTTCACCGATAACACCCAGAATCTATCGAATGGCGTTCGACTGCTGCGCGCTGGCGGCGGAACCGCCATGTATGACGCGCTCTATTTTGCCTGCCGCGACAAGCTGCTCAAGCAGGAGCAGACCGGGCCAGTGCGCCGCGCCATCATTCTGCTCAGTGACGGTGACGACAATTTGAGCCACGTTACGCGCGAGGAAGCCATCGAAATGGCGACGCGGGCCTCGGTGATCGTTTACACCATCAGCACCAACATCACCGGCACCAAGCAAAAGGGCGACCGGGTATTGGAGCGCATCGCGGAAGCCACAGGCGGGCGTTCATTTTTCCCTTTCCAGATGCGTGACGTGTCCGACTCGTTTCAGTCCATCCAAGAGGAATTGCGCAGCCAGTACGCTGTTTCCTATAAGCCCGAAAATTTTGTCGCCGATGGCCGCTACCGCACCATAGAAATTTTCGCGCAGGAACGAAATTTGAAGGTTCGTACTCGTAAGGGCTACTACGCTCCCAAGCAATAACGTTCACGCAATTACCCTGCAATTCTTGGCTATGGCTGGATATTCCGGAACTCCGCTGGCGAAAAAACTGGGCATCAAAGACGACTTTCGCGTTGCCCTTCTGCATCTCCCCGATGAAGTGAGGGTCGAGATCAGCGGGGCGCTGGAGAAATGCCGGCTGCAATCCCTGGCCAGCAAGAACAAAGACTTCGATTTCATCTTCCTGTTTACCAAGTCGCGCGCTGCGCTGGAGCTGGAATTGCCCGCGGCGGCGAACGCGCTGGCGCCGGCCGGAATGCTGTGGATCTCCTGGCCCAAAAAAAGTTCCGGGGTCTCAACCGATCTTACCGAAAACGTAATTCGCGAGGCCGGACTCAACGCCGGTCTGGTGGACATCAAAGTCTGCGCCGTGAACGACGTTTGGTCGGGACTGAAATTCGTAATCCCGGTCAGAAATCGCCCGCCAGCGAAACGGCGAAGCGTCTAGTCATCCGTTGCTTTTCCCGGCGCCCTCTTTAAGTCCTGCGTCCTCAGCGCAAGCCCTGCCCTCTGTGGTTGCTTCTTTGTCCAGACCTTACGAGCAACTTCGATCCCCCCACCGGGTTTACATCCCATAGACATCCCACAGGGTTACATACCATGGGTGAACGCCGCCGCAGACGAGCAAAAAGAAGGCTGCCGCGGCCGAGGGGGAACACTATGAAACGCATGATAGCTGGTGTCCTATTACTGTTCGGACTGAGTGCGGGAACGCTTTTCGCCCAGAACGGTTACTGGGACCGGCGCGACATCCGGCATGATGAAGCCAGAATCGCGCGCGATCGTAGAGCATTGCATCGCGACCTTTACTACGGCAACTACGGCGCGGCCCGTCATGAACGAAGAGAGTTGCGGCACGAGTATCGCGACCTGAACCGCGACCGGCGCGACTCGTATTGGGACCGCCGGTAGCCGGTCCTTCGGCTCAGCTCAGACAGTCCTCACGTTGCAACGTGCAGAGGATTCGGGGAGGGCACGGCTTTCACGGTCGCCTTTGCTACGTTCGTAACTTGCCCGCAGCTTGCAAGCCGGGTTTCATAGGTGCTGGAGAAAGAACCATGCGAATGCGGTCCCGGCTGGCGGCTCTGGCGATGGCGGGAATCATGCTTTGTTGGCAGACCTACGGTCAGGCTCCAGGAACACGCGCCGAACGCGAACTCTTCGCTTCGGTCAACCAGGCGCGCCGGGCGCAAGGTTTGCCACCCTTGCGATGGGATGAATCGCTGGCCGCGGCGGCCCGGCGTCACGCCGCCGTGATGGCCGAACGCGGAACTGCCCAGCATGCCTTTGAGGGCGAACCCAGTCTCTCGACGCGTGTCAAACAGCAGGGAGCCCACTTTACCTGGCTTTCGGAAAACGTGACGCAGGGTCCAACGCCGGAATTCATTCACGTCCAGTTCATGAAATCGCCTCCCCATCGCGCCAACATTCTCGACCGCGATATGGATTCGATTGGCATTGGCGTAGTCGAGCAGCACGGGCAGTTATTCGCGGTCGAGGATCTTTCCCAGGCGCGATAGCCCAGGCACGATAGCAAAGACTCGCCGCTGATCGGCAGGAGCGGGCGATCGTAGCCTCTGAACATCATCTACTCACGTGCGGCTATTGTCCCGTCCCACTCAGCGCCAGCACGGCCGGGCTCAGCGGTGCGCTATCGGTCACCGTTGCAGCTCCGCTGACCGCTCCGGTCACGTTCGGCGTGAAGGTCACGCTGAAGGTGCACTTGGCTCCGGCGGCAACCGTAGTACCGCAAGGCTTCGTGCCCGACGGAGTGGCGCTGAAGTCTCCGCTGGCAACGAGGCTGGAGATTGTCACCGCCGCTCCCGAGTCATTGGTCAGAGTCACGGTCTTGGCGGCGCTGGTGGTGCCGACCGCCTGCGTGCCGAAAGCGAGACTGGCCGGTGCGAGCGTCACCGGAAGCGCGCCGGTTCCCGTCACGTCGATGATCTGCGGACTGCCGGCATCCGAGGTCGCGATAGCGACCGCTCCCTTGATGGCCTTGGTATTCGACGGACTAAAGGTCACGGCCAGAGTACATTTCGCGGCCGCCGCCAGCTCGCCTCCGCAAGGGGATGTCCCGCTGCCCGCAGCAGCATAGTCAACGCTCGCCCCGATCGCGGTGATGGAGACGGAGCCGCTGCTGCTATTCGTAACTGTGATCGTCTTGGCCGCGCTCGTTGCTCCGATTCCGGTAGAGGAGAAACTCAGTGTCGCCGGGCTGAACGTCAGCGGCAGCGTCGGACCTCCCGTGCCTGTGCCCGAGAGGGCGACGATCTGCGGGCTGAGCGCGCCGTTGGTGGCAATCGCCAGAGCCCCGTCAATCGTGCCATTCGACGTGGGCGTGAACGTCACCGTGATCGTGCACTTGGCGGCCGCCGCCAGTGAAGCGCCGCAGGTTCCACCCGTGATCGAATAATCGGCACTGGCCGACGGGTTCAGGCTGATGGCCGTGGTCTGATTGTTGGTGACGGTTACCGTCTTGGCCGAAGTCTTACCAACTGCGACGCTCGCGAAGCTTAAACTCGCCGGCTTGAATGTCAGCGGAGTCACGCCCGTGCCTTTGAGCGTCACCAGTTGCGGGCTGGTGGCAGCGCCGTCCGCGAACGTGAGTGCGCCCGTGACAGTTCCCGCCACCTGGGGATCGAACGTGACATTGACGGTGCAACTGCTGTTGGCGGTGAGAGAACTCGAGCAATTATTAGTCTCGGAAAAATCTCCGCTGGCCGCAATCGATGTGATGCTGAGTGCGGCGCCCCCGGCATTGCTGAGGGTCACGACCTGCGTCGCGCTGGCAGTACCCGCGGCCACGCTGCCAAAATTCAAACTGTTCGGATTCACGCTGCCGGTCGGATTGGGGTTGAGCAGCACATAGAAAGTAGTTGGCACATAGGGACCGCAGCCGGCCGTGTTGAAGTTACCGACCGCGACCTGAAACGCGCCCGCCGTTGCGATATCACTCGCCAGAAGTGGTATCGTGATTTGCGTGGAATTGACGTAGGTCCCGATCGCGCGGTAATACCCGTTGATGTAGACGTAAGTGTTCGTCGTAAAGCCAGCACCGTTGATGGTAAGTGTGAACCCGCTGCCGCCCGCGGTAATGTTCGCCGGGCTGATGCTCGAAATCGCCAGAGGCGTTGCGTTCACGTTATAGTCGGCCGCGACCAGCACCTCATCATCCACCGTAAGATTCTGCGGGTTAGTGTTTCCGCTCAGGTCGTAGAGCCACTCGGTGAAAGTCAAGCCGGTGGCCGGTGTCTCGTTGAAACTGATCAGACTTCCGGTCGGATAATAACCGTTCTCCGTCGATGCGGGCGTCACGTTGATCGTCGCCGCGCACGAACCTTCCAGTGGATAATCGGTGACGTAGTAATTCGGCGTGATGTTGGCGGTGTAGGTGGTGTTGCCGCTCGGCGCCGTGATCGTCTGACTCTGCGTCCCTCCGTTGCTCCAACTGGAGTAATCGAAATACGTGTTCGAGCTCCACGGATATTGCGGCGAATCAATGCCCAAAGTGTGGTTGCTCCCCGGGGTCCAGGCGAAATTCACCGGCGCATACCAGAAGTCGCCATCGGCCAGGATGCCGACATTCGACGCCAGGGGACTGGTCGTCACGGTATAGACGGGAGTGTTGGTGAAGTAGGTGGTCAGGTTGACCGTGCTGCCGTCATCCATCAGGTAAAGCGTCTTGGGGTTGGCGCCGATCCCGCCCGGCAAATAGTACGGCGAGTTGATGTAGCTTAAGAAATTCTCGCCCGCATTCGCCGTAGCCGTCAGCGTGATCAGTTGGCGGATGATGTAATACTGGCCAGACAATCCCGTATACGTCACTGGGGCGGGCGAGGGCGTTACGCTTCCGGTGCCAGACGGAGAAATCACGTTGACGTAGGGAACCAGTTGAATGAAATTCGCGGAGTAGACCGTGACCGCCGGCGCGGTCGCGGGTTGGGTCACCAGGTTGTTGCCAGGCGTGACGGTGATGGTGTGGGTTTCGACCGTCGAGTCGTTCCAGCGTCCGTAAATGTAACTCACACCGGTGCTACTCAGCGTCTGCGCCGCCGATGGAACGCTTAAATTGTGGGTTGAGTTCAGGGTCCACGCGTAGGTCTGCGGCGTGGTGATCGTGTTTCCGTCGACGATTACTTGCAGTCCCGGCGGATTGCTGGTCACCGTGACTTGCGTCGGGATCGCCCCGTAAAGCCGGTCAATGCCGTCGACATCGCCCGCGCTATATCCGTTCGGGTTCGAGAGCGGCATACCTGCGGGGATGGATTCAATGCAGGGTTCCCCATTGCGCGAGAATGAGAACGCCGGGTACTCCATGACCGAGGCGTAATCGTAGGGAGTCAGCTCCTGGTCATTGTCGAGAAACTGGTCGAAGTTAGATCGCGAAGCCTTGATGATTGCGCCGTAATTAACGTTGACGTAAGTATCGCGGTCGGGGCGCGTCTGTTCGTGCCAGACGCCGACGGTGTGTCCCATCTCATGCAGGATGGTTGCTACGGTGCAGGTTCCGGATCCGCCCACGGTTTGCTCACCGCCGACCCGTCCTTCGTAGGCCTCGCAGGATCCGCTGCCATTGTTGGGATCAAAATCGAAGTTGATGTAATCGGTCTGGTTGGTGTAGGGGACGAGCTGAATCAATCCGGTAAACGTATTGTTGAACGAGGTGATCGCGGCGTTGAGATTGGTCAAGTCCCCCGAAGCCGGATCGATGGTGTAGGGGATGGAAACCAGGCCGTCAACCGCCGGCCAGAGATAACTGGAATAAGCCACACCCATACTCTGCGGGTGCGGACCGTTGGGCGATTGCTCCAGGTGATCGAGCAGGATGTCGCCTTGATAAACCGCTTTGCCGTGTCCATTTTTCCCGGCAACCCACTCGTAAGTGATCCTCATGCCCCGCCAGTAGCCGGTGCGAAGCTCAGGTTGCCGGGCCTCACCCCAGACGGCGGAAACGGTCAGAAACACGGCGAGCATGGGCAGAGCGACGCGGCGAAGTAGGGTCACAGAACCTCCTGGGTTTCGTAAGAGACTGAAAATGGGAAAAAGGGCCCAAGGACGTGGGGGACGTCCGCTGGTTATTAGTTTGGAGGGGAAACGGGGTGGTGTCAAGGTGCTCGCACCGTTCCGCGCGGCGATCCCGGAAGAGCGAAGCGGGAGAAGCCAGGAGCTAAAGGCCGATAGCTAATAGCGAAAAGCCGGCGGCGGCATCTTAAAATTCCGCCAGCTCTCTCATCGCGCGGAACAGGTCGCTAGCCTGGGGCAGGATCGCATTCTCCAGAATCGGTTGGTAGGCGACAAAAGTGTCGGTGGCGGCCACGCGCTTCACTGGAGCGTCGAGGTGATGAAAGAGCTTGTCGGCGATGCGGGCTGCGATTTCCGCTCCATATCCCCAACTTAGCGAGTCTTCGTAAGCGATCAGCGCGCGGTTCGTTTTCTTGACCGAATCGGCGATCGCATCCCAGTCGAAGGGATTCAAACAGCGCAGGTCGATCAGTTCGACGCTCACGCGATGCTCGCGCTCCAGTTTCTGCGCCGCCTGCAGCGCTCGCGGAACCACCGCGCCGTAAGTGATGACGGTCAGATCGGTTCCCGGTTGCACGACCTTCGCCTTTCCGAACGGAATCGTGTAATCAGGGCCGGGGTAAGGCGCGCGTCCGTAGGTTTCGCGGTATAGGCGCTTGTGCTCCAGAAATAACACCGGATCGTCGCAGCGGATTGCAGTACGCAAAAGGCCGGCTGCATCGAGGGCGTTCGAAGGGAACACGACGCGCAATCCCGGAATGTGGGTAAAGATGCTCTCCCCGCACTGCGAGTGATAAATGGCGCCGCCCGTCAGATAGCCGCCGATAGCAACGCGAATCACCAGCGGAGAAGAAAAGGCGTTGTTCGACCGCCATCGGATGACCGGGAGTTCGTCGCGCAATTGCATCATCGCCGGCCAGATGTAGTCGAAGAATTGAATTTCCACCACCGGCTTCAATCCGCGCGTCGCCATCCCCGTCGCGCGGCCCACGATATTGGCCTCGGCAATGGGTGAATTGAAGACGCGATCCGAACCGAACTGGCTTTGCAGGTTGGCCGTCAGCTTGAAGACTCCGCCTTTGCCCTTGACCAGCTTTTTCGTCAGGTATTCTTCGCGGCTGCAGTCGGCCACGTCTTCGCCGAAAATGACGATCCGTTCATCGCGCCGCATCTCATCGCGCAGCGTCAGGTTAATCAGGTCGGCCATCGTCTTATTGGGAGCGGCGGAACGCTTGCCGTCGGCAGCGGTTTCGGGCGCGGCGATGACCGGCTGCGATTCGAACTTCGCCGAGGTCGGATCGAGGTCAGGCGAATAAACGAAGTTGTAGATCGTCTCCGGCTGCGGTGGCGCGGCGTCGAGAGCGCGGTCGGTGTCGGCCTGGAGTTGCTCTTCCACCTCTTTCTCGATCTGGTTGATTCCCTTTTCGTCGAGAATCCCCTCCCGCAGCAGAAACATTTGCATGCGGTGCACCGGATCGCGCGCCGCATCCGCCTGGCGCTCGGAGTCTGGCCGGTAAAGCCGTTCGTCGTCAGAGAGCGAATGGGAATAGGGACGGATCACATGCGCATGAACAAACGCAGGACCATGCCCGCTGCGGCAGTACTCGGCCGCGCGTTGGAAAGCCGCATAGGCGACAATCGGATCGGTGCCATCTACCTCTTCGAAATGAAAATTAGGAAACCCCGAGACGACCCGCGAAATGTTTCCCCCCGGAGTCTGCACCTCGACCGGGACCGAGATAGCATAGCCGTTATCCTGCACGCAAAAAATCACCGGCAAGCGCCGGTTCGACGCGGTGTTCAGCGCCTCCCAGAATTCGCCTTCACTCGTGGTGCCGTCGCCGAGCGAGACATAAGTCACCTCGTCTCCCTGGAATTGCACATCCTTGAACTGGCGATAATCGCCATCGACTTTCGAGGCGGTTTTAGGATGCTGCGCGAAATAACGCCCCGCCTCCGCGCATCCGACGGCCTGCAAAATCTGGGTTCCGGTGGGAGAGGATTGGGTGACGATGTTCAGCCGCTGATAAGCCCAGTGCGAAGGCATCTGGCGTCCGCCAGAGCTGGGATCGTCGGCCGCGCCCACGCCCTGCAGCAGCATTTCGTAGGCAGTCGCTCCGAGCGCCAGACAAAGCGCGCGATCGCGATAATAAGGATAGAACCAGTCGTAGCCAGCTCTCAGCGCAAAGGCCGCGGCGACTCCCACGGCTTCATGCCCCGCCCCCGAGATCTGGAAGAAGATCTTCTGCTGGCGCTTGAGCATGATCTCGCGGTCGTCCACCTTCCGCGAGGTGAACATGAGCCGATAAGCGTCGATCAGTTGTTCGCGGCTGAGGCCTTCATAGGTCTTTTTCGTGAGCTTGCTTTCATTTAGCTTGGGATCGACTTTGGTCGTAGCCATTCGGCGATTTCACCCCGCAGACTTCCAGCCCCGCAACATTGTAAATCAGCTCTCAGCTCTCAGGCCCCAGGAAAAACTGCCGGTCCTCGCCTTTCCCGACATCCGACCCCTCTTAGCGACCCCCGCTGCCACGCACCTGGTTTATCCTGATCACGGGTGATTCACTTCCTCCGCCAATTCGATCCACATAGCATTCGCTTGCTGGTATTCGATCTCGACGGCACTCTGGTCGACTCCCGCCTCGATTTGATTCATTCCGTGAACGCAATGTTGCGTCATATCGGCCGCCCCGAACTGGATGGCGACGTGGTGGCGAGCTATGTCGGAGATGGCGCTCCGGCGCTGGTGCGGCGCGCCCTCGGAGACACCGACGACGAAGCGCTGCTGCAGCGGGCTCTGGAATATTTTCTCGGCTACTACCGTCTCCACAAACTCGACCATACCACGGTCTATGAAGGCATCCCCGAACTGCTCTCCGCCTTGGCGCATCCCTCGAACGGAGCCCGCCGGACGATGGCTGTGCTCTCCAATAAACCCGTCAATCCTTCACGCGACATTCTTCGCGCTCTCGGACTGGGCGATTTCTTCCGGAGTGTGTACGGCGGCAACAGCTTTCCCACAAAGAAGCCAGATCCCCTCGGCGTCCTCACCATCCTCGGAGAAGCCGGCATCGCCGCCGATAAGGCTCTGATGGTTGGCGACTCCTCGGTTGACGTCTTGACCGGGCGCAATGCCGGCATGTGGACTTGCGGCGTGACCTATGGATTTGCTCCGCAGACGCTCGCAGACGTTCCTCCCGATGTCCTGATCGAGAGCCCCCGCGAACTGCGCGAATTGTTGCTCTAGCCGTTGTGTCACCTCGGGCCTGAATTGTCTAGAAACGTAAATGTGCAGCCTTGCCTGCCGTTCCTGCATCTCTTACTGGTGAGGGCCTCGGGTAATCAAGATTTTGGGGAGGTTCCAGGGATATGAATATTTCTAGAGATACCGCAAAATTTGGCACTCTTCGATGGGTCCGGCAAAGTCTAACCTTCGTGTTGTCGATCGCTCTGCTGTTTGCGACGTTGCCGCAGAGCCTTTCAGCGCAGAACAATCAGGCTCCGCCGCCAGCGCAGAACAACCAGCAACCGCCGGCTTACGCGCAACAGAGTCCCGAGCAATTGCAGCGCCTGGTTGCGCCCATAGCGCTCTATCCCGATTCGTTGGTCGCGCAGATATTGGCGGCCGCCACTTTTCCCGATGAAGTGGTCGAGGCCGATCGCTGGGTGCAGGCCAATCCCGATCTGAAGGGTGATGACCTCGGTAAGGCCGTCGACCAGCAGCCCTGGGATCCAAGCGTCAAGGCGCTCACCGCATTTCCCTCGGTCCTGGGAAACATGGACAAGAATCTTTCCTGGACCTCTTCTCTCGGCGACGCCTACTACAACCAGCAGCAGGATGTGATGGACGCCGTTCAGGTCATGCGCCGCAAAGCCCAGGCTGCCGGCAATCTGAAGAACACGCCGCAGCAAATTGTCGCCGATCAGGGTTCGGACATCGACATTCAGCCCGCCGATCCCACTGTAGTTTACGTTCCGGCCTACAATCCATGGCTGGTTTACGGATATCCCGTCGTAGCGTGGCCGGGTTGGTATCCATACCCCGGAATCTGGTTTGGCGGCCCGTACCTTTCCTTCGGAGTCGGCTTCGGTATCGGCTGGTATGGCGGCTACGGCTGGGGATGGGGCCATTGGGGCTTCAACTGGCACGGTGGATACCCACTTTATAACGGCGGCCGTTACTACTCCCAAAGCCGAACGTTTTATAACCGCAACAACTTTTACCGCGGCGGACCCGGAGGAGCCGGAGCGTTCCGTGCCGGAGTCGGCGCCCGGCCCTTTGAAGGCAATCACCAGGCGGCTCGCGGATACGCCGCGCCCCACAGTGAATTCAAGGGTGGAGTAGGCGGTGAGAGCAACGTCCACTCCGGTGCCTACAGCGGCTACGATCATGGCGGCGAGGCGCGCAGTTATTCCTCGCGCGGACAGGCCAGCGTAAGTCACGCCGCTCCGCATGGCGGAGGCGGCGGCTCGCACGGCGGCGGAGGCGGTCACGGGGGCGGTGGTCATCACTAATCCCGTAGGCAAGCCAAACGAACTTTCGGTCGAAGCAGCGGCTGCGAGTTCGTCGCTTTCCCGAAAGCACAAAAAGTTTGCGGTTGCTGTGGAGGAGCCCTATGAGGCGAATGAATATGAGGCGAATGAAGCTGAACTTCAATCAAGGTCATCATGCCAACCTTCCTAAGCTGGCTCTGGCCGCCATCATCCTTGCAGCGTGTTTTCCCGCCAGCGTAGTGGCGCAGCAGCACGGTCAGAAGACCTTTCTCTCGGCGGAAGACGCAACCAACGCCCTGGTCACCGCCACCAAGAATAACGACGAAAAAGCGCTGCTCGAAATCCTCGGACCGGACGGCAAGCAAATCGTCTCCTCGGGAGACGAAGCCGAAGACGCGCAAAGCCGCGCCAACTTCGTTGAGCGCTATCAGCAAATGCATCGTCTGATGAAAGAACCGGACGGTACCACGGTTTTGTATATCGGCGCGCATAACTGGCCGACGCCGATTCCATTGATGCAACAAGGCAAGGTATGGTACTTCGACACCGAGGCCGGAAAAAAAGAAATTCTCTACCGGCGCATTGGACGTAATGAACTCTCGGCTATCCGCGTTTGCCAGGAACTGGCTGCGTCGCAAAAAGAATACTGGGCACAGCATGGCGAGTACGCGCGCAAGATCTTCAGTGACAACGGTCAGCAAGACGGTCTTTATTGGAGAGCCGCCAACGGCGAGCCCGAAAGTCCCATCGGCCCGCTGGTAGCCTCGGCCGCGCCGCAGAGTTTTGCTCAAAGCCAATCCAGCTCTCCCACTCCTTATCGCGGTTACTACTTCCACATCCTGACCGCCGAAGGCGCCGGGAACAAGAAGGGCGTGAAAAGCTATTTGGTGGATGGCAAAATGACCGCCGGCTTCGCCTTCGTGGCTTATCCGGCGGAGTACCGATCCTCCGGCGTGGTGACCTTCATCGTCAACCAGGATGGAATCGTCTACGAAAAAGATCTCGGCCCAAAAACCGAGTCGATTGCCAGAAACATGAAGGGCTACGGCCCAACCGCCGGCTGGCAAAAATCTGAAGGCCAGCAGCAGGAAATGGCTAGCGAGCCGGCGACGCAGGCAAAGTAGAAGCCAGAGCGTCAACTGCACTCGCGTCTGGAGAGCCCGGGCGTCCCCGCCCGGCGGCGATGACCGTGCGCGTTCGTTCAACGCCGAATGAGCTACGGCCCTATGAGATGGCAGCCAAAGCACAAAAGCAATCCCTGTCCGAATGGATACGAAACACATTGAACGCCAGAGTCGAGGCATAGCCGACGGATTTCAAATTAGGACACTACCGAAACTCTTTTCATCTTGACCACCGCACGGTCGAGGGCTAGCCTTTGGGCGTCGCCTCCCCCTCACGTCGACGAGCCCGCTTTGAGTCAGACAACGCACGTCCACCTCCTAGGAGAAAGGGGTATGGATGTTATGAATTCACACAAAGTCATTCGTTCAACGAGAGTGACCCGGAATAGGCTGCCTCTAATCGCACCATCCCCGCAACGCCCGGCCTCGCGGACAAGATTCGTCATTGCACGCTTTCTGCTGCTGTCGATCGTTTCTGCAATGTGTCTTGCGAGTCTGCGAATGGCTCAGGCGCAAACCGAAACTGTCGTCTACAACTTCACCGGCGGAAAGGATGGGGGAGGCCCCATGGCTGGATTGGTCTGGGACGCACACGGCCATCTCTACAGCACGACCTCCTATGGTGGTCAGTACCAGGGTGGCACATTGTTTGCGCTGGATACCTCGGGCAATGAACAAGTGCTTGCCCCGTTTTATCCGGCTTACGGGGATACTCCTCTCGATCCTCCGATCGTGGGCGGGTCTACTTTCTTCCTCGGGCTCGGGCAGGAGTTTTTGCTTACCGCCTCCGGTGGCGGAGCTCACGGCTGCGGCGCGATCGTTGTGGGAACGAATACTGGCTATGCGATCGAAGTTTACGCCTTCACCGGTGGAGCAGACGGGTGTTCGCCCTCGGGTCGTCTGACCCGCGCGGGCGACGGCGTTTTTTACGGTACAGCCGTGGGCGGCGGCGCCCATGACGCTGGAACCATCTTTGAGGTGCTCAAAGCCGGCGCTTATCTTCAGTATACGTACAAGTTGGTCTATACCTTCACTGGCGGCGCGGATGGAGGCGCACCCGAGGGCACGTTGATCCGCGACGATCAGGGCAATCTCTACGGCACCACCAACAGTGGCGGCGCCAACGGCTTCGGAACGGTGTTCGAACTCAACGGAGCCGGTGAGACGGTGCTCTACAGCTTCAAAGGCGGAACGGACGGAGCCAACCCGACTGGCGATTTGCTGCTGGATTCGAAGGGCAATTTCTACGGCACAACCAGCGCCGGCGGCACTTTCGGCTTCGGCACCGTGTATGAGGTAAGCGCGAGCGGCGGAGAGACAATCCTCCATAGCTTCGCCGGGGGCTCGGACGGCGCAAGCCCGGCGGCCGGCGTGATCAAGGATGGGAACGAGAACTTGTATGGCACAACGGCCTACGGCGGCTCCGGCACAATCTGCGAACAATTCCAATCTCAAGATGGGTGCGGGACAGTATTCGAGGTATCTCCCAAAGGGGAGGAGACGGTGCTCTACAGTTTCACCGGCGGAACCGACGGCTGGATGCCCATGGGCAAGTTGGTCCACGACAGCCAGAACAATCTTTACGGCACGACTTACATGGGCGGCGCTTCAGAAAATTCCGGATGTGCGCCGCTCGGCTGCGGCGTTGCGTTCGAACTGACGCCATCGTTAGATTCCCGATCACTAGACCCGGGGGATCGCTAACGAGTGGATCGCTAAAAGGGCCATGGACTTGTGGAGGATCAACTCCCGGCTCATTCCCCCTTCTACCGTTCCTCCGCCATCACCTTCCGCAGCGCTCGATTGATCCTGGTCTGGTAGCCCCGCCCCTGTTTTTTGAACCAGGCGAGAACATCGGCGTCCACCCGCAACGTGATCGGCTTCTTGAGCGGCCTGAAGTACCCCGGCCATTTCTGCAGGAACTCGGCTGGAATGCTATCTTCGGCGGAGGCCATCAGCCGGCCAACTTTGCCTTTGGTCGGAGCTCGTTTTCTTTTTTTCCGGGGCATTAATGTATGTATAATACTATGCGTACAATTATGCCAGTACAAAATGTTTCACGTGAAACACTTTCCGGTAAGCCCATGAAAAGCAAGGCCAACTCTTCGGAATTTACCCCCGCCGAACTGCGCAGGTTTCGCAGCCTCAAGACCCCCCACGGCATCCAGAGGGCGCTCGACGCCATGCCCTATCACCTCGCCGACAGCGCCTGGTCTCCTCGTCGCGTGCTGCGCGAGAATACCTCCCACTGCTATGAGGGAGCCCTGTTCGCCGCCGCCGCGTTGCGCGTCCTTGGGTACCCGCCTCTGATCCTCGACCTTGAGGCCGAGCGCGACACCGACCACGTAATCGCCGTGTACCGGATCGACGGGCACTGGGGGTCGCTGGCTAAGTCGAACTACACCGGGTGCCGCTACCGCGAGCCGGTCTACCGCTCGCTGCGCGAGCTGGCGCTCAGCTATTTCGACACCTACTTCAACCTTCGGGGAGAACGCACTTTGCGGACCTTTTCCCGGCCGGTCGATATGCGGCGCTTCGATGCTCTCCACTGGATGACCTCGGAGCAGCCGGTCTGGTTTGTGGCGGAATACCTCCTGACCGTCTCTCACTATCCTCTGATCACTCGCGGGCAGGCGCGGCGGCTGCATCGGCTGGATGGGCGGTCGTTCCGGGCGGGATGCCTGGAGCGGGCGGAGAAGAAGAGCTAACGACGGGGACACCGAGAAACACGGGGATACACCGGGCAAGGCTATAGTTAGAGGAACCTCTGGTGCGGCTGACTCGTACATCTGTTATGCGGTTGTCCTTCGGATGCCTCTTCGTGATCGTCCTGCTGTCGGGCTGCGTTCTTGGACAGCAGCCGGCTTCAACCTCGTCTCTTCCTTCATCTCCGGCCCCACCTACTGCTTCATCCCCTGCCCCTGCCCCTGTCTCGCCTCCCCCGATCGAACTGAAGGCCGATAGCAGCGGGGCGGTGCCGGCGGAGCAGATTCGGGCGCTGCTCGAGCGGGCCGAAGAAAAGGACCTGGAGAACGATAAGAGTGCACGCGACTACACGTATGTTGAGCGGGTGGAGCGGCATGAGCTCGGCGGGGATGGAGCGGTGAAGAAGACGGAGACGCGGACCTCCGAGGTGCTGCAGATCTATGGCGAGGATGTCGAGCGGCTGATCGCCAAAGATGATAAGCCGCTGCCTGCGGGCGAGGCGAAAAAAGAAGACGAGAAAATTCAGAAGCTCATCGATCGACGTAATGGTGAATCCGAAGAGGCACGCCGCAAACGGCTGGAGAAAGAAGAAAAGAATCGCGCGGAAGACCGCAAGTTTGTGCTTGAGGTTGCGGATGCATTCAACTTCCGGCTGGTGGGGTCGGAAATGATCAACGGGCGCGATACGTGGGTGTTTGATGCCGAGCCGCGTTCGGGCTACGAGCCGAAGCACCGCGAGGCCAAGATGCTTGCCAAGGTTCATGGACGCATCTGGATCGATAAAGCTGAAGACGAGTGGGTGAAGCTCGACATCACGGCGATCGACACGATCTCGTTCGGGCTGGTGCTGGCGCGGATCCACAAAGGCACGCATCTGATCCTGGAGATGACGAGAGTGAACGATGAAATCTGGCTGCCGAAACGGGTGCAGCTCCACGTCGACGCGCGGGTAGCGCTCTTCAAAAGCTACGATGACGATGTCGAGCAGACGTATCGGGATTACAAGAAGTTCCACGCGAGCACCAAGATCACGCTGGCGGGAGAAGAGAATCGCCAGTAGCAGGGCGAGTTGCCGCCGGTAGAGAGCGCCACGCGTCTTCAGGCCCACGCAGCAAAGAGCGCAATTTCAAGGGGTTGCGCGCCGGTTCAAGTACCTCCGTACCGTCTCTAGTACCTTAGTTACTCGCATTGGGGTGACCTGGCGTTTTCCTGGTCGAGATCTACAAGCTGTAGTGGCTTGCCTGAAAGCACATCCAACCTATAGACCATGATTGCAAATCCAGATTTTCGTGAATCCAGAAAAACCGCATAAAACCCGGCAAAACCGGGAAATTCCCTCGGAGAGGCTGCTGGTTCCGGTTGAGATATGCTCAGCACACCAAAATACACACGAAGGCGCAGGGAAAGATTCAATGGCTGACTCACCAGAAGTGATGAACATTCGTCAGGCGTCGCAATATCTGGGAGTGAGTCCGGACACTTTATACAAGTACGTGAACGAGCAAAAAATTCCGGCGTTCAAGTTGGGCAACCGGTGGCGGTTCAAGAAATCGAAGATCGATGACTGGATGGAAGAGAAGTCGACGGAAGCGGAGCCGCGGGACAGAAAGAAAAACAAAGCAGCGATGAAAGCGGCGGGGACACCGTAAGCAGCGGGTAGAAGAATTCTGGGAACGAGGCGGACACATGTTTGGAATGGGAACGAAATCGATCGTGGGTCTGGATGTGGGCAGTTCGAGCATCAAGGCGGTCGAACTGAGGAAGACACGGACGGGAATTGAAGTGGCGCACCTGGGGCTGGAACCGATTGCGCCCGACATCGTGGTGGATTCGATGATCGTGGACTCGGGCACGGTATCGAGCGCGATCTCCAAACTGTTCACGGACACGCAAATCAAATCGAAGGCGGTAGCGACGGCGGTGAGCGGGCACTCGGTGATCGTGAAGAAGATCTCGCTGCCCTCGATGAGCGATCAGGAATTGTCGGACACGATTCAGAAAGAAGCGGCGCAGCATATTCCGTTCGACCTGGCGGACGTGAATCTGGACTACCAGATTCTGTCGGAAGATGCGGGGAGCCCGCAGATGGACGTACTGCTGGTAGCAGTGAAGAAAGACAAGATTCTGAACTACACCAACGTACTCTCGATGGCGGGGAAGAGTCCGGCTATTGTGGATATCGATGCGCTGGCTTTGCAGAATTGTTACGAGTTCAATTACGAGCCGGCGCCGACGCAGGTGGTGGCTTTGCTGAACCTGGGCGCGAGCGTGATGAACATCAACATCGTGAAGGGCACGACACCGCTGTTCCCGCGCGACGTTTCGGTGGGCGGACACCAGTACACGGACTCGCTGCAGAAGGAACTGGACTTGAGCTTTGACGACGCGGAGTCGCTGAAGCTGGGGGGCAAGGTGGGGACGGTGCATGACGATGCGAAGACGCCGATTCTGCAGCAGGTGACGGAAATCATCGTGCTGGAAATCCAGAAGACGTTCGACTTCTTCCGCGCGAGCGCAGCGGGCGAGCACATCGAGAAAATTTATCTGGCGGGGGGATCGGCGAAGGTTCCGGGGCTGGTGGAAGCGTTGCGGCAGGAATTCTCGATGCCGGTGGAATTATTTAATCCGTTTCAGAAAGTGGTGGCTCCGGCGGAAGGCGCGGGGGCGGAGCTGGTCGAACAGAACGCGGGCCAGCTGGCGGTGGCTGTGGGTTTGGCTTTAAGGAGCTTTGAAAAGCTATGATCCGAATCAATTTGCTGGGTGCTCCGAAACCGAAAGGGAAAAAGAGCAGCGGTCCGGCGGTGAGCATGCCGAGCTTCGATCTGGGCAATCTGGGTGGACCGATTATCCAGGTAGCGGCGGTGTTGCTGATTGCGGGAGCGGTCAACGCGGGGTATTGGTACAAGCTGGACCGCGAAAAGACCGCCATCGAAGTGCAGACACGGCTGGCGGAGCAGAAGAACCGCGAGCTAGCGGACATCAAGACCAGGTATCTGGAGCGGCAGCGGCAAGCCGACGCTTACAAGCGGCGGGTGGATGTGATTGACGAGCTGCGCAAGAACCAGTCGGGCCCGGTGAATCTGCTGTCGATGATCGGCGATACGGTGAACAGCACCGAGGCGGTGTGGTTGAACAGCATGCAGGATCAGGGCGCTAGCGTGGCGATCGATGGGACAGCCTTGAGCAGCGATGCGGTCGCGAACCTGATTTCGAATCTGCAGAAGACGGGTTTCTTCAAGAACATCGAAATCAAGGAAAGTTTCCAGGACGACGCGGTGAAGGATATGCAGGCTTTCCAATTCACATTGACCTGCGAAAAGGCGAAGTCGTAAAGGCGGATCCGATTATGAATGTAGGCGAATTAACCGGAGTAAAGCTGCTGGGAATTCTGCTGGTGGTGGCGATACTGGCGACGGGTGGACTGTACTACACGGTCTACAAGACGCAGCGTGACGCGAACGATGCGGCGAAGGTGAAGCTGCAGGCGAAGTTGCGCGAGAATGCGGAACTGGAAGCCTACCGTCCGAAACTGGCGGACATCGATCGGCAGCTGGCGAGTTTGAAGCAGCAGCTGGAGATCGAGCGGCGGATCGTGCCGGATGAAAAAGAAATCGACAATTTCATGCGCATGGTGAGCGGAGAAGCGCGCAAGGCGGGAGTGGAGATACGGCGTTACACGTCGCACCCGTACATCGCGAAGGACTTCTACACGGAAGTGCCTTTCGAAGTGGAGTTCGACGGCCCGTTCTACTCGATGCTGGGCTTTTTTGACCGGCTGACCAAGGTAGAGCGCATTGTGAATGTTTCGAACCTGATGGTGGCATCAACCCGGGTACCGGGGGTGGCGAAGGCGAAGCACGTCTATCAGTATGCGCCGAGCGAGAGCGTAGTTGCGACCTGCCTGACGACGACGTATTTCAGTCACGATCTGGATCCAGGGGCGGCACCGGCGGCGGTGAAGGCCGGACCACCGGTGAAGAAGTAGGAGGGACAGGATGAAAGCGAAGCCAGCGATGAAGATAACCACGACGATTCTGACGGGCGCACTGGCTGCGAGCATGGCCGTGGCCCAGAGTCCCAGCATTATCCAGAACACGCGTAACACGATGAACGCGGTGAGCAATCATGCGGCGGCGGCAACCAGCGAAGCGCTGAGCAGTGTGCAACCGGCGGCGGCGGCGAGCAGCGCGGTCCATGCTCCGAGTAAAGGTGAGGTAGTGGTTGGGCCGGCGAAGAGCGCGAGCCATGCCAAGCGGCCAGCGGTGGTCGTCGGGCATGCGGTTCAGCCGAAGGCGGCGGTGACGGCGACAGTTCCGAAGCCTAAGGAGCCGGTGGCAGCGAGCGTTGGCGGCAGCGCGAGCCCGGAGAACGAAGTCAGCGAACAGTCGGTGGTTCCTGACAGCAAGTACAACGCGAACGGGCGGCGGGATCCGTTTATCAGTCCGGTGGTGAGCCATGCAGGCGGCTCGGGCTGCAGCACGGGCAAGAAGTGCCTGGAAATTGGCGGGATCGCTCTGCGGGGCGTGGTGCGGTCGGACAACGGTTTTATCGCGGTGGTGAGTAATGGTCTGAACAAGGCTTATTTTCTGCGGGAAAACGATCCGGTGTTCAACGGTTACGTGGTGAAAATCACGGGCGATTCCATCGTATTCCAGGAAACGCTGCAGGATCGTTTGGGCAAGACGTTTACGAGGGAAGTAGTGAAGAAGATAACGACTCCGGCAGTGTAGGCCAGAGAAAGAGATTTCGAAGGAACATTTTTCAGGAAACACATGGAGGCCGAAGGGCCTCGCATGGGGAGATAGGAAATGCGAAAGCAACTGCTGGGTCTCTTCATTCCGCTGCTGGTGCTCGTGATGAGCGCGACGGCGGCTGACATGACGGGCAAGGAAGTAGCGGCAAGCGCTCGCTTGCAGAAACTTGAGATTGCGCACGGCCAGGACGGAGTGCAGATCGAGTTCAAGGCGAAGGGAACGCTGGCGCCTAAGGTGTCGACGCTGGAGTCTCCAGCACGCATCGTCGTCGACCTTCCCAACACCGTGATGGCCACGGCCGAAAACCGGATCAGCGTAGGCAGAGACGGCGTGCAACAGGTCCGCATCGGGACCGACGGACACGTTCCTCCGACGACGCATGTGGTGGTGGATATGGCGAGCAGCGGCCGTCACACGGAACTGGTGGCCGGGCGGGATGGCACGTTCACGCTCAAGATCGAGGGCGCGGAACTGGCTAGCCGCGAGCCGGTGAAGGCGCCGCAAGCGGCGGTGACTTCAGCTCCGGTGGCTTCGGCTGCCGTCAGTCCAGCTCCGGCGACGATGGCTCCGGCAACGGTGGCTCCGGCAACGGTGGCCTCGACGTCGACTGCGACAGGGGCGGAGAATCTGGGAAAGCCGACGGACTTTGCCTTTGTCGAGCCGAAATATACGGTGAAAGAGGGCAAAGCGAGCGACCTGGTGGACGCACCGGCGGAGAAGAGCCAGCAGGCGGCGAGCCGCTTTGCCGACAAGACGGCGGCCGAACTGGTTGCCACGAGCACGAATGCTGCCCAGGCGGCAAGCGGGGTGCAGCCGATTCAGCCGGCGGTGAACCTGGCGGCGGAACAGAAGGCGCAGTTATCTCAGAAGTCTCCGGCGATGAGCGGCTCGAAGTACACGGGCGAGCCGATCTCGGTCAACCTTAAGGATGTGGACCTGAAAGACTTCTTCCGTCTGATTCACGAGATCAGCGGGCTGAACGTGGTGCTGGACCCGACGATCCACGGGAACCTGACGATTGTGCTGGATGACGTGCCGTGGGATCAGGCGCTGGACATCGTGCTCAAGAACAACGATCTCTCACGCCAACTGGACGGCAATGTGCTGCGTATCGCTACCATCGAAACGCTGCGACGAGAAGCCGAGAGCCGGCGCGCGCAGATCGATGCCGAGGCGCAGGCGGTAGACAAGGTGAGCATCACGCGCTTCCTGAGCTACGCACATGCCAAGGACGTACTGATTCCGGTGAAGAAATTCCTGAGCCAGCGCGGCGATGTGGTGGCTGACGAACGCACGAATGCGCTGATCGTTTCCGATATTCCGGCGGTTCTGCCGCAGATCGACCGCATCATTCAGCAGATGGACCGGAAGACGCAGGAAGTTGAAATTGAAGCGCGGGTAGTAGCTGCTACTCGCAGCTATGCTCGCGATATCGGGGTGCAGTTGGGCTTCGGATGGGGCAACGGGACGACGGGAGTGGGCGGCGCGCAGGCGGTGGGAGCTTCGCCGAACGTGGTGTCGAACCTGCAGCCCTTGTACCCGCAAAGCGTTGCCCTGGCAGGTTCAATCCCGTTGTTCTCGAATCTGGGAGCGGTGGGACCGACGAGCGGGCTGTCGTTTATCAACGCGACCAACAATATGCGGATCGATGTTGTGCTAACGATGGCAGAGTCGCGCGGGTTGCTGAAAGTTCTTTCGCGTCCGCGCATTGTCACCCAGAACAACATTCAAGCGGTGGTGAAGCAGGGCACGAAGGTGCCGATCATGACGGCGTCGGCGATTGGCGCGCCGGCAACGGCCACCTACGTCGACGCTTTCCTGCGATTGACGGTGACTCCGCAGATCACGTCGGAAGGAACCATCTTCCTGAACGTGGACGTGGAAAACACCTTGCCTGACTTTGGGCACGAAGACTCAGCCGGCAACCCGGCGTTGATCACGCAGCAGGCAACCACGCAAGTGCTGGTGACGGACGGTGGAACGGTGGTGATTGGCGGAGTCATCCAGACACAGAATTCGCTGAGTGTTTCACAGGTACCGTTGCTGGGGGATATCCCGTACCTGGGAAATCTGTTCAAGCACCGGACGGTGAGCACTTCAGACTCGGAGCTGATTTTCTTCATCACTCCGCGCATTATTCAAACCTAAGCGCGGGGCAGAAGGATACGCCGCCGGCTCTCTCGGAAAAACTGCCGAGGGCCGGCGGTTTCTTTTTTGGGGCTCCCGCGGTTCCTGGCGGTTACGGACCTATTTTTGACTGCGGATTCTTTACCCCGGAAAACACTCGGAACACGGGGGGAAGCACAGAGGGCGAGCCTTTCGAGGGATGAATTAGGCGCTTCTTGCTATATTCCTTTCATGGATCATGCTGGGCGCCTGGGTCGTCTTCGATCGGGACTACTTGAGAACCGTCTCGATGCGCTGGTCGTGACGCATCTTCCGAATGTGCGCTATCTGAGTGGGTTTACGGGAAGCGCGGCGGTTCTGATCGTGGATCAGGACCAAGGGTCGATTCTGTTTACCGACGGGCGTTACCGCATACAGGTCAGGGAAGAAGTCACGCATGCGAAAGTTGCCATCGCGCATAAGGCTCCTTTCATGGCGGCTGCGGAATGGCTGGCGGGGCGACGGAGCAGTTGGCCGCGGCTGACGGTTGGCATCGAGCCAGAGTCGATGACGGCGGGCATGCGCGACCGGTTGGCGCGGGCGCTGAAAGGGAAGGCACGCCTGCGGTCGGCGCCGCAACTGGTCGAGCGTTTGCGCGTGGTGAAAGATGCGGGGGAAATTGCGCTCATCCGGAGAGCGGTAGAACTGGGAGCCAGTCTTTTCCGGATTGCCTGCCGTGAGATTCGGCCTGGGGTGACTGAGGTTGCGGTTGCTGCGGCCATGGAACATGAGGCGCGGCGTGCAGGGGCGGAGGGCATGGCGTTCGCGACGATCCTGGCTGCGGGCGCGCGTTCGGCGATGGTACATGGGCGAGCCTCGGAAGCGCGCATAACGCGGCGCGGGTTCGTGGTCTGCGATTTTGGTGTTATACTCACCGGTTATTGTTCGGATCGGACGCGAACCGTGCACGTCGGACGAGCCTCGCGGGAAGCTCGACAGGTGTATGAAGCGGTTCGGGAGGCGCAAGAGGCGGCGATTGCGGCGGTTGCTCCCGGGGTGAATGCGGCGGAGGTGGATGGCGCGGCGCGGCGGGTGCTCCGCAAGCGAAAATTGGCGCGATATTTCACGCATTCAACGGGGCATGGTTTAGGGTTAGAAATTCACGAAGCGCCCAGGCTGGCGGCGGGACAGACCGGGAAACTGGAGCCTGGGATGGTGATTACGATCGAGCCCGGCGCATATGTTCCCGGGAAGTGGGGAGTACGGATCGAAGATGTGGTGGTGGTGACTGCGTCGGGGTGCGAGGCGCTGACTCCGACGGACAAAGAGTTGGTTGAGCTTTAGCAGGAACTACAGCAGGAACGACGGCAGGAACTGCAGCAGGAACTACGGCACGAGTCTGCGGCGACGGACGAGATAGTGCCAGCCGAGACGGGGCGAGCCCCGTCTCTATTTAGAAATTAGGAACCCGCCTTATCCATGAATCAAAAAGAGCTGAAGGAACTGATTGAGTTCTTAATCGAAAAAGACATTGCCGAATTTGAATTGGAGCGAGGCGATGTCAAGGTCAAGATCAAGCGCGCCGCCGAACCTGCGCCGGCGCCGCTGCCCGACTCACGTTACATAACGGTGCAGCCCACGCAGGGTCCGGTGATGGTGCCGCAGGCAGCGGGCGGCGGGTCTGGGCAGGTGAATCTGACAGCGAGCGCCGCTGCTGCGCCGGAGCCCGAGGAGAGCCTGCATATCGTGCGCTCGCCGATCGTGGGAACATTTTACGAATCGCCCTCGCCAGGATCGCCACCTTTTGTGAAAGCCGGAGACAAACTGGAGGTGGGCCAGGTGCTGTGCATAGTGGAAGCGATGAAGTTGATGAACGAAATCGAATGCGACGTGGCGGGGGAGTTAGTCAAGAAACTAGTCGCTAACGGCCAGCCCATTGAGTACGGGCAAGAGCTGTTCGCGGTCCGGCCGGGCAAATAAATTCTCAGTTTCTCAGCGCTCAGGTCCCCAGGAAAAACGAAGGTCTGCACGGCGCTGGAACTTCCTGAAGGCTGAGAGTTGACCGCTGAGAATTCTTACAGTATGTTCAAGAAAATTCTGATAGCGAATCGCGGCGAAATTGCTCTGCGTGTGATCTGCGCATGCAAGGAGCTGGGCATCCGCTCGGTGGCGATTTATAGCGAGGCGGACCGGAACTCGCTGCACGTGCGCTTTGCGGACGAAGCGATCTGCATAGGGCCGCCGCAACTGGCGCAAAGCTATCTCAACGTTCCGGCGGTGATCAGCGCGGCGGAAATCGCGAATGTGGACGCGATCCATCCCGGTTATGGCCTGCTGTCGGAAAATGCCAGCTTCGCGGAAGTTTGCGAGGCGTGCCACATCAAGTTCATTGGGCCGACTCCTGATGTGATCCGGCTGATGGGGGAAAAAGAAAAAGCGCGCGCGGCCATGAAAAAGCATGGAGTGCCGATCGTTCCCGGGTCAGACGGTGTGGTCGCTTCGGCGGAGGAAGCGCAGGAATGGGCGCGGCAGATCGGGTTTCCGGTCATCGTGAAAGCGACGGCGGGCGGGGGCGGGCGCGGCATGCGGATTGTGCGCAATGAAGATGAATTGCCGGCGCTTTATCGCCAGGCGCAATCGGAGGCGGCGGGAGCGTTTGGCAATGGCGATCTTTATCTCGAGAAGTATGTGGAGAACCCGCGGCACATCGAGTTTCAGGTGCTGGGCGATGAGCATGGAACTGTGGTCAGCCTGGGCGAGCGGGAGTGTTCGATTCAGCGGCGGCATCAGAAATTGCTGGAAGAATCGCCATCGGTGCGAATGACGCCGGAGCTGCGCAAGGAAATGGGAGACGTCATCAGCAAGACGCTGAGCGTGGTCGGCTATCACAATGCCGGAACGATGGAATTTCTGATGGACAAAGACCGGCGGCTTTATTTTATCGAGATGAATACGCGGATTCAGGTGGAGCATCCGGTGACGGAGATGGTGACGGATGTTGACCTGGTGAAGAGCCAGCTTATGATTGCGGCGGGGGCGAAGATGAGCGAGGTGTTACAGGGGCCGATCGTGCATCGCGGACATGCGATTGAGTGCCGGATTAATGCGGAGCATCCGGAGAAGTTCACGCCGTCGGCGGGGAAGATTACGACGTTCAATCCTCCGGGAGGGACCGGGGTGCGGCTGGACACGGCGGCTTATGCGGAAGGGACGATTCCTCCTTACTATGATTCGCTGATTGCGAAGCTGGTGGTGCGGGGGAAGGATCGCAACGAAGCGATTGCGCGCATGAGCCGCGCCTTGGGGATGTTTATCGTGGAGGGGATTCACACTACGATTCCGCTGCACCGGAGAATTTTGGCGGATCCGGATTTTCGGGCGGGGAATTTTGATACGGGATTTATTGAGAGATTTCTGGCGAAGAAGGGAACCTGAGACATGCGGTGGAGCGGCGGGGTCTCACTTGTCCGGCTGGGCAGTGGGGAGTGTTCTACCTTCAATTCCAGAAAATGGCAAAAAATTATGCGTTATAATCCTCGCGTCTTATGACAGCTGCGGACTTAGCTGCGGTGATATACGCGGCGGATAGGCCTTCGGAAGCACTGCCCACATTGGGCGTCGTCATCGTTTCATTGTTTCTTGCGGAGTTATCTTTTTGGCAGATCGTTTCGACCGCATTGAAAGCAGGTTGGACGCTATTCTGAAAGCCAAGTGAGCTGACTTGGGGAACTGCCGGGCGGGGACGCCCGGCTCTCCGCCGGCACTCCTAGCCTATGTTGCAACTTCCGCGACTCTATCCGATTGTTGACCCTGCCTGTTTTCATGAAGTCAGCGAGATGTTTGCGGCTGCCGAGGAACTCGCTGCGGCGGGCTGCACGCTGCTGCAATATCGCAACAAATCTGGCAACGCGCGGCTCATGCTGGATCATGCTCGAGAACTGCGGACGCGGCTTGGAGCCCGAGCAGATCCAGAGTTGCCGCGCTCTCCGGCAACTGCTGAGCTACGCTCGGCTTGGACGGGCGAGGGCGCCCGTTCCCACACAAGCACCAGCGTCAAGCTCATCATGAATGATCGCGCTGATCTTTGTCTTGCCGCGTCGTTTGACGGAGTGCATGTTGGGCAGGATGATCTGTCTCCCGAGGCGGTGCGAAAGATTCTCGGCGGCGCGCTTTTTATGGGTGTTTCCACTCATAATGCGGAGCAACTTGCAGAAGCGGATCGAACTTCCGCCGACTATCTTGCAATCGGTCCGGTGTTCGCGACCGGCAGTAAGGAAAATCCGGATCCGGTCGTGGGGCTTGAGGGAGTGCGCCGGGCAAGGGAACTGACACGCAAGCCGCTGGTTGCGATTGGCGGAATTACTCGCGGCAATGCACGCTCCGTCCTGGACGCGGGGGCCGATTCGGTGGCGGTGATATCTGACTTGATACGGGACCCGGGCAAATCAGCTGAAGAATTTTTGAGGGTTCTGGGGTAAAGTTGGATTTCCCATTCGAAGTCAGGCGGGCGAGGGCGCCCGCCCCACATGGGCTTAGGAGGTTCGTGAGCACGAACGTTCGGCCACCAGCTTCGAAAGTCACTGCGAGAAGCAGCGATTGGGAGCAGCACACTCATCAGGACACGGAGCTTGTCAAAGGTCTCGGCCTGACCAGCGCGACCATGCTGGTGATGGGTTCGATGATCGGCTCGGGCATTTTTATTGTGTCCGCCGAAATTTCCCGCGAAGTTACCTCCCCGGCGCTGCTGATTGGAGCGTGGCTGATTACTGGATTCCTCACGATTGTGGGTGCGCTTACTTATGGCGAACTGGCCGCCATGATGCCGCGGGCGGGCGGACAGTATGTTTATCTGCGCGAGTCGCTGGGGCCGTTGTGGGGATTTCTGTACGGCTGGACGCTGTTTCTGGTGATTCAGACGGGTACAATTGCGGCGGTGGGCGTGGCTTTCGGGAAATTTCTGGGGATTTTCTGGCCGGCGATTTCCTCAACGCATTGGATCGTTCATCTGTGGAAGGTTCCGAAATTTGCTGTCGGGCCGATGATGCTGGGCGGCATGGATGTGGGGTTGAACACGCAGAATCTGGTTGCGATTCTGGTGGTGGTGGCGCTCTCGATCATTAATATTTTCGGGGTGAAGACGGGCGCTTTGATCCAGAACGTCTTTACTACGGCGAAGGTTTCGGCGCTGCTCGGCCTGGTGCTTTTTGGGATTTTTCTGGGGAGGAATGCGCAGGCTGTGGCGGCGAATTTTGGCGCGAACTTCTGGCGCAACTCGGGTCTGGGAACTCTGCATGATGTGGGAGCGGGCGTTTTCGTTTCGACGCTTACGGTGCTGGCGATTGCGCAGGTGGGGTCGCTGTTTTCGGCGGATGCATGGAACAACGTTACGTTCACGGCGGGCGAGGTGAAAAATCCCAGCCGGAATTTGCCGTTATCGCTGGCGCTTGGGACGGGTGTGGTCATTGCGCTTTATATTGGCTGCAATTTTATTTATCTGAGTGCGCTGCCGCTGGTGGGAAGTCCGACGGGGGCGACACTGTTGGAGCGCGGGATTCAGTACGCTCGCGAAGATCGGGTTGCTACGGCGGTGATGACACAGATGTTTGGGGCGGCGGGAGGGGGTCTGATGGCGGTTGCCATCATGATTTCCGGCTTTGGGTGCTGCAACGGGCTGATTCTCTCGGGGGCGCGAGTTTACTACGCCATGGCCAAGGATGGGTTGTTTTTTCGCAGCGTGGCCCGGCTGCATCCTGGGTACAAGACGCCGGCGATTTCTTTGATGGTGCAGATGGTGTGGACGTGCGTGCTCTGCATCTCGGGAAGTTATGGGCAGCTTCTGGATTACATAATTTTTGCGGTGCTGGTGTTTTATGTGCTGACGATTCTTGGGCTTTTTGTGTTGCGTCGTACTCATCCCGAGGCGGAACGTCCGTACAAGGCGGTTGGATACCCGGTTCTGCCGGCAATCTACATCGTGATGGCTTTGTTTATCGACGTGGTGCTGTTACGCTACAAACCGCAATACACGTGGCCGGGATTGTTGATCGTGCTGCTGGGAATTCCGGTGTATTACATCTGGCGGCCGCGGGGCGACGCGACTTCAGTTTGACGGATCGATTTGATACTTAGGAGAAACGCACCTCATGACTGACCTCTTTGCGAAAAAGCCGCTTGAGCTTTTGTTAGAGGAGGCGCGAGAGACTGGCTCGCACAGTTTGAAACGGACGCTGGGTGTATTCCAGTTGACGGCGCTGGGCGTGGGCGCGGTGATTGGGGCCGGAATCTTCGTGCTTTCCGGATTGGGCGCTCATTATGCCGGGCCGGGGCTGATGTTGTCGTTTGTGCTCTCCGGGCTGGGGTGCACTTTTGCGGCCCTCTGCTATGCGGAGTTTGCCGCGATGATTCCACTTGCGGGTAGCGCTTACACCTACGCTTACGCGACGCTGGGCGAGATTATTGCGTGGATTATCGGCTGGGATCTTACGCTCGAGTACGCGATGGGTGCGAGCACGGTGTCGTCGGGGTGGTCGAATCACTTTATTGAACTGCTGAATATTCTGCACATCAAGATGCCGCTTTGGCTGGCCTACGATCATTGGACGGGGCTTAACGTGGCGGAGAAGACGGTTGCCCGGCAGATGGCGCTGGCGTCGGATTCGACGCTGGTGCCGGGCACGCAGGCTTTCCTTAATAAAGTGACGGACATTATGAGCGGGCAATCGCCGGAGTTGTTGCAGAAAGGTCACGATCTGCTGAATGCGCCGCATCTGTTCGGATATGAGATCGGAGTCAATGTTCCGGCCTTCGTGATCGCGCTGGTGATTACAGCGATTCTGGTGATTGGCATCAAGGAGAGCGCACGCTTCAACGCGACCATCGTCACCATCAAGGTTGGAGTTGTGCTTTTTGTGATCGGGCTGGGTGTCCACTACATCAGCCGGGTTAACTGGGGAACGGACTGGGCGAGCTTCGCGCCGTTCGGCTTTTCGGGAATCGGGGCGGGAGCGGCCTATATTTTCTTCGCCTATATAGGATTCGATGCCGTTTCCACGACGGCGCAGGAAGCGAAGAATCCGCAGCGCGATCTTCCCATCGGCATCATTGCTTCGCTGCTGGTCTGCACAGTGTTGTATATCGCGGTGGCGGCGGTTCTGACCGGCATGGTGCCGTGGAGAGAAGTCAACATTGAGGCGCCGATCGCCCGGGCTTTCCTGGACAGAGGGCTTACGGGTGCCTCGAACATCATTACCCTGGGGGCGCTGGCGGGGCTCACGAGCGTGATGCTGGTCATGCTGCTGGGGCAAACGCGCGTGCTGTATTCGATGGCCAACGACGGGTTATTGCCGAAGAAGTTCTTCGCTGACATTCACCCGCGCTTCCGCACGCCGTGGAAGAACACGATGCTGGTGGGACTGCTGGCGGCGATTGTAGGCAGCCTGACTCCGATCGACGACATTGGAAAAATGGTCAACATCGGAACGCTGCTGGCGTTCGTGATCGTCTGCATCGCGATCATGGCGTTGCGCCACACGAATCCTAACCAGCCTCGACCTTTCCGGACACCCTGGGTGCCGTTTGTGCCGGTGATGGGCATTCTGTTCAACGGCTACATGATGTACAAACTGGGGTGGATTAACTGGGCGCGATTGATTATCTGGCTGGTCATCGGCATGGTGGTGTATTTCACGTATAGCCGGAAACACAGCCGGGTGCAGGCGGCGCTGGAAGGGCGCAAGTCGTCTTAATTCAATTCCTGTAGAGAGGCGGATTGCCGCGTCTCTCGGCGGACGGGCGTGGACGCCCGTCGCTCCATTCTTTACTTTTCTTCCTGAATTTTCCTGGCGATCGCCGTCACCACGCTTCTCGGTGAGAATCTTATCGACTGCGCCAGCAGCCAATTCTTGAATCCTGAGATCACGACGGGCTTTCCGGCGATCATGGCGCGATAGCCGTCTTCAGCTACGGTGTGCGCATCCATCGAGCCAAACTTCAGAAGCTTCATGGTGGTCGCATTGGCGCGTTTGTGAAACTCGGTGGCCGTCGCCCCGGGACATAAGCATGTGACGGTCACACCGGTTCCGTGGAGTTCATTGGACAGCGCTTCTGAGAAATGCAGGACATACGCCTTGGTCGCAAAGTAAACGGCCATCAGCGGTCCCGGCTGAAACGCCGCAGTAGACGCCACGTTCAGGATGGCCCCGCCTTTGCACGCGATCATCACCGGAAGAAACAGGCGGGTCAGATGGGTGAGCGCCGTCACGTTGAGCTGAATCTGGCGCAGACATTCTTCCAGATCGTTTACGGCAAACAGGCCGTACTGTCCGAAGCCGGCATTATTGACCAGCACATTCACCTCAATGCCGGCGCGTGTCGCCTGATCGAGCACGTACGCTGGAGCTCCCGGGTCGGTCAGGTCGGTGGCTAGAATGAGGGAGCGGGTACCGTGGGCTTTTTCAAATTCGGAGGCTAGTTGGCGGAGTTTGTCTCCGGTACGAGCGACTAGAACGAGGTTGTAGCCTTCGCGGGCGAAGATGCGGGCGAATTCCATTCCGATGCCGAAGGAGGCGCCGGTGATGAGAGCGGTTTTGCGGTCAGCCGGCATTCAGCACTTAGTATGAAATGCGAAATGGAGGGACGAGCGTTCCTGCCCGCCCCTTGGAGTCGAGCGGCCGGCCGGGGACGCCCGGCGCTCCATTGACGTTGCCACTTACACGTGGGCCAGAGCCGGTTCTACTCCATAGATGGAATACCAACTGGTTGCGGCCTTCAGACGATCGTTTACGTTGTTGATATTCTTCACGCCTTCGTCCTGCAGCCACTTTCGGAAAGCCTGCGCACCCTGTTTTGCGTAGACGGGGATGCCTTCCTTCCAGGTGGCGCGTCCGCAGAGTACGCCGTTGAATTTCACTCCCGACTCAGCGGCGAGTTCCAGCGACTCGGTGAATTCGGAATTGCTTACGCCGGCGGAAAGATAGATGAAGGGTTTGGTCGAGACGGCGGCAGCGTCACGGAAAAACTTCATTGCTTCCTGCTTGGAGTAGGCTTTTTCACCCTTGAAAGACTTTGTCCCTTCCACGAACTTCATGTTGATGGGGACTTCGACCTTCATCACGTCGACGCCATAGCGATCTTTGGTGAACTCGCGCATGCTTTCGATGACGGCTTTCGGCTTCTTTTTCGAGAAATCGAAACCTTTTTCGTCGATGCCTTCTTCGTAAGTGACGAACTCGAGGAAGAACGGGATGTCGTTGGCGCGGCATTCATCGCCGAGACGCTCGACCCAAGCGTGTTTCTGGTCGTTGATGTTTTGCGGATCGAAGGGGGTGTAGTAGAGGAGAATCTTGATGCAATCGGCGCCAGCTTCTTTGAGGCGGCGGACCGACCAGTGATCAAGCAGGTCGCCGAGGCGTCCCGGGCCGGTCTTGTCATAGCCAGTCTTTTCGTAGGCCAGCAGGAGTCCGGCATTTTTGGCGCGGCGCTTGGAAGCGGGCAGACCCCACTCGGGATCGAGCAGGATGGCGCTGGCGTGAGGAGTGAGCACTTCGCTGACGAGAATCTTGAACTCCTCCATCATGGTGTCGGAGACGGCCGAGCCTTTTTCCTTGGCTAAAGATTTCTGCAGTGAGCCGCGCTGGTCCATTGCGGCGGCGGCGATCACGCCGTTGGCATTCGAAACCGCTTTCATGCCGGCGAGTTTGCCGGGGGTAAGTTTCATACAATCCTCCGTGTCATTATCAGCATCAGTGCGTTACGACAGGTAATTCTAAACCCGCAGGGGCTGCCGTGAACACACCAGTTTGGGCAGGGGTGACGGAGGTTTACTGGCGCAGAGCCAGTGTGCCAAGCAGGGATTGCTGCTTCGCGATCAGAGATTGGATGCCCTGACGGGCCATTGCGATCATCTTTGCCAATTGAGCGTCGTCGAAGACCTGATGCTCGGCGGTTGCCTGTAGTTCGACAATTTTGTTGCCGGCGGTCATGACGAAGTTCATATCGACGTCGGCGCGGGAGTCTTCTTCGTAGTTGAGGTCGAGAAGGACTTCGCCGTCGACGATGCCGATGCTGATGGCGGCTACGAAATCCTTGATGGGGGCGGCGGTCAAGGTTCCGGCGTCGACCAGGCGCTGCAGAGCGAGGCCGAGGGCCACGAAGGCGCCGGTGATGGAGGCGGTGCGGGTGCCGCCATCGGCCTGGATGACGTCGCAATCGATCCAGATGGTGCGTTCGCCCAGGCGCTTCAGGTCGGCGACGGCACGAAGGGAGCGGCCGATGAGGCGCTGAATTTCCTGAGTGCGGCCGCTTTGCTTGCCTTTAGCAGATTCTCTGGCGGTGCGGGTGAGGGTAGAGCGGGGGAGCATTCCGTACTCGCCGGAGATCCAGCCCTTGCCTGAGTTGCGCATGAACGAGGGGACCGATTCTTCGATGGAAGCGGTGCAGATGACGCGGGTGTTACCCATTTCGATCAGGGCCGAGCCTTCGGCGGTGGAGATAAAGTCGGGGATGATGTTAACGGGACGAATCTGGTCGGGAGTGCGATTATCGCTGCGAAAGATCATTGAAAGAAGTTTAACAGTCCTGGGGGAAATCGCAGGTCTTAGGTCTTGGTCGTCAGTACTGAGCTACACCACATCCAGTTTGGGGGGAGGAGAAAGCAGGGCTAGCCGGTCGAGAGTGGGCTGCGCAGGGAGGGGGATATAAATGTTTTCCCAAGGACCACGTCGCGAATGGCGGTCACCAGGTCGGTTGAGAAAGTTCGCTTGGTGACATAGGCGCTGGCGCCGGAGGAAAATGCTTCGGCGATATAGTCCTGGTCATCGTAAGCTGAGAGGAAGACGATCCTGGTTTTGCAGTTCAAGTCCCGCAGACGTGCGGCAGCCTTGAAGCCATTCATGAGAGGCATCGAGATATCGAGGACCAACACGTCAGGGGCGAGGCGAAGCGCCGCATCAACGGCCTGTGCTCCGTCTTCTACAGACCCGATGATCTCGAACACCTGGGCAAGCCGAAACTGGAGTTCCGCGAGAAGTGCCGCGTGATCATCAGCCAGCAAAACCCGAATTAGGGCCACTGTGAACCCTTCTGTGGACCGGGTCTCCCGCAGGTTCCCAGTCGTCTGGCATTTAGGTTACGCCGGGCGCAACAATTGTCGACTGTTATTTGTTACAGGGTTGGCAGCGATTACAGGTGCGGAACGATCGAGGTTGCTGCAGGCTGGGGAGTTATTTTGTGGGGTTATCCGGCGGTATCAGCAGCAGCACCGCCGGAATGTTTTCTCAGCAGTTGCAAATCATTTTCCGCCATGGTGAATTCCGTAAAGCCGCAATCCATGCAGGTGAGAAGTTTGGGGAATACCAGCACTGCGGGTCTCTCGATGTTCTCGATGCCTAGAATGTGGACGCTTATCTCGGCAACAAACCTGGTTTGATTGCGCGACGTGCAGGATCTACAGGACAAGGCGCCCTCTTCGTACCGAACTGCAAAGAATATCGCAGGAGCGGACTGGGTTGCAATCGCAAGCAGGGCTTGGTCACCCAGCGGCAGTTACGGCACGGCTGAAGCCGCGCCCTCTCAAAGCAATTCAAACTGACCGACTACGCGGGCTTGGACACCGGCGAAAGTGTCGGTCTCGGCGGAGGTGTCACGATATCAGAGTGCGGTTGCCGAATGGTGGTGGAGGGGGCCTCTCAGGGAGCCTTGGGGGTCAGCTTGCGGACGACAAATTCCTGAAAAAGATTGGCGATAGCCGTGGCGCCAATTCCGATAGCTCCGTTGGCGAAGGTTAACCCCGCGCCGTTGCGATCTTGCTCGGGGTAGTAGAGATTGGAGAGACCGCCGGCAGCCAAGCTTCCCAGAACGTTCGAGTAATTCGGCTGCCAGTGACCATTGTCGCCCTTGCAGATGACGGCATTGGCGATGGCGTACAGGGCGCGCGACTGGGTGGTGCCGGTGCCCTTATAGAAATAGCGCGGATCCTGTTTCAGAAGGGAAGGCAGGATGGCGGCGCCGATGAAGGTGCCGTCGACGGCGTCGGCATAACCGGCGCCGAAGCGCTTGCCGTAGCCTTGTGCGCCTTGACCATATCCGGCGAAGTGATTTTGCGCCTGCTGAACTCCGGCAACGCCTCCGACAAAGACGATGGTGAAGGGATCGAGAATGGTCTTCCAGGCAAGCTCGAACTTCTGCCTCGGGTTGAGAGGTGCGGCATTGGGGATGTAGGTGACATAGAAATTGGGAAGAACGCCGAGGACACGCTGCTTCTCCTCAATCTTGATTTGCTCTTCGGCAACTTCGGTTTGCGAGAGTCTGACCTCCATGTCAGTCAGACTGGCAGCAACGGCCAGAGGGTTTTGCGGGAGCGAGTAGATCTGCCCCGAACTCAGGGTTCCAGAGAATGTCTGATTGGTGAATCCGGCTGCGGTGATGGTGAGATGGAAGGGGCCGGGAGGGACGTTGGTGAAAGAGAATTGGCCGTCGTTGGCCGATAAAACCTCCTGGATCAGGGGTTGATTTTCGCGGGTGAGTTTTATGCGGGCTCCGGTGACGACGGCTCCACTGGGATCGACAACGGTGCCGGTGATGGTTCCGGGTGAGGGTTGATCCGGTGGGTCGGTGGCCCGGGATTGTGCGGAGCAAAACGTGGTCCAGCCCAGAACCGCAAAGGCCAGGACGATGAGCCCAGACTTGAAACGAAATGCCATGAATAAGTTAACTTTATCCTTTTCCGTGCTGCGGATGCACGTGACTAAAGTTGATCGTTGAAACCAGTTTGAAAAGATGCACTCCCTGAGCGGCTGGTTTGCTGAAAAACTCGCGGATGCGGTACGAACTTACCGCAGGCGCTAAAGCGCGGATCATTTTCGATCTCTTACTGGCTGGCGGCCTGCTCCAGAGTGGGGACATCGAACCAGTCGCTGAGGTCGGCGTGGCCGGCCAGGGTATCGCGGGTTTGGCCCTCTACGAGGATATTGACGCGCTGGATGCCGGGTACGTTGATGGCCAGGGTTTCAACGAGGGAGTTGACGGTGAGTTGTTCGCTGAGAATGCCGGAGCGGTGCTGGTCGACGAAGGCGGCGTTGAGATCGATGACGGCTGCTCCGGGATCGACGAGGTAGATGGCGCGGATATCGGCTGCGGGGGCGAGGGGATGGGAGGCTCCGGGCAGTTGGTAGAGGCGCAACAAGGCGCGGAGTAATTCTTCGGCTCGCTGCTGGCGTCCACCGGGGAGGGGAATTTGGGCAGAGCGGGCGCGGAGTGTGCCGGTGCCGTCATCGGCAACGAAGAGAGTGACGGTTTCGGTGGGGCCAGTGGAGGGAGGGGCTACGGGCAAAGCGTCGGCGGCGGTAGATTCCACTTCTACAGCGCGGCGGCGCATGTGACGGAGGTAGAGTCCCATGGACACTACCAGCACGAGAAGAGTGGCGACGGCGATGAGAAGATGGCGAGGGATCATAAGAGTTCTCAGTTCTCAGTTCCAGCAGCGCAGCCTCTGGAACTCATGCCCTTCCCCAAACCGGCGGGAAAAGGAGTTTTACCGCAACCTCTGAAGTCGTACCGTTCCCAAGAACCTGCGAGAGTCAGAGTTTCTCCGCGGCCTTTGAGGTAGTGTCGTTCCCGAACCGATTCGAACCGAGGTCTTTCCGGGAACTGTTGAAGCGCTGCGTGTCGCAAAATCAGAGTCAACGACTGGTTTGCGGACTGTATAGCTGTCATGGCTGCGCTCCCAAGCGGTCGCGGATGGAGGCCAGGGCATCGGCTATGGCTGATGCGGCACGCTGTTGATAGTTGGCGTTGGTGAGGTCGGCGATGCCGCTTTCTCCCGGGCCCAGTTCTACGGCCACTGCCGGCACAAGAATATTATTCAATGGACGCAGGGAAGCGGAGGATGTCTGGGAGGGAAAATCCTTCTTCTGCAGATCGGCGACTACGGCAGCAGCGACCAGACGGCTGAGTGGCAGAGCCGGTGATTGGGCGGCATTCCAGGGATGAAAGATTCCGCTGCTCGGTCCCTCGACCGGAAGCAGGGAGGTGTAGACTCTGGCGCCGTGGCCTTGGGAAACAGCGTGGAGGGTGATGTAGATAACGGGGTGAGCGGCATTAGCGGCGGCGGCGCGCTGATCGAGAGTAAGGGTGGCGTCGGAGTCACGCAGCATGGTTACGGCGAAGCCGCGAATCTCGAGTTCGTGACGCAGGAGGCGGGCAAATCCGAGGGTGACGTCTTTTTCTGCGAGTTTATCAGTGAGAGCGGCGCCGCGTTCATTACCACCGTGGGCGGGATCGATGACAACGAGTGGGCGATGAATGACGGGCGGGGCTGGAGCGGAAGTTTGCGGGGTGGTCGCGGTTACGGCGGTGGCAGACGGGGTGGATGGGAGAGCGGAAAGGGTGATGGTCCTGCGATCGCTGCTAAAACTGGCGATGAGGGGATCGGTTGCGGTGACGTCTAACTCGGCGGTGCCGTTGTCCTCGAAATAGATGGCGTGGGTGATGACCTTGTTGTCGAAGGAGATCGATTGGCTTCCCGGGGAAACAACGGGGTCGTGCTTGAAGACCATTTGCAGTTTGCCGGGTTCGGTGGAGATTGTGGGATTGACAGGAGCGCTAAAGGTCAGCGCGAGTTTGGGGGGAGTGGAGGAATCGAGGCGAAAGCTGGGTTGGATGCCGACGTCGCCAATGAACAGACGGCGCGCTGCTTCATGAAAATTGACGGAGGTTCCGAGGAAGCGCGGGAGAAGGGTTGCGAGCGAGGAGAGGGGAACGAATCCGCGGGCGGATTCCAGCAGGAAGGGCGCGGTGAAATCGAAATCGCGGCCGCGGACGCGGGCGCGGGTCTTGCCCGCGGTAAATTCGGCGTCAACGGCGTTGTAGTGGAGACGCCATTGCGGGGCTTCGGACTGACTGCTGACGCGGCCGAGGGGTTCGAGGAGTTCGAGAAGCCCGACATATTCATGGCCGGCGCGATCGAGAACCGGGAGGGTGTAGACGGCAACGGGAGAATAGACGGAGATGTGTTTTTCGTTGTCGGTTGCAGCGGGCGGGGTTGCGGGCGCGGTGGACAGAAACGTCGCGCTGGCTAACAAGATGGCCAGAATCCTGTTCTTGGAGAACACTTCCGCTAGACCTTACGCTGTTGGGAGGCGGGTGCGCCAGAGCTTTGCCAGAACTGGTTCCCGCTAAGACTCCAAAGTCGCCACGTATGCCGGCAGGTGCCGAACCTTGCTCGGCTCGGGGGTGCGAAGGCGCCCGTCCCTACATGAACTTTCTTACTCGAGTGCATAGATGGTTAGACCGCTCAGCAATTTGGGATAGAAATCGGTGGATTTCTGGGGCAGGACTTCGCCGGCGAAGGCGATGTCACGAACCTGCTGGATGCGCACCGGGTTCATGAGGAAGGCGGCCTGAGCCTTTCCACTCCGCACTTGCGAAAGCGCATCGGAGGCTTCGCGGCAATAGGTAACGTTCTCCTGGTTGCGAATTTCTTCCGCGGAAATCTTCAGCACACCTTCCAGAAGGCATATGTGCAGTTGCACGACGTCGAGGGCTTGCTGGCGCAGGGAGAGTCTCCCGAACAACATACTGCCCACGGCTTTGGGAGTGTGGAGCAGGAAGTTGCGTTCGGGGGTGATGGCGAGGAGCGCGGTTCCGGCTTGTCCGGCGTTGTGCAGGATGGCGGTGGCACGGGCGGCATCGATACCGACATCGACCTCTTCCACATTGAAGTATCTCTTGGCAGCACCCTGAAACTGAGCTGCCGAAAAGGAGGGCAAACCGAAGACGAGGCGATGGGTGGGCAGAATGGCGAGGCCGGGGAGATCCATATCCACGAAGGTCATCATGGCGGAATCGTAGGGAACGGGCATGCCCGAACTGGTTTCGGCGGTGGCGCGACGTTCGTTGCGGTAGGTTAGAGCGGTTTCATAGCGATGATGTCCGTCGGCGATGATCAGGTTCTTGTCGCGCATGTGGGTATGGACGGAAGCGATGACCAGGGGATCGGAGATCTTCCAGACGCGGTGGAGTATGCCGTATTCGTCGGTGACCTCGATGTCGGGAGCTGCCGCGGACTCGAGCAGGACGTCGACTTTGCCGGCTCCGCTGTACAACATGAAAATCTGGCCGAAATGAGCGCGGGTGGAGCGCAGAAGGTCCAAGCGGTCGGCCTTGGGTTTGGCGAGAGTCTGCTCGTGGCGGAAGATGACGTTGGCGGAATAATTTTCCAGGCGGCCGAGAGCGATGAAACCTCGCCGTTCGACGCGTTCACCGGTGCCGGGGATACTTTTCGGGATCCTGAAGGTCTGGGAATAACGGTAGATGGAAGGTTCGGCATCATGGCGCAGGATACCGGTCTGGCGCCAGTTCTCGAAGGACGCGGCGGCGCGAGTGTAGACGTTCTCGGACTCGGTATCGTTGGGCAGGGGACGGCCCAGAATGATGCGCACCAGATTGTAAGGACTGGACTGGTAGTAGGCTTCCTGCATGGCGGGGGTGATCTTGTCGTAGGGTTGAGTAACGGCCTGCTGAACCGAGACGCGTTCGGGGTCGTACCGCCAAGCACGAAAGGGCGAAATGATTGCCATAAAAGGGAGAACGCAGAATTGTAACAGGGAGGGTCGAGCGCCGGTTTGTAATCTAACAGGCTGCGGGAAAAGTCGCTGAGTTCGCAAAGGCTCACCGCAGGCGCTAAAGCGCAGACTCCATTTCAGCAGCTTAGCGGCACGAGATGAGGAGACTCCGGAAAAAGTGTTTTCCCAGCGCAGCGTCTCCCGAGCGACTGGAAGCCGCGGTTGATTCCGCGGGAGTTACGGCACGGCTGAAGCCGTGCCCTTCCCCAAACCGGCGCGCAGCGGAGTTTTTCGGCAACCTCTGTAGCCGTGCCCTTTCGAGACGGATTCAAACTGAGCCACTACCCTGGAACTCGTGCCCACCCCCAAAGCCTGCGGTGCGTCGAGTTTTTCCGCAGGGTGCTAAGGAAAGGGGCAAAAGGGAAAAAAGGTGCGGCTAGTGAGCAGCCAGCTTCTGTCGCCGGGAGAGAAACGACGGGACACGCCGAAAAGGTGACAACCATTTTTCGAGAATGTGCTACTATCCGGCACTAGAGCTTGTTATGGCCCGCCTGCTGGGTACAGAGTTGCCCTTTTGACGGCGCGGATTCGTGGGGCCTATGTTGTCCGGCAAACAGTTCTCGGCTCGCCTCTCTTTTGTTCTACTTCTGTTGTTCGCTGGGTGCAGCGCAGTTCCCCTTGTGGCCCAGGTTTCGACTGACGACGTGCACGTACAGCCTCGGGTGCAGGCGGCGGCGCCGAAAGTGCCAGAGATGGATCCGGCGCTCAACGCTCATACGAAGCCTTTGAAGGTGGGAGTGGATCTGGTGCTGGTTCCGGTCACGATCACCGATCCTCTGAACCGGCTCGTGACCGGACTCGATCGCGAGAACTTCAATCTTTTTGAGGGCAAAGAGCAGCAGGAGATCAAGACGTTTTCGAGCGAGGACGCTCCCGTGTCGATCGGGGTAATTTTTGACATGAGCGGGAGCATGGTCAGCAAAATCGAACGCGCGCGCGAGGCTGTGATCGAGTTCTTCAAAACGGCGAACCCGCAAGATGAATTCTTTATGATTGCCTTCGCCGACAAGCCGGAGCAACTTTCCGATTTCACGAGCTCGGTGGATGACATACAGGGACGGCTGCTGTATACCATTCCGCGAGGGCGCACGGCGCTGCTGGACGCCATTTACCTAGGCGTGACGAAGATGCGAAAGGCGAAATATCCGAAGAAGGCGTTGTTGATCATCTCGGATGGCGGCGATAACCATAGCCGCTATACGGAAGGTGAAATCCGGTCGATGGTTAAAGAGGCAGACATCCTTATCTATGCCATTGGGATCTACGATCACTATTTTGCGACGCAGGAGGAGCGACTGGGGCCAGGCCTGCTGAGCGATGTCACGGAGTTGACCGGGGGGCGGGCTTTCACCATTGATAACCCGAACGACCTGGCGGATGTGACCACAAAAATTGGCATCGAGTTGCGCAACCAATATGTGCTGGGTTACCGTCCAAAGAATCCAGGGCACGATGGTAAATGGCGTAAAATCAGGGTGAAGCTGGTGCCACCGAAGGGATTGCCGCCACTGAAGGTCTACGCCAAGACGGGCTACTATGCGCCGACGGAATAAATTTTCTCTGCCGATTGTTTTTGCCGTCACAGCGCTTTTTCTGGTCAACCCGGGAGCCGACGCGGCAGATCGCCGAATGATGTTTGCCGACTCGCAGACGTCGGGGGCGGCGGGTCAGAGTATGGGCGCTTCGCGCGGCGAGGCGGAAGCTTCCTCCGGTGCAGCTCAGAATGCGGATGCCGACAACGGCACGTTTGTTTTCCGCAAACAGGTTGAAGAAGTCGTGCTGCACGCCACCGTGATCGACGACAAGCAACATATTGTAACGAGCCTCGACAAGGGCGATTTCAATGTCTATGAGGATGGACATCCGCAAACCATAACTTCGTTCCGGCATGAGGACATACCGGTGGCGATGGGGATCGTGGTGGATAATTCCGGGTCGATGCGGGAGAAGCGGGCGAAGGTGAATGCGGCGGCGCTGAATCTGGTGCGGTCGTCCAATCCCAACGATCAGGTGTTCATCGTCAACTTTAATGACGAGTATTACCTAGACCAGGATTTCACCTCCAACATTAACAAGCTGAAAGAAGGGCTGGAGAAAATCGAGGCTCGGGGGGGGACAGCTCTGTACGATGCGGTGGTGGCCTCGGCCGAGCATCTGAAGAAAGATTCGCAGCTGGAGAAGAAGGTTATTTTTGTAGTTACCGACGGCGAGGACAACGAGAGCGGGGAGACTCTAGAGCAGGCGGTAAGGCGGTTGCAGGTGGAGGGCGGACCGACCGTGTACGCCCTCGGGATTCTGGAGAAAGAAGAGCATCCGAAACATGCGAAACGGGCGCTGCAAATCATGTCGGAACGGACGGGAGGACTGGCTTTCTTTCCGCAAACGCTGGACGAAGTTGACGCCATCAGCCGCACCGTAGCCCACGACATTCGCACGCAATACACGATTGGATATAAACCGACTACGCCGAAAAATCAGGGTGGGTATCGCCAGGTAAAAGTTGACGCCAAAGCGCACGGCTACGGCAAGCTGAGCGTGCGAACGAAGAGCGGTTACTATGCAGGAGCGGAGCCGGCTTCGGGGGCGCAGTAGAGAAGACATCAAGTTACCAAATTGCGACATCGGAAGATCGCTGCATTGACGCTGCCCCTACCGGTTCCTTACTCTGTAGTGTGCCTTCTACTATTTCAAACTCGCGCCTGCGTGTAAGTGACGATATTTCGAAGCTGGTTGGCGAAACGCCGATGTTGCGAATGAGGAAGCTGGCCCCGGCCGGGTCGGCTGACATTTTTGCCAAGCTGGAATACCTGAATCCGGGCGGCAGCGTGAAAGATCGCGCCGCGATTGGCCTGATCGAGCGCGCCGAACGGGAGGGCAGGTTAAAGCGGGGCGGAACGGTGATCGAAGCGACAGCAGGAAATACGGGTATCGGACTGGCTCTGATCGGTGTGAGTCGCGGCTATAAGGTGCGTCTGTTTGTTCCGGAGAAATTTTCGGAGGAAAAGGTCATTATTATGCGGGCCCTCGGCGCCGAGGTGACACGCACTCCGGAGGCGGAGGGGATGCAAGGGGCGATCCAGCGGGCGAAAGATTTGCTGGCAACCGACGCTTCGGCGTTCATGGCGGCGCAGTTTGAGAATCCCGCGAACCCCGATTACCACTACCATACCACCGCGCGCGAAATCTTTGAGCAGATGGAGGGGCGCATTGACGCGGTCACGGTCGGCAGCGGAACGGCGGGGACGTTTACGGGGATCGCGCGGTTTTTGAAAGAGCAGTTGCCGCAGGTGCACACGGTGGTCGTCGAGACCGAGGGGTCGGTGCTGGGAGGCGGGAAAGCGGGTCCGCATAAAGTCGAGGGAATCGGATCGAGTTTCATCCCGGGAAACTTTGACCGCTCAGTGTGCGACGAAGTGATGATGGTGACGGACGAACAGGCTTTCGGTATGGTGAAAGAATTGGCGGCGCGCGAAGGCGTGCTGGGAGGCTCGAGCGCGGGGGCCAATGTCTATGCGGCGGTGCAGATCGCGAAGCGACTGGGCGCGGGGAAGCGCGTGGTTACGTTGATTCCGGATTCGGCGGAGCGGTATTTGTCGAAGAAGATTTTTGAAGGCGGGATCTAGGAAGCGCTGGTCGCCGTTCGCTTTTGGCTTAGAGCGTGCGCAACCTAGATGTAGAGGCGGAGGATTGCCTCGTCTTATTCGCGGGCGGGAGACGCGGCAAGCCACGTCTCTACTCAAATTCCGTGGTAGTTCGGGAGAGACTTTGCACCCTCGACAATCGGGTTTTGCTACGCGCGCTATTCATATCGGGCAGGAGCCCGACTCCGCTACCGGCGCTGTCGCGGCGCCGATTTATCCGACCTCCACTTATGCTCAGGAGGAGATCGGAAAGAATAAAGGTTACGAATACGCCCGGGTGTCGAATCCTACGCGCGACCGACTGGAGAGGAATCTGGCCGCGCTCGAAGGGGGAACGGCGTCGCGCGTATTCGCCAGTGGGATGGCGGCAATCAACGCCATCACTACGATGCTCAAGAGCGGCGACCACGTCGTCGCGGGGCGCAATCTTTATGGTGGGACGCCTCGTTTGTTCAATCAGGTACTGGCCAACTTTGGTTTGACATTCACCTACGTCGATACGTCGGATCTGGGCGCGGTGGAGCGCGCGTTGCAGAAAAACACGCGGCTGATGTTTGTAGAGACGCCGACCAATCCGCTGATGGAGATTTGCGATCTGCGCGCGGTTTGCGAACTCAGCCACCGGCATGGGGTTGAAGTGGTTGTGGACAATACTTTCATGTCGCCGTATTTTCAGCGTCCGATCGAATTTGGCGCGGATATGGTGGTGCACTCGACCACGAAATTTCTTAATGGGCACAGCGATGGACTGGGTGGAGTGGTGGTTTGCACCAAGCCGGAGCAGGCGGAAAAGCTTGCGTTTGTTCAGAAAGCTGCGGGTGCGATTCTGTCGCCGTTCGAATGCTGGCTGATTTTGCGCGGTGTGAAGACGCTGGCGGTGCGCATGTTGCAGCATGATAGCAACGGACGCAAAGTCGCCGAATATTTATCGAAACAGAAGAAGGTGCAGAAGGTCTTTTATCCGGGACTGGCGGATCATCCGCAGCACGAACTGGCGAAGCGGCAGATGTCGGGTTTTGGATCGATGATTGCGTTTGAAACGGGATCGCTGGCGAACGCGAACAAGATGCTGCGCGCGGTGCGTGTATGTTGCCTGGCCGAATCTCTGGGCGGAGTTGAGACTCTGATTTCGCATCCTGCAACGATGACGCACGCCGGGGTCGGGGAAGAGGGTCGACGGAAGATCGGCATTACGGATGGCATGGTCCGCATCTCGGTGGGGATCGAGGACGCGGACGATATTCTTGGGGATTTGGAACAGGCGCTGGGGGCGGTTTAGGGCTGTTGGCCGTGGTTATCCGGGACAAAATGTGGGTCTGTATTTGGAGCGAGAACTGCAGATCCCTCACTTCGTTCGGGGATGACAATAAATATTGCTGCAGATGCCTCACTTCATACGAGACGACAATCTCGGTGCAACATCACCGCACTGATTCGCCAATCCACTCCAGGTAGGGCGAGCTGCCGTCTTCGATGCCGATCTCGATGCACTCCGGAAGTTCATAGGAGTGCAGTTCGAGGAGAGCTTCGCGGACGCGATCGAAAACCTCGAGCGTCGTTTTGATGATGAGCAGCCACTCGGTTGCCATCTCGACATCACCCTGCCAGCGATAGACGGATTCAATCTGGGGAACGATGTTGACGCAGGCGGCGAGCTGACGTTCGACGAGCGTACGAGCGAGGGTTCGAGCCTCATCGAGGGAACCGCAGGTGGTGAGAACGAGTCTTTTATCCGTCATATAAAATCAGTCAGCGAGATTTCGTGAACAAAGACTCTCAAAACAGATTCTCGAAGGATACGAGGCAAGGGATGGCAACGCAAATCAAGTTTGGCACCTCTGGCTGGCGAGCGGTGATGGCTGAGGAGTTTACGTTTGCCAATGTCAAACGGGCGGTGCATGGTATTGCGCATTATGTGGCGTCGCAAAAATCGGCGGGAGCGAAAGTGATTGTCGGGCGCGACCCGCGCTTTCTGGGGGAGTCGTTTTGCGCCACTGCTGCCGAGATCCTGTCCAGTTACGGCATTACGCCGCTGGTGATTGCGGAACCCGCGCCTACGCCGGCAATTTCTTACGCCGTGATTCGGTTGAAAGCGGACGGCGCCATCAACTTTACGGCGTCCCATAATCCGCCAGAATATAACGGGATTAAATTTTCTACTCATGATGGCGCGCCGGCGTTGCCGGAAACGACCGAGGCTATCGAGCGCGAGATCGGGAGCCACGACGCCGAAGTGAACGCGGCTGGGGCTGGGCGCGCAGTTTCATCGTCTCCGGTTTCATCGTCTCCAGTTTCAGCCCAGGCCATCGATCCGCGTGGAATGTATCTAGGGCGGTTGCGGGAGATTGTGGATGTCGATGTCATCAAGAAGTCTGGGGTGAAAATTGCTTTCGATCCCATGTGGGGCGCGGCGCGGGGCTATTCCGACGATTTTCTGCGCGAAGCCGGGGTGACGGTGGGTACGGTCCACGATACTCGGGACGTGCTTTTCGGGGGCCACGCTCCGGAACCGGACGATCCCCTACTGGAAGATTTGCGCCACAAGATGCGGGAAATTGGGGCGGCGGTTGGCATCGCGACGGATGGCGATGCCGATCGTTTTGGGATTGTGGACGAGGATGGCACGTTCCTGCAGCCAAACTATGTGATTGCGCTGTTGTTTGACTATTTAGTCGAGACGCGGGGGTGGAAGAACGGAGTGGGGAAATCGGTGGCGACGACCAATTTGATCAATGCGCTTGCCGATCACCACAAGATTGAATTGCATGAAACACCGGTTGGCTTTAAGTACATTAGCGAACTGATCAAGGGGGACAAGATTCTGATTGGCGGTGAAGAGAGCGCGGGGCTTTCTATTCGTAAACACGTTCCGGAAAAGGACGGGGTGCTGGCGGGGTTGCTGTGTTGCGAAATGGTGGCTCGCAGAGGAGCGTCACTGGGCAAACAATTGGCCGCGCTATTTGCCAAAGTTGGTTCCTTTTATCCCATGCGAGAGAACTTCCGCTTGACGGCGGAAGTGAAACAGAAGTTTACTGAGAAGTTACGTCGCGATCCAGGGGAGTTCCATGGCATTAAAGTTGCACAGGTGGTAAGAACCGACGGGCTTAAACTGGTGCTGGCGGATGGATCGTGGGTCTGCTACCGGCTCTCAGGCACGGAGCCAGTGGTGCGTGTGTATAGCGAGGCGGGCAGCAGGGAAGGCCTCGCGAAATTGAGTGCGGCAGCAAAAGCATGGATCTTCGATTAGGACCAACGTCGAGAGCGCGGATCGTTACAGGCCGGGAGGAAGGGCTGCGCGCGCGAGTCGATCGGACGGTGGGTCAGGCGGTGGAACAGGCGATGGAGCGTGCGCCGCAAGCGGAGGAGGCGGCGGCGCGGTGGGTGGAACGAACGCGTCCGGTGTGGTCGTGGCTGGCGGTGGAATGGCGTCGCCTGGGAACCGCGGCGGCGGTGATGCTTATCGTGGGATTAATCGTGCACGCCATGTTTGGAGCGAACGGCATGGTGATTTATCGACAGAAGCGGGCCGAGATGCAGGCTCTGCAAAAAGAGGTGGAGCGACTGCAGAAGGAAAATAACCAGCACGTGGACGACATCAAGGCACTGAAGTCCGATCCGGCGGCCATCGAGAAAGAGGCACGCGAGCAACTTCGCTATGCGCGGCCGGGAGAATATGTGCTGGTCTCACCGGATCCTCCACAAAAACCCGCCACGGGGCGCGCCAAGAAGGACAACTAAGGACACGACCCCAGAGAGACGATTTGTCAGTCTCTGTTCTGTCAGTCACTGTTTTGTCAGGCTCTTTTCCGTCAATGTGCCGAAGGGATTGCTTCGCAAGATTTCAGGTCGTAGACTGGGCGGGATAGTCAGGGGAGGCTCGTCATGCGATTCCGGGCGGCGTTTCTCGTGATCACTTCTGCGTTCGTCGTGTCAGTTCTGAGCTGGGGACAACCTCAAATCCTTGAGAAAGATTCTCTGCTGGTGCGAATGTCTTTCACGAGCACATGGGCGGCTGACCACGATCCTGAAGGATTGGAGGGCTCTCCGCAGATTTGCTTTTCGGTTGACGGGAGCGGGCATTATCAGATGCGGCGGTTGACTATGAAAGTCACGGGTGAGCCGGCTCCGGGGAATCCTGATGGCAAGCTGTTTCTCGAAACTCCTAAGACGGAATTTCTGCAGGGAACTCTGCCGGGGAGTGAACTGGCGAAGTTGAAAAAGCTCCTTGATGACCCGGAGTTCGTCAAGTTGAGCGGGCCCGCGCCCAGACTTTTATTGCAAGGTGCGGAGACTCTTGTGGCGGAAGTGCCGCGGGAAGATTGGATGCAGCGGGTTGTGATGTCGGACGCGGACGGAAAGAATCCATTTCCGCGTTCGGCGGAGAGAATTGTCAAGTGGATGCAACATTTCAAGGCTAAGGGTGGGGAGGCGCTGGACGTATCCGCAGCGGACATTTGCCCCAGAGAAGCGCTTCGGTCGATTGACCCTGTTACCGCATGGTTCGAATCCAGTTCGTCGGCGGGAGGATGCGGCACACGGTAGGGAAGTGGAGAGCGATCGCAGCCCGGACCCTTTGGGTATTGTGGTAGAGTTCGGATGGTCTCATCATGTGGGTTGGGAATCAATCTGTAGTCTGTAGGAGGACGACATGCGGAAACTAATCTTGCTGTTACTTGCCGGTGCATTGATGGCGCTGGTCGCCTCGGTGTCATTCGCCAGCGACGCTCAAACTGTGAACGGCTGGGTCAGCGACTCCAAGTGCGGGGTTAAGGGAGCTAATGCGGGAGCGGCCGAGTGCACGAAGAAGTGCATTGCGGCGGGGGCCAGCGCGGTTATCGTGACTGACAAAGATCAGAAGGTGTTGACGGTGGACAACCCGGATGCCGTCAAGGGGCACGAGGGACATCACGTGGCGGTGACCGGACACGTCGACGGGGACAAGATTCACGTAGATAAACTGACGATGCTGTAGGGCGTGTGTTGTTCAGGCAGGGGTGACACTTTTTGCAAGATTGTCATTCGGAGCGAAGGATCGGCATAGGGCGGCGAACTGCAGATCCCTCGCGTTGCCCGGGATGACAAGAGTCTTGGTGACGGCTAGCGGACTACGCCTTCCAGCGGGGAACTAGCTGTAGCGTAAAGCTTCTTGGGCATTCTTCCCGCCATGTAGGCCTGGCGCCCGGCCACGACGGCATGCTTCATTGCTTCGGCCATCAAAACAGGTTCCTGCGCGCCGGCGATGCCGGTGTTCATGAGGACGGCGTCGTAGCCAAGCTCCATGGCGATGGCCGCGTCAGAAGCGGTGCCAACGCCCGCATCCACAATTAAAGGAACAGCGGTGATGAGCTCGCGAAGGATGCGCAGGTTGGCGGCATTCTGAATACCGAGACCGCTGCCGATCGGCGCGCCCAGAGGCATGACTGCTGAAGCGCCCGCGTCGACGAGCCGTTTGGCGAAGACGATGTCATCGGAGGTATAGGCGAGAACGGTGAATCCTTCTTTGGCCAGGACGCTGGTCGCTTCGAGTGTGGCTTGCACATCGGGATACAGCGTGGCCTGGTCGCCGATCACTTCGAGCTTGATCCAATCGGAGAGGCCGACCTCGCGGGCGAGGCGGGCGGTGCGGATGGTGTCATCGGCGGTGTAACATCCGGCGGTGTTCGGCAGAAGAAAATATTTTTTGGGATCGATGTAATCGAGGAGAGACTCCTTGCTGCGGTCGAGATTGACGCGACGCACGGCCACGGTGACCATATCGGCTCCGCTTGCTTCGAGGGCGCGAGCTGTTTCCTGAAAAGATTTGTATTTGCCCGTGCCAACGATGAGGCGGGAACGGAACTGTTTGCCAGCGATCCGTAATGAGTCCATGATGCCTTCCATTTTACTTGACTCTCCGTTTTATAGAACTCTTCTCAGCTTCCAGCCATTTCAGCCTTTTCGTACATTTCGTCGATCAGCGCGCGGTAACGATCTTCGATACCGCGGCGGCGCACTTTGAAAGTGTGGGTCATGGTTCCGTCGGCGGCGGAGAATTCTTCGGGTACCAGCAACACGCGTTTCAATTGTTCGAAGCGGGCGAGATTCCGGTTGAGTTCGTCGACGATGCCTTCATACAGGGCCTGCACCTTGGGGTCTTGCACGAGTGATTGCCGCGAAGACGCGTCGACGTGGTTGCCGCGCGCCCAATCTTCGAGGGCAGGGAAGTGCGGCGAGATGAGCACGGCGGGGAATTTCCTGCGGTCGCCCAATACAACTGCGGTTCCGATGAGAGGATTGAGCTTGAGCGAACTCTCGAGCGGCTGTGGGGCGATAAATTTTCCGCCCGAAGTTTTGATCAGATCTTTTTTTCGATCGGTGATGGAAAGATAGCCATCGGCGTCGAGTTGGCCGACATCGCCGGTCTTAAACCATCCGTCCAGGAAGGCTGCGCGCGTTTCCACGGGACGATTCCAGTAGCCTCGGAAGACCGAAGGGCCGCGCACCAGCAATTCGCCGTCATCGGCGATTCGAACTTCGAGGTTGTGCAGCGGCTTACCGACGGTTCCCAGTTTGTGCGCGGTCGGCGTGTTCACGGCAATGACGGGCGAAGTCTCCGTCAGGCCGTAGCCTTCGTGGATGGGAATACCGATATCGGCATACCACTCGGCCAATTCGCGGCCGAGGGGCGCGCCGCCGGAGATGAACTCCTCAGCGTGGCCGCCCATGCCGGCACGCACCCTGGAAAACAGAAGGCGGTTTGCGATTTTCCAGGAGAGAGCGGCAGGTTGCGTTCCGGACAGAATTTCGTCACGGTGAGCGCGCCCGACAGAAAGCGCCCAGCGATAGATGGCGTTCTTCGGGAAGCCCGCAGTTCTGAGGATGACCTGCTGGCGAATTTTTTCGTACACGCGCGGCACGGCAATAAAGATGTTGGGCTTAACTTCTTCCAAAGCGCGCGCCAGGTGGGCAATTTCGGGACAATAAGCGAGTATCACTCCGCGATAGAGGAGGGCGAAGTCGACGTGGCGCGCTGTCACATGGGAAAGTGGCAGAAACGATACGCTCACTTCTTTTTTTGTTCCGAAGCCAAAGCCCTCCATCGAAGAGGCGATGTTCGAGGCCATGTTTCCGTGGGTGAGCATGACACCCTTGGGAGTGCCGGTTGTACCCGAGGTATAGATGATGGTCGCGAGATCGCTGGGCCGTACGGTTTGCGAGCGGGCATCGAATATTGGATCAGGGCCAGCCGGCCCCTGGCGGAGCAGGTCCGACATGCGGATTGAATTTGCGATGTCGACATCGTCCATTACCAGAATATGTTCCAGCGCGGTCTGAGGCTGGACGCTGAGGACCTTTTCCAGTTGGTTCTGCGTGGATACGGCGATGACGCGTGCGGCGGAGTCGTTGAGGATGTAGGCAGTCTGCTCCGCCGTTTGGGTGGAATAAATGGGAACGGTGACGGCGCCGAGGGCAAGCGCCGCGAAATCGGTGATCGTCCACTCGGGGCGATTTTCGCTGAGGATGGCGACGCGATCGCCATGGCCGACACCCCAGGATTCAAGCGCGCGGGCTAAACCGACGACGCTGCGGTAAATCTCCTGGGAGGAGATCGGAACCCAGTGCTGACCCTGTCGATGCAACATGACGGGTTCGCGCCGGTTCTTGCAGACAGCCAGTAAGATGTCGTTTAGAGTCTGAAGGCCCATGCCGTCCGATCAACGTTCCGCTGTCACTGTACAGGATGATTGTACGAGTTCAGGGAAGGGTTCAGGAGGGCGATGAGCGTGATGTTACACAATACGCTTTGACCACGTCGTCGGTCGCAAGGTAGGCTTAAGAGGTTTTCCCCGAGGAGCCGTCATGAAACGTAGCCCTGCAAATGTGTTTGGCATTTGCTTAATGCTGTCGGTCCTGTCGTGCCCGATGATGCGAGCGCAGGACAACAAGGCTGCGGCCAACAAACCGGCGCCAGCGGCGTTGAAACTGAAGGTTGGGGACGTCGCTCCCGACTTCAAGCTGCAGTATTTCGATGGCAATGACTTGAAGGACGTTACCCTAAGCCAGTATCGGGGCAAGAGCAATGTGGTGCTGGCGTTTTACATTTTCGCTTTTACCGGCGGTTGAACCGCGCAAATGAAGGCGTTCCAGCAGAATCTGAAGACGCTGGAAGCAGCCGACACCCAGGTCCTGGGTGTGAGCATGGATAGCGCTTTCGCCAACAAAGCCTTCGCCGATCAGATTGGCGTGACCTTCCCGCTGCTCAGCGATTGGGGCGGAGAAGTCACGCGGGAATACGGTATTTACGTCGACAAATATAAAGCGGCGAGGCGGGTCAATTTCCTGATCGGCAAGGACGGGACAATTCTGGAAGAGCAGGTTGACCGCGAGGCTATCGATCCCAAGAAAATTGTGGATGCGTGCGAGCGGAAGAAGTTGAGCCGGTGAAGCGGTTGTGTCGACGCCGGTGAAACTGAAGTGTCGACGAGAGAAGCCGGGACTGCGCGGGCCGGAAATGAACATTGGATCAGCCTGGTGGATCAGCGACTGTTAGATGGTAGAGATTGGTGCTCGGGATTCAGCGTTGCAGCGAGCAGATGGAGCCGGGCAAGTTCGAACCTGCTTCTCCACACTGTGTTATTCTTTTTGTGCGGGGTGGAGCAGTCTGGTAGCTCGTTGGGCTCATAACCCAAAGGTCGGTGGTTCAAATCCACCCCCCGCAACCAACCTTTTCAACTGGTTACAGCCTTTCGGTCCCGAGCGTTCCGCTCATTGTCCGCTCATACTGCCAGCAATTGCCCCACGACCTGCCCGTGCGCGGCCCGTTTTTGGTCACTCACGGCTTGGGTGTAAACGTTCATGGTCGTGGCTATGTTGGAATGCCGCAAGAGTTCCTGCTGCACCTTCACATCGGTATGATTCGCACGTAGCAGGCAAGAATACGAGTGCCGGAACGTGTGCCACCCCACGGTCTTGAACAGGCCAGCCCGTTTCGCCGCCGGTTGGATGATTCGCTTCAACGCTGAATCAGGCCAGTAAGGAACTCGCCCGCCACTGTACGAAGACGCGAACACCCAATCCGAATCAGATGCGTAGGGAGACAGCAACCGCCACTCCTTGAGAATCCTGATGAGTTCCGGAGCGAGCGGCACTGGCTTACGCCGTGCTTGGGTTTTCGGATTGCCCACATGGTTGTTCACCATGCCACGACGGATGGTCAAGGTTGCCCCTTCCCAATCAAAATCCGACCACTGCAAGCCAGTCAGTTCACTGCGGCTCAAGCCCAGACAGCCTGCCAGAATGACCATCACTCTGTACGGCTCCTGTTGAAGTTCTGTCAGCACCGCGTGAAACTCTGACACTGACAGAATTTCCGGCTCTGCACGCCTTGCCCCGCCCTGACGCACGCGAGCGATGGGATTGTCTCGAACGAATTCCCATCGGATCGCGCACTCGAAGAGCACGTGGAGTACGTTACGCACGTTCACCTTACTTTTGGGTGCCAGAGGCAAAACTCGTAGCCATTGCTCTACTCCCATCGTGCGTACCTCCTCCAAAAAACTCGCGCCCCACTTGGGTTTCACCCATTTCTGCAAACAGGTCACGTAACTCTTGCGCGTTGCGTAAGCCAATCGGACCATTTCAACTTCATCATTCAAATAGCGGCCAATCAGTGCCGCAACGGTTGTGGGAACTGCCTTCGGCAGTTCGCTGTTAATCTCTAAGCGAAAAGGATCTGCCGCACGCTGTGCGTCCTGTTTCGTTGGGTATTGTTCCAGGGTGCCCAGCAGTCTGCTTCGCAGTCTTCCGTTTGGTTCGTACCAACGAAATTCCCAAACATCCGGCCCTTTCCGCTTCTTCAACGTGACATTTCCTCTTTGATACCGGCTTCTCATTTTGTCTCCTTCGAGAAGCACGGACGGTATTCAGACTGTACACCAATCCATTCATTCAGTGCGCTAGCACGAAAGAACCAGAAGCGGCCAATCTTGATGGCAGGCACCATATGGGTACGTGCAAGCCTTTGCAACGTTCTGGGGTGCATGTTCCCTAGCAGTTGGGCTGCCTGCGTATCATCCAGCAGCGGCTCAAAATCGGTTTCGGACCCCGCTCGTTGTGGGCGTTTCTTTTGGTCTGGCCGAACTGAGGATTGCGGATTGATATTGGCTGGCATTGAATTCGCGTCTCATCGCGGCAATTGCAGTGCATAGAGCGCCCCGTCAACGGCATCGTAAACCCTGACGATGGCAGAACTGGAGTTACATGTCGTTTGTGCTTGATGAAGCGCCATCCGAACACCGCCTCTGATTGCTACGTATTCCCATTGCTCGTGAGGATGAAAGACTGCCCCGTATTCGGGAGTGCTCATAGAAACCTTGAACGATTGGGGGGTGTTGTTAGACCTGTCATTTTTCTTTCGCTTCCATAGTGGCGGGGTGGATTGGAACTGCGGAGGTTCAGTCAAGAGCGACCGGAGGGAGCCGCGCCAGCGGGCCTGCCCCTTGACGGGTTCTTCGCAGTTCCACTTTCGTTCAAGTGGAAGCGAAAGAAGACGTTGGATGCGTGCGATCTTGTTCAGGTGCTTCATTGCGCCGCCTCATCCTTCGATGTGGACTTACCTTGAGTCTTGCGGGCAGGGTGAGTTGTATTGGCGCTCGGTGCTGCTGCCTCTGGCTTCGATGGAACCGCGACTGTGTTCGGGGTTGGTTCCGGTGCCGTTGAATTGATCCAGCGGTAGTACAGGGTTCCCAGCGCAAATCCTACAGCCAGAGCCGCGCTGCACAGGGCGAGGACCGACCACTTGTATTCGCGGAGGAAAGTGTGCGTTAGATCGTGTGCGGCTTGCTTCGCGGTGGCCGTGGCATACTCGATGCTTCCGCGTATTTCATCGAGCGCCCTGCGGGCATCGCTGGCAGCGCCTCGATAGGAATCCGTCAGTTGCTTGGACGAGCGGTCAAACTCTCCCGCGACTTGCTTCGTTTGTTTCGAGACGACGGCTAAGGCTTGTGCTGTTTCAGGAATGCCACTTGCCACAAACTGCTGGCGCAGACTCTCGCTGAGTTTAGCGGCAATAGCTGCGGGACTGATGCCCTCGGAGATTTCTGCTGGCAATTGTGCGAGCCGTTCTTCGAGTTGCTGATGCAAAGCGACAGCATCTTGTCGAGCGGACTGAATGACCTGGATGCCGTGGCCTAAGATCGTGGCAAGCTTTTCCCGTTCAATGGCGATCTGAGCCGGTGTTTGCCGCGTCACCAGTGCCAAAAAGCCCATAGCGCGGGCAATCCGTAGCATTTCGTCATCGGCGGGCAAGCGGCGCAAGTGCGCCATATCGCGAAACCAAAGCGGACGCTGCTCTGCAGGCAGCAGTTCGGCGATGTCGTCGATGAAATCGGCCTCGGCAGGTTGTTCTTCTACGAGTTTGGGCTTGGGGTTCACGGCAAGAGCAGCCCCTTGGCTTTTTCGATCTCCTCAAAAAGTCGCCGCCGGTAGCTCTGAGCGCGAATGACCAGTGAGGCCCGCTGCAGCTCCGGGACTTTAAGCCGGCGTTCGACGATCTGGCTGAGTGTGACGCCGTGTTGTCGAGAAGGGTTTTCGAGTTCCGGTAGACGAAACTCCATCGTAAGGACAACCGGCTGGAAGGCCGTGCGAAATTGGTTGGCTTGCTCGCTGTCACGCCAGTAGGAGAAATCAGCTTGATGGGCCATGGCGTTCTCAACCACGACATAGCTCACTCTATCTTGCAGACGGGCAGCCCAACTCAGAATGCTTTCCACGCTCGCCGGGTCGGGAGTGACGATACCGATGGCTGTGAACGTGACACCGGTAGCTGCCACATCCTCAAACATGCTGTCGAACCACTCGTGAGTCACTTGTCCGGAACTCGCGCCCATATCCGCGAGGATGATTGGAGCGCCCTCTGCCAAGTGGTCAACGAAAGCGTCGAGGCCCGCTGCAGTGTGAATGTTCACCTTGGTCACCCTGCCGTCGAAGTAGTGCTTCAAGCTTCCACGAGATTTATTTTCGGTGTCCAGGTCGAGAAGCGTTGCCGGAATCTCATGGCTCTGGAACCATTCGGCGAGGGCAAGCATAAAGCTCGTTTTGCCGACTCCTCCTTTTCCTCCCATCGTGAGAATGACGCGCTTGGACGGGCCGGTGGACGAGACGACAGAAGGTGAATCGGAGTTTTTCCGTTCGGCTGTTGCAGCGGTGTTGGAGTCGTACATATATGGCTACTCCTTCGTTCTTTGATTACGCTGAAGCCGCAACGGTTCGTCTGGGTTGTATTCAAATAAAAGTTTTTTCGCCCGCGTTTTCAGCGGTCCGTCTTTCAATTCCTTAATCGTCTTTGCAATGCCTTCCAGTTCCTTCTGAGGCCTTCTGGTGCTTTTCTTTTCATGAAGCCGCAACGGTTCGTCTGGGTTGTATTCAAATAAAAGTTTTTTCGCCCGCGTTTTCAGCGGTCGGTCTTTCAATTCCTTAATCGTCTTTGCAATGCCTTCCAGTTCCTTCTGAGGCCTTCTGGTGCTCTCCTGAGCCTTGGTGTTCCTATACGTTCCTGTAAGTGCTCTTTTGTCCTTCTTAGTCTCTATTGTCCTGGACCCCAAACCGGATGACTTCATTTTTGATTTTGAACGTGCGAGCACGAAGTCGTTGATCGTGCTCGTGCCCACCTCGAGGCCACAAGCTTTCTTGAGTACCTGTGTGATTTCTCGATAACTGTGACCTCGCTTTCGCATCTCAGTGATTAGCTCGCTGTACGGTTCCAAACGTGAGCGCGGTTCTTTGGCGGGCAGGCTGTTGAGTATGGCTTCAAATTTGGGGTCCACAATTTCCTCCGAATGCGTCTGGCGAGATGGAGCCCGGCTAAAGGCCGTACTGATAACAGACGCCAACCAGAGGTCAGAGGATGGCCGGATAATCACCGGACATGTGCCGGATGTATACCGGATAATGCCGGACATCCACGGGTCGAGATTCAGGTCGCGCACGCGACACCGGACCTAACGCGGAGCGTTAGGGATGGTGTCTTCTTGCAAATGAGACGTTAAAGGTCTTCAAACATGCTCACCATTCGCGCCATGTCCAACGGAGCAGGCTACTCCGCACGCCATTTGCAGCACAGCGACTACTACGCCGAAGGGGAGCGTGTAACGGGACAATGGCAAGGCCGGGGAGCGGAGATGCTCGGCTTGGCAGGGGAAGTTCAGTCGGAACAATTCGAAGCGCTGCGCCAGGGCGTCGATCCCCAAAGTGGTGAGTTCCTCCGGCAACGCCATAGCGCCGACCGCACAGCCGCTGATGGCACGACCCAGAGCCGGGGCCGAAACCTGTACGACTTCACGATATCGGCTCCGAAGTCAGTTTCCATCATGGCCCAACTTGGTGGGGACGCCCGACTTGTGGAAGCTCACGGGAAGGCCGTTCGAGAAACGCTGAAAGAGCTGGAGGATCGCGCAGCGAGCCGCGTCCGAAGGGACAGGGCGAATGATAACCGCATCACGGGTAATCTTGTATTGGCCGTCTACCATCACGATACCAGCCGCGAACTTGACCCTCAGCTTCACACCCACGCGGTTGCCGCTAATCTGACCTACGACGGTGCGGAGGGCCGCTGGAAGGCCCTCCAAGCCTCCGATATCTACGAGCAGCGGGCTTATCTGACTGAGGTCTACCGGAACGCACTTGCCCGCGAAGTGCGGTCTCTGGGCTATGAGATCGAGGACCGGCGTAGCTCCAAGGGCAAGAACCTGGGTTTTGAGATCAAGGGTGTCTCGGATGAATTGCTCGAAAAATACAGTCAGCGCAGCGAGCAGCGCGACCGGGCCATTGCCGAGTTTGTCGAAAGTAAGGGTCACCAGCCCAGCGACAACGAAATCGCCGTGCTGGTTCGTGAGTCGCGGGCCGATAAGCTGGTTGAGATTTCAACTGCGGAGGTACACTCGTGCCAAACAGCTCGATTGACCCCAGAGGAGAACCTAACCCTTGAACAAATCCGCGAGGCAGTTTCCGAAACGCAGCGACTAGAACCAGAGAGTGCAGTTCCTTCCCTCGACTACGCAAAACAACACGTCTTTGAGCGCGTCTCTGTGGCGCTCGACCATGAACTGTTGACTGAAGCACTCCGTCATGGCCGGGGCCGGATCGACTTGGCGGACCTGAAAGGTGAGTTTTCACTGGAAGAAAGCAACGGCAGAATCCTCCAGGCTGGGAAGGAAGTCGCCACACGCGAGAGTCTTGACCGTGAGCGCGACATGATCGAGCGGATCAATCGTGGAATCGGTCAGTTTGAGCGGCTGGGTGGGCAGCATGAATTCGCTGATTCCGCCTTCCTCCGCCCCGAGCAGAAACAGGCAATCGAATTTGTTCTCGATTCCCGTGATCTGGCCGTTAACATTCGTGGGGCGGCAGGTACCGGGAAAACCGCTACGCTGCAAGAGCTGCAGCGCGGCCTCGAAGAGAGCGGTCGCGAGGTGTTGGCGGTGGCT
>CAVOJQ010000007.1:0-365040 GCA_963696275.1 uncultured Acidobacteriaceae bacterium | reverse complement strand
GGTAACGCGGGTTCAAATCCCGCCGGGGACGCCAACCACCTAATTTATCCTCAATGACTTAGCATCCGAGTTCGCCGCAGAACGCCGCAAGAACACTTCCACGGTGCGGTTCACCGCCGTTCTTTGATCTTCCGGAACGACGTGCGCGTAGCGCTCCGGCATGCGCAAGTCGGCGTGACCTAGCTGTTGTTGTACCGCTCGCGCAGAGGCGCCTTGCTGCATCAGTGCGGTGCCCAGGCCATGCCGGAACGCATGGAAGCCACCGCGCGCAATGCCCAGCCGCTCGCGGATCGGGTGCAGGATGTCCCGACGCACATAGCAACTCGTGATGGGCTGGCCCTTCGCATTCGCGAACAACAATCCGAACGCGTTGGGCTTCCACCGGAGTCGATATCCCTCTAGCAGGTCCACAAGCACCGGCGGCAAAGGCAGATCACGGTTGCTCGATTGCGATTTCACCGTGAGCAGTTTTCCGCGCCAGTTGCTTTGTTTCACGCGAAGCACACCAGCCGGGAGGTCGATGTTTTCCCAAGCGACACGCACCGCTTCACCTGTGCGTAACCCCAAGTACGCCATGAACGCGAAACAGAGGTTCCACGGCTCCGGGGCGGCGTCAATGATTCGCTGCGACTCGTCGGGAGTAAAAAAACCGTTGCGCCTTCTGCAGTTCCTCAACCGGCAAGCGCAACTTCTGCCAGTTGAGCTATGGTGCCAGATAGTTCCAGTCCCGTGCCGCGCTCAACATGCTGGCGAGCGTGCTGAGTGCGTTCAGGATGGTCTTACGACTCAGGCCCCGCCGCCGCAGATCGTTCACCAGCAACTGCGGGACTTCGCCTTTTACCCGATCCAGCCGGTAGTGGCCTAGCACCGGTTCTATGTAGATCCGGCACAGGGAGCGCGCAGATTCGCAGGACGACGGCTTGAACGTCGGACAGACATTCGTGCGGTACGTCTCTGAGAAACTCTTCCACTGTTGCCACTCTCCCAGGTATGTAATTCGGCTCGTTGACGTGTTCGACCATTTTGTCGGCAACGCGCCGCGCTAGGGCTTTGGTTGGCAGGTCTTTGGTAGAGCTCACTCGCGCTCGACGTTCGACCCTTACAACCTCTCCCGCTTCGTTGAGTACATCCTCGCGCCAGCGCAGAATCCAAAGATTTCCTTCTCTGCGCAGCGCACCTCGTTGATACCTTTTTCGAGCCAAGTTTCCTCCTGAACTTGGCCCGCTGATTCCGGAACGAATGGTACACCCGTTTGCTTCCGGTTCCGGCGTCGAAATTTTCGTAACGTTGGTCATGCTGGATTCACGACTTCAGATTCACTGCCATCTCACGATTCGTCCTCTGGTGCGGGTCCGCCATTTTTGTTGTTCAGCGCTTGGACAACCAGAACAACGACGATCACGGCCGCAATCAGCAGGGCTGCTCCCACTACAGTGATCTTCATTGTTCTGGCTCCCATTGGACGGTTGCGTCACAGTCTTTTCCCGGACATCGGAATCCCTGCAGGCTGCCGTCGAACATGCTCGTCTTGACGAGTTTCGGTTCGGCCCAGAACCGACAGCCACACTCCGGACAGGTCAGCCGATAGCGTTGTTCCATCTCTTTGAGCCGCGACAGAACGCTGCCGTTACTGGTGCGCTGGAGCAGACGGTTGAATTCGCCGATCCCGGCAGGCCCGCGTACGAAGACCTGAACGCCACAGGGGTCGCAGATCAGGTAGGGCTTCGATTTCTTCGTTTCCCGAACCTCCCGCGGTTCGGTGCAGACAGGACAGGGGAACATTTGTTTTCCGTTTGGCGCCATGAAGAACCATCCTTGGGCAACCTGCAAGTGACAGGTGCCTCTTGCGCCCACTATTGTGAGGCCTGTCTTCGGATTCGCCTTGGCAGGCCGGGAAACCCTCATGAAAGTCGTTGTGAACTTTCCGCGCAATACAGCAGCGATTGCCAGGAATCTTCCGTACAATTCGAGACACGCTATGGAGAAGGCTTCCGCGCAATCCCGAAAGCGCAACAAAGGCCCGAAAACGGCGAAATTTCCCCTTGACAGGGTTTCCGAAAAACGACCCGGCAGACGTGAAAAGATAGGCGCGTCCGAGGTCGTCGGCCGTGCCCACAACTACCGATGGATTCTCAATCAGGTATGGGATCGGCTTTGGCCGCTGCTTTCAAAAGCGAAGAATGAAGAAGACGTGATCAAAGCGTTTCGGGAAGGTGCCAAACCGTACGACGGCTCGTTTGTGCCGTCGCTGGCAGGACTCGTTCTGAAGGTTATGAACGAAAGGAAATTTCCCAAGCGAAAGGAACCGCGAATTCATTTCTTGGCCGATTCACTGGCCGGAGTTGGTTTGGTCACGCCGCGCCGTTCGCGGGACATTTGCGAAGAGGAACGAGCAAACGCGAAAAAAACGCACCACATAGTTTGTTATGAGTTTTATGTGGAGTGTTCCTGCGGTTATAAAGGGCGCTCCAAAAAACATGCTTGTACTAAATGTGGCGCACGAATAAGTTTTGGAGCTAATTCAAACTTCAATTCTGCTTTGGCGTGAAGCGCTCGCCTCCGGACGTAATGTATATATGTAACGTTGAAAGACTTGCCTGGCCTTGCCACACTCCCCTGAATTCACATCGACTCGACCCTTACTACGGATTGCATTGTCCGGCCGGGGCAAGACGCATTCTTATTAATGATTTTCCTGCGCGATCTGCGTGGCCGAGAAATTGCAAAACTGAAATTGAAGTCAAGTGTGTCGAACGCCGCCCACCACTGAAAAAGTTAGGAATGCTCGTCCACTCGCAACGGTCCTACCCCATGATGCCCTCACCCATGCCATGCTGATTGCGGTGACCCTCTGTGCGCGTACAGAAGATGATCGCGCTGTGTCGTAAGGTCGGCGCACAATCGCTTCCGAACGGGTGGAATCGGCTGAGCGTTTGTCAGGAGACCCAGAAAACACGACTTACTTTACATGGTTCGTGGCATTGGACAGGTGAGATAACTTTAGGGTTGCCGACCAACCATCCAGAATCGCCGGCGCACGATCAGAACTCCAACCGCGCCTGAAAGGCGATCATGCGTGGACTGCTATCGCCACCCAATCCGACTCCTAGCAAACCGGTCGGCGGAGAAGTTGGGGACGCGAGCGCTCCAAATCCACTCTGTGTGGAAAGATTCCCTGGAATACCGGCCTGCACCATGCTGGGAAGCGCAAAATTCGGATGGTTGAAGACATTAAAGAACTGACTCTCAAACCGCAGTTTCACATGCTCGGTCAAGAGGAACCATTTTGTCAGGTAGAAGTCACTCCACAGGAAATCTGGACCGCGCAGGGCATTGCGGCCGAGGCTTCCGAATTGGCAAGTTTGCGGGCTGTCGCCGCCATAGCACTGCCCCGTACTCGGATCGACCGCCGACACGAAAGCGTCCGGATTAAGCCACTGCAGCGTTCCCGTTTGCGTTACACCCGGAATCGGATGATGCTCATACAGCGGAACGCCGGGAACGACACTGGCAAACTGCGGCCCGCTGCCCTGCACAATTCCCTCTTGCTGCCCAGTGCTTGGATTGGCAGCTGAGTAGGGCGAGCTCAGCACCGAGAACGGAACTCCGCTGTGCCAAAACGCTGTTCCGGAGATCTGCCAGCCGTTGAGCGCGTAGCCCAGAGCACGACTGGGCACTCTGATCGGCAACTGATAGACATACTGCGCGTTTAAATTGTGCCGGATGTCATAGTCACAAGGCCCATAATCGCGGGCCAGGTCTCCCGGCAAAGGCGAGAGAATCCCTCCTGCAGAAAACGGAAGGAACCCTCCGTTCGAGACCGTATCCATGCAACGGCTCCAAGTGTAGTTGACCTGTCCTTGCAAGCCATGGCCGAGCCGTTTCATCGCGGTCAGCTGAAGACCGTTGTAGTGGCTGTTCGCGCCGGTGGAAAACTGCGTCACTGCTCCGAATCGTGCGTCAGTCGGGTGCATGTAGGGGAACGGCGCAAAACAACCTTGGCATACGGTCTGGTAACCGTTCACTTGTGTTGAGTACGGCTGGTTTACAGCGCGCGTGCCGACGTACTGCGCTTGCAAACTGGTCGTCGTTCCGAATTGATGTTCCATCCCGACGCTCCATTCCATGAAGTACGGCGCATGGAGTTTGCCATCTGGAACGGCCGTGATCGCAACCGGTGGAAGCGAGTGCTGGCCCTGGGGAAATCCCGAAGTAAAAGTCTGATTCGCGGCAACGAGTGCGCCGACAGCGCTGTTGGGCGCTTCCGGCGCAACGGCTGTCCCGCCCACAGTGCCAAGCACTCCTCCCTGGAACGTCTTGTCGTAGGGAGGATTCGCGCCGATCAGGTCGGCCACCGTGCCCGGCAGGATATCGCTGAAAATTCCGAAGCCGGTGCGGAGCACGGATTTTGGTTCAAACTGCCACGCAATTGCGGTTCTCGGTTGCAGGATCGCTATTGGTGTAGATGAAAAAAGATGGCCGAGATGGGTCTGGATCGCCTGGTTCAGCGGTTGCCTGACATCATGAGAGATGGAATTGAAAGCACCGCGAAGCCGGGCGACTTGATTATGAGGATTCAGCGGATTGGAGTTGAAGGTGTCACGTAGACCGAAGGTCCAGGTCAGTTTGCGAGTAACTTTCCAAGTGTCTTGCGCGTAGACATCGAGATTAAGAAAGTTGAATGGCTCATTTGGGTTCGAAGGGAACGTCTCCGACGCGGTATTCGCCACTCCATCGATGAATTGCTGCAGGTTGGCGTAGGTCACAGTGGGAACCGTGCCTTCTCCGAAGTCGTAGTCGTTCAGGCGGAAGATACGTGTATTGGTTCCAAATCGCAGTTCGTGAGCGCCATGGCTCCAGGCGAGATTGTCGTTAATGAAAAAGCGGGATGCGCGCCTGCCTTGAATCCAGGTGTTGTCGAGCCCTCCCATGGGCGTGAAGGCATTCGCGCCGCTGCCCTGCAACACGATGGGGAATGCGGAAAGCGTCTTCTGAAGGTCGGTTGGCCCAAACAGGCTCTCGTACCAGGAGAACGCAGGATTGAAGTAGTTCACCAGGTTCTGCGAGAAGACGTGCGTGTATCCCGCGGCAAACGAGTAGAGAGGCTGCGGTGAAAGCGCGTCGAACACCGGGTTGATGGGGTCCGTCCATGCGGCTTGCAGGCCGGTGTCCGCCTGAAAACGAAACCAAGTCGTGTCTCTCTGGTTGATGTTGTAGTCGATTCGGGCCGTCTGCACCTGCTCGTGGTCGTCGCTGGAGTGCGAAATGCTCTGCCGGTTGGCACAACCGTTTCCATTTGGCGGATTGCCCGGTGCCGCAGTGCCGTCCGAGTTGAAAGGACACCAGAGCACTTGGGTCGCTGTGCCGCTGGTATTTCCATAGAGCTTGAACATTTGTTGATAGAACCAACAATTTTCATTCGCCTCGCTGGATCCGCAACCGGTTGGCTGACCCATGGAAAGCTGGTTCAAGACGTATTGCTGGAATGCCGCACTGGGAATGATCGTGGGCGTGACGATGGGCAGTGCGATCCGGACCCATTCGCTGTCAAAGAAGAAGAACAGTCTGTCGTGCGCGATCGGCCCACCCACACTGCCTCCAAAATGGTTTACAGTTGCCCCCGGCTTGTGATTCCCCGGCGTCGCATTGGTGAAGTAGTCCGCCGCATTCAGTAGCGAACCATTCCATAGTTCGTAAAGATTCCCGTGAAACTGGTTCGTGCCAGACTTGGTGACGTAGTCGACCTGGGACGCTCCGTACCGTCCCTGATCCACGGAATAGGAGAGCGTGTTTACGGTCACCTCTGAAATCGAATTCAGTCCCAGGACGAGGTTGGTGGAAAGGCCGCTGTTGAGATTGGTGAGCGGGTCGTTTGTTTCTAGCCCGTCCACGATGTAGCCATTGGAGAGCGCGGGGAGTCCGTTGAATTCCACGTTGCCATACCCGTTGCTGCCGCCAACAAAATCGTTGCTGCTGCCGGCCGTATTGATCAGGGCTCCAGGTGCAAACTGCAGAGGGTAGGTTAGGTCGCCTCCCGGATTCGGCAGATCCTCCAGTGCCGGTGCACTCAGGGTCGTGGATGTGTTTGCGTTTTCCAGGTTGATGAGTGGAGCTTCACTGCTGACCTCAACCGCTTCATTGGATCGAGCTACCTTCAGCGTAAAATCCACGGTCTGCTTCTGTCCTAGTCCCGCAACGACGTTGTCATTTTGGCCCGGATCGAAGCCTCGTGCTTCCACTGTGATCCAATAGGTACCCGGCTTCAGCTGCGGAAAGTTGAACCGGCCTGCGCCGTCTGTCTGGGCGCTACGCTTGAGACCCGTCTCGTGATTTGTGATCGACACGGTGGCGCCCGCCACAACTGCGCTAGATGCGTCCCTAACTTCGCCAATGATTGCGCTGGTGGTTTCGCCTTGTGCCAGTGCTGCCGCCGGAAGAAGGCCCACCACGGCCAACATAAGGAGAGCGAAGTGAGTTGCCCGCGTCATGATTTCTCCACCCATTCGGCCAAAGCGGCAATGTGCCCTAGGTTGATCTATTAACCTGCGATTATTCTGTTTAGTTAACCACAGTTAACATAAACAAGCAAGAACGGAAGGGCAAGGCTGGGCAAACTCGGCGACGGTGTCTGCGTGACGGGCAATTCGGAAGTTACTCTGGCGTACCCGATGTGCGCGATTACTTCCCGCTTGCTGACCATCCCGGAATTGGCAGGATCTTTCCCAATTCTGTCGCTTCGGGTGCACAATCCAGGCGGACGTCTAATTGGAGGTCAGATTTGGATGGCGTGAGTGTGCCAGCTAGACTTTCCGCGCAGAACTGCCCAGCGATGCAAGAACATGCTGTCTTGTGGTTAGCACTGATTCTGTTTCACTAGGTGCGCCTTGATTTTGCGGCCGTGCGGGGTTCTGAGCGTAAGATTCTTGCCATTGAGTACAAACTCTATATCTTTGTCCTTCGCAGAAAACAGGTCATCAATCTCGTCAAGAACAGGAGTTTCGTACTCAGCGCAATATGTCTGGTCGGAAGTGCGCACTGCAAAATAAAGCAGGTAATAGTGGATTTGCGGATAGCGGCTGACAAAATAGCGGTTTTCCAACACTTTTCGTACACTGACGATCTTTCCGATCTGCTGTCCTTCACTTGACGGACTGGGCGGAGGCGCTGAACTGTGCCCGTATCTCGCCGTGACGACAATGGTTGCGAGCAGGACCAATGGTAAAACGCTGCGTCGCAGTTCCCTGTGTGCCATGTCCGACCTCTCGCGGCTTGCCGTGCTAGAGCTGATCGCGATGTTGTTCCAAGACGATACGAACCAGTTGACTGCGCGTCCGGACGCCGGTCTTCGAGAAAAGCTGTTGAAGTGTGGCTTTGACGGAACTTTCCGATACTTTGATTCGCCCCGCAATTTCTTTGTTGGCAAGGCCCTCGAATACAAGTGAAAGCACTTGCCGTTCTCTCTCGGTGAATCGGCCGCTTCGCGTTTCGGTGGAAGCCAGTTCGCTGTCGAGGGCAGTTTGCAGTTGCTCCTGATACAGCCAGACCTTGCCGGCCATCACGTCACGAATTGCCTGTGCCAGCAATGCGGCAGAGTCATGTTTTCGAAAAACCCCAGAAATCCCGGCTGAATCATCTCCGCAGCTACGTCCGGCTCTACTCCCGCCGTCACCACGAGGACTTTTCCCTGGAAGCCTTGTTCCGTTGCCAGGCGAAGAAAGTTCCGGCCATCGCTCTCGCCCAGGTCGAAATCAAGAAGAACGATGTCGAGCGCCTTTCGCCGCAGAATTTCCAGCGCCTCTCCAATCGTGCCGCAGTGAGCTGTCACCTCGAATCCGGGTTCAGCACTGAGGAGCCGGCTTGCACTCTCGCGAAACAACGCGTGATCGTCCAACAGCAAAATACGGATTGTGCGGGTCTCGATGATCTCAAGCATTGTTCACCTCTTCTACCGTGGCGCGCAACGGCAATACCACAGCGAAGCAGCAGCCTTCCGATCGCGGTTCGTAACTTAGCTCTCCACCGAAACTGCGCACAATCGCGCGGGAAACGTACAGACCGAGACCGTTCGACTCGGCACCACGCTGAAACGGACGAAAGAGATTTTGCGGCGAAGCGATGCCCGCTCCTGTGTCCTCGAATCGAATCACGACGCTTCCATTGTCTTCTCGCGCCACAATTCGAAGTTGCTTCGTCCCGGTAGAAACCATGGCCCGGCGACTGTTCTTCGCCAGGTTTAAGAAAACCTGAATCAGCCCGTACCGGTCAGCCCAGACCAACGGCAGCGATTCGTGGACATTCCAATGCACATCGATATCGGACTCGTGATAATCGGCTTCAATCAGGATTCGCAGTTCGTCGAGCACCGAGGGAAGTTCGACCACCTCGCCATTCTGATCTGAACCGGAACCCAGTTCCAATGCTGATACCCGTTCCAGACTTTGGATCAAGTTTCCCAAGGCTTTGAAATCCTCGTTCGATTCAAGCTTTTTCACTCGCGAGAGGTTCTTGTGGACCACAAGGACTGCACCGCAGAGGTTGCGGATCTCATGGGCCATGGCACTCATCAAAATCCTCGAGTTCTTCAATAGATGGTCCAGACTGAGGTCCTCGCGATTCCTGAGATCCTCCGAAAGATCCACAATAATGGCCGCCAGTCGCGAACCCATTATCGTGCTGTAGGTCGAAAACCAAACACCGGCCAGAAAAACTTCCCCGTCGCTCCTTTGCCCCGTGCACTGCAACGTGGTCCGAAATACTCGCGATTGTTGGGTTTTAAGAACCGTTTGCAAAGCTGGAAGATAAGAGTTGATGGCCCGGCCTTGCAACGGTTCCCCCTCGGGAGCGAGTAAGTGTTGAGCAGCTTCATTGGCCAAGAGAACGTTTCCGGTCGAGTCGATGGTGACGATGGCTGCTGGACTGCTCTCGACGAGGGAACGTAATTGCTCCTCGGCATCCTGGCGGAGCTTGATCTGCGCTTCGAGTTCCTCGACATGCAACATCGTGATTCGGCGATTGCGGATCATTTCCGAAATAAACAGTCCTGTACCAATAAATCCAGTCGAACTAAATAGCAAGCGGCTGGCGATGCTAAAGGACGGTGGGAAGTCCGTGGGAAAGTTGTTCATCATCGCAACCGTGATGGACGCAATCTACCAGTTCATCGTACGGCGCTGGGTGTATCTGAACGAAGCCGTCGTCGTCGCCGTGATCCTGGCTATTCTGCCATACTTGCTGGTCCGAGGACCCATCAATCGGATCGTTCGTTGGAGAAAGAAAGGGAGACAAATGAAGATTCACAACGCAATTTCTATTCTTGCCTGTCTTGTCGTGGCATCCGCCATGCCATTACTGGGACAACAAAAGGGTCAGTGGGTACCGGGACAATTTGGTCTCAATGCCGGGGTGATTCCCGATCCCGGTGTCACCTACGCAAACTTGGCACTGAATTACTCCGCCAGTCAGTTGAATAACTCCAACGGCAACAGCGTGTCAGGGATCAACGGGAACTATTCGTTCTGGGTGGACGAAAATATTTTCTATTACGTCCCGAACCACAAATTTCTCGGCGGCTATTTCATGCCCTATGTTGCCCTAAACTACGCCAGCGGCGAGGTGGTAGCAAACATAACCGGGACCAACCTCAGCACCGGCGGAGGTGGGTCTGGTTTTGCCGACACGTACGTCCAGCCATTCAACCTGGGTTGGCACTTCGGTAAGCGAGTCGACTTCAATGTCGGATACTCTTTTACGGCCCCAACTGGCCGGTACACTGCGGGGGCGAGTAACAACGTGGGTTCCGGATACTGGGGCAACAACATTACATCGGGCACCACGTTCTACCTCACGAAGAACAAAGGAACCAGTGCAAACCTGGCCACCGACTGGGAAATCCACGGGCAAAAGACGACCGTTAGCATACCCGCGGGTGAGTTGAGCAAAATAACGCCTGGCGAGGCCTTCACCATGGAGTGGGGCATTGGCCAAGTTCTTCCCGTGAAGAAAGATTTCAGCCAACTTGCTCAACTCGGCTTGGTTGGATACGACCAATGGCAGGTTTCGAGTAACGGTGGCAATTACTTGATAGCGGGAACTCCCGTCGCGGCGAGCCGAGTTCCGTACTACTCAGTTCATGGAATCGGCCTCCAGGCCAATTACATTCTTCCGGCAAAGGACCTGACAGGGTTCTTCAAGTACTACGATGAGTACCGAGCCTTCGCTCGTCCGAAGGGACGTACGATCGTGTTCGGCTTTTCCTGGACGTTGCGAATCCCGAAGCCGCAACCCCCCAAGTCTTAGTCGCTTAACATCGCTAAGAACATGGAACGCTACAACCCGGAAAAGACATGGCAATGGACGAACGACGAGGAGTAACCCGTCGTTGCAACCGGCGTTTACACTGAGCCCCGGTCAATGAGCGTAAAGGCGATACGAATAGTAGCGAAAGGACATATCTGATGAAGGAAAATCGTACATGGATCGTTGCCCTCACAGCCTTGGTGTGCATCTGTTGTGTCGGATTCGCCCATGGCGCGTCGAACGGCGAGAAGATCAAGATCAACGGACTGATCACCGGGCGAGACGGAGACACTCTGACTTTAAAGCCTATCGGCGATCAGGCAACCGTCGTCGTGGTCTTGACCGACACAACCAGCATTGCGATGCCCAAGGGCTTGTTGGGACTTAGGAAGTCGGAACAGGCCGTCACCGCTCTGATCCCGGGACTGCGGATTCAAGTCGAAGGCACCGGCACCGACGCGCGGGTGGTGGCCAAAACCATCAGACTCACGAAGGACGACTTAGTCCTGGCCGAGACGATTCAGGCTGGCTTGACCCCGACGCGGCGGCAGCAGGCGGTCAATAAGGCCAACATTGCCACTAACCAACAAGGTATCCAAACCAACCAGCAAGACATTGCCGCCAACAAGAAACAGATCGCGTCCAATCAGGCGCAGATCGGTGCCAACCAGGCACAGATCGAAGCCAATCAGCAGGAGATTCAGGCCACTACCCAGCGCTTCAACGACCTTTCGGCGTATGACACCACCGCCACTGCAACCGTAAACTTTGCCAGCGGAAGCTATACCATTTCAGATAGTGGTAAAGACGCTTTGAGACTGCTGGCGGGAAGCGCGATTGGCAGGAAAGGCGACATCATCCAGGTAAAGGGCTTTGCCGATTCCTCGGGCAATGCGGCCATGAACGAGAAGTTGAGCATGGATCGTGCCCAGGCAGTCATCGCGTATCTATTGCAGAAATGCAGCGTTCCCCTGCGACACATCGTGGCGCCGGGGGCGATGGGCATCGCTGATCCCGCAGCACCCAACGAAGTACCTGAGGGATGCGCAGAGAACCGCCGCGTGGAAGTCAAGGTGTTGGTGAATCGCGGGGTGGCTGGAGGAGTGTAGAGAAGTGGTTTCGCCGGGCATCGGGACATTTTGCACACTAGTTTGTGCCCCAACTCCGAAACTCGAATGCTCCCAGGAAACGTCGATCGAGTCTGCTTAATCTAGTTGGCACCGGCTCATAGTTCAGTCGAGAATTGTCACCGCACCGGTCCCAAAATCGTAATAACCCGCAACGACCTTCACCTTGCCTTGCTTCTCCATGCCTGAGATCACGGTCGAGGACTCCCGCAACAGGGACGCCTGGATCTTGGCGTTCGCTTTAGTAGTCGCTTCAAGATTGGGGCCCGCCTGATCGACAGCAGGTTGGATGTGCGGGAAAAGAGCGCTGATTTGTCCGGGAACTTCCTTGCCTTGGATCGTCGCCTTGACCGCCCCACAATTAGCGTGACCCATTACCAGAATCACTTCCGTGCCCAATACCGCTGCGCCGTATTCAAGACTGGCCATAATTTCCGGAGTAACCACATTTCCCGCCACCCGCGTAACAAAAAGATGGCCGATGGTCTGATCGAAGATTAGTTCGACGGGTACCCGAGAATCTGCACACGACAGCAAGGCGGCAAATGGTTCCTGCTTGTCAATCGTCTTTTCCTTGAGAATCGCAAGATCGTGCTCATTAGAAGTCATACGACCTGTAATGAATCGTTTGTTGCCCGCCATCAACTCAGCCAACGCTGCATCCGGAGTGAGCGTACTCTGTGCCCGCACCTCCGGTGGAAACGCAAATTCCGGGCCTCCCGCCAGCAAGCTAGCAACCGCCCCCGATACTCCCAGATGCAAAAATCGCCGCCTGGACTCTGCCCGATTCGGAAAAGATGTACTCATGTCTTTCCTCCCTCTTTTAGCCGATTCGTCCAACCGCACCATACTAAGGCAATGAGCGATTATTGCGGGCGGACGTTAGTGGCCTTGATGTACTGGTTGCCGAAGCTCTCGATTTCGATATGTCCCTTTTTCTTGTCGAAACGGATTTTGGCCGCAGCCATGATTTCACCGGTGCCCGTGCCCGTGGCATCCAGCTTCACTTGAAGATAGCCGAAAGGGTAGTCTCTGGTGCGTCCGCCGCGATAAAGCTCGACGAAAGGCATAGTGCGAGCGGTAACAATGGTGATGATCGTGTCTGATCCCTCCTGACGTTTACGCGCGACAGCGATCTGATTGCCGGTAGAACCTACTGCGTTGATGCGGCCCTTATCTTCCTTTTCGAGGGCACGGCGAAGGGCGTCCGTGCCCTGATCCTTGACCAGTTGCGCAAAGCTCTGGACCTCTTCATCGGTCGTATACTGCGTGATTCGGAAGTCAAACGAGATTGTTTTGCCGCCGACGCTTCCGCCGGTACCGATGGCCACGCCGGAGTAAGACTCCGGGAATGTCTTGTCCTGGGGGGATGCGACTCGAGAGACGGAAAGGAGCAACAATGAGACGAACAAGGCAATACGGGACAGTTGCATGTTCATGGCGATTCTCCTTGAGCACCGCATTCTATCCCAGCCACAAGCCGACTACTAACACGCTACAAGCTGGGCAGGCGCGTGACTGGCCGAGGGACATGGTATCCGCGAGCGGGAGCCGTTAATAAGACTCTTCGAGGGCGAATCGCCGTCTCAGCTACTCCACGGGCTTCCAGCCGTCGCCAGGATTGAATGTTGTGATGGCCTTGGCTACGTCCGCGGTGTTTTCCCCGAGATTCTTTTCGAATACAACGCCATCTTGATTGATGCAAAACGACATCACGCCGGAATTGCCATACTCTGCGGGATACGCCAATATGGCGAAGCCACCCGTCATGGCTCCGTTGACGACGTATTCTTTTGCTCCGCCGTGGGCCCGTTCACCTTGTTTTGTCAAGATCCGGTAAAAGTAGCCGTGGAAGGGTTGGGGCGCCTGCGTACTGCCGGTATAGCCCTCGGCGCTCGCGTAAGCAGCAAGTGGTCCAAGAGGACTCTCCGGTTGATTCTCATCGGCGGGCTTCCAGTACAAACCGTTCTGCTTGCCGTCGTCGCTGACGAACTTCTGGGCATATTGCCGCACATGACTATCGTCGTGAGTCTGCCTGAAGTATTCAGCCTGGGCTTCCGCGATGGCGTTCAGAGTGTCCACCGTTGACAGTTCGTTCCCACCGATCCGGCGAGCCAATATCTCTTGCTTTGCGGAGCCCGTGTCGAAATACCACTGCCCGGAGGAGTTTTTCAGCAAGGCAAACGGGAAGGGATAGTTCTCTGCGCCAACATCAAGGACCATTCCGCCGTTTACCAACTTGCCCCAGCGGTGCATCTCGTCATAGCGGCCTGCGAACAAATCCAGCGCGGCTTTGTCCTGAACCGGATCGCCTGAAAGAACCAGTTCCTTGGCCTCGGGGCCGAAAATCGCCAGCACCACATTGCTGTCTCCTCCTTTTGCGGCGGCGTAAATCGCTTGGCCCGCGGCTTCCGGGGACGCGAACGTTTGCGGTCCACTGGGGGCTGGCTGCGATTGGTTACAGCCCGCCGAGAGAGCGGTGATGGCGATCAGTGTCACGAACAGCAGATTGCGCGAATTCATCTTCATTAGGGCACGCCTGATTAGTGCAAATCTGAGATGCGTAGTACCACTCCTTCATTAGTAGTTCTCACCACTAGCGGCCTCCTCTGCCGCCCTTGGCTGCCACACTTTGATTCCCCCGAGCACTCTGCGCGCGCCCTCCTCCGGATCCGGAAAACGCATTCGGACGATCGGCTTGCCCGGCGCCGGTGTTAGGGCTCTGTGGACGCTGATAACCGCGGGCTTCGTTGGTGCTGGGTCGTGTACTCGGGTTTGCATTCGGACGACTCCCAGGAGTGGCCGGAAGAGTAGTCGGTCTGTCCCCGCCCGGCCTCGTACCCGGAGTGCCACCGGGGGCATTCGGACGAGTGCCTCCGTTTGCGGGAAGTGTTGTGGCCGGAGGACGATAGCCCGGGCGATTGCCCGGACTTGGAAGCGTTGTAGCGGGAGGACGATAGCCGGGAGGACGACCGTACCCGGGATAACCTGGACCATAGCCCGGATAGCCGGGACGATACCCTGGGTATCCGGGACGATAGCCCCCACCGTAATAGCCGCCGCGCCAGTAGCTGTTCCCAACGTAAATGTTGCGATTGTAGATTATGGTATTGCCGTGCCAGTTGGTGCCCCAATAGCTCCAGCCCCACCCGCAGCAACCGCCAGATATCATGGCTCCGACCGCGATCCCGACACCGAAAGAAATGATTGCCGCAGCCGCTACGTCCGCCGAACTATATGCGGGTACTACAACCGGAGCGCCGTAAATTACAGTTGGGTTGTAAACCGGCACGTACACAATCTGTGGATTCGCCGGCTGTATGACGATGGTCTGCGGGCTCTCCTGGACGACTTTAAGCTCTGGGGTTGATTTCAGGTTACCCGCGGCCAGTGCTTTAGCGCGCATTCTCTGGACGGCAGCCATAACGTCCGACTGCTGTGTCGCTGAAGCTTCTCCTAGTGCGGAGGTCCAAGCGAGGTTCTTGGCCAGATTGTCGAGCACGGAAGGAAACTGGGTCAGCGCTTTCACCGCCAGGTCCCATGCTTGTTGATCGACCGCCTTGGCCAGCGCCTCGCCCTTAAGCTGAGAGTTGTCCTTAAGCCACAGCGTGGCGTCGACTATTTCGTAGGGAAAAGTTGCAGCCCCAAGAATCTGCGCGACCAAAGCGTCTGGATAAAGGGCGATCGGAGCAACGGTCGCGTCGAGTTCCTCGGCAGTAAGAAGCCTGTCCTCTCGGGGACCCGAAGCGGGCGTGTTCTGCGTTCCCGACGGCGACGCATTCTGCGCGTTTGCCCCGATAGGAAACGTCATCAGGACAAGAAGGAAACTCATCAATAGGGCAACTGCTTTCTGCACTCGAAGCATAGTGTTCTAGTTTCCGCCGACCGCTTTTCCTGAAGCGGTCGGTATGTGAGCTGATCTTAAAATGCTCAGCGCCTTCGGGAACCTGGAGCTACAGCGAAATCACCGAAAATGCAGACCGCCAAAAACTCGTACAACTAAACCCCCGTCGATTACGCAGGCTGTCCATCCTATAGAATCCGTCGCGCGGAGACCCCAATCCTCGCTCTTTTTCTCGCACGTGGCGAGCGCGGGCGCTACTGGCAAAACTTACAGTCAACCGAGTCAACCCCACTTTCTTTCCGCCCATGCGTTCAATGCAGGCGCGGTCCGAGAGTTTGACTGCGCGGCATCCAGCGGCAGGGACAAGCTTATCGCCTACATTAGGGTTCCACTGGCGAGGTCTCGGGTCGCTGCATCGATAACAACTTCATCTCGAATACGTGTAAGTCTGTTGTTCCGCCAGGTACTCAGGAGGTTTGTGCGTCCGGGGGGCCAACGTCGACAATGAGGTCTTTTTCAACATTGGCCACACCCGGCAGCCTGCCTGCCTCACGTGCGAGAGACTCGCTCCCTCGTACTTCAACAGCACCGACCACATCCAGCACCTGAACAATCGTCAGACCCATTTCACCGAGCTTCTTGGCAAGCGTATCGATGCCTACGCTCGAATCAGCGGTGACAATCCAGGTTTGGATTGCCTTGTCAGGCGCCTCCATCACCGCGAGACCGCTGGAGACGTCGGAGCCTGTACCATGCCCGCACCGACGTCGCTGCTTTGAAGGGTTACTGGTTTGGCGGCTCCTGTAAGCGCGTTCCACAGCGCCTGGCCACGGTTGGCCGGGTCGCTCTCCGCCCACAACGCCGCTATGCCCGCGACGTGTGGCGTGGCCATGCTAGTTCCGCTCTTCGTTCCATGTAGAGCGGGCGAAGGAACGGAGGAGAAGATGCCAACTCCTGGACCCGCGATGTCGACCTTGCCTCCATTTGAAAATGGCGCGATGTCAAGGTTCTGATCGAGCGCGGCGACGGACATGAATGTCGGAGAATTTGCCGGCGCCCCGGTGGGAGCGATAGTGCCCGGACGTTGGCTGTCGTTGCCAGCCGCAGCAATCAAAATCGTGCCCTGCGCCAGAGCCTTTGTGCCGGCCTGAGTATAGGAAGTTTGGACTGGAGCCACGGTCCGGAGCGACATCGACACTACTTCACAGTTATTTGCGAGTGCCCAGTTGATACCCGCCAGGATGGAGCTTGTCGTGCCCGTTCCGGCGTCGGTGAGGACCTTGCCGATGTACATCTGGGCCGCGTAAGCAATGCCATAACGCGATATCCCCGCGCCCGGATCCAGAGGACCACACGCGGTTCCCGCTGTGTGCGTACCGTGTGAATTGCCGTCCTGCACCGCCTGGCCAACAAAGGAGTGACTCACAATTGTGCGGCCGGCGAAATCAGGATGATTCAAATCGAAGCCGGTATCGAGAATGCAGACCTTGATGTTGTTCCCCATCCATCCGCATTGGGTCACGCCCGTGAGATCAAGCCCGTAAGTTGGCGCCGCAGCTGTCGCCGTCGCAGTGGTTCCCGCATCGGTGGCGCTACTGGAAGCGTCGCTCCCGCCATCGATCGCGAAAACGAAAAACTCTGCCTCGTAGGAAGCAATGGGGCTGTTGGGATCGGGAGCAGGCGCCGGCGGCGGCACCGATGCGATGCCGACCTCCGCGATCGCTGGGCCACTCCCCGAACTGATGGCTGCGTACGCTTCGCTCGATACGAGCGCGGCTCCGACACTTGGAAATACCAGGACCTCGGCGGCGCCCAGATCCTCGAACGAAACTGCCTGTCCTTCAAAGGAAGAAGCACTGGCAACGTTGAGGCTGTGCGTATCCTTGAACTCGCTGATCGCCGCATCGGTTGCATCTTGTTTGAAGATCGCGATGTAGCGGCCGGTGTAAATTACCTGCGAAGTTGGGTCTTCGGCGGCGGTCGCCACTTGCTGAGAAGCAGCAGTATACAAGTCGTCGACAGAAGTTGTGAGCGGCATGAGATACCTCCTCCACATTCTTTGGATTCTTTGGCGGTCTGAGACAGGGGGCCCACTACCGATGGTATGCGCATAAGATAGGCCGCTTTGCTGGAACATGCAAGCAAACTTTCATGCACGCTGATGCCGGAGTGCGCTGAACCATGACACGCGGGCCAACCTATGACAGATTAACTTCCATTACCTGGACCAGCCGGTGGCCGCATCGCAATTGGCTGAGTTTGTGGAACCAGAAGAAACTGCCACCTTCTTAGGCTGCATACACTTAGGCAAACTTGGCAACGATACGTAGTGATCGCCGGGAGAGACAACGAAAGTGAAAGGTGTCATCCGGCCCATGTCTTCATCATCAATCGTTATTTTGGCATCTTGAGTTGACGTCACAGATAACCTCCCTGGTGTCGTTGGTCTCTGCGACGACAAAGGCGCGGGGAACAGGAGGAGGCAACCCAATAAAACTTCAGGAGGTGGGAACATTCGTCGAGCCTTCATACTTATCCACCTTATTCCAATCTCGCCTTACAAAGTCCGCGAAGGAGAAAACACTTAACAGAAGTGTGTAAAATTGCAGGTTCCTGGGCCACTGAATCTTGGGCAAATCGAGGGTCCCAATAGAGTTCTCTATCAACCATTGTACGTTCTGCGAGGATATATATCCGAAGTATATGGACAGACACGCACACAGGGCCCCTGCAATGGCGGGCCAAACATCTCGCGCAGGATAGCGTTGTTTGTGTCTGTTGGTAAAAAACCACCCCATACCCGCCAGCAGCCCGGTGGCGAGAGTAGTGAGCAAGTTGCCCGCGGCCGCGTAGGTGTCCAAGGCTTTGCTCAGCGCCGCCTCGTCACCAGCGGGAGGAACTACATAGGGCCTGGAATCGATGTAATACGTCAATATCCCAAGCACTATCGCAAGCACAACCAAACCGATATAGAAGCCGCCGTTAACAGTTACTGCGCGTGCGAACATTCCCTTGGCTGCATTCATTCAGTCTCAACTCCTCACGCGACCGAACTCTGTAGTATGCAACTCACCGATGATACCAATTCGTGGGCGCGACTGTCGCGGCAGCCCGATACTTTGAAATCTCCAGCGGTGGTTCAACCGACTTAGATCGTTTACGCTTTTACGCTTCCAGAGCTTTGCAAGTTTGCGTTCTTTGGTCGTGGCGTATTTCTGTAGGCATGAAGGATTATGTCGCTCAAGAGCAATTCAGCCCTAGTAGAAGGGAGGGTGGAAATATTAGGCGATTGGCCTCTGATTAGGCAGGAATTTCGCGGGTAGTCGTACCCGGCCATCGGGCGCATGCAGTTGAAATAGCGCCGAGAATGGTCGCAGTTGTGAACGTTCTTCGATCATCGGCAGCGAGCGCGCTCTGGTGAAAAAGTGGATCGTCGAAACTGCAGGCTCGCGGATCGGTCACGCGCAAAATCGGCTGGACCGGCCAGCTGCCGTCGGCGAGTTGAAGCCGCAAGAGCTCTTCCAGCGCAGCGACCAGCACCGTTTTGTCGTCTCCGATTAGTGCAGCCAATTCCAGCGCGAGACCGCGATCGAAACAGCTGCCGTCTCCCACAGCATCGCTAGAACCAAAGAATAGTTGGGGAGCCCCACGGTAGCTGCGGGCAAGCATCAGGAACTCGCGCGCCAGATAGTTGCGGGATACCCACCAATAGCTTTCGGCAGCGTGCCGTCCGTTAATATGCTCTCGCAGACTCCTCTCCGCGCGGCGTAGGATATCATGTCGCGGATCAAGAATCTGGCTCATAGCCTGCATTCCCACAGTGGTCACATCGGCATGCCCTCGCGACCAGCCCGGGCGCGCACCGCAATTCTTGTAGGTGGCAAAGTGACCATCGGCAAGCTGAAACTTTGCCAGGGCAGCATAATCGCCCACTGTCACCGGCTCGCCCGCGCGAGACAAATATAGAATGACCTGCGCGGTCGTATCGGAGTCGGGATCGCAGCGTTGGTTGTAAGACCAGCCTCCGGGCTGACGCGATGCGGACAGAAAGCGAGCCGCGCGGCGCAGACAATGGTCCATCAGAAAGTATGGCCAGCAGCGTTGTGCTTGCAATACGCGCGCGGCGACATAGGCTGTGGTCCACGACTCCGCGCGCCCGGGGAGGAGTTGAAAGTCGCGCCACGCTCCATCGGAATCCTGCGCTTGCTCGAGGAATTGACTGGCAAGTCGTGCGGCACGCTCGGCAGTGACCGGCATCTTTGACATTGCATACGCACTCAGGACGGACGGCAAGTTTCCATCGCTGTCGATGGTCGGGGTCGTAGCAGACGCGACAGTGCGACGCCACTCAAACCGACCCGCATCTCGGCCTGGGCGGGATAGACAATGGATACTGACACCACGCCGTGATGTGGGAGCTCAGCCTCGGAGAGATCCGCAAGCAGTTTGCAGTAAGGGGAGCATCGCTTCGTCGATTGCATGCAATTCAGCATGCGCTGGCGCACGCGAACAGCGCCACCAACCGCGCTGCTCCTTACAAACAGAGCCAACCTTCTAACCGACGGTCTGTGCGCTGCAATCGCGATGCTGTAGCCGAGACAGGTCCACTGCAGGGCTGCGGCGAGGGGCATGCCGCACACATGTTCGATTCCAGCCAGCATGGTAGCGCGCTGTTCGTCATCAGCGAGCGTGCTGAGCAAGCAGTCTAGTTGCGGCCGTGAGAGCTGCTGCTGGCGAAAATAGTACTCCGTGGCTCCGCTTTGCGGCTCGTAGCCGATCATCACCGCGATGGAGTCGCGCAGGGGAAGGTCGATCAAAGATCGGACAGTGTGTTGAGCTCCGGGTGGGACTTCAAGATAAATCTTGATGCTTTCCTGATTTCTGACTTCCCTCAAACCCAGTCGCGCTCCCCACGACAAAACATGATCCTTCTGCATGAGCGTCCAACGTTGCATCTCTTCTGCTTCGGCAAGGGGATGACCCAAACGCGCGGCAAGTTCGCACGCCGCAGCCATTCGTTTGTGATTCTGGGTCTCTGGTCCGGCGACGTCGACGGTATATCGCAGCAAATTGTCTGCGCTGGAGAAGGTGAACTCCAGCGGACTTCCATCCGTCGTCAATCCGCTGAACCGCCATGCGACATCTGGCCATATCGACCGCGCGAATGTCTCGCAACATAGAGCAAGGGACGGCTCAAGTCGCTCGCCCGCCGTGCTGCCACTGAAAGTCGTGATAGCCCGTCCCACAGCCGTAACGGCGTTTACGGTATTTGCACCTGCGGTGTCTGCTGTACTCATGCGCTGCCAAAGAGAGTTGCCATCAACTGCCCGGAGTCACTACCAGCAGCGGATCGGTTGCGGTGATGTAGCTGCCCTGTTGTTGCTGATTCGCGGTGGTGACGAACGTTAATCGATATTGGTAGCTGTTGAGCGTGGGGTTGATCAGGGCAATACTCAGCGTGGGAGGAGTCGTGGTTCCGGACGGAATCTGCACAGTTGTCTGGAACGAATAGTTGTTCGCAGTGTCCTGATACGACAGTTCAACGATGGCTACCGAATAAGCAGTCGGGTCAAATGCGGGCTGCAATGTGAGATTGATCGCTCCTACAAATGGATCGCTAACGATGATCGCGCTAGCGGTCGAGGTTGCTTGCGGCGTGCTGATCAGCGTGCCGCTCTTCAAATAACAATTGGTTGAGTAGGTGTACGTGCGCGCATCCTTGTCGGCGAGCCGCAGTTTCCAGAATTGCGGCGCATTGCCGGGACGCACGATGATAATCGTCGAAGTTTGCCAACCGCTGGCCGCCTGGTATTGCAATGGGACCTCGATGCGATCCACGAGGGTTGCATTGATGCGATCGGCAGAAACGGAGACTTGAAGAAATCCGAGAAAGTCATAGGGATCGAGATTCAGGACACGATTCTCGGTCGTCACGGTGGGGAGTGGGTAGTCTGTCATTTCGCCAACCCAGCCAGACTCCGGATCGAATTTATAGTCCGCGGTGTAATTGAACTGCGTGGTCTGAATGAGCCCTTCGAAAACATCCCAGGTTTGGGCGGTTTTGGTAGTCGGATCAAAGGAGAACTCGCCGTGCTTCACCCCAGCCGCGTTCGAAGGATCGCCATAATCGAGAGCGACATGTGCGACTAATAGACCGATGCCAGTGAAGTCCCGTGGTGGATTAATCGTAACTGCAAATTGATTGAAAAAGGGATCCGTGCCGTCGACTTTAAGAAAATGCTTGCTTTGATCGATTCCCTGCAACAAAAGCCCAAAATAACCTTGGGGTGAGTAAGTACGTTGCACCGCACTCATCTGGTTGAACTCGTACTCGACGGTTTTCAGTTCGTCCTGAGAAACGAACTTGAGCTTTAGCGATGCTCCGAAGGGCGACGCTGCTTGTGAAGCGGCCGCAGCGGTCCCGGGCAGGGCCTTGAATGGAGTTCCACTTCCACCCGCCGGCGTTGTGCTGGGAGTGCTAGTCGTCGATGTGGGTGGAGTCGACGGCGACGCAGCAGGTTTCGGCGTAGTAGCGCCGCCGGAAGCGAGTGCCGCGACACCGGAAGCAACGGTAGAAACGCCGGAAGCGACTGCAGCGACGCCAGATGCAACCGATGCACCACCCGATGCCCCTGCGGAAGACATGCCGGCCGCCGGTTGAGATGCACCTTGGGTTGGAGTCGTACCACCGCTTGGGCTTCCTCCGGAGCCCATGGCCGGCGCAGTTTTGGCCGGCTGCGTCGGCGGGGTGGTTGGAGCGGTAGGTTTTGTCGTCGCGCCCGCGCCTGTCGACGACAGATTGAGGGACTGGGCGTCCGCGGCTTGCTCGGTGGTAGGAGACAAACTGGGCTGAAACCATTGCGCCATGATTTGGTCCTTGAACAGGTTCAGCGCCCAGTTTTCGCGGTCTGCGCCGGCGGCGTCGGTGGTCAGATTCACAACGTCGATGACTATAGACCCATCCTGACGCAGCTTCTCAAAAGTGGCGTCGATGCCAGCCTGCACGTAATACTGCACGGTCAGGTCGACACTGAACGACTGGTAGACGCGCTTAAGATCGGCAGTGATTTTCACGTCCAGCGCTGGCTGCACGCCGGTAAACTGCATGTTGTAAATGGCTCCCACCGGGGTCATGCCATCCTGAAAAGCTTGCTCGAGAATGGTGGCTCCTTCTTCACTGAGCGTCATCGCAAACAGTGCGTCATTGTTGCCGAATAAATCTGGGTTGGAGGCGCCGAGAATGCCTCCCACGGCTTGGCCTGCTCCTCCGCCGGCTGCGGTCGTGCCTCCGCTGCCTTGCAAGTTGAGGGCGACTATCTGCACAGTTCCTTGGTCGAAACTTACGGGAGACAGCAGGGGGTTAGCCACATTGGGGAACTGGCTACGGATCTGTCCCACAATAGCTTCCTGGTTATCGGGGCTAAGCGTCAGGCATAGAGTGACGTTCAGAAATCCGACGCCCTGAATTCCAGCCGAAGCCACATCCGGCGCATACATAATGAGCAAAAATTGGGGTTCGGTGCTGCCCGCCATCGTCTCCAGGCCCACCGGACCGGGCAAGTACCAGAACTGATTGGGGTCGGCGTGGTCAGGGAACACGGTGATGCCATTTACGGTAAACGAATTGCTCGAAAAAAGTAGCATAGGTGCCTCCAAGGCCAGACGACTGAGGACAGTGGCAGTGTCAGTCGAGTTGGCTAAGTGGAATGACGACAACGTTGCCGCTTACCGCTGTCCAAGCGATGCTTTTCGTCTGTCCGTTGCCAAGTACAATGTTGGCGCTATATTGCGCGGTGATCTGTTCATTCAGGAAGTCATAGGCAAAAGTACGCGTGTCGCCTTTGCTGTTGAGCACGAAAGACTGAGTGCTATTGATGGAATTAGCGGGATCGACATAGCGGAGTTGCACGTCGATCTCAGTGACATTCTTAGTGGAGAAGTCGATCGCCTCCGACTGCACCGCGATGATCTGGTGACCTTTCATGCCGTTCTGCAGAATAAGGTAGCTGTCTGAAGTAACGGACCCCGGAACGGTCCAAACCTGCCCATTCAACTGGATCAGGCGTGCTTCGTAGTAGATGAAAATCTGCGATGCATCTTGCCGCTCGGCTTCGAATACAGGGGCCGAAGGAGCGCTCTGTGTGAGGGTGAAGGTTTGCTGCGTGGTTGGATTTTGCTTGCTGGGGTAGGCGACAAACACAAGTGCCTGCGAAAAGACCGTCCAATCGAGCGCGGCGAGCACGGTCAAGTCAATTTTCGTGGGGAAAGGATCCGTGATGTTAATGTTGGCGTCGCTCGTAGTGATCCACGATGTCGTGCTCGTGCCACCGGTAGCCAGCGTAAACGTGAGCCGATAGAGGAAGGTGCGCAACGCCGGATTGACAAGGAAGAGCGACCAGTCGATTTCCTGATTCTGGCTGTTCAATACCGCGCTCGGCTGTTCATTAATACTGTTGGCGGCATCGACATATTGGCACTCTACCTCGACGCTCGGATAGCGATCCCAAGGCAGACCATAGGCCCGTACCGGTACGACCGTTACATCGTAGACCTGGCCCCGCGGCTCAATGTCGATGTTGCCGTTGGCGGAAAGCGTGGGGCTCGTCAACTGGCCTGGGCGCTGCGTCGTATCAACGCTGGCAAAGTTCACGGTGTAGGTATAGGAGACCGGCATCGACATCTGGCCGTTGACCAACAGGCTGGTCCAGCCCGCACTAGCCTGCGGAGCAGCCGCAGTGAGGGTTACCGCTTGCACAATGTTGTTGTAAGTCATGTTCACATTGATCGACGCGATGGAGTCTCCCTGAAAGTCGGCATGGGTCGTAACCGTCACCTGACGCCGCTGAAAAAACGGGTTGTCGAGGTCGACTTTGACTATGAACTGATCGAGAGTAATGCCGCTCTGGGTGAGCACGCTAAGCAGCCCTGACAGATGGCCCTGCGGATAAATCGTTCGCTGCACCGTGGTGCGTTCGCTGACATCGAAGTTCAGGGACTTCTGATCGGTTCGCGTGAGATCAGTGTTTTTGTAGGAAAAGCAAGCCACACTGGCAGCTCCGCCGGTCAGGGCGATGTCGCTGACAGCCTGGAAGGTCTGCAAGCCCTTATCCCAAGCGTCGGGTTTGTTCGGGTCGGGCGGCGGCAGGCTGGATTGAAAGAAATTTGTCGTGATGAGTTCGTAACATTCGGCGACCGCTTTGTCGCGGTCCGAGCCGGCGGCCGTACCCAAGTCGCTCTCCGTAGTGTAGGTCGATACATCGATGGTGATGATCTGGCTCTCAATTAGTTTTTCGACGGTTTTCTGAATATCCGTTGAGAAAAATAGAAATCCTCCGCTGTACTCCGAGTTGAGGTAAGTCTGCACGCGATTCCAGTCGGCAGTGATGCGAACATTGAACGCAGGCCGCAGTCCGAGAAAGTCGAGAGCATAGATTACGGCAATCGGCGCCATCTGGCCGCTCATAGCCTGTTGTAGGATCGTGGCACCGTTCTGATCGAGCTGAACCGAGAACGTGGCCTGATTGTCACCGTAGAGAGCTGGCTTAGTTGCGTTCTGGATTTTGATTACGAATTGAGGTTGAGCGGGAGTCGCTGCAGTGGTGGTTGTAACCGCAGGCCCCGTGTTGACTGGTGTGGATGAGGCACTGGATGCCGACCCCGTGGTGGGAGGCGGGGGAGTGATGCTTTGCGCTCCGAGAATCACCAGATTCACGCTCCCATCCACAAACGTTACCGGTGAGAGCCGCACCTGGCCATTCAGGTTCAATTGTTGCTGGACCTGCTGCGCCACCGCGCTGAGAACATCATCGCCAATCCCCAGGTTGACATCGAAATTGATGAAGCCACCGGTACCTGCCGAACCTGTGTATTCAATGAGCTGCAGTTGTGGCAGCGAGGGCCCGCTGGGCCCTGCCACCATGGTGAAATGCGGCATCATCGGCAGATAGTAGAACTGCAGAGGATCCGTGTCGTCCGGGAAAACGGAGACGCCATTGATCACGAAATACGGCGGATTCAAGAAGAGCATCGTGCCACCTTCCTAGCGCAATTGTTCAAGCCGACATCATGCCGCAGCCGCAACCGGCATGGTGAGAATAAGGTCAGTGGCGCTGCTGGTTGCAGGCGGCTGTTGCACTTGCGTCGGCGGATTGCCGACCATGTAATACGTCGCCTGGTAAGTGTAGGCAGTTTTCGTCGGGTCTTTAACGTAAAAAGTCCATGACGGCGGAGTAGAGCCGGTCGATTTCAGCACTACTTCCTGGTTGAGCGCTATGTTGTTGGCCGGATCGGAGTAAGAGAAGTTCACCTGGACCAGTTGCACCTTGGTGAAATCCAACAGCGAAGCGTCCGCCGTCACCGTGATGATGGCCTGGTTTGGCGGGCCAAACGTGATCAGATTGCTGGTCGAGGTGGTATCGGGAATGTTCTCCGTAGTGTTGTTGTTGTTCGAGACGACGCCGGAAAAGTGGATCACGCCCTGGCCACCGGCAATGATTGGAAAGGACCAGTCGTGGCTGCGGTTCGCGCTGGTAAAGGTGTAATCGGTGGTTTGCTGGTAGTTGTTAGCGGTATCGACGTACGTCATCTTCAGGAAGATGTTGTTGATTTCGTTCGTGAAGTCGCCTTCCGCGATAAAGCTCACCGTTTGCTGGCTGAACGGGCTCTTGATGAACAACTCCTGCGTACTGTCAGACTGCGAGGGCCGCACCAGTTGTGTGCCGTCCGCCATCACATAGGTCACCTGATAGGTGTACTGTTTGTTGAACGGTTTCATGATGACCACCAACAGTGAGGCGTTGGTTGTCGTGGAATTGAAAGAGAACTGGCGATTGATGGCGGCGCCGGTCGCGTCGGGGTCGGGGTACTGTATCGCCACCAGCACTGTCGGGGTCTTGGTGAAGTCAACATTGGTCACCGTAATGTCAACGTACAAAATCCCCATGGAACCGACATCGAGGGTCAATACGGGGCTGGTCGTGCTCTGCTGCGCCACTTTATAGGGCGCGCTCTGGTCCATGTAATTGACGTTGTAGGAATACTTGTAGCTCATGTTTCCATTCACCGTATCGGAATCGAACTTGAAGACATCGTCCGGAGTAGTGAAGTGGTGTCCGCCCACAGTAGCCGGGATTGGCGGATTCTGTGCAGTGCCCTCATCGTAAGTCAAGTTTACGTCCACACTTTGAATCGAGAACTTGGCGAAGTCGGCATCGACATTAACGCTGGCGTGAACCTGCGCGAAAAATGGATCGTTGGCATTGATAGTGACTGCATACGCACTGAAATTGGGAATATTGGGCAGCGTGCCTTGCTGAGTTGTGTTCATGAGAATACTCTGTTTCTCGTTGAACGATTCGTCGAAGCTGAACATCGAAAAACTGGACTCATTGCGCGTCACATTGTCCATGCCATCGTCGCCGCGATCGCTCCCCAGATCGCCGCCAGTGTTTTGCCCCGTCACTCCGCCGGAAGAAGAGCTGCTGCCGGAGGAGCCACTGCCAGAAGATCCGCTGGAAGACGTTCCCTGTGTTCCATTACCAGAAGAACCATCCGTGGATGACCCGCTCTGCGAGGAACTGCCGCTGGCGCCGAGGACGTTCTGCACGGCAACATTCAGCTGTTGCCAACCCCAATTCGTCAGGCTGGTTTGAAGAGTACTCGAACTCGGGTCGTTGGGGTCTAATCCTGAGAAGTCGAACGTGACACCTCCCGAATCTGAACTTATGAAGGCCTCCCGCATGGTCTCGTTTTCTGTGTTGTTCCCGCTGTCCCAGCTGCCGCCGCTCTTCTGGATAGTCTGGTAGTAGCTGGCAAACTTGTCCGCGTTAAACCAAACACGGCCCGTGATGTTTGGCAGAACAGCCATAAAGCTAAGGTTGTAAGCAATTTGGACAATACCGCCCGTCGCCTGCTGAGAACTCGCGCCTGCCGGAGGCGCAAGCGCCCCCTCCACCACTGCTGCGCCCTCGGGAGAAAGCTCCGCCGTGAACGAACAGACCATTGAGCCGGAAAGTGAGGGTTTGCCAGGGCTTTCAATTTTTTGGACCAAGGTACCTCCGGCGCTCGAGCCACTCCCGCTATCGAGAAGCGTTACCGTAGCGGTCGGCGAAACTCCTACGGTGCTCGACGTCGCGGTGGGGATAAAGGGGGGCAGGCCAATCTTTGCGGTGGCGGAATTTTTGCCTCCGGCATTTATTTGTTGATTGAGTTTTGTCTGAATTGTATTCAGCTGCGCTTCCGGGATCACAAACACCGAGTCGAAGATTAAGAACCCACCGCCCACGCTGCCATCCGGCCTGTCTACCGGCATCACGTACTTGATGAACTTGAGAATATAGTTGTTCGGGTTGGCGGGGTCCGGACGAAAGCTTGGTTCGTTGGGCATCACATAAAAAACTGTGGGGTCGCTATCGTCTCCGTATACCGTGAGGCCAGCGATCAGTTGGGTGGGCATTAATTTCAGCATGGCATTCTCCTCATTTCTCTATAGGGTGAGACTTGGAACTTGACTTTGGGCAGTCGCGCCAGAGGGCGGACCTCCCGCTGAGGTAGCGTTCAATGGGGAACTCGTGGGTTCAGGAGCAACCGTGCCGTCTGCGTTGAGCATCAGGACAGCGTCTGGCAAACACGGAGCCGACCACGGGGACCCGGCACTACCTGGAGCCGCAGCCACTCGGAAACAATAACCTGGGTGGAATGGAGAGGTAGCAACATAACCCCAGGTAGTGGCAGGCTGATCCGCGGTTAACGCCACCTTCCCCGGAGTCGCCTGTGCATTCGACGCCTGCAACTCAGGGACAAACTCGATGAACAACGGCGCTGCGCCTGCATTAAACTGACATTGCACGCTTACCGTGTGGGGCCCAAAACCGGGAAATGAAATCACATCCAGTTGGATTCGCCCGGGACCGGTTGCGGGAAGCGACACAACGCTGCTGCCGTCGAGTGGCACAGCCCGCAATGCGATAGAAACATCGGTAGCGATCGAGGGAGCCGCTACCGTGACTTCGGCTCCGCTGCTGTCGCCGGCAACGAGGCTGAAGGACTGCTGCACCTGGTGCGTGCCTACCTCATAACTGAGTACACCGTTGATCGTTGCCAGGTTCAGCAGTGTCGCGGTCGCGCTCACATATGCAAAGGTCAGCGGGAAATCGCCTGCTTCCAGTTGCACCCAGTTTTCGGTGTGGGGCTGCGCAGCGGAGTCATATTCCTGGACAAACTCCCCCGCGGCGATCACTCCAAAGCATGTCACCGTGTACTGGAGCGGCTCAGTTGCCCCCAGCATCAGATCGATATAACCCGTCGTTGGGAGACCTGCTGCTGAGGGAAAGATCGCCAAATCGTCCGGCGGAGTGATTGTTGCGGCCTCGCTAATGCTGAAAAAGCGTACCGGCGGATTGGGCGGCATTTGCAGGCGCGCACCAACCGCCCCGATTCCCACTCTGGCCGGGGGCAGGCTTGCCGTCAGGTACACTCGTTGAAAGCCGAGACTCATGGCCGGAATTGTGATCTCTTTGACCACGCTGGCAAGTACGGCAGGATTGTTCAAGGCGCGCACGCTGCCAATAGGGTCCAGTGTGTAGATCCAAGGCCGCATCACCAGGGTGGGCTGGCTCAAATCCCATCGAGTAAGCGCAGTATCGATCTGATTCATCGGCCTGAACTGGACAAAAGCAGCATCGGTTACGCCCGGTGAAGGAGTCAGCGCCGCATACGCGGCAATCACGCGGTCCGTCATGATCTGCGCCAGGTCGTCCGCACTGCCGTTGGGAACTGCCGTCAGTGTAACGGGATAGTTTGATAAGGGAGCGGTGAAGAAAGATAGGACATCGGGCACCGCCATCGACCGGTCGGCATGACCAGTGAGCAGCGCGGTGAGCAGGGCCGTCGGATCGAACTGCGCAAACACCTGGAGTCGGGGTGCAACGCCCGACACGGCCGCTTCCACACGAGCACCCAGCAGCAGCGAGCTTTGCCCCTGCAAGGCGCCTTTGATCAACTCACCGGCATCCGGTGACATGCGTATGGTCCAGCGCGCCAGGTCGCCGCTCAACCATCCCAAAGGGGCGGGGATGAGCATGTCGGCGGGCAACGGCACAGTGCTTGCGGTCGCGTAAAGCCGTCCGAATCCGCTATCCATGGTGATGGGCTTCACGGTGGCGGCGGGCGCGGTCGTCCGTGCCAGACTCAGTGCGGTATTCATGGGGAAATCGCCGGCCAGCGAAAAGTCGACCTCCGCATACTGGCCGCTGGCAGTCAGATCGCCGAGATACTGCACCAAATCGAGCTCGAATTTCGGACTGCCATCGGCATTCATGGCCAGTTGCAACTGCTGTGGAAGCACGTAGTAACTTCCGCTGCCAAAGGGAGCGAACATGGTCGCCTCCGAAGAGGCGATCATGGTGGCAAAATCCGGAAGTCCCGTCAGATCGGTCATGGCGCTAGCTGCCTAGAGTCACAAACGGAGCATCGTTATTGGTCGTTTGCCAACTGCCCTGCTGCACACCGGCAGCAGTTATCGTGTCTACCCGGTACGTGTAGTTGGAACTGTCGCCGCCTCCGAAAATGTAATTTTCAATGTCAACGTTGAGGCCAATCGTCTGGGTGTAGATGCCTCCGTTTGCAGTCATCGAAGGGGTGAAAGTTACCGACTGCCCGTTCTGAAACACCACTTGCACAGCCAACAGCGGGTTGGCTGCGGCACCCGCAGGCTGATTCGGAGCAGACGAAGATGAAGATGCGGCGCTCGAACTCGCAGGCGTGGCGCTGCCCGCATCAGAAGTATCAGTTCCGGCCGATGTAGAACTGCCTGCGGCAGCGGAAGAACCAGAGGAAGCAGAGGAGGACGCGCTCGCTGCAGAAGCGGTCTGTGACGCAAACACTTCCGCGACCAATTGCAGTGTGATCTGTCTTTGAACGGGGGCCAGCGCCTGATTCTGCACGATCGCTTGCCAGATAGCTTGACTGTCGGGATTCACCGTGACCTGACTCAGGTCGAACTGAATATTACTGGACGAGCCGACCGACTGACCCGCCGCCAATTGCAGGACCAACGTCACCGAGGAAGGCGGTGCGGCAACCGCAGCACCGGAGGCCGGAGTGCCAGCACTTGATCCGTCAGTGGACGCAGATGCGGTGGATGCTGATGCCGCGGAATTCCCTTGTAACGCCGACACCACGGTTGCCGGCAAAGTCGGAGAAGTGCTTACAACCGCGAGCGGCGTTGCTGTGCCGCTCGTGGCCAACGCTACGGGTAATGCATTCACCTGGATTGGGCTTTCGATCCCGTTCGTTGCCACGACGGTCACTTGATTCGCGGAGTGATCGTAGTTCAAGGTCGTGTCGATGATCTCGCCGGTGAAGTCGGATGCTCTTCCGGAAAACGGCACCGGCTCCGTGTTCTGATCGACAGTGACGTTGACCTGGCCGGTAAGCAGCATATCGAGCGGCTGAAAAATCGCCTGGTAGACCTGCGTGAACAACGCCAGGCTGAGCGTGACCGAACCCTGAATCCCATTGGCAGTGTCAATGGTCGCGTTGGCGACCGGGACGGGAGCATTGCTGGCCGAGGCACCGGTGGACGGCAGGTTCAACAACAGCTGAGTCGTAGTGGCCGGCAGAATGGAAAAGGTGGTGGCTGGCAGGACAGAAAAATTGGACGCTTTGGAAAGACTGACCGCGGCTGCGGCAATGCGATTGGGATCCCAAACCGGTAATGCAAGGAAAGTGAGAGTAACATTCAACGTCGCAGGATCGCTCCCGCTGGTGGTGACGCTCATCGCTGGAGTGTGAGGACTCGTCGCCATGCGCGCAATTTTGTAAGCATCCGGCAAGAAATAAATCTGCCCGGGCTGCATCGGGTCCTGCCAATACGGATAGGATTTCACTCCACCCGAAGGGTAAGGGGCAGTGGCGGGGTTCAACGTAGAGGACGTTCCGCTCCCCCCTTGCGGGAGATTGGAAAATATGTTTTGGTCGATGGTCGGGTCAAAGTAGAAATCGATAGAAGTGTCAATCGCAACCGCCGACTGCCGGTACAACTGTTGCGGCGGAGGCTGGCCTGGGGTAGCCGCAGCCAGGGGCACGGGCAATGCGAGCGCGGGGGATCTGCGCAGAATCAACTTCGGCAGCAGCGACTGCGTGGTCATAGCGGTATGGATGTCAGCCAAGGTCCCTATATCGGCAATCGGCATGGTCAACGTAATGGACGTGCTGTCTGCGACAGCGTTAGGGAAATCCCATGTCTCCATTATGTTTGGTAGGGTGGCCTGCACGAAGTAGCGGGTCGTCGGCATCTCCGCCTTACAATTGGAAACCTCAGACATGGGCGTAACATCTTTCAGCTTTACGGTCAGCAGCCAGCCCGAACCTGAACCTGCCAGCGACACATTGAGTTGCGCCTGGGCGCCGCTACCAGTGGTGTCCAGAGCGTATTGCGGTAAATAGTGCTGGGGCCCGCCAGATTGCGGTTCGTCGAACAGAGTCTGATCAGTGGGCGTCGCAGTGGGAGAAATCAGTGTGGGCAGACTAAAAGCACTGCGTGGACGAGGCAGCATTATGGGAAATAACATCCCACCCAACAAGGGGTTCCGGAAGATGAGGCGGTTTTCGATGGGCTGTGGGGGTGCAACTGTCGGAGTTGTCGGTGACGTTGGCTGCGCGCCCGTCGAGGCGTGCAATATAGTCGCGTCGTTAACAGCGGCCGGCGGATGGATCATCATGAAATGCGGGGTCGTGGCCATAAATTCACCTACAGTCAAGCGAACATTCGGGGCCCTCTAGTAGGGCAGCAGGCAGCCAATTTGCGATTGCGGGCGACGGAATCGATCACGACGTAGTCTGCCGGTCTTACTCTTTACCCACTCTTCACCTTCAGACGACCGCCGTATCTCCAACCTTCAGAATCGGCGACGGTAACCGTGAAGTACCGGCTAAAGTCGGTGTCCCGCCCGGGATGCCTGGGTTCAAGCGAAGCGCGTACCTTGGCCAGCACGTCATTGAGGGGACGTACCTTCTGCAAATGCTTGTCAGGCAATTGGAGAGCGACGGCCAAGGCTTGCTCGACCTGCAAAGTGATTTGCATCGGGGGAGTCCGCAATTTTCAGCTGTTTTTGTTGTGTTTGACTAAAACAGTCGGTTAAGGGGCCCAAAAAATTTGCGATCATATTCGCGTATTGGCTGTCTGAAGTCAAGAAATAAGAAACAACGGTAGTGGATACGTTTGAAGCCTTGCTTGACTTTACCTGCAGTCTGGGCATAATGATCGCCACGCGACCATCGGAGACCAGGAATTTCTCGCTCCGTTCAGTTATGAACACGAAGACCAGAAAGCACGATCTCTTCGGACTTTCTGGACTCTGTCTGCTGGTCTGCGCAATCGCTCTCGCGTGCCTTTCTTGTGGCGGTGGCGGATCATCGTCCAACTCGTTGAATCCTCCGGTGACGGCAACGCCGCTCACGGCCGCCGAGGTGACGAGCGTTGTGCAGAATGCAGTACTGTCGGTCGATGCGCCCATGGTAATCGCGGTTGTGGACCGTACTGGAACTGTTCTGGCCGTGTTCGAGACTCTTGGGGCGCCCACAACATCTACCGGAAATTTTGGCGAGACCTGGTCGGCACAAGATCTGGCAGTAGGTCTGGCGCGCACGGCAGCTTTCTTCAGTAATGATGATGCGCCGCTTTCTTCGCGCACGGTGAGATACATCAGCGGTATTCATTTCCCGCCCGGTATTGCTGGAACGCCCAACGCAGATCTCTACGGAATCGAAAATACAAATCGCGGCTGTACTCTCAGCGACAATTACTTACCGGGACAGGCCTTGAATCCGTCGTTGTCGCTGGAGGGCACTTATGGCCCCGGAATCATCACCGGAAAAGCCGATACGAATGACAGCGACCCGACTGCGGTGAATCCCGGCGGCGTCCCGCTGTTCAATGGCGGAGCGGTGGGTGGCATCGGAGTGGTGAGCACCTCGATTGCGGCGGCGGAATACGCGGCCTATTCGGGAGCGATGAATTCGGGCTTGCTGCCCACCCCCTCCCAACTACCGCCGCCGGGAGTTGTAATTATCGGCGGAGTCGCGGTGCCATTCGTGGACCAGACCGTGCTTCCAACGGGAATGTCTCCCGGTAGCATGGCGACCTATACGGCGGGCATGTACAGCATCCCTGCAATCGGAGGTTCGCTACCGCCAGATGCATTTCTGGTTGGTCCTAATGCAGGCTCTGCACTGTCGCAGAGTGACGTCAACGAAATCATCATGAATGCGATCGCGACCGCCAACATAACTCGGGCGGTCATCCGGCTTCCACCCGGGACGAGAACTCGGATGACGATTGCGGTTTCGGATCTCGATGGCACAATTCTTGGTCTCTATCGCATGCCCGATGGAACCGTCTTCAGCGCTGACGTGGCTGCGTCGAAGGCCCGCAACGTGGTCTGGTTCAGTACGACCGGTGTTAGCGATCTGCCGGGAGTGCCGGCGGGAACGGCGGTGACGAATCGGACGATCAGCTTTGGAGCGCAGCCGCTGTTTCCGCCGGGGATTGACGGTTCGGGCGACGGGCCGTTTTTTCCTTTATATCTCTACGACACGAATAACCCCTGCACACAGGGACCAAGTTCCGGAGCGTTCCCGCCGAATACCAACAATATGAGCGGCGTCGTTTTTTTCCCGGGCAGCCTGCCGCTCTATCGCAATGGCGTGCTCGTGGGCGGGTTGGGGGTGAGCGGCGATGGTGTCGACGAAGATGATTTTGTCACAGCGGGAGCCGTGAACGCGGCTTGTGGTCTGGGCGGTCCGTGCGGCGTGCCTGATTTTCAGGCACCAGTTAACATTCGCGCAGATCAGATCGTGATTGAAAACGTGCGTTTGCCGTACCAGAAGTTTCCGCGCAATCCTACCGATTGAAGCTATTTCGATTTCATGACATACACTCCGTCCCACGCGGCTTCGGGAGCTTCTTCGATGAATTCAAGGCACCGCTGCAGCAGCACTTGGGTAGGGCCGTCATCCGGATACAGGGCGAGCAACTCGCCGAACTTCTCAGCCGCCTCCCGCCAATTCTGGCTGCGGTATACGTTGAGGGCTGTGTTGAATTGGGCTAGCAGGGTGGCGTAGGCTCGTCGTTCAGACACCGACGCCAGCAACTCGTAAATGACTACCGGGTGTTTTTTTCCCTTAACGCGGATCCGGTCGACCTCGCGCGCCACAAACTGATCCGCCACCTGGTTGTAAGTGCTTTCGCTGATGATCACGCGGCTGCGGTACTGCTTGGTCATGCCCTCGAGGCGCGACGCCAGGTTGACATTGTCCCCCATTACGGTCCAGGCCAGCCGTTTGTCAGATCCCATGTTGCCGACATTTACTGGGCCGGTATTCAGTCCGATGCCGATGGAGAGCCGCCGTCCTCCCTGCTTGACCCATTTGCGGTTGAGATCTTCGAGACCGGCGATCATCTCCAGAGCGCAACGACACGCGCGGCAGGCATGATCCTGCAGCGGGTAGGGCGACCCCCAGAAGGCCATAATGGCGTCGCCGATGTATTTGTCGAGTGTGCCGGAATTGCGAAACAGAATGTCGGTCATTGCCGAGAGGTATTGATTGAGCAGGCGGACAAGTTCATCCGGCGTGAGGCCCTCGGAGAGCGCAGTGAAGTCACGAATATCGCTGAACATCACCGTCAAATCCTGAACTTCACCGCCAGGCCGAATGTACCTTTCGGGGTCCTTTTCAATCAACGCGATGACTCCGGGCGAGAGGTATTGTGAAAATGTCTTACGGATTTTTCGTTTCTCGCGCTCTTCGTGAATCACGCGAAAGCTGGTGATGGAGGCGTAGGAACCCACCAGTGTCGCGGCCGGAATTACGAAGCTGTACCAGCGTCCCCAGCGTATAAAGCCGAAGTAAACAAAGCCTACGAACGCGCCCAGAACGACCAGAGCCATGAGGGTTGCGATCAAAGGACGCGAACGGCCGAACCAGAGCCCCAGGCCAAGCCCGAAGAAAATAATGAACGCGATATCGACGATCTCTTCGTGGAAACCTCGAATCAGGAAGGTGCGTTGTGGTTCGGCGCTATGGAGGAGGTTATCAAGGATGTTGGCGTGCACTTCGACTCCCATGTAACCGGAGCCTTGCTTTTCAAACGGCGTGTTGCGGAGGTCGCCAATGCCGAGCGCGGTGCCGCCGACAAAAATAATTTTGCCGCGAAACGCTTCCGCAGGCACGGTCCCCTGGAGTACGTCCACCATAGAGTAGTGCGGATAGGAGTGATAGGGACCGGCGTAGTTGATGAGCGCGCTGCCGTCTTGCCAGGGATGGAGTTCGTGACCACCAAATTGAATGCGCTCGAGTCCATCGGCGGCGATGTAGGCGGCGATCTGCTGATCGGGAATGTTCTCGTATTGACGCAGAGCCTGGAGTGCAAGAGAGGGGAAGAAATCCTGATCCTGGTAACGGATCACGAAGAGCGCGCGCCGGATAGTGCCGTCGGCATCGGGAGCGATATTAAAAAAGCCATACGATGCGGCGGCTTCGGCCAATTTCGGCAGGTTGGCTTCGACACCAGCACCCACCGGACCTCCGGCTTGAATCCAAGCGTGGCTCAGGTCGAAATCGTGGTTACCGGATTTGACTTTCAGCACCTGCGGGAAAGCTTTCGCCCAGGCGATGTTGAAGTAGGACTCGGCCAGTTTGGGATCGGTGAACTTGGAACGCTGGGCACTGAGGAAAAGGTGGCCAAGAACCACATTTCCGGCGTCCTTGAGCGCGGCCGCAAACTGAGCGTCCACATCGGACTGCTGCTGCAGGGACTCAATCTTATTCTGCAGTTGCGAAGGAGCGGAGGTTCCAACTTCGCGGCGCAAGCGCGCGAGGACGTCGAGAGCTTCGCTGCTGGCGGCCGTCGGAAAGGTTACGTCGAAGGCGATTACGCTGGCGCCTGCCTGGCTTAACTGGCGAACCAGCAGCGCGTAGTCACTTCTCGGCAGAGGATAAGAGCCGATCTTCTGCAGGGTTTTGTCGTCAATGCCGACGATGACAATGCGCGGATCCACGGCGCGCTTGCCGCGCAGGGCAAAACGAACATCGAGCGTACGTTGTTCAATGTCCTGCAGCAATAGGAAGCCGGCACGCTGGTTGCCTCCGATTCCGGAATAGGCAAAGAATGCCAGACCGAGGGCAGTCGCCACCAGTGCAATGGCGACGTGAGTCTGTTGCGAAAACCACCTGACTGCAACTTTCAAAGACACCCATAGCCCCACGAACGGTCAGCAACCGGCCGGGCCGCATTTATTTGGCGAACTGCCGCCCCGCGTCTCCGCAATTCCCAATCCCACTCCCAGTCCGACCGCTGCCCCCACGCCGATTAAAACGTTGCGCAGGGTGTGGCTACCCGTTTTGCCGACGCTCACTGGCTGATCGGGAACGTTGGTGTCCCGCAAACTTGCTTCCGCCACTGGTGCTGGAGTCGAACTAGCCTCGTATCCTCCGGGCGGGACCTGGGGCCCGATAACCACCATCTGGCCGGCGACGAGATTAACGGTGCTGTTGGAACCGGGCGACGCATTATCGCTTTTGAGCACCTTAGCGCCTGCGGTTGGGGTGACGGCCACTTTGCCCACATAGCAAATCACCGTGGTCTGATTGCCCGCATAGCCCACATAGAAATCTGTTCCAACTACGCCGATCACCGCGTTCGGCGTCTTGACCTCATATTTGCCATCCGGCTTGGTAATCTTGACCACCTGGTTGCGCAACTTACCATAGTTCAACTCCGTGGAAGTTTGCTGCGATACGGCGTCGTGTTGCACCACTTTGAGTTCGCTGCTGGAGCCGAGACTGAGAATGGACCCGTCGGTAAGGCCAACACGCAAGCGTCCCTGGGAGTCCGTTTTCAGGAGATCATTCCACTCCAGTCCGTCTTTCACCTTGACCGGTTGGGTGTTACGAGACGCGGCAGGGATGAGAGCCTTCACTTCTCCCGCTCTCTGGCTATCGGCGGTGTCGGCAAGCGCCGGCGTTATAGCGAGGAGCCAAGACAGCAAAATCGAGAGCAGTGACTTAGTCACGTTCGCACTCCTGAATTCGGATAGAGAAGGGGAACTAGCAGAATTGTCCCAGAAAAAAGGTTGAAGTCAAGAAACTTAAGGCCAAGGTGTCTCGGTAACTACTGCCTGACGGGATGCGGGTGATTGCTTGACTCCGATCGGAGCACTTTCAGATATTGTACTTGGGGAACTAGCCAGAATCTGCAGCGCCAATTCTGGGGCAGGTTTCTGCTACTGATCGCCGCGGACTCTCCACCAGTCCAACTGTTGGAACTCGGCCATCTTTTCGGCTCCGTGTTGCGTATACCAGTCTTGCCAGGCTGACGCATCGGCGGGCAGAGCCTGGTCGGTGATCTCAGCTAACGCGAGGAAGGCCCAGTTTCGCATTTGTGGAGAGGTTGAGGGCGCTGCGGCTAATTCGATCAATCTGGGCGCCATTCGCATACGCTGTTTGCGCATGAAGTTACCGCAGTCGGAGACGTTGCAACCCGCGCGATCGCGAACCGCGTCCGAGGGGTCTCGAATAAAGGAATCGAAGAGTTGGTCCAGAGCTTCATCGGTGCCGAGATAGCGCATGCCTTCAACGGCCCACTGGCGCACCTGAGGATTGGTGTCATTTCTGGCGTAATTCAACAGGATGGGATAAATGCGATCATAGCTTACGCCGCGGCCAGCGAGCATTCCCAGGTGGTAGACGCTGTATGGACGATGAGCGGGGTCGGCTTGCGCCTGAGCGATGAGCTGATCGGCCGAGCTGTCAGTTTTCTGCACTCCGTCGAGTGCCAGATTGAGATCGGCGTTGGCGTAACGAACACGCAGGTCGGTGGAGTAACGGGAACGGTCCTCCAACTGGTTCATGTACGCAGTGCGCGTGAGCTCGCGATAAGTGCCGATATTCTGCTCGAACAACTCGAGGGCGCGCGGATCGTGCTGAATTGCACGGTCCAGTAATTCTTCTGCCCGGGCTTGTTCGGGGAGTGCTTGCAGGCGCCGCTCGCCGATGCCAGTAAGCGGCGAGTAAGCCACCTGCCGCGGGGGATCTTTGGACGATCCGTTGGACTTCGGGACGCGGTTGGTTGGCCGCGGGCTCCGAGAAAAGATGTGATAGCCGGCAAAGCCCATCCAGGCGGAAAAGAGCGCAAGCCCCACCACGGCTGCGACGGGACTCTTGCGGGGAAACTTCGCGGGTACTGTGGATGGTCGTCCGCGTTGCGGGGGTGCACTCGACACGCCGAGGCTGGCCTGCACGGCGACGTGAGTGTCGAGCTTCAAGCCAACGAGCTTCTCCAGTTGGGCCGCGACCCAGCGTGCCTCCTGGCGGTTATCGATCGCGTCGGCGAGCCTTAGCCTCCTCCCATCCTTGGTATGCAAGTCGAGATAGTAAGAAGCTTGCGCGCCCGCTTGTTGCGCAATGGTGACCGTCAAGATCTGAGCAATGTTGGAGAAAGGAACTTCATGGGTGCTCCCAATACCCAGCATGGCGCGACGGAAGTTAATCTTGGCGCTGCCCACATCAATACGACACGAGCCCGTCGCTGCATTCACCAGTGCGTAAATCAGGAACAGGTCAAAGAAGCCGAACAACGGGCCGAGCAACCGGGGAGCGTGGTGGTCGTGGATGAGGAAATAAACAACTGCCGTCCAAACAGCGGTAATCACGAGCAGAAGCAAGACCTGCCCCGGATTACGAAAAGGGGGGAAGTAGAATTCGGTGCCGCCGTTCCCTCCGACTGAGACGACAACTTTCGGGTTCGGAGGAGCGGGCACGTCGGAGGCATCGGCCTGAAAGGCAGGGGGCGCGATTTCGTCTTGAGTCTGCGAAAAGGAATCCTTGGATGCTGAGACTGAGAAAGGCGATGTCGTCAGTCGGAAGACGGGGACTTCAAAATCATCCGAATAATTGACGCCGGGAACGTCCGCCTGCGCATGCAAAAGCCATAAGACCTTATCGTCCGGCTGGTCCTGATACGACTCATAGGCGTCGCTCGGTATGCTGAAGTCCACCGGGATCGTGGCATCGCCCTTGGGTCCGGGCGAGAGCAATGCTTGCGGCACATTTTTGTCGGATTGCCAAAGAACGGTCTCTTGAGTCGAGCGATTTTTACCCGAGCCAGTGACGACTTGCCGGATGCAGCTAAGAGTCAGGTCGAAGCCGTGTTGGGTATCCAGGTTGAAGTGCAAGTGAATCTTGCCCTTGAGCGACTGGCCGGGACAAAACGGCAGGGAGGCGAACTCAAAACAGGTTTGGCCAAAGCGTTTCCGGCGGATGCTGGCCCGCATCGCCGCGGCCGCAAGAATGACGCCGACGGCGCAGAACAACAGCGGGAAGAAGGCTGCAAGGATCGAGATGCGCCAGAGTTGAGGGACGGTAGTGGCCGCGACGGTGAATGTAACCGTATTCCAAAAAATCGCCACAAACCAAAGGCCGACGGCGTTGTTCCGGTTCCTGCTTTCCGCGCATCGGGACGCCCAGTCTTTCCGCCAAAGCCAGGGAGACCCGGGATTGGATTGCTCGGCTGCGGCTTGTTCCGTTACTTTGCGAGTTCCGTAAATGGTGCCGTAGACGATCCCGCCACCGATGACGATGAAGATCGTCGACAGCGACACTCCCACCCAGCGATTGGCCTGGACCTGCCCGGGGCTGAACAAAAGGGAGCTGGCGAGAGAGATTCCAGCCCCGGCAAAAACAAGGCCAAAAACAATGAGGAGGATCTCGGCGCCCTTGGATGGCTTTGTCACAATGGAATTATAGAGTTGCCGGAGACCGGAACCCGAGCAGCAGGTTCGCAGCTTGATTACACAAGTCACGTGCATTCGAGGTAATGGGCTGAAAGCTGGTGCGGCGCGGGGGCTCTTACAGGAAGGGTTAAGTTGGCCAAAACTCCGGGGCGCAGGAAGATGAGCGCCGCAAAACCCAGGCTTTGCCACAGATATTTGTCTGATTGCGCAAGAACCCAGCCGAGTGTATTTTACTGTTCTAAAAGAGTAAGGAGGCTGGCATGGGGTTCATCGCTTGGATTGTGGTTGGACTGATCGCAGGTTGGCTGGCGGGACAGGTTATGAAAGGTGGGGGCTACGGTGTACTCGTTGACATCATTCTCGGAATCCTCGGCGGCATTGTGGGTGGCTGGGTTTTTGGCCTTCTGGGAATCTGGCCGGGCGGTGGCATGATCGGTTCCATCATTGTTGCGTTTGTCGGCGCGATAATTTTGGTCGGGATTAGTCGCTTGCTGAAACGGGCCTGAAACGGCCCCGACGAACAGTGCCTTCTGCCCCAGCACGATCTGTACGAATGCGCAGGGGGACAACCATGCGCAACATCTTCTTAAGTCAGCTCTCTTAAGTCAGCTTTCTTGGTCAACTCTTCTGATCAACGTTTTTAATCGACTCTCATTTTCCATAAGTGGCGTTGCTGGCCAACACGGGGAGCCTCACGGAGCTAGGCGAGCACTTCGCGATCCCGGTCCTTGCTGGAATCGAAGCGGAAGGAATGGATGTGATTGCTTGAGGACAACTTGGATTTTCTACACGCCGGACCAGGACGATGTGACCGAGAATCCGCAGGGCACGAGGGGTTAGCAGTAAACGGCCTTGAAGTCTCCGCCGTGACGGTGAGATCCGCCTGGTGGTCGCCGTCCAAATTGAGCTTACACAAAGCGACGCGTATGGACGGGTTCCTTGAAGATTGCCGTAGTCACGATTCTCTGGTGCCAGGTTACTCCGCGGGCAGGTCGGAGTGCGGAAATTTCGATCGCTGCAATAGAAAACATTCATCGGTGGGCGCCCGAAACTCGTTGACCGCGGGAGTCGGTTGACTTTAAGCTTTTCAGATGGCAAGGCAGAGTCATCACGCGTTGTGCATCTGCGCCTGTTGTTGCGCATTCATGTGCACTGGCGCGGGGAGACTGCCGATCTAAAGACCGATTCTAATACCGGCACTTATCAACCCACCGCCAGTTAAGCCTGGTGGTGGGTTTTCTATTTTCCGGATCAAGAACAGTCTGGGGCGAAACAGGCTATGACCGACAACGCGAAAGAGACCAAAACACAGAGAGTCGAGCGCATCAAACGCTCCAAGAACCCGTGGGAAGGTCTGGAAGAAATTCGGGGCTTTGCCCGTGAAGGGTTTGGGGCGATCCCGCCAGAGTGGCTTGGAACCTATTTTCGGTGGTGGGGCGTATACACGCAAGGTGACGGGGCGGGCGTGACGGGCGGCGAGGGCGGGGAAGGGCGGGCGCTGCAGTGCTTCATGGTTCGAATCCGGATCCCTAACGGTTTACTTCGGTCCGAACAACTGCGCACGATTGCGGAACTTGCCCGGCGTTACGCTCATGGGATTGCCGACGTTACCGTTCGCCAAAATATTCAGTTGCATTGGGTGACGATCGAAGCGCTTCCGGAAGTACTCGAAGCGCTGGCGCGGGTGGGATTGAACACGAAGAGCGCCTGCGGGGATGTAACGCGCAATGTCACCGGCTGCCCGGTCGCCGGCGTAGACGCGGACGAGATTTGCGATGCTTCGCCGATAGCGGTCGAAGCGTCGCGCCTGCTGGCGGGAAATGGCGACTTCTACAATCTTCCGCGCAAATTCAAGATCTCGATCGCAGGATGCCGGATGTGGTGCCCTTACCCAGAGATCAACGATGTGGGCCTCACCGCAACAACACGCGTGGTGCGCGGGACACCCGAGGTCGGTTTTTCACTCCGAGTTGGGGGAGGACTTTCCGCTGAACCGCACCTGGGGACACGACTGAACGCATTTGTCCGTTGGCATCAAGTACTGCCCGCCATCCTCGGCATTGCGGAACTGTTTCGCGATTCGGAGGTGTTGCGGGAACATCGCGAACGGGCGCGGCTGAAGTTTCTCTTCCTGCGCCAGGGATGGACGGCGGAGAGTTTTCTCGACGAACTGCAGCGGAGGATCGGATTTCAGTTCGACCCTGCGGTCGAAGAAGCGCCGCCGGCGGATGTTTATCGCGACCACGTGGGCATTCATCAGCAGAAGCAGCCGGGCCTCCGTTACGTGGGGGCGGCAGTGCTCCGAGGCCGAATTACGGCCGAGCAAATGCAGGCTGCGGCGGATCTGGCCGATCGCCTGGCGGCCGGCGAATTACGCACGACCAACATGCAGAACCTGCTCATCGTGAACGTTCCGCAGCTGAATGCTGAGACCCTGGCCAAGGAACTGGACGCGATTGGATTGCGGGTGGGCGGCTCGGCGTTTTATCGCGGCACCATCGCCTGTAGCGGCACGGAATTCTGCAAGCTCGCGATCACCGAGACGAAGAGTTTTTCCCGCTGGCTGGTGGAAGAACTGGAGGATCGTCTTCCCGGCTTCGATCAGCACCTGAAGCTGCATGTTACAGGATGCCCGAACAGTTGCGGACAGCACTGGATCGCTGACATTGGCATTGACGGCAAGAAAATGAAGGTCGACGGCAACCTCGTCGACGCTTACTACTTCTGCCTGGGCGGAGCGCTCGGTCTACATCAGGCAACAGCTCGGCCGGTGGGATATCGCTGCCCCGCGACGGAGGTTCCGGATGCGATTGAGAGGTTGCTGCGGCAGTATCTTGGCGCACATCGGGCTGGCGAGAACCTGCGTCAGTTTTTTGCGCGGCATACTGACACGGAGTTGCGCGAATATCTGGCGGGCGAGCCGGTTAACGCGGTTGCACGCGATGTGGCGGCTGCAGGCTCCCATGGAGCATTAGCACACTCTGCGGGAGGAGACGGTGACTAGTCTTTTCCCAATGTTCGTCAAGCTGGCGGGGAAGCAATGTCTGGTGGTCGGTGCGGGGAATGTCGGCACGCCCAAGATCGGCGGACTCATCGACACGGGCGCGAGTATCCAGGTCGTTGCGATGGCGGCCAGCGGCCAGGTTCGCGAGTGGGCGGAGGCTGGGAAGATCGCTATGGAACTGCGCGCTTTCACGGAGAGCGATCTGGACGGCAAGTTACTGGCGGTCGTGGCGACGGCATCGAGGAGCCTGAATGAGCTCATTTATCGCGAGGTACAGCGGCGCGGCGTGCTGTGCAACGTGGTAGACGTTCCTGAATACTGCGATTTTTTTTATCCGGCAGTGGTGCGGCGGGGCGATTTGCAGATAGCGATTTCGACCGCCGGGCAGAGTCCATCGCTGGCGCAGAGAATTCGACGGCAACTGGAGGAGCAGTTCGGGGCTGCATACGCGGATTGGGTTGAACGGCTTGGCGAGACCAGGCGGCTGATTCTGGCCAGCGATCTTGAGCAAGAGACTAAGTGGAAGTTACTACACTCACTGGCGAGCAGGGAAGCGTTCGAAGCGGCGCTGGAAGAGACCCGGGAATTGAGCGGGAAAAGATGAATGCAAAGTGGGGGAGCATGAAGGGGAAAGTTTATCTGGTGGGGGCGGGACCGGGTGATCCGGAATTGCTGACTTTGAAGGCGCTTCGCGTGCTGCGTTCGGCCGACGCTGTTCTGTATGACGACTTGGTCGCACCCGAGATACTCAGGTTGATTCCGTCAGACGTGCGGATTCACAACGTAGGTAAGCGCTGCGGGACAAAGAAGATACGGCAAGAAGAGATCAACGGCCTGATGATCGCCTTGGCGTCTTCGGGCTTGCGCGTTGTGCGACTGAAGGGCGGCGATCCGCTGATCTTTGGCCGCGCCGGGGAAGAGATCGAAGCGTTGCGCGCAAATGACATCGCTTTCGAAATTGTTCCAGGCGTGACTTCGGCCATGGGAGCGGCCGCTGTTGCCCAAATTCCGCTGACGCATCGTCGAGCGTCGTCGGCGGTGGTGTTGATGACCGCCCATCGTGCCGAAGACCGAGCGTCCGAAGAAAATGCCAATGACTGGAACAAGTTGGTCGGCAGCGGCGCGACTCTGGTGATTTATATGCCGGGACGGAACTACTTGGAGGTTGCGAACCGGCTGACATCGGCGGGGCTTGCAGCTGACACGCCTTGCGTCGTCATCTCGGGGGCGACAACCAGGCATCAGCGAACGCATCGGACGACCGCGTTGGAACTGCATCATGCGCCGAAACTTTCTCCGCCGACACTGCTGATCGTCGGGAAGGTCGTGGGTCTGGCGGATCCCATCGCTATGGCAGAGGAATTTTGGGGTGCCGGATTTGCCTGCGACGGCGACCGGATGCTTCCCGTCACCCCCCTTCAAGACATCGCGCCGCTGGCGCTACGCCCAGGGCAACTGAGGAGATCATGAGCGTGAAGAGCAGGATCACAGAGATACAACTGACGGCAGAGAGCTGGAGTCCCCAGGATGTACTGTCCTGGTCGTTTCAGACGTTCGGCGATGAAGTGGCTCTGGCGTCGGCGTTTGGGGCCAGCGGGATGGTGCTGATCGATATGGCGTCGCGTCTGCGCAAGGATTTCCGCCTGTTCACGCTTGACACCGAATTTCTGTTTCCCGAGACGTGCCACCTGATCGACAAGATCGAGCAAAAGTATGAGATCAAGGTCGAGAGAGTACTTTCGTCGCTTTCGCCGGAGGAGCAAGAGCGGGTTCACGGTGCGGGTCTTTGGGTTCGCGATCCAGACCGATGCTGCGACTTACGAAAGGTTGAGCCGCTGCGCCGCAAGCTAGGCGAACTGGGCGCGTGGATTACGAGCATTCGCCGCGACCAGACCTCATTCCGGGAGAGCGCTCGCAAGGTCGAATGGGACGAGAAATTCGGGCTGGTGAAAGTGAATCCGATCGCCGACTGGAATTCGCAACAAGTGTGGCGTTATCTGAACGAGCATGGCGTACCTTACAACCCACTTCACGACCAGAATTATCCGAGCATCGGGTGCACGCATTGCACCAGGGCCATTCATCCGGGCGAAGATCAGAGGGCAGGGCGCTGGTCAGGTTCGAACAAGACCGAATGCGGCCTGCACAGCAGTGCGGCGTGCGGGTCGCGCCGCTGAGAGGCCAAAAGGCATGAACGCGGCGTGGAAAATCTGACGCTGAAGCCAAGCGGCCTTGGAAACCGCTGTCGTTGCTATCCATCGCGATTTCATACATGACATGCGTGACTGGCAATTTTGCCAGTTAATCGGGGGCGACCGTTCCTTATAAACTGGCTCCCGCAGGGGTGGGCCTGTGCTATCGAGGGAGCGTGCCCTCGATGCTCTGGGCCACTTCGAGGTATTTCCTGCGGGCGTGAACGGTTGATATGGGTCTCTTAACAAATTTTAAAATCCGGACTAAGGTGCTGGTCGCGATGCTACCGCTGGCGCTGATGGCGATTGGGGCGGTGGTGTATTCGTCGATCGAAAGCCATAAGATCGACACTTGGTACAGCAATCTGATTGACAATTACATCAAGACATTTCAATCGGTGACCGCAGCGCGAGGGAATACGATGCGGTTCCGTCTGTTGGTCTACCAACTCGCCGCCGAGGACAACCCCGATCAAAGACAGGAACTCGACGGAGAATTGGACCGGGTGCAAGCCGACTATCGGGCATTGCTCGCCGACGCGCTAAAGCACAATCCCGATCGCGCTAAACAAATTAAAACGGCAGAGGCCGTGTTCGATCGAGCCACATCCGGTGCACGCCCCGTCCGCACTGCTGCCTTGGCTGGAAACCGGGAAAAGGCCATGAACATTATGCGCAGCGGGGTCGACGCTGATTTGCAGCAGGCGCGGCAGGTCATGAGCGACCTGGTGGACGAGATGCAAAAGTCTGCAAACGTGGAATCCGACGAACTCACCGCCCGGACGCACCGCGCGATTCTGATTACATGGATTGTGATCGTGCTCGGTTTACTCGCGTCTTTCATGTTTGCGCTCTCCATAGTGCAGTTCGAAGTCGTGCGGGTCGTGTCTTCGTTTCAGCATCGAATTCTGGACGTGGCCGAGGGACGACTGGACCGGCCCATAGCGAATCTCAAGCGTACCAATGAAATTGGCGATATGAGCCGTGCGCTGCACGTTCTACAGGTAGCTGCAAGGGAGCAGCGCACACAGGGCTGGGTCAAAACCGAGGTGGCGACTACGGTTGCGCGATTGCAATCGGCCGAGGACTTCGCGTCATTCTCCACCATTCTTCTGTCACGAATCTCGGAAGCGTGGGATCTGTTGTACGGTGCGTTCTATCTCGCAAACGACAGTCATACGCGCTTCACTCGCGTTGGCACTTTCGCAACGGAGGTCGCAACGGAACCGCGAGAGTTTGCGCTTGGCGAAGGCCTGGTGGGGCAAGCCGCCGTTGAGCGACGCAGTCTTCGGATTGTTTCCACCGCCGAAAGGCCCCTTCAAGTCTCCGCGGGTGTAAGGACGGTGACACCTGCTTATGTCCTTTTTGTCCCCCTTATTAACCAGGATGTGGTGCTGGCGGTCATCGAACTCGCCCCTTCGGCTCCGGTGTCGGAGCGTCAGCAAGCCCTGCTGGACGCACTGTTACCTAGAGTCGCCCTCAACACCAAGATTCTTGTAAGCACGATGGTGGCCAGGAAACTGCTGGAGCAGACGCAGGTACAGGCCGCGGACCTGGCGGTAGCCAAAGAGGCGGCTGAAGCCGCTACCAAAGCCAAGTCTGATTTCCTGGCCAACATGAGCCATGAAATCCGCACGCCGATGAACGCCATTATTGGCATGACGCACCTGGCCTTGAAGACCGATCTATCTAAGAAACAATCAGATTATCTGACTAAGGTGAAGTCCGCCGCACACGCCCTGCTCGGGATCATCAACGACATCCTTGACTTCTCAAAGATCGAAGCAGGCAAGCTGGATATGGAGAAAACAGGGTTCCGGCTTGAGGATGTGCTCGACAATCTATCGTCGATTGTCAGTCAGAAGGCGCAAGACAAGAACCTCGAGTTTCTCATCGGAGCCCAGCATGACATCCCGCCCAATCTGGTCGGCGACCCGCTGCGCCTCGGGCAAATCCTGATCAACCTTGTGAACAACGCAGTCAAGTTCACGGAACGTGGCGAGGTACTGGTGACAGTTGCGATCGAGGAGCAACTGGCGGACCGGGTCAAGGTTAGGTTCTCGGTTCGCGACAGTGGCATCGGCATGACGCCGGAGCAGAGCTCGAGGTTGTTCCAGGCGTTCGCGCAGGCAGACACTTCGACGACGCGAAAGTACGGTGGCACCGGGCTTGGGCTCTCCATCTCGAAGCGCCTAGTTGAGATGATGGAGGGCACGATCTGGGCCGAGAGCGAACCCGGGGTGGGCAGTACCTTCCATTTCACTGCCTGGTTCGGCATTGGATCAGAAGAGAAACGCAAACGCTTCATTCCTGATCTGGCAGGAATCCGGGCCCTGGTTGTCGATGACAACGCCCAGGCGCGGGAGATCCTGACGGATGCGCTTCGGGTTTTTGCGCTCAGAGCCGAGTCGGTTTCGTCGGGGGAGGATGCTGTGCGGGAGATAGCCGGCGCAGATTCCCAGGATCCCTACCGACTGGTGTTGATGGATTGGCACATGCCGGGAATGGACGGTCTGGAGGCGAGTCGCATCATCAAGCGCGATGATCGTCTGCAGCACGTTCCCAAGATTGTGATGGTAACGGCATTCGGGCGAGAAGACGTAAGAATGCAAGCAGAGGAGATTGGAATCGAAAGCTATCTGTTGAAGCCAGTTAATTCTTCGCTGCTCTATGACACGCTGGTGGATCTGTTTGGCGTCGACGGAGGGAAAGAGTACCGCTCTCGAGCGAAAAAAGACGACACGCCAGTTTACGACGCGACAGGAATCCGAGTCGTTTTGGCCGAAGATAACGAGATGAACCAGCAGGTCGCGACGGAACTGCTGGAGAGCGCTGGAGCGATCGTAACCATCGCGAAACATGGTGGGGAAGCGGTGAAGATCCTGACCGCAGGCGATCAGGTTCCGCCATACGATGTGGTATTCATGGATCTGCAGATGCCGGAGATGGACGGGTTTACGGCAACGAGGCTGCTGCGATGCGATCCGCGTTTGCAGAACTTCCCCATTATTGCGATGACGGCGCACGCTCTTGTGGAAGAGCGGCAACGCTGCCTCGACGCGGGGATGAACGATCATGTGTCAAAGCCGATTGATCCCGACGTTCTATTTGCGACTTTGATGCGATGGGCGAAGCCAAGGCCAAAGCAGGCCGTCGCGCTCCAGACATCGCCGATCGAGACGAAGACAACTGAGACACAAGCGATCGAGACCATAACGCCCCAAGCAAAAACCCCCAAAGCCGGCGACGAGGTGATTCTGCCCGAGATCGCCGGAATTGATCTGGTTGATGGACTGAAGCGGGTTGCGGGTAACCGGCGTCTCTACCGCGACCTGTTAGGGCAGTTCGCCGCGAAGGAAAGAGATGCGGCCGCGCAGATTTCAGCTGCACTCGAAAATAGAGACCGGAAACTGGCCGAGCGCATTGCGCATACCGTGAAAGGTGTTGCCGGCAATCTTGGTATCACCGAATTGCAATCTGCCGCGCAGCAACTCGAGAAGGCACTCCGTGAAGGGCAGGATTCTGTCCCGTCTCTTCTCGGTACATTCGCGGCCACGTTGAGCACTCAGGTTCGCGCCATTGAACAAGCCTTCCATGAATCACCAGTTCCACGGTTGGAGCCTATCTCTGCATCCTCATTCAGCGGAGGAGCAGCGTCGGCTGCCATCGCTCGTCTGAAGTGCTTGCTCGATGCGAGCGATGGCAACGCCGAAGAGGCATTTCGCAGTCTGCAGGAGGTCGTAGCGAGCGTGGTCGACAAATCGCAACTGGATGCATTGGGTGCATCCATTCGGGATTTCGATTTTGAAGCAGCGCTGTTGAAACTCGACCCCATCGCTGAACAATGCTGCGCGAAGGGATGACACGAATGAAGCCGGCCGATGAAGTAAAGACGCTGCTCCTGGTGGATGATGCTCCCGCCAATATTCAGATCGCCAATTCCATCCTGAAGGACACTTACAAAATCCGTATCGCGACCAGCGGCGCGAAGGCGCTGGAGTTGGCAAACGTCAGTCCTTTGCCAGACCTTATTCTGCTCGACGTGATGATGCCGGAGATGGACGGCTACGAAGTTTGTAAGCGCTTGAAAACGGCCAGAGAAACGCGTGACATTCCGGTCATTTTTTTGACCGGGCAGACTGAAATCGAGGACGAGACGCGGGGCTTCGAAGTGGGTGCGGTGGATTACATTCATAAGCCGTTTTCTCCCGCGATCGTCAAAGCGCGAGTGCAAACCCACCTTATGCTTCGCGGAATTCGGCAGCAGCTCGCTTCGCAGTTGCTGACGATCCAGAAGGAACTGGAAACAGCACGCGAAATTCAGTTATCGATTCTTCCCGACAAGATTCCGCCCATCGAAGGTCTGGATATTGCTGCGCGCTACATCCCCATGACCTCGGTCGCCGGGGATTTCTATGACTTCATCGTCGTCGATGAGAAACACATTGGGATTCTGGTAGCCGATGTGTCCGGACACGGGATGCCTGCCGCGCTGATTGCCTCGATGCTGAAGATTGCGCTGGCGGCGCAGGAGGCGCATGCTGCGGATCCGGCGCAAGTGCTGCTGGGCCTGAATCAAGCGTTATGCGGAAAATTCCAGCGCCACTATGTAACCGCGGCTTATCTGTTCGTGGATATGCTGAAAGGAACGCTGACTTACGCAGGCGCCGGTCATCCACCGTTGATGTTGTGGGGCTTGTCGTCTGTCGGGATCTCCAACGGCGTGCGAGCTGTGGAGGAGAACGGTTTGTTCCTGGGGAAATTCCCGCAAGCGACCTATTCCTCGGTTGAGTTGCCGCTGAAGGCGGGCGACTGGTGTCTCCTTTATACGGATGGCATCCCGGAAACCACAAACCCATCGCAGATCGAGTTCGGCGCCGAACGCTTCCGGCAGTTTCTGGAGACGGAGCAAAGCGCCTCCGCCGATCATTTTGCCGATCGATTGCTGAAAGAGCTGTCGCAGTGGTCAGCTCGGGACGTGAATGTAGACATGGACGACGATGTTACGCTGTTGGCGGTCCGTGTAAAAGAAGCCTAACGGATTTCCCTACCTGTTAGTTCTAGAGAATCATATGTAAAGCATGGCGCAGGGACTACACTGCTCAGCTTTGTAGTGCGAGCGCTTTCCGTGCGATGCGGTTAAAGCCTCGGAGGCTAGCTTCTTTCTGGAGTTCTCGGGCTTCCAGGTGGGCGGTCGAAGGATCGGCCTTGAGTTCAACTTCGCACAAGGCGAGGCGGGCCTCCAACTCATAGTGCACGTAGTGATGCCTGGCCGTATCAGCGACCAGCGCTTTCAGAGAATCACGGGCCCCGCGGAGATTTCCGGATGCCGCTTGAATGCGAGCGTTCGTAATTCCAAAAACGTAGCGACCTTCCAGAAACTGGCCAGGTCGAAGCAGATTTTGAGCGGCACCGATGGCAGCCTGCGCTTCTGCCAAGTTTCCCTCCTGCAAAGCGGTCTCTGCGAGCAAATTATTGGCGGAGATTTCTTCATTGGGATTCTTATGAGCATGGACAAGGCCGAAGACATGGTCGAGAAGCTTCCTAGATTCCGCCAGGTGTCCCTCCTCTTTTTCCAGCCTGGCCAGTCCAAGGTTGACGATAATATCTTCCCCTGCATCGCGGGTTTCGTGAACAATGGCCAGGGCTTCGGAAAATCTCTTGCGTGAATCCTCATCCCGGTCCTGCAAGCTGGCGATGTTTCCCAAATCGAAGAGAGCGCGAACCATCCAGCTCTTTTCTCCACTTTTGCGGTAGAGATCGAGCGACTCCTGGCAAGACTGCTGCGCCGCCGATAATTCACCCAGGGTGACGAGCGCTCCTCCTTTCTCACCGAGAACCTCGGCGACACCCTCTTCGTTCGACAGGTCACGAAAGATGGCGAGGGCCTGGTCGTAGTCATTGAGTATGGCCTTTGGTTCACCACCACTGGAATTCTCCACCCATGCGATCTGGATTAACGAGTAGGCGACGTGCGACCGGTCTCCGATTTCGCGATAGATCGAAAGAGCTTTCTGATACTGCTGTCGGGCGCCGGGCAAATCCCCGTGCATCGCCCAGGCGTTACCGATGAAGCGCAGATTCCGAGCCATGCCGGTCTTGTTTCCAATCGCGGCATTGGTGGCTAACACTTGCTCGAAGGTTTTCTCCGAAGCATCGTAGTCGCCATGAATCCATTGAACGGTTCCGACGGTGGTCAGAGCTCCGGCAACACCGAAACGATCGCCGACCCGGCTGTAAATGCTTCTGGCTTCTTCGGCAGCGCTGATGGCCTGGTCAGGTTGTCCGACATGAGCCAGGTCGTCGGCTTCGCGATTGAGTGCGGTCGCGAGCAGCAGATCCAGACCTTTCGCCCTGGCCTTCGCCACCGCCTTAGCCGCAGTGCTCTCTGCGGCTTGATACTTTCCACTGGATACGGAGTTCGACTCTTCCGCTAAGTCGATTCGCAGATCGAGGGAAGCCGGCGGCGGCAGTCGTCGAATCCGATCTAAGGTTGCGAGGCCCTGGCTGCCTTGTCCGGCCGCAGATTCCGCAGCGGCCAGAAGCAAACCGTAATCGATGCTGTCAGGAAACAATTCGAAGAGCGCGCGATAAGTGGACGCAGCCCTTTCGTGGTCCGCCATACTCTCGTAATAATCGCCTTCGACGAGCATGCGTTCGGTGCGGGGCAAATTGGCGGAGAGGTCGAAGGCCTTCTTGGTTTCTTCTTTTCGTTTCTGCTCATATCCGAGTTGGCCCCAGGCGCGCGCCAGCATCAGATGTCCCAGGGAGAATTGTGGATCGGCCTTGCAGGCCTGCTGCAGCAAATCACGCGCGGCTATGGCGTCAAATGCCCGCAATCTGGCGAGGCCCAGGGCATAGAGTCGTGCCGCCTCACGATTGGAGGGCATTGAGGCAAGTTCGCTGGCCTGATCAGGTTCGCCGAGTGGAGGAACGCCGAGCCTCTCTCTAAGCCGCACCCCAACCCGCGAGACGAGCTGAAACAGATCCTGGCGGTCGCCGGTTTCGGCGGTCTCCGTGAGAATCTCGCCGGTTTTGACATCTTGCAGGCGCGCGTCCAGTCGCAACTGGCCGCGATCGGGGCCGCCGACCGCGGTGTAGGAACCCAAAACCAACAGGTCGCTATTCAACGCGGTCCCGATCCTGGCCGTGGTGTTCTGATCGAGCGTGTCGGTTTGGGACCAAGGCGAGGCGATGCGGAGGTTCGCGACCTCCTCGCCCGAAACCAAGCGGAGTTTGTCGCCTCCCGCCAGTTCTGTGCTCAACATCTCCGAAATCGCAGTGGAGAGCCAGGCATCATCGGGTTTAGAAGACGCGTTGCGAAAACCAAGCACCGCAACGGACTTTCGCAAGGGAACGAAGGCATTCGCTTTCAGGGAGATGTCTAGGGGATTTGCGATGGAGTGCTTTCTGCGCCACGAATACCAAATCGCTCCCATCACGAATAGAAGCAGCGCAAGCACTGCAAGATATCGGGAAACGGGCCACCGTTTTCCCCGGCCCATCGCAACGGGAGGGAGTTCGGCGGCGACGGGGGAGTGAACGTCGGCCTTTGGGGCGGTTTCAGCCGAGTTGCGCGGTGGTTCGACGGACACTGGCGCTATGAAACGGTAACCGCGCCGGGGCACGGTCTCGATGAAACAGGGATTTTCCGGATCGTCGCCCAGGGCTGCCCGCAGTCTTTTCAGGATCACGTTCAGGCTGCCGTCGAAATCAACGTAGGTGCCTTCCGGCCAAAGTTTGTGGCGCAGTTCTTCGCGAGTGACGATCCTTCCGGGATTTCCCAGGAGATGGATCAGAACGCAAAGAGACTGGTCCGCAATCTTGACGCGCATACCATTGCGTGTCAGCACATTTTGCGCAACGTCGACCTCAAATAATCCGAATCGGAAAACTTGGGCCGAATGGACCGGAGATGCCATGCCCTGCGTCCTGCGGAGTGGCTGGAATCATAGCACGGGGGGCCTAATGAGTCAGCCTTTCCCGCAAGCCGCGAAGAACAGGAAGTTTAACTGGTCACTTACGTGTAATTATCAGTTCCTTTGACCAACCGTGGCGTTTGCTGCATCCTGCGTGCGTTCAGGTGCCGTTGTTGAATCGGGCAAGGCAGGTGCTCAAGGTTGCGGAGGGAAGACGATGAACCGATCTGGCTGGTCGGCGGTTGTCCGAATGATTCTGGGCACGATCCTCATTCTTATTGCATGCAGCCTGTGGGTGATATTGCGCCAGAACTTATAGCCCTTCGATCTCGTGGTTTTGGCCTAAGGTCCAGAGGATCGAGTCTCAGTCTCAGGCGCGTTGGAGCAGTTATTTCGAGGCGAGGGCTTCTGCGTTGTGGCGCTGAGGGAAGAGTGGAGTCTAAGCTCTTGGCTTAGCGCATGCTCCACACGAAAGGTATAATCCGGCGTGACTGCGGCGGTTAATTTCTGGCCAAAAACAGTGAGTCCAAGGCTAACTTAACTATCCACCTATTGCGGTACGATGTTGGGCGTCGCCGACTATGGAGCGCTTCTTAACCTGGATCGAGGGCGATGGAAACGGCTGGGCCTGCTCCAATTGTCCATGGAGATTTCCGGTTCCCACGTTTCTTAGCGGAGAAGATGCGAAGGGGGCTTACGATCGCCTGGCAGCGGCGAAGTTTCGCGAGCACAAGTGCGAGGCTAAAAGTGTACCTACGGAACCTTCCCCGGAACCGAGATGGGACGCTGGCAAAGCTTTCACCGAGCGCGCCCGGTTACTCATAAAAAAAGGGTATACACCGAAGGTTGCGGTGGAGCTTGTACTGCACGAAATGGAATTCGAACATGGCAACGACCCGAGGAAGATAGAGATGGCGCGAGCCGATGCCGAGGATTTTCTGCGCAAGGTTCGCAAGGGTCTCATCTGAAGCGATCGAATGAAGCGATGGAACCGAGGTCTCGCGCGAGACGCACTCACTGCTGATATTCCACGGCCGGATGGTTCTGGCCGCTGATCTCCCTCAATGCGTACTCAATCCTGTCGATTTCTTCGCGGATCACTCTGATCGATTGCTGGTTTTTGAGAGGATGTCCCACTGGAGTGATGCCTTCCACAGCTCCGCGAATCCGGTGACTCCGAGCCCAAATGAGGTTGAGCCTTGCCCTGCGCGCCTTGCGATTTCTGTAAACATCGCCGACAAACTTGGTGCCGAGCGAGGCAAATACTAAACCAAACAGCACCTCGACCGGAATACGGTCGGTGGCGCCGTCAAACTCTGAAAATAAGAGACGATACACTGTTTCACCCAATCCAAAAGAGGCAAACAATACAGTCGCCCCGAACAAAAATACTTTTGCCCGCTCGATTGGCTGCAGGCGTATCGAGTTGTCGCTTCCGTCACGTGTCCACACAGACTTCATGGCCGTTCTTCCCCCAATTTATTTTTCGACACTTCCGAGATTACAAGCTGCGGCTGCAATAGCAGCGTAAGCAGAATCATAACTTGAAATTCCGCACGCCGGTATAGTAGCCGCGACATAGCAAAATGATCAATATCAGCCACCCTCGAAGGACTCGGCGAGCCGACCGGCAATCACGCAGCCGAGACACCATTACAAGTGAAAGCAGGACCGTCCGCATATCAGCTCCGCCCTCAATTTTCTTGCAGATGACCATCATCTTTGTACGGTCAAGGTTAAACGGAGTTTCAAGCGTGCCGAACTGGCAGAAATTACAGTGTTGATTGGCGGTTGCATGACCCGTTCCTGCAGCGGCGCGGAGCCTCGCACACACGGAAGGGGATCCAAAAACATGCGTCTCGCTGCTACTGCCGAGCATCAGATTGTCGAGTCTCGCCATTCAGTCCTGAGACTGCGGCAGGTGGATGGGAATCCTTGCTAGAAGTAGCTGGTGCAGACTAGGATTGCGGCTCGGTTTGTTCGCCACGAATTCGAGGCCAGGAGGCTCGCATGAGACTCGGTTACCAATACCGCGGTATGTTTCTGGTGGCCGGCGTCTTAATTTGCGGTGTCTTGGTTGATGGAGCAGCCCCATTCCTGGCGCAAACCGACACAACGCAAAGCGCTCCGGGCCAAGCCATCCCCGGCACGAACGGATTGAGCAAGTTCGCGGGCAGCGTTCCGACAAAGCCGGTTCCTGGAGTTATGCCGCTTTCGTTGCGGGATGCCATCGACCGGGGACTTAAGCAGAATCTCGGGGTTCTTCTGTCGCACGCGGATATTCGTTCGGCGCGGGGACAGCGCTGGGAGCAATTGAGCGCCCTCCTGCCGCACGTGACGGCGGCGCCTTACGTGGCGGAGACGAAGCTCAATGTCGACGAGCTCGGCTTTGCCGGTCTTGCTAATTTGTTGCATATCTCGCCGGCCGTTGGCCCTTTTTCTTATTTTGACGCCCGCGCCAATGTGACCCAGACCCTATTCGATTGGAAGTCCATCAATGCCACGCACGCGGCGAGCCAGAGTTTGAAATCCGCCGACTATACCTTCAAGGACGCCCGCGATCTGGTTGTGCTTGCCGTGGGCTACACCTATTTTCAGGGGGTCGCCGACGAGGCCCGCATGGAAACGGCAGAAGCGCAGGTCAAGACAGCTCAGGCAGTCTACGATCAGGCAGCGGATCAGGTGAACGCCGGCACATCGCCCGACATCGATGCGCTGCGCGCAAAAGTCGAGCTCCAGACGCGGCAGCAACAGTTGATCCAGGTGAGGAACAACTTCGCCATACAGAAGCTGACGGTGGCGCGCGTGATCGGCCTGGCGCCTGGGCAGGAATTCGAATTTACGGATAAAGCGCTGTATGAGCCGTTCGAAGGCATCGCGATCGATGAAGCTCTGAAACGAGCCTACGCTTCCCGTTCCGATTACCAGGCGGCTTTGACCGACGTGCGCGCCTCGGAGTCCGTCCGGAAGGCCGCGGGGGCCGGCTATCTCCCGTCGCTCTCCATGGAAGCAGATTACGGTACGGGAGGCTCGCATCCCTCGACGGCAACGCGGGTCTACGACGTACGCGGAACTCTGTCGATTCCTATCTTTCAGGGCGGCAGCGTTCATGGTGATATTTTGCAGGCCGATGCCAGACTCGAACAGAACCGCGAGCGCCTCGACAATTTGCGGGCACAGATCGACTCCGACGTGCGCGCAGCACTGCTGAACCTGCAATCCGCGGCGGATCAGGTGAATGTCGCGCGCAGCAATATCGATCTGGCGGAACAGACGCTGACCCAGTCGCTCGATCGATTCAGCGCGGGTGTCTCCGATACGGTGGAGGTGGTGCAATCGCAGGAGGCGGTTGCGAGCGCGCACGAGCAGTACATATCGAGTCTGTACAGCTACAATTACGCAAAAATATCCCTGGTTCGCGCTCTCGGTATAGCCGAAGAGGGCGTCAAGGAATATTTCAAAGGAAAATGAACATGGCGGAAGAAAACCCATCCCGTTCAGCACCTGAGACAGACAAAGATTTTCCGGCCGAGCCATCGACCGTGGCGAGCCGGGACAATAAGCAGCCGCGGCGGAACCCCAAGCGACGCAGAAACGTCGTCATTCTGGTCCTCGTCGTGGTTTTGCTGGTCGGCGGCGTGCTCTTGTGGCGCTACCTGAACAGTTACGAATCGACCGACGACGCGCAGGCGGATGTTCACCTCTATCCCGTCAGCGCGCGTGTTTCCGGCTACGTGGTGCGGGTGAACGTGGAGGATAACCAATGGGTGCAGAAAGGCACGGTGCTGGTCGAGATCGACCCCAAAGACTATCAGGTTGCGGTGACGCAGGCGCAAGCCAATCTGGCGAGCGCCGATGCGACGGCTCAATCGCTGAATATCACCGTTCCGATTACTTCGGTGAACAGCTCAAGCCAATTGAAGTTCGCTGCTTCGGGAATCGAAGACGCGAGTGCCGGAGTCATCGCGGCCGAGAGGCAGGTAAACGCCGCTCATGCCCAGGTGCAGTCGGCCGAGGCGAACGATGTGAAGGCGCAAGACGATCTTCACCGCTACAAGCTACTCGTCGACAAGCGGGAAGTATCGCAGCAAATCTACGATCAGGCGTTGGCCGCAGCCAAATCCAGCACCGCGACGGTGGCTGCGGCGCGCGCCAGTGAGTCGGCGGCGGAACAGTTTGTCGAACAGGCCAAGAGTCGTCTGGCGCAAGCTGAGGCGAACCACAAATATGCGGAAACCGGGCCACAGCAAGTGTCGTCGACTCAGGCTCGGGCCCGGGCTGCGGTCGCGGATGTCGAAGAAAAGCGTGCGCTGCTGGAGCAGGCCGAACTTAATCTCGGATACACGAAAATCGTTGCCCCGGTCACGGGTCAGGTGAACAAGACGGTGGTTGTCGGGATGAACGTTCAAGACGGGCAGCAACTGCTGACGGTGGTGCCGCTGGATGAAGTGTGGGTGACCGCCAATTTTAAAGAGACGCAACTGAAGCACATGCAGGTTGGACAGAGAGCGGAGATTCATATCGATTCCACGGGGCGGACTTTGAAAGGCCATGTGGACAGCATCGCGGGAGCAACCGGGCCGCTCTTCAGCCTGCTTCCGCCGGAAAATGCCACCGGAAACTACGTGAAAATTGTGCAGAGGATTCCGGTAAAGATCGTTCTCGATCCTGGGGAGAATAAAGATCGGCGGCTTCGCCCGGGCATGAACGTGGTGCCGGACGTGTACCTGCAATGAGTCTTGCGGCCTGGCTTCGTGGATGAATTTCACTGCGTGAATTTTCGCTGTATGAGTTCTGCTGCATGAGTTCCGCTGTATGAGTTCCGCAAAATGACCACCGCTGCGCTCACACTCGACGAGGACGTTTGGCGGCCTAAGTACAATCCCTGGCTGATTGCGGTTGTTGTGGCTCTCGCCGCGTTCATGGAGGTGCTCGACACCAGCATCGCGAACGTAGCCCTGCCGTATATGGCGGGGAATCTGGGAGCGAGCAACGACCAGAGTACTTGGGTGCTGACGTCGTACCTGGTTTCGAATGCGATTATCTTGCCGATCAGTGGCTGGCTCGCGGGCACGCTGGGCCGGAAGCGGTTCTTCATGGCTTGTTTGACTGTGTTTACGGTGAGTTCTTTGCTCTGCGGCATCGCGCCGAGTCTGGGATTTCTTCTTCTCTTTCGGGTGTTGCAAGGCGCGGGCGGCGGCGGGCTGCAACCCATGGCACAAGCCATTCTGGCGGACACCTTTCCGCCGCAGCAAAGGGGTTTGGCATTTGCGTTGTATGGCATCACCGCCATCATGGCGCCTACCATCGGCCCAACTCTCGGCGGGTGGATCACCTTCAACTATTCGTGGCGTTGGATTTTTTTCATCAATCTACCGGTCGGTGTGGCGACCTGGTTTCTGGTCCGTCGCTTTGTCGAAGATCCTCCTTATTTAAGCAAGCTCAAGTCGGCGGGGGTCAAGTTGGACTACATTGGCATCGCTCTGCTGGCGCTGGGCATCGGAGCGTTACAGGTTCTGTTGGACAAGGGTCAGGAAGATGACTGGTTCGGATCGCGCTTCATCACGACTTTAGTGGTTACCGCAGCAGTATGCCTCATCTCACTGGTGGTCTGGGAGTGGTATCAGAAGGCACCGATCATCGACGTGCGCATGTTCAAGAGCTTTAACTTCGCGAGTTCGAGCCTGATGATGTTTACGCTAGGAATTCTGTTGTTCAGCAGCTTGGTGCTGATGCCGCAGTTTCTACAGACGCTGCTCGGGTACACCTCGCAACTGGCGGGACTTGCGCTATCGGCTGGAGGGGTCGTCTTGCTGATCGAAATGCCGATCATGGGGCAATTGACCACCAAGATACAGGCGCGCCGCTTGATCGCGTTTGGATGGCTCGCGCTGTCGATTGCGATGTTCTATTCCACCAAGCGGATCGACCTGCAGATCAGCTTCAGCGCCGCTACGTGGCTGCGCATCGCCCAGGTCATTGGTCTGGGGTTCCTTTTTGTGCCGATTACGCTGGTGGCTTACATAGGAATTGCGCCAGAGAAGAACAACGCAGTTGCCGGAATCGTGAATTTCATGCGCAATATGGGGAGCAGCGTTGGAACATCTTTGGTCACCACGCTGATTGCGCGGCGCTCGCAATTCCATCAGGCTAGGCTAGTGGAGACGGTGAGGGTCGACAATCCTAATTTCATGAATTCGGCGAACGGCCTGGCGCAACACCTGGCTATTTCAGGCGTAGGGAAGCACGAGGCGCAAATGACGGCCTATGCGAGGATTTACGAATCGGTGCAGGCACAAGCCGCAAGCCTGGCATACATTGATACCTTCATGGTTCTTTGCGTGGGCGCGGGGATCATGTTCTGTCTGTCTTTTGTTTTGAAGAAGAATGATCCAGGTGGCGGTGGAGTGAGAGTGACGGAGTAACAGGTTAGCTATGCTGAACATTGAGCTCATCGTTTGCCCGGTTGATTTCTCCGAGTTCTCCGCAAGGGCCTATCACTACGCCATCTCGGTGGCCGAGCACTACAAAGCCGGCCTGATGGCTCTACATATTGTGGAGATAGCGCGATATCCTTATGCCGACTATGCCGCCTCCACGGGTGACTATGAGGGTTTTTGCGAAGCGATGCGCAAGGGTGGCAAGGATCTGCTGCTGGAATTCGTGGAGGAGCACACCGACAGTGAAATCCAGCCCGAACTCGTGGTGAAGCAAGGCACAGCCGCGGATTGTATTCTGTCGTTTGCGGAGTCCCGTCAGGCGGACTTGATTGTCATGGGAACGCACGGCCGGCGAGGATATGATCGCCTGGTGTTGGGATCGGTAGCCAACCGAGTGATGCGCAAGGCTCCCTGCCCGGTTTTGACAATCTGTAAACCACCACTCGATCCTACGCCCACAGAAATGGGGGCAAGTAGAGAGCGGAGCCACATCCACCACTTGAACCGAATTCTTTTCTGCACGGACTTCTCTGCGAATTCGGAGCGGGCCTTGAACTATGCGCTCTCGGCCACCGCCGAGTACGACGCTGAACTCACTCTACTGCACGTATTGGAGGAGGTTCCAGGTCCGGCCAAGACGCAAGAGGCCATAACTTGGGCGACGGAGCAACTCGATCAACTGATTCCCCCGCTGGCGCGCACGGCGCTGAAGATCAAGACGGCGGTGCGCATCGGGAAGCCATACCAGCAGATCATTCAACTGGCAGAAGAGGAACGAATCGACATGGTGGCGATGGCAGTTCGTGGCCGGGGGGCTCTGGACCTGGCGGTGTTTGGTTCGACAACTTATCGAACGGTGCAGTTGGGACCGTGCCCGGTCCTGGCCGTCCACGTTTGAACTATCATTGAAAGATCGACGCGGGATATCAGCCCGAAATGCTCGACCGAGCATAGCGACCCAGGGTAACGGACCAGGATAACGAGCGAGATGATAAAAATTGTCACCATTGAACGCGAATACGGCAGCGGCGGCGGAGAAATTGCACAACTGCTAGCCAAACAGCTGGGCTGGAAACTTTGGGATCAGTTGCTGACGGAAGAGATCGCGCGGCTCGCGGAGTGTCCCAAAGCGGTCGTCGAGGGTCGGGAAGAACGAACCGATCCCCTCTACTACCGGCTCTTCAAATCGTTCCTGCGCGGCAGCTATGAGGGCAGCCTCAATGCGCACAAGCTCAAGCTGGTCGACAGCGAATGCATCTTGAAGTTTACAGAACATGTGGTTCAGCACGCGGCGAAAACCGGAAACTCGGTCATCGTTGGGCGGGGATCGCAGCAGTTTCTCAAGAACCGGCCGGACACATTGCGTGTATTTCTTTACGCTCCGCGAGCGGATAAAGTGCGGCGCCTGTTGGCTCGGGGCAAGAGCGAAGACGAAGCCGAAGAGCTGGTGGATACCGTCGATCGGGAACGCGCCGATTTCATCCAAAAGTATTTTGGGGTGGAATGGCCTGACCGCGTCATTTACCACACCATGATCAATACGACGATCGGCGACGAGGCCGTCGTCCACATGATTCTGAACGTTATTGAAACCCTGGACGGAAAAGCTCCTGCACGAATGGTCGAGCAATAGAAACCTTAAGTGGTGATTGAGCACCGATCATCCTCTTGACAATAGTCGTTAGAACGACTAATATCGTGACAGATGACGAAGGTGAGCGAGTCAGGCAAGAGTGGGCGGCGTTCCGAGTGTCCCGAGGAGACGGCATTCCTGGAGTTGCTGCGCACGACCGACATGTTGTCGCGGGGACTGTTCCGGGTTCTCAAGGCTGAGGACCTCTCGCCCACGCAGTACAACGTGCTTAGGATTCTGCGCGGAGCACCGAAGGGACTGCCCTGTGGGGAGATCGCCAGCCGGATGATTACCCGAGACCCGGATGTTACGCGACTGCTCGACCGACTGGAAAAGCGAGAGCTGATCTCACGCTGTCGGGAAACGAAAGACCGGCGGACGGTGATGACCCGGATTACACCGGAAGGTCTCGATCTGTTGACTCGTCTGGACGAACCGGTGCAGGCGACCCACCGCAAACAACTAGGCCATCTGGGGCGGGAGCGCTTGCGGGACCTGGCCGTCCTGTTGAGCGTCTCGCGCAGCCACATGGCCTGATTTCTTGGCTTTAATAGTTGTTGTAACGATTATTGGTGTAACGCATCTAATCAGGCAGGAGGAAATTACGATGAGCGCACTGGCTACTCCGCAAACCGCAACCACCGGCACCACCAACTGGAACATCGACCCCGTCCACACGGTTGCCGAGTTCAAGGTTAAACACATGATGATCTCCAACGTGAAAGGGCAGTTCACAGCGGTCCGAGGCGTTCTGGTTCTGAACGAAACTGCTTTGGCTGAGTCTCACCTAGAGGCGACGATTGACGCGGCTTCCATCAACACTCGCGAGGCCCAGCGCGATGCGCATCTCAAGAGCGCCGACTTTCTCGACGTGGAGAAGTTTCCGACGTTATCGTTCACCTCGACGCAGATAAGCCGCGTCAACGATGGCGAACTGGACGTGACGGGTGACTTGACGATTCACGGTATCACCCGCAAAGTGGTGTTCACCGTCGAGGGACCCTCTGCGCCGGGCAAAGACCCGTGGGGAAATACCCGCATGGGGTTGTCGGCGACCACAAAGATTAATCGTAAAGACTTCGACCTGACATGGAACGCCGCGCTCGAGACGGGTGGCATTCTCGTCGGCGAAGAAGTCACAATCACGCTCGATGTCCAATTTGTGAAGGCGTGACGGACACTGGCGGCGCCGCATTGTCGAAAAGTGTGCTGGCGCGGAAAGGAAGGAAGCAATTATGTCACTCCGACCAATTCAACAGATTCTTCAACCAAAGCCAACGATCGAAGGCGCCGGCGTGAAGTTGCAGCGGGCCTTCGGTTTCGGCAAGACAAAGGATTTTGATCCCTTTTTGTTGCTGGACGATTTCCGCAATGAGAATCCGAAAGATTATATAGCGGGATTTCCGTGGCATCCGCATCGCGGGATCGAGACCATCACTTACGTGCTTGCGGGCTCAGTGGAGCACGGCGACAGCCTGGGCAACAAGGGCAAGATGACCGCGGGCGACGTGCAATGGATGACTGCCGGTAGCGGAATCCTGCACCAGGAGATGCCCAAAGGCGACGCGGACGGGCGCATGCACGGCTTTCAGCTCTGGGCCAACCTGCCCTCTGCGCTGAAAATGACGGATCCCCGGTATCAGGACATTCCGGCGAGCGCGATTCCGGAGGTCACGGACGATGACGGCACGCGTGTGCGCATCATCTGCGGCGAGTTCTGGGGCAAGAGAGGACCGGTAGAAGGGGTGGCCGCCGATCCGAATTACCTCGATATTTCCGTTGCCCCTAGGCAGCGTAAGCGGCTCAAGGTCGAGACGACGCGCAACGCGTTTGCTTACGTGTTCGCAGGCTCGGGCACATTCCGCGACGCTTCGAATCCGCGGGCGGTTCTGACGGAGCGGGTCGAGAAGCCCGATGCACCGCCGGTGTACGATGTGGGCAACCACTCGCTGGTGCTCTTCGACCGGGGCGACGAAATCGCGGTCCAGGCCGGCGATGAGGGTATCCGTTTCCTGCTGGTATCCGGCAAGCCGATCGAGGAGCCAGTGGCATGGTACGGCCCGATTGTGATGAACACGCAAGAACAGCTACGCCAGGCGATGGATGAACTGCATACGGGCGCTTTCATCAAACATCGCTGAAACGCCGAAGCGGGGGGAGATCGAAGAACATAGTCGTCTCCCCACGTTTTGCCGGGTTTCACTCGATGCTCCCCTCGGCTTGTGCCGGAACCTCCAGGTGAGCGAGGTGAGCGTCGCCCTCAGGCGCGTCGATACGATCGTACGGCCGAAATAGTATGGAATAGAACAGGCCGGAGGCGAAAACCGCCGCTGTGCCGACAAGCATTCCGTAGTTGCGATACCAGGGATCCTGCGGTGTGCGCGGCCACACCATATTAAGGATAGCCAGGATTCCATAGGTGAGGGCCGCCAGGTTAACCGGCCACGCCCAGACGCCAAGCCGAAAGGCCCCGCTTGGTTTCCAGCCCTTGGCGCGTGCGGCCAGGGCTCCCAGAACGATCATCTGGAAGGCCACGTAGATTCCGGCGGAGCCGAACACGATGATGGTCTTGATCATTTCTTCGAGGAACAACCCGGCAATCGCAATGCAGGCGGGTACAGCGCCGGCTACGAGCAGGGCGATGACGGGGACGCGAGTGCGTTTGGAAAGCGTGCTGAGCTGGGCACCGCCAAAGATCATGCGGTCGCGGCCATAGCTGAAGAGCAGACGGCTGGTAGCGGCCTCCAGACTGATCAGGCAGGAAAAAAATGAAACCATGACCACCGCAATGACGGCGCGCAGGCCGATCGGACCTACGGCCGCACGGAGGGTCGTAGTCACGGGATCGGCATCCTTGCCCGACAGCGCGGCGTTCAAATCGGGCACCGCTAACACCAGAGCCAGGCACACGAGCATGGCGGCGAAACCACCGATGTAGATGGTCATGCGCATCGCCTTGGGGATGGCACGGCTGGCGTCGGGAGTTTCCTCGGCAACATCTCCGCAGGCTTCAAAGCCGTAGTAACAAAACATGGCGGCGACGCTCGACGCCAGGAACGCGGGAAGATAGTGTCCATTGCTGCCGAGGCCGAAGCTTTGGAAAAGCACACGGAAGCTCTGGTGACGGGCAACGAGCAAGAGGTAGCTGCCGACGACGACGGCTCCCAGCAATTCGCAAATGAACCCGAACATGGCGACTCGAGCGAGCAACTTGGTGCCGCTGACGTTCAGGGCAGTAGTCGCGACGATCATCGCGACCGCAATCGCGACTTCTCCAACCTGACCTACGTTGATGCCGAGAAGCTGAGCTACATAGGGGGCTCCTCCCACGGCCACTGCGGCAATGGTGGTACACAGAGCCCACAGGTACACCCATCCCGCCATCCAAGCCCAACGCTTTCCCACCAGGCGTCGCGCCCAAGGATAGAGGCCGCCGGCGATAGGAAACTGGGAGACGATTTCGCCAAACACCAGGGCTACCAAGAGCTGCCCCAAGCCGACAAACAAATAGCTCCAGAACATCGGCGGACCGCCGGTGGCGATGGCAAAGGCGAAAACGGTGTAGACGCCGACCACGGGCGACAGGTAGGTGAAGCCAAGTGCGAAGTTCGCCCACAAGCTCATCGAGCGATCAAATTTCGAATCATAGCCGAGGGCTTCGAGCTGGGCGGAGTCGCGGTCTGGGATGGGGTTGGTTGTCATAAGCATCCTTGCTGGAATTGGGTTTCGAAGAGGGTCACCTGGCGTCGGTGGCGGTGGGTGGAAGCAGCCCGACCTGGCGCATGATTGCAGCCGAATCGTAGAAATCGAGGTTGCGGAATATTTTGCCATCGCGAACGTCGATGACACTGACCCCCCGAACGGAAAATTTCTTTCCCGTGTTGAACACACCTTTGTCGGTACCACTAAATGTCCATTCGATGGTCCCGTGGCCGTCGTGAATATTGGCGCGCAGCAGTTTGAGTTGGAGATCGGGGACGCCTTCAAATTCGGAGGCGGCGAACTTGCGCACCTCGGCGATGCCGTGGCTGAATTCGCCGAAGGCTACGTCTTCGTAGAAGACGTCGTCGGTGAAGAGAAGGAGCATTTTATCCGGGTTGTGCGAATTCCACGCGGCAATCCACTTTTCGGGCAGGGCGGCGTCCCGGTCCACAGAGGAGTTGCCCTCGCGCGGGGCCGCGGTTGAAGGCAGAACCAGGATGGCAAGCAGCAAGACTCCAATTAGAAATCGCTCACTATTCATTTTAATTTCCTCGCTTTGAGCGTGGATTGTACCAAGGCGTCGGCAACAGGGCCACGCCTTCATTTCCACGCACGCCTAAACTCCGTTGCGCCGCAGTGGACGTTAGTTCTGCTATTTACTCTTGACAGGCGGCTCGCCCTCCCTATACTTACACGCACCTTCGGATTGGCTGGGAAAAATTCCTGCCAGGACGAGGGGTTAGCCTTTCACCTAAACAAATATTCAGGAGGATTCGTGAATCGGAAACTTTGTGTATTGCTGCTCTCAACCGCCGCGTTTGTCTCAGCCGGGGTTATGGAAGGTCGTGCGCAAACCGTGCTGACACACCATGTGCGCGAAGCAACGCTCAATGGGGATGCAAAGCTGCTCGGGCACCTTCCGGGCAATAAAATTCTGCAATTGGACGTCGTTCTCCCGCTGCGCGATCAGACTGGGCTGGATGCCTTTCTGGTGGAGTTGCGCAATCCTTATAGCCCAGATTACCGGCGTTTCCTCACTCCGGCAGAGTTCACCGAGAAGTTCGGCCCGACCCAGCAGGACTATGACGCGGTCGTTGGCTACGTTCAGAATCACGGCCTGGCGATCGTCGGCGGCTCGCGCGACGGCATGGAGGTGCAAGTCAAAGGGACGGTCTCGGCGATTGAGTCTGCCTTTCATGTCAACCTGCTGACCTACCAGCACAGTAATGAGAATCGCGCGTTTTACGCGCCAGACCGCGAGCCCACTGTGGACATGCCCCTTGTGCTCTGGCACATCTCCGGGCTGGACAACTACTCTATTCCGCATCCGATGTACGTCAAGAAGAGCGCATACGCCAAGGCGCATGGCATCGATCCCGATAAAGTCGTAAGCCACGCTACCACCGGTTCGGGCCCCTCAGCCTCCTTCCTCGGCAGCGATATGCGCGCGGCCTACTATGGAGGCACAGCCCTGACGGGCGCGGGCCAGAACCTGGGATTGTTTGAGTATCTCGGCACCGATCTCGCCGACTTGACCACCTATTACACCAATGTGAAGCAGACCAACAATGTGCCGATCACGTTGTTGTCTACAGATGGCACGAGCACCAGTTGTGTTTATAAGAGCGGCTGCGACGACACCGAGCAGACGCTGGACATGACCCAGGCCATCGGCATGGCCCCTGGACTTGCCAGCCTGGTGATGTACATCGGATCGACGGACACGGCGATCATCAGCGCCATGACGACGCACAGCCCGCTGCCGACGACCATCGGCTGCTCGTGGGGCTGGACGCCGGCCGATCCGAGCACGCTGGATCCGTACTTCGAGAAGATGGCTGCTCAGGGCCAGAACTTCTTCGCCGCTTCGGGCGACGATTCCACCTGGTCGCGCAGAAATGAGGCTTGGCCAGCGGACGATGCCAATGTCGTCTCGGTCGGCGGCACGGACCTGACGACGGCCAGCGCTGGGGGCCCCTGGAAGTCAGAGACGGCCTGGTCGGACAGCGGCGGCGGTATCTCGCCGGATAAGATCGCGATTCCAGCATGGCAGAAGCTCGCAGGCGTGATCAACTCCAGCAATAAGGGCTCGACCACCTATCGCAACGGCCCGGATGTGTCGGCCAACGCAAATTTCACTTTTTATGTCTGCGCTGACCAGACCGCCTGCACAGCCAACGAGTATGGCGGGACGAGCTTCGCGACCCCGATGTGGGCGGGTTACATCGCCCTCGTCAACCAGCAACTAGTGGGCGATGGATATAAGACCCTCGGTTTCATCGACCCTTATCTCTATGCGTTTGGTGTGAGTTCGAGCTACAGTACGGACTTCCACGACATTACCAGCGGCAAGTCCGGCAGTTACTCAGCCGTGAAGGGCTACGATCTGGTGACCGGATGGGGCAGTCCCAACGGCCAGGGGCTGATCAACGCGCTCGTCGGCGAGAACTAGCGGCGCCAGCGTGTGCCTGCACGGAACATAACAGGCCCGGACTTTTTAAGGTCCGGGCCAAATTTTTTGCGTCGAGCCGTATTTACGCTGCTAGGGCAGGAGCACCAGAATACGGACAGGACCGCCGGAGCCGCCTTCCAACTTCATCGGTGCAACTACGACGGTCGCTCCAGAGGCTGGGGCGTGCTCAAGGTTGGCCACGTTCTCCAAATGGTAGAGACTGTGGGCCAGCGTGTATTGATGAACAGGGAAGTCTTTTGAGGGTCCATAGTCGATGCTCAGCGTGTCGATGCCGAGTCCTACGATATTGCGTTGTTCCACCAGAAATTTAGCGGCTTCCTTCGAATAGCCCGGGAAATGGAGGACGCCGTGGGCATCGGCGTTGCGGTAATCTTGGCTCGAGTTCCAGCGTGATTCCCACCCGGTGTAGGCGATCACTACCGCTCTTGGCGGAATCTGGCCGTGAGCCTGCTCCCACGTGGCGATATCGTCGACTGAGATCTGGTAGTCCAAATTGCCCTTTACGTTGGCTCTTACGTCGATAACGGCGAGCGGCTCAACCAGTCGTTCGACGGGAATCTGATCAACCGTCCACGATCCGGCTACAAAGTGGGCAGGTGCGTCGATGTGAGTTCCGAAATGCTCAGGCAACGAGATTTCGCGCGCAAAATAGCCATCCTTTCCGACGGTCGCCACAGTTTCTGCATGAAACGCCGGCTTCTGGGTTCCTTCGTAGTTCGGCACCTGCGAGTTCAGGGCGTGGGTGAGATCCACGACGGCGTTAAATTCCAGGGGCCGAGCGGACTCGTGAGTATGTTGTGCGAATAGAAGCGGGGCTAATGCCAGGGTGCAGCCCAGTATGAAAATGCGAATCTTCATGGAATTCATCCGCGACAAACTATCAACGAATTGGAATCTCTTTCTTAATCCTTCCAGAATGAATGCGAACCAGAGTGAACCGGACGCCGGCGATTACGCGGTCTTTTCCGGGTAGAGGCGGTCAAACTCCGGCTCGCCGTGAAGAGAAATCAGATCCGGATCGCGGCGCGCCCACACCGAGTCCCTAAATCCGGCGTCCCACGCTTTACGCAGAGCATCCATGGCCTCCGGCTTTCTTCCCAGTTTGCAGTAGAGACAGGCCGCGTTGTAAAGAATTGACGCTTCATTGGCGCGCAAGGTCACCGCCAGGTTGAGTTCACGCAGAGCGTCATCAGGGCGTCCCAAGTATGCGTAATCGCTGCCGAGCAGGATGCGTGCGCGGGCATCTTCCGGGACCTGTTTCAAGTGGTTTTCAAATGCCGATATCCGGCGATGAGTCATGTTGCGTTTGGCTTCGGGCTTGCCCATGGCACCAAGACAATTCAGGATCGGCACGTAGACGTTGTAGTCCTCGCCGCTGGCTTCGATGGCGACTTCCGCCACATCGAGAACTTCCTGGTAACGTCCGGCGGCGAACAGGGCGCGACAGAGCAGGTAATAGGCGCCTTCGCAATCGCGCTTGCGTTCGATAGCCTTTTTAACCATGCGCACGGCTTCGTCATGGAGTTCGGCGGCATAGAGTACCCAAGCCTGACTGACCTGGACTTCGGGCAAGTCCCAACGGAGAGCTACGGCCTTCCCGGAAGCGTCCCGTGCTCGCTCGACCCACGCCTGATCGCGGCTGTAATTGCAGTAGAACATGGCGCAGGCGTTGGCGCTGGCGGCGTAGGCGAGGGCAAAGTTGGGGTCCATGGCCACCGCGTTTTCGAACATCTGCAGGGCGAACTCGAGATCCTGACGGGTCTGGCGGCGCGCGTAGCGCTTGCCGCGCAGGTAAAGGTCATAGGCCTGCAGGTTTTCCGTGGGCTTGACGGCTAACGCCTCGAGTTCCTCGGGAGACAGCGTGACGCGCAGAGCTTCGGCAATCTTGCGGGCCATCTCGTCCTGAACTTCGAAAACGTCTTTCATCTCGCGGTCAAAACGCTCCGACCAGAGCGGAAAATCGGTACGCGTATCCACCAGTTGGACATTGATGCGCAGGCGGGCGCCGGCGCGGCGCAGGGTGCCGGTGAGGACATAGGCCGCACCGAGTTGCTGGCCGACCTGGCCAGGGGTCACCGATTTGTCGCGGAAAGCGAGAACGGTAGGGCGCGAAAAGATGTTGAGCCCTCGAATCTTGGAAAGTTCGGTGATGACATCCTCGGTGATGCCATCCCGCAGGTATTCGTCTTCCTTCGCGCCGCTCAGATTTTCAAAGTAGAGAACAGCCACGGATTTTCCCGTTTGCTTCTGGACGCCGGAATCGGACTCGGTCTTTTCGCGGGTGCGCCGGGTTCTGGATTCAAGATCGCGCTTGAGACGAATGAGGTCCGTTTTAAGCTCGGTGGCCGTCTGGCAGCGGAGATTCCGGTCCTTCTCAAGGGTCTTTTCTACGATCCGCACAAAATCGACGGGAAGTAACGGATTGAGCTCGGCGGCCGGCCTCGGATCGCGGTTGAGTATGGCTTCGAAGATGATGGCCGAGGTGTCTCCCTGAAAAGGGAGGGTGCCGGTAGCCATTTGGTAGAGGACGGTACCAGTGGAAAAAAGATCGGTGCGGGCGTCCACGAGTTGTCCGCGGCTCTGCTCTGGCGACATGTAGGAGATGGTGCCGATTGCCGCTCCCGGTGAAGTGAGTTCGTTGCCAAAAGCAGTCTCGCCCTGTTCGCCTGACGTTTCCTGCGCGGTCTCGGCCCGGCTCACCTTGGCGAGGCCGAAGTCCAGAATCTTGAGCTGGCCCCGGTCGGTAATGAACATATTCGCCGGCTTGATGTCGCGGTGCACGATCCCCTTGGCATGGGCAGATTCGAGGGCGTCGGCGATCTGGATGGCCAAGGGCAGCAGTTTCTCCATTTCCATGGGCTGCCGGCTCATCGTCTGCGCCAGGGTTTCCCCCTCCAGCAGTTCCATGACGATGAAGTGGCGGCGTTCGTGTTGTTCGATGGCGTGGATGGTGCAGATGTTGGGGTGATTGAGGGAGGAAGCGGCGCGAGCCTCGCGCTGGAAGCGCTCGAGCGAGTGGCTGTCGGAGGCCATTTCAGGAGGAAGGAACTTGAGGGCCACGCGCCGGCCGAGTTGGGAGTCCTGGGCTTCATAGACCACTCCCATTCCACCCGAACCCAGTTGGAGGAGAATTTTGTAGTGCAAGAGAGACTGACCGATCAGCGGATCCTGGTTCATAGCGGCGGGGTTGATGGTATCCGGCAGAGGAGGTGGCGTCAAGGAGAGCAGCGCCGATGTTCCCCGGCATGCTGTGGGGATTCCACGAGCTCAGGGCAGCACAACTGCTACGCTGCGCGCGCGTAGAGAGATCTTCAAGCGCCGGCGAATCGGGTCTTTCAGGTTGCTTATGGCCGACCAACTCATTGCGCTTGAGATGAGAATCTTTGCACACTACACAAGCGGTCGAAATGCGTGTACAGTTGTTGCCGTTTGTCAGGCGGCAACGGAGATTCTGATTGAAATTGTTTGAAAGAGTCGCCATAACGTGCAGCATTGTGTGCGCATTGCTAAGCTCCTGTGCTGCCCAAACCTGGACACCGCTGAACAATCAACCCGGAGTCAACCTCGGCGCCATGCTGCAGCTCAGGGACGGCAGGATCCTGGTGCACGAAGAACAATCGGGGGATTCTACTGCCTGGCATCTTCTTACCCCCGACTCGACCGGCAGTTACGTGAATGGCACGTGGAGTTCTGGGGGCCATTTGCCCTCGGGCTACTCCCCGTGGTTCTTTGGCTCGCAAGTGTTGTTGGACGGGAAAACGGTTGTCATCCAAGGAGGAGAGTATAACGGCGGTCAGGATGCATGGACCACCAAGGGTGCGATTGGAACCATCTCCGGAAAGAGTTTGACTTGGACATCCAACTCCGCGCCTGCGGGGTGGACGACCGTGGGCGACGCCGAGAGCGTGATTCTGGCGGATGGAACTTACATGCAGGCAAACTGCTGCACCGCCCAGAATGCGTTGTTTGATGGCCCAAATTCCTGGGCCGAGACGGGCTCGGTGAACCAGTCGAGTAATGACGAATCAGGGTTTACGCTGCTGACCAACGACCAGGTGTTGACCGTAGATACGAAGACGAGTGCCAATTGCAACACCAGCCAGGGCTCAGAGCTTTACGATCAGGTCACCGGAGTGTGGTCTTGCGGTCCGCCGCTTCCGGTCCAGCTCTATAACCCGGGTGATGAAGAAATGGGTGCTGCGGTCATGATGTACAACAACCAGGTTTTGCAGTTGGGTGGACACGTAGTTGGAACAGCTCTCTACGATGTGGCCAGCAACACCTGGTCGGTGGGTCCGACCCCGGCAAACGGTTTGGATCAGACGGATGGTCCAGCGGCGCTTGAGCCGAACGGCAAAGTTCTTGCGATGTTGAGCCCTGGTCTTTACCAGAGTGGTTGCCAGTTCGTGGAGTACGATCCCTCGACCAATACTTTGGCGAACACGGTGAATCCGACGGACTGCCCGGGTGATTCATCCTACGTCGGACACCTGATGATCCTTCCGACGGGCCAGATCATGTTTACCGATTTCAGCGGTCTGGTGGAAATCTATACGCCGGCACCAGGTGTGGTTGCGGGCGTCGCGCCGACGATCAATCCCCTGAGTGGAGCGGTTGGCAGTCCTTCGATCAACACGGTTCTGTCTGGCACGCAACTCAATGGTTTGTCGGAGAACAACGCTTACGGCGACGACTACCAGGGCTCTACCGACTATCCGCTCGTTCAATTCGTGCAGGTTGCTGCGCCTAACGATGTCTATTATGCCACTACCCACAGCGAGAGCACGCATTCGATCGCCCCGGGCACTTCCAATTCGACGGAGTTCGACCTGCCCGCCGGGGTTCCCGCGGGGAACTACACCGTGTACTTGATTGCCAATGGCATCCAGTCCAATCCGATTTCGGTGGAGGTGGTAGGGGGCTTCGGTCTGAGCGCCAGCCCGAACAACGTAGATGTGTCGCAGGGCAGCAACGCCAGTACCACCATCGCAGTGCAGCCGGGTGGCGGCTTCTCGGGCAGCGTTACTTTGTCAGCTTCCGGCCTGCCGAGTGGCGTGACGGCAACTTTCAATCCGAATCCCACGTCCTCCAGCAGTACATTGATCTTCACGGCCAGCGCTACAGCCGCCCTGGGGACAACCAGCGTGAACATCGAAGGCGTGTCGGGCAGCTTAACGAACACGACGAACGTGAGCCTCACGGTGCAGCAGGTTATTAACGGCGCTAATATTATTCTGACTCCGGCTTCGGAGTCGTTTGGCTCGGTGGTGGTCGGCGCGACGAGCAAGGCCAAGGCGGTAACACTTACCAACGACGGAACCTTAGCGGTGCAGATCAACGCGATTACCACCAGCGGCGCATTCGGGCAAACAAATACCTGCGGCAGCACGTTGGCAGCCGGAAAGAAATGCATGATCGACGTAACCTTTAGTCCGACCCAGACCGGAGCTCAGACAGGGACGCTTTCGGTATATGACAATGCTACGAACAGTCCGCAGACGGTTTCTCTGTCTGGTACGGGCGAGGCGCAGGCGACAATAAGCCCGGCGACGGCGACGTTCCCGGCGACGAAGGTGGGGTCGCACAGCGCCGCGAAGGTGTTCACGTTGAGAAACAACCAGAGCGTAGAACTTAAGAACGTCTCGATCACTGCGAGCGGCGAATTCAGTGTCACCTCGACAACTTGTCAGGCGAACCTCACGTCCAACGCCACCTGCACCATCGACGTAGAGTTCCTTCCGACGGCAGTAGGAACTACGACGGGAACGCTACAGGTATCGGATAGCGCCGTGAATAGTCCGCAGACTTCAAGTTTGAAGGGTACGGGTCAATAACCGAAGACAATCTGGAATTGCTTGATTAACCGGCTGTGCGAGCGGCCCCGTTTTCCGCAACTGAGGATGGTTCGCCGCGTTCTGCCGGTCGCGCCGGAATCAGCACCGAGAATGGCTCCGTAGAATCTGCAACCTGTGGCTCGCTCCGGTGGAGGCAACCTTATTTCTTCAACGCCGAAGTCCAGTTCAGCAGCAGACTTAGCGCTGTGTCGGAATTGGGCTGGGCCTGACTCAGCAGGATGCGCTTGCCATCGAGGGTCGTATCAATGAATCCGGTATTGGCGAGCGATTTTCCTCCCAAGAGGATCTTCGCGTCCCCCACATTGAGATCTGACCCCTGCGTGCGCACGGGCACCGAAACCAATCTTGCCTGGTTATCGAGGTAGAGGAGTTCGCCGGTATCGCCGTGACCGATCCACCAGGTGCGAGAAGCGCCGTTGGTTGAAATTTGCCATTTTCCGCCGGGGCCGGGAAAAGGAACGACATAAACTTCGGAGCGTCCAGTTTCGTCACAGGAGTATGCCATCCATTTTCCATCCGGAGAGAAACTGGCATCGGAGGTGGCGCCCTGGCTTGGCGGAAAAGCGAACGGCTTGCGGTCGCCAAAAAGCGGCAGCACGTTGAGGTGGGTCTTCTTGTCAAAGTTGGTGTAAGCGAGGAAACGCCCATCGGGCGAAAAACTGTTGGCCTGCACTTCGCCTTGGCTGAAGGTGCCGGTCAACTTCTGGTCCGCGCCGCCGCTCGATAGGGGTTTTAGATGGATGCCCACGGTATTAACATCATTCGTTGTGTACGCAATAACGCGCCCATCGGGCGACCAGAGGGGATAGTAACTGAAGCCGTCGAAAAAAGTGAGTCGCGTTCCTGCGGCAGTTTTCAGATCGTAGATCCAGATATCGGAGGCGGAGCCGCGGGTACGCTCCAGGGCCACGTGACTTCCGTCCGGCGAAAGCAGCGGAATCCAAATCGATCCGCTCGACGGACGGCCTACGTCAGGCGCGGCAATACCGAGTTGGTGGCCTTCGCGATCAAACCAGACGAGTTGGCGTCCTCCGGAATTTGGAGGCAGCAGCATGAGTAAATTACCGGCGGCGGAAAAATCAGCAATGCGCCGGTCACTCGCGAAGCGAACGGATTCGGCTATGGGTAAGGCATCGCCCACCAAGCGTTGCTGGCGCAGGTCAAATTGTTGCGCTTTCAGTTTGCCCTCGCGCACGAAAATCAGATAACCAGGTTCCACAAAAACGGCGTTGCTGGCAATATCGGAGCTCACGAGATCGACTTTGCCCGAATCCAGAGATCCGACGTGGAGGCCGTTCTCTTCGGTGAGATGGGAAGGATCGTAGGAAACGATTAGAAAGTGGTGGCCGTCGGGAAGAAAGGTCGGCCAGCGATACGAGCGAGTGGGTTTTTCGGGATGATTAATTTCTGACGGTGTCCCGCCGCCCGAGTTTACGCGAAATATTCCACCATAGATGTTGGGTGTGAAGATGATCGTGCCCTCGCGGTTCCAGGAGCCGCCGCGTCCATTGCTGGCATCGCAAATCGACTGCATGCCTTCGCCACCCGCATCGATGCGCTTGAGCTTGCCGCCGGCAAAGAACGCGATGCTGCGGCTGTCCGGGGACCAGAAGGGGAATTCCGGGCTGTCGGTGCCCTCCAGCGGCTGCGCTTTCGCCGACGCGAGATTGCGTACCCAGAGCTTCAAACTGCCTTGCGGAGTGGCCGCAACATACGCTACTTTCTGTCCGTCAGGGGAGAGCGAAATATTTCCTTCCTCATCCATCAGTTCACCGGAAAGATTCAAGTTCGCCCAAATTAAAGGCGCCGGCTTGGGGCGGAAGAAAAAATATCCGAAAGCCAACAGAATCGCAGCGAGCACCAGCGCACTGCTTAACCAGAGAAGAGCGCTCAATTTTCTCTTCTTCGCGGCGGGCACGGCTGTGCCCGTCTCAGAGCCCGCTTGCTTGATCCATTCCAGCTCCAGCTTCAGATCCAGGGCTGACTGCCAGCGTTCTTCAGGGTTTTTTGCCAGACAGCGGCGAACCAGGTGGTCGATAAGGGGTGGAGCCAACGGATTGATGGCCGAGATTGACTCAGGCTCTTTTTCCAGAATGGCCGACATAAGGCTCATCGTGCTCTTGCCCTGAAACGCGCGTCTCCTCGTAACCATTTCGTACAGAACCGCGCCAAAGGCAAAGATGTCGCTGCGGGCATCAGCCTCTCTCCCTTCGATCTGCTCGGGCGACATGTACTGAAACGTTCCCACCACAGTGCCCTGGGCGGTTAGCGGATTACTGGCCGCCGGGGTTGCCACCGTGGCCGTGAGGCCGGAGGAAGATGCGGTCATGACGGGAATCGCTTTCGCCAGTCCGAAGTCCATGAGCTTGGCCCCGGCTTTTGTCAGCATGATGTTGCCGGGCTTCAGATCGCGGTGCACCACTCCCCCACGATGCGCTTTCTCCAGGCCCTCGCAGATATCGATCGCGTAATCCAGTGCCTGAGCATGTTGTAGGGGCCCCTTCCGCAGGCGGTCGGCGAGCGTCTCACCTTCCAGAAACTCCATGACCAGATAGTCGGTGCCGCTCTGATGGCCGACATCGTAGAGCGCGCAGATGTTGGGATGATTCAACGACGAAATCGCCCGCGCCTCGCGATCGAAGCGTTGCCGGGCTTCAGGGTTGTCGGAGAGATGTGAGGGCAGAATCTTGACCGCTACCGTGCGGTCGAGGCGCGTGTCTCTTGCCCGATACACTTCGCCCATGCCGCCCGCACCGAGCGGCGATTGAATTTCATAAGGACCCAGTTTTGTGCCAGAGGTGAGAGACATGAATGCGTGATTATAGCGTGTGCGGCGCGTTTCGGAGGATGCAGTGGTTGGTACTTCGTCCCGCACAGATCCGGTCAGGCGCGAAGTTGGTGCGGGGTAGTCAGTGCAATCCTTGTAACAGGTAGAGTTCGGAGAGTTGACGCAGCGTGCCATAGGCGAAGTACTGTCCATCGGGTGTTGTGAGTACACGGGTGATGCCGAAGCTGCCGGTAGGGTCGCGCATTTCCAGCGTCTTGACCAGTTGGCGACGGCCACTATCCAGATGAATGCGATAAATGCTTGCCGACAGACCGTTGTAATTGGCGACAAAAAGTTCGCTTTCGTCGGCGTTGATTTGAATCGGTCGATCTTTGTCCTGCAATCCTTTTATCTCGCGAACGGGCGATCCGGAATCGAGCGGAATCAGTCGTGGATTCGACCCGTCACCCCGCACGGCCACGAACTTGCCGTCGAGCGTGACCGGTCCGCGGATGCCTTCGGGAGTTACTGGCTGCAGTTTGCCCGAAGCCACATCGAACACATAATCGCGTGCCTGGTGGCCCGGTTCATTGGCAATGAGGACAATGCGACGGCTATCGGATGCAAACCCCAGCGGCGCAATTTTCTCAAGTCCTGATGGCTTGAGTTCTGTAACTTCTCCAGCCCCGGTGGGAATCAGCCAGTAACGAGGCGGGTTGGTCGAGGTAACGGCGAGCACCCATTTCTGGTCCGGCGACAAAGCTTGGGCATACCCTTCGCCAAGGCGAACCGCAGCGCTGCCGTCTGTCTTCCGCAAGAAAATTGTTCCCAGCGACCCACCACCTTTGCCGCCTTCGTGAAACAGCACTTGTTTGCCATCCGGCGAAAGGGCGACCAGAACGGCGCGGTCCAGCCAGGTTAGCTCTCTTTCCTGGATGTCTTTGGAATCAGAGAAAAAGATCTTGCGCTCTCTATCATCGATACTGATGATGGCTGTGCCGTCTGGTGAAACATCATGCAGTGTAAGGTCTCCCGGAGCGGCCGCCAAAAGACGGAAGGTGCCGGACAAAGTGACGGCCATCAGACGGCGGGCGATGGTAGTGACCGCAGGGTCGGCGGTGAACCAGACTTCGTCACCCTTGGGGGACCAGGCAAGTCCATAAAGGCTGGCGAAGTCACCGAAGGATTTTGCCTTGCCGCCTCCGTCGGAATCAATGATGGTGATGGAGCCACGGTCATCGCTCTGTGCGCCATGCTCGCAAAATGCGATGCGTTTGCCGTCGCGGGAAATTCGGGGATGACTGATCCAAGCGGGCAGCGCAACTTTGTAGACGACCTTGCCGATGGGATACTCGATGCGGTTCTCATTGCCAACGGTGCGCACCACGAGCAGGTTCGATCCATCGGGGGACCAGTCGGACCATTGGACGTTCTCAAGTATTTCTCGAGGCGCCGTTCCGCCGGTAAGCGGCGTGCGTCCCAATGTACCGAGCGACCCGAAAAATCCCGGGAGGGTAGTGGGCTTTAATGAAACTGCAATTTCTCCCTGGGAGGAGATCGCGAGGAGGGCTACCTGGTCTAGTCCGACAGGTCGGGATTCGATACTGTCCTGCCGCGTGGAGAACAATTCCGGATCCTTTCCACTCCACGCCGCGCTATAGATCACGGTACGGTTATCTGGAGCAAAACGAGCGCTTAGCACGGTTCCCTTGCGGAAAGTCAGTTGGTGATACGTCACCTCAGACGATGTCTTGCCTTTGTGGCCCACTAAGTAACCCAAGGCGGCGGCGAAGGTCACGAGTAGGAGAGCGATGAGCCACTGAAAGCGTTTTACCCGCTGGACTGCTGTCGGCTTGGCAATCCTTCCTACGGAAGTACTAGAGAACTGAGACAACGCTTCCAGATTAAAGGCAAGATCGTGTGCGGACTGAAAGCGCTGGTCGGGATTTTTCTCCAGACAGTGGCGCACGATGCGCTCCAACGCCGGAGAAATGTTGCGGTTCAGTTCGGTGAGTTCGGGTGGGTCCTCTTTCAGGATGGCCGTCATGGTCTCGGCAGCGGTATCCCGGCGGAACGCGCGCGTGCCAGTCAGCATCTCGAAGAAGATGGCTCCGAAGGCGAAGATGTCGGAACGATGATCGACGGTAATGCCCCGCACCTGCTCCGGCGACATGTAGCCCGCCGTGCCCATGACCTGCCCGGCCTCAGTGAGAGAAGCGGGCGCCGAGGTCAGCGTCTGCACTGCGCCGTTCGCCTCCGATGCGGTGCGGGCAATTTTGGCCAGCCCGAAGTCCAGAATCTTCACTCGTCCATCTTTTGTGAGGAAGATGTTCTCAGGCTTTAGATCACGGTGAACGATACCCTTATCGTGGGCGGCGGCGAGCCCGTGGGCAATCTGGGTGGCGATTTCAATCGCCTTCTTGGAGGATAAGGCTCCGCCCAGTAAGCGATCGCGCAGCGTCTCGCCCTCCAACAGTTCGCATACCATATAGGGAGCCGATTCGTAGGTTCCGATGTCATGGACGGCAAGAATGTTGGGATGATTGAGAGCGGCGACGGAACGCGCTTCCTGCTCGAAACGCCGCAGTCGATCGGCGTCGGCGGAGAAGGAAGCAGGAAGTACCTTGATCGCGACGATGCGGTCGAGCCGAGTGTCGCGGCCACGATACACCTCACCCATACCGCCCGCTCCTAGTTGCGACTGGATTTCATACGGGCCGAGTCTGGTGCCAGAGGTCAGTGCCATGCTTGCGGGCAATTATAACGTGCCGAGCAGTCTCGGACAGCGCTCCCATCTCTTCGGCAGATTAGTCAGTGTGAGGCTGCGAGTGCGCGCTGATCCCCGAATCGCGGCTACGGCTTACTCACCGGAGTGACGACGTCAGTTCGCCTGGCTTCGGTTCGAGGGAGCGGCGTGATGTGCGGTTTGGCTAGCGTTCCGGTGAGCGCCCAGGATTGCTCATCACTGCGGGTAAAGACGAAGTCCCAGCCGCTCGCTGCCGTAGCACTTCCGCTGAGTTGGAAAAAACCGTCTCGCGATTCCATCTTCCCGGCGGAAAGTTCCCAGTCTCCTTTTTTTAGCTGCAATTCGCCGCTGAAACGGTGAACTGGCAGCAGCGTGGCTGAGCCTGGAATTTCAATGTGCGCCAAGGCTCCGTTGCGCATCACAAAATGCAATTTGCCTTCACTGTGGCTGAGCAACTCGCCAAAGTTGTTCGCCGATCCATTCACTTCGAAATTTCCGTCCGCGGTTCCATCAATCCACGAGTCATTCATCAATGTGGCGACCTGCCCCAGCGAGATATTCTTTAGGGTGCCAGCGCCGCGGAAGCGAACCGTCGGGGCAGATTGGGCCGTTGCAGCCGGTGTCCCGGATTCCCCAACCGCCGGCGTCGTTGCTCCGAGAGATGACGCATCGAGTATCCACGTGCCCTGATACGTGCCCTGCAGGAGTTGTGCGCGCATACCGTCCAGCGTGATCTTGCCCCGATCCACCTCGATCTGCGTGACCACCTGGGTGGCTACCAACTTCTTCAATACGAACCGGGAAGCATGCAAGGTTCCTCGAGCCTGAATCGCGAGTAATGGCGAGCGGTGCGGCGAACCACTAGCGTTGGAATCAGAACCGGCACTGGAGGCGGAATTCAGGATGCGATACCAGGGGCGTTTGGCGGGATGGGGCGTTAACCATTCGTCAACCTCCACGGCCGAGAGCTGATCAGCGGATAGATCAAACTGGAAAAGGCAGTTTGGTGCAGCACCCGGAATCGCATCGGAAGATGCGCTGGCAGCGGTGCAATGACGGGAAACTGTAACCAAGCCGCTCCAATGAGTGGTTCCAGTGCGTGCAGAAATCTTCTGCATCGTCACCGTGTCGGGAGTGAGAGAGATAGTCGCCGAGCCAATCTCAATCGGTGTGTTCAATCCGCGCATCTCGGCTCGCACGTTTCGCAGTTGGGCCACTCCGAGCGTGAGGGGAGGAGCAAATCCCCGCCACGAGCCGGAGACGCTTACATCCAACCTGGCGCTACCTTCAGCAGCGGGACGGGTCACAGGTAAGCCGAGGACGCGATCCAGGCGGAACAGGTCCTTCAGTTCGGCTTCGCCACGCAGAGAAAAAAGATAGCCGTCAGCCGAGATCCATCCGACGGCGTTCACGGGGGCGGAGCCGTTCATTGATAGCGCGACGGGGCCGATTCGCAGATGAGCATCGGCCGGCTCCTGATCCTTCTGCTGTGAATGTGCAGATAGGTTGACGTCCGGGTTCTTCGACGCACCTTTCCGGGGAACGGCGGGCTCGACGGGGTGCGAGAGCAGAGCCAGCGGAATCGTGCCGAAAGCAATTTCATCCGATCCTGAAGTGGAAATCAGGCGCACATCAGTCGCGGAGCCGGTTCCAGTCCATTGCGCCAGATGCCTGAGTCGCGTGTCGACGGAAGGATTGGGCACGCCGCCAGCATTGCCGAGTTCGTTTTTAGCGTGAAACTCGGCGCTCAGCAGCCCGGTCGCCGTGAGATCGCCGGGAATCTGCTTTTTCGTATGCCGCAATAATCGAGCCACCGAAGTGAGAGGTATCTTCTCGATCGCAAGTGTCAGATCGTAAGCAGGAGCTTGTGCAACCACGCGGGCTGTCCCGTGCAGGCGGACTGTCCCGCCGCCTACTGGCGACTGGCACAGCAAATCTCCAAGTTCGCCGGTCACCGCGTCATACAATCCGGAGCAGGTGGCCCCAAGATGCACGTTCTCAGAATCGACAAGGTCGTAGCGGCGAAAATCGTCGATGGTGGCCTGGCTTTCGAGCCGCAGAGCTTCGGGCGTTCCGGACAGCTTCGCCGCAAAGGTCACGCCGCCCCGCCATCCGCGGTCGTTGCCGCTCAGCAACTGAGTGATCTGGCCCAGTTGCCCCTTTCGCCATTGCGCCGTGATCTCCAGCGGCGTCAGCCGCAGGGTCGAAGCGCGCCTCCAGGTGGCATTGATCTGGACGACACCGGTATCGGTGAGATGAAAGTCGGTGCGCACGGGCTCGGCTTGGATGCGAGCGCTCCATGAATTTTCGGAGTCCTGCCAGAGGGCCACATCGGCGTTCATGAGGGCGTACGACTTCTTCGTCTGTCCCAGCTTGAAATTGACGCGCGCGTTGCTGGCCTCGAGATAGGGGAATACGGGGCGGGTGGCGGAAGTGGATTTTTCCGTTGGGGCGGCGGGGATTTGCGCGTTGCGTTCCAGCAGACTGGCAAGGTTCCAGCGGCCCTGGCCATTGCGCACTAAATTGATGCTAGGTTCGTTGGCGCTTAAAGTGGCGATCTCCAGCCGTCCGCGAAACAGGGAACGAAAGCGGATCGCAGCTGAAACCTCGTCGGCGCGGATCATCGGTTCCTCGCTGAATTCAGGATCGTCGTAGATGACCAAGCCTTCCAGAGCGAAGCCGGGCCGCGGCAGCAGGTGGAAATGTACATTGTCGATAGCCACCCTGCGGCCGAGCGCGGTTCCGATCGAAGTAGCAATCCGGTTACGCAGCCGGTAGACGCCGGGGCGAAACAGAAAAAGGATCAGCAACAGAGCCGCGATTACCGCCAGTCCGCGATTTGATTTCAAGAATTTCACCGCAAAACCTTGAAGGTGCGAGACCATCGCGTCTGGTCAAAGAAGTGAAGGAAGATGTGCGTCAGGAAGCTCATTCGATCGCTCGGGCTGCGCATCAGGTATTGATCGGGCGGCGTGATAAATGACCAGTAGATAAACATGGGCCGACCGATCACGTTCTGCCGCGGAAGAAAGCCCCAGTAGCGGCTGTCATAACTGACGTCGCGGTTGTCACCCATGGCAAAGTACGCGCCGGCAGGGACGACGATATCACTGCCTTCGAAATGCGCAGGCAATTCCTCGCGCCATTTGTCGTTTCGCACTCCATAAATTTCCGAAGGCGGCACGGCAGGGAAGTTATCGCGGTAGGGATTATAGTCTGCCAGTTTGTGCAGGGCGTAGGGCTCATCCAACTTTTTGCCGTTGCGGTAGACGATACCGTCGCGCAGGTGGATGCGGTCGCCGGGAACTCCGATGATGCGCTTGACCACGAATAATCCCGGCTCTTCGGGAGAGAGAAAAACAACGATGTCACCGTGACGGATATCCCGATAGGGAAGCAGCGGTCCCAGCCAATGGGTTGCCGGTGCGAACTGCTCGCGGTTGACGAATACGTGATCGCCGATCAGCATAGTGTCTTCCATGGAACTGGATGGAATCTCAAAATTCTGCAGGACGAAGGTCATGATAAAGAGGACGATGACCATCAGCTCCGCCAGCGACGCGAAGAATTCCACCGCGGTCTCGCCCCTTCTTTCGGCGGGAGCATCAATCTTAGACAATTTGTTTTCGCTTAAGTCGTTCGCCACGTCTGGCATGCGGTGTCTGAACTCTCTTTTTAGCGTCCCGTCTTAGCGTACCAGCTTGAAGGTTCGGGACCAGCGCGTTTCATCGAAAAAATGAATGACGATGTGAGCAAGAAACGCCAGCCGGTCGCCCGGGCTTCGCAGTTGGTATTGATCTTCGGGAGTGACGAAGGACCAGTAGATGAACATGGGACGGCCGATCACATTCTTCCGTGGAACAAATCCCCAAAAGCGGCTGTCGTAGCTCAAGTCGCGGTTATCACCCATGGCAAAGTAGCTGTTGGGAGGGACGACAATATTATCGCCCTCAATATGCGACGGCAATTCGTCGGCCCATTTTTTGTTGGACACTCCGTACATTTCATCGGATGGAACTACGGCGGGGAAATTGTCTGCGTAAGGGTTGCGATCCCGCCGTTTATGCCGGACATAGGGCTCATCGAGTTTTTCACCGTTGCGGTAGACGACGCCATCTCTCAGATGGATGCGGTCGCCAGGAAGACCGATGATGCGTTTTACCAGGAACAGGCCCGGTTGCTCCGGCGAGAGAAACACAGTCACGTCGCCGTGGCGGATATCGCGATAGGGAAGCAACCGTCCCATCCAACGGGTGGGCGGAGCGAACTGTTCCCGGTTCACGAAGACGTGGTCGCCGATCAGGAGCGTATCTTCCATGGAGCTGGAAGGAATTTCAAACGCTTGCAGAACAAAAGTAATGATGAATAAGCCGGTGACCAGTACTCCCGCCAGCGAGGCCAGGAATTCCACGGTGGTTTCGCGCGGCTTTTCGACGGCGGTCTTTCCGTCGACCGTTCTTCCGGGCGCAGGTTTGACGGAAGCGGGCCTTACGACCAGCGGCTTTCGATCCACTAGCTCTTCTTTTTCTTTTTCTTCTTTTCTTCGCACGTTGGTTATCCGTTTTAAAGAATCGTTTTCTCAGCTCGCTTGCTTGCATGCGCAAGAATGATTAGTGCACCAGCCGGAAAGTACGCTCCCAGCGCGTTATCTGAAACAAATGAGTTACCGCGTAAGCAAGGTGATAAAGTCTATCACCCACGGTAGGCGATCCCGGAAGGTCGTCATTCAAATTGCGCGACGACCAGTAAATCAAGAGCGGCCGGCCGATAATATTGTCCCGGGGCACAAATCCCCAATAGCGGCTGTCCTGGCTGTCATCGCGATTGTCGCCCATCACGAAATACTGTTCTTCGGGAACAATCAGCTGGTGGTCTTCCACCAACCGCCGCATTTCTTTCCACCATTTCGCGTCGGTTGCATAGTCGGGAGAATCGGTCTGCGGAAAATCGTCGCGATAAAAATTTCGCGGCGAAGCCAAGTACCGCGTGTAGGGCTCCTCGACTGGAGCGCCATTAATATAGACCCGCTTGTTGATGAGGCGCAGGCGATCGCCGGGCAAAGCGACCACGCGCTTGACAAAGTCCTGCGCGGGATTCAATGGGTAGTGAAATACGACGATGTCGCCCCGCCGGACCTTCCGGTAAGGCAAGAAGCGGTTCCAGCCCGCGTTACCGCCATAACAGAATTTGTCGACAAGCACGTAATCGCCAATCAGCAGTGTTTGTTCCATGGAACCGGAAGGAATTGTGAATGCCTGTACCAGAAAGGTGACGGCAAAGACCGCGATCACAATCGTTCCCGCCACCGACTGAATGGTGGCGGGCCAGTCCCCTGCGGAAATGTCTTCACTCCAGGACATAAAACCGTAAACAACCATTCTATCGTCCCGTGGAGGGCTAATTGAAGTACGGTTCATGCCGGGATAGGGAATGTCCCGGGCGGCGGATGCAGTCGCTGCGAAGCCGAAGCTTTCTTAGTAAACTTTGGCTTCCAACTATGGCTGCGAACTCACTTCGAGCAGCAGATGATCCTTGAACTCTGCTGTCAATGTCGCCACGCCATTGGCCGCCGCGTTTACGCTACCAAGGTCTTTTCCCTCGGCGTAGTCACTCACCCGGTACGTTCCCGGCTTGAGTCCGCGGAGTTCGATTGCGCCGGTCCAGTTGGCGGAGGTGAAGAACGCGTAATACATTTTTCCGTCTTTCGCGATCGCATATCCTTCCGGCGTGTCGTAGCCAATTACGTAGAGATCTGTGAAATCTCCCTTGGAGAGCATCTTTTCGTTGTACAAGCCGATCCACTTCTTCCAGCGCGCTTCTTTCGCGGCGGTCAGATTGACATCCTGGAATTTCGGGCCGGGATCGGGCCAGACAAATTTCGTGCCGACCACGCCGCCGGTTCCGATCGTGGAAGCAAAATCGTCGCCATGCTCTATGTAGTCGTTGTTACCGATTTTTGTCATCGCTGAAAGTTCCACATGATCGCCATAAACCGCCGATTCCGGGCCGAGCAGGGCTTTGTACATCTTGATGCGCCGCCGCACTTGCACTGCACCGACAGGATCGGCGGTGACTGCCTGATCCATAAACGGTAGCCATGCCAGCGAGGGCGGCGTGCCGCAAGGGCAGCTCTGGGTGACGCTCTGCGGCTTCAGGGCGCGCGTCGTTTGGAAGATTTCCTTGTAGATGTCTCCCATCGCATTTACTGAATCCTGCGGCGACTTGTGATGGTGCGCGGGGTTATAACACTCGGGAACGCTATAGATGTTGTCGAGTTTGCTGCCGTCGAATCCCCAGTCGCGAATAAATTTCTCTGTGAGCTGCTTGTGATAGGCGCGCACTTCAGGGACGGCGGGACACAGTACCGCCAGGCCGCGCGTCATACGTGCATGTTTGCCGTTCTTGTCGAGGATGAGCCACTCCGGATGCTCCTGCACGATTTTTGCCATCGAGTACTTGTGGGATTCGTACTTTCCCTGACCGTCCTCCACTCCAAGCGGCAGCCACCATAGTTGCGCCAGCATGCCTTGTTGGTGAAATTCGTCGGTCATTTTCTTGATGGAGTCTCCGGGAAAGGTATCGGGGCGCGGATTCCAGTCACCGTAGACGTCGAACCACCGGTCATCGAGTGTCACCCACTTGATGCCCATCTCTTTCAGCTTCGGAATTGTCCCCAGCATCTCGGCTGGAGTTACGTTTTCCTGATATCCCCAGCCGCACCAGCTCACGTTGTAGGCCTCGCTCGATGGCTTGGTCAGTTCCCAGCCTTCTTTCTGCAGTACGCTCGACCAGATGCGCAACGGTTCGTAGAAATCGCCCGCAAAAACCGAAATAAAACTGCGTGGCGTGGCATAGGTCTCACCCGGCTTCAGCGTGATATTCGCAACATAGTCAACTTCAGTGTTTACGCGGCCATCGGTTGCGACTCTAGCGGGAATCGCTGCAGAGATCGGAATCGTCTCCACGTGGCCGACGGCCTCGCCAACCTCGCGCGTCCAGAATGCTACCACCGGAATCCCGCCGCCGTAGCCGCCTTTGACCATCTCTCCGATGATGTTGGGCTGGGAGAAAGCAGGCGTCAGCTTCACGACGTCATCTTTCCCCCAGTCGTAACTGGCGCCGTGAAAGGACCACATCTCCCATGGGTGCGCCTTCGCGTCGATCAATCGCGCATTCAACCGGCGCCGCTGATTCACACTTTTTTCGATGACGACGTTGCTCGTGCCAGTGTTCTTGTATTCCACTGTACTCAGCAGGATGTTCGGGTAGTTGTCGTAGACTTCGAACGCGACAATAGGCTGCAGGTCCATTCCCGACGGACCTAGGGGACGCGCCGGAATTTCCACCCGCTTTCCTGCTCCCATCTTTCCGATCGCTTCGCGCACCTGGGCCTGCTGTAAGTCGAGGGTGAAGTGCACATCCGTGCCGCCGACCCGTACAAAATCGCTGTCCGAGGAAACGCCTACACTCGGTTCGTCTAACGAAAGCTTCCTGCCATCTTTCTTCTGCGCATCGGTCTTCTGGGCATCGAGCTTCTGAGCGCCGGGCAACAGAAAGGCTTCCACATAACCCTCCGGCGTGACCTGAAACTCGGCAGCGCTGGTGGTCAGCGTTACCGGTCCTACCGATTTCATATCCACGACGATGGTGGAAGGTTGTGTGGGCGCGGGCTTGGCGGTCGTGGTCTTCAGGGGCGGCGTGGGAGGCTCGGAGCAAGCGGTCAGCAGGAATGCGAGATTGAGCGTGACGCAAAGCAGCGCAATGCTGTTTCTTCGGACAATCTTGTTTCTTCCGGCAATCATTTTTCTGGCGATCATGGATTACCTCTCGTCCCTAATACGAGCAATCGTTTCGAGCTCCGGCAAAAGATGGCGATTGACAAAAGCTACAAAACGAAAGTAAAAGTAAGTGTTCGTAATATAGCACCGAAAGTAGTCGCGTCGATTCCCGAACTTCGCCGGGCCGAAACCGATCCAACGGCGAAAACTCGGGCCTAGCGTCCAGGAGATTAGCCATGCCCCTATCGTTCGCTCGTCTGCAAATTCTTTCGGCTCTGGTTATTGTTCTCTTGATGGCGCTCTCTTCGCCGCTATGGGCACAAAAAGATACTGGAGCCATTGTAGGCCTGGTCCGCGACCCGAGCGGGGCTCTGGTCGTGGGTGCCAAGGTCACGGTGACCGACGTCGAACGTGGCATTCAGCTAACAGTGTCCACCAATGATGAGGGACAGTATGTCGCCAGCCCGCTCAAGATTGGCCGCTATAGTGTCACCGTCGAGAAGCAGGGCTTTAGAAAGGCCGTAGCTGGCTCGGTGCAGGTGAACATTCAGGATCGCATCAGCATAGACCTGACGCTGCAGGCGGGTATGGCAACGGAAGTCGTCACCGTGACGGGCGAGCGTCCGCAACTCGAAACGGAAACCTCTGACCTGGGCCAGGTCGTGGACAGTCAACGCATCAACGCCCTACCCTTAAACGGACGCAACTATGCGCAACTCGCTTTGCTTGGCACTGGCATTGCCGCCGCCGAACCCGGATCGCGTATTGAAACGACCTATGGTTTCAGCTCGAACGGCGCGCGTTCACTGCAAAACAACTTTTTGCTCGATGGCATCGACAACAATGCGAATCTTGGTGACGTTCTCAATGGCGCCGCTTATGTGGTTCAACCTGCGGTGGACGCCATCGCGGAGTTCAAAGTAGAGACGAATTCCTACAGCGCCGAATTTGGCCGCGGCAACGGCGCCATCATGAACGCCGTCATCAAATCCGGCACCAACCAGATCCACGGCGACGTTTGGGAGTTTCTTCGCAACGATGTAGTAGACGCCAGCAATTACTTCGACATCGGCGGTAAGCAGGCTTACCAGCAGAATCAGTTTGGCTTTACGCTGGGGGGGCCGATCATTAAAAACAAAACCTTTTTTTTCGGGGATTACGAGGGCCTGCGTATTCGCCAGGCGCTGCCGCAACTGTCCACCGTTCCCACGCAGGCGGAGGTTGGCGGCGATTTCTCGGCGTTTCTGCCCCCAGTACTGAATGCGAGTACCGCGACAGGGGTTGTGGATTGCAGCGGCAACGCCACTTATCCGGGTGAGATCTTTAATCCCTTCCAGGCGCAAGGTAACTCGCCTTACAATGGCGGACCCTGCGGTGTCCCCATCGGCGTTACACCCACGGGGGTACCGACTAACATCTTCCCCGCTAATACTCTCTGCCCGTCCCCGCCGGGCACGCCCGGCCCGACGTGTATTGATCCGCTGGGACAAGAGCTCGCCAATTTATTTCCGGCGCCCAATGTCAACATCAGTACCATTCAGGCTGCCGGAAACTACCTGTCCGAACCCAAACGCAGCGAGACGGAGAACAAGTTCGACATTCGCATCGACCACACACTCGGTGCCAAGGATAATTTGTTCGCCCGCTACAGTTATGGCAATGACAGCAATTTCCTTCCCTCACCGTTCAACAGCGTGCTCGACGGCGGCAGCTTTCAGGATGGCTCCAGCAACAATACAGCCCAGGGTCTGGCGGCCAGTGAACTCCACAGTTTTCGCAACAACCTGATCAACGAATTTCGCTTCGGCTTCAATTACCTCAACTCCACTCGCTACAATCTGTATTCCAACGAGAATGTTTCGGCGCAACTCCCCATTCCATTTCCTGGAGTTCCCTTTGAAGCCGGCGAGAATATCGGCGGCCTGCCTTCTCTCACCTTCGGGGATGGCACCACGAACATTGGCGCCTCGGAATTTCTGCCTGCGGTTGAAAAACAGCACAGCTACGTCTTTACCGACAATCTGAACTGGACCCACGGGCGCCACGCCCTGAAGTTCGGCGGAGAACTGCGCTTTGAACAGTTCACCATACTCGAACCGGCAGCCCCTCGAGGCGCAATGGACTTCGGTGGCAACTTCCTCATCAACGACAATCCCGCCGCCCCCGGGACCGGAGGTGAAGCGTTCGCCTCTTTTCTGGAGGGCATTCCCGACGGCGGATCCATCACCAGCGTGACCCCTAACGTCGACTATCACCGGCAGATTTACGCGGTCTATGCCCTCGACGACTTCAAAGTAACCTCACGTCTCACGCTGAACGTCGGCCTGCGCTACGAACTGTTCACTACCATCAAAGAAGCCAACAACAACCAGGCCACATTCAATTTCAGCACGCTCTCTCTGATCGTTCCCAGCGGGCAAAATGCGCAATTGACGCCCACGCTCGGCACCGAACTCGCGATTCAAAACAACGGTTCTCGAGGACTTATCAGCCCCGATCTCAATAATTTCGCGCCCCGCATTGGACTGGCTTACCAACTGTCTGACAATCTCGTGCTCCGCGGGGGCTACGGAATCTTCTATGGCGGGCAGGAAAACGGTCCGTTTTCCAATCCGAGCCCCGGCTTCAATCCTCCGTTCTTGTCTTCGGAGGCATACAACTACCCCTGTACCGCGCCATTCGCAAACCCTGCATACCAGGATTGCTCGATCTCGGCCGCGAACAACACCGGGTTGGCGCTCAATCAGCTGCAGGCGGGCTTTTCCGACAATGCGAATACCGGCCTCACTCCGCTTGCCGACCCGAACTCACCCGAGCTCTACTCGCTCGATCCCCGCCTCGTGACCCCTTACACTCAGCAGTGGCACCTCGGCCTGGAGTATCAGCTACCCGCCGACACGGTTCTCGAAGTTTCCTATGGCGGCTCGCGCGGATTGAAGCTCTTCGCTTTTTACAACGGCAATCAGGCCGTTCCCGTTCTCGGGACAGACTCGCTTCCCACAGCGCCCCGGCGTCCTGCTAACGATGAAGCGCCGGGAGGCACCGGCCCCTGCACGCTGGCAGACGGAGGAGCCAACTGCAATCCCGCGCTCGATACCACTATCGACACCCTCCGCTCGAATGCACAGTCGAATTACAACTCGCTGCAGGTTCGTTTGGAGAAGCGCTACTCGCACGGGCTCCAGTACGAAGCGGCGTACACCTTCGCGCACGCCCTCGATACGGCTTCGAGCGCCAGCCTGGGGTCGGTGAACAACGGAGATTTCCAGGACCAGCGATTTCCTAACCAGAACTACGGCAACGCCGACTTCGACGTGCGCCAACGTTTCGTTTTCAGCTACATCTACGATTTGCCCTTCGGACGGGGGCGCAAGTTTGCGAATGAAGCTTCCAGCGTCGTCAACCAGATTCTTGGCAATTGGCAAATGTCGGGCGTCTTTTCCGCTGCCACCGGCAATTACTACACCGCCACAGATATTAACAGCGTCTCTGGCGGCGACTGCGGTGGAACCGTTGGTTACTATTGCTCGCGACCCAACCTGGTGGGTAATCCGAATGCCAAACCATGCGTTCCGGGAACGCTCTTCAACACCTGCGCCTTTGCCGACAACTCGAACCTCGGAACCTTCGGCAATGCCGGACGCAATATCATCGAGGGCCCAGGATACAAAACCTGGGACACCGCTTTCGATAAACAGTTTCCGATCAACGAAACCAAGCGGTTCGAATTCCGAGCGGAGTTCTTCAACATACTTAACCATGTAAATTATTTGTTTGGCCAATTCGGGGCTATTAGCGCTGAGCCGACGCCCCTCGAGCTAGGCCAGACTGGTTTCGGATTCCCGCTGGCAGCGCGCGCTCCTCGACAGATACAGTTTGCGCTTAAATTTTATTTCTGAAGCCACGTCGTGTTGCGGCGTACTCAACAGGTTGGAACCTCATGCCTTCCGATGGTTTGCTCAACGAAGAACGCCGCCGCGAAATCCTTGGAGTGCTGCACCGCGATGGTCGGGTGTTGGTCAAGGATTTGGCGCGGCATTTCCGTATTTCGCAGATCACGATCCGCAAAGATCTGGAGTTCCTCGATGGTCAGGGAGTCATCCAGCGTACACACGGCGGAGCACTGCCGGTGCCGAATGGGGCGCTGCTGGACCCAAGCCTGCGGGAAAAAGAGAAGCTGCACAGCAAAGAGAAGGCGCTGATAGCCGTGGCGGCAGCTCGTTTGGTGGAAGAAGGCCAGTCGGTGCTGCTCGACTCCGGAACGACGACAACCGCCATTGCGCGAGCCTTGAAAAATAAAAATAAGGTGCGGCTCACCGTGATCACGAACGCGATCAACATCGCAGCAGAGCTGGCAGGCACGCAAATCGAGGTGATCCTGACCGGGGGCATGCTGCGTAAGAATTCGTTCTCTCTGGTCGGTCCGCTGGCCGAGCGAACGCTGCGCCAACTGAGCGCTGACATCCTATTCTTGGGAGTCGATGGTTTCGACACTCGGGCTGGCCTGTTCACGCCAAATTTGCTGGAATGTGAGGTAAACCGGGTGATGGTCGCAATTGCCCGCCGGACGATAGCAGTTTGCGATTCGAGCAAGTTCGGACGCCGCAGCTTGAGCAACATTGTGCCGGTCGCAGCCGTCCATGAAGTAATTACAGACAAGAAAATCCCCAGGCCGGATTTGCGCGCTCTCAGAGACACCGGAGTCAAAGTCACGCTGGTTTGATCGGAGTCAACTAGAACCCATGGAATCGACGGAAGGAACGGAGCAGGGCCAGCACACGCTGAGGGAGATCCTCTCTCAGCCCGGGTGCTGGAACACGTGTCTCGAAAAACTGGCGACCAGTGCTGAGCTTCGAGCGGCCATTCAAATGGCGCGGCCGGGCGCGGAGTGGATCTTTGTAGGCTGCGGCACGAGTTACTATCTTGCACAGGCCGCCGCATCGAGCTTCAATCATCTCGAGCTGCCGGCACGAGCGGTCCCCGCTTCAGATCTGCTGCTCTATCCAGACCTTACTCTGCACGCGGGACGGGATTATGTTCCGGTCGTGATCTCCCGCTCGGGCCTTACTTCAGAGGCGGTACGCGCGGCGCAGATGTTGGAGAAGGTTCACAATCTTCGCACCATCGCCATCACCTGCGCGGATGGCCAGCCACTGGAAGCCTCGTGCAGCGTGACCTTGAAGCTTCTCGACGCCGACGAGCAGAGCACTGTTATGACGCGTTCGTTTACGTCCATGCTTCTCGGACTGCAATACGCGGGGGCGATCGTCTCCGGCAATAATGTATTTCGCCGCGCGTTGCTCGAACTGGCGCCCCAGGTCGAACCGCTTCTCAAAGACATTCCGCAGGGGATGCGGCTGTTTGCCGAGTCTCGCAGTTTCTCCGACTTTGTGTTTCTGGCGCAGGGCCCGCTGTTCGGCATTGCTTCGGAGTGTATGTTGAAGGTGACCGAATCCTCGTGCTCCTATGCTCAGGTATTTCATTCTCTGGAGTTCCGTCACGGGCCGAAATCCATTGCCGGGCCGGAGACGTTGATCACGTTTCTTATGTCGGAGACTTCCTACGCAGCGGAGGTTGAGCTGCTCGAAGAAATGAAAGGCCTTGGGGCGGCTACCATGGTCATTGCGAATCGCGTCGACGATCGGGCGCAGCGCGCCTCTGATTTCGCCATTGAACTCGGGCTCCAGTCGCCTGAGTTCGCGCGTTTAGCAGCTTACGCGATTGGGGGTCAACTCTATGGCGTTTACTACGGGATCGAAAAGGGGCTCAACCCTGACTCGCCGAAAAATCTGACGCGTGTGGTCGAACTGGCAGATAAGAGCAGTCGTTAGCAGTTGGCTGTCGGCAAGAGCACAACTCCATGTCCAAGCTGGATATCGCGATCGCCGGGGAGATCAATCTTGACCTGATCCTTTACGGTCTGCCCGAGCAAATGGCCATGGAACGCGAACTGCTGGCCAGTAACTTCGCCATCACGTTAGGCAGTTCTTCGGCCATTCTGGCGCATAATCTTGCCGCTCTGGGTAGCCGCGTGGGATTCGTCACCAAGGTTGGCAACGACGCTTTCGGCGCACTTGCGGTGGAACGCCTGCGCGAACGTGGCGTGGATATGGCACGGATCGCGCACGGAGCGAAGTCGGGCGTAACGCTAATTTTGCCGCACAGTTCCGAGCGCCACATTCTTACGTATCCGGGCACAATCTCCGAATTGCGGTACGACGATCTCGATCTCGGCTACCTGACATCGGCGCGTCATTTCCACATGTCGTCCCTGTTTCTGCAACGCGATCTGTTGCCGCGTGTGGCGGAACTTTTTCGACGAATGAAGGCGGCTGGTCTGACTACGTCGCTCGACACGAATGACGATCCCGACGACCGGTGGGAAGGGGTCGAAGAGATACTGCCCCATGTCGATATTCTGATGCCGAACGAGCGCGAAGCGGTAAAGCTGGCACGGGCTGGCGATTTGGAAACGGCGCTCTCGCGCCTTGCAAAGAAGGTGGAAACGGTCGTGGTCAAGCTGGGAGCGAGCGGAGCCACGGCGATTCAGGGTGGGCGACGATCTAGCGTACCCGCCGTGCCGGTAACGCTCGTCGATACGATTGGCGCGGGGGATAGCTTCGACGCCGGGTTCCTCCACCAGTTTCTGCGCGGAGCCGATATCACGAATTGCATGACCTACGGAAACTTGTGCGGAGCGTTCTCGACCAGTGATTCTGGCGGGACAGAAGCGTTCCGTGACGCGGTTCATATGCAAGAGTTTTTTCGCCGGCATGGTGCCGGCGATCAGGCGACGTAATTCTAGGGCTGCCATTCTCCGGGCAACTCCGCCAAATGGTCCAGCGCTTGCCGCGCTGCTTCCTGTTCCGCGCGTTTCTTGGTTGCGCCTTGGGCCCGGCCGACGAAGTGCCCTAACTCCGGAGATTGAAGCCTCACTTCGACGGTGAACGTTTTCTTGTGTTCTGGTCCTTCTTCTTTGACCAAGGCGTAAACCGGCTGCGCTCCTCCGCGAGCTTGCAACGCTTCCTGCAAGGCCGACTTGAAATCCATTACGGGGATGGCGCTGGTCTCCAGCTTCATGTGCGACAGCTCTGGCTCAACGATCGCGCGGACGATAAAATCTCGCGCCGCCGCCCACCCGCCATCGAGATAGAGAGCGGCGAGAATTGCCTCCAATGCGTCCACCAGCAAACTCGCTTTGTGGCGGCCTCCGCTCTTTTCTTCGCCGCGGCCGAGGCGCATGTAGTGGCCGATCTGCAACTCCTCGGCTACCCGCAGCAGATGCCGCTGTCCGACTAAATGCGCGCGCAGCTTCGAAAGATGCCCTTCCTGAAATTTGGGAAAGCGGTGAAAGAGGGTTTCGCTGGTGACGAGACCGAGCACGGCGTCTCCCAGGAACTCGAGCATTTCGTTATCGCCGCTAGGCAAACCAGCAGACGCGCCGCCGCCCGCGGCCAGTGCTTCGATCTCACGCGCTTGCGAGCTATGGGTCAGCGCCTGCTCCAGCAACTCGCGGCGCTGGAAGCGATGACCCAGAGTTTCTTCGAGTGTCGTGAGATCACGTGAATTCATGAGAAGACGGGCAATTGGGCCATTTGGGTAATGAGGCATTGAATCATCGAATGCCTCAATGGTTGCCTCAATCCCGCGATCAACCGATGTCGGATATCTTCCATCAGTTCTTCGGCGGAGTCTGCGGTTGGGCCGGAGTTGCCCCTGGGGTGAGCTGCTGCAATCGGTCGCGCTCGTGCCGCGCGGGAGTTCCAATCGGCGTATTGTCCTGCGTCAGTTCCACCGCGCGGTTCGCGAACTTGAGCGCCTCCGCATATTTTTCCTGCTTGTCGAGCGCCAGCGCCACACGCAAGACCACGACAGGATCGGGGTCACTGGGGTAAGCGTCGATGGACTTCTGCAGATCCTCTTGCGCTGCCACGTAGTTCTCTTTCTTGTACTCGATGGTTCCGATAATCGAATACGCCTGTGAGCGTATGTATCCCTTGGCGGCATCGATCTTGTCCTGCGGCGTACCGGCTTGCATGGCAAGGTCGGTGTCCACAGTTTGCACGGCCCTCTTGGCCATCGTGGTTGCTTCGGCGTAACGCTGATCGCGGTCAATATCCGTGTCCCGCGTTCTCTCGGTGATCACCTCGGCTACAACAGCCAGGGCCTCGGGATCATCGGGATCCAGGGCGAGCACCTTACGCCCCATGGCCTCAGTTTTCTCGGCGTTATTGGCATTCTGGTAATCGCGCATGGCGTTCTTATAGAGCAGCACGCGAACTTCGCTGTCGGGAAACTTAGTGGCGAAATCGTCAGCCGCCTTCTCGATTGCAGCTGCATCGGTAATGGCTGCGGCTGCGTTGTAGGCGTCCTGCTCTGGCTTAGTCTTGAGTTGCGGTGGCCGTTTGACGGCGGGCACCGCCGTTGCTCCTGAAGTTGTAGCCCCCGGAGTGGTCGCCTGACCGGCGGGCGGGTTCTGCTGCGCCGGTTGTCCAGTGCTCTGGGCCATGGCTGCAAGAACGGCCATACTCATGATTACCAGAATGACTGCTGCTCTTTTCATGCTGTCTCCATCAAAGCGCAATTTTCTACACCCGAAAGATCACGTCCGGGCTGTGCAACTCTCAAACTTGAACCTGACGCCTCACTTTGGCTGTGTTGCCACCGGCGGCTCATACGGCTGTTCCAATCCACGCTGTGCCGCCTGCTTCGCCTCCGGTAGGGCCGCGCCGGCAGCGTCCAACGCCGCGCGATACTGAACCACAGCGGCCGGCCGATCTTCCTGCAGATCGAAGATCCGTCCTAAATAGATATGAGACCACGCGATCAATTTGGGCTCGTGCGTCGTTTGCAAAGCCTGCTCGAAATACTGGCGTGCCCCATCGATATCGCGATTCGCGGTGGCGACTTCGGCCAGAATAAAGAGCGCGCGGCCCGAGTCTCCAACTTTTTCGTGGAGCGCCTTCTGCGCCAGTTTCTGCGCCGTGTCGCGGTCTCCCGCCGCCAAACGGCGCTCCGCGTTTAACAGGAGATGATCGTCACCGCGGGAAGAAAGATGCAGAAGTTCGGGATCTGCTTCGCGGGCAAATTGGATCTTTGAGATCCGCTTCATCTCTTTATCGACTTCAATGGAGCCGACCAGGTCTACATAGGCATCTCGCATGCCGATCGAGGTCTTATCGAACTTGATCAGTTCGTCATAGAAGTATAGCGTCAGCACGAAGCCTTCCTTCTCGTCGGCATCGATGTTGCGGGCCCGTTCGGCATCGGTGATGTTGTTGCTGAGGCGTTCTTCGATCGCCCGTATCAGGCTTTCCGTCACCAGCAAAGAAATATGGCTCTTGAAAGCTTCATCCATCGGCGCGTCCTGCACCGGACCGAGCAACGGTTCCAGGCGGCCGAAAGCTCCTCCGTTTTTCAGCGCGAGCGGGTCCAGAAGATAATGCAGATAGGTGTGGCGGATCTGCTGCAGTTTGATGGTCGTCCCGTTGGTCGGGGAGATTACCACGTAGTAATCCGTTCCATAATTACGCGCGTTGGTTTGCCCGGGCGCGCCCATCGCATCCAGATAGACGGTGAACTGCCGTCCCAGATACCCCGCCGATGGCATCTTCAAGTAGATCTCAGTATCGAACGTCATCTTCGCCAGAGGAACGTGATAGGCTTCGGTCAGTTCCACATAACGCGCGTGATGGCGCTCCCAGATCGCGTGCAGCCCGATCTTCTGGTAGAAGGCCATCATCAGGGGCACCATGCCAGCCACCGCTTCGGCGTCGGGAGGCAGTTCCGCTTCCTTCACCTTTAAGGTGAAGGCTGGTGGCTCCCCCAAATAAAGTGCCAGAGATACATAATGGGATAAGTCTTGTCCGGGCTCCGACGACTGATGTTGCCGGTAGAACAGGCACATCGGATTGATCACATCCTGAGCCCCGGAAGTATTTTCCACCGCCTTGCCCACCTCCGACCGGATCTGCAAGCGCAACGGGACGGAAGCGCTAAGTTCCTGGTCATAGCCACAAGTGTTGATGGCAGTGAGCACAGTAAAAAGCGTTTCGCTGGTTTCCAGAGACACTGGGGTCTGGTTCTCCGCTCTTCCCGGCGTCGCGCCCAGCAGGAAAGCCAGGCCAAGACAGGAAATCAAAACGAACGCCTGTCGAACCCGTTGTCCCGGTGGAGTCCTTCTGTTCTCAAGCATACTGAGCAAGAATCTTTATCAAACCTATCAAACAAAGCGGATGAGCTAGAAGTAGTGTACGAACTGCTTTATTAGCGGTCAAACCCTGATCGGGATGGGAGATGTGCTGCCTGCCGCCCGGACGGTTCCGGGCGCGCGAGACGTATGGGATACCCCAGGAAACTCTAAGGCTGGATTGCCACTCTCGATGTGCTAACCCTTGAGGCGCTAACCCTTGACGCTGATCTTCGAGAACGACAGCACGGCTGTCCCCGCGGTCGGTTTTCCCATGGAAAGCGCGGGACGGAAGGTGGTAAAAATCAGCAGGTTCTTCAATTGCGGGAGGACTGCCTTAGCGTCATCCGGCTGCGAGAGGATCCGGTAGTCTTCGACCCGCCCATTGGCGTCCACGTATGCTTCAATCACCACCGCATCGTCGCCCATGTTGCCGAGCGACGTGCCGAACGCCGACTGCTCCAACTCCGGCCCAACGTAGAGCATCAGGGGAACATCCGCATTGCTGGCGCGCAGCTCCGCCGGCAGGGCAAAGAAGCCGAGGAGCAATCCGAAAAACAACACAGCGCTCACCAGTCCGGCCGTGGCCGGAACCATAAATGCGTTGAGCGCATTCTGCAGCCGCACCAGCACTCCTTCATAGCGCGGCCGCCGTTTTTGGGCCGCCTCGCGCGAAATCGCCAGCCGCAACTTCAACGCCAGGTCGGGCGGGGCCTTCTTCGGATTGAGAGTGGCCAGCAATTGCTGCGTGCGTTGCATCGCGGCATACTCTCTCTCGCAAAGGGCGCACTGTTCCAAATGGCGCGAAAGCACGCGCATTTCCGATCCGCTCACGCGGCCGTCCAGATACGGCGAAAACAGCTTCCTGATCTCAGTGCACTTCATGGTGTCACCTCAACCTTACCGCCCCGGCACGAACCGGCCTTCGCGCTGTGGATGCTACTCTTCCGCCTGGCGTCATTAGTTTCAGCGGGAGCCAGCAGCCCTAACTCCGGACCAACTTCACCAACATATCTCGTCAGGATCTTGCGCAGAGCGTCGCGGCCGCGGGTGATCCGGGATTTCACCGTCCCCAAGGAAATGGCCAGAACTTCCGCAATCTCTTCGTACGACATCTCTTCCAGATCGCGTAGAATCAAAGCCGTCCGATACGGTTCCGGCACGTGTTGCAGAGACTCCTCCACCGCCGCCTGGACTTCCGAGTGGGCAAACTGTTCAAACGGCGACTCGCCCGGATCGACCAGCCGGTCTTCTCCAGAAAACCCGCAATTGCCGGCCGAAATGGGATCGATCGGCGTCTCCTGCGCCTTATGACGGAACCACCATCGTCGCCGGTTGGCCGCCTCATGCAGCGCGATGCGGTAAATCCAAGTTTTCAGACTGGATTCGCCATGGAAATGCTTCATCCCGCGGAAGACTTTCAAAAATACATCCTGGGTAGTATCGGCCGCGTCGGAAGGATCATTCACGATGCGGTAAATCAATCCGTAGATAGGCTGGTGAAACTCGCCAATCAGCCAGGAATAAGCCTCTTCCGAGCCCGCCTTCAGGGCAGCGATGACGGCGGATTCCTCAGTTCGGACACCGATAGCGCTGGCAAGATCGCCCAATGTAGTAGCTCCCGCCATGGCGGCGTTGCCCTCAATTATAGAGTGACTTCGGCCCCGGACGGGAAGCTTATTTCTTACCTAGGCCACCTTCATGCACGGTCCAAAAATGTCTTTCCCGCTTATGTACTTAGACTCCGGCGAGGGCCCGGGAGTTCCCAATGTCACCCCGCCGGCATCCACAAAGGCCTGATCTTTATGCTGGATGGTGCCGGGGCACCGGGACAGACTAGGCATCGGTCAAACGCCGTTCCGCATTCTTCCATTCGTGTGTTCGTGGCACCCAGCGCGGAACATGGCGACAGTATTCTTCATATTCCGGTCCGAATATTTTTCGCAGGTGCGGTTCTTCATAAAAATGGACAAACAAGACCACGCCCAGGACGGCCACGCAAGCCACGGAGACAGCGGTCAGGCTCGCCTGTCCAAAGACCACCCATAGGCCCACCCAGCCGGTTATGAAACCCAGGTACATCGGATTCCTTACGTATCGGTAAAATCCCACAATAACCAGTCGCTTCGGAGGAGCCACGGGCGCCGGTGTTCCGTGTCCCGTCCATCCAAAATCCCACACGCACCGGATCGCCACCGCGAAGCCAAGAACCGAAGGAACAGCTGCAATCCAGCGCCATCGCGCCCCACCTGCCACGTTAACCTGAAAACCCAGCCACGACGGTAACAACCAGAACCAGAGCGCAAAAAATGCAGCGCCCACGGCGAGCGAAGCGGTGGTTGCAGGCCAATGCAAGTCACGATCCGGACTTTTCATGGTTCCAGTCACTCCCACAAGCGAAGTATGGACCCACCTTCGCCGGGCCAGCAAGAGAGACCCCCGTATGCCGGCAATGATAATGATATCGACATCGACCAGCAGTTCTAAGTTGTCGGGAGAGCCGGGGGCCTCTGAACACCGAAAAATGAGAAATTTACTGCACAGTCACAAAGATGGGTGACCTGAATCACTGACCAGAATTATCGATAAAGCGATAACCAATATCGTAGGTCCCAGGTTAGCTTGTGGTTGTATGTGGCGTTGGAAAAGCAGGGACATCGGCGGGAAGGAGGAAACCGGCTATCGCGCAATCGTTGCCCTAATTTTTCTTATCAGTCACCCGCGCCCACGTCGGCTCCGTTTTCGGTCTTTCCGTCCCCCCTGCGATTCCACGAATTGAGCACAACTGATTTTCACGAAGCAGTTTCGTGAAAAAATATCCGGCCTCCGGGTACTGGGAAATGCCTGCACTTCAGGAAGGCGCAAATGTTCAAGCATCCAACGATCGCAGAACACCTGGAGGCTAGCGGAGTCTCCCGCAGAAGCTTCATCCAGCTTTGCAGCATGCTGATGGCGACCGCGCCGATGGGATTGGCGCTCACCAAGAACAAGTCGGTCTTCGAAATAGCCGCCGCCATCGGTAAGACGAAACGTCCGTCCGTGATCTGGCTGCATTTCCAGGACTGTACGGGATGCACCGAAACCTTACTACGCACCTCCGCTCCCGATGTCGCACACCTCATCCTCGACGTTATCTCACTCGATTACCACGAGACCTTGATGGCGGCCTCGGGCGCTCAGGCCGAAGCTGCGTTAAAGTCGGCCGTCGCCGAGAACGAAGGCAAGTTTGTGCTGGTCGTCGAAGGCGCAATTCCCATGAAAGACGAAGGTGTCTACATGGAATTGGCTGGAAAGCCTGCTCTTCAAGTGTTGCGCGAAGTGGCAGCCAAGTCGGCCGCAGTCATCGCCATCGGCTCTTGCGCTTCCTGGGGCGGTGTGCCCTCGGCCGATCCTAATCCTACCGGCGCCGTAGGCGTGGATTCCATCATTACCGGCAAGCCAATTATCAACCTTCCCGGTTGCCCACCCAACCCTTACAACCTGCTGGGTGTGGTTTTGGAATACGTCACCATGGGCAAGGTGCCCGCTCTTGACGAGTTGGGGCGGCCGAAGTTTGCCTACGAGCGTGTGATCCACGAGAATTGTCCGCGGCGCGCCCACTTCGATGCTGGCCGCTTTGCGGCTGTATTCGGGGACGACGGTCACCGCAAAGGCTGGTGCCTTTACAAACTGGGCTGCAAGGGGCCCATTACTCACGCCGCCTGTTCGACGCAGAGTTTTAATGAGGTCCCAAATTGCTGGCCCATCGGCATCGGAGCTCCCTGCATGGGGTGCACGGAAAAAGGCGTCATCTGGAGAATGAGTACCTTCGAAACCGTCCCCATTCACCTCGCCACTCCCCCCGATACCTATCCTCCGATCTACAGTTCCATCGGAGGAGCCACGGTCGGCGCGGCCGCTTTGGTGGGTGCGGTAGCCGGGGCGCTCGGCGGCGTAACCTGGGTTCACTCGCAGCGTTTCGCCAGCAGTCAGGAGATCGGCGTGGAACGACTTGAAGCCGATCGCCGGAACGAGGAAAAACTCAGAGCTGCCGAGAAGGATCTCGAAAAGGGATTCGATAAGAAAGAGGACTAATGTGGCGATTACTCGGCGAGAACTGATCACGAACATCGCCAAGGCCGGAGTGCCGGCTGCCGTGGCGATGACCGTCAGCACTGAAACGCTTCAGGCGGAGAATCTCCCCGTTCCCAACGCCCCGGTCGGGCTCATGTACGACGCCAGCCTCTGCATCGGGTGCAAAGCCTGCGAAGTAGCCTGTAACGAAGCGAACAACACTCCCCCCGATACTCGCGGTGACGGGCTGCACCAGTCCGCCGCCGATCTCAACGATCTTACCCGTAACATCATCAAGCTCTATAAGTCCGACGATGGCTCGGTTACGTCGTTCGTCAAGCGGCAATGCATGCAATGCTTCGATCCGGCTTGCGCCGCCGGTTGCCCCTTCCAGGCTCTGCATAAAGATCATGAGACGGGAGTCGTTCTCTGGGATGGTGATAAGTGCATCGGCTGCCGCTATTGCACCATAACCTGCCCCTATTCCGTGCCGCGTTTCCAATGGAAGGGATTTGACCCGGTTGTGACCAAGTGCGAACTGTGCAGCCACCGACTGGCAAAGGGATTGAAACCGGGATGCAGCAGCGTATGTCCCACAGGGGCTGTGATTTTTGGCTCACGGGAAATGTTGTTGCTCGAAGCCAAGCGGCGCATTAAAAAAAATCCCGGCCGCTACTATCAAGACCGCGTTTACGGGGAAACCGATAACGGCGGCACGCAAGCTCTGTATCTGTCGCGTGTTGCTTTCGCGGATCTTGGCCTGCCAGAGCTCGGACCAGAGTCGGTGCCGGCCCGAACTCTACGCTGGCAGAAACGCATCTATCAGTACTTCGCGCTGCCAGCTCTTTTGTATGTCGGCTTGGTACAGGTGATTCGCAAGAACCTGAAAGGGCATGAGCAGGAAGCACACGAGCGGGCAGAAGAAACCGGTTTGAGGGCTCAACTGTAAGCGCAACTCTGAGGTCGCAAAAATGAGCAGCACAACCATCAACAACGTGCCGATCCCGAAAACTCGCTGGGAGCGCGCGGTCCCGGTTTACGGAGTCACGATCTTCAATCCGTTCTTTATAGGTCTGGTGGCGATGGCTGGCCTGGCGCTGTTATTGACCGCGTACCGTGAGTTGGCCGGCCTTGGTCCGGTCAGCGGCATGAATGACAAGTTCGGATGGGGAATCTGGAAGACGTTCAACGTAACCGTTCTGACGGCGTGGGGCTCTGGAGCATTCTCGGTAGGAATCGCTGCCTGGGTTTTCCGCCGCAAACGCCTGCAAGCTCTGATGCGCATGGCGATGCTGACGAGTTTCCTGGCGTACGCCTGCGGACTTTTCCTGTTAGGCGTTGATGCCGGGCGCCCCTGGAATTTTTATTGGATTCTCTTTCCCTGGAACTGGAACTTGCATTCGCCGCTGGCGGAAGTTGCCATCTGCATGTCGGTTTACGCCATGATTCCTCTGGCGCTGGAAAATCTTCCTGTTGTGCTCGAGCGCCTCTGGCACTTTGACGAGAGCTTTCAGCCTGCAGTGGAGAGAATCGAAAAGGCCCTGCATAAGTTTTTCCCCTGGATCATTGCCGCGGCGTACCTGTTGCCCGGCATGCACCAATCGTCGCTCGGCGCCTTGATGCTTCTGGCCGGCAACCGAGTCCATCCGTTGTGGCAGACGCCGCTTCTGCCTTTGCTGTATCTCGGCGCGGCATGCTTTATGTCATTCGGCTGTGTCGCCGGAACCACCATGTTGTGTTGCCTGGAGTGGAAGCGGTTCATGGACATGGAAGTTCTCGAAGAAGCCGCCCGCATTACCGCGGGCCTTATTTTCGGCTGGACGGCGTTGCGCTTCGTCGACATCCTCTTGCGCGGAGCGTTCGGTACCGCTTTCCACTTCGATCGTTTCGCAGGCGTCTTCTGGCTGGAGACATTCTTCATAACGTACGGCGGTTGGTTGCTTCTGCGTTCATTGAAAGATCACAAGGCGCGAACCATGTATCTCGGCTACGCCCTGAGTTCGGTAGGAGGCATGGTCTATCGCTTCAGCCCTACGACTTTAGCCTACATCCCCGGCCCGAAAGCGATTTATTTCCCGTCGACCATCGAACTTCTGGTGGCGCTTGGTTTCGTGGCCATGGGCATCGCGGGATTTCTTTTAGCCGTCAAGCTGTTTGCCATTCTTCCCGCTCCAAACCAGGAATGGCGCGACATGGCGCACTATTTCAAACTACGCAAGCCCTATATCAGATGGACCAAATATTTCAATTTTGGATTTTTCGGCGACAAATTACCAACCGACTCTGAATAACAGCAGGTACTATGGCAAACCGAATCACGATTGACCCGATTACGAGAATTGAAGGCCACCTTCGCATCGATGTCGAAGTCGACAACAATGCGGTCAGCAATGCATGGGCTTCTTGTACCATGTGGCGCGGTATCGAGAACATCCTCAAAGGTCGCGACCCGCGCGATGCGTGGCTCTTCACCCAGCGCTTCTGCGGAGTCTGCACCACGGTGCACGCCATGGCCAGCGTGCGTTCCGTGGAAGACGCGCTCAAGCTGGAGGTACCGATCAACGCCCTGTACATCCGCAATCTCATCCTGATTGCGCACGCGTTGCATGATCACATCGTCCACTTTTATCAGCTCTCGGCGCTCGACTGGGTCGACATTCTGCAGATTCCCAAGGCCGATCTCTCAGCGACGACGAAGTTAGCGGAGAGCATCTCGCCCTGGACGCGCAATTCCCGCGAAGAGTTTCAGGCCGCGCAGGATCGCGTGAAGGCCGTTGCCGCCAGCGGACAGCTAGGCATTTTCATGAATGGCTATTGGGGCCATCCCGCGATGCGCCTCTCGCCTGAAGTGAACCTGCTGGCTTTCACCCATTACGTGCAGGCGCTCGAATATCAACGCAAAGCGCTGCAGGTTGTCGGAATTCTGGGATCGAAGACTCCGCACATTCAGAATCTGACTGTCGGCGGCGTCGCCAACGCCATCGACCTGGACAGTTCAACTGCCCTCAACATGGATCGCCTGCAAATGATCCGTGGCTTACTGGAAGAAGTGGTGCAATTTGTCAACCAGGTCTACTTTGTTGATGTGTGCGCTGTAGCCGCTCTCTATCCGGAATGGTTCAAGATCGGCAAGGGCGTCAACAACTACCTGGCTGTTCCGGATCTACCGCTGGACAGCGCCGGTACATCCTACGATCTTCCCGGCGGTTACATCATGAACGGGAACATCGGTGGGGTGCACACGTTCAAAACCGCAGCCGATAAGGATTTTCGTGACGGAGTCAGCGAAGATGTGGCCCACGCTTACTATCGCGGCGACAAGCCGCTCCACCCGTGGAAAGGGAAGACCGATCCCGCCTTCACCGAATGGAATGCGGACGAGAAGTATTCCTGGGTCAAGGCGCCGCGTTTTAATGGCGCACCGATGCAGGTTGGTCCGCTGGCGCAGGTACTGATCGGTTACGCGCAGGGCCATCCACTGACAAAGAAGTATGCCGGTAAGGCGATTGAAACCATCGGAGCCGTTGGCCACATGCAAGTGACTCCCGGCATGCTGGAGTCCACGTTGGGCCGCCATGGGGCGCGTGCAATTCGCGCCGCCATGCTAGGAGAGTTGGCACAGAAGCATCTGCAATTGCTGACGGATAACATCGCCAAGGGCGACTACACCGTCTTTAACCAGCCCGTGTTTCCGAGCGGAGAAGTGGAAGGTGTTGGAACCCACGAAGCCCCGCGCGGCACTCTTTCTCACTGGGTCGTGGTGGATGGCGGAAAGATCAAGAACTACCAGGCAGTCGTCCCGTCAACATGGAACGCCAGTCCCCGCGATGCCTCCGGCGCTCACGGTCCCTACGAAGCGTCGCTGCTGCACACGCCGCTGGCGCGCCCCGAAGAACCGCTGGAGGTCTTGCGAACAGTCCATTCGTTCGATCCCTGTATGGCCTGCGCCTGCCACACGTTTGATCCGTCAGGCCGTGAGATTGCCAAAGTAAAAGTCCTATGAAAGCGAAGGCGATATGAAGAAGATCCTGATTGGCGGAATTGGAAACGTCTTGTTGGGGGATGACGGCATCGGTCCCTACGTGGCGCGTCTTCTGGCCGCCCACTTCGAGTTCGAAGAGGGCGTGGAAGTCGCAGACCTTGGCACCCCTGCTCTCGATCTGATCGATCATTTCAGCGCGAATGATGCCGTAATTCTGATCGATTCGGTAAAGATCGACGATCCGGAAATCCCCCCCGGAGCGGTGCTGCTCTACCGCAAGGCCGACATCATGCGCCAGCGCCCCGCCGTGCGCATGGATCCTCACTCACCGACGCTCATCGATGCCATGCTTAGCGCCGAATTGTTTGCCGTTGCGCCCAACGACCTTTTGCTGGTAGGAATCAAGTCCGAGTCTCTGGAGGCAACCTGTAACTTGAGCGGGCCGGTCCAGGCCGCGCTCGAGGAAGCGATTGCAGAAGTCCTGAATGAACTAGATCGCCTGGGTGTCGCGTACAGCTACCGCACGATTCCTGAAGACCCCGATATCTGGTGGGCCAGCGAACAACAGGAAGAATCACTTGTGGACATCTAGACCCTGCTCGAAACTGTCGGCGTAGTAGAGGTTATGTTTAGCCTTAACTTCGGCGGCGCGGCACGCTGTTTGGGTGTCGCGTCCAATACCTCGATCAGCAGCGAACTTACAGCGTGTGAGCTCAAGAGCGCCCCTTCCGGCCCGGACTCGGGGAATTCCGCCATACACTTCCCCATAATTCACCGCTGACATCAGCACCCTCGCATGTCCGCGCAGAGCCTCCTTTACCTACGAGAGCATGCTAGCGGCGCCCACCAATGCCTGTCCCAGACTCAAGCCGCCATCCCCGGACGGGACCTCCTTCTGGGTGAAAACCTCAAACCCGGCGTCGGACAAAAGCGCTTCGAGCCGCGTTGCCAGGTAAACGTTGTGAAAAGTCCCGCCGCTAAGGCAAACGCGTGTAAGACTCGTTTTATCCCGGAGCAACTCTGCCACTTCGACAAAGCACTCCACCAATCCATCGTGAAAACGCCGGCTCATCGTCGACACAGGTACTTGTCGTCCCAGATCGTTTAACAGCGCCTCAAACAGCGGACGAGTGCTGATGATCCAGTGCGCGTCCTCGGGCACGAGCTTAAGCGGATAGCCCGCTTCCTCCTGCGCCACAAGGTGCTGCGAACTGCCGATTGCCATCTCCAGTTCAATCGCTGCCTGCGCCTCGTAATTGATCTGTTGACGGATTCCGATCAAGGCGGCGACGGCATCAAACAGCCGTCCGCAACTCGACGTGAATGGCGAATTCACACCTTGTTCTATCATCCGGAGCAGAAACTCAACTTTGCGCCGGTCCAGTCCGCGCACGAACGGAATATCGCTCCGTAGAAACTCGCGCCCAAAATGATGTGCGAGGTAGCTGACCGCCATCCGCCACGGTTCGCGGATCGCCGCTTCTCCACCGGGCAAAGGCACATATTCAAAATGAGCCGTCCGTTCGAAATCCTGACAGCTCGCTAGCAGCACTTCACCACCCCAGATCTTGCCGTCCGTGCCATAGCCCGTTCCATCCAGGGCAAAGCCGATGACACGGCCTTCGAGGTGGTTCTCCGCCATACAACTTGCGATGTGCGCGTGGTGGTGCTGGACGCCGATGAGCGTGACGCCAGTTTGCTCGATCGCCCACCGGGTGGAGAAGTAGTTGGGATGAAGGTCATAAGCGATGATTTGCGGCCGGATTTCCAGGATGCGTTCGAGGTGCTCGATGGCCTCGTGGAAAAAACTATAGCTCTCGATATTTTCCAAATCTCCAACGTGCTGACTCAAGAATGCATTTTTCCCTTTGATGAGGCAGATTGTATTTTTAAGCTCGCCTCCCACCGCCAACACCGAAGGCTGATCGTCTTTCAAGAAAACCGGTACCGGAACAAAACCTCGCGAACGCCTCAACTGGCGTACGACTCCGCCGGCCACGCGCACCACTGAATCGTCACAGCGCAAAAGGATGTCACGGTTATGCACGAGGAAATAATCGGCAAGACCGCTCAGTCGCCTGACGGCCTCCCGATTGTCAATGGCGATCGGCTCCTCGCTCAAGTTGCCGCTGGTCATCACCAACGCTTTAAAGTGGCCTTTCGCCAGCAGCAGGTAGTGCAGCGGGGTGTAAGGCAGAAAAACTCCCAGATACCGGTTGAACGGTGCAACCTCGTCCGGAATCGTGGTGTGAATTTTCTTCGGCAACAAGACAATCGGCCGTTGTATGGATTGCAGAGCTATCCGGCCGGTGTCATCCAACGCGCAGATCTGCTCTGCGGCCTGCAAGTCCGGAACCATCACGGCAAACGGTTTTTCAACGCGCCGCTTCCGTTGGCGTAGCAATGCGACCGCTGACCGGTTTGCGGCATCGACGGCCAGATGAAATCCGCCCAGACCTTTTACGGCGACGACCGATCCGCCGCGCAACCCAGCTACGGCCTCCGCGATAGGATCTTCGCACCGAACTTTTTCCCCCGACCGATCCCAGAGTTCGACCCGGGGCCCGCAGTCCCAGCAAGCATTAGGTTGGGCGTGAAAGCGCCGGTCGAGCGGATTCTCATATTCCTCAAGGCAGGCCGGACACATGGTGAACGTCGCCATCGAGGTGCTCGGCCGGTCGTAAGGAATGTCGCGAATGATGGTGAAACGCGGCCCGCAGTTGGTGCAATTGATGAATGGATAGAGGTAACGCCGGTCGTTCGGGTCGAACATCTCACGCAGGCAATCCGCGCAGATTGCGACGTCCGGCGAAATCAGCGTGCGAACCTCTTCCCCCTCATGGCTATGAAGAATGCGGAAGTCATGACCGCTGCCGGCGTCGCTATCACCGAGCGGCACTTCAGTACACGGAATCTCTTTTGTGCTGAAGCCGGTAATCCGCGCCAGAGGCGGCGCTTCGGCAGGTAACCGCGAAATGAAATCCTGAACTGCTTCGACCGGGCCCTGAATTTCAATGGTCACACCCGAGGAAGTATTGCGGATGGTTCCTTTAAGATTCCTACTAGTCGCGAGACGATAGATGTACGGCCGAAATCCCACGCCCTGCACGATGCCGGAAACTTCGAGCTGGCGCCGAACTTCTTTCGAAACCCCCGCCGGCGTTTCTCCAGGCGCGTCCGTCATCCATCAACCCGCAGTCTTTACCAGCCATTTATGGGCCCGACGCCGTTCTTGCAGCCACATCATCCACTCGTGCAAACCCTTGCCAGTCAGGCAAGACACTTTCACAATCTCCATCCCGGGATGTACCTTGCGTGCGTTTTCCGCCGCCGCCGCGATGTCAAACGGAACGTAGGGTAGCAAATCCACCTTGCTCAGCACCATTAAGTCAGACTTGAAGAATATAGAAGGATACTTCAGCGGCTTATCCTCGCCCTCTGTAACGCTCAGGACCACAATCTTGGCCGACTCGCCAAGATCGTAGCTGGAGGGACAGACCAGGTTGCCGACGTTCTCGATGAACAGGAGATCAAGCTCTTCGAGCTTCCAGTCCTCCAAGTGACGTTCGATCATCCGGGCATCCAGGTGGCAAGTGCCTCCGGTCGTAATCTGCTTTACCGGAAACTGAAATCGTTTGAGCCGGTCAGCATCGTTTTCCGTCTGGATGTCGCCCGTCAAGACCGCGACGCGCTCGTGCTTAGGCAGGGCTTCGAGGGTACGCTCCAGCAGGCTGGTTTTGCCTGATCCGGGGGAACTGATGATGTTCAGGCACAAAACGCCGTGTTCCTGAAACCGCGCGCGCAAGTCGGCTGCGACGCGGTCGTTTTCACTCAGTACTTTTCGCTCCAGCGGTACTCGTTCCATATTCCTCCACCTCCAGATAAGCCAACTCCAGCTCATCACCGCTAATGCATGTAGTCACCAGACTAGAGCATTGCGGACAACTAAAATCGTAGTCCTCGACAATGAAGTCATGTCCGCAGCCGGAACAATGATGACGGCGCGGACAAACCTCGATGGCCAATTCCAGCGATGCCAGATCGGTTTCCTGAATCATCGCCTCGAAACAAAAGCGCAAGGCGTCCGGATCGAGCGCTGCCATTTGTCCAACCCGAACACCCACCTTGCAAGGGTAGGATCCCGGATAACGGCTCATCTCGATTCGAACCCCATCGAGCACCGAATTAGCAATTCCCATTTCGTGCATAGTTCTTCAGTGTCAATCTCCCGTCGTATTGGTCGTGGGTTCCCAGCAAAAGACGGGGCAAGCCCAGTCTTTGCCGGAGGTGTCAGCAAATCCGAGGCAATTGATCTCCCGCCAACATATCGACGACGCGCGATGTGCCCAGCGGGGTTCGCATCGTTACAAGATTCGCATTCTCGTTGTTGACCGTGCCAATGATTACAGCCTCGTTCCCCAGCGGGTGCGATCGCATCGCCTGCAACACCGCAGCAGCCGCCCCAGGCGCCACGATGGCGATCAGCTTCCCTTCATTGGCGACGTAAAGGGGATCCAGCCCCAGCAACTCGCAAGCCCCGCGAACCTCTTCGTGAACCGGAAGGGAACTCTCCTCCAGTTCAATTCCCACCTGGGATCGTTCCGCAATTTCATTCAGAGTACTGGAAACTCCTCCTCGTGTAGGATCGCGCATGCAGCGAATGCCACGAGTTCCATCGGAACCCAGCATTCGCGCCACCAGCGTGTGCAAAGCAGAGCTGTCGCTCACGATTCGAGTCTCGAATTCCAGCCCCTCGCGTTGCGCCAGAATGGCGATTCCATGATCGCCGATCGAGCCGCTCAGCAGCACTTTGTCTCCGGGACGCGCCCGATCAGCGGAAAGATCAACTCCGTCGGGCACCAGTCCAATTCCCGTCGTGGTGATGAACAGTCCGTCGCCTTTGCCTTTCTCGACGACCTTGGTATCGCCAGTTACCACGGGCACGCCCGCAGTTGCGGCGGCAAGACGCAGCGAATTTGTGACGCGACGAAGGTCGTCCATCGAGAAACCTTCTTCGATGATGAATGCGGCGCTCAAGAAAAGCGGAGTCGCCCCGCCCATCGCCAAATCGTTGACGGTGCCATGTACGGCGAGCGATCCAATGTCGCCCCCAGGAAAAAATAGCGGTTTCACCACGAACGAATCGGTGGTGATGGCCAACCTCTGACCGTTCACGTTCACAATCGCTTGATCATCCAGGCGCGACAGGGCCGGATTCTGAAATGCCGGCAAAAAGATGTCACGCAACAACTCAGCACTCAACTTGCCGCCGCTGCCGTGTCCCAGTAAAACTGTATCCCGCGCTGGAAGCGGCGCCGGGCAACTGAGCCGCACCTTGATTTCGGGCGCGATTTCCTGAGCGATTTCGACCCGCATTTTTGTGGACACGCTTCCTCCTACTTCGCCACTGCATGGCGCCGGTAATGGTAGTACGCCGCGCATGCTCCTTCGCTAGAAACCATGGGCGCTCCTAACGGATTCTCCGGCGTGCATCGCATGCCAAACGCGGCGCAATCCGTAGGCTTTTTCAATCCTTGCAACACCTGCGCGCTGATACACTCCGCGGGTTCGTCGACCGTCATCTCCCCCAAGTCAAAAACGCGGTCGGCATCGTAGGCCGCATACTCGTCGCGTAAACGCAAGCCACTCGACGGAATCGGGCCAATGCCGCGCCACTTCTGGTCGGCAATGTGAAACACCTCAACCATAATCGCCTGCGCCGGAACGTTTCCCTGGAGATTCACGGATCTCACGTACTGATTTTCCAGCCGGGCCCCCCTGGTTTCGAGTTGCCGAACCAGCATCAAGACTGATTCCAAAATGTCGACCGGTTCGAAACCACCGACCACGATCGGTATCTGGAAATCGCTGACCAGCGCTTCGTATTCCCGGCATCCCATCACCGTGCAGACATGTCCCGGCGCAATAAATCCCTGCACCCGATTCGAAGAGGAAGCCATCAGGGCACGAATCGCCGGCGGCACCAGCACGTGCGAAACCAGCAAGGAAAAGTTGGTGAGCCCTTCGCGCCTAGCTTGCCACGCCGCCATTGCATTCGCCGGTGCGGTTGTCTCGAAACCAATCGCCAGAAATACCACCTTGCGATCAGGGTTCGCGCGGGCGATCTTTACCGCCTCGGTGGGAGAATAGGCGATGCGTACATCCGCGCCCTGGGCCTTGGCGCGCAACAAATCCGAATGCGACCCCGGCACTCGCAGCATATCTCCGTAGGAAACCATGATGACGTCCGGCCGCAACGCTAACGCGATCGCTTTGTCGACGGTCTCGAGCGGAGTGACGCACACTGGACATCCCGGACCATGCACCAGTTCAATCCCGCGGGGGAGCAGTTCGTCGATCCCGTACCGCATAATGGTGTGGGTCTGCCCGCCGCAAATCTCCATCAGCACCCACGACTGCGTCGTGGCCAGCTCGATCTCAGCTGCCAAGGCGCGCGCTATGCGACTGTCACGGTATTCGTCAAGGTACTTCATAGGCTGAAATTCGGGCTAAAGCCGAGCGTCAACTCTGCAAGCATGACTCTAAACAGTGGTAAACCGCCTATCGGTGACAGAAATCACGGGTGGCTGTGACCTAGTACAAACGCAGCCACACGGGAAGGGAAGGCGGGGAATCGAGTCGCTCGTGATGGAGTCGAAATTATGCCGGCGATTCAGCGGTTTAAGTCAATTTCTCGAGCGGCAAATGGAATTAAGCTTCCGCCGGGGGAGGCAATTCCGCCTCCAAGTTCCCCATTTCTTCCAGAAGCTTGTAGGTGCGTTCAGCTTCCGACGCATCCACGCGGCTGATGGCAAAGCCGACATGGACCATCACATAGTCGCCCGGGCCAGCCTCAGGCACGAAGTTCAGCGATACCTGGCGCACGATGCCACCAAATTGCACACGGGCCGCGCGCAACGGGCCCTGCTCTTGAATCTCAAGGATTTTGCCGGGGATTGCGAGGCACACGGGAGTACTCTCCGCAACGAGTACAACACCACGGGTAACGGCGATCTGTGACGGGCGGCACAGGAGGATGTGACGATTCGCGATGGAGGCGGGGTCGCCGGTGAAATGGATCACCGCGGAAATTGGTTGGGTTACCCTGCTGCGTCATGAAAAACATGCCATGGCCGTTAACTTTGTGGAATCATAGATCGATGTCGACCGGGGAGCGAAGAGTTCTCGTTCTCCTCGAAATCTGTTGCAGGCAAGAATTGAGAGCTGATAGCTGACCGCTGACCGCTAATATGAGTGCTCACCGCCTGGCCGAACCGATCCTCGATGCAGAAGAACGCTTTGAAGGCTTTGAAAACCTAATGCCCTTCAAGGTGCACAACATTCTTCTAGTGTCCAGCCTCTACGATTCTTTCATCTTGCGCGAAGACGGCCGCCTGAACGAACTGCTCATCGATCAGTCGCTCGATCTGAGTCCGGAACACGTTCCCAGCATCACCCACGTTTCCTCCTGCGTCGAAGCCGCCGAACTCGCCCGCTCCGGCCAATTTAATCTGATCGTGACTAACTTGAACGTGGGAGAAATGAACGCGGCCCAGCTCGCCAGCGAGGTCAAGAGATCAGGATTCGATGTTCCAGTAGTGGTCCTCGGCTACGACTATCGCGAGATCAAGAATTTTGTGGAGCGCAATCCGGTCACCGAAATTGAACGCATCTTCCTGTGGCAGGGCAACGCCCGCATACTGATCGCGATCGTCAAATACATCGAAGATAAACGCAACGTCCAGCACGACACCCGTGCTATCGGTGTGCCCGTATTGCTGGTAGTGGAAGACAACATCCGTTATTACTCGTCATTCCTGCCGGTGATCTATACGGAGCTGATCAAGCAATCAAGGCGCGTCATTCAGGAGGGAATCAACGTGGCGCACAAACTGGTGCGCCTGCAGGCAAGACCGAGAATTCTTTTAAGTTGTAACTTCGAAGAAGCCGCGGCCCTGGTGCAGCAATATCGCAGCTATCTCTTCGGCATGGTGTCGGACGTAGAGTTTCCCTGGGAAGGCAAGCTGAGTCCAGAAGCGGGCTTCGAACTGGCGCGGATGGTAAAGAGTCTGGTGCCCGACGCGCCCGTTGTCCTCCAAACCAGCCGCACCGAGTTCCGACCTCGGGCCTATGCCGCCGGCCATTCGTTTTTGCGCAAGCGCTCTCCAACGCTCTTACAGGACCTGCGCCGCATCCTCACTGAGCAGTTCGGCTTTGGCGACTTTGTCTTCCGCCTGCCTGACTTGACCGAAGTAGGACGCGCCAAAGACATGAACGAACTGGAGGAGCAGCTGCAAAAAGTTCCCGCCGAGAGCATCGTCTTTCACGCGCAGAGCAATCACTTCTCGCACTGGCTGATGGCCCGCACCGAATTCGCGCTCGCCGCCAAGCTCCGCCCCAGGAAAGTCTCTGATTTCACGGGACCCGAGCATCTGCGCAGCGATCTGATCGCGTCGATCAATGATTATCGCCGCGAACAAAGTGAAGTGCTGATCGGCGATTTTCGAGCCGATACCTTCAAACCATCGGAATCAAGTTTCCTGCGGATCGGCTCGGGTTCGCTCGGCGGGAAGGCGCGCGGTCTGGCCTTCGTGCGCCATCTGCTGCGCAAGAACCGCATTACCCGCCGGTTTCCCGGAGTTCGGATTTCCGTTCCTCCAGCCGTCGTTCTTGCCACCGATGTCTTCGATCAATTCCTGGCGGAGAATAACCTGCTGGATTTCGCCCTCCATTGCGAGGACGACGATGAAATTCAACGTAGCTTTCTGGAAGCTCCGCTCTCTGCCGGCCTGAGCGAGGATCTGCGATCCTTCCTCGCCGAGGTGACTCACCCCTTAGCGGTGCGGTCCTCGAGCCTGCTCGAAGATTCCCAATACCAGCCTTTCACAGGAGTCTATGAGACGTTCATGCTGGGTAACCAGCAAGCCGATCCCGAGGAAAGATTAAGGGCGTTGTCCGAGGCCATCCGCCGCGTCTACGCATCCACCTTCAGCCGCCACGCAAAGGCTTACGTGAGAGCGACACCGTACCGCCTGGAAGAAGAAAAAATGGCGGTCATTCTGCAGCAGGTAGTTGGCACGAAGCATGGCGAGCGCTTCTACCCCGATTTCTCCGGCGTATTGCGCTCCCGCAATTATTATCCCGTGCCGCCCATGACCTTCGAAGACGGTATAGCCGCCGTAGCCCTGGGCCTCGGCCGAGCCGTGGTCGATGGAGGGAAGTGTCTGACCTTCTGCCCGCGCTATCCCCACAACCTGATGCAGTTTTCCTCGGTGGAAGACATCCTCGCCAACTCCCAGTCGGAATTCTGGGCCTTGGAGCTGCAAGGCGCGGAAGACGGCAGGCCAGGTCACTGGCACGAGAAGCGCTACGGCCTTGACGCCGCCGACAGTGACGGCACGCTGCAACCGCTAGCTTCAACCTATTCCCGCGACAATCACGCCGTTTACGACGGAGTAAGCCGCCAGGGCTCGCGCATCGTGACCTTCGCCCCCATGCTGAAGCAGGGCACGTTTCCACTGGCTGAAATTCTTGAAGTCCTCGTCCAATCTGGGGAAGATGCCCTGGGCAACCCCGTAGAGATAGAGTTCGCGGTAAGGCTGCCGGAGCCGAGCGACGCAGGAAATGCCGCACCTGGGACGGAGCTAGCCGAATTCGGTTTCCTGCAGATCCGTCCGCTTACGCTCTCCCGTAACGCGGAGGATTTGGCGTTAGACGACGTTGAACCCGATCAGCTGATCTGCGAGAGCAGTAAAGTTCTGGGCAATGGACGCATCGACGATCTTCACGACGTCGTGGTGGTCGATTCGCAACGCTTCGAGCGCAGCCGCAGCCAGGAGGTAGCCGCGTCCGTAGCCAGCCTGAATCGCCAACTCAACGAAGAGAATCGTCCGTACTTGCTGATCGGCGTCGGCCGCTGGGGATCGACCGAACCGTGGCTCGGCATTCCGGTGGAATGGGACGAAATCTCCGGCGCGCGTGTGATCGTCGAGGCCGGGTTCCGCGATTTCCGGGTGACTCCCTCGCAAGGCAGCCATTTCTTCCAGAACCTGACCGCCTTCCAGATAGGTTATTTCACCGTGAATCCCGATGCCGGTGAAGGCACTGTAGATTGGCGGTGGTTGGACGAACAACCGTCGGTAGAAGAGCAAGGCTGCGTCCGCCACTTGCAATTCAAGGAACCCATTCGAGTCGTGATGAACAGCCGCACCAGCCACGGGGTTATCTTCAAACCGGGCGCGAGCACCGGCGAAGCCGGCGGTTGGGACGCGAATCAAGAAGAGATCACCTAAGGCTGTACCGTCTGGGCCTGAAACTGAGACGCCTGCCCTAACAGCATCCCATCTTAACTTCGCCCGCATCGGTCAACGGAGGACCAAAGCACTCCTTCGGCACAGGCGCGCCGTTCAGCGTCTTGATCCAACGCCGCACCGCGTCGAATACGACGAGAACCACACCCGTTATAAAGATGCTCATCAGCACGGAATCCAGGTAACCAGTGAATTCCAAGCCGGGTTTGGAGGTCAATGGCCAGAAAATATTCTTGATCGACAGGACTCCCGCCGCGACGGTGGTGACACCGACGAAGCACATGGGAGCGGCCGTGATCCAGGCATATCTCTGCTTGCCCATATTGATGAGGAACGTCGTCGTGACCGCGAGTGCAATTGTCGCGAGCAACTGGTTGCCGGTTCCAAACAACGGCCAGAGTGTGGAAATATTGCCGGTATAGATCAGGTATCCCCACCCCAGCACTACAAAGAAGCTAGTGATCAAATTTCCTGGCAGCCAGGCATTATTGCCAAACGGCTTGTGCACTTTGCCCATCAGTTCCTGCAGGACGTAGCGCGCAACGCGCGTTCCGGTATCAATCGTAGTCAGGATAAAGAGCGCTTCAAACATGATGGCATAGTGGTACCAGTACCCCATCAAGCGATCCATTCCCGGCAGTCCGCGGAAAATCTGTGCCATGCCAACCGCCAGTGAGACCGCTCCTCCCGTGCGTCCCGCCAGTTTTTCTCCAACCTCGCGCGAAAAGGTGTCGAGATTCACCGTGCTCAGCCCGAGGTGGCTGAAGACCTGCGGTGTCGTGTTGATGGCAAAGTAATCTCCCGGATACAGCGAGCAGGCGGCGATCAAAGCCAGAATACCGACGATCGACTCCGCGACCATAGCGCCATAACCGATAAAGCGAGCATCCGTCTCCTTATCCAGCATCTTCGGAGTCGTGCCCGAAGATACCAGAGAATGAAAGCCTGAAATCGCGCCGCAGGCAATCGTCACGAAGAGAAAGGGGAACAAAGTTCCTTTGATGATCGGTCCACCGCCATGAACGTACTCGGTGAAGTTCGGGAATTGAATGTTGGGATGAACCACAAAAACGCCGATCACCAGTACGGCAATCGTGCCCAGCTTAACGTAGGTCGAGAGGTAGTCGCGCGGTTCCAGAACCAGCCAGATAGGGAGAACCGAAGCGACCAGCCCATAAATTGCCATGAGAATCGTGATCTCATGAGGAGTGAAAGTAAGTGCCGATGCGGCCCCGCTCTGCGCGACCCAATGCCCGGCGATGACGCTGCCGATCAATAACACGACACCAAAGATACTGGGGCCAGTAACTGTGATGGTTCCGGCATGGCTCTTGAACATCCACAAGCCCATGATGATGGCGATGGGAATGGTCATGCCGATGGTAAAGACTCCCCAGGGACTGTTCGAAAGCGCATTGACCACAACAATACCAAGCCCGGCAAGAGTGACGAGAAGTATGAAGAGCACGGCGATCATTGCTACCAGGCCGGCAAAGGGACTGATTTCCGTCTGTGCAATGTTCGCCAACGAGCGCCCGCGATGACGCACCGAAGCGACCAGCACCATGAAGTCCTGTACACAACCGGCCAGCACCGCGCCAATCAAGATCCAAAGAAAGCCGGGCGCAAACCCGAACTGCGCGGCCAGAGTCGGCCCGACCAGCGGCCCTGCTCCGGCGATGGCCGCGAAGTGATGTCCAAAGAGCACCCAACGCGGCGAAGCAACATAGTTGTGTCCGTCCGGGAAAAGATGCGCGGGAGTGGTGCGACGGTCATCAAGTGCCAAAGCCTTGGCGGCAATAAACGCACTGTAATAACGATACCCAAGCGCGTAGACACACAGCGCGCCCAACAAAACAGGGAAGGTATTCATGCCCGCTCCCGATCGAGCAAATAGCCGTGGAATCCGAACAGCCCAATCGAAGGCATCCTACACCTATCGTGGAATCCGGCACAAACTGCTTTCGTTGCGCGAAGGACGCGCTACAATGGCGGGCATCTTCTGGCAGGCCACTCGCAGCGTGCGCTGCCTAACTAGAGAAAGCGAGGACGTACATGCCACGAGCGAATCAAGCTGCAAGTCGAGAGCAACCGTTAGTCCGCTTCGGCCTGAGCCTCGCTAACTGGAGCGAGCGTTGGTTTCCCGATCCGCTGATTTTCGCGCTCATCGGCATCGTCGTCGTCTTCGTAGTCGGCCTGTTGCTTCACCAACCTGCGGCCAAACTGGCTATCTCCGGTGGGAAGAATTTTTGGACCCTCGTCCCCTTCACCATGCAGATGGTGATGATCATCATCGGGGGGTACGTCGTAGCCTCGACACCGATCGCTTATCGCGCAATCCAAGCCTTAGCTGGAATCCCCAAAACTCCGCGGGGAGCGGTCGCCATGATCGCGCTCTTCTCCATGCTGACCTCGCTCATCTCCTGGGGCCTGAGCCTGATTTTCAGCGGGCTTTTCGTCCGCGAACTAGCGCATCGCGTTAAAGGCATGGACTACCGCGCCGCCGGCGCCGCCGCGTATCTAGGTTTGGGAGCGGTCTGGGCGATGGGATTGTCGTCTTCCGCTGCCATGCTGATGGCCACCAAGAGCGCTATGCCGCCTTCATTATTCAACATCAGCGGTCTGATTCCCTTAACTCAAACTCTCTTTCTCTGGCAAAGCATTGCAACCACCGTAATCCTGATTGTGCTGTCGGTGTTGATCGCTTATATGTCCACGCCGTCGCCGGAGAACGCCCGAACCGCTGAATCCTACGGCATTCAATACGAGCCAATTCGCTCCAGCCTGGACCTTAAGACGAAGCCCGGCGAGTGGCTGGAGTACAGTCCGCTGCTGACAATCTTAGTGGCGGCGTTGTTGGTGTGGTATCTCGTCGACGTATTCCGTACCTCACCGCAAGGCGCGCTGGCAGCGCTTGATCTCAATACTTACAACCTGATGTTCATCACGATGGGCCTTCTGTTGCATTGGCGTCCAAAGCGTTTTATGCGTGCTGTATCGGAATGCGTTCCGGCGACCGGCGGCGTCCTCATCCAGTTCCCGTTTTACGCCGTAATCTTCGGAATGATTGTAGGCACGGGGATCGCGGACGCGCTGGCGAAGCTTTTTGCCTCCGTCAGCACTCACAATACTTATCCCTTGCTGGTGGCGATCTATTCGGCAGTGCTCGGGGTTTTTATTCCCTCCGGCGGCAGCAAGTGGGTCATCGAAGCGCCCTATGTTTTGCAGGCGGCGAATTTGCATCAGGTGCACCTGGGGTGGGTGGTGCAGATTTACAACGCGTCAGAGGCGCTGCCCAATCTGATCAATCCCTTCTGGATGCTACCCTTGCTCGGCATACTAAGAATAAAAGCTCGTGACATCGTCGGTTATGGAGTGCTGCAGATGATGGTCCACGTGCCTGTAGTGTTCTTTCTCTGCTGGTTGTTTGCCCGCTACACTCCGTACATTCCACCGATGAAGTAGTCGCTCTCACTTCACTGCGGTGATTCGGTACTCGGCGGAGGATTGGCGGTTGTCGACGCTGGCTTAGGCTTCGTCGTTTTCTTCTTCACCGGCGGTTTCTTGGCGGGCTCGGTATCATCCACAATAACTTTCTTCGGCGGCGGAGGCGGCGTGGCCGACAAAGTCTTGACCTGCGCCCGTAAACGCGTCAACTCATCTTCCTTGCTGGCCGCCAGTTTCTGTACGCGCTCGCCAAACGCCCGGCGCGCCGCCTCGAGGCCGGTCATGTCATTGTTCAGCGTCTGAAATTCATCCTTGCTTCCAAAGGCGCCCGCCGATTCCACCACCGAACCAAATACGTCATACAGGGCGTCGAGATTGCGGTAGAGTTTGAAACTCGCAGCCAGGTCTTCAGGAGAATTATTCAATTGCGCGATCATCTCCGGCAGCGCCGATTGCAGGTTGCGCTGAATGGAGTCGACATTCGCCAGCGTTTGCCGTTTGCTCGAATTGTCGGTCTTCCATTTCTCGATGCGCATCTTGCCGAGATCGGCTTGGATACTCTGCGCCGTCTGCTGCAGGGGAGTCAGAATTTCCTTCAGTTCGCTGACGGAAGCGTAAGCGACTGGAGGCTGCGCTCCGGTTGCAGGGACCGCAGTTTGCGCCCCGGCAGTCGCCATCGCCGGCACCAGGAGTGCGAGTAGAGAGAAAAGTGGAAATATCAAAGTATTTTTCCCGATCGACATGAGGCTCCGATTTCGCATCTTGCCAAACATTATCCTAGTTGACGTGACGGTCGTAGTCGAGCGGCCCAGTCGAGTGTTCGGGTCGCGTTTGACGCGGCAGCCAAGCTAAGCGAAAATTGAAGAGAAGCAAAACGAGTGGGCCTGTGGCGCAGCTGGGAGCGCGCTTCCATGGCATGGAAGAGGTCGTCGGTTCGATCCCGACCAGGTCCACCAAATCTCCTACGAAGATCAGTCCCGGGCAGCGACCGCATCGTCTGGCAACGAGGCCAGCGGGCCCGCTTCCGAGAAAAAACGCCAGATCTCCGCGCTCGCGTTCGGGCCATTCGGGTCGCCGTATTTGTTGGGACGAGGAGACCCCGACCAGGCATGACCAAGCCCTTGCACTAGCCACTTTTCCAGCAAAACACGCCCGTCGCTCTCAGAATAAACATGCTTCTGGTAGGCATAACCCTCCTGCCCATTCGCCGGCGCTCTGCCCTCGACGATTTTTTCACTCAAGGTAAATCCGCTCTCGTCCCGCTCCGCCGCCAGGCACGCATTCGTCCTGCTCCATTGCGCAATCGTCTGATCGGCGTTCACCGGATGCACCCGGATATCCGCCGTCCCGTGAAATACAATCGCCGGCATACGGCGCCGGTTCTTGCGCGCCAGGCCGGGCTGCATCGCCTCAAAAGCGAGTTGCCCCTGCGTTGCCGGATCCGGCCCGCCATGCCTCATCGCCTCCAGTCCCTCGGAGAGACTGGTCGCAGCCTTGAATTCCGCGCCCGCCGATATCGCAACCGCTGCGAAGATGTCGGGATAAGTGGCCGCCAGAATCGAAGCCATCGCTCCACCGGCGGAAACGCCCGCCACATAAACTCGATCTCGGTCGACGTTGTAGGTAGAACAAACCTGGTCAGCCACGGCCGCCAGAATCGAAGGCTCTCCGGCATCACGCGTCTGGTGCTTGGAATGAAACCATCGCCAGCATTTCAGCAGATTCGCCGCACGGGTCTGCTCCGGATAAACCACGAGGAATCGGTTGGCGTCCGCGATCTCATTCATCCCGGAGATCTCCGCCATCTCTTCCGCGCCGTGAGTGCAACCGTGCAACAGCACGACGAGTGGGCGTGCGCGTTCTTCCAGGGCGGCAGGCACCCAGAGTTTGAAATGGCGCGAACCGCCGGCGGCTCGCGCCTTTCCGGCAATCCATCCTGATGGAGGTGAGCTTGATTCAGCCAGCTTTGTTTCTGCCATCACGGCAGCCCCTTGCGGTGTCTATGTCGAAGCCGGAGACCGAGACCGGCCATCCCGCTGCACTACTGCTGCAAATGAGTTCGGCGATTTTCGCAGCGGCGCCTTCGCCCAGCACAATGGTGTAATGCGTGGTGCCGGCAAACTTGTGGTCTTCGATGTGGGGAAGCTGCGCGCGAAACTGCTCCGCAAGCGCATCGGGAAATAGCGGCGGCTGCCCGGGAATGAAACCGTACTCGGCGCGGATCAGGAGCGTCGGCACATGGATGGACTGGAGTCGCGCACTGATCGCAGCCGGCTGAAAGGCTTCCCGCAAGTCGGCAATCACTCCCGCTTCCAATGCTTTTGGTTGCACGGGCGAATCGCCGCCAACCTCATAATCCAGGAAAGCTTCTACCCAACGATTCCATTCCTCGGCAGGGAAGTGCGGCTGCGTTCGCCAGAACTCGCGATAAGCGTGGCGCGAAGGATAAGTCTGGCGCAATTGCTGGATGCGTAGCGCGAGCGCGGCAGCAACACCTTGCCCGGAAGAATCGGCGAGAGGAGTATTGGGTACCAACCCTCCATCGATCAGGACAAGGCCGGAAACCAGGCCAGGTTCCTGAGCAGCTAACGCGGTTGCGATGAAGGCGCCCATGGAGTGTCCAACGACGATGCTTGGCCCCAGTCCCATGGCTCGCATCGCAGCCGCCACATCGCGCGCGTGCTGCGCGAAGCCATAACCGTCTGCCGGTTTGTCGGAATCGCCGCGTCCGCGTAGATCCGGCGCGAAGACCGCGCAACGTCCCGCCAGCTTTTCGGCAACGCCGATGAAGTTCATGTGCGAAGCCGTGAGACCATGCAGCGCAACCACCGGCGCCGAGCGGCCTGGCCAATAACCGAAGGCCAGTTCCACTCCATCACCCGGCACGCGCCCGAGCGCATGCCGCGTGACTTTAACAGAGCCTTGCGAGAGCGTATTTTCCGGAATCATCACTTACCTTCCGACCGGACGTTGCTCGATCATACTGCGTCCGGGGCTCCAGTCGTAATCAGTGTGCGGCTGCTGCGCCTCCGCGCATGCTAGAAATTGACCTTCATGGCAAACTGAATCACGCGGGGGCCGGTGCTCGTCTCTTGCACCTGTCCGTAGGCGGGGGATGCGATGACGTTATCCGGATTCTGGTAGGCCACAGTGTTGAACGCATTGAAGAATTCCGAACGGAACTCAAGTTGTGTCCGCTCGGTGATGGGAAAGAACTTGACGATGGAAATGTCGACGTTTTTCTGATCAGGGCCGCGCAGAATGTTACGGGCGGTATCGCCAAAATTTAAAGTTGCGGCTGAGAAACAAGAGGTATTGAAATACTCTGGAATTCGCGATTGCACGCTCCCGCCGATGTTCGGATTGCAACCGGGAACGGAGTTGGCGCGAGCTTGCACGAAAGCGGTGTCATTGGTAAGAACCGAAAAGGGTGTACCACTCTGCAGCGTAACGATGCTCGCCAATTGCCATCCATTGACCGCCTGCCGCGCAAAACCCGATCCGCCGTTATAGAACTTTGGCAAATCATAAATTCCACTGAACACAAAGCGATGACGCCGGTCGTAGTCGGAATCTGCATAATTATTCAGCATGCCGGGCGCCTGGTTTCCAGGGACGACGGTCACGTCGCTCGTGCCCGTTGGGTCGCCGGAATAATCATCGGCCGAATGGCTCCACGTATAGGCGGCGAGGAATTGCAGCCCGTGCGAGAATCGCTTAGTTACGCTCGCCCGGAGTGAGTTATAGCTCGAATTCGACGAGCTCTGCATGGTGTGGAGACCAAATCCCTGCACTGCGAGATCCGATAGGCCGGGAGTGTACTGGCCTACGTAGTAAGGCGTTAACGGCAGCGGATAGGCGGCCTGGTTGAGGTCGACCAGTCGGTACATCTTGCGTCCGGCTGAACCCGCGTAGGTCACGCTCAGCAGCCAGTTGTGGGCAAACTCGTTCTCAATGCCCAGGCTGTACTGTTGAATGTAGGGGGTGCGGAAATCGTGGAGATCCGGATAGATTCCGTTGGCGGAGACAAGCGCAGCGGTAACCGGATTGGCAAGACTTGGTGTCTGAGGCATGATGGCCGGTGGCCCGGCGGCAAACGGGAACAGTGCAGGGTTGTTGAAAGCGAGAGGAAAAGCACTGGGCTGTGGAACCTGAATGAAAGGACTGGAAATTGGGGGCAGGAGTGCTTGTGCAAGCGTGTAGTAGGGGAAGTCGAGGATTTGATTATTCAGGAGACGAGAATTCGCCCGATCGTAGTAGATGCCGTAGCCGCCGCGCACCACCAGGCGATTCGAGAAGCCGGACGGTTGCCAGGCAAATCCGACCCGGGGCGCAAAGTTGTTCTTATCGGGTGCTACGAGAGAGGGCTGGACGAGCGGTATTCCCGGCAAGGGATGGGTCGCGTTGGAGGCCTGCACGAAACCGCCCGTGATAGCTACCCCGCCGCCGTACGCCGCAGGTATGGGAACAGTGGCGATTTGAGTCGGATCGAAGCCGACAAAGCGCCCCTGCGATTCTGTGAAGGGACCAAAATAATCGTAACGGACGCCCAGCGTCAGCGTTAACCGATCTGTTAGCTTCCAGTCATCGTTGGCAAAGCCGTTCAAATCATGGGCAATAACATCCCGGTTGTTAACACCAGATCCCATGATCGTGAGTCCTGCCGTGTCCAGAAAGCCGCCCAGAAAATCGGTAAAAGGCTGACCGGAAAATCCCAGGAAGAACATCTGCCCGCGAGTATAGAGATTGAAGGTCTCATTCAGGCTGTGATGCTTGTATTCCCCGCCAAACTTGAAGCTGTGGCGTCCTTTCTGCCAACTAACGGTATCGCCCACCGTGTAGGTTTTTTCCACGCCGCTATTATCCGCAAAGGGGCTGGCTCCCAGGTCGAATTCATTGGCCACAGAGATTTCCGGCATACCGGGAAACAGATTACTGAGCGGCGAGGAGATTCCGAGTTGCGCCGAGGTGAATGGCTCTTGCGGTTGAGAACCGGTCGTGATGAATCCAAAGCCAAAGTGGGCGTTATTCACCACATGCGACGAAATAATGTACGTGTCATCCACCGCCAGCACTCTTTGATTCAAATTCGCGGTGCCGCCAAAGCCGGGTACGGGCAGGGCATTGGCGAGTCCGAACAAGTTGAACAGGGCCTGTGTCGCTGGATTGTTCGCGGCAAAAAACTTACCCGACAAACGATTCTTCGAAGACACCTGGAAATCAAGATTGGTGTTGAACTGGTCTTCACGGAACTTCGAGACACCGACGACCGGTGTGCTACAGAAACCATCAACTGGAACACAGTTGCTTGGTGCGGATGGGAGTACGTACGCGCCGTTGGGCAATGTTGCCTGCAGAAGAAATTGAGCGGTGGGGCTCAAGCATGACGGCAAGGCTGGACATGCCGGAACGCCGAAGGACGCTGCCAAGGCATTAATCGCCGCCGTCGATCGATCGTTGGTGAGGTTGGCGGGAATTTGTACCGTATCAATGGAATTTAACAACGAGGTGCCATTGCGCTCGCGGCTTCCCTGATACGACACAAAGAACCACAACCGGTCTTTGATCATCGGACCGCCCAGAGTGCCGCCAAACTGGTTGCGTTGGTACTGCGGCCGCGGAACTTCCGAACGGTTCAGGAAGTAATTGTTGGCATCAAGATCGGTGTTGCGGAGAAATTCGTAGGCGTTTCCGTGGAGGGCATTGGTCCCGGATTTCGTAACCGCCGCCACGACGCCGCCGGCCACGCGACCCTGGGACGCGTCGTACTGGCTGGTTTGAACGATGAACTCATCCAGAGTATCGGTGGCGGGTACCGCCAGATTCGGCGTGGAACCGGTGCCGATGGAATTCGCGTCGGTTCCGTTGATGATCACCGAGTTCGAGGTCGCGCGCATGCCGTCGACGTAGATCGGAGCCGCGCCCCGTCCCAACTCGGAGGAGCTTTGCACCGGCCCCGATGTGCCTGGCGTAAGCGTCAACAGTTGGAAAAAATTTCTGGTGGGCAGCGGGAGTTGCCGGATCTGCTCCTGCTCGATGACCGTGCCCTGAGCCGGGCTCTCGGTTTGCAACAGCGGTGTCTCCGCCTGGACGTCAACCACCGCCTTCTGCGAGGCAACCGCGAGGGGCATATCTTGAAGGGTTGTCTCTGTAATGCGGACGAGCACACCGCCCGCCGTAGCTGTGCTGAACCCTGGTTTTTCGATTTCCACGCGGTAGGTGCCCGGAGGCAGCAGCGAAAAAGCATAATGCCCGCTGGCATCGCTCGAGGTGGCGCGCTTCACTCCCGCCGCGCTCGTCAGGGTCACCTTCGCCCCGCCGACAACGGCTCCGCTCGCGTCCTTCACGACGCCCGTAATCTGTCCTGTCGTCGGCGATTGCGCCAATGCCAGACTGGCCAACAAGAGAAAACTTACCAAACTGAAAAGCGGAACAGCCCGTCGCAGTCGCATACCGTCTCCTTGTGTCTAGCCGTATATCCGGCCGTGTGCCGTGCCCGTTGCAGCGGCTATTTTCGCCGCCCTGATATAACCCGTCCCCCGGTATAGAGAAGAACGAGTTGATCAATAGCCTCGTCGTCACTCATGCCCAAATGTCGTTTTGCCCCAAAAAGTTCTTCCGCCAGGAAGTAAGTGAAAAATTGCAGATAGATAGCCGTGTAAGCAAGCGACGGGTCCACTCCCTCCGGGAAGGCGACCTTCGATCCCCGAATGACCGCGGTAGCGTAGGTCCGCAGTCCGCCGGCAATTTCCCGGAAGCTATGAATGAAATGTTTATGGCGAAACTCCACTACATCGATGTACATCAGCCGCCAGTAGTCGAGGTTTTCAGAAACTACGCGCCCGATCGCCTTTGCCAGCGACCGCAAAGAGTCCGGATCGAGCGACGCCATCAGGGGAATCAGGTCTCTCTGGCGGATGACCTCCATTTTTCGGCCGAGATGATTCGCCAGGGCAATAAAAATGTCCTCTTTGGTGTCGTAGTAGATATAAAGCTTGCCCATCGAGATCCCCGCCTTCTTGGCAATCTCGCGAACCGTCGTGCCGTGGAATCCCTTTCGCGTGAATAATTGCAGCGCCGCCCGCTCAATCTTGAGCTTGTTTTTCTCGACCGTGCCGTGCAGCAGTTTGGGCATCCAATTCCCAATCACTCCGCGCCCATCTGAAACCAAAGCGAGCGCTCGCTCTTTATAGCGAGCCATAGGGTTTTACCCCGATTCGAGTTATCATGTCAAGGAAATTTTGGTAAACAGAATACGAGGAGGCATTCTGTGAGGGGAAAAGTTGCCATCATAACCGGCGCAGCAAGTGGAATCGGCTACGCCATCGCCAAATCATTGGCCGAGGCTGGCGCGAACTGTGTGATCGCCGATGTTGATCCCGGAGCCGGCGAACGTGCCCGGCTCAGCCTCGAAGCCCTGGGACCGTCCTGCGCCTTCGCCGCCACCAATGTTGCTGACGCCTGCGAAGTTCGCCGGTTGGTGGACGCCGCCATCGACAGGTTCGGACGCCTCGATATACTCGTCAACAACGCCGGACTGCAGCATGTCTCCCCGGTCGTCGATTTCCCGGAAGACCGCTGGAACTACCTCATCGGCGTTATGTTGACGGGCACTTTTCTCTGTTGCAAATATGCCTTGCCGCACATGATCGGCCAGAAGTGGGGCAGGGTTCTCAATATCGCCTCCCTGCACGGAAAGGTTGCTTCACCGTTCAAATCCGCCTACGTAGCCGCGAAGCACGGTGTTCTGGGTCTAACGAAGGTCGTGGCTTTGGAGGTAGCGGAGCACAACATCACGTCGAACGCGATTTGTCCGGCGTATGTTCGAACTCCTCTCGTTGAAAGGCAAATCCAAGATCAGGCGAAGCGCCATGGCATTTCGGCCGAGGATGTGGTGGGAAAAATCATGCTCGAACCGGCCGCCATCCGCCGGTTACTCGAGCCCGAAGAAGTGGCCTCCCTCGCTCTCTATCTATGTTCGGATAACGCCTCAGGAATCACCGGCGCGGCCCTTGACATCGACCTCGGATGGACTGCCCGTTAGGCTCGATGAACCGTGCGGCAAAGGCAGAGAAGGGAAATTTATCCGGGATATTTTCCCGTAATGTAGCCTTCCAATTCCTGAATGGTTTGCGCCTGGCCAGAAATGATCCATTTCACCAGGTCGCCGATTGAGACTACGCCTACAGCCCTATCATGCTGAAGGACGGGCAGGTGTCGAAAATGATGCTTTGTCATGATCGCCATGCAATCGTCCACGGTGTGTTCCGGGTTGACGAACACCACCGGGCTGGTCATGATCTCACGGACCTTGGTTTCCTTGGAGGAGTGCCCCTTGAGGATTACTTTGCGGGCATAATCACGTTCCGACATGATCCCGACCAGTCGCTCTTCGGAGATGACGAGCAAAGCGCCAATGCCGTGTTCCGCCATCTTCTCAATCGCTTCATAAACGGACTGTTCTGGCGCCACCGACAGAACCTTGCTCTCGACTTTGTTCTTCAAGACTAATCCAACCTTGTCGGAAAGTTTCATCCGGCCTCCTTACCGTTCCGTTCCCTATGCGGTCGAATCCTACACCGTCAGGGCCGAGCAGGGCTAGCGTTTTTGCGAGATACCCGCGTCAGAATCGTAGCTCCGGCGTCTCAATTCGCGCGGAGGTTGCCTGACCATGCCCGGCGCTTCGATTAAATATTGATCAGCTTGTCGGTATGTCGGCTGACATACCAGCACGGGTTGCAGCCAAGATGGGGAAAAAGTGAATGGACGCAGGTATCGGTTTCGAGCGGCCCCGGTTCGTACTGGATGTTTCCGCCCTTCATGTGGATGACATAAAGAACGTTCCTCTGTATCTGCCCGAATTGCTCCCGTCCGCCAGGAATCTGAAATCGGACGGAACAATAGTCGCCGGCATAAGTGACCAGCAGCAATCCGACGACTGTTCCAAGCCCGATAACGATGGCGCGTTTCATCACTTTTTGGGTGTGGCCTGCGAGCGACCTTTACTCTAATGGTTGGAAGTCTGGTTCGTCCAGAACGATGACAAACCATATGGTTCGTTCCCGGAATGCTAGCCTTAAGAAGTCTATGCGTAAACGGCGCATCCACCTCCCTGGTTTCATGGTATTCGTGCTGCTCACGGTAGCCGCGAACTCATCGGCCCAGAGCGCTACCCGCACGATTCTCAGCAATTTTAGTGTTGCCCATCAACCGGCGCGCCTCGTCAACGGATCGCCCGTGCTCTTCCGCGTCACCGCGCCGAAGTCAGTCCGCACGCTGACGGGCAGTTGGCTGGGCCACGAAATCGAATTCAATTTCGATGCGATCCACAATTCATGGTTCGCGCTCGCCGGAGTCAGTCTGGAGACCAAGTCCGGAGCTTACCCGCTTGAACTTCACGGCGAAACCTCGGGTCGGGGGGCAACCTCAGAAGCACTGTCATTTGCAAAGCCAATTTCGGTTGAACGCCAGCGCTATCCCCGAATACCACTCAAGGTTCCTGCGCGTTACACTGCGCCCAGTCCCGAAGACCAGCGCCAGATCGAGCAGGACAAAGAGATCAAGGCGGAGGCATTCAAAACCCTCAGCCCGGCGCGAGAATGGACGGGCTCGTTTGACCCTCCGGTGGATGCCGCGATCTCGGATGTGTTTGGCGTGCAGCGAATTTTCAACGGAACGGTAGAAAGTACGCATCAGGGGCTGGATTTTCGGGTACCCACCGGAACCACGGTAGCAGCCGTGAATAAGGGAAAGGTCATCCTGGCGCAGTCGCTATTCTTCGAAGGCAATTGCGTAGTCATCGACCACGGCCAGGGCCTGCTGACGCTCTATCTGCATCTTTCGAAGTTTCTGGTAAAAACCGGCGATGACGTGACAAAGGGTCAGCCTATCGGACTGAGCGGTGGCACGGGGCGAGCGACGGGTCCGCATCTGCACCTGGCCGTGCGCTGGCAAGGAGAGTATCTAAATCCGCAAGTGCTGCTCAATCTGAAGTTGCCCTAAGTTCATGGGTTGGTGGAGGGACGGGCGTCTCGCCCGTCCCGGTTAGCCGGGGACGCCTGCTGGCTCAACCGCCAGCGCTTAGATCGATCTGCGGGAAAAACTGTCGTGGACTAATAACCGGATGCCGCCAGCACCTCGTCTGCTTCCCACGCGCCATCACGGAACGTAACGTTCCTCCCGGAAATCGCCGGAATGCGCTCGCCCGGAACAATGATTCCGACCAGGTTCAAAGGATCGGCCGCCGCGATGACAACGCGCTCGCCCCCAGTGCCTTGCGGGAGCTTGCGATGGGCGCGCAACGATTCAACCGCGACTGGAAGTGCGAACTGCTCTCCCACAAAGCCGTCGACAAATCGCCCGCCGCGAACTTCACCGCGATCTTCGAGCCGCCGGTAGCCGATCTGCAATTCGCGCCAGCGCGGGAGATTCGTCTCGCGCGCCAGCAGGTCGCGGAAAACGACCCCGTAGCGGCGTAACAGCATCCAGCAACAGGATTCGACACTGCGATCGCGATCCGCACCGTCAGTGTGCAACAGCGACCAGCGTCCCGGAGAGTGCCGCGGCCGGCGCACTTTTCCTATACCTTTTCCCAATCCGTTGCCAGACGAAGCTTTCGGCGTTACCAGTGCCCGCAGGTTTTCAAATCCGTCCGCTGTCACCAGTCCCGCTGCCACCAGTTCCCACAACCCGGTTTCGATTTCAGCCTTAAGCCTTCCCGTCGCTCGCACCATGTCTGGGAAAAACAAAGCGCCACGTTGCTTCAAGAGTTCGAGCACCTCTTGTGCGACCGGACTGAGGAATGAAGTTGTGGAATCGCCTGCTCCGGGATGATGCGGGCGCATCCAATCGGCATCTTCGCGCACAAAAAATGCGATGGGAGCAACCCGCGTAGGAATCACGCGCCGCCGGTTCTCGCGCCCATTCTCATCGCTTCCCGGCATTTCAAGCGTTGCCGGATGCGGCGATAAGCGCCCCCATCCGACCACGCCAGAAAGGCATAGCTGATCGAGATGTGCCGGGTCGTAGTCGGCGATTCTGCGTCCGAGCACAAAGCGCTCCCAAGCGCTAGCCGGAATTTCAAACCCCTGCATCTGCCGGATCACTTCCAGCGTTCCGTGCTCGCCCCGCACCTGCGTGCCCGGAGCCAGGTGCTGCCAGCGTAACAGCCAGCTCATGAACTGCGAGGCCGTGACTGGAGCAATCTGTTTGCGCAAGGTAGCAACGGTGAGCCGATGTATGCGCGCCAGGAGACGCCGCTCGCACCATTCGGTCTCGGGCCCACTCACTGGTGAATCCGAAGGCCTAAATTTGCCGCGCAAAATAGCCCCCGACGCCTCCATGCGAAGCAATGTTTTCTCAATTTCAGAGGTAGGCAAACCCAGCAACTCACCGATTTCCGAGGCGGTCGTTGGTCCGAGATGGGCAATCCATCCCTGCACGGACGAAAGCAACGCGTCATCAAATGTAGCTGCTTGTGTGGTGGCGGGGCTCTGCCCCGCTGGGACGGGGCAATGCCCCGTCGCCACACAATGCAGCGCCTGAAACCACTCGACCCGCTCCGCGGCTACCCAATATTGCTTGCCGTCGGCCTCCGCCACCACGGCACGATTATCAAACTGCAATTGCTCGAAGAATCCTGTCCATATCGTGGTGAGCCGCAGTTGGTTTTCCTGAGAACCGGGAGCTGGCAGCTCAGAGTGTTTTTCCACCGGCACCATCACCAGCGTATGCAGAACATCATGCAATTCATCGGAGTCGCGTACGTCGGGCCATGCCTCCTGCTGCACTTGACGGATCGCCGCAGGATCCAACCCACCCACCTCCTCGAGCACCGAAGCCGGCAACACACGCCGCATCGTTACCGCACGCGCCCGGCGCTCTTCGAGCGGAGCATCATCGAGGTAGGCATACGGATTCGCATTCAGAATTTCATGCGAAAATTGCGACGGCACTGGAGTGTCTACCGCGAGGCAACGAATCCGTCCGTCTTCAATTCCCCGCAGGACTTCGCGAAGCCCATCGATATCCAGCGCCTCGGTGAGCACGTCTTTCATGACCTCGTGTACCAGCGGATGATCGGGAATCTTGATGTCGCCTTCAATATTTTCCCCACACGCCGCCACGTCGGGAAACACCGAAGCCAGCAGATCGTCAGAGCGAATGCGCTGAATCTGGGGCGGCACTTTCTTCCCACCCTGAAAGCGCAGCAGCGCCAGAGCGCGCGTAGCATCCCACCGCCAGCGCGTCCCAAAGATCGGAGAAGCCAGCGCCGCCTGCTCCAGAATTGGCGGCATGGTCTCGGAATGCAGGAATTGAAAAACGTCGGCCAAGGGAAAGCTGTGCTGCTCGGCGAGTGCGATGTTCAGTCCATTGTCGGTAGCGGCAGCTTGCAGTTCAAAATTGAAGCCGCGGCAGAAGCGCTTGCGCAGAGCCAGTCCCCAGGCCTTGTTGATCCGTCCGCCAAAGGGTGCGTGGATGATCAACTGCATCCCGCCACCCTCGTCGAAAAACCGCTCGGCGATGATTGTCGTTTGCGTCGGCACATCGCCCAGCACCGCGCGCCCTTCGAGCGTGTACTGAATCAGTTGCTCGGCGCCGGCGAGATCAAGACCACATTCCTCGCGCAGCCAACTTACAGCCCTGGAGACAACCGGCAGACTGCGCCATCCCTCCACGGGCACTACGCCGGGCAGACGGTCGCTGATCTCTTTGCGCAATTCGCCAAGCTGTTGCGAGAGTTCCGAAGTGCGCGCCGGAGCTTCTCCACGCCAGAAAGGTACACTGGGCGGCGCGCCGTGTGCATCTTCCACCAGCATGCGCGACGTTTTTGCTTCAACCCGCCGAATACGCCACGAAGTATTGCCGAGCAGCATTACATCTCCAGCCATGCTCTCAACAGCAAAATCTTCATCGACGGTTCCAACCGCGGCACCGTCCGGCTCAGCGACGACGGTAAACAGGGCATTGTCAGGAATCGCGCCCCCGCTGGTAATTGCCGCCAGCCGCGCCCCGCGCCGCGCTCGCAGCCGCCGGTTCATGCGGTCGTGATGCAGATAAGCGCCATAGCGTCCGCGCTGCGAGGCGATGCCTTCCGAAAGCATAACCAGGACTTCGTCAAAAGCCTTACGCGTGAGATTGCGATAGGGATAAGCGCGTTTGACCAGCGCGAATAGCTCACCCTCATCCCAGCCGTTATTCGATTTAAGTTCAGAGTTATCGCTGGGTGCGTCACCCGATTTATCGTCAGCAGCCGTTTTGCCCGCCGAGGCACAGCAAGCCACGATCTGTTGCGCCAGCACATCCAGTGAAGCTTCCGGGAAAATCAGCCGGTCAAGTTCGCCGAGGCGAATCGCCCGCACCAGGGCCGCGCATTCCGCCAGATCGTCGCGCGTGGTGACAAAGAACCTTCCTTTGGGAACCGCCCCCCGCCAGTGCCCCGACCGCCCCACGCGCTGTAAGGCAACTGCAATCGAACGCGGCGAACTGATGTGGCAGACCAGGTCGACCGTGCCCACGTCAATGCCAAGTTCCAGCGAAGCCGTAGCCACCAGAACCTTGACCTCGCCGTCTTTCAGTTTGCGTTCTGCCTCCAGCCGCAACTTGCGCGACAAACTTCCGTGATGCGCCGCCACATTCTCTTCGCCGAGGCGCTCTCCAAGTTGATGCGCGATGCGCTCCGCCAGCCTGCGCGTATTGACGAATACCAGCGTCGACCGGTGCGTATTCACCAGTTGCACCATGCGCTCATAGATCTCATCCCACATTTCGTTCGAGGCGACCGGCCCCAGTTCAGAAGAGGGAACCTCAACTCCGAGATCGACCTTGCGCTTATGGCCGACGTTAACGATCACCGGCTCCGGTCGCGGACTCTGGATGCCTGAACTGCCGCCCAGAAAGCGCGCGACCTCCTCGATCGGCTTCTGCGTTGCCGAAAGCCCAATGCGAGCGGCCGGGCGCGCGGTCAACGCGTCCAGGCGCTCGAGTGTGAGTGCAAGATGCACACCGCGCTTGTCGTCGGCGACGGCATGAATCTCATCGACGATCACGGTCTCGACGTCGCGCAAGATGGCGCGACTCTTCTCGGCCGTCAGCAAAATGTAGAGCGACTCGGGAGTGGTGACCAGAATGTGCGGCGGCCGCTTCAACATCAGCCGCCGGTCCTTCATCAAAGTGTCGCCGGTACGAACCGCCGTTCTGATTTCCGGCATCAGCAGCCCGCGCTCCCCGGCCATCCGCAGAATCTCGCCCAGCGGAATTTCAAGATTCTTCTGGATGTCGTTGCCGAGCGCCTTCAATGGAGACACGTAAAGGACTTCAGTACGGTCGCGAAGTTCGCCTGCCAGAGCCTTGCAGACCAGCTTATTAATGCAGGCCAGAAAAGCCGCTAGCGTCTTTCCCGACCCGGTTGGCGACGAGATCAGCGTAGTGTGCCCGGCCAGGATGTGAGGCCACCCCTGCTCCTGCGGCTCGGTTGGAGTCGAGAAGCGCTCGGTGAACCACTCCTGAACTAGCGGGTGCGCCCAAGCCAGCGAAGGGGAGACGGCGGAGAGCATAAAAGATTGTAACGAGAATTTGCAGTTTCGTAAAACGTTCGCCTTAGGCCCGGCAAGAGTTCGTTTCCCGCGGAGGCTGCCATACGTGGCAGGGCCGCAAACGACTGGTTGCGTCGCTAGCAGCGCCACCGGCATAAGAAGCTTTTGTTCGACCTCGGACGCCGTGGTCCGATTCAAAACTGTTCCTCCTCTGACATTGCCGGTCAGCGTAATGGAATGCAAGTCGTGGTCGCCGCTTCCATAGCGGCAGAGGGGACTTTCGCAGGGCCAAATGCCCAGCCGGTTCGCTTACCGCTTCCCCACACCGCCCGGCCCGAATGCTAGAATCGGCGGGGATGCCTAAACCTTCCGCCGCCGCCCGTGCCCGCAAAATTAAACTTATTCTCTTCGACGTAGACGGCGTTCTAACCGACGGCAAAATCTGGATCTTTCCCGCGCCGGCGGGCTCACCAACCAGCGCGCAAACGAACACGATCGACCGATCGACCCAAGGTGTCCCGGCTAAGGTGGAGGGCGGGTTTCTGCTGCAGAGCTCCAACCTGATCGAGGCTAAAGGATTCCACGCGCACGACGGGACCGCGATTATGCTGGCCCGCACGGCGGGAATCAAAACCGGAATCATCACTAAGCGCATCTCGGAAACCGTCGCCCTCCGGGCGCGCGATTTGAAGATCGACCACGTCTATCAGGGCATCCAGGACAAAGCCGAAGTGTTTCGGCAGATTCTCGAAAAGGATGGCATAACGGCCTCGGAGGCTGCCTTTGTCGGCGACGATGTGATCGATCTGCCGGCAATGCGTAAGTGTGGTTTGGCGATTGCGGTAAAAAATGCGCGTCCCGAGGTCAAAGCCGCGGCCCACTTGACCACCCCACACGCCGGAGGCGATGGCGCTGCCCGCGATGCCGTGGAGTACATCCTCAAAGCGCAAGGCAAATGGCAGCGAGCAGTCGAAAGCTATATTGCAGAGAAAGATTGAGCGCCGCGCCTTTCCCAGGACACAAACCGCTTCAAATATGAAGGCAAATACACCCACCGGCTGCTTGCTTGGGGCGTGCTCGGGTTAGCAGCCGGTGGGTTTCTTGATCTCCCTACTAAATTCCTTCAGGAGCATTGACCGTGAAAACCCAGTCCCCGCGGTAAAGTTTCGAACTTTTGTGGAATTTTTTCCCAACGGTTGCAGATTAGCCCCCTGCCGATTGCGCCGGCAGAGGTAGGGCGCGAACTGCCCTCGCCACTAGTCGGAAACGGCATTGCCTTTCGAGGCCATCAGTTCCGCGAAGCGAGGGTCTTTGCGCAGCGCACTGAATTCATTATCCTTGTACACATCCTTAAGGTCTTTGTAACCCTCCTCCTTGGCTTTCTTCAGATAGTGCAGCGAGCGCTCCGGTATGCCATTGCGCGCATACAGTTTGGCGAGAACAAAGTCGTAATGAGCCTGATCTTCCGGAGAAGCAAGCTTCGCCTGCACCCCGGCATGCGAGCTTCGGCCGAAGATGTCAGGGTCAAGCTGCAAGGCTTTGGAATAACACTCGATCGCCTTCTCGAAATCCCGCTTCGTGAAGTAGGCAGTACCGAGGTTGCTGTAAAACGAGGCCGCATCGCTTTTCAGCGCAATCGCCTTCTGATAATTCCGGATGGCGGCGCCGTAATTATGGGTCGCATAAAAAATGACGGCAAGATTGTTGTAGGCATCGGCATGGTTGTGATCGGTCTTGATGGCGTGCTCGAAACTCTTCTTGGCCTCCTTATAGCGCTGCATCAATAGTTGGCAGATCCCGATCTTGTTGTAGATCGATGCCTCAGCCGGGCCACGCTGCAAGGCAGCTTCGTAGTAATCGATCGCGTCGAGAAAATCCTTGTCATTTTTGAGTTCGTCCGCAGCTTGTTCGAGGTCCGCCGCGGTTGCTCCCGGAGCGGGCGGATCGACGCGATGCTGCGGCGGCGGACCGACTTCCACCTCTGCGGAGTTTTGAGCCAGCAAGGGAAGAACGAGAAGAGAAGCGAACAGGACCGACAGAAAACTGACGCGGATACAGGAAATCATATCCCACCCCCGGCCGAACCTACAAAACTTCAGACTTTTGCGGCATTTCGACGCAGTTTCACATCTCGCATGCAAGTTTGAGGCCGCAAAATCCTACCCAAACCGTTCATCAAGCCGCCTGTGCCTACTGCGGCGGCGCACTACCATCGCCACTTTTTGTCGGCGGTGGCGGAGGATTCTTGGAGCTATTGTCCCCCTTGAAGGCGCCCACTATCCTGCCCAGAAGGCTTTTCTTTTTCTTTGCCTCTTCTTCGGATTGGACACCGGCGGTGAGCGCCGGGTTCCCAGTCGTCGAACCCGTCGCTCCATTGGTGGTCGGCGGGGGCAGAGGCTTCACCGAGTTGGTTCCAAATATCTTCGAGAAGAAACCTTGCATCCCACCGCCCGTCTGGTCACAGGTATCGTGTGGCTCCGTGCCGGCGACGAATGCGATCGTATAATCGTCGGGACACGAGGGGGTTGCCAGCCGGTTCGTGATCTTATCGAGCTGAACGTCGACTACGCCTTCTGGCTGGGTGAACGGTTTCACATCGGAAAACTCAGGCAGCTCGACCGCTTTCTTCATGAACTCAGCCCATATGGGAGCGGCGGTCTGCGCCCCGCTCAATCGCAGATCGCTGTAATCGTCGTATCCGACCCAGACAATGCACAGCAGGTTGCTGGTGTAGCCGGCAAACCAGCCGTCATGCGAACTGCCCGTCTTGCCTGCCGCTGGAGCCGTAAATCCGCGGGTGCGCACTCCGTAAGCGGTCCCAAAATTCACCACGCCTTCCAGCATGGTGGTCATCACGAAGGCAACTCGCGGATCGAGCACCTGCTTCTTTTCAGTTGCGAAATTCATAACCACGTCGCCCTTGGAATTTCGCACAGAATTGACGAAGATGGGCGAAAGCCGCACCCCGCCATTGGCGAAACTGGTATAAGCGGACGTCATATCGACTGGAGTAGCGTCATAAGCGCCCAGAGCCATCGCCGGCGTGGCTTTGACGGAAGCGATTCCAGCCGACCGCGCCAACTCCGCTACTTTGTCATAGCCCACTTCCTCCGCCAATTTCACGGTGGCGTTGTTCAGCGACAGCGCCAGAGCGTAACGCAGCGTCACATCGCCGTGATACTCCTCTTTGTAATTGCGGGGCTCGTAGATCTGGTCGCCGTAAGAAAACGTCGAAGGCTGATCGGCGATGACCGATGCCGGTGTGATCACGCTGCTGGAGCCGTCAAGCGCCGTATTCATGGCTGCCGCATATACGAACGGCTTGAAGATGGAGCCCGTGGGCCGCTTGGCGAGAGCGTGATTCAGCTGGCTGTTTCCGTAGTTTCGCCCTCCGACCAAAGCCTTGATTTCGCCGCTATGCGGGTCCATGGCGATCAGCGCTACCTGTGCCTGCGGGCCAGGGGTCACCGTGGTTTCAAACTTGTTCTTGCCGACCTTGGTCTTGTGGGTGCGCATCTTCGTGACCTGGTCGTCCACCAGTTTGATCCCCATTTCGACCGCCTGGGCAGCTGCCCGCTGCAGATCGGGGTCGAGCGTCGTGTAGATGCGATATTGCTGATCATTGATCTCGTGCTCGTTCAGTTTGCCGACAATGGTGTCGCGCACCATATCTACGAAGTACGGAGCATCGCTGGCCTCCACGTTGGGAGGAGCGAGCTTCAGCGGCGTCGCCTTGGCCTTATCAGCCTGATCGCGGGTGATGTCGTGAGTCTCGACCATGGCTTCGATTACCGTGTTTCGACGTTCCAGAGCCCGCTCGGGATGCCGGTACGGCGAAAGGTAACTGGGCGCCTGGATCAGTCCCGCCAGTAGCGCCGCCTCCGGCAAGGTGATGTCCTTGAGGTCTTTATTGAAATAGGATCGCGAGCCTTCGGCCAGGCCTGAGATCGTGAACGATCCCCGCTGTCCCAGATCGACGCGGTTCGCGTAGAACTCGAAAATCTGCTGCTTGGAAAACTTCTGCTCCAGCTCCACCGCGATCAGCATTTCGATCAGCTTGCGCCGGAAAGTCTTCTCCGGGCTGAGAAAAAAGGCCCGCGAAAGCTGCATCGTGATCGTCGAACCGCCCTGCTGATGCCGCTGATGCGTGATGTCAATCCATGCAGCCTCAACCAGCCGCATGAAGTTGACGCCACTGTGCTGGAAGAAACGGCGGTCTTCGATGGCGGTAACCGCCTCCACCATAACCTTGGGAATATCGTCGTATTTCACCAATTGGCGCTTGGAGCGATCCCCGGCGTCGAAGAGCGACGTCAGCATCTGCGGCTCCAGTTCATAAGCCGCCAACTCGCCATCCGAGCGGCTGTTGATCGTGGAGACTACTCCGCCCGCAATCGTAATCGTTGCCGCTTCCGGACTGTGGTAAGACTCTGGGCCGGGCATCACTTCGATCGAGCCGCCGTGGATCCGATAGCTGCCGAGTGGAGATTCCTCAGCCTTTTCCGCATAGCCGGCGTGCCGCAATGACGCTGCAATCTCCGAGATGGTCATCTTCGATCCGACTCGCACCAGTTGCGGAGCTGCGAAGATTTTCGCCGCGCTCGCAAACACCGGGCCGCGGAAGCGCTGCTCAATGATGCGGTCGTACTTTACATACCAATAAGCAAAAAATGCGACCACCACGAGCGATGCGCATAAGAAGCCGATCACGGCGAAGCGCACGATCGGATCGTGGGCCAGAAAGCCGCCTTTGCCCCAGCCTTTTCCGCCTTGACGGCTGCGTCGAGCCGTTGGAATTTTCAACTTAATCGCCATAGAGACAGCGGTGCGTCAATCCACAAAGCAATTCTCAGTCCAAAACTCCTTAATAGGGCTAAGATGCGTTTGTGATTGATTCTAAATCACAAGGCGGCCCCTACGACTATTTGGATGCGTGTCATGGGATGGACGGCTGTGGGATGCGGCCTCGACAGGGAGAACGAAAGCCGGAGCAAGCCAGCGCCGATATCTCTCGGGCGGCGTTGAAAGGCTCTCTTCTGGGGGTTGATTTGTCGATTTCGTGTCTGTTCGCGGTGGTCCCAGGTTAGCGCCAAACTGCGGGAGCAGCCTTTTCAGATTCTGGCTCTGCTCCTCGAAAAGCCCGGGGAAGTCGTCACTCGTGAAGAACTTCGGGCCAGCGAGGACGCCCGGCGCGCCATTTTTTTAGACTACTTTCCAGACGGCACAAACTTCACTCCCAGCTCCGCAAACAGAAAGCTGAGCGCGTCGGCGCGTTGCTCGATTTGTTCATTGAGCGCGGTGCCGATGCCGTGACCCGCATTTGATGTGGTGCGCAGCAGGATGGGAAGGCCGGAGGCGGCCGCTTGCAGGCGCGCCGTCATCTTGCGTGAGTTCAGCGGATTGACGCGGTGGTCGTTCTCTCCCGTCAGGAAAAGAACGGCGGGATATTTCGCTCCGTCTTTAACGTGGTGATACGGCGAGTAGGCATAGAGCGCGTTGAACTGCTCGCGATTTTTCACCGAGCCGAACTCCGTTGTATTGAATTCGCCGTTCGGGTCGAGTTCGACGCGGAGCATGTCGTAAATTCCGACGAAGGAAACGACGGCGCGAAACGTATCGGGACGCTGGGTGAGCGCCGCGCCCATCAAAAGGCCGCCGTTGCTTCCGCCCATGATCGCCAGATGTTCGGGCGAGGTGTATTTCTGCTTGATCAGGTGTTCGGCGCAGGCGATGAAATCGTCGAACACATTTTGCTTGTGCGTCAGATTGCCCGCATGGTGCCATTCCTCGCCATATTCGCCGCCCCCACGAAGATTGGCGACTACATAGACGCCACCCTGATCGAGCCAGACACGCGTCATTGATCCGGCGAAATTCGGCGTCTCATTGACGCCGTAACCGCCGTAGCCATAGAGCAGCGTCGGATTCCCACCATCGAGCTTCGTGCCCTTCCGGCGGATGATATTGATCGGCACCCGCGTGCCGTCTTTTGAAACTGCGAATTCACGGACGACCTCGGCATCGTCGAAATCAAAAGCCGCCACCTGTGAAAGAGCCGTGCGGATCAGTTTTCCGCCCGCGGCATCGAAGCGATACCACGCTGTCGGCTGAAGATAGGTTCCCACCATGAACAGCACATTGCCCGAGCCGATCGACACCACGTCGTGAACCGCTGAGATTGCGGGCAGGGAAGGCGCGGAGAGAGCATGCCCCTGGGGATCGAACACTCGCACCCGGGACGGACCGCCGATCACGTCGACGACATACAATCGTCCGGGAGCAGGCTCGAAGTCCTCAATGGACCCGCGCGCAACTTCGTCTTGCCCACCCTTGCCTTGCTCAACGATGACCTTCGCCTGGTTCAGATCGATCTTGCTCGGGGCAGCTTTTTCGTCCCCGAAATGCGCCAGGGAGAGACGCAGAATTTTGCCCCGCGGAGCACCCTTGTGCGAGAGCATATAAAGAACGTCATCCGGTCCTACTCTGGCGGAAACAATCTCATCTTCAAAGTGAGTAATCTGTGTCCACTTTCCCGAGGCGTCCATCAGAAAGGTCTCGTACTGGCCGCCGTCGCCATTCTCCACCGATGCCACCATCCAGTGTCCGTCGGCGCTGGTTTGCAGATGAATTTCGGCGATGCGAGGAAAATCTTTACCGATCACATAAGGATCCTGCTGCGAATCGGTGCCCAGCTTGTGAAAGTAAACCTGCTGATAGAAATCGGCATCTTCCGCGGGCCGCTCCTTGCCTTGGGGGAAACGGGTGTAATAGAAGCCCGAGTTATCGGCCTTCCAGTCCAGGCTGCCTCCAGCCGTGGCGAAGTTAACGCGCGGCACGCGGTCTGAAAGTTCTTTTCCGGTAGCGACCTCAAAAACATGAGCGCTGCTGTCTTCCGAACCGTTTTCCGAAAGCGCCAAAGCGACGTACTTGCCGTCCAGCGAAGGAACGTAAAAGTCCACCGCGATGGATCCTTTGGCGCTAGCAGAATTGGGATCGAAAACAACTTTCTCGCTTGCCGGGTCGGCGTTCGCATTCAGAGCCACGAGCAAAGGCTGTTGCTTGGGCGGCTGAGCTTTCCGCGCAAACAAGGTCGATCCGCGGTATTGCAAAGAGAAATAAGCGACCGAACCGGAACCGGCCAATCGCTGCAAACGCTCTTTAATTGCGGTCCGGTCGGGCAAGCCGTCGAGATAAGAGCGCGCGTACGAATTCTCGACTGCGCTCCACACCTTCACCGCCGGATCGTCCCAATTTTCCAGCCAGCGGTAATCATCGGTGACCGTGACGCCAAAATATTCGTCAGTAACGGGATGCTTGGTAGTAGGCGGAGGAGGCGCGATCGAAGGTGCCTGTCCAAGAACAGGAAGAGCCAACAGAAAAATGACAAGCGAGTGCAACACAGATTTCTTCATGCAGCGGGCTCCGTAGAAAGGTGTGAACGCAGAAATTTAATGCAAGTCCGGCTTTTCATACTAACGCAGAGTCATCCTGGAAGGATACGAGCAGAGCCGGGAAAGTCGCTGAAATCGCGGTCATCGAGAGCAAAGAGGCGTGGAAGCAAGAGCGAGAGGAACTAAGGCAGGGTTTGGGTCGTGAATGCCGATTACCTGATGCTGATCGGCCTTTAGTACACGCCTTTGTTCTGCGATGAGGGATGAAAATTCAGGGTCGTCGAATAACCGGGAAGCTCGACCGGAACGCTGTACTCGGCATCGATGGCGAGCGTACCGGTGCCGAAACTGCCTACGCGCGCCACATGCACCTGCTTGGGCGTCAGTTCAATGTCGTAGTCGCGCGCATGTTTGATAATGCTGGTGCGAATATCGTCTTCCGTGCGGGTGCTGTAGGTCGACTGGGTCGCTTCCGTCTTGATCGCATCCTCAAGTTCATAATTCGAAAAAAATGGCGGGATGAGCTTGTAGCACACTAAGGCCACGGACGCGAAAATGGCAAAGCCGAACACTAATTTCACCATAAGAAGCAGTCGCCAAGTCGCTGGTTGCGAAGTTTGAGTGCCGAGCTTTCCGTTATTTCGAGGGCGGATCGAAATGCTAAGGAGCCGCTTGCAGAAGTTGCCGGAAATGTTCGGTTATGGCTGAAATCTTAACGTCCTCCTTGTGCAGAGTCGAGCGCTGAACGACTTCCACGGTACCTTCAGTAACCTTCCTTCCGACATTGATTCTAAAGGGGATACCGACCAGATCGGCGTCTTTGAACTTCACTCCGGGACGTTCGTCGCGATCGTCGAGTAAAACGTCGTATCCGGCAGCTTCGAGTTGTCTGGAGATGTCTTCCGACGCGGTGCGAATCGCCTCGTCCTTGGAGTTGGTGGACACGACGACCACATCAAAGGGTGCGATCGAGGGCGGCAGCCAGAAGCCGTTCTCGTCATTATTCTGCTCCACGGCAGCGGTCAGGATGCGCTCGATGCCAATTCCGTAGCTGCCCATAATCGGAGCCACTTCCTTGCCGTTGCGGTCGAGTACGCGAGCGCCCATCGAGTCCGAATACTTGTAGCCGAGCTTGAAGATGTGGCCGATCTCGACGGCGGTATAGATGCGCAGGGGTGAACCGCAATTGTCGTTGGGGCAATCTTCGCCGGCCATAACGCTCCGCAGATCGGCGTACGCGGTGGGATGAAAGGATTTTCCCGGCGTCAGATTCTTGACGTGATATTCCTCTTTGTTCGCTCCGCCGATCAAGTTGGTGCGGCCTTCGAGCGCCTTATCGACCAACAGGACGGGCTTACCAGGCTCATCCATGTTTTTAGCCCAGTCGATGCCGAGCGGACCGAGGTATCCAGCGGGCGAATGGAACAGCGCGCGAATTTCCTCCTCCTGCATGGGACGCGTCGCTTTTCCACCGACCGCGGTCGACAGTTTGACTTCGTTCATCTGGTGATCGCCGCGCATGAGCAGCACAACGGGCTGCGTGCGATTCTTTCCGGTTTGCTTATCCTCTTCGGTAATCATCATCGCCAGCGTCTTGATCGTGTTCTCAGGCGACACGCCTAAAAACCGCGCCACGTCTTCAATCGTCTTCTGTCCCGGAGTGTGCACCTCAACGGGCGAGCCGTTGCCCTCGGGCTTCAGGTCTTCTACTGGAGCCAACTTCGATGTTGCCTTCTCCATATTCGCGGCGTAGTTGCATTTCTCGCAGCTGACTACGAGGTCTTCGCCGGCGGGAGTGCGGACCATGAATTCCTGGGATTGCGATCCGCCCATAGCGCCGGAGTGGGCTTCGATCACCATGTATTTCAGGCCGCAGCGATCGAAGATGCGGCAGTAGGTGTCGTAGTGTTTGAGATAGGAAACGTCGAGTGCGGCAGCATCGATGTCGAAGGAGTAGGCGTCTTTCATGATGAACTGGCGGACGCGGAGCAGGCCCGACTTGGGACGAGGCTCATCGCGGAACTTGGTCTGAATCTGATACCAGATCTGCGGCAACTGTTTGTAGCTGCGCAGTTCTTTGCGGGCGATGTCGGTCATGACTTCTTCGTGGGTAAAGCCGAGGCAGAGATCGGCGCCCTTGCGGTCTTTGAGGCGAAACATATTTTCGCCCATGGTGGTCCAGCGGCCACTGGCTTCCCAGACTTCGCGAGGATTCAGAGCGGGCAGGTAGAACTCCTGGCCGATTTTGTCCATCTCTTCGCGGACGATGCCCATGATCTTCTGCGTCGTGCGATTGCCCAGAAAGAGAAACGAATAAATTCCGGCGCCCAGTTGACGAATGTATCCGGAGCGGACCAGCAGTTTGTGGCTAGCGACCTCGGCGTCGGCGGGAGCTTCGCGAAGCGTAGGAATAAAAAGTTGCGACCAGCGGTGCATGATTATGGTTTCCAATCGAAGAGAGAATCTCTCTTAAATAAAATCATCTTAGGGAGAATCATCGATTGTAAATGAAGGGTCGCGTTGCGCCTCACGCTGGGGGGAATTGGCGATTCGCTCCTGTTTATTCGGAGGTGATTAGCGAGTGGGTTTGTACCCCCCCCCCCCCCCCCCCCCCCCCCCCCCCCCCAATTTGCGCTACAGTATTGAGGAATAAGGACGTAACTTTAAAGTACTCATAAGTAAGGAGTTAGGTTGTCAAAGAGCGCCGAAATGGTTTTGGGGCAGCTTCGAGGGCCGTCCCGGTTAGCGGACTCATCTCGAAGCTGCCCCAATCGGAGTTTCGATGGTTGCACGGAGCGATGGGGATGTCTGTGACGGGTTGCACAGAGGATTTGTGATGAAAGAGTCAGGTCGCGGACGGAGCGCCGGTTTCGGACTTCGCGTCGAGTTTGGCGGTATCTTTGTTCGGTGAAGAAGGCTGTCACATTCCTTGTGCTCGCGGGAGGAAGCGCAGCCCTCCGGCTGAGCTTGACGATAGAACCTCAGAACTTCTGATTTTTCTCATCGGATGATCTGAGTCATCGACCAGAGTCCTGCTTTGATTGAGGAAAAGCCAGAAGCCCGAGATTCGTGCGAAATGCGGTATAACTGTATATCTCGTGCCATTTCTCTTACATGACTATCCTCCACTATCTTGCAAATGAAATCTATCTGGAACTTCCAGGATGAGAACATGAAAAAGTCAGGCGCGAACCAAGGCCAGCCGGCAGCGGAGCTGATCTCGAAAAGAATCGCCGAACTCGGCGACTGGCGCGGGAAAACCCTCGGCAGAATGCGCAAGCTCATCAAGGACGCAGACCCGGACGTCGTGGAGGAGTGGAAGTGGAGCACTCCGGTTTGGTCGCATGACGGCATCCTCTGCACCGGCGAATCCTACAAGAAGGTCGTGAAACTTACCTTCGCCAAGGGCGCGTTTCTGAAGGATCCGGCGCGTCTGTTCAACTCGAGTCTCGAGGGAAACGTACGCCGCGCGATCGACATCCCCGAAGGGGAAGAAGTGGACGAGTCCGCCTTCAAGGCGCTCGTGCGCCAAGCGGTCGCCCTCAACAGTTCTGGCAAGGCGAAACCTTCGAAGAAAGCGAAGTCCTAAGGGATTCCGCCCCTGAACTGGTCCGACATCGGGGTGGCGGAGCTATGGTTCCGCCCGAGCGTACCCAGGTCAACATCGATGGGTGACAGGATGATGGCGGGCTGAATTCGGTTCCGCTTCAACTACTTCCGTCCAAGTGGTTGATTTCAAGCAGGATGGTTGAAATGAGCCACTCGGTTTTCCGAAACTTTTTGGGGCCATCCGCGTTCAAATGTGTAGGCGCTTCAGATAGAGAAAGCTGAAGGACCTCAGGCTAAGGCGAATCAAAGCACCGAATCGCCGAGCTGAACGAAAGGGAGGTTCCATATGAAATACCTGAGATATGTTGCACTGCTTGCTTTGCTGGCCATGCCGCTGGCGTATTCGCAGGCTGCGGTGGTGGTGGGAGCGGGAATCGGAGTGGGCGTAGGGGTCGGGCCCGGCTATGTGGCTGGTCCGCCGGCTTGCGCTTACGGCTATTACCCGGATTATCCGTATGCTTGCGCGCCTTACGGTTACTATGGCCCGAGCTTCTTCGTGAGCGGAGTTTTTATCGGCGCGGGGCCGTGGTATCACGGCGGCTGGGGACATCCGTATTACGGCGGCGTCTACGGCCGCGGGTTTGGCGGACGCGGCTATGTGGGGCGTGGATATGAGGGACATGCTGCAGTCGTAGCGCGGAGCTCTGAATCGCGCGGTGGATTCGCCGGGAACCGCGGTGGCGGGTTCCGGGGACGACGCTGAGAGCGGATCGAAACTGATCGGGTGATCTGACCATCGGGTCAACGAACATCGGGTCCTCTAACCATCGGGTCATCGGGTGATCGAAGTTCAAAGAGTTTGGCTTTGAATTCGGATCCTCCGATGACCCGATCGCGTGTGGGCCTGATTATTTTGTTTTATCCTCTTCGGCTTCTGGGACGCTGCGCTGCACGGTAGGATTGCCTTGATATTCCTCGGCGTTTCCGGGAGAGCGGCGGTGGGCGCCGCGGCCATGTTTCCCCTGTTTATCGAAGGGACTATTTTCTTTCTTGCGGGCGTGGCGTTTCTGCTCTTCGGAGGGCTGGCCGGGTCTTCTTGGGGTTTTCAAAGTCTGACTTTCATGAATCGAAACTCCGTGATCGAACAAATTAAGGATCCGAATGAATTTACGTTCGGATCTGAGCCCAGCTCCATCATATGCTGGTTGGGGCGAGAAGAGATGTCCAAAATGCGGCGCGATACCGTAAATGGGTCGCGGGTCGTGGCCCGTCGGGACAGCGCAGGCGTCTGTCGCTATGCGTCCATCGTCGTGATATTATCCTCGGCGTGCTGGGCGGACGCAGCAACGAGCAGTGGATCGCGCAATATGGATCCAGTCACCGGCATCCGGTAAACCGTCTCTGTCACACCCTGGGGATTCCGACCATCCTGCTCTCGGTGCCAGTTTTTATCGCCAGCATTTTCTTGCACCGGCTGTGGCTGTATGGAGTGGCGCTGTTTGTGATGGGATGGCTTTTCCAGTTCATTGGGCACGCTTTTGAGGGCAAGCCGCCGGAGTTTCTCCACGACTGGCGCTTTCTGTTTGTCGGAGTGCGCTGGTGGTGGGCGAAGATTCAGGGGAAAGCTTGAGGGCACTGCTTCTCTTAACAGCTTTGCCCGCCGGTCAACCAAACTGCCGCACTCCGCTAAACGCGCCCGGAGATCAGGCCGCCAGGCGTTTCAGGATATCCTTGCCCAGCTTTTGCGCCTCACCGAAAAATTTCTGGTACTCGACGAAGATGCGGTTCAGTTCGAGCGACTGGTCGGCGGTGAGTTTTCGGCGCAGCATCATGTCGCGGACGTGGACGGGATTGGGGAGAGTGGCATCTTCGGTGAGTTCTTCGAGCGCGGTGGAGGGGTTGTAGTGGTACATAGATTTGATTGTATCGCTGCGACAGAAAAAAGGGCGGCTTGCGCCGCCCTGTGGCTAAGGTCAAAGGCCGCGGGCGAGGGCGCCCGCGCCACACAACAATCACTGCTCCATACGAGACTAGGTGCCTTCGTTCCAGCTGGCGAGATATTCTTCCTGTTCGGAGGTTAGGCGGTCGATTTTGATGCCTAACGACTCGAGTTTCAGCTTGGCTACGCGTTTATCGAGGTCGGAGGGAACGGTGTAGACCTTGTTTTCGAGCGAGGCGTGGTTCTTGACCATGTACTCGCAACACAGCGCCTGGTCGGCAAAGCTCATGTCCATTACCGACGCGGGGTGGCCTTCGGCGGCGGCAAGGTTGATGAGGCGGCCTTCGCCGAGGAGGTTGATGCGGCGCCCGTCTTTGGTGGTGTACTCGTCGACGAAATTGCGCGTGGTGCGCTTGGAGGACGAGAGCTTCTCGAGCGATGGGATATCGATTTCCACGTTGAAGTGACCCGAGTTGGAGATGATGGCGCCATCTTTCATAAGCTCGAAATGCTGCTTGGCGAGGACGTTCTTGTTGCCGGTGACGGTGCAGAAAACGTCGCCGATTTTGGCGGCTTCTTCCATGCTCATGACGCGGAAGCCGTCCATGACGGCTTCGAGGGCTTTTGTGGGATCGACTTCGGTGACGATGACTTCGGCGCCAGCGCCACGAGCGCGGGAAGCGAGACCGCGTCCGCACCAGCCGTAGCCGGCGACTACGAATTTCGATCCGGCTAACAGGAAGTTAGTGGCGCGGATGATGCCATCAATGGTCGATTGGCCGGTGCCGTAACGGTTGTCGAAAAGATGTTTGGTATCGGCGTCGTTGACGGCGACGATGGGATAGCGCAGCACGCCTTCCTTAGCCATGGCGCGCAGGCGAATTACGCCGGTGGTGGTTTCTTCGGTGCCGCCGATGACGCCGGCGAGTTCGGCGGTGCGCTTGGTGTGGAGAATTCCGACGAGGTCAGCGCCATCGTCCATGGTGATCTGCGGCTTGTGATCGATGGCAGCCATGATGTGGGAATAGTAGCTATCGTTGTCCTCGCCCTTGATGGCGAAAACGGGGATGCTGTAATCGCGAACGAGGCTGGCGGCGACATCATCCTGAGTTGAAAGCGGGTTCGAAGCGCAGAGAGCGACGTCGGCGCCGCCGTCGCGGAGGGCGATCATTAAGTTCGCGGTTTCGGCGGTTACGTGCAGGCAGGCGGAAACGCGGATGCCCTTGAGCGGCTGGTTTTTGATGAATTCCTTGCGGATGATCTGGAGCACCTTCATGGACTGGTTCGCCCACTCGATGCGCTTCTTGCCCAGATCGGCCAGTTCAAAACTTTTAACGTCGCTGGTAATCGATGTTGTAGCCATTTTTCTCCCTATCCCCGGATGATGACGCGTTTTATGAACTCGGTTGCAGCTTCTGAGTTGCGGAAGCGCTGTTCGCTGTTCGCGATTCGCTCGGGCGAAAAGCGAACAGCGCTTTAACAAGCGGAAAATTACTTTCTGGCTCCTACCGGCTCACTTTTTTTCAGCCCGGCGTCAGAGGCCAGTTTGGCGGCTTTGTCGGTTGCCTCCCAGGTGAAGTCGGCGTCGTTGCGGCCGAAGTGCCCGTAGGATGCGGTTTTGCGGTAAATTGGACGGCGCAAGTTGAGGGTCTCGATAATCTCGCGCGGCTTGAGCTTGAAGTTCGCCCGCACCAGATCCGGAATCAGCTTGGCATCGATCTTCTCGGTGCCAAAAGTATCCACGAGGACGCTGACGGGATCGGCAACACCGATAGCGTAGGCGAGTTGAACTTCGCAGCGGTCGGCAAGGCCGGCAGCAACGATATTCTTCGCGATATAGCGGGCCATGTAGGCGGCGGAACGATCGACCTTGGTCGGATCTTTGCCGCTGAAGGCGCCGCCGCCGTGACGTCCCATACCGCCGTAGGTGTCGACGATAATCTTGCGTCCGGTCAGGCCGGAGTCACCCATGGGGCCGCCGATTACGAAGCGTCCGGTGGGATTGATGTGATACTTGGTGTCTTCATCCAGCAGATGAGCTGGAATGACGGTCTGAATCACGTGCTTCAGGATGTCGGCGCGAAGTTCGTCGTTGCCAACAGCTTCGGAATGCTGGGTGGAGACGACGACGGCATCCACGCGCTTCACTTTTTTCTGGGCATCGTACTCAACCGTGACCTGCGACTTGCCGTCCGGCCGCAGGTAAGGGCAGGTGCCGTTCTTGCGAACTTCAGCCAGTTTTTGAGTGAGCTTATGGGCGAGGGAAATCGGAAGGGGCATCAATTCCGGAGTCTCATTGCAGGCATAGCCGAACATCATGCCCTGGTCGCCGGCGCCCCCCGTGTCTACGCCCATGGCGATGTCGCCGGACTGTTTGTTGATGCTGGAAATCACGGCGCAGGTGTTGGAGTCGAAGCCGTAAACGGCATTGTCGTAGCCGATGGACTGGACGACGCCGCGAACGAGATTCTGAAAGTCTACATAGGCTTTGGTGGTGATTTCGCCGGCGATGACGACCAGGCCGGTGCAGGTTAGGGTTTCGCAGGCGACGCGGCTATTCGGATCGTCACGCAGGCAGGCGTCGAGAATGGCGTCAGAAATCTGATCGGCGATTTTATCGGGATGTCCCTCGGTAACAGATTCCGAGGTAAACAGAAAACGATTGGTAGATGGCAAGCGGGCTTCTCCTCAAGGTAACTTCGAGCCAGTACTTCCGATTAGGGAGGTTTACAGAGCCAAGGGCTCTTGACCGGCGATTCGGCTCAATCTTCTTCAAAACGGTAACAGAGAATCGCAGTGAAACGCAATGGAATTGACGGGTGACGAAGGGAGCTGACATTGAGTGGGTGTCCGGTGTCTTCGAATGGCAGAAGATGTTGGGTAAATGGAAGAAAATAAAGACAAAGACTTAGGGCGTTGGAGGAAGGGCGGGCGCCTTCTGCAGGATTCCTCCTGGCCCGAAAGTAACCGTTTTGACCTCGCCATAGTCTCCCCCGGTTTCGAGCTTCTTTCCGTTGAGTCGAAAATCCACGCCGCCTGAGTTTCCCGTCTTGACGGTGATCTCTTTGTGGCCTCGGACGGTGCGCTCGCTGCCGGCAGCTAACACTTCGGATGGCGAGGAGTGGCCGTCGACAGTTACGGAGATCCAGGACTCTTCGCGGGCAAGGATGACGACGGTAAACTCACCCGGAGCAGCGAACGCACGATTCGCATCTGGGTTTGGCGGACCTTGGGTGGGCGGACCTGGCACGGTCGAGGCTCCGACTGGCGGGGAATTCGGCGGCAGCGAGCCTGGCGGATGTGAGTCCGGCGTTGTCTCGCCCGGCGAGTTGGCGACATTTTCTGACTTGTCAGGGCCTGAGGCCGATGGATTCGAGGACGCTGGGTTCGAGGACGATAGGTTAGAGGCTACGCCCGTCAACGGTACGGCTGGCGGCGACGCTGCCGTAACCGGAACGGGATGAACCGATAGTCTTGACTGCTCGCGCTGATGCCGATTCCAGAGAGAAAGCGCCAGCGCCACGACGAGCAGAACGGCGGCGAACACACCCCAGGGCAATTGACGGGTGGGAGGCTCACCGACGGCCTCGAGGCGGCGGACATGCTCCTCATTTTCCCGCGCTTCATCTTCGCGGCTAACGATTTCCGTCCGAGGCGGAGGAGCATCGCCCGAAGCCTGCAGATATTCGGCCACGGTCTGATCTTCGTCCAGACCCAGGCAGCGGGAGTAGGCTCGAACAAAGCCCTTGTTGAAGATGCCTCCGGGCAGTTGGTTGAACTTATCTTCCTCCAGCGCCTGCAGCATGCGGGTGCCGATCTTGGTGGAGGCGGAGATCTGCTCCAGCGAGATCTTGCGCTTTTCGCGCGCATCTTTCAGTTTTTCGCCAAAGGAAGGCAAGGCCGCTCTCGCTTTCAACAGAAGGGGAACGAAAATTCTACTCTGCCGGGAACGAAGATCATAGCGGATCAGTGGTAGAAAAATTTTCAGATCAGATTTCGTCGCCATCCAGAGCACCGCCCACGAGCCACGTAACGAAAGCCGCATTGAATTGGTTCGCCTGAGTTGCGATCGGGACGACCGATCCTCAGGCAGAGAAACCTTGCCGGTAATGAAAATGGGCGTCCGCGACCGCACCACCCCGGTTACCTCCGTTCGTTGCCCGGGAGATGCGGCGAAACCTATAATTTTCTATCCACCTATCTGACGAGGGATTCATGTCGGACGCAGCGGGCACATCCCCAATCCGCCTGTCGCAAGAGCTGACCATCTTTCATGATGTCGCGAAGGCGCTGACATCGTCGCTGAACCTCGATTCGATTCTGCAGACGATCATGGAAAAAATGGCGGAATATTTTCGACCCGATACCTGGTCGCTGCTGATGGTGGACGAAGAAAAAGATGAGCTCTATTTTGCGATCGCGGTGGGAGCAGCGGCGGAAGTTCTTTCCAAAGTGCGTTTGAAGGTGGGGGAGGGAATCGCCGGCTGGGTGGCGCGTCACGGACAAGTGTTAATTGTGCCGGATGTGCAAAGTGATCCACGGTTCTCGTCGCGACTGGACGAAATGACGCGCTTGCGCACTCGATCGGTGATCTGCGTGCCGTTGCGCTCCAAGCATCGGGTGCTGGGCGTGATCCAGTTGGTCAACGCTAATGTAGAGATGAGCGAGCAGGAGATGTTCTTCCTGCAGGCTTTGTGCGATTACGCCGCGATTTCGATCGAGAACGCCCGGTCGGTAGAGAAGATTCAGGAACTAACCATCACCGACGATTGCACTGGACTGTTCAATGCGCGCCATTTGCATAAGACGCTGGAAACCGAGGTCTACCGTTCAGCGCGCTTCGGCTACCAGTTCAGCGTAATTTTTATCGATCTCGACCACTTCAAGGCGGTCAATGACACGCACGGACATCTGGTGGGAAGCCGTTTGCTCTCTGAAGTCGGATACCTGATTAAAGCGCAACTGCGTCTGATCGATTTCGCGTTTCGCTATGGAGGGGATGAGTTCGTGGTGCTGCTGCCGCAGACCAGCAAAGATCAGGCGGTGGTGGTAGCGAAACGTTTGCAGGATTCGCTGCGCGGGGGAACGTTTTGCACCGAACAGGGTCTGAATTTGAATGTTCGCGCCAGCATGGGGCTGGCGACTTTTCCGCACGATGCGCAAACGCCGCACGATGTTATCCGCCAGGCGGACGAGATGATGTACGTGGTGAAGAATACGTCGCGTGACAATATAGGCGTCGCTTCGCGTGGCTTGGTGGAACCGTAAGCCTGGGGTGGAGACGGCCGAGGCGGCTGTCATCGTCTGTTCGTTCATTGTTCTTCGTTATTGCTTTTCTCGTTTCTGCAATTCCGCTGGCTGTTTCCCGTCAGGTTGTGCTGCTGGAGGTTCCGGTCTCCAGGTAAAGGCGTTGGCGGGAGCGGAGGGGTTCACACCGAAGTCCCATACGTAAATATTCATTCCATCCTTTCCCAGCATCTCGGCGACGGCGTACTCCCCGGACGCGAGAGGATCGGCAGGGGTGAGTTTGATCCAGCCGCCGGTCATGGGGGTCGCGGTCACGGGGACCAGCCGTTCATCGGTGGACGCCTTGCCTGTGACCGCGACTTTCACGGCTCCGGCAACCCGTTTGCCGCCTTTTGTTTCAACGCGAATAATCCTGTAACGGTCGGTAGCTGCGAGAGGCGCCGCGGTAACCGCAGAAGCCTGCGCGGTTGCTGGTGCGCCGTCATTCGATTCGATATTGATGTACAAGGATGGAATGGTCGTGTGCGATTGAATCTTCGAGTGCGGTCCCGGGAGTTCGATCGTCTGCTTGGAGCCGGCCATCGGATTGATCATGGCGCGCAAGATATTCGTCTTGGTGTTTTTATCGAGGTCTCCGCCCGATTGCTGGAGTTCGGCTATCTGCGGCTGATTGTCATAGGTATCGAGCAGAAAGATGCCGCCTTCGTCGGGCAGGCGAAGCCCCGGAGCAACTTGCGGGGAGCGCATCTTTTCCGCTTCGCGCTCGGCTTCAAGTTCCTTGTCGAGTGCAGCCGCTTCCGGAGCCATTTTGCCTGCCTCGCGGCCTTGTTCGAACTTTTCGGTTGCGTCCCAGTCGATCAGGGATTTTGGGACTTCCTCCCACTCGCCGCGCTCGGCACTGTAATAGCGGACACGATCGCCCTGGACCCGGTATTTGGTGACGGTCTGGTAGGTGCCGTCTTTCAGAATGAGGCGGCGGGCCTGAGGCTGGGTCTGGGCGAAAGCGGGAAGCGGCAGCAGGCAAAGAACAATCAGCGTGGCGGCATAGAGCGTCGTTGCACCCAAACCGGTCCTGTCAAAGAATGATTTCATGCCGCGATCCATTATCGATCTTTTCCAGTTCTCGATAAAAGGTTAGATGCCAAGGGGCGCCGCCTCGGCCTTTTCGAAGGCTGAAGGCTGATAGCGAACCGCATTTTCCAGATTCCCTTCTGGAAAAAGTTCTGCGATAATTGATCGTGCACCCCAGCCCGCACAATTTTCCCAACAAAATTAAAGCGAGGAAGCGATGTCGGCCAAGTACATTTTTGTAACCGGCGGTGTGGTGTCTTCATTGGGCAAGGGATTGGCGGCGGCTTCGATTGGATGCCTGCTCGAAAGCCGCGGCCTCAAAGTCAACCTGATGAAGTTCGATCCGTACCTGAACGTTGATCCGGGGACGATGTCGCCGTTTCAGCACGGGGAAGTTTTTGTGACCGACGACGGCGCAGAAACCGATCTTGATCTCGGGCACTACGAACGCTTCACGCACGCCAAACTCTCTCGCGATAACAATTGGACGACCGGACGACTGTACGAGCAGATCATCGCGAAAGAGCGGCGGGGCGATTATCTGGGCAAGACGGTGCAGGTAATTCCGCATGTGACCAATGAAATCAAGGCAGCGGCCAAGAAAGTGGCGCAGGATGTGGACGTGGCGCTGATCGAAATCGGAGGCACGGTGGGCGATATCGAGTCGCTGCCGTTCATCGAGGCGATCCGTCAGATGCGGCAGGAACTGGGTCGCGACAACACTTTATTCGTGCACGTGACGCTGGTGCCGTTTATCGCCGCGGCGCAGGAGTTGAAGACCAAGCCAACGCAGCACTCCGTCAAAGAGCTGCTTAGTGTGGGAATTCAGCCGGATATTCTGCTGTGCCGCACCGACCGTTTCCTGTCGAAAGACATTAAGTCGAAGATTGCGCTGTTCTGCAACGTAGAAGAAGAGGCGGTGATCACCGCGAAAGATGTCGCGTCGATTTATGAAGTGCCGGTGTGCTTCGCGAACGAAGAGGTGGACACGCTGGTGCTGCGGCGTCTTAAGCTGGAGGCGAAGGATCGGGATCTCTCGAAATGGAAAGATCTGGTGCACCGCGTTTACAACCCGAAAGATGTGGTCAGGATCGGCATCGTCGGAAAATATGTTGAATATGAGGATAGTTACAAGTCACTGAAAGAGGCGCTGGTCCACGGAGCTCTCGCGCACAACCTGAAGCTCGAAGTGAATTGGATCGAAGCCGAGGGGTTGGAATCCGCGGATAAAACCGATAAAAGTTATGAAGCGCAATTAGACGATTACGACGGGTTGCTCGTCCCCGGGGGATTTGGCAAGCGGGGCATCGAAGGCATGCTGCGGGCGATCCAGTACGCGCGCGAGAAGCATGTGCCTTACTTCGGCATCTGTCTGGGAATGCAGACGGCTTGCATTGAATTTGCGCGCAACGTCTGTGGCCTGGCGGATGCGAATTCCAGCGAGTTTGATCCGGCGACGCCGCATCGCGTAATTTACAAACTGCGCGAGTTGCGAGGAGTGGAAGAACTCGGCGGCACCATGCGCCTGGGAGCGTGGCCGTGCAAGATCGAGGCGGGAACGCTGGCGCACCGGGTGTATGGGCAGAGCGAGATCAGCGAGCGCCATCGCCATCGTTACGAATTTAACCGCGAATATGAAGAGCCGATGGTGGCGAATGGTCTGCGCATTTCCGGATCGACTCCCGATGGAACGTATGTGGAGATTGTGGAGATTCCCGGCCATCCATTTTTTATCGGATGCCAGTTCCATCCGGAGTTCAAATCGAAGCCGCTGGAGCCGCATCCGCTTTTCAAGGCCTTTGTAGGCGCTTCCTACGAACACGGCCAGAACAAGAAAGAACTGAAAGGCGCGACGGAAGTGGAGATGTTCTTGCGGCCGGAAAAAGTGGGAAGAAGATAGGGTTCACCGCCGAGACGCAGAGCACGCCGAGAAAAACCGAGAACCGCAGATCCCTCGCTTCGCTCGGAATGACAAGATCAGAAAATGAGAAAAGTCGCCACGAACAATTGGAGAAGCTCTTCTCGGCGTCTTAGCGGTAATTGACTTTGACTCTGTCTTTTCAAATCGATAACGTTCGCGTGGGCTCAGGCGATCTGTTTCTCATTGCGGGGCCTTGCGTCATCGAGAGCGAGGAACACGCGCTGCGCGTGGCGGAGATCATCAAGGGCGTGGCGCGATCGCTGAATTTTCCGTTCATCTTTAAAGCGTCTTATGACAAGGCGAACCGGACGTCCATCCGCAGCTATCGTGGGCCGGGAATGAAGGAAGGCCTGCGCATTCTGAAAAAAATTAAGGATGAAGTGCACGTTCCGGTCCTGACCGACGTGCATCAGGTGGCGGACGTTGCCGGGGTGGCGGAGGTTGTCGACGTGTTGCAGATTCCCGCGTTTCTCTGCCGGCAGACCGATCTGGTGGTGGCGGCGGCCATGAGCGGGCGTCCAGTCAATATCAAGAAAGGGCAGTTCGTCTCGCCCTGGGACATGAAGCACGCCGTCGAGAAATGCCGCGACGCGGGCAACAGCCAGGTGTTCGTGACCGAGCGCGGATCGAGCTTCGGCTATAACAATCTGGTTGTGGACATGCGCTCGCTGGCGATCATGCGCAAGTTCGCGCCGGTGGTTTTTGATGCGACGCATTCGGTGCAGTTGCCGTCGGCGTCGCATGGGGGCGACGACCAGCCTGCGGTGAGCGGGGGGCAGCCTGAGTTCATTCCGGTGTTGTCGCGCGCAGCGGTAGCGGCGGGCGTGGATGGTGTCTTCATGGAAGTCCACGACAATCCGAAAGAGGCGAAGAGCGATGGCGCGAACGCGCTTGACACGCGCCACCTGCGCGGTCTGCTGAAGGAATTGCAGGCGGTGAAGAAATCGCTGGATGTGGCGCATGCTACGCCGTAGAGCTGTCGACCCGTCAGGGGCTGAAGCCGCGCCCTTTCAAAGCAAAAGCTGGGGCCAAATTCTTCGCGAGCCTTGAAGTCTCGGCGCTTGGCGCGGCGGCTAATATTTCACGATTGTTGCGAACGACTTCGGGTCGAGCGAAGCTCCGCCGACCAGCGCCCCGTCGATTTCCTCCTCCGACAAGAGGGCATGAGCATTCTCCGGTTTCACCGAACCGCCATACAAGATGCGGAGTTTGTCGGCGAATTCCTGGCCGAAGGAGTCGGCGGCTTCCGCACGAATAATAGCGTGGGCATCGGCAGCGAGTTGTGGAGTCGCGGTTTTCCCGGTTCCGATAGCCCAGATCGGTTCGTAGGCAACGACCAGTTTGGCGGCTTTCTTGGCCGAAACCTTATTGAAGGCGCGGAGACACTGGCGGCGCAAGACGTCATCCGTGAGATTGGCTTCGCGTTCTTCGAGGGCTTCTCCGACGCACACGATCGGGACTAGTCCGGATTCGAGCGCGGATTTCAGCTTTAGGTTGACAGTATCATCGGTCTCGCCGAAGTACTGGCGACGTTCGGAGTGTCCGATGATGACGTGGGTGACGCCGATAGCCGCAAGCATGGCGGCGTTGATTTCTCCGGTGAAGGCGCCTTCTTTTTCCCAGTAGAGGTCTTGAGCGCCGATGGCGATGTTGGAGCCCCTGGCCGCGGTGATGGCAGCGTCAAGGCAGAGATAGGTGGGGCAGACGACGATTTCGTCGCGATCGTGACCCTGGACCAGGGGAAGAAAATCGTGAAAAAACGTACGAGTCTGGTCGGGGGTTTTGTACATCTTCCAGTTGGCGGCGATAAGTTTTTTTCTCATGAAGGACCTTTGGTGAAGATAACGGAAATTGGTTGCGATTCGCGGGAAATATTTTCGGCGGCTTTGACGTAGGCTTTGCAGGTGGCAATATCGAAAAGCACGAAACGGACATGCTCCACATGGGCGCAGGATGGCAGAAGGTGGGCGAGGGTTCGAACCGCGATGGCAGCGGCGTCGCGCACGGGATAGCCGAAAGCCCCGGTCGAGATGGAAGGGAAGGCCATCGAGCGGATTCCATGATCGTCGGCGACGCGCAGAGACTCGCGATAGCAACTGGCCAGGGTCTCCGCCTCATTCAACCGGCCTCCGCGATACACCGGACCGACCGTGTGAACGACATATCTGGCGGGCAATCGGCCGGCGGTGGTGAGGACGGCTTTGCCGGCGGGGAGGGTGCCGGTCTTCATTCCTGCGGCGATGCGCCTGCACTCCTGCAATATGGATGGGCCGCCGGCGCGGTGAATTGCGCCGTCAACGCCTCCGCCACCGAGGAGGGAAGAATTGGCAGCGTTGACGATGGCCTCGGTCGTCTCCCGGGTGATGTCGGCGGGGCCGTGGAGTTCGAGCGTCTTGCCCCTCGAAAGAGTCAGCTTCGCGGCGAAATCAGACATAAGGGCTAGTTCAGGTCTTAGGGGTCGGGTGTCAGGCCTGGAGTGCTGGCGCAAGACTCGCAACGTCGCTAGGAACTAAGAACCTGACACTATTTTTTATCGGTCAGGGCTTCTACTCCCGGCAATTTCCTGCCTTCCAGAAATTCCAACGAGGCTCCGCCGCCGGTGGAAATGTGGGTAATTTTGCCGGCTACGCCAGCGGCTTTTACGGCGGCTACGGAGTCTCCGCCGCCGACGATCGAGATGGCGCCGGGATTGTCGGCGACGGCCTGGGCGATTTTAAAAGTGCCTTTGGAGAAGGGGGGCAATTCGAAGACGCCCATGGGACCGTTCCAGACAAGGGTGCGGGCTCGTGCCACCTCTTCGGAAAAAGTTTCGATGGTGGCGGGACCGATGTCGAGCGCCATCATGTTGGCGGGGATGGGTTCACCTTCGCCGACGATTTTGGTCAGCGCGCCGGCTTCGACGCGGTCGGCGATCACGTGATCGGTGGGCAGCAGGAATTTGATTTTGCGAGCTTTTGCCAGCGCGAGAAGGTCGCGAGCGAGTTCAACCTTGTCTTCTTCGACGAGACTCTTGCCGACTGACTCGCCCTGCGCCTTGAGAAAGGTGTAGGCCATGCCGCCGCCAATGATGATGGCGTCGACTTTGCCGAGGAGATTCTGGATGACACCGATTTTGTCGCTGACCTTGGCGCCGCCGAGAATCGCGACAAAGGGGTGCTCCGGATCTTGCAGAACGCGGCCGAGGTATTGCAACTCCTTCTCCATGAGCAGGCCGGCGGCGGATTTCTGCACCGATTTGGTGATGCCGACGGTGGAGGCATGGGCGCGATGGGCGGCGCCGAAGGCGTCGTTTACGTAGAATTCAGCGAGTTTGGCGAGCTGTTTGGAGAAATTCTCGTCGTTTTTTTCTTCTTCCGGGTGGAAGCGGAGATTTTCCAGCAACAGGGCCTGGCCTTTCTCCAACTTCAGCGCCATTTCTTCGGCTTCCTCGCCGACGCAGTCGGGGCAGAAGCCGACATTTTCCCCGCGCGACAATTCCTTGTCGAGCAACATGCGGAGACGCTCAGCGACTGGCTTGAGGCTCAGCTTGGGGTTGACCTTGCCCTTGGGGCGCCCGAGATGAGAGGCGAGAATCAGGCGTGCGCCATGACGCAGAGCGTACTCGATGCTGGGCAGGGTTTCGCGGATGCGAGTGTCGTCCATTACGCGCCCATTGTCGAGGGGGACGTTGAAGTCAACCCGCATGAAGATGCGATGATCGTTAAGCGGAAGGTCGCGAATCGAAAGCTTGGACATGAGAACCCCTATTATCGCTGGTCGCTAGCCGCTATTCGCTGTTCGCAGATCGGCCCAGGTGTCAGGAACACCCCTTTTTTCGCTGAAGACGAACAGCGAATAGCGAACGACGAATAGCCTACAGGCCCTTCGCTGCCATCAAATTGATCAGGTCGTGAACGCGACAAGAATAACCCCATTCATTGTCGTACCAGGAGATTACCTTGACGCAGTTGCCGCCCACTACCAGGGTCATGTGCGCGTCGACGATCGAGGAGCGGGAGTCGCCCTTGAAGTCGGACGAGACCAGTTCATTCTCCTCGAAGCCAAGGTAGCCTTTCAGCGGCCCTGATTCGGAGGCTTTCTTGAGCGCGGCGTTGACTTCTTCTTTGCTTGTCTTTTTTTCCACCCATACGACGAGGTCGACGACCGAAACGTTGGGCGTGGGGACGCGCATGGCGAAGCCGTCAAGTTTGCCAGCCAGATCGGGAATGACGAGTTTTACGGCCTTGGCAGCGCCTGTCGTGGTCGGAATCATGTTGATCGCGGCGGCACGGGCGCGGCGCAGATCCTTGTGCGGGAAGTCGAGAATAACCTGATCGTTGGTATAAGAGTGGATCGTGGTCATGGTGCCGCCGACAATCTTGAACAAGTCATTCACGACCTTGGCAACCGGCGCCAGGCAATTCGTAGTGCAGGACGCGTTGGAGACGATGTGATGCCTGGCGGGATCGTACTTCTCTTCGTTCACGCCGAGGACGAGGGTAAGATCTTCGTTCTTGGCAGGTGCGGTGATGATCACCTTTTTCACCGATCCGCGGAGATGCTTTTTGGCTTCGTTGGCATCGGTAAACTTGCCGGTTGACTCGATCACCACCTGAGCTCCGACCGACTCCCAGGGCAACGCGGCGGGGTCTTTTTCTTTGAAAACCTTGATGACTTTGCCGTCGATCGAGATACTGTCGGCGCCCGCGGTGATGGTGTTGGGCAGATTGCCGAGGATGGAGTCGTACTTCAACAGGTGGGCTAGGGTTCTAGGATCGGTGAGGTCATTGACGGCCACGAAATCGAGGTTCTTGTCGGTGAGCGCGGTGCGAAGAACGTTGCGTCCAATGCGTCCAAATCCATTAATGCCAACTTTTACGGGCATGGTTCCTCCGAAGAAAATGTTCTGCCTTAAAGAATGCGCAGATAAGCTTCAAATAACCTTCGATGGTAACAGGGCGGAGCAGTCACCGTAAATGTGACTCGCGCCCTTCGTGCGGTGGGAAGCCGTTCGATGAGGCTCGCCGAAGGTCGATTGCACAAAGCCGGCATGGGGTGAACTTCCGCGTTTCGTGGAATATCCAGTGATGCCGGGAGTCACATACAATACTGAAACCGTTGAACTCCGAGATGAGTGACACGATGACGAACCAGATGTGGGAGGGATGGACAGGACGTGGCATCGCCGGGAAGTTCTCCCTGCAAAGCTATCTTGGTAGCTCCGGCCACAGCGCTGTGTTTCTTAGCGTGAGGCAAGGATCGGACGGACCTGAAAAAGTTGCCATCAAATTGATGGCTGTTGGCGGCCGCGCGGCGGAACAACAGCTTCAGCGATGGCAAACGTCTTGCGATCTGAGCCATCCAAATCTTATTCGTATCTTCGAGGCGGGACGATGCGAAGTCGATGGTGTGGATCTCGTTTATGTGGTTGAGGAATATGCCGAGGAAAATCTTTCGCAGATTCTTCCCGAACGCGCGCTAACGCCACAGGAAGCAGAGGAAACTCTGGCGCCGGTGTTGCTGGCGTTGCAGTTCCTGCAGGAAAAGGGGCTTGTGCATGGACGCGTCCGTCCCGCGAACATTTTTGCGATTGAAGATCAGGTGAAGTTGTCGAGCGATTCTGCGAGCGCTCCGGGGCACCGGGACCGCAACCCTGTCGCCAGCGCTTATGATCCACCAGAAACATTGACGGGCGAGGTTTCTGCCCCGGCCGACGTTTGGCAACTGGGGGTGCTGTTAACCGAGGTGCTCACTCAGCGCCTGCCGGTTCTTGACGCACAGAATCAGCGCGCGGTTGCGCCCGCCGAACTTCCGCAGTCTTTCAGAGAGATCATCGAAAACTGTCTGCAGGTGGATCCCTCCAGCCGATGGAGTGTGACTCAGATCGCCAGCCACCTCGAAGGTAGGAAAGCGCTCGAGGGCGGAAAGACGCAGGGGCCGACTCCGGTGGCGGCGGTTGCGGGGAAGCCTGGCGGCGCGATGCGACAGGCGTTGCCACATCCGGAGCGAAGTTCTGAGGTACACAATCGAGGTTGGAAGTGGCTGTACGCAATCGTCCTGGTAGCGGCGATCGCGATTGTGTTGTTTCTAATCGCGCGGTCTCATCCAACCGCTCCTTCTTCGATACAGACGACTTCGATACAGGCGACGCAAGAGCAACAGAGTGCGAACCCCGGCGCATTGGCGGCCGCCTCGGGTACGTCTGAGGGACAGGTGGTGGAGCGGGTGACTCCAAAATTGGCGCCTGGAGCGCTGCAGTCGATCAACGGAAAGATCCGGATTCAGGTGAAACTGGAGGTGGATGAGGGGGGCAAAGTGGCCAAGGCACAGCTGAAGTCAGCCGGACCCAGCAAGTATTTTGCCGAGCACGCGCTCGAGGCTGCCCGCCGATGGACCTTCAGGCCGGCGCTCGAGAACGGCCATCCCGTCAGGAGCCAGTGGATTGTGCAGTTCACACTGAGTCGTCGCGGCATCGACGACTCGCTGACCAGAATCGAGCCGTAGCCGGAGTTTATCTTCTCATCTTGCTTATCGTTTTTATCCGGGCGTGATCTCGAGGCAGGTGTCGGTATTGCGCCACAGGAAGGGAACGCGGGCGAGCCAGTATTTTCGGTTGATCATCTGGCGGACGCGGGCAAAGTCCGCCGGCGGCAGGATGCGGGCAGTGGCGGCAAATTCAGGGCCCGTGATTTTTCCGCTCATGGTACAAGCCGCGATCTTCACCTGCGGATTATTGCGGATGCGCTTGTACTTTCCGGTCTTGCTGCTGGTCATGAAGTAGATTTTGTCGTCCGCTTCGGCAAACCAGACGGGCGTGTACACGGCTGCGCCGCTCTTGCGGAAGGTCGCCAGGCTGATGTACTGCCTGCCGCGGATTTCGGCGGGGATGACGCCGGCGTGGACATTGCCAGCGGCCGCAGATTCTTTCGAAGCGGCTGGCTGCACTTGTCTGGTATCACCGTACAACTTGCGCCGCACTTCGTCGCAGGCTTCTTGCGCGTCGCGGCCGGTGACTTCTTTGTACCAGGCGGGATGGAAAGTCCAAGCCCAGGCTTCGCTTACGGCGCCGCGAATCATGGCCTGAAAAGTGCCTGGTTCGCCGATGGTGCTTTGATAGATGTGGATGAAGATGCCGCCCAACATAATGAGGGCGGATATGTCGTGGAGAACGTAGCTGATGGCGACGGCGGTTCCGCCGAAAGTTTTTGCGCCTGCCCAGAGGATTGTGCCGGTGATGATGTAGACGATGCAGCCGGCGATGATCTCCCAGAACATTACCTTCTGCCCGGCGTTGAAGAAGCCGGTTTCGGGCGGATCCATTTTTTCTTCGCCGCTGGTAATTGCTTTTATGCTGCGCATCCAGCGCGTGTCGCCTGGGGCCCAGAGCATAAGTTGGAACCAGTTGAGGACTTGCAGGGAGAAGAAGAATACGAAGGCTACTCCGAAGTAGGGGTGCATGATGCGGCTGAGTTGTCCGCCGCCGAAGATGGGCGTGAACCAGCGGAAGAGCCAGGGAAGATAGATGCCGAAACCGGAGAAGAGCGCGAGGAAGAAAAAGAGGGCTATTGACCAGTGGAGGACGCGGTCGTAGACGGAATGGCGGAGGAGTTCTCCGCGATAGACGGTGGTTCGGCCGGCGTGCTCGAAGGTCTCGCGGGCTTTATCGTCGAAACGTTCGATGGTTCGGCTAGAGGATGCCACGGAAAACTCCTTGGTGGTGACTCTTTCTTGACTGACGCTTTTCGCGGGCGGGGGCGCCCGCGCCACACAATTGGCTAGACATTGGCGCCATCCTTTGCAGGCGGTTCGGGTTGAGCTACGCGCGGGCCGTGAGTCACGTGATGGGCGAGAACGCCGAGCAGTCCGAACAGGGCGAAGGTGCCGAGGACAGGTTTGGCAAGCCATTTCCACCAGGTATAGCTCCAGGGGATCGTTGGATTTTTCGGGAGGTTGCCGTAGCGCTCGGGGTCGGTGGCGTCGTGGAGAACGTAGATGACGTGGGTTCCACCGACGGATTGGGGATCGTAGACGCCGGCATTCTGCCAGCCGAAATTATCGCGCAATTGTTTGGCGCGCTCCTCGGCGATGAACTTCATGTCGTCTTTGGTTCCAAACTTGAGGCAGCCGGTGGGACAGGCCTTGATACAGGCCGGTTCCAGACCCTCGCCTACGCGGTCGGAGCAGAGCGTGCATTTGTAGACGCGCTTGGTTTCGGGATTGAAGCGTGGGATGTTGAAGGGGCATCCCGAGACGCAGAATTCGCAGCCGATGCAGTTTTCCTCATTGAAGTCGACGATGCCGTTGGCGTATTTGACGATGGCGCCGTCGGCGGGGCAGGCGTGGAGGCAGCCGGGATCGGCGCAATGCATGCACTGATCCTTGCGCATGAGCCACTGGATGGTGCCGTCGGAATTCTGGTGCTCGTTGAATTTGATGAGGTTCCAGAAATGGTAGCTTGTCTCGGGCATGGTCTGGTAGGTGTTGTCGAAGGTGGTCGGAGTGAAGGGCATGTCGTTCCACTCGACGCAGGCGACCTCGCAGGCCTTGCAGCCGATGCAGGTGGTGGTGTCGACCAGCTTGCAGACCTCGAGGTCTCGCTGCATGGCGAAGCCGGGCGAGGGATTGGTGTGGCCCGAGATCATCACGGCTTGTAGAGTCTTGCGATCTGCCATCTCACTCCCTCGTTCTTAAACGCCCATGCGGCGTCGGGTGATTGAGCCTGTTAGTGCCATTAAGGCCGGGCGAAAACGCCCGGCGCTCCGTTTGCTAGACCTTTTCTATCTTCACCAAGAAGCCTTTGAATTCTGGCGTGAATGCGTTCGGATCGATCACCGTCGGCGTCAGCTGATTGGTCAGGGTTTTCGCCGTCTTGCCTTCGTCTTCTGCTATGCCTCGGAAGCCCCAATGAATGGGAATGCCGATCTGGAAAGTTTCTTTGCCGTCGATCTTCATCGGTTTGATGCGGCGGGTGACCATGGCCTTGGCTATGTAGGTGGCGCGAATGCTTGAGACTTTTATTTGTTCGCCGCCGTGGATGCCCATGCGGTCGGCGAGTTCGGCGGGGACCTCGACGAAGGGTTCGGGCACGAGCTGGACGTTCATGGGATTATTTTTTGTCCAGTAGTGATAGTGCTCGGTCAAGCGGTAAGTGGTGCAGATGACGTTGAAGTCGCCGCCAACGGGCGCGTACTTATCCATATCGGTCTTATATTTCTTCACGACCGGATTGTTGGACTGCTTGGGATGCAAGAGATTTGCAAGCGGACTTTCGATGGGCTCGTAGAACTCGGGGAACGGACCGTCTTGCATGCCGCCTAGCGGTACGAATAAACGCCCGATGCCGTCGGCGTTCATGATGAACGGGCCCATGTGATCTTTGGGTGCGGAATCGACTTTGAAATCCGGAACGTCGACGCCCACCCAACTTTGCTTGGCTTCGTCCCACCAAACCTGGCGGCGCGAAGGATCCCAGGGCTTGCCGTCGAGGTCGCACGATGCGCGGTTGTAGAGGACGCGGCGATTGGCCGGCCACGACCATCCCCAGTTGGGATAAATGCCGAGGCCAGACGGATCGTCGGTGCCGCGGCGCTGCATCATGGCACCGGCTTCGGTCCAAGATCCGGAGTAGATCCAGTTTCCGCACGCGGTAGTGCCGTCGTCTTTGAGCCAGGCAAAACCTGGAAGCTGCTGGCCAGCCTTGATGGTGATGTTTGTCTTCGGGTCGGTGAGGTCGGCGAGCGCTTTGCCGTTGAGTTCCTTAGCGACTTCGGCAAGCGATGGATTGTAAGGCGTGGTATAGGCGAACGACGCGTTCACAACGGGATCGGGGAACTTGCCGCCTTCTTTCTTATAGAGGTCGCGAACTTTCAGATAGATGGTGGCGAGGATTTCCTGGTCGAGCCGGGCTTGCCCAGGTGGCGGCACCGCCGCATTCTTCCATTGCAGCCAGCGGGCGGAGTTCACGAAGGTGCCGTCTTTTTCCGCGAAGCCCGCACCCGGCAAGCGGTAGACGGTGGTGTTGATCTTCTTCTGATCGTCGGCGGTAATGCCAGGGGCGCGCCAGAATTCGCTGGTTTCGTCGGGATAGATTTCGCAAACCACCAGCCAGTCGGCCTTTTTCAGGGCGTCGATATTCTTGTTCGAATCGGGGCCGATCATGACGCCGTTCATGCCGAAGGCGAAGATGCCTTTGATCTTGCCCTCGTACATGTCGTTCCAGATGTTGACCCAGGAATAGTTGCGGTCAATCTTGGGAAGATAGTTGAAGGCAAAGTCGTTTTCTTTGGTGGCTGCGGGTCCGTAAAACGCTTTCAGGAGAGAGACCGCGAATTTTGAGGTGTTGGAATAGTAATTAAAGGATTGCCACGGATCGGGCTTGGACTCGGTTGGCGTTGTGCGCTTGATATAGGTGGCTAGATCGACATCGGTGGGATTCGGCATTTTCAAATAGCCGGGGAGGATGTCGAAGATTCCGGCCATATCGGTCGCGCCCTGAATGTTGGAGTGCCCGCGAAGCGCATTGACTCCGCCGCCGGCGCGGCCGACGTTGCCCAGCAGCAGTTGCAGCATGGCGGCGGTGCGGATGATTTGAGTGCCGAAGCTATGCTGGGTCCAGCCCACCGCGTAGATGATGGTGGCAACTTTTTTCATGTCGCCGTCTTTGCGGACGGAGGTGAACATCTCGGCAGCCTTGAGGAACTGGTCCTGCGGAATGCCCGTAATGCGCTCCACCATTTCTGGCGTGTAGCGCTCGTATTGTTTCTGCAACAATTGATAGACGCAGCGCGGATGCTGAAGGGTGAGATCGAACGCGATCTTCGCGGGAAGCGCGGGCGCGGGTGGCGTGGCGCCTGGTGCGAGCGGAGGAGCTGGTTTTTCCGCGGGCGTTGCCACGACCGGTTTCCCAGCCAGGTCTTCACCTTCTTCGTAATTCCAGGTCTTCTTGTCGTAGACCTTTTTCTCCGGATCGAATCCGGAAAACAGACCATCTTCGGGCAGGCTAAATCCGTCTTTGATGATGAAGGCGGCGTTGGTGTAGTTGACGAGATAGTCTTTCGCGATGCGGTTGTTGGCGATGGCGTAATTGATGACGCCGCCAAGGAAGGCGATATCGGCGCCGGCGCGAATTTGCACGTACAAGTCGGCGTTGGCGGCGGTGCGAGTGAGGCGCGGATCGACAACGATGGTTTTGGCGTTGCGATGAATCTTGGCTTCAATGGCCCATTTGAAACCGCAGGGGTGATTTTCGGCGGGATTGCCGCCCATGATCAACATCATGTCGGTGTTCTTGATGTCGATCCAACCATTGGTCATTGCGCCGCGTCCGAAGGTGGGCCCCAAACTGGAGACCGTGGGGCCGTGTCAAACGCGGGCCTGGTTTTCCAGGTAGCAGACCCCCAGGCTGCGCATACTTTTAACGGCGAGATAATTAAATTCGTTGGTGTCGGTGCAGCCGCCGGTGAAGGCGATGCCTTCGCAGCGATTGACAGTGCGATCCTGCGCGTCTTTTTCGACGAAGGTATCGTCGCGGGTCTTTTTTACCTTTTGCGCGATCTCGGCGTAGGCCTGATCCCAGGTAATGTCTTCCCAGTCTGTGCCTCCCGGACGCCGCACCTGCGGTTTCAGCAGGCGGCGGTCGTTCATAATATCCTGCGCTAGCGATGATCCCTTGGGACAGAGCGTGCCGCGATTGATGGGGTGGTCGGGATCGCCCTCGACGTGAACCACCTGGGGGATGGCATTCTTGGCCTTGTCGCCCAGGGTGTAAATGATCACGCCACAACTTACTGCGCAATAAGGACAGGTGCTGCGGGTTTCGCTAGCGCGAGAGATCTTGAGGGATTCGGTCTGAGCGTAAACCGGGGTCAGATCAAAGCCGAGGGCGGAGAAACCGGCTCCGCCAAGCACGGTGCCTTTGAGAAAAGTCCTGCGAGAGAACTCCATTTTGTTGCCCCCGGTACTGCGCTTTCCAGAAGGTTACGGAGGTGAACGGCTGCGGACGCCCACGACAGCGTCCAGTATGTGCTCCGACAACGCCAAGAACTATAACGCCACTTTGGAGGCAACGTCAATCGGGCGGGGAGATCAGGAGATGCTATCTCGGAAGAGTCAGTTATCTGCCGATTTCGCGCGCGCGTTTCCGTGCCTCGTCAGCGTCAGCCGTACGTCCCTCGGCCGCATAGCTATCGGCGAGGAGGTTCCAGCGCTTCGAGTCGGGGGCCAGTTGGGTAGATTTTTCAAGCGACGAAGTGGCTCGCGTGGAATCGTGCAGCGCCAGCCAGGCGCGACCCCGCCCTTCCGCCACCTTGGCGCTAAACTGCGCATAGCCGAGTAGGGGAGCCAGTTTTTCTCCGAAGCGCTCGGCGCGATCAAAGGCGGAGAGCGCTTCTTCAGGACGACTCATGGCCAGATCAACATTGCCGAGCGATAGATAGCGGCTGGCCGGCAGCAACGCCAGGTCGGCAGAGTTCCGCAGCGCCGAGGCCGCTTCCGGATAACGCCGTTGCGCCATCAGCAACTGCGCCAACATATACCACCCGATGTCAGTCGGATGAATACGGAGCGCCTGCCGGTAGCTGGCCTCGGCCTCCGCAAGCCGCCCGTTAGCCTGCAGCAGTTGTCCTGCGAGCAGTGGCAGGCCCGGATCGTCCGTGAACAGGGCTTCAGCGTGTGCGACGGCGTCGAAGGCATCGCGATCGCGTCCCAGCATGTAGTAGATCGAAGCCGTATTAGCGTAGAAGTTATAAAGGTCAGCCCGCCGCCGTGCGCCCGCGGATAACCGAGCTGTCGAAGGAGCGATCTGGTATTTTGCGCAGTCGATTGCGAAGCGCTCGATCAATCGCTGATTCTCGGGCCGGTTGCGTAGCAGCACGATGGAAACATCGTCGAGATACACCGGCTTCCACCCGCCACTTTCGCAATACTGCCGCAATGGAATGTATTCCAGTCCGCCAATTCGGGCCAGCGAAACGATCATCGTATTGATCCCATAGCGATCAGCCGCCTCGGTCCACACCGCGGAATCGGGAGGTGACGCCATCAGCGTGGTTTGGAGGGTGAGAATATCGAGAGAGAAGGGAATTCCGCGACCATCGGCGAAGTCCCGATACCCGGGGCCAAGCCGCAGAGTCAGATATCCGCCGCTGTTGTAATCATTAAAGAGCTGCGCCGGAAGAGCGTTGCTCTCGATAAACTGAGCCGCACCCTGCGGATACCACCACGACAATCCCGTGCCAAAGGAGGAGAGTTCGCTATTCGCGAGATACGACCGGTTGCTGACGGTGTCGGCGATGTGCATGAGTGCGAGCGCTGCGATGGCCGCTGGCACGACCGCAGCGACGGCGGCGGCCAGACCATTGTGCAGAGACAACGCTGGTCTCGTCTCCGACCGGGCACGGCGGGCGGCCAGTCGAAATGGCGGAAAAACTTCCCCCGAAATAACTATGACCACAATGACAAACAACGCCTGGAAGCGGACATGCTGCACAGACAGGTACGCAGCGCCTGCGAGCAGCACGGCATTTGCGAACTGGCGACGATAGAGCGCGATCATCGCGGCCGAGCACGCAAAGCCCAGCAGCCACCAGTAACCGCTGTTTGGATCGCGAAGTTGAAGTGCGCCGGCGAACGAGGCTATCGTCAGCCGCATGGCCGACCACTCGCCAACTACGGCACCCTGGAACTCGGCGAGTTTGTTATGCGCCAGCAGCGCCCGGTACACTCCGAAGCCCCATGGATTGATCGCCGTGGCCAGCGCAGAGAGCAAGATCCACGGTGCAGCGCGTTTCAGGCGCGCCAATGCGGCCACATGCTTTGCGGCAAAACAGCACTCCAGCAACTCCCCAGCCACATAAAATCCGAGCAATGCGATTCCTGCGGAAAATCCCGAATGGGCGTTGACCCAGAGCAGCATGATCGCTGGCAGGAGCCATAGCGGAGCTTTTCCTTCTCTCCGGTATCGGTACAGGAGTGCCAGATATACGGCGAAAAACAACGTCGTGAAAAGATCGGCGCGGGGCGCGGTTCGAAACGCAATCGAGGGTACACCAAGAATGGCCAGAGCACAGGTGAGTGGTCGGGGACGTCCCACGGCGACCGCAACCACCGCGGCGCAGGCAGCCGCATTCAACCATGACAATGCGGCAAATCCTCCGATGGCGTACAGCAAATAAAGCAGTGCGCCGCCGAAGGGTGGATAAATCCAGTGCACACCATATGCCGTATACGACAGCACGTCGGTTCGAGGCACTTCGTGATGGCTCACGAGATATCTCCCCGTCGCCAGCAACCATCCCACATCGAAATCGGAGACGGTGCGCAATCCGGCCACGAACGCATACCCTAAGGTCAGCCCGAAGAAGGCCCAGACCGCTATGCGCCGGTTTCGCTCGGTGGAGAAGCCCATCAATTTACACTCTTGACTCATCATAAGAGTGCGTCGCAGATTTTCCACGAAACCTGCAGTTACGGTGGTCACCGCCGATGATGTGCAATTCTGGCCTGACTGGTATCGAACGATTGGCGTGAATAAAGATATTGACTCCGGCCCTGGAATAGAGGAGAACTACATTGCAATACAGAAATCCAATGTTGACGGAAACTATGAACCATCGAACCAAGACACGGTGGCTACCTGGTCTGGCCGCACTGACAGCTTCCATGGTTTGGCTGATGCTCTTGCAGCGAATGACTCTTGGGCCAGGCATGCCCGGACCGTGGTTGCACGCGGGGCTCGCGTTTACTCCATATCTAGTTTGGCTGGCGACCCAGCCCTTGCTCGGAGCCGCAGCAGCCTATCTGTCACATCGCGGGGGAGGCGAACGTCGAGACGAACTCGTCGCCAGCCTGTTGCCATCGTTCGTGATGTTCGGCGTATGGTGGATCCTGGTAGCGTGGATTGTGGCTACGAGATACTCGCATGTCTCGCACCAGTGGCCGCTGGTTCTTGCCGGGGCGCTCAACTGGTCGATCCTTCCCGGCGCGGCGCTGGTTTTGGGCAGGTTTTTGTACCTCAAGACGCAACACTTGGCCAAGTCCTGAAATTAACGCCCCCGCTGGTTCCGAGGCTTCTCTCCTTTACTGACATTGCGCGGCGGCGGCTGTGGACTGATAATCTCTGCATGTCCAATCGCTTCCGATCCCATCGCGCCGATATCGAATCGGGCAAAGACTAGAGTGCAGAACGAATGGCAGCGGCGGATCACCCGGGCCGAGGAACTTGGCGCCCAGTACAGCTTTGCAGCGGAGATCCTGCACTTCTATATAGAGATTGCGCGTTTTCAGGAAAAGTTCCACGAGGAAATTGCAAAGACGAACGCGCCAGCCAGTGGACATGTATCCGATGTGGAGGCGTTTGCTCGTCCGCTGCCACCAGACGTGATGCGCCGAGTTGGACGATTCTTGTCCGTGGTCGAACAGAGTGGTCCAAGCGCATTGCAGGAGGCGGTACGCGAACTGCGGAACGGCGGCGAAGAATCCCTTGCTCAAGTGCTCACGGTTTTCTGGAATGAAACCGATGGTGGATCGCTGTCCGGTCCTCAAGATTTTATCGCCCGAGCTTTTCTGCAGCCTTATGCGGTAATCCTGCGTTCAAAAAAGAAGTGGAATGGCCCGACCCCGTATCGGTGTCCGTTTTGCAAAAGAAAACCTGGACTCGGCGTTTTGCGTCCCATGGGAGACGGCGGACAGCGATCTCTGGTGTGTTCCCTGTGCCTGGCGGAATGGGAGTTTCGCCGCATTGTTTGTCCGGGATGCGGGGAAGAGAACCATGCCAAGCTTCCCGTCTACACGGCGGAGGAACTGAAGCACGTCCGGGTGGAAGCTTGCGACAGTTGCCGCACCTATATCAAGACGGTAGACATGACCACGAACGGGCACGCCGAGCCGATCGTGGACGAAATCGCATCGATTCCACTAGACTTGTGGGCCGCGAACCAGGGATACACAAAGCTGCAACCGAATCTGATGCAGCTTTGATGAACCGCGGGCGGGAGAAACTTCAAGAACGCGCAAAACCCGTACCGAGAGTCAGCTTGGGAGCGGGACTTATCGCGACGTTTGTGGATCAGTAACGTAAGGCTGCTATTGCAGACCGTTCTGGGTAAATTTGTAGACCGTATCCTGACTCAAGGCGCTGAAATAGATACTGGAAGCTCCGATGTCGAGGCTGTAATTGTCGACCACAATTCCGCTGGGTCCGCTGTGCACCTGGGCGGTAGCGCTGATGGGCTGAGTATTGCCGACGATCTCGGCCACGCAACCGCCGGCTGTCCCGGCTGCGTCACAGTCCTCGGTGAGCCCGAAGAAGAAGAAATCGGTTCCACCGTTAATGTTCGGATTGTAGAACTCAGTCCATCCCGTACATTGAGCAGTGGTGGAAATCAGCAGTTGCTGCGAGGACGAGGCGGGCGTGTTCATGACAGCGCCGGTGAATCCGAAGGTGTATTGCCAGGGAGTGCTGTCCGCGGAGCCGGTTCCGCAAACACTGACCAATCCAGACGAGGGCCTGGTATAGTACGCGTTGCTGAAGGCGGGCTGGTAGAGTTTGAGTTTGGTACCAGTGGTAGAGCCGAGACCGATATTCCCCGTCGACAATACTTGGAGGTTGCTGGTTTGCACCTGAACCAGAACGGCGGAAGTGCCATTATCCGCATCGACGACGAAAGTAGTGTTGTTCGTTATATCGACAATGGGCGGCGCAATGATACCGAAAGTGGTGCCTCCGGTTTGCCCAATTTGCAGTTTCGCGACCGCGCTTGTCGACGTGTTGATCTGGTAAAGGGCGCCGTTTGCGCTTCCGACCATGACCAGGCCACGAATCACGTCGAGAACGGGAGAGGTTAAGGCAAAGTTCTTGCTGACAGTTACGGGCCAGTCAGGAGGTCCCGAAAGCGTAGGGCTAGCGGTGAGGACGCCCGTGATCTGGTAGAGATCCCCATTGGCGGAGCCGACGTAGGCGGTATCGGCGCCATAGTCTATCCAAGGCGACGAAGTAATTTCGTTGGTCGCAGAGAATGTGACTGAGGTCATCGAAGAGGGCGGCGCTGCATTGCCGATCGCGCCCTGGCCTGCGGTCCATGTCAAGACGTGAAGGATGGAGGAAGCAGTGATACCGAGGCCGGCGTTGGCCGGAATATCTTCCACGAAGGCGATCTTGGTTCCATCCTGGGAGAGAACGGGCGAAGTCGTGATCTTACCGCCGGCAACGGTGCTGATGTTGTAGGCAAAATAGAGCTTTGGAGCGGTGCCACTGCAAAAGCCCGTGCCCTGGGCGTTGACGTAAAGATTGTCGAAGGCTATGAGGTTAGCTTGTCCTCCGGTCGCGCCCTCGATATTCAACCCGAAAACAACAAAGTCTTTGACGCAGTCGGGAGGTGCCTGGGGGTTGATGGAGAACTTGGCGGGAAACACATTGGCCGCGAGCTTGCCTCCCAGACCAGGAACGCTCCAGTCACGTTCGGAAGCAGGCTTGCTTGAACTCGGGCTGGCCATCGAATTGTGGGGATAGAATCTACCCCAGTCGGGCACTTGCCAGCGCTGCAACGCCTGCTGCAGAACGCGGGGCTCACGGTAGACCAGATCTGGATGCTGTGCGAGCGCGTCGCGGCTGAATACGATCTGGCGTTGCGACCAGTCTTGTATGGCCCCGATGGGCTTGCCGGAGGACGCCTCCTGGGCGCCGAGGTTCGGCGCCAGAGCGAGCAGTACAACCGAGCACGCTGCGACAATTCCGCAATGGTGATTCGATTTCACAGCAACCTCCGGTCGGGGTGCGAGTGACGCCATTGTAAATGCTTTTTGCCGGTGGTGGGATGACTGATTTGAGACTGAGTTTCAGGTCACGGTCTGCGAAAAAATCCGAGGTTTACCATGCGTGCTTCATGGCGCGTGCGAAGGCCCGCGCCGGTAGGGTGTTGAGAACGTCATCCTTGGTGAGCCACGCCCGCCGCGCCTGGGTGACGCCGTAGCGTAGTTTCTCCATGTGCGAAGTGTGGTGGGAGTCAGTGTTGATGACAATCTTCACTCCGTGCTGTTTTGCCGTCCGCAAATGAACGTCGCACAGGTCGAGGCGATCAGGGTACGAATTCAGCTCCATTGCCACCTTGTGTTCGGCGGCCGCTTTAAGAACTGCGTCGAGATCGAACGCGTATGCGTCACGGCGCAGGAGCAGGCGTCCGGTCGGATGCCCGATCAAAGACGTGTTCGGATTCGCGATCGCCTTCAGGAGACGCTCGGTCATGGTGGTGCGGTCCTGATTGAACTGCGAATGCACGCTGGCAATCACAATATCCATTTGTTCCAGTACCGAGTCGGAAAGATCCAGCGAACCGTCGGTCAGAATGTCGACTTCGATGCCGGCAAGAATGCGGATCCCCTTGATTGCTTTCTCCGCGGCCCGAATTCGTTCGATATGAGCGAGAGCGCGTTCGTCGGTCAGACCATTGGCGAAAGCTAAATTCTTCGAGTGATCGGTGATCGCCATGTATTCGTAACCGCGCTCCCGGGCCGCTTCCGCCATCTCTTCAATCGTGTTGCGGCCGTCGGTCTCGACGGTATGCATATGAACATCACCGCGAAGGTCGGATAACTGCAGCAGTGTGGGCAACGTGTGCGCCGCGGCAGCTTCGATTTCTCCCAGATTCTCGCGCAGTTCCGGAGGAATAAAATCGAGCTTCAGACGGGAATAGATTTCTTCTTCCGTTTTGCCGGCGATAGGGCGGGCGTCTTCGAGGGTGGCGAGGCTGTATTCGTTCAGTGTAAAGCCCATCTTGAGCGCGCGCTGGCGCAAAGCTACGTTGTGCGCTTTGGAGCCGGTGAAATACTGCATGGCGGCTCCAAAAGATTCGGGAGGCAGCAGGCGGACATCCACTTGCATGCCATTGCGGTGCCGGAAGCTGACTTTATTCTCGCCTTGCGCGATCACCTCCATCAGGCCGGGGAACTTGAGCAAGTGTTCAATGAGTTGCTGTCGTGACGCGTCTTCAATGCAGCCTTTGCCGGTGACGAGAATGTCGAGATCGCCGACGGTTTCGCGTCCGCGCCGCAGCGATCCGGCGGGCGTCACTTTTTCGATGCCCGGCTCTGCCAATAAATGAGCCACCAGCTTTTCGGCCAGCTCTTCGGCCGTGTCGAGCAGAAATCGTCCGCCGATCCGGCGATAGTCCTCAATTGCCTTGAGCAGTTTTGTTTCGTGTTTTTCACCCATGCGCGGGAGAATCCGGATTTTGCCTTCGCGCGCCAGTTTCTCCACGCCTTCGAGATCGCTCACCTGGTAGGCGCTCCAGATCAAGGCAATCGTCTTGGGTCCCAGGCCCTGAATCTTGAGCAGTTCCAGCATCGACGGCCGGTATTTTTTCAGAAGTTCGGAGTGCGCTTCGATGCGCCCATCCTTGAACAGCATCTGCAGATTGGCCAGCATTCCCTTGCCAATACCCTGGATGGCAAGAATCTTTTTTGGCTCGGAGATCAGGTCGGCAATCTGCTGCGGCAGCGCTTCGATTGCCTCGGCCGCGTTGCGATACGACCGGATGCGAAAGGAGTCTTGCCCGTCGATCTCCAGCAGATCGGCAGTTTCGTGGAGAAGTGTGGCAATGGCCTTGTTGTCCATGGGTAAGGAATAAGGTTAAACGAGTTGCGACGGGAGAGCCAGATGGGGGCTACGCGACCGGGTGATTGCAGCGAGCGGAAAAAAGAATTTACGCCCCGTCACATTCGCGAGAAGACGGAGCTAGCCCAGCCATTGAGAGCAAAGCATGGTTCGCAAGAAAGCGGCGAGGAAACGTCACCTCTTGGTTCAGGAAACCTTGCTTACGTTGGCCGCTTGCGGCCCTTTTGCTCCCTGCACAATCTCAAACTCCACCTTGTCGCCCTCCTGGAGGCTCTTGTACCCCTCGGTGGTAATGGAGCTGTAGTGAATGAAAACGTCTGGTCCATCATCACGGCCCAGGAAGCCGTATCCCTTGGCGTTGTTGAACCACTTGACAATCCCTTTCAGTCGTTCCACGTGCGCCTCCGCTTTGCGGAATACCTCTGAAAAAGGCGCAATTTCCGAGGCTCCGCAAATTGTGTTAGGAATTGTCCTGCCGGCTCGTGGGACTGTCAAGGCTTGGCGTCACAGAGCAGTGTGCGCGGGGAAAGCCATCGCATCGAGGACGTACTCTCGCGGGACTACGATCGAGGATGACCGGGTATTCCAAGCTCCGGCCGCTCCCGGGAGTTCTCAGTCACGGCGCTTCCGTCCGTTATATTAAGAAGAGACTTCCATGATTCAACTTTCCGGCGCCGGCAAGCGTTATGGGCACAAGCTCTTGTTCGAGAACGCCGACTGGCTGATCACGCCAGAATCGCGCATCGGGCTGGTCGGAGCGAACGGTACCGGCAAGTCCACCATCATGAAGATTCTTGCGGGAAGCGAGTCGCTCGATTACGGCTCCGTCTCGCGCGCTAAAGGCATCTCCACCGGATACCTTCCGCAGGACGGCCTGACCATGACGGGCCGCACCATTTTCGCCGAGTGCATGGCGGTGTTTGAGGAACTCCACGCCATCGAAAAGGAAATGGAGTCGCTAACCCGCAGCATGTCGGAACTCGACCACCAGAGTTCTGAATACGCCACCGTAGCCGACCGTTATCAGAAGCTCGAACACGAATTCGTAGCCCGGGACGGCTACACATTGGAAGCGCAGGTTGGGCAAGTGTTAACCGGACTGGGCTTCCACCGCACCGACTGGACCCGCCAGACTGAAGAGTTCTCCGGTGGCTGGCAGATGCGGATCGCGCTCGCTAAGCTGCTATTGCAAAAGCCAAACTTGCTGCTGCTCGACGAGCCCACCAACCATCTCGACCTCGAGGCCCGCAACTGGCTCGAGGAGTATCTGACGACCTATCCCTTTGCCTTCGTCATCATCTCGCACGACCGGTACTTTCTCGACATCACGGTAAAGCGCATCGTGGAAATATGGAACAAACACATGCACTTCTACGCCGGCAACTACGACCAGTATCTGGCCGGCAAAGCTGCGCGCAAGGAGCAACTGGAATCCGCCTACAAGACGCAGCATGACCGCATTGAGCAGCTCGAAGTGTTCATCAACCGATTTCGCTACACCGCGACCAAGGCGAAGCAAGTGCAAAGCCGCATCAAAGAACTGGAAAAGATGGAGCGGATCGAAATTCCGGAAGAAGAGAAGACCGTGCATTTTTCCTTTCCGCAGCCTAAGCCAAGTGGCCGCATCGTGGCCGAGTTCGCAAATGTCGCCAAGAGCTATGGCGAACCCGGTATCAACGAGCACGAAGTCTTCGACCAGGTCAGCTTCATGATCGAGCGCGGCGAGCGCATAGCGTTAGTCGGGGTTAACGGAGCGGGGAAGTCGACTCTGATCAAACTGCTGGCTCAACAGGAGAAGCTAACTGCGGGCGAATACAAGCTGGGGCACGAAGTCCATCTCGACTATTTTGCGCAGGACCAATACAAAGAACTCGATCCCGAAGCGAGGATCCTCGACGACCTGGGCGCGCTCTCGGCTGCCTCGACGCAAACGCAACTGCGCAGCCTGCTGGGCTGTTTTCTTTTTTCCGGCGACGATGTTTTCAAGCGCATCGGCGTGCTCTCCGGAGGCGAGCGCAATCGCTATGCGCTGCTGAAAATGCTGCTGCATCCGGCCAACTTCCTGCTGCTCGATGAGCCCACGAACCACCTTGACCTGCGCGCCAAAGATGTCCTGCTGGAAGCGCTGATGAAGTACACCGGGACGGTAGTTTTCGTGTCGCACGATCGTTATTTCATCGACAAGCTGGCCACGCGAGTCTTCGAAATCGGCGATGGCAAAGTAGAAATTTATCCAGGAAATTATGAAGACTATCTCTGGCGAAAGCAGGGAAGAGCCGCAGCCGTCGCAGAAACGCCGAAGGAATCCGCAGTTTCCAGTAATTTTTCCGCGTCGTCTTCAGTGCCGGTGAATGGAAATCGTTCGCCCGAAGCTGCCGAGGCAAAAGGCAAGCGCCTGAATCCGATCAAGCGCCAGCGGATGGAAGATCGTCTCCACGAAATAGAAGAGGAGATCGGCCGCGCCGAAGCCGCCATTGCTCAGTGCGAAACCGATCTCCAGAGCTTCGTCAGTGCGGAGGAAACTCAACGGCAGACGCAGGACCTCGCCCACCGGAAGAACGACCTGCGGAGCCTGATGAAGGAATGGGAAGAGTTATCGGAAGCACTGGAGATTACGGGTTAGAGCAGATTCATTTACCTGCGTAACTTCAGCTCACCATCCGTCGCCGCGCAAAAAAATAGAAGACCGGAATGCCCGCCAGAATTACCAGGCATCCGCTGGCCGAACTCTTCAGATTATCGGTAAACGTGTAATAGAGCAGTGCGGCGGACGCCAGCACAAACAGTGCCGGAACCAAGGGATATCCCAGCACGCGATAAGGGCGCACGGCATGTGGCTCGCGCCTCCGGAAAACGAATACGGTGCTGGCCGCGATCATGTAGAAGAGCCACTCCGCGAAAATAGCGAGTGAAAAGAATTGCCGGAAGCTGCCACCCAGCAGCAGCAGAGCCACGGCCAGGCCACATTGCACAAAGATGGCCACGGATGGCGTGTGGAAACGGGGATGAACTTCGGCCATGGACGAAAAAAAATATCCATCGCGCGCCACGGCAAATGGGACGCGGGCCCCGCTCATAATCGAGCCGTTCAAAGTCACCAGCATGGAAATCGCCATGCCCGCCGACACCAGGCCTGCGCCAGCATGACCAAGCACCAGCGCCACCGCATCCGAGGCCGGGCGCTCCGATAACGCTACCGCTGTTGCCGGCAAAACATATTGGACTGCGGCGTTGACCAGAATGTAGAGTGCGCCTACCGTGGCTACGCCCCAGATCAGCGAAAGCGGAATGTTTCGCTGCGGATTCCGAATCTCGCCCGCAACCATGTTCAGATCGTTCCAGCCGTCATAAGCCCAAAGCGCAGCCACCAGCGCCGCAAAGAATCCCGCGATGCCGCCTTTCGCGCCGGCAAATTCGGTGGCGAAATTCGCCCAGGTACCGCCGCTATAAGAAAAGCCAACGGCGACGATTCCGAGGATGATGGCAACTTTCAGCAGCGTGAAGAGGAATTGAAATTCTCCGGCGCGGCGCACCCCAACGTAATTGAGCCACGAGATGGCGAGTGTGGCTCCGATCGCTACCATTTGACCGAAGCTGATGGTGAACGGACGCAGAATGTACGAACGCGAGAAAAAAGAAAAGACCGGGAAGGTCCCGAGGATCCGCACCAGCCCAGTGGTAATGGTCGCAATCGATGCCGGTTTGGAGATCAAGAATGTTGTCCAGGAATAGAGAAATCCCGCCAGCGGCCCGTAAGCATCGCGAACGTAAATGTATTCGCCGCCCGCCTGTGGCTTCATGGCCCCCAGTTCGGCATAGGTGAGCGCACCGAAAAAAGAGAGCAGGCCGCCGATCACCCATGCCAGATAAACAACGCGGGCCGAACCCACCGCGCGCATCATTTCCGAGGGAACGAGAAAAATTCCGCTGCCGATGATGGTGCCGACGACGACGGCACCGGCATGCGACAGGCCCAAGTCACGGGCGAGTTCCGGACGAGAGCAGCTTTTTGCTGGCAAATCCATATTCGATCGAACTTTGAGAGAACGATTCTAACCGCAGAGTTCGCGGAGAACGCGGAGAGCAACGAGCGAGAACCGAATGGCAGGTTCTTTCACTGCTCCGCGAACTCGGAGCTCTGCCCCGTCTAAGCTTTCGATGTGATCCTCCCCCCAACGCTAGCGGCATATCCGATAGCAAACGTCACACAGGTCCCGATCGCGACCCACCAGGTAAACGCCACGGACGACCATCGCCATAGATAGAGCTCCATCGCCAATCCGCAAATCATACCCACCATTGCACCGCGCTGATTGGCGCGTCTGGTCAACACTCCGAGAAGAAAAACTCCCAACAACGCTCCATAAGCGACGGATGCGATCTGCAACCCGACTTCAACCACGCGTCCGACGCGGTGCAGAGCGAGGACTGCGAGCGCGAATAACACCACCGCCCAGACAACGGTTGCGAGCCGTGCCGCCCGCAGTCGTGTCGCTTCGTTCATTTCTGGACGCGACGATGAACGGAAGCGAAGATAGAAATCGATCATCGAGCTCGATGAAAGCGAATTTAGCGCGGCACTCAGGTTTGACATCGCCGCCGCCAGAATCGCCGCGATCAGCAATCCGGCGATGCCATGTGGCATGCGGGTCACAATGAACGTCGGATAAATGCGGTCTGCTCGTCCAAAGCCAGCCGACGGAACCCGGTAGTAGGCAAAGAGCATTACGCCCACCAGAAGAAACAAAGCAAACTGGAAGAAGACCGCGACTCCACTCGACAGCAAGGCCAGCACCGACTGACGCTGATTTCGCGCCGCCAGCAACCTCTGCACGATGAGCTGGTCGGTGCCATGGCTGGCCGTGGTCAGAAACGCGCCGCCGATAATTCCAGCCCATAATGTGTAAGGTGTTGCGAAATTCAGGTGCGGCCAGTGGGCCGACGTTGTTGAATCAAACAGGTGAAAGTCAAATATCTGAAATTTGTGGAGGTCGGTGGCAATGGCATGCACCGAGGCCCATCCGCCCGGCACCAGGTGCAGAATCGTTACCATGCCGACCAGCGTGCCGCCGACATAAATAAAGGTCTGGACCACATCGGTCCAGATGACTGCTGTCAGTCCGCCCTCGAAGGTATAGATCAGAGTGAGCAACGTGATGATGGCAATCGAAGTAACTTCTCCAGTGCCGAGTGCAATGGATACCACGATCGACACGGCATAGACGCGCACTCCTTCCGCTGCTGCCCGCGTTAACAGGAAGAGGCCCGCGGTAACCGTGCGTAGCTCCGAGCCAAACCGGCGCTCTATCAGCTGATAGGCGGTATAGAGCTCGCCGCGAAAGTATTGCGGAAGCAATACAAAGCTAATGATGACGCGCCCGATCACGTAGCCCATCACCACTTGGAGAAACGTAAGATTGGAATCGTAAGCGAGTCCGGGAATACTGATGATGGTCAGCGTGCTGGTTTCCGCCGCGACAATCGAGAGAGCGATCGCCCACCAGGGAATGTTGCGGTCGGCGAGAAAGTAATCGCGCATGGTCCGCTGCCGCTTGTGGAAGCGGAGACCGAACAGCGTGATTCCCGCCAGGTAAGCCGCGATAATCAGCAGGTCGACGCGATTCAGTCCCAATCAAACCCCTCCCGTTGTGACGTGGTTCGCCGCGTCCGCGCAAACAACGTTTCGCAGCATTGTATAAGCGTTCCGCATGACTCATCGATGACCGAATTCCAGTGAACCTGTGTTAGAACTAGCGCGATGCCCTATTATCTCGGAATCGACGGTGGAGGTACCAAGACTCTCTGTGTTCTCGCGGACGAAAACACCGTACTGGCCAGGGCCATGTCCGGCGGAAGCAACATCGTTCGTCTCGGCGGGCAACAGGCGAAAGAGGCTCTGCACACAGTGATTCGCCAGGTCTGCAGTGCGGCGAAGATTTCTCCCCATCAGATTCGCTCGGTTTGTATTGGCGCCGCCGGTGCTGGACGGCCGGAGATTGCCGCCAAGATTGGCAGCATGGTCAGAGAGTTGATTCCGGCGCCACTGGAGACGGGGCAAGTCCCGTTTCTAACGCAAGCCAATATCGAAGTTGTGGGCGACACCGTGATCGCGTTAGAAGCGGCGTTTGGCGCGGGCCCGGGTGTGATCGCGATCGCTGGCACCGGCTCCATCGCCTTTGGTCGCGATGCGAACGGACATACGGCGCGGGCCGGGGGCTGGGGATTTGCCGTCTCTGACGAAGGCTCTGGCCATTGGATTGGACGTCGCGCCATCTCGGCTATCCTGAGCGCTCGTGATCAGGGACTCGACACCGTGCTCACTGCACTGGTTCTTCAAGCTTGGAAGCTCACGACCATCGACGAACTCGTGCAGCAAGCCAATGCAACGCCAGCGCCAGATTTCCCGCGCTTGTTTCGCATCGTTCAGCAGGCCGCGGAGGAGGGCGACGCTATCGCAAGCGAGCTACTGGCTGACGCCGGGGCCAAGCTGGCTGCCCTCGCGGCGATTGTCGTCTGCCGCCTCGCGCCCCGATCGAAAGAGGCAACGCTGCCCATAGCCATGACGGGTAGTGTTTTTCGTCAGTCATCGCAGGTGCGTGAAGTTTTCAGTCGAAGGTTGCGGGAAAAGTTTCCCGGCATTGATGTGCGGGAGGAGCTAGCCGAGCCCGCGGAAGGCGCGTTAGCCAGAGCAAGACGTATGTAGAGACGCGGCTTGCCCTCGCCTGGCACAGCGACCGGCAACCTCACGGCACCCAGTCCGCGATAAACACGTTCGTCTCCCGCTGCGCCTTCCCGTTGCGGTGCGAGATCCAGACCAGCTTTTTTCCATCCGGACTAAACATCGGGAATCCATCAAACCCGTCGTAGTATGTGATGCGTTCGAGTCCCGTTCCATCCACGTTGATCGCATAGAGCTCGAAATTTCCCATTCCGCCCGTGGAACCTACATTGGTCGAGAAAATAATCCGCTTTCCGTCGGGAAAAAACGATGGCGCAAAACTCGCCGCATTCAAATTCGTAAGCTGCCGCTTGCCGCTCCCGTCAGCCTTCATAATCCAGATTTCAAGCGTGGTCGGGCGAATCAGATTCTGCTTCAACAGTTCCTTGTATTCTGCAATTTCCTGTTCGGTCTTCGGATGGTAGGCGCGATACACGATCCACTTTCGGTCTTTGGAAAAAAACGGGCCGCCGTCATATCCCAGCTCATGAGTAAGCTGCTTTACGTGTTTGCCATTGGCGTCCATCGAATAAATATCGAGATCGCCATTGCGCATGGATGTGAAAACGATCTTCTTGCCATCCTCCGATATCGTCGCCTCGGCGTCGTAGCCCGGAGTGTTTGCAAGCTGCTTCAGGCCGGATCCATCCATGTTGGCCGTGAAAATATCAAATGACGGATACACGGCCCACACATAGCCCTTCGAATAATCGGGACGCGGCGGGCAAGCGGCATCCGCCAGATGGGTTGACGAATAGAGGATCTTCTCATTGTTGGGGAAAATGTAGCTGCAGGTCGTGCGCCCCTTGCCGGTTGAGACCATCCTTTGATCGGTCCCATCGACGTTCATGGTGAAGATCTGGTCGCACTGCAGGTTATCGCGTGTCGATTGAAAAATCAGCCGCTTGCCGTCGGCCGAAAAATAAGCTTCGGCGTTCGATCCGCCGAAAGTAAGTTGCCGAACGTTGCGAAGGTGCTTCTCCTCGGGAGTAGCCAGGTCAGGCGCAACCGGACTCTCCGAGGATTGAGCAAAAACCAGGCGCCCTCCGAATAGACTCGCAAGAACTAACAGAATTAAAGGTAGCCGCGAATTCTTCATCGGAGAAAAAGTGTAGCAGGATTCGTGCGGCGCGGGCGCCTCGCCCGCGTGTTAGCCCCGCTCGACAATTACGTTCTGCACCGCCAACGTCAGTGCGCGCTAATCTTCGACTGAATCGCCGCCATCAGACCCACCGTAATCGGTACGTGGATCCCATGCTTTTTCCCACCGCGCACAATGGGGCCGGCAATAGCGTCCAGTTCAAGTGGCCGTCCGGCGGCCACGTCTTTCTGCATGGAACTCCGCATGCTCGGAGGCGCGCCCTCAAAACCTTTCTGAACCCGCTCGGGGTCAAGCTGCGCGCCGCTGTCATTCCCCACGGCGCACGTCTCAGAGATAGCTGAAAAGAGTTCGTGCTTCCAATCGGCGTTTGCGAGAATCTCGCCAAGATTCATCGCCGATGCCGACGTGGTCAGCGCGAAGGGAGCCAGGAACGAAAGCTTGCCCCAGAGCAAAGTCTTCTCGTTCGGAACGAATTGGCAATTGAATCCAAGATTGCCCAACCGACCGATGATGGCGCCGAGCAGTGGCTCTCCGCTGGAGGCGAGGTTGAGGAGAACGAACGGCGATCGCTGGATGAATCGCCCCGGAGCGCTTCGCTCTGCTTCCACCGCGATCGTTCCTGGAACCACGCGGTCGTTTCCAAATCGCGCTCGCAGCGCGGCAACGTGATCCACGCCGTTGAGGAGGGGAATCACGCAGCCCGGAGATGATTGAACGGCCTTGATCGCAGTTTCGAGTTGATAAGTCTTGGTTGCGATCCACAGCACATCAACCGGCTCTTTTAGCGCGGCCGTAGCTTTCGCGGGGGCGGTAAGAGAACCGACCGGACGTTCCAGCGTCAACTTAGCCGGATAGTTTGGCAGCGTCTCCGGCCGAACCACCACCGTGACGTCCTCGCCCAGCGAAGACAGTACGGTACCCATCAAGCCTCCGATGGCGCCTGCTCCTAAAATAGCGTGTTTCATGGCAGCTCTCTCCGAAGAACTACACGATACCTCGTTTTGGATGCGCAAAGCGCGGGATCGACCCGCCTTTACGCTTCGAGTGCGTATCTGTCACACTGGCAATGATCTTTATTATCCCCGAATCTTATGGGCAAGATTCACGTTCTGTCGGAAAGAGTAGCCAACCAGATCGCCGCCGGCGAAGTGGTGGAGCGGCCCGCCTCTGTGGTGAAGGAGTTGCTGGAGAACGCACTGGACGCCGGTTCCACGCGGATTCGGATTCAGGTCGAGGCGGGCGGGAAGAAGCTGATCCAGATCACTGACAACGGATGCGGCATGGTACGCGACGATGCCATGCTGGCCTTCGAGCGGCACGCCACGTCCAAGATCAAAGAGACGGACGATCTGTTGAGCATCTCGACCTTGGGATTCCGCGGCGAAGCGCTGCCATCGATCGCATCGGTGGCCCGCCTGCATCTGGAAACTCGCGCGGTGGAAGAAGCGGCCGGGACGGTCCTCGAGATCAACGGCGGCAAAATTATCCGCGTCGAAGAGGCGGGGCTGCCGCTGGGGACGTCGATCACCATTCGCGATCTTTTTTTTAATACGCCGGCGCGGAAGAAATTTCTGCGGTCGGAATCGACCGAACTTTCCCATATCGCGTCGCTTGTCACTCACTATGCGTTGGCACATCCCGAGAAGCATTTTGAATTGCACTCGTCGACAAACGCCTTGCTGGTGGCTCCGCCGGTGACGGGTCATCGCGAGCGCGTCTACCAGGTGTTTGGACGCGAAACGCTCGACCAATTGATTCCGCTGGCGGCAGTGCAGCCCTTGGAGCGAGTCGGGTTGCCGCAGCCTCCGCCGTGGCGACGAAGCGCGGAGACTGGCTCGCACGAACCCACCGACCTCGCGGAGGAGGCTACGCGAGCGGGGGCGCCCTTCGACTTTGCTCCGGACAGGTCCGCGCCACACGATGCGGCGCCGTCCTTCGGCGAAGTCCGGCTGCATGGCTTCGTCTCCAAACCGGAAATTCAGAAGCTCAACCGCAATTCGATCTTTATTTTTGTCAATGGACGTCTGATCCGCGACCGTCTGGTCCAGCACGCCATCACCGAGGCCTATCGCAATATTTTACCGCCCACGGTATTTCCGGTCGTTCTGCTTTTCATCGAGATGCCGACGGTCGAAGTGGATGTCAATGTGCATCCCTCGAAAACCGAAGTGCGTTTTCGGCAGCAGACGGTGATTCACGATTTTGTGCGCGAGTCGGTGAGGGCGGCGCTGATGAAGGCACGTCCTGTACCGCAGTTCCTCAAGGAGATTGGCGCGCAGCCGACCGCGGCTCCGGGCCTGAGCAGCCCCTCGATGGGCAGCACTCGCTTCTCGGAGGGCGCTTACGATGAGAATGGGCCCGCACGCGCGCCCTGGCGCGACCTGTACGAGCCGGCGGCGGCTGGAGATTTCGGAGGAGGATTCGCGCTGCAAGCGCCGGCCGTCCCAGCAATCACGGCCCGCTTCGAGTTTGCGGGAGGCATCGCGGTCGATGCGAATGCGGCAGTATCGCTGGCTCACGCACCCGAAGCCACTGTCCCGGGTGCTGAGTCAGCGATGGATTCCGGGCCGAGCGTTGCTCAGCCCATCCCGGACCACGGATGCGCGCCGCCCATCGCGCAGGAGCCGCAAAGCGCGCCAACTTTGGAGTCACTGCGAACCCTGCGCCCATTAGGCCAGATTCGAAATTCGTTTGTTCTCGCCGTGAATGAGGACGGTCTCTGGATTATCGACCAGCATGTCGCCCACGAGCGCGTGCTCTTCGAAAAAATCCTGCGGCAACGTTCGGCGCAGCACGTCGAAAGTCAGCGTTTACTCATGCCGCTAATCATCGATCTGACACCGGCGCAGCAAGCCATCTTCAGCGAAATTGCCGAGGAACTGGCGCGCAATGGTTTTGAGGCGGAGCCTTTCGGCGCGCGCAGCGTGGCCGTAAAAATAGCGCCCGCGGGGGTGGATGCCGCGCAGATTGAGGGCATGCTGAACGAAATCTTCGAGCAGTTGACGCGCGAAGATCAGGCCATCAATCTGGAAGCAGTACGAACGCGAATCGCAGCCTCTATAGCCTGCCATGCCGCCATCAAGGTCAATATGCCGCTGGAACAAAACAAAATGGAGTGGCTGCTGGCCGAGCTTGCAAAAACCGAACATCCGATGACCTGCCCGCATGGCAGGCCGGTGGTCCTGCGCTATTCCATGCAAGATATTCAGAAGGCGTTCAAGAGGATCTAGTGCTCAGCAGAATCTTCTCATGTGTGTGCAGTAGTTGCTGTGCCGTGGAAGCTAGCGACGGTTACGATCGCCAAGAAGACCGTACTGAGAACTGAGAACTGGCAGCCGACCTGTGTTCTAATCGAATCATGACTGACCTCGAACTCTTGCAGGGGCGCGCGCAAAAATGGCATCTGGACGGCCAAGCCGTGCGCACACTCGATGACGCCCGCATCTTCCTCGAGTCGGTCGGATTCTGCCTGATGTATCCGATGCGGCCCGCGCTTCTGGTGCCGACTTTTATAGGGGCATGGGTGGGAGCAGACGATAAGTTGCCGACTCGCCAGCACGCGTATAACGACCCGCGAGCCCAAGAAGCGACCGAGTTGATGGTGCGCGCGCTGCGCGACCGGTCCGCCTTCGAGGCTCCTCTGTTCGATGAGAACAATGCCTTCCTGCTGGGGGCTTCGGTATTCCCTTATTTTTATTCCCTGGTAGGCGAACGCAATCCCAAGCAACCGCCCGCCAGCGGACCGCGCTCACCGTATTCGCCGCTGGCCTGTGACGCTTTCGAAATCATCCGTCGGCGTGGACCGATTTCAAAATCAAAGCTCGGCGAGATGTTGGGCGGTTCGGTTTCGAACGCCGGCCTCGATCGCGCCCTCAGCGAACTCTGGGGCAAACTGCGCATCACGCGGGTCGACTACACGGTGGAGGAAGGTTCGGTATGGGACGAACTGTCGCGCTGGGCGCCCGATGTGGTGCGCGAAGGCGTCGGAATTTCCGTGCCCGAAGCGCTCTCGGCACTGGTGTCGAAATACCTGGACTGCGTGATCGCCGTGGACGAAGCCGAAGTGGAGAATTTTCTGGCAAACTTCGTTCCGCGCACGCGAGTGAAGGAAGCGATTCACGCCTTGCTCTCGGCTCGCGAATTAAGTTTCGTGCATGTAGGGAGCAAGTCGCTGTTGCAGGTGACTCCCCCGAAGCAAGCCTATGTCCCCAAGCCACGTCCGCAGCGCGTGAGCTGAGGTTGAACGGCAGCGCTTCCCGGGCGCCCTCGCCTGTAGTTTTCCCATCGCGAGCCGTGTAGAATCACACATTCGCGATCATGACCGACCCATCCCCGCGTAAACTCATCATTGCCATAGACGGCCCGGCCGGAGCCGGCAAGAGCACGATCGCCTCGCGCCTGGCGCGCAAACTTGGCTACGTGAATCTAGAAAGTGGGGCCATGTACCGGGCGCTCGCGCTCAGAGCCATCGAGTGGGACGCGTCATTCGACGATGAGGAAGCGCTGCTCAAGATGGCGCAGGATTCACGCATAACCCTCGATCGTTGCATCGGCGGCAATCGCGTCCTGCTCAACGGAATCGATGTTTCCTCGCGCATCCGCGAGCGCGATGTTACCGAGGCGGCGTCGCGTGTCTCCGTCCATCCCAAGGTGCGGCAGTGGATGGTCGAGCGGCAGCGGGAAATGGGTATTGGAGGCGGGATTGTGATGGAAGGGCGCGATATCGGCACGAAAGTATTTCCCGACGCCGACTTGAAGATCTTTCTCGATGCCGACCCCGTGATTCGCGAGCAGAGGAGGCTCGACCAGCAAAAGGTGAAAGGCCCATCGGCCGAGACCATGGCCGCCGAACTTCGAGAGCGCGACCGTCGCGATCGCACCCGGGCAGCGTCTCCGCTGGTGGCTGCCCCGGATGCCGTGGTGCTCGACTCCACGCACATGAGCGAGGATGAAGTGCTCAATCGAATCGAAGCGTTGGTCGGGCAGCGTCTGGCGACAAGCCGCTAGCGGTTCATCCTGTCGACTGTATAGGACCTTGCTCACATAGATGCGCCTTCCGCGTCGAAATCTACGGAGTAGGAATCTGTGCCCATGACGTTTGTTCGCCGCATTGCACGGGTAGTGATGATCCTGTTCGCTTCTCTTGGTGCAGAGTCGCGAGCTCAATTGTCTTCACAGGCAGTATCAGCCGCGGCAGATTCTCGCTTCAAAGCGGGCGACTGGGCATCGGCTTCGGCCACCGCGAACGGCCTTTCCGAGAATCGCTTGCGCGCACTCGATGCGGCGATTCGTTCCGGCGAATTCAAGAAAATCGGCAGCGTTCTGGTGGCGCGCCACGGCAAACTGGTTTATGAAGCCTATTTTGATGGCGACGCCAACGCGCTGCGCGACACCCGTTCGGCGACCAAGAGTATCACCGATATCCTGGTTGGCATCGCCATCGACGAACATAAGCTTAGCGGTGTGAATGCCAAGGTCCTGTCGCTTTTGCCGGAGCATGCCCGCAGGCTGCAAAATCCTGATCCGCGCAAGGCGGCGATCACGATCGAAGATTTTCTCACCATGAGTTCTCCGCTGGAGTGCGATGACTGGAATGACGCTTCACGGGGCAACGAAGAGCGCATGTATGTGGTGGAAGATTGGGCGCAATTCATTCTCGACTTGCCGATTCGGGGACGCATGCGCGTCGGCGAACCGATCGAACCGCCTCCCTACGGGCGCTACTTCAGCTATTGCACGGGAGGAGTTTTTACCCTGAGCGAGGTGCTGGAGAAGGCCACCGGCCAGCGCACCGATCGCTATGCGAGCGCCAAGCTCTTTACGCCCCTCGGTATCAATAATACGGAGTGGGTCTTTTCTCCCCTGAACGTTCCGCAGACTGGCGGTGGGCTGCGGCTGACCAGTCGCGATCTGCTCAAGATCGCTCAACTCTACCTCAACGGCGGCGAATGGCAAGGGAAGCGCATCGTAAGTGCAACGTGGGTGCGTGGTTCGACCGAACCTCACGCCCGAATTGACGAGACGACCGAATACGGCTACCTGTGGTGGCTGAAATCATTCAAGTCGGGTGAGAGGAGTTATCCGGCATTTTTTATGTCGGGCAACGGAGGGAATAAGGTCGTCGCCATTCCCGCCCTCGATATGGCCGTCGTTATTACGAGCACGAACTTCAACACCCACGGAATGCATGAGCAGACGGAGAAGATGCTGACGGATTATGTGTTGGCGGCGGTGGAGTAACGCTTTCTCGCATGTGCTGGTTCCGCAATCCAGTTTGACAATCGAGTTCGACAATCATTTGCGGCAAAAATACAAAGTGCCGGCGTTTCGAGCGCCGGCACTTTTCTCGCCCTGAGGTCTGGGTCTGCCCTGCCAGGTCACTTCGCCATCTTGAGTGACATGACGTGCACTTCATTCTTATCCGGATAAACGTGTGCCGTCAGCACGACATGGTGTCCCTCGTGTCCCTTCACTGCCTCTGGATTTATGATCGTCCAACTCTTGCCGTCTTTGTCGGTGACAAACGTTTTGCCGTCAGCGCTGATTTTGCCGGTGATCTGGATTGCTTTCGACGAATCGGCAGTCGTGTTGTCATTCTTCATTGTGTCCTGAGCGGAAGCCACACCCACCGCGAACAGGGCGAGTACAAAACAAGTTGCGAGCAGTTTTTTCATTGGTTCTCCTTGTAAAGGAATTGGAAAGCTGACAGCGGGTAATGGTAGAGGGTCGGCTTGAATCCTACACGCAGTCTGTTGCTGTAGGCCCCCGGTCGCCCAGATTACGATTTTCCTGGACACAAGGCAAGAGAATGGTTTGGAGTTCAGGACTCCGGTTGCAGCAAAATCCGATTGGCTGTTGGGAGCACTGACAACTCTCCTGGTAGACATTCTCGCAGACACTCAAGATCGTAGAACTCGCTGGCTTGTCCCGTCTGCCGCTCCAGAAGAGGCGTTATGCTGACACGCGCCTGTGGCGCGGCCTTGCCGATTTGCCGGTAATTACCCCATATCTGTGACATAGTAGAGACAGTAAGCACTTCAGAACCATGAGAGCAAATGATGGTCGGTGCCGTTGGGCGGCCATTCTTTGAAGGGTATTGGACGCGCTATGCAGAAAAGGCAATGTTCGGACTGTGGTGGCGAGCTAGTTCTGGCGGTGCGCGCGAACCAGGCTCACTCCGCTAGTGAGGGGCCAAGCTTGATGAGCAACTCCTTGACCAGTTGGCGGTGCGGCACCTGCGGCTCCGCGTTTACGGCAGCGCAACTTCGCGAAGACAAACGCCTGCGTTCAAAAGTAGCGGCCGGACCGGCCTGAAGAGTGGGTGGTAGCCGGGCCGCGCCCGGCTGGGACGGGGCACAACCCCATCCCGCCATGCGAGCCTCTTCTCCAATCTGAATTGCTTCTTCAGGTTCCAGATTTCTAGTCTCCCGACGGCATCAGTTCGCCTCAGACTTCACTCCGCGTGAAGCGTTCTGGCTTGGCAATACCGGCGCAGTCTTACGGATGATCTCCAGAAGTTGCACACGGTCGGGCTGGAGCAATTCGGCGACGCGATCTTTGCTGACTTGCGCCACGATGATTTGGCCAATTTCCGTGTGAACCTCCGAGAAGATGCCAACGCTCTTCATTCTCTGGGTCTGAAACTCGTTATCCTCCGTTGGCGTCACGTAGTGCACAGAAGTAGCGTTGTAACGGTGAATCAGGAACAGTTGGGCCATGGTCATCAGGCGCTTCTTGCGGACAGGCGCGAGGGTGTTCTGGTCGCGAACCGAGAGAATGCTGCGTCCATGACGATCCTGGATGTAAGCGAATACGATGCTCGCCAGCTTCTCCCCGGTCGGCTCGTTCAAGACGCTCAGCTCCAGCAACTCAGAACCAGCCGTGTGCGGACGCAGCTTTACGTGAATCTTTTCGGCGTAGTTGCAGTGCTTGCGCCACTCCGTTAGCCAGTCTTCGAGCAGTTTGGTCGGAACCTCGGTCTGGACCAGATGCTGGAACTGTGTTGATCCTTTGCCCATCGCCTTGGTCGCCGCAGTGCGTCCGGACGACGCCATCAGGGCGGCGTCGAGGCGTGGACCTCCAACCAGGGTTTGCGGCGTGCGGTAGGGCGACTCCAGCAGTCGGAACTTGCGCTGCAAGCGCGCCAGTGCCAGCATCCCATCCTGCTTCAAAGCGGTCGCGAACTCCTCGGCAGCCAGGCCATCGATCTGGTGGCCACCATAGGTGATGAAGTTGAAGACGAAGCCGCGTTTTCCGAGTTCCTCCGGGAAGCGCTTCATCTGATCGTCGTTCATGCCGGTGGTGTCCCAGCTAAAAGACGGCGAAAGATTGTAAGCCAGCATCTTGTCGGGATACTGCGCGTGAATGGCGTGTGCGTATTTCTCGGCGTCCTCGAGGTCCGCTGTCTTGGTTTCCATCCAGAGCAGATCGGCGAAGGGCGCAACCGCCAGTGATTTGGCAATGGCGTAATCGATTCCCGATTGAATGTGATAGAAGCCCTCGGGAGTCTTGGGCAACTCGCAGTCCCAAATAACGTGGACGCCCATGGACTTCGCCCGCTCGCGTGCTTCGTAGAAAGAGGCCCGCTTCGAGAACGCCAGCCACTCGTCGACCGTCATGTCGAAACGCTCGCCTTCGGCCGCGCGGAACTCGATCACTTCGGCGACCGCCATCCCGTAGGTCTTCATTCCGGCTTCCGCCTGCCAGGTTTCGACATAGCGTGAGTCTATTTTTTCCAGTGCCGCCTCGAGTTCGGTGGCCGTCATCTTCCGGAGAGCCGGGGCGCGCTCGGTGATTATCGCCATGAGCCCGACCCTCTCCAGCCAATCGAAGGCCGCCGCGTACTCGGTTTCGGATAGAGCGAAAAGCAGATGACCGCGAACCTCGTCGACGCCCAACTGGTTGAGCTTCCGCAAAATCGCCAGGTAGCCCGCCTTATAGCTGGGCAAATCGATGTGGGTGGCTCCCAGGATAAAGGGCTGGTCGCGTTCGTCGCTGCGATTCTCGATGAATGTCGCCGATTCGGCATCGGTCCGCGCCACAATGATGCCCGGAACTCGCATAATGTCGAGTTGCAGGCGGGCAGCGTTCAATCGCTTGATCTGCTCATCTCCCGCCACAAGAACCTTACCTCCCTGATGGCCGCATTTCTTCGCTCCCGGCTTCTGGTCTTCGATGTGGTAGCCCGGCACTCCAACCTCGACAAAGCGTCGAATCAAATTGCGAACGTGCGCGTCTCCGCCGTGACCGGTATCCGCGTCGGCGATGATGAAAGGACGGAAGTCAATCGAGGGTGTGTTTGCGCGTTGTTCTTCGGTCATGCGCGCCCGCGCGAAATGCTGATTTTTGTCGGCGGTAAGAAGCGCCCGCACCAATCCGGCGGCCTCATCTGGCACCTGGCTGAGCGGGTAGCTGGCCAGATCGGGCCCCGGATCCTCGGCCAGCGAGCCTCTGGCGGACGTCGCCCAGCCCCCGAGGTAAATGCCCTCCATCCCAATCCGCTTCATCATGACCGCTTGACCCGGCGAATAGGGGCCAAAGGTCGTCATCTGCTTGCGCTCTGCGAAAAGTTCGCGCAGTCGTGTGTAAAACTCAGTCGCAGCTTGCCGGGCTACGGTGTAGTCGCCGGAGATCGTCCCCTGCTGCTCGGCCACTTGGCGCGCGGAATAGAGACGGGTGATCCCATCGAATCGAGGACTGGCGAAGTATTCCTTTGCGGCCGCAGTCTGTTGCTCGAACATCGTCATTTTTTCCTGCTCAGAGCTAATCAACACTTTCTGCCTCCATGCATAGCCTCGTCAGAGAATTGCCTTGTTCGTTTCCATTGCTGCCCGATCTTTAGAAATTGATTCTGCCCGGGATGCCAAGTTTGACGTTATTGTAACGTCAATGGACGTGTCGGGCTGCCAGACGCGGGATTCGTTGCGAGGGCCGGTTCGTCATCGGTCAATGGTATGAAAACGGGAAGGTGGCGCCGATTCCAGGAAATCGGCGCGCTCCCGGGCCCTAATCTCCCGACGGCAGAAGTTCGTCGTCCCAGGAAGTACCTGTCAAAGAAGGATATTCCAGAACCACCAGGGTCCGAATACCATGGCTGTGTCCCGCGTCAAAGATCATGTCATCGATATTGCTGGTTTGGCGGTTGGCGGTCGAAGTCATCACTTGTTCATCCCTGCACGAAATTTGCGTCCGGACTGTGCGTCCAAGGACAGTAGACGCCGAATTGCGTTTCCACACAAATCGCCCTGGCCTTCCGGGACTACTGGGTCAATTTGACCCAGTGCGCGGGACTTGCGCGTGCCCCTGGCTATGATGTTCACTTATGAATGCTATGACTATTGTTCAGAACGATGCGACTGAAAGCCCGACGCTCAAGCAGATCGAAACCAGCATTCTTACCCCAGATGCGCGCGCATTCCTGTTGAAGCTGGCCACCCGGTTCGAGACCCGGCGGCAGGAATTGTTGGCGCGGCGGCGAACCGTGCAGCGGGATATCGATCGCCATATTTTTCCGCAGTTTCTGCCGGAGACGTCAGCGATTCGCCAGGACGATTGGAAGGTTGCGCCTATTCCCAAAGATCTCATGGATCGCCGCGTGGAGATTACCGGACCCGTCGATCGCAAGATGATCATTAACGCATTGAACTCTGGCGCCAGCGTTTACATGGCCGACTTCGAGGACTCGAACACACCGACCTGGTTCAACAATTTGGAGGGCCAATACAATTTGCGTGACGCGGTTCGAGGGACGATCCGGTACCAGAGTCCGGAGGGAAAGCAATACAAACTAGGATCCAAGCTGGCCACCCTGATGGTGCGGCCGCGCGGGTGGCATCTGGACGAAAAGCATTTTCTGGTGGAAGGCAAGCCGATCTCGGGCGCGCTGTTCGATTTTGGTCTTTTCTTTTTTCACAACGCGGAAACCCTGCTTGGCAAAGGAACGGGTCCTTATTTCTACCTGCCGAAGCTGGAGAACCATCTCGAAGCCCGGCTTTGGAATGACGTCTTCTGCTTTGCGCAGGATGAGTTGAAGGTTCCCCGCGGCTCGATTCGCGCGACTGTGCTGATCGAGACGATTCTGGCCGCCTTCGAAATGGACGAAATCCTCTACGAACTGCGCGCCCATTCCGCGGGTCTGAATTGCGGGCGTTGGGACTACATTTTCAGCTACATCAAGAAATTCCAGCAGCATCCTGAATTCGTGCTGCCGGATCGCTCCCAGGTCACGATGGAAACGCACTTCCTGAGTTCGTACGTCGCCTTGCTGGTGGAAATCTGTCACCGCCGCGGCATTCACGCGATGGGAGGAATGGCGGCTCAGATTCCGATTCGAAATGATGCGGCGGCCAATGAACAGGCACTGGAAAAAGTCAGACGCGACAAACTCCGTGAAGTCAAAGCCGGCCATGACGGCACCTGGGTTGCCCATCCAGGGCTGGTTCCGGTGGCCAAGGAAATCTTCGATCAGTTCATGCCCGAACCGAATCAGATTGCCATGCAACGACCCGGCGCGAAAGTGGAGGCTAAAGACCTGCTGGAGGTTCCGACCGGCGAGATCACCGACGAGGGACTGCGTTGGAATATCGACGTCGGCCTGCAGTACCTGCATTCGTGGCTGGGCGGATTGGGCTGCGTTCCGATTTACAACCTGATGGAAGATGCGGCAACCGCCGAAATTTGCCGCGCCCAGCTCTGGCAGTGGGTGAAGTATGGCGCTCACCTCAAGGATGGCAGGCCGGTTACGGCCGGGATGGTCAAAGAGATCATCCGGCAGCGAGCCGCGGAATTGGGTGGCAAGTCAGGCAACGATGAGAAGTTGCAACAAGCGGCCCGGCTTCTCGAACAACTGGCGACGAATTCGAACTTTGCCGAGTTTCTTACGCTTGCCAGTTACGATTTATTGGACTAGAACGTCAATTGATGGGCGCGCGCAGAGGTAATCCCGCCAAATTTGAGCTAGCGACGATTAACTCTGCGCCACTTGACGCGGCCTTCCTTGCGCAGTTACGGGAACATGTGGCCGCGCGTGAGATTGAGCGCGGGATAGCCTGTCTCGTTTCGCACCAGAATCTGATCGCCAACATCGACCCTTCCCTGGAAAATGCCGCCCGCTTGCTCGCGCAACTTGCCATCTGGACCGACATCGGGTTTAACGGGCCTCCGCTCAAAAATCTTCTGCAGCGTTTCGAGCATCTGGAATCCGCACTCCGCTCGAAACTCTCCATCGCGGATTATCTGTGCTTGCGCATGACCGAGGGCATGGCTGCCATGGCGGAAGAGGCGATGGAAAGGGCGATGGGTCATTTCGACTTCGTTTTGAGTCTGAGCCAGGAATTAGATGACCGGTTTCTGCTCGCGATCGTTTATTTCTGGAAGGGACGATGCCTGCGCAGACGCGGCGAATACGACGAAGCCCTGATCTACACGGTAAAAGGAAAGGATCTAGCGTCCGAGTTAGGGCACGCGCGAATGGCGGCGGTAATGCAAGTTCTCGAGGGCTGGCTTTATTTCCAGCAGGGCAAATGGAAAGAGGCGGTGCGAATCTCGCAGGCGGCCGAAAGAGTTCTGGCCGAGACCGACGACTACGTGACGCTGGGCAACATTCAATCGTTCTACGGGCGCATGGCGCGCCGCGAGGGACGTTTCGATAGAGCCATTGACTTTTTCGAGAGTGCCATCCGCCATTACGGGAAACGGGACCCGCGGCATCTGAACCTGGCGCGATCCCTGGCCAACATGGCTCTGGCTAAACGCGGCATCGCCCTTGAACTGCAGAAGAGAATCGATCGCGATGCCGAGCGGCGGCGGAAGATTCCGGCCAGCCCCGAGGCGAAAAGCGCTGCAAAACCGCAGCAGACTCCGCGCAAGCATGATTACCGCAGTCGCCTCGCCCAGTTACGCCGCGAAGCCATCGAACATCTGGAGCGGGCCCGTGCTATTTATCAGGAACGTCCGAGCCATCATGGAGCGGGCACGGTATATCTGAACGCCGCGTACATCCACCTTGATGGCGGAGACTTTCAGCGGGCCGAGAAGGAAGCGGCTTCGGCCTACGAATTGGGGGAAGAGAAACAAGACTACATTCTGATGGGGCGGGCGCGCATTCTGCAGTGCATGATTGAAAATGCGAAAGTGGAAGAAGAGATTGGCGAAGGCGCGGATCCGGGAAGCCATGCGCGGCGGGCGCTGGAGTGCAGTCAAGAGGCGATTGATCTCGCGAAGCACACGCAGCACCACCTGCTGCTCGCGAACGCGCATCTCTGGCAGGGGCTGACGCAGTGCAATTCATTTTTTGACAATCCGGAAGAAGCGCGCCAATCGTATGACCTGGCGCGGGCCGCCTGCGGGACAAATCAACCCGACAACAATATGTGGCAGGACATGCAGACGCTGGGTGCGAAGATCTTACGCAAGGGAAGCGTGCACCCGGCGCTGAAAGCGTGGTCGCAGGGAGCGGTGGGCGAGAAGACGTTCCGGCAAATCAGCGACGAATTTGCGGAGATTGTGATTGCGCGGGTCTGGGAGCGGGAAGGTAGAAAAGTGTCGCGAGTGGCGACGCGGCTGTCGATTTCTCCAAAGAAGGTTCGGCGCATTCTGGCGCGAGTGGGACGGCGAAAGCCGCGATAGCCGGGAACTACGCAAAATGCGGAATCCCCTCACTTCGCGGACGAGATGACAAATACACCGGGTGTTGCTTACAATATACAAGTAAACTAGTAAGGTTAATCTGGTATTAACCACCACCAAGCTAGATGCGGAGACCGCTCGGGGCAAGAGAAGAAATCGGAAGGAAAATTCGAGAGTCAAAAGTCTATGAAGATCGCAAAAGATGTCACCGAACTGACTGGACACACGCCACTCGTAAGACTGAATCGCGTCACTGAAGGTGCAAAAGCCGAGGTGGTGGCGAAACTCGAAAGCCAGAATCCACTCGCCAGCGTAAAAGACCGCATCGGTGTCAGCATGATTAACGATGCCGAGCGCGCTGGCCGTATTCACCCCGGGAAGACGGTTCTGATTGAGCCCACCAGTGGCAACACGGGCATCGCGCTCGCCTTTGTGGCGGCCGTGAAGGGCTACAAACTCATTCTCACCATGCCGGAGACGATGAGCCTGGAACGGCGCGTTCTATTGTTGGCGCTAGGCGCCGAAATCGTGCTGACTCCTGGCCCGCGGGGAATGAAGGGGGCGATTCTCAAGGCCGAGGAGTTGCTCGCTCAGACTCCAGACTCCTACATGCTCCAACAATTCGATAACCCGGCCAATCCTAAGATCCACTTCGAAACCACCGGCCCCGAGATTTGGGAAGACACCGACGGGAAGGTAGATTTTCTAGTCTCAGGCGTTGGCACCGGAGGAACCATTACCGGTGTCGCGGAATACATAAAGGCACGAAAGCCATCGTTCAAGGCCATCGCCGTCGAGCCTACCGACAGCCCGGTGCTCTCCGGAGGCAAGCCTGCGCCCCACAAGATTCAGGGGATCGGCGCCGGTTTTGTTCCCAGCATCCTGCGCCGTGATCTGGTCGACGAAGTCATTACTGTCAGCAACGATGAATCGATCAACATGGCAAGACGCCTTCCGCTGGAGGAAGGCTTGCTGGTCGGCATTTCCTCTGGAGCCGCCGTGGTGGCGGCTCTGCAGGTGGCGCGCCGTGCGGAGAACGCGGGGAAATTGATTGTTGTTGTTCTGCCTTCGTTCGGTGAGCGCTACCTCAGTAGTATTCTTTTCGAAGGACTCCGCAACCAGGCGCTGCAGATTCCGACGGCACAAATTCCGGCCTGATCATTGCGCGAGTCTCACAGATATCAGACTCATGCCGCATCTGCTGTCGCTAATTCGCGAAGACGTCGCCAATGTGCTCGAGCACGACCCTGCTGCGAAGTCGCGCCTCGAAGTTTATCTGTGTTACTCCGGTTTGCATGCGGTGTGGTTCTATCGCATGAATCACTGGTTGTGGAACCATGGTTTTTTTCTGCTGGCGCGCTGGCTGTCGCAGGTCGCGCGCTGGCTCACCGGCATTGAGATTCATCCCGGAGCACAAATCGGCCGCCGTTTGTTCATTGATCATGGCATGGGCGTAGTGATCGGCGAAACCGCCATTGTCGGCGAGGATGTGACTCTTTACCAGGGAGTAACTCTCGGCGGAACCGGCAAGGAGCACGGCAAGCGGCATCCGACTCTTCTCGACAATGTGGTCGTCGGAGGAGGAGCTAAAATTCTCGGCAACATCACGGTCGGCCACAACTGCCGGATAGGCGCCGGATCCGTAGTGCTTCGCAGCGTCCCCGACGATTCCACCGTGGTGGGTGTACCCGGACACATCATTCTCCGGGAAGGGAAGCGTGTGGTCATCACCGACCCTAAGCAAATCAACGATCCACTCTCGGAAGCCCTGGCCGCGGTAGCGTCGGAGGTCAACCGGCTGGCGGAACGTGTGCGCGTGTTGGAAGGCACCGGTGGAAGTGAGCCGGTTTCCGAATCAATGCAGCGGATTATCGAAGATATCGATTACCAGATCTAGAGTGAGGGGCTGGACGACCGCGGAAGATTCACGAGCGGGACGATGGAGTCGTTTCCGCCAGCCACAGGATGCCGGAAATCGTCTTCGCATCGAGGATACGGCCGTGCAGCGCCATCTGCTTTGCCTCTGATAAAGAGAAAAATTTAATTGCGATCCGCTCGTCCGCCTCGGGTTGGGCCTTGCCTTCTTGCAGACCGCGGGCGAGGTAGATGGTCATGGTTTCATCTAAAAAGCCGGGGCTAACATAAAAATGTAGAATTCTTTTCCACTGGCGAGCGCGGAATCCAGTTTCCTCAAGTAGCTCCCGCTTGGCGGCCGTGAGTGCCGTTTCGCCATCATCGATGCGTCCAGCGGGCAATTCCCACATCATGGACTGGGCCGCGTGCCGATACTGGCGCTCCAGCAGAACCTGCGGTTCCCCGCCCTTAAGGGCCCTTGATGCCTCCCGAACGGCCAAAATAACGATGGATCCAGAATGCCGTATGACGTCACGGCGGGCCCGTACTCCGCCCGGTTCTTCAACTTCATCCGTCGTGACGCTGAATACCGGACCTTGATAACTGATGCGCGAAGAGAGGACTTGAGCTCGCGCCGATTTTGCCTGTGTCGGTTTTGCCATGACAACAATATAAGGTATGCTGCGCCGTTACTGAAAAATGACCATTGCCAAGCCCACTATCGCTCTCGTCGGAGCCGGCAGCCTGGCGGCGTCCCTCGCCGTCACGCTCCATAAAGCCGGTTTCGAAGTCACCGAAATCCTCTCCCGCGATGCCGCGAGCTCGCGTCGCCGCGCCCGGTTGCTCGCCGCCAAAGTGGGCGCGCAGCAGGTCACCATAAATTCCACCACGCTCGATGCCGAGCTGCTATGGTTCTGCGTGCCCGACCGTGAGATTCGCCATGCGGCTGCCCTGCTGCGCGACCGGATCGTCGAGCAAAAAGACCTCCGGCGAAAAATTAAAGTGCGTTTTGCAATCCATTCCAGCGGAGCACTCTCCAGCCGCGAGCTCGATCCTTTGCGCACGGAGGGAATCTCACTGGCATCGGTGCATCCGCTGATGACGTTTGTTGCCGGGGCGCATCCTGCGCTGGCGGGCGTACCCTTTGCGCTCGAAGGCGACCGTGCGGCAATGCAAGCGGCCCGCCAGATTGTTCGCAAACTAGGAGGTCAGAGTTTCCGTCTACCCGCATTGCGCAAGGCTGCCTACCATGCATGGGCCACCATGACTTCACCCTTGCTGGTGGCATTCCTGACGACGCTTGAAGCAGCCGCGGGCGCCGCCGGGCTTACCCGTCACGAGGCGCGGCGCAAAAGTCTCCCCATCCTTCGGCAGACCTTGGAAAATTATTCCCGTCTGGGTCCGGCGGGTTCATTTAGCGGGCCGCTGATTCGGGGAGATGCGGAGACAGTGGCGAAACATCTCGCAATCCTGAAGAACCGCGAAGTGCGCGAAGTTTATCTGGCGCTGGCGCGAGCCGCCCTGCGCGGATTGCCGGTGAAGAATAAGAATGAACTCAAGAGACTGCTCCGCAACGAAGACGCGACTGCTTCCATGGATGCTCTTAGTGCTGCCCCTTCCGGCTCGTAAACAGGTGTCCTAATTTCTCTTGTTTCGTCCTCAGATATTCTTCCGTAAATTCAGTGGGCGCAATTTCGCAGGGGACGCGCTCGGTGACCTGGATACCGGCATGTTCCAGGGCGGCAACTTTATCAGGATTATTCGAGAGCAGCCGCACGCGCTGAATGCCCAATGCCTTGAGAATTTCGACCGGCATGAGGAACTCGCGCTGGTCAGCCTTGAAACCGAGGCGCTCGTTTGCCTCCACGGTGTCGAACCCGCTGTCCTGGAGCGCGTAGGCCTGCAGTTTCGCCATCAGGCCGATGCCTCGTCCTTCCTGCTGTTCATAGATGAGCACGCCCGCTCCGGCATGAGCGATCAGCGAGAGTGACAGTTCAAGCTGCTGGCGGCAATCGCAGCGCAGCGAGCCAAAAACGTCTCCGGTCAGACATTGCGAATGGATGCGCACCAGAGGCGATCCGGTATTCACCTCGCCCATCACCAGCGCCACCGCTTCCTCCGCCTTCGCGCCTTCCGACGCCGACGCCCGAGTGGTGAAGCCATGAATTAGAAAATGCCCCCAGCGTGTCGGGAAGTCGGCGGAGGCCACTTGCTTTACCTTGAAGGAACTCACTACTAAATTATAGCCTTCGATTTCATTCTTCATCCCCCCGGTTCCGAGTGGTGACGAAGTTCAGCCGCAGAATTCGGGGCGGAGTTCAGCGCGGAGTTCAATGCGAGGTTCGGGGCATTGAGAATGCCAGGGAGCGCAAGATAGATCCGGTGAATGACGACAAGTGTAGGCGAAATCAAGCGACGGCTGTTAAAATCATGAAGAAATTGACCTTCAAGGGGCTATAGCTCAGCTGGGAGAGCGCATCGTTCGCAACGATGAGGTCGTCGGTTCGATCCCGACTAGCTCCACCAATCTTCTCAATTACTTGGCGGGACTGTTCGCGGTTCGTCCGTTGCACGGAACTCAGTTTTCGCAGTTCGTAAACAGCCGGATTCATGCCCGCAGCCCAGACCAAAACGCCGCCGAAAGTTAGCGTGATTATCCCCAGCTATAAGACTGCCGACCTGATCGCGGCATGCTTGCAGTCCGCCTTCGCGCAGACTTATTCGGATTTCGAGGCGATCGTGGTCAACGACGGCTCCCCCGACACTTCCGAACTGGAAAGGGTGCTCCATCCATATCTCGACCGTATCATTTACATCCAACAGAAAAATAAGGGTGCAGCGGCAGCCAGGAACAATGCGATTCAGCACTCTCAGGGCGACTTCATTGTGTTCCTCGACAGCGACGATACCTGGATGCCGGATCATCTCGCTTCACAGATGCAGTTGTTCAAGGAAGATCCGTCACTCGATCTCGTTTATTGCGACAGCATCCTGGTGCTCGACGCGGCGCCAGAATGTAGATTTATGGAAAAGCATCCCTCGAACGGGGAGGCGTCATTCGGCGCCTTGATCGTAGAACGTTGCCAGATTCCGATTTCAACGGTGGTTGCCCGCAAATCGGCCCTACTGAAGGCGGGACTGTTCGACGAAACCCTGCCGCGCTGCGACGATTACGATATGTGGATTCGTACCGCTTTCAGCGGCGCTAGGATCGGATACAGCCGGAAGATTGGCGCCAGGCTTCATGTCGGCCGTCCCGGTTCGCTCAGCGAGTCGAAAGCTAGAATGGCTGAGGGCAGCTGGACTGTTCTCGAAAAGGTCAAGCGCACGCTGCCCCTCACCGGCTCCGATCGTGCGATGGTCGAGAGGCGATCGGCCGAAATCAAGGCCAGGTATCTGCTGGAAGAAGGCAAATGCAAAATTGACGCGCGCCAGTTTGCGGAGGCCCGGCTACTGATCGCCGAGGCCAACCTCCATTTCCACAAATCGCTCTTGAGTCTGGCCGTCTGCGGCTTGGCCGTTGTGCCGGGCCTCACGGCCAGACTGATGCATCTCCGGAGAAAGATTCGAAGTGTCGCGTCCAATAGGCGCTTGGCACGGCGTTAGTGTTGGACAAACCCATCCGACATCCTTAGACTGTCACTCTTCAGACTGGCACTCTTCCAGGTAGTACAGGACGACTAAAGGCGCGCAAGTGACACTCAAGGTTGCACTGGTTGGATGCGGGAAAACCGCCGACATGCATGTTTCGGGCATTAAAACGATACCGCGCGCCCGAATCGTTGCCGTATGCGACCAGGAACTGTTGATGGCAGAGCAATTAGCCGCCCGCTACGGCATACCCCATTGCTACAGCGACTTCGAACAGCTGCTCGCGACCGAGAAGCCTGATGTCGTGCACATTGCTACTCCTCCCTCGTCGCACCTTTCGCTCGCCCTCGATGCCCTCGACGCGGGATGTCATTTGGTGGTCGAAAAGCCGCTTGCGCTGGATTCGTGTGAGGCAGCACAACTCATAGCCCATGCGGAACGTCGGGCGAGAAGGTTGACCATCACCTACACATATTATTTTGATCCGGCGGTCAGAATGCTCCGCCAGTTGGTCGAGAAAAAAGTGATGGGAGAAGCCGTCCATTTGGAGAGTTTCCTGGGTTATAACCTGAACGGTCCGTTCGGAACTCCGGTTCTCTCCGACCGCGACCATTGGCTTCATAAGCTCCCAGGCAAACTCTTTCAGAATGTGCTCGACCATCTGTTGAATAAGATCACGGAATTTATTTCGGATGAAAAGCCTCTGGTGCAGGCCTATTCATGGCAAGGCGCCGACGGGGTTCGACTCCACGACTGCGATCTGCCGGACGAACTCCGGGTTGTAATCATCGGAGGGAAGCAATCGGCCTACGGTACATTTTCGTCTCACTCGCGGCCGTTGCAGCATTTCCTGACATTTTACGGAACGAAAAATACCGCGCACCTGGATTTTGAGAACAGCACCATCACGCTGGCCCGCGATCCGGCTCTGCCCGGCGTGCTGGGCCGCCTGGCATTCCCTTTCGCGCAAGGGTGGCAGCACATTCGGGAAGGCGGGAGAAATGTCTTGCGCTTTGCTCGTTCCGAGTACCATTTCTTCGAGGGCTTCAATTACCTGCTCGGCGAGTTCTATAACGGCATCGAACACGATCTGCCAGTTCCTATTCCGTACCACGAAATTTTGCGCGTCGCGTCCCTGATCGATCAGATCGTGAACCAGATGCAGGTGGAAGGAGCGGCAAAAGGTTGAAGATACTTGTCACGGGAGCGGCGGGATTCCTGGGCAGAGCTTTGGTCGAAAGGCTCTTCGCTCACGGCCATCTCGAACTGGCGTGCGCGGTCCGCCCTGACAAGGATATTTCGGCCCTGGAAGATATCCGCCACCGTTATCCGGGTGCGCGGATCCACTACCGGTTTGGCAACCTCGCTTCGCCCGTCGATGCTACCCGCGCGGTCGAGGGTGTTGACACGATCTATCACTTGGCCGCTGGAATGCGAGGGATGCCGGCCACCATTTTCGTCAACACCGTAGTTGCGTCCAAATGTCTTCTCAACGCCGTGCAAAACAGCAAGCGGCGAATCGTGCTGATCAGTTCTCTTGGAGTCTATGGGACGTCCTTTTTGGAAACTGGAAAGTCGATTGTGGAGGACACGAAACTCGATCCTCATCCGGAGAAACGGAATGTTTACTTTCACGCCAAGATCTGGCAAGAACGGCTCTTTCGGCAGGAGGCTAAAAAGGGGCGGATCGACCTGGTAATTCTTCGGCCGGGTGTTCTCTATGGTAGCTCCAACCCGAACCGTGGTTTCCCGTCAAGAGTAGGCATTCTTGTCGGCCGCGTACTGTTGGTGTTCGGCGGCGGAAGCCCGCTGCCGCTTTCGCATGTTGTTAACTGTGCCGAAGCGATCGTAGTGGCGGGGCAAAAAGCGGAAGCATCAGGCCAGAGCTATAACGTGCTCGACGATAACGTGCCCAGCACGATTCAGTATTTGCGCTCCTACAAGGGCCAGGTGAAAAACATAACCGCCATTCGTCTCCCATTCTCTGCGACGATGCTGTTGTCGCGGGTCATCGAAAAATACAACGCCAAGACACATGGCCAGATCCCAGCCGTGCTGACGCCTTACGAAAGCCGCGCCCTGTGGAAGGGACATCATTTCGACAATCAGCAGATCAAGAAACTTGGATGGAAGCAGATTGTGCCCACAGAGCAGGCCATGCGCGAGACGTTCTCCTACTTGCGCGGCCTGAATGGACATCAACAGCGAAGCAAGGGGACCGAAGCGGCGACAGTTCCGGGCTAAGCTGGTTAATCCGGTCGTCTGTGATTCAACCATGCAGTTCGCCAATAGCGCGGAAGCCAAGATCGAATCTGAACAACGCGGTCGCCTCCTGCGCGTAGCGATTGTCGCCCCTCGGATTGAGTACCTGATAGGGGGCCAGGAAGTACAGGCCGACCTACTGTTGCGATTGTGGCGCGACGATTCCGCCGCGCAAATTTCGTACCTGGGTACCAATCTGGCATTGCCCGGATGGCTGGAGCGCATTCCTCATCTGCGCACCATAGTACGTTTTCCGATTTATTTGACCAGGCTCTGGTGGAGCTTGAGAAAAGCCGACGTGGCTCACATATTCTCGGCGGCTTCCACATCCTTCCTCATCGCCACCGTGCCTGCTTTTTGCGTGTCCCGTATCTTGGGAAAGAAGGTTCTGGTTCACTATCACAGCGGACGAGCAAGAAAGCATTTGAGCTCTTCCGGGATCGCCCGAAACATTCTGCGGAAGGCTGACAGGGTCGTCGTCCCTTCACGTTATCTGCTCGAGGTGTTCGGCGAATTCCAGGTGGCGGCACAAGCGATCCCTAACCTCGTCGATCCGGCCCTTTTCCCGTACCGTGCGCGAGAGCCTCTCCGTCCTTACCTCTTGTGCTCGCGTAATTTTGAACCATGCTACGGAATCGACCTGGTGCTCCGAGCATTTGCTGAAGTAAAAAAAGTGTTCCTCGGAGCGCAGCTCTTGTTATTGGGAGAGGGATCGCAGGAAAATGCAATTCGCCGCCTGATCGCAGAACTCGATTTGGCGGGAGTCGAAATGCCTGGGAGAGTCACCAGGGAAAACATCGGCCGCTTCTATGACCAAGCCGATCTTATGATCAACGCGTCTCGCGTCGATAACATGCCGGTCTCGATCCTGGAAGCGTTCGCTTCTGGACTCGCGGTAGTGACCACCGACGCTGGCGGAATCCCATACATCGTGCGCCACGAAGAGACCGGACTGGTCAGCAAGACAGAAGACTGGAAGCAGCTAGCGGCCAATGTCCTACGACTGCTCCAAGATCCAGCGCTCGTTCAGCGTCTCACCGACAAGGCATATCGCCAGTCGTTCACGTATCGCTGGACGACGATTAGGGCGCACTGGCTTGGCGTTTACCAGGAACTCGCTCTTCCTGGTGATCCCCGCTTACATCGAGGAGTCAAGGGTGACTACGACGAATAAGCCGCCGGTGTTTGTGGTCGGTTCGGCACGGTCGGGGAATACGATGCTGTATCACATGCTCCTCTCCTCGGGGCGCTTCCCGGTTTATCGAACCGAACCCTGCGTTTTTGATCTGCTTGTTCCAAAATTCGGAGATCTTCGCAATCTTGCCAACCGGCGCGAACTGATGCGCTGCTGGCTGCGGTCGAGACAATTCCGGCGCTCCGGCCTGGATGCCGATGCGATAACAGAAGAAATCGTGACCTCAGTGGCCAACGGCGGCGCATTTCTCCGTGTCGTGATGGGAGCAATGGCCCAGGCCGGCGGATTCGATCGCTGGGCGGTGTGGGGTCCCGATAATCTCCTGTACATTCCACTCATCAAACAGCAAATTCCTGACGCTCTCTTTGTCCATGTGATTCGTGACGGACGCGACGTAGCCCATGCCCTCGATACAAAAGGCCACATTCGTCCGATCCTCCTGGGCAGGAGTTACGGCCTCTACATTTCCGGGCTGCATTGGATGTGGAAGGTTCAAACCGGTCGGAAATACGGCGAAGCCATTCAACCCGACTACATGGAGATCCGCTTCGAAGATTTGGTGCTCCGTCCCGAGGAGGCGCTGACCAAGGTTGGTGGGTTTATTAGCGAAAATCTGGATTACGGGAAGATCCGTGCGGCAAAAATCGGCGCAGTCGGCACTCCGAATACATCGTTTCCCGAAGAATGGAAGGCAGGAGGGCCTTCCCCTGTGGGCCGGTGGAAGAGGCAACTTTCAGAGGACAAGGTGGCCACACTGGAAGCGGTGATTGGCGGACTGCTGATGGAACTCGGCTATCCGCTATCGACACATCGTGCAACCCTCGGCGTCAGGCTTCGAACCATGCGCGCAGCGTACCCTATCTTCTACCAATACAAGGAATGGCTCAAGCGGGCGACACCACTGGGACGCTTCGTCAATACGGATCGTTTGCACCTTGACGAGTGCGAGGAGTCGAATACTCCGGTGAAGGCGTGATCGAACGGAAGCGATATCCTGTTTTCGTGATCGGGTGCCCCCGTTCCGGAACGAACCTTCTGTACGACACCTTGCTGTCGTCCGGCGGGTTCGCCATCTACCGCTCGAGCGTGCCCATCTACGAAACGCTCATACCTCGCTTTGGAAAGCTGGAGCGACTGGAAAACCGTAAGAAAATAATGGCCGCATGGCTCGGCAGCACAGGTTTCGAACGATCGGGACTCGATGCCGCAGAGCTAGCCGCAAAAGTGGTAGAGAACTGCCGCAGCGGGGGCGATTTCCTGCGCATCTTCATGGGCGCAATTGCTCGAAAACAACAAGTCGCCCGCTGGGCGGCCTACAGTCCCGATACCGTGTTGCGGGTGGAGGCTGTCAAGAACGATATCCCCGAGGCACTTTTTATTCACATCATTCGCGATGGGCGTGACATTGCCGTGTCGCTTCGCAAGTTGGGCGATTTCAATCCTCTTCCCTGGAGTCGCCAACCACGAAGCCTGGAAGAGACGGCTCTCTATTGGCAATGGATGGTCCTGAAGGGGCGGCGAGCTGGCCGTGCGATTCCCAATGACTACCTCGAAATTCGCTATGAAGATCTGGTGAACGATGGTAGGCGCACGCTCAAGAACATCAGTGAATTTCTTGACCACGACCTCGACCATGACCGCATCCAGGCGGCCGCTCTGGGCACCCTCACCAAAAGTAACTCTTCGTTTCGCGAGGAGACAGGCTTCGGATTGAATCCAGTCCAGCGTTGGAAACAGAGACTCTCGCCGGACCAGGTAGCCGCCATCGAGTGGCAAATCGGCTCAACACTGGAACTCATGGGATATCCTTTGTCAGCCGCGGAGCGCGGAGTGAAACCTGGAGTTTGGAAGCCACGTGTTCGGGACCAATGGCTCCGCGCCGTCTACCCGTCGTATCTCGAAAGCAAGCTCTGGCTGAAAATGAAGACTCCGGCGGGCCGATTTTCGAGTTTGGCAAAGCTGGAATGAATCCGTAAGTAGCAGTGTATGGTTACCTGGCATCGCATCCACGCTGTACCATGGCTGGTAGCTTATAAGCTGTTCAAATCCTAAGGGAGCATGTCATGACATCTGCACTGGTAAATCTGAAACCTGAACCGGTATGGAAACATTTTGACCGACTGGCGGCAATTCCGCGTGCTTCGACGAAAGAGGCGGCCGCGCGCGATTACGTGCGCGCCATCGCCGCCAAACTGGGTCTTGAATCTGTCCAGGACGACGTAGGCAATCTGGTGGTCAGGAAACCGGCACGGCCCGGCCGCGAAGCCGCACCGATGGCCCTTTTGCAGGGTCACCTCGACATGGTCTGTGAGAAAAATGAGGGAACTGCTCACGACTTCGCCGTCGATCCGATCAAGCTGAAAAAAGATGGTGACTGGCTCAAGGCAGAGGGCACGACTCTCGGGTCCGACAACGGAATCGGTGTCTCCGCGGCGCTCGCCGTTATGGAGAGCCATGATATCGCGCACGGTCCGCTGGAGTTCGTATTCACGATCGATGAGGAATCCGGACTCACCGGCGCCGCAGAATTCCCCGGCAGCTTGTTGAAGTCGAAGTATTTTCTGAACCTCGATAACGAAGAGATCGGCACCATCTGCATCGGTTGTTCGGGAGGCATCAAGACGATGGCGCGACGAAAAGTCGGGCTTCGTCCAGCAGGGCCGGGTTCAGCGTGGCGCATCAAGGTGTCGGGGCTGAAGGGCGGCCATTCCGGCGTCGACATCCATCTGGGCCGCGGCAATGCAGTGCACATCATCGGTGGAGTCCTTCAGACCTTGCTGGATCATCTCCCCATTGAAATCGCCGAAATCAACGGTGGAAGCGCGCAGAACGCGATTCCCCGCGAAGCATCCGCCCTGGTCGTGCTGGACCCATCTCGCGAAAATGAATTGAAATCTCTGGTCTCGAAAGCTGAAGCTGGATACAAGGAACATTTGGGAGGATTCGATTCCGGATTACGGATCACGATGGAAAAAGCCGATCGGCCGGCCAAAGTGCTGGATGCGAATGATGCGAAACACACCGTCGCCGTGCTCGCGACCCTGCATCACGGCGTGCTGGCCATGAGTCCCGACGTCCCCGGCCTGGTGCAGACCTCCACGAACCTGGCGATCGTCACTACTAAGGGCGATGTGGTCGAGATTGTCACCAGCCAGCGTAGCCCGATCGAAAGCAGCATGCTCTCTGCCGCCCGCATGGTTGCGACGATTTGTGCGCTCGCGGGGTTTGAAGTCGAGCATGGCGGAAAATATCCCGGCTGGAAACCAGAGCCGAACAGCGAGATCGTGCGCAAGCTTCAGAAAGTGCACAAAGAGCTCTTTGGCGAACCGGCAAAGCTGATTGCCATGCACGCTGGACTGGAGTGCGGCGTCATTGGCGAAAAATATCCCGGCATGCAGATGGCGTCCTTCGGTCCAACCATAGAGAGCCCTCATAGCCCAAACGAGCGGGTGCAGATTTCATCGGTGGAGAGCTTCTGGAACTATCTCAAGCTGGTCCTCGAAAATTTGTAGACATAATCCGGTCGATCTGGTGCCTGGTGTTTCGTCCGAGCGCTCGAACTTCAGTGGCGAGTCCTGCAAGCACGGTATACACAGCCGGACTTGGAAGGCGGATCGGATCTTCCAGAAAGGGAGCAGAGTCTAAATTCCGACTACACCTTGAATCTCGCTTTTATTGCAAAATAGTTCCATGGCCGGCGTAAGGATCGACAAATGGCTCTGGGCTGCCAGATTCTTCAAGACACGAAGCCTGGCCGCGCGAGCCTGCGAACTTGGCAGAATTCTATCGAACGGCCAAGTCGCCAAGGCTGCGCGTGAGGTTCGAATGGGAGACATGTTGCGCGTGACCAATGACGGCGGTGACTTCGAAGTGTCCGTACTGCTTCTCAGCGAAGTCCGCGGCCCGGCCGCGGTTGCGCAAACTCTCTATCGCGAAACGGAAGCGAGCCAGGAATTGCGAGTGAAGGTGGCTGCCGAGCGCAAAGCCCAGAAGCAGTTCGAAGAATTACCCACAGGCCGTCCCTGCAAACGCGATCGCCGCCGGATCATTCAATTTCGCGGGCGAGGTTGATCGCGAGGGAATAGCGCAAGCGCTCAGGCGCATGGGAGAGTCATTTCAGATCTTTTCCGGTAGTGGTGATGACAAACTTGCCGTGCTTAACTCCGCGCAAACTCAAAATCCGGTCGGCAATCTTCCGCAGTTCTGCGCTACGGCCTTTCATGATGACGACTTCTAAACAATTGTGATGGTCCAGATGAACGTGGGTAGCGGCGAGAACCTGCGTGTGAGCCTGGTGCTGAATCTCCGTAAGGCGGTCGCTGAGATTCGGCCGATGGTGGTCATAAACCATGGTTAGAGTGGCGGCGATGACCTTGTTCTTATCGCCCTCCTCCGAAACCAGGTATTCGCGAATCAGATCGCGCACCGCCTCGGAACGGTTCTGATAAGCCCGCCGTGCGATCGACTCATCGAACCTGTCCAGCAATTCTCGCTCAAGGGAAAGCCCGGTTCTCACCAGATCAGCCACGATTTCTCCTTTGGCATACAGAGTAGATGAAGTTACGGAGTAAGTGAAATCCCCGTCAAATGTTGTGACATCCATCACGGACTTCTTGCGTAGCACGATTCTAAAATTCGTGTGATAGTTGAGGGGTAGCGCCGGATCCACTCCCTATGAACGGGACGCGATGCAGCCCGCGCTCAAGCTTGAACTCTCGAACCGCGCCGTGATCATTACACGAACCATCATCCAACTTCGGGCGCTCGTCTTCGTCATTGCGCTGTCGTCTCCGCTCTCAGCGCAGGAGGTCGTTCTGCGGTGTCGTGTCACCGACCCGCACGGAAACAGTCTGCCAAAAGCATCTGTGCAACTGGCCGACCATGACCGCATTCTGGGACGAAGCACAACCGGCACGGACGGCCTCTTTCAAATCAAGCTGCCATCCCCGGGACAATTCGTCATCAGGGTTGAAGCTTCTGGATTTCGCCCCGTTGTACAGCCGGTTAGCCTTGCCTTGGGTGGAAACTCAGAAATTATGGTGACGATGACCCAACTCTTGCCCCGGACCGAGAACGTTAGCGTGACGGCTGACGTGAACGAGCTCGACGTGCTCTCCCCCGATCCAGCGATGAAGGTTTTCGCTACTGAGGATTTGCTCGATGCCAATCCAGGCCGCCCCGGTGCGCCGATCTCCATTCCTGGCTATCCGATTGAGACGGCATCCAGCGGCATCAAGGCTCCGCAATATTTTGCCCCCGGTGTCGCTGGAGACCACGGCGAGCCGATTGCCCAGTACATTAAAGTCGGCAGCTACCTGGTGCCGAACAATCTCTCGGCGAATGCGCACGGCAACGGATATTCCGACCCCAACATTTTCATTGCGGGTGTGATCGAGAGCGTCCAGGTGGATGGCGGCGCGTTCAACGTGCTCGAGGGTAATCACGCGCTGAATCTGGCGGCGATCTATGGCTTGCGCTCGCATCTGAACGCCTTCATCACGATGACAGGAGACTATCGGGACATTACCGCCACGGCAGGGATAAGCCCATCGGCAGATTCATGGGCTGCGATGGAGGGCTCGTTCGGCAATGGCTTCCTCGACCGTCTGGAGCACCGCAAGCAGTTCAAGTTCAACGGCGGACGCGTCTTCCATGCGGGAGGTCACACGCTGACGCTGTTCGGAATCGCATACCTCGGCTACGGCTACGTGGCGGGACTGAGGCCGATGTATGGATTCAACTCCATCGATGCCGCCGCCGGCTGGGTGGAGTATCCCGACACGATCGATCCCCGGCAAAAGGAACAGACGCACACGGCGCTCGTCGCGCTCAATGATGTGTGGAAACTGGGCGCCCGTCAGGCTCTGCAACTCTCCGGATTCTTCCGCACCTATAATCTGTCGCTCTTCTCCGACTTCGGGCTGGGGCTGATCCGGCAGAGCGAGTTCCGCACCGTCACCGGCGCGAGCGCGACCTACGTCAACAAAATCGCGAAAAGCTTCACCCTGCTACTCGGCGCCGATTACGAGCGCGAAGCGCCACGGCGCGACGATCTCGATCATTACAACTTCTACAATCCAGCCGCTCCGTCTTATTACGGCCCCTTTGTCAAGATCGACGCCAACAACGTGACCATCGCCCCCATAACTCCCTATGTTGCGGGGCAGGGTCAACTGAGCAAGTATATTCACTACTACCTCGGCTGGCGGCGCGACGAGATTTTCATCGACAATCAGGACCTGATTTCGCCCACGAATTCCTGGAACCAATGGGTAGGGGTGAATTCGCCCAAAGCCACGCTCACCCTGGTTCCCGAGGAGTCATGGCGAGTTCCGCTGATCGCCTTCAGCTTCGGCGAGTCGTTCTTCACTGAAGACCCCAGAGAGGGAACGCCGTTGAACGGACCGACCGCCGTTGACCCAGTCGAGACGGCACGGTCGTATCAGTTGGTAGCGAGTAAGACGTTTAACCGGACGGGCCTCAAACTGACGCTGGGCCATGAGACGCAGAGCGCCGAGTACGGCAAGATCGATCCCGATCAGGGACTACAGTACGATCTCGGCCCGGGTCGTATCCGTTACCTCGCATTTACGATGCAGCAGAGCTTGGCCCACGGAGCTTTACTCGCAACCTTCGAGCAGGCCGACGCCCGCCTTCTCGATGTGGCCACGTCATCGATCACACCCGAGGCTCCTCGACTGATCGGCGATCTCACCGGAACCTATCAGAATCTTCCCTTCCAGTTGCAGGCGAAGGCGGAATTCGAGTATGTCGGCAGAAAAGTGGTTGGGACTTCCTGCGATCCAAGCCAACCCCTCACCGGCGGGAGCGGCTATTGCCTCGGAGTTCCGAACAAGGAGTTCCGCCTGGCGGTGGCTCGGCCCTTCCTGGAAGGCCGCTTCAACGTCGGAGTGAATATGATGATTGCCAGCGGCTGGACCGGCCAGACCACCGGGAACTTTGCCACAGCAGCCGTATACGGGCCGGGGTTGGTGGGTCTCGGGAGCAACGGGTTAGTTCCCGCCGACCCGGTGAGCGAGGTGGTGGGCGTGCGGCTCCCCTCATACGCCAGTGTGACCCTCACCTACCGGTTTGGGCGTAATTCAATCCCATGAAGGCAAATGCGCGGGTCGCCGCCCTTCAAACCGACCCGCCCGGCGGCTCGGAGTAGCAAAACCAGATACCCCCACGGAAGTGTACTGGCGCGCAAAGGCCGCGCAGCGTATTGTTCACTTAAGGAAGTGAAGGGCGGTGGAGTGTGCTTTGGTCGCACGACTCCGTCCAGCGTTGAGCTGTGCTTGTGTTAAATTTACTGACGTCCCAGGCATTTCCCAGGCGCTGCACGAATGCTCGATAAAGTTGGCTCTGCTCTGCAGTTGCATATGCCCAACTTCCGGTAGGAGTGCTGTTTTGATCCAAGGTGGTTTGACCCCAGCTAGTTCGACCTCGGGCGCCCTCGCAAAAGGCGTGCGGAGAAGACGGACTTGGTACCGCCGTCGTTTGCGCACGCAGCGAATTCTCATGGCGGTAGTTTTTGGCGTTTTGCTGGTCGGCGCGTTCTGGCAGAGCGCATCGCGCTATCTTCCATTACCTTCCCTGCGCAGTTCTCAGATATTGCCGGACTCCTTTCGAGTTCGCGGAGACGTCCACAAGAATTTTGTTTCGATGACCGCGCGGGCGACCAGGTTGGCGAAAGGTCTGACGAGGATTCCCGGTGTCTATCCCTATTCGGTAATACCCGGCGGCGTTAAGGATCTCAACGATCTTCGTTCTGCGGCATTGCGCGATTCGGCGGTGCGTAAGCATTACGCTCACTTCGATTACAGTCACGCGCAGCTCATTCGCGCCAGTGAAGCGCGCGAGGTTTATCTCTCTTATCGCATCCGCGATACCGTGTTTTGGACGCGGAAAAGGATTCGTCTGCAGGCCGGAGAATTGCTGCTCACCGATGGCAATATCACCGCGCGGGCGCGTTGCGGCAATCAGATTTCGGACACAGCCAAACCCGAAGTATCCGACGAGGAACCGGCCGAAGACGTGCTTGACGAACCCGTCGCAGTGATGGAAGCTCCCTCACTGGCGATCCGTCCGATGCTGGGCCCACCCGCCTTGCCCGGCGGCCAGCCCGCCGCCCCGACCCTCTTCGCCGGCGGTTTCATTTTTCCCTATGTTCCGTTTTCCGGACCTCTTCCTTACTCGCGCTGTCCGCTTGACGACGGAATGGCCGATGTCCACTGCCATCCGAAACACCCGCACGTGGTTCCCGAGCCCCCCTCGATGATCTTGATTGCTTCAGGCTTCGGTTTCATCCTGTGGCGCTATCGAAGATACGCCCGGCCGGTCAAGACTTAGCCGTCGGCCGAATCGGTCTCCTGCGCGAACCTCCATTCCATCTCCTCTCGACCTCCTGTCGGCGCCGTCCGCCACCGTCCATCCATCCTGTCTTCACGGAACTTCTCCGAGACCTTCTCCGTACTTACATCCAGAAAACGCGGGGCGCAAACCGGGCCCCGCCAGGAGCGCATTATGGACGGCAACATTATCGGCTTGGTGGCAGTGACGCTGTTTTTTGGCATTCCGCTGGCAGCCATGTACACCTATTACCACGTCCGCAAGCTACGCATGGAAGAACGGCTGGCCGCCATCGCCCGCGGTGCGAACGTTCAAATGGAGCCTGACCTCTCCGAGGCCGCGCGGTCGCGACGGTGGGGAATCCTGCTCGCTGCAATCTCTCTTGGCTACATGGCGATGATGGCCATCATCGCACGGTCGGAGCCGGAAGCCTGGCAAGCGGTGGCTGTCGGCATCGTGCCGCTGGCTGGCGGCTTGGGCTTTCTGCTCGACTTTGCCTTGATCCGCAAGGACCTCAAGGCGGCGAATCCGCATTAGACGCAACGTTCAATCGATGGGATCCAGGGCGGGCTCTTTGCCGGAGCCCGCCCCGAAAAAGCTCTCACCTCACGAGAATCCTTGCCCCAAGCGCGGTTTCAGACTTGCAATTCCAGAATAGAAACGTCATCATTACCGGCAGCCTCATCTCCCCCTTGCCTACAGGAGTCAGCCAACATGCAACGTTTTCTTGGAGTCGCACAGGTCTTTGTCTGGAGTGCGTTTTTCCTTGGAATAACCTCTGTTCCAGTTTCCGCTCAACGAGCCGAAGCAGTTTTTAACGGACATCGCATCATCATCCCCGAGTCCAGCCAGCCCGAGGCCGGCGGCCATCACACCAATTATTTCTTTGTCGATTCGGATCAGCCCGTGCCCCAGCCGCCACCCGGTAGTGAGACTCCGGGATCGCTCGCCTGTGTCTATCACCTGGTGAGCGGACCCGCTGGTTGCCCGATTGCCACCAGCACGAATGTTCCGAGCGGTGGGGTCGGCGCGATCGCCATCATCGATGCCGGAGATTATCCGACCGCGGCCTCCGATCTGGCGGCTTTCTCGACCCAATTCGGCATACCGGCCGCCGATTTCACGGTTACGTGGACGGGTACAAAGAAGCCTCCTCCGTATTCGGATTGGCAGACGGAAGAAGCGTTGGATATTGAGTGGGCGCATGCCATGGCGCCGAATGCCAAGCTTTTTCTTGTCGAATCGCCGCTGTGCGAGAACCCGCAGTGCGATACTGACCCGACATGGGCAGCCGTCGCGCTGGGGTCGAAGCTGGTGGCTGAAAATGGAGGCGGCGTCGTCAGCATGAGTTGGGGCGATCCAGAAGTAGCCGGGGAAACGGTTTGGGATGAACATTTGAAGCACAAAGATGTCGTCTACTTCGCCGCCGCCGGTGATTCCGGGATCGGCGTCAGCATCTACCCGGGTGCTTCTCCCTACGTGGTATCGGTGGGTGGCACCTATTTCGAACGCGACAAGAATGGCGACTTTGAGACCGAGGTCTATGGCGGAGGCGGCGGCGATCTCAGCCCCTACGAATTGCGTCCAAGCTATCAGAACGGCATTGAAAGTATTGTCGGGACCCAGCGGGGATATCCCGACGTCGCCTCCGATTACTGCTGCGCCGTCATTTATCTCGACGGAAGTTGGTATTCGATCGGAGGCACGAGTTGGGCCTCGCCGACCTTTGCCGGCATCGTCAATGCCGCCGGCGGCCTGCAGAAGACCACCGCGGACGAGTTGACCATGATGTACAACGAGCTAGCCAATCCGTCCGAGTACAAAACTGATTTCTTCGACATCACCCAGGGTGCCTCGCAATGCGCGATTGGATGGGATTTGTGCGCAGGGATTGGCTCCCCTCGAACCTATGCCGGGAAATGACCGACGAGGCGCTGATTGATTTGAGTTCTTAACATCGAGTCTCAATTTGCTCCGTCCTTTGCCAATCGGCAAAGGACGTTGTTTTTCTGCCATGCTCTATCGGCGCTAATGACAAGGCGCTGACCAAAGTATCTTTGATACACTCCCTCGCGAGAGGTTTTGTGACTGACGACCCGGAGTCATCGAACATAAGAAATGAAAGGGACCGTGTACTGGGAATGGGCGCGACGATTACGCGCCGTGATTTCCTGAATGGTGTCGCGCTCGCCGTTGGTTCCACCCTCATTCCCCCTACCATGTGGGCCGCCGCCGCTCCCGATCTGGAAGCGCAGAATGTCCCCGGCTACTATCCTCCCGCCAAAACCGGCCTGCGCGGGGATCATGTCGGGTCGTTCGAAACCATGCACAGTATTCGCGATGCCACGTTCTGGGACAGCGCTCCCCGGCCCGTGAATACCGGCGAAACCTATGATCTGGTGATTGTGGGCGGAGGTATCAGCGGCCTCGCCGCCGCTCATTATTTTCGCAAGGTAGCCGGCGACAACGCCCGCGTCCTGATTCTGGAAAATCACGATGATTTCGGAGGACACGCCAAGCGCAACGAATTCCGCGCCGGCGGCCGTACGATTCTAGGCTTTGGCGGCACATTTTCCATTGAAAGCCCGGCCCCCTATAGTGCGGTAGCGAAAGCCCTGATCGAAGAACTGGGCATCGATGTGCCTTCGTACCCGAAATACGTCGACAAAGACCTTTATCGCGCGCTCGGTCTGAAGCCGCAAATTTTCTTCGACAAAGAGACGTTCGGCGCCGACACCATGGCCGTGAACGCTGCCTACAGGTTGGGAGATGAAAGCGGCGCCTCCGACGCGGACGCCAACTCTGCTATGCGGGAGTTTCTGAAACAAGCTCCGCTCTCGGCAAAAGCCAAGGCAGATTTTCAGCGCCTCTTCAACGACGACAAGGATTATTTTCCCGGTCTCACCTCCGAGCAAAAGAAGGCGCGTCTGGCTCGAATGAGTTATGCAAAATATCTGAGTAACACGGTAGGCGTAAGCGACGAAATTGTGCAACTGTTTCAGGCTTTTCCCCACCCGTTATTCGGCGTGGGTATAGATGCCGTCGCGGCGCAGGATGCGTGGGGCTTGGACCTCCCGGGGTTCCTTGGACTCAAACTTGATCCCTCACCGGGCAAGGGAATGAATCGCGATGCTATTCGCAGCGAAGAGGCGGAGAAATATTTCTTTCATTTTCCCGATGGCAACGCTTCGATCACGCGGCTGCTGGTGCGCAAGCTCATTCCGGCGGCGATTCCCGGAAAGTCCGCCACCGACGTCGTACTGGCGAAAGCGGATTACTCGAAGCTGGACGAACCGTCCTCCGCAATGCGGATTCGCCTGAACAGCACCGTCGTCAAGGTAAACCACAAAGGCGATCCGGCCGCGGCCAGGGAAGTGGAAGTCAGTTACTTTACCGAAGGAAAACTCAAGACAGTAAGCGCGGCGAACTGCATTCTGGCCTGCTGGCACGTCGTGATCCCCTACATTGCCCAGGAATTGCCGGCGGCACAAAAAGAGGCACTGGCATCCGCGCAGAAAGTTCCCTTGCTCTATACCAATGTCTTGCTTCGCAACTGGACCTCCTTCCTGAAGCTCGGCGCGAGGGGGTTTTATGCGCCCGGCATGTACTTCACCGGCGTCAATCTGGACATCCCCGTCAGCATTGGCGGCTATGAATGCACGAAAAAGCCGGACGAGCCCATCGTCGTCCACATGATGAAGGCAGCATGCCAACCCGGATACCCCGCGCGCGAGCAGCATGCCCTCGGGCGTATGCAGCTCTACACCACCACCTTCGAAACCTATGAGCGCAACATCCGCGAGCAATTGCTGCGAATTCTTGGGCCGGGAGGATTCGATCCGGCTAGCGACATCCTCGAAATCACGGTGAACCGCTGGCCCCACGGCTACGCGTATGAATACAATTCGTTGTTCGACAAGTTCTGGCTGGAAGGCGGCGAAACGCCGTGCCAGGTGGCGCGCAAACCCTTCGGACGCCTGACGATTGCGAACGCCGACGCCGATGCCTACGCGTACACCGACTGTGCCATCGACCAGGCTTATCGCGCGGTGCAGGAACTGAAGAAGAATTAATGTGTCGCGGGCACCCTTGCGCGCGTATAGCTGACGCCACATAAAAGTAGGAGGTACTCACATGTCGAAGCCATCGAGAACTGCGAAGAAGCGTCCTGCAAAATCCCATCCGAAAGCAGACCGCCCCTTTGCGCCCGGTTACGGCATTGTCGCACCCGACAAGGGCAAGGGCGTGCTCTCTTGGACCTGGGTCGCCAAAAAAATGACCCCCTGCCGAACCTTCTGGCTGTCGACAATTCATGCGAGCCACGCGCGTCCGCACGTCATGCCATTGTGGGGAGTGTGGGTCGATGACGCCTTCTACTTTTCGACCGGACGCAAATCCCGCAAAGGTCAAAACCTGGCAGCAAATCCCGCATGTACGGTAGCGAACGACGATGGCGAAGAAGCTGTAATCATCGAGGGACGAGCGGCTCAAGTCGAGGATGCATCGGAACTGGAGCGCATGGCCGCAGCCTACAAGAAAAAATATAAAATGGACCCACGAAGCATGGGCGAGCCGATCTTCCGCCTACGTCCCAGCAAGGTATTCGGGTTGATCGAGAAAAGTTTTCCGAAGACGGCAACGCGCTGGAGATTGGACAACTCTTAATTGTTGGGAAGACCCACTCAGACCCAATGGCCGAGCCAAATTCTGAAGCCTGGATTTCGAATCACAAATCCAGTTTTATCCGGCGCGCCGAAAGATGCGCTCCCGTCAGCAACAGCATCCCCGACAGGAACGCCCAGAACATCAGGCTGACCGAGATGGCGAATGGCCCATACACCTCGGCGAAGTTCAACCGCGGCAGGGCAAAAAAATAAACGTACTTCAGCGCCTCCGAGAGCAATCCCATAATTACCGCCGCTGGCAGCACCCCGCGAGCCGGCACTTTGCCGTTTGGCAACAGCCAATAAACCAGGAAGAAGATGGCGATGCTGGCGCTGATGGAAAAAATCTTCATGGTGATAAAGCCCGCGAGCTGCACGTACCACGCGCCATAACCGTGCAGCGCGGTCGTCAAAAGCGCGACGTTGCCCGCGGTCAATCCCACCGAGATCAGAGCAAGCGATCCACACGCGAACACCAGTCCCAGCGAGATCAGTTGATTTCTCAGGTAAGAACGGTTGTTGCGAAATCCCCACACGCGATTCAGCGCCACTTCGAGCGGAAGAAAAATTCCTGTCGAAGTAATCATCAACATAATCAGGGAAAATACCTGTGCCCGATGGTGCGCGCTGACCAGCGCATTCAGGTTCCGAATCACAAACTCCTGGCCCGTCGGAATATAATCGCGCAACAAACTTTCCACCACGCCATACATCACGCGCGAATGAAACACGTAACGAATCAGCGTCATCAGCAACAGCAGAAACGGAAAGAACGACAAAATCGCGTTGGCGGCAACAGAGAACGCGAAGGTGTGTACCTCCGTGCGGAGCAGATACCGGGCAGTCGAGCGTACGATGCCGTCCGCAGCAGTGGTTCGAGGCTCGGACGCTCCTGTCTCGTCCGCGAGCGCAATCGGTGTGATGGAAGACACGGTTAATCAAATATTATCAAATACTTACCGAATAAACTCGATGTTCGGGAGAACGGAACCCTCTGAGTGTCATTGCTGGACTAAGCCCAAAGGTCACATTGCCTTACCCGGACTTATCGTTATTAATTCTTCTGTCTTGAACTTCTCTCTTGCCAACTGGAATCTTCCTGCTATTATCTGGTGCTTCGTCACCCGGACCGGGATGGCGATTGTGGAAGAGATTGACGTTTCTGTGTCAGTACGATATCGCGCCTTCGTCTTAGCAGCTCCACAGCATTTCGCCGCGGAAAACTTTGCGGCAGAATGCCGGGGAGCTGTTTCTGTTGGTGTGGTCTCCCAGCGCGCGGCAACGCCAGTAAGAAAATTCTTTACGTCTTTTTGAGGGGGAGCCTTGTATTTCGCCGGCTGTATTTTTCGGCTTGCGAGTCGGGGCAAACAGAAAAGAGACGAAAGAATAACTTAGCGTCGAAGCGAAAGGAGTTTTTGTGAGAGAGAAGGGTACTGTGAAGTGGTTCAACGGGGCGAAGGGTTATGGATTCATCCAGCGCTCCACGGGCGAGGATGTCTTCGTACATTTCTCCGCCATCCAGGAGAACGGATACAGATCGCTGAATGAAGGCGAGACCGTCGAGTTTGACCTGCTGAAAGGGCCGAAAGGCTTCCAGGCCGGCAACGTTGTGCGCGCGGCATAAACTTCTCCAACCAGTTCGCAAACCCTCTCGCTTTCCGTCGAGAGGGTTTTTCGTTGTCGGGCGCCTCGGACTTTCAGCTATCCGACCCAGTTCGGCTTTCGGCCAGCCAAAAAATTCCCCGCCCAAAACTGGCTTAGACGGGGAGCTCAAAGGTTGAGCAAATTGGCTACTCTTTTTACTGCCGCGCCATGGCGATGCGGATGGCATCCTCCGGTGTGACGAGGTGATCGACGCTTACGGCATCCTCGGCGACGGCGAGTAGGACGCCCTTGACGACACCCGTAAACTCGTTTCCCCGCGACCCGTAGTCTGGCGAGACGGGAGATCCCGTGTCCACACCAACGTCGCAACCGTCGTCGGCGGAGAAGATCATGGCCGCGGTGGCCGCGACTTTGCCCTCACCGACTTTCTTTCCATCGACGAACAACGACGCGGTACCACCCTTGCCGAGACCCCCGCCAGCATAGGCGAACTCCATGCGCACCTGGTGATTACCCGGAGTTAGCGGTCCGCTTGATTCGGCATAGAACTGCTGAATGCCAAGCAGGTTGTAGCAGTATTTGAGCTTGCCGCCCTTGGCATAGAGGCTCCAGCCGCCGATGTTGCCGCCTTGGGCGACGATGACGCCCTCGGCTGGGGTCGCGGGAACAACGATCTCCGCTGTCACCGCATGGGACTTGTTCTTCAGGTTGAGCACGGAGTTTTCCGACAGTCGTCCCATGCTGCCAAACAGAATTTGGGATTTGCCCTTGATCAGCTGGGGTCGCCCTGCCGTATCGGAGTTGATCCGTGCCCCGAGGTTGTCATCGAGCGGTAAGACGTTGTAGCGTACCGCTTCGATCAGCCACAGGCGCTGGAGTTCGTGCAGTTTTTCGGGCATCTGCTTGGACAGATCGTTCGCCTGGCTCCAGTCTTTGGCGGTGTCGTAGAGTTCCCAAACGTCGTCGTCGAACGCGGGTGTCTTCTCGCCGATCAGAATCCACGGCGTCTTGTGCCGGGTCACCGCGGTCCAGCCGTTGTGGTAGATGCCGCGGTTGCCGAACATCTCGAAGTACTGTGTCTCATGCTGTTCAGCCGCCTTGGCGTCGTTGAATGCGTATGCCATGCTTACGCCCTCGATCGGATGCTGCTGGACACCCTCGACCGAGAGTGGCTGGGGCAGACCGGCTACTTCCAGAATAGTCGGCGCGACGTCAATGCAGTGAGCAAATTGGCTGCGGATTTCTCCTTTCCCCTTAATTCCTTTGGGCCAATGAACGACTGTCCCGTTGCGCGTGCCGCCCCAATGCGAGGCGACCTGCTTGGTCCACTGGTACGGCGTATTCATGGCATGCGCCCATCCCACGGCAAAGTGATTGTAGGATTCCGGACCGCCCAGTTTGTCGATGCGTGCCATCAGGAACTCAGGCGTCTCCAACGCGGCCGCGCCGTTAAAATTGATCATCTCGTTGTAGGTGCCTTGCAGCGTGCCCTCAGCGGATGCACCGTTGTCACCGATGATGTAGTAGATCAGGGTGTTGTCGAGAATGCCCAGCTTCTTTATCGAATCTACCAAGCGGCCAACATGATGATCGGTGTACTCCAGGAACCCGGCGTAGACTTCCATTTGCCGGATGAGCACAGGCTTAAGCGCAGCTGGCATCTCATCCCATGCCGGGATTTCTTTGTGCCTCTTCGTGAGCTGGCAGTCTTGCGGAATGACGCCTAACTTCTTCTGGCGGGCAAAGGTTTCCTCGCGCAGCTTGTCCCAGCCCTGATCGAACTTGCCTTTGTACTTATCAGCCCATTCCTTGGGAACGTGGTGCGGTGCGTGAGTTGCACCCGGTGCGAAGTAGACGAAGAAAGGCTTATCAGGAATGAGGGCTTTCTGTTGCCCAATCCAATTGATGGCCTTGTCGGTCATGTCTGACACCAAGTGATAGCCTTCTTCCGGGGTCTTCTTGACTTCGACCGGTGTAGTGCCTTCATAGAGAGATGGGTACCATTGATGCGCTTCGCCGCCGATGAAACCGTAGAAATACTCGAATCCGCCGCCCCCGGTTGGCCAAGCAGTGAAGGGACCGGCTGGACTCGTCTCCCAAACCGGCACTTCGTGGCACTTGCCGAACTGCGCCGTCGCATATCCATTGAGCTTGAGGGTCCGGGCGAGAGGCGAGCAGGTGTTGGGAAGAACTGAGCTATAGCCGGGCGACCCGCTGGCGATTTCGGTGATTCCTCCCATGGCGACTGTGTGGTGGTTGCGTCCGGTGAGCATTGCCTGCCGAGTCGGCGAGCACAAGGCTGTGGTGTGAAAGCGGTTGAATTTCAGGCCGCCGGAGGCCAGGAGTTCCGCCGTCGGCGTATAACAAGGGCCGCCGAATGCGCTTGCGGAACCAAAGCCCGCGTCATCAATCAAAACGATGAGAACATTCGGAGCACCCTTGGGCGGGCGCAACTGGGTGATCGCCGGGTACTTGTTTTCCGGATCCTTGGCATCGTACAACATCAAGCCTGTGCGTGGAGGATCGGGAATTGGAAGAACGGTTCGCGAAACAGTGTCTTGGTCGCTCATAGAGAGGCTTCCTTTCGTTCGAAAATGCGAGTGTTAGCAGAAGAAAAAGACCGCTGGATTAATACATTGTTAATCGAAGCTAGGACCACCGCTTCAGCGTGACAACTGTCAAAACATACAGTCCTGTTGCCTCGATTTTAAGCGCCTTGATGTTAATCATAGATCCGTGACAGCGGGCACCTTACCGGTGAAGGAACGGCTGATCTCTGGGAAGCCTCGAAGTACGAAAACGATCCAGTCGCCTGGCGAAGGCGGCAAATTGTGAAAAGGGCTGTGTGGTTAGGATCGAGGTTTAGGTGCGTGCTCGTCGCAAACCGCTGCCATCGCACCAATCTCGCGCAAAAATCCGAGCACGTGGGTAGCAACATTAGGACAATCTGGTTGGTCGCACAGATACTCCGTCAGTTGTTCTTCAAGTCCTTCCGGAGTCGAGAAGCCCGTCTTGATCGTTACCTGAGGAATACAGAAATCTCCTAAGCGAATATCTGACGCGTTTAGGGCCCTCCGCGCAAGTATCTTTTGTAACTCCGATTTGGAGCCCAGACGAGTTTTCCCGACCGCAAAAAGGGCTTGCGAGCGGCGGAGAAGCGCAGCCTCTGACTCCAACGAAGGCAACCTAAAACTCATTTTTCCACCGTCTTCATATCCAGGCTCCTCCACAGATACCAGCAGGCGATTGAACGATAAGGAGCCCAGGGCTCCGCGATCTTGAGCATCACATCGGGCTTCGGCCACTTGCGCTTTTTGTAATACTTCTTGATGGCGGCCTGCACACCGTAGTCGCCCGTCGGAAGAATGTCCGGACGCTGCAGGCTGAACATCAGGAACATGTGCGCCGTCCAGACGCCAACGCCCTTAACTTGCGTTAGATGCGCAATGACCTCTTCTTCCGGCATATTCGATAATTCGCCGAAACGGAGAAGTCCGGCCGCAGTCTTCTCGGCAAGATCCCGCAGATAACCAGTTTTTTGCCGAGACAGCCCAACCCCGCGCAGCTGAGCGTCGGTCAACTTGAGGATCCCCTCCGGAGTCAGCGGATCACCGGCAAGCGCCGTGAATCGATTAAAAATCGTCACTGCGGCCTTGCCATTTAATTGCTGATACAGAATGGCCTCGGCCAGGGCGTGGAAGGTAGGATCGCCAAACTCGATGCGGCATGGTCCCACCCGCTCGATAAGCTCTGCCATTACCGGATCGGATTGTCTCAGATGCCGAACGGCCGCGCGGTGATTGTTCTTGCCCATCGTCGTTTCCCGTCGCTGCAGGCGAGAAGTTTAGCACAGGGGCGAACAAATAGAGAAGCACAACGGTAGTCCACGCATCCACCACGATGATTCAGGAGGGGAAATGAAAATGGACGTCGTGCCGCGAGGCGACCGGCGTGCCGTCAAGCGTGGCCGGTTGATAGTGCCACCGCCGAAGCGTAGCTTCGATCTTTTCGTCAATTCCGTGTCCGATCGCCTGCACAATCTTGGTTTCGACCACGTTGCCTTCAGAATCGATCGTAACCTCGATCACCACATCGCCCACCAGGTCGCGAGGAAGCGCGTCGCGGTCGACAGGAGGGTTGGGAAAGACAGTGGGATAAGCCACGTGAACTTCATGGCCGGTGATCGGCCCATCGATCAAGGTGCCCAGCGGAGATCCGGCATGATTATTGTGATCACTGGCTTCGGCATTGGCGATGAGTTCCCTGGGCTCGGTTGCCGGCTTTGGCGGCTGCGACTGCGGATGTGCCCGGGTTTTACTCGCCCGCGGCGGAAAAAGAAGCCTGGCTGCGTCCGACGGCTTGTCTTCATCCCCCGGCGGCAGGTAAACCACCTGATAGGTGTGAGACCCCTCTCCATAAGCCAGCCAGTCCGGAGTTAAATCAATCACCTTCGGTGGATGGAAAGCGATTACCGCCAGCAAAACCAGGTGCGCCGCCACCGATACTCCTACAGCGCGGTAGCGTCGCAATCCTGAATTCGCCGATTGGACCCCGATGAACACGTCAACCCCTAGTTTACTGGATGGACGTGCCAAGAGAGAAAAGGTTTTGCGGCTGGGCCAGCCTACTTTCCCGCCTGTTGCTCAGCCATATCCCCAATCACCGGCAGCTTGAACATTTGTCCCTGATAGGCTTTAAGCACCAGAATCAGCCAGACCACAAAGCCAATCAGACTGATCAGCGGCCAGATCAGGAAGGTAGCCCATCCAAGAAACGGAATGTGGGCAAGGATCGACAGACAGATCCAAAGCACCGTCCAAGCTACCCAGAAGAAGAGGCATTGAAAGGAGTGGAATCGGACAAAGCGCTTCCGGTTGAACGGTTCGACCACCAGAAACACAATTGCCGGAATGATCGTCACATAGGCGAGCGCGCCCGCTACGTTATCGGCAAGTCCCGCGCCGGCTGGAACGGCCAGCGTGCCGCCCGGCGCCCCGGCACACTTGGCACAGGTTGCTCCATCCGCGATTTGCGCCCCGCACGTTGGACAAAAAGCCACAAGGCCTCCTTGGAGATGACAGGCAAGGTATCAGAACCCTTGCCGGGGCGCAATGGCGTCGCAGCCAACTGCTTTGCGATAAACCCATCCCCCGCTGGGCATTGCCGCTCGACGACTGTGCCCATGTGGCGACTGGCATTAGCATTTCTAATCGATTCGTCACTAATTGTCATTTCTCGTTACATCAATTCTTTGGTATATTCCGCGGATTGCCTTTCAGGAGCTTGAGTCATCACGCCGATTCAAACTCGGGGCGAAATGGGAGCCGCATCGAGTTTATGGGGCGAATCGTTTCACTTTTTCTCCGGCGGCTGTGGCTGCCCGCTCTCGTGTTCACCGCTTTCTGCCTGATCTGTGTCGCGGTGTACATCAGGCTGGAGGGTATTCGCGCCATCGATGCCTTCTTCTGGATCTTTCATCCGCACGCCATCGATTACCGTTCCGTTCGCGCTGCGACTAAGTTGTTTTCCATTTTCGTCTACGTGGGAGTGTTCGCCCTGCAGGTGTGGATTGCGGAAAGGGTTCTGGTAACGATCTTCAACCGGCAAGGCTTGGAGGCATGGAAATCCATGGTCAACGACGTCAATATTGCAAAGCTCAACGAACATTTCATCATCTGCGGCTACGGTCAGGTGGGCCGCACGGTGGTCGACCAGCTTTCACACCTGGAGATCCCGTTTGTGCTGATCGAGACCAATGAAGGACTGTGCCGCGAATTGCTGAACGACCGGGTTCCGGTGATTCAGGGGGATGCCAAGCGGCACGATATCCTGCTGCAGGCAGGCATCGAACGGGCGCGCGGCATTTGCATCGTGATCGACAGCGATGCCGACAATCTCTATATCACGGTCACCGCGCGATCGATGAATGCCAAGGCGAAGATCATCACGCGCGCCGGCCAGCAGCGCTATGCCAACGCGATCCGCAACTCAGGCGCGGATGAAGTCATCATCCCGGAATACGAAGGTGGCTTGATGACAGGACGAATGATTCAAAAATATTATCCACCGCCCGGGAGTCTGAAATAGAACTGCCATCGCGCTGCGTTTCATTCGCTCTCCGTCGACCTCCAGGCCGTGACATATCCACGGTCTGAGCTTTGCTCCAAAGCTGAGTTCCCTCTATCATTTCAATTTGCGGAATTTCAAAACCCCGGCTGAGCGGGAACGGTTGGTTAGGGTTTCAGAGTTTATCGAGAGGCATTGATGATCACCATAGTTTCGGGACTGCCGCGCTCTGGCACATCGCTCATGATGCAAATGCTGGATGCTGGCGGCTTACCGGTTCTCTCCGACGGCGAACGCAAGCCCGATACCGACAACCCGAGGGGTTACCTCGAATGGGAACGCGTCAAACAGCTTGCGAAAGACCCCACTCTGATGGCCCAGGCCGAAGGCAAGGTGGTGAAAGTCATCTCTCAGCTCGTTCTTTCGCTGCCGGATGGCCATGAGTATAAGGTCGTGTTCATGCAGCGACCGCTGCCGGAAGTGCTGAAGTCACAGGACGAAATGCTGCGCCGGCGCGGCAACGCGGATGCGATCACGGAAACGTCCGCCATCGAGGAGGCCTTTCAGCGTCACCTGATCGAAGTGAATAAGTGGCTCGCAAGCAAAGCGAACACTCAGGTATCGCGTGTGCATTATCATCGCGTGCTGCGTGAACCGAAGGCCGTCGCCGAGGAAGTATCCGCGTTCTTACAAGTTCCGCTCGATATTGAAGCGATGGTTCGCCAAGTCGACGGAAGCCTCTATCGCAATCGCATGAAATAACGCGCGGCGCCAAAAAACGAATCGGTATTCAAACCCACCCGCGCCTGCCGCAAACTCAAACCGCGAACTGATCTTCGCCGTCAAGACCGGGAACTCTATGTAACGCTGACTTCCGTGTAAATCCCGTATACCTGCTTCAGCGCCTCACAGATCTCCCCGACGGTCGAATACGCTCGTACAGCGGCCACGATATAGGGCATGGTGTTGACGTCAGAGATATTGCCGTTGGTTCCCGCGGTCGGGGTTTGGCTCGCGGCCCGTTTCAGCGCATCAAGGCAGCGGCGGACTTCATCGTTCGAACGGCGAGCGCGCAGCGCCTTAAGCTTTCTCTCCTGCGCGCGACCCACCGATTCGTCAATATAAAGAATGTGCGGCGACTCTTCTTCGACCACGAAATCGTTGACACCGACCGTGATTTTCTCATTCGCTTCAACCGCTCGCTGGTATTGATAACTGGCTTCGGCAATTTCTTTCTGCGGATATCCGCGCTCGATCGCCTTCACCATGCCGCCCATCTGGTCGAGTTTCTCGAAATAATCGAAAGCGCCCTCCTCCATGTCGAGGGTCTGCCTTTCGACGAAGTAGCTGCCTCCCAGCGGATCAACGGTCTGAGCCACTCCCGACTCGAACGCTATGATCTGTTGCGTACGCAGCGCGATGCGCGCAGCTTCGGCGGTAGGCAACGCAAGCGCTTCGTCGTAGGCGTCGGTGTGCAATGACTGCGTGCCGCCGAGCACGGCGGCCAGCGCCTGCAGGGCAACGCGCGCGATGTTGTTCATCGGCTGCTGCGCGGGGAGCGAGACGCCCGCGGTCTGGGTGTGGAAACGCATCAGGCGCGTGCGGTCGTTCTTCGCGCCAAAACGGTCCTTCGTCAGGCGGTGCCAGATCTTGCGCGCGGCCCGGTATTTCGCGATCTCTTCGAAGAAATCATTATGAGCATTGAAGAAAAAACTGAGACGCGGTCCGAAGTCGTCGACGTCGAGGCCGCGCCGTCGCGCCCACTCGACATATTCGACGCCATCGTAGATGGTAAAGGCCAGTTCTTGCAGCGCCGTCGATCCCGCTTCGCGAATGTGATAACCGGAAATGGAAATAGTGTTGAATCGCGGCGTGAACTTCGATCCGAATTCGAAGGTGTCAATCACCAGCCGCATCGAGGGCGCGGGCGGGTAGATGTATTCCTTCTGCGCGATGTATTCCTTGAGAATATCGTTTTGAATCGTGCCGGAGATCTTCTTCCAGTCCGCGCCTTGTTTTTCCGCGACCACCAGATACATCGCCCAGAGCACGCTCGCCGGTGAATTGATGGTCATCGACGTGGTGACATTTTCAAGGCTGATTCCGTCGAATAGAATCTCCATGTCTTCGAGCGAATCGATGGCCACGCCGCACTTGCCGACTTCGCCCTCGCTCGCCGGATGATCGGAGTCATAGCCCATCAGCGTCGGCAAATCGAATGCCACCGAAAGACCGCCCCCGCCATGTTCGAGCAGATATTTATAACGCTGGTTGGTTTCTTCGGGTGAAGCGAAGCCCGAAAACATGCGCATCGTCCAGAGTTTGCCGCGATACCCCGTCGCGTGAATCCCACGCGTGTAAGGGGCTTGGCCGGGATAGCCGAGGTATCGTTCGTAATTCCAGTCAGTGGGAAGATCGGCTTGAGTGTAGAGACGGCGGATCGGCACGTTCGAGATGGTGCTGAAACGCGCATGGCCATGGTCATCGACGTTGGTGCCAGTGGGAGCGCCGATCGGCCTTTCCGGAGCCTTCTCCAGCGTTGGTGCGAGCGTCTTTTCCGCCCACTCTTTTTCTGACGCTGCTGGATGGCGGCCTTCGAAAACATCGTTAATCGGACTCTCCGCCACCGTCTTGGACAGGTTGGCTCTCGGTTTGTTCTCGGGCATTCGGTTCCCCAGGGTCAGTTCGCGATCTGTCTTTGATGATAGAGGAGCAGTTGCCCTCTTGCAAAATGACACTCGAATGACACTAAAATGTGAGCCATGAATCCCGCATCTGTGAAACCCCTGATCACACTGGAGGTCCTGAACCAGATCGATGTCCGTGTCGGCACCATTCTTTCCGTGAGCGACCTGCCGAATTCCGATAACCTGATGCAGTTATCCGTCGATTTTGGCGATCATCACCGGACGATCGTCGCTGGTATTCGGAAAGAACGGGAAAACCCGCGCGAAATCGAAGGCAAGCAGGCGCTATTCGTCCTGAACCTCGCGCCCCGCAAGATGCGAGGAGCGTTCTCGGAAGGAATGCTGTTTGACATTGGTTACGCCGACGGTGTGCGGCCCGTGCTGGCAGTGCCTGAGAGTCCGGTCCCAAACGGAACCCGGGCCGGCTAGTGGCTGGTATTCTTACTGGCGGCTTCGGCGGAGGAAATCCTGAAAGCGTTTCGGCGATTGTTGCAGCGAACTCCGGTTTACGGCGTCTACAAGGCGCTCGGCCACTATCCCGATTACTGGTATTGGGTACTGCGTGGACGGCCGTCCCGATCCCCCCATCTTCTGAAGCAGAAAGTGGTGTGCGAATATGGAGAGAAGTTCGCGCTGCACACGCTGGTCGAGACCGGAACCTACTACGGCGAGATGGTCGCGGCGATGAAGCGCCGCTTTGCCCGCATCTATTCCATTGAGTTCGTTCCCGAATTGGCGGCGCGAGCGCAACGCAAATTTGCCGGCCAGTCACAGATTCGAATCTTCTGCGGAGACAGCCGAGTAGTCATGCCCGACGTGCTCGCTCTCCTGACGGGTCCGTCTCTGTTCTGGCTCGACGCCGGCTACTATGGATGGATTGGCCAACAAGGCGATCAGCAACGGTTGTCGGCCGAATTGGAGATGATTTTGAGCCATCCCTGGCCGCACATCGTTCTGCTCGACGATGCCCGCGGATTGACGGGGCGGGACGGAATTCCGTCGGTAGCAGACGTAAAAAACTATGTGGAATCCAAATTTCCTCAACGCTCGGTGAGAGTTGAGTTCGACATCATGCGCATCACCCTGCGCGAGTCATGAGCGCCGTCGGAGACTCGACAACCCAGCATCTGCGGATCGGGTCTTATAGAGACTTGATCAACAAAAAAGGGCCGCCTGCCAAGGCGGCCCACAATGGAAAACCGAGGTGGCTAAAATACTTCCTTGACCACGCGGTTAATCAGTCCCACCGAGTTATTGGCAGCTTCACCAGCCGCATACGTGAAGGTGGCGGACTGGTCGGCCAGACCCATCTGCTCCGATGCCAGAACGATTGTGCTGCCGCTGGCGATCACCTGCACCAGATACGTTCCAGCCGTTACGCTGGCCCGATGCCTCTGCACCGGAAGCCGCCGTTAGAGTAAAGGTTTTCGGGTTCTTGACATACACCTGGGTCAGGGTCGCTTGCAACGCGGGAGCATCCGCGGCATTCGCGAACACAAATCGTGCGTTACCTGCCGTCACCGGCGACAAGTTGTCAGCGAACTGCAGCAGTGTGGGTTGAGCGCTTCCGTTGAGCGCGGCGACGATCGTGGTGCTGGTTGTGGCCTCCACCGCCACCTGCGCACTGCTCACCGCTGCGTTCGTGCACGGTGCCAGCGAATTGGCTTCGCTGATCTGCACGTCATAGGTTCCGGCGGACAAACTAAGCGGGCCACTCGTATTGCTGAAGGTCAATCCGCGTACCAGGCAGTCGCCATCAATCAAAATGTCGACCGGGTAGCCGGGATTGAGATTCTTGGAAACATCGTAGCCCGGGATGCCTTGAACAAGGTAAAGGTAGGCGTTATCGGCGGCGAGGGCCGACGCGCCCAGAGCTAAACCAAGAGCTGAACACAGAGCAACTTGCAAAACGGTGCGGCGACAAAATTTCATACTGATCTCCTGAACTCAGCTTCGATACTGGTTTTGACGGATAAGCCGCTCAGTCAGCGCGGAATAGCTGCGCAGAAGCGGCCCGCAATCACTGCTGGGATCCCAACCGGGAAGCTGTTTAGCTTCGTTTAACTCAAACCCTCATCGCCGGTGGAAGTTGTGCACCAGGAAAAAAAGAATCCTAGAGGTGAATAACGCCGGGGATTTTCACTTTCTGTTAACAGTGTACTTGAAGTTGCCTATAGCGATTGGTTCGGCCGGGAGAGCTCCCACGCCTTCGCATATTTCCAGGACACATACACTGCGTGATAAAGATGCAGAAGAAGTCCCTCGTGCCCGTCGAGAAATCCTAATCGGAAAAGATAATTGTAGGTGAAGGTTGCAATGGGTCGCACGACGATATCAAACGAACTAAAGCCGCGGTATCCTTTGGCCACCACCATCGCAGCGCCGAGCGAGGAGTAGCGGTTCATGTGGTCGATGTAGTCGGCGAGCGTGGGGTAGGAGTGGTGGAGAATGGCGCCATGCTGTACGGTGCTCGTCGCGCCCCGGATCTTGACTGTCTCGTGGACAGCTTGATCTTGAAATTTCCCGGTTCCGCTCCGAAAGAGACGAAGTTTCGAATCCGGCCAGAAACCGCCGTGATGAATCCACCGGCCGAGAAAATAATTTTTGCGTGGGATGAAGAAGCCGTTCAGGTCGTCCTCGTCGAGGCCGATCTCCAACCCTCGGTCTCGAAGTCCCTTGGATTGTGCGTCATTGTCAACGGGCATTCCATCTTTCTGCCATACAAGAACCGCGCGCAGAAGCCCGGCAATCTCCTGGATCAATGGCTCATCGATTTCTTCATCCGCATCCAGACTCAGAATCCAATCTCCTTCCGCCTTATCAATCGCCGAATTCTTCTGCGCGGCGTAGCCCCTCCAATCTTCAACGAAAACCTTGGCGCCGTGGGATTTCGCGATCTCAATCGTGCGGTCGGTCGATCCTGAATCGACGACGATGATTTCGCCCTTGCCGTCAGAAACCAGCGGCTGCACGCTCGCAAGCGTGCGTCCGATGTTCGCTTCCTCGTTGTGACTGATGATGACGACGGATAGAATCACGCCGAACTCCCGCCGTCGGGTTGTGGAATGATGATTACCTTCACGCACAGAGAATACGCGAGTCGCGTCCGAGCGCAAAAGGGAAACGCCGGGCAGGTCGCCCGGCGCTCTTTCTATTTAACAGGTCTTATTGTTGGGGTGGAGCTGCCGGGTTCGTCGGCAATGCCTGATCAGCCGATCGCGGCGCCACGTGCGGAATGTGCGGCGCTTGGGTCACCTGGCCACGCTCCGCGTCTGCGATCAAAATTCCCGCATGATCGAGCAACAAACCGATCGCCCGATCCAGTTCGACTTCAGCCTTTTCATAGAGCGCCTTGGCGGAGACGAGCGTTACCTCGGCCTGAGTCATGGCTGCCTGGTTCTGCAGCACCAGGGTCGAGGTGGACGCGCCCAGCGCATACTTCTTCTGTTCGGCGTCGAGAGACTGGCGCGCGAGATCCACAGCCGCCTGGGCCGAAGCCACACTCGCTCGATTCTGCTGCACGCCAAACTGCGCGCTGCGCACCTCAATGCGTATTTGGTTCTCGATCTGCTGGATGCGCAACTGGGCTTGCCGGTATTCAAATTCCGAGCGCACCTGCGTGGCCTGTGCCGCCCGGTTGCGAATCGGGATCGTGAGTTGCAGTCCCATCCCCTTATCGGGAGCCGTCGAATTCACCAACTGGTTCAGCGTATCGCTATAGCCGATCGATGGCACAGCGGTGTAGGGCGGTTGATTCGGCGCCGTTTGGCAAAAGACCGGCTCGGTGAGACAAATGTAGCCCGGATTCTGGTTTCCACCCGCCCCAGCGCCTCCGTAATACGCGAACGCGTCGAGACTGGGCAGCAGGGCATTGCGAATGGCTTTGTTGCTGATCTCGGTGTTCGTGAGGTTGATCCGGGCTTCCGCCAATTCTGGGCGATGGGCTAGCGCGTCGTTGACCAGATCCTGGGTGGGCACGACGGCTTGCTGCGAAGTCAACTCCATATTCGAAGTGGGAATGACTTCGGCGTCAGCCAACGCCGGATCGACCAGCGTGCGGCTAAGGGCATTTTTCATCAGGAGTTGCTGTAACTGAAGATTGGTCAGCGCCAGAGTCAGTGTCTGCTGATTGGAGGCGACTGTGCTCTGCGCCCGGACCACCTCGATCGGCGCGAGCGTTCCGATTTCCACCTGCTTTCGGTTGTCAGAGAGAGTCCTCTGAGCAAAGGCCAATTGCTCCTGCTGAACCCTGACGTTCTCGTAGGCATAGACTAGGTCCCAGTACATATTTTCGATCTGGTCGACGGTGGTGGTAATTTGCAGGCGGAAAGCCACATCTGAAATTTCACGATTGTTCTTGGCAATCTGAATGAAGCGCGCGTTGGGAGCGAATCCGAACCCTTGTAACAGATGTTGCGTCACCTGCGCATGAAAACTGGAATTCAAAAGCGGACTTAGTTGATTGAATTCATTGTTGGAAGTCTGCCGGATGTTATTGAAACCGACCGATAGATTCGTGCCCCACTGGAACCCCTGATTGTAGGCAAAATTGGCCGTCGTGGTGTTCTGGCTGCTGCCACAAAAAGGTGTGGTGCAATTGATCTCCTGGCGGTCGAACTGCAAAGTGCCCGTAAGAATGGGGTCGAAGCTAGTGATTTGCGGCCCGCTGCCAAAAGTCGATCCCACCAGGCCTGCTGAACCGGCGCCGGCGCCACCCGCCGCCACCGAGGTTCCGCCCTGACCCGAGCCAACTTGCGTGCCCAGGCCACCCACGCCGCCGCCAGGGGTGTTCTGCACCACGCCGTTATTAATGCCGAGAATGGTGTTGGAACCTGATTTGGCGCGCCAGACATCAGTATCGGCAATATTCAGGTTGTAGCGGGCGATCGCGATATCGAGGTTGTTCTCCAGAGCCAGCGCAACCGCGTCGTTCATCGAAATATAAAGCTTGCCATCGCGCATGAGTTGGTCGATGCGCGGTGTATTGGAGAGGTTCGGAGCCTCGATCCGGCGCGGAGTGTAAGGGGCAATCGGATCGGGGAAGGACGAGCGTGGTTTCGCATATTCCATTAAATCAAAGGGCTGCGACTTGGAAGGCGCTATCTGCGAGGCTGGCGCCGACGGCGCACTGGGCACGGACGAGCTGTCCTGCGCCCAGCCGGCGGGAACCATGGCGGCGGTTAGGATAAGGGCGGCAGCTCGCTGAAACGCAGTCAGAACTGTAAAACATTGCATTCGCATCATCTCCATCGATCGCACTTTACCGAGCCCACTTTATCGATCGCACTACAGCGATCCGTTTCGAGAGGAACGGACGTGGTTGTCCGCACTTTTATGATTCATTTGCTAATACGCAGAACCACCGGCTAGAGTTCCTTGCAATCTGGCTCTTGCAGTACTTTCCCTCATCGCTGAAACAGGCAATCTTTTCCTTCGTAAGCAAACCCTCGTAAGTGAAATAGTATATCTGACACGCCGTTGTGCTTCCGGTGATGGCGACGGCGAACACTTTGAAAAGCAGGAAATGACGGTCGACCAATCACCAGCCCGAGAAAAACGCCTCAAAGAGAATGTGCGAAATCTCAAACTGATCCTTTCCTATGACGGTGTCGAGTTCGCCGGTTGGCAGGTGCAGCCCGGCCAGACGACCGTGCAAGGCACCCTCGCCTCCGCCATTGGACGGTTGAGCGGCGAAAAAGTACTGCCCCAGGGCTCCGGACGTACCGACGCCGGCGTGCACGCCCTCGCGCAGGTGGCGAGCTTCAACACCGCTTCACCCATTCCTGCCGAAAACTGGAGGAAAGCACTCAACGACATCCTGCCCGCCTCGGTCCGCGTGCTCGAGGTCAGCGAGGCTGCGCCCGATTTCCACGCCCGCAAGTCAGCTCTTGCCAAGACCTATCGCTATCGCATTCTCCGCACGGCCATCTGTCCGCCGTTTCTGGCACGCTATGTATGGCATTACCCCTATCCATTGGATGAACTGGCGATGATTGCCGCCGCTGGCCAGATTGTGGGCGAGCACGATTTCACTTCGTTCGCCGCCGTAGATCCGGATCGTGTCGAGCGGCTGGCGACAGAGATAAATAGCGCGGGGCATGATGCTGGCGTACCCCTTTCTGGCACTTCTGATTCTGATGCCAGCCAGGGCGGCACAGTGAATGTCCGGACCATCTTCTCCTCCACTTGGACGCGCGAAGCCGAGGAACTGATCTATACAGTTCGCGGCAGCGGCTTTCTCCATCACATGGTCCGCAACCTCGTCGGTACATTCCTGCTGGTAGGGAAGGGAACGGTGAGCCTCGAAGGCTTGCGCAGAATCCTCAACGCGCGGCAACGCACTGCGGCCGGCCCAACTGCCCCCGCCGGCGGTCTCTATCTGGTTGACGTGGAATACTGAGCCCAGCGGCCCGGTCCGATGGATTTTCCTGAAACCCGACACCTGACGCGTGCCCCAGGTTAGCGCCCGTCCTCTTGGGCGCCAACCTGGGATGCCTGCCGCGCGTGAACCAGAGATACCGGTCGGGCGCGAACCAGGGATGCGCTGACCTGCGATACCTGCAGCTCACTTTATCTGCAGAGACTCGATGTACTTGGTGAGGTTGGTTACCCGCTGCTGTACTTCGCCCTCGTGTCCGCCACTCATGGTCGCGAACAACGTTCCCCATATCGGCATATCTTTGGAGCCATGCGCCGGAAGAGCGGATTCTCCACGGATCGATGCTTCGACTTTCAGCGACGGAAATTTCCCCCCGTTATTCTTGCTGAGTGTTGTCAAGTCGGTCGGCGGAGTTTTCAGGGCACTCGCCGCCGGGCCTCCGCCCTTCCCATCCGTTCCGTGGCAAACCGCACAATAACTCGTGAACATCTCTTTGCCTGACACCGGCGAGGTGGTCTTCACCGGTACGTGCTTGATGACTTTGTCTGGTTGAGCCTGCGTTTGATCCTGCGCGGTGACCATCAATGTGCCTACGATCAGCGCGGTGAACAGTAAAATTAATTTCTTCATCGTCATGACATCTTCTCCTTTGAATCTTCTTGGATTCTCCTGCGATTCTGTTGCGATTCTCTTGTGATTCTCGTGTGAAGAGAACTTCTCTTCAGTGAATCTGAAAGCGCACTCCGCCACCGACAACTCCGACACTTACTATTGTCGAGTTGCTTCTTCCAACGCTACTGCCCGTACCCCGGTGCCGCGACCTTCCATCCCTTGTCGTTCCGCGCCAGAGTCAGGGTCGATCTCGACGGGCTCGCCGTATAGAAGTCGACTTCGTATTTGTTGATCAGGGTTTGACGATCCCACAGATTGAAACTTTTCACCAGCGGACCACCTGCGTCAAACACAATCCCCAGTTGATTGGGGACCCACTTCCAGTTGTAATCGACGGTCGCGCTATTCGTTCCCACCATCGTGATGCTCGCAATGCTCACCAGTTGCCGGTAAGCCAGCGGGGCTTCATACAGAAAGGTGCCATCGGCCTCTTGCGTTTTCTTGAAATCCGGCAGACCGCTGATCAGATGCTCTCCCTGCGGCGTGATCGAGACTAAGACTCTGCCTCGTTCCGTCTTTCCCAGCTTGATCAGGCCGGCTTTTTCCAGCAATCGGTAGTTTGGATCTCCTGGCTTTTCATCGGCGCTCGACTTCAACACTCCCGTGCGGAAGTGGATAGTCGCGGAACCCGGTCCCTGCACCGCCGCGGCCACGATGGTGCTCGCTTCCTGCGCCGTGACGGCTCCGTGTCCGTGCGCCTGCAGTACGATGTAGCCCGCCAAACCTACAATCGCCGCTACCAGGCACAGCATCAGTAACAGCGGCAAGAACGATGATCGTCGTTCCATTTCAACTTCGGCTTCAAACATGGCAGCACCCCTTCTTTTCGACAGCCGGTATCATCAACCAGCTTTATTCTCAATCCGTTGCCTCTCCGATTGCTGTGATCAAGGGCACAATCGACTGTGCAGTCTACGCGGAGGTAACATCCCCGCTCCCACCCCGCATTCTTCGGCCATGTGCGTGCCCTCACGTAGATCGGTGATGTCTGTCACAACCAGCCGTACCCGCAATCTTGCATAATCACACTCGTAACTTGTGGTGAGTTCAATCACCGGGAGCGTGAACATCCCATGCCAAAGGGACGTGTTTCCATCGTCGTTGAGCGCTGCAAAGCCTGTGGTTTCTGCGTTGAATTCTGTCCTTCCCACGTGCTCGCGCTCTCATCCGCTTTTAATTCCAAGGGCTACCATCCACCCCACGTCGTCCATCCCGAAAAGTGCAGCGGCTGCGACTTGTGCGGAATGTATTGCCCCGATTTCGCGATCTGCGCCAGCAAGACCGATACGCCCAAAAAGGTAGAAACGGCCAAGGTCGATGCAGCTACTGCCAAGGAAGGTACAAAATGAAGGCTGGTCATCAAAAGGCTGATCCTCGCGGTGTCCTCACCGGCATACATTTCATGGACGGCGACCACGCCTGCTGCGAAGGCGCGCTGGCTGCTGGCAGCAGATGCGCCGCCGGATACCCCATCACTCCCTCCACCGAAGTGGTAGAACGTTTCGCCTCGCGGGTTCCGACCGTTGGCGGAGTCTTCATCCAAATGGAAGATGAACTCGCCGCCTCCATTACCCTGCAAGGCATGGTATGGGCAGGAGCCAAGGCCTTTACGGTCACTTCTGGCCCCGGCTTCTCCCTCATGATGGAGCACATCGGCTATGCCGCCATGACCGAAACGCCCTGCGTTTTCGTCGACGTGCAGCGCGGTGGCCCCTCCACCGGACTGCCCACGCTCCCCGCCCAAGCCGACATGATGCAGGCAAAGTGGGGGTCGCATGGCGATTACGAGATCATTGCCCTTTGCCCCAATTCTCCGCAGGAGTGCTTCGACCTCACCATCAAAGCCTTCAATCTGGCCGAAGAATATCGCGTTCCCGTCATGTTCATGATGGACGAATGCGTTGGCCACATGAGCGAAAAGGTCGTCATTCCTCCCGCCGATGAGATCGAAGTCGTGCCGCGGCGACATACCCACAAGTCGGTCGAAGATTATCTCCCCTACGGCACCAACGGCGACCTCGTTCCCGAGATGGCGCATGCCGGCGAGGGCTATAACTTCCACGTCACCGGATTAACCCACGACGAGCGCGGCTATCCCAATATGACGCTCCCGATTCAGGACAAGCTCGTACGCCGCCTGCGAGACAAGATTGTTAACGCCGTCGATCGCATCACCATGACCGAGGAAGAGAATCTCGACGATGCCGATGTCGTGGTCGTCTCCTACGGAATCACCTCGCGCGTGGCGCAGCGCGCCATCGAGGCGGCTCGCGCCCACGGTCTGAAAGTAGGCAAGCTGCGATTGATCACTGCCTGGCCGTTCCCCGACAAGAAGATCAACGACCTGGCGGCGAAGATCAAAGCCTTCGTCGTTCCCGAACTCAATCTTGGCCAGATGGTGCGCGAGGTGGAGCGCGCGGCCCACGGACAGGCAAAAACCATTGCCGTGCCGCACGCCGGTGGCGGAGTTCATAACCCCGAAGAGATTCTGAAAGCGATTGTGGAGGCTGCCCGATGAGCGACAACTGCAACGATGATTTCTCTACCGATCTGGTGAATCTCGAGGTTCCCTCGATCGTCAACCCGGTCGAGCAGTTCCTGCGCAGCGAGCGCGTGCCACACATCTGGTGCCCGGGATGCGGCATCGGCACGACGGTCAACTCTTTCGCTCGCGCTCTGATCGACTCGAAGATCGACCTCGGAGCGCTGGCTCTGGTCTCTGGCATTGGCTGTACCGGACGCGTCGCGGGCTATGTGAAGCTCGATTCGTTCCACACCACGCACGGACGCGCCATTCCCTTCGCCACCGGCCTGAAGCTGGCTAATCCGAAGCTGAACGTCGTCGTCTATTCCGGCGATGGCGACCTCTCGGCTATCGGAGGCAACCATTTGATCCACGCCGCGCGCCGCAACATCGACCTCAAGGTCATCTGCGTGAACAACCTGATCTACGCCATGACAGGCGGTCAGACCGCGCCGACGACGCCCAACCAGTCGACCACGTCGACCAATCCCTATGGCGTCTTCGAAGCCTCCTTCAATCTGCCGCATTTGGTCGAAGCCGCGGGAGCGGTTTACGTTGCCCGCTGGACCACCTTCCACGTCCGGCAACTGTCGAAAGCCATCAGCGAGGCCTTCAACAAGAAGGGTTTCTCGTTCATCGAAGTCATCTCGCCCTGCCCAACGCTGTATCAGCGCCGTAACAAGATGGGCGACGCTCTCGATGCCATGAAGTATTACAAAGAGAAGAGCAAGATCCGGCACGGCGCGCCCACCAGCGAAGTGGGTATGACCATGACCGGAGAGATCATCGTCGGCAAGTTCGTCGACATCGAACGCCCCGACTACCAAACCATGATGAAAGCCCAATACCACGAATCGCTCGGCGAAAGATTTGTGGAACAAACGGAGATGGTATGCAGCTAACGGAGATTCGTGTAGCAGGCTTCGGCGGACAGGGCGTCATCCTCTCCGCTATCGTGCTTGGCAAGGCAGCCTCGATTTATCAGGGTGGATTCGCCACCATGACGCAGAACTTCGGCCCGGAAGCTCGCGGCGGCGCCTGCAGCGCGCAACTCGTGATCTCCCCGACGCCGGTGCTGTATCCCTATGTCGCCACGCCCGATATCAGCGTCATCATGTCGCAGGAAGCCTACGTTAAATTCGGCAACGATGTAAAAGACGGTGGCATCCTCATCGTCGAGCAGGATCTGGTGCGCGTCGCGGATATCAAGAAAGAACTCCGGGTCTACAGCATCCCGGCTACCCGCATCGCCGAAGAACTGGGCAAGCGGATGGTGCTGAATTCGGTCATGGTCGGCTTCTTCACCGCTGTGACAAATCTGCTGGAGCCCGACGCCGTGCGCAAGGCAGTCGCCGATTCGGTTCCACCCAACTTCCGTGACCTGAATCTGAAAGCGTTCGACAAGGGTCTGGACTACGGTATCAACGCCCTAACCGCAGTCTCGAGCCCGAGCGACGAAAAGCTGCAGATGCAATACGCGCCGGAATAAATTTTCGGCGTTCATCGAGCGCTTCTTTGGTGGCAACGCTTGCAGCGCTGCGATAACTTGGAATCACTCTCCCGGTCTTGAAAAGGACGCGGCTTTCAGCCGCTCCGTAACTTCCCCTGTTAAAAATGCCTTTGTGACTTACTAATCAAATCTAATCCACTACCCAACCCACGAAACCAGTTGACAACCGGAGTTATAATCATAGTAAGTCGATAACTCGCAGTAACATCGGGTCCATTAAGCTGAGTCATCTGCAATCAAGACTTTAAGAGACTTAGTCCGAGTAAGTCGTTTGTTATGCGTGAGAATCTGTGGAGCGGCGTCTTTAACTCCATTGTTATCAAGACTGTGTAAGATAACCTCTTTAGAATCATAGACCTTGGGGACGTGTTTTCGCTAACTCCATGATCCTAATATACTGCGAGGAGTAGGGGGGGGTACCCCACGACACAGAAACATACCCTCAGCGGCTTAAAGCCGCTCTGGTTTTGCGCCACTTACGGCACGGCTGAAGCCGCGCCCTGTCGAGACGGATTCAAACCGAGCCACTTACTTCTCAGAACCATCGGCCCGACGCGACGGGCGGAATCGGGGTTGTGGCGGCGCGGCAGGAAGCGCACAGAGTTCCTTCTTTGAGGTCGATCCACTCCACGGCATGGGATGGGGCCATGGCGCAGCTGTAGTCCTGGCAGTGCGTGAGGCTCAGGGTGTGGCCGACTTCGTGGACGGATTCCTTGATCACGCGCTGCTGATACAGTTCGGGGTCGGGAGGAAGTCCATAGAACTCCTGGCGCAGGCGATGGGCGGAAACGAGGGCGCAGGGGCCTCCCATTTGCGCTTCGCCGAAGACGAAGGTAAGAATCGGGATATAGAGATCGACGGCGGCGACTCCGAGGATTCGCCAGGTATCGGTAGTGAGAAGACTCTGCATGCGATGCAAAATTTCGGAGGAATGATACTGCTGCCGCTCTCCGTGGTAAGCGAACTCGGGATCCAAGCGAACCGGAAGCACCTTGCAGGAGACGTGGAAAGTTTCCGCCATGCCGGAGCGGAGGTGCCTGAGCAGTCCGTCATCCACGTTCCCGATCGGCAGCAGTTGCAGCAGTTTCATGAGATGCGGTACTCAGTTGCCAATTCGCGGTTCTCAGTCAGTTCGAAGACTGGGAACTGAGAATCGGGAACTCGACTTCAGCGCGTTTCGACTGGAGTCCGGCTCCAGCCATATTTTTTAAGCTTGTGGTAAAGCGTGACCCGGTCGATGTCGAGTATGTCGGCGGCGTGACTCTGATTGCCTCCACACTCTTCGAGGACTTTCAGGATGTGAACGCGCTCCATATCCTCGAGGGTCTTACTGGAACCGTTGGAAACGGCAGTTTTGAAGATGAAGTCGCGCTCTTGCAGTTCGGGTTCCTGGCCAACCACCATGGCGCGCTCGACGGCGTTTTCGAGTTCGCGGATATTGCCCAGCCAGGACTGCTGCTGCAAGAGATTCATGGCCGCGGGTGAAACACGGCTGACGCGTTTGTTCATCTGCATGGAGAACTTGCGAATGAAGTGGTCGACGAGAACGGGAATATCGTCACGACGCTCGCGCAACGGCGGAAGTTCAATGCGAAAAACATTCAGCCGGTAGAAGAGGTCGGGACGGAACTTACCCTCCTCGATCAGTTTTTCCAGATCCTTGTTGGTGGCGGCGATGCAGCGGAAGTCGACTTTGATCGTCTGGTTGCCGCCAACCCTGGTAATCTCGCGCTCCTGCAGCACGCGCAGCAGGTCGGTCTGCGTGCGGAGACTGATGTCGCCAATCTCGTCGAGGAAAACGGTTCCGCCTTCGGCAATTTCGAATTTGCCTTTTTTGCGATACTGCGCGCCGGTGAAGGCGCCTTTTTCGTGCCCGAAGAGTTCGCTCTCCAGAAGAGTTTCCGTCAAGGCTCCGCAGTGAATCGCGACCAGGGGATGGAACCGGCGGGGACTGGCGTGATGGATGGCGCGCGCCACCAGTTCCTTTCCGGTGCCACTCTCACCGGTGACGAGCACGGTCGCGTCGGTCGGTCCGACTGTCTCGATGGCTTCGAATACCTTGCGCATCGGCGCGCTCTGACCGACGATGTCTTCGGGCCGGGCGATTTCGGCGACGGTCTGGCGGAGCAGCACATTCTCTCGCGCGGTGCGTTTGTGCTCGAGCGCTTTCTTAATGAGGTGCGCGATCTCGTCGGGGTCGAGCGGTTTGGTGACGTAGTCATAGGCGCCATTCTTGAGCGCGGCGACGGCGGTCTCGACCGAGGCATAACCGGTCATCATGATCACGATCAGTTCGGGATCGATCTCATGGATGCGGCGCTGCAACTCGATGCCATCGGTTCCGTGCATCTTGATATCGATCAAAGCGGCGTCCCAGGGATGCTCCGCGAGACGGGTGAGGGCATCAGCGGCGTTCTCGGCAGTGCCGACTTCGTAGCCCTCTTCGCGGAACCATTTGTCGAGCGAGTCGCGCACGCTCAGTTCGTCATCCACAACCAGCAGTCTTCCCCGTGCATTCATTTTTTTACCTCACCTTCATTGCGGCGTTAGCTGGGCCCGCGGCGGCCAGAGGAGCGTCCACGGCCAGGTTGGGCAGGATTATGGTGAAGGTCGTGCCCGCGCCCAATTGCGAATCGACAGTAATGCGTCCTTTATGCCGCTCCACGATGCCGCGAGCAATCGCCAATCCCAGGCCGACGCCGCCACTTTCCTTAGTGGTCAGAAAAGGTTCAAAGATGTGCGGCAGAACGTCGGGAGCGATGCCGGTTCCGTCGTCGCGTATCTTGATCTCGATCTCTGTTTCGTTGTTGGTCAACCGATTCTCGAGCCAGAGAGTGCCTCCGCTGGGCATGGCATCGATGGCATTCATGATCAGGGCAATCAGGATCTGTTCAATCTGCGAGGGATCGCAGGGCACGAGGGGAAGATCGCCGGCGAGGTCGAGCTGCAATTCAATTCCGTGCAGGTCCAGTTGATGACGGACGAGCAGCAGACAACGATCGATGACGGCATTCAGGTCGGCCGGTTGCACATTCATGGGAGCAGTGCGCGAGAGAGACAGCAGGTTCTTGATCAGGTCGCCGCAACGGCGGCTTTCCGCGGCAATCAGTTCGAGACACTGCATGGCCTCCTCGCGCTTTTCATGCTCGGCCTGACCCGTTCCAACCCACTTCCGCAGCAGTTTGGCATAGGTAAGAATGCCGGAGAGCGGATTGTTTACCTCGTGAGCGACAACGGCTGCCATTTTGCCGAGGGAGGCCATCTTTTCGACGTGCAGCACGTGCTCGTGAGCGCGCTTCAGCTCCGTCGTCTTCTCTTCGACGCGATCTTCGAGCGTCCGGGTGAAGGTCATGATTTCTTCATGCGCGGCGCTCAACTGCAGGCTCATGCCATTGAAGGAGCGCGCCAGATCGCCGACCTCGTCCTGCGATCGCACGTCGATCTGGTAGCCAAGTTCTCCCTGGGAAAGATGTTCGGTGCCATGCTTGAGGGCCTTGATCGGATCTCCCACGACATGCCACACGAAGAGAAAACTCAAGACCGCAACCGCGAGCAAGGCCGCGCCGGTGTAATAGAGCATCAGGTCGCTGCTGACGGCGAGTTGTGCATCGGCCTTGGCCAGGGAGAGATCGGTATCAAGAACGCCCAGAACCTGCTGGCTTGCAGGATGGGCATGGCAATCGGCGTTGGAGCAAGCGGGTTGATTTTCGATGGGGGTGATAATTCCCAAGACACGCTGCCCGCCGTCACCGCGATAGATCCGAAAGCGGTCGGGACGATCGAGGCGTGCCAGCGGCTGGGATTGATTGTGGCACCCATAGCAGGCCTCGGCGTTCTTATCGAGGACGTGGTTGACTTCGGCTTGATCGGTGGAGTAGCCGATCCGACCGTCCTGGTCAAAGATGCGGACTTTGACCATTCCGGGCTCGTCGGCGGTGGTGCGGATGGCGTGATAGAGGCCCTCACGATCATTGCGCAGCATGTAATAGGTGGTACTGCGGGCGATGACATCGCTGACGCGCTCGGCGCTCGCCAGGGTCGCGGCTTCCAGATCCTGGCGATGCAGCCGGATATTCAAGTATCCGAGCAGAGCGAAGATAGCGACCATGACCGCCAACAAATACCCGATCAACTTCGCGCTAATACTATGAGTCAACCTTTTCGATCCAGCACTACGGCGAATTGGATTAGTCTCCGGCATGGCCCAGCACGGGTGTGGCAATGGCGCGTCCGGTTGGCGCTGCGCTGCGCCGACGCGGCTGCACTGCATGTTCGGTCTCGGGGAAAATCGGCAGGTATTTCGCCGCCACACCGAACCCGGCGAAGCCGAGGGCGATGATCATCAAGGTTATGGAGAACTCCGTCCACTTGGGAACGTAGTGATGTCCGACGTAGGTTTCAAAGCCGATCAAAGCGATATTGAGGCGGTTGGTGATGAAGCCCAGGACACACGAGATGGAGGCCAGATACAACCACTGAGGGGACAGCCTGGCCTTCTTGAAGCTGAGAATGATGATGGGAATTGCGAAGGTCAATGCCAGTTCGAGCCAGAGGAAATATGCTTCGTAACTGGGTTTGAGGATTTGTTTGAGCAGACCGCGATGGAAGAAATCCTCGAAGCGAAGCAGCAAGTTGACCCAGAGAGCGACCAGCAAAGCGCCGCCGAGGGTGACGAGCACGGGAAGTTCAAGGTGACGTCCGAAGGCCTTGGCGCTCTGGGTGGATTCGAAGATGGTCATCGCCAAGCCAACCGCAACCGCCGAAGCGAAGAAGAAGAAGGGCAGCGCGGGCGAATACCAGAACGGATGCAGCTTGCTCGGCATGATCAGATAGAGCGATCCGAGAGAGCTCTGATGCAAGGTAGAGAGCAAGATACCGGCGACAATGAGGATGGGGTAGATCTTCTTGATCCACCTGATGGGAGCCGGCCAGTGGAGAGCCTCGAAAACATTGGGGAGGAATTCGAAAAAGAGGACGGTGGTGTAGGTCATGACGCACATGCCGACCTCGAACATGACGGAGTGCGGATTCATGTAGATGAGTTGGTGCCAGATGTACCAGGGACGGCCGAGGTCGAACAAGAGTCCGACAATGAAAAGCAGGTAGCCGAGGAAGGCGGTCAAGACTGCCGGGCGAACGACACTGTGGAGGCGCTCAACGTTGAAGAGATAAACAGCGCCAACCATACAGAATCCGCCGGCCGCCAGCATCACGCCGCACAGGCAGTCGAAGCCGATCCAGAGGCCCCAGGGGAACTGGTCGGACATGTTGGACACGGCGCCCAGACCACGGAAGTAGCGGACATAAGACGAGTACAGGCCGAGCGCCATGATGACGATGAATACAACTCTCCAAAAGGTCAATTTGATCTTCATTTTCCACTCCCGTTCTGCTTTTCTTCTTCGGCTTGGGCGGCGGCTTCGGCGGCGGCGACTTCGTCGCGGCGATGCGAGATCCAGTAAATGCCGCCGAGGGCCAAGGTCCAGACTGGGATAAAGTCGGGAATTCGCTCCATGACGCGGCCTGTGTATTCGGGCATCGGCGTGTCGCCAATCTTGGCCAGGGAGGGATAGCCGTAGTCCTGAACCTTTACGCCGGCAATAAGAAAGACCGAGGTGCCGCCGACTTCGTTAATGCCGTAGACATAGGGAACGTAGGTGGATGGGTTCTTTTGGATGCGATCCTGGGCTTCTTGAATCAGTTGGTCGCGATCTCCGAACTTGGTGGCGCCGGTGGGGCAGATTTCGGCGCAAGCCGTTTGCTTCCCGGCTACCACCCGATCCGGGCACATGATGCACTTGCGAATGCGCGGATTGAGCGATTGCCATTCGTACTTGGGCTGACGAAAGACGCAGGCTACCATGCAATAGCGGCAGCCGATACATTTCCAGACGTCGTAGACGACCGGACCTTCTTTGGTCTTATGTAAAGCTCCGACGGGGCAAACGGATGCGCACGCGGGCTTCTCGCAGTGCATGCAGAGGCGGCGCATGAACTTGTCGTCCTGGGTGAGAACGACGGTGAACTTGTGGGCTGATTGTTCCGATTCAGCGGCTACCTTGTCATCGTAGGGCAAGTGGTTCTGCTCGGCACAGGCGCCTTCACATTGCTTGCAACCGATGCACATCGTTGCGTCGTAAAGAATGGCCTTGCTCATAGGAAGTACCTTTCGTTGCTCCCAAGCAGGACTTCGATTCCGATGGAATGTACGAAATAAGAGTGCGTGATAACGGAACGGACTTGGGAACGTTATATAAGCTTGTTATGAGTCCGACTGTAGAGAAAGAACCGGGTCCGGAAAATTGAGCATCCGGACCCCGGGGGCATGCTCCCTGGGTAATAACGAATAGGGGGGAAGATAGCCAGCTCGTTAGAGATCGACCGGGATTCCGATCCGTGCCGATAAAGCCAGATAACTTCATTTCGTTTTACCACCTTTGCCTTTGCCGCCTGCGACTCAGTGACGCGGCGGGTATGCGAAGTGGGACAGCCAGTAACTACTGCCAGCGTACTTAGCGCTTACAGTTACTTTTGCAGAGTGCGGATGTAGGTCACGACGGCTTTCGCGTCGTCAGCAGACAGGCCCTTTACCGGAGCGGGGTGCTTGGCTGTGCCGGTAATGGCAGCGGCCAGTTCGGCATCCGACATCTTCTTTACCTCGTCCGAAATAAGGCTGGGAGCTTTCATCGCGGGCTTGCCAGCGGCATCCGCGCCATGGCAGGCGGCGCACTTTGCTTTATAGAGAGCGGCTCCGTCTTCAGCCCAGGATAGATTGGGGATCAGGATGAACATGGTGACCGCAATTACCATTACCAACATCACCAGCTTCGTCGTCTTCATAATTTCGTTTTTTCTCCTTGTAAAATTTTGCAGCATAACAAAATTGGTGTCTTCTCCGCAGTGGAGCGTATGGTTGCGAAAGTGATCACCTTTACTCTGTTTAAGAACAAAAGTAATAAAACTCAGCATTCATCGCTGCTATTGTGAGTTTCGACTCACGGAAGGAACACCCGCAGTGACCCGGGTCACCCAGAATCGTGACCTTTTCTGGTGAAAACCCGTCAAGCGGCACGGTGCGAAGAGTGATTTGTCACCCGAGTAAGTGACTTTAATCACAGCTTCTGTGCTAGCCCGGAGCGAGAATCTGAGATAGCAGTGAGGTGCAGCTATGCCGATCCTCCTGATGGCTCTGCTGGCGTTGGTAGTCTTTGGTCTTATTGGTATCCTTCTGACGGTCGCGGTGGTTGTGGAGCATAAGAAACGCGGGCGTTCGGTTGCGATCTCCGCCGACGGTAACGCGGCGAGTCCCGTTCTGCCTGGCGCTGTGGCCCCTCTTCATCCCAAACTCTGATCAATCAAGATGGCGTGGCAGTGTGAGGGTATCTATCCGTCCGCCAGGGAGAACAGATAGAAAGCGGGTCGCTCGCTTTGCTCGGGATGACAAGAATCAGAGCGCAGGGGTCGCTGGCTGCGCTCGGAATGACTAATCCAATAATAATTATCGATCTAAGCGAAGCCGTCGGGCTGGCTGACAGCTCCGATGTGAGCCTGTTCATCGATGAACAGGCGGCCGGCGGTGAGCGCCTGCCGGTCGATTTCCAGCAGGTCGAGCTTTTTGACCTTGTCTTCCAAGACGCTGAGTGCGGTGCCGGAGGCGAGACACTCGGTTTCTTCGAGCAGCGCGCCCAGCAGGACGATGTTGGCCGCCTTGGATGAACCGAGTTTGTCGGCAATTTCCGCGGCGGGGATGGCGATAACACATACGTCGGGCGCGCTGAAGTCGGCGGGAATGGTGGCGCCGTTGTAGAGAATGATTCCGCCGCTTCGGACTTCGTGGGCGAACTTACGCAGCGAGAACTCATTCATGGCAACGAGCACATCTGGGTGCGAGACGAGGGGCGAGCCGATGCGGGTTTTCGACAGGCATACGTGGCAGTGGGCGCTGCCGGATCGCATCTCCGGTCCATAGGATGGGAGCCAGCTGACTTCCAACTTTTCGCGCATCCCCATTTCGATGAGAAGCTGGCCGAGCAACAGAACGCCCTGACCTCCGAAGCCGGCGATCTTGATTTTCACGTCATGGAAGCGATGAGAGCCCTTGGAACACGAAACATCAATCGCGCTTTTTTTCGGAGTGATGCCGAGAACATCCGCCACGGGCCGTTGCGGCGGTTCATTCGCGCTCAGGGGGATATCCATCCTCTGGTCGCGGAAAACGTTGAGGGGGAAAATTGGAATCATCTTTTCGGCGATCCAGCGGCGCGCCTCCACCGGGTCTTTGCCCCAGATGGTCGGGCAGGGCGACAGGATTTCAACAAACGAAAAGCCGGCGCCATCGCGCTGGATCTCGAGCGCCTTGCGAACAGCCCGGCGAGCTTTCATGATGTTTTTGCTGTCCGAAAGCGCCACGCGCTCGACATAAGCGGGCGCTTCCAGGGTGGCGAGCAATTCGGCCATGTGCAGGGGGAAGCCTTCATTCACGGGCCGACGTCCCCAGGGTGACGTGGTGCTCTTTTGGCCGACCAGGGTGGTGGGGGCCAGCTGTCCGCCTGTCATGCCGTAGATTCCGTTGTTCACGAAAAAGACGGTAATCTTTTCGCCGCGGTTGGCAGCGTGGACGATTTCAGCGGTGCCGATGGCCGCGAGGTCGCCGTCTCCCTGATAGGAGATGACAATCTTGTCGGGGCAGGAGCGCTTGATGGCCGTGGCCGCGGCGGGCGCGCGTCCATGGGCAACCTGCACGTTGCCTACGTCAAAATAATAGTAGGCAAATACCGAGCAGCCTACGGGACTTACAAAGATTGTCTTATCCTGGACGCCGAGGTCTTGTAAGGCTTCGGCGATCAGCTTGTGGACGACGCCGTGGCCGCAACCGGGACAGTAGTGGGTCTGGTTCTTCAGTTCGGACTTGCGCTCGAATAAGTCGTAGAAGACGGGCGAACGGGACTGAACGGGTTCGTAACCGTTGTCGCTAACGGTGGCGGCCGTTTCGTTGGCATCGGATTTAGCTTCGAGGTTGAGTTCGGGATCCATCAGGCTGACCACGCTTTCGTTTGCCATTTTCGTTGTCCTCTTGCAACCGGATCGAGGTGGAACTGGTTTCAGACCGCTACTGCCGTGCGTGTTAATACTTGCTCCTGCAACTCGCGGACGGACGGAACGTTTCCGCCGACGCGGCCGTAGAACTCGACGGGTACTTTGCCGTTCAGCGCGAGGCGGACGTCTTCTACCATTTGTCCGTTGCTCAATTCGACGACCAGGACTTTTTGTACTTTCGCTGCCGCTTCCACCAGGGCCTTCGAAGGATAAGGCCACAAGGTGATAGGACGGAACAGTCCCGCCTTGACACCCTGTTTGCGCAGCGCCGCGACGGTGGAGAGCAGCACACGTGACACGATGCCGTAACCGACCAGCAGAATCTCGGCATCGTCGGTATAAGAAAGTTCGCAGCGCGGCTCGGCTTCTTGTGCGCGAATATACTTCGCTTCCATCCGGCGCTCGTGCGCTTCCAGTTCGTCGGTTTCGAGATAGATCGAACTCACGAGGTTGGCGCGGGTTTCGGGCGTGCCCTTGACCGCCCAGGGTTTTTCCGGGGCTACGATCGCATTGTCTTTCTCGGGATCATCGAGTTCGAGCGGCTCCATCATCTGCCCGACGAAACCATCGGTCAGGACGACGGCCGGATTGCGATATTTATCGGCGAGTTCGAAGGCCAGCATGGTGAGATCGGCCATCTCCTGCACCGACGCGGGGGCGAGCACAAGGTTGCGATAGTTACCGTGGCCGCCGCCTTTGACTACGGCGAAGTAGTCGCTCTGTTCCGGACCGATGTTGCCGAGGCCGGGGCCGCCGCGGTTGACATCGACGATCACGCACGGCAACTCGGCTCCCGCCAGGTAAGACATGCCTTCCTGCATCAGGCTGAGGCCGGGGCCGGAGGAACCGCTCATGACGCGAACGCCCGCCGCCGACGCTCCATAGACCATGTTGATGGCGGCGACTTCGCTCTCCGCTTGAATGAATGTTCCGCCGACCTGGGGGAAGTAGAGGGCGGCAGCTTCGGCGATTTCGCTGGCGGGGGTAATGGGGTAGCCGTAATAGCCGCGGCAGCCCGCGAGGATCGCGCCCTTGACGACTGCGACATTTCCTTTACAGAGCTGGCGCATATTGGCCTCCCTGCGCCGTGGCGGGCGCTTTTGCTTTGGCTTTCAGACGGTAGACCGTAATTGCACCCGGCTCGGGGCAACAGTAGAAGCAGATTCCACAGCCAGAGCAATCGTGCCCGGTATAGTGCGCCGGGTGAGCGCCGTAAGTATTCAACTCGGGCAAAAGTTCCAGACAGCTGGGCGGACAGGACTCGACGCACAGTCCGCAACCTTTGCATTCCTCGACATCGACGGTGACCTTACCGCGTGCTTGGCCTGCCATGATTGACCTCGTCGCCGCTGGTTTGGTTCCGGCGGTCTCAGGCGGAATCCGGCGCCGCATCTGCGCATCGTTTTCGGAAGCTGCGTCGCCTACCCCGCCACTCTCGATTAGAGTCCTTCTTAATTCTGCGGGCTGTGACTTCACGCACCAGCTGTTGTGAGGCTTGTCACAGGGGGGGGGCAATCGGGCCGGTTATGTCGTGAGATCAGTCGCTCTTGGCTATCTCTCTAAAAGCGGGTCGCGCACCTGATTGTTGCGGCTGAGTTGCAGGGCGGTATACATTCGTGATCGAGCGCGAGGTGAGCCGTGATTCGTCTTTATTGGTTGTTTCTTATCCTTCCACTCCTGTCACCTGCTGACGTATTGGGACAAAACACCGCGCCCCCACCCGCTCCATCAAAGCCGGCCGCATCGTCACAGGGGCCAACGCTTTCGTTACGAGGTCCCACTAAGCGAGAAATCCAACTTTATGTGCAGGCGACGGATAAATCTGGCCACCCCGTTCGCGGCCTTCAGTGGCAGGACTTCGCCATCCTTGACAACAACCAGCCGCAGAAAGTCGCTTCCTTCAATGTTGTCGATAGTCGAGCGATGTCAACCTCCGATTCCCCAGTTGAAATCGTTCTGGTGGTCGACGCCATCAACACTGGCGTCCGTGAGATCGCTTACGAACGAGACGAAATCAAGAAGTTTCTGCTTCGGAACGGGGGCAAGCTGGAGTGGCCGCTTTCTTTTATCTTCTTCACCGAATCTGGAACGAACTTCCAAAATGGTTCCTCGCGCGATGGAGTTGCACTGGCCGACGCATTTGACAAGTTTGCCATTGGACTGCGGAATCCTACCCGGTATCGAGACGGTATCTATGGAGCATCGGAACGCATTGACCTGTCGCTGAAGACGCTGAGCGCGGTCCTGGCACACGAGAAAATGCAACCGGGCAGAAAACTGATCCTTTGGATCGGTCCCGGTTGGCCGTTGCTCTCTCCACTGACCACTCACCTGGGTTCTACGGACAAGGAAGGCCTGTTCGGGTCGATCGTGAATGCGTCCACGGAAATCCGGCAGGATGGAGTCACTCTTTATAGCGTTACCCAGCTTTTTCCGTGGAATTCGGGGGGAACGCGGATCAGGTATTATGAGAACTTTTTAAAACCGGTGACCGCGGCGTCGCAGGTCGAGCCGAGCGACATGGGTGTGCAAGTACTCTCCATACAGAGTGGAGGGCGTGTCATCAATTCATCGAATGATTTGAACGCTGCAATCGCAAGCTGTGTTGCCGATGCCGACGCGTATTACGTGCTCGCGTTCGATAGTCAGCCAGCGAAAGAAGGGGACGAGTATCACTCGCTGCAGGTTACGGTAGATAAACCGGGGATAACGGTTCGCACGCGCACCGGTTACTACGACCAGCGCTAGGCGTTACTTTGCTTGCGATATTCTTCTTGCGATACTTCCGCCGGGCGGCAACGAACCGATCCGTTAGCGGGTGGCCTGCATCACGTGCTGCAATCCCTTGACGGCGCGCATATATTGGGCGCGCTCGAAGGCTCCGGGATCGGGGCAGCGGAGTTGACTCATGCTGCCTTGCATCTGGTGGACGGATTCGTATTCGTGCTTGTCCATCCACTCGAGGACTCCGTGCTCCACGTGACGAAGATGGCCGACGCCATGGCGGAGGAGAGCCGAGCACATCATGGTGACATCAGCGCCCACCATGAGGAGTTTGATGACATCCTCGGGATCGTGAACTCCGCTGGTGGCGGCAAGGCTGGCGCGAACGTGGCCGTAGAGAATGCCGATCCAGGTGAGGGGCAGGCGCAAGTCCTGCGGGGTGCTGAGCAGGACGTGGGGTTTGATTTCCAATTCTTCCAGGTCGATGTCGGGCTGGTAGAAGCGGTTGAACAGCACCAGTCCATCGGCGCCTATCTGATCAAGCCGTTTGGCTGCGTTGGCGAGATTGCTGAAAAATGGACTGAGCTTGGCAGCGACGGGAATCTGAACCGAAGTCTTGACTTCGCGAATGATGTCAGCGTAGCCGGTCTCGATCTCCGAGCCGGGGATCTCAGTGTTGGTAGGAATGTAATAAATGTTGCATTCGATGGCATCGGCTCCGGCTTGCTCGACTTGCTTGGCGTACTTCGTCCAACCGCCGAGCGTGGAACCGTTGAGGCTGGCGATGATGGGAACTTCCACCGCGTCTTTGGCCCTACGAATGAGTTTGAGATATTCCTCGGGCCCGGTATGGAATTCGCTGGAATGCGGGAAGTAAGTCACGGATTCGGCAAAACTCTCGGTGCCGGCATTGAGATGGAGTTCGAGTTCGAGCGCCTCCTTATGAAGTTGCTCTTCGAATAAGGAGTGGAGCACGATGGCCGAAGCGCCCGCATCTTCGAGGCTACGGATGCCGCTGATTTCGTGGGTAATCGGTGAAGCGGAGGCGACCAGCGGGGTGCGCAACTGCATGCCGAGATATTTCGTGCTGAGATCCATGTTGTTTCCCTCGAGTGGTGTGTTGCTCTATCGCGTTATTAATCCGTAGGTCTGTGCCTGTGCTGATGCTTCAGCCATACCTAGTCAGTTTTGGTTGTTACGGGCTGCTTGATGGTTTCGGGCGAAGCCAGCGGGTCCTGAGATTTCTCCGGCGGAGCCGCGGCCTGTTTTGGCTTGCGCTGTGCGAGATACTCGTAAAGTTGATAACGAATGTCGGCATCTTGCTGCGCCTGTTGCCAGAGCAACTTCGCATCTTCGGGCTTGCTCTTTTGCAGCATCTTGAAGCGGGTCTGCTGCAACAGGAAATCCTTGACCTTACGGTTGGGGGCGCGGGAATCCAACAGCAGAGGATTCTCGCCGGCGCTGGCGCGCTCCGGATGATAGCGGTAGAGCAGCCATTGACCGGAGTCGACCATGACTTTCTGGTCTGACATGGCGGTTGTCATGTCGATGCCATGCGCGATGCAATGCGAATAAGCGATGATGAGGCTGGGGCCATCGTAGGCCTCGGCTTCGAGAAATGCCTTGAGGGTGTGTTCATCTTTCGCGCCCATGGCGACGCTGGCCACGTACACATTGCCGTAGCTCATGGCGATGAGGCCGAGATCCTTCTTAGGACTGGGTTTGCCTCCGGCGGCGAATTTTGCGACGGCCGCCCGGGGGGTAGCTTTCGACGCTTGTCCGCCTGTGTTGGAGTAGACCTCGGTGTCGAGAACGAGTACGTTGACGTTGCGTCCGCTGGCGAGCACGTGATCGAGGCCACCGTAGCCGATGTCATAAGCCCAGCCGTCGCCGCCAACGATCCAGACACTCTTCTTGACCAGCATGTCGGCAATGGATAAGAGCTGTTTCGCTTCGGGAGAAGTGAGAGCATGCAGCTTTTCTTTCAGAAGATCGACACGCTGGCGCTGCTCAAAGATATCGGACTCATCTTTCTGTTCCTGTTTCAGCAGAGCTGCAACCAGTTCGTCTCCGACCGACCCGGCTAAGCGAAGCAGCAACTCGCGTGCGAACTCCGTCTGTTTATCGATAGACAATCTGTAACCCAGGCCAAATTCGGCATTGTCTTCGAACAGCGAGTTCGACCAGGCTGGTCCGCGGCCGTTGGCGTTCTTGGCCCAGGGCGTAGTGGGCAGATTGCCGCCGTAGATCGAGGAACAACCGGTGGCATTGGCGATGATGGAACGATCGCCGAAGAGCTGCGAAACCAGCTTGAGATAGGGCGTTTCGCCGCATCCGGAGCAGGCGCCGGAAAACTCGAACAGCGGCTCCTGGATCTGTTGCTGGCGGATATTCGATACTTTGATCTTGCGCCGGTCAAGCTCGGGAAGCTTGAGGAAGAAATCCCAGTTCTCGCGTTCCGATTCGCGCAGCGGGGGTTGGGCGACCATGTTGATGGCCTTGAGGCGGGTCTCGCTCTTATTTTTCGCGGGGCAGACATCGACGCAGATGCCGCATCCGGTGCAGTCTTCGGGCGCAACCTGGATGGTGTAGTTGAGACCCTTCCAGTCTTTATCTTTTACTTCGGTAGACTTGAAAGTTTTCGGAGAACCGGCCAGTTCGGTGGAGTCATAGACCTTGATGCGGAGGACGGCGTGCGGGCAAACATAGGCGCATTTACCGCACTGAATGCAGGTCTTGGTATCCCATTCGGGGATCTCGAGCGCAATGTTGCGCTTCTCCCATTTTGAGGTGCCAGTGGGAAAGGTGCCATCGACGGGAAAGGCGCTCACGGGGATATCGTCGCCGTGGCCAGCGTAAATGACGCCGAGCACATCGCGCTCGAACTTGGGAGCGCCAGCAGCGAACGCCGCCGGCATTTCGGTGTGGCTGGTTACTTTGTCGGGAAGGCTGACTTCGAAAAGATGAGCCAGAGTTTCATCCACGGCGCGCAGGTTTTGCTGCACGATCTCATCGCCCTTCCTGCCGTAGGTGTAGCGGATCGATTCGCGGATGGCTTCGATCGCCTGATCGCGAGGCAGAACTTTTGAAATGGCGAAGAAGCAGGTCTGCAAAATGGTATTCATGCGCGAGCCCATGCCGGTTTCGCGCGCGACCTGGTAGGCGTCAATGATGAAGAAGCGGGCCTTTTTAGCAATGAGTTGCGTTTGCACTTCGCGCGGCAAGTGGTCCCACACTTCGTCTTTAGGGAAAGGGCTGTTGAGGAGGAAGACTCCGCCATCGACCAGGGTGCTGAGCATGTCGTAGCGCTCGAGAAAGATCCACTGATGGCAGGCAATAAAGTTGGCTTTCGAGATCAGGTAGCTGGAACGGATGGGCTGCGGCCCAAAGCGCAGGTGCGATACGGTCATTGCACCCGACTTTTTGGAGTCGTAGACGAAATATCCCTGACCGTAGTTTTCGGTATTTTCGCCGATGATCTTGATCGAGTTCTTATTGGCACCGACGGTGCCATCAGCGCCCAGTCCGTAGAACATGGCGCGCACGACGCTATCAGGCTCGATGGAGAAATTGGAATCGTAGTCGAGGCTGGTATGGGTGACGTCGTCCTGGATGCCGACGGTGAAGTGGTCTTTCGGAGCCGGCTTGGACAGGTTGTCATAAACGGCTTTGACCATGGCCGGAGTGAATTCCTTGGAAGAGAGGCCGTAGCGTCCACCGATAATTTCGGGAACAGTTTTGAGTTTTCCGTAGCCGAGCTGGATGCCTTCATGAATGGCGCTGACGACATCGAGATAGAGCGGCTCGCGGGAAGCTCCGGCTTCCTTGGTGCGATCGAGGACGGCGATCTTTTTGACGCTAGCGGGAAGAGCTTCCATGAAATGTTTGACGGAGAACGGGCGGTAGAGGCGGACTTTCAAGAGGCCAATCTTTTCGCCGGTCTGGTTGAGAAAGTCGGCAGTCTCGTGCGCGGTCTCGGCGCCGGAGCCCATCATGACAACCACGCGCTCGGCATCGGGCGCACCGACGTAATCGAAGAGGTGATAGGAACGGCCTACGACCTGGGAGAATTTGTCCATAACGATCTGGACTTTTTCCGGACAAACGTCGTAGAAGGGATTGCAGGCTTCGCGCGCCTGAAAGTAGACATCGGGATTCTGCGCTGTGCCGCGCAGTACCGGATGGTCGGGAGAGAGCGCGCGCTGGCGATGCTCGGCGACACGATCAAGATTGATCAAAGCGTGCATGTCCTCTTCGTTCAGCACTTCGATCTTGTTGACCTCGTGCGATGTTCGGAAGCCGTCAAAAAAATGGAGGAAGGGAATACGAGTTTCAAGCGTGGCGGCGTGCGCGATGAGAGCGAGATCCATGGCTTCCTGAACGGAATTGGACGAGAGCATGGCATATCCGGTGGTGCGGCAGAACATCACGTCCGAGTGGTCGCCGAAGATGGATAAAGCGTGCGTGGCCACGGTGCGTGCGCTGACGTGAAAGACGGTTGGCGTCAGTTCGCCGGCGATCTTATTCATGTTGGGGATCATCAGCAGCAGGCCCTGGGAAGCGGTGAAAGTGGTCGACAGGGCTCCGGTCTGGAGCGCGCCATGGACCGCCCCGGCGGCTCCGCCCTCGCTTTGCATTTCAGTCACATGCGGAACCGAACCCCAGATGTTGGCGACACCTTCCGATGACCATTGGTCGGCCCACTCGCCCATATTTGACGATGGGGTAATGGGATAAATGGCGATGACTTCGTTGAGGCGGTAGGCCACATAGGCCACCGCTTCGTTGCCGTCCATGGTCTTAAACTTACGCTTCATGAAAATTCCCTTCTGAATTTCGTTGAGACCCCGTGCCGTCCTGTGAGAACGACCACGGTTAGCATGACGGAACGGGACGGTATTGTCGGGAACGGGGCTCACACGGGGTTGTGATCTAGGTCACACGAAGAAAAAGAGCAAGCGCAAGGAATCGAGGGCAATCTACAGTCCTTTGTCGATGGTCGGGTCGTCGATGGACGAATCGTGGTTCGCGCTATGGACCGCAGACGACTAGCGATTCATCGACCAAAGACCAGCGACCAAGGCCGCTTGCTCGTCGTCGAGTCGCTGAGGGCCTGTGAAGTAGAATGAGCCGGATTGGAAACCACCCGGGAGGCGCAGTGAGACTAGGGATTCTCTTTTCTTTGGCGGTACTGAGTTGTGCTGCAACAGGTCAGAGCACCAATCACGGAGGGTCGAGGTTCGATCCTAAACCGTGGGTTGAGGACTTTCATCAGGTGTTGTCAGAGATGTCTTCGCATTATGCCAACCTGGAATGGGCGGTCGAAGAACGACGAATGGACCTTCCGCGCTGGAGAGGGGAAACCGAAGGGAAGCTTCGTGAAGCGGACGACGCAGACGGCGCGCGCAAAATTCTGGACAAGTTTATAGCCGGCTTCGGGGATGGCCATCTGGAGATCGAATGGCCGAAGAACGACGCACAACCTAAGCCGGCGGTGAGTACGCCTGGGGGCCTATGCGAACGCCTGGGATATATAAGCCATCTCCATCCGGGACTGGACTTTTCTGAGCGGGCTGAGTTTTCGTTGGTGGATGCTCCGGAGGCAAAGCTGTTTCCCGGCGGCGTTCTCCGATTACGAAACGGCGCAGTCCTTGGCGTTCTTCGGATTGGACTGTTCAGTGAGCATTCTTATCCCGAGGTTTGCGAACAGGCGGTGGGTGAATCGCATCTAGCGGAGAACGCAGCCTGTGACGAGCAATGTGAAGACCATATCCAGTTGGCCACGGCCAACCTTCTGACTGCAGCGCTGGTGAAAAGGGCAGAAGAACTGAGGGCGGCTGGGGCAGCGACGCTACTGATCGACATCACAAGTAATGGAGGCGGATCGGACTGGGCTGACGTGCCGCCGCGGGTTTTAAGTTCAGTTCAACTGCACGACTCGAAGATTGGGTTCATCCAACATGAGCACTGGACGAAAGACCTGCAGGACCGGCTCCGGGATGTTCAAACCGATATCAAGAACCATGCCGGTCCACAGCTTCTTTTGGCTGCCGCTGCCAGCAAACTCGAAGAAGCCATCAACGACAGCAAGCAGCCGTGCGATACAACTGCGGTATGGGAAACGGGGAAGCTGCCATGCTCGATGCTGGTCAAGAACCTGTTGTTCACATCGGGGATCCTCGATTATGCAAAGCCAGGAAGTTTCGCTTTGCTTGAATCAAGAACGGAATTGTTTTATCCAAGCCGCTACACCTATGCCGAGAATCCAAAGGCATTGCCTCTGTATGTTGTCGTGGATCGCGGGACCTGGTCAGCGGCGGAGTATTTCGCTGCCGTGCTGCAGGATAATCACGCAGCCACCATTGTTGGCGAGGTGACGGGCGGGGCGGGGTGCGGCTATACCAATGGAGGAATTCCAGCAACCCTCAAGAACTCGGGCGCGCAGCTGAAGATGCCCGATTGTGTTCGCTATCGTGCCGATGGGTCCAATGAAGTGAACGGAATCACCCCGGATGTGCTACTGCCATGGACAGGGCACGATTCGGGGTTCCAACGTGTGGAAAAATTGCTAACGGTTTTGGAACTGCGCAAGACTGCTTCTGCGAAATGACGGTTGCCAGGCCTCAGGCCGAACTTCCGCCGGCTTGCGACAGGTCCATCACGGCGCGGAGCGAGGTGAGATCTTCATCGGCGCGAATGGTGAAGCCCAGGCGGCGGAAGACGGCCTGCATGGAGAGATTGTCAGGCAGCATTTCGGCCGACACTCGGGCGACTTTCTCGTCGCGGGCAATCTCGACCACGCGGCGAAGCAATTCGCGTCCAAGACCCTGCTGCTGATATTGATCGGTAACCAAGGCGGCAACTTCGGCTTCGTTGCCGATGTGAAGCTTGTTCATACGGCCGACACCGAGGATGCGGGGCTCTCCGGTGAGGGGATCCTTCTGCTCGGCGACCAGCACCATTTCACGGTCGTAGTCGATGAAACAGATACGGAGGAGGCGTTCGTGCGCCACCCGCCGGCTCAGGCTGAGGGAGCAGAAGTAGCGGAGGTAGACACTGCGGTCGGAGAGGGTCTCGTGAAACTTGACCATGAGCGGTTCGTCTTCGGGACGAATCGGGCGGAGGGTCAACTGACTTCCGTCCTGCATGGTCCAAGTGGAAATATAGCGCCGCGGATAAGGACGAATGGCGGGCTTGGGCAGTTGGTCGAAAGTTACGGATGGAGGGTGCAGCACGATTCTGGCATCGAGCGCCAGCAACTGCTGGGGTGATGCGAGCAGGGGATTGATGTCAATTTCCGCAATCCAGGGCTGCTCGATCACGAGCTGACTGAAGCGGACTAAGAGGCTCTCGAGCGCCGCCAAATCGATGGGTTTGCGCCCGCGAACTCCCTTCAGCGCGGCAAAGATTCGGGTCTGCTCCATCATTCTTTGCGCGAGGGTGGTATTGAGCGGGGGAAGAGCGAGGGCGCGGTCGGCATAGACTTCGACCAGCTGTCCACCGGAGCCGAACAGGATCACGGGTCCAAATTGGGGATCAATGCTGCTACCGAGAATGAGTTCGTAGCCGTCTAACTTGACCATGGGCTGCACGGTGACGCCGGAGAACTGGTTAGCGCCGGCCTTCTCCGCGACCGACGACTGGATGGCACGATAAGCGGAGCGGACGGCGGCTTCATCGATCAGGTTCAGCTTGACACCGCCGACATCTGTTTTATGCGTGATGGTTTCGGAGAAGACCTTCAGCACCACCGGAAAGCCAATCTGCGCGGCGGTGGAGCAGGCTTCATCTTCGCTCGCGGCAACGCGGGTTTCCACGGTGGGGATCCCATAGAGCGACAACAATTGCTTGGATTCCAACTCGTTCAGGAGGACGCGGCCCTGGCTGCGGGCCTTTTCTATGATTTGTGCCACCTTTTCGCGGGCAGCGTTATCCAGATCCAACTGATCGGCCAGGGTGGGAGTTTCGTAAAGCCCGCGCAGGTTATAGGTGTAGCGCCACATGTAAGCGAAAGCGCGCGCGGCTGTATCGGGATAAGAGAAAGTCGGAATGCCGGCGGCATTCAAGATAGCCTCACCGGCGGCGGCGCTGGCGCCTCCCATCCAACTGGCGAGTATGGGCTTGCCCAATCCTTTGGCGTAGGGCTTCATTCTCTCTGCCACCTGAGTGGGATCAGCCATGGCTTGGGGGACAAGAATGACGAGGAGGCCGTCGCTGTTGGGATCTTTGGCGGCAATTTCGAGGGCGCGGGCAAAGCGGTCGGAATCGGTATCGGCGAGCACATCGATGGGATTGCCATGACTCCAATGGGCAGGGAGGAACTCGTTCAGGCGCTGGAGGCTCTCGGGGGCGAGGTCGGCGAGTTCTCCGCAGTGGGCGACGAGCGAATCGGTAGCCAGGACGGCGGGTCCGCCGGCATTGGTCAGGATGGTCAGGCGTGGACCGTTCGGGCGCGGCTGTCGGCTGAGGACCTCGGCCATATAGAAAAGATCGGCGATACTGTGCACGCGCAAAACTCCGGAGCGGCGGAAGGCTGCATCGAGAACTTCGTCGCTGCCGGTAAGGGCGCCGGTGTGGGAGGCGGCCGCACGCGAAGCGGCTTCCGAGCGGCCGGCTTTGATGACGATAATCGGCTTGGTGAGGGCTACTTCACGCGCTGCCGACAGGAATGACCGGGCGTCTCCGACGGATTCCATGTAAATCAAAATGCTCTTGGTGTGGGGGTCGTCGCCGAAGTAGTAGATCAAGTCGCCCCAGTCAACATCGAGCATGGAGCCGGCGGAAACGACGGCGCTGAATCCGACTTGTTCGCGGGCGCTCCAGTCGAGGATGGCGACGAGGAGCGCTCCACTTTGACTCAAGAAGGCGACGTTGCCCGCCTTCGGCGCATCTTTGACGAAAGTGGCATTCAAACCTACCGCCGAATTCATGATACCGAGACAATTTGGGCCGATTAAGCGCATGGAGCCACGACTCAGTTGTTCCTCGATTTGCCGTTCGAGAGCGACGCCTGGCGCGCCCCGTTCTCTGAATCCGGCGGAAATCACGATGGCCGAGCGGACGCCCGCGTCTACACACTCGCCAATAATTTGTGGCACGGTTGCAGCCGGAGTGGTGACTATGGCCAAGTCTACGTGCCTAGGGATGTCGCGAATGCTAGCGTAGGTCTTGAGGCCGAGCACCTCGGGATGCTTAGTGTTCACTGCGAACACTTTTCCTTTGAACTTTCCGTGCAGCAAGTTTTCCAGAATGGATCGGCCCACGGTGCCGGGACGACTGGTTGCGCCGATAACGGCTACCGAAGAGGGAGTGAACATAGGATCCAAGCCGAAGCTTGGTTGCGGTGTCGGGGTCTCTTCATTCGGCGGTTGTCGCACGACGCCGGTCTCGGTCGAACTCATGAGAATTTCCTCATATCTCGATTTTAGCGCGTCGAGATCCGCTAGCTAGAGGATAGACTATCGGCAAAATAATGAGTGAGCAGTATCCAGCTCATCAGATCCAGTAACCACAGGACCGAGGAGCCAGAAATAAGGTTGCCGAGCCTCTTGGTGCTGGGTATCGGCGTAAATGGACGGGTGCTGCCATGCGAATCAGCAACGCAGGGTAAGCACCGGGCGGTATTTTATGGGCGATTCTCCTTATTGGAGACTGGGTTGGAAAGCGGTGAAGACTGGGCGAGCGAGGCGCGTGATTCGCCCAACTGCACGCGCAGTTCAAAGCGCTGCTCGACGGAAAGGGCGCGGGATATCAGGCAAAGTTCCTTGGCCTTCTGCAGGAGTTTGAGGGCCAGAGCCGGGTCCGCTTTTTGCTCCGTTGGAATGATCAGCTTGGCGCGAATCACTATGGCGCCGAAGTTGTAGCCGGGGTCAGTCTTACTGATGGCGCCTTCGACCTCGACTTGAAGGTCGGTATAGGGAAATTTTGAAGATTCCGCAATTGCGCCAAACGTGGTGGTATAGCAACTGGCAAGGGAGCAGAGGAGAAGGTCCTCGGGTGTCCACCGAGCGTTCAAGCCGCCGAAGGCTGGCGGTGAAGAAAAGTGAATGGCAGGCAGCGCGGAATTGGACTGAGCGATGCCGGTTTGGCCCGCAGCCCACCACGCAACTACGCGAAACCGGTGTTGGTTTTCCATGGCGTTATCACTCTCTTCGTATTCCAGGGTTTCCAGTAACGGAGACATCGCGACCTCATTGGTTAAGTTCGAAATTCACTGTAATGGTAGTTTCCACTTCAACGGGTTCGCCGTTGAGCAAGAATGGGCGATAACGCCAGCGCTGAACAGCATCGATTGCCGCGGGAACCAGCATGGGATGTCCGCTGACCAGCACCAGGTTCTGGATCAGGCCCTGCTTGTCGATGATGGCGCTGAGCAGGACCTGACCCTGGATGCGGGCGGCCAGGGCCAGTGGCGGATACTTGGGGTCGATCTTCTGAATCAAGCGGCCTTCGGTTACACCCTGCGACACGCGAATGCGTTTGGGCGGCACGGGGATTGCGAATTTTGGAACGGCCGCAGCACCGGGCGTGGAGCTGAGAATTCCGCCCAGTACTCCGCCGATTTGACCACCTGGAATTCCGCCGGGCACTCCACCGGGAACTCCCGCCGCCGCAGCTAAGTCTGGCGGTGTTTCATCTTCTCGGATCATTTGCACATTTTTCGGGATGCTGGCAGGCGAGCGTAATCGGCCATTCAGGATGTCGCTTTCGATTCGCTTGACGACTCTGGCGGCGGCTTCGGAACTGGCAGGGGGTGGCGGGGGTGGCGGAGGGGGCGGTGCCATCAGGAATGCAAGGAGCTGCTGCTGCGGCAGAGGATCGATAAACATGAGGGGCACGAGGACTAGAATTCCCAGGACGAAACATTGAACGACGAATGACAAGACAGCGGACAGGGTGCGGCGGTGACGCTGCACCTCATCCGTCTCCAACAGAATGTGGTTGAAGAGCGGCTGCGCTTGCATGGAGCGCGCCGCGGGTGGCGATTTCGGCAGTTCCCGCTGATAAACTGGTTTCTGAACCTCCGGCGGTTTGAGTTCGGTTGCGGTGCTCATGGGGACCTCCAGCACGGCTTCCATTCTTCCTAGCAGATAAATCTTGCTCCCGGCGGACTCTAGTGGCCATGCGTCGGGTCACGATCCAGGGTGATTCTAGTCACGGGACTGATCGGTGATACAATTCCGGGCGGATAGCTTTACGAATGCGGGCTCCTTACGGGCTGAACATCCTCGACAACTGCCTCACCTGCCCGATGCGGGAAGAGCATCTGTTTTGCAATCTGCCGCCTGCGGCGTTGCAGAAATTAAGCGAGATCCGGTCGACCGCCATCTACCCAAAATCAGCGATGTTGTTCATCGAAGGGCAGCAACCTCGTGGAGTGTTCGTGCTGTGTACGGGCAAAGCGAAGCTTTCGACGACCTCGGCCCAGGGCAAGACGGTGATTACGAAGATCTCGGATGCGGGGGACGTTCTGGGATTGAGCGCGGCGATTTCGAATCGGCCCTATGAAGTCACGGCGGAGATGATCGAGCCCGGCCAGGCTAACTTTATTACCCGTGATGCTTTGCTGGCCTTTATGCGCGAGTACGGACAGGTGGCAGTGCGGGTAGCGGAGCAACTGAGCCGGAATTATTACACTGCTTATGAGGGCATTCGGACGCTGGGACTCAGCAACTCGCCTTCGGAAAGATTCGCCAAGCTACTGCTGGGGTGGTGCCGGGATACGCACAATGGCGAGCCGCTGCAGGTGAAACTGACCCTCACCCACGAGGAAATCGCTGAAATCATCGGAACGACACGCGAAACGGTGAGCCGGTTGTTTTCTCAGTTCAAGAAGAAACAGCTTTTGCAACTGAAGGGCGCCACCCTGACCATCCGCAATCGCGCCGCGCTGGAAAAGATGATTAACTCCTGACCTGATCCGTAAGCGGTATCGAATGTTCTCCCATGTCTTCGGCGGCGAGTTGTTTTTTCAGCGTATAGATCAGTGACAACGGAATCCGCATTCGTTTCAGGTTGCCGGATGGCCGGGCCACGCCTTCGACTACAAATCCATCACCCTCTGGAACGGGATTGGAGACCAGATCGAAGTCTTGTCCGTAGAGCCTTATATGTTTTTCTCGGGCGTAACCTAGTTGCTGAAGTCTGGCGCAAATACACTCTCGCTTATCTTTTCTATTAAGAATGATGGAGCTTTCCATAAAATTACCTGGCAGAAACCTTTCCAATCTAGAGTTGCAGTGCCGCTTCGGGACGATACAGCCATTTCGTTTTTTCGCAGTATTCGTAAAGTTCCTCGCGAAACTTTGGATGGGCGATTTCGATGAGAGCCTGGGCGCGCTGCCGGATGGTCTTGCCGTGGAGGTAAGCCACGCCATACTCGGTTACAACGTAGCGGACCAGACCGCGGGAGGTGACCACTCCCGCTCCGGGGCTGAGCATGGGGACGATGCGTGAAATTCTGCCGCTTTTGGCGGTCGAGGATATGGCGATAATGGGCTTACCGCCCCGGGAGCGTGATGCCCCGCGAAGAAAGTCAACTTGGCCGCCGATTCCGCTGTAGAACTGAGTACCGACCGAGTCGGAGCAGACCTGGCCGGTCAAGTCGATCTGCAAGGCAGAATTGATGGCGATCATGTTGTCATTGCGGGCGATCAGCACAGGATCGTTGGTGTAACAGGTGGGATGAAATTCAAAAATGGGATTATTGTCGACGAATTCGAAGAGGTCTTTCGATCCCAAGGCAAAGCCAAGGATGATCTTACGAGGCTTGTAGTTCTTGCGGGCGCCGGTGATGACGCCGGCCGCGATGAGCGGAACGGCTCCATCGGAGACCAGTTCGCTGTGTACGCCGAGGTCTTTGCGATCCATGAGGAAGGGGAGCACGGCGTCGGGAATGGCGCCGATGCCGATCTGGAGCACCGCGCCATCCTCGATCAACCCGGCGACATTGCGGGCGATGGAGACGTGCAAATCAGTGATTTCCGGCCTCTTGGCGGCGCAAAGGGGGCGGGACGAAGCGACGACCGAATCGATGTCATTGACGTGGATGAAGCTATCGCCATAGGTTCGGGGCATGAAATCGTTAACCTGGGCCACCACCCAGCGCGCACATTTGGCGGCGGTGAGAGTGGTGTCCACGCCGATGCCAAAACTGCAGAAGCCGTGCGAATCGGGCGGAGATACCTCGATGAGCGCGATATCGATGGGCATGGCGCCTGTCTCGAACAGCTCTTCGATCTCGCTGAGATAGATTGGGGTATAGTCGGCCCGGCCGTCGTTGATGGCTTCGCGGACATTGGGGCCGATGAAAACGGCGTTGTGGCGGAAGTGACCTTCCATCTCGGGAGCGACGTAGGGGGCGCATCCCATGGTCAACATGTGGACGATTTCAACATCGTGAACCGCAGGCCCGCGCCGTACCAGGGCTTCTACGAGCGTCTCGGGCTCGGCGCATCCGGGCTGGATATAGACGCGCATTCCCGACTCGACGCAGCGCAGGGCATCATCGGGTAATTGCAGCTTTCTTTCGTACTCTCTTTCCCACGACATGGTGTCCCCTATTTTCTTTCGGAGGGTGCGGCGGTTTCCTTGAGGGTTTGGTTGGCGATCTCTAATTCGTAACCCACGGTGGAGTAGTAAATGGCGCGATCAAAGAACTGCTCCAGCAACTGCAACATCTCCAGTTCGCCGAAGACTTCGACGGGACGCTCCAGGACCGATTCTTTCTTGATGAAATCCCATAAGTTCTCTTTGGTCAGTACGATAACCCAAATTACCTGGCTGACCGGGACGCGCTGTTTGGCTCGATCCGAGCCAATCTGCAGATAGCGTTGTTGGAGTTGGAACTCGTCCTTGGCCATGAGCCATTCGCCGAGATGATGGTAAATCTCATAGACCCGTTCTTTCAGCTCGTCGGGAGGAACGTTTTTTTTGAAGGATGGCGTCAGCTCGGAATTCTGGACTTTGTCGAGAAGGCAGCTGGCCAGGGCCTGGGAATGGGTCTCGATTAACCGAACGAGGCGATAGAGCATCATCATGACGACCTCCCGTAGTGCGCACGACCTTTGAATATAGTGTCAGGTGTGGCAGGACTTTGCAGCGATGACAGGCGGTACAGCGCTGTGTGACGTAGGTCACAGAAGAAAAAAGAAAACGGAACAGCGGGGCTGTTCCGTGGGGTATTAACGGGACAGTTGGACGGGCTAAATTTCAGACCACAGCGCTTCCGCAAAGTGCTGGCAAAGCGTGGTTTCGACATTGTAGTGCTTCAAGGTGACGGGGGTGGCGAGATAAGGCTTGAGAATGCCTTCGACCTTGGGATAGACCTCACGCTGATAGCGCTCAGCGTCATGCTTCTCCGTCCAAAGAGTAACCGCGATCACCTGGTCGGTAGTACTTTCCGGCATGAACGGCAGGAACTCGAGGAATCCGGGCTGTCTTTTGAGGATCGGCAAGACATCCTTACGGACAACGTTTATGACTTCTTCTTTTTTTTCGGCGCGGGGGGCAAATTCAACAATGCGTGCATACATGGCGGGGGTCCTTGACTGCCTTTCGTTTTGAGGATAAATGCAACAGTTTGGGCTGATTCCGCGGGAAGGACGGTTTGGGAGTCAGCATCATGAACAGGCCAGAGTAGGCCTTCAGCGGGGAAAAACAGTGATCGGGCATACAGGTGACGGTGACATTTGATACATAAGGGTGTGAAGGCTTCCGGGTTCGAAGTTCTGGCGGCTGGGGAGGGGGGCCAAGCCGAGAATTGTGAATTGAATGTTAAAAGAGAACTACGGCCCCTTGGGGATTGGCGGTGGAGAACCCTGGAAATTAAGATAGGGAGACGTGCAGGTCGAAAGGTAGGATTGCAATGACTCCCCCAGCCGCAGTGAATGCTTCGCCGGACGTTCTCTCCACGCAGCCCCTCGTTTCCGATGAACTGCGTAAGATCCATGCTTACTGGCGTGCCGCCAACTATCTTTCGGTGGGGCAGATTTATCTTTATGCGAATCCGCTTCTACGTGAACCGCTGAAGATCGAACACATCAAGCCGCGGCTGCTGGGACACTTTGGGACGACGCCGGGGCTGAATTTTATCTATGTCCATTTCAATCGGCTGATTAAGAAGTACGACCTGAATGTTATTTACCTGGCCGGGCCGGGACACGGCGGCCCGGGGATGGTTGCGAACACGTATCTCGAGGGCTCGTACAGCGAGTTCTATCCGAATATTACACAGAATGAAGAGGGGTTGCAGCGGTTGTTCAAGCAGTTTTCCTTTCCGGGAGGGATTCCCAGTCACGTCGCGCCGGAGACTCCGGGGTCGATTCATGAAGGTGGGGAGCTGGGATACTCGATCATGCACGCTTGTGGCGCGGTGTTTGACAATCCTGATCTGCTGGCGTGTTGCGTGGTGGGTGACGGCGAGGCGGAGACCGGCCCCCTGGCTACTAGTTGGCATGTGAATAAGTTCTTGAATCCGGCGCTCGATGGCGCGGTGTTGCCGATTCTCCACTTGAATGGATACAAGATCGCGAATCCGACGGTGCTGGCGCGGATGGACGATCAGGAGCTTACGAGTCTCATTACCGGATATGGCTGGAAGCCGTATTTTGTGGAGGGAGACGAGCCTGAGGCGATGCATCAGCTGATGGCTGGAACTTTGGACACGGTGGTGAAGGAAATCCGGGCGATTCAGGAGGAGGCTCGCCAGGATACGCCGCGTCTGAAAAAAAATGGTAAGGGCGGAGATTCGAGGGTGCGGGGCTTAGCTATGCCAGTCTGGCCGATGATTGTTCTGCGCAGCCCGAAGGGGTGGACGGGGCCGAAGTTCGTCGATGGCAAGCAGATTGAGGGAACGTGGCGTGCGCACCAGGTTCCGGTGGCCGATTTGCAGTCGAAACCCGAGCACATCAAGATTCTCGAAGACTGGATGAAAAGCTATCGTGCGGAAGAATTGTTTGATGAGAGCGGCAAATTTGTTTCGGAGCTGGCGGAACTGGCTCCGAAGGGCGATCGCAGAATGGGAGCGAATCCGCATGCCAATGGCGGCTTGTTATTGCGCGACCTGGTGATGCCTGACTTTCGCGAATATGCGGTGAAGGTTTCGAAGCCGGGCACGGAGAATGCGGAAGCGACGAGGGTGCTCGGTGAATTTTTGCGCGATGTGATGAAGCTGAACGAAGACAGCAGGAACTTCCGCGTTTTTGGTCCGGACGAGACGGCGTCGAATCGCCTGGATGCACTGTTCGAGGCGACTGATAAAGAATGGATGGAGGCGATGCTGCCGGTGGATGAACATCTTTCGCAGCGCGGCCGGGTGGTGGAGATGCTGAGCGAGCACATGTGCCAGGGGTGGCTGGAGGGTTACCTGCTCACCGGGCGGCACGGATTCTTCTCCTGCTATGAGGCGTTTATCCACATTATCGATTCCATGTTCAATCAGCATGCCAAGTGGTTGAAGGTGACGCGCGGCATCGAGTGGCGGCGTCCGATTGCGTCGCTGAACTACTTATTGACTTCGCACGTGTGGCGGCAGGATCACAATGGGTTTACGCACCAGGACCCTGGTTTCATCGATCATGTGGTTAACAAAAAGTCGGACATTGTGCGCGTCTATCTGCCGCCTGATGCCAACTGTTTGCTTTCGGTGGGCGATCATTGCCTGCGCAGCCGACATTATGTGAATGTGATCGTCGCCGGCAAACAGCCAGCATTGCAGTACCTCGACATGGAGGCCGCGATCGAGCACTGTACGACCGGCATTGGAATCTGGGAGTGGGCGAGCACGGACAAGGGAGTAGAGCCGGATGTGGTGATGGCGTGCGCGGGGGACATTCCCACGCTGGAAACCCTGGCGGCAGTGGATCTTTTGCGGAGGCATTTTCCTGAGATCAAGATTCGGGTGGTGAATGTGGTCGATCTGATGACGATTCAGCCTTCGAGCGAGCATCCTCACGGTCTTTCCGATGTTGATTTCGATTCGATGTTCACTGTGGATAAGCCGATCATCTTCGCCTATCATGGCTATCCCTGGCTGATTCATCGACTCACCTACCGGCGGCACAATCATGACAATCTGCACGTGCGGGGCTATAAAGAAGAGGGAACGACGACCACGCCGTTTGACATGACGGTGCTGAACGATCTGGATCGTTTCCACCTCGCCGGGGATGTGGTGGATCGGGTTCCGAAATTGCAAAAAGTTGGCGGGCATTTCAAGCAGTCCCTGCGCAACAAACTGGTGGAGCACAAGCAGTACATTCGCGAGCATGGGGACGATATGCCGGAAATCCGGGACTGGACTTGGCCATACTAATCCCGGGTAACTCATGACGATGAAGGTGCTCGTTCTCAACTCCGGCTCCAGCAGCCAAAAGAGCTGTCTCTACGAAATTGGAGAGACGCTGCCCGACGATCCGCCGGCTTGTCTTTGGGAGGGCAAGATCGAGTGGGCCGGAGACGAAGCGCAATTTTCGGTCAAGAACTCTGGTGGGGTTTCGCGCCGGCATATGATTTCGGCGGGGTCGCGCCCGGAGGCGATCGAGCGCCTGCTGGAGAGTTTGTGGAGCGGCGAGACGCGGATGGTCGGCTCGCCCGCCGATATCGATGTGGTGGGACATCGCGTGGTGCACGGAGGTCCCCGATATTTAGAGCCATCCTTCGTGACGGATGATGTGAAGGCGGCGATCGAAAGCGCTTCGACCTTTGCGCCGCTGCACAACCGCGCAGAACTCCAGGGGATGGAGACGGTCGCCAAGCTGTTGGGGCGGGTGAGACAGATTGCGGTCTTTGATACCGGTTTTCATCGCAACCTGCCACCAGCGGCTGCGACCTATCCTGGCCCTTACGAGTGGTGGGAGGAGGGAATTCGACGCTACGGCTTCCATGGGATCAATCACGAATATTGCGCTCTGCGTGCGGCGCAGATGCTGGGCAGGAAGCTTGCGTCGCTGAAACTGGTTACTTGTCACCTGGGGAATGGTTGCTCTCTGGCGGCGATTTACGGCGGGCACAGTGTGGATACGACAATGGGCTTTACTCCACTCGATGGGTTGATGATGGGGACGCGCTCGGGTTCGGTAGATCCCGGCATTCTAACCTATCTGATGCGGCAGAGGAATTTTTCGGGGCAGCAACTGGACGAGATGCTCAATCGAAAGTCGGGACTGCTCGGTATCTCGGGGATTTCGGGCGATATGCGAGAAATCTTTAGCGCGTGCAAGAAGGGCAGCGAACCGGGAACAAGGAAGCGGGCAAAACTGGCGCTCGACATTTATGTGCATCGTCTGCAGGCGGGAATCGGGGCCATGCTTGCGGTGCTTGGCGGAGCGGATGCGATTGTATTCACGGCGGGAGTGGGCGAGAATTCGCCCGAGGTGCGGGCCGCGGTGTGTGACAAGTTTGCGTTCCTGGGCCTGCGGCTCGACAGCGCAGGAAATGAGCAGCCAATGGCTGACACGGATCGCGACATTTCCGGGCGCGATGCGACGGTCAGGGTTTTTGTCATCCGTGCGCAGGAAGATTGGATGATTGCGAGGGAGTGCTGGAATTTGATCAGGATGAAACAGCCAGCGTGAAGTGCGGCAACCATCCTTCCATGAGCGGGTGACGAAAATCACGTTGTAGGAACGCTTCTTCCAGAACTTCGGCTGACGGACCTTCTCCGGTGCCAGATAGAGCAAGGCCCGCCTCGACCTTCATGACGGTTACGCGTAGTCGATGGGGTGCTTGATCAGCCATTGCTCATCCCGCACCTTGCCGATGTTTTTCAAAGCGCTACCAGCCATGCTCGCGGTTAGACGGCGGCTTTCCCAGAGCAGTCCGGCGCACAAGCCGATGGCACCGCCCAACAAGCCATAGGTCAAGGCTCGTTTGACAGATTTCTCACGGTATCCGGGATACCCGCTCAATACGCCGATGCAGATGCCCAAAGCGGAATGCTTCAAGGCGCTTCGTACCGACTCATTGAGGAAAGGTGTGATCGGTTTTCCGGCGAGAAACGCTTCCTGGCCGGAGCGTGCTCCCTCGATTCCGGAGTCGAGAAGCCTGCGGCCGTAATCAACGTTGGAGGTAGACCACTCGCGTAAGTCCATACAGTCTCCTTGCGCCTTCCGATCGAAGATAACAGATTCACTACATCATCCCGCGTCCGGGTGGTCGATAGCGTCGATCACACCGGGTTGTGAGATTGACCACGCGCCGGGGTCAGGAGGAGTTGGAATCGGTGGAGATTCAACAAAACACTGATTCGCTGCTGGCACAGGCGGCACAGAGCCCGGTGACGGAAAAAAAGCCAATGTGCCCGAGGGGTAATGGCAGGCACATTGGCGGAGTTCTCAATGCTTCGACTTGAACCAAGGTTAGGCGGCTGCTGCGGCGGCCTTTTTGGGGGTCCGCTGGGCGCGATGTTCGACTGTGGGGGCGGCTTTGTGCTGACTCTTCGGCTTTACAACGACGTCCACCAGCGCTTTTTGAGCATCGACATAGCTTTTCACTCCCTCGCGCGTTAGTTCGGCCAACGGCGGGAAAGGTAAGGGACGCAGCAGTTCGACAGCCTTACTGGCGCTTTTTACTTCTGCGTTGATCTGGCGTCCGGCTACATCGACCAGTTTCTTTTGAGCGTCGATCAGCGACTCAGTGGCTTCTCGTGCGATCTGCGACAGTTCAGACTTCTTGGCTTTCCTGACACTTTCGGGGAGGGGCTTGGTGACCTTGCCTGTCTCCTCGGCGATCACGTCGATGAAGTGCTTCTGGGTTTTGACAAAGTGGTCCATGGCTTCGCGGGCAGTTTCGACCAGGTGCTCGGTGTCATAGGGTTTTCCGGCCTTGGCGGCTGCGATCCAGGTGTGAGTTTGCTTGCCGGCGATCTTCAGGAACTCCTGCTGCATGTCGATAAAAGTCTCGACGCTGCGCCGCAGGGTGTCGACGGAAGCGTGCCCGGCAGGGCACTCGCCAGCATGTTCCTTGACAGCGGTGAGCAGAATTGCATTCTGGTTTTTTCCCAGTTCCAACAGAACTTTCTGCCCTTCAATGAAGTTGGCTACACCCTCGGCGGTGATTTCGCTGAGGATGGCGGTTGGGGAATTCTCCGGATCGGACAGTTGTTGCCGGACAGAGGTCATCAAGCTCGCATTCTGCCGCACCGCCAGATCCCAAAGGATCCGTTGCGTGGCAAACAAGCTCTGCACTCCCTGCTGTGCCCAACCCGAAAGAAGATTCACAAAAGAGGACTCTCCAAGATAAGATTCGTGCGTTACTGCGGTTGGCATATGTTACCTCCCAGAATTGCTGCAATGCAGCATCAACTGAACTATACGATTCTGGGATAGTTGTGTCAATATGTATTTGTCCTATGTGCATAGCAGCATGGGAGGGGCAAAATGAAGCCGTCTCCGATTCTGATCAAGAAATATGAAAATCGCCGGTTGTACGATTCCACGCACAGCGAGTACGTGAATCTGGACGATATTGCAAGGTTCGTGCGCGAAGGCAAAGATGTCCAGATCGTGGACGCGAAAACGGGTAAGGATCTGACGCGGGTTACGCTGACGCAGATCATAACCGAGGATGCGAAGGGAAAGCCGACGGGCTTGCCGCTGGAATTGCTGCGGCAACTGATCGTGGCCTCCGACGAGGTGCGGCAGGAATTCGTCATGTGGTATTTGAAATCCGCCTTCGAAACACACCAGCAGATGCAGGAGGCGGTGAAGACGCGGCTCGGTGAAGTGCAGTCCGCGATGCTGTCGCCGGTGGATGTGATGAAGAAGTTCCTGGGCGCGGCGTCGCCCTTGCAACCGCGAGCCGAGGAGGAGCCAGAAATCGATGCGCTGCGTAAACGGGTCGCGGAGCTTGAGGCCAAGCTAAAAAAGTCCACATCGGGTCAACCTGGGTCCCGGCGTAAGCAGCCAAGGGGCAGCGTATGATCGACGGGCCCAGTTGGTTGAGCGTATTCACGGAATCATCCTGCTGACTCGGCGGCAGGTGGGTAGGATTCGCCGGTTTTACGCGTGGGCAGTCGAGGAGCATGCTAAACTAGCGTGGGTTCTGGCGTCGCGCATATTCGCAATTCCTCATTGCGACCACGTGTCAAGCCTGGGTGCTGGAGTAATCAGCGCAGCAGCTGAATCCAAAACTGTGGGCTTTCATCCCACTGCGAATCATTTTTCGGATTTATATTTTCGGAACATATTCTTGGAATAACGAGACCCAACGTGGCCAACGAGAAGCGAGCGCTGATTACCGGAATATCAGGACAGGATGGCAGTTACTTATCGGAACTTCTCCTGGACAAAGGCTACGAAGTACACGGTGTGGTGCGCCGGGTGGCGATCGAGGATCCTCAGCACCGGTTGTCGCGAATCCAGCATCTTGTGCCCCGGCTTCACCTGCACGCCGCATCGCTCGAGAGCTATCCCAGCCTGATGAAGGTGGTGGCGGCGGTGCAACCCGACGAGGTGTATCACCTGGCGGCGCAAAGTTATGTGAGCTATTCGTTTGAAGACGAGTTCTCGACTTTCGAAGTCAACGTCAACGGCACTCATTACCTGCTATCGACGTGTCGCGACGTAGTGCCCAAGGCGAGAATCTATTTCGCCGGATCGAGCGAAATGTTCGGGTCGGCGCCGGCTCCGCAAAACGAGTTCACCGCATTTCGTCCGCGATCGGCTTATGGTATTTCGAAAGTTGCCGGTTACCATCTCACCCGGAACTATCGCGAGGCCTACGGACTGCATGCCTCGTGCGGGATGTTGTACAACCACGAGTCGCCACGGCGCGGCATGGAATTTGTCACGCGAAAAATTTCATCTCTGGCGGCGCAGATCAAACTCGGTTTGGCCACCGAGATCCGAATGGGCAATCCCGAAGCGAAGCGCGACTGGGGACATGCGCGCGAATATGTGGAAGCCATGTGGTTGATGCTGCAGCAGGATGAGCCCGACGACTACGTCATCGCCACTGGCGAGACGCACTCCGTGCGCGAATTTCTGGAATGCGCCTTCGGCATGCTGGGTCTTGACCCGTACCGCTATCTGGTGCTCGACCCTCGCTTTCTGCGTCCGGCGGAAGTGGATGTTCTGCTTGGAGATACAACCAAGGCTCGGAAGCGCCTGGGATGGTCGGCACAGACCAAGTTCAGCGAACTGGTGCGCGACATGGTGGAGTCGGACTTGAACCTTTATTCGCGAATGGCTGGGGGCGAGGTCCCGATGGTTGTGACGGCGCAAACTGAGGACGAGGCAACCGAACCGCGCAATTTGCAATCCGCCGCCGGAAAATGATGACCGAGCGTCCGCTGGTCGAGGACAATCCCCGGCGAGGTGCGCGTGAACTGGCTGGCATCGCGACTTGCCCCAGGTTGGCGCCCGTTCCCAACTGGTCTGTCCGCATTCCCGCACTGGACGGACTTCGTGGTATCGCCATCTTGCTGGTGTTGTTACGCCATTCACTATTTGGCATGCCAACTAACTCCAGATTCTTAGCCAAGATCCTGGCCGCCGGACAACTGACCTGGAGCGGGGTCGATCTCTTCTTTGTCCTTTCCGGATTTCTGATCGGCGGAATTCTTCTGGATGCCAGAGAGTCTCCCCGCTATTTTCAGACTTTCTATATCCGTCGTGCCTATCGGATATTGCCTCTCTATCTTGCGATTACTTTATTTTTTCTAATGCGTCACCTGCTCTCTCCGGTGCTTCCGGGCGTCTTCGGGGCGGTTTCGCCGCTTACGATTCCCTGGTGGTCGTATGTGACGCTGACGCAGAATTTCTGGATGGCTCACCAGGGCTGGTACGGCGCAATCGCGATGGCTGTCACGTGGTCCTTGGCGGTCGAGGAGCAGTTTTACCTGACGATCCCCTGCGTGATCCGCAAAATTCGCCCAACACCGCTGTTGTACATGCTCGCCGCGGTTGTGCTGGGGGCACCCTTGTTGAGAATCCTGGTGCGCCACACTTTTACACACGGTGATTATGCCTGCTACGTTTTGATGCCGTGCCGGGCGGACGACCTCTGCCTGGGTGTGTTATGCGCCGTGCTGGTTCGGAATGAACGTGCCTGGAACCTGCTGCTGAAAAAGCGAAAGGAGCTTTACTTCGGGACAGCGCTGCTGTTTACCGGGATTGCGCTCATGACCTATCGCGGATGCGGACAGTTTTCCGCTCCCATGACCTCGATTGGTTACTCCGCGCTGGGCTTGTTCTACGCTGGATGCCTCTTGATTGCGGTTTCTGCCCCCGCGGGCCGATTGTTTCGCAATCCAACTCTCATGGGCTTGGGAACGCTAGCTTATTGCAGCTACCTGCTCCATTTCCCTTTGGTGAACGCAGGGAGACGTTTGCTGGAGTTCCGCTATTCCCCAGACCGAGCCTGGCTACCCGGCAGCATGCTGGGCATCGCCGCAACTCTGATGCTCGCAATGCTGTCCTGGAAGTACCTCGAGAAGCCGTTGCTGCGGCGAGGCCACCGATATGTCTACTGACCTATTCCAATGGGCAAGAGTGGTGGCAAGCCCCCATTTTCCACTCAAGCGCAAGCATCCGGTATTCCTTGAGTACGGGTTATTTTGCCACCGTGAACGTCGTCCAGGGATAGGCGTTCATGTCGCGCTGGAGGTCCTTCTGCCAATTTTGTTCGGGGTGCTCGTTCATATGCGCGGCGGCTTTGAAATTCATGCCGCAGGCGTGTCCGGCAGCGGCGGCGAAACTCATTTCGGCAGCCAGAGTGGCGTCGGTAGCCTTGTTCTGAACCGCTCCCGCCATGCCGAAAGGTGGCTGCCAAGGCTGGGAACCGCGAGGTGAAAGATCGATGTGGCCATCTAGAGTGCGTTCGTCCGCCTCTACTTTCTTGTCATAGGTGTCGTAATGGTCGGCAAGAAACCGTTCGGCAGCCTCAATATCAATTTTGCCTTTGTTTTCGGCCATGAGTTGCTCCCAACGGGCGTGCCGTGCGTTGGCGCTGCTGCTCATATCATGCGGATCGAAGTCGGTTTCCTGGCGGATAAGATTTTGGTTGATGGGAAAATTCGAGCCTACAAAATAGCCATCGTTCTTGCGCTTCAAGGTGACGTTCTTCAATCCCAGTTCCAGTTCGCCGATTTCATTTCTTCCGACGTCGGCGATGAGCCAGGTGTTGGCGTAGCCTCCGTTATTGCCGTCCTTCATGATGCGGGCAAAATCATCGAGTGAAGTTGAATACTGCGCGGCTTTGCGCGCGCGAACAAATTCTGGAATTCCATTGGGGTCGTATCCGGAGAAGTGGCCGATGGTGGTTTCCGTGATGACGATTCCGGCCGAGTTCTCAACGAAGTCATCGGCGCTGTGAATGACGCCGGGAAGACCATCCATGAGCATGCGCTTGCCGCTGGTGGGGACGATATCGAAGATGATGGTCCAGCGCTCGCCATCGAGATAGTTCGACCAGTTATTGTGGGCAATGACAATCTTGCCATCTTTCGTATAGCTGCCGGTGGCGACGAAGGCGCTGCAATGTTCGGGAGTCGCCAGTGAAGCCGACTTGATACCGCGGATACGGTTGTATTCCTTGTCGTAGTAGCTCCATTCCATGGCGGCATTCATGGCGACGACATCCCACAGGTCGATTTTCGTTCCCGAGCTCAAGCCGTGCGCATTGACGCCGTCGGCAATGCCCTGGAGTTCTTCGCGGTACTCGGCTTCGATGTGAGGCCACATCATGTTCTGAGCCGCATCGCGGAAGAACTGCCAATCTTTTTTAGCGTCGTGGGTGGTTTCGAGGGTGAAGACCTTCAGCGTGTCTTCAATTTCGGGCTCCAACAGATAGCCGTTCTGAAAGCCGATCTGGTGCGGCGAGCCTTCGAGGTGCACGAAGGTCCAACCGTTCTTTGCGGGCAGCCGGAAAGCGCCCTTTAATTCGGCATCATTGCCATTCGGTTGGCGCGACGATGCAGAGGAGACGGACGCTACCGTCACGGTCAGAACGATTCCAGCCAGCATTAGGCTCTTTCGCATGTACTCTCCCACCACCTTGATTTTAAGTATTTTAGCAGAGTGCCAAGCAGGCTATCGCAATGTCGCAATTCCTCACCTGCCAGCTAGTTCTTTGTCGGCTTGGGTCTGGTTTCGTCATTCTTAGCGCCGTTTCCCAGGGGATCGCTAATATGTGGTTCGTCCAGGAAGTGCTGGGCCCGGGCGACGATGGAGAACTGCTTAGCGGCCCGTTCAATCGTCAACCGGCGTTCCTGGCGGGGAGAGCCTTCGAGCAAGGCCCAGACTTGTCCCATAGTGAAGTTAGCGATGGAGCTGTCACCAACGGCGACCAGATGGTCGCCGGCTTGAACATCAGGAACTGAGGGTTTGCCCTCAAAATCGGCGACACCGAGGATGGTGAAAGTGTTGTCATCTTCGGCACGAAGGATGAGGCCGGGCACATCGAAGCCGGGGAACTTCGCGGTGCGGCCGATGTCGAAATAAATGATGGAATGGGCGTAGTCGAGACCGATGCGGTAATTCATGAGGGCCTCCGACGCGAGGATGCCGACGGTGGGAGTGCTGGCGAAGGCTACGAAGGGGAGGGTTGGATTTTCGGGCAAGCGAGCGACAGCCACATCGGTGAGGAAGAGGGGACCGAATTGTATGCGGTCGACGCGCATCAGCTTCCACGCAGGTTCATCGTTTCGTTCCCCGGTGTTGAAGGGCCCGACGGCTCCAGTAAGCTGCGGCCACGCGGGGTGGGCGTTCGCCAATTTGTCGAACAGTAGTTCGGAGAGAAAGTTGACGGACGAGCCCACGCCCAGCCCGAGATCGCAATTCTTGTTGTCAATCTTGCTGGGAATCTGAATCAGGCCGTTGCTGGGGTTGACGAGCATCTTGCTCTTGTCGCCGTTGAACTTGAGGCTGCCGGGCGGGCCGAGGGTGAATTCGCGATCGGGAAAATTGATGAGCACCGCATAGTTGCGCAAGATGGAAGATGGGATGTTGATTTCGGCGCTCATGCCTGGCGCGAGAGCTGGCTTGCCTGCGGGGATTCGTACTTCCGACGTTGCAGGCAGGATAACTTTCAGTCCTCCGATAACAATTTGCAGGGGGAGGCTGGCCGCCGCAGGCGTGCCCGCGCAGCTTTGACCGTCGCAGTGGAGAGCGAGCCCGAGCAGACCGGCGAGGCGCTGACTCATGTAAAGATCGGGGTTGGCACTGTCAACCCAGCCGCGAACGCGCTCGATTGAGCCGCTGGGTAGCGGGACGTCTACATCGATTACGATCCGGCCCTGGTCGAGCGTGACGGGAACAGTGACTGGTTTTGGCTGAGATGCGGGAGCTGGCGTCGGGGTATTTTGCGCGATGAGAGCGGTTGCGCCGAAGAAACTAGCCAGGGCGAGGGAAGCGAGGGCGAGCGGGAATCGCATAAAGAGATTGTAGCGGGTGGAAACTCATCAATATGATGGGTTGCAGTAATTGGTTAAGTTAGCCATTTAAGAGGATGGCGATTCTACCTTTATTCGCTGGTGCGTACCCGGGTCATGGCCACCCTTGGCGATTACGTGGAGCGGCCTGCCGAATCCTTTACGGTTGGGAAAGTTGGAGCCGGGTTGGAAACGGTTCACATTTTCTGTGGCCGATTGGTTTTGTTTTGCATCTGAAGAAAAAACCATGGTTGCCCGTTTTCCAAGTTTGTGCCGAAGAAGTGAGAATAAGTTTTTTGGGGCTTCCAGCTTGAAACTTGACCTTGGTTTTTGCTACAACGATGCTAGGTCGATTCGATGGCTGGTTACGATGGCTGGTTTGCAACGTCCGCCCCATCGCTTGGGTGAGTTGGTGTTGGGCGAATTGATCTTGAGTTCCAACGGGGTCTTCTGAAGTGGGGTATTTCGGTTCGTAGTGAATTTTTCTTCGTACGGCGCCCCGGGACTCGTCCCTGAACGATTCTCGCTGGTGTAAACATCAAACCTCCTTGTACGTGAGTAGTAAGGAGTTCTGATGGGCTTCAAACGTGTTCGAACGGCGTCGAGCGCTCGCTCGATAGATGCTTGGATTGCTGCTGCTCGTTTTAATTCATCGGTAAAAGTCGCACTGACAAATGTTGTATTGCTCCGCGGGTGGCCGTTCGGCTACTGCCCTGTTACGCCCCAATCTCTATACACTACTTATGCCGGAGGAAGATGATGGCGACGAATCTTGTGCAAATCGAGAACGATCAGGAAATCAAGCAGCGCCTCGAAGCCGAGCGCATGAGGCTGCGGAAGATCGCGGGACTCGACCGCCCCGATCACTTCCACCGGCCGGTGGAGCGTGCTTTCACCGCGGAGGAGCGGAATCGGGTCACCATTCTGTTCGGAGGATTCACCTGGAAGCACGAGGATCTGATCCGCGCCGTGTTCCAGGGTTGCGGATACCGCTGTGAGAAGCTGCCGGTGCCGGATGTTCCAGCGTTTCAGCTGGGCAAGGAGTATGGCAACAACGGGCAGTGTAATCCGACATATTTTACGGTGGGAAATCTGGTGCAGTACTTGCAGTTTCTCGAAAAGGAGGGTGTCCCGCGCAAGGATATTCTCGACAATTACGTATTTTTCACTGCGGGATCGTGCGGCCCTTGCCGCTTCGGCATGTACGAGGCCGAGTATCGCTTTGCCCTGAAGAATGCCGGTTTCGATGGCTTCCGGGTGCTGCTCTTTAAGGATAGCGACGGCATTAAGGCCGCCTCGGGAGAGCCCGGATTGAAGTTCACGATCGACTTTGGCTTAGGCATGCTGAACGCGATGCATCTTGGCGATGTGATCAACGACCTGATCTACCAGATCCGGCCGTTTGAGGTGAATAAGGGCGAAACCGATCGCGTGTTCCGGGAGATGGTGGATGGGCTCTGCGACGATCTCAGGAATCGCGACTCTTTCGAGATCGAACAGCGGTCGCCGAATTGGGCCAAGCCCAAGTTCAAAGGCAATAAAGTGCTGCGTAATACGGCCAATGTTTTTGGCAAGATGCACGAGCACATGTGGGGCAAGGATTATCTTGAGGCTCTGCAGACGGCGCGCGACCGTATGGATCGCATCGAGGTTGATCGCACCAAGGTGAAGCCAGTGGTGAAGATCACGGGTGAGTTCTGGGCGCAGATCACCGAGGGCGACGGCAATTTCCACATGTTCGATTTTCTGGAGCGTGAGGGCGCTCAGGTCGTGGTGGAGCCGATCGCTACCTGGGTCGCATATCTGATGTATCAGGCCAAGGCGCACGCGACTGCGAAGTGGCCGGTGAATCGTCCGCACCGTAATCCGGAGTGGTATGAGCTGAAGAAGCGGATGGCCAACTATTTCGGACTGCGCAAGAAGCTGTGGGGTATCGGCTTTGGCGAGAAGGCCTGGCAGTTTTTCTATCACCGCACGATCAAGAACATGGGCGGGATAACACATCATCTCGTGCCGCAGACCGAGTTGGCGGAAATGGCGCATCCTTTCTACAACCAGTTTGCGCGGGGCGGCGAAGGGCACCTCGAAGTGGGAAAGAACGTTTATTACACCGTCCACAAGCTTTGCCACATGGTGCTGGCACTGAAACCGTTTGGCTGCATGCCCTCTTCGCAATCGGACGGAGTGCAATCGGCGGTGATCAACAAATTCAAAGACATGATCTTTTTGCCGATTGAAACTTCGGGCGAAGGCGAGGTTAACGCGCACAGCCGCGTGCAGATGGCCCTGGGCGAGGCCAAGATGAAAGCGAAGACTGAGTTCGAGCAGTGTTTGACGAGTACTGGGAAAAGTCTGGATGCAATTCGGGATTATGTCGCCAATCACCCGGAATTGCGGCGGCCTTTTTACCACGTACCTCACGTTGAGGGAATTGCGGGAACCGGCGCGCAATTTATTCTGCACGTCAGCGATCGCATGGATAAGAGCACGCGAATATGGAAACGCTCGCTGGTTCAGGGAGCAGCATTGTCTAACGCAGCGTGAGAGGCAAGGTTTCGGGTTTCACCTAGCAGGAAAATCGGCAATTGTTATTTGCTGAAACCTGCTACCTGAGACCTGACTTATGGAGCCGGAGCCCGAAGTTGATGGGAGAACCTATGCACGACCATTTAGGACACGCGCCGAAGCCGCCGCTCTTGCAGATTGCTGCAGCGCCCGCCCAAAAGCCGCACGATCACCATACCCAGTTCATGGTGGGACTCGACGTGGGCTCGACCACAGTCAAGGCCGTCGTGGTTGACGCGGCAAGCGACAAGGTTCTCTGGCAGGATTACCAGCGTCATGAGACCAAGCAACCGGAGAAGTCGCTTGAGTTTTTGCGGCGCATGGAAAGTGAGGTGGGGATCAATCGCCGCAACACGCGCATGTTCATGACGGGTTCGGGCGGGGGATCGATCGCCGATCAGATTGGCGCCAAATTCGTGCAGGAAGTCACGGCGGTTTCACTCGCGGTCGAGAAGCTGCATCCGGAAGTTTATTCGGTGATCGAACTGGGAGGGCAGGACGCAAAGATCATCGTCTTCAAGGATGATGACGAGACTGGCCGCAAAAAGAAAATACCATCGATGAATGACAAGTGCGCAGGCGGCACGGGTGCGGTCATCGACAAAATCAATGCCAAGCTGAAGATCCCGACGGCCGAACTGGGCGAGCAGAAGTATCACGGGATCAAATTGCACAAAGTGGCAGGGAAGTGCGGCGTGTTTGCGGAAACCGATATCAATGGACTGCAAAAGGTGGGCACTCCGCCGGACGAATTGATGGCTTCATTGTTCGAGGCTATTGTTTTGCAGAACCTAAGCGTATTGACGCGCGGGCACACGCTGCGGCCGCATGTGCTGCTGCTGGGCGGTCCGAACAGCTTTATTCGCGGGATGCGCGAAGCGTGGCAGGCGAATATTCCGCGGATGTGGCAGGAGCGCAAGGTTGCGATTCCGGCTGGCGCGAAGCCGGAGGATCTGATTAAAGTTCCGCAGAACGCACAGTATTTTGCGGCCCTGGGCGCGATCGAATTTGGCAAGAGCGAGGAAGATTGCGTCGGTTGCTACCAAGGATACGAGCAACTGGTGCACTACATTGACTTTGGACGTCAGGAAGAAAAAGCCAAGTCCGGGGCCAAGGGACTGACCACCGGCGAGAAGGATCTCGACGACTTCAAAGTATCCTACCGTCGCAAGAAGTTCGTCCCTGCCACATTCCGCGCCGATCAGGTGGTCGGCGGATTCATCGGCATTGACGGAGGTTCGACTTCTACCAAGGCCGTGCTGCTGGACGAGAACGGCGACATTCTGTGCAAGGCGTATCAGCTTTCGAACGGCAATCCGATTCAGGACACGATTGAAATGTTCGAAAATCTGCGGGGCCAGGTCGAAGCTCAGAAAGCGAAGCTGGAAGTGCTAGGGGTGGCAACCACGGGCTACGCAAAAGATATTTTGAAAGAAGTCTTACACGCCGATGTGGCTCTGGTGGAGACGGTGGCGCACACGGAATCGGCGCTGAAGTTTTACGAAGATCCGCATGTGATCGTTGATGTCGGTGGACAAGATATCAAGATCATCATCCTGCACAACGGGCGGGTGAAGGACTTCAAACTCAATACGCAGTGTTCGGCGGGAAATGGCTACTTTCTGCAATCAACCGCCGAGGGGTTTGGACTGGGGGTGGAGCAGTATGCCGATCTGGCGTTCTCGGCTCGGTCGATGCCGGTGTTCGGCTACGGGTGCGCTGTGTTCATGCAATCGGACATCGTGAATTTCCAGCGGCAGGGTTGGCGGGCGGAGGAGATTCTTGCCGGTCTGGCGGCGGTCCTTCCCAAGAATGTGTTTTTATACGTGGCCAGCATTCCGAATCTGGCAGCGCTGGGCACGCGCTTCGTTCTGCAGGGGGGGACGCAGAACAACATGGCGGTGGTCAAGGCCGAGGTCGATTTCATCCACAACAGTTTTCGCGCGGCGGGGAAGAAGCCGGAGATCATCGTACATGAATTCTGCGGCGAATCGGGGGCGATCGGCGCCGCGGTTGAGTCTGTACGGCTGTGGCGCAGGGGCCAGCAGACGACGTTCGTCGGGCTGGATGCGGTGCGAAAGATCGAATACCGCACCACGCGCAACGAAGCTACGCGCTGCAATTTCTGCAAGAACAATTGCCTGCGAACGTTCATCGATATTCGAACCGCTCCGAAGGATGACTTGGCGATCATTCCGATTCAAAAGGTCACCAAGGTTCCATTGATGCACGGCGAGCAGCGGTTGATCATAGCCACCTGCGAAAAGGGACTAGTGGAAGATGTCAATGACATGAAAGACATCAAAGCCGGCATCGATGAAATTAAGGATAAGTATCCGAACTTCGTCGACTTCGCCGCCCGTGAGGTCTTCCGGCCGGTGAATGCCAAGAGCGTAGCGGATGCGATCCCGGCGGCGAAATTCTGGAACAAGGCTGCCAAGGAGCGGATTCCGCTCATGGAGAATCGCAAAAAGCTGCGCGTCGGCATTCCGCGGGTGTTGAATATCTATACTTACGCGCCGCTGTTTAACGGGTATCTCGAAAGCCTCGGGGTGCAGCCGGAGAACATTATTTACTCTGACTACACCAGTTCCGATTTGTATCGGGCGGGCGCCAGCCGGGGGGCGATTGACCCATGTTTCCCGGCGAAGATTGGCATTTCGCACGTTTACAACCTGATTCAGGAGAAGCATCGCAAGAAGGCGCTGAATGTGATCTTCTTCCCGATGTACGACGTGTTGACGTCTCCGCTGGTCAAAATCGTGGCGGCGAACGCCTGTCCAACGGTGACGGCAACGCCTGAAACGGTGAAGGCGGCGTTCACGAAAGAGAACGACGTTTTTGCCGAACATAACGTGAAGTACATCGATCCGGTGTTGAACTTTGCCGAGCGCAAGCTTTTCGCGCACCAGATGCTGCAGGCGTGGCAGCCTATTCTCGGGCTGTCGCAGGAAGAAAATGACCGCGCGGTAGAAGTCGGTTATCAAGCGCTGTCTGACTATGAAACGAACATTCGCGGGCGCGCCCGTAAGGTGATGGATCAACTAGAGCGCGAGGACCGGATCGGCATCGTGATGCTGGGCCGACCGTACCACCACGATCCGGGATTGAATCACGAGATACTGGAAGAATTTCAGAAGCTGGGCTATCCCATTTTTTCGCAGAACACATTGCCGCTCGATGAGGACCTGCTGGAACGGCTCTTTGGCGAAGAGGTGCGCGATGGCGTGATCAGTCATCCCCTGGATATCGGAGACGCGTGGAAGAATTCATATTCCTGCAGCACGAACCACAAAGTCTGGGCGGCGAAGTTTACGGCGCGGCATCCGAACCTGGTGGCGCTCGAAATGTCGAGTTTTAAATGCGGCCACGACGCGCCCATCTATGGCGTGATCGAGGGCATCATCGAACAGTCTGGGACGCCGTATTTCTGCTTCAAGGATCTCGATGAGAACAAGCCCACCGGCTCCATCAAGATCCGGGTCGAGACCATCGATTATTTTCTCCGCCGCTACCGCGATGAAGTGATTCGCAAACGAAAGGCCAGGGAAGAGATTGAGGCGCAGTTGGCTGCGCTGGAAGCGGAGCTGCGGGGGCCGGGAGTGTCAGAGCAATTCGACTCCTTGGCGCTGGAGCAAGAAGCGCAGGGTATGCCGGCGGGTTAGAGCCCGAAGCCGACTCTGGACAGGTACGAAAAGCTGATTGGGCCGGGTTGCTCTGGGATCAACCGGTTTGTTTCGCATCTTTTGTCTCACTGCAGGCTGGTAGACGAGCTGCCTCACAAGTGGGGTTACTTGCGGATCGAGGAACTCCGACGTTCAGTTCGTTGATGTCATATTTCCCTTGGCATAAACCGAAGGCCAGGTTCCTTCGCTGTTCAGCTAACTCTTCCTCACACACGGGAATAAGTTGCGAAGCGCCCGTTACTTTCTTCGGACCTGGATCGGGTGTGCCTCTTTGAGTAAACTCCTGCCGACCGGCCATGGGGCTGCCTCCACGAAACAACAACCATTGTAACGCCTGACTGAAAGGCTATGGCAGGGGCTTTCCCTAGCGTTGTGCTCGGCCTACAGCGGTCACAGACGGTAGTGATGCAAATCACATCGGCTGGGTCGGAAGGACCCTAAGATCACCTCCATGTTTAGTATGTGTTAGGTTTTCATTCTCACTTCAGGTGACACTCATGGCCTCTACGCTCGCGCCGCCCAAGTCGACGGCTCCTGCTCCCCCTCAGGCGAATCTGTTAGCCTCCGCAGGCTTCATTCTGGTGACGGCGATTGCCGCCGTCCTGATCCTTAGGATTCCGGCGTTGTCATCGCCGTGGGCCCAGGGCTACGATCCGACGGGACACTGGTTGCTTTCCACGATGCTGGCGGCGGTGCCGATTATAGTTTTGCTCGGCAGCCTGGCGCTGGGACACGTGAAGGCGCACTACGCGGCGCTGGCCGGTTTAGGTGCGGCATTGCTTACCGCTATTTTCGGCTTTCACATGCCGGCACGGTTGGCGGGGGCAACGGCGGTCTACGGCGCGGGTTACGGACTTTTCCCCATCGGCTGGATCGTGCTGAATGTCATTTTTATGTACCAGCTCACGGTCGAGTCGGGACAATTCCACATCTTGCAACACAGCCTTACTGGTATAACGCAGGATCGCCGCCTGCAGTTGTTGCTGATCGCTTTTTGCTTTGGCGCATTTTTCGAGGGAGCGGCCGGGTTTGGCACGCCGGTGGCCGTAACCGCGGCTTTGCTGATTGGTCTCGGATTCAAACCCTTGCAGGCTTCTGGGCTGTCTTTGATTGCGAATACCGCGCCAGTGGCCTTTGGTGCGCTGGGTACGCCGATTATCGCGTTGGCGAAGGTCACGGGGTTCAGCGAGGTGATGCTGGGAGCGATGGCCGGACGCATTTTGGCTCCCTTCTGCGTGCTGGTGCCGTTCTGGCTGATCTGTGCATTTGCCGGCTGGGGCGGAATGATCGAGGTGTGGCCAGCCATTCTCGTTGCGGGCGTTTCGTTCGCGATTCCGCAAGTGCTGATGTCGAATTTTCATGGGCCGTGGATCGTGAATATTGTTGCCGCGGTGGTCTCGATGGCCTGTCTGATTGGATTCCTCTTCATTTGGCATCCTAAGCGCGTTTGGACGTTCGAGGGCGAAGAAAGCAAGACGGGGCATCACGCCGATCATGGCTTCACAAGAGCGCAAGTGACGAGAGCTTGGGTACCGTGGATCATCCTCAGCGTGATTGTGTTTGCATGGGGGACGCAAACCGGCAAGACTTTCATGAATGCGCCGGAGAAGACTTTTAGCTCCATGGCCAGCTGGAGCACGCCGCCGAGCAGGATGACGAATCCGCAGTTTATAGTCGCTCCGCTTAACAATCTGGTGCTTCGAGTTCCGCCGGTAGTGCCGAAACCGACCAAGGAGGGTGCGGTTTTCGGATTGAACTGGTTGAGCGCGACCGGGACGGGCATTCTGCTCTCGGGAATTTTGTCGGGCCTGGTGATGGGGCTGAGCTTGGGCAAGATTTTTTCGGTTTACGCCAGAACCATCGTGAAGGTGCGGTTCTCACTGCTGACGATTGGGGCCATGTTGGCGATAGGAATGTTGACACGTTATTCCGGGCTGGACGCCACGATGGGGCTGGCTTTTGCGCGGACGGGCCATTTGTACCCATTTTTCGGAACTCTACTGGGCTGGCTGGGCGTGGCCTTGACCGGGTCCGATACGTCGTCGAATGTGCTGTTTGGCAGCCTACAGAAGATTTCGGCGCAGCAGGTCAACGTTTCTCCGGCACTGATGGCGGCCGCCAACACTACCGGTGGCGTGATGGGCAAGATGATCGACGCGCAGAGCATTGTGGTGGCCAGCACGGCGACGCAGTGGTACGGACATGAAGGCGACATTTTGCGCTACGTTTTCTGGCATAGCATTGCGCTGGCCTCGCTGGTGGGTATCTTTGTCTTTCTCATGGCCTATGTGAGTCCTTTCACAAAACTAGTCGTGCAATGAATCGCGGCCTCCCAGTCTCGCGTAATTCAAGAAAGGCATGAGTATGGATGCCGTCTTTGAAACCTTCAAGCTGCGCGCGGAAGCGGTGAGCGCCGAGGTGCATCGCTTTCCTCACAAGAAGGAAGCTCTGGATTTCGTACTCAGCTATCTGAACGGCGCTGGAGTGAGCGCGGCGCCGCAGAGCTATGCGGTGTGGGCTTCGTGTCCGTTTCTCGAGGGGATGGATCGGGAGAAAATCTCGGCCGGTATGCCTGGCTTAGTTTTCGATGTGAATCGCGAAGTTTCGGCGGTTGCGAAAGTGGGAATCAGCCAGCTCGACTGGGCCATAGCGAACACTGGGACACTGGTGCAGGATGCGGCGCCGGTTGACCAAAGACTGGTTTCGACGCTTCCTTCGATTCACATTGCGCTGGTGCGGAGCGACCGGTTGGTTCCCGACCTGCCTTCGCTACTGGCGAAAATCCGGCCGGAACGGACAAACTATATTTCTTTCATCACCGGACCGAGCCGGACAGCGGATATTGAGCGCGTGCTTACGATCGGCGTACATGGTCCGGAAAAACTTGTCATCGTGTTCTTCGATCTATCCTCGGATGAGCTGGAAAGCGTGAACTGATGGAAACAAAATTTCGCGAGTCGATAGCCAAGGCGGTTCATGATCCCAACCTCACGGGAGCTCTGGGGCGATTTTCCGAAGCTTACCGGACAAGCCGGCAGAAGGCTTATGAGGGGTACGACTTCGAAGCGCTGCGCACGCAGATCGCGCAACGTAAATCGTATGCGGCGGCGCATCTCGACGAGCTTGCCGAACTGTTTACCAGGAGCGCCGAAGCGCGTGGAACCAAAGTGTTTCGCACCAACGATCCGGCCAAGGTGCGGGAGTACATCTTGAATCTGGCGCGGGCAAACGGCGTCAAGAGCGTGGTGAAATCGAAGTCGATGGCCTCGGAGGAGATTCATCTCAACCAACATCTTGAGGCGGCCGGGATCGAAGTAGGCGAAACCGACCTGGGTGAGTGGATCATTCAACTGGCAGGGCAGACGCCGTCGCACATGGTGATGCCTGCCATCCACATGACGAAAGAAGAGGTTGCGACGATCTTCAACGAGCAGGTGGAAGAAGGCCAGAAGCCGGATATTCCGAAGCTGGTGAAGTTTGCGCGGGGAAAGCTGCGCACAAAGTTTCTCAAGGCCGAGATGGGGATTACCGGCGCCAATATCGCGGTTGCGGAAACGGGAACGATCGTGATTGTTACGAATGAAGGCAACGCGCGCCTGGTGACGACGCTGCCTAAGATTCACGTGGCGATTGTCGGCATCGAGAAACTGATGGAGAAGTTCGACGATGTCGTGCCGGTGCTGACTGCGCTGCCGAAGAGCGCAACGGCGCAGTTGCTGACGAGTTATGTATCGATGATCAGCGGGCCTGTGCCGAACACCGACGGGACGCCGAAGCAATTGCACATCATTCTGATGGACAACCGGCGGACGGAGATGTCCCAGGATCCGAAGTTCAAGCAGGCGATGCAATGCATTCGCTGCGCATCGTGTTTGAACGTATGCCCGGTATTTCGACTGGTCGGCGGTCATGTGTTCGGGAAGGTCTACACGGGAGGGATCGGCACCATTCTGACGGCGTGGTTCGACGCGCTCAAGGCAGCGGACGATATTCAGAGTTTGTGCATTCAGTGCGGGAATTGCACGGAGGTGTGTCCGGGAAAGATTGATATTCCGGGTCTGATTCTGGAGTTGCGGCGCCGGTTGGCGGTGGAAAAGGGGCAGCCGCTGGTGCAGAAGGCGATTTTTTCGGTGGTCAACAACCGGAAGCTCTTCCACACCATGCTGCGGGCGGCGTATGTCATGCAGAAGCCGGTGCAGAAAGGCAGTTTCATTCGCCACTTGCCGTTTTTCCTGTCGGATATGACAGAGTTCCGCAGCCTGCCGGCGATTGCGGAGGCTCCGCTGCGTGACACGATCAAGAAAATCAAGCAACCGGCTTGCGAAGAGAAGATTGCCTTCTATGCGGGCTGCCTGATCGACTTCGCGTATCCGGAGATGGGCGAGTCGCTGGTAAAGATCATGAATAAAGCTGGCATCGAGGTGCTGTTTCCCGAAGGCCAGACCTGCTGCGGAGCGCCGGCGCGCTACAGCGGAGCTTATGAAACGGCCGCGCAGAACGCGAGTGACAATATCAACGCACTGCTGGCGAAGGATGTCAGTTATGTAGTGTCGGCGTGTCCTACATGCACGGTGACGTTGAAGCATGATTTCATCAGCACTTTTGAAAGTCTGGGACAGACCGACGCGGTGCCGAGAGCGCGACAGTTGGCCGATAAGGTCATCGACTTCTCAAGCCTGGTCAAGAAACTGGTGGATGCCGGGCGTTTGCAATTCAAAGAAGGGCAGAAACTGGGAAAGATTACCTATCATGACTCCTGCCATTTGAAGCGCACGCTGCATGCCAGCCAGGAGCCGCGGGAACTGCTTACGAAAGCCGGGTACGAGATAACGGAGATGTTTGAGGCGGATATGTGCTGCGGCATGGGCGGCTCGTATTCGCTGAAGTTGCCGGAAATTTCAGCGCCTATTCTGGAGCGGAAGCTGGTCAATATAAAGAAGACGGGGGCACCGCTGGTGGTGATGGATTGTCCTGGCTGCGTGATGCAGATCCGTGGCGGGCTGGACAAGCAGAACTCGGGTATCCAGGGTCAACACGTCGAAGTTCAGCACACGGTGCAGCGGCTGGTGGACCAACTGAAGTAGCGGCTTACCGAGTTGTGCTTACGGCGCGGCTTCTAATTGGCTACTGGCAGGCGGGCGCCTACATCGCTGAGGAGTTTTTCGGCGGCTTCTCCGGGATCCTGGGCGGCGAAGTTCTCGTCGAGAACGAGAAGAGAGATTGCCGGATCGATTTCTTCGAGGGTCTTGCGGGTTGGTCTGCCGTGCATCGATTGCAAGCGAGCGGAAAGCACAACCAGTTTTGCCTTGGTGGCTTTGAGCAGGATGCGGGCGTCGTCGAGGGTGACGGTGGTCATGGCGTTGTATCCGGCGCTGCAGAGCACCTCGCGCAGGAAGGTGCAGACGTCGGTCGATTCGTAGACGCAGAGCATGCGGGGCCGGGCGTCGGCGGTTTTTCCTCTGGAATACTTCGAGCCCAGATAGGCGGCGGTGATGGCCTCTTCCACCGAATCGTAGGTTTCAAATTGCGAGAGGAGGTTGGTCATCTGCAGGGTCTTGTGGACCTTGGACGGTACTCCGCAAAGTTTCAAGTCGCCGCCTTTGGCGCGGGCAGATTGGGTGAGGCGGACGAGCGCGCCCAGCCCGCTGCTGTCTACGAACTCCACCTGGTCCATTTGCAGAACGACGTCTCCATACTTGACGAGAGAATCTCCGACTTGAGCGTGGAGGGTGAAGACTTCATTGCCGGCTACGATACGTCCATGACATTGAATGATGAGGATTTCGCCGACGGGACGGCTCTCCAGGCGCAGCTGCATTGGAACTCCTTGGGGTCTTGTGTTCTTGAAAACGGTCAATATTACCATCTGCGCGAGCCCAGGCACAGCGCGAGGGTTTCGAACCCAAGGCTTCGGCGCGAATCGGTTTCCTGTCCTGGGTGTGGCTTACAAAGGTGACAACTCGTCCTCTTTGTCCTCTTTCTTGGTGTTGACCAGTCTTTTCTCGAGAAAATGGCGGGCCAGGTCCTGGCCTCCGAGGCCGAAGGCGATGGCAAGAGCCAACATTACCGCGCCGAAGGCGATGGCGAACGCTATCAGCATGGTATGTTCGGCGACGCCCAGGACTTCGAAGAGCATGGAGAGGGTGAAGATGCTGATGATGAGCCGTATGGTAAGGCTCAGCAGGCGCGAGGAACGGAAGTTGGCGTTGACGGCGGCGAGCAAGACGGAGCGGGAGATAAAATTCGCGGCCAATAATCCGAAGAACAGAATGACGACGCCGACGAACAGACGGGGCAGGAAGAGAAAGAAGCGCGCGCTATATTCCTGCAGGCCGACGATACCGAGAACGCTCACTCCCAGCAGAACGAAGCCGACCCAAGCGACCCAGAAGACGAAGCGGCTCAAGAGTTCGGTGGAGGACGGGAGGGCGGCTTGGTTCAGGAATTGCGTAGCGCCGGAGTTCTCGGAGAGCTTAGAAAACTTCGACAAGCGCAGAATGCTGCGCACCATCGCTTTCAAGGCATAGGCTATTGCCCAACCCACGAAAGCAACGATTAACATCACGATCAGGCGCGGCAGGTAGTGGGCAAAGCCTCGGGCCAGATCCTGCAGAGCCCTGGTCAATTCGCTGATGATGATGTCTCGCATAGGGGTCTCGCTTTCCTGCGTTCTTGCTCGATACTTGTTAATCTCGCTGCTTCTTGACCAAGAATTTTGCTCGCCTTCGACACGGCTAGCCGCGTCTCCATAGAGCGGTCACTCTTCATCGGCCCAAATTTCCAACAGGTACGGCTTCTGGCGTTCGAACTCGCCGCACAGGGATTCGACATTTTTCTCGATTTCTTCTTCCGAACGATCTCCATTCTCCAGCAGAAAAGACAGAGTCCTGCCGCGATAAAGCGGGACGAGGGCCTGGACAATGTGGTCGCGATTGATGATGGACTTGTGATAGGAAGCGGCAAACTCGTATACCGTTTTCGCCCACAGGTCGGCTGGATAATGAAACTCGGTGAAGTTTAGATGCGCAAGCTTTTGTAGTCGAGCGAGAGTCGACGGCGAGAGGATGGACACGAAAAGCGGCTCCAACTCAGCTACGCCGGTGACAAACATTTCGAGCAGTCGCTCGCGGTTAACGCGAAGCGGTTCGGCCGCGGCGGTTTCCGGTTGACTGCCCATGGTTGGAACAGGTTGCGATCCGGTGACGAGGCTCCAGAGCGGGAAGTTGCTATCGAGCGACCAGAAGAGGGCGCCAACGGTGCGACGCATGGCGGCGACCAAGTCGCTTGCACTTCGATCGGGAGCCGATCTAGCACCGAGGAAAGACTGGCAGACGCGGTATTTTCCGGTGATAGCGGTGACGGTCAGACAGATTTCCGCGCTGCTGCGACCCCATTCGTCGCTCCACGATTCTTTTTCGAGGAAATCGGTGGCGAGGCGGCCAGAGATAGCGAATTCGGAGGCGTAGGGCTCGTAGAGGGCATAACCGTAGATGGCGCGGGTCGTGGGATAGAGCAGGTTGCGCATGAGGAGCCCTTGGAATTTTTGCCGGGCATAGAGGGGAGAAACCAGATCGAAGTTATCGTTGTAGACAGGACGGACGAGGCGCTGGAGCCAGTCGGGCTCGAGGGTGGTGGAATCGGGCGAAACTATGACCGAGGCTTTGGCGCGGAGCAGGTCGGCGGCGGCGAGGATGGTGCGGAGCGCGGTTCCGGGCTCGGGGTTCGACGCGTATTGAGTGGTGATGGAGTGCAGGGTGCGGAGGGCGTAAACTTTGGAGCCCTTCCGCGGCTCGTCACGGGGATCATCTTTCTTGACATCATCGATGGAAGCCCCGCGGACAAGCTCGGTAGTTCCGTCCTGGGAGCCGCCATCGGCATTGATGATCACGGCGCGTTCGCGGGGGAAGCATTGGAGAATGCCGGCTTGAATGGCTTGAATGACGGGCTCGATGGTCCGGGCGTTGTTGTGGGTGGGAAGGCCGACGAGGATGTCGACTTCGCCCACGTTGATGAGTTGGCGGAGAAAATCATCTGCCAGTAGGGGTTCTTCCGCCAATACGACCTCCGAAAAACGTTTGCTGCGCCAAACCCGGGCCGCTGAATCAGCGCGGACACAATCAGCACGACTCAATCAGCACGACTCAATCAGCATCACACAATCAGCATCACACCAGAAGAATAGATTCAGATGCGGCGCAGTCGGAACCAGTAGAACTGGTAGGGGCCCATGGTTAACAGGTATGGGACATCGCCGATGCGCGGGAAAATATTCTTGCCGAACATTTCGATCAGGATATTTCCTGTATAGCGGCGCAGGTCGAGTTCGACGGCCTGCGCTGCGCTGGAAAGATTATTGACGACCAAGACCGTATCTTTCCCCAGCTGTCGAAAATAAGCCAGGATACGGTGGTTAGCGGGATAGAGAAATTCGATCGTTCCCGAGCCGAAGACTGGACTGGAGCGGCGCGTGGCCATGAGATGCTTCATCCAGGAGAGCAGGGAATGATCGGTACGTTTTTGGGATAAGACGTTAACCGCCGGGTATCCATAAACCGGATTGAGGATAGGAGGCGAATAGAGCCTTTCGGGATCAGCCGCGGAGAAGCCTCCATTCCATCCGCCGCTCCATTGCATGGGGGTTCTAACTCCGTTGCGATCTCCGAGATAAATGTTGTCGCCCATGCCGATTTCGTCTCCGTAATAGATGATGGGAGTTCCGGGCAACGACATCAGCATGCCATTCATCAGCTCGATGCGACGGCGGTCGTTATCAAGGAGGGGAGCGAGCCGGCGGCGGATGCCGAGATTAATCCGCATGGCCTTGTCGCTGGCATAGATGTCGTACATGTAATCTCGTTCGATGTCGGTGACCATTTCGAGCGTCAGCTCGTCATGGTTGCGGAGGAATACGCACCACTGACAGCTCTCCGGGATCTCGGGGGTTTGCTGAAGAATTTCGGTGATGGGCTTGCGATCTTCAAGGCGCAGGCCCATGAACATGCGCGGCATCAAGGGGAAGTTAAAGGCCATGTGGAATTCATCGCCATTACCGAAGTAGGGACGGAGGTCGGACGGCCATTGATTGGCTTCGGCCAGCAACATTGTTCCGGGGAAGTGTTGGTCGACCTGCATGCGCAGCTCGCGGATGATCTCGTGCGTCTCGGGCAGGTTCTCGCAGTTCGTGCCCTCGCGCTCGATGAGGTAAGGGACGGCATCGAGGCGAAACCCGTCGACGCCCAGCTCAAGCCAGAAGGTCATCACGTTCCAAATTTCTTCGCGGACGGCGGGATTGTCGTAGTTCAGATCGGGTTGATGGTTGAAGAAGCGATGCCAGTAATAAGACCTAGAGACTGGATCCCATGCCCAGTTGGATAATTCCGTGTCGAGGAAAATGATGCGCGCATCGCGATAGCGGGTATCGGTGTCGCTCCAGACATACCAGTCGCGTTTCGGATTGGCCTGCGAGCTGCGCGATTCCTGAAACCAGGGATGCTGGTCGGAGGTATGGTTCGCGACCAGTTCGATGATGACGCGCAGGCCGCGGTCATGGGCCGCGGAAAGAAAATCTTTGAAATCCTCAAGAGTTCCGTAGTTGGGGTGAACCGAGCGGTAATCGGAGATGTCGTAACCGTCGTCCCGCAAGGGAGAAGGGAAGAAGGGCATGAGCCAGATGGCGTTCACGCCGAGTTCCTGAACGTAATCGAGTTTTTGCGCTAGACCCCGGAAATCGCCAATGCCGTCTCCATTGCTGTCGAAGAAAGTTCGGACGTGGATCTGATAGATGATGGCGTTCTTATACCAACCAACTTCGCGGGTTAGCGCCACGCTGTTCCTCCGAAACCGTACTTCCTGAGTGATTCCTGCCCCGGGGTAACGGTCTTATTACGATCATTCACAATTGCTGGCTTGGAAGGGACCTGACCGAAAAGTTTGGAAGTGGTCGCAGACAGTATGAAACTCGGCAATTGAGATTCCGCTGAGAGGAAATATGTTGCCGCAGGAACGTGACGGGGCTGAGTACTCAACCTACGGCTTGCTCGGGGGCCGAGAGCGAAGACGGGGCAAGTCCCGTCTCCACCGGAGACCGTACTCTTGAGCTCGACGGTTGCAGGCTTGATCACTCCAGCCTCGATCACTCCAGGCCACGGTACTTCAGCATTGCTTTGGTGTTGGGCGGGGCGCCGCGCCACGCCTCATACAGTTTCTCCAGGTCTTGAGTGTTGCCGCGGGAGAGGACCATCTGGCGGAAGCGGTCTCCGTTGGCGCGAGTCAGGCCGCCGTTATCGACGAACCACTGGTAAGCATCGTCGGCGAGCATTTGGGTCCAGAGATAGGCGTAGTATCCCGCGCTGTATCCCGCGCCTCCCCAGATGTGGGCGAAGTAGGAGGAGCGATAGCGGGGAGGTACGTAGCTGATGTTGAGGTGAGTTTTATCGAGCGCCTGCGTCTCGAAGGCGTCGGAGTTCTGAAGCGGCGCGGTGGACGGCAGTGAGTGCCATTGCATGTCGAGTTCGGCGGCGGCCAGAAGTTCCGTCATGTCATAGCCTTTATTGAAGGTTGCCGATTTCTTGATTTTCGCGACGAGTTCCTCCGGCATGGGGGCGCCGGTTTTGTAGTGCTTTGCGTAGTGGGCAAAAACCTTGGGATCGCTGGCCCAATGTTCGTTGAACTGCGAAGGGAACTCGACAAAATCGCGCGCGGTAGCGGTACCGGAAAGCGAGGGATACTGGGTGTTGGCGAACATACCGTGAAGGGCGTGTCCGAATTCGTGGAACATGGTGATGACGTCAGTGAAGCTGATGAGCGCGGGTTGGCCCTCGACGGGCTTTTGCAGGTTGGCGACGTTGTAAACGACGGGTTGCTGGCCGAGCAAGTGTGACTGATCGAGGAAGTTTGACATCCAGGCGCCGCCGTTCTTGTTGTCGCGCTTGAAGTAGTCGCAGTAGAAGAGAGCAAGGTGCTGGCCATTGGAGTCGAAGACTTCGAAGACGCGCACATCGGTCTGGTAGACGGGAATGTCATGGCGCTCTTTGAAGGTGATTCCGTAGAGTTGGTTGGCGGCATAGAAGACGCCATTCTCAAGGACACTGTTGATCTCGAAATAAGGCTTAACCTCGGCATCGTCGAGATCGTAGCGAGCTTTGCGGACTTGTTCGGCATAAAAATCCCAGTCCCAGGGCTGGAGAGTGAAGCCGCCATGCTGGGCGTCGACGACGGCCTGGTTATCTTTGTCCTCGATGGCGGCTTTGGCGGTTGCGGCGGGCACGAGGGCGTCCATGAACTGCAGAGCAGCTTGTGGCGTTTTTGCCATCTGATCTTCCAGTTGCCACGAGGCGTAGTTGGGAAAGCCGAGCAGGTTCGCTTTCTGAGCGCGGAGTTGAGCAAGACGGGAGATGGTGTCGCGAGTGTCGTTGGCGTCGCCGCGCTCGGCGCGGTTCCAGGAATTCTCGAAGATAGTTTGACGGGAAGAGCGGTTGCTGAGTGAGACAAGGTCCGGTTGCTGGGTGGTGTTCTGCAGCGGAATGACGAAGCCTTCGACCTTACGGGTGGTAGCAGCTTGGGCGGCGGAGGCGATGCGAGCGTCAGAAAGTCCCGCGAGCGCGAACTTGTCGGCGGTGACGAAGGCGCCTTTCTTGGTGGCGTCGAGAAGTTTGTTGATGAAAGTGTTCGAAAGAGAAGACTCTTCTTCGTTCAGTTTCTTGAGTTGAGCCTTGTCGGCTTCGGAGAGATTAGCACCGGCGTGCACGAACTGGTCGTAAGCGTGCTCTAAGAGCCGAAGCGATTCTGGATCGAGGTTTAAGGTAGCACGCTGATTGTAGAGCGTGGCTATGCGGGCAAAAAGCTTCGGGTTGAGGAAGATCGAATCGGCGTGGGCCGCGAGCTTGGGGGCTTCGATGGTCCTGACGTTCTGCAGGGTATCGTTGGTATTGGCGCCGGCGACACCCTCGAAGGTTTCCTCGACGCGACTGAACAACTGGCCGCTCTTTTCCAAGGCAACGATTGTGTTTTCGAAGGTTGGAGCATCGGGATTGTTGGCAATGGCCTGGATTTCGGCCTGCTGCTGCGCCATACCGGCCTCGATGGCGGGCTGGTAGTCTTCATCCTTGATTTTGTCGAAGGGTGGGGCATGAAAGGGCAGATTGCTCGGCGTGAAGAACGGATTGGAGGGACCAAAAGTCTGGTCTGCCGCGAATGCATTCTCGATGGAGATGAAGCAGAAGGCGATGCCGGCGGAAATGATCAATGCGATCAGGTATAAGAACGTAGTCTTCGTGGGAGTGGGTCGAATCGTGTTTGTCATAGAGATGCTGTTCCTCGTCGACTTCATTGTAATGGGAAGTGGGTCGGTGAAGGGGTTAGGCGATGATTTCTGTGAGATTTAGCCACTGGAGGTGGGGCGCCTTAGGATCCGGGGAATGAGACCCGCGCAGGCACGTCAGTTGCGGCGGTCCCGGGCGAATGGAACCCGCAGTGCTATGCCGTTCGTGATCTTCTGCCGACGTGGGGATCATTTTAGGATTGGGATTCAGTTGCGAACTCTCCCGATCCGTTCCCCTATGTATGCGATGTTGGCCGCAGAGTGTAAGCGACTGAGTTTGTGAAAACTAAAGCTTCAGGAAAAGGCGACTCATGGCTAGCGCTGCTGCTCCCGCCCCCGCTCCAGAATCTAAGTTGGAGAAGACAACCGAGACTACGGAAACCTGCGAAGCACAGCCGGTGACCTTAAAGCATCGTATCAAGGAGCTGCTCTGTAAGATTTTTGAAGGACGCGAAGAACATCTGGGGTTGCACCAGTAAATAATCTGCCGCTTTGCTGTCGAACTCATGGGAGCCGCAGATCAGGTCTCTGGCGAGCGCCCGTTGTCGCCGGGTCAGCGCGTTCTCTGTTACTCAGCGCATGATCCGTTACTCAGAACGATCGTCTAGGTTCTTAGCCTTTCATCCCAGCATACTTATTCTGTAAGCTCAGAGCCACGCTGGCGAGGCGTTCCAGAGGCGCCACGATATCGACGGCACCACGCGAAATCGCCTCTCTGGGCATGCCAAACACGATACAACTGGCTTCGTCTTGCGCGATGGTGAAAGCTCCAGCCATCTTCATCTCACAGAGTCCCTGGGCGCCGTCGTCGCCCATGCCAGTCATGATCACGCCGACCGTCCTGGGGCCAACGGAGACGGCCACCGAACGAAAAAGGACATCCACGCTGGGACGATGACGTGAGACGAGCGGACCGTCGATAATCTGGACGACGAGTTCTCCGCCCTTGCGATTGACCAGCATGTGCCGGTTGCCAGGAGCTATGAGCACGCGGCCATTTCGCAGCCGGTCGCCGTCACTGGCTTCAGCGACTTCCACGCCACATTCCCTGTTCAAGCGTTCCGCGAAAGCGCGGGTAAAGACTTCCGGCATATGCTGGACAATTACGACCGGCGGGCAGCCGGTGGGCAGAGTGGCGAGGAAAACTCGGATAGCTTCGGTGCCGCCAGTTGAGGCGCCGACCGCAATCACTCGGATCGGCACATCGGCAGACTGCGAGTCGCTTTTTTCAGGCTGCATCGTGTCGCAGCGAGGCAGGACGGCGTCGGCCGTCAGGCGAGGATTGGCGGCTATTGGCCGAGGCTTGAGCTGGGCTTGAGATGCACTCCAGACCGCATCCAGAAGGGTGACGGCGGATTCGTGCAGAAATTCACGCACGCCAACCTTGGGCTTGGTGATCACTTCCACCGCGCCTTCTTCGAGGGCGCGCAGCGCCAAGTCGGTGCCCCTAGCCGCCAAGCCGGAGCAAACGACAACGGGCGTGGGCTTCTCTGACATGATTCTGCGGATGAAGGTGAGGCCGTCCATGCGCGGCATTTCCAGATCGGTAATGACGACATCGGGAGGGTTCTTCTCCATTTTGGCCCATGCAATCAGCGGATCCGCCGCGGCTTGGACTTTGATTCTGCGATCTGTACCCAGAATCGCCTGCATAACCTGGCGGACCATGGCGGAATCATCCACGACGAGGACTCGCAAGGCATCTCCATTCGCAATTGACAAGCTGTTTCGTCCTCCTGAGATAGGTAAAGATCGCGGAGATGAATTCTTCTGCGCGGGCTTAGAGGTCCTCGTTGTTTCCGGTCTTCGTGTAGATCGAGGGTTCGAGGCTGCGGAGTTGCGAGGACACGCTGTTCAGGTTTTCCGCGTGGCCTACAAACAAGAGACCGTTGGTTACGAGACGGCGAAAAAGGTTTGCGATAACTCGGCGCTTCGAGGCTGGGTCAAAATAGATCAGAACATTGCGGCAGAAAATGGCGTCGAATGGACCTTCGAGAAAATCCGATTCCCGATCGAGATTCAACCTGAAAAAGTCGACCATCTGCTGGATTTCGACTTTCACCTTCATCTCGCCTTGGCGTTCAGCCACGCCGCGCAGCATAAAACTGTGCAGCATATCCTTGGGTATCTCGGACGCTCTGGCGACGGGATAGACCCCTTTCTGAGCTTTTTCGAGGATACGGTAGGAGATGTCAGTGGCCATAATATGCACATCCCAGCCCGCCTGGACCGGCAGATGCCTGGCCAGCAACATAGCCACGGTGTAGGGCTCTTCTCCGGAAGAACATCCGGCGCTCCAGATCCGAACTCGCCGGGGACGTGACTGATGATCGGCGTCGAGTTGCCAGCGGGGAAAGACTCGCTGAACCAGGAATTCGAACTGCCTGGGTTCGCGAAAGAAGCGAGTTTCATTGGTGGTGATGGCGTCGATCATCCGGGCGCGTTCGCCCTGATCCTCCGGTGCGGCAACGCGTTCGTAGTAACGTCCCAGGGAATCGATATCCAAGGCCCGCAGCCGCCGGAAGAGCCGTCCGCATAACAGCGCTGTTTTCGAACTGCCCAGCCAAATTCCGGTTTCAGCGTAGATCAGCTTTTGAAATTTGTGAAAGAGCGCGGGACTAACGGTGAGCTGGGGTGGTTGCTCTGAACAGGGGTCGACGTCAATCCGACGAGGAGTGGCTGAATTCCTGCCCACGGCCGTTCCCGCCCGCACAGCTAGGCTCCCGCCTCGAAGTGGGCTTGCTGGTCGGAGCCATCCCCTATGGCCGACGCTTCCCCGGCAACGGATTCAGTCACTGCAAGAAGTTCGTCGGCGGATAGTACTTTGTCGATGTCGAGAATCAGGCAAAACTTCTTACCCATTGCTCCCATTCCAAGCAGGTATTCGGTTTTGACACGAGTGCCGAAGGGCGGAGTAGCTTCGATTTGGTCAGCTGAGAGATCTATCACCTGGCTCACGGAGTCAGCCAGCACCCCCATGGTCAACTTCTCGCCCTGGAACATGACTTCAGTGATGATGATGCAGGAGAACTTGGAGATGCCGCTGGCAGGCAATCCAAACTTCACCGCGAGATCGACCACTGGGACAACCTTGCCGCGCAGGTTGGTGACACCACGGATCCAGATTGGAGTATTCGGTACCGTGGTGACTGCCTCGTACTCAACGATCTCGCTTACCTTCCCAATCGTGACGGCATATTCCTCGCCCGCGGTTAAGAAGGTAAGATATTGCACCGTGCTGAGAGGGAGGTGATTCTTCCCTTGGTTCGACGCTCCCATAGTTTCATTCCTCGTGTTTCTGTTGTTTGCATCGCCGAATGCGGTCTGACTAAAGCGACTGAGGCTCCGACAAGCGACTGAGGCTAGAACGGAGAGAAGTTAGCTTCCTCCGCCATGGCGCCACTGCTCGGACTCATGTGATGACGCTGAGCTGTTTCGCGCCTGAACGCTGGGTTTAGCGGCATACTGACTCGCTGTTTGCCGTCGCTATTCGGATGGGAAGAGTACTCTCCAGCGACGCGGAAGAAAGTCATCAACTGCTGCAGTTGCTCAGATTGCGCCGCTAATTCTTCGGCGGTACTGGAAAGCTCTTCCGCGGAGGAGGCGTTGCGCTGAGTAACCGTGTCCACTTGAGACATCGCCTTGTTGATCTGGGTGACGCCGCCGGACTGTTCGGTCGAGGCGGCGGCAACGTCCTGCACGAGTTCGGCGGTTTTCTTGATCGAGGGCACCAAGTCTGCCAGTAATTGGCCCGATCGTTCGGCCACGCCGACGCTGTTTCCGGCGAGACCTCCGATTTCCTGGGCGGCTAACTGGCTGCGCTCGGCCAACTTTCGAACCTCGACTGCGACCACGGCAAAGCCCCGGCCCTGATCTCCGGCGCGGGCGGCTTCAATGGCGGCGTTGAGCGCGAGGAGATTCGTCTGGTAGGCGATCTCTTCGATCACGGAAATCTTGGCGGCGATTTGCTTCATGGCAGCGACCGTCGCTTTGACGGCGTTGCCGCTCTCCTCTGCTGCGGCAGCGCCCTTGGAGGCGGCCTGTTCGACTTGGCGGCTGTTGTCGGCATTTTGGGTGATCGATGCATTCATCTGCTCCAAGCTGGCGCTCATCTCTTCGACTGAGGCAGCTTGTTCGCTCGTCCCCTGGGAGAGACTCTGCGATGAGGCAGAGACCTGCTGCGCGGCAGAGGTGACGGCGGCTGCGCCTTCGCGGACATCGCGGATCATGCCTGACAGTTTGCGGCTCATATCCTGCATTGCCTGCTGCAATTGGCCGGTCTCGGCATGGTTGGTGACCTGGATCTCTGTAGTCAGATCGCCGGCGGCGATACGCTCGGCGTGCTCGACCGCTCGCCTGATGGGCACGGTGATGCTCTTCGTAACCCTGATGGCGGCGAAAGTGGTGAGGACGAGCGCGCCGGCCAGGATTAACAGAGCGATTCTGCGCCCCAGCGCATACGCTTCCATGCTCTCGTTCATACTTCGCTGGACGGCAGCGGTCTGAAGCTCTATGAACTTCTGCCACGAAGCACGATACTTGTCGAGCGCCGGGATCACGCTTTCACTCAACGCGTCCATGGCCTGGTCACGTTTCTTATCGGCCAGCAGTTTCTTGGCTTTCTCTCTGGCCGCAATATAACCCTGGCGATCTTGAGTAACGGCTTCGAACAGTTCTCTCTCTTGTGCTGAACCGAGACTCTGTTCTATTTCCGCGATCTGGCCGCTGATCTGGTGACTGATCGCTTCATTTTGCTGGTTGAGTTTCTTCTGTTGCTCGAGGTCCGTGGTCTCGAACAATTGCAGGGTGATGCGGGCATTCGTGATGGAGTTCTCGATGGTCTGATGTGTCGCCTCGACTGTGTTGTAGCGCTTCTGCATAGAGGCCGACATGTTGGAGTTCATACGACCGAGCCAACTCAGTCCGAATCCGCCGATCGCAATCACGCAGAGCAGAAGGGCACCGAAGACAACGCCCAGTCGAATGCCAATTTTTTGATCTTGCCAGGTCTTCATGATCCCTCACCTCTCGATAGTGGCTTCTCTTACGTTATGGAACTTGCTAACTGAGCTTGTGCCGGCAAAGCCGATGGCATCACGCCGCGCAGAAGGCTGGGGACATCGATGATCAAACCAACCCTACCGTCGCCCAGAACGGTGGAGCCGGCGATTCCGGGGACGCCGCGAAAGGCGCGGCCCAGCGGCTTCACCACGGTTTGCATGCCGCCGAGCAACTCGTCGACGGCGATTCCGGCATAAAGTTCATTCAGTTTGACGACAACAATGTTTTCCCGTTCAGGATCCTTACCGGAGAGCCCAAACACCCGCCGCAACCGGACGTAGGGAAGGGCCGATCCTCGCAGGCTAAGAATGCCGGTGGCGTCTGCGTTACGCTGTGCGGCCGGCAATTCCGTACACTCGGTTACATGTTCCAGAGGAACGACAAACGTTTCCTTGCCAACTCTCACGGAAAATCCTTCAATGATGGCGAGGGTCAAGGGCAAGCGAATGGCGATGGTCGTGCCTTTGCCGGCGGTACTGGATACCTCAATCGTGCCGCGGAGAATATCGATGTTGCGACGGACTACATCGAGGCCGACGCCACGGCCAGAGAGATCGCTGACCGATTCGGCAGTTGTGAATCCGGCGTGAAAGACGAGAGCGTAGAGTTCATCGTCTCGAATCTCGTCTTTGCCAGACACGAGACCAAGACGCCGTGCTTTGTCGAGAATCCTTGCGCGGTCGAAGCCGGCTCCATCATCTTGCAGCGTCACCAGAATGTTGCCACCGCGATGGGCGGCTGTTAGACGGATCAATCCGCACGCATTCTTGCCCTGGCTTTCGCGCAAAGCCGGTTTCTCGAGGCCGTGGTCGACCGCGTTGCGCAACAGGTGGAGCAGAGGGTCTTTCAGTTGTTCGAGGACGGTGGTATCGACCTCGACGTCGCCTCCCACCACTTCCAAACGTGCCAATTTTCCATGGCTCTTGGCCAGATCTCTCACCGAGCGCACAAACTGCCGAAACAGAGGACCGACCGGCACCATGCGAATACTCATCACTTCGTTTTGCAGGTCCATATAAAGGCGCTCGGCCTCGCGATGCATCTCGAGGATGGCGCGTCCTTGCTCGGTGCCGAGCTTCTCGATCATCTGGCGGAGGCGGCCTTGCGCGATCACAATTTCGCCGGTGAGATTCAGCATGTGGTCTAATTTGGCGACATCGGCGCGCAGTGTGCGATGAAGAGAGCCGGGAAATAGGTCAGCCTTTGGCGTGGAACCGGATTCCCCGGTTGCGCCAGCGGCGCGGGCAACTCTTTTCGACCTCTCATCCACTTCGCGCGCGATTTCCTTGCTGATGCCTTCTTGTTGCGGGGTAAGCTTGGAAGATCCAGTTGGCGCGCTCACGAGAAGCGCGCGAAGTTCGTCCACCGCCTTGAGCAGGAGGGAAACCACGTCTGCGCCGGGTAAAGCCTGTTGCTCGCGAAAAACGTCCAACAGGTCCTCGATGATGTGGGCAAAACCGGCCAGTTCGCTGAGTTGCAAAGCGGTAGCGTTTCCCTTGAGGGTATGAGCCACGCGGAAAATATTGTGCAGAAGATCGAGATCGGACGGGCTCGATTCCATCTGCACTAACGCTTGCTCCATTAAGTCCAAGCCCTCTTCCGATTCGGCGAGGAACGACGCGAGGATCGCTTCGCGGTCAAAATCCGCTAATTCCACTGTTCCTCTCCTCTCTGAGCCGCCGTTATCGGCAAACTCCGGTTATGAAGGATTCCTGTCGTTGCCGCGCACTGCGCGATGGTTCTACACCTTGTGTCCTAAACCTGATGTCCTAAACCTGGTCGAAATTCCTGATCATGGTCAGGCCGTCGGCGATCTTAAACACGAGCCTGCGTCCACGCTTACCGGAGACGTCTCTTTCGACTACCGTGATGCCTTCGGCACGAAGAAACTCTTCAGCCAGCTCCACATTTCTCGATCCCACGGATTGCGATGGGTCCGCACTGAAGGCGCTGGATCCGCCGAAGATTCTGGCTTGCAAATGGCGGGTTTCACAGCCGAGCGCCAGCACCCGGTGTAAGAGCTCAGGATTGGCGACGTTGCCATAGCGCAAACGGTTGGGGCCTTCGTTCGGCCCTTCAGGTAAAAGGTAGTGATTCATGCCTCCGGCTTTTCTGTGCGTGTCCCAGAGGCACACGGCGGCGCAGGATCCAAGAATGGTGGAAATGGTGATCGGATCGCGCGTGACGAAGACCTGGCCGGGATAAAGAAAGTGTCGTGATTCACTGGAATCCGCGCGTTCGAAACGTTTCATGTACTCCGCAGGCAGAATTGCAGGATTGAATTTTGGGGGACTCGACTTCATGCGCTTATTCCTGACCTCCTTTCGCAGCCTTGGAGCGTGCATTCGATCCGAACAGAGGATCCGCCGCCTCGTGGGAAAGAAGCTGAAAAAGTTCCATATCGGAGGGATCGAAGCCGAATTTGTGAGGAAGCAATCGCAATATGGCAAGGATGGCTACGGTCTGGCCGTTGCGACGGATCGGAACAAACGCCTGGACCTTAGCCATGGCACCGGAGTGATCGCGCGAGCCGAGCTCGATGTGGCATTCACCATCCATCACGCTGTGGAGACCGGCGTCGCCCAAAGCGAGTCGAAGGTCGTACTTCCCGTGTTCGATTCCGAAGGACCAGAAAGGCTGAAAGTTAGTTTTGGTGGAGTCAACCCGGAACAGACCGATTTCCTCGCAGCCGAGAAAGTTGGCGATAATCTCGCGCAGTCCCTCGATGGCATCTTCCTGATCGCGGCTTTCCGCTAACCTCTTCCGCGCCGCTGCCAGACGCAGGTCGTTCATGGGGTGCGCTTTGGAACGCCCGGGTTCGGCTCCATTGCTTTTGCTATCTTTCATAGAGGTCCTTGTTTCGCGATCTCAAGCTTGCGCAATGCTTGGAACGGCAACGACTCAACCACCAGCCAAAACGCAAGCCGTTCCTTACTCACCCAGGTAGCTCTGTACCAGGGCGACCAATTCGGCACCGTCAATCGGTTTGGTGATGTAGTCGTTACATCCGCTCTGGAACCCGGCCTCGATATAATTCTCTTCGCTACGAGTGGTGACCAGAACGATGGGAATCTCGCGAGTGCTGGATTGCTGTCGCATCATCTTGCAAGCCTCAAATCCATTCATGCGGGGCATGACCACGTCCATCAAAATCAGGTCGGGGTGCTCTTGTTGCGCCTTCTCGACCGCCTCCTGACCGTCAGCCGCGGTCACACACTGGTAACCCGTGCGCTTTTCCAGAATTTCGCGCTCCATCATCAAGGCTGTCTTGGAGTCGTCAACCACAAGGATTTTCTTTGCCATACTTCTCCTGCAAGCTTTATTCAAAGTTCTTCTCGAACCTCGGGCCGATGTTGGGAGGGGCAAGTGCTACCGAAAAGACAGATTCTCAATGCCCGGTCCGGCTACTACTTTCATTAGTAATCTCTAACACGGCCGTCGATTACGTCGGTAATTACGTCAGTAATTGCGCGAGAAATTGGGGAGGGGAAGAGTCTGGGATCGAACTGGCAAGTTCAATTCGTGGCGAGCCAGGCTTAGTAGCAGGAAACGACGCGGGATGACCGACTTGGTCAGGGCAAGAATCGGGGGCAAGTCATGTGGGAACAAAGTGGCTGTGTTGATAGGTCAACACAGCCACTTTGTTTTGTCTCTTAGTCAGCTACGACTAGTCAGCTACGACAGCCGGTTTTGGAACGTCAGCCAGCCAGGAAGAATGGTCGATCTCCTGCGCATCGACAACGGCGAGAGCGGCGATGTTAACGATCTCTTCCACCTCCGCGCCGCGTGCCAGCAGATGCACTGGCTTGCTCATCCCCATGAGGATAGGGCCGATGGTTTCCGCGCCACCGATCTTGGCCAGCAGTTTGTAAGCGATACTGGCGGAATTGAGGTCGGGGCAGATGAGCACGTTGGCGCCGCCCTTGAGCGAACTGAAGGGATACATTTCCTCCAGCATCTCGGGAGACACGGCGACGTCGGCCATCACCTCGCCATCGACGACGAGGGTGGGGTCGGCTTTGTGGAGCAGATCGACCGCCCGGCGTACTTTCTCGCACAGCGGGTGTCTGGTGCTGCCGAAGCTGGAAAACGAGAGCATGGCGACGCGGGGTACGACGTCGAAACGTCGAGCCGTCTCGGCTGCGCAGAGGGCGATCTCGGCGAGTTCTTCCGAGGTGGGATCGATATTGACACTGCAGTCCGCGAGGAAATAAATAGCTCCCTTGCGGGTGATCATGGCGTAGCAACTGGAAACGGTGTGGAGTCCTTCGCGCATGCGGACGATTTGCAGGGCGGGACGGATCACATCGGGATAGTGCTGTGAAACACCGGAGACCAGGGCATCGGCGTCCCCCATGCGCACCATCATGGAACCAAAAACGTTGCGGTCATTGATCAGAGTTTGGGCTTCGCTCGCAGTCACGCCCCGACGCTGCCGGAGCTGGCAAAGTTCGTGAATATAGTTATCGCGCAAAGGAGACTCCGCGGGATCGACAACGCGCACGTTTTGGAGATCCAATCCCAAATCGAGCGATTGTGCCTGAATGACGGAACTTCTGCCCAACAGGATGGGTACGGCGATTTTCTCCTCGATCAGGGTGTGGCAAGCGCGCAGGATTTTTGGATTCTCGCCTTCCGGGAAGACGACAGATTTTTGTTTCGCCTGCGCTTTTTGAATCATCACCCGCGAGATGCCGTGGGCTTTTCCCAGACGGCGTTCGAGTTGCTCGCGGTATTCGTCGAGATTGACGGGTTCCTGCGCGACGCCGGTTCGCATGGCCGCTTCGGCGACGGCAGAGGCCTCCCAAATGAGCACGCGTGGGTCGAAGGGCTTCGGAATCAGGTAATCGGGGCCGAACTTCAACCGCTCGACTCCATAAGCCCGGCAGACGGAGTCGGGCACGTCTTCCTTAGCTAACGCAGCGAGGGCTCGGGTTGCGGCCAGCTTCATTTCATCGTTAATGGCGGTCGCATGTACGTCGAGGGCGCCACGGAAGATGAAAGGGAAACCGAGAACGTTATTGACCATGTTGGGATAATCGGAGCGGCCGGTGCACATGATGACGTCGGAGCGGCATGCTTTGGCGTCCTCGTAGCTAATCTCCGGATCGGGATTTGCCATGGCGATCACAATGGGACGGGGCGCCATGGAGCGCACCATGTCTTGCTTGACCACGCCGCCGATGGAGAGTCCGAGGAACATATCGGAATCGACCATGGCCTCGGCGAGAGTGCGCAACTTGGTATCTTGGGCGAAACGTTCTTTGTAGGGATTCATCCCTTCGGTGCGGCCTTTGTAAACCACGCCCTTGGTATCGCAGAGAGTGATGTTCTCGCGCTTCATGCCCAGACGCACGTAGTGCTCGGCGGTGGCCACGCTGGAAGCGCCGGCGCCGTTGACGACGAGACGAATTTTGCTGATATCTTTATTCACCACTTCGAGAGCGTTCAATAGCGCAGCGCCGGAAATGATGGCGGTGCCATGCTGGTCATCGTGAAAGACGGGAATTTTCATCGTCTTCTTTAAAGTCTCTTCAATGTAGAAACACTCCGGCGCCTTGATGTCTTCGAGGTTAATGCCGCCGAAGGTCAGTTCGAGCAATTGGCATACTTTAATGACATCTTCCGGATCATGGCTGTTGACTTCAAGGTCGAAGACATCCACGTCGGCGAAGCGCTTAAAGAGGACGGCCTTGCCCTCCATGACGGGCTTGCCGGCAAGCGGCCCGATGTCGCCGAGCCCGAGAACGGCGGTTCCGTTGGTTACTACGGCGACCAGGTTTCCGCGCCCCGTGTACTTGAAGGCGTCATGCGGATTCTTCTCAATTGCGAGGCAGGGTACGGCGACGCCTGGCGTATAGGCCAGGCTGAGGTCGCGTTGCGTGCGGCAGGGCTTGGTAGGGGTGACCTCAATTTTTCCCGGGCGCGCGCCAGAATGGTAGTCAAGTGCTTGCTGCTTGGTGAAAGACATGAATTTCTCCTGGAGGTTGCAATTGGTCGGAGGCGCTTCCACGGTTCTGTAAAGGGCATCGCAGTGCAGCGGGCGACCTTAAATAGTCTGCTCTCGCGCCACATTGGAGACAGTGATGAACATCACAGGGTCTGGCCCATCGGTTTGGACCTTGAAGACATAGACCGACGCGAGGCTGATTCCGCCCCCGAATGGCTCAGCAATTTTGGATCAAACGAGGCGCAGCGTCAGCGGCGGTAGCGTCAACGATAGGCCTTCGACTGCCACCGTCCACAGATCGCCGCTGCCGGTCGGATGGCCCGCGGTAAGCGTTCCGGAACTGACAACTTCGCCTGCGCACAACGGTTCGTTGGGAAATCGGCGTACGATCGCGGCACCGAGTTCGGCCAGGCATAAGGCGGGGCTCCGCAAGGTGTTCTTGCCGGAGCCTTCTTCCACAAATTCTCCATTTTTCGATCCGGAGGAGCGCGAAATTCGAACTTTAAACCGCAGCAATTCGCCTACCAGCGTGGGAATGTCGCTGGGCCGCACCTGCATCCGGTCTCCGATCACGAGTGCGGCGTGAAGTCCAAAGGAGGCAACGAAATCGCTGGGCTGAAACTGCCATTCCGGGAAGGGACAATCGATGATTTCAAATCCCACGGCCAGCCAATCCGTGGAGGCGAGGGCGGCGGCATCGGGGGTCTCCGTTCCATCATTCATGAGGGGCTGCTTTAGGCCGAAAACAATCTCAGGTTCGATTTTGAGAGAACGAGGATGAGCGATCGACAGTGTGCTGGAGTTGCTCTCACTGTAATGTACGGTGTCATCGTACATGTGCGCCCAAACCAGGGTTTCAAGTTTGAGCACACGCCACATGGCTTTATTGGCATAGCCGACTTTGCGGCCGACGGCTTTCGATCCCCCAGTTGCGCGGAACTGCCTGAGGGTTTCCTCCACTGCATAGGCCATGTTGAGATCGAAGCCTGGGCGAGCGGAGGGTGGGACGGGGACCATCTGGCCTGTCTCGTAAGCGGAGAGCAATTCACGCGCTAAAGCTTCGACTTCATGGTGCGACATAGGATAATCTCGGGCTCGCCGTACTTCCCTGACCGTTAGCATGCAGAGCGCGCTCTGCCGCGACGGAGAATGTCGGGACGACCAGCATCTTAACACTTCTCGTTTTCACCCCCGAACAAGAGGATTCGGCGACGGGAATCAGGACCTGATAAGATTTCGCTGCATTTCGTGGCGGAGGAATTATGCGAGACTATCTGGTCTTCATTTGCATGGTGGGGATGACGTCGCTCGCTCTGGCGCAAAGCACGGCCGTCCCAGCCCAGGTTCCCGAAGGCCAGAAGTCGACCACGATTGCCACGGACTCGGGTCTGAAAGATATGTTCGAGGCAAAGATCAAAGCGGAGTGGGAGGCGCTGAAAAACAAGGACAAGAAAGCTTACGCGGAGCTATTGGCGGATGACTATCAGGGGGTGGAGATCGACGGGCTTGGCGAGCGCAATAAGATTCAAGCCGTCAACGAACTGGTGGGACAAAATGTATTCAGCTATTCGCTGTGGGGGTACAAGTTCTTTCCGCTAGGGCCGGATGCCGCCCTGGTTATCTATGAAAGCACGATGCAGTTCCCGCCCACAGCGCAAATACGCTACTCGCGGGTATATATCAGTGAGATATGGGTGAAGCGGGCGGGGCAGTGGAAGATACTGCACTATCAGGAAACCCGGGTGAAGTAGGCCCTGCGGGGAGGCAACAGATTCATTGCAACCGTAGGTATACGGTCGCCATCTCACAGGGTGTCGAGTTGTAACGACGAGGAGAGCCCCCATGAGGATGAGAAGTTTGTTTTTCGCCGCGCTCGTTTCGAGCAGCTTTCTTCTGGCGCAAGACAGCAACAACATGAGCCAGGTGAACTCGAAAGATTCCGAAGGACCGGTGACGGTGACGGGTTGCGTGAGCCGGGCCGGCGGCGATTACACGTTGATGAAACAGGACCCAGCGGAAACATACGAACTCCAGGCTACCAACAAAATAAAACTCCATAACTACCTGGGACAACGAGTTGAGGTCACGGGAACGAAGTCACCATCGATGAGCACGAGCTCCGACACTTCGGCACGCTCGGGTTCTCCATCCCCGGTGACGCTGACCATCACCTCGATCAAGACCGTTGCGAAGGAATGTACGACGCAATAAAGTGCGGCATGTTAGCTGCAAGCGAGGTTTCGCGACGAGGCGAGTCGCTGTGGGTGCAGCGAAGAGGTCAGTCGCAATCCGGAGGCATGGCCATAATCGGGGATTCTGAGTCGCAGGGCGGCTTTTTCTTCGCTGGCTCGAGGAGCGCCGGGCGATTGTAACGGAGAATCCAGAGGCCTTCGTTGTTGGTCAGGAAGATCAATCCGTGGCCGCCGTCGGGAAGAATACTGGTCACCTTGTTGAAGGTTTCCAGGGTCTTCGGATTGCGCGGGTCGCTCAAATCGAGCACGCGCACGGTTTCGGTAGGATGGCTGTTGCTGGTGAGAGTGGTGGGCGTTCGTTCGGGAGCCTCAGCGATGGCCACTTCGGGGCTGACCATCTGCAGGTTTCCGGTCGTCGCCGGGTTCGATTCCGCCGTCCGTTTCAGCAGGGTCGGTCTCTCCGGCTTCGTCACGTCGACGATCATGAAGCCTTCCTTCGCCGCTTGCTGAACGTACAGGTACTGCTTTGACTCTTCCTTCTGCAGCAACATCTGGCTTCCGGTCGCCTGCGGCAAAGGCAGGTGGGCGATTACGGTTGCCGGGACCTCGGTGGGCTTCGCCGCCGGTTGTTCGCTTGCGCTCGCCGGCACTACCCGAATCGAACAGACCAATAAACAACCCAGCAGCGCTGCTCTACGAATGCTCTCCATAGATCACTTCACCCACGCGATAGATCACTTCACCCACGCGAACTCGAAACTGTCGTATCAGAGCGAACTATACCATGTTCTTTCGTCGTTCTCTCGCCCCGATTCTCGCCTTAGACTCACTGCTCCGCTATGACGTCAATGCAACCGGCGCCGGCCTGCGTGCCACAGATCGCTCCCGCCTGCTGGGGCATGAAGACATGGCTGTTGTTGGGATCGACGGCGATGCTATGCGCATTGGTATTAACCGGAAGGTTATAGAGCCAAAGGTTCGTTCCGGCATCGATAACGCCCATGACCGGACCGGGAAGCATGTCGCGGGCCGCGAGATAGTACTTGTTGTCGCCGGGGTTGTACCAGGTCTCGTCGACGCCGCCAGTTTGGGTGACTACGGCGCAGTTGACGCTCGGAGCCGGCGGCATCGCGCAGGTGGTGCTCGCGCCCACGGCAGTGTTAGTGATTATGTACTCGTTGGCCGGGAAGGATTCGCCGTCGTGGTCAGCGCAGCCTACCAGGAAATTATCCCCGGGTCCCTGGGTAATGCTGGTGGGCATGCAGTTCAGCATGGGGAAACTGCCGATCACAGCCGGGCCCACAACGCCATCGCCGAGCGGGGCCTTGGGATTGATTACGTCCACGTTTCCAACGAAAAGCGCGCCAGTGGAGTTCGAGTTCGTGAGCAGGAAATTCCCGGTAGTGGGATCCCAGGCGTGCGCGCCCAGTCCTGCCGGCGAAATGGCGGGCACACAATTCGACCCGGGCTGCGGCGTCGGGTTGCACAGCGAATAGCTGCCTGTGTTGTTATCGAGCACTGGGCCGTGCTGGCAAGGGATGGTGTATCGTGTGCCGCTTCCAGGGGTGCCGGCTGCGGGAGTGGTGCCAATTCCGGAAACGCCCGAGAGCGTGGTGGGATTGGACGGGTCCGGACAGGGGCCGTTGACGTTATCCACCACGACCGGGACAGATGATGGGAGCACGCCATCGTAATAGATCTGCCCAAGAATGCAGGTCGGGGGATTAAAACCACCTGTAGTACTTGGCGTGATCGACGTACCGCTGCCGTTGCCGGAGATGGCCGGCCCGTAGGGAGTAACCGGATCGAAGGGGAGACAGTTCGAGGTTCGGGCTATCACGCCGGAGACGTCGATGAAGGTGATGAAGGGAAGTCCGGGGTCGCCGTTGATGATGGCGAGAATCTGATCCGTGGTATCAAGCGAGATCTCATCGCCCCGATCATCGCCGCAAAACGGGCTTGATCCTGCTTCGCCCTGCCATGAGACAAGGCACGGGGCTATACCCTGAGGACCGTCATAGTCCGCGGAGACGCCCGTGGGGATATCAGCGATTACGGTGGGGGGGGTTGTAGTGAGGTCGAAGACCACGACGCTGGAGCTCCCGTTTCCAACAAACAGAGTTTTTCCATCGGGGGTCACGACTACGCCGTTAGGTCCGGACATGGGGTTTACGCCCTGGCTGCGTGCGGCACAGCACTGCGCGCCCGTAAATCCGCCAAAATTACCGTTCGGGCCAAAGCCGGAAGACAGGCCGAACGGTTCGGTCGTTCCGGGCACCGCCGTTCTGCAGCCGAATCGAGTAAAGTTCCCATTCACGGTGAGGATAGGAGGGATGATGGGTTCAGGGGGGGTCGTGGTCGTCTGGACGCAGATGCTGGCGTTGTTGCCCGCTCCCGACACACCGTTCTGACCAGCGATGGAATTCACGGCGAGGTCGGTGGTTGTGTCGATCACTTGGACGGCGATGCCGATGCGGTCCGAGACGTAGTCCAGATTGTGACCTGCGCCGGTTGGGTTTTGCGCGATCCAACTAATATCGAAGGAGTTGAACGGACCACCTGGCGTACCGGTGTTGTTATGCTCGGGCACGGGGATGACATCGATGACAGCGTACTGTCCACCCTGGGTGGTTCCGCAGGTGGGACAGCCGGCTACACTGCCGCAGCCACTCAGGATCACAAATAGCGCCATGACAAAAAAAGTAAGCAGAATCCTCGTTCTCATCGAATTCCCTCCTGCGATTTCCACCGTGACCGGCTTGCGACCGGCCCCGGAGACTACCAAACTTGTTGACTCGTCATCCACAAGGGATACCCGAGCGGGCCCATTCTAGAAACGGAACTGCACGCGCTGTGTTACGACATAATAGTTGGCCGGCACCTGGCCTATTACGCTGGGCTCCTTCAACTGATCAATGCCAAGATTGACCACATACTTGACCCAATAGTTGGGATACCAGTTGAGCCCGATGGTGTACTCGTTAGTGTGGTTGAAAAATGTGGGCACAAAACCATTGGTGATATTGTTCACGAAGCTTTCACCCGGTTCGTTGGCCTGGATGCCTGTGAATCGGAAGGCAACTTCCCACGCTCCCCATCCGCGTCCCTGACCTCCGGGAGTGTCGGGGCCGAACGTCGGACGATTGACTCGGGGCGTGCCGTTTTCCGGACGCTTTTCCCCCGTCAGCAGGTAAGTCGTGCTGACGTCCCAAGCCTTGGCTCTGATGGTCGGAAGACTCATGAAGCCCAACCATCCCCCTTGCAGGGAACCGATGTTGGTGCGGTCCATATTGAGTTGGTCGTATTCGCCCCGCAGACTGAAGCTTTTCTTGATGTATGTGAACTCACCGTTGTAGCGCTGGATGTCTCCGTTGATGGGGAACTGCGGGAAGAAGTTGTAAGCGGCGTCGGGCAGGGTGCCATTGAAGCTTTGATCGCCGGAGAGACCGCGCGACCGCGCAAAGTCAACGGCTCCTCCGATGGCAAATTGCTTGAGCCACTCATTCTTGGTTTTGCGCCAGGGATAGAAGCGAAGGCGGCCGATGACCTCTGGTTGACTGGTGGTGTTGGTTAGGGCGTATCCCTTGCCGTTAAACGCTCCGATCCAATACTGCATGACGCCACCATCGATGTCTCCATGGAACGCGGCGCCGGGGCTACGGTAAGCCGTGGCGGCCGAGGGGTACAACAAAGCTTGAAAGCCGCGCTCGACAAAATCAAGACTGGTGTCACCGATGCCACTCTCCTGGCCAAACGGACCTTTGAACTGACCTGCCTGGAATTGAATTTGGGGATCGATTCTCACGTTAAGGTAAACGTCACGCACCACCGAGCCCGTGGTCGCGGCGGCGTCGGCGAGGATGGCGAAATCAAAGTGAGAACCGTAGTTGCCTTGAAATCCGAAACGAGCCTGGCGCAAAACAAACGTGTTGGCAGGCGAGCCATCTCCGCTATAAGCGCGGTAATCGGTGTTCACGTAACCATAGGGACTGATACTGAACTGGCCGTCCGGACTGCGGATGAAGAAGTGCTCACCATTCCATCCAGCGGTGAGGGGCGCGTCTTTCTTGGGCGCGGAAGGAGCCTGATCCACAGCCACTGCCAGCGCCTCGGGATCGGGTTGGATAAGAACGGCGTTCACCAGATGCGGAGTTCCGTCGCCGGAAGCAAGCATGCCCTGCGAAGAAACGGTGTTGGCCACGGGATGAATCTGAGCCGTGGAATCTCCGGCGGGCTGGACCTTTTGCGCAGCCAGCTTCTCGACCAGCGCCTTCAGTTCTTCGATGGTCTGGCGTTGCGCCGCGACCTCGCTGCGCAACTGGCTGACCTCTTCCTTGGTGGCAGCCACGGGGGCCGAACCGCCGGTGTTGCTCGCGGCTTGCGTGTCTTGAGCATGGGCCAGAGAACCTGGTGTGACGAAAAACACCAGAAGCGCGAAAAACGTGGTTAGCGAGCGCATGGGTTTCTTCTCCCGCAATGATTTGCAAAACAGGCCTGTTCTCAAGACATGAAAACGCACATGCTGTGCGCTGCCTTGTTGGTTCGGGCCAAGAACCGAAAGATCGAGAACGTGCAAATGAGTCCCTGTCCGGTATGAAAAGCGGACCAGTTACAGACGGATCGATTTATCACATCCAAATATCGCATGTCAAGCAATTGTTTTTTCGATCACAGGTCCCAAAGCTCTTCCAACAGTTCCGCGCGCCAACTCCGATAGAAGGAAAGCTAGCAAAGTAAATGGTATGGAGGGAGTGCATAACGAGGTGCATAAAGAACGAAACTCATCCTTGATGCACGAGGAAGATTTCCGTGACGGATGGAGCATCACGGATAGCGATGACGAGCAAATCGGCGATAAGGGATCTGTCCGGGCCTGATAGAATCGGCGCTCGCAGGTACAGCTCGCAGCTACACGTGCAGGTGCACATGGGGTTACGCCTCACTCAGGCTATCGGCTTGATCTTCGCCGCCGGGATCGCGGGCGCGCTGAACGCGCTGGCCGGTGGCGGCAGTTTTATTTCTTTTCCAGCGTTGTTGTTTGTGGGCATACCGGCGGTGGAAGCCAATGCTACCAACACCGTCGCGCTCTGGCCCGGTCTGGCGGCCAGCGCCGTGGTCTATTTGAAACGGCTGAACGCACCGCTTCGAGTACTGCTCCCATTACTTGTGACGAGCGTTGCCGGGGGCTGGGCGGGAGCGGTGCTGTTGCTGAAAACTCCGCAGCATACGTTTCTGCGCCTGGTGCCATGGCTGCTGCTGGCGGGCACTTTGCTCTTCGCCTTTGGAAATTCGATTCGCGCGCTAGTGGGCAAGGCCGCGGTCATCGACGATCTGAAGGACATCTCAGGCCAGGCGATCGTAATCGGTTCGATCGCAGAGTTGCTGGTCGCAGTCTACGGCGGATATTTTGGCGCGGGCATCGGATTCATGAGTCTGGCCATGCTGGCATTGATGGGAATGCGGGATATGCATGCCATGGGCGCGATCCGGACGCTGCTGGCGGTAGCTATTAATGCTGCGGCGGTGATCACCTTTATCGTGGCTCACGCGGTGCTGTGGCCGCAATGTATCTTGATGATCGCCGGCTCTCTTGCCGGAGGCTGGTTCGGCGCGCACTACGCACAGCAGGCTGATCCCAAGAAGGTGCGCGGCATTGTGATTGGCGTGGGTATCGCAATGACCGCGTATTTCTTCGTCAGGGTGTACTGACCGATCCTTGGCAAGCACTGGCGCCAGATTCAACGAGGGCAAGCTATAATCGCGAGTACGGATAACCGGAGCGAACGCTCGAATCATCAGTAGGAATTGCGCTGCCCGCCGGCTCATCGCATCGGGAGTGCCGTCTTGTAAAGCCGGCTCTCGAGGTTGTCCGGTCCGTACCATAATTGCTTAATGCGTTTCATGAACAGCAGACTTAATCGGTCTGCCATTGTCGATCCATCATCGTCGGCGCAGCATCCAAGAAACCGCCTTAAAGGTGGCAACACATGACTCTAAAGTCGGTCGTCACACTTCTAGACGTATTACATTTCGCAGACAGCCACACGGCAATCATCGTTCCTGAACTAGGCATTCGAGTAACCTACAATTCGCTGCGGCAACAGGTGCTGGCGATGGCAGATGCTCTAGCCTCCGCCGGGATTCGTCGCGGCGATGCAGTCGCGATCGCATTGCCCAACGGATTGCCTGCGATTGTAAGTTTTCTGGCCGCCTCCATTGCTGGGACGGCTGCCCCTTTAAATCCGGCGTATCCGTATGAGGAGTTTCTTTTTTTTCTCGGGGACACGAACGCCAAGGTCATGCTGTGCCCTCCAGTGGGAGCGGAATTCGCTCGCAGCGCCGCCGCGGACCGCAAGATTCCAGTAATCTCGGTCGGAATGAGCAATCAAGGGCACGTTCATCTTGTGGATGCAGCTAGCGGAGCCACGGCGCCGGAACCCACGCCTGACGACATCGCACTGGTTCTGCACACGAGCGGAAGCACCGGGCGACCGAAGCGCGTTCCGTTGCGGCATTTCAACCTCGCCGTGTCGTCGGCGAACATCGCCAACACCTATGCACTTTCGGAAGCGGACGTCTCGATGTGCATTATGCCGCTCTTCCACATCCATGGATTGATCGGCTCGACCATGGCAACCTTACTCTCTGGCGGGACCGTGGTGGTTCCGACCAAATTCAACGCCCTTTCTTTCTGGCGGACGGTGCGAGAACATCGCGTGACGTGGTATTCGGGAGTGCCTACCATGCATCAGCTGTTGCTGGCTCGGGCTCACCAGAAGCCGGTGGAAGCGGCCACGCTGCGCTTCATCCGTTCCTGCAGCGCACCGCTTTCGTCCGAGCTCATTCATAAAATTGAAGACCTTTTCGGGGTGCCGTTTGTAGAAGCCTACGGAATGACGGAGGCTGCGCATCAGATGACATCGAACCCTCTGCCGCCGCGTCATCGCAAAGCCGGGTCGGTCGGAGTGGGCACCGGGCTGCGCATCAGCATCATGGACCGGGAGGGCAATCACCTCAACACCAACCAAAGGGGAGAGGTTGCGATTCAGGGGGCCAATGTATTTCGTGGATATGAGAACAACCCCGACGCCAATGCGCGAGCCTTTGTGGATGGATGGTTTCGCACCGGAGACGAGGGGTACCTCGATGAAGACTGCTATTTGCATCTGACCGGCCGAATCAAAGACATCATCATCCGCGGCGGCGAGAACATCGCTCCGCATGAGGTTGATGAAATCCTGCTGAAGCATCCGGCCGTCGCGGCGGCGGTTACGTTCGGGTGCGTGCATCCGGTGCTGGGCGAAGAAGTGGCTGCGGCCGTCGTCTTGCACCAACCGGAAGGCGCGACCGAGTCCCAACTCATCAAGCACTGTCGCGAGTTTTTGGCAGAATACAAGTGTCCAACCAAAATTTATCTGGTGAATAGTATTCCGACCACCGCAACCGGAAAGATCCGGCGCCGCGCCGTGGCCGCCGCACTGACGGATGACCAGCGAGGATAATCCTCTAGGGAATAGGAGACGATGAGATTCCTGATCGCGGGCGCGGGTGCAATCGGAGCGTACATCGGTGCGCGCATGGCGCAAGCCGGATTCGACGTCACACTCTTCGCGCGCGGTCCGCATCTTCTCGCCATGCAGGAGCGCGGTGTACGGGTGAAAAGTCCGGAGGGGGATTTCGTGGCGCACCCTGCGATCGCCGCTTCTCTCGCCGAGGTTGGACCGGTGGACGCGGTTTTTCTCGGTGTGAAGGCGCACGGCTTGCCGCAACTTGCGCCGCAGTTGACGCCGGTGCTCGGTCCGGAGACCACGGTTGTCAGCACGCAGAATGGGATCCCGTGGTGGTACTTTCAGGGCTTCGGCGGTGATTGGAACGGATTGCGGCTGGAGCGGGTTGATCCGGGCGGCGTGATTTCTGCCGCGATCGAAGCGCGTCGCGTGGTCGGCTCCATCGTCTATTTTTCGACCGAGATACCGGAGCCCGGGGTGATCCAGCACATCGAGGGGAACCGGATTTCTCTGGGCGAACCGGACGGTTCGCGTTCCGATCGCTGCCGCAAAATTGCCGAGGCGCTGATCGCGTCCGGCCTGCGCTGCCCGGTCACTACCCGCCTGCGGCACGAGATCTGGGTCAAGGTTTTGGGCAACGCTTCGCTGAATCCGGTGAGCGCCCTGACGCGCGCTACGCTGGCGCAGATGGTGCACGATCCTGGAGTATCCTCGGTGATCCGCCAGATCATGCGAGAGGTGGAAGCGGTCTCTCACAAGTTGGGCATGGAGTTACCCGTTTCCATCGAGCAGCGAATGGCGGGTGCGGAAAAAGTTGGAGAGCACAAAACCTCCATGCTCCAGGATCTCGAGGCCGGCCGTCCCTTGGAGTTGGAAGCGCTGGTGGGCGCGGTCGTGGAACTCGGAGAACGCGTTGGGCTTCCCATGTCTTGTACCCGCACGGTATACGACTGTGTTAAGCTCCTCGCGCAATCTGCGAGTCGCCAATAGAATGCCAAGAATGCGGCCAGGCCTGCTTTCTCTGGCGCTTGCCAGCACCCAATAAAAATATTTGCCAGTACTTGACGACAGGGGTATACTCCTCTGGTCCACTTATCGGACCACTTGCAATGTCCGTTCCGGTCAAATCCGACTTCGACGCAATCAAGAGGAACAAGGTCTACGAAGAAGTCGCCAAGCAGATTGAGCGTTTGATTCTCAAGAAACTGCAACCCGGCGACAAACTGCCGTCGGAACGCGAACTGGCGGAGATGCTGCAAGTGAGCCGCAGTTCGATTCGAGACGCGATTCGGGGGTTGGAATTGATTGGGCTGGTGGAGCCGCGTCAGGGAGCGGGGACGATCGTACGCGAAGTGTCGGCGGAGTCGTTAGTCAATCCCTTCGCGAATGCACTCAAGCACCGGAAAGAACTGGTCGGCGAGCTTCTGGATTTTCGGAAGATGATCGAGCCGCCGATCGCTGCGCGCGCCGCCACCCACGCATCTTCTGACGAGATCTCGGAGATGGAAGAGATTCTGCAGCGGCAAGAAACAACGCTGTCGCATGGTGAAGCCAGCAGCGATGAGGACGCGGAGTTTCACTACAGCATTGCTCTGGCGTCGGGCAACAGTGTCGTCCTCAAGGTGCTCGACATTGTCATGGACTTGCTGCGCGAGACACGCGAACGCTCCCTGCAGGTGAAGGGACGTCCGCAGAAGTCGCTGGCCGGGCACCGCCGGATTCTGGCTGCGATCAAGCGGCACGATGCCGAGGGCGCAAAAGCGGCGATGCGGCGCCACATTGAAGACGTCGAAGAGATTGTTCTTGAGAATTGACAAGGAAGAATTCTTTCCTCGCCAGCTACTGGGCGATTCGCAATTCGTGGAATGCGACTCGCATCCAAGGAACGGTGGGTTCTTAAAGTCACTGCCAGGAACCGCGGGTGAAGGCTCGCGAGATCAGTCTGAGGACAGTCGGATTGAGTGAGTTAGCAAATGACGTGAGCGGTCGGGCCATGGCGTCATCGGGGCCGGACACGGCCGAGCCGCGGAAGACCGCCGCTCTCAGGCTGCGGGTGGCCGAGGCGCGAATTGAGGATATCGGCCACGCGATCGCCCGGCTGGCGCCTGTCGATCTGCAACGTCTCGGTGCGCAAGCGGGCGATGTTCTGAAGATCAGCGGCGGCACCGTCGGAGTCGCCCGCGCGGAGCTTTCGGGAGAAGGCTACGAGGGCATGATCCAGATCGACGGCACGTGCCGCAGCAATTGCAGCGCCGGATTGCAAGAGCAGGTTACGGTAGCTTCCGTCGAGCATGCCCAGGCAGTGGCGGTTCGTTTGTCGCCGCTGTGGGTGGGAGCGGCGCCGGCGACGATAGCGCCTGACCGGATGCTGGAAGACCTGGAGAACGTTCCGGTGATGGCCGGTGGGGTGGTGCGGGTTCCCACCTTTGCTAAGGCCGTGAATTTTCAGGTGGTGCGGACAATTCCTTCGGGAGCGGTCGTAATCGGGAAGCGCACCGACATCAGGGTCGTAGATGGCGAACAGACTGCATCCCGTGCTCCGTCGGTTTCGTATGAAGACATCGGCGGACTGGAGCGGGAAGTGGCGCGTGTGCGCGAGATGGTTGAGTTGCCCTTGAAGCATTCGCGCATTTTCGAGCGTTTGGGAATTCTCGCGCCGAAGGGCGTGCTGTTGTATGGGCCGCCGGGCACGGGGAAAACTCTGCTGGCGCGCGCGGTCGCGGCGGAGAGCCGGGTGCATTTTATTCATCTCAATGGTCCCGAGATCATGCGGAAGTTCTACGGCGAGAGCGAGGCTAAACTTCGCGAGGTCTTCGATGAGGCTGCTCGGCACGCACCGTCGATTCTGTTTATTGACGAGATCGACGCGGTGGCTCCGAAGCGCACCGAAGTGGCGGGAGAGGTTGAAAAGCGCGTAGTGGCACAGCTTCTCAGCTTGATGGATGGCTTTGTTGCGCGCGGCCAGGTGATAGTGATGGGCGCGACCAATATTCCCGAGGTGCTGGATCCGGCGCTGCGGCGTCCGGGACGCTTTGATCGCGAAATCGAAATTGGTGTTCCAAACACGCAAGCACGGCTGCAAATACTCCGAATCCATACGCGCGCGATGCCTCTTGCGCCGGACGTTGACTTGCGGGAGATCGCCGAGCATTCCCACGGTTTCGTCGGCGCCGATCTCGAGGCGCTGGGGCAGGAGGTGGGCATGATTGCATTGCGCCGCTTTCTCTCAGCGTCTCCGATGGAAACCGACGGCGCCGTGTCTGCCGAACTGGGGTTGCTTCAAGTTGCTCGCGACGACTTTCTCGCGGGCTTAAAGGAAGTCGAGCCGAGCGCGACGCGCGAATTCTTTATCGAGAAAAGCACGTCGACATTCGCCGCGCTCGGTGGTCACGGCGAAGTGAAACGATTGCTCGAAGCCGTCGTCGAGCATTCTCATATGCGCGATGACCTTTACGAGCAGGTGGGGCTCGCGCCGCCGCGTGGCATCCTGCTGACCGGGCCCTCGGGGACGGGGAAGACCGCCATGGCGCGTGCGCTTTCCGGGGAGAAACAGATCCCACTGATTGCGATCGACGGTCCGCAACTCTATTCGAAATGGCTCGGCGAATCGGAGCGGGCGTTGCGCGAAGTTTTCAAGAAGGCGAGGCGGGCAGCACCCTGCATTCTGTTCTTCGACACGATTGATGCGGTCGCGCCAAGGTTCGCCGCCGATCAGTTTGGTACCGACGTCTATCAGAGAATCCTGAGCCAGCTTTTACGGGAGATCGATAATTTACGCGATGTCAAAGGTGTGATCCTGATGGGAGCCACGAATCGCCCGGAACGGATCGATCCGGCGCTGTTGCGAAGCGGGCGCTTCGACTACATAGTTCCATTCGCCAAACCCGATGCTCGGGATCGCGCGGCCATCATGCGGCTTTGCTGCCGGCGCGTGCCGCTGTCGGCAGATGTAGATTTTGAGGAAGTCGCTGGCCAGATGGAAGGTTCCACCGGCGCCGATATTGAAAGCCTGTGCAAGAAGGCGACTCTATTGGCGATTGCGCAATTCCAGGATGGCACTCGCAAGCCACCCTTCGTCGTCTTGCCGAGCGATTTTATGGCGGTTCTTGAGTCGGATCGTGGGAGTCCGAAGACGGTCGCTGCTGGTTAGTCGTTCGTCGTTTTGCAAGCGACTACCGGCTAACGGCCAGCAACTGGGACTGCGTTCTACTAAGTTGAAGACGAGGCACTGATTATGAGTTACACAGAACTTACGGTTTGGACGCGCGGCATCATCATGGATAAAGAAGGCCGCGACATCGTCAATTCCATCTCCGCTTCGGCTCGTATCGAGGGCAAGTACGCGCAAGCCATGGAGAACTACGTCGATAATCCCGATCGCACCAATGCGCCGACGCGCAAGTATTGTCGCGTGAGCGATGAGGTGATCGAGAACGAACTGACCTATGAAAACGAGGTTCCGAACATCGTTGTACTGGTCGAAGGGACGATGGTCAAGGGCTGGGATTACATGCGCGGTATGCCTCCCGGTGGAACGCTGGTGATCAACACGCACTACACGCCGGAGTACATGATCCGGTTCGTGCCGGGCGCGGAGCGACTGGCCCAACTTGTCTGTGTGGATGCCGCTCATCTCGCCGACCATAAGTGGCTTTACTACCGGCTTGGCGAACTTGGCCTGGACCGGCTTTCGACGGAAGGCGCGGCCGAACGCAGCAAGGCGATTGCGCCCGATATCGCGGCGCCTCTCATTGCCGCGGTTGTCAAGACGACAGGCATCGTCAAGATGGCGACGATTGAACCGATGATCACGAACAAAAGGGCATTCGAGATGGCGCTCGAGCGGTTGCAAATCATGAAATTGAATCCGGTGGCTGCATAGTTCGAGTGGCTGGATAGTTGTCGATCAACGCAGGAAGGATTAGAGGTTTCCATGTCGACCAAAGGCACACACATCCCCGATCGTCTCAAGATTCCGTTCGCTGGCATCACGCCAGCGCCCACGCAGGAAAAAGGCCAGGACCTGTTTCCGACCGGCAATTGGCGCTCCATCAGACCGGTGTACAGGGATAAGCTTCCACCCTGCAACAATGCTTGCGGAACCAACGAAAAAATCCAGGGGTATCTCGATCTGGTGAAGCGCGGCAAGTATGTCGATGCCTATGCGCTGATCAAGGAAGACATGCCGTTCCCGTCGGTCACCGGTCGCGTGTGCTACCACCCGTGCGAGCAGGCTTGCAACCGCGGGAAATACGATGAGGCGATCTCGATTCGTGCGGTCGAGCGATTTCTCGGCGATCTTGGACAGGCGCTGAAGCATGACGTGGTGAAGGCGGGGAAGCCCAACGGGAAGAAAGTGGCGGTGGTCGGTTCGGGTCCCGCCGGCCATAGCGCCGCTTATCAACTGGCTCGACTCGGCTACAAAGTGACGATTCTGGAGAAGTCGCCGAAAGCAGGCGGACTCAATCGCGGTGGCATTCCTGACTGGGTGCTGCCGCAAGACGTGCTGGATCGCGAAATCGAACGCCTGGTGGAACTCGGCATAACCATCAAAACCAATGTCGAGGTCGGCAAGGATGTCACCTGGGGTGACTTGAAGAAAAATTACGACGCAGTTGTCCTGGCGGTGGGTCTCACGGAGCCGAATAGTGTGCGAGCCGACGGTGAGGATAAGGAAGGTGTGCATTACGGCCTGCCTTTCTTGCGGGATATCGGCATGGGCGCATCCAAGGTCAAGCTGGGTGCTCGCGTCGCCGTGATTGGCGGCGGAAATACGGCCATCGATTGTGCGCGTGAAGCGCTGCGGCAAGGGGCGGTCGAAGTCACCATGATTACGGTGGAGGCCAATGCTGAGGAGATGCCGGCTTCGCCCGAAGACCTGCATGACATGCTCGAAGAAGGAGTGGAACTTGTGCATGGGCGGGCGGTAACCGCAGTGCTTGGCAACGGCAAGGTCGAGGCTTTGCAGTTGCATCCGGCACGCTTTTCGGGCGCGATCAACGCTTCGCCGATCAGCGTAGATCGGGAGGTTCCCGCGGAACGCTTTCACGTCGAGAATGTGATTATTGCGATTGGGCAGCGGGCGGCACTCAAGTGGTTGCCGGACGAGTTTAAGACCGATCGCGGCACGATCAAAATCGACCGCTTCGGACGGCTCGGTGACACGAACTTTTTTGCGGCGGGCGACGTCGTGCAACTGGGCTCGGGTCAACCCCTGATGGTGGTGAATGCGGTGGGCGACGGCAAGCGCGTAGCGTTCAATCTGGATAAAGTGATGCGTGGCGAGTCGTTGGAGCCGCGGACGATTCCCATCGATGTGATTTTCGACTTGAACCGCATGAACATGACGTATTTCCCGCACTTCCCGCGCGTTCAGCAGCCGATGCTGGCCCCGGCGACGCGGCGCAAGACGCAGGAGGAGGTCATTCAGGCTTTTACGGAGGAGCAGGCAGTCGAGGAGGCCGGCCGTTGCTTCAGTTGCGGCACCTGCAATGCCTGCGACAACTGTTATCTGGTCTGTCCCGAGCCTTGCATTGCACGTCCGGAGCGTTCGAACGGACTCTATAAGATTCTGATCGACTACTGCAAAGGTTGCCGCGTGTGCATCGAGGAATGTCCGACCGGTTGCCTCGAAGGGGTGCCCGAACTCGACTTCGATACGGGCGTGGTGCGCATGGACACCGCCTTCGCTATCTCGCCAGGATTGCACGGACGGCAGGCCGAAGAGTTGAGGAACCTGGGGCAACGACCAGCAAAGAATATTTAGAAGCGGAACTATTGAAGAGCGGAGCAAATATGGCGACAGTTACCGCAGCAAAAAAAAGAACGGTGCGAATCAACGGATGCGTAGCCTCGGCGCAGGCGGCGAAGTATGCCGATGTCGACGTGATTGCGGCGTATCCGATCCGGCCCTACACGGCAACCATGATGGCGCTCGCGCAAATGGTGGCCAACGGAGAACTCGATGCGGAGTACATCGTGGCCGACAGCGAGCACTCGCAATTGAGCATCGCGCACGGCGCGTCGTCCAGCGGGGCGCGGGTTTTCACCGGCAGTTCGGGAGTGGGCGTGCAATTCGCCTATGAGCTTTACTCGCCGATCTCGGGCAGTCGTATGCCGGTGCAGATGATGATCGCCGACCGGACGCTCGATCCGCCGGGAGATTTCGGTTCCGAGCATACGGACGCGCTTTCGACGCGCGACATGGGATGGCTGATGGGCTGGGCGTGCGATGCCCAGGAAGCATTCGACAATCACCTGATGGCATTTCGCATCGGTGAGGACCGGCGCGTGCTCTTGCCCCAGATGGTGTGCCAGGATGGTTTCTTCGTCTCGCACATCACGAGCGATGTCGAACTGCCGGACTCGGGGCAGGTGAAAGAGTTTCTGCCGCCATACAAGCATCCGTATCCGCTCGACCCGCGGCATCCGGTATCGCACGGTCCACAGATCATGCCCGAGCAGGGTCCGCCGTTACAGTTGGAGCGGGCGCGCGCCATGGAAGACTCGATGGCGGTAATCGAGGAAGTGCACGACGAGTTTGCCAAAATCTTCGGCCGTCGCTACGACCCGTGGGTCGAAGAGTTCATGACCGATGGCGCCGACGTTGTTTTCTTTATGCAGGGGGGACACGCAGTGACTGCGCGTTTCGCGATTCAGCATATGCGCGAGAAGGGTCTGAAGGTCGGCCTCGTACGGCTGCGGACGATTCGACCGTATCCCACCGACCGCGTCAAGGATGTCCTCAGCAAATTCAAGGTGGTCGGCGTGATCGAAACGAATATGGGGCTGGGCAGTCCCAGCAGCGGAGGAGTTCTGTACGCCGACGCCTGCGCCGCGCTTTACGAAAGCGACAAGCGTCCGCTGGTCGTAAGTTTTATGGCGGGCATGGGAGGCGAGGCGATTGTGCTGAAGGAATTTTATTGGATGACGGAGAAGATGTTAGAAGCGCAGAAACGTGGGAAAATCGAAAAGCGCACGCATTGGGTGGGATTCGAAGAATAAGAAAAGTGGAGAGCCGGGCGTCCCGTCCGGCTGAACGGGCGAGATGCCCGTTCCTCCACCGTTTGGGAGGAATTTATATGGCGACCATTGAAGTTCAACGGCAGCTGCTGCCGATTCTCGACAACCCGAATCAGGGGGCGCGTTTCTACAACCCGGAATTGCCTTCGTCCGAGCCGTTCGTACCCGGCCATCGGACCTGCGCCGGCTGCGGACCCTCCATCCAGTATCGGATGACGAGCAAGGCGGCAGGCGACAATACCATTCTCGTCGGACCGACGGGTTGCATGTATGTCGCCAACAGTTCCTACCTGTGCACGCCCTACAACGTGCCTTGGGCGCATACGCAGATTGGCAGCGCTGGCAGCTTTACGGCGGGAGTTGCGGCGGCCTATGAAGCCATGATTCGCAAGGGCAAGTGGAAGGGAGCCTATCCGAATATTATTTGCGAGGCGGGCGACGGCAGCGCCTCCGACATTGGACTGGCTTCGATTTCTGGAGCGCTCTATCGAAACCACGATTGCCTGATCATCTGCTATGACAACGAGCAGTACGCGAATACTGGAATCCAGGCTTCGTCGCGCACGCCTTATGGCGGTATGACCACGTTCTCGCCTCCCGGACCGGAAGTTCCCGAGGGCAAGAAGTTGTTTCCGAAAGACCTGGCCCGCATGATGGCGGCTGGCCACCCGCACTGCTACGTGGCAACCGCCAGCGTAGGTTATCCCATTGATTTAATGAACAAGGTGCGCAAGGGGCTGAACCACAAGGGAGCGGCGTATCTCATGATCTACACGCCCTGCCAGAAAGGCTTCGTCTATGAGACGCCTCGCTCGATCGATCTTGGCCGGTTGGTTGTCGAATGCGGGCTCTACCCGATCTGGGAGTGGAATCCCGAGAAGCGGGCGTTTGATTACAGCTTCCGGCCGCAGAGCATGTGTCCGGTATCGGAGTATCTGAAATTGCAAGGACGCTTCGGCCATCTGCACGCAGAACATATTGCCACCTTGCAGAAGTTCGCTAACGAGCAATGGCGAATGATGGGAGTCGAACTGCCGGAACCGTTGCTGCAGGCGGCCGATGCGAAGAATCTGGTCAATATGGCGTCTGCGGCGGAGGCTACGGCCGTTGCGGAGACTGTATGAACGCTAAAGCAACTCCTCCTTCTGCTCCTGCGGCTCCTGAAGCGCAGGAAAGTTATATTGTCAGCGAAGGCAAGAAGCGCGGATCGAGCCGCGACGTGCGCCCGGAAGCGGCATTTGACCGCTACTACACCGTGGTGCGTGTACACGGGGGCGATGCCATTCTTACCGACAACTGGCACACCAATGAAGTGCTCGATCACACGCGCAATAACTTCGAGGGCTACACCTTCGCGATGCGCACTCTGGAGGCGTGGGGCGCGATGGTCGAAAACGACCATCGTGCTTATTACACCGCCGGAGGGCGGGTGTGGGTCATGGACCTGGAGCCATGCGAAGGAAAGAAGCCGCGTCTGCCGGGCGCCGGACCTGGCAAGAAGTAGGTCTGGTTGCGCCGCATCCTGCTTATCGACGACACGCCGGAGATTGCGGAGTTGCTCACGTTTGCATTGCGGGATCGTGGCTACGAGGTCTTCGCGACGGGATATACCAGCGCCGTCAATGAGTTGATGGCGGAGCACCGCGCCGATGCGCTGGTTCTCGACTGCTCCGCCTACGACATGAGCGAGGCGCTGTTCGATTCTGTTCGGAACCACCACAATCACGCTGGTTGTCCTGTCGTGATTATCAGCGACACGCCGGAAATCGCCGACGCAAGCCTCCGTTCGCGAAAGGCTCAAAGAGTTTTGCTCGTTCCTAAACCCTTTACCGGCGCGCAGGTCGCAAGAGCGCTCGATCAACTGCTGGAATAAATATGCCTTTGTGGAGCATGGATGAGTGGCAATACCTCGAGCGCGAGGTGGTCAGCGATCCGAAGGGCAGGCGTTGGACTTTGGCGTTGATGGATGTGCTCGGTCAGGAGGGCGATCCTGACATGCCCAGCAAGTTGCTCGAACTGCAATATGCTTCCGGGCGATACTTCTCCCTTATTTACTCCGAGACGGGGGCACTGCAGCGAGAGCGTGGTTACGCTTCATTGGCAGAAGCCGAAAATGCTTACAGGGAGTTGCTGGTGGCAGTTATTGAGGGGAGCGTCGATCCTTCACAACCGGTTTTTCGGCAGGACCTTGAAGACTGATGGATAACCATTCAGATTCACATTGCGCGCTCTCGTGAACGGCCGCGACGTCCGTCACCCCACCGGGTCTAATACGCTTTTATCGGCCGGGGTCCAGATCTTTCATCACGACATGCAGCACTTGCCCGGCCACGCGCGCGTCGCGCTCGGAAATTGTCGCCTCTGTGCCGCCGTTGTCAGCGTGATCTCGATAGGTCCGCGCAACCGCGGGCAGGCGTGCGCAACCGCCCCGAATCAATCCGGCCCGTTCGGCAACGGCAAGGCGTGTCTCGAACGACCAGTCGGCTATCTTTTCTTCGCCGGGCTTATGTTTGACCGGTATTTTTTGCGCCGCCTTTCCTGCGGGAGCATCTGCGGCAGCAAAGGAAATCACGCCTTTGTGTTGCAGAGCGTCGGTGACGATCGCCTCCAGGACTCCGCAAGAAGTGCGCAGCGCCAGGTCATAGTTACCTTCATCGAGAGCGCGCCGACTCTCCGAGTAAGCGCGCTCCACAATTGGCCGAAGTTCGGGATTGTGGACAAATTCGAATCTGCGTGGCGACGGCGCATCCGGGAACGAAGACAGGTGTCCGGTCGGGTCCCGGGGATCGTCGATTTGCGAGAGCGAGGAAACAGCCTGATCGAGAACACCGAGCAGGCGCAGGATGATCTCCGCCGGAGTCGCTCCTTCGACGGCAGGGCCGGCGGCGGAACGCATCAGGAAGGCTTCACTAAACGATCGAGCCAGCCAATGCGATTTGCTTCCTCCAGAGAGTTGGTTGATTGTGATTCCGCAGTCTTCCTGCCAGGCGCGGACAGCGGTCATGGCGGACGTGCTGCCAGGATCAGCCGCCAACAAGTCGCGGAGTTGTTGTCCGCGGAGGATCAGGCTGTCCAGGTGCGAACGGTAAGTTTCGATCTGCGCTCGTAGAGCGTTATCCATCGGCATTACATGCGTCTCCACTACCTGCGGAGTTTATTTTCGAGCGTCTGACGGATTGGAATAGGCCAAGGGTCGCCGCCAATCGGAGCTTCGAGAAATCCTTGACACTCACCGAACGGGGATGATAAAGTGCCTCCCGCAAGTGGTTCGATCAGTGGACCAGTATAGCGCAGGTTAGGTATAAAAACCTGGGGTCCTGGGGTCGAAGGCCAGGCGAGATGAGCTGGCCCAATTGCAAGGCGAAAGAATCGTTCCGGTAGTGGGTTGTTAACGTCCAACGAGCATTTAGGAGCCTATTCATGGCCGCACCTCCGGCTACTTCCCTGATTCACCCCTCACGTATTCCCAATCGTTGGATCCAGTTATCGGCGGGCATTGTGGCCATGATGGCCATTGCGAACCTGCAATATGCCTGGACCCTCTTTACCAAACCCATCCAGGCTCATCTGCACGTCTCGCTGGTTGCCGTGCAGTGGACCTTCACGCTGTTCGTTGCCCTGGAGACCTGGCTCGTGCCTTTTGAGGGGTACCTGGTCGATATCATCGGGCCGCGATTCATGCTGGGGATTGGCTCCATCATGGTGGGGCTTGGTTGGATTGGATCCGGCTATGCAGAGACGATCAACGGACTTTACTTCTGGTACGGGATTGGTGGTGTGGGTGCCGGGATCGTATACGGAGGCGCCATCGGGAACGCGCTGAAATGGTTTCCTGATCACCGAGGTCTCTGCGTGGGTTTGACTGCGGGGGCTTTCGGCGTAGGCACCGCGACGACGATCGCTCCTATCGCCGCCATGCTGAAGGTTTCCGGATATCAGCATACTTTCATCGTTTGGGGAGTCATCCAGGGAGTAGTTGTATTGGCTTGCGCTCTCTTCCTGGCCAGGCCGCCGATCGGATGGACGCCCCCCAACTGGAAGGAGAAAGAAGCGAAAATCAAACTCAAGGTGAACACCTCATCCGTCGACATGACACCGATGGAGATGATGCGCCAGCCTTCCTTCTACGTCATCTATTTGATGATGACCATGTTGGCGTTCGGTGGGCTGGTCGTGACCGCGCAACTGAACCCGATGGCTTCCTCGTACCATGTAGACAATATCGTGGTCGCCTTTGGCATGACAGCGTTGGTGCTGGCCATTACCGTCGACCGGATACTGAACGGGTTCACTCGACCGTTCTGGGGATGGGTATCCGATCATATTGGACGTGAGAATTCCATTTTCATCGCTTTTGTTCTGGAGGCGATTGCGGTCTATGCCTTGCTTCAGTTGATCAACCGTCCTCTTTGGTTCGTGGTGTTATCGGGACTTTGTTTCTTTGCGTGGGGAAATATTTTTTCGTTGTTCCCCTCGCTCACCGGCGACCTATACGGCAAGAAATGGGCTACCACGAATTATGGGGTGGTCTACACCGCGAAGGGAGTGGCCGCGGCCTTTGCCGGGCCCGGCGCGGCGTGGTTGTTTGCCAAAACCGGCTCGTGGACCAAGGTCTTCTGGGCGATGATTGTGTGCGACCTGTTGGCTGCGTTCATGGCCTTGCTGTGGCTAAAACCGCTGGCAGCGCGCGTGGTGAAAAATTCGGAAAGCGCCGGTTCGATGCCCAATGTGGCAACGCCGATCAAAGCACGAGGCGTGGCATAACGAGATCTGCCGGTCGCAGAACGTCAGGCCTTTAATTTAGGGGGATCGCCATTGCGGCGATCTCAGCTTGGAGGATGGCTGGTGGCTGTGCTGGATCCGTTCGATCGAGTACGTGGCGAATTCGTCATGCTGATGCGTTAGCGGCCCTCCCCTTGACAGCCGCGCTCGCCGAAGCGGCTGTTCTCGTGCTGGCAACGTCAGCATTGATCTTGAACTGGTTTATCAAGCTGCGCAGTTGAGCCGACATCTCAACCAGCTGTTGGGATTCATTCTGAGTGTCAGCGGCACTGCGAGTGGCGCTCGCGGCTGCCTCCACCACACCTTCAACATTAAGGGTGATCTCAGCGCTGCCCTGTGCCGCTTGGTTCACGTTACGGGACATTTCGTTGGTCGTGGCGTCCTGCTCTTCCACGGCGGTGGCGATCATGCCGGAGATGTTGTTAATCTGATTGATCACCCCGGAGATGGAGGCGATGGCGCTGACCGCCGCCCTGGTGTTGTTCTGGATCGCCTGAATTTTGCAGCTGATGTCTTCGGTGGCTTTCGCCGTTCCCTTAGCCAGGTCTTTCACTTCATTGGCCACGACGGCAAAACCTTTTCCCGCTTCGCCCGCACGGGCTGCTTCGATGGTTGCGTTCAGCGCCAGCAGGTTCGTCTGTTGGGCAATGGACGAGATTATCTTGATGACCTCACTAATCTCGGTCGAAGAAACGCCAAGCGCGGAAATAGTAGCCGTGGTGGTCTCCGCGATCTGTACGGCAGAAGTGGCGACATGGGCGGCGGTAGCGGCGTTCTTGGCAATGTCTTTGATGCTGACGCCCATCTCCTGCGTGCCGGTGGCGACGGTCTGGAGATTCTGGCTGACGGCCTGCGCCGCCTTCGAAACCGTGCCCGCCTGATTCGAGGTTTCCTCGGAATTAGCGGTAATCTGCTGGCTGGTGCGGTTGAGTCCTTCGCTGGCGCGGGCCACTTGCGCCGAACTCTCGGTGATGGTCAGGATCATGCGTTCCAGGCCTCGGCTCATCTTATTGATCGCCACCGTCAGGTTGCCGAGTTCGTCCTGACTCTGCACGGTTAGATCGTCATGGGTCAAGTCGCCTGCGGCGATGGCCTCGGCCCGCATAAGAACCGCATGCGTGGAGGCTGAAATGCGGCTGCTGAGGAAGATCGCCACGAAAATTCCTATGCCGAGCGCTGCGATCGTGGTGACGGTCATGGTCAGAGTGAGAGAGCGATTGTCCGCATCCAATTCTTTCTGGCTCTCGGCCAGGAGGCCGACATATTCATCCGCGATCGCATCCACCGATTTCTTAACCGCGATGTTGGCGGGTGTTACGAGGTCGGAGTTTTCGTTACCCGCCTTGATCACCGCGTCGCGCTCGCCGCTTGCCGCATGATTCATCGAGGCCTCTTCAGGCGCTCGCAGAGGAGGAAGCCGCCTCCTAATATCTTCCAGTCGCTCACGGTCGGGTTGACTCCAGCGGGGCGCCAACTCATCCAACCTGGCGACCTCTTTTCCAATTTCGTTCCAAGATCCATCGAAGGCTTTCTTTGCTTCTTTCCACCTGACGGGGTCGGTTCCAGCGAGAATCGTCTGGCGGCACTTGACCTGCGTGTAGTTCAGGTCGCGCTGCAATTTTCTGATCGTCTCAAGCGTTGGGAACCCGATTTCGAAAGCGAAGCCCTGGGTTTGCCGGACGTTGGCCGACTTGAAGAAGTTCATCACGGCGCTGAAGACCATCAAGGCGAGAATCACTCCGAAGCCGAGACCAAGCTTTTTCCCGAGAGTTAGCCTCATCCATTCTCCTAAGCCGTACCGCCGCATCTGAATTCTGGTTCAGTCAACGGCATAAGTTTGACGATTCCCGGAAAGCGCACTCTCGCCAAGCCCCCTGGGACTTTGCGTGGTTGCGCGAGGAACGTTGTAGTCGAAATGTTCATCGGCGGGATTGCCCTGAAGCTTGAGAAACGGAGTAGGGAGGTCTTCTGCCTTTGACCGGCCCGCTGGCGTTGATCGAGTCACAGGGTGATCAATCTGCTTCCGGATTCCGATGATCGAAACTGGCAGAAGCTCTCGTTTGCCGAACTCACAGAGTTTGATTGCGAAGGAGGAATCCGAGCAAGACCCAGGTAACGCGATTTATTCTAGACTCTTGGCATGGCCAAGAACTGGAAGACGAAGCTGATTCACTCGGATGCGAAGATCCCGGAAGGATTCCGGTCCCTGTCGGTCGGAGTGCAACGCGCCTCGACTGTGTTGTTTCCGGATGCGCAGTCGGTTCGCGACGACTGGGACCAATATGAGGTCGGGTACACCTACGGGCTCTACGGAACTCCCACGACGTTGGAGTTGGCGGCCCGCATCTGCGAGTTGGAGGGCGGCTTCCGCACGCTGATCACTCCCGGTGGGCAGTGTGCGATCTCGCTGATCAATCTTGCGTTTTTGAAAGCCGGCGATCACGTCCTGATCCCGGAAAGTGTCTACACGCCAAATCGCAAGTTTGCGGTAGAAGTGTTGCGCAGGTTCGGTGTGGAAGTGGGGTTTTACCGTCCTGAGGCGGGTGCGGCCATACAGACTTCATTTCGCAAGAACACGCGGATGGTATGGGGCGAGAGTCCGGGATCGATCACGCTGGAAGTGCAGGATGTACCCGCGATAGCAGAGGTCGCGCACCGTTCGGGCGCGATGGTTGTGCTGGATAACACGTGGTCGGCTGGCGTGTATTTTGACGCCTTCACGCACGGCGTGGACATCACCATGCAAGCGCTCACGAAATATGCCGGCGGCCACAGCGATCTGTTGCTGGGGTCGATCACGACGCGAGAGGAAACAGCGTGGCGGCAGTTGGGTTCCACGCATCAACTGGTGGGATGTGCGGCCTCACCCGACGACTGCAGCCTAGCACTGCGAGGACTTAAAACGCTGGCGGTGCGTCTGAAGGCAATTGAAACCGCGGCGCTCAATTTGGCGGGCTGGCTGAGCGAGCGTCCGGAGATTGAACGAGTGCTGCATCCGGCGCTCGCATCTTGTCCGGGACATGAATTCTGGAAGCGCGACTTCAGCGGGTCGACGGGCGTGTTCTCGATCGTGTTCCAACCGCGTTTCAGCAAAGCACAGGTTCAGGGGTTCGTGAATAACCTGGAGCTGTTTAAGATTGGATACAGTTGGGCCGGGGTGACGAGCCTGGCGGTGGCTTATGATTTTCACGGCACGCGCGGACGCCCGGCTTACGGGCATCGCATTGTGCGGCTCAATATCGGCCTGGAGGATGAGAACGACCTGAGGTCCGATCTTATTCGGGCATTCGATAGGTTGGATTAAAACAGAAGCGAGAAAGTGGGGGAAAAAAGGTAAAGGCTGTGACATTGGTTATGCTCTAGCCGCCAGCTCCTGCGAGGGAGCCAACAGCGTGGAGGCATGCACCGTCACAGCCCTTGATGCGATCACCGCTTTCGCGGTCCCAAACCCCAACTGCCCCTCGCAGAGCCGTCGGTTTTTTCAGGTCTGGCTGCTCTTCGGGTCGCCCCGCCGAGCTGATCACTCAGCTTACTTCGGACTGGCAAAATTTTATTTAAGCCAACCCTTTCAGCCGTCGACGGAAGCAACCTTAGAGAATTGCTCGAGGATTGTCAACGCCCCTTTTCGGTGCAATCGGAGATTCGCAATCCACTAAAAATGGCAGACGCAACCTGTTGAAACATTAACGGTTAATGAACGGCAGATTAATTTCTTCCCATTTTTGCACAGTAACATCCACAGATTCTCGAAAGCGGGTTCGAACCGACAAGGCGACAAAAAGGAATCAGGAGAGCATCTTGACGCGAACAGATACCTCAGGCATGTTGGTAGTAACGAATGTCAGACCTCGTGGCCTATGTCGATGGCGGCTCTTTCGGGAATCCCGGTCCGTCCGGTATTGGGGTGGTCATTGACGGTTCTGCAGACGGCCCCATCAGAATCGCAAAATGGATTGGGAACCAGGACAATAATGTTGCCGAATATGTCGCCTTGCTAGAGGCGCTGCAATGTGCGCTGGGGCTTAAGGCGAAGACCCTTCACGTATTCTCCGATTCCGAAGTCATCGTTAAGCAGATGAGCGGCGAGTACAGTTGCCGGAGTCCGCGGCTCTATTCGCTGAATTGGGTCTGTCGGAAACTGGCGCGTTCGCTCGATTTCTCGATCTCCCACGTCCGGCGAGAAGACAACGCCGAGGCCAATCGCCTGGCCAGTTCCGCAGCTCGCAACGCGGCAGGATAGTCTATAGCCGCACCAGTTGATTACAATCTCAAATATTGCCTGCCGGTTCTAAAGGCAAGACTGGCAGGGTGCCGGTAGCCCAGCCCTCCGGTGGGTTCAAGTTCCGTCGTTCATCACTGAATCAAGTCAAAGTAAGATATCTTTACTCTATGTAGGAGGGTGAGCAATTCCGACATTTTGCGACAAGGGGACAGAAGTCTGACAGCGTGTCGCTGGGGATGATTGGCCTGCGAGTCTTCTCCGTGCGATCCTGCTTCTTGCGGCGCTGATTGCTGGCGGAGAATCCGCCGTTCGGGCGCAGACTACAGGTCATCCAGCTCAGTCTCCGGTGCTTCGGCACGATCAACTTTACCCGCATCCGGAGACGCTGGTCACCTTCATCGGGAATCACGACGACGCGCGCTTCGTGAGTGAAAAAGACAGCAACCCCGCCAAACTGAAAGCCGCATTGGCGCTGCTGCTGACCTTGCGCGGGATTCCACAGATTTATTCCGGCGACGAAATTGTTCTGCCTGGCGGCATCGACCCCGACAATCGCCGTGACTTCCCGGGAGGTTTCCCCGGCGATCCACGGAACGCCTTCACCGCCAGCGGCCGCACCGCCGAACAACAGGATGTATTCGCATACGTGAGGTCGCTGCTGACGCTGCGCAAAGACCACGCCGCCCTGCGCATCGGAGAACAGTGGCATATCGGGTGGGACGAAACTTACTACGCTTCCTTACGGGATCTGCCGCAGGAAAAACTGCTAGTTGTCTACAACAACGCGGCAACGGCACGCCATCTGCAGATTCCTGTTGCCGGCACACCGATCGCCGGCGCCCATGTCCTGCAGTCGCTTTTCGGGGGAGCGACGGGGTTGATCGATGAGGGCAGTGTGCAAGTGACTCTGGCACCCTTGTCGCTGGCCGTCTTCAGCGTTGGCTGGGGAGCGCCGAGTATTTTCGAAGAATCGCGAGAGACGCGCGAATCGCGGGTGGAAATCGCGGATTCAACCGACTGAGACTACGGGATGATCCGAAAGCCTGCGTCGTTATTCAGAACGTACCTAATCCCTGTCCAGATATTCCTCAGGCACGTCGTCTTCGGGAACCTCACGCGTTCGAACTTCCTTTTCATCAGAATCGTCCGCCCGTTCCACGCCGCTCACTACGCCCGCCTCGAAAACATTCCCCTCTTCGATCAGCTCACTCACGCTTTCCGAATCCGCGCGTTCGACATCGGACAAGCCCTGTGAATCTGCGTCCCCCGAGAGCGCCGGTACCCTTTGTGACTCGGAGAATGCTGGATCGAACATCTGCTTTCTCGCCCGAACCCGTTTCTTGGATGCGTTGCTCATTCTAGCCGCCGGCCTGGGAGCTCGCTTCGCAGCCTTCTTTGCGGGAGCGGCTTTTTTCTGCGCTGACTTTTTGTGAGCTCTTCTCCCTGTTTGGATTTTCTCTGCGGGAGTCTTCTTCTTTTTCGGAGCCTTCTTCTTCGCAGCCATAGCGGAAAGTCTACCACTACACCGTGGGTTCGAGGAGGGTCGGCAGACTGAACTGCACTACCCCGAACGGAGTACGTGTCCATACCCATCTCGGGCTAGCAAAGATGCAAGAAGATCGTCCAATCCGCAAGAAGGGCTCAAGAAGGCCGCCGACTGGCTTCGAGTGTTTCTCACCGCGTGGCTCCATTTCGACGATAAGACATGGGTTCCGAAAGACGAACAACTGAAGCGCATGCTCGTGATCGTTACTTTTGACGAGTCGGAGGGAAATAGCAAAACGGAACGAGTCTACACCGTATTTCTGGGTGCCATGGTCACGCTGCAGGAGGTCACGGCTGCTTACGACCATTACAGTGTTTTGCGAACGATCGAGGACAATTTCGGGCTCGACCCAATTCATAGACAATCAGGAGATGGCACTGCTTCTGTCATCACCGGAATCTGGAAATAACTCGTATTGTTGTTGCAAGATCCCGGGTTTGTCACATCACGGGGAGGGTGCATTGTCCCTGTTTCGTGTCCTCTCCGAGACGGTTGTGCGGCTCGATGGGGAATATAATGAGACGCAAACCGGTGTTACTTTCCCGTGACCCCGCATCAAGCTCTGCCGAGAGTTGAGATTTGAAACCGTCCGTCGCATTTTCGACCTGACTCTGAGCCCGCGCAACCTACTTGCGACCGTTAGGCAATACCGTTCATGAGGGCCCTATGCAAGGGCGCACCGGAGTGCGCCATTGCTGGGCTGTCTTGTTTAGTTGATGTTGATGGTTACAGCACTGGAATGGGTTATTGAGCCGGATGTGCCCGTCACCATCAGGGTGACCTGAGATGCGGGCGCTTGAGCTTTTGAACTGCTACCGCATCCGACCGCGAACAATGAGATGAGAAGCAGCAACCCCAGTACGGTCGTCGACACAATGCTCTTGCGCGTAAGCGGATTCCGTTTGCGAGTGGCAAGAACGGTTCCGAACAGCCCGAGGCCAGAGAGCAGGACTCCTAGGCCGGACGCGCCGTAGCCGTGGCCCCCCGGCGGGGTCGAAGCGGCAGAGATGATCAAGGTGGAAGACGGCGTGCTCGAACCGGGAGAGATCGTTGTGGGGTTGAAGGCACATGTCAGCCCAGCGGGCGCGGAGCAGGTAAGCGAAATCTGGCCGTTGAATCCTCCTGCCGCGCTGGCGCTGATCATCAAGTTAGTCGAACCGCCCGGCGCGACAGTTACACTCTGTGCCGAGAGACTCAGAGAAAAATCAGGGCTGCCGACCTCCGCTGCGGGGAGGATGCCAGCGAATACAGCGGTCGTGCTGCCTCCGGACGGAAAGTTGGGTTGGTTGCTACCTCCCGCCGTGAGATAAAGGGTGCCTGGATCGCCAGAGGGGCCGCCTCCGCCAAACACCATATCCCACAAGCCGGGATTCACCAACGCATTGTTCGAAGAGTCGGTAAGTTGCCCGAGAAACTTCCCCGTGGCGTCGAACGCGTCGATGGTGCCGTCGCCAAAATTTCCCACCAGAATTGCATTGGGGAACGTGCCAAAGGCAGAAGGAGTCTCCACCACGCCCCAAGGCGCGTTCAGTTTGCCACTGGCGGCGACGAAGGTGCTCACGAAATTGCCATTCGTGTCGAAGATATCCACCTGCCCGAGGCCGGCGCCAGGTTGCGCGTCATGCTTTGGAGCATCCTGCATGGCATAAGCGACGTAGATCTGGTTGCCGATAACGTGAATGCCGTGGGGAGCGAAACCCGCGGGAAGCTTCGGATCGGTAAACGAACCACTCAGTGAAGTGGGGGTAAAGTTACGATCGTAGACGTCGACCTTACCACTATTGAAGTTCGCAGCCAAAAGGAAGCTGCCGTTGAGCAGGGCGAGGCCTTTGTAAACCGCGCCGCTGGCGGAGTTATCGTAGGCCACTACTGCGCCGGTGCCGCCGTTCCAGTTGGCGATGATGCCATCTTCGGTGTCAAATATGAACGAGCCGCCGCCGAAGTAGCCGCCGTTGCCGTTGGACACGTTGCCCGTAGGGCAGCCAGGGCTGCAATTGCCATTCGGATTCTTTGTGGCCCCGGGTATGGTAACCACCAGCGCGCTCTTGTTGCCTTCCGCGTCGTAGAGTGTGGATGTGCCACTGTTATTGTTGGCGATCCAGAAATCTTGCCCGGGGAGAATAGAGATACCCCAGGGATTCAACAGTTGAGGGTCAGTGGTGGTGCCTACACCGGCAGTATTGGAGACCAGCGTGGTCTGGGAATAGCCGGCCTGCTGGGCGAGCAGCCCTGAAGGAACTGCTAATGTCATGAGCAGTCCGAATAACAAAAGTTTCCTTTTCACGTTGTCCTCCATAATCTCATTCTGTGATTTGTACGACTTTGAGCCCGGCCGCCCTTTCCGCTGCGAAGCCGTTGGTTGCCGGCTGCTTTCTACTGATTAGTATGCTGTGACTTATTCGCTATCGATAACCACCCGAGGTGGTATTACACAGAGTTCTTTCCGAGCGTGGGTTATCGAATGCTTTTCACAACATATTGGGTTAGACGCAGCGACCAACGGCGAGATGCGGACAGGATGTCACTTGATTGTCAACTCTTTGTCGGAAGGATGTTACAAACTCGCCATAGCAACAGTTATCGAGTTTCGCTCTCTACCGAAAGCATTCCCACAGACGGCTCAAACATTGCGTGGAGCAGCTTCAGGTCCAGAACGATTGTCGTCTGGCTACCCGTAGCCGGAGTGCATAGGGGGCCGCCGTAATCTTCTCCCACGAAAGCGGGCATGTGACAGTTGTCGTCCCTCGTTGCTGCGATCAGTGTTCCGGCGCATTGAGCCCCGCTATAGTCCTCGCCGATAGATGAAATGTGACAGTCTTGGTTTCTTACCACGGACGGCCAATTAGTCTCTTCCATCGCGCCTAACAGCTCAGGAAAATCCTCATGGCCGACCCGCGCGGACCCCACAATCTCCTGCGCTCCTCTGTTCTGAAGCGTTGATGGAGTCAAGGGTCCTGGCAACAGTGCGGCGCTCAAAGGCGAGAATTGGAACTTGATTTCCCGAGTGTCAACGTGAATGACTGGATTGTTGTACATTGGCCCGGCGTATGCCTCGGTCGGCGCCACTGTGATCGTGCGTTCCACGCGAGTCAATGTAAGATCCCCGATGACTTCCAACTTGCCGTTCCCTGTACTCAGGATGCGCTTGGACTTGAAGGTCAGCAGGGTATGATCGCTCGCATCAGGAACGTAGCCAATCGGCAACGCGCCATTAACACTAAGTGCGTGACTCCAGTACTCATCCGCAGGATAGATACTAAGATCGAAGATAGACTTGTCCGGGTCGTTTGTGTCTAGCTTCACCTTTCCAGTCACGCGAGCGACACCAGTGTTTACTAAATCGGGATTTGCTTTGGACCCCTGATACAACCTGGCATTGGACGTACTAGAGTCGAGAGTCCAGGTATCTCCAGCGAAAGCCAGTGAGCTGAAAAGACAAGCCGCGAACGCGAATGTTATAGCTCGATGTTTCATGTTGTATTCCTTCCATTCCTCGTTTGATACGATCTGAAGTAGTGCGACATTACCTTCTTGCGCCCTTCGACGTTAGCGGGCATGTGCACTCTGTTAGTGTTAACCGCAGCGACCGCGATTTATTCCAGAACTTGGATGCATGTATTGCCAAGGCCGCGGCCTTCGTTCAGAACAGCGAAGTAAAAGGCCGTCCCGCTGATTGGGACGGCCTTTGGGTTTTTCGAGCTTTTTCTTAACAGACCGGCAAGCACGCCGAGGTCTACATTTCACAACTCACAAACCATAGTGAATGTCACCCGCTGCTGTCACGATGGCGTCACCCTCGATCATCCGAGAATCGCTGAGATGTCTTCGAGCTTCACTTCACAACGATCTGGCCTGTCATCTTCGGGTGAATCGTGCAGTAGTACGCATACGTTCCCGCCTTTGTAAACGTGTAGGAGAACTTGTCGTCCGTATCCAGCACCTTGGACTTGAACACTCCCTCTGTGCTGACCGACGTATGAGGAATGTCGTCAACGTTGGTCCAGGTAACTGTCGTTCCGACAGGTATCGTGAGCGTTTGCGGCCCAAAAACGAAATTATCGATTTTGACCGCCGCGTTTGCCGCAGAGGGCTGGTCACTCGCCTTAACGCTCGGCGATCCAGCGAACAGCAGCAGCATCGCAGTCAGTACCGGCGCCGCCATACCTGCTACCCACATATTGTTTCTTGTCATTGGTTTGTTTCCTTTCTAGTCTGATGTTCTTGCTTGATCTTCTTTGTTTGGGACCGGATCCCTCTCGGTCCCTAGCTGCGGATTGAGTCAACTACCGCCAGGGGCGCGCTTGTATTTCATGAAGCCGAAGTACCCGAGTCCCCAAGTGGCGAATCGACCACTGCCAGGCTGCGACCGCTGACCAGATAGTTCACATCGGTGATACCCAACACCCGCTGCAACTGGTCGGCTGGCACCTTCATGGGTCCGGCTGAGGGAGCGGTTCCCGGTGCAGGTTGAGGGAAAGCCGTCGACATTGCGGTGTGGAACGAAACCTTCCCTTCCACCTTCTGCATGATCTGGTGAATATGGCCGTTTAACACAGTCACCGAACCAAAACGCTTGACGCAGGACAACGCTTGTTCACTGTCGTCGGTTCCCCAGCCCCAATCGGGATAGATGGTCCACAGCGGGATGTGGGCAAAGAGCACAATGGGAGTGCTGGCGGAGCGGCTCTTAAGATCGTCTTCCAGCCACTCCAGTTGTTCGTGACCGAGCGATCCCATGCCTCCAGCTTTCAAATTGGCGACATTTACCAGACCGACAAAGTGCACACCTTTGTGATCGAAGCTGTAATAGCCGGTGCCCTTTGTACCCTTCCCAAAGCGCTGGAGATATTCATCGCCGTTGTCACTCAGCATGTCGTGCTCACCCGGCACAAAGTAGATCTGCTTTGCAGACACTCCTTTTAGTGCCTGGTCGAGCGTGTCGAACTCACTCGGCTTCGAGAGCTGACTCAGATCACCGGTGTGAATGATGAAGTCCGGTTTGCGAGGCATCGCGTTGATCTTGTTGATTGCCACCTGCAGCGTAGCGGTAACATCCGGATTAGCCGGCTTGTTGAACCCGATGTGACTGTCGCTGATCTGTACAAAACTGAAATCCGCAGCTACGCCAGCATCTTTGCCGTTGCTCTTGGCGAAGGCCTGAGAAACCGGAATGCCGCCGCTCAGGGTCCAGACCAGGCCTGTACCCGCCCATGCCATGCACTTCAGGAACCCGCGACGGTCGACGCCATCATTGTCGAGATCTTGCAACCGCTGATCGATTACATCTTGCTTTTTATTCGGCATTTGCCCTCCGTGGTTTGTAGCGCTCTGAGTTGATAACTGATGTGACTTGTTTTTATTCCACCGATTTATTCCATTGGCCCAGTTTCGACTCGACTCGGTTAACTGGGTCCGTTCACACCACTCAGAAATCCACCGAGATGCCCCGTCAGCCCCACAATCAATACCGCGAGCGCCTCGATCGGCAGACGGTAGTTTGGCAAGGATCGTTCTGGAAACCGGCGCACTCGCTGGTGGATCCAAAAGACTATCCAGATCAACACGCTCGATGTGCATCCCAAGATCAGGTGCATCAGCAGAATCCCTTTTAGCTTCTGCCCATCGAGCGCCCACTGCCACGCCGCAAGGCCGGACGCGACGACCGGCACCGTCGAAATCGCGGCTAGCAGCAAATTGAAATACGCTGCGGCAGCCAGCGCATGGTTCTTCGTCCACTGCGCCAGAAAATCGAACGCCACCGCCGTAATGAACAGTGCGATTGGAAAATGGATCAGCACGACATGTTGCGCGTGCTTGGCCAGGAATACCGTCTTGAGATCGAAAGGATTTACCATAGCCTGCTCCTGTAAGATTGAATCAATAGCGGACCGCGCCGAAGGTGGCTTGACGAAACCAACCAAGTAGTGACCCGCGAACCCGTTATTGCCCTGTCGTGCCGGAAAAAGTGGCGGAAGAAGTGCGGGAAGAAGTGTGATAAGAAGTGCGGGAAGAGGCTCGGGAAGATATCGTGCGAGCCTGCGTCTCCACGGGCCCGCTGCCGCCCACAAGCAAAAGCATCGCGCTGCCTTTATCGACCTTTAACACCTTGCTTTTGGAACTCAATGTGACTTCACCAACCGGCGCGGTCCGTCCCGCATGGAAAACCGTCAGGTCGCCGAACCCATAGGCGCCGCAGGCGTTCACTGAGAAGAGCCAAAACCCTTGCGGATGGTCGTTGTCGTCGATCGTGCCGCGGCATGGAGTTCCCAGGTCCTGGCCCCCATAAGCCAGCACGCCTTGGCTGGTGTATTTCCCCACGACCTGCGATCCCACCATGACCGGCCCATCGCTACCGTATGAAATCTGGTCGCCTCCGATTTGAACTTGGTTGTCGGCATACTCGCTCGAAGTCAGCAGAGGTGCGGCGGCAAGTACCGCGTGTTTCGACGCTACCGCGCGCACGTTGGTGGTGATTGAGATGTTCTGCTTACCCAGTACCACTTGATCAAATTGAAACGAGATCTTTGATTCGTCAGATCGATTTCCCGGAACGATGGCTTCGATCACATGCCCTGTTACCTTCGATCCTTTACGCAGGGTTTCTCCCGGACCTACGATTACGTCCTGCATGACCGTGGCCGTGATCGCGTCTCCGCTTCCGCTCTTGTCCGAGCGCAAGGTGGAATTCAAGCTGACCGGAATAATGGTGCCCGCCGGAATCGATTCTGCAGATCGTGTGTTCTGCTCTTGCGAGGGTTGATAGTCCTGCGTCAGATCTTGGCCTGTACCGGCATGCAGGTACATCGGCAGCATGCACAACACCAGGCTGAGCATCCTCAAGTTGTTTTTCATTTTGTTCCTCCTAGGAAGTGCTAAAGAGCGTGTGGTTCTTCCGCACCATTTCCTCGGTGACTCCAGTTCGCTCTGTGACTCGTTGTGCAGAACCGACCGCAGCCGGTTTTATTCCACGGCAAATATTTATGGGGTATGGGAATAAAACGGCCGTCCGCTTGTTCACTCTTTTGTGGGCACCGGAAGCCAGCTTGCCGCCGAGTTGTTTGAGCAGTTCGCCATTCCTCGCTTCGACCGGCTCTATAACTTTGCCTGCTGGCTAACGCACGACCGGCAAGAAGCCGAGGATCTGGTGCAGGAGACTTATGCCAAGGCACTTAAGGGATTTTCGTCGTTCCTGCCGGGAACGAATTTTCGCGCCTGGATTTACAAAATCCTGCGGAATACGTTCCTGACCTCCCGCACCGGGCTGAAGGCGACCGCTACCGTGCCGTTGGATCTTGAAGGGGAAGAGGAAACGCTGCCCTCGGTCAAGAAAACGCCAGAAAGCATCCTGCTGCAGCGTTCGGACGGGCAGTTCGTGCAGCAGGCTTTGGAACAACTGCCCGTCGCCTATCGCGAGGTGCTGCTGCTGTGTGAAGTCGAAGAGATGTCATATCAGGAAATCTCTGCCACGCTTGCCATCCCGATGGGCACGGTGATGTCGCGTTTATCGCGGGCCAGAGAAGCGTTACGCAATGGCCTACGGCCACAGTTTCAAAAAGGATGTATCCAACGGTGAACTATGGCTTGTGAGTCATGGAAAGCAAAACTCGACACTTACCTCGACGGCGAGCTTCCGGAGCAGGAGATGCGCACCTTCGACGCTCATGTGCGCGGATGCCGGTCTTGCTCGGCGGATGCCCTTACGCGAGTTCAAATGAAGCGCGTGATTCAAGTCGCCGGAAAACGTTTCGTTCCCACTATTGATTTCCGGAGACGGATAGAGCAGAGCGTTACGCCCAAACCGCGGCGCAGTTTCCGTCTGGGATGGATCTTAGCGGCGGCGACGGCCGTAATTCTCGTGGTCGGGACATTGACTTCAACCTACCTGGGATCCTGGTCCGGCAAAGGCCAAGCCTCACGAGATCATGTTTACAGCGAGATTGCCGACTTGCACGTGGCGACCATGGCCAGTTCATCGCCGGTGGACGTGATGTCCACGGATCGGCATACCGTGAAGCCATGGTTCCAGGGAAAAATCCCCTTCGCGTTCAATTTGCCGGACCTCCAGAACTCCGAATTCTCTCTGCTTGGCGGCCGTATGACCTATCTCGACCAAACGCCGGGCGCGCATCTGATCTACGATGTGCGGAAGCATCACATTTCAGTGTTTGTGTTCCAGGAACGGTCAGTGTCATTGTCATTGAAATTGCCAGCCAGCTTGGACGATACTTCTCTCTCGCCGAAGCAACTGCCGTTCAACATGGAAACATGGAGTCAGGGCGGGCTTCGCTATTTCGTAATTGGCGACGCGAGTGCCGCGGACATCGATAGTCTAGCGAAAGTTTTTAAAGCCGCGTCGTAGATTTGACGTCGTAAATCGGATGCCCCTCATTTAATGCGGCACTATGGATTGAGGCACAAACTTATAGCCCAGACCGTGTACGGTGAGAAGGTGCGACGGGTGCAAAGGGTCGCTCTCGAGTTTCTGCCGCAGCCTCAGGATATGGGTTTTCGCCAGTGCCCGGATGAAGGGTAAGCAACCTCGCAGTGCCAGCATTTTAGTTGAGGACTATGTTAGGCCGGCGGCGGTCAAGGTCGGGATTCTCACGGCTGATGACTCCCGCAGGTTTGGCTTCCACAACCTGAGGCATTCGCTGGCATCCTTTTTAGTCAGTGTCGGCACAAACCCGAAAGTCGTTCAGGGGTTGCTCCGACACAGCGACGTCCACACTACCCTCCAACTTTACAGCCAGAGCGTGAGTGCAGATCGGCTCGCGGCGCAAGGCGCCATGCTCGACGCTATGGGTGTTCGACCGGAGTTGGTAAGTTGAAAGAACGGGCTAGCGACGGGCTGGGGAGAAAATGCTAGAACTGGCTAACCCCTTTAGAATGATGGTGGCCAGGGACGGAGTTGAACCGCCGACGCCAGCCTTTTCAGGGCTTGTTTATGTCGTAGTTTGAACGACTTACGTGACTCTGGGTGGCCGCCTAAGTCTTTGAAAAGTCGTTAGAGACGTTGCGATCATGGGTTGAAATCATGGGTTCAACGGCAGAGCCTTCGGATGACGACGCTCATGCCAGCAGTGCGCCACACCTTTGGGGAACGAGTTCAAAAGGGAAACTGCTACAAAACAACTTACAAGCGCCGTTCGACGAAAATACCTGAGCAGCGAATCGTCGCCGATCCGGATGCTCAGGGCTTTTCTGGGGTTGGATCAGGCCAGGACGAGGCTTGGCTTCGCTATTGCCTTCACACGCTTTTTGTAGGGCCTCCTCTGTTTCGGGATGTGGTCGTCCCCGGTCATGAAGCACTTGCCCAACTGTCGTATACGAGTCCGCAGCCGAGAGAACCGGGCATCCGTGATCCCAAGGAACTCAGCCGCGTCGTCCGGCGTGCCAATGGCTAGGATCGACTGTATTGCAGGCAGAACGCTCGGGTCTTTCCGCCTCACGAAATCAACGAACTCTCTGACGAAAGTTCCGTCCCGTGCCCGCTTCTCGGAAATGTCAGCAGTCCGGCGAAGGTATTCCGAGTGCTCGTGGCAATACTCGTCATCTACCTCGCCACAGTTCTTTACGTCCACTTGTCCGGTCAGCGACAAGTTACCCGCGTGGCAGATCGCGTCCTTTCTGCGTTTGGAATGAATGGTTCTGAACTTGTTCGCGAGGCATAAGTTGATGTAGTTCAAGAATCGGGCCTGGTTTGCACCGTGGTGCCTTGCAGGATCGAATGTTTGAACGATATCCTCCTTGCCGACCTCCCGGTGCGTGGACTTGAGCGGCAGATATTTCAGGTGGATTATTAGGTCTTGCGTCCAGTCCTCCAAGTCCTCTCTCAGGGCAAGCCTGTCGGTGTGCCTCTTCACCCAGTTCGAGATGTGATGTGGAAACCGTTGGTGGAACTCGTCGAAGTCCTTCGGGACGACGAATCCGTCGTGCCCGACGTAGCGGCCATCGATCAACGTGAACGGGTCAGTTTTATACGGCTTTCTTTCGGCGAAACAATTCATCGAAAAAGTGGGTTGATTGGTGACAATCGCAGTATTCAGCATGTGAAACACCTCTTTCGAAAGGAGTTGGACTTCATGCGAGAGAGCTTACGAATGGGTCGGGACGAGTTGGCCGGGAGAGTTCAGCAGGCTTTGAATTTGCCCACCAAGAAAGAAGCAGAGCACATTGTCAACACCGTGATCTCGTGCATCGAGCACACTTTGCTCAACAATCTGGGTACGAACGGGTTCACGATGAAGCTGAACAGTTTTGGCAAGTTCTCAGTGCGGCACAGGCCGGGGATACTTAGGACAATTCCGTTCACGGGCGAGACGAGGTTAACGAAAACGAAGAGGAAGATCAGGTTTATCAGCTTGGGGATGCTTCGCCAGTTGGAGCCATTGGACTAGATAGAAATTAGGAGTCCACATAGGATTCAGTACGTTCTGGTTTGTTGAACGCGAATGAGCTCCTCATTTTTACCGTTGTCAGTTATTACCACACATGTGGTATGCTTCTACCACATGCTTGATTTTCGCTCTAAGGCGCGCCAGCAACTGTTGGCTTATTACTTCACAAACCCGACGGCCCGCCACCATCTGCGGGACCTGGCGTCGCGGTTGAGCATCGATCCGTCTAACCTGTCCAAAGAGTTGGGACGCCTAGAAAGCGAAGGTCTATTTCGGCTCGGAAATGAGTGGCCGCCAAAAGTATTTTCAACTAAACCGGGAGTATCCGCTTTTTAATGAAGTGCGCAAGATCGTTGCGAAAACCATTGGTGCGGCACCCCTGATCGCGCAATCCCTCAAGAGAATTGAGGGAATGGAAGAGGCATACTTGTACGGTTCATTTGCCAGCAACCAGCAGGACGCTGCCAGCGATATAGACGTGCTCGTGATTGGCTCACCGCGCGAGGAAGATTTAGCACAGGCCGTGGGAAGGCTTGAGCGGCAACTGGGTCGCGAAATCAACTACACCGTGCTTACGCCAAAGGAATTTAAGTCGCGCCGCGCTCGGAAGGATGCGTTTCTGGAGAACGTCTGGCACAATAAGCGTGTTTCACTGATAGGTCCGAATGAAGAAGCTAAAGCCGCACGCGGTTGACTGGGCCCAAATCGACCGTTTCCTCGCAAGCGCGGATAAGAAGCTGGCCTCGGCCCGCAAGATTCTCGCTTTCGATGAAGAAGCTTGTCTTCAACAAGCTTACGAGGGAATGCTGAAAGCTTCCCTCGGGTTCATGTTTAGCCACGGATTCCGTGCGAGAAGTCAGCCTGGCCACCACATCGCCATCATCGATTTCGTACGGTCGCGCATCGACAAGAAAAATGCTGGGCTGCTGGTCGTCTTTGATCGCCTCCGCCGGAAGCGCAACACAGCCCTTTATGATGACACCGGATTCGTTTCTCGCCATGACGCGGAACAGGCACTCGAATCCGCTGGCGAGTACTTGAATGTGATCCGAGCTGATATAGTCGCCCGAAAACCTTGAGTCAGTCGAAATGTTTGTTGACGATCCCCGTTTGGTTCAAATGAAATCCTTGACCTTCGCGAACTGCCACACAAGCAGCCCTATCGTTTCACAAGCGAGGCAATGGCTCGTTCTCCGACCTCGATTTCGGTGCCGCCCTTCTCATGCGGTCGGAGGCTATCAGTTTCTTAATTCGCAACCTCGATGCCGTGCGGATTCCAGGTGCCCGCGCCAGGCGGTAGGATCGACGGCGGTTCGGTTTTCGGCCAATAGAGACGCAGGAGCACGTAAAAAGGAGCATCGGGAGCCGGAAGCCAATTGGATTCGTTGGTCTTCCCCGGCGTCTTGTTCTGCATGTAGATCGTCAGGGATCCGTCGGCATTCTTTTTCATCTGCGGCAACATCGGTGTATTGATCAGGTAGCGATTGATCGGATTCTCGATCAGCAACTGCGACTTGCCGTCGTACATCGTTACCGACCAGAAAGCATTCACCGGAGGAAGCTGTCCCTTGGGGAATGTGAGAGTGTAGTTGTGCTTGCTGGCATCGAGTGGCTGTCCAGCGCTGTCGTCGGCAGCCATGGGATACATCGCTTCGGCCGGGTCGTTGGCGTAGATGCCAGCCTTCGCAGTTGCAGCGCGTTTCAGCCAATCGCCGTTGAAGAAAGCGCGGTCGCCCCCAGCAAGTCCACCGACCCGCCAGCCGCTCACGTTCTTACCCATACTGGCGATTGCGGCGGTTATCTTATCCTCGCCGTCTTTCATGCCCAGCAGCACTTCCGCCTTGTGTTCGGCGTCGAGATCCTTGAAGTTGAAAGTCTTGCCGGGGCCGACGCCGATGCGAGCTAGCGTGGAGCGAATCTCCTTCTCATCTGGAGTAGCGGGGGCGAACTGGAGGGCAAAGTCGAGGTAGTCGAAGAAACCGGTCTTGATCATGTCCTTGTCGATCTTCGGAAAATCGATGGCAGGCGCTGCGGCTGGTGCAGGCTTGTGGAGGAATGCGGAAAGTGGCTGCACCTTGTACCCGGCTTGAACCTTGATCACGTTCGGCATATCTGCCGGGTTAAACAGTTGCGTACGGTAAGCAGCCGCCGAGAACTGCGTTCCAGACCTAAAAACCTTCTTGATGGCCGCCGGGGTTTCGCCGTTCCAGTCAGGCCCTACGACCATGTAATTGCCAGCTTCGTTGCCGGTGGCACGGCTTCCGATGTAACCGTAGTTGTAGGTGTTTCCATCACAGAGCATCACGGAAAAGTAACGGTTCTTGGGTACGGCCGGGACGGACAACACAATGGGCTCGGCCCGAAGATCAAGCCAAGCCATTGAGTAAGGTGTGTCGCTGTTGGGCGAAATGATGGCCGTATCTTTGTAGGTAAACACGCCCGCTTCGTTGTGTATCTGGTTGAATGGCGCTTTGAACTGGCCGGAATTGGGGTTCACGGCGTACTCGTACATGACCGCGTAGTTCATCACGATGGGCAGGCCGTAAACGAATCCGTCCTCGGCGATGGCCTTAGTCTCGGAGACACTGGGGCGGTCTTTCTCCGTTTTCTCCGCTTGTGAGACAGCGTCGTTCTTCGTAGAGCAGCCTGTAAGAAACGAGGTGGTGAAGGCAATCGCCATCATTCCGTTTAGTAATGCGCGTTTTTTCATGATCTTTGTCTCTCTTCGGTTTCATTCTTGTTCGGCGTTTGGCAGCTCATTTCAACAATTCGATCTCACTCGGCCGCCACTGTTTGCTGAAGAACGGTTCGAGCGGACTGTAGAGACGGAGAAGTGTGTTCCAGCCTTTACCCGGAGCGGTCTGAATCCAATTGCCATCGCTCACACCAGCGGGCTTCGTCGGAGCGAAATACACCGTCGTGGAGCCATCTGGATTTGGTACTGCGGCGGCACCCGGATAAGTCTGGCTGCCAGCGCGGGGATAGCGTTGGGGCGTTTGCAACATAGAGCGAGTCTGGTTGTCATAAAGGATGATTGACCAGAACGCACGCGCCGGGATGTTCGGCGGGAGCGTGACCTTGTAGGTCTTGCTGCCATCGAAATACTCGCCCTTGGAGTCCACGAACGCGCCGAGGTATTGAGACCCAATGTCGGGCAGGCGCATGATCATGGCCGGTGTGATTCCGGTGGCGTAGAAGAACATCGCCGTCCGCGGGTTGAGGGTGCGATAGCCGGTAGGCGGGAAAGGTTTGATACCTTCCTTCGTCACGAGCGGTGGCGGGGTCTCGAAATCGTAGCCGCCAACAAAGAGCATGTTGATCCAGGCGGAGCCGGGATAGTAGGCGAAACCTTCAGACTCTCGCGTACGCCAGTTGAGGGTCCGTGCCGTGGCAGTGCCGATCGCCGCAGCATCCGTGAGAATCTTCTTCATCCGAGCATCGGGATTGAAGGGCTTGCCCTTCACGATGCCGATGGCCGCCAGCGAACCCATGATTTCAGGATCGAGCGCATCCGTTGGTTCCTGCTGCACCAGCGCATTGATCTGCTCGAAATAGTGGAAGTCGTTCGCCGGAATCGTCATGAACGCTTTGCCGCTGCCTTCGACAAACTTCTGCTCCGGTGGCGGGATGAGGCGTCCGGGCCGGACCTTGCCGGTCAGGATTTCGGCGATGCTCGTGCCATAGCCGCCGGGTGTATAGGGATAAATCTTCGCCGTCCTGATCAATGCGGCCGCTGGTTTCGGATCGTTGTTTTCGAGAAACGCGCGAGCGAGAATCAGGACGCGCGTAGTGCGGGAGCGAGCGACGAAGTAGCCACCCTCCGGCACTGGTCCGTCATAGTCCGGCGGCAGGATAAGATACTTTCCGCCCGTACCTCGATCCGGTCCGGGCGCACCGACGTCGGTAACCCAGCGGAACCACATATCGTCGAGGGTGCCCAAGAGCCTCGGCGGCACTTCAAAGACCATCGGCCCCTTGCTGACATCGATGATTCCCCAGAGATAAGGCGTGTCGGTGTTGGCCGTGAGGAAAAGCGACTTCGAGTCCATCAACTCGGAGAACACCACCAGTGTGTTGTCCTCGACGCCCATATCGAGAAGCCCTTGTCGAATAGCGTAGGTCGAGGCACCCTGGTAGGCGTTCACGAAACTCTCGACGCCGTGCATCAAGTCAAGGTTGTCATAAACCTTTTCGACGGTGGCCTTGCTCGGAGCGCCGTCCTTATATTCGAGCGTACCGATCGTGCTCTCGACGCGATCAGGCGTCGAGATGGATTTCAGGTTCTCAGTGGAGACCTGTGCCGCCGCGGGGTAAACAGCAGTAGCCAATATAAGGCTCATCACGGTTGGGCACATTCGTGTCATTGAGTCTCCTGCAAATGATGGCTTGCGTTCGATAAGGTCAGCGCAGCAACGAGCGCGACGGCGAGGAGAGTTTGTCCAAGCATTGCTTTCATATCGTGTCCTTTCTCGTGCTGAAAAACATGATTGTCCTTTGTAAGGGAAGGATTGCCGACCAAGCATCCAGAACCGGGACGGGATACTTTTTACGGGACTTATCTTCGCGAGCCGCCCACGCGAGCAGCGCGCCTGGTTCATAAACGAGGCAATGGCTCACTTTGCTCCCGCGATTACTGACGCACCGCGCTCTCGGCAGTTCCCCCGTGACAATGTTTGAACTTTCTCCCGCTCCCGCATAAGCAGGGATCGTTGCGCCCGACTTTCGTCCGAGCCGTCGCATTCCGGGTGTTTGGCGAAATGCTCATCTGCATGATCTCGTCGGCAAATCGGCCCTGGCGCAACAGACCGGCCATGATCTTCATCGCAGCGTCAATGTGATTGAAGAACGCCTTATAGCCCGCGCAAAGGTAGTTGAGCCCAGGCTCGCCATCCGGGGTTGTGATGAACCGGTTGCGCGGACACTCACCATGGCAGGCGAACCGCACCTCGCACTCCCGGCAGTACTTGGGTAGGCTACTCAGTTTGTGCTGCCCGAAAGCGCGCTGCTTCTCCGAGTCCACCAGTTCTCGCATCGGCGTCTCCTGGATATTCCCTAGCAGGTAGTCGGGCTCGACGTAGTGATCGCAGGAATACAGATCGCCATTATGTTCCAGTGCGAGGGCATCGCCGCAGGTGGGTGAGAAGATGCACAAGTTGTGCTGTCCCAGCCAGCTTCCCAGCGCCACATCGAAAGTTTGCACGAACACGTCCCCCACATCGCGGCGCACCCACTCATCGAAGATAGCGATAAGAAAGCGGCCGAACTGTTTGGCCCCGACCGACCTTTCAGTGACCAGCCCGCCGCGCTGGGTGTAGAGCGGGCGGTCCGAACCGGGCCGTTCGCCCCACCCCAGGTTGGCGAGAGGAAGGAACTCCTTCGTAGTCCGCTCCACAATGGGGATGAACTGTATATACTTTGTCCGCAGTTGGTCGCGAAAGAACCGGTACACCTCGATCGGGTGATCGGCGTTCGCAGCGTGAATCGTGCACAGGATGTTGACGTCCACCCCGCGCCGGCTCAGGGCTTCCCAACCGCCCATGACCTGATCAAAGCTCCCGGCACCGCCCTTGTTGACGCGGTAGGCGTCGTGCATTTCCTTTGGGCCGTCTACGCTGAGACCGACGAGAAAGTTGTGCTGCTTGAAGAACGCGCACCATTCATCGTTCAGGAGGGTGCCGTTGGTCTGTATCGTGTGAAGGATTTTCTGCGCCGGCTTTCGGTATTTTTCGAGGTATCCGATGGCGCTCCGGAAGAAATCGAGGCCCATGAGGGTCGGCTCGCCGCCCTGCCATGCGACGTTGACTTCGCCGGACGGGTGCGCCTCCAGAAGTTGCCGGATATATGTATCCAGCAAGTCCTCGGACATCCGGAACCGGTCGCCCGGGTAAAGCATTTCCTTGGACAAAAAGAAGCAATACTTGCAGTCGAGATTGCAGGTAGCGCCGGTGGGCTTGGCCAGAAGGCTAAACGGCCGAGGCAACAACATCGTGTTTTGTTCCATGGGTTGCCCACTCCACCCGCAGCCGGACGTGGGCTGCCGGTCTTTGCCGCCTGGTTAGTCGTGTGTGCCCGCGAATGCCGTGTACATTGCATTCAGCTTGCTCTCATCTGCCGTGCTCAGGTTCCGCGGTCCTAGCCCAATGTCAACACGCTCGACCGTTCCGGTAAACAGAAACGGCGGTTGATAGTGTTACTGACGGGTGAGCCAGTGTCTGATCCGGGAATGCCGAGATGAGGAGATCGGGTTCCCGTTTCCTCAACGGCGAGATTAGGCGGCCATTGCTTTGTTGACATGCATTTCTGCGATAGCCCTCTGTGCCTCCTCGCTGAGGTTGGATTTGCCGACCTGGACCGTCACCTTGTTAATCTTACCGGTGAACCTGTTATCGCCCACTTTGTAGTCGTCGCTAACACACGTATAGAGATTTTCGCCCACGTCCGTCGTCTCGGCGCCAAACGCGAACGGCTGAGTGTGCCCGATCCGCCCTGCGGCGACTTCTTTACCGTTGACCAGGATCACACCGTTACCCCCCGCACCGAGGCCACCGCCATCGTAAGCAAACTCGAAACGGAGTATCACCTTCCCGGCCGGCAGACGAGCGGGGCCAACGATCTTGTAAATCTCACGGCCGAGAAAGTTCCAGGCAAACCGGGGTGCGCCGTCCGTGACATAGAGGCTCCAGCCGCCCATCTCCCCGCCCTGGGCGATGACCACCCCTTTCGCGCCTGCCTGCGGGACCTCGATATCGGCCGTAACCACAAAGGAGCTGTTCTTGACGTTGATGAAGGCATTCTCGGGGATTCCCTTCATCCCTTCATAGACTGTCATCTCGGTGCGGCCTTCCAGCAGATCCGGACGGCCCGCCAGGGCGGCATTGAAGCGCTCCCAGGCGCGGTCGTCAAGCGGAAGCACGTTGTACTTGACAGCCTCCTCAAGGAAGACTCCCTTTAGCTTCTCAAGTTTGTCGGGGTACTTCGCGGCAAGGTCATGCGCGCAACTGAAGTCTTGCTCTACGTTGTAAAGCTCCCACTTGTCGTTGGCAAAGGTAGCGCGCGCTTTGGGCTCCCACGGCGGGCGGTGCACCGTGGTGGCGAACCAGCCATCCTGATAGATGCCCCGGTTGCCAGCCATCTCGAAGTATTGCGTGGTACGGTGCGACTTGGCCTCGGAGTTATTAAAAGTGTCGAGCATGCTCACGCCTTCGATCGGTTTCTGCTTGACGCCGTAGACGACCCCGGGCTGGGGCACCCCAACTGCCTCCAATATAGTTGGGACAATGTCAATCATGTGGTACCACTGCGTACGCAGGCCGCCCTTCTCCTTGATGCCCTTCGGCCAATGGACCACAATTGGTTGGCAGATGCCCCCGTAGGAGGCCACCTGGTGGCCCCACCCAAACGGCGTGGCGCCGGCGAAGGCCCAGCCATTGTTATACAAAATCTCGGATTTCGGCCCGCCAATCTCGTCATAGTGTTTCAGCGCAATGTCGAGGGGTTCCGGCATCCCGTTGAACACGGACAGAACATTAAAGGCACCGTTGAGGCCGCCCTGGAAAACCGAGCCGTTGTCGCCGGTGATGTAGAAGATCAACGTGTTGTCCATTTCGCCTAGGTCTTTGATCGAATCGACGAATCGCCCGATTTCGTAATCTGTCACCTCGCCAAAGGCGGCGTAGATTTCCATGTATCTGGCAAAGACCTTTTTCTCATCGGCCGTCAACTCGTCCCATTCCTGAATCCCGGGTGGCTTGGGGGCAGCTTCCGTGCCCGGGGGCACGACCCCCATTTTGATCTGGCGGGCCAGGGTTTCCTTCCGCACCTGGTCCCAACCCTGGTCAAACTTGCCTTTGTACCGGTCGCGCCACGTCTCGGGCACCTGGAAAGGGCTGTGGGTGCCGATAGCCGAGTAGTAAACGAAAAATGGCTTGTCGGGCGCGAGCGACTTCTGGGAACGCACCCAGTCGATGGCCTTGTCGGTGATGTCGGTGCTGGCATAGTAATCAGGGCCGGGATGCATATCCACCCTGTTCATGTTGTCGTAAATGACCGGATGAAATAGGTCAGCCTCGCCGGCCATGAAACCGTAGAACCGCTCAAACCCGCTATGCAACGGCCAGCGGTCGAACGGTCCGACATCGCTGGCTTCCCACGGCCCCAGCTCGTGACACTTGCCGAACATGGCGGTGCTGTAACCGTTCAGCCGCAGGATCTGGGGCACCATCGTAACGCTCGCGGGACGCATCGCCGTGTACCCCGGGAAAGCGGTGGCAATTTCCGAGATCACGCCGAAGTTTGCGCTATGACTATTGCGGCCGGTAAGGCAAGCCACGCGGCTGGGCGAACATAACGGAGGGACTTTGAAATTGTTGTAGCGCAGCCCGGTCTCGGCCAATCGGTCCAGCGTCGGCATCTGGATCGGTCCTCCGAATGTCGACCCGTCGCCGAAGCCGAAGTTGTCGAGAAGGATCACAACCACGTTGGGCGCGCCTTTCGGCGCTTTCACCTGGAACCGTGGCGGGGCTTGTGCATTGTGCACATCAAGCTCGGTGATCGGCGGATACTGAGGCTCGGGGACGGGCAGCACCGTACGGTCCACGGAGGCAGCCTCGTCGAGAGCGCCGCTTTGGGCCCCTGACTTATTAAGCATGGGTCACCCCCAGCGGTCCAGCCGATACCAGAGTGAAAGAGCGTGTCATATCCTTACTCCTATCGATGACTCTTGACTGCGATCGCAAGTGACGGAGGATGCGCCTTGATGTTTTTCACAACCGTCGCTGTGACCGCACGTTCTCTGCTTGCTCTGGGCGTGTCGTGTCTTTGATTGACTCGGTCGCTTTGCGACGGGCGCGCCGATTACGCAGGAAACGGTCGCCCTCGACCCAGGCACCGCATGTAGCCACGAATTGTATTGGCCGCCATGCGACCCCGCCGACTGGCAAAACTGACAGTCTGCACGGAAAATCGCCCGAGCCTCTGGACCTGCACAGTTATTCCGATTTCAACAGTTATTCGGAGTGGAGCCGATGTTCAGCCTCTTTGCACCATCGAACATGATTCCATTGCCTCTTCCAGCCGTGGAATTCCTTCTCCGGGGTACAAGAGTTACTTGCGCAAGAACCCTATCCATCACACAATACAAGTATTCGGTTAGAGGATTCTCCATTCCTCACGTGACGATCAAGACGGGCCTCACGACTCCAGACGGGCGCGAAGAACTGCTCACTGAATACTTCTGTGACCACGCTGGTTGCCCCAACGTAGCTACCCAAGTGCTCGGCTGTGTGGCGGAACTCCGCGCCGTCGCGGTCGTTTGCGACGAGCACGTGCCTAAGCCCAAGCATGGCGTATTCATTCGACGATGCCAAGGCAGCAGAGCGGCATGAGACGCAGTACTTTGAGATGATGGGCAACCGCGGCATCTACCACAAGGGCTGGACCGCGGTCACCCGTCACCGCACTCCCTGGCTCCCTGGTGCCGTCGCGCTCGTGCCCTTCGACGACGATGTGTGGGAGCTGTATGACACCACCACCGACTGGACTCAGGCGAACGACTTAGCGAAGAAGAATCCCTAGAAACTGCACGTACTGCAGCGCCTGTGGCTGATCGAAGCGGTCAAGTACAACGTGATACCTCTCGACGACCGGGCGGCGGAGCGGATCAATCCCGATCTCGCAGGCCGGCCGCAGTTGATTACAGGAAGCCGGCAGTTGCTGTTCGGGGGAAGGAAGCGGTTGAGCGAAAGCGCAGCGCAAGCACTCAACCCCGATTTGATTCTCCTCGACATCGGACTCCCCACGCTGAATGGAATCGAGGGCGCTCGACAAATTCACAAACTTGTCCCGGAGTCCAAAATAATCTTCGTGAGCCAGGAGTCTTCTCCAGACGTGGTGCAAGAAACCCTCAGCTTGGGGGCGCGGGGATACGTTCTGAAAACAAGGGCCGCAAGCGATCTACTCGCCGCCGTGGATGCGGTGCTTGCGGGCAAGCAGTTTGTAAGCGATGGTTTGCTGGGCAGCAGACTATTAAGCAGCAGCGGCTGTGCTAGCGTCTCCCAGTAACTGCAAATCGGCATCCGTGATAGTAAACCGCGAAGCACCGCAATCAAGGCAGCCAGAAACCTTCGGGAACACCAGAACGCCGGGCTTATCCACGTGCTTGAGGCCATTGAAATGGATCATCATCTCAGTAGGAAATTCCGTCTGATTGCCAGACTGACATAAAACACAATTCATACCGTCTGGTTAGTCGTGTGTGCCCGCGAATGCAGTGTACATTGCATTCAGCTTGCTCTCATCTGCCGTGCTCAGATTCCGCGGCCCTAGTTCGATGTCAACGCGCTCGACCGTTCCGGTAAACGGAAACGGCGGTTGATAGGTGTTGCTGACGGGTGAGCCAGTGTCTGATCCAAGGCCGAAGGTGTCGATGCCGAAGCGACCAGGAACCGTATGGGCAATCCGGGCCCGGCCCACCTCTTTGCCGTTGATTCCGATGACTGCCTCGCCGCCTTTACCAAGCCCACCGCCGTCGTAGGCGAACTCCACGGTGACAGCAGACTTGCCGACAGGAACGGGGATGTTCGAGACCAAATTCGTGCGCTCGCGCTCGAACCAGTTGTAATGGTAGACGAGCTTGCCGTTCTGAATGTAAAGCGCAAAGCCAGCCGATATGCCTCCCTCCGCCAAAATCACTCCTTCTGCCCCGGCAGGCATGTCGATCTGCGCTGTAATCCTGTGCGAAACGTTTTTCGTGTTCGGCGCCGCAGTCTCGGCCAAGCGAGAAACACCGCCGTAATACGTAAATTTGGTGCGCTTGGGGTCTGAGCCCCCAGGCGACGGTTTCGGCACAAACGCCCGCCCGATGCCACGGTCATCGAGGGGATAAACGTTGTTCTTCTCGCACTCCTCATCGAAGAGCGTCTTCAGCTCGGCAAGCTTGTCCGGATATTTGGCCGCCAAGTCGTTGCCTTCGCTGAAATCCTCGTCGAGGTTATATAACTCCCACTTGTCATTCTCCCAGTGGCCTGGGGCCAAGTCCTGGCGCCAGGGCAGCGTATGTTGCGCGCAAGCGATCCAACCCTTGTCATAGATGGCTCGGTTGGTGAATATTTCGAAGTACTGGCGTTCGCGCACAGGCCGAGCCTTAGCGTCGTCGAAGGTCGAAGCGAGGGATACGCCATCCATCGGTTTTTGATCGACACCGTTCACGCTTACCGGCGCTGGAATGTGGGCGACGTCTAAGATCGTGGAGGCGACGTCGATCAGGTGCGCGAATTGGCCACGGACTCCTCCTGCGTCCTTGATCCTCGCGGGCCATGAGACGACCATCGGGTTCCGTGTCCCGCCCAGGTGAGAGGCAACCTGCTTGACCCATTGGAAGGGAGCGTTGCCAGCCCACGCCCAGCCGACCGGGTAGTGGGGCTCAGTATGCGGCCCACCGATGTCAGCGAGAATCTTTAAGTTGTCAGCCAGGGACGATGGGATGCCGTTAAGATTCATCACCTCGTTAGCCGTCCCCGAAAAGCCTCCCTCGGAACTCGCACCATTGTCGCCCACGATGAAGAAGATGAGCGTGTTGTCGGCGTCCGGCAGTTCCTGGACGGCTTCGAGCAAGCGACCGCACTCGTTATCCGCGAAGGCGAGATAACCTGCGAAGTTCTCCATGAACGCCGCAAACAACGTTCGTTCATCGCCGGACAGCGAGTCCCACGGCTTGACCCACTCCGGACGGGGCGTCAGAACCGCATCGGGAGGGATGACTCCCAATTTGAGTTGCCGCTTGTAGGTCGCCTCGCGCACAGCGTCCCAGCCGGCATCGAACATGCCCTTGAATTTCTCGCGCCAGTCGCGCGGCGAATGGTGCGGTGCGTGCGCTGCTCCTGGGGCGAAGTACATGAAGACGGGCTTCTGCGGCGCGACCGATTTGTTGTAGCGCAGCCAGTGAATCGCCTTGTCCGTCATGTCTGTCAGGAAGTGATAGCCTTCTTCGGGCGTCTTGTCCGGCTCTACCGCGGTCGTGTTCTCGAATAGCACCGGATACCACTGATTAGTCTCGCCACCGATGAAGCCGTAGAAGTAGTCGAATCCCAATCCAGTCGGCCAGCGGTCGAACGGGCCCGCTACGCTGCTCTCCCAGTCGGGAGTGTTGTGATCCTTGCCGAACCACGAAGTGCTGTAGCCATTGCCTTTCAACACTTCGCCGATGGTTGCAGTGGTCTTCGGGATCATGCAGTTGTAACTGGGAAAGCCGGTAGCCCACTCGACCAGAAAGCCCGATCCGCAATTGTGATGATTGCGCCCCGTGAGCAGCGCCGCGCGCGACGGGCCGCAGATCGCGGTGGTGTGGAAGCGGTTGTAACGCAGGCCGCGCGAGGCGAGTTTGTCGAGTGCCGGTGTGGGCACGGGGCCACCGAAGGTGCTCACCTGTCCGAAGCCAACGTCGTCCAGCAGAATGACGACAACATTTGGTGCACCGGCGGGTGGCGCTGGAACCCTGGGCCAGTCCATTTCGGACTCCAGATACGTCTTGCCGATCTTGCCGCGAAAAGGCAGTTCCGGCAGGGGGAGCTTCGAGCGGTCACGATCTGTTTCAACGTTCGGTTTCTCGGTTGCCATGGTGTTCTTTCCTTAAGTAATGCGGCTTCTCAGCCCGCTGTCTGGCAGCCCAGTTGTGGCTGCCTGGTCCCAAACATGCGTACTCCTACCCTAGGTGCACGGATGTGTCCGTCTTCTTTCGCCCATCGTTCCGTCTCGGTGTGAGCCAGTTGACCGGACCCCGGAGCAGGAGGTACGGGACGACCGCGAGGAACAGTGCCACCAACAATGCTTGGCTCGGGTAGAACCAGCGGAAGACCTTGAACTGGTAGACAGCGTCAAGAATAAGAGCAAGGACGAAAACCTTGCCCACCGACTTCCAACCGCTCAGTAGCACCTCGCGCCGTTGCGCTGGATCGGTTATCACTCGAAAAGGCTTCCGCTCTGCATGGGCGTCTCTTCTTCCGTCCCGAATGGCAAAGATAGACGCCATGAGTGGCTGGAAGATGAACCGAAAATGCAATGGTCCATCCAGCCGGCCCACGAGGTCGCGAACGGTTTGTGCCAGATCCTGCATACTCTTCTCGCTGCGCCTCTTCCGCTGGTTGGCAACTTATACCCGGCGGACCTAAGTCTCGCGCGGCCCTAAGATTTCGGTGTCTTGGGAGCTTGCGGCTTCGGAACCCGTAACGTCCACGAAAAACCGAACACAATCGTGCGTCCCTGAGGACGAGCCTTGGCTGCATATTCGTCGTAATATTTGAAGAAACCCACCAGGTTCTTGGTCGGGAGAATGAAATTGGCCTGAACACCGATACCTTGTACTGAATAGTAGGGAATTTTGCTCGCAGAGACAGGTGCACCGGCAACGATTACCGTTCCACCGTTATTCGAAACCTGCCACTGGTCATAACCAACCACACCAATCTGGGCCAGTCTGCTCATGTCTTTCTTCAAAGGAAGAACCTGCCCAAGTCCCCACTCGATGGTAAAAGCCTGGCCGGGCGTTTTGTTGCTAATTTGGCCCGATGGTAGGCTAGCGGTTTTTCTTTGCCCGTGGATTTCCCAGTCGGTGGCCAAGTTTGCACTCGTGCCCTTGTTCTTGGTGATGTAGAACGTGGTGCCCGTCGTAATGTTGTTGCCCCAATATCCCGACCCTACGTTATCGCTCGCTCCCGCAGCGTATCGGCCGGTAGGAGCGAGGAAAGCATATCCGGCGTTGAAGTCAGCTCGCTTCAGGTGCCAACCCATATTCAATGGCTCGACGTAAGTGTCGGCGAAACCACCGCCGCCCGCGTCGAGACTGGCCCCGGAAAAAATTCCGGGTACCTCAGGTATGTCTGCCACCAACGAACCGGTCGCATAGGCTAGATTGATGTAGGGCATGAAATATCCGCCGAGGAACTTGTGTTCCGGGACGTAGTAGATGATGTTCTCATCCGCCCAGAACGAGTAAGTCCCCGTAACATTCTGAAGGATGCGATTTCCGTCGGGGCCATTCAATCGGCTGGCGGAGTAACTTATCGGCATCGCTGCGTAAGTGATCCCAGGCTCGGGAATCACGCCGGCGTTGAGGCCATATTGTCCCGGCACCCATTGTCCCTTCTGTTGTGCCATCGCGGTCGCGATGTGACACAGGATGATGCCAGTAAGAAGTGCCAATCTGTTATTGCATCTCATGCGCTTTCCCTTCGGATACCCATGCTATAGCCATCATGCTAACCGCCTAACTGTCAAAAGAGACAGCGTGACGCAGATCCTCTGAGAGCTCCTCGGTTTGCGACCAAGTTACGTGCAAGAGTCGCATCTCGACTAAAACGGCCCGCGTCGCAGCACAATACTGTAAAACGTGATGACTCCAATCAGGATGACAGCCAGCCCCACCACGGAGGAGATAGACAACACGTGCCGCGTCTGGGATGCACCGATCTCTTTCAGAAGATTCCTGTGCTGCCAGGCCGCGGCCGATAATGCCAGAGTTCCTAAGGCAACAAGGGTCATTCCGAGATTACGCGGCGCCTGCGGGTGCCTGATGTTACCAGCGGCAATTTCTTCGGCCTGGTATTGGAAGAACTTGTAGATGCTGAAACCGAATCCGATCATCGAAATGGCGGTTCGGATCCATGCCATCAGCGTTCTTTCCGCTGCGATCACGGTGCGCTGGACAGCGAGATCGGTTCGCTCTTCGGCAAGGACTATTCCCCTGCTTTTTAGCTCTGTTTCAACAATGGTCATGAGACATTTCTCAAACAACTCCGAGTTCGTGACAGTCGGCCTTCCGAGCGAGTTGGCGGTGAGACGCCTTCTGCCTGCATTCTGCGACAATTGACGAAAGGGAGACCTTTCGATCTCCCTTTACCGACCAAAACGCCACGTTATGCAGCTTTCGGTGATTTCTTTGCCGCTTCCTTTTCCTTTTCCGCCTTGATGGCCGGTGCTAATTGCTCCATCACGGAGTCAAGGTTGAATGAGGCTGCCTTCTGGCGGGGCGGGTACTTCACAAAGTTCTCGATCTGGGCCGCCACGATTGCCTGTGCTCCGTAGAGGAGGAAGGCGTGACTCATCACCCAATTCCAGTAGGTGTTCGAGTTGAAGTCGGCGCGTTCGAACGGATCGCGTCGCAGGTGAAACACGAGCGGCATTCGCAACTTTACCAGGGGCTCTGCCCAAACCCTCGTTGAGCTTGCACGCTGTTCCTCAAACACCAACTTCCAGTCACCGTGCCGGAGCGCCATGACGCCGCCGTCATCGCTGACGTAGAAGAAGGATTCTCTTGGACTCTTTTTCACTTGGCCGGTGAGGTAGGGAATCATGTTGAGACCGTCAATATGCACCTTGAAGGTCTTGTCCCCGATTTTGTAGCCGTCCAGCAGCTTTTGGCTTACGTTCGGATCACCCGCAGCTGCCAGTAACGTGGGCAGCATGTCTTGGTGGGACCCGATGCCGTTCAGGACCGTGTTGGCCTTAATCTTTCCGGGCCAGCGCATGAAGCAAGGAACGCGCCACGCGCCTTCCCAGTTCGTGTCCTTCTGGCTGCGGAACGGCGTGTTGGCGCCATCGGGCCAAGTGTCATTTTCCGGGCCGTTGTCGGTGGAATACATGACGATGGTGTTATCGGCCACGCCCAACTCGTCGAGCTTGTCGAGCATTTGCCCTATCTGTTCGTCATGGGTAACCATACGATCACTGTAATCATCCTGGCCGCTCTTGCCACGGTTCTTGGCCGCGAGGTGAGTTCGCATGTGCATGGCCGTAGAGTTGTACCAGAGGAAGAAGGGCTTGTTCGCTTTCACCTGCTTCTCCATCCAGCCCAGAGCGTGAGTCGTGATCTCCTCATCGACGGTACCCATGCGCTCGATGGTCAGCGGACCAGTGTCCTTAATCGTCTGCTTTCCTACTTGGCCAAACCGGGGATCCGTTGTTGGGTCATCTTTGTCAGTCGCGATAGCAGTGCAACACGCCTCGGGGTCCGAATTTCGCCTTGAATGCCGGGTCTGTGGGATAGTCAGGCAGTTCCGGTTCCTCTTCCGCATTCAGGTGATAGAGATTGCCGAAGAACTCGTCGAATCCGTGCAAGGTCGGCAAGAATTCATTCCGATCGCCGAGATGGTTCTTGCCAAACTGACCGGTGGCGTAGCCGAGCGGCTTGAGCAGTTCGGCGATGGTCGGGTCTTCCGCTTGAAGTCCCAGAGTAGAACCGGGCATCCCGACTTTGGTCAAGCCGGTGCGGAGCGGGTTCTGGCCAGTGATGAAGGCTGCACGACCAGCCGTGCAGCTCTGTTGGCCGTACCAGTCGGTGAATTTGACGCCTTCCTGGGCGATGCGGTCGATGTTCGGCGTTGGATAGCCCATCATCCCATCGCTGTTTCGACTGATATTCCAGTAGCCAACGTCATCGCCCCATAGGATCAGGATATTCGGTTGTTTTGTAGCCATGATTTTGTTCCTCTCCTTGAATTAGTTGTGGTGCGACTGCGAATTCGCAAGGGATCCCCCTAACCGCGCGTCAGTAGTGCACCACGAGCGTGGATGGGAGCCAACTGTCACTTGTGACAGTCGGGGCGAAGCCTTCGGGGAGACCGTAAGCCCAGCCCAAAAGGAACTTGGACGGGGCTTCAACTTAAAGGAAGGAGACATCAGCTTACAAGATCGTTGCTGTATTAGGAAACTGCCAAAAGTTACAGGAGCAACGAGAATCCCAAACGTACGGCTCCTGATAGTTGACGAAATCAGGCGAATTAACGCTGCGATCATGGTGCGCTGGACAGCGAGATCGGTTCGCTCTTCGGCAAGAACTATTCCTCTACCTCTCAGCTCACGATCCACTTGAAATCAGGCCACCTTCTTACCCTTTTGTTTGAGGGACTCATCCGCCGCGGCCATCCCCGCCGGCGAGAGCAGGTCGATGGTCACTTTTTCAATCTTGCCCGTAAACTTGAACGGCAGCTTGTAGGTGAAGTCCACCGGAGAACCCACGTCCATGCCGATGTCGAGTCCTTCGCCAAGCGTAAACTGGTTGGGGATGGTCCTTTCGAGCCGCCCTCCAGCTACCTTGGCTCCATTGGCGGTCATGGAGATGGTCCCCCCTTTCGCGATGCCGCCGCCGTCGTAAGCGAAATTGACGACGAGTTGCGTTCTGCCTTTCGGCAGGGGGTCTTTCGCCGCAAACGTGGTGCGCTCTACACCCAGGAAGTTGTAAACGAACGTCGGCTTCCCATCGCGCAAATAGAGGCCGTAGCCACCCTCCACACCTCCGTGGGTGACGATCATACCGTTGCCGCTACCGTCGGGCAGTTCGATGTCCGCGGTAATCCTCCATGACTTGTTGAGCATAGGCGGTGAGCTGCCGTCGGGCAGGCCTACCATGCCTGGGAAATACTCGAGCTTCGTCCGCCCGGCGATAAGGCTGGGCCGACCCATGAGTTCGCCGTTAAACCGTTCGACGCCGCGCCAATCGAGCGGTAGGACCTGATACTTCGCCGCCTCCACCCACCACAGGTCCTGCAGTTGGCGCAGTTTCTCCGGATTTGCCTGAGCGAGGTCGTTGGCTTGGGAGAAGTCCTCCTCGATGTTGTACAGCTCCCACTTCTGCTTGTCTGGGTCGAAACTTCCTCGATTTGCCTGCCAGGGAGGGAACGACAGAGCTGAGGCCATCCAGCCGTCGTGATAAATTCCCCGGTTGCAGCCCATCTCGAAGTACTGCGTGACCCGCCTGCTCTTGGCCTTCGCGTCGTCGAAAGTAAACCCGAAGCTAATGCCGTCGAGCGGCTTTTGTTCGATACCGTTGAGTTCGGTCGGCGGGGTGATGCCGATCAATTCGTAGAGGGTCGGTACCACGTCGATAATGTGGAGGAACTGGTTCCGCAGCCCACCCTTGTCCTTGATCCGTGCCGGCCAGGACACGATCATCGGGTTGCGGGTTCCGCCGAAGTGGCTGGCCACTTGCTTGGTCCATTGGAGAGGAGTGTCCATCGCGTGTGCCCACGAGGACGGGAAGTGGTTGAAGTGCTTCGGCCCGCCGATTTCGTCGATCACCTTGAGCTCGTTCTGCCAATGATCCGCGATGCCGTTGAAGAAAAGATTTTCGTTGAGTGTTCCTTCCAGGCCGCCCTCGGCACTGGAGCCATTATCACCGGCGATGTAGATAAACACCGTGTTGTCGGCATCTGGAAGTTGCTTAACCGCGTCAATGATGCGGCCCATTTCGTAATCAACGGACGCTCCGTAGCCCGCAAACACCTCCATCATGCGTGCGTAGAGTCGCTTCTGATCCGTGCTCAACGAGTCCCATGCAGGAAGCCCTTCGGAGCGTTCGGTCAGCTTGGTATCCGGCGGGATCACGCCGAGCTTCACTTGCCGCGCGAACGTCTCCTCGCGATACACATCCCAGCCCATGTCGAACTTACCTTTGAACTTGTCAATCCATTCCTTCGGCGCATGATGGGGAGCGTGCGTGGCGCCCGGCGCGACGTACAGAAAGAACGGCCGATCCGGAGAAATACTCTTCACGTTCCGCACCCAGCCAATGGCCTTGTCGGCGAAGTCGGTGGTCAAGTAGTAGTTCGGGTCAGTCGAGGCGGGGACGAGGTTGCGGTTCTCGAACAGAATTGGGTTCCAGTGGTTCATGTCGCCACCATTGAAGCCGTAGAAGTAGTCGAAGCCGAGGCCGTTGGCCCAGCGGTCGAACGGACCTGCGGCGCTCGACTCCCAGGCCGGTGTGTTGTGGTTCTTGCCAACCCAGGCGGTCATGTAGCCGTTCTGCCGCAGCACCTCACCGACACTGCCGCCACTCTTGGGTATCACGGCGGTGTAGCCGTCGAACCCGCTCGCGATCTCGCCGATAACGCCGGAGGCCACGTTATGGTGGTTCCGTCCGGTGATTAATGCGGCCCGAGTCGGACTGCACAGGGCAGTCGTGTGGAACCGGTTGTATCGCAGGCCCTCAGCGGCGAGCTTATCCATCGTTGGCGATGGGACTCCGCCGCCGAACGTGCTGAACTGCCCGAAGCCCGCGTCATCGAGCAGGATAAGCACAACATTCGGCGCACCCTTCGGAGCCTGCACCGGCTGGGGAAACTGCGGTTTATCCGAGTCGAGGTAGGTGCGACCGACGTTGCCCGGGAAGTGGAAGTCCGGACGAGGCAGCATCAGCGGAGTACCCGGCTGTTCGGCCTTCGAATTGGTCTCCTGCGTTTTCATAGACGTGTCCTTTCGATGGCTGATTGGTTTCGTCGCTTTTCAATCTTCGGCGGCATCTACGTGCGGTCGATTCTTTCCTCAACGCAACGGGCCGCGCTATTGCCGCTCCACTGCTGCTGCAACTGCTTTGTGCGCCTCATCGATCTGCTTCAATTCTTCAGCTTTCAGACTTGCCAGCGTGATGTCGATCCCAACCTCGTCAAGAATCCCTGTAAATCAACCACACAACAACCCAGGTCACACCCGTGCGTAGAGACGTAGCCTAGGACTCCTGCTCTAGCGAGTCACCTGTCAGAACGAACAGTCATGTGGCTTGGGACGGTTGGGCTTCGTAGTTTGAGAACGACATGGAAAGGTGGAGGGGATACCTAGTGTGCAACTAACTGGCAAGCGCGAGCGACTGATCACGGGCAGACTGTGTTTGTCAGGCGCGAGGATTGGGTGCGTGCTCGTCGCAAGCCACAGCGATAAGGCGGAGTTCCGCCAGGACTCCGAGCACCTGTGTAGCAACATTAGGACACTCTGGGTAGTCACAAAGGTATTCGGTGAGTTCTTCCTCGCTCCCATCCGGAGTCGTAAAGCCCGTCTTAATCGTCACCTGAGGCATGGAGAATCCCCTAACTCAACCGAATACTTGTATTGTCTGATGGATAGTGGGCTCTTGCGCAAGTAACTTTCTGCACCTCCAGACGTGGTACCTCCGATACCGGGAGGGGGGTTACAGGAAAATCTGACATCCCCCGGATAGCTGAAGAATAAGCCGAGGCGCAAAGGCCA
>CAVOJQ010000006.1:0-368413 GCA_963696275.1 uncultured Acidobacteriaceae bacterium | reverse complement strand
ACGCGCCCACTTCGACCGAAGAAGGGGCTGGACTGGGCGAATAAGATGAACTTGGAACCAACGTGATGACATTTGCGCCTCCGGGCAGCAGCCTAAAATCTGCTGCGTGTGGCGCAAAAGTAACCGCACTCGATTTCGCTGTCCAATGAAAGTTAGGGAATCTGTTATTCCCTGGAGGACTAATAGCTTGTCGTGATTGTGCTTTGGCGGGTGAACTCGTAGTCGAGACAGAGAGAAAGAATCTCTATGCTCCGATGAACAAAAGATATATCCAAGGTCATTTCGTTAACTCTCCGCTCACTCACACACCCTCTGGATGCCCCGCTCGAATGCTCTGACTGGCATTGGAAGCCTCGGAACATAAGGCCAGGCACCACCGCTGTATCAAGATTCTTTGACGCTTTTCGGGATTTTTGTCGTTTCCGCAACTTCCGCCATTTCATCAAGCTACACCTCCACAAAGCCTCCCGGTTACCGAAAATCTGACGGAATGCACCCGTTTGGAAAAGCTACTTAGTCGCAAAGGGAATAACACGTTCCCGAAATTTCATTAGACAGGGCGGCAGAAATGAAGCAGGTTGGTCCGTCTCGCTGGTCGGGTACAAACGTGACCAGTTGCGGACGGCGGCGGTCGCCTCCGGACCGCCGCGTTCGGCTAGAGGATGGATATGTCAGCATCATAGAGAATCAGAATCTTAAGCCGAGCCACTCGCCAAACTCTCACGGAGGCGTTTATGCCCGACCTTGTTTCCAAACCAGCCCACGCACTCGAAAACGCTGACGCGCACTTTGAGCAGCTCCTTGACACAGATGAGGCAGCCGCTCTCTTAAAAATTCACCCGAAGACTCTGCAACAAATGGCCCGTAGCGGCCGGATTCTAGGTGTTCGGATCGGAAAGCTCTGGCGTTTTCGCGCTTCTGTCTTGAACGATTGGCTTGAACACAAAATGGCCAGCTGAGAAATCAATAAATTGAGGCGATCTCGACAGCAGACCAAAGCTGGGCTACTCTCGTTCCAGCCATCCGTGTTGCCTCAACCGAAATGGAGGATTTGAATGAGGCGCACGAGTTATCAAAAAGGCAGTCTGAGACTGGCGGATCGCAAAAAAGGAAAGGTTTGGGAGTTCTTGTGGAGAGAAGTTCAGCTGGACGGAGCAATCCGGCGAAAACACATCGTCATTGGAACGCAGGAAGACTTGCCAACCGAGTCTGCCGCCCAAACCGCAGTAGATGCCATTCGCCTAGAGATCAACCAACAAACCCCTCAACGTCTCATTAAAAGCATCAGTTTCGAGACGCTTGTAAATCACTATCGCCAACACGAGTTGCCGGACATTTTCAACAAGACCAAGCCGACGCCCGACGCGGCTGACGAGGATCGCAAATCGTACTCGACGCAGGTGACCTACGAGGGTTATTTAAGGAAATGGATTCTTCCACGATGGCGTGTATGTCGATTGAAAGACATCAAGGCGACCGACGTGGAGAAATGGCTCAAGAGTCTCTGTTTTCCGAGAACTGGTGTTCCGCTAGCGCGGGGCAGCAGGGCGAAGATCAGAAACATTATGAGTGCGCTCTATTCTCATGCGATCAGGTGGGAGTGGACCGAGAAGAATCCAATCACGAGTGTTCGCCAGAGCGCGAAACGGCAGAAAGCACCAGACGTTCTGACTCCGGAAGAAATCATGGCATTCCTCAAGGAACTGCCAGATCCACTCCGGACGATGATCGAGTTGGATGCTTTCACTGGGCTGCGCCGAGGAGAACTGATAGGGCTTCGGTGGCAGGACGTGGATTTCGAGAATCTCGTCCTGCATATCCGTCGATCTGTAGTGGCAATGGTGGAGGGTGCGCCGAAAACGGAAGCGTCTCTGAAAGACGTTCCGCTGGACGCGCAAACGGCCGAATCGCTCTGGGCATGGAAACACCTCTCTCCGTACGGAAGTCCAGGCGATTGGTTATTTGCCTCTCCGCACATGAAAGGCCGACAGCCCTATTGGCCCGGCACGCTGTGGCGGTATTACGGCAAGCCGGCCTTGGAACGTGCCAAGGTAACGAAGCAAGTCTCGTATCACACCTTCCGGCACACGTTTGGAACGCTCCTGAACGCGAACGGAGAAAATCCGAAAGTCGTACAGGAGTTGTTGCGCCACGCGAGTCTGAGAGTCACGACCGACGTTTACATGCAGGCAGTCGGTCCGCAGAAGCGCGAGGCACAGAGCAATTTGGTCAAATTGGTAAGGCGGGGCGCCGTTTCGGAAATCAAGCCTGCCTAAGTGGATCAAATTGGATCATGAAGGAAAACGGTGATTGTGCGGAACCCGTTTATTTTGTTGGCGTCCCCGGCGGGATTTGAACCCGCGTTACCGCCGTGAAAGGGCGATGTCCTAGGCCAGGCTAGACGACGGGGACGTTCTGGATGAGGTGATTGCTTGCCGCCAAGTTCATAGTAACAGGGCACTTTTCCGGCGTCAAAACCGGTTGCCTCCGCCTCGGCCGTATCAATTCCTACAACTTCATCAAATCAGAGGCGCCTTCGATTTAAAATGTATGGATGGCTGATTCCCTTTATTTGAGCCTGTGGTTTCCCAGCTTCGATGAGGCAGAGATGTTGCCTCGCACCGTCAGCGTGCTCCGGCAAGTTCCATTTTCAGCAGCGCGAAATGGCGTTACTTACTTGGCGATCCAACCGGTTTCCTGGAGCGAGCCGACGATTCTGGAGCGCCGCTACCGTCCCGGAGTTCCGCCGGAGGAAGCCGTCGCGGAGGTTGCTGACTTTCTGCATGACGATTACGCGTACGTCTTTGAGTCCTACTGGGATTTGTGGACTCCTCCTCAGGCGGCGGAGAAATGGATTCTCGAGCCGTCCCTCATACGCCTCACCGCCCATGGAGCGGAATTCGAAGAGGGTGCGGCTGAGGAAATCGGGCACATTCAAATTGACTTCGGTCTGGATACGTCCTTTCTGCACGAAGAGGTCGAATTGACGGGCGAGGCAGAGCGCAACGTCCGCAGCAACGTACAGAAACTCGTCGAGTTCACTGCTCAGGTCGAAAAAAATGCCGGAGCAACGGGACGGTTACTATGGTCGGAGTCAGAGGAGAATCTCGCACAGAAACTGATCAACCGCTTGCAAAAAGTGCAGTAGAGGCGACGCTCCCATTACACTTGCGCACAAAATGAAAGAGGGCGTCGCCGCCAAATCATTTGGTTTCGACGCCCTCTGGACTTTACTTCGTTCGCTTATTTCGTCCGTCCACCATCAATCTTCAGCTTTTCGCTGGCCGCTGCCTGCGCCGCCGCCAACCGCGCCGTCAGCACGCGGAATGGCGAGCAAGAAACGTAATCCATTCCGACCTTATGGCAGAACTCCACCGATGCGGGCTCGCCGCCATGTTCGCCGCAGATTCCCACCTCAAGATTCGGACGCGTCTTCCGCCCGCGCTCAATCCCGATCCGCACCAGTTCACCCACACCTTCCTGGTCGATCGCCGCAAACGGATCCTGTTTCAGAATTCCTTCTGCCAGATACGTCGGCAGCACCTTGTTGATGTCGTCACGTGAGAAGCCGAACGTGGTCTGGGTGAGGTCGTTGGTCCCAAACGAGAAGAACTCTGCTTCCTTGGCAATCTCCCCCGCCACCAGACACGCGCGCGGCAGTTCAATCATCGTTCCGACGAGGTAGTGAACGCGTCTTCCCTTCTCTTTAAACACGTCTTCAGCCACGCGGCGGACAATCGCTCCCTGGTTCGCCATCTCCTTTACCGTCGAGGTTAGCGGGATCATCACCTCCGCGTGCGTCTTGATGCCTAACTTATCCACGGCTACGACGGCTTCAATAATCGCCCGCGCCTGCATCTCCGTGATCTCCGGATAGGTAATCCCCAACCGGCATCCGCGATGGCCCAGCATCGGATTGAACTCGTGCAACTCTTCCACGCGCGCCAAGACGCCGGAAAGAATTTTCTTCAGGTCGCCTGCTCCCTTCGCGCCGTACTCGCGGTATTCCTCCACCAGTGCTTTCTTCTGCTTCGGCGTGGCGCTCGGCAGGCTGGCGATATCGACCATGAGTTGCTCGCGCTTGGGCAGAAACTCATGCAGCGGCGGGTCGAGCAGGCGGATGGTTACCGGTAGCCCTTCCATCGCTTTAAACAGGCCGATGAAATCAGCGCGCTGCACCGGCAGCAGTTTCTTGAGCGCGGCTCGCCGATCTTTCTCGTTATCCGCGAGAATCATGGCGCGCATATGCGGGATGCGGTCGTGGGCAAAGAACATGTGTTCGGTGCGACAAAGTCCGATGCCCTCCGCTCCGAAGGCACGCGCTTGTTTGGCGTCGCGTGGAATATCCGCATTGGCACGGACCCCAATCTTGCGGAACGGCTCTGCCCAGCTCATCAGCTTCTGCAGGTCCGCGTCATCGGCCGAAGGCTCCAGCGTGTTCAGCTTTCCTTTGATCACGCGCCCCGTCGTTCCATCGAGCGAGATCCAGTCTCCCTCTTTGAACACTTGACCCTTGACGCGCATTTCGCCGGCTCGCTCATCGACTTGAATATCGCCTGCGCCGGCCACGCAACACTTCCCCATCCCTCGCGTAACGACAGCCGCGTGACTCGTCATGCCGCCGCGCGAAGTCAAAATGCCGGCCGCAACCTCCATACCCTGGATATCTTCCGGCGTAGTTTCCGCGCGCACCAGAATCACTGGATTTTTCTGCGCACCGTGTCCGGCCTTCTTCACCGCTTCCTCAGCCGTGAAGACGATCTGCCCAACCGCCGCGCCAGGTGACGCTGGCAGTCCCGTCGCCAGCACTTCCACTTTCGTGCTCTTCTCATCCAGTCGCGGCACCAGGAAGTCATAAAGCTGATTCGGTTCTACACGGAAAATCGCTTCTTCTTTGCTGATCAGCCCCTCGTCGACCATCTGCAACGCCACCCGAACCGCGGCCAGTCCAGTGCGCTTGCCGTTGCGGGTTTGCAGCATATAGAGCTCACCATCCTGAATCGTGAATTCGAAGTCCTGCATGTCCTTATAATGTTTTTCCAGACGCGTGGTGATTTCGCGTAACTGGTTATAGACATCGGGCATGATCTTTTCGAGTTCGAGAATCGGAACCGGAGTCCGCACGCCCGAAACCACGTCTTCGCCTTGGGCGTTAAGCAGGAATTCTCCGTAAAATTCTTTCGCTCCATTAGCCGGATTGCGCGTGAACCCCACGCCGGTGCCACTCGTGTCGCCCAAATTGCCGAAGACCATGGCCTGAACGTTGACGGCCGTGCCGAGCATGTCATCGATATTGTTGATCCGCCGATAGTGTTTGGCGCGATCATTCTGCCAGGAACGGAAAACAGCATCGCGCGCCATCGTCAGTTGCTCGTTCGCGTCCTGCGGAAAGTCGCGTTTGGCGTGCTTCTTGACCGCTTTCTTATACTCCGCGATGACCTCTTGCAGCGCCTTGGCATCGAGGTCGGTGTCAAGCTTGGTTTTCTTCTGCTTCTTTTTGGCGTCAAAAATCTCGTCAAATACCGATTTCTCGATATCCAGCACCACGTTGCCGAACATCTGAATCAGGCGGCGATAGGAGTCATACGCAAATCGCGGATTGCCAGCACGCTTCGCCAGAGCCTCAACACTCTGATCGTTCAGGCCCAGGTTGAGAATCGTATCCATCATCCCCGGCATCGAGAATTTTGCCCCCGAGCGCACGCTCACCAGCAACGGATTCTCGCCCTTGCCGAGCTTCTGTCCCTGAAGGTTTTCAAGTTTGGTCAACGCTTCTTGCATCTGGCCGTCGACTTCTTTCGACACCGCGTTATGGCGCATATATTCGCGGCAAGCCTCCGTCTGGATCGTGAAGCCCGGAGGCACCGGAAGCCCAGCATTCGTCATTTCGGCGAGCCCAGCGCCCTTTCCGCCGAGTACATCCTTCATCTTGCCATTGCCGTCGGCCCGGCCACCGCCGAAGCTGTAGACGTACTTTATCGCGGCAGGTTTCGTGGGTTTCGTTTCTGCGGTTTTCGTTTCGATGATTTCGGCATCAGGGAGAGTAGTCGTTGCCATATTTTTATGTCCTTCTTCGCTTTCGCTATTTCGTAGATTCTTTGCCTTCCGTCACGATCTCGGAGAAATCGGCAATCGTGGAGAATTCCTTGACCACCGTCTGCAACAGGGCGAGACGATTGGCTCGGAGGTTATCGTCGTCAACCATGACCATAACCTTGTCAAAAAACTTATCGATCGCCGGACGCAGCTTCGCTATCTCAAGCAGTGCCCCTTCATAATCACGCGCCGCACGCCGCTTCTCGACCTTCGCCACAGTCTGCGGGATCATCGCCGCCAATTCCTTTTCAGATTCTTCCTGCAAACTGTCAGCATTGACGCACATCGCAATAACTTTGGTTTTTTCTGAAGCTTGCCGCAGAATATTCTTCATGCGCTTGAACGCGATCGAGATCGATTCAAAATCCGCCGACCCACGCACTTTGCTCACCGCTTCCGCCCGAGCTGCAGCGTCCACCACATCGTCCGAATCGACCGCCAGCACCGCGGCGACGACGTCATATGCGTACCCGCAAGCATCCTTCAAGTGAAACTCAAGACGCTCTCGGAAGAAGACGCGCACCAATTCAGCGAAGTCCGCGTTCGAAAACTTTTTCTCCGCCTCCGATCCCTTATAGCGAACGCGCGCATCGGCCATAATCTCGGACAGTCGCAGCGGCAGCTTATGCTCGGCAATCGTTTTCACAATGCCATTCGCCTGACGTCGCAGCGCAAATGGATCCTTCGAACCGCTGGGAATGAGGCCCAACGCGAACATCCCAGCAATCGAATCGGCTTTGTCCGCGATCGAGAGCACGGCTCCCTCCACGGTTGCCGGCGCGCTGTCCTCCATCGACTCGGGCTTGTAGTGATCGTAGATTGTCCGCGAGATTGCTAGTTGTACATCAGGCCGCAACTCTTCATCGAGTGGCTGCACCCGCGCGTAAAGACCGCCGACAATTCCCTGCAACTCGGTAAACTCCTTGACCAGTTCCGTGGTCAGGTCGGCTTTCGCCAGCAGCGCGGCTTTGTGGACCACGCCGGGCCGAATCGCCACACCGCTCTGCTTCACCGTCTCGGAGAGCGAACTGGCCAGGTGTTGCACCCGCAAAGTCTTGTCATAGTAACTGCCGAGATCTTTCTGAAAGGTAACGTTGCGCAGCCAATCGACCCGCTGGCGGAGAGTCTGCTTCTGATCCGTTTGCCAGAAGAATCGTGCGTCGTTAAAGCGCGCGCGCAGAACTCGTTCGTTGCCGTGCCGAATCAGTCCGTCCGCGTCTCCAGCCGTGTTCAGCACCGCCAAAAAGTGAGGCAGCAGCTTCCCCTTCGCATCTTCGATGGCAAAATATTTTTGGTGATCACGCATCACTGTGACCAAAACCTCTTCCGGCAAATCGAGAAATTCATGATCGAAGCTGCCCAGAATCACCGACGGAAATTCCGTCAAATTGACCACCGTCGCAACCAGCGGCTTGTCTTCGCGCCAGCGCGCTCCGGCAATGGCGCGAGTCGCCGCGTCGAGCGCCTTGCGGATCACCTGCTCACGCTCGGCGGCACCGAGAACCTTTGCGCCACGGAGGGCTTCCACGTAGTTGCCGGGCTTCGAGATGGCGACAGGGCCGCTGCTGATAATGCGATGTCCACGCGAAGTTTTGCCCGCGGGAATGCCAAACAATTCCAGCGGGACAACCTGCTCATCCAGCATCGCCACCAACCAGCGCACTGGGCGAACAAACACTTCCCCACGCTTTCTCCAGTACATATTCTTCGGCCAATACAGCGTGGAGATTTCCTTGGGAAGCGTCTCGGCAAGGATCTCGGAAGCAGTGCGACCTTTGCGCGTAACGGTCGCAGCCAGGTATTCACCCTTCGGAGTGCTGACCGTCTCCAGCTTTCCAACGTCGACTCCGACTTTCTTGGCGAACGCATGCGCTGCCGGCGTCGGCTGCCCATCCTTGTATGCAACCTGCGCGGACGGGCCGTTCACGTGCTCCGTAATGTCAGGTTGCGAGACAGGAATGCCAGAGGCGATCACGCTCAGACGGCGCGGCGTGTCGAGATGCGAAATCTCCCCCGACGGCTCCAGTCGCTCACGCAGCAGCAGCGCTCCGAGGCGCTCTCGCAGCTCGCGCGAAGCGGCGTCAATCATCCGCGCCGGGATTTCTTCGCATCCGATTTCGAGTAAAAAGTCAGGCATACTCTATTTCTCTGTCATCCTTGCTGAGCGTAGCAGAACGATTCGCGAAGCCAAGCGATCTGCGAAGCCGAAGACCCTGCCCTGAGCGAAGCCGAACGGGACCCCCATCCGTCGTCCCTGTCCGACTATGTGAAAACCGAAGCCAGCTTGCCCTTCTTTTCCTTATTGGATGCCTTTGGAACCTCGCCGTGCTTCTCACTTTTTTTTTCACCGGAGTGCTGCTGGTCCATCCATGCCTTCGCAATCCCCACAGCCAATGCCCTTACCCGCGCGATCACGCCGACACGTTCCGTCACCGAGATCGCGCCCCGTGCATCAAGAATATTGAAATAGTGCGAGCACTTCAGGCACAGATCGTAAGCGCCGAGCAACGGGAAGCGGGCCTTCTCGCGCGCGACTCCATCGCCGTCGCTCTTATCCTTAGCCAAAGCAGCATAGCGATCGAGCAGCGCCTTGCATTCCGCCTCGCAGAGTTCAAAATGCTTCCATGCGCTCGGCACGTCCGCTGCTTCGAAGTTGTAGGTGGAGAACTGCTGCTCATCGGTGAGGCGCACGTCTCCATACTTCACTTCCCTGCCCGTCTTCGGATCGCGTGCCCAGACGATGTCGTAGATCGAATCCACGTCTTGCAGGAACGCGCACAGTCGCTCGAGCCCATAGGTGAGTTCGGCGCAGATGGGATCGAGATCGACACCGCCGCACTGCTGGAAGTAGGTGAACTGCGTTACTTCGAGGCCATCGAGCATGACCTGCCATCCGATGCCCCACGCGCCCAGCGTCGGAGACTCCCAGTTATCTTCTTCGAATTTGATATCGTGCTGGCGCAAATCAATTCCAATCGCGCCCAGCGACTCGAGATAAAGTTCCTGCACATTCTCCGGCGGCGGCTTCAGGATCACCTGCAACTGCATGTGCTTGAACAGACGGTTGGGATTCTCTCCGTAACGCCCATCAGCCGGACGCCGCGAGGGCTGCACATAAGCAACCTTATAAGGCGTCGGCCCCAGCACGCGCAGAAACGTCTCGGGCGCCATGGTGCCGGCGCCGACTTCAACGTCGTAGGGCTGCTGAATGACGGCTCCGCGCTCGGCATAGAAGGCCTGGAGTTTCAGGATGAGTTCCTGAAAGGTCAGCGAATTGGAATTACGCGAGGTCAAGTTAATAGTTCCAGTACCAGACTGTTATTTAGCGAATAATCCAAGAGCTAACCGCCAATCCGTCCAGCATTGCTGCCGTCACCAGCTTCTTCTCGATGTGCCGCTCCAGAATCTGGAGAAGAAACTTGCGCAGGTCCGCGCACACCGCTTTCGGCCAATCAATCGCGGCGAACTCGGAAACCCGCGACCGCAGCATCTGCCCCGCGATCTTTCTAGACTCAGGCGACAGCTCCGACGAGGCAATTCGCTTATCGTCGGCGCAGACCAACCCGTCAGCGAGCGCATGATAAAAGGCTCGGCTTTCGTCAAGCGCGCGTCCGCAGACCACGCACTCTGAAAGCTCCGGCAGAAATCCCATGAGCCGCGTCATCCACAGCTCAAAGTAGGTGAGCGGCATCCACAACTTCTCTCCGCGCAGTTCCTGCAACACGGCCAGACTCAACCTGAACACGGCGTCGCTGGCCTCGCGGTCGGGCATCAACTCGTCGAGCAACTCGGCAACGTGCGCCAGCGCCGCTGCTCGCGAATAACTAACCTCGCTGGCCATCGGCGACTCGATCACATCGCAGGAATCAATCCGCGCCAACTCCTGCCCCTGGCGGTCGTCGTAAAACGCCCGCACATACGTGAGCGGCTCCAGAGCGCCTCCGAAGCGGCGTCTGGACTTCAGGGCCGCTCGCGCCACGCCTTTCACCTTGCCTTCCGTGCGGGTAAACATCGTGACCAGCAGGTCCGACTCACGCAGCGGATACGTGCGCAGAACGATCGCTTCCGATTCCTTCAGCGCCATGGAAGGTCAATAGGTCAATTTAATGATTGTAATGGATGGAGCGGGCGCTTGGCTCTCTAGCTTTTGGCTTTTACCCTCTAGGCTCGTGTTCCCGACCGGTTCAAACCTGAAGACCAAGAGCTAAGAACTGCTTTCTACCGCCCGAAGTACTTCGCATTCCGCTCGGTATACTCTTTCCACTTTTCCGGCAGGTCGTCAAGGGCGAAGATAGCCGACACCGGGCACACCGGAACGCAGGCCCCGCAATCAATGCATTCCACGGGATCGATATACAACATCTCTTCCGTACCAAACTTGTCGGAGTCCTTCTTGGGATGAATACAATCCACCGGACAGGAGTCAACACAGGCGGTGTCCTTGGTTCCAATACAGGGCTCGGCAATTACATAGGCCATAGAATCTTTTGCTCCTCGGGCGACAGGGAGTATCCACTGAGGTTTCAATTTTAGCAAGAACGCAGCTATCGGTACAGGCAGCGAAAAGCAGTTCTCAAGGGATCAGGCGTCAGGTCGAAGGAAAACGTAACTAGCACGGTCGAGCGAGATTCGAATGTCACCTGAGACCCATGACCTGAAACGCTTTTCCCACTTCAACGGACCAGAAACTTCCACGCGACGACCGCCACAAAAACGGCTAGGCCGAGGACATAACCGACCATTCTTCCCTTTTGAACTTTCTCCTGCTCATACATAAAACACCTCGTCAACTGACTCCATCATGCCACAGGCAGAGGGCCAAAGCGAGGTTGGGTCACGAGGGCCAGACACAGGCGGGATTTTCCTGACACCTGAAACCTCGAAACTGAGGCCTAACCTATCCCTCCGCCCCCTGTGCAACCGCCTTTGCGGCTTCCGCCGGCGGCATCGAAATGGCCGGAATTCGCGCCGGCGCCCCCCGCCATGCTCCGGCTTTAAAACCTTCGCGCACAAGCTTAAAGATAGTCCGCCGATTCTGCGCAATTACCTTTACCCACGCCATTTTCCCCATCATCGGAAAATAAATACCGCGGAAACAGAGCCGCGCCAGAAAAATATTGATGCGATAGCCGAGCGGTTGATCGTTCAGCGATTCCACCGCACCCGCCAGTGCCTTGGGACTATAAGCTTCCTCCCACCCCTGGTTGACTTCATCATGAGCTTCCTCGATGGTCATCTTCAACGGCGTGTGCGCCATCGTGAACGCTACAAACTCCTCCCAATGTTTGGGCCGCGTCAGCCGGCCTGCCTTCTCCAACCGTTTGTAGAGGGGAGTCGCCGGCAAAGGGGTGAGCAATCCAAAAATCGGGAGACCTGGAGGCCACGTCCGAACTTGTCCCATCGTCCGCTCCGCAACTCCCACCGTGTCATTGTCCATGCCGAAAATAAATGACGTGATCGCATACACATTGCGCGCTGCTAGCCGTTCCAGCACCGCCGCATACTCACCCGGCTTGTTGAATCCCTTATTCACATCCTTCAGATTGGCGGGATCGATCGATTCCATGCCGATAAAAATCCACTTGCCCCCGGAATCCGCAATCAGATCCACTAATTCCTCATCGCGCAATAAATTGGCGGAGATCTGCGCCACCCAATGGCATTGCGCTTTGGCAGCGATGATGTCCCGCAAGAGCGACTTCGTGCGCTTGATGTTGATGGCAAAGTTATCGTCAATGAAGAATATCGCCATCTGTCCTTTTTCTTTGCGCGCGCGCGCCTTCAGCAACAGCAATTCGTCGACCACGCTCTTATTAGTGCGGAACCGAATCGAGTCGCCGAAAAATCCCGTCACCGTGCAGAACTCGCAACCATAAGGGCATCCTCGTCCCGATTCCACCGGGATGATCCGAAAGGATCCCCAGCCTTCTCCAATCTTCTGCAACACCCCGCTCACACCCTTCGGAACCAGATTGAACTGTTTGAGATCAATCGACTCCCACGGAATCACCGGATAATCCTTCAACGAAGGCTTGCTCTCCTGCCCAAATGCGTCCACCGGCTCGTAAACATCCTTGAGCTGTCCGCGAGCGGCATCCGCAACAATTTGTGGCCAAGTCGCATCAGCTTCACCGAGCGCGACGGCGTCGGCATGCCGCCGACCGCCATCCCGACCCAGCGCCTCGTCGGCCATCTCCGTAACGTGAGGCCCGCCCATCACCACCGGAACCCCTGTGGCTCGAACCGCGTCCGCCATGCGATAAGCCTTGGCGATCATTCGCGTCATGGCGCCGATCCCAACCAATCCAATCTTGTTGTCCCGCACAAACTGCGCGATTCCCGCTTCATCCATCGGACTGGCGTTGCCATCCACCAGCAGCACTTCGTGACCCGGCGGCGTCAGCGCCTGTAGCAGGAACATCCATAGATGAGGCATGAAATTACGCGTGACACCGTTGTCGGGGTTGTACAGCAGGATTTTCATAGGGGTCTTACCGATTCTGCAAAGGGCTGCCTTGCTGCGTGCTGAAATTAGGAGGGAAATTGGCAACGCCAGAGAGGCGGGTTCCTCTGACGCGTGCTAGATTGGAAAACTTCGTTTGAATGTACCCTAGCGCACAGTATACAGTACGCTAGGAAACCTAGCGGAGTTAAATGCGTTCCAAATCGGGAATTTGCGCATTCACGCTACTGGGCTCGTACTCAACAATGCAGCCTGCCACTGCACTCGCCGCCACGGTCAGCGGTGACGCCAGATACATCTGACCCGGCCCGCTCCGCCCAGGAAAATTTCGATTCTGCGCACTGATCACGACCTGGTCCGAACGCGTCGATACCCCCGGCCCCGCATTGATGCACGCGCCACAGCTAGGCTCGATCATGCGCGCACCCGCCTGCTCAAAGATTTCAAAATAGCCGCGCTGCCTCGAGTATTCGCGTGTCTCCTGGGAGCCGAATTGAATCCAAAATGTTACGTTCTTTGAAATTCGACGGCCGTCTTTCAGTGCATCAGCGAGAACCGCAGCATACATATCCATGTCTTCATTCTTGCCCGCCGTACAGGTCCCACCATAAGCGATTTCAATCGGGACGCGCGCACCAAGTTCGCGGATGTACTTGCCGTTGCCCGGATCGCCCGGAGTCGCCACCATGGGCGTAATCGCCGCCGCATCCAGTTCAATCACCTCTGCGTATTCGGCAACAGGATCGCTTTGCAAGCCCGCAATCATCTTCTCGACTTCCGCCCGCTTCATGCCGCGACGCTCCATCAGGAATTCAACAACCTTTTCATCCGGAGCCACAATACCCGTAAAACCGCCAATTTCCGCAGCCATGTTGGTCATCGTGGCGCGCTCATCCACCGACAGCGCTTCCACCGCTTCGCCCGCATACTCCATCACCTTCGCCAGCGCCTTGCCACTGCGCACGTAATCCAGCGAAAGAATTTTCAGGATGAAATCTTTCGCCGTAACGTTCGCATGCCTCTTGCCGCGAATGACGATCTTGACCGACTCCGGCACTTTGACTCGCACATCTCTGGTAATCCACGAATTGAACACGTCCGTCGTCCCGATACCGAATGCGATGCACCCAATGGCCCCGACATGAGGCGTGTGCGAATCGGACCCAACGTTGACCTGTCCCGGCAGCGCATAAGTCTCCAGCATCACCGAATGGCAGATGCCCTCCGACCCTTTCCGGTCGACCAACTCCCCGTGCAACTTGATTCCCTGCTGCTTCGCAAAATCCTCTTGCTTCAGCTTGAGCTGCGTAGCTAGGTCGAGCAACCCCATCTTTTTCTTGTCTTCGGAAATCACTTCATCGAGAAACGTAAGATGATCGCGAAAGAACCGAATGCTCGAAGCATCGTTCACCGGAACATCTTTCCCCACCAACTGCTCATAGAAAATGGACGCCATCGGTGTGACGTACTCATGACTGAACCGCAGATCGACGCGGGTGAAGCCGGTGTCTCCCGGCTGAACATAACCTGTGGCGACGGGGCTCTGCCCCGCCCGAGTCGAGACCATATGCGCGGCAAGAATCTTCTCTGCCAGCGTCATCGCACGCTTCTGCGTCTTGATCGGCGGCAGAAAAACCTTCCCCTGCATCCGCGCCGCATTAAACGGAAATAATCCGCCATACTCAATCACCTGCCGGGTGATCTCATCTTCCCCAGCGGTAAATTCGCTCAGCGCAATTTCTTCCCCCGCGCGGATCCTCTCGATCAATCCAAAGTTAGTCGAAGTCAGCAGGCCAAGGTTTTGGCAATTCTGCTTGTAGATGCGCTCGATGTTTTCCGCAATCGCAACCTGAATCCCGGCGCACATCTCCGCATAAGGAGACTGCTCGCGGCTCGAGCCCTTCCCACGCCGCTTGCCGCTTACCGAGCAAACAAAGCCGCCCTTCTGAACCGCCCCGCGCCCTATGGGGAGAGTGTCGCCGCACCGCAAGCCAGCATAGGGAATTTCGCCGAGCGTTCGGTCAAAGTAAAAACAGTAGTGCGCGGGAGTAATCTCGTCGGTAGAAATATCGTCACGAAGCTTAGGATTGTTGGTGGGATTCGCTCTATCCCAAGGCATATCCCAGCCCGCCAATTGCCTTCGGATCAACTCCGGATCTTCCGTGAGAAAAAGAATGCGCCCCCGCAGCCGCACTTTGTCAGGGCGCTTTCCGATCTGGCGTTCAAGAAGAGGCGAACCCACGTGGATTATTCTAACGCCTGCGCCCTCACTATAGACTGACGCGATAGAGCGACGCGTCCTCAGCCGTTCCTGGGCCATCCTGGCAGTCGGGCTAGACGCCCGGCGCTCCACTAAAAGCTTCGCAGCTTAGCATAGTCGATGGGACTCGCTAGCTCTTCCAGCCCCCGTCCGGCGAAGATCTCCTGGAATTCATGCAGGAGCGCACCATGCACCAACCCGTTCGACGCTAGTGTTTCGCGGCTTGCAATCTGGAACTCGCCTCCCGAAAAGTCCGTGACCTTCCCTCCCGCCTCTTCAACCAGAAGCACCCCCGCCGCCGTATCCCATGGATTGAGATTAAATTCCCAGAAGCCGTCAAACCTTCCCGAAGCCACATTGCACAGATCCAGCGCCGCCGACCCCGCTCGCCTGACTCCGTGAGTACGCAATGTGAGCTGATGGTAGAAATAAATATTCGGATTCTTGTGTCGCTTCTGACTGGGAAAGCCAGTAGCCACCAGGCATTCTCCCAAGTTTGCGGTGGCCGAAACGTGGATCGCATTCTCATTGAGCCGCGCGCCACTGCCCACTTCGGCCGAGAACATCTCGTCGCGGGTCGGATCATAAATCACTCCCGCAACCCGCTTTCCCAACCGCTCCACCGCCAGCGAAATACAAAACACAGGATAGCCGTGGGCAAAATTCGTGGTGCCATCGAGCGGATCGACGTACCACTTGTATTCGGCTCCAGTTTCGATACGCGCTCCCTCTTCGCCGATCACATCATGAGTTGGAAACTGGCTGCGAATCCGTTCCAGAATCAGCGCTTCCGACTTCCGGTCGGCCACGGTAACGAGATCCACGGCGCCCTTATATTCAATCTTCACATGCTGCCCGAAGTAACCCATTACCAGTTTGCCTGCCTCGCGGGCCATAGCCTGCATTGGAGAAATCAGATCTAAAGATTTCATGGGCGCTATCGGAAATCGAATCTTTCGTGTTCAGGATTGTCGATCAGAAACTGTGAACTGGAATCTGCGAACGGATCCTATCTACTTCTTCTTTCCATCTTCCGCTATATACACAATCTCATGCTTGAAGATGAAGAGATTCGGGCCATCCTCGCGAGTCACGCGCACCATGTTCTTATCGTAGTACTCGATCCACCCACGCACGACTTCGCCATCCGCCAGCTTCAAGCTCACGATCTTCTGCTTTTCTCCGAGCGCCTTCAGATAGGCGGCTTCTTCAAAAGTCTCGTCCGGAGGCGGAGTACGCTTCTTGCCAAAGTTGCTGGGATTTCCCGACTGTAAAGGCATCTGTTTATTTTACAACCGGACTATCGATAGCAGCCGGAAAGTAAAATGCCGCTTCTTCCGGACGCACCACCCGCGGTATCCAAAGCGGACGACGCAATCCACCGGGCCCGGGAGCTGGACGCGTCAGTGCCTTCCACCGCTGATAAACGGCAAACGAAAGATTCGTATCGACAAAGATATCGCCATAGTGGTCGCCCACCCCCGCCCGCTCTACGCGCACCATCTGGTGCCAGCAGTGCATACCAGTGATGGGATCGGGATGCACTGGAAAAGTCAGGTTCTGATGGACGCCGGCATCGCTCCACCACACCCGCTTCGTGTCTGGGTCGGTCGTCTCATAGGGCTCCACGCCCGAAGTCTGACGCATCTTCCATTGTCCCTTGCCGACTTCCTGCAGATCGACCCATGCGCTCGACATGCGTTCCAGTTGATCTTCCTTCCCAGTACGCCACCGTCCCATGTGGTGAGAGCAGGCAACCACCCCGGGCGCCAGTCCTTCGGTCACCCATGCGTGCAGCACAAAAAATCCGATCTCCGTGTGTACCTTGACCAGATCGCCGGTGCGAAGGTCCCCTAAATTCTTGGCGTCCATTGGATTGACCCAAAGCGGATTCTTGTGCGCGATCTCGTAAAGATATTTCGAGTTTCCCGAGCGAGTATGAATCAAGTGCGGCAATCGGAAGATCGGCAACAGAGTGCAAACCTCGCCGTGGGCCTCTTTCGGCCACTCCACCAGCGGCATGTATTGCGGATCGAAACCCGCATCCCAACTCTCCGCGGCCTTCCCCGCTGACGCCGTTTGCGCCGAGCGATGAATGTGGCTGCGATAGTATTCCGGGAGCGCGAACTCCGGCCACTTCCAATCTGCCATGGTTTTCGAAAACAGCTCCAGCTTCCGCGAAGGCGTGTTGTACCCGACGACCGCCTGGCCATCGATCATCACACCCACTGCTTTTCCGGCCTTCGTAACCGTGCCATTCGCTTCGATGCTCGACCCCGAGAGATCTGCGGCCGCCACCGGCTTTTCGTTCAGCCTGTAGACGTCCGTGGTCACCTCATACGCGCCATATTTGCGCATATATTCCAGCGGCTTCAGTCCTTCCTTCGCGGCAGCTTCGGGCAGACCGGGAACGGAATTTTCAAAAATCCAGCCGTAGTACTCGTCCACCGTCAACTTCTGCCCCGGTCGATACGGCGATTCAAACCACTGTCGGATTCCCATCGAACCATCGGGATCGATCGCCCACGAAAGATTGATCCAGAATTCGTCTTCTTCCCAAACTTCTCCAGGATTCGCCTGATAGGTGGTATCGAACTTCTTCCCTTCCTTTTCCTGCACCACCCGCAGCACCGGCTGCCGAAAACCGATCCACCTTCCGGCGTATGATTCCTGGCTCATCAGATCGTGGCGCTCGGAACTGAATCCCATCGGCAGAACATAATCGGCGAACCATGCCGTCTCGCTCCAGGTCGGCGTGAGCGCAGCGTGCAGCCCGACTTTTTCTTCGTCGCGCAACATCTCAATCCACGAAAATCCGTCGGGATAAGTCCACACGGGATTGAAGACACGCGTGAAATAAGCGTCGATGCGACCGCGCCCTTCCTTCAAGAAATGCGGGAGTAGCGGCGACATTTCATGCGTGCACAGCGGCCATTCTCGCGGATAGAGCAGTTCGTTCCAGTTTTTCTGCAGCGGCGGATTCTTATACGGCCGCGGCACAAATTTATTCCATGCGTTCAGATTGTGTCCGCCCGGAGTTCCCACTGACCCGGTCAGCACATGCAGCAGCATCAACGCCCGTGCCGATTGCCATCCACCCAAATTTCCGGATGCGCTACCCCGCCATAGATGCGACGCAAAGCGACTTCCCGCAGCCGCAACTTCACGCGCGATCTTGACGATCACGTCGGCTTTCACTCCACTTTCTTTCTCGGCAAACTCCGGAGTGAACTTCTCATAGTGCCTCTTCAATGCAGCGATCACCGTTTCAAAACTCTGGCCTTCCGCACGAAATCCGTCGACCTCAAGTTCTTCCCAATTGGTCCATTTTTTTACAAAGGCTGCGTCCAACCGATTCTCGCCGAGGATAACCATCGCCATCGCCAGCAGAACCGCTGCCTCCGTCCCCGGATAACTTGGCAGCCAGTAATCTGCCATGCTCGCCGTGTTCGAAAGCCGCGGGTCCATGACCGCCAACTTCGCTCCTGCCATTTTCCCTTCGATAATGCGTTGCGCGTGAGGATTGAAATAGTGCCCCGACTCCAGATGCGCGGAGAGCAGCAGAATGAAACGTGCATTGGCGTGATCGGGAGAAGGACGATCAGCATAATGCCAGAGCAAATAGCCAAGCCGCGCCGAAGACGAACAGACGTTCGTATGCGAGTTGTGACCGTCGATGCCCCAGGCCTGCAGCGTACGATCCATAATGAAGTCGTGCCCGGGACGGCCAACGTGGTACATGACTTCTTCGCCGCGATTTTCCTGAAACGCCTTGCGCATGCGCGCGCCGAAAGTTTCCAGCACCTCATCCCACGAAGTCCGCGTCCACTTTCCCCCGCCGCGCGGCCCAGAACGCTTCATCGGATAAAGAATGCGATCGGGATCATGAATCTGCGTAATCGTAGCCGGCCCCTTGGCGCAAAGGCGTCCGCGACTGGCCGGATGTTTAGGATTGCCCTCAAACTTCGCGACTTTCCCTGTTGCCTTATCGACGTAAGCAAGCAGCCCGCACGCCGACTCGCAGTTAAAGCAAATCGTAGGCACAAGCTGGTAATGCTTTTGCACCCGGCGCGGCCACGCGTCGGCATCGTACTCCACCCAATCGTCCCACTTCTCGACGGGCGGGTAGGAAACAAGATGGCTGCCGTCGCGCTTGAAATCCGTCATTGCAAATTCTCCATACAAATCTAAAAAGATACCCTGTTCTAGTGACTTCGTTTTCTTGGAGCGACTAGGGCGGGGTTTCTCGCGCGCACTGCCGAGGCCCCCGGTTTACGAAAGGACCCTAGCTGTTCGGTACGCTCTGCCCCGCCATCACAAAACACCACTCAAAAATCAAAAGCCCAGCTAAAACCAGCAAGCCGGCGAGTCCCACTACTAGGTGGTTCGAGGTCCTAAATATCAAAGGACCTGCCACCAGAAGCAACAGCGGAATCACTCCACCCACTACCAAACCACCGCCCCAGAACGCGCCAGCGAACGGCCCGCGAGTCATCAATCGCGCCCCGTAACTCGCGTTATCGGTCTTGTGCGGCAGCACAACTTCGCCAAGCAGCATCAGCAGGTGCACACTTACGCTAAAGACCAGTGCCGGGACTGCAACCGCCACAGTCCGCGCCGAGCCGCCGATGGCAGCCGGAAGCAGCGCTAGCACCGCCGACCCACAGAGCAGCGCTTGCACGATCAAATGCGCTGGCAGCAGAGGCGTTTGCCACAGATCACGGCCTTCGCACTGTCCAAAGAGAAACGCAGTATAGACGGCCGCACAAAAGCCCACCAGTATGGTGGGCCACAGCAACACCGACGCCCCCCAAGAAAGCCCGGCGACCGATGCCAGCCAGAACACGCCACAGAGCCCGCTATACGCGATCAAAATAAATGCGCCCCGCGCCAGCCACGACTTGCTCTGCGGAGTTAACACTACCCGCAGAAATCGTTCTTTGTGATCGAGATCCCAAACCAAAAGTACCGTTGTCAGCGCCGTAAATAACAACGCGATGGTCGCGAGCGCGATATCGCGGACCCGGTCACCCGACAATCGACCCAGCAACATGGCAATGGCCGGCACGGCCAAAGCGCCCGAACCGATTGACTTGGTCCAACAGTAAGCCGGAACTTGCCAGCCCCAGGGACGCGCATGGGCAACGTCATACGCCGCAACCGCATTCTCCTGCAACAACGGGCTATCGGCCGGATAGACAGCCCCTCCTCCCATCACCGCCGCATTCCGCTGCGCCCACATGTAAATCGATTCGTGGCGAGCCGCCATCGGCACAATCGCACTTTCGTCGGCCTCGATGTAATAAAGTTTGGGTTGAGTTCCCTGCTCCGGCTTGCGTACGCGTACCGGCTCTCGAGCCACCAGTTGCGCTGCCTCGCTCGCTGGATCGTTCAGATCTCCGGCAATAATTGCGTGTTCCGGACAAACGATGACGCATGCGGGTTCGAGCCCAACTTCAGTGCGATGCGCGCAGAAATGGCATTTCGCAGCCGTGCCGTCGTCCGGATCCATGTAAATCGAATCGTAGGGACAGGCCTGCATGCACGCTTTACAGCCAATGCAGCGCTCGGGATTGAAATCGACAATCCCGTCCTTGCGTTGGTACATCGCGGTCACCGGGCAAATCGCAACGCAAGGCGGCTTGGCGCAGTGGTTGCAACGCGTAACCTGAAAAACGCGGCGCGTGCTGGGGAAAACACCCTTATCGACATACTTCACCCACGTCCGGTTGACTCCGACCGGAACATGGTTTTCGGTTTTGCACGCCACCGTGCAGGCGTGGCAACCGATGCATTTGCGATTGTCGATGACGAACCCGTAATTCATCCGTGGAAGATCTCGACCCTACAGGTCAGTCAATCATAATTGGCCGGGATCATAAAGGGAGTTACGCTGTTGAGGCCAAGCTGAGTTGGCCTGTCAACAGCGCCTGGTGGGTTCAGCGAGTCGCGGCCATACGGGCTATCCCGAGATGCTCCAGCGCCCGGTCAATCACTGCCTGGAGTTCATGGGCATATTTCACTTCGCGACCCTTGGCCAGGATGATGCGCGCCTTCTCCGCCTCGAACCAGGTGGGGTCGCGATCGTCCTCCTCGGGCCGCCGTGTCTGCCGGACCTCCATCAGGAAAGCCTTGACGACATATTCCTGCACACCCCCAGGCTGCCAGAAGACGCCCTTGGAATGCACGTAGAGATGGAAATGTCGAGGTTCAATGATGCCGATCGCTCCGGCTTCTTCTTTCGCTTCGCGTTCCGCCGCCTGGCTGTGCGACAGGCGAGGTTCCGGCGCTCCCTTGGGAAAAGTCCACTTGCTGCCCCCATTGGTATGCACCAGCAGAAACTCAGCCTGCGAATTGACCCGCCGGTAGCAGACCGCGGCAACCTGCAAAGGCAGCGCAAAACGAGAGATCCGAGCCATGCTCATCGTTTATGCAGTTTAACGCAAAGATATTTCAGGAATGTTAAATGCACCGAAAATGGTGCATACCGTTGGTACACAGTCCTGAAGTACACAGTCCTGGGTGTGCCGGGCGGCCGTTCCCTCGGACTTCACTCGCACTTTAATTGTTGGTAGCGGGATCGTTCCCCTGAGTCTTCTTCTTGGACTGGGCGATCATGTCGTCAGTCTCTTTGAGCAGCCGCTGCTGGACTGTCTCCATGTACCTGGTCATGATCGGCATCATGTCCTGCATCGACTCTGCCATGATGGCGGGCAGTTCGCGCAATAACTTTGCACCTGTGGGCGAGGAATAAAAAGCCACCAGATTGTCGATGTCGCCCTTGGTGAAGTGCTTTTGATATGCCGGAACCATGGACTGGATCATTTCATCCCACGGCATATTCTGGAACATTTCGTCCATCATCGCATTCATCTTTGCTTCGTAACCGGCCGGTAAGTCGTTTTGGTGTTTCACGTATTGCTCATGCGTCATCTGCTGCAAGCCCTGCTCCATCGACGCCACCAGCTTTTTCATCATGTCGTTGGACCTGGCAATTTGGAAGTATCTCTCGACGTCCGCCTTACTGGCCGGGGTATCGTCGGCGCTTGTCTGAGCAAAACCGGGCCCACCAAGAAACAAGATCAGAGCAAGGAAAGGAATCAACCGCTTCATAACCACCCCCCAGTAAAAACGCCATGAGTATAACTCTCCTGGGTGCTGCATTCCAGCGATTCATTTGATCGCAGAACCAGACATGAATCGCTCTCACTGAGAGTTGACAGTTGAGAATCGGTGGTTGACAGCCGCGAGCCGAAAGCTAAGAGCCCCTTCCAAAACTCAGCCCGCTCAGAGCACTCACTTTATCGGGTTCGACCCCGCGGCTGGCAATCAGCACCTGAAAATTCTCTCCCATGCCTTCCGGAGTGATCAAGTGTTTGAGTTGGAGAGCCACCTTCGCCCGTTCCTGCGGTATCCCGCATTCTTCGAATGCGTCTGCGAACTGATTTTTCTCGCCGATGCCCATCAGAAACTGCGATTGCGTCAGCAGTTTTTCCACGCGCATCCCGCCCCGCTCGCACTCGGCTGCGAGTGCCGTAAAATTGACATGGGCCGTGAGGTCTTGCTCTCCCGGAGCCTGATAAGGATCGCCGCTGGCGGAATGATGGCGATACGCCATGAGCGTGCCACGGTGCCGGCCCGCGAGCTGTTCTTTGCGACTGTAGCCGTAGTCGATGATTAACAACAGGCCGCTCGCAATAGCGTTGGCGATTTTCCCGGCCCACCTCTGCCCGACGAGAGGCACCTCGATACGTTCGCCAGGCTCGGGATGAACACTATAGCGGTCAAGAAATTCCAGTTCCTCGGCCGGCGGCGGCAGCCAGACTTCGCGCAGTCGATTGTCTTCGAGTGCGATGTGGAGCTTACCGTGAGGACCAAGAATCTCCACCGGGAGCGCGTCAACGAATTCGTTGGCGAACACGATCAGCGGCCTTTCTAACGATAGGATGCGCTGAATCTTGATCGCCCGTGCCTCCGCCGATGTCGCAGAGAGGACGGCCTTGCCACTTGCCAACTGGTGATCGAGAGTATTTTGCAGTTTCGCACGCAGTGACGGCGAAGATTCCTGCAAGGTGTACGTCAGCGCAGCATAGAAGTCGGGAAACCTCTTCTTCGACCAGTCGATCACGTCGCGGGCAAACAATCCGCGGCCCGGGCCAAGTTCAAGGATTTCGATCTGCTGCGGACGATCGATCACCCGCCATATTTCTTCAAGCTGCCGCGCCAGCAGCCGTCCAAAAACTGCGTGGACGTCGCTTGACGTGTAGAAGTCTCCGGCTTTGCCAAATTGCTCCGCGTTGGCCGAATAGTATCCGTCCGCAGGATCGTAAAGACAGATCTCCATATAACGCGAAAACGCCATGGGGCCACCCCGGAGAATCTCGCTCTCGATCTGTTCGCGAACCGGCAAAACGCTAGCGCTCCTCGCCTCTTTCTGCAGCAGGTGTTTCGCTGCGAGGAGCGCCGTGATCCTGCGGCGTGCGAACAAACATTTCAATGAAATAGTCGTGCAGGCCGTCGTACAGCTGATGCTGCAGATGCCAGCCGAACTGAGGATGATCGAGGTCGCGTGCGTGAATCGGCAGCACGTAGGTGTGTACCGGCACGGTCGAGTTCTTCAAATCGATCAAAATCTCGATCGCACCGTCATTCTCACGTGCAGAAAAAGCAAGCAGAGGATGATCGTAGAGCTGTAGATGATCAAGAACTTTCTGCAGGACGCTGGAGTCTGACACCGTTTCATTGTACGCAGGTGGAGAGGAGAAAAGTGGCGATCGATCAATGAAAGAGGATCAATGAAACATTAATGCTACCAGCCGAGCCTTCCCTAGCTATTCGTACCGCAGGGCTTCAATCGGATCCAGCCGCGAAGCCTTAATCGCCGGCAGCATCCCACTGATCACGCCCACGAATCCCAGAATTAAGGTAGATGCCAGCAGCGTCGCTGAATCGATGGTGAGATGAATGTCGCCTTCGGTGCCATTCTCGACGAATGCGCTCCACAGGGTAAGCGACCCAACCGTCCATGAGACAAGGTAAGCCAGAATCACGCCGGCCAGACCACCCAGCAGCGTGATGACCAGTGCCTCGGCAAGAAACTGCACGAGAATATGCCAACTTCGCGCCCCCAGCGCCTTTTCGACGCCAATCTCGCGCGTTCGCTGCGTCACCGAAACCAGCATGATATTCATCAACCCCACCCCGCCTATGCCGAGCGTGAGCAACCCGATAAACCCGAGAAGAATCTTGATCCCGGTCGTGATCACCCGCAGATCGAGCAGATCGGCAAATACGTCGAAGACAAAAATAGCCCGCTTGTCCTTGGGATCGAATTCGTGATGAAAAGCCATCGACCGCCGCACTGCTTCGGCGACTTTCGCATGGTCGCCCTCATACTCCATGGCGATAGCATTGAGGTAATAGGTATTGGTCAAGTCACTCATGGCGCTGAACGGGATGTACACCTTGCCGTTCATGTTGTCGTCGCCGTTCTGAATGACGTGCTTCAGCACGCCGATGACCTGGTAAGAGATACCGTCGATCCTCACCTTTTCGCCCAGCGCCTCTTCACCCGAGAACAGCTTCTTCTTGACGTCGGCGCCGAGAATGGCGACGCGGCTGTGCGTGTTTTCGTCCAGGTCGGTGAAGAAAGTCCCGTCCTCCACGTCCATGCGCCGCATGTGCTGGTAATAGGGATAGACGCCGCTGATCCCGTAGCTCGCGCTGCGCGATCCATAAGCAACCGTACTTTGTTTGAAAGCCTCGGGCGAGATGCGTTTGAGCAGAGGCACCTCGGCCTGCAGATAATCGAGATCATTGACGGTGAGCTTAATTTCGTTGCCCGCTTTCGTGCCACCCGCCTGCAACGAGGTGCGTCCCGGGAAAATGAAAACCAGGTTCGTGCCCCAAGAGCGGAACGCCACCCAGAGCCCGCGCTCGAAGCCCGAACCATAGGCCAGCAGCAGCACAACCGTCGCGATGCCCCACGCCATGCCCAACATGGTCAGGATGCTGCGACGTCGGTTGTGCCGAAGTGCGTTATAGGCCTGACGGCCAAGTTCGAGAATCATAGCTACTCTTTTCTGGAGACGCGGCTTGCCGCAGCTTCCCCCACGTCCAGACGAGGCGAGACCCCGTTTCTACGCAGAAGTTATTCCTGCCGCAGAGCCTCCACTGGTGGCAGTAGTGCGGCCTGCCGCGCCGGATAAAGCCCGGCAACGATGCCGGCAAACGCCAGCGATAAAATGGCAATCGCCGCCGATGACGGAACGATACGCGGCGTGTCAAACCCTTCCGGAGCAGGCAGTGCCGCAAGTACCGTCACCAGTGCCGTTGTAATCGCCAGCCCGATGCCGCCGCTCAGCGCGGTCAGGAACGCGCCTTCCACAAAAAACTGCGTCATGATGGCGCGATGCGTAGCGCCCAGCGCTTTGCGCAACCCGATCTCGCGCGTCCGCTCCGTCACCGAAACCAGCATGATGTTGATAATCCCGATTGCTCCCAGCGCCAGCGTAATCACACCGACCACGCCGAGAAAATAATCCATGCCATCGAAGATCTTATCCACCCGCTTGTTATCCTCGATCGTATCCCAATCTTCAAAGGACTCGGTAAGCTTGGGGTCGAACCCGTGACGCCGCGCAAGAATGTCATGCACTTCCTGCTTCGCCACCAGATTGCCGCCAGGCGTCAGCGGACGATAATTCAGGAACGAAATCGCATCCTCACTGTTCTGGTCCTTCAACCGGAACAGGTTGCGCATGGTTTCGATGGGAATGAAAATGCGCGCGTTGGTGCCATTATTACCATCTTGTCCAACCTTGCTGAGCACGCCAATAATTTCGAAGTTAATGTCATTGAGCAAAATTGACGAACCGACCGCTGGCCGTCCAGGAAATATATTCTTCAGCAGCTCCCACCCGACGACAGCTACCCGCCGCGTCTCGGTATTGTCCTCATCGTTGAACCAGCGTCCCGGCCCCACCGGAATGTTGCGGATCTGGTTATATTCCGGGGCCACGCCAAAAACCTGCCCGTTCGTCGACCCGTAATCGCTGACCGCTCGAATATCTTCGCGATTCAGCACTGGCGAGACATACTTGAGCGCCCGAGCTTCGCTGCGGATGGCCTGATAATCCCCGTACGTGAAATGGTAAGTGCGTCCGGACTGCGTGCTGCCTTCCACCGCCGGAATGCGCCCGGGGAAGGTAAACATGATGTCCTGGCCTAGATTCTTCAGTTGCTTGGCCTGCCCGCTGCGGAATCCCTCGCCCAATCCCACCAGCAGCAGCAGCGATCCCACGCCCCACGCTATGCCGAACATGGTGAGAAACGAGCGCAGTTTGTGCGCCCAGAGCGTCGCCAGCGACTGGCGAACGATTTCGATGAGCATCCGCATGGTTAATTTGCAGCTCGCAGGGTTCCCGGCTCCGCTGGGGCAAGAACCCGCCTCCGTCTGCTATTGGATACGAAAGATGCGGGCAACGAGTTCCGTGAAAAGGAGTCTCGCCTAGTAGATTAGACGCTGAAGGTAGCCTTCCGGTTAGCCATCGGCGTTAATTCCTGCTCACAAATTACCCCGCAGGGCGTCTAACCCGCCAACCAGGGGGGTGGGCCGCTTTTCATAACCCTTCTCAAGCAAAATTTCAACGGGCGCCTTCAAAGGAGAAACTCCGATGCTTCGAACAATGTCTCGAAAAAGCCTTCGTGCTGCGGTCGCAGGATTTCTATTCCCTTTCTTGATAGCGGCCCTGCCAACCCTAAGTTCTGCGCAATCTTTCGTTCTCGACCTGCCTCTCCAGAGCCAGCAGGCAGAGGTCTCCCAGCGCATCGGCATCACCGACATAACGATCAACTATCACCGCCCGCTCGTGAACGACCGCAAAGTTTGGGGCGGTCTCGTTCCGTACGGCCAGGTGTGGCGCGCCGGAGCCAATATCAACACCACGATCACCTTCAGCGATCCCGTCCAGATCGACGGCAAGCCCCTCGACAAGGGAACCTACGGACTGCACATGATCCCAAACGCCGATGAGTGGACCATTATTTTCTCCAAGAATTCAACTTCCTGGGGATCCTTCACCTACGACGATAAGGAAGACGCACTGCGCGTAACGGTGAAGCCCAAGCCGGCCGATATGCACAACGCCCTGACCTATGACTTCGACCAGTTGCAGCCAGATTCGGCCGTGGTCGAACTCGAGTGGGAAAAGGTCGCGGTCCCGTTCAAGGTCTCGGTCGATGTACACCATATAGTGCAAGCCAGCCTGAAAAAACAGCTCCGCAATCTCTCCCAGTACACATGGCAAAGCTGGGACGACGCCGCTAACTATTTGCTTGCCGAAAAAATCGCGCTCGACGCCGCACTGATCTATGCCAACAAGTCCATCGAAAATGAAGATCGCTACGACAACGAGGACACGAAGGCAAAGGTCCTGACCGCTCTCAACCGCAAAGACGACGCGGCCGTGGCCCAGAAAAAGGCCCTGGATCTCGCCACTCCGCTACAGGTTCATCTGTATGGTCGTCAACTACAGGCTGAAAAACGCGACCAAGAGGCGTTCGTCATCTTCCGTGAAAACGCTAAGAAACATCCCGATTTGTGGTTCGTGCACACGGGCATGGCCCGCATTTACAGCTCCGAGGGCAAGTTCGACGAGGCGACAAAAGAAATCAAGCTATCGCTGGCCGTCGCTCCCGAGAACCAGAAGGCTTATCTCGGTGGACTCGAGAAGAAACTGGAGGCGAAGCAGGATATCAACCAATAGCCAGCAGGCGGATCCTGTGTAACGGCCAGCGGCCCGAGACCATGACGAAGCACTCCACATAACCAGAATGGAGAGCGAATCATAGGAGGCAGTGATGAACGCGCTCAAACGCATTCGAGCTTGTCTCATGGTGTGCACACTGGCTGTCCTCTGGCCGCCATTCCAAACGCTCGCACAGCAGAATTCACAAGCATCGGCAACTAACGTTCAACAAACCGCCGCCGAACGCGATGGGCAATACGATTTTGATCCCCTTCTCGGTTCCTGGAAATATCGCCTCAAGAAGCTCATGAATCCGTTAACCGGCTCCACTACCTGGGTCGAATTCGACGGTACTGGCAACTGCTTTAAGGTTTGGGAAGGCGCCGAACTGGAGCAAGCCAAGTTCAATAGTCCAACCGGTAACATCGAGGGTCTGGTCCTGCGTTTGTACAATCCCCAATCCCACCAGTGGCGCCTCTATTGGGCCAATCGCAAAGCTGGCATTCTGGACCCGCCCCAGATCGGTGAGTTCAAGAATGGACGAGGTGAGTTTTATGCCCAGGACACAGTGAATGGGAAAACCATCCTGATCCGATTTGTCTGGTCGAACCTGACCACTAACATGCCCCACTTTGAACAATCCTTCTCAGACGACGGTGGCAAGACGTGGGAAGTAAATTGGATCACTGATCAAACGCGGGTAAGAGATGATACTGCGAATACCCACTGACTTATCCCGGAAAGCGTGTGAAGAATAGCTCATTCTTACAACTTTGGAGAAGACTCCGGATACTCAAACACTCCCCGCCCCGATTTCCGCCCAAGCCTTCCCGCCTTCACATACTGCACCAGCAGCGGGCATGGACGGAACTTCTCACCCAAGGTTTTGTGCAGGTATTCAAGAATATGCAGTCGGGTATCAAGCCCCACCAGATCCACCAGTTCAAATGGACCCATCGGATGATTCAGCCCCAGCTTCAGCGCCTTGTCGATGTCCTCGGCACTGGCGACCCCTTCCTGCAGCATGTAGAATGCTTCGTTGCCGATCATCGCATTAACGCGGCTGGTGATGAAGCCCGGCGACTCCCTGATAACCACAACTTCCTTGCGCATCCGCTTGCCGACCCCGACCACGGCGGCCAGCGTGTCGCCGTCAGTCTCCAGACCGCGCACAATTTCCAGCAGCTTCATCTTGTGTACGGGATTGAAAAAATGCATGCCCACGCACTTCTTCGCCCTATAAGTGACGCTGGCAATCTCCGTGACGCTGAGCGAGGACGTGTTCGAGGCAAGAATCGTCGTGGGACGGCAGATCTTGTCGAGCATGGTGAAGATCTCGATCTTCGACTCCATCTCCTCGGGAACCGCCTCGATGACCAGATCCGCCTCGCGCGCCGCTTCATCGACCGATCCAGCGTACTCAACCCGTGAAAAAGCTGCATCGGCGTCCGCGGCATTGACCTTGCCGAGTTCAACCGCTTTATCGAGGTTAGTCCGGATTTCCGTCTCCGCCTTGCGCAGAGCGTTCGGAAGCAGATCTTCGAGAATGGTGCGATAGCCGCCGAGAGCGGCAGCGTGCGCGATGCCCCGTCCCATAATGCCCGCGCCGATCACCGCAACCGTGCGGACTTCTGTCACTCTTTGTCCTCTCGGTTTTCCCTGCCCGCCTTCTCGACACGCTGCACCACGCTCTCATAGCTCGGTTCGGTCTTGCGGATATACTCGCCCAGGCGCGCGGCCTCTTCCTTGGTCATCGCGGGGATGCTGGCGCTGATGCGGCGCAGCGTCGTGGCAATGTCATCGATGTAGTTCATAAGGCGTATAAGTTCTCCAGTTGCGGGCATGAAGGCTCCTTGCGAATTTTGCAGCGCCGGCGAAATCAGAACCAGCGGCCAAAGCGATCCTACTTCATTATTTCATCGTCCAACATTCATCGTTGAACATTCCTTGCTGAACATTCATTGTTCAACATGCAGACAGATTTAGCAAAGCCGATCGGCGGTTTCCCTCATCCATAGGCTTTGGGAACTGAAAACCGGAACTGAGAACTTACCCTTCCAGCTTAAAGCGTGTTTCTGCAAGTCGATAAAGACGCCGCCAGAGCAGCCGGTTCGTGGTGACCACCACAGCAGCCAAAGCAATCGTGCTCGCGAGCAGGAGATTGAAATTCTTCGCATCGGTAGCCCCAGAGATCATGGCCCCGATTCCCACGGTCGAATAGATTTGCCCTTTGAGGTGAGCATATTCAGCGACAATACTGACATTCCATGCCCCGCCAGAGGCCGTGATCATCCCAGTAACCAGAAAGGGAAAAATTCCCGGAAGAATTAATTTCCGCCAGCGCTCCCACCCTCGAATGCCGAACACGCTGGCCGCTTCTTTCAAGTCCGTTGGAATGGCCATCGCGCCGGCGATCACGTTGAACAAAATGTACCACTGCGTTCCGAGCAGCAGCAGCACAATCGAACCAAATCCGAGACCTCCGCCCAGACGAATCAGGACCAGCAGCACCACCGGAAAAACCGCTGTCGCCGGAACCGAAGCCGCAATCTGCGCCAGCGGTTGAGCGATGCGCGCCAAGCGCGGATGAAACCCGATCGCAACTCCCACCGGTATTGTCCAGAGCGCGCCCAGAAGTAGCGTGACATTCACGCGCAGCCAGGTTGCAAAAAGGCCAACCGCGATCTGGTGGAATTCGGCTCCGCTCAGTCCGGTCAAGATCATCACAACGCGAACCACGGAATAACCGATCGCACTGAGAGCCACCAACCCGGCAACTCGCCAGAGCCACAACCCCGTTGTATTTTCCCGCGCCGACTCCGCGCGGACTACATTGCCGCGGGAAAAGTAATGCACCATCTGCTCGCGCAGTGGACGAATCGCCCGCTTGCGGAACAGCGCCACCCCGCGCGAGCGCCGAAGAAAATCAAGCACCCACGACGTTGGTGCACTCGCGCTCTCCACCTGCTCCATTTTGAATTTTTCCGCCCAGGCAATCACCGGACGCCATACGAACTGATCGATCAGCACAATCACCGCCACCATGGTGACAATGCCGAGCAGAATGGAACGCGTGTCGCCACCATCCGCCGCAGCCTGCAAATACGACCCGAGCCCGGGCAAACGAAAATCTCCAAATTGCTCGCAGGCCATCAGAAAAAACCACGCCCCCGCAACCGACATCATCGAATTCCACACCAGCCCGATGGTCGCGAAAGGCAGTTCAATCTGCAGGAAGCGCTGCCACCAGTTGAAGCGGTAGATCGTGGCCGCCTCCCGCATCTCACGCGGAACACTCTTCAGCGACGCGTAAAAGCTGAAGGCCATGTTCCAGACCTGTCCCGTAAAAATGAGCAGCACCGCGCCCAACTCCACGCCCAGTTGACGCCCGGGAAAAAGAGCAGCCATGGCCAGCATCACGCCCGGCAGAAAACTCAACACCGGAATAGATTGCAGAACGTCGAGCAGGGGAATCATGAAGCGTTCGGCCCGCGGACGGTACGCTGCGATATATCCGTAGGTTACGGCGAAGAACAGGCTCAATACATAGGCGAGCGCAATGCGCAGCAGCGAATAACCTGCATAGACCGGAAGCGCGGCTAGGCTGCGACTGATTTCAATCTGTGGATGGAAGGGCCCGAGCCAGTTGCGTCCGACCTGCACTATGCCATAGAACAGCGCCAGCCCGGCCGAAAACATGATGAGATCGGGCACGCCCGCCGCGCTGGGCCGCGGCAGCACCGACCAGATCCGAACCAGCGGCCGAAAAGCAATTCGCTGCGGACGCTTCAAGGCTGCACCGAAGTGGTTGGCGGGTGGGGCTCACCCACGGGCTCGGCGAGAATGAGCCGGTGCGATTCGCGATCGAAGTCGAAAATCTCAGCGTAGCGGCCCCAGTTCATCGCGGTATCGAATTGCCGCTCCACTTCATCAGCGCTGAAATGCTCGTCCAGGATGTCGTAGAAAAACTCTTCGGATATCGAATGATCCGTCTTGGCGTGCAGGATGCTGTCGATTTGTTGCAGGATTACGACGTGATTCAGTGCGGCCTGACGGAAAAGAATCTTGCGCGCCAGAATGTCCGCTTCGGCGAAGCGAGCGCCTTCCTCGGTAATTTGGACATCGCCTTCCTTTAAAGTGGCAAAGCCGAGCAACACCGACGCCTCAATGATCGGAAGCAGGTCTTCCGCATCCATGATGAGAACTTCGGAAAGACGATGAAGATACTCTTTTCCTCCTCTGTCTTGCAACAGTTCGAGCAAGCCGGCGATGCCGCCGACCCGCGCATGAGGAATCATCTGGTATTTCTGTCGAACGGGCTTTTGCACCGCTGCCGTAGCGTCCGGAACCGCCGCCGCGAGCTGCGGCTGCGTCATGATTTTGTAGATGTAGTCCACCAGCTCGATAAAGCGCGGCGATTTCCGATCACGAGGATGCGGCAATTCGATGGGAAAATCGGCGCGCACCCACGCCGGATTTCTCGCCAGTACAATCACCCGATCCGCCAGCAGCACTGCTTCTTCAATATTGTGCGTAACGATGAAAATGGCGCTGGTCGGCATCTTCTTGCTGATCCAGAGTTCGAGCAACTCGTTGCGCAGGTTTTCCGCGGTCAGCACGTCGAGCGCCGAAAAAGGCTCATCCATGAACAGCACTTCGGGCTCCACCACCAGCGCGCGCGCAAAGCCGACACGCTGTTTCATGCCACCCGAAAGCTCTTTAGGATAGGCGCTCTCGAACCCGTCGAGGCCAACCGTATCCAGAATGCGCAAAGCCCGTTTGTGCCGCTCCAGCGCTGCCACTCCGCGAGCTTCGAGCGGAGCTTCAACGTTGTCAAGAACCGTCAGCCACGGAAACAACGCAAAACTCTGAAAAACGATGGCCACGCCCGCGTTCTGCGACGTGAGAGGTTTCCCATGCCACAGAACTTCGCCTGAGGAAGGTTTGCTGAGCCCGGTTAGAATCCGCAGCAGCGTAGACTTGCCGCAGCCCGACGGACCGAGCAGAGCGATAATTTTCCCGGGCTCTACGTTGAGGTCGACGGGAGCGATTACTTCAATGCGATTCCCATCCGGCTGCACGTAGAACTTTTCGACAGCCTGGGCGCGAATGATGGGCTCGACGAGCTCGGTCACGTCATCCTACTCCAAAGAGTTTTCTTCAATTGGCTTCGCAGCGAGAATACACCATTCAGGCCGCCCATTCTTCCGTCTCGCTGGAATTCCGGGCAGGCAATGGCTGCGGAAGCCGGTCTGAAATTTCCGCGAGCGCAGCCAGTTTTTTGGCCAGTTCCCCGCTCAGTGACTCGGCGCCAAAACGCCAGCGCCAGTTCCCTTCCGAACGGCTGGGGACGTTCATACGCGCCTCGCTTCCGAGACCCAGCGCATCCTGCAGCGGCACCACGCAGAGGCTGGCCACCGAGGTCGCGGCTGCGCGCAGCATTGCCCATTGCATGCCTTTTCCACATCGGCCCAGATAAGTTTCGGCTTGCTGGCGTTCCTGCTCCGTTGCGCCCGATTCCCACCACCCGACCAGCGTGTCATTATCGTGCGTACCGGTATAAACAACTTTCTCGGTCGTGAAAGTGTGCGGCAAATGAACGCGCGCGCCGGCGTCGCTAAAGCCGAATTGCAATACGGCCATACCGGGGATTTTCAAACGTTGCCGGAGTGCATGTACGTCTGGGGTGATGTATCCCAGATCTTCGGCAAAAAATGGCAGACCGCCCAGCGCTTCCCTGAGCTTCACAAATAAATCATCTTTCGGGCCGTCGACCCAGCGTCCATGAATCGCCGTTGGCTCCTCCGCGGGAATCTCCCAGAACTGTGAATATCCTCGGAAATGATCGAGGCGGACGTAATCAAAATTCTGCGTAGCCCAGCGCATCCGGTCGATCCACCATGCATATCCTCGCGCCTGCATCACATCCCACCGGTAAAGCGGATTGCCCCACCGCTGGCCGTCTTTGCTGAAAAAATCTGGCGGAACGCCGGCAACAACCTCAGGATCGAGTTCGCCATTCAGCCGAAAAAGATCGGGGTGGGTCCACACATCGGCACTGTCAAAATTCAGAAAGATCGCGATGTCGCCCGCAACCCGAATCGACCGCCGCCCGCAATAGGCGCGAAGCGCCCTCCACTGCTCATAGAAAAAAAACTGCACCACCCGGCGAAGATCCAGATCTTCTCTCATTTCCTCATGCACTTTTTCAATCGCCAGCGGGTCGCGATGAGTCAGTTCGTGTGGCCAGCGGTTCCACGTTTCCAGCTTGAAACGTGCACGCAGGCCGTCGAAGAGGACAAAGTCATCAAGCCACCAAGTGTTTTCCCGGCGAAAATTTTCAAAACGGCCCCGGGCCTGAGGCGTGGCGGATCTCGAAAAGTTTCGTGCCGCCTCAAATAGCAAAGGGAGCTTGTGACGAAAGACTGACGCGTAATCAAGCGGTTCGGAGCCGTCCGGAACACTGCCGACCACTTTTCGGTCAATCCAGCCATGATCGGCCAGGCGTTCCAGGCTGATCAGCAGCGGATTCCCGGCGAACGCCGAAGTCGAAGAATATGGTGAGTTGCCGAATCCGAGCGGACCGAGCGGCAACACCTGCCACAGACCCTGGCGTGCGGAAGCAAGAAAGTCAGCGAACGCATAGGCCGACGGACCAAAATCGCCGATCCCGCCGCGCGAAGGCAGCGAGGTGGGATGAAGCAGAATTCCGCTGGCACGGGGGAACGACATTCAAATCAGTTCTCAGTCAGTTGTAGAGACGGAGCTTGCTCCGTCTCATTCGGCGACAGCAGATACGGCAACCCGCCTCTGCGCACAAATCAGATGTCCGACATTGCAACGGGGCAATTTAGAATTTCGTTACTCGCCTTCTTGCGAAGCCTGCCGCGTCAGATTTTTCATCTCTTCCTGATTGATTTTCAGCCGGTGGGAGCTCTCCATATCTTTGCGCAGGTTCGTAACGAACAATCCAAACAAAGTGCCCTGTTTTTCCTCGAGAAGTGACTGCCGTATCTGATCCTTCTTCGCGGCAAATTCCTGATCCGTCGGCGGCTGTTTCTCCAGAAGTTGAGCAACCACGCCGTTTCCCCCGGCCGTGATCGGCCCGCTAATCTCACCCGGCTTCAGGGAGAAGATGGCACTCGCCTGACTCATCGAACCAATGTCGGGAACCTGTCCGTCAGGCGCCACCAGCTCGCTGGTCTTCACCGTCGCGCCCAGATCTTTTGCCGCTTTCTTCAAATCGTGGTCCGCCTTGGCGCGGTCGGAGAGCTCCTGGGTCTTCTGCTGCAGAAGAAAACTGGCTCGCTCGTTTTTGAACTGAGCCTCGACCTTTGCATGAACTTCTTCAAACGCAGGCGTAGCCGGAGGCTTGATGGCCAGCAGTTGGAAAACCACATAGCCTTGCGGCACTTGGACAACATCCGGCGGCGCCTTATCCGCTTCATTGAACACCGCATCCATAAACTGAGGATTCGCCCCCAGCCCGGGCAAGTTATCGGTTCGACCGAAAAAGTCGGTGGCGACTGCCGCTTGACCCTTGGCCGCCGCTGCCTGATCGAATCCCGCAGTGCGCGCCTGGCTCAGCAAGGCATTCGCCGCCTTCTCGGTCGCCTGCGCGGCCTTCTGTAGCTTCACTTTCTCTTCGATTTCACCTTTTACCTCAGCCAGCGTCTTGAGGTGAGCCTCTTGCTTGTCTTCGACCCGGATGATATGGAAGCCGTAGCTGCTCTTGACCAAATCGCTGGTCTGCCCTTTGCCGAGTGAGAACGCAGCCTTTTCGAATTCAGGCACAGTGCGACCTCGCCCGATCCAGCCGAGTTCGCCGCCACTCTTGGCGCTGCCAGGGTCGTCCGAATATTTTTCCGCCAGTTTCGCAAAATCTCCGCCCGCCTTCACCTGCTTCAACACGTCCTCGGCTTTGGCGCGCGCGTCTGCCACCGCTTTCTCATCTTCCTTGGCTCCCGGGGCCGGCAACGGAGTCTTGATCAGAATGTGGGCGACCTTCACCTGTTCCGGCACGCGGAACTCATCCCGATGCTGATCGTAATACGCTTGCAAATCCTGATCGGTAACCGTAACGTTCGCCCCGATTCTGGCGCTGTCCACCACGATGTACTTAATCTGCCGCTTCTCCGGAATCGTGTTGTTGTAGGCGGCCTTGTTGCGATCGTAATAAGCCTTGAGTTCTTCGTCCGTCGGATGCAGACCTTTCAGAATATCCGCCTGCGTAATTGCGGCGTATTCAAACTTTACCTTGGTGTTGCGCTGGTCGAATTCCTCGCGAACCTCGCTGTCCCCTACAAAGGCGCCGCTGGAAACCAGAGCGCGCAACTTGCGGATAAGAATCTCGTCCTTCACTTGCGATTCAAACTGCGGAACCGTCAGGTCGGCGCGCTGGAGCATGTCTTCGTATGCTTCCTGGCCGATGAACTTTCCCTCTGGGAAGAATGCGTTCGCGTATTGCCCGTGCTGCAACTCATCTCGAAGTTCGTCGTCGGTTACCCGCAACCTCATGCGGTGCCCTTCGGCAACCAGCGCCTTTTCGTTGATCAATTGTTCGGCAGCTTGATTCGCAAAATAGGGCAGCAGCATGCTCGCCTGCGGTCCCCCCTTGGGAAACTGCTGGCGGATCATCGCGCGCGCTTCGCGCTGCACCTCGGGCACGGTGACGGTCTGATCGCCAATTGTGGCGAGAACGCCCGCCGGAGGCGCTCCAATGCCCAAACTGGAGCCGATGCCACCGGGTATCAGCGTAATTGCCATCGAGGCGCAAATAATCACGAGTAGCGCCCCGAGAATGATCTTCAGGGTGGGACCCGCATTTTGAAGCTGTCGAATCATAGTCAAACTACTCCGTGGCAGACGATTCCGTCAGATTGCGTAACGGTGCAAGCCAGAATCCATGATTATAAACTACTGAAACGACGACAGCCCGCTACTAAGCTTGCGCGGGCAGTAGCGGTTGTCAAGCTGTCATCCCAAGCGCAGCCACGTTCTTCACGGAAGAAACATGTGGAATCGAAGAGACTGCCCTGAGCAAAGCCGAAGGCCCCTCCATCCTCATCCCAGACTTCCGCCTGACAGCGACGACGCGAGTTCGGATCGCCCCCTCGCAAACCGAGCTATCACCAAACCAAGCCACCAGTAAGCGGTTGCACCCTGCAGAAATCACGAAGAATTGGTCTCGAAATAAGACCCCATTGTCCTGCGGCGACAACGGGGCTCGGGAGAGGGTCATTCGTGGCTTGCGAGTGCACTTTTGGTGCGTTCCCGCCGCAGTTCCACAAATTCCCTTCGAATTCTATCTTGGCGGAAAATTCTGTCAACGCAAAACGACGCCGGCAAAAAGATTCTTGCGGACGCGATGCGAGCCCAATCTTGTGGCCCTGAGACACCTTCCCGCAATCGCACTCCGCGGAACCCTCAGAACAGTTCAACGATTGCCCAGGTAATGAATGACAGAGTAATTGCCCGCCGCCAGCTTCACTTCGGATATTGGAAAGAATACCCGGCCGCCTCATTCCCCGACATAAACCGGGTGTTGTATTCGAGCAGGTAGTTCAGGTGCTCGGCATCGGAAGGAAAAGACTGGTCCGGATACGGGTAGCTGTGCATATCGCGGAACGGCAGCGGATCCACCACATCGCCGCGGTAGGCGTAAAAGTCCATGTCTTTTTCATAGCCGTTGGCGACGAAGAAATAATCGCGCACCCAGCCCCTCGGCGACGGAGGCAACTTTGCCGGATCGAAATCCAGCGCAACCTCATCGCCCGATCCGAAAACAACAAACTTATCGTCAATCGATTCCAGCAGTGGAAGCACATCGCCATAGCGCGTATAAGCTCCGGCGGGCCGCGTGTAGGGACCGGTGGCGCTGGTTTTCTCATAAATGTATTTCACGTTGCCCGGCGGCTGGTCTTCGATCTTCAGCGGAAATCCGTGGAAACTCAACTCGGCGCGCGCCAGCGGCACCGGCGTTACCCGAGCACCCCGATCCTGGCTATTGTCCTGAACAGTCCGGCTGATCAGAATATCGTCCCAATAGATCTGCAGATTCGTAGTAATGCGAATGCGCCGCGTCCCCGGTGGAAGCTTACCGCTGAGATCGGCAGTCATAGTGCGCGCCCCGCCAGCAGGGAACCCCATGTCATCGACGACGCGAACCCAATTTTCCTTCGTCGCGCTTCCAACCGGACTAGCAGTCGAGACCAGTGCCTCAACATATGGCGCCAACGGCCGCAGACCCGCCTGATCGGCGGCGTACATGCTGGTTGCCGAGTAGTATTCAATCTCTCCATGCAGCAGCAACCACAGCGGACCGCCCCGATACGGCTCTCCAAGTTCAAGCTCCAGCCGGTGCGGCTCGGCAAACCCCAAAAATGGGAGCACTTTGAAGTCGCCGAAATAGCGATGCGCCAGCAGATCAGGCAGCACATCGTGCCCATGCTCATCCCACGCCCCGGCAGGAGGACGCGCGTCCTTCCTATTGATCATCACCACTTTGAACGGAGGATAAGGCGGACTACTGGCAAAATATTCGTTGGGATAGACGTCAATACCCTCAGGATGATCGACAGCCAGCAGCTTCACCTGATCCAGATAAACCGACTCTTCGAGCGGCTCCATAAAGCGGAAACTAAGCATTGGGTGCCCCATCCTTCCCTGTTTTTGGGAAGGGTGGGAATCATCTCTTTCACGTAACGAGTCACGGTCAATCTTAATCGCCTCCGTAGGCCGCGGAATATCGCGCTCTACTCTGCCATCACCAGCCGCGATCCAATGCCCCACCACCCCCGCGCCCAGCATGTCGCCGGCAAGACGATATTCGTGCCCGTCCCACGCAAACAGCGTAGGACACGAACTCCCCCGCCGGTCGAGCTCCGTAATACTCTGCATCTTGTTCGCCGCCACTGCGATTTCATCCTGCAAGACACCCGTAGGCCACAGCAAACGGACGACATCAGCTTCCTTAGCCTGTCCCAGCCCGATCGTCAGGTAGGGCGAATTCTGTCCAAGGTAACCGGACGATCCGTACACCTCAAACTTCTGCCGAATACCATCCGAGAAAACTTCGACCTTCGTCCCGATAGCGCTCTTGTTATCGTTGAGGCCCTTGAGCGCCAGCCGAAGCGAGTTGTTCTTGTTGCCGCCTTCGTTGCGGAGCAGCACCGCGGGCCCGTGATTCTGCGTGATCAGGAGATCGACAGCGCCGTCATTGTCATAATCGCCAGTGATGATCGCCCGAGGCTCTCTCAGCTGAATTTTGTCGAGCCCAGTTTCGGCGCTGACATCTTTCCACCCATCCGGCCCAAGATTGCGAAAGAGCCGAACCTCGCCCCTGCCATCCTCAGTCTCGCCCACAGCAACAAGATCGACCCAACCGTCGTCGTCGTAGTCGATGGCGGCGACGCCGTAGGCACGGATCCAGTCTACGTTCGGCAGCGGGACTTGCTCGAAACTTTTCCCTTGCCTGTTCTGCCAGAGGGAGATCCCCGGCGCGTCCCAGTGGGTGAAGGCAAGGTCCATCCAGCCATCGTGGTCGAAATCGAGGACAGCCATTCCAAGGGCAGGCCCCGGTACACCATTAGTCCATGGGACGCTCTTGAACGCACCCTCTCGGGGATTTTCGAAAATCACAGGAGGCTCGCCCGATAGAAGCAAGTCGACGGCACGGTCATTGTTGTAGTCGGTGCCGATCGATCCTAAGGTTGGGTTAAGACCGAATAAACCCAGGGCCCGTGTCACGTCTGTAAATGTCCCATCTCCGTTGTTGCGCCAAACCGAGTTCGCGGGAGGTGTTGGCTGGGGGTGCCTGATTTCCAAAACACCTTGATGCATCTTAATCTGACGGTTCCCGTCAGGCGCGCGGCCTACATATAAGTCCAGGTCACCGTCATGGTCATAGTCAACGAAAGCGAGGCCCGCGTTACGACCGTTGGTTTCTATCTTTGCCGATAGGGTGACGTCCTTGAACGTCCCGTTCTTCTCATTGTGCAAAAGCATCACTCGGCCGATAAAACTGAGGACCAGATCTGTCGCCCCGTCGTTGTCGTAGTCGCCAGCGGTACACCCAGTCGCGCGCAGGTTCGGGTCGAGTCCGGCTGCCCTGGTCACCTCCGCGAATTTCCCGTGCCCTAAGTTGTGATACAGAGACATCCCGCTATGTGACCCGTTATCCGCGACGAAAAGGTCTATCAGTCCGTCGCCGTCGTAGTCCAGAAAACAGGCACCTGGTCCAAAGCTCGGACTTACCTCCAAGGCGGATGCTTGCTGTGAACCGAGCCCAGCTTCCTGCGTCACATCCACAAACTGCACCGGAATCGCCGCCGGCACTTTCTCCACCGCCAGCGGCGACTCTTCCGCCCTCGAATACTTCCCCTGCTCGCCATACGCCAAACTGATCGGCGCTCCGAGCTTATTCTGCGTGATGTACTGGAATTTCTTCATCGCCTCACGCGCGGGATCGCCTTGCCCCGATTGCTGGTAGGCTCGCGCCAGTCCAAACTGCGCCGAGGCATGATGCGGATCGAGCTTCAACACCTGCTCGAACGCATCGATCGCTTCCGGAAATTGCTTGAGCTGCGCTTGAGTCGACCCTAGAAAATACCACGTGTCGGCATCGTTCCCATCCAGATCAATAACCCGGAGAAAAGCCTCGACCGCGGCCCCAGCATCCGACGAATTCTTGTAATAGAGACCAAGGTTGTACCACGCGTGGGCATCTTTGGGGTTACTCTTGACGGCCTTCTCCAGCACCACCCTCGCTTCGTCAAGCCGTTGCAGGTTAAGCAGCGCCACTCCACGATTGACCCTCGCTACCACTAACGCCGGATCGTCAGCCGCCGCTTCCTCAAAAGCCTTCAACGCTTTTTCGAAAAGTTGCTGGTTCATGTAAGCGACGCCAATATTATTCACCCGCGCCGCTTCCTGAGGATTGCCCGAAGCACCATGAGCGCCAAGCAAGAAGAAATGAAGAGTGACAACGACAGCGAAGCTAAGAAACCTGGCCATTTAGGTTGGAAGTGATTTTATCCGAGCAAGGCAAAGCGGAGAAGCAGCCAGAACGGGATCGAGAAAATCATCCGCGAAGACGTAACCACCGGCATCGAACACCGAGAACCGAGAACTGACAGCCGACGTCTATTTCGGCTGCATCGTCTGCGCCACCATCACCTGGCGCTTGAAATCTTCCATCATCTTCGCTTCCAGCCGCACTTCGGTGGGACGCTTCGCCAGCGTCATGGTGTCGATTTTGTCCTGCAGTTTAAGCAGCGCGTAAAACAAATTCTCCGGACGCGGCGGGCATCCGATCACGTAAACATCCACCGGCACGATCCGGTCAACGCCCTGCAGCACCGCATAAGTATTGAACGGACCGCCGACCGACGAGCAAGCGCCCATCGAGATCACCCACTTCGGCTCCGGCATCTGGTCGTAAATTCTCTTCACCACCGGCGCCATCTTCAGCGTTACCGTCCCCGAGACGATCATTAAATCCGATTGCCGCGGGCTCGGCCGAAATACTTCAGATCCGAAGCGCGCAATGTCAAAGCGCGCAGTGGAAGACGCAATCATCTCGATGGCGCAACACGCCAGCCCAAACGTCATCGGCCAGAGCGCCGACTTCCGCGCCCAGTTAAAGACATAGTCCACCGTCGAAATCATGAAATTCTTTTCGAATTTATTCTGCAGCCAGCTCATGAGTCCTCGTCGTTACAGGATAACCCAACGATCATACGCTGGGAGTGATGCAGGTCACACCGCCGATTCTTGCCCGTGGAGCGCCGGTCGTCCGCGCCCCAGCCACCCAACTGCCGGGGCAGGCAAGACGCCCGTTGTCCCCTCGAAGCCCGCAGCTCAGTAAATCGTGTATCCCGGAGCCGAATTCCGCACATCCGGCTTCGAAGCCATCAGCAGCAGCGCACCCACCCGCTTGAATGCCTTCAAATCGTCGAGCGAGTGAAACGACGTCGTCTGGTAATTCTCCGGCGTAGGCGTGTCGTCAGGAATTTGCGCATACTCCACGTTTTCGAAAGCGTGCTTCTTCAGCAGTTCGACGTACTCTGCCGCCGAGCGCACCTGCACCGGCACCTTCAACTTTGGCACCCATTGCAGCGAGTAAGGATTATCCTTGTAGAGGTTAATTAGAATGAATAGCCGTCCATGCGGCGCCATAACCCGAAAAAGCTCGGCCAGCGCCCGTTCCTGATCCGGATAGTAATAAAACGACTCTACCGACAGCACTTTGTCAAAGAAGTTTTCTTCCCACGGAATCTTCTCCGCCGACCCAACGACGAACATCACATTGTCGATATCCTTAGACGCCGCGCGCGCCTGCCGGACCATCTCGTCAGCAATGTCGACTCCTACTACCTGCCCAAACCCTTGCGGACCGTCCCCGACCATGCGCGCCAGCAACCGCGTCGCCCATCCCGACCCGCAGCCCAGATCCAGTATCCGCTCCCCTGCACGCAACTCCATCCGCTGAATCGTTTTCTCGGTGATATCAAGATGATGGCGCTCCATCTTCGCGCCCTCACCCTCATCGGCCCAGCGGTTGAACTCCTGCTGCAGTCGCTCATCGGGAGATTGGGATGTATCTGGTGTCACAAGTAAACTCCTCGCTGTTCGTTATTCGTCGTTCGCGGCTCGGTGGAGAGCTGCGAGTTTCGGGCTGCGAGCGCCGAGTACCCCAGATTGTATCCTTTGACCATTGGGGATGCTGAGCGGCTGCGATTCACGACTGTCGAGGACGCCTCTTGCCGATGACGAAACTAGCACGAGCGCTTCACGGGCCACCCCAAGGGTCAACGACGTCAAGACCACAATCCTCGAAATCTTCAATATTGCGCGTGGCGAGTTTGGCCCGTCTCACTCTGGCAATGGCCGCGATCTGCGCATCGGCGTGGCTCATCGGTCTGCCGAGGGCTCGCCGGTTGGCGGCGATCGTTGAAAAGACTCGCCCCGCTTCGCTCTCAAACCCGAAAACACGGCCCGCCAAATCTTCGTCAAACATGGCTTCTGCCGCCGCCAGCAGCCCTTCTCGCCGCTTGCCTTTTGTGAGCAGCTCAATTCCGTAAAAAATTTCCGCCTCCGTAATCGAAGTCGTAAAGAGTTCTGTTGCTGACTGCTTCGCAACCCAAGCCGCCACGTGAGCAGAGGGCTTGACCCTCATCAACTCCGAAAGCACGTTGGTGTCGAGGATGATCATTTGCCGGATCGATCATGCGCGAAATCCGGGGCTTGCCGCACGGCGTCACGCCGCGGCAACGCCAGTTCGACGCCTCCAAACGTAGCAAATCGCCTTCGAATGCTCTCCGCTAAATTGGCGTTCGTCGACGTGGACGCGGTCAGAGTGGAGCGCAAGATCTCCCTCGCCTCTTCCTCCATGGAACGTCCATGAAGCGCCGCGCGGACCCGCAACCGGCTCTTGAGGCTGTCGTCGAGTTGTCGAATCGTTATTGCTGCCATGACTCTTGATGATATCATTGATAGCAATGCATACACAATGAGGATTCGAACATTATTAACGCCGGTCTACCCGTGGGTCGTATCTTGTAACTCATTGAAAAAGTTGGGATACGACACTCCCGCCGCATCCGCCCCGTGAATCACCGTCTCCCCTTCAGCCCGCAGTGCCGCCACGGCGAACGCCATGGCAATCCGATGATCGCCGAACGAATCCAGTTCCGCACCACGCAAATGCTGTCCCCCAGGGATCCGCATTCCATCCGGACGCTCTTCAATCTCTGCGCCCATTTTTCGCAAATTCTTAGCCACAGCCGCAATCCGATCCGACTCCTTTACGCGCAGTTCCTTGCCATCGCGCACCTCCAGCCCGCCTTCGGAGTAAGGCGCAACCGCCGCCAGCACCGGAATCTCGTCAATCAAGGCCGCCGTATCAGCGCCCGCGATTGCAGTTCCCTTCCACACCGCCCCGCGCGCTTCGATCGTACCTGCCAGTTCGCCGTGATGTTCTTCCAGATGCGCCACCGAAACCTTCAACCCCATTTGCATCAGAATATCGAGCAGCCGCGCCCGCGTCGGATTCATCAAAATTCCCGGCAATGTAATCTGCGATCCCGGAAACAGAGCCGCGGCGCAAAGAAAAAACGCCGCGCCCGAAAGATCGCCCGGAACATGCGCCTCAATCCCGCGCAGCCGCTGTCCCCCCACAATCCGCGAGGCACCGCCAGTTCGCTCAACCTCGGCGCCAAACGCCCGCAGCGCAATTTCGCCATGATCGCGCGTGCGAATCGGCTCTTCAACCACCGTCTCGCCTTCGGCAAACAGTCCCGCAAACAGCACGCAAGATTTCACCTGCGCGCTAGCCACTTCCGGTTTGTAGTGAATCGCCTTGAGCGGACCACCGCGAATTTTCAGCGGAGGCCGTCCACCCTCGACAGCTTCGATCCGCGCGCCCATCTGCGCGAGCGGAGTCATAATGCGCCCCATCGGCCGCCGCGACAACGATTCATCTCCGCACAACTCGCTGGCAAACGGCTGCCCCGCAAGAATTCCGCTGAGCATCCGCATCGTCGACCCGGAGTTTCCGCAATCAAGAACCTCCGTCGGAGCGGTCAGCCGCCGGCCGGCGCCATGCACTTCGAGCGTCCTCTCTTCGCCCTCCACGCGCTCCCACTCGCAGCCGAGCTTCGCCACGCACTCCAGCGTGCTGGCGCAGTCGCGCGCCGCGGAAAAATTGTGGAAACGGCTCGCCCCCTCCGCAATTGCCGCCAACATCGCATAGCGGTGCGATATGGACTTGTCTCCCGGAATACGCACCACTCCGCGCACCGAGCGCGCGGGACGGACAATGACGTTCGAACCATCACGCTTCGAATCATCAGGCATGAATTTAATATAGCGGAGATTTTCTGAGAGAAAGAGGTGGAAGGTCAGATACCAAAAGTGAACATCAGCCGTCTTGCCTCGGCAATCTGACCTCTCACCTCTGAAGTCTATTGTGACCGCACCCGACCCGCGGCTTCCGCAAGAATCTCCTGCGGAACCTCCCGCAAGGTGACGTGGAACCCGAACATCGGCGTTTCTGAGCCACGGCCCCACCGTCCCACTTCCCAATGTGCGCGGATGAACTTCACCTCTGGCCGCGCCGTCAGGTTGAGCAGCAGCGGCACTTCCTCTCGATAGAACTTCTGCGGAAATGCCACGACCGGCTTGGGATCCCATGTCACGCCATCCGCCGACGCAAAAATGCTGACATCGAGCGACTCCTGTTCGATGATGTCGGTGATGGCCAGGGTCAGCAGAAAGATCTGACCCTCCGCGCGACTGACATCGAGCGCAGGCCCGTCTCCTTTGGCGTTGACCACGGTTTTTTCAGGAACGACGAATGCTTCCATCATAATGGGGCGATTCTAGCAGAGCATTTGCCCGGTGGCTGTGACGATTGTCGCACCTGCCATTTGCGGCACAACCCAGCCTTCACGAGTCGGCCACCGCGTGCGCATGCCACAACCGGTTGCTGTTTCGCATATGATCGATCGCATATCATCAGAACTACGCCGTGAGGTTTCGGTTCTCCGTGCAGAAACTCGACAAGGCGACCGTCGCGACCATGCTCGCCGGCATGTGCACGTTCCTCAACGTTTACTGCACCCAGCCCTTGCTGCCGCTTTTGCGAGGAGTCTTCCATGCCTCCGAATTGGAAGTCAGCCTCACCGTAAGCGCGACGATTTTTGCCACCGCGCTTACTGCGCCCATCATCGGCATGATTGCCGAGCGCCGCGGACGCAAGAAAGTGATCGTCCCGTCGCTCTTCCTCCTGGCTATTCCCACCGCGCTCGCGGCGACGTCCACCAGTTTGCGAGCGCTCATCTTCTGGCGTTTTGCGCAGGGACTGTTCGTCCCGGGCGTCATCGCCGTCATGCTCGCCTATGTCAATGAAGAGTGGGCCGGACGCGGCGTTGGCCGCGCCATGTCATCCTATATCACCGGGACCGTAATCGGCGGGTTCCTGGGTCGCTTCATCTCCGGCGTAATCGCCGCTCACTGGCATTGGCGCTCCGCCTTTCTCGTACTGGCCGCTCTAGACCTCATCGGCGCCTTTGTCGTCCGCGCCTGGCTCCCTCTGGCAAAGAATTTTGTCCGCGCCGACCATCTGCGGCAGGTCATCGATCACGCCAAACAGCATTTGCGCAATCCCCGGCTGCTAGCCAACTTCGGCATGGGCGCCACCGCTCTGTTCGCGCTCGTGGGATGCTTCACCTACGCAAACTTCTACCTCGCCGCCGCTCCCTTCCGTCTGAACTCCGCCCAACTCGGCAGCATCTTCTTTGTCTATCTCCTCGGGGTCGTCATCACTCCCCAGGCCGGACGCTTCCTCGATCGCTTCGGCTTTCGCCACACCACGCTCGTCTATTGCGCCATGATGATCTCGGGACTGCTCCTTACGCTGCTAAAATCGCTGCCCATGGTCATCGTCGGCCTGGCCATTTTTTCGTCGGGAGTCTTCGTGGCGCAAGCCGCCGCCACGGTCCAAACAGGCGCCATTGCTGGTCGCGCTCGCTCCTCCGCAGCCGGACTCTATGTCTCGTTCTACTATCTCGGAGGAAGCGTGGGCGCCACCCTAACCGACTGGTTCTGGCGTTGGGCAGCGTGGCCCGGCTGCGTCGTCCTGTTGGGAGGAGTTTCGTTGCTGAGTCTATGGCTGGCTCTCATCAGCAGCCGTCCGATCGATCGCCTGGATTCATCCGAGATCGGATTAGTCGGCGATTAGAGTGTGGTGCCGAGCGTCTCGCCCGGCATGCAGCTACCAGATCTCATCCAGAAACTGCCGCAAAATTGGCCCCACCGCGTCCGCCCGCTCCCACGGCGCATAATGCCCGGCCTTCGGAACCACCTTCAACTGGCTCCCTGCAACGTTCTGCCGCATCAGTTCGCCGTCGGCCACGGTCGAGAGCACGTCCTCTTCGCCGATCACCAGCAGCGTAGGCACGTTGATGGTCTTCAAATCCGCAACCGAGTCCGGACGCTCCGCCATCCCCCGCAGCACCAGACTAATATTCTCAGCCGCCATTTTGCGCATCATGGCACGCGCTCCATCGACTAAGTCCGGACGCGTGCTCACCGTCGTGCGCCCCATCAGCTTCGGAATCATCGTCTCGAGGAAGGGTTCGGCTCCCTGCTCCAGAACCGTGGCCGCCGACCTCAGACGATTCGATCGGCCCTCCGCCGTGTCAGCCTGCGGACGCGTGTCGCAAAGCGCCAACCCCGACACCCGCTCGCGAAAGCGCCTCCAGAATTCGAACAAGACATACCCGCCGATGGAACATCCGACAAACGCCGCTCTCCCAATACCCTCCGCATCCAGCATCCGCGCCACATCGCCCGCGTGCTTCGCCATATGCGCCGGACCTTGACCCGCACCCGATTCGCCGTGTCCCCGCAGATCGGGCAGAATCAGCCGGTAGCGCGACTCAAGCGCCGCTGCCACTGGATTCCAGAATTCGTGATCACAAGGAAAAGGATGAAGGAGAACGACCGTCGGCCCGTTCCCCCGAACTTCGTAGAAGATCTCAGCGTCGTCGCTGCGCAGGCGTTCCATGAAAGGAGATTAGAACACAGTGGCAGTTATTGATTTTCCGGTAGAGACGCGGCTCGCCGCGTCTCCGTTAGCATCTCCAGACCCGCAGCGGTAAATAGAGAAACCTGGTTACCCTGTCACCGTTTGTTGCGAAGCTGCCACAGGCAGCAAGAACGGCTCCTCGGGAATGATGATCCATCCCAGGACATACGCCACGATCCCCGGGAAAATTCCGCAGGCTAGCGTGATGAAGAACCATAGTATGCGCACCAGCGAAGTATCTAGATCGAGATAGTGCGCCAGCCCCGCGCATACGCCTGCAATCTTACGGTCAGCGCGCGAGCGCATCAGCTTCTTCGCAGTGGGTGGAACCCCGACCACGTTCCCGCAGTGAGAGCAAAACCGCCCATCCTCACCGATGGCCTTGCCGCAAGCATTGCAATACATGGCTTTATCCCCCTTCACACTAGAATACGACGTTTGCCAGGAAAAGGTTTCAAGATCCGCCGGCCCTGGCGCTCAGCCTTTAGCTAAGAGCCAAAAGCCAAAGGCTGAAAGCCCATAACCTACTCCCGGTAAGCCTCTTTGATCCTCCTCCTCGCCTCGTCAGCTTCCGCATTGCCCGAGTCGGTGGCCACCACCGCTTCGTATTTCTTTACCGCCATCTCCCGCTTCTGCAGCTGATCATACATTTCGCCGGCACCCAAATTCGCCTTCTGCAGTAATTCCGGATCGGCTCCTGCCACCTCACTTACCAGTTCGTAAGCCGCAGCCGCAGCCGCATATTTTTTCTCGCTCCGCAGCAAGTCGCCCAATGCGAGCGCCGCAATTTCGTAATGCAGATTGCCATACTTTCCCTCGTGCCCGTTCTGCCAGACCCGGTGATACTGGTCCTCGGCTTCGCCGGTTTTCCCGGCCTCCCGCAGCAGGTTCGCCTCCTCCAGCGGCAGGAGATAATTTCGCGGAAACCTCGGACCCAGCGCTCTCGTAATCTGCAGCGCCTCGTTATAGCGATGTTCCCGCCGCAAAAAAACCATCAAGACAATCCCGGCATCCACGCTGGTTTCCCCATTGGAGTGGTAAGCATCGCCTAAGTACTGCAAACCTTTATTCTTGTCCCCACTCAAGCCCGCGAGTGAAACCGCCATCCGGACCGCAAATGACAAACTCCCCATCACGTAGTAATTCGCCCCCACCACCAACTTGGCGTCTGTGTAGTGCGGATCAAGTTCCAGAACGCGCTCATGATCCCGCCGCGCACCCACCGCGTTGCGCAGAGCCGAAAACCACGCGCGCTCAATCAAGGCCGTATAAAGCGCGAACTGCCCGCGCGTAACCCCGCGGGCATACAACATATCGACATTGTTCGGATCGTTCGCCAATCCGGCCTCTTCCAGTTTCTCCGCCTGCTGCACCAACTGCTTAATGCGCGCCCTCTGCGCCGGATCGGAGGCCCGGTGCGCCTTCCCGATAAAACTGTCGTTCGAATATTCGCCTGTGTTCATCGCGCCCATGCGATACAACTCCCGCACTTGAACCGCCGAGAGCAAATGATTGACGGCAAACGGATCCTGGGGATGGCGTGCCAGAACTCGCTCAAAATCTTGAATCGCCGCGTCGTAATCGAGATTGTAGTAATGCTCGAAAGCGACCTGATTCAACGGATCGGCAGGCCGGAATTGAGTCGAAACGGCTGGTTCGGCAGCCATCAAAACCGCTGTCAAATAAAACGGGGCAAGAATCAGCAGGATGACGGCAGTCGGAGCTGGGCGATGCCGGAAGAGGAAGAAAAACACGCTCATGTAGTTTAACTGATTGCGGTTTAGCCGGGTCGGAAGTTCTTCGAAGCCTCGTGTCGGCGCAACTCCGACAGCGGTAAGCCACCCCTACACCGGCAGTTCTTCCTGCATCCATCCCCCGGTAACTTCCGGCTTAGGCTCCGCAGCGAGATCCAGCACCAGCTTTTCCAAGACCAGCCGCTTGCCCGGAGGATTGGATCGCAGCGCCAGATCCGCCTTTGCCACCAGACGAATCGCCCGCGTCAACTCGCGCTTGGATTTGTAACGCCGCGCCTGCCGGATGATATCGTCCGCCGCAAACGGTGGCACGCGAAAACCCTGCCACAACGCCGCCCAAAGCATGCGCTGGTCGCGCACGTTGCGCTCCAGAATGACCAGCATCTGCCGAAAAGTTTTCGCCAGCATGTAGAGATGCCCAATGGCCGCTTCTTCGCCGTCGCCGCTCGAAAGCAGCGCATCCAGGACCGCCAGCGCCCGCACGCGGTCTTTGCAGGAAATCGCATCGGTCAACTCGTACAGCGAACGCTGTTTCGCCGCCAGCACCATGGTTTCGACATCGCCCAGACTGATTTTCTTCTTTTCGCCGACATAAAGAATCAGCTTCTCCAGTTCATTCGACACCATCATCATGTCGCCGCCCAGAGCATCCACCAGCTCGCGCGCGCCATCCGCGTCCATCTTGACCGCGCGTGTGGCGCAATACTCGCCAATCCAGCGCACGGCCTCACCCTCTTCCACGCGAGACAATTCGACAATGCCGCAGAAAGGTCCCAAATCTTCCCGGATCCTCTGGTACCGGTCTTTGTCCGTCATTTCCATCCGGCGGGCGTCGGCCGGAATGCTGATGTGGTCCGCAACAAAAACTACCAGCGCATCGGGATTAGGATTCTTGCAATACGCTTCGATGGCTCCGATTTTTTCAGCATTGGAGCTCGATCCGCGCCCAAATAACGTCTTCACCCCGCGCACAAAAAAAACCTGAAACGGCGCCATCAGCGACGGCGTGCGCGCCCGATCCAGCACTTCGTTCAGCGAAGTCTCCGCCAGGTCAACCTCGAATAAGCCGAAATCCCGCGCCTCGGGCGCGACCAGGTGCTCCAGAATGGCATCCCGGCAGCGCTTGCGAAAGAATGCTTCATCGCCCACCAGCACGTAAGCGGGCTTCAGCTTTCGCGACTCCAGTTCAAGAAAAAAGCGGTCGGCCTGGCTGAACGCGCGCATCAGTCATTCTCCGGCATCAGTAGGCCTCCAAAATATTGGCCACCAGGGTACGCGCAAAATCCCGCGACACGCGATCGACCGCTGGCGATTCCTCCTGAAAAAAACTCGGCAGGTCGCTCGATATTTCATACTGATCGTGAAAAAGATACGAAGGGTTCTCGAACAGCACCTTCCCTTGCCGGTCCGTCAGCGTCACCTGCAAGCTCACCGTGACCAGCGCGCTGACGGCGCGGCCGGTTGTCGAGTCATAAACCAGCGGTGTGGCTGACGCCGACAAAACCGTCGCCTTCAGCACCGCATCGGCATCATCTTTCGTACTATGAACCACACGATATTGCGTGCGCGCGTCGAATTCGCGCACCACCGCATCGGTAAGCAGTTGCTCGATGCGAAATGTCTGGCTGTGGCTCGCGAAACCAGGAATCGCGATGCTGTGGATGTTCTGCGGCAGATCGCTCTTGACAGCGTGATAGCCGCAGCCACTGGCCGCGATGCCCGCTGCCAGGCCAAGCGCGGCCCAACATGCCCGCCAAACTTTCATTGAATCTGGCCCCGGGGCCGCGACGCGGTCATCATCTCGGCGCATTCCACTGCGGTCAAAGCGGCAACACGAAGATTATCGGTGGTCGCCCAGAGCCACACTCCATTCTTGTGATTAACGTCGCTCGCAAGCGACACTAGAATGTCTCCCTGCCCCGCAGCACTCACATTGGTGGGCAAATCGTCGGAAGGTGGTACTGCCAGGCTACTCACCGCTACGTGCTCGCCTGCCAACGACTGCGATAAATCTGCGAGCGCAATCGGTTCCTCCATCTCGAGATAAACAGAAAACCCATGCCCATGAAAAACCGGCGCCTGCAGCAGTTGCAGGGCAGGTTCGGGTACGCCGGGGGCGATATGCCGGTAGTGTTTGCGGATGCGCTCCGACGCCGCTTCCAACGAAACGCTCGACCTCTGGCCATAACGAGGAACCATGTTGAACGCCACTTGAATATCGAACACGTTCTTCGGCAGTTCCTGGAAGGACAGTAAATTGACCGTCTGTTCGTGCAACTCGTCCATCGCCCGTTGGCCGTTCTCCGATGCCGGCTCAAATACCGTAGCCACCATGCTTCGAATCCTGGCAGTCTTCGCACTGCGCAGAGCGAGCATCGCCAACACCGTGGCCGCTGGATGCGCCACCACTACCGGACCTGGCTGCAACTGCGGAGGTAGCGGCTCACCGGTCTGGCGCTCGACCCACGGAGAACGAATCGTCGTTCCCGCTTCCTCTTCCAGCGCATACGAAAGATCCACAATGGTGTCGCCCAGGTCGCGCGCCGCCTTCCAGTTCTTGCGCGTACTTTGTTGATCGGAGGCAAAGAACGTGAAGTCCACGCGCTCAAACTGCTCAGGCCTGACGCTTTGGATGAAGTTCATCTCCTCGCCAACCGCTTCCAACTGCCCGAGAGATTCATCATCATCGAGCAGCCGGATGTCGACTGCGGGAAAATTACGATCGCGCAAAATCTCGGCAACTTCTTTGCCCTGGAGCGAAGCAGCACCCACGATCGCGACGCGAAAAAGATTCGTGCCGCGAAGATCGGCTGGCGAGCCGGCGGACTTCGAAAGCGCAGTCATGGAGTGTGAGATGCCTCCCGATACGCCGGAGGTGCAGGCGGACTCTTACGGTGAAAAATCCACTGCAGCCGCCACAATACACCCGAGGCCATGTAGACGATCGCAATGAAGAACAGTGTCGGGCGCGAAAAGTACCATATCGAGGCAAAGACAACCGCGATCAGCACGATCAAGCGGAAAGGACGGCGCGAACGAAAATCAATGTCCTTAAAACTGTAAAAGCGCCACGTGCTCACCATCAGATATCCAACCACTACCACCATCATGAGCCAACTGATTGCCGTCACCCATGACGTGACCGGTTCGCCACCGGAATAGTGCACAACTGCCGCAATCACTCCCGCTCCCGCTGGAATCGGCATGCCCACAAAATACTTCTTGCCGGGCCGTCCCGGATTCGAAGGCTGCGGATTTTTCGCAATGTTGAAGCGAGCCAACCGGCTCGCACCCGCGACAAGAAAAGCGAAGCACGCAATCGATCCCAATTGCGTCAGCTTAAGGTGCAGGTCGGGAAAGACCTTAACTACAGGTAACAGATGGAAGCCCCACATCCAAGCCAGCAGCGCCGGCGCCACGCCAAAGGTGATCACATCGGCCAGCGAGTCCAGTTCCCTACCGAAATCGCTAGCCGTGTTGGTCATCCGCGCAATGCGCCCGTCGATGCCGTCGAACAACACCGCGAACCCGATGGCCTTGGCGGCGAAGTCCATGTGCCACGGTTCCGCACTACTGCCATGCACCGTCTGAAGAATGGCGTAGAACCCGGCGGCAATATTCCCGGTAGTGAAAAGCGATGGCAATATGTACATGCCCTTGCGCATTTTTCCGCGTGGACGGTCCGTCTCACGCCGACTTGGCACCCGCTCCTCCGAATTCGCGCTCGCATTCATTTCCGAGTTCGCCGTCACGAATGATGCGCCTCCTGCACGCCGGCACTGCTAAGTGGAACGGGTTGCACTAACGGCAATACCGCAAGCACAGTCACTCCTCCCTTGACTCGATCCCCAGGTTTCACATGCATGACCGCATCCCGATCCAAAAGAACATCTACGCGCGAACCAAACTTGATGAGTCCCACCCGCTCGCCGCGAGCCACATGGTCTCCCACCCTGAAATTGAAAACAATACGGCGCGCAATCAAACCGGCGATCTGCTTGAATATCACGGTGCGGCCCTCGCCTTCGACCGTCACAATATTCTGCTCATTCTCCTCCGCCGAGCCCGCGCTCATGGCATTCAGAAACTTGCCACGTTGATACCGCACCTCGCGAATCACTCCACCGATCGGAGAGCGGTTGACGTGCACATCGAAGACACTAAGAAAAATGCTGATCCGCTGCCGCGGAGTTCCGTCAGAAGTCAGCACCGAGACATCAGTCACCTTGCCATCCCCAGGCGAAACGATAGCCCCCGGAATCGCTGGAATCTGGCGTTCGGGATCACGAAAGAACCACAGAAAAAACGCTGCCAGCAACAGCATCGGGACAGCGTAAGGCCAAGCCGCGAGCCACGCAATCGCGCCCCCAGCCAGCAGGCATCCCGCGCCATAGAAAAAGCCGTCACGCACCATGGAAGTTTAATCACGCTAATTATATGGCGTAACTCAGATGGCCGTTCGCCCTTCGTCCGTCTCCTGCCAAAAAAAAGATGAGCTCGCCGGTCACGAATAGGAACTTCAATGACGAACGGCTGTTGATTTGCCGCCTGCGTCTCTCGTGAGACGTCCCATCTCTCTCAGCTTTGCGGGGAATGAGTGAACCATCGGGATGGAACCGTACAAGTGGGCGATTGGAAGGAGGGTTCGGCATCCTGACGCCCAATCCACTTAGCTAAAAACTGGCGCTTGGAAGCGCCCTGACAGAGACAGAACTCAACCGCCAGGGTTCGCGATCCTGGTCGTCGAGACCTGCTAGCGGAAACCTGCTAATCACGAACCGCTTTTGCGCAGGCCGGCACTCTACGCCGAGTGCCGGTAAACCTCTTGTTCCAGACTCTGCATCTGGTCCTTGAGGCGCAGCTTCAGCTTCTTCAGCCGCACTTCCTCTAATTTTTCATCTTCGGTGAGGTATCGCTTTTCGGTGAGGGATTCGAGCCGTTGGGAGTATTGCGAGTGCTCCTGAACCAGTTTCTGGAACTGCTCATGACCGTTCAGGACTTGCTCTCTTGGAGTCAGCATCCTTGCCAGACCTCCTGCCGTTTGTTACAGCACGATTAAAAAGTAGCACAGGGTCCGGCAGGCTTCAATGGATTTCCATTGAAGTTCCTTCAGCCACCGCCAACCGGCCCCGGCGTGCAAAGAAGTGCGCAAGGAAGTGTACAAAATTGAACCAGAAATGGTGCAGAAGCTGCTATTCCACGGTTCAGGTCAGCTCCCTAGCCGTAAGGCATACAGAATCGCATCTTCCGTGGGGCCGCCGTAGTACCCGCGCCGGCGTCCCATCTCGCGAAAACCATGCTTCAGGTAGAGTCCGCGGGCCGGCACATTCGATTCGCGGACCTCCAGCAGAATCGCCGTCGCGGCATCATTCCCCGCCCGCTGTATCAACTCCCGCATTAACTCACCGGCAACGCCGCGACGCAGGAATTCAGCCCCCACGACCACGTTCTCAATCTCCCACTCTCCCGCGATCAAGTTGGCACAAATGAATCCACAAAGCTTGCCCGCTTCCTCGGCCATCAGAACGATTTGGTTACTCACCATCTTGTCGTACTGTTCGGGAGTCCAATGGGCCGCGGTCGGAGCCCGCTGCTCAAGTTGGACAATCGCCGACACATCTTTGGACGTAGCAGATCGAATGGTTCTCACACACTCTCTCTTTAAGTGTCGCTAACGACCCTGCGCAGCCTTTCACGGTCCTGGCTTCGAGAAAATCTCAGCGTCCGATTGTCGAATGTACTTCGCTTCCAGTTCGTCGGGACCAACCGTCTCTCCCCGCTCAAGGTGCCGCCAGCCCAGTCGTGCAATCACCGCGCTATCCGGATACTCAATTCGCTCAACCTGAATTCCCACTGCCAGCAACGCCTCCGCCAATGGACCGTCAGGCGTCAATATGAGCCTCATCTTGTTTTCGGGAAGCAGGGCCTCGGCAAGCAACTGATCTTTGCTCAGCAACCGTTCGTTGCGCTGTGGACCCGTCACCCCGCGGAGCCGAGCGCCAGGTTCGTAGTCGCCTACATAGACATCACCCCGTCCCGCGTCCAACACAGCCAGAACCCGACCACCCGCTGGCCCTCTGCAAGCGACTGCCTCCAACAATGAGACCACCACGATGGGCTTCTGCAGTACCTCCGCCAGAGCTTTAACAGCAGCCAGCCCCACGCGCAGACCGGTAAATGATCCCGGCCCATTAACGACCACAAACGCGGTCAGGTCGTTCTTGCTGTAGCCATGTTTTTCAAGCAGTGCGGCAATCTGCGGCACCAGTTGCGCCGAAAATGTGCCGCCGGCCAGAGGAACAACTTCAGGCACGGTGATTTCGCCCAGTTCAGTCGTCACACGGGCGAGCGCAAGGCTACCGTTCTTCCCAGAAGTGTCAAGGACCAGCAGAAGCTGAGACATTTGTAATTGGTAATTTGTAATGGTGAAAGCCGGCGCGTGCGATCTGCGTTTTTCAATTACCAATTACAAATCACAAATGGCTACTCTCCACCAACTCCAGCAACACGCCACCCGTGCTTTGCGGATGCACAAACACATACCGATGCCCGCCCGCTCCCGTTCTGATTTCCTCCGAAACCAGCCGCACGCCGTCATTTTTCAATTTCCCCACCGCCGCCGCCAGATCAGGAACACGCATGCAAACATGGTGCAGTCCTTCGCCGCGCTTCGTGATGAACTTCGCGATCGTAGAATCGTCCGAGGTAGCCTCGAGCAGCTCTAGCCGGCTGTCGCCCACCGGAACCATCACCAGCCGAACCTTTTCCTGCTCCACAGTTTCCTCCGCAGAAACGCTCAGCCCGAGCTTCTCATAAATAGACTTCGCTGCCGCCAGCGACTTCACCGCGATGCCGAGGTGATCGATGCTGAATTCCATAATTGCCCTGCTCTTTCTCTAAAGGGACGCAACTCAGGCCGCGCCATTTAGGCTATAGAAGTAGGGTTCTCACCCCGGTGGCAATGACGGGGAACAATCGCGTCCCTCCATTGCCCTCAATCGTGCCACCCGCCACCAACAATCTCCTCCACTAGCGAATATGGATCACGCTTATGCTCCGCGATCTCTGCCGCATAACGCTCGAGACTCCTCCCGTCCATCTGGGTGCGCGCCTTTTCCAGCATGGCATCGCGCAACATCTCAATCAACCTCAGCTGCCAGTTCTCGACGTTCTTCTTAAAAGCCAGGTTTTCCATTTTGAGGAAAACCTCATACCTCTCGATCGCCGCAGCCAGCTCTGAGACGCCCACGCCTTCACTCGCCACCGTCTTCACGATTGGAGGCGTCCAGTGGTCGTGACGCATCGCCAGCGATTGCATCGCGCGAATTTCGCGCTCCACGCGCTCGGCCCCCTCGCGATCGCTTTTGTTAATCACGAAAATGTCGGCGATTTCCATGATCCCGGCCTTGATCGTCTGCACATCATCACCCATACCCGGCACAAGAATCACGATCGTGACATCGGCCAGACGCACAATATCGATTTCGTCCTGCCCCACCCCAACCGTTTCAATCATCACCAAGTCGCGCCCCGAAGCGTCGAGCACAGTAGCAGTGTCGGCCGTGGCTCGAGCCAAACCTCCGAGCGATCCGCGCGTGGCCATGCTGCGAATGAAAATTCCCGGATCGCTATAGTGATCCTGCATCCGGATGCGATCCCCCAGAATCGCTCCGCCCGTATACGGACTAGTCGGATCCACCGCAATAATACCGACCGTCTGATTTTCCTTGCGATAGTGCTTGGCCAGTTGATCGACCAGCGTGCTCTTGCCCGCGCCAGGTGGTCCCGTCAACCCGATAACCCGTGCCTTGCCCGTATGAGGAAAAAGCGCCTTAAGTAAATCCGCCCACCCCGCTCCGCGATTCTCAACCGTAGAGATGGCGCGAGCCAGCGCACGCACGTCACCCGAACGCAGACGGTCAACCAGAGTTGTGCTCGCAGATGTCAAACAGCATAGTGTAACAACCCGGCGCCCTTCCGCGTTGAAACCCATACCCACGCCGGTAGCATCTTCAAACTGACCACTACCCCCGCGTGTCATGCTGAGCGGATTGATCTGGTTCGCTTGCGAATCAGTTCATGCAGCCGAGGCACTCCTACTCCACTCCGGCGATCGAGCAAGCCGCAGACAGTCTCTCGACAATCCTCCAGGCGCTCGCCTCATACCCGTGCCGAGAATTTCCTCGAAGCAACCGGCCTTCTCTCACCGCCCAACAGCCGTCGGATGTTTAGCCTGATAAAGTCCGATCTTCCCGCCGCCTGGCAGAGAGATCGTAGTCACACTCCCCCACCGCTCCTCGCTCACCGCACCACACTTCACTTTCATTCCCTGTAGCGATTCCATCGTCGCCCGTAAGTCGTCGCACATGAAATAAAGTTCGTGCACATCGTTTTTTTCCGCCAGATGAAACGCAGCCTCCCCGGGCGGCAGGGCAAAAATCAACCAGCCGTGCCCCGCATCTACCGCCGGAAATTTAAGAACGTCGCGAAAGAAAGCGCGATCGCGATCCGGATCCTTGCTGTAAACGACGACGTGGGCGCCCGTGATCATGACGCTCCCTTCTTTTGCTTTGGCGAACAGTATTTGTCATGCTCAGGAGCAGTGGTCGGAGACTAATCCTTCAGCAATTGCCGCGCAATTACCAGCCTCTGAATCTCGCTAGTCCCCTCGCCAATCGTGCACAGCTTCACGTCGCGATAAAACTTCTCCGCCGGATAGTCCTTAATAAAACCATATCCCCCGTGAATCTGCACTCCTTCATTGGCGCACCTCACCGCTACTTCGCTCGCATAGAGCTTCGCCATCGACGACTCCAGCGTAGTCTTCATCCCCGCGTCTTTCATGGAAGCCGCCCGCAACGTTAGAAGCTTTGCCGCTTCGATCTCCGTAGCCATGTCGGCCAGTTTCCACTGGATCGCCTGAAACTCCGAGATCGCCTTGCCAAATTGCTCCCGCTCTTTCGAATATTTCAAGGCCGCCCCATATGCGCCCTCGGCCATGCCCAACGAAAGCGCGGCTATCGAGATGCGCCCGCCATCCAGAATCCGCATGGCGTCGATAAATCCGTTCCCCTCCCCGCCCAGCAGATTTTCGGACGGCACAAAACAATCTTCGAAGATCAACTCCGCCGTATCGCTCGCCCGCAGGCCAAGCTTGTTTTCTTTCTTCCCAGCCCGGAAACCCTTCGCATCTTTCTCCACGATGAACGCGGAAAGCCCATGCGTGTGTGCCGCCCGATCCGTCACCCCGAGCACCACCAACACATCCGCATAGTGGCCATTCGTAATGAAGGTTTTGGTGCCGTTGAGCACCCATCCGCCCTTCGCCCGCGCCGCCATCATGCGCGCGCTGCCCGCGTCCGACCCCGCCGAAGGCTCAGTCAATCCCCATGCGCCTATGTACTCCCCGGTTGCCAGCTTCGGTACATATTTTTTCTTCTGCGCTTCGTTTCCCGTCACATAAATATGGTTCGAGCACAAGGACGTATGCGCGGCCACGATGATGCCGACCGATCCATCCACGCGCGACAGCTCTGCGACCGCCGTTGCATATTCCACGTACCCCATCCCCGCCCCGCCATATTCGGGAGGGAAAATCATGCCCATCAGCCCGAGCTTACCCAGTTCCTTGATCGTGGCCAGCGGAAATTCACCCGCTTCGTCCCACCGCATCACGTTCGGAGCTATCTCCCTTTCGGCAAACTCGCGCACGCTCTTCTTGAGCTGCAACTGTTCTTCATTCAGCTGGAAGTCCAAATCTCCTCCAATGGATATTCCCGTCTCACTCACTCAGATTTGTCATCCCGAACGAAGCGAGAGATCTGTAGTTTGTTTGGAACAAGACTCGTTCTGAAAGTCCGCTTGGGATGCCGCGCGCGGGGATGGCGCAAAACCGGACGCCCACCTTTTCATTTAAGCACGGCCCTGAGTAATCACGAAATTGTCGTACCGACCGGTTGGCTTGCGCAGAATCATCTCTGCCCTCGATTCCAAGTGCGCAAAGCGCCTTCACCTGTACCGTCCGAATGCTTTCCTCAAAAGGATTTCCGGGTTATACTTCACCTCATCGGAGTGCTGGGTTCTCGAACTTCCCCTCGACAACCTGAGGCGAACGCTGCCTTTGTCGCGGATTTTTATTGCGGAAATGAGGCGCGCTCCCATCGTTGGCTCTCCGAATCCGGGCATACTCAATGGATGAGCGCGACCACAAGGGCAATGATTCCGATAGCCCAACGATGCCCGGCATTCGCTTGCCCGAAGAAGTCGTCGGCGCTGCCGCTCTAACCCCTCCGCCTCTATCTCACGCTCCCGTATCCGACGCTGCAACTTTGCCCCATGGCACCGCGTTCCCCGCTCTAACCCCAACTCCACCGTACAGCCGGCCAACACCGCCGCCTTCCGCGGGCCTCAGCAGCATCTCCGCGTTTCAAGGTCTTCAGCCGGGCGTGCTTTTCGGTGGGCGCTACGAAATTATGGGTGTCCTCGGCCAGGGCGGCATGGGCGCTGTCTACAAGGCTCGCGACCGCGAGCTTGACCGTCTGATCGCGCTCAAAGTCATTCGCCCCGAACTCGCCACCGACCCCGCCATTCTCGCGCGCTTCAAACAGGAACTCATTCTCTCCCGCAATATCACGCACAAGAATGTGGTGCGAATCTTCGACCTCGGTGAGGCCGAGGGCATCCGCTTCATCAGCATGGAATACGTTGACGGTGAGGATCTCCGCACTATCCTACGCCGCAACGGAAAGTTCGCCCCGAAAGACGCCATCTCAGTGGTCGAGCAAGTCTGCCGCGCCCTCGACTCCGCCCACTCGGAAGGCGTCATTCACCGCGACCTTAAACCGCAGAACATCATGCGCGATAAGAACGGCCGCATCGTCGTCATGGACTTCGGTCTGGCGCGCTCGCTCGGCGATTCCGGCATGACCCAGACTGGCGCCATCGTCGGCACCATGGAATACATGTCTCCCGAGCAAGCCATGGGCACGACGCTTGACCAGCGCTCCGACATCTTCAGTGTCGGTCTAATTTTCTTCGAGCTGCTTACCGGCAAAGCGCCCTACAAAGCTGACACCGCCATCGCCAGCCTCATGAAGCGCACGCGCGAGGAGGCGCAATCGGCCTCCGACGTCGATGCTTCGGTTCCGAAGTCCCTGAGCGCCATCGTTAGCCGCTGCCTCGAGCGCGAGCCTGACAATCGCTATCACACCGCCGTCGAACTCTTGCAACAATTGACCACCTGGGAAGCCAACCCCAACGTCAGCGTAGAAGCGCTTTCGCAGATGATTCCCCACCCCATCGTCCACCGTTCCCGCTTCAGCCTCGATTTGCCGGGCAAGAGCTGGATGTGGATCTCGGGCGCGGTTCTTGTCATCGTGTTGGCCACTTTTGCCGGTCGCACGCTACTGAATCACTCGATGGCACCGTCGGGTGCGATCACGCAAGGCATTCCCTCTCTCAAACAAGGCAAATATGTGGCCATCCTGCCCCTGAAACAGATTGGAGATCAAAAGGCCCTCGGCTACGTTGCCGATGGCATCCAGGAAGCCCTGGCCGCCAAGCTTTTTCAACTCAAGGAAATTCACCTGGCATCCGCCGATGCCGTCGAGAAAGTGGCGGCCAAAGATCTTCCCCTGAACAAGCTAGCCCGCGCACTTGGCGTCAATCTTGTCCTGCAGGGTAGCGTGCAAGGCAATAGTGACCACCTTCGCGTTACCCTCAGCCTCGACGACGCCGCCTCCGGACGCCGTCTGTGGAGCCAGGAATTTCCTGGTGCGCCCGGCGATCTCCTGACCCTTGAAGACCAAATCTACGGCACGCTCGCAACCGCCTTGGAACTGAAGCCCACCAACGAGGAGCAAGCCCGCGTCGGCGCCCACCCCACCGAAAACGTCAAAGCTTACGACCTTTATCTGCAAGGCCGCAACGTTCTGCGTAATGGCAACAACCAAGAGGCCTATAAACAGGCCGTTGGATTGTTCGAGCAAGCCATTGAGAAGGATCCTAACTTCGCTCTTGCCTACACCGGTCTGGCCGATTCCAGCCTGCGCATGTACGGCGAGAACAAGGAGAGCATGTGGGCGCAAAAGGCCACGCTGGCCGCGCAACAGGCCGAACACCTTTCCAACAATCTGCCCGAAGTTCATCTCTCGCTGGGCAGTGTCTACTCCGCTACTGGGAAAAATACCCAGGCGGTGTCCGAACTCACGCGCGCACTCGAACTGGCGCCCAATTCAGATGAGGCTTATCGAACTCTCGGTGAGGCTTATGCCCGCAACGGTCAGAGCGACGATGCCATCGCCTCCTACCAGAAAGCGGTCGCCGTTAACCCCTATTATTCGACCAACCACACCGCCCTCGGCAACGCCTATCTGAGACTGGGCGACAACGCTAAGGCCCTTCCGGAGTTCCAGAAAGTAATCGACATTGCCCCCGACAACTCTCTCGGTTACGAAGGGCTCGGTTCCGTCTATCTACGGGAGGGCAAGTGGGGCGAGGCCATTCCGCAATATCAAAAGGCTCTCGCCGTCGCTCCTGACGCGGCTACTTATTCCAATCTAGGCACGGCTTATTTTTTCCTGAAGAACTACGATCAAGCCACGAAGATGTACGAAAAAGCAGTGGAAATGACTCCGAACGATGAACAAATCCAGGGCAATCTCGGTGACGCCTACCGCTGGTCGGGCCATTCCGACCAAGCCGCCGCCGCCTACGGTAAAGCCATCGCCCTTGCGTTTCAGGAGCTTCAGGTCAACCCACGGTCCGCCAGTATCATGGGCGACCTTGGGCTTCTCTACGCCAAGAAGGGTGACGCCACGAACGCTCTGCAATATATCAATCAAGCCCGTGCCATCAGCCCCGACGACGTGTATTTGATTTATTCGGATGCCTTGGTGAAGACCATGATCAGTCAACCGGCGGAAGCGTTGAAACCGCTGCGGCTTGCCTTGGAGAAGGGTTATCCTGCGCAGGAAGCCTGGAACGACCCCGAACTTCAGAAGCTCCAGGCCCTGCCGCAATTTTCACAACTCGTGAATCAATTCACCAAAAAGAACCACTAGCAGTTCCAGCGATTCTTCCACATCTTCCGACGCGACACCAACGCGCCAACTCCAGTAACCATCAGGGCAATCGTACCTGGCTCTGGCACCGTCGCACCGTTCGCGTGCCCACCAACCGTCAGCCCTCCCGGCCAGCAGCTCTTCTGCACACAAGAGAAGGTGATTTCAAAGCTCTGCCCGTTCTGAATCCCGTGATTCGGCCACTCGCCGTTCCCTGTGGTAAGGAAAATCTCCACGGAACCATTTTTCAGGGTTTCAGTAGTGCAGCTGTGAAACAGATCCGAATGACATTTGATGTCGGCTGCTGGCACCCCCTTTTCGATCAGCGCCAGCGAATTCCAATTCTGTCCGCTCGTGTTGGTGAAGAAAAGTGTACCCGATCCACTCTCAGGTACGGTGAACTTGAAATTCAAGCCAACATCTACGCACGAGCGATCCGCGCAATTCGGGTTGGTAGTGCCGGCCCCGTGAATGATAACTTTCGGATCGCCAATACCGTCAGCGAACGCCATCACCGACCCCAATACCATCAAGAACGCTAACGCACAAATCTGAGAAAGTTTCATCGGTGTTTTCCTTTTCGCCAGAGATCCAGCCGGGGGATTGCCTTTTCCTGGCTCTTCACGCAATGCCGGGAGGTTAGCTTGTTCGACTGCGGGGGTCAAGAAGAAACCAGCGGATTCTCAAGAAATGTAGGGATAAGATGCAAACTGTTGCGCAGGCACCGCCTCACTTGTGCAATGCTCTGCATATTCCGGATTAAACTTCGCCTGTCGAGCGCAAAAAAAACCGGGACTCGAAAGCCCCGGCTGTCCAGTTGGTGTGTGCCCGGATAAAACCTAAATCCAGAATTTGACTCCGTCCAACCCCTGATACCGCGCACCTCCACGATGCGACGTGTTTCTCAGAGGTGGATAGTCTCCATTAAGCGCTCCGTCTGGGCCGTACCGTCAAATCTCTCACTTGCGCCAGAATGCTCGACATTTGCATTCCGTTCAACTGCGAGAGGAACGGCATCACCTCAGCCACAAATTGATCCTCCATCAACTCGCGCACCTCCTCTTGCCGGTTTCGTTCTCCGCCAGAGAGCAGATCAGGCACGCTCACCTCAAGTGCTCGCGCCAGGCGTTCAAGAGAAGACAGCGTCGGCGTCGCTTTCTCGTTCTCGATCTTCGATACGTACGTCCGGGGCACAGACATGCGCAGCGCCAGCTGCCGCTGACTCAAGCCATTGCGCAGCCGCAACGATCGAATCGAGTGCGCCAATTTCAGATGTCCGCGTCCGGTAGAATGAATGTTGACCGGCATCACTTCTGGCGCCGGAGTCATCGCTGCGATCTCGGCCTCTGTCTCATCCAGCGACAGATGGCAACGGCGGCAGAGACTATTGGATGTGCGGAATTGCACCAAGAAACAACGGTCGCATCGTACAACTTCCCGTGAGTCCACGGGGGCTAATGTAGTGGCCATTCAGGTTTTGCGAGTGCCAGAGCGGGGCTACTCTCAAAGCCAACTAGTGCGTAATCTGCTGGATTGAGCCTGTGAAAGTCAAGACAAAAGTGCGGAGAACAGAGCCGTTACTCAGTCTCAAGGAACCGGAACCGCGGGAACCAGCAAGAAACGGCGGAAAATCATGAATCAGCGCGATGCTGCCTGGTGTTTACTAACTGAGTTCACTCAATCAGAAAGTCTTCGGAAACATGCGCTCGCCGTCGAAGCGTGCATGCGCGCCTATGCCCGCCAATCCGGAGCCGACGAAGATCTCTGGGGCACCGTCGGCCTGCTTCACGACTTCGACTACGATAAATATCCCAGTCTCGAAGACCACCCTTATAAAGGTTCCGAGATTTTGAAGGAACGCGGCTATTCCGAAGAGATTCGCCGCGCCATTCTCTCGCATGCCGAATACACCGGAGTAGCGCGCCTCTCTCCGCTGGAAAAAACTCTGTTCGCCTGCGACGAACTGGCCGGCTTTATCACCGCTTGTGCTTTAGTCAAGCCCGGAAAATCGCTCGCCGAAGTCGAAACCTCATCCGTTCGAAGAAAAATGAAAGACAAAGCCTTCGCCCGCAGCGTTCACCGCGAAGACATCATCCAAGGCGCGGCCGACCTGGGCGTGGATCTCGAAACGCACATCGCCTTCTGCATCGAAGCCATGAAGTCAATCGCCGCCGAACTCGGACTGGATGGGTCCGCGGCAAAGTCCGCCTGACAACTCACCAGCGTACCTCACTGCTTTGTCGTCTTCGTCACCTTCGCCCCGGTCAATCCAAAAATCTGCAATTGCTTGTAAGTGGCAACGAATACCTGACCGTTCGCCACTACCGGAATCAGGTTCGCATTGCCGCCGAGGTTTGGCCACGTACCCGCTGCCGCTTCAAACAACTGCTTGATAGCGGTTCCGCTCTTGCCCGTGTCCGGATTGTAGGCGTACAGATAAATGTTCTTGTACGGCGGGCGCGATAACGACCAAATGATCGGATTGGCAGTGCCGTTCGATGAAATTGTGGTGAAAAACCCCGGATCTTGCGCCCCTCCATTCGATGGGGACGTCGAAAGTTTCTTTAACGATACCTTCGGCGATGTCTGCACCCTCCATACTTCTACAGACGTGCCACCGCTGCTCACCACTCGCCCAGTTCCGTCCGTTGGATCCACATAATACGACTGGCCACACCAGCAACCGCCCACCGCGTAACTGCCCAGCACATTATTCTTCGTCGGCGAGTAACCGCCTAGATGGTCTTCATTCATCATATACATCGTTCCATACTTGCCCGCTGCCACCGCCAGATGCGGCGTCGATCCCGGCTGATCGGGCAGCACCAGCACTCCACCCGAGCCGAAATCCACATCCCCGTCATCCAGGCTCACCTGGTTAGAGGGAGTAAACACGTCAAGCACCGTGGTTAGCGTAGGCGACATCTTGACCACGCTCTCCTGAATGTTGGTGACCCCGTCGTAAGTATCAGGATCCGAATTCCCGGTCACGAACAGGACGTTACCCGCATCATCGGTCGCCGGTCCATAGCCTGACATCCAGATCGAGGACAGAAAAAAATTACCCGGGTTCGTCGCCTGCTGGTCGTTGAGCTGGTTCGACGGGAATGGCGCCAGCGTTCCCGCCGTCCAGCCCAGGAGCCAGCCTCGCGAAAGATTCGCTGCAAAGTCGCAAAAACTACCGAACCCTGCATAAATGCTGCCGTTAGCCAGCAACAGCGCCGGACGCTGACGTTGGTACGTCGCGTTGAATGTGAAAGTTGTTCCATCAGTCAGCGTGTGCGACGCCGTCACCACCTGAGGCATCACCTTGTCGGTCAAACTTCCCAGATCCAGCGCGTGCAGGCTATAGGCCGGACCACTCTGAGTCTGGTTGTAAATCATCACGTACAACGTGTTGCTGCTCGAGTCGATCACCGGCGTCGACGTGATTCCCACATTCGGTCCGTTGTTGCCGCATCCTAATGGATACACCACCGGCGCACCAAAATTCGGACTCAGCAGCACTGTCCCGCTATGCACGTCAATGGCGTACACGGAGTTGTTTTCCGTCACCACATAAACCACATCGTGCGCGCCCTGATAATTTCCCGCCGTGATCAGCACCTCCGGCACCACCAGCGGCTGTGCGTCCACCTGGTCGTCGAGCGGTACGCTCTGTAGCAGACCAAACGTCGTCTTTCCCACGTTGGCAGGAGTCAGCACCAGTTCATTCCGATTCCAGCCCGTACGGTAGTTATCGTAGTGATAGGTCGTGACCGACGTCTGGCCCGCAGCCAACCCCGCGCTCATACCGATGAAGAAAATAAGAACTGTGGCTACAGGAGCTCTGCCGGCGCGGCAATCCCCTTGACGAAATCGTGGCATCTTCTGACCCTCGGCTATGCGACTACTGTAATCGACTTTCTGTTCGCGGGAGGAACGCGAAAGCCCGCCGAGTTTAATGCATCCCGCAGCCGGGTGTAAATAGAGATTCGTGTGCTCTAACGCAAGTCGACGAATCCTTCATTGGACTTGCAAAAGATTGCACTCGCGGGGCTGGGTTGGTTGAAGGCAACAATAAGTCCTTTGGCAGACTCTATCGCACAATGTGCGCGAGTTTCCCGCTGGCAATCAATTCTGCAATGCGGGCGAAATCCCGATACATAACGCGGTCTTTGTCCATCGTCGCGCATACCGTTCGGATCGCTGCGTGCGCCTCCTGCAATGGCTTCGAAGACTTGAGCGGCGCGAGAAAGTCCAGCGCCTGCGCTGCCGCCATCGCTTCGATGGCCAGCGCATGGCGCGTATTCTCCACTACTTTCTTAAGTTTGTTCGCCGCCGTCATGCCCATCGAGACAAAATCCTCTTTATTTCCCGAGGTGGTGATCGAGTCGACCGACGCAGGATGTGCCAGCACTTTGTTCTCACTCACGAGCGCGGCCGCCGTCACCTGCGGCATCATGAATCCCGAGTTCATTCCTGCTCCCGGAGCAAGAAACGGCGGCAGCCCCTCACTGAGCGCGGGATTGACCATCCGCTCCAGCCGCCGCTCGCTGATACCCGCCAGCGCGCTTAAAGCAATCGCCAGAAAATCAAGCGCGAACGCCAGCGGCTCGCCATGAAAGTTCCCTCCTGAGATCACATCGCCTTCCCCGTCTATCGCCTTCGGATTTGTCACGAACACCAGCGGGTTATCGACGGCTGAGTTCGTCTCCGTTTCAAAGATGCGGCGGCAATGAGCGATCGTGTCGCGCACCGCGCCATGTACCTGCGGAATGCAGCGCAACGAATAAGCATCTTGCACCCGGCCACAGTCGCGATGCGATACACGGATCTCGCTTTGTTCGAGCAGACGTCGCAGGTTGGCTGCAGTCTTGGTTTGTCCGGCGTGCGGGCGGGCCTTCTGGATCCGCTCGTCGAACGCCACGTTCGTTCCTTTCAGTGCATCGCACGCCATCGCCCCGATCACATCCGCCGTGTCGACCAGCGTCTCCGCGGCCAGGAGCATCAGGGTCCCGACGGCGAGCATGGCCTGCGTGCCGTTAATCAGCGACACGGCCTCCTTCGCTTCCAGCACCAGCGGTTTAATCTGCCCTCGCTTCAACGCCTCGGCGCTCGCCAGGCGAGCGCCCTTTTCGTCCACACATTCGCCCTCGCCGATCAAGGCCAGCGCCAGGTGTGCCAGCGGCGCCAGGTCGCCGCTCGCGCCCACGCTCCCCTGCGAAGGAACCATCGGCGTCACCCCCCGATTGAGCATCTCGCAGATTGTGTCGATAGTGATCGCCCGTATGCCCGAGTTGCCCTTCGCTAAGGAGTTGGCGCGCAGAAGCATCATGGCGCGCGTTTCCGGGATTGTTAGCGGCTCTCCCACTCCCACCGAGTGCGACCGGACGAGATTGACCTGTAATTCGCGCACCTGGTCGCCGACAATGTGCACGTCGCTGAGCTTGCCCACGCCAGTTGTGATCGCATAAGAAATTTTGTTATCGGCGACTATCGCGTCGACAACGGCTCGGGCACGACGAACGCCCTCACGAGCGTCCGGAGCGAGCAAAACAGGCTGCCTCCGCGACGCGACTTCGCGCACCGCTTCCAGAGTCAGATCGCTTCCATTGATGTGCAAAGCTTCCAAGAGCGCTTCCCTGTTTTCGAAATTTACCTTCCCTGTAAAACTACCTTGAACGGATACAGTGTTGGCGTCATCACGCCCTTCTGCACCGCCGGATCTCGGTTCATGATCTGGCGGGCGTCATCTTCCGACTCCGCGCGGAAAACGGCAAGACCCATGGTAGTTTCATCGGTATTCAGCGTCCGTCCCACGAAAATGATCACACCTTGCGCGTTGAGGTCCTGAAGATACGCGAAGTGTTCGGCTACGACCGCCGCCTCCAATGCCGTCGGTCCCGTGCGAAGCATGTCTCCACGCACCAGTTGTAGCTTGTAGAGAAACTCTGGCATCGGAAATCCCTTCCCCTATTTCCCAACTGCGGTGCGGAAGGCGCGCATGTACTTCTCCGGCAGCGCCCTTGATTTCATTGTTGAATCGGCAACGACGTGCATCGTCTCGCCGTCCGCCAATAGTTCGCCCGTCTCCGCTTTTCGCAATTCGTATCCGAAGTGCAGCACTTTTGCCCGCACATGTTTCAGAAACGTGCGCACGATGATCTCGTCATCATAGTGCACCGGCGCTCGGTAGCGGCAACGTGCATCGACGACCGCAATACAGCAGTCGTCTTCCCGCTCCATATCCTTATAGCTGAATCCGAACTGGCGCAGCAGTTCCACCCGTCCCACTTCAAACCAGATGAAATGATTGGCATGATAGACCACGCCCATTTGATCGGTCTCCGCGTAACGAACGCGGATGCGAGTATCGTTCATCGTCACTGCCATCTCAAGGTCGTCTCTTATCCACTCTATCGATTCTTACTTCAGCGTCCCGTCCATTGCGGTTTGCGCTTTTCCAGAAATGACGCAATCCCTTCCCGAAAATCTGCACTCTGCCGGATGCCGGCATTCTCTTGGATTGCCGCCTCAATCTGCGCATCAAGTTCCGCGCGGGCATGTTCCGTCAGCAACCGCTTGGTCAAGAAAAGCGACATCGGACCGTTCTCCGCCAACTGCCCGGCCAGTTCGCGGGCGCGATCCATTAATTTCTCGGCCGGAACGATCTCGTTGATCAGGCCCAACTCCAGTGCTTCTCCCGCGTCAAAAATGCGCCCCGTAAGCAACAGATCGCGAGCAATCTTTTCTCCGACCTGACGCAGCAGGAACGTCGATACGATAGCGGGCACGAATCCGATTCGCACCTCTGTGTAACCAAACTTGGCCTCCGGCACGGCCAGCGTGAAATCGCACAGAAAGGCGAGGCCTGTCCCACCCGCTATGGCCGCGCCATTTACGGCGGCGATCGTTGGCTTGGGAAATTCATACAGCGAACGAAACAGCTTTACCATGGTTCGAGAGTCTTCAAGATTCTGCTCAGGACTGCGCCCGATCAGCGATCTGAGGTTCTCCAGATCCATGCCGGAACAGAATGCCCTCCCGGCTCCCGTCAAGATCAGAATACGAACCGAAGAAGATCGAACTACCTCTAAAGCCCCGATCAGATCGTCAATCAGTTCATAGCTCACCGCGTTGCGTTTCTCTGGACGGTTCAGCGTCAGAATGGCGATACCGGAGTCGAAGGCGAGGTCGAGCGTCTTGTAGTTCATGATAGCGACTCGCTGCTGGAGTTCTTGTACCTCGCGCCAATCTCCGCCGTTGCCCGCACCAACGCGTCCAGCGATTTCAATGGCGGTAATTGCGCACCCCGGCCACGCAAAGTTTCAATCACCGTCTCCGTTGCAATATTTCCCACTAATTCATCCTGCGCAAAAGGACATCCACCCAAGCCTCCGATGGCGGAATCGAAACGCCGGCAGCCCGCGTCATAAGCCGCAACAATTTTCGCGGCAGCCTGATCAGGACGGCTGTGCAGGTGAACGCCAATTTCCAGATAACCATACTTCTCGATCACCGCGGCAACAACCTCGCGAATCGTTTCCGGCGGGGCTATGCCAACCGTATCCGCGAGCGAAATCGTGCGAATTTCCTGCAGTTCGAGCAGCGCCACCGCCTCGACAACCTCCTCGATACTCCAGTCGTCGACATAAGGGTTGCCGAACGCCATCGAGACGTACACAACCGTATCGAGCCCCGCCTCGTCGGCTTTCTTCTCGATCTTTTCCAATTCCTCGATGGCATCCTCAAGCGTCTGCCGTTGATTGTTCTGCAGAAACGTCGGCGAAATCGAATACGGAAATCCCAGCGTACGCACCGCGCCCGTCGTAATCGCCCGCTGCGCGCCCTTTTCATTGACCACAATACCGATGATCTCCACATCATCCTGCGGATCGAGTTCCTTAAGCACCTCTTCCGAGTCGGCCATCTGTGGAACCGCATTCGCAGAAACGAAGCTGACCGCATCAATATGTTTGAATCCAGCACTGATCAGCGCCTGCAGATAATTCCTCTTCAACTCCGCAGGTATCTGCCCTTGGAGGCCTTGCCAGGCATCGCGGGGACACTCGATCAACTTGACAGTTTCGCTCATCAGCATCTCAAAATCGGTTCATCGGAAGGTCGGATCGTCGCGCAACACAAGTTGAGATCATGCGATCCTTTATGTTTGCAGCACCCCAACCTTAAACTCGGCTACCACCGGATTCAGCGACGCCGCCTCAAGCGCCTGCGTGATCGCCTGCCGCGTCTCTACCGGATCAATAATCTTGTCAATCCACAAGCGCGCAGCCCCATAGCGCGGATCGGTTTGCTCGTCGTAGGTCTTTTTCGTGGAATCGAAGAGCTCTTTTCTCTCTTCGTCACTCAACTTCTTGCCGCTACGTTCCAGTTGCTTCACTTTGATTTCCACCAGCGTGCCGGCCGCTGCATCCCCGCTCATCACCGCATATTTCGCCGTCGGCCAGGCAAAAACAAATCGCGGATCATAGGCTTTCCCGCACATGGCATAGTGTCCCGCGCCAAACGAACCGCCGACGATCACCGTGATCTTTGGCACAACCGAGTTCGACACCGCATTCACCATCTTCGCCCCCGCCTTGATAATGCCGCTCCACTCCGCATCGCGACCCACCATGAAGCCGTTGACGTCGTGGAAAAAGACCAGCGGAATTAAATTCTGGTTGCAGTCCATGATGAAGCGCGCCGCCTTTTCGGCGGACTCCGTATAAATCACCCCGCCAAATTCGACTCTCTTGTGGCCTTCATGGTCGGTCTGTTGCGCGTGCAGTTTCTGGTTCGCCACAATGCCGACAGCGAAGCCTCCAATCCGCCCATAGCCACAGATCAGCGTCTTGCCATACTCCGGCTTGTATTCATCGAACCGGCTTTCGTCCACGATCCGTGCCAGAATTTCTTTCATGTCATACGGACGCGCCGCCGAGGCATCATAAGAACCATAAATCTCTTCCGCCGGCATTGCCGGATCCACCGGCTGTTTGCGATCCCAAAGCGATTGCCGACGGTATCCCCACTTTTCAATGAGTGAACGAATCCGTCCCAGACAGGCTTCGTCATTGGGCTCCCGAAAGTCTACCGTCCCACTGATCGCGGAGTGCATCGCAGCACCGCCCAATTCCTCTGCGGAAACTTTTTGCCCAATCGCCGCCTGCACCAGCGCCGGCCCGGCAAGAAAAAGCCCGCTGCCGTCGGTCATGAGAACGTTGTCGCACATCACCGGTAGATATCCGCCACCCGCCACGCACATCCCCATGATCGCTGCGATCTGCGGAATGCCCATCGCCGACATCACCGCATTGTTGCGGAACACGCGCCCAAAATCGTCAGTGTCGGGAAAGACGTCTTCTTGTAAAGGCAGAAAAACTCCGGCCGAGTCGACTAGATAAATTGTCGGAATCCGGTTTTCGATGGCGATATTCTGCGCCCGGATCACTTTCTTCGTGGTCATCGGAAAGAACGCGCCCGCCTTCACCGTGGCATCGTTCACGATGAGCATGACCATGCGGGTATGCACGCGGGCGAGTCCCGTGATCACCCCGGCCGACGGAGCGCCGCCCCATTCCTCGTACATTTTGTTCGCTGCATAAAGCCCGAGCTCGAAAAATGAGCCGGAATCAGCGAGCAGGTTGATACGCTCGCGTGCGGTGAGTCGCGATTTCGCATGCTGGCTTTCAATTGCCTTCGCCCCTCCGCCCTCCCTGATTTTTTCTTCTTCATTGCGAATCTGCGCTACCAGCTCGGCGAGCGTGCGCATGTTGGATTCGAAACGGAGAGAGGTCGGGTCAATCTTGGTCGGCAGGACGTTGTTGATCGTGTTTGCTGTGGACTCGATACGTTCGCGCATGGGAACTGGCTTCGAATTTACTATATCAGCGGGCCGCGCTGCAGAGCCGTTGCTTGGATCACGAGTAAAGGCCGCCCGGTAGAGACGCGGCTCGCCGCGTCTGGCGCCCTCCTAGTTGCACGCGCCCAAAAGTTGGCGCATCGCCTCTGCCACCGGATCGTCTGCGATTCCATCAATCAATCCGACATCAAGCGCTCGCGCAGAAGAAACCCTTTCTGCTGCGATAAAAAGTTCCAGCGCCCTCCCCTTCCCCACCAGCCGAGGCAAACGTTGCGTTCCTCCCCATCCAGTCATCAGGCCGAGCGCCGCGCCGCGATGCCCGAAGATCGCTCCGGGAGCGGCAATCCTGCGATGGCAAGCCAGCGCCAGATCCAGCCCCCCACCCATGCAGTGGCCCTCAATCGCGGCGATCGCCGTTGCCGGATGGCTGGCAACCGCACTCATGAGCGTTTGTCCCATCGCCGAAAACTCATAGGCTTCCGGCCCCGTCAGCATCGCGATCTCATTGAGGTCGGCTCCGACAGAAAAAAATCGTCGGTTGCCAGTAATGATAAGCGGTAGAGGTTGCTGCCTCAGTTCAGCGATGGCAGCCGTCAACGCACCGACGCACTCGCGTGTCAGACGATGGGTACCGTCCGACGATTGCATGCGGAGAATACGTACGTCACCGTGGGGTTCGACTCGGCAAAACGCCAAACGAAATTTGCCATCCTGAGCGAAGAGAAGAACCTGCTTTCACGCCTTACACCGCCTCCACGCCACGCGGCTTCACGTGCTCGCGGATGAATTTCACGATACCGTCCATCGGCGTTCCCGGCTGAAAAATCCCTGCCACGCCGATTTTCTTGAGGCCCTCGATATCCTGATCCGGAATAATCCCTCCGACCAGCACCAGCACGTCGTCCATCTTATTTTGCTTCAGCAGGTCCATTACTCGCGGAACAATCGCATTATGCGCACCCGAAAGAATCGAGAGTCCAATCACCTGTACGTCTTCCTGAAGCGAGGCATTCACCACCATCTCGGGAGTCTGGCGCAGGCCCGTGTAGATAACCTCCATCCCGGCATCGCGAAGCGCGCGGGCAATTACCTTCGCACCGCGATCATGTCCATCCAGCCCGGGTTTCGCAACCAGGACGCGAATTTTCTGCTCCATAGGCATCTTCGTCATTTAACCACAAGCGCAAGGGAGAGCCCAGTGATTTCGACTCCAGCCGGAAACCAGCACGACCTTGCCGATCCGACTGGGGACGTGCATCCACTCCCTCACGGTTTCACTCCCAATTGCCAGAACAGGAACGAATACATATCCGTACTCTCTTCGATCTGCTTGGCAACCGGCTTGCCCTGCCCATGCCCCGCTTTAGTTTCAATGCGCAGCAAGATCGGCTTCTCCTTGCTGTCGCCATTCTTCGCTTCTGCTTGCATCAGCGCTGCCATTTTTTTCGCATGCATCGGATCGACACGCGTATCCGTATCACCCGTCATAAACAGGACGGCAGGATATTCCTGTCCCGCCTTGACATGGTGGTAGGGTGAGTACGCATACAGCCAGTTGAACTGCCTGGCATCCTCAGATGAGCCATATTCCGGGATCCAGAGTTTCGCGATCTGAAAATTCTGATACCGCAGCATGTCTAGCAACGGCACCGCGCACACCACAGCGCGAAATAGATCCGGACGCTGCGTAATCATCGCCCCCATCAGCAGCCCCCCATTCGATCCGCCATAGATGGCCAGATGATCGCGGTCCGTGTATTTCTGCGCGACGAGGTATTCGCCTGCGGCAATGAAGTCGTCGAACACGTTCTGCTTTTTGTCCAGCATGCCGGCGCGATGCCACTCTTCCCCGAACTCGGCGCCGCCGCGCAGATTGGCGACCGCGTAAACTCCGCCATGCTCCATCCACAAATACATACTCCGATTGAAACTCGGCGTCATGGAGACGTTAAAACCGCCGTACCCGGTCAGCAGCGTCGGATTCTTCCCGTTTTTCTCAAGTCCTTTTTTGCCGACCACAAACATCGGAATCTTTGTCCCATCCTTCGACGCAAACCAAACCTGCTGCACATCATAGGCAGCAGGATCAATGGAAGGCGCTTCAACCTTGGCCCAGAGCGTACTCTTCACGTGGCTCAAATCGACACGATAAATCGATGAAGGCACGGTAAAAGACTGGAAACCAAAAAAGATTTCGTTGCGATCATAACGGCCCGACGCGGCGAAAACACTGCCCAGCGCCGGCAACGGAATATCGGCGAACTTCTTTCCCTCCAGCCCGAACAACTTCAATTCGGAAGTCGCATTGTGCTCATACTGCGCCAGCAGCTTTCCGCCGGTGACGCTGACGCCCTGCAGCACGGCCTCGGTTTGCGGAATGATCTCCTTCCAGTTCTCCCGCTTGGGGCTAGCCGCATCCACCACATAAACGTGATAGCGAGGGGCATCTTCATTCGTGGTGACATAGAGTTTGCCCTCAAAAAAGTCCGCGCCGTACAGGAAATCCTTGCCCGTCGTGATTGCAACCGGAGGGTTCTTCGAATTCAGATCCTGCAAGAACATCTCCGTTTTCGTCCACCCATGTTCCTCGTTGATCAGCAACCAGCGCCCATCTTCGGAAAGGCTGACACTCGGCCACCACTCCGGATCGCGCCCCTCGCCGAAAATCAGCGGGTCTTTAGCCGCATCGGTGCCCAGCGTGTGATAGAACACGTGCCGGTAGTAAACCTCTTGCCCCTCAGGAACGTCGCCCTTCTTCGGATAGCGCGTATAGAAAAATCCGGAATCGTCGCGTTTCCACGCCACACTCGCAGCCCGTGTCCGCTCAATCGCGTCCGGCAAAAGCTTGCCGCTCGAAGTTTCAATCACTCGCAGCGTGCTGATCTCAGACCCGCTGGGCGACGTCCCATAAGCAACATACTTGCCGTCTTCCGACGCATACCACCAGTCCAGAGCAACGGTCCCGTCGGTCGCGAGTTTGTTGACGTCGAGCAGCGCACGATCTTCGCCGTTCAGGCCTTCCCGCACATAAAGAATGGGCTGATTTTCCATACCCGCGCGCCGCGTATAAAAGTAATAAGGACCCCCCATCTGCGGAGCGCCCACGCTTCCAATTTCCAGTAGCTGTGACAACCGCGCATTGATCTTGTCGCGCCCTGGCAGCGGACCGAGAATAGCCCGCGTGTAGTTCAGCTCTCGCTCCACATAAATCCTGGTTTCAGGATCATCCGGATTTTCCAGATAGCGGTAAGGGTCGACAATCTTGTGCCCCTGGACAGTTTCCTCGACCGGTTCAACCTTCGCCTTGGGAGGACCTGAAACACCTGCAGAAGCGGAAGAACCGGATTCTTCGGCGCGAGAATCCTTGGCAAGAATCAGGCCAAAAACACCGACAAGCAGCATTAGAAAAAGAGTCACCAAACGCGAACCTCCCTGCATGACCACCTCACTCCTGTTATGGACGAAAGAAGGATTGAAGGATTGACGAGAAACCGAATACTAGGTTAGCAGACGCGTACCCGTTCAGTTCGCATGGGGAGCCCCAACGCCATCGCGGACACAAGAGTTTCCAATCAGATCTGCCCTCTGATATGATTTCTTTGGATAATCCCAGCACAGTGAGCGTGCTATCACTCCTCAGTAGCTCAATGGCAGAGCATCCGGCTGTTAACCGGAGGGTTGTAGGTTCGAGTCCTACCTGAGGAGCCATTCTTTCAGTAATTTACAAGCCCGACGCCTGCCGTTCAGTCCGTCTGCAAGGCAAGTCCCGCGATCTTAGCCGTTTGCCGAACACATCTCCGCACATCACCATCAATGTTCATTGTGGTGCGGATTTCCCTGCGCCGCCAGAGCTTCTGCCGGACCCCGATCGGAGCCTTCCGCCCAACCCTCGCCCACCCCATTTGCACTTTTTTGGGCAGGACGCTCCTTCGACAACTGATCGGCTCGGCTAAGGTCCCTTGCATGGCCAATCAGAGCAGTCTTTAGCACACAGGAGCTATTCACGAAGGCTCAGATCGAATCTACGTCTGAAATCATCAATTTCCTGGGTAAGGGGCTGTCACGGGCGCCGCATACTGGGACAGGCTATTTCTTCTGGCTCAGAATTTGGACAGGACGCTAGCGTACCAACAAATTCCGGCATCAATTAAAATGATTTAACACAATGCGGGTCATCTCCTCTTTACTGTGGGGTAACTAGAAGTGGCCACCTTGGCATGTTTTCACGACAGCAGAAAATCCGTCCGCGTCCTCGTGGTAGAGGATTTTGCTCCCTTCCGTCGGTTCCTCTGTGCGACACTGAAAAAAGAGCAAGATTTACAGATTATCGGTGAAGTGTCTGATGGAGATCAGGCGGTTCAGAAAGCACGAGAACTGAAACCCGATTTGGTCCTCCTCGATATTAGACTCCCAAACTTGGATGGGCTCGCCGTCGCTCGACAGATTCGAAGTCTTTCCCCGAAATCCAAGATCATTTTTGTGACCCAGGAGTCTTCGGCTGATGTTGTGCAAGAAGCTTTAAGCATAGGGGCACTGGGCTACGTCGTGAAAACAAGGGTAGCGACCGACCTCTCGCTTGCTTTGGCAGCCCTTCGGACGGGCAGGCCATTTGTTAGCAGGGGATTGTCTGGTCATGGTTTCTCCGCCCCGACTGACACACTGCGTCGCAGATCTCTCACGCCAGCAGACTCTCCCGTCGCTGCTATCGGGAACGGGGAGGGGGCTCGCAGCCACAAGGTTCAATTCTTTTCTGATGATGAATCTTTTCTGGTTGGCTTCACTCGTTTTATCGCTGGCGCTCTGAGAGCGGGAAGTGCGGTCGTTGTGGTCGCAACCGAGTCGCACCGGAGCAGTCTTTTTCAGAGATTGCAGGCACAAGGTTTGAATATCGGTGCCTCTATCGAGCAAGGCCGCTATATTCCGTTGGATGTGGCGGACACGCTTTCCACCTTCATGGTCGATGACCTGCCCGACTCTGTTCGATTCCGGAAAATCGCGAGCGATCTCGTAGCGGGAGCCGCTAAAGCGGCGCTAGGAAAGAGTCCCCGTGTCGCAGCTTGTGGCGAATGTGCACCTTTCTTGTGGGCACGAGGTAATGCCGATGCCGCAATTCGCGTTGAACACCTCTGGGACGAGATGGCCAAAGCATTCGACCTGGATATTCTATGCGGATATGCGTTGACGAAGTTTCAGCGCGAACAGGAAGGGCATGTTTACGAGAGAATCTGCGCAGTACACACCGCCGTTTCTTCCCAGTGAGGGCTACAAACCGCCTTGGACTATGCCGCCAGACCTTCCCTTAGCAAGCGCAACCATGGTTCTGCAAGGGTAGATTCCGAAGCGTCACAATCCGAGCAGATCAAGATCTTCCGGATGCCAACACGAAAGGCTTGTCCATATTTCTCAATCCGCAGAAATGGATGTTGATCTCAGAGACAAACCCATCTTGATTTTTCGCGGTGAGATCGTGGGTATACCGAAGCTGCACGAGGCCGTCGCTTCCAAGAAGACTCATGGCAATCCTGAGAAACTAATTCCTGGCATCTCGCGTGACTTCGGTTATGTTCCCTAATCCTTGCTGCGAGCTAGACTCAGATTATGTCATCCAAACCGAGCGCGACCCGCATCGTATGCGCGCAGTGCGAGCAGTCGGAAACGAATTGCCCCTGCGAAAAATTCTGCGTGCTGTGCCAGTCTCAACTGGACGTGCACCTTTGCACCGACGGCCTCTTGTATTGCGACGCTTGCCGTAGCGCCTGCGACTACAAGCTGGCGAACTAGAGAGATCAGCTCACCACTCCCCCCTCGCCTTGTCGCTAGCTTGGAAGTCCCAAATCTCTTGCCAAAAGGAGAACCGATCGCAGCAGAGCGATGATCCCGACTAGGACGGTAAACGCTCCAGCCGAGGCAAACTGGATCCTCACAACATAAAAACTCAAATCACCATCACTTCCTTATATTCCCCATACACTTTACGCATGGCATCTGAGATTTCCCCCACCGTGGCATTCGCCTCCACCGCCGCCAGAATCCGCGGCATCAGATTGTCTCCCGAGCGCGCCGTGTCTTCGACCGCTCGCATCGTGGCTCGCCAGGTATCTGCGTTGCGCTTCGTCCGCAAGGCACGGAGACGCTCCACCTGCTGCGGTTCGAGCGCTGGATCGATGCGTTGAATCGGTACCGACTTTTCTTCTCCCACCTGAAAGCGATTCACGCCAACTACCACCGCGCGCTCATCATCGACCGCTGTCTGATATTCGTAGGCCGCATTCTGGATTTCCTGCTGCACATATCCCCGTTCGATGGCCTTGAGCATCCCGCCCATGGCCTCGATTTTCTCCAGATAATCGACCGCCCGTTTTTCGATCTCATTCGTCAGCGACTCAATGTAATACGATCCCGCGAGCGGGTCGACTGTCTGCGGCGCGCCCGACTCGAATGCAATGACCTGCTGCGTGCGCAGCGCGATCCGCGCCGACGCCTCGGTCGGCAACGCCAGCGCCTCGTCAAACGAATTCGTATGCAGCGACTGCGTTCCGCCCAGCACCGCCGCCATTGCCTGAATCGCTGTCCGCACAATATTATTTTCCGGTTGTTGCGCCGTCAGCGTTGACCCGGCCGTCTGCGTATGGAAACGCAGCATCCACGACTTTGGATTTTTCGCCTTGAACTGGTCGCGCATGATCTTCGCCCACATCCGACGCGCAGCGCGGAATTTCGCTACCTCCTCCAGAAAATTACTGTGCGCGTTGAAGAAGAAGGAAAGGCGCGGCGCAAACTTGTCCACGTCCAGTCCGGCCCGAATCGCTGCTTCGACGTAGGCAATGCCGTCGCCTAGAGTAAAGGCGACTTCCTGCACTGCCGTCGACCCCGCCTCCCGCATGTGATAGCCCGAGATCGAGATCGTATTCCAATCGGGCACGTTCTCATTGGTCCAGGCAAAGACATCCGTAATAATCCGCATCGCCTGCTGCGGCGGATAAATATACGTTCCGCGCGCAATATACTCCTTGAGCACATCATTCTGCACCGTGCCCGAGAGCTTGCGGATATCCATCCCTTGCCGCCGCGCCACCGCCACATACAAGGCCAGCAGAATCGATGCCGTCGCATTGATCGTCATCGACGTAGAAATTTTTGTCAGATCGATGCCGTCGAACAGCCGCTGCATGTCTTCAATCGAGTCAATCGCCACGCCCACCTTGCCAACTTCTCCGATGGCCAATGCGTTGTCCGAGTCAAGTCCGATTTGCGTTGGCAAATCGAACGCCACCGATAGTCCTGTCGTCCCGTTCGCCAGCAGATACTTGTAGCGCTTGTTCGACTCCTCGGCGTCGCCCATGCCAGCGTACTGGCGCATCGTCCAGAGCCGTCCCCGATACATCGTGGCCTGCACCCCACGCGTGTAGGGAAACTGCCCCGGATACCCCACCTCGTGGTCATAGTCCCACTCCGCAAGATCTCCGGGCGAGTACAGTGGGCGTACGCTGATGTGCGAAGACGTCTCTTGCCCCGGCAGATTGGCTTTAGAATTCGCTTTAGGATTGGGTGGGGATTCGAGCGTTTTGAGTTCCGTCATATACTTTTGCACTTCTTTCTTAGGTCTCGCCAGTCTTGGCCGCGGCTCTTGGCTTTTCGTTTTACGCGCCAGAACGAACTTACACCAAACCAAGTAAACGAGATCGTGAAGCAAATCGCGAGCACCAACCGCCCCGGCCCGGTCGCGTGTCCGGACTCGTACTTCCCATATTCGCGCACCCCGGCCAACCCTCCGACGCCGGCCATCACCAGAAAAGTAAATCCGGTCACTTCTAGCCACAACTGGTGCAGCACTCGCCCGAAAGTATGCAAACTCGCGCGGACCCCGGCCACCGCCGCCCTTCCCATTCGGCTGCTTTCCAGCAGATCGATGACGGCGCGGAAAATCAACTTGATGTTTCTGGCGGCTTGGCCGTCGATCATTCTATCCGTCACCCGCCACGTCACCTTCCTTTCGGCCTCCCAGTCGGTGTCAAAGGTCGATTTTAGCAGCCGCCGGAGGTACAATGACGATGGGCGACATCACAGCCATCTGTGATGTCGGCCAACAGCGGCGTCCGATTTCAGGGGGGCTCGTGGATCAGCAACTGAAGCAACTCATGAAAGAACTCGGAGACGCGATCAATGAGTCTCTTTCCGATTCCGAATCGATCGCCGAAGTCGTGTCCCGCATCAAGGAAGGCGGCTACGACATTTTTCTCGTGCTCGAAGCCACGATCGGCGTCAGCAAACAGGGCGAAAACACTACCGACAAGACTTCTCTGGTGTCGACTCTCAGTACCAATGCTGAGCTGAAGATCAGCGACCAGGATCTGAAGTTCCTGAAGTCGCTGCGCATCAAGCTTGATGAAGAAGAGGACGAGTAGCAGTTCGGGAACCACTCGCTCATCGGGTTAAATTTCCAGAGGCTTCGCCATCCCACTTTCAGAGTCCAGCGGCGAAAAACCTCCTCCCTTGAACATGATCGCGACCCGGCACTCTTCTATGCGCACTATATTCCCCAGGGCCCAATATGGGAGCGAATCATCTCCCTGTCCCACGATTCTGAATTCGCCCATCACCTGATCTCCCACCGCGAGATCAACTTGTTCTTGAAAGTTTAGAAGCACTCCGCTCCCACTCATATTCACGGTACTTGCTCGCATTTTCCGGCCGTTCTTCGTCACCTCCACGGAGGCTCCGGCTTCGATCAGAAAACGCAATTCCCTTTGTACGTATTCGTGATCAGTTTCCATGACCAAATGGCTCCCTTGCGAGAAAAATCACTCGATTCCCTGTTGCGCCTCCACTCGCTCGATCGCCGTCTTCATGGAATCCTAGCGGCATACTGCTTCTTATCGGCGGCATGGCAATATGCATCACAGTCTCAAATGGCTGGGAGCGATCCGACGCTCGAACTTCCGAGCAAAATATTCTCAATTTCCTGCCAAAATTTTCCCTTCCTTAAATAGGAAAAACTTTGCAGTCTGCCCGTCTGATTCTGTTAGGATGAACATTTCCTTATGTAAGTGGCCTCTTGGCAGCATCTTAAGTAAAGAAAGCCTGCATTGAAAATGGCCGTAAGCGTGCACTCCTAAAGCTCAGGAGTATCGCCTTTCGGCCGTTCTCCCGTGGTTGTTGCAAAGCCCGGTCGTCGGATTGACCACTTCTTTCGCGGATGCTAAGGAGTGAGTAACGTGAGGTGCCGGACATGGTTTCCCAGTCTTCACCAATGACCCTTGGACTTCTTCCCGAGCCGCGCACTCGCTGGGGTCGATTCGTTCTCAGCTATGGCGTGCAGTCGGTGGTGGTGATGTTCTTCGTGCTTACCGCTATCCTCTATCCCGAAGTTCTGGTCCTGCCCGTGCATGACTATCACTTCGTTAGCCTGGTCAGCACTCCGCCACCAGTCCCGCAAACTCCAGCACCTGTCAAGAATTTCCCGGCTCCGAAAATTATCGCGCCGGTGACGCCCCGCCCCGAAGCGATGCGCGTGCCCGCGGAACTGGTACGGAAAAAGACCCCGCTTCCCGAAGAGCAGGCTCCAAGAGTCACGCTCGCCGCCAAAAAAGAAGTTTTGCCCGACGTAAAGCCCGAGATTCCCCGGCCTCCCGTCAAGACGAACGTTTTCTCCAACGGCAGCTCGGCGACGCCCACCATGGCAGCGGCGCCGCAGAAAGTACAAACCGGCGGCTTCGGCGATCCAAACGGCGTGCCCGCGGCCGATAACCACAGCCATCCCGTGACCATCGCGCAGTCCGGCACCACCGATATGCCGTATGGTCCTGGCTCCGGCAACGGCACTGGCGGTTCGCATGGCGCTCGTGGAGTGATCGCGAGCACAGGTTTCGGCAGCGGAGTCGCCACCGGGAACAGTTCCGGGGTTTCAGGCTCCCGTGGCACCGTTCGTCAGGGCGGCTTTGGCGACGCCGACGTAGTCGCAGCATCGCAGCCGAAGGCTAAGTCCGCGGACCCCGTCGTCAAGACTTTACCGGTCGAAATCACCTATAAACCGCGCCCCCTTTACACGGATGAAGGTCGCCAGCTCAAGATTGAGGGCGAAGTTCTGCTCGATGTTATTTTCACTGCCAGCGGCCAGATTCGTATCGTAAAGGTAGTGCACGGCCTCGGTCATGGCCTCGATGAATCTGCGGTTCGCGCGGCGGAGAAGATTCAGTTCAAGCCCGCCCAAAAAGATGGACATCCCGCCGACTTCGAGGCAGTATTGCATATTGAGTTTCTACTGGCTTCCTAGGGGCGGGCTGGCGGAACGTATTACGGTAGAATGAATCAAACTAAAATGTTGCGCTCTCCATTGGCTCTTCTTACGCTCCTCTTGGTCTGTTGCGCACCGATGGTGGTGGGGCAGACCGCGCCGGTCCAAACTTCGCCTAGCCAAACTTCGCCCGCCCAGACTTCGCCGATTCAAGCCTCGCCCGCCCAGGCCTCGCCCGTCCCCGCCTCGCCGCCGCCGGTTTCGCCCGATCCCCAGCTCTCCACCCGGGATGCTGCCGCTCAACAGGCTGCCGCCACCGCCGGTAGCTTCGACCAGGTTGTCGATCGAGCCGTGGAGCGCGAACACTTCTTCATGGCACAGATGAAGCAACTCCATCCACTGATCGAAACCTATATTCAGAATCTCAGAGAGGACAAGGACCTCAACGCTCCTGTCCCCATGAGCGACGTGTATTTTCTCGGCCGCCTGGATATGAGCAACGGCGCCGATGACCGTACTTTTATCTCGCCCACCACGGGCGGCCTCGGCAAACGCATGCTCAGCAAACTGAGTAACGTTTACGCCATGAAGTTCCTGCCTTTGGGTTTCGCCCAGATGGTGATCCTCGACGAAGATTTTCAGCGCAAGTATTACGACTTCACCTTCGTCCGCCGCGAATTCCTGGGGGAAGTGCGCTGCATCGTTCTCGACGTTGCCCCCAAAAAAGACGCTCCCAGTGGCCGCTTCCTCGGCCGCATCTGGGTTGAGGATCAGGAATACAACATCGTCCGCTTCAATGGCACCTACACCCAGGCTCGCCGCAACAGCTACTACTTTCACTTTGACAGTTGGCGCATGAACTTGCGTCCAGGCGGCATCTGGCTGCCCGCGCTGATCTACTCCGAGGAATCCGACTTCAAGTATCATCTTGGCCAGACCCTTCGTTATAAAGCCCAAACCCGGCTATGGGGCTATAACCTCAAGGATCTACGCCGCAGCTCCGAATTCACCGAGATCACGGTTGACGCTCCTCAGTCCGTCCAGGATCAAAGTCAGAAAGCACAAGACGCAAGCCCCATCGAAGCCCAGCGTGCGTGGGAGCGTCAGGCTGAGGTCAACGTGCTCGACCGCCTGCAGCAGATCGGTTTGCTCGCGCCGGAAGGCGAAATCGACAAGGTTCTCCAGACCGTCGTCAATAACGTGATGGTCACCAACAACCTCGATATCCAGCCCGAAATCAAGTGTCGGGTGCTGATGACCACGCCGCTCGAGTCCTTTACCATCGGCCATACCATAGTCGTCAGCCGCGGAATGATTGACGTGCTGCCCGACGAAGCCGCGCTCGCCATGATTCTGACCCACGAACTTGCGCACATCGCTCTCGGCCATCACCTCGATACTAAGATGGCTTTCAATGACCGCATGTTCTTTCCCGACGACCGCACCTTCGAGCGTATGGACTTCGCCCGCGATCGCAACGAAGAAGAAGCTGCCGACAAAAAAGCCATCGAATTGCTCGACAACTCACCCTATAAGGACAAACTCGGCAACGCCGGATTATTTCTCAAGGCGGTACAGGCGCACGCTCCTCAGCTGAAAAATCTGATCCGCGCCCACCTCGGCGATAGCCTTCTGAATGGCAATGCCACCCGCATGTCGTCCTTGATGACCTCCTCACCCCAATTCGACCCCAAGAAGCCGGACCAGATTGCCGCGCTTCCCCTCGGAGGCCGGGTCAAGGTAGACCCGTGGAATAACCAGCTCGAACTGATCAAAACCAAGCCCGTCGCCCTTACCAGCGCAGCCGAGAAGATGCCTTTTGAAGTCACGCCTTTCTTCCCGTTCCTCACCCGGCTCGGCAGCACTACCGCTCCCGACAAAGCCGTTCCAGAAAAGGCGGCGGCAACTCCGTCGGGACAGTAGGCCCGAGCTAGCAGTTCACTGTCACAGCATCAATCCCCCACCAGCAAACGGGCGTAAGCATTGGTAGGCCTTGACAGAGTCGACATACCCAAGCGCAGCGCTGCTCGCTGCCCAGTCCCGTGGAATTGAAGCGGTGAAATGTCTGGAGCGAGAGCAGTATCGGAACCATCAGCTTGGCAATAATCGAGGGTTGCCGCTGTCGTTTGCGGGCGGGATTGAATCGTGCGAGTTAGTTCGCTATTTGGCTTTGGACCTGCGAGAACACGTTGTTGGCGTTCGTGCCGATCAGCCGGACCGTACCAATCACAATGACCAGGATTACTGCCAGCATCACCGCGTACTCGGCGACATCCTGACCGGTCTCCTCAGCCCAAAGTTGACGGATTGTATTGATCACGGCTTGCCCCCTATCGACGACACACACTGTCCTTCCTGTTGAGACAGTGATTCGCCATCGTGTGATTGTTAAACTATCTTGAATCAACCCTTCCCCCAATAGCACAGCGGTGACCTGCAATGGCACTTTGGTGCTATGTGCGATGCCAACATTACGAAGATTCGACCCCTCAACTGAGGAACAAAGAAGCCATACCCACCAAATACTTAAAGAGGTAATTACACAATCGTCTTCAAGGGAAGACCCTGATTGACGGCGAAGAGCGCCAATTCCAGCCGAGTTGAAACTCCCAGCTTGTCGAAGATATTGCTCAAATGATGCTTCACCGTATCCTCGCTGATTTTGAAGTATTCCGCGATTTCCTTATTGGCATAACCGGCCACTACTGCCGATACAATCTCCAGCTCCCGTGGTGTCAGCCCAAACTTCTTCTGTTTCGTCTCTTCGTTCGCGGTCTGCATCAGGTTGCGCAGGTATTGCACCAGATTCGAAACGCTGTCGCGCCCCACCCAATACTCCCCGGACATCACCGCATGAATGGCCTTGAGCAATAACTGGGTCGCGGAATCCTTCAACACTACCCCGCGCGCTCCCAACTGCAATGCCTCCACCACCTGTTTCTTTTCGGCCGCCGCCGTCAGCAGAATGATCCGAACCGCGCCCGCACCACCGGCCCGCATATTCAGGTCACGCAATGCTTCGAGACCGGTATGATGCGGCATAGCCAAATCGAGCAACAAAATGTCGGGCTTGATCTCGGTCGCCAGTTTTACTGCCTCCAGCCCATCGCAGGCTTCGCCCACCACCTTCATATCACCTTCGGACTCCAGCAAGCGCCGCAGCCCGTCGCGAAAAATCGGATGGTCGTCGGCAATCACAATGCGAATCGCATGAATGCGTTTATTCATGATTGGCTTTTCGGTCTGCGACCCATCAGCGGCTGGCTTATCGGTATTGAGCCTTTCCAGGTTTCGCCTATCCATGTTTCGCCCGTCAACGTTGAGCCTATCCATGTTCAGCCTATCCATGATTCGTCTTCCTTGCCGGCGGTATCCTTACTTCCAGACGTGCGCCGTGCCCAGGTGTCGATTCTATCGCGAGTTCGCCCGCCAGCAGGCGTACTCTTTCCCGGATCACTGCCGGCCCCTTCCCGTTCGACTCCAGTTCCGCGTCCGAAAGTCGTCCGGAAAAAGCAAACCCCTTTCCGTCATCTTCCACCGTTAATTGCAAATTTCCCGCCCTGTTGGCCAGCCGCACCAACACATGGTGCGCTCCGCTGTGCTTGCGAACATTCACCAGACTCTCCTGCACAATACGCGCCAGCTCGCGGCACCCTTTCTGCGCCAAATCCACACGCTCCAGTTCGCTCACGAATTCCGCCGCAATTCCGGTCTCGCGCCGGAAACGCTCCACCGTATCCGAAATGAACCCGAGCAACCGGTCCGCATTCACCTCGAAAGACTTCATGGTTTGCATCAGCTCGCGCAGCTTCAGGACCTCTTCGCGCAAAAGTTTCTGAATTCGCCCAAGTTCCACTTTCACTACCGGGGATTGCGTTCCCGATTGCCGCCGCAACACATCCAACTGCATCTCCACCGCAATGAGCGATTGGATTGCTCCATCATGCAACTCACGCGCGAATCGGGCCCGTTCCACTGCCCCCGCTCGCTCCCGCAACCGCCGCACCAGGTATACGTTGTAAATTGCGGGACCTACCTGCTGCGCAAATTCCTGCAAGAACCGCAATTCCTCCTCCGGATCACCCATCATCTCCGGATCAAAGAGAAACACTCGCCCCGACCAATCCGTGCCAAACGCCAAAGATACCGAAACAATGACGGCAAATTTCTCGATGCGCGCCAGCGCCTCCAGAAACTCCGCGCTCCCATCCCGCACCCGGACTCCGTCCCCCTGCAGGCGCACGGAATGAAATCCGTTGCCCCGGTGGGCGGCATAAATAGCATCCGCGGGCATCTCGCGCAGATAGATTTTTTCGCTTTCCGGCGGAGCCTCCCTCCATCGCAGAACCTCGCCCCCGCTACCTCGATTCACCTCGGCCAGAAAAACCCGGTAGCTGTGCGTTTCCTGCGAGACGCTCAGCACCCGGCGCGCGCCGTAAATGCTCATCACCTCGCCCAGAATGTGCTGCATGGTCGCGGTCAATCCTTCTTCCACCCGGGTTGAGCTGAGAACCCGCGTAATCACCGCCCGCTCTGCCCGCGCTTTCTTCTGGTTCTCCGACATATAACCGAGCAGAAATCCCAGCACAATCAGATACACCGAAAACATGAAAAGCTGCTGCGGATCCAGTTCGCCACCTCTCACGCCAAAGGGAGGAAGATGCATCCGGCGCAACCAATGATCCGCCGCCGGTTCCACTCCGGCTCGCACCGCGAGCGCTTCGGCCCACAAGAGCGCCACCGCCGCAAACGCCGTGCCTACCGTCTCCCACAGCCCCCAGCGATAGGCCGCTGCCGCCATCACGAATACAAAGAAAAGAAAGAAAGGTCCACGCTGTGCCGGTGCGAAAATCGAGATCAGCACCGGCCACACCACATCTGCCGCATGCACTACCAGCCGAAAAGCGGTTGTCGACTCCGGCCGGAAGCGCACCAGCACCATCACCACCACCGCATTCACCAAGTACCCGTACAGCAACCAATACAGCCACCGCGAATACGCAAATCCCCGTCCCGGCTCCATCCAGATGGTGAGTACGGCTGCAATCGTCAGCGCCACCCGCGCCGTCGCCAGCCAGCGCTCTGTGCTCCGGATTTCTCCGGCACTTAAGGGCGCCCGAAAACGCCATAAATCTCGATATCGTGGGATTATCATTACCGCCGCGCCAGAGAGTCTGGTCCTAATTTGGATTCGTTATCTGAAGTCGAAGAGAACTTAGTCAACATCCAACGATTTTAAAGACATTCTCCGCCAAACTCTACGAGCATCTTGATCCGGACTCATTGAGCACGGCGGAATTAGCCACTTACCTGACTTGCGCAAACCCCAACCATTTCCTTAAAGCTCGTCAGCATCGCCAGCCTGGCCGGGCATCGACTCCCGGTGGGTCCCCGTCAGGAGTTACTATAGTAACCACCGGAACCCCACATCGGACTTTAGAATAACGTGTGGGAGTCCCTGCCTTGGCCAAGCGCACTAAACTCTGGGCTTTTCTGCTAATCGCGCTGGTTCTGGCGCAGACCGCGGCTTCGCTGCTGATGCCCCGAGGCGCTGCTCTTACCATCGCCAGCGACATCATCCAGGGCAGCCTTTTGCTGGTCGCCACGATCACTTTCCTGACCAACATTTCACGCTCACGCTGCTCCACTCCTCACATCCGTCTTTTCTGGATCCTCATGAGCATGGGCATGCTCTTCTGGCTCACCTATCAGGGCATGTGGAATTACTTCGAAGTCATCAAACGCCAGGACGTGCCCGACCCCTTCCTCGGCGATGTCGTTCTATTTCTGCATCTTGTGCCCATGATCGCCGCTCTTGCCGTGCTTCCTCATCTCCGTGAAGACGAGCGCGACGAACGCGTCCGCATGCTTGACTTTACGCTTCTTCTCACCTGGTGGGTTTTCATCTATGTATACGCGGTGATCCCCTGGCAAACCGTGCAAGTCGACGAAGCCGTTTACAGTTCCAATTTCAACTTCGCCTATCTGACCGAAAAACTCGTGCTTCTCGGAGCTCTTGCCATCCTCGCCTACACCACGAGCGACGGTTGGCGGCAACTCTATGCCTTGTTGCTCGGCGCCTGCGCACTCTATGCCTCGAGCTCTTATGTAGCCAACTGGGCGATTGGACATAAGCTTTACTACAGCGGCAGCTTCTATGACATACCCCTCACTGTCTCCATCGCATGGATGGCGGGGGCGCCACTGCTCGCTCACCATCTGCAGTTGTCTGACTCGAGGCCTTCCAAGCCTTTGCTCGGCATCTGGATCACCCGTTTGAGCATGCTCGCTTTGTTCAGCCTGCTCTGGGCCGCCATGAATGCCGAACTCAGTCCTTCCCTTCCCTCTTCGGTCAAATCCTTCCGCATTATTGTCAGTCTCCTGGCCATGGTGGTCATGGGCATCGTTGTCTTCTGGCGGCAGCGCCTCCTTCGCGCCGAGTTGTCATCGCTTCTCGACCGATCCCGCCGTTCCTTCGATGACCTCAAGTCCCTGCAGGAAAAGCTTATTCAATCCGAGAAACTCGCCTCGCTCGGCCAGTTGGTGGGCGGAGCCGCCCATGAGATCAACAACCCCCTCACCGCCATGCTGGGATATTCCGAATTGCTGAGCGCGTCACCTTTGCCCCCCGAAGAGAAACGCCTCGCCGCTCAAGTCGGGGAACAGGTTCGTCGCACCACCTCGCTGGTTGCCAGCCTGCTCACCTTCGCCAGTCAGGCCCCCGCCAAGCTTGCGGCCGTGGATATCAACTCCGTCTTACAGACCGCTGGCCGCTTGCTGGCGCCTCAACTGGAAGCCGCCGCCAGCTCGATCCGCCTCCAACTCGCCCCTGCGCTTCCCTCCGTGCTCGCAGACTCCAATCAGATTCTGCACGTCTGCATGCATCTCGCCGCCCAGATCAGCGCGCGTCTGGATCACAACACCAATTCCGCGCTTTTCGTCACCACCCACAGACAAGACAACCTCGTTCTCGTCGATTTCTCCGCGCACGATCCTGCCAAACAACCTTTTTCATTTACATCGGCGCTCAACTCGGAAAGCCCAAACAGGCCTTCCACCCTCTCTCTTGGCGCCTGCTGCCGCATTATCGAGGAACACCGTGGCCGTCTGCTGCAGGCCCCCGCTCCCCATGATTCCGCTTTCCGAATGGAGCTTCAGGTCGCAGCCGCTTCCGCCGGCCGCTCCTCATTCGCAGCGGCGAACAAAGCCGCCGCCCGAGGCGTCTCCTAGTATCGGCACCGATGTACGGATTAACAGCCCTAGAGACGGGCTTGCCCCGTGTTCCGTCGCGTATGCAGAGATTCTGCCGGAATCGCTCCGCCTCTTGCCACCCGTGCCGCATCGTTCCTACTCGACGGCCGAGCTCATTTCCACCGTCCTCTTCAACTGGCCGCACGCCGCAAAAATGTCCCGCCCCCGTGGCCGCCGCACAAAGGCTGGAATTCCAGCGGCCACCAGAATTTCTCGAAACGCGGCCACTCGCTCCTGTCCCGGTGTCCGATAAGGCAGCTCCGTTCCGGGATTCATCGCGATCAAATTGATCCGCGCTTTGATTCCTCGCACCAACTCCACCAATTCGCGCGCGTATTCCGGAAGATCCGTTACCCCTTCGATCAGCACATACTCAAATGTCATCCGCTCCCGGTTGCGCAGCGGAAACTCCCTTGCCGCTTTCATCAACTCCGCCAGATTCCACTTCCGATTGAGTGGCATCACTTCGCTCCGTAACGCGTCGTTCGATCCATTCAGCGAAATCGCCAGCTTGGGCCGAACCGGCTCCTGCCCAAAATCGTAAATCCGTGGCACAATGCCCGCCGTCGACACCGTCATCCGCGACTCCGGAATCCCCACCCCTTCGACCAGCAACCGCACCGACTTCATAAAATTGTCATAGTTCAGGAACGGTTCACCCATTCCCATGAACACAATATTCACTCGCTGTAGCGGCGGATCGACTCCTTGATCCCGCAGTACGGACACGATCTGGCCAACAATTTCACCCGCCTCCAGATTGCGCTTCGCTCCCAGCAAAGCCGTAAAACAAAATTTGCAATTCACCGCGCATCCCACCTGGCTGGACACGCAAATCGTAGCCCGCCGCCAATTCACCGGAGCCGCGGCGCCCTCAATCTCATCGCCCGCTTCGCTTCCATCCCCAATCTCGCCGCCATCCCCCTCAGGCATCCACACTGTCTCCACCGTCTCTCCGTCCACGAGTTCCACCAGATACCGCGCCGTGCCGTCGGTCGAAACAAATTTCCGCGCGATCGCCGGAAGTCCAACCTCCCACTTCTGTCCCGCCAGAAAATCGCGATACTCTAACGGTAGTGTCGTGATCAGATCCAGGCGTTCGATCTTTTGCCGGTAAATTGCATCAAATAATTGCTGGCCACGGTAGGCAGGCTGTCCCGACCCAATTGCAAGACTTGTAAGTTCGTGCAAGCTAAGTCCTAACAGCGAATGGAAGAGAGGTTGGTGCATTTTGGCTTTTCTCGCGCGGACAACTGCTTCTCTAAGCCCCTGGAATCTACGGCGATAACCGCCGCAAGTTAAACAAAACAAATGTCAAACTTCCAATCGCCTGCCCCGGCTGCGATTGTGGGACAATAATAGCAGTGACTCGCCCTATGGTAAAAGAAACCCGCAGCATTCGTCGTCAGATCCTGCCGAATGGCCTCACGGTCATCACCGAGCAGATGCCCCACATTCGTTCCGTAGCCATCGGCATTTGGCTCAAAACCGGCTCGCGCGACGAAGATTCCGAATTTAACGGCATCTCTCATTTCATTGAACACATGGTTTTCAAGGGCACCGAAACCCGCTCTGCCGAGGACATCGCCCGTCAGGTTGATTCCATCGGTGGCAACATGGACGCCTTCACCGCAAAAGAATGCATCTGCTTCAACATCAAGGTTCTGGACGAACACCTTCCGCTCGCCATGGATGTTCTGACCGACTTGGTCCTTCATCCTGTCTTTGATGTTGGAGACATCGCCAAGGAGCGGGGCGTCATCCTCGAAGAAATCAAAATGGACCAGGACAATCCCGACTACCTTGTCCATGAAATCTTTACGCAGAGCTTCTGGAAAGATCACTCGCTCGGTCTTCCCATCCTCGGCACCCGCGAAACCGTCAGAAAATTCGAGCGCCCTGTCGTCTCCCGTTTTTACGGACATCACTTCGCCCCGGGCAATCTTATCGTCAGCGCCGCCGGCAACCTCGACCACGAACAGTTCGTCGCACTCGTCGCCAAACATTTCGAGAACGTACAGCCTGCTAAGAACGGTTTGCACTCACCGCCCCCCAAGACTTTTTCCCGCATCAATTTGCGCAACAAGAAATCGCTCGAGCAGGTGCAGATCTGCATCGGCGTTCCCTCGCATCCCATGGCTCACGAACACCGCTACGCTTCCTACATCCTCAATACGCTGCTCGGAGGTGGCATGAGCTCTCGCCTTTTCCAGAATATCCGCGAGCGCCAGGGTCTCGCCTATTCGATCTACAGCGATCTCAACCCTTATCGGGATACCGGCTCCATGTGTGTTTACGCGGGCACGTCGCGCGAGTCGGCCATCAAAGTGATCGAGTGCGTAGTCGAGGAATTCCGCAATCTGAAGAGCGCGCCGGTGCCCGACGAAGAACTGCGCCGCTCCAAAGACCAACTCAAGGGGAGCCTCATGCTCTCTCTCGAATCCTCGACCGCTCGCATGTCAAACCTCGCCCGCCAGGAAATGTACTACGACCATTTCTATGGACTCGACGAGCTGATCGAACGCATCGAAGCCGTAACTGTGGAAGACCTGCAGCAGACTGCCGAGGAATTTTTCCGCACCGACCAGATCGCTGTGACGATTCTAGGCAACCTGACCGGCTTGAAACTAACCCGTGACCAGTTGGTTTGCTAGACCGCTAGGCATGCAGACCCTTGGGTGGTGCCGGGGCTTTGCCCCGTCCATCCCAAGATGATATCCCCGCCGAAATCATTACCACCGCAGCCCAAACGTAACCGGCCAAACCACGGTCGCCGCGTCGCTCTGGTAAGCCTTATGCCGGCGATATTCAAGGTAGAGCTTGGCATGGTGCCACGAATCCATCCGATAGGTCACCCCGCCGCCAAAGTTGTAACTGCCGGCATCCTTCGAATACGACCCCAAAGTTTGCGGACCGTTCACCGTCGGCGGGCTCTGCGGATTGTTATTTCCGTAGCAGTTAATGCCCCACCAGGTGTAATACGGAGGTTGGCAAATGGAACCGCTTTGCAGCGGATAGCTATGCGCCAGCGACACACTGCGCTTGTCGAACCCCACTCCGGCAATTCCGTAGGCACCCCATTTTCCAATATGGCGGGGCACTGTCACGATTCCATTCACACTGATCGACTGCAAATGATTGCTCGAGTCCGGCAGTCCGTCATCCTGACTGACACTGGGCCTCAAGCCCAGGCTGTAATACATGTATTCCCCATCGACCCCGAAAAGATGATTGAAGTTAATACCGCCGCCCGCCGATCCCTGAAAGGAGTTTCCAACAAAACTCGATACGTATCCGCGGCCAATGCCCGGACCAACTCCGAAGTTGAAGTTATATTTATCGAAACTTGTTTGCGCCAAGGCTGATGCCGAAAGTCCGCAAAAAACCAGCAACCACACTATCCGATTCCGCAATCTGATCTCCTGTTTCCTGTATTGATAGAGAATAATTCATCAAGCCTGCTATCGCGCGTCAATCCGTGATTCTGCAATCCGCGCCTCCGCGATCCGCAGCTTGCGCAGGGCCTTTCTCTTAACTTTGATGCGTCCACAAAACTAGCGCAGCCAGTTTTTCCTGAACCGTTAGTTGTGTCCTGCTGCAGGACGGGGTGAGTGGCTCATCTTTTCCAATAGCACCGGCCAGTACTCACGCAGCATATTTCCCCCGACCCGACTCGCCAAATCCAGACCATAACGCAGAAAAGTATCTCCAACCGTGCGATTCCGGTCCGGCCAGTACACGTTCGCCAGTCCTTCGGCCAGCAACGGCCCTCCCAGCCTCGTCCATGCAACCACGGTGCGACCATCATCATTCTGCATGACAAAGACCCGTTGCACCGAGTACTTCATGGCGTGAACCAAAGTTGGGTTGATCTCCGCATAAAAACGCGGATCTTGATGTAGTGCCGATGCAATCATGAAGGTTCCAAAAAATTCGGTAGACGCGGACCGCGCCATCGAGGACCCGAACCTTTTGCCGTAAGCCCCCCAGCCCTGTTCAAAGCCGCTCGGCGAATCATTGGCTTGGCCCACAGCTGAGCCCAGCAACGACCAGCTCACTGTGTTTACCGAAACGCTGTTGTCCACAAACAGCTTAAATTTTTCCCCTACCGACAGGCGTTCCGTACTATAGGCGATGTCAGGGAAAACAATGGACTTTTTCTGTAGCAAATTGTACAGGGCAATAGGTTTAGGTGGCACCGAAGGCTTGGGAGCTTGATCGGGAGGAGGTTGTCCGGCCGGCGATGGGCTTGCCTCCCTCGGCGGCTCCTGGGCAAGCGCTGTCATAATCCCACCGGATGCGATCAGCAAAACGGCCGCGACCATGACTGGGCAGAGGATGGCCCGAAGAGCGATCCGCGTACGCGGCATCGACTGCGCAGGGGATGCTGAACTGAAAAAATGTTTCCCGGGTGCGATCGGCAAGGCTTTGGAAGTGTTCACTTCCCGACAAAATGGCATCGCTAGAGATTACTCAATCGCGCGCCTCTGAGCAAACCCTAGATTTTCATCTGGTTCCCGAATCAATCTCTAACCATCTGATCGGTGGTAACACCCAGTCGTTCACCGATGACAATAATCTTAGCGACTCTGCGTTGCAGTACTTCCGCTTGCGCTGGAGTAAGCGAATCACCTCGATCCTTGATGGTGTCGGCAAAAACAGGCAGTTCGGTAGTCATCCGAGAAACTAAACTACCTGGCTAGCCGCACAATGCTGATCGAAGGCGGCCTTAAGGTCATTAGCGATGGCCGAGGCCTCGCGCCCTTCGATCTGACGCCGCTCCATCATGTAAACCAGCTTGCCGTCCCGCAGAATCGCGATGGAGGGCGACGAGGGCGGATAGCCGGTGAAGAATAGCCGAGCGCGTTCCGTGGCTTCCTTGTCTTGTCCCGCGAAAACGCTGACGACGTTGCTGGGGATGGTCGCGTTCTGCAACGCAACCCTCACTGCCGGACGCATCCGCGCCGCCGCACATCCGCAAATCGAATTGACGATCACCATGGTCGTCCCGGGATAGCCCAGCAGCACACGATCCACATCTGCCGCAGTGCGCAATTCTTCAATGCCCAGACGCGTCAACTCTTCGCGCATCGGAACCACCATAATTTCTGGATACATAGATTCTCCTGTGTTTTGACTTGCAATTTACAAAATGCGTTGTCTTCCCGTTTTTCGGCAAAGCTGCTGACAATGTAGTCCGCGCCTTGTCCCCTGAGGCGAACTGTTGCGCCCTCAGCGACTTTTTCGCCAGCCTGCCAGGGCTCTCCCGCCATCGCCTTACAGCGTCACTCGCTCCTCAATATGCCTTCCGGGGGCAACCATGAGATGCTCAATTTAATATAGAGCGAAATCCACTGGATGACGATGCAGGAAAATGTTCTCTTGGCGCCCCTCACCACCTTGCAGGTTGGCGGAGCGGCACGCTATTTCGCGCTCGTCGGCAGAGACGACGAGGTTCGTGAAGCTGTGCAATTCGCGAAAGCTCGCGAACTTCCCCTGTTTGTGCTCGGCGGAGGTAGCAACCTGGTGATCTCCGATTTCGGTTTTCCCGGCCTCGTGCTCAAAATCGCAATCGGCGGGATCGCGACTCCATCCGCGCAGAACCCCGCTGGGAATGCCGTCCTTTTCAGCGTCGGCGCCGGTGTCAACTGGGATGACTTCGTCGCCCAAGCCGTCGTCCAGAATTGCGCCGGAATCGAATGTCTCAGCGGCATCCCCGGCAGCGTCGGCGGCACGCCCGTGCAGAACGTCGGAGCCTACGGACAGGAAGTTGCCGATACCATCGAATCGGTTCGCGCTCTGGATTTAAAAGAAGATCGCATAGTCCTCTTACCCAAACCCGCCTGCCGATTCCGCTATCGTTCCAGCATCTTCAACGGCACCGAGCCCGGCCGCTACATCATTCTGCGGGTGAACTACCGTCTGAAACGGGGTGGCGCTCCGGCCTTGAAATACGCCGAGTTGCAGAAGCACTTTGCCCAACATTCTGAGCCCGTTCGGCGCGCTCCCCAACCCGCCGATCCAACCCAGCCCGCGCTCGCCGAAGTGCGCGCGGCGGTACTCGAAATACGCCGAAATAAGGGTATGGTGATCGTTCCCGGCGACCCCGATTGCCGCAGTGCCGGATCGTTTTTCAAGAACCCCGTCTTGAGCGAAGCCGAGTTCCAGGAATTAAGCGCACGTGCCGCATCGAGAGGACTCGAAATTCCCAGCTACCCCGCTCTCGACGCTCAACACAAAGTTTCCGCCGCCTGGCTAGTCGAACACTCGGGATTTTCGAAAGGATATGTCTTGGGTTCGGCCGGCATCTCGCACAAACACGCCCTGGCACTCATCAACCGCGGAGACGCAACAGCGAGTGACATCATTGCGCTCAAAGATGAAATTCTGCGAGCCGTCCAGGCAGGGTGGAACATTTCCTTGGAACCTGAACCGGTATTCGTAGGATTCTCAAGCTCCAACCAACCGTAGAGACCCAGCCTGCCGTGTCCCCTTTTGGAATCGCACGAACTGGCCCCATCTCTACGGGCTGAAATCAGGGCGGCTCATCCCGGAGCGACGCATCCCCCATGCCGGCCCAGAAGTATCCGTACCCCAGGATCCGCCCTATTCCTCCTTTCGGCAGGAGGCGCAATTCTCTTGAGCAAATTATTTCCGAACGAACTCCTCCTCCCACCGTTCTTCATAAACAGGAGCAAGCGTGATTGCAGAATCCATAATGGCGGGCGAGACTATAGCCTTGGCACGGCAAGAAGAAGATTTGCTGGAAACAGCCGTCCGCGAACACGCTCGCCTCGTCTACCGCATCGCTTACTCCGTCTTGCGTAATCCCGCCGATGCGGAGGATGCCACTCAGGAGACGTTCCTGCGCGTCCTCCGCTACGCCAGAAAAATGGCCGGGATTCAAGACCAGAAAGCATGGCTGGCGCGAATTGCCTGGCGCGTGGCCATTGAACGCCGCAACAGCATGGCTAAGGCGTCTGCCGGCTTCGAGGAAGCCGGTGCGACCTTAGTAGCCCCCGGCGAGGGAGCAGACCGCGCCCTGTTGGAGCGGGAGCGTAACGCGGCCCTGGAGCGACTCATCTCCGCCCTGCCCGCTTCGCTGCGAGACGCGCTTGTTCTCTCGACACTCGAAGAAATCGCGCCGCGCGAAGTTGCCTCGATCCTCGGAATCAGCGAGGCGGCGGTCCGCTCCCGCTCCTATCGTGCGCGCGAGATTCTGCGGGAAAGACTTCTGGCCTTAACCGAGCCGGGAACCGAACCAAGAAATGGACCAAGGAAATGAATATGGATCCGAACCCGAGAGAGCGTGAAGTTGACCACTGGCTCGACGCTGCACTCAGCCATTACAGCAAATCAGAGCCAAGATATGGCCTGGAAGGACGAGTCTTGGCGAACCTGCAATCCGAGCGACGCCGGATTGCCTCTCGAAGCCGTTGGTGGCGGGCAGCGGGGATCGTGACCACGATCGCGGTAACGACCGCCGCCATCGCTCTGGCAGTCTGGTTGGGGCGCGGCGAACGAGTACAGACCCCGGGCCGAACCGGGAATACGGCCCAACTTTCTCCGGAAATTCGCCATTCCGGAGTTAACGCAGAAGCCAAAGCAGAAGCTCCGGCAGAAGCTCATCCTCCACGTAATGCGGCCGATCAAGCAGCGACAAAGACGCCGCCGCCTCCATCACCGCCGCGGATTCGTCATCGACCCGACGTTACCGAGACCGCGAAGTTGGAGCGTTTCCCTGCCCCCGCGCCGCTGAGCGAACAGGAAAAATTGCTCGCCCGCTACGTGCAGCAGTTTCCGCAGAGGGCCGAGCTGATGGCAAGGGCGCAGGCCGACCTTCGCCAACAAATCGAACTGGAGATGGCCGCGCCCTGGCCGGAAGCCGTCCCGACCGGTCGGGAACAGTAGCAATCATTTTGATCACCAAACAGATGATCAGCGACTAACGACTAACGACTAACGACCGACGACTAACAACCAACAAGGAGAGTACAAATGTCGAACAAGAATCTAATTTGCCTTCTCGTACTAAGCACGGCCTTCTGGTGCACTGAGATTTCCCCTGCCCAAGAAACCACAACCGTGAAAACCACCACCGACGACTCGCAAAAAGCAGCCACCGCATTTCGCATCGACTTTACCCTCGACGAGTCCGAAGGCGGCAAGACCATCAACTCCCGGCATTACTCCATGAACCTGGTACCCGGTTTCGCGACTTCGAACGAAATCAAAATCGGCACGAAAGTTCCGGTGCAAGGCAAGGAAGGCGCAATCACCTACATCGACGTGGGCACCAACATCTGGTCGCGGATGGTTGAGCGCGGCGACGCGTTGCAATTGGAGGTGCGCGCCGAACTCAGCAACTTCGCCAACCCTGAACAGGAAAACCAGACCACCATGCCGCTCCTGCGTCAGCTCCACATCAACGCGAGCACGATCGCGACCATCGGTAAGCCGACCGTAGTCGGCATTGTCGACGACCCCAACTCCAAACGCCAGTTCGTGCTCTCCGTAACCGTGACCAAGCTGAAATGACTCCGGGCGACCGTGCCAATCAACAGCCCACCGCCATCGCGCAATGGGAGACGGGGCCAGCCCCGTCTCTACCCGGGCGGCATTTCTTGATCGGCCAGGCGCCGCGCCTCCTTGAATATGTTCAGGAACATCGGCCGCGTCAGCTTGCCGGTCTGCGTGTTCTGGTTAGAGGGATGGTAGGACGCCAGCAGTACGCGTCTGTCAGGCATAACATATTCAGCACCATGCCGGAACTCGTACTCGCGTTTGCTCGCGATCTGTTTTTTGCGGAGCAGGTAGTTGAGATAAGCTTCGAACCCGATTCTTCCCAAAGCAACAATCACCTGCAGTTCCTTCAGTCCTTCGAGTTCCCGTTCGAGATAAGGAGCGCAGTTGGCTAGCTCCTGCGGCAGGGGCTTGTTGTCGGGCGGCGCGCAGCGCGCTGCCGCGGTTATGTAGAGCCCAGTCAGAACCTGCCCATCGTCGCGGGCCGTCGCCGTTGGCTGACTGGCAAACCCCATCTCGTACAGCACTGGATACATGAAGTTACCCGAAGCATCTCCGGTAAATGGGCGCCCCGTGCGATTCGATCCATGCGCTCCCGGAGCAAGCCCCAGCACCAGAACGCGAGCCTTGGGATCGCCAAAGCCCGGCACCGGCTTGCCCCAGTACTTGTGATCGCGGTAAGCCCGCCGCTTCTCTCGAGCAATCGCCGCGCGATACTCAACCAGCCGTGGACACCGAGTGCAGGACATGACTTCCGCGTTCAGAACTTTAAGCCAGGTAGGGATGGGCATTTTGTAATTTGCGATTTGTAATTTCTAATTGGTAATCTGAAACAGTCGGGTTCAAATTACCAATTACAAGTTACCAAACTTACAAATCCTACTGAGGCCAGCCCAACTCTTGGATCGTCGACAATTTCTAGGCAAGGCTTTCTACGGGGCCCTCGGACTAGGCGCTGCCGCCACCGTCGACGGTTTCCTGATCGAGCCCCATGTTCCCGTCGTCGACAAAATCAGCATTCAGCTTCGCCGTCTGCCCGATGCCTTCCACGGATTTCGCATCGTTGTCATGGGCGACATGCATTTCGGGCCCTACATCGGCAAAGCGCAAATCGAACGCGCGGTCAAGCTGGCCCTCTCGCTGCAGCCCGATCTCACCGTCCTTACCGGCGATTTCGTCTCCCACCCCCTCTTTCAACCCAATGGCCCGGAGGGCGCCCGTCACGCCGTCCCCTGTGCCGAAGTCCTGCAACAGTTGACCGGAACTCCTGTCCTGTCGATTCTCGGCAACCACGACCATTGGAACGGTCCCGACATCGTAGCTGATGCGCTCAATAGCCATGGTCTGAATGTCTTGCGCAACCAGTCTCTGCCCGTGGAGCGAGACGGCCAGCGAATCTGGATGGTTGGCGTGGACGATGCTTTTGAACACGCTGACGATTTGAAAAAAGCGCTTCAGGGAGTGCCCTCCAACGAGGCCACCATCGTTGCCGTCCATGAACCCGACTTCGCCGATCGCACCGCAAAACATGCCGTCGATCTCCAGCTATCCGGACACTCCCACGGCGGGCAGGTTCGCATTCCCGGTTACGGCGCTCCGATCTTGCCCCATCTCGCGAAAAAATACCCATTCGGCCTGAACCGCGTCCGCGATCTCCAGGTTTACACCAACCGCGGAATTGGCGTCGTCACGCCTCCCGTTCGTCTGAACTGTCCCCCTGAAGTCACCCTCATTACTTTAGGGGCCCGGAGATCCCCCTCCGCCGTTTGACGTTGCTCTTCAGGAGTCTTTACACTCAGGGTTGCGGCAGTTGCGTCGCAGCGGAGCACTACCCGTTCGACTCTGCTGCCGCGCCGCATGGGAAAGGTAATTGTGAGCCCTGCTGATATTAAAGAAGGCACGAGTGTCGACCAGACCAGTAACGATCAGACGACCCTCGACACCACGCCCAAAGCAAGCACCACCAAGCGCGAGATCTCCGTTGAGATTCCGGTCGAGGACGTCAATCGCCAGACCGAATCGCTGATCCAGAAATACCAAAAAGTGGCGCGCATTCCCGGCTTCCGCCGTGGCCACGTTCCGGCATCGATCATCCGCCAGCGTTTCTCCGAAGAGATCAAAACCGATATGGTCGAGGCCCTGATCCCGCGCTTCTTCCGGCAGGAGGCCTTGAGGTTGAGCCTGCATCCGGTATCGCAACCGCGAGTTACCGACCTGCACCTCCACGACGGCGAACCCCTGCGCTTCAAAGCTACCTTCGAAGTACTGCCGGAAATCAAGCTCGCAGGCTATAAAGAGCTGCGCGCCGACAAGCCCGAAATCGCCGTCTCCGAGGCAGATGTCGAGCAGGCGCTCACCGAAGTTCGCGAGCGCCATGCCACGTTCGACCCCATCGAGGGCCGCGCCCTTGCCGATGGCGACTTCGCGCAGGTCTCGCTCGATGGCACGCCCAAACCCGGCGAACCCACGCCTGCAGAAGCAAAGTCTGGAGAATCAAAGGCTAGCGCCGTGAAGCCGGAAGAAGGTCAGCCCGTTCACATGGACGAAGTCCTGGTCGAAATCGCCGGCCAGAACACCATGCCCGAATTCACCGAACATCTGCGTGGCACCAATACCGGCGATGAGCGCACCTTCGATGTCACCTATCCCGCCGACACCCACGACCAGCGCCTGGCCGGAAAAACCTTCAGCTACACGGTGAAGGTGCAGGCCATCAAACAAAAAAGTCTGCCGGAAATGAACGATGAGTTCGCCAAACAACTCGGCGAATTCCACACCATCGACGACGTGCGCAAGGCAATGCGCGAGCAGATGGAGTCCGACCGCAAGCACGAAGCGGAACACACCGCCAAGGACAAACTGGTGGCCGAACTGATTCAGCGCAACGAGTTTGAGGTCCCCGACTCTCTCATCGATCAACAGATCGACATCCGGCTCGAGCGCGGATTGCGCGCCCTCGCCGCCCAGGGCCTGACCGCAGAACAGATGAAGAAAATGGATTTGGAGCGCCTGCGCGTAGGTCAACGCGAGCAGGCGGTTCAGGATGTAAAAGCCGCACTGCTGCTCGAGCGGGTTGCGGAAGAGGAAAATATCCAGGTCAGCGACGAAGAGTTCGATCGGGAACTCGAAGCGCTGGCCAAACAATCAAAACAGACGTCGGAAGCAATACGCGCTCGTTTGACACGGGACGGGGGCCTCGATAGGATACGAACCAGAATCCGCAACGAGAAGACCCTCGATTTTCTGTATCATCAGTCCGCGTAAGGACAGTAACGACGCGGGCATTTTCGATCCCTCCCCGAGCCGTCAATACCGACTTCAGGGGCAGGAGTGTGGAAAGGGTGAATGTGCATTCCAATTCCAGTAGTAAAGACGGGCAAATGATGCTGGTACCAATGGTGATCGAGTCCACGGGCCGCGGCGAACGGGCCTATGACATTTATTCCCGGCTGCTCCGCGACAACATCATTTTTATCGGCACGCCGATCGACGACAATATTGCGAACCTCGTAATCGCCCAGATGCTGTTCCTGGCACAGGAAGACCCAGAGAAGGACATTCAGCTCTACATCAACTCGCCTGGCGGTTCCATCACTGCGGGCATGGCCATCTACGACACCATGCAGTATGTAAAGAATGATGTGACCACCATTTGCATCGGCCAGGCAGCATCGATGGCGGCCCTCCTTCTTACCGCGGGACAGGCGAAAAAGCGCCTCGCGCTGCCCAACTCACGCATCCTCATCCATCAACCGTCCATGGGCGGTCTCTCCGGACAGGCAACCGATATCGACATCCATGCCCGCGAAATTCTGCGCATGCGCGAGATCACCAATCAGTTGATGGCCAAGCACACCGGCCAGAAGCTCGATAAAGTTGAAAAAGACGTGGAGCGCGACTTCATCATGAATTCGCAGCAGGCTAAGGAATATGGAATCATCGACGATATCATCTATAAGACGAGATAGAGGTATGATCGACAATTCGTGAAGCTGGTTGAGACGCGGCTCGCCGCATCTCCCCCAGGAGCAGGAAGCCGGCCGCGGCTAGGCCACCAGAAAAGGAGTAAGGCCGAGTGAAAACCAGATCGGGCTCAGAGGAGATGCTGCGCTGTTCGTTCTGCCATAAGTCACAGGACGCGGTCGCGAAATTGATCTCGTCCCCTAGCGACTATCCGCGGGCATACATCTGCGATGAGTGCGTAGCGGTCTGCAACTCCATCCTCGAAGACGATCGCACCGCCACTCCCGCCGCCGCCGTCCCGAATCAACTCCCGAAGCCGCAGGAGGTTAAAACCTTCCTCGACGAGTACGTCATCGGGCAGGAGCAGACCAAGAAGAAACTGGCCGTCGCCGTCTACAACCATTACAAGCGCATCTACATGAACCGCCAGCGCTCGGGCGATGGCGTCGAACTCACCAAGTCGAACATCCTCCTGATCGGCCCCACCGGAACCGGCAAGACGCTTCTCGCGCAAACCCTCGCCCGCATGCTCGATGTGCCCTTTGCCATCGTCGATGCCACCACCCTCACCGAAGCGGGCTACGTAGGCGAGGACGTCGAGAACATTATTCTCAAGCTCTTGCAGGCCGCTGAAGGCGACGTGAATCGTACCCAGACCGGCATCATCTATATCGATGAGATTGATAAAATTGGCCGCAAGGACGAGAACCCCTCGATTACCCGCGACGTTTCCGGCGAGGGCGTGCAGCAGGCTTTACTTAAAATCCTCGAAGGTACGATTGCCAACGTGCCGCCGCAGGGTGGACGCAAGCATCCTCACCAGGAATTTACGCCCGTCGACACCACGAACATCCTCTTTATTTGCGGAGGCGCCTTCGTGGGCCTGGAAAAAATTATCGGACGCCGCATCGGCAAGAAAGCTTTAGGCTTCCGCACCGGAGCCGAAGAGGAAACGGAACAGACGGTAGCCTCATCCAAGCGCAACTTCGAGCTTGTTTCCGAAGCGCAGCCGGAAGACCTGATCAAGTTCGGCCTCATCCCCGAATTCGTCGGCCGCTTGCCCGTCATGGGAGTCTTGCAGCAACTCGACGAAAATGCTCTGGTCGAGATCCTGACCCGTCCCAAGAATGCCATCGTGAAGCAGTACCAGCGCCTGTTCGAGTTTGAGAATGTGCGCCTGAAGTTCAGTGACGACGCCAACCGCGCCATCGCCCGCCAGGCTATGGCGCGCAAAGTAGGGGCACGCGGCTTGCGCATGATCCTCGAAGAGCTCATGCTGGAGCTGATGTACAGCCTGCCCAGCCAGAAGAAGGTAAAAGAATTCGAAGTGACGCGCGAGATGGTGGAGAAACGGAACGTGTCGCTGGCGATGATCGAAAAGGCCGCCAGCTAAGAACATTCACCTGTAGAGACGGGGCTTGCCCCGTTTTGCACCACCAAAGAACAGTATTCGAGCACAAACATCTGAACAGGAAATGCTGGGGCTCGAATTGGATAGAGCGTTCGAGAAGAGCACGACGGAAGGGCAAGAACGGGAAGGGCATGGCTTCAGCCGTGCCGATCAGGGCTTTCGTAAATGCGGGCTTTAGCCCCCGAGGGACGTTCTATACCCTCATCAGCATTAACGAGAAGTGGTAAGTAAAAGATCAGCATTAACGAGAAGTGGTAAGTAAAAGCGGCCAGAGACGGGAGACCAGGTTGTCGAACCCTAAAGAAAAATTCGAGAGCAAAAAGCTACCCATGATGCCCATCCGGGACGTGGTCATCTTTCCCTACATGATGACGCCGTTCGTCGTGGGCCGCGAGTCCAGCGTGCGCGCACTCGAAGAAGCTCTGGCCAGCGACAAGAAAATATTTCTCGCCACCCAGCACGACGCCTCAATCGACGAACCCAAAGCCGGAGACATCTTCCAGGTCGGCACCATCGTCAACATCGTCCAGAGCCTGAAGCTCCCCGACGGCAACATCAAAGTCCTGGTCGAAGGCATCGAGCGCGGCAAGATCCTCCAAGTGATCGAGACCGATGGCTATCTCCAGGCCACCGTGCGCGTCGCCCGCTATGCCACTGAAACCACGCCCCAAATCGAAACCGGCATGCAACGCGTCACCGGCATGTTCGAGCAGTACGTAAAACTCTGTCAGTCGCTCAACTACGAAACCATGATCGCCGCCGTGCGCATGGAAGATCCGGCGAAGCTTACCGACACCATCGCCGCCAACCTGCAACTTTCCATCGAAGAAAAGCAGGGTTTGCTCGAAATTTTCGATCCCGCCGAACGCCTCAACCGCATCGGCGACGTCCTCGACGTCGAAATCGAAAAGCTCAACATGGATCGCACCATCCAGTCGCGCGTCAAGCGCCAGATGGAAAAAGCGCAAAAAGAGTATTACCTCAACGAAAAGATTAAGGCCATCCAGAAAGAACTTGGCCGCGGCGAAAAGAGCGAATTCGACGAACTGAAGAAGAAGGTCGAATCCGCCGGCATGCCCAAGGAAGTTCGCGACAAAGCCATCCAGGAACTGAAAAAACTGGAAGCCATGCCGCCCATGTCCGCCGAGTCCACCGTCTCCCGCAACTATCTCGATTGGCTGCTGGCCGTCCCGTGGAAGAAGCGCTCCAAGGAAATCCGCAACATCTCGCGGGCAGAAAAAGTACTGAACGAAGATCATTATGGGCTCGAGAAAATCAAGGAACGCATCCTCGAGTTTCTCGCCGTCCGCCAGTTGGTGAAAAACCCCAAAGGCTCGATCCTCTGCTTCGTCGGACCTCCGGGCGTCGGCAAAACTTCGCTCGGAATGTCGATCGCCAAAGCGACCGGCCGCAAGTTTGTCCGCATGTCGCTCGGTGGCGTGCGCGATGAAGCCGAAATCCGCGGCCATCGCCGCACCTACATCGGCGCTCTGCCCGGCCAGATCATCCAGATGATGAAGAAGGCCGGCACCAAGAATCCCGTCTTCATGCTCGACGAAGTCGACAAAATGGCAATGGACTTCCGTGGCGATCCCTCCGCCGCGCTGCTCGAAGTTCTCGATCCCGAACAGAACTTCATGTTCGTCGACCACTACCTCGACGTCGAATACGATCTGTCGCAGGTCTTCTTCGTAGCCACCGCCAACGTCATGCACACCATCCCTCCCGCCCTGCAAGACCGCATGGAAGTGCTGCGCCTGCACGGCTACACCGAGCCGGAAAAAGTCGAGATCGCAAAGCAGTTCCTGGTCAAAAAGCAAATGGCACAGGCCGGACTTACCGACAAGAACGTCCAGTTCTCCGACGATGCCATCCGTCAGATTATTCGCGGCTTCACGCGCGAAGCCGGTGTCCGAAATCTGGAACGCGAAATTGGCAACATCTGCCGCAAAGTCGCGCGCAAGGTGGTGAAAGAAGGTGCCAGCTTCTCCGCCGCGATTCAAGGCGACAAAATTGGCGACTACCTCGGCGTCCTCAAGTTCCGCGACACCCTCGCCCACGAAAAGAGCGAGGTTGGCCTCGTAACCGGCCTCGCCTGGACCGAAGTCGGAGGCTCCATCCTCAGCACCGAAGCCACCGTCGTAGACGGCAAAGGCAAGCTCACTCTAACCGGCAAATTGGGCGACGTCATGCAGGAATCCGCCCAGGCTGCCATGTCCTACATTCGTTCGCGCGCCGCGCGCCTCGGACTGCCGCGCGACTTCTATCGCAACATGGACATTCACGTCCACGTGCCCGAAGGGGCGATTCCAAAAGATGGTCCCTCCGCCGGTATTACTATCGCGACCGCTCTAGCCAGCGCGCTCAGCAAGATTCCAGTACGCCGCGACCTGGCCATGACCGGCGAAATCACCCTGCGCGGCAAAGTGCTCCCCATCGGCGGACTCAAAGAAAAGCTTCTCGCTGCTCATCGCGCCGGACTCTTCGAAGTGATCCTGCCCCAGGAAAACGAGAAAGATGTGGCCGAAGTCCCGGAGAATCTGCGCAGCGCCATGAAGTTGCACTTCGTCGACAATATGGACCAGGTCCTGGCCGTAGCGCTCGAAGGCCCGCTCCCGCAAGTGCCCTCTGAAGCCGAGACTATGTCTCCCATCGCCACACCGTCCGCCCCTGAGATTCCCACGGCAAGGCAGTAGGCCGAAACGGCACCATTCATCGATCATCTCCTTCTGAGCGGCGTAGCCACTTCGCGAAGCGAAGTTGCTACGCTGTCGAAGAATCCCTACATTCCCTCCACCATTGGGACTGTCGTCAGCGAACCCTCCGAGCGCCCTCTGTGCAAGGCCGCAGTCGCCTGGGCCCACTCGAACCGCCCTAGAGCCTGATACCCTCGTTGCGGCATCGTGTTGACGCCACAAACAGCCTGCGCAATCGATTAAAATTATCGAATGTCATCCGAATCTGGCAGCCGGTTTGGATTTGGCCTGAAGGGCTCCGCCGGCCTGACCGTCGCCGTCGCTGTGGTAGCCGTTCTGCTCATCGCGTTGCCCGCCTACCGCTGGTTCTTCCTGATCAGCGTTCTCATCGGACTCGTCATCGCGGGCCTCCTCAGCTTCTGGCACAAGATGCATCCCATTGAAGGGCGCCACGTCGATCATAAGCGCCCCCTCGGTCTCTGAATTCCCTCTCCGAACCTATTTTCTGAAGCACTTATTTTCTGAAGCGCTTGCCATGCGCCACCTAACACAGGAAACTGTTGTTATGCGGATTCTGGCGCGATTCATGCTGTCGGCAAGTGACCTGTCGCACTTTCCCGCTCCCAGCGTGCCTGAGGTCGCATTCCTCGGCCGCTCCAATGTCGGGAAATCGAGCCTCATCAATTCGCTGGTAGGCGCCAAGCTCGCGCGCACCAGCAACACTCCCGGCCGCACCCGCAGCATCAACTTTTACGAAGTCCGGCGTGCCGGACAACCTCGTCCCGAATTACTTTTCGCCGACCTGCCGGGATACGGCTATGCCAAAGTCTCCCGCGAAATTTCCGCCGATTGGGCCCGCTTCGTCGACCCCTACCTTCACCAACGCTCGAGCCTCGCGCTTTGCCTGGCCTTGGTCGACGCAAACATTCCGCCGCAGGAGAGCGACCGACAACTGTTGGAATTCCTGACCTCCAAAGGACGTCCCCATGTGGTCGTCGCCACGAAATCCGATCGCCTCTCCGGCAACCAGTTGCGCCAGTCCATGCGCGCCATCGGCGAAGCCTGTAGCGGAGTTCCGGTCGTTGCGTTTTCAGCCAAGACTGGCGCCGGAAAAGACGACCTCTGGCGTGAGATTCTCGCTTCTTCGTCGCAGTTCCCCGCCCCCTAGAATTGAGTCTCGCCGTAGCAACCGTGTGCGGACTCAGAAATCCTTCTGATGGATCTCGAACATTCTTTTTGCGGGCTCAGAGGTTACTCCCGTACTATCGTGCTCTACGACTGGGTCCTTGCATCCGTTATCATTAGAGACATATGGCCAAATACCTGGTGACCGGAGCCGCTGGTTTTATCGGATCATCGCTCGTGCGCGCGCTTTTGGAACGCGGCGACGAGGTCCGGGGCGTAGACAACTTTTCCACCGGCAGACGTGAGAACCTGACCGAAGTGCTCTCCAAGATGGACTTTCGCGAAGCCGATCTTCTCGATCTGGATGCCATGCACAAAGCCTGCGCCGGCATCGATTACGTGCTCCACCAGGCGGCCATTCCGTCGGTTCCTAAGTCGCTGTTGGACCCGCTCGGCAGCAACCGCGCCAACATAGACGGCACGGTCAATATTTTGGTTGCTGCCCGCGACGCGAAAGTGAAGCGGGTCGTCTATGCCGCCTCATCCTCCGCCTACGGCGATACACCGACCCTTCCCAAGCTGGAAGCGATGACTCCCAACCCCATTTCGCCATACGCCGTCGCCAAACTGGCGAGCGAGCTCTATATGGTTTCGTTCTATCGTTGTTATGGGCTTGAAACCGTCTGCCTCCGCTACTTCAACATTTTCGGACCACGGCAAGACCCTTCCTCGCCCTATTCCGGTGTCCTCGCCAAATTCAGCATGCAGATGCTGCGGGGGGAACAGCCCACCATTTTCGGCGATGGCGAAACCAGCCGCGATTTTACCTACATCGACAACGCCGTCTCCGCCAATCTCCTGGCCTGCAACGCGCCCGCAACCCAATGTGCCGGACAGGTTTTTAACTGCGCTACCGGGAGGCGGATCACTCTGAATGATACGTTCGCCGCCTTGCAGAAACTGACCGGCTATAAAGGCACCGTCGAATATGCCCCGGAACGTGGAGGCGATATCAAGCATTCGCTCGCCGACATCACCAAAGCGCAAACGCGTTTGGGATACAGAGTTCTGGTCAACTTCGAAGACGGCTTGCGCCGCACTGTCGAGTGGTACAAGACTCAGAGCCAGCCGGTCGGAGCCTGACGCCTTGAATCAGCCGGGATCGCAAACCAGGACCACGGCCAAGGAACACGAGCAAGGGCGTCAACTCTTGGCAAACCGCCCTCTACTCTCTTGATCGTCGCCAGAAGCGGGTTTCAGTCTCACCGACTTGTCCCAGGCAATCAGCGCGTTCAGATCGCTGCGGAATGGCCCATAAGCGCTGAAATTCTTCTCGTCAAACAGGCGCATGACGCCGCAGTTCAAGCAAACCTGATAAGAATATCCCTGCCGCGCAACTGGCCATCCCATCTTTCCATGCCAGCACCCTCGAAATGAGACCATGGCGACCGCGCCCGCCAGACTGCTGGCCACGACGCCTGCAGGCCACCACCAGTTCGTTTTCTTGGAATCTTCGGATTTTTCTATTTTTTCGCGCCCGACTCCGTGGATCATCAAGTCTCCGGAAACGCCATTCTGTCATTTCAAGGTTAGGACGAATGAAGCTAGAGGGCAAAATCTGAAGGGTCGTACCTGCCGCCATTCGACTTGACTGCTGCCCATCGCATCTTGACTCAAGCCTTAGGCCCACTCGGTAGGACGTGTACTACCGAACATTGCGGCGTAGCCCGGAAGTCATTACGCTGGAAACAGAAGTTTGTGGCGGTCGTTTTCCGTTCAGGCACGCTGATGCCGCCCTCTCGAACCAAGAGGGACAATGAGCGGATTGACGGCCTCGCATACGATGAATTCACAGGTTTTCGTGTCCCTACGGTCCCAGCATGAGTGCCAATCCAAGCCGAATTGACTGGCCAGCGACGGAGGCGTCCGATCCCAATTCGCCCTTGCAGGAGGGCAACCGCGTCCTCGAATTGATTGCGCGCCAGGAGGCACTGCGCTCTCTGCTCGCCTTCTCCAGCCTCCACTCCCAAATTCGAAACCGGCTCATGGCCAATGGGCGGGCCTCAGACCCAGATCTGTTTCAGACCGAACGATTCATCCTCGACGAAGTATTGCAACTCGTCTGCGACCGGCTGCACGCGATCACCCACGCTGACGGCATCGTTGTTGCGCTGGTGGAAGGTCAGCAAATCGTCTGTCGCGCCGCCGCCGGGCCTGTGACGATCGAGCGCAACCTTCGCTTGATCCGCGAATCCGAGTTTCTGCGAGAGGGCCTGAGTGGCGCCCGCATACTCCGTTGCGACGATTGTGAAATCGACACCCGCCTTGACCTGGATTTTGCTCGCCAGGTGGGATCTCGCTCCACCGTGCTCGTGCCCCTGCGCGGCCGCTCCAAGCCCCTTGGGGTCCTGCAGGCATTCTCTAGAACTCCGTGGGCTTTCACGGATGACGATGTTCGCACCTTCGATCTGTTCGCTGAACTCGTTCTATCCGCGCTCAAGCCCGAGGATCAGGATCGGCGGATCCACTGGCTATCCGATGTGGCGGCCGAGCTACTGCAGCCCAAATCGGCAGCCGAAGCGCCCACGAAAAATCCGGGCGAGGCCGCAACTCCAGCGCCTCTCGCCGTCGCTGCCCGGCCCGAGCATTCGGAATTGGCCAGTCTTTCTCAGCCGCTCGCTATTTCCGCGCCCATGTTTGAGTTACCGGACGCTGAGCCAGCGGAAGCGCCCTTGTCCCAGCAACCTCTTGATATTAGGGAAACACCGCTCTTTGCAGCCTCATCCCCATCATCCTCATCATCCTTATCATTTCTGCACCGGAGCTCCCTTGCCGCCAGTTCGCACCCCGGATTGAGTGTTGTGCTCGTTTTGATGGCGGTGGCGGCGTTATTTTCAGCTGGCGCTTGGTGGGGCATACAGGGCCACGGAAAATCGGGCGTCGCAAAGACTCCAGGCGCAGCCCTTGCAGCGGCAAATACCGCAGCCTCGCCGTCCTCAGCAACGGCGACCTTAGCGCCTGCATCCGAAAATATTGCGCCTGCCACACTTTCGGACAACCTCCTGAATCCACCCAATTCCGGTTCAGACGCAGCTCCGCTCACCGCGGTTGGGCAAGATAAGCTGGCGGCGTTGCCGAAGGTTGTCGGAGTTCGTCATTGGTCTTCCTCCATGGGCAGTACCGTGGTGATCGACATGGAAGACCAGGTTCCATACGAAGTACATCGCTTGATGTCGCCCGAACGGATTTACTTCGACCTGCATGACACCGCGCTGTCCGCCAATCTCGAGGGTAAGTCGATGGACGTCGGCGATCCCTCCCTGGCCCGAATCCGGATCGGCCAGCCGGTCGCGGGTGTAACGCGCATCGTGCTCGACACAAAGGACGGATCGAATTTCTCGGTCAGCATGGAGTCGAGCCCCTACCGGCTGGTGGTCGAACTGCGCGGCAACCAGAAAACTTTGGCCGGGAACACCTTTGCTCCAAACCAAGCTCACAGCCCTGCGGGGTCAACCTCCCGAGACCAACAACAGAACCAGGGTCAGGCGCAAGCCAAAATGCTTCCCGTGACGGCTCTGGCCGCCAAGCCGCACGATCAGCCGCTGCCGGTTAAAACCGGAAAATTTCGCATTGTGCTTGACGCCGGCCACGGCGGCTGGGATCTCGGCACCGTCGGCCGCCAGGGACTGCTGGAAAAAGATCTGGTGCTCGACGTCACCCAGCGCCTCGGCAAGTTGCTGCAAGCGCGCCTGGGACTGGATGTCATGTTCACGCGGAACGACGACACTTACCTGCCGCTCGATCAGCGCGCTGATTTTGCCAATCAGACGCAGGCCGATCTCTTCGTCTCCATTCACGCTAACTACAGCACTTCGGCAACGGCACGCGGCGTTGAGACGTACTACACCAATTTGTTCTCCGCCCCGGGGGCACGCGAAGCCGAACGCCACGATGACGGCAGCCTCGCCAGGCTGACACCCGTCTCGTTATCGGCCGGTAGCTTGCACGAAAAGATCGAGGAGTCGCGCCGGCTGGCGGCAAGCGTCCAGCGTTCGCTTTATTCCACCCTGGCCGCACGTAGCCCCGACATCCGTGATCGTGGAATCAAGGATTCCGCATTCGTCGTCCTCACTGGGACTACCATGCCAGCGGTTCTTACCGAGATTTCCTTTGTCAGCAGCCCCGCCGACGAACGCAATCTGCAGAGCGCGAGTTATCGTCAGCAAATTGCGGAAGCTCTGTACCAGGGCATCGCCCGCTACCAGCAATCTTCTCCGCGCGCGAAAATGGCGCAACTGCAAAACCCCGCCGCCCGATAAGGCCCTTGTCGGGCAGACACTCCCACAGCTTTTGACGCTGCTCTTGATCTTGCCTTTGATTTTTGGGCGGCGTAGCGGTTCACCGCTGCGATAAACAGGCTTTCCCTGCGGCTCTTAGCCGCTGCGGTACAAAAAACGAAAGCGCCCGGACTCAGTTAGAGTCATCGGACGCTCGTCGAACAGCCCTCCCCCGAAGTCTGCTCAGGCACTACTCTACGTTCTCCTCCCAACCAGCGGAATGGCACGATCGTGCTCCCCTATAGGACATTCCGGCTAGGCCGGCGCCTTTCACGGGCACCCCGGGCAAACCGGACTTCGCTCCCCATAGAACCCAAACGAAACCTGCCCCGATCCCGGGCTCGGGCTCACCAGGTCCGTCTCAACGAAGAAGCCGTGACCCGGATCGATGAAGTAATAATCCACCCCCATCGGTGGAGTGAAAGCCACACTGCTCACAACATTATTATTCGTCCCCGCCAGCGTGCCTGCAAAGGGATCAGGCGCGGTCGGAGCCGAAAATGTCCCCGTGAACGCCTGATCCAGGTTGGCACCGAGCTCGAAATTAACGTCCGCCGCGCCAGACAAAGAAGCCGGCGTGGTCGTCGGGTCCGCATTCAACTGCGCCGTTCCGTCGTTTTCTCCCGATGAATTGACCTGCGTAAAACTGAACCCAAAAGGACCGCTAAACGCTGGCGTCGCCGTCGATTGCGCATAGGCGACTCCCGTCCCAATTGATGCATAGTGCAGTCTGGGGCTGGTCCCAAGATCCCCCGCCGCCAGGATCAGCGCCGTCGGCCCTTGCCCTTGATTGCCCGTTAGATAGACAAACAGTGTGGGATTGTACGAAGGATTCGGCGCCGGACTAAACGTGAAGGAATTCAAGGTCATGCGGCCCGTCCCGCTCCCCGGATCGGTCCCGCCCGAGTCCACGGAATACGTTCCCGTCAATGACGAGCTGACCTGGGCCCCCACAATCATCCCCTTCTTGCAGGTCGTTTGCACACAGTTCTCCTGCAGAAACGTGTCCGAGAACCCCTGCGTCAGGTTGCCCCCCCCGTCCGCCGTAAAAATTCCCGCCGATGTCCAGGTCGACGGAATGTAAGTGCTGACCGGATAGAGATCCATCCCCGTCACCCCGAATACAAAGGTTCCATCGAACGAACCATTATCAAAGTTTCCATAGCTCCCCGAGGCTTGGCCGAGGGCAAGTCCTCCGGTCGCTGCCAGGGGAGGGACACTCCCGCCTGCGGCTGTGTCGCTCTCAATCAGCTTGATGTGCGCCTCGTCCACCAGGTACCCGGTCAAGACCGCGCTCACGGGCTTGGGATGAACGCCATCCGACAAACCCGCCAGCGTAAATGTGACCTTACCGAACGCATCCGGACCCGAAGACAACTCGGACCCCGCGCCCAACGCCGAATCGCTCAACTTCACGCGGATTTCAAGAATTTCGTCCAGCACGCCGGTAATGGTGTTTTGCCCGGACGTTATGTCAAAGACGCCACCATAAGCCATCGGCATGCTGTCCACCACGTCTGTGCCGCCTAGCACGAACGCATAGCTACCCGACGGCGGCATCATGCTCGTCTGCAAATCCAAAGTTCCCGTGGCCGAGGCTCCGGTGTTCGCGTTTCCGAAATCCATCTGCGAAATCAGCGCCTGCGTGCTCGAAAGGTAGACCAACGCAAACGTCTCGACTCCAATGCTGGAGTCGTTCGTGTTAATCGTGATCGTTCCCCGCCCATCATTGCCGATAAAATAGTTGCCCGTAAGATTTTGATCCGTCACCGACACCAGCGAATAATTAGCCGTCTGCTCGCCGTTGGTAATGTTTCCCTTGCCATCGAAAACCAGCGCGCCCGCAAACTGATAAGGCAGGCCATTCTGCGTCCCCTGCGCCTGCAGAACATAAGTGCCCGCCGCGAAGAGACTATCAAACGTCGAAACCGTGATCGGAGCAACCACGTTCTGAGTGTGGCTGGCAGTTGCGTAAGCCACGATTTCGACCGTCATGCTATTGCTGGAAATCGAGGCAGGAGCCGCATAAGTCGTCGCCACGCCGCTCGCCGTGTGCAGTGCGCTCAATGTCCCGCAATTCGGAGGATTCTGGCATGACAATGACCAGTCCACCCCATAATTCTGCGGATCGTTCGTAACCACCGCCGTCACATTCTCGCTGAACCCAACATTGATCGCCGAAGCTGGCTCGGGCTGAAACGCAATGCTGACATTCGTCGGCGGCGGCGGAGGGGGATTCTGCACGTTATAGGTGCTTCCTCCGCATCCGGCCAACACTGAAATCATCGCCGCCGGTAGAAGAAAGAGAATCCATCGTTTCGTCGCCACTGCCAGCCTCCTGAAATTGCATGTCACCATCAATATCTTCGTCGCATCGCGTCCTGAGCCAACGCCAGCCGCATCGGGAGCCGAGAATCTACTGTCCTGTGCCCCGCAGGTACACAACTTGCGGCTCTCCAAACGGTGCCGGAGTGTAATTAATAGTGAGCGTTCCAGGAATGAACCCCGTCCCCCCCGGCGTGAAAGTTATCGTCAAAGTGCAACTGCTACCCGGCGCAAGTGTCGACGGACAATCGTCGCTCTCCGCGTAATTGCCGCTCACCACTCCCTGGCCCACGAAGGTTACAGTCTGTGGGTTCGTCAGGTTCGGATCGTTGAGCAGCGTAATCGTCATCGGCGCGCTCGTCGTGCCCTTCTTCTGGTTCCCGAAATCCAGCGCCGCCGCCGGAGACATTCGCAGCGGGCTCGGGGTATTCGCTTTGAACTCCACCGGAAAACGTCCGCTGTCGATCTCGCAATCGGTAGTTATCGTGCCCGAACACTGCACCGTGTTCAGCTCCAGGAAAAAGTCCAAACCGCTGTTAATGTCGGTCTTCGGCTGCGGTACATAAGCAACCTGCACGCTGCATGAAGCTTGGGACGCAAGCAAAGTTCCCGTGCACGTATCCGCCGAGATCTGGAAGTTCGGCAGCTCGCTGCCGGGATCGCTGTCGCAGTTGTAAAGAATAGTGTCGCCGTCAACAGCAATGGGAAGCCCGATGCCGCCCGACCCGTTCGTCACCACCTGCAAGCCAGCCACCGTACTGGTCGCGAGCAGCGGATGCGGAAGCTTAATCTGCCCCTTAAGCGGGTTTACGCAACTCGCCCTCCCCAGGATCTGCAACGGCGAACCGCTGATGTTGGTGAACGACAGCGTTTGCGGAAGGCTCGCCTCCGGCGGATCAAACTGTTCCACCGCGCCAAAATCGAGTTCCGGAGTGGAAACTTGAATGGCACTGAGCCCGAGCCCGCTGATCGGCGTCGCAAAAAATTTGTCACCATCCGGACTCGACTGACTTTGCACCGTCACCTCCGCCGTCTGCGGCAGCGGACACCACTCCGGCGCAGCTCCCGTAATCGCTGGAGGGTTGCCAAAGGGCAGCCACGGGCAACTCTCCTGCGGCGCAAACACAATCGTGATGGAACAGAAATCCCCTCCGCCGAGTGAGAACGTTGCTCCCGGCGACGCGGCACAGTTGTCCTGCTCCGTGAAGCTCGGCAGTCCGTTGAAGTCGCTCTGCCCGCCGAACTGGTTGTCGCCGTTGTTCGCAAAATTCAACGTCAGTCCGTTCTGCGGCGACGAGGTATTATTCGTCAGTGTGATGGTCTGCGTTGTCGCAGCCGATCCCAGCAATTGCGCCGGGAAGCTCACCGATGTCGGACTCAACAGAAGCAGTTGCTGGCAAGCCGTAGCATTTCCCAGCCCCAGGCAAATGTTTCCAAAATCTCCCGCCGTCGTTGTGTTCCCCAGACTCCCCTGGCACGCCGACGTTGCCACAATATAAGTCGGTTCAGCTCCCTGCAGGATGTACCCGCCTTGCGCGGAGTTAAACGTCACCGGATTAACACCCGTAGTGCCAAACGAGCCTGCTGGTTCGCCAATCTGCCCCACCACCGATCCGTTCGTCCCAATGACCTGCAGAATCACAGAACTGCCACTGATCTGCCCGTTCACATCGGCAGTGGCAAAGCAGGGGTAGACGCTCAGATTCGTGTCCGGGTTGATAAAGGATAAAAATCCGGTGACGGTAGCGTTGCTGGCTCCAATGTTTTCCCCTTGAGAAAGCGCCCCCGATACCACGAAATCTTGATTGGCCAGCCCCGTGCTCCCTCCCGTGCTGTGAAACGTGCCTTGGATCGGCCCCGTAAGGGTCGGAACACTGATCGCGCTCCATTGCAGTCCCGATTGCGCCGTGCCGCACGATGTGACTCCGTCCCCCGCTGTGCCCGCGGTCGACGTGTAAGTACCCATCATCGTCGAACCATCGGAACTGACCGTTCCCGTCAACGTAAAAGTCTGCGACCCGGCCACAGCCGTAAGCGTTACACCTTGGCTGCTCAGCGTTCCTGTAATCGGTGCCGACCCGCTGTTGCAGGGATTCGTAAGACCAGGCGGAAGCTTTGGAGCCGAAACCGCATAAACTGCGGCTCCCGTCACCGAGGCTCCGCTTTGCAGCAGGAATCCACCCTGTAAGCCCCCTGAAAACGAACCGTCCCCCGGAGGCGACACCGTATACTGCCAGTTTCCCGCCAGCGACGAATTCTGCACGTTGCTGGAACCGCTTCCGCCGCACGCCGAAAGCAGCAGGACCATCACTACGGCGGCGGCAAGCAGCCAACCCGCCAGACCGTTCCAGCACCGACCTCTCGCGCCGCGCCCGCAAATCTCATGAGGCTTGCCATTGGCGCGGATCGGCATTGCATGTTTATTCAAGTTCGACATGATGCTGCACGTCCTCGCTGACCCCAGTGCCCGTGACGGGCACCGCGAAGATCCTGTCATTGTCCGCGCTCTCGGGGCTCGTAACCGTTAGCATTGCGTTGAACGCATGCGCACACTGGCTAGTGCACTCCGGCGTGAACGTTACCGTTATTGCGCACGCCTGCCCTGATGAGAGAGAAAATGGTTCTCCCGCTGAAGGAGCGCCTTCCACGCCGCAAACGTCTGACTCCGTGAAACTGGTCGCGCTCGCGGGATCGTTTGTCAACGTCAAGCTCAGGCCGTTCAGAGTGACGTTCGAAATATTGGTTAGCGTGATCGTCTGCGTCGCCGGCGTGCCCGCTGCTTGCGCCGCGAAAGTGAGGGCGCCCGGAATCACTGAGATCGGCTGCTGGCAGGCATTGGCGCCTACCAACGCGCTTCCCACCGACAGGCAAAGATTCCCGTAGTCTCCCGCAGCAACCGTGCTGTCCAGACTTCCCGGACACGCGCTCGTCGCCACTAAATAGGAGGGACCAACGCCGTGCAAAATATAACCACCCTGCGCCGAGTCAAAAGTTATCGGATTGAGCCCCGTATCTCCGCCGCTTGCCTCGCCCATCTGACCAAGAACCGACCCGCCGCTTCCCACGAACTGCAAAGTAACCGAGTTGCCGCTGATTTGACCGTAGACCGCCGCCGCATCCGACGTGGTATGGAAACAGGGGTAGTCGCTGTTGGAAAAGTTCAACGTTCCGCTGACCGTAGCTGCGCTCGCTCCTGCGTTTTCTGCTTGCGTCAGGGAGCCCGACACCAAGAAATCCTGATTGTTCAGGCCCGCGGCTCCGCCCGTGCTGTGAAAATTCCCTTGAACGTTTCCCGTCATTGGCGGCACCAGAACGGCACTCCATTGCAGCCCCGTCTGGACTGTTCCGCAAGGCCCACCATCGCCTGCCGTACCAGCGGTTGAATCATACGTACCCACCATCGTCGAGTTGTCCAGACTGAGCATGCCCGTCAGGGTGAAAGTCTGGGTGCCAGCGACCGCCGTCAGTGACACATTCTGGCCGTTGAGGTCTCCTGTCATCGTGGCGGATCCGCTATTGCACGGGTATGGAAGCTTCGGTAAAAATACTGCGTAAGCTAGGGAACCCGTCACCCCGCCATCGTTCCCTGCCAGAAATCCGCCCTCCAATCCCCCCAGGTACGATCCGTCGGCCGGTGGTGCAACCGTAAACTGCCAGTTCCCCGATAGCGTCAAATTCAAAGGGGAGCTTCCCGCACTCCCGCCTCCGCATCCCAGGAACATCGTCGTACCCGTCACTAAGGCCAGTAGCAGACCCTGCACGCAACGTACGCGAGATCGCAACCGCAGCGCGCGTTTCCTGCGACATCTCGTTCGATCCTGAGTCAATCTCAGCATGATCGCTCCACGTCCTAAAAACCCACCTTCAGACCAAACTGAATGGTGCGCGGCCGGTGCGCGTCGACCGGATGCAGAAAAGAAGCGCCCGTTACGCAGTCCGCTCCGCTCCCCTTAAATCCGGCCGAATACACCGGACCCGCATAGCAACTGACCACGTTATATCCACTGCTCCCCGGGTTATCCGGATCGTAGATCCGGAACTGAGTATGGTTGAAGACGTTGAAGGCCTCGGCCCGGAACTCGAGCTGGCCCTTTTCCCGGATCGCGAAATTTTTCAGCACCGCCAGGTCGAAATTTGTGCGCCTCGGATTATTCAAATAGTTTCGGCCCGCGGCGCCAAACGTAAGTCCCCGCGGCGCCACAAACTCCGCCGGATTGCCAATCAGCGGCCCGAAACTTTGAGCATTGTTGCCGGGCGACAGCAGTCCTTTCATTACGTCAGGATACGAAGACGCTATGCCCAGCCCGCTCGAAACCCCGGCATTGTCGGTCAGAGAAATGCCCGTGTTGCCCGCGCTGTTGATCACCGAGAACGGTGTCCCTGACGCAAAAAGCGTGACTCCTGAAATTTCCCATCCATCCAGAAGCTCGTTCCTCAGCGTAGAGCAACATTCTGACGGCATCGCATTCTTGTCCGCCGGTTCCCGCTCCTCGATAAGGTCGATGAAGTTGGTTGGGAAGTTCTTGAGAGGCAGGCGATAGACGTAGCTGACAGTCGCCAGTTGACGCTGGTCGAAATTCGAGCTGGCCTTGTTCTCCGCCAGATCATACGAATTCACCAGCACCGGATCGCTGCGATCCGAAGCATCGTCGATCGAATGGCTGTAGGAGTACGACACTCCCAGCGTCAGCGGCCCACTGGTGTGCCGCATCGTGGCCTGCAGCGCGTTATAGTGCGAATCGGCCACGTTCTGCAATGACAGGACTCTTCCGAGTCCAGGGTACGGCCGCCCCGCAAGAGAATTTACGTTCGGAATATTCGGATTCGTACAAGCCGCCTGCAAATGCACATACGCCGGATTTTGCGGCGTCACCTGCGTTCCACTTCCCAGAATGAACGGATGAATGCCATCTCCCGGCGCATTCCCGGGAGATCCCGTCTCTCCATCCGGAAGCACCGTGCATTCGATGTTGGTCAGTGGTTCATTCGGTCCGAACGGATTCTGGCTCGCAAGCAACGGATGTAACTGGTTGAGTTGCCGCTCCACCGTCAAATGAGTTCCCTTGCTCCCCACATACGCAACATTGATCACAAACGTGCGTAACTCGCGCTGCACTCCGAAACTCCACTGCTGCGCGTATGGCCAAATCGCCTTCGTCGGAATCGATGTCACATCCAGCGGAAAAACCGACGCCGCCGGTGGCGCCGTTCCTCCCACCAGGCTCGAACAGGCGTTGTTGTTTGGATCAAACGCCGCCCCATACCCAACGTTTCCTATGCACGGATAACTCACCGGAAGCTGTTGCGTCATGCTCAACACCAGCGGAGCGCTCGCCTCCAGCGAACCGGTGTTCGCCTCATTTCCCGTCCCATGCTCGAAAAAGATTCCGTAACCGCCGCGAACCGATGTCTTCCCATCGCCAAACGGGTCCCACGCAAATCCGACTCGCGGCGCCGGATTGAACAAATGTCCGTTCATGCAACTCGCCGGCGTCCCACTCCTGCCGCACTGCACCAACCCCAAATCGCTCACCACAGTCGGATCAATCTGGAACGTCACTGGATTGAACGGCACCGCGCTTAGCCCAGCATTTTTATCCAGTAACTCGCCATAGATCGGGTCGACCGCGAATCGCGCCGCATTGAACCGCGAAGCTTCCCAGTTCCACGCGTTACGATTCTTCTCGCTGTAAGTTCCAAACAGACTGATTCGCAGCCCCAAGTTCAGAGTAAGTCGCGGTTTTATCTTCCAGTCATCCTGAAAGTAGGGTTCCGCTATCTGGTAACGCTGGTAGTAGCGCCGTTGCGCCGAATCCTGGGTAAAACTCTGAATGAATCCCTCCGGGATACTGTGCACATTGGCGTCCGATTCCACCAGAAAATCCGCAAAAGCGTTTCCCGTGCTGTGCGTGAGATTGCTGTACGTCAACAGACCCTGCATGTCTCCTGAGGCTGCGCCGATGGCATTATTGGTCTGATTGCGCTGCGAGTACACATATTGCGCGCCAAACGTCAGCGTATGTTTGCCCAGCGCCTTACCCACGTCGTCGCGTATTGCGTAGGTCGGATTACTATGCCCCCACGGCATATACGCCGGATCGGCCGCAAAGCCCTGTCCGCCATAAGCCGCATTCGTGCCGGTAAAATTCACCCCCGGCATCTTTCCGCCAAAACCGTTATTAAAAATGTACCCGATCGCGCACTGCGGAAAGCCCGTCACCGGGTCGACGCTGAGTGCCGGATTGCACTGCCCCGGAGCCGAAGGGTCTGTGACCAGCGGCTGATCGAGCGACGGATTACGCTGGAACTGCGCACCCCCGGGCCCGTTCTCGTCAATCAAGCTGATATTCGAATTGACGTAGCTGACGACGATATTGTTAATCAGCGTTGGCGAAATCGCATGCGTAAATTGCGCCACCAGGCTGAGTCCCGGACCATTGAAATAGTTCTGAATCGTCGGGAACGTGTCCCTCACCACGCCCCACTGCGGCGTCAGCACCGTCGTATTCCACGAGTCGTGAATATATCGGAACGAAAGTTTGAGCTTATCCGTCAGCGTGTGATCGATCCGAAACAACTCCTCGCGCCAGTAAGTATCCGGCGAAACGCTTGTAACATAACAACGATTCGGATCGTTCGGATCCGGGCTAGCCGGATTGTAGTTAGGCAGACTGAGGTTGCAGCCATAAGGAGCATTCGGCAGCGGTATAAGGTTCGAATTCAGGATCGCCAGCGCGTTCTTGTCCACGCTGACTGTTCCCAGAGTCAGCGGTCCTTGCAAATGGACCAGCGGTTCCAGAGAGCCTGGCGTTCCGCCTCCTTGTACCGATGGGCAATCCGGATATTGCGCCCGCACAAAAGTTCCGGCGTTCAACGGGCAAACGTCGCTGAAATCAAAGTCCTGGTACACCAGCGGCGTTCCCGAAGAATTTACTCCGCTTTGCAGATTCTGCTGCACCATCCCCGATTTCAAGATCAGTCCACGCTCTTTCAAGCCCGGCACCGCCTGGTTGTACTCGGTGGGAGTTTTCTCCAACCGGAATTCCTCCGAGAAAAAGAAAAATGTCTTTTTCTTTTCCGTATTAAAAACGTGAGGTATATACAGCGGACCACCGATCGTGCCTCCGAAATCCTGCCGCCGGTAAAGCGGAGCCTTATTCCCGATCGTCACTCCCGGAACATCCGACCCCGGAAGCGTCGGCTCCGTATAAACCACATTGAAAAAATTGCGCGAGTTGAACGCCTCGTTGCGGATAAATTCGTACAGATTCCCGTGCCATGTCGGAAGTCCCGACTTGGTCGTTACCTGCACAGTACCCGACGCCGTCCGCCCATACTGCGCCCCGTAGTTCGACGTCAGCACCTTCACTTCCTGAATCGCATCCAGGCTGGGATACACCATCAACGTGCTCGATGCGCCATTCAGCCCCGTGTTCAGCACGTCGCTGCCATCGACTTCAAAAGTGTTGTACTCGACGCGCCCTCCATTCACGCTGTACTTCACGCTTCCCACCACCCCAACCTTCGCTTCGTCCTGCCCCGTCTGGTTGCTGACGCCCGGCGCCAGCGCAATCAGTTGCGTGAAATTACGGCCGTTCAGTCCGAGCGAAACTACTTCCTTTTGTGTAATCGTCCCCGATACGCTCGCCGTCTCCGTCTCTACTTGTCCTACTCCGCCAGATTCCACGTTCAGTTCGGTCTTCTCGCCCGCCGGCTCCAAAGGCGCGTCCAGCGTTAACTCCAGCCCCGCGCCCAGCGTGACGTTGTCAAACACCTTCGCCGCAAAGTTAGGAGCAGTGATCGTCAGCGTGTAACTTCCCGGCTTCAGCCCGGTAAAGGAATATTGCCCCTTCTCGTTAACTGGCGTTTCAGACTTCTCCCCTGCCGTGCTCGTCAGCACCGCTTTCGCATTCGAAACGACCGCCCCGGTCTGGTCGTTGACCGTTCCCGTGATCGCCCCTTTGTCACCAGAAATCTTCGTCGTGAGCGAAGCGCCGCCTTGCTGCACCGCCTCCGTGCCCGCCGCCTCCACCGGTTTAGCGCTCGCCGGTAGGAGCGTCGCATCCAGCGTCAGATTCTTACCGGCCGCTAGGTTGATGCTGTCGAAGACAAAATCCGACAGACCTTCCGCCGATATCATTAAGCTGTACGTTCCCGGATAAAGTCCGCGGAGCGAAAATTTCCCCTGCTCATCCACCGGAACCGCCAGTCTCGCCCCCGTAGCGCTCGTCAGTACCGCTTTGGCGTCGGGCACCGCCGCGCCGGCTTGATTGGTTACCTTTCCATGGATGGCGCCCTTGTCGGTCGACAGATCCTGCGCGGCGCCGAGCGATACCGCGAGATTCATCACAATCAGGACGCTGATGACACGAAAAACAATCCAGGGGGCGGCAAATCGCACACTTATCGCTCCAGACCTATCTGCATTACAAGTGCAATGGCAAGGGGGGATTCTATACGGCTGTCCACTGTCCGAAAGTTAAGGGCGTGTAAATTTCGGCGCACCCTCGCTCCAGCGAGCCGCCAGCCATTTCAACCGCTCGGATCCGTAGCATAAGGCAATTTTCCATGCATAGTCAAGTTAATAAATAGACATACTTTTATTTAGTGCAATTTTGTGCAGGGATTGGACTTACTCCCTCTCCATCTCCTTCTTACTCCTTCCCTCCGGCCCCACACTCCCTCTAGCCCTGCGCTTCCACCGAACGTTAAGGAATTTTCACTAACTTGTCACACAGCCTTAACATCGCCCGGCGACTCAGCGGATAGACTCGGCCTGCTATTCAAGATTCGCTGCGGCGAGTTGCCAGATTCATCGGCAAGTGGCCCAGCTAAATAGAAAAAAAAAGATTGAACCGATAGCGAACACCCCCAGATTCACTATCGGTCGCCCCCTGCGTGTGGCACCAAGCCTCATGTCCACCAAGTCGCGTTTCAAACCTTCGAAAGGAACATCACTATGTCCCGCATGAAATCGATTTCTGTGGTTCTGCTGTTGACCGCGATCGCGTGTATCGCACCGCTGGCACAGGCCGTCACAACGGTCGAGGTCGCCATCGCGGGTTCGTCCGCCATGTGGCAGACGATGGCCCTCGGCGCCTATAAATATGCCGGTACCGGCGCCGGACACTGGACCAGCGGTTCCAATCTCATCAACCTCACTGACTCTCGCGTAACTCCCGTCAACGTCGACGCTGGCACAGTTTGGATCGTCTGGAATTCCACTGCGACTAAGGTTTGGGTGTTCGACAAAGTTGACTCCGTCGTCGGAGACCGCTGCTACTTCGCTCAACCCCAGTGCAGCATCAATGGCACTCTAGCCAATCTCTCCGGCAGCGGCGCCAATCAGATCCCTTCCACTCTCTGGGGCGATGGCTCGCCGGATTCTGCTCTGCCCTCCAACGTCCAATCGATTTTCACCACCGGAACCCCGGTTACCGTCGCCGCAACCGACATCCGTCCTGAGGATGCGAACTTCGCAGTTTGCCGGGTGAACTCTTCGCTCGGTGCCTCCGCCATCGCCGTCAACGCCTCTAACACTCCCGCCAGCGATGGACTCGACGGCCTCGGCTACAACAGCAACATCCCCGCCGGCGTTTGTCCAGGAGTCTTCGGCGAAGCTGGTGGATTGCCCTCAACTTCAGACTACGTCGGACTCCCGATCAAGAGCGGCTACCCCAGCAGCACCGGTCAAGCTAACGTTCTGTCGTTCAACATCAAAGGCAAGGACCCCATCAGCGGTACAACTGTTCCTGCCTTCACCGTCGTGGAAGTGGGCGCTACTCCAATCGTGTTTATCACCGAGCGCGCGTCCGCACTCGCCAATCTCACCAACGCCAGCCAGGTCCAACTGCAACAAGCCTTCTCCGGCACCAACTGCGACGCCAGCGCCTTTGGCCTCCCGGCCGGCGGAATCAATATCATCCTCCGTGAGGCCCTCTCGGGCACCTACAACACCACCGAAGCCACCGTCATGCGTCATCCCGTCGTCTACGGTGGAACCGGTCCCAGCACGGTTCTAGGCGTGAGCATGGAATCCAACGTCGGTGCTAATGACCCACTCGCAGGCCAGTCCGGAACCTGCCTTAATGGTGCCGGAGCACGCTGGCGCGCCATCGGTACCAGCGAAGAAGTGAAGTCCGTCCTCGGCTCTTCCACCAAGTACTCCAACGGTTTTGACGGCATCGGCTTCACCTTCTTCAGCTACGGAAACGTGAGTTCGATCGCTAACAGCGCCAGCTACGGCTACATCACCCTGAACAATGTCGATCCGATTTTCGCCAGCTACGGACCGCAGAGTTCAACCGGAGCCGGATACGATCCCGGTCAGCCCGCTACCGCCGGTACCTTGCCGGCCGCAGCCAACCTCCCGACCGCTACCTGCGGTGGAGCATTCCCCTGCCCCGAAAAAGATATCTGGGCCGGCGGACTCTCCTTCCCGAACCTCCGCAATGGCACTTACTCCGCTTGGTCCATTGTTCGACTGGTGAGCAACGGCACCGCGCTGACCAACGCCAAGAACCTCGTAAAGGCCTCGCAGGGATTCGTTGTCGGCTCTGTTCCAGACTACGTGCCGGCCACCAAGACTACCGTTACTCTTTCCGGCGGCTCGTCCTTTACCGATCCAGGCCTCGCTATCGTTCGCTCGCACTACCAGCAGTATGACGGAGCCGGCACCCTGCTCGGCACTACTCCAATCAACTGTGGCACCGGCGAAGCTGGCGGCGACATGGGCGGCCAGATCCTCACCTACACTGGAACCACCTGCCCCGCTAATCCTCCGCAGAACGTCCAGGGCAACCAGGGCGTGCAGGTTAGACCCACTAACTAACACCCTGCATTTCCTTGTTTCAGGAAGGGCAGACCAAAAAAGGGCGGACCGTGAATCGGTTCGCCCTTTTGTTATTGTGACCCGAAGCCTTCGTCAACCTGATTGCCCGCGACGCGAATGGCGCTTGCGCTGCGGCAAGTTCTCCGGCAAGTAAGTTGAAAAACACAAAATTAGAACACTCCACATAGATCAGCTCACCTCGGTTCTTTTTTCGACTTCCCCCGCCGTCAACAACCCAGTCGGCACATCGCTTTCACCTTATGCGCAACCAATTGCGATGTATGTGTAGTTGATCAATAGGGATTGAAATAACAACGGCGATCAATGCTCCATGTTTTGCGCATTTTTATTCGCGCCAATTCGATACCATTAATGTCTATCGACATACTTGACATAATGCGCGTGATGCCTTACTCTCGAACCCGGCTTCCAGCCTGGCCGCAGATCATCGTCCCCTGCTGGTACGGAAGCTCATTCGGCAAGCCATCAGAGAGGAACCACTATGAAGTGCACAAAATCGATTTTCGCAGTGCTGTTTTTAGCAGCGATCGCGGGCATTTTGCCCCAGGCAAGAGCCGCAACAACAATTGAGGTGACGGTAGCGGGCGCATCGGCCGCGTGGCAGACGTTGGCATTGGCCGCTTATCAGGATGCCGGTGCTGGCGCTGGCCACTGGACCAGCGCCTCCAACGCTGTCAACCTCACGGATTCCCGCGTCTCACCCGTCAACGTGGATGCTGGCACCATCTGGATCGTTTGGAATTCTACCGCCACCAAGGTTTGGTCTTTCACCAAGGTTGACTCCGTTGTTGGAACCCGCTGCTACTTTGCCCAGCCTCAATGCAGCGTCAACGCTACCTTGGCCAATCTCTCGGGTAGTGGCGCGAACCAGATCTCGTCGGACTTTTGGGGTCAGGACTCAGCTCTGCCCTCCAACGTGCAATCGATCTTTACCACGGGGACCGTGACCAACGTAGCTGCGACGTTTTACCGCCCCGAAGATGCAGTATTCGTTAACTGCCGCGCCAACTCTATCCTGGGCGCGGGATCGTATTCCGGTGGAACGCCCATCAGCGACGGACTGGACGGTCTCGGCTACAACGCGGTCAACGCTCCAGGCGCGTGTCCGGCGAATGGCCTCGGCTCATCCTCCGGCGCTTACGTGGGAACGCCCATCAAGAGCGGCTACCCCGGCAGCACCAATCAGGCTAATGTCCTGGCGTTCAACATCAGCGGCAAGGACCCCATCAGCGGCACGACCATTCCTAAATACACCGTGGTCAATGTAGGAGCGGCCCCGCTCGTCTTCATCATCGAGCGGAATGTGGGCCAGCTCGCGAACCTGAAAAATGCCACCCCGGCTCAGCTGCAACAGGTCTTCTCCGGCACCAACTGCGATGCCAGCGCCTTCGGTTTGCCGGCTGCAGGAATCAATATTTTTGAGAATGAGGCCATCTCTGGGCAAGGCAACGTCGCCGAAGCCACCGTATTCCGCGGTCCAACAGTTTATACCGGCGCTGGCACGGGTGCGGTTCTCGGCCTGAGCCAGGAGACGGGCGTTGGCGCCAACAACCCTCTGGCAGGGCAGTCGGGCACTTGCACCAGCAGCGATGGAAACGGCGCGCGCTATCGCGCGGTCACTGCCTCTGAGGAAACCAAAGCCGTGCAAAACTCTGCCGCTAAATTCCACGGGCTCGACGGCATCGGTTACGGAGTCTTCAGCTACGGGAACTTCAGTTCGATTGCTAACAACCCAGCTTACGGTTACATCACACTGAACAATGTCGACCCGCTCTTCGCGAGTTACGGACCGCAGAATGCTACTGGACTCGGCTACGATCCCGGCCAGCCCGCGTCTGCCGGCACTCTGCCGGCGGCAGCCAACCTACCCGCGTCTTGCAGCGGAGAATTCCCTTGCCCGGAAAGCCAAATCTGGGCCGGTGGCCTGTCTTTCCCGAACCTCCGCAACGGCACTTACTCGGCGTGGTCGCTTCTTCGCCTGGTAAGCAACGGAACCGCGCTGACCAACGCAACGGCTCTGGCCAAGGTCGCGCAGGAATATGCTGTCTCCTCGGTTCCCGATTTCGTGCCCTTCGCGAAAACGGCGGTGACTGGGCTGCCCACCGATCCAGGTCTGCTGTATCTGCGCTCGCACTACCAACAATATGACGGAGCCGGCAACCTGATTGGCGCCGCTCCCGTTAACATTGGGAAGACGACGGAAGCCGGCGGCGACCTCGGCGGTCAAATCGTCTCATCGACCTCGACCACCACGCAGAATGTGCAGGGCGCTCAGGGTCTTCAGGTCAGACCGTAACCTTGCATGACATTCCACACTGGAAGGGCGGACCACACTTCTTGGTCCGTCCTTCTTTTTGATCAGCGCTTAACCCCGAATCCTTATTCGTTGATGTCACAAAATATTCATCTGCGGAGGGTATTCTTTTATATGCGTATTTCTCCGCATTCGCAGAACAGCTTTTAAGTTCGGAAAAAATAATGATGTCCAATTTTTTCTCATCCAACTTGGCAATAGCGCTCACCCTGGCTGGCGCACTCCTGTTGGCCGCTCCCGTCTGCTCTGCTCAACTCCAGCCCGCGTCCCCGCCCGTGGCCGATCCAGCCGACACTCGTTTTCAGGCTGTCCATGAAGACTGGACCTCGCCCGCACTCACCCACAGCAACCTCATGCCGGTGCGCCCGCTCTCTGCCTTTACCGATGAGGAATCCCACTACACCGTCGAACTCCTTCAGATGCAGTGGCGCTGGGGCGATCCCATCGACCTCTACGTAATGAAGCCCAGGGGAGTCAAGAAGCCTCCCGTAATCTTGTACCTTTACGGTTATCCCACAAGCACGGATATCTTCCGCAATGACGCCTACGAAGAACTCGTCACTAAAGACGGCTTCGCCGCCGTAGGCTTCGTCTCCGCCCTCACCGGACACCGCTACCACGACCGTCCCCTCAAGCAGTGGTTCCTAAGTGAACTGCCGGAGTCCCTTGCCACCTCGGCCCACGACATTCAAATGGTGCTGAATTACTTGTCCGCCCGTGGCGACCTCGACATGAATCGCGTCGGAATGTTCACCCAGGGCTCCGGAGCCAGCATCGCCATCCTCGCCTCCGCCGTCGACCCGCGCATCAAAGTGCTCGAAGCCCTCGACCCCTGGGCTGATTGGCCCACCTGGATCGCCACTTCTCCCTTCGTCCCCGAAAACGAACGCGCGGACTACATGAAGCCCGACTTCCTGAAAAAAGTCGCCCCGCTCGATCTTCTAGACTGGCTGCCCAAAATTCAGACAAAAAAATTCCGTCTCGACCTTGAACTCTTCGACCTCATCACTCCCAAGCCCATTCAGGAAAAACTCCGAGCCGCCGCCCCTCCCGGCTCCAGCATCGCGCAATACAAAAATATGGGCGAGTTCAAACCTGCCTTCGAAAACGGCAAAAACCTGCAGTGGATTCAGCACGAACTGAATTCCCTGCCGGAACCAAAAGAAGGGAAATAGAAAAACAGGAAAACAGAGGCAGAAATTGGTAGGCCCGGCAGGAATCGAACCTGCAACCCTCGGATTAGAAATCCGATGCTCTATCCGCTTGAGCTACGGGCCCAAAGAGCTGCTGGATTGGACTTAGTTTATAACAGTGGCACCTGAGTTTATAGCAGTGGTCCCTGAATAACCCGTCCCAGCGCACGCTTTGGCAAAATGCGGTTGAGCTATGTCTTCTGAGCACAGCCCGTTCTTCACGAAGTGAAGAACAGGCGAAGTCGAAAGACCTCTACCCCCTCGCTGCCGGCACGCGAGGGCCTTCGTCGCCCACTTTAAACTTTGTCCATCTTCTCACTCGTAACAAATAACTCAATAACATGTTCGTTGAGCGAGTCGGCAAGCTTCCTCGCCGCTTCCACCCGCATGCCACCAAGCAGGTCAAAGCCAAGCACCGCGTCTTTGAACCTCGGTATGGAGTCGTGATAAAGCTGCACAGCCAGGAACGGCTTGCCATCGGACGCTTGCTGAACTGTGAATCGGCACGCGCTGCGCTCGGTTTTCTTCTCGGGCATCCCATCACTTTACACCTGAAACCACGGCCTGCTCATACCGCGCATACTGTAGACTTTTCCAGTTAGCGATCCGAGGGAAACGATGCGAAACCAACCGCCAATCTGCGGACTCTGCTGTGTGATGCTGGCAAGCACGCACTCCATGGCGCAAAAAGGAAGCGTCTACCGCTTCTTCAAAGTTTTCTATCAATCCGAAGCTAGCGGCTAAATTTGAATTTGTCTTGCATGGGCGCCGACTTCAGCCGCCGAGGGAATGCGGTTTTCAAGCTGAACCACTATCATCATTCCGAAAGAAACGATAGAACACAGGATGCTATGTATATCCTGATCCGCTCTGCAGCGCTTTCGTCTCTAGTCGCACTCGCGCTCCTGTTCTGCGTCCACGCCCAGGTGCGGAATCAAGACAACACAACCGCACAAATATCCGGAGTACTAAAAGGTGCGAACGGCGCCTCTGTGATCCTTCATCTGCGTTCCCTCGACAATAATCCCGTTCGCTACTACGACGGCTACGAAGTCACAACCGCGAAAGACGGCACCTTTCACTTCGCCGACCTCGAACCCGGCGCCTACCAACTCGAAACCAACGGAACCGGCTTCACCCTCCCTGCACCTCTGCCGATTGCTCTGCGTCCCGGCGAAATCCGCAAAGGCCTGACCATCTCAGTCGTACCAACGCCTTCGCTCTGCGGACGCGTAACCGACAACGGCGCGCCCAGAAACAACACTTGGGCGCATGCCTACCGCTATAACCCCGAGTTTGACACTCTCTCCGACACGTTCTTCCCCCACACCGGAGTCGATGGCAGCTTCCGCTTCGAAGACGTAACCCCCGGCATGTACTACGTGTCCGGCTACACCACCTTCTATCCCGGCTCCTTCATCTTCAACGGTGCCCAGCCTGTCGCAGTCACCGCCCAAACTCCCACCACTTGCTCCATCGAAATCCCTCTGCAATACACCGGATGCCACGCGACCAAGGTCTCCGGACACATCGCGTTCCTCACCGGAGATGGCGACGCCAAATATAAAGTGCAATTCTTCGCCACCAACCCCGCCGGCGGCAGCATGGAAGCGCCCATCGCCTCCAACATCAACGATACCTACAAGCCCGGAGACAGCTTCACCGCCACTGTCTGCCCGGGCAAATACAACATCGTACTGAGCGACGACCAGCGCATCGGCCCCTGGGAAGAGAATCACCCCACGCACAAAGTAGTTTTCGATATCCAGCACCTCGATGTAGGCGCCACTGCCATCGACGGCGTCGCACTCACCCCCCGGCCCATGGCCTCGATCTCCGGCGAAGTGCCCGGCATGTCCCACAATGTCGGTTGCCCCGCCGGAGGCCCTCGGGCACACGTGAGCATTCTTCGTGAGGGCGATGGAGAATTCCAGACCGTTGACCTCGACGACAACAACCAATTCAAATTTCGCAACGTCCAACCGGGAGATTACACGATCGCTGTGGGCCCGATCGTTCGCGAGTCCTTCTACCTCGATTCCATCCTCGTAGACGGCAATCCCATCAGCGGACGAAAGTTTACCGTCGCCCACACTCAACCCGTGAACATAGTCATCAATATCAGCGGCGACCTCACGAAGGCGCTCGGCCATCTCTCTCCCGATGTGCGGCAAGAACCACGCTGGGAGGTTGCCTGGACGCGCCCCAAAGGCAGCGTGTCGGGAAAAGTGGTAGGTGTCAGCACGGAGCACGGCGACTTAACCCTGAAGTTGCACTCCGCCCGATACAACTCAAACGCCTCGGAAGAATACCTGGCCAATGCCACCGCGGATGGCGCCTTCCAATTCAACTCCGTCGATCCCGGCGTCTACACTCTGCTGGCCGAAGGCGCTGGGATTTTACCAACCGAGTACGGCGCCTCCGAGCCAGGTAAACGCGGTACGCCCATCGTCGTCGCCCGTGGCGCGCGTGTCCAAGACTTGACTCTCTCTCCGCCGAAGCTCAGCTCCGTCTGCGGTAAAGTCACCAACTCACAAGGCGTGCCCCAGGCCGGCATTCGAATCTCCGGAGGATGGAACACAAATACCGATCTCTATCCCCGCCAGGTCGCTGCGCGAAACGGCAAGAAAGGACGTCATGTTGCTCGCGATCCACGCCGCGACGCTGTGGAAGTGCTCACCGACGCCGATGGCCGCTTCCGCATCAACGGCGTTTCTCCCGGAGAGTACTTTCCCAAATCGACGCTCGACGTCAACCGCGTCGTCTTCTTCTCACCCGACGGCACCCTTCGCACCGCCACTCCCCTGATCGTGCCAGCCGGAAAGGACGTTGGTTGCGGCTCCAGTCGCCCGCTAGACCTGACCGTGCCCGGCGACTACAAGAAGCTCTACGCCTTCAGCGGCAAAGTCGAAGGCGACCTTCCTCCGGCGATCGGCGGTCGTTTCTGGTTGCAGCTACTTGACGTGAATGCCTCTGGAACCGAGAGCTACGTCGGAACCGCGACTCTTGATGCAGCCCATCACTTCTCCTTCGACAAAGTCCCCGGCGGAACCTTCCTCCTCCAACTGCACAGCGCCTACGGCCCCGAGCCCATGACCTGGTCTGGCCCCTACGGTCCGGTCTCCCACCTCGTGGCCTCACAAACAATTGACATTCACGATGGCATGCCGGACGTCACTCTAACCCCGATGCAACTCCCCACCGTCACCGGAACCGTCCATTTCAACCATCTCCCCGAGCAATGGAATAACAATTTCGAGATGGATCACCAATCAATCACGTTGGTGCCGCGCGAGTACCGCGCCCCATTCTCGGCGATTCTCTCCAAAGATGGCAGCTTCCGCATCGGGGTAGAAGACCCCGGCGATTACGAGGTAAGTTTCAATCTGCGCGGCCCGCTGTACATCCAGTCCATACGCCTCGACGGACGCGAAATCAAAAGCCGCTACCTTCATATAGCCGCGACCTCTTCAGCCAAACTCGAAGTAGAAGTAAGCGGTAATTCAGGACAAGTAAACGCGCGCGTAATCCCCGACCCCTCGCTGCCCCTTGCCGAACCACCCGTGCAGGAAACTTGCAGCAACACTGCGTGGCCGCAGTATCAAGTGGTTCTGTTCCCCGATCCCCTGTTCCCATCTCCACCCACCGGACAGGAACCGGATTCAACCTCCGCCCTTCCGCGTCTCCTCCGCGCCGAGAGATACGGAGACGCAGCGGATCCCGATCTCCAGGTACAAGCCGTGCCTCCCGGCCATTATCGTGCCCTAGCAGTGCAGACCCCCGGCATCGCCTCATCGCCCTTCGGAAGACGAGACGCGCACGGTAACTTCGAACAAAAATTGTGGATCGCCCTCGCTGCCCTGGGCGATCCCATCACCGTCCATCCCGGAGACAAGCTCGAAATATCCTTACCCGACAGAACCATAGCAGTCGAGCGCATCGCCGCAAAACAAGCCGTCCCCCTAAACCGCAGCCTCTTCGTCTGGTAGCCACCCGCCAAAACAGATTGTCATCCCGAGCGCAGTCCGTTCTTCACAAAGTAAAGAACAGACGAAGGCGAACCAGCCCTACTTCACCCCCGCCGAGCGTCCCCTCTACTTCCCCTCATTCGCCTTAGCCTTCCCCTCCTCCGAACCCTCCACCGCTCCCGGCATCACCTTCAGCGGAGTGAGCTTCTGCTCCCGAAGCTCCGGATGCGGCAGCGGCTTCCGCGGCAGCATCTGGTCGCGCATCGCCGTGTTATAAACGAAAATTGCCTCCACTGTCGCCGCCTGCGCTAGATCGCCAGCCTGCAAGCGCTCATATGTATCCATATTCGAGTGATGCGTACGCGTCTCATAGTCCATCGGGTCCTGTATGAACTGGAACCCCGGTACTCCCACCGCGTCGAACGACTCGTGGTCCGTCCCCCCGGTATTGCGCATGGTGATCGTACTCACTCCGAGATCCTTCAGCGGCTCCATCCACTGCGAAAAAATCGGCGAGACCGCCGCGTTCTCCTGTAAATAAATCCCTCGAATTTTTCCCGTGCCGTTATCCACATTGAAATACCCCGAAATCTTCGCCTGCTCCGGCTTAATTACGACCGGACCCACCACCTTGCGTATAAATTCCGGCTTCAGCAACTCTTCCGGAGCCGTCGACAGCGGTACGTATCCAAAGTGATCCCTCACGTAGCCGGTCGACCCAAACAGCCCCTGCTCTTCCCCCGTCCACAGCCCTATGCGGATCGTGCGCCGCGGCTTCACTTGCAGCGTATTCAGGATCCGCATCACCTCCATCGCCACCACCGTTCCAGCCCCGTTGTCCGTCGCGCCCGTTCCCGCCGCCCACGAATCCAGATGCCCGCCCACCATCACCACTTCGTCCTTGAGCTTCGGGTCCGTCCCCGGAATCTCCGCGATCGTGTCGAAACCATGCTCATGGTCGCCAAGAAACTTCACGTCGACGTTCATCTCGATGCTCACCGGCACATTCGCTTTCAGCAGCCGATAAACGCGTCCATAACTCTCAATCGCCATCACCACCACCGGCAGCGGATTAGCATGATCGCGCTTGTAGGTAAACCATCCCAGCCCTCCATCATCAAAAATCGTCCCGCCCGAACCGCCGCTGTCGCCGCCATCACGGCTGGGAAGAATGACCGCCAGCGCGTGCTCCGCCACCAGAAACGGCCCCGTCTTCGCCATCAGTGTCCGCCGCTTCAGATAATCCGGCCTGCGCTCCGAAAATGACCTTTGCCTTTCCAGCGGAAACTCCCCAATTTGCCCCAGTTCCTTCTCGTCGTAGCGGCTGAACAACGGCTTGTCCACTGGCTTCACCTCTCGCATCTCGCCGAGCAGAACGATCTTCCCCGCCAGCTTGCCTTTGTACTTATCGAAGTCTGCGTCGTCCTTGATCTCCACCGCCACCGCTGCCCCATTCACAGCCCCATTCGTCGACGGTGACCAGGGCGCCGCTTGCGCAATAAACACCGCCGTATCGGGAGACGACATCCGCACCCACGTATTCAACTGCTGCCATCCCATGCCAAACTCACCCCAGTCTTCCAGATGCGCGTTGCTGCATCCCATCGCCGTCAATTGATCCCGCGTCCACTCGTTCGCCTTGTGCACATTGGGAGAACCCGTTAGCCGCGGTCCAATCCCGTCCATCAGTGCCGATGCATAATCCATCACGTGCGAATGCGCGATCCCTTCATCGCGAATCCGCTCGTACATCGTCAAATCGACGTTCTCTTTCGCCGGCTGCGCCTCTTCGTACGACGGCGTTCCACCTCCCGCCGCTCCGACCTCGTTGCGGCCAGAAATCGACAACATCCCCGCCAGGCCCAAAAACAAACACAAACTAATTCTGAAACCCTTGTCGAACCCCATTTGTAAGTTTCTCCCCGGGTAAGTCCCAAAGCAGATTAGCAGAGATGCCCGATTGCAACCAAAATACGCCTCATCGACATCCGAACTGACCTGCGCCAGATGACATGGAAGGAATCAACGTCTGAGAGAATCTTCTGACAAGCGGCTGCTGGAGAAAGCCGCGCTGACTAGCTTTTGGCTGGCGCAGCGGCTTACCGCTGCGATGAACGATTTGATTTCAAATGTTGGCTTTCGCTGCCGCGGAGAAATGAAGCGGCCGTAACTAGTCCTTCAGTGGAACCATGGTCTGATCGCCACGGCAGAAAGTAGCCACCTTCAACAGTCGACCCGGAGCCTGTGGCACCGTCATTACCGGACCGTAACAGTACACCGCATGTCCCGTAGCTGCGAAGTACCACCGCCCTCCCTTTGGCTTAGCCGTCTGCTGCGTTGCCATCGGAGAGGGCTGAACCGGCGGTGCTAACCTGGGCACGGGAAGAGACAGTACTAACGCTAGGGCCAGCGTTTTCATAGGGTCTCACTCGCTTCCGGCTCCCACGGAGGGCCGGTTTTCACAGAACCGCTTTTCTTCTATCTCTTAATTTCGCTTCTGAATCAGGCTCAAGGATCGCGATAACCGTCCCGCGTTTACTAATGTCAAATAACTCCGGTCGAGCGCCGCACATCCTCTAAGTCCGCCGCCGGCTTCTCCGGAAGCACCTTCATCGTGTGCGCCGATTTACCCGGCCGTTTCGTTCCCTTGTCCGATCCCTTTGCCGTGTCCGCACCCTTCGCGCCCCCCGCGGTAGCGCCCGCGTCGGCGTTCTTGTGATCCGCATCCACGGAAGATTTTTCCTGGGTCCGCTTGCCGTCATCCCGCGCCAGCTTGCCCTTCAATGCGGCTAGTTGCGTGCTGTCCTTCAACATCTCCCGGATCAGGCTCCGTTGCGATTCGATCGTTTGCCCCTGCTCGAAAACCAGCGCCGTCAGCAGTCCGTAAGAAACGATGAACAAAATCACCAGCAACGGCATCAGGGCAACCGGCCGCGACGTCGCCTTGGCAGCTCCGAATTCTGCGCTATCAAAGACGTTCAAAGTGCCCCCATTCGCCCGATTCCCCCCGGGCTTCCCACATGGAGTAGTGCACCTGTGAAACCATCTGCGAGGGAGCGTCTAAGTCTCTATAAGAGATGGAGTTATTGGGTAAAATGCTGGACTGGCTCAATGCCGGGATGCAAGCCTCTGCACTTTATGGAAAGCAAACCGGGTGTCTGGCAAGCCTTTTGGAAATTGCGATTTACCTAGCCACAGCCTCGAAAATCGGTGCCGCAGGTTCGCCCCGGCCCTTTGCGCGATAACCCGGGCGGGAACGCCACGTAGGCCCAGAATCGAAAACCGCCGGATTACAACTCACTTCTGCCCATAAGCCTTCTCCCACGAGATCACCGGATTCCGCAACAACCCAATCTTCTCAATCTCGCACTCCACCACATCGCCCGGTTTCAAATACCACGCCTTCGGATCACCCGAAAACGCCGCCACCCCCGACACCGTCCCCGTCGAAACCACGTCACCCGCGCTGTATCCCATCGGCGAATAGTGCGCCAGAATCTCCGGAATCTTCACCGCCATCTTGCTCGAATGCGACCTCTGCCGCAACTCCCCATTCACCCGCAGCTCCATCGCCAGGTTATGCGCATCGGGAATCTCATCCGCCGTCACAATCCACGGCCCTAGTGGACAAAACGTATCAATCCCCTTGCAGAAACTGAACACCCCCGACTTCATCTCCCGCCGCTGAATGTCCCGCGCCGTAATATCGTTGAAAATTACATAGCCGCCGATATACTCCGCCGCTTCTCCCGCCGTAAAGTGCTTGCCCGCCTTCTTCAGCACCACCGCTAGTTCCAACTCATAATCCAGTTCCTGCGTCAGATGCTCCGGATAAATCACCGCCTCATCCGGCCCGATTATGGCATCCGTGTTCTGAAAAAAAACAATCCACGGCATCACCGGATGCGAAAATCCCGCCTTCGTCGCCTCTTCATGGTGTTCGCGAAAGTTCCCCGCCGTATGAAAAAACTTCTTGGGAACAATCGGCGCCCTCAGTCGAATCTCCTGCCGCGAATACACCACCCTCTCCCCTTGAGCACCACTGATCTCCCTCTCCTCCGCCAACCTGCGGCCCACATATTCGAGTGCCTTACGCGCCGCCCCAAGACTGCTGTCTCCCCCGCCAAACAGCCCCCGCATATCGCCTGGAACCAAAGCATCCGCCCGCCGCTCAAAATCCGCTTCCTTCTCCACCTCCCGCAAATAAAGCGCGCAAGCCTCATGCAGATCCACAACCTTAGTCTCATTCATAGCCCGGGCATCCGACGCAGCCGAATCCAGCAGCGCCCCCACCAGCGACTGCCCGGCAGCATTTTCAAAAGTGACAAGTTTCATCGAAGTTTACCCGCCCTCCTGAATGCCCCGGATTCCATTGCATTCTCCATCTCCGCCGTCTTGAGCAGAGCTTCGTCTCTGTCATCTCTCCCCGAACTCCGTCTCTCTCATCTTGAGCGGAGCTGTCGAAAGGATCCCCGGCTTTAATCGCTGAGGGACTGCCGCGTCCACCACGTTATTTCCGCCAACAAAATCTATTTAACCGCAACATTCGGATAGCCCCCGTCCTCTCATCGGTCCTATGTTAACCGCATGGCCATCAATGCGATACTTTCAGAAGAAATGAAGCGAACTCCACACCCATTGCCCGATGCCATCAACTCCCGCCGCTGGCAAGCCGTCCTCGACCGCGACTCCACTCTCGACGGAGCCTTCGTCTTCGCCGTCTCCAGCACCGGCATCTTCTGCCGTCCCTCCTGCCCCGCCAAACGCCCCTACCGCAAAAACGTCAGCTTCTTCGACCACCCACTAGCCGCCGAGCAAGCCGGATATCGCGCCTGCCTGCGCTGCCGTCCCAACGCCGCGGACGGAAACCCGCAAACCGCCACGGTCCGCGCCCTCTGCCGCTACATCGAACAGCACATCGAAGATCGCCTCACCCTCAGCCTGCTCGCCAAAGAATTTCGCCTCAGCCCCTTTCACCTCCAGCGGACTTTCAAATCAGTCCTCGGCGTGTCGCCCAAAGCCTATATCGATGCCGTCCGCCTTCGCCAGGTCAAACAAAATCTGCAGGCCGGACACTCCGTCACCACCGCCCTCTACGCCGCCGGATACGGCTCCAGCAGCCGCCTCTACGAACGCACCTCCACCCAGCTCGGCATGACGCCCGAGAAGTATCGCCGCGGCGCCGTGGCCGCCATCGTCCGCTATACCATCGCCACTTCGCCCCTCGGTCGCATGCTCATCGCCGCGACCGACAAAGGAATCTGCGCCATCCACTTCGCCAACTCCGATCAGCAATTGCAACAGGGATTGATCCGTGAATTCCCCTTCGCCACCCGCCGCCGCGATGACGAAGCCCTGTCGCAGTGGCGGGAAAACCTCACCCGCTTGCTCGACAGAGGCGACGCCAATCCCTCTCTCCCCCTCGACATTCGTGCTACCGCCTTCCAGCGCCGCGTTTGGGAAACTCTGCAGAAAATTCCCCGCGGAGAAACTCTCTCCTACGGCGCCGTGGCCAAAACCATCGGCATGCCAAAAGCCAGCCGCGCCGTAGCCCGAGCCTGCGCCACCAACCCCGTTGCGCTGGCGATTCCTTGTCATCGGGTCGTTAGGGAAGACGGCGGCCTGGGCGGCTACCGCTGGGGCATCGAGCGCAAACAGCAACTGCTGGCCATGGAAAAAATGCAGAAATCCGCGCCCAGCTAGCTGTGCATCACGCCCGCCCCGCGAACTCCCGCGTCTCCGTGGATACCTTGATCTTTTCCCCCTCTTTGATAAAGAGAGGGACCCGGATCTCGATCCCCGTCTCCAGCTTCGCGGACTTCGTTACGCTGCCGCTGGACGTGTCTCCCCTCACCGCCGGCTCGGTATAGGTGACATTCAGCTCCACATGGGGCGGTAACTGCAACCCGATCGGATTGCCATTGTACTTATGCAATTGGATGATCGAGCCTTCCACCAAAAAATCGACCGCATCCCCAATCATCTCGCCCGAAAGAGTAAGCGTCTCGAAACTCTCCTGGTCCATGAAGTAAAACCCGCCTCCATCGCCATATAGATAGGACGCATCCACCATCTCCAGATCCGGCTCCTTGAACCGGTCGCTCGCCTTAAATGTCTTATCGAAAACTGCCCGTGTAATAAGATTACGCATCTTCAGCCGCACCAGAGTCTGCGCGCCCCTCGCCGTAGGTGTCGAAACCTCCGCCTCCAGGCACACGAACGGAGTATTTTCAAACTCGAAAAACATCTTGCGCTTTACGTCGATCGCATCGATCAGTGCAGCCATGATTTCCTCAGAGATACCCCTGGCAGTAAGAAAGAACTTTTTCCTGACTGCCCTGAGCCTCGCATTCGCCGGGTGCGGCGCAACCAGTAACCACGCGCCGCAGAAACTCTCTTCTCAATTCACAATAATCCCCACATATCCCACAACCGCCCCGTAATCGCCGGTTACATCTCCCGAAGTTGCGTACTTGACCAGCGTTGCCGAAGTCGCTCCCAGTAGCTTTGCCGCCGTCAGCATGGCCACCGTCGGCCCGAGCCCGCACATGCTGATCTCTTCTTTCATCACGACCTCCCAAAGACCGCGCGCGTCGAGCGCCAGCACGCGATCGATCGCCTTGTGATCTTTGACCCGCGTGATCGCATCGGACTCGTAATGGTTCATGTCGCTGGAGGCCACGATCAGAACTCTTCCCTGCCGCGCATCTTTCAAACCGGAAATCACCTCGGCCAGTGCTTCACCTAATCCGCGCAAAACTTCGAAATCGCTCGTACCGACGGCGATCGGAACGATTTTCACCTCCGGCCGCAGCGCTTGCAAAAAAGGCAATTGCACTTCAACCGCATGTTCGGAGCGGTGCGCCGCGCTGTCCTCCCGCAGAAAAGGAAAACGGTCAAGCAGGCGAGTGCCCAGTTCCGCATCAGCCGCAACGTCTCCGAGCGGAGTCTGCCACGTGGTATTCACCATGACCGCTAACGGACGTCCCTTGCCGGTATGGTTGGGACAGAGAATGACGCAATGCTCGGGAATTTCCAGACGAGAATACACCGCGCCCGCCACGCCGCCGGAGTACATATATCCGGCATGCGGTGCCACGCACCCGATAGCGGAAATGCGCGCGCTGGCAGCCGAAGTCTCAGCGGGAGAGGTATATTCAGAAACCTCGCGCAACAATTCGTCAGCCCGGCCCGGATAAAACCTGCCAGCAACAGCGGGAGTTCGCAAAGCAGAAGCCATGAAGCCTCGTCTGGCGCGGGCGCCCTCGCCCGCGAAAGGTTAGCGCCCAAAAAGAAACCTGCGGAAGTTATACCCTGCCGCCACTAAGCGCCCGAAATAAAGCCGCCGTTCTCTCCAGCGGCAGCGCCTCCGCCCGAATCGCTGGCTTCACTCCGCTCTTCGTCAGAGCTGCCCGCAGCGCATGTTCATCGTACCGTGTCTTCAGATTATTCCAGAGCGTTTTGCGCTTCTGTCCAAAGCAAAGTTTAAGAAACGCAATAAACTCCGCCTCGGGGACGCGCAACGACTCCAGACGCGGCTTGATCGTAATCCGAACCACGCTCGAATGCACCTTGGGGGCCGGAGCGAATGCTCCTGGCGGAAGCGTGAACAACTGCTCCACCCGCCCGTAAAGCTGGGCCGTAGCCGAAAGCAAGCCATAGTCACGGCTTCCCGCCGAAGCCGCCAGCCGGTCCGCAACCTCTTTCTGCACCATGATGACAATGGTCGAAAAGTACCGGTGATACTCCAGCAGCCGCAGCAGAATGTCAGAGGTAATGTAATACGGCAAATTGCCCACCGCCCGGGCCGGTTCGGGCATGAAGTTCAAGCCAGTGCGCAAACTGCCGGGCTTCGCGCCGAAGACGGTATCCAGCTCGATCGTCAGAATGTCGCCCTCTAAGATCTCCACATTCGGCTGCATGTTGAATTTCATTCGCAGCTGTGCCGAAAGCACGCGGTCAATTTCCACCGCGATCAGTCGCCGCGACTTCCGCGCCAGCAACTCGGTGAGGGCACCCCGGCCGGGACCGATCTCCAGCACCGTTGCCTGCGAAACATCGCCCAGTGCTTCAACAATGCGCAGTGCTGCCGCCTCGCTCGCCAGAAAATGTTGGCCCAACTTCGGCTTCCGTGAACTCGTTTGTGCGCTGGCCCCCTTCGGCACGTTGACCCTCTTTCTCTCCCGCTTTAGACTGAAGTGAATTTGCGATTGACAATTTGTAATTCGCAATTCGAGAACGCTGTAAATATTTTCAACTACAAATCACAAGTTGCAAATTGCCAATGTCTAGCCGCATCTCCACCGCCATCATCATAACGTGAGCGAGGTGATCCCGTTCTCGCTCAGGAGGCTCGTCTCGCAATGCATATCGCTTTCGCAGCATCCGAGTGCGTTCCCTACTCCAAAACCGGAGGATTAGCCGACGTGGTCGGCGCCCTGCCTCGCGCCCTGGCCGCTCTCGGGCACCAGGTGAGCGTCTACCTTCCCCGCTACCGCCAAACCAAACTCTCCGATCCGCAAACCGTCGTTCGCAGCGTCACCGTCCCCTTCGATGACAAGTACCGTTTCTGCTCTGTGGTGACTGCCGGCACGAGCGCCGGAGTGCGATTTTATTTTGTGGATTACCCGCCCTACTTCGATCGCGAGGCGCTCTATGGCACTCCTGCGGGAGACTATCCCGATAACGCCGAACGGTTCGCGCTGTTTTCACGAGCTGTCCTGGAGGCTTCAAAGATTTTGGGCGTCCCGCACGTCTTTCATTGCCATGACTGGCAGTCGGCGCTCATCCCGGTCATGCTTCGTACTCTTTATGCCGAGGACCCCGCCTTTCGCGAAGCCGCGACCGTCTTCACCATCCATAACATGGGCTACCAGGGCCTGTTCCCACCCGATACCTTGCCGCTGGTCATGCTGCCGTGGGAACTGCTCACCATCTCCAAGATGGAATTCTTCGGCCAGGTGAATTTTCTGAAGGGCGCGCTGGTTTATGCCGACTACGTCACCACGGTCAGCAGAAAATACAGCCATGAGATTCAGACCACCGAATATGGATTCGGACTCGAAGGCGTGTTGCGTAATCGCGCCGCAACCGTCACTGGAATTCTGAACGGTGTCGACTACGACGAGTGGAGCCCGCAGACCGACAAGTTTATCGCCGCAAAGTACTCTCCCCAGGATCTAAGCGGCAAGCAGCAATGCAAACAGGACTTGCTGCAGGCCTTCGGCTTTACCAACCTCGACGCCACCTCCAACGCCCCGGTGATCGGCATCGTTTCGCGTTTCGCCGCACAGAAGGGTTTCGATCTGATTGCCCAGATCATCGACCGCCTCGCCCGCGAAGAAATGATTCTTGTCGTACTCGGATCTGGCGACAAGCTGTTCGAAGAGATGTTTCAACGAATCAGCAAGCAGTTCCCTAACAAGATTGCGGTCAAAGTCGCGTTCGACAATGCCATCGCCCACAAAATTGAAGCGGGTGCCGACATGTTCCTGATGCCATCTCGCTACGAGCCCTGCGGACTGAATCAGATCTACAGCCTGAAATATGGAACCGTCCCCATCGTACGTGCGACCGGCGGCCTCGACGACACCATCGAACCCTGGGACGCTCGTACCGGCAAAGGCTCCGGCTTTAAGTTCTCCGACTATACCGGCGAAGCCTTGCTCTCGACCATCAGGCAGGCCTTGATCGCTTATCGTGATCCTTCGTCATGGCAGACCCTGATGCGCAACGGCATGGCGCGCGATTTTTCCTGGGGAGCGTCAGCGCGCGAGTACGGCAAAATCTACGAGCGCGCGCGCCATGCACGGGCCGGTGCCGACGCGGTCATCGCGGCCTCAGATTTAAAGAAAGATCCAGTGCTCGGCTAGCGTCGCACCCAGACATTTGCAAGTAAGATTAAGCTGTCACTCTGAACGTGGCCAAGGTCCTGTGCATTTCGACACCAGAGGACTTCAATGAGCACTTCCCCACGCATTATCTTCCACGTCGATATGGACGCCTTCTTCGTCTCCGTCGAAGAGCTATTCGACCCGTCGCTGATCGGCAAGCCGGTGGTCGTGGGCGGGCAGCGCGACGAGCGGGGCGTGGTCTCGGCCGCATCGTACGCGGCGCGCAAGTTTGGCGTGCATTCGGCCATGCCGCTGCGGACGGCGGCCAAACTTTGTCCGCAGGCAGTTTTTGTTAACGGCCATCCTGAGCGCTATCGCGAATATTCCGCAAGAATTCACGAAGTCCTCGGCCACTTTTCTCCGCTCGTCGAAATGGCTTCGGTGGACGAGGCGTATCTCGATATGACCGGAACCGAGCGCCTGCATGGCCGTCCGCTGCATTCGGCGCACCGGCTCCATGACGCCATGAAGTCGGCAACGCAATTAAACTGCTCGATTGGAATCGGCGCCTCCCGCCTGATCGCAAAGGTTTCTTCGGCCAAAGCGAAGCCGAATGGTGTGCTCTGGGTATTACCCGGCGAAGAAGCAAAGTTTCTCGCGCCACTCGCAGTCGCCGACATTCCCGGCGTTGGCAAAGTGATGGAGCAGAAATTGCACGCCACCGGCATTCAGAAAGTCGGTGACCTGGCGCGCCTCGACGAGCGCGATCTGGAAAATCGCTTTGGAAAATGGGGACTGGCACTGGCTGGTAAGTCGCGTGGCGAAGATGCGGGCGGATGGTTCGATTACCAGGTCGGAGAAAACGTCGACCCAAAATCCATCAGCCACGAACACACCTTCGACAACGATACGGGCGACGCCGAACGCTTGCAGTCCACGTTGATGCGGCTCAGCGAAATGGTGGGACGGCGACTGCGGGACGGCGGATACTATGCCCGCACCCTTCAGCTCAAGCTCCGCTACCAGGATTTCTCGACCATCACGCGGGCCCATTCTCTGGACGAGCCGACGCAAATGGATCACCAGATCTTCGAAGAGGCGCGGCGTCTTTTTTTCGCCAACTGGAAGCCGGGTGCCGCGGTGCGGTTGCTCGGAGTGCAGGCCTCGAATTTCGAATCCGCCGCCACCCAACTAGACTTGCTGGAGCCTTCGCGGGACGAACGCTGGCGGAAAGCACTGGCTGCCGCGGATCATCTGCGGGACAAGTTTGGAGAAGGTGCGGTCGGCCTCGCCCGAGGAATGAAAGGCGGCTTCCGTGAACGTGTCCACGAAAATCCAGCGGCTTTGCCGGGCAAGAGTGGCAAAAACAAGAATACCCCAAAGAAGTCCTGACGGAGCGGAACTGCTCGGCGAAGGAAGCCTACGAAATATATTCTCGAATGTATTCGTCGCGCGAAGTGGCAAGCTGGTGAGCATCGCCGTCGAAAATGACCTTTGCATCCCGCAAAATCAGAAAGCTCATTTGCACTTCGCAAAACTGGCCCTTGGGCAGGGCGACCATCTGGTTGGTAGCTTTGTCAAACTGGTGCGTCGCCATGGTGAAAGCATCCTGCAGGCGATGAGTCACCAGAAGTGCGCTGGTCTTATAGACATCGCGCTGTTTCATGATGAGTTCGACGATCGTATTCGAGGTTACCGGGTCCAGTCCGCCGGTCGGCGAATCGTAGAGCAGCACCTCCGGCTCGGTGATGATGGCGCGAGCGATGGCCACACGTCTGCGCATGCCACCCGACAATTCCGACGGGCGCATATCATAGGTCCGTTCCAACTCCACGAAGTGGAGCACCTCGCGCACCCGCCGCTCGATTTCCTCGCCCGAGATATGCTCTTCCATGAGGCGGAAGGCCACGTTTTCATAAACCTTAAGCGAATCGAAGAGCGCGCTTTCCTGGAACACGATGCCGACGCGCCGGCGCAGGTCAAACAATTCCTGTTCTGACATGCGCGTCACTTCTTCTCCGAGCACAAAGATGCGCCCGCTATCGGGCCGCAGCAACCCGATCGCCAGCTTCAGAAGCGTGCTCTTGCCCGAGCCGGCAACTCCGAAAATTGCCTTGGTTTCGCCGTGCTCCAGGTGGAAAGAAATGTTCTGCAGCACGACTTTCTCATCGAACGCAATGGAAACGTCGTCAAACTCAATCGCGTAGCCCGAGGGGCTTGCGACCGAGGCTGCCGGATTTTCAATGGGCAGAGTGGGCACCGGCATGCTTTACCTGTAACCGAAAATTGCGAAGATCAATTTAGTGACAAAGAAGTCCACGATCAGAATCAGCACCGATGCCGCGACCACGGCCTGAGTTGTCGAACGACCCACTCCCTGCGTCCCACCCTTTGTGGACATCCCGTAATAGCAGCCCACTGTCGAAATGATGAACCCAAACAGTACCGGCTTGATCAGACCAGTGAAAACGTCGCGGAAGACAAGAATCTGCCACACGGAAGTCCAGTACTGGTTCGTGTCCACTCCGAACAGCAGATGTGCCACCCCGTAGCCCCCAATCAGCCCTAGCAGGTCGGCAATGATCGTAAGGAAAAACAGCATGAAGCCGGTGGCTCCGATGCGTGGCGTGATCAGCTTCTTGGTAGGATCGGTGCCGAGCGCGCGCATGGCATCGATCTGCTCGGTCACGATCATCGAGCCCAGTTCACTCGCCATGCCGGAAGCATTACGCCCCGCCACCATCAGCCCTGTGATCAGCGGCCCGAGTTCGGTGACCATGCCCAGCGAGACGAGCTGGCCGATGAGTGTTACCGAGCCAAACCTTTGCAAGGTACTCGCCGCATTCAGCGCCAGCAGCGCTCCGACCGAAAGTCCGGTGAGAATAACAATCGGGAGAGAACCAACACCGATCAGATCCGCCTGCTGCACCATGTCGGCCATGTACAACGGGCGGCGGAAGAAATTCGCCAGCGACTGGAACGACAGCAGAGTGTATTCCTGAACCGCCAGCACAACGTCTTTGGCGACTTCAATTGGCGAGATCAGTTCGAGTTCGAAGGCCATGTTTGGTCAGGCAACTTCTGGTCCAGAAACTATAGCAGAGCGGGAAAAATCATCGGGTCATCGGGGTGATCAAAAATCCCACGAACCTTGCGGGTTTCAGATGACCCGATGGTCCCATGCCCCGATCACCCGATCCTACTCCCGGTTCTTCTTCTTGATCTCGATCGCCAGCCGTTTGATTTTCTGATTCAGCGTGGAAAGCGGCACGTGGAAGCGTTCCGCCGCTTCAGTCTGATTCCAGCCGCATTTCTCCAGCATATCGATGATGATCCGCCGCTCGCAGTCTTCCATGATGCTGAACAGCGTTGCCCCTGCGCTCGCGTCCATGGCTGGAATCGAGTTTCCCCGGCCCACGATGTGATCGGGCAGCAGGTCGACCCCGATGTCGCTGTCGGAGGAGAGAACCACCGCCCGTTCGACGGTGTTTTCCAGTTCGCGAACATTGCCCGGCCAGGAGTAGCTCACCAGAGGCCGCAAGGCCTCGGTCGCGATGCGCCGCCGGGGACGCTCATTTTCTTCCGAATATTTCTGCAGGAAATGCTGCACCAGCAATGGAATATCTTCACGCCGCTGACGCAGCGGCGGCAGATCGATGCTGATTACATTCAGCCGGTAGAACAGGTCTTCGCGGAACTTGCCTTCGCGCACCAATTGCCGGAGATCCACGTTGGTGGCCGCAATGATACGCACGTCTACCTGAATCTCTTGCACGCCGCCCAGGTGCATGAACTTGCGATCCTGCAGCACCCGCAGGATCTTGCTCTGTGTGTCCATGCTCATGGTGCCGATCTCATCGAGAAAAAGCGTGCCCCGGTCGGCAACTTCGAATAACCCCTTCTTCGACGCGATCGCGCTCGTAAACGCGCCTTTGACATGCCCGAACAGTGTCGATTCCAGCAAGTCCGGCGGGGTTGATCCCGAATTAACCGGCACAAAAGACCGGTCGCGCCGCGACGAATTCAAATGGATCGCCTTGGCGATCAACTCCTTGCCCGTCCCGCTTTCGCCCTGCAGCAGCACCGTCGAACGACTCGGCGCAACCTGCGCGACCAGATCGAAAATTTTCAGCATGGGCTCGCTCTTGCCCACGATGTTTTCAAAGTTGTAGCGCTGCTTGAGCGCGCGCTTCAGCTGAATGTTTTCTTCTTCCGCCTTCTGGCGGGCGACTGCGGCCCGAACGTCAGCCAGCAACTTTTCGTTGTCCCATGGCTTTTGAATGAAATTCGTGGCCCCGGATTGCATGGCGCGCACCGCATTCTCCACCGTGCCATACGCGGTGATCATGATGACCGCCTGCTGTGGATGCAGCACCCGAATCTCCGCCAGCACGTCCATGCCATTCTTGTCAGGCAAAGCGAGGTCGAGCATGACCACATCGAACGTGCGCTCGCCAATCTGCGTCATACCTTCACGAGCGCTCCCCGCCACCGCTACGGTGTAGCCCTCGAGTTGCAGAAGCGTCTCCAGCGACTCCCGGATTTCCGCTTCATCGTCAATGATGAGGATTCTGCCCGCGCTCTCCGCCGTCTCCTTCGGACCACGGCGCGCGCCCGTCGCTACTTCCGGCATTGCGCGCTCGGCGCTTGAGAGTTCGGATACCGATGTTTCAGACACTGATAGTTCAGACATGGACTGCCTTCCTGATGAGCGGGAAATCCAGAGTAAAGGTGGTGCCTTCGCCCGGACGGCTCTCGACCCGGATATTCCCCGCGTGCTCCTGAATGATGCCGTACGTGACAGAAAGCCCCAGACCGGTTCCCCGGTTCTGCCCTTCGGCGGGATTTGTCTTCGTGGTGAAAAATGGATCGTAGATCCGCTGAATATGCTCCTGCGCAATGCCAGAGCCGGTATCGGAAACGCGCACGCTGACGAATTCACCATTCAGCGTCGCCACGTTCAGCGTTCCGCCTCCACTCATCGCATCCTTGGCGTTGAGGAACAGATTCAGAAACACCTGCTGCAGGCGTCCCGCGTTGCCCTGAATCAGCGGGAGCCTCTCCTGCAGATCGGACCGCACCTGGATGTGCGCCACCTTGAACTGGTGTTCCAGCAGCGCCAGCGTATCCGCAATCACCTTGTTCAAGCTGATTTCCGTCAATTCTGTCCCGGTGGTGCGTGAGAAATTCAGCAGGTTGTTCACGATCTCTGAAGCGCGAAAAGTCTGCTTGGTGATCTTGTCGAGCACGCCGGCCTTCTGCGGGTCCGAGTGCAACTGCTTCGCCAACATCTGCGTGTAGGAAGAAATCACTGCCAGCGGAGTGTTCACTTCGTGCGCCACGCCTGCGGCGAGCAGCCCAATCGAAGAAAGTTTGTCGGCCTGGGTGAGCTGGACCTCCAGTTCGATCCGCTCCGTGATGTCATCCATGATCACCAGGCGTCCGACCACATTGAACTTCCGCGTCACCAGCGGCGCCATGGCGACATTGACGACGCGCGACTCGCCCGTCGGAGTCACCAGACGGAACTTGTAAAGATTGTGGATCCCCGGATTCTGCCGCACACGGTAAAACTCTTCCACGAACGCAGCCGGGAAAACTTCGCTCAACGCGCGCCCCACCACCTGCCAGCGTGGCTGCGCATACATCACTTCCATCTGCGAATTCCACGATTCGATGCGATCCTGCAGATCGACCGCCATCACCCCAACGTTGATCGATTCGACAATATTCTCGTTGAAATCCTTCAAACGCTCATACTCGCTGACCTTTTGTTCGAGCGAAGCGTACAGCCGCCCGTTCTGGATCGCGATCCCGATGTATCCCGCCAGCGCCTGCAGCAATTCCACATCTTCACTGGAAAGAAAGTCGCCCTGCACCGTCTTGCCCAGCCCGAGGAAGGCAATGGTCTTTTGCCGCGCATGGCACGGAATGTAGTAGTTCAGATCCAGCCGTCCAATCGCTTCCTGCGCCAGCGCATTCTCCCGCGGCAACTGGTGCGTGTTTTCGAAAAAGATATGCCCGGCCGCATCTTCGATTCGCGGCTTCGCCAGAAACGACAAATCCAACCCAGTCACGTGCGCAATCCCAAATGACTTCGACAGTTCAAAACGTGAGGAATCGCTGTTCCCGAGGAAAATCGCAATGCGATCCACCAGCAGCGTACGCGCCAGCCGGTCAACCAGCGCCGAGAGCATTTTGTCGATATCGGTCTCCGAACTCAGCTCCCGTCCGAACTCGATCAGCGTCCTACGATAGTCGTAGCCCGTGCGGAAAAAAAACTGGTCCAGTTTGCCCTGAATCCATTTCCGTACCGGATCGAACAGCAGCGCCGTAACCACTACCGCCACCACCAGCCCGTAAGGGCCCGAGCTCGGCACGCGCGCGTGCACCAGTTCGGCAATCGCCGCCACCACTCCGAAGTAAGCGCCGACAATGGCCGCCGCCGCCAGGGTGTACGCCATGCCACGCTTGAAGATCAGGTCCACGTCCATCAACCGGTAACGGAAAATGGCGTAGCCAAAGGTCAGCGGTAGCAACCCGAGCGACAACACCGACACCTTCATGGTCAGTGAAGGCATCACTCCAAACAGGTACGGCAGAACGTAGCAAAGCGTAAACGGAGTTATCGCCAGAATCGTGCCACGGGTGATCCATTTAAGCTGCTGCCGAAGAATCGGAGTGCTCGCCTGCCGGTAGTTGTTCCAGAGAACCGCCGCCGCTAAGACGAAGAAGATCGTCAGATAAGCCCAATGGACTCGGTTCAGGTTGAACAGCAACCCCGCGCTCGCCTGCAGGTATTCGAACGCCAGAACCTGGAGTCCGAGAAGTATCGCTCCCGGCAGGTAGAGTAGCGGAATCGTCCGGCGATGCCGGCTGACAAACTCCCGCCGCTCTGGGAAGGTTAAAACAAAGTGCAGGAACAGCGCCGGCTGCAACAACCACGCAATCTCATTGGCCCACAGGACGATCCAGTCGAAGGCGTTGAGCTTACCCGTGTAGTGCAGCGAGTAGAAGACGAACGAAACCAGGCAGAAAATGTAAAAATGCGTCGAACCCACCGCCGTCCACCGCCGCATCAGCACATAAAGCCCTATGCTCAGGTAAATCAGCGCGATCAGCCGCAGCCAGTCGTTCATCGAGCGCTCGGCCGGAACCAGCACCACTTCGACGTCCAACGGAACCGACCCGCGAATCAATGAGTAAGTCGCCTTCGACCAGACGCCCGAATAATAGAGCTGCCGCGTTACCGAGGCCAGACTATCCACCGATCGCCCGTTAATGCTGACGACCTCGTCCCCGCGCCGGATCCCCGCCCGTTCTGCCGGACCATTGGGTTCCAGCCGATCCGCGAATAGGCGGCCTTTTCGCTCCATCCACCATGCGCCATCGTCCGGGATTGCCGACTGGTGTTCGATCTTGTAGTTGAAGCCGGCGAATACAATGGCCGCAACTGTCAGCAGGGCCAGCAGGATGGCGGTAAACCGGGCCTCAAATTCGCGGTTCATGGGCTGGGGCGGCTGCGCGCCGTGCACGGATACACGACGCCGTTCAGGCATAAGCAACTTCACTGCCACCCCTCCCTCGTTGCCAACCCTCGGTAAGTGTCACCCGTACAACTACTTCCACAATTATAGAGACGTTTTCGGATAGCGACTATGGAATATGGAAGGTAGCTTCTTCTTTTTGGGATGTCATAGCCTTGCAACGCCGACCCCCAGGGTTCGTTGATCCACAGCCCCTTCGGGCCGGGGAACAAAGTAAAAAGGGTCTGGGAGTTGGTTAGCCTGAGGGAACTAGCGGAATTGATGGAGGCATGTTTCTGCGCTGAAGTTAAGGTGACGTGCCCAAACCCTGTCTTGGTTGTTGAGGGGTTCGTGAACCTTCCCCAATCCCCGAACCCCTCACTTACTGGCCTCACCAGGCTCGTTTAGCTTCTACTCGCCGAGGAGCGGTGAGCAAATCCTGCAAGTGAGTCCGATATTGCTCCAGATCGCTCGAAACGTCCATGGACGCCGTCTGAAGCCGTCTGAACTGATCTGAAGAAATTCACGGTCCGCCGCTTGACACCGCCATCCGCACAGCACAAACTTTCTGAAACTGAGTTGCTGGCCGTTTAGACAAATGTTCTCAGAGGCGCGGCTCGCCTAACACCCATTTGCACCAAGAGTAGTGCACTGTCTGACAACAGGAGTTGTGGATTGCCCGACAAGAAGATCCGCTTCGACGATTTCGAGCTCGATTACGCCCGCTTCCAGCTCTACCGCAACGGCGTCCCCATCCGCCTCGAGGGTCTCCCGCTCCAACTGCTGATGTTCCTCGCAGAAAAACAGGGCCAACTGGTCACCCGCGAGGAAATCGCCACCGCCCTCTGGAGCAAAGACGTCTTCGTCGACGTCGAGCAGGGAATCAATACCGCGATCCGCAAAATTCGCCGCGCCCTCAACGACGACGCCTCCGAACCCAACTTCCTCCAGACCGTAGTCGGAAGGGGTTACCGCTTCGTAGCCCCCAACGCCGGGGAGCATTTCAGCGGCTCGCAGCCAGCCGATGCATTCACCGTCTCCCCCGAAGAACTGGGACGAGCCATCATGACCGCTGCCGGCCTCGACCCGGAAAATCCGCGAGGAAAGCCAGTCCCCATACCAAAGCCCCTGAAATCCCCGTAGAGACTGGGCTTCCCCGTACCTGCGTCCGTCCGGCGTCCAGCCTTAACCCGTTCTACAATAAATCCATGTCTCGCCTCGACCATATTGCCGATCTCGAAAAGCGCTTTCTTCTTCCCACCTACCACCGCTATCCCGTAGCCTTCGAGCGTGGCAAAGGTGTCTTCCTCTACGACTTCGAAGGCAAAAAATATCTCGACTTCGTCGCGGGACTCGGCGTAAACGCGCTAGGCCACGCACATCCGCGCATAGTGAAAGCCATTCGCGAGCAGGCCGCCCGCGCCATTCATCTTTCGAATCTCTACTACAACGAATACCAGGGCCAGTTAGCTGCGCGCTTGTGCCAACTCTCCGGCCTCGATCGCGTCTTTTTCTCCAACAGCGGCACCGAGGCCATGGAAGGTGCCATCAAACTGGCACGCCTCTCCGGACACAAAGCCGGCGGCAATGCCAAATCGCAACTCGTCGCTCTGCAGGGTTCCTACCACGGACGAACTTTCGGCGCCATGTCGCTGACCGGCCAGGAAAAATATCGCAAAGGCTTTGAGCCCATGCTCGAAGACGTGACCTTTGTAGCGCAGAACAACGTTGAAGCGCTCCACTCCGCCGTCAACGCCAACACCTGCGCCATCGTGCTGGAACCCATCTTCGGCGAGGGCGGAATCCTCGAATGTTCCGAAGAATTCCTCCTTGCCTGCCGCACCCTGGCCGACCATCATCAAGCCGCGCTCATTTTCGACGAGATCCAATGCGGTCTCGGCCGCACCGGCAAACTGTTCGCCTTCCAAAGCTTCGCAGTCGTCCCCGACATCGTCGCCGTCGCCAAGCCAATCGCCGCCGGCGTGCCGCTCGGCGCCTTCCTCTCCAAAGAACATTTCGCCTCCGCCATCTCGCCCGGACAACATGGAACAACTTTTGGCGGGGGCCCGCTGGCCTGCCGGGTCGGCCTCGAGTACCTGGCCATCGTCGAAGAAGATCGCTTGCTTGAAAACGTCGTGAAGGTTGGAGGCTACCTGCATCAGCAACTCCAGCAACTGGCAGACAAATTCGCCGCCGCCCATGAAGTTCGCGGCCGCGGCTTCATCCAGGGTCTGGTACTAGACATCCCCGCTCGCCCCCTGGTCGAGCAAGCTCTGGCCGAGGGCGTGCTCTTCAACGTAACCCAGGACACCGTCCTGCGCTTCCTGCCGCCATTCCTTCTGGAGGAAAAGCACGTGGACAAAGGCATCCGGGTGTTAAAGAAGTTGCTCGGTAAAAAGCGGAAAAAAACCCGGTAGAGCGGCTCGCCACCGTCTTCTTGCGCGTGGCAGGTATGCTGATAGGACCACCCCTTCAAGACGATGTCCCTGCGACGATTGGCTTGTCGCAGCAAAAAAGGAGGGGAGCCAGACTTCAGCTCCCCCATAGCATTAGAGGCGATATCAATTAGTAAGAACCACTCTGCGAGGAATTCGTTGCCCATCGAAACGCAAAATCCCGAAGAAAAATTCATCGGCAACCGCAACGCTCGCCTGAGCGCCGCGCCCGGCGAAACCATCGAAGAGCACTGGCTCGACCTCCCCGACGGACGCATGTGTTACCTCAAAGCCGGCTCCGGCCCCGCGCTCATCCTGGTGCACGGCCTCATGGGCTATTCCTTCTCCTGGAGATTCACCATCCCCGCGCTCGCGCCCCACGCCACCGTCTATGCCATCGACAATCTGGGCGCGGGATTCTCCACCGCGCGCCAAGGCATTGACTCGACCGTCCGCGGCACTGCCGAGCGCGTCCTCCAATTCGCGGACGTCCTCGGCATCCAGGACTTCGACCTGCTCGGCACCTCGCATGGCGGTGGAGTCGCCATCATAATCGCCGCGATCTGCGCCGACCGCGGCCGCATCAAACCAGACACCCCGCGAAATGGACCGCGCCTGCATCGCCTCATCCTGGTCGCTCCCGTCAACCCGTGGTCGTCGCACGGCAAGCGGTTGGCTCCGTTCCTCGGCAGCCCCGCCGGATCCCTGATTTTTCAGCACACCGTCGAGCAGTGGCGCTCCCTCGACCACCTCTGGCTGCGCCGCCTCTTCGGCGACCGAGCGAAAATTCCGCCCGACTCGCTTGCTGGCTACCGCCTGCCAGTATTCAAGAATCACGCCTTCCGCCACGCCGCGCGCATTGTAAAGAGTTGGACTTCAGACCTGGCCGAATTGGAAAGCGCGCTTCCGAAGATTCGCCATTACTCCACGCTTCTTCTCTGGGGAACCAACGATCGCGCCGTCGATTTCCGATCCGCCGAGCCTCTGCGCCGGAATTTTCGTAACGTCCGCCTCGTGGCCTTCCAGGGAGTGGGCCACCTCCCCTATGAAGAAGCGCCCGAAGACTTCAATCGCGCACTGATAGAATTCCTGACCACCCCTCTGCCTACTCAGTTCTCAGTTCCCAGTTCTCAGAAAACGGATTTGACTGAGAACTAAGAACCGAGAACTGAAAACTTGTTTCACATCCCATGCACCACGAAATCTTCAATTGGCTTCGTACCTTCATCGCCGACTATGGCTACTGGGCTGTAGCTCTAGCGCTCTTGTGTGAGAGCGCCGGCATCCCCGTCCCCGGTGAGATCACGCTCCTTTTAGCGAGTTTCCTCGCCTACTCCGAACACCAACTCCAGCTTGGATGGATCATCGTAGTAGCCACGTTAGCCACCACCCTCGGTGGTGACCTCGGCTACGCGCTCGGCCAGTTTGGCGGACGTCCCCTCCTCGATCATTACCGGAGCGTATTTCGCATTTCGTCGGCCGCGCTGAAGCGCGGCGAAGAAATGTTCGCCCGTTACGGAGCCGCCGCCATCTTCTCTTCCCGCTTCATCTTCGGCATGCGCGTCTTCGCCGGACCGCTCGCCGGAGTCCTGCGCATGCCCTGGCGAGCCTTCGCTCTCTTCAACTTCCTCGGTGCCGCCGCCTGGGTCACCGTCATCGCCAGCGCCGGATACCTCTTCGGCCATCACTGGCACATCTTGCTGCGAACCCTGCAGCGCGTCAATCTAGCTGTTTTGATGGTCGCCGGAGCCGCCGTCCTGTTTCTATGGTGGAAGTACCGGCACCATCCTTCGACGCAAAATGATTAAAGCCCCCTCCGTTTTCTGAGATGGCTGACGCCACCCTACCGCGAATTCCAATCCAACTGGGCGCCGGGCTGGCCTACGTGTCTTTCGTCACTTTTCCTCCGCGGGCTCACAGTCATATGCTGGCAGAAGCATAGAGGAACCCCATGAAAATCAAGTTTCTGCCGCTCTTGCTGGTAATGATCGCCACCTCTGCGATGGCCGCCGACAAATACCTCTCCTCTGATTTCGGATTCGCCGCCGCCTTTCCCGCCGACGTTGTCCAGACGCAGGTCACATCAGATGTTTCGACCTTTGTCGCTGGCGCCCCCGGCGGCGGCTGGGTAGCTCAGGTCAAAGCCTTCAAGAATGTCACCATGCCGCAGGACGTCGGCAAGAAATTCATGGAGACGAAGCTCGCCGAAGTTCTGTCGGATGGTGGGATGACCCAAACCGGCAACAGCTCTTATACTCAGTTTCATCACTACCCGGCTCTTTTCACAACCGCGACCTTCTTCGTCAACAACGCCAACACCAGCTATCTGTCTCGTCGTGTCGCTGTAGATATGGAGCTCATCTTCGTCCCCGCCCAGAATCGTTTTTATTTTGTCGCCGGTTGGGCAGTTCAGGGCCTGGATCGTAGCGCCATACAGCCCTTCATCAACTCCTTCGAATTAAGATAAGCGGAGAAAAACACTCTGCTTCGAGCACGGCGGTCCAAACTATCTTCGGTCACTTCCCCTTGCTGCTCCGTCATCATATTCTGTAGAAGCATCGGCCACGGAGAGCAGCCTGATCAGCAAAACAATTTCCGCTGTGGAACAAGATAGCCCGAAGCCTTCGGACCTCCGCTTTCAGTGGCTCGGACTTTCGCAGCTCTGGGTGCGCTTCCTGCTCGCTCTCGTCGGCCTGGCGCTCGCCTTCGCCGCCGCGCTCTTTTCCACCGTCTCCCGCGAAGCGGGCAGCATCTGGGGAACGATCGTTCTCGCCTCCGCCGCGCTCTTGCTCGCGACCTTCGTCGGCCTCACCACCGTCCCCTATCTCGCCCGTAGGGTCGTCGCCAGCCGCGTTCGCGAAGCCATGGATTACGACGTGACCCGTGCCGGCCTTATCTACATCCTCATCAGTGTCGTCATCGGAATCGCCGCCATCAACACCGGCAACAACCTGCTCTATGTTGTCGTGGCGGCCTTGCTCTCTGCCATCCTCGTCTCCGGCGTCGCTTCCGCCCTCGTCCTCCGCAATCTCGAACTCGACGTCCAGTTGCCCGACCACGTTTTTGCCCGACGCCCCATGCTGGCTCGCCTCTTCCTCCGCAACGCCAGTTCGTGGCTGCCCTCGTTTTCCGTACGCGTAGTTCCGGCCAGGCGCAAACCGAATTCCAAAGGTGATTGGCGTTGGGAGGCCTACACCTTCGGCTGGCCCAGGAATCGTGCTCCCCAGGACCAGTGGTTCCATTTGCCCGACCGCCGCTTGCGTCGCGTGCTTCGCGAAGCCGAAAAACCGATCCTCCAAAATCCCGTCTATTTTCCTTTTCTCGCGCCTCTGCAAAAACTTCGTGCCGAAATCGAGCTCAGCTTCCCCTCCCGTGGACGCTACGCGGAGAAAAACTTCGGGCTGGCCACCCGTTTTCCTTTTTCGTTCCTAATGAAAACCCGCCGCATCAACCTCCTCCGCGAAGTCATCGCCTTTCCCCAGGTCGAATCCACCGATCAGTTCCTTGAAATTCTTCCCATGGTCACTGGCGAATTCGAGAGCTATGTCAGCGGACGCGGCAACGACCTTTACCTCATCCGCGACTATATGCCCGACGACTCCGCCCGGCATGTCGATTGGAAAGCCACCGCCCGCACCGGCGCGCTGAAAGTCCGCGAGTTCAGCCGCGAAGATGAGCGCAAACTCCGCATCGTATTCGACAACTCCGCGCCAGGAGTCCTGCCTCCCGCAGTCTATGAGCGCGGCGTGCGTCTAGCAGCCTCGCTCGGATGGCACTTTCATCACGAAGATGTTGAAGTATCTTTTGTCGCGCCGGGACTCGAACCCACCGAAGACGTTTTTGTCTTCCTGCGTTACCTGGCGCTGGTCGAACCGCAAGAGGCTACCCCGGTCTTCAGTCGTCTTCGCGCCAGTGAAGATTTCAATCTGATCGTCACCGCGCGCGACCGCGACAGCCTTCCCTCGGCATTGGCCGCGAAATCCTACGTCATTTCCTTGGGTACAGTTACCGAAACCGCCCAGACCGCTCATCCTTAATCCAACGTTCCTGGTTCAGGAAATTCCATTTTTTCCCGCAGCCCCCGGGTAACCGTTAAGAAGGTAATGGTTACTAAGGTTACCTAAGTAGGTTGACCCCAAAGGGTACCTTGCCTCAGGATGAACTGGAAGGGATCAACAGCCTTCAGGGGTGCTGAACTTTTCCCCTGCACTTCCATGATGTTCAACAGACATACCGTCGTCCTCTGTTTGTGGTGCTCGCAACCGATCTTGCAATCGGCGGTGGCCCTCATTCTGTGGCGTCGAAACCTGGCCAAAAAATTTCCCGTATTTTTCGTATTTGTGCTCGCTCAACTGGCAAATTTTGCCGTCATGTTTCCTCTTTGGCTCGCTGGTAACTATGACTGGTTCACCGGAAACTATGCCCTCTACTTCGGCCTCTTCTGGCTGGGAGAGGCGATCAACGCCATCCTCGGATTCAAGGTCATTCACGAGGTCTTCCTCGATGTATTCCGCCCGTATCACACCCTGAAAGATCTTGGCACTCTGCTGTTCAAGTGGGCCGGGGTTGTAATGCTGCTGGTTTCCGTCGTCGTCGCCTTTTCGAATTCGTATGATCGTAGTCCCCTCGTGCACTCCATTACTACCTTACAGCGCTCCGTCCGGATGGTGCAGTTGGGCCTCATCCTTTTCCTGCTCTTCTTTGCTCGCTTCTTGGGAGTATCGAGGAAACAAATAAGCTTTGGCATCTCGCTCGGCTTCGGGCTCTTCGCAGGCGTCGAACTGCTGCTCTACGCCTTGAACTCTGGAGGATTTGTCAGGCAGGGTGTGATGAACATGGTTAACATGGTGAGCTACAACCTCGCCATTTTCATTTGGCTCGGTTACTCGCTCTCGCGCAAAACCGTGCGTGAGGCCGGAGTCAATCACCTGCAGACCCAGCGCTGGGAACAGAGCCTCGCCGATCTTCAACATCCCGTCGCTTCTGATTCTCTGATTCCGATGTTCGAGGGCATGGTAGAGCGGGCGTTTTCGCGCAGCTCCAATCTGGAGTCCATCGAAAGCCGGACGCCGCTGAACCTGCAAAGTGATCCACTCAAGACAAACTCCGCCGCCGCTGGCTCCAAACCAGGACACTAACCCTCCCTAACTGCAGAAAAACGCCCTCCGCCAAAACCTTGTCAAGTGGTTTTTTAGGGGATTCATCCCGCTCCTTTTTTGCCCCCTCAACTGCAACCATCACTTTAAGGAATGAGCACAAACGGCGCGTCTTTTGGCCGCTCCCGGCCTCATCCGCTCAATGTGATTTTGGTCACAGCCCCCATCGACCTCATAAGGCCCAATGAATCATAAAGTTGCACAAGGTGTTTATAATTCCCTCCGCCGCAGGTCGGCTGCATTTTTGAACCGGTCCTGGGGCAGACCCTAAGGAGAAAGTAAACAAATGAAACGTTCGCTCAGGGCGTTACTTCTGTTGGTAGGTTTGGTAGGAACATTTGGCTACGCGGCTGTTCCGAGAGTTGTCACTCACGGCGGACCGATACCATTATGTCCTCCCGATAAGCCACATTGCGACGCATAATCGCGATGCGGTAACCGTTACTTAGGTAACACAATGTAACGAGTGAAAAGCAATTTTTGGGCTGGCCACTAGGCCAGCCTCTTTTTTTACTTCGCCTCCCGATTTTCGACTCCCCCTTCCGGCTTCCCTTCCACTCCTGGCAATTTCGTTTCTGCGCTTGCGTCCCTACTGTCGACAGCCGATTCCACTGCCTCGCCACTGTTGACGTATTGCACGATAATCGAAATTCTCCGGTTCGACGGATCCAGCGCATCCTTGATGTTGCGGAGGCGTTGATCTGCGAAGCCCCTCACCTGCGACACCTGGTCTGGGCGCAGTCCCGCCTGTTGCATCAATCGCCGCGCCGCGTTCGCCCGGTCAGCGGAGAGCTCCCAGTTGCTGTAGCTTCCCTTGCCCGTAAACGGTTTGGCATCGGTGTGCCCTTCCACCGAAATGTGGTTGGGAAGTTTTCCTAATTCCACCGCTAACAGCGCTACTAACTCCTGCCCGCTGTTGTTCAGCGCCGAACTCCCGCTATCGAAAAATGTTCCCTTCTCCGATTCCAGCAGCTCGATCCGCAATCCTTCTGCGGTTACTGTCATCTCGATATTTTTTTTCAGTTTGTCGAGGTCGGTGATGTTTTGAATGCTCTTTTGCAGCTGCGCTTTCAGCTTTCCCATGTCCTGCTTCGTCAGTTGAAAGTTTTCGGCTGATCCTGAGACGGTTCCCGAAGCCACCGTTCCAACCTTTTTCCCGGTTCCACTCGGATCTTTGAAGTAGCCGCTGATCGCAATTTGCGTTTGCTTGCTGCTGTTGCTCATCAGCCACAACACGATAAACAGCGCCATCATCGCCGTCACGAAATCGGCATACGCAACCTTCCAGGCGCCGCCGTGATGACCTCCATGGGAGCTCTTCTTCTTGATGACAATAATGGGCGGGGGAGCCATCGTTCTCTATCCCGCGGCTGCCGCATCCGCGGCAGGCGGTGTGGCCGGAGCATCCTTCGCGCCCCGGCAAGCCTCTTCCACCACATTGAACGATGGGCGTACATGCCCTGGCACCATCCGCCGCCCAATCTCAACCGCCATGATCGGAGCTACCCCTTTCAGAAAAGCGATCATCGTCACCCGCAACACCTGCAAGAATTTGTGTTCGTCATCCGCCATTTTGCCCATGCGTGAAGCAAGCGGTCCCACCAGGCCGTAGCACAGCAGAATGCCCAGGAAAGTTCCCACCAGCGCCGCCGCCACCTTCCGTCCAATCTCTTCCGGAGGCCCGCCCAGCGCGCCCATGGTAATCACCACTCCCAGCACCGCCGCCACAATGCCCAGACCCGGCAGCGAGTCCGCCATCGTCGTCAACCCTGACACCGGCTCATTCGCCTCATGATGATGGACCTCCATGTCCCCTTCCAGCATCTGATCGAGATCGAAAACCTCGACCCCACCGCTTACCGCCATGCGCATCGTGTCGCACACAAACGCCACCGCGTGATGGTCCCTGCTGAAATCCTTGTATTTTGAGAACAACGCGCTCTTCTCCGGTTCCTCGATATCCGTTTCCAGCGCCACCAACCCCTCCTTGCGCGCTTTTTGCAGAAGTTCGTACATCATCTTCAGTGAATCCACGTAACGCTGCGTACCGTACTTCGACGACCCGAAGACTCCGATCAACCCGCTGATCATCTGCTTCAGCGTGTGCACCGGATTCGAGATCAGCACCGTCCCCATCGCCGCGCCGCCAATGATGATCAACTCCGCCGGCTGCAGCAGCACCTTGATGTTTCCGTGCTCCATCAGGTAGCCGGCCGCGATGCATCCGAAAACAACCACGATCCCAATGATCGAAAACATGCGACATCATCCTCGTGAGCTTCCCGAATCGCCGGCGCCGGTCGCCGCTGCCGTCTTAGCCGCCCGGCTCGACTGCGAAGGTTTCATCTCCCGCAGTATCGACTCCACATCGCCGCCCACCGCTGCCACCGCAAACGATAAATGCGCCTTCACCAAAAACCGGTCCCCCCACCACGAAACTTCCGAATGGTGCAGCAGATTCCACAAGCTTTCCGCGGTCGTCGAAACCATCACCGGATTCGCCGTCGGCAGCACCGCCAGAAATTCATTCTCTGCCCAGCATCCCAGAAAATTCTCCCCATCCAGGCTGAGCCGCAGCGTGCGCGCCGCCGCCCGCAGAAAAGGCACCACCGATTGCTGCCCATGTTTCGCGCGAAATTCTTCCAGCCCCAGAATCTGAATTCTCAGCACGCCAAAACCGAGGCGCGATTCCTCCATGCCAGCGATGCATTCCTTCAGGAAAGCTCGCGTCAATCGCCGCGATGGAATTCCCGTAACCGCGTCCAGGCACCCATACAGCGGAAGCCCCGACGCCTCCTCGCGATACACAAACGCTTCTTCAAACAGAACCGCCACTCCCGCAATCGTGTCCCCGTACTCCAGTATCGGACGAGTGCGTATCTTCACCGCCGCCCGGTGCCCATTCTTATGCAAATACGAAGCGCTGCATTGCTGCGGCTTCTGCTGGCTCAGTGTCATCGCCACTGGACAACTCTCTCCACTCAAACTGCTCCCCCGCCGGTTGCACGCGAATACCACTTCTTCCAGCACATGTCCCACAACTTCGTGCGATAAGCGCCCCGTAAGATGTTCCGCTCCCCGATTCCAGAACCGGATCCGCATCTCCCGATCCACGATGTAAATCCCCACCGGTAAGTCCTCAACCAGATGCCGGAACAGTTTCGGATTGTCCACAAGGTTAGGTGACATGGCTCAGCGCGCCGCCTTTCCCTTCTATCGGCAGCCTGCGATGAATCGACACCGCACTCTTCGACCCAGGTTCGCGCAGGTTCGTGAAGATGGGGAGAGGAAGGCCGAGAACTTAAGTAACTTCTGCTTTTCCGCCGCGCATTCTAAGATTCGGCGAGTCTAAGCCCAATTTTCCGGGTTACTACCAGCGAGTTCATTTTGCCGAAAGGCTTCCGAGGAGACCATGAAAACTGTTCGACATTGTGCCGTATTGCTGTGTTTTATCGCTGTCTGCGCCGCCCTATCCTTTGCCGATGATCCAGGAAGGCATCCCGCCTACCTCCACGCCCTCACCGATTTGCGCCACGCTCGCGCTCATCTCGAACACCTGACGCCTTCCGACCGAATGGACAACGAAGAAGAACGCGCCATCGCCGAAATCGACAAGGCCATCGGCGAAATCAAGCGCGCAGCCATTGACGACGGCAAGCCCTTGAGCGATCATCCGCCCGTCGACGCTCACCTCGGTTACAGCGGTCGTTATCACCGCACCCTGGAATTACTCGATAAGGCGCATCACGACATCTCCGAAAAAGAAGATGACGATTTCGCCCACGGTCTGCGGCATCGCGCTCTCGAACACATCGATGAAGCCCACCGCATCGTTCAACACCTCATCGAGCAAGCCTCCAACGACTAACCCGCACAACAAGCCGTCCCAACGAGCTAGGTGTCCCAGGTTCGCGCCCGTTCTTTGGGCGTTAGCCTGGGACCTGGAGTGCACCTCTCGCAGCGGGTGGCCCAGCATCAGTTGCACAACTCGCTGTGGTTGCCCCATCCTTAGCGGCTTTTCGCGAAGGGTGGGCCGCAATCGGATGGCACAAGGGACGCGCACGACTTAACACCCGCGCGAACTGCATACCCGATGCTGACCAGGCGCAGCTTTGACTCGGACACAAGGAACACAGCGTCTAGCGCTTCTGCCGTCACCGTATCCCCTCATGATGGCTGACTTTGAATCTGTCTTGAAAGGGCGCGGCTTCAGCCGTGCCATAAACCCTCGATTTTCGCTGCGGCTCCAGCCGCTGAGGGATTGCCCCTTTCAAACTGCGCCGCCACCCACATTTCATTGACTAGCGCATCCCGCGTCCTTAAGATGAAGCGACCCAAAGCGACGGCTATAGAACTCAATCCGAAAAAAATGACCTGCCCAGAATGATCGGCCAAACTGTCTCCCATTACCGCATCGTGGAAAAACTCGGAGGCGGCGGGATGGGCGTCGTTTACAAGGCCGAGGATCTTACCCTCCGCCGCTTCGTCGCTCTCAAATTCTTGCCCGAAGACGTCGCCAAAGACGCTCAGGCGCTGGCTCGTTTCCAACGCGAGGCTCAAGCCGCCTCGGCTCTCAACCATCCCAACATCTGCACCATCTACGAAATCGGCGAGCAGGACGGGCAGCCCTTCATCGTCATGGAGTTTCTCGACGGCACGACGTTGAAGCATCGCATCGCCGGCCAGCCCCTGGAAACGAATACCCTCCTCGGCCTCGCCATTGAAATTGCCGATGCCCTCGACGCCGCCCACGCCGAAGGAATCATCCATCGCGACATCAAGCCCGCCAACATTTTTGTCACCCGGCGCGGCCACGCCAAGGTACTCGATTTCGGACTCGCCAAGGTCCTTTCCGCCGGATCTTCCCACCAGCTGGGAGCGAATACGTCGAATACCATGACCGTAGCCGCCGATCAGCATCTGACCAGCCCCGGCTCCACCCTCGGCACCGTCGCCTACATGTCACCCGAGCAGGCGCGCGCCAAAGACATGGACGCGCGCAGTGACCTCTTCTCCTGCGGTGCCGTCTTCTACGAGATGGCGACCGGCACGCTACCCTTTCGCGGTGGCAGCTCCGCGGAAATTTACAAAGCCATTCTCGATGCCGCACCCGCCCCTGCCCTCCGTCTCAATCCCGACCTGCCCCCGGAACTCGAACGCATCATCGACAAGGCTCTGGAGAAAGATCGCACCCTTCGCTATCAGAGCGCAGCCGATCTGCGCACCGATCTCGCCCGCCTCAAGCGCGACCAGGACTCCGGACGATCCTCGAGTTCGTCCGCCGTAAGCAGCATGGCCGCGCCCGCCGCCATCTCCTCGTCTTCGATCACCGTCCCACCCCCGGCAAGTTCACTCAAGAAGCTGATCGGCTCTATCGCGGCCATCGTACTGCTCGCCGCTGCTGCCCTCACCGTGTACATCACCCGCGGAAAGTCCGAAACCCAAAAGGTTACTTCCATCGCCGTCCTGCCCTTCGTCAACGCCACCACCGACCCCAACAACGAGTACCTGAGCGACGGCTTGACCGAGAGCCTCATCAGCGCCCTTTCGCAACTCCCCAACCTCAAAGTCATGGCGCGCAGCACCGTCTTCCGTTTCAAGAACAATCAGGATGATCCCCAGAAAATTGGCCAGTCGCTGCAGGTCGGCGCCATCCTCATGGGACGCATCACTCAGCATGGCGACGAATTGGGCGTTCAAGCCGACCTCGTCAGCACCGCCGATGGCACCGAGCTCTGGGGATCGCATTATGTCCGCAAGCTCGCCGACGTGACCGAAGTACAAAGCGATATCACCCGCGACATTTCCTCCAGCCTGCGAATCCACCTCAACGGCAACGAACAGCAGCGCTTAGGCAAGGCCGGAACCACGAATCCCGAAGCCTATCGCCTCTACCTGGAAGGTCGCCAGCTCTGGTACGGGCGCGACCCCGCCGGCCTCAAGAAAAGCATTGATCTTTTCCAGCAGGCGATTGCCGCCGATCCCAATTATGCCCTCGCCTACTCGGGCCTGGCTGATACCTATAACGTCGCCCCCAGCTATATTCCAATCAAGTCCAGGCAAGCGGAACTGCTGGCCGGCGAAGCCGCCCGCAAAGCTGTCGCGCTCGATGACTCCCTCCCCGAGGCTCACGCCGCGCTCGCCTTCGCGTTAGCCAATGAGTGGAAATGGAGAGAGGCGGAGTCCGAATTTCGCCGTGCCCTTGAGTTGAACCCCAATAACGCTGCCGCCCACTATTTTTACGCGGTCGGCTGTCTCGCCCCCGAAAACCGTGTTGACGATGCGATCGAACAGTATCGCATTGCCTTGTCTCTCGACCCGCTCTCCTCCATCGTCAGTACCAATTATGCTCTGCTGCTGTTCGAGGCGCGGCGCTATCCCGAATCGCTCGCGCAATTTCAGAAAGTTCTGGCGCGGGACCCGAATTTCCCTCCCGCACACTACAAGTTATCGCAACTCTATGCCGCCACGGGCCGCTTCCCTGAGGCTGTCTCCGAAATGCGGAAGGCGTTTCCGGAACTCCCATCGGCCAGCGATGATGCCAAAGGTTATCTTGAACTAACCATGGCGATGGTCGATTCAGATCGCTCGGCCGCCGTGGCCGTCGCCTCCGCCCTTGCCGGAAACCGCGATCAGGCCCTCCAATATCTGGAGAAGGCCTATTCTGGCGGAGACAGCGAACTCCTGTTCGTTATTCGTAATCCGGGAATCGATTCGCTTCGCCCCGATCCGCGCTTCAAAGACCTGCTCCACCTCCTCGGACTGGAGGAGTGACGGGTGTAGCATGATGCCATGCTGGCCGGCACAGCCACATTCGTAGCGCCATGTCCTCATTAGCCATCTCGCTCCCTCGCATCGCTCGCCATAATCCACTGGCGGCCATCGGAGTGATCCTCGTCGCCATCTTCGCCTTCTCCGCCTTCTTCGCTCCCTGGATCGCCCCCCAGGATCCGGCGCACATCGATCTCCCCAACCGCCTCCAGTCTCCCTCCGCGCAACATTGGTGCGGCACCGATGAACTCGGCCGCGACATCCTCTCCCGCCTCATCTGGGGCGCGCGTATTTCGCTCCTCGTCGGCAGCAGCGTCGTCGCCGGTTCCCTTCTGCTCGGCCTCATCATCGGCAGTCTTGCCGGTTATTACGGCGGCGCCATCGACCGCTTCACCAATGTCGTGTTGATGAATGCCTTTCTTTCCTTCCCCGGCATTCTCATCGCCATCGCCTTCGTCGCCTTCCGCGGTCCCGGCATCTTCAATCTGGTGCTCGCTCTGTCTCTCGGAGGCTGGGTCGGCTACGCCCGCCTGGTCCGTGCGCAGGTGCTCGCGGTCCGCGAGCGCGAATTTGTCGAAGCCGCTCGCGCTCTCGGCGCTGGCGATCTCCACATTATTACGCGCCACATCTTGCCCAACATCATTCAACCCGTCATCGTGCAGGCGGCTATCGGCATGGCCGGAGCCGTTCTCGCCGAAGCCACCATGAGCTTCCTCGGCCTCGGCGTCCCCCCTCCAACCGCCAGCTGGGGATCCATGCTCAACGACGCCCGCTCGCACCTTCTCGATGCACCTCATCTCGTGCTCTTCCCTGCCCTGACCGTGATGTTCGCCGTCCTCGCCTTCAACTTCATCGGCGACGCCCTGCGCGACCTCCTCGACCCGAGATCCCGCATCGAAGCCGGCCTCTAACCGGCTGATCCCAAAGCTCGCCAAAGATCTACCGCAAGGCAGCCCAGCCACCCACCTGGACCACTGAAATTTACCTGTTATTAACATTTGCCCTGGGATATTTTCGCCCAGGCAAGTTTGTCCGCATAAGGTGACATTTGCCCCGTTCCCACGTCTATTAGAAAGACTGGGGATCGTGGAACCTTTTCAGCGGGGATTCGTATCAATCAACATTAAGGCTGGTATTTATGAACAGACATAGGGAACTTCAATTTCAAGTGGAACGCTCCCACGATGTGGCGGTCATCAATTGCTCCGGACGCATGGTACGCGGAGCTGCGCTCGATAGCCTCCGACGCCGTATCGAGCAACTCGAGCGCGTTCGCGTGCTCGTGCTCGATGTTTCCGAAGTTGATCAACTCGATGCCTGCGGCTTGAGTACTTTGCTCCTCGTGCGTCGTTGGGCCACGCAGAAGTGTGCCCGGCTGAAGCTGGTGAATCCTCCGGCGTTTTTCCGCAACATGCTGGAGGCGACCCATCTGAATTCGGTGTTTGAGATTTCTTCCCTAAAAGAAGCCCTCTGCATCTTGCGCGCCAGCGAATGTCCTCCGCGGCATTACGCAGTCGCCTGAGCCATCCAGACTGAAGGGCGCGATGCGATATAATTCGCGCCCATGCAGTCCAACCTCAGGTGTCACTTATCACATGTCAGTTCTCAGGCCTGTCCCCTCAACCTCGTTGATAGCCCGTTTGTCCGCTTTCTTAAATTCGTAATCCACCATCGGAAATTCATCCGCCCGTTCTTTTCGGCGACGCTCGACACTTTCCATCCCCCCCGATGACGCATCTAGCCCGCAAGCTGCGCGTCACCGATTACTTCTCCCTCGGTTGGGGAACCATGGTCGGCGTCGGTTGGCTCGTCGTCATGGACGACTGGCTCCTGCGCGGTGGCCCGTTAGGCGGAATCCTCGGCTTCGCCATCGGCGGCGTTCTCCTGCTGCCCATCGGCTATGTCTACGGGAAACTGGTCATGGCCATGCCCGACGCTTCCAGCGAAATGGCCTATACCGCGAAGGTTTTTCCCCGGCCAGTCAGCTTCTACACCGGATGGATGATGATCCTCGCCTATTTCATCGTCTGCCCCTGGGAAGCCGTGGCTGTCGGCCGTATCGCCGGGTATATTTTCCCCGCGATCGATTCCATCGAGCTCTACCACGTCGCTGGCAAGCCCGTGTACTTGCCCCATCTCGTCATCGGAATCGCCCTCACCACTTTGATCACAGTGGTCAACTATCGCGGCATCCGGCTGAGCGCCAGCTTTCAAAACTGGAGCACCTTCGGCACCCTCGCCCTCTTCATAATCTTCGTCGCTATCGGCGTCACCCGCGGATCGCCCGCCAACTTCCCGCCATTATTCACCCACACTCCGTTTATATCGATTCTGCTCGTGCTCCAGATCGTCCCCTACTACATGACCGGATACGAATCCGTCACCAAGGCGGCCGAAGAAGCCAATCCGCAATTCCGCGCCCAGGGATTTTCTCGCGCTATCTATGCCGCCATCATCGTCGGCGCCGTCTTCTACATCATCGTCATCGCCGCCGTCGGCTTCGTCGCCCCCTGGCATGCGCTCACCGGCGAGCGCTTCATGACCGCCGTCGCCTTCGAGCACGCCGTCGGCTCGCGCTGGATCGTAAGCATCATTCTAAGCGCCGCCTTGCTCTCGCTCTTCAAGGTATTCAACGGGAATTTCGTCGCCGCCAGCCGCTTGCTCTTCGCCATGGGACGCCGCGGCCTCGTCGATCCCCGCCTCGCCAGCATCCATCCGCGTAACCAGACACCGTCCGCCGCTGTTGCCTCCGTCGGCATCGCCACGGGTGCCTGCATGTTCCTCGGCAGCGCCATTCTCGTTCCCATCTCCGAGGTCGGCTCGGTCGCCTCCGCCACCGGATGGTTCGCCGTCTGTGCCGCCTATCTTTGCATGAAGCCCAGAATCGCCGATCGCCTCATCGCCTTACTAGGTGCCCTGGTCGGTTTGGCCATGCTGCTGATGAAATTCCTCCCCGCCGTTCCCGGCAGCTTCTCCGCTTGGGAGTGGCTCGCTCTCGCGCTGTGGATTATTCTTGGCACCACGGCGCGGTGGATGTCAGCTCGACACACCTCCACCAGCAAAATCAATCAGGGACAAAAATAAATGACCGCATTTCGCCCTTTCGCACTTTTCATGTTGTTGATCTCCTTGCTGATTTTTTGCGCCTTCGCCCGGGCCGCCGACGCACCCTTCGATCTCGTCATTACCAACGGACACATCATCGACGGCACCGGCTCACCCTGGTATTCCGGTGACCTTGGAATTCGCAACGGCCACATCGCCGCGATCGGCAATCTTTCCGCCGCCCGCCGCGAGCGCACTCTCGACGCCGCTGGCAAAGTCGTCGCCCCAGGATTCATCGACATGCTCGGCCAGTCCGAAATCACCATCCTCGTCGATCCGCGCCTCCCCTCCAAGATCTATCAGGGCATCACTACCGAAATCACCGGAGAAGGCGGCTCGGCTGCTCCCCTCAACGATGCCATGATCGCAAACGATCGTCACGGCTACGCCCATTACAAGATCGATCCCGACTGGCGCACCTTCCGTCAGTTTTTCGCGCGCCTCGAAAAACAAGGCATGGGCATCAATCTCGCCAGCTACGTGGGCGCAACCCAGGTCCGGCGGTTCGTCCTGGGCGACGCCGATGTTCAGCCCACCCCTGCCCAACTCGAACAAATGCAGGCCCTGGTGCGCGATGCCATGCGCGACGGCACCGTAGGCGTATCGACCGCATTGATGTATGCTCCCGCGCCTTACGCAAAAACCGAGGAACTGATCGCGCTCGCTTCCGAAGCCTCGAGGTTCGGAGGAATCTACGCCACCCACATGCGCGACGAAAGCGACAGCGTTCTCGAAGCCATCGATGAAGCTGTCCGCATCGGCCGCGAGGCGCACATTCCCGTGGAAATCTGGCATTTCAAGGCCGCCGGCAAAAATAACTGGGGTCGCATGCCCGAACTGATTGCCCGCGTCAACCAGGCTCGCGACGCCGGCATTGACGTCACCGCCGACACCTACGCCTATACCGCCTGGTTCAACAGCATGTCGGCCTTCATTCCAGCGTGGGCGCACGATGGCGGAGACGCCAAACTAATCGAGCGCCTCAAAGATCCCGCATCCCGCGCCCGCATTCGCAAAGATATGGAGACGCCGTCCAAAGATTGGGACAATGAATGGCAGGAGATCAGCGGCCCTCAAGATGTAATGATCAGCGTTGTCCAGAATCCCGATCTGAAAAAGTTTCAGGGCAAACGCTTGACCGAAGTCGCGAAGGCATTCAATGAAGATCCAATGGATACCCTCTTCGACATCCTCATTCAGGACAAAGGTTTCACCGAATGCGCCGTCTTCGGCATGTCGGAGTCCGACGTCGCTCTCGCTTTAGTGCAGCCCTGGGTCTCCATCGATAACGATTCCTCCGGCACCTCGCCCGAAGGCATTCTCGGCGAGGAGCACCCGCACCCGAGAGCCTATGGCACCTTCCCGCGCATTCTGCGCAAATATGTAAGAGAAGAAAAGAAGCTCACCCTCGAGCAAGCCATTCACAAATTCTCGGCTCTCCCCGCTCAGCGCATGCGACTCACTGATCGCGGAGTTCTGAAGCAGGGCATGTGGGCCGACGTAGTTGTATTCGATCCCAACACGATTCGCGACCTCGCAACCTTCGACGATCCCAACCGCTTCTCGGAAGGCATGGACTATGTGTTAGTCAATGGAGTGCCGGTAATTGAAAACGGGAAGATGACCGGAGCGCTGCCGGGGAGAGTATTGCGGGGGGCGGGATATGCGCCATAGTTTGTGATGAGGCTTGCCTCGCCTTGAACACTGCCAAATATTCAGCAGGTGATGAACTGATGGAAGAAGAGAAGTCGGTCGTACCCTATTTGTTAACTTGACTTGTCACGCTCTATTACGCAAAATGCTGTCCACTAATCGAGGTCCAAGAGGAAAGCACACTTATGCGAGCTTGTATGGTCTGTGGATCCAGCCTGCTATTAGTCCTGCTGCTTGGAGCGTTCAGTTGCAATCCCAAGCAGTCACTGTTGGCCACAAACTGCAATGCGGGTACGCACACCTGCACCGTGAGGATCGATACTAGTTGCAACGCAACTCCAGACTGGTTCCCGGCCCACGTAGGGGATTCCATAAGCTGGACAGTTCCTGATAACACCTATTCAATCAATTTCCCAACCCGGACACCGTTCTCGTCATCCACAATATCTCCATCGACCCAGCCTCCACCTAGAGTGACGACCTCGTGTACTCGAATGATCTCAACTGACCCAAGCATTTGCTACTTTCAATACAAGGTTATTAGGTCGGGCAACACGTGTTCCGATCCCGGAGTCCACGTAATTCCTGATTAACTACTTGCTCGTCAGCAGTGCGTGAAAACGCGGGTCATGCTTCAAGTGATCGAAATCTGGAGTGTCGCGAATCAGTGTCCGCGAACCCCCAGCCGAAATCGACCTAGTCAGGAACTCCAGCGTCTTATCCGCGTCTCCGAAGTGGTTGTAGAGAATTGCGGCGCGAAATAAGACATCAGCGTCCAAGGGTGCAAGCTGCAATGCCTGTTTCATTTGTTCCCGCGCCTGATCCTCCTGATCCAACATGGCATAGTAGTCCGCGGTAAAAGAAAGAACGTTGGTGTCCTTAGGATTGACGTCCAGCCGCTCTCTGCCCAATGCAATCGCTTTTTGATACGCATCCCGCGCTTCCGCACGCCGTGACGGAATCTGGAACAGAGTGTCGCCGAGGTTGCCCCAGTTCAGATAATCGTTGGGATCGATCCTTATTGCCCGCTGGAGGCTCTCGGCGGAATCCGGATAGCGACGCATATAAAAATACACTGCTCCTAGGTTTCCATACGCTTCATGCGTAGGCCGCAGGGCAATCGAGCGATTCAAGACATTCACGGCCTCCTGATATTGGCCGAGTTGAAGATACATAGCACCGAGGTTCGAATATCCACTGTAGTTCAGCGGCGCTAATTCGATCGCTTTCTTGAACATCGCCGCCGCATCGGAATAACGAGACTGGTTCCAGTAAAAGGCTCCAAAAGCGCTGTAAACGCGGTAATAGTTGGGACGAAGCGAGATGGCCGTGCGATAAGCATCTTCTGCCGCTGACGGCTTCCCTAATTTCTGATATGCGCCGGCCAGAGAACGCAGCGTCTCGTCACTATTGTGGTCGAGTTCGAGAGAGCGCTGTAACTCCTGCACCGCATCTTCGTAATGTCCCGTAGACAAGAAGACGTTCCCCAGGCAAGTGTGTCCTTCTGCCAACTGCGGCATGAGCGAGAGCGCGTGGTCGCACGCGGTCTTTGCTTTGTCTACCCAATCTTTTCCGCGATTCTGTAGTTGAAAGCCCTTGTTGTACGCCAACCCCATGGCCGCATACGCGGGCGCGTAGTTCGCGTCGACGGCAATGGCCCGCTGAAATTCCGCAATCGCGTTGTCGATGTTGTCCTGATTCTTGTAATCCTCCAGATACCCGCGCCCTCGCAGATAGAAGTCATACGCGGCGGGCTTTATATCCGGACGATCCGTCAATCCCTTCCGCTTTTCTGATTTTTCAGCCTGTGGCAACTTTGCCAGCACATCGTCGAAAATAGTGTCCTGCAATCCGAACATATCGTTCGCATCGCCGGTGATGGTGTTGGCCGCAATCTGCGCGTGCGTGCGCGGATTCACCAGGCTCCACGTGATTCGGATGCGCGCGCCATCCTGTTGCAGGCTGCCTTCTAGCACGAGGTCGGTGCCAAACTCGCGCTGCGCCTGCTCCGAGGTCTTCACGCCGTGCTCAATTAAATCCCGCGTGGAGACCAGTTGCAAATGTCCACCATCAACGGCCTGCACCAGCTTGGCGGTCACGGTCGCGGTTAGCCCTCGGCCCAGGGCGTTGGTCGCCGCATCGTCGGCCACCGATTCGAACGGCAGCACTGCCATCATTCTGGCTTCGAGCGGCGGATTTACCGTTCGATGCCGCAGCCACCAGGCTCCTGCGCTTACCGACACAACGGCTGCCACCATCGCAATGGCAAGCCGGCGCCGCCAGTTCGGCGAAGTGATTGGCTTCGGATAAATCGGCACGGTGCCGGTCGCCATATTCGCGAGATCGATGCGCATATCCCCCGCCGACTGGTAACGCTCCTTGGGATCCTTTTGCAGCGCCCGAAGAATGATGCGCTCCAACCCTTCGCTGACTTTTGGATTCACTTCACGTGGCGGCCGTGACGTCTGCTCCAGAATCGCCCCTCTAAGCCGTGACCCCGTCGCATCTCCAAAGGGATGCTTGCCTGTACTCATTTCATACAACACAATGCCTGCCGACCATAGGTCCGCACGCGCATCCGGAGTCTGCCCCTTGATCTGTTCCGGACACATATAAGGTAGCGTCCCGCCATCCACGTAGGTTTCCGTGAGCGAAGCAGTCGCCGTAACCGACGGTTCGGCTTTCAAAATGTAAGCGAGACCGAAATCGAGGATCTTGAGCCGGCCATCGGGCGTGACCTTCAAATTGCCGGGCTTCAGGTCGCGATGAACGACTCCTTCTTTATGTGCGGCTTCAAGTCCAGAGGCGAGTTGCTTGCCCAACTGCAGAACCTCGGTCTCTGGCAGCGGTCGCCCAGCGAGTTTGGCGTCAAGAGTTACGCCGGGAACGTACTCTGTGACGAGATAGCTGATCGTCTGGCCTTGAGAAACGTCCTGTCCGAATTCGAACGCCATCGCCACGTGCGGATCCGCGATCCGCGCCAGGCTCAAAGCCTCGCGGCGAAACTGACGCCGCGCCGCTTCCGTCAGCAGCATGTGCCGGGGAAGTATCTTGAGCGCCACATCGCGATCCAGTTGCAGATCGCGCGCGCGGAACACTACCCCCATACCACCCTCGCCGATCTTCTCGACGATGCTGTAATGGCCAAGCACCTGGCCAATCTGGGGAGTCGCGCCCGCCATTCACCGGATACTAGGCTGGCGAATTGTAAAGGTCAATAACGTGCAGGAACCTGACAGAAAGAAAAATAGCAGGGAGTGGGCGCGCGGAGTCCGGCCCGTACGCTAAAAGAACGCGCGAGGATCGGAGCGCCCATTCCTAAACGCGCAACTACTCAGGCCTGATAAACCCGCTCGTTCTGTCGCGCCTCATACCACAGCGCCAACTCGACACGGTTCCACAGTCCAAGCTTGTCATAAATCAAGCGCAGATAATTCTTGACCACGTGCTCGGTAATGCCGAGAGAGTCGGCGATCTCCCGGTTCTTGCACCCCTCGGCTACGCGCTGAATGATGAATCGTTCGCGTTCGCTCGCTCCGCCGCGGATTGCTGTCTCTCCAACCATAATTGCCTCCGATAAAGTAATGTCGCGAGTTTGACTCGCTTGATCCCGCCTTTGATCCCGAACTGCATAAAAAGACGGTTGAAGTATGCTTTCACCGTTCGCTCGGCAATCTTCAAATCCCGAGCGATTTCCGAGTTGTCACACCCCTGAAGCAGCAGCTCGACAATCTGCCGTTCCCTGGGCCCCATTCTGTCGAATTTCTCTTCCATACTTCTGCACCTGAGCCGCGCGTCCTCACCGCCGGACAAGGCTTTTCGGCCAAATCCCGGGAACGCCTCTGGATTGGGGATCTTTGCCTCCTGTTTTGCATTCCCGCGGCCAAATCCCCCTCCCGGCTGTTAACTAACTGTGAAAAGTACCTCTATAGCGTTCTTTTCCCGAAAAAACAAAAAAAACACACGTTACTACAGTAATCCCCTGCCCAATCTACAGGACTTTTCCACATCATCTAGGGTAAAACACCCAGTACAAATTTCCATCATCCCCCCTATGAATGGCCATATTTACACGAAATTGTCGTCCCAGCGCGTCATTTGCCACTCTCATATAATAGGCCTGTGGACTTCAAACTCATCAGCAGCTACAAGCCGCAAGGAGATCAGGCGCAAGCCATTGAGGCCTTGACCCGCGGCATTTTCGATCGCGAGCAGCACCAGGTGTTGCTCGGCGTCACCGGATCGGGTAAAACCTACACAGCCGCCAAGGTCATCGAGGCCGCCAACCGCCCGGCCCTGGTGATGGCTCACAACAAAATCCTCGCCGCCCAGCTTTACCACGAATTCAAAACTTTCTTCCCCAATAACGCCGTCGAGTACTTCGTCTCCTACTACGACTTCTACCAGCCCGAGGCCTACGTTCCAGCCGCCGACCTTTACATCGAAAAGGAATCCACCATCAATGACGAACTCGACAAGCTTCGCCTTTCCGCCACCCGCTCGTTATTCGAGCGACGCGACGTTCTTATCGTCTCTTCCGTAAGTTGCATTTATGGCTTGGGATCCCCCGAAGCCTACTACGGCATGCTCCTGTTTCTGGAGAAGGGGCAGAAGATCAAGCGCTCCGACATCACCCGCAAACTAGTCGACATCCTTTACGAGCGCACCGAAGGCGATTTCCGCCGCGGAACTTTTCGCGTCCGCGGCGACGTCATTGAAATCTATCCCACCTACGACGACAACGCCTATCGCATCGAAATGTTCGGCGACGAGATCGAATCGCTTTCCCAGATCGATCCTCTATTCGGCACCGTCAAGCAGCGCTACATGCGGCTCCCGATTTATCCCAAGACCCACTACGTCATGAAAGAAGAGACCCGCGCCTCCGCCGTCGCCTCCATCAAAGCCGAACTGGCCTGGTGGGAGGTCGAACTCGAAAAGCAGGGACGCCTCGTCGAATCGCAGCGCATCCACCAGCGCGTGATGTACGACCTCGAAATGATCAAGGCTATGGGCTACTGTCATGGCATCGAAAACTACTCGCGCCATTTCACCGGACGCCTTCCCGGTGAGCCCCCGCCCACCCTGCTCGATTACTTTCCGCGCGATTTCCTCATGTTCATCGACGAGTCGCACCAGACCGTCCCGCAACTTCATGGCATGTATCACGGCGACCGCTCGCGCAAGCAGACTCTCGTCGAATACGGCTTCCGCATGCCCTCCGCCCTCGACAACCGTCCCCTGACTTTCGAGGAGTTCGAACATCGCGCCAACCAGATCGTCTATGTCTCCGCCACCCCCGGCCCCTATGAACTAACCAAGTCGGCAGGAGTAGTGGTCGAACAGATCATCCGTCCCACCGGCCTCATCGATCCGCCGGTGGAAATACGTCCCGTCAAAGGACAGATCGACGATCTCCTGCACATGATTCGCGACCGTGTAGCCCGCAACGAGCGCGTCCTCGTCACCACGCTGACCAAACGCATGTCCGAAGACCTGGCCGAGTACTACAGCGAGGTCGGCGTGAAGTGCCGCTACATGCACTCCGAAATCGAAACCCTGGAGCGGGTCAAGATCCTCCGCGACCTGCGCAAAGGCGAGTTCGACGTATTGATCGGCATCAATCTTCTGCGCGAAGGCTTGGACCTGCCCGAAGTATCGCTGGTGGCAATCCTCGACGCCGATAAAGAAGGCTTCCTGCGCTCCGCGGGTTCGCTCATCCAGACCATCGGACGCTGCGCCCGCAATCTCAACGGACAAGCCATCCTCTACGCCGACCGTATGACCGACTCCATGAAAAAGGCGCTCGACGAAACCAACCGCCGCCGCGCCATCCAGCAGGCGTACAACGAAGAGCACGGAATCACTCCCGAATCCATCATCCGCCCCCTCGACATGACCCTGGTCGCCATCGTCGGCGCCGACTACACCGACCTGACCGGCCCCGATGCCGAGGGCATGCCCGACTTCAAATCTCAAGAAGAGTTGGACGCCTACATCGCCAAACTGGAGAGCGATATGCGCGAAGCCGCCAAGCGCTTCGAATTCGAGAAAGCCGCCAAACTCCGCGACACGATCAAGGAATTAAGAACCAAAGAATTCCTCTTCGCGTAGGATTGTGTGGCGCAGACACTCCCGTCCGCGCACACCCTCACCTGCCATGGCGATGGGTCAATTACCGCTCGGCCAACTCCTTCATGGTCGCTCCGGAAGCCAACAGGACCCCGCGGTCAACCGCCTGACGCTCAGCCTTGCCGGGTACTGACGACGGCAGCACACGCCGCCTACTTCTTCGCCAGCGAGCGCACGTAATTCACCATGTTCCAGATGTCGTCATCCTTGGCCCGATCACCCTCAGGCGGCATCTCGCCCTTGCCATTACGGATCACGTAGAAAAGTTCGCCATCGCTGCGATCTTTCAGTGCGTCCGGCTTGGTGAAATCAGTCACGTTTTTCATGTCGGCGGCCATGTCGCCCTTGCCGTCTCCGTTCGCCCCATGACACATCGCGCAGTCATAGCCGTAGAGCTTCTTGCCCTTGGCCAGCGACTCCGGAGTAGGCTTTACGGGATTTTGCTTTGCCGCCGCATCCGGAGGAACTTTGTTATCTTTCGCCGGCGGCGTTTGCGCCCACAATGCGAAAACAAAAAACACCAATCCGAAAATAACCAGTGAATACTTTTTCAGGATGTCTTGCTCGAACCTCTTCAAAATTTTGCATTTCAACACACACCTCCCGACAGGAGCACGGTTGAACAGCTAAAGATACTCCTGGCCTGCAGAACATGCACGAAAAGGTTGCGCGCGGAAACTCCTGCGTCACTGTAACGTCGATTGCATTCGCTGCCCGGTTCCCCGAGATTGGCTGCTTCGCGCGCTCTTTCGCACCGTCGAACCCACCGGCGCCCGCAGCGGCCGCACTATTACCGGACGACGCAGTACCGTTTCCAGCAGATGCCGTGCCGCCGCCACGCTCTCGGCCGAACGATCGACCGCCGAGTATCCCGGCACCCTCACCACCACCGAATCATTGAGCGCCAGCACTTCGAGACGAGGCGCTGTTTCCTTGCCCTTGAACTGATGTTGCCGTGGAAGATCGAGCGCATTCGCCAGCCGCAAAACCCCTGCCAACCTCATCGCAAGTTGTCGATCCGCGAATTCCACAATCTGAATCGCCTTGGCCCGTGGACGCGGCAGTTTTCCCCTGTGATATCTCGCCACCACCGCGGCCAGATCCAGATCGCGCGTGCTCCAGCCCAATAAAGGACGCGCCAGTTTGCGAATCATCCGGTACGAGGCCTGATGATGATTTCTTCCACCCTTCGCCTTGCCCACATCATGCATGTAAGCGGCAGCCTGCAACACCGCCCGCGGCTCGGAATCCCCATTCGCGGCCATGACCGGCCCCGTCAGCAGGCCCGAATTCCACAATCCGTCATACAAAAGAAGTGCCAGTTGCGCCACCCTCTGCGAGTGCGCAAAATCCGGATCAAGGTAAGCCGCCCACGTCCGAAGGCGGGTCATCGCCGCCAGGCGCAGCTGCGGACCCGAGGGTAACTCCGCCCGCCAGACACGCCATAGCGACTCCCGCCCGACCATCTTCTCCCGATAACGGGCAATTCGCTTCGTTCGCTCCGCCGTCAACCTCTCCCGCCAGCGCTTGCGGCTTTCCATATCCGCAAACCCATGAATCTCCACCGCCGTCGCCCACAGCACATCCAGATCGTGCACCTCCCCCAACAGATCCTGCAGTTCTTTGAGATCGTCGCCCCACTTCGCATGCTGTTGTGGCAGAAAATTTTCCACCGTGTACCGAAACCGTTTGATTCCGATCCGCAGTTGATGCAGCCCGACCTGCGAGCGCGTCCGCAGAGCATGTTTGTGCAGATCATAAGCCGCCGTCCACTTCTCCAGCGCCAGATGCAGATAGACCACGCTCCCAGGGCGCACCCGCGCCGCGCGCGCCGGCAGTGACCGGCTCCACTGCCGCCATTGTTTGCGGTCAAACTGGCTGAGATCCTTGAAAGCATCCTGCTTGCATTCCGCTTCGCGCCGGTGCACGTGATCGAGCAGTTTGATCGCGACCGGATCACCGGTAGAGACACCGCTTGCCGCGTCTCCCCGCACGCCACTCAATTTCTCGATCCACTCTTCCATCACCTGCATGTCGCGCAAATCACCAAGCGCCTGAAAGAGCTTTTTGCCCGCCCTCTTCATCTCCTTCCACGAAGCATCCGGATCGATGGCCATCAATCCGTCGGCCAGCGAACGGCAGCGCCGCAGCGAAACACGCAGATCGTGCACCGCCTCGGCGTCAAAGCCTTCGGCTGCGTGATCACACTCTTCCAGCACCCGCTGCATCCACGCGCGCAGTCCAAGTTTCGGCTTGGCGTTCGCGGCTTTGGGGCTTGGTTTCAGACTAGGACTCGTCCCCACCATCGCTCCTTCTGTTGACGGAAACCATTGTCGCCTCTTTGCGCGGAATCTTCTAGCTGTACCTTTGCGCGATTTTCGAGATGTGGTCCCCAAACAAAATTGCCAGCCCTTTTCGAGCTGGCAACGGAGATTAATAGCCAATAACTGGGAGCTGATCGATGCCTTACGCGCTCAGCACTTTCTCTCGCTCTTCGGCGTCTTGACGCTCTTCCCCCGGCGTGGCAGGTAGCGCGAATGCCAGCACCTCGTCCACGGTCTTAACGTAGTGAGTGTTGAGTCCCAGCAACTGCTCTGGAGTCAGATCTTCCTCGACATTCGTCTTGTTCTCGGCTGGCAAAATTACGTCGTGCACTCCAGCGCGCTTCGCGGCCAGAACTTTTTCTTTGATTCCCCCGACTGGCAGCACGTTTCCGCTAAGCGTGATTTCCCCCGTCATCGCTGTCAACGGCCGTACCTGTTTCCCGGTCAGCAATGACACCAGCGCGGTCACGATGGTGACGCCCGCCGACGGTCCGTCTTTCGGGATCGCTCCCGCAGGCACGTGAATGTGGATGTCATGGTTGGCGAAGAATTCTTCGTCAATGCCCAACTCCTTCGCGTTGGAACGCACCCAGCTCAGCCCAGCCTGCATCGACTCGCGCATCACATCCTGAATCTGGCCAGTGATGGTCAGTCCGCCTTTGCCCTTCATGCTGTTGGCTTCGACGAAAAGCACGTCTCCGCCCGCCGGAGTCCAGGCCAGCCCCACGACCACACCCGCTCGCTTCGTACGCTCGGCGATTTCGCCCTCGCTGCGGACCTTGATACCGCCCAGAAATTCCTGCACGATCTCTTTGGTGACGACCAGTTTGTCGTGCTTTCCTTCCGCCAACCGGCGCGCCTGCTTGCGGCAGATCGTGCCGATCGTGCGTTCCAGGTTGCGCACTCCTGCCTCGCGCGTGTAATGCCGGATGATATAACTAACCGCCTCTTCCGGAAACTCGATCTGCTCGGCCGTGATTCCATTCTCTTCCACCTGACGCGGAATCAGGTATTGGAAAGCTATGTGAATCTTCTCTTCTTCCGTGTAGCCCTGCAGTTCGATGATCTCCATGCGGTCGCGCAGCGGCTCGGCAATCGGATCCAGCTGATTTGCCGTCGTAATGAACAGGACTTTCGAAAGATCGAACGTCACGTCCAGATAATTATCGCGGAAGGTCGCGTTCTGCTCTGGATCAAGCGCTTCCAGCAATGCCGACGCCGGATCGCCCCGAAAGTCGCGCCCCACCTTGTCGATTTCGTCCAGCATAAACACCGGGTCTTTGGTCTCGGCGCGGCGTATGCCCTGAATAATCTGGCCGGGCAGAGCTCCAATGTAAGTTCGGCGATGGCCGCGGATTTCCGCTTCGTCGTGCACTCCGCCGAGCGACAAACGCGTAAACTTGCGTCCCAGCGCTCGGGCTATCGATTTGCCCAGTGACGTCTTCCCCACTCCCGGAGGCCCCACAAAACAGAGGATGGGCCCCTTCATGCTGGGCTTCAGCCGACGCACGGAAAGATAGTCCAGGATGCGATCTTTTACCTTCTGCAAGTCATAGTGATCGGCGTCCAGAATTTCTTTTGCCTTCGGAATTTCAATCTCTCCGCCGGAAGTTTTGGCCCACGGCAGTACCGCCAGCCACTCGATATAGTTGCGCGTCACCGAATAGTCGGCGGCCATCGGCGACATGCGCGCCAGGCGCCCCAGTTCTTTTAGCGCTTCTTTTTTTACGTCGTCGGGCATCCCCGCCGATTCGATTTTCTGCTTCAATTCTTCTGTGTCCCGCGCGCCTTCATCCTGCTCGCCCAGCTCCTTTTGGATGGCCTTCATCTGCTCGCGCAGGTAGTATTCGCGCTGCGTTTGCTGCACACGATCCTGCACTTCCGACTGGATCTTGTTGCGCAGTTGCTGCACTTCCAGTTCTTTGGCTAGGTGCTGATTGATTTTTTCCAGGCGCACCCGCACATCCGTGGTTTCGAGCGTCTCCTGCTTATCCGAGGTCGACAACGACGGCAGCGACGAAGCGATAAAGTCCACCAGCCGTCCCGGCTCTTCGATATTCATCGCAACGGTTGAGAGCTCGTCCGAAAGCGTCGGCGAGCCGGCTACGATCTGCTGAAACAACGTCAGCACGTTGCGCTGCAAAGCTTCGATTTCGGAATCCTTCGGCGGAATGATCTCCGGTATCGTGGTCACTCGCGCCCGCATGAACGGCGAAAGTTGCGCGAAGTCGGCAAGTTTAACCCGCTCCAGCCCTTCGGCGAAAACGAACAGGCTCTGATTCGGCATCTTGACTACTTTGTGCACCACCGCCAGCGTTCCAATGCTGTAGAGATCGGCAGGCTGCGGCGCATCCACCCGCGCCTCGCGCTGCGCTACCACGACGATCGTCTTGTCGTCGCCGAGGGAGTTGATCAGCTGAACCGAGCTTTCTCGCCCCACCGTCAGTGGCAGCACCGCGTGCGGAAACAGCACCGTGTCGCGCACCGGCAAAATGGGCAGAGAGCGCTCCGTGGTGTCGTACGAAGCAGCTTCGGCAGAACTAGTAATGATAGGATCGCTCATGAAATTTTCCCTTGAGTCAGTTTCACTCAACTTTGATGATCTGAGCCGCGAAAAAGATGCAATTCATAGGCTAGGCTGTTGAATTCTAGACCCTTTCCAGCCTTTTGCAAGACCTGTAAGGGCGCTTGGCCCTCTCTGGTAACCCTGCCTTCTCAGTTCAAAGTACGCCGCGCCCGCCCAAACCCGCAGTGCACTTCCTCACATCTGGTTGTGACAATAGCTTTCCCAGATTCGCTCGCCGCCGTCACTCAACGTCCACGATCTTCGACCCAGTCACCTGCCTTACCCATCGCGCCATTCTTTTTTCGTCAGGGACCACGATGCGGTAAGGGCCCTCTTTGGCATCAAGCGGCTTGCCATCCTTCAGGAAGGCCACGATAACCTGCTTGCCCGTGAACCCTGGGTCAAATTCCGGGAGCGCAAAGACCACGCGGTAGCCATCCGCCGCTTCCACCAGTAAGTAGGAGGCCAACCGCTTTCCCTTCATCGTCTCGCCCAAACCGACGCCACCTTTTTCCAACAGCGCCTTCATCGCCACGCCCTCGTATGTCGCCGCGTCAGCGCCCGACCCGATTGTCGCCTTCACCCGCGGCAGAGCCTCGATCTCCGATCGAGATAACACCGTTTGCTTCCCGCCCTCCGCCTGAATAGTCAGCTGCTGGCAGAATGCGTGCAAGGACTGCAACATCATCGCCATCAGCACGGCGAAACAGAAATGCCGATTCCTCATATCACACCCCTAAGATCATGACTTCGGTCGCCCTGATGAGAACCGCTGCCGTCTGGGGCGCCTTCAACTGCATCTCTCGCGCGGAACTGGCGGTAATAATCGATGTGATCTGCTGCCCGCACCGAATCGATGCGCCCCACCCTCATGCCTCCTCATAGATTCCTAGCACCTTCACCAGATCCGTAATTTCGCCCAGATGCCGCAAGGCATTGCGCGACGCTTCATCGTCGCCGCGCAGCAGATCCACAAAAAATACGTATTCCCACGGACGCCCGCGCATGGGCCGCGATTCGATCTTGCTCAGGCTGATGTCGCGCAGGGCAAAAACGCTCAGCGCTTTGAACAACGCTCCCGGAATGTTCTTCACGCTGAAGGCTAGGGAAGTCTTATCCGCCTTCTTCTTGTCCGTGTCTTGCGCCCTCCGCGCCGTTCCCCGCTTGATCAGGAAGAAGCGCGTGAAGTTCTTCTTGTCATCCTCGATCCCGGCTTTCAGAATTTTTCCCTGATAGACTTCAGCGGCCCGGCGGCTCGCAATCGCCGCCGCATCGGGAAGGTTCTCCGCGACGACATGCTTCACCGCTCCCGCCGTATCGTAAAACGGAGTCGCCTCGAGCCTCGAATTCTTCGCGAAGAAGTCGCGGCACTGATCGAGCGCCACCGGATGTGAAAACACTTGGCGAACCGCGCTCAGTTTCACACCCGGAGGCGCGATCAGGTTATGCACAATTCGCAGTCGAAACTCGCGCACAATGTGCACCTCTCGGCTGAGCAGCAGATCAAAATGCTCGGCGACCGAACCGGCCAGCGAATTTTCTATGGGGATCACCGCGCCATCAACCGCGCGCCGCTGCACCCGGTCGAAAACTTCCCGCGAACGCGCGCAGGGCACAATCGTCGCCTTCGGCAACATCGTCTCCGCCGCTTCGTGGCTGAAGGAACCGAGTTCTCCCTGAATCGCAATCTTCATCGCAATTTCGCTCGCTGCCTCATCCTCATGCTTCCCCTCTTCCCTCAGCGTCCCCGTGCGAGACGCCGCTGGCCCTGTCTCAGCCCGCGCCGAAGCCGTTCTCCGGCCTAACCCTTATCGCTGGCTGCCAGATCTTTGGCCATGACTAGCGCGTCCATCTGGTTGGAATAGTAGCCCGCCACGGTCTTCTCTACGAAGTATCCCTTTTTCTTGTAGAAGCGGATCGCGGCTTCATTATTCACCGGAGTCTCGAGGGCCACGCTACCCGCGCCAGCTTGCCCAAGCTTCTCTTCCGCGGCTTGCAGCAAAGCTGAGCCGACGCCGTCGCGCCGCGCCTCCGCGATCACGTCAATGGTGATGATATGTCCGATCCTGCGGCGCGCCTCGGCAACGATGAATCCTAAAATGCGAGGACCCGCAGCCACCCCGGGCGCTTTACCATTGCCTGCAACCTTGCCGCTTTCCCCGTCGGCAACCAGAGTAAACGCCCCCGGACGCCGCATGTAATACGCCATTTCCCGCTGCGAGTACGCCAGTTGCGGATCGAAGCATGCTTGGTCAATCCGCCACAAAGTATCGAAATCGGCTTTTTCGAATTGTCGAATCTGGAACCGCACGCCGTCATTGTAGCGGGATTGTTGCCAGAGTCACCGCACAAGGCGGCAATGAACCGAAAAATAGTTTCCCATCCGAGTGGATCCGCAGAACTTGGGGTTAATCTAAAACAGTTAGTCTAAGAGAAACGTGCGACCGTGATAAGACATGAAAGTTACGGACAGAAACGAGCGATAACGATGAGATCCATACCTCCCATCCTATGTGTCTTGCTGCTGGCCGCATTCGCCGCGGCCCAGAGTACTGTCGAAACAGGCCAACCGGCCGCCAAAACTCCCACGGTCAAAGGCCAGCTCGGTTCCTCACGCACCGCCGTCTTCGAAACGCCGCAGCAATCCTGTGACAACAGCGACATTCCAGACGCCATGGCCCGCGCCTTTCGCGATTCCACGGGAACCATCCACCTCGTCGCTGCCAGCTCCAAATTGTTTCAAAGCCTTGGTCTCACTCTGGAGAATGTTCAGCACAGTTGTGAGGTAGGCCACTATTCCGCGAATGATCCCAATCCCGCCGACTTCAACGATCAAACGTGGATCGATTCCTTCTTCACCTTCGACGGCAACACCATCGCCGGACTCACCCACACCGAGTATCACGGCTGGGCGCACAAGGGTGAATGCACCTTCAAGAACGGCTACAACGGATGCGAATACGATTCCGATACCTATCACCAGTCCGACGACGGCGGCTACCACTTTAACGCCTTCAAGGCGCCGGCAAATTTTCTCGCAGGAGTTCCCTTCAAATACCTTAAAGACCACGGCCCTTCAGGCTACAGCGTTGACACCAACATCATTGCGCTCGGCGGATGGTATTACGCCATGGTCACGTCCTATGCCTGGCCGCCCAACTGCTCCGGCCAAACCGGACCGAACCGTTGTCTCGTGCCCGATGGCGGCGGTCCCATTCGCACCAACAATGTTTTTGACCCCTCCTCATGGCGCGGCTGGAGCGGAACCGAATTCTCCGTCTCTCTCGTCGATCCGTATCCCGGTCCCCTGGAACGTCCCGAAGAGCACGTCTTCATTCCAGTGCAGTACATGGACGTTGTGACCGCCATCAACATTTTCCAGCCTTCCAATCTCGTCGTCGCCACCCTGTGGAATCCCTGGGACAACGAATATGGGCGGAAAGGTCTCTTTCTCTCCACTTCGACCGATCTCGTCAACTGGACAAAGCCCACATTGGTCGCCACCCTCGAACAGTTCCTCGCTCAGGAGCCCGAGGGGAGCTGGTCCTACGCTTACTTTTCCCTGATCGATCCCGCAGCGCCGGATTTGAATTTTGCGGTGATCGGCGAACAGCCTTATCTCTATTACGTGCGCTTCGATAACAACAGTTCGGGTCGTGTCTTGTTTCGGCAAGCCATCACCTTGACCGCGAATTGAACCGGCCTGGTTTTTGGGGAGCCCCGGCGGCCGCCGTCATTGGGTCCCCGCCTTGAGTTTCCACCACGCCGCCGTAAAGACTTTTTTCCTTTTCCTCCACTTGCGCAGATGCATCTATAAGAAGTAGCATTTCTCCCCAGAGGCGGACGTGGGGCGTTTGATTCTCATCGACGTGGTAGTGACCCTTGCGCTCTTGTTCGCATGGTATGCCTGGTTCATCCGCTACAACCGCCGCCGCGCCGCTACCGTGCTGCGCTGGGTGCAGGACGCTTGCCTGGGCAAAGGCCGCGTCGTCGATTTACGCTGGCAGGCCAGCAGTTCGCGGATGAAAGCCACTCTCAATCTCTCCTCGCGCTGGTTTGAGGAAGCTCACCTCACCATTCGATTATTGCCGCGACCGATGCCCGTGCAATGGGCCCTCAGCCGCTGGCGCCAGCAGCAGGAGACCCTGACCTTCGAAGCGAATATGGGATATCCTCCCGGCTTCGATCTCGATGTCATTCATCATCGCTGGGCCGGTCAATCGGGAGCACAGAAGTCCCAGGGGAAAAAATCGCGAGTCGCTCGCGCCTGGACCATCAGCCGCCCCGGCCCGGTCATTCTCACCACCAAAGAAGACTGGCCGGTCGAACTTACCCCGGTCGTCAATGCTCTGGCCTCCTGGCGTGACAAGGATTTTGTTGGCGTGCGTTTTAATTCGACGTCGCCGCACTTCACCGCCACGGTCGCGCTCAAAAATCTCGCCGACCAGGAATCCGCCGCCGCCCTGCTCGGGTTATTTCGTGAACTGGCGGCCAGCTCTTCCGCCAAGCAGCACTAGCCAGCTGCAGCGCTTGCGTACACTCCACCTCAATTATTCCGGCTCCGCCACAAATCGATACCCCACCCCGCGCACCGTCTGCAAGTGTTTCGGACGCGATGGATCTTCTTCAATGTAGCGCCGCAGGCGCACCACAAAATTATCAATCGCGCGCGTGTCCGTGTCTTCGTGTAATCCCCACACATCTTCCAGAATCGACTTGCGCGCAACGATGCGGCCCTCGCTCCGCACCAGGTACCGCAGAAACTCCGCTTCCATCACCGTCAAATGGATGGTATTCCCGAGCGACCGCAGCTCCAGTTCTCCAAAATCGATCGTCTTCCCACTGAAACTGAAACAGTCTTCGCCCGCCTCCGCTCCCGGTACATTCGCAAAAGGCGTCTCGCCTTCATCGCTATTGTGACTGCCTCTTTCTGCCTTCGCCGCGCCCGTGCCTTTCATCCACACGCTGCGCCGCAACAGGCTCTCCAGACGCGCAATCAGGATCGCCAGTTCAAACGGCTTTGGCAGATAATCGTCCGCTCCCGAGGCAAATCCCTGCAGCACATCTTCAGGACGCCCGCGCGCCGTCAGCATCAGGATCGGCACATAATTTTTCTTCTCCCGCAACAACGCCGCGACATCGAATCCGCTCTTCCCCGGCAGCATCACGTCGAGAACCACGGCATCGAAGCGTTCCTTCTTTTCGAGCAGCCGATCGAGCGCCGCTTCGCCATCGCCCGCCACTTCCACCGCGTGCCCTTCCGCCTGCAGGTTGAAGCGCAACCCCTGCGCCAGGTGTGCCTCGTCCTCCACGATCAGCACCCGGGTCATGCTTCCCTCCGCGGCAATTCCAGCGTCACCGTCGTTCCTTTGCCCGCCCCCTCGCTCTCCGCAAAAACGCGCCCGCCATGCTTGCGTGCAATCGAGCGCACGATGAACAATCCCAGCCCCGTGCCCTTCACTTGCGAGAGCGAGCGCTGCGTGACGCGATAAAACCGCTTGAAGATCCGTTTCAACTCATGCGGCGGAATCCCCACCCCTCGATCGCTCACCCGCAGCGCTACATGCTCCTCGTCGGGAGCGTCGAGTTCGACGCAAATGTGCACCCCCTCCGGAGAATATTTCACTGCGTTGTCGAGTAGATTCGACACCGCCGTTCGCAACTCCTCGGGATCGCCCAGCACCTGCGCTCCGTTGCCCTTCTGCACCGACAGCGACGTAGACTCGCGGTAGTCGAGATCGGAAGCCTGCAGATGATGGCGCGTTCGCGCCAGTTCCACGCACTCCGCCACCAACCCGTTAAGATCGACCGGCGAGCGCAACCGCGGACCCTTCTTCTGCGCTGCCGCCCCCGCCTTCAACACCTGCTCCACCGTATACATCAGCCGCTCGGTATCGACCAGCATCAACTCGTAAAACTGGCGCCTCTGCCCTTCGTCCACCTCGCGCCTTTGCAGCGTTTGCAGGTAGAGCCGGATCGACGCGATCGGCGTCTTCAGTTCGTGCGTGACCGCGTTGATGAAGCTGTCATGCTGCTCGTTGCGCCGAATCTCGCGCACCAGAAAAATCGTATTGAGCACCAGCCCGGCAACAATCGCCCCAAAAAAAATGATGCCAAGAAAAACTCTGACCCCCTCGCGCCAGTTGAGGATGATCCACCCGCTGCCCACCGCAAACGCCACCGCCGCCAGGAGAACGCCCAGGGTGAGGAAAAAATAAATAGCCTTCTGCCGGCTGATGATGCGCACAGGAAGATTGTAGCGGGGCAGCGTGAAGGTGTCAGGTGTCAGCGGCTCCATCCGCGAATCCAGCAACTTTTCCAAAATAGCCGGGTTTACTGCTATCTGTGGTTGAGTTCTTCTTCCGGGAGGGTTCCCCATGATCCGTACGATGGAGAACGGATTCGAGCAGTGGTTGCAGACGAGGCCAGCAACCCAGGCGGAACGCGGTGCATTGAGCCTTGACGAGCGCCCCAACCAGGCCGCCCCCAATCAGCAGCCGCTCGATAGCCTGCGCAGTTGGCGCAAACGCCTGTCGCCTGAATCTCGCCGCATCTACTCGGCTGGCCGGTTGCTCTTCCAGGTTATCGGAGTCGCTGGGTATGCCGGTTACTTCGTTGCCATGCACACCCTCATGCGCTTCTTTTCCGGCGCCCTGATGGCGGGTACATGGTACCTAATCTACAGAATTAAAGGACCAGCTCATCCTTAGAAGTCGCCGAATTAAAAAGGCCCTCGAGCTCGGCCACCCGGCTGGTTCAAGAGCCTTTCTTGCACCTGAATCTTTAAACCTGCGATCTGCTTCTCAGTCGTTCCCCGCGGCCGCTGCCATCACCGCGGCTGCCTGTACGTCGCGCATCAGCGGTGGCTTCGGTGGCAGATTCTCTAGATTTACTTTGTAGACATGCCGCGCCAGTCCCATTTTTTTCAGCGCCCAGATGCCGTACCAGTTCATGTCGATCTCATACCAGCGCAGCCCGTGGCGCGCCGAAACCGGGTGGGCATGATGATTGTTGTGCCAGCCCTCGCCGAACGTAAGAATGGCGACCCAGAAATTATTGGTTGAAAGATCCTTGGTAGCGAAGCGCCGCGATCCCCAAAGGTGCGTAACCGAGTTCACCATCCATGTTGCATGCAGCCCCACCACCACGCGCGCAAATACTCCCCACAGCAGCCATGGCAATCCGCCGATGGCATAGAGAATGACGCCGACGATGATGTTCCCCGTCCAGTGATACTTGGTCAGCCAGACGTGAACTTTATCTTTTGTGAGATCAGGAACGTAACGGGCCAGGGTCGTAGTGTCGTGATGCATCGACTTTCCGCTCAGGATCCATCCCATGTGCGCCCACCACTTGCCATCGTTCGGAGTATGGGGATCGCCATCTACATCGGAAAACTGATGATGAATGCGATGCGTCGCGACCCAGAAAATCGGTCCGCCTTCGAGCGCCAGCGTCGCACACCAGGTCAGAAAATATTCCACCCATTTCGGAGTTTTATACCCACGATGCGTCAGCAGCCGGTGATAGCTCATCCCAATGCCCAGGCTGCCGGAAATCCACCATAGAAAAATCGCCACAAAAAATGCCGGCCACGTAAAGAAAAATAGCGCGGCCACTGCGCCGACGTGGAACAGCCCCATGGCAATTCCCGTAACCCAGTTGAAACCATCCTGGCTGGCCCGTTCTCTGCGGTTGACGCCATCTCCGGCGGCATTCATTTCCTGGCTGGTTGCTTCGCTCATCATCTCGCGTGCTGTCTCGCTCATTCGTTCCCCATACTCCTATTTGATTGTGACCCGCATAGGACGATACCAAGAGTCGCCGACTTTTACTGTAATACTTCTGTAATCGTCGCTGGAGAAAGGGGTTACGAGCGTAATGACGAAAAACTCATTAACGACGCCAGGGGCTCCTTGACTGCGTAGAAAGATCTTCACAGCAGAGAGCGCGGACCTCCACGGAGGAAACCCGCCTTCCCTGTGCTCCCCTCTGCTCCCTGTGGTGGGGATTTTGACTTGAGATTGGAAACCACTCTGCCACTTCTCAAAACGCCGTCCCGCCTGCAAACTTTCCTCTGATCCTGCACCTATGACTCACGCCAAATTAGTTTCGATGGCCGTCCGCTGGCTTCGCCGTTATCGCTGCGGAGTCGTCCTCAGCGAGCAGGCCTGCGTCAGCGGCGAGATGCCGGATGCCATTGGCTGGAAGAAAGCCTGCCATTCCGTGCTCGTCGAAAGCAAAATATCGCGCGCCGATTTCCTCGCCGATCGCGACAAGCCCTTCCGCCAGAAACCGGAAACCGGTGTCGGTTGTGAGCGCTATTATCTCGCTCCCCGCAATTTGATCGGACGACAAGAACTCCCTGCCGGCTGGGGTTTACTCGAAGTCGCCGGACGCCAGATTGACCGGGTCAAGGCCTCCGCGAAGAACTTGCGTTCCATCCACGGATTCCAGTACGAAATGAATCTTCTTCTCGCCAGTTTGCGCCGTGTGGAAATCCGCATTGAACCCGAGAGCATCACCGATTTCCTCAAGTGGAAAAACCGCATGGCCGAGTACAACCGCGGCACCCTGCCCCAGGGATTGGTCGGCGCAGCAGAAGAGGCCAACGGATTTCTCCTGGAGACAACTGGCGACTGAACCCCGCAAGACTGGCCTCCTAATAGCCAGATCTGCTTTGGTCGGCTAGTGGCATTTGGCAACTTGGCCTTCCCAGCCAACTGCCGGGAGTTGTATAATCCTTTCAAAAGCAGTTTCCAGTCGCTGGTCTAAGTCTGCTTAATCGGAGTGAATGGTCAATGGCGAGTGGAAATCAGAGTCCTGAAAACAAGGGACACAGCCAGAAAACTCAAATCAAGAAAACCTACGAAAAACCTTCCTTCAGGTTTGAACAAGTCTTTGAGACCCAGGCGTTGAGTTGCGGAAAAGTTTTCGCGACCCAGGGGCCGTGCCATTCTAATCGCAAGACTTCCTAGCCGCCCGCACCCGGGCGATCCCAGTCAGCCACGCACCGGGTCCCCCCCGCAATGCACCGCCCGCGACCATTAAGGACTCAATTGCGATGCCTGCGTCGCTGAAATCGTACTAGCTGTCCCAGCCTGGCAACCGGCGCTGGTTTGCGTCGTCCCGGTAGGACCGCCCGCCGTGTTCGTCCCCAGACCGACGAAGTAAGTCTGCGAAGCGCCTGCCATGACGCTGCCATTGTCGATCACAATCCCGCCCGTCGCCCAGCAGCCATTCCCGGCGGGAGTTGTAACGTTCAATCCCGAACCGGACAAGGCGACCGCCGCCGGATTGCTCACAACGTAAGACAACACGCAGCCGTTTCCAGCCGTGGTCGTACAGCCGCCCTTGGTCCCGCGGCTGACGCTGAAGAAAATGTAGTCTGTGCCCGCAGTAGTCTTGGTTGCACTGGCGACGCACGCGCTCGCTCCGTTGTTGCAGAACTCGTTGACTGGCGACGGCCAGGGACGCGTCCCGCCCGCAAAACTAAGTCCGTTCACAACCGTAACCGGCGCTGCCATCACCGAGCTGGCGATCGGCACCCGGTAGAGAATCGCTCCCGCAGTCAGACCCGTGTTGGCGACTGTGTAAAGGTTTCCTGTAGCCGTCGACGAAGAGTAGTACACGTTGTCGAAGGTCCCGCCGTAGAGGTAATATCCCGCCCCGCCCGTCCCCAGTGGCTCAATGGCATAACCGGTGATGCTGGTGAAATTGGTCGGAAGTTCATACACCGCATTGTCGCCAATATCTGCATAACTGCTGGTGGTGACAAAAGCGTAGAGTTTCCCCGCCGTGCTGTCCACCAAGGGAGCGTCCGCTATAGCGTCTCCCACAGTGACCGTGGTCCCGTGTATGGCGCCGCTTGACGCCGTTACGGAATGCAGAATGCCGCCAAAATCGCCGGCAATCACGTTCCCGCTCACGCTGTCATAAATTGGCGGAGCGAGCTTATTCGTCCCGACATTCACCGGCCACGGGCTCCCCGATTCCGCCGGAGTTCCGTTAAAAACTCCCGTGAACTGATGCAGATTGCCGCTGTCATCGCCCACGTAAACCGTATCGCCTTTGTAGTAATAAAACGGCGCGGAGAACGTGTCGTTAGAACCGCCGCTAAACGCCAAGGTCGCCATGCAGGGAGCCGTGCAACTCCGATAATTCGCCAGCGTCACACTCGTAGGCGCTACAGGCACGGTCAGCGTCCCGCCCGCCGACCACTTCAGCAGAACCAGACTAGCCGTCGTGCCGCTAACCTGCACGAACATCACCTGCGTGCCATCCACGGAGAGTACCGGAGAAGTCGTAACCATCCCTCCCGTGTTGTAGGCCCAGGAGAGCGATGGAACCGTACCCGTGCATCCACCCGTATAGAGATTAGAAAACGCGACTATACTCGCGCCGCTCGACACACCCGCCGTGCCCGCCGGATACACCACATAGTCGGTGCAACTTGCCGACAACGGGCTAAAGGAATATTTCGCAGGATAGACGTTCGGCTGCACCACCGCACCCGCCGTACCACCGGTTAAAGTCGCGGCTCCCCACGTGAACCCCGCGAAATTCGCTACCGTCGTTCCATAGCTGTTTCCCACCGGCCCCGGCTTGTCGGCCGTAACGATAACTGTATTTCCACTCGCAACCGCCGTCACTACCGTTGCCAGCGTCGGGTTTTCATTGATCGCGGTTGCGATATTCGTCGCCAGTTGCGCCGTGCTGATCAACGAGGCGCCCGACCAGTACGCAAACGTCGTCCCCGAGGTTGTGCCGTCGCTCCCGCCCGTCAAAGTAGAGGTGATCCAGCTGAAGTTCGGCATCGTACTTCCCAGCGCGATGGCGTCCGCACTCGATCCTGTAGTCGCAGCTGTCAGGATCACTACCGAACCGGTTGAACTCGCGGCAATCCCCGTCCCCGCCGGGCAGGCCTGCAGCGCCGTTTTCAGGTTCGACGCCAACGTCACCGTGTTATTGCTGGTCGCGAATGTTCCGGAGGTCAAACTCGGGCATGTGTTCGTTCCCGCCGATCCCGCCGTCACCGCTCCCCACGAAAAAAGGCCCGTATTGTTCGCTGCTCCAACTGCCAGGTACGGCCCGGCGGCCGCGCTGGTAACCGTAAACGTATTGCCAGTGCTTAGTGCGGTGATTCCAACCGCTGGATACGACGTGTTACAGGCATTAATCGCTGCTGCGATATTGGCCGCCTCGGCGGTCGTGTTGGCACCGAGGGCAAACGTCCCGTTCGTCGCGCTGCTGCAGCCATTCACCGGAGGCAAGCCCGTGGTCACTGCGCTCCACGCAAAGTTGCTCGCGTTGCCTCCCAGCGTGAGCGTGCTGGCTGCACTTCCCAGCGTCGTGCTCGAGATCGTCACCACCGCGCCAGTCGCATATGCCGTAACTCCCAGTGCCGGATAAGCCGTGTTGCACGCATTAATAGCGTTGGCCAGGTTCGTCGCCGATGTCGAGGGATACGTGCTGACAATAAAAGTTCCCGCCGTCAGACTCGTGCATCCATTCGTGCCCGTCGTGTAACCCGGTATCGAGCCCGTATTCGGCGCCAAAGTCCAGGCCGTCTGGCTGGAAAAATAGTTGAAATTCAAACTGTTGCCCGTGATATTCGTCAGCGTAACCACCCCTGCCGCTTGCGCCGCCGTGACATTCGGATTCGCCGTCGTCAAATACGAGTAACATGTGTATTGCCACGTGCCGTAGAGTCCCTGAGCGGTCGTCGGACACGCTGCCGGGCTATTCGTGATCGCAGCTTGCAGAGTTTGCGCAGTATTCGTCTCGGTCGTTCCCCACCACAAACACGGCGTCGTCATGTTTTGGCAGTAATACTGCGGTCCCGCTAGCGGCTCCCCTGCATACGCCGCGTCCGTCTCCTCGAACATGTATACCGTCGATCCCACGGTGATCGTGTCGCCATTCGCCGCCCCATTCGTGTTGGCCACGCTCACCGTGCCCGTGCCGTACGTTCCGTTCTGCGCTGTGAGGGTCAGCGTATTGGCGCCGTTCTGGATCGTAATCGTCTGACCCGAAGTCGATCCCGTGCCCGAGAACGTGCCGGTCGCCGTCGCCCCCGTCGCAAACGTCGTCAGGGTTAATGTGTTGGAGCTCACTCCCGCCGTATTGCTAATCGTAAGCGTGGGAGCCGTGGCCGAAGTCGCCAGCGCTGACACCGTACCCACCACGGTGGACGCGGTTCCGTTGGTCGTTAAGCTCAACACGTTGGCGCCGTTCGTGATCGTGACGCCCTGACCCACGCTGGGCGTTCCCGTGAACACTCCCGAAGCGCTGCCCGTCGTCGGAGCGCTGCCCGTCAAGACCTGCCCGTCAACCGTCACGGTTGAATTACCGCTCGCATTATTGGTGGCAACCGTGCCAATCCCCGTCGCCGCAACCCCGCCGATCGCAATCGCCCAGTCTTTCTTCAGAGGCTTCTTGCTTCCCACTGGAACCGGTCCGAGCGGCCATCGCTCAGCGTTCATCAAACCGTTCGTCGAAACGCCGTTTGGCGTACTGCTTCCAAAGACTTCCCCGATCGGCATGATTCCCGCCGCAACCCCCATGTCCTCCAGCGCCTTTGCTCCCCGATTCCGCTTCATCTGCTGCAGCGTAAACCGCGGATCGCTGACAATCCTGAACCACTGCTCGTACTTGCCGCTTTCGTTCGCCTGCTGCTCCGTACCGGGATCGGAAAAAATCAGATAATGATGAGTCCAATCATCGGGCAACCCGCGCTGCTGGATCAGCCAGTCCTCAATATTGCGCCGCACCACGGGATCCACCGCCGGAGTTCCATCCTTCGTACCTCGGAGCACATCCTGCGCGGGTAGACTGCCCGTGAGCATCCACAACGCCCCAAAACAGAAAATGAAGGATTGCACCCAGCGGAAGACATAGCCCATACGTCAATACCTCGGGGAAAATGTTGGATTTGCGCCATTATACGCAAGACGTTTTACCAACAGCTAGTGACCTTCGGTAACCCTGCGGAAAGGCTCGGAACCTGTGGCAAGGATCTTCCCTGCCAAGCGCGAGAAAACCTACATCTCGCGCCGCCCTTCCATCGCCTTCAGCATCGTCACCTCGTCCGTGTATTCGATGTCGCTGCCCACCGGAATCCCCATCGCAATGCGGGTTACGCGCACTCCCTGCCGCTTTAATTGCTGCGCCAGATACGTAGCTGTCGCTTCGCCCTCGACCGTGGGATTGGTCGCCAGGATCACCTCTTCGATCTCGCCGCCAGCCATGCGAGTCATCAAATTTGCGATGCGAAGCTGTTCCGGCCCAACTCCGTGCAGCGGAGACAGCGACCCGTGCAGCACATGGTACACACCGTTAAAATGCCGCGTCTTCTCCACCGACGAAATGTTCGTCGGCTCCTCCACCACGCACACGATTTTTTGATTGCGCGTGGGACTGCTGCAATAAACACACGGATCGACCTCCGTAATGTTGTTGCAGATCGAGCACAAGCGCAGCTTCGCCTTGACATCGCGAACCGCGGAGGCCAGAGCCTCCGCGTCATCCTCGCTCGAGCGCAAAATATGAAAGGCAAGACGCTGCGCGCTCTTGCTGCCGACTCCCGGCAGCTTCTTCAGTTCGTCGATCAGACGCGTCATCGGTTCGGCAAACTTCGACATAGAATTTGCAATTGGTGATTTGTTATTGGATAACGGAAAAGCCAACCCCCCAACCCTTCGCCCTTGAATTACCACTCACGAATCCCAAATTACAGATTCATCCCGAGGCCGCCCAGCATTCCCCCAACGCTCGATTGCATCGCCTGATCGATCTTGCGGCCGGCTTCATTGATCGCCGCCATTACCAGATCTTGCAGCATCTCGACGTCGCCCGCCTTCACCGCCTCCGGATCGATCCTGATGCCAAGCACCTGCTTTCGGCCATCCATCTTCACCGTCACCGACCCGCCGCCGGCCGAAGCTTCCACCACCGTCTGCTCCATCTTTTTTTGCAGCGTTTCGTACTGCTGCTTGGCCTGTGACATTAGCTCCTGCAAGTTGAATCCAGACATAGAGACCTTTTCACCGCCGGGACGCCGAGTGCGCACGAGAAACCAAAATCCAATTCCTGCTTTTCTCGGCGCACTCTGCGTCTCGGCACTTCAGTTTTGTTGTTTCTCCCGATAATCGATCACCGTTCGAATTTCCGCCCCGAATTTCTCTCTCATGCGCTGCACGATCGGATCCTGCTCCGCCCGGCTGCGCGCGCTTCCATGGGATGGCCTCCGCGGCGCCGCTGCCGTCTGCGTCGATCCGCCCCCCTCGACCTGCATCTTGATCGGCCGCCCCGCCCGCCCGCTGGCGGCCGCGCTCGCCGTTCGCCGCGCATCGCCCGTGAACGACATTTCAAGCATCGTGTTCGACGCCGCCACTTTCGCCAGCAACAGGTTCCCGCTCAGCGTCCACTCCGCTCCCTCCAGCATCGACACCAGCATCGGCTGACCGCTCAAAGCATTCAGCACGACCTCGCGCAGCGCTTCCGCATGCGCCTCGTGCCCCGCCTCAACTTTCACTCTGCTCTTGAGTTCGTCGGCCTCGGCAAGTCGCAAACCAGATTCCGGAACTGTCTCCACCAGCTCCGGAGCCGCCGATCCCATAATGACGCCGACGTTAGAATGTGTGGCATGAGATGGTGTGGCATGAGAAGGTGTGACACTGGAATAGGTACCGCGGGCGCCCCCGCCCGCGAAGCCACCAGAATCGTTAACCGACTCCGCCCTCGGCGTCCCCTTTCGAGCCGAATCCGCCGCAAACGGCGATACCGAACTCGAGCGCGCCGACGCCGGTGGCTCGATGGGTCGTGCTCTCTTCAGCGAAGCCTCGATACCGGCAACCACAGGTAATTTACTGCTGCCGCCTGATCCAGCGCTTTCCGCTGCCTCGCTCAGCAACTGCTCAATCGGCAGCAACCGCTGCGCATGCGCCATCTTCAGCAACCCCAGTTCGAGATGGAAGCGCTGCTCCTGCCGGTATCCGAGCTCTCCGTGCGTCCGCAGCATGATCTGCAGATGCCGCGTCAACTCCTCCTCGGTAAAAAGTTCGGCGATGCGGCTCACTCGCGCCCGCTCATCCGAGGAAATCTGCAACAGCCCCGAATCCTTGCCCGCAATTTTCGCCACCGTCACATTTCTCAGGAAGCGTACCAACTGCCGCGCGAAATGCGTCGGACTATGCCCTTCGCCGATCAGTTCATCCACCAGCACCAGAATCTTGTCGCTCGAACTTTCCGCCACTGCCTGCATCACCGTTTCTAGCGCCGCTGCCGGAGCGGAACCGATCAGCCCCCGAACCGACTCGGCGGTCAGATGGTCGGAGGTCGAGGCGATCGCCTGGTCCAGAATCGAGAGCGCGTCGCGCATCGAGCCGTCGCCCGCCTCCGCCAGCAACGCCAGCGCATTTTCGTCGGCCGGAATATTTTCCTTGCTCACAATTTCTCGGAGTTGCCCCATGATGTCTTCGAACTTCATGGCGCGATAACTGAAATGCTGGCAGCGCGAGCGGATCGTCTGCGGAATATCCTCAGGCTGCGTCGTCGCCATCATAAAGATGACGTGGCTCGGCGGCTCTTCCAGCGTCTTCAGCAGCGCATTAAAGGCTGCGTCCGTGATCTGGTGCGCCTCGTCGAGAATGTAGATCTTGAAGCGGTCCCGCGCCGGACGGTAACGCGCCGCCTCGCGCAATTCGCGGATCTCGTCGATCCCGCGATTCGTGGCCGCGTCGATTTCGATCACGTCCACCGCATTGCCATTGCGTATCTCGGTGCACGAATCGCAGACCCCGCAAGGCTCGATCGGCGGCTTTCCCGTCGTCTCGTTCGTCGAGCGGCAGTTGAGCGCCATCGCAAGAATGCGGGCCACCGTCGTCTTGCCGATGCCACGATGCCCGCTGAAAATGTAGCCATGAGCGATGCGCTCCTGTGCGATGGCATTTTGCAGGGTTCGCGTGACATGTTCCTGGCCAATGACCTCGGAAAATTTTTGGGGACGATATTTACGCGCCAGGACCTGATAACTCATCGGAATCCCCGATTATACAGTCTCCGGCGAACCGAATTGTTGGCCCACGGACGTTCCCATCGGTCGCTCACGCGAACCCTCCCCGGCCGCTGTGTAGAACGCGACTTGCCGCGTCACCGCTAGCCACGCCAAATCTTCTCCCACGCAACCGATCCCCAACCCAGCACCTGTCAAAGCCTCTCTCCACTCCGCTGCTTGCATGCCTGTGGCAGCCGGGGTAACCTCATCCAGTTGCGTTCTTTCCGCGATATTGGAGATGGATTCTATGCAATTGAGAATGAGCACTCGATCCTTGGAGGGCGTCATGGTCGTCGACTGCAGCGGCCGCCTGGTCTTTGGAGAGGAATCGGCCAGCCTGCGCGAGATGGTCAAGAAACTACTCGGCCAGAGTCCGAAAATTGTGATGAACCTGCGCGAAGTCAATCACATCGACAGCGGCGGCCTCGGCACTCTGGTTTCGCTCTACACCACCGCGCGCAACGCCGGCGGCGCCGTAAAACTCGCCAGCCTCAGCCAGCGCGTCGGCGACCTGCTCCAGATCACAAAGCTGCATACCATCTTTGAAGTGTTTGATGATGCCGAAGCCGCCGCGCTCTCCTTCAAATAACTGCTGCTCGTGAATACTCCGGGCAGGGCGCGATTACTGAATATCAACCAGGGTCAGCATGTTCGGCGAAAGCCCTAGTCCGCTCGGTTCGTCCAGAATCACCAGAGTCGTGACTTGTGAATTGCTCTGAGGAATCGTCGCACTCAGCAGCGGCGTCGTGTTGTTGTGCGGTGTCACCCACACTACATAGGGCGTCACAAAATTGAGACTGATATACCCCGGCCCCGCTTGCCCCAGCGTAAGGCCGGTAACCTGCGGAATCCCGTTGATCTTTTCTCCCGCCGTCAACATGTAAATATCAAAGCCCCCCGGGTATTGGTTTGACGAGGAGGCGGATCCATTGATCATCCGGATCTTCACCGTACCCGCCGGTGGTGTCCTGAAGTCGTCCGATATCAAATATGCCGACGGAGGACTCGTGACATAGCCCCCCAGCAGAATCGTGTAGTCGTCTCCGCCTGCCAGGATCGCATCCGTGTTATCCAGCACCGGGTTAACGGTCTGCGTGGTATAAAACGCCTCGATCGTCGCCGTACCCGCATTGACTGCAAAATAAGCTGCGGGAGTCATCGCAGGCGGGTTGATATCGCCATACCCAAGATTGGTAATCGCCTTGCTCCCGTTAAACTCCACGTCCAGCCCTGCCTGCGCCGCGGGGATCGCATTGATCACACGCACCTGCGCCATCCCGCCGTTATTACACGCGGTCGTAGCCAGGCTCAAGGCGATGCTAAAAACCACCAGGGCCAGCGTCAGCGGCAGGGCATTCAACCAGCGAGCCATCTTCATTCTCTAATTTCTCCGAAAGTCAGTTTCGTGGTCGGGGAGAAGGTTTGTCAACCGTTTGGGTGATGCACCGCGCCTCGAGCGAGGCCCGGTTTTCTCTCAAACTTCGCAGCGAGACGCCGCTCCCCGCCCTCAGTTCTCGTCCACCATCTCCAGGAAGTTCGTGTAATAGAACGTGGCGTTGGCATTGTCCAAAATTACCAGCGTGGTAATTTGCTGGTTCTGCTGGGCGTATTGGTAATGAATCAGCGTAAACGGGTTCCCCGGTGGCGTTGCGTACACGCTATAAGCGGCCTGCTGGGGAAGCACCGTGTAGTTCGACGCCGTCCCGTACGTCAGATTCGAAATCTGCGGGGTTTGACCGGGAGGAATGCTCGCGCCATTCGGCTCAAAGAAGATTTCCAGCCCGGCCGGATACTGTTGCGACAAGTAAACCGACGCATTGATTACCCGAAACGACACGTTGCCCGAGGTCGGCAACGTGTTGTCATCCGTGAAAGCCACGGCTCCCGGCGGCTGGTTGGCGTTCTGCACCGATCCATCCAGCAGCAAAGTATAATAACTCCCGCCGCCAAGACTTACCTCAGGTCCCGTGAGATTGTTGCCGACCCCGCCGTTTCCCAGGACTGGGCCGGTCGTGGTGCCCGTATTAAAAGCTGTAATCGTATCCGATCCCGACGTCACACCCACATAAGTGACCGGCGTTTTCTGCAGCGGATAAACTTGCTGGAAGGCCAGCGGCGTGTTGTTGATCTTCGCTCCGTTGACATACACGTCCAGAGCAATCCCCTGGTTATTCGAGATGGCATTCACGATCCGAACATGCGTTCCACTATTACCGCAACTGATGGCAATCAACCCCAGGGCGATCATGGCCACCATCGCCGATACAACCTTGAACCAGCGAAGCATAAATTCTCCAAAAAGGCGGTTTTGTCGATTAATGCGTGGGATGCGAATATCCTGATCCCAGGTTTTACCGAGCATCGATAAAATTTCGTACGGTGAGTCTAGGTTAGCACAATTGGCCGTCAGTTCTGGAGCGCTCGAATCCGCATTTTGCAGTCGACCGCACATTGTAATTTAGCTGCCAAGATTGAATCCGCCGAGATTGAAGACGCGAAGATTGGAGGTGGGATGGTGAACGGGAAGCCGATGAACCGAAAAAAGACCCTCGCGGCAAAACTCTCTGAAACCAAGCCGGCGCCAAGAAAACCTGCGCTAAAAAAAGAAGACAAGCGCACCAGCATCCTGCGCTGCATCCGCGCCCTGCCTCCAGGCACCGTTTCAACTTACGGAGCCATCGCGAAAGCCGCAGGCTGGCCCGGAGGTGCGCGTCAGGTTGTGCGCATTCTCCATCAGGCTGAAGGGCTGTCCTGGCATCGCGTGGTCGGCGCCGGCGGAGCCATTAAGCTCCGCGGTGAAAATGCCGCCGAACAAACCTTCCGTTTGCGCCTGGAGGGCGTGACCTTTCGCGGAGCCCGCGTCGACATGAAGCGTCATGAACACCACTTTCCCGGGCGGAGAATTGCCCTTCGGTAGAGTCGCGGCTCGCCGCGTCTCTACCTACTCTTCGTGGGCCGGCAAATTTCCATCCAGCAACTCCTGCAGACGTCCCGCCGGACAACGCAGCCCCACATAGAAGCTTCCAAACAGCGCATAGACGGCGCTCACCTGATCAAACCGCATCTCGTAGATCAGTTTCTTAAAGACCAGGGGATTGTCGGCAAACAGGTCTACGCCCCATTCCCAGTCATCGAAACCAATCGAGCCGGTAATGATCTGCTTGACCTCTCCCGCATAGCGCCGTCCCACCAACCCGTGCTCGTTCATCTGCCGCTGCCGTTCTTCCATCGGAAGCGTGTACCAGTTCTTATCTTCCCCACGCCGCCGGTCCATCGGATAAAAGCAGAGATAACGATTGCCCGGCATCGTCGGGAACAGCCGCGGCTTCATCGCCTCTTTTTGCCGCTGGATGATCTCCCGAATCGTCTCGTTCCAGGCCTCCGAGTGCGGCTCTACTCCTTGATCCGCCAGCGCCTTGTAGGTCTTCAGCGTTGACTCGTACAGCCCCAGCTCAATCACCGACAAATAAGAGGTAGTCGGTTCCAGGTAATCGCTCAGCCGCAGTCGCGCCAGCTTGAGCTCAGCCTGATTGAGCTGATCGAAGCTTTCGCGAAAATGGACCAGCATCAAATCGCCTTTGTGTCCCAGCAGGGAAAATAGTGCAGACTGGCCGTCCGTCTTCTCTTCCATCTCCGACAATACCTGCGAGGCTTCGGCTGCGATCTCGCGGCGAGCGCTTTCGCTGAGCCCCCGCCAGGCTGTCCACCGGAACCGCATCATCTGGTGAAGCGTGGCATAGCCCTCAAGCGTAAGCGGCACCGCTGGAAGTTGCCCCGCGGCAACGGGGAAGGTTGGAGGATGCGTTGGATTCATAAATTTGTCCTTACCAGCATTGTAATCAATCTGGTAATTGGGTCATCGGTCATCGGCCATCGCCCGAACCCTCGCCGCCACCGCTCGCCGATTGCTCCAATACGCGCCTCTGTGCTACAAGCAAGCTATATGCGCAAATGGATGAGCGAGCGCCTGAAGCGCCGCAAGAAGCCTGCCGACGATGCCACCAAGGACGCAACCAAGGCCCCTGAGCCCTTGCAGCCCAGATTCTACGATAATGAGCCCGCTATCGTGGCTCCGGCTGAGGCTACTGTCGCGGAATCCCGTCGCCCTTCGAGGCCGGAATACGAATCTCAGCCCGCACCCGACGCTGTCTCCGCGCCGGCACCCCCAGGCAATGAAGCACGCCCTCGTCCCTCCCGCCGTCGTAGAAGCCGCGGAGGTCGTGGCGGATCGCGTCAGCGGCCGGCGGCCATCCCTGACGCTGCTCCCGAAGCACCTTCTGTCGAGCCCGCACCCTCAGCCGGACAAACGCCCGTCCCTGCCGCACTTCAACCCCGACCAGCCACAGAAACGTCCGTCCCTCTATCACCCGACGCCGCACCGGCTCAAGCCGCGCCTATGCAATCCACGCCTCTTCAATCTGCTCCGGTTCAGACCCGGGCCAGCAAGGGCACCGTGGTTCTCGCCATCGGACTCCCCGGCTCCGGCAAGAGTTCGTGGTTCAAGCGGCACAACATTCATCCGCTCTCGAGCGATCTCCTGCGCGAACTTCTTTTCGATGATGCCCAGGAGCAGCGCTTCCAGGATCTCGTCTTTTCCAATCTGCGCTCCATGCTCAAGGCCCGCCTCATCGCCCGCCGCCCCATGAATTACGTCGATGCCACCAACCTTACCCCGCACGACCGCCACAGCTGGATCAAACTGGCCAAGGATTATGGCTACGATGTGCAGGGCGTATTCTTCGATGTTCCTCTCGAAATCTGCCTCGAACGACATCAGCGCCGCGGACGCGTCGTCCCCGAAGACGTCATGCGGAAAATGGCAGGCAAATTGAAGCCTCCAACATTTGAAGAAGGATTCTCCAAGATCACCGTCGTGAGGGTAAAACAGAAAGAGCCAGCCGACGAATAGCCGGTAGTCATTCCCAGTCGTCAGTCGTTAGCCATTAGTCGTTAGTCGTTTGCCGGGGTTTGCCAACAAGCAACGACTAACGACCAGCGACCAGCGACCAACGACCGCGCTCACCCCTTCAGATACGGCAACAACTCTCGAAACGCCGGCGCCCCCGACGAGCGCAGCAATTCGTAGATCATCATCTCCGTCGACGAAAGAATAGCTCCGGCCGCGCGCATTCGCTCCAGCCCGATTTTCCAGTTCATCTCCGTTCTCGAACTGACCGCATCCGAAGCCACGTGCACCAGATAACCCTCGCGCAGCGCTCCCAGCGCCGTCTGCATCACGCAGATGTGCGTCTCCATCCCACACAGCAGCGCCGTCGTCCGCTGACCGGGCAAGCGCTTCAGCAACGTGCAAAACACGTCACTGCCGAAACAGGAGAACATAAGCTTGTCGATCGGCGCACTGTCGGGCAAAAGCGACGCAATATCCGGCACCGTGTTCCCCAGCCCTTTCGCATACTGCGTCGTCACCATTGCCGGTATCTTCAGTATCCCCGCCAGCCGGATCAGCAACTGTATATTCCGCACCAGCCGTTCCTTCTCCCAGATCGGCGGCAGCAACTTGTCCTGCATGTCGATAACGATCAATGCGCACTGCTCAGCCACCAGCGGGCGTCGCGCCATTTCGACGTAGTCATTTTCCGCGGTCATCACCGTTCCCGTAAAAGCTTCAGTACTGGCCATGGCAACTCCTTAAATACCGCTCCGTGCTTCTCCCACAGATTCTAACCCGGTCCGGCCCGCTCGGCCTGAATTGCTCGACCGCGATTGCTCGACCTGGTTTGATTGCTGCTGCAGGTCGATATCAACGTTGCGGGTGGAACGCCCGCGCGTCCTCGCCTGGCACGGCCGGCTATGAGCTCGTCGCCAGTGGTGGTGGCACTTTGAATTTCTGTTGGAATTTGTCTCGCAAGAACGAGAGAACGCGGCTTCAAGCCGCGTGCCGTAGACTTTGAATCTGTCTTGAAAGGGCGCGGCTTCAGCCGCTGAGGGGATGCCCTTTTCAAACTAAGCCACTGCCCATCGCCCTTAACGGTTTGCGGTCACCCTGAAATGATTTAGAATTCTCCTACAGCCCGGTCGTTCAACGGTAGGACTGCAGCCTCTGGAGCTGCGTATCGGGGTTCGAATCCCTGCCGGGCTGCCATCCCCATCATCGCAAACCATCCCACTACCAAAATCCAACAACCTTGTCACTCCTCCCGCTGGAGTTTGGTCTTGGTTAACATAGGAACCTAATTGGATCGGCTTGCCGACGGATCGGTCAAAGCAATCAATTTTCCCGGCGGAAACTCAGTCGCAGCGAGTGGCTCCGGGTTGACGATCGACAGCACGTTCCCCGTTTGAACTCCCCGGATCAGCAGACGATCACCTTCGATAGCCACCACTCGATATTGTTCATCGAAAATGGACATTTTATGGGCCATCGGGTCGTTGGATGCGCTGCGTGGCGCAAGCGATGCTTCGCTCCCTCCCCGCGCTGCCGGGATAGTCCGGAGGATGAACATCCCACCCAAAAAAAACGGGCGGGCCCAGGCACGGACCCGCACCGAACGCGATCGAACCAGTTAGATCCTGCCGAGAACCAGCAGGATGACAACGATGCAAAGGATCAGTCCCAGTCCTCCGGTAGGCGCATAACCCCAGTTTCTACTATGCGACCAGCGGGGCAGTGCCCCAAAAAGAGCCAGAATCAGGATCACAATCAATACCGTGCCCAGCATGTTTGCTCCTTATTGACGGATTCAGAAATCCTTGTAACCTGCGTTAACCTCGTGCTGTATAGAGAAGCGGCATCGCAACTACAGGGTGAAGCTCAAAGTGAGGTTCACGCCCGGATACATCGGGTTGCACAGGTAATACATGCCGTTGATCTCGATGACGTAAACGTCCTGGGTGTAAAGCCAGTTGCTGGGCCACGGCTGACCGAATCCGAACCAATATCCCCCGTATTGAAAGCGGTGATTGCTGTACTCGGACTGGCTGACGTGAAACGTGTGCTGGCGTCCGAAACTGGCCTTGTATCGGTCTGCCGGAATCCGATTGTTGCTGACCTTCTCCGTCTGCGGTTGCGATTTAGCTTGCTGCGCTTCATGTTCCTGCGACGGTTTTTGTTGTTGCGTTGTTTTGTCTTCCGTCTTGGTGCTCTTCTCAGGCTGCCCCTTCTCTTCCTGTTTACCCGGCTTTTCGGATTGCACCTTCTTCTCATCCTGCTGGGCAGGTTTCGCTTTCTGCTCCTCCTGCTGGTCGTGCTGCTCCTGTTGCGCGTAGGCGAAAGTCGTAAGTCCGAGGGTGAGCGAGAGAGCTGCTGTGCCAATCACTGCAAGTAGTTTCATTGTTGCCTCCATACATCAGTTAATTGTTTGACCGCATCTTCAATTCCCTAGCTTCCGACGTGGATTCGCGAAAGGGAGTTAAACAGGCCGAATACATTCAGCAGCCACAGGACCACCGCTATCACCACGACACCGTTCAAAATTGACTTGATCGAGCCCTGCATCGGAATGAACCGGTTCACCAGCCAGAGCAGAACGCCTACCACCACGAGAACTTCCAATAATTGAATCAACGGCATGATGATGAACCTTCCTTCCTACCACCTGATTTTCACGAAATGATTTTCGTGAGCCAACACCTCTCCTCCCCGCAAGAGGGTCTTTTGCCCTGTCCGTTGTCCGAGGCTTCTTAGGGTCGAATCGCGGTCGCCGCGCAGGACTTCGCAGCGGTACGCACGGATGAAGAATGCCTTGCGCCTATGCCTAGGCCGATAACTGAATGTGGCCGCTTCCGTACCCTGCTTGCAGCGACCGGGGAATCGAACTGCGAATCAGCATTCGCCGCTCCGTCTGCACATTACAGTTCCAGAAGAATGACAGCTTCGAACCCGCCTGTCTGAGCAAGATAGCTCACCTCCCCAATGTGATTCAGTTCCCTCCGAACATCGCGGAATCCGTAAACCTCGCCCGCATATCGCACAATCGATACGGACAAACCTTCCTTCGGAGCTTAGAATCAGTGCATGGGAGCAAGCCTGGTAGCAGGCAAGGTCAAGAAGAGCATCGAGTTCAATCCCTCCGCCTTCCTTGCCATCATTGGCGAGGGCAGGACGAACCTGACTTTCTCGATGAAGCAGCCCATCTTTGTACAGGGAGATGCCGCCGATGCCGTCTTCTATATCCAAAAGGGCAAGGTAAAACTCACCGTCGTCTCCAAAGCCGGCCGGGAAGCAACACTCGCCATGCTTGGCGCTGGCTACTTCTTCGGCGAAGGCGCACTCGCGGGTCAACCCCTGCGTATGGGATCTGCAACCGCCATGACGGATTGCGAAATTCAGCGCATTGACAAGCGCGCGATGATAGACGCGCTGCATCGCGAACCCGGCTTTTCCGAGCTCTTCGTGACCTATCTGCTCGCCCGCAATGTCCGTTATGAAGAGGACCTCGTCGATCAGTTATTCAACTCCAGCGAAAAGCGACTGGCTCGCGTGCTGCTCCTGCTCGCTCATTTCGGTAAAGAAGGTGTGCCTGAAACCGTCGTCCCCAAGATCAGTCAGGAGACTCTGGCCGAGATGGTCGGCACCACTCGATCGCGAGTCAGCTTCTTTATGAACCGCTTCAGAAAGATGGGATTTGTGACTTACTCCGGTGGCCCTGACGGCGGATTGCAGGTCCATAGTTCACTGCTGAGTGTTGTCCTGCATGACTGACGTTCTGCACGACACTGAATTCTGCGCGAGTTATGCTCGACCGGGTCTCCCAGCTACCGCTTGTCGCCCGTGAAAACTCCCTTCCGGAATCATGCTGGCGAGCCCGCTGTCGCTGGGCCCGCGCATTCGTCGCATGAAAGGAACGGAGATGCTTTTGTAGTGGATCGTTCGTATTTTATTTTGCCAAACTGGGCGAATTTCTCAGGCTACGCTCCGGCCGCTCACCAGGTTGATGACCAGCACGATCAGGGCAACAACCAGCAGAAGGTGAATCAGGCCTCCGGCGATGTGCAGGCTGAAGCCGAGAAGCCAGAGAATCAAGAGCACCACGAAAATTGTCCAAAGCATTGTTATCTCCTTCGCTCCTTCGAGCGTTCCGAAAATGTGCGTCGCGAAAACGGTTATCTTGTGCCTGCCGGAGCAAAAGCTTTCCCGCACTCCAGACAAGACGTTTTAGACCGCGGTGTGATCAACCCGCAGTAGGGACACATGCGTTGCGTCGCGAAACCGCGATCTGCCCGCGTAATGGATGCCATTATGTTCAGGACGGATGCCTTCCCTGAACGCAGCCGTCGATAAAAGTAGTCGCGGGCCCGGTCCAAGTTCGAATTCATCGGCGTTTCACCGTATTTCTTTGCCCCTACTCGCATAGAACACCGCCATCAACGCCGGCGTGAAGTGTCTCGCGCAAGTTCATGATGGCTGTCTACCGTTGTAACCATGCCACGCCCGCACCCGCGATGCTGTGCAACAGTGCTCACATCCATGGAAATAACTCTGGGATAACCTTGCCAGATCGGGCACAGCCGATGGCGCCCATAACGGCCGGCCCCGCACGCGAGCAATCGCATATGAGCAATCGCAGGTGAGCAATCGCAGGTGAGCAATATAGACCAGCTTTCTTCCCGCCAGTCAGCGATGATGGCGTTCGAGATGAACTCTTCTTCTCTCTCTTTCAGGTCTTCTGAACTAAGTCAGGCCATCTGAAGTTTTCTCCTCTTAGTTCCGGAAGCTGTTCGATAGCTCCTAATTTAAGGAAAAATTCCATGAAAAAAATGACATCGCTGCTGCTGATGAGTTTGATGGGCCTGGTCGGGACCTTCGCGTGGGCGGCCTCGGATCGTGAAGATACGATCATCCGTATGCAAAAATCCGTGGACGTGATCACAGCCATCATGGCCACCCCCGATAAAGGTATCCCCGAAGAAGTCTTGACCGGCGCCAAGTGCATCGTCGTAGTGCCCAACCTGGTCAAAGCTGGCTTCATCATTGGCGGCAAGCATGGCCGCGGCGTCGCCACCTGCCGCACCCCTGAAGGCTGGAGCGCTCCCGCATTCGTCTCGGTTGGCGGCGGAAGCTGGGGATTGCAGATCGGCGTGGAAGGTGTGGATCTCGTCATGCTCGTGATGAACGATCGTGGCTTGCAGCACCTGCTTTCCAGCAAGTTCGAACTTACCGGTGAAGGATCGGTGGCCGCCGGTCCAGTCGGCCGTCACACCTCCGCCGGAACTGACATAACGATGAACACTGAGGTCCTGACGTACTCGCGCTCAAAGGGCGTGTTCGCCGGCCTCACTCTCGAAGGTGCGGTAGTCGAGCAGGATAACGACTCGACCCGTGCCATCTATGGCGAGAACATGCGTTTCCGCGAGATTCTTTCCGGACACGTTCCCGCGCCCGCCAGCGCGGAGCCGTTCATGAAAGCCGTAGCCGACGCGAGCCACCAGGCCCACGTCGCTGAAGGTCAATAAGACAACAATAAGGCCGTAAGAATTCCCTGAGCACGTTTTTCTTTTCGCTGGCCCGGGTTCGCCCGGCCAGCATTTTTCTATCTTCGCGATCGCTCCAGGCAGCGCCAAAATCGTGTTTCGCGCCCCTGCAGTAACAAACTTGACAATACCACCGCATAAGCCTACGATTGAAATTGAGAGTAATGTTTCTTGCGTTGTCTTATTCTTCTAACTGAACCTATCTGAGTACTTGTCTCCTCCGGTCGAGAGGAGTCTGAGTTACGGCACACGAAAAGGTCTGCTGGGGATTCCTCGATTTCAAACCCAAGCCGATCCAAACCCGTGACGGTAGCGACATGACAGATCCAACAGCCACGACGCCAACTGGATCGAAGACCCGGGAAGGAATCATGAAAAACATCAAGTTTGTTGTGAAAGTGAACCGCGGCGGTGCTCACGCTCCTCAATACGTTCTGCGCATCGATCGCCTTCCCATCCAGACCACAACCAACCGCAAGCTGGCCCTGGTCATGGGCAGATTTACCGCCGAAGATGCGGTTAAATCCATGCAGAATTCCCACTGCACCCCAGAACTAGTCTCCGTAAGGGTAAGCGCCTAGCCCTCTCGTTCTGTCACTTCGGTAGCGTCTTCGTGGAGAAACGGGGGTCGTCGCCCGTTCACCGGCTATTGGCTGGCAATCCTCTTCACCACTGTCTCTGTCCCGCCGTGCCCTCGGCTCGTCACCTTCTCAACTCCCTACTGGAATCCCACCCCCGACCAGAGTATGCTGCGGTGTCCACAAATAAACTCGATGGCCACTCTCAACTCCCAATCCATCCCCTCCGCTCCACTTACTCGAAATCAGATCCGGGGCTTCTGGGCCTCCTGGGGCGGCTGGACCCTCGACGGCATGGACTCCGTCATCTATGCCCTCGTCCTCGTCCCTAGCTTGCGCGAACTTCTCCCCCGCTCCGGCATCGCTGCTACCAAAGGCAACATCGGCTACTACGGCGGCCTGCTCTTCGCTCTCTTTCTAATCGGTTGGGGCCTCGCTTTTCTCTGGGGACCCATCGGCGACAAATTCGGCCGCGTCCGCACCCTGATGCTGACCGTCCTCTGCTATTCCGCCTTCACCCTGCTCAGCGCCTTCGCCGCCAACGTGTGGCAACTCGCCATTCTGCGCCTGCTCGCCGGCATCGGCATCGGCGGAGAATGGGCCATGGGCGGCACCTTCGTCGCCGAAGAGTGGCCCGAACATCGCCGCATCGCCGGCGCCGGCTTCATGCACACCGGCTACTACTTCGGATTCCTCCTCGCCGCCCTCGCCAATTACAGCATCGGCAGCCACTTCGGATGGCGCGCCATGTTTGCCTTCGGAGGCTTACCCGCCATCCTCCTCGCCTACATCCGCTACGGCGTTACCGAACCCGCCCGCTGGATACAAAAAGAAAAAGTCGTTCACACCTGGAACTGGTGGCGCCCCCTCGCCACCCTCTTCAGCCCCACCCTCCGCCGCCGCACCATCCTCAATTCCATCTTCATGCTCGTCTCCATCTGCGGACTCTGGGCCGGCACCGTCTACATCCCCGCCGCCGTCACCACCCTCGCCGAAGCCGCCGGACGCGTCGGCCCTCAAGCCGCCCAGCTAGCCTCCTACGCCACCATGCTCGTATCCGTCGCTACCATCCTCGGCTGCTTCCTCATGCCCACCCTCGCCGAACGCTGGGGACGCCGCGGCGCTCTCGCCTTTTACTTCACCTTGATGCTCATCTTCATCGTCGTCACCTTCGGCAAGGTTTACTATCTCGGAGGCAACGGCCTCCCTTGGTTCTTCGTCTGCCTCTTTTTCCTCGGCATTGGCGGAGCCAATTTCTCCGTCTACACCCTCTGGCTGCCCGAGCAATATCCCACCGAATGTCGCGCCAGCGCCTTCGCCTTCTCCACCTCCTTCGCCCGCTTCGCCGGAGCCGGCATCACCTTCTTAGTAGGAGCCGGCGTCCGCCACTACGGCTCCCTCGGCACCCCAGTAGCCCTTACCAGCATAGCCTTCGCCATCGGCCTGCTCTTAACCCCCCTGGGAGAAGAAACCCAAGGCCGCCCCCTCCCCCAATAATCCATACATGTAGAGCGGGCGCCCCCGCCCGCAGCCCTTGATTTTGCCCTTGATTTTGATTTTGATTTTGCTCTTGCCCTTGATTTTGTCGAGTGCCCCATCCTTGCTCTCTTCGGTAGCCCAAAAGCCTGCCCTGAGCGAAGCCGAAGAAGTGGAATTCCACAAGAAATTGCTCACCGCTCCCTCCCGATCCGCACCCATCGCCACTTTCAGTGCCCATCCCCCTTTACCGAATTCCCGGTTTGCGTTACTCTTCGCTGGGGCGTTTCTCGTGTCGCGCAGCAAGACCAAACTGTGGAGCACGATAATCCTGCTCATCCTGATCGGCAGCCTCGCCTACGCCGACTCGATCAGCAGTTCTTCGGACAAATCCGCACCTCATTTCCGGAACGATCAAACGCCGCTGCACCAGTATGCTGTCCGACTCACCGGCGTCCGCCCCTTCTTCGGTCCCTCGCTCTGGAGCGGATCGAACTCCGGCGATATCCCACTGAGTTTTTTTCTCTCGCTTGAACCGCCTCGCCCGCAACGCGCCACCAGTACCGGCAATCAGGCTCTCGACCTGATCCTTGATCTTCTCGGACATCTAGCCGGCCACCCCCACCAAAAGGGAACCATCAACGGAAATAGCAAGTAAGCGAAAGCCAACACTCTCCGTGATTGTCGTCCTGAGCGCAGAAGCGAAGCAGGCTATGCGGTCGAAGCGCCCCTAGCCTGACAGAAATCCATGTCCACTACGAGCGTGAAGATCGCCAAATCCCTAAACTTTTCCCAAATCGGGAAACCCGCCCGCCTTCGCACCCCATCCTTCCCTAAAACCCATTGACTTCCAGCCCGCAGTGCTGCCAAAGTTAAGTTGATTGGGGCAGCTTCGGGGCAGGTCGGTCGAAATCCGACGCGCCTCGAAGCTGCCCCAAACCATTTTCGGAGCTCATCGACAAGCTAAGTCCTTATTTCGGAATACTTTACATGTAAGGCTTTATTTTTGAATACTTTACGCAAATTGGGGGGGGGGGGGGGGGGGGGGGGACATAGCATTAAGGTAAACGCAGCCAGGCTATATTAACGTAAGAGTAATCATAGGAATTTTGCCCATCAGCGTTTTCACTCCTCTAACGTCTAACCGATCGAGCCGCATGTTAGGCTTTTGCGGAACCTCCGGGAGACCTGACGTTTGCTGCGCCGCGTCTTTAAAGCATTTCAATATCGCGATTTCCGCCTGATGTGGGTCGGTGCTTGCACCTCCAGTATTGGCACCTGGATGCAAATCGTCGCTCAAAGCTGGCTCATTTACCGCCTCAGCCATTCCAAGTTCCTGCTCGGCCTCGATCAATTTCTCGGCGGCATTCCAATCTTCCTTTTTTCCCTGCTCGGCGGAGTAGTCGCCGATCGCGTCGAGCGCCGAAAAATTCTCCTCGCCTCGCAATATGTGCAAATGGCAAGCGCCGCCCTTCTCACCGTTCTCGTAGCCACCGGACAAGTCCACGTCTGGCACATTCTTTGCCTCTCCTTCGCCTCCGGAATGGCACAAGCCTTCGGCGGACCCGCTTATCTCGCGCTGATTCCCACGCTCGTCGAAAAAGATGACATGCCGAATGCCATCGCACTGAATTCGATTCAGTTCAATCTGGCAGTGACCATCGGACCCGCGCTCGCTGGGCAAGCTCTCGCCAAGCTTGGAGAAACTTGGTGCTTCGGCTTGAACGCGTTATCGTTCCTCGCGCCCATTCTCACGCTGTCCATCATCCGCGCCCGCTTTCTGCCCGTGAAGACCAAGGAGTCGGTGCTCACCAGCCTGAAGCAGGGCATTCAATTCGCGCGCCAGCAAAGCTCCATGGAAGCCCTGATCCTGCTCGCTTTCTGCATGACCTTCCTGGCCATGCCGATGCGCACTTATTTCCCCGTCTTCGTGAAAGACATCTTCCATCGCGGTCCCGAAACCTACGGCAATCTGCTCGCGCTCATGGGAGTCGGTTCCATCTGCGGCTCGCTTGGTGTAGCGAGCGCCGGTAATTTCAGAAGAAAGGGACTCGTAGCTCTCGGCGCCATGATCGGCTTGGGCGCTGGAATCGCCGGCTTTGCGCTCTCCAAGTCGCTACCGTTAAGCGAGGCAATTCTCGTGCTCGTAGGCGCATCCATGATGGCCGTCTTCGCCACCGTCAATTCGCTGGTCCAGTTGATCACGACGAACGAAATGCGCGGACGCGTGATGAGCGTCTACAACTTCGCCTTCCGCGGCGGCATGCCGATGGGCAACCTGCTGTCTGGCTGGCTGGTGCCGATTTATTCAGTGCCGGTCGTGCTCAGCGTCAATGGATTCCTGCTCATTGCCCTGGCTCTGTATTTCCTGATCATCCAACGCCGCGTAGCAGCGCTCTGAGAATAACCGAGCAGCGGCGACTTTAAATCAGGAGATCGAAACCGCGCGCGTGGACGGTTACGCGCCGAAAGGAACGCCTTTCTGCTCGCGTCCCAGTGCGACCACCACCGCTGCCAGCGTGAACACGACGAACGCAGTCAGAGCCATGGCATTGGCGTAGCTGGTGTGTTCGGCGAGAATTGCTTCGATGTAAGCCACTGAACCGGCCAGGAGCACGCCACACTGGTAGGCGAATCCGGGAAGGAATCCGCGAACCGAATCTGGCGATAATTCTGAAAGATGCGCTGGAATGATGCCCCAAGCTCCCTGCACCATGAACTGAATGAGGAAAGCCCCAACCACCAACAAGGTCAGAGACGGCGCATACGCCCACAATGGAACCACCACGATGGCGCAGACGAATGACGCTACCATGGAGCGGCGTCGTCCGAAGCGGTCGGACAGATATCCCACCAGCGTGCCTCCGCAAATCGCTCCAACCATCGAAATGGCAGTGATCACCGCGCGCTCGGTCGGCTTCATGCCCCACTGGCGCTGCAGAAACGTTGGGAACATATCCTGCGTGCCGTGCGAGGCGAAGTTCATCATCATCATCAGGACGGTCAGATAGAGAAACAATTTCCAGTTCGACATTATCGCTCGACCCAGATTGCCCCAGTTCGGATGCCTGGTCTTCTTCCAGACCTCTGATTCCTTCACCCGGAAGCGAACGAAAAGACCGAGCAGCGCCGGTAGTCCTCCAATAAAGAACATGGGCCGCCATCCCCACCGCGGAAATACGAAGTAGAAACAACCCGCCGCCAGAAGATAGCCCAAAGCGTATCCCTGCTGCAGAACTCCGGAAAGAAGTCCGCGCAGTCGAGCCGGAACTTTTTCCATGGCGAGCGAGGCGCCCACGCCCCACTCTCCGCCCATGCCGATGCCGAACAATGCCCGCAGCACGAGAAACGTGGTGAAACTATGCGCGAAACCCGTTGCCACTTCGACCAAGGAATAGAAGACGAGGTCGATCATCAAGGGCAGACGGCGTCCATAGCGATCAGCCATGAGTCCGAAGATGAACGCGCCCACGGGACGAAACGCCAGGGTCAGCGTGATGGAAAAAGCGATCTCCTTGTCGGAACGGTTGAACTCCTTCGCGATGGCCGTCAGGCAGAGGACAACCAGAAAGAAATCAAAGGCGTCGAGCGTCCAGCCGAGGAAGCCAGCGAAAACGGCGGGACCGTGGCCATCTTGGGCCGGCGAGATCGTCGGCGAAGCCTTGTAATCAATCGGTTCGGACGGATCCGCGGAAACGCTCAAGTCTTCTCCGTTACGTCGGCAAATACTATACAACGAATTCGCCGGTGTAAAGGTCGCGGGCTCTTTCCCCGGGTTCTTCCCCATAGAGAAGGGCCTGCCTGTCTCTATGGGGTTGAAAGTACGGCTAGCCTGCCAAGGCTATTTTGATTCTTGCTTCCTTCGCCGCATTGAAGGCGCGCTCCTTTTCTCCCACTTCGTCGAGTTGAAGATTTTTGGTCTCGGGAGAATACAGCAGGCTGACGAAGGTCATGATCGAACCGATCGTAAGAATCACGGCTGGCGATAACCAGAGGTCCTGTTTCTCAACGGCCGCGATAAACGGGATCTTGTGGGCCCACCACACGTAAGCGCTGAACCACGCTCCCAAGAGCGCTCCTGAGGAGTACCCAAAGCCTACACCGGCGGCGCGCCGTCTGGTCGGGAAGCGCTCGCAGAGATAAGCCGGGACAACTCCCCACGCCAGTTTGAGCATGGCTGCCATGACCGTGCCAAGGACAGCCATCCACAGATTGCGCGCAATCGCGGCATGATAGAGAACGTAGAAGACCGGGATTCCGAAAACGACAAGAAAAGCGCAATACCACTGGGTCAAGACCTTCCTGCCGGTGATGTCGGAGAGCCATCCGTAGAAGTTGTAACCCAGGAATGCCATGAATAGCGCGAAGCCGTAGATCAAACTATAGGTCGTGGTGTCGAACCCACGGCCTTTGAGCGTCAGGATGTTGGGCAAGAATCCGTACACCGAGTAGTCGGTCAGGAACAGGCCCGTCATGAAAAAGAAGACCTGCAGAAAGTCCCAGAGTTGAGGAGGTTTGAACAGGCTCAAGAATGGCGATTTTTCGATTTTGCCCAGCGCTTTGGTCTTTTCGAATTCCGGGGACTCGTGGAGATTGCTTCGAATATAAAGCGCCACAAACACCGGAATGATGCCGGTCATAAAAACGATTCGCCAGCCGTAGGCGAACATCGTTTCTTTGGTCGTAAGAAAAGAAACGAGAGCGAAAACCAGCGAGCCGAAGACATAGCCGAGGGGGAAGCCCGATTGGATAAAACCGCCGATTGCTCCTCGCCGCTTTTGGGGAGCATATTCAATGGCAAAGGTGTGACCCACAGCGTATTCGCCACCGAAGAAAACTCCCATCAATAACCGGAGGAAACAGAATATAACATAGGACCAGACGCCGATTTGCGCATACGTGGGTAGGAACCCCCCCAGCAGCGACATCACTCCCACACCTCCGATAGTGAAGAACAGGAGGGACTTGCGGCCGATCTTGTCGGCATACCGTCCGAAGATCGCCGAACCGATGGGGCGCGAAGCCATGGTGATCGAGTAGCTGAACACAATAACGATGTATTGCCAGGCTGCGCTGCCTTTGGGGGAGACAAAAACTTTGACCAGTATTGGAGCCATGATTAGAACTAGCGCCATATCATAGGCGTCCAGCATGAATCCCAGAAACTGGGACATCATGGCCATCTTTGCATCTTTGGATAATGTTTGTTGTTCCGACATGGGAACTCCTGGGAGCGAGATCGAACCCGCCGTCCGCTAGATGTATCACGCCCGAAAAAAGAAGCTTGCGACCGTGGTCACGGCCGGTTGTGACCGGTGTCACCAGAAGCCGAGTACAGAACCCGGTCGAACTCTAGCCCTCCTACTGCTTTGCTGTCAAGAATGTCAGCTCGCGAATGCCGGCAGAATCGCTCCGCGGCAACTGCCCAGCCCGATGCGGCGGAATCCGTCCCGTTCGCAGAATCCGCGAAGGATCACTTCGTCTCCATCTTGCAGGAATTTTCTCTGCTCCCCAGTCGGCAACGTAATCGGATCCTTGCCGCGCGAGGTCAGCTCCAACAGGCACCCGCGCGCGCTTTTGTCCGCACCCGACACCGTTCCGCTGGCCAGCAAATCCCCAGGGCGGAGATGACAGCCATTGCTCGCATGATGAGTGAGCATCTGAGCCATGGTCCAGTACATGTCGCGAAAATTGCTTCGTCCCAAAACCATAGGATCCGCGCCAGTGTCCCGCATGCGGGCCGACAGCAGCGAAACTTCCAACCACAGATCCAGCCCACCGTTTTCCTGATCGCTCTGGTCGAACAGGTACGGCAATGGCGCCGGATCGCCCTCAGCACGCGTAAAAGCAGTCGTGCGAAACGGGGCGAGCGCTTCTACTGTCACTATCCACGGCGATAGCGAGGTGGCAAAACTCTTCGACAGAAATGGCCCCAGCGGCTGGTACTCCCATGCCTGAATGTCGCGCGCCGACCAGTCATTCACCAGGCAGATGCCGAAAATATGTTCTTCCGCTCGGCTGATGGGAACGCTTTCGCCTAGTCGATTTCCGGCGCTTATAAAAAAGCCGAGTTCGAGCTCATAATCGAACGCCTTGGTCGGGCCGAAGCTCGGCGCGGCATCGCCGTCGCGCGTCTGGCCGGCTGGACGGCGAATCGGAGTGCCTGTCGGAACGAGTGAAGACGCTCGCCCGTGATAACCAATCGGGATGTACTTGTAATTCGGCAGCAGCGGATTATCGGGGCGAAAAAGCTTCCCGACATTCGTGGCATGAAAGATCGAGGCATAGAAATCGGTGTAGTCGCCAACCGTCGCGGGCAAAAGCATCTCAACATCAGCCTGCGCGATCAGATGACGCTCGGCGGCCTGGCAATCGGTGGCGGACGCGTCCTCACGCAAGATTGCGTGGAGACGTCGGCGCAAAGCGCGCCGAGGACCGTTCCCGAGCGTCATCAGTGGATTGAGTGTATCGAATGCGCACGAATTGGACGCAGCCTCCGGGATCTCGTCTGAAAGCAGGCGCTCGCTCTGCATCCCGGCGAGGTCAAGCACGCGGTCTCCGATCGCGACTCCTACTCTCGACCCGGCGACTGCGGCGCGGCCACGAAAGACGCCGAAGGGCAGATTCTGAATGGGAAAATCGGAGCCCACAACGTTGGCGGATTCAACCCAACTCTGATGGTTCGGATCGTGGGTCTCGTCGAGGACGGGTTTCATAAAAGGTGCAGAGACCTTAAGTCGTCGACCGGCTCCGTGAACGAACACGACCCAAACGAAATTGCGAAGTCCCGGCGCGCCAGGAACAACTCGCGCGCACTAAGGCGATGCTCACGCCACCAGACTCCCTCTTCGTCGAAGCGGAAGGCGGTACCAAGTGTCTCGTTGAGCACATCGAACGCCAGAGCGTCGTCCATCCCTGCACGGAGAAAAGCCGCCCCCAGGAAAAGATTTAGAAAGCCATGCATGGTTGCCGACGCACTGTCTGGCTCGTGGGTCAGCCGATGAATGGAGCGCACAGGATGGTGCAATCCTGCCGTCGCCTTGAATGGCAATCCGGCCGACACACAGAATCGGAGAAACTCCATGACCGCCTCTGACGCGGGAAACTTGTCCGCCGTCTCGCCGCCCATCCTAATCTTCAGTCCTCTTCGCGAGCAGTCTTCCACGCCAGCAATCGATTCATACAGGCGCCCGGAAAGGGGGAGTTCGAAGTACGCAAGCAGTTCATGCGGGATCACTGCATCCAGCCGGAGCACCTCGTCGGGATTCGACGCCTTGCCCTCAACCGACTCGATGACAACCTTCGTTCCTGAATTCAGGCTTGCACGTCTGGCATTGAACTGGCCAATGTGATCGACATCGGCTTGAGGGTCGGGTCCGAGCAGGATGGATAAGTTGCAGCACCTGGACACGGTATCGGTAGCGTCGAGCGCGCTCTCGAATTCGGCCAAGCGCTGCGCCGGAACGATAAAGCGCCCAAGAACCCAACGGTACTCCGATCGCAAGTACGAAAAGTAGCTGGCGACAGCCTGCTGCATGCTCAACGACGCCGGCGGGAACAGTCCCGCATAGTCGATCATCCGCCCCATCAGGCATTCGATCGCCGAATCCCCGGAAAGGTTTGTAATCTGCGACCTTTGAAGAGTCATGCGGTTAATCAGCGGACGTTTTAAACTTCTTTTTCAGTCCCTGCCAGCACTCAAAATACTGGTGATCAAGTTCGGAAGTTGCGAGCGCGAACTTCGTCGGCTGGCAGATGAAACGCGTCTCGAACATGAAGGCCATGGTGTCGCCAGTGTAGACGGGCTTAAGGTCGGCGCTGCTCGCCCGCTCAAAGGTTTCGGAGTCGGGCCCGTGCCCGGCCATGCAGTTATGCAGGCTCGCGCCGCCCGGCACAAACCCTTCCGCCTTGGCATCGTATTCCCCCCGGATCAGCCCCATGAATTCGTTCATGAAATTGCGATGAAACCACGGTGGACGAAACGTATGCTCGGAGACCATCCAGCGCGGCGGGAAAATTACGAAATCCACATTGGCGGTGCCCGGAATCTCCGACGGCGAAGTCAGCACCGTGTAAATCGACGGATCCGGGTGATCGAAGCTTACTGTGTTAATACAATTGAAATTCGCCAGATCGTATTTGTAAGGCACGTAATTTCCGTGCCAGGCGACGACATTGAGCGGCGAGTGATCGATAGAAGCTTCCCATAGACGCCCCTGAAACTTGGTCACGATTCGGAAATCACCTTCGCGGTCTTCGAACGCAGCGACGGGCGTCAAAAAATCTCGAGGATTCGCCAAGCCGTTCGCCCCAATGGGTCCAAGATCGGGCAGACGAAGCAGTGAGCCGTAGTTCTCGCAAATGTAGCCACGAGCTTCCTTTTCCAGAAGCTCGACACGAAAACGAATTCCCCGTTGAATCACGGCAATCTCGCCGGGACCGGCTTCGAGGACGCCCATCTCCGTGCGCAGGATCAGTCGTCCCGTCTGCGGCACGATCAGCATCTCTCCATCGGCGTTGTAAAAAAATCGATCCGTCATCGAAGCATTAGCGACATAGATGTGGATGCCAACGCCAGCGTGTGTGTGCGTGTTGCCATTGCCGGCCATGGTGATCAGGCCGTCGACAAAGTCGGTACGCTGTGAGGCATTGGGAATGGGAATCGGCATCCAGCGTAGTTGGTTGGGTGGCGTCGGCACCTCGTCGAACGGAGCGCTGCGCAGCCTTCCCTGCTCAATCGGTTCGAATGGCTTGTGCGCCACTGAGGGACGCATGCGGTAGAGCCACGTTCGCCGATTGACGCTGCGCGGCGCCGTGAACGCCGTCCCGCTCAACTGCTCCGTGTATAAACCGTGAGCTACTTTCTGCGGAGAATTCTGCCCGCGCGGCAATACGCCTTCGACTGCCTCGCTCGCGAATTCATTGCCAAACCCCGATTGATACTGGTATTGAGAACGATTCGCTGAATCCCCACGGCCATTCATTCTTGCCGCATTCGTCCTGACATCCCGCGGCGCTGCATGCCGGGCCTTTGCGTCGATGGTCTTTGCTTTTGGCATGCCTACAGATTTCCTCGTCGCGCCTGCTCCAGTTCAATCGATTCAAACAGCGCCTTGAAGTTTCCCTTGCCGAATCCGCGGCTGCCCTTGCGTTGAATGACCTCGAAGAACACGGTCGGCCTGTCTTCCACCGGCTTCGAGAAGATCTGCAGCAGGTAGCCTTCGTCGTCGCGGTCCACCAGTATACCTAGCTCTCGCAACTCGGCCACGGATTCCTCAACATCTCCCACGCGCGAAGGCAGCGCTTCATAGTAAGAGTCGGGAACGCGCAGAAAGTCGAGCCCGTTGCGCTGCAGTTTCCCCACTGTGTAGATCACATCTTTGCACTGCAGCGCGAGATGCTGCGCGCCCGGTCCCCCGTAGGCTTCGATGTACTCCTGAATCTGGCTCTTGTTGCGCGCCGTCGCCGGCTCATTGATGGGAAACTTCACCGAATGCGAATCGTCGGACATCACAATGCTCATCAGCGCGCTGTATTCCGTCGAAATATCTTTATCGTCGAAAGTGATGTAACGATGGAAGCCGAACACACGCGTGTAATAGTCGGCCCAATATTGCATTTTGCCCAGCTCGACATTCCCGACGATGTGATCAATGCGCAGGATACCGCAGTCATCGCCCGCCAGGGGCGCCGCCATATACCCAGGCAGAAAAGGCCCTGTGTAATCCTTATAGGAAATCAACGAATGGATGGTATCGCCGTAGGTATGAACCGCGGCACGACGAATGGCGCCGTGTTCATCTTTTACGTCGTGCGGTTCCTCGGCAGGCAGAGCGCCCCGGCGCACGGCCTCGGCAAAGGCCTCATCGGCGTCGGCTACTTCCAGCGCGATATCGCGCACGCCGTCACCGTGCTTCCGAATGTGCTCGGCCGCCGGATCGTCGGGCGTCATCGGAGTAGTCAAAACGAAGTTCGCCTTGCCCTGACTCATCGCATAGGAGGCGCGCTGACGCTGCCCGGTTTCCAGTCCGCTATAGGCGACCTGGGAAAAGCCGAATCCCTTGCGGTAAAAATAGGCCGCCTGCCGGGCATTGCCGACCCAGAATTCCACGTGGTGAATGCGTTTCAGCTTGAGTGGATTCTCCATTGATTCTCCCACATACCCATATTTTATCGTTAATTTGTCATCAGGCCGCTGGTTCCCCGGCGCGAAAGCGCCTGCGGTGCACTCACCTGCTGGAAATTGCCGTCCCCACCAGCGCTTCGTCCCTCGCCACACGATGCAGCCAATGCTTCCACTCGTGAGAAGCTCCTGTCTTTGCGCGATCGAATGCGTCCCGGATCTGAAGGGTTGCCGCACCAGGCAAGCCGGTGCCGATCGTAACGCCATCCAGTTCCGCAACCGGCAAAATCTCGCACGCCGTGCCGCACAAAAAGACTTCGTCTGCGCCTCGCAAATTTTCTACCGTGAGGGTGCCTACTTCCACCCTGAATCCCTCCGCCACGCCCAGTTGCAGAATCGAGTCGCGGGTAATTCCCATCAGGATCGACGACTTCTCGTCGTTGGTGCGAAGAGTGCGACCTTTGACGACGAAGACGTTGGCGACCGCGGCCTCGGCGACGTTGCCATCGATATTCAGCAGCAGCGCCTCATCGTAGCCGCGACGCGAAGCTTCCATCGTGGCCAGGCGCGAATTCAGATACTGGCCGCAAGCCTTGGCGGTTGTCGGCATCATGCGTGCATCGAACTTTCGGTACGGTGAAATGGTCAGCCGCGCCCCGTTCTTGCGACTGCTTTCGCTGACGTGCACCATCTGCGGCCATGCCAGAATTGCCGTTTCCGTGGAACACTGCGCACGAATCCCCAGTGTTTCCGCCCCCATAAATGCGATGGGCCTGATGTAGGAATCGGTGAGCCCGTTGCGGCGAATCAATCCGCAGATCGCCTCTGTCAACTGCTCCGAACTGAACGGGATGCGCAGACCGTACACTGCCGCCGACTGGTAGAAGCGGTCGAGATGCGCCTCGAGACGAAAGATTGCCGGTTCGCCGTCGACCGCATAACTGCGAATTCCTTCAAACACTCCCGTCCCGTAATGCAAGGCGTGCGTCGAGAGCGGCACGTTGCTTTCCGCCCATGGCACGAATTCTCCGTTCATCCACGTCCATTGAATGTTTGCAAATGTCATCCCCGCCCCCTTCCCCGTGACCACCATTTCCCCTTAGGGTTATTGTTGGACGGGAGGCGGAATTCGTAAATACAATAGATCAGGTAATTGCGGGTCTTATACATGGTTTCTAAAGTAAAATGGCGTTATGGCCTTCGATACTTCAGCACTTGATAAGACTGGCTGGCATATTCTGGAAGAGCTTCAGGAGAACGGAAGAATCTCGTTCGCGGAACTCGGCCGGCGTGTCGGCCTCACCCTGCCCGCGGTTGCCGAGCGCGTCCGTAAGATGCAAGACGCCGGAATCATCACCGGCTTCAGCGCCGAAGTTGATCCCGCCAAGATTGGCCTGCCAATCACCGCCTTCATCCGCATCAGCGTGGTCGGAGACGTCTTCTCACGGGTCGCCCAAGCGGTTCTTTACATGCCCGAGGTTCTCGAATGCCACCGCGGAACCGGCGCCGATTCGTTTACCCTGAAAGTTGCCGTCGAGTCGGTCCAGCATCTGGAGCGTGTCATCGACAAACTCACTCCCTTCGGCACGACCTCGACTTCGATTGTTCTTTCGACTCTGGTTAAGAATCGCAACTTCACGCGCCGCGGTCCTAGTGTCCGCAAGAAGTGAGCGGCCTGACGCACTCCACCTACCTCACCTCAATCGACAGCAACTCACCTTCATGTTTTCCGGCTGCCCGATAGTTCACTGACACCAGAAGATTCTTCCACTCGCAGGAAAACTGGTCCTGGCCAATCACCAGGAGCGATTTGTAATCCGCAGTATGCATCTTGTAGGTCGTCATCCCGCTCAAGACGGTGACTGTCGCCTCGGGAGCCTTGGAGCAGTCGCTGCTGACAATCTTTCCTTTGAGAAATTCCACAGGCCCGGTCGTGCCCGGCTTAACCGGCGCCGGCTTCGGCGCTGCGTCATCGTCATCCTGACCCTGATTTTGCGCCGTGTTGACTGCTGCCGCGGAAGCGTTCTTACTCGCCCCCGGAGTGCTCGCGGCGCCTGCCGGGGTCTCACCTCCGCCTGCTCGCTGCGGACGCACTCCATACTTCTGCAGGGTTTCCAGATCTTCCAATTGGTGCTTGGCTGCAGCCGCAGCGACGCGATCCGGCCCCTCCTTCAGACGCGTAAACAACTCCCGCGCGAGATCCCACTTCTTGCCAGCAACGTAGATCTGCCCCAGGTTGAACTGATATTCAAAATTCCGGGGAGCCAGCGCTACCGCCTCCCGCTGCGCTTCCAACGCCGAATTGATGCCGCCGCCCTCCACTCGCGCAAGTCCCAGCATGTTATAAGCGTCGGCCATCTCGGGATTCCAATCGGTCACCGCCCGCAAGTCTTGCATCATGTTTGCCAGACCCTGCATTTCTTGTCCGGTCACTTGGGCCTTTCGATACTTCATGACCGACCGGTAATACCAGATCCACGGATCCCGCGAATTCAAATCCGTCGCCTTGTCCAAGTCCTCGGCCGCTGCGTCGAAGCGCTTCTGGTGGATGTCGTCCCAAGCCAGCGCGCGCCGCGCCATCTCATTGTCTTTCGGATCGGCTATCAGTTGCTGTAACTCGCGCAGCGCCTGATCATGATGCTCCGGAATGCGCGCCATCACGTCGGCAACCACCGCTCTTGCGTCTTCATCCTTAACCCCGCTCACCGACATCCCAATGTCATCCGCGCCAAAGGGAAGCGGGTAACGATCGGGCTCCTGAGGATCAACGGGAGTTTCCACTGGCTTTTTCGCCTGATCGAGGGCGATGCCCAACACGCTGAGCGAGTTGAAGTAGGTCTTCACCGCCGCTTCCATCTGCTCCGGCGTCATATCGAAGGCTTGCACCATCGCCTTATCCACCGGCATTTTCTGGTTGAGAACCAGGTTGAAGTAAGTTCCCGCCTCGGGCATCTTGTTCTTGTTCAAGAGGTAGTGCACAACCATCCAGGACTGAGCATAGAACAACGTGTTGTGCGTTCCTTCGCGCACACCCGACCTGTCATGCTTCATGGTGAAGAGGTCAACCATGGAAATCCATACCGGCGAACTCACCAGTTGCGTCAGCGACTGCGGCACATTCGGATCGCGCTTCATCCCCGCAAGGTCATCGAATGCATCCTCATGCCATTCCGGCATCAGTTCCGGATCGGCTCCCATTTCCACCTGCTTGCCGATATAAATCGAGCCAAAGTATTCCGCCAGGCCTTCGTCGAACCATCCCTGCGTCGGAGGATAGTTGTAGTTCAAGTAGTAGTGCGCCAGCGGATGGGCCACCGCTCGCCACGGATCGGCCTCAAAAAGATTGAGCACGATATAAATCCTATCCGTTGAGGGCACATAAAACCCGCCTGCCATACTCTGTTTCGTTGGAGCAACCGAGCCATACTGCCTGTCGCCCTTGAGCGCAATGACGGTGATGGGCACCGACATCTTCAGCTTGTCCTTGAGAATCAACTGTCCGAAGACCGCCCGCATCTGCTCCATTCGTAGCGCGATTTCCCGGCCCCGCTTGTCGCCTCCATCGGTTAGGACCGAGAAGTGCGCGGAATGCACTTCGATCCACTTGGGTTCGTCCTTGGCCCAAGCCAGCGGCGCCGCGATCAAATTCATCAGTACAAAAAGCAGCAGGACCAGATTGGCTACGAAAAGGGCAGCGCGGGCCGCGTACTCCACTAAGGCAAAAGGGCGGTCTCTCATGGCAGGCCTGACAGGCTCTAGCAAATGCTAGCACGCCTCCCAGACCGGGGAAGTCAACGTTCCTCCACTCTAGGCGGCGGTTTCGTTCAGGCAGATTTTCATCAGGCAGATCGTCCACGTTGATCTGTTCTCCGCGGGTGCTACGATTCTCGCTCGCGATCGGCTCATAGGTCGGTGAGCTTTTGCGGAATTCGCCGGGTCGCAAACACCGCGGCCGATATCGATTACACTCCGCGCCTGTCAAGCAAAAGGGCTGTGGTACAGTACGTTTTTCGCCGGAGACGCGACAAGCCGCGTCTCTACCGAAAAACATGAAGCCACCATCGCAACCAATAACTACAATCGCCACCCCCGCCGCTTCCCGGCTTGCCTGGATCGACTGGATGCGTGGATCAGCCTGTGTCCTGATGTTCCAGACGCACTGTTACGACGCCTGGCTCGGTGGCGACGCCCGTAACACAACTTTCCTTAAAGGATCGCAAATTCTCGGCACGTTGCCGGCGCCGACCTTTCTTTTTCTGGCCGGAGTTTCGTTCGCCTTGGTCACCGACAAGCTGATCCGCAAGAATCTGGCTCCCGCTCAAATTGCCCGTACCATGGCTCGTCGCGGGGCTGAAATCTTCGCCTTTGGGCTGCTGTTCCGGTTGCAGGAATTTCTTATCGCGTGGGGATGGGCTCCTTATTCCGACTTACTTCGCGTGGATGTTCTGAACATAATCGGCCTCTCCATGATCCTTATGGCACTGACCTGCGGCATCGTTCTCTCAGCTTGGAGAAAGACGCACTCCTCCTATGAGCTCATACCTTCGAGCCCAATCCTAAGTGGCGGAAGTGTGAGCCGCTTCAGTCACTGGAGACTGGCCTTAGTGTGTACATCGCTTGCCATAGTTGCCCTGATTGCCGTGCTCACGCCACCCCTTTACACCACATGGCGGCCTACTTGGCTGCCGTGGTGGCTGGAGTCTTACATTGACGGGTGCCACAACTTCGGTGCCCCCCAACCCTGGCTCTTCCCGCTATTTCCCTGGGCGGCGTTCGCCTTCGCGGGGCTTGCCGCCGGATTTATTCTCTTCAGCGAACAAGCTCGGAGTCAAGTCGCGAAAACGCTGGCCGTCTTTGCCCTTGTGGGAGCCACAGCCATCCTCGCCGCCCGCGAACTTGATCACTCACCCTTCCATCTTTACTCCACCTATGATTACTGGCACACCAGTCCTAATTTCCTGATGATGCGCATAGGTCTCCTGTTAGTAATCGCTTTTATCAGTTATGCATGGTGCCGGTGGGGCCTGGCTACACGCGGGTTCAGCCCGCTCATTCAACTAGGTCAGACTTCATTGCTCGTCTATTGGGTTCACATAGAATTTGTCTACGGACGATTCTCTTTGTTGCCCAAACGATCCGAGTCGATTCCGGCCGCGACCCGAGGATTGCTCGAGATCACCCTATTCATGCTCATTCTGTCACTGCTGCGCACAAAAATTGATTGGAAGAGGATCGACTGGAAGAAAATGAGCCGGAGAATCCAGCCCGCCTGGTAGATAAAGCGACAACCGCTAGAGCCACTTATGCCGCGCGACCCCTAGTCTTCCGCCGATAATTGCAAAATAGCATGGCCAGCTAACTTCAACCCCACGCCCCAATTCTGGCGCGCGCCGGCCTCGTCGTTCCCGTAGCCAGTGACATACAGAGTAAAGTACAAACCTTCTCGAACTGCGATGTCCCCGGCATAGTAACAGCGCCGGACGCACACCTCCGCCGCCGATGGCATTTCGGGCGCTCGCTGCAGCAATGCAACCAGCTTACGCACAAATTGTTCGTGAAGCGGCAGGGATTCGCGCCCTTCTATGTTAGACACGATAAAATCCACATAACTCGCGAACTTATGCGAAGCGTTGTAGATGTCTTCTTCGGCATTGAACTCGCGCGATGTCCAGGCATCGCATTTCGCCGTTTCCACCGCGCTCCGCGCCGAATTCAGCACCCGGAGAAAGTTTCCCAGCTCGGAGAATTTCTCCGATTCTGCGATCGATACCATCAACTCCGGATGCCGCTTCACGTCGTAATACGCCACCTTGCCGGAAGGATCCGTCCAGGGAAACTCCAGCGTCGGATCTTCCGGCCCCAACTCGATTGTGAAATCAGCGTCCATCGCAACTCTTCAGGCCACCCGCCGCAGGAAGTTCACGATCTTGTGTTCCGCCCAGTAACCATCTTCATAACTGCCATCATGCGCTGGCGGCAATCCCGAAGACGATCTTGTCGGCCTCCCGATAAATGCGCAGTGCCCTCCATCTCTTGTCTCGATGAAGGTGATGTTCGGGTTGCATGAAATCTTACGCCGTGTTTCAGCCGTAAGGCGCACAAACGGGTCGTTCGCCGCGTACAGCACGAGCGTCGGAACCGCGATGCGGTCGACCACGTGCGCCGCCGAAGCGCGATCGTAATAGTCGTCGACGCCGGCAAAACCGCAGTAATAAGCCGTCACCTTGTCATCAAACTCGCGCAGGCTTTTCAGGCCGCGCAGGCGGCCCGCATCGAAGTGTCCGGGAAACAGTCGCGCCTTCTGCCGCATTCGACGCCGCAGCGCCCACAGAAAGTAGGTCTCGTAAATTCTGTTGGCGGGTTCGTGCAGCGCGTCGGCCGACGATGCCAGATCGATTGCCGGACAACATACTGCAAGCGCTCGAAACTCCTTTGGAGCCTGCGCTCCCCACTCTCCCGCAAGCTTCAGCACGATGTTGCCGCCCATCGAGAAGCCGGCCAGCGCGAAACGTTGGACACCATCGCGCGCGGTAATCTCCCGCGCCACCATCGCCACATCATTCGATAATCCCGAGTGATAGAGCACCGGCGCGAGGCGGTCCGTGCCGCCGCAATTGCGCTGGTTGTAACGGATCACGTTCATCCCCGCCACCAGCGCCTTCTCGGCGACGCCGAGCATGTACTGCGACTCGCTCGATCCTTCGAGGCCATGCACAATGATGATGGTCAGGGCGGATGCGCGATCCGCCTGCCAGTGGCAATGGCAAAGCACGTGGACGCCGGGTTCGACCTCGACCAGACGCTCCTCGGGCGGAGGCAGATGAAAGCGGCGCGGGATCAGGAAACTGGCCACAGTCTGGACGTGACCGCCGCACAGCCAGCGCCGGGCTATGAAGTCACGGGTCTCTTCGTGTATTTGCTTAGTGCCCACGCTTTGATTTTAAATAGGAGACAGTCATTTTCTTCGCGGAGTTTTCTTCATGCCCATCTTTGAGTACGTCTGTAAGGAATGTCAGCACGAGTTCGAGGCTCTGATCTTCGGCAAACAAAAAGCAGAATGCCCGAAATGCCAGAGCAAGAAGCTGGACGCACAGCTGTCGGTCTTTGCCGTATCTACGCGGAGCGGTGCGCCTTCGCTGCCATCACGTGCGGCTGGACCATGCGGCTCTTGCGGTGATGCTCGTGGGCCTGGCGCCTGTGCGCTGAACAATCTCGATTGAGGTCGCTCTTTTTCGGGGGAAACCTTCTGAATTTCGCCACATAACTTTGGGAACGCTTCCCCATGTAACTGACGTGATGTTTCCCTTTGCGGCATTCGCGGTTAACATCCGGTTGAATCTGAGACAAACGAGAGGTGAGATTGGACTCGGCATCGATCCTCCCCAACGACTTTTTGAGATAGTGGGAGCCGGAAAGGCCCAACGCCGAACGGCACCGATCGGCCAACTAACGTGGATTCACGTGGCCGGTTCCCACTGTTGTTCTTTTAGTGCTTTCGATAAGAAATCGGGCAAAAACTTCGTTGGACAAGAGCCGGCCACGAGCGGTGAGACGCAAGATCGCGCCCTGCTGTTCCAACAAATCTTCCTGCACGCACTGTTGAATCGCAGACTCCCAGGTGTTGATGGCATGGCTCGAGCCCTGCTCGTTCCAAAGTCTTTCTTTCCGCATATCTTCTAGATCGATGCCACGATTCAAGCGCAGGCCAAGAAAGAACTCTTCTTCGATTGCAGCTTGCGCGGAGACCGAAATCACCGTATGCGGCACGCGATTCATGTAAGCATCGAGCGCATCGGGAGTGGCGAAACGGACGGCATGAGGACTTTCGGCGGCGCTCTGCAGCATCGAATGGGCGTCCACGCCGAAGCCTAAGTACGGTTGTCGCATCCAATATTTCAGGTTGTGGCGTGAAGCATTGTTGAAAACTTCGCTTCGTAAATGGCCGTTTTGCCGATGCGATTCGATGCGTGCGAAATTGGAAATTTCGTACTGCCTGACACCGGCGCATTTAAGCATCTCGCACGCCTGCTGGTAAAAGTCCGCGGTCTTGTCGTCGTCGGGAACACAGTGCGCGTGATATCGCGCGCCGCCAGCGATCAGTTCTCTGCCGAGCCGTGAATCTTCGTCTACTTCAAGCATGTATACGCTGACGTGCGGCACGCCGATCGCAATTGCTTCCGATACTGAGAAAGCCCAACTTTCCGCCGTCTGGTGCGGCAAGCCGGCGATCAGGTCAAGGTTGATGTTGATGAGCCCAGCTTCGCGGAGGCGAATAATTTCCTGGAGAACTGTTTCGCGCTTGTGCAGCCGCCCAACCGACTGCGCTTCCTGATCGACGAAGGATTGCACCCCGAGGCTCACACGCTGGACTCCACATCGCAGCAAAGTATCAATCAAAGCAGGAGTCAATGTGCCGGGCGCGCATTCCACCGTAATCTCGGCATCGGGCGTAACCGCAAATTGATCGCGCACGGCCGCAAAAATCCGCCGCAACTGCGAGGCATCGAGAATGGAAGGCGTGCCTCCTCCAAGATAAATGGAGTCAGCCGTGCCATCATCCAGGGAACAATCTAACTGCAACGCTAACTGGCGCGCGGCGGCGATGTCCTCGCCTAGGCGAGCAACGTAGTTTTCGTAGGCCGCTTTCGAGAAAACATCGGAGGCGAAATTGCAATAGCTGCACTTCGTGCGGCAGAACGGAACCGAGATGTAGATGCCAAGGGGCATGCTTCGTCTTGACTCATTCTATGCGACAAGCCACAACCCCTTTCGTGTTGGCGTCATCTTATTTTCATCCAGCAGGGACCGCACCTTACACGGCGAAGACTACTCGGAGGGGGCATGAACATGTTGAACGACGAAAAACTTGACCGGCTGTGCCGTCACTGCGGCCAGGCATTTTCAACGTTTCTGCACCAAATGGCCGAACGCAACGCCAAGGTTGCATGCTGCCCAAAGTGTGGCAAGCCACACCTGCACAAACCTGCGAAGGCTGAGAAGCCGAGCGCAACACACCGCGTCAGAAAAGCTTTCGCAAAAATGTAGGTTCACATCTCAAGAAAGGCCCGCGTCTATCGTGCAGTCGGGGTCGTCGCGGGTTCATCCGGTCGGCTAGAATAGAGTTGCGCAAGCTTCAGCTTTGCCGGGAGGTGTGTCTGTGTCTAGCCCGAAGGTGAGCAGCGAAACGATAGACGCTTTATGCCAGCATTGTGGGCAGGCGTTTTCGGTCTTTCTCCATGAAATGGCAGACAAGAATGCAAAAGTTGTTTGCCCGAATTGCCGCGGCGTCAACTGCAAGCCCGCGAAAACAACCAGACTGGGGGCCGGGGTGCTCGCCTCAAGAAAAACTCACTAGCGCCGGAAACTTCAGACCCGCATCTGCTTTGAGTTAGTCATCTGACGTTTTCCGCGGTGCAGTAGCGGAGCGGCCCTGGTCATCCTGCGCTTCGCTTCGGCCGTCTACAGGCCGCCCTTTTTGGGATAATCTTTAGGGACAGGATCAGGGACAAGATCTCTGATTTCGAAGATCTCTTGCGCCAACCATGGCCTCTAATCAGGAAGAAGAAGTACTAGGGAAAGCTTATGACGGCCGCCTGATGCGGCGTCTGCTCACCCATCTGCGTCCCTACAAGTTGCATGTTGTGGTCGCGCTGGCTGCGATCATTCTGAAGTCCGGCTTGGACGTGCTGGGGCCACTCCTTACCAAGGTCGCAATCGATAAATACCTGGCGAAATCGCCGAATTCAAACTCCTGGATCGGCGACCGCTTGAGCAGCACTCCGCTGACCGGCATTGCCCAGATCGGCGGGCTCTACGTCGGAATTCTAATCTTCACGTTTACCTTGGAGTTCATCCAGACTTACCTGATGCAGTGGACCGGGCAGCGGGTGATGTTCGACTTGCGCAGTCAGATTTTCCGGCACTTGCAGCATATGCATGTCGCGTTTTTCGATAAGAATCCGGTCGGACGATTGGTCACTCGCGTCACTACCGACGTCGATGCGCTCAATGAAATGTTTACCGCCGGCGTGGTTTCAATTTTTGAAGACGTGTTCGTGCTGGCCGGAATCATCTTCATCATGGTGAAGATGAATTGGAAGCTCGCGCTGATCACCTTTGCCGTGCTTCCGCTTATCATCTACGCAACCCTCATTTTCCGCGACAAGGTGCGAGATTCATATCGTCGCATCCGCACCGCGATCGCCCGGATCAACGCTTATCTGCAGGAGGCGGTCTCGGGAATGCTGGTGCTGCAGCTTTTCAATCGCGAGAAACGCGCTTTCAACAAGTTTTCCGAAATTAATGCTTCTCACATGGAGGCGTTCAAAGACGCGATCCTGGCGTATTCGGTCTATTACCCGATCGTGGAAATTTTGTCGGCATTTGCCATAGCCAGCATTATCTGGTGGGGCGGCAACGACGTAATTCGCCGCGTGGCGACCATCGGAGTTCTGGTCGCCTTCATGCAATACGCGCAACGATTCTTCCGTCCGATTCAGGACCTCAGCGAAAAGTACAACATTCTGCAGTCGGCTATGGCGGCAGGCGAGCGCGTTTTCAAGTTGCTCGATACGAAGATCGAGGTAACGTCGGCCGCGGTTACGAAGCGTCCGCAGGGCCCGGGACGGATCGAATTTGATCGTGTTTGGTTCGCTTACAACGCAGGACGAACCAGTGAAATAAACGGCGTCCCCACCAGTTCTGAGAGCGCCGCGGGACGGGCGGAAACGGTCCTCGCTCCGCCGTCAACTGAACCCGACTGGGTCCTGCGCGACGTCAGTTTTGCGCTGGAACCAGGCGAAACCGTCGCGGTCGTCGGACATACCGGAGCCGGCAAGACTACCCTCATCTCGCTGTTGATGCGCTTCTACGACGTGCAACGGGGAGCGATTCGCATCGACGGCGTCGATATCAAGGAGATGGATCTCGATGAACTCCGCGGCCGATTTGGTGTCGTCTTGCAGGATCCCTTTTTGTTCAGCGGAACGGTAGCCGGCAACATCCGGCTGGGCACGGCACGCATTCAGGATGCCGATGTGGAGCAGGCCGCGGAAGACGTCAACCTTGCCGAATTCATCCGCACCTTGCCCGGAGGATTCAAGGAAGAGGTCCGCGAACGTGGTTCGACGCTATCGACCGGCCAGAAACAACTGATCAGTTTCGCTCGAGCCCTCGCCCACAATCCCAAGATTCTCATTCTGGACGAAGCGACTTCGAGCGTAGACACAGAGACCGAATTCCGTGTGCGCGACGCCCTCAACCGTATGGTCGAGGGCCGAACCGCGCTCATCATCGCGCACCGTCTGTCGACCATCCAGCGCGCCGACAAGATCATCGTGATGCACAAAGGCCAGGTCCGCGAAATGGGTACGCACCAGCAGTTGCTGGGCCAGCGCGGCATTTACTATAAGCTCTATCAGTTGCAGTATAAAGATCAGGAAATCAATGTGGCGCGGGCGCCCTCGCCCGCGAACGCGGATGACTGAACTGATGACCGAACTACGGTAGCCTGCCCTTGCCGGATACTCCCGCTACAATGTGTCCGTGCAGGTTCTCATCTCCGCCGGCGAAGCTTCGGGCGAAATGTATGGCGCGCAGCTGATTGCAGCTCTGCGGCGCGCGGCGGAGCTCCGCTCCGCTGGTCAGCCGGGAGCGGTTGTCCCTACCCATGTCTTGCCGCTCCAGTTCTTCGGCGCGGGCGGAGAGCGCATGAGCGCCGCCGGTTGCGAGATCGTTGTTGACGCGAAGGACCTCGCCGTGGTCGGCATCACTGAGATCCTCAGCCGTCTGCCGAAGATTCTTAGGCTTTATCGAAAGCTGATTCGCGCGGCGGACGAGAAACGCCCGGCTCTGGCTATAGTCATCGACGCTCCGGCGTTCAACTGGCGCGTGGCGCGGCAGATGCATAAGCGCGGCATTCCTGTCGTTTATTACGTCTGCCCGCAGTTCTGGGCCTGGCGGCAAGGACGAGCGAAATTGCTGCGCAAGTATGTCGACAAAGCGCTGGTCATTTTTCCCTTCGAGGAGAAGTTCTATCGCGATCGCGGAGTGGACGCCACGTTTGTGGGGCATCCGCTGGCCGACTTGCCTGCTCCGGCAATTACGCGAGAAGCGTATGCGTCCGACAACCGTCTCGACGCGACTAAATCCTGGATCACGCTGATGCCCGGCAGTCGCAGGAAAGAAGTGCGGATGAATCTTCCTGCGATACTCGAAGCGGCCGCGCGTCTGGAGAAGAATCAGACAGAGAGCCCTCAGCGGAAGAACGGTTCCACGGTAGAAGATCGCGGTTATGAGTTTCTGCTGCCGGTTGCTCGAACGCTGGACGATTCGTTTCTTCGGGGATTGATCGGGACGCCGCCGACCGGGACGCGGCAAGCCGCGCCTCTACGTAACAATGTTCACCTGGTGTCCGACGCGCTTCCGGCGCTCTATCATTCGCGGGCCGGCGTCGTTGCCAGCGGCACGGCTACCGTTGAAGCTGCCGTCATGGGCACTCCGTTTGTCATGGTGTACCGCGTTTCTGCGCTAACTTACGCGCTCGGCAAGCCCCGGGTGAAAGTGCCCTACTTTGCCATGGTCAACCTTATTGCCGGGGAAGAGGTTGTCCCGGAACTGGTGCAGCACAAGTTTACGGCGGAAAACATTGTTGCGGAACTCAACAAAATCATACCGGATAGCGAGCCGCGCGAGCGCATGATCGAGCGTCTGGCTGCGGTCAAGGACAGACTGAAGCAAGGAAGCAGCAGCGCCCTCCAACATCCATCGGAAACGGCTGCGGAGATCATCTGGCGGCAAATCATTGGAAGAAGATCACAGGAAAAAGAGCGGGCTCAATCCGTTTCGCGTGCGTAAATTCGCCAACCTAAATTTGGTTAACCCTTGTCGGCACAGCATCTTTTGCGTGAAAATTAACATCATAGGATTTGTAGCCCTGCCAGGAGACTCTACTTGAAGCTCTGCCACTCTCGACCAGCGCGCCGGGCGCTCGGTTTATCGGTTGCCATTTTTCTTGGCTTTTGGCTTAGCGTCGCCCAGGGCCGGCCGGCTCTGGCGGCGGAGAAAACGCGCCTCCGCGCCGACGATTACAAGATCGACGTCGAACTGCTGCCGCAGACTCACAAGTTGACCGCGCGCGCCATGGTGAAAATCACCGCGCTTGAAAATCTCAACGTCGCCATTTTTCAGTTGAATAACGCGCTGCGCATTACGAAGCTCACCGACGCTAATAACAAACCTCTCGTTCCCGAGCGCAACACCCAGGATTCAACGGTACGCTTTTCGCTCAATAACAGCGTCGCGAAGAATAGCAGCACGACTTTCACCTTTGAATACGAAGGCACGCTGGAGAGCGCTGACGACAGTCCGGTGCAGGGATTGAAGCTGGCCTACGTAGGACCGGAGACGAGTTACCTGCTTTACTCCGGGCTGTGGTTCCCGGTTGCAGGGTATGGTGTGAACCGTTTTACCTCGACCATCAGCGTTACGGTTCCGTCGCATATGGTCGCAATCGGCAGCGGTAAGGAATCTTCGTCGGGCGAAGCCGGGGCGTCCCGCAGACCTGCAGCGGACCTCGCGAACTCGAAGACCTTTACCTTCACCTGGGATAAACCGAGTTTCCCGGGCACCATCATCGCCGGGACGTTCCAGGAATTTAAGAGCGACGAGGCGGGTGTCGACCTGCACGTGTTCTTCAAGCCCAACAAACAAGAGCTTGGGACGGAATACGCATCGACTGCGGTCAAGGAGTTCACCTATTTTGTTACTCAATATGGAGTGGCCCCATCTTCGCGCTTGAAGGTTGTCGAGATTCCGGACGATACCGTGCCCTCGGCGTGGGCGCCCGAAATCGCAGCGCTTTCCAGCCGCGCGATCACCGAGAAGATCAACTACCGGTTGCTGGCGAATACGATTGCGCACCAGTGGTGGGGCGTTTCGGTGAGTCCGGCGTCGAAGGACGACTGGTGGATCAGCGACGGGTTCGCGCGCTACTCCGAAGCTCGCTACGTGGAGAATGCGGCCGGCGAGGCGGGAATGGAGGAAATGGTCAAGGATATGTCGGTAGGCGCGCTCGCCTATGACACCGTGCCGCTTTCGAGCGCCGACAAGCTGGACTATTTTTCACCCGAATTTCAATCCCTGGTCACCGACAAGGGCGCAATGATCCTGCACATGTTGCGCTGGGTTCTGGGAGAGAAAAAATATCTCGAATTGATGCGTGGTTTCGCCAGTAAGTACGCGGGGAAGTCGGCTTCCACCGATGATTTTGAAGAAATGAGCGAGAAGATTTACGGCCAAAAACTGACCTGGTTTTACTCGCAGTGGATGGACTCGACGAGCGCTCCCGAATTTAAGCCGAAGTACACGGTCTACCGCTTGGGCAACAACAAGGGTTTTCGGATCGTCGGCGCCATTCACCAGGATCTGGATTTGTTTCGCATGCCGGTGGATTTGAAAATCGATACCGACGGCCGCACGGAAAACAAAGTCATTGAAGTTGTGGGCACCGACTCTCCGTTCTCGGTCGAAACCTTTGGACGTCCGCGCCGGATCGCGATTGATCCAGAAAACCGCGTGCTTACCAATTCGAAGGACATCAAGCTGCGCTCTTCGATCCTGCGCGGACAGGGCCTCACCCAGCAGGGCGACCTGGCGGGGGCTCTCCTCGAATTCAACAAGGCGCTTGAGGTCAACAAGAACAGCTCTTTGGCTCACTATCGCATCGCCGAGGTGTTCTTTCTGCAGAAGAACTACCAGGCCTCGGCGAATGCCTATCGCGAGGCGCTCAACGGCGACGGAGAACCGCGCTGGACCGAGGTTTGGAGCCATCTGCAACTGGGCAAGATTTTCGATATCACCGGCCAGCGCGAGCGCGCCGTCAATGAATACCGCCAGGCTATTCAGACCAACGATAATACTCAGGGGGCAATCGAAGAAGCGCGGAAATATATGCAGAAGCCCTACGAGCGGGAAAAAGAAAAAGAAGGAAACTAAGCGAAAAATGTAGGGCCCGTACCACCAGGCGAAGAGTGGTACGGGTCCAGGAGGGACGATTCATAATGTAGGATAGTTTTTCGACAATGTCAAGTAAGTTTATGGACTTTATTTTACCGTGCCTGCCCGAAAGCTGGCCGCCCTTCCATTTCCTGCTATCACCCTGAAAAATAAGCAGTAATCGCTGATCCGAGCTCTCGCCACCCTGCCCTCAACTTTTGTGTCCGGCAAAGCCTTTACGCCGCTGTTCGCTATAACGGTGCAAGGCATCTTCGATAATCGGATAGGCCAGAGTTGCCGGCTGAATCTCGTCCACCTCGACCGACTTGCCTTCGAGCTGTTTGTAGTCCTGAAAAAAGCGGCGCAGCATCAGCAACCGATGCGGAGGCATTTCTGCGGCTTCGCGGTAAGCGTTAAATTCCGGGTCTTCGGTGGCGATGGCGATGATCTTGTGATCTTTCTTTCCTCCGTCGATCATGGTCATCAGCCCGATGGCACGCGCGTGGATGATGGTCAGCGGCACAACAGGCTCCTGGCACAGCACCAGCACATCGATCGGGTCGTCGTCCTCGGCCAGGGTCTGCGGGATGAAGCCATAATTCGCCGGGTAATACACCGCCGAATACAAGATGCGGTCGAGTTTGATCAGGCCGCTGGTCTTGTCGAGTTCGTATTTCACGCTCGAACCGAAGGGAATCTCGATGACCGTGTTGAACTCTTGCGGAAGCTTGCCGCCGGGGGTAACGTCGTGCCAAGGATGGATCATGGAATCCCGCCTGTCTCCGTATCTTCGTTATTCGAATATGCCGCAGGGAGGATTGTAAATGTAACCGGATGGCTGCGTGGCGCAAGCGTTCTCGCCCACCCACGACCTTGCGCATCTTGACCCCCGCTCGGGGTGCGCGTACAGTTTTCATTGAGCGTGGGGTTTATGTCTAGTGAGACTGGCAAATATTTAAAATTCGGCTCGGTTATGGCGTTAATTCTCGTGTCCCTGGGCTATCTTGCCTACACCGGCGTTCAGGACAGCAGCACGAGCTACTACGTCACCATCCAGGAATTGCAAAAGCAGGGCGCCAAGGCATACTCGAGGCACTTGCGGGTGGCTGGGAACGTCGTGCCGGGCTCGATTAAGCGCACGGGCAGGCAGGTGGACTTCGTGCTGAAGGAGAACGATCTGACGCTGCCGGTTTCTTACACCGGCACCGAGGCTCCCCCTGACACTTTCAAGGATGACTCCCAGGCGCTGGCCGATGGCAGCTACGGACAAGATGGCGTTTTCCATGCCAAGCAACTGCAGGCTAAATGCGCTTCGAAGTACGCCCCGCAACCAGGCCAACCGGGGGCTACTCCCGCAGCTCCGCCAGGGAAGACCATGTCGCAAAATCAGAGTTCCGGATCAAGCGGGATGGCGAATTAACGCTCATTCCTTTATCCCATTGACTGCAACCGCGCCCGCCCCCGTCATAACCGTCACGAATCTGATCAAGCAGTTTGGCCGTTTTGCGGCGCTGCGCGGCGTTACTGCGGAATTCTCCGGCGGCAGACTCTACGCCGTTCTCGGCGACAACGGCGCCGGCAAGACTACCTTGCTGCGAACTTTGGCTGGACTTAACCAGCCTTCGAGCGGACAGATCTCGATCCTCGGTTCCAGCACATTTCACCACATCTGCGCGCAGGTCGGCTACATGGCGCACCCTTCGCTGCTCTACGACGAAATGAGCGGGATGGAAAATCTGGAATACTTTGCCCGGCTGTACGGAATCGCTGACCGCGCTCGTTGCGCGGAGGTGATTCGCGCCGTCGGACTTGATCCCGATATTGTCCGTCCGGTCGGCCAATATTCGCAGGGCATGCGGCAGCGAATGTCTCTGGCGCGAGCCTTGCTCAATGATCCCAAAATCCTTTTGCTCGATGAGCCCTTCTCGAATGTGGATCTGCACTCAGCGACTGAGATGGTTCGCCTGCTGGCCGGTATTCGCGATCAGGGCAAAACGATTTTCATCGTCACTCACCAGGCATCGTTGCTCGAAAGCGCGGCCGACGAGTTTGTCTGGATGGAATACGGCAAGATTGTGGAGCGCACTCGCGATTTGAACAAGACAGAGCGCACGGGAGCTGACTCCTGATGAGCTCGCTTTCCGCCCTCACGCGCGTCACCCTGATGAAAGACCTGCGGCTGGAGTGGAGGTCGAAGGACGCCATCAACTCCATGCTGTTCTTCTCTTTGCTGGTGGTGGTGGTCTTCAGTTTTTCGTTCGACCCCAGCGCCGAAGAATCCCGCCTGATCGCCGGAGGGCTGATCTGGGTGGCGTTTCTGTTCGCCGCGGTGGTCGCTCTGAACCAGACGTGGGCGCGAGAAATCCGCAATCAGGTGCTCGATGCCTACCGGGTATCGCCGGCTCCCGCGAACTCGCTGTTCATTGCCAAGACCCTGGGCAATTTTATTTTCGTTACTGTGCTCGAAGCGCTGATGACTCCCCTGTTCATCGTCTTTTACCGGCTGCGCTCTCTCGGACCGGTGTGGCAGTTGTTGCTGGTCGCGGCGTTTGGAACCTGGGCGCTGGTCGTGAATGGAACCTTCTTTGCCGCTATGTCGTTGCGGACGCGCAGCCGCGAGATCATGCTTCCTCTGCTGCTGTTTCCCATCTCGATTCCCGCCCTGCTGGCCATGGTGCAGGCAACAACCGCTATACTCAATGGCGAAGGGGCTCGTTTCTGGATCGTGTTGCTTGCCACCTACGATCTGGTGTTTACTACGGTGTGCCTGCTCTTGTTCGAGACGGTTTTGAACGCGGAATAAGGCTATTGAGAGATTGTAAGGATTGAGTCATCGAATCATTAAAGGCGTCCCAGATTTTCGATGATTCAATCGTTCGATAATTCAATACCGCAATGATTCAATGAAAAAAGTCTTTCCTATCCTTGGCGTGGTGACAGCGGTTCTGCTCATCTATGCGCTCTATCAGGCGCTCGCGGTCGCGCCCACGGAAAGAACCATGGGCGATGTGCAGCGGATTTTCTATTATCACGTGCCTTCGGCGTGGACGGCGTTCCTGCTCTTTTTTATCAATTTTGGGGCGTCGGTGTGTTTCCTGATCAAGCGCAATCAAACCGCCGATATCGTTGCGCTGGTCTGTGCTGAAGTGGGCGTGGTGTTCTGCACGGTAGTGCTGATCACGGGGCCCATCTGGGCGCGTCCGGTGTGGGGCATCTGGTGGACGTGGGATATGCGGCTGACATCGACCCTCGTGCTATGGCTGATTTATGTGAGCTATCTGATGCTGCGCCGTTTTTCTTCGAGCGGTGAGACGCCCTTGCTGGCGGCGGCGCTGGCGGTGCTCGGAGCGTTGTGCGTGCCCTTCGTCTACTTTTCGATCTGGTTTTTCCGCACCCAGCATCCGCAACCGGTGATGGGGGGAGGAGGATCGATCGATCCACGGATGCTGCACGCGCTGCTCATCAACTGGCTGGCATTTTCCTGCTTTGCCTTTCTCGTATGTTGGTCGCGCTACCGACTGGAGAAATTGCAGCGCGAAGTCGACGAGGCGCATGCCCTGCGATCGTTGCATGATCCCGGGGGGAGGGTCCGATGAAAGGGAATCCTTATCTTTTTGCGGCTTACGCCGTCACATGGTTGATCCATATCGCTTATATCTCAACGATTGTGTCGCGTTATTCGCGCTTGAAGCGGGAAATGGCGGAGTTGCGGAAGAACTAGGTGTCATGCGTCAGGTCTCAGAAAATCGCGCTGTGACACTGACCAGTTTTTCCTGCCACCCGGCCTCTGCGGCCTGAGAGCTTTTTCTTTACAACCATTTCCCTCGCTTTCAGCTTCTCACTGAACGGCCTGGACCATCGATCCCGGCTTGACAGCGTATCTGTTGGATGTAAAAGTATTTGTTTGGTTCCATCCCAGTATTCTGGTGACAGGTAACGCATCCGCTTCCTAAGGGCGTCGAGCCGGAGCGGTGTTGTGCCTTCTTGTTCTCACCCCACGAAATTGGGAAATCGGAGGAGCTTCGTGAATCGGAATTACCCGGTGTCGGCAGGAGGTTCGGTGAGAAGTTTGGTTGCGGCAGGAAAGTCACGAAATGGGATGAAGGCTGCGTTCCTGGCGGCATTTGTGCTCGCGACCGCGAGCGTCGTTTTTTATTTTTCTATTGCCGGACGGGCTTCCAGTACCCGTACGACGACCCGAGCGACGACCCGAGCGACGACCCAAGCGCTGACCAGTGGACTCAAGCCCGCCAACCCTCGGCCGATTCCCGCCAAGGCGCTCTCCGTGCCCCTCTTTTTTGAGCCGAACCAGGGTCAGACTGCTCCTCAGGTAAAGTTCCTCGCGCGCGGGTCGGGGTATGGGCTGTTTCTGACCGCCGATGAAGCCGTGCTGGAATTGGAACACTCAGCCAGCGATGCTGAGCCTTCGACTCCCGGCTCGCGGCCGCGAGCGCTCGGCTCGGAGCATAGGACGAGCTCGGTCATTCGCATGAGGCTGGCCGGAGCGAATCCGTCGGCTCTGGTTTCAGGGGCTTCGCCTATGCCCGGCAGGAGCAACTACTTTATCGGCAATGACTCTTCCAAGTGGCAGCATAATGTTCCGCAGTTTGGACAGGTGGAATATCAGGCGGTTTATCCCGGCATCGATCTTGTTTACTACGGAGATCAGGGACAGCTCGAATATGATTTCCGGGTGGCTCCTCGGGCGGACCCGAGTCAGATTGCGTTGAGTTTCGCGGGCGCCTCGGCGCATGTTGATACGGACGATTCAGGCGATCTGATCCTCTCGACCCAACATGGCGACGTGCGCTTTCGCGCGCCCAACATTTACCAGCCCGCAGCAGGTGGAACCGGGGGAACCAGGACGCAGGTTACGGGAAGTTTTCGCCAACTGGCCGACAATAAAATTGGCTTCGCGATCGGCGACTACGACCATAGCCGCGCGCTGGTCATCGATCCTACGTTGAGCTATTCGACTTACATCGGCGGGAGCGGCACCGAGGGTCTGGTACAGGTTGCGGTTGATTCAGCGGGCTTGATTTATGTTGCCGGCTCGACGACCTCGACGGATTTTCCCCTGAACACGGACTATCCGAATAATCCGCCGCTGCAGTCGACTCTTGGCGGCCCAGGTGCGCAGAACATTTTTATCGCAGTCATTAATCCGACTCTGCAACCGCCCGGGTACACCACCTACCAGCAACTGGTGTACGCAACCTATCTTGGCGGATCGGGGACCGACAGCCTGGCCGGAGTGGCGGTCGATGCCAACTTCAGCATCTACGTTGCCGGAACGACGAACTCGCCCAACTTTCCTACCACTGCCAATGCATTCCTGCAGGCGCCGCAGACCGGTACTCATGGTTTCCTCAGTAAGATTGCCTTCACCGGATCTCCGACCAATCTCGTTTATCAGCTCGCCTATTCCTCCTACCTCGCGGGTAATGGCACCGACACGGTCACGGGACTAGCGATTGACACCAACCAGAATGCCTATGTCACAGGCGATACCACCTCGACGAATCCGGCGAGCGCCTACTTCCCCGCCAATCCGAATGGTTTTCAGTTGTCGAATAACGCGACGGCAGGTGGCGCTAATTTCTTCGCCAGCAAGATCAATACGCTCGGTGCCGGCACGTTGAGCATGCTGTACTCGACCTACTTCGGCGGCGGATATCCAGATGGGGCGACCGCGATCGGCGGAGGCATTGCCGTGGACCAAGTTCCCTCCAATGCCAACATTTACATCACCGGCACCACGAATATGCTCTCCGTGGCGGGACCGAACGGCGAAGCCGCTTTCCCCCTGGTGAATGCGCAACAGGCGTGCCTGGACCAGGCCAGTGTAACCGGCACGTGCGCCGGGCCTCCGTATCCGACGAACACCGACGCCTTTGTCGCCAAGTTCAATCCAAACCAGGCTGGCTCTCCTCCTCTCTACGCCACTTATCTCGGGGGCAGCGGCAACGATACCGGGGTCGCCGTTGCCGTCGACAGCTCGGCCAATACCTATGTCACCGGTGTGACGTACTCGTCAGACTGGATTTGCAGTTGCATCGCTGGATTTCAGCCGATCGGCAGCTACGGCGGGGCGGGCGACGCCTACATCGCGAAGATCGGAGCCTCGGCAGGCTCGATCTTTCCGCTGAACTATTTCACGTATCTGGGTGGCTCCGGTTATGACGTTGGCAACTCCATCCAGGTCGATTCCACGCAGGCTGTCCACATTGCGGGATATACCGCGTCCGGCGACCTCCCCATCACGAACGACGCGATTCAGACCTATGGTGGGGGCGGAGACGCTTTCGCGGGTCTGATTTCAACAACCTTTCCCGGAAGCACGAATAATGGCGATTATCTGACCTACCTTGGTGGCAGCCAGTTGGATCAGGGCACGGGTATCGCGCTCGACAGCTATAACGCCAGTTATGTGGCGGGCTCAACGGTCTCGCCGAATTACCCGGTTACGGTTACGCCCAGTCCGTTTCAGAGCATGTTGAACTCAGGCTCCGTAGATGCCTTCGTCAGCAAAATTGGCGCGGTCAGCCAGCTGTCGTTGAGCAACTACACCGGCAGTCCTTCTCCCAGCCCGGTTGCGGCTGGAACCCAGGTTGCATTTACTTACAATATCTCCAATCTCGGACCGGACCCGGCATCGTTCGTCACCTTCTACGCGACGGTGCCCACCACCGGCCTGGCCAGCCCTGCTCAGGCCAAAGTGACCAGCGGCGCGGGAACCTGCACGGCATTGCAGACCTCGATCATCGCTTGTTATATCCCTACGCTGACAGTCTGCCCGCAGGTTCCTTGCAGTACCTTTGCGTCGGTGGAAGTCGATCTCGTGCCGAACATTTCCGCCAACAATACACAGCTGCAAGTCTCCGGAAACGTGAGCGCCAACAACGGACCGTTGCAAGGCGCCGTCTCGCAGATTGTCAATGTGGTCGACTTTAACGTAGCTGCTACGAATTCGACGCCTACGATTACGGCCGGGCAGGTGGCGACGATCCAGGTCAGCTTCTGCCCCACGCGCCCGGCTCTCGGGTACAGCGCGACCATCACGCCCAGCCAGACGACTTCGCCTTCGATCGTCACCGCGGTCACTCCTACCTTTTATCCGACCACCGTCACGCTCTCCGGCGCCAGTTGTGGAACCACCACGCTGAGCATTGCCACGGTTGCGCGCCCGATCAATACGGCCAGAACGTCCCCGCGAGGTGCATTCTACGCGGCATTGCTTCCCCTGGGAGGCTTGAGTCTGATCGGACTCGGGATCGGTGCCGGCCGCAAGCGTCGTCGCTGGCTGGCCGCATTTGTTCTGGGTCTGATAGCCGGCATCCTCGTGTTGCAGCTGGCGTGTAGCTCCACTTCCACAACCACCACTACCATCAGCGGAACTCAGGCTGGCATCTATACCATTACCATTACCGGCAACGCCGGAACGGGAGCGTCGCACAACACGCAGATACAACTGCAGGTCAATTAAGCGGTTTTTGGGCGCCGTCTTGAGGTGAATCGGCGGCGTCAGATGCAGGAATGAAGAGGGCTTCCGCCTGGGCGGAGGCCTTTTTCGCATTTCGTAACATTAGCTCCGGCAGTATTCGTCCCTGCTCGATTCGTATCCTGATTCCTTCGTCCCTGATTCGTTCGTTCCTCGTTTCGCCAGCCAGCGGCTTTCTTGGGTTGCGCCCCAGTACGTGACTGTAAACGCTCCAGATCGAGTTCTTGACAATATTTCAAATTGCGATATTATAAGTGCGATTTGGAATATATGACCTTGGGTGAAAAAATTCGCTACTTGCGCGAGGTCGAAGGCTCGCTGCGCGGCTTGAACCGCCCCCTGACGCAACAGGAGTTGATGAAGGGCATACAAGCCGAGACGGGCAAGAAGATTAGCCAGTCGTACCTGTCGCAGATCGAGCGCGGCAAGCGTCCCCATATGACGCAGTCGTCGCGCACCGTGCTGGCGCGCTATTTCAAGGTGCACCCGGGTTTCCTGGTAGATGATCCGGAGGGCTATCACACGGAACTGGTCAGCGATCTTCGGACGACGGAGGGCCAGCTCGACGTGTGGTTCCTGCAGGGCTCGGAGCGCTTTGCCAGCGATCCGGAGGTGAGTGATGTGCTGATCAAAGTGGCACGCGACAAGGACACCCGGCGCTGCCTGTTACTGTTGGGCGAAATTCTGAACACTCCCGGGCTCGCGGACCGGTTGTTTGAAGCTCTGCGTCCGGTACCTTCGCGCGCGACTGCCGCGCCCAGGAGGCGAAGTTCATGATCACGGAATCTATGGTTGCGAAAGTAATGACCGCCAATGTGATCGTCACTGTGCTTGCGAATGCAACTGGGCCGACCTCCGAAAGCTGGAAAATGACCTGGGAAGATCTTTATCTGACCTGTTTCGCCGTGGGCTTTCTGCTGAGCGCGATTTCGTTCATCGCGGGCGGATTGCGGTGGCATTTGCACCTGCCCCACTTTCCGCATGGCGCTGGGCATGTGGGTACAGGACACGGCCCGATGGCTCACGGCCAAACCGGTGGTGGCGCAACCGGTCGCGGGGGCAATCAGGCCACCGTGTCGCCATTCAATTTCATAACGCTAACCGCGTTTCTGGCGTGGTTTGGCGGCGTGGGGTTCCTGATCACTCGTTTTTCGAAGATCTGGTTCGCTCTCGGCCTGCTGATCGCCATGGGAGCGGGGCTGTTTGGCGCAGCCGTCGTCTTTATGTTCTTTACCCGCGTATTGATGTCGCGCGAAGAGAACATGGACTCCGCCGACTACGAGATGGTTGGCGTTCTGGGACGCACTTCTATGCCCATTCGCGAAAATGGCACTGGCGAAATCATCTATTCGCAGGCCGGTACGCGACGAACTTGCGGCGCGCGCAGCGAGAGCGGCGCTCCGATCGAAAAAGGCGCAGAGATTGTTGTCACGCGCTACGACAAGGGTCTTGCCTACGTGCGGCGGTGGGAGGAGATGAATGGCGAAGAACAGGGAACAAGAGCTGAAGGCTGAGAGCTTCAAATCATGACCGATACGTTCCAAAGCGATGCGTTGGCCGAAGAGACGCACCGGAGCCCGATATGGATTCTGCCGATACTGCTGGCGCTGATTGGCCCGGCGATCTCATTGTCGCAGGCGCGGACGCGGACGACGGTGGTGGTATGGGGAGCGACTTTCGTGGGCTTCATCGCTCTGGGCTTGGGAGCAATGGTTTTGAGTGGATTCCAGTATCGCTTCCTGCAGCACGGGGTTGAAGTCGAGATGCTGGGATTCCGGCTGCGTTCGATTCCGAGGCAATCGATTGTGAGTTATTCGATCGAGCCCTGGTCCTTGATTCGCGGCTACGGAATCCGCGGCGTTGGAAGCACGCGCGCTTACGTGTGGTGCAACCAGGTCGTGCATATCAAGACTTCGAATGGCGACTTCTTTCTGGGACACAACGATCCGCAGCAGATCGTTCACGATCTGGATATGGTGATGAGTAGTTTGCCACACGGTTAGATGTGGCTCGGACCGTCGCGAAGAGACGGGCCTGCCCCTCTCCGCCGCGTTGTATTGGCAACGGGAAGCCGGCAACTGATTTTCTAGGAGGCGATATGTATCTCGGCATAGCAATTGAAATCTGGGTCATCGCGGGGCTGATGGTTCTGGCCATCCTGTTCCTGATGAGCATGCTGGCCCGCTTATACCGCAAAGCAGGGCCGCATGAAGCGTTGATCGTTTATGGCTTTCGCGGAACCCGCGTCGTCCAGGGACATGGCACGGTCATCTTTCCGATGGTCGAAAACTGCAAGGACCTGTCGCTCGAGCTGATGTCGTTCGATGTGGCTCCGCAGCAGGACCTTTACACCAAGCAGGGCGTCGCCGTCACGGTCGAGGCGGTCGCTCAAATCAAGGTGAAGTCCGATAAAGAGTCAATTCTCACGGCCGCCGAGCAGTTCCTTACCAAGAGCGATCAGGAGCGCGAAAGCCTGATTCGCCTGGTGATGGAAGGCCACCTGCGCGGCATCATCGGGCAGCTCACCGTTGAAGAAATCGTGAAGCAGCCCGAGATGGTGGGCGACCGCATGCGCGGCACCTGCGCCGATGACATGAACAAAATGGGCCTCGAAGTAATCTCTTTCACCATCAAAGAGGTCCGCGACAAGAATGAATACATCACCAACATGGGTAAGCCCGACGTGGCCCGCATCAAGCGCGATGCTGATGTTGCCACTGCCGAAGCCGAGCGGGACACGGCGATCAAGCGCGCCATGGCGCAACGCGAGGCGGCGGTCGCGAAAGCACAGGCGGACCAGGAGCGCGTGTTGGCGGAAACTCTCTCCCAGGCCAAGCAGGCAGAATCGACACGGGATCTCGAGATCAAGAAAGCACAGTACCTCGAAGTCACGAAAAAGCAGCAGGCACAGGCCGACAAAGCGTATGACATTCAGGCCAACGTCATGCAGCAGCAGGTCATCACCGAAAGTGTGAGAGTGCAGCAGGTCGAAAAAGAAGGGCAGGTCAAAGTTCAGGATGCGGAAATCAATCGCCGCGAAAAAGAACTGATCGCGACTGTCTTAAAGGGCGCTGAGATCGAGCGGCAGCGCATCGAAACCATCGCCGCCGCCGAGAAGCAGCGCCTGATCGCGGAAGCGGAAGGCCATGCATCAGCCATTCGAGCGCAAGGGGAAGCCGAGGCGGAAATCATCTTCAAAAAAGGTGAGGCCGAAGCGAAAGCTATGAACGTGAAAGCCGCTGCCTATCAGGAATACAACCAGGCCGCGGTTATCGACAAACTGATTACCGGGTTGCCGGAAATCGTGAAAGCGCTGGCCGCGCCGCTGGCGAATGTGGATAAGATCACCATCGTCTCCACCGGCAACGGTGACACCGCTGGGCTGAACAAAATCACCGGTGACATCACGAAAATGGCGGCGCAAGTCCCCGCATTGTTCGAAACGCTAAGCGGAATGCCGCTGGCAGAACTATTAGGCAAGGTCCGCCAAATCGGGGACAAAGCGCCAAAGCCGGAGGATCACGGCAACGGCACAAAGTGACCGAGGTGAAAATGAACCGAGGTAAGAGTGAACTGAGGGTGCCCCATCCTAACGTCGCGCTTTTTGCGACGTTAGGGTGGGGTTCCACCCCAGCCGAAGTCTTGGAATCTTGTGTGCAGCTCAAGAGAGATCTTAAGGAGGTAACCAGTGCACGAAGAACTTCACCACGCCCGCTCCCTCGCCTTATCCGTAGCCCTCGGAGCCGCCATGGGCGCGGCTCTAGGCGCCGCGACGGGCCACATCGGAGTCTGGGTCTCTGCTGGAATCGCAGCCTACATTGCAATCTCTCTGGTAGGCGGAGCCTGGAACAGGAACCCAGACAATCATCGACGAACGACCAACAATCACTGACCTAAACGAGGTGTTCTATGGCATTACTCGAACGCGTTTCCACCTTAGTCCGGGCTAACCTCAACGACCTGATCGACAAAGCCGAGGAGCCGGAAAAGATGATCAAGCAAGTTATCCTCGACATGAACAACCAGCTTCTGCAGGTCAAAACGCAGGTTGCCATTGCCATCGCAGACCAGCACCTGCTGGAAAAAAAGAAACTGGAAAACGATGACAAGATCAAAGAATGGATGCGCAAGGCCGAACTCGCCGTCGACAAGAAGCAGGACGATCTCGCTCGCGCGGCGCTTCTCCGCGTGGAAAGTTATCGCGATTTGAGTTCGAACTTCGGTCAACAGCTGGAAGATCAGAAGGCGCAAGTGGAAAACCTGAAGTCGGCGCTGCGCAACCTCGATCAAAAGCTGGCCGAAGCGAACGCCAAAGCCGATCTGCTGATCGCCCAGCATCGCCGAGCTCGCGCCGCCAATCGAGCCACGGACGCGCAGTCTGGCATGAACGCCAGCAGCAGGTCTGTGACCTTCGACCGCATGAAGAGAAAGGTCGCGCGCGAAGAAGCTCTGGGCGGAGCCAAAGCGCAACTTCTCGCCGACGATGTCGAAGATCGCCTAGCCGCCCTGGAAAAGGAAGATCGCATTGAACAACTACTGGCAGAGCTGAAGACTAAACGCGGAGCCTAGTAGAGGCACTATGTTCGCTGGTAACGATTGCGATTTTCCGCCCAGCGCGGCGGTATAAGTCTGCCGCGAGGGCCGACTCGAATGCTTGTGAACGGAGCACCTAAATGAATGGGGAAACCAGACAAGTCAAGTTCAAGTTAATGCCGGGCGTATTGACAATTGTGACGCTGCTGGCGATCGGTTCCGCAGCGTTAGCCCAACAGAAGCCTGAACAGCTTGCCCAACAGTCCGCCGCAACCTGGTTGGCCTTCGTCGACTCGGAAAACTACGCTCGAAGCTGGCAGGAGGCCTCGTGGACGTTCAAGGTCGCGGTGAGCCAGGAGCAGTGGCAACGCGCGCTCCAGGTAAGCCGAGAGCCTCTGGGCAAACTGGTGTCGCGTAAGCTCCGAAGCGCTAACTACAAGACCACCCTGCCGGGGGCGCCCGATGGCGAGTATGTCGTGCTGAAGTACGACAGCAGCTTCGAGCATAAGCAGTCGGCGGTGGAGACGGTGACTCCGACGCTGGACAGAGATGGCAAGTGGCGGGTTTCGGGCTACTACATTAAGTAGCCGCAAACCGGCCACTAACCCTTTGCAAGGTCGTGCCAACTGGCGTATCATGAATGGCCAATAGGCCTACTATGACATCAGCTGGAATTGCAAAGACTCTCGGGGGAAAGAAAGTCCTCGGACGTTCGATCAGGAGTTTCGCCGAACTCGCGGAACTCATCCGCGAAGGTCTGCCGTCGGACTCTCTAATAGCGCTGGGAGAAAGGCTTGACCTGAAGAATGCGGCGCTTTCCCAGAAGCTCGGCATCCCGCAGCGAACGCTCACGCGTCGACTGAGCCGCCATTCACGGCTCACGGCCGCAGAATCGGATCGCACGGTCCGTTTAGCGCGTGTATATGCCACAGCGGTCGATATGATCGGTAACGCTGCCAAGGCGGCGGAGTGGCTGCGGACACCGAACCGCGCACTCGGAGGCCACATTCCGATCGACCAACTGGATACGGACCTCGGGACGCGGGAGGTGGAAAACATTCTCGGTCGCATTGCCTACGGCGTCTACAGCTGATGCGTCTGTGGAGGATTTGCCGCAGAATTCACGCCGCCAGTGCTTTCTCGGGCGAGGGCGCGCGGCTGTTTGGCGGGCGCTGGAACAGTCCGGGCGTGCGCGTGATTTACACTTCACCATCCCTGGCTTTAGCTGCCGTCGAAACTTTTGTTAACCTCGAGCCTAATCTTCAACCCGACGACCTGGTCTCGATTGAAGCTGCGATCCCGGAGGATCTCCCTACTGAGCGTGTCGATCTGAAATCTCTTCCCCGCAAATGGCACGTTCTTCGAGATGAATCCTTGAGGAAATTTGGCGATCATTGGATTCGAGCCGGCAAAACGATGGCGATGTACGTGCCTTCCGCAGCCATTCGCGGTGAGTGGAACGTATTACTGAATCCAGGGCACCCTAATTTTTCTAGGCTTAAGATCGAAAAACCCAAGCGCTTTGAGTTTGACCTCCGGATGTTCTCCTAGCTATCGTTTGCACCGGCACATGGGGTTTTGAAGCCAGGGACCGAAGCCCGGTCTTTGAAGCAACCTTACGCGCTTGCCTTATCAAGCAGTGGCAGAGGCTTTTCCAGTGACGCGGACGTTTCCAGCTCCAACTGCTCCTGCCCGCTTAGCGCGGTGACTTTCCCGCGATAATTCTTCAGGTGCCGCTGTGCGGTTTCGAATGCTTCCTGAGCTTTGTTGAGATTCTTACCGACGTTTTCAAACTGGTTCTGGAAGAAATCGAACGACTTTTGCGCCTTGGCGAGTTCGGCGCGGCTCTTCTCAAAGCGCGTGGCGACTTCATACCATTTGTGGACCAGCGAAATCGTATGCAGCGTCATCAGCAAAGTATTGGGCGAGACTGGAAAGACGTGCTGCTCATTCATCCAGTCCCCGAGTTCTCGATTGCGGATAACCTCCATATATAAGGTTTCGCTCGGCAGATACATGAGCGCAATCTCAGTCGTGCCGTTCTCCGGTTGAATGTACTGCTGAATGCGCTTAGCCTCCGCCTTCATCACCCGCACGAGTGCGACGCGAGCTGCATCAATCTCGGTTTTGTCGTTGCTCTCAAATAAAGCGATGACCTGTTCACGGGGAAATTTGGCATCGATCGGCAATTTTCGATCGGGAAAGTAAATGACGGCGTCGGCGCGTCCTCCGCCCTCCCCGCATGACGTCTGCAGCGCGAACATATGCGCGGGCAGAAAGTCGGCCAGCAACCGCTCCAGGCTCGCCTCGCCGAATTGGCCACGCAGATGCGGAAGTTTGAGTAAATTATTGAGATCGTTGATCGAGTGGCCGAGAGCGCCGACTTCGCGGAGTTGCTCTTCCGCGGCTTTCAAGTGCTGCTGAACTTTTTCAAACTGCGCGAAGCCTTCTCTGATGTTTTGATCGAGCTTCACCTGCACCTGCTCGGTGATCGCCATGAGCTTCGAATCGACGCGATCGCGAATCGAATCGAGGCTCTGCGCCGTCTGCTGATTCAAGCTCTGGAATTCGCTCTTGAGTTGCTGCGTCGTGAGCAGAAGAGAGCCGGTCATCTCGCTGCGGCCATCGCTCAGGCTCCGGTTCTGCTCTTCCCTGCCAGCGGCGAGTTGCTCCTCGACCGAACTGCGAATCTCTGAAAACCCTTGCTGGATGCGGTCTGTAACCTGCTGCCGCAGGTCCCCTTTGGTCTGCTCTAACCTACTGGCCATATCGGCAGTGCTGCTACTGATCTTCTGGCCAAGCGCACTATTGAACCTTTCGAGCTGACCCGCAACTTCTGCTTTTACATCGACTTGCGCGACGGCGGAAACGCGCCGCAGCAGTACGGCGGAGAACCCAAGCAGGACGAGGGTTCCGACGAGGACGGTAACCAGCAGTAGGGTCTCCATAGTAATTGGTTGAGTTGAATTCTAGAAGCTAGCGTGAGAGTTGGAAAGCGGAACTTTTGCTTGGACTCTGCCGGCGATCCCCACGCCGCGCCGCCAATCACACAAATATGCTTCGCGGCTTAGCTCTCTTATACCTTGCTTTGGCAGTCAGTCTCGGCCCCTGCGGCGCGCAACCCAGGCGGCAATCCGTTCTCGCAAACGCGACATCCTCTGACGCTTCTTCTTTTGGCGAAGATCTCGCCGCGGAAAACGAACTGCTGGAAGCCGCAAACAAAAGTCGGGCACTCGCTGGCGCGCCGCCGTTACGTATCGAAAAGAGTCTCCGCGAAGCGGCCCGAGCCCATGCCCGGATTATGGTCGCGAATCAACGTTTGGAACACCAATTGCCAGGTGAGGCTGCGCTGCTCGAAAGGATCGCGCAAGTCATTCCTTTGGACAGTCCCTTGAAGTTGGATCGCGCCGGCGAGAATATCGCGAATGCCACTTGCGCACTCGGTGCGAATGAAGCGCTGATGCGCTCCGAACCCCACCGCAAGAATCTGCTTGACCGCGGATTCACTGTTGCAGGCATCGCGGCCATCTGGAGCAAAGGGCATCTGTACGTAGTGCAGGATTTCGCTCACGAGGTTCCGTCGTATTCGCCGCAACAAACTAGAGAGTTAGTGAGCCGGGCGGTCGACGAGACCCGGCAACAGGCGGGGCTTCCGAAGCTCACTCAACGGACGCCGCCGAATCTCGACGAGGCGGCCTGCTCCTTGGCCACCGAGAACCGTCCCAACGCCCACCTGCTGGCAACTGCCTACGACAACCGGAAAATCGTCGCCTACACCCAAAGCCAACCGGACGCGTTGCCTCCGGGCGCTCGGCGCTTGCTGCGCGATCCCAGCATTCGACAATTTGAGGTGGGGTCGTGCTACGCTCGCAATGCGGCGTATCCCACCGGCATGTATTGGATCGCGATTCTGCTGTACTGAACCCCCTGTCGACTCTCGCTTCCATCCATTGAATATTCGACTCGTTTGCAGCACGCGGCGAGGCGCCCGCACCACACAGACCTGCCACGCCGGCTCTATGCTAACCTGCGAACATCTGGCCCGCCCGCATGGAACCTGCTCCTCGAATCCGCATCGGGACTGCCGGCTGGTCGTACAAAGACTGGGATGGAATTCTCTATCCGCCGGAGGTCACCCGGAAGAAGGTGCATCCCGTCGAGTTTCTGGCGCGATTCTTCGACGTCATCGAGATCAACACTTCGTTTTACGGGCACATACGTCCGGAACTCGGCCGCCTGTGGTCTCGGAAAGCTGCCTCAGTCAATCCAAACTTTCTTTTCACCGCCAAGTTGCACCGGTCGTTCACGCATTCTCCGCTGGCGGTGATGGAGCCGACATCGGCGGCCAGTATTCGTCCTAATGACAAGGACGAGCGCCTGGCCCGCGAGGGACTGGACTCGCTCGCTGCGGAGGGGAAGCTTGGCGCTCTGCTCATCCAGTTCCCTGTCTCTTTCAAAAACACCAGCCTGAACCGGGAGTATATCGAGCAGTTGCTGCGGCAGTTCATCGAGTATCCGCGCGTGGTCGAGGTGCGGCATGAGAGCTGGAATCAGCCAGAGACGATCGCCGAGTTTATGTGCCACAACGTCGAATTCTGCAACATCGATCAGCCGCTGCTGGGACGCTCTCTGGCTCCCACGGAACATGTAACTTCGGGAGTGGGATACGTTCGCCTGCACGGGCGCAACTATGAAAATTGGTTCGACGCGGGACTCAGCGGGGACAATCGCGACGACCGCTATAACTACCTCTATAAACCAGCCGAACTGGAGAAGTGGAAAGAGAAGATTGAGGTCATAGCACAGAAAGCGAGCTCAACGTTCGTCATCGCGAATAATCACTTTCAGGCTAAGGCGGCGGTGAATGCGCTGGAATTACGGAATCTGCTCGAGGGAGCGAGGGTCCGGGCGCCGGCAACGCTGGTAAAGCACTACCCGGAATTAAGGAAGATGGTTGAGATTGAAGATACCGGCGGCAGTTACTCGTTGCTCGTCTGACCGGTAGCGAACATACACGGCGAGGTCAATCTGGTACGCTCGCGACCGTTGAACCATCGACTTAGAGGAGCTCTTTGCACAGTCCTCTGGGAGTAAGAATCGGGGCGGCTGCAGGAATTGATCTGGCCAGATAAGAAAAACAATTCCTTGCGACTGCTACGGGTGAGCCATGGTATTGCACCCTGGGGAACGGAAACGCCACTTTCCGGAAGAATTACCTGTCGCGTGGGACCCGATCCGGGGGGCCCTGGAAGACGACAACGACTGGTATCGCGATTTAGTTGAACACAGCCAAGACCTGTTGTGCATTCACGACCTGGAAGGCCGCTTCCTGTCGATGAATCCTGTTCCTGCGCGTCTGCTGGGTTACACCGTAGAAGAAATGCTGCAGAAGCCGATGCGGGATTTTGTCGATCCCCAATTCCGCGCTCAGTTCGATATCTATCTGGGCGAAATCCGGCGCACCGGAGAGTCGCAAGGGCTGTTGGCAGTTGTAACGCGATCGGGAGAGCAGCGGATCTGGGAATACCACAACACGCTGCGCACCGAGGGAGTGGCGAGGCCGATCGTTCGGGGAATAGCGCACGACGTCACGGACCGGGTGCGCGCGGAGAAAACGTTACGTTCAAACAACGAACAATTGCAGCGGACGGCGCGCGAACAGGAGCGGACGCTCCACGAACTGACGCTGTTCCGGGCGCTGCTTGACCACTCGAACGATGCCATTGAAGTAGTGGATCCGGAAACCCTGCATTTTCTCGATGTCAATGAGCGTGCGTGCGTGGAACTCGGGTACAGCCGGGACGAGCTCTTGTCGATGACGGTTTTCGACATCGCCCCGAACGTTGACGAGGGTTTGCGGGCGGAACTGAAGCAGCAGTTGGCGGCGTCGGGGTTCGCAACTTCGGAGGGAGTGCATCGCAGGAAAGACGGAACGACGTTTCCGGTGGAAGTGAGTATGCGTCGGGTGCAACTGGATCGAGAGTATGTCGTGACGGTGGCGCGCGACATCACGGCGCGGCAACGGACAGACGAGGCGTTACGGCAGAGTGAAGCTCTGGCGAGGGCAAGAGCAACCGAACTGGAGACGGTCCTGGATGCCGTGCCGGTGGCGGTTTGTATCGCATATGACGCGGAGTGCAAGCGGATGACCGGCAACCGGGCGGCGCACGAACAACTGCGTGTTCCCCTGGGCAAGAATATCTCGAAAAGCGCACCGCTCGATCCGCCAATATTCCGGCTGACGGAAAATGGGGCTGAGATACCGACCGGATTGCTGCCGATGCAGCAAGCGGCGGCCACGGGAAAGCCGGTCTACGGTCGAGCGCTGACAACGATATTCGAGGATGGCAGCAAGCGGGAAACGCTGATGAATGCGGTTCCGTTGCTGGATGGGGAAGGCAAGATCCGGGGCAGCGTGGGAGCATCGATCGACCTGACCCAACTAAAGCAGGCGGAAAAAGCCCTGCAGGAAAGCGAACTGCGATTCCGGGCGGTGTACGAACGGTCTCCGGTGGGCATTGTACTGGTCGACTCGCGCACCGGCCAATTCCTGCAAGTCAATCCGAAGTTCTGCGAAATCACGGGACGCGGGGAAAATGAACTGCTGCAGAAAGACGTGGCCGGCATTACCCACCCCGAGGATCTTGGAAGGACGAGTGAATACTTGTGTCAACTGGTCGCCGAAGAGCTGACCAATTATGAGATGGAAAAAAGGTATCTTCGTCCGGATGGATCCGTGCGCTGGGTGAGGATTTCGGCCGTACCAATGGCAGACAAAGGGGAGTCGCGGCCTTGGCACGTTGGCTTGGTGGAGGACATCAACGAGCGCAAGCAGGCCGAAGAGGCGTTGCGGCTGAGTGAGGAACGGTTCCGGGTGGCGCTGAAGCATTCTCCAATTACCGTATTCAGCCAGGACCGGGACTTGCGCTATACCTGGGTCTACAATTCGCAGATTTCTCGCCCGTCCAGCGAAATCGTCGGAAAAACGACGGATGATGTGTTCGAAGCTGAGCAGGGAAAAAACAGCGCCGAAGCGCGACGGCAGGTCCTGGAAACCGGAGTGGCCGCCCGTCATGAGATGCAGGTGACCGGCAGCAGCGGAAAGCAATATTTCGATGTAGCCATCGAACCGGTTCGCGACTCGACGGGCGCGGTGATTGGACTCACCGGCACTGCCATGGATGTCACTGCCCTGCGGGAGACGAGCGAAGCCCTGCGCGAAGCGAAGAGAAAGCTGACCGAAGAAAAGCTCTATCTGGAGCAGGAAATCGACACGGAACTTGGTTATGGAGAAATCATCGGGCGTAGCCGGGCGTTACAGGCTGTCATGGAGAATGTGGGGAAGGTAGCGGCCTGCGACGCGACGGTGCTGCTGATGGGAGAAACCGGCACAGGAAAAGAGATGGTGGCGCGGGCGATTCACCGGCTAAGCCAGCGCGTGGACAAGAGTTTTATCAAGTTGAACTGCGCTGCGATCCCCTCCGGACTGCTAGAAAGTGAGTTGTTTGGCAATGAGAAGGGCGCGTTCACGGGGGCGATCAGCAAGAAAATCGGCCGTCTCGAACTGGCGGACAAGGGCACGCTCTTCCTTGACGAGATCGGCGAGATTTCCCTGGCCTTGCAGCCTAAATTGCTCCGCGTATTGCAGGACCAGGAGTTTGAGCGCTTGGGCGGAACTCAAACGCTGAAGGTGGACTTCCGGCTGATCGCCGCCACGAACCGTGACCTCGCCTGCAGCGTTCAGGAAAACGAGTTTCGCAGCGATTTGTATTATCGGCTGAATGTGTTCCCAATTCGCGTTCCTCCATTACGGGAACGCCGCGAAGACATCCCGCCCCTGGTGGAATATTTTGTAAACAAGTTCGCGCGGCGGATGAACAAGTCGATCAGCAGCATTCCTAAGAAAACCATGGATGCGCTCGTCGGCTGGGAGTGGCCAGGAAACGTGCGCGAACTGGAGAATTTTCTGGAACGGTCGGTGATTCTGACTCAAGGTTCGGTCCTGGTGGCGCCGTTGAACGCGCTCGAACCGATTGCTGCCGAGAGAACGAAGGTCGTAGATGAGACTCTCGAAGCGACCGAACGCGAGCACATTTTGCGGGCGTTGCGAGAGAGTCGCGGCAAGATCGGCGGCGTGCGCGGAGCCGCAATGCGGCTCGGTTTGAAGCGGACAACGCTACAGTCGAAATTAAAGCACCTTGGAATCACTCCGGGTCCCGGATCATTAGGACGTTAGCGCAGGAGTCCTGCCCATAGAACGGCCTGGGACCCAACGCAGATGCCGAAGGTCCGCCAGTTCGGTTACAATCCTCACTCACATGAACCGCGAATATCGCAAGGAATACAGCCACGAATTGGGACGCGACATGGAGTCACTGGTGTATGGGCATGCCGGGCAACCGATCCTGGTGTTTCCAACCTCCATGGGACGTTTTTTCGAGTATGAAGATGCGGGGATGATCCGCGCTCTGGGCGGAACGCTCGAAGCGGGGCAGATCCAGGTCTTTTGCGTGGACGGCGTCGACGGCGAAAGTTGGTATAACAAGGGCGCGCATCCGGGATCGCGGATTTGGCGGCATGTCCAATATGAACGCTATGTTCTCAACGAGTTCATGGGATATTTGAAGTGGAAGAACTGGGCTCCGCAAATCGCAGTCACCGGATGCAGCTTTGGCGGGTATCATGCGCTCAATTTTTCTATGCGGCATCCGGATCTGGTATCGGCTTGCGTGACCATGAGCGGATCGTTCGACATCAGAAGTTTCCTCGACGGCTACTACGACGACAATGTTTACTTCAATAATCCGGCGGATTATTTGCCCAACATGAGCGATGACTGGTTCCTGAGCCGCTACCGGCAGATGAAAATTGTGCTCGGTACATCGGATTGGGACATGTGCCTGGACGCGAACGTGAAGATGGCGGGAATTCTGCATGGCAAGGGTATTCCGCATTGGCTGGATATCTACGGAGACAACAGCAAGCATGATTGGCCGCTGTGGCAGCGTATGGCGGTGAAATATTTTGGTCGTTAGCCATTGGGCGATAACCACGCACGGGCATCCGCCCTCGGCTGTCGGCCGGGCAAGCCCGGCCAATGCGGAGATCAAGCATAATTTCACGAGGTCTTAATTTATGGCTAAGAAAATTGGAATTCTCTTTGGAATGGAAAATACCTTTCCGCCAGCTTTGGTGGAAAAGGTCAATGGCATGAAGGGTAGCGGCGTTACCGCTGAATTTGTGAAGATTGGCGGCATCCGCATGGATGAACCCAGGAAATACGACGTCATTATTGACCGGATCTCACAGGATATTCCTTTCTATCGCGCTTACTTGAAGAACGCGATGCTGCAGGGGACCATCGTCATCAACAATCCTTTCTGGTGGACGGCCGACGATAAGTTTTTCAACTATGCGCTGGCGCACAAGATGGGCGTGGCCATTCCGCCGACGGTGATTTTGCCGCATCACACCCATCCCCCTGACACTACCGATCAGTCGATGCGGAATTTGATGTATCCGCTGAATTGGGAAGATTTGTTCGCCTATGTTGGCTTCCCGGCGTTCCTGAAACCTTACTCGGGCGGAGGATGGAAGCATGTCTACAAGGTGCATTCGCCTGAGGAATTTTTTCATTACTATAACCAGACCGGCGACCTTTGCATGACCTTGCAGCACGGAGTGGAGTTTGAGGATTATTACCGCTGTTATGTGGTGGGTCAGGAGCAAGTGCACATCATGCGGTACGATCCGAAGGCTCCGCACCATGAGCGCTACGTGAAAGGGAATCCACAACCTCATCGGGCGCTGAAGATGCGCATCGAGAACGATGCCCTGGCGCTGTGCCGCGCTCTCGGCTATGACTTGAATACGGTGGAGTTCGCGGTCGAGGACGGAGTGCCTTACGCGATTGACTTCATGAATCCTGCTCCGGATGCTGAAGTTACGTCGGTTGGCCAGCAGAATTTTGAATGGATCGTAGATGCCGTCGCGGAGATGGCGGTTAAGAAGGCCCTGAGCGCGGAAATCCCGGTGAAAGAGTTGAGGTGGGCCGCGTTCCTGAACGGACCGAAGTTCGAAGAGGAGCCAGTGCGGCTGCTGGGAAATGAGTAACCCGCCCCGAACGGTATTACGCCGCGAACGTTACACGGACTCCGCTTCCGTGACAGTTGGGACAGCAAGCTTAAGGGTGGCCCCGGGGCGCTGAAACTAGGGCGCGACTTGCAACGGAGCCAACACGCTGCCCATCCTTCCATCCATATTGTCGCGCACAACAAAGCGCACGGAGTAGTCTCCAGGGGGCACGATCACATCGTTGCCGTAATTCAATCCATCCTTTTGATAAGCGAGCAGGGTGTCCGGCTTTAGATTCGTTTCGACATGCTGGGCGAACTGGTCGGCTGCGTCTCCCGTGGGCTTGCGAACCACAACGACAAACTCCAAGTTCACAAGATTATTATTCGAGACATCTACAAGATTCGTGTTCGGAGGCAGATTGATCTGGAAGTGTATTTTCTTCTTCGCTCCACCGGCCTTCGTGTCGGTCCAGCGTACGGTGAGCGGCAGCGCCGTATAATCCAGCGGCGATACGAGGGCAAGACTGATATCCATCTTGCGATTGTCAACCCTCTTGGTGTCAGTTACGAAAAACCCATTCCGGGCGCGAACCTCGGTTCCCGGCCGTTTCACTTTGACCTGCAATTTGTGCCACCCCGGCTTGGCGTTCTTATCGAGGTAATAACCGAGCATATAGTAAGTAGAGGAATCGTCAGCCGCTTTTTGAAAGGCGACATCCAGATCGTTTCGATTGTAGAAAGCCTTGCCGCCGGTCATATCGGCAAAACCTTCCATCGTGTCACGGGTCGACTGAAAGATTGCTTGTTTGACGGAGCCTATTCCCTGGATTCTGCTCACATCGGCTCCCGGGAAAAACACGATCAAGCCGCGTGCATCCACTGGATAAACTGAGATACCGGCATCGTTGAGGGTTTGCAGCGTACGCTGGTAGAGCGGCTCCAACGAACTTAGATCCTCCTGGAAATTGACTTGCGCAGCGTCGGGCAAGGGAGCCAGCGTGCCATTGCGTGTCATGGTGCCCCCACCGGCAACCTTGGTGCTGCCCTGAGTAAAGGTATGGGGCATCAGGATGGTCCCTGATATCGGGTCCAGAGCAAAGGGGAAGCCAGCGGTAGCCCAGATCAGCGACTTGCGGCCGGGAACGCCGGCGAAGGCCTCGGCGACATGCTGAAAGGCCTCCAGGGTCACGGTGATCGCCTCGCGCTCTACCAGCGCAGCATAGGCTTCAGGCGCCGTGGAAAAGCCGGCGAAGGCAGCCGCTTCCGCGCTTACCACATCGCCAGCGAAAGCTCCATTAAGGGCGGGGATTGCCCCAGTGACGCGTTTCAGTGCTTCCACTAGCACCGCCGGATCGGAAGTGAAATCGTGCAGCACCTGAATTCCGTTGGCTTTAATGGCAACTAAAGCGATGGGTTCCTGGCTGGAGATGCGGCTGGCGAGAAATTTCATGAGTTGCTGCCGCGCATAGGACTGGTCCATGAAAGGAGTATTCACCAGATCAAGCGCAAAGATCGTGAGCCGTTTGGGGCTGGAATCGTCGCTCAAGGCATTGCTGTAAGTTCCGCGTGGCATAGCGACGCGGGCGGGTCGGTTGGTCGTGCTCTTGACTTCTTCAAAGGAAGCGATCGGCCTGGATTTGCCGTTTTCCAGGAGTTCGAAGTCTTCCTTGGACAAACCCGTCGCGTGGGTGCCTGACTTGTCCGTAACCACCACCGGGACGAGAACCATCTCGGTGCGCGAGGTGAAAGTTGCGCCCGCCTGGTTCTTGTCGTCGCCGCCAGCTATGGTTATTAAGAGGAGCAGCAAAACTGGCAGGAACGAAGCCATTTTCTTGGTCAAATTCATTACTTCACCTTCCGGAAAATAAAACGTACGCTAATTCCATTCAGACAACTCGAAATGGGCAGGAAAACCTGCCTGAATAGCTGCGATCTACGGCTGCCGCCTGGATGAACAGCGAATTGTACACCCAGCGTAGTGTGTCATTTTAGGCCGGTATTGCATCATTCCCGATCGTGTATCGCAAGGTTCTATCCGCGCCACACCTGCTCATTGGTATACTGTTTGCATTGTAGAGGCGAGGATTGCTTCTTGACGCGGGATGCCGCGTCTCAACTAACGCCAGCTCTGGATGCCGCAATGAAGCCTACATTCACACTTGGAATCGAAGAGGAATATCAGACAGTCGATCCCGATAGCCGGGATTTGCGCTCGCATATTCACGCCGAAATCATCGAGAAGGGCAAATTGATCCTGCAGGAACGGGTCAAAGCCGAGATGCATCAATCGGTTGTGGAGGTAGGAACCTCGGTTTGTGCCAACATCAAGGAGGCGCGCGAAGAACTGAAGAAACTGCGATGGCACATGATCCGCCTGTCGCGGGAGAACGGGCTGCGGCTGGCCTCGGCGGCTACCCATCCCTTTGCGGATTGGCGTTCCCAGGAGGTTACTCCCGACGAGCGGTACCTCAATATCGTACAGGACATGCAACTCGTGGCCCGTGCCAATCTTATTTTCGGATTACACGTACACGTGGGCATCGAAGATCGCGAAATCCTCATCCATATGATGAATCACGCGCGCTATTTTGTGCCGCACCTGCTGGCGCTGTCGGCCAATTCACCATTTTGGCGCGGGATCAATACCGGGTTGCATTCTTACCGCTGCAAGGTGTTCGACAAGTTTCCGCGTACCAACCTGCCCGATTATTTCCCGAGTTGGGGAGAATACGAGAATTACGTTAAATTGCTGGTCAAAACGAACTCCATCGATAACGCGAAGAAGATCTGGTGGGATATGCGGCCGCATCCGTTCTTCAATACCCTCGAGTTCCGGGTATGCGATCTGCCGATGCGTCTCGATGAAACCATCGCTTTGGCGGCGCTGATTCAAGCGACAGTGGCGAAACTCTACAAACTGCACACCCAGAACCAAGGCTTTCGGATGTACCGCAAGTCGCTGCTGATGGAGAACAAGTGGCGGGCGGCAAGGTATGGGATCAATGGCAAGCTGATCGACTTCGGAAAACAGACGGAAATGCCGGAACGCGAATTGATCGAAGAGTATCTTGATTTTGTCGATGACGTTCTGGATGAACTGGATTGCCGGGCGGAGGTGGAGTACATCCGCGAGATTATGAAGATGGGCACGGGCGCGGACCGCCAGTTGAACGTGTATCGCAAGACCGGCGACTTGAAAGCCGTAGTGGACTATATCATAGAGGAGACTGAGGTGGGCGTGAACGAGGTAGATAGCTTACCGGCTGCACGCGCCGTCTAATGAGTTTGATGACAACTTTGTTGAATAACACGACAAGTAACCTGATGAATACTGCCGAGCAATCCAACCGACAACTGAACCAGATGGCGTTTGATCCCCAACTTACACCCGGAGCGCAGAATGCGGTACGTGTGTGTCTGCGCGTGCTGCCTTCCGAAAAAGTCACCGTCATCACCGACGAAGCGAGCCTGGAGATCGCGGCGGCGATCGTGCACGAACTGGAGGTAGTTGGCTGCCGCTACCAGACTTGGGTGCTCGAGGACGTAGCCGTTCGTCCGGTGAAAGATTTGCCTTTGCCCATCGTCGAAGATCTCGAAACAAGCCAGGTCAGCATCTTTGCCGTGTGCGCTCAAACCAACGAATTGAAGTCGCGCATGCAGATGACCGACATCGTGAACCGGCGCAAGATCCGGCACGCGCACATGGTCAACATCAAGAAGCGCATCATGCTGGAGGGAATGCGGGCGGACTTCTTGAAAGTCGACCGTTTGAGCCTGAAAGTCCAGGAGAGGGTGCGCCAGGCGAAAAAGATCCGGGCGACCACGCCCTCGGGCACAGACCTGGTCGCTGACTTGAATCCCAATTACCGCTGGGTCAAGACAAGCGGCATCATTAGTACGGAAAAATGGGGGAATTTGCCCGGCGGCGAAGTGTTCACCACCCCTGGCGAAGTAAACGGCACTTTTGTGATTGATGGTGTCGTGGGCGATTATTTGTGCGAGAAGTTTGGCGATTTAAAAGCGCATCCGCTCACCATTCAGATCAAGGAAAATCGGCTGATCGAGGCACACTCGTCGAACAAGGAATTGAAGGACGACTTCTGGGCTTACACCCACACCGATGAGAACAGCAATCGTGTCGGTGAGTTTGCCATTGGCACCAACATCGAACTCAAAGATGTAATCGGAGAGATTCTGCAGGATGAGAAATTCCCCGGCGTGCACATTGCCTTTGGAAATCCTTACGGGGCGCACACGGGAGCGGAATGGTATTCGTCGACTCACATCGATGTCGTGGGACGGAAGTTCGATATCTGGGTCGATGACGAGCAGATTATGCGGGACGGCCAGTTTTTGATTGAGGCGTAGGCTTTTCACCGCCGAGTCGCGGTGAGCGCCGAGAACAACCTAGGCCTGCTTCACTTGGACGGTGCCAGGCCCCGTCTCCGCACGTTTATGATTCCCTCCTACCGGCAGGACTTCAACTCGCGATTCGCTCCTGAAAAATACGAGCTTCTGCGGCGCGAGATGACTTCGCGGTGCGGAATGGAAGTTCCTTTCGCGCTTTGCGAGACGCCTTGCTTTTTTCCTCATCCACTAGTGGAACGCATGGGCCAGGATGGCGAAGCGCTGATCCGCCAGTTGGTCGACAGCCCGGAGTATCTCGCACGTTCCGAGGCATCGATTCCGGCCGAATTCCGCGTGCCGAATGAATCTCCCCATCCCATGTTCATTCAGGTGGACTTCGGGCTGGTTCGCGATTCGGCCGGAGCGTTACAGCCAAAACTGGTTGAACTGCAGGCCTTCCCTTCTCTTTACGCCTATCAGCCGGTTTTGGCGCAGGCTTACATCCATGTCTTCGGTCTCGACCCTCAGCTCCGCTACTTTTTGAGTGGGCTTGACGCGCCTTCTTATCAACGCCTCTTGCGGGAAGCGATCGTCGCGGAGCACGATCCGGCGCATGTCATATTGATGGAGGTTCATCCCGAAGAGCAGAAGACGCGCCCTGATTTTCTGCTCACCGAGAAACTGCTGGGGATTCGCACCGTCTGTATCACGAAGATTCGCAAACAGGGCCGGCGGCTTTTTTATGACGAAGCGGGCAAGCAGGTCCCGATTGAGCGAATTTATAACCGCACCATCGTCGATGAACTGGAACGCAAGGGGGTCACTCCGCCGTTTGATTTTCGCGATGAGCTGGATGTGGAGTGGGCGGGGCATCCGAACTGGTATTTCCGGATCAGCAAGTATTCCATTCCTTACCTGCGCCATCCATCGGTGCCGCGAACTTGGTTTCTCGATCAACTGACGGAAATTCCGCCGGATCTGGAGAATTTCGTGCTCAAGCCGCTGTATTCCTTTGCCGGACTTGGCGTGGTGATTGCGCCGTCGCGAGCGGACATCGACGCCATTCCCGCGCCCAAGCGCAGCGAATACATTCTCCAGGAGCGGCTGCAATTCACCCCGGTTGTCGAAACCCCTTATGGGCCGACCAAGGTCGAACTGCGAATGATGTATGTATGGCTCGATCAGCTGACTCCCGTGCTTACCATCGTTCGCATGGGCCGCGGGCTGATGATGGGTGTGGATCATAACAAGAATATGAAGTGGGTGGGATCATCGGCGGCGCTGATTAGCGGATAGTCGGCAGTTGCTTCCGCGATTCCTCGGCCTCCACGGATGATTTGATGACCGAGAGTGTAAAGCCACCATCGAATACGCTGTTGTTTGCTGCCGATATGGCCGGCACCATTGTCTTCGGCATCGAAGGAGCACTGGCGGCGATCTCCGGCAATCTCGATTTGCTGGGACTCATGGTGCTGGCATTTTCCACGGCCTTGGGGGGAGGAATTTTTCGCGACCTGCTCATCGGCGCCATCCCGCCCAGTTCGTTGCGAGATTGGCGTTATTCGGTGATGGCGTTCACTGGCGCGGCCATTGTCTTTTTCATGTACCGCTATGTTCAGGGAATTCCAAGCGAGGTAATCTTGATTCTGGATGCGGCCGGCTTGGCGTTGTTTGCCGTGGCTGGAACCGAGAAGGCGCTCCTTTACGGAATGCATCCTTTCATTGCCATTCTGTTGGGGACGGTTACGGCGGTTGGCGGCGGTACAGTCCGCGACATCTTTCTGGCACGCGTTCCCCTGGTGCTGCGCTCTGATATCTACGCTACCGCTGCCATGGCCGGAGCGGTCGTGATGATCGTGAGCCGAAGGCTGAGAATGCCTCACCTTGGGTCGGCCGTTCTGGGTGGGACGTTCTGTTTTGTACTGCGCATAGTCAGCGTTTGGCGGCATTGGAACTTGCCCAAGGTACTTGGTTAACTCGACCGGCAGCCGCCTGACTCTACATCCTCGTGGGCGAGAGGCTGGCTCTCCGCCCCAACAAAAAATAGTCCGCCCCAGGTGGAACCAACGATCCTCGAGGCGTGGCACATCGGCGAAAGTCGCAGGATCACCCTCTCCGGTGACCTAAGTCACTGGCGAAGCGCCTGTTCGATGGCATGATCGGTCCGCAGCGATTCCATCTCGATCGGAACGGATTTATGCCCACGATGACATCGATTAGTTCTCGAGTTCTCAATAACAACCTCGCTTCCCGCATCATGAGCGCCGATGAGGCGGCAGCGCTCATCAACTTTGGCACCCGCATCGGCATGAGCGGCTTCACCGGCTCCGGCTATCCCAAGGCCGTCCCCCTGGCGCTAGCGCGACGGATTTCGGACGCTAACCTGCGCGGCAAGAAAGCCCAAGTCAGCATCTTCACCGGCGCTTCCACTGGGCCTGAACTCGACGGCGCGCTCGCTATGGCTGGCGGCATCCAGCTGCGTCTGCCCTATCAGTCAGATCCGGAGACACGCAAGCGGATTAATGCCGGCGAGATGGAGTACATGGATATCCATCTCGGCCATGTCGCCCAATACGTGGAATACGGCTTCTTAGGCAAAATGGACTGGGCGTTGATCGAGGTCACGGCCATCCTCGAAGACGGGCGGGTGGTTCCGAGCTCGTCGGTGGGCAACAACCGCACTTGGATCGAGCAAGCTGAGAGGGTGATTCTGGAAGTAAATTCCGCGCAACCGGCGGAGTTGGAAGGCATGCACGATATCTATTACGGCATGCAGCCGCCGCCCTTCCGGCAGCCGATTCCATTGGTACATACCGCCCAAAGGATTGGCACCCCTTATCTTCACGTTCCGCCCGAGAAGGTCGCGGCGGTCGTGCTGACCGATTCTCCCGACCGTAACAGCCCGTTCAAAGCGCCCGACGAGGCCTCACGCCGCATTGCCGGCCATATTTTGGATTTTCTCGCCGCCGAAGTGAAGTCCGGTCGCGTTCCCGAAAACCTGCTGCCCCTGCAGTCTGGCGTGGGCAACATCGCCAACGCCGTTCTCCATGGCCTGAAGGAAGGGCAGTTTGAGAATCTGACATCGTACACCGAGGTTATTCAGGATGGAATGCTCGAGCTGTTGCGATGCGGTAAGCTCACCTGTGCCTCGGCCACCGCGTTTTCGCTCAGTCCGGAAATGGGAGCCAGGTTCAACTCCCAAATCAGAGAGTTCCGCGATCGTATCGTTCTCCGGCCGCAGGAAATTTCCAACCACGCGGAAATTATCCGCCGCCTGGGCGTGATCGGCATGAATGCGATGATTGAAGCCGATATCTATGGCAATGTAAATTCTACCCATGTCATGGGCTCTAGGATTCAGAACGGGATCGGCGGTTCGGGGGATTTTGCCCGCAATGGCTACCTGGCGATCTTTATGGCTCCCTCAATGGCGCAAAAGGGCGCGATCACGACGATCGTGCCTATGGTGTCACACGTCGACCATACTGAGCACGATGTGGATGTCATCGTCACCGACCAGGGCCTCGCTGATCTGCGAGGCCTGTCGCCGCGGCAAAGGGCCAAGCTCATCATCGAGAAATGTTCCCACCCGGACTATCGTTCCCTGCTGCGCGACTACCAGGATCGCGCCGAGCGCCTATCGTTCGGCAAGCACACTCCGCACTTGCTCCACGAGAGCCTGGGATGGCATGACCGCTACGTACGCACCGGAAGGATGAAACCGCAGGAAAACTGATAGGGAATCTCAGGTCTCGGCTCTTAGCTCTCAGATCTCAACCACATCGCCAGTTTGATCTCAACTGAGATCTGAGAGCTTTTTTTGCCCTCCAAAGCTCCTACTCAATACTGGCGTGCCAATCTCGGTTGACCCCGCCGCGATGACGCTCTACCATTACGCCTTTAAAGGTTATCGGGCCCGGGCAACACTTTTATGGAGCTTGTTGGGCAAACCGTATCCCACTACCGCGTGCTGTCGAAGCTCGGCGGCGGCGGAATGGGCGTCGTTTATGAGGCGGAAGACCTTCGCCTCGGCCGCCATGTCGCCCTGAAGTTTATTCCCGAACACCTGGCAAGGGATCAACGCTCGCTCGAGCGCTTTACCAGGGAGGCGAGGGCGGCATCGCAGCTCAACCACGCCAACATCTGCACCATCCACGACATTGACGATAACAACGGCCACCCGTTCATCGTCATGGAGAAGCTCGAAGGCGAAAGCCTCAAGCAGCGCATCCATGGCAAACCCCTCGACATGGGGGACCTTCTGGAAATTGCGCTGCAGGTTGCCGATGCGCTCTCCGCGTCACATGCCAAAGGCATCGTCCATCGTGACATCAAGCCTGCGAATATTTTTCTCACCCCCGACGGACAGATCAAAATCCTGGACTTCGGGCTGGCTAAACTGTCAAAGGACGGCAGCGTGGGCACGACCACGGATTCCTCGCTCGAGGATTCGCTGACGCAGGTCGGCGTGATTCCCGGGACGGCGGTTTACATGTCGCCCGAGCAGGCCCGATCGGAAGATCTCGATGTACGTAGCGACATCTTTTCGTTTGGCGTCGTTCTTTTCGAAATGGCAACCGGCAAGAAGCCCTTCACCGGTACCAATGTGGTGATGACGCTCCATGCCGTGATGAACTCGAAGCCCGCGTCGCCGCGATCGCTGAACCCCGAAGTTCCGCCCGAACTCGAGGCCATCATCGGCAAGGCCATGGAAAAGGATCGTTATCAGCGCTACAAGAACGCGTCCGAAATGAAGGCCGATCTGCTGCGGCTGAAGGCAAGGTTAAAGCCCGGAACGGAGGCAAACTCACGCAGCGGATTCAGGCGGCCCACCGGTCTGCACGTAGTTACGAGCACGTTTCAGAGGTCAGGCTCGAAGCAATTGTGGATCATTGCGGGCCTCGCCGCTCTACTGTTCACGATCTTCGCAGCGGCGGGGATATGGTGGTTCCGGCATAAAGGATCGCCGCTGAAAACCGGTAACCGCACGATCGCGGTGCTGCCGCTGCAAAACATTACCAACGATCCCGAGAGCGAGTACTTACGTTTCGCGCTGGCGGATGAGGTTGCGAATGCGCTGACGTATGCGCATTCTCTGGAGATTCGCCCCTCGGCGTCAACCCAAAAATATGGCAACGCGGAAGCAGATCCGGCAAAGGCCGGGCGCGAATTGGGCGTAAGCACCGTGGTCGTGGGACATTTTCTGCGCCAGAACAAAACGGTAATGGTGACGCTCGAGGCCGTCGACGTGAAGAACAACAAGGTGATTTGGACGGGCTCCCTGACCGCGCCTTCCGATAACCTGATCTCTTTGCGGACGCAAATGGCAAAACAAGTGAGGCTGGACCTGGTTCCAGCCTTGGGCATCAACCGCAAAGCGATAGAAACGGCCAGTGCTCCCGCGAATCGCGATGCCTACGATGCGTACTTGAGAACCCTGGAGCTTCCGCACGAGGGTCAACCCAATAAGGACGCCATCGCGATCTTACAGCAGGTGGTGACTCTCGATCCGAATTATGCGCCGGCGTGGGAGGTGCTGGGACGGCGCTATTATTTCGATGCGATTTACTCCGATGGAGGAGAGGCAGGATATCAGCGGTCGAACCAGGCGTATAAGCAAGCGCTCGCGGTAGAGCCGGGACGCGTGAGCGCGGCGGGAATGCTGGCCGCGAATGAGGCGGAGGGCGGAAACCTCGACCGGGCCTACGATGACGCGAAGGCGCTGGTGCAGAAACGTCCGGATTCGGCCTTTGCCCATTTTTCCCTGGCTTATGTGCTGCGCTACGCGGGCATGCTGAATGACGCGCAGAACGAGTGCGATAAGGCCTTGGTCATCGGGGCAGCGGGAAATTTCAACTGGCGTAGCTGCGCGCTGGCTTTTGCCGAGGTCGGAAAATCGGGGCGCGCCATGCAATTTCTGAACCTTGATGCGGGCTCGGAATGGTCGAATGCGTTGCGAGTTTCTCTGCTCATGCGCGAGGGCAAGATGAAGGAAGCTCAGCAAGCGGCGCCTCAGATGACGAACAATCCCATGTGGATGCGGGATCTGGTGGAGGCTTGCCTGGACAAGCAGCCTCCGGAGAATATTCACCGTCTGGCGGAGCAGGAAGAAAGTGAATTATTAGCCAAGCAGAATCCCGAGGTGAAGTATCACGAGGGCACGTTACTAGCGGCTTGCGGCGAAAAAGAGATTGCCTACGCCTTCTTGCGGCAGGCAGTGGCAGGAAATTATTGCGCCCACCAAGCGTTGCAATCGGATCCGTTGCTGGCGAGTTTGCGCGGGGATGCCGAGTTTCGCCAGATTGTGCAAACGGCCCAGGCATGCCAGAAAAAGTTCGAGGTCGCGGAGGGGTTGGCGAAGTAAGAGCGGGTCGAGTATGTTTGCTCCCTTCTTTGAGTAAAATCCATCAGATGGGTATGTTTTCCGACTTAGAGAAGTCTGGGGTGGGGTTCGTGCGCATACGGCTGGCCACGGCCATGCTGCTGGTCCTGCTGGCGCCATCCTTAGCGGGGCTGGCCGCGGCGCAACACCCGGAAGATCGTCCGGTCGGCACCAAGGCTGACCCAGCCGCCCGCCCTGCCGTCGATCACTTTTACGAACCGCTTCCCCAGGAAACTGGCTCTGCCGGACTGCAACTCATGCTGCGGCGCCTGCAGACCACGGGCCGTCTGATGCAGACCGACGCGCATCCCGATGATGAAGACGGTGGCATGTTAACCCTCGAAGCCCGCGGAAAAGGCGTCTCTACTTTGCTGATGACTCTGAACCGTGGCGAAGGCGGACAGAACAAACTGGGCAGCAATCTCTTCGATGTACTCGGTGTAGTGCGAACTCTGGAGGTGTTGGCCGCCGACCGCTATTACGGCGTAGAGCAAAGGTTCTCGCGAGTTGCCGATTTCGGGTATTCGAAAACTTCCGAAGAAACTTTCCAGAAATGGCAAGGGCATGACATCGCACTCGCCGATATCGTGCGCGTGGTCCGCACGTTTCGTCCGGATGTGCTCATCGCCCGCTTCTCGGGCACAGACCGTGACGGCCACGGCCATCACCAGGCCTCAGCAATCCTCACCCGCGAAGCATTTCGAGCCGCCGCCGACCCCAATCGATTCCCCGATCAGATTAAAGAAGGATTGCAACCCTGGCAGCCGAAGAAGCTGTACATCGGAAATGTGTGCGGCTTCGGCGCTTCGACCTGTGAACCAGCCAATTACACGGTCAAGCTGAACACCGGAAAAGAAGATCCTCTTCTGGGCGAATCGTACGTGCAGTTTGCCATCGAGGGATTGCGCCATCAGGAATCGCAAGCCCTGGGCGGTGTCTCAGTTCCCAAAGGCGATCGCTTCGCCTATTACAAGCTGGTCGATTCGGTCATTGAATCTCCGAAAGACAAAGACAGCCACGAGCAGGGCTTCTTCGATGGCATCGATACCACGCTTCCGGGACTGGCATCGCGGCTCGGAGACGAAGAAAAAAAGGTTCCGTGGCTGCACGAAGAACTTTCTCGGATCCAGCAGCAGATTGCCGAAGCCGAGCGTAACGCCGATAGCGACTCAGCAAAAAGCGCGATGGCTCTCCTGAGCGGACTAAAGTCGGTGGACGATCTGCTGCAACGCGTTCAGCGATCATCGTTGTCGGATGATGCGAAAAAGTTGCTGACAATCGAACTTGAAACGAAGAGCCGTCAGTTCCAGCAGGCAGCGAACATCGCGCTGGGAGTCGCGTTGACCGCAAGTTACGACGGCCCAACGGCGTCTTCTCCCGAATCAGCCGCGATGGCCGTCCCCGGAGAGGGCGTCGCCGTGAAGTCCTCAGCCTTTGCCAAAGGCGGGACCGTGGTCTCGGCAAAGTTGATCCTGGACGCTCCAGGTTGCCAACAGAACGCGCAAGGAGGAATGTCGCGGGACAAACTTTCGACGGCTTGGTTCCATTTCCGCATGACGCCATGCGACAAGGCCGGCTACACTCGGCCCTACTGGCATCGTCACGATCCCGAGCGCGACGCGCTCAACACGATTGACGAACCGCAGTACCAGACGCTCCCCTTCCCGCCACCGCCATTTCACGTGCGGGTGGAATATCAATATCAAGGCCTCGCCGGCTCAATTGAGGTTCCAGTGATGGTGCGCTTCAAACAGGCTGACGGAACCGAGGGCGAGCACCCATTGGCGATTGGCCCGGAATTCTCCATTGCCTTGTCACCCTCGAGCTCAGTCATCCCCTCAGACAAGCGCGGCAGCACGAGCGTAAAGACTGCGGCGCGCGACCAAAGCACTGGCTCCGAGGCACAGATTGCCTTGAATGTGCCGAAGGGATGGCGCGCGGAGCCCCCGCATCAATCGATTGAGATTCCCAAAGATGAGTCGAAAGATGCCTCATTCCAGGTCTTCCCTTCCGAGTTAAAAGAAAGCCAGACTCATATTCGAGCGGAACTCACGGGCGCGAAAAAGTCCTACAGCGAGGGCTATGCAGTCGTCACGCGCGAAGATCTCGGCACCTTTTATTACTACCAGCCCGCCGTCCAACACGTGTCAATCGTGGATGTGAAGGTCCCCAAAGACCTGAAACTTGGATACATCATGGGCGCGGGCGACGACATTCCAACGGTGCTCGAGCAGCTCGGAATGAATGTGACCATGGTTCCGGCCGACAAGTTGGCCAGCGAAGATCTGAGCAAGTACCAGACCATTGTGCTCGGAATCCGCGCTTATGATACCCAGAGAGGCGTGACTGACAACAACAAGCGCCTGCTCGATTTCGTCGAAAACGGTGGCCGCTTGGTCGTGCAATACAACACAATGGGATCCTTCGGGGTGCCGATCGATTTCAATTCCGGCAAATACACACCTTACCCGGCGACGCTCGGCCGGGCGCGAGTTTCCGTCGAAGAGGCCCCCGTTACGATTCTCGATCCGGGGAATCCGATTTTCCACTTTCCCAACGAAATTACGCAGAAAGATTTCGACGGCTGGGTGCAGGAGCGCGGTCTCTATTTCATGACCCAATGGGATCCGAAATTCACTCCGCTGCTCGAATCGCATGATCCCGGCGAATCTGAACATAAAGGTGGACTGCTGGTGGCCCACTACGGCAGAGGAACATACATCTACACCGGCTACGCCTTCTTCCGCCAACTACCCGCAGGGGTGCCGGGAGCAGTCCGTTTGTTTGTGAATTTGATCGCGAATCGATAGCTGCACCTTTCGTCAGAAACTCGTCCTTAGCCGTTGTTCGTTTGCTATTCTCGGTCTTGTTTGTTGGCACCAGTAGTCGCGAACGGCGTGTTGCGGACAGCGCAAATCATCCATGCAGACTGCCGACAGTCCCGAACCCGCCGCGTCTGCCGGTACTCCCCTCGTCCGCGGCATCGGCCTTGGCTCCGCCACTGCTCTGAACATGATCGATATGATCGGCGTGGGACCGTTCATTACGATTCCCCTGATCATCACCGCGATGGGCGGTCCGCAGGCGATGCTGGGATGGGTGTTGGGTGCGCTGCTCGCCATCTGCGATGGTCTGGTGTGGGCCGAACTCGGCGCGGCCATGCCGGGATCGGGCGGGTCGTATCGATATTTGAAAGAGATTTATGGGCCGCGGAAGCTGGGAAGACTCATCTCCTTTCTCTTTATCTGGCAACTATCTTTCAGCGCTCCGCTATCGATTGCGTCGGGCGCCATCGGACTTTCGCAATACGCGGCCTTTTTCTGGCCAGGTCTGGAACGCGTCTGGTCCACACGCACCGGCAGCCTTAATCTCCCGCTGATCGGAACTCTACAGTTGACCTGGGTGGCGATGCCGGCCACGCTGGTGGCAATTGGCGTCTGCGCACTTACAGCTCTCCTGCTTTACCGGCGGATCACGGCCATTTCGCGGCTCACCAACTTCCTCTGGCTGGGCGTGATGGGAACCATTGGATGGATCATTGTTACCGGGCTTACCCATTTCAATGCCCATCAGGCATTCGATTTGCCTCCGGGGGCGTTTTCATTCTCGATCGACTTTTTTCATGGACTGGGCGGGGCGATGCTGATCGCCGCTTATGACATTGGCGGATACTACAACGTTTGCTTCCTCGGGGATGAGGTCAAGGATCCGGAGAGAAATATTCCGCGAGCGCTCTTTCTGTCGATTCTCGCGGTCGCGTTGCTTTATATCGTCATGAACGTCAGCATTCTGGGTGTCATCCCATGGCGGGAACTGGCTCAGTCGGGAGCCGCGAACAGCAAGCTGTATGTGGTTTCGACGATGATGCAGCGGGTGTATGGGCAGGGCGCGGCCAGAGTAATTACTGCGCTCGTGATGTGGACCGCATTCGCTTCGGTATTCTCGCTGACGCTCGGCTATTCGCGAGTGCCGTACGCCGCGGCACTCGATGGAAGCTATTTTCCTTCGTTTGCCAGAGTGCATCCGGTGTATAAGATTCCTTATGTTTCCCTGCTGGCGCTGGCTGGAGTGGCGGCGCTGTTTTGTTTCCTGCGGCTCGCCGACCTGATTGCCTCTCTGATTGTGATCCGCATTGTGCTGCAATTTCTGGTGCAGAGCATCGGTGTGATCGTGCTGCGGATTCGACGTCCAGAGATGCCGCGGCCTTTTCGCATGTGGCTTTATCCACTGCCGGCGTTGATCGCGGCCGCAAGTTTCGTCTTTATCCTCGTCTCCCGGCGAAACTTTCTGCGTGAAGTTCGCTATGCGGCGGTCATTCTCGTCCTGGGGATTCTGATCTATTGTGTGCGGGCGTGGCGGCGCGGTGAGTGGCCCTTTGGGGAGCCGTCGGTGGTCGCTGAGCGTTAATCGTTAGCCGCCGCCGTTCCCAGTCCTGCGAACTGGCGCAGATGTGCAAATGATGAAAGAATGGCGCGGCAGTTCACTTTATCGGGAGGGTAGATGAAAACAATCAGTGCAATCCTGGGAACGTTGTTGATCCTGTGCAGTCTCGGACTGGCGCAAGCCAAGCAAGAAAAGAAAACCATCAGTCAGGTGCTGGACGGCGGAGTCAAGACCATTGAGAGCGAACTTGTTCCGGCAGCGGAAGCGATGCCCGAAGACAAATACAGCTTCGCGCCCACCGGTGGCGAGTTCAAGGGTGTGCGTACCTTTGCCCAGCAGGTCGAACACGTCGCCGCCGTCAACTACATAGTCGGGGCTTCGATTCTCGGAGAAAAATCTCCCGTCGATCCCAACCAAGAAAATGGTCCTGCCAATTTGAAATCAAAAGCCGACATTCTGAAGTTTCTGAAAGACTCCTACACCTATGCGCACAAAGCGGTCGCAACCATAACTGAGGCGAATGCTCTTGAACCTATTACCGTTCCTTTCGGCAAGGAGAAGGGCACACGGGCGGGCATGGCTACGGTTTTCGCCTGGCACGGGTTCGACCACTACGGGCAGATGGTGATCTATCTGCGCATGAACGGCATTGTGCCTCCCGCCAGCAGGTAGAAAACTACTTCTTTGCCGCGGGATGATGCTTGCGCCAGTCCGCGCCATCGCATCCGCCGTGTTGGGCGATCTCGGTTGGAATCAGCTCCGCGACCAGCCGGCGCTTGGTGAGGTGGGCGGCGATTCTCTGCTTGGCTCTTTTGCTTGGAACTTTCGGATCGAGGAAGACCAGCACCGACGGCCCAGCTCCGCTGAGCGCGGCGCCCAGAATGCCAGAATCTCCCGTCAGTTCCTTGAGCGCAGGAAGAAGCGGACAGAGCGGCGCGCGATACGGCTGGTGAATACGATCTTCGAGAGCCGACGATAGAAGGTCGGGACGGTCCTGCGTGAAGGCCGCGAGCAGCAGCATCGAGTTCTGAATGTTGGTGACGGCGTCGGCGCGCGAGTATTGAAAGGGCAGCACGCGGCGGGCTTGCTCCGTCGAAAGTACCGGATCGGGAACGGCCAGCAACAGCGGCCACTTCCCTTTCGGCTTCACTTCGACTACCTGCGCTTGCACCTGATTCGCCATTCGGGCTACCGTGAGCGCGCCCATCCAGCAGGCAGAGGCGTTGTCAGGATGGTGCTCCCGCATGGAAGCCTCACCGACGATACGGTCATTTTTCCAGCGCAGATGTCCAAAATGTACCGCCAGCGCGATCCCGGCAAGGCGGGCGGCGGCCGACGATCCGCAACCGCGGCCGATGGGAATTTCGTTTTCGATGTGAATACGGAGGGGTGCGATCTTGCGGTTCTCCGATTCCAGCACCTCGCAATAGGTGGTCACAATGAGGTGATTCTCCATGCGGCTGCAGATGTGCGCGTCGCGCCCTTCGGCGGTGACAAAGAAGTCGGGCGCTCGCTCGGCGCGCAGGCGGAGATGGAAATCGAGAGCCAGGGCGGCGGCATCAAAAGCTGGGCCCAGGTTAGCCGATGTAGCTGGCAGCGCCAAGCGCAACGAACGGTCCTGCGATGTCGGACGTGAAGGCATAGATTAAAAACCGCTCTCAGCTCTCAATAAGCCGCCACTCCCCTGGCAATTGAAAACTCGGTTGGCGGCTGAAACTGGCCCAAACAACAGAAAAAGAAGACTTTAGCCAGTTCTGGTCGAAGCAGATACCTCAACATCCGCTTTGACAGCGGAACTGTGTTTTATACACGAGTTTGCGGCGAACTGCTACGAATTTCTCTCGGCGGCGGCGAGCGCCGCAATGACGGCACTCAAATTTGCATCAAGCACGATCGGAGCTCGCTGCAGTAATTTCGTCTCAGGTCCCTCGGCCTCGTTCGCAGCTCCCTCAAATAAATCGCCACGGTGGAACCTGATTGTGAAATCCGGATCTTTGAGCAGATGGCCAGTCAGAATAAGAACCACAGATTCGCCCGGCTTGACGAATCCCCTTCCGCGCAGCTTCTTGAGTCCGGCCAGCGTCACGGCAGACGCTGGTTCGCAGCCGACACCATCGGAGCCAATTTCCGCTTTGGCCGTGGCGGTTTCGACTTCAGTAACCTGTTCAACCTCGCCGCCGGTTGCGCGAAGCACTCGCAGTGCTTTTTTCCACGATGCGGGATTACCGATTCGTATGGCGGTCGCGAGCGTGTCGGCGATCATGGATTCGATCTTCACCCCACCAAACTCATGCACGCTCCGATAGAACGGATTGGCTCCCTTTGCCTGAATGATGGAGAGCCTGGGCAGGCGCGAGATTAACTTGAGCTCACGCATTTCTAGCAACGCCTTGCCGATTGCGGAACTGTTGCCGAGATTGCCTCCGGGAACGATGATGTGGTCGGGCGATTCCCACCCAAGTTGCTCCATGAGTTCGATGGCGGCGGTTTTTTGGCCCTCGATGCGATAAGGATTCACCGAATTCAGCAGGTAAATCGGCTTCTGCCGCACCAGCTCGTTAAGGATGTGAACGCATCCATCGAAATCGGTCCTGAGCTGGCAGGTTAGCGCTCCGTAATCAAGCGATTGCGAGAGCTTGCCCCACGAGATTTTTCCGTCCGGGATAAGCACCAGGCTATGCATCCTCCCGCGCGCGGCATAAGCAGCCATGGAGGCGGACGTGTTGCCGGTGGAAGCGCACGCCACCCACTTGAATTTGCCCTGGTGTGCCGAAGAAGCGGCGAACGTCATGCCCGTATCTTTGAACGAAGCTGTCGGATTCATGCCCTGATGCTTGGCTAGAAGATTCTCGACACCGGCCGCGCGTGCGCATCGCGGCAAGCTATACAGCGGTGTGTTGCCCTCGCGCAGAGTGATGGCATGCTCTTCGGCGATGTGCGGAAGCAGTTCCCGAAACCGCCAGACTCCGCTCTGGTCGAGCGCATGGCGCGAGGTGCGACGGCTGAGCCACAGAGCCTTCAGCATCCCTGAATCGAAGGCCGGCGAACCGGCGGACCATCCGGGAAAGAAAAATTCCAGCAGGTCCCGACAGGCGGTGCAGCGGAAATCCTCGCTGGCGGAATCAGGAGTGGCTCCGCAAGAAATGCAGCGAAGTCTTGCCGCGGTTGCCGTATTTTGAGCGATCGACACTTAACCTGATCACGATCCTACAATGAGAGACCTCTCCATCATAAGTGCCAGCCGTAGAAATCGCAGAATACGCAGAGGTTCTTTGCTTTTTTCCGGAATCCCCACGATCTCCGCGCCCTCTGCGGCTGATTTCTCAGCTCACCGCAGGTAGGCATCGGTCTTGTTGATCCAGTCGGCGCGGGGCGGACTGAAGATGTCGAGATCAACCGTATCTACGAGCGCCTCCGCCCAGTGCGGCATATTGGGCGGAATCGTCAGTACCTCGCCCGCATTGATTATGATCTCTTTGCCGTCGATGCCAAATTTCAACGCGCCTGAGAGGATGTAGGTGATTTGCTCATTGTGGTGGCTGTGTTCGGGTACGAGACATCCCTTTTTCAGCAGAACGCGAGCCAACATTACATTTTGTCCAACGACGAAATGCCGTCCGAGTAAGGGATTCAGCTCTTCCACCGCGACCGAACTCCACGGGATATGCCGTAACTCGGCTTTCGCCTTGCCTTTCGGGAGAGTGGCCTTTAGAGCGATCTTATTTGCCGATCGCGACATTTTCGTTTTCCTGGACACGGATTTCTTTTGCGCGGCGTTTTTGCGGACACTAACTTTCGGCTTTGTCTTTTTCATAAAAAGATCCTGGGAAACATTTTACAAGCCTTTATACAGGCCGCCATCCACGAGGATGGTTTGTCCGGTGATGTAGGAAGCTCGCTCGCTGGCCAGCCAGACGATGGTATCGGCAAGTTCTCGCGGTTCCCCCAGGCGCTTCAGAGCGGTCTCGGCGGCCCAGGCTTCGAATATTTCTTTCTCGGTCTGGCCCAGTCCGGCGGAGCGGGCGTGCGCGAGTTCCTTCAGGCGGTCCGTCGCGGTGAATCCTGGACCGACGTTGTTGACGAGGATACCGTCTTTGCCAAATTCGTTGGCGAGACTCTTCACCAGCCCTACGACCGCCGCACGCGCAGCATTCGAATAGACGAGATCGGCCACCGGCTGCTTGGTGGTAATTGAGGTGATCGTGATGATGCGTCCCCATTTTTTCTTCTGCATGTGAGGAATGACCGCGTGCGCGAAGTAGACCGCGCTCAGAAAATTCGCTTCGACGGCGCGCTTCCACTCATCGATCGTGGTCGCCAGAAATCCTTTGGCAGGAGGCCCACCGGCGTTGGTGACGCAGATATCGACGCCACCGAATTTCTGGACAACGGCATTCACGAAGTCGCGAACCCCGGCCGCGTCGGTAACGTCGAGGGGTTCGGCCAGCACTTCGCTGGGATACTGGCTGCGAATTATCCCGGCAACCGCGTTCAGCCTTTCCCGGTTGCGCGCGCAGATAGCGAGACGACAGCCTTCGGCGGCAAACGCTTCTGCCGTGGCTCGCCCAATTCCCTGGCTGGACGCGGCGACGATCGCTACACGATCCTTGAGTCCGGTCTCCACAGGTTCGTCATTATAAAGTTTGCTTGCGCCCATGTCGCGGATCATTCGCTTCAACGAATCCTGCGCGTAGAAACGTCGCTTGCCGCGCCTGGCGGGCGCAGGTAATCTTAAGACATTCCAGATTCACCAAGGACTCTATGCCTTCCGCTCCTTACATATGGATCGATAATTCTTTGAGGCCCGCCAGCGAAGGGGTGGTCCCGTTTCTGAGTGCCGGAATGCAATTCGGCTTCAGCGTGTTTGAGGGCATTCGCTGCTACTCCACCGACAAGGGGCCGGCCGTGTTCCGAATGAATGAACACGTGGAACGTCTGCTCGATTCCGCGCACATCGTGGGCTTTCGCGAGTTGCCTGTAGACGCTGATCAAGTGAAGACTGCCATCAACCAGACGATTGCGGCAAACGAATTTTCTGCCTGCTATATCCGTCCGATGATTTACCTTGACGGCGCTATGATGATGACCGTCGAGTCCGGCCAGCCGCGCTTCGTCGTCGCCGTATGGGAGTGGAAGAACTTTCTCGGCGCCGAGGCGAAAGAGCGCGGCATCCGCGCCAATATTGCCTCGTTCACCCGCCTGCATCCGAACATCATGATGACCAAGGCTAAGGTCTCGGGAAATTATGTGAGCTCGATTCTGGCGAAGACAGAGTCACATCGCGCCGGATTCGATGAGGCGATCATGCTCGGACCGGATGGCTACGTGGCTGAATGCACGGGCGAGAATCTATTTACCGTCCGCAACAAGATCATCTGCACTACCCCGCGAGCCGGGATTCTCGAGGGCATTACTCGCGACAGTCTGATCACACTGGCGCGCGATTTGGGCTACTCCGTAGTTGAAGAACCCATCTCGCGCGATCAACTCTATATCGCCGACGAAGTTTTTGTGTGCGGCACGGCGGCGGAAGTGATTGCGCTGCGCGAAATTGACTTTCGTGTCATCGGCGACGGTAAGGCTGGCCCTGTAACCCGCGCCCTGCAGCATGAATTCGACAAACTGGTGAAGGGACGGCATTCCCGATCTGCAGGCTGGCTCGCGCCCGTGCCCGCGCTGGACGCAGCGGCGATTCGCAGTTGACAGGGTGGACTATAATGGAAGTTAGCCGTAGAGTGGGAGCATTTTAGATAACTGTTTTTAAATCAAGACTTTGCCATGCTTCTAGCTCGCAAGTAACTGATAATAAAGTAAATCTGGTCGCGGACCCAATTCTAACTCCTTTTTTGTCAAGACTTTACCTATAACTCTTTTTGTATGAATACTTTGGAGACGTTTACTCCCTAACCCAATGATTCTAATATGCCGGAATGGGGGAGGGGGGTACCACCACAAGTATCAGCCCAATACCCTCGAAACTCTGAGGTAAGTCCTTATTCCGAACGGATCTCGGCTCGGCAATATGAAAAACCATAAATTCCGCCAGGAAACCGAGGTCGTCCGCAGCGGCACCGACCTTTCCAAAAAAAACGGTCCGCTCTCCACCCCGATCTATCAGACTTCGACGTTTGAAGTCACCGACATGCAGGAGCAACTGCGCGTCACCCCAACGGACAGCTTCTACACGCGCTATGGCAATCCAACCAGCACCGTCGCCGAAAAGGCCATCGCTGAACTCGAAGGCACGGACGCCGCCTTGCTTTTCTCTTCGGGGATGGCCGCGATCACCACTTCGTTTCTTTCGCTCGCGAAGGCTGGCGATCACATCGTGGCGCAGCGCGATATTTATGGCGGAGTCACCAAGTTTCTTTCGCAATGGCTGCCGAAGCTCGGGATCGAAACAACGTTCGTTGACACAAACGACATCGAGCAGCATGAGCGGGCGATCCGGCCGAACACAAAAATCCTGCACATCGAGTCACCCACGAATCCGACGGTTCGAGTCGTCGATCTGGAGAAGATTGCCGCGCTGGCGCGCAAGCACGGCGTAGTCTCGACGATTGATTCGACATTTTCTACGCCGATTAATTGCCGTCCGGCGGAGTGGGGCATCGATCTGGTGCTGCATTCCGGCACAAAATATTTTGGCGGACATTCTGACCTGATCTGCGGTATTGCAACTGGACGAAGCGATTTGGTCGAACTGATCCATTCCACGCGCACCACGCTCGGCTGCTGCATCGATCCGCACGCGGCGTTTCTGCTGCTGCGCGGGATCAAGACGCTGGCGGTGCGCGTCGAACGCCAAAATGAAAGCGCGTTGAAGATTGCTGAGTTCCTCAGCCGGCATTCCAAAGTGACAAGAGTGCATTATGCGATGCTGACAGGCCATCCGGACCATGCCATCGCAAAGAAACAAATGTCGGGCGCGGGCGCCGTCGTAAGCTTCGAAGTAGAAGGCAGCGGCGCCGACGCGTGTCATGTGGCCGAAGCGCTAAATCTTTTTACGCTGGCTCCAAGCCTCGGCGGAGTTGATTCGCTGGTCACGATTCCCGTGCTCACGTCGCACGCCATGATTAGTCCCGAGCTGCGCAAACAGATGGGCGTGACGGAGCAGATGATTCGCCTGTCAGTCGGCCTAGAGAATGTGGATGACCTGATCGCCGATCTGGACAAAGGCCTAGCCGTACTGAAGTCCGCGCGGAAAGAGGCAGTGGTGGCGGATTAGGATGGGGCAAGCTCCGTCTCCACCGAAACTTCAGCGTGGGGCCTGCATGCATTCCATGATTTCTGCTTCGCTCAGGGTGTGGTCGCTCGACTTGGCGCATCGGTAGATGCGCTCGACGACTTCGTCATTCGAGGGAAGGCCGCGATGCTCCAGCCAGAAGAGGACGTTTGATTTTCCGCTCATGGGGCCGATGTCGATGATCTGTTCCAGGCCAAAATAGTGCGAAGGCACTCCTGAATAAACGGAGTTTGCCAGTTCGACATCTTTTTTCTTATACGCCTTGATGACAGCAGCGGCGTGAACGCCAGTCGTGGTGCGGAACGCGTCCTCGCCAACCACCGGATAATTCGCCGGAATCGGAACGCCCGTGGCGACCGAGACCGCCTCGCAGTAGCGTTTCAGTTGTGTCAGATCCTGCCGATCCCAGGGCGCAATGCCCATGAGCTTCAGGTTGACCAGCATCTGATCCATCTGCGTGTTGCCGACGCGCTCACCGATTCCGAGCGCGGTCGCATGCACGCAATTCGCTCCAGCCACGAGAGCCGCCATTGCATTCGCAATTGCCAACCCGCGGTCGCAGTGCCCGTGCCAGTCGACTCTAATCTTTTGTCCCGAAGGTTTCACTACCTGTTCGAGCACAAACTTGACGAGCGCAACAGTTCCCATGGGCGTGGCGTGTCCAGCGGTGTCGCACAGCACCAGGGCGCGCGCCCCACAGTTGATGGCCGCCGAGTTCAGTTTTTTCACCGTCTCCGGGTCGCATCGCGTGGTGTCTTCCGTCGTGTACATCACTTCGAGGCCGAGCGAAACAGCGTATTTGACGGCCCTTTCGGTAGTTTGAAGAAGAAAGTCGCCGTTCCATCCCTCGGTGTAGCGGCGAATCGGGCTGGTTCCAAGAAATGCCGCGACCTCGATCGGCAGGCCGGTTTTCTGGACGATTTCGGCGATGGGACGAATGTCGTTTTCGTGCGTACGCGCCGCGCAGTACGCCGTAATCCTCATCTTGTTTGCGACGATCTCGTGCGCCAGGGCGGTTACGTGCTCAACCGCGCGCGGGCCCGCACCCGGGAGACCGAGATCGAGCGTGTTGATACCGAGCGCCTCCATCAGGTGCAGGATTTCGATTTTCTGTTCAATCGAAGGATCGCGGACGGATGGAGATTGCAGGCCGTCACGCAGCGTTTCGTCCGTCAGGTGCACTGGACCCGGCGGATGCAACGACTGCGGATAGAGGGCATTCCAGTCGTAGATCAGTTCAGATACGTTCACAGAAGCCGGACCCCTCCGGCTGTCTAGCTTTCAGGCCGCAGCTCTTAGCTCTCAGGAAAGCCCCTTGTCCTGGCAGCTTCATGATACCCCGGTAAACCCAGCGACTCCGCTACTCCTTTTTCTCTTCTTTCGGAGGCACCGTCAGACCGAACACTGAAAGCTGGCCTCGTCCGGCAACATTCATGCCGCGCGGATCTTCACTGCCCGGCAGGTAAAGCGTCTGACAGAATTCACAGCGATAAACCTCCGCATTCGCTCCCCAGGCCTTTTCGACGCAGCCGCACTCCTTTTCGAGCACATCGACGGCGTAGAACCAGCGCTTCAAATGTCCGCCGCAAAACTTACCCTTGTCGTTCTTTTCGTTGCAGGCACGCTGGCCCGTTTTCTTGATCTTAACTTTGTGGTTGGGAAGTTGTGGAATCGTGCTCTCGCTCACAGTTGCGGTTTCGCCGGTTGCCATCACATCTCCTGCGCGCCTTGTCGAGGCCGCTTTACCACTATTTTACCCAGCTCAGGGCTTGGGACCAAGGGCTCCGCCGTTACTCTTTGTCCTCGGCAATCGAGCGCAGCCGGCCCCAAGGGGAATCCTGAATATCACGAACGTGCGCGGTCAATCGCTGGATCGGTCGCTCGTCACGATCATCCCCTGGACAGCGATCTGTTCGCAGCCGGGAAATCTCTTCCGTCTGATGAAGCCCGATGCGCAAAAGCGGGGAATTGCCAACATTGTGGGGAGCCTGAAGGCGCGCCGCGATACATTCTGGAAAAACAGATTCGATACTTCCTGGAAGCGGACCCGACCTGCGGCCGCGCTGTTGCCGAAGTCTCGGGCTGAACCTCGGCGATTTAACAACCGACAGAACCCGCACTGGTTGCGAAATAACCTCTTAATCGCACTTAAACCCGCCAGCCCCGAAGTATCACTCGAACTTCGGGGCCGACTTTTTTTGGGAAATCAGGAGGACCGCGGAGCGGCGCCTGGATTCGTTACCTCGCGAGCCCAGCGCATGGCTTCATTTGACGTTTGAGCCACGAAAGAAAGCGATAATTTCAGCTGCTTCCCCAATTGCATTACACGTTCCCATTCCCCCTCTTCCCGCGCGATCATGAGCTCATAAACCGGCGTGAGCCGAGTTTCCGTGCCCGTTTTCGTTTTTGCACAAAGTAGCTGGGCCTTGATCGCAGGATCCAGATACAACTCTTCGATGAGAATTCCGATGGGGACGGAGAGAATCGCATCCATCAGCGAAAGCATGCCGAGCAAAAACAGATCCGAATTGCCATGTTCGATTCGTGGTGCGATCAGTTCACAAAAACGGGCGCGCACCAGTGACGCGAGAACCAGATCTGAGGATTTTTCCTGACCCATGACCAAGGTCGTCGCCATTCGGATCCAGCGGATCGATTCACGCTCACCGAGCAGATTCAACGCATGCCGGACCGACAGGACGTCGGATGGCAACCCCAGCACCGGAGAGTTCAAGTATCGCAGCAATCGGTAGCAAAGGGCCGGCTCGTGCTTGATGAGGTCTTCGATCTCGGTAAAATCCACTTCCGCCTTCGAGATTGCGCTCAGCAGGCGCACGTAGGTGAGCTGGTTCGCCGGAATTCGCCGGGCCCGCAGGTTTTCAGGGTGACGGAAGAAATATCCCTGAAAGAGTGTAAAGCCGCTCTTTTCAGCCATTACAAATTTTTCCCGGGTCTCCACTTTTTGCGCCAGCATCCGGCAGCCATCGCTGCCATAAACAGACGCTAATCGCGCGCTCTCTCGTAGCGAAATCGCCAGAATGTCAACTTTGATGAAGTCGGCAAACGGAACCAGGGCTTCCCTGGGGTCTCTGGGTACAAAGTTATCAAGAGCAATCGAATATCCCGCCCGCTTCAGACCCTCGCACGCTTGCTTCACGCTTTCATCCGCGGGAACGGTCTCCTGAATCTCAATCACCACCTCACCGGGCGGCAACAGAGCAAAATAGTTTGTCAACAACATGTGGCGGGTACAATTGATAAAGGCAGGACGCCCGTCGCAGAGAACATCGAGCCCTACCATATTGAGCGCATCAATCGTCGCCGAAGTCGCGTTCTCAACATCGGAAGTAAAGCGATCCTGTCCCGGTCTTTCCCGAAAAAACAACTCATAGCCGACGACTTTCTCGTCAGCGGTCAGAATCGGCTGTCTCGCTATGCAAGGGCTGGGGGCTTCGATGGAAGGGGTTTGAGCTTGGCTACGCATGCATGCTTCTCATCGGCAAAGTAGAGCAGGGACTTCAATGGCCGAGAGTAATCCAGGGAACGGTGAAAACACGGCAAACGCGGTTCACTCCCGAGAGTTCAGCTTTGCCGCGATCCGGGGACGGACGCAATTACAGGAATCCTGCTAGTCAAACTCTTTGCGGGGAGGCGTCTGCTCGGCGCCGACCCGTCCAACGATAATTTCCGCCACAAAATAGTTTTCGCCCTTCATTGAGACGCCGGCCATTCGCCGCAACATCGCGAGCTGCCCGATATGGGTCAGTGCGTCGGCGATGGGGCCCTGGAACAATTTTTCGGCGGGAACTTGCAGCGGCTTTTCCGACGCCAGGTAATCGTCAAATTTTTTCAGGGCAGCGAAAAAACGCTGGCATTCCTGATCCCACGGGAGGGGAGTAGAGTCATGCCATTCACGCCGCCCCTCGGACATCGACAGGCCCCAATCCATAAGATCCCCGATGTGGGCGAGAATTTTCGCCGGGGTGCGCGAGGTCTCGGGAGAACCGTGTTCTGCAAAACTCGGCCCAGCGTTGCGGATCGCCTTTCCGCCCCGATAGGCAACCGTAGCCAGAGTGTGGCGCAACAACGCACGAGATTCGCTCATAGGTCGCCCTCCCTTATTGGGTCACGCTTAGCATTGTCATCCGGATGAGCGCAATTTGTCACTTCCTCGGATCCGCATTGCTGAACTTCCCTCCGCTCTGCTACTTTGAATGGTTTCCAGTTCGCTGTTCGCTGTCTCTACGTGGGGGAGTATGCCGGCCATCAAATTCCGTGGTGTGGATTTCATTGAGTTCGACACGTTATTGAATGAAGACGAACGCCTCGTGCGTGTCACGGCGCGCCGGTTCATCGAAGACAATCTCGTGCCCATTATCGAAGAGTGCAACCGCGCCGGCCGCTTTCCTCGCGAACTGGTTAAGCCCATGGCCGACCTGGGATTCTTCGGCGCGTCGCTCAATGGCTATGGCTGTGCGGGAATGTCCAACGTCGAATACGGACTGGTTACACAGGAACTCGAGCGCGGCGATTCGGGCGTTCGTTCGTTCGTCAGCGTGCAGTCGGCGTTGGTAATGTATCCGATCTACACCTTCGGGACCGACGAACAGAAGAATACGTGGCTGCCCGCGATGCAGAAGGGCGAGAAGCTCGGCTGTTTCGGCCTGACCGAACCGGATTTCGGATCGAATCCAGGAGGCATGCGGACCCGCGCCCGCAAAGTAGGAAAAGAATATGTGCTGAACGGCGAAAAGATGTGGATCACCTCGGGCACCATCGCCGACGTAGCAGTGATCTGGGCCAAGGTGGAAGATGAAGGCAACAAGGTACGGGGATTTCTGGTGGAGACGGACCGTCCTGGCTTCGAGGCTGACGATATTCACGGGAAATGGTCGCTACGCGCTTCCGTGACGTCCGGCTTGTCACTGCAGGATGTGCATATCCCCGAGTCCAATTTATTGCCCGGTTCGGGCGGATTGAAGTCTCCGCTGATGTGCCTCAACCAGGCACGGTATGGCATCGCGTGGGGCGCGGTCGGCGCAGCCATGGCCTGTTACGACTGCGCGCTCCAGTATTCGATGTTGAGGAAGCAATTCCGCGATCAGCCCATCGCTTCGCATCAGCTCGTGCAGGAAAAACTCGCCTGGATGATCAGCGAGATCACCAAGGCGCAACTGCTCGTGCTCCAAGTCGGCCGATTAAAAGACGCCGCCAAAGTGCAGCACCAGCACATCTCGATGGCGAAGAGAAACAACGTCTGGATGGCGCTCGAGTGCGCGCGGATGTCGCGCGACATTCTGGGAGCGAATGGCGTGGCCGACGATTACCCCATCATGCGGCACTTGATGAATTTGGAGTCGGTTAAGACTTACGAGGGGACGCATGATATTCACACCCTGATTATCGGGGCCAGCGTCACTGGAATTGACGCGTTCTAGGAGGTGTGCGGGTCTCGACATCTTCGCCGTTTGCCGACCGTGTTCCGTTCAACACCTGGGACCGGCTGCCTTGACAGGTATTGGTTCCCTTGGCAGCAGCTCGGGCCCCTCCTTCACCGATACAATTCCGTCAGCAGTGCATAGGCTCGGCGAAGGTACGGAATCACTATGCTTCCGCCGACTACCAGAGCCACGTTGATCGCTTCTTCCTGCTCGGCGCGCGTCACCCCCAGGCGATAGCTTTGTATGATGTGATAATCGATGCAATCATCGCAGCGCAAACAGGTGGACGCTACCAGCCCCATCAATTCCTTGTATTTCGCGGGCACCGCGTCCTCCATGTAAGTGTTGTGATCGAGGTTGTAGAAGCGTTTCACAAGGAAATTATCGGCTTTGTTTACGTTTTCGTTCAGGCGGTTACGGGTGTCGAGAAAATGTCGGGCGATCTCACTCTTCTCGGCGACGTGCTTCTCCGAGAAAAGGTAGGCTGGCTCTTTGCGGCTTTTTTTCGTCGCTGACGTGGACGTACGTTCGTGTTCAGGGACCGTCAGATCAGGGTTCATGGGGACAGCTTAGCAGAGGTTGGGTTAGTAGAAAGAGGTTGCCGCGAACAACTAGGACCTGCACCGGCAAGGGGCCGGGTATCGGACGCTCTGCTCGCTGGCCGGATGGTGGCAACGTCCGAGAATCTTGTCCCTCATCTTCCGCAGAGCTGATTCTCACTCCGACAAGATCCCCACTTTGCTGGGGCTTCCATAACGACGGCCTCGGCAGCAGAAATGGGCATCCGTTTCACGCTAGCCAGAAAAGCCCATTGATCACCGTAGGGACGGAACTCCTCATCTACGAGGACGCTGTTTCCGTCTGCGCGAGGAAGTTTTTGCAGAGGCAGAGCGATTAAGTTGCCAGACCCGCGGCAGCTACGAACCTTCACTCATGAGGCGATTGAAAGGAAGATCGCGCACTCATCACCGGCACCACTAGCGCAATCGGCCTGGCAACAGCGAAGGCGTTTGTGGCTGAAGGCGCGTATTGTCTTCATAACCGGCGGTCAAGGAGATCGGACAATTCTGAGCCGTCCCCACGTTACTGAATATGAAGGTTTTCCATTTGCATGAACTGCGGCCAACTGTCGTTGGGTCAGTTGGCCTAGAAGTGGGTAAGCCATTGAGAAGAAAGGTTAAACATTTTGGAATCGGGGATGCGGAACGCACTATATGGTGCCTTTTGATTATCCCGTATGCGAGCCGATCAGCCATGAAAGAAGCGAAAACCATTACGTTACACTCTAATTTATGAAGATTTTTTCGGCGCGTGAGACGGAGTTGTTGCGCGAGCTTGACGGACTGGAACTCGCTGGGTTTTGGCGGCGGGCCGTTGCATTCCTGATCGACTGTTTTCTCATGGCTGTTCTTCTTAGTGTGCTAACGACGCTTGGATTCAATGGATTGCAAAATCTCCGCCAGATGTGGGGGAATTCAGGCCCGACTGAGTATCATTTGCCAGTCGTGAAGGAGCTTCGGGTTCCCATCACCCATGGGGGCATGAAGCTCCAACTAATCGACATCGAAGGCAACGAAGTGATTCGTGTAGCCGCCACGGTGGTTGTGCCGGTACTGTATTGTGGCATTTTTCTGTGGGCAGGCAAAGGTCGGACTCCGGGCAAGCGGCTGCTGAAGATCAGGGTCGTCTCGCTGGCCCATCGACACATAACATTGTGGCATGCGGTTGAGCGGGCGTTGGGTTACGGAGCGGCTGCGTTGGAGCTAGGGTTCGGGTTTGTGCAGTTCTTTATTCATCCCTACCGGCGCTGTGCGCAGGACCGCCTTGCCGAGACGATCGTGGTGACCGAGCCCAGCTATCAATCGCTGCAGCAAAAGCTGTCGCAGCAGCAGGTTGCCGATGATTTGTTACATTCCCCGCCACAGGTGGTAGCACCGGCTGAAACGAGAACACCCAACTGGCACCGAGCGAACAAAATCGCTCCTCGAAGAGTGCGGATGGAAGGTGGCGACAGTGGCGACTCGGCGGGGGAGAAAAAACCTTGTCCCACGAAAAAACAAAAGAACCCACTTGACTCTGACCGGCCTTCTCATGGAAGGCATTAGCGCTCAAAAACCCCGGGCTGAGTGAAAATGGGGACTTCTCGCCAACGGTTGGCATAGTTCAAGAGAATGCCCTTTGGGAGCATCCCCAATCGAATCGACGCTGCGCTCTTGTCGCAAAACATCTGAAACCGTTTTAGTCTTCGTAAGTGCCGGCAATTGCGACCGAGAATTGTTCGAAACCGGGCGAAACGCTTGTCGCCGGAATAAAGTTAAAGTCGAAAAAGGCGCCATTGATGAACGAGTTGTAGAAGTCATCGCCCCAGCCAAGATGGTTTGGCTCCGGAAGATCTATGGCGTTATCCAAGAACGCGTAGGTAGTTTCCGTAAACGTGGGCGTCACATTGACCCAGTAGATCGTTCCCACGGCGAGTTTGTCCGCTTTTGCGCCTAATTGGCACGTGAAGGAGTATTCGTGATAGCCCTTATAAGTCACGCCTGTATACGTAACCATCGTCGCCGGACAGGTACCATGCTTTCCTAACGTTCCGCCGTCTCCCGATGAGACACCCGTCCGGAAGGCATAACTCATGCCATCGAAGTCGGCGGGCGGGTCGGTGTTGGGCGTAGTCGCGAGCTCGTTAAACGTGACCGCACTTATCAAGACGTGTTTGTGCAAAGCATTGCCATCGGGTGCTGGAACAAATGGCACCCAAATCTGATTTTCCTCTGGGTAAGACGTGTTATCCATGTTCACGTCTCCGTTGGAGTTGGCATTGGACGGGTCGAAGTCCCCCGCATACCACAAGCAAGGACTACAAGCTCCCGGTTCGACCGCCGGGTGGGTGGTGGCGGGTTGAGCGTCATTTCCGCGCAAGTTTGAGCTTTTCTGTGCACTCGCGGACACACTGATCAGCACGAACGCGCTCAAGGGAATCAATATTCTTCTCATCGACGTATCCTCCTTCGAGGTCTCCGTGCACCAATTGTTGAAGTCGCGGAGCCCAAAAGATTCAGTGGGGCTATGGGGCCTGCACTGACGAGAGGCAGGTTAGCGCGTTCCCATGCGAAGTCAAGTCAATAAACCAAGGCCCGCAAGAAAAAAACGGCTGGGAGTAGTCCCAGCCGTTTATAGAGCGCCTAGCGGCAGGGGAGGGCCAGCCGCCGGCGCGTTTAAGATGAACTCTTGATCTTTCGCGAGTTTCTTACAATTACCCAAGTGGCTTAGCCGACGTCACCGTCACGCAGAATGACACGGATCGGGCGCAGCAGCCGGCGACGTGGCGGAAAAGTAGCTGTAATTTGGATCAACAGAGAGCAGCTTCTCCAATATTTATATTCTCCAATGCAGCTTGATCTCCTATCCACCAGGATTATTCTGGACTGAACGCGTTTTCGTCCGCCAGTTCAGCTCCTCCAGACGCTTTACCATATCCGCGCAGCTCATTTCCACAGTACGGTCTTGGGGGTTTTGATGTGAAGATTTCAAGAAAGACAACAGGTGGTAGCTGCAAAGTTTCAAGTTTGCGACCCATGCCGGCGCTTGCCGCAAGGGGTGAGGCCTCCAAGGTCGGCGTTGTTTTTCAGTCCGGCGAACCTTCGAACGCATCGTTCTGATCAGATTCTTATTGATTAGAAACATCATTGGATGACAACTGTTAGCTGATTTCCTGTACCCCAAGCGTCTGCAGGAGGTGTCATCGTCAAGGGCAGAGCTCCGCCCTGAGACGCTCCCACCGAAGCGTCAATCGCGAAGCTTACGTAGTCAGCCGCAGCTCCGAGCTTGGCGCAAGTGCTCGGGCAGTTCGTGGTGAAGGCGAGATAATATCGACCGGGGCCGAGACTTGTGGAGCCTTGAGCCCAGACTAACGTCTGGAAAGCCTTCGACGGAGCAAACGTAGTTCCTGGAGTGGGCCCAATATCGGCCACTAGGTTTCCGGAGTCATCGAAGAGGCCAAGATCGTAGTTGTTTGCCGAATTATCCGCGGTGGTCACGTCGTAAGTTATCTTCGAAGTGGTCACGTTATACGGCAAAAGGAATCCCCAGAGCTTCGTAATATTTTTGGTGGCCGCTTGAGTGCCTCCAGTACGTGCGCCACCCGTCGCGAAGAATTGCAAAGTCGTAGCGCCCCCGCCCTGCGCAGAAATTGTGACGGACCCTGGGTTATTGGTAATGGTGATGTTCTGGCCTGCTGTGAGTGTGCTGACGACCGGAGCGGTGCCCGTCGACCCGATCAGGATTTGCCCGTTGGTGAGAGCTGGCGTCGAGGTCAGATTTGTGGGACTGGAGAAGTAGGCGATTCCATCGGTTGTACCCGACAAATTGCTCGCTAACGTGACGGTACCGCCCAAAGCTACGGTTCCGCCGCCCGACAATCCCGATCCGGCCTGCACCGTGACCGAGGAATTGGCTAGCATGCTGTTAGTTACACCGGCGGCTGGAATGCTGATCGTGCCGCTCTTGGTAATCGGTCCCCCGGTCAGACCAGCACCTGTGCCCACGCTCGTGACCGTTCCACTTCCCGTCCCCGGAAACGTTTGCCCCGTCGCAAAGGTAATCATGCCATTGTTCGCAACGGAAAGGCCTGTCTCCGCCGGCGTACCTCCGTTCGAACCAAACAGCAGATTTAAGGACCCCGAAGGATTTGCCGTGTCACTCCCCACAGGCTCCGCTTGCCAGCGAAAGTCCTGCGCGACCGCCGACGAAGTCGTACTGTTGAACGATGAGGCCTGCAAATCAAATGGGTTCGAGATGAAGCCCTTATTGGCAGTTGCCATGCCAGTAGGTGGCAATAATGCTCCTGCTTCGGACACAGTGCCGCTAAACATTCCGGTCGTCCCACTCAATCCACCGGTCAACGTGCCTCCAGTAAGCTGTAAATAACGCGCGTCGGTGAAACCCGTGTTCAGACTCAGCGTTCCACTAGTCGTAATCGGGCCGCCGGTAAGGCCTGTTCCACTTCCGACGCTGGTTACCGTACCTCCCAAACTCGGAGCGGAATTGGTCAAGGTGATGCTGCCGCCCAAAGCTACGGTTCCGCCGCCCGACAATCCCGATCCGGCCTGCACCGTGACCGAGGAATTGGCTAGCATGCTGTTGGTTACACCGGCCGCGGGAATGCTGATCGTGCCGCTCTTGGTTATCGGTCCCCCGGTCAGACCAGCACCTGTGCCCACGCTGGTGACCGTTCCACTTCCCGTCCCCGGAAACGTTTGCCCCGTCGCAAAACTAATGATCCCGTTATTGTTGATCGATATCCCGGTTTCCGTTATGTCTCCGGTCACGCCGTACAGTAAGTTGAGAGTTGAACTAGTGGCCGAAGAATCGTTGCCCACGGGCTCCGCCTGCCACTGCCAGATGTAATTGGCCGCTCTCCCCAAGGTTGTGTTGTATAGCGATGCCTCGAGTTCCAGTGGGTTGGAGATAAAGGCTTGTGCGGGTGTGGCTGTCCCCGTCGGGGGCATAACTGCGCCTCCCAGAGCCGACAGTGAACCGCGAATGAAGGCTGTTCCCGATACATCAAGGGTACCGGCTGGGCTGGCGTTGCCGATACCGACGTTGCCACCTGACTCAAAGATTGCAGAATTTTCAATATTGCAGGCCGCGGTGAATTTGGCCACCTGATTGGCGCTGGCAGTTCCATCGCTGGTGACCGATGTACACGCCGTGAGAGGAAACTCGCCTGAGTTCCAGTTTAGAGTTTGGGAGCCGCGCAGCGGACTCGCAGAGTCTGCTTCGACCCCGGAGGCTGGCTGCGTTAACGGGAATTGATTGCCGGCGAGGGCAAAAGCTGACGCCGGCTTGCCTCCCAACATCTCAGAATCTGCTGCCTTAAGTGCATAAGGGACGCTCAAGAACAGAATCCTCGGTTGCTCCGCCTGCCCATCGGGTCGAATGCCCAACCAGCGCGCCTCACCCGCCGAGAAAATCTCTAGCGGCACTCCTCCTTCAATTGTTGCTCCCAGTAGGGCACTGAACCTTCCTGTCGAATCCAGTTGCACAGTTTGAATTTCTTGCCAAACCGCATCCTGGCTGTTCTCGTCTTTGTATAAGGCAAAGGTTATTTCGATATCATTCGCGAGAGACTCCCCTGGCACTTTGAGAACCGCTCCCCGTACCCGAATCAAGCGAGGCACAGCTATTCTTGAGGACATAGAGGGCCAATTCTGTACATGCTCTTGCGCCATCCCAAATGCGCCGGCAATTGTACAGACCGTGAAAATACAACCGAAAACGCGAACGAGTCTCACAACGACCTCCCCCGAATTGAGGGAATCGGCTAAGCGGTTGGGGAGGAAGAGACACGACCTCGGTCGCCGACACCCAAGTAGTCAAGAGTTGCGACAGTTGAACGCCACCAGCCGGAAGAACAAAAACATCCAGCATGGATGAAACAATCTGTATAGATATTTCTAATTCCGAACCGGCTTCGTGCTCACTCTAATTACGTGCTAATGCCACATACTTTCAATTACCCACCTGGCTTAACCGAACGAGTTAGTCTTTCGGATTAGCCCAGCGGAGGATTGACTGATTAAGGCGTCTGAGCTTACATGTTCGTGGTGGTCAGTTGCCACGCTAGGGCCGATCTTCTCGCTCAGGCTGCATCACGGACTGGAAAGTGAGAATCATGAAGACTCCAATCATTACGCTGTGTATAGCTGGATTGTTGCCTCTCGTACTTGCGCAGAGTTCGACCCCGCCTCGCATAACCGCCTCCGATGCCAAGAACCACATCGGCGAAACAGTAGTTGTGTGCGGCAAGGTGGTAGACGCCAAAGTTTCCAAATATGGCATCGCGGGCCGCGGCAAGCCGGTATCCTTCGATCTTGATCAACCCGAACCGAGCCCCGTATTTTACTTCGTGGCATTCGGATCCCAGGCTGGAGGAGCGCAAGAAGTCATTGACGCCTACCAAGGCAAGCTTGTATGTGTGACCGGAAAAATAACAGAGGCATCCAGTGGGCCCTTCATCCTGGCTGCTGACCGTTCCCAAATTAAGCCCCAAGCGGACAATAAGCAGTAAAGTTGTTTTACCCGCACGGCATGAAGACGATACGGCTCGCTGCGTTCCTTCCCTCTCCCCGAGCTTATCGTTGCGACAATCGCAGCCTTTATCGATAGAAACAATCATGTCATTTCGCAAACACGAGGGAGCAGGATATGAACAAGATATTATTAATCGTCTTGCTGTTATGGGGAAATATCGAGCTATCTGCTCAAACCATAGTTCAACAGTTCACCGCGATCAGTAGCGGGGCCGGTACGGTATCTGACATGGATCTTCCGCAGCCATCCGCCGGGGGAAGTGTGCTTATCGCGATGCCGGTTCTCTTGTCTCCTGGCGTCAAGGTGCTGAGTGTTACAGACAATGCGCCCGCTGGGGGCAACACGTACAAGCAGGTTCCGGGAACAAGTGCTTCGTGTGCGAACAAGTCTCTTGATATCTGGTACTGCGAAAATTGCAATGCAGGAGTGACAGAACTCAAATTTCATTTGTCAGGTCACGTCAGAGGCAGCCTCAATGCCTTTTTGGAAATCTCAGGTACGGCTCTCTCTTCGGTTCTGGACGGAAACGGTTCACAAGTAAGCAAGCGAACCGGAACGAGCGCGGGTCTGGCTGCGGGTCCTCGTATTACGACAGACACAAAAGACTTTATTATCGCTCGCTATTTCTCCGTCCCTCCTCTGCCGACTGGCGTGGCTCCCTCGGGATGGAAATATAACCCCTCTTATGTTTACGTCTTGGACGCGTTGCCTGGAACCTATCAACCGACATTAACAGGGGCGAAGTCAGGAGCTGACTTCTGCATGAGCGTCGCAGCCTTTAGGGTCGCGGCAAGCCGTGAATAGACCAAGGATTAAGTGGTAGGCCCCAGTTGAAACCGAACCTTCTTTACTAAGAACACGGTGGTGGAGCGCACGCAAGATGCGAGCGTGCGCCCTCCCGACGCGCTACTTTTTCTGTAAATCCTCCGACGGCAAGAGCTCAGCGTGCTGTTTTCTGGCGCTGGTGACAGCCCCTAATTCTTCGAGCACTGTATCCCGCAACTTCATATATCCAATGGCACCACTCATGAAATGTCCGTTGATAAAAAAGCTCGGCGTTCCCTGCAACCCCAGTCGCTGGCCTTCTTTGGCATCATTCTTCACCGGCGCTATCTGTTCTCCACCATCCAGGCACTGGTCGAAACGTGCGACATCGAGTTTCAAAGCCCGCGCCTCCTGTTTCAGATCAGAGACTTGCAGCCTTTTGTTTTGAAATAGAGCATCATGAAACTCCCAGAATTTGCCTTGCTGGCCGGCACAGTGGGCAGCCTCTGCAGCCCGCGGAGCAAGCGGATGCATTGGGAGGGGAAAGTCTTTGTAGACTAGCGACACCTTATCGCCAAACTGTTCCCGCAATCGGATGAGGTCCGCATTCACTTTTTGACAGTAGGGGCACTCGTAGTCCGCAAACTCGATGACTTGAACTGGAGCAGTCTCGGGACCAAGCCTTGGCGCAGTCCCCACCTCAACGCGGGCGCTTGGTTGGTTCAGTTCGACAACCACGCTATACTGTCCCCGGAGTTCGGCGACGTACTTGTCCCGCGCCTTTTTGGTGCGCAGCTGACGCACCGTTTCAATGATATTGGCTCGTGCCGTTTCGTAGGATTCGTCAGTTTGCACACCTTCGTAGTAGAAGCGGAGCTGATCCTCGGTTGGTTCCGGCACATTCACAGCAATGTGACGCTTAAATAACTCGTCAAGAGTCACTCCTTCTTTACTGGCTTGCATCTCCAGTAGCTGATCATCAATCAGTTGCTCGAGGGCATCTTTCTCGGCGAGGTAATACTTGTATTTGGCTTGAAGTAATTTGCCAGCTTCCTTTTGCTCTAACTCGTCCGTCGTTACCTTGTGACCAGCAATTTCGGCTACGACGCTCGCGTCTGTTTGGCCAACGGCTAGAAGGGGAAACGAACTGAGTGCCATTCCCACTGCAAGTGCGATCAGCGCGTTTTTAGTAGACATGGTTGAAAGTTCCTCTCTTCACTCTCGGAATGCAGATGAATCAAAGGGGGAGGACCCGGCCGCAGAGTTTTAAGCTCTGCGTCCGGGTTGTTTTTCGCTGCGGCGCCGGTTAACAACTCACAACGAAGCCGCTTCAGCCGTCCTAAGCTACGTCGAAAGATTAAAAATCGTTATCTTCCGGCGTGCAGGAGCAAGGAGTCCCGCTCAACAGCGCGTCATAGTAACACAGGTTTTGCAGTAACGCTTGTTCGGCTGCCACGAGATTTGAGTCTGCCGCGGTGGTTTCGGTGACCGCAAAGGCGGTCCCGGCGGCCTTTTGAATGTGCGTAGCCCACTCACGAAGTCCAGCCGTCGGTACGGTATTGGTCGGATCACTCGTTGAAGACGAAATGACCTTGATTACGCCACGTGTCGGTTTCTTGCCGGTGATCGCGTTGGCCGTGAGGTTCTTATCCACGGATTCCGAGAGCAGACCGTCTGGGGTGATTACGCACGCGCAGCATTCCTGCAGTTCCTGGCTGTCGTCAAATACATAGATGGCTGCCCACAGGTTTCCGCCTGTGTCGCCGTCGTTGATGATACGCACGGTTCCATCTGGGGCACCGGTCGTGTTCGCATTTGAGTAGTAAGTGGTGAAATAGACGCTGTTGTCACCCTGTGCGAAGGCATTTCCTGCCAGCAGGCCTACTGCCAACGCCAGAAAACAAACCAATCCGAGCTTTTTCATTTCATCCTCCTGTTTTAGTGGTGCGCCTCGTTGCTGCGGGGAGGGTTTCAGCGATGGGCGCTGGCCGAACTTTAGTCTTTCGCACATTCTTTACAAGTACCCACGTGGCTTAGCCAAGAACGCTAAATCTTATAGCTACTGCTTATGAAGTACTTTATGAACTTATAGACTAGTTATCGGTGTATCGGTCGACTCGCGTTCTCAAAGTGTATGGTCGATCAAACTGTTGTTCATATCGAGGCGAGTGCAAGGTCATTGTCATCGTCCGGGTACTGTTTGTGTTCACGATCTCTACGGTTGTTGTTTTTTGAGTTCGTCGCGTAGCTGTTCAGCTCTGTCTCTCATCAGCTTACCGAGAGCGTCTGGCGTTAGCTTCTCCTTCGGAGGCAAACTGGCCGGGTCGATTGGAAAGGGCGAGAATGGCGCGGGAGCCGAAGCAACCTCTGGAGGAGTCGAAAGGAAGGTTGAGACAGCGACCGGATTGGGACCTTGCAGTTGCGAAGCTCCAGACTCATCGGGTCGATGCAGCGATAGCAATACTTGTGCCGGGCCTTTCACCCCCGCCAGCGAGCCCACGATGATGAAATCATAGCCCGAACCATTGAGCAAGCGCGCCAAAACATCTGGAACAGGTCCTGGGCCATCGTGGTCTACAATTCGGTCGAGGCCTGTTCCCTTCGGAACATCTATGGTCGCGCCACCTGTCTCAGCAACCAGTTTCAGCACCTCGGCCAAGGTGGAGTTTTGCGCATCAATCGTCAGTTGGCCATCCCGAAAGACTACTGTCGGCGCGTTTTGATTAGCGACACCCGCTTTTGGAGGTGCGACGTTCGCGTCATCCGGGAATGGCAGCACTGGAGCTCCTGTGGCAGCGTTCTGGCCAATGGCCGGAGATGCCCATCCCAAACAGGCTGAAAGGCCGACAACAATCGCGACGCGCATTTTGGCTAGAATCTGGGTAAACATTTCGCACGGACTTCGCTTTCGCGAACCAATCAAGTCCTGAACGCATCTCGCTGGAATGTTGATGAGCATAACGGCCTCACTTCCGTTCTGCCACTACGCTATTCTCGCGACGGCATGATCAGACCGATCTGCATGCAACCCGCTAAACTCGCGGTAGGCGGCTGCGTGGGGGAGAGACCGCCTAGCTTCGCCAGTTAACCAAAAAGGTCATCCGACTACAACTCCACTATTGGATTAGTCAATCTGGTTAAGAAGCGGCGGATTGCTTAATGATCTTCCCGACTAATCTTTTCGAAGTAAATCAAATGCAGTGGTCCAAATGTTTCATACCTCTTTGAGGTGTTGTCTTCCCGCGCACATTCTGATTTGGTCGATAAACCTGTTGACAGCGACGAGGCGAATCACCATACTATTTGCGCAACTTCATGCGTTACGTATCGTGGCTCTAGAGGTCATGATTTCCCCCTGCTAAGTGTGGAGTTGTTTAAGAACAAATTAATGTTTTCGACCCCTTCGACCGGTCAGGCCCAGGTGACAGCATGACGGTTAGGGCCGACATGTCGATGCCGGTTGAATTGGAGACCCTTGTGACGATGGCTCCGAGCAACAATGGCTTTTTGCTTCTGGATGCAGGATTGAATTTAATCGCATCCAATGCTCCCGCTCTGCAGATTCTGTGCTTTCCGAGCGCGGTGGAACGGATAAAGCAACCACGATTATTTATCGCGGATCGTGTTCGCTCCGCGCTTATCGACCATCGTCGCGAAGAGCTGCCGGTTTTCGTGAGAGAGTTTAAATCGGGTAAGCGTCGCTACATCTGCAAGAACTTCGAGCTAGACTGCAACGGGCACTATCCCTCTCGTCCTGCTTTTGCCTTATTGCTGGAGCGAAATCCGGCGAGCAGTCAGTCGACGCTGACAGAAATCTCTGATCAGTTTGACCTCACTCAACGGGAGCGGGAGACGGTTGAACTGTTATTACAAGGGTTGACAAGCAAAGAGATTGCAACCAGGATGGCAATCAGCCCGAACACAGTCAAGGCGTTCCTGCGGCTAGTGATGGTTAAGATGAAGGTTTCGACTCGTTCTGGCATTGCTGGGAAGATCGCAACGTCGTCAAGGTCCAGTCATTAGGCTGCTCCACCTGGGTTAGTCGCGAATTAATCCGATTGAACAATTTACGAACGCGGTGATTTCGTGCATGATCGCATGCTGTGGACCATCTCTCAGACCGCGAGCGACGCCAGCATGAGCGTTTTCCCCAAGTGTTTGAAGTGCACGCACGGACTCTGCTATCGAATCGGACGACGAGTGCCCGGCCGAAGCAATTCGATGGCCGGATACATAATCTTAGCAATGGCGGTATTTGCATTCTGAGTTCGAGTCCCCTTCAAGCCGATACTTTTGTGTGCTGCGACCTTCAGCTTTTCGACGTTCCCGTATCGATTCCCACTCTCATGCAAGTACGGTGGACTACCAAACACGGAAACAATTCTGCAAGCTATATTAGTGGCCTTCAGTTTGTAGTCTAGTCCGCGTGTAATAGATCGTCTTCATTTGACCTGCGGTTAGCCTAGCCTGCCTAGTCTAGTTCCAATGGGTTAGTGCCAAATAGCAATTGTCTAGTTCTAATAGGTTAGTTAGCCTTGCAAAGTTCGACTGGCTAGTCTCTCTCCCCCTTTTAATGCAAGGTTGGCGCCATGAGATTCTACCTATTGACTTGCTCAATTGTACCTTTCGCCGTGCTCTGCTGTTTGTTCTCGCTGTCGGGCTGCGGCGCAGGGGGTGCATCACAAACAGAAGGAGCGGCAAAACTTATAGAAATTGCAATTGCTCCTGCCAACCAGACTATTTCGCAAGGGGCAATTCTTCAGCTCGGCGCTACCGGGACTTATAGCGATAAGACCACGCAAAACTTAACAGCTTCAGTAGTATGGCAAACCAGCCCATCGACCGTCGCTACGATCACCACGAATGGAAAAGTGACCGGCGTCGGACAAGGCGTCGCACAAGTGTCCGCGGTTTATCAAGGGGTAATGGGCAGCACAGCCGTCACTGTGGGACAACCAGCACTGCTCAGTATCACAGTGAGTCCGAACGCGTCTTCCTTACCTGTTGGTGAATCCGAGCAGCTTACCGCGACGGGAAACTTTTCCGACGGGACCACGCAGAACTTAACTCAATCCGCGACATGGGGTTCGTCAGCGCCAGCAGTGGCCCACGTGAATGCTCAAGGCGTTGCTACGGGCATGGCTGTCGGTGTCGCACAGGTGTCTGCGGCTTATCAAGGGATCACGGGTAGCGGATCGCTCACCATAGGACAAGCAGCGTTGCTGAGTATCACGGTCAGCTCGAATTCGTCCTCCCTGCCTGTTGGGGAATCTGAACAGTTTACCGCGACCGGAAATTTTACCGACGGGACCACGCAGAATTTGACCCAGTCGGCGACGTGGACTTCATCTGAGCCGACGGTCGCCAGTGTGAGTTCCAGCGGTTGGGTTGCAACGAATGCAGTCGGAACCGATATGATTAGCGCAACTGCGGGCAGTGTTGTCGGATCCGCCAGCCTGACGGTGACTAGCGCAGTAGTGGTCGCATTGAACATTGTTCCCACAACCTCAACTATGGTCTTGGAGAGTAACGATCAATTCCAGGCAATTGGAACTTACAGCAACGGGACGACGCAAAATATGACCGAAAACGTTGCGTGGAGTTCGACACAGCCAAACATCGCCAGTGTGAGCACCGGCGGACTGGTGATCGCCAATCAGGTTGGATCAACGACGATCCTCGCGGAGACGAGCGATCTTACGGCGTCGGCTAGTTTAACGGTGACGCCGCTACTCCTCGTGAACTACTTCAATCTCGCCAATTCGCAAAATTCAGGTATAGACGGCACCATTCGACTTTCCAATCCTGGCGTCACATCCGGAGGCATTTGCGCACTGATCTATGTATTTGACTCGAAGCAGGACTTGAATGAGTGCTGTGGTTGTTTCGTCTCCGACAGTGGCTTGCTAACCCTCTCTTTGATCTACGATCTCACCTCCAATCCTTTAACCGGCATACAACCCACAGCCGGTGCGATTGAGATCGTTGCATCTGATGTCGGGCAGAATGGGCAATGTAACGCTGGCTCGTTAACTCCGAATGGCGTACTGGTGGGATGGGCTACGAGCGTTCAGGGCTCACAAGGCAGTTACCAGGTCACAGAAGCAACGTCTGGGCAGGCCCCCCTAAGCACTTCGGAAGCAATCGTTTTGCCCACAGAGTGCAGCGTGGTGCAGCAGTTGGGGAGCGGCCAAGGCATTTGTACTTGTGGCTCCGGTAACTAGAAACATTATGCCTGATACCATTTCCAGCGGCGCTGATGCTTCTCCGGCGCCTTGACTCCTACGCCGCCTGCACCGGCTTCATGACATGTCTTTGCAGTGTCGAGCGCGCGAGTGCATTGGCTTTTCGGCAAAATAGATGAATGTGGACGGAGTATTGAATGGAATTCCGTTCCAGAACTCACCTTCGTTTGGGTTAGTTCATCTGTCCGGGGCTATTCAACCTTCCTGTGGTGTATTCTCTGCGCAGCCGCAGCAACCGTTTGCACCGGACAGCCCTGCTCTTTTCGGAGATAGCGGCGTGCCTTGAGCTTTTTCCTCCCCGAGAGGATGTTCTATGCGTCGAGAAAGACTTTGTGGATTTTGTCTACTTGCCGTCTTCGCATTCCTACTCCAGTTTGGCGTTCCCTGTGCGGGGGCAGAGAACGTCCCCCCTATTCTGATCAAACAAGATGATGTGGATGAAAACAATTTGACAACCTTGAGGGGCAATACACGCCCCGAGGCAAACGCAACTTACGATCTCGGACCCGTCGCCGACGATTTTTTGATGGAGCACCTACTTCTCCTTTTGAAGCGCTCCCCAGAGCAGGAACAAGAGCTAGAACGGTTCATTGATGAACTTCACGACTCCTCGTCGCCCAACTTTCATCGCTGGCTCACGGCCGAGGAATTTGGGGAGAAGTTTGGGGTGGCCGAGCAGGATCGCGAAACGATTAAGCATTGGCTGCAATCACATGGTCTCAAAGTCAATGTGGACTACACCAATAACCTGCTCATTGACTTTTCCGCTACAGCTGGTCAAGTGCGAGAGGCCTTCCACACCGAGATTCACAACTTAAACGTGAACGGCGCGAAGCACCGCGCCAACATGAGCGATCCACAAATCCCGGTAGCCCTCGCGCCGGCGATAGCCGGAGTGGTTTCATTGCATGACTTTCCGCCCCATCCCATGTTGAGGCCCCGGTCCGAGTACACCGTCGCCATTGACGGAACAACAAATTACCTCGTGGTCCCAGGCGACCTGGCGACAATCTACAACCTGAATCCTCTTTTCAGCGCCGGGATTTCAGGACTAGGCCAGACGATTGTAGCCGTCGAGGACACAGACGTTTACACTGCCGCGGATTGGACGTCGTTCCGATCCGTGTTCGGCCTATCGTCCTATACCGACGGATCACTCACACAGATCCACCCGGCACCCCCGACCGGTTCGAATAACTGCTCTGATCCGGGAGTGAACGGCGACGATCGAGAGGCGATCGTTGATGCCGAATACGCCAGCGCGGCCGCGCCCAGCGCGGCGATCGTTCTCGCTTCGTGCTCTAACACGGCAACAACATTTGGTGGCCTGATCGCCCTGCAAAATCTGCTGAACGAAACCAGCGCACCGCCGGCGCTTGTCAGCATGAGTTACGGCACGTGCGAAGCCCTGAACGGTGCGGCATCCAACGCGGCTTTCAATGCAACCTTCCAACAGGCGGTCACCGAAGGTGTCTCGGTTTTTGTTTCCGCTGGCGATCATGCGGCAGCAGGCTGCGACATATACGACCAAGATGCCATTTATGGGGTAGGAGTCAATGGCTGGGGATCGAGCCCCTATAACGTGTCCGTCGGAGGTACCGACTTCGGCGACACTTTTGCTCGGACCAACAAGACTTACTGGAGAACTACTAATTCGTCGACGTTTGAATCGGCCAAGTCGTATATACCCGAGATTCCTTGGAACGATTCCTGCGCCAGCTTATTGTTGGCGGAGTATGAAGGTTTCGGCCAAACTTACGGAACGAGTGGGTTTTGCAATAGCAACAAAGGAGAGACGGATTATCTGGACACGGTTGGGGGTGGTGGCGGCCCCAGCGGGTGCGCGACGGGAACCCCCTCCGAAGGTGGCGTGGTCAGCGGAACTTGTGCCGGCTGGCCCAAGCCGTCGTATCAGTCGGTGTTGGGAAACCCAAATGACGGAGTGCGGGACACTCCGGATGTATCGCTCTTTGCTGGCGGTGGAGTTTGGTTGCACTATTATCCTTACTGTTTTTCCGGACCTGGAGGAACTCCCTGTACAGAAGCGCCCGTTGAATGGCCCGGAGCAGGAGGCACTTCATTCTCCTCGCCGATCATGGCGGGCATTCAAGCTCTGGTGAATCAGAAAGCCGGCGCACGGCAAGGCAATCCAAATTTTGTGTATTACAGTCTCGCGGCCACCGAGTATGGATCCAGCGGCGACAGTGCTTGCAATTCAACCCTGGGAAAAACCGCTGGCAGCTCGTGCATTTTCTATGACGTGACGCAAGGCGACAATGATGTGGATTGCGTTGGCACCCGTACCCTAATCGACTGCTTTCTGCCCTCAGGGGCGAATGGCGTGCTCTCCACTTCCAACAGTGATTATCAGCCTGCTTACGGTACGACCGTTGGCTGGGATTTCCCGACCGGAATCGGGACCGTGAATGCTTACAACCTGGTGAATAACTGGCCGGCAGGCTTCACGCTTACGGCAAGCCCGAGCGGCGTCACCGTCACTCAGGGTGCTCAGGGGACGAGCACCATCACCATCAACCCCTCGAACGGCTTCAGTGGCAGTGTCACTCTTTCCGCATCGGCTTTGCCGAGTGGTGTAACGGCAGCGTTCAGTCCGAATCCCGCCACCGGCACCAGCACCATGACCCTGACGGCGAGCGCGACGGCGGCCACCGGCACGGTTACGGTGACGATCACCGGCACGTCGGGAACCCTGACCAGTACGACAACGCTCAGCCTCACCGTGAATGCTCCGCCGAGCTTCAGTCTGTCGGCTGCGCCGAATGCGGTCACCATCCTGCAGGGTAGTCAGGGGACAAGCACCATCACCATCAACCCCTCGAACGGCTTCAGCGGAAGTGTCACTCTTTCCGCATCGGCTTTGCCGAGTGGTGTAACGGCGGCGTTCAGCCCGAATCCCGCCACCGGCACCAGCACCATGACCCTGACGGCGAGCGCGACGGCGGCCACCGGCACGGTTACGGTGACGATCACCGGCACGTCGGGAACCCTGACCAGTACGACAACGCTCAGCCTCACCGTGAATGCTCCGCCGAGCTTCAGTCTGTCGGCTGCGCCGAATGCGGTCACCATCCTGCAGGGTGGTCAGGGGACGAGCACCATCACCATCAACCCCTCGAACGGCTTCAGCGGAAGTGTCACTCTTTCCGCATCGGCTTTGCCGAGTGGTGTAACGGCGGCGTTCAGCCCGAATCCCGCCACCGGCACCAGCACCATGACCCTGACGGCGAGCGCGACGGCGGCCACCGGCACGGTTACGGTGACGATCACCGGCACGTCGGGAACCCTGACCAGTACGACAACGCTCAGCCTCACCGTGAATGCTCCGCCGAGCTTCAGTCTGTCGGCTGCGCCGAATGCGGTCACCATCCTGCAGGGTGGTCAGGGGACGAGCACCATCACCATCAACCCCTCGAACGGCTTCAGCGGAAGTGTCACTCTTTCCGCATCGGCTTTGCCGAGTGGTGTAACGGCGGCGTTCAGCCCGAATCCCGCCACCGGCACCAGCACCATGACCCTGACGGCGAGCGCGACGGCGGCCACCGGCACGGTTACGGTGACGATCACCGGCACGTCGGGAACCCTGACCAGTACGACAACGCTCAGCCTCACCGTGAATGCTCCGCCGAGCTTCAGTCTGTCGGCTGCGCCGAATGCGGTCACCATCCTGCAGGGTGGTCAGGGGACAAGCACCATCACCATCAACCCCTCGAACGGCTTCAGCGGAAGTGTCACTCTTTCCGCATCGGCTTTGCCGAGTGGTGTAACGGCGGCGTTCAGCCCGAATCCCGCCACCGGCACCAGCACCATGACCCTGACGGCGAGCGCGACGGCGGCCACCGGCACGGTTACGGTGACGATCACCGGCACGTCGGGAACCCTGACCAGTACGACAACGCTCAGCCTCACCGTGAATGCTCCGCCGAGCTTCAGTCTGTCGGCTGCGCCGAATGCGGTCACCATCCTGCAGGGTGGTCAGGGGACGAGCACCATCACCATCAACCCCTCGAACGGCTTCAGCGGAAGTGTCACTCTTTCCGCATCGGCTTTGCCGAGTGGTGTAACGGCGGCGTTCAGCCCGAATCCCGCCACCGGCACCAGCACCATGACCCTGACGGCGAGCGCGACGGCGGCCACCGGCACGGTTACGGTGACGATCACCGGCACGTCGGGAACCCTGACCAGTACGACAACGCTCAGCCTCACCGTGAATGCTCCGCCGAGCTTCAGTCTGTCGGCTGCGCCGAATGCGGTCACCATCCTGCAGGGTGGTCAGGGGACGAGCACCATCACCATCAACCCCTCGAACGGCTTCAGCGGAAGTGTCACTCTTTCCGCATCGGCTTTGCCGAGTGGTGTAACGGCGGCGTTCAGCCCGAATCCCGCCACCGGCACCAGCACCATGACCCTGACGGCGAGCGCGACGGCGGCCACCGGCACGGTTACGGTGACGATCACCGGCACGTCGGGAACCCTGACCAGTACGACAACGCTCAGCCTCACCGTGAATGCTCCGCCGAGCTTCAGTCTGTCGGCTGCGCCGAATGCGGTCACCATCCTGCAGGGTGGTCAGGGGACAAGCACCATCACCATCAACCCCTCGAACGGCTTCAGCGGAAGTGTCACTCTTTCCGCATCGGCTTTGCCGAGTGGTGTAACGGCGGCGTTCAGCCCGAATCCCGCCACCGGCACCAGCACCATGACCCTGACGGCGAGCGCGACGGCGGCCACCGGCACGGTTACGGTGACGATCACCGGCACGTCGGGAACCCTGACCAGTACGACAACGCTCAGCCTCACCGTGAATGCTCCGCCGAGCTTCAGTCTGTCGGCTGCGCCGAATGCGGTCACCATCCTGCAGGGTGGTCAGGGGACGAGCACCATCACCATCAACCCCTCGAACGGCTTCAGCGGAAGTGTCACTCTTTCCGCATCGGCTTTGCCGAGTGGTGTAACGGCGGCGTTCAGCCCGAATCCCGCCACCGGCACCAGCACCATGACCCTGACGGCGAGCGCGACGGCGGCCACCGGCACGGTTACGGTGACGATCACCGGCACGTCGGGAACCCTGACCAGTACGACAACGCTCAGCCTCACCGTGAATGCTCCGCCGAGCTTCAGTCTGTCGGCTGCGCCGAATGCGGTCACCATCCTGCAGGGTGGTCAGGGGACAAGCACCATCACCATCAACCCCTCGAACGGCTTCAGCGGAAGTGTCACTCTTTCCGCATCGGCTTTGCCGAGTGGTGTAACGGCGGCGTTCAGCCCGAATCCCGCCACCGGCACCAGCACCATGACCCTGACGGCGAGCGCGACGGCGGCCACCGGCACGGTTACGGTGACGATCACCGGCACGTCGGGAACCCTGACCAGTACGACAACGCTCAGCCTCACCGTGAATGCTCCGCCGAGCTTCAGTCTGTCGGCTGCGCCGAATGCGGTCACCATCCTGCAGGGTGGTCAGGGGACAAGCACCATCACCATCAACCCCTCGAACGGTTTCAGCGGAAGTGTCACTCTTTCCGCATCGGCTTTGCCGAGTGGTGTAACGGCGGCGTTCAGCCCGAATCCCGCCACCGGCACCAGCACCATGACCCTGACGGCGAGCGCGACGGCGAAGGAGCGAACGACAACAGTGACAATTATAGGAACATCTGGCAGCCAGAGCGCGACTTCAACGATCAAGCTAACGGTGGACGGGTCGGGAACCTTTAAGCTGACCGCTTCCCCCGCCACCGTGACAGTGGCGCAAGGCGGCAGCGGAACCGTCACTATCACAATCGTGCCTGCGGGCGGGTTCGACCAGAAGGTCACTCTGAGCGCGAATGGACTGCCGAGCGGCGTAACCGCATCGTTCAGCCCCAACCCAACCAGTTCGTCGAGTATCTTGACACTGACGGTAAGCGAGGCAACTGCAACTGGACAGTCGACATTTACGGTCAACGGTAAATCTGGGAGCCTTTCGAATGATGTAGGGGTTTGGTTGAAAGTGGTCTCGCAGCCCTAATCGCGAGTCACACAGAGACTCCGCAGATCACTCTACCTTGACAGGATTAACATTGCAGTTCGATGCCATGCGCTAGGTCGACCAATCAACCACGCGAATGCCAAAATCGCTGCCATTGCTCAAGTGTGCGGGGCCAAGTTCGCAACGCCCGATGTCTCGCACTTCAAGGACTGTGGGCTGGATGTTCTCGACGTCGGTCATGTCAAGGGACTTGGTGATTTGGTCTTGAAGTTTCGAGTCACAATTGTCGCGTCAGCACTGACCCGCTGGTTGACGCCGGCGATTGCCTCTAGGTGGTGGACGCTCTAGCCCATCGCGTGGGCGGATTTCAAATCAGCCAACAGAATGCGCGGCCATGCCACGTCTGGGTGGGCACAGTTCTGGCCACGGTGTCGAAAACGCGATTCCCGCACGGGCCTGGGGAGTTGCTGCTAAACACAGCTAACCATAAGGTTAGATGGTGAGCGCGGTAGGAATCGAACCCACAACCTACTGATTAAGAGTTAATTGCCCCGATGCGGCTGCACGATAGACAACCGCAGTCGTCACAATAACTTAACGATCAAGAGACCCGCACGGACGGTTTTCGAAAAGCGTTGTAAAAGTTGGCGAAATCGAACGGCATCTAATTGCGAAGGACACAAAAAGGACACAGCTGGATCCTCACGACCTACAGTGAAGCACGACGCGCCAGATGCCTTGGTTTCGATCGTTTGCACATGCACGTTGTCCACGTCCCTCTGCCCGAGCGATCAATGACTGGCCAGAGAGTGGGATTCGAAACCATCGTGCAACGTAGTTTCATGTAGTTAGCTTGCGGCAGATGGCATCTAACGCGGCTAACACGGTCCAGTTCGGTGTTAACGGCACGGGAATAGCACGGGAACGGACACGCAAAACTGACCGCAAGCGGCGCACGGACCCGTAGAGCTAAGCCCACGGCGCAGTGCACGATTGCGTTGGTTGCGGGGGGTGGATTTGAACCACCGACCTTTGGGTTATGAGTGCAGACAGATGTCTCTATCTTGTTGAATGTGGGGCATGGGCGATGCCTTACAGGTCTTGAAAATCACGCTCGGGAACGCTCGGGAACAAGAATCGTGAGCGAACGTGAGCCGATCTGATAGTGCGGCATCGCACGGCCTGCTCTACCTTTGCATACGCTTGTCGCCGTGTAACACGTATCGTGTTTTGGGTTGACGGGCGGAGGCTGAGTCGAATCCCAAAGGCACGCAAAGGCAGGTCGCAGGTCGCGTTCAAAGCCTCGGATCGACAGGTTCGCTCTCCAGTGCCAGCACTCCAAAGACGTACTCATGCACGCGCCTCAGTGGTTCCCGCTCGATGACCGCTGCAATGCTTCGATGCCTATCGCGAAACTCGCGTGGCGCCAGCGACCGCTTCGTGCCGAGATCTTTAGACCGAGTGTACTCCGGCCCGTAAGCGTCCGGTTAAGACCGTCTGGACAGGCGGATAGTAGGAAGTCATTCTCCAGACGTGGACAGTGCAGATAGGTGTCCACTTGGAGCGGAGATGGACACTTCCCGGCAAGTTGCAGATGTGATCACGAGTAAGAGTGAGCCTCTGGGCGCGGCTCCGCGGCAGCGGCGCAGCATCGCGGAGAAGCGACGGATTGTCGAAGAGACGTTGGTGGAAGGCGCGTCGGTCGCGCGGGTGGCGCGAGCGCAGGGCAACCCCATTGATCCGCCTGAAACCATTGGGATCGCCGGGAGCCACAAGGGCGAAATTCTGGCAGGCATGCCGACAGTCGGACAGAATATAGAGCAATATCCGGCGCAGTTCGGTGCCACCCGTGTGAAAAAAAAAGCGCCCCAGAATCATTGAGTGGCTGGGGGGCTTTCGTTCGAACAGCTTTCCCCCCCGAAGTCTGCTCACGAGCACCCTACTTCCCCGGAAACGCACCTGCGGTGCGCTGACCGCGTTGGCGTTCGTGCTCATCCTCGGGCGAGCGGAGCGATTCGAGTGTGGCAAGCAGTTTGATTGGGTATCCCGCTCCCCTTCGCGGGGGAGTTCGAAGTAGTAATCATGATCGAAGATGTGACCGAAGAGATGCATGGGTCGGACTGAGTTCCGGACCTGAAACGGATTACGAGCGAGCCTTGGTTGGTGGAGCAAAAGCAACAGCAAGAGCTTCGACGAGAGCGAAATGGCGCGCTCTTACGAGGCACGGCGTAGTACGCTCAAAAAGTGATTGACAGCGCCGACATTGTCAGAGAGGCGATTTTTCACCAATCATCTGGGCCGCTGTGACAAGGGTTCAACTGCAAGCGCGGTACGGCCGTCCGCAGAGAGCAACCCTTCATCGCAGCCGACCTGCATGTTATCGGGAAAATTGCGATAGCCCGACAGCACCTGTCCCAATTTGGCAAAGTCCAGACTGCCCATGAGTCCCTCAGCGACAGCTTCGATGAGAACCAGCCTCTCGAAGTACTCACGTGTGGCTTTCTCATCACCTGTGACCTGAAACTGTTCGCGCCACGTCTCGGCACTGATCGTAGGCCGATAAACGCCGATCACTTTGAGACTTGGTTCTTTCATGCGCCGAGAATACCGCATTGGGAGGGTCAACTGTCGCTACCAGGCGATGCACGGGTCGTAGATGGTGTTATGGCGATATTTCAACAATCACCGACAGGAAGACTGCCACCCCTCGACTTCACGTCAGAACTCAACAGGCCGCCAGTACATCTATTCAAGAAACTGGAATCCGCCCTCGATACGGGCTACGCCCATCTCATTCCGGTTTGCCGCAATAAAATCCCTGCGCAGGGTCAATCTGGAAAAGGTTAAGACCTGCCTCTCCGGTCTGAATTGCACGCACGGCACCTAATTGATGAGCAGATCCAGCGTGGCGGATTTTCCATGGATAGGACAGCCCGAACTCTGTGACCTGACTGAGATCTGCACATGGCTCCCCGCTGAGCCGCCAAATGACTCAAAGGTATCCCGAGTAATGGTGGCCTGAATGTGGTGTGAGTCCATGAACGTGGTGTCCAATGTGCTTCCGTTCCACAGGATTTGCGATTGGGGTGTAAAACCGCTTCCGTCCACCGTCAGTGGAACTGAATTCGCGTCGCTTGGAACGCTACTCGGCGATAGGGAAGTAATTTGGGACTGCATCGCTACGCCCTGACAACTGTCGAACTCAATCCTGCAGGTCCAGCTAGAAAGCAGCAGGGTCAGGACTGCGACGAGGGCAATGCGAATCGAACGGGAAGGCTGACAGGGCTTAACACGGGAAGAACGCATACAGGACTCCCTCTTACCAGCGGGCAATGTTTTACACCCGAACATGCAGGCTGACATCGGTTGGCGGCACATTCTTATCGAAAAACAGGCGATAGCGCCAAATGACCGAGACGGAGCGTAGTTGGTGCTATGGCGATTTTTCACCAAACGAGAACTCCCAAGCCGGTGTTTACTTGCCGAGTTTGAGTATTGAATCCGTTCTGCAGATTTCTGCTGGGAAAGTTGAACTAAATTAACCACCGTTCATTTTGGATTCTTGGGCGCCCCTGCGTTGGCTTTTGGCTCCGGTTTGGGGTCCGAAGCAGGCCCAATTTGCACCTGAATGGCATGGATATTATCGGACTTGGCCGTATCGAACGAGATCACGTCCAGGTTGCCATTCAAATCGCGCGCCCGGACCGTGCGCGTGGCCTGCCCTCCGGAACCGCTGGGCCGAACCATATCGACCGTCACCGTCGTCACTCGTAGGCCCGCTCCGGGGTCCCCGGGTTTGGGCTTCTCCACTAACTGTTCCGTCACTTGCTGCCCAGTCGCGGCGGTGTGTTGGACCGTAATAGCGCGCTCCACCTGGTGCAGGCCTCCATCGGGAACGACTCCTTCCACGTTGACCGAAAACGTATCGACCGTATCGCGCTTTTCTGCGCCGCCCAGGTCGGCCGCGTGGCCGACGGTTCGCGAAACTTCCTTTAACCTGCCTTCGGAGTCGGACACGGAAACGCGTTCTTCGGTGCTGCGATTTTCACCCTCCGGAGTGATAATCGCGTTTCGAACCTCGTTCACCTGCCAATTTCCTGCGCCGTCGGGGAGCCATGTGGTTTTCTGCGATTCAATCGTGCCGTTGGCGCCCCGCTCGCGGCGTTCGTCCAACTTCGCCCATGGCGTCCAGCCTCCGTTGATGCCGGGCAGCATGTCGGTTGTCTTGATTTCCTCGACATTGGAACTGATCTTCTTCGTCTCTTCGATCTGGCGCTGGTTGAGATGAAAATTGCCGTTCACGTCAGGACTGGAGGTGGAGCGCACGACTTTTGAATTGCCGTCGCCCGAGGTGCGCTTTTCCTCCTCGACCACCTCCACCAGGGTTGCACCGCCATTCACGTTGTGATCGAAGGTACGGGTGATCGTGCGCACCGTGCCATCGCCCACCTCCACCGTTTCCCTTTCGACGTCCTGGTACGGTTGATAACTTCCGTCCGCCGCCTTGCGAAGTACCGACTGCTTGTCGGTCGTGCGATTGCCGCTCCGGGTATGGCTCTCGGTGGTGCGTAGCGGATCTGCATTTGCGTTGTGTATTTCCGTGGTGGAGTTCCAGGACTGATTCCCGGAGTCGTTGGAATTGGAAGAAGAATTACTTTGCGCAAGCCCGACACTCGAACAGAGATATGCGACGAGTGCGACCACTATGAATGGGCTACAACCCAAAACACAAAAGTTTTGGCAATCAGCGGAGCATGGTTGTTTGCAAGCCCATCGTCCACGTGGATTCCGACCTGCAGGTTCTCGAGTCCCCATCTCTTTATTCTCTCTCAGCGTGATGACCGCGACACCATCGGGTGTGTCCTTTCAGGGCTAATGCAACATCAGGGTAGTGATGCTATTCCGGACGGCTCCGCTGAATGAACTCATTCGGTCAAGCGATTGATTTTGCGGTTCGAGACGCTTCGGACTCCGAGTACTCTTTCCGTGCCACCGCAACTCCAACACGCCCTAGCTAGCAATGAGGGTAAGTCCTTTCACTACACTGATTTCTCTTTGAGATGTAGTCGCAAATGAGAATGGTCAGATCGTCATCCTGCTTTTCCGACCATTGGCGGACAGAAGATAGGATCGAGTCTGCGGCCATCGCGGGGGATTGCTCTCGAGTTCTTGTCAGCAGATCGCACAATGCATCGTGACCGAAGAATTCTCCTGCAGCGTTGGAAGCCTCCACAACCCCGTCTGTATACATCACGATTCGATCATCTGTTTCCAGTTTGTGGACGGCAGTGGAGTACGATGCAAAATCGAATGCCGCCAGCATCAACCCATTCTCTTCAATCTGGATGACGCGTCCACCTCTCACAAGCAATAGGGGCGGGTGTCCTGCTGCCGAGTATCGCAGTTCTCCCGTTTCCGAGTTCAAGTGGACATACGCTGCCGTGACGAATTGGTCTTGCGTGTTGCCCAATAGGGCCGAGTTCATGCCCGACAGGAAGCGGCATGGATCAGCGGCAACCGCTCGTTGCGAGGCTGCCGCGAGTTTGACCATCGATGCGATAAGGGCGGCGGGAACCCCGTGCCCTGACACATCGGCAATCAACAATCCGACCTGGTGGTCATCAGCGATGATGTAGTCGTAGAAATCGCCTGCCACCGAAGTCATGGGCAGATATCGGGCGGCTACCCGGAAGTTTGTTGAGGCGGGAAATTCTCTTGGCAGAATTGATAACTGAATACGACAGGCTACTTCCAATTCCTTTTGAATTTCCTTCAATTCCCGATCTCGTCGCAGAGTGCTACGTGCAGCAACATAGCCCAAAGTGCTGAGAAACGCGGCAAATCCGAAGGGCTCGAGTAGGGGCAAGGAAGTGGAGATAAATCCCGCTATATTTTGCCAAACCACGAAAGCCACGAAGATCAGCAAACCCCACCGGATCACGACAAAATCGGCAGCATCAGTGGCACTGCTCTCGGCAGAACCGTTCGCCATGAACCGAATTACAAAGAACCCTGACGCCGTTATCACGGCGAGGCTGTTAATTCGCTCATAAAGGCCGGAATCGCCGACGAGGAGGGTGGCCGCTGCCAGTACACAACCGAAAGCAACCATCGCGTATCCAACCGCCCGCTCGAATCGTCTGGGCAGACCCAAAGAGATAAAAAACAGAAATGCCGGAATCAGGATGATGTAGTTGACGGCTGCATGCAGGCGGGCGTAGAGGGTCGAGCCCCGCAGCGTCATCGCAAGCAGGGGTGACCAAATCCAGAGGCGAAGCCCGTACAAGGCGGCAAACAATGCGAAGCAGATGAGGAGTGAGTCGCGCTGGCGTCGGAGAACGGCAAAGGCAGCGGTCACCATGCCGACAGCGGCGAAGGCCGCACCCAAAAATAGATACGGGGCGTCATGCCGGAATGCGCTCAAGACCTCCGCAGCACTCATCTCAGATGCTCCACCACCCGGTCAGATACCATTCCGGTACGCTCCCTACTTACGCACAGCGCCTGATTTCAGATTTTTGACCAGCATCGCAAAAGTACAGTAGCTCACCGCATCGATCGGCCAGCATGACCTCGCCGGGAGTAGGAGCTTCTGGTGGCCTGATTTGCCCATTCCCATTCTGCAAGCCAGTTTCTGCAGCATCTCCCTTCACATTGGAATTCCGACATTCTGCCACCGCATTGTGGGCAGACCAAATTGATGATTGACGAGATGATGCTCGTGTTCGACTCGCCCGGTAGTATGTCAAGGGTTCTCATAATCGCCCTCCTATTCAGAGATCCGACAAATGCGCGAGGGGGCAGACGCGGGCCATAAACAACGGAAATGTGCCGCGGGCCTTCTACGCTCTCGGGCGCTCCGAACTGGTTGGCTGCGGAGTCCGTCTCGGCAATTGCCTGCCGCCTCGCTACAAGATGAGAATGCACGCACAATGCCAATGTCGAACAACGAATAAGAGCCGCGAACGAAGCTGTTCCTGAGTGCGTACGTATGTCGAATGTCACAACTATTGCCCTGCATTAGGCATGGATGCCCGGATGTGGGCGCAACTTGAGCGTCGAGCGGCGACCCCAAAAAAGAAATGCCTTGCAAAGACATGTAAAGCCAACTCGCCAGGACTCTATCTAGCGCTTCGAGCATTGGCATGTCGATTGCGTTCTCACACGGATGTAAGAACAAGCTCCTGGGTTTGGTTAACAGTCATTCCTGGTCCGGATTGCTGGACTAGCAGGAGCGTGAGGAGTGAAGGATGCAGAGGCTAATCGTCATAGTCACCTTGTGTTTACTGGCGTTGGCGGCTCTTGGCCAGTCTACATCGAAGTATCAACTAGCCATGATTACTGAGGTCAAGCCGCGTCAAGCTACAGGAGACGGTACATCTGATACCGCCATCTATGACGTTTCCGTCAAAGTGGGCGACACAATTTACGTGGTCTTGTACATGCAACCGCTGGGGGAAATCCCCGCGAAGTACGAAACGGGGCACGAACTGCTGGTACTGGTCGGAAAGAACACAATTGCCTACAACGACGTGCTGGGCCGGTCACATCAGGTGTTGATAGAAAGCCAGAAACCCGTTACCGATCGTAAGCAATCGAAATAGCTCGAGTTAGTCTGCGGCAGAATAATGCTCGAGGAGTTATCGGAGAAGTTATCTGTCGACCAGCGATGCGAGTCGACTTGGAGGAAAAATGTATTGTTTGTTTGTTCGAGGAAACGACAAGAGCGGCTGCTTCGGCAGACACGCACTCATTGGTCTCTGGGCATTCCTGTTGTGCTCGTGCGTTGGCGCATTGGCCCAGAGCGCCCCTGCCCCACTGAACGCGCCGTTCAGCATTCAGGCTACTCATATTCTGGGCTTGCCCAACATAAAGAACAACTGCCAAGGAATGCTATCCATTCAAAACGATACGTTGCGATTTCAGAAAGATGGCGATCCCGACGCAGAAGTGAACACTGCTTCTGTCCGCGCTCTTTTTCTCGGTGAGGAGAGCAAGCAGGTCGGCGGAGTGCCAATGAAGCTAGGCAAGGCGGCCGCTCCGTATGGAGGTGGACGAGTCGTTAGTCTCCTTGCTCACAAAAAATATGACACGCTGACCTTGGAGTATGTTGACAGTAATGGCGGGGTCCATGGCGCGATCTTCCAACTGAAGAAAGGACAAGGTGAACTCGTGAAGAAAGAACTCGTGGCTCGGGGCGTATCTTCCAGTCCTGGCGAAGACCAATCAACAAAGCAAAGCACCTCGGAGGTCACGTATGAAAACAAGTAAACCGAATTCATGGACCTTCTTCGTGGCGGCCCTCGTCGCAATTGCAGTTGCATTTTCGGGACGGCTGACTGCCGAAACGGCTGCGGCGAAGTCCTTCGATGGAAGCAGTGGTTCTGGCATTCAATGGAGCGTGCAAGTCGAGCGGATTGATCCCGGAACCCTGGACCTCGCGCATTCCTTCCAAGTCGCGATCTACGAGGACCTCTTGGAAGAGCTAAATAAGACGAAGGGATTCAAGTACGTAGTCCGCGAAGGCGACAGCAAGGCGAGTGAGATTCCGGACCTGCTGATCTTGAAAACAATGGTCGTGAAGTACACGCCTGGGAGCGAAACGCGTCGTGCGGTGACCACTGTGAGCGGCGCGACAAAGTTAACGGTGCGGAGTCAACTCGTTACACGCGAGGGCAAAATTGTGCTGGAGCGCACGGTGAACGGGAATGTTCGCTTCTTCGGCAGCAATTTGCGCGCTACCCACAATTTGGCCCGCAATATCGCCAAAGCGATCAAGCAGTCAGACGTGGCTGTCCAGGCATTGCACCGTGATGGTCAGCAGCCAACGTTGAACGCAGATGGCGCGCAATAGTCAGGCGAGCCCGTTATGATGTGCAGTCGCCAGCGGGGGCGCCCATGAAAATTCGACCGTTTCTTGCTGCAATGGCGATTCTGGGCATGGTGTTGCACGCTGCCGCAGCCCAAGCGAAGAACAAGACGACCCAGGTAGATGCGCCTCCGCTGGAGCGAGTTCTCTCCGGCACAAGCATGCAGTCTAACGCGGTTCTAACCGATGTGATTGCGCGCAAGCCCGAAATACCACTGGGGCCGCAAGACGTTCTCAAATCGTACGAAATCGCCATGAGCTTAGTGGTGGAAAAGACATCGACCGATTTTTCAGTAATCGTGCAGGCGCGACAAACAAATCAAATTAACGGCGAACAGGCGGAATATCTTTTGCTGCAGAGCTACCAAATGGCCGTTATGCAGTATGAGGTGCTTGGCGCGCTCCATAATGTTCTGAAACATGATATCGAGGAAGCTGCAGGGCAGCAGGCAACGCAGTCGCTGAAAACGACAAGCTCCGATACGGTCTTAGTGGTTCCTTTTCCGGACTCCGGCGCTGCATCCAGATGACATCGAAAATTCATCCTCATAGGGGTCGTATAGAACTTCACTTGCTTCTGTGGGGACAAGGAGCGCAAACATAGCATGCGATACCCGGAGAAATTACATGAGGGCGGCGCCTTCGAGTCGGCGCAGCCGCAGCCTTCACTTGCGGATCTGCTCTGTGTTCTGTCGCATTGCTTACCGTCTCTCTATCGACGCGCGTATAGACTTTTGGGCAACGAAGCAGATGCTGAGGATGCGGTGCAGGATGCGCTATTGGCAGCTTACAAGCATCTGGAGGAATTCAGAGGCGACGCGCAACTTTCGACGTGGCTGACCACGATTGTTATCAATTGCGCAAGAATGCATTTGCGCAAGCGGTCACGCCATATCCATGTATCTCTCGATTCACGAATTGGAGAAGACCAGGAGTATCCGCTGTCCGACACTTTGGTGGATTACCGGCCCAATCCCGAAGATGAGTGCCACAAGGCCTGGGCGAATGCGCGCTTAAAAGAGTCAGCAGCAAGACTATCGCCGACTTTACGAAAAGCGTTTCACCTGCGGTATGTGGATCATCTTTCAGTCTGCGAAACGGCTCGGGTTCTAGGAGTTCCCATCGGAACGGTGAAAGCACAGACTGCTAGGGCACGAGCTAAAGTGGTGAAGTCGATTCGAGGCCTCCTCCACACGGGATCTCGTTCCGGTAGAAGCCTCCAGTAGTACACGCAGCCCATACCCTCGCTCAAGAGAGCAGGCTGAGCTTACCCGCGATGCCCATGGTCTCTCGACGGTAAGAAGCAACACGCGGCTCCCTGACCCCATAGGGTCAAGATCCAAGCACGCCGTCCTCATCTGCCCGTATTAGGGCGCGAATGCCCTGATAGGGTCCCCATCGTTCGTATCAGTATCCCTCTCCAGCGCAAGTCCTTGAGTTTCCTTCGTTTATCTCTGGGCGAAACTGGCCATGCTCTTGCCAATAACATCTTCGGTTGATCTTGGCGATTCCGTCAGGGACTGCGAATTACGCCGGGGAGGAACCGTTGCCATTACTCGCTGACAGAAAGCGCGTCGAAAAGCTGGAAATCGATATCGTTGACACCGCGAATGGCGCTCTGGTGTCTTTGAAGGGCCGCGTTGATATCAATTCCTCTCCAGCCGTGCGCGACAAACTTATCGCCCTGTTGCACACGCCACATCCGAGGACAGTGGGCATTGACTTGTCGGGAGTCACCGATATCGACAGTTCCGGCGTTGCCACCCTGATTGAAACGTTGAAGATCGCACGAAACTGCAAAACCGAGCTTAGGTTGCAAGGACTCCATGATCGCTTACATCGCCTGTTTGAGGCGACGGGCATTTTATCCCTCTTCAATGGGGGATTTGAGCGATGAACTGCGTGTGTTGCGAGGTGGTCTGATGGCCAATATTCTCGAAATTGCCGGCAGAGAGACTCTCGGTCAACTCGATTATGTTGGGAGCCTGAACATTCAATTGTGGGCCACCCTGCGCGGGATGCGCCTAGCTTTGCCCCTGGTTGGAAACCGACATCGGTGGCGTGCGGCTGTCCACCAAATGCTAGAGATCGGGGTTGACGCCCTCCCGATGGTTGCCCTGATGGCTATGTGCAGCGGATTCATCCTGGCGATGCAGGGAGCCTCTGAGTTGCGCCGGTTCGGAGCATTGCACTTCGTCATCGATCTGGTCGCAGTCGGCTTCACACGAGAACTTGGACCGCTGCTGACTGCAATCGCCGTCAGCGGACGCTCAGGGTCTGCATTTGCCGCCGAAATCGGCACCATGAAGGTGACCGAAGAGATCGATGCGCTTAAAGTCATGGCCTTCGAACCGACAGAGTTTGTATTAGCGCCAAAGTATCTGGCGGCGCTGGTGGCAGTGCCATGTCTCAGTATCGTCGCGGCCTTCTTCGGCATTCTCGCCGGAGGGTTATTTATGTTCTTCAGCACGCACCTTGGTTTGCTGCTTTATTTACGTTACGTGCTGACCTCGATCCAGCTGCGGGATGTCGTCGCCGCGATGATCAAGAGCCTCGCATTCGCCACCATCATTACTCATGTGGGATGCCTGGAAGGCCTTCGTGTCCGCGGCGGGCCCGACGCAGTAGGTCGGTCGACGACTTCGGCGGTCGTGCGATCGACGTTTCTGGTTATTGTTGCCGATGCGATATTTACGACCATCTTTTACTTCGTGGGGAAGACTTAAATGCCTCTGATTTCAGTGCGCGATCTAGTGGTGGAATATGATAGCCGGCGTGTGCTCGATGGCTTGAACCTTGACATCGAAGCAGGCGAGATCACCGTTCTGCTGGGAGGCAGCGGTTCAGGAAAGAGCACACTTTTGCGGCAAATTCTTGGTCTCGAGCATCCGAAATCGGGCAGCATCTCCATCAAAGGCACAGACATCACTACCTGTTCACAGGCGGACTTGAAGACAATCCGACGGTCGGTTGGGGTCGCCTTTCAGAGCGCTGCTTTGTTCAATTCACTGTCGCTGGAAGATAATGTCGCGCTCACTTTGCGGGAGCACACCGCTCTCGCTCCTTCAATCATTGACTTGATCGTTTGGTTGAAGTTGGCGGTGGTGGGCCTGGCGGATTTCGGCAAACTGCACCCGCAAGAGCTTTCAGGAGGCATGAAGAAGCGCGCGGCTGTTGCCCGGGCACTCGCTTTGGATCCCGAAATCCTGGTGTTGGACGAGCCTTCCGCCGGGCTTGACCCGATTGTGGCGGCGGAACTGGACGAACTCATCGTATTTCTGAAGGAGACTTTTCAGATTACGGCTCTTGTTGTCACCCATGAGATGCACAGCGCCTTCCGAATCGCCGACCGGATCGCGATGCTGTTCGATGGAAGGCTCCTTGCAGTTGGCACAAAAGACGAAATACGCGCAAACCAGAATCCACGCGTGAGGCGGTTCCTCGACCGTGTGCCGGCCAACCCGATGCATACGCCAGCATTGGCCTCCTATCTGGAACGGTATGTGCAGAGTCAGGAGGCAAAACCATGACCACCGAAGCAAAGGTCGGTGCCTTTGTCCTCGGCTGTTTCGCTGTGTTCGCGTTCACCGTCATCTACCTGTTGAATGCGCAGTACAGTGGCGGCACCGTGCACTATCGCACTTACCTGCGATACGCCGGAGGGCTCGAGCCCGGAGCTTCCGTGCTGTACGGAGGCATGAACGTGGGCAAAGTTACTGGCGTGCGAGCCTGGGCTGCGGATCCAACCCGAATCGAGATTCTGCTCGAAGTCAAAAAGGGCACTCCACTGAATGAGAAATCAGTGGCCAAGCTAGGATTCGTCAGCGTGATGAACAGCGCGGCCTTGTCGATCACAACCGGCACCATAGATGCCAAGCGTCTTCCTCCGGAGTCAGTCGTAGCCTCACAAGAGGCGGCCAGTCTGGATGAGATCGCCGGGAAACTGGCGACTGTTGCGGACAGCGCGAATACGCTCATCACGCAGGCACAGGGAGAACTCAACGACATCAGCGGCAACATGAACCATCTGCTTGCCAACCTGGACACGATGACCGGACCGCCGAATCAGAGAAAGGTCCAAGCCATTCTGGATAATATTGATCGATTAGTTGCCGAGGAGCGCCCCAAGATTGACCGTCTCACCGACCAATTGGCCAAGGTTAGCGAACATGCCGATGACACCATTCAGAATGTCAATGGCACGGTGACGGATTTGCATACTCCCATGCGGAACGATCTGGCTGAATTACAGACAACCCTCGAAGAGGCCAAAGGCTTGCTGCAGTCCATGCAGACCATTGTGCGAGCCAACGACTACAAGATCAACGACACGGTTGAGAATCTTCGCGAGGCGACCGACAACCTCAATCAGTTCACGAATTCATTAAAGCAGCGTCCCTGGAGCTTGGTTCGAGTGAAACAACCCCAGGACCGCCAGGTTCCGAAATAGGTCGCGAGAGGCGAATCCACATGAAGAAACTTCTAAACTCGCTGGCATTGATACTGGCGATCGTAACCGCCCTGACCGGTTGTGGTGGAAAGCTAAAATATCCGTCCTACTACACGCTCAATTTGCCGGCTCCGCCGGATCCGCCCGCTGCGGAAAATGTCAGGACCTCAATCGCGGTACGAGAATTCCAATCGCCGGGTTATTTGCGGCAAGGTCCGATCGTCTATCGGAGGACGCCAGAGGAAGTCGGCTTCTACGAATACCACCGCTGGGCGGCGGATCCGCGCACCCTTGTGACCAGCGCAGTCATAGACTATCTGCGCGCCGGCGGTCGGTTCAGCATGGTCTCTTTGTATGACGGCCGACCGAGTAACGATTACGTTTTCAGTGGAAAATTGGAGAAGCTGGAGGAACTGGATTACGAATCCGGGGTCAGGGTGGAAGTTGCAATGTCTGCTCAAATCACCAAGGTAGCGACCGGTGTAACCGTCTGGAGCAACGCAGTTTCCGAAACTCGACCGGTCTCTCAAAGAGATGTACCCGGGATCGTGTCCCAGATGAACCGGACGATGGAACTAGCCATCAACAAACTGCTTTCGACGGTTCCACAGTCGCCGGGGAGTGAACGGTAGGAACTCAAGCGGAACCCAGCCCGCGCCGAGGTCAGAGGGTAATCGCCCAGCCATTCCGTGCGCGGCAGCGCCCCGATGCGTGCGAACCATCCGGATCTCGATTGCAGCGGGGACTTGGTTAGCAGATACTTGAAAACGCCAAATCAGGGCGCGGCAGGCGGCGCCCGTTTCAGCGTTCTGTAAAGCCGCTATACGTCGGACGTTGCATATCTGGCGCCGCACCATGACCGAAGTGCGGTTAGCGAGATCGTCGGTGCCACTGGATTTCAATCCGGCACGAAGACGAGAATTGGGGGGAGCACACGCGTCATGACCAAGACCGAAGATCGATATCGAATGCTGCTGGATGCGTCAACTGCTCTAGCCGATCAGCCCACGGTAAAAGCCGTTCTGCAAAGCCTGCGAGGCGTTCTGTCGAGCACCTCCGGATTGCACGGCGCCGAACTCTACGTGCTGAACGATGACGGCGAGAGCTTATCCAGCTTCGAATTTGATCGAGATCCCGACGCTCCCGCAATTAAACGTGGCGCCAAGTTGTTGCTCACTGGCCTGGTGGCGCAGGTCGTAGACGAGCAGAAGCCCGTGTTTGTCGGGGATCTGTCGTTGACGATGTTGGAACACCCTGACCTGGCTCCTTTCGCAGCCGAAGTTGCCGGGCGAAGCAGTTACTTGTTCCCAGTATCGACCGCGCAAAAACGCTACGGAATTCTATCAACTCCAAAGCTGCGGGGCGAGCAATTTGTTCCCGAAGACGTCGAGATGCTCAGTGCCCTGGCTTCCCATGTTGCGGTTGCGCTCGAGTGTGCACTGGCAAGAGATACCGTCGAGCGTTACCACCGCGAGGTCGTGAACCAGCGAGATCGGCTCAGCTTGTTACTGGAAATCAACAACCATATTGTCAATAAGCTGGAAGCGGATGACTTGTTTCAAGCTGTAGCAGGGTCGATGCGCAAGCACTTGGGCAACGACCTCACGTCATTGTGGCTCTTTAGCAAGCAGTCGGGCAGCTTGGAACGTAGATTTCTCGATTTCCCGACAGGAAAGGGCTTTCTCGATAAGGTCGATGTAGTCGAGCCAACGAAGCTATGGAGCGAATGGTCGCACCTCCGCACGCCACAGTATTACTCGACAACGGACGCAGATATACCTGCGTCCCTCCGCGAGGCGTCTCGAGCTGAATCCCTCCTTTCGGCAGTCCTGGTGCCACTGATAGGCGCCGATGGCCCCCTGGGCCTGTTGACCATGTGCAGTCGCAGGGCCGATGGATTCAACGAGGCGGACCGGGACCTCCTGTCGCAGATCGGCACCCAGACATCTCTGGTACTCGAGAATGCTCTGGCCTACGGACGGCTCCGGGCGTCGCGCGACGATCTCGAAGAGCAGAGGCTTTACCTCGAATCGGAAATCGAGTCTGAGTACAACTTCGAAGACATTGTCGGCAAGAGCGCTGCGATCCGCAAGGTGCTGGACCAGGTCGCGATCGTGGCGCCCACCAGTTCCACGGTACTGCTCCATGGTGAGACCGGCACCGGAAAGGAGCTGGTTGCCCGGGCAATTCATAATCTCAGTCCGCGACGGGAGCGCACATTTGTTCGTCTGAACTGTGCGGCGATTCCTTCAGGTTTGGTCGAGAGCGAACTCTTCGGCCACGAGAAAGGTGCTTTCACGGGCGCGCTCATGCAGAAGCGAGGCCGCTTCGAATTGGCGGACCACGGCTCTCTTTTTCTCGACGAGATCGGCGACATCACGATGGATCTGCAGCCGAAGCTCCTGCGTGCCCTGCAGGAACAGGAGTTTGAACGGCTGGGAAGTGCGAAGACGATCAAGGTTGATGTTCGTTTGATAGCTGCCACCCATCGCGATTTGGAGAGCATGATCCGCAATAACCAGTTTCGCGAGGATCTTTTCTACAGGTTGAGAGTTTTCCCAATCGAAATTCCGCCGCTGCGCGAACGGCGTGAAGATATTCCACTTCTGGTCCACTTTTTTGTGTCGCATCTCTCGCGCCGCATGCAAAAGCGCATCCGGTCTGTCCCGAAACCCGCGATGGAGGCTTTGGTAAGTGCGGATTGGCGGGGAAATATCCGCGAACTGGAGAACTTCATTGAGCGCTGCGTGATACTCACGCAAGGCGACGAATTGAATGTGCCACGAGCAGAGTTGAACAGATCCAGTGGCCGCACAGTTGTTGCGACGGTGTCGACTTTCGAGCAGGCAGAACGGCAAGCGATCCTGGATGCGTTGAAAAATGCGGCGGGAAGAATCGCCGGCAATGGGGGAGCGGCCGAACGCCTAGGGCTTAAGAGAACCACCCTCCAGAATAAGATGCGGAGGCTGAACATTACCCGCGCAGATTATTCAGCCTGATTGCATGTGGTCGCGCGCCAGCATGCGGGCAAGTCAAGGGAGCCGCTCAGTTCGTTCCAACCTTCTTGTCTCCTAAGAACTTAAATCGAAATCGCGCTCCGGCAATCGAGGTGCTCTTTTCCTTGTGCCCCGCTGTAAGAACTCCACAAAGGGGACTAATCCATGACAGAGGAAAATAATCAATGAAGAGTTTGACCCAACTGGCAATTATTCTCGCAATTGCTTGGAATTTCGTCCTGGGCTCAGGAAATTAGAAATGAGGTGACGCTGCAAGGTTCCGGGTTTTTCGACAAGAAGACCACCGACGGTGGGATCACGAACCAGCCAACCAACTCCAGCGGGGTGATGGCCGGATACCGCTTTAATCTCAAGAACTGGCTCTCGGTTGAAGAAGATTACGACTACTTCAGGAATAGTCAGAAGTTCTGGTCCAGCGGCGGCAGCACATCCATACCGATGAATGTTCACGCCGCGACTGGTGCTGAGATTGTGAACCTTCCTTCCTTCAAGGTGCCAGCTGTGAAGATCGTATCTCCATTCGTGCTCGCGGGAGGCGGAGGAATGTTCTTCGATCCAAGGGAGGGATCTGTAAGTGAGCAGACCCGAGGTGCATTTCTGTATGGCGGGGGACTCGATGTGCCGGTGGCCAAACATATCGACTTGCGCGCACAGTATCGCGGATTCGTTTATAAGGCTCCTGATTTCGAAACGACTAGCTTCAAGATCGACAAGTACACCCATTCCGCGGTGCCTTCCGCCGGCCTGGTATTTAAGTTTTAGACTCACCGACCTTCCTTCCTTCTTCAAGGCGACTGTTTCGGTCGCCTTGATTTCCGTCATCAAAGGGTGCCCTCATGCTGGCAGTGCCCGCTATGCAGGTCGGCATGTGTTCATAAGATCTCTTATTCTCAGTAGGTTGCGTTGAGGAAACATGGCAAAACAGCTGCAAGGTGACGATAGCCAGTAATTTTATTCTCTAATAAATGTAGAGGGGCCATCATGCTACGTGTACAAACACAAGAATCAGACGGTGCTTTGATTTGCAGACTCGAAGGCCGATTCACCGGAAAGGGAGCGGAGGAAGTCCGGACGCTCGTCACGCGCGGCGACTACAAACTGGAACTAGTTGTCGATCTTACGGACGTGCTGTTTATCGACTCCATCGGGGAAGGTGTGCTTTTGCTCGCCAACAGGCTCGGAGCTCAGTTCGTTGCCGAGACTTCGTATTCCCGTGACGTTTGCGAACAGCTTCAACTGCGGGTTATCGGCACGGGTGAGTCGAAGATGCACGTGCCGGGTAGCTCGAATGGAAACGCGCATCGTCCTCGGCGTCGATGATTAAGCACACCTGCCAAGCCATCGAGCACACATTGGAGAGACATTGGCTCCGATTTGTCTCATCATCTTCCATCCAAAATAATGTGTGCCTGTCTAGGTTCACTGGCAGTCGGCGAATGCCTCGACTGCGAGTCTGAACGTATTCTCGAATATCTACTTGCGTAAAAGGTCCTCGTCACTCTCTGAGCGTGTGTTGGACGCGGGCCATTCCGTCGCGTCCGCAACCGCGCCGCGGTGCCCGAATAAGGGCAGCACCCATCGACCGGATATGGGCATTCTTCAGCACTACTGAATGCGCTCACTTCTGATTCAAGAACTTGCAAGAACTCCAGGTTGGTACGGCACCTGCAATCTTGGTGGGTACGAGCGAGAAAACGATTCGCTCAGAATTCAAAGTGCCGTCAGGCCTCAGCCGAAGCCAGGTAGAAGAATGATGAAATCGAACCATCTCGTGCTGCTTCTTACAGTTCTTGTATTTGCGTCACCGAGCGGGTCACTTGCGCAACAAACTACGGAAGACGCCCCCGTGCTTACGCTTAACGATGCAGTCTCCATTGCGCTCTCGAGCAATCGGCTCGTGAAAAACTCAGCGTTGGAAGCGCAAAAGTATGACTTCCAGGTGAGCACGATGCGGAGCCGCCGGCTGCCACATTTTCAATTTTCGGTCCTCGGTGGCGAATTGCTGCAGCCATTTGATTTCACTTTTGCCAAAGGAGTCTTCGGGACGTATCCAGGGGTTGGGCCCATTCCTTCAACAAATGCCAAAGTTCACACGCCAGCACAGTTAACGGCCTACATAACAGGTGGCATGGATGTGCCGCTGTCGCAGCAGTACAAAATCGGGCTGGGAATTCGCGCCACAGAACTTGGGCGCGATATCGCGAAAGAAGATGTCAGCGCTGAACGGCAGAAGATCGCGGCGGAGGTGCGTACCACGTTTTTTGAGCTTGTCGCCACCCAGTCTGCTGTGGATGCAGCACGGGAAGGAGTACGAACGCTCGAAGAGTCACAGCGAGTTACGCAGCGCTACCTCACGGAAAAGACCGTGCTCAAGGGAGATGCGTTGGAGGTGGATGCGCGCCTCACCAAGGCTCAATATGACCTGTCGGTTGCAGAGAACGGCCTGGCAACACAACACGAGCAGCTGAACCAACTTCTAGCGAGGGATATTGAAACTCCTTTCCGGGTTGATTCCATTCCTGAGGAAGACACGACAACTTTGAGTCTGGCAGAGGCGCGGCAGCAGGCGTCCGAGAATCGGCCCGAGATCCGGGAGGCTCACCTCAAGGTAAAACAAGCCGACTACGACCGCCGCATCGCCAAAGCCGAGTACATTCCGGACTTCGGGGTGGCAGTCAGCTATATGGGGATTCAGAACGTGCAAGTGCTTCCGACGAACGTCGCGGTGGCAGGCTTTGCGTTGACCTGGGAGCCATTCGATTGGGGACGCCGTCACAATCGCGTGCGGGAAAAATCGAACACACTGGCGCAAGCGCACAACGGGGCACAGGAAGCAGAATCGCAGATTGGTGTGGAAGTGGCTGCCAAGTACCGCAAGTGGAGAGAAGCTTCGTTGTTCGTGAAGGCCACCCGCACCGGTCATGAGGCCGCAGCCGAAGAATTCCGCGTCACCAGCAATAAGTACAAGGAACAAGCAGCGCTCGTAAAAGATCTTCTGCAAGCTCAGGCTCGAAGTTCTGAAACATCATTTCAGTATCAGCAGGCGCTTTCTTCTTATTGGAGTTCCCTGGCAGATTTGCGCCGCGCGATGGGAGAGGAATAAACGTGAGAAGCATAATCGCAACACTTGCACTAGCGCTGGTCACGGCCGGCTGTGGCTCGACTAAGCCACTCAATCAACCGCCCCAAGGGGTCCAGGCTCAGGCCATTGAAAAGCAGGTAGGCTTCAGTGCCGACGGCTTGCGTTTCTCGGCAGTAGTGACCTCCGATTCGGAAGCTCCCCTGGGATTCAGAATTCCCGGATATGTCGTTGCGCTCAAACAAGTGCGCGGCCAGGACGGCAGGATGCGAGATGTTGCCGAAGGAGATCGGGTTAGCCGCGGAACCGTCCTAGTCCGCATGCGACCTTCTGAATACGAGGACAAGGTACACCAGGCGTCCTCGCAAGCTTCGGCCGCGGACGCTGTTTTTCAGAAAGCAAAGCTCGACTTTGATCGCGCTACGCATCTTTACGATTCTCAGAGCCTTACGAAACCGGATTTCGATTCTGCTCGCGCACAATACGACGCAACCCAGGAACAGCTGAAATCCGCACGCGCTTTAACGAGCGAAGCAGAAATAGCCCTGCGCGACACGTCTCTAATCGCTCCCTTCGACGGCGAGGTCATCAAGAAAGGGGTGGAGTTGGGCGCTTTTGTCGGCCCCGGAGTTCCCCTCTTCGCGCTCGCCAAAACCGATACCGTAAAAATCATAGTTGGCGTGCCCGACACGATTGTCCGGTCCGTAAAGGTAGGCCAGCCCGTAGATGTTGCCATCGACGCGTTCCCCGCGCGCACGTTTCATGCGCGAATCAGCCGCATGTCTTCGGCGGCGGACACGATTACGCGTAATTTCGAGGTCGAAGTCGCGATACCGAACCGCGATCACTTGCTGAAAGTGGGCATGATCGGTTCTTTAGAACTGGCGCATGCCGAAGGCGAAAGCCAATCGGCGGCCCTGCTGGTGCCGCTTGCAGCGATCGTGCAAGCGAAAGATGGCAAATATGGCGTGTTCGTTGTTTCAAGCTCGAGTTCCCGAGAAGTAGCTCGCCTCCAAAGCGTCGAAATCGGCTCCGTCACCGGAACCGACATAACCGTAGTCAATGGGTTAACCCCAGGCGATCGCATCATCACCACCGGCGCCAATCTGCTTAAGGATGGGCAGCCTGTCGAGGTCCTTCAATGAAAGCCGAAAAAAACAACAGCACTCGTAATATCGCACGATTCTTTGTCAATAACCGGCAGATTGCATGGGTCGCCTTGTTCGCAACTCTCGCCTGGGGCTTGTTCGGGTACATGAACATGCCCAAGCGGAAGGATCCTGACATCCCTGTGCGCATCGCGCTGGCGATCACCCCGTGGCCAGGGATTTCGGCGGACAAGGTCGAGCAGTTGGTCACGCGAAAGGTCGAGCAAGCCGTCACTGGAAACAGCAAGGTGGACCGCGTGGAATCCACCACCCAGGACAACATTTCGGTTGTGCAAGTCAGGCTGTTGGACAACATCAAGAACACCCAGCAGGAATTCCAGGACATTGGACAACGACTGAATCAAATCACTGATCTTCCCGACGGTGCGGGACCGGTCACGTGGATTAGCGACTTCGGCGACACGGCAGCGCTGATGCTGACCGTGGCTAGTCCGACGGTGCCAGATCTGGAAATCGCATTGCGCGCCCGCGGTGTGCGGGATGCGATTGAGAAGGAACGACGAGGAGATGCGAACAAACGTGTCACCGTTCTTTATTGTTATCCGGCATCCGTATCACCCGCGGTAATTGAGCGTCCTTTTGTGATTCTCGGTGCACAGTTCGAACGGGATGGATTCGCGAACGATGTTCGTCCGTTGTCGGTTGGAAGTTGTTCTGGAATCGACTTCGCGACGGCAAAGTCGGATGACGAGATCCGCGCGTATGGACAGCAGTTCATCGAGAAGCGACTGCAAGAATACGACTTTCATCCCGACGCGTGGGGTCCGATTATCATTCGCGATCCTCAATCCGCGAAGGAACGAATCGCGGAAGTAGCGAATAACCGATATTCGTATCGGCAGCTGGACGACTTCACCGATCTGATCCAGCGCTCACTGCAACGTGTACCAGAGGTAGCGAAGGTGCAGCGCGTGGGCGTTCTGCCGGAAGAGATCTATCTGGAGTACTCGGACGCGCGGCTGGCAGCATTGAAATTGCAGCCCACGAAGATCAAAGACATCCTGAACGCGAGGAATGTGACGGCTCCAGGCGGAATGGTCCAGACGCAATCGCGAAACGTGCTGGTCGACGCAACCGCCGAGTTCAAGAACACGAAAGACATTGGCAACGTGCTCCTGGCATCACCGCCGGGTGGAGCGCCGCTTTACTTGCGCGATCTTGTGGACATATCGCGTGCCTATCAGACGCCCACTCGGTACCTGAACTACATGGTCTCTCGCGAGGCGGATGGAACTTGGCATCGCAATCGTGCCATCACACTGGCCGTGCAAATGCGATCAGGGGAGCAGATATTCAAATTCGGTGCGGCAGTAGACAAAGCTCTTGCTAATGTCCGTCCGCAACTGCCTGCGGACCTTATTGTGGCTCGCACGTCGGACCAGCCGCGGCAAGTGAAGGAACTTGTCAGCCTCTTAATGGGTAGTCTCTACGAGGCCATTGTTCTGGTCGTGATCGTCGCCCTGGTTGGATTCTGGGACTGGCGCGCGGCCATGCTAATGGCAGCCTCCATCCCCCTAACGCTAGCCATGACCTTCGGCATCGTTCACGTCCTTGGCATTGACATCCAACAAGTTTCCATCGCGACGCTGATCATCGCTCTCGGTTTGTTAGTGGATATGCCTGTCGTGGCAGGCGACGCGATCAAGCGCGAGCTGGGCTCCGGATCCCCGCGTGATCTCGCATCCTGGATGGGACCGACCAAACTGGCAAAAGCAATTGTGTTTGCGACCATCACGAACATCGTCGCGTACTTACCGTTCCTGATGCTGAGCGGCGATACCGGCTTTTTCCTTTACAGCCTGCCCGTCGTTATGACTTCAACTCTGATCGCTTCGGTCATTGTTTCTTTCACCTTCATTCCGTTGATTGCGTATTACATGATCAAAGCGCCGAAGCATCCGGAACCGCCGATGTCCGAGCGAAGAAAGCACGGCTTCCCAGCGCTCTATTATCGGGTGGGTGATTTCGCGCTCAGACATCGTTGGGGTACGTTTGCCGGCTCGCTCATCGTTCTGGTGTTGGGCGGAGTCTTTTTCTCAATGCTGAAGCCACAGTTCTTCCCCAAGGACCTCTCCTACCTGTCTTACGTGGATGTCTGGCTTCCACCCGATGCCCCGTTGGGCGCGACGGACGCGGTCACACAACGAGCAGAAACGGTCATTCGGCAAGAGGCGGAACGATTTGGAAACGAACATCACCACAAAGATGTTCTGAAGTCGGTGACCACATTTGTCGGCGGAGGCGGCCCTAGATTCTGGTTCTCGGTCGACCCCGAAAGGCAACAGCTCAACTATGCGCAGATTCTCGTGGAAGTTTCCGACAAGCACTTCACCAACGAATTCGTTGGCCCGCTACAGACGGCGCTGAGCCGCGAAGTCCCGGGAGCTCGGGTCGATGTGCGGCAGCTCGAGACCGGCAAGCCCGTCGGCATTCCTGTATCTGTTCGGATCTCAGGTCCCGAGATGGAAGTTCTACACCGTCTCTCTGGCGATCTCCAGGCAATCTTCCGCGCCCAGTCAAATGCGACTCGGGTTCGAGACGACTGGGGAGAGCCTGCCATGAATGTCCAACTGAAGGTTGATCCGGATCGCGCCAATCTTTCGGGCATCACGAATCTGGATATCGCACTCTCGTCAGCCGCGGCGATGAGCGGATTACCTGTGTCAACTTACCGGGAAGCTGACAAACAAATCCCCATTGCCGTTCGTCTACGCATGGAGGACCGAGCCGGACTGTCTGACGTTCAAAATGCGTACGTCTACTCTTTGTCGAGCAATCAGCGCGTACCTCTGAGACAGGTATCGAACGTCACAACGGAGATGGCGGTATCGAAGATCAAGCGCCGCAATCAATTCCGGACGGTTACGGTATCCGCGTTCCCGATCCCGGGTGTTTTGCCGTCTCAAGTGCTCACGCCGCTGCTGCCGAAAATCAAGGAGTTCCAGAGGAACTTGCCTCCTGGATATTTCCTCGAGATCGGAGGCGAGTACGACGAACAGCAGAAAGGTTTTAAGGAACTCAGCGTGGTCATGGCGATTTCCGTAGTGCTGATCTACATTGCGTTGGTTCTGCAGTTCCGAAGTGCGGTCAAGCCCTTTCTCGTGTTTGCTGCAATCCCGTACGGAATGACAGGAGCGCTCGCCGGCCTGGTGATCATGGGGCAGCCTTTCGGATTTATGGGATTCCTGGGAGTCGCCAGCCTTGTCGGTGTCATCGTCAGTCACGTCATTGTTCTTTTCGATTTCATCGAAGAAGCACACGAAAGAGGAGAGCCCTTGCGAGAGGCTCTGCTCGATGCCGGCATCGTGCGACTCAGACCCGTGATGATCACAGTTGGCGCGACTGTGCTCGGACTTATACCGCTGGCGATGCACGGTGGGCCGCTCTGGGAGCCGCTCTGCTACGCCCAGATCGGCGGTCTCACGATCGCAACCTTTGTAACGCTGCTGCTTGTGCCGGTGCTGTACTCGATCTTCGTGCTGGATCTGAAGCTGATCAAGTGGGAGAGTCATGAACCCCCCCCAACGAGTGAGTATGGCGATGTTTCGAGAGAGGAAAGCTTCGCCGTGACTTCTCACTAGTCGACGACGCGCTGAGAACCCATTTCAATATGAATACTATCGTCCAGTTCCTTCTGAAGCATGGCTACTCGTTTCTGTTCGGCGCCATGTTCGCGCACCAGATAGGTTTGCCGGTACCGGGACCGTTATTTCTGCTTGCGGCCGGCGCGCTCGCAGCATCGGGAAAATTGGGTGTCGTGCCCGCGCTGGGCGTGGCTATCAGTGCCTGCGTGCTGGCCGATTGGATATGGTACGAGGCCGGTCGGCGTAGAGGTGACAAGGTCTTGCACTTCATTCACCGACTCACGAGAGACCCTGACGCGCATGATCGTAGGGCGAAAAGAACCTTTGCCCTGTATGGGCCTCCGATTCTCATCGTTGCCAAATTCATCCCGGGGCTAGACGCAGTAGCGCCTCCGCTGGCCGGGACATCCGGTACCAGCCGATTGCGTTTCCTCGCGTTTGAAACCCTCGGCGTCAGTCTTTATGCCTGCGTATATGTCGGACTCGGGCATATGTTCAGCCACGATCTTGACCATGCGGCTCAATACGTCGGCAGAGCGGGGAAGATTTTGGCAGGTCTGATGTTGGCCGCAATCTTTATCTATGGACTATGCAAGGTAATCAAGCGGCATCGTGCTTTAGATGGCACTTTAGGTCGAGGTCAAGTTGTGCAGATTACACCAGCGGGTTCAATCGGGACGGAGCGAATTCGTCCTTAACAAAACGAAGCTGCGGATCGTTCTGCGGCGCTGTTGCGTCCGCGGATAACGCAGAAAGCAAACGGCAAAGGAGATCGATCAATGATCAAGAATTTTGCATTAATTACCTTCGCGATACTCGCATTTAGCCCCCTCGGCCTTGCTCAAGATCAGGGGCCCACTATCGATTCCACCATCGCGCTAGTGAGGGCGAACATGCAGGCAGACAGGACTGCCTTCATTACCACGGGAATGAATTTCAATGACAAAGAGGGCGCGGCATTTTGGCCCATTTATCAGCAGTACGACTATGAACGATCCAAGGTGGATGATCGCCGTGCTGCTGTGTTAAAGCAGTACGCTCAAAAGTACCCGAACCTGACTAACGCTGAAGCGAAAGCGATGGCAGACCAAATGTTGGACTGCGAATCTCGCCTGGCTGAGCTGAAGAAGAAGTATTACAAGAAGTTCGACAAGGCTCTTCCGGCCCTTACGGTCACGAAGTTCTTTCAGATGGAGCGTCGCATCGATCTGATGATGGATATACAAGTCGAGGCCTCGCTTCCTCCGCTAACCCAGGCACAATACGCCGTGCCAAGAAGTAGCGTGGCGGAAGCGCCTCAGCAATGAGGCACAGTTTCATTCGAGCGACGACTTTATTCTGAGGACTAATCGATGTTGCATGTGATAAAGCATAAGCCGCTGATGTTCGGGGCAGTGCTGTTGATGGTGGCCATGGGAATGGCACAATCGCAGCGCGAGAGAGAGGCGCTGTCCGTACAAGGCTATGAAGGACAGGCAAGTGTCATTCGATACCAGGGGCGCGTGTTCGTGGATGCGCAAGCGCTTGCGCAAATTACAAACGGATCCTTGAATTTCGAGAAGAACAGAATTGTTCTGACGCTGCCTCTTGCGGACGGTTCATCCTCGAGCCGCGATGTTCGCACATCAGGCTTCTCGCGCCCTTTCACAAAGGCGGCGATCGAGGCGATGGCGTCAATCAGAAAGTGGGGTGGAACTCTGCAGGCGATCGTGCAGAACGGATATCCGGTAGGAAACACCACGGCGGGAAATACGATCTCGGCATTTGAGGGTCGAGCCGCAGATAGCGTGGCATTAGCGTCATCGGCGGCATCGACCGACTCTGACTACCGAGGGCTCGAGTTGCTGAGGAATGAATTTAACAATGTGCAGGCGTGGGCAGACGGATATGTCAAAGCTCGCGCTTCGTTGAGCGCGGCAGAGCTGAGCATGTCTGAGAGTAAGCTCAACAACGATACCGAGGCCCAGAAGATCATCCATTGCGGGCAGTTCCTGGCGCAGATGTTCGCCAGTGGTACCTTCCAGGACGATGCGGTGTGTCATTAGGAGAGATTGGGGGTAACTGTACTCGTCATTATTGACGAACCCTGAGGGAAAGGCCGAGGGGGATGAAAAGGATTCCGCTGGTTTTGCTGATGGCTGTGCTGAGTCGCACCGCTTGGTGTGGAACTGTCGAACTCAGGCGTAGGGACAAGCAAGCGCCTCGGACGAAGTCTGCTGTTTGATCCTGACACGCTAACTGTGGTCGGCGATGACGACGCCAACCGGCTATTGAGGGATCAGGATCGCGGTTATCGTTCGCCATTCGTAGTACCGGAAGAGGTTTGATGCGTACGGAATCGATGATGTCGGAAAATTTCGAATCATGAATCCACTGAGCGAATGCCTATCCGACGTACCGTCCGAAACATCAGGTTCATCCCATATGCGCTTCACGTGGGCACACACCGAGGGGCTTCCATTGCCGCTGGGGGTTACCTGGATCGAGGAAGACCAAACCTTCAATTTTGCGGTGTGTGCTGAACATGCCGAGAGTGTGAAACTGTTTCTCTATTCCCCTACCGATTTGGCAAAGCCAGTTTTGACATTTCAGTTCGATCCTATCCGCAATAAGTCAGGGCGGATCTGGCACTGCAGGATCCCGCTAGATCAAATGTGCGATGCCCGCTATTACGGTTACTCGGTTTCAGGGCAGGCGGTTACTGGTCTCCGCGGCTTCGATCACGAAAAGATCCTTCTCGATCCCTATGCGAAAGGAGTTTTCTTCCCGCCGGGATTTGACCGCAAGCTGGCTATGAAGCCTGGGCCCAATGGTGAAAAGACGCCGCTTGGAGTCTTGCTCAGACAACGGGCCGCTTTCGATTGGGCTGAAGATCTCCCGCCCCGACCTGAATCAGACGCGATCATCTACGAACTTCACGTCAAGGGGTTCACCAAGAATCCCAGTTCCGGTGTGCCTCCCTCGCGAGCCGGCACATACGCCGGATTGATCGAAAAGATCCCGTATCTGAAAGAGCTTGGGATCACCGTCATCGAACTCATGCCCATATTTCAGCGCGATCCTCACGAGGGTGACTTTTGGGGGTACATGCCTCTGAACTTCTTCGCACCTCATGCGCAGTATGCCTCGGGTGTTGATGATGATGAGCAACATCTTGAGTTCAAGAATATGGTCAGGGCTTTTCACAAAGCTGGAATGGCCGTGGTGCTCGACGTTGTGTACAACCATACCTGTGAGGGAGATCACGTCGGCCCTACCTACAGCTTTAAGGGTTTCGACCCCTCGGGCTATTATATGCAGTCCTCCGACCCGACCAACCCATACGCCAATTATTCGGGCACCGGCAACACATTGAATTTCAGCCAGGCGCACGTCCGCAAAATGGTTATGGACAGCCTGCGGTACTGGAAGAACGAGATGCACATCGACGGATTTCGTTTCGACCTGGCCTCAATCTTCAGCCGTAATTCCGACGGATCACTGAATTGGGGAGATGCTCCGATATTCAGTGAAATTGCCGCGGATCCCGAGTTGGGCCGGTTGGCGTTGATCGCGGAGCCTTGGGACGTCGGCGGCTATCAGCTCGGACGTGGATTTCCGGGCACGGCCTGGCTGCAATGGAACGCTCGTTATCGTGACGATGTCCGCCGTTTTGTGAGGGGCGACGCTGGGATGGTCCCGGACCTTATGCGTCGTATCTACGGCAGCGATGACTTGTTTCCGGACAGCCGTGAGCATGCCTATCATGCATTCCAGACCGTCAACTATATCGATTGCCACGACGGCTTCACGCTCTACGACCTGGTTTCTTACAATCAGAAAAACAACTGGAAAAACGGTCATGACAATCAAGACGGTATGGACGCGAATTACAGTTGGAACTGCGGCCACGAAGGAGACGAGAGCGCGCCAGCGGAGGTTCTGGCACTTCGCCGGAAACAGGTGAAGAACTTCTGCTGTCTGCTGCTGCTGTCGAACGGCATCCCGATGTTCCGGACCGGTGACGAGCTCCTGAATACACAGTTCGGAAACAACAACCCGTATAACCAGGACAACGAAATCAGCTGGCTGGATTGGAGCCGGCTCCAGGGGAATCAGGACATATTCCGGTTCTTTAAAGGCATGATTGCGTTCCGGAAGTCTCATCCTTCTTTGTGTCGCAGCAGGTTCTGGCGCGAGGATATCTCCTGGTACGGCACTGGCCCCACGGTCGATCTATCGCCAGAGTCACGCAGCCTGGCGTTTTGTCTGCACGGCGCGTCACAGGGTGATGACGATATCTATGTAATGATCAATGCATATTGGCAACCGCTGCAGTTCCAAATTCAGGAGGGTGCGCCTCAAGATTGGGTAAGAATTGTGGACACGGACCTACCGAGTCCCGACGACTTCTCAGAATGCGGTTTGCCGCTGCAGCAGTCGATCTATCAAGTAGCTCCGCGATCCATAGTCGTCCTAGTTCGTGCTAAGTAAGGAGTCATACATGGCCAAGAAGCGTATAGGCATACTCACCGGAGGCGGCGACGTTCCCGGGCTGAACTCCGTCATCAAGTCGGTGGTCTACCGCGGCGCGGAAATCGGATGCGACGTCATCGGCATCCGCCGTGGGTGGGAAGGATTGACCCACGTCAATCTGAATGATGCGGCCAGCAAGACGCGGTACATTTTGCCTCTGAACCGCGATAACACGCGCACCATCGATCGCACCGGCGGAACCTTCCTACACAGCTCGCGTACCAATCCCTCGAAGATGAAGAAGCTGCCTCCCGTTCTGCAGGGACAAAACTTCGGAGCTAAAGAATCGAACAAGAAGGGCGTCACCAGCACCATCTTCGATGTGACGCCGGCCGTGCTCAAGAACATCGAGACGTTGGGCCTCGAGTACCTGATCGCCATCGGTGGTGACGATACTCTCAGTTATGCTGCAGAACTCGATCGCGAGGGCATGAAGGTGCTCGCGGTCCCCAAGACTATGGACAACGATGCCCGCAACACCGAATACTGCATCGGATTCTCAACGGCGATTACGCGGGCCATGGATGCCATCGATCGACAGCGAACGACCGTGGGGTCGCACGAGCGGGTTGGCATCTTTCGCGTATTTGGCCGCGATGCCGGCTACACCGCGCTCTACACGGCATACGTCACCGCCGTGCGTTGCTGCATTCCCGAATATAAGGTCGATCTGCAACACCTGATCGAATTGCTTATCGACGACAAACGCAACAACCCGAGCAACTACTCGCTTGTCATTCTCTCCGAAGGCGCGGAGTGGCAGGGTTACGTAGTAAAGGAATACGGCGAAGCCGATGCATTCGGACATCGCAAGAAGATGAGTGTGGCTGAAGACCTGAGTGATGAGATCAAGCGTGCCACAGGTGAAGAAACGGTGGTAAGCGACCTGACTTACGACCTGCGCTCCGGCAGCCCAGACTTCGTCGATCGCCTGGTGGCCTTTACTTTCGCCGGCATGGCCATGGACGCATTGGAACAAGGGAAGTCCGGCGTGATGACCGCGATCAATGAGGGCCGCTACGCTATGGTGCCGATTCCCGATCCGGCGCTGGGCCCACGGAAAGTGGAGATTTCATCGATGTATAACCCGGAGCGGTACCGCCCGAAGTACGACCACAAGCTCGGCCTCCCGATTTTCCTTACACGACCGTAGGATCACGGTCTGTTGGTCGTTTTTGGGGTACACTACGCCCATCGAAACGAGTAGCATTCACTGTCTAATGCTGTTCGGAAGCGAAGGTCGAAAAAATGGCTTCTCGCCGATGGCTTCTGCTTCGGGTTAGCTGGCCCCGCACGACGACTGCGGCCGCATTGGCCTGTCATCTCGCTTGCATATTGTTGCTGGCAGGCTCGGTTCACGCCCTCGATCCGAACAAACGTCTCACTCAGTACATCCACACGGCTTGGCGAACACAAGATGGCTCTCTGCCAGCCGGCATGTTTTCGATAACGCAAACCTCCGACGGTTTTCTCTGGTTCCTATCTCTTCCCGGCGATGTCTACAGGTTCGATGGCGTTCGGTTTCTGCCTTGGCGCTTGCCTGCTGGTGTTTCGAACACACCAATCTGGAAGCTCTTCGCCGACCATGCAGGCGGGCTCTGGCTGGACTCGAAAGAGCTCGCGCATGTGAAAGACGGGGTTGTCACTTCTCACTTCGAATTAAAAGGGGGTGGTCAGGCCTTTCAAAGTATCAGCGAAGATCCTGACGGCTCTTTGTGGGTAGCACTACTCGGCTCGGACGCGCCCCTTTGCCATGCTACCGACAGCGCATTTAAGTGTTTCGGAAAGGCTGGCGGAATACCGATTTCCGACGTCCAGTCTCTATTGGCTGATGGGAAAGGCGGCTTTTGGCTAGGAGGGTCGACGGCCCTTGTCCACTGGCACGACGGCGTCTCGGAGACGTTTCCCATCAAGGCGGTGAAATCCAGCGCAGGAGACATAATGGCTCTGGCGCGTGCTAAAGACGGAACTCTCTGGGTGGGCATAGGGGAGGAGGGTCTAGGACTTGCGCAATTGAAGGATGGCGCCGTGAAACCGTTCGTTACCCCCACCTTTGACGGAAGCAAGCTCAACGTTACCAGCCTGATGTTCGATCGTGACGGGAATCTTTGGATTGGCACCGATGCAAAAGGACTTTTTCGTGTCTATGGGAATACTGTGGAACATTACGGACACACGGAAGGATTGTCCGGCGATTCCGTGTGGGCCCTGTTTGAAGACCGCGAAGGCATTGTCTGGGCTGGAACCACCAGCGGAATAGACAGCTTTCGCGATCCACGGGTGACGACATTTTCAGCCCTGCAAGGTTTAGGGAAGGATTCAGCGGCGGGCATTCTGGCGAGCAGAGACGGGACAATCTGGGTCGCTAACCATGGGTCGCTCGATCGCATTAAGAACGGGACAGTCTCATCCATTCGCAGGGGCGATGGTCTTCCGGGCAGTCAGGTCGCCGCCATGCTTGAAGACCACGCCGGCAACATGTGGGTGGGGGTAGATGACGGACTATATCTGTTCAAGGAAGGTCGATTCCGTCGTCTGCCTGAACCGAATCGCCAGCCGCTTGGAATGGTGGTCGGAATGACCGAGGACATCGACGGGAATATTTGGGCAGAATGTGCGAGCAAACCCAGCAAGCTTGTGCGCATACGCGATTTCCAGGTGCGTGAAATTTTCCCGGCACCGCAAGTTCCGGCTGGGAATAAGCTCGCTCCGGATCCACGCGGAGGAATTTGGATCGTCAGATCAAAGGAGTTGGTGCTGTTCCGGAACGGCATTCTGGTGACAAAGGTTCCGCTCACCCCAAGAAGTTCTGCGTTAAGCCGCCAAATCATCGTCGAGGCAGACGGCTCCATTCTCGCAGGAACCGAGAACGGGCTCGCGGGATGGCGGATGGGTAAAGTACAGTCGATGACGACGAAAAACGGTCTGCCCTGCGACTTCGTCATCTCCTTCATTCAGGATAGAGAGAAACGCTGGTGGCTCTATACTCGTTGCGGCGTAGTGGAATTCTCGGATTCTGAGCTGCAGCGATGGTGGGCCAACCCGGATGCGGCGGTCCAGAACCGCGTCTATGACGCATTCGATGGAGCTCAGCCAAACATAGGTTCTTTCATCGCCTCCGCATACACTTCCGATGGACGCGTGTGGTTTTCCAGTGGAGTTGTCGTACAGATGGTGGATCCGTCCGAGCTATCGCAGAAAGCGCTCCCGGCACAGACGTACATCGAATCGCTCGTCGCTGACCGAAAAGAGTTCAAAGCAACGCCCAACCTCAAAGTTCCGCCGAATCCGAGGGACTTGCAAATTGATTACACCTCACCCACTTTTTCGATTCCACAGAGGGTAAATTTTCGCTACCGCCTCGACGGTTATGACCGTGATTGGCACGAGGCCGGTGCGCGCCGACAGGCGTTCTACACGGATTTGCCTCCCGGAAAATATTCCTTCCGCGTGATCGCATCCAATAGCGACGGCGTCTGGAACGAAAGCGCCGCCAAGCTGGACTTTTCCATCGCTCCTGCCTATTACCAGACGAATTGGTTCCGCGCTCTCTGCGCGTGCATCCTTTTGGCACTGCTGTGGGCGGCGTACCAGTGGCGTGTCCGGCAATTGCAACATCAGTTCGACATGACGCTCGAGGCGCGTGTGGGCGAGCGCACACGGATTGCCAGGGACCTTCACGACACTCTGCTTCAAAGCGCGCACGGCGTGCTGCTCCGATTCCAAACCGTTTCCCAGTTGCTGCCGGATCGCCCGATGGAGGCGAAAGAGAAGCTGGACAACGCGATCGACCAGACCGCGGACTTCATCACCGAAGCCCGGGATGAGGTGCAGGGATTGCGGGACTCCACGGTACAAAGCAATGATCTCGCGCTGGCCATAAGCACTCTGGGGCAAGAACTTGGAACCGACTCAGCCAATCACCGACCTGCATTTGGTGTCGCCGTTGAGGGCGAGGCGCGAAATCTGCATCCCATCCTCCGAGACGAGATCTACAAAATTGCTGCCGAAGCGCTGCGGAACGCCTTTTGCCACTCTCAGGCACGGCAGATCGAGGTTGAAATCCGCTATGACACTGAGCAATTCCGACTACGGGTGCGGGACGATGGAAAAGGCGTTGATCCTGCAATTCTCTCCAGCCAAGGCAGTGAGGGACACTTCGGCTTGCCCGGGATGCGGGAACGCGCAACTCTTATCGGAGGTAAGCTAGTGGTGTGGAGCGAAGTCGATGCAGGCACCGAAGTGGAACTGCGCGTTCCTGCCAGCGCCGCCTACGCGACAGCACAGAGAAGTTCGTGGTTTTCACGCAAGGCGAAGGCATGAAGTAGGAGCCTCATGAGCGCCGACATCTCGCAAATTCGAATTCTTGCGGTTGACGACCATCCAATTGTGCGCCAGGGGATCGCCGGTCTGGTTGGCATTCAGACCGATATGGTTTTGGTAGGTGAGGCATCCAATGGACGCGATGCCATTCAGCAATTCCGAACGCACCACCCGGACGTTACGTTGATGGACTTGCAGATGCCGGAAATGAACGGCATCGATGCGCTCATTGCGATTCGCAATGAATTTCCCGAAGCAAAGATCATTGTGCTAACGACATACGCCGGCGACACGCAAATTCTGCGTGCGCTCAAGGCCGGTGCTCAGGCCTACCTGCTCAAAAATACGTTGCACAAGGAATTACTCGAGACAATCCGGGCAGTCCATGCGGGAAAGAAGACCCTCTCGCCGGAAGCGTCGTACCAAGTCGCCGAGCACGCGACGGATGACGCCCTGACCCCCGCAGAGATCCTTGTCTTGAGACTCATCGCCGCTGGGAATGCAAACAAGCAGATTGCGGATCAGCTCTCAATCACGGAGGAAACCGTCAAAAGTCGAGTGAAGTGCATCCTTTCCAAACTCGGCGCCAACGATCGAACGCACGCCGCAATGATCGGCCTGAAGAGAGGAATCATCGGGCTGTAGTTTCGACCACCTTGCCTTACCCACCTCAGAAAAATGCAGAACCCTAAAGAGTGACGATCAAAGCTCTTTTTGGGGTTTCGATCGACCTCCGAAACGGAGGAGTCTAGTTATGTACGGAAAGGTGCATGATTTGCGACGGCTGTATTCCACATTCGCTGGCGGTTGGCCAGGCGCAGGTTTACTTCTCATGCGCGTGGTTATCGGCTCCGCGCTGGTTGCGCGCGCGAGCTTGCGGCTGTGGAGCGATCTAGCACCGATGAATGTGACAATTCCCGCTGTGCTCTTAATGGGAGCGGGAATACTGCTAATCGTCGGTTTATGGACCCCAATCGTGGGAACTTCCATAGCGTTCATTGAAATCTGGAAGATGCTTACGGTGGCCGGCGACAAATGGGTGTGGCTGTTGTTAGGAACTGCCGCTGCCGCTCTCGCGATGTTAGGACCCGGTCTATGGTCCATCGATGCTCGCCTTTTCGGCTGGAAGCGCATCGAAGCTCCGCCCCGCAAAACCAGCTCTCACTCTCGTTAAGACTCCCCATATACCACCAAATTTCTTGCCTCAGAAGAGGGTGACATTCCACCCCCCAAGAGTTTGCGATTTACCCCGATGTGGGGCTGCCCGCAAACAGAACTTGCGTGACAATGGCTGCGTCATTACGACAACCGGTGCAAAGGTCGGGAGGAGTTATGTGGAAGATCACAACTCGCGGCTTCACGCTACAGGAAGTCCTAATCATGGCTGCAATGAATGTTGCACCCGCACTGATAGTGACCGTCAGACGCGAGCGAAAGATTTGGCGCAGCCCCGCGCACCGAGATTCACTAGGATCCAGGAGATTGTCATGGCAAAAGTAATTGAGTTTTACATGCCGCAGAACTTTCGCAAACCGTTGAGGACGGCGGCTCAGTCGCAACTCGGAAAAATCATCGAGTTTTGCCCACAGACGAAGAGGTCAGCTTAGCTGCTATCCAGCTCTTGCAGATTGAGAGGAAATATGACGTTCATTCCCACACAAACCGGCTTTATGCGTCTGGAAGATTCCGAAAAACTGTTACGGCTTATCTTCCCAAACTATCCGAGCCTGGCGCCGTGTCATTCCGCGCCGCGTCTGGAAGCGATTCCCCAGGGCAACGAAGACTACTGGAACGAAGAGAGGATGTCTCTCTGCTAGTCAAGTTGTTCGTATAAGAGTCGTAAAGCACTGCAAGCGTATAGGTTCAGGAGGAAATTATGGGGTGCGCCACTATGGATTTCACTAACCTCGGAGACCTCGCAGCAACAGGCCTCGTCAATGTGATCGAGCTCGGAGACCAGCAGTTTCACGTCGAACCAGAAATCAGCCCTGAGTACTGCTTCGAGGGCATTGTCGGCAAAAGCCCAGCCATTCAGAGGGTGTTGGACCAAGTTGCGATCGTTGCACCCACCGATTCCACCGTCCTGCTTCACGGAGAGACAGGCACGGGAAAGGAATTGATTGCGCGCGCGATTCACAATCTCAGCTCTCGACGCGAACGCCCCTATGTGCGCATGAACTGCGCCGCGATCCCCTCGGGACTGCTGGAAAGCGAACTGTTCGGGCACGAAAAGGGCGCCTTCACAGGAGCGTTAATACAGAGAAAGGGTCGATTCGAGCTCGCGGATGAAGGCTCGTTGTTTTTGGATGAGATCGGCGACATCAGCCTGGAACTCCAGCCGAAACTATTGCGTGCCATCCAGGAACAGGAGTTCGAGCGGCTGGGAAGCTCCAGGACGATCAGCGTGAACGTGCGGCTGATTGCCGCCACGCATCGCGATCTTCCCGCCATGATTCGGGAGGACAAGTTCCGCGAGGATCTTTTCTATCGATTCAACGTCTTTCCAATTGAGATCCCGCCGCTGCGCGAAAGGCGCGAGGATATTCCACTCCTCGTGAACTACTTTGTGTCCAAGGTAGCGGGGCGGATGCGGAGACAGATAAATTCCATCCCCAAACGTGCGATGGAGATGCTGACGAACTCTACGTGGAAGGGGAATATCAGGGAATTGGCAAACTTCATCGAACGTGCTGTCATTCTCACACGTGGTGAGGAGCTAGAGGTGCCGCTGGACGAGCTTACCGCTTCATCCGAGACCATCGTTGCTGTCGGAAGGCCCTCTACGTTTCGACAGGCAGAGTCCTCTGTAATCATCGGCGCATTGAGAGCCGCATCGGGACGCATCGCAGGCAAGGGGGGAGCCGCCCAACGGCTGGGATTGAAGCGTACGACGCTGCAAAACAAGATTCGTCGCTTGGGCATCGCAAAAGCGACTTACAGCTCTTAGATGCTTTCACGTCTCTGCAGTCCACTCGCTTCTAGCAAGTTACAGAAGCGAGTTTCCCCGAGTAGCGTTAGACATTTTTGGAAGCCTTGAAGCGCGATAAACCAGTGGGGGCAAAGGCAATGAGCGAGAAGAAAGACAGAGAACGAGTAATCGCCGAAATCACACTTTCGCACATGATGCGATTGGGAGACGAACAGGACTGTCCTGTGAGCCGAGAACAGGCTCTCGCATTTCTTAATCAGGAGGGGCAAGCGTTTGAAATGTGGAAGCACATGATGCGGGCTGCTGAGGACTTCATTGCATGCAGCTTATTGCGGCATTCCCTTAGCCCCCGAGGACACCACATACTTGCGTCTCAGCATAGCTCGTTACGATCAATCAGTACTGCCGCGCAGTAGAGTTTTTCCGGTCCCTCTGCTCACAGTCCAGGAAATGTGCAGGCAAGGGAAATGCAAAACAGACCGTCTCAACGATGCGGTTGAGAGTCCCCCTTACTGATTCCGGGGCGCCTCATCTTATTCTGCAGCGTCGTGCGTTTAAGGCCGAGGCGTTCGGTGGCAACATCATCTTGGTCGGTCGTCAATTTCGCACTCACGCAATCGTTATGTTTTGTAGTTCTCTAACGGGGCGCTCGAATCTGGTCGCCAGTTTGTATAATCTCTCGGCTACTTGGGACGTATCCGCATAGCTCCATTGTTCCTGGGCCTCTAGCAGAAGGACCGCATGCAGCAATCGAGTTTCGTCGTCGTTGAGTTCGATAATCATAAGATCCTCGCAATAAACTATCTGGGCCCAAGTGCAATCGTGCTTCCAAACCAAGAAAACCAAACTGTGGACTTCTACTTTGCTCCGGTGCACGCGTTTCTACACAGCGTGCGAAGCATCGTGATTCTCCTCCACTGGCGTCACGTGGCCGTCGTGAAGCCATGTCATGGCATGACAATTGGCGCCGAGCACTGCCGCGCGGGACACGTTCAGGCGTAAAGCGCAATCTTGAATCGACGATCGGATTGCAACTCTGAGTACCAGGACGGCCCGGCACAGCGGATCCAATTCCGCGATCAGTGTTTGGGCGTCGGTTCCAAAAATGAGGTCGAGACTAGGCGCGCGTTCTTCAGCATCGCCCTGCGATAAGTGCTCGACATGTGGGCATCGTCGATCCTTGTGCGCGGCTTCACAGATGCGAATCGCCTCCGTTCCGTGTGATATCGCACTGGCAATGGTCGCAGCCTTGGCCCACTCGAAGAGCCAATCGCGAAAAGGACTGTTTCCTTGAAGCGTCATCTCACAAGCTTGGACAACTGCCTGTTCCGCCGTTGCTTGGCCACCAGTGATCAAGAACGCAAGCCTACCCAGAACATTTCGTTGATCCTGGAAGCAGGCCACGATTTCGGCTCGCGATGCATAATTGCGGGCATCAACTGCCTCTGTGATCGAATGAAACCGGGACATGATTCTCCTCTTTCTATGCCGCCCTCAAATGGCCTCAACTGGATGGGAATGCCTAATTAAAAACCCTCCTCGTAATTCCCATGCCGCCGCTTGCGTCGCTCGGATATCCTCTGCATAGGCGATAAACCCAGTTGGTCGCATACGGCAATTGCATAGACATTGCCGGGCACAAACACTGCGCCGACACCAGCCAACCACTTCAATAACTGTTCGCCTACTGAATCGATATAGCTCACCTCGGTGAGGTCGACGATCAAACCCTTAGGCAGTGCGCCCTTTGTGACTAGACACCTGGCCTCCTCTGCCCAATCAGCGACGAGTTGGCCTTCCAACTTCAGGGTCGGACCACTCGCTAACCACTGGATTTCTGCGCGAAACATTGGCTTAGTCCTCGAAACGCTCTGTCCTGCTCTCCCTATATCCATTGGAACGCACGTTTCATGCCAATGCTGCTCCTGATATGTGATTGATGTAATTGCATCGTGGTGGAGACTGGTTCGTACGAATTGCCGCAATGCGGTCATTGTCCGCATGCGGGCTGGGGACCTCGGAGTTGAGCCTGCCTTTGGAAGAACAACTTCGAGGAGTCCTACGCGAACGAAGGTTCGGGCGCCTCGCGGCAGGAGCGCCCGCTGTTGCCCACTCTCATCGGAAGAACGAGACCCCGGCAAATAGCGCGAGTGAGTCCATGTCACGATTCACATTTCCCAGGTTGGCGTTGAGAATGTGATGGTATTGCAGCCCACTCGTGTTTCGGCTCGGAACGGCCGCTACTTCACCGGGATTCGATATCTGTCGCAGTGCGCTCCGGCCTTGGCGAGCTTCGGTGCAGGAGATATTCTGCAAGCCGGCGAACGTCGCCGTCATGATCGTCGAGCGCCGCAAGGAGCTCCTGGTACGCGGCCAGGTTCCGTTTGGTGAGCCACTCCAAATGGCAAGCAAATAAGCGCAAGGCGTCGCGATGTCCGATTTTCTCCGACATGTCAGTCAAGACGATCCTGTTGCTGCAGACTGACTCATAGTTGTTATCGAGCTGTGTACGTTCCTTGGTTCATGCTCTTTTTCCATCTCGGGCAATTCGAAACCGAGTCAAGACAGGAGTGAGTGGCAGGCAGTGCTCAATCGACATGGTCTCGAGTGAATATGCAAACTTCGCACCGCAGTCACAGCACACCCGGTAGGTCTCGCCTCGCAGTGTGAACACACGGCTGACACCCAAAGAGGAAATCAAGGATAGCTAGGAGGATCGCCATAAACTCTCCTTTTTGAGTCGGCGCCTATTTTGATCGCGTGATCCCTCGCGAATGACAAACAGTTCACTCCCGTAGTTGGATTGCCTCAAGAAACATGTCCGGCTTCCTTAAAACGGAACTGAATTCAACCGCGTGTACTGCAGGCCGCCAACCACTTCGGTCATCTCGCTAAGCCGTTGGTTCTTGGTGTAATCCCAGCATTCCGCCCGCCCGCTGTCGTGACCGTTCGAGGGCACTGCCGCAATGTGGGCACCAATCTCCAGCCCCCTGCTCGTCCATACTCCCGCAATTCAGTGATTTGCCGTGCCACGTCTTTGGCGAGCTAAATGCGTTAATACGGCTGCGATGCATCGATGGCTGAACTGCTTAGAGCGGCAATTCCGGCAGAGCTACCGCGGCATGAGAGGGTCAAGCAGGAACGAAGGAGTCGATATGTACGTCACAAAAGCAGTCAATGGCGTCCCCGCGATCCAGCGCGATGGACAAAGTGTGTTGAGTGTCTGCCTCCAAGATTGGGAGTTTGCAAACTGGCTATGCGCGCTACTGAACGAACTCGGCGACAAGTCCGAATTGTTGCTGAACGAGCAGGACTGGGAATGGCTCAAGGCGATCGATAGCCCCTTCAGAAGGACGGCACACCATGCCTGATATCAAGACAGCCCCCACGATTTCTATCGTTGTTCCTTTTCATAACGAGGGACCAAATGTCATCGAACTGTATGGCCGCCTGCAAGGCGTCATGGAGGAGTTTGGTCGCACTTACCAGTTCGTCTTTGTCGATGATGGCAGCAGGGATCTTACTTACAAGTTGCTGAAGGAACTCGCCGAAATCGACCCTCATGTAGTCGCCGTTCGGCTGCGTCGAAACTTCGGCCAGACCGCAGCGCTCGCTGCTGGGTTCGCGCACAGCACTGGCGAATATGTGATCGCTATGGATGGCGATCTTCAGCATGATCCAGCAGAGATCCCGGTCTTTCTGGCAAAGATTGAAGAGGGCTATGACATCGTGAGTGGGTGGCGCAGCCACCGCATCGACAATTTGTTGCTGCGGAAGATCCCTTCCCGCTGTGCCAATTGGCTGATGGCCAAGCTCAGCGGCGTCAACATCCACGACTTTGGGACAACCTTCAAGGCGTACCGGGGAGACCTGCTGCGGCAACTACCGCTCTATGGCGAAATGCACCGTTTCATCCCCGCAATAGCTTCTGCCTATGGAGCCTCGATCTGTGAAATCCCCATTCAAAACAACCATCGGAAGCACGGCGAATCGCACTACAACATTTCTCGTACGTTCCGGGTATTTTTCGATCTCATGACGATCCGATTTCTGCTGCGCTACATGTCGCGCCCGCTCCACTTTTTCGGCCGGCTGGGCGTCATCAACATGGGTCTAGGATCGGCGGTTGCACTCTGGCTGCTAATTTGGAAGGTCCTTACACGGACCGACGTCGTGCAGCAACACGGGTTGCTGCTGGTCTTTGCGGCCGTGCTGATCCTAGTGGGACTCCAACTGGTGGCGCTCGGACTTCTCGGTGAGTTGGAAGTGTGGCAGTACTTCAATCCATCCGCGCGGAGACCTTACGCCGTGTCTGAGGTACGTGATCTGCATGACAACCTGAGGGTTCGCCTTACGTCGGAAGTGGATTCATGAGCATGCAAATCAAAACAGGAATCATGCAATCGCGTTTGCGCCGCAAACCGGGGCATCTGTGCTGAGTGAGATTCAATATCGTTGGGTTGGCCGGTATCGGGAAGCCGTCATTGTACTGCTGCTGACGGTCCTGGCATTCTCAGTTCGCCTCTACCGGGTCGACTTTAACAGCCTGTCCGAGGATGAGGTGGCAAAATGGGCGGCCGTTCAAGAATATCGAAACGGACACTTTATCGGCGTCAATAGCGAGCACCCGATGTTGCCGAAGATGCTGGCTTGGGCCAGCCTGACAGCAGGTGAACGATGGGGCCGAGTGGCCGCGACGCATGGCTGGCCTTCATTGAAGCCCGAGGGCTGGCTTCGTCTGCCCAATGTGCTATTGGGTGCCGCCAGCACCGCAATCCTTTATTTGCTTTGCCGTCGAATGATGGGTGTTGCCGGGTCTTTTGCGGCAAGCTTTTTCTGGGCAGTTGCGCCCTTGCCAGTGGCGTTGAATCGGCTGACGAAGGAGGAAACGCCGCTCACGTTCTTCACGCTATTAGCTTGTTATTTCTACTGCCGCGCCGCACAGGCAGATGCGGGCAGGACTGCACGGCGATGGTACGACCTGAGCGCAATCGGCTTTGGCCTGGGTCTTGCCTCGCAGTACATTCTTCACCTTCTTGGCTTGAACGCACTTACCTGGTTTCTTGCCGGAAGAATGGGGTTGACTCGCCAGCCGTCTCAATTCAGCTACAGACGGTTTTTCCTTGTGATGTTCATTGCCTTTGTTGTGGTGAACCCGGTCATTCTCTCTCCGGCCAATTTCAATGCCATCGTGCATTGGCTCCATCATGACGGGGTCAGGCACAGTGGCTACGATTTCGACGGCAGGCTGTACATGAACTTCCCCTCGCGCCTGCTGGCGGGAGTGCCGTGGTTCTACTATCTCTGGCTGGTGCTGGTAAAGACACCGCTTCCGATTCTCATGGCCGTCATGCTTGGCTTCGCACTGCTTTTGCGAGATCGCCGGACACTCGCGTCTTGCTTTTTTCTAGCCCTTGGAGTTGTTCAATTAGCCGGGCTGTCTGTCAGTGGAGCCAAGTGGATTCGATATTCACTTCCGCTCCTGCCCTTCCTCTACCTGGCAGGCGGATATGCGGTTCAACAAACACTGAAGGCCGCGAAAGGGAAAGTCCTGTCCCAGGCCCTTCTGGGTCCTGCTGCCTTCATTTTGCTGGGATGGCCGCTGCTTCAATTGCAGTCTTGGGCGCCCTATTATTCGTTCTACCTGAACTCAATTGGCGGAGAGAAACAGAACATCGCGCGATACTTTGCAATGGATGAGGTGTCCGAGTTTGACACGCGCGAGGTAGCGCAAACGGTGTGTCCGTTCGCGCCCGCTGCGGCGACGGTCGCAACCGCAAGACCGATGAGCATGGCCTATTACCTGCGGGCCTGCGGGCGGCCGGACCTTCAGATTGTGCCGCTTTACGACCCGCATTATGCACCGCGGGACGGAGATCTGATCGTGCTTGAGCCTTCGCGCCGTTTCTTTGAGACGCAGAAATTTTTCGATGCTTTGGGAAGCTCTGGGATGCCACACAGTGACATCCGCGTCGGACCGGTTTTGGCGAGCACAATTTATCTCTTCGACCCGTCCGTGCCACGACCAAGTAGCGGTAAGGAAGAGGTGGCGCTAACTCAGTTGCGAGGAGCGCCACCTCGTTTCTACAAAGATGCTCAAGAACCCGCATCGACAGAGACGAACGGGTCTGGATTGTCAGATCTCACCAGGAGACTTATACAATGACTCCGCTTTACCATGCGAGGAAACATGCGAGGGAATACGCGAGGAAATCTGATGGGCGCTGGTTTGTGCGCGCATTCGCTTTATTGATTATCGGCGTCCCGGCAGTTGCACAGCAGGTAAATGTATCTGCACCTCTGCGCGCAGATGAAGTGATGGGACGTGTCGTACAGATGAACGAAGTGCGTGCCAAAGCACTGGAAAGCTATTCCAGTGTTCGCAGCTATCACCTGGAGTGCCACTGTGTATCACATAAGAAGGCCGACATGGTCGTACGCACTGACTACCAGGCGCCAAATAAGAAAGAGTTCACGATCTTGTCAGAGAGTGGTTCTGGCACGGTGCGGGACCGTGTGTTTAAGAAACTCCTAGAGGCGGAACAGGAGTCGATGCGGGATGAGAATCAGCAGCGGTCGGCGATCACACGCGAGAACTATACATTTCAACTGTCTGATTACGAGAAGACCGGTACTGACGAATTCTATGTGCTCGATGCGCAGCCGCGAAACAAAAACAAGTTTCTGTTTCGCGGCCACATTTGGGTGAATGCAAAAGACTTCGCGATAACTCGAGTCGAGGGCGAGCCGGCTGTCAACCCCTCATGCTGGACTGTCAAGACTGACTTCAAACGTCGCTACCAGAAAATCGGTGACTTCTGGTTGCCGGAATCCAACGAGAGCGAAACGAAGGTGCGCGTTTTCGGCACGGCAGTCTTAAGCATTGAATATCGCGATTACCAGATCACTCAGGCTGGAGGCGCAACAGTAGCCTCGCCAAACAGCGCAGGACCAGCAGCTACAGTCGCCGAAGAGTTTTAGAGGCAACCCCATGTCCTCGCCATCCGTTGCGCCACCGAAACCAATCGCGCCAGTTAGCGCTTCGCCCGCCACTTCCAAGCAGCTCCGAAAATGGATTGGGCCGCTGGCCCTGGGACTCATACTTGTTCTGATACCGGCGCCTTCCGGCCTGACTGCGACCGCGTGCCATTACTTCGCACTATTCGCCGCTGTCATTGCCGCCCTCATTACGGAACCGCTGCCCGGCGCAGCCATCGGCTTTATCGGCGTTACAGTTGCCGCCGCCCTGTTGTTGGTTGGGAAAACGCCGGCCGATGCCACCAAATGGGCTCTCTCGGGATTCTCCAATGATCCGGTGTGGCTCATTTTTTGCCGCCAACATGTTCGCTCTGGGATATGAAGCCACCGGTCTTGGCCGGTGGCGATGAGGTTGCACGCTGGGCGGGCGGCGAACTCATCAGTATGGGACGGATCACTCGGCCTGAAGTGATCATGAGTTTGCTAGCAGTGGCAGCACTGGCTGGCTGGATCGGCGGCGGCCGTTGGAGAAGCCCGGTCGCCGTCGCTCTGGCTGTTATCTCGGTAATGCCGCTCGCCGAGGTGATTACCTGGAACGACATCCTTGCTAACAAACAGGCCTAGAGCGTACTGGTGTGGTTTGCCACGTTAGTTGCGATGGCTGAAGGACTCAGCGATGTTGGCTTCCTCGCCTGGTTCGGCTCCCGTGCAGCAACTTACATGACCCGCATTCCACTGGTTCCCATGTTGATCGCGGTCGCCACAGTCTTCTTCGTCATCCACTATCTGTTTGCCAGCATCACAGCGCAGGCGACCGCGCTGCTGCCCGTTTTCCTGCTAGCCGTCCTGTCGGTGCCGGGTGTTCCTGCCAGGACCATCACCCTTATTCTGGTTTACTCGCTGGGTTTGATGGGCGTCCTTACTCCCTACGCCAGTGGGCCTGCGCCAATCTGGTATAGCAGCGGCTACATCCCCACCAAGGACTTCTGGCGACTGGGCGCCACCATAGGAGCGCTGTACCTGGCCGTGCTGCTGGCACTCGGCTTGCCATTCGCAATCCACTTCCTGCACTGACAGTGCGTTGACTTGGTCGTTGGCGCAGTGGTCAACCCGGGACCCTAAGCGATAGACGAGCAACTCTCCAGAAACTCGACCTCAAGCTCTGGAAGTCGAACGGGTTGCATGTGGAGAGCTGCGGCCTGCTTAGCTGTCCAACGTAGTTGTTGCTGTCGATATTTGGCTTCGTAATACTCGATTCCCTCTTCCTCCTAGTGGTGACCGAACTTGAGCCTGTTTCGACTTCGACACATGACACAGCGAACTTGCGTATCAGTCCGTGCCCAAATCTGTATCTGGTTATGACCTTTTGAAGGCAGCTGCCCTCATCTGGGCACGCGGGATGCGCTTTCAATCGTCCATCTCCCTTCCCTACAAAGAGTTCCACTTGGCCCACAAAATGCTTTTCTAGATGCGTGAGGCAAGATCGGTTACATGACGTTCTGACCTGATCCGCATGGCAATTCACGACAGGGGAGAGCGACGCTTGCCTGGAAAGGGATTAAAGGGATTAATGTAAATGGCAACTTGCAACCATCCTTCGGACATGGTTCATCGCATCGCGTACCCGACCGTTCAGAGGCCAAGGCTGCGAATTGATTCGCGGATTGCAGCATTGCCGGCGGAAGAGGAAAAACAGCTCCCCGTTCGTTCCAACCTGCAAGGAAAAGAAGTCGGTGACATTTTCTATCTAATCGAATCGCCATCGCGAAATCCCTGGGCGGCAATTGGGTCGTTGGCCGTCCTTTCGGTCTTCCTCCTGGCGCTAATTGTCATTCCGCTGTATCGCCCGGTTCCGCTGCCCAAGAGAGAGACGCTGACGGTGTTATATCTGCAGCCGCCACCGGCCGTGGGTGCGAATCCCACGAAGTTTCATGCGCCTAAGCCCGCGTCCACATACACCCCGACAAGCACTGGCATGACCGCGCCCGTGCATAAAACGCAAGAAGCGCCGCCATCGCCGGTCGGCACAACGGGCGGAATGCTTGCGGGAGTTCCGGGTGGAGTGTTTAGCGAAACGCTGAATAGCACGCCAAGCGTTCCAGTCCTTGCGAAATCGCCTGTGCCGACGCCAGTTAAGAGAATGCGCATCGCCTCCCGGGTAGCCGAGGCCAACCTGATCCACGACGTTGCACCGACGTATCCGCCAGACGCTGGTCGGGCGCGGATTGAAGGGGCGGTAGTGCTGATGGCCGTGATCGGCAAGGATGGCAGCGTGGAGGACGTGCGAATCGAGAGCGGTTTACCAATACTCGCGCAAGCCGCTATGGATGCGGTCAAGCAATGGCGTTACCGGCCGTACCTGTTAAATGGAGAACCGGTCGAAGTTGCCTCCCGAATCACAATTAATTTCACCCTATCCAGAGGCTAGAAATGTCGACGATACACAACAACACACCTACGACGCCTGACCGGCGACTGGGAGCATTCCTAAAAATAACACACGTGTTGCTACTGATCTTCCTGGCTGGTGGATTGCTCCTTGTTGTACCTGCGTCCGCGCAGTCTACTGAAGCGGCAAATACAAAAACAGGAAGCGTCCTAGGCACGGCGGTCGATCTCAGCGACGATCCGGTTTCCGATGCCGCCGTCGTCCTTCAAGGGCCAGGCGATCGTCTCGCCGCGGTAACGAAGGAGGACGGATCCTTTGCATTCCCCAATGTCACGCCGGGAATTGTCTATCAGGTTACGGTCACTGCCGAAGGATTTGCAGACTGGAGTTCGTCGATTACAGTCGAACCCGGGCAAGGCAAAACACTAGCCGACATCAAACTCCGAATTCTGGCTGTGCAGCGGGCAGTTACTGTGAGTTATTCTGAGAAGGAGGTTGCCGCGCAAGAGTTCAAAGCCGAAGAACAGCAGCGCATTTTCCGCTTTATACCCAATCCTTATGTGGTTTACGAACCTCACCCCGAGCCTCTTACCACGAAGATGAAGTTCGAGCTAGCCTACAAAGACCTCACTCATCCAGTTTTCTTCGCCCGCACGGCTGCGTGGGCCGGCGTTCAGCAGGCCAATGACACACCTAAGTATCGCCAAGGTGCAAGAGGATATGGCGAGCGGTTTGGGGCAGGCCTCGCCGACGCCACTAGCGAAAACCTGTTCGGCAACGCCATTCTGCCATCGCTCCTACATCAGGACCCTCGCTATTTCTACCAGGGCACCGGTACAAAGTGGTCTCGGGCTCGCCACGCCATCCTAGCTCCATTTGTCTGTAAGGGAGACAATGGAGCGTTGCAGCCGAATTATTCCACGTGGGGCGGCAGTTTAATTGCATCTTCCATTTCCATGGCTTACCTCCCAGATTCAAATCGCGGTCCCGGGCATGTATTCAGGAATTTTGGAATTGGCATGTCCCTGCATGTTGTTAGCAGCGTGGCCCAAGAGTTTATCTTGAGCAAATTCACCAGCAGAGGTAAGCACTAATTTCGAGCGCTCACAAGCTATTGAAAAGTGCTGGTGGGCGCGGAAGGGGCATCAATGGCTAAGGTTCGCTGGCGACAGCAGATATTCCGGTGTGCTGCCGTACTCCTGGGTGTCGCTTTGCTGGTCTCTCTGATACGTGGAACCGGACCTTCCAGAGTGGTTGACCAAGTAAAGACCGTTGGGTGGGGGCTGGGTCTGGTTATCGCTTTGGGAGGCATTACTCATCTCACAAAGACGTTGGCGTGGCGGCTCACATTTCTGTGCGACATCCGCGATGTCTCGTTCGCGCGTACGTTCGGCCTTCGGCTGGTGTCAGAGACCATAGGAAGCTTCGGTCTTCCTGGTCAAGTACTCGGCGAGACCGCGCGAGTGTATTTGTTGGGTTCCACGCTGCCGGTCGCCAACAGCATTTCGTCGGTAACGCTTGATCGCGGTCTCTACATCGTGACCTCAGCGTTGGTGAGCGTAACCGGAATTCTTACCGCTCTTTTCCTGCTATCGCTTTCTGGCGCCTGGCGGCTGTGTGCGTTCCTGTTTGCAGGCTCCTTACTGGCATTGCTTGGAGTGACCGCAGTGGCTTTTCGAAGGCGCTGGCCGGTTTTCTCCGGTGCTGCGCACGCGATTGGCAGTTTGCCGTGGTTTAAGAATTGGTTGGATGGCAAGCAATCAGTCATCGACTCTGCCGAGAGGAATCTTTTCAGCTTCTACCACGAAACGCCCAAAGCCTTCTGGGCAAGCCTGATTCTAAACTTGGCATGTCATGGTATGGCAATCCTGGAGGTTTATCTTCTGTTGCACTTCATGGGTGCCAGGACGGGACTTCTTGGGGCCTTCGTTCTCGAGGCCCTCACCAAGTTAATCAATGTCGTTGGTGCATTGAATCCCGGAAACTTCGGGACCTATGAGGCCGGAAACATAATTCTCACCCGGCTGCTCGGCATTACAGGCGCCGCTGGATTGACCTTGGGATTATGCCGACGAGCACGGTCCCTTTTCTGGAAGGGCGTGGGGTTGTTGTGTTTGATAGCGATGTCGAGATCAACCCAGCTGGCACGCCGAAGTCTCCCGGTGCGCTATAACGCTGTCGAGGTGAGCTGATTTGGGATGCGGTGGATGCGGGGCGGAAATCGCGGTGCCCTTGGGTGCTGTTCACCCGAAATCACGACGCCGAGTGCACCGCGCGCCCCGCCTGAATGGCAGGCCAGTCTGTGAGAACGCGAGAGACAAGACAACCAGGTAACGACTCCAAGGTGGATGTCGTTCAGAGAAGGAGGGCGCGACAATGAGAAAGCACCACACGACTCTGGGTGGGACAAAAGAATCGGCCAAGTCTCCAGAGCAACTTCAGGGAAAAATTCGACGCCGAGCCTATGAGCTTTACGAACTCCGCGGGAGGAAGACGGGCGCGATCTCGACGATTGGCTAAAAGCCGAATCGGAGGTGAGCGGAAACGCTGATCGGCAATAAGCCATCTGCGACCACTGTACATGGGTTTATGCCGGCCCGTTGGAAGCGGTGACATGGGGCGATGATTGCCATGCGCGTTGGCCGTGGTTCTACCCCATAGCGCCAATAGACCACACGCATCGCTCGCCCCCTTCCGACGGGTTGTGGCCAATTACTATAAGGAGAAATCAGCGGGAGCGCGGTAAACCAGACTCGCGGTGGAAGATGTAGAAAATTATGCACATCCTTTACCTCGATCCAAATTCCATTCTCGGGACGGCCGGCAAGATTTTAAGGCAGCGCGGCGACGTTGTGTTCTGCCGTACCACATGCGCCGATGCGCTCGAACTATTGCGACGCCAGAGTTTGGACGCTATCGTGATCGAAGATGAGGAAGAAAACGCCGAGATCCTCGACTTCACGGCCAGGGCACATCGGACGCAACCACCAACCCCGGTGTATCTAGCAAACGACTGGGGACCCGACCTGCCGAACGCCTTGGAAGAATTCGTGAAGGCTGGAGAGGCGTTGCACACCTCGTAACCCGCGTCGACACGCTCTAACGCCCATTTCTTGTGACACGTGCTGTGCCCAGTCGAGGTCAACGCCTGAATGTGGGCACATTTCGGAGCCCACACATGTGTCCAAGTCCTTCCCGACAAAGCGATTTGTGACGAATCGGCTTGGGCGCGCTGCGTGCGGTTCCTAAGCGTACGCCTAATGCTCGGGAAGCCAGCCGAGGGGCGCCTCGTCCTTAGGCAATTCTCAAGAAAGAGGAAACGACGATGTGCAGCGCAACGCTTACTTTGCAGTCAGGAACGATGAGAAATCCCGTACGCATGAACTGGGTCGTAGTCACTGACACAAACGGAAATCGACGGCCCCAAATGCACTGGCGGGCTATTCAATAGGCATGCTGACCTGAATACGTGCTGGTCAATGACACGGTGAGCCTGGCGTTGCGGATTTCAGGCCACAAGAACAGCTCGCCTCCGCGACCTGGACGGAAAGTTTGGAGTGGTGGAAGTTGATACGACGAAGTCCGACAAGGTTCTCACCATCCAGCTTCCACAAACGCTTGCCGAAAAGCCGTAATAAAGCTATCGCAGAGTGATTGATGGCCACTCCAAGTAAAGGCCGACGGCTGCTACTAACTTCGGTTTGCTGCCCAAACTCGGTCAGTGCCCTTGGCAGGTCGTTCGATGTCTGAGTCGGGTGCCTCCGATCCAATTGGTAGGCAGGTATTTTCATCCACTTACAACGGGCCACGTCTGGCAGCCGGGTTGCGAATACGAAGTGCGACCTTCAAATTGCCCCAGGGGAGTAAGCCATGCTCGGAGAACTGATGTACATCCCGACTGACACACTCATTGACATGCTGTACATAATCCTCGCCGGTGACTTCGCAATCACTGCAAACGACGCGACGGAAATCGAACAAATTCAACGCGAGTTGCAACGTAGAGACGGGGAAACGCTGGAGCTTTCAAGCGTTAACTGAGAGAAGCGTGCAGTCAGGTTTTGGATGAGTGCTGAACGACGACGAAGGCGGACGCTTGCTGAACCCCAAAGTTTCGGAGGAGCCACAAAGACGAATAAGGAATGGAAAATGACCTCGCTAACAGCAATTGAAGAACTAGCCGGACCACTGAGCGCCGAAGGGATTGCACGATCAACCGTTGCAGGTGCGCCGCTAGGTGCCGATGAGCTGAACAGGATCGGTGCTTTTTGGCGCGCGTGCAAATACCTTGCTCTAGGAATGATCTACCTTCAGGCGAATCCTCTCTTACGGGAGCCCCTAAAACCAGAACATATCAAGAGCCGACTGCTCGGCCATTGGGGCTCAAGCCCTGGGCTCGCCTTCATCTACACCCATCTGAATCGTCTTATTAAGAGAGACGACCTCGAGATGATTTTTCTCGCAGGCCCAGGACACGGCGCGCCGGGAGTTTTAGCGCCTGTATATCTGGAAGGCACGTACAGTGAAATCTATCCGGAGAAAAGCGAGGATGAGAAAGGTCTGCGAGAGTTCTTCAAGCAGTTCTCATTCCCCGGCGGTATTGGCAGCCACTGTACTCCAGAAACGCCGGGTTCGATTCATGAAGGAGGTGAATTGGGATATGTCCTCTCGCACGCCTGCGGAGCCGCGTTTGACAATCCCGAGCTGATCGTGGCGGCGGTCGTGGGCGATGGCGAAGCCGAAACTGGCCCGCTGGCGACCTCATGGCACATCAGCAAGTTTCTGAATCCGATCCGCGATGGGGCTGTATTACCAATACTTCACCTTAACGGATACAAGATCAACAACCCGACTTTGTTGGCGCGAATCACTCATCAAGAATTGGAGGACTTGTTGCGCGGGTATGGCTGGAATCCCTACTTTGTGGAGGGATCGGATCACGACAGCGTGCATCAGGCGATGGCTGCGACGCTTGAGCAGTGCATCGGGGAAATTAAAGGCCATCAGCAGGAGTGCCGGAAGAGTGGTCTTACCACGCGGCCGCGCTGGCCGATGGTGATATTGCGATCGCCAAAGGGTTGGGGCGCACCGGCCCTCATAGAACGGCATCACATCGAAGCCTTCTGGCGTTCGCATCAAGTTCCCCTGACCGACGTCAAGACTAACCCAGAACACCTGCGCCTTCTCGAGGCCTGGCTGCGATCATTCAAGCCAGAAGAGCTCTTTGATGAATGCGGGAGAGTGCGACCGGAGATCGCTGCATTTGCACCGAAAGGGCAGCGCCGTATGAGCGCCAGTCCGCACGCGAATGCAGAGCCCAGGAAAAAACTGCGCTTGCCCGACTTTCGCGATTACGCCGTCAAGATCGACAGCCCAGGAAAAGTCGAGGTTGAGAACGTTCCGCCGCTGGGTCGTCTCCTGCGCGATGTCATGAAGTCGAATATGGACAGCTTTCGAGTGTTCGCACCAGACGAGAACACTTCCAACAAGCTCGATGCGATTTATGAGGCCTCGAAGAAATTCTGGATCGCTGAAAGTTTCCCCGAGGACCGTGATGGAACAGAACTGTCTTCGGACGGACGCGTAGTCGAAATGCTCAGCGAGCACACCGTGGAAGGCATGCTTGAGGGATACTTGTTAACCGGTCGCAACGGCTTTCTCTCATCCTACGAAGCCTTCGTTCACGTGATCGACTCGATGTTCAATCAGCACGCCAAGTGGTTGTCCATCTGCAACCATTTGTCCTGGCGCCGCAAGATTGCATCGCTGAACCTTCTCATTACCTCAACCGTGTGGCGTCAGGATCACAATGGCTTTACACACCAGGATCCGGGGTTTCTCGATGTCGTGCTCAATAAGAGCGCGGCAGTAACCCGCATCTACCTCCCGCCTGATGCCAACTGTCTGTTGTCCGTAGCAGATCATTGCCTGCGATCGGAAAACTACATCAACGTCATTGTCTCGGACAAACAGCGCCACCTGCAGTACCTGGATATTGATGCTGCCATCACCCACTGCACAAAAGGCATCGGTATCTGGAATTGGGCGAGTAATGATGAATTCCAGGAACCCGATGTTGTTTTTGCTGCCGCGGGTGATATCCCCACCCAGGAAGCATTGTCCGCCACTGCGCTGCTCAGGGAACGGTTTCCTGACCTGAAAATCCGATTTATCAACGTGGTTGACTTGTTCAAGCTGCAACCAAGCACTGAACACCCACATGGCTTAACGGATGCGGACTTCGATTCTCTCTTTACCGCCGATAAGCCGATCATCTTTAACTTCCATGGCTATCCCTGGCTGATTCACCGTCTCGCCTATCGCCGTACAAACCACTGCAACCTGCATGTGCGCGGTTACAAGGAGAAAGGCAACATCAACACGCCGATGGAGTTGGCAATCAACAACCAGACGGACCGGTTCAGTCTTGCGATCGACGCAATTGACCGCATCCCAAAATTGCAGCGGATCGGCGCGCACGCCAAAGAAGAATTTCGCGATCGCCAGATCGCATGCCGACATCATGCCTACGAGTACGGGATCGACAGTCCTGAGATCAGCGGCTGGAAGTGGCCTTACGACAAGAAGTGAGGTGAGCGAGTGTCAGCAATTGCTATGGACTGCTGAACTATAAGGACAGCAACGCGGGTGCGGATTACAACCTTTTGCGTCTCACATAAATTAATTGTTCCGGTGAGATGTGGGCCAGCCGGCGCATTCGCAGATCTGAAAGGAGTCGATCATGATTACTAAGGCCGCTGCAAAGCGCCAAGCACTGCCCCATACTGAGAAACTAATCGCCAAGTACGGCTGTGGTCCTGTGCACTTCTCCGGAACTGACGAAGCATTGTACGAACGGCACTTGCTGTTCGACAGTGGCGTCGACCTCGTCGCCGCAACCGCGCGGGATCGGTTCGAGGCCCTTGCGCGGTCGGTGCGTGATGTTCTATCTCAGCGTTGGCTTCTCACTGAGAAGACTTACGAAGAACGAAATCCTAAGCGGCTCTACTATCTCTCGATGGAGTTTCTCATCGGCCGCTCACTGGCAAACAATATTACGAACCTTCTGCTCGCTCCACTGACGAACCAGTTCATCGGGGACAAGAAACTTAATCTCCTCGAGATTTTGGAACAGGAACCTGATGCGGGACTCGGCAACGGCGGGCTTGGACGTTTGGCGGCCTGCTTCATTGAATCTGCCGCGACGATGCAGCTACCAGCGATGGGATACGGATTGCGTTATGAATACGGAATCTTCAAACAATCCATCCAGAATGGATGGCAGCGGGAAATGCCGGACAACTGGCTCCGATCTCCCGATCCGTGGGAGATCGCGCGTCCGAACGAGAAAATAGAAGTCAATCTAGGCTGCTCGTTCGAGCTCAGCGGCGGCAGCCTACGCCCCGTGCCCGGCCGTTCCTCGACTCTGATCGGCATCCCACATGACCGACCCGTAATCGGATATGGCGGTTCCACGATCAACACGCTGCGCCTCTGGGCCGCGGCTGCGCCCGATTACTTCAACTTTGAAGAGTTCTCGCACGGCGATTTCGTAGAAGCGTTCACTCAGACCCTCTCGGCCGAAACTCTGACTCGCGTCCTTTACCCCGACGATTCCAGGGTGATGGGACAGGCGCTGCGCCTGATGCAGGGGTACTTCCTGGTTGCCTGCTCACTGGCAGATGCGGTGCGCCGCTTCCAACGCTCCAACTCGGATTGGAGCCAGTTTGCCGACAAAGTGGCAATTCAGATGAACGACACGCACCCGGCTTTGTCGGTTCCAGAACTCATGCGAATTCTGGTAGACCAAGTGCAACTCGGATGGGACGAGGCTTGGCGGATCACGAAGAAGACACTGGCGTACACCAATCACACGTTGTTGCCCGAAGCCCTCGAAAAATGGCCCGTCCGGTGGTTCGAGGAAATGTTGCCCCGGCATCTCGAGATTATCTACGAGATCAACCGCCGCTTTCTGGGCGATGTTCGCGGGCGGTTCCCCGGCGACACAAATCGGATTGAGCGCGTGAGCATTGTCGAGGATGGCCCAGACAAGAAGGTTCGCATGGCCAATCTGTCCGTCGTAGGTTCCCACAGCACCAACGGAGTGGCAGAGATTCACTCGCACCTGTTGCGCCGGACGACACTGAAAGATCTCGCAGAGATCTTTCCTGAACGTTTCAACAACAAGACCAACGGTGTGACACCCCGGCGCTGGTTGCAGTTATGCAATCCTGGGCTTTCTAGACTCATCGCGGATGCCATTGGAGATGGCTGGATCGGTGACTTAAGCCAACTAAGCAAGCTTAAAGCACTGACCGAAGACGATGGCTTCCGCGATGACTTCCGCAAAACCAAGCGAGATGCTAAACGGCAATTCTCCGATTGGCTTCGCTCGTCCACAGGGCAGATCGTTGATCCGGGGTCCATCTTCGACTGCCAAGTCAAACGCATCCACGAGTACAAGCGTCAGTTCCTGAATGCGCTCCGGATCGTAGTGCTCTACAACCGGCTGCGGCAAGACCCCGGGCTCGACATGCACCCACGGACGTTCCTTTTCTCAGGCAAGGCTGCGCCCGCATATTGGCTCGCCAAAGTAATTATCAAATTCATTAACAACCTCGCTGCAACCATCGACAGCGACCCCGCAGTACGCGGACGGTTGAAAGTGATTTTCCTGCCTGAGTACTGCGTCTCACTTGCGGAGCATCTGATCCCCGCCAGTGACGTCTCGAACCAGATCTCAACGGCAGGGTATGAAGCCAGCGGCACAAGCAACATGAAGTTCATGATGAACGGCGCATTGACGATCGGCACGCGCGACGGCTCGACTATCGAGATGGCCGCCGAGGCAGGCGAAGAAAACTTTTTTCTATTCGGGCTGACTGCGGAAGAAGTGATCGGCAGTCGAGGATGGTTCAACCCCAACTGGCACTACGAACACGAATCGGAGACCCGTCAAGCGCTGGATTTGATTTTTTCGGATCATTTCAGCCGTTATGAACCTGGCGCGTTCGGCCCATTGCGCGACATGTTGCTCACGAATGGCGACTATTACATGCACTTGGCAGACCTCAAATCGTACCTCGACGCAGACGAGCGGCTATGCGCGTTGTATGCCGATCCCGACGAATGGGCGCGCAAGGCGATTTTGAACGTCGCTGCCTCGGGGAAGTTTTCGAGCGATCGCACGATCGCCCAATATGCATCCGAAATTTGGGGTGTAAAGCCGTGTCCAATCCCGGAAAAAGCGGGAGTGGAGGCTGCTTCGAACGTGTCGTCCAGCTCATTTTATTGATGCACGTGCCGCCTGCAGGTCCAATGGGTATGACCAGCGTCCGGACTTCGCTGCGTAGGAAGAGAACTATGTATGTCCGGATGGCGAATAGCATTGCACTTATTCGTTTAGTCTCCGCCTGCCTGCTACTCTGCTCCGCCCAGTCTTTTGAGCCGGCGCCGAAACTGTATCGCGCCAAGCCCGAGGACGTGCCGCATTGGGCGGAGCAGGGGAATTTTCGTTTCATTCGGCTGGACGGCGGACAAATCGAGAGCTGGAAAGCCGAACGGACTTGGTGGGGCAAGAAGTTCAGCACCGAAGAAAAGGATGTGCTGACCCACATCTATGACCGCGATTTCGAGAAAATGCTCGGCTTGCTCAAGCAGGCGGAGTTCAATTGGATCTGGGTCACCTGGAGCAATGGTTGGTCGCTTAAGGATGAGGGCGAGAACCGGGAAAACCTCAAAAAGGTAATCGCCCGCTGCCACGAGAATGGTATCCACGTGTCGGCTTACCTGTCGGCTACCAACATATTCTGGAAAAGCGCTTATCGCGACGAACCGGAAACAAAGAAATACGGCCTGTGGAAGTACGGAATTCCCATGTTTTACGCCGGCCCGACCATGACCGACCTGCAGATCTCATGGAAGCGCCGGCTCGCCGACGCGCGCGAGCCCGGCTGGCGGGCCTATCTCTTGAAGAAGGCGGAGATGGCGGTGGACGCGGGCGTGGACGCAATCGCATGGGACAACATGATCGGTCATAACAGCGGCTTGGCCCAGTTGCTAGATGACATCCAGCGGATGGCGGAACGGAAGGCGCTGGAGACCGGCCGGCCTAAGGTCATGGTTTATGCCAATGTTCATATTTCACCGGACCGCTTTGGGATGAACGACATTAACGAGGCAATCTGGGAGGAGGACGGCAAGGACACTCCGGGGGTATGGAACGGTCATTGGCAGGTGGACAACGCGCGCAATATCAAATTCCTGAGCGGCGAGAAACAGCTTTGGCAACCCCTGAAGTACGAAAACGACCTTTACCACTGCGGACCCCGCGAGCGCTGCATTCCCAGCCCGGCCGAGCAGAAGCTCTCCATCGCCGAGGCCTATGCGTTCGGCGCGGTCACCTCGCGCAACATCGAAGGCCGATTCCTCTCCGCGTTGATCAAGGGCGAGCCGGAGGCCCAGAAGTCCTGGACTGCCATCGCTCAATACAACCATTTCATCGTCGAACATCAGGAACTGTATAGCCAGGCGGAGCCAGCGGCGCGGATCGCCTTGCTCTCTGCGGACCCGGACAACCCGTTGGCCAATGAATTCCTAAAGCAAAGCGTCTTCTTCGAGACCAAAGTGCTCGCGCACCTTGGCAAGGGAGTCCCTCTGGACCGGTTCAAGGTGCTGGTGATGCCGGCTGACCTGCCCAAGCTCAACGCCGAGCAAAAAGCCCGGTTGGATGCGTTCACCGCTGGCGGGGGCGCCATCATCAGGGCCGGAAAGTCTAAGTCGGGTATCGTGGCACGCGCCGAAGCCGCAGCCGGAGGGCCTCGCCTCAGCCTGGAGCCGCACGGTTACGTGCTGGGCCAGTTGACTCGCAAACCCGACGGTCGAACTTTAATTCTCCACTTGCTCAACTACGATCACCAGGTCCCGGCAAAGAACGTCAAAGTCCGGCTGAATCTGGGCGGGTTGGACGTGAGCGGGCCGGTCTGTAGTAACTGCATCAACGACATGAGCCGCTGGGACCTAAAAGTTCTTTCGCCGGACGAGACCCAACCACAGTTCGCTGGCCTCTCTCTGCACGGGAGCGTCTGCGAATTCACGCTGGGCCGGATCGAGCACTATACCGTTGTGACTCTCTCGGCCAAGCCGGCTCCGTAGTTTGAAAGTAGTATTTTCCCGATGCCCTTGAGAATTGCGAGGTTAGTTCCGGCTCCTCAGCCGACATCCGCCAGAGCGATGGAGCCTATGTGAACGGGAAGTAAAATTCGATAGTGGAGGTCTGATCTAATGGAAGGTTTTTGGACGGTGCACTTTAAAGGCGTAGAAGGACTGGGAGCTGGCGTCGTCATGCTGATTGGTGGGCAACTCTTCGGGGGCGATACCGGCTTCTTTTTTAAAGGGACTTACAGTCAACAGGGAAACACCATGACAGCTCACGTGCACGTGAAGCAACACGTGCCGGGCATGGCAAACGTGATGCGTCGCAATGAATTCGATTTGGAGTTAAACGGAACCATGCAGGGAGACACAATCAGCCTGACAGGTAAGATACCGGGCACGTCCATGCATTTGGCGGGAACGCTCAGGAAGCAAGGTAGTCTACCTGCAAAGGCGGCGACGGCCTAGCACTCCGGCTGGGGCCAACCCGTGCCGCAACCCAGTTGGCCGCTAACCAGCAAAGGGTTCCCGAGACCCACCGCTGTAACGTCAGCAAAACGGGCAGGTCAACGAAAAGCCGTGGGTCGGAGCTGTCGCGGAAGGATGTTTGTTAAAAAATCATGATTACAATCATTGACTGGGTTCTGAGTGTTATCGCTGTTTGCGTTCAACGATCACGCATCGACTAATTTCCCGCCTTGGTTTTAGGATTAGACCCGCTCGCGTACAAGTTCATCCCTCAGGTAGCGTCCAACGGCAATCTCCAGATTAAAATGCATTCCTTCACGTCGCAGGATCTGTCCGAGCGGTGATCGTTGTACGACCGCCAAAACTTCGGGATTCATACCGATCAGCCACAGCTGAATGCCATCCTGACTTTGCCTCTTCGCAACTTGTGTAAACATTTTGAGCGCGGTGTACTCCATGTCGAGGACTCCACTAGCGTCGACCGCGACGACCTTCGGTTGCGTTTCCCTGACCAGCGGTTCAATTTTGTGTGCGATCTGTGCCGCATTGGCAAAGAAAATTGGACCTTCCGGCCTGAGTAGCAGCAGTCCAGGAAAACTCTCATCCTCGGGATGCTCCGGCGATTGCGGCCGGAATACATTGGTTCCAGGCTTGCGCCGCAGGACATACACCGGAGGATCGGCCATGTGGTACGCCAGAGTGACCAGGGAAACGATGATGGCCACGATGATCCCCTTGAGTGTGCCGACGAGCACAACCCCTGCGAACGCCACGATCGCCCACGAAAATTCGGTCCTGCGAATACTAAGAATTTCAGGGAACTGGATCGGTTTAATAAGTTTGAAGGAATATACAATCACCAGCGCCGCCAATGCGGCTTGCGGCATCATCTCGACCAGTGGATCGAGGAATAGGATTGTTACCAGCGCCATCGCCACGGTTAACATCTCTGCTAATTGCGTGCGAGCTCCGGCGACGACGTTGACCGCCGTCTGCGTTGTGCCGCCGCCGCCCGGCATTGCACCCATGAGCGCGCCTCCAACATTGGCGAGTCCGGTTGCAAACAGCTCTCTATCTGCTCGCGGCGCCGGCCCGTCATTTCGCGCGAAGGCTCGGCCTGCCGCAACCGTCTCCGTGAAGCTCATCAAGGCAATTCCTAATGCGCCGGGCCACAGCACGGATAGGAACGAAAGGTCTGGTTTTACCAGCGAGGGCAATCCGGGCGGAATGTGGCCCACCAGTTCGACACCCCGATGTTGGAAATTCAAGAAGTACGCTCCCATGATCGACGCGGCTATCGCCAGCAACGGCGCTGGCAGTTTCGGCAGGAAACGCTGCATGCCCAGCAGAAATACGATCATCGTCAGCCCGACGGCCAGAGTTGCTAAAGACGTTCTTGGAAGGGCGCGAACAATTGAGAGGACGTTCTGAACGAATGCGCCTCTTGTGAAGTGTATGCCAAGAATTTTCGGGATCTGGTCCACCATAATAACCAGCCCGATGCCGGCCCTGAAACCGACGAGCACCGGCTCGGAGATAAAGTTCGCCACCATTCCCAGGCGCAGCAGGCGCGCCAGCAAAAGTGCGGCTCCCACCAGCAGCGTCAGCGTCGCCGAGGCTCGCAGCAGGGTTGCCGGATTGCCATCGGGCACGACCTGCCCCAACTGAGCGCCGGTCAGGATCGCGAGCGTTGTGGTCGTGCTGACGCTGAGCACGCGCGATGTCCCAAGCACCGCGTATATTACCATCGGCACCAAGGCGGTATAGAGGCCTACCTGCACCGGCAGCCCGGCCATCATCGCATACGCCATCGCCATGGGAATGATTACCGCGCCGGTTGTCAGCCCCGCGATGATGTCGGGCCGCCAATTCGCACGGCATGAGACCAGCCACTCGGGCAAAAGACGCAACCAACGATGCTTTGACATGTTACCGGCCTTACCAGACCTGCGGGACGCTTCGGCGCTTCTGCGTTGGCTCTGCGTATCCCTTCGGCTTTTGCCTTGGAGGCAGCTTAGGAGGCGTATAAGGAATCTCCTCGTACGGGATGCTGGCGATTATGTGCGCAATGCAGTTTAGCCGGGCACGCTTTTTGTCGTCTGACGGAACGATGTACCAGGGCGAAGCCGGTGTATCCGTACCTGCAAGCATTGCGTCCCGCGCCCGTGAGTAGTCGTACCACCGGCGGTGGGATTCCAGGTCCATCGGACTCAGCTTCCAGCGCTTGGAAGGATCTTCAATTCGCGCGAGGAAGCGCTTGTGCTGTTCCTTTTCCGATACTTCGAGCCAGTACTTCAAGAGGATGATGCCCTGGCTGATCAGGAAGCCCTCGAAGATGGGACAGTCCCTGAGAAATTCCCTGTGCTCTTCCTCGGTACAAAAGCCCATCACATACTCAACACCCGCGCGGTTATACCAGCTCCGGTCGAAGATGACGACTTCACCTCCGGTGGGCAGGTGTTCAATGTAGCGCTGGGCATGGAGCTGGGTCTTCTGCCTCTCCGTCGGCGCGGGAAGGGCTACCACGCGAAAGATGCGCGGGCTCACACGCTCCAGGATACGCTTGATCATCCCGCCTTTACCGGCAGCGTCTCGTCCTTCGAAAACGATCACAACGCGGGCGTTGTTCGTCTTGACCCAGTCCTGGAGCTTGACCAGCTCCACTTGTAGCTTGAACATCTCGGCTTCATACTCATTCTTGCCGATCTTCGGTTGGCCGTTGATGCCAAACTGCTCGATGTTGCCATCCAGCATTGATTTTTGTTTCTTTTTTTTATTGGAATTCCTGCTCATCGGTGTTTTCTGGCTCCTCGAATTGCCCGTCTGGTTTAGAGACCGGGTTCAGCCTGCCAGCGTGATCAGTGCACTTGCCTCGCCAAAAATCTTTAGAACAAAACTCGCGGGAAAACAGCGACATAGAAGTCCGTGCAGCCGGGCAAGGGTGCCCACATCTGGGCATGTGACCTCATCGGTGACATCAGCAGGGCGCCATTACCAAGGCATCAGAAGCAAGGAATTCGGAACAGGCCGAATTGGCCGGCAATCCGCGCTTCGACTAGGACTGCGGTGCCTTTGCGGCGACGTCCATCGGCGCCGACTTCAAATCGTTCTGCTTCAACTTGGACAGGCCAGTCGCGGGCGACGCCAAGACAAACGAATTGGAGAATGTAACCACGTTACCCGTGGGCTCCTGAGTTCGAAGGTCGATCTCTTTTAGCTGGAATTGGAGCCAACCGATATCGGTGACCTCGCCGGTCACGCCCGAAACCTGCACGCGGTCCCCGATTCTTATTCCGCGCCTTCCCACCAGCACGAAGTAACCGACGGCGGACAGAATGACACTCTGCAGCGCAACCGCAACGCCTGCTGCCAGAAGCCCAAAGAAAGTAGCCAAAGAGGCAAAGTCCGAGGCGAACGCAAACGCGGCGATGGCTACGATGGCTGACCAGAGGACAACTCTCTGGATTACCAGGGCGATGTGGCGACGCTCAGCATCCCGCATATAACGCCCCGTCACTCTGCGCACAACCGCACCTATGACGACGAGCGCAGCAATCACCGCGGCAGCCCCGAGCAGGCGTGAGATCAGGGTTTTCCACGTTTTCTTATCCTCGGCGATGACGGCGGCGCGCCAGCTTTTCAAGTGCGAAGTGTAGGCCGCGAGCAATAGTCTCTGCTTGTCCAGCGCCACGATCGCCGGAGAAAGTGTCTTGAGCAAGGCCGCAAGCTCATCGAGCCTTGTTTTCCGCCGCTGCAGTTCGGCGAGATCGCTCGCCAGCAGAGCGTTCTCAGCAACGGCTGGAAGACGTTTGTTGATTGAAGCCACCAGCGGACTGCGCAGTTCATCCGAAAATTGCCTCAGGGCATCCGTGCGGCGGATCTCGTCGTCCAGGATATTGAGTTTCCTTCCCAGCGCTGATACTTCTGAGCTAAGGGTGAGGATTCCGGAATCGCTCGGCTTGGGAGGCAATGGAGCGGCCGAATTTTGCGGTTGTGAGGTGGCTGTCGTCGGGCTGGTCACAGCGGGAACCGTTCGTGCGAGGTCTTCGATACTCGACGCCAAATCTCCAGTCTCGCGATTTGTGAATGCTTGCACAAATTCAATCGACTGCCGAAGGGTGACCAATCCCGCTTGCAAAACATCCAGCCGGCTTTGCGTCGCTTCCAGCGCGGCCTGCAACTCACCACGATCGGCGTCACCGGCAGTCTCCAACTTTTTCTTGATAACTTCGATTTCCTCGCTCGCTTGACGCCTCTGCAACTCGGTCTTGTCTTCCAACTGCACAAACTGCGCAAGATCCGGCGAGCCAGTCGCAATCGCAGGGCTCGCTTTCTGGCTGTTCACCGGAGGCGATGCCGAAAACTGCGCATCGGCCCTGGCAAAATCAAACGATAGTTGGAGAATCTGCGCCGCCCTCGGCCGATTGTCTTCCTGGAACACAAGATCGACTGGGTCAGTTGCAATCTGGCGTTCGATCGCGCAATGGCGATACCAATCGATCGACTCGGTCAGAAATGCGATTACTTGTTGGTTCGATGGGAGATCGGATCCTGCTGGCAAAACTTGGGAGGAGAGCCCGAGTGTAATGATTGCCAGCACGGGCAGAGAACAGAATTTGCGCAGCTTTGAAATGTTCGAGAGCCGCTTTGATACAGGCCACAACCTCATTTCAGACCTCTCTTCTGACCCCATCTCATCGAGGCGCTACAGCAGAATCAGTGTCCCATCGAAGTCGAATAGAAAAGCGGGGCGTGGTTTGAGTGCTGAGCTGACCGCGATTGAGCCGGTCATGTTCGCCGGCTGTGAAGTGGAACGCGTTCTTACTCCTCTGCTGCTGGCTGACTCAAGGCCGATGGTCATCACGTGTACTGGTCGCAATCGCCATGCCAATACTTGAGGGTCGGCGTCCTTGCTTTGTGTCTCCCCCCGCGACCAAAAGGAACCGTTGTGCGAAGTTTCACCAGATCTATACCGGAAACGCGCCTGTAGTGAGGAATGCTGTTCCCGAAAGTAGCAAGAGTCAAGGACGCTTTCGCCTAATGATCGGTTTGTGATCGTAATGCATTCGCCGGGCTGAGTCTTTGAAACCCGACTGCGTGTCTGGCCTCCAGAGAAAGAGGCCCGAAAGCTGGACCGAGGGGCTGAGAGCAAGACTTTCTCTGGTTCGGTTTGAAAGAAAGAACTGCAGAATTACGGAATTGCGCCTATTTCGCGCGATTTCCAGGGTGAGGTCGGACGATTTCTCTGCACCACGGACTGTATGGGAGAGCGAGCGGGAATCGAACTCGTTCTTGAAGTTTATGAAACCTGCAAGAGCCCGCACGTCCGGGAGTTGCATCCCATTCTGCAACAGCAACTTACAGTCGGAGAATTGAGGGACGGCCACACATGGGTGAGACTAATGTCTCGGAGAACGGCGAAGACACGGCGTCCGGCGAAGAGCGCTTAACCAGCGCCTGCTTGACACCTTTTTAGTCGCTTGGGGGCCACCAACGGACATTAGAAGTCAAGTCGAGTTCGCCAACCCATCGCTTATTGATCGTCTTCCCTTCGCCTTGTGGGCGATGGCAAACCGGACTCCTAATTTGCTCTTGAGAGAAAATCGTCCAAAAGTACGCGCCTTGCGCTTACGTAGATCGCTTTCTCTGGTCCGTTTTGCGAACAAGAATCGCGAATTGGCGCGGATTCGCGCAGATTCTCGGGAGACAACTAGCGGATTTCTCTGCATTGCAGACTGTGTGGCGGAGGGAGAGGGATTCGAACTCTCGGTGCGGTTTTGCCACGGTAAGCCTCGACATGTCCGCAAGTTGCAGATAGCAAAACCTTACCAGAGAATTTCGCGCCAAAACCCGACGTCAGGGCTTTGCATGGCGACGAAGACGCCGCGGAGACTCAGTGCTGCCAACGGCGACACCGTAACCACTGCCGTTTTCAAGACGAAAACTCAGGCAGACAACCACAATTCCATTTGCTTTGGGGGCAGGCGCTGGGGTGCACATCTGCGGAGGAATGAGCGCGTGAACTCGTTTGCCAATCGTGAATCGTTGTCGGTTCTCATAATCACACATGTTTCGAAACGCAATGATATGTCTGAAATCGGCTTTACCACTATACCGTTGGCGCTAAAGCCAGCGGCTTGAGGTTGGGCGAGGATGGCCACGCCGACGTGCTCAGATACCAAGTGAACCGCCTGTTGAGCCGTAATGATATCGTGCGCGCACTTCGGAGCTATTCCTTCACGCAGTGCTGCGTTTCGGATTGCGTCATGAACGATGGGGTGAACTCGTCTCGCGAATAAGATCCATTCATCTCTCGCCAGATCTTGGAGCGCTATGCTCTCCTTCTCGGCAGCAGCGTGAGTCAGCGGGAGAGCCACACATAGAGGAGTCTGAGCGAACGTGACGGCGGTGATCTGAGAGTTTTCCGGTGGCGCCGTTACCAACGCCAGGCTCAGTTCGCCGGCGATTACACTTCGGATCAGCTCGTTCGAGAATTCGCTCATGAGTTGAATGCGGAGTTTAGGATAGAGGGGCAGACGGATCGCAAGAACGGCCGAAACCCAGGCTTGGTCGGCATCGGGCGAGTGCCCGACAGTCAAAATGGTCTCGCTACCTTCGCGAGCAGCAAGCCCGAGCTGAACGGCCCGGTCTATGTGCAGGAGGGCCGAACGAGCCTCCTCCAAGAAGATCCGACCCACTTCGCTAAGTTCCACATTCCTTTTATTCTTGCGCGTGAATAAATGAAATCCATGGTGTTTTTCGATCTCAATGATCCGTTTGCTGAGTGCAGATTGAGTGATGTGCAACCTTTCGGCAGCCCGAGTGAAATTCATCTCCTCGGCCAGAACAAGGATTGCCTGTAAGTGACGTACTTCGACCCCTGGGAACACTGCTCAACCCCCTTCACCCGCGGCGGAGATCGGCAACCGCCTACATCTAGTAAAGGAACCTCTACAGGAGGGAAAGCAGCAAAACAATCTCGGGATGACCAACGGAAAGAGAATTGCGCTGTACTTAAGTATTTTGATGCTTTTACCCCTCAAACTGTTCCTGAGTCAGTGTCGGGTAAATCTCGATGAAAAACGGTCCGGTTGCGGCTCTGCACCAGGAACCTACGTGTTGGGGCAGTGTGCTGCGATTCTGTTATGGTCGGGGCAATGTGAGGCGTTCGTGCAAACAATAAAAAGACTAGAAGTGAATGTCGGAGGGATCGGTTGCCGTATCCATTCTTGGAGCGCACAACCGGAACACGAAGCAATTTCCCTAACCTTGCCTGGTCGCGCGTCGAGGCATCGAGTCCTTCGCTTTATTTTGGTTCTGGCGACTCTCGTGACAGCATCAAGTTCCGCGGTCCTGGCGGACGATGGTGCGGATACGCTGCTACAGCGAGCACTCTATTTCTCTGATCTGTACAACTGGCGCGCTGCGCGTCCGTATTTCACAAAATCTCAACAGATGTATGAAGCAGCAGGTGACAAAAGGAACGCGCTATACGCACGGCTGGGAGCAATCAGGGCGGGAGCGGAACCTGCTCCACTCATAAAACTTTCCTACATGCTGGGTCAAGAACTCGCCGGGAATCCGCTCTTGCAATCTGATAAAGAGCTTCGAATGTTCTGTCTCATTGTTAAAGGTGATTTCGACGGGGAAAGCGATACGCCCGCGATGCGTAGCGATTGGACGGAGGTAGCGTCCCTGGCTCAATCCCTCGGAAACACAAAGTGGCAATACCGCGCGCAAGGGCAACTAGGCTTTGCAGATTTTTATGACGGAGATCTTCCGGGTGCTCAGCGCAATGTTGCTCAAGCATTGATCGCTGCGACCAAAGCCGGCGATATCGGCGGCCAGATCTTCTATTTGTCCACCACGGCGACGGGGCTTGCGCTGCAAGGGATGAACGATCAGGCCAATCTGTACGCAATTCGGGCGATTGCAATTGCGGAAGCGAATCCAGATGCAGGATATCCGATAATTGCGCATCAGATACGACTATCGGCTATGGTTCAAGCTGGTCAAGTCACCGCAGCACAAGAAGAGTTGAAGAAATTATTCGCCCGCCCTGAGGCTCAAGCCAGTGACGACCAACTATCGGAACTGAATTCAATGGGTGCGCAGATAGCCCGCTCCCGGGGAGACCTGCCAGGCGCCATTGCATATCTCAACGAGGCTGTCCGGCACTCAGAAATCGCGGGCGACACGCACGCACTTCCTCAATTCCAGAGCGATCTTTCGGACCTGTATCGACTGACCGGAAATCTATCACAAGCCGAAGTGCTTGCTCGCCGTGCGGCTGACTCTGCGCAGGCGCTCGGATATATC
>CAVOJQ010000005.1:0-244911 GCA_963696275.1 uncultured Acidobacteriaceae bacterium | reverse complement strand
CCTCAATTCCAGAGCGATCTTTCGGACCTGTATCGACTGACCGGAAATCTATCACAAGCCGAAGTGCTTGCTCGCCGTGCGGCTGACTCTGCGCAGGCGCTCGGATATATCCCCCTGATCCCAAAGCTGCTGAATGTCTTGGCACAGATTCAAGTAAGCCGGAAGGAGTATGCCGAGGCCGATCAGACCTACGACCGCGCCGCTACGATTCAAGATGTGATGATCGGCAAGGAAGTGTCTGCCGATGAAGCACTTGAGCCATCGTTCTCTGGGTTAACTCAGCACTTCCTGGCACGATGCTAAATAGCCCCGAAGCAATTGTCTCAAGGAAGAGTGAAAGTACGATTCGACTTGGCGCTGTCTGATATTCCTGGCAGGAATATCACGCAGACGAGAAGTTGTTGGACACGACTGCAGGAATGAAGCAGATTGCTTAACATCACCAGCCTTGCGAAATTTTGGCAGTCACGAATAAGGTGCAATATGCGAAATGCTATTTCGCTTCAGCCTACGACGGACAGTGAATCGTTGAATGATTGCAGCGATCCCTCCAACGCCGATCTCACGGTCGTCCTTCCATTCCAATCACCAAGGGGCCGGGTTGAATTCGCGGATCAACGTTACCGTCGGCAACTCGTCAGCACCAAAGAATTGTCAGAGATTTGGGGCGTCCCGGAAAGCACTTTGCGCTACTGGCGCTGTGCAGAGATCGGCCCTACCTACGTGAAATTGGGAGGACGAATCAAGTATGATCTTGCTGACGTAGAACGTTACGTCAGAGCCAACAAGCGAATGCCGTCCGTGCGGGCACATGGAGGCTAGAGCAATGGCTCTGCACAAACGAGGCGGGATATACCATTACCATTTTTGGGTCGACGGTACGCGCTACCGTGGATCTACCAAGAAAGCCAACCTTGCGGCGGCCCGGCGAGTGGAATCGCTGCTGCTCGCCCAAGCCGAAGAGAAAGGAGATGTGGTTCTCAGAAAGCGCAGCCCACTGTTGCGTGATTTTAAGATCCGGTTTTTTGAATGGGTAGAAGGCAATACGACACTCAAGCAAAAGACTAAGGACTATTACGAAAACGGCTGGCGGTTGCTTGAAGAGACCGACGTAGCAGCGATGAGGCTCAATGCGATCACCAAGGATGATGCTGACCGGCTCACTTTCCCAGGTGGTCCGTCAAATCACAACAACGCCTTGCGTACCCTGCGGCGGATGCTCGGAAAAGCCGCGGAATGGGCCATTATCAAGGCTTCTCCAAAGATTAAACTCATGCAAGAGCACGCACGGGAGCGCGTCATTGACGCCGAAATAGAAGCCAAGCTTTTGCCTTTCTGCAAACAGCCGCTTCGCGATGTGCTGATGATCATGCGTGATTCGGGGATGCGAAACCAGAAGGAAGTTTTCCGAATGCGCTGGGAACACCTGGACTGGAGCAACAAACGATACTTCGTCTACGAGAGCAAATCGCCCAAGGGACGAAGGTTTGTGCCAATCAGTCCGCGGGTTCGACAGGCACTTCTGGCCCGATACTCGGAGCAAAAGGAAGGATGGATCTTTCTTTCCAAACGCGCCCGGGATGGGCATCTCACAACGGTCGCTAAGCAGTTCGAGAAAGCCAGAAAGGAGGCCGGGTTGCCAAACGACCTCGTCCTCTATTGCGCGCGCCATGGCTTCGGAACTGAGATGTACCGGGCGACCAAAAACCTGTTTGCGGTCATGAACGTCATGGGACACACGACCGTGAGCACAACCATGAAGTACCAGCACCAAAACATCGATGAGGTGGCCGCGGTCGCCAGCCATCGACTGCAGTAAGGACACAAAAAGGACACAATCGGTGGGACGAGGTTCCGACCGAAGCTGCCAAGTTATTGAAAAGATGGTGAGCGCGGTAGGAATCGAACCTACAACCTACTGATTAAGAGTCAGTTGCTCTGCCAATTGAGCTACGCGCCCACGGTCAACATCGAGGTGGGAACAAACTGATATTGTACCATCTCCATTCTTTGCTCCCGTTCCAGCTTCTGTGCTCAGTGAATACGACTTTGACATTCTCCCTCTTCATTCCTTTTGGCGAACGGGACTCTCGATGCAGCCTGTTGGGCGCGATGGCGCGACGCGATCCTCGCCCTTAGCTGCGCTCGCCAGTCACAAATACTCCATTTTTACGTAGCCTCCGGCAACTTTCCAGCTTACGCTGGTTTGGGATTCCCTAAGGAGAAGCCGTTTATGTGTCCTAGACCCCTGCTATCTATTTTGCTGGCCCTAATCATTCTGGCGGCCGTGCTCGTCACAATTGCCCCTGCTCAGGTTCCGGCGCCGCCCTCCACCGCGCCCGGAACGGCCGTCAAGCCGCCGCGACAAGAACCTTGCTGGCAGGTGGCGGGAATCTCCAAGGCCGCGATGCAACAGCGTCGAGCGATCACTCAACAGGCACATCAGGAAGTGGAGGGCGTTTGCGCGAACTCATCGCTTACCATTGAGCAGCAGCGGGAACAGATCCATCAAATTCATCAGCGGGAGCGGCAGCAGATCGAAGCCATCATTACACCGGCACAGCAGGAAACTCTTCGATCTTGCCAGGAGGCGCGCGGTACCGCTCATGGCGGCGGAGTCCATGCCGCAAGAGGCGGACCTTGCGGCGAAATGCCGGCTGGGAACAAAGCGAATCCGCAACACGAGGAGGATGACGCGCCTCCTGATCAGAATCAAAAACCGAATTAAGCGCGGGTCTGCGATCGTTCGCAACCGTGTGGGGTCAACTTGAATTCAGCAAGGCAATTGAACCGGACCCACTTACGCCGAGGCGGCTTCACGACCTTGTTCCGGCACCGCAGGCTGCGCCGGCGACATCGGCTTGCGAATCGGCACAACTTCCGCTTGCAGCGGCACTCGCCGTTCAACTCTTCCGATTACGGGACGATCCGCTGCGCCCGCGACGGCGAGCGATACGAACCGGTTCCCGTTCCAGAGACGATCGATCAAGCGGAGTTGCCACTGGCTCAGCACTTGCTGCGGCAGCGAAAAGAAATTTCGGAACGTCCAAATCAGATACGCGCGTTGCAGAAGATTCGGCTGCACATATCGAGGACCTATCGGCGTATCCAGTTCAAGAACGCCCTTGCTCAGTTTTTCCATCCACATTTACCACTCACCTGAAAAAGCGGCCGCAGACCGCCCTTATTGTTAAGGGGTGTAATTATTGCACCACCGAGAGGGCATTGGAAAGTAATCTTTTGCAAGATGAGAAATAGTTTGGGTTGGTCGGATCAACGTGAGAAATGGCCTGGTTCACAGCCTGGTAGAACGCCCCTTCTTCAACTGATTTCCGGCAACAGCGCGATCCGGTCAAGAGTTGCGGCAATGCCCATTCCCTTGCCATCTGATTTCTCCACCCGCACCACCGAGGCTTCGCAAAGCGTCCAGCCTCCAGAGCCGAATCCGAGGCCGGGAGGCAGCATGATCACCAACTCCAATTTCGATCCTGCTTTCATCTCTGACGGGGAATACAGGAAAATTCCCGAGGAACTCAGATCGCGAGTTTCTCCCTGATGCTCACCGCCATCGTGACGCACCTTGACCGGGACGCGAACCGGCATCCGCTGGGCCGAGCGCCTGTCGTCGGAATTGGAATTGGACGTTTTCGTAGTCTTATCCGCCATATGCTGTGGAAGTGTACTCCAAGTTGAGGACAGCATAACAACAGCAGATGTTAGTCCAAAAAAGCTCCCCCCCGTTGGCCGCGGGAGGAGCCGGGGAAGAACTCGAATGCGCTAGACGCTGCGCTAAAAAGAGAACCGCGCGGCAATTTGTATATCGCGCGGGCCGCCGCCGCCCAGAAACGGATTTTGCGCTCCCACGTCCGGAGTCACCGTCAGTGGGAAGAAGCCGACGCCCTGGCCGTTAGCGCCAATTCCGTTGTTGTTCCACAAGACGTTAAAGCTGGGAAGCAACGGATTAGCAAAATTGGGGTGGTTAAGGACGTTAAAGAAGTCAGCTCTCAGCTGCATGTTCACGCGTTCGGTAAGCTTCGTGTCCTTGCTGAATGAGAAATCGAAGTTGCGGTAGCTCGGCCCGTAAAATCCGTTGCGGGGCGCGCTGCCAAAATGCGCGCCGCTGTTGCATGCTCCATCGGGAATGTCTGGATTGGTGCACGATACAGCGAAGGCGGCTAGATTGAGGAAGTTCGCGGGGCTGCTGGTGCCCGCCCATGGGTTCCCGACCACATCAGGCCGTTCGTAAAATTCGCCTGTATTGTTGAAATTGTCATAATCGAGCACGCTGAAAGGCATCCCTGTGGCCAGCGAAACCACGCCGCTGACCGACCATCCACCGGTCAACAAGTGCATCGAGTGCGCTTCAGGAATTCGATAGTCCCAGAGCCAACTGAGCCGCTGACGCACGTCAAATCCAGAGTTGCTGCGGTCACCCCGAACGTTGAAGCTATTCTGTGGCTGTGACTGGAATGGTGCGTAATCCTGTCCGTCGCTGGCGGTGTCGATGGAATGACTGAAAGTGTAGTTTACTGTGGATGTTAAGCCGTAGAAATTACGCACCTTCAGACTCGTCTGGAGAGAATTGTAGTTGGAAATGGCAGAGGACTGAAAATCGAGAACGTAGTAATACTGCGAAAGTGGACGAATGCCGGTTTCGGGCGGCGCTTGATTTTCATCAATGAACCGAAACAGCTTGCGCCCAGCCGATCCCACATAGGCGATCGAGACCGCCACCTTCGGCCCTACCTGCTGCTCGATGTTCAGATTGTAATTCTGCACGTAAGGGGTGCGTAGACTCTGGTCAACCGTAAAAACGTCGCTGGCGCTAAACCCGGCTGCCGGAAAAATCGGATCCGCGCAACCGCTGCTGTTCGGCACCGGGATTTGTCCCGCGCTGCAGGGCCCGGGATTGATCGTCAGACTGGGTATAGGGGAAGAGTTGTACAAAACTGGCCTCGGTCCTACTCCGTTAAATAGTGGTCCAGCGTTGAGAGAGGTATAGGGGATCTGACCGGCGAAGAAATCCTGGGAGAATGCGTCATAAGCAAAGCCGTAGCCTGCGCGCACCACCGTTTTCCCGGTCCCGAATACGTCGTAGGCGATGCCCACACGGGGCGAGAAATTGTTAAAGTCTTTTGGATACAGACTGCTTGGACCTCCGGCCGTCCCCACCTGCACCAAATTGTCCTCTGAGTTCAGAATACTGAACAGGTCTTTTTTCTCGCCAATAACACCGTAGTAGTCCCCACGAAGTCCGTAATTCAACGTGAGTCGGTGAGACAAACGAAAGTTGTCCTGCAAATAGAACGCAAAACTATTCTGATAGGTATTCCGTCGGGAGTTGCCCTCGGTCTGATTGCCGCCGCCGGTGATATTGCCAGCGAGGAAATCTTCCAGGGAGTTGAAGGACAGCTTGCCGCGGCGACTCAAATCAAAGTATTGGTTCACTGACGTTCGACGGAATTCAAAACCAAACTTCCAATTGTGATTCCCGCGATTGTAGGAGAAATTATTGAGATATTGCACATTGCTGTCGACCCGCCCGCGCGGATTGGATCTGTTGGCGCCCAAACCCGCCAGAGATACATCGGCTGGCAAAACATTGGGGTCGGTATCGCTCACGCTGATCACCGGCAAACCATAGTCTAGATTTGTGAAGTTAGGATTGGCGGTGTTCAAACCTAAACTCGCGGGATTGAGTGCGACATCCTCCGCTGCAAATGTTTCCGCGAATCGATTCCAACCGCCGCGGAACTCTGCCAGCAAGCTTGGCGAAAAGACGTGCGTGTAAGACAGTGAAACCACTTGTACGCGCGTCGGCACGACGGTGTTGAATCCTGGAAGCACATTGCCGCCAACGATAGCCAGCGGAGCACTCTGATTGCTATTGCCAAAATAGTATCGCCCGCTGAGCAGGTCATTTTGCCCAATATGTTGGTCGACCTTGGTGATCAGGCTGTCCAGGCTGTTAGTGGATGGAGCATTCACTTCTTCGGTGGAGGTGCCATCGGGATTGTTACCAACCGCGGGAAGAACTCCCCACGGATTAGTATTCAGAATGTTCTGGATGATTGGATTGATGCCCGTGATCGGGGCGTCCGCCGCGATCAGGGCCTGCGATGGAATCACAGCCTGCGAAGGGAACCCGACATCTTCCCGTTGCCCTTCATAGGCGACCAAAAAAAGGTCTTGTTCTTGATGATCGGGCCGCCGAGCGATCCGCCGAACTGATTATTGTGAAATGCGTTTTGCGGCGCGGGATCCGCGTTGAAATAATTGCGCGCGTCTAGCGCGTTGTTGCGGAAGTATTCGAAGGCCGAGCCATGCAGTCCGTTCGTCCCCGATTTCGTCACGATATTGACGATCGAGCCCGAGTTCCGTCCATACTCGGCTTCGGTGTTATTCAGAATCGCCATCTCCTGAATCGCATCCACCGGTAGTAGGGTAGCTGGGATTCCGAATACGCCGCCCTCGTTGATGGCGTTGTCGTTTCGGAAGCCGTCATTCATGTCGGTACCGTCCAGCAGGAAATTATTCGAGCGGCCGCGGTTTCCATTCACGGAGAAAACCCCGAACGATCCCGGCGAATCGTTGACCGAACTGGGATCGGCATTTGCCCCCGGAACCGCAGTCAGCATCTTCATGAAATCGCGCCCGTTCACCGGCAGATCCGTGAAGTCTTCCGCCCGCAGGGTACCGCCGAGAGTATTGCTGGTGGTTTCCACCAGAGGCACTTCGGCCTGCACTTCCACCTTTTCATCGACACGCCCCGGCGTGAGCGTAAGATTCGCGCGTTGCGGACCTTCAACTTCCACCTGAACATTCGTTGCTGTCTGCGTACGGAAACCTTCTTTGGTCGCCGTGATCGAGTAGTTGCCGAGCGGCAGTTCAGTAAACGCATAGTTACCGTCAGCATCAGTGGTGCTGTCGCGAACCAATCCAGTACCGGTGTTCGTGGCCGTGACTTTCGCTCCAGCTACGGATGCACCGCTCGCATCTGTGATCGTTCCCTGGATTCCTCCACGGAAGCTCTGCCCCGTCGCAGCCACGGTGAGCAGCAGCACCACCACCATCAACATCCGTCGAACCGTCATCAGTCTTCTCCTTGAACGCGATTCGTCAAGCGCGTTTCTTAGCGGGTCTTGGCTAGAACAGACCAACGCTCCGTGAACGATAAATACGCTTCTTTTAAGATTCGCGGAATTATAAACGACAGTGCGCGAAAGATCAGTGTCGAACTTCACACAAAGAATTGATGGAAGTGATCAGAAGGGGGAATCTCCAACCGAAGATGAGCGAGAATCGGCGGACTACGTAACCAGGAAAACAGGACTACGAAACTAAGGAAACGGCATCAGCAGCTAGAAGCTGAAAGCAACGCCGCCGCGAGCAGAACGCGCCGATTGTACGAGATAAAGCGTATGTCCGTCGCGTCCCATCACCGGCACGTAGCCCTCTGCCAGCAGGTTCCTCAGGTCCATGAGAATCTCCATGTGGCCCGCCAGAAAACGGGCGGGAATAGGCTGCCGGATGCAGAGATTCATGTACGGCGCGGCTTGGCCAGGAGAAATGTCGAACTCGTCAACCGGCGTCAGCACGTGGCCGCCACTGTAACGATAGGATGCGATCCAGCGGGTCTTCAACCTGGGCACGGCTCCGCTGAATTTCGCTGCCACCGCCTCGCGCCGTTCAGCCCGAATCCACTCCCTTGCATCCTGCAACTGTACGTCAGGGCGCGAGAGGTCGAGCACGTCTCCGTAGGAATAATCGAGCGTTGCGGTCAGATCGGCGAGCAACTTACGCTGCAGCACCACGCGAACTCCCCGCGTCGTGAAGTCATTCCCCTGGTAGCTGAAAGTACCGGAGTCGATATCCGGCAGAATCTCGCCCGATTCAGCCATCATTTCGCCCGGCCCTATCTCGCCCACTCCCGTCAGCACCGGATCGGCGATCGCGTCCCAGTAAAACGCTACTTGCATACTGTTCTTGCCGAAGCGCTGCGAAAGCGATACTTCCTGATGATGCGCCTTTTCAACCGCCGGTGAAAAATTCGTGATACTCATCCGCGGGGCGGTTTCACTCAGGTCAGCTGACGCCGATTCCACTCGATGATCGCCCGCCCCCAAACGATCCTCCATCCCTATCGTGGGAACGGAACTCGCGTACTGATATTCCAGCACGGTATTGGGGGTGATATGCAAATCGGCCGATCCGAATGGTTTGAGGGCATTCACCCGGCCCATGAACTGGATCGTCTGCAGTTCATTGCCAACCTTCATCTCGAACCTGTCGCCGATCACCACGCGGTCAGAACTGGTGACCGACAGAGCTTGCAGCGAAGCACCCGGAATGTTATTCGAGTCCGGCGAATTAAACCGGAGAGCGGTGATCGCCACCGAGGGTTCAAAGACACCGTTGAAACTGTTGGTATAGGTCGTGCGCAGGACCGCCGACGGAATGCCTTGGCCCTCGGAGTCATAGCCGACGTTCCCATTCAGACGTAAGGTGCCGGTCGAGAGCAGCGCCCGCTCCACGGCAAAACCCGCCGTCACGTCCGAGGGACTGCCAAACCCTTGCCCAGGCGATCCGGCCAGCAAGGTGACGCTACCCCTCAATTCATGATCAGAGGCTAATTCTCCATATGGAGTGACCGCGGTGGTGCCATCTTCCAGCACGCGCAGGATAGGACGGTTCGATACCGAACGCAGGGTCCACTTCCAGTCGTCGTTGTCGACCTGTCCCCTGAGCGGCACCAGTTGGATGGCTTCGAACAACGTGGTCAACGTGACGTTCACCATCAACTTCGCGCCCGCACGAACTCCGATTTTTTCACGCAACGATGGCAGGAAGGATGGAGCCGTAACTTTGACGCTATAGGTTCCCGGCAAGAGACTCGCTACCGAGTAGAAGCCATGATCATCGGTAAAAACTCTGAGCGCCTGTGCGGCTGAACCCATGATCTCCACCGCCGCGCCCATCTGCGGCGCGCCACTGCCGTCGCGCACGAAGCCTGATATTGCACCCGGAATCGTCCCCGACCATGCCGGACGAGCCACGGCCATGACCATCACCACGACTACGAGGAACCCGAGCTTTCGAAACATCGCGCCCACCACCTCTGGGAACCAGTCAGCAGTCTACTCCACGGAGAATGTCGCCGTAGGATCCACCGTCTGCTTGGAAAGGTTGTCGTTCACTTTGATCTCGATCTTGTACAGACCCGGTTGCAGGTTCGCCGCCGACAGCGTCTTCTGCAGCGTAACCTGATCCCCTACATTGCCCATTGTGTCGGTTGACTCCACCGTATGGATCACCGCCTTGTTGTTGGCGTCGGTCACATTGTATTCGATGGTGGCCGAAGGCTTGTGCGTTTTCTCGTCCACGCTGAGATTGTAAACCTGCATCCAGAAATTCAGCTTCTGGTTGCGCTTGAACGAAATAGGCTTGCCGTCGGAAGGCGCCACCCGCGGCCGGACTTTCATCGTCCCTATCACGAAATTGCCCGTGCCTACGTTCTTGGTGGCCACCGGCTCCATCTGATCCGCGATGATGAGTGTGGAACTGCTCAATTTGTCTTCACTGAAATCCGGAATCTGGATCGCACGGCTCCAACTGCCCTTGCGGTCACCATTCACATCCTTGACCGCGATATCCAGACGATATCGATTTTGGCTGATACGCAATGGCAGCGCCTTCCAATAGACCGAGGAATTTTCCGCGGTCTTCGGCAGCAGTTCCACCGGAACGTCGACCTGCACCGTGTCTTCGAAGGTTTGCACAACTTTGCCGGTCAGCGTAGTTACGCGACCAAAAATATTGACCGTCCCACGCTCGATTCCGTCCTTGTTCTGGAAGGTAATGTCCCGGTTCTTCAGTTGAATTGTGATCGGAACCAACACCGTGTCGCTGGTTACCCTCACGAAATCAGCCCGCACATCGAACGGCATCATGTTGTAGATGATCTTGGTGCTGATCGCCTCTTCCAGATCCTTGAACTTCACCGCCGGCGCTGCCTGCAGTTTCGCAAACTGGCTCAAGCGGTCGAATTCCTTTGTTTGCAAATCCTGATTGAACGGTCCCGCACCTAGTTGCTCCAGACCACCATTCGAGAAACGGCTGGTCTTGTTCGACATGCCCATCTGTTCATAGAGCGTCAGACCGGCATTCGGCGTGTACTTTAGCGCGTCTTTTTCCGAGCGGTCGATGGTCATGTGATAGTCGTTGCACATGCACGTATCGACGAACTCGATGATCACTTCCTGCCCGATTCCCTCGATGTAACGATAGCGCCACGTTTCAAAGGGGTAGGTGGAGGTTTCGCCGCCCCCTTCTTCCTGCGGACGCTCGTAGGTTCCGCCCGAGGGATGGGATTCAATTTCGTCGGCCGGGCCAAACACGATGTACATGTGGCCCCGGTCCGTCCGCCACCCGGGAATGCCGGCCGCAAAATGCTCGTTGGCATAGGCGATGCGCCGGTAGTGTTCTTCTTTGTACTCGTTTTCCTCGGTATCGGGAGTAGGGTCGCGCCGTTGCCAGAAGGCCTCAATAAACTGATCGCGCTCCTCATCATTCGAGAGCTGCATGAAGGCCTTTTGTTCCTCGTCCGTTATGATCCACCGTACGTCCTCGTCCAGCCATTTCCGATACGTCTTACTCAACTCGATCTTGAGCGCCTTGGCATTGGCCTTCCTCTGTTTATCCGGAATGGGGCGCTTCAACGGGTCTACCGGAGCTCCCTGTGCCGTCGCTGTCCCCGAACCGTTGGCGTTTTTATCCGGGGCGGGCTGATTCTGCGCCGGCGAAATGGCGGTAAAGCTTAACGCCATCGCACCCGCCAGCACAACCACCGACCAGCGATTTCGTAAACTTGCGGAAAACATAGAGGGGCCTGCCTTCACAGAAACTTCGGTCGACTAATTCTATGTTCATTGGATACAACCTGGCAAGAAGAAGTGGCCTGCGTTAGAAAGATTTTCGACACCGAGTCCGTTTTCTAAATGCCTTAAGAATCCTCAGCTTGCACATTTTCCGCCCCCGCCGCGAACGCCCCTCGGGGGTGCGCCCTCCCCTCCCCAGGGCATTGCCCGGCGACGGCGGCACGATATAATAAACGAGCTATAATAGTTTGCGTCTCGCATTTCTCCTCCGAGGCCCCCGGAGCGACACCGGAGAGATGTGTCTCGCGGCTCGGGAACTTTCCCTTTTGTAACAACGTAACTATCTATGCGTGATCACGGTGCTGTTCCGCCGTTCTGTGTGGACTGTGGTTCGGGTTTCGCATTGGGGCCGCTCTCGAGACGCCGTTATACTGGGAGTTCAACGTCGCTTGGCGCGCGGCAAGACCCTGATCAATATTCATCATGAAGACTTGGAAAAAAGTACTCATCGCAGTCGGCGGAGCCATCGTAATCGCCATCATTGTGGCCGTCACCGTCTATCAGAGCCGTAAGAACCTGGTCACGGTGCAATCTGGCAGAGTGCAAAAGGAGAACCTGGCCTCGGTGGTCAGCGCATCCGGTGAGATCAAGCCCAAGACCTACGTGAACATTGGGGCCAACGCCTTCGGCAAGATCATCAAACTGCACGTCAAGGAAGGCGATCGCGTAAAGAAGGGCCAGTTGCTGGCGCAGTTAGAGAACGTGCAATCCTCGGCCGACGTCAATGCCACGCGCGCCTCGGTTCAGGCTGCCGAAACCGATGCCATCGCCGCCGATGCCGCTCTCAAAACCTCCCGCGCTGACCTGAACCGCGCCAAATCTGACGCCGACCACGCCAAGCTGGACTGGGATCGCGCACAAGGCCTATACAAGGCAGCTCTCATCGCCAAACAGGATTACGACCTCAAAAAGGCCGCATGGGAGCAAGCTGAAGCCGGACTCGCCCAAGCCGAAGCCCGAGTTGCCCAGGCACGTGCCCAGGAAGACTCAGCCGACAAGCACATCTCGCAGAATGAGGCGAACCTGACGCGAGTTTCAGACGTCCTGCAAAAGACTACCTACGAAGCGCCCTTTGACGGCGTCATCACGAATCTTCCGGTGCGTGAAGGCGAGACCGTGGTCATTGGAATCCAGAATTCTCCGGGCAGTACCCTGATGACCCTCGCGGACATGTCCGTGATTACGTCGGAGGTTAAAGTGGACGAAACCGACATCGTGAATGTCCGTCTTGGCCAGTCCGCCGACGTAACCATCGATGCCATCCCTCACAAGGTTTTTCACGGTGTGGTTAGCGAAATCGGAGACAACGCCATCGTCCGCTCGACAGGCGTAGCCACCTCGCAGGCGACCTCCACCAGCGAAGAAGCTAAGGATTTCAAAGTCGTTGTCACCTTGACCGATCCTCCGGCGGATCTCCGTCCCGGGCTTTCCTCGACCGCCAAGATTACAACCGCAACCCGCAACAATGTGCTCAGCATTCCCATCCAGGCGCTCACCGTCAGAACCCAGGCTGACCTGGTGCCGAAAGACAGCAAACATGACAATAATGTGCAGGCGGCCGCCAGCGCCCCGGTCGACCCTTCGAAGCAAAAGGAAGAAATCCAGGGCGTATTCGTGATCCGCAACAAGAAAGCCGAATTCATTCCGGTGGAAACCGGCATCAGTGGAACGACCGATATCGAAGTCACCAAGGGTTTGCAGGAAGGTGACCAGGTGATTACCGGCAGCTATAAGGTTTTACGTACCCTGAAACCCGGGACGACTGTCAAAATAGATAACTCGACCCCGAAAAAAGAGGACGAAACCAGCTAGTAGAGACGGGGCTTGCCCCGTCTCACGCTGCGACAGAGACGCGGCGGCCGATTCCCTACAACCGGGCGTCTAACCTCCAACGAGTTAGAACGTCCAAGCTAGAACGCTGACAGGAGCGTGCGTGCCAGAGCCCGATCCCGAGAAGGAGAACAAGATGGCAACCGCCGAAGTACTGCCCATCGACAAGACTGCGAATTGGGCTGCACCCAACTCCTACATGATCACGACCGAAGATTTGTGGAAGAGCTACGACATGGGCTCGGAGCAGGTGCACGCCCTGCGCGGCATCAACCTGCGCATGCAGCGCAACGAGTATGTCGCCATTATGGGGCCCTCAGGCTCCGGAAAATCCACGCTCATGAACCTGATTGGCTGCCTCGATTCGCCCACCAAAGGCCAGTACTGGCTCAACGGACAACTGGTCAGCGAACTTGACGACGACGAACTGGCCCGCATCCGCAACAAGGAAATCGGATTCGTTTTCCAGACCTTCAACCTACTGGCCCGCGCCACTTCGCTGCACAATGTCGAACTGCCGCTAATCTACGCCGGAATTCCCTCCGAGGAGCGCACCGAGCGCGCCAAGGCTGCACTGGCCTCGGTCGGCATGGAATCCCGCATGAACCACAAGCCCAACGAACTTTCCGGCGGACAGCGCCAGCGCGTAGCCATCGCCCGCGCTCTGGTCAACAAGCCGGCCATCATCCTCGCCGACGAACCCACTGGCAATCTCGACTCGCAAACCGGCAACGAAATCATGGCCCTGTTCGATCGCTTACATGCGGAAGGCAACACGATTGTCCTGGTCACTCACGAACACGACATCGCCGAGTATGCCCACCGCATCGTCTACATCAAAGACGGTATCGTGGCCAAAGATGAAGTGAAGGAGTGAAGGAGTGAAGCAGCAGCATCCCTGCGATTAGCAGGAAAGACTCACTTCCCCGAGCGAAGTGACTCCGCCATCTGCTGGGCGGCGGAAAGATTCGGCGACAGACGCGCTACCCGGTCATAGACCGCTTTCGCCTCGTCCAGCTTCCCTTCCTGCTGCAACGCGTGGGCAAGCAGCAGATAGCCTACATCGGTCGGCTGCACCGCCATAGCGCTTGAATACTCGCGAACTGCGTCCTCCGCATCGCCATTTTTCTCTGCGATCAATCCCAGTCCCACAAGAGACATTGGCTGGCCCGGCACTAGATGCAGGGACATTTCGAAACACTGCTTCGCTTGAGTCAGGTCGCCCATCTGCCGGTAGGCCGATCCCAGATTGCCGTAAGCCGATGCGCGCAAACCAACATCACCGGCATGTTGCGCCACCACCTTATAGCGTTCGATCGCCGACATAAGATTGCCGCGGCCGTGCTCGTAAGCCCCCAGATCCAGGTTGGCGGGCAGATCATCGGGGCGAATCGCCAGTGCAGCCCGGAAGTGCGCCGCCGCTTCATCGTCGCGCCCCTCCCGCGCCAGGTAATCTCCCAGCATGTCATGGGCAACGTAATTGTTCTCGGTTAGCGCGAGCGTCCGGTTCCAGAATGACGGAATGTCATGCCAGTAGCCGATCTGACGGTAGGTGAGCACACCCAGCACCAGCAGCCAGCCTATTGCGGGCACGGCGAGCCAAACGACACGAAGCTGGTGAGCTTTCGCCCAGTCAGACGCCAGCCAGACGAGCATCAGAAACAATCCGATGAACGAAACATAAGCATAGCGATCCGCCATCCCCTGCGCGCCCACTTGTACCAATCCGATCATTGGCACCAGACTCCCCAGGAACCACAACCATCCGACAACCAGATAGCGCTGCTCGCCCGCGCGAAGAACGAAGGCGGTAATGAGTGCCAGCAGGAGCAAGCCTGTAAAGACCTGCCCGGCAGGATACAGCGCCGTCGGATGCGGATAGAGAGCCACCAACTTGGATGGCCAGACCGCCTTCCCCAGATAGGTCACATATGACATCGCGGCAGTTTCAATCCGCAACGCCGGAGTGTATAAGGAAAGACCCTTGATCGCGCCTCCCGCTTTCTGCGCATTCATCGTAACCAGCGCGCTCGCAGCGGAGAGCAGTAGGAGCGGCAACTTCTCCGCTACAAGCCATCCCATCCCGAACCTGGGCATTAGACCTGGTGCGCCCGCGTCGCGTGCTTCCCCATCCAATGCAGGCGCCTCGGAAATTCGGCGGAGCGGCCAGTAATCCCACAGACCAAGCAGTAAAGGGAATGTAATCACCTGCGGCTTGCTGAGAAGTCCAAGCGCAAATAGCAGAGCCACCATCGCATACCGGCGCAGCGCGGGCCGGCGCGCATACCAAACATAGGCATGGAGAGCGAGCAGAAAGAACAGCATGCTCAAGACGTTCTTCCGCTCGGCTGCCCACGCCACCGTCTCGACGTTGATCGGATGCAGCGCAAGGAGCGCCGCCACCATCAGGCTGCGCCAGCAAAATCCCGTGGCACGCTGCAGCAGCAGAAAAAGCAGAACCGCGTTCGCGGCGTGCAGCAGGACGTTCTCATAATGATATCCGGCCGGATTCAAGCCGAAAAGTTCAATATCAAGCGCGTGGGATAACCATGTCAGTGGATGCCAGTTCGCTTCTTCATAGGTGCTGAATGCCCACTCGACCGTCGCCCCGGTCAACCCCGCCCTCACATGAGGATTGTTCGTTATGTACCTGTCGTCGTCATAGTTCAGGAAGCTGTTTCGCGTCACCGGTTGGTACGAAACCAGCACTGTCGCGACCAACAGCAGGCACATCAGTAAGGTTCTGCTGCTCGGTGAAAGCGATGGCCCGGAAGAAATCGAGCCTTGGGTCTCAGGGCTTCTCTCTAACGCGGCGGAGGGCGACGAACTCATCACTGATTATTGTGATACAGGAGTAACCAATTCCGCAGAAGAACCCGTTATTCCGTGTGCCCTTGGTCACGAGGGGCCGAACCGGAGGGAAATTGACGGAATGAGGGTGACAGGCTCGCTAACAACCTTACTGAGGAGTAGCCGAGGTGCTGACTTTCTCCAGGCCCGGCGCCGCTAACGTTGTGCCGGCTCCTGCCACAAAGAAGTTATGGTCGTATAGATTGCGGTACATCCGTCCCGCAATCTCCGCTGCCTTCGGCCCGAACGTCGGACGTCCGCCCTGCAGGAAGACCACCGTTACAATGCGTCCAATATCGGTGTTGGCGTACGATGCGAACCATCCAAAACGGGTGCCGGCATGCGAACATGTGCCGGTCTTACCCAAGATCGATTCCTCGTTAAAGTTCAACCGCACGCTGCGGGCCGTGCCATAAGCAACCGCTCCCGCCATGCCATCGGAAAGCTCGGGAATTACAGGTTCGATATCCAGATGCCGCTTCACCCGCGGCTGGAAGTTGGCAACCTCCACCGGGTTGGTGAGATGCTGCAGATAGTAGAGCGTCCCGCCGTTCGAAATCGCCGTCACCAGGGCGCCCAGTTGCAGTGGAGTCATCGAAATGCCCTCGCCAAACGAGCACATCTTGCTGACGCCCCCCAGTTTGGCGGAGATCTCCTCTTCCGGGTAGGTCCCCAACTGCTCGCCCAGAATGTGGTAGCCGGCCAGTTCGCCGAGCCCAAACTGCTGCGCGTAGTAGTGCACCTTCTCGAAACCAAGTTTCCGTCCTACTGCTTCAAAATAGGCATTATTAGAATGCGCCAGCGCTTCCGTCAGATTCATTCGGCTGCGGCTGCCGAGCGATACTTCAGTTTCCTTGTCAATCAGCCCTTCGCTCAGTGCAGCCAGAGCTACGGTCAGCTTAATGGTCGAGCAAGGTTGCGCGCCGCTCGAAAGTGCAAGCTTCTGATTGACCATTGCCAGAATGCGTCCGCTGGTCGGTTCTATCGCAACCACCGTGCCGTTCATATTGCCCAAAGCATCGATCGCAGCTTGACGAACCACCGGATCTTCGCCAGCCGTCACATCGCCTTCCGTGACATCGGAAGCAAAGGAACTGGTGTAAAAACGCTCGTAGTAATGATGGCGAGTGCTACTGGAGCGCGTGCTGGTATAACGAACGCCCGAGGAACCACCCGCCGTAGCAGGAATGACGGAAGCATGAACCGCCGAAGTGTGAACAGCAGACCCGTGGCCAGCAGAAGCATGCGCCACCGTCGACCGCGGCGCTCGACTTCGCGCCAGCGCGTGCATGCGTTTCTTGGCGTGTTGATTTTCTGTGACTCCGCGAGATTTCGGATGCTGCGTAAGCGTGCGCGGGTTAACGCTGGCCGCGATGCCACTCGCTTCCAGCACGATTGCCAGTCCCAGAAAGAACGTCAGACGAAGAAAACAGGCCCTGAACTTCACTTCACCATCCCCGGCAGTACTCGGCTTTTCATTGCTCCGCCAGTCCGAGTGCTTAGCCCTATCTATCGGCTTAATGATTAAGATGCAAGAGTGTCGCCAATCACCCCACCTGAGCCGCGGATCTCCTGCAACTGTCCGATAATAGGCGATTTGCGCTTCCAGAAGCAACGGGAAAGTAACAACATCCTAATCTCGCAATTCTTCATCTAACTATCTGACCCAACTGCATTTAGTCGATCTCCGCGCAAGGGATCAGCACCTTGGTAACCCAATCCGGTTGTTACCTTGCAAGGTACGGCAGTTACAACAATTTGCACATGCGCTGGCAGAAATGAGTCTTTCGATTCCGAATGATGAACATCCCCCGCTCCGCTCACCGCTATGGCAGCGGCTTATCTATCCGCCAGCCGCTGAGGTAGAATCCATCACGGCCGCCATCACTGCCTAATTTCTACCGAGGTCTTCCTTTTGCGCACATCGCTCGTCATTCTTTCCTTCACCTTGTCTCTGGTTGTCCCGCTCTTCGCACAATCCGCCGGACAATCTCTGGAAGCTCGCCGCGCTGAGCTCAATCGCCTGCTCGCTGCGGAATGGGAATACACTCTTCGCACCCAACCCGAACTGGCCACGCAGGTTGGCGACAACCGCTACAATGACCGGCTGAGCGATTTTTCCGACCAGGCTATAGCCGACGATCTCGAACATACTCGTCAGGCGCTGGTAAAATTCGAGGCCATCGACGTCACCGGCTTCCCCGAACAGGAAAAGCTCAATCACGCGCTGATGGTGCGCAGCTTGCAAGTAGGGCTGGACGCGGCCCGATTCAAAGATTGGGAGATGCCGGCTACGCAGTTTGGCGGCATTCACCTTGGCTACGCATCGCTCCCCTTCGATTCCCCGTTTCGCAATGTGAAAGATTACCAAGATTATCTGTCCCGCCTGCATCAGATCCCGCGCGTGCTCGATCAGGCCATGGGACACATGCGCGACGGAATGCGCGATCACCTCATGCCGCCAAAGTATCTGCTGGAGAAAGTTTCCGATCAGGCTCAACGAATTGCCGATGACCCGCTGGACACCAGTCCGTTCACCGAACCGTTGCGTAAGTTCCCAGACTCAATCTCCGAAGCGCAACGGCAACAACTCCGCGAAGAGATTGAAAGCGCCGTCAAGAACGAAGTCGCACCCGAGTATGCGAAGTTCGCCCAATTCGTGCGTGATGATTACGCGCCGCACGGCCGGCTCGATCCCGGCCTATGGGCCTTGCCCGACGGAGAAGCCCGTTATCGCTTCGCCATGCGCCATCAGACGACAACGAACGCCACTGCCGACCAGATTCATCAGCTCGGATTGCAGAGCGTCGCCGAAATCGAAACTCAGATGCTCTCGATCGCCAAGGCCCAGGGATTCGGCGATCTGAAATCCTTCAACCAGCACATCCAGCAGGATGCAAAACTGCGCGCCAAATCAGGCCAGCAATTGCTCGAACTTTATACTCATTATCGCGACCAGATGTATGGCAAGCTGCCGGAGCTATTCGGCCGTCTGCCGAAAAACACCCTGATCGTGGTGCCGATGGAATCTTTCCGCAGCGCCTCTGCTCCGCCCGCCGATTATTCCATCGGCGCGGGAGACGGCTCGCGCCCGGGACGCATCAACGTCAATGAATATGCCCCCGAGAAACGATTGCTTCTGAACGTCGAAGCCATTGCCTATCACGAAGGAGTCCCCGGACATCACCTGCAATTTTCCATCGCGCAGGAGCTCACCGGCCTGCCCCCGTTCCGCAAATTTAATCTCGATCTAAATGCCTACACCGAAGGCTGGGCCTTCTATTCCGAGCGTCTGGGAAAAGAAGTCGGCTTTTATCAGGATCCTTATAGCGACTATGGCCGCCTGCAAAATGAAATCTGGCGAGCCGTCCGCTGGGTAGTCGATACCGGAGTTCACTCCCAACACTGGACCCGGCAGCAAATGGTCGACTACTTCCATGAGCACACCGCAATGGATGACGAGAACATCAACACTGAAGTGGATCGCTACATTGCGTGGCCGGCGCAGGCGCTTTCCTACAAGATGGGCCAGATGAAAATTCTGGAACTGAGAGCCAGGGCGCAGAAAGAGCTGGGTAAGAAATTCGACATCCGAGCCTTCCACGACGCAATCCTAGATCAAGGCCCGCTGCCGCTCGATCTGCTGGAGGCCAAAATTGACGGCTGGATCGCAGCCCAGAAGTAATTCATTCCTTGTCGAGGCGGAGCTTGCCCTGTCTCACAACGCAATCGGAGACGCACCATCCAGCATCAACCTCTCCGAATGCCCCTTCTCTCTACATCACCTCGCTGCGCTTCCGCAGAAAAGCAGGAACATCGAGATCCTCTGCCTGGTAGTTAGGAGCGCTGGATCGCATCGCATCCAGAGGAATTACCTCCGCATGTGAAGCAGCAGGCGTCTCCGAACTCTGAAACACCGCCGGCGTGGCATCGGGCTCGAAAGACGGTTCAGGCTCAGGTTCAAAGATGGGCTCGATCTCCGCCACCGTTTCAGGTTCTTCAAAACACTGACGGGAAACATGCCGCGATCCATCTCGCGAGGGTTCCCGGGAAATGATGACCGGATCATAATTGCGATCGAGCCCTTCGTGGCGCCGGGTGCGCCGCACATCGCTTTCCTTGAAGCCGGTCGCAATCACCGTGATCTTGACCGAGTCCTTCATCTTTTCATCGAGCACCGCGCCAAAGATGATGTTGGCATCTTCGTGAGCCGCTCCCTGAATGATGGTGCAAGCCTGCTGCACCTCCGCCAGCTTTAGCGAATTCGATCCCGTGATGTTGATGAGAATGCCGCGGGCTCCGTCGATCGCCCCCGCTTCCAGCAGCGGAGACGCAATCGCCCGCTGCGCCGCTTCCACCGTGCGATGCTCGCCCGCCGCCGTCGCCGTGCCCATCACCGCATAGCCCATGCCCGCCATTATCGCCTTCACGTCCGCGAAGTCGCGATTGATGATGCCCGGAATCGTGATGATGTCGGAGATCCCCTGTACCCCTTGACGGAGAATATCGTCGGCGATGCGGAACGACTCGAAGAACCCCGCGTTTTCCGCCACCGCCAGCAATTTTTCGTTAGGGATCACAATCGTCGTATCCACCGACTCCATCAGTTCGGAAATCCCGCGCTCCGCCTGCTGCATGCGGCGTTTGCCTTCAAAAGCGAAAGGCTTGGTCACCACCGCAACCGTCAGCGCGCCCATTTCGCTCGCGAGCGAAGCGATGATCGGAGCCGCTCCCGTGCCCGTTCCTCCGCCAAGCCCCGCAGTCACAAAAATCATGTCCGCGCCTTCGAGGACTTCTATAATTTTGTCCGAATCCTCGAGCGCCGCCTTGCGCCCGATCTCGGGATTCGCGCCTGCTCCGAGCCCGTTCGTCAGCTTCACGCCGAGCTGGATCTTGGTAGCGGCACGCGACATCCGCAGCGCCTGCAGGTCGGTATTAGCCACGATGAATTCAATGTGTTCCATCCCCGAATCAATCATGCGATTCACCGCATTGTTGCCGCCGCCACCCACACCGATGACCTTGATGCGGGCGTCGTTGCGGGCTTCTTCGTTGAAGGAGATGCGCAATCCGTTGTCGTCCATACTTCACCTCGTAAAATCAGTTTTCAATTACGTATAATCAAGCGCCAGACGTCCTCGCCCCGCCGGACGAGACGCCGCGCCCCCGCTAATTAGGCATCAGGCGCCCTTGCGCGCGAACAGCGCCTTCATGCGCGAACCAAAACCGGGTTCCTGCATCCCGCGTGCCAGCCGCGCGCGGTGTCCGTAATAAGCCATGCCTAACACCGTGGCAAACTCCGGCTCGGCCAGAAACGACGGCATCTTCGCCATAGGTGTCGGCCACGCAAGTCGCGCGGCCTTGCGCAGCACCGATTCCGCCACGTCAAGAATCCCCGGCAGCCGCGACGCTCCGCCGCTCAGTACGAATCCCGCAATGCAATGCTCCAGCACCCCGGCGTGGCGAAGATTGTCGCGCAGCAACTCAAAAAGCTCGCGTGCGCGAGGTCCTAGAATTTCGCCCGCCATGCGTTGCGGCATCATCCGCGAAGGCCTGTCTCCCACCGAAGGAACTTCAACCTCGTTCCCTTCGGGAATGAGCGTCGGCACCGCGTTGCCGAAATTCTTCTTGAGCGTCTCCGCGTCAGCTAGCCCAGTGCACATGCCCACCGAAAGATCGCTCGTAAAGTGATCGCCACCGATCGGAATCACCGCCGTATGCGCAACCGCTCCCTGCTGAAAAACGATCAGATCGCATGACCCCGCTCCGAGATCGACTAGGCAGACCCCAAGCTCACGCTCGTCCGACCGCAACACGGAATCGGCGCAGGCGAGTGGCTCGAAAATTGTATCGTCCACGTGCACTCCGGCTTTGTTCACCGCCGTCACCAGATTCTGGGTTGCACTCGAGGATGCGGTAACGATGTGCACTCGCACTTCGAGCCGCGTGGCCACCATGCCCGTCGGATCCTGCACGCCCGGCTGATCGTCCAGAATGAATTCCTGCGGCAGTAAGTGCAGAATTTCGCGATCGGCCGGCAAAGGCACGGTACGCGCCTTGTCGACCGCCTGCCGAATTTCCTCGCGGGCGATCTCCCGCGACCGCGTGCCGAAGCTGATGCCTCCATGGCTGTTCATCCCGCGAATGTGCGCGCCCGCAATCCCCACCAGCGCGTGTTCAATCGCAATGCCAGCCACGTCTTCCGCATGCTCCACCGCCTTCTGAATGCTGTTGACTGCTTTGTCGAGCTCGGTAATCACGCCTTTGCGCAGGCCCCGCGATTCACTGATACCGTGGCCGCGATAACGCAATCCGTTCTCGCTCAACTCCGCGACCAGAACCGAGGTTTTGGCACTGCCTACGTCAATGGCGGTAATAAAATTGGGTATATGACTCGGCATAAGAATAATGTTCGCTAGTTCTGCGGGGTCTCCTTCGGAATGGCAGCGCTTGGTTTCTGTGCGCTCGTCGCAGCGGGGGCGGGCGGGTGGGCAACCGGATGCGCCGCTGCTGGAACCTTCGCCGCAGCCACGGGCGTCGCATTTCCATTCGCTTTAGCGGGCGCTGGATTCACTGCAGATTGCTTCGGTGGCGTTGCTTTCGGTGACTCCGGTTTCGCCGGAGCCGGTTTAGCCTGCACCGTTTTGGCCGGAACATGATGGACCGTTACCCTCGCGACAGCTTTCGTTTTGGGCTTGGCGTCCTTCTTCGCAGCCGGAACACCAGGCGTGGCCTGCGCTACATACTTTTCGTAATTCACGATCGCTGCGGGCTTAACCCCGGCAGCCACCGCCGCTTTCGCAGCCGCGGCTGACAACGCCGGCTGTCGCGCCATTCCGCTCAGATCGGGATTCACAATGATCTGACCGTCGTAGCGCAGGTCCACCGATTCGAGCTTTTCGAATTGCTGCCGCCACTGCTGCACATGAGTCACATAGATCTTGTAACGCTGCAGATAATTCCCCAAACCCAGATGCACCAGCACTTCGCCGTTCGTATCGGCGGCAAGGACCTTCACATCTTCCGGATCGCTGATATCCACCTCGCTCAGTTCCTGCGAGTAATGTGCGCCGCTCGCATCCAGTTCGCGGACCAGCGCGTTGTAATTCTTCATCCGCGCCGCGCGCGTGGACAGCGGTTCACCCGGATTCATGCCGGCGATCACGGGAAACGAATACTTGTGCCTCCCGCCCGGAGCCAGTTCCATCAGCGTGCCGCCCGCGTCAATCAGGGAAACATGCGACCCGATGCGGGCAAAACCTACCGGCGTCCGTTCATGGATCTCGATGCGCAGGCGATTGGGCACGAAGCGCATCACGCTCGCCGATTCCACCCAAGGGATCTGTTCCAGTTGCGCCTTGCGCTGGGCCAGTGGAACGAAGAAAATGTTGCGGCCAATATCTCCACCCATCACTTCCATGATCTGCGCGTGTCCAACATGCTCAGCGCCAGCAACTTCGATCTGATCGCTGGAGTCGATGCGAAAACGCCAGGAGTGCTCTCCGTAGCGGTAAAGGCCCAGGCTGGCAACCGCAGCAATCGCCAGGGCGGCGAGCGCCACCAAGACCCACATTAATCTGTGGGCAGTCTTTTTGGGAAGTGATCCGCGGCGGACCGAGACCCGCTTTTGCCCGCGCAGAAATGGGGATTCCTGCTCCGCTTCGAGATCCACAAGCCGTGCGTCCTCGAAGGGCTCACGCTCCGCGCCCTCGTGTTCAGACGCGTCACGAGGAAGCGGATACAACTCTTCCTGCACCGCGGTGGAACTTGATTTCCGCGCCACTCTTTCGAGTCAGTTGTCGACAGAAAACCGCTGAGCAAAATAACTATAACCCGATTTCGCGAATTGAGACAGTGCCAAGTTGGTTCGGCGATACTTTTCGAAACGATTTCGCGACAAATGCAGAAAACGAATGCAAAAAAGCGATAGCGTGCCGTGGGAGTTCTTACGGAGGTTGTTCGAAACTGACGTTCGCGCCCTACTAGAAGCTTGTTTCAACCGCAACACTCGGAGAAACCGTCGCGGACTCCGATCCCGCTATGCCTTGCCTGCCGACGATCCGCCCTCCGACGACCCGCGCGCCGATCCTCGGACAAACTACCACCAAGCTTCGATTGCCAGCAGAAGCTAACCTGATGTTCGATGGCCAACCAATCTGCTCCACCTTCGCGCGCTCGGCATCTGCCTGCACACGAATCTCGTCAGCCTGGGTGCGAATCTCCTCACGCAAGAATTCTGCCTTATTCCGGGCCAATTCCCGCATTAATTCACTCTGTTCGCGCACCGTTTCCGCTTCATTCGTGAAAGGCACGAAAGGGTCCACGGTCAGTCCCTGATGGCCTGTTGATCCTGTCGCCACCGCCAGAGTTTCCTCGGCCCGCGTCGTAATACGGCACAAGGTAGATGCGGTTCGTTCCGCAATCCGGTGCGCCGTCACAAATTTTCCCTGCCGGTATTCGCTGTTCAGCCCGAGCGCTAAGACTCCAAGTGCAATCCAGTAAGCGGCAGCGTTCGTTTTCATCAGGATAACCCTCGTCCTTGTTCTATGAAGTTTGACGAGCGACACCATAAAACGTCACCCCGAAAAAACCTCTTCTACGCCCCACCCTCCAGTTTCTCCAGAATCATCGTCCCCAGTTGTGAAACGCTTCCCGCGCCCAGCGTGACGATCATGTCTCCCGGCTTCGCGAGCGTGGTAACCGACGCAACCGAGTCAGCAAAGGATGACGCGTACGAGACTTTCCCCTCCCCGCCCGGGCGATGCGTTCGGCCAGAGCTTCCGCGGTGATGCCGGCAATCGGCTTCTCGCTGGCCGGATAAATATCAAGCAACGAAAGCGTGTCGGCGTCACCGAAAGCGTTAGCGAATTCATCCATCAGGTCGCGAGTGCGCGTGAAACGGTGGGGCTGGAAGATCACATGCACCCGGCGGAATCCGCACTGGCGGGCGGCAGCCAGCGTGGCCCGGATTTCCGTCGGATGATGCCCGTAATCGTCTATCACCGTAACTCCGGCAGACGCCCCTTTGAACTGAAAGCGCCGATCCACTCCCCGAAATCCATCGAGCCCGGACCGGATCTGCTCCTCTGGAATATCAAGAGCCGTGCCTACCGCAATCGCCGCCGTCGCATTCAGTACGTTGTGCGTGCCGGGAACGCGTAGCGTGAACTCGCCAAGATCCTTATCTTTGTAGGTCACCTGAAAGCAGATCACCGGGTTGTGCATTCCGCAACTGGGTGCCGAATCCCCCTGCGATCCACCAGAATGCGAATTCATCATGCGGATCAGGAAATCCGACCCTCTGCTGGTTCCGTACGTCGTCACCCGGCGATGGACTCGTGGCAGCAAGCGGCGCAACCCAGCGTCGTCATTGCAGCCAACCACCACGCCATAAAACGGAACCCGCTCCATGAATTCCAGAAACGTACGCCGCACATCACGCATATCGCGATAACAATCCATGTGCTCGCGATCGATGTTCGTCACCACCGACAGAATCGGGGAAAGCTTCAGAAACGACCGGTCGCTTTCGTCTGCCTCGGCAACCAGATATTGCGATTTGCCGAGCCGCGCGTTTGAGCCGAGCGCATCCACGCGTCCTCCGACCACGACCGTGGGATCAAGTCCGCCAGCGGCCAGCACCGCCGCGACCATCGAAGTCGTCGTCGTCTTTCCATGCATCCCGGCAATCGCGATGCCGTACTTCAGCCGCATGAGTTCCGCGAGCATCTCCGCCCGCTGAATCACCGGTATATGCAACCGGCGCGCTTCGGCCACCTCAGAATTATCGACCGAGATCGCCGAACTGGTCACGATCACATCCGCGCCGGAAATGTTGCCCGCCACGTGCCCGGTAAAAATGATTGCGCCCAGCCCGGCAAGCCGCTCGGTCACCGCTGAATGCCTCAGATCGGAGCCGGAAATCTGGTAGCCGAGATTCAGCATTACCTCGGCAATCCCGCTCATGCCGATGCCACCGATACCGACGAAATGGATGCGCTGAATCTTGGCGAACATATTCTGGCGAACGTGAAGGGTGATGATAGAACATTTCAGCGCCGAGTTCGCAGAGAACGCGGAGGAACGACTTAACGAGCACAAATTTCTCTGCGCGCTCAGCGTCCCCTGCGGTTAATGCTGCTGGTCGTGACCAGCCAACTGCGCTACCATTTCCGCAATCTCTTCGACTGCCCGTGGATGCGCCAGCGACCGAGCCGCCGCCGACATCGCGCGCAAACGCCCCGCATCCCCGATCAACGCCGCAATCGTGTCGACCAGGTACGCCGCTCCCAGGTTGCTCTCTTCCACCACCACTGCGGCACCCGCGCGCTCCAATGCCCGAGCGTTCACATTCTGATGATCATCGGCTGCGGCCGGGAACGGCACAAAAATCGCCGGCTTGCCCGCCGCCGTAATCTCCCCAACCGTGCTCGCGCCCGAGCGGCAGACGAGCAAATCGGCGCGTCCGAACGTCTCCGGCATATCGTCAATGAACTTGTAAACTTTGCCTGAAATTCCGGACTGCTGATACGCGGCCAGCACCTGGTCGTAATCGCGCTGCCCAGTCTGATGAATGACGTGGATCCCCGGAATCTTCGCGCGTAATCCGGCCAGTGATTCGGTCGTTGTCATTGCCTGGTTGATGGCACGTGCGCCCTGGCTGCCGCCAAAAACCAGCAGCGTGGGCGCGGCCCCACCTTTCGAAGAAACGGTCTTCGGCGGAATCGAAAAGAAAGCCGCGCGCACCGGAACGCCTGTCACCTTGCAGTTTGGAAAATACTGGCAGGTCTCTTCAAAGTGCACGGCCGCGGCGGAAACCCAGCGTGCGATCATGCGATTTGCAAATCCCGGGACGACGTTCGGCTCAAAGGCAAGCGTTGGAAGACGGCGGCGAATCGCAGCCACCATTGCCGGGCCGGAAGCGTAGCCTCCGACACCAATCACAACTTCGGGGTCGAAGTCCGATAGCATCCGCGAAGAAGCGGCAAGCGCGCGCGGCAAGTCAAACATTGTCTTCGCGCGCGTCAGCAGGCTGACATTTTTCAGCGCACCGACCTGAATCAGTTCCAGCGGAAAGCCTGCCTGCGGCACGAGTCGCGTCTCAATGCCGCGAGCCGTGCCGATGAAGAGAATCTCGGCTCCGAATTGCTTCTTTAGTTGTTGGGCGATGGCTAGGGCAGGGATAACGTGGCCCCCGGTGCCTCCGCCTGCGATGATGATGCGCATGAAGTTCTCTTGCGCCTTTTATGGGCGGTTGGAAAACCGAGACATAGATTTAATTGGATTGAATCTTTCAGGCCGGCTCGTTGCTCGCATGATTCGGGGGCGCATGATTCGGGATGGTGGTTGCGCTTCGGGGGTACCCCCCCTCCCCCCCATTTTTTGATCGAAGTATTCATTTTAAAATTAGTTACTCGCAAAGTATTCATTCTAAAGTTGTTACAGGAAGCCAGCTTATGGACTGGTCTTTAGAATCAATGGTTTACGCGCCGTCACTCTTGCAAAGTATATATTCCAAATAACTTACCGAAAAATAGCCCGCATTACGTTGAAAATAAAGGGCGATTTCAGCCAAGCGATACCTCGGCGCTGGACTTGACTCTGGCCAGTGCGCGGTACAGCATTCTTGTGATGACCTCAACTTCATTATAGGCCTTGGTGTCAACTTGGGATTTCAAATTCCTGGTTCAAATCGGCGCTGGATGCGGCTTTTGGACATCTTTCCACTGGCGCGAAAACGGCAGCGAATCCCCTGACGTGAGTTGTGCCCATAGTGCTCATTGGCCGGCGGTCAAAACCTGTAATCGCCTGATCGCTTCAACTGATAGAACGCGGTTTTGCTTGCTTTAATGATTGATCATACTCACGCTGAAAGAGCTTGACCTTGATTTAGTTGAGAAGAAGGGCTACTCTGTGCAACCGTTTGCAATCGGGAGATTTGTAGACATGTTTGTCGGCTCCAATCTGTCATCGAAACCATGAGCGAATCACCATTACGTGAGATCTACGTCAGCACGGATATAGAAACCGACGGACCGGTCGCGGGAAAACACTCCATGCTGAGCATTGGATCGGCAGCCTATCTGGCCGACAAAGAGCTGCTGGGGACGTTCTCCGCCAACCTGGAAACGCTGCCCGCATCGGTCCCGGATCCCAAGACCGCCGCATGGTGGGCCACACAGCCGGAGGCATGGTCGGCCTGCCGGCAAAATCTCGAAGCTCCTGCTGTCGCCCTGAAACGCTACGTTGCCTGGCTCAAGGCGTTTGGCGGACGGCCTGTGTTTGTCGGCTACCCGGCCGCTTTCGATTTTTCCTTCGTCTATTGGTATCTCACCGAGTTCGCGGGCGAGAACCCATTCGGCTATTCGGCAATTGATATCAAGACCTACGCGATGGCGTTGCTGCGCAAACCATATCGAGCGTGCGGCAAGCAGTCGATGCCCTCGGAGTGGTTCGATCCCGCGCCTCATACGCATGTGGCGCTCGACGATGCCATCGAGCAAGGACAACTGTTCTGCAACATGCTTAAGGCCAACTTCGGCGCTTAACCAGCCGCTCGCGTGTTGCGCCTGAGCAATACTCAACCACATCACGCCGCGCCAGATGGGTGGTGCGGCCTTATAGTCGTTCGCGCCACATGCGGCCCACGTGGGTTGCCACCCTTGGAACCACGTCAACTGTCGTAATATCTCGATATCACTCAAATCCCGGTGCACGACAACCTTATTCTTAGGCACCTGTGTGACGGATTAGCTGTGGCCCGGCGACGAAGTATGCATCCTCGCCCAGTCGGTGATGATTTTGATGGCGGTGGGTGACATGGTCTCTTCAATGTCGTTGTATTCGCTGGGCGCACCAGTTTTGGCCTGCTGGAGTAGATGGTTCATTCCCGTTAACTCCATAACCGTGGCATTCGGATTGTTTTTTAATGCTTCGCGGGCGGCGGCCAGGTTTTCCTTGGCTGGAACCTGCACGTCAAGCGAGCCATTCAGAACTAGAGTGGGCACGGTCAGCTTCGCCAAAGTCGGGGCGGGATCATACGCAAGGAAGAATCGCTCCCAGGGGCGTGAAACGTCTTGGGCTAATGTTTCAGCTTCGTTCGCATCCACAAGCTTGTCAGCGACCGCGTAGGCAACGAGTTCTTTGGCACGGCTCAGCGCGGCCGCGTCGGATCGGGCAGAAACGATAGCTGCGTATAGTTCTTGATCGAACACTTTGCGCCTGGCGATGTAGTCGTCGGGGGCGCCGTACACCTTAGCAGTCATGACCGATTGCAGCACAAACAATTTGTCACCGCGTATACACGGACCCGCAATCATAACGACGAAAGCGACAGTTCTGTCTGCTGCAGCAACTGCGGAGGCAATGATTCCACCTTCAGAATGGCCGAGCATGCCAATGCGAGTGGCATCGATTTCCGATTGAGTCCTGAGCCAATTCACGGCTGCCTGAGCGTCTGAATTGAAATCAGCGGTTGTGGCTGCATCATAATCGCCCGAAGAGCCCCCAACGCCACGCTTGTCATAGCGGAGGACAGCAATACCATCGCGATTCAAAGCATCGGCCAGAACAAGGAATACTTTGTGGCCCCAAACGTCCTCGTCTCTCGTGTTATGACCCGTGCCGGAAATCAGCACCACGGCCGGGAATGGGCCTTTGCCATTGGGCACGCTGAGGGTACCGGCGAGATGGTTATGGGCAGCAAAATTATCGAAGCGGACATCCCGCTGGATGTAGGGTGTTGACGCGACACGAATCGCCTCTTCTTGTGGACGCCTGTGCACTACAGGCGCCAACTCTTCGGCAGTTGTATGTCTCAGTACTAGCGGATAGACCTGCTGAAAGGTGAGATTGCCGTTCCACAGCTTGTCGTGCTCGTTCCAGACGCCAGCGTAGCTCAAGCTGAGCTTGTTGACTGCAAAGTGTAAATGCGTCCCGTCCGACGTGATTTGATCGAGAGCGGTTTCATTGCCGCTCGGGTTGATCAGCTTGCCATTGAACCCGGAGCCAGATTTTTCAACGTGGATTCGAACTTTGAAACCGCCGTTCATTTCGCCGATCCAATCGCCAGTCACATCCTGGGCAAGAACCGCGATCGTCATGGCGGACGTCAAAAGTAAGATCCCAACGAGAAACTTGCTCACAGTATCCTTCCTTGTTCATAACGAAGAGCACATCTCGAACTGCTATCGCTTCAACATCGTATCAAGTCAGAGGCAGCGCCCTAAGGCTATAGCTGGTGGCGTGCCTTCGGAATCTCCGCAGCCAAGTCGCGCAGGGAGTTCTCATACGGGGCGCGCGCAATGCCGCGTTCGGTGATGATGGCGGTCACGTATTTTGCAGGCGTCACGTCGAAGGCGGGATTTTCTATTTGAACTCCGTCGGGCGTCATTTGTCTTCCGCCAATGTGCGTTACTTCTTTGGCGTTGCGCTGCTCGATGGGAATCTTGCTGCCATCGGGTGTGGCGAGATCAACGGTAGAAATCGGCGCGGCGACGTAGAACGGGATGCCGTGCTCTTTCGCGAGAATGGCAACCGTGTAGGTGCCGACTTTGTTGGCTACGTCTCCGTTGGCGGCGATGCGGTCGGCGCCGACTACGATGGCTCCGATTTTGCCTTGCTGCATCATGACTCCGGCCATGTTGTCGGAGATGACCGTGGTGGGGATGCCGTCTTTCATCAACTCCCATGCGGTGAGCCGCGAGCCTTGTAGAAAGGGACGCGTCTCATCGGCGTAGACGTGAATCTTTTTCCCTGCTTCTACGGCCGCTCGGATTACTCCTAGCGCGGTGCCGTAGCCGGCGGTGGCGAGGGCTCCGGCATTGCAGTGGGTGAGCACGCCTCCGCTTGCGGGCATTAGCGTGGCACCGTGGCGTCCCATGGCCCGGTTCGCGGCGATGTCTTCGGCGTGCATGCGCTGGGACTCCTCGATTAGGGCTTGCTGGATCCGCGCGATGGGGCGGCCGCGCAGAGATTCAAATTTCTCCGTCATGCGACGGATGGCCCAAAACAGATTGACGGCGGTGGGGCGCGTCTGGCCGATGGTCTCGCAGATCTGGTCGAAATCTTTCTTGAGATCGGCGCCGTTCTCGGCTTTGGAATTTTTCACTCCCAGCGCGATACCCATGGCAGCAGCCACGCCAATGGCCGGCGCTCCGCGTACCACCATGTTGCGGATCACGTCCGCGACCTGCTGGTGCGTCGTACAGGTTACATACACTTCTTCGGTCGGCAGCTTCGTCTGATCGATGAAGACGACGCCGTTAGAGGTCCATTCCAGGGTTTGAATCATGAGTAAGTCGTCTGTCGTGTGTCGTTATTCGCTGGCGCAGTTCTTGGCACCGGGTGAGTTTGTGGAGAACCGGGCGCCCCCGCCCGGTTGGGCGGACAAGCCGCCCGTCGCTCCACGACGCATCATTTCCCTATCTCTAAATGCTCTTTCCGCACGTCGGCTGCCGTAAAGATCGAGACAAATTTCGCGGGCGACGCGGCTTTTTCTACATTAGGACGGCCGCCGGCATCCTGCCGCTCAACCAGGCACATCACGCCGCTCACTTCGAACCCAAATTCGCGCGCCGCTTCGATGGCTTGCACGGTCGACGATCCCGTGGTGCACACGTCGTCCACAATCACCACCCGTGCGCCCTTTTCGCGGAAACCTTCGATGCGCTGGCCTGTGCCGTGCTGCTTCTCCGCCTTACGCACGAGGAAACCGTGCAGGGTTCCGCTGGTTACCGCGACGGCTACGACAATGGGATCGGCACCCATCGTAAGTCCGCCGATGGCGTCGGCGTGCCAACCCCGACCGCGCATTTCATCGAAAAAAACCTGGCCGACCAGTTGCGCGCCGCGGGCATCTAGCGTAGTAGTGCGGCAGTCGATGTAATAGTCGCTCGTGCCGCCGGACGACAACTTGAACTCGCCCAGGCGAAATGACTTACGAGCCAACAATTCTAAGAGCTCTTGTCGTGCGGCAGACATGAATTTCTACGATAGCAGAAGAGGCACCTGTTCCGAACCCTGAGAACTCTATTGATTGAGTTTCTCCAGATGTCGAAAACCGCCGGTCACGGCGAACATGGCCACTGTGATCGTGCCGTTGTAAGCCATATGAATTAGGACTCCGGCGGCGACGGAATCCTTCCTCGCCCGCACCATCGTAAGCGCGAGACCCACCAGAAAGATCACCAGCACCGGCCCCCACGAAAATCCCAACTGCGCGCCGTGCAGCGCCGCGAAGCCAAGGGCAGTCAAGAAGACCGCAACCGGAACGCCTGTGCTCCGCGCCAGCACGGGATAAAGAAAGCCGCGGAAGAAAAGCTCCTCCATCAGAGGCGCCAAGGTAATGCTCAGAATGCCCAGCGCCCAGGCTTCAGCCGGCGTACGAAAAAAACTGTCGATTGGCAGCTCTTTAGGAATCGGCAACAGATGCGCCAGCAATTGCAGGCCGACCGAGAGTACGAAGCCTGCGAGCAGGTAGATGGCAATGTTCGATGGCCAATTCCAGTGAATCGCCGCTAGAAAATCAGGACGGCGCCGCTCGACCTTCACCAGCACAACCATGTAGGCGAGGATCAGCAGGTAGGCCAGCGACTGCCCCGCCACCGCAACTAAGGGAAATCGAGCGACTACGGCCAGTGCAGTGTGCGGGTAGAGCCACCAGCGAGCAACCAGCAGCGCAGTCAGCATACCGACCAAGAGCGCGACGATGGTCAGGACGATCAGGCGGACGAGGTCCCAACCGTTCCACGCGGGATCGGAAGGCGCGGCCAGGACGGCTCGGCTGTCACCGGCCGCTAAAGCGAACGCAGCGTCACCGTGACCACCGCCATCCGCCGAGCCAGGTTCGGCTTGAACGGGCGAGGACGCCCTTGCCCACGCGGCTTCCGCATCCGGCGGCGTCGGGGTTTTCCGACTCCCTGGGAGATCGTCAGGGGCAAGGTTCACGCGATTTCCTCGCTGGCGGCGAGCGCGGGCACGTTTTCAGCCGCACGCACTTGCGCCGAGCCATTTTTCTCCGGCGCGTTCTTTCCGGATCCATTCCTGGCTGAGCTTTTGAAATACTCGGTCAGCGCCTGCCCGGTGTAGGACTTCTTCACCCGCGCCACCTGTTCGGGAGTGCCCTGGGCCACCATACGCCCGCCTTCTTCTCCGCCCTCCGGGCCGAGATCGACAATCCAGTCAGCATTGCGGATGACGTCCAGATTGTGTTCGATGATGATGACCGTATTCCCCAGATCGGTGAGGCGGTGCAGAACGTCGAGCAACTTGCGCACATCGTCGAAGTGTAATCCGGTCGTCGGCTCATCCAGTAAATAGAGAGTCTTTCCCGTCTGCCGCTTGCTCAGTTCGCGCGCCAGTTTGATGCGCTGCGCTTCACCTCCCGAAAGTGTCACCGCAGATTGACCCAGGTGAATGTATCCCAGGCCAACGTCGACCAGCGTTTGCAGCTTGGGTCTGACTTGCGGAATATTTTCGAGAATCGGAAGCACATCCGATACCGGCATCTCCAGCAGATCGGCGATGGAATAGCCGTTGTAGCACACGGACAACGTTTCGTGGTTATAGCGTCGTCCGCCGCAAACTTCGCACTGCACGTACACGTCGGGCAGGAAGTTCATCTCGATGCGCCTCTGGCCTTCGCCCTGGCAGGCTTCGCAGCGCCCGCCGGGGACGTTAAACGAAAAGCGGCCCGGCTTGTATCCCCGCTCACGCGATTCCGGCAGCATGGCGTAAAGGTCGCGAACCGCCGAGAAAATGCCCGTATAGGTAGCGGGATTCGAGCGCGGCGTGCGCCCGATGGGAGACTGGTCGATGCGAATCACTTTATCGATCAGTTCCGCTCCCGTGATCGCCTTGTGCGCGCCAGGCTCTTCGCGCGAGCGATAGAGTTGCCGGGCGAGTGCGCGGTAGAGAATGTCGTTGACCAGGGTTGACTTGCCGGAGCCCGAAACTCCGGTGACCACCGTCATCACCCCCAGGGGAAACACCACGTCAAGATTCTTGAGATTGTTTTCGCGCGCTCCGAGAACCGCGATCGCCTTTCCGTTCGGACTGCGGCGTTCGGAGAGCATCGCAATCTGCTGGCGTCCCGCAATGTAGGCTCCGGTGAGCGATGCGGACGATTCCATGATTTCAGCCGGCGTTCCACTCGCGACTAACTCGCCTCCATGACGTCCGGCCCCCGGCCCCAGATCAATGACATAGTCGGCGCGGCGGATCGTCTCTTCATCGTGCTCCACCACCAGCACCGTATTGCCCAGATCGCGCAGGTTCTCGAGCGCGGCCAGCAAACGTCCGTTGTCGCGGTGATGCAAGCCGATGGAGGGCTCATCCAGGACGTAGAGAACGCCGCGAAGTTTCGACCCGATCTGCGTCGCCAGCCGAATGCGCTGGCCCTCTCCACCGGATAGTGTTGCGGCGGACCGCCCGAGCGAGAGGTATCCGAGTCCAACATTATCGAGAAATTCCAGCCGCTCGATAATTTCGTGCGCGATACGTCCCGCGATCGTCAATTCCCTGCCTGTCAACTTGATATCGCGCGCGGCTTCGAGCGCGCGCGCAATAGGAAGCTCGGTAAAATCCGCGATCGACATGCCATTCACCTTCACTGCCAGGCTCTCCGGACGCAGACGCTCGCCATGACACACCGAACATTCCGTAGCTGACATGAAGTCGAGAAGATATTCCCGATAAGTGTCCGAAGTCGAGTTTTCAAGATTCTGCCTCAGATGCCCGAGAATCCCGAGAAAACCAGTTTTGCCCCCGCGTTGCGGCTCGCCGTTCAACAACAGGTTTTGAATTTTCTCAGGAAATTTCTCGAAGGGCGTCGACAGATCGAAACCGTAGGCCTGCACCAGCAACTGAATGCTACGCACCAGATTCTGCGAAGACGAACCCGGACCCAAGCCCCCGTCGAGTATAGGCTTCGACCAGTCGACCATCACCTTCGCCGGATCGAGATCGTAGCGGCTGCCCAGACCGTGGCACTCCGGGCAGGCTCCATAAGCACTGTTGAACGAGAACGATCGCGGCTCCAGTTGCGGCACGCTGATGCCGCAGTCGGGGCAGGCCAGTCGCGAAGAATAGAGCGTTTCGTCTCCATTCACCACTGCCACCAGGGCGAGTCCCCCGCCAAGCTTCATGGCCAGCCCGACCGATAGTTCAAGCCGGTGCTCAATTCCGGGCTTCACCAGCAGGCGATCCACGACGACTTCAATGGTGTGATTTTTCCTTCTGTCGAGCGCGAGATCGTCCTCCAGGTTCACCAGTTCGCCGTCGACGCGCGCTCGAGAAAAGCCGTGCTGCACCAGCTTCTCCATCTCTTTCTTGAATTCGCCTTTGCGCCCGCGAACGATCGGCGCCATGATCATCACCCGGTCATCCGGCGTGAGTGACATGACGCGCTGCACAATCTGCTCGGCTGACTGTCGCGTGATCGGCTTGCCGCAGTTCGGGCAGTGGGGCACTCCGATCGACGAATAGAGCAGGCGCAGATAATCGTAGATTTCGGTGATGGTGCCCACCGTTGACCGCGGACTGCGACTGGTGGTCTTCTGCTCAATTGATATGGAGGGGCTGAGTCCGTCGATGGAATCGACGTCAGGACGCTCCATCTGGTCGAGAAACTGCCGGGCGTAAGCAGAGAGAGTTTCCACGTAACGCCGCTGCCCCTCCGCATAAATCGTGTCGAACGCGAGCGAGGATTTCCCCGAGCCGCTCAGACCCGTAATGACCGTCAAGCTATTCCGGGGAATCTCGACGTCAATATTCTTCAGGTTGTGCTGGCGCGCGCCGCGCACCGTGATTCTGGTGATGGCCATTTACTTAGTTCATCATGGACTTCCGTAACGTGGACGGGTCCCAAGAAATGTTGGAGAGTGGAAATACGCAGTCCGATTCCCGTATCTTATTTGTTAACAGTGGCGGGGGTCAAATGCGGATACAGTAAATCATTTGCAGCTGCGCCCTTACAAGGTGGCCGCCAGCCGGGGTTGGGACGTGAACGGACTTTTCGTAGCTTTTTTGCTGAGTAGTACCGCAATTCTAGCCGTTATTTTAGGCGTTTTCAGCGCATATTGCGCTATGAGCGGGCTTTTGTCGCTTCTCAACCCTTCGGTCAACTCCGCGGAGCGACTCCGCACCCTCCGCGCCTTCGTTCCGCGTCAAAGTCAGGCCAGCGGCGACTAGGCGCACCCACCACTCTTCAAATATCTAAGTTGGGCAGACCCCTGCCTACTGCGGGGGCGGAGGCGGTTGCTGCGGGGCACTCCCTGGCGGCTGCTGTCGGCGCAGCATATCCAGAACCTGCTCCGGACTCTTAGGGCCCGCATTGGGAGCGTTCGGATCGGGTTGCTGTCCCTGATTATTCCCGTCGGCCGCTTCCGGCTGCACCGCCTGCCCGGGCTGCGACTGATCGTCGGCACTGTCATCCGGCGGGTCCTGATCTTCATCCTTCGCGTCATCATTGGCTCCGGGAACCGGTTGCGCATTCCCGGCCCGGCCCGCTTGCCCGCCAAACCCCGGTTGCATAAACGGCTGCGGATGAGGCGGCATCATCGGCCCGTTGTTCCCGTTGTCAAACGTGTTCGCTGCCGTCTGTGTGGGCATATCTCCTGGTGACGATGACTTTGAGGTGAGGAGCACACTCGATAAAGAGTTTGGATCCGCACTGGAACCCAGCATCACATAATTAAAGGACGAGCCGTTCAGCAAATCGGCCAGAATGTCGCGGGGCGCTCCCGGGCCAAACTGCCCGACCACCCGCTCGTTGGCCCCTGAGCCCTGGGGAATATCAATCGAAGCGCCCGTCAGCTTACGAACCTCACGCAGGATTTCCCCCAAGCTCGAATTCTGCGCCGAAATTGCCAGCTTTCCATCCTGATAACTGACTTTCGCGGGCGATGCTGGAATCTGATCCATCGGCATCTGACTCAGCGGCCCGCTCGGCAGCGGTGGCAACACCGGTTCCTTCTGAGTTTTGTGGGACTTGTGGTGCACGTGCGCAGCCTTGGGAGGAGCCGCCGGTGCAGCATTGGGAGCAACCGCCTGCGCTGCGAGCATCGACGCAAATAGCATCGGAGCCAGCCCAAGCCCCCAAGCAATCCCGTCGCGTCGATGCTTCATGGAAATCTCCACTTTCCCTCGCCCCGGCCGACACTCAAGCGCCAAACCCCAACACCCAAGCGTCAACGCTCCAGGAAAGAAATCACGAAAGCACAGTTTTTCCCCAGAACTCCGCGAGCCCTGGCCTGATTTTAGCACCCCTCTTGGAACGCCCGAGGGCCTCATTTCTTGCGGCATCATGACGAAAGATCATCCCTTCGTACCAGCCCCATCTGGCACCTAAACCGCGCGGTTCGCTTCGAGGCTTGGATCCAGCGCGTAAGATATCAGCGGAGGCTTGTCCCGTGGTTACTGCGGATTCAAAGATCGGCAAAGGCAGCGGATACCGCCGATGGTTGTTTCTGCTCCTTTTCGCTGCCGCGTGCCATGCCCAAGTCTGTCAGAGCGCGGCCGACATGAACGCTGCCGCGCGAAACGCACTGGAATCCGCCGCCAAACGCTACTTTGAGATGTCCGCACGCGGCGATATAGCTGCCCTCAAGCAGAATTCCATACCCGGCTTAGCCTCGAATTTTTCTGCTGTCGAAGCCGCTGTTCAAGAGAACCAGGCGGCGATGGCGGCGCCGGCGACGGTTCGACCGCCTTTCATCCTCACCGCCGATGGAACAGAATCGCTCGCTCGCGCGGAATTTCTCTGCGGAGTCTTCGGCAAGTCGGGTCAAACCAACGACAGCGCCGTGTTTGTGATCAATAATCTGCCGCCAGGAATCTACGGGGTGACCATCCTGGATGTGAGCGGCGCTCAAGCTGCCCTGACCCTGACCTTCATCTTGCAGCAGTTAGGTTCTGACTGGAGGCTCGCCGGCTTTTACGCTTCTTCCTCGCAAGCAGCCGGCCATGACGCCGCATGGTACCTTCAGCACGCCCGCGATTTCAAAGCCAAATCTCAGCCTTATAACGCCTGGCTGTATTTCCGCGAGGCCATCGCTCTGTCCGCTCCCGTGGACTTCATGAGCACGCTCCAGACCGACCGGCTTTATGACGAGACTCACGCGGCTCAGCCCCCCGATGTGCCGGCGGACGGGAAGCCGATGGATTTGACCGCGGCTGGCAAGGTCTATCACCTCACCGAAATCTTTCCTCAGGCCGTGGGAAGGGATTTCGACGTGGTCGTCAAGTATCAGGCCGTCGACATATCCAATACCGCCCGCACCTTCCAGGAGAATTCCGCCGTGATCAGGGCGCTCTTGGCAAAGCTTCCAGAATTGCGTGCGGCTTTTGCCGGAGTTGTAGCCCGAGCCGTCGATCCCGCCGGTCACGACTACGGCACGTTGCTGGCGATGAAGGACATCAAGTAGACCATTGAATCCTTCAGACATTCTAAGGATTCCAGGGTTCGATGTTCTTCCCTTCAAGGTTCATCCCATTTGCCTTCCCTGTCGCCCGGGACTAGTATTTTTCAGGCTCATTTCGCCGCCTCAAATTTCTAGTTCGTTCTCAAGGAGGACCTATGGGAATCGCACCTTCCCCAATCCAGATTGATTCTCGTGTCACCGACTTCATCGCTAAACCACGCAAAATGCTGATTGATGGCAAGTGGGTCAACGCCGTGTCAGGCAAGACTTTCCCCACCTACAATCCAGCCACCGGCGAAGTTCTGGCCCAGGTCGCGGAAGGCGATAGCCAGGATATTGACCTCGCGGTGAAAGCGGCCCGCAAGGCATTTGACACTGGCCCCTGGCCAAGCATGACTGCCTCCCAGCGCGGAAAGCTGGTCTGGAAACTGGCAGACCTGCTCGAAGAACACCTCGAAGAATTCGCCACCATCGAAACCCTCGATAACGGGAAACCCCTCGCCGTGGCGCGTGCCGCCGACGTGCCCCTGGCCGTCGAAATGTTCCGCTACATGGCGGGATGGGCGACAAAACTGGAAGGTTCGACCATTCCTCTCTCCGTCGTTTATACGCCGGGAGTCAACTACCACGCCTACACCCTCCGCGAACCCGTCGGCGTGGTCGGCCAGATTATCCCCTGGAATTTCCCCCTGCTGATGGCGGCCTGGAAACTGGCGCCCGCGCTCGCTTCGGGCTGCACCGTGGTTCTAAAACCGGCTGAGCAGACACCTCTCTCCGCGCTGCGTCTGGGCGAACTCATCATGGAGGCCGGATTCCCTGACGGCGTCGTCAACGTCGTTCCGGGATACGGCGAGACCGCCGGCGCCGCTCTCGCAGCGCACGATCTGGTCGATAAAATTGCCTTCACCGGATCGACGGAAGTAGGCAAGCTGATCGTTCACGCCGCCACCGGAAATCTGAAAAAAGTTTCTCTTGAACTCGGCGGCAAATCACCCAACGTCGTCTTCAAGGATGCCGATCTCGATACCGCTATCGGCGGCGCCGCCAGTGCCATCTTCTTCAACCACGGCCAATGTTGCTGCGCCGGGTCGCGCCTCTACGTGGAGCGTCCGGTCTTCGATCGCGTGGTCGAAGGTGTGGCCGCGAAAGCAAAAAAAATCAAGGTAGGATCGGGCCTCGAACCGAACACGTCCATGGGACCCCTGGTCTCCGAAGAGCAGTTGCAGCGCGTCTGCAACTATCTCGAGATCGGCATGTCTGAGGGCGCAACTGCCATGGCTGGCGGCAAAAAACTCGGCGACAAGGGATACTTCGTCGAGCCCACGGTGCTGGTCAACACCAAAGACAACATGAGAGTCGTGCAGGAAGAGATCTTTGGTCCCGTGGTCACTGCGATTCCGTTCGACAACCCGGAGGAACTGATGCCACGCGCCAACGACTCCGTTTACGGCTTGGCGGCCGGCATCTGGACCAACGACATCACGAAGGCGCACCGGACCGCTGCTTTGCTGCGCGCCGGTACCGTCTGGATCAACTGCTACAACATCTTCGACGCGGCGCTTCCCTTCGGCGGGTACAAGCAATCAGGCTGGGGACGAGAGATGGGCAAAGACGTTCTTAATCTCTACACCCAGACCAAAGCCGTGTGCGTAAGGTTGTGACTGCTCGCAGTAACAGCGGCACCAAAGTCTGCAAAAAACGAGCACTCTTCGGGAGGTGGCCCTACAGCCGCCTCTCTTTTTTCGTTTTGGCTTTTCCTGAGAGCCGCTGCGAGAACGCCATCGGCGCGTGTCCTCGGCGCTGGTATGGGACCATCGTCGACACGAAAAGCGGAAGTGAACAAAGTTAAAAAAAATTGAATCGGAGAGATCAACGAATGACCCCGCTCAGGACCGCACTCGCTTTCATCACGTTCACCGGGGCTGCTTGCCTGACCGCGCAGGATCGGTCCTACGGACGTTCCGTCGTGCTTACGAAGTATGGCATCGTCGCCACTAGCTACGTTCAGGCGTCCCAGGCGGGCGCGAGAGTTCTGGAGCAGGGCGGCTCCGCGATTGACGCGGGCATTGCCGCCAATGCCGTGCTGGGAGTCGCCGAGCCCATGATGAATGGTATGGGCGGCGATCTCTTCGCGATTTACTGGGACGCCAAAACTGGCAAGCTGTATGGCCTGAACGCCAGTGGCTGGGCGCCCAAAGCGCTCACCCTCGAACGTCTGCAAGGGAAAGGCCTCACCGCGATGCCGCAATCCGGTATCGATTCCGTGACCGTGCCGGGCACTGTCGACGGGTGGACGAAGCTTCACGACCGGTTCGGAAAGCTGCCCTGGCGCGATCTCTTTCAGTCGGCCATCTTCTACGCCGATCATGGTTATCCGGTAACGGAGATCATTCATGACTACTGGAGAGCTTCTTCCTCCGGACTGATGCAGAATCCGGAAAGCCAGCGCGTATTCTTGCCCGGCGGCAGCGTGCCACAGACGGGCCAGATCTTTCGCAATCCTGATCTTGCGCAAACGCTGACCCGGATCGCGAAGGAGGGCGAGTCGGCGTTCTACCAGGGAGCAATCGCTCAGGCCATTCTGAAAACCTCGTCGGCGTTGGGAGGCACGATGTCCGCCGACGACCTCGGTCAGTATTCCGCCGAGTGGGTCGAGCCCATCTCGACTCGATATCGAGATTGGACTGTCTATGAACTCCCTCCCAACGGCGACGGCATGGCCGCACTCGAAATGCTGAACATTATGGAGCAGTTCCCTCCCGATCCCGGCGGACCCCACAGCGCCGCGGAGTTGCATACCAGGATCGAAGCGATGAAGCTGGCCTATGCCGACGTCAAGGCCTACAACGGCGATCCCCGCTTCAGCAATATCCCGGTGAAGCAGTTGCTCTCCAAGGAGTACGCGGCCAAGCGTGCCAGCCTCATCGATCCTGCCAAGGCTAACTGCTCCGTCGCTCCCGGCGCCCTCTCCGGAAGCGACACAACGTACTTGTCGGTGGTCGACCGTGACGGCAATATTCTCTCCTTGATTCAGAGTAACTATTCTGCTTTCGGATCCGGCGTCACTGTCCAGGGAATGGGATTCGTACTGCAAAATCGCGGCGGGTTGTTTTCGCTGGACCCCAACTCCCCTGACGCCCTGGCCGGACGTAAACGCCCTTTTCACACCATCATTCCTGCATTCATGGAGCGCGGGGACCAGAACATTGGCTTCGGCATTATGGGCGGCATGAATCAACCCCTGGCGCACGCGCAATTTGTCTCGAATGTTGTCGATTACAAGATGAACATCCAAGCGGCTATGGAAGAACCACGGTTTACCGTCAATACAAAACTGGGATGCAACATTGTGATCGAGTCGCGCGTCACGCCCGAGTCCATCGAGCAACTTACCAAAATGGGCCACCTGCTCGAGGTGCGCAAAGAGTATTCGACGACCATGGGCCGTGGGCAGGCAGTACTCCACGACAGCACCACGAAGGTCAACTACGGTGCTTCGGATCCGCGAGCGGATGGCGCTGCGGTGCCGGAAGGACCGCAGACACTCGGATCGACCCAGCGCTAACACTGTCTCAAAAGGGCGCGCCCTGAGGGCCGGAGCCACCTCAATCTCCGAACCCGCCGATCACCGTAGGACGATCGCAACGCCGGCGTTAAGGACGCATTCGGCAACCAGTGGTCAGCAATCAGTGGTCGGCAATCAGTGGTACTTCGCGACTCGCCTCAGGAAAGTGACTCCCTAACTTGCACAACGGCATTCTCACTGGGCAGAAGGATTGGAGGCGCGGGTGAGAATCGAACTCACGATAGAGGTTTTGCAGACCTCGGCCTTACCACTTGGCTACCGCGCCGACATGTCGCTGATCGACACTCCAAATTAGCACGCTAAAACGAAAAGCCCTAGCTGGTGCAGGGCTTCAAGAACTGGAGCGGGAGACGGGATTTGAACCCGCGACTTCGACCTTGGCAAGGTCGCACTCTACCACTGAGTTACTCCCGCTCGACTGAATGAGTATAAATGACCCCATCCCACCGGAGCAAACCTGGCGCTGGCGCGAGTGGCATTCGACGGAAAACGCTGGATTGATTGGACTTGAGAGCCTCATGAATACTCTCGCCAACCCTTTGGAACATTGCTGAATCGTAAATGCTCCCTACTACTCGGGGCGCGAACCGTGAAGTCGGCAAGATCGAACGGTCGCCCCAAGCGGTCGGGCTAATTCAGAAGATGGTGAGGATAAATGAATGAGGTCATTAATGAAGGGATTTAGGATTCTTGCTTTAGTCGCCATTACCGGTTTGTGCTTCTCAGTCGCTGCTCCCGCGGCTCACGCTCAGGTCGGTGTCGAGATTGGTGTTGCGCCGGTGTGCCCCTACGGCTATTACGACGTGCCGCCCTACAATTGCGCTCCCTACGGCTACTATGGCCCGGAGTGGTTCGTAAATGGAGTATTCATCGGCGCTGGTCCGTGGTTCCACGGCCCTGCCGATTTCCACGGCTACGTAGATAATCACTACCATCCGGAGCACGGCTATCGCGGTGCCTACCCCAATCGTGGCGACAAGCCTGAAGAAGGTCGCCGTCCCGGCGAGGTATCTCATTTCAAAGGAAACGAAATGCGGGATGGACGGGGCCACGCGGTGGAAGGCAGGCACTAATCGCACAGTGGCCAACGTAAGGGCCATTTCTAAGTACAACGGCGAACCTCGGGAGTGAGATCGCTCGGAAGGATCAAGCACTCATTCCCGGGTTGCTGATGGCGCGCCAACCAAGAGCCAATTTTTGCTTGCTTAATACTGCTTCGCCCCGGGAGTCTGCCCAATCGCCGCCGTGATCTGATTGCGCACGTCCCAAAGATCTTTATACAGCCAACTGTCCATACGTTGTTGCAGAACTTCCACCGGCGTCCCCATGGTGCCGACCACGCGGCCTCCAATAATGCGCTCGGCGAGCTTGAGATGGTGAAAGCGGAAAAGCTGCATCCGCTCGTCGAAGTCGAGCAGACGCTCGGCGACGTCGTGCAGGCCGAAAAATTCCTCGTGCCGCCGGTAAAGCTCGCCCACGGTAAGACCGGTGCGACCCAGTTGCTCGTGAAAAGCATGGCCCAGGCGCGGCCCGATGTGCAGCAGCGAAAGAAATCCCGGAGAGTCGAGACCGCTTCCGTGCCCGAGCCCGGCGCGGATCACATGATAATCGTGAGGACTGATGGTCTCCAGAATATGAAGCAGTCCGATGGGTGGTTCGAGGAGCTGAATGGCGCGACGGATGAGTCGCGTGCAATTCCCGTAATCTCCCCCTTCCAGCGCTTCCAGCGCGCGCCCCAGCTCGAATGCCGCACCCTTCATGAGCAATTCCGAGCTCTGGTGCACCACCAGAAAAGTCATCTCGTCTTTGTGCAGCAAATCTTCCGGCAATTTTTGCAGAGAGAGTAGTTCGTCGGTGCGCAGGTAGCGCTCATAGTCTGTCGCCCCCTGGCCAGCAAGAATCGGCTTGGTCAACTCGTCGCGTTGTGCCATGAAAAAACCGTCAGTCCGTCTGATTGATATTCAGGTTTGCCGTCACCGTTTGCTTCACCATGCCGCAAACGCTCCTACGCGGTGTTAGGCCCTAAGGATTGGGTCGCTACATGCGGCGACCATTGCGGATCTTCCTCGGGCGCAACCATCTCGCCATCGCGCATATGTACGATGCGGTCGCCGTAAGCGGCGGCTTCAGGATTGTGCGTGATCATAAGCACCGTCTGCCCCAGATTCTTGTTCGATTGGCGCAGCATGCTTAAAACAATATTCGAGCTCTTCGAATCCAGATTGCCCGTGGGTTCGTCGGCCAGCACAATGGCAGGACGGTTGATCAGAGCCCGCGCCAGCGCTACCCGCTGTTGCTCGCCTCCGGAGAGTTCGTTCGGACGATGCTCAAGGCGCTTCGCGATCCCCAGCATCTCGGTGATCGTCTTGAGAAACCCCGGATCGGGCATGCCCAATCCCGCAATGTCAGACGCAATCTCGATGTTCGAGCGCGCGCTGAGCGTGGGCAAGAGGTTGAACTTCTGGAAAACAAAACCGATCTTGCTTTTCCGCAAGCGCGTGCGCTCGCCATCTGATAGTGTCGCAAAATCCACGCCATCGATGGTTACGCTGCCCGAGTCCGCGCGAGTCAGCCCGCCCAGCAGATAAAAAAGTGTGGACTTCCCGCTTCCCGAAGGGCCTACGATGGTGACGAACTCGCCTTTTTCCACGCTGAAAGAGATCCCGCGCAAGGCCGGAACATCCACCTTCCCCACCCGGTAAGTCTTCCGCAGTTCTTTCGCTTCAATGAACGCCAGCATCCAGTGAAAACCATATCACAGGAGGAAGCGTGCGGCAGTCATGCCACCGTGGCATGCTGCACGTCCGCTGGACGGGCCCGCAGTTCAACCTGCCGCTTGGGGCCGCGCTTGCGCACCAGCAACAGGCGTATGCGTTCCAGCAGATCCGCCGGCTCGTACATTCCTTTGGGCAGGAAGACATCGGCAAGAGTGTCGCGCTCGTAAATCTTGCTACGACCCGAGATCAATACCGCCGGAGTCTGCGGAGAAACACGTTTCACTTCTTCGATCAGCCGCGAGCCATCCACGCCCGGCATGATCAGATCGGTAAGAACCAGATCGACGCCGCCACGCCGGAAGGCTTCGAGCGCCTGTTCGCCATTGTTGCATGCCAGCACGCGGTAGCCCCGCGTTTCCAGCAGGATTTTGCGAATCGAGAGTGCCTGTTCGTTATCGTCGACACAAAGAATTGTTTTCTTGGGCTTCATTGACCGCACCGGGAAAGGTTCATCACAACTTCTTTCTGATCTGCTTACTGATTTTGTTTTTTTGGGAGCGCAATGACTGTAAACAGAATCGCGCCGTTGGTAAAGTGCCGTGCTCGCCAATGGCACACCAGTGTTAGCACGATTCAGTGATGATCCGTGAAGCCGCGATTGCTGCAGTGTTTTGCCGGGCTAGAGCGCGAGCGTAACTTCGCCGCGGAGAACTTCTACACAATTTCCACCGACACGCACATTGACAATCTGGTTATCGTGTTCATTTTTTTGTTCAGTGGCGCGAACAAAAATGTTGCTCGGGCGGTGCATTTCGAGGCCTTGCTCGATTAAAACCTGCTCGTCGCTCGCCGCCACGCCATGCGCCACCATCCACGCGGCACAGCATCCCGCAGCCGAACCCGTCGCCGGATCGTCGCCGTTATAGAAAATCATGCGGGCGTGCAGGCGAGCTTCAGGATTCACCGTTTCGCGGCAAACGAAGTAAAAAAACTTTCCTCCGGACCGCGCCAGATATTCGCCGGCTGCGTCGAGGTCGAGGCGGAGCTTTTGCACTTTCTGCAGCGATCGCAACGGCACCACGGTGAAGGGCACACCGGTCGATACCGTCTGGATGGGCGCGACGTCGTCAATGTCATTCGCGGTCAGGCCCGCGAATCGCGCCACCTCCGCGGCATTATGGATCGCGCCGAACTCCGGATTCTTCTGCGTCATTTCTCCGAATACCCGCCCTTCGGGTGGTTCGGTGAAGCGCACCGGCACCTTGCCTGCATTCAGCTCCAGCACCACTTCGCCGGCCCCGGTTTCGCCCCGCAGAACAAACGCTGTGCCCAACGTAGGATGCCCGGCAAAGGGCAACTCCTCCTGCACCGTAAAAATACGAACGCGCACGCTGCCCGTCTTTTCCGCCGACGCCTTGCCGGGAAGAACGAAGGTTGTTTCGGAAAGATTCATCTCGCGCGCCAGGTCCTGCATTTGCTCCGCACGAAGCCCGCGACCATCCAGAAAAACTGCCAGCGAGTTTCCCGACAGCGCGCGGTCGGTAAACACATCCACCTGCACCATCGACAATCGCGTCATTGCGGAATCTCGCGAGGCAGCCATACCTGACATTTTACCGCGACCCTCTTTATTCTGGCGCGCCCCACAACCGCGACACGATGCGATACCATAATTGGAGCCGCGGGGCATCGCTCCGGATCGCTGAGCCAAACGCCGCGCGGATTCTAATTGCCTGCTATGGTCATGGGGAGAAACCGCCCGGCAGCCAAACTCTGGAAAAATATGCGAGGAAGATTATGTCGCTACGTATCAACTCTGAAGCTCCCAACTTCACTGCGGAAACCACGCAGGGCACCATCAACTTTCACGAGTGGATCGGCGATGGCTGGGCCATCCTGTTTTCCCACCCCAAGGATTTCACTCCCGTATGCACCACCGAACTCGGCTACATGGCCGGTCTGCAACCGGAGTTTGCCCGGCGCAACACGAAAATCATAGGACTCAGCGTCGATCCCGTGACCAATCACGGCAAGTGGGCCGCCGACATCGAAGAAACACAGGGTCACAAAGTGACCTTTCCGATGATTGGCGATCCTCAACTGAAAGTCGCGAAGCTCTATGACATGCTCCCCGCCGAGGCTGGGGACAGCTGCGAAGGCCGTACCGCTGCCGACAATGCTACGGTACGAACCGTCTTCGTGATTGGTCCGGACAAGAAAATAAAGCTCATGCTCATCTACCCCATGAGCAGCGGACGCAATTTCGACGAAGTGCTGCGCGCCCTCGATTCCATACAGCTTTCCGCCAAGTACAACGTGGCGACTCCCGTGAACTGGAAACCGGGACAGGACGTAATCATCCCGACATCGGTTTCCGAAGAACAGGCAAAACAAAAATACCCCGGCGGCTGGAAGACTCTGAAACCTTATCTCCGAGTTGTAGCACAGCCCAAGTAATTGTCCCGCGGATTCACGGAAGCGCATGCGGTCCGGTGATCGTCCCGGTCTTCAAAACCGGCGGGCGGCATCTTCGATGTTGCCGGTGTGTTCGACTCACACACGCTTCCGCCAATTTGTTCTCAACGATTTACACAAATCTCGTGCGTATCAGAGTGAGAATTTACCACCGCAGGTCAGTCTGAAGTGACAAAAACGTGATAAGTCGTGAACTGCCTGCCGCTGGCAAACGTCTGTCAATCCACACTCAAAACCCCGTCAATGAGCGTTAAAGAGATTTTTCGTCAACTGAGTCGCTCAGGTTCGGACGGATTCGTGGCGAATAATTCTTTTCGCTGCCTTGTCGCCTTTTGCCTGTCGTTTTCGATTGTCTCAGTAGGGGAAGAGGAGAGCACCATGATTTCCAAAGCGTTTCGCATCGCTGGAATGATCGTTCTTGCCAGCTTTGGACTCAGTTCTGCTGCCTGGGCGGCGACTTGTTCAAACGCTTCTCTGAGTGGTACCTACGGGTTTCTGCACGACGGCACAGATAGCAACGGCGCCCCTACCTCCGCCGCCGTGACCCAGATCACGTTTGACTCAACCACAGGCACATTTACTGGAGAGCAGACAGCATCCCATGACGGCGTGATCGTCACCGAGCCTGTCACCGGAACCTACACAATCGCCTCGAGCTGCACCGGCACGGGTACACCCACGGAAGGCAGCCCCTTCTCAATTGTGGTTACGTCAACAGGGTTTTTGGCCCTTCACCTTTTTGCGGAGGGATTCGCCTTGAAGCAGGGCCCCCCGACCTGCACCAATGCCGGAGTTAAGGGTCGTTTTGGGCTTGAAACAACGGGCGTCTTCCTCGCAACGGGAGCGGTGGCTTTCATCGGCGAGTTGAAATTAACGGTCAACCCTTCTGGAGAAGGAGTGATAAGCGGACGCGTAGCGAGTAGCGAGGATGGCACGTTCCTAACGTTCGAGCCCGTCACCGGTTCTTACAAGGTCGGCGCGGACTGCAGGGGCAGGGCTACCATAACGCCGAAGGGGCTCCCCGAAATGCACTTCCACCTCGTGGTTGTGAACGGCGGGAACGAAATGCTGGCCGTTGAGACGGACGCGAACACGGTTGTCAGCGGCACCCTGCAGCGTTAGTTCCAGCAGGAAATGTCCCATTAGTAGGAGTCAGGGCAGGGAGGAGTTCCATGAAACACTCGGCGAGCACTTTATGGCTGCTTTCAGCCCTCGTTCTTCTCTGTGGGTGCGGAGGGGAACAGAGAACTTCAGGTCCACCAGCGCCGGGCCAGAACATTTCAGGCAATTGGCAATTCAGCACGACGTCCACTGCGGGGATGCCCGCTTTGACGATTGCTGGCAGTATCGATCAATCCGGCCGTTCGGTAAGCGGCGCAGTGCATGTGGCCGGTGGGAGTTGTTTTGATCAGCAGAATGTCATCGGCCTCTCTGGTACCCTGACTGATGGCAATGTCTCCCTGGCCTCTGCGCCTGTTGATGGACAGGTTATTACTTTCGCCGGGAACATCACCATCAAAGCCAATTTCCCCGATACGCTGACCGGGACGTATGCCATCAACGGTGGGTGCGCCAACGGCGACCAAGGAAACGTCACGGGCTTCAGTGTGGGTTCAATCGCAGGCAACTGGGCCGGCAACTTAACGACTGCGGGGGGAACAACTATCCAAATGTCAGCCCAGCTAGCTCAGGATGGCGCCAGTTCTGAGGGCAGCTTTGGCCTCACCGGAACAATCACTTTCGACGGCGCCTGCTTTAAGTCCGGGACGATCACGTCGGGAACGTTTCCCTCTGCAAGCTTCATCCTGGGCACGTCCGTGACCTTGGAAATCGAGACTGACAATGGCACCATCGCTTTTCTCGCGACGGCGGACTCCGACGGTTTGATTAGTGGGAACTACACCGTCAGCGGCGGGCCCTGCGAATCTACCGGCACGGGATACCTGTCGCCATGGGAGTATTGACCCCGTTCCTCACTACGGCGTTTGTTTGGCGGATTCGACTCGCACACGCTTCCGCCAGTTTCCAGCAGCTTACAGATTACGAAATCAATCTCGAGGAAGCGCCGCGGTTAAGAAAAAAGCAGTGAAACGCGCCAAGAGCGCGTCCCACTGCTGGGTAGAGTGCTGCTATGTTGCAATCTACGCTGGAGAACCATCCAGCGAACTCTTACCGTCCATGCCTGCCACCGCCGCCGCCATGCGACCCGCCGCCACCGCCGTGCGGTGACCCGCCACCGTGCGGCGCTCCGCCGCCATGACTGCTCGGTGCGGAATGCCCGCCACCATAACTCGGTGCCGAATGACTGCCGCCGTAACTCGGAACTGACCTTCCGCCATAAGGGCTGCCACCGTAAGAACGTGGCGTGACGATAGGCTGCCTCATATTCAGCGGAGGACGAGCCGACCCGCTGTAGCCACGGCTCCCCGAACTATAGCCCCGACCCTCCGGAGTCGAACTGCGCGACCCATACGAACCGCGCTCTTCCGGACCACCGCCGCGGGCCATCGATTCGCCGCCGCGGCCTGCCTCATATCCACTCGATCCCGACCGGCCCGCCTCCGCTCTGCCAGCTTCTGAGGATGAACGCGCCGGCATCGGCGTAAACTTCTGCCAGCCGCCATTGCTGCCCGTCGAACGTGACGTAGACTGTGACGCGCTCGAAGTACTCGGTCTCGATCCCGAATTCGAATTGCTGCGTATCTCCGAACCTCGTTCCGAACCCACGCTCGAGCGCTCCGCCGTGTGATTTGTGCCGGCGCTCATGGTCCCCATCGATGTTCCCATCGACCGGTTCGACCCGCTCACCGTCGTGCCGTGCGTCGAGAAGAAGTGCTGATTCGCCGACACGTTCCGCGTCGTCGAAGCCGCCGCCGCACGTCCGCTCGCCGAGAAACTCTCCCGGCTCGGAGTCACCGGCAATCTGCCCGTGCTGAAGTGCGCATTCTGCAATTGCGCGTGGCTCATCGCCGTCGCGTTCATGTGCCCGGTGCCAAACTCGCGACCTGAAACCGATGTCGCGCCATGGAAATTTGCGTTATGCATCGCCAGGTTCACGTTCGAAAACTGCGTGCCGGAGTGCAACGCCGCAAACCCTCCGCGATTGTAAGAACCCCAACCCGCCGCGCCATAGCGCCCGCCGTAGCGTCCATACCACGGGTGGAAGTGGTCACACGGACCGAGCGGCAGCCAACCGATGGAGCCGCCAAATCCGAAGCCAAATCCGACTCCGAAGCCAAACCCCGCGCCGAAGCCAAAGAACGAAACATAGGCCGGAGCCCAGATCGGACGATAGTACGGATACCCGTACGCCGGACCCGGCCACCATCCCCAACCTCCGTTCACATACATCCAGCGGCCGTAGTGATAAGGAGCCCAGCCCCAATCATCGTAGGAAACCCAGGTCCATCCCCAATAAGGTTCATAAACCCAGCGCCCGTTGCGATAAGGAGCCCAATCCGGTGGCACGGTCGGACGCCACACCTGACCGTAATCCGGAACCTCCGACCAGGTGCCGTGCCCATCAAGATTCTCCGTGCCCACGTAATAATCGTTGGTTTGCTTGCGCCCTTCCGAGTTGCGGATCATGTTGTCGCGATCGCTGTTCCACTGGTCAAAGTCGTCGCGCGTGGGCGCTTCCCCAATCTTGTATTGCTCGTCTGCACCCGTACCCTGAATGGTGATGAACTGGTTCTGCCCCACCCGCGTACCGCCCTGCGGAGTGGTCACTTCGATTTCGCCCTTCCGTACCAGAATTTCCGTGTGATCGTCCGCCGTAACCAGAATGCGAAAGCTCGATTCGCGCCGCTCGGTGCGAATGGCTACGTTGGGAGTATCGATTTCAGCGTCGGCATCGCTACCTTTGAATACCGTGTAGTTCGCCATGCCATGTCCAAGTTGAATCTGGATCTGCGAGCGCGTGAGCTGCACCAGGTTCGCCTGGCTGTGCTCGGCCAGCCGAAGCGTGTTGGCATAGTCGAGTTCCAGTTCAGTCCTCGCCTTGTCTCCGGTAGAAATCCGGTCACCCGCCAGCACGGGAGCATTCAACACCGCCGCCGACCAATCCTTCGAGTCGCCGCGCTGCGTCGATACGTCGCCATGAATCAGACTCACGCGGGCCACGCCATTCTTCTCCTCCGGCGCCGGCGTGTTGTAACTCGGATCGGCGGAGTTGGCGTCGCTCGATCCCGGGTCCATCGGCCCCTGACTCATCGCCCGTTGATCCCCTGGATTCCCGTTCGCCGCATCCCGCCGCGCCTGGGCATCCGCTTCCTGAGCCTGATCCTGATCCATAGGCCCTTGGTCGTTCGGACTCTGCATTTGAATATTGGGCGACGGCTTCGAATCCTGATCCGGAGCCTGGCCGTCCTGATTCTGAGCCATAACGGCGACTGGGATCGCCATCATCACTCCAAGAATTGCCGCTATGAATTTGAACTTCATCACTACCCTCCACCTTTGCGAGACACAACCTATGCCCGTAACAATGCACTTGGCATGCCAACGCCTGGCAAGAATGAGTATTCACGTAAACAATTGATTGTTATCAACTTAAGAGAAGCTGGCTGGCGTGAACGAAAGCGCGACGGCAGGGTGCCGGTGGCCCGGTTCAACCAGGGTGGTGGTTTTCGGCCAGTCTTGTTGAAATGATAAGTCCCCAGTGGAGACGGAGTCTGCCCTCGTCTCAAACGCTCCCCGATTTCCAAAACTCTGATCTCCAAGAACTGGGTTAGCGCCGGTCTGCGGAAGAAATTCCCAAGCGATTCCGTACGACGCGAAGTTGCACTTTTCCTTGGGGTGGCGCTGCGCTTCAGCGCTGCGATAACGAATTCGATTCCATCGGCGACTTGAGTCGGTCAGGCCGCCGCCTTTACTCCCCATCGTCGTCGTCTATGCCAATCTTCGACAATCGATACCGTAGCGCGTTCCGCGACAGCCCCAGCAAGCGCGCAGCTTGCGACTTATTTCCCCCCGCCCGTTTAAGAGCTTCGCGAATCATTTCATCCTCCCACTGATCCAGCGTCATGCCGTCGGGAAGGAATCTGTCAGACGAAGCAACATTGCGATTGCGCGGCGTATCAAGTTGGATATCGCTCGCTTGCAGCTCATCTCCGGTGGCGAGTGCGCACGCCCGCTCGATTACGTTCTGCAATTCCCGCACATTGCCCGGCCAATAATGCGCAACCAGAAGCTGCATCGCCGCGGAAGAAATCCCGGTAATGGCTTCCGATCTCCCGGAATCCTTGGCGAAACGCGCCAGGAAAAGATTTGCCAGTCCCGGAACATCTTCTTTATGCTCGCGCAGCGGCGGAATATCGATGGGCACTACGTTAAGCCTGTAATAAAGGTCTTCGCGGAACGTTCCGTCTTCCAGCGCCGCGCGCAAGTCACGGTTGGTGGCAGCCAGCAGCCGAACGTCGACTTTGATGGTGCGCGTTCCCCCCAACCGCTCGAACTCCCGCTCCTGCAACACGCGGAGAAGCTTGACCTGGATCACCGCGGGCACGTCTCCAATCTCGTCAAGAAAGAGCGTGCCTTTGTCCGCAAGTTCAAACTTGCCCGGCTTAGTCGTCGTGGCTCCCGTGAAAGCTCCTTTTTCGTAGCCGAAAAGCTCGCTCTCCAATAAGTTCTCCGGAATCGCAGTGCTGTTGATCTTGATAAACGGCCCACCGGCGCGCCGCGACTTTTCATGAATAGCGCGCGCAATGAGGTCTTTCCCCACTCCGCTCTCGCCCCCCAACAGAACCGTGGAGTTCGTAGGCGCAACCCGTTCAACCGTCGCCAGCACCTCCTGCATCTTAGGACTGACCGCGACGATGTTGGGATGGCTGTACTTCTGGCCCAGAGCCTCGCGCAGCGACCGATTCTCCTCGCGAAGTCGCGAGTTATCCAGCTCCTTATGTACCACCATCCGCATTTCCGCCAGCGAGAATGGCTTCAGGACGTAGTCACTGGCGCCTGCCTTCATCGCTTCAACCGCGGTTTCAACCGATCCGAATGCGGTCATCACAACAATCGGCAACGCCGGATTCTGCTGCTTCGCCGTTTGCAGAAATTCGAGTCCATTCATGCCCGGCAATTTGAGGTCGGTAAGCACCAGATGAACCGGTTCCGAGGCGAGCAACTTCAACCCCGCTTCAGCGTCGCCAGCCGAAAGCGTTTTGAATCCCTCTTCGCCAAGGTTCAGCTCCAGCAACCGCCGCATCTTCGCTTCGTCTTCGATAATAAGAATGGTAGGCATCGGTTGGCTCGTGTCGCGGTCAGTTCGCGTGAGGACTCCCTCCCTCACCCGCCCCCGCCGAGCGTAGTTCGGCGCCCGCTACTTCACTTGTCTCCTCCAGTGGAAAGAATAGCGTGAACACGGCTCCGCCCTCGAGCGCGTTCTCCACACGAATCGATCCCTGATGACCATCGATAATTTTCGAAACGATAGAAAGTCCGAGCCCCACACCAGTTTTCTTGGTGGTCACAAACGGATTGAAAATTTCTTCGCGCAGTTCTTCAGGCACGCCGGGTCCATTGTCGGCGATGCGAAGTTCTACTCCAGGCCGATCCTCCTTCGTGGCCAGGCGAACATCCACCCGCAACCTGCCCTCCTCTTTCTCTTCCATCGCTTCATACGCATTCTGCACCAAATTGAGAAATGCCTGTTCGCACAAACTTTCGTCCAGCGGAACCAGCGGCAATCCGCTCTCGTAACTGGTTTCGACCCTCACCTTCGACTTACCGGCGAATCGCCCGGCAACTACCTGTAGCACCCGATCGAGCAGGGCCGTCAGGTCCGCCGGATGCGGTTGCGCGTGCAGCGGACGGGCAAAGTCAAGAAACTCCGTGACCAATGCGCTCAGCCGGTTCACCTCCGTCGAAATGTACCCTGCCAACTCGCGCGCCAATTCGTCGGACGCCTGCAATTTCTGCGTCAGCATTTCAGCCGAGCCCTTGATCACTCCCAGAGGATTGCGAATCTCATGCGCCAACCCAGCCGATAACTGGCCGAGAGCAGCCAGTCGTTCCGAGCGCCGAGCCTCGGCCTGGGCATGTTCGAGTCTGCGATTCGTTTCGGCGAGTCGTTCCGCGAGTTCGCGATAGAGCTGAGTCTGATGCTGACTCTGCTGCGCGAAACGGTTCACCACCATCGCCGCGAGAAAGAAAAACAGAATGCGCAGCGCTAGTAATCCGAAGGCCTCGGGAGTCAATTCGTATTCCTGCATCGCCGGATACAGGTACGAGCAGTAAGCGGCAGAGGCAACCAACGTCCAGAGCAGCGTCAGCCAAGTCCCGCAGTAAAGCGCCGCGGTCACCACCGGAAGGTAATAAATAGGATAGTAACTGCTGTTGATCCCCACCTCGCCGGTATGGTCGATGAGCAGAGTCGCCAGCAAAATCTTCAGGATGATTACGTAGGAAACCCCGCGCGTCGGGAAGTGAGAAATCAGCCTGCTCTCAAGAAGCTGCACAATGCCAATCGCAAGCAGAATCAACTGCTTGTGCCATTCGAATAGGGGAGGGAGCACGGCGAGTATGGCGAGAAAGATCAGCCAGATCGCTAGCCAGACCGCATCGAGGCGATTAAACCGCCGCGAGTCTGAATCGAGAATCGTAGACGCAGGTGTCACGCACCTCCATCCAACCGCACAAACCCCTCCGCCGTCAATTGGAGGGCAACCTCCCAACGGCAGCGCAGGCGGGCTTGCCCCGGTTTGCTGCCCTCATCCTCCCCGCACAGCAACTCGGCAGAGCGCCCGATCTCAGCCATTCTCGATCGGTCTCTGCACATCGGTCTCAAGCACATAAGGATTTCCAATCAGCGACATAAATAGTTTCGATTTCCGCAAAACGCGGCCGAGCGACTATTGTTATCATGTCCGTGATAAAGGCGAGCAACCGTACGAGATCCCTGGGAACGGAGAACCATGACAAAGGTTGAAGCAATTATTCAGGTTTCCAAACTCGAGGGCGTCAAAGACGCATTACACGAGGTTGGGGTTGAAGGTATGACGGTGTTTGAGGCCCGAGGACACGGCCGGCAGAAAGGGCACACCGAGTTTTACCGCGGACGCGAGTACACGGTGGACTTGATTCCAAAAGTGAAACTCGAGATCGTTGTGGGCGACGAGATGGCCGAAAAGGTCGTGCAGGCGATCGCCGCCGCCGCCCGCACCGGAAAGATCGGAGACGGAAAGATTTTTCTTTCCCGCATCGACGAGGCGATTCGAATTCGCAACGACGAACGCGGCGAGAGTGTGCTCTAACCAGGACAGGTCAATGCGGCAGTTCGACAAAAATTGGACATCCCCCTTGTAGCAGGACAATTGTCAGGTCTCAGGAGACGCCGAGCCGCCAACGATTTCCTGAAACCTGACAACTGAAACCTCAAGCACTTCGTGGGGAGAATGTCATCGAAATGACCACCGTGGCCACCGTGCGCAGCGAGTTGTCCGAGCTTTACGCCCGCGAATCCGCAGCCATTGAACAGGAATTTGCCCTCATCGGCGATGGCCGCACCGCGCTCTCCAGACGTACCGCGCTGGTCGATTCGATGGTTCAGCGGCTCTGGAACGAGATGTTCGGTGGGGTTGCGACCGCCGGAACTCCGCTCGCCGATCCCCCAGCGCACAAAAACTTTGCCCTGGTTGCCACCGGCGGATTCGGACGCGGCTGGCTCTTTCCTCACTCCGACATCGATCTGCTTTTTCTGTATGCCGGCAGCTCCGAAAATGAATACAAAGATCCCATTCGTCGTTTTTCGCAGGAACTTTGGGATCTGCGCCTCAAACTGAGTCCGGCCACGCGAAACTTGTCCGAGTGCGAACGCCTCGACCCCGACAATGTGGAATTTGCCATTTCGCTCCTCGACTGCCGCTTCCTCGCTGGCGATCGCGACCTTTTCACGCGCCTCCGCGATAAGGCCGTTCCCCGTCTGGTCGCGAAGGATTGTCAGAGCCTGATTCAGAACTTGGCGGAGCTGACCCGCGCCCGTCATCACAAGTTCGGCAACACGGTCTTCCACCTTGAACCGAACGTCAAAGATGGCCCCGGCGGCCTGCGCGACTATAACGTCGCTCATTGGCTGGCGTTGATTTCCGCCATGGAAAAATTGAAGGTGTGGCCGGACACCACCACCCTGCTTCCCGTTTCCTCACGACGCACGCTCGACGCAGCCCTCGATTTCCAAATGTCCGTGCGCTGCTTTCTGCACTTCCGTCACCGCCGTCACGACAACAGCCTCACTTGGGAAGCGCAGGACGAAGCCGCGGCTCGAAAAATCGGCGCCAACGATGCCGAGATCTCGGACGCCGCCGACTGGATGCGCGTTTACTTCGGTCACGTGCGTAACGTCCATCGTGTCTGCAATCAATTGCTCGAGGAAATTCCTGCGGCATGGTCGTCGCTGCACCGTCAATTTCAGGGCTGGCGGTCGAAGGTCGCAAGCAACGATTTTTCGGTCGTCGATGGCCTGATTTTTTTGAAGCAACCCAAGCATCAGGAGCCCTCAGGTGGCCTTCGCGATCCCGAGATGCTGCTCCGGCTTTTTCACTTCATGGCCGAGCATGGCCTCAAGTTGAGCACGACCACCGAATACAAGGTCGAGCAGGCGCTCCCTGCGCTTGCGGCGACGCCTCCCCGAGGCGCCGAGTTGTGGCTCTACCTCCAGGAAACCCTGGTGCAGCCTTATGCCGCCGACGCCTTGCGCGCCATGAATGCGCTTCGCCTGCTCGCCCTTCTCCTGCCCGAACTCAAAGGCATCGAGGCGCTCGTGGTGCGCGATTTCTACCATCGCTACACCGTGGATGAGCACTCCTTTCTGGCCATCGAGACGCTCCATCGTCTGCAGGAATCGAAGTCCGAATGGGATCAGCGCTTCGCCGGGCTGCTCGGCGAACTCGAACAACCGGAACTGCTTTACCTGGCGTTGCTGCTGCATGACTCCGGCAAAGCCGTGCCCAGCGATAGTCACGTTGAAATCAGCGTGCAGCTCACCGACAGTTGCACCGACCGGCTCGATCTCGATCCTGTCGATCGCGATACCGTGCATTATCTGGTCGCCAGTCATCTCGAAATGTCGGCGGCGATGCGGCGCGACATCTTCGACCCCGCGAATGTCAGATCGTTCGCCGAAAGAGTGGGAGCGCCCGAACGGCTCAAGATGCTTTGCCTGTTGACCTATGCCGATATCAAGGCCGTCAATCCCGAGGCTATGACGCCCTGGAAGGCCGACAATCTCTGGCAACTGTATATCGCCTGTGCGAATTATTTGAGCCGTAGCGCCGATGCGCGCGTTCACACCAGCGATCACGATTCCAGTCTTGCCCACCTGCAGTCGCTGGCCCCGGTTGCGGGAAAGAAGATCAACAATTTTCTGGAAGGCTTGCCGCAACGCTATCTTCGGATTCACGGCGCCGGCGACGTTCTGGCGCACGCCGAGATGGCTGCCCACCTCGGCCAGGATGGCGTCCAACTAAGCCTGAAGCAAATTCGTCACTGGTATGAGCTGACGGTGATTACCACCGACCGCCCTTTTTTATTCGCTTCAATTTCCGGAGCCCTCGCCGCCTGGGGAATGAATATCGTGAAAGCCAATGCGTTTTCCAACGCCGCCGGCATGGTGGCCGATACTTTCTATTTCACCGATCGTTTTCGCACCCTGGAGATGAATCTCCAGGAGTGGGAGCGCTTGAAAAAAAGTATCGCGAGCGTAGTCAAAGGCGAGGCCGACGTCGCTCGTATGTTGCGCGACCGCCTGAAATCGGAAAAAACGAACGGCACCAAGGTCAAAATAGCGACCCAGATTGAATTCGACGATCACTGCTCGGAGCACAGCACTTTATTGCAGGTCATCACTCAAGACCGCCCTGGACTGCTTTACCGGATGTGCTCGCAGGTCTCGAAACACGAGTGCAACATCGAAATTGCCCTGATCGAAACCGAAGGCCAGATGGCGATTGACGTCCTCTACCTAACCTCGGGTGGATCCAAGTTGAGGCCGGATCGTCGGGCGTCACTCGGGCAAGCGCTGCGCGACGAACTTGCCGCCCCGTAAGAGTTTTCGCCGCACAAATGCCGGAGTAACCCCAGCCCAGATGGGGCAAACGCCTCAGCGAATTTCCGCACTACAACACCTTCACCATGCCTGTCCGTAGGTCGTACGCAGCCCCCACTACCTTTAGCTTGCCCTCATTCACTCGGGGCGCCAAAATCGGTTCGAGCTCTCGCAGCGATGCAACGCCGATCTCCACATTCTTCCGAACCGCATTTTCCAGCGGGTCGCCGGGCATTCCCTTGCTCTGGGCTACCGCCGGCTTGATGAGTTCCACCAAGCCGTTGATCGCGCCCGGCAGCGAATCCTTCGCATCAATGTGCTTCATGGCCGCCTTCACCGCTCCGCAGCCACTGTGCCCGAGCACCACGATCAGCGGCACATTTAATTCGGCAACCGCGTATTCCACGCTGCCCTTGATCGTGACGCCCGCGCCGTTGACCACATTGCCGGCTATGCGCACCACAAAAATATCGCCCACACCCACATCAAACAAGATCTCCGGCGCTACTCGTGAATCCGCACAACTCACAATGACCGCATCGGGATATTGCGCCTCTGCGACTCCGCGAAAATCTTCGGGACTGCGCCGCGGACTCGCAGGTTTCCCCGCTACGAAACGCCCATTGCCTTCGAGAAGGTCGTGCAACGCCTCATCTGCGCTCATGTTGGACTTGGGTTAACCTCCCGCTGCTTTTTCCGCCAGGGCGGCCAAACTCCGTGGCGTGGACAGACTCAATCCCGTCGCGGCTAGTGTCACGAATTCACGCCGCGAAATCTCGAATAGATTCTTCATCCTCCAACCTCCTGCTGAGTGAGTTCTTCAGCATGCCACAAAAGTTGACCGGCGAAAACACTGACTTCCTCGCTGCCGCGACCCAAGTTGGAGTCCTGCTTCAGCAATGCCGTTGATGGAAGATCAATCCTTATGATCGGCACTATCGCGATCCGCGTAATACCCGGCGCGAGTTTGTACCGTCATGTCTTGTTTCTTCACCGTCAGCTGCACATGATGATAACCGTAGGCGGTGCTGTCTTTGTCCGGCGTATAACCCATGCTGTACTGGGTGCGCAGCTCTTCGACAATGCTGTCATAGATCTGGCCGACGGTTTGCTTCTTTGTGACTTCAAAGAAGCGTCCACCGGTTTCTTTCGAGATCCGCTCCAGAATTTTCTTGCCGTCGACGCGCGGCTCCTCCGGATGCCGCTGCCCCCCGCCCGGCCCGCGACCACCTCCGCCTCCGCCCGGATACCCACCACCCCCGCCTCCGGGCCAGCCGCCTCCACCTCCGCCCGGCCAGCCGCCGCCACGCCCCATTCCGTGCCCCGGTTGCTGGTCTTCGTTATGGTGAGGCTCCGCGAAATAGATGGAGTAGATCACGGTATCGGCACGTTGCGCAGCCTCGATCGCGCCCTCCAAATACGTCTTGCTGCCGTGGTCGACGCCGTCGGATAGAATAATCAGCGCCTTCCGCCCCGGCTGCTTTTTCATCAATTCGTTCGACGCCAGATAAACCGCATCATAAAGCTGCGTGCCCCCGCCATGATGCGAGCCCGAACCGGAAGGCGCATTCGAGGGATCGTTGGGATCGTTCGAGCGCTCGCGATCCGACGGGCTCTTGATCAAATCGAGCGCCGCTTGCAGCTTTTCACGCGATGAAGTCAAATCCTGCAGCAACTCCACTTCACGGTCAAAGTGGAGTAAAAAAGCCTTGTCTTTTTCCTGCACCAGCATCTGCTCAAGAAAGCTGCGGCTGGCATTTTTCTCCGCGTCCAGCACGTTCGTTTGACTGCGGCTGGTGTCGATCAGAAGACCTAAGGTCAGCGGCAGATTCGTATCCTGCGAGAAATACTTGATCGTCTCCGGGCGCCCATCTTCCGTCAGCGTGAAATCGTCTTTCGTAAGATCGCGCACGATCTTGCCATGCTTGTCACGAACCGTCACCGGCAGCGTGACAACCTTCACATCGACCGAGATCTTTGTAGTGGCATCCGGCTCTGGTTTCTTGTCAGAGCCGTCCTGCGCTTGCGCAAAGTTGCCGGCCGCCGTCAGAGCCGTGAGCCCCGCAGTCAAGAAACACGCGAGCGTCGTCGCGAAGAGGAAACGCTGAGAAGTCATTCTTTTCTTGGATAGGAATTCTAAAAGCTCTGCCACTTAAAGATACGTTAACATGACCCGCTCATGATGTGGATGCGCCTCGGCACATCCACAGTTGCCACCCGCTGCTGTAAAAACAACGTAAATGCCGGGTAAATCTTCGTAAAGCTGGAAATAGGGGCCGCCCGGCGATGCTAAAGTTGAGGAATGCAATGTTTGCGACCGACACCGGCAGTCAGGCCGTGCCTGTTGACAACGTCTTTCTTTCAAAAATGCCTGCTGGCCACTCTGCTGGCAGCCCTCATTGTGCCCCTGCCCGTCGGCGCCCTTGCACAAGACCAGCCGTCCGGCAATTCGGCCAATACCCAAGTTGCCAAGGCCGTTGGAGTCATCAAGAGCCTTCAGGCAAATTCGATCACGATCGCATCTGAATCTGGTGGCGAGTTAACGGCTACGCTCGCTCCCACAACAAAAATCCTGCGCGTGCCTCCCGGAGAAAAAGATCTGAAAAACGCGACTCCCCTTCAGGCACAAGACCTGCAGCCCGGAGATCGCGTCCTGGTGCGTGGGCAGACCACGAATGGGGACGCCCACACGATCGCCGCGCTCGCAGTCATTGTCATGAAGCAGTCCGACGTGGCCGCCAGGCAGCAGCACGATCGCGACGACTGGCAGAAGCGAGGCGTAGGCGGACTCGTCACCAAAGTAGACCCCGCGGCCGATACCATCACTATCTCATCCGGCGGACTGGGAACCACTCGGAACATCGTCATCCTCATTTCCAAGGATACGGTTCTGCGCCGTTATGCCCCCGGCTCCGTAAAATTCGATGATGCAAAATCCGCGTCCCTCGATGAAGTCAAAGTAGGAGATCAGTTGCGCGCGCGCGGAACTCGCAACCCCGAAGGCACTGAATTGGCTGCCGATGAGGTTGTTTCCGGATCCTTCCGGAATATTGCAGGAACCATCAAGTCAATCGACGCGGCTGCCAGCTCCATGACCGTGCAGGATGCGATCACGAAAAGTCCCGTGGTCGTGAAAATTTCAGCCGACTCGCAGATGAAGAAGCTGCCTCCAGAGATGGCGCAACGTATCGCCACCCGATTAAAGGTTGCTGGCGTCGGCGCCGGAGATCCAAAGGATGGCACCGGCCAAAACCCAGGCGGGATCCATGACACCACCGGAACCCAGGGCGTTTCCGCCGCCTCTGGCGGCAGCCATTCTGGAGCAGGATCGCCTGCGCCGCATGGCCCCGGCGGAAACGGTCCTCCGGATTTTCAGCGCATGCTGAGCCGCTTGCCCAACGCCCAGCTCTCTGACCTGCAGAAAGGCGACGCGGTCATGATGGTCTCGACCCAGGCAGGAGATTCTGGAATGGTAACCGCCATCACCCTGCTCGCAGGAGTGGATGCCATCCTGACCGCAGCGCCCAATCGAAGCGCATCCTCGCTCCTGTCGCCGTGGTCGCTCGGCGCGCCCGGCGGAGAAGGTGAAGCTGCACCGCAATGAGTCTTCATCCACAGGAGTCGTAAAAACAACTTTCGTGTTTCGCAACTGCTATTCGTAATCGCTATTCGTGATCGTTATTCGTAATCAGGAAGATTAACCAGGAAGAACAGAAAGCATGTTGAAGCATCTGTCAGATTTCATTTTGGCGATTCTCCTTTCGGGGACGCTCGTTCTGGCTGCATTTGCCAACCTGACCGCCCCCGCGTTGGCACAGTCGCCGACCCAGTCAACCACGAGTTCATCGACAGCGAGCGCTGCGCAAACCAATGCCTCCTCAGCCACCGGATCCTTGCACGGCCAGGTGACCGATCCCTCGGGCGCTGTTGTTCCGGGCGCTACCGTCGCCATTTTGGCGTCCGGCGGACCTACACATTCCTCCACTACCGGTAAAACCGGCAGTTATGAAATCGGAAATCTCCCTCCCGGCAACTACACGGTCACGGCCAACGCCAAGGGATTCGCCGTTTTTATCCAGAACGACGTCAACGTAGCAGCCGGCCAAGCCGCTCAATTCAACATCGCGCTCGACATCCAGGCGCAGGAAGAAAAAGTCACCGTCGAGGGACAAAGTCCGACGCTCGACCTTAACCCCGCCAATAATGCCAGTGCAATCGTCCTCAGCGGCAAAGATCTGGATGCTCTTCCCGACGATCCCGATGAACTGCTGGCCGACTTGCAGGCACTCGCCGGACCTTCGGCCGGCCCCGACGGAGGCCAACTCTACATCGATGGCTTCACCGCTGGTCAACTTCCCCCGAAGTCCTCGATCCGCGAGATCCGCATCAATCAAAACCCATTCTCCGCGGAATACGACAAGCTCGGCTACGGTCGAATCGAAATCTTCACCAAGCCCGGCACCGACAAATATCACGGACAGTTCTCTGTGGAAGGCAACAGCTCCGGCCTGAACACGCGCAATCCATTTCTCGGCGACGCCCCGCAAGAACCCTATGACTCCGTTATCTACAACGGAAACGTCGGTGGCCCGATCAATAAGAAATCGTCGTTCTTCTTCAACGTACAGCGCCGCAACATCGACGAAATTGCGGTCGTCAACGTGCCCACCCTCGACCTGAGCGAAAGCATCTCCAATCCCCGCACCCGCACCAACATTGGTCCGCGAGTCGACTACGCCGTCACCCCCAGCAACACCCTGACCACACGCTACCAGTATTACCGTGACACCTGGGACAATGCCGGAGTCGGAGGAACGGTCTTGCCCGAGGCTGGCTACAATACCACCTCCACCGAGCACACCCTTCAGATCAGCGATACGCAGATACTTGGCGCGAAAGCTGTCAATGAAACCCGCTTCCAATATCTGCACGACAGCAGCTCGCAGAGTCCCGTGACGACTCCGTTGCAGCCCCTGCCGGATGGCTCCACCACCACTGCGACCCTCAACGTGCAAGGTGCATTCACCGCCGGACGCAGCAGCCAGGGAACGCAAAACGACTCCCAGGATCACTACGAACTGCAGAATTACACGTCAATTTCGCAGGGCAAGAATTTCCTGAAGTTCGGCGTGCGCTTGCGCGCAGTTCACGAGGTCAATACCTCCAGTGCCGGATTCAACGGCGCCTACACCTTTACCTCCATCGCTGCTTACAACGCGCTTACCCCGAGCCTGCTTTCCATCGATGGATCTCCCAGCGGCACCGCCCCAACCGTCCCGGTCACCGTGGTGGATGCCGGACTCTATGTGCAGGATGATTACAAATGGCGTCCCAACATCACCCTCAGCGCAGGCCTGCGCTTTGAAACGCAGAACGACATTCATGATCATGGGGACTGGGGTCCGCGCCTCGGCTTTGCCTGGGGCATCGGTGGCGGCGGGAAGAGCGCGCCCAAAACCGTTCTGCGCGGTGGTTTCGGCATTTTCTATGACCGGTTCGCCAGCAGTTATATTCTCAATGCCGACCGCTTGAACGGCGTGACCCAGCAACAGTTCGTTCAGAACAGTCCGATCTTCACTCCCAACCCCACTCCTCCGACGTCATCGGACGCGCCCCAGACGATTTACCAGATCAATCCCAATCTGCATGCGTCCTACATCCTGCAGAGCGCCTTCAGCATGGAGCGGCAGGTCACAAAAATCGCCAACGTTACGCTGACTTATCTGAACTCGCGTGGAGTACACCAGTTTCTCTCGCTCGTCTCCAATGCTCCCTACGTCGATTATCCGTACCCTACGCAACCCGCCCCGAATCCATACGTCAATCAATACGCCTCCGAAGGAGTGTTCTGGCAGAACCAGCTGATCACAAACTTCAATATCCGTGCCGGATCCAAGCTTTCCCTCTTCGGTTACTACTCCTTGAATTATGCCAACAGCGACGCCTCCGGCGCCGGCAACTTTCCCTCCGATTCGCACAATTTGTTGCTTGACTATGGCCGTGCTTCCTTTGCCATCCGCAATCGCGTCTTTATGGGCGGCACCATCGGCCTGCCCCATGCGTTTCGTCTGAGTCCATTTATGATTTTCAATTCCGGAACTCCCTACAACGTTACCGTTGGCCCGGACTTGAGTAATGATTTGCAGTTCAACGATCGTCCTGCCTTTAACCCCAATCCTTCAGGTCCCTGCCCCTATCCGACTAAGGCGGCTTGCCAATTCACCGTAGCGCCCACTCCTTACACTCCAATTCCAGTCAACTATCTGACCGGCCCCTCCCTCTTCACCTTGAATTTGCGGCTGGCAAAAACCTTCGGCTTCGGCCCGGAGACTGGGGCAAAAACCCCTCAACCGGGCGGTGGAGGAGGTGGGGGCGCCGGTGGTCGCGGTGGTGGTGGTGGCGGCGGTACCGTTGGCTTTGGCGGACGCGGACCCGGAGGTTTCGGCGGTGCACCGGCAACCAACCGGCGCTACAGCCTCACGTTCAGCGTGAATGCGCGGAATGTTCTGAACAAGGTGAACGCCGCCACTCCTACTGGAGTCCTGACCTCGCCCAACTTTGAAGAGTCGATCGCCCTGGCCGGCGGAGCATTCTCCAGCCAGGCAGCCAATCGCAAAATCGAATTGCAGGCCCAGTTCACCTTCTAGCCCGTAAAGAGAACCGTCTAAAGCTTTAGGTAGAGTAGTCCGCATTAATACGCACATACTCGGCAGTGAGATCCGTAGTAAGAAATCGCAAGCCGTACCGCCCGCGTCCTAGTTGTACGCGAATATCGCATTCCAGTTGCGCCAGATCACGATGAGCTTGTTCTTCGCTAAACCTGCAGGCGACTCCATTGCGGCACACTTTCTGCCTGCCAATCCATATCTGAATCAGTGACGGATCCAGCGGCAAGCCGCATCTCCCGGCCGCCGCAAGTATGCGCCCCCAATTCGGATCCGCGCCTGCCCATGCCGTCTTCACCAGCAGCGAGTGAGCAATCGTGCGCGCCACCATCAACGCCTCCTCCCGGCTGCGCGCCTCCTCCACATACATGCGAATCACGTGCCCCACCCCTTCACCGTCGCTGATGATCTGCTCGGCAAGAGACTCGCATACTGCATTCAAAGCCTCGGAAAACTTCTTCCGCGTCCCGGCATCTTGAACTCGCCTGCCACTGGCGCCACTTGCCAGCAACAGCACCGTATCGTTGGTCGAAGTGTCGCCGTCGATCGACATACAATTCAGCGAATCATCGCAAGCCGCCCGCAGAAGAACTCGCAGTTCGCGCGGACTCGCCTCCACGTCGGTAAACAAATACACCAGCATGGTCGCCAGCTGCGGATGGATCATGCCCGCCCCCTTGGCAATCCCCAACACGCTCACCTTTTTCCTGCCTGCTTCGAAAACCGCAGAAGCGATCTTCGGCCGCGTGTCGGTCGTCATAATGGCATGGGCAAACGCGACTACGCTGCTTTCGCTCGCCGATCGTGCTGCCATGAGCTCCGGCAACTTCGCATGGATCTTTTCCGCTGGCAGTGGCACTCCGATAATACCCGTCGAGGAAGGAAAAATTTCCCCCGCGGAAACACCGAGCAATCTTCCCGCATCGCGGCACACTTTCTCGCAGGCTCGCAGGCCCGCCCGTCCAGTGGCGCAGTTGGCATTGCCCGAATTCACCACAATAGCGCGAATCCGCCCGCTCCCCGACTGCACCGCCGCGCGCCCAACCTCTACCGGAGCCGCAACCACCCGGTTCGTAGTAAACAGCGCCGCTGCGCTCGCCCCGCCGCTGGCCTCAGCCAGCGCCAGGTCGGGCCGCCCGCTGACCTTAATGCCGGCAGCAACCGCAGCAAAGGAGAACCCTTGCGGCAAACGAATTGTTTCAGGAGCCCTTCTTAGCGATTTCCGCTGCGGCTTCATGCCTGAATCTTCAGCCAGTTTTTCGGCGGCGGTAAAATCGCAAACGTCGGAAGCTCACCACGAATCATCGGAACTTCATCGCAGCGATACAGCCGCGGGCACTGGTAGCAGTCTTTGTGAATCTTGTCGGGCAGATCTTGATGATTCGCGATGGTGAATCCCATGCGCGAGAAGAATTCCGGGATGCGCGTGAACAAACACACGCAGTTGACTTTATGTTTTTCCGCCTGCGTCAGCAGCGCCTTCACCAGCCGCCGTCCGCCGCCGCTGCTCTGGCTGCGGGGATCCACCGTAATCGATCGAATCTCCGCCAGATGGATTCCGTAAAGATGGAGCGCGCCGCACCCGATGATCCCCCCGTCATGCTCGAGCACTACGAAGTCACGCACGTTCTCGCAAATTTCCGCCAGCGAGCGCGGCAGCAATGTGCCGTCGCCGGAGTAAGCCGAGATCAAAGCATGAATCTGCTCGGCATCGGGTAGAACCGCTTCACGCGTGCGCATGGACCCCCTTGCACCGGGCCGAAGTGCTCTGCTTTTTGTTCGCCGAGTTTTTGTAGGTCGACTCTTCATTCTCGTGTAATGCCCTGTCCAGAGCCTTGATCAGTTCGTCCACCTGCTTCTTCTGCAGTACGTATGGCGGCAAAAAGCGCAGCACGGTCTCGTGAGTACGATTGATGATAATTCCTTCCTGCAGCAGTTGCTTGGCGACTGCCTTCGCCAGTTCCGCCGAGTCGAGTTCCACCGCCTGCATCAGGCCAACTCCGCGGACGTCCTGAATCGATTTGTGCTCCCTGTCCAGCGCTTCCAGCGCGCCGCGAAAATATTCGCCAAGGTCGCGCACGTGCTTGAGCAACTTCTTTTCCTCGCGCAGAAACTCGATGGCGACGGCGCAAGCCAGCGGACCTCCGCCAAACGTCGTCCCATGCATTCCCGGATGCATGCACGCCGCAACTCGCTCCGTCGTTAGAATGGCGCCCAGTGGCAACCCGCACGCCAGTGGCTTCGCAACCGTAACCACATCGGGAACGACGCCATAGTGCTGGTACGCAAAGTGTTTTCCAGTGCGGCCCAGCCCGCATTGAATTTCATCGAGCATCAGCAACGCACCGCTCTGTTTCGTCAGCCGCGCGGCGAGTTCGAGAAATTCCCGATGGACCGGACAAATTCCGCCTTCTCCCTGAATCGTCTCGATGCAGACCGCGCCAACGCTGTCATCGAATTTTCGCTGCAGGTCCTTGAGGTCGTTGAACTTTACGAAAGTCACCCCCGGCATAAGAGGAACAAACGGAGCACGATATTTCGGCTGGCCAGTGGTCGCCAGGGCGCCAATCGTGCGCCCGTGAAAAGAGTTATCCATCGCGAGAATGCGCGCCTTGGTCCGGGGAGCTCGTTTGCCATAGCCATGGTTCATTTGTGCAAAAGCCCGCGCCAGCTTCAAGGCTCCCTCCCACGCCTCCGTCCCGCTGTTGCAAAAAAAGGCGCGGTCGAGCCCGGAGATCTGCGTCAGCATCTGCGCCAGCTCCGCCTGATATTCATGGAAAAACAGATTCGAAATATGAATCAGCCGTCCAGCCTGCCGTCGAATTACCTTTTGAATCGCAGGATGGTTATGCCCCAGAGCGTTGACTCCGATGCCACTCAGGAAATCGAGATAGCGCTTGCCCTCCGAGTCCCACAGATACACGCCCCGCCCACGCTCAAAAAGGATGGGCTGGCGCTCGTAAGTCGGAAGCAAGAGTTTCGCTTCCATGTGCGACACAGAGGCCAGGCTCATGCTCTCAGCACCTCCGTGCCGCATTCCAGCTTGGTGAAATAAAACAGTGGCAACATCTCGACCTGCGACGCCGGCAGGATTCTCACCCGTCCCACACCTGATTTCAGAGCCTGCGTACACGCCTCAAGCTTCGGCATCATGCCGCCACTGACCACTGACTCGTCAATCAGCCCCGCCGCCTGCTTGATATCCAACCGCGCCATCACCGATCCGTCGGCTTGCTTCACTCCCTCCACATCGGTAAGAAAAATCAGCGCGTCCGCTTCACAGGCGATGGCGCAAGCCGCCGCCATCTGGTCCGCGTTCACGTTGTAGTACTGCCCGTCTCCGCCCAGGGCAACCGAAGAGAGCACCGGAATGCCGCCTTCCGCCCAGATGGCTCTCAGCCAGCGCGGCTCCGAGAAACAGATCTCCCCGACATACCCGAGATCGATATCAGCATCCTTTTTCTTGCGGGCACGAAAAATACCTCCGTCGCCCCCGCAAAGTCCGATCGCAGGCTGTCCCGCTGCGGCAATCGCCGCCACCAGACTCTTATTGACGATGCCCGCCAGCACCATCAGCGCCACGTCGCGCGTTTCAGCATCCGTCACCCGTAAGCCGTGGACAAAATCACTCTTCTTGCCCAGAAGTTTCAGCGTCCGCGTCAGCGCGCTGCCCCCGCCATGCACCACCGCGACCAAATGCCCGTCATGCGACAGCTGGACCACCGCCTGCGCGCATTTCTTCAGCGTCTCTTTATTCTCCAGCGCCGCCCCGCCGATCTTGACAACAATTTTCATTGCAGCCCCTCCGCCTCGTCCCAGCCGTACATTAGGTTCATATTCTGCACGGCCTGGCCGGCTGCGCCTTTCAGCAAATTGTCCAGACAGGAAACAATCACCAGCCGGCCCCCGTCACCCGCCAGGCAGAAACCGATATCACAGTAATTCGTGTGCACCGAGAATTGGACCTCCGGCAACGTCGGAGCCGGAAAGATGCGTACCCAGCGTCGGCCCTGGTAGAAACTCTGAAAGCAACTCTGAATTTCGTCCCGCCTGGTTTTGCGCTTCAGGTAAACGTAAATAGTCGAGAGGATCCCCCGCGGAATCGGCAACAAATGGGGAGTGAAAATCAGCTGGCCGGAACTGAGCTCTAATTGCTCCAGAATCTCGCCGGTGTGACGGTGCCCAAAAACCGAGTAGGCGGAAAAATTGTCTGCTACCGATACGAAATGCGTGCGCGCCGTGGGCTCCTTGCCGGCGCCGGATACGCCCGACTTGGAATCGGAGATGATGCCGCGGTCGCAATCCACCATGCCGGCTGACAATAAGGGCGCCAGGCCCAGAATCACGGAAGTCGCATAGCAACCAGGATTCGCAACCAAAGCGGCCGACGCTATCCGATCCCCATTCAACTCCGGCAGACCGTACACCGCCCGCTCCGTGAGTTCCGCCGCGATCTTCGGGTCGGCATCTTTGAAGTCGTAGATGGCACGATTCTGTTCTTCTTTCAGCCGCCAGGCTCCGCTCAGATCGACGACACGCAGGCCCCGAGCGACCGCCTCCGGAACCAGTTCGCGCGAAATAGAATGCGGCGTGGCCAGAAAGAGAAGTTCAACTCCCTGCTGCTCGACCATCGACCACGAGAAAGGATGGACCGCAGCATGTCCATGTCCATGGCCATTGCCCACGCCGTTGCCGGTTAGCAACCCGGCAGACGCCTCGTCGGTCCTTTTCTCCGCACTGCGCCTTAAGAGCAACGGCGCGTCGGTTTGGGGATGTCGCCCGAGAATGCGCGCCAGTTCGAGACCGGAATATCCGGTCGCCCCGAGAATCGCCGTTTTAAGCTTGCCCGCCATCCCCATCCTTTACGTCCATTGTCGCCCTTGACCGATTTCCCCCGCGAGGCATAATTATCCATTATTATGCATAAATATTCATCCAGAGTAAAGAGCTTGACCCCACTGTCAACCCGACAACATCTCCCACTGTCCAAGAAGTGCCCATTTCCCCCTAGGTTTTCAAAAGGTTTTCTGATGCGTGCAAGAAGAAATATCTATTGGACGCGGCCAGGACCGGCATTTATCGTGGGGAGCTGTTACAGCACCCGATCTGGAGACTCGCGATCCTATTTCATGCCCCATTTCACGCCACCCTCTTACACGCCGTCTGACTCCGCAAACCCGGTCTCCCCTTCTAGAAACAGGAGCAATTTCATGACAAAGTGTCCCCGCAGCGGTTGCCTCCACCGTTCATTATTCGCCTCATCCTACGCCTCGATTCTCGCTCTCCTCCTCGCTGCCGGAGTGCTCTTCGCCCTGTCCATGCCGTGCTTCGCGGACGATGCCCCGAAGCCCGATCCATCGGGCATAGCGACGGGCGACAAAACCGCCGTGGTCGACGCCGCCGGCAATCCCTTTGTCGTCGTCGAACCCACCGATAAATCGGCGCCCGACTACGCCGCCAACAAGAAAGCATTCGATGACTATCAAGCCCAGGCCGCGAAGGAACCGCTGGCGGTGAAGCTCGCCGATGGCGTCGGCCACGTCCGCCTCGCTACCAACTTTGCCTGGACCCTGAATACCGGCTACCTCGTCCTCTTTATGCAGGCCGGTTTCGCCCTTCTCACCTGCGGCCTGGTGCGAAAGAAAAATGTCGCCCACCTCATGATGCTGAATTTCGCCGCCTACGTCTTCGCCTTCCTTGCCTACTATGCCGTCGGTTACGCCTTTCAGTTCGGAGCCGTCGCCATCAACGCCGCACCTACCAACCTCGGCGGCATCCCCATGCTCAACCAATTTCTCATTGGCCACGGCCAATGGGGTTTCGTCGGAGGCAAAGGGTTCTTCCTCGTTGGCCCCGCCTACGACAGTGCCAGCAACTGCCTCACGCTCTTCGAAGTCGTGTTCATGGAGACCGCCGGATATATCATCGTCGGCGCTATCTGTGAGCGCATCACTTTCTGGGCGTTTCTGCTCTGTGAACTTTTCATTGGCGCGATTCTCTATCCCATCTCCGGCTGCTGGACCTGGGGTGGCGGCTGGCTCTCGCAAGTAGGTTCGACCTTGAATCTCGGTCACGGCTATGTCGACTTCGCGGGATCGACGGTCGTTCATGCGGTCGGTGGCTTCGCGGCTATGGCCCTGGCCATCATTCTCGGTCCGCGCCTCGGCAAGTACGGGCCTGGAGGAAAGATCCGCGTCTTTCCCGCCCACAACATCGTTTATGTGGTCACCGGAACTTTTATTCTGCTTTTCGGTTGGATGGGCTTCAATCCCGGCTCCACCCTGGGAGCCACTGACCTGCGCATCGCCGTGGTCGCGGTCAATACCAACCTCGCCGCCATCGCCGGATCAGCCGCCGCCATGCTCCTCTGGTACTTCCTTTTCGGCAAACCCGATATCACCATGGCATGCAACGGCATGCTCGCCGGACTCGTCGCCATCACCGCTCCCTGCGCCTTTGTCTCTCCCACCTCTTCTGTAATCATTGGCACCCTTGCCGGCTTGCTGGTGTGCGGCGGAGTGCTCTTCAACGACCGCGTTCTCAAGGTCGATGACCCCTGCGGCGCCATTTCCGTCCACGGTTATTGCGGATGGCTGGGCGCCGTCAGCGTAGGCATCTTTGCCGATGGCGCCTATGGCGCGGGATGGAATGGCGTGGGTGCAGCATCCTACCTCGGACGCGCCGGCCAGGGTGTGACCGGCCTGATCCACGGCGATACCCGCCAGTTCCTCTGCCAACTCATGGGAGCAACTTTATATGCCGCGTGGGCGTTCGGTGGAACCTATGCCGTCTTCTGGACCGTTAACAAAGTCAAAAGCATGCGCGTCGCCCCCGACGTCGAAGAACAGGGCCTCGACGTCCCCGAATTCGGAATGGCAGCGTATCCCGAGGATGCCATCGCCCCGGCGTCCTACTAGAAAAAGCATGGAGTCACTGAATCATTGTCGCAATGATTCAATGACTCCATGCTTCAAGGTTCCTCCTACAGCCTGACCCGCAAATCACTGGAGGTCCCGCCCGCCGCCGGCACATAACACTTCAACGTGTAATCCATCACCATGCGATCCGCGTTAAACCGCCAGCCCAGCGTGCGGATGGTGCGCTTCATCCGTTTGATCCAGCCTCGCGGCAGTCCGTCGCGGTCGCGCTGATAGTAGAGCGGAATCACCTCCTCGCGCAGCACCCGCATCAGGTCTTCGCCGTCGCGCGTGTCGTGCACGTCCATGTTCGAGTGCGTCCGCCCGTGTCCAATCGCAAATCCGTTCATGCCGTCGTATGCTTCCGCCCACCAGCCATCGAGAACCGACAGATTCAAGCCGCCGTTCAGAACTACTTTCTGCCCGCTCGTTCCCGAGGCTTCCAGCGGACGCCGCGGATTGTTGAGCCAGACGTCGACACCCTGCGTCAAATGACGGCCCACGTTGATGTCATAGTCTTCAACAAACACGAATTTGTCCGAAAATTGGGGATCTCGCATCAGCTGCGCAATCTGCTGCAGCACGCGCTTCCCCGGTTCATCCAGCGGATGCGCCTTCCCGGCAAACACGAATTGCACCGGCCGTTTAGGGTCGTTGACCATACCAGCCAACCTCTCGATGTCGGCCAAAATCAGGTTGGCGCGCTTGTAGGTGGCGAAGCGGCGGGCAAAGCCGATGGTCAGCGCATCCGGACTCAGCACGCGCTCCAGTTGCAGCAACACGTCGCGCGGTTCGTCCCGCCGCGCTGCCTGCTTGACGGCGCGCCGCCGCACGAACTCGATCATGCGTGACTTCAGATTGAAATGCGTCTCCCAAAGCTCCCCATCGTCGACGTTCTCGATGCCGTCCCAGATTTTGGCTTCGCTGCTGCGCAAATGCCAGCCTGTCCCAAGATGGCGGTCGTAAAGACGGAACATCTGCGGCGCCAGCCATGAAGGGACGTGCACACCGTTGGTGATGTGTCCGATCGGAACTGAATCTTCCGTTTTTCCCGGAGAAAGTCCGGTCCACATGGCGCGCGACACCTCGCCATGCAACGAAGAAACCGCGTTGGCGCGCCGCGAAAGTTTCAGCCCCAGTACCGTCATGCAGAAACGTTCGTCGCTCTCCGGATTCTCGCGTCCCAATGCCATAAAGCCTTCCCGCGAAAGTCCCAGCGCTTCACGCAACGGTCCAAGGTGCTCCTCGACCAGATCGGAATCGAAGCGGTCATGGCCCGCCGGTACCGGAGTGTGCGTCGTAAAGACCACTTCACGCGCCACCCGCGGCACCGCCCTGTCGAAGCTGATGCCCTCTTCTTCCATGCGTTGCCGAATCGCTTCCAGTACCACAAATCCGCTATGGCCCTCGTTCAGATGCAGGACTCCCGGCGTGATGCCCAGCGCCTTCAATGCGCGCAGACCTCCCACGCCCAGCAACAGCTCCTGATGTACACGCACCCGGCCATCGCCTCCATATAAACGCGAGGTCATGTGCCGGTCTTCCGGAGTATTGCCTTCAACGTCGGAGTCGAGCAGAAACAGGTCGCACCGGCCAACTTTCACGCGCCAGACTTTCGCATAGATCGCGCCATGCCGCGTATCGATCTGCACCACCACCGGTCGGCCATTCGTTCCGATCGCCGTCTCCATGGCCAGCTGGTTCACGTCGGTCCCGAGATATTCTTCACGTTGCCAGCCGTCACGGTCCAGCAGTTGCCGGAAGTATCCTTGTCCATAAAACAGGCCTACGCCGACCAGCGGGATTCCCAGATCGGAGGCGCTTTTGATATGGTCGCCCGCCAGAACTCCAAGCCCTCCCGAATAAACCGGCAGCGATTCGTGCACCCCAAATTCCGCGGAGAAATAAGCCACTGGCCGCGGACGCAATACGCCGGCATGCCGTGCGCCCCAAGTTCGCTCCGCATCTTCATATTCGCGCAGGCGCCGATATGCGTAATTGATGCGGCTGTGCAACGCAAGCTCCGTGGCCCGCGCTTCCAGTTTCGCCAGCGGGTATTCGTTCAACAGCGCGACCGGACTATGATTCAGCTGACTCCAGCGCAGTGGATCAACATCGCGGAACAACCCGGCGGCATCGTGATCCCAGCTCCACCACAGGTTGCGCGCCAGCGCCCAGAGACGTTCTTGCGCGGGCGCGATGAAGCGATCCAAAGTGCGCGCTTCGCTCACCACGTGCGCAACTCGTCTGGCAGCCTCGGTAAGCTGGCGAATCTCATTTTCCGGAAACGCCCGTGCCTCTATCGTCTGCACCACTAGCACACCCTGCAATACTCCGCGATCCACCAGCGGCACGCCCAGAAACGAGTGATAGTTATCCTCTCCAGCCTCAGGAAAATATTTGAAGCGAGGATGATTCCTGGCCTGTTCCACCGCCACCGGTCGAACCTGTTCTGCCACCAGCCCAGCCAGCCCTTCGGTGACCGCCATACGCAGTTTGCCAATGCATTCGTGGCGCAACCCGAGCGTCGCCGCCAGAACCAGATTGGCACGGTCAGGCTCCAGCAGATAGGCCGAACAGACGTCGGTGCTAAACCGCCGCGCAATCAAGGCGACCACGTTCATCAGGGTCTCGGCCGGCTTGCCCGGCTCCGCTGCCAGGCTCGCGATTTCCTCCCACGTCAGCACATAGCTGGCGTCGAGGGAGCTTGCCGCATGCTCTTGATCCTCAACTAGGTCGTCCGGTCGATCCAAATCCGCGCTCCGTGAACTGAAATTGTTAGGCCATGCCACCGCCCGCAGGCGAATACGCAGTGGTCCGGCACAGCTTGAAGACAACCATCCCCGTGAATCATTCTATCGGGTCAAAACCCAACTGCTCTACCTTACCGATCGACGTTTCGATTACTACGGTGTGTAAAGATTGCCCAACCACTGCCTCGCCGTCCTCTTTTTGCCGATAGAAACAATCCTTATGTAAAACGATTTATCAGAACTCTAATATCACCCGGGCGACAAGTCCAATTGGAATTGCTGATGGACTCCATCAGCCGCTGTCAGACCTGCTCAGTAAGACCGGCTCTCCACCATGACAAAGAAATCGCGCTGCGCCCACCCGCCAGGAGTTCGAGTGGAACGCAGCGCGCGAACGGGTACTTCGTCTATCTCCCGTTATCCCTGCGCAGGATGCAGTACTCGGAACGTGCTTCCGCCCTGCGACCACACCAGCACCAGCGCATCCTGGCCGCTCGGCACGCCCGCCAAGGCCTGCGCCACGTCAGACGCGGATTTCACCGCATGCCGGTTCACTTCCATGATCACGTCGCCGCGCTGCAACCCCGCATTATCCGCCGGGCTGCCCGGTTGCACGTTCTCCACGATCGCGCCATGAACCGACGGTTCCGCCTGCAGCTCATTGCGAACATCCGGAGTCAGGTCCGCCAGACCGAGCCCCCAGCGCGCCTTTCCGTGCTCGGCGCCGGCGACTTCGCTTCCCTTGCCCCCACCCAGCGCTTCCAGCGTCACTGCAATGCTGACCGGTTTGCTGTCCCGCATCACTTCCAGATGAATCGTGTCGCCCGGCTTCTTTTGCGCGACGACCATCTGCAATTGCCCGGCGTCGTTCACCGCCTTGCCGTCGATTTCGGTAATCACGTCGCCGCTCCGCAGGCCCGCCTTCGCTCCCGGCGCGTCCGGCTGAACGTCGCTGATCACCGCTCCCTCAGCTTTCTTCATGTCGAAGAATTTGGCGTTGTCGGGAGTCAGATCGGAAATCTGAATTCCGATAAACGCATGCGTCACCTTGCCATCCCGAATCAGCGTCTCTACCGTCGGTTCGACAATCTGCGTGGGAATCGCAAAACCCATTCCCGAGAATGATCCTGAGGAGGAAATCAGGAACGTATTGATTCCGATCAGCTCGCCCCGCGCATCCACCAGCGCCCCACCGGAATTTCCCGGATTGATCGCCGCATCGGTCTGAATGAACTCGCCCGGCTTCCGCCGATCGCTGGGATCGGGATTGGGACGGTTCAGCGCGCTGATAATACCCCGCGTCACCGTGAACCGATACCCATAAGGATTGCCAAAAGCCAGCACCGTCTGTCCCGGGTGCAGGTCGGCCGAATTACCCCACGGCACGCTCGGCAAATTCGTCCCGTTCACCTTGATCACCGCCAGGTCGGTCAGCGGATCGGCGCCCACCAGCTTTGCCGGCAGCACTTCCCGGTTGCTCATCGTCACGCGGATGTCGACCGCTCCCTCGATCACGTGATTGTTGGTGACGATGTAACCATCGGGAGAGATGATCACGCCGCTGCCCAGTCCGTGTTCCATCCGTTCCTGCGGCTGCGACGGCATATGGAATTGACGGCCAAACTGCTGCCCGAACTGCTGCCCAAAAGGATTGCCCGGTCCAAAAAATTGCTGCATGTCAGGCGCGCCTTCGTTCTCACTCTGCTGTCCGTTCGCTTTCGATGCTACAGTTACGTTCACCACGGCCGGCGTTACCCGAGCCGCCAGAGTTTCCATGGCGCGGTCCAGCGTCAGTAACGCCGCCACGCTGTTGTCATCAAGAGCCGCCGCCGCCGGAGCCGGAGCCGCCGCCGCTCGCGCCGAATTGGTGAAGCTCAGCGTCGCAACCGAACCCACCACCGCCAGAGCCAGCAGGACTGCTGCCGCTCGCCTTGTCATTAACGATTTACAACCTTCTATCCACACCTTCATTTTTTTCTCCTTGAAACAAATTGTCCGTGCAACTAAATATCTAGTTCTTGGTGACAAAAAAATTTGCCTAAATCGAGCTCGCTACCGGCATTCTCACAAACCGTTCGTGAGGCGCGTTCACCAATGTCAAGTGCCACACCTGGACGCTCCAGACCATCGAGTCGCCCGTCCTGTATGGCGTGGCTTCAATAAAGACCAGTGTCTGAAACTGGGGCATAAGCTCTTGATCCGCCCCCATCCCGAACTCGACTAATTGAGCGCGCATCGGATCGGCATTCCATCGGTCAGCCCTTGCTTGACCTTGGTCAACCCGACGTCCGGCAATCACGTTCGCGCCACCCACCGTCGCCGTCACCATCAATCTTTGATCGGTCAATCTTCGATCAGTCGACCTGGCCGGAGTCGACCCCGTACGACTCGCCCTGACCTTCATCGCATTGCCCGGCGTAGTTCTCTCAGCAGCCATGCCAGCGTCCACGTGAAACGAAGCCGGTATGACTGCCCCACTCAGCGATACCGGCGACGGTAGCGAAGACTCCGCTCTAGCCGCCGCGTTAGCTCGCTCGCCATTCGCCCCCACGCCACTGTCAAACCCAATAAACTGCGGTGCGTGCGGAAGAGCCATCAGACACACCATGGAAAAAACGCCGACCGCTCCGAGCGCCGGTTTCCATACCCCTGTAGCTCGCGGCCGATTCGCATCCAGAATCCGCGCCAGCCGTAAAGATGCCTCGCGCGCCCGGCGTACAGCCGCCTGCGCCATCGACAATTGTCTCTGGGATAAACGATGCGCCAGACTTTTCTCCAGCAGCGAAACCAGACAACTCGCATATCCCTGCGGGTTCGATGTTTGCGCCAGCACCGCATCGTCGCAAGCCATCTCGCGTTCCACCGACAGCCGGTTCTCGATCCACCACACTGCCGGATGGAAGAAAAAAATAGCCCGCACCACCTTCTGAATGAGATTCGTCCAGTCATCCCCCCGCCGCAGATGCGCCACTTCGTGCAACAGGATAACGTTCAGATCTTCCGCCGCCAGTTCGCGTAACGCCCATGCCGGCAGAACAATCGTCCGCTTCCCAAACCCAATCGCCCCCGGCACACGCATTTCTTCCGACGTCGCAATCGCTATCGGCTTCCCTCCACCTGAGCCTGCCGCGCCCAGCGCATCCAAGGTCTTCTGCAGCATGGGATCAAGATCGCTCGCGACCATAGTCGTACAACTCCGCCGCATCTGTCGCAACCGCCAAAGCCCCATCCCCAAACGCGCCAGCCCCACGCTCGCCCCGATCGCCCAACCGATAACAGCGAATCGAGCCCAGCTCCCCGGGATCGTAATCGCCGGGTGGAGATGTCCCCACGACATCCCGGGAGCCAGCAGCCTCCCTCCTTCGCCGACACCCGCCAGCAAAGGAAGGGCAGCAACCGCCAGCAACGCCAGAAACCAGACCGCAAAACGCGTTCCCGCATTTTGCCGTCTCAACAGGCGCAGTAATCCCCAGACAAACAATACAATCAGAAGCCCTTCGGGCAGCGCATTCACCACCCGCTCGACTGCCCCTTCCGCCGCTGTAAGAAATAAGAGTCCGTTCATTTCGCGCCGCCCCGCACCGCCTTTTGCGTCGACTCCTTTTGCATCAGCATCGCGCGCAGCCTTCCCACTTCCTCTGGCTCGATCCCCTGGTCCTCAAGAAGGTTCAAGACCAGTTGCTCATGCGAATTCTTAAAGAACCGGGTCACCAGCTGCCGAATCTCCGACCGTGTCGCTTCTTTCTGGCCGACCAGCGGAGTGTACACATGCGCTCGTCCATCCTTTAGATGCTTCAGATATCCCTTTTTTTCCAGAACCCGGATGGTCGTCAGCACCGAGTTGTAGGCCAAGGCAGGTGGACTAATAGAATCAAGCACTTGCTGCACTGTCCCCGACCCCCTGAGCCACAAGACATCCATGATCCTCAGCTCCGCTTCGGTCAAAGTTTCCGAGGGTCTTGGCGGCACCAGTTTCTCCTCCATTCGCTTAGACGCGTGGCCACGCGAAAAGTAACTAATTCTTTAGTTGCACGCGGAAAGCCCCGCGTTGCCCGCCCAGTTCTGCAATTCCAATTCTCATGACGATGCCGACAGGCGCGATTGACCCCAACGTTGGACCCTACTTTTCCCGCACTTCCACCAGTGCCACCCCATTCACCGGTACCTGCAAAGTGATGGCCCCCTTCGACAGCCGAACCTTCTGCCTGGAATCGACTTCCGCCACTCGATTCAACTCCCGCACCTGCGCTTCCGTCGGGTATCGCGGACTCCCCATGCTTTGATAAGCAGCCAGAGTGTTGCCATGTTCGGAATCCGCGCGGCTTACCCGAACCTCGCTCTTCGGTCCCACCCCGCAAATCTCCAGTTCGACCCTGAGCTCGCTTCCCTTCTTGTCCGGATCAGCCAGATTCCAGGCTGCGATCGCCAGCCATCCATCCTTCCGGCGCGTCACCAGAACATTCGGCGAATCTTGCGCAATCCTCTCCTCGCCAAGTCTGTGCAGCAATGCAAACGCCGAATAACTGGGCTTCTTGATCCCCCCGGGCGCAATCAAACCAAAACCTCCGTCAAAGGGCTCGCGCTTCACCCCATGCTCTTCGAAAACGTCGCTGAACGTCCAAAACGAAGTCATCGTTGCCAGGCCATCGCATTGCCGGATGTGATCGGCCAGCGCAGCCCCCACATAAGTGGTGTCCCTCGCATGCAGTGCGCCAAAATTCGGCACGTTCCACTCCGTCCACATCAAAGGCAGCTCGGGACGTGCCGAAGCCCGTATCTGTTCGTGCACCTTTCTGATCGCCAGGCAGACCCTCTTATCCGCCGGAATCTCTTCCTTCGTTCCGAACAGATCCTGGACCGTGTCGCTCGCATACCCGTGGCTGGAAATAAAATCCACAGGAACATTCTGCTCCGCGATATGCTGAAGAAACGAATCAACCCAGTGTGCCGATGACGTTGCCGGACCGCCGACCCGCAACCGCTGACTCACCGATTTCAGAGCTCGCGCCGTGTGGTCGTATAACTCGAAGTAAGTCGCTTGTTTCGGATCACCGCTCCAGAAATCGATGTTAGGTTCATTCCATACTTCGAAATACCAGTTAGCTACTTCGTCAAGACCGTAGCGATCGACCAGATGCTGTGCCAGAACCCGGATAAGTTCGTCCCACTTCTTGTAGTCCTTGGGAGGCGAAACAATCTGTTTGTACCAGAAGGGATGCACATCCTGCGGCCGCAGCGCCAGCTTCCTCGGCATGAAGCTGATCTCCACAAAGGGTCGCACTCCGCTTTGCAATAACCCGTCATAGATCTGATCTACATAAGTGAAGTTATAACTTGGATTTCCCTTGTCGTCTTCGTCGTACACACCAACTTCATCATGCAGGACGTTGTGAAAGCGTACATAACTGAAGTCAGTTACTTTTTTTACCTCCCGAAGATCGTTGCGGTAACTCTCGCGAAGGGTCAGTATGGCTCGTCCCGATCCGAACGTTTGTTCCCAGAAATGAGGAAAGGGCTTTCCCGGCGCGCGCGCATCGATAACAATTTTTCCAGTCGAGATCTGCGCCTGACATGTCCCAGAAACAGCCGCGACCGCGAGCAGCAAGCCGATGATGAAACGCGACAGCCTCATACAATGTTCAGCACGCCTGATACCCGATTTAGGAAGCACCCCAATCAAGAAGCTCGCTCGGGCTTCGGGGGAAGCTCGAAAATGAACCCGCGCTTGAGCGCCCGGAGTGCGCCCTCCGCGCCAGCCGCATCCCGCGCTACGGAACAATCGCCAACTTAGCCTCTGAGCCGCTGGCCGAATCCGGACTGATCCACACACTCACTCTCGCCGGCTCAACCACAAACTGATTGTGATCGTTCCACAGCGCAAACCCCGCCGGATCCAACTGGAACGTCACCCTCTTCGTCTCCCCCGCTGATAATGTGACGCGCTGAAAGCCTTTCAGCGCGCGTACCGGTTGCGCCGTGCTGGTGCCTTGCAATCGAACATAGAGCTGAACCAGTTCGTCGCCTGCCCGCGAGCCTGTGTTCGACACATTCGCCTCAACGGTGAGTGTATCTGACCCGCTTCCTTTGCCACTCAATCCCGAATTCAAATCCACCGCCTTAAGTGTGGTCGCACTGATCTTGGTCGGCCCGTAATGAAACGTCGTGTAAGATCCGCCATAGCCAAAGGGAAACTGCGGACTGTTCCGCTCATCGATGTAACGCGACACGTACTTCGACACTACATCGTACGGCGGACGCGTAACATCGACATCTCCCGCCGGCCTTCCCGTACTAAGTGCGTTGTAATAGAGCGGTTCCTGTCCCACACTGCGTGGCCAACTTACCACCAGCCTGCCGCTCGGATTCGATTCGCCAAACAGCGTCCGGGCCAGCGCCAGGCCACCTTCGCTTCCTGGGAACCAGGCTTCGAGCACCGCCGGAACGTGCTCAAATGCCCAGGGCAGCGTTAGCGGACGGCCGCTGAACAGAATCAGAACTACCGGCTTGCCACTCCCGACCACGGCTTCGAGTAACTCCTGCTGGCGCCCGGGCAATCCGAGATCGGCACGAGAAGCTGCTTCCCCACTCATCGAGGGAGACTCGCCGAGTGTGAGTAGGACAAGATCGGCGCGCTTGGCGCTGGCCACCGCAGCCGCGATTTCCTCCTCACTTCCCCCTAGGATTCCAACTCCCTTGGAACGAAGCACGTTACTCTGGCCGAGCCGCCGCTCTAACTCGGCAGGAAATGACAAGGCTCCGCTCTTGGGTGCGTTCAATAGACCTTCAGGGTCGGAAGGATTGTCGGCCAGCGGCCCAATGATCGCCACCGTTCTCACATCCGCCGCAATCGGAAGAAGAGGCTTGCCGCCAACCGTCGGAGCGTTCTTCAAAAGTACGAATGACCGCTCGGCAATCGTTTGTGAAAGATTCAGGCTCTCCGGCAGAAAAAAAGCTTTTTTCGCGCGTCCTTCCTCACAATAGGGATGCTCGAACAGTCCAAGCGCAAACTTCACCCGCAAAACCCGGCGAACACTCTCGTCGATGCCAGCCTCAGACACCGCCCCGGAACGCACCAGTTCCGCCAGGTGATCGTGATAAACGCTGCTCGCCATATCCATATCCACGCCGGCACGAAATGCCTTCCGCGCCGCATCTGCATCGTCGATCGCAATACCGTGCGCTACCAGTTCGCCAATCGACTCCCAATCGCTGTCGACCACCCCTTTAAATCCCCACTCTTTTCGCAAAATCTCGGTCAGCGTAAATGGATTCGCGGAAGACGGAATCCCGTTCAGCGAATTAAATGCGCTCATCATCGTCGCTGCGCCCGCATCCACCGCCGCATGAAAGGGTGGCAGATAATACTCACGCAACGTATGTTCTGAGATTTCCGTCGAGTTGTAATCCCGCCCCGCCTCCGCCGCTCCATACCCAACGAAATGCTTGGCGCAAGCCGCCATCGTGTCCGGCGCATCCAGACGCGGTCCTTGATATCCCCGCACGTACGCCGCCGCCATCGCCGCGCCCAGATACGGATCTTCCCCCGCTCCCTCCGCCATCCTTCCCCATCGCGCATCCCGAGAGATGTCGACCATCGGAGAAAACGTCCACCGGATACCGATCGCTGAAGCCTCCACCGCGGCCACCCGCGCCGCCTTCTCCACTAACTCGGGATCCCAGGTAGAAGCCATTCCCAGAGGAATCGGAAATTCAGTCCGAAACCCGTGAATGACGTCCAGTCCAAAGATCAGCGGAACATGCAATCGCGACTTTTCCACCGCAATCCTCTGATACTCGTTGATCAGCGGAGTGTCGATGACATTCAGCAATGCCCCAATCTGCCCCTGGGCAATCATGTCCTGGTAATCGCTGCGTCCGGTTCCAGGCCCGGTCGGCTGACCTGCGGAATATTGCACCAGTTGTCCAATCTTCTCTTCCAACGTCATGCGCAGGAGAAGACTCTCAATCCGCCGGTCCAACCCCGGGTCGGCGATGCCATCTCCGCCCGCGCCGCGCTCCACTTCCCCCGCGACCGGAGCCTTCTGCGCCCACAGCCGCGCTCCCCCCGCTGCACCCAGGACCAACAGAAGCAACGCACAGGCCTTCAGAACCATCGAGGTACCGGGAAAATCCCGAACCTTGGAAATCTGGGAATTAAACGCCTGCGAGCATCGCACCGGGAACCTCATGAGCCAGCTACTCAGACTAAGACGATCAGGTACTGAACTAAATCGCGTTAGTACAGCAGCGACGGACTGTATGAAATACGCTTTTATCGCCCCTGTCAAGAGCAGAGATATTGTCCTCCCCGATCTTTCGCCTTGCTCCTTCCGCTCCCCTTGTGCGAGACTGCGCTCCGTGGCCACTCGCAAGCCGAGTTCGAGCACCAACGCCCAGGCCCGCTCCGCCCCAAAGCCGACCAGTCTAAAAGCCCTGGCCGAGTACCTCGATCTTTCGCCCGCCACGGTTTCCCTCGTCATCAACCGCTCCAGCGTCGCCGACTCCATCCCCCCGGAAACCAAAGAGCGCATTTTCGCCGCCGTCCGCAAATTCAAATATCGCGCCAACTTCCTGGCTCGCTCCTTACGCACCCAGCGCAGCTTTACCATCGGCGTTATCGTTCCCGAAGTTAGCGATGGCTACTCCGCCTCGGTCATGAGTGGAGTGGAGGATTACCTCTTACAGGAGGGCTACTTCTATTTCGTCGCTAGCCATCGCCACCGCGCCGATCTCATCGACGAATACCCGCGAATGTTCATGGAGCGCTCCGTCGACGGCCTGATCGCCGTCGACACCCCCTGGCGCCTCAACCTCTCCGTGCCCGTCGTGACCGTCTCCGGACACAACAACGTAAAAGGTGTAGCCAACATCGTCCTCAACCACCAACGCGCCGCGGAAGTAGCATTGAAGCACCTTTTTCACCTCGGTCACCGCCAGATCGCCTTCATCAAAGGACAAGAGTTCAGCTCCGACACCGAAGTGCGCTGGACCAACATCGAACACGCCGCCCACCGCCTCGGCCTGACCATCCATCCCCGCCTCGTAACCCAACTCGAAGGTGATTCCCCCTCGCCCCGCCTGGGATACATGGCCACCAAAATGTTGCTCGCTTCCGCTGAACCCTTCTCCGCCCTCTTTGCCTTTAACGATGTCTCTGCCATGGGCGCCATCCGCGCCCTGCGCGAATCCGGTTTGCAGGTTCCGAAAGACGTTTCTGTCGTCGGATTCGACGACATTCAGAGTGCTGCCTTCCAGAATCCCGGCCTCACCACCGTGCGTCAGCCCTTGCGCGAAATGGGCCGCGCCGCCGCCGAAATTCTCCTCAAGCGCATCCATCGTCCCGGCTCCGAACACCGCGATCACCACATCGTCGAACCCGAACTCGTCATCCGCGAAACCACCGGCCCCGCCCCCTCCACCACCTCCATCTCCCAAAAAGCGAAGCACTGAAGCTATCGTTTTTCATACCTCTATCTTAATTTCCATAGAAGTATCGCTCCCACAAGCCTCTCGACCGTTATAGTGTTGACTGGCTAAGTCGGGCCGTGCTATAAGCAGGCGGGTGAATCTTTTACTAAATCGCTTTTTCAGAGATTTAGTAAAAGATTTGGTGGACCAATTGCAAACGTCACTTCAACATCAAGCCACATTTTCGAAGCAGCACTTTTCTACCTAGGAGCCTCCATGAAGCGTTCCAGTTTGGCAGTCCACGTCGTACTGCTGATCATCAGCATCGTTGCTTTAACCACACTGGCCCAGGCGCAATTTGGAGCAAGCGTTGAAGGTACGGTCACCGATAAAACCGGCGCCGTCGTTCCCGGAGCCAACATCACCGTTAGCGATCAGTCGACTGGCATCAGCCACAGTGCCGTCAGTGACGCCTCTGGCTTCTACCGCGTGAACTCGCTCCCGCCCGGCACCTACCGGATTGACGTCGAAGCCGGCAAGTTCAAGAAGAGTTCCACCTCCGATGTCACGGTTCTCGCCGAACGTGCCACCCCCTTCAATGTCACGTTAACCACCGGCTCCACCAGCGAAACGGTAACCGTGACCGGCACCCAGGAGGCCCTGCAGACCGAGGACGCCACCATCCAGGGAACCCTTTCCTCCACCGAGGTCGCCACCTTGCCGGCTATCGACCGCGACCCCTATGAACTCCTTCGCCTCGCTCCCGGAGTTTTCGGCGACGCCGCCCGCTTCGGCGATGGTCGCGCCGCCGGATTCCCCAACGGCTCTGGCGCCGTCAGTGGCTCCGCCGGTCCCGGTGGCTCGAACACCGCCATCTTCCAGATCGAGAACCAGCCGCCCATCAGCGCAATGGGTCAGCGCATCACCTCCAATGACTACATTGTCGACGGCGTCAGCGTGAACAGTTTGAACTGGGGCGGCGCGGCTGTGGTCACTCCCAGCATCGAATCGGTGCAGGAGTTAACCGTTATCGCCAACGACTACGACGCCAGCGATGGCCGCAGCTCCGGCGCCCACATCAAAACCACCACCAAGCAGGGCTCCAACTCTCTCCACGGCGGCGGCCTTTTTATGTATCACGACCCCAATTTCAACGCCTACAATAAATTCAGCGGCTACGACGTAGGTGTCGGCGACACCCCGCCCGTACGCGACGACGATAACTTCCGCCAGTTCGCCGGCACCATCGGCGGTCCGATCATCAAGAACAGACTCTTCTTCTTCTTTAACTACGAGGGTTTGCGCTCCAGCAACACTACTTTCGAGACCAACTGGGTGGAAACGCCGCAATATGACGCCCTGCTCATTGCCGATCGCGGCGGCTCGAACGTAGCCACCATCCTGCAATCAAGCGGCGTCGCTCCCCGCATCGCCCAGGTCCTGCCCACCACCTGTACTCTCTGGGTTCTCGGCAATCAGCCCTGCAACGTTGTAAATGGCGGCCTTGACGTCGGTTCACCCTACGCCAGTTACGGAATCTACAACCCGAGCTTCTCCGGCGGCAATCCGGCGCAGTACTTGGGCGGCGGTTTCGACGGCAGTCCCGACCTTGAGTTCGCGCAGTTCAGTATTCCCGCGACTATCAGCGGTAACCAGTACAACGCTCGCGCCGACTATACCCATGGCAAGGATCTGTTTGCCGCCAACACCTTCATCACCCAACTCCACACTTACTCCGCTGATGGCTCGGCGCAAGCTCGCCCCGACGCCGACTATTACCTCAAGAATCTCAGCCCCAGCGGCTTCCTTTCCTGGGTGCGCACCATCAGCCCCACCATGCTGAACGAAGCGCGCTTCAATTTCACCCGCTACTCTTACAACGGCATCACCGACAATCCCCAGGCCAACTTCGGCTTCCCCAGGATTGAGATCCAAAATGCGATCCCGACCAGCGGCCAGCAGATTAACTACGAAGTGGCCCAGGGACCCACCAATCCCGGAATCTTCGCCGAAAATACTTACGCGTTCCGCGACGTGGTCTCCAAGCAGCTCGGCAACAAGTCTTTAAAGTTTGGCTTCGAATACAGCCACGAGCAGAATAACGACGGCCTGATCGGAGGCGCTCGTCCCATCCAGGTCTTCCAGGGCCTGTGGAATTGGGCCAACGGAACGCCCATCTACGAAGGCATTAACGTGAACCCGATCACCGGCGGCGCGCCGACTACTCAGGGCCGATATTACAGATCGTCCATCTACGGTCTGTTCTTTCAAAACGACTGGAAACTCCGCCCCAACCTTACCGTCAACCTCGGTATGCGTTGGGAATATTACGCTCCACCAACTGAGGCAAAAGGGAATCTCACAAACTTCGTGCCCGCCAACGATCCAACCAATGGCCTGTTGCTCGGTACCGAAATCAATCCCAGCCAGCAATGGAATAAGACCTGGCGCAACTTCGGTCCGCGCCTCGGTTTCGCCTGGAGCCCCAACCTGTACGACAACAAACTTGTCGTCAGAGGCGGCTTTGGTATCGCTTATGACCGCTTTGATGACAATACCTTTGACAACACCCAGGGCAACCCCCCGTTCGTGGCCAGCTACGGCATCTGCTGCGGCACTGAGGTAGGCGCTTTCGGCACTCCTTTCGTTAACGGCCAGATCGCCTTCACCCTCGGCGCCAGCAACAACCCGCTCAGTTATCCGCTGAATCCCAAGCTCGCCACCGGCCTCGGACCAAATGGTCTTCCCATTGTTTCCGGTCCTTATTCGCCGCCCAACATCTATTCGAACCCCGTTAACATGCCCGTCCCCTATGTCTACCTCTACTCTATGCAGATGCAGTACGCCCTGCCCAAAGATTGGGTAATGACCGTGGGCTACCAGGGCAGCGCTGGGCACCACTTCACACGCATCGTGAATCTCGCGCAGTTTTACCCGGTGCTCAATCCCAGCGTCGGCGACATATTCACCTTCACCCCCGACACCAATACCAATTTCAACGCACTGACGAGTCAGATCGAGCATCGCTTCCACCACGGAGTCGCAACCAACGTCCAGTACACTTACAGCAAGTCAATCGACCAGATCTCGGCTGAGGGTCCCGGCTTCGTCACCAACCAGACTTACGCGATTGATGACCGCACCGAACGCGGCCCTTCCGACTACGATGCCACCCACAATTTCCGTGCCTACGGAGTTTGGGATCTTCCCTTCTACCAAGCCAGCAAGGGCTGGATGTCCACGGCTCTTGGTGGCTGGTCGGTGAACGGAATTTACCAGTTCCACTCCGGATTCCCCTGGACCCCCGTCGCGGATAATATCTGCCCCACCTTCGGCGCCATCAGTAACTGCCCGGTTCGGCCGATCGCCTACCTCGGCGGCGCCGGAACTAAGCACGACACTTCGGCTTTCCTGCCGCCCACCGCCGGGAATTTCCCGAACGGAGCCACCAACTATTTCGGCCTGCAGACGACCTGTGGAAACCCATGCCTCCCCGAACCTCCCGGAATCGGGCGAAACGTCTTCCGCGGTCCCCGCTATCAGGACATCGATATGACCGTCATAAAAAGCTTCGCCCTCCCCTCCATGAAGTACCTCGGAGAAGGGGCCCGTATTCAACTCAGCCTGAGCGCCCTCAACGTCTTCAACAAACTCAATCTGGCGCCCTTTAGCTTTGGCAGTAACTCAACCACCGTCAGCTACTGCTGCGGCAGTACGCCTAATGCGAACTCGCAGTTCGGTACGGCCACCGCCGGATTATCAGGTCGGGTAGTCCAACTCCAGGGCCGTTTCAGCTTCTAACCCTTCAACCTTCCCCGAGGCGCACTCGCATTCCGAGTGCGCCTTTTCTTTTGCGCACAATCAGTGAGTAAAGCACGTGTGGTGACGGGGCTCCGCCCCGTCCGGTTTCATCACAAATTTCCTGTACCACCATCACAGCCCCTTAACCCTCGCGATGAAATAATAAGGAGGCGATCAGGGCAGCGCCAGCGTGCGCCCCCAGCAACAAGGGCTCTATGAAAACTGAAGCCGACTGCAACCATGAGGCGCGCGAACCTTCCTTGCTGCGAAATACGCCGGAAAATCAGCTTTTTTTTTTGGGGGGGGGGGGGGGGGGGGGGGGGGGGGGTACAAAACCATTACCACCTCACCATGAATCAGCAACCTTCGAAATAATCCTAAGAGGCACCCAGAACTCTACGAGCGAATCGCGAATAGCCAACCGCGAATAGCCAACCGCTACTCCTCTCCAATATCTTCATTCCACACCGCCGGATTTTCCCCGATGTAGTTGCTCAACAGATTTACGCACTCCAGAGAATCCAGGTCAAAAACTTTTATCCCCAGAGAACGCAGCCACTCGATTCCACCCTGAAACTTTCGGCTCTCTCCCACCACCACCGAGCCAAATCCGAATTGCCGCACCAGCCCGCTGCAATACCAGCACGGCGCAAGCGTGGTAACCATAATCAAGTCGCGATAAGAACGCTGCCGGCCCGCGTTGCGAAACGCGTCTGTCTCCGCATGAAGCGACGGATCGCCATTCTGCACCCGGCGATTGTGACCCGAACCAATCAATCGGCCATCGTAATGAAATATCGCGGCGCCAATCGGAATACCGCCTTCAGCAAGCCCTTTGCGAGCTTCCGCCAACGCCACCGCCAGCATCGTGTGGTGATCGATTTCCGCCATAACTTGATTATAGGGCGATCGACAATCGAACCGAGAGGTTCGAGTCAGGTTCCACGCCGCGATGGTCACGTTCCACCATGCTTCTACTGTTGTATTGTCGTATCCGACTTAGCAGCTGGTTGCGTTACTTGCTTTGGACTCGGCAACTGCGAACGATCCCAGCCTCCGCCCAAAGCTTCCACCAACGCCACTGCAGACGTCATCTCTTGTACTTGAAGACCGTTCAAAGTCTGCATGTCACTCAACACCGTGGTCTGAGCAATCAGTACGTCGATATAGGGATCGATGCCGGTTTCGTAACGTACCTCTTCGAGTTGCAGGTAGGTTTGTGCGGACTTCACCACCGCCTCCTCCTGTTCTACTTCCTTCGAAAGAATGCGCACCTCGGCAAGCGCATCCTCGACTTGCTGAAAAGCAGTGAGCACGGTCTGCCGATAGTTCGCGAGATCTCCGTTGTAAACCGCGACGTACTGTTGAACGGTGGCGCGGCGCAGACCTGCGTCGAAGAGGGTTTCCGACAGTGTGGCGCCGACGGACCAGAAGCGACTTGGCCAGGAGAACCAGTGAGCTAAGGACGTACTCTCAAGGCCGCCTGTCGCGCTCAACGTAAGGTTTGGATAGTACGCTGCGTAAGCAATGCCAATTTCCGCATTGGCTTCGGCCATGGTGCGTTCGGCGGCCGCGACATCCGGACGTCGCTCCAATAATTCCGAAGGCAGTCCGATCGGAATCGGAGGCGGCGCAGCCGTCATCGGCTTGACCGGAATAGAGAAATCGGACGCCACCTTACCGATCAGCATCGCAATCGCATGTTCGTATTGAGCTCGCGCGACACCAACATTCGTAGCTCCCGCCTGCGCGCTCTGTAACGCGAGCTGGGACTGAACCACGGCAATCTGGTTTTCGATGCCCAGTTCATAGAGCGACTGAGTCAGTTCGAGTTGCTTCTGGTCCGCGATTACCGTGTCGTTATAAATTTTCTGCAGCATGTCCTGGCCGCGAATTTCAAAAAAATACTCCGCCAGACTGGCTTGCTCGGTAAGGCGCTCGTTCTCCAGATCGGCCGCGCTCACTTGAGCCGAATACTGGGCCTCGCGAACCGTGTTGCGAACCTTACCCCAAAGATCCGGCTCCCAGGATGCTTCTAGGGGCAACGTATAGAGTGAACCTTGCTGCTTCGAACCGTTCGCAACGTTCGCGCCCAGATTTGCGGAAGTTCGGGAGTGACTCACAGCAGGCGCGCCCGACAGCGTCGGAAAATATTGCGAGCGCGCCTCGCGCACAATGGCGCGAGCCTCCATGAAGTTTTCGAAATATTGTTTGATGTTCTGGTTATTAATATCCAACTGTTCTTCGAGCGCGCTCAGTTCGGGATCGTTGAAGATTTCCCACCATTTGCCGCGGAGCTTGGCATCCGACGGCTGAGCTACTGTCCAGTTCCCGTTATCCGTGAACTGCGCCGGTGATTCCTTGTAGACCGGGGCTGGGGGCGGCGGCGCGGGGGCATGGTATTTCGGTCCGACCACGCATCCCGATAACGTGCCCAGCAAAATTGCCGTAAGCATCAGCGCAGGCAGCATTGCTTGCAACCCCATCCTGCGCGCCGGTTTTCGCCCAAAGATCGTCATTATTTTCCCGCGTCCATTTCTCATCTCAACCTCTGCTTTTAGCCCGCCTCAGGCGCCGTGGCCCGGAAGTCGTCGTGCGTCTTTTTCTGCATTCGAAGCCGCAATCGATCAAGGAACAGATAGACAACCGGCGTGGTATAGAGCGTCAGCATCTGGCTTAAGATCAATCCGCCGACGATGGTGATGCCGAGCGGTCTGCGCAGTTCAGAACCGGTACCGGTACCGAACGCGAGGGGCAAGGCTCCGAACAGCGCAGCCATCGTGGTCATCAGAATCGGGCGAAAGCGCAGCATGCAGGCTTCGAAGATCGCGTCGCGTGTATTCTTACCTTCCTCGCGCTCGGCGACGAGCGCAAAGTCGATCATCATGATGGCATTCTTCTTCACGATCCCGATCAATAAGACGATCCCGATAATCGAAATTACATTTAAATCGATCTTGAATAACATCAGCGCCAGCATCGCGCCTACGCTCGCCGAAGGCAACGTCGAGATGATGGTCAAGGGATGCACCAGGCTTTCGTAGAGAACGCCAAGCACGATATAGACGGCGATCAGCGCCGTTGCCACCAGCACGGGTTCAGTGCTCAATGACTGCTGGTAAGCGAGGAGAGTTCCGGCAAAAAATCCGCGGATGGTCGAAGGCGTCCCGAGCCTTTGCTGCATTTGAGCGATGCCCTGCGTGGCCTCGCTTAAGGAAACACCTGGCGCAAGGTTGAACGAAACGGTCACAGATGGAAACAAGCCAGTATGGTTGACAGCTAGCGGCGTCGTGGTCGATGCGGCAGTAGCAACGGCATTGAGCGGTACATTACCCGTGCCCGGCGCGTTTCCGCTATTGGACGAACTGCTGCTGCTATTCGTGCCTGCACTGCCAGTGCTGCGCAGGTAAATGTCCTTCAGGCCTTCGGGGGTCTGCCAGTACCGCGGAGCGACCTCCAAAACTACATAGTATTGGTTCAATTGTGTATAGATGATGGATACTTCGGCTTGGCCGAAAGCGTTATAGAGGGATGAATCAAGAGACTGTGCGGTGATCCCGAGCTTCGCGGCGCTGGTCCGGTCATAACTTACAAACTCTGAAAGTCCCCCGTTCTGCTGGTCCGAGTTAACATCCTGCAGGCCCGGCAATTTCTTCATCTCGCTCAATAAGATGGGTCCCCATTTCTGCAAATCCTGAACGTTATCGCACTGGATGGTGTACTGGTAAAGGGCATTGCTGCCTCGGCCGCCGATGCGCAGGTCCTGAGCCGCCTGCAGGAACGCAGAAGCCACGGGCAAACGGCTCATCTTCGGACGCAGACGGTTGATGATGTCCGCTGCGCCAATCTTGCGCTGGTCAAGGGGCTTGAGGCTGATGTAAATGAATCCCGTATTGGTTGCGCCCTGGCCTCCGGTGAAGGCGATGACATTAGCAACCGCGGGATCGTTCTTGATGACTCCGACCAATCGCTTGATGGAATCATCCATCAGGGGAAAAGATGCGTCCTGCGGACCCTGCAGCCCCCCTACGATGGCGCCGGTGTCCTGCTGCGGGAAAAATCCTTTCGGGATCCTCATGATGATCACGACATTCAAGGCAATCGTGAGCAGCAAAACCGCCAGCGTCAGTCCTGAATTGTCGAGCACCCAGAGTAGGCTGCGGCGGTAGGTTTCCAATATCCACGAAAAAACCTTCTCGCTCGCCCGATACATTTTTCCATGCTCTTCTGCGTTGTGCGCCCTAAGCAGATAGGCACACATGGTGGGCGTGGTGGTCAAGGAAACCACCATCGACACGATGATGGCGGTCGAAAGTGTGACCGCAAACTCGCGGAATAGGCGGCCGACGATGCCCCCCATCATAAGAATGGGAATGAAAACCGCAATCAGCGACATGCTGATGGAAAAAACTGTGAAACCTATCTCTTTCGCTCCCTTCAATGCTGCCGCGAAGGGTTCCATTCCCTGCTCGAGGTGTCGGGAGATGTTCTCCATCACCACAATGGCATCGTCCACCACGAATCCGGTCGAGATGGTAAGCGCCATCAACGAGAGGTTGTCGAGGCTGTAGCCGAGCAGATACATCACCGCGAAGGTGCCGATCAAAGATACCGGCACGGCGACGCTCGGGATGAGCGTAGCGCGCGGATTACGCAAGAAAAGGAAGACTACTAAAATGACCAGGACCACCGAGATCATCAAGGAGCGTTCCACGTCCTTTACAGACGCCCGAATCGTCGTCGTTCGGTCGAGAACGATAGTGGTGTCAATGCCTTGAGGGATCGAAGCCTTCAGAAATGGCAGTTCGCTGCGTATATTCTCGACCGTCTGGATGATATTCGCGCCCGGCTGCCGAAAGATGATCATCATCACCGCAGGTATTCCGTTGAGAAAACCAGCGGAACGGATATTCGAGACGGAATCAGTGACATCGGCCACGTCCGAGAGCCGGACTGCTGCCCCGTTGTTATAGCCAATGACGATAGGTTTGTAATCGTCTGCCGTTGAGATCTGATCGTTGGCTATAATGTCTGCCGTCGTGAAACCGTCGGATATCTGTCCTTTTGCCAAATCGGCGTTCTGAGTGCTCAAGACCGCTTGCACATTGGCTATGGTCAGCCCGTACTGGTTGAGCTGAGTTGGGTTGACGTCGACTCGCACCGAAGGCAGCGAACTTCCACCGACTGATACCTGCCCTACTCCATTAATTTGGGAAAGCCTCTGCGACATCACGGTCGAAGCCACGTCATACAACTTGCCGGTATCAAACTTGTTCGAGGTGAGGCCAATGATCATGATCGGAGCATCGGCGGGATTCACCTTGCGATACGTGGGATTACCAGGAAGATTGGCCGGCAAATAGGTGCGGGCCGCGCTGATTGCCGCTTCGACATCGCGTGCAGCGCCATCAATATTGCGGCTCAGATCAAATTGAATAGTGATGGAGGTCGTGCCGAGTGAACTAGAGGAGGTCATCTCCGACACACCGGCGATGTGACCAAACTGCCGCTCCAGCGGAGTGGCGACGGAAGATGCCATGATCTGGGCGCTCGCTCCGGGCAACGAGGCGCCGACCGAAATGGTGGGGAAGTCGACCTGGGGCAGAGGCGAAACAGGCAGAACAGTAAAAGCGATTGCTCCCGCCAACGCAATCGCGATGGTGACCAATGTCGTCGCCACCGGCCGGCGTATGAAAAGACCCGAAGGGTTCATGCCGGCTCCGCAGGTGGCTCCCCGCCGCCCGAGGTCTCATCCGATCGAGAGTGGGAGCGGAAGCGCGCAAATCTTTCCCCCAGGGCGTCAAAGAAAATGTAAATAACCGGCGTGGTGTAAAGGGTGAGCGCCTGGCTCAACAGCAAGCCGCCTACCATGGCGATACCCAAAGGTCGGCGGATCTCCGAGCCGATGCCTCTCCCAAACGCCAGCGGAATGCCGCCAAGCAGTGCTGCCATGGTCGTCATCATGATCGGACGGAAGCGCAGCAGGCTGGCCTCATAGATTGCATCCGTCGCGTTCTTGCCGTGCTCACGCTCCGCTTCCAGAGCGAAGTCGACCATCATGATCCCGTTTTTCTTCACAATTCCGATCAGCAATATGATGCCGATAATTGCGACCACGCTCAGATCCTGGCGGAACAGCATGAGCGCCAGCAGCGCGCCTACTCCGGCGGAAGGCAAAGTGGAAAGAATGGTGACGGGATGAATGAAGCTTTCATAAAGCACGCCCAAAACGATGTACACCGTGACCAGCGCGGCAAGAATCAGCAGTGCTTCATTCGACAACGAGTTCTTGAATGATGCTGCCGTGCCCTGGAAATCCGCCTGCAAACTTGGCGGCATGTTCAGGTCTTTCTGCACTTTGTCGATGGCGGTGATGGCGCTCCCCAGGGCAGCGTTGGGAGTGAGGTTGAAGGACACGGTAACGGCCGGGAACTGTCCCTGATGGTTGATCGAAAGCGCCTCAGTCGTACGCTGGTAGTGAGTGAACGCACCGAGCGGTACCGCGTTATTTGTCGACGAACTGGTGACCGTGTTGAGAGATGAATTTGTTCCCGAATTGGATGCATTGCTCGCCGGCGACAATGCATTGGCAGGAGCATTCAGCGCTCCGGAAGAGGGTGTGTAGAGCACGGAAGATGTAAGAGCATTGGATCCGGCGGAAGAGGACCCGGTAGCTGAAAAAGACGTCGAAGCCCCCGGTCCGGAAGTGCCCTGCGACGTGTCGGACTTGATATAGAGATGGTCGAGCGTTTTTGGGTCCAACTGGAACTGCGGCTGAGCTTCCAGGATCACATGGTACTGATTCAGTTGGGTGTACATCGTATTGATCTGACGCTGTCCGAAGGCGTCATACAACGTGTTATCGATGGTTGAAGGCGCAATGCCGAGCCGGGAAGCGGTGACTCGGTCGATGATCAGCGAGACCGCTAGACCGCCGGTTTGCTGGTCGGTCGCGACATCTTCCAGCTGCGGCAAGGATTTCAGCTTTGCGACGAAACGATTCGTCCATTCATTCAGTTCATTGGCGTCAGGATCTTCGAGCGTGTATTGATATTGAGTGCGGCTGACGCGATCATCGACCGTAATGTTCTGCACCGGCTGCATAAACAGAGCGATGCCCTGCACTTTCTGCAAATTTGACTGCAGCCTGCGGATAACATCTGAAGCGCTGGTGCGGTTGCGATCGGCGAGCGGCTTTAAGTTGATCGACATGCGGCCGCTGTTGAGAGTGGTATTCGTGCCGTCGGCGCCGATAAAAGAAGAAAGGCTTTGGACTGCGGGATCCGCGAGAATGACCTTGGCGAGTTCCTGCTGCTTTTGCGCCATAGCATCAAAGGCGATGGTCTCGGGTGCCTGCGAAATTCCCTGGATAACTCCAGTATCCTGCACTGGGAAAAAGCCCTTGGGAATCACGATGTAAAGAATGATGGTGAGCACCAGCGTTCCGACAGCCACCAAAAGCGTGATGGTTTGATACTCCAGAACTTTCTTCAACGTTCGCCCGTAGAAAGCGATCATTCGTTCGAAAACGGTCTCTGACCAACGGTAAATGCGTCCCTGTTGTTCCCTGGGCTCGTGCCGCAAGATACGCGCCGCCATCATCGGAGTCAACGTGAGGGACACCACCGCCGAGATGACGATCGTGACCGCCAGCGTTACAGCAAACTCGCGGAAAAGGCGTCCCACCACGTCACCCATAAACAGAAGGGGAATCAAGACGGCAATCAGCGAAACGGTTAACGACACGATCGTAAAGCCGATCTGTTCCGCTCCCTTGAGAGCCGCGTCCATCGGCCGTTCACCCTCTTCGATGTAGCGCGATATGTTTTCGATCATCACAATGGCATCGTCCACCACAAATCCGGTGGAGATGGTAAGCGCCATCAGAGAGAGGTTATCCAGGCTGTAGCCCAGCGCGTACATCGCGGCGAAGGTTCCGACCAGCGATAACGGCACGGCCACGCTGGGAATAATGGTGGCGTAGAGACTTCTCAGAAACAGGAAGATAACCATCACGACGAGCGCGACGGTCAGCATCAGCTCGAACTCGACGTCATCCACCGAGGCCTGGATCGCGGTTGTCAGATCCGTGAGCGTCGTCACTTGCACCGACGCGGGAAGATTGGTTTCGAGTTGCGGCAACAGCTTCTTAATGCTCTTGACCACGCTGATGGTATTCGCGCCCGGCTGTCGTTGAACGTTAAGAATGACAGCCGGTGTCTGATTCATCCATGCCGCTTGCTTCGTATTCTCGATGCCATCGATGACCTCGGCTACATCGGTGAGCATCACGGGCGCGCCATTACGGTACGCGACCACAACGCTGCGATAGTCGTTGCTGCTGATCAGCTGGTCGTTCGAGTCGATCTGGTAGTTCTGCCGTGGTCCGTCGAAATTGCCCTTAGCCGCATTCACGCTGGCTTGGGTAAGGGCAGTGCGCAGGTCCTCGAGATTGATGCCATACGACGAGAGCGCCACCGGGTTGGCGCGAATGCGCACTGCCGGCTTCTGACCTCCGCTGATGCTGACCAGACCGACTCCATTGAGTTGCGACAGTTTCGGAGCCAGCCGCGTATCGACCAGGTCTTCGACCTGCGAAAGGGGTACGGAATCTGAAGTGATCGCCAGTGTAAGAACCGGAGCGTCCGCGGGGTTCGTTTTGCTGTAGACCGGAGGCGCCGGCAAATTGGCGGGGAGGTAACTCTGCGACGCATTGATCGCCGACTGCACTTCTTCCTCGGCGACATCGATATTGAGGCTGAGATTGAACTGCAGCACAATGACCGACGTACCCCCCGAACTGGTAGAGGTCATCTGGCTCAGACCTTGAAGCTGGCCAAACTGGCGCTCCAGCGGCGCAGTCACGGTCGTCGCCATGACAAGCGGACTCGCGCCCGGATAGAAGGTAACAACCTGGATGGTCGGGTAATCGACCTCGGGCAGAGCTGAGACCGGCAATTGGGTGTAGGCCACAATGCCGGCGAGCAGGATCGCAGCCATCAGCAGCGAAGTCGCGACAGGCCGCAGAATGAATGGTCGCGACGGACTCACGGCGCCGAACCCTGGGTGTTGGAACTCGAAGCAGGCTGCTTGGAAACTACAACCTTCGAATTGTTTTGCAGTTTCTCGAAGCTGCTGTTGGCAACAATATCCCCGGGATTGATGCCTTCGACGGCGGTGTTGCCGGCATCTGTTATTCCTGCCTTGATGTTGCGGATTTGAGCTGTGTCGTTCTGGATCAGGTAAACGAAAGCGGTTTGACCGTTATGCTGAATCACGGACGTCGGAATCAGCGTCACACCATCGAGCGTTTTCACCCGCAATCTCGTATTGATGAACTGGTTGGGGAAAAGCGAATTGTCTTTGTTGTCGAAGACTGCTCGCATCTTGACAGTGCCAGTCGTGGTATCGATCTGGTTGTCGAAGGTCAGGAGTTTTCCTGATGCGATCTTTGTTTGTTGGGTTCGGTCGTAAGCCTCCACCACCAGATTTTGTCCTTGCCTGGGTTGCGCTTGAACTTGCGACAAGCTATCTTCAGCAACGGTAAAAATCACGGTAATCGGCTGCAATTGGGTGATCACGACCAAAGCGTTGGTGCTATTCCCCTGGACCACGTTGCCCGGATCCACTAATCGCAGTCCAACCCGACCATTAATCGGCGCAGTGATGTGGCAGAAGGCGACTTGTACTTTGTCATACTGCACTGTGCCCTCGTCGAGTTTCACTGTGCCCTGGTCCTGAAGCACGATCTTTTCCTGATCGTCGAGGGTTTGTTTCGGAATGCCGTTCTTCGCCCACGCCTCGCGATAACGCTGCAGGTCCATATTGGCTTGTTCGAGTACATAGGTATCGCGTTCGAGTGTTCCTTCAGCTTGCATGAGCTGCGCTTCAAAAGGGCGCGGATCGATCTGGATCAAAGGTTGTCCCTTCCGAACCAGTTCGCCTTCCTTGTAATGGACCTCACTCACCAACCCGGTGACCTGGCTGGTAATCGAGTCGGTATAGACTGGAGTGACGGTGCCAATCGCATCCAGGTACACCCCGATGCTTCCCTTCTGTGCAGTGGCGGTTGTAATGGCGACCGGACCGCCGAAACTGCGCCGAGATGTAGCAGCGCTCTGGCTGTCGTCGTGGTGACGCACCACGAGCCAAAAAACAATCCCAAAAATCAGCAGGACAGCGACCCACACCAATGGCCGTTGCCACCTGGCCCGGTGGGGCTTGTCGGCCTGACTCCCGGGCGGCAGTTGGTGCGAGGAATCGATAGGCGAAGCGGGAGGTTTATTTTCCATCCGATCTTCTGGCATTTAGTTGTATAGCTTTCTAGCCTGCTTAAGCGGCGTTTTAACCAACCTCTAGGATTTCGAATCTTACCAGTTTAGCCTGACATCGCTACCTGCGGGATATGCGCACGACGGAACCTCGGCATAAATCCGCCACCTGAAATTGATGTTTAATGCTAGCCGGGCAGCATGGACCGGCGGCCGGCATCGGATAGCCCTCCATGCACAGCAGGACTGAACTGATCGTGCTCCAGACCAATGTCGTAAAAAAGACCCCTGGGGAGAAGTCGATCGCAGAATCTTCGCGCTGTTCGAGCCCTTAATTTATCCATGATTTGACGCTATTCGGTTGCCATCCGTTGCTCTTTTTCCGATCGCTGATGGCGGCCCGAATTAGTTGAATCTGCGCCTGGACTTCGCCGATCCGATGATTTCCCTCCGAGCATCCCACGCGAGCAAGCAAAGCCGCTCTTTCAGATCCCGCGACCCCAGCCGTACTCCATCGCGTCCCCCTGTTGATCGAAACATCTTTTGGCGGCTGGTGAGGTAAAGAATCGGTAACAGAAAGTAAATGTTCGTAAGCGGAACACCGACGGGATCAGCTGTCCGGAAATGCACTCCCCAGGATTCAAAATCACACCTTCCAATCGCCCGAAATCCAGTGTTCTTGGTACTCTCTTGAGAATTAGGGATCGTTTCAGAAGTTCTTGTTGGCCGTTCTGGCAAGTTGCTGGATTTCAATGAGTTGACCGGTCGCTCGGTGCCTAAGCGCCAAAGGCCGCCGCTTCTTCCACCGGAAGTCCGTCTATCTATCCGTCGGGCGCTAAGGGACAGTTTCGCACGACAGTCAAACGAAAGGCGGGCTAAATCGTTCATCTGGGAGAACTGTGGAGTGTCGTCATCTTGAAGCGTCCTGCGCTGGAATTTCTGATCCCTTTTTCAGTGCGGGCGCTCGCGCTTTCAACGAATCCAAGCTCAACTGAGTCTGCCTTGACCGCTGGAATGAGCCCATCGGTGGGACGCCGTAGGCCGATCCTTACAATCTGGTAGCGCAGCGCCAGAAGGTGCAAACCAACCTCTGGACCCCGGTTTTCCCCCTCCAGACGCCCCGCAGCGGACACGTCGGTAACTTGGACGTGGGCGCCATGCAAGAGAGAATACATAGGCCACAACACTCTTCCGCGGGACGGAGGAATCCATTGGATGACCGCGGGAACGAGCGCTTTGGACGCTACGAGATCCTGTCTGAATTGGGCCGCGGCGCGATGGGTATTGTCTATAAAGCGCGCGATCCGCACATCGATCGCGTTGTCGCGGTCAAGACCATTTCCCTGGCTGGCCAGGCGCCGGATGACGAACGCGACTTTCGCGAGCGCTTCATTCGCGAGGCTCAAGCCGCCGGCCGCCTCTCCCATCCCGGAATTGTGACCATCTTCGATGTCGGCCAGGAGTCGGAAAGCCGCACCCCATACATCGTAATGGAGTTTGTCGGCGGGCAATCGCTCGACAAGTTGCTAACTCTGCAAGACGATCGCAAACTTCCGGTGGAGAAAGCTCTACAAATTGCGCTCGAATTGGCGGAAGCCCTCGATTACGCCCACACCCAAGGCGTGGTTCACCGGGATCTTAAACCTGAGAATATCGTTTTGACTGAGGACGGGCATGCCAAGATTGCCGACTTCGGAGTCGCTAAACTGAACCTCTCCAATCAAACCTTGCCAGGACGCGCCGTCGGAACGCCAGCCTACATGTCGCCGGAACAATTAAATGGCGAACCGGTAGATGGCAGATCCGATCTTTTTTCGCTGGGTGTCATCCTTTATACGACTCTGACAGGCTTTCGACCTTTTCAAGGTAACAGCGTTATCACCATCTCCTACAGAGTGGTCCACCGAGACCCGGTTCCCGCGACCGTGCTCGATGCCGATTTACCGGCGGGACTTGATCCCATCATCGCCCGTGCGATGGCCAAAAATCCCGTTGAACGCTATCAGCGTGGGATGGACATGGTGTTGGACCTTCAACATCTACAGGAGGAGCATGCGGCGCGCGATCTGTCACGAAAACCGGGTTCGCTCAGAAGCGCCACGCAGAACGTAATTCAGTCTTCAAGTCCAGGGTCCGTGGGAGTTGCGACACCTCATCGCGCCCTGACCGAGGGGTCCTTGCGTGCCGACCCATTCCAGATTCTTAAACAAACAATCCGGTGGAAGTCTCGCACGGGTGCTCTGCTCGTCGCTGGCTTCTTACTACTTGGCCTCTGGGACCTATCGTTTTTTTCGAGGGGAGTGTGGCCGAGAACCGCCGTTCCTCCGCCGCTTGGAACCGTTGCAGGTTCAGCCCCAGACAAAGTCGTGCCGGCAGCGACGACCGCCAACGCTGACAGGTCCGTTCCAAGCTCACTACCGACGGCTTCAAACTCTGCCACCCCGCAACCGGTGCATTCGCCCGCTGCCGGGTCGCCAACCGTCAACGGCAAACGGTCGTCGAAAACGGTTTCCACAGCAAGAAATGACTCCGACGCTAAGCTGGCGACGACTGCAAAGTCTAAGTCGTCCTCGGCAGCATCCGCTGCCGGAGTTCCTGTAACAACCCTGGAAATCGAAGTGGATTACAAATTTTCGGAGGCCCGATTGTCAATTTGGGTGGATGATCAACTCAGCTACACGCACCTGCTGCAAGGAGCGGATAAGAAACATCTGGTCGTGTTCCACCATCGGGAGGAACATGAGTTCCATGCGGTTCAGGTGCCATCAGGAAAACATCATCTCCGGGTGGAGGTGACGTCCGCTGCAACTGCCAATTCGCCAGCCTCTGAAAAGTCAGCAGAAGTGGCTGGTGACCTGACCATCGGGAAAGAAAACGTGCTACATATTGACTTCGATAAGCATGGTGAAATGCAAGTGATTTTGCAATAGGCCAGCAAGTGAGTCGGCTGTATCGGCAGGCGCTCTTGCCCGGAAGTGTGCGCGCCCGCCCGTTCCCTTCAACGGATCGGGTAATCAGGATTCCAAGATACAGCTTCAGAGGTATTTGCCGCGTGCCTGCATTTCCCTATCCTCCATCCAGTAAATCACTTCGGAGGGTCACCATGCTGAACTGGGCTATAACGTTTCTCGTCGTTGCACTGATTGCCGCGGTCTTTGGTTTCACGGGCGTCGCAGTAGCTGCGGCGGGAATCGCCAAGGTGCTGTTCGTCATTTTCTTAGTGTTGTTTGTGATTTCTCTTGTCACACACATTGGCAGGCGAGGCAGCCGAGTCTAAGTGCAATTTCGAAGACCAACTTCCCGTGCGGAAGGCCGCCCGGTAGTGCCGTGATCAGTGAATCCATGTAGGTGACCCAAAAAAGAACCACCATCTTCCCAACCCTACCTTCTCAGCCCGCAACCAAATATGAAGATGTTCATAAATTCTCAAGGCGCGGGGCGGCTCGTGCCTTGCTAGGAGGAAGTTCCAATGGCAGACGATACGGAAAAGAAAGGCCAGCAGAGCGGCCAATCGGGACAAGGGCAGCACCAGTCTGGACAGCCGGGCCAAGGCCAGACTGGCCAACCTGGGCAGGGCCAACATGGTGGGCAGTCGGGTCAGCAGCAGTCCGGTCAGCCGCAAAAAAAGGGCGGCCAGGGCCAGGGTGACAACGACGAGGGACAGGAACCAAACCGTCAGCGTCGCGCTTCCTAACCTTTATTGAGAGTTGCTCAAAAGTCTCGACCCGCGGGCCGGGACTTCTTTTTTGTCAGATGGAGAAAATTCGCTGCGCTGCGCCCCGCCCCTTCCCATTGGTTCCGCCCGCTCTCAATCTTGATTGTCGCAAGGTGTAGAGGCTCACAGGTCTGGTTATGGCAGGCTCTCGGTTACCACCAGAAGTGGATTCTCTTATGCAGGACAGTCATCTGGAGGAAAATCCTCGGACGTGCAAAGTGCGCGCGTTAGAAAAAGCTGAAACGTCACACATTGCGCCCGATCACGCCACGGTCGACTCGGTCGTGCTGCTGGGTTGGGGCGGCATCTGAATCTGGATTATGTTGTTCTTGATAGCATAAACAACCAGATCGCGAATGGAATGCAGACTGAGTTTGCGCATTATATTGCTACGATGCGTTTCCACAGTTTTTGTGCTCAAGTTGAGCAGTGACGCCACTTCCTTCGAACTCTTACCTTCCGCCAAAAGTTGGGTGACTTCGCGCTCTCGCGCCGTGAGGACCGGCAAACTCGGCGGCTCGTTTCGGGATATGGCATGCCCCTTGTCGAGAAACCCCCGCAATACGAGATCGTTCACCCGAGGAGTAAAGAACATGCGTTTGCTTTGCAACGCTTCGACCGCGGACACGAGATCGCGGGCGGCGTCGGACTTAAGCACAAATCCGCGGGCGCCGGCGTCAAGGGCCTCACGGATGACCTGATCGGCATCGGTGATGGTCAGGACGATGATCTTGAATTGCGGATCATGCTGCAGGAGTTGACGTGTGGCGTCGAGACCGTTCAGGTAGGGCATACCGATGTCCAGGATCACAACATCCGGTTTCAACTGCTTCGCCATTTCAATCGCTTCGCGGCCGTCCGATGCCTCGCCACACACTTCCCATCCCTCATGCTTCTGGAGAAGAGCACACAAGCCCCGGCGAACGATTTCGTGATCATCCACTAACAAAATGCGTAATTTCATAGCAGACCCCCTACCCGCAGACTCTATGGAACCTTCGATTTGCTAATGGCCCGATCCTTCAAGACTCGTTGCGTGAACTTCGTGCCAAGGCAGTGAACTCGCGGTGCTGGCTCACTGTTTCAACCGCCTCCACTAGATCGCGGGCCAAGTTGGACTTTACGACGTATCCCCTGGCCCCCGCTGTCAGTGCTTCTCGCATCATCTGCGGAGAGTCATGTTGCGTAACGAACAGAACTTCTCGCCCCGGCGCCTTCTGTTGAATCAACCGGCAGGCCTCGATCCCGTTCATCCTTGGCATCGTCACATCTAGTACCACTACATCCGGCTGTAGATCCACCACCTTTTCCAGAGCTTCAATCCCGTCCGACGCCTCGCCAACAACGTGCAACTCCGGTCGTCCTTCCAACAAAGTTTTTAGCCCCTGCCGCACCACGGGATGATCATCCACCAACAAAATGCGGACTGCCATAAATTTCACCAACAACTCCGTCCAGTCGTCCTTAAACAGAACGTCGGCGCTAACAGGCGTCAGTTTAGCCGCACGTCCACAGACTCCGAGTGAGGTCACTCTTCGAGTAGAGCATAGAAAGGCTACCATGCCCCCTACCCGACCCGAATACAGGGATTCCTGTATGCCATGCATATCCCCGGATGCCTATCTGGGCGATGAGCTTTCTTGCGGAAAATAGGTCTTCTGATGAAGAACCGCGTCCACCGCCCCGACAATAGACCCAACATCGGATTTTAGACAGACACCGCGGATCCCAACCTTCTGAGCCTCAGCAGCCAACTGTTTTGAAACATGAATAGTAACCATCAGTATGGGAATATCGGGAAATTTCTGCCCAATCTCTCTGGCAACGTCGATCCCGTTCAAGTCTGGCATCTGGAAATCCAGCAAGATTACATCAGGAGGGTTTTCCATGACTCGTTCCAGCGCTTCGCCACCGGTTCTGGCTTCTCCGCACACTCGCCACGAGCCTTGCAGCTCCAGGAGGCTGCGGAGGTAATGTCGAACAGCCGGGTTATCATCTGCTACGAAAATACGAACCACCCAGCTCTCCTTTTCCGTTCCTTTCCCAACACATTCACAGCTTTTTCGACATTAGGTTTATTACTTATTGGTGAACAATAGGAGTTGTGGTCAACCCCAGCAATACTGTGAACACCCGAGAAGCAGCGTGTCTCAACCGATGATGCGAACTTACTTTTCGCTACGAAATCCCGGGCCTAGAGCTTGCGGAAGAATTGGTATCCGTAGAAACTTTCTTTTTAAAGGAGACCGATTTGTTACCGAAGCGCGCAGCATTGATCGCCGCTTGTTCAGTCTTTGCCCCGCAAAAGCTTTACTAGCTTGCGCTCAACGGCCGCAACAGTTCCGCCATAGCGCCTTCGCTTAGAGATTCTTCCGATTGAGCTATGGTCCCGCTCGACTTCGACGCTCGTGTAATTTTCTTCTTCGGGAAGAGCACAGCGCGCATCTTCATCTTCGCTTTATGCAGTTGTGATTTCGAATTCCCGATGGAGCATCGCAGGCGCTGGGCGATCTCATGGTGTTGATAACCCTCTACTTCGTGCAGATCGAAAATCTGCCTGCATCCGGCGGGCAACTCTTCAACCGCCCGGCGCAAAGCGATGCGATCGACCACTCCGCTGAGACTCGGGTCGGCTCTGCCGATATCCCGCTTCAGCGATGGCGACTCTGCCGATACCGGTTCGTCCAAAGACAGCAGAGGCGGAGACTTCCGGCGCCTCAGTTTCATGAGCACGGTGTTGACAGCGATACGATAAAGCCAGGTCGAAAATGCCGAATCTCCACGGAAAAAGCGGACACTCCGAAACACCTGCAAAAACGCCTCTTGTGTCAGGTCCTCGGCGTCCGCTACATCTTTCGTCATTTGCAGACAAACCGAAAACACACGCTTCTTGTGCATCTGGTAGAGAGTGGCGAAAGCTTCTTGGTCGCCTTGCTGTGCACGCTGGATCAAAGCGGGCTCGGAGTCAGTTCGCTCAGTCTCTCCTTTTGCCGGAAGGACACTGACTGTTGGCAGATTGGTTGTCGCGGAAATAACAAGAGTGGTCACTGTGGTTCTCCTTGATCAAAACGCTGCCGGATCTGCATCTTTGCGTCTCGAAGATGCAGGTTACGAAACAGAGAATATCGAAGCTCTATCGGCGATCCCATCAGGCTGCTCCTGTACCCACTTGTGGAACTTGCTGTACTCGTGGAATGTGTTTGATAGGCGAGAATTTATTTCGGAACAAGCGAACCTCTTGCAGTGGGTTTACGTTGTGTCGACGAATCGTGCTTCTAACTCTTCATGGGCTTGGCATGACGCTCCTGAGCTAATGCGGTTCTCGACCACATGATCGATGCGCGAAAGGCCGCAGCTGTTTACAAACTCAGCATGCCGAATGGCTCCAAGAAGCGGAGCCGGGGGCGGAATTTCTTGCGGAATGTACCGGGTTCACATGATTGGCGAAAAGAGAGAGTGATAGCGTTGCGGGACAAACAAACGTGTTCACGTGCACTCGTTCAGAATAGCGCTGGTTTCTCGCAACGTCGGGCACGGTATCATGAGTTCAAGCAAAGTTCCTGGATCGGCATTCGTCAGCTTCAGTTCTCCGCCAAACTCCCGGGCTCGCTGCTTCATGCCTCCGATTCCGACTCCCACTTTTTCCGGGCGCATTTCGGCTACGCGCTCGTCAATGCCTTTCCCGTCGTCCATTACCGACACAACGATCAGTCCTTCCCTTTGTCGAAGGGTAATCCATACCTTGTGCGCTTCCGAATGACGAAAGACATTCGTCAAAGCCTCCTGAACAATGCGAAACACCGCCGTTTCGACCTCCGGCGCCAGGCGCGGGAAGTCGGGTGGCTGAACGTCCAGGAATGCTTCGATTCCACTTCGCTTCGTGATTCCCTCCGTATACCAGGCGAGGGCAGACAGCAATCCCACCTCGTCGAGCAGCGGTGGATGAAGGAGGTGAGACATCGTGCGAACCTGCTGAATTGCACGATCGATAATACCGCTCGCTTGCGTGCACTCTTCTTGTGCTGGCGGTATTCTCTGCAGAAGCATCTTGTCCAAGATCATCTTCGCGACGGCAAGCTCCTGCCCCAGTCCATCGTGTAAATCCCGCGCAATACGCCGGCGCTCTTGATCCTGTGCCGACATCAGCCGCACAGAGAGTCGCCGCAGTTCGTCGGTGCGTTTATCCACGATCTTTTCCAACTCGATTGCGTTGTCTCGGATCGATTGTTCGAGGAGTTTGCTGTCGTGAATATCGGAACAGGTTCCGTACCACTTCATGATCTTCCCCTGTGGATCCAGAATCGGGATCGCCCGGGATCGAAACCAGCGGTAGACGCCATCTTTGGAGCGCATCCGATACTCCGCTTCGTAACGTTGACCCTGCCGCAGGGATTGCATCCAACTTGCCTTACTGCGCTCCACGTCTTCAGGATGCACATAGTCCAGCCAACTTACCTTCTTTCCTGGATCTTCCGGAGCTCCCGTATATCCGTAAAACCTGTCACTCACATAGTCGTAATGTCCATCTCCCTGGCTGCTGAAGATGACGTCTGGCGCAGTGCTCACAATCGCATCGAGTTCCTGGTTCTTGCTGCGCAGCGTGGTATTCAGTTGCGATAGGAGCTCCGCTTTCGCCGCTAATTCCTCTGTACGATCCAGTACGCGACGTTCCAAATCGCGGTTTAGCTCCTCCAGTTGCCTCGTTTTGCGATGCAGCTCGGAAAACACCCTGACTTTCGCGCGCAGGAGCTCCTGCACTACCGGAACCGAAATGTAATCAACAGCTCCATGTTCGTACCCCTTCAGACGGTCGAGGTCTGTCAAATGCACCGCAGAGATGAAAATGATCGCGGTTCTTTGAAAGCGCGGATGCTGGCGAATCATGGACGCCAATTCAAATCCATCCAGCTCCGGCATGCTTACATCCATCAGCACCACCGCTACATCGGTCCTCAGCAGAATTTCGAGCGCCTGCTTCGCCGAGGTAGCTTTGATCAGGGTCTCCCCCAGTTCGGCGAGCATAACCTCATAGCTGAGGAGCTTCGCCGCCTGGTCGTCCACCATCAGGATATTGACCTTCTCGTCTAACCTCATCATTTTCTCCGCGGCCACCGGTGGCGAGTACGCTACCGGTGAAGCCACATGCGCAACGACGACAAAAGTTGCTCGGTGTTGACGGGCTTCGCCAGGTATTCGGAAGCGCCGGCTTCCAGACACTTCTCGCGATCCCCCTTCATGGCCTTCGCTGTCAAAGCAATGATTGGAAGACGCTGGAACGAAGCATTCTGCCGAATTACACGCATCGTTTCGTAACCGTCCATCTCCGGCATCATGATGTCCATTAAAACGATGGCTACGTCGGGAGTCGATTCCAGTTTGGCAATCGCCTCCCGGCCCGTGCCCGCAGTGATCACGTCCATGCCGCGGCGTTCGATGACGCTGCTCAGAGCGAATATGTTGCGGACATCATCATCCACCACCAGCACCTTCTTGCCGACCAGGGCATCGTCAGAGCGATGCAACCGGTCGAGCATTCTCTGCTTTTCTTCCGGAAGGTCGCCGACGACACGATGCAGGAACAACGCGGTCTCGTCCAGCAGGCGCTCGGGCGATTCAACTCCCTTAACCACTACGCTCCGGGCCAGAACATGCAAACGCGCATCCTCTTCCGGCGAGAGTTCTTTGCCGGTAAAAACGACCACCGGTAAGTCGCCGAGGGACGGCGTATCTCGGAAGCGCTCTAACACCTCGAAGCCAGAAATGTCGGGGAGGCGAAGATCCAGAACGACGCAGTCGAAGGATTGCTCGTTGACGGCCTGGACGGCCTCTTCGCCACTGGCTACGACCGTGACGTCGAGGTCGTCGTAGCCGACCAATTCCTTGATACTAAGTTGCTCGGCCGGATTATCTTCCACCACCAATAGCCGCTTCTGTCTCGTCGGAGTGGAATACTCCTTGATACGACTCAACGCTGCCTCCAAACCTTCAGGTGTCGTTGGCTTGGTAACAAAGGCAAAAGCACCGCGGGCGAGGCCGTGATGCCGATCTTCGTCGAGAGTCAACATCTGCACGGGGATGTGGCGGGTGGCGGGGTCCTGCTTTAAGTGGTTCAGTACGGTCCAGCCCAACATATCGGGGAGAAAAACATCCAGCGACACGGCGGTCGGATGATATTCGTGCGCAACAGCAAGGGCTTCGGCGCCGCGCAAGGCCACCAAAACCTTGAATCCCATGTCGCGGGAAAGATCGAGCAACACGCGCGCATAGTGAGGATCGTCTTCGACGATCAGCAGGATGGCATCGTCCGGTTGCAGGTTATCCCGATCGTCAGGAATTTTCTCCACAGGATGTTCAACGATAGTGGCGACCGACAACTGCGAGATCGGGGCGTCGCTTGGATACTTTCTCTCGCTCGTCAAAGCACTCGAAGGTCCCACATAAGTTTGGGGCAGGTAGAGCGTAAAAGTGCTGCCCTTGCCCGGCACGCTGCGCAACTGGATCTCCCCGCCCAGCAGGCTGGCCAATTCGCGGCTGATCGCCAACCCGAGTCCCGTTCCACCGTACTTGCGGCTGGTGCCTGCATCTGCCTGTTGGAAGGCCTCGAAGATGATCCGTTGCTTGTCATAGGGAATACCGATGCCGGTATCGGTCACCTCAAAGGCAACGACGGTCGCGGCTTTCGAAAGAATCGGGTGATCTTCCGTCCATCCACGCTTAGCTACCGACACCGACAAACGAACGCCTCCCAGTTCGGTAAATTTGAAGGCGTTCGACAAAAGGTTCTTCAGTACCTGCTGCAAACGCTTCGAGTCGGTGACTACGCTGCGCGCGAGATACGGATCGGTTTGCACCTCAAAACTGAGATGCCGGTTCTCGGCCTCGTGCTTGAACGGACGTTCCACAGTATCCAGCAGGCTGGCAAAGAACACTTCCTCGGCCTCCACCGATACTGTCCCGGATTCGATTTTCGATAGATCAAGAATATCGGTGATCAGGTTGAGTAAATCGGTTCCGGCCCCGTGGATTGTACGAGAGAACTCGACTTGTTTCGGAGTGAGGTTGCCGTCCGGGTTATCGCTGAGTTGCTGGCCCAGAACCAGAATACTGTTCAGCGGCGTACGTAACTCATGCGACATATTCGCCAGGAATTCCGACTTATACTTTGACGTGAGAGCCAGTTCTTTAGCTTTTTCTTCGAGCGCGCGACGGGCTTGCTCGATTTCCTGATTCTTCCGCTCGACTTCCACATTCTGTTCGGCTAGCTGCTGCGCTTTTTGTGCTAACTGTTCGTTGGTCTGTTGTAACTCCTTCTGCTGCATCTGGAGTTCGGTGGCCAATTGCTGCGACTGCTTCAGCAACCCTTCCGTCTGCATCGTCGCTTCAATACTGTTGAGCACGATGCCGATGCTGGCTGTCAGCTGCTCGAGAAACGCCAGATGCGAGGTTGTAAAGTTGCCCAAGGACGCCAGCTCAATAACTGCTTTCACGCGATCTTCGAAGAGCACAGGGAGCACGATCACGTTTCGCGGGACTGCTTCAAACAATCCCGAGCGAATAGAAATCGTGTTTGGCGGCAGGTCGGAAATCAACATGCGGCGTTTTTCTGCCGCGCATTGCCCTACTAAGCCCTCCCCTATCTGCAAGCGCCGCAGGTGCCCGTCTTCACCGTCGCCGGCAAAGGCGGAGAGAAGAACCATTTCAGCGGATTCTTCCGTGCCCATCTGGTAGATGACGCCTTGTTGCGCGCTGACCAGGGGTGCGAGCTCCGACAAGAGCAGCCGCCCTACGGTCGCGAGATCGCGTTGTCCCTGCAACATGCCCGTGAAGCGCGCGAGGTTCGTCTTCAGCCAATCCTGTTCGGTATTGCGATCGGTCGTCAGACGGAGGTTATCGATCATTGTGTTGATGTTGTCTTTCAACTCCGCCACTTCGCCGCTGGCTTCTACCTGAATGGATCGAGTTAGATCGCCCTTCGTAACTGCAGTGGCAACTTCGGCGATGGCGCGCACCTGATTGGTCAGGTTATCGGCCAACAGGTTAACGTTGCCGGTCAAGTCTTTCCACGTACCCGCGGCTCCCGGAACGTTGGCTTGTCCGCCTAGACGCCCCTCTACTCCCACTTCGCGGGCTACCGTTGTCACCTGGTCGGCGAAGGTGGCCAGGGTGTCAGTCATGTTGTTGATAGTTTCGGCAAGGGCCGCAACTTCTCCCTTGGCATTGACGGTCAGTTTCTGGGTGAGTTCACCGTTCGCGACTGCGGTTACGACTTTCACGATGCCGCGAACCTGCTCCGTCAGGTTCGCGGCCATCACGTTCACGTTGTCCGTTAGATCCTTCCACGTACCGGCTACACCCGGCACCTGAGCTTGACCTCCCAACTTACCTTCGGTTCCGACTTCGCGGGCTACGCGGGTGACTTCGGCGGCGAAGGCATTGAGTTGGTCGACCATCGTGTTGATAGTGTTCTTGAGTTCGAGAATTTCGCCTTTCACGTCTACCGTGATCTTGCGCGACAAGTCGCCTCGAGCCACGGCCGTTGTGACCTCAGCGATATTTCGTACCTGGCCAGTCAGGTTACCGGCCATTGCGTTCACCGAGTCAGTTAGATCCTTCCATGTGCCTGCCACTCCCGAGACGTTGGCCTGTCCGCCGAGGCGGCCTTCGCTACCGACCTCACGCGCCACGCGGGTTACTTCGGCGGCGAAGGAGCGTAACTGCTCAACCATCGTGTTCAGCGTTTCTTTTAGCTGCAGGATTTCGCCGCGCACGTCCACCGTGATTTTCTTGGAGAGATCGCCATTCGCAATAGCGGTCGCAACTTCCGCGATATTACGCACCTGACCGGTTAGGTTGCTGGCCATGAAGTTGACGTTGTCGGTGAGATCTTTCCACGTACCTGCCACTCCCGGCACTTGCGCCTGGCCGCCCAGCTTTCCATCGGTGCCGACTTCTCGAGCGACGCGCGTCACTTCGCCGGCGAAGGCGTTAAGCTGATCCACCATCGTGTTGATAGTGTTCTTCAGTTCCAGAATTTCGCCCTTCACGTCGACCGTGATCTTGCGCGATAGGTCGCCTCGGGCCACGGCAGTGGTCACCTCGGCAATGTTGCGCACCTGACCCGTCAGATTACCCGCCATCGAGTTGACGGAGTCGGTCAGATCCTTCCACGTACCAGCTACCCCGGGGACGTTGGCCTGTCCTCCCAGGCGGCCTTCGGTCCCGACTTCCCGAGCTACGCGCGTTACTTCTCCGGCGAACGCGTTGAGCTGATCGACCATGGTGTTGATGGTTTCCTTCAGCAAGAGGATTTCCCCGCTGACGTTGACTGTAATTTTCTTGGAGAGGTCACCGCTCGCAATCGCGGTCGATACTTCGGCGATGTTTCTTACCTGGCCCGTGAGATTGCTGGCCATCGAGTTGACCGAGTCGGTGAGATCCTTCCATGTGCCGCCTACTCCCGGAACCTGCGCCTGTCCGCCGAGTTTGCCGTCGGTGCCTACTTCGCGGGCTACGCGTGTTACCTCAGAGGCGAAAGACCGTAACTGGTCGACCATCGTGTTGATGGTGTCTTTGAGTTCGAGAATCTCTCCGCGCACGTCGACCGTAATTTTGCGCGACAAATCGCCTCGGGCCACGGCCATCGAGACTTCGGCGATGTTTCTTACCTGGCCGGTAAGGTTGCTGGCCATGAAGTTCACATTGTCCGTCAGGTCCTTCCAGGTACCGGCTACTCCGGGTACTTGCGCCTGGCCTCCCAGCTTTCCTTCCGTACCTACTTCGCGGGCGACGCGCGTCACTTCGCCAGCGAAGGCATTCAATTGGTCGAGCATGGTGTTGATGGTGTTCTTCAGTTCTAGAATCTCGCCTTTCACGTCGACCGTGATTTTGCGCGACAGATCGCCTCGGGCCACGGCGGTCGTCACTTCGGCGATGTTTCGGACTTGACCGGTCAGGTTTCCGGCCATAGAGTTCACGGAGTCGGTCAGATCTTTCCAGGTTCCAGCAACACCCGGAACGTTCGCCTGGCCACCGAGTCGGCCTTCGCTGCCGACCTCTCTGGCGACGCGGGTTACTTCTCCGGCGAATCGGTTGAGCTGATCAACCATCGTGTTCAGCGTTTCTTTCAGCTGCAGAATTTCCCCACGCACGTCGACCGTGATTTTGCGTGAGAGATCGCCGTTCGCGATGGCTGTAGCCACTTCCGCGATGTTTCTCACTTGGCCTGTGAGGTTGCTGGCCATAAAGTTAACGTTGTCGGTTAAGTCTTTCCAGGTGCCGCCCACACCGGGCACTTGCGCCTGGCCTCCCAGTTTGCCCTCCGTGCCAACCTCGCGGGCTACGCGCGTTACTTCTCCAGCGAAGGCGTTGAGCTGGTCGACCATCGTGTTAATGGTGTCTTTCAGTTCTAGAATCTCGCCCTTTACGTCTACCGTGATTTTGCGGGAGAGGTCTCCTCGGGCGACGGCAGTGGTCACCTCGGCAATGTTGCGGACCTGCGCTGTCAGGTTTCCGGCCATGGCATTGACGGAGTCAGTCAAATCTTTCCAGGTTCCGGCTACCCCTACCACTACCGCCTGACCGCCTAACTTGCCGTCCGTGCCTACCTCGCGAGCAACCCGGGTTACTTCGGAGGCGAAGGATCGTAACTGATCAACCATCGTGTTGATCGCTTCTTTGAGCTGGAGAATTTCGCCGCGCACATCGACGGTGATTTTGCGCGAGAGGTCGCCGCTGGCTACTGCCGTTGCCACCTCGGCGATATTACGTACTTGTCCAGTCAGGTTGCTGGCCATCGAGTTCACGGAATCCGTCAGATCCTTCCAGGTTCCGGCCACTCCGGGTACTTGAGCCTGGCCGCCTAGTTTGCCGTCGGTACCTACTTCTCTAGCTACTCGCGTTACCTCAGCGGTGAAGACGCCCAGTTGCTGAATCATGGTGTTGACGATATTGGCAGAGCGGAGAAATTCGCCTTCCAACGGACGCCCATCGACGTCGAGGCGGACGGTCTGGGTCAAATTTCCCTGCGCTACGGCGGCGATCGCTCGCGTCATTTCGGCGGTTGGCCTGAGCAAGTCCTCGACCAGAGTATTTACCGACACCTCAATATCGCCCCACGCGCCTCTGGCCTCATGAAAGCGGGTGCGTTCCCGGGTTCTTCCTTCTTTCCCCACCACCTGTCCAACGCGCTTTAGTTCGTGCGCCATCTGCTGGTTAGCGGCAACAATCGCATTGAATGTGTCGGCAATCTTTCCTTCCAAACCAGTCCATGATCCCGGGAGTCGCACCGAGAAGTCGCCATCGCGCATGGTCTGCAAACTGGCGAGGATGGCGCTCAAATCCGCCGCAGCGGACTCCCTTCCAGGAATCGCATTGCCGTCAGCATTTTCGCCCTCATGGTCGCCGCGATTGACTACAGCCGTCGTCGATTCCCGCATGCTTCTTTTCATCGTGATCTCCTGCATGGAGAAGTGATTCCGTGTAGAAATAAAATGCCCCGGCTCGCTGTGTCCGGTGACGGCGATGCCAGGACAGCACATGCGGGCGATGCCGTTCCGGATAGCGGAAGGAAGGCGCAGGCATCCTCGAGCAGTGTAAGATCACATCCCGTTATAAGCATTTGCCGTGAAAGCGACCCAACGGATTCACAGGTCGAACAACGCGGTTTTACATGAAAGCTTGCAGACTGACTCTAGGGTTTTTACTGTACATCCCAACAGTTTTGCGCATAACGCCTTAGGCGGCAGCTTCCTGGGCGACCGCCGTATGCAAGTCGGAGTGGAGCGCGCTAGACTTAGCGTGCGGTCAAGAGTGGCTGGGTGATGCGGCACAGGTTTTTGCCGTTTCCCTGTCTCAGGCTCGTCCGAAGCGGAACGGCGCCACGACGGTCACGCATCCCTATCCGCCGCTAGCGTGTGCAGAACAAAAGCCGGTACCCGCATGTCACCGCTTACCTGGTGACTTATTCGGATACCGGCAACTTTATCTAGTCCGCAACCTAGCTCTAGTGCTTCGGCTGCTGCCCGGATGGCGGTGCCATCTTCTGCTGCATTTGTTGTTGCTGCTGCTGGTGCTTTTGCTGTAATTGCTGCGTCTGTTGCTGGTGGCGCTGCTCCACCTGTTGCTTGGCCGCTGCGTTATTCTGTTTCGCCACCTTCTGATCTTCCTTCTCCTGCTGTTGCCCCACTTTCTGACGTTCCTTCTCCTGCTGCGCGTACAGCTTTTCCTGCTGCTGCTGGTATTTCTTATCCTGCTTGGCGTTGCCTGTGTTTGGCGGAGCCGGGCGTTCGGCCGGGGGTAGCTCGCGAACATGCGTCGCGGTGGAAGCACTTTCCGGACGCGCCGCATTGCCACCAGGGTTGGCTCCGCGGTTCGGCGGAGGCGTATATTTTCCGCCCGCCTCCTTTGCCGCTACTACATTGCCTTTAAATTCCCCTGGTCTGGGAGTGGCCGCAACCGGGGGTTTTCCCATATTCACCGATGCCCGCTGCTGAGGATTGCTGCGGGCGGCTTGCATCTGCTGCGTCTGAGCCGCTACCGGACCGATGTGTCTCGCGTGTGCGGCAGCCTCTTGTTCCGATGTTGGGCGTGCGTTGATCCCACCCTCTCCACCGTTATAGGCAACATGATTGTTATTTTCGACGACGACCCTGGTGTTGTAAACGTTGTGGATCTCCGTCACATTCACATTCAACACAGCTCGGTTATAGAAAAAGTGTCCGTTATCCCAACGTCCTCCCTCAAAGCCGTTTCCGAAATAACCGAAACCGTAATTAATTCCACCGTAAAAGCCTATTTGTGGACCCCAATAGCCGTCGTAGAAGACAAACCCGCCGCCACCCCAACCCCAGTAGCCGGGCGTCCACAGAAACCCAACTTCGGGCGCCATTATCCACGTGCCGGGAACCCAGTAGTAATCATCGTAATCGGCGTCCCAAGCCCAGTACCCTGGGGTCCAGAGATAGCCGTCGCCCGGGCATACAGGCTGTTCGTAAACCGGCAGCGCTGGCGGCCCGAACGACACGGTAATGCCGATCTGCGCGAACGATGTCGCTGAGATGCACAACACAGCCAGGGCAAATAGCAGCGTGCGAATGGAACGTGTATACATTGGTGATCCTTGGCCCACATCCCTCGTTTTCCCGGTATTGCTCTGCTGCTGCGGGTTACGTGGACTGAGCTCATGACAAACAAACATGCGAATCTGACTGAATACGGAAAATTCGTCGAGCCGATTGATCGCACTGGCAGGGCCACACTGGCCACTGCACAATAGAAGAGTAAAACAATAAGCAACTGAGGCTTGAATTTGAAAATCTTGGCCCAACCAATGGCGGCACTCGGTTGCCTTCTAAAGCATACGCCCCTGCTCAAGCCGTAGCACCCCTCGAGGGCCTCGGCAAGCCCGCCATCCTCGACGCGGCTAGAACGAACCATGACGTGACTTCACATGGTTCTGATTTTTATGTGTCGAAAGATATCGGGCGGTGAAGTGACCAAGACATATCCAGCCAGAAGCGAGGTTACGGTACCCACCACCTTAGGTGCGGTCGATTCAGACATCATCATCTTGCGCCTCCGTCGCGAACGTTCGTCCTTCATCTTATTTTGCATGGAACCGGTGTCACATCCGGTAGTTCTTCTAGCCATCCCCGAATAACCCTGTAGGCCGGTTGCTCCAAGTGCTGCTGCCTGGGCGATTTTTTGCGGCCCTTCACTCCCGTCCTCTGCGGGCAGCGGATCACGGATCGGCGATTGCTTGTTGACTGGATAGGCATCGCCTGGCAACTGCTGCCCCCTCTCCGGGTCACTGGTTGGATCCGGCATTGTCGGAAGATGAGGTCCCCGTCCGGTGTTATTACGCGACGGATCCGGCATCGTGGGCAAGTCGCCGCGCCCCGGATTCGGGTTAGGGTTGGACGAAGAGACGGAAACAGCTTTGACGTGATCAGACACAATTACCTCCTTGTAACATCCTGATGAAGGGCACACATTTGCCGATCATGCCCGGCTCATAGCGTTAGTTGCAGGAACTTCTCTTCGAGCAGCCATTATCGAGAAGGTTTATCGACAAGCTCTCTGGCGAATACTTTCTTTCCCGGCATCAGGGTATTGGTCGCCGCGCGGTGATTTTCCTCAATGGATTGCTTGAACTCCACCAGAAGTAGAATTGCTTGCTGCAAACTCATTGCGATCCGATCTTCACAGCCTGGTCCCACGCGGTCACGCGCCTTCGCGACCCCGCCCTCGAAGTTCCATAAACCCACAATCATCTTGCGATCGGGGAAACGGCCGCGCAGCAATTTACAAAGCGTTCGCGCTTGCCCGGCCGCGAACGGAGGCAGTGCGGAAACAAGGGCCACGTCAGGCTTTTCGGTCGCCGCTCCTTCCACCAGGTTCGCGGGACTCGCAATGGGCAATCGGCAAACCTCGCATCCAAGTCGTCTGAGCAGCTGTTCGGCCATCATCGCAACAAGTTCGTCCGCATCGTCGCCTGCCGGAATACACACAACTCGTAGTCCCGACAAAGCTCCGCGTTCGAATTCACCATCATTCGATTCGTCGGCAGTGAATAGCAGCGCCGGGTCAAGCGCCGGCCTGCCCCCAGCTTCATCGTCCCACTCTGCCCCGGCGAACCGCGTACCGGAGCGTTCGCCCAGTTCTTCAATCAGCTCCCGAACGCTTTGATTGATAAAGCTCGCCGCCGGCGCCTCCAGCGAATTCAGGTGGCGATCTTGTTCCGATAGTGAAAGCGCCGGGATGAGAACGGAATCGTAGAAACTGCCGATCGGCTTCTCCGTCAAATACCCCTCCGCGACGTCTCTGGCCTCTTCCTGATCGAGCGCGAGCAAACGCTGATAGAAGTGCGCTTCGATCGGAAGCACCGGCTCGTCTCCAAGAAGTATCTCCAGAAATTCTAGCTGTGGTATATACCGGCCCATCAAGATCAGGCACACAGTAAGCGGCGTTGACAGGATCAAACCCACGGGCCCCCATAAGATCGCCCAAAAGACAGCAGCCACAAGAATTGCGAGCGACGAGATACCCGTGTGTGAACCGTAAAGCCATGGCTCAACAAGATTGGCGAGCATGAGTTCCATGACAACGAACAGACCGAATATCAGCGCGCTCTGGCGCCACCCCGGAAACACCGCCAAAGCCATTACAGTTGGAAACAGAACAGCGATCGGAGCACCGACGTATGGAATGAAACGCAATAAGCCGCCCAAGGCGCCCCAAAGCAGGGCATGAGGTATCCCGATCAGATAGGCTCCAGTTCCGAGAATCAGACCATAAGCCATATTGATCAGAAATTGCAGCAACAGATAACGGCTTAATCGCCGGGATGCGTCGTGTAAAGCCTCGGTGACAGCTGTGAGCTGACCGTGCCCGGCAAGGCGGATCACACGATTGCGCAGATCCTCGCGGTTCACCAGCATAAATAAGGCAAAGACAATGACCATCGCGGTGGTTTCCAGCACACCGGTCATTGGTCCAACAATCGCTCTCAAATATTGCGGCGCATTCTTAGGAGGCTCAGCCACCTGCACCGCGATGGGAAGATGGTCGTGGGAACTTGCGGCGCTCTTCTTGGCCGCCGCCGATTCCGAAGCGGCCGATAAGTCCGCGCTCAACTCGGAAACCGTGTTGGTCGCATTCTTTAGACGGCTGTCGCTGCGAATGCGCAACAATTGAATTTTTTCATGAATCGTCGATTTGTAACTCGGAAACTGGTCGACAATTTCAATAAGTTGGCCGGTTACGATCCAACCCAAACAACCTACCAGAGTGAAGGCAAGGAACAATATACTGAGTACAGCTGGTACCCGGCCGAAGTGGTGTTTTTGCAGCCATTCCACTACGGGCGTAAACAGAAAGGCCAAGACCACAGCCAGGGCCAGCGGAACCAGGACCTGGCGCCCAAAGTAAAGGCCAATAATCACCACCACGACAGCAATGAGCGTCAACAATCTCGAGGAGTCGGTGGCCTTGGCCGATCCCCTGAGGTTCGCAGGTATCAAGAAATTTGCCTGTGCGGCAACATCACACGAGCGGGAGCTTTTGGGCGTCCCGGTTGAGATATCTTCCACAACGTCGCCAAAGCCTTAGCGGCATTGTCCAGCGCGCGTCTCTGCAGGTCAGCCGCGTCGCTGTGCAAAGGCAGCGAGGCGTGACGTAAACGGCTTTTTTTCCCGTTCTTCAAACTAGATTCTTTGTCTTCGCACATGAAGGCAAGCGATTGTTCGAACAGATCCTTCAGATCATTCGTGGATTCGGGCCTGACCGCCGGCACCACCTTGCTTGTCATAAAACGGTTTGTCTTAGGATCGTTGGTCATGGGATGTCTGCCCTTTCACTACACCCATTAGAGAACGAAGCCTGGCGAGTCGCAATACAGTCAATCACTGAAACAACTGGAGCAATCTCTAAAGCAAGTCAGGAATTTACCTGAAGCATCCACCACAAACTCAGCAGAATCAGAAAGGGGCGACTTGGTTCCCAGGCCCGGTCGACCCCGAACAGCACAAAATATTTTTCCATTGTTCGTTCACTTAAGGCCTGCCCAGAGGCAATCTAGGGTTTCAGCAGGATGGATTGCATGACCAACGCGCGATAAAGTGGCGCAGGAAAATAACAAATCCTGGTGCTCAGATTGGGCACAGAAGAGGTTGACATGAAGGCAACAAGTTACTTAGTGACTCTGACCGCTATGGTTCTAGCCTTCGCCAGCTTGACATGGGCTGCCGACAAAGACAAAGATCGTTCCGACATCGAGAAGCGCATCGATAAATCTGCCACCGTTCTACAGGAAGTCATGGCGACTCCCGACCATGCGATTCCCGACAAGATCGTGGATCATGCGGACTGCATCGCAGTTATACCTTCCCTCGTGAAAATTGCTGTCGGCTTCGGCGGCGAACATGGCAAAGGTGTGGCAACGTGTCGCACCGAGCACGGATGGAGTGCTCCACTCCCCATCGACATCACTGGCGGAAGCTGGGGATTACAGCTCGGCGGTCAGGCTATCGATCTGGTGCTCGTATTCATGGGGCAGGGCGGGATGGAGCATCTGATCTCCGATCATTTCAAGGTTGGAGGAGACGCTTCGGCCGCCGCAGGGCCCGTGGGACGGCAAGCTGCTGCCGATACCGATGTTGAAATGAAAGACAAAATCTTGACCTACTCGCGCGCCCGCGGTCTTTTTGCCGGAGTCGATCTTTCCGGAACCGTGGTTAAGCAGGATAAAGACGAAACCAGAATCCTCTTCGGCAAGATGGCATCGTCCGAAGATATTCTCCACGGCAGCATCGCTCCCCCGTCCAGCAGCGAACCGCTTCTTTCCGTGCTGAGAAAGGTTTCAGAAGAGGCCCGAGGTCGGGAACGCGCAGAAAATACGAATCCGCGTTGAGCTTGACTACGAATACTCACAGAGCCAGGTCTAACCGCCTGGCTCTGATTCTGTTCCGCTTCGAGCGCGCGAAACTACAGAATTAATTCCCCCAGGCTACAGATTTGAACCGATATTGCAAACTCTGTCCTCTCTGTAGGCTCTAAGTTAGCGCGGTATTTCTTGCCGCGGTTGGTCGACTTTAAAAAGGAGCGAAACTACATGTACACGATTTTGCTGATCGTCCTGGTCCTGCTTCTCATCGGTGCTTTACCTACATGGCCTTACAGCTCCGGCTGGGGATACTATCCGAGCGGCGGTCTTGGCTTGGTTCTTGTCATTGTGTTGGTGCTGGTTTTGATCGGTCGAGTATAGGACGTGCCATCGCGCTCTCCCACGGCTTTCCGAGCGCGCTGCTTCCAGGCACGCTGATTAACCAGCACGAACGAGCGCTACCTGGATGTCCATTCCTGGTCGCGCTCGTATTCCCTGCCCAAGTGATTTCAGCACCGTAATTAAGATCAGAGTATGTCCCGTGTCTACGGAGTTCACCCTAGTTTGATGACGGCGCAATTCAGTCTCGGGCGACAATCTACAAAAGACATTTGCCTGTTACTTGTTCCCGACCGTGCCGGTATCGTCTTTGTGTCCGAAATCGACGCCGAAGTGGGGCTCTGACTTCGTCCCGCTGATTTTGACCGGAATCTCCGTCCCCACCCCACTCTTGCTGAACAATGGATCCAAGGGTTTCAGCAATATCGATTTCCAGCCCCCCACCATCTGGGATAGCTTAGCGTCCATTTGCGCCGTGCCGTGAAAGTCGAACAAATTTCCATCGAGACTATAAGTCCCTGTAAGACTCACGCGCGTACCCGGGATCGTAAAATGCAGTTGTGAAAAAGCGAGAACTCCGTCAGCGAGACTGAAAGTGCCCTGCAGATCGGAGCGCACATTGTCCGGACCGTTGCCCCCGCTGGATTTCAATTGGCCCTGACTCCTGAGACTCAGCGCATCGATCTTTTCCTGAATTTTTTCGTTGGCGAAGTGCGCTTCGGAAACTTCAAAGTTTCCAGTCATCTTCAGGCGATTGGCAATGTCCACCTTGCCCGGTGGTAGATCCAATTTTGTCTTCAGACGTACTGAGCCGGTCATGATTGGCGGGTCGGTTCGGATCGCCACCTTCAACAGGTCGTCGATTTTCCCATTTTGCATCGTAACGTCCAGTTCCACGCGGTGGCCCTTCGGATCCTTCATTCGCACTACTGAACCATTGGCCACCAGCCACGACTTTTCAAGTCTTGCTTTTACCGGCTGCAGGTAGGTATCGCCACTGGTTCCATCCACGATCGCGTGAAACTCAGTGTGCAACGGAACGGCGTGCCCGCTGATCGCGAGACGAAAGTCTGGAGTATCCGTGATGCCGTCCACCACAATTTTGTCCAGGACGCCGGCATACTCACCGGTCGAGGAGAGGGTCCCCCCGAGGCCGTTGATCGTCCCTAAGTCCGCATGATCGAAGGAGTAGCTCCCACTTACCGGGGTATCACGCGGGTTATCCGGCCGCCATGGCCCAAACAGCCCGCTGGAGAGAATGTGACCCACCGGTTTGGGGTTCCTGAGATCCGCAACAAAATGCATAGGAGAGCCCGACCCCACTCTGGTCATCTTCAAGCTCCCAATATCGATCTCGAGCGGCGGTTTGTCTGACCGCAACGTGTTAATGATCAGCTGCGCCTGATCACAAACAATCTCATCCACAACAATTTCTATCTTGCTACCCTGATGCGCAATCGTACCCATCTCGCTTCGATGTTCGCGCGGCGGCAAATTCAACTTCAATCCCTTGGTGGAAACTGTCTCAACATGTATGGGAGAGTGAAAAAGATCCCGTATTCCCATATGGAACCGGAACTCGGCAACGTTGATGATGGGTTGAAATCCCGGCTCGTAGCGATTAGGGTCCGTTTCGCCAAAGATTCGCAACCCGGCTCCCGAAACCTCGAGCCCCCTAAGCAATGAAACGCTGAACGCGTCCAGTTCGACCTTGCTCTTGAATTTTGCCTGGAGCGTCTCCATGACAGATCTTCGCAGCGTCGGCTGGGCGCGGTAGACCGCAATGCCGAGTACTGCCGCCGCCACCACGCCAACCAGAGCTGCACCGGCAGCCCAGCGCCAGCGGGACCTCCACTTCCTCTTAGCTGGCGGCCTTTTCTCGCTTTCAGACATGAAGAAATTGTACAGGTGTACAGCCGCCCGGAATCACACTCCGACGGTGGATGCGGCGCCCGCGGGCGCAACGCTTAGGATGCAACCACCCGGCAGCAGGTTGCGAAGTTGATTTTATCCGCTTCAATAGGGGATCACCCCAAATCACCCACGCTGATGCCTCATCCTCTGTCGGTCGCGGCTTCCCTCACCACATGTGATACATAATGAATAGCTGGGCCGCCAAATCGCCCCCAGCGCAGCGTGCAATTCACAGAAGCTATAAGGATAATCCGTGAATTTTCATCGGCGAACCTGCCACTTCTTCAGGTGCAGCTCGTCACTGGATTCAATTCGCTTCATCTGCAAACATTTCTCCAGGCGAATCTCCAGCTTCGAACCTCCACGAAACGCGCGACGGTCATGACCAACATTTATGGGGACTTGACCGGCTCGTTAAAACGCATCCCAACTCCTCTTCTGGACGGGTGTGCGATCGCGCTTGAATGGCCGGACCTTGATCCTCGTCTCGGTTTCCGTCGGCTCGGAGGGTGGGGGCCAAAGGAACTGGCCGATGTCATCCGCGATGTCCAAACCAGGCTTCTAGAAATAGAAGATAGCCTCACAAACTTACCTGCCAACCTTCCCGTTGTTTTGTCATTACCTACTCTTGATTTACCTCCGGTTTTCCATACTCCAGCCCACCAACTCAGCGAAGCCGAAGTACAACTTCGTCAAGTCGTGAATGAACTGTCATTCTGGGCCAGCGGCAGACCCAACATTAAGTTGGTTCACCCCATGAGCGACCCTCAGCATCGATTTGACTTCAAGGGAGAACTCATCGCCGGATTGCCTTACACACTGTTTCACGCCGATCAACTCGCGCGATCTTTTGCTCAGCTTCTGCTCCCATCTGTCCCCAAGAAAGGCCTGATCACCGATCTGGACGACACTCTATGGGCTGGAATCGCCGGCGAAGTTGGTCCTTCGGCGGTATCCTGGGATCTCGACAATCAGACCCAGCTTCACGGTCTTTACCAGCAACTGCTGCGTGCTTTGGCTGACCAGGGAATCTTGCTCGCCGTAGCCAGCAAGAATGATCCTCAAATTGTCGCAGCAGTTTTTCAACGCCCCGATATCGCCTTGCCCCGTGACCGTATCTTTCCCGTCGAAGTCCACTGGGGCACGAAGGCCGACTCAGTCACCAGAATCTTGGAGACTTGGAACTTGCACGCCGACAGTGTGGTTTTCGTAGACGACAGCCTTAGTGAACTTGCCGAGGTGAAAGCCGCGCATCCCGATCTGGATTGCATTCGGTTTGACGGCCAAGATTATGAGGAAGTGCACCGCCTTCTCTACCGGTTGCGCGATTTATTCGCCAAATCAACGATGACTGAAGAAGACGGCCTGCGTCGCGAAAGTCTTCGCTCGAGCGCCGCTTTTCGCCAGGCAGAAGTTTCTCCCCGCGTTTCCCATGAAAGTTTCCTGCAATCGTCGGAAGCAAAAATCACCTTCGACTTCGCCGCCGCCAGGAATCCCCGCAGCTTGGAGCTCGTTAACAAAACCAATCAATTCAACCTGAACGGAACTCGCTATGGCGAAGTGGAATGGCGCGACAGTTTCAAAAGCGCCGATAGTTTCGCCGTCAACGCCAGCTATTGCGACAAGTACGGACCTCTCGGTGTCGTTGCCGTGTTCGCCGGGCAAGTCCGCGATGAAGCCGTCACCGTGAGCACCTGGGTCATGAGCTGCCGCGCCTTCGGACGCCGTATTGAATACCAGTGCCTGAAGGCAATTCTAGATCGATTCTCCGTGCCCGAAATTGTCTTCCAATTTTCGCCAACGCCCCGCAACGCATACTTGCAGAAATTTGCCGAATCGTTCCTTGGAGAAATACCCACCGGGCCCTTCAGAATCTCGCGAGCGCTATTTCTTGATCAATGCCCGAAGTTGTACCATGAAGTCCAACTCCATCATGAATGACTATCGTCCGCGCCTTGTCCAATGCTTTTCGCTGGTATTCCCCGATCTCAAAGCGTCCGAAGTGTATTCGGCGAGTTCCTCCTCGGTCGCCGCATGGGATTCGACAGCCGCTATTATTCTGGCCAATGTGGTCGAAGAGGAGTTTCAGGTGAAACTCGATTACGATGTCTTGCCGGAGCTGGTTTCATTCGAGTTGATGCTCGAGTATCTAGCTGGATCATCTAAACGACCGGCGAAAGAATGATGATGGAACTTCCTGAGGCTGTTGTCCGCCCAGTTGCAGCCCTGCGCGTCGGTCTGGCCGCTGAATTCGAGCGGGACATCAGCGAGGCGGACGTTTTCGAATTCGCGCGCTGCAGCGGTGACCTCAACCCCCTGCATACGGACGCCGAATACGCCCGCTCCACCAACCTCGGCGCCCGCGTCGTTCACGGCGCATATCAGGTTGCACTGGCCTCCGCCATGGCTGGAATGTATTTGCCCCGGTGTGGGCGTTTGGATATCCCCTTCGGCAATCCTGCTACCGTTACCAGACGGGACGCGCAACTCGCAGCCCAGGCCGGTTTCGACTGCGCCTTTATGAACGCTGCAGGATTGTTGGGCGCGAGGTTCAATCGCTTCGCCTTGCCACGCGTCCACATCACCGCCGACATGAACTTGTCTGAATTCGAGGCTCACATCTCGGGCTTCTACCACTTACTGCGCCGCCGTCTCCTCGGCGGCGACGAACGCAATACCACAACGGATGCACCGGCCTCTTAGAGGCATTGCTCCTGTATCCTTACTTATCAGCCTTCTCCTTACTTATTAGCCTTCTCGTTCGCCGGAGTAAAACTTCACCCGATAGTAACAACTTTTAGTTATCTGTTGCTTTTCTGCGAGCAACGGTACTCTGACTTATTCGTGAGGTCGTCTGGCGCGGCACTCCCTCTGGCCGACGGTACGTTATCGGATCAGCCATCGCTCGCTGAAGTAACTGGCTGGACGAGAAGCAACAGCCAACCTGACGGTAACCCTCTCCTGATTACCCTTACGAACGGGCAATGTACGAAGGGACGGTGTACCCCGGTACTTTGACGTACCGAAGCACAGTTCCTACCATCGAGCTATTCAGGCTGGCTCGGGATTTGACCGCAAAGTATCGCGAGAAGGATCGGGCTGACCATTACAGGTGCACAGTTTGCGCGAATCAAAAGTGATGATCTCGTTTCATGAGGCCGGGGAGCTTTCATTACCGCAAATGCATATGCGAAGCCTGAAAACAAATGCGCGGCATCGCCGGCGTCCGGCGAGCGGCTTCAGCTTGGTAGAAATGATCACGGTGGTCGCCATCACCCTCACCGTGTCCGTAATTTCGGTCGTCAGCCTGGTGCCTCTGCTCAAAGCCCAGCACGAAACCAATGCCTATAACACAACTATAGCGGCGCTCAGGCAGGCACGTGACAACGCAGTTTCGCAGCGGACCGCCTACTCTGTAACTTTTTCCTCGACCGCAACGCCCAATACGATCACCGTTGCTCCCACGCTGACCGGAGCGTTGGCATTTCAGGGCGACCAGTCGACCTTTACCTATCAATATCCGACCGACGTTTCGTTCATGGTGCCGCCCTCGGGTACTGCTGCTCCCGACAGCTTCGGAACCGGCTCCGTCTCCATTGATTTTGGCTATACGGCGACCAGCAGCACCGGAGGAGCCACGACCTTTTATTTCTGCCCCGACGGTTCCGCGCAAACTTTGAGTACCTGCGCCGGCACCGGCAACTGGGATAACGGCGTGGTGTACCTCGGAGAATCGGGAAACGCGGGGAGCGATCGGGCGGTGGACGTGTGGGGCGGTACCGGCCGCATTCGCGGATGGCGTCTCTATCCCCAGACAGGTGGAGGTTATCAATGGCTACGCCAATAGTCGGGCGCGGAGCTTCGCGGAAGCCAGCGCAAAACGGATTTTCGCTGATCGAGGTTGTCGTCTCGATGGCCATTCTGACCATCGGAATGGTGAGTCTGCTCGGAGTGTTCGGATTAGCCATGGCCTCAACCCAGACCTCGCAGCAGGACATGATCGCCAAGCAACTGGCCAATGAAGCCTACGAAAGCATCGTGACCGCGCGCAACACTACGCAAATTTCCTGGGATGACATCCAGAATTCCGGCTCCACCAATTGTCCCGTCTCCGGCGCCAGCACCTGCGGCATCTTTGCCAATGGATTGCAACCGATGTATCAAGCCATCGGAACCGGAACGACAGGAGCCTGCGCCAACCTCATCGGCATCCTGGGAACCACCTGCGATGTGGGCCAGCCCGAGCAAACTCTACAGGATCCGGGTCCGGACGGGATCTTCCAAACCGTCGACGACACGTTCATCCCCTTGACCGGATACAAGCGCTCGGTCCTCATCTCGCCGGTGTACGACGCCTCAGGCTATCTCGTGACCACGCTCCGAAGCCTGACGATCACGGTGCAGTATTCGACCACACAGTCCGGGACCTCCGCGAAGACATACGCGTTGAATTCGTTGGTTTCGCAATACCAGTAAACGAGGAATTATGAGCCATCGCCCAACCAGGCGTCAGAGCGGGTTCAGTTTGGTCGAAATGGTGGTCGCCATCGCCGTCGGCACAGTTGTGCTCGGCGCGGCAGTGCAGGTCTATGTCCAGGGTCTGGGCGCTACCTGGACGGCCACTCAGCGGGCTGAGTTACAACAGGACTTTCGCGCTGCATCCAACATGTTGACCACCGATTTGGGCCTCGCCGGGTCAGGTCTTGGCACCGGCGCCGCCGTCCCGTTGCCCTCCACCAGCGCTCCGCGTTACGGCTGCGCTCAGACATCAGGGACCCCTTGCTACATCAACGGCGGCTCGGTCGCCTACCCGCGACAGGGCGCCACATATTATCTCTACGGCCTGCTTCCAGGATATGACGCGGGGCCGACTCTACTCGCGGCGCAGGGAGCTACTGACGCAGTCACCGTGATCTACACCGACAACAATTTCTATCTGAATTGCTATACCGCCGTCATCTCCAGCACGACGACAGTTACTTTCACACTGCCTGGCACCACCAGCGCAAATTGCACCTCGCCGACCGGCAATACCGGAGCACAGGCCGTGAACGATTCGGCGGTCGGACTGACCGCTGGCGATCTGGTTCTGTTTACGTTCGGCACATCCAACATCGTGGCCGAGGTCACCACCGCGGCAACCGCTGCCGGCGTCGCCACCTTCGCCACCGGCGACGCGCTGAACATGAACCAGGCTTCCGCGGTCGCCAATAGCCTGGCCAGTAAGTATGTTGCCAGCCCACCCGCCGCTTCCCCTACCAGCGGGTATGCAACGCGCATTCTGACCGTCACCTATTACCTCGACAATACCGCCAGCACACCGCGGCTGATGCGGCAGGTGAGTGGACACACTCCGCTGCCGGTCGCGGAAAACGTCGTTTATATGAAGTTTACCTACAACCTTTTCAACGATTCTACCAATACGCCGGTGGTGGGTTGCACCAACCCCGGCGCGGCAAGCGATGGTTGCTCGGGCGCTTCAACCGGACTTCTTCCGAACCAGATCACCCAGACCAACGTCCAGAACATGGCCATGGATAGCACCATCAACAGCTCCCAGTTTGGTTCGAACAACGGCTACCAGAGATTGGATTTGCAGACCTCGGTAAGTGCGCGGAATCTTTCATTCGTCAACAACTATCCCAACTGATACCGGATACGACGAAGCGATCAAGCGACAGGAAGTGATGGGGAATTGACAACATGGGGAGTTACGGTATGAAAAACGCGAAACTTAACATTCAGCAACTGCAGAGCCGGGGATTCACTCTGATTGCGTCCTTGCTGTTGCTGATGATGCTGTCGGGAATCGCGATCGGCCTGATGATGATGGTCAACACCGAAGGTAAAGTGGGCGGGACCGATCTGCAGAATAACCTGGCCTTCCACGCTGCCGAAGGTGGCATGGAAAAGATGACCACCGACCTGAATTCCGTGTTCCAGAACATACAAGCCCCCAGTCCTTCCCAGATCTGCGGCATCGGGAATACCGCCTACCAGCCGTCGATAACCGGCGTTGTCTGGATGAACTACTCGGTACAGCCCGGCTCCTTGCAATCCTCGAGTTGCCCCACAACTCTGACCGCGACCTGGGGAACGATCACAGGCAGCGGGCAGAACGCGGGCCTGGAGGCTCAGATCATTCCGATTAACATGGAAGTGACGGCGGCTATGCTTGGCGGTCAGGAAGTAAGCATGACCAGGCAGGCGCAGGTTGCGCTGATTCCCGCGTTCCAGTTCGGCGTGTTCTCCGAAAGCGATCTCTTATTCGAAAACGGCGGCACGCTTGATTTCGCAGGCCCCGTGCACACCAACTCTGACATCTACCCTTTCTCCGCCGGAACCCTGACTTTTCACGACAAAATATCGGCCTACGGCAACGTCATTCGTTACCAGTTGCCGAACGGAATCGTTGGCACCAATTACAGCAACCCGGTTTACATTCCGAGCGCGACCGCTGATTGCGCGCAAGGTGGCGGGGCGGTAGCAGGGAATTGTACCGCGATGGCAACGCCTACCACCACAGCTCCCTACGGTGATGGCAGCGTAACCGGAGCCGGATCGGCATCGGCCCAGCCCGCGGCAAACAATAACGCGGCGTGGGCCGGGTTCTCTAGCAGCACGAATGGCATGATTATCAACGGGAATTATGGAAGTAAGACGAACCCGGGGACGGGCGCGAAGAAGCTTTCCTTGCAGTTCGTCGGCGGCGGAACCAATCAGCCTTATGAAATCATTCGCCGCCCGCCCGCTGGCGAAAATCCCGCGTCTGCGGTGAGCCAGGCTCGCGAATATAACATGGCGCAGATTCGAGTCCTGCTGAGCGACGATCCCACGGAATTTCAGAACGGCAGCGGATGGTCGGATTCCGAAAACGTCCGCCTGGCGAACATTACTACTACCCAGGCTACTCTGCAGGGCGGTAATGCCGCTGCCACCAACCCCTATGGCATTACCATCAGCGCCGGCAATGTCGGCTCCGCGTTCGGGACGCCCACCACCGGCAACACCTTTAACTTGTACTTCGCCGCTGCCTCGAATGCAGTTCCGATTCCGTCGCTCTGCTCGGCGGCCTCAAAAAATTGCCCCACGCCCGACTGGTCCTTCGCGCCCCATATATGGCCCAGCGGCACCGCCCCGTCGAACCCGTTCTCCTCGCAGCAAGGGCTGCAGCCGACAACCTTGGCCCCCATCTTCCTGGATAATGCCGCCAGCGCGACAACTATTCCAACCATCAATCTTTGTCCGCCCTTAGCGGTTGCCAGTATCCCTGTGGGCTGCCCCTCGACTCCCACCTATCCGTACTATGCTCCGCCCAACCCCAGCACTCCTGTCGTTGCCAGCGCTCTGACACCCTACAACTCTGCGTACTCTAATGCCTGGGGTCTCATCGATGGCTACCTGCGAGTGGAATATAAGAACTCATCCGGGGTCTGGACCGCGGTCACCACGGAATGGCTGCAACTCGGATTTGCTCGCGGAACCGGACAGGTAACCCAGTCCGGCGGAGGCACACCGGCATCGGCGACTGGATATACTCCGACTCCGAACCCGATCAACCCGAATGCGATTCTGCTGCTGCAGGAGCCGGCGGATCGCCTCACTGCCGCCCCAGCCGGGCTGACCGCGGGCGCCGTCCCCGCGGAACCAGCGGCCACCGGAGCGTCTGCGCCCTCCGCCGCCACCGCCCCGGTCTGCACCGCGACGGTTTCTGGCGTTTGCACAACCTGGACCGCCGGCGTGCCGCCGCTGCTTGCCTCGGATTCCGGTTCCGGCGGCCAGTGGGCGTTCGGCCTCACCCCGACCACGACCACCACCACCACGCCGCAGAGCCTCACCCAGTACAATTGGTATCCCATCAACTTCTACGATGCCCGCGAAGGCGAGGTCCGAGATCAGTCGTGGACAGATTCCGGTGGCCAGCCTTACACCGGTACGGGCATTACCGAAAACAGCTGTACCACCAATGGTGTCATGAACGCCGTCGAAATCGATGTGGGCAACCTGAAACGATGGTTGTCGGGAGCGATCGGTACCAGCGGAACGAGCGTCGATTACCAGGCGCAGAACGGATACATACTCTATTTCTCCGATCGCCGCGGCATGCTGTTGAATCCGCATCCACCTCTGAATCCTACGGGAGCGGCATCCAAGAGTGGCGACTCCGGTTTGGAGGACGTGATTAACGCCAATGCTGGCACTGGATCGTCGGCGGGTACGCCCGACGGAGTGCTGGAACCGGTTCCCGCAGGCCGCAATTATTCGCCTGAGGATGTCAATGAGAACGGGTACCTCGACAACTTCGGCGGAGCCAACCTGGGGTTGGGCTTCTGGGGCATTACCGGCAACGCTACCCAGAACCTGAACACACTCATCAACACCACCCCGTCGAAACCCGATCCCTATGGCACCGGTGGCACCGGAAGTGCCGGCTACACCACAGACCGGATCGTGAGCTGCGCGACTACCGCCCGCAAGAATTGGGTCAGCGGCGCACGCCATGTTTTGAAACTGGTGGATGCAGCGTACGGCAACTTGCCGCTGCGGCCCTCGGCACTGGTGATCACCAACCCTGGCGGAGGCACCTCAAGTTACTGGGGCGGATTCACCGTCGCTTCAGAAAACCCGGTCTACATCCAGGGCGACTTCAACAGCAATCCTTCTGACGAGGCTACCTGGACCACCCCACCGACGGTGCCAACCGACTTGGCTTTGCATGCCGCAGCTTCCGTCATTGGCGACGCGGTCACTCTCCTTTCGAATAACTGGGACGACCGGAGAAGCACCATGGGTATCAGCTCAAACTACTCGCCTACCGTTAGAGAGAACCGGATGGCTACCCCGAACACGTACTTCCGCATGGGCATCGTATCCGGGAAAAACATGAATTTCCCGAACCCGTCCTGGAGCTCTCTGCAAAATGACGTAGGCATCGACGGCGCCATGGGAAACTTCATGCGCTTGCTGGAAGACTGGAGCCAGAGCTCCGGCAGCAGCAGCAAAGACACTTTGAATTACTTCGGGTCGATCGTGAGCTTGTACTACTCAACCTATGACACCGGAATTTTCAAGTGCGGCGGCTGTTGGGAGGTCTATGTGAACGGAAACCGGAATTACATTTTCGATTCCGATTTCACGAATCCTTACCAGTTGCCGCCAGGCACCCCAATGTTCCACGACGTGGAGACTTTGAGCTACCGGCAGCTCCTGACAGGTCGCACGGACTAAACTCGCTCGTTTAGCCGATCGAATGGCGATCGCAGATCAGCCGTCGGATGCAAGTTGGCTGCGATTGGAATATGCAGCGAGCGAGCAGCCGGGTTTGTGGGCTGACGGGAATGGCGATATCGAGTCATCGCTATCGGACGACGCGATGCGATGAGGAGTTCCGGCCCGGAGACGTGGGCCACCTGGCACGAATAGCGACTCCACGAGTGGCGATACCTAGAGGCCGCCGTGGCCGCGTCCGGCTTGGATGCGGAGCAACGCGGCGACCAGTGCGTCTATGTCCTCGTAGGTGTTGTACAGCGCCAGGGAAGGCCGGACCGTACTCTCGACACCCATGCGCCGCAGAATCGGCTGAGCACAGTGGTGACCGGAACGCACCGCAATTCCTTCCTGGCTTAACGCTACGCCGACATCCTCGGTGCGAACGTCGTCGAGAACGAAAGACAACACACCTGCCTTTTCGCTCGCAGTGCCGATCAGCCGCAGCCCCGGGACTGTGAGCAACCCCGCAGTCGCATAAGTCAAGAGTTCATGCTCGTAGGCGGCGATGCTTTCCATTCCAAGCTCATCTAGATAGTCGAGCGCCGCGCCCAGTCCGACGGCATCGGCTATGTTTCCGGTTCCGGCTTCAAAGCGCGCGGGAGCGGTCTGGTAAGTGGTCTTCTCGAACGTGACATCGACGATCATGTTGCCGCCCCCATGCCATGGCGGCATGGTGTTGAGCAAGTCCAGCTTTCCATAAACCACGCCAATTCCGGTCGGGGCGAAGATCTTATGTCCCGAAAAGACGTAGAAGTCGCAGTCGAGAGCCTGCACGTCGACGCGCATATGAGAGACGGCCTGCGCACCATCGACCAGCACACGCGCACCGTGACGGTGCGCCATTTCCACCATCTCGCGTGCCGGTGTGACGGTCCCGAGAGCGTTTGACACCTGGCTGAAGGACACGATCCGAGTGCGCGGGCTCAACAGCTTTTCGTACTCCTCGAGAATTACTTCGCCGCGATCGTTCACCGGCGCCACGCGCAGGCGAGCGCCTTTTTCTGAACATAATTGTTGCCATGGCACTATGTTGGCATGATGCTCGAGCCAGGTGATGACGACCTCGTCGTCCTTCTGGACGTTGCGGCGTCCCCATGCCTGGGCAATAAGGTTAATGCCCTCGGTCGTGCCGCGAACGAAGACGATCTCGCGCGCCGAAGAAGCATTGAGGAAGCGGCGGGTTTTTTCACGCGCGCTTTCATAGGCGTCAGTGGCCCGCGCTGCCAGCGTATGCGCCGCGCGATGGATATTGGAATTCTCGTGCCGGTAAAAATACGACAGGCGATCAATGACGGCATTCGGTTTCTGCGTCGTTGCGGCATTGTCGAGCCAGATCAGAGGCCGTCCGTTTACCCGCTCCTGCAAGATGGGGAAATCTTGGCGGATCAACCGCGGATCGAGTGGACGCTTGGCAGGCCCAAGTTCAGCCGGCTGCAGATCGGGGCGGAGGTCGACGGACTCAACGCCAGGTGGCAGAGACTCAGTCTGAGTCACAGCTTTTTCTGCATCGGGGATATTGCCGGACCAACCTGGAATCTGTGAGGCAACACCCGGGGCCCCTGCCGATGCGCTTGACAGGGACCGAAAGTCGGTTTCGGTGGCAGGCTTCGTCGGTAATGACGAGGGCAAAGCTGGAGCGCTGGGAGGCGATTGCAGGCCCGGCACCCCGGGAAGAGCGAACAGCCCGCCGATCGTTGGAGATTTCGCCGCGGAGCCCGGGTAGACAGCTTTTCCCGCACTGTCGAAATCCGCGGGGGCGTCGGGAATTGCAAATGAAGGAGTGGACTTGGGGATGTCAGGTGTAGATTCCGGCGCGTTGGTTGCCGGTGCAATAGCTACCGCTGGGACCGGACCGGGAAGCGACGCTGGTATGCTCGGCTGCGAGGTTTGCCCCTGGGGAACGGCGGGGACTGATGCGCCGGGCACCCGGGGGAAAGAAAATACGTCGTTGAACCCTGCGAAGTGGGGGTCTTCCGCCCATGGGTCAGTTCTGCCTGGTGCAGCATTTCCTGCCGGCGAAGACGGCGCTGCGGCCAGATCCGAGCCGCTAGGCGGTCCGGTCGGAGGGGACGGAGGCACAGCGGGGACGCCGGGGAAGGAATACATCTCGGCTGCCGGCGGGATCTGTGGCGCAAAGGCCCACGGCGCTGCGCTCCCTGCATCGGAAGACGATGAAGAGAACGGCATCACTGCGGGTGGAGCGACGGCCGTCACTTGCGGAGCAAGCGGCAACTCGCCCGCGAGCGATGCGGCGATGGCTCGGAAGTCCGCCTCGTTCAGCGCTCCAGTTGACGCCGGCAGCTGCGGGACGTTGGGCACGGCATTTTGCACCGCGGGAAAAGAAAACATTCCCCGCGGAAAATCCGGAACGGCCGCTCCCGGCGCGGCGGGAATCGTGCCCGCCTGGTCGGCTGATGGCGATGACGCTACGTTCGGAGGCGCAGTCGCTCCCGGCAGTGCAGCGAAAAACTCGTTGGCGAGTTTTGCAATCACTGCCGGATCGGGGACTGCCGACATCAAGGGGGAGACGCCCTGGTACTTCTTCGTACCTTCTTCTTGCGCAATTGCTGGCGTGGAAGACGATGTCGGCGAGTCGGTCGCTAACTGATCACTTGTACTCGTGATATTGATCGACATTGACGCCCTCCAACACACCGATTGCATCTTCGGTAAGAACTGCAATCGAGCAATAGAGCGAAATCAGGTATGAAGCAATCGCCTTGTGATTGATGCCCATGAAGCGAACCGACAAACTAGGGGTCACTTCTCCGGGGAGACCCGGTTGGAAGAGCCCGATCACGCCCTGCTTTTTTTCTCCGGTGCGCAGCAACAGAATGCTGGTTTTCTCACCCTTGATCGCAAGTTTGTCGGAAGGAACCAGAGGGATGCCGCGCCAGGTCAGGAACTGTGTACCGTACAGGTTCACGGTCGGTGGCGGAACTCCGCGTCGAGTGCATTCGCGGCCAAAAGCGGCGATGGCACGCGGATGCGCCAGAAAAAATCCGAGCTCTTTCCAGACCCTCGATATCAGTTCGTCGAGGTCATCGGGCGTGGGCGCGCCTTTGCGGGTCTTGACGCGACACTCCGAGACGACGTTATTCAGCAAGCCATACTCGGCGTTGTTGACCAACTCATTTTCCTGGCGTTCCTTTACTTTTTCGATCATCAGCCGCAGTTGTTCGCGAATCTGGTCGTGCGGGCTGCGGTATAGGTCGGAGATACGCGTCTGCACGTCGAGCACAGTCGTGACCGCGTTCAGCGTGTACTCGCGCGGCTTTTCTTCATAGTCCACGTAAATCTCTGGAAGATCGATTTCTTCGTCGGGACTGCACTCGATGGTGCGAGTGCCAGGGTGAGTATTCTTTACCTTGTTGACGCGATAGGTGCCGGCTTCAACCGGAACCCACGAAAGAAATGTCACCAGCCACCGCGGCGTGATCGTCTCCATCATGGGGACGGTTTTGGTGACATTCGCGAGCTGGCGCGCCTGCTGCTCGCTCAGCGTATGACGGACTTCGGCTTTCTCAGCCATGACAGTTGCTCCTCAATGGGTAGGGACAGATGTTAGAAGAAAAGGTGCAGCGTTCTGTGTGCGGTCTTGCAACAATTTCGACTTTCTTTCTCTCCACAAAAATAAGATTTCGTCCGCATCCAGTCTGTGAGCCACTTCACACAACAATGTTCAAATTTCTTCGCGTGACGTCCATCAGCACGAAGCCCGGAACACGCACGCGAGAGAAACGGTGGCAAGAATTGTGGATAAGGATTCCGCAACTGAGGATTTGACTACCTGAGATGGAGTGTGTCAAGTGAAATTCCAACTAAATACAAGTTTGTTAATGGACATTATCGTAAACAGGTCATGGCCTTCACGAAGATTCGCTACGCGCCGGCTGTCGTGCTGAACGCCCGGTAGAACTTCTTTTTGGCGCGGGCGCGGATTTCTTCCAGTTCCGCGTGCAGCCTTCTGATTTCTGCATCCAGTTCGATAAAGCTCAGGCACTGTGCGCAGAGCAATCTGTCCGACTTCACTCCCGCATAGTCCGGGGCTCCACTGTTGATCGTACATATGGAAGCGGAGGGCTGGTTGGTTCTCGGGTCGCTCTCTACATACACTAGATCCAAGCTCAGAGTATTCATAACGGGGGATTATCCCATAAAACCTCCCGAAATAATCTGCCCTGATTTCCACAGAGTCAACGGTTTCTGGAACAGGTCAGGATCCCTCAGGCGCGCCATCCTACGACGGTATGTTCCAGTTCGCGACGATGAGGTCCTGACGAGACAACCGCACCTTTCACTTTTGGGCCTGTATCGTTGTCCATGCGTGAAAGCACTTGCACAGGTGAACCCCGCTAAGGCAACGGACGTTAGGAACAATCGTTGCGGATGCAAGTACTTGTGTCGGGGCCTTTCATTCGGGGAAAGGCCCTTGGCTTGCAATCAATATAGAATAATGTCTATGATAATAATAGGCATTGCTGACAGGTTCCCTGGTGAGCTTCTTACAATTTGACGTCCTGATCGTCGGCGGCGGTTTTAGTGGGACCATGCTCACGGTTCACTTGCTGCGTAGTTCCTCGTTGTCCGTCGCCATCGTGGATCGGGGAACGTCGCCGGGGCGAGGTGTGGCCTACAGTAGTCCGCAGAGGTTTCACTTGCTCAACGTTCCCGCGGGCGAGATGAGCGCGTGGCCCGACGCGCCCGACGATTTCTTGCGGTGGGCGCGGGTCCGCTACGATGCTGCTCTGCAATCGCGCAGTTTCCCTCCGCGGTCCGTTTATGGATCCTACGTCGCCAGTTTGCTGGAAACAACCTTGGCCGGGGGCGCCTCGGGACGCTTTCGATGGATTCAGGAGGAAGCACGGTCGCTGCATCGTCGAAAAGGGAAACTGGCCATCCAGACTAAGTTAGGGCCCGAGCTGTTGGCGCGGGCGGTGGTACTGGCCACCGGGAATTTTCCACCAGCAAATCCGAGAATGCCAGGGCTCAGTGCCTCCTCCGCGTTATACTTCCAGTCTCCTTGGGCGAGCGATGCGCTGGAGAGTCTCCCTCCCGGCGGTAGCGTCTTATTGATCGGCTCTGGACTCACCAGTGTAGACCTCATCATGGCGCTCAAGTCGAAGGGTTTTCGCGGCACCATTCACGTGCTTTCGCGGCAGGGATTGTTTCCTCGAACGCGCCGCTATGTGCGCCAGGACGAGTCTTGGCCGATGTTCTGGGACGAGACCTCTCCGCGGACGGTGCGCGGTTTGCTCCGCCTGATTCGCACCCAGGTGCGAGCCGCTGCCGAAAAGAGCCTCGACTGGCGTGCGGTGATCGACAGCCTTCGCCCGGTAACGCAGGACATTTGGCGCTCCCTGCCACTGGACGAGCAAAAACGATTTCTGCGCCACGTCCGTGTTTACTGGGATGTGCACCGTCACCGCGTCGCGCCGGAGATCGGCGACATACTGGCCGATATGCAGAGCGAACGGCAAGTCCGCTTTCACAGGGGAATTGTCACCCAATATTCCGAAGGTCGCGACGTTGCCGAGGTCCATTACTGGGATCGGGATAACCACAGCGAGAAAGCTCTGCGTGCTCATCGCATCATCAACTGTACGGGCTCGGAGACCGACGGGCGGCGTATCGACGATTCCCTCATCACCAGCCTTCTCGTGCAGGGCTTCGCGCGGCCCGACCCGCTTTTTCTTGGGCTTGACGTCGACGAGAATGGCACAGTGATCGACTGCAACGGCATCTCATCCCGCCCGTTGTATGCCATCGGGCCAACGCGCAAAGGCTGTCTTTGGGAAACGACCACTGTGCCGGAGATTCGCGTCCAAGCCGCGGCGCTCGGGAAACGTTTGGTGGAGGTACTCGGACACAGCGGCAGGCCTCGAGGGGTCCTCAAGACCGCCTAGAAAAAACACTAGATTGTTTTTCTCCCCCGCGTCGCGTGCGATGACCAGGGCTGCATACGACTGCTGCGTTACGCGTTCAACGAGAGAATCGCTAGCGCTTTTGGACTCGATACTGTAGATCCGGCCGGACCCATCTTCAGAGTGTTCATCGTGGTGTCCTACATCACGGGCGCAGCCGTTCCGTCCGACCACCTGCCGGCAGGGACCATGAACACGTCGATTGGTTCCGGAGCGCCACTGAACTGTGGATTCAGCATGACGGGAGACTTAGGCAGATCTGCACCCCAGACAGCACCGTCCATGAGTGGAGTGTAAAACATCAGGTGAGCCATCCAGTGGTGGTCGCCATGATCGGTAAGGTACTGGTCTTTCGCCATCATGTAGCTCATGGCTCCAGGTTCCAGGGGCGGCAGTTCTTTTTTGGCGTATGCGTCTTTGAGAGCATCAACGATCTGCGCTTTCGATTTCCCGGCCAGAATCATCTCCGTCCTCTTGTAGGTAAGTGGCAGGACGGACCGCGCGGCCGGCGGATTGTAGCAGACCGGGCCTCGCACTTTAGGGTTCCAAAAATTGGCGGCATCATCGCCATCGAATGGGCCCATCCACCCTCGCTCCACGACGCATACGAAACCGTTCTTGCCTTCGACGGCAGTCTCGTAGCCATGCCGTCCGAGGACCAGAATTGTTGCGTCGCGTGATATAGCCTCCGGGGCCGCGCTACGTGCCAAGGCGATCTCAGCATTGCGATCCGTCATCAGGTACTGCTCGATCGGAGCCATACTCGGATACGACATTTGACGATCCTGCGCCCGCGCTTGCCAGGCCGCGTCCAGGATAAGGATCAGTGCAAAGCCCAGAGAGGCAATCGCCTGGAATCTCTTTCGGTTCATCGCTTCCTCCAGTGTTGGCTGAATCTCACCGCAGTCATTATTCAGAGGGATAGACCCGCTCGTTGTTCTCCACCATCGGTCCCTCGTATACTCTCGCCTCGGTGTGGGGGCCGTCGATGCGGACTCGTCGAGCCTACAAACCGGTTGGTATGTACTAACATCAAACCATCCGATAAAACGGATGCGAGCAGACCCGCTTGCGGTTGCCCGGAGGGCGCAGGGACCGCAGCCAGCCCACGATGTTTCTGATCCCCGCTTTCATCACTTTCGGATCCTGAGCATTCTTTGCCAGCGAGCCATAGCCTTCGACCATCGCGATCAGTAAGCCAGCGGCGTCAGTGGGTTCCACATCGCGACGAACGCTTCCGTGGGTATGGCCCTCTCGCAAAACGGAGGCAACGGCCTCGCGCCAGGCATCGAAGATTATCGCCAGCCGTTTTCGGAATCCCGCGTCAAGAGGAGACATTTCCTGCGCCAGATTGTTCAGTTGGCAGCCACCCCGCACATCCTCGGGCCGAACAGGTATATGTTGAACAGAGCCGATCAAAGCGTCGATAGGTTCCTTGACGCTCTGTAGAGGCCGCACCCATTTGCCATGGACGTCCGGGGCAATGACCTCTTCGACGACGGCGTGTCCCAGGGCTTCCTTGCTTGGGAAGTGGTAGTACAGCGCTTCCTTGGTGACACCAGCTGAGGCCAAGATTGTGTCCAGGCTGGCACTCTGGAAACCCGATCTGTAGATTTCGCGGGATGCCGCTTGCAGCAATCGCTCCCGCGTGCGCTCAGGATCGCGCAGCCTGGTCGCTCTACGTTTCGGATTCTTACGTGCCGCGACCATACCAACCAGTCTGTATCCGTAACTATTGCAGCGTCAAGAGAGACCTAACACGCACTGGAAAATCCATCGTGCGTTCCGTCGCACTTATTGGATTGCGGAGGCAGGCCTTGGTCGGCCGAGCGCGAGGATACCATCGTCAGCTTGAGGCCGGGACAATGGGTTCGAGTTAAAGTAAAGGTGACCCTGCATAACTGGCCTCCCCAGTCGGTTGAGGCGCAACTGCGCGGCGACTTCAGGCTCCGTAACGAAACTTTCAAGCCGGGCGACGACGGTGGATTCATCGATGTGGTAGACGTATCCCCAAACCGCACCGCGCTGCCTGCCATTGCAGTACATTTCTCGCCGACGCGCGCTGCGACGCAACACCCGCAGCAGCCTTGAGCCGTAAGTGTTGTAACCACGCATTTACACAGAACCCGGTCAATGAGTGTAAGGATATTTCAACAATCACTAGAAGCTACGTTTCGGAAGAGCCGAAGCCCACGGTTAAGCTATTGCGGCAGTCGCTAATTTGAGTTCACCCATTTTCTGGTTTCAGTCTCCCGGCCCGGGCGATAGAGCTTGAAATTGCAGAGGAGGTTGTATATAAAGGTAGCCCACCTCGAGCTTGCCAACCCGTTCCCGCTGTAAGTAAGTTATAGATAGAAGTTTATGGAAAGAGTGATCGTCAGTTCCGAGGAGGTGTCGGAGATCACGGTTTCCGCTCCGGATGGTCTACAACCACCGCCGAAGCTACCTGCCCCAATCCCGTGGTGGGGTCGCGTACTATGCGCGTTGTTGGTTCTTGTACTTCCCGTGCTTTGTCTTGCGACTATCATTCTCCGAATTGCGTTCCGCAACCAGTCGCCTCGTATCCGTTATGCCTGGACTTCCTATCTCGGCACGTTGCTCATTGTCAGCGGAATGCTCTATTTCTCCGCTAGCGTAATGGTGATAGCACTGGTACCGGTGCCGGCGATTGTAAGTATCGGTCTCGGGGATCTGGACGAGCGCACAACATTCCCCAAACTTCCGGCGGACAAACAACTTACTGCGGCGGAGATTTCGCAGCAGCTGAAACCGTTGGTTGTGGTAATCTCACCCGCCCAGCGCAGGTGGTTCGGCCTCAACGAGGGCCCATCGTCCAGTCTGGGAGCAGGTGTCTTGTTACAAGCAAGTTCGTCTGGCTACTTATTTGCGACAGCGAAACATGTGGCGAATGAATTCAACCCGCGCACGAAGGCCCACGTACTCGTGGCGATGGCTTCAGGCATATGGGCGACGGGGGAAGTCATAGCTCATCATGCAACGCTGGATCTGGCCTTGGTATGGGTCAAGCGTAACTCGGGACAGGCAGATTTCGTGGAGCCCGTTTCCAGCGCCGCCATGGTCGTCGAAGGCATTCCGATATTTGTGATTGGACATCCAGAAGGACTCAAGTACAGCCTTAGCGCTGGCATCATATCGCGGCTGCACGATAGCGCCGTGCAGATATCAGCCTCAGTGAGTCCCGGCAATAGCGGCGGCCCGGTCTACGACGACCGCGGTAACCTGGTCGGAATCGTCTCCTCGATGGTGGACAAGAGTCTGAGTCCCAACGCCGAGAACCTAAGTTTTGCGGTCCAAGCCGACGCGTTGCTGCGCGAAACGGGTTGGCAGTTCAGCGGAAATGGCGGGCAGTACTTACACCAATTCATCGAGGCCGAGGCGCAAAAAGAAAAGACTGCGGCAGAAAGCGCCGTCCCGGGGAGGTAGCTGCGAGTAATATGGCGACTATTAACGTAACCGTATTCGATTCGACTGAAAATAAGCGAGTGCCCGTGGAATTGCCCGATGATGCTCCTTGCAACAAGATCATCGCTGTGCTGGTACAAAAGTTGAACCTTCCGACGAATGGACCAGATGGCGCGCCGCTGAGCTATAAGTTTCACCACAAGAACTCGGGTCGACAAATTCAGGATAGCCAGACTCTGGCCGATGCCGCTGTCAAGGATGGTGACATCCTTCGTTTACAGCCGGAGATCACCGCAGGTTGATCGCGATGTTACCATCCACTCTCACTGTGGCCTCCACCGAGACCCAAGAAGACCGGTTCAGCCGATTTCGATTGATTCCCTGGTGGAATCAAGAAAAGATCCAGAGCACCCGCGTGCTGGTCATTGGAGCGGGCGCGCTGGGCAATGAAATCCTAAAGAATCTCGTTCTCCTCGGCTTTCGCAAAATCGTAATCGTCGATATGGATCGCATTGAGGAATCGAATCTCTCGCGAACCGTCCTGTATCGCAAGGAAGATGTAGGGGAATGCAAGGCCGATGTGGCCGCGCGCGCGGCGCAAGTCATGTGCCCAGATGCGATGGTGCGCCCCATAGTAGCGAACATAATGCATAGCTGCGGTCTCGGATTGTTCAAGTGGAGCGACCTTATTCTGGCGGGCCTGGACAATCGCGAAGCGCGGCTATGGATCAATCGCTCGGCGTGGAAGATGGACCGCCCCTGGATTGACGGCGCCATCGAAGGAATTAACGGCGTGGCGCGAGTCTTTCTGCCCGGCGCGCCTCCGTGTTACGAATGCACTCTCGGGGAAACCGACTGGAAACTGCTGGAAAGCCGCATGTCGTGCAACCTGCTTGCCCATGAACCCAACGTCGAAGGCAAAGTACCGACTACCCCCACGATTTCTTCTATCATCGCGGGTATTCAGGTTCAGGAAGCCGTGAAATTGATCCATGGCTTAGCCACACTTGCCGGGCGTGGGTTCGTTTTTGAAGGGTTGAACCACACGTCATATCCGATCACTTACACGGAAAACGCCGATTGCATGAGCCACTACGTGCTGAAGCCGGTGATCGAATTACCGCAACGCTCCCAAGAAATCACGCTGCGCGAAATTCGAGAGCGGGCCCAGCAGGACATGGACTCCGCGGATGTGACTATAGAATTTAGCCGCGACGTGATTACGAAACTAGCGTGCGTGGCGTGCCACGAAGAGGAACGTCGATTTGCAGCGGTGGGAACCGTGAGTTATCACGATGGCCGGTGTCCCCGGTGCGGACAGATACGGACCGTCGTGACCTCACACAGCTATAACGGACATGAAGATTTCGGCAACCTCCCGCTTAGCGCGCTCGGATTACCTCTGTACGACGTGTTCACGGGGCGGGAGAAGGAGCGGGAGATCGGCTATTTGATTTCAGGCGATCGAGCAGAGGTGCTCGGGCGCTTGAGCGTGGAATTGAGTGTGGAATCGGACAATGAAGCGTAAGGAAAACGTGATGTCACAAGGTCCCAACGTCTTGATCGACACCGATGTTCTCCGGCAGATTCGACAGCATGCGCGCACAAGCACGAAGACCGAAGTCTGCGGCGTTCTGATTGGAAACGAGAATGATAAGCAAGTGCTTGTGGAGGCCTGCATCCCGGGATTGAACGCCGCCCAGGGAGGCGCGCATGTCACCTTTACGCAAGACACGTGGGAACACATCTACAAGATCAAAGATGCCGAGTACTCCGGCCATCGCATTGTGGGTTGGTACCATTCGCATCCAGGGTTCGGCGTTTTCCTTTCGGATCATGACACTTTTATCCACCATAACTTTTTTTCCTCCCCACTGCAGGTTGCCTGGGTATATGACCCGCATAGCGATGAAGAAGGTTGTTTCGGTTGGCGCGGCAAGCGTCTGGAACGACTTTCCGAAATCGCCATCACCGACCGCAAGGGCGGAGAGGTGGCTGGCGAGTCAGGGAAAAGTGAGCCAGCAATGTTTTCTGTGGGAGGGGCTGAAGATCTGGAACCGAAGCTTGAGATTTCACGGAATGCCGTGGATCCAGGTCCCGCATGGTTGCGCTGGACGGTGACCGTCGGTTCTTATCTTTCGGCGGCTGTGCTCGGTTTTGCACTGTCTTGGTTCCTGTTCCCCCAATTTCTTCCCATACCGTATCTCTTTGATTCCAGTACCGGACAACTCATCGGCCATCTCGACCTGCATACCGGTCGTATCGTGATGGAGACCGAGGCGATCCCCAACATCGAACCGGGAAAACTATTGCCGCCGGTCGCGGTTCCCGGACAAGTGCCAGCCCCAGCTGCGCCGGGTCCCGGCAATGAAAATAACAAGGCGAAACATGGCCAGCAATAACGACCCCATCAAGATCACACTGGACGATCTAGCCCAAGTGCATGTGCCGGAGGCTTCCGCCTCAGGTGCGGCGGTAGTGCCAGCAACGGGAGGCCGGAACTATGGCACGATCAGCACCGGAGATGAGGTTGCTGTAGCGGTTGGCGAAGAACGCGGCAGCTTTCTGCTGCAGGGCTGGTTCTATCTCGGCCTTGCCGGATTCGCGGGTGCTCTGATCGGCTGGGCCATCTGTGAGCCTGCGTTTGTCGATGGCCCCGCGACGCACCGGTGGGGAAACATCTGGTTGTTGCCCATGGTCGTCACCCTGATCTGCATTGCGTGCGCCATCTCCGAAAGTATTGTCGAGCGATCTGTTCGCAAAGCTCTGATTCGATCGGCACTCGCCTTGCCCTTGGGGGTTGTACTCGGCTTCGTCTTCTATTCCTTTGCCAACATCATCTTCAATGTGGGGATCGCGCTCTGCAGAGGCGCGGGCGCGCAAAGCTTCCGTAATCCCGCGTTGTGGGTTGTACGCGGCATTGCATGGATGGTGTTCGGGGCAGCCGCTGGATTGGTCTACGGTATCTTGGGCCAATCGTCCAAGAAGGCTCTCTACGGAGCATTGGGCGGGATCATGGGCGCCGGAATTGGTGGCGTAATTTTCGATCCGATTGGCTTGGCCCTGCGTGGCGGAGGAACCAGCCGTGCAGTGGGGCTCGGATTGCTCGGTATGGCTGCCGGTGTCGGCATGGGCGTCGTCGAAAGCGCGCTCAAGGACCGTTGGCTCTATGTTACCGCAGGACCACTCGCCGGAAAGCAATTCATCCTTTACAAGTCCACCACCGTGTTGGGCAGTTCGCAGCAATGCGATATTTACTTGTTCAAAGATGCCAACATCCTGCCCCAGCACGCGGTCGTGGAGATCACCGGTTCACGGGTACAAATCCGCTGCAAGGGTCCGGTTTTTGTCGGGGGCTCACCTACCCGACTTCAGGTATTGCAAAGCGGAGCGATCGTGCAGATTGGTCGTTATGCATTTCGCTATCAGGAAAAACACAAGAAATGAATGCCGTGTGCCCCTATTGCCGGACGGAAATTGACACCGCCGTCGACGGACGGATGGAATGTTCCAGCTGCCGCACGCCTCACCATCGCGATTGCTTCACGGAAAATGGCGGCTGCACGGTTTTCGGTTGTGCCCAAGCACCTGCGGACGAGCCCAAGATCAGTCTCACCGGTCAGGAATTGGTTTCTTCTCCGCTAGCCTTCGCGGAAGGATTAGGTTCGTCCGCCCCGGTGGCAACGATTGCCCTGCCGCCACCGCCTCCTGTCCTGAACACGCTGGACACGACTTCGGTACCTCCTCCACCGCTTCCCGGATACGCAAACACGCCGCTACCGCCCAGAGCTGCGACGTACAACTCGGTGGGTCTGACCGCAGCGGAGTTCTACGCGGGCGTCGAAGCGCGGAAGAACCGAGTGGTATATGTTCTGTTGGGTTTGTTCCTGGGGTTCTTGGGGGCGCACAGTTTCTATGCCGGATATTACCGCCGTGGCGCCGCTCAGGCGTCGCTTAGTGTGTTTTCGTGGTGGTTGTTTTCGCAGGGTTATGGCAGTCTTATCAGCTGGCTTTGGGCAGTCGCCGAAATCTGCATGATCACAAAGGACGCTGACGGAGTTCAGTTCTCGTAACACGGATGGCCCATGAATTATTTCGTTACTCGCGGTGGTCAAGAGTACGGACCCTACACTCTGGCTGATCTGCAGCGCTATGTCGCGACCGGCAGCATTTTGGTTACCGACCTGACCCGCAGTGAGGGCATGACCGAATGGATCCCGGTTTCTCAGGTGATCGGAAACATTCCGGTGCCAGTCGCGCCTCCGGCTTCCTCGATCACCACAGGCACTCTGTATCCCGATCCTCCGAATCTGCATTGGGGTATTGCGGTGCTATTGGGGATTGTCACTTGCGGCCTCTTCGGCTGGGTTTGGGCATTCGTCCAGGCTTTGTGGGTACGCAAAGTTCGGCCCGAGTCCAAAGGACTTATCTATCTTGCGATTGCGGTGGGATTGTTCACAGTGACTATATTTCTGAGTATGAACAATGAGACCCGGGCCTTTGCACCGCTGCTGAACCTGGCGGGCGCGATCATGTGGCTGTTTGCTGCGTTCAGCATGCGGTCTGATATCGAGGAACACTATAATTCGGCCGAGCCGATTGCGATGCGCTTGAGCGGTGTGATGACCTTTTTCTTCAACATTTACTATTTCCAATATCACTTCACTCGGATTAACGAACTGAAGAAACAAGGACGGTTTGTTATTCCTCAGGGAGTGTAGACAACGAGCGAATGTAGTATGAACTACTTCATTTCTAGAAACGATCAACAGTACGGACCTTACACTCTGGCCGATTTGCAACGCTATGTCGCGTCCGGCAGCATTTTGGTCACCGACATGATCCAATCGCAGCCGCTACGCCCCAAAAGGATCGACGATCAACACGGCCTTTTTGTCGGTGCACGCGAGCCATTTCTGCAGTTCATTGATTCTCACAGCCAGTCGGCATTCGGAACAGGTTACTGACGGATATGCGTTGGAAGATTCATTTCACGGCAGCGACGGTTCTGAGCTCCGCCGCGTGCCTGTATTGGCTTCCGCCCACGCGTTTTAGCTTTTATCCGCGCTGTCCGTTTTTTGCGCTTACTAACTTGGAGTGCCCAGGCTGCGGGATGACTCGTGCATTAGCGGCCTTCCTTCACGGTCAGTTCGCGCTGAGTTGGCATTACAATCCGTTGGCATTATTGTTACTGCCGGTGCTAATCGCATATTTTGCCACCGGCTACGGGCGGCTCATCCGGCACGGACAGTGGTCTTTGCCGCCACTGCCGTTGTGGATGCCGGTTGCAATGTTGGTGTCAATCGCACTCTTTGGAGTGGCACGAAATCTGCATGGGACGGTGCTGTGACTTTATGATTTCGCCGAGAATTCGCCGACTCAAACACGACTACGACAATCTGGTGCAGCGCTTTAACCAATGGCCGCTCGTTCAGATCAGTGGCACGGCAGGCATGCCGCCGGAAGTTTATCGCTTCACTTATTCCATCAAGGGACTGTTTATCGCTGCGAGTGGCGAGATTCTCGAAAGGGACATGCACGTGCTCGAAGTTAACCTTTCGCTCGGCTACCCCCGGCGGGCCCCACAGTGCCGCATGCTGACTCCAGTCTTCCATCCCAACTTCGACGATGCCAGTGTATGTATCGGTGACTTCTGGGCAGCGTCCGAGAGGCTCGACGATCTGATTACGCGCATCGGGCGCATGATCGCCTACCAGGAATACAACACGAAAAGCCCGCTGAATGGACTTGCGGCAAAATGGGCCGCCCAGCATCTGGAATTGCTGCCGGTAGATCCACGTGCGGTCGCGCCTCCCACCCCGGCCACCGCCGAAGTGTCAAATCCATCCCCGGGAACGGGAACGCCTGGGCCAGACAAATGGGTTGTACCCATCGTGATCGAATCGGCCTGAATGCCTGTCTCTTTCCTGTCCAAGGTGCGCCTCTCGACATACTTGCCAGGGCAACGGCTTCGGCTCGGTTGCAAGAGACGAATATGAAGAACTCTAACCAGCGAATAGTCTCTCATGGACAGGCCGGGTGCCGGCCTTCTCCTTACGATTTTAGCGCCTTCGCGTAGAGTTCCGGCCGATAGCCCGCGATGACGTTCGTCAAGATCGCCGACAACGGGAAGCCCGTGGCCCGGGCGGCATCGAGCTCCTGCAAAATCCTTTTCTGGGTCGCCTTCGGCAGCAAGATCGTAATCGACGTGCGAACTATACCGCCTGTCCAGAAGGGCTTTACAAGTGCTGGCTGGGACATGCGGGAAAGGACATGAGTGACCTCTAAGACAAAATCAAAGAGGACCTTGCGTTCCGCAGAAAGTGGTCAGAAGAGAGTGGTTTCGGCTTCGAATTGCGCCTCAGTTGTACCGAATGTACCGAGAATCGTTGAAAAAACTGAAGCGGCAAAGGCAGCCTAAACAATTGAGATCACGAGAGAAAGATTGGTCGGCCCTAGCAGACGATTTTCGAACCCCTCGTGTGCGAAGCGACTGTGACTCAGGTCCACGCTCAGAGATTGTAGGGCGGTTGCTCTGAGGTGATCGAGCGCCGCCTGAGTGTCCTGGGCTGCTGGTACGCAGGCGAATCCTGCAACAAAACGAGTGCTTCGAACCCCATCCTAATCAGACCATTGTTCGCACCCGAGTAAGCAGAGAAGAAGGGGTGAGCGAATCGGCAATGTCGCGCTGTCATATTTGCCAGTTGTAAGTAAGGCCTTCCCAAGGAGGTCAGTCTGTTGAAAATCGCCCCGGACGGGACCCGCCAGCCCGCTGAGGACAAACCGTGCGCAGAACTCGTGGCGAGACGAGGCGGTGCCGTTGTTGCCGTGGGCTGGGAGGTGCGATTATTACATAAAGAATGAGCCTGATTACTATCATCTGGTCCATGATTGCGTCGGCGTGCCTCACGCTCGCGGCAATTAATTTCCTGACCTGGGGCAGGAATCGCGAGGCTTGGGCAAATCTATTCTTTTCTCTGCTGGCGACGGGGACGGCGGCATGGACGTTTTGTGAATTGTGGATGATGCGGGCGGAGACACCGCTAGAATTCGCTACTGCGCTGAAGTGGGGCCAGGTAGCGGCGTGGCTGGTGATTGTATCCATGGTGGGGTTCGTCCGGCTCTACTTGAAGGCCGGGCGACCATGGCTCGCGTCGATGGTTTGGGGCTTGCGTACACTGGCTCTCGCTCTCAATTTCTCGGTGGGGCAGAATCTCAACTACCGCGAGATCACCCGTCTCCAGCAAGTCCGATTTCTCGGTGAACACGTGCAGATCGCCGAGGGTGTCCACAACCCATGGATGGTGGTTGGCCAGTTAAGCCTGGTAATGCTCGTTATCTTTGCTGCAGACGCCGCCGTCACTGTCTGGCGGCGTGGAGACCGCCGGACAGCACTGACCGTGGGCGGAAGCGTCGCGTTCTTCTCACTTGTCGGAGCCGGTCAGTCCTTGGCGGTGCTGTGGGGCCTTGTTCAGGCGCCGCTTTCGGTGAGCCTATCCTTCATGGGTGTGGTCGCCGCGATGGGCTACGAGTTGAGCAGCGATATGATCCGCGCGACGCAACTCGCCCGCGATCTTCAGGTGAGTCAAGCCGGGTTGCGTGAGAACGAACAGAGGATGAGTTTGGCCGTCGATGCCGCCAGCCTTGGCATCTGGATTCGGGACCTCGCGAGGGGCCAGATCTGGGCGAGCGCAAAGTGGCGGGAGTTGTTCAGCTTCACGTCGACGGAGCCGCTGGACTTCGATTGCATTCTGCGAAGGCTGCACCCCGACGATCGCGAGGTGTTCCAGCAGGTTCTGACGAAAGCACTCGCAGGCGGAGGTAGCTACGAGACGGAATTCCGGCTGACGATGCCAGATGGCAGATTGCGCTGGATTTCTTCGCACGGCCAGGTCGAATTTGGCGCAACTGGCGAGCCAGTCCGGATACGCGGTGCCTCCCGCGATATCACCGAGCACAAACGCGCAGACCAGGAGACGCAACTCTTGCGACGAGAGGTCGCGCACGTGGGCCGCGTCACAATGATGGGCCAGCTCGCCTCAGCGCTGGCGCATGAAATCAATCAACCGCTCGGTGCGATCTTGCGCAATGCCGAGGCTGCGGAACTTTTCATGCAGGACGCGTCACCAGACATGGACGAAATTCGGGCGATCGTTGCCGACATCCGCAAGGATGACCAGCGTGCGGGCGCCGTCATCGATCGGATGCGCGGACTGCTCAAGCGGCAACCGCTCGATACAAGAACGCTCGACCTGGGCGAACTAATTGGCGATGTGAGGGCCTTGGTGAAGGCTGACGCAGCAGCGCGACAGGTGAAATTGGAAGTGGGCGTGCCGGGGCATCTGCCGCCGGTGCGAGGTGACCGCGTACACCTTCAGCAGGTGCTGCTCAACGTCATTCTTAACGGCATGGATGCGCTCGATGGCGCACGTGGTACGGAGAACCGAATTAGTGTTATCGTGTCGCGCAACGGAAACCAGACCGTCGAGATCGCAGTGAGTGATACGGGCAGTGGCATTCCCGCCGACAAACTCGCCCACATCTTCGATCCCTTTTTCACCACCAAGCCGAACGGTATGGGCATGGGGTTGCCGATCTCGCGCACGATCATCGAGGCGCACGGTGGGCGGTTCTGGGCAGAGAACAACGCTAGCGGTGGGGCGACGTTTCGTTTCACGTTGCCAATAGCGGAGGAGGTCCCGACGAAATGAGTATGACCGCGCCGGTAGTCCAGATTGTCGATGACGACCGGTCCTTTCTTACGGCGACCTCGCGCTTGCTGCGGGCGAGCGGCTTCGTAGTAAAGACGTTTTCGTCAGCGAGCGAATTTCTCGCCCAGCTGGATGCCGATGTGCCAGGTTGTGTGGTGGCCGATTTGCAGATGCCCGGAATGAACGGACTCGGCCTGCAATCGGAGCTTGCGCGATCGCAGAATCCGGTACCGATTCTCTTCCTCACTGGCCATGGCGACATCCCATCGAGCGTGGTTGCGATGCGCAGCGGTGCGGAGGATTTTCTGGAAAAGCGCGCACCGAAAGAAAAGCTCCTAGATGCGGTGCGGCGCGCTCTGGCTCGCGATGCACAGGAACGCGAGGAGCGTACCCGGCAGCGGGAGTTACGGGCACGCTTCGACATCCTTACTAAACGGGAGTTCGAAGTACTCGCCCACGTGGTTCAGGGCAGGCTCAACAAGCAGATCGCTGGCGATCTTGGCATCCACGAGCGGACGGTGAAGCTGCACCGTACGGCAATCACGACAAAACTAGGCGTGCAGTCCGTTGCCGAACTCACGCGCCTGACCGACGAGGCGGGCATTTTCACCGCGTCGGCACAAACCTTCGCTAAAGGGCAGTAGTCGGCACTGCCCGCTAACACTTATAGTGTCCGTCGAATGCTGAGCACTATGCACTGTTCGTCATGCGGTTCGACTCATCAGGCTGAATTCACGGTTGAGATGAACATCCATTCCAGCGGTCTAAAGAATGTTGACAACCCCGGCGTTTTGCTTATTCAGCAAGTCAAGATCTGCCTGAGCTGTGGCCATTCGCGGTTTATCACTCCGCAAGGCGAATTGACGCAGCTTGTGGCTACTACTGAAAAGGGAAGCCTCTGCTTGTAAGCAGAACACCTGCCACCTGGACCCAAGACGCCAGCGAAATTCACTTCTCGAATCGAGAACCTCAATCACAAAGAAACGATGCGGGCATCTTCACCGCATTCGCATCGACCTTCCCCTAAGGGCAGTAGTCGGCGTCTCCGCTTGCGCCTATAGTCCTCATCGGAGTCCCGATGAGCAAAACCACACCCATCTACGTCGCTGTTGTTGATGACGATGAAAGCGTTTGCCGATCACTCGGCAGGCTGCTGCGGGCAGCGGGCCTTCAGCCGATTACTTATGACTCGGCAGAGTCCTTTCTCTCGGACACGAAGCATCCTCAGTTCGGCTGTCTGGTGCTCGACATTCAGCTTGGAACCATGTCCGGCATCGAACTCGCGCAGAAGCTTGTTGCTGAAGGTGAGCGCACTCCTACCATCTTCATCACTGCGCACGATGATCCTGAAGCGCGTAGAGAGGCGGAAGCTACGGGTTGCGCGGCTTATTTCCGCAAGACTGATTCGGGCGCAGAAGTGATCGACGCTATCCGGAGGGTAGCGGTCTGAACTGCAACGACATAGAGACGACAACAGGAATTACGAGTTCAGCTGTTTTCCCAGGAACGTCTTGTTACCTGTGATCGAGGACTAATCTCACCATACAAAGGAGCGAATGATGGCTGCAAAGAAACCAAATATTCTAATCATCTGGGGTGATGACATTGGCTGGTTCAACGTCAGCGCCTACAACCACGGCATCATGGGGTACAAGACCCCGAACATTGATCGCATTGCCAAGGAAGGCGCGCTCTTCACCGACTGGTACGGCCAACAAAGCTGCACGGCCGGTCGCGCCGCGTTCATCACTGGCCAGTCGCCGATTCGGACCGGCCTGACCAAGGTCGGCTTGCCGGGAGCGAAGCTGGGCTTGCAGCCTGAGGATCCGACCATCGCCGAACTGCTTAAACCGCAGGGCTATGTCTGCGGGCAGTTTGGGAAGAACCATCTCGGCGATCGTGACGAGTTTCTGCCCACGGTCCACGGCTTCGACGAATTCTTCGGCAATCTCTATCACTTGAATGCCGAGGAGGAGCCGGAATGCGAAGACTATCCGGATCCCGAAAAAGTTCCCAGACTTCGCGAAGAAGTTCGGGCCGCGCGGAGTGCTTCACAGCTTCGCAAATCCTGACGGCACGCAGAAGATCGAAGACACTGGGCATTTGACCACGAAGCGCATGGAGACCATGGACGAGGAGATTACGGCAGGTGCGATCGGCTGGATTGAGAAGCAGGTCAAGGCCGACAAACCCTTCTTCTGCTGGTGGAACTCCACCAAGATGCATGTCTGGACACACCTGAAAGACGGAGTCAAAGGCAAGACTGGGCTGGGTGTGACAGCCGACGGCATGGTCGAACATGATCGTCAGGTCGGGCAACTCCTCGACAAGCTTGACCAACTCGGGATTGCCGACAACACCTTCGTGATGTACTCGACCGACAACGGCGCCGAGGAATTGAGCTGGCCAGATGGCGGGACCACCCCGTTCCGCGGCGAGAAGGACACCAACTGGGACGGCGGCTGGCGCGTACCTTGCGCGATCCGCTGGCCGGGAGTGATCAAGCCTGGCACAGTCTCGAACGAGATCTTCTCGCATCAGGACATGCTTCCTACTCTGCTGGCCGCGGCCGGAGAGCCGGACATTGTCGAGAAGTGCAAGAAGGGATACAAGGCTGGTAATAAGACCTTCAAGGTCCATCTCGACGGTTACAACCTCATACCCCATCTGAAGGGCGACGTTAAGGAGAACCCGCGTCCCGGCTTCATTTATTGGGGAGACGAAGGCGACTTGATGGCGCTCCGCTACGGCAACTGGAAGGTCCATTTCGCGGTACAGCGCGCCGAGGGAATGAAGGCCTGGCAGGAGCCCTTGGTGGAACTCAGGTTCCCGATGCTCGTCAACTTGCGGACCGATCCCTTCGAGAACGCGGAGGTCGCCGGCAGTGTCTACTACGACAAGTGGAGGGCGGATCGCGTGTTTGCGCTGGCGCCGGCGGGGGCAATCGTCGGGATGTTCATGAAGAGCCTGATGGAGTTCCCGCCACGTCAGAGCCCGGAGAGTTGGAGCCCGGGCAAGGTGATGGAAAAACTCCGTCAACACCAGGAGGCTCTGGAGTCCGGCTCGGGTGCCGGGGTGAAGTAAACGAGAAGTCTGGCTGGAAGAGAAAACGGAGGAGAGAACTGGTGCCACACGTTGAATCGGAAAGATCCCACAGACAGAGCATCATGCCTCGATTCAACCTCAGGGAGAGACATGAGATGAGGCTTCGCATGCTCAAGCGAATCCTGTCTCTGGGACTTCTTGCCAGCCTCTCCTCCGTCACGTTTCCTGTTCCTGCGGCGGCGCAATCAGCTTCCCTACAGACCAAAGCGCCAGTCATTGCACCACCCATCGCAGCGAAGCAGTGGACGGGCGACCTGGATGTTCTGCTACAGCACAGGGTTATCCGCGTTGCGGTTCCTTATTCCAAAACGTTCTATTACGAAGTAGATGGCGTCCAGTACGGCGTCGCTTACGAAGACGGCAAGGCATTCGAGGAATTCTTAAATAAGAAGTATCCGCAAAAAAACAAGAACATCAAGATTCACATACTGTTCCTAGTCACCCCGCGCGAAAAAATGTACGCACAACTCACCGGCGGCAATGTGGATATTGTCACTGGGGGCCTCTCCATTACGCCTGAACGCCAGAAACTCGTCGATTTTTCAGACCCCACGGCCGACGGCATTAACGAGGTCGTGGTCGCCGGCCCTAAGTCTCCGCAACTTGCCTCCCTCGACGATCTGGCAGGGAAGGAAATCTTCGTGCGCAAGCTGTCGAGCTACTGGGAACATCTGGAGCGGCTTAACGAACGCTTTCAGAAGGAAAATAGACCGGCCGTAATCCTTCGCGCCGTTCCCGAGGATCTTGGCGATGAGGACTTGTTGCAGATGGTCAATGCCGGGTTGCTGCCGACAACTATAGTCAACGATTGGACAGCGAAACTTTGGGGCAAACTGCTGACCAAGATGCAAATTCACACCGACATAGCCATCAACACAGGCGGAACCCTCGGTTGGATTGTACGTAAGGATTCGCCGAAGCTCTTGGCCACAGCTGACGAGTTTCTCAAAACCCATCGTCAAGGCACCGCGTTTGGGCAGCAGTTGATGGCCAAATACATGAGTTCGACCTACATGCTGAAGCAGGCTGTTTCTGTGAGCGGTATGAAACGCTTTGAGGAGACCGCAGAAATATTTCGCAAGTATTCCTCGCAATATGGCATGGATTATCTGCTCATGATGGCGGAAGGTTTTCAGGAGTCTGGCCTAAAGCAGGATGCGAAGAGTTCTGTGGGAGCGGTCGGCGTCATGCAACTTATGCCCGACACCGGCAAGCAGATGAACGTCGGTGATATCCATCAGCAGGAAGCCAACATTCATGCTGGCATCAAATACTTTCACTCCATGGTGGAAAAGAATTACGGCAATGAACCGATGGACGACCTTAACAGGGTACTCTTCACCTTCGCCGCCTATAACTGTGGCCCTGGCCGCATGAGGCAGTTGCGCAAAGAAGCGGCAGCGAAGGGTCTCGACCCCAACGTCTGGATCGACAATGTGGAAGTGATTGCCGCTGCGCGCATCGGTCGCATAAGCGGAGCGCAAGACGATGAATTGAAGTGCAGGATCGTCCCATGACATTGGCCAAGATTCGCCGGATTTCGAGAAAGTGAAGCAAAGGTGAAGGGACTTTGGATTCGACATCTCTCGGGTGTGGGATTTGCTGCTGCGTTACTGGTATCTTCAGTGCTGATCCGCGCCCAGGACCTTGCGCCCCGCGCCTATGTCATCACGCCGCTACACTCCAACGCAGTGCTCCTGACTTATTCGTTCTTCGACGGCAGCATCAATTTCAATGGCGCGTTCCCAGTCAGCGGCGCAAGCGGAAACTACAGCGTCCCTATCTTTAGCTACTACCACTCCTTCGGCATCTTTGGCCGCTCGGCCAACGTCGCCGTCGGTCTGCCCTATGCAATCGGAAACTTTCAGGGAACCGTGTCGGGAGCGGGGCAGAACTTGTACCGCTCCGGTCTTGTGGATTCGGTCTATCGCTTTTCGGTCAACCTCAAGGGTGGCCCGGCCATGAATCCAAAGGAGTTCGTGAAATGGCACCAGAAGATCCTGCTGGGCGCCAGCCTGAAAGTGATAGCTCCGACAGGTCAATACGACCCGACGAAGCTGATTAACTGGGGCGCCAACCGCTGGTCGTTCAAACCGGAACTTGGGTACTCCCAGCGCTGGGGCAAATGGGTTGTCGATGGGTACGTCGGAGCATGGTTCTTCACCACGAATCACGATTACTGGTCGCACAATAGCTACTATCCAGGAACGAGGTCTCTGTCGCAAGCGCCCATGGGAGCTTTGGAATCGCACCTGAGTTACGACTTCACGCGGCGGCTTTGGGTCTCGCTCGACGGCAATTTCTGGTTCGGCGGAGCCACGAGAGTAGGCGGTGTAGAGAACCCTCTTACCAAACAGGAAAACTCTCGCCTCGGAGGCACGGCTGCGGTCCCAATCGCCAAGCACCAATCTCTCAAATTCAGCTACAGCAACGGCACCTACATCCGGTTTGGCGGCAACTATCAGAACGTCTCGGTTGCGTGGCAATACTCCTGGCTCGGGAGACCGAACTGAGCGTGTCCTGCGTATTTTCTGGAGGTGCGATATCGTGCCTTACCCTTACACGTTAGCTGCGGCGGCGCTCCTTCAATCTTTAGTGCCTTATACTGCCCTTACTGCGCGAACACCTCAGATCAGTCGTTCACACGCTTGTTTTATCCGAGTCCGGAGCTTTTTCAAGTACTCAGGCGAGTGCTTCTGTCCACAAGGACAGATTTCATCTAAGCATTCAGCCAATTCGTCGTGGGTAAGCGCATCAAGGCCAAAGTCGATTCCATCGACCATGATCTTAAAATGTTTATAGCGGAATTTTAATTTTAGGTTCTCGAATCTAGTTCCAGACTGCAACCGCCAATAATCCCGATGGACGGCCATCAATTTTCGTTGGGCGTTAGCACTCCTCTCAATGTCAATCTGGTGGATAAGCTGACGAAACGTGATGCCATACTTTAAAAACACGATTTGTCGGAAGATCGCGGAAGACTCGGGATTCTGCGCGTAAATGATCGTATCTTCGTGCTGATGACCTGTTGAGGTCGGCTGCACACTGATGGGTCCTTCCAAATCTAGCGGCTGAAACACGGCTTGGTGAATCTTCGCCGCAATCGAGTCCTTTATCTGATCTCTGGCTTCGTCCAGCGCTCTGCTTGCCGCTCCGAACTCACGAAACCACTCGTGAAATTTCCGGTCAGCTTCCTTATCATTCTTGATCTTCGACAGAGCCCAGTTCTTCTTCATCGCAGACCAATACGCCACGAACGCAGGATCAACACGCCCATGCCAATCAGAACGGACGAATCCCGGTCTCGCTTTTGATCTTTTGAATCGGGCAGTGTTCATAGGGACACGAAAGTCTAATTACATGTCTCTAGCCGCAGTTACGTGCAGAGTCCAAAATTCTTCGCAGTTGTTCGATCGACGGCGAGTTCACCGACGGGTTCGATCATTGGACATCAATTCTTCAAGTCGATGCGATAGCAAGGATCATACGGGCAAGCGGGGTGCGGTTCGAAACAATTCCGGGGTGCCGGTTGACCACTCCGGTCCGGGGCTGAGAGTAGGGCCAGGAACCCCAATGACGTCCGGTCGAAACCCGGAGGCTTGCCCACCAAACCTTCATGGCATTGATTTTGGGGTTGGGGTTGATTTTGGGGTTGGGGTCGGTATTTATGTCTCTCAGCATAAAAGTGGGCAGGGGTCTGGGGACAGAGTCCCCAGCGGCGCGAACGAAGAGAGCGCCGTACGGAGGAGCGAAGCGACACAGCGGGGTTCTTCTCTTGACGAAGTACAGATTAATCGTAACAACATCACTTATGACGCTGTTTGTTGCGCCCCACCCGTCGGTAGAGGTAAGCATTGCGGGAGGGTGACGGTCTGCGGCACCTCAGCGGATGGTACTCGACGTTTTATTAGGGTCGATTGTCGCTGTTGGGCATGCTCTTATTGCGGCCCGAGGAAAGCGAGTCGGTATAGGCACGCGATTCGCGAATGCGCAGAGCTACATGGCTTGAACCGCTTTCTCACGCTTACGCTCGATCCCAGAATGCTTGGAAAAGCAGATCCCGTAGCGTATATCAATGCAACTTTTGCGAAGTGGCGGATTTACTTGAAGCGTAAGTTCTCCGTATCAGTAACCTACATCCGCATTCTCGAATTTCAGAAAAACGGCAATCCGCATTTCCACATTCTAGTTGACCGATTTATCCCACAGGCATGGATCAAATCCACCTGGCAAGCAGTCGGTGGCGGGCGTTTTGTTGACATCCGCTATGTTGATGTCCACCGGATCGCGCGTTACTTGTCCAAGTATCTGACGAAGGCGTTGCTTCTCTCCGCTCCCAAGAGGTCCCGGCGAATATCGGTTTCACGCGGGATTCACCTAATTGAAAAAAGGAAGTCCGACGAAATCTGGCACCTATTTCGGCGAAGTATTTTCGATTTGTTTTTGGATTTGTTGCCCGACCTCAATGACATTGTGCTCGATGAAGAGAGCGTTCTAAAGGAATTCGTAATTAGGTCCTTTGACGATTGTGTAGAGCGAATACAACGTAACGTTGGGAAAGGCAAAGCTTCATGTCGAATATCCCATGTTTTCTTTGTACGGAAGAATTAGCGCAAAGAAATGACAAGAACCAAAAACCGTACTTCATTTGTGATTCTTGCGGCGTTCAGATTCTTGTTCGGGGCCGTCAGGGGATCAAAAATCTTGCGCAATTGATCGCGACGTTAAAAGAAAGAGATTTTCCGTTTCGCGAACACGCGCACACGCTACACGAAATTCAAGCCGTTCTGACCGAAATCAGGGGAATAGAAAAAGAAATCAAAACGATGGATAGCGTTCTCGACATTTTGTTCACCAATGAAAACAAAGAACGCGCCCGTGAATTGTTGAATAAACGTATCGAGACTTTATTGGGCCACCTTGATCTCATCGCGCAGGGCAGATCGCAAGGCTAAATTTAGATGGGCCGAATTCCAAAACACGTGGAGGCACCGGCCGCATCGACGGGCCCAGTCGCAATTCAGATTGCGCACGTTCAAAAGGGATCGCGGTCAATCGATACCGATGCGCCAGACCTGGACGAATCCGCTTTGGCGACTGTAATTAGCTTTTTCCGGGTGTTGGACCGCTGGGATCGCGAGCGGAGGCGGCCATGCTGAAACCGTGCAGCCGGTGTTACCGCGAAGCGGAGATCTCTGTTGTTTGCGTGGTCTCAACTGTTGGCACAAGACCACGCCGCCAGAAATGTTCAGCCGTCGTTCTGTTTTGCCGTCGGTGCATGGTCGATCTTCTGGCCGACGATGGACATCTCTGGACACATGATCTCCAGAAATCTGTTAACAACGCGTATACGCACGCGAACCGGCCAATAGAAGACGGGACGGACCGGGGAATCGAGACCCCAGCAGGAGCGCCAAACGATTGATTCAAAAAGGCAACATGTCGTTTGCAAATGCTCCATCTCCCGGTAGCATAGGCACTTCTTAGGGGGCCACCATGATTCCAGCGATTCTTTATGCACGGGTATCAAGCCGCGAGCAGGAGCGGGAGGGATATTCCATCCCAGCACAGCGCAAGATGTTGGCCGAGTATGCCCGGTCGCATGGGTTTGAGATCGTCCGCGAGTTCATCGATATCGAGTCCGCCAAGAATCCCGGTCGAAAAGAATTCGGCAACATGCTACGGCTGCTCGAAGCCGACGGATCAATTCGGATCGTGCTGGTGGAAAAAACGGACCGCCTCTATCGCAATCGCGCTGACGCTCTTTCATTCGAAGAATTGATTGAGAAGCGTGGTGTTGAGGTTCATCTCGTCAAAGAAGCTCGCGTGATTGAAAAAGAGTCACGTTCCCAGGACAAATTCATGCACGACATCCACGTCGCGGTCGCGAAGCATTACGTGGAAAACCTGCGCGACGAAGTTAAGAAGGGTATGCGCGAGAAGGCCGAACAGGGCATCTATCCAGGCCGCGCCCCGTATGGATATCGCAACAATCGTCTGACACGCTCGATTGACGTTGATGAGACCAAGGCTCCGATCATCAAGCGCGCGTTCGAACTTTACGCGACCGGTAGGGAATCACTAACAACTGTGAAAAAAACTATTCTCGAAGTTTACGGCTTGCGCGTCAGCCGAGCGTACCTTGAGACCATCCTCAAGAATCCGTTTTATGTTGGGCAGTTTGTCTGGCGTGGCGTGATTTATGACGGCACCCATGCACAGCTGATCTCGCTAGATTTATTCCAGCGCGTCCATGACACGTTTTCTGGCCGAAACAAACCCAAGTATCGCAAACACGCGTTTGCGTTCGCCGGTCTGTTGAGTTGCGCGCATGACGGCTGCACCGTGACCACCGAATTGCAAAAGGGCCGATACATCTATTATCGGTGCTCCCACGGGCGCGGGAAGTGCGCATTGCCGTATATGCGCGAACAGGACGTTGCCAATCGCCTGGGTCAGGTTCTCAAGGACATCTATGTTCCGGAAGGCATCGCCAGCCAAATTGTGGAATCGCTAAACACCGATCTTGATCGGTCGGAACGCGAGCGGAAAGCGAATCTGACGGCACTCCATCAACGCTTGGAAGCAATCCGCACCCGGATGGATCAAATTTATGAAGATAAGCTTGACGGCAAGGTCAGCGCTGAATTCTGGGATCGCAAACAGGCGGAATACCGGGACCAGGAACGCGCCGTGCAGGTCCAAATTGCCCGGACGAACGCGCCAGTAACACGAGAGCACGCGCTGACCGCGCAGAGAATCTTTGAACTCGCGACAAGTGCGTATTCTCTTTATCTTACGAGGAATTCGGCGGAACAGGGCCAACTGCTCAAATCCGTGCTTTTGAACTGCTCCACGGACGGTGTAAGTCTATGGCCGGTTTATAGAAAGCCGTTCGATCTGATCTTCGAACGGGCGAAAAGTGAAGATTGGTCGGGGAGAGAGGATTTGAACCTCCGACCCCCTGGTCCCGAACTATCGCAGTACAAACTCCAAGTGCTTTATCTGGTGTCGCTTAGGGGTCAACAAACCACCTTTTTCTCTCGCTCAGTTGTACCGAAGTTGTACCGAAAAGCCACCCAACAAAATTCACGATTTCTAGTAACCCGAATCAGTCAAAGATAGTAACCCTGATCCCGGAACCCGCATTTTTGCTGGTGATTGCGAGTGATGGCGGAGAGAGTGGGATTGTGCTTGCCGCAAATTCCAAAATCACCTTGAAAATGCAAAAATCGATCGATCCACCTGTAATCGCAGTGATTTAAAAACATTCTGCTGCGAAGTTCAACGAAGCCCACAGCAGCCCAAAAACGCCTCATCATAACCGAAAATAGTAACAAATAGTAACAGGAATTCAGCGCTTCACGGTGATCCGCCGATCACGGCGACGAGCGAGACCCTTAAATGTCCCTTTCCACGCGGTCTGCCAAGTCTGCAATTCTGCGCGAGAGAAGGAGAAAGGACTGCATCTGTGACGTGGAATGTTGTTGTTTCGGTGTAGCCGTCCATGCCGCTTGTTCGAGTTGGGTATACGCCGTTGTCAAATCGTCTAATTCGGTCGATGCCTTGCCGCCCATTCGATCGGCCATTCCGTCCAATGCCATAGCCAGGCGGTTGTCAAACATCTGCTGCGCCGGCTGAATTGCTTCCGGCAACTCGAATCCCGGCAGTCCAGCACGGTACCTCCACAAGACGATGCGGGTGATGAACAGCATACGCAAGTTCGGTTGCAATTGTCGGATTCGATCACGGAACGCGAGATCCTGCTCGCGGGAAGGCCCGAATTCGAACAGAACACCGTCTGCAAGAGCTCGTACCTTGTCGAGGTTGGCATTGATTGTCTCTCCGAGAGCAAGACTCCGTGCGATTGCAGTTTTCCGGTCTTGCGAAAGCGGTTCTCTCGCGAACTGCGCTAATAGTCGGAGATTGGAAATGAACGTCCTCCTCATCTCAATCGCGGCGGGCGCACCCCATAACCGATCAAACACCAGCCACATAATGAAGAGACCCAGCAAAATGCCCACTACGCGATCTCGGGCGGCCGCGAGTGAGGTCTGCATTTTGAATTCGCTCACGTTGACCAGGTAGAAAGCCAGAGCGACCTGAATTCCGAAGTATGACAACCGGGGACTCGATGTCATGAACCAGGAAGACAGGGCGGTGACAGCAACGAAAAGAACGACAAATCCGGCGATCGAATCGAGATAGGGCAGGATGAATATCTGCGAACCCATCCCGATTAGAAAGCCGCCGACGACAGCGCCTGTGATACGAAGAAGCTGCTTTTGACGAGATGAACCGATTGTAGAGAGCGCGGTCAGCAGGCATGTGGTCACGGCCGTGCTGATGCCCGGCCACGCGATCGCATTGTAGATGACGTAGCAAGCACTCGCGGCCAGGCAGCCTTTGAGCGCGAACTGAAGGTGCTCAGGGTTGCGGAAAGCGTCCGGGCCAAGAAGTGTTCGTTGCCCTGTATCCTCTGTTGTTGGCAAGTACTGTTGGATTGATCCGGAATCCGCAAACGCCTGGGGGATAAGAGTAACTGTATGCTCCATCTCGCCCAGTAATGGCACGAACGTGGCAGATTCTTCATTTGCGTTGGACTGCACCGGAGTCGGAATCCGCCGGCTCATCAGATCATCGCGAATACTTCGGACGGCTGAGGCCAAGTTGCCGAATCGCCTCTGGTCACTGGCGGAAAGCTCGATGCTGAGCTGAGGTAAGGTCGCTGCAAGGTCGACTAGCCTGCCCACGAGGGCTACGACACCACCCATCTCGACGGAATACTCGGGCGAATAAGCCGCGCGCCGCAATGCCCGCCGCAATAACGATGTTCCAAGCGTCCCGAGCCGCATGACTTTTTGCTCGATACTCGGAGCTACGGTTCGGCCCTCAGCGTAGCAAGTCAATAACTCTTCGACCGCAGACAATCGGTCGCCAATGGGCAAAACGACCTCGTCCCCCGGCCGCAGTCGCACAAACGCGAACTCTACAGCCGCAGTAATCACCACCGCTACCAATACGGCTAAGCACAGCCAAAGTGTATCCTCCACACTCGTTTCGGCCGGTACACGCCGATCCCATAGTGGAATTCCAACGGCGGTCAGGTTGACGAACGCCACAGCCGCTGTATAGTTCGTCACCGCACTCACCGCATAGAAAGCGAGGAAGAAGGTCGCGATGACCCAGAGAAAATGAAGCAAGGGAATATTAATAACAAACCAAACCGATGCCAAGAGATATGCAGCGCCGATTCCGGTCACCAGGAATATCGTTGCCGCAGACTGCAGCGTCGCTCGAGTGTTTTCCCGAGAAACCATGAGTGCATAAACGGCACCTTGCCAGCTGTACGGAATGCGGAAGGTCATTCCGACAATCACGATGAGGGTGGCGGCAAGTGTCATCCGGCCTACAAGTGCTGCCCTGCCTGGGTAAGGCGCAAGTTCCTCTTTGAGAAATTGTCGCAGCCAAGTCAGTGCGCCGGATGGGTGAGGCAGACTCTGGGCGATGGTTGCCATTCTCAATCGCCCCGAATCGTGATTACGGCAGACTCACTGATTCGAAACAAGTCAGGGGTGGGATTCTCCACCCGTACACGGACCGGGAAGCGCGATGCGAGATGAACCCAGTTTAATGTGCGCTGCAGGTCGGGAAGGCCCGGTTGCAAGCTGCCGATTTTATCTGGATCCGGAGTGACCCCGAATCCGACGCTATCAACCACACCAGCAAAGCGGAGATTCGGCATCGACATCAGATAGACATCAGCCCGCATGCCCGGCGTAATGCGCTTGAGCTGTCCTTCGCGGAAATTACCAACTGCCCACCAAGTGCGAGCGTCGATAAGAGTGAACATTTGCTGGCCGACGTGAGCATAAGCGCCTTCGGAAATCGTAAGGTTGGTCACACGGGCATCAAACGGCGCATAGACGCGGCAGTTGTCCAGATCGTAGCGAGCCTTCTTCACCGCTGCGGCTCTTGCCCCACGCTGATTGATCAAGGGTTCGAGCGTTGTGACCGCATGCCTGGCCTGTTCGTGCTGCGCCAAGACTGAGTTCAGTTCTGCCTTCGCCAGCTGCAATCGAGATTCAGCCTGCCTCAGGGCTTCTGCTTGTGCGGTTTCAGAAGATCTCGCTTTATCCACTTCGTCCACCGTGACAAATTGCTTCGCCAGCAGTGGCTCGATGCGATGCAAATTGTTGTTCGCGTAAGTCCATTCGGCGCGCGCCCGGTCGACGCCCCGCTCCGCGTTGACCACTGTCGGCTTCCGAGCTGTGGATGTTCGCCTGTGCGACGGAAACTGCGCTCTCCAACGCTGCTATTTTTCGTTGCTCGTCCCCGACTTGCCCTTCCAGAGTGCTCTGCTCCGAAACCGCGTTTTCAAGGGCATATTGATAGGGGCGTTCATCGATTTCGTACAGCAGTTCGCCTTTCTTCACGAACTGGTTGTCTTTCACGTTCAGCCGGATGAGAGGACCGTCGACTTGGGGCGCTATGCCGATGAAATTAGCAAATATTTCGGCATCTTCGGTCCGCGGATAATAGTTCTCGCGGTAAAGTACGGTGAGTCCGAGGATCACTGCGGCCGCCACGATCGCGATGCTGATTGTACGACCCAGAGGCTTGCGCCACCTCCTCTCCGACGTCACGCCATCAAACTTGCGCCCATGATTCCGGCTTGCTTTCGTGACCATTTCTTTATCCACAGGAACAGTAGTCATAAATTCACCGAAACAGAGCAATCCATAAAGCGAATGTGAACACGGCCGTCAGGCTCGGATAGACGAGAACCGGCCAGGCAATCTCAACGTAGCGATTCAATAGCGCTCGCGAAGCGATCGTCAGCACAATGGAGACCACAAGACAGACAAGCCACGCAGGAAAGAACGAGCCGAGAATGTCGAACGATGGAGCCCGTCCGCAACCCGTCAGCAGTAGCAGAGTGGGCACGAACACACCGCATGCAAATCCACGGATCGCATTCATGGCCGAGGCCTCCCGTTGGCGCGAATCGAATCTCCGGTTCTGAACGCCAGCTCTGCGAACGAAGTGAGCACCTGCGTTCGCGCCGAGACATCTGCTGAGCGGGCCTGTGCCAAAGTACGCTGAGCCGCAGTTACGTCCAGCAAGTTGCGCACGCCGTAGTTGTATGATTCGAGAGCCGCGCTGTAGGACTGACTGGCCGATTCGAGCAGAGCGACTGCCGCCTGGCGTTGCCGAAAGGCAGTGTTTAGATTCGAGTAAGCCGTCCAAACCTCATCCGCGATCTGATTTCGTTTGACGTTGGCTTGTGCTTCTGCCGCGTGTACGTTGGCTCGAGCCTCGGCCAGCCGATTCTTTCGTGCGCCTCCGTCAAACACAGTCCATCGCAGATTGAAGCTCAATGCGCCGGTCAGATCAGCAGTATGCGCCCAAGGATATGGCGACTGTATGCCGTACAGCGATGGGACGGATGGGCTGGCAGTGAGGCTCAACTCAGGGTAGTATGCCGCCTTCGCTTCCTTGACTTTTGCATTTGCCGACCTTATTTCGGCCACCTGCTGCATCAGATCAGGGCGTTGCCCGAGTGCACGGTTGATCGCTTGGTCGACCGTATCGTCGATCGACTCAGGAGTGGGCACCTGATCCAGCGGCTGGACTTGGATCCCCGCGGTCGCGGAGGCTCCAACTGCTGTTGCCAGGTCGCCGCGAGCAATCTCCTCAGCCCCGAGGATGGCCTGCAGATCGTATTCCGCCTGGGCAGTGGAGCTCCGCGCTTCCAGTACGTCTGGTCGAGTCGCAAGACCATTTTTCAAGCGCTCTTCGGCTGCTTGCTGCACTGATTGTGCGTTCGACAGACTTGCTCGCGCGGCCTCCTCCTGCCCCATCGAACTCAATAGCCGGTAGTAAGCGTGCTGCACTTGGTAAATGACAGTGCGATGGGTGTCGTTAAAGGCGAAATTCGCCGCCAACAGTTGCGCTTTCGCGGCATTGATTCGGCCCGGAGCGGGCGCCGAAGTCAAAAACTGTGTAATTGAGATCCAGTTCCACCTGGAAATCCTGGACTACCTGGCCGTAGAAGCGATTGCCAAAGAAGGCCTCTTGGCGGTTTGTCTGCGACAGCGGCAGCCGCAGCGAGCGTCGGAAACAACTCGCTTCGCGATACGCCCAGCGCCGCCGCTTGAGCGCGGGCGCGCTCCCACGAAACCCGAGTCGCCGGATTGTGTGCTTCAGCCAAATCAATCAGCTCCGACAACGAATATGTCTTAGCGGAATCTATGACAAACCTCGAGTCAGGAATATTTCTGGCATCTGCTTCGACGCTGAGCTCAGTAGATGTGTGCCACGGATGATCCGGCGAAACAGGTGCATTCTGAGCCGAAGCAGCCATCGTGGACAGCGCGAGAAACGAAATTACCCCGGCCACACGTAAGACCGGGAATTGTCGTTTCAAGTAGATGGACATTACGTTTCAGCCTCAAAGAGCTACCTTCACCTTTCACGCCCAAAATTCCTCAGAGGGGATGAGTCATCTCCTCTGGGCGAACCCATGCATCAAACTGCTCCGGGGTGAGGAACGCCGAGCTTCAAAGCGGCCTCACGCAAGCTGAGATCCTCGTGATATGCGGTCAGTGAGATCTTCGCCGCCTTCTCGTATCCGATGTGCGGATTGAGAGCCGTCACCAGCATCAGAGAATTGTCCAGGTGCTCCTTGATACGCTTTTCATTCGGCTCGATCCCGATGGCGCAACGATCACAGAAAGAGCGGGAGGCGTCGGCGAGGAGTTCGACCGAAGTTAGAACGTTGTGCAGCATGACCGGCTTGTATACATTTAGTTGGAAATTACCCTGCGAACCTGCAAACGCCACGGCGTGGTCGTTGCCAAACACTTGAACGGCGACCATCGTCAGTGCCTCGCACTGAGTCGGATTGATCTTGCCTGGCATGATGGAGGAGCCGGGTTCGTTTTCGGGGATTTTGAGTTCGCCGAATCCGGCCCGCGGACCACAGGCGTACCACCGCACATCGTTTCCGATCTTCATCAATGCGCCGGCAAGTGTGCGAAGTGCTCCGCTCACGCTGACCATACCGTCGTGCGCCGAGAGTGCCGCAAATTTGTTGGAAGCTGAGACAAATGGCTGACCGGTCTCTTCCGCGATTCGCCGCGCAGCTGCTTCACCGAAGCGGGGATCGGCGTTGAGTCCCGTGCCGACTGCCGTGCCGCCGATCGCCAGTGCGTAAATTCCGGGGAGAGTTTGGCGAATGCCCTCGAGTGCCTGGTCGATCTGCGCTACCCACCCGGAGATCAATTGGCCCAGCGTCAGCGGGGTAGCGTCCTGAAGGTGGGTTCGCCCTACCATGACAACATCGCGATACTGTTGCGACTTCTCTTCGAGTACATCTCGCAGGCGGCTGACAGCTGGAAACAGGTTTTCCTCGATTGCCACCACCGTCGCGATGTGCATCGCGGTGGGAAACGTGTCGTTGGACGACTGGCTGTGATTCACATCGTCGTTGGGATGAATTGGCTTCTTTGAGCCAATCACGCCGCCCGCAAGTTGGATCGCACGATTGGCGATCACCTCGTTGGCGTTCATGTTGGTCTGCGTGCCAGAACCGGTCTGGAAGACAACGAGCGGAAATTCGTCATCCAAGCGGCCGTCGATCACTTCCTGTGCAGCACGCACGATCAGATCAACTTTTTCTTTGGGAAGCTGGCCAAGTTCGCCGTTGGCCAAGGCGGCACATTTCTTCAGAATGCCGAGAGCTCGAATGACCGGGCGGCCCCAGCGAAAGCGCTCAACGCCAATTGGAAAATTCCCATGCGAGCGTTGCGTCTGCGCACCCCACAAGTGCTTGGCTGGAACCTGGACGTCGCCTAGCGCGTCCTCTTCTATACGGAACTCCTCACTAATTGTGAGACTCATCATGTTCTTGCTCACCATTTTGCAAGACCTCAGTGCGTCGCAGCGGGCTCTGGGGACTCCGCTGCGACATGCGCCTCAGCCTCCTCGTGAAGCCGCTGGTGAGCATCCTCGTGAAGTTGTGAGCCAATACCCTCATGGAATTGCTCATGAGAGTCCTCGGCAGATGGTAGTTGCACAAGACTGGGAATCACGAGTGGCTCTCGATGCCGGTGCCACGCCGCCCGCATCAGATCGCGGTTCATCTTCCCGATGAATTCCAGAGGTATCCGTTTGGGGCATACCGCTTCGCATTCGCCGTGATTGGTGCAGCTTCCGAAGAGTTCATTTCTCATCGTGGCTACCATGCTCAGGGTTCGCTGGTCACGCTGCGGTTGACCCTGCGGGAGCGAGTTCAGGTGAGTTATTTTGGCCGAGGTGAAAAGCATGGCCGACGCATTCGGGCAGGCAGCGACGCAGGCACCACAGCCAATACATGCAGCTGCGTCAAAGGCAGTGTCTGCATCTTCTTTTGGAACCAGGATCACATTGGCGGCAGGAGTGCTTCCCGTCGGTGCGCTGATGAAACCTCCAGCCTGAATGATCCGGTCAAAAGCTGAGCGGTTCACGATCAGATCGCGGATCACTGGGAACGCCCGGGCCCGCCACGGCTCGAGGGTTAACTGATCGCCATCTTTGAAGAAGCGCATCGAAAGTTGGCATACAGTGGTACCGCGCTGACCGCCATGGGCCACACCATTGATCAGGAACCCGCAAGAGCCGCAGATGCCCTCGCGACAATCGTGTTCGAACGCGACAGGAGCCTCTTGCCGGCTGATCAGGTCCTCGTTGAGAGCGTCGAGCATTTCGAGGAACGACATGTCGGGTGTGACATTGTTCGCCTGATAGGTGACGAAGCTGCCTGCCACGTCTGCGTTTTGCTGCCGCCAAACTCTGAGCGTGAGATTCATGGCTACTTGTAACTCCTTTGCGAGAGCGGGACATACTCGAAGCTGAGCGGCTCCTTGTGCAAGGCGTGCGCTTCGCCTGCACCTTTCCATTCCCAGGCGGCGGTGTAGGCAAAGTTTGCATCGTCACGTTTCGCCTCACCCTCGGGTGTTTGGCTCTCCACGCGAAAGTGGCCTCCGCACGATTCTGAGCGTTGTAAAGCGTCGGTGCACATGAGTTCGGCGAGTTCGAGAAAATCTGAGATGCGGTTTGCTTTCTCGAGACTCTGGTTGAGCTCTCCGCCTGAACCGACGACACGAAGGTTGTGCCAGAACTCGTCACGTAATTCCGGAATTCGATCGAGGGCCTTGCGCAATCCGGCATCAGCACGGGCCATGCCACAATCATCCCAAACGATCTTTCCAAGCTCTTTATGGAAGGAATCTGGAGTGCGTTTCCCATTGATCTCCAGCAGCTTGCCGATACGATCCTTCACCTCGGCCTTGGTTACCTTGAACGGGCTGTCGGACGCACTCACAGGATCCAATTTGTTGGCAGCAATGTAATCGGGCACAGTTGCCGGGAGAACGAAGTAGCCGTCGGCGAGACCCTGCATGAGCGCGCTGGCACCGAGTCGGTTGGCACCATGGTCCGAGAAGTTCGCCTCACCGCCCACGAACAGTCCGGGAATGGTTGACATCAGGTGATAGTCAACCCACAGTCCGCCCATCGTGTAGTGCGGAGCCGGATAGATCCTCATTGGTACGGTGTACGCATCTTCTCCGGTAATCCTTTCGTAGATCTCGAACAGGTTGCCGTACTTCTCGCGTACTGTTTCGAGGCCGAGTCGGTGAATCGCATCAGCAAAATCCAAATAGACACCCTGACCGTGCGGGCCCACGCCTCGCCCTTCGTCGCATACTTCCTTCGCATTTCGCGACGCTACATCGCGGGGTACGAGGTTTCCAAAACTTGGGTAACGATTCTCGAGGTAATAATCGCGCTCACTTTCCGGAATCTGATTTGGAGCACGGGTGTCACCCTTCTTCTTCGGTACCCATATGCGTCCATCATTCCGGAGCGACTCTGACATCAGCGTCAGCTTGGACTGAAAATCGCTGCTCAACGGGATACACGTCGGATGGATCTGCGTAAAACACGGGTTCCCAAAGAGGGCGCCACGGCGATGGGCGCGCCATATCGCGGTGCAGTTCGAAGCCTTGGCGTTCGTCGAGAGATAGAAGACGTTGGAATATCCACCGGTTGCCAGTACAACCACGTCGGCAGCGTGGCAATCCAGTTGGCCCGTCACTAAGTCCCGCGTCACTATGCCGCGCGCTCTGCCATTGACAAGGACGACGTCAAGCAGTTCACTCCGGAAATGCATCGTGACTGTCCCGGCCGCTATCTGCTCTTCGAGTGCCTGGTAAGCACCGAGCAACAGCTGCTGTCCCGTCTGGCCTCGCGCGTAGAAAGTTCGTTCGACCTGCACGCCGCCAAAGGAGCGATTATCCAGAAGTCCGCCGTACTCCCTTGCAAACGGCACGCCTTGAGCCACGCACTGATCGATAATGTTGCCGCTGACTTCCGCAAGCCGATACACGTTGGCTTCACGGGCGCGATAGTCGCCGCCCTTGACTGTGTCCTTGAAGAGACGCAAAACGCTATCGCCGTCGTTGCGATAGTTCTTGGCGGAGTTAATTCCTCCCTGGGCTGCAATCGAATGTGCCCGGCGTGGGGTGTCGTGGTAGGAGAAGCAATGCACATGATAGCCTTGCCGCCCGAGAGTAGCGGCGGCTGCCGCTCCGGCCAACCCTGCGCCCACCACGATGATCGAGTGTTTGCGCCGATTCGCGGGATTCACCAGCTTCATCTCGTAGCGGCAGTTGTCCCACTTCTGCTCAATTGAACCTGACGGTATCCTGGCCTCCAACATTTCTGTGCTCCTTCAATAATGCAATCAGCGACTAATGCAACCAACCTACCCAGACCGAGACCGGAACTGAGCTGAATCCAAGAAAGACCACGATTGCGATTGCTCGTGAGGCGATCTTGAGAATCCTTTCGTTTCGAGCCGTATTCCAGCCAAGGGTTTGCAGCATGCTCCAGATTCCATGGTCCAAGTGGAGGCAAAGCGCACCGAGCGCTACCACGTAGAAGAGCGCAACCGGCCAAACAGTGAAGGCTTGCGTGACGTTCTGGTAAACGGCGAGATGTCTGAACTGTCCGGCACGAAACCCAACTGCACCTGCGGTCAGGTGAAGAAGATGAAAAATGATGAAGACAACGAGCAGTACTCCACCCCAGCGCATCACGCACGCGGAGAATGTCGTTTCGATATTGCGCTTGACGCTATACCCAACTGGTCGCGCAGCCCAGCTCATCCGGCTTAGCTGGAACGCGGCGGTAATATGAAGGGCCACACATGTGAGCATGACGGCTCGCACAATCCAGAGTAGTTCTCCATAGGCAAGGCCTGGTGAGCCCACCTCCCGCAGGAACCGTGAGTAGACGTTGATCTCGTCCGGCCCCGTAAATATTTTGAGATTGCCCACCATGTGGGCGATCACGAATCCAACCAGCATGACTCCAGTAACCGCCATGACGACCTTCTTCCCGATCATGGTGTGCCAGAAGGCCATTACAGGATGGCTAACCGCTACCCTTTGTGTCGTCACATGCCCAACTGGGTGGACCAGATTCCCGCTCGTATTGCTTGCCATTTCTGCCTCGTTTTCTCAGCGTTTGTTATCCCAACGCGGTGTAAGCGGGCGTCCACTGCGCCTTCAACACTCGTTCACGCAGTTCGTCCTCACTGAGCTTTGGGGCGACGCCATCTCTTTGTGCCTCGACTCCAACCGCGAATGCGATCTCCGCAGCCACTCTCCTGATGTCCGTGAGGGGTGGAAGCAGCGAGGCGGAAGCGTCATTGAGGGCAGGAGAATTTTCTGCGAGCGCGCGGGCCGCAGCCAGCATCATCGGCTCTGTTACCCGGCGAGCGCCCGAAGCAACGACGCCAAGTCCCATTGCAGGGAAGATGTAAATGTTGTTGCATTGCGCGATAGGTATCTTGCGGCCGCCGTAACTGACGGGGGCAAACGGGGAACCGGACGCTACCAACGCGCGTCCATCGGTCCACTGGATCAAATCCTCGGCTTTCGCTTCCGATTTTGAGGTCGGATTCGAGAGTGGGAAAATGATCGGCCGCTCGACCTTGCGAGCCATCTCGCGAACGATTGATTCCGAAAAGGCACCGCCCACGGTTGAAAGACCAATCAGAATGGTCGCGTTGATTTTTCCAATTACGTCGGCAAGACGGATTTGTCCGTCGGACGTTCGAGGCCAACCAGCAATTTCGTTCTCCGGTCGGGCATAAACGACCTGCTCAAGAGTAAGTTCCTTTCGGCCTGAGTGCAGAAGGCCATCTTTGTCGATGACCCAAAAGCGACTCTGCGCCTCTTGCTCGGTCAAGCCCTCTTCCCTCATGGCTGCGCGTAGACCGTCCGCAACTCCGATACCGGCTGAGCCAGCGCCGAGCATGACGATCTGCTGCTGCTTCAGGCTTTTTCCGGTCACCCTGACGGCACCCAAGACGGCGCCGAGTGCAACCGCCGACGTTCCCTGGATGTCGTCGTTAAAGGTCAGCAACTGGTCGCGATAGCGATTGAGAATCGGGCGGGCATGAGGAGTCGCGAAATCTTCCCACTGCAGGCATGTTCCAGGAAGCTCCTGTTTTACCGCCTGCACGAACTGATCTACGAAGTCGAAGTATGCTTGCCCGGTAACTCGTTCATGACGCCACCCGAGGTATTCGGGATCCTTCAGTCGCTCTGCGTTGTTGGTTCCCACATCCAACACGATCGGTAGTGTTAGTTCCGGACGAATGCCGCCGATCAGGGTATACAGCGAGAGCTTGCCGATAGGGATACCGAGTCCGCCTGCACCCTGGTCACCGATGCCCAGAATGCGCTCGCCGTCAGTCACGACGATTACATCAACGTCCGTATTTGGCCGATTTCGCAGCAACTGCGGAATAGAGTCGCGGAGCGGATAGGAGATGAATAGCCCACGCGCCCGACGATAGATATGGCTGAATTGCTCACATGCCAGCGCAACCGTTGGCGTGTAAACCATCGGCGTCATTTCTTCGATGTGCTCCAGCAGAAGGCGGTAAAAAAGGACCTCGTTCGCGTCCTGCAGGGCGCGCAAGTAGATATGCCGCTCAAGATCATCGTCTTTTCTGTTGTAAGCCTCGTAGGCTCGGACGACTTGTTCGTCGAGAGTCTCGAGATGCGGCGGAAGAAGCCCGTGTAGGCCAAATTCTGTGCGCTCTTCCTCAGTGAATGCCGTGCCCTTGTTCAGAGCTTGTCGATTGAGAAGATCCATGACCACGAGGAATAGTCGACAAATCAGTTGGCGTGATCGGTTGTGCGATGGCCATTTGCATATCTCCCTTTTTTCTTGCGGTCGAACGTTATCAGCGGAGCAAATTGACTCGCGCGAGATCGACAATTTCATCACCGCGCCCATTGAGGACCGCTTTCATCATGAAAAGACTGAAGCCCTTTGCCTGCTCATAAGTGATGGTTGGAGGCATGGAAAGTTCCTGTCGCGAGACCGGCACCTCGACCAATGCCGGGCCGTCATGTTTCAGGGCCTGCGCGATCATCGGCTCTACGTCGTCCGAGCTTTCCGCTTTCAGTCCGAGCAGGCCCGCTCCCTCCGCAATCTTCGCGAAGTCGGGATTGCGCAGGTCCGTGGTGAAATCCATGATCCCGGCAGCCTTCATCTCCAGTTCGACGAAGGCCAGCGAATCGTTTTTGAATACGATTAACTTCACCGGCAATTGATGTTGCCCAAGTGTGAGCAGGTCCCCCATGAGCATCGCGAAGCCGCCGTCTCCTGACATCGAGATCACCTGCCGGCCTGGATAGCTGGCCTGCGCGCCGATCGCTTGCGGCAGAGCGTTGGCCATGGACCCGTGTGTAAAGGAACCGATAATCCTTCGTTTGCCGTTCATCGTGAGATACCGCGCCGCCCAGATGGTTGGCGTTCCGACGTCGCAGGTGAACACCGCATCCTCGGTTGCGAGTTGATCGAGCAGGCGCGCGACATATTGAGGATGGATCGGGTTGTTGTAGGAACTAGGTACGGCCAGGTCGTCTAGGCTCTTGCGGGCCTTGCGATAGTGCTCCACTGACTCCTTCAAATGCGTTTCGTACTGGTTTTGCTCCAGCTTCGGCAGCAGAGCTCGGAGCGTGCTTTTTGTGTCCCCCACAAATCCGAAGTCAACCTTGCTGCGCCGTCCGATCTGTTCTCCGCGAAGATCGATCTGCACGATGGTGGCGTCTTTAGGGAAGAACTGCTGATACGGGAAGTCCGTGCCAATCATCAGCAGAACCTCGCAGTTCATCATGGCGTGATAGCCGGAAGAGAATCCGAGCAGACCTGTCATACCCACATCGAACGGGTTGTCGTATTCGATGAACTCTTTTCCCCGCATCGCGTGGACAATCGGAGCTTGCAGCTTGGCGGCGACCTCAATCAGCTCGTCGTGTGCTCCGGCGCAACCTGCGCCCCCAAGGATGGTTATTTTCTGCGACCGATTCAGCAGGTCCGCCAGGATGTTGAGCCCGTCGTCGGAAGGGCACACGGAAGGCTTCGCATCCGAAAAGTGCAGCCGGGTGTTGACTCGACCGCATCTCGCATGGCGACATCGCCAGGTATGGCAACAACGGCAACGCCGCGTTTCGAAATCGCAGTCTGCATCGCAATCTCGAGCACGCGGGGCATCTGCTCACGGCTGCGAGACCAATTCGCAGTAATGGCTGCATTGCGCGAAAAGATGCTCAGGATGAGTTTCCTGAAAGTATCCGCTGCCGATTTCGTTGCTCGGAATCTGTGCCGCAATGGCCAGCACCGGAACGCGGCTGCGATGACTGTCGTAGAGGCCATTGATCAAGTGCAGGTTCCCCGGACCGCAGCTTCCGGCGCAGACCGCCAGTTTCCCGGTGAGATGTGCTTCGGCACCGGCCGCGAACGCCGCCACCTCTTCATGGCGTGTGTGAACCCATTGGATCCCCTCGCGTGTGCGAATCGAATCCGTGATTCCGTTCAGCGAGTCGCCGCTGACGCCGTAAACCCGCTGAACCCCCGCTTCGGCCAGAACATCTACAAGCAGGTCCGCTACTCTCTTCGCCATATCTGAGTCCCTCTCGTCACCTTGCGATGGATTGACCACGCTCGCTTTGTCATTGGCCAATCACAGGTCATTCGGGCCGTAACATGCACGCCGCACCACGGGACTATGCAATTGCTGTTCCATTAATTCGACCAGGCAAGTTCCTCTGCCCGGACCATCCAGTCCAACAACACTCACGACTACGGACTCGAACAGCACCCTTCCAAGCTGGCGAGCGACTGGTGATTAAGATTCGACCAAAAAGAGTTCAATAGCTGACGCTGTCAGTCTTATGTCTTAGTTTTTTCGCTGAGGCCGCGAGGAAAGGCGGTGAAATCTCTGCGGATTGTCAAAGTGATGAAAAGGAACAGGAATCGTCCGTTTGGTATTGCGCTTGCTTTCATCCGATATGTCGCGGAATTCTTGACCCGTAACGGCGATCACGTGCGGTGATTAAAAACGCGAACTCCGTTCAGAGGAAGAACAGTCTGCGGCTGAAGTTCGGAAGAAGAGAAACGTCGATGGGGAGAATGAAATTATCGAGGTTCTGGGCGGTGTGGCAGACCATGATTGTTGCTTTCTTGTCCACTGCCGCCTTTGCCGCAAGCGAACCGACGAATGGTACCAACATCTTTACTCCTGCATCAACCCCGGCGAAGATTAGTCGCCCACCTTTCCGTATTTGTACTTGCCATTACCGGGATCATCTTTGTCGTCGTCTTTACGTTACTTGCCTATTCCGTCATTAAGTTCCGCGGGCGAGCCGAGGATGCCGGCCGCGAACCGCGCCCAGGTCTACGGGAGCACGCAGATTGAGCTGGCCTGGACGATCATTCCCATTCTGATCGTTGTTGTGCTGTTCTTGGCCACGGCGCGAGTGATCCACGCCATTCAGGATGCTCCCGAACCCCCGGGCGCCATGGAGGTCACCGCCGATCGGACATCAATACTGGTGGGAGTTTCGCTACCCGAAGCTGGGGATCGTTACAGCGAATGAACTGCACATCCCGGTGAGCGATCCCGCGCATCCGACTCCTACGTTCTTGACCTTGCTTTCTGCCGACACCGACCACAGCTTCTGGGTCCCGGAACTCGCCGGCAAGACCGACCTGATTCCCAACCATCCGAACAGAATGTGGATGGACCCGCAGCGCACCGGAATCTTTCTTGGCCAGTGCGCGCAGTACTGCGGAGTTCAGCATGCAAAGATGCTGCTCCGCGTTTCGGTGGACAGTCCTGAAGATTTTGCCGCCTGGGTCCGTGCCCAGCAACAGCCCGCCGTCAGGACGCAAGCGTAGCCGCCGGCAGGCGAGTGTTCGAAAGCAATGCCTGCATGAACTGTCATGCCGTGGGAGGAACGTCTGCGAACGGGCGCTTCGGCCCCGACCTCACACATTTGATGAGCCGCGTCACCATCGCCTCCGGTGCAGCCAAAAATACCCACGAAAACCTCCGCCTTTGGATTCAGAACCCAAACGCGATCAAGCCCGGCTCGCTGATGCCGGCCATGCAGTTGAGCGATGCGGACCTGGATGCGGTCGTGAGTTATATGGAGACGCTGCGCTAGAGGAAGTTGAAGACCAACTATGTCATCGAATGCGATCACGATTCCCGGCGTGCAGATTGACGAGAAGCCGTGGGTCGACAAGCTTCACGAGTGGGTGACCACGGTTGATCACAAACGGCTGGGTATTCTCTATATTCTCTACGCCCTGCTGTTTCTGGTGATCGCTGGAGTCGAGGCGCTCATCATTCGCATTCAGCTGATGCATCCCGCACAACCATTTTGTTTCGCCGGAAGTCTTCAACCGCATGTTCACCATGCACGGCACGACCATGATTTTCTTCGTGGCCATGCCCATCCTGTTTGGGTTTGCGAACTACCTTGTGCCCTTAATGATTGGCGCGCGCGACATGGCTTTTCCGCGTCTGAATGCCTTCAGTTTCTGGCTTTCGGCTCTGGGTGGATTTCTTCTTTATTTCAGCTTTGTGGGCGGAAATGGGCTCTACGGCGCGGGTAACGCGCCGGACGTGGGTTGGTGGGCGTACGCGCCTCTGACGGCGCGGGCTTTTTCGCCAGGCCACAGCACCGATTATTGGACTCTGGCGCTGCTGGTTTCCGGATTTGGGAGCATTGGAACCGCAATCAATATCATTGCGACCATTCTGTGCATGCGATGCCCGGGCATGAAGCTCAATCGCATGCCGTTGCTGGCATGGCTGAACCTCGTCATGGCAGGAATGGTTCTGATCGCGATTACGCCCCTGTCCGCCGCACAAATCATGCTGCTCATCGATCGATATTTAGGCGGCCATTTCTTCGACACGCAGGCGGGCGGATCCGCCGTGCTGTGGATGCACTTCTTTTGGATCTTTGGACATCCGGAAGTGTACATCCTGATCATTCCCTGCTTTGCTTTCATGTCGGAGATCATTCCGGTATTTTCCCGCAAACCGATTTTCGGATATCCGGTGATGGTCGCGGCAACCGTCTGCATCGCGTTCGTGAGCATGAGCGTGTGGGCGCACCACATGTTCACCGATCGGAATGAACTCCTACGCCAACAGCTTTTTCACGATTACCACGATGGCGGTCGGCGTTCCCACGGGAATCAAGATCTTCAACTGGATCGGCACGATGTGGGGCGGAAGGATTCAGTTCAAAACGCCGATGCTGTTCAGCATTGCATTTCTATTCCAATTCCTGATTGCCGGCCTGACCGGCATCATGCTGGCGAGTGCCGCCTTCGATTGGCAGCTTAGCCTGTCGTATTTCGTAGTCGCGCATTTTCATTACACGATGGTAGGCGGGGTTGTGTTTGCCGTCTTCGCCGCGTTCTATTACTGGTACCCAAAAATGACTGGAAGAATGCTGAATGAACCCCTCGGCAAATGGCATTTCTGGCTGTTCCTGATCGGCTTCCATCTGACATTCGACCTCATGCACATTCCCGGCCTCTTGGGCATGCCGCGCCGAATCTACACCTACGAGCCGGGCCGCGGTTGGGATACTTTGAACCTGCTCGTCAGCATCGGCGCGTTCATTCAGGCGATCGCCATTCTGCTGTTTGTGGCGAACCTCGATCATTTCTTATTTCAAGGGCGCCAAGGCGGGCAATGATCCCTGGGACGCATGGACGCTGGAATGGTCCATCAGTTCGCCGCCGCCCGCGTATAACTTTGCTTCCATTCCAGTCGGTCGCGAGCCGCCGGCCGTTGTGGGACCTGAAGCATCCCGAAGATCCAGACAGCCGTTACGAATGAAGAGACGCTGTGAATAAAGGAAAAATGCAATGAGTGCGATGGCAAATCCGTTCCCCGAGGCATCGGCGGCCTGGAGCCTTCCGATCGCGGCAAGGTCGCGATGGCCGGTCTCATCATTGCCGAGTCGGCGATCTTCACGATTTTCGTGGTTGCCTATCTGTTCTATGTGGGGAAGAGCATCACCGGACCGACCCCGCGCGAAGTGCTCGAAACGCCGATCTTCTACACGATCTGCCTGTTGTCGAGCAGCCTGACCATTCATCTTGCCGCGAAATCGCTGGCACGCGACCGAGTCGGAGCATTTCTCGGCTTGTGGGTGCTCACCATCGCTCTGGGTGGCACGTTTCTGTATGGCACTGGCGCAGGAATGGCACCGGCTGATTTACGAACACGGGCTCACGATCTCGACCAATTTATTTGGAACAACCTACTACTCGCTGGTCGGCCTGCACGCCTTTCACGTCACCGCAGGCCTGATCATGCTCTTGATTGTCGCGATATTTGCTTTGGCCGGCCGCGTGGGCGCGCAGCAGTCGCGTCGCGTGGAAGTGCTCTCGATGTACTGGCATTTTGTCGATGCCGTGTGGGTTGTGGTTTTCACCGTAGTTTACGTTCTAGGGCGCTGAGGGGAATAAATGGCAACCTTCGCTGACAACCGAACCAATCAGTGAAAGCTCTCGGGCACCGCGCGAGATTGAAGTGCCCGCGCCGACCGCGTGGCCCTTCGTTTTGGCTTTCGGCTTCGCCTTAGCTGTTGCAGGCCTGGTGACGAGCATGTCGGTCAGCGTCCTCGGCGCCGTGCTGGCTCTGGCAGGCTGCATCGGCTGGTTTCGCGAAGTCTTTCCTTACGAGCATGAAGAGGTTGTGCCCGTGGTTCCTGAAGACATCCGCATCACCACCGAACGCCGGGTGGTTGAGCGGCTTCCCATTCGGACATCATCTGCGGGCTTGGCTTCCTGTCCACACCTATCCGGTATCAGCGGGCGTGAAGGGCGGACTGGCGGGCAGCGTCGCCATGGCAGTACTGGCCTGCGCCTACGGCGTGCTGAAGGCCGGAAGCATTTGGTATCCGATCAATCTTCTTGCCGCAGTCGTGTACGCCGAATCGCTGAAGCTCGGGCCCGCACAGCTTTATTCATTTCATGCCGACAGCTTCGCGATTGCCTGTCGTTCTACACGGTCTCGTGTCTGCGCTGGTTGGTTTGCTCTACGGCGCGATGCTGCCGATGTTCGCGCGCCGCCCGATTGTGCTTGGAGGGCTCATTGGCCCGGTGCTATGGTCGGGGCTCCTCTACACAATCCTGGGCCTGCTCAATCCATTGCTCGCCAGCCACATTGACTGGCCGTGGTTCATTGCTTCGCAAGTGGCCTTCGGAATCGTGGCAGGCTTGTAGTTGTGATGCGCGAGTCGCGCTATGCCGACGCGGGAGAATCTGTCGTTTGCGATACGCGCAGGGATCGAAGCTCCGGGGATCACTCCACCGCGAGAAAGCGGAGAGGACGCGATCCGTGAACCGATTTCGCTATCTATATGCGTTCGCGGTGCTGAGCATGCTGCTCTCGGGTTGTAGTAGCTCTCCTCATGGTCAGCCCCATAGGGATTCGGAAGCAGTAGCGCCCGAGCCAGATTTTGGACTTCGCCACTCTCTACGCACAGAACTGCGCGGGCTGCCACGGCGCACAAGGACGCGGAGGAGCAGCGATCGCGCTGGCCAGATCCCGTTTATCTCGCCATTGTCGATGAAGCGTCCATGCGCAAAGTGATCGCCAACGGCGTACATGGAACCTCGATGCCCGCCTTCGCTCAGAGCGCAGGCGGAATGCTGACGAACAAACAGATTGATGTGATCACGAGCGGAATATTTTCACGTTGGGCGCACAAAGAAGTTCTCGACGGAAGCAATCCACCTTCGTACGCGGCAAATACTCCGGGCAATGCCGCCAATGGTGAACTCGTTTATGGAACAGTATTGCGCATCCTGCCATGGTCCTGAAGGCCAGGGCACGCGCAAGGGCAGCGCCATCACCAATGATTCATTCCTGGCCCTCGTCAGCGATCAGGGACTGCGCACGATCGTGATCGCGGGCAGGCCGGAATTGGGCGCGCCCGACTGGCGCGGCAACGTTCCCGGAAAACCAATGACCGACCAGGAAATTACGGATGTAGTTGCCTGGCTTGCGTCACGCCGCGTGCAGAACCCCGGGCAGCCTTATTCCGCTTCGAACTACGCGCAGCACTAGGAGTATCAGATTATGTCCACGAAACCTGTGATTGCCCCGTCGACTGACGCCACTATTTCGCGCCGCGGATTTTTCATGAAGCTGGGAATCCTGTTCAACGGATTCGCGGCGATGGTAGTGGCGGTGCCGGTTGTGCGATTTCTGCTTTCCTCGGTTACGCGCGGTCGTGCGAGCGGCTATCTCTCCTGGGTGCCGCTCGGGCGACTGTCAACGACTTTCCTGAAGGCGAAACGCGGCTGGCTACTTTTCGGAATCCATACGTGATGCCAACAGATGGCAAGACGGTGGACACTGCCTGCTGGGTGCGGCGTATTGCGGGCGATCAGTTCCAGGTCTTTGCCATTAACTGCGCACATCTCGGCTGCCCGGTCCGCTGGTTTCAGCAATCCGGTCTCTTTATGTGCCCTTGTCACGGCGGAGCGTACTACCGTGATGGCTCGCGCGCGTCGGGGCCACCGGAGCGCGGCCTGTTCGAATATCCGTACAAAGTTGAAAACGGCGTGCTCACCATTCAGGCCGGACAGTTGCCAACGCCGGGAGCCGCGATGCAAGTCTGTCACCGCGGAGAAGCCGCCATGCGCATCCTGATTGGAAAGATTGGGGAATGGTTCGACCATCGCCTGCAGCTTGCGGCGCCGATTCGTGAGGCCGCCGAACATCCCGTGCCGCGGAACACGGCGAGCTGGTTCTACGTGTTTGGCAGCGCGGCGCTCACCGTCTTCCTTCTCCAGCTTGTCACCGGAATTCTGCTTGGCACTGATTTATGTGCCCTCGGCCGGCGAGGCATGGAGCAGTCTGCAGGCCCTGAATCATCAGGTGGCGCTTGGCTGGTTCATTCGCGCCATGCATGGATGGGGCTCCAACTTCATGGTCGCCATTGTTCTGATTCACATGGTGCAGGTGTTCCTGTTCGGAGCTCACAAGTTTCCGCGTGAACTCACCTGGATCATCGGCGTTTTTCTTCTACTGATGACTCTTGGGCATGGCCTTTAGCGGACAAGTGCTGCGCTTCGATCAGGACGCCTACTGGGGACTGGGAATCGGCGCTTCGATCGCCAGCCGCGTTCCGATCATCGGTCCCTTCGTCGTGAAGCTGATGCTGGGTGGGCCGATCATCGCCGGCGCAACCCTCTCCCGATTTTTTGCTCTGCACGTGTTCGTGATTCCCGGAATGCTGATCGCGTTCGTCGGCCTCCATCTCTTGATGGTGCTGAAGCTGGGCATCAACGAATGGCCGATGCCGGGACGCATCGTAAAGCGAGCCACCTATGAACGCGAGTATCACGCGTTGACGAAGCAAGACGGCGCGCCGTTCGTGCCGTATGCGATTTGGAAAGATTTGTTCTTCGCGGCATTTATCATTCTGGCTAGTCGCCGCGTGCGCCTTCTACTTCGGTCCGTTTGGGCCGACCGGCCAGCCCGATCCGACGATCATCCAGACTGCTCCCAAGCCGGATTACTTTTTCCTGTGGCTTTATGCTCTGCTTTCGCTTCTTCCTCCATCGCTGGAGACGCCATTTCTTCTCATCGGCCCGCCTAGTGGCGATCCTTGGCGTTGATTCTTCTGCCGTTTCTTTCCGGCGAAGGAGAAAAGAGCTGGAAGCGCCGGCCGATTGCGGTTCTCACTGTGCTGCTGATCGCGATCACCCTCGGCACTTTTACTCGGCTGGCACAATTCGCGCCCTGGAGTCCGCACATGAATGCCTGGAGCGGTGATCCTGTGCCGGACCGTTTCATGCATGGCACGACTGCACTTGAGCGCCAGGGTGCGCTGGTGTTTCAGGTCAAGCAGTGCCGCAACTGCCACTCGCTTGGCGACACGGGTGGACAAAGGGGCCCGGCCCTGGATAGCGTCGCCGTGCGACTGACGCAGGACCAACTCATTCGGCAGGTGATTCAAGGCGGCGGCAACATGCCCGCGTATGGAAACAACTTGAGTCCAGCAGAGACTACGGCGCTCGTTGCATTTCTCGAAACCTTGCATCCCGCCGGGCAAGCTCCCGCGCGCGATGCGTCACGTGACCTGGTACTTGGCGAAAGCAGTCAGAAATCTCCCGGCACTCAGCAATAGGATCCAGCGATGCCACACACTCATCACGCCGCTGTCGAATCATTCTGGGTTTCTGCGGTCTTGATTCTCGTCGCGCTTCTCTATGTGCGCGGATGGGTCCGCCGTTCGCAGGCTTGAGCGGGACAGCGTTGACGGCTGGCGCGCCGCCAGTTTTCTCTCGGGCTTTTCTTCATCTGGATTGCATTGGCTTCACCGCTCGCCGCACTCGATCACGATCTGCTGACAGCTCCACATGGTTCAACATCTTGTTGCTCATGACGCTTGCGCCTCCATTGATCTGGCTTGGCGTGCCTACGAAGACGCTACAGCATGGCTTGCCGCGGCGATTCGTCGAAACGTTCCTCGCTCCGATTTCTCGTTGGTCGCCCATGCAGCGACTTGGAAATGCACTGGCGACACCCCGCAGTTTGCTGGCTTGCAGCCGCTGCCGCACGCTGATTGGATGGCATGTTCCGTCGTTGTTTGCGCTCGGTCTGCGACTCGGACATGTGGCATGGAATTGAGCAGGCATCGTTTCTGGTGTCCGGGCTTCTTTTCTGGTGGCCAGTGATCCGGCCGCGGCCGACCGTCTCGAATTGGCCAGAATGGTCCATCCTCCTGTATCTATTTCTCGCCACCTTGCCGTGCGATATCCTTTCCGGATTTCTTGTCTTTTGCGACCGCGTGGTCTACCCGGTTTATTTCGTCGTCACCGCGCCGGGTTGGTCTCTCTGCTCTTGAAGACCAGCAATGCGCCGGCGCATTGATGTGGACCTGCGTCACCCTCGTTTACCTGATCGCAGGAACAATTTTCGCAGCGCGACTGCTCTCGCCCCAGAATTCGCACCCATACTCTTTTCCGATATCAGACTCACAAGTCAGTTCGGCACCGCGCACGACCCGGCAGCAGTATGGAGGTCGTCTAGATGTCCGCCAAGTCCTCATTACCGTGCTCAATCCGCCCGCGATGCAAGAGCGCCGTTTTACAGCATCCGCCCTGCTCTCTGACTACTGGGCACTGACCAAGCCGGAAGTCAACTTTCTGATTTTGATCACAACTGTTTGTGGGGTTCTATCTGGGTTGTGCAAACGCAGGACGACAGTTTTCATTCGTCGCATTGTTCAATACTTTGCTCGGGACCTTGCTGGTCGCAAGCGGGACGGCGACACTGAACCAATACATCGAACGAAAGCTTCGATGCACAAATGCGCAGGACCGCCCGGCGCCCCGCCGCTGCCGGCCGTCTTGAACCCCATGCTGTCCTGGCCTTTGGAATCGTGTTGGCGGCGGCCGGCGGCATCTATCTCGCGGTAGCCGTCAGCGTGCTTGCGAGTTTGCTGGCCCTTCTCACGTTGCTGTCCTATCTTGTTCTTGTACACTCCGCTGAAACGAAGAAACGCCTCTGTGCGTTCTCGTCGGCGCTTTTCCTGGCGCAATGCCTCCGCTGATTGGCTGGGCCGCCGCGTCGGGACGATTGAATATCGAGGCGTGGCTGCTCTACGCCATCCTCTTCCTGTGGCAGTTTCCACATTTCATGGCCATCGCATGGATGTACCGCGAAGACTACGACCGCGCTGGCTACTTAATGCTGCCGAAGGGGCACGCGAGAGTTACTCTCGTGATTCTGCAAACCGTCTTGCCGCTGTTAGCTTTAGTTCCAATCAGCATCGTGCGATCGCCTGCAGCACATGCGGCCATTTTTCGTGGGGCGGCCCTATCGCTGGGTCTCGGCTTTCTCTACTTTGGCTTGCGATTCGCGCTTCAACGGTCGAGGGGATCTGCACGCCAACTGCTCGCCGCTTCGATCGTCTATCTTCCACTCTTGTTCGGGCTGAGGGTCACGTTACGGTAGCCGGACATTCCCAGACCCTGCTGAAAGAACTACGGCTAGACAAAGGGCCAACTTTTCCATCGACCAAGGGCCGACGCACGTTTAAAGGATGACACCTGCTCGTCCTGCGTTCATCGAATCGGAGTTCTAACCATTTCCATTTCAGATACCTGGGCAGTCCTGGACACGTGAGCAGTTGGCATAAGGCTTGCATCCTCACGCTTGGTTCGAACTGTGGTTCTATCCCAAATACAGCGGCTTTGAAACAAGATGACTTGTCCTCAAACAAACCGAACAGGAAAGCGACCGGCAAATGAATACGCCACCTCTGAGGACTTCTGTCGCGTATTTACCGAGGAGCTCGAGGATCTGTACCAGCTTTCTTTGGTGATGACCGGCGATCACGCACGGGCAGAGCGATGCTTCGTAGCGGGGCTGGAACACTGTATTCAGGAAAACGGAGTTTTCAGGGACTGGGCCCATTCCTGGGCGAAGCGCGTCATCATCCAAATCGCGATTCGGGAATTAAAGCCGCATCCAAGCGTTGCCAGCTCATTTTCAATCCCGGTTGCGACCCACATGTGCGATTTTCCAAGAGAGGGGGGAAGGCATTTCGAACTCGCCGCTGTGTTGGTACTGGAGGATTTTAAGCGCTTCGTCTTTGTGATGTCCGTCCTGGAGCGCTACTCCGAGCACGACTGTGCCCTCCTTCTTGGCTGCACACTTCGGCAAATAAACCAAGCGCGACACCAAGCTTTTGCGCGACTGATGGACTCACGCTTAACCGTGTCCTCCAGTGACATTCAATTCGCGGAAGTCCAGGGATAAATCGAGGACCACGCTCCTTCAGTCCTCATATTGGTCTTGAGATCTTATGGATTGTCGGGAAGGTGGAGAGCGGTCGCCGGGGTGCTCCGCACGGCTGAATGAAGTTGTGAAGTGGGTGAACTGGGTACCCTATGATTTTCGTCCGCGAAGGCTATGTAACCATCATTCTCGTAATGCTCACACTTCTTCTGCAAAGCGTGGGCATGGCGGTTCTCATCGAGCGGATAAAGGCCCAGTTTCCCAACGGCATTCGACACCTAGGCCTTTTCCGCTCCATTGTGCTCGTGGTGCGATTCACAAGCCTGCTTGTCTGCTTGCACATGTTGGAGATTCTGTTGTGGGCGTCGTTTTATCGCTGGAAGAGTTTTGCCACCTGGGAAGCAGCCTTCTATTTTTCGGCAGCCAACTATGCCACTGTTGGCTCAGGTGACCTCTTTCTCAAACAGATGTGGCGAACGATGGGCCCGGTAGAGAGCGTGACGGGCGTCCTGATGTGCGGACTCTCCGCGAGCTTCCTGTTTGCCATAGTGACCCGGCTCGTTGACCACGAGCACCCGAGACTGGCCAACCCGCGGTATGGCGCTCCTGCTTACGCAAGCGGCGAAGTAAGCAACCAGGTTGGGTCGAAACAACCGGAAACTGTGAACAGCTGAATGCTTGCTTCTGAGCCCAGCGTTGACCGCGATGGTTGTCTGCCGGGAGAGTGTTTTGGCTGTCTACAGCGCGCGCAAGACGTGACCGAGCTTATTTCGCTTGGCCGTAAGATAGCGCCGGCTCGAAGGTGAAGGAGGAATCTCAAGGGGCAGCCATTCCGTGACCGACAGTCCGTAACCTTCGATGCCGACGAGCTTACGGGGATTGTTGCTTAGAAGCCGCATGGAGCGAACGCCGATCTCGCGCAGGACCTGCACCCCAATGCCATAGTCTCGCTGATCTGGTTTGAAGCCGAGGCGTTCATTGGCCTCCACGGTGTCGAGGCCTTCGTCCTGCAAACTGTACGCTCGAATCTTATTGGCGAGGCCGATCCCCCGGCCTTCCTGGCTCAGGTAAAGCAGCACGCCGCGCCCTTCCGTCGCGATCCGGCACAAGGCTTGTCGAGCTGCGCGCCGCAGTCGCAACGCACCGAACGCAGCACATCGCCGGTAAGGCACTGCGAGTGCACCCGCACCAGCACGTCCTCCCATCTCCGATGTCGCCGCACACAAGAGCAATGTGGGTCTGCTTGTCGATCTGATTCTCGAATGCGTGGAGCCGGAACTCTCCATATTCAGTTGGGAGGTTTGCCGAGGCTACGCGCTCGACCACCGAGTCCGTCCGCAACCGATAGTTGATCAGGTCGGCGACTGTGACCAGCAGGATGTTGTGGCGAAGGGCAAACTCGCGGAGTTCGGGCACCCGGGCCATCGAGCCATCCTCGTTCATGATCTCGCAGATAACGCCGGCGGGACGAAGGCCCGCCGAGCCGAGCCAGATCCACGGCAGCTTCTGTCTGCCCGGCGCGTACCAAGACCCCGGCGTTTCTCGCGCGCAGCGGGAATATGTGCCCTGGGCGGACCAGATCGGCAGGCTTCGTCGCGGGATCAATGGCGGCGAGCACCGTGGCCGCACGATCCGCAGCCGAAATTCCGGTCGTCGTACGCTCCCTCGCCTCAATGCTGACGCAAAACGCCGTCTCGAATCGCGAGCTATTGTTGGGACACCATAAGCGGGATTTCGAGCTCATCCAGTCGCTCTGGCGTCATCGCCAGGCAAATCAGGCCTCGGCCGTGCTTCGCCATGAAATTGATGGCTTCGGGGGTGATCTTTTCCGCCGCCATGGTCAGATCCCCCTCATTTTCCCGATCTTCGTCGTCGGCGACGATGACCATCTCCCCGGCGCGGATGGCCGCGATGGCGTCTTCAATACGGGCAAATGCCCCTTGGCGACGATCGGGTACTGCGCTCATAAGTGGACGCCGTTCCTCACCTAGGGTGCTCATTTGCGCCTGACTCGACATAGAGGACATAGAGGTAGATCTAGGAGTCGCGGTTGATTGTCATCAAAAACCGCGCCTCATGTCTTTCGGAGCCATAATCAGTAGCAGCATTTCATTGACCACATGCCGGGCTTTCTCATGCATTGGAAAGGCGCTCTTGTTGATCCGGCCCAGGTATTGGTGTTCGGATCAAAATGTCAGCGGTTCGACATTTGCGCAATTGACATTTGCATAGATGTATACCGGCATTCGGGAAACGGGCCTGCGACGGTATCACCATCCGCTGTGTGTTGCGGCACTTGTGGCCAGTAAACAAGGTCAACAGACTTCCACAGGTCCTGTGCTTTGGCAACGCTCGTGCTCTATCCCCAATCGAGCAGGAGGCAAACATGGACAGCGATTACGTATTCCTATGTGGGGTTATGTGGTGCGGCTACGGACAAGAAGACGCGGGCAGTGAGCTGAAGCGGGCCGCCGAGTGCGACGATCCAGACCTAAGCTCTCTTGCGCTAGCCATGTTGCAAGAAGGCTATCGATCCGTTCCACAGCTCAGAGCAGTCAACTAAGCACTGTCAACCGGTCGGTCCAACGAGTGGCGAAAGCGGCACCACCATCGATGTGGGCTGAGTGATAGAGAGGCACAACCATGAACACGCAGAATCTCCCAATGGATAAGCACCTCCTCTTGCAGTTTAAGCGTGGACTGCAAGAGCAACAGCGTGAGCTGTCACAGGCGATCGAGAAAGCTGAAAAGGAAATACGGGATTTTGCTGGCCCGGTTCCTCTCGACTCTATCGATCTCACTTGCTTCACTGCTTCGAAGGAATCCTTGTTCATGACTGCCAGCCAGAACCGCAGCCGCCTGCATATGATTCAGCACGCACTGGAGCGGATCACCGATGGAAGCTTCGGCATTTGTGTTGACTGTGGAGGCTCGATCCGCCTGAAACGGTTGCAAGCCCTCCCCTGGGCGAGCCTCTGCATTCAATGTCAGGAACAGGCCGAGGTCGCGCCACTGGCGGGAAACGCGACGCTGCACCTCTCCCCCGACGGCGCTCAAGCTTCTGGCACTTAAAAATCTTATGACTGCAAGCTTACCCGATGATCGCGGCTCAACATTCCGAACTGGTGAACGCTAGCTACAATCGCACGCGTTATGTCTTTGCTGTCTTCACTGCCTGCGCGATCTTCACGCTAATTCTGGCTGGCGCTCTGGTGACGAGCAATGATGCGGGGCTCTCTGTGCCCGACTGGCCGACGAGCTTCGGATCAATCTACAAAATCGCGCCGATGGTTGGTGGCGTCCGATTCGAGCACAGCCACTGCATGCTCGCAGAGTTCGTTGGTCTTCTCACGATCATCCTTACACTCTGGACCTGGCGGGCAGACGAACGCCAATGGATGCGCCTGAGTATCGCCGCTCTCGCGGTTGTGATTATGCAAGGCATACTAGGCGGCCTCACGGTGCTTTCTTCCTCCCGCAGTTTCTACCGCTCATACGGCTCTCGGACAAACATTTTTCTGTATCACAGTGATCATTGCGATCTTTACCGGCCGGACGTCGATGACATCGCCGGAGGTTGTCGTCCAACCCGTTGGGAGTCGGATGGTACTACTCGCGTTGATTTCGGTGGGGGTGCTGTACGTCCAACTCATTCTAGGTGGGCTGTTCCGACACGGCGGCCTGAGTTGGTGGCCACATGTGGCAAACTCGATCATCGTTGTCGCGATGCTCAAATGGACCACTTTTAGCGCTCTATCGAGTTACAAGGACGTCGACCAGATCCGCAAGCCTGCGCTGCTGATTTTGATTCTGCTGATGCTCCAGGTGTGCCTGGGTGGTGCAGCCTTCTACACCCGCGTTCTGCCCGGACGTGAAGCCGTGCAACCCGAGCCGGCCATGGTCATTTCCACGGTGGCCCACGTCGGCTTGGGTGCGCTGCTCCTTGCGACGACCGTGGTTTTGGCCATCAGAGTCTGGCTGATCGATTCGCAGTCAGGAAAAATTGAGACGAGACGAATTCCCAACCGAGAAATCACCGAAGAACAGAACGATGAGCACGTGACAATTGGGCCAGCCGCCTGCCGGGTGCTTGCCAAGTTGGCTTGAAAAGGAATAGAACTGCACGGGGCTCGGAACTTAGCCCACCCTCGGCCCAGCAGTGCTGCGCCGCCGAACGACGGAGTAGAGACGTTGGGAACGCTAGTACCTCTATCGGACGCATCGCGACGGCCCAGACATTTCCCCGCCGTCACCGCTTTAATCGTATTGGTCAATGTCCTGGTATTCCTGGCCGAACTGATGCGTGGGGATGCATTTGTCTTGCGATGGTCGGTCGTTCCCGCAGAAGTCGTCGCCGGTGATCACTGGATCACAATTCTGACGGCGATGTTTCTGCACGGCAGCTGGTCGCACATCATAGGGAACATGGTCTTCCTGTGGGCTTTTGGTCCAGAGATCGAAGACGCCATGAATCCGCTGCGTTTCCTGGCGTTCTATCTTGCAGGCGGGCTTGTGGCCATGCTGGCGCAGGTTATTGCCAGCCCCAGTTCCACGGTGCCTAACCTGGGCGCAAGCGGCGCGATTGCCGCCGTGATGGGTGCGTTCCTGGTGACTTACCCTCGCGACCGGATGCGATCGCTCCTGGTCATCTTTATTTTTGTGCGTGTCACCTTTATCCCGGCTGCGCTTTTGATCGTAGTGTGGTTTCTGATTCAACTCTTCAATGCTGGATCCGTAGCCCATGTGCAGACGGGCGGCGTCGCCTATCTGGCGCACGTTGGCGGCTGCATTTTCGGAGCTGTCACTGCAAAGTGGTTTGAGGATCCTCAACGGATCGACTAATAAAGATGGATGGAATGAATTTTGCTATCGCCCATCTTTACGACGCGGGGCGAAAAGGAACTTCCGCCTTCACCGTGGTTCCGCGCCCCGGGACGCTATCGAACTCAAACGTCCCGCGCAGTTGCAGCACGCGTTCTCGCATATTGATCACGCTAGGCCTCCCGATTTCCCGGTCTGGTTGGGGTCGCAATTTCCAGGAGGCAAGGCGTTCAATCCAGCAGCGTTCACGCCACCGCCCAAAGGGCAGCAAGGCAATTTCGGGCGCAATGTGCTGCGGGGTTTCGGAGCATGGCGAGCCGACGTCGCGTTTCAGCGGCAATTTCACCTCACCGAGAAGGTGGGACTTCGGCGCTCAAGCTTGAGTTCTGAGCACCTGGCCGCATTTTTAGCTTTCTTGAGATATGTATGAGGAACAGAGTCCCAGGTAAGTGCCAGCTAAATACTCACAGCGCTACTGCAGATCCAGACCGCCCCGGTGTCAGGAAGTCGTCTGGCGAAGCAACGCGCCGCAAGGGCTGGTAGATGCCAAGCTTCTTCATCCGGTAAATCAGCGTTGTCCGGTTCAAACCCAGCTTTAGGGCTGCCCCCTTGGGCCCTCCGATTCTGCCACCCGTTCGCTTCCAGCGTCTGGAGTATAAGTGCGCGTTCGGAGTCTCGAAGCGTCATTGGCACCGCAGGCTCTGGGGTCTCGGGACACCTTCTTCTCTATAGACGGGAGGGCTGCTATGGGCGGCACGGGCGGGGGCAGTGGATTTGGAAGCACGCTCGTCTTGTGACAGAATTACCGCACGCTCCACGAGGTTTTGTAATTCACGTATGTTGCCCGGCCAGGAGTATGACGAGAAGGCAGCCATGGTTTCCGCAGGAATGTGTCGGATTTCCTTCTCATCCGCTGGCTGAAAATCTCGACGAAGTGCTCCACGAGAGCTGGAATATCTTCTCCGCGTTCACGGAGGGATGGCAACGAGATCGGAAAAACGTTGAGCCGGTAATAGAGGTCACTGCGGAATTCGTTCCGCGCCGCCATTTCCAGCAGATTTCGATTCGTGGCAGCCACCAGCCGCACGTTCACCTTATGGGTGCGCCCGCTACCCAGGCGCTCGAACTCTTGCTCTTGAAGTACCCGCAGCAATTTCGGCTGCAGCGCTGGCGGGATATCCCCGACCTCGTCCAGGAATAACGTGCCGCCGATCCGCCATTTCGAATCGTCCAATCTTCTGTGTTATCGCTCCCGTGAAGGCACCCTTCTCGTGACCGAACAATTCGCTTTCCAGCAGGTCAAGAGGAATAGCCGCGCAATTCAGCTTGATGAGCGCACGTCCGCACCGCGGGCTTGCTTTGTGAATGGCATGGGCGATCAGCTCCTTGCCTGTGCCGGTCTCGCCCTGAATCAGAACGGTGGCTGTCAGTGGGCGCAACATATTCGACTTGCTCAAGCACGGATTCAAGCGCAGGGCTGTTCCCGATAATCTGCTCGAATGCGCGCTTCGGTCTGGTCCCGGCTCAGCGTGCGCAATTGCTTCGGAACTATTCACAAGAGACCCCCACAAACGTGCCGCACGGTTTCCCGTGCCATCTTCTGGTTGCTTACCTATCGAGTGCGGCGCGAACTCTGTCGAGTAACACTTGATCATCGAATGGTTTCATCAGGAACTCGACTGCGCCTTCTCGCATTGCCTGAATCCGCACTCTCGCATCTCCATGTGCGGTGATAAAAATGATCGGAGTTTTATATCCATCAGCCTTAAGCTTCGCCTGCAGTTCCAGACCCGACATTCCCGGCATGCGGATATCGGTGATCAAACACGCCACTTTACGCTGCAAGCCGGACTCGAGGAATTCTTCCGCCGACCCAAAGCACTTTGCCGAAAGCCCATCCGCTTCGATCAGGTCCTGCAGTGCGCTTTGAACCGATTCATCGTCATCTACGATTGCGATCAACTGTTTGTCCTGGCCTTTCGTCATGACAGCACCATAAGCCGATGGTCCCTCCGAAAACAATCACACTTTCGGACGGCGCAATAAGACCTTGGTACAATCGTACCGGAGGGTGACAGATGTAATCAGATTGCCGACGTCTGTGAGCAATGGCGCGGACAGCAGCAGTTAATGAGGAACCTTGAGCTTGTCGGCCATTCTGACTAATTCGGGCAAGGATTTAGCCTGCATCTTTTGCATCACATGCCCACGGTGGATTTTTACGGTAGTTTCACTGGTCCCCAATTCGGCTGCGATCTGCTTATTGAGCATCCCGGAAACCACCAGACTCATGACCTCCCGCTCGCGGGCGCTAAGCCCAGCATAGCGCTCCTGCAGTTCAGCTAATTGCTTTTGCTTTTCGCGGACTACGCGGTCACGGTTGAGCGCGCGCTGAATCACATCGAGCAAATCCTGATCCCTGAATGGCTTCGTGAGGAACTCGACGGCGCCGGATTTCATGGCTCTGACGGTCATCGGAATGTCTGCGTGGCCGGTGATGAAAATGATGGGAATCTTGATTCCTGCCCTCCGCAATTCATGCTGAAGATCCAAGCCGCTGATGCCCGGAAGTCTTACGTCCAAGACCAGGCAACTGGGACCGTCTCGCCGCTCGCTTGACAAAAACTCTTGCGCTGTGGCGAAGGACGCGGCGCGCAAGCCCACCGACTCCACCAAATCCTTGATTGCTTCACGCACACTCGCATCATCATCGATGATGAATACGGTGCGTCACATCTCCATCGCTCATTCGTGCACCTCAGCAGGCATGGTGAAATGAAATGTCGCACCGCGCTGCGCATTAGCAGTGGCCCACAACCGTCCACCATGGGCCTCAATGATCGAACGACTGATTGCCAGCCCCATACCGGTGCCTTCAGGCTTAGTCGTGTAAAACGCATTGAAGATGAGGTCTACTTTCTCGCTGGGAAGGCCCACTCCGGTATCGCTGACGGAGACGAGCAGTAACCCATTCTCCGTCCTCTGCGACCGGATGCTAAGTTCGCCGGCACCATCCGCCATGGCCTCGATGCCATTTAGCATCAGATTCATCAACACTTGTTGCAATTGCACACGATCCGCCGAGATTTGCGGCAATTGCGGGGAAAGTTCCGTGCGCAGCGAAATCGAGTGTTCGGTTGCCTCGTTACGCAGCAGCACAAGCATTTCGCCAACTACCTCGTTTATATCGACCAACTCACGTTGCGGCGGAGCGCCTGTCTTATAAAACATTCGTAGCCGCTGGATAATTTCCGCAGCACGGCTTCCGTCTCCCTCAATTCTCACTGCGGCCGCGCGGGCTCTCTCCACGTCCGGCGGATCTCGTGAGAGCCATCGCAAGCAGACATTAGCACTTGTGATAATGGCCGGTAATGGGCTGGTTTATTTCATGCGCAAGAGAACTGGCCAGCTCGCCCAACATGGTCACTCGGTTCTTGTGCGTGAGCTCTGCCTCTAGTTGGCGCAGCTTCTCGCGCTCTTGCTCGGCGCGCTTGCGTTCCGTTATGTCGATATGGGTCCCCAGTACTTCAGTCACCTCTCCGCTCGCACTGAAAACCGGATGGCCCACCGCCTGGATGTGTCTCACGTTTCCGTCCGGTAGCACGATTCTGAACTCCTGGGCGAAGTCTTTACCCGCCCGCACCGCCCTCTGGGCGTATTCGACCTCTCGGTCGCGATCTTCTGGATGCATCCGTTGCTGCACTGTTTCCATGTCGGGGACGCCGAGCTGCGGATTAAATCCCCAGATCCGGAAATTTTCCTCAGACCAATAGAGAGCAACTCCCCCGGCTTTATAAGCCCAACTGCCGGTGTGGGTCAGCCTCTGCGCATCGGCCAGATAAGCTTCGCTACGACGCAGCGCCTCTTCAGCCCGCTTTCGGTCCGTCACATCTGTCATCGTGCCCATGAACTCGACAACTTCTCCAGCGGCGTTTAAGACGGGATGGCCTGTCCTCTCCATGTGTTTCACTGTTCCGTCCGGCATCAAGTACCGGAAAGCGCTGATGTAATCAGCTTTCTGCTCGTAGGCCTTCTGAAGTATCCGGCGTAGCTTCTCTCGGTCCTCCGGGTGGATGCGGCGCCACACCGTTTCGCGATCGGGAAAGCCCTGCACCGAATCAAAACCCGAGATTCGGAAAGTCTCCGCGGACCAGAAGAGAGTGGGGCCGTCAGGTAGGTGGGCCCAACTGCCCGTCTTTGTCAGCCTCTGCGATTCCGCCAGACAAGCTTCGCTCCGGCGGAGGGCCTCTTCGGCACGCTTGCGGTCCGTTATATCGCGAATGGCGCCGGAAATCAGCATGCCCTGCTCGGTTTCGAGCGGGCTGAGGCTGATCTCTACCGGGAACTCACGTCCATCTTTATGCAGGCCACGCAGTTCCAACCCCGACCCCATCGGCCGCGGCTGAGGGTCGGCGATAAACGCTGTGCGATGCTCTGGATGTTTACTCCGGAACCGCTCCGGCAGGAAAATTTCGATTTTCTTCCCCAAGACCTCTGCTCGCTGATAGCCAAACATCTTCTCCAGTTGCGCATTGACCAAAACAATCTCGCCTTTACGATTCACGACCGCGACCGCATCGGGTGCCGATTCCAGCAGCCCGCGGAATTTCTCCTCGGCCTGCTTGCGATCCTCAACGTCGGTCGAGATCCCGTACCACTTGAGAATCTTGCCTCGTCTGTCCCGCAGCGGCACAGCGCGTACCTGGAACCAACGATATCGCCCATCGGCTCGCCGGAAACGCGCCTCGTACTCCAACGGCTCGCCGGAGATCACCGATATTCGCCATTTTTCCTGAACCCGGTTCACGTCATCCGGATGAACTGCAGCCTGCCAACCCGAGCCTGCCACCTGCTCAACGCTCAACCCCGTATACTCCTCCCAGCGTTGGTTGACGAACGTGCGCGAGCCATCGGGAAGAGCGGTGAAGGCCATGGCCGGAATTGTCTTGATCGCTTCCCGAAATTTCCCTTCCTGCTGCTGCACTTGCCGAATGCGAAATCGAAACAGCCCCCAAACGAGCCCGATGGCAACTGCCGCACACAGCGTGCGGAACCAGTTCGTCTGCCAGTACGCCGGGGCGATGGAGAAATCCAGGCCCGCGACTTCATCATTCCACACCCCGCTGTTGTTGGAAGCCGTGATGCGGAAGCGGTAGTTGCCCGGCGCGAGGTTCGAGTACTGTACCTGCCGTTCGTTCACCACTTCCCTCCAGTCGCGGTCCTGCCCCTCCAACTTGAAGCGAAAGTGCACCTTTTCCGGGACCACCAGGCTCAGCGCGGTGTAGTCGATGGCGAGGTCGCGCACCAGTGGCGGCAACTTTGGGTGCGAGGACGCATCGCCGGACCAGTTCTGCCAATAGGTCTTGCGGTCCGCGATGATTTGCTCAACGTGTGCCGGCGGCGGAAGTTTGTTGAAAGGCAGGTGATACGGATTAACGACACTGACGCCGTTTTCGACACTGAACCAGAGTTTCCCGTCCAAGGACTTTGTGACCGGCGAGATCGCACCGCCGAAGATAACCGACTTGGCCTCTACTCCGTCGGAGCTGTCGAAGAATGTCAGGCGAACGGTTCGATTCGGGTCCGAGGCCCATGCTCTTATCTCGGAAGGGGCCACGCGCGCTAACCCGCATTCCAGGTACAACCAGACCGAATGGTCGGCATCCTCTTCCGACCAATGAACTGCGTCACAGGGCAAGCCGTTTTTTGCGGATAAGGTAGCAATGTGGCCATCTCTAATTCGGCTCAAGCCTCCCTCCGTTGAGACCCAGAGCGCACGCTCTGGGTCGAGCCGAAGGTGAGAAATCCGGCCGTCGCCGAGCCCGTCGGCAGCCGTATAGGAGCGGTCGATCTGACCATGCCTCAAATACGCGATGCCGCCGTGGGGAAATCCGATCCACAAGCCACCCTGCAAAGGATCGCCTACTATCAGTCCACCCACGTCCTTGATACCCAGGGTGTCCCAAGGCATCTGTTCCACTCCGCTGCCTTCCACCAAATGAAAAAGGGCATTCTGATACGAAAACCACAGATCCCCGTAAGCGCCCTCGGCGATCGAGCCCTTCGTCTCACCGGTGACGGCCTTTATCGGGACAAACTTGTCATTTTCCAGGTATCCCGACCCGCCAAGTGCGGTAATCCAAAGCCGTCCGCGACTATCTTGATATAGCCCCCTCACTTGACCGGGCAATCCACTATCGTGTATCTCGCGCACGCCTGTCAGAACACCCGCGTGGGTCGTGGAACCGCGGCGGTCATAGACCGTCATTTCCGAATTCTTCCACTTGGTCAACCTGTCAGATGTACTGAACCAAAGACTTCCATCCTTGGTCGCGAGGATTGAACCATACAGACCAGCGGGGAATCCCTGGTTCGCTGAAAAGGTCGGAACGGCAAAATCACGAAAACGATCGAGACCACCTTCCGTGGCGACCCATATAGTTCCCTCACGATCCTCAAACACATTGTGGACCGTGGTCCCAGATAGGCCGTCAACCTGCCTGAAAACGTCTGCTCTGCCGCGGTGCAGATGTGCCAGACCTTCGAACGTTCCTACCCACAAGCTACCCTCGCGGTCCCGAAGAAATGAGTTCACGCCGAACTGACGCGCCAGCAGCCCGACGGGGTACGCTTCGGTTTTTCCATTGACGAAACGCTGAATTCCATTAGCCCTGCCAAACAACAGTCCGCCATCACTGTCTTCGATCAGACCTGACGTGAAGGTCTTGCCCGTCGAAAAAAATTCTGGGCCTTGCGGCTTCCATCGCCATAGGCCTTGGAAAGTGCTCACCCAAAGAGTGTTCTTACTGTCCTCGTATATGCTCTGCACTCCTTCGCCTGGGTCGGAACATCGAGGCTCGGCCATCCTTTATCGCGCAGAGCCTCCCATGCCCCGAAACCCCGAACCCGCCAGCCCACACTGTGCCTTCGTGATCCTCGATGAGCGAACTAAGAATCCATCCCGCCATCTCAGGGTACTGAGCGAGCTTGCCGTCCTTCCAACTTGCGAGGCCTTTCCCAGTGCCGATCCACAGAGTTCCGTCACTTGACACCAGCAGTCCCTGCACAACGTTGCTCGGAAGATGCTCATCGCGGGGCGGCTGCCACAAAACAGCCCGAGCGCCATCAAAGCGAAGCATACCGGATTCCGTGCCCAGCCAGAGATAACCGTCGTGTGTCTGTGCGATTGAGTGAAGGGGCCCGTTGCCAAAACCGTCACGTAGCCTCCATGCGGTATGCGATATTGGCTAATGTCGAGTGAGGGATCTAACGCAAAAGCGCAAGTGCTGAATGCCAGCAAGAAGCACAGAAGACAACCGCATTCGCTCGCCACTTTTCCATACGCGGAGTACACTATTGTAGCCCAGCCCGAATCCTGGGTAGCTGTTAGCTCTCAAGAACCGAGAATCGTCTTCTTGTTCTGTCGTGTCCCATGCCCAGTGCTCGCTCCAAATGATCACTCTCCTCACAGGCTTGCAAGCTTCGGCGACGCAACGCAGCAAACCCTCGACAAACTGATGGCCCAATGGGTTTTTCTTGACTCCAACTGTCTTCAATCATCGTTCGCATCAATCTCCGGCATACGCGAAGCGAATGGGGCGAAACGAACATGGATCGAATCCGCGAGCACGCCCCCAGGTTTGCCGGCGCGAATTCCTTGGCTCCGGTGCGCCGAATTCTTCCGCAATGCCACTGCGTCATCATTTCGTCTTGCCGCTGAGCAGGATCAGACCTCGCCGTGGCGCAATCACGGCTCTTGTCAAGCGATCTGTCTAGCGACGATTCTTGCCGTTTCTACGCCGCTGAAAGCCGCAGAGCTTCTATGGATCGATTGTAGGAACCGTGACGGACAGCTCTGGCGCCGTCGTCGCGGACGCAACCGTGACGGTGACCAACATCGGAACAAACGAAGTGCAAAGCGTTCGCATCGAATGCAGTAGGTAACTACAGCATTCGGTGAACCTGGTGCCAGCCACCTACAACGTTGAAGTGACGAAAGCCGGCTTCAAGCGGTTCCTGAGCGACCGGGTAACGATCGGAGTAGGAGCGATCGTCCGCGTCGACCCGGTACTGGCTGTAGGTGCCGTATTGAAACCGTAAAAGTGACAGCCGAAGCGCCACTTCTTCAAACCGACACGAGCGCCATGAGCCAGGAGATCGAAGGATCGCAGGTGCGGGAACTGCCGCTCAACGGGCGCAACGTGTTGAACCTCATCGCCCTGGCCCCGGGCGTGGTGCCAGGGGGCTCAACTGCAGGCGGCACCGGCCTCAATCAAGGTACACGGTCCGGTAACCAAGGTTGGGGGAACTACCAGATCGGCGGCGCCATCCAGGGTCAGGGCGCCGAGTATGTTGACGGCTCCCCGATCAATGTCCTGGGTGGAAATACAGTTGCCCTTGTCATGACGCAGGATGCTGTTCAGGAGCTCAGCGTCATCACCAGTGATGCCAGCGCCGATTTCGGGCGGTCTGCCGGCGGTGTGGTGAACATGACCTCCAGGAGCGGCACGGACGCATGGCACGGTTCGGTGTATGAATATTTCGCAAACACCGACCTCAACGCCAACAATTTCTTCAACAACCGGCTCGGCGCAGCCCGGCCTCAGGATAATCAGAATCAGTATGGCGTTGTATCTCAGCGGGCCAATCAAGAAGGACAAGGCATTCTTTTTCTTTGCCTGGGAGGGATTCGCAAAGAGCATCGGCGAGAGCTCGCCAACCAATGTGCCGACCCAAGTCATGCGAAATGGTGTCTTCACCAATCCGATTACCGATCCCTTGGGAAACTGCAACATCGTGCAAAACCCAAGTGCGGGAACCTGGACCATCTCCAACCTTTGGCAGGGGACCTGCGGCGACCCGCTGGCCCATATCCTCATGAACTATTACCCGCTGCCGAACACTTCGGGAGCATCCAACTGGTTCCTGACCACGCCAATCACGAACCACCAGAACCAGTACAACGGGCGTTTTGATTACAGTATCAGCTCCAGGCAGCGCGCTCTTTGGCCGCTATACATATTGGACCCTGCACGATACCGGATTCTCAGAATTCAACGATGCCGGCGGTTGGCCTACCGCCAATGGCCACGTGATCAACCACTCGCAGCAGGCAGTATTAGGAGACACCTACACATTTAGTCCGAACAACTTTGCTGGATGTTCGCATCACTTATGTGAGGGAATACTCCCCAAACTATCCTGATAGCGTCTCGGTCAATGAAATCGCAATTCGGACCCGCGTATGCGGCTCTGGCACCGCAGATGAGCATCCATGTGCTTCCCGTCTTCACGCTGAACGGAATCCATAACTTCTACAACTTCGGCAACATAACCGGATACTCCGTGAACTGGTGGAACACCTATGGCACGAACGCCAACCTGATCAAGATCATCGGCGCGCACAGTCTGAAGTTCGGGACCGAGCTCCGGCTGATGGATCAGAGCGGCACGGGCTTCGATGGCGTCGGGCTCGGGACAGTACACCTACAGTACGACGTATACCGGCGACGAATGGGCTTCATTCTTGATGGGCTATCCCACTCAGGTCCAGTTCGGAACGTTCAACAAGACACTGCCAGTTACAACTACTACCAGGCTTATTATGTGACTGACACCTGGCAAGCGAAGCGGAATCTGACCCTGAACCTGGGTCTCCGCTATGAGTTGCCAGGAGCGGTTGCAGAAAGAAATAACAAGGCCACCGTGCTGCTGCCCAATGCCGTCGATCCATACACGGGCGTTACGGGAACTCTCACGCTAGTGAATTCCGCCTCTCTATTCCCACAGAAGCACTGTCCTTCCAAAACACAATTTGTTTGCGCCGCGTTTGGGCTTTGCCTGGCGCCTGAACAACGATACTGTAATCCGCGGCGGATACGGCATTTCCTACTTGCCGCCGATTTGACGGGGGTGCTGGCAAGCAGTTCTTTGGTCAACGCAGCCAGCACACAAATTAATGTCACCGGAGCATTACCAACGTCCCTGCAAAATCTCTACCCCGAAACACTTAACCAACCCATCGGGCGCACCGACCCGAGCTTCATGACCCTGTACTGCTGCACAGCCAGCTTAAAAAACATCATCGGCCCGGTTCCCCAGCAGAATTTTCCCATACATGCAAGAGTGGAACTTCACCGTGAGCCACCAATTTAGAGCCAACTGGATGGCGGAGATCGGCTATGCCGGTTTGAAGGGAACGAACCTGCCCGGAATCGGCCATGCCCTGGATGAGCTCTCCAGCAAGTATTACGCGATGGGATCGGCGCTGTTGAACCCCACGATCCTGAATGGGATTCCAATGACCGTGGGTCAAAGCCTCAGGCCTTACCCGTTTTACAGTAACCTCAGCGACACCGCCGAATTCTACGCCCATAGCAACTACGACTCGCTCCAGGCAAAGTTGGTCAGGCGCTTCAGCTCTGGAGGCACTCTGTTGGCCAATTACACATGGTCGAAGAACCTCGGAAATACGGACACTCTCAACGGCTTCCTGGAGGCCAAACCATCTGCGCAAACCTCCTCCAGTGGTTCGAGGCACGATCCAGGACTACAACAATCTGAATGGCGAATACTCGCTCCTCAGCTATAACGTGAATCAGCGCGCGGTGATCAGCTACGTGCTGAACCTGCCGTTCGGCAAGGGCCAGAAATTCGCCAACAAACCTCGCTCCACCTTTCGACAAGCTGGTCTCCGGCTGGAACGTGAGCGGAATCACGACCCTCCAGTCCGGATTTCCAGTGTTCCTCACCGAGGCGAGCTCCAATCCTCTGACCCAGTTCTTCGGCGGTGGAACGCTCCGTCCGAATGTGGTCGCTGGCTGCGATAAGAAGATTTCCGGCTCCGCAGTGAGTCGTTTGAATGGATGGTTCAACACATCCTGTTTCACATTCCCAGGTAACTACGCCTTTGGCAACGAGCCGCGCGTCGACGCCAAAATCACCTCCGAGGGCATCGACAACTACGACTTTGCCGCCATGAAGTCGACGAGTCTCAGGCGAGGAGCGTCAACCTGCAGTTCCGCGCCGAGTTCTTCAATATCTTTAACCGCGTGCAGTTTGCCCCTCCGGTGGGCCAACAGGGTTCCTCGAATTTCGGAGCAGATTTTGTCACAGGTCAATCAGCCCCGCGAAATTCAGTTCAGTCTGCGGATCAATTTCTAGGCCGCTGTCCGGCTAATAACATTCTTGGCCCCGCGCCCCGATTTAGTCAGCAGACCCACAGTGTCAAAGTCAGGATGTCGGAATACTGCCGTCTGCGCAAAACCATCAACCATATAGCGCCAGATCCACTGCTTGGGCATGTCGGCATGAGGCGGCAAAGGCCCAAGATGTGGAACATCAGGTGCAAAAGGGTATGTGGGTAGGAGTCGTAGTCACTTTGCGATTTACGACCAAAAACTCCGCCCTCGCCATATTTCTTGCAAATCAAGGAGCGTGATTAATGGCTGCTGCACCCGTTTCCGTTGAGTCGCCGCCAGCCTCGAAGCCGGAGATACCGAGCAAAGACCAGAAACCGGCAGCACAGTCTGCATCCCGTTGGCAGAGATATGTCACGCCGTTGCTGGTTGTGCTGCTCGCTCTGGCCGTCTTGATTACGGTTACCCGGAACTGGAATTCCTGGGAAGGCGGGAAGGTCGAACAGGTTACTGACGACGCTTACGTTCGCGGCGACCTTACCCCGCTCAGCACCAAGGTTGCCGGCATTGTTCGGTGCAGTAGACGTCTCGGACTATCAGCAAGTCCACAAAGGCGACCTCCTGGTCGAACTGCAAGACGATGACTATCAGGCGCAGGTGGATCAGGCGAATGCGGCGGTAGAAGCGGCGAAAGCCGCCATTGAGAACAACCGGCGCCAGAACGGAGTTGCAGCAAGCCAAGATCGCCCAGGCGCTCGCCGGATATCGACAGGCGCAAGCCGAAATCGCAGCGGCGCAGGCTGGGAATTGCGGCCGCGCAGGCAGATTTGGACCGCACTCTTTCGGAACGTAACCGCCAGGAAGCTCTCATCGAGACCCACTCGACCACTCGCGCAGAAACTTGAGCAAGCGGTCGCCGCACGAAGCAAAGCTCGCGCGCGCAACTTCGCCAGCCGCGAAGCCGATCTGGAACAGGCCAAGGCAATGTTATCGCAGTAGTCAATCGGCAGTCGAAGCCGAACGGCGCGGAATCGATGTTCTGAATTCCCAGGAACCGCAGCTCATCGCTGATCTGCGAGGCAAAGAGGCCGCGCTTACCGTCGCGCAGGTGAACCTTGGCTACACGAAAATTTATGCACCCGGAGACGGCACGGTGGGCGAACGGCAAGTTCGGCCCGGACAATTGGTCTCTCCCGGCACGCAGGTCATTTCTTTTGTCGATCAACACGAAGTGGGTCCAGGCAAATTACCGCGAGACCCAGCTGACCAATGTGAAAGTTGGCGACCCTGCCGAAATCCGCATTGACGAATATCCCGGACAAGTCATTCCGCGGCAAAGTCGTCGAGATTGCGCCGGCCAGCGGATCGCAATTTGCGCTGCTGCCGCCCGACAACGCCACCGGCAACTTCACCAAAGTCGTGCAGCGCATTCCCGTCAAGATCGCGCTCGACGATCCGAGCCTCGCCGCAACCTGCGTCCGGGACTTTCTGTGGTTGCCACGGTCCGCACCAGACGATAACCGGAGCATCTATGGCAGCTTCGACGATCACAACTCGCCCACCTGCACCGGCAGAGATCGCGCGTGCGGCCGCCGCGGCTATCCCCTCTGAGCATTTCCACGCGGCCTCTGCTAGGGATCCTCGGGGTCGTCATCGGCGCCGGACTCGTCACGCTCACCGGTCGCATGCTTTCGCTGGGGCTTGCGGATCTGAAGGGCCACGTTGGCATCAGTTACGACCAGGGTGCATGGCTCGACAGCGCCTTTAACGCGTCCCTCATGTTTATCGGCCCCTTTACTGTCTACCTCGGAGGGTTGCTCGGGCCACGGCGCGTCCTTCTTTTTGCGGCTGGAGTATTCACGCTGACCTCGCCTTCCTGCCGCTCATCCACAGCTACAGTCTGCTGGTTGCGGCATTGATCGTCGCCGGGCTGACGTCAGGCACTTTTTATCCGCTCACACTGACGTTCGCACTTCGCAACATTCCGCTGCGATTCCTTCCGTTCACCATCGCGCTCTATGCAACCTTTGTGGATGGCGCCGTCAATATCGCGCCATCACTCTACGGCTGGTACCGCGATCATCTTTCCTGGCACTGGATGTTCTGGAATTCAGCCGTGATTGCGCCGGTGATGATGATCTGCATCTACTTCGGGATACCGCCCGCCCCAGCCCGACAAGAAGAGCGGCCCGGCGCCTAGCTTTGTCGGGTTCCTGTACCTGAGCGCCGGACTGGCCCTGATGTTTACTGCCATTCAGCAAGGCCAGAGGCTCGATTGGTGGCGCTCCGGCGTGTTCAACGGCTTGTTCTGGTCTGGAGTCGTTCTTCTCGTTGTGCGCGCTCGTACGGCGATTACGCGGTCCGAACCCTCTGGTGGCGCTCCCTTATCTCTGGCAATGGAACACAGTTCTGCTGGGATCTCTGCTCTTCTGGTTCCGCTTCACGCTCACCGGAACCATCATCCTGATTCCGCAATCGCTGGCCATTCGTGGTTTCGAAGCCGACCAGATTGGGCCCGCCATCATCTGGAGCGCTGCTCCCGCTATTGCTCGATCGCGTTTATCGCCGCGCTCCTGCTGCTTCGCAAACTGGATCCTCGCTGCTTTTGGCTGCGGGCTTCGCCTGCACCGCGTTCGCTGCCTGCTTGACGCCGCAGTACACCACCGCTTGGGCGGCAGAGAACTACTATCGCACCGAGTTGCTCATCGGCGTCGGACAAGCTTTTGCTTTCATCGGCCTGGTGGGATGCATTGTCCTGCAGGCAATCTTCACCGGGGGCTTGGCGAAACCCCAGTGGGTCCTGACATTCTCAGCCTTCTTTCATACGATTCGCTTATTTGGCGGCACCGCAGGCGCCATGTACATGGGCCACTTTTCGCCGACGCGCGAGAAACTGCATTCGAACCTGTTGGGGCTGCACGTCACCCAGGGAAGCTGGATCACCGACGGGAATCTTCACGCCTTAGCCGGCAGGCCTTTACGCCAAATCCTTTGGGGCCGGCGAGGCAGCCGCCCGTGCTGTCGATCTGATTGGAGCCCGGCTGCGTCTTCAGGCCTATGCTTTGAGCCTGATCGACGGATTCCTTCTGGTGGCATGGACTTGTGTCTTGGCACTTCTTTTGTCGCCCTGCTGCGCAAGTCGCCGCTGAACTACGGCGACCTCACGCACGCATGCAGCCGGGTCAAGGAGACGCACTCATGAAATGGAAATCAGCAGCTTTTGCTAATCAGCCTGCCGCTCTCCGCGGTCTTTGCCTTTGCCGGGAGAGCCAGGCGATACGGCTTCCGCCCGCCACATCACCTTGCACGAAGCCGTGCAGTTGGCACTGCAGCACAACCACGACGTCCGCATCGCCGAATACAAGGTCGAGGAGAAAGCAGCACGCCAAAGAAGTTGCGAAAAGCGCATATTTTCCCACGATTCGGAATGACAGCAACTTCGTGCATCTGACCGACACGCAGCTGATACAAATTCAGGCGGGTAGTCTGGGCACGGTCGCAGGCAACCCAGTTCCTCCTGCAACGGCGACCATTAACCAGGGTGGACGCGACCTGACGACCAGCGGCACGCAGCTCACCCAGCCCCTGACCACGCTGCTGAAGATCCGGCCGACAACGACATGGCGCAAGCCGAGCTGAAGGCCTCACGACAGAAGGCGCAAGCGAACGGAGAACGATGTGGCCCTGAAGGTTCATCAGCTCTATTACAAGGTTCTGATCGCGCAGGTCCACCGCGCCGCCACGGAAGCCAGAATCAAAGCGTCCGAAGCCCTCCAAAGCGAACGCGTCCAGCAGGTGAAATTCGGCAGCGCGATGGAAGAGAACCTGATCGAAAGCCGCGCGCAACTCCTGGAGGCAAAACAGGAATTGCTGACTACCGACTTACAGCTCTCCGATCTTAAGCTGCAGCTCAACGAAACCATGGGTTTGCCCCTCGCAACTGCTCTGGATCTTGACCCGAGCACTGCAGAAGTGGAACCTGCCTGCGCGCGCGAAGCGTGTGTGGCTGCGGCGATTGCATCCCATCCCGAGATTATTGAAGCGCGCAACGAAGTGGAAAAAGCGAATGCCGCGGTTCGCTTAGCGAAGAACAGATCTCTATGTGCCGGATGTGGACGCCTTTGCTCGTTACAGCTACCAAAACAATGTTCCATTTCTGGCCCGTAATTTCGGCACTTTTGGTGTTCACTTCAGCTATGACCTCTTCGACTCTGGGCGCAAGCGTGGAATCCTTCGTGAGCGTCAAGCCCAGTTGGCACAGGCGAAAGAAAATCTTGCCCGGCTTACCGATGAAGTCGAACTCGCGGTGCAGACCGCATACAACAAGCTGGAAAGGACCCAGCAAATGCGGAAGGTATCCGAGGAACTGCTGGCCTTGCGCACCGAATCGAATCGAGTTCTGCATCAGCAACTGGTGCGGGGAGAAGCGCTAACCTCCCAGGCCGATTTGGCAACCGCCCAAGAACTGGACGCTCGGACTTTGCTCTTACAGTCACAACTGGATTACACCCAGGCGAACGATGAGATCATCCACGCCATGGGCCGGACACCTGAATAGTTGAATGTTGACGATCAACAAGCCATCACCGGAGCTCCATTGAGCCCGTCCCCAAGCGGTCAGCCGGGCAAACTCACCAACCGACAACAAAGAGCGCTGATCCCCCTAGACTGGCACTGGCATCCGAGAAGTGACACAGAGGTTGAGTACGCAACTACTTCAACGTTTAGCTCGTTGAGGAAATCTCAATCGTTCGGGCCAGAACCCGATGAACTGGGCAATTGTTGGCCACGTGCAGAAGCCTCTCCCGTTGGATCTCGGACAAATCACGAATCAAGGTGACCCGCTTTTCGATTCTATTTACGATTCCTTTCTTTCGACTGCAGTCATCACAATCTGCGGCGTGAATTCTTGAGAATTTCAATTGCACCTGTACTTTCTCAAGCGGCCAGTTTCTCCGCTCGGCGTACATTCGAACCGTCATACTGGTACAGGCACCCAAGCCAGCCATCACCAACTCGTATGGGTTAGGACCCGTGTCAGCGCCACCAGACCTCTGGGGGTTCGTCAGCCAACAATTGGTGAGACCCTATGGATATGTTTTGGACGTACGCCGGGAAGCCGGAATTCACTACGATGTTTCTGGTCGCAATCCCTCCTTCACCTTAAACGCTACAACCGATGGCGATGGTGCCAGTGTGTAGCGAGCGGCCAGAAACAATACTCCATGGCTACTGCTCCGACGCCCGTCTGGCACAACCGCCAACAACCTGACCCGAATGAGAGTCCAATCCTAGACACACACCTCACGAACCCAGGTCTCAGCTCGGGCGAAATCGCGGAATGCGCGCACCACGCACACATCCTCAACCAGATTCTCCAGCATACGCATGACTCCGAAAGCGACTGGGCTGGACACAACCACTGCGGTTGGACCGAGATAATGCTGAAGCGAAAGCGAACGCAGAAGGTTCACGATTTCCCGAACTTCTGCCGACGATAAATCGATCCAGGCATGGCGAGCGTCGATGAGTTCGCGGAACGGAAGAGCCGAATCTCGTTGCTCACTCGTGAGATGTTCGCGCACGTCCGCCGCCGAAACCGTGCCTTCAGCCACGGTTGTCACCAGGCGTTGTTCCGCATCGACGCTGTAGCCAATACCCGATTTGTGAAGGGCGACCCGGGTCCAGACATGACTCCTACCATCCTTCAGCGCCTGAATGAGCCAGCCATTCAATCCCCCATCGGACACTAACTCGGTTCCCTCAGCCATCATTTCGATGAGCAAAGGATTGGCGCTCTCGTCAATTTGAATCACATAGTTGAGGTCGCAAACGATCCTTCGCGCGGAGGCCTGCGCGCGACATTGCTCCCAAACCCTCCTCAGCTCTTGAATCCAGGGGCCGACAAGCTTCCCACTGAGCGTGATGCGCCGCTCCGATGGCGCGTCTGTGATCGTGACCTCGAGCATAAAGCGTTCCGTTTATCGGTCAATGTGGATGGCAATCGATTGGCGAAACACCCGCCTTTCCGATTTTCTCAACTTACCGCACGCGCTTCATGAACCCAGAATCGGTCACGCAGAACTCTTTTCAGTATCTTGCCGGAGCCGCTCTTGGGTAAATCGGTGTCCATGAACTCGACGCGGCGCGGAACTTTGTACGTCGCGAGACTCTGCCGGCAATACGCGACAAGTTCGTCCACAGTGAGAGCGATTCCAGGCTTCAGCACAACGCGGCCATCACCAGTTCTCCCCATTTCGGGATCGGGTATCCCGAAGACTGCGGCTTCGCGAACTCGCCGGATGCGCGTAAATGACAGCTTCGACCTCGCCGGAATAAACATTCTCGCCTCCGGTAACAATCATGTCTTTCAGGCGGTCAAGAATGTAGAAATAACCCTCGGAATCCTGATAGCCGATGTCGCCGGTGCGAAACCAGCCATCTCGAAATGCAAGAGCAGTCTCCTCGGGATTGTTCCAGTACCCGCGCATAACATTGGCGCCGCGAGCCACCAATTCACCTGGCTCTCCAGCTTCCACTTGCTCCCCTGATTCGTCTATCACCTGCAGATCAATGCCAGGACAAGGGCGGCCGCAGGACAATAGCCGGTCGTGCGTATGCTCCTGGTCTCTGCAGACCCGTGAGAAACCCGGTCTCACTCAGCCCATAGACCTGAACCAGTTTCGACCTACGGCAGAAGTTCCCTCGTACGCTGAATGAGTTCGGGCGCCATCGGAGATCCGCCGTAGGCCAGAACATCCAGACTGCTCAAGTCGTACTTCCCCGCGTCCGGGAACTGAGTCAGCAAATTGATCATCGTCGGAACCAACACGGTGTGGCTGACGCGCTCGCGTTCGACGGTCTCACAGAAGCTCTGCGGGCTGAACTTTGGAATCGTGACCTGGGACGCGCCGAAGGCCGGCGCCGCAAACATCGCAGGAAAGTCGGCAATGTGAAACAGAGGTGCCGCATGCAGGTAGACGCCGCCTTCGGTGTATCGCATCCAGTAATTGAAGTGGTGGATATCGGCGAGAATGTTCGCGTGAGTCACCATCACGCCCTTGGGCCGGCCGGTCGTGCCACTCGTGTAAATGAGAGCCAAAATCGCTTCCGGGTCATAAACAACCTCGGGAGGAAGATCGTTTCGAATCTCCAGGGGATCCTGATCGAGCACCCGCTGCCACGATATCGGGACCGTTGGGGAGGGCAACGAGGAATGACGGACCAAGCCATGCGGAGCCGCATCGGCGAGCACCCGATCAATCTCCGCCAAAGACAGGCGTGTGTTGATCGGAACGGCGATGACTCCAAGCCAGCTGCAGGCGTACACCAACTCGATGTACTCGGGGCTGTTAGGCAAAAGAAGGGCGAGCCGGTCTCCCGCGCAGAAACCGTGCGCGCTGAGCGCGGCTGCTATGCCCTTAACACGACTCTCCAGCTCGCGAGAAGGATAAGCGAGTGCCCCCGGGAGCAAGCGCTGTCCGCGCCGAGTAGTATCGCGACGCCCGGCCGAGTGAATGGACATAGATCATCGCTTGCTCCCAGGAATTCAGCCATTCGGCGTGCGCAACGCTACGCCGTGCTTTATGCGCTCAGAGCCTGTTTCGCTGCGCTCGCCATCGCTGCCTGAGCTGCTTTCTCGCCCTTCGCGCGGGTGGCGAGCAATTCCAGCAGCATGGCATCCCGCTCGCGCTCGAGTTCTTCAATCGAGCGGTTGCCGGCTTCTTTCAAAACCCCTTCAAGAAGCGTTTGCTTAACCTCGGGACTGAATTCAGTGATTTTCCCGAGATCTTTCCACCATGCCGCTAACGGGCCCGTGAACTGCGCCATAGAAATGCTGAATTCCGCCTTGACCGCCGCCCAGGTGGAACAGGAGATTGGGTCCCATGACCCCCCACCGCAGTCCGGGTCCCCAGCACACCGCTGTATCCGAGTCAGCGACATCAAGCACACCTTGCTCGATGAGGTACACGATTTCGCGATAAAGGGCGGCTTGCAGGCGATTCGCGACGTGGCCGACAACCTCTTTGCGGACGTGAATCGGTTTCTTGCCGATCGATGCGTAAAAGGAGATCGCCCGCTCAACGGTTTCCGGTGATGTTTTCGCCCCGGCAACGACCTCGACCAGAGGAATAACGTGAGGAGGATTAAAAGGGTGGCCGGTCACGCAACGTTCGGGATGCTTGCAGGCAGACTGCATCACGCTCATGGTCAGCCCGGATGAACTCGATGCGATGATTGAATCTTCCGGGGTCGCAGCGTCCATATCCGCGAACAGCTTTATCTTGAAGTCCTGGCGTTCGGGGCCGTTCTCCTGAACGAGGTCGGCGTCAGAGAGCGCCTTCTTCATATCGGTCGTGAACTGCAGATGCTCGCGCGATGCGTTCGGCGAGAGCCCGATGACGGTCAGGTCTTTCCAGGCGGCATCAATGAACTTGCGCAGGTTTGCTTCCGCGTTCGGCGCTGGGTCGGTCGCGGTGACGTTGAAACCGCGTGCCAGGTACAAGGCCGCCCAACTCGCGCCAATTACGCCCGTACCCACGATCGCTATGTTCCGAATCTGCTTGTTCTTTGCCATGCAGAGTCCTCTCCATTCTTGTTATGCGACTGCTGTCTTGCTGGAGGTTTCCTCCACAGCCTTCGCTGGTTGTGATCCATGGTGATTCACGATGAGTCGAGAACCCCTCTGGCCGGTGAAATATGTCCAAACCCATTGCAGGAAGACCGTCAAACGGAGACTCGAGGTCGCCAGAAACTGGAGGTGTATGGCTGCCCAGGCAAGCCACGCTCCGAACCCGCTCACTCGCACCTTGTGACTTTGCAAAACCGCAAAGCCCTTGCCCACCACCGCCATGTTTCCTTTGTCGAAGTAACGAAACGGACCCGGCGGCGCGCTGCCGGTTATGCGGCTGTGGATGACTTTTCCTGCATATCGTCCTTGCTGCATGGCCACCTGCGCAACGCCAGGAAGCGGCTTGCCGTTTTCCTCGAATGATGCGGTATCGCCAACTACAAAGATCTCGGGGTGTCCGGGCACAGTGAGATCTTTCTGGACACGCACCCGGCCAGCGCGGTCGGTTTCCACCTTCAGCCACTTGCCTGCCGGGGAGGGCGCAACCCCCGCAGTCCAGATCACTGTCTTGCTCGCGATCCGCTCTCCCGCCACCACAATTCCGTCATCGTCGATCTGATCCACGCTGTGTCCGAGCCGCACCTCCACGCCCAATTCCTCAAGCCGCCGCTTCGCGGCTTCTGAGAGATCCTCAGAAAATGGGGGCAACACTCGCGGCGCCATATCCACGAGCACAATTCTGGCGGATGCCGGATCAATCCGTCGAAAATCTGATTTCAGCGTGGTTCGGACCAGAACGGCCAGCGCGCTCGGCCATCTCCACCCCTGTGGGGCCGGCACCGACCAGAATGAAAGTCAGCAGGTCGCGATAGCCGGCTCGGATCGTCTTCGGCTTCGGCCTGTTCAAAGGCCTGCAAGATTCTGTTTCGGGCGGACACCGCATCGGCGAGGCTCTTCAGTCCCGGCGCGAACTCCTCAAATTCGTTATGACCGAAATAGCTGTGCGTCGCTCCTGTGGCGAGGATCAGGTAGTCGTAGGCGACGGGCACTCGCTCGCGGTCCGCATTGCTGACCAGTACGCACTTTCGTTCTTTGTCCACTCCAGTGACTTCTCCCAGGATCACCGTGACGTTCTTCTGTTTGCGAAGAATGCTGCGAATGGGCGTCGCAATCTGGCTGGGGGTGAGCGCCGCCGTTGCCACCTGATAAAGCAGGGGCTGAAACAAGTGGTGGTTTGCGCGGTCGATCAAGATGACCTCTGCAGGTGTCTTCCTGAGAGCCTTGGCGGCGGCCAATCCTCCAAAGCCGCCGCCGACGATGATGATTCTTGGTTGAGCCATTTGTTCCTCGATTCGCCTTAGTCCGCCGCGCTCGATGCATGTGCCAGGGAGGGGATCGTGCCGCTGGCACGCAGGCCGTCGATCTCGTTACTCGTGAAGCCAAGCTCTTTCAGCACTTCATCGTTATGCTCGCCGATTCCCGGCGCGCGCCTGGCAGGTACTTTCGAAACGCCGTGCACTTGAATGGGACTGCTGATGGTCGAGGTCAGCTTCTCGCCGGCTCCTTCGAGCGGAACGACGATGTCATTCGCTCGCAATTGCGGATCATTAATGACTTCCTGCGGCTCACGCACGGCGCCGAAGGTGACGTGAACGCCGTTGAAGACCTCATACCAATGCGACATTGGCTGCGAGCCAAAGATCTCATCGAGGATTGCCGTCAGTTGCGGCCGGTTCTGCGCCAGCTTGGCAGGATCGGAGAATCGCGGATCCGTGAGGATATCCTCACGACCGATTGCTTTCAGAACCGCGGGTATCTTGTCCGGAGTAACTACGAGAACGAACCAGGTGCCATCGGAAGAGCGATACGTGTTCAAAGCTGCATTTGCGGGATTCGTTCGATCGTGCAGCCCATAGAAATTCGCACCGCATAGAGCGGCCTGGATAAAGACGCTGGCCGACCAGACACCTGCCGCGAGGAGCGAAGTCGTGACGTAGGATCCTTTGCCGGTGCGTTCGCGACGATAAAGCGCGGTCACAATCGCGGCATAAATGCAGACCGCAGTTGCATTGTCACCGCTACCTGCCACGGGCCAGGTTGGCGGCTCTCCAGCATCGCGCGTCATGAATAACAAGCCGCTTCGCGCCCAGAAGGCCGTGAGATCGAATCCCGGAAGAGCGGCGTCCGGACCTTTCTCGCCGAAGCCGGTGAGATCGGCATAGATCAGACGCGGATTCCACTGCGCGACATCTTCATATTCGAGCTTCAATTTCTTGCGCGCGGAATGCGGTGTGTTGACGATGAACACGTCGGCCCACTTGGCTAACCGCTCGAGAACCTGCTGCGCGCTCGCAGCTTTCAGATTGAGCGCAACGCCACGCTTGTTTCGATTCGCCAGTTGGAAGGGATAAGGCTTCTTCCGAACGCGGCTGCGGCGGGATCTTCTGCCCCATTCTCCAAAGCTCTCCGTCGGGCGGTTCGACTTTGATGACGTCCGCGCCGAAGTCGGACAAGATCGTCGCTGCACCCGGACCCGCGATGAAGCTGGCCAAGTCCACGACCTTCAATCCGGAAAATATGTTGTCATCTGCCATGTGAATCTCCTTAGTCATGATTCCTTCACAGTTCTCAGTTCGAGGCATTCCAAGATACGGTCGAAGTTCGGCCTCGCAGCCGCTTCTACTATCGTCCCTGAAACTGCGGCGCGCGTTTCGCGAGGAAAGCGGACGTGCCTTCCTTCTTGTCTTCCGTCGCCGCACAGATCCGCAAAGAGCGAAGCCTCGATCAGCAAGCCTTCGGCAACGCTCGCCTCCAGCCCTTTGTTGACCGCCTCGATCGAGTACTTCACGCCCAGCGGAGCATTGCGATTGATCTGCTTCAACATGGCTTCGGCTCGCGCGATCAGATTGGCGAGCGGGAACCACTTCGTTGACCAGGCCGATGCGATAGGCCTCCTGCGCATCGATGATTTCGCCGGAGAGAATCAGTTGCAGTGCTCTGCCCTTGCCGATCAACGCGGAAGGCGCTGCGTTCCTCCGGAGCCGGGCATGATTCCGAGCTTGACTTCGGGCTGACCAAACTTCGCGCTCTCGGCAGCAATTCGGATCGTGCACGCCATGGCCAGCTCGCAGCCGCCGCCGAGAGCAAAGCCGTTCACCGCGGCGATGACCGGCTTGCCAAGATTCTCGATGAGCTCAGTTACTGCCTGCGCCGTCGGGTTGCCTCTTCTGCCTGCACGCCGGTGTAGGTGGACATTTCGGCGATGTCTGCGCCTGCGGCGAATGCTTTTCGCCGGCTGCCGGTGAGAATGACGCCACGAACGCTCGCGTCATCGCGGGCGTCCTCAAAGACTGCTTTCAGCTCAGTGAATACGTCGCCTGGTTCAGCGCGTTGAGACCTTGGGCCGGTTGAGCGTCACATACGCAATCGGACCTTTCTTTTCGTACACGAATGTTTTCGCAGTTTTAAGCAGAAGCTAGCGAAACTCATCTCCTTCTCCTTCTTCAGTGATATAAGCTCACTCATGGCGTTCGTTATGCGGCGACAGGAATTTCGGCGTACGCGATCCCGGTCAAGTTCCCTTCAGCGACAGAGCAACGTCTTCTTGTTCGATCCGTCGAGATTCGCGCTGTAAACGGAACCGCCAAAGTCGGTCAAAAACATGCGGCCGCCTTTCAAGTCCAGAGCAATGCCGATTCCTTCCATCAAGTGGTCGAAAATAATCTCCGGGTCTTGTTTGCCATTTCCCGGGCGCCGGATCCATGGGCGCGCGATTCACGGTGTTGCCGCGCGGCGGATCGCCGCGGTCCGTCCAGTACATCATTCGGTTGGCAAGATCGAGTTCCAGGTCGATGGGTTCGGGCAGATTCTCGTAGAGCAGTTCAATGTCTCTGCGGTTCGCCGGAGTCTGCCCCTTTGGAATTTCGAGATTGGCGCGGAAGATGCGTCCCTGGCCGGCATTGTCAGAGCCCTTCTGAGTCCAATAAAGTTGTCCGGCTGCGACGTCGAGCGCGATCCCCACACACCATTTCGTCGTGTCCTTGCCCGGGACGTGCGTCGCCCTGGCTGGTGTCGACGAGGTTTCGATCTTGGAGCCATCCAGATTGCACCGCATGACCCGCATGCCTTCGCGATCGCACCAGTAGAGCTTGCCGTTCTTCTTGTCGAGTTGGAGTTGCTTGGGAGTGAAGGTGCCGCCGAGGAGGAACAATGTGGGTGATGTTGCTGCCGTCAAGATCAGCGCGATCGATGGAGCCATCATTCGCTTTGAGGCTGCCCATGTTGGTCCAGTAGATGTGACCAGCCTCGACATCCACAACGATGCCGTCCGGAAGTTTTCGGCCTTCGCTCACAATGGTCTTCAAATCGGAACCGTCGGGGTTCGCGGAAAGAATGCGGCCGGCTGCCGAGTCCAAGAAAGAACAGACGACCCGAGGTAGTTTGGCGGCAGGTTTCGCGAGCTTTGGTTTGGTTAAGCTTAGAAGCCATGGAATTCGCTTGCTCCTTTGAAACATTTTCTTCGATAACCCGCCATCATCGGAAACGAATGCGCTACCCCGATCCACGGGGACGGCGAAAATGAACCGATGTAAGACGGGCTAGACGAAGGCGCTCAAGCCCGGTGATGGCTTTGCCGACGATCAGGTTCTGCATCTGGTACGTGCCTTCGTAGGAGTAGAGCGCTTCGGCATCCGCGAAGAAACGCCCTACGTTGTAGTCGGCGGCGATGCCGTTGCCGCCGCACACCTCGCGCGCCCACGCGACCGTCTCGCGGCACTTGGCCGTGGTGAACGCTTTGGCAAGCGCCGCATGCGCGTCGGTCAGCTTGCCTTCGGCCTGCAGTTGGGCCATGCGAACCAACAGGCACTGCGAAGCAGTAATGTTGGCAAGCATCTTGGCGAGGAGGTCCTGCACGAGTTGAAATGAGGCGATCGGCTTTCCGAACTGCAGGCGCTCCTGGGCAGTACTTGAGAGCATTCTCGTAGGCGCCCATGGCGCATCCCGTCGCCTCCCAGCCGACGATGAAGCGCGTCATCTTCAAAACCTTGGCGGTGTCGCGGAACGACTGATCTTGCCTGAAGACGGTTCTCCTCCGGTATCCGGCAGTTCTCCATCGTGATCAGCCCGTTCTGGACCACCTTGAGGGCAATCTTGTTCTGGATCTTCTCGACCTTAAAGCCAGGCGTGGTCTTGTTCTCCACGATGAAGCGCCTTGACTTGGTTGTCAGCGACGTCGCGCGCCCAGATGATCGAAATGTCGCACCACGGAGCGTTGCCGATCCATCTTCTTCTGGCCGTTGATGATCCAGGTGTCGCCTTCACGCTTCGCCGTTGTCGTCAGGCCGCCCGACGCTCCGGAACCTACGAGCGGTTCAGTGAGGCCGAAGCAGCCGATCTTTTCCCAGCGAGCCATCGGCGGGAGCCATTTCTGCTTTTGCTCTTCCGATCCGCCGAAGTAGATGGAACCCATCGCCAGGCCGTTGTGCACACCGAAGAATGTCGCGATCGACGAGTCGAAGCGCGCCATCTCCATGGCGACCAAGCCGAACAGCAATGCCGCTTCCGCCTCTGCAGCCGTAGCCCTGCATGCCAACGCCGCCAATATTGAGTTCCTTGATTGCCGGCAAGAGTTCGAACGGAAATGCATCTTCGACCCAGTATTTCGTGATGATCGGCGCAACCTTGGTCTCCATGAAAGTGCGCACCTGTTTCACAACCGCCAGTTCCTCCGCCGGAAGTGTCTCGACGAGTTCGTAGAAGTCGCTGTTGGGCGCGGGAAGCGGCTTCGGCGGTTTCGGCATCGTGATGGGCTTTGGCATAGTTGCCATGAAGAATCCTCCTGGTTATACGTGTCTCATTTCTTTGCGGCGCAATGGTAAGAGCAGTCCATTTGCCAAACCTCATACTTCCGGAGTTTGCTGAAAGTGTGCCTTTTCTCGATTCTGTCTTGCAGCTGTTCAATGTCTGACGAATATCTGACGTTGGGACTTTGACTTTGCATAGATGTTGACATGCGTTCGAATTCGCCTACCGAAGGCTAGGCAGAAGGAATAAGGCTGGCATCGTAATTGCTCGTTTCATAAACGCAACGAGAGTTGCCGAGACATGGCGGCAGTCAGAACCATCAAGTTAACTCGCCATTGCGAACCCGAACTTGTGAAAGAGAGATTCACGATGTCAAAGCCCGAACGCTTTACCAATGCAACCGGCGCTCCCGTACCAGACAACACGAACATCTTGACAGCCGGCCGCCGTGGTCCCGCCCTGCTTCAGGACATCTGGCTGATCGAGAAGCTCGCACATTTTGATCGCGAGGTCATTCCTGAGCGCAGGATGCACGCCAAAGGCTGGGGTGCGTACGGAACTTTCACGACGACTCACGACATCACAAACTACACCAAGGCAGCGATTTTTTCGAAGATTGGGAAGCAGACGCCTATGTTCGCGCGCTTTTCGACCGTCGCTGGGGAACGCGGGGCAGCCGATGCGGAGCGCGATATCCGCGGGTTTGCTCTCAAGTTCTACACCGAGGACGGAAATTGGGACATCGTCGGAAACAACACTCCAGTCTTCTTCTTTCGCGATCCTCTACGCTTCTCTGATCTCAATCACGCGATCAAGCGCGACCCCCGTACCGGTCTTCGCAGCGCTCAGAATAACTGGGACTTCTGGACTCTTCTTCCAGAGGCGCTCCATCAGGTCACCATCGTCATGTCCGAGCGCGGAATTCCGAAGTCCTTCCGGAATATGCATGGCTTCGGAAGCCACACTTTCTCGATGATCAATGCCGAGAACAAGCGTGTTTGGGTAAAGTTCCACTTCCGCACGCAGCAGGGTATTGAAAATCTCACGGACGAAGCTGCTGCTGCGGTCGTGGCAAATGACCGCGAGAGCCATGGCCGGGATCTATTTGAGGCAATCGAACGCGGAGATTTTCCGCGATGGACGCTCTTCATCCAGGTAATGACAGAGGAACAGGCCAAGACACACAAGCACAATCCCTTTGATCTGACCAAAGTCTGGCCCAAAGCTGACTACCCACTGATCGAAGTTGGCGTAATGGAGCTCAATCGTTATCCGGAAAACTACTTCGCAGAAGTAGAGCAAGCCGCATTCTCCCCGGCGAATGTGGTTCCCGGAATTGGCTTCTCTCCTGACAAGATGCTGCAGGCGCGCCTGTTCTCGTATGGAGATACCCATCGGTACCGCCTCGGCGTTAACTTCAATCAGATCCCTGTTAACGCGCCGAAGTGCCCATTCCACTCCTATCACCGCGATGGCCAGATGCGCACCGATGGAAACCTCGGAGCGACCACGAGCTATAACCCGAATAGCCAGGGATTGTGGGACGACCAACCGGAATACGCTGAACCGCCGCTCGCGCTCGCAGGCGACGCTGATCACTATGACCACCGCTTAGAAGATGATCACTGGGAGCAACCAGGCAATCTTTTCCGCAAGATGACCCCTGAGCAAAAACAGCTGCTCTTCGACAACACGGCTCGCGCGATCAATGGCGCCTCTCGGGAGGTAATGGAACGGCATGTTGCGAACTGCAGAAGAGCCGATCCCGCCTATGGCGCCGGGGTCGCGAAGGCCTTTGGCTGGGAGGTCAAAGATATTGTTGCGACGCCTGCAAATGATCACTTCGCTGCGGATTAGGCGAGAGGCCGAGGAGCGGTGCGAGCTAGGCACTGAGACGCATCACACGAACCAAGAAATGGAGCATGGCGATGAAAGGCACGGTTGGTAAGGCACTTGGTAAGACACAAAGGAATGACCTCGGACAAATTATCGCTCTTTCGGTGGAAAATCAGATCAAGCTTGAGGCCTTGGAGCAGGTTTTGGTAAAGACGAATCCCATGGTTCACGAACTTTACCTCGGACAGATAGAGACGCTGAGCAAGCAAAAGGCTGTGAAATTGAATCTCGCACCAAACCTGGCCCCGAAGAAGAGCTGAGAAAGCGAAGCGTCTCCCGCTTGGGAACGGACTGTTCTATGGACGAAAAACAACCATTGCGGGACGCCGCGACCGACTCATGGCCTACGCAGCCGACGAACGGCGGCCGGGCGCGAGCCATGCTCCCCGTCCACGTGTTGAGCTATTGCGCGTAAGACTCGCGGGACGATGCCGGCAAGATTAACGGACCCACATGAGTAATTGTAGCTAGCGCGGACGAAGTCCTGCCCCCACCTATCTGTCAGGTTTCGATGGAAAATCGACTCAGCATTGTCAGAACCCTGACACTGTCAGCCTTATGAAGCGCTGATTGCTCAGTCCATGGACGAACAAACCGTGGGTCGTTGGGATTTCTCGCACGATGGAGGCAAACGGATCGGTCGTCCGTTTTGGCAGAGCGATTGCTTCAACCCCCAACGAGTCAGTCGCCGTGGAAGACTGGAGGCACAACAAAGCATATGAATTCGTCTAATTTCTCGACCGTAAACCCGGCCACCGACGAGCAGATTGAAACATTCCCTTTTTTTACTGCCCACGGAAACAGAAGCCGCTCTCGCGCGCGCTGAAAAGAGCTTTAAGTCTTATGGGAAGCTGCCAGTGCATCGACGCGCGCAGCTACTCTCAAAGCTCGCCGCGACGCTGCGGAAGAACAAGGCACAACTAGCAAAAGTCATCACGACAGAGATGGGAAAGACACTTGCGGAGGCTGAGGCCGAGGTGGAGAAGTGCGCCTGGGAAGCAGACTGGTACGCCGAGCACGGGCCGCAGATGTTTGCCGACGCGCCCGCCGCAACCGGCAGGGTCGAAGCCTATGTTTCGTATCTCCCCCTTGGGCCAATACTCGGAATCATGCCGTGGAATTTTCCTCTGTGGCAGGCGACGCGCATGGGCATTCCGACGCTGCTGGCCGGCAACGTCATCCTGGTGAAGCACTCGCCCAACACACAGAGGAGTTCGCTCGAGCTTGAGCGCATGATTCTCGAATCGGGATTTCCCGACGGCGTATTGCAAAATCTGATCCTCAAGACGGAAGACATCGTCAACGTGATCAACGACCCCCGCGTCCAGGGTGCGTCGGTCACGGGAAGCGTGCGCGCCGGTTCCGCGGTAGCCTCCGAAGCTGGAAAGGTGATCAAGAAGACGGTCATGGAGTTGGGCGGCTCCGATGCTTTCATCGTGCTTGAAGACGCTGATATCCCGAAGGCAGTGGCCGCGGGTATCAAGGGACGTTTCAGTAACGCGGGTCAGATTTGCCTGGCCGCAAAACGGTTCATTCTGGTCGGAAAAATCGCCGACGAGTTTGAAGAGCAGTTCGTAAAGGCAGCGCAGGCGATTCGGGTCGGCGATCCGATGGACCCAGCAAACCAGATGGGGCCAATGGCACGCGCCGACCTTCGCGATTCCCTGCACAAGCAAGTAGAAAGCAGCATTGCAGCAGGCGCACGCGTGCTCTGTGGCGGCAAACCCAAAGACGGCAAGGGCGCCTTCTACATGCCCACGGTGCTGAGCGGTGTGACTCAAGGGATGCCTGCCTTCGACGAGGAGATGTTTGGGCCGGTCGCGACGATCACCCGCGTCCCGGACGTCGATGCAGCCGTTGATGCTGCGAATGCAAGCCAGTTTGGACTGAGCGGCAATGTATGGACCAGGGACGTTGCGCTGGCACGCAAGATGGCGCGCGACTTATACACCGGTGGTGTCTTCATCAACGGTGTTACGTCTTCGGACCCTCGCGTGCCGGTCGGCGGCGTAAAGAACAGCGGTTATGGCCGGGAGCTCTCGCATTTTGGCGCGCATGCTTTTGTGAACGCCCAAACTGTCTGGATCGAGAACGCGGCTTAAGGTCGCTGGGCACGGAAAGCTGTCCGCGAATGAGCGCGTACAGAAGTAGAGGCCTTTGTAGCGGAAAAGTATTTGAAAGTTTGGCGACCGATATTCAATCCGGAAAATAAAAAAGGAGCTTTGACATGCCTACCCAAACAGTCGAGAAAACACCAACGAAACAACCTTCTGATTTCGCGCAAAAGCTGCAGAAGTTGCGGGAGCTTTACGCCGACGCGGGCGATATCTCGAAAACCGCGCTGGAGAACGTGATCCGCTCCATCGAGTCCGGGGCATCCGCCGCTTCGGTGAAAGAAAAGATAGAAAGTGCCGGCCGTATCGGCGCCCGCCAGGGTAAGGTCTCGGAGTTGACGGTGATTGCGCCGCTCAAACCAGGCGGCGCCAAGCGCATGCGTGCTTTTTTTGAAACGCTTGCATGGCAACGTCGGCAATCAAGGCGTGGAATTGGTTGGCACGGTGCACGACATGCGCTGGGTGTTCCTGGATAACGACACGAAGCTGCTCTTTGCCAGCACGTACGACGGCGACTGGGATCCTTACATCGACGATTTCGCCACCAAGATCCCAGACATCCTCGACCTCCAGTTTGGTGAAATCGACGGTTGGCCCGGGATTCGAAACCCAGCAGTAAAAGAGTTCATCGTGAAACACCAGATCCAAGCGCATTTCTGGTACGTCGCCAATCCGAGTTTGACTGTGGTGGAGACCAAGCGGCTCGAAAAAATCGCCCCGGCCCTCGACGAATTCCTCGACAAGGTGGCCTGAAAGCGGGAGCCGAAATTCCGGTAACAGAGGCAGGGTTACGACAGCAATTTGACCGACAACTCAAAAGAAAGAGAGGCAGGCTTCCATGCTGTATCAAACGATTAATCCTTATACCGAAGAGGTGGTTGAAACATTTCCGTTGCACACAGACGCGGAGCTCGAGTCGATCATCGCTAAAGCGGAGGAAACCTACGCAACTGATTGGAGTCTAAGACCGCTTGCTTCGCGCAAGGCCGTTCTCAAGAAGGCGGCATCGATCTTGCGAGAGAATCTCGACGAATTCGCCAAACCTATCACGCTGGAGATGGGTAAGCTGTTCCGCGAGGCGCAGGGTGAGGTCACACTTAGCGCAAACATCCTCGAATACTATGCGGACAACGCGGATAAGTTCCTGGCACCCGAGAAACTCCCGGTAAAGGAGGGAGAGGCCGTGATCGAGAACGCGCCACTTGGCGTGCTTTTCTGCATCGAGCCGTGGAACTACCCTTACTACCAGTTGGCGCGGGTCGCCGGACCGAATCTCATGCTGGGCAACACCGTCATCAGCAAGCATGCGCCGAATGTGCCGCAATGCGCGCAGGCTTTCGAAAAGCTCTTTCTCGATGCCGGCGCTCCGGTGGGAACGTGGACGCAACGTCTTCATAACTAACGAACAGTCGGCGAAGGTCATCGCGGATAGCCGGATCAGAGGGGTTGCCTTGACCGGCAGCGAAAGGGCGGGGTCGGCGGTCGCTTCCGAGGCGGGTCAGGCACTGAAGAAGAGCACGATGGAACTCGGCGGCAGCGATCCCTTCATTGTCTTGGACGATGCCGATCTCGATACCGCCGTGAAGTGGGGCATGGTTGGGCGCATGCAAAACACCGGTCAAGCCTGCGTCGCGGCCAAGCGCTTCATTATTCAGGATAGCATCGCCGACACGTTCCTTAGTCGGTTCAAGAACGAGCTCGAGAAGCTGCAGCCAGGCGATCCAATGGATCCCGAAACTTCACTGGGACCGCTCTGCACTGAGGGAGCTCTTAACGGTGTCCTGAAGCAGATCGACACCGCGGTTAAAGGCGGCGCGAAAGTGTTGCTTGGTGGAAAGAAGCTCAATCGGCGTGGGTTCTTCCTCGAACCTACCATTCTCACCGACGTGAAACCCGATAACCCTGCCTTTCACCAGGAGTTCTTCGCCCCAGTCGCGATGGTTTTCCGGGTGAAGAATGAAAAAGAAGCGGTGGCCGTGGCTAACGACTCTCCGTACGGGCTGGGTGCAACAGTGATCACCAAAGATGTCGAACGGGGAAAACGCATCGCGCGCCAGGTCGATTCTGGGATGGTTTTCATCAACCAGGCGACCGGTACCGCACCTGACCTTCCGTTCGGCGGCGTGAAGAACTCCGGCTACGGCCGCGAGCTGTCGCATCTGGGCATCGGCGAATTTGTGAACAAGAAGCTGATTCGCGTTGCTTAAACATAGGCGAAGCAATTTTTCTGGCCTTCGAGGCGGTACTTGCAGGGCGTGCTTCTATAGGCGCGGATTGACACCATGACCAAACTCGAAAAAGTCCTCTATACCGCAAAAGCTCACACCACCGGCGGCCGCGACGACGGCGCGTCCCGCACCGACGACGGCAGGCTGCAGGTTAAGCTGTCGCGGCCTGGCACATCGGGCAGTGGCACCAACCCGGAACAATTGTTTGCGGCCGGTTGGTCAGCCTGCTTTCTATCGGCGATCAAGCTGATCGCCGGCAAAAAGAAGATAGCGCTGCCAGCGGAAGTGGCTGTTGATGCGGAGGTCGATCTTGGCACGACTCATGGTGGCGTCGGCCTGGCGGCCAGGCTGAACGTTAGCCTCCCCGGCATGGACCAGGAAAGCGGCCCAGTCCCTGGTGGAAGCCGCGAGTCATGTGTGCCCGTACTCGTTAGCCACAAGCGGCAACATCGAGGTGCAGTACAGCGTGAGTGCACGTCCGAACCTGTGGATCGCGTCAGGGAAACACAGCATGCCTGAAGCTGGCATCCAGAGCCCACAGTTGTCGTGTTTGTCACGTCCATCCGATTTGGTTTGAAGCCTTAATGAAGGAGGATGCGGTGGCTGTGCTTGGAAGAGCACGATCAAAGAGCTCGAAAGCAACAGTTCCGTAACGCTTGATCTGCACGAGATCCAGGCAACGGTGCTGCGCTATCGGCCGGAGCCGTACTACGGCACGCACATCTTGCTGCACATCGACGATGCACGCAGCGGCCGTGAGTTCCTGCGGAGGCTCGCGCCGCATGTCGCTTCCGCGGCCGATTGGTGGAACGCGACAGACGCCTGGATTGCAGTCGCAATCAGCTATACCGGCCTGGTGGCGCTGGGTGTGCCGGAGGAGTCGCTGCAAAGTTTTCCCGAGGCTTTTCGCGTGGGAATGGCTGCGCGTGCCGACGTCCTTCTTGACCGCGGAGAGAACGATCCGAAGAACTGGGACCAGCCGTTCGGCAGCGGCCAGATTCATATCGCCATCAGTGTCTTTAGCGACAGCGAAGAAAAGTGGCGCCGCACCATGGCATTGGCGCGGCAGCAGTATCACGGATTTTCCGGCGTTTACGGTGCTGGACGCTCAGGACTTCGGCGCCCAGCCGGGCGACCTCAATCCGCTCGGCTACAAGGACAGTATCGGCCAGCCTGCCATCGAGGGCAGCGGTGTCGATCCATTGCCCGGACAGGGGCGCCCCATCAAAGCGGGTGAATTCATCCTCGGTTATCCGGGCGAGGCCGGTGTGCCGCTTGCGATGTTGCTAGCCGGACGTGCTCGGGCGCAACGGCACCTTCATCGGCGTACGCAAGTACCAAACGCGGGTCGGAGCGTTCAACCGATTCCTGCGAGACAATGCGTCAAACCGACGAAGAACGTGAGCTGCTGGCGGCGAAGCTCGTTGGCCGTTGGCGCAGCGGCGCGCCATTGACGCTCGCGCCGGTCAAGGACGACCCCGCGCTTGGCCAAGACCCGCAGCGGAACAACGACTTCAACTATGCCAACGATCCGGACGGCAAGCAGGCGCCGCTCGGCTGCCACATGCGCCGGATGAACCCGCGCGATACCAAGATGCCGGTGCTCACGGATGTGAACATCCATCGCATCATCCGGCGCAGCACGACCTACGGAGCGCCCTACGACCCGAACGCACTTTCGGAGCGCGATGATGAAGTTCCGCGCGGGCTCTATTTCCTCTTCATCAGCGCCAAGGCGATGGCCACGATGGAATTCCTGCAACGGGAGTGGATCAACAGCGGAAATTTTACGGGGCTTGGCGAGGAACGCGACCCGATCGTGGGCCTGCAGGAAGAAGATGCGACGTTCACGATTCCAAAGGATCCGGTGAGGCGGCGCATCCACGGCATCCAGACGTTCAACGTGCTGCGCGGCGGCGAGTACATGTTCATGCCGAGCCTGTCGGCGCTGAAATGGTTGGCGGATCTCAAAGCTGATGCGCGGGAGATTCGCACTGAAGAGGATAGATCAGCATGGACAAGATTCTCTACGACCGCGGGCTCGCCAAGCGCCGGCAGGTGCTGGGCGATTCCTATGTGGACCGCGCGCTGGCAAACGTCAATGACTTCAACCGCGACTTTCAGCGGCTGGTGACCGAATACTGCTGGGGCGAGGTGTGGGGCGAAGAGACCTTGTCGCCTCGCGAGCGCAGCATCCTCACTCTCGGTATGGTCGCCGCGCTCGGCAAGATGGGCGAGTTCGCCAACCATGTCCGCGGAGCACAGGTCAACGGCCTTACACCGAATGAATTGCGCGCGGTGCTCGATCCAAATCGCTATCTATTGCGGGATTCCGGTCGGCGCCGACTGCTTCCAGGTAGCGGAAGACATTCTCAACGAGAACAAGTAGCCAAGCACTAGAAGGATTAACACATGTCCGATCACATCTCCGGGCCTCGCGCCATCGCTGATCCGGTCATCGATATCACGGACGTCTATGCGTTCCCTTGTCCGGAGAGTCCGCGGCATCTCGTCCTGATCATGAACGTGTTTCCGTATGCCGGGCCCGTCAGCCCTGTTTTCCGATGCGGTCATTTACAGGTTGCGCGTGCGTTCCGTATCCATTGCGCCTGACGGGCGCTCGTTCGCCGTTGCAGCCGACGAATCCATCTTTGACTTCACGTTTAGCGGTCCACAACCGGTGCAAGAAGGCCGCTGCACGCTGCCAAACGGCGACGTGGTCACATTTCGCGTGAATGAGGAGAGCGGCGGCAGCGGGAAAGGCCTGCAGATCTTTGCGGGGCAGAGGTCCGATCCATTCTTCCTCGACGGCCCGATGGCCGAAAGAACCATCGCAACAAGGCAACTCGCCTTCAAGGAAGTCGGTTCCGACAGGCTTTACGGCAAGAATGTGTTGGGGATCGTCCTCAGGATCGAGTGGGCGACCGTGCTCAAGGGCGGCCCGATGTTCGCTGTGGTTGGCGAGACGCTAAGCGCCGGCAAACGGCCGGTGCGGCTGGAACGTGTCGGGCGGCCGGAAATCAAGAACATCACCCTCAGCGCGAAGATCTTCGACACTGTGAATCGGGATCTCGAGATACGGGACATCTATAACGAAGAGGACGCTTTCAATCTTTCCAAGACTTATGCCGGCGCGTATCGTGCGCGGTTGAACGCCAATCTCGCCTTCTTTGACGGCCTTGACGGCAAAGTTGATTGGCCGCTCGACCCGCACGGGAACCATCCCCTGACCGAACTCCTGCTTGCCGATTTCCTGGTTGTGGATGCGTCCAAGCCTTTCTCAGAGACGAGCTACTTCGACATCGAGCGGGCGATGCTCGAAGGGCGCACGCACGCTACTTGTGGAGGAAGGTGGCTCAACGAGGACCTCGTGGACTCTCTTCTTACGTTGTACGTCAACGCCGGAAAGGGTCCGCGCATCCGCGACGGTGTGGACGCGCCGATCGCGTGGTCGTCGAAGGTGTTCCCCTACATGGCGCCGCCAAATCGGCCAGAGGCGGGTAAGTCATGATTGACGAACGGCCGCTCACCGACGGCACGATTGCCCTGCTGAATCTCGATGCCCAGATCGACGCCTTGGAGCCGGAGGTCAGGCTTGGCCCCGCAAGCGTCGAAACTCGAGCGGGTCTCGCCGAGCTGATCTCGCTGCGCGGGCTGATCGTCGGCTGCATTGCAGATTACGACAGGGCAAACGAAATCGCGGAACAGCTCGTGCGCGACGTGCCCACGGACCCGAAAGCCCTTCTGGCACGCGCGCGAACGCACGCTGGCTTTCATCGATTTAATGACGCCCTGGCCGACATTGAATGCGCCGAGCAGCTTTCACTCGATGCCGAAACGGCCAATGGCGAGCGGGCGGCAATTTTCCAGGCCCTCGGCCGCTACGACGAATCCCTTGTCCTGCGAGAGGAAGCTGCACAGCGCAGAGCAAGCTTTGAACATGTCGCAGCCTTGGTCGGGTTGCATGCCGAGCGGGGCGAAATCGAGGCAGCAGAACGGCGGTACGAGGAAAGCCGCAGCCGATATCGCGGTGTTTCGCCGATTCCTCTGGCGCTTCTCGATTTCCAGTTGGGACTCATGTGGATGAACGAGGGCCGGCTGGACGATGCACGCAGCGTCATTCGACGCCGCGCAGCGGCGTGTGCCCGCTTACGCGCCAGCGCGAGGCCATCTCGCCGAGGTCGAAGCGGAATTGGGAGAAGTCGATTCCGCCATTTCCCGCCTGCACTCGCTGGCGGAATCCTCCGATGACCCTGATTACGCGGCACAGCTCGCACGCATTCTCGGGGATGTGGGCCGTGACGGCGAAACCCGATACTGGCGCCAGGTGGCCGCGACGCGCTATGACGAGCTGATCGCGAGTCACCCGGAGGCCTTCGCCGACCATGCAGCCGAATTCTGGCTTGCTGCAGGTGCCGATCCCGGACAAGGCTCTCCGATTGGCGAAAATGAATGTGCAGGTTCGCAATACGCCGCGTGCTCGCGCCTTGGTGGCCCAAGCCCTGACTGCCAATGCGTGAGCCTCAGACTGCGCAGCCTCCCCGGCCTCACCCCGCTTTGTGGGTCGCCAGGCATTCTATAGACTCACGCGACCGGGGTATCTGTAGTCAAAAATTGAGTTTCAATGCGAGTTGCCCAACCCGAGGCGCTACCGACGTAGCCGTGATCTTGCCGAATGCGGGTACGCCGTCGCTAAAAGTGGTATCCGGATTACTGAATTGCGTGCTGTTGAAGGCGTTGAAGAATTCGGCTCGGAACTCAAGAGCTATCCGCTCGGTGAAGGCAGTCATCTTCCTTAACGAAAGATCAACGTTGTGCTGGGCAGGTCCCCGAAGCAGCCCGGGCCTCGTGTTGCCAAAGCCCGTTCCTCCGTCTGAACTAATCACCGGAGTGCTGGTAAAACAATTCGTGTTGAAATATTCGTTCAGGCGACTTTTTACAGAGCCGCCGAGGTCGAGACGTCCGCCGCATCCGGGTGCACTGAGATCAAGGTAGGCAAAGTCGCTCGACGTGCCAAACAGATTGTTGGAATTGGTATTGAGGAATGTGAGCGGCGTTCCGGACTGAAGAGTCACTACTGTCGAAAGTGCCCAACCACTCAACATTTTTCCCGCGATGCCGGAACCGTGGTCAAAACTGGGCAATTCGTAAATAGCACTTACGATGAAGCGCTGCCGCCGGCTGAAATTAGCTTCCCCATAACCTGCATAGAGATTGTTTTGATCACCGATCGTTCCCTCGCCGAAGGTGCTACCCACGACGTTCGCGGCCCCGGTGGACAAGGTCTTCGACCACGTGTACGCCGACAGAAACTGCAATCCGCGGCTGAGATGCTTTTTCAGCGTAACCTCCAGGCCATTGAAGTTGGATCGCCCTTCCGAGCCTTCTTCCATAAATCCAGCCGGGTCCCACCCTTGGTATGGAACCCTTAGAGCGAGGTTTGACAAAGTACTGGTAGTTTGTCCGCGGATTGGATTCTGCGGAGTGGCCAGACCAGCCTGGTTGATTGAGTGAGAGTAAACCAGATGGTTGACATTCGATCCGACGTAGCCAGTCTGTAACGCCAGCGTTTGGGTAATTGCAGTTTGTACATTGAATGCGTACTCCTGCGTTATCGCAGGACGGATCGTCTGCTGCGTGGCGGTCAAACTCAGGTCGCTATCGGGCGTATAGGGATCAAAGAACGGAAATTGGCTGAGCGGGGGAATCGGTTCCTGGAACGGATGCGCCCAAGAGGCGCTGCCATTGAAGGGCGGAGCAAAGACACCGATCAGTGCCCAGGGCAAGCCGCCCACAGACTGGAACTCGCTATTGCCAGTTACCGCCGAATAATAGATCCCGTATCCGCCCCGCACCACGACGCGGTCACGCAAGCTGTACGCAAACCCAACTCGCGGACCCCAAGTTTGGTTTCCGCTCCCGGGTACGAACCCATTGATGCCAGACTTCACAACGCCTGCGGGCACCGGATAGGTCCAATTCGCCGGTACAACATATCCTGCCAGACTGCCCGTCGGCGGAGGGTTGGGGTTGATTAACGCGGGGTTTATATTTGTCGCTCGGCCGCTGGTATTGGTGAACGGCGGCAACCACTCCCAGCGCAGGCCAAGGTTCAGCGTCAGCCTGGAGTTGACTCGCCAATCATCCTGACCATAAGCCGATAATTCCCAGGTCCGAGCGTGCCCCGCCAGTACACCGAGCACCTCCAGCGAGTACAAAACATTGCTGAAGCCGTTTGGGGGATTGCCTGATACACCGGCGGTTCCGTTTTGTGCACCATTCATTCCCAGCAGGAAGTCCGGCCAACTCGGGAAGTTCACTTGACCGTAGTATTCTTCCCCACGGTTATTCAAATACGCTCGAGTAATTCCGCCGCCGAAGCGAAGACTATGCCGGCCACGTACCCAGGTAATGTTGTCCTCGAGGCTGAAGAGATCTTGCGCAAAAGGGAAATAGAAACCGGGGTTAAAGTTATCGGACCCAGCGATGGTCACCGATGGCTTGTCGTCATTCTGGGCGGAAGCATTCACGCCTACACCGGAAAAAGTGAATGGAGAATGCGGTGTCGTAACGGAAGAGATTCGATCGTAGCCCAACCGAACTTGATTAAAGAGATTCGTCTTGAAGACGTATGTGTCGGTCAGCGAGGCAACCAGATAGTTCAGATCATTAGTCGAGGGAGCGCCCGCTAGATTGCCTCCGCCCGCGAAAGCATTCGTAGTATTACTGAGCGCAGTAAAAAATCGGCCCTGAATTGTGTTCTTCGGTGACTGCAAGAAATCGAAATTTCCCATGTACTGATTCTCGTTGAAGCTCGCAGGCACACTCAAGGAGACCAAGTCGTTTGCTGGGTTGGCAGTCGGGAACAGATATTGTCCGTTGGGCAACTTAAGCTGCAGCAGTTCGAGTGCTACGGAGTTAATGTTGGATCCGTCAGCGGCAATGGCTGGTCCGAATCCCGGAGGGCCAAAAATATATTGGAGGCCCTGCTGTCCTGCAAAAAGCGCCCCGACTGAAGCGGCGGAACGATCGTTTGTGGTGAGTGGAGAAAAGAATGTTTGGCGGCCCGACACGCCATTGATCTGCCGTGTGCCCTGATACGAACCGAAGAAGAGCAGTTTGCTCTTGATGAGCGGCCCACCCAGCGTGCCTCCAAATTGGTTCTGCTTCAGTTCTGGGCGTGGCACGCCGTTCTGCTTGAGAAAAAAGTCGTTCGCATTGAGTGCATCGTTCCGCCAAAATTCGAAAACGTTGCCATGGAACGCGTTCGAGCCCGTCTTCGTCACCAGGGTCACATTCGCGCCGGCATCCCGACCGTATTCCGCGTCGTACATTCCCGTCTGGACTTTGAACTCTTGGATCGTATCGGGGTTGGGGATCGGTATGCCGAAACCCGAGGCATCGTAGTCATTCACATCTACCCCATCCATCCGAAAATTGATGTCGCTGGCGCGCGCACCATTGACGTTTTGCCCTTGCCCTTCGGTAGTGGGAATCTGGCCCCCGCTTCCCCGCCCTAATTCCGCCGCATCCGTCACGCTGGCGATAACCCCTGCCGAGAGGGTCATGATCTGGGTGAAATTCCGATTTACCAGAGGAAGAGCCTCGACCTGTGGGGGAGTGACAACATCCCCAAGCGCATTCGTGCTGGTTTCGACGACCGGAGGAGTTCCCTTCACTTCGACGGCTGTCAGTGCGCTGCTTACCTTGACGGTGACATTCTCGACGTTCGTCTCAGTGACTGCGATCACCACTGAAGAAACGATCGTGCGAGCGAAACCCTTCGCATCGATATCGACCCGATAGGTCCCGGGCGGAAGTAGGGGCACAGTGTAGGCTCCATCCGCGCCCGTCGCCACGGTCCGTACCTCGTTGGTTCTCTCGTTCGTCACGCCAACATCTGCATTTGAGACCACCCTACCTGAAGGATCAGTAACCACTCCTCTCAGAAGGCCCGTCACGGAGGTTTGAGCCCGCCCTGTTGGGCAAAGCCCCAGAACCGCTATGGACAAAAGCGTCAGCGGCAACAAGTTTGCAGCCCAGAGGGGAAATCCGATTTTCGTTGACGGCATAGGTTTCATGGCTATATCCGTCGGTGCCCCGTGAACACGCCAACTATCCCGTGTCATCGGAAGCCTCCAGACCAGGGGACATTAATTCTTCGAGAGACGACTCTGTAAACAGCATGCTTGCCGTCACGGACGAACATTAAACGGGCAAATTATCGCAATCCTGCTATAAATTGTCGACGAAAAGCTGAATGGCGTGCGAAGGAGCACTCCGGGGTAGAATGTGTTGCCGATGAGAACGAGAGGGCGCTGGCCGACAAGAACTGCGATTTCTCGCCTTGTGTTTGGCATAGTAAGCCTGTTGGTGGTGGTCTGCCCTCGCGCCCCCGCGTTAGATCCGTCGCTCGAACTCACCCAATACACGCATACGGCATGGACGGCGCCCGAAGGTTTGAAGGGCAGCACCCGGTCCATTGTCCAGACGCCCGACGGCTATCTTTGGCTTGGCACGGAATTTGGCTTGGTTCGCTTCGATGGTGTGCGATTCGTCGCCTGGAGTCCGCCACCCGGCCAGCGTCTCCCGAGCAGCGATATCTTAGCGCTCTTAGCCGCACGCGATGGCACGCTGTGGATCGGTACCCTGGACGGGTTGGCAAGTTGGAATAGGGACAAGGTGATCCAGTACCCCGAGATTCATGGAGGGGTACTGGCTCTCATGGAGGACCACGAGGGAACGGTGTGGGCTGGAGGCTCTGGGAAGATTTGCGCGATTCGGAGAGACAAAGTTGCGTGCCAAGATACTAGAGGTGGTGCGGAAACAGGTCTGTATTATCGCTACGGTAGTCAGAATGTGCATTCCTTATATGAGGACACCGACGGCCGTCTCTGGGCCGCAACCGAGTCAGGCCTGTGGCGGTGGAAGCCCGGTCCTCCGCAACTGTATTCGCCGAATCCAACCGACAGCCAACAGACGCTGGTTCCAGGGGAGCACGCGACATCCGTGATTGTCGGGACCAGCACTGGCTTGGAACAGGTCACCGACAACAAGGTGGCGGGCTACGATCTCCCAGGCATGCAGCCCTTTGCGCCTTCCAAGCTGCTGAGGGATCGCGACGGTGCTCTGTGGATCGGAACTTTCGACAGGGGGCTACTACGTGTTTTCCACGGAACGACGACCTGGTTTGGGCTGCGGAACGGGCTAACAGGCGATCTTGTCACGGCCTTTTTTGAGGACCGCGAAGGCACCATTTGGGTAGGCACGACCAATGGCCTCGACCGCTTTCGCGAACCCGTCATTTCTACAATCTCCGGGCACCAAGGATTGTCTAGTCCGGCCTGGTCGGTGCTTGCAGCCCGCGACGGCAGCATCTGGGTGGGTACCTTTAATGGACTGGACAGGTGGAATCGAGGACAGATGACTGTCTATCGAGCCGCCCCCGCCCAGTCGAGGAAGTCCTCCGGAGAAGCGAACGGCGCTGCCCGTGAAATCCTGGATGCCGGACTACTCGACAACAATATCGGCTCACTCTTCGAGGATCAACGCGGCCGCCTCTGGGTGACCAGCCTAAAGGGAGTTGTGCGGTTCGAGGATGGCAAGTTTACTCGCGTGAGTGGCGTGCCGGGCGGATCTGCGAACGCAATCTTTGCTGATCGGCACGAGGGGGTCTGGATCAGCTATCCCGGTCATGGTCTGTTTCACGCGGTCGACTACAGAGTAGTCGAATCGGTGACTTGGCCATGGTCGAAGCTGGGGCATGACCAACGCCTGTCTGCGATCGTACCCGATCCCGTCCATGATGGACTGTGGCTTGGATTCCTCGACGGAGGCATCGCGCATTTCAAGGACGGCCAAATCGACAAAACCCTTGGCGCCAAGGATGGCCTGGGTGCGGACCAGATTTGGAACCTTCAGGTTGATGGCGAAGGTACACTTTGGGCCGCAACGCAAGGCGGTCTGAGCCGAGTCAAGGACGGTGGTGTCGCTACTCTAAACACCAAAAATGGACTCCCTTGCGATGCCGTTCACTGGGTCATGCAGGACGATGCTTCTTCCTTCTGGCTGTACGCGGCCTGCGGTCTGCTCCATGTCGACCGGACCGAAATGGAAGCGTGGGCAGCGGACCCAAAACATAAAGTCCGCAGTACGATCTTTGATGGCAGCGACGGGGTCAGAGTACATGCATTGCTGACTAACTACGCCCCAGTCGTGACCAAATCGGCAGATGGAAAACTGTGGTTCGTGCATTCGGATGGTACCAGTGTCATTGACCCACGCAACCTCCGATTCAATAAAGTTTCTCCACCGATCCATGTTGAGCAGATCACCGCGGACGGCAAGACATATGCTGCTACTGCCAGTCTGACGCTGCCGCCGAGAATCCGAAACCTTTGGATTGATTACACCGCACTGAGCTTGGTCGCGCCAGAGAAGGTTCGCTTCCGCTTCAAACTCGAAGGACAGGACGAGGACTGGCGCGAGGTAGTGAACGACCGGCAGGTGCAGTATTCGAATCTTGCGCCGGGCCACTACCGATTCCGCGTAATCGCGAGCAACAACAGCGGTGTTTGGAACCAGCAAGGCGCGTCCCTGGACTTCGCGATTGCGCCGGCCTACTACCAGACGAACTGGTTCCGGGCGCTCTGCGCGCTCACGTTTCTGGCGATGCTCTGGACCATTTATCAGCTTCGCGTCCGCGCTTTGGAGCGGCGCCAGGCCGTCTTAGAACGACACCGGACCGAGGTTCGGGCGCTGAACGAAGAGTTGATCAAAGCGCAGGAGGCGGAACGGATGCGCATCGCCGGAGAGCTGCACGACGGCGTCCTCCAGCAGATCACTTCCCTTACCCTCAGGCTGGGCAAGGTAAGGACATCAGGTGCCACCCGATTCGGAAGCGAAAGCAACGGTGAATGGTTTGCAGCAAGAACTCATCAAGATCGGAACTGACATCCGTCATATATCGCATGAGCTTCACCCGGCCTTGCTGCAAGAGGCGGGCCTGCCGGCAGCGCTCGTCGGCGTATTGCGAGGAGTTCAGCAAGGTACGCGGCGTTGCCGGTGTCATGTGAAACGGACGCGAGTGTGAAGGAGTTGTCGCCTGGGGCCGCGCTCTGTCTCTACCGCATCGCGCAGGAAGCGCTGGGCAATGCCGCCAAATATTCGGAGGCAAAGAAGGTGGAGGTCCGGCTCACACGATCCAATGGTACGCGTTTGCCTTTCTGTGTCCGATGACGGCGTTGGTTGCGCACCTCGACCAACTCGGAAAATCGGGAGGGCTGGGCGTGATCAATATGCGAGAGCGCGTGCTGCAGCTGCGCGGGACGTTTGAGTTCGACAGCCAAGCAAGGGCGCGGAACCACAGTGAAAGCGGAAGTCCCTTTTCGGCCCGCGTCGTGAGTTTAATGCCGGTATCGTCGGCAAAGCTTCGAATGGGCAAGAGCGCCCAGCAATTTGACGCCCGCCTCCCATTGAGCAACTGATTCTAAATCAGTTGTTCCGCCACCGTCGTAAGCCCTGAAGATGGCGAATCAGCAGCCAGCCAGGTCTCGCTTTCTTACAAGGCCAAGGCGCAAAACCTTGCCATTAGGGCGAAAGGTCGCGATTGGGCGGCCAGCTTGGATCAGCTACAATTTCCGCGGAGAATCTATGGTCACGGACCCAGCCTCCGCCATCAAACGTGAAGTGCTTCAATTAATCAACTTGCAGATCGAGACATTGAGACGGGACTCGACTTTGAATTCTTCCGAGCTTCTCGACTACAAGGCCCGTTCTGAAAAGATTCGGACTCTCTATGGGGAGCTAGATCGAATCGGGCGAACAAGGGTGGAGTTCAAGTTTCCGAGAGCATCCTAAAACTCTTATCCTTGCAGCCCTCCAGTTCGCCTAGACCGCCTGAGCAGAACGCGCCGTAGCAGAACCTCTTCCACCTTCGTCGCCGCCTCTTCCTGCATGTGCGGGAGGACGTGCGAATAGATATCCAGAGTGAATGCCGCGCTCGCATGGCCCAGCTGCTCAGAAACAACTTTAGGCGGAACGCCAGCCGCAAGAGCGAGTGTGGCGCCCGTATGCCGAAGATCATAGAGCCGGATCGTCGGGAGACCAACCGTTTGCAGAATTGACTTGAACGTTCTTGCGAGCTTGCCTGCATCGATCGGCCGTCCAGAGGAAGCAGTGAATATTAAGCCTGCCGCGTCGTGCCAACTGCTGGACGCCGATTTTCGATTCGGCTTCTCGGAATACATCTTCAAGAGTTCCAGGACCCACTCCTGCAACTTGATCATGCGCCGGCTGCGGGCTCGTTTTGTTTCGGCGAAACGCCAGCCTCCGCTCACTCGTTCGAGGGTACGCGCGACGCTGGCGGTGCCTCGCTCCCAGTTAATGTCCTGCCACTTCAAGGCGAGGTATTCGCTGGGGCGTGCGGCGGTGGTGAGTGCGACTGCGAAGACTGGCCCGTAAGCCGTTTGCATCGCAGCCTCAAGAAAACTTCGCGATTGTTCTGCCGTCAATACCCGCAATTCGCGTCTTCCCTGTCGCGGCAACTGGGCGCCGTTGGTCGGATCTTCGGCGAATAGCCTCCACCGGATTGCCTGCCGCATGGAGGAACGGAGGACGGAATGCGTGTAGCGGATGGTTCGCGCGGACAAACCGCGCTCGACCATATCTTGGTACACCGCCTGGACATCGAGTGGGCAGATTGCCGCCAGATTTCGGGGGCCGAGAGATGGCCGAACATATCGGCGCAGCAGGCTTTCATAGCTGCGGTAACTTTTCTCCCGCAGACGCGGTTTCGCGGCGGTCTCGAGCCACCGATCGAGATATTCGGTCAGGGTAAGATCGGCGCATTCTATCTGGCGGCCGAGATCATGCTCATGCAACACCCTATTAAGGTAGGTCTGGGCATGGCGGGCGGGGCCATGAACCATACGGCTGTGGTAGCGCCGTTTTCGGGTCTTGTGGTCGCGGCCGAGGAAGACTCGCACCAGCCACCGGTGCCGCCCGCGACCGACGATTTGCCCGGTTTTTCTCGCCAAACACGACTCCTTCCCGAAAAATCTGGCACACCGTTGGCACACCGGCGGCGATAATCGCTCTTGCAATTCAAGGACTTGGGGGGAAGGAGGAGTGAGAGGGAATCAGTCAGCCCCGCTAGTCAGAGTATACGGAGGAAGAAGCGGAAACGGCCATCTGTAAGCGATTGATAATGCAAACAGTTTTGGCTTTGGCTTGCTTGTGGCTGGGGTAAAAGGTCACGCTCAGGGGTGGCAGAAATTGAAGATCAGAGGGTTCAGGAAGCCCGCTTCTGGGACTCCGACCCCCTGGTCCCGAATTCAGTAGAGTCAACAGCTAACTCATTGGTCTGGTATCGCTTACGAATCTTGAATGCAAGCTCAGTTGCGCCCATGCACCCAATCGGAGTTCAAGGACCCGCGTGTTCTCGTCCACGGCTCTCGGCCACAACTTTTGGAGTTATGGAGATTACACGAGACTGAAAGTATGAACCGACAACGCGACATTGAACCGTAGTGGCAAGACGAAGATGACTGGCTCTGCACGGTGGAATTCTTGGCCAACAATGACCCCGAAGGCCGAGTGCTTGCCGAAGACATCGTCGGCTATCTGTTTGGCTACTTCGTCGACCGCGTTGATGCCGAAGTCCGTAGTTCTGAGAACTCTCGTTGACTTTCCTTCCGTACCCGGTAAACGACAGTTTTCCCCTGAATTTCCGCCCGTGACATTAGTCACCTGCAGACGGTCACACGTCTGTCACCCTTGGAGGACTGCTGTTGAGCCCAAACTGCGCTACTTTCGAAAAGCAAGCGCCGAAGCATACTGCGGACGGGGAAGAGTCCTGATTCCCCCTCTGCGTCAGATGCATCTTCCGGAAGTAGAGCGCGCCGAAACTGAGACGAGCGCGCACAACGTCTTGACGAATCCGCAGCCCACGATACGTCCCATCAGTATTCTTTCTCCCTTCGGAAAGCATTGGGATACTATCGGACCGGTGCGAAAAGGCAAAGAGGGTAAGTCGGGCGTGACTATGTGGGGGTTGCTGGTTCCTGCGGGATGAACTCGATGGTCGAGAGAGTCAGTGGGTGGCTTGACAGAATCGATCCCGGCGTCCAGCGCCGCGTCGAGGGCCTGCGACTGGTAACCGCATATGGCATTGCCGCCATGCTGGGCGCGCTTCTCTACAGCTCGTATCGCATCTCGGGCGGCTCGTTTCTCAGTTACCTAGCCGCCGGCTTCGGCCTCTGGGCAAGCGTTTCAGAAGGTCAGGCAACTCGCTGGTTGTCTACTCGCGATCTTGTGATCCTGAATGCTGCCGCTGTGACGGGCGCACTTAGCTTGATCGCTCTTGCGCCGATCTTGATGCGCCATGGGCCGCTGGGTCCGGAGTGGATCCTGATCACGGGCGCGTTTCTAGTTGGATATCTCAAGCGATTCGGAATCCTTGGTGCGGGCATCGGGTCCCAGATCTATATCGGCCAGCTTCTCGGCTATGGAACCGGGATCACTCGGGCCGATCTGGGACTGGTAGCGCTGGCAGGATTAGTAGCCACGGTGGCATCGGTTGTTCCTCGCTTGCTCAGCGGACCGGCGGAACATCCGACGCCTGTGTCGGTTGTGGATGCCTCGATTGGGGAGGGGCAAGCGTCACGAGAACTGCGGATGGGGTTACAGGCAGCAGTGGGCGCTTTTGTCATCGTTTTAGTGAGCAGCGCAATCCACCTCCAAGAGTCCGCGTGGGCGATTACTGCGAGCACCTATGTCATCGCCGGGTCGGCATCGGGCACTGCAGATCGCGTTCGCCGACGGATCGTTGGAACGTTGATCGGGGTCCCGCTCGGCATCGCGTGTGTGCCGATCGCAACGCACATACCGCCGCTGGCTTGGATGCTCGCTGCAATGGCAATGATCATTTACGCCATGGCATTACCAGAACGCTACGACATTGCCTGTGCGGCCTACGCTTTCACGCTGATGGTAACTTTGGCGATCAGTGGAGAAACATCGATATCGGTCTTGGGGGCGCGCGCCTGGGAAACGCTGCTCGGCGGGTTATTGGGAGTGGTGGCTGCGAAAGTCATTCTTCCGCTGCCGGGCGATGGGCGAGTGACGATGCGAGAATACAAGGAGGCAGTGTTTCTCACCCTCAAGGTTTCGTAGGCGGATAGAACAGAGCGATCGTTGCTGTAGCAGAAATCAGCTTCCTGCCGCCATGGGCCCGGTCGTAACCGCTGTTCGCCCGCTATATGTCAGCATCACACGCTTTCGTGACGAATAGCACCGACTCAAAGGGCGGACTGCCGTGATTATCTCTCTATAACCGAGAGGACCTTCGATCGGTCAGCACTAGGAAAGACATTCAGGTAGAATCAGGCCGGGCCGAGAGGTATTGTTGTGCAGGCTGAACCCTTACTCTCCCTCGCAGCACAGGTAGCCGGCGAACACCAGACGGCCGATGTTCTGAGCGCGGTTGTTCGGGGTCTTGCAGCACAACCGGGGGTCGCACTGGCGCGGGTTTGGTTGCTATCGCCCGGAGATCTCTGCCAAAGCTGTTTCCACAGGACCGACTGCGCCGACCAAACACAGTGCCTCCATTTGGTCGCAAGCGCCGGCTCTTCCAAATCCGTTCCCGGCGAAGACTGGTCCTCTCTTCATGGTCAATACCGCAGGATTCCACGCGGCCATCGAAAGGTCGGAGAGATCGGCACCACAGGCAGATCGATCTTGATCCCAGATGCTGCGGCCACCAGTGAGTGGATCGGGAACAAAGAATGGGCCAAACGGGAGAGCATCCGAGGTTTTGCGGGCTATCCACTCGTCTCCCGTGGAGAGATCCTTGGAGTCTTAGCCACATTCAACCGCGAATGCCTCTGCCAGCAGGATTTTTCATGGCTCGAAATCTTTGCGAATCAGGTCGCGGTAGCGATTACAAATGCTCGTGCTTTTGAGCAAATCAGCGGGGCGAGAACGAATTGCGCGAAAGTGAAACCAAGCATCGTTCCTTGGTGGAGCTTTCTCCCGCCGCCATTTTGATGCTGAGCAACGACGGGAAATTCGTCTCGGCCAATCCTGCCGGCCTCAGACTGCTGAAGTGCAGTGCGTCGGAACTTGAGCAAATGTCCATTCTGGACACGTACTCGAATGAGGATCTTGCCCGCTATCCAACACCGCCCGAGAATATCGGAGGAGGTCTCTTCCGGTTCGAGCGCACGTTTGTTGGCAAAGACGGGAGCCAAGTGCCCGTGGAGGTCTCCCTTTCGCCGACCTTCCCCGGAGGGCGCCAAGCCGTGGTACAGGACATCAGCGAACGCAAGCGTGCAGAAGAAGCTCGTGCGGCAGCACGCGAAGGAGCTTCAGCAGGTGATTGATGTAGCTCCCTTGCACATGTTTCTTTGGGAAGCCGATGGGAGCGGGTCGTATGGCAATCTCACATCGGCCGACTACTTCGGCACGATCCCGCCGAAAGCCCCCATGGAGTTTCTCGACCTGGTGACCCATCCTGAGGACGTGGGACAACTCAAAGAAGGCATTCGCACCGCCATGGCCAGCAGGCGAGTCCTTCTCGATGGAAGCGCGCATGCGTCGACACGATGGCGAATACCGATGGTTTGTATACGAGATTCGGCCCTTGCGGAATGAGGCCGACCAGATTACGCGCTGGTGCGGTACCCGTATCGACATTGACGATCGCAAACGTAAGGGAGAAAGAGCCGAGAAAGAGAACCTGGTTCTACGCGAGGAAATTGACAAGGCCTCGATGTTCGAAGAGATCGTCGGCGCGTCGCCCGCACTGCAAGCTGTTTTGGCCCGCGTCTCAAAAGTGGCCAAAAGCGACACCACCGTACTGATCACCGGGGAGACGGGGACCGGGAAGGAGTTGATTGCCCGCGCGATTCATAAGCGTTCACCGCGTGCTTCGCGTGCTTTTGTAAGCGTGAATTGCGCGGCGATCCCCCGCGACCTGATCGCCTCGGAGTTGTTCGGGCATGAGAAGGGAGCCTTTACGGGGGCTTTGCAGCGACGTCTCGGCCGCTTTGAACTGGCGGAGGGAGGCACGATCTTCCTCGACGAAATTGGGGAGCTGAATGCCGAGACGCAAGTGACGCTTCTCAGAGTCTTGCAGGAGCGGGAGTTCGAGCGTGTAGGGGGCACAACGTTAATCCGTGCCAATGTTCGCGTAATTGCCGCGACGCACCGAGATCTGCCCGCCTCGATTGCTGCCGGAACATTCCGCAGTGACTTGTATTATCGGATCAACGTATTCCCCATTGAAGTCCCCCCACTCAGAAAGAGAAGAGAAGATATCCGCTTACTGGTTGGGTACTTCATCGACCGTTACGCTAGCAGGTCTGGCAAGAAAATGATGAGGATCGATAAGCGGACAATGGAGAGCCTGCAGTCTTACCCCTGGCCAGGCAATATCCGTGAACTGCAGAACGTAATTGAGCGGTCAGTCATCGTAAGCGACACGGATGAGTTCGCCGTTGATGAAAGCTGGTTGTCTCATGAGCCAACCAGCCTACGGCCCCTCGCGGAGGATCTTGTGGATCAGGAGCGGGAACGGATCGAAGACGCGCTGCGCCGATGTAAAGGCCGCGTATCGGGTCCCACAGGAGCGGCAGTCGCCTTGGGCATGCCGGCTTCGACCCTGGATTCAAAGATCAAGACACTTAAAATCGACAAACGCCGTTATCAAAGTATCTGAAGCAGGACGCCGGCGCTCATTGGGCGGCCTGCCGATCAGCACGTGGATTTCAGCGCTGATTCAAAGTCGATTCCTGGCTCGCCTTCTCGGCGTCAATCCATTCCCGGATATAGGCCGGATAATTTCGCAGTTGGGCTCCGCGGGCTTCGCAATCTGCCAGGAACCGCACAGCCTCCTGATCCACCAGCCGCACGTCCGTTAAATCGAGGATCAGGTTCTGAACAGCTGCCTCCGATCCAAACGCGTCTTCCAACTCGGCCAATTGATTCCCCTCCAACCGGCCGATTAGTTTTAGGACAATCCGTCCCCGATCCTCTATCCGTCTAACTTTCCACATGAGTGATTTCCACCGCCTGCTTTCGTCGGTTCTCCAAAGCACCTTGTGGTTTGCAACTACGAGGCCAATTCCACACGGCGAAAACAAAGTAGTTCCGCGTTGCAGCCAACCCAAGTCCATGGCCCCCTCACGCTTCTTCGTGAAAACCTCGAATACTAACTCACGAGATCTCGGGAATTCGTGAACGAGCGCAGCTGAGAATCTGGCTAAGTCGTTGTTTGTGAGGAGTACAGCTTTGGCAACTGCGTTGCGTTGATTCATTCACGATGGGCCGGTCGATTGGCTCCACAAAATCCGAGAAAGGTTCAAAAAAATGAAATTATCTAACTTTGCATTCGCGGTGCTGCTCGGAGCGGCTTCGATCGGCGCTTCCGCAGCCGACAATTCAATCTCCGACCGGTCGGCCAGCTTGTCCTCGGCCAACCTCACAACCAAGGGTCACGATGATTCCGATGTATTTCGAATCGTAAAGCCCCATCTTGGCGAGGGAGTCAGTGACACGACGACGGTGAAGGCCGTTTTGCGCGTGGGGGACGGGATCAAACCCGAATCGCTGCGGGTTAAGTTAAACGGGAAAAATGTCACCTCGCGCTTCCAGCAGGGAGAATGCGAGAAAAATACCTGTAAATGGACCGCCGAACTCACGAAAGCCACCCGCCTGCGGACCGGCCAGAATCAGCTCATCGCAATCGCCCGTAACTCGCGCCGCAACATTGAACTGGCGCGCGTGACGTTCAGTTACTCCCCAGGCGTGACCTCGGGCGCCAGTTATTACACGCCCGACGCCGTCGGGATCTCCCTCAACGCGGGCGGTGCTCAGCCGTGGGTTTCTCTGACAACGGGTACTCCCGCCAACCTGCAAGACAACCTCAATGTGGACGGCGTCCAATTCCCCTACCGCGACGCTACGTTTCCCACGGCCACAGACACACCATGCACCTCGCGCTATCAGGTCGTGGTGCTGAATCGCCAGACTCCGACCCAGGAAGATGGCTACATGTGTCCCGCAGACGCAGCTACGCTCAAGAGTGATCTCGCCGGCTTGACGAAAGGGACCGAGATCGTGCTGGTCGGCACCACGCAATACAACATCGCGGACGCTGGTCTGGATACGACGGCCATTGGAGGAACCAACTATTCCAGCTATTCGGCGAGCTGGCAGCCGCAGGGGTATGCGGCGATTGGCGTTCCGGGAGCCGCACCGGGTAGTGCCTACGAAAGCTACTACCTTGCGTCCGACGTGGGCAAGTCTTACCGACAAGACCCGTTCGCCCAAGGTCTCCTGTCCATAGACAGTAATTCCAACTACAACTTCCATGCCGCCAACAATCTTCAGTTCGAGGCCTACCCTAATAATCCAAATCTCAGCATGTCCACGTTCACGGTGAATTATTACGGCGCCTCGACCTTGCAGATGTTGCCACCGGTCGGCTCTACGAATGGCATGTGGCTTCTGATGCTCGATCGCGTGACGTTGCAACCGATCGATTACTCCGACCAGGGTCCTTGTAGTGGCGGCAGTTTCTTTTGCGGGCAGTTTTTTCCCACGGGCAGCACCGACTCGACCGTGGCTTCGCAAGCAATGACTAATCTGAACGAAGCGCTCAGCCAGCCGACTTCCCGTCAGCTGGTCGTATTAATGACGGTAGGGCAGCCGTTCCAGAGTGCATCTGTCGCAAGTGGCATGGTCGTCCCCATGAACTGGTATGGGGGAGCTGGCTATCGCATGGAAGCGCTAACCAGTCCCACCTCGACCTATACTCTGGTGTCTCCCGGACGCCATGACTGGACGGGCATCTGGCCGCCAGCACCCAAGTCGCCCTTCGCTACGGGCGTAGTCAATTCGTCGTCCGTGTTCAGTCTCGGCCAAGGGAATGAGAACCGGCAGACTGGCATTGTGCGAGGCGTTATGGCTCGCGACAATAACAGCCTATATTTCCCCACGGTCGTATCGCAGGAAGACGGGAAAGCCAATGGAGAGGGCGCGCAGAGCCTCAGCATCGATTACGACTTCTACTCGATCAGCACGCAAATGCCGGTCGACTGGCCGCTGACCGACACTCCTGGACATATCGCCGCCTATCACTATGTAAGCCAGAAATTCCTGGCCAACCATAACAACGAGACTGGGCCGAATGCTTACGATGTGCGCTACTTTTATCCGGGAAGTCCCGGGCTGGGGGCGTACAACACGAACTTTCTGTGTGCTCAATTCCCAACCGTTGCAAACTGCGTGTATCCCAGCGCTGATAACCCGGGTTTCACCGAGCAGGATCTGGCCGACGCCAATGCTGAGCTCTACCTCGAGTTGACGGCCCTCAACACGAGCAACTCCTATCTGGGCAACACCACAGACAGGAATGGACTCTACGGGTTGATGCTTGAAGGCAGTACTCCCGGTACTTCGGTGTCCGATCTGGTCATTGATGCAACTTACGAGGTGCTCAACGGACAGGTGGGCGCAGTACCCAGCACGAACGTGGGAGCCAATTCCTTCGATTGGATGAACCTGCTGGCCGGAATGACATCGATCGGCGCTGCCGCCCTGGGCCCGCTTGATGCGCCTCTGGCAGCGGCTGCGGTCGGTGTCACGAGCGGGGCCCTTTGGACCGGATCCGCCGTGGACCCATGGTGGCAGGGTGGCGAATACACCCCCCCGAGCTACGAAAATACGTTCGATACAACCCTCGGGACCCTGGAGCAGAGCGCGGCTGTATACGCGGCTAACATGGCAACTGGGTATGGCACTGCGCTCAACAACATCTACAGCGATTGGGGAAGGCTGCAGGCGACGGGAGCCAAAACATCCAACACGGCCACCGGGTGGTACTTCTCGAATCAATTGTCAGCTGAGGGCATAGCTGCGCCAATGGCAGCCGGCGTCCGGCGGTCGATGTATCTCCAACTGGTGCCGCAGTTTTTCTCGGCGGACACGTACACCCAGCAACCGGTGTCAGACCTCGACCAAATCGGTATGTTTGAATCGATACCCTTTGGCCAATACAAGAAACTCTTTAACAACAGTTGTTATAACTCCTACCAGACGAGCACAATCTCAAATCCGTTTGCGTTCAGCACCTTTGGTTCGCCCAGCGGCTCGGCCGAGTATGATCTCTTCGTGCTGGGTGGCGCGATCAACAGTCAGGGCACGCCGCACGTAAACGAAACGATGCCGTCCGATCTCTTGCTGAATACTTTGTTCGCAGCGCCGACCGGAACTGAGGCGCCCGGCACAGGTCCCCTGCACATTCCGCAGGAACTCGTGTACGGTACCGCCGTTTTGCTTGAGAGAGTAGGGCCGAACTTGGGCAACTACGATGGCATAACTCAATGCTACAAACCGGGCTGCTCCGACCAGACAACTGACCCGACGAAGAGTAGCTGCATCAACCCGTAGCCTGAAAACCGGCTTCGGTGCTTAACTTCGGCGCTGTGCGATAACCCTCCGGCGAACCTGCCGGAGGGCTTTTTCTTGTGATATGGGTACTCACCCGTAGTCTCGCCTCTTGGCCACGATCCCTCAGTTGATCCCGATCCTTTTCGCGAATAGCCGTGCATCGGATTCGGTACCTGAACATTACGTCATGTAAGGCATTTCGTTTCCGCACGTTTTAGTTGTGTCAATGCGGTTGCAAGTCACCCATCGCGTCAGAACGTCGAGACGTTGCACAAAGGGAAGGTAAGGAAGCACTCATCTGGCGGTCGCCTGCAACGTGAATACCTGAACGAGTTGCGGCGAGTGTTCGTATCGGAGGCTGCAGGTCACAGCCTGATCCTCGATCTCAAAGACTTGCGATTGGTGGACCACGCCGTCGTCGCTTTTCGCGCGGATTACGAAGCAAGCGGCGCAAGTATGCGGAAGTGTCCTGCCTATATTCGGGAATGGATCGGCGCCGAGCAGGCAGCCACAGAATCCTTACCGGAGTGATCCAACGCATCCGTCCTTCTCCCGGCCTCTCCTCGCTAGATTTCGTGAATCCCCGAGCTTTCGTAAACTACCATCCTCGCAAATCACATCAGATCAGCAAGTTAGCTTTGGCTCGTGGGTTGCATTCTCCTGATCGAGCGACGACGAAGTGATGCAGGTCGCCGAACTATTTTAGGAGGATGTCATGAAAAAGAGAATGAATGCGGCGCTGAGCCTGGCTCTGATCGCTTTGCTGTCGCTGACCCTTAATCACGAAGGTTTTGCAGATCAGCCGCCGGACGACGTACAGGGCAACTGGACGATTTACTCGACCAGCATTCAGAACGGCGAGACAGTCGTGAAGCACGTCCAGATTGCGCAATACGGCAATCACCTCACGGGGTATTTCGAGGGCCCTGACCAATCGGGTCCGATTCAAGGCGAGATCAACGGACATAACATCAGATTTAATACGGTGACTCGCACCGTTCTCCATTTTCGAGGACAGGTCTTTGGCGACACCATGTCGGGCGAGTACGGGATTCGCGGCAAGCAAGCGCAGTGGCAAGCTACACGTCCCGCCACGGTTCCACCGCCAGCTCCGCCAAGTAACGGAGCGGTCTACCAAACGCAGCCGATCTTAGCGCCGCCGGTGACGACGGCCGCCTATGAATCTCCGGCGCCCGTGCCCGCGCCGCAGTATGGCGCGCAGCAGGCGACGAACTATGACACGCAAGGCAGCTCAACTGGTTATGCCCAGCAGAGCAGCTCAGAGCCGTCGGCGCAAGGCAGTTCCGCGCCAGCGCCAGCCCCTCTTTCCACCGATCAGCTTGACGCTTTGGTTGCGCCCATCGCGCTCTACCCCGATGCGCTGGTGGCTCAGGTGCTGGCAGCCGCAACGAACCCAGATCAGTTGACCTACGCGGACGACTGGCTCGCGCAGAACAGAAACCTGACGGGCTCAGCGCTCGCGCAGGCTGTTGATCAGCAATCCTGGGATCCCAGCATCAAGGCCTTGACACAGTTTTCTTCTGTGATGGACAACCTTGCGCATAACCTTTCGTGGACCTCGAGCCTCGGGCAGGCATTCGCGAATCAGCAGTCCGATGTGATGGCAGCAGTGCAGGCGATGCGCGCAAAAGCGCAAGCGGCAGGGACGCTGCAATCGAACTCGCAGATCACGGTCACTCAGCCAACATCCAGCACGATCGTGATTCAACCGGCGAGCCCGCAGGTTGTGTACGTTCCGCAGTACAACCCGGCTGTGGTATTTGGCTCGCCCGTCGTAGTGCCGTATTACGTCGCTCCACCGCTGCCCGTCGCTTCCTTCGGTCTCTACTTTGGAACCGGTATCACCATCGGGGCGTCGTTCGGCGGCGGTGGATGGGCTGGTGGTGCATTCGGTTGGGGCTGGCATGCCTGGGGTGTGAACTGGGGCTGCTGCGGTGGCGGCGGTTCCACCACCATCGTCTACAACCACAACACCTACATCAACAACCACACCTGGAACAACAACAACTACAACGGCTATCACCCCTGGGGAGGTGGAGCGGCCGGATCGCAAAATCATGCCTGGTATGGCGCCAACGGCACCTTTCACCCCGACGGTAACTACAAGCCGGGCGAAGACACGCACTATGGCCCGAACGGCGGTTATCACCCGAATGGGTATTACGGTCCTGACGGCGGCTTTCATCCTGACAAAGGCACGGGGCCGAGCAATACGCCCAACGGTGGCAACAACGGCAACCACGGTCTGATCGGCGGCAACGGCGGCGTACAACACGCGCCCGGAAATGTTCCGACTCAAGACCAACCGAATGGTGGACGCAACGGTGATCACGGTCTGATCGGCGGCAACGGCGGTGTACAAGACCAGCAAAGTAGGAACGCGGGCCGTTCGAATCGCGGCAATCTGAACGGGTCACGCATGAGTGGCGACGGCGCGGCGAACCGCGTCGAGAGCAATCGCGGCCGCGGAAGCATGGCGGGACGGCGCCCAGCACAGCAGCATGTGGCAAGGGAGCACGCACCCGTTCAACACAGCTCAGGCGGAGGCGGCGGACGCCGTCGGTAATGTGCGAGCAACGTAGGGTCATTCAAAAACAGAAAACGAAGATCAAGACTTTCAAAGGAGTTTGAAAATGGAATCAAATGTGAACAAAACAACGAAGAAGTGGAAACAGGTTGTGATAGGAGTGCTGGTGCTCGCACTCTTCGGCGTCCTGGTTCTAAGGTTGAAAACCGACGTTTCAGCGAAGGCTGGGGATGTCCAGGTTACGTTTCAGACCCCGACCGATGCCGGCGCCGCACTGGCCGAGGCCGCGAAACGCGACGATGACGCTGCCCTTGAAAAACTTCTGGGTGTCAGCACCAAGACCCTCCTCGCAACAGGAGATAAAGACACAGACAAGGCCGCGATGGACACTTTTGCCGCGAAGTACGAAAAGATGAATCGCTGGGTCGACATGACGGACGGCAGTCGCGTGCTCTATATCGGAGCGGACAACTTCGCTTTCCCCGTGCCGCTTGCGAAAAATTCTTTCGGCCAGTGGTACTTCGATGGTGTTGCCGGCGCGGAGGAAATTCGAGCTCGTAATATCGGGCGAAATGAACTGCTAACGATTCACGCTTGCTCCGCCCTGGCGGCCGCACAACAGATTTATTTTACCAATGGTGACGACTCAGGCGGATACGCGCAGCACATCGTCAGCACTTCAGGCAAACAGGACGGGCTGTATTGGCCCGCTTCAAAGAATCAAGCTTTGAGCCCGCTTGCTAGCCTGAACGAATTCCCCAAGTATTCTCTCGCTTCGATTTCCGCGGGCCAACCGCTGGTCATGGATGGGTATACCCTGCGCATCCTGACCGCTCAGGGTGACGAAGCTCCCGACGGCACCAAGAGCTATATCGTGAATGGAAAGATGACCGGCGGCTTCGCCGTCCTGGCAACGCCCGTTAAGTATGCAGAAACCGGCATCATGACTTTCATGACTGGTAGCGACGGCGCGGTCTACGAGCGGGATCTAGGTCCCGATACGGCCAAGATCGCGGCGTCTATTCAACAATTCAACCCGACCGACGATTGGTCGGAGGTGGAGTAGGTGAAGAACCCCGACGTTCAAAACAGGACAAGGAGATTAAAGATGAACTGCAAATGGCTACGCTCGGGGTTTTTATCGCAGTACCGCATAGAAATCATCATGTGGGTTCTCGTCGTCGAGATGTTAGCCTCGCCGCTCGCAGATACTCATCCTCGCGCCGGTGTTTTGCTGGGACTCGCGGTGTTATGTATCGTAGTCTCCGGCATCCGCTATATGGCGGGCCGAGGCATCGTTCGCAGTATCGTGCTTCCCTTAGCGGGGATCTGGATGGTCACAAGGATCGGGGAGGCGTTCGGAAACCGTCGCGAACTGTACGCGAATCTTTCTCCGTTTGTGGGCTTGATATTTTCGTGTTCGGTCCTGTGGGCTATCTTTGATCATTTTCATTCCCGGTCGCACAATCCGCGGAGTGCGATTGCCGAAGCGTTTATCGGCTACCTTGTGATAGCCACAGCTTACTCGCAGGTCTATTGGATTCTGAATCGCTTCGTCGACCGTGCCTTCAACCAGGCGATTCCAACCACGCAGAACGGAACGCTGTTGTATTTCAGTATGGTGACCCTGACGAGCGTAGGCTACGGAGGAATCGTGCCGATCGATCCTTACGTGCGAA
>CAVOJQ010000004.1:0-77157 GCA_963696275.1 uncultured Acidobacteriaceae bacterium | reverse complement strand
GTAGGTTGTCGGATGCAGCGGGCCTGGCGGGGTTTCGGGGCTGTGGAAGAAAACTGAAGGTAGAGAGGAAAAACGCCGGACTAGATCTACGGCTTCGACGTGCGCTCAGGAAAGTGCGAACAAACGCATTTAAGGAAATGGAATCGGCGCCCTGGCCTCATTTGATGAGCCACTCTCCCTGCCGCTGACCGCAACCGCCTTCACGACATAGAAGTAGATATTTCGGGGTTCGACAGCCATGTCGACACACTGGGTACCGGCCACCGGCTTCGAATTAATCCTATTGTGGTCGTTGTAGTTGTTCGACTTCAGGCTTCGATAGACGTTGTAGCCCTGGATGGCATCTGGTTTTGAACTGGACTGGGGAACGCTCGCCTTCCAGGAGAGGGTCACGGAGTGCGCCCTCGGGTTAACTTGCGATGGTGCCCGGCCAGCGGAGGAACTCGATAAAGCTGAAGTGCACGGCGGCAAATCTTGCGCAGGTGGAACTGTCGTGGCTGTTCCCTCGATCGGGGCATGCGGGGGTTGTACGCCGACTTGCGCGACACCACTGATCGTGAGGTAGAGAACCAATGCTGGAAATGCCCCCAGGACTCTGATCAAGTTGTATGAGCGTCGCATGGAGAACTCTCCGACCGGTCCACGCCAGGCTGCCATGGCCATGTTTCAGAATCCTCGTTTCAGCGCAAGATAAGGGACCATGAGGATCTCAGCCAATCCCGGAAGCGGGTCGTCGCCGCTGAACACAGCCTCCACATCACAGTTTCTCAGGGAACGTACATAACCCTTAAGATCGACATCCCCAGCAATGATCGCCATCACTGCTGCTGGGAGATCTGTTGTCATGCGCACCCATCCGATTCCGGGCTTGGCCTTGCAATCCGAAACGCGCAAACCAAGCTGGTCGGCATAAAGCATGTAACTGAAATCGACTCCGGCTTGCGATCCCAGGCTGTGATATCCCCAAGTTCTGGCATTTACGTCGAGGAGTTTATACTGCGAATCCCGTGGGTCTAGTTTGTACTCCAATTCGACCAATCCGTAATAGTTTATGGCCTTCAAGAAGCGCTCGGATGTTTCTTCTAAAACCGGGATGTCGACCGTTTCCACATAAGTACTAGCCCGGCCAAACTGGAGAGGATGTTGACGCCGCCGTCGAGCCATCATCTTTCCAATCGCCTTGCCGCCGCGAAAGAACGCGCAGTACGCGAATTGCTGGGCGCCTCCACCGGGAATCAACTCCTGCACCATGACCTCGCCCGGTCCGACTAGTTTTGCAGCTTTCTGAAACAGTACCCTCAATTCGTCGTGGCTGTTTGCACACCACGCCTTCGCCTTCGTGGCGTAGAAAAAGTGTTCTTTAATGGCCGGCTTGATCGCGAATGGCGGCGCTAGCGTATCAAATGCGGAGAGATGGTCGATATTTTCAGGATAGTGAGTAGCGGGGATGGGAATCTTGAGCTCTCGCGCCATGCGGTACGTGTTGCGCTTGTCCCAAGCCCATTTGATGCTGTCCCATCCGGGCGTAGGCACCCGGAACATGTCGCTGAGTTGGGATCGGTTGCGCGAGAGAGCGGCAACAAGTTCCTCGCGCGTCGGATACAGCACCCATCCTTGCAAACCCAGCCGGGCTCCCACATCCATTAGACCGTCGACCGCCTTATGCTCGTCTCGCAGGTCTGGGAGTCTTGCAAAGTGAGTTGAATAACGAGAAAAACGAGAAATCGAATGTTCGTCGTCGACGACGCAGACCGGAATCCCCCGGCGGCCAAGGCTGCGAACAATACCCAGCCCCTGGTAATCACCACCAATCACCAATGCTCCCACGGTCTTGCCCGGAGAGGACATAGAACCTGGCTCTGGAAGCGGTTTGGTTAATGCAATACCCATCGGAGTCAGTTGTTCCCGTTATTGCCGCTAATCGAGTGCACCAATTCCGTCGAAGCGAATTCCGCTCCCGAAACAAATCCGAGCAATGGTCCGAAACTCCACGCTGCAGATTTCCCGATAAAATGAAGCCCTGGTATTGAGCTTTCCAGTCCCCGTTTCAAGACCGGGTATCCGTTCGCAGTTTTCACACGGTTCGATAGCTCTTGCGACAGAAACTGATAGCGTGAAATGTCAACTCGAAATCCCGTAGCTAGGAGTGCATGGTCGACGAGTCGCTCCTGACCATCGTCAAGGCTCAATCGAAGCTGGCCGCCTGCAACGTTTGCAGACGCAATCCTGCGGCCCAGCGTGATCGTTACTCCTGTTAACCGCGGTTGCAGCCAGCCAGCTCCCGCCGGCCGTATTGCGCGGTAAGCAGTCCTATCTTGAAAAGCACGGGGGAACTTTCGGAACAGGTGTGGCATCGCGACCAATCGGCTGATACCAGCCGGCCCTACATCACGATCGGAATACAACATTCGGGAAATCATTCCCAAGTGATGCAGTCTTGGATGTATCCCTACCCAGTTGAGAGCCTTTTGCCGGGCAATCACCTCGACAGCAATCCCAGCCTCCTTCAGCAGGACAGCCGACTCGAGTGCACTCTGCCCCGCTCCGATGACTACAACTTGCCGGCCCGCGAGCTTCCTGAGATCGCTGTGCTCGCTGGAGTGTGAAGCCAACTCCAAAGGAATCTTGTCGAACTCGGCGGGACGAACCGCAAATGGGCTGATGCCCGTGGCCACTACAACTCGCCTGGATGAGAATTGTTCCCCATCGGACACAGTTACCTTAAACCCGCGCGGATCAATCTCGATTGTTCGAACTTGACGACTTTCTAGGTTTGGGACGGCCTGACCCCGGAACCAACGACCATATGCGACAAAGCGCTCCAGTGGAATCGGCTTCGGCATGTCATTGCCGTTCACACGACAATACGCCTCCAGGGTCAGCTCATGCCTGGGATCGGCAATGTGGGAGGCTCCCCAATTAGATCGGAGACACATGCCCGCCGGCATTTGCCTTTCCCAGAATGCCATTGGTTCCCCAAATATCCGCGCTTCCACATTGGCCGCCCGAAGGAATGCAGCAGCGGAAAGCCCGTATGGACCAGCCCCAATGATTGTTACATTGCAGTCAGCTCGGTGGCCCGTCATAGGCGTTGTCTTTCTCTCACTTTTCAGCGATTGATTTCTGGCAGACGCCACTTTTGGGCGAGAAAGATTTTTTTCGAATTGCTCGAATCGCCGCGCCCACATCATTTTCGCTGCCCTGGGATTCGCCGGCATCAATAAATCTTGCCCCCGCCTCCGCCCCGCTTCCCAGAGGTTCCACGCTTCCGGTGTACTGCCATGTTCCGGGGCCAATTACGGGCAGATTTGCGCCGCTGTTGCCCAGTTCGTGAGTTCGCATGACTCAGGCAGAGTTAGGGTGACTGCTCGGTTACGGAAGTCGGCATACAAGGTGAATCCTCTATGATCGACCCGCCTTGCACAGTAATAACAAGTTGTCCCTCTTTTTCACTTGCGTATGCAATGCGCGCTCGCTCCGCACCGTCGCCTTCAATTCGCCAGCCATCACCATTTTCAACCAGGCGCATCTCAGCCCGTTGTCGCCACCACCGATTCACCTCGCCTGGCAATGCGATCCAAATGCCCTTTTCCTTTTTCAGGTGCGCGAGGTGACCTAGTAATTCCTCATAAATCTTGCGTTCCCTTGTTCCCACGATGTAGTCCGGATGGACGATGAAGCTCATAAGCCCATGTTTTTCCATAATGAGCTCGATCTGCCGTTTCCAGAGGTCGATCGAGTATTCCTCGAGAATGTTGAACAGCGTGTAATCCTGGGTTACAGTCACCGGCAATTCCAAAATGTTCCCAATGAAATATGGCATTACGGTACAACACCCACCTCGCTGCGGATCCAAGTGCGCCACATTTGGAACCGACATATCGTAAGCGAAGTCGAGCGCGTCGTACCATACTTGCTTGCGATAGAGTACCCCTGCGCGGAAGCCAATAGCGCCGTATTTCTTTCCATAGGCATTGATCTTGGCCGCACGTTGGCGAAACTGTTGTTGGGTCCTATACAAGTGCCCATCATGATTCAGGTCGTGAACTACTACTTCGAATCCCCGGTCGCGAATTGAAGACAGGAATTCCTGCCCTACGCTGTAACGTTCTTCCGGAATAACCTGAAATGACGCTTTGATGCCGAAGGAATCGTCAAGGTCCATCAGAGTTGCACAAGAATCTCGCCCTACGATCGTTTCCACATCGTGGGTCATAATCGCCCCGCTGGGAGCTCCGTCAGGCCAGAACCAAATGAACGGAATCTGTTCGACCTGGCTCGCACGAATCGCCAGCAGCAACAACTGCTGCAGCAAGCTATCCACCGAACTGTCCACGGGCCAGCGCGGAAATGGCAGCTTGTTCCAGCCCCTCAAGTGAAATTTCTGCAGATGCCTTCGCATGCCGACGGAGAGAATCGGTCGGATGAAGTAGTACATCTTCGCCAAGGCGGATAAGGCCGGATCGTGCCGCCACTCAAGAACATATCTTTCGCCCCGCAAATTGTCGACGACTTGCGCTAAGTCAAAGGACAGATAGATGGTTCCGTCCTTGATCGCAATGTCGCGAGAGGCATCGTACAGCTTTCCCGTGGGCAACTCAGTCCCCCGATGTGCACCATGGTCTCCATAGCACGTTGCCTCTTCGCCAAAGCGAAAGTACCCACCCTTCTCGGAAAAGGAGCCGCTCTGTGCGAACCGAACATAGACTTCAGGGCAACGATAATACTGCGATACACACTTATCCATCATGCCGGAAACGTCGGACCTGAGTTTATCGAATTCCTGAATTGTCGCATGAGAAGCCATACGAAAGGTACTCACTGAGAACACGCTGAAGAACTTCATTATCAGGGCGTATCTTCAAGCTTGACCACTACTCCTGAGCCGCTGGGCTCCCTCTTTGAAAGTGACCACTTCTACGGCACCTGAGTCGCGATGCTTCGCCAGTTTCTTCATCTGCAGAGCGAACTCGGCTACCGGAATAGGGCACCAGCCGTCTTTCAGAGTCCCGATACCGTGGAACATCAGAACATGCCAGCAGTCGGGCCGGAGCCAGTCATCAACCTTTTCAGAACCGTACTTCCCGATACGACGACAATCCACTTTGAAGTGGTCAATCGGGTCTTGCAGAGGATAATAGGGTTCATTGTCTCCCCAACGCGCTTGCTTGTACCCCGCATTGACAACGGCGTTCTTGATGGGATCGGTAAAATAAGAAAACGGATAGCAGTAGGACGGCACTTCTACCTCGACTCGATCTTCAATCCATTGTTTCGATCCTTCGGCTTCGAGCTTCGGATCGTTGTCTAAGAATGGATGTCTGTGGTGCACGCTGTGGGCGCCAATTTCGTGTCCCTGCCGAATCATGTTCCTGAATAATCGAACGTCCTTCTCATTCCAGTCAGTCTTGCTCCAATCAGGATGCCGGTGTCCGTCTGAGAGGATTGGCTCAGCGTTGGCGACCAAGAAAAACGTTGCGGGAAGTCCGTACTGATCGAGAATGGGAAGGGCTCGTTCAAACTGGCATCGCAGTCCGTCGTCGAAAGTGAGGGAAATTACCGATTGCATGATCTAATTCTAAGCATCTTCAGCGGTCTCTTATTAGCAGACTTGGCCCTCAACCGCCGCGTCTGCTTTTGCTATGGCGCACTCTGTCAGTCGAGCGCAGAATAATCCAATCGGATCTTTCGGAATCCGGCTTTCCGCATGTGCGCGTGCCGCATCGCCCAAGCGGGACCATTCCGCGCGCGCGTCCCAGGCCCTCTGCAGCGAATCAGCGAAAGATGACAAGGTAGCGGACGCTGCAACAAACCCTGTTTGACCATCCACGCATAATTCGGCATTACCTGCGACATCTGTCACGACTGCAGGCCGCCCGCACCACATTGCCTCAACCAGAGCTAAGGGGAGACCCTCATAACGTGAGGGAAGTACCAACATATGGTTTTGCTCCCAGATCGCTCGGATGTTGTTCACGTGACCTCGAAAGTGTACGTTTTTCACCTGCAACATTTCGGCCATGCGGCGTAAAGTCAGTTCGCATGGACCCGTTCCGAAAAGATTAACTTCTACACGACGATCTCTCCACTCCGGCCGGGCCAGAATCTGTAACAACAGATCTTGTCCCTTAGGCGCCGGATCCAACCGTGCAACGCATGCCATTCGCCAACCCTTACCTTCATCCGGCCAACCTGGGGCGGGCTCCAGCGAAACGTTGTATGGGTTCCAGGCCACCTCACCGTTCAACAACGGATCGCCCACCTGCAGTCGAAGAACATTGAGATTGCCATGAGAAACACAGAAAACCCTCCGCGCGCTGGTATAACTCACGATGGCATTACCAACCTCGCGTTCATGGAACCACCAAAGTTCGCTATTGCAATGGACAATAATTACATAAGGTATCGCCGCCTCTAGGCAGACTTTGGCCCAGTCAAATCCACCCGCGTTGTGTCCTTGCGAAATAATCACCAAGTCGGGATTGAAACGCTTCAACCAGCGATAGCTCCTTCGATAGCCGAGCGAGACCCTATCCCAGGTCCGCCGACCCAGCCCGACTAGAAAGGACGGTGAAGGGTAGGTTTCGAGCCCGATGCCATGCCGCCATAGCGAAGCAAGCTTCGGTGACAGTTGCGGTCGGTACATGACAGATGCCTGCACATCGTGCCCCTCGTTCTTGAGTTGGGTCGCCGATTGGCTCCAGAGTTCCTCGCTTCCGCCCCATGGTGAACCTTGCATAGTACTGATAAAAGCGAATTTCATTTGAATTGGCGCTCCTTCATGCTGGTCATAGATTCACCTCGAAGAAGCTTTTAAGGAAGGCACCGTTAACTCCAGTGACCCCACTGGACATCGTGTTCGCGAGAGACCTTCTCAGTCTCCGCCGTTCAGATTTATTTCTCGGATCAGCCATCATTACGGACTTCCGGAAGCTCAGGCTTGCAATCCGCCCGCAACGCGCATGATTAGTCGATCCGGTAAATCTTAAGGTCGCCGCTGTCTTGCTGCTCAACCAGCCAAGCAGGCAATGGCCTTGGCAGCGAGATGTCGGTGCTGGGTCGCCCGACCAACCATCGGACGCGGTAGGATCGAGCGATCTCTCTCAGCTCTACCGGGTCGTTCGTAGTGAAGAGGAGGTCGTTATCGTGGAGCAGGGTCGCGAATCCAGGGAGTTTGTCCTCAGCGCCGTCGGCGGAGCCTTCCAATAGCACAGGAAGGCCTGACAAAGTTCCGTAAGCATAAGAATCCGCGGAGCTCTCACTAATTCCACCAGTCGGCGTATGTTTGTTCGTCGCGAATCGTTCGCCTTGGGTCGCAACTTCACGGAGACGTTGGAGGCCCCGCACTTCACCTGACGTTAGTGTCACATTGTAACTCTGCCCAGAAGTTCGATATTTAAGCCAAGGAGGGATCCAACCGAGAAAGCCGAACAGCAGCGCGCTTGCAATAATCGCCGAAACTGCGGCTGAAAATCGGCGACTTCGCTTCAAGATCGCCAGCAGAATAGCCAGAAGCGAGAGAAATAAGAAGCAACTGAGTATTCGAAAGCGAAAATAAGAGATGCCTGACTTCCCGTGATTCGCAATTTGGAAGATGCCGATTAAGACCCCTAAAATCGTGAAAAACAACAACCCCTTTTTCGTCAGCGAAAGCCATTCTGTAACCCATCTCTCGCGCGCGTCAACACGCCAAAATCCCTCCGGCAAGCGAGAGAAGGCAAAGATGCTGAAGATGACTTGCAGGTAGTAAATGCCATAATGCTCAGCTCCGGCCCAAAGCGCACCCACCCAGGAGAACGATAAAAGCCCCACGAAGCTGACCAACAACAGCATGGCCAGTGGACTTTTCGACGGCTGGGTAACCCACCCGAAGCTAATAACTCGAATGCCCAACGCAACAGAAAACCAGATTACAAACGACCACCAGTAGATCGGAAGTCGGTTAAATTGGATTCCAGCTCCCGCCACGTGCGCGGAATGGAAATACCCCATCAGCTTGCACGCCCCAAGAAATAGTCCCAACATTACTGCTATCAGAAACCAGGAACGCACGCTATCCAAATGACCCCAAAATAGGAGGACGGCGACCGCCCCGAGACAATACAATCCACCGGCAGAGTGAACTGTAGCCATGAACGCGGGAAGGAGCATCGCCGTCAACTTCCTCCAGGAACTGACGCCTTCCATGGTCCGTTGCGCGAGACAGAGACCTAGAATCGCGGTAACCGCTTCACTGCTCTGAAGCATTGAGGTTCCCAGAAGAATGTGAGAAAAGATGCCTCCATTGGTTGGAAACTGACCTCCGGCCTCAAACAAAATTGGCCATGTTGCCACAAGCCGAGGGCGAACTACTCCGCTGAACAGGGAGAGCATCGAGCCGTAAAAAAACAAGCCGGCCACCGACATTAACCCGCCAAATGTTCTTGCGGTGGCCCTGAGAGACAACATTGTGCCCAGCCCGAAGCACGAAAAAACCAATGTCCACTGTTCCACTCCACGAGTCACTCGGACCAGCGCATCACCTGCATCTATCCCGGTGAACCTGGAAATTGCCGCTGCCAGCGAATAAGGCCCGAAATGGTAGCAGAGCTCGGCCGTTGACGTTCCGGCCATTTTGGGTGGACCTTCGCTGTTTCTTATGCTTTCAACCCAGGAATGGTTTAGCTGCGTGTCGATATTTAACCAAGTGTAGCCTCCATCGTGCCGCAGTACAGCGTCGTTGAACGCGCCTGGAATGAAGTAAAATGCGCAGATTAGAGCCGATAGAAGAACGAGTGCAATGCCGTAGTCCGCAGTGGCCTTTTCGAGCTGGCCTCGATCGTGCCACGACCCTATGGTTCCGACGACCGCTAATCCGAACCAAACCACGGACACCCAGAGCAACGGCAAGCCTAGCCTCAGCCAGAACGTAGTCAGAGCCGACAATGCCAAGACGCCTGCAGAAGGGGCCAGAACGATTGCGCAAGCCCTGGCCTTGGCCGGGAGAGTCGCGCAAACAAGAGCATAGCCCGCCAAGAACGTGAGGATCGCGTAAGCGACCAAATCAAGAGCAACCCACAACCCGGCTGCAAACATGGCAACCAAAACCCACGGCAGGAGCGCGAGCGCTAGGACGGTGCTTATCCTGCGTTCAGAACTCAATAATGCGCTTATCGTCAAGCCGCCTCCTTTCCACGGAGAGAGTCGAGCTCATAGAATCTCTGGGACTTAGAAGTTTGAATTTCAGTTTCCCGTCCTCTTTCTGGGGCCTCCCGGCTCGCTGTGTCTTTGGTCAGTTGGACACATGTTCAGCACGAAGAAGGCGCTCGAAAAATGTGGCGCCGAGATCCAGACTTGCCCCGTTGGCATAGTATTCGCGCGCATTCCGTAGCGCGTGCGTTCGTGCCTCGGCGTAAGCCCCCCGATCACTCAGAATTCTCCCGATCTCCCAGAACGCGGCTTCAGGCAGAAAAGTTTGGCCGGGAACAAAGCACTCCAGGTCGCCGGTCGAGTAGCCATGCTCAGTCTCAAGAAAGACGGTGGGCAGACCACAGGCGGAGGCGACAGTCAATACGCCGCTGAATAATCCGACGACAACTGACGAGCGTCGCAGATCATCCTCCAGCGACCATGCGGGATGTGACAATTCGCAGCGAGTCGGATGTTCTCGAACGAGGCGCTTACAATCCTCTAAATCCAGATTGTTCCAGTAGGGGTGGGGCCGGATCACCAAACGTCGCAGCGGCAGCTCCGAGGCCAAGAGTCTCTCGGCCAGTTGCAGGAGCGCGCGGCAGTGGCTCGCGATGCCGTAGAAGTCACCTTGATTAACCTGTGTATCGACCATGAGCAATGTTTGGTAGTCAAATTGGTCCGGCAAGGCAGTGAGTGTGTCGAAAAGGCAGCCGCCATTAACGTATTCGACCGGCAGCTCCGGCATCCCAGCCGCTTGAAAAAATCTACTGTTCAGTCCCGCCAAAAAAGACGCCGAGGGTTGACCGAAAGCTACAAACTTGGAAGCTGTGACGGGGACATCCAAGGAATGGCCAATTACCCCCTGCTGAAACGTAAGAGCCGCTTTCCCCCGTTCGCGAGCCGTGCGGCACACGGGACTGCAAAGTGCCAGCCAGTGGCAACGCGCGACCACCGCATCAAACTCCACCCAAGGTGCAACACGCTCCCAAGACTCAACGAAACTAGCAAGCTGTTCAAAACCCGATGCGACCTCCACGCTGGGGCTCAGTCCGTGCGGCTCCAGTATCTGCACGGTCTCCTCAAAAGCCGCACGTCCGCGCATACGGGCGGCTCTCCAGCGCAGCCGCGCGTCCACTGGATCTAATGAGCTTGTAGGATCAAGGTAAGTAACCTGGCCGCCGCGTCCCACGGCTGCCAGCTTCGCATCCAACTCATCCTTTATATGAGCGCCGGTTGGCAGCAAACAAAGAATCTTGGCGTCTGTTTCTGCCAGTCCGAGAAGCGCACGCGTCAAGAAGCGGATTTCTGTTTTGCGGCTAAAATCCGGATTCGGGCACAATAGAAAGTCAGTCTTGATTTTTTGGCGATGGTGCACGCGCGAGCCCTTACTCGCATTGCGAAGAGCCCATGACTTAATCTTGTTGGAGGTTGAGTGCCCGGAGACTTTTGCGCGGGGGCTGGTCAGCGTATCCAACTGAAGCGCCTCGAAATAATCCTGCAGTCGGATGTCGTGACGGTAAAGATGCACTTGCATCTCCGCGAACGCTGCAATTCGGCCTGCTGGCGAACGAAACAAATCATCGATATACATTGGGGTGGAAGGAAACTAGCGGCGCGGCGCCGTCGCAGCGCTCAATTGGCCAGACGTGCCATTTTCAATAACTTTACCACCAGAGGTAGGCTTGCCGAGGAGACCCGCAATGCTATCGCTTACTTTGGTTTGCGCTTCCTCAGTCAGCCCAACGGAACACGGCAAGCTCAGAGCCTGCTCGCACAGCGCGTCGGAGTTCGGACACGCCACGCTCTCGGACAGTTTGTGAGCCGGCGATCTGTGCATTGGCTGCCACAACGGCCGGGCCTGGATTTTCATCGTCTCCAGTTTTCTAAGCAGCTCCCGTGAGCCGATGCCAGCTTTCTTCTCATCGATCAGCACCGTATACATCCAAAAAGTGCTGAAGGCCCATTCCGCCTCTTGTGACAGGGAGATCCCCGGCAATGAACCTAAGGACTTTTGATACCGCTCCGCGATCCGGCGCTTCACCTCCACAAATTCGTCGAGTTGTTCCATCTGCGCACAACCCATCGCTGCCAGCACATTTGTCAAACGATAGTTATAGCCTATGGCATTGTGCACATATTCAATCGGATCATCTTTGGCTTGCGTGGTCAGGTATCTGGCGCGAGCCGCCCAGTCGGCATTGTCTGTGACCAGCATTCCGCCGCCGCCCGTAGTGATGATCTTGTTCCCGTTAAAGCTGAAACAGCCAGCGTTACCAATGCTTCCAAGACTCTTCCCGCGATAACGTGCACCCAGTCCTTCGGTGGCGTCCTCGATCACCGGCAGCGAGTACTTGGCGGCCACTTCAAGAATCGGATCCAGGTCAGCCGGATGCCCGAGGATGTGGACCGGCAGGATTGCCTTCACGCGCCGGCCGTTCTTCCGATTTCGCAACGCCGAGCCGTCCCAGCGGCAGCCATTATCGAGAAAATCGACTACCGCGCCCGGATCGATCTGCCAATAAATTGGTTCGGCATCGATAAAAACTGGCCACGCCCCGACATAGCGAGTCGCGTTGGCGGGAGCAATGAAAGTGAGTGAGGAAACAAGCACTTCGTCATCCACCTCCACACCCGCTAACAGGAGGGCTATATGGAGCGCTGCGGTGCCGTTGACCGTGGCTATGGCGTACTTCGTGCCTGCCCGCTCCGCCACCATTTTCTCGAACTTGTCGACGTAGCTGCCGACCGAAGAAACCCAGTTTGTATCAAGGCATTCCTTGACATACTTCCACTCATTCCCGCGCAGCTCCGGGACGATCAGCGGAATAAAATCTGTGGCGGGCGGTGCACCCGGGGCAAGCTTCTCTTTCGGGCTCAATTCCGGTATCTCCCGTCGCCGAAGTCGCCGATAATGTTGTTGCGCACTAAATCAGCCACTTCCTTGATGCCTTGGGCAACCGTGCGAGTGATCTTGAAACCGAGTTGGTCGGTAATGCGGGTAAACGAAACACGGTAATCTCGCGGATCTTCGGCTTTGCGCACGAACTCGACGATGGCATCCGGTGCGTGAGGCCGAACCATCTCGACAAGCTGTTGCTTTTGAAAATTTTGATCGGTTGCACCGGCATTGAATACGCTGCCGGCGACCTTGGTCTCCGGCGAATTCAGGACGAGTTGAATCGCACGGGCGGCATCGCGCACATGGATATAAGGTCGCCAGAATTGTTCACCAAACACCGTGAGGTGCTTCTTGGTCAGCATTTCCATGGTGAATTCGTTCACCGTCAGATCGAATCGCATGCGGGGCGATACACCAAATATGGTCGCAAACCGCATCGGTGTCGGACACCACTTCCCATTGCCGGCACTCCCCAAGAGCGCCTTCTCCACAGCCACCTTCGTCTCGGCATAAAGAGACACCGGTCGCAGTTCGGATTCCTCGTCTACGAATTGATTGGCATCCTTCATCTTTCCATAGTTACTGCACGTCGACGCAAAAATGAAGCGTCTCACCGCGGCTCGCTGGCATTCCTCGATGAGCGCGAGCGAGGCTTCAAGATTAACCGCTCGCGCCAGATCCGGTTGCCGGCCACAAGCCGGATCACCAACCACGGCGGCTAGGTGGACCACTGCTTCAATTCCACGAATGGCGGCGTGCCGCTTCGCCTGGTCACGCACGTCGCCGTGCATAAATTCGAAACAAGGATGGCACCACACTCCCAGCAGTGACTCACCGCCATGGAGGAGAGTATCGAGCACCCGCACCCTGTGCCCGTCCGAGAGCAGAATAGGCACGAGCGATGATCCTACATAGCCTGCTCCCCCTGTTACCAGTATGTTCATTCTAGACCGTCGCTCCGGAAAGAACGTCCGATGGGCACATGATAATGCTCTGGTTTATGCCGGGCAAAATCGTTGGATACGATCCTTCGGTGCAGATCGGCCGCGATGCGCTCCGATGACTTACCATCCCCCAGGTTGTGCGCCCAACGCTTCCCATACAGCCCTTCAAGTTTTCGAAACACCTGCGCAGCGGGATACCGATCAGGTTCTGCTGGATCAAACTTCACACTGGATCCGACATCGTAAACTTGAGGTCGCTCCGTTGACTTACGCATCTGTAAGGAAGGAATCTGCAATACGCAGGTTTCTTCCACCACTGTTCCCGAATCCGTGATCACGCCGCGAGAATTTACCAGTAAACACAGGAATTCCTCGTACCCGATCGGATCCACCATGATCAAATTCGAGGGTAGTGCCAGCCCGGTGGCGGAAATCTCCTTCTGTGTTCGATAGCTAGCCGGGAAATAAACTCTGCGGGGAGCTTGGGCGATCAAATTAAAGATTGCGCTGAGTGAACTTGCGCTGACGTTCTCCCGGCGGTGACAGGTCATCAGATAAAAGTCACCCTTTTTGATGCCGCGCCCGGAAAAGAACGCCGGTGTCGCAAGTGCCTCATATTTATCGCTCTGCGAAAAGTAATAGTGATTCAGGATATCGACGATTGGGTTACCAACGACGACGATATCGTTAGGATTCAGACCTTCTCGAATTCCCTGTTCTTTGAATTCATCAACGTATGTGTAAATGACATCAGCAAGGTGGTCGCTGATGGTTCGATATTTCTCCTCTGGCATCCGCCAATCGTAAGACCGCATGCACCCTTCGATATGGACAATCGGAATATTCAGTTGTGCGGCAGCCAGAACTCCGGTGGTCGTGTTCGTGTCTCCCAAGAAAACCGCGGCTGCGGGTTGCAGATCACGCAGCACGGGGTAGAGGCGCGAAATTACCGATGCGACCACATCTGCGTCCGTTTCCCCGCCGCACTGTAAGTCCAGCTCAGCCGGAGCGACGTCTAATTCTCGAAAAAAAATGTTCTTCAGATTATCGGAGTAGTGCTGACCCGACCAAATGAACACTGTCTCAACATCTTGATAGCTTCGCAAATGACGGAGAATCAATGCTGCCCGAATGACGTCCGGGCGGATACCAAGAACAAATGCCAATCTGTTCGTGGACATCAGTGTCAGGCAACCTCTTGACTGCAGAATCGGTAGGGGTACTTGGCCACTTCGGCAATCATGTCCGGAACAGTTGGAGGTGTCACGTATCCGGCAGCTTGCCAGAGCTGAAGGTTGAGCTCGGGGTTTATGGTAGAGAGCGTCCGGTCGATCACGCTCGATGCAACCGTGTCGTTAATGTGCACATCCGTTCGCCCGTAAGCCGCGGCAAACTCGCGGAGCATCTCCGCCTTGGAAATGACTCCCGCAGGAACCACATGCTGCAAGTGCGGCAATCGGGTTTCGCCCTCAATAATGCCGGCGCAGAGACGCGCGAAGTGAAGCGTAGTTATTCCATTCCATTTGTGATTTACAAACCCGTTGACGCTTGCTCCGGCTGGCTGCGAGCGAAACCATTCCAGCAGAAACTTGAAGTCCTTTGGCTCAGGACCAATGATCGAGCATCGCAAGTTCATCACATTCGGCGAGAAGCACTCCCCAAGGCTCTTCGTTTTGCCGTAGACATCGAGGGCATCTTGGGTATCCGTCTCAACATAGGCACCCTTGGCACCGGAGTAGACACAATCGGTTGCGATTTGAAGCAAGCGCGCACCGAGGGCTTCGGCGACTCGGGCAATCGCATGTGGCAGCAGCGCGTTGATTCTGAGGGCCCGCTCGACCTGCTGCGGATTATCGTCACGGATCAGGGGCTTGGTGATCCCGATAGCATTGATAATCCATTGATGATGGCCGCACGCCAAGAGCGTCTCATCGAGATTCGAATCGGCTGCATCGAAGGGAACCCACTCTACGCCTGGAATCGCGACTGGGTGGGAGCTTCCGCCCGCGGCGCGCCAAGTCGCGGTAACGCGGAGATCAGTTCGGCGAGCAAGTTCATCAGCCACCATGGACCCAAGCATTCCGGTCCCGCCGAGAACTAATACTGATTTCATCTTTTCGCTCCACTTAGAGCCGGTACTTGCGGCCTGATTCGAAAGAAGGCTTTCAACGGATACTTAAGATACTGGTAAAAAACACGCGGTCGATACACGAAACTTGTTGGACGCTGTCCCTCACCGCGGTTCGTCAGCCTTACCGGAATCTGGGCAAACTTCGTTGCCAGGAAGCTCGAATAATAAAGCTCCTCCATAATGATGGGGAACTTTGGCTCGCTCAGTTCCATCTGCCTTAGCAGGCTGGTCCGGACCGCGCGGAATCCATTGGTGCAATCCGCGATCGGAAGCCGATAGAGCCGCCGGGCGATCCAATTTCCAACTCGTGATATCACCACGCGATACGCGGGCACACCACTTACCCCTCCGCCATCACTATATCGAGTCGCCTTGATAACCTCGTAACCGTCTTTCATCTTTTCGACGAACTTTGGAATGTCGCCGGGATCGTTCGTCAAATCACTGTCCATAAACAGCGCATAATCGAAACCGGCCTGCGCCGCATGACCCATACCCGTGCGAAGAGCCGCACCGTATCCCCGGTTGTTCTCGTGATGGATGACGGTTAAGTTCGGCAGATCGGCAGATAAGCGATTTAAGATCCCAGCCGTTTCGTCGCTGCTGCCGTCATTGACCGTAACGAGCCCGCTCCGATTGGGAATTGTCGCCAGAATCTCAGAAATGCGACGAACACACGCCTCCGCTTTGCTCTCTTCGTTGTACATGGGGACAACGACACAGAAACTCCCCCAGGTTGGGTTCTCTTCCCTGTTCATCTCCGGTTATCGCTCTCAGGACGTCCCAAATGTTCCACAACCGGCTGTCGTAGCGAAAGTCGTCGCCAGCACTCTGCTCCAGGGTGGAAGTGGAGAAGAACATCAACTTGAGATCGTCCGTCAAAGACATGAAGCCGTTGGCATAGCCTGGGGGAACATAAAGAACCGATGGCTTTTTAGCGGAAAGCACAAATCGTTCGACAGGCAAGTCGCGAGAAGGGTTCTCCCAATCATCGATGTGGACGGCACCGACAACCGCCGAACCAACGACCGCGGTTACGTACTTGCCTTCCTTCCGATGTGCATGCCATGCGCGCACAAAACCGGCGCGGTGGTTTGAGACTGTATAAAAGCGCTTGACATCCCTAAAACCGAAATCGTTGACGAACGCAACTTCTCCCCGATCATCCACGGAAAGGCCGCCGGGCATTATGAGCGGTTTGTCGAAACCCATGGAAGAATCCATTGCCTTTCTTCACCTTCAACTAAGCATAAACCAGGAGAATCGTGCCGGGTCTTGCGATACGGAGAGAGCGCATGCCATTCCTAGAACGCAATTGCCATTTCCTCCCCGCAGATTGTTTCTCAGACGGAAGACCAGGCTTCAAGTCAAGCCTCCGCACCATGATAACGAGCCAATTCGGCCATAGTAACTTTGGGCCTGCCTGATGCGGCCATCAGACCAAAAACTTCGTCGAGAAATGCCATTTTGTTCGCCAGCGGGACGTTCATACGGTGCAAGCAATGCTTCAGTGTTGAATGCAATTCTTCGGGCGCCAGGAAGTCTCCAGGATGAATCAGATAGTAGAAACCATCATGGCTTTGAAGGAGTTTCTGTAGTTGGTTGCACACGGTTTTCCAGCCAAGAGTAAATCCGACGCTATGCCAGATCGCGGGGCCGAAACGCGTGACAGTCGGCAGGGGCAGGACTAGTAAGCTGTCCGGACCGCCCACCGCGGTGCTGCGGAAGCTTCGATCAACGAAGAATGGTCGGAGAGGTTTGTTAAGAGGTACCAACCAGTCTTTTCGGTCCAACATGCGCAGCGCCTTTCTTGGCCTGCCCGCATGGTTCAGAGCGATTCTAGCCAGCATGGGGTAAAGCAGTATCGAGGGAAAGAGCGATGTGTCATACGAATACCGTCGGTCGATCAAAACTTCTATCAAGTGCCTGGAAACCGCCCACGCCGGCGCGATAAAGCCTCGAGGTTCGCGTTTAGTACATTCAGCGATGCGGTCGTGGGCCCGATACACCTCCTCACGTATCTGGTTAGGCGTAAGTGCCCCGATATTGAAGTAGTGGTGCCAACTATGGTTCCCGATCTCATAACCAGCAGAAGCCCAGTCTCTTACACGTGCAAAGTATTCAGGATTTTCCAGGTCTTTACCAATTATGTATACGGTGAAAGTCAAGCCGTGTTTGCTAGTCAGATCCACAAGCCGATCGAAAGCGACAAAGAAGGAAGGGTCGTGGTAGTCCAGTGGGAAACCATAGGCCTCATTGAGACTGTCGAAATTCAGACTGATCGATATGGGAGCCTGTTGTTTAGAGATTTGACGCATAAACAATGTCCCGCCACAGAATGATTTTCCCTTTTCGATCACGAAATGATCTTACGTCACGAGGTGACGGCAGCCCGAAGTAGCCAGGTTCGACATCGGTTGGATTAGGCAGAAAACGGTGTTCAGCCAAGGCCGCCATAGCATCTAACAGCATTTCCGGATAGCGCTGAAAAACTCGCCAATAGAACGCGATCATGCTGCGCTGAGAGACAATGTCGGTTATGCGCTCCTGTACGAGCAAGCGACCTTGGTCCACTCCCCGGACCACCTCGTGGAAGGAGATCCCTTGCGGCATTCCGTTAAGCCGCCCCCAAAAATAGGGGAAAAGGCCACGGTTTGCTGGTAAAACCGCTGCATGCTTGTTGATTGTTCCGATCCGGGGCCCGGCAAGGACCTCGTCCTTGAGAATGTGACCGACCAGAATGATCAGAACATCGATCTTCTCTTCGTGGAGCCAGGAAACGAACCGCTGGTCATTAGGACTAGCGCAGCGACCGAATCGGATGTGGTGTTTGCGTGCCAGGTCCTGGAAGGATGCCACCCGGGTTCCGATGAGCACGCCAAGCAGGCGTGTAATGCGGGCGGTAACCGCGAATAATCCGAGCTTGAGAAAATCATAAATTCCGAATGTATTCAAATACCATCGATGAATGTCGTATCCCTTATGCTGCGCCAGTATTGCAGGACAGACCCATAGCCCTACTGGGTGAAGCTGTTTCTTAGCCAGGAGGCCAAGCGTGCGCTCCCAAGTTCCGAGTGTCCAAACCGGATCATCCTCACAAATGACCGCAATCCTCATTCGTGGCCGACTATTGGCGCTCGCTTCCGTGCTTTCGCTGTTCATGACGACACGAAATCTTAGCAATAGCCTTTCCTGTCTCGCGTCGTTTCAACATAACATGTCCCGATAGCCTTCGGTAACGGATGCTCTGGTCTTCTGACAGTGTTACTCCCGATGCGAACTTCGCCATGGTCATCCCACCCAGATCGCCCCCTGCACAGAATCGGTCCCATCATTTATAGGCGTCGGCACTTTTGGTTTCGACTCGGCGTTCGTCAAGCGGTCCGTACAATCGGGACATTTCATCGGGACTGTAGAAATCGATCAGAGCCTTGCTGGTGGTCAGAACGTTACTGTATGCGGGATCCCTGTAATCCCTATATTTGCCGGCCCGGAAGTTTGCAAGGATTTCTGCAATTCCTTGGTCCATAAGAGTAGACGCTTCGAACCCCAGTTTCTGCCTGATCTTCTCGAACGAGACCGCATAGCTGCGTCGGTCTTCCGGGTTTTCATTGATGCTGATCTCCACATCATGATACGGCCGCACCAGCTTCTGGACAGTTTCCGCCAGTTGCAGGATGCTCATGTTCAGGCGCCGGTCGCCGACGTTGAAAATCTGGCTCTGCATATCGTACGAATCGGCTTGCAACACGGCAACAATAGCGCGAGCGAGATCTTGCACATGGATGAATGGCCGTTGCTGTTCGGGACCGATCACCGGGATGACACCATCGACGAGGGCCCGGGCGGCGAAAAGGTTCGCGACCAGATCGAAACGCGGACGTCGGGAGTGGCCGAACACCGTTGCGAATCGCAGGATGGTCACGAAAAACCCGTCTGGAGTGTTCCAAAGCAGCTCGCGTTCGCTGTCGATTTTGGTTTGGGCATACACCGACACCGGATTCAAGTGGTCGGTTTCACCGACTTCGCGATCGGAGACGCCATAGACTGAGCAACTCGAGGCAAAGACAAAGCGCGACACTCCGAGCGAAACCGCCACATCCTTGGCCATGCGCGTCGCGACAACATTGGCATGCCGGGTGAATTGGGCGTCAAGCGCGCAGGCGGGATCACCCACCAACCCCGCAAGATGTACTACGGCGGATGCACCGCGCGTCGCAAAAGTCAGCTTGGCTATATCGGTTACGTCACCCTCAATAAGCTCAAAATCGGGATTCGTCACAAACTCCGCCAACGATTCGCGGCCGTACATAAAGCGGTCGAGCACACGCACGCGAAAGCCTTGCCGCAGCAACAGATCGACGGTGGGAGAACCGATGTAGCCTGCCCCTCCAATTACCAAAACGGGACCACGCCGGTTGCTGGCGATAAACGATAGGTTCTTGTGCCGGCTATAAGGAAGGCCCAGGAAAAACCGTGCGAGCACCGTCGCGGGGATTGTCAAAATGCCCCACAACGATACGACATCCCAAGGTATCCCACAGAGTCGTCCGGCAAGAACCACAAACATCCCGGTTCCCACCAGGGTTTTGATCTTGGTACGGATGGATGCTCTTTGCAGGGAGCTGTAGATGCCCGCGGCTGCGTTCGCAGCCACGAAAGCAGCGGGTAAGAATGGCAGATAGACGCGGCCGGTAAGCCCGCGAGAAACAAAAGCAATATGAAACAGGACAGCTACCGCCAAAGCCCCGACGCCCGTCGCTAAGTCGAACAGAAGACGAGATTCTGTCGGTCCTAGCGCATTCATCGACAGACCACGACTGATTCGTGCGCGGGCGTACTTCGAAAAGCGCTTAATCATAATTTCCGACTTGCTGGTTAAAGCATGTCAACCAGTCCCTTAGCGGCCCATCGCTGAAGATACTCAAGAGTCTCTTTTTCCGGCAGGCCGACGTGATCGGCGACTGCCCGGACGCTGACAGGTCGATCCAGCGCAGGCACGAAGTCCATCAGACATCGCATTCGCCGCCGCTGATCGGAGACGGTGCCGCCCAGGGCAATCTGACCATAGTCAACGTACAGATCATATTGCGGATTGGAGAGGCAAATGTTTCCCTCGAATTTCTTCATCACCATCGGCGACGCTTCCAGCCAATCCACCGCTCCGATCAGTGCGTCGACAGCTTCATTGAGCGAAGCTTCCTTGATGATCTCGACACTGTCCCGACTGGAATGATACTCGGGATAGGGAAACCGTGAAAAGGAAAGCATCGGGATGCCGTAATTCTCCCAGACATACTCGTCGTTGACGATGATGCTTTCAAACGGGCCAGTGCGATAAGGCAGGCCCAGCTGGTCGAGGCTGGCCTTCAGGGCATGCAGGACGCTGACCATGCTTCGGCGGGATTCCTGAACCGCGAGCGGTGTGGCGGATCCAAGCATCTCCAGAAAGATGCCTTCCAGTATCCGGCCACGTTCCGATGGGCTTAGCCCGGCGAGGTAAAGCTCCGATCCAATGATGCCCGGCGAGAGAACCAGAGAATATGTGAACTTGGTCTTTCGGCCCTGCAGGCGGCGCAGAACCTCGAGGCCGACCACACAGCCGGCCAAGCCATCGTTGGCCACGCCCGCATGATCAAGGTTGCCGCCGAGGACGATGGTGAAGTCGAGCGAGCCCTGGTGTTTATACTCGAGAATCTTCAGCGTGCCGGGAGCTTCCGCTGTGCGGATCACGACCTCGATAATCGCCTGGGACGAGCTGGTCGAAGATCCGCTTCGGAACGCAGAATCCCCAATCGCGACTCCAGCTGCGGAATTGCTGGCGGTAGTGAAACGGAATCGAGTCGTCGTCGCGGTGATCGTAATAGAGGTGGCGGCGGAGTTCCTCCAGACTTACCGTTCCGGAAAAGCTCTTCGAAAGAGCGATCACTCCAAGCGGATGGGCGGCGCCGTCATAAATCGTGCGGCCGTCTTTGACGATTCTGGCTTCCTCAACATCCCAGGAAGGAGGAATCACCCATCCGTTGTGCTCATGGGAACTCGGCACGGAGATCACGCGAAACGGAAGTTCACTTCGCACAGATAATCCGCCGCTTGATCGTAACCGCGCGAACACACCGCGCGATTGAGCGGCGTGAGGTCCCGCAAGATCTGCATCATTGTTTTCATGCGAATAGACTAACTCGGCAAATCGTTGGTATCCAGACGCGGCAACGTCAACCGATCGTCAACGTCCAGATCCGCAATGCGGGCTTCACGCCATAATCCCAGCGGCACTGACGGTCCCGCAGGATTTGAAGGAGCGAGTCGTTGAAGCCACCATAGGGATAACACATGCTCCACTCGTCTCTCCCTACGCCCAGCTTCTCCAGGAAATCGAGAGACCGTTCGATTTCAACCGCCTGCGCTTCCGGCGAAATATGATTCAACCAGGCATGAGTGTATCCATGGCTACCGATGTGCATTCCGTGACGCCGCAGACAAGCGATCTGCTCCACGGACATATACAATTCGCAGGCGAAAGCCTCCTCGTCCGCAGTCACATGCTCGGCGAACAAGCGCCGCACAATTTCCGCCCGGACTGGCTCGGGCAGTTCACGTTGGAGAAGGCGCTTAAGCACTGTCACCTCGCGGGTATCATAGCGATGTTCCTCGGTCACCGACTCGAGATACGCTTCCCTGGTCTTGAGCGAATGCTCGAACGAAACTCCTCCAGCAAGACGAAAACCCGGTCGAGAAGAGTCCCGGCATCGGGCACGACGGCGAGGACAAACTGGATTTTGTTTACGTCCAATACGCTTGTGCTCAAGGACCGCCTGCGCCGGAGGAAAGAAGCAGCCTTGGATGCCTCGCGCGTCCAGAAGGGGAAACACGTTGGCGAAGTGATCGCTGTAACCATCGTCGAAAGTCAAGAGAATAGGGTTCGGCGGCAGAGCCTTTTTGGAGGATGCAACGCTCCAACAGATTCTCGACCGCTATGGGCGTGTAGCGGTTCTGGATGTAGTCGAGTTGCCGGCAGAAGCGCTCGACCGAGAGACCCTTGATCGCGGGGAAGCGGGAATGCTCCAAGTCACGCACATAGTGGTACATCACAATAGTGACTGGTCTCATCGGGAAAACGGCAAGTTAATCAATGCGGTAAATTTTTAGAGTGCCGCTGTTCTGCTGCTCAACCAGCCATGCAGGCAACGGCCCAGTAATGCCTATGTCGGTGCCCGGACGAGCGACAAGCCATCGGACCCGCCAAGCCTTAGCGATCTCGCGCACGGTTTCCGGGTCGCTGGTGCTGAAGATCAAATCATTGTCACCCATAAGGGACTTGAACCATGGGAGCTCGGCGGGAGTGTGATATTGCAATCCCTCGAGCAGTACGGGACGCTCGGATAGCGCAGCATAGCCGTAGGAGCGGTCGCGATTGCTCGCCAGGCTATCAATTGCATGTTTGTTCGTTGCAAACCGCTCGCCTGGCGCGGCAAGTTCGCCAAGACGCTCCAAACCCTGAACTTCTCCCGGCGTGAGAGTGACATCCATCTTCATCCGTCCCATGCCGAAATTGAGCACGGGTGGAATCCAGGCCAGGAAGCCTATCATCAACACTCCCATTACAATCGCGGAAGCCAGGCCCGCAAAGCGTGGGACTCGCTTCATGAATGCCAACGTACCAGCCAGAACTGCGAACAAAAGAAATGACAGCACGATCTTAATCCGAAAGAAAGGTATCTCCGAATGCCCGTGAGTCGCAAGGACGGCGAGGCCGACCAAGACCCAGCACGTAGCAACGAGAAGCGTACCCTTTTTCGCGAGGCCGAGCCAGTCTTCGACCCATTCGGAACGTTCGAGTCCGTGCCAGAATCCCGGTGTCAGCCGGGAAAAGGCAAAGACGCTAAACACGCTTTGCACGAAATAGACACCGTATATTTCCTCACCGCCCGTGAAGTGAACTATAAGGAAAAACAACAATAAGCCCAGGAAAGTCGCTAGGACGAGAGCAGAAACAGGATCACGCAGGGGTTTTGAGATCCACTGGAATCCAAGGATTCGAAGTCCCAGCCCGATCATGAAAGCGACCGCCACCGTTCCCCATTGCACACCTAACTTCATTCCGAAAGTCGCCCGCGCCGCATCTGGCGCGTGGCCATAACCCATAACCTTATAAGCCCCAAAAAATAAGCCGAGCATCAGCATGATCTGGAGCCACGTCCGCAGTTGCCCTAGATGTCCCCAGAACAAGAGAATGGCTGCAACGCCCAGGCAATAGATGGCAGCCACCGAGTGCATCGCGACCGCAAGGGCGGGCAGCGCCAACAAAACCAGCGCCCGCCAACTCACTGATCCCAATTCCCGTTGAACCAGGCATAGGCCCATGATTGCCGTAATGGCAGTCAGAGCGTGAAGCTCCGAATGCCCAAGAATCAGATGGCTGAAAGGGCCTCCATCGTGGCCAACACCTACCTCAGGTATCTTGAAGAGAACGGCCCCGCTGATATAGCTCGAGCTATTCCGCTCGTCTGTAAACACGGCCAGCAGTGAACCGTAGAAAAATAGTCCGGCAACGGACATGATTCCACCGAATTTCTTTCCGGTCGCCTTCAGTGAGAGGAGCGTTCCTACCCCAAAACAAGAGAGCATCAGCGCCCAGAGTGACGCACCGCGCGTCACGCGGGCATAGGCATCGCCGAGGTCGAGTCCGTCAAAGCGCGAAATAGCAGCCGCCGGTGCATACCCTCCAAAATGATAGAGAAGCTCAACCGCATAGGTTCCCGGCTCCCTCGGCGGACTGCCGTTCTTGATCGCCGCCGCGATCGAGTAATTGTATTGCGTATCTACATACATCCAATTGAAGCTACCGTCAGCTCTCCGCACCGCATCGTTTCGGGCTCCCGGTAGCAGATAGATAACGCAGATCAGCACGGAAAGTAGGACAAGCGCCCCGCCATAGGCGACGTTTTCCTTGGCCAAAATGCCACGATCGCTCCAAAGATAGAGTAAGCCGGCCGCCGTCAGAACTAGCCAAAGAATCGATACCCAAACTAGCGGAAGCGCCAATCTCACCCAGAATGCAGTCAGAGCTGACACCGCCAGGATACCTACCGCGGGAGCAAGGACGATGTTTTGCGCTCGGGCAGGCGCGGGAAGCGCCAGGCCGACGATGCTATAGCCAGCCGCAAAAACGATAATCGCGTACGCGAAGAAGTTAAGGGCAGCCCAGCCGCCCGCGGTAAAAAGCACTACCGCGAACCAAGGCAGGAATGCCAGCGCCATAGTGACGGAGAGCCGGCGTCCAGAACCTAACAAACTACTGCTCATATCCGGGTCACCATGCGCTTAGTCCGCCATCGACCACCAGGCAATGACCTGTCACGTAACTGGAAGCGTCGGAAGCGAGATAGACCAGCGCGCCGACCATCTCATCCGCCTGCGCCATGCGGCCCAGAGGGACGCGGGCAGAGTAACGCGCCTTGAAAGTATCGTTTTGCCCGCTCTCCACGCCTGCCGGCACCAGAGCGTTCACTCGAATCCCCGCATCGCCCCAATTCGCCGCGAGGTATCGGGTCAATCCGACCACCGCGGCTTTCGAGGTTGAATACACCGCCGGATTGCTGATCTGGCGGCCGAGATAGAACGACCCCTCGTAGATGCGCTTGTCCGACGAGACGAGGCCGTAAATAGAAGCCGTCTGGATGATGCTGCCGCCCGTTCCCTGCTTTTGCATCTGGCCGCCCACCGCTTGGGCGACGAGGAACATGCCGTCGACATTGACCGACATGATTCTTCGCCATTCGGGCAGTGAATACTTTTCCGTGCTGGCGAAGAACGCGTCCAGGTCGGCCGACTTCGAAGCGGCGTTGTTGTGGAGGACATTGATGGCGCCGAAACGTTTGACCACCTGGTCGACCATGTTCGCCACCGAGGCCGGATCGGACACATCGCAGGCGACCCCGAGGGCCGGCGTGCCGTAATCGCGCTCCAACTCCGCCGGCGAAGGCGGTGCATCGGTCCAAGTCCAGGTCCACCACGACCACCTGCGCACCGAATTCGGCGAGGCCGCGGCAAAATCGCTGGCCGAGGATACCCACGGCGCCAGTGACAATGGCGGTCTTTCCCGTTGAGTTCAAAAAGACTTTTATAGTGAGATTTCATTGAGAAATACTTCCCTGTTTTCCTTGCGGGCCATGCGGCCCGCGATCAATACGCGCATGATTTCGAGCGTCCGGTCAGGCGGAATGGCCGGCCGGCCCGTGCGAATGGACTCGGCAAATTCCCAGAGCATGCGGCGGAACATCGAGAAATTGTCGGTGATGTCGAATGCCCCGGTGCGCTGTGTGCCGAAGAGCTCAAGGTGAAACGTCCGCGGCGCATTCGCCCAAAGCGTCGATTTGAATCAGAACGCCATCATCCAGACGCACGACCGCTGAGGCATGTTCGGCCGCCAACATCCGCACGGAGACCGGATGCGCTGGAGTGATTGCCAGAACCGCCTCGAGCAAATGGACGCCGTATTTCTCCCATGACAAAACAATCGCGCCCCGGATCAATTTCAACCGGCCATAAGCGGCCAGATCGGCGCGCGGCTCATCCAATTCGCGGGAGTAGCGCATGCCGGAACAAGACATCAACTGGCCCTTTTCCAGATACGGCTTGAAGGCGCGCAACTCCGACAACGTCCAGGCTGAGCGGCTTGTCGACGAACACCGGCAGGCCGGCCTCGAGAAAGGGCAGGGCCATCTGAAAATGGGTTTCGTAGTCATCGCGGGCGATGATGACGGCATCCACCTTGCCCAGAAATTCCCGATAGTCGCCTACTCCATGGGGAATGCGGCAGGCGGCGCACAACTTCTTGGTGGATTCCGGATACTGGGTCCACGCGTGCGTTATCGTCCAGCCCTCCAGTCCAAATTCCGACGCATGGCGGCGCCGGACGTATTCGTAAATGCCCGGCCATCCGGAGGCAGCCAGCCCTTCCGGCGAGTAGCCATTGATAATGGAGCCGTAAGAAAACGGATGCCCGTTCCCTTCGCTCAGTCCGATGATCCCAATGGATTTTACCATATGGCCCATCCGCCATCGACACAGATGTTCTTGTCCGGTGATGTAACTGCCGGCATCGGAGCAGAGCAACGCAACCGCGCCCTTGAGTTCCTCGGGCTGGCCAATGCGGTTCATCGGATTCTTCGAGCCGAGCCTTTCCATGAATTCCTGTATGTTTCTGCGTCGGCGGGTGCGGAAAGGCGCCGGGACTGAGCGCATTCACGCGAATGCCATGGGGCGACAGGAAGCTGGCGAGGTACTTGGTGAACTGAATGACTCCGGCTTTGGCCGCACCGTAGCTCGGCGGATTCGCAAACTCCTTGCCATCGTAGATCCGGTAGTCCGGTCCAATGTGGCCGTACATCGAGGCAATATTGAGGATCACTCCCCGCGTGGCTTTCAGATCCGGGAAAGCCGCCTTGGTCATACGGAAGACCGAGTTCAGACTCATGTTGATGTCGTATTCCCAATCTTCCTCGGTGATGGACTCCCAGGAGTTCTTCTTGCCGGACCACGCGTTGTTCACGAGGATGTCGATGGCGTGGAAGTGCTCATGCACCTGCGTGAAAAACTCGGTAGCGGAATTCTTCTTCAACAGATCGAGTTCCAGAGCAACTGCTTTGATTGAGCCCCCGGCCAACTGCGATCATCTCCTCACATTTTTTCTCGCATTTTGCCCGGTCGCGGCTGGCGATAACCAGGTTGGCGCCCAATTCGGCGAGTGTCTCGCAGATGGCGGTGCCCAGATAGCCAGCGCCGCCGGTAACGACCGCAGTTCTCCCTTTCAGGGAAGCAATTCGTGTAAGGTTTTATTCATGGGCTGGATTTTTCCAATAACGCCTCAACGATGGTGAAGTCGATGCTATCATCGATGTCTTGCGATCGGTCCCGGGGCATCACGACCGCGCCCAGCTTTCCCACCAACAAAGACTGCGCTTCCTGCGCAAGTAAACTTGCGCGGAAAACATAGACCGCGCCGTTCAACTGGTAAGCCTTGGGCAGCTTTTGCCGGGGCAGCCATGGAACAGCGCCGGGAATGAACACTTCCGGAACGCCATCGACGATCCGCCACGCCCGGTGCGGATTCAATTCGGCATCCTTGAAAGTGGCGACCGAATCGTAGCCGCCTTCGCGACGAGCTTCAGGCAATCGCGCACATCGTCTGCCGTGCGCAGAGGGCAGGTTGGTTCCAGCAAGAACGACCCATTCGGGCGTCTTGACCTCCGCTCGCAAGCGTCTGGAGAAGATCCTTCAGGGCGTCGATCACCAGGGCCTCGTCAGTCGCAAGATGCGCCGGGCGCGCGTACACTTCGGCGCCATAGGCCCGGCCCACCGAGGCAATCTGGGCGATCGTCGGTCGAAACAATGATGCGGTCGATCTCGCTCACCTGCCTCGCAACTTCAATCGACCAGGCGAGCAGCGGCTTGCCTCCCAGCGGCTCGGATGTTTTTCCCGGGCACCGATTTGCTTCCGCCCCGCGCGGGAACTGACCGCGATGACTCGCTTTCCGTTCAGCATGAGATTGCGGCGCGACCGACTCTCTCATTCCACAGTCGCCCGCGCGCCCAGCCAGCCGAGGCTGTCGAGCGCCTTGCGGTATTCAGTCCACTCCCCGGTGTCGATCCAGGCATTCTCGCCGATCGGGAAGACGCCGATGCGCCCGCCTGCCTTCTTGATCTGCTCGATGAAATCGGTCATGTCGCACCGCGTTTGCTCCGGGATCAAACCGAGCCGGTCGCGGCGGACCACATACATTCCGGTGTTCACCAGAAAGCTATATTGCGGCTTTTCCGTGATGCGGGCCAGACTGCCACCATTTTCCAGTTCGCACACTCCGTAGGGAATGTGATAGTCCTTAAGGGACGCAACCAGGGTAAGATCGTAATTGTTGTCCGTATGAAATGACACCAGCTCGGCATAGTCCGCCTGGATCACGATGTCGCAATTGGTGACGATCAAGTGTTCCGGCGTCGGCGAATAAAGCGCCCGGAGACCGCCGGCCGTGCCGAGCGGCTCCTTCTCCTCCAGGTAGGCCACGGAGTAGCTTGGCGCCAGCTCTTCAAAAAAAGATTTGAGGATTTTGGACTTGTAGTTGACCGAGAGGTGAAAATGGTCCAGGCCGTACGGCAGAAACTGATCGATGATGATTTCGATTACCGTCCGGTCACCGACGGGGATTAGTGGCTTGGGAAGAACATTGGTGAAAGGCGCGAGCCGGGTTCCCTGGCCCCCGGCCATGATCACGACCGGCAGACTGAGGCGGCGCTTTGGCTTGACTGCCACCCCGCCTTGAAACATCTCCTTCCAGAACAATAGCCGCACTATTTCCCGGGACGGATTGACCACTGGAACGCAGCCGAGATTGCCGTTGAGCATTTCGGCGCGGACCTGCTCCGTCACAAACCCCTCTTCCGCTACGTAGGGTTTGCGGTTACAGACGCGAAACACCTGCGCCTTCAGGTCGCCGTCGGACAGGATCCAACGGCGAATGTCGCCGTCTGTCAGTGAGCCGATCAGCCGCGACTCCGCGTCGACCACGAAGACAATCTTCTCTTCTGTCTTCTCCAACTGCTCCATGGCCTGCCGGATGGTATGCGTCTGGGGCACGAGAAACGGCTCAACATTGTCATTCATCGGAATTGTCTCGGGAGTTCCCGGCAGACTGGTTGAGTCGGCTGCCGGCAGATCTTCTGGATTCGATGGCTATGGCAAATCGTGAAAGCTCTTCTTTAGCAAGTTGTCGGAAAGACATACGTTTTTCAGAACATCCTTGATTCGTTCACTGGCACGCCCGTCGTGAAAGCGGTCATACGGATTGCGCATGCCGCGCAGCGAAGCACGAAAACGCGGGGAGATCGCCCGCTTGATTCCCTTTAGAATCGCAGCCCGGGAGCAGGGAACATCGATTACGTTTGCGGCCCGGACCCGGCCCCGCTGCCGATCACCAATATTCACCACGGGCAGTCGAAAGGAAGGGGCTTCCGTCAATCCGCTGGAAGAGTTTCCCACCATCACCGCAAAGTGCTTCAGGCAACTCAGGTAGCGGCGATGCCCCAGATGAGGAATCCATTTGAAGCTGTCCGGGATTCTGCGCGCACACGCGCGCTGTAACAGTTCATTGATGCGGGCGCCTTCTGCGTCTGCATTGGCCATGGTGAACACGGCGTTGAAGCCTGCTTGCCTTGATTGCGGCCAGCAGGCTGCCGGACCTGGGCTTCGACGCTGCCTCGAATCCCGGGTGGCGGGATGATAAGTGACGAGGGCAGCTGGGATCTTTGAGGCGAGAGTCCGAGTTCCTGTTCCAGTTGGCGCCGCGTCAGTAGCAGCGTGACCTGTAAATCTGGTCGAGTCCCGGGAGCGCCGAAATTGAATACGCGATCGGGAGATTCTCCCATCTGGATGATGCGCCGGCGATAGGACTTCAGTCGCGGCAAAATGAAGCGAAGCCATCTTTGTGATGGCGTGGCGCACGGATTCGTCGATGGCGCCCTCGCTTGCGTTCGCCTCCGTGAATGTGCGCGATCGGAATCCGCAGCATCAACGCGGCGATCGCGGGGGCGAACAATTCGAACCGGTCGCCCAGCAGGACCACGATTTCAGGCTTCAGCTCCATAAGCGCTTCGGCGAAGCCGTCCAAGCCCAGTGCCGATCGATTTGGCGTTGGCTAGCTCCGGACTCGCCCGTGAGATGCATGTCGATCTTCCGGTCAATCTTGACGCCTTCCGCCTCAATCTCCCGCACCGTCAGCCCGAACTCCGGGAGCCAGATGCATGCCCGGAGGCGATCACCTGAAGCCGGAGAGCAGATCGGCCCGGATGCGACTGCAGGAGTCCGCGGAGCAACCCGAATTCAGCCCGGCTGGTTGTCACCACGCAGATCTTACGCCGGTTCACGCTAATCGATCTTGGCACATCTGAAGCTCCGGTTGCGCTCGGAGCGCTCAGCAGCGGTTCGGACAACCTCAGGTTCGCGCCAGATCCGGTCGCGACCCATTTGCGCCATGATCCGCCCGATTCCCGTGGTCGTGGTGCCGTAACGCTTGATCTGCGCAGCCATCTCCTCCTTCTTGGCCTCGGGAAAGCCAAACTGATATCGATACCGGGCTGCGTGAACTTGTACTCGGAGAGCGGCGTGGAGAGCGGGCTCCGCATCCAGCTGGCGACATCGTAACGCAATAAGACGCAGGGATTGATCCTCATTGCGGTCGCTTCCCCAAATATTGTGCACGCGCCCTGCGCAGAAGGCCTGGATATCGGCAAAGATTGCCGGCATCTCGGCTTCATTGTCGGATGTCGTCGCCGAGCATGTGCGTTGGCCGTCTGAAAGACATACTTAACCCAATCGTCCATCACCGCCAGGCTCATGGCCGTGTGGGTTTGAATCAGGTTGATGCCGATTTCACCTTTGAGTAGCTTCTCGTAATTGTTGTCCGCATACACATACGCGCGAAGCTCCTCTTCAGAGTCCCACAGCTCTTCTTTTGTCAGCCGGACAAACGAATTGAAGATCGCCTGCACGGAGGCTGGCGCCGACCTGATGTCCGCCACCATGTCTCTGGAGCAATCCGATGATGGAAACTCTTCTTTTGCCGCAATAGCCTCAGCAGCGGGCTGAAGCCGCCGCCGTTATAGACAACCGCGACCATCAGGTGCAGTTTTCTGGCCTCCTTATAGTCCTCAAATGACATGGTGCTCGTGGAACTGACGACCTCTTCGATCTCGACTGCGATGCGCCCGTTCCCGAGCTTCGCGAAGTCGCGCGGCAAGATGCGGAAATGCGAGCCGATCTTGTGGGTCGCCCGGCTGAAGGCCGTATTGAGCTCCGTGCCGTTCAGCAACATGCAGGTATAGGTCTCGATGACGTCGATTCCGGCCTCTACAACGTCCGAGAGCGATTTGATGTGCCGTTCATAGGAATCACCAGGCAGGCCCAGGATAAGTTCCGAGAAGGTCGGCAGGCCGAGTTCCTGATAAACGCTCGCCAAGGCCATCATCTGCGAAGTGCTGATGTTGTCGCGCTGAATTTCCTTGAGCACAACCGGGTCCATCGACTGGACCGACATCCACATCGACATGGAGCCATTCAGTTTTCGAAGCGCTTTGGCGATGCGCTCTTTCTTATTCTTGCCGGTCGAGGCGAAAATCGAGCGCGGCCAATTCTGCCTTTGTTGAATCTTCTCGATGTGCTCGACGATTTCATAGTCCCGCTCGTACATCGCAAAATTCGGATCGGCGAACGTCAGATTCGAAATCAGGATGGGGGCTCTCTGAACGGCGGCCGCAATGTAGTCCAGTTCTGCCTTCACGCGTTCGATACTGAAGTGGTTCACCTTCGAAATAAGCTGGTTTCCCTCGTGGCAAAAGGTGCAGGAGAACGGACAGCCGCGGTTGGTTTCCATCATCGGGGAGAGCTTACCGTCGAAGAACTTGTCCATGTGCCCAGTGAGGTAGGGAGATGGGATTTCGTCGAGGTTTCGCCGCCGGGAAAGCATGGTCCCCTTCATGACTTCGGTATCGCTGATGCGGTGAATGAACCCATCGATCGGGGCCGATTTCATCTTCTCTCGGTCGAGGCCGGTCTCAATGCGCGCGAGCCACCAGCGCGGCGAATGCTTCTTCACCTTCCAGGTAGGCGTAGAAATCGATCAGCGGATTGCGTTTGACGAACTGGGTGCGCGCCTCATCTTCAAGAGGTATATTCGGACCGCCCATCACGCAGATCGTCTGAGGCGAAAGCGCCCGGGTCATCCTGAAAAACTCCAACCCCAGATTGAAATTCCATGGGTAGTTGCTCAGGCCCAGGATGTCGGGTGGCTTCTCATGGATGGCCTGTTCCAGATCGTCGACATATTTGAACAGTCTTAGATCGATCTCGCTTCCGAAGACTTTCGCGGCATAGGCCGCGATGAATCCGATGTTGAGGGGAAACGCATCGGTGGCAAGAGACAGCGTGGTGTATGTCAGGTCCCCTAAGTAGATGCTAAGGGGCCTCAGTGGTCGTAAGTGGTTTCCGTTACTCATAAGCGTCACCATGTTTCGACTGGATGGCCTTTAATAGTCCGCAGAAGAGTTCAAATCCGCCTCGCGATTTTCAGCGCACAGATCTTGAATCGCTCACGCCAGATGATCCCAACGGATGATTTCGTCTTTAACGAGGCCGGCTCGAAGAGTGCGCCCGATTAAGGTCGGGAGAAGCTTTGGAGCGAGCCCGTTTCCAGGACGCTTGATGTCTAAGTCTCCATCTGCAAGCTGGTGTCCCGCGGCCAGAGAGCGGGCCGCCACCACGCTCTTGCGGGCAACTGAAATGTTAGGCAGTTCACACCGGGCTGGAGCCTTGATTCCGGTGCCCAGCGCGACCTCGACATGACGAATTGCCGTCACCATCTGTTGAAGTTCCGCCGGTTCAAGAGAAGCTGCATGGTCCGGGCCCGGAAGCGAACGATCCAGCGTGAAATGCTTTTCAATGACCTCTGCGCCCAAGGCCGCCGCCGCAATGGCAATTTCGATGCCAGGGGTGTGGTCCGAGTAACCTACCGGCAAGCCAAAGGCGGCCTTGAGTGTCAGCATGGCGCGAAGGTTAACCTCCGCATACGGCGCAGGATACTCAGTCACGCAGTGCAACAGGGTCACTTGTGACGCTCCCGCCTCCTGCAAGACATGCACGGCCTCTTCCACTTCGCCGAGCGTCGACATGCCAGTTGACAGAATCAATGGCCGCCCCTTGCTGGCCAAATGCTGCAGGAAAGGCAGGTTAGTAATCTCACCCGACGGCACTTTGTACAGCGGCACGCCCATCGTTGCGAGCAAGTCCGCGCTTTGCATATCGAAAGGACTCGACAGGAACTGGATTCCGATTTTCCGGCAATGGTCGATGAGGCGTCGATGAGCCGTGGCATCCAATTCGAGTCGCTGCAACATTTCGAATTGCGATTCCGCGCTTGTTGTGGTGCGCTCCTGATAAGGCGCCTTGTGTGCGGAGCGAGTGACGAGCAGCTCAGCCCTGAATGTCTGAAACTTGACCGCATCCGCGCCGCTCGTTTTCGCCGCGTCCGCCAACTGCAGGGCGAGATCGAGCGATCCGTTGTGGTTTACCCCCGCTTCGGCGATGACGAAAACGTGTGACACGAGATTTCTATTGAATGCGTCGGGCCGGGCTGCCCACATAAACTCCCGGTTCCGTTAGATCGTTCACGACGGTCGCTCCCGCTCCCACCATGCAGCCGGGCGCGATCTTGATTCCTTCAATCACCGTTGCCCCGGCGCCAATCATCGAGAAACGTCCCACCGCGACGCCTCCGGAAATCGTAGCCCCGGGCGCGACATGCACCCAGTCTTCCAGCACGACATCGTGCTCGATTGTACTGTTCGTATTCACGATCGCACCACGGCCGATGATGGCCCCGGTGTTGACGACTACACCGTCCATCACCACCGCGCCCTCCCCACCGGATACTCCCTCGTTGACAACGGCATCCGGCGAGACGATCAGGGGAAACGACAGGGACGGCGACAGTGACTGCAATCGCGTCCTCACTTCGTATCTCGCCTGCCCCAGACCAACCTGACCCACTGCGAGTACGGCGGAAAGCTTTCTCGCCCCGACTGCAAGAGCAACGAGCTCGCTGTCTGATCCAAGATAGGGAATCCCGAGTATTACACCATGATTCAGCAGATCGGTATAACCGACAACGTTGTCGCCCCGCTTCCGAAGAATACTGATCACAACTTTCGCGTGTCCGCCGCCGCCGATGACAATGATTTCATCCAAGCTTGAATGAGTTTGTGAAACGGGCCGAGCTTCAGAGTGGTTAGCCATTCATTTGCCGCACCAGAAACGCGGGCAGTTGCACCGCTTCATCGGAACGCAATTTTGCCACTTGTCTGATCTTTTCTCTCAGACCCTCGCCCTGATCAAGGTAGTCCCTCGCTGTCGACACAATTCCCGCGATTTCGAAATTGTCCGGGAAAGCATTGAATTGCAGATGGACATCATATTCCAGAACTCGAGAGAGGCTTCCCATTTTGTGAGCATGAGAAGCCAGAAAGATACACGGAGTACCTCCGAGCGAAGCGAAGATCGAAGGATGATAGCGTCCAGATATGAATAGCCGGGCATGGGCCAACACGGCCCCGCACATGAGGATCGGCGCATCGGCGGGAATGATGCCAACATTTTTTTCCTTCGCAACTCGCTGCAGAAACGAATCTGGCAACATCGTTCTCCGTCAGATAGACACGATATCCCAGTTGTCTTACCGCATCGACCAGACGGGAATAGCATTGCACCGACCTCTCAGGTTGATTGCTGGCTAAGGCCCCTCCTCCGATGCAGATGTACGGGTGAGAAAAATCAAGCTTGCCCCAATACTCGTCCCTTTCCGGATGAGGCAGCATGAAATCGCCGTTGAGTGGCGGCTGGGAACTGCCGTTTGCATAGAGTGAAGACCACGTAAACAGCGAATCAGGAATAAGGCTGGAATTTGTCCCCGGCATTTCCTTTTGCACGTACTCCAGCGATTCAGGATCGCGCAAACATACCGCCCGGCATTGCGGAAGAAGTTGCTTCGCTGCCGCCAGCGTCGCGTTGTTTCTTCCCGTCAACGGACAATCCGAAATCATCGAATTCACCAAAAACACCGGCTTCTTCAGTCGAATGCCCAGCTCGATCATCGCCAGCAGGAAAAGAGTCGTGCGCCGCGGCGGCGTTGAAAAAATAATGTCCCCATCGCCATCGAGGATAATCAGATCGGCTTCGGTCGCCTGATCGTAGATCTGGGCGAGCGCCGGATGCCGGTGCCTGTGGGCCAGCAAGTTGTCGACGCTCTCAGCGGGATCTTCAGCAATAAAATCCTTCGCGCCCAACAGTCGCTCCATCTTGATGTACCAGGCAAATGGCCGGCGCCGCTGTCTGCGCAACAAGTACCGAAAGAAATGGTAATACCTCGGCGGCAGGCAGGTACCAACGTAGCCAGCCTCGGAAGTGGACAAGTCGAAAAGGTCACAGGGAACCCGGCCGCTGATCTCGAAGTAGCTTGATAACAGCTGACTCAGCGCAATACTCGCACCGCGACCCCAGTTCGCGCTGCCTCGATTATCGCCTACAAAAAACAATTTCGTGCGGCCGGGGCGCGTCATCGGGGGCAGCCTTTCGACCAGTGTGCTGGCTGCGAACGGCATATTTCCAGGATTGTTATCGATGGCCGAGTTCATACAAAGCAGACTGTTGCCGAGATCGTCGAACTTCAGGTGCGCGACCCGGCCACAAGCGCGCTTGGCCGGTTCAACGTTACCGCCGCGACGGTGCCATCGGGCAACCGCCATTCATAGGGCACAACCACGGGAGTCGAGTGGCGCGCGAATGTCAGAAACTCCCCTTTGTAACCGTATTCGGCAAGATCTCCGACCACGTTGAAACCTGCCACCTCCTGATAATTGATGATCAAATCTTTTACGTTCGCTGCCCGGATGATCATTTTGACCGTGTAATTTTGTGGCAGCAAGGGAATCGATTTAAATATGCACGTTATCTGCCCGGCACCCGTCAAAAAGTCGGGCCGATGTCCGTCCAGTAACATGTTGGAAGTGAAACACGAGCCGTTAACTCCCAAAACTCCCAACGCTACGATTGGTTTCTCAATGCATTTTTGCGCGTCGTACGATATCTCTACGATCAAATCATCGCCGGGACGAAACTGGCTGGTTTCGTTCCCTCGTTCGTCTTTTAACACGACCTTCTGGATGGTCAGCCCGTAATCCGGATTCGTGCAGGAGAAAGATTGTTCATTGGAGACGCTGTCGAAATAGTCATCGACGATTTCATCCGCCTTTCCGTCTTTATGCAGTCGTCCATCTTTCATCCAGATACACTCTTTGGCATAAGCTCCGGACGGCCTCCATATTGTGGCTGACGAACAACACCGTCCTTCCGCTCTGGGCAAAGCTGCCCATCTTCCCGAGGCATTTTTTTTGGAAGGCGGCGTCGCCGACTGCAAGCACCTCATCGACGATCAGAATTTCCGGTTCAAGGTGAGCGGCCACCGCAAAAGCCAGGCGGACATACATGCCGGATGAGTAGCGCTTGACGGGCGTGTCGAGAAACTCTTCCACTCCCGAGAACTCGACGATCTCGTCGAATTTGCGGATGATCTCGGTCGCGGGTCATACCGAGGATGGCGCCGTTAAGGAAAATGTTTTCCCGCCCCGTCAGTTCCTGATGAAATCCGGTGCCGACCTCGAGGAGGCTGGCGGTCCGGCCATTGATGCGGATTCGTCCCTCGGTAGGAACGGTAATCCGGCTCAGGATTTTCAACAACGTGCTCTTCCCCGCGCCGTTGCGGCCGATGATGCCGACCACCTCGCCCTTTTGGATTTGAAGAGAAACCTCCTTCAATGCCCAGAAATCCACCTGTTGCAGCTTCTTCTGCCGACTGCGACCGAAGCCAGGCGAGCGGCGAGCGCATCGCGTTCTCGATAGCATGACGCATGCCATCACCGTTGGCGCGTTGATGTCCAATGGTGTACCGTTTGCCGAGATTTTCAATCGTGATTGCGGGATCTGGACATGGCAGAAGTTGTCGAGGACGCCGTCGGTCTCGCTCAAATCACATCAGCAAAGGTTTGCTCGGTCTTCCTGAAATACCAGATGCCCGACGCAACCAAGATGATCACATCAATCACAGCGACCACAAGACCGGGCCAGTAAATACTTCTGTGCTGCCCAACAAACACCAGCGAAAACCGTCGATCACCCCCACCATCGGATTGAGCGCGTAGAGCAGGCGAAACCGCTCGGGAACGACGCTGCTCTGAAATCCGACTGGCGAGATATACAGTCCAAACTGGACCATAAACGGGACAATAAAACGGAAATCGCGATATTCGACCATGAGAGCGGCGATCCACAAACCGACTCCGAGCGAAGCGCCGAATGCCAGCAGCACAAAAAATGGCAGAAACAACACCGCCGGAGGAGGAGCGTAACGGTACCAGATCATTAAAACAACAAGGAAAGCCGCGGAAATCAGGAAGTCCACAAAACTGGTCATGACGCTGCTGACAATAATGACCAGCCGCGGAAAATATACTTTGGAAATCAGGTTGGAGTTCGATACCAGGCTGTTGCCGCTTTCAGACATCGCGGTGGAAAAAAACTGCCAAGGCAGCATCCCGCAAAAAACCAGCAGCGGATACGGCACCCCTCCCGAAGGCATTTTGCCCAGCTTTCCGAAAACCACCGTAAGCACAGCCATGGTCAGGAGCGGCCGGATGAGCGACCAGCCCACCCCCACCAGGGTCTGCTTGTAGCGCACCAGCAGATCGCGCCACGCGAGGAAGTAAAACAATTCCCGGTAGCGCCAAAGATCCCGCCAATACTGCCTCTCCGTCCGGCCGGCTTCGATTATCAATTGACTCATTCGCGGTGCATCCTTATCCCGACGTGGGTTTTGTGCCGGCTGGGTTCAGGGGCTGGGCTGCGAGACTGTTCCTGTCCGGCGGAATCAACCGACGCAAGTTCGCCTTGCCAATGGCCACGGAGGTCGTTAACAGCGTCTCTACGATAAAACACCGGGAGATTATCACCCCGATTGCTGTCCCGAGTGTATTCGTAATCAGGTCTGTCATGCCGGAGGTGCGCGTTGGTAGAAATGCTTGCAGGACTTCGATCGTAAGGCTCGTAAGCAGCCCAACGGCAACCGTTGTTGCTCCGGGATGCTTGATCGCTCCTGTCAATGAGAAGTAGGCAAAAACACACAGGCCGAAAGGTACAAACCCTGCAATATTCACGCCGATGTCCTGCCAGTAGCTCCACGAAGAGTGATATTCCTTCCACGGTGTACGCATAAATCCGGGGTGCAAAATAAAATAACGCTTCGGGATGGCCAGGTCCTCCCCTGGACCAAGTCCATTGTGCACTACCGCCCCACCATGTTCATCGAACAAATACAACGCAGATGCGCTTCCCTCTTTCGCCTCTACCAGCGTCTGCCTTCCAATCCACCTTGTATAGTCCGTAACAATTTGCGAACCGGTCAGCCGCTGCCGATAAATCGCGAGCCCGAAGATCTTCCCCGACCAGCTATTGTTGATAGTCGGAGAGTTAGCAAGCACCAGGCGCCCGGTTAAGTCGTTCCAGGCTTCTGAGTGTGGGAATACGATTTTCAGAGCTCCATTTATATAAACGAATACTTCGCGACTACCCAAGGCTATCGTCACGAAGATGGGCTTCCTCTCCTCGAACACTCCACGTACGTAGAACAGTGCCGTTCTGGAAATACCTTCTTGATCTACGTTATTTCGGCGAATACCGAGCGCATCTCCCTCTTGATGCAGTGAAAACGGCACTCCCGGATGGGCCGATTCATCAAAGGAAAGTATTGTGCTGCTGCTCTCACTGCTGCTGGGCTCCAGCCAGATTTCCAGCGTCCCTGAAGCACCAGCTGCGTCGCCACCTCCAAAAGCCGTGGAACTGACTACACTCCCATGACGTCCGAACCCAAGCCCGTTCCCGCTCTCGAGCCACTTCACTTGGTTGGAAGGAACGTGAAACGGCCACAATCCGGCTGTCAGGATGATTGCCAAAACGCAAAGGCATACTATGCCTGCCGTTCTTTTGTAGTCCGTGCCGTGATTTTCTTGATCCATTAGTTGCCAGCAGTCCGACAGCGAGCTCCGCCTTCAGCCTACATGCCGGTACAGAATTCGCCCGGCAGTGCCACAGATCGCGTCCGGCAAGAGCGAGGCGATTTTCCGCGCGGTCTCCAAATACCACTTCTTGGCCGCTCGCTTTTTGCAGCTAGGATATCGGTAGTACGTTAGAGTATGTTTGCTGGCGCCGAGTCTGTCTTTGAAAGTGATGAGCCCTTTGCCCTGGAGATCTGAGCGACCAAAGTCAATCCTTTCCGCTCCCCACGCCTTGCTCTCCTCGATCAGTCTCCAAAACAGAAACGGCATGCCACCGAGGTTGTGAAATCTATCGTCTGAACACCCGTACTTGTAGACCACGGATCGTCGATGACTCAACGTTAGCACCGACGCGATGGGCCTGCCGTCTTTCCGAGCCACCCGGATTTGCAGGTCGTCGCCCATGCATTCGAAAAGGTTCCGAAACCAGCTGAGTGGCTGTGGAAGTATTCCCAGCCGCCTCCGGGTGATCAATAACAATCGGTAGAACGCATCCAATAACTCAGAAGAGCGGCCCACTTCATAAGCGAGCCTTTCCCTTTCGGCACGCCGAATCTTCCTCTGGATGCAATCGCGGTGCATCCTGCGAAAAATATCTTCGACGCTTGGCTGGATGTCGAGCTCATGGAAGCAGTAGGAAGAACTCGGCTGGGGACCCGAACTAACCTGCTCAAACAGCCCCAACGAGCGGAACTCAACGTACTTCCACCGCTGGAACTCCCGCTCTGCTTGCAACCATTCCGAGAATCCTGCCACTTCCCCGGCACTGCTAGCTAACGGTTCACAATGGTCAGCAAACGGTAAGGATACGGCACGCGCCCCAGTCACCCAACTGGATACTCGACAGAACACCATCCCGTCTTTCATCGGTTTACCCGGAGCCGCGCTCGTAACCACGAACGGATCGTATCCGTACGTTAGTTGCAGCGCTCTGAGCCAGCCGCGTTTATGAAACGGTGACGCTTTCGGGTGCTTCGCTACCAGTTCATCCCATCGACTGTCCGCGAGCGGATCTACAACCCGTATGTTGTTTTGTGCATTGTTGACTACCATGCCGCTGGCAGGAAACGCGTCGGGAGGCCGGAGTTCCGGTCGGTTCAGATTGGAGGCAACCGATGTACTTGCAAGGGAAACCATTAAGTCTTTACTGGCTATTTCAACGTCCACTCATCAAAACCTTGGGGCGCGCGCAAAGACAGCTTAGTCACGTTCGTACGATTGTTTCTCGCAAGGCATTGCTGAACCGCCGTGCCGACGGCACCCTCGAATGAGTCCCATGTCCACCGCTCCAGAAAGCGCTCGTAGGCTCTCTGTGAAAGGGCTTCTCGCAGGTCGGAGCTCCTCAGCAGCCGAATGCAGGCAGAGGCAAAATCGTCGGCGCGATCCGCCAAGAGAAACTCCTTTCCATCGTGCACGTCATATCCAAAAACACCGATGGCGGTTGCCACGACTGGGCATCTCCTGGCGAATCCTTCCGCCACTTTTACCCGTGTGCCGCTACCCACTTTGATGGGAACAATCATGGCCGACCAAGTAGCAATTTCGTCTCCCGGATCCTCTAGCCAACCCAGTCCTATGATGTCGGGACCGAGTCTCTTCAAATGACCTTCGCTTCCGCGGCCAACCAACCGAAGCTGCGCGCGCGGGAATTCGCGTTTGACCATAGGCCACACATCACGGATGAACCACTTGGCCCCATCCTCATTGGGTGCAAATTCGCAATTCCCGATGAAACCAATAATTGGGACTTCCGCGGAACCGCGAGGGCGCACTGCCGTGGGATTAGAACCATTTGGGATGACATGGATACGTTCTTTCATGCCTAGGTATCGTCGGTCTTCTTCACTGCATACAGTCAAAACGTCGAATCGCTCTCGCAAGGTCCGCTCTCGCCTCCGCCAAATCCAGGCCCTTCGGAGATTGAGCAGGCGGCTGGCCGCACTGCCATCTGAGCGTGCCGCGGACTGCTCTGTGCTGCTAGGAAGATCATCAACGTCTAACACGGAACGGGGCCATCGGTAGATTCGAAACCAGTTGGCGGTCCTGATGGTGTGCACCCATACAACGTCGTGCTCTTGAATCAGCTCTTGCAGCCCTGCACGGTCAAGCTCGCTAACTGCATACGGGTCGGTCGCCATGTACGTCGGATCAAACTCGTGTCGGAACCTTTGGTGGAATTGACCGAAAGACTTGTCCGGCGCGACTAACAAAGGGCGGATGACCCTGCAGACCTCGAATTCGCTCTTGGTCTTGCGCACCGTTTCTTCGTCTTCAACCTCGGTGGGGACAATCACGAAAGATACATCCCCAAAACGGCGGAGCAGCCTTCCAATATTCAGCACGCGCTGCTGCGCGCCATAGGCTGGCGCCAAGGGCCAATGGGACGTTACAAATAAGATCTTTGGCCGGTTTTGCGCCCCCTTGAACGGCATGGTTTTCGAACCCAATTATTTCCTTGCAGGAAGCTACGTCCCGAACTTACCTCGCACAACGACTTGCTGCTACCCCTGTTCCGGATACGTCCCGGGGACACAGGCGGCCGCGGCTCCTTGCTGGTTCGAGCGCCGTGACCACTTGTAGCACGCCACAGCGGTGCCCGCTATGTACCACACGTTACGTTGGCAGGAAAGGCGGCGCGGCGCTTCGATCGAAATCATCCATTGCAGCGTCCACCTCACCAGCCTGCGGAACAGACAGAGCGGAACCCCTTTGATGCGCCATTTTTCGCGAGGCGGCCCCAATTCCGCAACCTCGGAGCGACCATACCAATACCACCAACTGAGTACATACTTCTTAGCCATACGGCACTTCTGTACTCTGTGGTGTAGGACAGCGCCAGGCTCGTACCGCAGCGGCTCAGCCGCGGTCAGAAGCCGGTTAGCGAACTCAATGTCCTCGCGGCCTTGTAAGTTACCACCAGAGCGACCGAGGTCCGTTCGGAAATCGCCGTACTTTTCGAACACTTCTCTCCGAAAAGCCATGTTTGCCCCGTAGGGGGGACGCCTGAGCGGCCCGGCCTCCGTTCCCAAGTTGAATTCCCCGTATGGTCCCATGGTATCGGGATCAGCAGTCGACAGCCAGCCAGGAAGCGGTCCCGGCCACACCGGCTTGATCGGCCCTCCCGCGCCGGCCCATTCTCCAGCCTGCAAGACTGAAGTCAGATTCCATAGCCAATCAGGTTCAACTGTCACGTCGTCGTCCGTGAAGGCTAGAATCTTACTCTGGCTCTCCCGAATCCCGGCGTTACGGGCATAGGAGAGCCCCTGTTGAGGTTCGAACACATAGCGGAATCGTCCTGGATATCGGCGACAGAAGTCTTCCGCCACCTCTCGAGTCTGATCACAAGAGTTGTTATCCACGATAAGAACTTCCCAGTCCACGGACGTTGGCACTATCGACGCTGCGACGCTCTCCAAAGTCCCAGCCAGGAGCTGACACCGGTTATATGTACACAGAACAACGGTGATTTTCATTTTCTATAACCAGAACGCCGATGGTGGAATGCCGATGCCTTCGGACGGCGGGCAACCAGCTTGCCCCAGGGGCCGTCCGAACAAGGATCTGTTGTGTGGAGTTCCACTCGATTCCTCTTACGTCTTTCGAGTGAAAAACTGTGGGCTGCGTTCGGATTGCTCATTCGGTTCGGATCAACCGTGGCGCACTGGCTGGCGTTCCGGCCAACCTCTTTTGTTGAGAGCTCTCTCGTAAGCTGCAAGAAGATTCGGGACAGAATACTCCCAGGCAAGCTCCTTCTCAACCCGTCTGCGTCCAAACTCACCCATCTTTTTTCTCTCATCAGGATTGTCGAGCAACCAAACGATCTTGGCGGCAAAATCGGCCACTTGATTCTGCGTGTCTGCGTATAACCGCTGCGTTCTGGGCGCTGAATCTGCCTTCACGCAGATCGAATTGAACGATGGGCTTGCCCAGAGCCATGTATTCCATGATCTTGATCATCGTAGAAATATTGTTCATCTCGCAGGGCTTGTCCGGGTTCACGCAAACATCCGCAGTGGAGAGAATCTCCAATAACTGTTGGTCGGGAATCCTGCCCGTAAAATTCACCGTGTCCCCAAGATCCTTGTCCTTCACCATCTGGCGCAGACTGGCTAGTGCAGGACCTCCTCCTACGCAAGTAAAATGGATATCAATCCGCCCCTTCTTCTTGAGGTACAGCGCCACCTCTATGAGAATATCCAGGCCGTCTTGATCGCTCATGTTCCCACGTAACCGACGAGGTAGGTCTTTCCATACTTCAGCGCAGGGCTCGGAGGAACAGTCTTGAAGGTTTCCAGGTCGGGTCCATTGCGGACAACAAACACATTGTCGGAAGCGATGCACCCTCTGGTTACCGCAAGATCGTTATAACTAGCATTAGTGGCCATTACCACATCACTAAAGCGGTAAGTCAACTTTTCTAGCACGACCTGCGTCTTATAAAGAAGACCCCGCTTGCTATACTTTGATAAGTACAGTTCCGGAATCGCATCGTGGTGATCGAAGATATACTTGACCCCGAACAACTTAAACGGCAGGGCAACTAAGAAAATATTGTCAGGAGGATTGCAGCCCTGAATGATATGAAATCCGTGTCGCAGATAGATCCACCACACGTACCAGAACTCCCAAAAGAGCGCGCAGCCGTATTCCCATAGGTACCCGAGAGCACTATTCCCGTCCTCCGGCATGGGGTGCCGGTAGACGCGAACGCCCTCGATCATCTCGTGTCCTAGTTCAGCCCCCTTTGCCCTGGGGCACAGCACGGTGACTTCGTATCCGGCCTCATGCAGGGATAACGCTTCTTTCCAAACTCGGGTATCAAAAGGAACGGCTGCGTTTTCAACTACGATGAGAATTTTCTTCTTCACTTGACTCAATTTTTCTCTATAAACGCTCTAACGTCAGACCTCGACGACGTGTTTGTTTTCGCCGTCCTGGCCATAAATTACATTCCGTTCACTCGCCAGCGACTGGTCATACATTTTCTCCGGCTCGTATAAAACCACGTGACTGCCCCTGGTTGAAAACTTGAATGGAATACAGAGCAACTTCTTTAGCCTCTCTCGCAAGGCTGCGCGCCGCTGCGGCGGCACGAAAAATACCATGAAGCCGCCCCCGCCCGCGCCCAGCAGTTTTCCGCCTAAAGCTCCCGCGCTAAGACCCGCTTCATAGATTTCGTCGATGGCGGGGTTCGTGATTCTTTGCGTCAGGGTCCTCTTAATGCTCCAACTTTCGTGTAACAGTCGTCCAAAATCCGCTATCGGGCGATTACGATCCATGATAATCGCCTCAGCCTCATCGACCAGGCTGCGCATAGTATCTAATTCTCGCTTCTTATTGGGCGTCTGCCGCAGTTGCTCTTGGGCTATTTCCGAAGCGATTCGCGAGAACCCTGTAAAATAGAGTGCTAAGTGACCTTCTAGTTCCGCCAACCGGTCTCCCGGAGTCAGTATCCGGTTCACGTCAACTGATCCGTCGGTGTTGAAGTTGATGCGGTTAAACCCCCCATAGGCGGCACTGACCTGATCTTGCGCCCCAACTGCTTCCGCTAGAATCTCCTGCTCCACCTTGATCGCTTCCATCGCAAGCGAATGCTTGTCACGCATCTGATTCCTTAGTGCATATAGACCGTGGAGAAGTCCGACAGTAAATGCAGAACTCGTCCCTAACCCTGTTCGCGCGGGCAAGTCGGCGACGTGGTGAACCTCGACACCGTCGTCGATTCCCATAAATTGCAAACAGCCACGCACCGAGGGATGCTCGATAGCGGCGTTTGCGCTGACATTCTCCACTCTCGAATACGAAACACGACTGTGATACTCGAAGAACGGCGGCAACCACCGGCAAGTGATGTAGCAGGACTTATCAATGGTGGTAGCCAGCACCGCGCCACCGTGTTCGCGGTACCACACCGGATAGTCAGTACCTCCGCCGAAGAATGAAATCCGCAGTGGAGTGCTTGTGATCACCATGTTGTCAACCTTCCCAGTAACAGAAACTAGTGAACTTGCAAGATTTTGTGGGTCGCATCAAGTAGTGATGTCGCGACCAGGTCAGCGCAACCATGGGCGGATTTCTCCATCCGCTATGACCCGAGCCGTGTTGCATCCTGCATTTCGGCCTGCCTGCACATCATGCTCGGAATCGCCGATCATCCATGACGCGGCTAGTTCGACATGTGTGTCCGAGCAGCCTCCAACAGCATCCCTGGCTGGGGCTTACGGCAGCCGCACGGCGGCTGGTCATCATGTGGACAGTAATAGATCGCGTCAATTCTCGCACCAGCGACCTGAAACTCGCCGCGCATCCGTGCGTGGATAGACTCCAACTCGTCGGTACTGATCAGCCCCTTGGCGACACAACGCTGGTTACTGACGACAACCACGAAAAATCCTGCGTCGTTGAGCAATCGAATGGCCTCACCTGCCCCGGGAAGAAACTCCATCTCTTCCCACCGAGTCACGTATTGGCCTTCAGGAGCTTTGCGGTTGATCACTCCGTCGCGATCGAGAAACGCGGCCTTCTTCATGAAATATCGTCTGCTCTACCAATTCCGAAATGATGTGCCCAATCAGAATGTGACATTCCTGTATACGGGGAGTTTCGGTCGACGGTACACAAATGCAGTGTTCCACTGCATCCTTCAGCCCTTTTCCGGAGGAGCCTGTCAGTCCAACTGTGTGCAGCCCCATTTTTTTCGCCGTAGACATCGCTCGAATTACGTTCGGAGATTGGCCACTGGTCGAGATACCGATTGCCACATCACCACTGCGAGCCAGAGCTTCAATCTGTCGCGAGAACACCAGGTCGAAGCCGTAGTCATTTCCGATCGCTGTGATGCAAGAAGTGTTCACATTGAGCGCCAGAGCCGGCAGAGCTGGACGATCAAACGCAAACCGCCCCACGAATTCCGCTGCAATATGTTGTGCATCCGCCGCGCTGCCACCGTTGCCAAACAAAAGCACCTTGTTTCCTTTTTGGAGCGCTCCAACCAAAAGTTCGCTTACCTTCGCCACAACCGATACCACTTCCGTAGCTCTTGAGAAGAAGCTCCTTCACAGCTATCGACGCCTGGATGGAGCGACTTACTCGACGTTCGAAATCACTGATACTTGTCATTCGTTTCCCCACGTCAGCCGCCAGTTTAGAGCGCCCCCTAGCCTCGTCAAGAGAACCGCAGAAGCTCCTGAGCGCGCGCATAGTCCGCCGGAGTGCCTATGTCGATGAACATACCCGCGCTGCTCTTGGGCATACACTCCCTGATCGAGCAACCGCGGAAATACATCTCTTTCCAGGCTGGCAGGCCCTTCCGGAATACATTGCAAAACAGCCTGGGTAAAAACGTAAACTCCACCATTCACCAATCCCGGCGCATTGCTGCCCGTCTTCTCCGCAAAGCCGCCGACCCGGCCACTGCTATCCACGTGCACCGTTCCATATCGACTTGCGTCCGCTACGCGAAGGACAGCCATACTAGCGATTGCACCATCATGCGCTTCGATGAAATGCCATCAAGTCACGGAAGTCGATTTCGAGAAACGAATCTCCGTTAAGCACCAGAAATTCGGAGATCCCATGGAGATGGCGCTGCGCCAGTCTTACGGCGCCAGCCGTGCCCATTGGCATCTCTTCCCTCGAGTACTCGATCGAGACATCCCAGTCCTCGCCATCGCCAAACTTGCTTTCGATCTGGTCCGCAAGATATCCCGTGCACATCACTAACTGCCGAATTCCCTGCGAGCGCAGTTGACGCACCAGCAATTCGAGGAACGATCTCTCTCCGATCGATGCCAGGACTTTGGGCTTGGAAGGTACCACCGAGCGCAAACGGGTCCCCATGCCGCCCACGAGTACAACAGCCTTGACTCGTCCATCACGTTTCCTGTCACCGAATTGAAATTGTTGAACGGCTGCGAGAGCATCCGACGCCTACATCACGCGATCCCAGTATTCCAACATTGACGTCAGTGTCTGCCTCAATCGAAAATATCGGCTTCCAACCGGTGTGCTTTGCGGATTTTCTTTGTGCTGCCGAAGATGATCTTCTCGTCCGAGGGACGCATCAGGCTCGCAACGGGCCGAACCTCCACTTTCAAGCCGGATAAGTCTATCGCGAATCGCAGGATCTCACTTATTTCGTAGGTTCTTGGCCGCGCAAAGATTATAGGCCTCGCCGCGTTGGCCCTTCATGGCAGCCAGGTAAAAGCCGCGCACGGTGTCCTTCACGTCGAGGAAAGCACGGCGCGGCTTCAGGTTCCCGACTTCGATTACGGGCTTCTGCAGACCCTTTTTGATGCGGACCAACTGCCGCACGAAATCCGATGGCGCGTCATTGGTTTTGCCCGGACCTGTCGTATTGAAGAGGCGAATATTGACTGCCGGTACCTGGTAATCCAGGAAATACTCGCGCGCCAGCAGGTCCAAGCATACTTTGCTGATTCCATACGGATGCAGAGGATGAAGCGGCTGCTCTTCGCTTACGGGAATGGCTGAAGACAGGCACGTTCCCGTACTCCGCGCTCGAACATGCCGAAACCACGATCGGGCCGTCGCTTCTGTGCCGGATCGCTTCAAACACGTGCAGCGATCCCATGATGTTCGATTCGAAAGTGCCCACCGGGTCGGCCCAAGAGACCGTCGGGAGGCTCTGAGCTCCCAAATGGAAGACGTGTGTGGGCTTATACTCCTGGAAAAGGCTTTCGACACGCTGACCATTTGTCAGATCGCACTGAACAAACTTCACGTTTTTCAGCTTGGGAACCGCATTGGCGTGCAATCGGTGTCCGCCAATAACGTTCCAACCTTCAGCCGCCAAAAACCTAACCATATGAGAGCCGATGAATCCCTCGGCACCAGTCACAAACGCAGTTTTCTTCATTCATCTCCTCGTGAGTGATTCAATGCTGCTCTTCATAACACACTAATATACTGTCGCAAAGTAACCACGTTGTGGCCAGAGTACGTTGTGAGCAGAGTGCGCTACGACACAATGGCCGCAACTGTTCAGGTGGTTCTGCCGCAATGGAAGACTCGAGCAGCGAGGAATTGCAGAGCGAAGCGTGTCAGCAATCCACTCCTAGGCGTGAGAAAACGCAGGAATGAGAATCGATATCAAAGGTCATGCCGATTCCCCCTCAATGGGTCAGCTCCCCCACAGAATCCAATGAATGTCGGGCCAGCGGCGTATTCTCGTGTCCACGATCGATCACTGAACAGCGGCAGTTAGGCCCGTGGGGGCCTGGGGAGGATTTCCCCCAGGGTCGTTCTGGTACACCCGCTCGTCGAACTGGCGCACGTCGGGGAACTTCATTGTTCCGCCAGCGCAGTTTCCCGGGTTTGAGGCCAGAGCGTAACTGACAGTCGTGGACGTGGAGCCGGTCATCACGAATTCTGCACCCGCCCCGCTGTTACACGCCGACACTCCGATAACCTGGAATCCACCCATGAGGTGTGCGACATTAGGCAGTCCACTGACGGTCAGTGTCTCAGTGCCGCTTGACCAACTTGAACCCGTAATACTGTAGGACTGCTGATAGCTAGTGTCGATGGGAAGATTGTTGAATGCGACTGCTGCCGGGACGTCATACGCTGTGCCATTGACGTATGCTCCGCCTGTAACATCCGGGCCTGCAACCGGAAACGGCTGTGTCTGGGTTGCCGAGCAACTGGTGGGGAATGTCGTCCAGTTTGTGCACACTTTCCACCAGCTAAGCCCAGTACCGCCGTTCGGGTGAGGCGTGCATGTTGTGGACGTATAGCCTGCCAGAAAGAAGGAGCAAGGCAAATTTTGACTTGATGGAACGGAGTTAACAAAGGGGGCCGCATTTCCCGAGAGCGAGGTCGGCACTTCTGAACTGTCGAATCGGCAAGTTCCGGTAACCGTGTCGCAGTTGCCCCAACGCATCATACTGTTCATTGCAACGGTGTCGCTGGTGGGAATTACGTAAATGTTTCCTACTGATGAAGAAGTTCCTTGGTAGGCAGTGGACTTGGAGCCGCCAAGGGCATTGCCAATGATGTTCTCAAACCGAGCGTAGTTATCAATCTCTAATGACCTCGGATTGACGGTAACGTAAGGCGAGTCCCACCCAGAGAAATAATTGCGAAACCACGTATCCAGATGATGCGTTCCCCAAGTATCATCGGCCTCCGAAATGCCGAACTCATTGCCTTCGTGCAGGATGAAACTGGCCTCTCCGTGGTGCTGAAATGATGAATTCTGGTAGTACGTGGTTTGCGAATCACGGTTGTAGTTGTAGGCGATGACAACTCCCGTGTCCAAACCTTCACCTTCCATGGCCAAACCGCCTGTCATGATGTTGTTCAAAATCAGATCGGTGGAATCACTTCCCTGGTCGAGCGTAAGCTGGTTGGCGTTGCCAATTGATGTGGGAGTCTCCGCGTAGATATAGTTGTTAAAGGCAAGACAGTGAACTGTGCGATTTAAACTAATTGGGGCATTTGCTGCCCCTCCGATGACCCGCAGTCCCTTAACCCATGAATCGTAGGCGCTGTTGAGAGCGACGTACTGGTTTTGCCCCGCTTGGTACGTAATGGTCATGTCTTCTAGTCCAACGCCAACAGCAACATAGCTCTGGGTCTGCCAGTTCAACGTCGCGCTCTGTGCATAAGCCCAATTCAGCATGTAGATTCCGGGAGTGAAACCGATGGTATAAGTTCCGCCGCCGCTGTTGGTAACAGACGTTACGACGGCGTTCTGTTGTTGGCTCTCGTTCGTATTGGGCGTTCCACCGCTGAGATCACACGCGGTGTAGAAGGAGCAAATGAATAAACCACCGTTGTCGGTCGCAGTTCCTGTACAAGGACTTCCGTTGAATCCCGTGTCGCATTGATTAAACCAAACCAACGTACCCACCGAAGGGGGAGAACTAGTAGTAACGACCACGGACGTTGTGCCAACCGTGTAGTTGCCAGGTGCCGAGGTAAGCGTGGCCGACGCTGCACCAGAAGCCGCACCGAGAGAAATCTCCGCACCTCCAGTCATGCTTATGGTCGTTGACATCGGCCCGGCGCCGCGCAATGTGACGTTATTAGCGCCGTAGATGTTGAGGGCTGACGAGAGGGTGTAAGTTCCAGCCGACAACAGCACATACGTTCCCGCAGAACAACCGGACATCACACTGACAATATTCGTGAGCGTAGAAACCGTTGTGCAGAGTGTTCTAGTTGGCGGCGTCCAAGGATTCGGAGCCGTTTCGCCGTCCGGGAAGATCGACTGTAAACCTGCTCCTGTCCAGTCGATCGCGCGACTGGTCGAGAGTATTCCGGACCATGACTGCCCATACGACAATACAGAAAACAAAAAGAATATCGAGATAAGGGGGAATAGATGCGAACCATCGCGTCTCATTTACCTCTGGCCTCCGACGACGACGTTTTGCGTCGTAAGGAGAGTCTAGCGATGCAACGCACTGAGCGCCAGACTCGAAAGTACACCCGCCAGCCTCCAAAAAGCAGTGGCGTCTGACCCTTCGGCCATGGCCGTCCGCGCAACCGATCCCCGGCCGCGAAGAGATAAGCGTTGGTTGACCAATATTCTAAAAAGACTTCCGGCTCGATGGCGAAGATTCTCGCTTCCGATAGCGGCTAGCGTACAGCGGAATGCCGGCAGCGCTTCCGGCAGCTCAGCAAACTTCGAAAACGTCGGGCTACTCCTTTGGCGCGACTTGCAAAGCCGGTGGCATCGCGGTTGGCGAGCGGTGCATTTCTAACCGATACATTGCCTTGTCCCAACGCCTGAAGCACGATGCCTTGAACTGGGGAAGCACCCTCTGAGCCGCCTTCGCGGTTCTCCATCCGAAGATCGGTTTCATCCACGCATATTTCCAACGCAGGCTAGGTTCTTCCAGGTGCCCATTAAGCTCCCCCGCCATTCTCTGCAGCTCCTCAGCAAGGTCCGGCCTCTCCGGATAGAAATTGTGATACCAATTTCGCAAGTACGTCACGCAAGCCTTTCGAACACGTTCACTATCTTCCAGGGAACGGAGATACTGAATGTGTAACTTCATCGAACGAAGCAGCGACTCTTTTTTCTTGTCGGAGTTGCCAATATAGCTAATTCGGTTCGTGTCAGTAACCCTGTAGAAAATTCCCGTTTCAGGCACGAATCGGGTGCCCTCGGACGCCAAGAGTACACGAGTAAAATAGTCGCCATCTTGATCATAGTGAAGATCTTCGTCCCAGGGCCCCGCCGCTTCCGCCAATTCGCGGCTCACCAGCCAGGTTGCATTTTGCATGTGGAGATTTTCGCCCAATTTCCTCAAGAGCCACTCCGCGGGAGAAAGGTCCTCCCAAACTGAGTTGCGAACGAAGTGGGCGTGCCGCGTCCGATAGTAGAACGGGGCCCACGGCGAAGAGAGAAGGATTCGCTTGCTATCGGATACTGTGAGGGCCGCAAGCTGCCGCTCGATCTTGTCGGGTGCGAGAAGATCATCCGCATCCAGAAATTGGAGGTAGTCCCCTCGGCTATGCTGATAAGCGCAGTTTAGGGCTGCCGAAAGTCCACCGTTCTTCGTAGAGACAACGGTGACACCTCTCGATCCGAATCTCCGAGCGATTTCGGCGGTCTCATCCGTGGACCCATCGTCCACCACGATGATCTCTTTGCGCGGCCATGTTTGCGCAACTGCAGATTGCAATGTATAGCCCATCCACTCTTGCGCGTTGTACGCGGGGATAAGAATCGACACCAGTGGTTTCATAGCAGGACCCTTCCTATGAGTGGTCGAGGCACTCTTTCCGACGTTCGAACACTACTGTCACTACTGTCTCGCATTGATCGATGTCCTAAAATTCGATTTCCTATACAGGGACTCTACGTTCTTAAGCATCGGAGTCGGCGGGACTCCTCCCCAACATTTTCGCGTACGAGCTACAGGTCAGCTCCGCAACTGCATGCCACGAGTGGGTCGCGTTCGCGTACTCCTTGATCTCCCGCCGGCGGAAGACCAAATTTTTGAAGAGATCGCTGCTGAAGTACATCTCGACGGCTCTTGCCATTTCCGCAGGATCCCCGGCCCGGCATAGAAAACCCGTGCGGCCCTCGACAATTTCTTCCCGAAAAGATCCCACGTCAGTCGCGACCACCGGTAAGCCAAAGGCATACGCCAGGAAGAGTACACCGCTCTGGAAAATCTCTTTGTACGGAAGAACCAGAACATCGGCCGCTTTGAGGTACACTTCCACTTCGTCGTCCGGAATGAATTGCATCCTCAACATGACTTGCCCTTGATCAAAATCCCTTTTCACCGTGGTTTGGATCTCCCGCACGTACTCTTCGCATCCTTTGATTGGTTCACCGGCGACGATCAACCGATAATTCGCCTGCTTATTGCCCGAGAGTAGACGAAAAGCATCGAGCAGGTACTCCATGCCCTTGTAGGGCCTGACTCTTCCGAAGAATAGGATCGCCCTTTCGTCATCCCTGAGACCGAGGCGCCGTTTCGCCTCCGCCGATGTAAGTTTCGTGTCGGGCGAGGCGTTGTTAATCGGAAACGGGATCACGGTGACCGCTTTTTCAGCCACGGCAAACTCCTGGCAAAGCTCGTCTTTCATTTTTTGTGTGTGAACGAAAATGTGGTCACAAAGCCGGTACTGAATTTTAAGCGTGACGCGATTGAGCCACGAATCTTTTGCGTCTCGTTTCGCTTGATTCACATTGTGCGCGGTGAAGGCAATTCTTTTCCCCAATGTTTTGTAGTACAGCATGAGAATCGTGCGATCGAAGAGTTCGAACTTGTTGTTCCACAAAATGTGCAATATCTTCGGGCTGGAACGCGCGACGTATCGGATCAGGGCGGCATAGTAAACAAGTATCTTCGACAACCTCACCGCGAAACTAGCGTCGGGGTTATGGCTGCCAAAGAAATTAAGAAAACGCAGACTCGCGGTAGTGTGCAGTTCCGGGCTGTCTATGTCATCGCTGCCGATTACATCCGTATGCACGTCTTTGGAGGCGAGCGCCGTCGCCAACCCGAATACATAAGGCCTGTCCTTGCAGCCGGTCAGCAGACCGATATCGAGGTGCAACGGTGAACTGGGAAGCCCAACCTCTTTAGCGTAGGGCCCCTCCCTCACGCTAATTGTTTGCATGATCCTTGGTGTTAGAGCTCGCGTTTTGACCAGATTCCTCCACGTACGTGCATGCCCTTACGCTGGGCTCCCGGCATAGGGAGCAGGATCTCTTTGCGACGCGACAATTCCTGCAGCTAAGGCCTTCGGCGGCAGAAAATCTGGCTTTGGACCCCGTCGGAGAACCCATTGCAGGACTCTGGTAGTGTCCTGCGCTTTCGCCTCCCAGGTTAGGCGCTCCCTGGCATACACCATACCTTGCCGGCGTAACCGCTCCAAATGATCCCGATTCTGGGCTAGTTCCATCAGGATGTTTTCCATCTTCACTACAAAGTCGCTCTCATTCGTGAGAGGCACCTTGTATCCCACACCTGAATGCACGATATCTCCTGGCCCTCCGAAGTCCGCAACGATAGGTACGGCGCCACATGCGAGAGCCTCAAAAACCACGCCTGCCCCAAAATCGCGAACCGAGGGAAACGCTAGTGCATCGGCGGATCGTAATTGCGTGAACACCTGGGCATGGCTAACCCAACCACGGAAGCAGACCGCGTTCTCGATCCCAAGGGATCTCACAAGCTCTTCAAGGCGGTTCCGTTCAGGACCATCGCCGAGCACGGTGAAGTGAGCCAAACCGCTTCGCAAAAGAGGAGCAGCCGCGCGCAGCGCCAGATCACAGGCTTTGCATGGGATCAGCCCACCGACGAACACCAGTTCGAATTTGGCGTCAGGCTCTGTACCGCGCTGGTCGTCGGCACATAGAGAACGGCTGATACCAGGCTCCGGGACAAAAAACAGTTTGTCGCGATGAGAAGCAAACTCGGAATAGGTTTGCGAGGAAGCGGCTATGATGGCTCCTGCTTTGTGGTAAGTGGATCTAGCGAAAGGCATGAATCGGTATAGTCCTCTCAGGCCGGAAATCCATTGCTTCTCGTTGGTGGCTTGGCTGAACCCCCGCACGTATGGGAGTCCCCCATTTATCGGCCCGATCACGAAGGGTATCGGTCCCTTCCGCAGGAAGAAGGCGAACGGACTCGGAATCACCGCTGACATCGGTAAGACGCGCAGCACGACATCGAACTCGCCCGCGAAAATCCGACGCCGTAACTGCCGCCAGGCACGCCACTCAAAGGCCAGAGAAAACGGATAGCCGAAAGCGGTCAACGCCTGGCTCGTAAAGTTGGATTTGAAGATCCTGCGAAAACTCCAGTCATAAATGCGCTCGAGCCAAGGCATCCGAATGACTTCTAGAGCGCGAAAGTGCGCGTCTGCACGGCGCACAGAAGCCTCATGGGGCGATCGAAGCACCAGCGTAACATCATGAAGTTGGGCGAGTGCTGCCGCATGACAGTAAGTCACGTAAGAAATGCTGACACGCTCCGGATCGCAGTCCGACCCCAGCAGCAAAATGCGTAGTCGGCTCATACGTTCTCCGTTTGAGAACTCTTGTTCAATTTCGGGCTGGACCTCGAGACTCATCGCTTCGTCTTCACACTTTGGCTCCGGTGCCGTCCGGAACTGCCACCAGTTCGGCTTGCAGTTTGGCCCCTTCGGAATATCTGTGAATGTCCTCCGAGGGCGTTGCCTCGGCAGCTGTGGGCGATGCACGTTCAACCGTACGTTCAGGCAAAAAATCGCGAACCAGGCCAGCCATCTCGCTAAGCGGTTTTACACCCCGGTGGAGTGCAATTACTCCGCCGAGATAGAGCCCGAAAAACACCAGAGAAACCGAAACCATGCGCACGAAAGCGCCTCGGAGGCCAACGATCGTCGCAAAGTACGGCATGGCTCTGAAGATCAGAAAAGTCCCGACGCCAGCCCCCACCGATGCCGCAAAAAACTTCCAGATGACTCCCAGGACCGGTCCCATACCGAGTCCGATTGGCTTGCCCGCGTACCAGAAGCCCGGAAACATCAGCAGAAAATACGAGGCGGTCCAGGCGAAAGCGATTCCAGGCGGACCCCATCGTAGAGTCAGCAAGAACAGGGTCGCGGTACAGACAAATTCCAGCAAACCCCAGCGAAACCATCTTTCGGGGCGGCCGATCGAAAGATGAATCCACCCGTGCGTGTTGTACAGCAACATAACTCCGATTCCAGGGCCGAACAAGGCAAAGATTCGACCAGCTTGCTCCCAGCCAGACCCAAAAAGAAAGCGAATTAAATCCGATCCCACCAGCGCCAGGTCAGCGCCGATTCCCATTCCTATCAGCGCCAAAACCGAGATTGTGCGGAGAAAATAGCGCTGGAATTGTTCGCGATCCCGGCTGACCCGACTGAGCGTACTCACCACAACCGCCGACAGCGGCGACAACAGTTGCGTTTCCGGCAATACAAACAAGTCAAATGCCTTCTTATAGAATCCAAGTGCCCGATCGCCAAAGCGCCAGCCCACGAGGACGTTGTCGGTGTTGCGGGTCAAGTAGTTGAAGGCGAAATGCGAATACACGGTCATCCCGAACTTGAACCCGGAACCGGTGCCCGCAGCGCGCCCCGGCCAACCCGGTACCCATCGGCAGACCACCCAAGCGCCCGCGGTTAAGACTACCGTCTGCGCCACGCTGCCCCAAACTAGCGCCCAGTAGTGCCAGCCCCCGATCGCCAGGACGATACAGACAACGTACTGGACTACCTGACCAACGAAACTGATGATTGCCGTCGTCCTGAAATGCATGGCGCGCTGCAACAGGCCCGTGTGTATATAGCCCAGGCAGCCAATCACAATCGTCAGCGAAATGCCGTAAGTCACTCCAACTACCGCCGGGTTGTGGAAGAAATGCGCCAGCAACCGGCCCGAGCTGGCAAATGCGAGAGTCAGTATCGTACCGATGCCCAGATTAATCCAAAAAAGATTGCTCGCGAGAGCTTCGGTGAGTTCTTCGTACTGCATGATAAATTCCGTGAATCCAGCCAGCCCGAAGCTGCGGAGCAGCAGGCTAAACGTGGTCACCATCGTCACGATTCCGAAGTCAGCCGGAAAAAGCAGCCGTGCCAGGATGACGATTGCCCCGATCTGAAGCGTGAAGCTACCCGCCGAACCGGCAATGGCCGCCCCGGCGCCACGAACTGCGGTGCGCCGAAGTCCAGCGCCTGTGGCGATCGGGTGGAAGCTACCGTCGGACTGAAAAGGTATCAACCGTTCTTCCTTTAGTAGGGTTGGTGCATGGCTTGCTACCGAGTTGACAACGTCCCCGGTCGGCTACGGGACCGATCGCGGCATCTCCAGGTAGCGTTCTAACAGGGGGTTGATCGCTCAGTCGTTCCGCTGGTCACGCAAGGGACGTCCTAGGTGATAACGGATCGAGCGACGGACTGCGTCGGGTAAGCATCTCACCATCATCCCGAGCGTCGGAGTCGACCGTAGTACCTGTTCGTACAATTCCTGATGAATGATGGATTGGGGTTTTGAAAAGTCTTTGGTAAGCAGGGGATGTTTTGGGCCTACGAACATGACCGTATCCTGCTGGTAGAACCACTCAACCGAATCGTTACCCAAAATCCGGGGCCGAATTGGATCAATTGCTTCATATCCGTGTCCTTGGAAAAGCGCGATCCAGTACGGCAAATATTGTGAGTTTATGTGGTTGGTTCCGGTCGGCCCAGGAACGGCTGCTGAACAACACACAGGGAGCCATGGCGGTCAAATCAGCCACTAAACCTGCGGCCCTCGATTCTGGAAGGTGCTCGGCAACTTCCAAACAGACTGCAAGGTCGAAGGTGCGGTCGAAGTGCAGCGATTTCGTTAAATCGCGCGCCAAAAACCGGTCCGGCGGAATCCGCAACTGGGAACGGTCGACGTAATCGCCATCAACACCCCAGACGTCTGGAACACCGTTGGTCAGGAACTCGGCTGCCCAGGGACCTACACCGCAACCTATGTCGACGACGCTCTTTACTGGCAAGAGCGATAATACAAGTGGCACGACAACGGCGGCGGAACTACCTGATCCATCAACTTGTCCAGCAAAAAACTCGCGTGAATAGACCGTGCTCGAGTTATGTGCCTTTGTCATTCCGCAATCTCGATAGCTTCGAGCCGAATACTACGCCGCTAGGCCGATCGTAGTAATTCAGCCGAACTTCAGATGTGATCTGTGATCTCTACCCACCCAACCGGTTAGCGGCGTTCCCTAGGCCGCCGCCACGAAGCTCGCGCGAAGCCATTCTTCCAGAACGACCAGGCTGAAGAGAACCTTGTGGTGATCGCTGGCGCCGGAGCGGTGCTGCTCAAGGAGCCCGCGGACCGCGGCGGGCTGCAAATAATCGAATATATGCGACTGCGGATCGAGCAACATTCCTTCCATCTTCTGCGATTGTGCGGCGCGGAACCATTCATCCACGACATTCATGGCGAAGCCGCGCTTCTTACGCCGAAGAATCGCGGCTGGCAGGAAGGCTTTGCAGACTTCGCGATGCAGCCATTTGCCCGCGCCATTGCGCACCTTGAAGCTTGCCGGAAGTCTTTCCCCGTATTCGACGACTTCCTTATCCAGATACGGCACGCGCACCTCGAGGCTATGGGCCATCGAGAGCTTATCGGCATACATCAGCAGCTCATCCGGCAGGGTCGAGCGCAGCTCGATGAACTGAAAACCGCCGAGCTCGTCGCTACCGGTCATCAGATCTGGGAATTCCTCCCAGGACCTCAGAATTTCGTCCCCCGTCGCGGGAGGCAGAAGGTCCGACTTGAAAAGGCCATCGACCTGATCGCCGGGCAAAAGCGAAAGCACCTGCTGATATCTTCGCAAACGTTCCGGCGCATCCAGCGAGCGGACGCCTCTCTTCAAGGTTTCATTCCTCGGCAGCGCCTCGACCATGGAAGAGATCGGCCCTCGCACCCACTTGGGCAAACCTCCCCAGAGCTCGCCGTAGCGAACTCCTATGTGACGGCGATACCCGCCGAACAGCTCGTCGGGACCTTGCCCGATAAGCGCGACCTTGACATCTCTCCGCGCCCTTTCGCAAACAAAAAACATCGGCAAAACCGAAGGCGTCGCCACCGGCTCTTCCATGAACTCAACCACCCGCGGCAGCGACTCCTCGAAGCTTTCCCGGTCGAGCAAAACCTCTGTGTGCTTTGAGCCGAAGACGGCGGCCGTTTGCGCCGCGTCCGCGAGTTCGTCGTCCGCGAAAACATTGCCGTAACCAACCGTAAAGGTGCGCCAGGAATTCCCGTAAAGATTCATCAAGGCCAGGAGCAGCGCCGAATCCATCCCCCCGCTCAGCAGCAGTCCAAGCGGCACGTCGCTCAGCAGGTGACGCTTGATAGCGCGCTTGTAAATCTCAAGCAGTTCCTCCCGCGCCTGGCCTTCGGATTTCGCGGGAGAAAATGGCTCGGGACGGTAACAGTACCAGCGCCGCAGGCTGTACCCGCCATCCTCGAAAACTAGCGCCGTTCCCGCTGCCAGCTTCCGGATGCCCTTGAAAACCGTGTACGGAGAAGGAGTAAAACGATATCGCAGGAAAAGATTCAGAGCCATGGGATCAGGCTCGAAACTCTCCTTCGCAGCCGCTAAGATGGTTCGGATCTCCGACCCGAACCATACGTTCCCGCCTTCGATTCTGTAATAAATGGGCTTGATGCCGAACGGATCCCGCGCGATCACCAGCCGCCGCTTCGGCTCGTCCCAGATCGCCAGGCCAAACATTCCGTTCAGCCGGTTGAGTACCTCATCGCCCCATTGCTTATAGCCGAGGACAATGACTTCTGTGTCGCACCGGGTTCGGAAGACGTGGCCGAAACCTTCGAGTTCGTGACGCAGCTCAGGGAAGTTGTAGATTTCGCCGTTAAAGACCACGCGGATCGATTCCTCTGCATCGGACATGGGCTGGTGGCCGCCCTCGATATCGATAATCGAGAGGCGCCGGAAGCCCAGCCCTATCGGCCCATTGACGTAGTAGCCCTCGTCGTCAGGGCCACGATGGACGATGCTGCGCGCCATCTTCTCGATGTCGCGGCGTGCGACCAGAGCCTGTCGCTCGTAGCTGAATTGTCCGCAAATTCCGCACATTTGCTTAGGCCTTCGCGCTCGAAGAACTTGCCGCCTGACCGCTTTTTTGAAGCAGCAGACACAGGCTGCGAAACAGCTGCGCCTGCGCCCATCGATGCATGGGAACATTGTCCCAGCCGAGCAGCAATTGGCGAGTTCGGAAGGAGCCGTCGGGCTTCTGCCAAACATTCAGAATCTGATTCAGCACGCCATCCACCAGCCGGTCGAGTTTTTCGTAGCGGCCCCTGAGCAAGACGCCGAGATTGATGCACTCCGCGTAGTCGTACAACTCCCGGCGATAAACAATAAGCCGCGGAGGGCGCGAAAAAGGCTTGGGCACTCCGCGTTCATCGAACAGGTTGCGGACATAAAAGTCGACTCCGCGCTCGATCGCCCTGGTGCATTCGCTGTTACCGGTCAACGCCTCGATTTTGGCGAGGGCTTTCAGCACAAAACAGGTATGAAAGTGATCTATAAAGAGCCTCTTTCCGTCCTTCGCGTAATACCAGGAGCCGTCCGGATTCTGAGCTTCAAGCACAAAATTGAGATTTCTGTCGGCGGCTTTTCGATAGCGATCCTCTGAAAAATCCGTCGCCGCCTGGGTCAACAGAAACGCCCGATAGGCATTCGCATTGACAACGCCTACCGATTGCTCGGGCATTGGAGTGTAGGAACATGAAGCGGCCCGCTCGGAAGTCGCGAAATCCTTATAGTCGCAGAAACCATGCTCGGCGATGGAGCGCATGATTTGCCGCCAGCGATCGTTGTGATCGATTCGGTAAACGTCCCTGAATGCCTCGTACACGTATGGCACCGTGGTGATCAAGCGGCGTTCCCTCCCAAATCGTGCCGCGGAGAGTTCCCCAGTTGAATGGGTACCCCCAGCAGTAATGCTCGTACCCGGGGCAGCGAGTTTCCTCAAGTACTTGCAAAAAGTGGAGCGCGCGATGGTAGTAGCTCTCGTCATTCAAATACCTGCCCAAAATGCGCGAAGCCCATCGCGTAATGCGCGTCCGCGATGGGAAATCTTTGCCGTTTCCAGAAAAGACTTCGAGCCGAGGGTACAAAGGCTTCGCAGAAAATGATGGGGGCGACTGCCACCGTTCCCAGCAGCGGCTTACGATAATAAAGCGCCTTGGCGTTCCGGCACAGATCGCTTGCGTAAAAAGTCTGGAAATCATAGGAGGCTCTCTCCGTTTCGGTCGAGCCAGGAGATAAAGCGGAGCACGCCCGCCGAGGATTTCTCCTCGCGGCACAATGTCCATGCTCGGTTCTTGAATGCGCATCAATTTCGGCTGCTACGAGTGAGGTCATGTCAATTCCTTTGGCTTTTGGTTCGAGGAAGTTCGCCGGCTGACTCTTACTTACTTTGCGGCACCGGTTCGTGTCGGATTGGTTCCGTGGGCAGAAGCTCAAAATTGTTAATCTTCTTGAACCGGCACAGAGATGACAGGATGGTTTTCAGTTTCAGCATCTGTTCGGCACGATGAAAGCGCATGAGTTCCGGTGAGACCGGTCGCTCCGTGCGCCTCAGGAAGGCCGCCAAGTAACCCGCGAACAGCGAGAGCCCTCCAACCACGTACGGACGCTTCGTCGTACGATACAAGCAACGGAAAACCTGCCAAAGAGGATGCCCGCCAAGAATGTAATCTTTCTTGCCATAGGCATAGTTCGAAGCGACAACGCCGCGATCGGCCGTTCCCAGTGGACGATGATGCAAGAAGGATCTTTCTCGAAACGAGCGCGTATTCCAGCCGATCATGCGGGCGGTCATAACTGCCATCCAATCGATGCCGCCGGCCTTACTCGGAACATATCCGCCAATCTCCTCGAAGCACTGTCGACGAAAGATTTGGCACTGCCCGGAAACATACGTTTGTCCCTCGAAACTGTCGGTGGCGGAATTGTATCCGTCGGGCTCGGTGAATACGGTGCCGGCAACGCCCAGCCGACTATCTTGACTGAACTTGGAGAGCAGGAACTCGAAGTGATCGGCGTGCAGTGAGACATCAGCATCCAGATTTCCGATGATGTCATACGGGAGCTGCATAACGCGCTCCAGTCCGGCATTGAATGCGTGGACCTTGGCCGCGAAATGCCGTTCCTTCCGAACAGGACGATTTACCAGCTCAATCCAGCTATACCGTTCCGCGTACCCCGCTGCAATCTCCGCTGTCGCATCCGTCGAACCGTCGTTCACAACCACCCACTTCAGCGGAAGCACGGTCTGCTCCACAACGGACTTGAGCGTCTTCTCAATAAAGCGCGCCTCGTTGCGGCTGGGAGTGATCAAGACGTAACGCAAATTGTTCGCTCTGTCGCCCATATTGGTCGTCATATATTCTTAACCCAGTTCTTAACTCTTCCGAGTGCGGCCTCGCGCATTGAGAAGCATTGGCTGGGGCCCTCTGCGCCGTGCGCGCCCTAAGCGGACTCGACGAACAATCTATGCGCCAACTCGAGAGCCAGCAACCGATGGATCTCGGTCGTGTAATTGCGGTCTCCGCGCAAATGCCCGCTCACAATCCGCTCGACTCCAGCCCGAGTGACATAGGGACGCTCGAGCGCGCGTTTGTCTAGAAGCATCTGCCGTACGTAGTCTTGCAGTTGGTCTCTATACCAAACGCGGAAATGGAACGGCTTGTGACGGCCCAGCCAGATGCGCTCTAAGTGAAGCGGGGCAAACAGATGGTCGATTTGCGCCATCCACTGCGGCATGCCCATGTCATACGCATATTCAGCTTTAAAGAAGAACTCGAGGAACGAGCGCGTGAATATGCTATTGAGGCCGCGAATGCCCCGATCGGTTCGAAATCTCGCTAGAGCGGAGTTCCCGTCGAGGATGAGCTGAACCCTCGCTTGCGAATTCACGAGAACAGAGTCCGGACCAGGAGCCCGGTACACAATTTTGAGGAGATCGTTATCGAGATATGGCGAGCGAATCGCCACCTGAGTCTGCTCCAAGCCAAGCACACCATAGTGATGCCAGGGCGATTGGCGAAACGCCACAAACGAGACTGGGTGGCCCCGGCGAGCCGCGTTGTAGGTTTCTGTTGCCGTGCAAATCCGGTCGCGCAGGGGTTCAAAAACCCCCGGGGCTGGCTCAGTTGCCTTGAACATTACCGCATGCTGGAGAATTTCGCTGCCATAAGTTCCCACCATTCGCACGGGCGCGATCTCCCGAACCCTCTCGTTCACGTAGAGGTCCGGAGAGCGGCTGAGATCCACGCACGCGTCGGTCAACCAGATCGAGCGCTCCGCGTAATGCGCAAACTGCGACAGAAACTCCGTGCCCGCCGTGATCACCTGGTGAGACTGCTCGCAAATTTTCGCGACGCCACGCGCCAGTTTGACGTCCTCATGGTCGCGATACATGCTGCCAAACGTGTAGCAGGGCAATGAGTTGGGCTCCGACTTGTGCCACGCCATAATGATGCGCGTGTCCAATCCACCCGTCAGCGACACTCCAACCCGCTCGCGCCCGTTGAAATAACGCGGAAGATTGCTCACAAATGCGGCTCGTAGCTGGCTGTAATACTCTTCCGGCTTGAGCGCTTCCTGTTGCTCCCACTCCTTTGGTTCAAAGTAGGAACTTCTTGCCTCGAGCGCACCATTTCGGAAGACCCAGGCGGAACCAGGGGGCAGAACATAAATGCCTGGAAACAGCGTCCGATTCTCGAGCACACACCCGCAAGCAACGAATTCTCCAAGTCCGCGCGGATCCGTGCCACACAGTTCCGGCCGAACCTTCAGAATGGCCTTTGCTTCCGCGGCAAAATAGAACGCGTCCTTGGACTCGTGATAGTACAACCGCTGTAGTCCGAAGCGGTCGTTGAACAGCGTCGTCGTACCTTGACGGCGATCTGCGACCAACCCGTGAAATCGCCCATTCAATTCCTTGGGAAAATTCGGCTCGTCTTCGTAGCGGTGAACCATGTATGAGGGTTCCTCGTTCGAGAACTGGTGTCCGCGTTGCCGAAGCGCCTTCTTCAAATCAGGACCCGGAAATTCCTCGCCCGAGAAGAAAAGTGTAACCTCTCCATCTTCGTTGCAAACCGGCATGCCATCGTCAAAGGATCCCCGTCTGGCCACCCAGCCGACGTAGACGCCATATTCCTCATCACTCCATGTGCCGCAGTTATAGAACGGCTCATGGCGCAGACACTTCACCATTGCAAGCAGCTGCTGCTCCGCGGCCGCTCTGGGAAGCTTCGTGATGAGACCAACAATTCCGGGCATGCCGATTTCCTAAAACGACTCTGCTTTCAAATGAAACCTGTGCTGGTACCAACGGCTGCGGAGTTCGCGCAGCTTCGCCGCTACCTGTTCCGGTACGTGCTCGGCGAGGCGCCGATGCAAACCTAGACGATACGCGAGAGCGCCCCATCGAGTGAGCGGAACGTAATAGCGCGGTACATCTACTCGCTGGAACCCGTTCCGTTCTTTGAAGTCACTTAAGCTGCTCCGTACCTTTTTCCCGTACCCGAAATTCGCATACACGAGGCGGGTTATACCGATATCGGCAGAGGAGCGCACCGCTTGCACGATCAATGCGTTGGTCGGCGCTTTATCCCGGTAGGAAATCAGCGAGAGGATGTGCATCAATCCCGCCTGCGTTCGGGTATCGTCCACGGTCAGCTTGATGAAACCGATTAACTTATCGCGATCGAAGGCACCGATAAAAACGCTGCTTTCGAGAAATGTGGCGCTCATGGCGCGCACCGCTTCTAAACTCTTGCCATAGTGCGGAAAGCGGCGCCCCTGCCTTATCGGAACCTCGTTATAGATCCCCCAAATTCCGCGGACGAGCGCATCATCAAAAGGCACTTCTCGGACCACAATCCCTTTCTTCTCCGCCTGCTTGGCCTTGTTGCGGGCCTTAAAGCCAATCTGTTGTGACCACCAGTGATCAAATGTGGATATCGGCAGGACGGCCATGTTGTCCCACTCAAAAGGGTAGGTATGTTGTGGCGAAGTCTCTGGCAATTTTTGCAGAAACGTGAAAAGATGTGCGCGCGCATTCGAAGCGCGCAATGCAGAAATTGCCGACTCCGGGTCCGACAGGAACTTGTAACCCTCACCGTCAACCTGCGCAACCCGGCAAAGCCGACCTTGCACAACCATTTCTCTACCGTCGAGGCAGAGTTTTGCTGATCTCGTATTCATCTGTTGTCCATTGGTTGAAATGATCGGAATAGATTTAAGAATTAGTGTCTGCTTACTGAACGAGTTCGCGAGAACTCTAGCGCAGTGCCGATACCGTTCTTGTCAGATTCGAGATGGTGTGAGCCCAATGGGCTCCGGGATGCATTCACTTATGACAGACGCTCTGCTCTCTCCGCCAACCTGCGAAAGATGAATCCTGCGCTTTTCTCCGCCGATGAGACCCGCGGCAAAACCATTCGCACTGACCACCGCGAGTAATAGAAAGATCCAAGATGGGGTCAGTACCCTGAAGCCTACCTCGCTGATGCTATAGAAGGCGCAAGTCGCCATGTAGGCTAGAATCAAGCTGCCAACTTCAGGATTGCGCTGAAACGTCTTGATTGCGTGACGATAACCGCTGACTAAAATAAGCGCGATCAGGCACACCCCTACCCACCCTAGATCTAAGTAGACTTCGATATAGCCGTTGTGTGCCGAGACGAGATTATGAACGGTTGTGGCCTCATAGCCGCGGAGACCGGCCGCAACTTTCTCCACATTAGTGTTCCAAAAACTTTCGAAGCCAGTGCCAAATACCGGGTTATCGGACGCAGCAATCGAAGCTTTCCATATATCGGTGCGCCCCAGGTCCGCTCTCCGGCCCAGCGCGCTTGTTACGATTGACACACCGCCGAAGAGCAAGGTTATGCTCCCAACAAGAATGATGCCCAAGCAGAGCGCTTGCACCCTGCCGGGTCGATTTCTGATCGCTCGCAGACTGGTCGCAAGCATGAGCCCGCCGCCTAGAACGAAGCAGGCAATAGCCGTGGCACAGTGGGCCATCTGAAGAAGCATGATACCGAAGATGAACAGGGTACCCTGGGCCACCAAGTGCCGGGTGCGGTGCGGAGCTTTCTTATCCCTAAGCAGCGCGCGCACGTTCCATAGCGCCCCAAGCAAAACAACGAACACGATGAGGCCGAGTGAATTCTTGTTGGTTGTTACCCCCATGTTGAGGGGCCCATCCTCGTCGTATCCGACGCCCAGATTGGTATACCGGATCAACACGACGGAAAAGGGTAACAGGATAAAGCCGACCCGCGAGTAGAGTCGCCGGAGCGCCACAATTGGTTCGGCTTCGGTCACAATGAGAAGCACCATGACTAGGTCACCGACATCTTTAATCCAACGTTTGAAAGCGGGCCCATGAATAGGTGACCACGCGGTGCTAAGCATGCAATAAACAAAATACATAAGTACCGGAACACTTGCTTGGAGAATGGGCATTGCCCTATTTCTCCTCTGGAACAGAGCTATGAGGCCAGCAATGATGAGAGCCTCGAAAATAGCGGCGTCCATGGGACTCCCATCGAGTGTCGCTGCGAGATTGCCGGCGGACTCACTTCCTATCCCGAACCATGAGGAAACCGGTCTCGACCCCGCGATCCAAAGCCAGATGACGGGCAACCAGAGGACCTTGGAGGTACGGACCGACTCATCCCGGTCAAGATAAAAAAGCCCTGCCACTCCAATGCTAAAAATCACGAGGGCAAGCGAAGAGTTCATTCGACAATCCTTGGAGAGCGTCGCGTCACTGACCGATGCGCCTCCGTTGGCGTCCGAAATCTATCCTTCCGGCCTGGCGAGAAGCGCTGCATGTTTTCACGGTTTCCCTGCCCCGACTCAAGCGAAGACTGCCTTGTACAACCGGTCCACGCTCGCCCTTCTCGCTCTTGCGCGATCCACCACTTCTACACTCACGATGGTGAGAACGAAGGCTGCAAAGAAAGATATAACCAACGCCGTAAATCCGAGATCGAAGCGGTGGAAGCCTGCGCTGAGGATCTGAAGAATTGCAATTTGCGATAGATACCCAAACAACGAGTATTTTCCCAGCAGAATAACCTCACCTCTTATTCTGCCTGATTCGCTGCCGCTAGCGCCGATTAGATAAATGACCATCAGGCTTAGGGCCGTTCCAACGACCAGGAGCGGAAAGGGCACATACCACTTCGTTATCGCAATCACGTAACACACGTAGGCAAGCGCAAGCATGTATGGGCGCCGAACGAAATGGCTAATCGCCTCAATCGGCACGAATCCTGCCAGTACGCCCAGCATTCCGATTGTGACGAATTCAAGTTCGTAGCTCCCCGTGCCGGTCACTCCCAGTATCACAATCCACGACAAAAGGACCACGCACACAACATGAAACGTGAACCGATAGAGTCTATAGGGAAGCATCAGTGCTCCCGAGAGCATAAGTAAATAACTGATGGGCACGAGAATCGAGAAGGCGACCAGCTTACCACCCGCGACCGGAAGGTTCCCCGATACAAAAACCGTAAAGAGATTTTTAGGATCTAGTGGGTTCTGCACCAGGGCGCCAGTGCCCAATAAAGGGACAACTAGGATCCGAGCCAGGTTTAGAACGAGGAATATTGCAAGGAGCTTAAGCCCCCTCGTGAATAATCTCTTCGAAAGCCGGGGGTCGGCGGCAACATACTTCGAGAGATAAACGTTGGATATCATAAACCCAGTGATGAAGATGAAAGATGGGGTCAAGAACCGGAGGTATCTGTAGTATGCCCATTCCTGCCCGATGAAATAGTTCACCCAGTGGTAAAGCACCATGAGCAGGACCAGTGCCCCCTTGGTAAAATCGAGCGCGGGAATGCGCTGGCTCTTCGGCGAACTGGCAGTCACCGGGATATCAAGTGTCGGAGCCAAAGGGTGATTCGCTTGAGACTCGGCCTCGACGGGCCTCATTGCTGACTCGGATTGCATGATTTCGTGAAAGCCTGGTTTCTGGCGCCGAAGACTCCTCGGCGAGGGTATACGTTAACCAAATTCCGGTTAATTCAACTCGCCTTTGTCGACCAGACGCTGCACGACAAAGGAAGCACCCGACGCGCTCAGATGGTTGGTATCACCCATCAACGGAATCTTGTGAGCTGAATCGGCATATTCGAGGCAACCGTCGGTAGCGCATATCTCACGGTAGAGTGAAATATAAGGTACGTGCCAGGTGCTTGCCGCCATGCTCTGCATCTCTGCGTCCAGTAATTTGGTACTGTCAACCAGGTGTTGACTGGCGAGGCCTGGTTTGGTCCATGCGATCGAATAGGCGAGAAGTCTTGGCAAAGGCGCGTCGTACTCCGGTACCGGGCCGAACACAATCACAGGCAGTTGGTGTTGCTTGGCCCACGTGATCAGTCCCGTAAGAGGATCAAGATCCTTCTTTTCCCATCGTCCGACAACAAACACCCCCTGCACCGGATGCGTCGGCAAGTATTGCTGAAAGATGTAGCTCATCATTTTCTTGCAGTCATCGCTTCCCGATGGAGTAAGCGAGGGTTCGCATGCAGCGGTACTGGCCTGCATGACATTCGACGGTTGAAGCGCCGAAGACAGAGCGGACCAGAGCATTGCCGAGTGACTGTCCCCGAGCAGAAGGTAGTTCTTCTTGTTCTTGTCCTCGCGCAAGCAGGTATCGTAGTTATACTTCTCGAAATGGTAGTCCGTGGTTATAAAACAGACCCCAGTCCGGATGGATCTATCTTCCGCTTCATCATCAAGGGCGGATGCGACTTGCAAGGCCTTGTCAGGAAAGCGACCCTTGAACCCTTGCGCGAGCACCGTCCAGGCGGCGCATCCCAGTAAAACGATTATGACCCCACCGGCCAGCGCGAATAGCGGTCGGCCACTCAAACGAAGGCGACCACTTCGAAAAGGACGCTCCACAAACCTCCACGACAGAATGCCTAGAAGGAACGAGAGAGCGACCTCGATTAGCATATCGAGACGGTGTGCGGAGAGCAGAGCCGCATGCCCTCCCGTGGCAATCGAACCGACGCCTATGAGCACGCCCATCCGGTGCAGCACGATGACCGGCCAGTGCCAAAGATAGAGCGAGTAGGAGATGAGACCGATAAACACCGTTGGGCGCCATGACAAAACTGAGCCCACGAGCGATGCCCCGGCCTCCCCGGCCCAAATAATGAGGGCTGATCCAACACAGGGCACCAGGGCGCTGAGGCCTGGGAAGAGAGTGTCCTTCGAATAAAACAAAACCGACCACATGATCATACTTATCCCGCCCAGCGTCGCTATGTTCCGCAACCACGCTGACTTCAGACGCGGGAATATACCGAGCGACAGGAGGGTTCCAAGCAAAAGCTCCCACGCGCGAGTGTACGGCATATAGAATGCGGTCTCTGGATTGCGCGAGACGACGACGCAACTCGTCACGAAAGATGCAAGGAACAGCACTACGACCGCAGTGCGGAGGCGTTGGGGGAAGAAGCGGCGAACCAGGAGCAGAAATAGCGGGAATGAAATATAAAACTGCTCCTCCACGGCGAGCGACCACGTGTGCAGCAATGGCTTCGAAGTCGGCGAAGTGAAGTATCCGGAATGCCACCAAAAATATAGGTTGGAGGCTGAGCCCGTCGCCGCGAGCGTCGATTTTGCATAATCGACGAGCTCGCCTGGGAGTAAGTAAATAACGGCAACAACACCAGCCACGGCGAGCATGGCAACAAGCGCCGGGAAAATGCGGCGGATGCGTCGTTCGTAAAATCCGGCGATCGTGAAACGGGAGGCGTTGATGTCAGCAAAGATGATGGAACTTATCAGATAGCCGGAAATGACAAAGAAGACATCGACACCTACAAATCCCCCTCCAAATCTGCGCAACCCAATGTGAAAAGCAAGCACGCTCAGGACCGCAACCGCCCTCAGCCCATCAATGTCGGCACGATACTTCAGGCCCATTCCCACAACTTTCTCTTGACCGACATTGCTTTCCTTCAAGACGTTAGTTCTCTCGTCCGCAAATGTACTTGTGTTTGCCATGATGACTGTTGAGATGTGCGCCTTATCCGTTCTCGTACGCTCGGCTAGCGGCTGGCGGACGACAGCAACTTTGGCGCCCCCGAGACACCGCCAATTCCCACATACTGAAACCCATGCGCGGTGACTTCTTCACACGACAAGCTGTTCCGTCCGTCGATGATCAATGATCTCTCGACAGTAGTAGCGAGCTGCTGCCAATCGACTTTTCGAAATTCCTCCCATTCGGTGAGGAGCACAATCGCGTCCGCGTCCTGGGCTGCCTCGTAGGCATCCTGGCAATAGACAACCTCCGGAATTTCCTTCCGGGCCTTGTCCATGGCCTCGGGGTCATAGGCCTGGATGTGCGCGCCCTCGGCCAACAACCGGTGAATGATCGAAAGAGCTGGTGCAAAGCGAATGTCATCGGTGTTCGGCTTGAAAGCCAAGCCCCAGACGCAGATCTTCTTGCCGCGCAAGCACCCAGAGCTCTTTCTTGATCTTCTCCACCAGAAGATCGACGCGATTCTGATTGATCCGCTCTACTTCCTTGAGCAGACTGAAATCGCAGCCGAACTTCTCCGCGATTCGAACGAAGGCCTGCAAATCCTTCGGAAAGCAAAACCCTCCGAAACCGATCCCCGGTTGCAGGAACGAAGCACCGATGCGCGGATCGAGCCCGATGCCTTCGGCAACTTTGTTGATGTCTGCGCCTGCCGCCTCGCACAGGTCCGAAACCATGTTGATGAACGAGATCTTCATCGCCAGAAAAGAATTTGAAGCGTGTTTGATCAGCTCGGAGGAATTCGTGTCCGTAACAAGGAAACGTGGCACCTTGCGTTCCGGGCACTTTGCATGGATCGGGCAAGTCATCGTTTGCTCGATGAGCGGCTGGTAAATCTCCCGCAATACATCGGCGGCGCGCTGCGATTCGACGCCCACCACGATGCGGTCAGGATGCAGAAAATCCTCCACCGAAGTTCCTTCACGGAGGAATTCCGGATTCGAAGCTACGTCATAATCCAGCCTCTGCGTACGATGCACCGCCAGATGCCTCCGCAACTGCGCCCCGGTTTGCACCGGGACCGTGCTTTTTTCCACGACCAAGCGATAGCCCACCGCGCGCTTGGCAATCATGCGAGCGACCGCTTCGATCGCCGACAGGTCGGCATCGCCGTTGGCGAGCGGAGGCGTTCCTACGCAAATGAAAATTGCCTTCCCGAATTCGATGGCATCCTCGGTCGAGCCGAAGGTCAGGCGTCCCGCCTTTCGGCTATTGGCAATCACGTCTTCCAGATGCGGCTCGAAAAGCGGCATGATGCCAGCCTCTAACTTGCACAGCTTTTCCACGTCGCTTTCGCTGCAAAAGACCTCGTGACCAATTTGCGATAGGCAAGCCGCCGTGGTTAGACCTACATAGCCGGCGCCGATTACTGAAATTTTCATCGTTCGGTTCCCTGTCTGTACTGCGCTGCCATCGAAGAAAAAGACTCTTCGACGCGACTACACTTTCCTTCCAACCATCTCGAATTCCGTTGACTCTGCGGCGCCAGGAGCTTTGCTCAGAAACTGCTGCACACTTCGAACGACCTGAGCTTGTTGTTCAGCTTTGAGCTGTGGAAACATGGGCAATGAGACGATTTCGCCGGCGACTCGTTCGGTAACCGGGAAGTCTCCGGCCTTATAGCTCAGATTCGTAGGCTTTTTGCAGGTGCAGCGGGACGGGATAGTGAATTCCGGTTCCGATGCCCGCATCCTTTAAGTGGGAGATCAAACCGTCCCGGTCGGCGACGCGGACTACGTACAAGGTGAAAAACGGCACGCGACCAGGAAGGTTCGAATGGAATCCGGATGCCGGAGGCCATCTTCTCAAAAGGACCATTGTATTCGGCCGCATGGGCGCGGCGTTGCGCGTTCCACCCGGGAAGGTACTTCAGCTTGACGCTCAAAATCCCTGTCTGAATCGAATCCAAACGTCCGTTGTAGCCTTCAATATCGTGGTAATACTTCTTGGCCTGGCCATGGTCGCGCAGCATCTTGCACGCCTTGGCGATCTTGGCATCGTTCGTTGTGATGGCCCCACCCTCGCCGCAGGCTCCCAGGTTCTTGCCGGGATAGAAACTGAAGCCCGCGGCATGGCCCATCGAACCAGCCTTGAACCAGCGATTATGTTTGCGGGAGAAGTATTCGGCGCCATGCGCCTGGCAGGCGTCTTCGATCACGATCAAGCGATAACGCTCCGCCAATTCGAGAATTGCATCCATATCCACCATCTGCCCGTAGAGATGGACAGGAACGATGGCGGTAACCGGACGGCCGCTGCGTTTGCTGATAAGCTGACCATCCTTCTGCATGCACTGCTTTTCCAGATAGACATGCAGCTTGGCAGGATCCATGTTGTAAGTGCGCTCGTCGATATCGACGAATTCCGGTTGCGCACCGGCCTGCGAAATGGCCTCGGTGGTGGCGATAAAAGTGTTCGGAACCGTGATCGCGACGTCACCGGGTTTGACTCCTGCCGCGATCAGCGCGAAGCGCAGAGCATCTGTGCCGCTGTTAACCGCAACCGCATATTCTGTCTGGCAAAAGGAGGCAAACGCCTGCTCGAAACCCTCGACCATCGCTCCGCCGATAAACCCCGCGGTACGCAACGCCTTTTGGAAGACCGCGCGTTAGTTCCTGCTCGAGTTCGACGTGCGGTGTAACCAGATCAAGAAAAGGAATACCCTGTGACTGACTCATCTGAATGAACTCCCGTATTAAATTTGACGAAAGATTTTTGCCGGGTTACCGGCAACGATGGTGTTGGCGGGAACGTCTTTTGTGACCACTGCGCCCGCTCCAACGATGGCGTTTTCACCGACGCAGAGATTGGCGAGAATGGTGGCGCCCGATCCGATCGAAGCGCCTTGCTTGATGACCGTTTTCTCGACCTTCCAGTCGGCTTCGGTCTGCAGACTTCCACCCGCAGCGGTGGCGCGCGGATAAGAATCGTTGATGAACATCACGCCATGGCCAACGAAAACATTATCTTCGATGGTCACGCCTTCGCAGATGAAGGTGTGGCTGGAGATCTTGCAGCGTTTGCCGACAGTAGCGTTCTTCTGAATCTCTACAAACGCGCCGATCTTGGTCTCGTCGCCGATTTCGCAACCGTAGAGGTTGATGAATTTGGAAAGCTTGACGTCTCGTCCGAGCTTCACGCTCGGAGCGATGCTGAGGAATTCATCCACATTTTTTTCTGCCATACATTTCCCCGGGATATTACGTAACTGCTACGTGGTCGTGGACATGGCCAACAGCATGGCCGACTTAGACGTAGACGAGTTCGCCGCGCTTAGCGAGCGATTCGCTCGCAGCCTCAAGCATGCGGACCACCTTCAGTCCGGCGCAGCCGTCGTTGAATGGTCTCTCACCTTTTCTGAATGCATTCCACGAAGTACTCAAGCTCCAGGCGCAAGGCCTCCACTTGTTCGACCTGCGGCGCCCACATGTCGCCCGAACGATAACTGACCAGCAGGTTGTACACGCCTTCCTGGCTCTTCACATCTACGCCTTTGTCGTAAATCTTCAGCTTTTCGTCGGCCTCAAGGTCGTTCCAGACCAGCATTTTCTTTTCGCCGCCGATCAGCGTCGTGCGAACCTTGACCGGCGAAATCCAGTTCACGTTGACGTGAGCGATCATCTTGTCCGGAAAATATGCGGTAATGAACGCAATGTCTTCGTGGGCAGTTGAGGTGAGCTTGCCCGGTGGCCGAGATCGCCTCGGCATCTTTATGCAGCAGGTGATTCATGATCGAGAGATCGTGAGGCGCAAGATCCCAGATCACATTGCAATCATGCTGAAAGAGTCCCAGGTTCACGCGAGTCGAATCGTAGTAATAGAGTTTGCCGAGTGCCCCATCCTGCAGCAGCTTCGTGGATTTTGCGGACCGCACCGGTAAACAGGAAAGTGTGGTCCACCATGATCTGCAGGTTTTTCTGCGTCCGCAAGATTGATCAGTTCTTCCGCTTGCGCTGCGTTGCTGGTGAATGGCTTCTCCACAAACACGTGCTTGCCATTTTCCAGCGCAGCCTTGGTTAGTTCGTAATGCGTCCACACCGGCGTAATGACCGCGACCGCATCCACCTCGGACGACTTTGCCAGTTCGAGGTAGTCGCTGTAGTACCGGAATCCCCGGATGCGCAGCCTGGATGCGCTTGCGGGCGGCGGGAGTATGGTCGCATATTCCGACCACCTGGCAGCCTTCCAACCCCCTTAAATTACGGACAATATTCGGCCCCCAATAGCCGTAGCCGATGACGCCAAACCTAAGCATAGGATTCCACCTTCGATGGATACTTCGGTTGAATTGCGGACAACGAGGAGGCTGTTTCTATGAACGACGGATTGAAGTATCTCTGGAGTGGAGGTTTTGCAGACACACTAACAAGCGCCGTTCCCGGCGATCACTGCCTTTGGCGTCTAGCAGCAGAATCTTTAGATCCAGCAAGTGGCGAACAATTTCGTGCATAGTGCAAGTCCAGTCGTACCATGTCGTCGAACCCCACCCGGCTACGGCCGTGAACCTGCCACAGACCCGGTAATTCCCGGCTTGGCTTCCAGCAGACGACGGCGATGCCAGGTTGCATAGGCCTCCACCTCATAAGGGACGGGAGGACGCGGGCCCACCAATGACATGTCGCCTTGCAGTACATTGAGGAACTGCGGCAATTCATCGAGGCTCGTGCGCCGCAAGAAATTCCCCACCGGCGTAATCCGAGGATCGTTGGTCAGTTTGAAAACACCTTCGGCCGCACTATTGGTCGGCTGCTTAGCTGCTTGCCCGCAATCAATTTACGAACATATTCCTTGTGTTCGCTGGCATCGTTGTTTACGTACATCGACCGGAACTTCAGGAAAGTGAATGCGGTACCGTGTTCCCCGATGCGCTGTTGACGGAACAGAACCGGCCCCTCGCGAAGTCAACTTGATGGCCGCGGCAATCACCAGAAACACCGGCGACAAGATGGCGATCAGCAGAAGCTTCCCAATACATCCATCCCGCGCTTCATCGCTCGGCCCAAACGGTTGCTGACCATCGCGCTTGTGCAGATCGGGATAAAGCGTCGGGATTGCTCTGCCGCTCCGGATTGCTCGAATCCCACTCTTCGGGAAACAGGTGAAACGAGAACTTGATCTGGCTGAATTGTTCGCCCGTGAGCCGGCCGCGGAGCACATCGCTGATCCGACTAAGAATGGTACTGAGGATGAGATTGTTTTCCAGCGTGATCTCCGTGAACATCACGCCCACGGCGGAGTTCATCTCATACCAGCCCATGACGTCGGTTTCGCGCGTGGCGCTCTGCAGCGCGGAGAGAATGTCGAGCAGGATTCGACCATTCTTTCGCCGTCGGCTGGGTGCGCCCCGTGTCCATAAGCAACAGGACAAATGGACGCTGTGTCCGCTCGCTGCGTTTACGTTCCAGCGAGATCATCCGACGGAAGACCTCCGCGGTGAGAACGTCCTTCAGCTCCAACCCATTGTGCGGTTGAGACAAGCCCTTCGCGGGTCGCGCATTTGATGTGGTCGACACGTATGTATCTCCTCAGACCACGGATGGTAAATAGACCACCGTAGCTTTATTGAAAGATTGAACTGATGGGGGAGATTGAGCTAAATGGGGGTGATTGAGCTAAGCAGAAACCAGGTTTCAGTTTTCGGTTGATGGAGATTCCTCACCGTCAGCCGCAGCCGCGGTGTATCGTGAATAATAATACTTGCCGTCATTCCTGCTACAACTGTTCACAACCACGCCAAGCATCGTAGATTTATCGATGGCTTCTACTGCCCGCGTAAGCTGCTTCTTTTCGCATACACCCTCTCGGGTCACCAGCAACACTCCGTCCGCCAGTTTCATCCAGAGGGGCGTGTCGGCCAAAGGAAGGACGGGCGGGGTGTCGATGATAATCCAATCGAAGAATGTTCCGAGTTGTTCGAGCAGTTGCTGGAGCCGCCCCGACTGCATGAGTTCAATCGGATTCTCGGGTGTCACGCCGGCCGGAAGAAACCGGAGACCGGAGCCCTGGAGCTTGTACACAACTTCAGGCAGCTGGCGCTCTCCTCGGAGAACTTCGCTCAGTCCCGCCAGGTCCCGACGGAAGCCAAAACGCCGCGCCAGCTCGGGACGCCTCAAGTCGCCATCGACCAGCACCGCGTTCAGAACTTTGCTTCGGGATTGATTGAGGGCAAGGTTGGCCGCGATCAGACTCTTCCCTTCTTCTGGAATGCTACTGGTAATGACGATACGTTGGAGCCTGCGCTTTTCGCGCAGGTGTCGCAGTTTCAGCCCCAGCACTCGAAACTTTTCCGCTGCCATGCTGCCCTGATCTGTCAGACACACTAGCCGCGAATCGGCCGCGAGTGCAGGCGAGAGTACCTTGGCGGAAGTGAACGTGTTGCTTCCTGGAGACTCCAATTTCGCCGTCGTCGGAGATTCTGAAGAGAGTTGTTTGCGATCAATCCCTTCCTCAACCTTTTGCAGCAGATCCGCGACCGCATCGGCATTTGTCGACAAGCTTCCGCCCGACCGCTCGGCTTCTGCTCGTTGCAACGCTTCATAGATATAACTCATACAGGGAAAAACCGCCCTTACTGCAACCGCCGTTTCATTTCTGCTTCCTGTATTCGGCTACGCACGTCCAGCAGGGTCTTCACGGCTTGTAGAAGCTCGTTGTGCTCCTGCTCGTTCGACAGGAGGGAGGCACTGCCCCTCGGCTCCGCGGCCACTACGCCGAGGCGTAAATCACTGGCGACTTCTTCAATGACTTCCGAGGTAATGGTGGGTGCGTGCTTCGCGTAGCCAGCAAGTAACGCATTCTCGCAGATGGTGTTGATCAGCCTGGGAATTCCACGCGAGTGGACAAAAACAGCCTCGATCGCTGGGCCTGAGAAAATCTGTACGGCGCCAAGCGCTCCCGCAATCTGAAGGCGGCGGCGCACGTATTCCCTGGTTTGGTCGGCGTTGAGCGGGTCGAGGTGGCAGCGCAGGGCGATCCGCTGTTTTAGCTGCCGGAGTTCCTGGGAGTCGAGTTTCACATCCAGTTCCGGTTGACCTGCCAGGATGATCTGCAACAACTTTTGCTGTGATGTTTCCAGATTGGTCAGCAGCCGGATCTCTTCCAGGATTTCAGGCGAGAGATGATGCGCTTCGTCCACCACCAGAATCGTTGTCAATCGCTTCTGATGTCTCTGTAGAAGGAAGCCATTGAGCACGTGGATCAGTTCATCCTTGGCCTTGCCAGCAACCGGCAGACCGAAATCAAGCGCGATATAACGGATGAATTCCAGAGGCGAAAGTGTCGGATTAAAAATCAGAGCGAAGGCCAAATTGCGACGCTGCAGCAACCCTAGCAGCGAACGCAGAATGAGAGTCTTCCCCGTCCCCACCTCTCCCGTGAGAACCACAAATCCGCGGTGCGACGTTACTCCGTAATATAACGAGGCCAGCGCTTCGTTATGCCGCGTCGTGGGAAACAAGAACGACGGGTCCGGGGTAATTTCGAACGGGTTGCGTTGCAGGTTGTAGAAGCTCTTGTACATAATTCCTAACCGTACAAATACGTGACTACCGAGCCTACCAGTATAAAACTCAGGATCACGACTGCTGCCGCGCCCGCCATCCAGGCACTGCGGCGACCGGACGACTGTTCCTCGATATTTTCGATCTGCGGAATTTCTGAGATCACTTCAAAAGGAACCACCTTCTTGATCTCGCGCTCGCTGTAGATCTTGCCCGTCAGCTTTTCCGGAACGATAGCAAAGGCTGCACCGACCACTAAACCCATGATGAGTCCCATAGCACATAATTTTAGGCGGTTAGGCTGATAGGGCTTTCCCGGAAGATTAGGCGGATCCAACATGCGGAAATGTTCGCCCTGCTGTGTTTTCTCCAAGTCAGTCGACATCACCGACTCGTTCTTCTTTTTCAGCAGCGCTTCGTAATCGGTCTTCGACTGGTCGTAGTCGCGCGTGATATCCGCGAACTGCTGCTCCATGACAGGGGCCATGTTCAGCCGCGACTGGTATTGTGCGATTTTGTCCTGCTCTTCCTTGATTTCCACCTGCCGGTTCGCAATTTCCAGTCGATTGGCCTTTAGTTGACTTTCGAGTTCCAGCATCGGTGCGCTCTTCGGATCAAGCGACGTCGCCGCCGCCGGCTCCGGCGTTGCGTTATTCGCTCCGCTGTTCATGGAAGCTATGA
>CAVOJQ010000003.1:0-144578 GCA_963696275.1 uncultured Acidobacteriaceae bacterium | reverse complement strand
TTCGTTCGCGCGTCTTCTGCACTTGCGCAATTTGCTCTTTAGTCTTCCGCACGTCCGGATGCTTATCCGTGTAATGAGAAGTGAGATCGGCCAGCTGCGCCTTTAATTGATCCAGCTCTTTGTCGATCGCCGCAAGCCCGACCGGACTCGCCGTTTCGCCCGGCTTCGAACCGCCCGCACTATTCATGGCGCGATACTGATTGATGAGTGATTCCAGATAAGTATTTTGCTGCTTCGCCCGGTTCAGCGCATCCTGGTTCGCTTGCAGCTGATTCTGCAGTCCGGTCAGGATCTGCAGATTGCTCTGCGTCTGCGTGGGCAATTCGCCCAGGTGCTGATCTTTGAATACGCGCAGTTTCGCTTCTTGCGCCGCCAGTTTCGCGCGCGCCTGATCCAGTTGGTCTCCAAGGAAATTCGTCGTATTTTCCGAACGTTTTTGCCGCTCTTCCAGATTTTCCGTGATGAACAGATTCGCCAGTTCGCTCGTCGCTTGTTGCGCCATCTTCGGATCGCGACTCGCATAATAAATATTGAACGACGAAAGCTTCTTGTCGTCGCTGTGCGTCAGCTCGATCTCGATATCCTTGCGCATCGCTTCGACCAGATCGTCCGGGCTCTTGCGCTTCCGGTCTTGAGCATAAAGACCCAGATTGTCAATGATGCGAAGAAGGCGCGTGCGGCTCAGGATCTGCTGCGTAATACTATCCAGCTGGTGCTGGATATCACTATCGATGTTCGATTCAACATACTTCGAGGACACCGAGGGCTGCTCGACCAGAATCAGCGTGCCCGACCGATAGGTTGAGGGGATCAGCCAACTCGCTCCCCACACCACCACCCAGGCGCAGAAAAATGGAATTAGAAATTGCCACCGCCGCCGGCGCACAATTCCCTTGATCTGCGTAAAATCGGGTAGCTGGCTTGCTTCCTGTTCTTCTTCCATGACTCGCTCTCGCACTACATTCCTAAAGGTTTGGCCCACTGATACGACAGCGTGAAAAAAAAGCGATTCCGGCTGGCATCGAGTGTCTGCAGCGGACTCGTTGAGAACGCACCAGGCACTCCCATCTGTTGTTGGAAATCATGGGTGTAGCCCATCCGGAGCCCGAGACTCTTGGCTACGTTACGTTCCACGGAGAAGCCTGCTGAAGTCAAATCGATGGAACTCGCGCTCGTCGCCAGAGGCACCGTTTGCGCTTGATTTGTGCTGTAACTTCCGGTTACAACAGCCGCCCACTTTGAATTGAATTGCCGCCTGAAGCTGCCGTGAACCGTCTGCAGAAGCACCGCTCCCAAAAGGCCGCCGCCGTTATTGATGGTTCGGGCATACCCGGCCGATACGCTTGTAGATTGATTCTTCCAGCCGAAATCGGCGCCGCCGCCCACTGACCAATTACTCGTGTTGCTTGCCTGCAGCGCGCCCGGGACTAGTCCTTGGTTCTCCGAGTACTGCGGACCGATAAAGCCAGTCAACGTGTATTGCTTCGAAAAGGTCACCGTGTCCACTGCCAGGAAACTATGAACCAGCGTTTCGCCGCTCGGGTTATAGGTTATGCGCTGGAAATGGTAGCTGACGCCGCCCCAGTCTCCAGGAAAAAGCTGATGCAGCCAGAATACCGATGCCGTCGCCGTTTGGGTGTTTGCCAGCTCTCCCCCCGCGGCAACGTTGCTGAAATGCGAATCCGAGAACGATCCGCTCGCCCCGATCAGGTCATTCAACGCAAAATGATAGTTGGTCTCGACCGTCGTCACGTCGGATTTTTGTGTCGCCAACGGCGTAATCAGATTGGCGTTCGCTCCGCCCGAGCCCCCGATCGCTTCCGCTCCATTTCCCGCGTCGAAGAAACCGGTGCTCATGGAAAAAGCCTCCGCTACCCTCAGATTCACATGCGGACTCAATCGGAACTGCGAATCGAAATTCAGGTTTTGCGATCCCTGGTTCTGGTTGGTGAACTTCTGATTCACTGTCAGGCCGCCCGCATACGCCAGCGACCAACGCATCCGGGAAGATGTTTCATCAATCTTGATGTTAGGAAATACCGACTCGCTCGTGTTGCTTTCCGCTCCGCTCGAAACCAGCAGTGGGTTGGAATCATAAACCGCGCCCACGTTCAACCCGCCTCGCAGATAGTTCGATTTTTCCATCTCGGAAAGTACGGTCGTAGAAATCCCCATCCCCCCGAGCAGCGCCGGTATCTGCGGCAGACTGCTGTTGGTATCCCCTGTCCCGCCTTCGGGCAGCAATCCCGAAATCGCCGAAGTTGCCCCCGCCGGAGCCGCGGCTGTGCTTGCATCGCCCGAACTTTGAGAGGACGGACTTTGCGAAGGCGCATTTTGCCCCGCCGAAAGAATCTCCACCATGGCCACCATACAACCGAGTATCAGACAGCCTCGAATACGCATGACCGCAATTACGGAATCACGACCGTATCCCCGGCTTGCAACCGAATGTTCTGCTCCGGGTTCTTGCCTTTGATCACTTCTTTGTAGTTAAACGCGATTCGCTGTTGCGCTCCGTTCGGCCCCTGCCGAAGAACATAAATCGATTTCTGCTTCGCGAAGTCTTTGAAGCCGCCGGCCATCGCCACCGCATCGAGAATCGTCGTCGAACTCGTCAACAAATAAGCTCCCGGCCGCGCCACCATCCCCAGAATGTTGATCTTCTGGCTCTTGCTATCGGTAACGATCACCGTAACTTCGGGCTCAGAAATATAGTTCTGCAAACGCTTGGCAATTTCTCGCTCAAGTTGCAGCGGAGTTTCCCCGCTCGCCGTAAGTTCGCCAACCAGCGGCAAAGAAATCTTTCCGTCCGAGCGAACCGGAACCGAACGCGAAATGTCAGGTTCCTTCCAGACATTGATCGCCAGAACATCGTTCGCGCCGATCACGTAAGAGCTGTCCGAATGTGCACCCTGCGCGTGTTGATCAGGCTTTGCATCCGCCTGCTTATCGGCCGCCGAAGCCGCGGGCGCCGTGGACTGCGACGGCGCATTGGACTGCGCAAGAGTCCCACTCGCCGTCAGCGCCAGAAGTAGCACGACGGGAAACACTCGTTGGATTGTTGAAGGTTGTGTCATGGCCACCAAATCTCTAGTTTTTACGAAGTTCTCCGAGACTTCTGCATGGAAACAATCTCACCCGAATACTATCTCGTTTGCCGCATGGCAAACAGTCGCGAAGAATCGACCGGCGGCACCAGACCGTACTCCTGAATCTTGTACAGCAGGTTGCGATAGCTCACATTCAGTAACCGCGCCGCCGCTTTCCGATTCCACTGCGTCTGTTCGAGCGCGTCGGCAATCGCACTCCGCTCGGCCTCGCCTTTTGCATTCTGTACCAGCAATTTCAGCGAGGACCGTTCTTCCGATCCATGGGCGCTCAATGGGTGAAAGCTCGGCCTTGCGTGCCCGTGTCCGTTTCCATTCTCAACCCTGATTGCGGACCTGTGATCGGCACTGGCATGCAATTGTTCTAAAGCTGCATCTTCATTACCGTCTGCCAGAAAGCGCTTGGCAAAATTCTCCAGCTCGCGCAAATTGCCGGGCCAGCCATAGTGCTGGCATGCATCCAGCAACGCCGTTGAAAAATGCCGCGCCGGAACTCCGTAGCGCCTCGTCAGCCGGTTCATCAGGTGACCGAGCAACAACGGAATCTCGTCCCGCCGCTCGCGCAACGGCGGCACGCGCAGTTCGAAAACGCTCAGGCGATAGAACAGTTCCTCTACAACTCTTTTCTCCGCCACCGCCTGCTCCAGATTGCCGCGCGTGGCAGCGATAATGCGCACATCCGCCCGGATCAGATTCTCCCCGCCGCATCGCGTAAACTCGCCCGACTCCAGCAGCTTCAACAGCCGCTTCTGCACCACGCCCGGCATATCCTCGAATTCATCCAGCAGGATCGTTCCCTTGGCAGACTCCTCGAACTTCCCCGGCGTCGATTCCGGCCGCCCGCTGGCGGACGAGTGTTCATACCCAAACAATTCATTCTCCAGCAAATCGGAGGTCAGTAGAGCGCACTGGATGCGCATGAACGGGAAGCTCGAACGGAGCGACAGCGAATGAATCAGCCGCGCCGCCGTCGTCTTCCCACTTCCCGCCTCTCCCGTGATCAGCACCGGGACGTCAGTTTGTGAGAGCAACTCCGCCTGCGTGCGCAACCGGCGTGTCGCCGGGCTGGCCGCAACGAAATACAACTCTTCGTTAATGCGCTCGATTTCTGGTTGAAACATGTCTTAAAGGTGGCCGACGGAGGCCAGGAAAATACTGGATTACTTCGAGGATATTCTCGGACCAACCAAATCGCAGGCTACTTCAGAACTCTCTCTTCAGACCGGCTCCACATCGTATCCATCAATTCGCACCGCCATCGACCGCTGAATCGCTTCCACCGAAATGATCAGACTATGATCGCCATTCTCCGATACGAACAGGCCTTCCACTCCGTCCAGCGACCCACCGCGTATACGCACTCGCTGTCCCGCCTTCAGAAACGGGTGCGTACGCCCCAGCGACTGCGTCAAAACCTTCTGGATGCTTTCGATCTGTTCATCTGGAATCGACAGGCTCGCCCCCCGCGAACCCACAAAACCGTGCACGCTCTCCACCTGATACACCCGCTTTCGATCTTCCGTACTCAAAGCGCAGCGGATAAACACATAGCAGCTGAAAAGCGGCACTTCAACGTTCTTCTTGCGATCGCTCCAGCGATGCACTTCCATCACCGTGGGCACGAACGTCTCCATGCCCTGATCACGCAAACGGCGCTCAATCACTTTTTCATGGCGCGCTCGCGTGTGCAGCGCATACCAGCGCACTTCTTCCTGTTCCAGCCATGGCCCCGCGCCATTCCCTACTTCATAGCTCTGATTGGAGGTACTCATAGCTTCGCCCTCTGGGTCCCATATCAAAAGAAAAATGGGTCCGCCTTGATCACACGGGATACACGTCACCACGTTCGGGGGAAGGAAAAGCACTTAAGAACAAATTGACAACTGGGGAATTTTCTTGGACCAACACTAACGTCACCTGCAAGACCGTGCAAGTGGTACAAGTTCCCGGGGCGTAATGGCCCCGTTCCTGCACGGGTCGACCTTCTCATCACTTAGACCAGCGGCTTAGAGACGTTATTCCTTGGCACAGGAGTGGTGTGTGCCCCCACGAAAGGTCTACGCCGGACGTTCCCGCCGCCAAACCGTCGCCGTTCAATTGCTTTTATTTTGCTGATAACATTATCTTTGTTCTAGGCATTCCGGGGTAAGATGAGCTCTAACTTCGAAATGTCTTTTTGATTCTGGCCATGAAACATCTGTCCAGCCACGGCAACCAACCGGCCTGCGTCAGCGCCAGTGCAATTCTTTGCACAGGTTGCAATTCATTCGCTTGCCGGTCATGGAGTTTAGTGGTACATTTGCGCTTGAGCAGGGACTTCGGTTCGTGTCTGCTCCCTCCTCCCCTAAGCCTGTTAGTTCGTTTAAGCCCGGTGGTTCGTTTTGTTCTGTCTCGTATTGTTCGGTTGCGATCTCCCCTTCGGCTTTTGTGTATTTCGTGTAACTCAGCGCTTTAGGAGTACCGATGTCATCCCATTCGGAACTGGCCTCCGACTTTATTAGCATCGTCGTTGCCGACAGCACCCGCATCCACACCCAGCTCTTGGCCGAAGCTCTGCGCAATGATCCCGGCCTGCAAGTCGTAGCTGCAGCCTCGAATTCCGATGAACTCTTGGCGACCATCACTCGCTTGCCTGTCGATGTCATGGTGATCAGTCACAATTTGGACAACCAGCCCGGCCACGGCTCTCAAGTCTTGCGAGAAGTCCGCGCCCTCCGCCCCCGGATTAAGGGCGTCATCCTGACAGATTTTTCCAAGCCGCAGGAAGTGCTGGAGTGTTTTCGCGCCGGCGCCAAGGGCATCTTCTCCAAGCAGGAACGCCTCGAGAGCCTCTGCAAGTGCATTCGCAGCGTTCATGAAGGGCAGATCTGGGCCCGCAGCGTCGATTTGGACCATGCCCTGGCGGCTCTCGCCAACTCGCCCCTCGTCCGCTCCACCAATCAACAGGGTATCGAGCTGCTTTCCGCCCGCGAACGCCAGGTCATTCAGCACGTAGCCGGCGGATTGTCCAATCGCGAAATTGCTCGCGCCCTCGATCTCAGCCCGCACACCGTCAAGAACTATCTGTTCCGCATTTTTGACAAGCTCGGCGTCTCCAGCCGCATCGAGTTGCTCAACCTGACCACCAGCAACTCGCACGCCCGTCCCCGGCATGCTGCCGCCAATGACGGCCTGTCTTTTGCTTCCATCATCGAATCCGCCGAAAATGGCGACCCCTGTGCCCAACTCCGGTTGGCTGAGCATTTTTCGAAGATCAAGGAGGTCTCCGACAGCCAATCTGAAAAGGATCCGGGCTTTCAACCCGCCTCCGTTTCCGCCTACATGTGGTACCTGGTCGCGGAGAACGTCGCCGGTCCTATGCTGGAACAAATTCAGGAAGGCAAGAACAACGTCCGCTCCACCATGTCCTCTCAAGAACTCGCGGAGGCCGAAAAGCGAGCGGCCGCATGGTTGGGAAACACCAAGAAAGAGTCAAGCTTCGATTTGGGCAACGAAGTGCGCCCCGACGAACAACTGCCTATGCGAGCCAGCGCCCGGCGCTAGCCCAACCCGACGACCTGCCGAAAGAAAGCAGACAAGCCAGTCAACGTCTGCCCTTCTGTGCAGTGGGACAAAATAACTCTGCGGAAAAATGGAACGAAAACGCTCCTCCTCCCAGCCCTTACAAACCCAACCCGCAGGAGTAAAATGCTGGCCGAGTGCATTCTCTCAGTCTCTCGTTCCCGGAGGACAAAACATGCGGTTCTTCGCTTTCCTCCTGCTCGCTCTCGGCATTTCTGCCCGCTTGCTCCACGCCGCGGACCAGCCGAAGCTCACGCCCGCTCAGCAGGAAGTGGTCGATGCCCGCAAAGCCCGGGTGGCGGCTGCCGATAGACGGGATTTTGCGGCTTGGTCTCCGTTCGTCGCGGACGATTGCATCTACAGCACCGATGACGGGGCTCTTAGTACCGATGTAAAGGCCAAGACCATCGAGCACTGGAAGAAGCCGCTTGAGTACGATCGCGAGACCAATGCACGGGACTACGTCGTCCACCTATATGGCAATACCGCCGTGGTTAACCTCAGAGTCACCGGACACGAGCAATTCACGGATAGCGACATCATCAGTGAAGTACGTGAAACGGAGACCTATATCAAGCAAAACGGATCCTGGGTGCTGGTGGCGAAGCAATGGGGCTTGAGGCCAGTAAACTTCCATAAGCCGGTTGTCGTCGATACCAGCGCCTACAAAGATTACGTGGGCCAGTATCAGTGGCGTCCTCTCGACGAAGTCGAGACCGTCTCCCTGAAGGACGGCAAGCTATGGTCGAACCTGGGTGGCGATCAGGACGAAGCCTTGCCTTTGGGTTCCGAAACGTTTTTCTTCAAGGATGATCTCGGAAGTGTCACCTTTGTCCGCGACGCGCAGGCCCATGTGTCCGGCTACACTTACAACCGCAATGATGGGCAGGAAATCCACGTCAAGAAGATCAAGTGAGCCGCTTCGAGAATCAAGCGCTTGGTCTACCATCGGCCTTTGTCGGCCTGCCGAAGCTTAACGCGCGGGGAGACAAATGACGCCCTCTCCACCATCCCCATGTCTATACACCGGCGCATGGTTGGCCAACCAAAGGCCTACCTCAGTCGTGGTATTTGGGACGGTTTCGGGCACCATGGCTGGCGCATCATGGGGATAGGTGTCCTCATAATTGTCGACCGCCCATTCCGAGGGAATGGCACCGTCTTCCATCAGACGGCGCACAAAATCCCGGGTGTCGCGACTGAAAGTGTTGCCGGTGAATTGACGGAAGGTCTCTAATCGGCCGTCCGGTTCGGTAGGCCAAGGGTAGGGAGAAACCAACATTGTGGTTCGCAAGCCCTTGGCATTTCCCCATTGGATTGCCTGCACAATAAACTTCTCGTAGCCCGGTCCGCTCCCGCCCGTCAGAAAGAAATTGGGCGGAACGTCGAACGCGATGGCTTTGCCATACAGCGCCTCACCCCGCTCCAACGCATAGAATGGGTTGGTCGCAAAGACGTTCTCCCCTAGTTTCGGTTCCTTCGGATCATTGGGGGCCACTACCGGAGCCACGGATTCGATGCCCACCGTCCTGGCCGCGTCCACGTACTTCTTCCACTTCTTCAGGTCATTTTCTAATTGCCCCGGACGAGCCGCATCAGACGGTGTGTTCACATTGGCTTCAGAGGGATTGAGGCCATACTGTGTATACACACCCTGGTAGTACCCGTAGCTCGGTGGCAACGTGAAATAATTCCAGCCCACCTGCCCCAGTTCAGCCTCCCCTCCTCCGGTACCGCTGAACACTCGCTCGATCCCGCTCAGGATGCTCGGTGGCTGCTCCGCTGCGCTGATCGCATTCGCGTGCTCGTACAGCCCCACGTGACCGGTTTTGAGAAGCTCTTGCAACTGATCGCCATCGCGCAACGCATCGAAACCACCCGTCCCACCGACAAAAATATACTCGCCCAAATTTGAACAGACGCTGTATTTCCCTGCGTCGTCATGTGGATTTTCTGCGGGCGCGGCATGTCCTGCAGGTATCGCTCCCACCATAGCCGCGAGTAACGTTACAAAGCGGCAGAGATGCCGACAAGCTCTGCTGCGCATCGCAATCACCATCACCTGCGTACCCAGCATAACCCTCTTCCAGCGCGGCTTCAAATCAGGGAATAAGGGCTGTGGCTCAGTTTGAATTTGCTTCGAAGGGCGCGCCTTCGCAGGCTGCGGAAACACTCCCCTTCGCGCCGGTTTGGGAAGGGCACGACCTTTAGCAGGAGTGCTACGGCGCTGGGATCATAGCCTGAACAACATTGGAGTAGCCGCTTTCGCCACTCGGATCCACCGCAGTCGTCGCATAACAGTAAGTGGTACCGTCGGTGACCGCATTGTCGGTGTAGGTCGTCTCGGAACTCGGCGTAGAGCCAATGTCCGCATAGGAACCGCAAGACCCGGACCCGTAAGTCGCACGATAGACGTTGTAGCTCGTGATGCCTCCGCCACTGTCAGGATTCCACGTTAACTGCACCGTGTGCACCGGAGCCGCCGTACCCGTGCCCGTCATACTGATCACTGCGGGCGAGTTCGATGCGTTGCTCGGGAACGACAAAGTCGCCGAAGTGGCTCCGCTCGATTGCGGCGTAAACGTGACCGTGAAATTCGCCGACTGGCCGGCAGGAATCGTGATCGGCAGCGCAATTCCGGAGAGCGCAAACTCGCCGTTCGAATCACTCGGCGGCTGCACCGTGACCGACGCACCGCTGGCAATCAGACTGGCGCTGAGCGCTGAACTCGTGCCCACGACCACGTTGCCAAAACTCAGACTGGCTGGCGACACCGCCAACGTCCCCGACGCCGTTCCCGTTCCGGAGAGCGCGATCGTAAGCGGCGAGTTCGATGCGTTCGACACCACCGACAAGCTCCCGCTGGCGGCGCCGGCACTGGCCGGGGTAAAGGTCGCCGTAAACGTGATGCTGCCGCCGGGCGTGAGCGTGATCGGGAATCCGCTCAATCCGCTGATGGAGAATCCCGTCCCGCTCAAATTCGCCTGCGAGATGGAAACCGACGATCCACCGACGTTGGTCAGCGTCTCCGATAAGTTCACACTGTTGCTGACCTGCACATTGCCAAACGCCAGGCTCGTAGGATTCGCCGTCAGCGTTCCCTGCGTCACGCCCGTCCCCGACAGCGCAATGCTCAAGCTCGAATCCGACCCGTTGGAGGTGATCGTCACACTCCCGCTGGCCGCACCGCTAGCCGTCGGAGCAAACATCACATTGAACGTCGTGCTCTGCCCCGCCGTCAGCGTCAAAGGCAGCGTCAGCCCGCTCAAACTGAATCCCGTTCCGCTCGCCGACGCGGCCGTGATCGTAAGACTCGATCCCCCCGTATTGCTCAGCGTCTCGCTCAGCGTCTTCGAACTCCCGTCCTGCACGCTGCCAAACGCAAGACTCGTCGGATTTGCCGTCAGCGTCCCCTGCGTCACGCCCGTCCCCGAAAGCGCAATGCTCAAGCTTGAATCCGACCCGTTGGACGTAATCGTCACGCTCCCGCTGGCCGCCCCACTAGCCGTCGGAGCAAACATCACATTGAACGTCGTGCTCTGCCCCGCCGTCAGTGTCAAAGGCAACGTCAGCCCGCTCAAACTGAATCCCGTTCCACTCGCCGATGCAGCCGAGATCGTAAGACTCGATCCCCCCGTGTTGCTCAGCGTCTCGCTCAGCGACTTCGAACTCCCGACCTGCACATTGCCAAACGCCAGGCTCGTAGGATTCGCCGTCAACGTTCCCTGCGTCACGCCCGTCCCCGACAGCGCAATGCTCAAGCTCGAATCCGACCCGTTGGAGGTGATCGTCACACTCCCGCTGGCCGCACCGCTAGCCGTCGGAGCAAACATCACATTGAACGTCGTGCTCTGCCCCGCCGTCAGCGTCAAAGGCAGCGTCAGCCCGCTCAAACTGAATCCCGTTCCGCTCGCCGACGCGGCCGTGATCGTAAGACTCGATCCCCCCGTATTGCTCAGCGTCTCGCTCAGCGTCTTCGAACTCCCGTCCTGCACGCTGCCAAACGCAAGACTCGTCGGATTTGCCGTCAGCGTCCCCTGCGTCACGCCCGTCCCCGAAAGCGCAATGCTCAAGCTTGAATCCGACCCGTTGGACGTGATCGTCACGCTCCCGCTGGCCGCCCCACTAGCCGTCGGAGCAAACATCACATTGAACGTCGTGCTCTGCCCCGCCGTCAGTGTCAAAGGCAACGTCAGCCCGCTCAAACTGAATCCCGTTCCACTCGCCGATGCAGCCGAGATCGTAAGACTCGATCCCCCCGTGTTGCTCAGCGTTTCGCTCAGCGACTTCGAACTCCCGTCCTGCACATCACCAAACCCAACGCTCGTTGGATTCGCACTCAAGATTCCAGGAGTGACCCCGTTTCCTGATAACGCAATGTCGACCGTCGTCGACGATCCACTCACCGTCAGCGATAACTTGCCGCTGCTCGAACCCGCACCCGGCGGCGTAAAATTGACGCTAAACGTCGAGGACTGATTCGCCGCCAGCGTAAGCGGCAAGCTCAACCCTGAATAGCTGAACCCTGCACCCGTCACCGTTGCCGCCGTAACCGTCAGATCCGAACCGCCAGTATTGGTGATCGTCTCCGGTTGCGGCGCAACATCGCCCACCACTACGTTGCCGAACGCTATGCTGGTCGGGCTCGGGGATAGGTCTCCCTCCGCCACTCCACTCCCCGAAAGTGCAACGCTCACCGTGCCGTTGGCCGTCGTGAGAGCTACACTGCCGCTTACGCTGCCCGCGCTCTTCGGCGCAAAAACAACGCTGAAACTGGCGCTCTGCCCGCCCGCCAGAGTTAAAGGCGCCGTGATGCCGCTCGCGCTGTAACCCGCCCCGCTGACCGCTACCTGCGTAACCGTAATGTCGGACGTGCCTATATTGGTAACCGAACCCCCTTGCGTCTGGCTTGTCCCCATCTGCACATTCCCAAAGCTCATGCTGGTCGGCGACGAAGACAGTTCGCCCGGCTGCTCGGTCTGCTGCTTCGGACCGATCGCCTGGCAGCCCATCAGACTGGCTAGCCCAATAACGACTAGCATCGTGTTCCAATTCCAACGGTTTCTTTGACGTTTCATCGGGATAATTAGTGCTTGATGGCTTGACCTCACTCACGCCTCGAAGCACTAGTCTGCCCCCCGCTATGTCCATGGGTAAGATTCCCGAAGGACATTCGGCTATCGGCAACCGGCCAACTGCGGACGATTAACTGGAGGACTAAAGATTGATCTCTAGATTGATCTCTGGGAGATACCCGCGGATGGTTACTTCTGTTCCAATCGCGATCTCGCGATCAGCACAACCCTCTGATCGCATCCTGCCCACGCGATGTAGGTTCCTCTGCGAGTCGCGCGATGCACTAAGGGGCACGTTGACTGGGTTGCGCGAGCTCCGCCCTTCGAGCTGTGAGGAGACACAAATTCTCCCGCAGCTCGATTTTTTCCGCGCCCGGCCGCATCCCGCCGCAACCAGGCTATGTCATTTGAGAGTATGGTGGGCGCAGTAGGATTCGAACCTACGACTTCCACCGTGTGAGGATGGCACTCTACCGCTGAGTTATGCGCCCTGAAAATCTCTTGCGTTGCGCTGCCTTTGGTCTTCGCCGCGCCTTTGTTTGGAGTGGCTTGCGTTGGTGGACGATGTCCACCAACTCGGTACTCTATCGTTTTTCCATCGCGGTGTCCAGCGCTGATGGACAGCGTCCGTGTCCTTTGGGATGAAGGGCTTTTCCACAGTTTGTGACGTTGCGTCGGCGGCGGTGCCGGAAAGTCGCTGGCGTCCGGCAGGTCGCGCTTGCTTCGCTTGCGCTCTCGCTTCTTGCTCTCTTCGGTCGTTCGTTTTCGCGCTCTTGCGCTCTCGCTTTTTGTCAGTTCGGCTCGGGGAGTCGCAGCTCGTGGAGCATTAGGCGGCGAAGTGCTTCTTCCAGTTCTTCGTGCTCGGTTGGGTTGGGGATTTGCCGCGCTTGCTCCAGCAGTCTGTCGTTGATCGCGCGGCGAGCGTGGTAGCAGAGGCCGGGGATCTTCGCGGTGTCCTGCTCGCGGATCGCGGCTTCGTAGAGTCGCATCCAGCGCGTGGGCATGGGGAATGCCTTCGTTTATTCTCGGGCGGATTTTAAGCACCGGGTGGGGTGCGCGGCTGTGATGGGAATTCGGAGCGTGGACACCGTCCGCGCTTTTTCTGCGCGGGCGGTGTGGGATTAGGCGTTCCGGGGATGAATGCTCGCATTGTAGACCTCGGCGGCGCGGGCGCAAAATTTTCTTGTTTTTGGGCGCCGCGAAGCGCGGGGTGGGGGGTGGGTGTTTTCTTTCACAGTGATGCATGTCTGGAATCGGGGCTGGCGGCGGAGTGTATCACCTTAAACAGGTGGGGTCGTGGGGGTGATCAAAATGAGAGGTTTCAGAAGGGGTTCGCTATGTGCGGCTCGTGTAGGTCCCGCAATCAGACGCAGCTCTCTGCCGAGATGATGTTGCATTGTGCTGGCAGGGTCTTGGACCGTCCCGGCGTTCTGGCATTCTCAAAGGTTGTGGTCTGCTTGGATTGCGGCTTCTCTCAATTCACGTTTTCGAAGGCCAAGGTGCTGGAGCTGCGGTCGGGCGGGGCAAAGTCTGCCGCCTGAGTCGCGTCCGTGGGGAGCGTGGTCTGCGCGATCCGTCGCTGAAGAACTGCCCGCCGAATTTGCCGGGCGGCAGAGGCTGATGCACGACCGAGTTTTACACGGCTGAAGGTTGTACAGTAGAGTTTGGGAAGCCGGGCGGGATTCGAACCCGCGTTTCCGCAGCGTGCCTGCAACCTTAGACCGAGGGCAGCCACCCACGAACCTAGGGAGCATCACTTGCACTGACGGTGTCCTGTCCTTTGGACGACCGGCCATTTCCAGACTAATCCTTCCGTGATCTTGCGCAAGGTATCACTAGTACATGCGTACTTTCGTCCTCCCTGTTGACCCTACTTCTTTCCCGCCGCGTCGCACAGATACCAGAAGTTCATTTGAGACACGCTAGTACATCCGGAACGGGTTTGTTTGAACGTTATTGCTCGGGGGCCTGGGGGCAGACAGCCCCCAGCGGGGTGCGGGGCTGGCTCCACCGTGATGGACACCGTGCGCGGTGGAAAGGCGCATTAACACTGGAGATTTTCGCGGGGTGAGTTCACCGCTGAGTTATGCGCCCGACCGGGTCCGCGGACTGGCTTTCCCCGTCCTTTGGTTGGAGCAACTTGCCGTGATGGGCGGTCTCCACCACTTGGGTAACTCTATCTTTTTTGCGTTTGGGTGTCCACTCGCTCGGAACAGCTGCGCCAGGAGAACTGTTTTTCCGCAACCTGCTTTTGGGGCAATGTCACCCCCGATAGATCCTCACCCGAACTTCCGTCCCGCTGCCGTCAACGGTGTTAACGATGGACATTTGGTAGGTGCATTGGTCCATCGGAGTAACTCCGTCGGCCTGTGGTGGAAAATCGCTGAATTCAACATACTGGATGCCGGTGACGCCAGATTGCCAATTCAGCGTTCCCGTCGATGCAAAGGAATTGTTGCCGTAATAATCCGAGACGGACACGACACATTGATCGGGATCTCCACGCGAATTTTCTACCTCAAACAGCAATACGTTGTTATCCGTCCAAGCCTGTCCGGTTGCGCCGTTATTGCTCGCCAGATTGAAGTCGGACTGGTCGCTGCCATGAGGAGCTGTTGGATAGGTCACTTGCATATCAGCTACCTCCTTGGCGAAATACCCATTTCGCCCTCGCATCGCTAATTATGCACATGTTCTCTTAGAGGAGCAAGGCTGTTGTTATCAGAGCACAAGCTTGCTCCGTTCGTTCGCCGAAAACCAACGGCATGACCGTCTCAAATTGGAAACGTCCACCCCGCCCGTTTTTTTGCGCGCGCTTGCGCCTCCATTCCCGCTCCCCATACCCCATATACCCCATGTGCGTTACGGGCGCAGCAAAATCCCCTCAGTGCGTATATCCCCCGGCTTTCATTGACGGGGTTAGCCGACGACGAGCAGTTTTCGCGAATTGCCAACTGCCCAAGCAGAAAGGCCGCCTGTTTCAGGCGGCCCTGGTTACGTCTTCGGCTTTGAGCCTTTCGTCGGTTATGGCTTGTACACGATGGAGGCAACGGTGCCGGCCAATTCGGCGGGGCCAATTCCCTGACCCACGGTGACGAACAGTTCGTTGCTTGCGCCATTGGTCTTGTTCCCGCCTCCGAAGGCAATTCCCCAGAGGTTGTTCAGAACGATCGTCTTTCCATTCTCGTCCTTTAAAGTACCCACGAATTTCCCGGTAATCGGGTCAAACCCGTTGATGGTGCCGTTCACCGAGTTGTTTGAAACCAGCAGAGTGTTGCTCAGCGGTCCAAAATTCGCGGGCGCCGCGGCGATGCCCCAGGCCTGGTTGAGTTGCGTTCCCTGGACCAGTGTCTTCACGAAGGTACCGCTCTCCGTGAAGAGGTCGATGAGACCGCCGGCCCCGACGTTCGGTACAGCATACGCAACATAAACCACGCCATTAATGTCCTGCACGCCGAACACCGAGAAGTTAGCTGGAACCGACGGATCGCCAAACGACTTTACCAGGTTGAAGTTGCCGTCGAACATATCGATGTGATTGTTCGTGTTATCCGCCGCGTAGAGGAAATTCCCCGAGGCATTGCTGGTAATGGCCAAGCCCGTGTACATCGCTTTGTTGGCCGAATTGTCCACCGCGATGATCGCCTGGTTCTTGTTCACGCCTGGGGACCAGGCGCTGATGGTGCCATCGAGCGTCGCGAAAATGAAAGGTGATGACCAGCCCTGAATCTGGAAATCGGTTGACGATCCGTTGAAAACGATTCCGGTCGGCGTGCCAGGGCCGTTCAGGCCGGTCGGCGAGGCGGGCCCGTTTCCGGCGGTGGGAATCAAAACCCGGAGTGGCACTTGCGTTCCGTTTGCCTCATAGAGGGTCGACCAGCCGGTGTCGTTATCGCTGATCCACCAAGGCCCTGAAGCGCTCCGAGCTAATCCCCAGGCGTTGGCCAACAGTGGATCGATGGTCGGGGCCTGGTGGACTTGATTCGAAACTAAGTTTGTGACGCGATATTGTGCATCGGCCGGGGACGAAACCATGAAAACCAGGCCGAGGCAAGCGGCGACTGCTGTCCTGTAAAGCTGCATAGTAATCCCTCCTTAGGGGAGTCAGGAGCAGAAGGAGGTCGAACCACGGCTGGGAGTGACTGGCTGCGGAACCTTCTCTGACCTGCTTAGCTTCTGATCGTAGGCCGAGTCGGGACGCCGAATTGTCATACGATTGTCACCAGTTAGTAAATCTTTCTCGTACTCTTTGGCATGGGTGCGAGTCCAGGCCGTGGACGGGAAGCTTCCATCGTTCCGTGTGCGTTACGGCGGCAACCGTCCCTTGCTGCTTCTGGGTAGGGGATGCGCCAAAGGTACCAGGGTACCGACGTACTTTGAGACCCCCTCCCGCTTCTTCCACATCTTGCAGATAGGGTGTTGATGGTATTTCCTCGATGGGCACGCCAACACGACCAAGTTCGCGTCGTCTCCCCAAATCCGACGCCAAGGGCTAAGTAGATCGGCGCTGAGCGGGCAAGTGTCAAAAGGTGCATAGCCTTGCGCTCGAACTGCTCGCTAGACACCATCAACGCTAAAGGGCTGGATGTTCGGGGTCACGTTCCATCCCATCGCGGAGTACGAAAAGAGCCTAGCCCAGTACCCGAACATCAAGCCGGGCGAGGAGTTCACGGGCTATAAGGAAGCGCTTCCGAGATCGGCATGATTGCGATCACTCGACAGGATGACTGTAAATTATGACAGTGGCGCGGTGGCGCACCGTGCGCTAGGTTTCTCGGCAACGCTGTTCAAGAAATTAAAGCGTTTGGGGGTGGAAAATGACAAGCAAAATCCCAGCAGCCCAATCCCAGGAAACTCCGGCTACGCCGGGCTCACCCAGTGCTACCACAACGCTCGACGGGAAACAACTTCCACCACCACCGCCGAAATTCGGCGGTGTGATCAAGGAAAACGCCAAGGAGTCCACTCCTTGGTGGGCACCGCAGGTGGTGCCGCCCAAGACAATATTCCACGAACCGTTCTCCCCATCCCCGATTCACCACGCGCAAGACTTGCCGAGATGCAGCCCGACCACCGGATAGCGGCACGTGCCGGCGAGCACGACGGAGGGAGAGCGCGACAAAGGAGAGAAAGCAAAATGAGACAGATGCTTGTTCGCAATATTTGGCTGCTATTTCTGACAGTCACTTTCGCGTTGACATCGGCGCTGGCGCAAGAGAAGAACCCGGAGCGTAACGCCTATTTCGGGCAAACTCACTTGCACACGAGCTGGTCGCCAGATGCGTATATCTTCGGCAACACGGTTACTGGACCCGCAGAGGCGTACCAGTACGCCACCGGCACGGCGATCAAACATCCCGCTGGGTACATGGTCCAAATTAGGACACCGCTCGACTTTCAGGGCGTTACTGATCACTCAGAATACGTGGGCGTTATGCGCCTTGCGAACGACCCCAATTCCCCTATCAGTAAGCTCCCCATTGCTCAAAAACTGCAGGTCCATAGTCAGGCCGACGCAACGAAGGTTTTCCAGTGGCTGGCGGCAAGCTTAGGCAAGAACGAGCCCATCAAAGAACTGCTGAGTCCGGACATTGTCAACAACGTTTGGAAGCAGACCATCGAGATCGCTGATCAATACAACAAACCCGGCAAGTTCACGGCGTTCGTCTCATACGAGTGGACCTCGATGCCCAACAATCAGAACATGCACCGCAACGTCTTCTTCCGGGATTCCGAGCATGTTCCCATCGCTCCCTTCAGCGCTATTGACTCAACCCATCCCGAGGACTTGTGGGCCTGGATGGATGCCCAACGCAAGGCAGGCAATGAAGTGTTGTGCATCTCCCACAATGCCAACCTGAGCAATGGTCTCATGTTCCCCATGGAGGTGGACAGCAAAGGCCGCCCCATTGACGCGGCTTGGGCAGCGGAACGCCTGAACAACGAGGTGCTGACGGAAATCAAGCAGGTGAAAGGCACCTCGGAAACTACTCCTGAACTCTCTCCGACTGATGAGTTCGCCAGCTTCGAACTCATGAACTATTTGATCGGACTCGATAACAGCCATTCCAATCCGCACGGGAGCTACGCTCGAGAGGCGTACAGGAACGGCTTAAGCATGCAAGACACGCGCGGCTACAACCCGTATAAGTTCGGGTTTGTGGGGGCGGGCGATGCGCACAATACGGCTACGTCCTACAGCCAGTCTAACTATTTCGGCGATCACGCGATGATCGATCCTACTCCCGAGGCTCGCCTGTCGGGCAAGGTCGTAGCTGGTATGACGGTTATACAGACCGGGACCTCCGGGCTGGGTGGCGTATGGGCGGAGGAGAACACGCGGGCGTCCATCTTCGATGCCATGAAGCGGAAGGAAACGTTTGGCACTTCCGGTGTTCATATCAAGGTGCGGCTGTTCGGTGGATGGGAGTATAGCCCAGATGTTTTGCAGTCGAAGGATTGGGTGAAGACCGGTTACGCAAAGGGCGTCCCCATGGGAGGCGATCTGCGGAAGAAAACCGGGAGCGCCCCGACGTTCATCGTGTGGGCAGTAAAAGATCCAATGGACGGCAATCTCGACCGCATTCAGATCATCAAGGGCTGGAGCAAGAGCGGCCAAAGTTTCGAGAAGGTCTATGACGTGGCGTGGTCCGGTGATCGCAAACCTGATCCGCAGACCGGGAAAGTCCCGGCAGTCGGAAACACCGTTGACGTCAAGGACGCAAGCTACACGAACACCATCGGCGCGGTGGAACTAAAAAAGGTCTGGACCGACCCAGAGTTCGACCCCTCTCTAAATGCCTTCTATTACGCGCGAGTAATTCAGATTCCGACGCCGAGATGGAGCACTTACGATGCCAAGAAGTTGGGAGTAGCACCTCCTACAAGCGTCCCGTCTTCCATTCAAGAACGTGCGTGGACTTCGCCGATCTGGTACACGCCGGAACAGCGGGGTGCTCGTCGAGGTACCAAGCAAAGCTTGACGGTTGCCGACCTCCAGCGAAAGGGCGCAGTGGAGCTCAATGACACCCAGCTCAAAGAGCTTCTTGCAGGCAAATCGGTTTGGATGCGGAATACGGTTACGGGGGGTCGTTATGAGAGCGTGTATGAGAACAATGGAAATATGACCATGCACCTCGGCAAGAATGCCATTCCGGAAACGGCTGCTGGCAAAGTGTCAGCCGCATATTCAATCCGGAACGGTAGAGTGGTTTCCCACATCGGAGAGACTACATCTAGTCTGAGTTTCTATAAACTGGGGGACAGGTATTACGCAGCACGAAGCGACGAGTTCGGCTACGCCAATTACCAGATCATGTCTAACCCGTCCGATACTTTGATCACCCTCAGCAAACGCGAGCCACATGGTGCAGAAGGCGCGGACATAAAGCGGAGTGACGAACTGGAATGAGTCCTTCTGTTCCTTTGTGTGAGGAAATCCAGCCCTCGGTTGAAAGTGTCCGGTCGCGAACATCTGCGAAGCTGGCGTTGAAGCGTTGGCTTCGCGAACCCCTTCTGCAATTCCTGTTTATTGGCCTGATGCTCTTTGCGGTGAACGGCTACATCCAGCGCGGCCGGCCGGGAGGCGAACCTTCCAAGCAAATCAACATCACGGTCGACGATGTGAGGCAACTGGACGCTTATTTCGAGTCGCAATGGCATCGTCCCCCTACCACCGAAGAATTTACAGCACTGGTCGAAGACAAGGTCCAGGAGGAGGTTCTCTATCGTGAGGGCCTGGCCATGGGTCTCGACAAAGACGACACCATCGTGAAGCGCCGCATGGCGCAGAAGATGCATTTCCTGGCTGAAGATGTCGCCGCTGCCCACGAGCCCTCCACGGCGGAACTCAAAGCTTGGTTCGAAAAGAACAGCCAAACAGTTCGCACTGCCCAGCCGCGCACAGTTCCGGCATCTGTATTTTTCTCCGGACAAGCGCGGCAACGAATGCCCAAGAAGACGCGGCGAAGAGCGCTGGCCAAAATTGCCGGCCAGGCGGAGGACTCCAAATTGCCGTTCGCTGGGCGACCCCTTCATGTTTCAGGACTACTACGGTGACCGCTCGACCGAGCATTGGCCAAGGACTTCGGGCCGCGGTTCGCTCAGGGCATTCGAGAAGTTGAAGCCCGGGCTCGTGGCAGGGACCAATTGAGTCCGGGTACGGATGGCATTTGGTGTTTGTCGATTCGTTCATTCCCAGGCCGCGTCCCGGCGTTTGAAGAAATTGAACCGGATGTGAAGACCGCGTGGCTGGCCGATCAAAAGCAGCACGCCTGGCAATAAGGCTTATGCGGAGATGCGCGCCAAGTACATGGTCTGCTGCCTGCTCCGTCTGAGAAGGAAGCCGACTCAGGCGCCCCGCTCCTACCGCCCGCACACAGATCCCAACTTCGTCCGGCGAGGGGCCGCAGTGAATCGCATTGAGGCGATCTCGCGGCTTGGCTGATCCGCTGCTGTGTCTTGGCATGGCCTCGCGGCCCTTCACCCGGCTCCGCCCACGAGGCCCGCCCTGCCTATCTTGAAATCAAAGAAACTGCACCCGGCAATTCAGCGTATCTCTGGCGCACGCCGGTGCTTGCGGGCATGCGGCTGCCGATTGTGCTGCGAGCTTCCTGACGACGTGAAGAACCTGCGAGAGCCCAGCGTCCAGGAACTGGCCGACTCGCTTCGTGGAACGGCGCTGGATTGACGCCGGCCCGAACGGGCTGGCCGGCAAGCGCATCGAGTTTCCGGGACTGCAATTCACCATCACCGATGTCCTGGTGCGCGTGGAGATGCTCGACGGCAGAAAGTGGACCTCCATCGTCCATCCGTCGCAGCCCTGGGTGGAGATTGCCGCCTCGCAAACGTGGCTGGGGGTGGCGGGTACGTACATCGTGCAGGGCATCCGGCATATTCTCTTCGGCGCCGACCACATGCTGTTTGTGCTGGGGCTGCTGCTGATCGTTAAAGATCGATGGATGCTGCTGAAAACCGTCACTGCCTTTACGGTGGCGCACAGCATCACGCTGGCCATTGCGACGCTCGGCTATGCCGAAGTACCGGTCCTTCCTCTGAATGCCGCCATTGCGTTGAGCATCCTGTTTCTCGGGCCGGAGATCGTCCGCTCCTGGCGCGGCGAGACCAGCTTCACCATTCGCCATCCCTGGGTGGTTGCCTTTGCCTTCGGACTGCTCCATGGCTTCGGTTTCGCCAGCGCGCTCACCAGCGCCGGCCTTCCACGCCACGAACTGCCACTGGCGTTGGTCAGTTTCAACGTCGGCGTAGAACTCGGGCAGCTTGGTTTCATTGCGCTGATCCTGGCGCTTGAGCGATCGTTCCGCATACTCGAAGTGCGCTGGCCGCGATGGGCGCAGGCTCTTCCCGGATACACAGTTGGATCGCTCGGCGCGTTCTGGACGGTGCAACGAGTGGCATTGCTCTTCGGAGGCGCGCGATGAGAACGCGACACAATCCTCTGGTCCGAGCAATAGCGCTCGCCGTGTTTGTGTTCTTGTGTGCTCAGACGGCGTTCGCCCACCCGCAGAAAGGCGAGGCGGTCGGATTCCTCACCGGCTTTCGCCATCCGATCTCGGGACTCGATCATGTGCTGGCGATGGTTGCGGTCGGTCTGTGGGGCGCGCAACTCGGTGCTCCGGCGATTTGGGTTCTGCCTGTCGCGTTTCCGATGGTGATGGCTTTCGGCGGCATGCTGGGGCTTGATGGGAGTGCCGCTGCCGGGAACCGAGTACGGAATCGCTCTTTCGGCAATTCTTCTGGGTGCTGCCGTACTGTTTGAACTGCGGCCGCCCCTGGGTGTTGCGGCGGCGTTGGTCGGCGTCTTCGCCATATTTCACGGGCATGCGCACGGAACCGAACTGCCTCCCGGCCAAAGCGCACTGCTTTACAGCATGGGCTTCGTTATCGCTACGGGATGCTTGCATGCGCTAGGGATCGGCATCGGTACGGTCCATCGATGGCCGTGGGGACAGAGGCTGCTGCGGATCGCCGGAGCATTGGTCGCGGTCGGGGGCACGTTCTTTATGTGGAAGGCAGTCGCATGAACGATCCGCCCAATCTCGTCGTGCCTTTGTATGCCTTTGTTATCTTCGCATTTGTCATGTGCGCGCTTCCCGCCGAGGCTCACCTCAACTCCACCGGCATGGGGCCGTTCTACGACGGACTGATGCACTTCCTGATGAGCCCTGAGGACATCGTTCCGGTACTCGCCCTGGCACTACTGGCTGGATTGCGCGGCGCCAGATACGGACGGCGGGCACTGTTCACTCTTCCTGTTGCGTGGTTGCTCGGCGGGCTAGCCGGACTAAGCGCCATGACTGCGAAGCCCCATCCATTTGTTGCGTCGGCCTGGTTTCTCTTGCTCGGCGGATTGCTGGCCGCCGACGCGAAAATTTCATTGCGTGTGACTACCGCTCTCGCCGCCCTACTGGGTCTCTATCACGGATACTTGAACGGAATCGGCATGGGGCAGTTCGACACTGCTGCGGTAGCGGTTCTCGGACTGGTGGTTGCCATGTTTATCCTGATCGCCCTAGCCGCAGCATTCGTAGTTCGACTTACGTGCGCACTGGGCTCGAATTGCAGTGCGCGTGGCCGGAAGCTGGATCGCGGCCAGCGGTCTGTTGATGCTTGGCTGGGCAGTTCGAACACGCTAGCTTTCAGAGGCAGCGCAGCTTTCAGCGTGGTGTCCGACACTTACCTGACGGCGACGGTCCCGAGCGGCGCAAAGTTGGGCTTCGTGACTGTGAAGACGACTGCCTGGCACACTCAAGAGCAACAAGAAATTCCGCGCTACGCCATGACGCCCCGTTGATAACCGTTGCAAAATAGAATGGCGGGGCCTTCGGGGCGGCGGGCTCTGACGTGAAGTTCACGCTCAGTCAACTCAGCTCAGCTCAACGTCAACGCGTCAACGGTTCTTGCGCGATCAGCTGGAACTCAACTTCACGTGCACGCCTGGCGCCCATCAAGTTTAATGTTCATTCAGATGTTTACTACTTCATCAAGCGCTCTAAGGGGTGCTCTTTCCCTCCTCCCCCGGCTTTCATTGACTTGCCCGAACCGCCCACGTAAGATTTGCCCCTGATGATCGGCCAGACGATTTCGCACTACCGCATCGTGGAAAAACTCGGCGGTGGCGGCATGGGCGTCGTGTACAAGGCCGAGGACACCTCCCTTGGCCGCTTCGTCGCGCTCAAGTTCCTCCCCGAAGATGTCGCGCAAGACCCTCAGGCACTCGAACGCTTCCGCCGCGAGGCTCGAGCCGCTTCCGCCCTGAACCATCCCAATATCTGCACCATCTACGAAATCGGCGAACACCAGGGTCAACGCTTCATCGCCATGGAATTTCTCGACGGCCTCACGCTCAAGCACCGCATCGCGGGGCGTCCGCTGGAGACCGAAACCGCGCTGGCTTTAGCCATTGAAATTGCCGATGCGCTCGATGCCGCCCACAGCGAGGGCATCGTTCATCGCGACATCAAGCCCGCCAATATCTTCGTCACCAAGCGCGGTCATGCCAAGATTCTCGACTTCGGTCTCGCCAAACTGACGCCGGGCTCAGGCAGCGCCGATGCCGCAGCCATCGAAGCGACCGCTGGCGTCAGCATCGAGCATCTCACCAGTCCGGGAATGGCGGTAGGCACCGTGGCCTACATGTCGCCCGAGCAGGCCAAGGGCAAAGATCTCGACGTGCGCACCGACCTCTTTTCCTTCGGCGCCGTCTTATACGAAATGTCGACCGGAGCCGTGCCGTTTCGCGGCGATACCTCGGCCATCATCTTCGACGCAATCCTCAATCGCGCACCCGTCGCGCCGCTTCGCCTCAATCCCGATGTGCCGGCGCGGCTCGAAGAAATCATCAATAAGGCGCTCGAAAAAGACCGCGACCTCCGCTACCAGCACGCTTCGGAGATTCGCAGCGACTTGAAGCGCCTGCAGCGCGACAGCGGCTCCGGCCATCGCACCGCCGCGCCCCAGCAGGAATCTTCCGGAAGCCCGGCAGCGCAGGGCGCGTCCTCCTCATCCTCCTGGTCGCCGTCACCCGCTGTAACCGGCGCCGTTCCACCCCAGCCCTCCGCTCCTCAAGTCGCGGCCAGTGGTTCGAGCGTGAGCGCCGTGGCGCGACAGCACAAGTTCGGACTCGCGGGCGTCGTTGCAGTAGCCCTGGTCCTGCTCGCCGCCGGCGGCTTCGGCATCTACTCGTTTCTCACCCGCAGCCGGCCCGCTCCATTTCAGAATTTCACCATCACCCAGGTCACGAATACGGGCAAGGCCCAGAGCGCTGCTATATCTCCGGACGGCAAATACGTCCTTAACGTGCAAAACGACAATGGCTTGCACAGCCTTTGGCTGCGCAATGTTCCGACCGGCAGTGACACGCAGATCGTCCCGCCCGCCGCCGCCGTCTACCGGTCCCTCGCCTTTTCCCCCGACGGCAATTATGTCTACTTCCGAAAATCCAACATCGGCACCCAGAGCGAGTGGGATCTCTACCGCACTCCAGTGCTCGGCGGCACGCCGCAGGTCCTTGTCCGCGACGTCGATCGCGGTGTCGCCTTCTCACCCGATGGCCACCGCATGGCTTACCTTCGCGACAATGATCCTGAAATTGGCAAGTATCGTATACTCTCCGCCAATCTCGACGGCAGCGACGAAACCATCCTGCGCGACGCGCCCCTTACCACCGAAGATGGAATTGAATCTCTGACCTGGTCTCCCGATGGCAAGGGGATTACCTACGGCGTTTACACCCTGGGCGATGCTCTCAGCACCGTCAAGACCCTCGATATCGCCGGCCGGAAAGTCGATATTTTTACTTCCTTCAAGAACCAGCTGGTGGATAATCTCCAGTGGTTACCAGATGGTCAATGGCTTCTTGCCACGTATGGAGAAAAGGGGCCGAGTTATCAAAGAGCGCAAATTGGCATGATCTCGCGCGCCAACGGACAGATTCAGCCGGTCACGCGCGATACCAACAGCTACTCCACGATCACCCTTTCCGCTGACGGTAAGACAGCCGCCACCGTGCAGGAGAGAATCACTCGCAGCCTGAATCTGCTTCCCGGCGCCACCACGCAGGCGTCCGCCAATGCTCCCGTCGAATCTCTGGCGCAAGCGCAGGATGTGGCCTCCGTCGCCTGGACGGCCGACGGAAAGTTGCTCACCTCCGACAGTCAAAGTGTCCGCAGAGTGAACCTCGACGGGAGCCAGCCAACCACCGTGCTCAACGACCCAAACTCCTGGATCGTAGATATGGCGCGCTGCGGAGATCGCTACCTGGTTCTCGCCTGGGCTTTCCACGGCGGCACCAACCACACGGGAATCTGGCGAACCAACGCCGACGGCTCCAACCCAACTCAACTCACCAACGGAACCTTCGACTATCGTCCCGCCTGCTCTCCCGATGGACAATCGGTTTACTTCTATCGGGGCAGGTCCGATCACGCCATGATGAGAGTGCGCCTTGATGGCGGAGAGCCGGAACCTGTTCCCGGGAGCGATGTTAAAGGCATGTACGGAATTGGGGCGGGCGTTGCGGTTTCGCCGGATGGAAAGTGGCTGGCTTTCAATGCCGATGTCAGCTCTCTCGGCAACACCCAGGCAGCCGTCAGCACGCTGGCATTGGTAAGTCTTGGGCCGAACCCGCTTGAGCCAAATTCGCCATCGTCGCCCCGCATGATTCAGCCTGATCCTCGCCTGGCCGTCGCCGCCGGTGTCTTCACCAACGCCGTCGCCTTCACCCCCGACGCGAAATCGATTGCCTACATCGTTCGCGATCGGGGCGTGGATAACATTTTCGTGCAGCCCCTCGATGGTTCCCCCGGACACCCCATCACAAACTTCACCTCAGAACACATAGCCCAGTTCCAGTGGTCGCCCGATGGCAAAACTCTGGCTGTAGCCCGCGCCCACACCACCTCCGACGTGGTTCTGCTGCGGGAAAAATAAATCGTCACTGGCCTTCGCCCAACCGCTTGAATTTCGACTTTAAATTCCCGAGAAATGCCCACCCAAACACCCTGCGTTTTATATCCAGTAACCGTGGCCGCACTTTCGGCACCGGCCAGCCTCTTGACCCGGTTTGCCGCTCCCGGTAGCCTCATTTCATCGACCTTCCATGGCCGCCTCCGACATTCCCGATTCCCCACCCCTAACTGATTCAGGCGCCAATACTTCCTCGCGCCCCCGGGAACCCGAGAACCCGCAACTTTGTCCCGATGACGGGGTTTCTACTGGTGTGAGCAGCGTGGCTATGGATGGCGCAGTTCTGGATCGCGGACTGCTGCACGGGAGGGGTAGCGATCGCGGCCTCTTGAACTTCGCCGGAGCCTCGCCGTCTGCACCCAGCCTCGCGGCAAATTCCACCGTCTCTCCAGACGCCGCTACCGATGTCGACCTGATGCTGCGGGTCAAGACCGGCGACGAGTCCGCCTTCGCCTGCCTCGTCCAGAAATATCGCCGGCCCATGATCGGCTTCATGTACCGCTTGTGCCACAATCCTTCGACCGCCGAGGAATTGGCCCAGGAAGTTTTTCTGCGCATTTATCGCTCGCGCACCAGTTACGAGCCCAGCGCCAAGTTCACCACCTGGCTCTATCGCATCGCCACCAACCTGGCCGTGAATCACGCCCGCGATACGCGCCATGAGCGTGCCGAAAATACCGTGCGCCTCGATGAGCCCGATCAGGAAACCGGCACCACGCCCGACCTGGCCGACGAATCCATCAGCGCCGAAGAACAGATACTGAAGCGGGAGCGGCTGGCAGCCATCCGCAACGTGGTCAACGCCCTGCCCGAACGCCAGCGCGTCGCCGTTATCATGCACAAGTATCAGCAGATGGATTACCGGCAGATCGCCGGCGTCCTCAAGCTGAGCGAGTCCGCCACCAAGTCGTTGCTGTTTCGCGCCTACGAAACCTTGCGCGAGCAGTTGCAACAGTTTGTTTCGGGGAAGTAGAGGAAGCTGTTATGAATTGCAACCAAATTCGCGAACTTTTGCCGGACCTGGCCGCTGGCATGGGCGCTGCAACCGAGCCGGAGGTCGAGAAACACATCGCATCCTGTAACCACTGTGCCACTCATCTGCGCCACTTGCAGCAAACCATGGCCCTGCTCGATGAATGGCAAGCGCCCGAGCCCACTCCCTATTTTGACACCCGCCTGCAGGCGCGCCTCCGCGAACAAACTCGCGAAGAAATGGCGCGCCCCGCAGCCGGCTGGTTTCGTTGGATGCGCCATCCCGCCTGGTCTGGGTCTTTCGCCGCCATCCTCTTAGCCGGAGCGCTCGTCGTCGGCTTCGTCAATAAGTCGTCTTGGATCGAAACTGAAGCCATTGCCACCAAGCCTCCCTCCCTGGGTTTGCCGGTACAGCCAGGAACCGCCGTCGGCGATCTGCAGGCGTTGGACAGGAACGACGAGTTGTACGCCGATTTCGATATGCTCGACCAATTGCAGGTGCAGGACGACGTAACCGCGAATCCGTAAGCTTTGTGATTGCTGGCAGGAAAGACCCTACGAAGACCAATCTATGTTGAGACGGGCGACAACTACCGGATGTGTGGCTGCCATGCTGCTATGTTTCGCCCAGGCCTTCGCTCAAAACCAGCATCCCCCTCAGCAGCAGCATCATTCGCAATCGCAACCTGCCGACGGACAGTGGCACCATTTTCAGAAACAAGCTACGCCGCCACCCCGTGTTCAGGAAACTCGCCCTCACGAAACCCATCCTTCTGATGGCCACTCGCAGAACCAGCCCGGCCACGCCGGCAACTGGCTCCGCCGCTATAAAGACCTGCCTCCCGCCCAGCAGCGCCGCGCTCTCGAAAACGATCCCCAGTTTCGCCGGCTGCCTCCCCAACAGCAAGCGCGGCTGCAGCAGCGATTGCAGCATTTCTCCAGCCTGCCTCCGCAGCAGCAGGAGCGCATGCTCCAGCGTATGGAAACCTGGGAGCACCTGACCTCCGATCAGAAACAGCAGGCGCGCCAGGTCTTTCAGCAATTCAAGCAGTTGTCACCCGACCGCCGCCAGGCCGTCAATCGCGCCATCCGCCAGATGCGCGGCCTGCCTCCCGATATGCGCGATCAGCTCATCAATTCGCAGCAGTTCAGGGATAAATACTCGCCGCAGGAACGAAACATCCTCGGCGGCGTGGCGCACCTGCCCCTCGCCCCCGGCGATGGCCTGCAAGCCGAACCGCCAGAATAATTCCCTCCGAGATATAAACGAATGATGTCTCGTCCCTTAACGGGAATGGGTCCGCCACCCCCCAATCGCGGCGAGGTCTTCCTCCAGCGTTCCAATCATCCAGGAGAAAAACATTGCATTCTTGCGGAAAGGTGCTTTTCAGCAAGGGTGTATGGCCTGCTTCGCTCCGTAGGTGTGACAACATACCCCAAGACACCATTCTTGATGTTGCAGAACAACCTGTAATTTCTGTTGACAGACGCATCGGTTGATTGCAAACTCCTTAGGCTTGGTTGAGCGTTCAGATGGGGAACGCTAACTGAGTTTCAGTCTTCAGTCCAGGGGCTTCCGGCATTCTCGCTTCCCCCGCAGAATGCCCTAGCGACGAACCAGAACGATCCCGGTTTATTGATTGCTTCTCGTATCCACAGGGCGATGTGGCAAGCAGTTCTGCAGTGTTTGATGGCGGAGTCGCGGACCGCGTCCGTTCGAATTAGCACGACGTTAACGCTAGCTCGAAAGTTGCCGTGGAAACCAACACTCAGGTGGAGTTAAAGCTAAGCTCTAGAGGAAATTTATGAAATCACGAATCACCAGACTGATAATGCTTGCCGCGACCACGCTCTTCGTACTAGTTGCATGTAGCACAGCCACTTTGGCACAGGGCTGTCCCACTTCTCCCAGCTATTCGCCGGATTTCACATCGAACCAAGCTTGTTTGACGCCAAACGGCAGTGCCTCTTTCCCGGCCCCCACTGCCGGCGTCTCGACGATCACGGCATGGTCAGGTACCGGCGGTATCGTCACCTTTACAGCATCGAACTCCTTCACCGCTGGTCAGCCGATTACTCTTTCCGGCTTCGTGAACTCGACCTTCTTTAACGGTCTCGCCTTCCCCGTTCTCGCCGCCGGCCTCAGCAGCAACCAGTTCGAGATTGCTTTCTCTGGTTACTCCGGTTCGAGCGACACAGGTACGGCGACGCCACTCAATGCACTGCAGCTCACTCCAGATTCGACCTATAACGCTGGTTCTGCCTGGTACGCTCCGCAATCGATTGCCAGTGGTTTTTCCACAACGTTCACGTTTCAGGTGACCAATCCCACCCCAGGCTACGGCAGCGCCGCCGACGGCATTGCGTTCTTGATTCAAAATTCGACTGCAGGGACGCTGGCTTTGGGTCCCGACGGATGCGGAATGGGATTCGCCGACGGTAGCTGCACATCTTCTACTGGGGGTATTCCGAACAGTCTCGCGGTGGATTTTAAAACCTACAATGACGGCTATCCCGTTCCGAACAACAACAGCGTATCGGTTGTAAGCTACGGAACCGGCGCGAACTGCATAGACCAGGCATGCAATATTGCGTACAACAACAGTCTGCCGAACAATATCGTCATGGCGGATGGGAACATCCATACGGTAACGATTTCATATACGCTGCAACCTACGTTATCGACTTCGCCGAATTGCTTCACGAATTCCACGCCCGAGCCGTGCCTCGATGTAATCCTGGATGGCTATGACTTGTTTGCCGGTGGCGTCCAGCTCATCCTTAACGGCACCACCGCGCCGCTCAGCCTGGAAACCCTGATCGGCGGTGGTAGTAATGCCTGGGTCGGGTTCACGGGCGCAACCGGCGCTGTGGACGATTACCAGGACATCCTGAGCTGGACATTCTCCCCGCTAGCCCAGTCCCAGACGGCGTCGGTTTCGCCGACAACCCCGGCGGTCTACGGTTACAACGGCGGCTGTGGTGACAACGGCAGCGGCTGCACCGGCACTGGCTACAACGTCAATGTTCAGGAGAACCCGGGATCCAGCCTGACGATACAGAACATGGTCGTTACTCCGATACCGATTGTCGCTGCATCAGGAAACCCCGGCGATAGTCAAACGCTCTGCAATAGCATCGTGGATGCACTTAACCCCAACACCAACACCTCGCCGTTCGTTGACCCGAATGCTACGCCGCCACAAACGGCTCAGTGCTTTGTGTACACGAACGGCGGCGGTCCGGGTGTGGACGCGCCCGTAATGTTGGCGGTCACTTGCCCTCCAAGCGGGGTGTGTGACACGACCCAAAATCAATTCTTTGCGGCCCTGGCCTCGTATTTTAGCTTCACCTGCACAGAGAACCCACCTCTCATCGCTCCCACCTGCACGCCGGGTTCACCGTCCAGTTTCGGCAACTTCGCAAATCTGACGTCGACCACGGGCTACCCATCGATTGCCTTTCTCGAAGGCGCGGGCCCCGATCCAAACAATCCCTGCACCCCGCCTACGGGCGCTGGAGCGTTGCCGCTGTTTCAGACTAACCAAGTCGTCTCGTACATTTTAGGAGATACAAGCTCCAAACCGGTCAAGGGCGGCAGCGGACTCTTGACTTCGTGCTGGGTCGCCACTTACAACACTCCGGGCGAGATGCCTACCGCTACCGTCACCTCCATCAACGGTAGTTCGCCCACCAATGGCGCCACCTATCAACAGGGCTCAACGGTTACCGCGGACTACACCTGCGCCGCAGTGGACACCGACCCCAATCACATCAGCATCCTGGACCCCAGCGGTTACCCTGCAGCCGGACCGTATTTGACAGTAGGCGCCTGCGCCGCGACCTCCGGTTTGACGCCCACAACCAGTTCATGCACTCCTGTTTACCCCCCCGGCCCGCTCGACTCGTGCTCTAGCACGCTCAATCTCGACACAAGTACGCCAGGTGCATACACCCTGACTGTAGACGTTCAGGATTCCGCCATGAACACCGCGGCGCAACAGTGGACGTACAACGTGGTTGGGAACCAGGCGGCTCTGACGCTGATTGCGACGTCACCGTTGACCTACAATCAAAGCGAAACTCTCAACGTCTCAGGCGGCAGCACGGCTGGCACGGTGAACTACAACCTGGTGTCTGGCCCCTGCACCGTCACGGCTAACCAGCTTATGGCCAACAGCGGCACCGGCAGTTGCACGCTGACGGCGACCATGGCGGGGAACAACGACTACAACTCTGTCACCAGCGGTCCAATCACAGTGACCCTGGGACTGGCGAACCAAGCGGCTCTTACGCTGATTGCGACGTCGCCCTTGACCTACAATCAAAGCGAAACTCTCAGCGTCTCAGGCGGTAGCACGGCTGGCACGGTGAACTACAACCTGGTGTCGGGCCCCTGCACCGTCACGGCTAACCAGCTTATGGCCAACAGCGGCACCGGCAGTTGCACCCTGACGGCGACCATGGCGGGGAACAGCAACTACAACTCTGTGACCAGCGCTCCAACCACAGTGAGCCTAGGACTGGCGAACCAGGCGGCTCTGACGCTGATTGCGAAGTCACCGTTGATCTACAATCAGACGGAAACTCTCAGCGTCTCGGGCGGCACCACGGCCGGCACGGTGAACTACACTCTGCTGTCGGGCCCCTGTACGCTCTCGGGTAATTCGCTCACCGCCAACAGCAGCAGTGGCAGTTGCACGCTGACGGCGACCATGGCGGGGAACAGCAACTACAACTCTGTTACCAGCGCCGTCGCCGCAGTGACCCTGGCAGCCCCGCCCGCATGGACGGTCACGCCGACGCCCTATGCCTTCCCCACATCTTCGGTGGGGCAAAGCAGGTCCAACACCTTCACTGTCACCAACCCCAGCGGCGGTGCGAAGACCTCGATTACAGTTAGCATTCCCGGATCCGGTAATGAGGGCGGTTCGACACCTGGCGAGGTCGACCCCGATGACTACGTGATTACCAACAACGGTTGCCGGGGCGCCTCGCTCGCCGGAGGCCAATCCTGCAATGTCACAGTCACGTGGACTCCTGATGGCGACGATCTCAAGCTTGCCGGTGGCAGCTTGGCCTATCTGCAAGTTGCCAGTGGCAAGACCGTTCTCGCCTATGCAACCATGACCGCAACCACCATCGACCCGACGGTGAATTTGTCGCCGACTAGCTATGCCTTCACCTCGACGTCCAAAACCACGCAACTGGTGTCGACGCTGACCAACCCATCAACCCAACCGACGGAGCTGATTCTCGTATTACTGTACATTAGCAGCGGCGGCAACAACTTCACTCTGGCTGGCGGGACCAATAGTTGCACCGACTTCAGCACCCTGCAGCCCAACGCCAGTTGCAATATCTACGTAACCTTCACGCCACCACGGTCTGGGACGGTATCGGGCCAGGTGACGATCCTGAGCAACGCAGCGAACGCTTCGCTGACCGTCTCGCTGTCAGGTAAGCAATAATGGACGGCGGACGGACTTCCTTAAGCCCACCTGGCGGGGGCCTCCCAGGAGCAGCCGGAGGCTCCCGTCAATGCGCGGGCATCGGGAGCTTGCGGTTCGGGTTGAACTGAAGGTTCGGTTCGAACTGAAATGGAAGCCTTCGTGAGAACCGTCAGAACGTAAGAACGTAAGCTCAAAGATCAAAGGGAACTGCAAGACGAGTGCCGGCGGAATACCGGCACTCTTTTCGTCGCAGGAGAGCTGAGCGTGCCACCCGCAGAGCCTTGCGGACGGGCCGTCCGCCGCGCATCGTATATCTCTTTCCTTAGCTCTTCCCGGCTTGCAGCCAGTGGGCGGAATCTTCGTACATGAGCTTCAGGTCCGAACGCTGCAGTAACTTCTCTGCACCGGCATCTTTTTTCATCGTATCCAGCGTGCTGATCACCGCGCGGAAATTATCCTGTGCGTCTGCATTGTCCCCGGATTCTCGCGCGATCGTGGCTAAAAGGTAATGCGCATGTGCGCTCAGTGGCTGCTGTCCTAATTTGTCTGCCAGCAGCAAAGCGCGCTGCAATTCCTGGCGAGCATGAGCGTAGTCATGGCCTTGCATCATCGCTTCGCCCAGGAAAATCGAGCACTCGACCGAAGAGTACTTCAGGCTCAAATCGTCCGCCTGTTGGATCAGCTTTCGGAGGTCTGGAATGGCCGCGCGCTCGTTTTTCTCACGCACTTCGACTTCTGCCAGGCCTATTTTGGCGAGCAGGATCTTCTGCGTGTCCTTGCTCCGGTTAGCAGCCTGCAGCGACTGCTCGTAAAGGGAATGAGCAGCCTTGAAATTTCCCTGGTAGAAGAAAGCGTCACCTTGAAAATCTAACGTCTGGGCAATCAAGCCGTCGTTCTTCAGCTCGTGTGCCCGGGTGAGCGCTTCCTCGAAAGAGTCCTTGGCCTCGTCTCCCCGCCCGCCGAGGACGAGCGATTCTCCGTAGCTCCCGAGAATCTCAGGCATCCAGAAGCTCCCATCCTTGAGCTCGCGGAGCGTCTTGAGAGCTTCCGCCTTAGAGCTGGCTGCTGCGCCGAACCGTCCCTGATAATCAAATAGAGCGCCCAAAGCGTAGGACACGACAGCCGTACCATGGGCGTCATTCATACTGCGCCGCAAATCCAGCGCCCGCATGTAGTGTGAAATAGACTGATCGTACTGGCCCATCATCGCCAAAACTTGCCCCAGGTTCTGAACTGCCTCAACGATATCCTGTGGCACTTTCGATTTTTCGCGCAGCTGCAGCACCTGCTGGAAGTAGGTAAGGGCGTCATCGTATTGGCCCTTTTCGGAGTACACCGCTCCGATGTTGTTCAGACAGGTAGCCTGCAAGCTTTCGTTGCCGATCTCGCGCTCCAGGTCCAAAGCCTCCTTGTACATCTTGAGCGCCTGATCGTGGTCGTCGCGATCGTCGGAGAAATTGCCCATATCGATCAGCGTGTCACCTAGGCCGCGCTTGTCGCCGATTTCACGCCGAATCTGCAGAGCCTGCTGGAAGTTTGACAGCGCATCTTTGGTATTGCCTAGCGAAGCTTGTGCCCTCGCCATTTCGTTCAGGCTGGAGGCGAGACCACGCTTTTGACCCAGGCTGCGCCAGATCGTCAGCGCCTCCTGTTCGTTCCGCAGAATTTCCTGAGGCTTGCTCAACTTCCCGTACGCCAGAGCCATCAGGTGCAAGCTGGTGGCCTTTTGTTCCTGGTTGTCTACTTGCACAGCTAGACTATAGGCGCGGTTCAGGGGATCAAAACTACCTTGGGCGTCGCCGCTCTTAATCATGATGCGGCCGAGGTCAATCGTGGCCGCTATATCCTTGGGGTTGGAGGACAAGATCTTCTGCGAATATTCGCGAGCTTTACCCAGATCGCCTGAATCCTGGTAGAGGCTGGCGAGTGTCGATTCCACGTCTGAATTGCCCGGCGAAGCCTTGGCCAGCGTTTCATAGGATTGGATCGCCTGCGGATAGTTCTTCGTTATCTGAGAACGAATTGCTGAAATCAGGTATTTTTCTGCCTCGGGGAGGTTCTGACTCAGATCCACGGCTTTCTTGGCCGACTGCTCTGCTTCGCTGTCATAGCCCAAACTGCTGTAGGCCTGCGCCAGCTTCGAGAAGGCGAGCGCGAACGTCGGGTCCTCCTTCGTCGCCGCCTCGAACTGCTTTTGCGCTTCGAGATTCTTTCCGTCTCGCTGCAAGGCTATACCCTGGTTGTAGTCGCGCAACGCCGGCACCGATTGCGAGGTGGGTTGGAAGGAGCTGGCTTTTAGCTCCTTGAGCACATCCTCCGGAAGCGCGAGCTTCACACGGACAGATTCGGCCAGGCGATCGATTGCCCCGGGAATTTCTTTTTCGTTGGGCACCTCGATCTTCAGCGGAATGGAACGGTCAGTCTTGATATCCTGAAGCGTGGCGTCAATGCGGATCTGGTCGCCGAACTTTGCGTACTGCCCCCACAATACGCGATCCGCGTTACTGAAATCCGCCACCCGGCGGATCGTCGCGGGGTCCAGTGCGGTCTCGGAAGAGATATGCAGATCGCCAAATATTTGGTGCAGACTGTTCGGACTCACCGTGCGCAACTGTGCGGACTGGCCTACATCCGTGCTCAGCATGTCGGCGAGGCTCGGTCCAATCCAGTCTAGGCTCGGATCGCCCGATGCATTGCGGAACGGCAAAATCGCCAACGACACCACCGGACCCGCGGGAGCAGATCTCGTGCTGGGCGACTTGAAGAGCCGGTCGCGAAGAATGTACCCCCCGCTCGCCAGGATCACTACGGTCAAAATCCCGGCAATCAGTGGCCACGGCAGAGTCTGTCCCCATGGCTTCACGCTGGCGTCGAACTTGACTGTGCCGGCGGCTCTCTTGTCCTTCCATGTGTTCAGGTCCGCGAGAATAGCCGAGACGTTTTGGTATCTCTGCTCCAAATCACGTTCCAGGCACTTGCTCACGATCCCGCTCAACGCGCCCGGTATCTGATTGTCGACATCTGATACCGGAATCGCACGCTCCTGCGTCCGTTTGATGAGGCTGGCCAGCGCGCTATCGGCAAGAAACGGTTGTTTGCCTGTCAGCATTTCATACAGGATCAGTCCGAGAGCGAAGATGTCTGAACGTTGGTCGAGATCCTTCGCCAGAGCCTGCTCCGGCGACATGTACTCCATGGTGCCGACAATCGCACCCGTCTGAGTCATCCCGTCGCCTTCGAGGGTGCGGGCCAAGCCGAAATCCATCACCAGGATTCGGCCCGTGCCATCCTGCATGATGTTTTGCGGTTTGAGGTCCCTGTGAATCACTCCTGCTGCGTGTGCCGCATCCAGAGCAAAACAGACCTGCTGAATGACATCGACCGCTCCCTCCGGAGCAAACTTCTTCTTCTCGCGGATGATGGACCGTAAGTCCTGGCCCTCGACGAATTCCATCGTGATGAACTTCACGCCCTCGGCTTCACCGAGGTCGTAAATGCGGATCACGTTGCGATGGGTGACTTGATGTGCGAGCAGCAGCTCTTGCTTGAAACGGGCCAGAATCGAAGGGTTCGAAGCGAGTTCGGGCCGGATGACCTTTAATGCGACGAACCGATCGAGTTCCCGATCGGCAGCCTTATACACGGCACCCATCCCGCCCTCGCCGAGCAGTTGCACGATTTCATAGCGCCCGCCCACGATGTCGCCGATCTGGAATACGGCCGCGCTGGCATGCGAACTCGCAGGCCGGGTGCTGGTCGTTGGCGAAGTCCTTCGAAGAGGAATTCCCGGAGCGATCGTGGCGTCAGGATCGTCTCGCGCCGGCCCGATATCCACGATCGTGGCTTCGTCCGGAGAAGGAATCGGGACATTGCTGCCGGAACTCTCCCCGACAAACGGAGTCTTGATGCCCCCAGCTGCCGACTTCTTGGCGGGCGACTTCTCGTCCGGACGTAGGCGGGAATCATCCATGCGCGATTCGGGAACCGTCCCGAGATGGACAAAACGAAAGTCCCGCCGTAGAACCCATGTGCCCCGGGACTTCGTCGTACGGGAAGTATATATCGGATTCTGATTCCGGCACATGACTGGGATCAGCTGTGTCGGGGGAAAGTTGTATCGGGGATTCCAGTCTCCATGCCATAGACATTCTCGCTTCAACCGCAGTCTCGCTCCGTTCATGAACTGCAGATGCCGAACGGCAGAGATTCGGCTGGAGGAGCCAAATTGAAGAAAGAATGCCCGAGCGCGTCCCCAGGACGCGCTCGAGGCTAGCTAGCTATTGGTTTGTAACGTACGCCAGGAAATACGGCGCGGCGTCGCTGTTCTCGTTGGTTGGCAGTGCCCCTTTGACCCCGACTCGCGTTTGATCCCCGTACAGGGAAAAACCGCTCAAGGCGCCCGGCGAAGCGGTTTGCCCGACGCCACTGATCTTTTCATTGTTGGTGTCGAGCGTGAAAAAGACCGTGAAGTAGTAATCGTACAGCGGCGAGAGCGCGAGCTTAACCGTATCCAGCCGCACAATGCAAGGATTGGTCACCGAAACCGGCTGGACTGGACAAGTGGCCGTGTTCGTCAGCACAATGCTCGGAGCTGAACTGGCTCCCAGTGTGACTTTCTGGACTTTAGCCACCGTGCTCCCGTTCCGCGGTACTTCGTAGAGCACCATGTTGCCGATGTCGGCCTCGGATCCGCCGGTAAATCCAAGATAGAGCGCCGTCGTCGTGGAGCTCGCCCCCATCAGCGACGCCCCCGGTATCAGGACGAACTCGGAAATACCGTCCCATGCCTGACCGCCGCTGCTCGTAATTGTGCCTTGCCCTTCGGTCAGATTGGCCAGCGCAACCTCTGGAGCGTCTTGTGCAAAAGCACCCGCCCCCAGAACCATCATCGCTAGCGTCAACGTTGCGAGTTTAAAGAAAATTTTCATCGGAAATCTCCATGATTCGAAATTGAGTTCAATGTTCTCGTACCTGTTTCGGTGTATCGAGGATCACTCTCCTTGGATTAAGCCGAGCTTGCCAGTCCCGCTCCCTAGTCGGTCATAACGTACATGAGGAGGTCGGGTTGGTTAGTGAAGGAGGTTATGGCGAACGGAATCGGATCGCCGGCGACAAGCCCGCTATCGTTGCCGGTCTGGTACGTTCCCCTCAAGCTGCTCTGGTTGAACGCGGGTTGGGTGACGCCAATCGAACTATTGTTCGAATCGCTGGCTGTGAAATAGATCACCAGATAGTAATCGTTCAATGCCGAGAGCGCGATTTTCGTCGGATCGAGGCGCACGATGCAGGGATTAAAATCGGAAATTTCGATCACGGGGCAGACCGTCGCGCTGGCCAGGTCGATCGAGGGATTGGAAACTCCACCGAGCGTGATCGGCGTCACGGCAGTGATGGTCGCACTCGCCCGCGCAGTCGTGTAGAGGACCATATTGCTGATGTCTGCCTGGGTCCCGGCCGTGAATCCGATGTAGAAAACGGTCTGGGTGCTGGTGACCGGAATCAGCCCCCCACCGGGAACCAGGTCCACAATGGAATAACCGCTCCAGCTGGTGTTGGAGGAGACCGGTCCTATCACGCCCCGTTCCAGGTTTTCCGCCTTGGCGGCGGCGCAGAAGCCATACGCCGAGAAGGCGAACATCATTAACGTCAGAGTCAGAGTAAACGTTGCGAACTTGAAAATAGTCTTCATTGCAAATCTCCCTTATTTCAAAATGTGATTGCCGCGTTCAAGGATGTGTATCGGTGGAACGCCCGCGCCCAATTGGGACGGCGTCCTCCCAGCCGACCGCTAGTTGTTCATGACGTACATCAGGAACACCGGGCCGCTGCCGGGAACACTCGGAATCGACTGCCCGACCGTGAGATTTGTGTAGTTCCCCCCGTAGTACGTTCCCATCAGGCTGCTCTGGTTGTTAGCAGGACTGGTCCCGGCGATTGCCGAATTGTTGGTGTCGCCGCTGGTGAAATACACCGCAAAGTAGTAATCGTTCGACGGCGTCAGCGTGAGCGTCGTTGGATCGAACCGCACGATGCAGGGAGCGGTCGTGGAAGGCGCCACCGGACAAACGGATGCGTTGCTCAGCATGATGCTCGGGTTCGAGACGCCGCCCAGCTTAACCGGCGTAACCGCGGTGATTGTCAAACTGCCTCGTGCCGTCGTGTAGACAACCATATTGCTGATGTCCGCCTCGGTTCCAGCCGTGAATCCGTAGTAGAACACGGTGGTCGCGCTGGTAATCGGGAAGAGCCCCGAACCGGGAATGAGATTAAACACCGAATATCCGGACCAACTGCTGTTGCTTCCCGGATTTCCCACTACGCCGCGTATCAGATTCTGCGTCGCGGTAGCCGTTCTCGCCGGAACCGATGTCTGCGAAAAGCCATACACCGCAACCGTCATCATCATCAGTGTTAGCGCTGCAATCTTGTAAACAGTTTTCATGGAAATCTCCTGACTGATTTGTGAAACTGGTTTTTAGAATTTAAGTCTGGTTCCCGTAGTCGCTTTACTGCCTTTTTTTGAACTGCTGCGCGTGACTTCTGAGGCACACCAGGCGCCCCACGGCGCCAGTCCCCCGTATCTTCCGATGCGCCCGTTCAGCGCGCTTCGAAATCACAAAGGGATGTCCTGTTCCTCATTTCCGCCCAGCCAAATAGTTTTGTGCCCACCACAGCGTCGTTGATGAATTAGAGTTGCGCCCGGTGCCAGTGGCGGGGGGAGACGTCACACTTGATCGTGCGGTCAGCGCCGGACAAGTTGAACCGAACCACAATTCGACTTCGCAATAAAGTCGGCCCGATTCGTGCCCGCACATCATAACACCGCTTGTGAATAGGAAAAGGCGAAAATAATCCACAGCCTGGCCACTTCCGCAAAGTCGGGCAGCAGAGTCGCAAAAACTTGCAACATTCGCGCGGTGATCGAACTAAGAAAAGAAGAACTGAGAACCGGGAACTGAGAACAAAGAAGTGAGAACTAGAACTGACAACTGAAGACGCGAGCCCGCCCTAACGTCGAATCAGCGCCATCACCCATCCCGCCACAAACACTCCACCCACAAAGAGCGCGAAGCAGTAAAGACCGTAGCGCACTTGATCCCTGGTCGAATTGCGCTGCGTGATGCCGAAGACGATCGAAGCAAAAAGGCCGAACACCACCGCGGCCGAGAAGTGCGACAAGCTGATGGTCACGGTTTCTTCCCCAGCGCAATGTGATGCGCGTCCGCCGCCGCGATAAAGTTCAAAAGGCCGGCCACAATCAGAAAGGTCTTGCCATAATCCGCCGACGCATTCGCCGCCATCACGTTGCCCCAGTCCATGATGCGCGCCAGAATATATAGCGCTCCCGATCCCACGTCGCCAACGAAACCCAGAATGTCGAGGATGTCCCCGCCATTCGGCTTGTATATCCGTCCCTGCATGCCCAGGCCGATCACAAACATCGCGACCACCGAGATCATCAGCAGAAGGCCGCGCCCGTAGCGCCTCAGCAGAATGTGTCCCCCGCCCGGAATCAGCCAGCCCACGATCGGCGCCACCACCGCCATCGTGGTCAGCGGAAACTCCGGCTCAGTCGCTGTTTTTTTTGATTTCTCTGTCGTTGTCGGCTTGGCCATTCAGATCGTCACGATCTCTTTTTGTATTTTACCAGTCACCTCGGCGCTTCCCGGCCGCATCAGCACATCCACTTCCAGCCGCACGCCAAACTCGGGCAGGTAAATTCCCGGCTCCACCGAGAATAACGAGTTCGGCAGAATTCGCCGCTCGTCGTGAATCTCCAGATCATCCATGTTCGCGCCATTCGCATGCACCTCCGTGCCAATCGAATGGCCGGTGCGGTGGATGAAATACTCTCCATACTTCGCCTGCTGGATGTGCCCTCGTACCGCCCGATCCACTTCCCACCCCGCGATCGGTTTCCCCGCCGTGGCCGCGTCCTGTGCCGTCTTCACTCCCAGATCGCGCGCCTCGCCCACAATCTTGAAAACCTCGCGCTGCCGCTCCGAAGCCCCCTTGCCTACGATTCCCACCCACGTAATGTCGTAATACACTGCCCGCGGAGTATTCATCTTCGCCCACACATCCAGCAGAACAAAATCCCCTTCGCGAATCGCCACCGGATGGCTCGCACTCGACTCGTAGTGCGGATTCCCGCTGTTCGCATTCACCGCCACAATCGGAGGATCGTCCGTCACCATGTTCTCGCGCGCGAACGCTTCCATGAAAAATTGCTGAATCTCATGTTCGTGCGTCCCGCCATTGCGCACGCGCCGTCCAATCTCCTTGAAAGCCTCGGCCGTAACCGCGTCAATCACATCGCGCGCCGCAAAGTGCGACTGAATCTGCTCATCCGTCAACGTCGCTTCAAACTGCGCAATCAAATCCGCCGCGCTGACAATGTTCTTCCCCAGCCCGCGGATCATATCCGCCGTCCCCGCATCCACCATCGAAATCGTGAAGACAAAATTGTTCGGCGAATACTGCATCGCCACATCGCGATACGGGCCCAGAATCTGCTTCAGGCTGTCGAAAAGCTCCTGCCATCCCGCATATTGCTTCTTCACCCCGGGCAAAGAATCAAGGTGTCCCGACTCGATCTTGTGCACCAGCTTGACCGGCTCGCCCTGCGCCGGAATCAGGTAGTACCACCGCCGCGTCACCATCAGCCCATCCGGTAGCCCCAGCACGCGGTAAGCGATCGGGTCGCGATGGTGATGATCGTAGAAAAGCCACGCGTCAATATTGCGATCGCGCAAAGCTTGTTGGATGGTGGCCAGGTCCATATAGAAGGCTTATTCTACACGACCGCAACAGGGGTCGGGAGGGCTGGAAACCCCGGGGGCGAGACTCGTCTCGAACGTGACCTCACTCCTGGGCTGTTCCGGAAGTTCAGATCGGTCGCCATTCGTACGGGAACAATTTGCCCGCGGCTTCCGGGCTGAGCTTTCCGCCTGCACTTTCCACTGCGTGTGCCAACACGGGGTCGCGACCAGAGGCGAGATCATCGGCTCCAGGCAATACCAGTTCGTCTGGCAACACGCCATGATGTTCCAGGCTCATACCATCAGTCATGATGATGTCGGCATCCGTAATCGATGCCCCGTAAAAGACCACCGTATCGATTCCCGATTTGTACTCGTAACGTTTGGCCTCCATCACGCTTCCGGAACTGCGATCTCCGAGGACGATACCTCTTTTTTCGATCTGTACGACACGCGCGAATAATTCCGCCGCTGAAGCTGACTTGCTGTCAACCAGCACCACCAGTTTGCCTGTGAACGGATGACCATGGGTCTTGGCGACCATCGGTTTTTGCTCAGACCTTCCAACGCGGTCTCCAATCTTGATTTCTTTCTCGAAGAACCCGGCGATTAGATACTTAAGGGTATCTATACTGCCACCCGGATTTCCCCGCAAATCGAGTACCAGCGTCTTGTGTTTGCGCGCCTTGCCGATCATGTTATCGACTTCCGAGTCGCTAAAGAAAAATTCGGGAAATTTCAAGACACCGACGTCGCCGTCCAATTCGACAAAGCGGGCGCGCTCAAGCTTCCTATCCCTTTCCCCTTCCCGCACCAGGTCCCAGATGTCGTTGTCGCTGCTGCTGCCGGTCAGATCCTTCACGCGCTTATTTTGGACGACGGTGGTAGTAGCATCCATCTGTCGTTGCTTTCCGCCCGGATCGCGGAGGCTGAGTCTTAAAACGGGCTGCGGACGTAGCTGCCTAAAAACATATTCCATCTTCCAGAGATTATCCCGGCTGGGAGTAAAACCGTTGAGCGCCACCAGTTCATCGCCCTGCCTCACACCTTTCTTTTCCGCGTCGCTCCCCGGCCGCACCTCGGTCACCAGGCAATGCTCTCCGACCATTTGCGCCTCCCACCCATAGTCGTAGTGGTTGGAGTGCGAAGGCGGCAGAAAAAACGTGTGGGAGTCATTAAGGGAATCCAGCGCGGCCGCCACTTCCGAAAGTGCACGGTTCATCGAGTCGGTTGAATTGATCCTCTGCTTCGCCGTTTCCACCTGGGCGTCCCAATTCACCCCGTGAAGCTTCGGATCGTAATAATGTTTCCTGATGTCCGAGGAAATCTCCTTGAGCATGTCCTGCGCACGGTCCCGATCAATGTTGCTGATTTTCTGACCCCACCCGGGGGTCGCAAGCAGTCCGATAGCGATCACTGATATCGTCAAACGAGGCCGCCTGAGTTCACGATGCATCTTCATCCCTCTTTATTGGAATTCTCAGCGGAGCGCCGCCCAGAATACACCCATATACGCTGAATAGTAACTGGAATTACTAAGCGAGTTAGCTCCTGAACGTCTAACTAACTTGTTTTCTGACTAGTCAATTAGAGACCCGCATAGATTAGCGAATGAGAAATGGTTCGTATAGCGGCCTGACTGCCCGGCCCGGGAGAGACACTCCACTTGCTCTACTCCCCGTACTTTTCCTTGAGCGCCCGCGCCATCTCATCGCGAAGCCGGCGATAGTCCGAGTGGACCGTTGCCCGCAGAGCGGCCTCGGTCGAACTGCCCCGCGCCAGAAGCTCCAGAATGCGGGCGACCTCGCTCATGCCATAAGCGTCGCGCACATATTCGCTCGCGGCGAGCGACTCAGCATAAGCAACCGCCGCCTCCGTCGCCGATAAGTTCATGAAGCTCCCCTCCAGCATATTGAACGGAATCTCATGTTCAGCGGCGAAGAGCTGCGCCAGTTGATGTCCATTGCCAGCCGACGACTTCCCCTCTTCCATCTGTGCAATGCCTTCATTCAGCCACGTCGGGCACCGGTTGCTCGACATCTGTGAGACAAATGAGTGCGTCAGTTCATGCTTAAGCACCCGCGCCAGGTCCGGAGTAACACTCTGCACCCCGCTGATCGGTATCCGCAGTTTGCCATCATTAATCGCGCCACTCCACGCCGGCGCGCGCGTCACATCGAAGAAAGCCTCTTTCGTATAAAGAGTGACTGCGATGGGGTTGCGCGGCGCGTAACCGAGATCGCGCGTCAAATCGTCAAAATCAGCGTCGAGTGTCGCCAGCAGATCGCGGCGAAAGCTATCGGATGTCGCGTTGCCCTCAAAGTGAAGATTGAAATGGCTGCTTTCACGCTGCGAAAAATCCGCTTCCGCGCTCACCTCGCGTTCCGCCCGCTCCAGATACTGGCTGACCGTGGCGTCCGGCCTCAGAGCCAGCGACTTTTTCCACGAACCAATCGCCTCCGGAGTATGATCGCTGGCGAATTGCACGAAACCAAGCATCGCAATCGCATCGGCCGAATCAGGAGCCATGCTGGCCGCGCGTACCGCATACGGCAGCGCTTCCGAAGCATGACCCGTCCGCATCAGCGAGGCCGCATAATAAATGAGCAGCGTCGAATTATTCGGCTCGAAACGCAGCGCCGCGTCGTAATAAAGCTTGGCCTGTGGAAAATTGCCGCGATCGGATTCGTGCTTGCCCGCCAGAAAATAAGCCGTGGCCGCCAGTTCAGAATTGCCGGTCCGCTCCACCCCCGCCAATGCGTCGCTATCCACCTTCCCGTCGCGAATGACCTTTTCCGCAACCTCACCTTCGTGGTTGAACGATGGCGCAGGCGGTGTTACGTCGGGCGCGTTCGCTGCCGCGCCCTGAACCGACGCAGCGCCTCCAGCTTCAATCCGCTCCACCGACGATCGCGGGATGGCATAGGTATCTTCGCCAAGATCGTATTCCACGCGATCCGCCGTTTCCCGAACCTGGTCCGCCCGAATGGTTCGCCCATTCTTAAGATGAATGACGTCGGCGTGAGCAGACAGCGGCCAAAGCACTAGAATGAGGACAAGGACTCGCACACGCCTGAGTCTAACAACGCAGCCGAAGCCGGGTAAGGTGACGATGGTGCAGCACGTTACGGGTGCGTGGGCTCGAGTCCTAGGGTTTTTCTGAGAACTGAGAACCGGGAACTGAGAACTTTTCTATGCCGTCAGAGTTCGTCCGGTCGCGTTGGTCGCTTGCGCTGGCTTCCTGCCTGCTGGCTGCGCTCGCGTCCGCCCAGACGAACCCGCCCCTCCAGCCATGTCCGCAATCCAGCAGCGGCCTTTACGCCCGCATTCGCTCCGTCGCGCTCGATTCCCACCAGGTATATTTCGTCCGCGACGCCTCCATCGACCACGCCAGCCTCCACATCGATCTCGACGACGGCACCATCGCCTTCACCGAAGACATTTGCGGCCGCATCACCGGCGCCTTCTTTGAAGGCGAAGGCGAAATACGCCTCCGTCCGCCCAATCGCGCCGAGCGCGGATCGATGCAATTGTTCACCGGCATGGCCATTCTCGAAGAGCAATTTACCTCGGGATATCTGCGCTTCAACGACGACACCGCGGCCGATCTTCTCCCCACCTTAAAGCCCGCCCCTGAGCCCGCAGAATTTACAAAAAAATGGGATGACACCAGCCGTAATCTCGCGGACTTCGATGCCCTTCGCCTCTTCCTCGACTTCAGCCACTTTCTTCCCGAACCCCGCGGCCATGAGCCCGCGCAAAAGTTCCCTTCTTACCTGCACGCCCACTTACTCGGCAGAAAACTCGGCGCCTTTGAAGTCTTCTGGGATGCCAGCGTCGCTGAGCCGTTATGGGTCGGTCAGGCGCGCAATAAAGATGACACCCTCTATTTCGATATCTGGACTTCCTTCGCCCCTCGCACCGCGGACAGCCCCGATGTCTCCTTGTCCAATGACGTCGCCATCACCAGCTTCCGCATTCAGGCCTGGGTCCAGCCTCCCACCCGGCTACGCGCCTCCACCGAGGCAAAAATAAGAATCGTCAAAGGAGGAGAAAGAACGCTCCTCTTTGAATTGTCGCGCTTTCTGAAAGTTGACTCTGTAGAAGCTGATGGCAAGCCCGTCGACTTCATCCAGAACCCGGCGATTGAAGGAACCCAGCTCCGCCGAAAAGGAAACGATGTCTTGGCGCTCGTCTTCCCCGCTCCCCTCCGACCCGTCGATGAGCTGAAATTGCGCTTCACCTATGCCGGCGACGTGCTCTCCGAAGCTGGCAACGGATTGCTCTATGTAGGCGAACGTGGAACCTGGTATCCAAATTTCGGTTTAAGCCCGGCGCAGTTCGACATGGAGTTTCACTATCCCTCGATCTGGACACTGCTCGCGACCGGGAAACTGACCACCGGAAAACAACCCCTGCGCCGGACCTCCGATAGCCCTGAAACCAACCCCGGCGCAGCCACAGCGGCACCTTCCGCACTGCCTTCAGAAACTGTTTCCCATTGGACCTCCGAGCGCCCCATCCCGGTCGCCGGATTCAACCTCGGCAAGTATGTCAGGGCTGACGCCAGGGCAGGCAACATCCTCGTCCAGGCCTTCGGCACCAAAGGCGTCGAGAAATCTTTCCCCAAGCCCTCGGCGAAAGACATCGAACCCTTCCCCACTCCATCCCGGTCGCGACCGATCGAGCCAGCCGACCTCCCTCCGCCTCCCTCCCCGGCTCACGACACTCAGGCCGTCGCCAATCGCGCCGCCAGGGCAATCGAGAATTTCTCCCAGTGGTTCGGCCCCTATCCCTACAGTTCGCTCGCGCTCACCCAAATGCCCGGTGACCTGAGCCAGGGTTGGCCCAGCCTGGTGTTTCTCTCCAGTTTCGCCTTTCTCAGTCCCCAGGAGCAGGCCGATCTCCATCTCGCCCCTCTAACCCGCGAACGCAATGATTTGGTCCTGGTTCACGAAACCGCCCATCAGTGGTGGGGCGACCTCGTCCTCTGGAGAAGCTATCGCGATCAGTGGATCTCCGAAGCCTTGGCTAACTATTCCGCCCTCCTCATCCTCGAACAAAAGAATCCCGAACAGTTCCACCAGATTCTCGAAAGCTACCGCCACGATCTTCTCAGCCAGAATAAAGATGGAGAGTGGTTGCGTGACGCCGGTCCGGTAACCCTCGGCCTCCGCCTCGATTCCTCCCACTTCCCCGACGGATACGAGGGCATCAGCTACGAACGCGGAACCTGGCTCTTTCACATGCTCCGCTCCATGCTCCGCGATGCAACCTTGCGCGACGCCTACAATCCGACTCACGATGCCGAAACGGAATCCCGTTCCCGGAAAGCACGGTCCGGCGCGCCCCTCAACCCCGACGAACCCTTCTTCCGCGCCCTCCGCAAAATCAGAGACCTCTACGCCGGAAAATCCATCAGCACCGAACAAATGATTCGCGTCTTCGAAGACGCACTCCCCCGTCCGCTCTGGTACGAACATCGTCCGAAACTCGACTGGTTCCTCGATGGTTGGATCGAAGGAACCGCCATCCCCGAACTGCAAACCCGCGAAGTTCGCATCGCGCAAAAAGCGGGCGTGACCACGGTTACAGGCGTGATCGTTCAAAAGGGCGCGCCCAACGATCTCGTCACTCCCATCCCCGTCTACGCCGCCACCACCGGAAACTCCTTGGTCTTTCTAGGCCAAGTGCTCGCCGATGGCCAGGAAACCACCTTCCACCTGATCGCTCCGGACGGCACCCGCAAAGTCGTGCTCGATCCCAACCAGACCCTTCTCACCTCGCCCAAATAGCAGCCCCCCATTTTCCCCCTCACGCGAGGCCCTCCAATTGCTCAATCAGCTTCAGCCCCGTATGGGAGACAGCATGACTCTTCATCCCCACGAAATACCACCCGCCCCAGCAAGTGATCGAAATAACCGAGGTGAACGAAATGATCGAGGTGATCGGTCCAGGCGCCGCGTGATTCTCTTAGTAGAGGACGAGCCCTTCGTGCGCGAGACCACCTGCAGCATTCTCCAGAGCGCGGGCTTCGACGTTCTTCCCGCTCCAGACGCGTCAACCGCCCTTCAGCTTTACGAAGATCGCCCTCGTCCCATCGATCTCATCATGACTGACATGGTGCTTCCCGGCCGTTCCGGCAAGCAACTCGGCGACGACCTCCGGCAGCGTTCGCCCGAGATCGCCGTCCTGATAACCTCCGGTTACGGCAACCTCGAATATGAACAGCTCGACCGTGAACAAAAAGAACCGGGCTCCAGAACCCACTTCCTCGCGAAACCATATTCCCGGCGAACCCTGGTCGAAAAGATCGAGAAGATTCTAGGCGGAGCCACGCGAGCGCGCCCAGCAACCCAAGCCGGATAACACCCGTCTTTCCCCATGCATCCCAGCGTCCTCCGTCGTCAAGAATTGCCTAGCGCCCGCAGCGTCGTGCTCCGGAAGCTTATAATCCTAGGTTCCCATCCCAAGGAGCATTCATGAACCTAGCAGGTCGAGTAGCGCTGGTCACCGGAGCGTCGCAAGGCATAGGCCAGGCCTGCGCGCAAGCGCTGGCGCATCACGGAGCATCCATCATCGCAGCCGCTCGCAACCAGCAGAAGCTCGACGAACTCGTGGCCCAGATCACAGCCGATGGAGGCACCGCCAAAGCCATCGTCATCGACGTCTCTGACGAAGAGCAGGTGAAATCCGGCATCAAGTCCGCCCTCGCCGAATTCGGCAAGATCGACATCTTAGTCAACAACGCCGGCATCACCCGCGACCAACTCGTCATGCGCATGAAGCGTCCCGATTGGGACGCCGTCCTCAACACCAACCTCACCTCCGCCTATCTCTGCATCCAGCAGGTCATCAGCTCCATGCTCAAGCAGCGCTGGGGACGAATCATCAACGTCACCAGCGTCTTCGGCCAGATGGGTCAGGCAGGCCAGGCGAATTACTCCGCCTCCAAAGCCGGACTGATCGGCCTCACCATGGCCATGGCCCGCGAAGTAGCCTCGCGCAACATCACCTGCAATGCCGTCGCTCCCGGATTCATCGAGACCAGTATGACCGCCGTCCTCAGCGAAGAATTCAGACAGAACGCCGTAAAGTCCATCCCGCTAGGAAGAGTGGGCTGCCCCGATGACGTAGCCCACGCCGTCTGCTTCCTCGCCTCCGACGAAGCCTCCTACATCACCGGCCACGTCCTGAACGTAAACGGCGGGTTGTTGATGGGGTAAAGAATTCAGTTCTCAGTTCCCGGGCTGTCCTCGGACTATTACTGACCACTGATATTGTTGCGTTGGATGTCTGTGATTGGACTCACTTGCTGGTTGTGATGAAAGAGGTTGCGCGCGCCTAGGCTATCCCTGACGGGCGCAATTCGGACCTGGGTGGCTTCCGCGCCCCATGACGGATGTGAAGGATCTCGATTTCGCGCCTGGCTTCCCGGACGTGGTAATAAATGAGAAATGGGCTGTGCGCCAATTTTCGAACGCGGGTCCGTTTCCGAATCAGTCCACCCATGCGCGGGAACTTAGCCAGCAGGTCGATGTGCTCGATCAGCGAACTGCCGAAGCGGGAGGCAGCTTCCGCGTCATCCTCGGCAATGTGGCCGACGATTTCCGCGAGATCGTCTAGCGCCTTTTGCGTGTAGAGGAGTCGGTAGTCCACTTGGGCAAGAGCCGGCGGACTTCTTCCGCAGGCACGGTTCGACCGGCTTCAGCGTCCCGCATTCCCTGGTCGATGGCGGCGAGCGTCTCCTCGTCTTCATCATCGACGACGGGAGCGGGATTTTCTAAATCGAACTTTTTTGACTTCGCCATGGGGTCATCGTAGCACGAACAGTTTCAACCAAGTGAAAATCGCACGGGGTGCCGAGAGTTCCGTTTCACTCGGGATGAAACGGGGGGCCGCGTCACCACGAGAAACAGCCCCGGGGTCAGACCAAGAGCCCAGACGAAGCTATCCGCGCCAATTCAGGATGGGAAAATGAAGGAAAGGCGAAAGTGTGCCAGCGCTCGAAAGCACGGAGCGAGGCTACCCTCTTGTTCTCACGGCTTTGCATGTACGTACAATGTGTACATACAATTATGCAAGTACAAAGTGTTTCACGTGAAACACTGTGCGCACATAACACCGCGCACACAAACATCACACGTGCCGCGTGAATCGTACGGCCCGTGCCTACCTACTTTCGGAGGCTCTACTTTAGTGGGGGTCGCGGACCACCAGGATCATCCCCGGCCGCAGCGACGCAATATTCCGGTTGTCTTTCTTGAGGGCGGAAACGGTGGTGTTATACGAGTTGGCGATGGAATACAGGGTCTCGCCCTGCTTCACTTTGTGATGCTGCACGGCGGGATGAGCAGCGCTCGCCTCGGCACTCATCTTGGTTTTGGTCTTTGGGCTCGCGGCTTCGCTTGCCGGTTTCGTTCCAGCCTTCGTCGCGACAGTCTGATGCGACCGGCTTGAGCTCTTGCCGGCGACGTGACCTTCCCGCGTCGTCTCCCGCACTCCCGGCGTCACCGGCAAGTGGAGATACAGCACCTTTCTTCCCGCGAGACTTTCGCCTTTCACGTGGTTCCAGCTGCGCACCATCTTCTCTGAGACGCCGAAATCCGCCGCCACCGATTCCACCGTGTCTCCCTTGCGCACCTTGTAGCGGGTAAGAGTGTGGGAGTAGGTCGACGAATCGCTCTGCTTGCCGGGAGCAATCGGAATGATGAGACGGCTTTCGGGTGCCAGCGCATCGCCGTTCGATCCGCGTAAGTCATTGGCTTCGGCGATAGCCTTCGGAGTCGTGTGATAGGTGCGCGCAATGGCGGCCAGCGTTTCTCCGTCCAGCACCTTGTGATAACGCCACGAGACGCGCTTGTCGGTGGGAATCGCCGCAACCGCGGTTTCGAACTTGGCGGCGCTTCCCGCGGGCACGTGGAGCTCGAACTCACTGTCTTTCGGCGTCGTCAGCCGCAGCAGGCTGGGATTCAGATCGGCCAGGTCTTCAGCCTTGGCATCGACGCACTCCGCCACCAGCCGCAGGTCGATGGGATAGTTGATCTTCACCGTGTCGTACGGAATTGGCTTATCTTTGACTACTGAATCCAACCCATACTGCGCCGGATTCTTCGCCATGATGGTGACGGCCAGAATGATGGGCACATAGTTGCGCGTCTCCTGAGGCAGCACGTTGCGGCGGTAGAGCTCCCAGAAATCGGCGTAGCCCGTGCGCTTCACCGCGCTCTGTACCGTTCCTGGCCCGGAGTTATAAGCGGCCATCGCCAGATACCAGTCTCCGAACTGGTTGTAGAGATCTTTCAGGTGATGCGCGGCCGCGCGCGTGGCTTTCTCGGGGTCCTGGCGATCGTCGACCCACCAGCTGTGCTCGAGTCCGTAGCCTTGTCCGCGGCTGGCCATGAACTGCCACATGCCGCGCGCCCCCGCGCGCGAGACGGCCACCGGGTGGAATCCGGATTCGGCCTGCGCCAGGTAAATGAGGTCTTGCGGCACTCCTTCTTCTTTGAGCGTCCGGCGGATCATGTCTTCATACCGGCCGGAACGGGCCAGGGCGCGCTCGACCGTGCCGCGTCCGCGGGTTGAGAAGTAGTTGATATAGCCGGCAACCTGATCGGTCATCATCAGCGGCAAATCCGAACGCGTCGACTTGATCTCCGCTTCCGCCTTGGCTTTGACGTTCTGGTCGACCGCCGGGGTCAGCTCGTTGGCCTCGTCAATCGGCGCGGGCTCGGACATCTGCTCAGCGAAGCCGTCTCCTTGCTGCAGGGCGGCGAGTTCGAGGGCGTTGACGCCGTCAAGGATGCGGTCGAGCTCTTGTTCGAGCCGGTCGTCGCTGCGCAGATCGAGCCCGCCGCCTAAGAGCAGGTTGAAGGCAGAATCAAAGTTTTGTTTTGCCGCTTCGAGGTGCCCGGCGTGGTAGTTATCCTGCCCCGTCTGGTATTCCTTCTCTACGCGGGCGATCAACTCGCCGGCGGGATCGGCCTGAAGTTGCTGGGGTACCTGCGCCTTCGATTGTGGCTCGGCGTTCGCCGCTTGCTTTTTCTGATCCGGCGGGCTGCTGGCAGCCATCAAGGCCGGAGCCTGCGCCCGCGACGGCGGCATAAACGACTTCTGGGCCGTCTGGCATCCGAGCGTTGCCGCGAGCCCGGCGATGAGCGGAAAGACCCGGAAACAGTGGGAAGAAAACCTCATATTTTCAAAAACTTACCGCTACGGCATCTCAGCCAACGCAATAACGTCCTCTAGTATGAGATGGTACTATCGCAAAATTCGTCGGGTCAACGCCACAGAAGAACCATTACCCCCGTTACCTTGGGAACCGCCTGCGGATGTTACCTCAAGGCGCACCGGCATAGCAAACACGGGTAAGGCAAGGCAGCAGATCGGCCAATTACACGCCGTGACGGGGGCTATGCCCGGTGGACTTTGGTGTGAAAGCGGGGCGAAGCCCAGCCAGAACGGGGCAGAGCCGTCACCACACCCACCGGAGTCTTTCACCACACTTACGTCATCGAAAGCGACTATGAAGGCTATACAGATTCAACGCACCGGCGGGCCGGAAGTAATGGAATTGGTCGACATTCCGGCTCCGCAGCCGAAATCGAATGAAGCCGTCGTCAAGATCAAAGCGGCGGGCGTTAACTTTATCGATGTCTACAACCGCGAGGGTCGTTATAAGTCGCCGCTGCCATTGGTTCTAGGGCAGGAGGCGGCGGGCGTGGTTCTGGCCCTCGGCTCCGACCTGCTCGAACATCCGGGCGGATTGGCGGTGGGCGATCCTGTTGCCTACACCTCGGTGCTTGGCAGTTACGCCGAATACGCCGCCGTGCCGGCTGACCGCCTGGTGAAGATTCCTACGGGAGTCACCGAGCGTGAAGCCGCCGCCGCCATGCTCCAGGGAATGACCGCGCACTACCTGTCGCACGATACCTATCCCCTGAAGTCAGGCGAGACGGCGCTGATTCACGCCGCCGCCGGCGGTGTCGGGCTGTTGCTGGTGCAGATGGCGCACAACATCGGCGCGCGCGTGATTGCCACAGTTTCGACCGAAGAAAAGGCCAAGCTGGCACGGGCGGCAGGAGCGGACGACATCATCCTTTATACACAGGTCGATTTTGAGGCCGAGACGAAGCGACTGATGAGCGGAGAAAAGATGGGCGGAGAAAAGACCGGCGGCAAGGGCGTGGATGTCGTCTACGACTCGGTCGGCAAGACGACCTTCGATAAAGGTCTGAACCTGCTCCGTCCGCGCGGCATGATGGTGCTCTTCGGAGGCTCGAGCGGAGCAGTCGCGCCCCTGGATCCGCTGGTGCTGACGCAGAAGGGATCTCTTTTTCTGACGCGGCCTTCGCTGGGGAATTATATTGCGACCTCACAGGAGTTGCAGGCGCGGGCGGGCGCGGTCTTCGCCATGATTCGCGACGGCAAGCTCAAGTTGCGGATCGAGCATGTCTATCCTCTCGCCGAAGCGCAACAGGCGCATCGCGATCTGGAATCGCGAAAGACGACAGGGAAACTACTGCTGCTGCCAGACTAGCCTGCGGAGTGACTCAGGTCAGCGCCAAAAAAGACGGGCGCGAACCTGCGGCGCCATGCAGTTCATCCCGTGTCGTTTGCACCATGGTGTTCGCACCAACCAGTTCCGGATGCGGATAATCTAGATCTCATGCCCTTCGTTGAATTGACAAGCTCGCCGCACGCGCCTGAAGTTCGCCCGGTTCGAATCCACTACCGTGAGGTGAGCAGCGGACCGCCGATCGTGTTCCTGCACGGCGGCTGGGGCTATGGGGTGTATCCGGTTGACCAGCAAATCGACCGGCAGGGCGATCGACAAAATGGCGGGCAGCTCGAAGCATTGGGCGCCCAGTTCCGCTTCGTGATTCCCGATCGCTCCGGCTACGGCCGCTCTTCGCGAGTGCCGATCGAGATGCCGATCGACTTTCATCGCCGCGCCGCCGAAGAGACGCTTCTCGTCATGGATGCACTCGGCATCGAGCGCGCGGTTTTCTGGGGACACAGCGATGGCGCGGTCATTGCCGCGAAGCTTGGCCTCCTCTCGCCCGAACGTTGCGAACGCCTGATTCTGGAAGCGTTCCATTTCCATCCGAACAAACCCGCCTCGCACAATTTCTTTCAGCGCTTTGCCGATCATCCGGAAGAGGTCAACGCAAAAGCGCAGAGCTTACTCGCGGCGGATCATGGCGCGAGACGATGGAAGCAAGCGATCCAGCGGAATTGCCGCGTGTGGCTGAGGCTTGCGGCCCAGAGCACGTGCCCGGACGAAGACTTGTATGAAGGGCGACTCGGCGAACTGAGAGTGCCTGTAACTTTTCTTCACGGAAAACACGATCCGCGAACCGAACCTGACGAGATGAAACGCGTGCAGGAAGCGTTACCGCGCGCGGAAATGCGTTTCCTCGAGAACGGACGTCACAGTCCACACAGCGAATCGGCATGCTGGAGCGAGTTCAACAGCCTTCTCCGGGAAGTGCTCGCGTAAGCAGGTGTCTGGTGTCAGGCGTCTGGCGCCGGATCTCACCTAGGACCCTTTGCGGCGCGAGTAGTTCTTCAGATATCCCGGCATCTCCTGCTCGCAGCGCTCGTCGCGAATGGCCGCGCCGACCGTCATCTCCAGCGGAATCACTCCGGCCCAGGTAGGGAATGAATAATCCTCTTCATCGTCCACCGGCGGCCCAACCCGGACTTTGGCCGAGAATTCATCGATCGGAACACGCAGCACCGACGTTGCCTTCAACTCTTTCTCGTTGGGCTGCCGCGAGTCATCCCAGCGACCGGGGATGATGTGCTCCGACAAGGCGCGCAGGGCCGCGAGCTTCTCCGCGGGATCATCCACCAACGTCGCCGTGCCCAGAATCACCACCGAGCGGTAGTTCATCGAGTGATTGAAGACGGAGCGGGCCAGCACTAATCCATCGAGCAGCGTGACCGTGACGCAGACCGGCGCGCCTTGATCGAGATTGCGCAACATGCGGCTGGCCGCCGAGCCGTGAATGTAGAGCATGTCCCCATCGCGTCCATAGGACGTCGGGATCACGAAAGGCTGCGCGTCAGAATTGGAATTGGCGACGAAGCCGACGTGGCAGAGAAAAGCTTCATCGAGAATCTGATAGATGGCCTCGCGGTCGTACACCGCGCGCTGCGGCTCGCGCACCACGCGCGTGCGGGGAGTGGGATTGGAGTTCGTAGAACTTAGTTCGGAGGACATGAAGCTGAGTTCCCAGGCAGGCGCCAAGAATGAGTGACGGAGAATTCTAGCAGGACGATGGCACGATAATGCGACGAATCGATCGATGGACCGACAACCCGGTTCGCGCTTGGCGTTACAACAGTCCGCCGGTTTGGATCGCCAAGGTGCTGAGCGCCATCTCCAGTTTGGTGATGGCTTCGCCGAGTTCGGGATGATTTCCGACCTTCTTCTGTAGTTCCTTCAGAATCTGGTGAGCGCTGGCTACGTGCTCGGCGGCTGGGACTGCGGTTTGCTCGGGCTTGGGATCGTTGGGCGTGGGCATGGTGTTGGCTCCCCTGTACAAATCGATTCTATACAGGATTGTCGTCATGCGAGCCTCGCCGGCTATCTAGCCTTCAAACTTTTCTGGCCACTGCTGCGCACCGTGGTAGATGGCGAGGACGATGATACGTTCCTTCTCGATGCTGTAAGCGAGGATGAAGGGCGTGTTCGAAACGACCAGTTCCCGGGTGCCGCGGACGCGGCCTGCCCTCCCTGACATGGGGAAGGTGGCGAGCTGTTGAACGCTGTTTGCGATGTGCAGCGTGACCCGAAAGGCGACCTCCTCGCTATTGGACAGAGCGATATAGTCATGCACCTGATCCAGGTGCAGCAACGCCTGTTCGGTCCATTCGATCATTGGCTCGATGATCGGTTCGATGGTCGGCTCGATGATCGGCTCGATGATCGGCGGGCGCGCCCGGTCCTCTTGAGCCGATGGACGACTTCGTCGTGGCTGACGACGAGGCCCTTTCGCAGGTCCTCAAGTCCCTTGCGCACAAGCGCATCCTGGTAGGCGTGCAGTTCGATGTAGTTCGTGATGGCTTCATTGATGAGATAGCTGCGCGGGCGATCGTGCGCCACGGCGAGCGAATCGAGCGCTTCAATCTTGGAGGCGTCGGCACGGAAGCTGATGGTCTTTTCTGTGGTACTCATAATACGCGTAATATACTCGGTATTGCGTTGTAATGCACGCATGGCGACGTGACGCGATGGGCTACTTGCGACGGCGAGGAACCGGCGGCTTTTCTTCTTCCAGCACCGCAAACTGAATCTTCTTCTCCACCGGGTCAATACGATCCACCAGCACGCGCACGCGATCGCCCAGGCCGTAGATTTTGCGCGAGCGCTGGCCGATGATCTGGCGCGGGGCTTCGTGGTAGGTGAAGCGGTCATTTTTATCGGAACTGTCCAGCGTGTTGAGCGGCACCAGGCCTTCCACAAAGAGATCGGTGAGTTCCACGAAGAAGCCGAATTTGGTCACGCTGATGATCAGGCCGTCGAAGTCTTCGCCGATGCGGCGCTCCATGAATTTCATTTTCTTCCATTCCATCAGGCCGCGTTCGGCTTCGTCGGCGCGGCGTTCGGACTGGCTGGATTCGTCGGCGATGGTGTGCAGTTCTTCGAGCGCGATCGGGCCGCCGAGGGGTTCAAGCGCGTGCTGATGCGCGTCGCGGTCGCGGCGCTTCGACCAGGGGGACGGCGGCAAGTCCGTGGCATTTTCCTGTTTGTGTGGTGACGGGCCTTCGCCCCGTCCCTGCGGGGCAGAACCCCGCTTCGACGCAAGATCGAGTGATTGCGACGCCCCCACCGGTACTTCTCCGTCCATCTTTTCGGCCGAATCGCGCAGCACATCTTTCAGGATGCGGTGCACGATCAGGTCGGGATAGCGGCGGATGGGCGAAGTGAAATGCGTGTAGGTGGTGGCGGCCAGCGCGAAGTGTCCGCGATTTTCTTCGGAGTAGCGCGCCTGCTTCAGCGACCGCAGCATCAGAAAACTCAGGATTCGCTCCTCCGGCTTGCCCGCAATCTTCTCCGTGAGCTTCTGATACATGCGCGGAGTGATGTGGACTTCCTTGGGCACTTCGATTTCGCGGACGCGCTTGCCCGTGCCGCGAGCGTCGCGGCGGTCGGCTTTTAATTGCACGCGCTGGATGGGCAGGGCGCCTACCCCCAGCGAGTATCCGAAAGTTGCGGCGATGACCTCGAAATCATAAACGCGCTTGGCGTCGGGCTTCTCGTGGATACGGTAGAGCGATGCGATGCGTTTGTTCTCCAGATAATGAGCGACACACTCGTTAGCCGAGAGCATGAATTCTTCAATCAGGCGATGAGCGACGTTGCGCTCGGAGCGCGTGATGCTCTTCATCAATCCGAATTCGTCAAACTCGATGACGGCTTCCGGAAGATCGAAGTCAATCGATCCGCGGCGCTTGCGCTTGCGGTTCAGGATCATCGCCAGATCGCGCATGCGTTCGAAGTGGTCGACCTGGGCTGCATATTCGCGGCGGGCTTCGACGCTCCCTTCGGCTTCTATGTCGATCACCGCATTCACGGCTGTATAAGTCATGCGGTTGGCGCTGCGAATCACGCCTTCATTGATTTCGTAGCCGGCGATCTCGCCGTGGTGGTCGATCTCCATGGTGCAGGAGAGCACGAGACGATCGACTTGCGGACGCAGGCTGCAAATGTCGGTCGAGAGTTCGAGCGGCAGCATGGGGACGGCGCGATCGGGGAAATAGACGCTGGTGCCGCGCAGCCGCGCCTCCTGATCGAGCGGGGAGTCAGGCGTTACGTACTCGGCGACGTCGGCGATGTGAACCTGCAATTCGTAGTTGCCATTTTCGAGCAGGCGGACGTGGACGGCGTCATCGAAATCGCGCGCGGTCTCGCCATCGATGGTGACGATGGGGAGATCGCGGTAATCGCGGCGGCGGCGTAAGGCATCGGCGGGAATGTATGAGGGGATAGCTTGCGCCTCCTCGATCACTTCCGGCGGGAAGCGGTGAGGCAGGTGGAACTTGCGGATCATGATCTCGACATCGACTCCGAAATCACTTTCTTCGCCGAGAATTTCGACGACCCGGCCGCGCGGTTGCTGCGTGGCGCTCGGCCAGTCGGTGATTTCCACGTCGACGACGACGCCTTCGAGATCCTGCCAGTCGGTGTGGACGGCCGCTTCGTCGCCGATTACGCGATGCTTTACTTTCGATTTTCCCGGTTGATCTTTCTCGGCGTTCTCTGCGCCCTCGGCGGTTAAAGGTTTGGGATTCTCCATTCCCGGAGGGATTACGATTTCCTGCGTGACTTTTTCGTCGATGGGCTTGACGTAGTTGTGGCGGCGCCCGTAGTGGAAGATGCCTACGACGGTGGGATGCGCGCGCGATAACGAGCGAACGATGCGTCCTTCAGCGCGGCCATCGGCGCGGACGGCGGCGACTTCCACCAGCACGCGGTCGCCGTGCATGGAAGATCCAATGGCATGTGGAGGAATGAAGACATCGCCAGCCAGGCGAGCCTTCAGGCTGTCATCGAGCGAAGTGGCTTCGGGAATCACGAAGCCGTAGCCATCGCGGTGCATGGTCAGGCGGCCGACCAGCAGGTTGCGTCCTTTGGCGGCTTGCGGAATGGCATAGCGCTCGGAATCGACCTGCAGCAACTCGCCTTTGCTGACGAGCGCGTAAAGGCGATCGGTTAATTCGCGTCGCGCTTCGCCTTTCACTCCGAGCTCGCGCAACAGTTGCTTGTGGCTCGCCGTCTTTTTAGGCTGGCGCGCGATGTGGCGGAGGATGGCGGAATCGGTCAACATCGGTTCTCGGTTTTCGGTTCTCAGTTCTTAGTTCTCGGGGTTGGCTCAGTTGCTGCGAACTGAGAACCGGGAACTGCGAGGTGAGCTACGATCAGCGCAGATACTTCTCTTCAATGATTCTCCGATGATGGAGCTCGGGTCCGGCGATGACGTACGCCAGCGCTCGCACGGTGACTTCGTTATTCGAGGCTTGGCCGCGACGAATCCAGGCAGCCTCGTCGAGATTGCGAAACAGGGAAATCGTGGCGCGGCGCACGGCGATATAGTCTTCGATCAGGTCGGAAAGCGTACGCCGCGCGAAGGGAGCATTGCGGACGTAGTCGTCCTGCTCGAATCCTTCAAGCGGCGTGGCGTCGCCGCGCGAGAAACGCAGCGCACGATAGCTCATGATGCGTTCGGTGTCGTTGACGTGGCCGAGGAGTTCTTTCAGGCTCCACTTATCGGGCGCGTAACGGAAATCGCCGTCCTCGTCGGTGCGACCGGTGAGCAGCAGAAGCGTCTTCCGGCGCTGGTCGTCGAAGGCGCCGAGAATGTCATTTCCCGCCACCAGCGAGATGTAGCGATCGTAATAAGGAGCGAATTCCCCGGGCTGCGGCCGCAGCAGATAGTTGGTCGAGGTTAGAGTCGTCTCACTCAAATTCATAGTGGCCTCCTCGGGGCGCGAAGGTTGGACATGTCCCAAGGGTCCATAGTAACGGATAAAAGAATATCGGATAGTTATGGAGGACGTTAAGGCCGACGGCGGAAACCGGATAGAAGAATTACCTGCGAGCCGGGCAGCCCTTACACGGCTGCGGCACGGCGGATGGCAGGATGCCAAGGGGAATCAGGCGGGGAACTATGAAAATCAATAAGAAAAGCTTGATTTCCACAGCATCTGGCGTTTACTGAGGAGTACAATTCGATTTGGCAGCCGAAATGCGGCAAGTCCAGAATACCCTTTATTGATAAACAGGAAAGGATTTCGACAACAATGTGGAAGCCCACGAATCAACCTGCGACACCTGGCCGGCCGGCGGAGCCGGAGCGTCAGAGCCCATCCACGGCGACTACGGCACCCCTGATGAGCCCGAGCGAGCCCGCGGCTGCGCCGCGCCCGGTTACCACTACCACTTCTGACCAGGCCACGATTGGCAAGTCGCTGGTGATTAAAGGTGAAGTGACCGGTTCTGAATCCTTGTATATTGACGGACGAGTGGAAGGATCGATCAACCTCTCCGGCAATCGCGTCACCATCGGACGCAATGGCGTGGTCGCGGCCAACATCAGCGCCAGAGAGATTGTTGTGCTCGGCAAAGTGCGCGGCAACCTGACCGCCAGCGATCGCGTGGACATCCGCAGCGACGGGTCACTGACCGGGGACGTAGTGGCAGCGCGCATCTCCATCGAAGACGGCGCGTTCTTCAAAGGCGGCATCGACATTCGCAAGGCGGGAGCGACGGGAGCCAAGACCGAGACGCGGGAAGAGCCGGTCAAGAGCGTCTCCAGCGCGACGCCGGAACCAGCGATTGCAGCGAGAGCGTAGAGACGCGGTTCGCGGATCGTCGTTCGCTATTCGCTCATCGGCGGCATAGTTTAAGAAACGGACCTCTTTTCCGAGGTCCGTTTTATTTTGCTGCCACTTAGGTTTAATCGCGACCGGCGAAGAGCGAACGCCGATCTCATGGCTCCGTACCCGTAGACCTTGTTTCCGCGGCTTGCGCTTCGGCCACGACCGGCAGCGAAGTTTTCTTCCTGCGCAAATCCCCGGGTAGTTCCGAACGTAACAGCCAGAGCCCGGCGGATACGGCTGCGGCCCAGGTTAGCGACGCCAGCGCGAGCGCGAGCAGATCGGCGCGGCGGCTGCCGTCGAGCGTCACGCTGCGCATGACTTCGTAACTCAGTCCTCCGGAAACCGCGCCCACCACGGCGGCCTTGCCTAATTCCCTCCAATTCATTCCGCCCAAGGGCACCATGCCGCGGAAGTGCAGCAACGCAGCGATGGCCAACGCATTCGCCGTGATCCCGATATCGGACGCGATGGCGAGTCCGGTGACGGAGAGCGTCCGGAAGCAGAGGGCATAGACCGGCAGAGAAGCTAAAGTGATCATGCTGGTGGCAATCATCGGAGTCAGCGTGTTGCCCGAAGCGTAGAATGCGCGAGCATACAGCGCCTGGCTCGACCACAAAGCGAGCGAGAGGGAAAACCAGAAGAAGTAAACCGCCGTGGAAGTGGAATCGTCGAAGGTAAAATGACCACGGCGATAGACGAGATCGATCAGCGGAAGAGCAATGGCCATCATCCATCCAGTCATCAGCAGAGATGCCGCCGTGATGCGATAGACCGAAGCGTTGACGGTGGCGGCAAATTCGTCGAACTTTTTTTCTCCGAAGAGGCGCGAGAAAAACGGCAGCGATGCCTGGCCCGCCGCTTGCCCCAGAATGGCGATGGGAACGGCGAAAAGCCGCTTGGCATAATTGAGGCGCGCAATGTCGCCGATTCCGCTCGACGCGAAGTAGCGGAGAATCCAATCGTCGGCGGTGACGAGCGAAACGCCGAGCATCAGCGGAATGGACAGCCGTACCCACTCGCGGAAGGCGGGATTCTTCACCTCGAACGAAGGCCGGTAGCCGGTGCCGATTCTCGCGGCTCCGATGGCATTGATGAGAAATGGACCGGCAACGCTGCCGACGAGCGCACCGAACGCGAGCGACGCGATGCCCATCTGGCGCCCCGCGACCACGCCCCCCACGATGATGAAGACGTTGTAAATCAGCGGGCCGAAGGCGGGCAACAGAAAGAGCCGGTGCGACAGCAAGACAGCCGAAACCACTCCTCCGACATAAAAGAAAACCTGCGCGGGCAGCAAAATTCGCGTGAGGTGAACGCAAAGCTGCATCTGGTCGGGCGTGAAGCCGTGGAACATCCAGCCGGCGAATTGCGGCGTGAAAATTTCGGCGATGACGGTGCCCACAACCAGCACGCTCGTCATCACCGTAATAATGATGGAGAAGGTTTTCTGCGCGTCCTGTTCGCGCTTCTCCGCCATAAATCGCGTATAGATGGAGATGAATGTGATCGACGCCGTGCCTCCGGCGACGATGTAGTTGAGCCAATCGGGCAGAGTGAACGCGGCAACGTAGGCGTCGGTTTGCTGTCCCGCTCCGAAGGCATAGGCGATATAGGCTTCGCGGATGTAGCCGATCACGCGCGAGAGCATGATGGCCGTCATCAGCAGCAAGGTTGCCGAGTAGGCGGAGTGCTGGTGCGAGGGACGAAAGAAGCGCAGCAAACGCATCCTTCGCAGATTAACCCATCTGAGGGTTGGCGGGAGAGTTATCGGCGGGATGGAATCGGAAGTGGCAATTGGGAATAGCGTGAAAATGCTTTAAGCATTACCGCATGCCGGCAAGTTCGGCCGCGTTCTCAACCCGTGGTTTGATTCCCTTGCCAATTCCTCGGCTCTCGGCGATTCTCAGGTCGTAGTCATTCTGCAGATTAAGCCAAAACTGGGCGGGCAGGCCGAAGTACTTCCCCAGGCGAATGGCAGAGTCGGCGCTAATAGCCCGGTCCCCACGGACGATTTCATAGATGCCGGGGAAATTGACAGCCTTCGCCAGTGCATAGCTACTGAGGCCCATCGGTTCCATAAATTCGGTCTTGAGAATATCTCCCGGATGAACTGCAAATATTTTTCTGATTTTCGCCATGGACGCTCCACCACTCAATGATTCTCGCAGGCGCCTTAGTCAAAAGAAATGGGCAAATGCGATAGGATTTCCATGACTCCTGTCTCATGCCCCTTTTCTGCGATGTCGCCCTAGCCGTACCCCTCGACATGGCGTTCACCTACGCCATTCCTCCGGGCATGGAGCCAGTCGTGGGTGGACGCGTGCTGGTGCCGTTCCGGCAGCAGCGGCTGTCGGGCATTGTGGTTGAACTGCACGATCGCCCGCCGCAGGTCAACAATTCTGCTTCGGCTTCCGCATCCGCTTCTCCGGTGAAAATCAAGAAGGTGATTGAGGCGCTCGATCTTTCGCCGGTTCTCGATGAACACCTGTTGAAACTCGGCAAGTGGATTGCCGATTACTATCTCGCGCCGATCGGAGAAGTGTTTCGCACCATGCTGCCGCTATCGGCGGAGTTCAAGCGCGCGATCACCTACCGCATCACGGAGCAAGGGCAGATGGCGCTGCATCTGGCGGGGATGTCAGGTTCTCCGGCGCGGTCGCAGCGCACCCCGGAGCAGCAGTTGATTGAATTTCGCGTCCTCGATTATCTGGCGGAACGGGAAAACGTGCGCGAAGAGCGTCTCCGCGGTGCGACTCACGTGGGGAGGGCGCTGCTTGGGGGGATGGTGCGGAAGAAGTGGATTGCGCGCGAAGATGTGTCGGCGGCACGCGACGCGGCGCGCCTGGTAAAGGTGGCGGTGCTGCGAAGCGTTGATGGAGCGGCGGGCGTCCCCGCCCGGCAGGACGGGCGAGACGCCCGTCCCTCCACGAGCAAAGCCTCGAGCAAAGAAAAGAAACTTAATGAGAACCAGCGCACGCTGATGGAAGCTTTAACCGCGGCAGGCGGACGATCGCCGGTCGAGGCCCTGCGCGAGTTGGATATCCCGCGCACGACGCTCGGTACGCTGGTACGGCGCGGGCTGGTTGAACTGGTCGATGAGCCGCAAGATTTCACGGTCTCTACAATCAAGCCGCGGCGCTCTCCGTTTGAATTCGAATTCAGCGCAGCGCAAAAAGAGGCGCTGGCGAAGATCGGCGACGCCGTCGCCGCGCGCAAGTTCGCGGGCCTGCTGCTGCATGGCATCACCGGCTCGGGAAAGACGGCTGTGTACTTAGCCTGTATGCGCGAGGTGCTGGAGCAGGGGCGGTCGTCGATCCTGCTGGTGCCGGAAATTGGCCTGACTCCGGCCGTGGCCGCCGATCTGCATCAGGTGTTCGGCGATGAAGTGGCCATCCTGCACTCCGGGCTCTCGAATGCCGAGCGCGCGGAGCAGTGGCACCGCATCCGGCGCGGCGAGGCGCGTGTGGTCGCCGGAACGCGCTCGGCGATTTTTGCGCCGGTCAGCGATCTGGCGCTCGTCATCGTCGACGAGGAGCAGGATTCCTCCTACAAGCAAGAGGAAACGCCGCGCTATCACGCTCGCGATGTGGCAGTGATGCGGGCAAAAATGGCGGGAGCGGCGGTCGTGCTCGGCTCGGCCACGCCATCGCTCGAGTCGTATTACAACGCGAAGAAAAATAAATATGCGCTCGTCGAGTTGCCCGACCGCGTCGAGATGCGTCCCTTGCCCGAGGTCGAAATCATCGACATGCGGAAGGAGTTTCAGGAAACTGGGCGCGAGCAGGTGATCTCGCGCAAGCTGGCGGAAGAAATCCGCGAGCGCCTGGAGAAAAAAGAGCAGGTGATGGTGCTGCTCAACCGGCGTGGCTATTCGCCGGTCGTCCTGTGCCGCGCCTGCGGCAAGACACTGCAGTGCAAGAATTGCGCCGTCTCCATGACTCACCATAAGCGCGAAGGCAAGATGGAATGCCACTATTGCGGGCATGTCGCGCCCATCCCCTCGAAGTGCGCCGAGTGCGGCAGTGAGTACGTCTACTTCGTCGGCACGGGATCGGAAAAGCTGGAAGAGTTGTTGCATGGCATGTTTCCGCAGGCGCGCATCGGACGCCTGGATCGCGACACGGTGCGCGGGCGCGAAGATTTCGAGCACGCGCTGAACGCGCTGAATGAGGGCGCGCTCGATATGCTGGTCGGCACGCAGATGATTGCGAAGGGTCATGACATTCACGGCGTCACATTGGTCGGCGTAATCGGAGCCGATATGGCGCTCGGGTTGCCGGATTTCCGAGCCGCCGAAAGAACCTTCCAATTACTCACGCAAGTTGCGGGACGCGCTGGACGCGGCCAGACTCCAGGGAAGGTTGTGCTGCAGACTTATTTTCAGGATCACTATGCGGTCCAGTTTGCGGCGCGGCACGATTTTGCGGGCTTCTACGAAAAGGAATTGCAGTTCCGCGCCTGGATGCACTATCCGCCTTACAGTGCGATTGCGAATGTGCTGATCCGCTCCGAGAAGTTAGATGACGCGCTGAGCTGGTCGGGTACTCTGGGACGCTGGTTTGAGAAGACGCGTCACGAAGGCGTCCGCGTACTCGGACCGGCCGCGGCGCCGATCACGCGCCTGAAGCGCGATTACCGTTACCACTTCATTCTGAAGTCGCCCAGCCGCGAGAAAATGAATACCTTGTTGCGCGCGATGCTGGCGGAAGCAGCCGCGCGCAAGATTCCGCGCACCCAGGTGATTGTGGATGTGGATGCGGTGTGGCTGATGTAGGGAATTCGCTATTCGCTATTCGCCGCTCGCTTTTCGCTATTCGCTATTCGCTTTTCGCGGTGCACCGCAACTCACTCTCGGGCGGATGATCCCTTGGTCTGTCTTTCGAAATAAAAGGCGATGCCCAGGGCAAGAATGAGGGCTGCGATGCCGAAAAAAGTGGAACTGGGCACGTCGTGCGATTCGAGAATGATGACTTTTCGCGCCATGGCGATGAGCGCGACTTCCAGAACGACGCGCACGTGAATCACGTCTTTCCTCAAGTACGCACGCACGGTCTCCAGCAGTTCCACGCCGATCAGCACCAGCAGGAAGTATCCGAAGACCTCGAGCAGACTGTGCACCTGGATGAGAAATCGAGGCGGCCTCCAGATTTCTTCACCGATCACCACCGCGAGATCGGCTGTCGAGAGCACCACAACGACTGCCAGAAGTCCAGTCAGGACGACGACGGTGAATCTCAGGATTTTCGTCAGCAGCGTGTCGAACACGATCTCCTCCGCACCAAGTACGTGGAAGTGTATCCCGAAAACGCCCCGAAAACCTACTCGCGATCAGCCGCCGTCCGCGTACAACGAATCATCGGCCCCGCAAAAACGATCTAAACCGGCGTCTCCGGATTCATTTCCGGCGGAACAGATGCCGCACTTCATCGCGGACGAAGTGCGCCCCTTGCAAGCCCTCGTCGCGGATCGCCGGCCATCTCCCCCGGCCCGAAGCGCCGGTAATCGGAGTCCGGGTGAAAGAAAGCGACAACATGACCACCGCAAAAAGCGCCAGCCACTTCCGCCCCGGGGAAATTTCGCGGCGACTTTGAAGCGGCGGATGGTGACTGGTAAGCCACAGCACGACTGCCCACAGCAACCAGCCGATCCAACAGTATTTCGCCAGCGGAATCAGCGCGATCACCACCGCCAACGAAACCCAGCGGTGTAATTTGGGGAACACCGAAAAAAGAATGTGCCCGCCATCCAGTTGGCCGCCGGGCAACAGGTTGAGCGCAGTCGCAAACATCCCCACCCACCCCGCGACCGCTACCGGATGCAACGATAGCGACGTCACCGGAACGTCGAGGCGCAGCAGGCGCGCGGCAAGGTGAAAGATCGGTGGAAATCCCGGCTCGTTGTCGAGCGGGCCGACGAACATCAGCGGGCGCGATAAAGAGAGTCCGACGAAGACGGCCACGCAGGCGGGAATGAACCCGGCAATCGGACCGGCAATCCCGATATCGAACAGCGCCTTGCGCGAGGGGATCGGACTCTTGATACGGATGAAAGCTCCGAAGGTGCCGATCAGGCTGGGAAAGGGAATAAAAAAAGGCAGCGTCGCATTCACGTGATAATGGCGCGCGTAAAGATAGTGTCCCATTTCATGCGCCAGAAGGATGAACATCAACGTGAGTGAAAAAGAAAGCCCGTGCATCAGCCTTGCCGGACTTTGCCACAACCACTCGATCGGGAACAGTGGAATGTTGTCATCGTTGAACGAGAAAGCGGGTTGGTGAAGCGCGAAATTGGCGTAGATGCGAGCACCTACAGTGAGCGTGCTGACAAAAGTCGCGGCCAGCAGCAGCAGATGCAGTCCCCAGCGTTGGCGTGGCCGCGGCACAACCCAGATGCTGGGCTGTTGCTCCCATGCGAGGGTGGTTGGGGACGGCGATCTGGTTTCGGGCATAACGTGAGGTCAGAGGTAAGAGGTTAGATTGCTGAGGTGCGATGCAAGGAAGTAAGCTACCTCTGCAATCTGCCCTCTAAACTCCGCAATCGCCGTTAGTCGATCGACTGCAGTTCCTTGCCCGGCTTGAAGCGGACGGCCTTGCCCGGCGGAATGGAAACTTCGGCGCCGGTGCGCGGGTTGCGGCCGATGCCGGTCTTGCGCGGGCGCACGTTGAACACGCCGAAGCCGCGCAATTCAATGCGGTCGCCCGTCGAGAGCGCCTTCTTCATGCTCTCAAAAACCGTTTCCACGGCCAGCTCCGCCTTGGTCTTGGTGATACCGGTGCGGTTCACTACTTCGTTGATGATGTCGAGCTTAATCACGGGTATCTCCCGGCTCCCGAGGATTGGTGTTCCTCAAGTTATTGATGCTAAGGGAGATAGGTTTGATTGTCAACCGGGGCTGTTGTCTCGTAAGATGACTGCACCAGCCGAGAGAAATTTGTAATTTGTGATTGGTAATTTGCGATTGAAAACCCTCCCGCTATCCCGGCTTTCAATGGCAAAGCGAAATCACCATTACAAATTACCCATCACAAATTCAAAGGGGTTTCATGAGCATCAAGAGTGACCGCTGGATCCGGCGCATGGCGCAGGAGCACGACATGATTAATCCGTACTCGGAAAAGCAGGTGAGTGCGGGAGTGATTTCCTACGGCGTATCGAGCTACGGATACGACTTGCGCGTAGCCGACGAGTTCAAAATCTTCACCAACGTCAACAGCACCATTGTCGACCCCAAGCATTTCGACGAGCGTTCGTTCGTGACCGTCAACGCGGATGTCGCCATCGTCCCGCCAAATTCATTTGCTCTGGCAAGATCGGTCGAGTACTTCAAGATTCCGCGCGATGTGCTGACCATTTGCGTGGGCAAGTCGACCTACGCGCGCTGCGGCATCATCGTGAACGTTACTCCCTTTGAGCCGGAGTGGGAGGGTTTCGTCACCCTCGAAATCTCCAACACCACCCCGCTGCCCGCGAAGATCTATGCCAACGAAGGCCTTTGCCAGATTCTTTTCTTCCAGTCGGACGAAGTGTGCGAGACGAGCTATAAAGATCGCAAAGGCAAATACCAATCGCAAAAGGGGATCGTGCTACCCAAGTTGTGAGCCGGCCGTCTATTGCGGGATGAGGTGGAGCGTGAGGCGGTGCGGAGCTTGGGCGCTGTTGGTATTCGCAACTGTATCGACTGACAAAGCGGAGGCCCCGTGAGCTTGCTCGCTCCAACTCGCCATGGAGAAATTCTTAGCGTTCAAAATGTCGCGAATTGCAGAATCTTCACTAGTCGTCACCGCCCGGGCCTTGTTCTTCCTGACCACACTCACGATCGGGCTTGCATCGGTTTTGTTGCAGCGGGACAGTGCGAAGAGAGACTCAGCAGCCGAGTCATGAACCTCAGTGAACATAAATTGTTTTTCCGACCCGCCGGGGAAATGCATTCCAACCGATCTGGACGTACCGGGTTCGATTATCTGATCGCCGAAGTGTCAGATGGCTGGCTGGAGCATGTTCGCGACTACGCCACATTGCCGCGCCAACCGTTCTGCGTTCGAAGCGCGGACTTATCCTGGCTCTCTATGAGGCTTTACCGGGAATGTAGCCTGGGAGGATTCGCAAGTCCACTGGCCATCGAGGGCCTGATGCTGGAGATCGCTGCCGGCCTGGCCCCTCGGCAGCGGCTTGATCCGCTCCCGGACAGCCCTGTTTGGTTGAAAAGAGCAAGAGAGGCTCTGCACGCCCATTGTCACGAGTCCCTGCGCCTCGGCATGGTTGCAGACTGGGTTGGAATTCACCCTGTTCATCTGGCCCGCGAGTTCAGGAAGCACCACGGCTGTACCGTAGGGCAGTATGTGAGAAGGCTGCGGGTCGAATCTGCGAGCCGCAAGCTCGTCGAGTCGGATTCGCCGCTCGCAACCATCGCCTTGCAAGTAGGCTTCGCAAGCCAGGCGCACCTCTGCAGAATCTTCAAGCTTGCTACCGGCATCTCTCCAGCGCGATATCGCGCAGTCTCCAGAGCCGCTAATCGCAGACACAATGCTTCGATCATGAAAGACGCGTCGGCGCGCCGGTGTTAACGTGGGCGGCTGAGGTCCCTATGCGCTTACCGACACCCGGCATAAATAGGAACACAAGGCAGTCCCGACGTTTGGCATTCTTGCTGGTGGCGTTTGCAGCGAGCGCAACTGTTGCCGCACAAACACCGCCGCCCGCCTCTGCTGCCTTATCTGCCGATCTGTCGCGCTACTACTTCAAAACACCCGCGGACGAAGTTGCCGCGCGCGCCGAGTTGAATGCGGCGCTTGAACAGATGGGGCGGTTCAAGGGGCAAATCAATTCTGCGGCTCGGTTGCTTGGCGCCTTGCGGCAGCATGACGTAGTTCAAAAGCTTTTCAACAAACACGAGCGCTACCTCCACCTGCGCTGCGCTCTCAATCGCAAGGACGCCGCTTGCGCTGCTGAACACGCGCTGGAATCCGACGTGGGCGCCAAGACTGCATTTCTGGATCCCGAAATTCTCGCCATCCCGGAAGACCGCCTGAGCGCGTTCTTGAATGAAGAACCGGCGCTGGCCGCATATCGTTTCGCGCTCGACGACATTCGACGCGACCGGCCGCACTTGTTGCCGGGGCCGGAGCAGACGTTGCTCGACCAATTTCAACCACAAATTGGCGACTGGCAATTCGATCTTTACGACCAGGTTGTGGCCGGCATTTCCTTCGGAACAGTGCAAACGTCTTCGGGCCCGCTCGACGTGGTCCGCCAGCGCAGCCTCATTGCCACAGATCCGGACGGACGGGTGCGGGAGGAAGGATTCAAGCGCACGTTCGGCGGATACGCCAGTCAACGCGATCTGATCGCCTTCGCGGTCATTCACACTGTCCAGGCGCAAAACCTTCTTGCCAAGACTCACCGTTACGTGGATGCGCCGGCACGCAAATACGACAGCCTCTATTTCAAACCAGAGGAAACGCGCAGTCTGCTCGATGCCATGGCGCAGCACGGCGATGTCGCCAAGCGCTTTGAGAAAATTCGCTCGGAGGACATCGAGCGCGGCTATCATCAACCCGCGCACCAGTGGGACACGTCTGCGCCGGCGCCTGGCCTTACGCTGCCCATCACTTCCCTGCCCGACGCCCGCAGCATCTTCCACGAAGCTTTCGCCGGGCTCGGCAAGGAGTATCAAGCTCAATTCGATGCCTTGCTCGATCCCGCCAACGGCCGCGCCGACGTTTTGCCGGGAGGTGCGCCCAATCGCCGCAGCGGAGGGTTTTCTATCGGATTTCCCGGAAGCACCAGCATGTTATTTTTCGGCCGTTACGACGGGACTTTCAAAGACCTCTCGGTGATCGCGCATGAGGGTGGACACGCGGTCCATCGCCAACTTATGAACGATAACGGCGTGCCGCCGTCTTATGCGGAAGGCCCGCATTTCCTTTTCGAATCTTTCGCGGAGTTCAACGAGTTGATCCTGGCCGACTTTATGGCGGAGCACGCCGGCACAGCACAACTGGAACGCTACTATCGCGAAAGGTGGATGTATATCAAGGGCCTCGACGCGTTCTATGGCGCACAGGACGCGCTGCTGGAGCAAGCGATCTACGATGGTGTAGCCGCGGGAACGGTTCGCAACGCCGACGACCTGGACAGCCTGACTCTAAAGATCGACAGCCAGTTTTCAATATTCCCCGCCACCACGCCCGAAGTGCGCGTTCGCTGGGCCATGGACTCGCTCATGGTTGAAGACCCGCTCTACAACGTGAACTATGTTTATGGAGGCTTGCTCGCCCTGAAGTATTACGACCTCTACACCACGCGGCGTGAGTGGTTTGTGCCGCGCTACATCGCTCTGATGAAAAATGGATTCGACGAACCGCCGGCGGAATTGCTCCATCGATTTCTGGGCATCGATCTGGCGAGTCCCGCGCTGCTGATCGACGACCTGGCTCTGTTGAACCATCGGCTGGATCAACTGGAAACGAGCGCTGGCGGGAAATAACCGCCGCAACAGATTTGAAGACACTAAGTGAAGACTATCCCGCGCCTACCCTGCCTGCTAGAAAATAAGAGTGCCGACGCAGCGAACAACTTTATGGCTAATCGGACTCCTGCTTTTCTTCGGCACCCTGGCGCTCTACTACCCCGCGTTGCAAAACGGATTCGTTAACTACGACGATCCCGCCTATGTGACTGCAAATTTTCAAGTTCAGCAGGGGTTGTCGTTACACAATGTGAGGTGGGCCCTGACTTCGACGGCGGAAGCGAACTGGCATCCGCTGACCTGGCTTTCGCACATGCTCGATGTGCAGTGGTTCGGGCTGCGCCCGGGCGGGCATCACGCCCAGAGTGTCCTCTGGCATGCCGTCAACGTCGTATTGCTGTTTCTGCTGCTGGCGCAGGCGACCGGATTCGTGGGGCGCAGCGCCGTCGTTGCCGCGCTGTTCGCCGCCCATCCCTTGAATGTGGAGTCGGTGGCATGGGTGGCGGAGCGCAAAACCCTTCTCTGCACTTTCTTCCTGCTGCTGACCTTGGGCGCCTATGGCTGGTACGTAAAGAAGCCGCGGGCCAGCCGTTATCTGCTGGTCGCATTGCTGTTTGTACTCGCGCTGATGGCGAAGCCGATGGTGATCACGCTTCCATTTGCCCTGTTGCTGCTCGATTTCTGGCCGCTGCAGCGTTTCCAGCAAACTCCACTTGCGAAACTTGTACTGGAAAAACTTCCTCTGCTCGCACTCTCCGCGGCCAGTGCGGCGATCACGCTCTACGCGCAGCGCGCGGGCGGCGCCGTCGGCTCGACCGAACTCTTGCCGCTCGCAATTCGCCTGAAAAACGCCGTCTATTCCTATCTGATCTACGTCGAGAAGACCGTCTGGCCCTCCGGGCTCGCTGTGTTCTATCCCCATCCCGAGAACGCGCTTACCCTCTGGAAGGTTGTCGGCGCAGCAGCGGTATTGATTGCGATTACGGCCCTGTTCTGGCATTTCCGCGAACGCCGCTATCTGCTGGTCGGCTGGCTGTGGTTCCTGGGAACGCTTGTACCGGTGATCGGAATCGTCCAGGTCGGACGCCAGGCATGGGCGGACCGCTACGCCTACTTCCCTCTTTGGGGATTGTTTGTAATCGCCGTATGGTTGCTCTCCGAAGCCGCCACGCGAATGAAACTGAGCCGCGCGGCGCAGGTAGCGATCGCATTGGCTGCGCTGCTCGGGTATTCCGTAGCCACACATATCCAGATCGGATACTGGCGCAACAGCTACAGCTTGTTCGCGCAGGCGCTGCAAGTGACCGGACCGAACGCCATCGCCGAAGGGAATCTGGGCTCGGCGCTGATCGAGATGAGACGACCTGACCTGGCCGTGCCCCATCTCGAGCGCGCCATCCAGTTGATGCCCGGCTTTTCCACCGCACACTACAATCTCGGAACCCTGTTGCAGCGGCAGAATGAGCCGCAGCAGGCGCTGCGTGAATATCAACTCGCGCTGAAAGATCCTTCGGACAATCGCGAGGCCGCGCAGACGCACAATAATTCAGGCGTCTTATTCAATCAACTCGGGCGGAAGGACGACGCGCTGGCGGAGTTTAATCAGGCCATTGCGCAGAACCCGTACGAGCAGAATAGTTTCATTGGCCGGGGCCTGATCGAGCACGACGAGGGCAAACTCGACGACGCGCTGCAGGATTTTCAGCGAGCCGCACAAATTGCACCTTCGCCACTGGCTTTGTATTGGGAAGGCCGCGTTCTCGAAGAGAAAGGACAGCTCTCGGCTGCCGCCGAAGCCTATCGGAGGGCGCTGAAACTGGTGCCCAACTTTGGGGACGCGCAGTCAAGGTTAAGTAACGTTGAGCAAACCGGGAAGTAACACGCACGAATCGGCGTGCAGAAATAAAACGCGCGCTTCGTTTCAAAACTCAGATCCGGGCTGACGGCTTACTTCCGCCCGATCTCGCCTTCTTTGAACATGTACTTGATGGCGGGCTTGTAGATCATCAGGTTGGCGGCGCCGCTGCGATTCAGCTTGATGCAGTTCTTGTCGTACCACTCGATATAGCCGTGGACCTCTTCGCCATCGCGCAGCACGACGACCATGGGCGTCTTGCCCTGCATCTGCTTCTGGTAATAAAAGTTTTCCGCGTTGGTCTGCTCGTTCGGAACCACCTTCTTGGCCAGAGCCCCGGCCGAACGGTCCCTGTTTATATCCCTGTCCCGGTCTCGGCGTTCGCTGGGCGCGTGGTTGTGGCCGTGGTTATTATGCACGCCATCGGCGCGATTGAGGGTAGGACGGATCAGCTTGCGATTGGCAAAGCTTTCCTGGTCCGCGGATGATTCCATGGGCATCGAGTCGAGCGTATCTTTCAAAACGCACCACCTGCGCGCAGAGGCGGGCAACATTAAGCCACAACACTCAAGCCTGATTTGTTGGTCCAGAGGTGTGAACTGACGGTAACGGTATCACAGCGGACGGGGGATGACAATATTTTGTGCAGCGACAATAGGGCACCGCCCACGGGTTGAATTTCCCCTCTGGAAACGGGCTCGCCCGGTCTGGTTTGCGCCCAGCATTGCACGGTTGAGCCAGGACTCGGATTTGCGGGCTAGACGCGGCAAGCCGCGTCTCTACCTCGGGTTACGAAGCGCGTTCGAGCGCCGTCGCGAAGGCATCCAACGAGAGCGACCGCAGCAAATTGCGGCGCAACCCGCGTTCGACTTCGCCCAAGCCTTCCGCCGCACGCTGCACCCAGGCGAAATCCGCGGCTTCCGATATTTTCCTCAGCTCGCCGAGAATGTCCGTATTCCGCACCAGTTGGGCCGCCCCGGATTGCAGAAACATCACATCCTCCAGCAACGAATAAAGCGTCCGAAAGAGGCTTTCGATCTTCGCCCGCCCTTCGGCGCCCGACCGGTAAGTCTCGGTGGTTTTGAACAGTTCGCTGTGATCGCCACCGGCCAGCGCCGATTTCAGCATGATGAGGGCGTGGCTGCGGGCCGCCATGTTGCTTTCGAGATCGAAGGATAAGGCTCGCCCAACGGCCCCTTCGCTGAGGCGGGCCACCAGAGCTCGTTGCCGCGCATTCCAGTCGGGACGCAGTTTGGCCAGCCGGGCTTCGATCTCGGCATGGGGCAGCGCACCGAGATTCAAGATCATGGAGCGCGAACGGATAGTCGGCAGCAGTTCGCCGGCGTTTTCGGTGAGCAGAAAAATGGTGGCGAATTCCGGCGGCTCCTCCAGAACCTTGAGCAGCGAGTTGGCCGCCTCTTTCATGAAGGCCGAACCGGTAAAAATGTAGACCTTTTCGCGGGCCTCGGCCGGCCGGTAGTAGATGGTCTCAATGACGTGCCGAACCTGATCGACCTTGATCATCATCTGCGGAGGATCGGGCGGAATGATGAGCACGTCGGGATGCGTCTGCACGAACAACCGTGTTTCTTTCTTGTCCGTGTCGCGCAGATTTTCACGCGCCTCCACGGCTTCGGCTAAACGGGCGTCGAGGTCGGCGCTTTGTCCGATGCGAATGCAGTTCGAGCAATGCCCGCAAAAATCGGGCAAGTCATCGGTGCCGATGGTGTCGCTGGTGAAAGGCCGTTCCAGGCAATTCATCGCGCGGGCAATCATAAGAGCGAGCGTGTACTTGCCCGCCCCGTGCGCTCCAGAAAGGATGACTGCGTGGGGAAACCTTTCGCGCGCCAGCATCTCGCGCAAGCGATGGATGGTTTCCGGATTGCCTGCGAAATCTGAAAAGGGCATAAGAGCAGTTTGCCGGTGGAGCGCCTCGCGTCCCCGCACGGCAGACGGGCGAGACGCCCGTCCCTCCACTAGATCTTCAACTTTTTCCTTACCAGTTCCATGATAACCGCGTGCGTCTCACCCGGAGTGCCGCGGGCATTGATCACGTGCACGCGCTGCGGCTCGCGGGCCGCGATCGCGAGATAGGCGTGCCGGACACGTCCAAAAAAAACGCGGCTCTCCTGTTCGAAACGGTTCTCGTCTTTTTCTTTTTCCGATCGTCCAGCCCGGTGCTTTCGATTGCGACGCCGCGCACGCTCGACGCTGAAGGCCACTTCGTTATCCAGCAAAATCGTCAGATCGGGGCGCAGGTTTCCGCAAAGGATTTCGTGCAACTGCAGCACCGCCTTCGAGCCCAGTTTGCGGCCTCCGCCCTGGTAGGCTTCGGTCGAATCGGTGAAGCGATCGCAGAGCACGATGCGGCCTTCGGCGAGCGCGGGCAAAATAATTTCATGAATATGTTGCGCGCGGGAGGCAAACATCAGCGCCATTTCGGTCAGGGGAGAGAGCCCGGCCGTGGCCGAGTGCAGCAATACCTCGCGAATCTTTTCGCCGGTGCTGGTTCCGCCCGGCTCGCGCGTAACCGTCACCGCTAGTCCATGAGCCCGAAGGGAACGCGCCAGCTTTTCCACTTGCGTGCTCTTGCCGCTGCCGTCGAGCCCTTCAAAAGTTATAAATTTCCCGCGAGCGGTCACGTCCGAGATGATAGCAGGCGAGCACTTGTGGAGAATTACGCGAATTACGCTCCGCGACGAAGCCCCGGCAAATGACTCGGCCGTTGCCGAGGCTGATATATTAACCTACGGTTCGCATTGCATCGCTGCCGCAGAAAAATCTGGAGGCTGAATGGGCTCGCGTTTCACAGCAACAAAATTCCTGGGGTTGGCTCTTTTTTTCTTTTCATCATTTTCACTTTTCGCGGCCGATGGTCCGTCCGTCACGCTTTCCGTCGACGCCTCGGACGCGCCCCGCAAAATGTTCCACGCGCAATTGCGCATTCCGGCGAAGCCCGGCACGCTCACGCTTTACTATCCGAAGTGGATTCCCGGCGAGCACGGCCCGACGGGTCCCATCACTGATTTGACCGGGCTTCAATTTACCGCCAGCGGAAAGACGCTGCCGTGGCGGCGTGATCTGCTCGATGGCTACACCTTTCATGTCGAAGTTCCCGAGGGAGAAACCGAAATCACCGCCAGCCTCGACTACGCCTCCCCTACCTCGGTTGAGCAGGGATACAGCGCTGCCATGGCCGCGACCGAAAAATTGTACGTCGTCAACTGGAACGCGCTGTTGCTCTATCCCGCCGGTTACACAACCGACCAGCTTACCTACACCGCCAGCCTGCGCCTGCCGGCGGGATGGAAATTCGGCACGTCGCTGCACGTCGCCGATCAGGCGGCCGGCGAGATTCATTTTGCGCCCGTTTCGCTGACCATGCTGGTGGATGGTCCGGTGATCACCGGCGAATACCTGAAAGTCGTGCCGCTGACCGCGGCCAACGAAAATCCTCCGGCGGAAATCGACGTTGCCGCCGACAGCGCCGCCGCGCTCGACGCTCCCGCGGAAGTCTGGGAACATTACCGGAACCTGGTGAAGCAGGCGGGAATTCTTTTTGGCGCCCGCCACTACACCGATTACCACTTTCTCCTGACCCTGAGCGATCACGTCGCGCACTTTGGATTGGAGCATCACGAATCGAATGACAGCCGGGCCGACGAGCGCTCGTTGATCGAAGAATATGGGCGGAGACATGTCGCCGGCCTACTGCCGCACGAGTATGTGCATTCGTGGAACGGCAAGTACCGCCGTCCCGCCGATCTAACCACGCCCGACTTCGAGCAGCCGATGCAGACTGACTTGCTCTGGGTCTACGAGGGCCTAACCTCCTATCTGGGAGACATGCTGGCCGCGCGCAGCGGTCAACGCACGCCCGCGCTCGCGCGCGAGGAACTGGCCGGGATGGCGGCCGATCTGGATCATCGTTCGGGCCGCGTCTGGCGCAATCTGCAGGATACCGCCGATGGCGTTCCCAGCATGCAGATGGCGCCGCGCGCATGGGAAGATTGGCGGCGGCCGGTCGATTATTACGACGAAGACGTGCTCAACTGGCTGGCGGTGGATGTGATCCTCCGGCAGCAGACAAAGGGTGCGAAATCCATGGACGATTTCTGCAAACTTTTTTATGGTCCGCAGAGTACTCCGCCGATGGTCAAGACCTACACCTTCGATGACGTCGTGAACACGTTGAATCAAGTCACTCGCTATGACTGGCGGGGCTTCTGGACCGAGCGTCTCACCAATCATGGCCCCGGCGCTCCGCTCGGCGGAATCGAAGCCAGCGGCTGGAAACTGGTCTATGACGAGTACGCGGCCGGGATGGATCGCTACGAGGATCGCGAGGAAAGAACGGTCGATGCGCATTATTCGGTCGGCTTGCTGTTTGGCAGGAATGGAATCATTCGAGATACGATCGAAAACATGGTCGCCGCCAAAGCTGGCCTCGGGCCGGGAATGAAAGTAGTCGCCGTCAATGGCCGCCGCTTTTCGCCGGAGGTGTGGCACGACGCGATTCGAGCCGCCAAGAATAGTCCGGCGCCCATCGAGCTCATGGTCGAAAACACGGATTATTTCCGCGTCGTGAAGCTTGATTACCACGGCGGAGAAAAATATCCTCACCTGGTACGCGACGAATCGAAACCCGATTTGCTGACGGAAATTTATCGGGCAAAATAAAACCGGCAAAGTGAACTGGAAGTCTTTAGAGAACGGGCGCGCTATCCCGCCGCGGCCGTCTCTTCGTCCTCGAGAACTGCTTCGGAATCGGAGTCTTCCAGCATAAAACCCAAAACTTCCTGCGGAATCGGCGCGCTCCACACCGGCGCAAATGACAGGCGATGGAGTGGCGAAGGCCCATGCTCGCGCAGAGCCGCGAGATGGCGAGGAGTGCAGTATCCCTTGTTCGAGGCCAAGCCATACATGGGAAACACCGGGTCCCAGGCCGAGATCATCCGGTCGCGTTCGACTTTCGCAATAATGGACGCCGCCGCAATCGATGCCGAAAGCGCATCGCCGTGAATGATCGCCTGTTGCGGAAGCTCGCAATCGAGCTTCATCGCGTCGACCAGCAGATAGCTGGCCGACGGAGTCAGTTGCTGCGCCGCAAGCAGCATGGCCAGCCGCGACGCGTGATAAATATTGATCTGATCGATGCGCGCCGAATCCACCACGGCAATGCTCCAGGCAATGGAATGTTGGCGAATCCGGAGGGCAAGTTCTTCACGGCGCTCGGCGGGAAGCAATTTTGAGTCGCGCAGTCCGCGAATGCGGTAGCCGGGTTCGAGGATGACCGCGGCGGCTACCACCGGCCCGAACAGCGAACCGCGGCCCACTTCATCGACTCCGGCAACGTGCATGGCGCCCGTCGCCCATGCTCGCTTTTCAAACTTCAGCGTGCAGCGAAGTTTTTTTAGAAGCCGCAGTTTGGCGGCGGAGGCAGAAATTTTGTCTGCTTTAGAGAGTTTCGATGAGCGCGAAGATTTGGACACGGAAGCTGATCAGCATCTTCGCCGAAGCAGACGGGCAAATGCAAGCGCGGCGTTTGCTGTCAGGTGTTCGGTTTGTGTGGTGGCGGGGCTTCGCCCCGCTGGGACGGGGCACAGCCCCGTCACCACACGACAACACCACACAAGAATCTCCCAACAAAACCTGCTACTGTTCGACTTCCTTCAGGCGTGCGGCTTTGCCCTTGAGGCCGCGCAGATAGTAGAGCTTGGCGCGACGGACTTTCGCCGAGCGAATGACGTCAATCTTGTCGATGACCTTGGAGTCGAGCGGAAAAATGCGCTCCACGCCCTGACCGAAGCTGATCTTGCGCACGGTAAAGCTCGGTTGCGCGCCGCGCGACCGGGCAATCACGACGCCTTCGAACGCTTGCAGGCGTTCTTTTTCGCCTTCCCGGATCTTGACCAGCACCTTGACCGTATCGCCGGGGCCAAATTTCGGCAGGTCGGTGCGGCGGGATTTCGCCAACAATTTTTCAATAATCGGATTGCGCATAATTTCCCTTTCCTTCATCAATCTTCAGTAGACACGGGGCTTGCCCCGCCTCTGTCCGTGGCCAGTTTAATCTCGGCCAGCAATGCAAGATCTTCCGCGGTAAGCGCGACTCGCTGCAATAAATCAGGACGGTTGCGCAGCGTCTTCGCTAAAGCCGTCTTGCGCCGCCAACTGCGAATCTGCTCGTGGTTCCCGTTCACCAGCACTTCCGGCACCGCCATCCCGCGAAACTCCGCGGGCCGCGTGTAATGCGGATAATCCAGCAATCCGCCGGAAACGCAGGTCGAACTCGGCCCCTCGCCGGTCCACTCCGCCTGTCCGGCCATCGCCTCGGTAAACGATTCCTGCCGCGTCGAATTCTGATTGCCGACCGCGCCCGGAATCAGCCGCGTGACCGTATCCACAACCACCGCCGCGCCCAGTTCGCCGCCGCTCAGCACATAATCGCCGATCGAAACTTCACGGTCGGCCACGTACTCGCTGATCCGTTCGTCCACGCCCTCGTAACGTCCGCAGATCAGGACGATCCGTTCCAGCGTTGAAAGCTCCGCCGCCAGCGTTTGATCAAGCCGGCGCCCTTGTGCCGACAGCAAAATCACCGACTGCATCGCGCCTGCTTTGAAACGCTCGCCACGCGAGGCCACATCGCCGAACGACTCCAAACATTCAAAGATCGGTTCCGGCTTCAGAACCATCCCCTCGCCGCCGCCAAAGGGACGGTCATCCACGGTGCGATGCTTGTCTTTCGTATAACCTCGCAGATCGTGAATCCCGACGTCCAGCAGGCCCGTCCCCCGAGCCCGACGCACAATGCCGTAATCCAACGGTCCGCGAAAAAAGTCGGGAAAGATCGTGAGAATGTCGATCTTCATTTGCGGCAACCAGTCGTTGGTCATTGGTCGTTAGTCGTTGGTCGTTAGCAAAAGCCTTTCATCGCAAGCGAGTTGCGAACGACCAGCGACTAACTACTTCTTTTCTCTTTCTCTGCCAGCGGCGCGTTCACGTCCAGCAAGCCTTCCGGCAACTTCATCCTGACTTGCCTCTGCTCCAGGTCCAGCTTTTCCAGATACGCCTCGGCGAAGGGAATCTCGTAAGGCAGCTTGGTTGCCTGTGCTTGATTACGAACCACCAGCAGCGGCGCTTCTCCCGCTCCAAACTGCACATCTTCTATCTTGCCGATCTCGCGACCGCCGTCAAATACGGTGCAACCGATCAGGTCGCTGAGATAAGTCCAGCCCGGCTCCAGCGCCGCACGTTCACTCAACGGAAGCTGAAGTTCGGCGCCGATCAGCGGCTCGGCATCGTTCATCGTTTCGATGCCCTTCAACTTCAGCACCAGAAAACTCTTATGCGGCCAGAGATCGTCGACCGTAACTTCGCGACGCTGCCCGTCTTTAACCAGCGCCCACAACCGCATCTCTTCGCGGATTCGGCCGGGAATATCGGTGTGTAACTCAACCGCAACTTCGCCGCGGCGTCCCTGTGTCTTGATCACGACCGCCAGGGTAATCCATTCGCCGCTCGCGTCCGGTGCCGCCATTGGTCCTTAGCTACTTCTCGTTACTAGCTACTTCTGACTTCGTCGCTTCACAGAACCGTTACTCAATAATCTCCAGGGCGTAGCGCTTGTCGAGCTTCGCACCCGCCGCCGTCAGCACATTGCGCAAAGCGCGAGCCACGCGGCCGGAGCGGCCTATGACCTTGCCCAGATCGGCTTCGGCCACTTCGAGTTCGATGACGGTTTCGTCTCCGTCTTCATACTCGTCGACAAAAACTTCGCCCTTGGCCTCGACAATCGCCCTGGCGATGTATTCAATCATGGCGCGCGGGCTTGCGCTCGGCTCGATCATAAGGAATTACAGCTCCTGAATTTAACGGTATAAAGGACAGCTAAGCGACCGAAGCGGCCGCAGCCGGTGCGGGAAGGGCAAGCAGTTTCTTGACCCGGTCCGAGAGCTGGGCGCCTTTCGAAACCCAGTGCTCAATGCGATCCCGTTTCAGGTCGAAGGTCGCCGGATTGGTGCGCGGATTATACGTTCCCACCACTTCCACCGGACGCCCATTACGAGCCCGTTCCTTCTCAATCACCACCACGCGGTAATACGGTTTTTTACGCGCACCAAAGCGCGCCAGTCGAATCATTAACACAGAATGCAGTATCCTTTGCCCGGAAGAGTCCGGCGGGGTCAACAGTCTAACCAAAGAAGGAAAGACAAACGTTTATTATGCCGGAGCTAAGGCCTTTTCGCAATGGGGGCCCCACGGGTAAGTTGAGCTACGGGCGTCTCGCCCGTCCAAGGGATACTATGAGGCCGGGCGGGGACGCCCGGCGCTCCACCAGTTGCTACGCCGTCCTCGCCAGCTTGATCTCGTCCGTTCCCCGCACCGAGTAATGCTGGTCGGGAACGGGGAAGCCGGCATGGGCAAACGTGTCGCGGATCAGCCGGTTGGTATCGAAATACACCTGCCAGTAATGGGAGTTGTTGCAGTACGGGCGCACCGCCAGCACCGGTCCGGCAAGGTTAAACGTCAGGATCTCGACATCCGGCGCGGGCGCTTCCATCACGTTCGGAATCTTTGCCAGCGCAGGTTTCAGCAGGGCAACCGCCGCCCCTGGATCAACTCCGTGCGCCAGTTGCGCCGTCAACTCGACGCGCCGGTAGGGGTTGGCGGAAAAATTCTGGATGGTATCGCCGAACACCTTCCCATTCCCGACAATGGTCTTCACGTTGTCGGGCGTACTCAAGGTGGTGGCGAACAGGCCGATTTCCTCGACCGTACCGGTAACTCCCGCGGCAGTGACAAAATCTCCAACCTTGAACGGCTGCAGGATCACCAGGAACACGCCGCCGGCAAAATTCGACAGAAGCCCCGACCACGCCATCCCAATGGCAACTCCGACCGCGGCAATCAGCGCGGCAAAGCTTGTCGTCTCGACCCCGAAGAACCCGAGAATGGCCACCACCAGCACGATGTTCAGCACCGCCGCCAGGGCCGAGTTGATGTAGCGGATCAGCGTGGGATCGATCTTCTGCTTCCGCAAGGCGCTGCCGATCATGCGCAGCATCACGCCGATCAACCAGCGGCCGACGATCCAGATGGCGATCGCACCCAGAATTTTCAAACCGACCGCGGTCAGCATCGTGGTTACGGTGACCTTCATGGCGCTGAGATCGATGTTCATACAGCCTCCTTCTCGACCGTTCCTGGGGATCTTTACCGGCTTGCGGACAAATTGTACCTGTGGGTGGGCGACTTGGTCACGTGCGAAACGGGGCAGAGCCCCGTCACCACACAAACAGACCAGCGGTAGTGTCCTAATTGTAGTGTCCTAATTCAGAGCGGCACTCCAGCGGCTGCACCGATCCCAAAAAAGCTTGGTTTGTGGTAAAAAATACTGTAATGCCACAGTCATGTTCATTCTGAAGACCGCCTCTGGCAGTCCTAATCCGCGAAAATCGAGTGCACGATGCTAAGGGACCGATGCTAAGAGCCCTGTTCATTGCGCTGTCCGAAAGCCGGTGGCTGCGCGGAGTTGCCGAGCGCTCCAGCTTCGGCCAGCGCACCAGCGCCCGCTTCGTCGCTGGAACCACCGTTGCCGACGCCATTCGCGCCGCCGCCGCCATGAATAAAATCGGCGCCCGCGTCTCCATCGATAATCTGGGCGAAAACGTTACCAATGCCGACGAAGCCCGCGCCAGCGCTCAGCTCTATCACAACCTGCTCGATGAGATCGCGGCCAAAAAGCTGGATGCGAACGTCAGCGTGAAACTGACGCACATGGGCCTCGACGTCGACGAAAAGATGGCCTACGAAATCGTTCGCGGCCTGGTCGCGAAAGCCGCCGCCATGTCGCCGCAGAATTTCATTCGCGTCGATATGGAAGGCTCGCCCTACACCCAGCGCACGCTCGACTTCGTCCACGAGCTGCATCGGGTTCCGGGAAACGAAGGCTCGGTGGGGGCGGTGATCCAGTCGTACATGCGACGCGCCGAGGCCGACATCGAAAAGCTGCTCTCCGAGCGCATCCGCATCCGCCTCTGCAAAGGCGCCTACAAGGAGCCCGAAGACGTCGCCTTCCAGAAGAAATCCGAGGTCGACGCCAGCTACGTGAAGCTGATGAAGATTCTGCTGAAAAGCGGCGTCTATCATGGCTTAGCCACTCATGATGAGACCATCATTAAAGAAGCTAAAGCCTTCGCCATCCGCGAGAACATTCCACGCAACGCCTTTGAATTCCAGATGTTGCACGGCATCCGCCGCGACCTGCAGCAGCGCCTGGTCAAAGATGGCTGGGGAGTGCGCGTCTACATCCCGTTCGGCACCGAATGGTATCCCTACTTTATGCGGCGCCTGGCCGAGCGCCCGGCCAACGTGTTCTTCATCGCCAAGAACCTACTAAGACAGTAATCCTCGTGCCGGGCACACATTTTTTCTTCCCAAAATGAATGCTATTAAGCTCCATTTTCGTTTTAGGAAATGGAAGCCAACTTGGATTGGACTCCTAGCTTGCCCCCTCGGCGATGTTTGGGTCCAACTGAGAGCAAAAGGGTTAGTAGACTCGCGGCAGAATTGCAGCGAGACTCCCGGTTTCCAATTCAATCCTCCGCGTCGCCACGGGGAAGGGCGCCGCGGGGGTTTTGCTTTGCGGAGAGTGCAAAAGCTTGCGCACCGAGCCCCCCGGAGCCGGCGCAGACATTCGTAACTTGCTGATACACTGGAACAGCTGAGCTCCCTTCCCTGTGGAGCTCAAAATGCCCATTCCACACTAGGCACGGACTCTTAACCCATCCCGCTTCACCCTTGAGATTGACCACCGACGGAGCTTTTCTCTCCCTCAGAGTTCCGGTCACGCAGCGTTCAATGCAGCCAACCGGCGATTTCCCGCTCGTTCGGAAACTCGCTCTGACAGGAGAGAAAACTTTGAAAGTATCGAAAATAGAGCTGGCACGCGTTCGCCGTGCGCTCACTGGAATTCTGGCGGTTTCGCTGCTCGGCATTTTGTTGCCACGGCCCGCTGACGCCGCTGATTGGAAGACTCTCGCAGCCCCACCCGTTCCAATCTATTTGGCGGCAACAGAAACAATCAACGGGGTTATCTACGTCGCCGGCGGGCAAAGCGGCAGCGGTCCCGCATCGACGCTGCAAGCGTTCAACCCGGAGACCAAAACCTGGACTCTTCTTGCCAGTATGCCGCTCACTTTGTATCAGGGGAACGGCGCCGGAGTCATTAACAGTCAACTTTATGTGGCCGGCGGTTGGAACGGTCCTCTGCCGACCACCGAGCTCCTCATGTACGATCCGCCCTCGAATACCTGGACCACTCTGGCCGCCATGCCGCACTACAGCGCCTGCGGCGGAACGGGCGTGATCAACAGCAAGCTCTATGTCACCACTGCCTGTAATGGATACAACGGATACTCCAGCCTTTTGGACGTGTACGATCCTGTGGCCGATGCCTGGACGAGTCTGCCCAATTCCTCAAGCGCGCACGGAAGCCCGGCCTTCGGAGTGATCAACGACAATTTCTACGTCGCAGGTGGAACCAATAGCAGCGGCGGCGTCACCGATGTCGTTGAAGTTTACAATCCGGCAACCAGCACCTGGACAACGCTCGCCCCAATGCCAACGGCCGTGCAGTTTGCAACCAGCGTTGCGCTCAATGGCGAACTCTATGTCATCGGAGGCAATAACGGAACTAATTACGTGGCCAATGTGCAGGTCTATGATCCTCACAAAAACAAATGGAAAACCCTGGCTTCCCTGCCCTCAGCGATTGGCTTTTCTGGCGGCGCCGTCGCCTATGGCCTCGTATTTATGGAGGGAGGCTATTCCGGAGCCGGTAGCGACGCCACGAATCAATACATGGCGGTTGCTCCCTCAATTCCGTAAGGCTTGAGCTCGGGTGGGGACGGGGCTTCGTCCCGTCCCATCCGGGTCAAGAACCCGGCACCACACGAGCGCTCACCCCTCCCACACAAAAGCGTCAAACACCCGCTTCGACTCGAACCCGATGCGCTTGTAAAGCGCAATCGCGCGATCGTTCGCCTCGGTCACGGTCAGCGAGATGAACTTGAGTCCGCGCCCGCGCAGATTTCTGGTCGAAGCCGCCAGCATCACCTCGCCCAATCCCGCCGAGCGATATTCCGGCAGCACGCAAACCTGCGTAATGTGCCCGACATCGGAACGCACCAGTGAGCACAGAATCAGCCCGACCAGAGTACGAGTACGGCGCTGGTAGACGACAAACGACGAGTGAGCATCGAACGTTCCGCATCCCGGAAAACGCACGATGTTATTGAGAAAGCGCAGCGAGCCGGTGAGCGTGCGGTATTGGTCGTTGATTTCAGAATCGACGTGTCCGCGATACGCGGCGGTAATGACGGCCGCCGCTGACTGGTATTCGTCATCCGACCACGGACGTATTTCGAACTGCGGCGGCAACGCCGGCTGAAGTCCCGGCGAAGCCTGCGGATGACGTCCAATCTCGAAATTCATGAAGACGCGCGGATGGCGGCTGAAGCCGGTCCGCAGAAAGGGTCCCGCCACTTCGCCGGTACTGTGCGCGAGCAACTGCGCCTCTACCCGATGAATTCCCGGCGACTGTTGCAGGGTCTCGATGACGTGAGTCAGCAGACGCTCCTCGACCGCATGACCATCGGACTCGCCGGCTCCCGCGCGGACAGATTCACGCACAGATTCTCGAACCGCCCGAACCGATTCACGAACAAAGAGGTCGCCAATCACGCCCTTATTCTGCTCGTAGACGAAAAATGAATAGCCGAAGATGCTGCCCCGCTCGATTGCGGCATAGCCCGGCAGAATCTTGGCATCCATGTAGCGCAGGATCATTTCGGCGGAGGTGGTGTAGTCCCAGGAGAGCAAGCGCCCCCACATGGCGATCTCGTCTTCCAGCAGCGGCCGAAGATCAGCGGAAGAGAAATGTCGGAGATCGAGAATTTCCATAAAGACTTTAGGTGTCAGGTCTCAGGTATTGGAGGAGTCGGGAAGAATACCTCGTGGTTGATTCTCCTCAGCACGACGGAATTACTCACACCTGACCCGACACCTGATTCACTTTCCCACCCAGTACAGATCCAATTTCTGTGCCGGGATACTGGTTAAGTATGATACCCGCCGTCCGGGCATCAGTTCGGCCGCTTGCGTTTGCATGCCTTGGGCGGCCACCAGAACATGAGCCGCCGCCGGGATATTTCCATCCTCATATTTTTCCACCGGACGATTGAGATAAAACTCCAGGCCGTATTCCGGCTCCCGTTTGACGTGATAGAGCGCGACCGGGACTGCCTCGTGCGAAAACGCCTGAATGCTCTCGGCAATGGGGCGCGCGGATTGCGTGGCGTCGATGGCGGGCGCGGCGAAACGCAGGATCGCCGCCATAGCGATCACGACGGCGAACAGGGTAGCGCGGGTCAGCAGGCGCAGTCCGGCGCTGGAGCCTGCGGAGATGCCAATGGCAAGCGCAAACGCGACCGCTGTCGCAGCGCCCAGCCAGGTTTCGGTCAGCCATGTTCCGGTCATCCATGTTGCGCTCATCCCGGTTCCGGCGCTGGAGTTCGCGCCGCTCCACAACAGGCGGTGATTCATCATGATCGAGCCGGCCGAGAAAGCGGCGAAAATCAGTATTCCGCAAACCGCGCCATGAGCCGCGGCCAAGAGCGGAGACAACTTCTTTTCCGGCACGTTTCCCTGCACCTTTTCCTGTACTTGGCGCGCAGCCAGATACTCTGCCACCAGCAGCGCCGCCGCGGGCACCGCGGGCAGAATATATCCCGGCAACTTCGATTGCGACGCGCTGAAAAACACGATGGGCACCAGCATCCAGATCAAAAGAAACAGTCCCCAGGAATCGTCCGGCGCCAAAAAAGCGTCGGCGCTCTTTTTCCTGCTTTCGGACCAGATCCCGCGCGCGCGTTCCACGACCGCCGCGATCAGCACCGCCGTCCATGGCATGGTGGCGAGCAGAAACACCGGCAGGTAAAACCAGAAAGGATAGCGGTGGTGATAGACGTTCGCCGAGAAGCGCGCGAGATTGTGCTCAAGAATAAACACGCGAAAGAAATCCGGGTCGCGCCATTGCACGGCGATGTACCAGGGCAACGCCACCAGAAAGTAGAGAACGATGCCCGGAATCCAGAGCGTGCGCCAGAAGGTGCGCGAGTCACGCCTCACGGCCACGAAAATCAGAATGATGACGCCGGAAAGTGCAGGCGCAACCGGCCCTTTGGCCAGGGTTCCGAGCGCCATGAAAATATAAAACGCGGCCAGATAAATCCGCCGTCCGCCGGCATACCACGCGTACCAGGCAAGCAGTCCAATGGCAAAGCAAGCCGCCAGAGGCATGTCGGTCGCGGCGGCATGGGCGAATCCAACTATGCCAGCGCAACTTGCGGCAACGAGCGCCCCGTCCAGTTCGCTGCCCGGCCGGAAGCGCCGGAGAAATAAATAAATCGCGGCGATCAGCAAAACGGCATCGACCGCCGACGGCAACCGGGCTGCCCGGTCGCTCACGCCAAAGACGCGGAACGACAGCATCGCCTCCCAGTAATAGAGCGCCGGTTTTTCCAGCCACGGCTGGCCCTGCAGCGTGGGACTTACCCAATCCGAACGCGAGAGCATTTCGCGCGCCACCTGCGCGTAGCGCGGCTCATCGGCTCCGACCAGACCAAAAGCTCCGAGCCCATAGAAGAAAAGAAATCCGCAGAACGCCACCAGCAGCAATAAATCAGTACGGCTCTGCGGAGTTGCTGGCTTCATGGGTTGTCAGCTGGGTACTCGGACTCCATCGTTTGCTTCGGCTTCACGAACGGCGATCGGTCGGCGGTCACCGGCCAGCGGCCAATGACCAATGACCAATGACCAATGACCAACGATCAGCGACTAGCCGATCCGTTCGCGTTCAAGATTACAGCTTCCGCCCGCAGACGCTCGACAATTTGCGACACGGCAATCGCGAGCGGTCCGTCGATTGAGCAGCCGCTGGCGCACTTGTGTCCGCCGCCGCCGAAATGCTCGGCCACCGTCGAAACGTTCACCTCTCCCTTGCTGCGCAGGCTGACCCGAAAGCGGCGATCGCTCAGCTCACGAAAGAAAATCGCCACCTGCACATCGGCCATGGAGAGCGCGTAGTTGACCAGCCCCTCGCAATCCTCTTCGCGCGCGCCCAGACGCTGCATCTGCTCCTGCGTTACCCAGATCCAGGACAACGGACCTTCGCGATGCAGGTTAGAGAGCGCCGCGCCCAGCAGACGCATCTTGGCCGTCGAATGCCCGAAATAAATCGGCCGCGCGCAATGCGCCGGATCAGCCCCCGCCAGCACCAGATCCCGCGCCACCGTGAAGGTATGCTCGTTCGTCCCCTCGAACATGAACGAACCCGTGTCGGTCATCAGCGCCGTGTAAAGGCAGGTGGCGATGTCGCGATCGATGGGCACGCAGGCGAGGCGTGCCAGGCGGTAAACCAGTTCGGCCGTAGCCATCACGGTCGAATCGATCCAATTGACATTGGCAAAAGTGCGGCCGCTCACGTGATGGTCAATATTGATAAGAAAACATTGCTCCAGGCCGTCGAGCTGCGCCCGCCGCGTGCTGTCGCATTCCAGCAGGATGACGGCGTCCTCCGCGAAAGAGCACGCTGGAACCGAATCCGCCTTGATGACGCGATCGGCAAAAGGAAGGTTCTGGTAGATACGCGGCACGCCATCGTGCATGACCACGTCGGCCTCTTTGCCCATGATGCGGAGCATCTGCCCACAGGCTAGCGCCGAGCCGATGCCGTCTCCATCGGGCCGCGCATGCGACGTCACCACAAACCGCCGCCGCGCCCGAATCTCTTTTAGAACCCGCTCCAGCATGGAATACTCTTGGCCATTCGTCGTCGTTCGGTTGCGATTCGAGTCGTTGGTCGTTGGTCGTTGGTCGTTGGCCGCTTGTCGCTGGCTGCTGGTCGCGGGTCGCTAGCGACCGGCGACCCGCGACTCAAGACGAACGACCAACGACGCTCTCTCTACACTCCGGGCTCAGCCTTCTTCCGCCGCCGCTTTTTCTCGCGCTCCAGCAGTTGCTCGACCCGGCTCTCCAATTGATCGGCACGATCGATCTGAAAGTAAAGTTCGGGAGGCCGTCGCAGTCCCAGTCGCTCCACCAGCGCGTGCCGAACGAAATTTCTGGCCGCCGCCAGTCCTTCCAGCGTGCGCTCCGCCTCTGCCTCATCGCCCGCCACGGTCACCATCACGCGAGCCGACCGCGCATCGTCGGCCATCAGCACCGAACTCACGCTCGCCAGCCCAATCCGAGGATCGGCGAGTTCGCCTTCGAGGATGGTCTCGATCTCTTCGCGGATGGCTTCACTCAGCCGTCCCCGATGATATTTCCGCCCACGTTGCTCCAAGCCGCACCTCGAAGGTAAGAAAACTTGTAAGGATATCAGAAAGAGGAGTCCGGGCCGTGACAAATCCAGGCACGGCGGCCGGGTCAGCGTCCAGCCGTGATCACAGGAACTCAACAAACGAGTCGGTAACTTCCGCTCCGGCATTATTCGCGATGCGCATGGCCGCCCGCTCCACATTCTTCATCAGCCCGTCAAGATAATCGCGGGAGTCGGAGACGCTGACCACGCCGATCGTCACCTGATTCCACAGTGGTGAAGGATCAAGCTCGGCCACGGCAACATTGAACGAAGCGCGGAGACGATCCTTCAGGCTGCGCGTAACCTGGCGCTTGTCCTTGAGCGACTGCGCCGCTTCGATGCGAAGTTCGAGGGTGAGGAATGCGATCATGGATTCATTTCGAAACGACTGCTATCCGAGCTGACAATCGAGAACCGCCCCAGCAGGGAGAGCTGTCACCGACACCCAGCGAGCCGCCGCTCGGAATTTTTTCCATCTCTAACTAATTGACCAGCAGCGACTTACTGGATTCTAACTCGCCACGGCCATGCTCTCTGCAAAATTCGATGCGGGAAGCCCGTTTCGTTGTGCTAGACTAGGAATCGCTAAGTTTGACTCACAAGCAGTTGAAGGTCGGTACCGCCAACCAGCGCCACCCCTCCTCTACAGCAGCGAATCACCTCTAGCATATTTCAATCAAGTAACAAGAATAGGAACACAATGGCAGAACAAGGAACAGTGAAGTGGTTTAACGACGCCAAGGGCTACGGCTTTATCAGCCGTCAGAATGGCGAAGACGTTTTCGTGCATTTCTCCGCTATTCAAGCTGGCGGCTTCAAGAGCCTGCAAGAAGGCCAAACCGTGCAGTTTGACGTGACCAAGGGCCCGAAAGGCTGGCAAGCGGAGAACGTTACCGCTGTCTAGGTAGCGACCGGATCGTCTGACAACGATCTCTCAGTCTCAACAAGGTGCCCGAGATTCCCTCAAAGAATCCCGGGCATTTTTGCGTTTACCCCCCGCTGGACAATGCGCGTTTGACAATGCTCGTCTGTCAGTTTGACTTTGGTGGTACCGCCGCCGTAGGTCGTCCCGTAAAAATCGCCGTCCGGGCCCTGATTCCTATGGGCCGGCATCCGGAAATGGAACTATTTTCAAGATCTCGCCCACCGGAAAATATACCCTGCTCTACAGTTTCACCTTCGCCATCGTTGGGAGCGCCAACCCTTACGACGCGCAACTTCCCATAGCGGGCTTGACGCTCGGCACCGATGGCAACTTCTACGGTGTAGGAGCGTATGGCGGCACGGAAAATTACGGAGCGATCTTCCAAGTCACGTCCGCAGGCGCCGAGAAGGTTCTCTACAATTTCTGCTCTGTCTCCTGCAACGATGGATTTCTTCCGACAACGCCGATGGTACTGCACACGGACGGACTTCTCTACGGCGACACCGGCGGCAGTTCGCTGGGCGGATCTGTTTTCTACAGCTTCAACGTGGGATTCCAACCGCTGGTCGACCTGGTGACCTGGTCCGCCAAGGAGGGAGCGACGGCTGAGATTCTCGGCCAGGGGTTCTCCGGGGCGAGCAGCGTGTCGTTCGGCGGCACGCCGGCGAAATTCAAAATCGTCAGCGACACTTACCTGACGGCGACCGTTCCAGCGGGTGCGATTATCGGTTCGGTCAGCGTGGTCACATCCGAAGGAACGCTCACCAGCAATCGTATTTTCCTGGTGGTGCCCGCGATTATTTCCTTCACCCCCGGCAGCGGCCCCGCCGGCACCTTGGTCACCATCAGCGGAAGCGGCTTGGCGGGAGCGACCAAAGTGACCGTCGGCGGGAAAACGGCTGCGTTCAAGGTGGTCAACGACAGCGAGATTACAGCCACGGTCCCGACCGGCGCGAAAACGGGAAAGATTGTGGTGACAACTCCCGGAGGTACGGCAACGAGTAAGACTAGTTTTACGGTGACGACGTAGTTCTCTGGCTGAAGGGTGTCCAGGTTCGCTAGCGCGGGCCTACGATCTTTCAAGAACGAGCTTCCAAGAGCGATCTTCCGAGAACGAGCTTTGAAGAACGATCTTTGAAGAACAATAAAATGCCCGGGAGTCCAAAGGAATCCCGGGCATTTTCCCGTCTGAATCGCGCTGCCTTCAGCCTAGCCGCGGTCCTTGGCAGGCTTTGCCGTTTTGTTGTTGTGCTTCTCGTTGTAGATCTGTTTGCTGTTTTTGTTTTGTTCGTGGTTAACCTGTTGCTTTTCTTGCTTGGTCAGCGCGCCACCGTTCGCCGCACGCTCATTGTGAACCTGCTGGGCAACCTGCGCCTGGTTCCGGTTGGTCTGCGCTGCTTCGCCGGAAGTCATCTGGCCGCTGCGCAAGCCATTGGCGGTGCGCTGCTGCTGATTGGCTTCACGGTCGTCGACTTCGTTCGGTTTCACGGTGTTCCCATTGTGCTTTTCGTTGTAGATCTGACGGCTGGCGGCGTTCTGCTCGCTGTTGATCTGTTGACGCTCCTGACCCGTGAGCTTGCCCCCGTTCGCCTCACGATCATTGTGCACCTGCTGGTCGATGTTGGACTGCGTACGCTCGGCGCGGGCTGCCTCGCCGGAAGTCATCTGGCCGCTGCGCAGGCCGTTGGCGATGCGCTGATCCTGATTGGCCTCACGGGTATTGGGATTGTAGTTGCGCCCGGCGGAGCGGTCGGCGGCCGAAATGGGCTGCGACTGCGCGTGCTGCTGCGCCACCTGGTGATATTCGTTTACGTTCGAGCTCGCCATGGTCGCGGGATGTCCTTGATTCACGGACGCCAGCTGCGAGCGATCCTGCGCGGCAAAGTTTTGATGCTGCACCTGATTCGGTGTCGGCTCAAAGTGGTGCTCGTTAGCCGCCTGCATCTCCTGCGCCGAGGCCTGCGCCTGAATGCCGGCGCCGCCGTTGAAGCTGACGTGGTTGACGTTGACGATCGTGTTTTGCGTCACGATGGTGCGGTTCTCGTACACATTGGTCACATGCACGCTGCCGAAGTTCGCCACGGCACTGTTATAGGCGAATGCTCCGCCGCGCCATTCGCCGCCGGCGAAGCCGACGCCGCCATAGCCGAAGCCGTAGTTGACCCCGCCATAGAAACCGACATGGGGACCCCAATAGCCGGTGTGCCATCCGTAGGCGCCGCCGGCAAAGCCCCAATAGCCCGGAGTCCACAACAGTCCGACGGTGGGAGGCTGCACCCAGACGCCAGGAACCCAGAAGTAGCCCGCTTCTCCATAGTTCCAGTAGCCGGGCGTCCAAATGTAGCCCGCGGCAGGAAGCGGCGGCTGCACGTAAACGGGCAACACGGGTGGGGCAACGTGAATTGAGACACCGATCCCGATTGCTACCTGAGCCTGCGCGGCCGGCAGTGTGAGTGTGAGCATCGGCACCGCGATCAAGGCAGCGGCGAGCCATGCGTTAATTTTCGAACGAAGCGTCATGTCGTTTCTCCTTAGTGTCGGGGGCCCGAGAAATGGCAAGACTCCCGTCCGCCCCAAAAAACATCGGGCATATTCATTGAAACCCGAAATGGCACACTTTGTTGCCGCAAATCTTCGCCGAAAGCCAGTCATCAAGCCATGCCCATTGGTAACCTCCCAGTTCGCCGCGGGGCCGGAATCCAGCCTCCAGCGCCAACTCTGGAGGAAACCGGTGACCGGCGGATGGCCCAGTCTTCGCCCCCATCCCAACTCCGAAGGGTGCCCCATCCAAGCTCCGCTTGGGTGGGCTCGTTGACTCGTTCGCACACGCAAGCAGCGGGACGGTTTGATTCTGACCGAGTTTGGCAATCTTTGCCAACCCTGTTATCCTGACACCGAGACCGACTTATTAAAAAAGACCCCACACCATGCCGACCCGCAACGTAAATCTAACCACCGAGCTCAACCGCTTCGTAGCCGCCAAGGTTAAGAGTGGACGCTACGAAAACGCCAGCGAAGTAGTGCGCGCGGGGTTGCGAACTTTGGAGCGCGAGGAACGCCAATACGAGGCGAAACTCAAAGCGCTGCGGGCAGCGATTGACGAAGGTGACGCCAGCGGCGTCGCCGAAAAGAATGTCTTTGGTCGCGTGCGCAAGGCCCTCAAGCTTCCCGTGTCACGCTAACCGTGGTCGCTTTTTCGCGATTTTGATTTTCCTGAGAACCGAGAACTCTCTCTAGATCGGCGTGCTTCCCTTAAACAGCCAGATCAAATCAATGATCAGAATGATCACCACCATCAGCTCCAGCACAAACGCGCGGCTCTGGTGGAATTGGTCGACCATGAAGCGGTAGAGTTCTTCGGCGGTGTGGACTTTCTGGTTGACCAGGTCTTTGTAGTCGGTGACTCCGATTTTCGATGCGGCAACTTTGTAGAGGCGCGCGGAGAACATGTCGCTCAAAAATTTGATGGCGTTATCGGCGCGTTCGGTCAATTCGTCCACATCGAGCAGGACGGTGTGCAAGCGGCTGGCGCGCCGAGCCGTGCGCCAGCGCGCCCAGATGCCGGACCCGTGGTCCATGAAGTCGTAAACGCTGGCCAGTTCGCGCGTCAGCAGTTCGTCGTAATGGCGGAATTCGAGGAGCTGCGAGTTGGCATATTCGAGCAGTTGGATAACCGTCTCGGCGCCGGAAGTAGAGTCGTAGAGGAACGCTCCGTTCCAGCTGATCACGGCCAGGTCGTTCGGATAGTAAGAGATCTTGGACTGCATGATCTCCGCCTGCTCGCCCTCGGAGAGCGGCATATTTTCGCCGCGCACGATCTGCGCGATGCGTCCACCCTCGGCCGCAAGCAGTTCGGTCGCCGAAGGATTGCCGGCAATGTCGCGCACGTGGAAGACGAAGTAATCTTCATGCAGCCAGCTTTCGTAGAGCTTGACCAGAGCCGGACGAGCGCGCTCGATCTTCTGCTTGACGATCTTCTGGGCAAAGCTGGTGAAATCGGTATCCCAAACCCAGCGGCCGGCCAACCGGACGAGCGTGTCCCAGTCGCCGGAAAACGGCAGCTCGAAGACCACGCTGAGCACGCCGTAATCGTAATACTTGATCTGCACGTCAAGCCGTTCGCCGCTCTCCAGCATCAGCGGTTCTACCTGCTCGACGACGGGAGGGCGCTGAAATTTGACGTATCCAGGAGCAGGATGCTTGAAGCTCGCGTCCTGACGCCGGGCCCCGAAGATGTCGCGCAGCGAGTCGAGGTTGATCTCCTCGCAAACGTCGAACTGGATCAGCACCAGCACCGAACCCTGCAGCGCCTTGTTCTGGGCGTTATTCTGGGCGTTATTCTGCGCGACGTTCTGGGCGACGTTCTGGGTGACGACGGCCGCAGGCGCGGACGACGCAACTGGAGTTAGGACGACGGCGGAGGCCGGCAAGGTCGAATTAGCGGTTTCCATAAGATTTAGCTTTGCTTCTGTCTTGCAACGCATCAGCTACGATCGATCAGCTGCGATCCGAGGTGTAACCGGGACCAAGAGCCGCGACGAGGAGGCAAAGTGTCTATGTCTATTGTCCCAGAAAGAGGACAAGATGGGCAGTGGGTTCACTAATTACTTATTAATCAAGCACTTACATGGGAGTGAGAACAAGATTTGTGGGCAGGAGCCCTTCGACTTCTCAATTCCGTCTTCTGGCCAAGGCTAACAAGAGCGCCGCTCCAGCAGCGATTCCAGCCAGGGTCAGTCCAGTGCGCTTCATCGACTTGTTCACGGCAGCCTCGTGCGGACGCACCCAAGCGTCTTCGGGATAGTGGCTGGGCGCTGGATCGAAGAGGGGAAAGCCTTCGGGAGTTTCAGCAGCTTCGTGCAACGCCATCTGGAGAACTTCGGCGAGGTGCAAAGCGTGGCGATCGGTCTCCTGTGCGATCTGCTCGCGGCAACTGAAGCCGTCGGCGACAATCAGCCAGTCGGTGGGAGCCTGGCGCACGGCAGGCAGGAGCTCGAGTTCGCCGATGGCCTTCGAGACGTCGTATTTCTCTTTTTCGAAGCCGAAGGCTCCAGCCATGCCACAGCATCCCGGAGCGGGCGTCGTGTAGTCGACGCCCAGGCGTTGCAGCACGGCCTCTTCCGCCGTCATTTTCATGATGGCTTTGTGATGGCAGTGTCCGTGGACGAGCGCGCGGCGCGACAGTTTGGGAAGAGGAAAGGCGTCATGATTGGCCCGTTGTTCGAGAAACTCGCTGAGCAGGAAGACCTGCTCCGAGAGAGCCTGCGCGCGATCGTCTTTCGGGAAGAGGTTGGTGAGTTCATCGCGGAAGACGGAAGCGCAACTCGGTTCGAGAACCACGATAGGCGTGCCGGCTTCGATCTCAGGCAGAAGTTCGTCCATGATTTGCAAGAGCAGCGCCTTGGCGCGGTCGAGCATGCCGACGTCGTAAAGCGGACGTCCACAACAGAGGTGAGCGCGCGGAACGGTAACGTCGAAGCCCGCCGCTTCGAGCACCTCGACGGCGGCCTTGGCGGTCGAGGGGACGAAGTGGTTGTTGAAGGTGTCGGCCCAGAGGAGAACGGTACTCTCGCTTCGCTGCGCTCCTTCTCCCTGGGACGGGCGAGGGCGGCCGTCGCTCCACCGCGTCTCCCACCACTGTTTGAAGGTCTGCGGAGCGAGGGCCGGGATACGGCGCTGGGCAGCCATTCCGGACGCGCGCTTGGCGAGGTCGCGCAGGCCAGGAAGCTGGGTGGTTAGATTTACCAGGCCGGGGACGTGAGAGGCAGTCCTGATCAAAAGATCGATTCTTGAGAGCGCCAGCGCATTCAGCGGACGCCGTTTCGATTCGTAATAGTGGGAAAGAAATTCCGCTTTATAGGTCGCAACATCGACGCCGACGGGGCAATCGCTCTTGCAGCCCTTGCAGGCAAGGCAGAGGTCGAGCGATTCCTTTACGGCCTCGCTTTGCCAGCCGTCTTTGATGAAGTCGCCTTTCGTCATCTCCCACAGCAGGTGGGCGCGGCCGCGCGTGGAGTGCTCTTCTTCGCGGGTGACGCGGTAGCTCGGGCACATGACGCCGCCGGAATCGTGGCGGCATTTGCCGACTCCCACGCAGCGCAAGGTGGCGGCGGCGAGGCTGCCGGCGTCATCGGGAAATTTGAAATGCGTTTCCGGCTGCCACGGATCATAGCCCGCTCCGAGGCGTAGATTTTCGTCAAGCCGGTAGGGATTGATGAGCTTGCCGGGATTCATCTTCCAATCGGGATCCCAGAGCGATTTGAACTCGCGGAAAGCCCGCATCAATTCGGGGCCAAACATTTTGGGCAGAAGTTCGCCGCGCGACTGGCCGTCCCCATGTTCGCCCGAGATCGAGCCGCCGTAGCGGACGACGAGGTCAGCGGCCTCTTCCATGAACAGGCGGAACTTGCGAATGCCTTCGGTGGATTCAAGGTCGTAGTCCATGCGGGTGTGCACGCAGGCGTGGCCGAAGTGCCCATAGAAAGAGCCGTCATAGTGATGAGCCTGCATCAGCCGGCGCAGGTCACGCAGGTAGTCGCCGAGTTTTTCGGGACTGACGGCGGAATCTTCAAAGCCTTCCCAGCGCAGCGGTTCGCCGGGCACGTGGGCGGTCACGCCGAGGCTCGATTCGCGGACGTCCCAGATGCGCCGCGCCTGGCGCGGGTCGGTAAACATGCGCATATCCGGAGGGGCGGCGGAATGATCGAGCGTCTCCATTAAATGGCGCGCCTGCGCTTCGGCTTCGGCGACGGTGTTGGCGCCGAATTCCACCATCAGCCAGCCACAACCTTCGGGCAGCAGCGCGATGGCATCGAGGTTGATGCCCTTGTGGCGGCTGGCGTTGACGACGATGTCATCAAAGCCTTCGAGACCGATGGGATGATGCTCCATGATCTGCGGAACGTGATCGGCACAGATGTAAACGTCGGGCCATCCGATGACGAGCAGAACGCGGGCAGGCGGACTTTCGACTAATCGGCAGGTGGCTTCGAGAATGGTGACGCAGGTGCCTTCGGAGCCGACCAGCGAGCGTGCCACGTGAAAGCCATTTTCGGGGAGAAGATGGTTGAGGTTGTATCCGGAAACGCGGCGCGGGATGTTGGGGAACTGGCGGCGAACCTGCTCGCCGTAGCGATCGGCGAGGGTCTTGAGGCCGGCGTAGATTTCGGCGCGGCGTCCGCCTTCGCGAATGAAGCGGGAGAAATCGTCGTCGCTGGTTGCGCCAACGTGCATGCGCTGGCCGCCGTAAGTGAGGATTTCGAGCGCTTCGATATTGTCGTCGGTCTTACCGGCCATGATGGAGTGCACGCCGCAGGAGTTGTTGCCGATCATGCCGCCGAGGGTGCAGCGGTCGTGCGTAGCGGGATCGGGCGCGAAGGTCAGGTGGTGCTTCTCGGCGGCGGCCCGAAGATTATCGAGGACTACGCCGGGCTCGACGCGGGCGATGCGGCGGGCGGAATCGATTTCGAGAATGTTCGCCATGTACTTGGAAAAGTCCATGACGATGGCGGCGTTGCAGCATTGTCCGGCGAGAGAAGTGCCGCCGCCGCGGGCCAGCAGGGGAGCCCGGTGTTCGCGGCAAAGGGTAACGGTGGCGAGGACATCTTCTTTGTCGCGGGGAATGACGACGCCGATCGGGACCTGGCGATAGTTGGAGCCGTCGGTGGCGTAGATGGCGCGGCTGCCGGAATCGAAGCGAACTTCTCCGCGAAGGTGCCGGCGAAGAGCGGCCTCAAGCGCGGATGGGTCGAGTTGCGCAGCGTGGACTGGAGGTGGAGCAATGGTTTCGGACATAAGGCACAGAACATCTTGGAGGAATCGGGCCTTGGACGCAAGTAAAACAAATCCTGGTAGCGAGTCTGCGAGATGCCGACGCGCTGCTCAATCCTTACCACAGAGGACACGGGGTTCTCCGGGGAAACCGTGCCCCTGGAAACGCGCGATTATCGCCAGGATCGCGTCATGTAATCGGCCAGCGAGAGGGAGATCAGAATCGCCAGGAAGAAGAAGCCCGAGACGACCACCGCACTGGTCAGCTTTTCACTCGCGCCTTTGACGTGCATGAAGAAGATGATGACGAGAGAGGCTTTGATGGTTGCAATCAGCAGCGCGACTACGGGATTGAAGGGACCGAGGTTCACGAAGGCGACGGCGGCCGTGGTGATGGTCAGGATGAGCAGAACAACGCCAATGGCTATGTAGAATCCTTCCGAGTGAGTGGTGTGTTCGTGCTCGACGGCAAGGTCGTTTTCGACGTTAGATTTGGGTTCTGCCATGCAATCCTCGAATCAGTTTTCAAAACCTGCTGCTCTTCCACATCCTCCGTCACGAATGGCGGCTGATTAGATACAGCAACGGAAACAGATAAATCCAGATGATATCGACCAGGTGCCAGTACAAGCCGGCATTTTCTATGGGCGTGAAGTATCCCGGAGTGAAATGGCCCTTCCAGGCCAGCACTGCCAATGTGCCGAACAGGCCGCAGCCGATGATCATGTGCAGGGCGTGCATTCCGGTCATGGCGAAATAGAGCGAGAAAAAAAGCTCCGCTTCTTTCGGGTTGACGGGGATCTGCTTGCCGTTGTCATCGAACTTTTCGGTGAAGTTGAAGGACGCGCCCGGTACGTGATGCTTTTCGAATTTCTCCTTGTACTCGAAGCCTTTGACGACAAGAAAGGTGAGGCCGAGGAGAACGGTGACCACGAGGTATCCGGTCAGCAGTTTACGCTTACCTTGCTCGGCCGCTTTCACCGCCAAGACTACCGTGACCGAGCTAACGATCAGGACAGCGGTGTTGATCGCGCCCATCCAGATGTTGAGCTGCTGGCTGGCGGCGGCGAAGGCGTTGAAGTGGGCGAGACGGTAGATCAGGTAAGCGCAGAACATGCCGCCGAAGAACATAATCTCCGTGACCAGGAACAGCCACATGCCAAGCGAGGCGGCGTTTTTCTGTTGCTGAGCGTCGGCGAAGTGGTGGAGCAGCGCCGGATTATGCGCTTCGTGTTCCATGACCGTGGTTGGACCGGTATTCGCTTGGCTATCGTGCAACGGGAACCTCCAGTGGCACGTCTGGAATCTCGTCGTAGTTATAAGCCTCCCAGGTAACCACGGGAGTCTCGTCAAAGTTGAAAGTCGGCGGCGGAGAGGTTGTCTTCCATTCCAGGCCAGCGGCGTTCCACGGATTGTCGGTGGCGATCGGTCCGTAGCGGAGCGACCACAGGAAATAAATCATGGGCAGAAGGTAGCCGACGGCAAGAACGCTGGAGCCGGCGGTCGAGAGTACGTTCAGCACCTGAAACTCCGGCGGATACTGCCAATAGCGGCGCGGCATCCCGACGTAGCCGAGTATGAATTGCGGGAAGAACGTCAGGTTGAAACCGACGAATACGAACAGGGCCGAGAGACGAGCCCAGCCTTCCGGATACATGCGTCCGCTGATCTTCGGCCACCAGAAATGCATGCCGCCCAGGAATCCCATGAGCACACCTCCGACCATGACGTAGTGGAAGTGAGCGACAACAAAATAGGTGTCGGTAACGTGGACGTCGATGCCGAGGGTCGCGAGGAAGAGGCCGGTCAATCCGCCGATGGTGAACAGGCCAATGAAGCCGAAGGCGTAGAGCATGGGCGTGGCGTAAGTGATCGAACCTTTGTAGAGAGTTGCGGTCCAGTTAAAAACTTTGACGGCCGAGGGCACGCCGACGAAGAAGGTGAGGAACGAGAAGATCATGGCGGCATAGAGCGAGATGCCGGCCACGAACATGTGATGAGCCCAAACCAGGAATCCGATCACTGCGATGGCGATGCTCGACAGCGCAATCTGCTTGTAGCCAAAGATGCGCTTGCGCGCGAAGCAGGCGATGAGCTCGCTGATCACTCCCATGGACGGCAGAATCATGATGTAAACGGCAGGATGGGAGTAGAACCAGAACAGATGCTGGAAGAGAAGCGGATCGCCTCCGAGGGCGGGATCGAAGATGCCGAGATGGAAGACGCGTTCGACGGCTACCAGAACGATGGTGATGGCGACGACCGGCGTGCCGAGAATCATGATCAGCGCGGTAGCGTAATTGGCCCAGATAAAGAGCGGCAGGCGGTCCCAGGTCATGCCGGGAGCGCGCATACGGTGGACGGTAACGATGAAATTGAGTCCGGTAAAGATGGATGAAAAGCCCGCGATGAACACCGCGAGCCCGGCTTCGATCACGTTCGTATTGCTGCCGACGGTGCTATAGGGAGTGTAGAAGGTCCAGCCGGTATCGACGCCGCCATTCAACATGCAGTGCAGGAAGAGGGCGCCGGCGATGACGTAGAGATACCAGCTCAGCAGGTTGATGCGCGGGAAGGCGAGATCTTTGGCTCCGACCATCAGCGGCACAAGGAAGTTGCCGAGCACGGCGGGCACAACGGGGATCAGGAAGAAGAAGACCATGATCATGCCGTGCATGGTGAACACCTTGTTATAGGTGTCAGCCTGCATCAGGTCGCCCTCGGGAGTGAGCAACTCCAGGCGGATGAGCATGGCGAAAAATCCGCCCAGAAAGAAAAACGCCGTCACGGAGAGCAGGTAGAGCATGGCGATCCGCTTGTGATCGGTGGTCAACAGCCAGGACTTGAGACTATGCCCGTTGTTGAGGTAATTCGTGGTCGGAGCCGGAGTCGCCGGTATTACTGTACTCGCCATAACTATTGCACCTGCGTGTTCTGGGTTTGCCCCGGGGAAGTGACGGGCTGATATTGCAGCCCGGCGGTTCCAGGGGGTGGCTGGCTTAAAGATTTGATGTAGGCGACCAGCGCATTCAATTGCTCTTCGCTGACAATTCCCTGAAAAGTTGGCATGATCGGCTTGAAGCCGTTTACGATTTTTGCGGTCGGATTCAGGATAGACTCGCGCAGATAATCGTCGTCGGCAGTCACGTTGCGTCCGTCCTCAAGCTGAACCTGTTTGTTGTAGAGTCCGACGAGATTCGGCCCACGTCCCTGCACGTCACCCGCCCGATGGCAGGTGGAGCATCCGAGCGCGGCGAATAATTCCTTGCCGGTATCCTGCAAGGGGGCCGAGGCGCCGCTGGCCATCCACTTTGCATACTCAGCCGGCTCCATGACGACAATATCGCCGCCCATGCCGGAGTGCATCGTCCCGCAATACTCGGCGCAGAACAGATGATAGCGTCCCGGCACGGTTGCGTTGAACCACAACGTCGTGTAGCGGCCCGGAAGCACGTCCTGCTTAAGCCGGAATGCCGGCACGTAGAAGCTGTGAATCACGTCCTGCGAGGTCATGATCAGCTTGATGTTCTCGCCGGTGGGGACGTGCAACTCATTGATCTCGCGCTGGCCTTCCATGTGTTCGATCTTCCACATCCATTGTTTCGCGACAACATAAACTTCGGTCGCGTTGGCGGGAGGCGTGCGCTCCTGAAAGAAAAGCACCGCGCCCCAGACGAAGAAGGTAAGCATCACAAAGAACGGAATGATCGACCAGGCCAGTTCAAGAATGGTGGAACCTTCGATCTGATGAGCTTCTTGGCCGGGTCGGCGGCGATACTTGATCGCGAGCACCGTCACCGCAACAAAGATGAGCGTGGTCATGACGCCCGCAACCGTCAGCAGATAGATGTAGAGCATATCCACCTGGTTCGCCATGGTTGAGGCGCGATCGGGCCACAATGGAAGAAAATTCGACATAGTTATGACTCTGTACTCACTCCGTTACCTCACCCTTCCTAACTGGCCAGGTTGGTCCCCCGATGTTCGTCCCGCGATGGTTCGTCCCGCGATCGAACTTTTGACCGGCATAGCGGTCGGCGCGGAACATGACGAACACGAATCCTCCCAGAATCAGCATCGTTGCCAGGCCGGCCAGCTTCAGAATGTTGGCGATGACCGCCCCATATTTCCCGGTGCGCGGATCGTAGTGATAGCAATAAAGAAGCACCTGGTCGCCGATATTGCCGACTCTGTTTTGCGAAGCCTGCACCAAGCCCAGGCGCAAATCTTTGGGAGAAAACTCGACGCCGTAGAAGTATCCCGAAATGTGGTGGTCAGGGGTGAGCAGCACGATGGCGGTGGCGTGCGCGTACTGCTGCGTCTTCGGATCGAACTGATATTCGAAGCCGACCGCCTTGGTGAGCGCATTGATCTGGTCGGCTTTGCCGGTAAGGAAGTGCCAGCCCTGAGCCGTGTTCGGGCGGCCGTAGCGCTTCATGATGTCGCGCTTTTTCTCGGCGGCCATCGCGGCGGTTTCGCTGGGATCGAAGCTCACGGTGACCACGTCGTAATCTTTGCCTAGTTCGAAAGTGAGCGCCTTCATCGAACCGACCAGCCCTTGCAGGAGTTCGCTGCAGAGCATCGGGCACTGGTAGTAGCCGAGATTGAGGATCACCGGCCGGCCATGGCCGAAGTAATCGGCGAGTTTCACCGGATTGCCGAGTTCGTCGCGGAATTCGAGGTCGACGGGAACGTCGGCGTTGAGATGCTGGTCGATGCCAACGAATTGCAGTCCTGGCGGACGCTGATTCGCAGGCGGAGTCATGATGCCTCCGCCCATGATGGGTCCGCGGGGCTGAGCAAGAACAGACGCCGGAACTGCGACCAGCATGAGCAGCAGAGCTGTGGCGGCAATCGAATTGGCGAAACTGCTAGTACGACGCACTGCGTTTTCCTCTTCCGGCGATTCCGGCCGGAGCGGTTGTATTGCGGGAGACGCGGCGAGCCGCATCTCTACCGATGGTTACTGCGGCGCCCCCGTACCTTTTTTCTCGGGCTCGGTGCTCGCCGAAGTTGTCATTCCACCGGAATTACCACCGGGATTGGACGGCGCACGCACCGGCAATCCGTGCTGCACAATCAAGTCCATGGCGCGCTCAATCGGAATGTGCGCCACTCCATCCTTTTGATCGACCCAGCCATAGCTATTGAGTTGCTCTTCCTGCCGAATCAGAAAGTCCTTAAATTGACCGCGCTCGTTGGTCTCGAGCATGGGAGCGCCATTATCTTTGAACGTCTTGTCCATATCCGCCTGCGTGACCACCCGCGACATTGCGCCCTTGGTCGTCACCAGCGGACTGGCAGACGTCATCTGCGATCGCTCGTATCGATCGAGGAACGAGTACATGCCCACAATGATGAAATAAATGACCACGCCAATCACGGCGAGTCCGATCATGAAGACGAAAATTCCGCGCGTGCCCAGGTCTTCGTGTTCGAACTCGGTTTCGTGGCCGGAGTGGCCGTGGTTCAGAGTTTCATCACTCATATCTCGTTACCCATTCTCGTTACCCATGCGACGACTCCAGAAGTCGTAAGGTTTGCGGCGCATTTACTACCAGCAGCGGACGCGATCTTAGGTTATGGAAGAAGTAAGCGAACCACAGTCCGCCCATGCCCGCGAGTATCGCAAAAAGCACCCAGCTCACGTGGAACTTGGGGTGGAAGGCAGGCTCAATGTGCCAGAAGATATCGATCATGCGCATGATGAGGAGCCAGGAAGCGAGCCAAACCAGAGTGCGCGCCTTGCGCTTCAGTTGCCGTGAGAGCAGAAGGGCGAAGGGCACCGCGAAGTGAAAGACGACCAGGAACAACCCGACGTTTTCCCACCCGCCGTGCAGGCGGCGCACATACCACGGAATCTCCTCGGGCAGGTTTCCGGCCCAGATGATGAGCCACTGCGAGAAATTGAAGTAGGCCCAGACCATGACGAAGGCCAGCATCAACTTGCCGTGATCGTGAACTTCCGTATCGGTGAGGTAATCGGAAACCGGCTTGCGTTTGGCCAGAATACTTTCGACGACCACGCAGAAACAGAAGGCGGAGAGCGCTTCTCCGGCAATGAAGAGGAGGCCGTAGATGGTCGAAATCCAGCGCGCCTGCAACGACATGACCCAATCGATCACGGCGAAGGAGATCGCGAACGAATAGACCACCAGCCCAATGCCACTGAGGGCTCGGAAGCGCAGCGTACTCTGGCCAGCGATCGAATCCTGCTCGGTCGACCAGCGATTCAGGAAGTAGGCCATGCCGATCCAGATCGCAAAATATAGGACGTAGCGGATCGCGATGCCGGTGGGGTTGAGGTAGCTGTGCGCGATGTCGGCTAACTTCGCGTCCGCAGCAAGTTGATCGGGCTGGGCCCACTTATAGATCTTGGACAGGTTCAGCAGAATCGGAACAAAAAGGATGAACATCAGGGGCAGCGTCATCATGCCCGATTCCAGCATGCGGCGAATGACCGTGCCCCAGGCGCCGCCTACGAGATGATAGAGCATGAGCACGGCCATGCATCCGAGTGAGAGGCCGAGCCAGAACATGTAGCCGGTGAGGTAAGCGGAATAGAAACTCTCGGGAGCAAGAAAAGCGCCGGCGATGGACGCGATGGCCCCGATCACTCCAAGGATGAGCGAGCGCTGCTGTATGGTCTGGGCCACGGGCGGGGCCATCAGGTCCGATTTATGGATAGCGGCCGTGGTCATTTCGACTCCTCTTCATTGGGGACGACTTTGGGCGTCGCGATTTGCGGAAGCGTAGCTCCATTGCCGATATCGCGGAATTGCGGCGCAGGCGACGGAACGTCCTGTCCAGCGGGAACGTCGGCTCTGGTTGCATTCTGGCTCAACTGCAGCGCGCGAATGTAAGTCGCGATGCACCAGCGATCGCGCGGCGTCACCTGCGTGCCATATTCCGGCATCACGCCGTAGCCATGGGTCATCACGTCAAAGAAGTAACCGAGCGGCGCCTTACGCAGGCGCTCGATGTGATAGGACGGCGGACGTTTGAATCCGCGCGTGGGGATGAATCCGTTGCCATCGCCGACGCGACCGTGACAAGGCGTGCAATTGATATTGAAACGCTCGCGTCCGCGCGCCAGAACGTCGGCCGTCACGGGGAAGGGCAGATAATCGCCGGGAACGCTGCCGATTTTGCCGGTATAAAAATATTCGTCCTGATCAAGATCGCCGCGGGCCACCGTGCCTTCAACCGGATAGCGCGCCGAGCGGTTGTCGCCAAAAAAATCACTCTTCGCCATGGTGCGGTAATAAGGCTGAATCTGCATATCGACGCGGCATCCGGCGGTGATGGCAATGAGCGCCAGCAGCGGCAGAATTTGCCTACCCCGGGAGATCGGTGCTGGGAAAATCGGTGCACGAGTCGTCATCATTAGCTCGGCACCTCCGCGATCATGCGTGGCGCAAGTTCCGAGAGGAACGATCGCGTCCCAGAGATATCAAACTTCGGGTCGGCCGATTCCACCAGCAGGAAGAATTTATTTTCCGTGGCCTTGGCGAATTCCGGCACGTTGAAGACCGGGTGATACGGCATGGGCAATTTATTCAAAACCAGCATTCCGATCGCCGCCGAAAGTCCGCCGAAAAGAATGGTAAGTTCGAAAGTTACGATGATGAAGGACGGCCAGGAATGATACGGGCGCCCGCCGATGTTCGTGGGATAAGTGATCACCGCGACCCAGTATTGCAGCGCGTAGGCGGAAATTCCGCCTAACAATCCGCCGAGCAGAACCACCAGTGCCACGCGGTTACTGTGAAAGCCGATCGCTTCGGCCAGACCCTCGACCGGGAAAGGACTGTAAGCGTCGATCTTGCGATAGCCGGCTTCGTGCGTTTTGTGAGCGGCATCGAGCAACTCTTGCGCCGAATCGAATTCCGCCATGAGTCCATAAATCGGACCATAGATCCGCGGATCGTAACTGGTTTCGTCAATCGGAAATGAGCTCACTGTTTCACCTCCGGGGCCTCATGCGCGTGCGACTCCGGCAGCAAAGTGCGCATTTCGAAGATGGAAATCATGGGCAGGATGCGGCAGAAGAGCCACATGCCGGTCAGGAACAAGCCGATCGTACCGAGGAACGTCGCCCAGTCCCACTTGGTCGGGTAATACATGCCCCACGAAGAGTTAAGGAAGTCGCGGCTCAAACTGACTACGATGATGATGAAGCGCTCCAGCCACATGCCGACCAGCACGACGAACGAAATGATCCACAACCATCCCGTCGACACGCGGAACTTTTTCAACCACAGAACCTGCGGGATAAAAATGTTGCAGGCGAGCAATGCCGCGTAGAAGAACTTGTACGGCCCATGCAGGCGGTTCCAGAGCAGGAACGAATCGAACTGGTTGCCGCTATACCAACCCATGAACGCTTCCATGCCATAGCCGTACGCCACGATGAGGCCGGTGGCCAGCATCACCTTGGCGGAGTTCTCGAGATGGCGCATGGTGATGAAATCTTCCAGTTTGTAGATGGCGCGGATGGGAATCGCGAGACACAGAACCATGGCGAACCCGGAGTAAATGGCGCCGGCGACGAAGTACGGCGGGAAGATCGTGGTATGCCAGCCCGGAACGATGCCAACGGCGAAATCGAAGCTCACAACCGTGTGCACGGAGAGCACGAGCGGTGTCGCGAGTCCTGCAAGAAGCAGGTAAGCCGTTTCGTAGCGATGCCAATGACGGGCTGATCCGCGCCATCCCATGGCAAGTAGCCCGTAAATGCCGCGGACCCACTTACTCTCCGCCTTATCGCGCAGCGTCGCGAGATCGGGAATCAAGCCGACAAACCAGAAGACGAGTGAAATGGTGAAGTAAGTCGAAACCGCGAATACGTCCCACACCAGCGGACTGCGGAAGTTCGGCCAGTAACGCATGGTGTTGGGATAGGGGAACATCCAGTAAAAAAGCCACGGACGCCCCATGTGAGCCAGGGGGAAGGTTCCGGCGCAGGCCACGGCGAAAAGAGTCATGGCCTCGGCAAAACGGTTGATCGAGTTACGCCAGGTTTGCCGCAGCAGCGCGAGAATGGCGGAGATCAGCGTGCCGGCATGGCCGATGCCGATCCACCACACAAAGTTAACGATGGCGAAACCCCAACCGATGGGTATGTTGATACCCCAGATCCCGACGCCTTTAAGAAACAGATACCCCAGGGCCATCGCCAGCATGTTCAACATCCCGAACACGATCAGGAAGCCGAGAATCCACCCCAGCGACACCGGGCGGCTCAGCACGATGTTGCTGATCTTATCGGTGATGGTGGAGAAGGTATGTCCCGGTGCGATTACCGGCACTCGCCTGTCTGCCACGGGGATTTGCGTGTTAGTAGCCATGCCTCAGCTGCGCTCCACTTATGCCTTCGATACTTCCGACTTACTTTCTAATTTTCCTTCTGCCTTACTTTCTAATTCGGGATTAGGGTTACGAACCTCTGCGAGATAGGTTGTTCGTGGCCGCGTATTCAATTCGCCGAGCAAAGAATAATTCCTGGTCTGCGCCTTCCACTTATTCACCTGGCTGTTCGCATCGTTCAGATTGCCGAAGACGATCGCATTCGCCGGACAAGACTGCTGGCAGGCCGTCTGCAGGTCTTCGCCAATCAGAATTTCCTTGCCTTCGCGGACCGAGGCAGTTTCGGTATCAATGCGCTTTTCACTGATGCGCTGCACGCAGTAAGTGCATTTTTCCATGACGCCACGGCTGCGGATGGTGACGTCAGGATTGCGCATCAGCTTGAACTGCGGCGTCTCCCAATCCTGAAACAGCAGGAAATTAAACCGTCGCACCTTATAAGGACAGTTATTCGAGCAGTAACGTGTGCCGACGCAGCGGTTATAGACCATGTCATTCAGGCCTTCGCTGCTGTGCAGCGTGGCCTGCACCGGACAAACCAGCTCGCACGGCGCATTCTCGCACTGCATGCAGGGGACGGGCTGAAAGAAGCCCTTGGGATTTTCGCGCGGGCCATTGTAATAAGCGTCCACGCGCAACCAGTGCATGTGGCGGCCGCGGAGCGTCTGATACTTGCCAACCACGGCGACGTTATTCTCAGACTGGCAGGCGACGATGCAGTTATTGCACCCGACGCAGGCGTTCAGGTCGATTGCCATACCCCAGGAGTAAGTCTCCTTGGAATAGTCGACTGGAGGCTTGTAGAGTGTAAGTCCCTCAGGCGGCTCGCCTTCTTTCGCGAAGCTTGGCTCCTTCTTGTACTCGTCCAGATTGCGATATTGCACCAGCGGGCGCTCGCTGCCATCAGGAGTTTCCATCGTCTGATAACCCTGCGTGCTGGCGAGCTCGTAGATTTCTCCCGTGGAGCGCAGTTGCGCGCCGCTCGCAAACCACGGAGTCTGGCTGGTGCGCAGCGGATAGACATCGAAGCCCTGCTCGCTGCCCACGCGTCCGGCGTTCCTGCGGCCGTAACCGAGGAAGGCAGTAATGCAGTTATCGGGATGGCCAGCTTGAATCCAGACGGCGCCTTTGACTTTCTTGCCGTTGAATTCCAGTTCGACGACGTCTTTCGCGGCCAGCTTCAGGCGCTCGGCCATCGCGGGACCGATCATGACGGGGTTGTCCCAGGTCAGCTTGGTCAGCGGCTTCGGACATTCCTGTAACCAGCCGTTGTTGGCAAAGCGGCCATCATAGATCGAAGGATCGCGGCGGAAATTGAGCTCGTAGCCGGAGTTCGAGCCTGATGGCTGCGCCGCCGGGAAACTGGCTACTTTGGCGGCGACATTCTTCGGAGCATAGGCGCTATCCGCCACGAAACCGTCGTGCAGCGACTTTCGCCAGAATGCGTCAAAGTCAGCGCCAGTGTGCTGTTTTTGCCAGTAGTCCCGCACCAGATCGTGTCCGCCGGTGCCGGATTGCGGCGTAAGAATCGCGACGAGTTCGTGGGCGCTCTTTCCACCGTAAAGCGGCTCGATGAGTGGCTGAATAATGCTGATAGTGCCATCGTAGGCGCGGGCATCGCTCCACGATTCGAGATAGTGCGCTTCGGGAACATGCCACTGGCAAAGCTCGGCGGTTTCGTTGCGATGGGTGCCGAGAAAAACTTTCAGTCCGACCGCATTCGATTTCAAAACCGAAGCAAATTCGAGTTCCGCGGGAGCGTCGTAGGCGGGATTGCCGCTGAGAATCAGCAGCACGTCGACTTTCCCGGCGCGCATGTCTTCGACCAGCGCGTGGAGCGATTCATTTTGATTCACCGGATTCGCGTCTACCGGCTCGGTATAGAAGACGGTCTTGCCGGCGTTGCCGAGCGCCTGATTCATGGCGTGCGCAAGCGCATGAACCGCGGGCGATTGGTGATCGCCGGCAATCACCACACTCGAACCTTTGTGCGATTGCAGATCTTTAACAATTGCGGATACTTGCTGGCCGCCGGCGTTACCACCGCCATTCACTCCGACAGCGGTTGCCAAACTGCGGGCAAAGTTCTCGACCTCCGCCGCCTTCATCGGCACGCGGTGATCCGCCTTCATCCCCGTAGAACTTGGCGTGCTCTCGACCACATACAGCCGGTTCATGTTCGCGTCAGGATTGCGGCGCGCGGCAAAATCGCGCGTGTAGCGCGCGGTGCCGGGGAATCCGGCGTAGAGGAAATCGGCGTCGAGCGAAACAATAACGTCGGCCTTCGACAGGTCGTAGCGCGTTTCGACCGGCTCCCCAAACGCCAGTCTCGCGCCTTCGACAACATTGTCGCGATTGACCGGTTCGTAAACGTGCCACTTCGCCTGCGGATTCGTTTTCAGATAATCGTTAATCTGCGCCGCCAGCGTGGGCGAAGTAACGGTCTGCGTCAGGATGCGGACGCCAGCGCCCGCGATGCCGCTCTCCACATTCATGGGAGCGCGAACCGCCTCCATGAAGGCATTCCAGGAGCGCACGTCGCCGAGATAGGTGATGCTCTGCGCGCGGTCGGGATCGTAGAGGTCGAGAATCGAAGCCTGCGCGTAAATGTCGGTGCCGCCAAGACTCGCCGGATGCTGGGGATTTCCCTCAACTTTCGTAGGCCGGAAAAGATGGCTTTCGACGATCACTGGCGAGGCGTAGCCGCCGAGCGTGAACGCAGTCGCATAATACTTCGGACGCCCAGGCACGACGTTTTCCGGTTGCCGCACGTAGGGCACAATCTCGGTGATCGGCATTTTCGTGCAGCCGGTCAGGCCGGCAAGGGCCAGCGAGGCGCTCATGGTCTTGAGAAAACCGCGGCGCGAGAAGCCTTCGAGCCACTCGGAAGCGCCCTTCGGAAACTCGCGGTGCAGCATCTCCTGAAACTCTTCGCTGCCGGCCAACTCCTCGAGGCTGCGCCAGTATTCGGGGCCGGTCGTCTCCTCGATTTGCTCCCTCACCGTTGCCAGGTCAAGCTGCTTGCGCTTGCTCGGGCAAACGTCCTGCGCGCCGGCGGCTCCGGGATTCTTGTTGGCCGATTTTGCGTTGTGCTCGTCCATGCTCATTGTCAAATTCAGCTCTCAGCTGCCAGCTCTCAGTTTTTTCAATTACGACCCGCCCTACCGGTGACAGGTATTGCAGCTGGTGATGTCCAATACTGAACGCACTTTGTATTGTTCCTTCAACGCGTTGCCTAACTTCTCCTGGTCGGAGTACGCGGTTCCGTTCACGATCACGGGCTCGCTTTCCGAAGGCGGCTCATAGCGCATGTTGAAGACTTGCTCGCGCGGGCGCAGATATTTTTCCGTTTCGCGGTGGCACTCCAGGCAGAACTCCATCTGGAGCGAGGCATATTGATAGGTCAGCGGCATCTGGTCGATGGGGCCGTGGCAGGTATTGCAGCCCACGCCTTTAGCGATGTGAACGCTGTGATTGAAATACACGAAATTCGGCAACTGGTTGACACGCGTCCATTCGAGCGAGCGGCCGGTGCGGAAACTTTCGCGGACAGGCTCAAGGTAAGCGGCGTTCGTCCAGATCTGCTGGTGGCAGTTGATACAGGTCTTGGTCGGCGGAATGCCGGCGAAACTTGAAGTCTCAACCGAGGTGTGGCAGTAGCGGCAATCGATGCCGAGACCGGTAACGTGGTGCTGGTGGCTGAACGGGACCGGTTGCGACTTGCGGACTCCGGCATAGGTGATATAGGGAGAGCGCTCAATCTGCACCATAGCCCAAAAGATGCCGGCAACGGCGAGTACCGTCAGGACCATGGAGGCCCGGGCGATGGCATTACTACTGCGCGGAAAGATCTGCATTGAATGTGAAGTCTTTGATTATGGCGGAATTGGCTCAGGCCACTCCCGGCTCGACCGCATTCGTATGATTTAAGTCACATATAATTGTGACGTTCGATACCGAAACAAGCGAGTATAAACAGTTGCCTGGCGAAATGGAATAGCTGCCGCAGTTTTTCTTTTGTGGGTTGGACCACATTGGGAAAAGAACATTAAAAAAATCAACAGAGATTTTTGGGCTTCGACCTCTTGCCCGCGAAAATGCGAGGGGACATGCCCCGTCACCACACCATCAACGAAGATTCATGACCAATAGTTTGGGCTCAGTCATCTCCTGAATCGCGTCGCGCAGGCCCTCGCGTCCAAGGCCGGAATCTTTGACGCCACCATAGGGCATGTGGTCAATACGAAAGGTCGGAACATCGCCAGCAATCAAGCCGCCAACTTCAAGTTCGTCATAAGCCTGAAAAATGAGTTTGGCGTCGCGGGTAAAGATTCCCGCCTGCAGGCCATAAGCCGAACTGTTGACCTGCTTCAGCGCGGAAGCGAAATCATTGTAAGGCTCAACCGTCACCACCGGAGCAAAAATTTCCTGGCAATTCACTTTCATATTGGGCTTGGTGCCGGTGAGCACGGTGGGTTCGAAGAGCGAGCCCTTGCGTTTGCCGCCGCAGAGCAGGCGCGCACCGCCGCGCACCGCCTCCTGCACCCAGTCAGTGGCGCGGATAGCATCATTTTCGCTGATCAGCGGACCGAGGTCGCTCGCCTCATCCAGCGGATCTCCCACTTTTAACTTGCTGACCGCAGCCAGTAAGAATTCCGTGAACTTCCCGTAGACCGTGTGCTCGACCAGAATGCGCTGCACCGACACGCAGGATTGTCCCGCGTAGGAAAAGCCGCCGGTAACGCAGCGCTCGGCGGCATAAGCGAGATCGGTATCGCTGTGGACGATGACTCCGGAGTTTCCTCCCAGTTCCAGCACAACTTTCTTTTTCCCCGCATTGTTCTTGATGGCCCAGCCGACAGCGGCGCTTCCGGTGAAGCTGATGAGCTTGATGCGCTCGTCGGTGACCAGCAGGCCCGAATCCTCGTTCGAGAGCAAAACGCAGTTGAATCCGCCGTCAGGCCATCCTGCCTGCTGGATGACCTCGGCAAGAAGCAGAGCAGTGAGGGGCGTCTGCGGCGCCGGCTTGAGAATCATCGAACAGCCCGCCGCAATTGCGGGCGCAACCTTGTGTGCGACCAGATTCAAGGGAAAATTAAAAGGCGTAATGCCGGCGACTGGGCCGAGCGGAAACCGTTTGACGATGCCCCAGCGCCCCGCCGTCGACTGCTGCCAGTCGAGCGGCAGGTATTCGCCGTAGTTGCGAACCGTCTCTTCGGCGGCGATGTTAAAGGTAAAAACGGCACGGTCAACTTCGGTGCGCGCGGTCTTGATGGGCTTGCCCGCTTCGAGAGCAATGGTGTGGGAAAATTCTTCCCTGCGGTCGTGAATGCCGGTCGCGATCTGGCGCAGAACGCGCTGCCGCTCGAAGGCAGGCAACCGCCGGGTGGTTCCAAAAGCCTTGACGGCGGCGGCGATTGCGGCTTCCGCATGTTCGCGGCGCCCCTGGTGAACATGTGCAATCAGCGCGCCATCGTAGGGCGCGCGAACGTCGACGATGTCACCCTCTTCCAGCCACTTCCCATCCAGAAAAAATCCATGGGTAGTCACCGGAGCCACCGTCATTTCGGCCATGCCTCCACCTCTTTCTAAAATATTCGTGATTCATACCTGATGATGCGCGTCCGGATGATGCGGATGCAGAAAGTGCACATTTTCGCCGACGCGTCCCCACACGAGAACGATTATAAGCCTCGCGTGCAACGAGCGATCGAGAACTAAGGGACGGCATCCAGCACCTTGGATGTCATTTGCCGGTTTGGGGTTTAAAGCGATCGTCGATTTCAACCTGGTATCCGGCGACCAACCGGTTGGTCTCATTCGCCATGCCGACCACCGACATCAGTTCCTTGAACTGGGCGTCGGTCATGCCCTTCTTCCGAGCCGCGGCGGTGTGCGACGCAATGCAATACTCGCATTGGTTTGTGACCGAGACGGCCACGTACATCATCTCTTTGGTGAGCGGATCGAGCGCTCCGGGAGCCATGATCTGCTTGATGTCGTCCCAGGTGCGCTTGAGCAATACCGGATCGTGGGCGATGGCCTTCCAGAAATTATTGATCCAGTCGGTTTTGCGCGTGGCCATGATGTCGTCATAGACAGCGCGAACTTCGGGGGTGGCGTCGGCGTATTCGATCAGGCCAAAGATGGACATGATGTTTCTCCTAGGGTTCTCGATGAAAGATGTCGGGTTGTAACGGCCATCCAAGCCGCGGAACCCGTACCTACAGCACAGCCGTTTCGTGAATCGTCCGTCCCTCCTCGAACCGTGAGAAGTTGAGCAACGACGCATCGATCAAATCCGTCTTCCCGCTCAGAATCAAGTCACTCAAAATTTTCCCGGTGGCTGGCGCATGCATCACGCCATGTCCGCTGAAGCCGTTGGCAAAGAAGAAATCGGGCACTGCAGGCGATTCCCCGAGAATCGGATGATGATCGGGCGTCATTTCATAAAGCCCGGCCCAGGCTCGCTTGGGATTGACCGCGATATTCTCGAAGACCGGCACACGATCGGCGGCGCGCGTCAGAATTTTCTCGATGAAGCGTTCGTCGAAATCAGCCTTGAACCCCGGCGTTTCTTCCGGATCGTTCCAGGCCAGCAAGAATCCGCGACCCTCAGGACGAAAATGAAAGCCGGTCGACATATCGATGATCATGGGCGCGGTGTGCGGAAACTGGTCAAAGGGCTCGGTCGGCACCAGCATGCGCCGCAAAGGTTCGACTGGCAAATCGATCTTCAGCATCTTCGCGATTGAAGCCGCCCACGCGCCGGCGCAGTTGACGAGCGTGCGCGCCGAGATCGTATCGCGCGTGGTCGCAACTTCAAAACTGCCGTCGCTTTTGCGAGTGATGTCAGTTACGGTCGCGTTTTTCCAGAGCGCGGCGCCGTGGTCGCTCGCCCAGGTCATGAAGCCGGTCATGGCGCTGTAAGGATCGACGAAGCCATCCGTCGAGCAGAAACTGCCTCCGACGATATCGTCACCACGCAGTTGTGGAAACATCCCGCGAATGTCGTCGCCCGATACTATCCGCACATTCTTCAATCCCATGGCAACCTGCTTTTCATAATTCGTGCGCAGATACGCCATGTGCTTGTCGTTCGTGGCACAAAAAAGATATCCCTGCGGACGGTAATCGCAAGGATAGCCGAGCCGCTCCTCGAAGCTGGCATAGAAAGGGATGGAGTAGAGTGACATCTGAATGTTGACGGGAGTGGAAAACTGCGCGCGCACTCCTCCCATGCTCTTGCCGGTGGATCCCTTGCCTGGGGAGGTCTCGCGCTCGATCACGAGGACGTTCCTGCAGCCCGCGGCGACGAGGTGATAGGCGATGCTGGAGCCGACAATTCCTCCGCCGATGATGACTACGTCCGCGGTGCGCATGATGCTGGCAATAGTAAATGGTTGTGTGGTGACGGGGCTTCGCCCCGTCCTGAGCGGGCAACCGCCCGCACCCACCCAGGCAGGGCCTGACCGAGCGCAGACTTTCAGTCCAACTCAGGATGTTGCTGCAGTAATGGCTACGCGCCCAATCACGATGATGACGTACCAACCAAAGACAACAGCGAAGGCCGTGCCGCGCTTGACCTTGCTGATGCAGCTAATGCCAATGGCGGTCAGGACTAACGACCAGATGGTGATTACGTCCAGCGGGGATAAAAGCGCGCGGAGAACGGCGGAGCCGCTCGGATCGATGAAGTATCCCGGATTGGTCGCGAGAGGATTCTGGATGTTAAAACCGTCGGTGCTCACTCCCGCCAACATTGACAAGATTGCCAGCAGCGCCCGCAGCAGTTCCGGCAGCCTGGTATAGACGACCAGGGCAAACATCTTTGTGTATTGGATGTCGGCGCTGGCGCCAAATTTGAGGGTGGCAAATAAAACCGCCGAGTAGACAAAGTACAAGGCCAGCGCAATCAGGGGAAAACCGTACGAAATGGCTTTGGTGATCGTGACCTGCAGCGCCAGGTTTTTTTCGCGCTGATCGGGGGGCAGGGCTTCCAGGCGCTCCGCTTGCTTCGGTTGCAGCTCGATGAGATTGTCTACCACTTTGCGAAAGCCGACTTTCTGATCGACAACATAACTGAATGCCAAAGAAACGATCACGATGAGAAGAAAGGGCGCCCACCAACTGGCACTCCTGCGCAGGTCGGTGAAGGTTTTGCCGGGCGCGAAAAAGGTGTAGGCGATGCGCTGCGCTTCGGACAACGGAGCTGGCGCTGGTGGAGGCACAACTGCGGCTGAAGCCATATCTGCTCCTTGAACAGGCGAATTGTAGTCGGCTTGGCCGTGACTGTACAACCGGCGTGGATGTCTGAATTCGCCACATTGCGCTCCATGCGGATTCCTGTTCTCCGACGGAGAGAACATCCTCTCCACAGGGAACGCGGAGGTCACAGGGCAAAACCTCGGAGCATGCCTGGCAACTGGTCAGGGCCAGAGGAAAATCAAGAGGCAGCCATCTCAGGAGTCGCGGCCAGCAGTTTGCGCGTGTACTCGTGCTGTGGATGGAGAGTGACTTGCTCCGTGCTTCCCATCTCGACCAGCTTGCCGCGGTACATCACGGCGATTCGGCTGGAGAGATAGCGAACGACCGGCATGGAGTGCGAGATGAAGAGGTAGGTCAAACCAAACTCGCGCTGCAACTGCCGCAGCAGATTCACGATCTGGGCGCCGACGCTGACGTCGAGGGCGGAAACGGGCTCGTCGGCGACGATGAATTTCGGGCGCAGAGCCAGCGCTCGGGCGATGCCGATGCGCTGCCGTTGGCCTCCCGAAAATTCGTGGGGATAACGCGGCATGGCTGATTCATCCATGCCGACGGCACGCAAGAGCTCGCGCACCCGCTGGCGGCGGGCATCACGGCCGAGGCTTTTGCCAATCTCGCGGTGAAGAATCAGCGGCTCGGCCAGCACGTCCTCCACGCGGAAGCGGGGGTCGAGCGAGCCAAACGGGTCCTGAAAAATGATCTGCATGTCACGCCGCAGGCGCCGCAACTGAGAGCCGCCGGCTGCAAGCAGATCGACGCCATCGAAGGTGATGGCGCCTGAAGTTGGCTCGATGAGGCGGAGAATGAGCCGTCCGAGTGTACTTTTGCCCGAACCGGATTCGCCGACCAATCCCAGCGTTTCACCCTGATGAATTTCGAGAGAGACATGGTCGACGGCGCGAACCTCGCCCGATTGGCGGCTGCCGAACGAAGATTCAGCAAGATCGAAAACCTTCGTCAGATTGCGGACTTCAACCAGGGGCACGGGTCACCTTCTCCCGGCAATCCGCTGCATGCGGTCCAACACAATACGAACGCGCTGCTGACTAACCGCGTCTGGCAGCAAGTGTCCCGGCAGAGCTTCCAGAAAATCGCGCTCTGCTACAAGCGCCGAAAACTCCTCTTTCAAGTATTGCAGAAGCAAAGCGGCACACCGTTGTACCTCTGCTATGATTTCCGTCCGGCCGTCAACCACAGTAACGATATCCTCGATATCGCGGCTCATGCGGTAATCGAACTGTCCGCGTCCATGAAAAGCCTCGAGCTTGGTCGCCAGGAAATACGGAGCTGAAATCAGCCGGATTGGGCGGTCACCAACCACGACGGTTCCCGCGTCTGCGAGGGCCTGAGGATACCAGCGATTGCTAAAACCGAGAATGGCCGAATCCGTGGGCATCAAATCGAGAATTACATCTTCGTGAATCCAGCGGCAAAGCGGCGTGCCCTCCACATGCGGTTGCTCGAAACCCAATCGCCGCAAACGGCCATCGAGTGCCATTAACTCCGCGTAAGACGCGATTTCAACAATAGCATCGACGTCGACTGTCGGACGGACCGGCGCGGCGCCGGGGTCGGTAATCAGCAGACCGGCTGCGCACCCGCCCACAAAAACAATTTGATCCAGCAACGGCAGAAGCTTCTGCACTGCGGAAAGCAACAGCGCCGCGTTCGGGTTTTGCGACAGATTCACCGTTCGTCGATCCTCGCTGTCAGCTCCACGGTTGGTCGATCCTCGCCTTCAGTTCGTCGATTGCAATCTCTCGCTCGCGCGCTCGGCCGTCGCGAATAGCGTCCACCAGCGCCAATAGTTCGTAGAGTTTGGGATCGCGGCGAGCTGCCTCCGGCACGTTTTTATAAAGAGGTGAAAATTCCACCCCCCGTACCGTGCCCTCGGGATCGGGCCAAACCGGCGGAGGCTCTGAGGATTCGGCGATCTGGTGACTGAGCGGAGGAGCAGCATGGGCAGTCGGAATTCCGCGCACTAAGCCGCCACGATGGACGGGGAAGGCGTACTTCACACCGTAGATGAGGAACTCTTTTAAGTTCTCCCGGCACGGCCAAAATCTATTTTGGTCCTTCGCATGCCCGGGGACGGGCTTAACCGGGACTCGATAAAGCAACCGGGCCTCTTCGGCGCGAATCACGGATCGAAAGACTTGGGAGGGGCTCATCGCCAACTCTTCCCCCAGTCCGGCGTAGGTCGAACTCTTGCTACCCGCGGCCAGAAATTTTGCCTCCAACTCCTCGGCAGGGTCCTTGTCATTCTGCTGGGCGGCCCTCGTGGATCCCTCAACCACAGACTTCAATACAACCACCACGTCCTGCGGACTTAAGTTCATAGACTGTATTCTATATTCCAGAATATGGAATATACTTATTATACTGCACATAACCTAATATGTTTGACATTTATTCCATATTCCAGAATATGGAACTTAACCCTCTCACCCCGCAATCATGGGCACCGCAATCAGTGCGGCGATCATGCCGACCGTCCGAAAGCGGCTGAAATGTTCATGCAGAAAGATGCGCGCCAGCAGCACGGTAACCGCGGGATAGAGCGAACTGAGAACCACCGCATCGTCCATCCGTCCGATTTGCGCCGCGCGGATGAAGACGACGCTGCCGGTAATGTCAAGAATTCCGGCGACCACGGCGATTGCCAGCACCGGCGCAGCCACGGCGCGAATGTGTTTTCCAAATAAAACGATACTGCCGGTTACGAACAGCGCGCCGCAGCGCGAACAGGTGGCGATCCATAGGACAGACGCATCGCCTGCCTGGTGCACGCATAGATAAAATCCCGCGAAACCGATTCCGGCGAGTACCGCCATACCGAGGCCCTGAGGACGCCCGGCAACTCCTTCGGTGCGTGAGATCAGCCAGACTCCGATGACGGCGAGAATGAAGCCGAGAAGATGGCGGCGGGTGGGAACGCCCTCCGCAAATGCAGTCACGATGCTGGGAATCGCTGCGCCCAGCACGGCAGCGACGGGCGCGACCAGACCCATATTTCCCATGGCCAGGGAGCGATAGAACAAGGCCAGGGCTATGCCTCCGAGCATCCCCGAGATCAGCGCCCAACCCAGGCTGACGGGGGTGAGAAAAGGAGCGCCGCTCCTCAGCGCCAACGCGCCGATCACGATGAGCCCACTGACGTGTGCAATCGCCGTGAACAGAAAGGCGTTCGCGCGCCGCGAGCCGAAGCCGCCTAGAAAATCGCTGGTTCCCCATACTCCGACTGCAGTCAGGCTATAAGCAGCAGGGATGTATTGCACCGGGAAGGGCATGGGAATTCGAGATTAGCATGCGGGCGTTTCGCAGGGAGAGTGCAAGGCATCGCTCAACGATTGTGTAGAAACGAAGCTTCGGCGGCCTAGGTTGCGGAGACGCGGCAAGCCGCGTCTCTACAGGAAATATGGGACGGTTGAACCAGGATTCTAGACCGTGACCGCCTCCGGTTGCGTCTTGCCTGCCAGCAATTGCCGCAGCACGTACTGCAGGATGCCGCCGTTCGAATAATAGAGCGCTTCCTGCGGCGTATCGATGCGTACGATGGCCTGGAATTCCGACGTTTTGCCGCCTGACACGCGGACCGTGATCTTGCGCCCGGCAGTATATTTCTCCACCACATCGCGAATGCCGGCGATCTCAAACACTTCTTCGCCCGTCAACTTCAGCGTCTCGGCATTTTCTCCCGGCAAAAACTGTAGAGGAAGAATGCCCATGCCGACGAGGTTGGAACGGTGAATGCGCTCGTAGCTTTCCGCAATCACGGCGCGGACGCCGAGCAAGCGCGGCCCTTTTGCCGCCCAGTCGCGCGACGACCCGGAGCCGTATTCCTTGCCCGCGAGAATCACCAGTGGAACCTTCTCGGCGTGGTATTTCTCGGAAGCGTCGAAGATTGACATCTCGGCGCCATCGGGCAGATGGCGGGTGAATCCGCCCTCGGTGTTTACCATTTTATTGCGCAGGCGGACGTTGGCGAACGTGCCGCGCACCATGACCTCATGATTGCCGCGACGCGATCCGAAAGAATTGAAATCCCCAGGCTGCACCCCGTGAGCGATCAAGTATTTGCCCGCCGGCCCGTCTTTCTTAATGGAGCCCGCCGGAGAAATGTGGTCGGTAGTGACGCTGTCTCCCAGCACGGCCAGAACGCGCGCACCTTTGATGTCGTGGACGGCGGATGGCTTGAGCGCCATGTCATCGAAATAAGGAGCCTGGCGAATATAGGTGGAATCTTTCTCCCAGGCGTAGGTTTCGCCCTTCGGAACCGGCAGCCCGCGCCAGCGCTCGTCGCCGGCGTAGACCTCGCTGTAGCTCTTGCGGAACATTTCCGACGTAATCGCGCTCGACATCGATTCTTCGACTTCGCGCTGCGTGGGCCAGATGTCGGCGAGATACACCGGCTTGCCGTCTTTGTCTTTGCCGATCGAATCCTTGCGCAGATCAATATCGATGCGGCCAGCGAGCGCGAAGGCGACCACCAGCGGCGGCGACATCAGATAGTTGGCGCGGACTTCGGAATTGATGCGGCCTTCAAAATTGCGATTGCCGGAGAGCACCGAGGCTACGACCAGATTCTTTTCGTCGATCTCTTTTGAAACTTCGACCGGCAGCGGGCCGGAGTTTCCAATGCAGGTGGTGCAGCCGTAGCCGACGATGTGGAATTTCAGCTTCTCCAGATAGGGCATCAGGCCCGCTTTCTGGAGATAGTCGAGAACCACCTTCGACCCGGGAGCGAGTGAAGTTTTCACGGTTGCGGGCACCTGGAGCCCGCGTTCCACAGCTTTTTTCGCCAGCAGGCCGGCGGCGATCAGCACCGACGGGTTGGAGGTATTCGTGCAACTCGTAATCGCGGCAATGACCACGCTTCCGTGCTGCAGCGATTTTCCGTTGCCTGAAATATGTTCATGAACCTTCGGGTCTTCCACGCCAATCGCGGTCGGACTTCCACCTTCGGTTTCCCAGCGATTGACGGGCTTCACCGCCGCAGCCGTCGCAGAAGCTGAAACTGCAGCCTTCGCCTTCGGCTTGATCAGCGAGGGCAGCGCCTGGGTAAACGATTCGCCCGCCTTCGAAAGTACGACACGATCCTGCGGGCGCTTCGGGCCCGCCAGACTCGGTTCGACCGTTGCCAGATCCATACTCAGCAACTCGGAGTACTCCGCTTCCGGCGTCTTCGCGTCATGGAAGAGTCCCTGTTCGCGCGCGTAGGCTTCGACCAGCGCGATCAGCTCTTCGCTGCGGCCGGTGAGTCTCAAGTACTTCACACTTTCTTTGTCGATGGGGAAGATGCCGCAAGTGGCGCCGTATTCGGGAGCCATATTGGCGATCGTCGCGCGATCGGCTAACGGCAGATCCTGCAAGCCAGGGCCAAAATACTCGACAAATTTTCCGACCACGCCGTGCTTGCGAAGCATTTCGGTGATGGTCAGAACCAGATCGGTAGCCGTGGCGCCTTCGCGCAGGCGGCCAGTAAGCTTCACGCCGACGACGAGCGGAATCAGCATCGAGACAGGCTGGCCCAGCATGGCGGCCTCGGCCTCAATGCCGCCAACGCCCCAGCCCAGCACGCCGAGTCCGTTGATCATGGTGGTGTGGGAGTCGGTGCCGACCAGCGTGTCGGGGTACGCGGTGCGCTTTCCGCCTTCTTCGTGCACAAAAACCACGCGCGCCAGATACTCGAGATTGACCTGATGGACGATGCCCGTGTCGGGCGGAACGATGGCGAGGTTGCGGAAGCCGGTCTGTCCCCAGCGCAGAAATGCGTAGCGCTCCTTGTTGCGTTGGAACTCGAGCAGCGCGTTAACGTCGAGCGCGCCCGGCGACCCGTATTCGTCGACCTGCACGGAGTGGTCGATGACCAGTTCGGCGGGTTGCAGCGGATTGATCAGCCTGGCATCTCCACCCAGGCGCTTCATGGCATCGCGCATGGCGGCGAGATCGACCACAGCCGGAACTCCGGTGAAATCCTGCAGCAGAACGCGGCTGGGAGTAAACGCAATTTCCTTTTCCGGCTTCGAGTTCTTGTTCCACGCGGCGAGGGCGCGAATTTCGTCTTTCGTCACGTTGCGCCCATCCTCGGTGCGCAGCAGGTTCTCCAGCAGAATGCGCAGAGAAAACGGCAAATGCTTGGTGGAGATTCCCTGCTTATCGAGAGCGTCAATGCGGTAGAGTTCATACTCTTTGTTGCCGACTTTAAAAGTGGCGCGAGCGCCAAAGCTGTTGGATGACATGATGACCTTCCTTCACAAGCTCCGGCACAGGACCGGGCACACTGCGGACAGAACCCTATATTGTAATTTGTTTCACATTCCCATGACGTGACGGGCGTCACGCTCAGCTAAGGTTGTGAAAGCGCTAACTCAAAGCGGCTGAAGGCGGATTTTGCAATCTGGATTCACCGGGATGCACAGTTACCAAATCCTATCGAACGCCGGTCCAAATCTGATAAACCACCACGCCCACCATAAACAGCAGGTAAATCCGCAGCCCCCAGAAAAGGATCATCTCGGTCCGCGTGAGCTGCCGCCGAGGACAATGATGATGATCCTTGGTGGAAATGATCTGATCAGGCTCCAGCGCGGTAATCACCGAGGCGAGTTCTTCGCGGGTCACTTGATCGCTGCCATCGCCGCCGCTTGCGGAATGAGATTGGCCTTTCATCTACCAGCCTCCACCATTTACCTGCCTCCCAGAAAAACGAGCGCCTTGGGCGCAATCACGCTGACTCCAAACAGAAGACCGGCCGCGATCAGCACCGTCACAACTCCCAGAGCCAGTACGTTCGCCCACAGCGGGCTGATCAATTTGCCCATGATTTCCCGATCGTTCACCAGCATATAGAGAAAAAGCAGCGCCGGAGGCATGGCCAGCACGGCGATGACATTGACCAGCAGCACGATGTACACCAGCGGAATTCCCGGGATCAGGACCAGCGCCGCTGCCGCCGCCGCTTCCACCAGCAGCACCAGATAGAAAGAGCGTCCCTGTTTGAAAGGAAGATTCAGGCTGTGCGGTCGCCGGGCTACCTCTCCGAAAGCGTAGGCGGAGGAAGTTGAAATCGTAATCGCCGCAACCATTCCCGCCTCGAAAATGCCCAAGGCGAAAAGCGCCGCGCCCCAATGTCCGATCAACGGCTGCAGCGCCTGGGCAAACTCAGCGGCTTCGAAGTTCCCGGTGGACATGTGGTGCAGAAACAATGGAGCCGTGGCCAGCATGGTGGCCAGCGCCGCCAATGTGGCCAGCGCCGCTCCCAGCATGGTATCCACGCGGCCAAAGCGGATATCTCGCGTGGTCAGACCTTTATCGGCGATGGCGCTTTGCTGAAAAAAAAGCATCCAGGGAGTAACCGTCGCCCCGATATTCGCCAGCAGAATCAGAACTGTCTCCTGCGTGAGGCCACCCGGCAGCGGCCGCCAGGTAATCAACGAGCGACCCACCGCACTCCAGTCGGGATGCGTCAACAACGCCACCGGCACAAATATCAGATTGAACATGGCAGCGCCCAGAATGATGCGCTCCCACGTCCAATAGCGGTGCGTCATGAGCGCGATGGAAAGCACCAGCAGCGCGCTGAGAACTGCAACCCACGGGCGCACGCCAAAAAATCCCAGCCCGGCGCGGATGGCGATGAACTCCGTGACCAGAGTCAGGAAATTGCCGATCATCAGGTCGATCATCGAGAACCAGCCCCAGAAGGGGCCGAAGCGATCGAAGATCAGCTCCGCGTGTCCGCGATGAGTAGCCGCGCCCAGACGCACGGTCATCTCCTGCACCACACAGGCCATGACGAAAGTGAGAACCACAAAAGGCAGGAAGAAGCCGATGCCGAACCGGGCCCCGGTGGCGGCATACGACAGCATGCTGGGGCCATCGTTCTCACCCAGCATGACCAGGATGCCGGGGCCTATGAGCAACCAGAACAACCGCACCCGCGGCCGGAATCCGCGTCGCGCCCGCGTCGCCGAAACCTGTTCGCGGTCGTGCGCCCGGTCGATGTCTTCATGCGTGATGACAACCGCTTCGGACCCTGTCTGGTCGACCCGGAGATCTGGCTTGCTTACCGTTAGCCCAGGCTTCTCCGATGATGGATTCGGCTTTCTCATCCCATTCATGCAGCGACGACAAGGCGAGCGTCCCCCAACCACTCCGTATCAAATTAGCGCAAGTATACATCAAGATATAAACTATGGTTAACAAAAGCCGGTAGCTGCCGGTTTCGCCACACTCTCAGCGTCTTGAGATTTTTCCATCCGCGGCCTTGACCCAAACTTTTTCCGCAGCGGATACTCCCAGGGAAACGCGGCCAGCGGCGGTCGTCAGGGTGAGCGTCTGGTCATAATTGCGGTGGGCGACGTGAACCTTGGCTCCGGGCCGTATGCCGCGTTGCTCCAGAAACTCCAGCAACCGGCGGTCTCGTTCATAGATGCCACTCACCTGAAAATTCTCTCCCGGCGAGGCATGAGCCAGAAGCAGCAGGCCGCGGCGCCGCCTGCTGGCGGGACTCTCCAATTCCGTCAGATTGCCATGGGGACACGCGACTCCCCTGCCAAGTTTAGCCAGCAGCCGCGCTTCGAAGTCAGGCGACACCGCGTGTTCCAGGCGCTCCGCCTCGTCGTGCACCTTGTACCATTCCATGCCAAAGATCTCGGAAAGCATGCGCTCGATGAGATGATGCCGGACCGTCAGCTTGCGCGCGATTTTCTTCCCCGCGGCGGTCAGGCGGACGCGCCCGTCGGTATTCACCCGCACCAGTCCATCTCGCTTGAGCCGGCGTACTGCCATCGTCACCGCCGGAGGCGAAACTTTCAACCAATGCGCCAGCGTTGCCGAGATGACGGGTTCTCCCTCGCTCTCAGCCTCGAGAATCGCCTTCAGGTAGTCCTCTTTGGAAACAGTGATCACGTGAACCGTATTATACGGCGGGATTAAGCATAGTTAACCGAAGATTGCAGAGGTCGAAGGTCAGAGGTCAGAGGTTAGATTGCAGAGGTTCACCCCTCTGAATACCAGGAGCGAGTTCCGTTTGAGCTTTCACCTCTGCAATCTAACCTCTGACCTCTGCAATCCCTCCCTGCGTTTGACATCATGTTCCTTCGCCCCTACCCTTGAATCTTCCAATATGAAGATCCTCGTCATCGGCGGCGGCGGACGCGAGCATGCTCTCGTTTGGAAGCTGCGGCAGTCGCCGCGAGTCGCGAAACTCTACTGTGCGCCGGGCAACGGCGGGATCGCTGAAGAGGCGGAGTGCGTCGCGGTCGATGTCAGGAACCTTGACTCCATGATCGCGCTCGCCAATAAGATTCAGCCGGACTTGACCATCGTCGGGCCGGAATTGCCCCTGATGCTGGGCGTGGTTGACGAATTTTCGCGGCGCGGATGGCGTACCTTTGGCCCCACTCAAGCGGCCGCGCAACTCGAAACCAGCAAGAGTTTCGCCAAGGAATTCCTGCAGCGGCACCGCATCCCGACCGCGCATTATGCGATCTGCGATGCTCCGGACCAGTTGTCCGACGCGCTCGCGCATTTCCACACTCCCATCGTGGTCAAGGCTGATGGACTGGCCGCCGGCAAGGGAGTTGTCATCGCCAAGAGCAAGGACGAAGCCTCCACTGTCGCTCATGAAATGCTCAGCGGCCGCATGCTCGGCGAAGCTGGATCGCGCGTGGTTCTGGAAGAATTTCTCGAAGGCGACGAACTTTCGTTTCTGGTTGTAAGCGACGGCGAGCGCGTGGCTCCGCTCGTGGCCGCGCAAGATCACAAGCGCGCATTCGACGGCGACGCCGGACCGAACACCGGCGGCATGGGCGCTTACACGACGCGCACGATCATCGATGACCAGATGCGCGACTGGCTCGTCACCCACATCGCCCGGCCCGTCGTTGCCGGTATGAAGGCCGAAGGAGCAGAGTATAAGGGCGTACTTTATTGCGGCCTGATGATGACCGCCCGCGGCCCCATGGTGCTCGAATTCAACTGCCGCTTCGGCGATCCAGAAACGCAGCCCATTCTGATGCGCCTCGAAAGCGATCTGGTGGAGGCGATGGAGGCCTCCATCGATGGCCGCACCAGCGATGGCGATTTCAAATGGTCGGAGGATGCCGCAGTGTGCGTGGTGATGGCTTCGGGCGGCTATCCCGGTAGCTATGAGGCGGGCAAGAAAATCACGGGCCTGGGAGACGCCGCAAAGTTGGAAGGCGTAAAAGTCTTTCACGCCGGAACGTCAAAGCGCGACGATGAGTTTTATACTACCGGAGGTCGGGTGCTGGGAGTGACGGCGCGTGCCGCTGCGCTGCAGACTGCCGTCGATCGCGCCTATGAAGCCTGCGCCAGGATCAGTTTTGACGGCGCCCACTATCGCAGAGATATCGCGGCCAGAGCGCTGAAGAAGAGTTAGTTTTTCTTATCATTTGTCGGGGCTATAGCTTTCAGGAAATGGAATCCAATCAATCATGAGCAAACGACTAGTTTCGATCGTTATGGGCAGCGACTCTGACCTGGAGATCATGCGCGAGGCCGCGAAAGCCCTCGACGAATTCGGCATCGCCTATGAGATGGACGTGACCTCAGCCCATCGTTCTCCCGATCGCACCGCTGATTACGCGCGCAAGGCTGCTGGACGCGGCATTCGCGTGATCATCGCCGGAGCCGGCGGCGCTGCGCACCTCGCGGGAGTCATCGCCGCCCACACGATTTTGCCGGTTATCGGCGTCCCGATACCGTCCACTTCGCTGCAAGGCATGGATTCTTTGCTTGCGACCGTGCAGATGCCCGCAGGCATCCCGGTGGCGACGGTCGCGATTGGCAGGCCAGGAGCAACCAACGCCGGAATCCTGGCCGCGCAAATCATCGGCGTGGGTGATGCGTCAATCGCAAAGAAATTGGAAGCGCACAAAGAGAAATTAGCGCGCGGCGTGGAAGAAAAGTCAAAGAAGCTTAAATCGACCTCGAACAACTAGCCCGACGTTTGTGTAGTGGCGGGGCTCTGCCCCGCAGAACGGGGCGAAGCCCCGTTACCACACATTCACAGTTTCAAGCCTTTTAGATATTCGCGGAACGCCCCGCCCAGGTCTTCGCGCTTCAGCGCAAACTCCACCGTTGCTTTCAGGAAGCCCAGTTTGTCGCCGGTATCGTGGCGACGGCCTTCATACACGTAGGCGTACATTTTTTCGCGCCGCAAAAGTCCGCGCAGCCCGTCTGTCAATTGCAATTCACCGCCAGCGCCCGGCTTGATGTCAGAGAGTGTTTCGAAAACTGTCGGAGTCAAAATGTAGCGCCCAATCACAGCGAGATTCGAGGGCGCATCCTCGAGTTTCGGTTTTTCCACCAGGTCGAGGACCTCAAAAAGCTTTCCGCCGGAGCCCGCGACCGGTTTCGCCTTCAGCACGCCATACGAAGAAATCGCCGGACCTTCGACGATCTGCGTCGCAATGACGGAACACTGCTTCTCCTCGAAAACGCTCATCATCTGCTTGAGCACCGGCACTTTCGCATCGATGACGTCGTCGGCCAGCAGCGTGGCGAAAGGCTCGTCGCCAATCAATTCGCGCGCCGTCAGCACCGCGTGACCCAGGCCCAGAGCCTCTTTCTGCCGAACGTAGGAGACGTAGATCATGTCCGAAATCTGGCGCACGATCTTCAGCAGGTCATGCTTGCCCTTTTCTTCGAGCATCTTTTCCAGTTCGTAGCTGACGTCGAAATGATCTTCAATCGCACTCTTGCCGCGTCCCGTAATAATGATGATCTGGTCGCAACCCGCTGCCAGAGCCTCTTCCACGCCATACTGAATGATGGGTTTGTCGACCAGCGGCAGCATCTCTTTCGGTTGCGCCTTGGTGGCGGGAAGGAAACGCGTGCCCAGACCAGCGGCGGGGAAAATCGCTTTGCGGACTTTGCGAGTGTGGCGGCGATCGCCGTTGGTGCGTCGCTCTTGTTCAGGCTTCATTGCAGAATCATTCTAAATGTCGGCTGCCCTTCCCGCTCGTTTGGTGACGGGGTTTTGCCCCGTCCCAGGGCGGAGCAGAGCCCCGCCACCACATGGTCTTACGTGGTTTGCGCCGAGACTTCTCGCGCTTCCAACTCTTCCAGCAAATCGCGCAGCGTCTGCAAAATGCCTTCGGCGCTGTCGATTTTGATCGAGAATTTCAGAGTCCCGTCCGGACTAAATTGCGTACCGCGCTGCGAGGCTACGAAACGCGCCAGCTTCTCGGCGTCAATCGCGGCGGTCTGGCTGAACTTGATACTCACGAACTCGCGCTTGCGCTCGATGGCGTTCGCTCCAACCCGCATCGCCTGCAGTTTCAGCGCGGCGTACTCCAGCAGATTGCGGACGGCTCGCGGCGTTTCGCCGTAACGGTCGATCAACTCCGCGCGTACATCGTGCAATTGTGACTCCGTCTCGACTCCAGCCACACGCTTGTACATGCGCAGCCGCTGGTTCTCTTCTTTGATGTAATCGGAAGGAATACGGATGTTCAGACCGAGATTCAGTTGGATTTCGGTGACTTCAACGCCCGCCTCGCCCTTCATTTCACGCACGGCGCGCTCCAGCATCTGCGTATAAAGTTCGAAGCCGACGGCTTCGATGTGCCCACTCTGCTCACCGCCGAGAAGATTTCCCGCGCCTCGCAGCTCAAGATCAAGCGCGGCGATCTTAAATCCCGCGCCCAGGTCGGAAAATTCCTTCAGCGCCGCCAGACGTCGGCGAGCGATAGGCGTCAGCTCAATTTCCGAGGGCAGCAGAAGATACGCGTAAGCGCGGCGGTTCGAGCGCCCGACTCGTCCGCGCAACTGATAAAGCTCTGACAAGCCAAGACGGTCGGCGCGATTGATGAGGATGGTGTTGCACAGCGGAATGTCGAGGCCGTTCTCGATGATGGTGGTTGAAACAAGGATGTCCGCCTCGTGATGCATGAATTTCAGCATCACTTTTTCCAACTCCCCTTCGCCCATCTGCCCGTGGCCGACGGCGACGCGAGCATTCGGAGCCATCGCCTGCAACTTGGCGGCAATCTCCCAGATGGTATCGATGCGGTTGTGAACAAAATAAACCTGGCCGCCGCGCTCCAGTTCCTGCTCGAGCGCCGACTGAATCAGCTTTTCATCCCAGTTCGCAACCACCGTCTGAATCGCCATGCGGTCTTTCGGCGGCGTTTCGATGACGCTCATGTCGCGCAGTCCCACCAGCGACATATGCAGCGTGCGAGGAATCGGCGTTGCCGACATGGTGAGCACGTCGACGGAGGTTCGCATCTGCTTGATGCGCTCTTTGTGGCGCACGCCGAAGCGCTGCTCTTCATCGACGACAAGCAAGCCGAGGTCGGCGAACTTCACGTCTTTCGAGAGCAGGCGGTGCGTTCCGATCAGGATATCTACTTTGCCCGCCTCCACTCTTTGTAGAATTTCCTTGACCTGTTTTGGAGTCCGGAAGCGGCTGATCATTTCGACCGTCAGTGGAAACGGAGCGAAGCGCTGCTTGAAAGTTTCGTAGTGCTGGAACGCGAGAACCGTCGTCGGGGCGAGCACGGCAACTTGCTTATTATCGCTGAGAGCCTTGAACGCCGCGCGCATCGCGACTTCCGTCTTGCCGTAACCGACGTCACCGCAGAGCAGGCGATCCATGGGGAGTTGCGATTCCATATCGCGCTTCACGTCGGCGATGGCCTGCGCCTGATCTTCGGTTTCGTTGTACTCGAATGAGTCTTCGAACTCCTTCATCCACTCAGTGTCGGCTGGATAAATATGCCCAAGCGCGGCCTGACGCTGCGCGTAGAGCTTGAGCAGTTCGTCGGTCATATCTTTCATCGCCTTGCGCACGCGCGCCTTGGTCTTGCTCCAGGCCTGCGTGCCAAGATGATTGAGTACGGGTTTCGCGCCTTCGGCCGAACGATATTTCTGCACCAGATCGAGGCGAGTCAGCGGAACATACAGCCGCGCGCCTTCCGCGTATTCGAGGAGCATGAATTCCGCGACGCCGTCGCCCTGATTGATCTCTTTCAGGCCCAGATATTGACCGATGCCGTGTTCCACGTGAACCACGTAGTCGCCGACTTGCAAATCGCGGAAATCGGAAAGAAATGCCGAGACTTTCGATTTTTGCCGCTGTGGACGCGACGCCACCAGGTCCGATTCGTCGAACAGATCGCGCGCGCCAAAAATTGCCAGGCGAGCTTCGGGCAAAATGAAGCCGTCGGGGAGGTAAGCCTTCAGCAACGTAGTGGTGAGCACGTCCCCGGCAAAATACGAAGTTTCGTCGGCATAGCTTTCACCACTGCGCGTGCGGCTGCCGAGCCGGTACGAGGCGTTGTACTCGGTGAACATGTCGGCGAGGCGCTCGACCTCTCCCGTGTTGGGCACGGCCAGAATCACCTGCGTGCCGCCGGCGACAATCTTCTGTACTTCTTCGATCATGGCCGGAACCGCGCCATGGAAGCGAGCCGCAGGCTGCGAAAGAAAAGCCGCCTCCGGTCGTTCGCCCTGCCCTTCGTCGGCCGCGCGCGCCAACCCCAGATATTCGAAATCGGCTCCGGCGAGCGACGCCGTCTTTTCCCGCCAGACTTCCGGCGTCAGATAAAGATCAGCGGGACGCACCAGATTCCCCACCCCGCTGCGCTCGTGCGCTTCTGCAATGCGGGCCCAGATTTTTTGCAGTTCCAGCGCCAGGGTTTCTGGCTCGTCGAGAAAGACCCGCGCCTCGGGAAGCAGTCCGAAGATGGTGCGATCGGCACCCGCCACCGGAGCGTAGAACTCCCATCCCGGAAAAACTCCCGCACCGGAGTCGCGTGCCGCCTGCTCGATGACTTCCGCCGACCCGGTAATGCGCCTTCCCGAGAGCCGCGCGTTGATCGAACCCAGCAATTCCTCCGTGACAGGCGTCTCTGTCAGAGGCAGAAGCAGCGCCTCATCCACCGGATTCGAAGAGCGCTGGCTCGCCGGATCGAACTTGCGCATCGACTCGATCTCATCGCCGAAAAACTCAACGCGCACCGGACGATCCGCTTCCGGAGAATACACATCGAGAATGCCGCCGCGAGCCGCATACTGCCCTGGCATTTCGACGACGTCGGTCGCGCTGTAGCCAACCGTGTTTAGGTGCTCGAGCAATTTTTCCAGATCGAAGGTCTCGCCCCGCCGCAAAACCCGCGCCAGGTCGGCATAGTATTCGGGAGAGCGCAGCAGAATGGTGGTCGCGCTCACTGGAGATACGACAATTCCCGCGCGGCCGGTTGCGATCTTCCACAATGCTGTAGCCCGTTCTTCCTGAATTTCGGGATGCGGCGACAGATTCTGAAACGGCAGCACATCGCGGGCGGGCAAAGTAATGACGGAGTCGGGATCAGCCGCACCGGTCAGTTCGCAGAACGCGCGCAGGATCGGCAGCAACTCTTCGGCCGCTCGATTGTCGGCCACCACCAACACAAACGGGCGCTCGACCGTGCGCCGCAACAACACAATGATCAACGCCTTGGCTGCGGGGGAAAGTCCAGTGACACGCATCCGTCCCGCGCTCTCCCGCAGATGGGAGGCGACGCGCGTGAAGGCAGGCAGTTGTTCTACCTCCGCGAAAAGTTCGCGGACAAACGGCAAAAGCATTTCCATTCATTTTAACAGTGTATTTACGCCGAAGCGGATTGCCGTTCGCTCATGGCAAGCGTAAGCTGCGGACAAGTTCGAGGGAGGAGCGCAATGAGAAACTCCATATTGAACTCCGGCCGGCTGATTTTGCTCTTGTTGGCCGCCTTTGGCTATGCTCAAGCGCCGCAACCGCAGCCGGCAAAGCGCGCGCGTCAACTCAACGCGGCATCGTCCAGCGATAAGCTTCGCGACCAGATCGTGGCGCAAGAGCGTGCCGGGCTGGACGCGCTGAAGACCGGCGACTTAACCGCATTCGCGGCTTCGACTGCCGACGACGCCATCTTCGTTGACGCCCGCGGCCCGGCCACCAAAGTCGAGGTCATGGAGCATACTGCTGCATTCCGCCTGCACGACTACACCATGACCGACATCAGGTTCCTTCCGCTCACGGCGGAGTCTGGCCTGATCGTCTACACCGTGGTCGAGAACGGAACCAGCCACGGCAGGGATTTCACCGCCCGAGTTCATGTTTCCAGCCTGTGGCGCAAACAAGGGGGAAGTTGGTTGTGTGAGTTCAGCCAGGAAACCGAAGCAAAGTAATCCGTGCCGGACTGTGCTACGAGCACAAGCAAGCTAGCCAAGCGGGTTGCACCAGGCGCGACCTACGCCCGCAGCAGCGGCCGCGTCAGACAAGTCGGCCCGCCTGCGCCATTAATGCAGATTTCCGACCCTGGAAACGTGCGCACATCAAAGCCCGCGTCGCGCATGCGCTGATTCGTTTTGGCGTTTTCTTCGATCGCAATCACCCGCGACTTGCCTAAAGACAACACATTGCACGCCAGCGTTTCCCGCTCACTGTAATCAATTTCAATCAGTCGGAAGCCGCGTCCCTTCAGCAGTTCGACGGTCTCGACGGCCAGCCAGGGCAGATCGACGAGAACGGTCTGTTCGTCCAGCATGCTCATCAGCGACATCAGGTGCAGACACGCCGAAGGCCCCGGTCCGTAGGGCAGTGGTGCCGACAATACCTCAATCTGCTTCGCGGCAAGCAGCGACCGCATCTGCTCGATTCCCGCCCGGTTCGTGCGATATCCGTTGCCGATGAGCAGCGTGCGCGAATCGAGCCACACCATGTCGCCAGCTTCGGAAGTCCCGGGCGCGCGTATCTCGCCGAACACCGGAATCCCCAACTGCCGGCAGAAATCAGCGTGCGCCTTCGCTTCGGCCGCGCGCGTTTTTTTTCCAGGATTCATGAGCACGAGGCCGTCGTCGGTGGGCAGCGAAGCATCGTGCGCATAGACGGCGTCAAGCGTCAGCGTTTTCGCTTCCGGCAAAGGAGCGACTTCGGCTCCGCTCTCCGTCAGCAGTCGGCAAAGAATCTCATGTTGCCGCCGCGCCGTGGCAAAATCGGGGGCATGTTGAAACCCGAGTTCGCGCCACGCGGTCGCTTTATGCGAATCGCCCCAGCCCGCGTTGCCCGGCGAACACACCATCACCAGCAGCAATTCGCCGGTCATCGAATGTCCGATGCACGCAATCTTCATTGAAATTTTTACGAAGGCCGAGGCGGCCAGCACAAAACAAGGCCGATTCGTCTACCGGTAATCTATCTTACTGCTTGCCTCAGCGCCCTCTTCTGATGTACATATCAGCCTTATCCCGTCCTGACAACGTGTTCGAGCTTCATGCAGCCTTGTGATAAGCTGCGCATTCTGATTCGCGCCTTCCGCCATGATGCGGAGGATTCAGGAGTGCTATGAAAGCGACGCTTCGCCTCTTCCTGTTGGCCGTCAGCAGTTTCTTAATCCCCCAATTTGCATTTGCCCAGGGCGCCACCACCGGCGATCTCCACGTCACGGTCAAAGACCCCAAAGGCAGCGTCGTCACCGACGCTACCGTCATCACGCGCGATGTCGCCAAGGGACTGGAACGCACCGGCACCAGCGAGGGTCAGGGTGGATACAGCGTACGTCAGTTACCCCCGGGCACATATTCCGTCACCGTGGAAGCGTCGGGCTTCGCCAATGCCGAAGCGCCCGCAGTCGCCATCACCGTCGGCGGAGTCGTGGAGCTGCCCTTCACGCTCGCCGTCGCGGGCAGCAAAGAAGTCGTCGAGGTCAGCGCCCAAACCGACCTGATCGAAACTTCGCGAACCTCCTCGACCGATACCATCGGCCAGCGCCGCATCGACAATCTCCCCATCAACGGCCGCAACTATATCCAGTTCACGCTGACCGATTCCCAGGTGCAGCGCGATGCCGCTCCCAACACCGGCGCCGCACCCACCTCCGGCCTCAATATGAGTGGCCAGCGGGCGCGCTCCAACCTGGTCAATCTCGATGGCGCCAACAACATCGACAATTCCACCAACGGCGTGCGCTCCACCGTTTCGCAGGAAGCGGTGCAGGAATTCCAGATCATCACCAACAGTTATGCCGCCGAATATGGCCAGGCCTCGGGCGGCGTGGTCAATATCATCACGCGCTCCGGATCCAACGAGTTCCACGGCGATGTCTACGGATTCCTGCGGGATCGCGACTTCCAGGCGGTGAACCCGTTCAGCACCACGCCCAACCCCGCCTACACGCGCGTTCAGGCAGGCACAGCCTTCGGCGGCCCCATCAAGAAAGATAAAACCTACTATTTCTTTTCCTATGAAATTACCCGCCGCCATGAGACCGGATTCTCCAGCATCGGCCAGGGCAATTTCGGCCTGTCCCCCTTCGATACCGGGCTGGTCGGCCTGCCGCTCGGAACACTGCAGCTGACTCCGGAACAGATCGGTTTCCTGACCAATCCCACCGTGATTGCCGCTGAAGAGTCCGATCCAACCGGGACGGTTGCCGCCGCGGTGGGCCAGTATGCCGCCCTCGCTGGAGCGTCTTCGGGTATGGCGGTGAATGGCGCGTGGCCGGTCAACCTTGGTGGACAACCCGGCTTTATATCGACCTGTCAGATTCCCGGGACGTGCTTCGTACCCCAGTCCTATCAGACATTAGCTTCGCAGGAAGGGAACTTCCCCGTCTTCGAAGGCACCAGCCTCTACTCGTTTCGCATCGATCACAACCTCAACAGCAATAACCGGCTTACGCTGCGCGCCAACGTAAGTCCGAGCACGGTGACGGGCATCGAAGTCAGCGGACAAGATCAGCCCTTCGGGCAAAATGCCTACTCTCGTACCTCGCAGCAAACTTATCGCGACGTGGCCGGCATGGCGCAAGACACCTGGACCATCGGTACCACCAAGGTGAATGAATTCCGCTTCCAATACGCCCGGCGAGGATTGTCATATTTCTACAATACCGCCATCCCGGGAGGGTCGGACCCGGCGGTGAATATCCCCGGCTATGGCTATTTCGGACGCGAGCCCTATTCCTATATTAAGCGCACCGAACAGCGCTACCAGTTCACCGATAATTTCTCCTGGACCATGGGACGGCACGATACCAAGTTTGGGGTCGACTTCAATTACATCCCGCTTACAGCCATCTTCACCGTGAATTATGGCGGCGTCTACGACTTCGGCTCACTTTCGGCTGCCAACGCTCTCCCTTCGGCAACTTACAGCGTGCTGACGGGGGCCTTACCCCCTAATTTTGGCATCCCCGGACTTTCGGCAGTGCAGTCCTACGGCTTCGGCGTGCCGGGAGATTTCATCCAGGGCCTGGGCAGTCCGAGCGACTCATTCTCTAACAAACCGTTAGGCCTTTACTGGCAGGACTCGTACCGGATCCGTCCTAATCTGACGTTGAATTACGGCGTGCGCTATGACGTGGAGTTCCCGCCGCAACTCAAGCCCCTAACGGGTTTGGCTGTTCCAGCTTATAACTACCTCGGATTGCAGAAAGGCATCCAGACCGACTGGAACAACATTCAGCCCCGCGTGGGCGTAGCGTGGGATCCGCGGGGCGATGGCAAGACCGTAATTCGCAGTTCGTTCGGCATGTTTTACGACCACCCCTTGCTGGGACTCTACTTCCTCGGCGATGCCTCCGACGGATCGACCAGCGGCCAGTTGGCGTTCGCCGGCACGGCCACCTGCAGCATCCCAACCGGAGCCACCAGCAATGCCGCCAATTTAAACGCCATCCCGATCTTCCAGGGACTTCTGAATCAGCCCCAGTGCGCGGTCTCTCCCTTCCCGCAGGCGAATGCCAATCTCTTCTACCTGCCGAACCAGCAGCAGTTCCAGGCCCTGAATACGCCCAATTCCGTCTTTCTCAATCAGAACTATCTCAACCTAGGTGCCGGAACGTTCCTGCCGCTAGCGTTCCAGCCCTTCGGTTATCCCCAGGGAAAGAACTTCGTTTACGCATACTCGGAACAGGTCAACGTGACCCTCGAGCAAGATCTGGGCGCCGGCTACGCCTTCAGCATTGCTTATAACTTCAATGGTGGCCGTCATCTCAATCGCCCCATCAACGCCAACACCATTCGCGGCGACTTGATGACCGGTAACTATTTTGCCGCGGTCGCCTCGGGTCAGAATGCCAGCAGCCCGTTCACGGTGAGCGGTTGCGGTCCCGGCTACGTGGATCCCGCCCTGGTTAACTACTTCCGCCCCGGCGGTTTGAACCCCTCGATCGCGGCTGCCTTCCAGTTGGCGGGGCAAGGCGCTTGTGTGGCTCAGGCGCAGGCTTTGGTCGCAACCCTTCCGGGATTCAACACTGCCTGCAATCCGACGCCCGGCAACGGCTTCTCTTACACCGGCTGCGTTCCCTTCGGCGACATGGACGCCAATTACTCCAATGGCAGCTCCGTTTATCATGGGCTAACCGCGAACCTCCGCAAGCGCTTCAGCAACCATTACGAGTTTCTTGCTTCCTATACTTGGTCGCATGCTATCGATGATTCTACCGATCTGGAGTCCACACTCACCCCGCAGGACAGCTACATTCCAAGTGCCGATCGTTCCTCATCGCTCTTTGACCAGCGCCAACGTTTCGTCTTCAGCGGCGTCTACCAGTCGGGCAAGCTCAGCGGCAGCGGCTTGGTGAGCAGGTTCTTCAGCAATTGGACACTCTCGTCCGCGATTGAATTCAGTTCCGGGCGCCCGTTCAACATCATCACGGGCGTCGGCGACAACCTCCAGTTGTCTTCCCTCACCGGACGTACCAACGACTTCGTAACCCCAGCCTGTACTGCAGCCGGATACACGCCGGTGCAGTCGAAGTATTCGCGTACCGGCATATTCCAGGAGCCTTGCATCCTGGGCTGGAACGGCCAGATCGGTCTTTCGGGACTCGCCTCTCTCGACGGCAATGTGGGCCGCAACGCTGGCATCACTCCCCGGCTAATCTTCAACGACGTGCGTTTCGCCAAGCGGATTTACTTCAGCGAACGCTTCAGCGGAGATTTCATCTGCGACATGTTCAACATCGCCAACGTCTACAACGTAGCGGCCGTGAGCCCGCTCTTCACCAACGCCGGTCAGGCCACCTCTGCCTACGACCCGCGCCAGTTCCAATTCGCGATTAAACTGAACTGGTAAGATTGGGTGCTGCAGGGTTTACCGGAGGCTGGGGGTTTGCTCAACAATTCGACGTGTCACTTCATGCTGGCCGGGGAGCATTCTGAACGCGAATCCAGCCTTCCGCCGCTGGCCAGAGTAGCCGCGGTTCTGATCTGCATGGCCCTGCTCGTCTCCACCTGCGCTGGAGCCGAAAGCGTGGCCGATATCTACAAGACCCGATGCGCCCCTTGCCATGGCGATAAGGGAGCGGGCGATACCATGATCGGCAAGAATTTGAAGTTGCGTTCCCTGGCGTCAGCCGAAGTTCAGGATCAGTCGGACCAGCAACTCGATGCCATCATCAACCACGGCAAGGGTAAGATGCCCGCCTACGATCGCAAGCTATCAAGAGATCAGATCGCGGCCATAGTGAGATATATCCGGTCGCTGAAAAAGTAAGCTGACCGAATAGGTTCGCGCTGTAAAAGAAGAAGGCCGCAAACGGCATGCGGCCATCCTCCAGTCTAAGATCTTGTCTTGCGTCCTTGTTACTCGTGCTTGTCTTTGTAAATGCTCTTGCTGATCCGGTTCTGCTGACGATTGATTCCGTTCTGCTCCGCCTTGGTCAGGTGGCCGTTGTGCGCTGCCATATCTCTTTTTTCGCGGTTCTGCACGCTGGTCTCGCGATTCTCCAGGTTGGCGGTTTGCTTCGAATTCAATTTGCCGCTGCTGACGCCATTGGCGATGCGTTGCTGCTGGTTTTCTTCCCGGCCGTTCACCTGATTGACTCGCGGATGTCCCGGATCGACAACGCCAGGTCCCGCTCCAGAAGTTGTGGTTTGAGCAGAAGCGGAACCGGCTAACATGAGTCCCCCGACTGCCAGGCTTAACAGTGAGTTCGTGAATTTGTTGTTCATGCGGATAGAAACCCCCCGACGACAGCTTAGTTGTGAAGGGGCGTGGATGACGAGGTTACATCAGTGTCAGCCCGCAGGTTACCACCATACTCGACTGGTGAGAACAACAGCCTGGTTGTGATGGCTTACGGGTCGGGGTTATACGCCTGGCCCGTTTGGGGGCGGCCCGCTAGTCGAAGTCAATCTTATCGAATCCTAAACCCTGCAACAGACTGCTGATCGTCGAAGCCGCATTCTGCTGCGCCGTTCGCAAAATGCCATCAGCCAGCGCGGCCTCTTGCAGCTCGCGTTCCGCCTCCTGGCGCACCTGCGTTTCGAGATTCGGATCGGTCGGTACCAGCAAACCAGTTTGCCGCGAATACACTCGCGTCTTTGCGCTGTCGAGTCGCGTGCTGAACACCTGCGCCGCGGGAAGATGCAAATGAATCCGCTTGCCGTCCATTCGAACGTCTTCCGTCTTCAGATTCGAGAAATCAATCCCGGCGACTACTTCGCCGTGCACCATCAGCAACAGGCGGTCGCCCGTCAGAAAATCGGGAAGGAGGGGATTTTCTTTCGCTCCGGTCACGAGCTTATCCATGGTGTAAACCACAGTTTCAAGCCGCTGCAAACGCTGAATGCGATCGACTACCGTGGGCTGGCTCACATCGATGCTAACGGTTCTGCCGGTCACCGCCGACAGCAAGTGGCTCAACACGGAGCGCCCGGCATTTTGCGAGAGCAACAGCCAGCCGAGCGAACCGACGAACAGCACTCCGCACAGCAGGCCAACCACGATGCTGAGAGCGATCGCGACCTTAGCTCGGGATCGAGGAGGGATCGGAGCGCCAAGGCCCGCATCGCGATCGTGAGACATGCAGCAAGGTTAACACCCGATTCGCTTTGAATCGTTGAATAAACTGACTGGGGGTGCCCCACTTCTCGCGCTTTTCGAGAAGTGGGCCGTCACGCCGCCGACAGCGACAGTTCATCACAACTGAACGGTGCGCCACGTCACGGCGCCGACGCTCGGGCAGGGGTTAGTCTCCCGCCATGTGGAACAAGCCGGAACGCTTTTACGGCGCCGGAGACTTACATTTCATCACCTGCAGTTGTTACCGGCGGCAGCCCTTGCTCGGCACGACGCGGCGTCGCGATCTGTTCCTGACCGTGCTGGAGCAGGTGCGCCGTCGCTACCGATTTGTCGTTGTCGGGTACGTGGTTATGCCCGAGCACATTCATCTTCTGATCAGCGAACCGCAGGAGAAGAACCCGTTGACCGTGATGCAGGCGCTCAAGCTCGGTTTTGCGCGGCGAGTGTTGGCAGAGGCGAAACGGAAACGCAATCCGGCGCAAGACCGTCTGTTCGACTACGCTCCGCGACACATCTGGCAGAAACGCTTCTACGACTTCAATGTATGGACAAAGCGGAAGCGCATTGAAAAACTACGCTACATGCATTGCGATCCAGTGAAGCGCGGATTGGTGGCGTCCCCAGAACTTTGGGAAGGGGAGCAGCTTTCGAGCATACGCCCTGGGGGAAGCTGGCCCGGTGAAAGTCAACGACTGGGAAGTGCTGAAGATGAAGATTCGACCGCCGGCAGCCTAGAACCAAAGCCAGAACGGTGTCAGCAGTGTAGCGGCCCACTTCTCGAAAAGCGCGAGAAAGTGGGGCACCCCCAGTTAGTTTATTCAACGATTCAAAGCGAATCGCGTTGTGATCGTGGCGAAGAAGTCGGCCACCCGCCAAGAGGATCAAAGCTAGACAAAACGGAAAAGGCCAATCTGATTTCTCAGACTGGCCTTTATTTATGCCGGCAACTACCTACTCTCCCACACACTTTCGCGTGCAGTACCATCGGCCCAGCGGGGCTTAACTTCCGTGTTCGGGATGGGAACGGGTGGAACCCCCGCGGTAAGATCACCGACAACTTGAGGCGTTGGCGCGGCGTTTGAGCCGCGCGCCGAGATCCTGAGCGCCTTGCGGCGAAGGATCTCTACGCCATCTCGGTGTCGCTTTCGCGACGAAGTTGTAAAAGAGCGTGAGGACGAAGCCTCACAACTGAATAGATTGGGTACAGCTTAAAATACTTGGCATATCGTTTTCGTCGGCGCGCAGTCGTCAGTAGCTTGCTTCTCAGTCATCCAGGTTCGAACGACTTCCTAACAGCATTGCTAATTCCAGTTCAGGTCTAACTTCAGGTTCTAACTTAGAACTGGGGAACTAGTAACTGAGAACTGACAACTGCTTTTCTGCACCGAGTAAATTTTATGGTCAAGCCGAACGGGCGATTAGTACAGGTAAGCTACACGCATTACTGCGCTTCAACATCCTGCCTATCAACCAGGTAGTCTACCTGGGCCCTTCATTACCCTTAAGGGTTGGGAGATCTCATCTTGAGGAGTGCTTCCCGCTTATATGCATTCAGCGGTTATCACAACCGAACTTCGCTACCCAGCGATGCCATTGGCATGACAGCTGGATCACAAGAGGTTCGTCCATCCCGGTCCTCTCGTACTAAGGACAGGCCCTCTCAAATCTCCTGCGCCCACAACAGATAGGGACCGAACTGTCTCGCGACGTTCTGAACCCAGCTCACGTACCGCTTTAATAGGCGAACAGCCTAACCCTTGGAACCTTCTACAGCTCCAGGATGCGATGAGCCGACATCGAGGTGCCAAACCGGAGCGTCGATATGAACTCTTGGCTCCGATCAGCCTGTTATCCCCGGCGTACCTTTTATCCGTTGAGCGATGGCCATTCCATACAGAACCACCGGATCACTAACGCCTACTTTCGTACCTGCTCGACTTGTAGGTCTCGCAGTCAACCACGCTTATACGTTTGCATTCAGCGGCTGATTTCCAAACAGCCTGAGCGTAGCTTCGCGCGCCTCCGTTACAATTTAGGAGGCGACCGCCCCAGTCAAACTACCCGCCTTACTATGTCCATCTCCCGGATCACGGGAGTATGTTAGAACCACAGAACTCGCAGGGTGGTATCTCACCGTTGGCTCCTCCAAGTCCGAGAACCTGAAATCAAAGCCTCCCACCTATCCTGCGCAGCAAGTGCCATAGTTCATAGTAAAGGTATAGTAAAGGTGCACGGGGTCTTTCCGTCTAGTTGCGGGCAACCGGCATCTTCACCGGCACTACAAGTTCGCCGTGCCAGTTGGCAAGACAGTCGCACTTTCGTTACGCCATTCGTGCAGGTCGGAACTTACCCGACAAGGAATTTCGCTACCTTAGGACCGTTATAGTTACGGCCGCCGTTCACTGGGGCTTCAGTTCAAAGCTTCGCCTTGCGGCTAACCTCTCCCTTTAACCTTCCAGCACCGGGCAGGCGTCAGCCCCTATACGTCGTTTTCGACTTAGCAGAGACCTGTGTTTTTGTTAAACAGTCGCAATGCGCATTTCTCTGCGGCCTCTTCGGACTTGCATCCTAGTGAGGCACCCCTTTTCCCGAAGTTACGGGGTTAATTTGCCGAGTTCCTTACCAACTGTTCTCACGAGCGCCTTAGAATATTCATCTCGTCTACCTGTGTCGGTTTGAGGTACGGATCCCATACGTTCTCCTTAGAGGATTTTCTCGGCAGTGTGGAATCAGCAGCTTTCCCCCATACGGGGTACTGTTTTGCGTCTCAGTGATAACTTCCTCGCGGATTTGCCTACGAGAAACACCTTACACGCATCAACCGTCATAGCCATAGGACGGCCTGCTTATCCTTCTGCGTCTCCCCATCGTGATAACGACCATACGGGAGGTCCGGAATGTTAACCGGATGTCCATCAGCTACGCCTTTCGGCCTCGCCTTAGGAACCGCCTGACCCTGAGCGGATTAACCTTTCTCAGGAAACCTTAGACTTTCGGCGCGGAGGGTTCTCACCTCCGTTATCGCTACTTATGCCGGCAGGGTCTCTTCTCAACAGTCCACCAGTCGTCTCCGTCTGGCTTCAAACCGTTGGGAATGCTCTCCTACCACGCATCACTGTGAAGTGATGCATTCGCTGCTTCGGTAACAAGCTTAAGCCCCGTTAAATTGTCGGCACCGGACCGCTTGACCAGTGAGCTATTACGCTTTCTTTAAAGGATGGCTGCTTCTAAGCCAACCTCCTGGCTGTCTGGGCGTTCCGACTTCCTTTCCCACTTAGCTTGTATTTTGGGACCTTAGCAGGCGATCTGGACTGTTTTCCTCTCGACAACGAAGCTTAGCCCCCGCTGTCTGACTGCCGTACTGGTTGTTCTATGGCATTCGAAGTTTGATTGGATTCTGTAAGCTGGAAAGCCCCATAGTCCATTCAGTTCTCTACCACCATGACAAATCATACGACGCTAGCCCTAAAGCTATTTCGGAGAGAACGAGCAATCACGGAATTTGATTAGCCTTTCACCCCTACCCTCAGCTCATCGGAGCTTTTTTCAACAAACAGCCGTTCGGCCCTCCATTAGGTTTTACCCTAACTTCAGCCTGGCCAAGGGTAGATCATCCCGCTTCGCGTCTATTCCTGCCAACTTGTGTTCGCCCTATTCGGACTCGCTTTCGCTACGGCTCGCTTTCGCTTAACCTTGCTGACAAGAATAACTAGCCGGCTCATTATGCAATAGGCACGCGGTCAGACTTTCGGCTTGCGCCGCATAGTCCTCCCACCGTTTGTAGGCACACGGTTTCAGGTACTATTTCACTCCCCTCGAAGGGGTTCTTTTCACCTTTCCCTCACGGTACTGGTTCACTATCGGTCAGAAGAACGTATTTAGCCTTACGGGATGGTCCCCGTAGCTTCTCGCAGGGTTTCTCGTGCCCCGCGATACTCAGGTACCAGCTTCGAGTCCGGATGATTTTCGCCTACGTGGCTATCACACTCTATGGCCCCTCTTTCCAGAGGGCTTCGACTAACCACCGGATTGGTAACTCTACTGTTGCTGGCCCTACAACCCCTGTGTCACCCGAAGGTGAAGCAGGTTTAGGCTGATGCGATTTCGCTCGCCACTACTATCGCAATCGAGGTTTCTTTCTTTTCCTCCAGGTACTGAGATGGTTCACTTCCCTGGGTTCGCTCGCACCCGACTATGGATTCGTCAGGCCGTATAGGGGTTTTGCCCCTATGGGTTTCCCCATTCAGAGATCTCCGGATCAATGCCTGCTTGCGGCTCCCCGAAGCTTATCGCAGCTTGCCACGTCTTTCTTCGCCGTCTTCTGCCAAGGCATCCACCATGCGCCCTTAGTAGCTTGACCACAAAATTTACTCGTTGCACTGCGTCGTTGGTCGTTAGTCGCTCGTCGTTAGGCGAACTACTTTCGACTTGGACGCAATCACACCGCTTAAATTTTATAGCGCCACCCTGCTCATCGCACGCTTAGACATGTTCTCTTGCAGCGCCAACTGCAAGATCCCTCGCTTCCGTCGGGATGACAATCTGGGTAAGATCGTCAGCCGATGGAAGAAGTCTTACGCACACCAGCAGGTACTGCGGCACTCATAAATTTACTTCGCCTTGTAATTTGCCCAATCTATTCAGTTGTCAAAGTTCGTCCTCGGAAGAACGTCGTTGGTCGATTGTCGCTGGTCGTTAGGCCAACCACTCTCTTCAACAACATTTTCCTGACCCGCCTGAGCGGGTTTGGGTTGAATCCAACCCAATGTTCGGCGTCAAAGAGACTTTCATTGGACCGTGAACTGATTCACGGTTGTCGCATTTGACGCCCAACGTCAGGCTGACATACAGCTTGGCCTCACGGGAGTCCCATCTTGTACATAAGCCATAAGACCAGAGCCAAAAGCAAGATAATCGGAGTGCCCACCGCCAAGCTAAACGAAAGCTTCGTTTGCCGATCCATGATCCAACCGAATTACGAGATCTTGGTGGAGCTGACCGGGATCGAACCGGTGGCCTCCTGGTTGCAAACCAGGCGCTCTCCCAGCTGAGCTACAGCCCCTAAACCCGGTCGTTAGTCCTTGGTCGTTAGTCGCTGGGAAGAACCCGCGAACGACTGACGACTATCGACCAACGACTGATTCTGGTGGGCCTGGGAAGAATTGAACTTCCGACCTCACCCTTATCAGGGGTGCGCTCTAGCCAACTGAGCTACAGGCCCGGTTGGCTCAGAATAAACCAAAACGTCCCGGAGCACAAAAGGCCAGTCGTTAGTCGTTGGTCGATAGTCGCTAGCAAGACCAACCGCGAACGACCATCGACAAACGACCATCGACCGATTTTTTTCGAGGAAAAGGTTGAACGCGCGACCAGGCTAAGCCCAGTCTGACGGTTGTGACAAATGTTCGAGCAAGAGAGGTCTGACCGTAAGCTCCCTCGCGTCTTCTCAGGTTAGTTTGAAGATTTGAGGGGTACATAGCGACATCTTTTCGCCGAAGCGAAAAGCGCTATGACGTTCTCTCTTAGAAAGGAGGTGATCCAGCCGCAGGTTCTCCTACGGCTACCTTGTTACGACTTCACCCCAATCATGAGCCATACCTTGGACGGCTGCTTCCCTTGCGGGTTGGCACACCGGCTTCTAGTGCAGCCCACTTTCGTGATGTGACGGGCGGTGTGTACAAGGCCCGGGAACGTATTCACCGCAGCGTTCTGATCTGCGATTACTAGCGATTCCAGCTTCATGGAGTCGAGTTGCAGACTCCAATCCGAACTGAGGCCGGCTTTTTCCGATTAGCTCAACTTTGCAGTTTTGCGACGGTTTGTACCGACCATTGTAGCACGTGTGTAGCCCTGGACATAAAGGCCATGAGGACTTGACGTCATCCCCACCTTCCTCCCCGTTATCCGGGGCGGTTTCACTAGAGTGCTCGGCTTGACCCGGTGGCAACTAGGGATGAGGGTTGCGCTCGTTGCGGGACTTAACCCAACATCTCACGACACGAGCTGACGACAGCCATGCAGCACCTATACAGCAGCCCCTTGCGGGGAAAGGATATTTCTACCCCGGTCTCCTGCATTTCGAGCCCAGGTAAGGTTCTTCGCGTTGCGTCGAATTGAACCACATGCTCCACCGCTTGTGCGGGCCCCCGTCAATTCCTTTGAGTTTCAGCCTTGCGACCGTACTCCCCAGGCGGATTGCTTATCGCGTTAGCTGCGGCACAATCGGATTGGGTACCGATCACACCAAGCAATCATCGTTTAGGGCCGGGACTACCAGGGTATCTAATCCTGTTTGCTCCCCCGGCTTTCGCGCCTCAGCGTCAGTAGTGGTCCAGTGCGCCGCTTTCGCCACAGGTGTTCCTCCCGATATCTACGCATTTCACCGCTACACCGGGAATTCCACGCACCTCTCCCACCCTCCAGCATTGCAGTTTCGCCTGCAGGCTCTAGGTTAAGCCTAGAGGTTTCACAGGTGACTTACAACACCGCCTACGCGCCCTTTACGCCCAATAATTCCGAACAACGCTCGCACCCTCTGTATTACCGCGGCTGCTGGCACAGAGTTAGCCGGTGCTTCTTCCACTGGTACCGTCATTATCTTCCCAGTCGAAAGGAGTTTACGCCCCAAGGGGCTTCATCCTCCACGCGGCGTTGCTGCGTCAGGGTTTCCCCCATTGCGCAAAATTCCCCACTGCTGCCTCCCGTAGGAGTCTGGACCGTGTTTCAGTTCCAGTGTGTCCGTGCGCCCTCTCAGGCCGGATACCGATCTTCGCCTTGGTAAGCCATTACCTTACCAACTAGCTAATCAGCCGCGACCCCCTCCAAAAGCGGATTGCTCCTTTGATCGTCGTTGATTCAACGCCGATATTATGCGGTATTAGCCTCGGTTTCCCGAGGTTATCCCCCACTCCAGGGCAGGTAGTCACGTGTTACTCACCCGGTCGCCACTATACTCATGGATTGCTCCACTTTCCCGTTCGACTTGCATGTGTTAGGCACGCCGCCAGCGTTGATTCTGAGCCAGGATCAAACTCTCATTTGAAACCTGAGTTGGTCTGGGTAGACCAACGGCCTCCGTCTGCTGTGACGAAGGTCCTATCTTGTGAGTACGTTCAGACTTGAGCCCGAACATTTGTTTCTCACGACTGGCACGTTCAACCTTTTGTCAAAGATCAAACCGCTTCCCGCCTGAGCGGTGCGCTTTCAATCCGCCGCCATCCCTAGATGGGACTTTGGCGTCCTCGAAACCTGTAGTACTAAACTTGTTGTAGCTCGAATCCGGCCTTAGCCAGGACTCACTAAGCTACGCGTCCCCGGCGACCGCTGTCAACCCTCTGAAATCACAGGATTTCCACCTGATTTCAACAGTGCGGGGAGTTCC
>CAVOJQ010000002.1:0-308617 GCA_963696275.1 uncultured Acidobacteriaceae bacterium | reverse complement strand
CCACGAGGAGCGCAGTTGAGGAACTGCAGAAAGTCGGCTTCTCGGATGCCATCACGGTGGAACGGCTGTTACAGGACCAACGCGCTCAAGCAGGGTTATTCGGGAAAGCGCTGATCGTGGATGAAGCGGGCATGGTTTCCGGTCGTCAAATGTCCGAACTTCTAAAGCTGGCTGACCAGCAATCAGCGCGAATCATTTTCAGCGGTGACACGAAGCAGATTCGGAGTGTCGAGGCCAGCGATGCCCTTCGTGTGCTGGAAAGAGAATCTCAGTTGAAGAGTGTTTCGCTTAGCGAAGTGCAGCGGCAGACTGCCCAAGGCTATCGCGAGGCGATTCAGGAATTGCGGCATAATCCTGAGCGGGGCTTCGACAAGCTGGAACAAATCGGTGCTGTGCGTGAGGTTCTCTGGTCCGACCGGGCACAGGCAGTCCAGCAAGCCTACTCAGAGGCTCAGGCTCAAGCTCAAGGCAATGCGAAGGGCCATCCTCGCAGTGTGCTGGTTGTCGCCCCCACACACGAAGAGATCGGCAATATTACCGAGGCTATCCGCGCTGAGCGCACGCGCACAGGGGAGCTGGGACTGGGTACTCACCAGCAGCATCACATACCACTGAAGTGGACGAGCGCGGAGAAAAGTGACATGCGGAACTATGCTGAAGGCCAGGTGCTGGAATTTCATCGGGCGGTCAAGGGCGTTGCGAGGCATGAATCGTTGGAAGTCGTCGGAGTGGAAAACGGCACAGTCGTTGCCCGCAACGCACGCGGCGAAGAACGCGAGTTCACCGCAAAGCACGCGAAATGCTTTGAAGTCTATGAGCGCCGCCCCATTGAAATTGCTCCCAATGACAAGTTACTGTTGACAGCAAATCGACGGGAGCCGGGGTTTCGCGCTACCAACGGCGAACTGGTGACGGTTTCCCGAATCGACGAGCAGGGGCGCATTCATCTACAGGATGGGCGTACTGTGCCGGAGAATTACAAGCAATTCACACACGGCTACGCTGTCACTGCCCATCGCAGTCAGGGGAAGTCTGTCGATGGCGTCGTCATCTCCGCTGATGGGATGCGGAAAGAACTATTCTATGTGGCTGCTTCGCGGGGCCGGGAGAGCATCACGGTTGTGACCAGCGATAAAGACCTGCTGCGTGAATCGGTAGGACGCTCAGTCACGCGCCAATCCGCTTCCGAGCTGGCGCGCAAAATGCAAGCGCCCTCCATCGAAGAGAAACGAACAACCCCGACTCTACGTGAACAGCTTCGTGAACGGTCGGCTGCCGCCCAGCACGGGTTCGATACGGTACGGGAAGGAAAGGAGCCATCTAGAAAAGCTTCCGCGCCCGAAACAGTGCAGACCATCAACCGGGAGAACCCGAGTCTCAAGGAGAAGCAGGAACTCATCGTAGAAGCAAGCCACTACTATGGCATCAGCCGTTGAGCCCTCTTCAATTGAAGAAAATCTTTTTGGAGAACGCTGGTGCGAATGCGGCTCACCATGATTGCGATCTCACTCATGTTGGGGCTGGGCCACGCTAGATGATTTCCCTATGGAGAATAGGAGAATACACCGTGAGAATTGCTGTAGCTTGCGCTCTTTTACTGTTGATCGTTATGACCGCGTCGTTCACATCGCCCGTGGCGCAGCCACCTTCCTGCCGGATTGTTGACCTTCCACGCTCTGACTGAGGCATTTCCCTGTCACTGATTGTCTCTAGTTGCTGACTTGGTTCGAGGTTTGAAACTGGCGCATGTGCAGATGTCTTCTTTGTGGAGGAAGCCTGCTCCCTCACTTCCGAACTTACGGCGATGGCGTATTCTACGACCTTCCGATCCGGCTCTGCAGGTATTCGGTGCGGTCCCATATCAGACATTGCCTTCCCCGTGTAGAGACCCGTTATCTTCCAAAAGTATCGCCGGACGCGTCCGAAACGCTTGCTCAGGGCGTTTGAAGTTTTTTCCCAATAGCACCTTCAAATTTCGGAGCGTCCGGTATACGGTTCGCGAGATTCTTTCCGTTTTGCTTTCTCGCGATTCGTGGTGAACAAGGACGAACTGTACGATAACGTACATTCGAATGTGCGCACAATCCGTTAAACCCTGTATTACTGACTGATAACCTCGCCCAAAAGCTCCCTGTTCATGAAGACGCGAAATCGCCGATCGATCCGCTCGACAGTCACCCGCCACCGCTATCACTGTAAAAACATACAGTTCCCATCCGCCCGCCATGGTTGTGAACTAACCAAGTTCGCAGCACTCGACAGAAGTGCGCCGCAGGAGGCTCGCATGAGAATGACTATAGAGACGATAACCGTTCGAAAACTGATACTGGGAGCGCTTCTCGTCGCCAGCGTTTTGCTGGCTGGGCTGGCTTCCGCCGCTGACAGCATTAAGGGTCAGGTTCTGGGCGGAGGCGCGCCTATCGTCAACTCGACCGTAACTTTGTGGGCTGCGAGTGCAGACGCGCCCAAGCAACTCGCTCAGACCAAGAGCGGGAACGATGGCATGTTTGAAGTTCGCGCCACCGGTGCGCAAGCTGACGCCAGTCTCTATCTAGTCGCCACAGGTGGCGAACCCCGAGGTGGAGGTGGTGACAACGCAGCCATCGCGCTGCTAGCGGTTGTCGGCAGCAATCCCCCGGCGCGTGTTGTGATCGACGAAATGACGACCATCGCCTCCGTGGTGACCCACACCCAGTTCATCGATGGCTCGACGATCAAGGGCTCGCCGCTGCCGCTGCGGATTGCAGCGGGTAACGTGCCCAACTTCGTCGACCTTGAAACCGGTGGCTACGGTGCGACGATTCTGGATGCCCTGAACAGTGCCCAGACGCCCACGATGGCCAACTTTGGCACGCTCTCCAATATTCTGGCAGCGTGCGTCACACGGTTGAAGTCCGATGCTTGCAGCAGTCTTTTCTATGCCGCAACGTCTCCCTCAGGCACCTATCCCAAGGACACGCTCGCCGCGACTGAGTCCATCGTCCGCTATCCTTCGTACCAGGCTGACAAAGTTTTCGGCTTGCTCAATTATTTCTATCCACTCCCACCCCCCAACACGCCCGGCAAGCTTTTTCGGCCGACCCCGTTCCTGCCCTATCTAACTTTCGCTCCCAGTGCCTGGATCTTCCCGCTCAAGTTCACCGGCGGCGGCGTCAGCGGGGGCGGCAAGCTGATGATCGACAGCGAAGGCAACGCCTGGGTTGCTGACAACTTCACGGTCGGCGCAGAAAACCAGGACGCCTCGTGGACCGGTGGCCTCAGCAAGTTCGCGCCCAACGGTAAAGCGCTTTCGCCCAGCCCCTTGGGCTTCAGGGGCGGAGGTTTGGCAGGCCCCGGTTTCGGCTTGACCCTCGACGCACAAGACAACGCCTGGGTCACCAGCTTCACCGGCCAGAACATCACAAAGTTCGACAAGAACGGCAAGCCGCAGTCGCCCCCCGAGGGTTGGAACTTCGACCGCCAGATCAGCCAGATGCAGGGCATCATCGCCACGCCGAGCGGAGATATTTGGACGCTCGACCTGATCAAGGGTCAGGTCGTGAAGCTTCCCCAGGGTGACCCGTCCAAGGTCCAGTTCTTCTGTCAGAACAAGACCGGCGATCCGCTAAAAAACCCTTGCAAACTCATGGGACCGTTCGCCCTCGCCATCGACCAGCAGGACCGCATCTGGGTTACCAACGCCGTCGCGGACCATGTGGTTCGTTTCCCCGCTTCCGATCCCAGCAAGTTCGAAACGTTCAAGGTGGGATACTCCGCCAGCGGCCTCGCCGTCGATAGCCTGGGCAACGTCTGGGTTACAAACAAATTGGGCAGCTCGCCCAAGGGCGCATTGAAGTTCGCGGAAATGCTGGCCGCGTTCAAGTTCAACTTCGACCACGACCCCGACGCCGGGCAGCGAGCGACCAAGGTGTTGGTGCCTGCCATGGCCGAGGAGAAATCGGGCTACGGAGGCGGCAGTATTACAGTATTGCGCCCCGACGGCAAGGAGGCGTCCTTCTCTCCGGTCTATGGCAAAGGCATCGTCGGGCCTTGGGCGGCTTCCGTGGATGGCAACGACAATATCTGGATCTCCAACTTCAGCACCGCGTCGGACGGAATCGTGGAGTTGTGCGGCTTCCGGCCGGAGAATTGTCCTCCAGGCATGAAGACGGGAGACGCCATTTCGCCTCCAAGCGGCTACGTCGGAGGCGGATTGCAGTTACAGGTTGACGTTGGCATCGGCCCCGCTGGAGATGTTTGGGTCACCAACAACTGGCAGGGGTACCAGGATGCTCTGGGCAAGGTCGATGAAGCATTACAAACTCTAGGCGCCGGACAGGGCGTGGTTGTCTTCTACGGCATGGCAAAGCCGGTTCGCACGCCTCTGATTGGACCGCCACGCCAGCCATAGAAAAATTGGCGTTGGTTCCTGGCGGCGATGGACGCACTGATGCGACGTCGCCGCACGCTCAGATCCGATTCAGACGGAGAGCAGATGAAACGCTTTTTCGATCTTACCTTCACGCCGTTCTTTGTTATTACTGGGATTGGAACGGCTTTGGCGAGTCTCTACGCCTTTTGGCCCCGGTGGGCAACGGAAACCGCCGCGAAAATCCCGTTCATCCCGGACTACACGATCATCACCCAGCACTGGGGCATCATGGTGGGCCTGATGGGCGTCTTCATGATCGTCGCCGCGTTCAAAGTCGAATGGCGGAAGCCGATTCTCATCTATAGCCTACTTGAAAAAACCTTCATGGTTTATCTGGTTGTGGCAAACCGAAGCCAGTCCTACGCACAGGGTTTTAAGGTCGGTGCAGCGATGGATGCGACTGTCGTTCTTTACACGATCGGATATTTTGCGGTATTCGGCACGAAGGCGAACGGCTCATCTTGCAACCCCTAAAGAATACGCTAGGTCCTCGTATCGAGGAACCGCCGCCTGCGTAGTTGGCGTAACATCGCGTCTCCGTGACAACTCTCAGCATAGATGCCGCCGAAGCTTGCGGGACGTTCCGCGGGCAGTTATCGCGTTGCTAATCGGCTGCTCTCCGGTGTGGGGCGATGCTTCTAGCAGAACAAGACGACCGCCGAACGAGTAGAAGTGACGGAAGATACTTTGCTCGGAAAAGGCAAAGGTGACGCGGAATATCCCTTGGCTTTAGTTAGTGCAATCGCCGGTAGTGGCTCAATTTGAAAGTGGATTTCAAATTGAGCCACTACCGAACTTACGGTTGCCTTTTTCGTGTCTACAATGGCCCTGTCCCGGTCCTTTGCCTGTGTCCGCGTGCTCAGACCGTGAATGATCACATTCACATTTTTCAGCCATCGGTTCTTTTTGATCGACCATGAAATAGAGCCTCGTTGTTTCTTTACCAACTCACGCGCCTCGCTCGCCTGACACTGCTTTGTTGATCCACCAACTATTGATGAAACGCCACAGTGCGAGAACACACAAACCGTACATCGCCAAACTGAAATAACCTAACCCCTTCTCACCGTGACGCAAGGAGTCGATGCCTTGAGAAATTCCGCTCCCAACAATGAATAGCACAGTGATTAGAAACACTAGACGATTGGCGGTGGTGGGCAGGAATTTCTTCACCCACTTCCCATCAGGTCCTGCCAGCAGGCATACAAGTATTGCAAGGCCAATCATCTTAGCGTGAATCCTATTCCATACAGTCGCATTTCCAAGGTGACGATAGTCACAGCACCGCAACGTCCGCGCCAACACCTCCCGCCCGAAAAGACCCAACTCCCCCGTGATTTTCCGAACTACGGGAGTATTCGCCCCCAGCGTATCACTGTGATATCCCAAACATTTCAGTCACGAACAGAAATAATGTCGGCGCATGATGAGCGACGGTCTGTGTATCCGTATCAATTCCTAACCTATTAATTCTGCCGTGCGTGAGTACGAGATATTCTTGCGGCTCTTGGCAGAGCGGGTCTATACAGCCCGTCTGGATGATGGTCGCCGTATACGGGACGCCATGGATTTCAAAGAATGGCTGCTTGAGGCTTCACAAAAGGCAGGGCAATCACAAACGCTTGAGGAGTTCTTCTCTAAGCTGTAGCAGTCAGGCCCCCATCATCTTTGGAGCAGAAAAAAGCCCCAATTTCCTGAGGGCTCCGGACATTCTGCTAGTTTTGTCATTCATCTGTTTGGGCCAAGCCGCTCGCGCTGGCAGCACCCCTCGCGACTCTGGGGGACGCCGTACTTCGCCATGACGGATTCGAGTGGATTCTTCATTGTGTTAAATCAGTACTGCGAGTACAGCGCATAGGCCGTGGGGTGGCCGACTGTCATGTTTCTGAGCTCTCTGAGTTGTGACCAGGCAGAGCTTGGCGAGGCCTTTGCGCCATCCGGCATCAAGTCCTGCGAGATTTGCTTTATCGCGTCTTGCTGAAGAAAAACACCTTGAAGGAAACCATAGAGCCGCAGGTATTGTTCTCCGTCTGTACTTCCCAAGCCCTGTTCTTCATAGTTTAGCAATGCCTCAGCCGCGTCCTCCGCGGTATCAATGCCAACTAGTGGCCTGTCGCAGTGAGTTCGTTACCGCGGACGCGGCGGGTGGGGTCGGAGTATTTCCACTGGATAGGCCGAGCATGGGCAGAGTAGGCATTGATGTAGCGGCGGAGTTTGCGAGCCAAGTCGGGAACTGAGGTGAAGATGCCCCGTGCAATGACTTCGCGTTCGATCTTGGCGAACCAGATCTCGACCTGATTGAGCCAGGACGAGTAAGTGGGCGTGAAGTGAAACCGGACTCGCGGATGTTGTTGGAGGAACTCGCGGACCGCTTGAGTTTTGTGCGCAGAGAGATTGTCGAGGATGATGTGAATCTGTTGCCGAGGCGGGCACAAGGATACGACCTCTTGCAAAAAGGCGACGAACTCGCGGCTGGTATGGCGGGCAGCGGTTTTGCCGTGGACGCGACCGGTGGCGGTATTAAGCGCTGCATATAAGGAGAGCGTGCCGTGGCGGTAGTACTCGAAGCCGTGCCGTTCGGCGCGTCCCGGCGAGAGCGGCAGGACGGGATCGAGACGGTCCAAGGCCTGAATGGCGGTCTTCTCATCGACGCAGAACACGGCCGCATGCTGCGGCGGGCGCAGATAGAGGCCGAGGATGTCAGCGGCTTTGCTTTCGAATTCAGGATCGTCGCTGGCCATGTAGCGTTCGAGGCGGTGTGGTTTCAGGCCCGCTTCTTGCCAAACCCGATGCACAGCGTCTTTGCTGACGCCGAGCGCAGAGGCCAGCTTGCGGCAACTCCAGTGCGTAGACCCGTCGCTAGGTTTTCTCCGCGTGGCCGACAGGATGCGGGCGCGCAGAGCTGGAGTCAGCACACTGGGCTTCTGGCCGGGATGATAGGTGTCCAGTCCCTCCATTCCGTATTGCCGGAAGCGTTGCTTCCAGCGAACGATGGTGGGCGCCGTGGTCTGGAGCTGTTGCTTAATCGCGTTGAAGGACGAGCCTTCTACCAGCATGAGGATCAACTTGGCGCGAAACACGTATCCGGCCGGCAGAGCACGGGACTGGGCGATGCTACTTAGATCGGACTGCTGTTGCTTGGAGAGCAAGATTTCGCTGCCAGTAGCCATGACAGCTTTGATGCTAACAGTCTAGTAATGGTTACTCTGCGACAGGCCACTAGAAAGGAGAAAAAGTGGTCATCGTCGGTAGGCCAAAGGCTTCTACTCTCAAGCTCGTTTCGTATTGCATCCACGAGTCCACTGATGCGCTTCATTTCTCATCCCCGTGCTCGGTTTATTGTGCAGCGTTTTGGGCTGCATGGGAAAAATGCGCCACGAACGGGCACTGGCGCGCCCGCAGGGGGGAGATCTCTTCCCTTAATCGTGCTGATTTGGCGGAGCGACGCTGCTCACATCGTCGGTGTTGAGCGGAGCAGCCTGCACAGCTTTAGTCTTCGGAAGTTGCTCTCGCGGGATCAAAGCGGAAAATGTGGCATACCCAATCTCGGCACGGTGATAGTTGCCGACAAACTTGCATTCGCATTGCACTTCAAAGTGCTCGGGCCAACTCAACACAAAGCCGCGATAACGCCTCAGTGGGATTAGTCTGTCGCACTCCTCGCACTGAACAACCCAATAACGGCCACCTTTTTCTTCTTTCATACTTCAATTTTATGCTCCCCAGTCTGCGCCTGCAGCGCTGCAGCAACCGGGAGTGGCCCTACCGCCTGTCCTGCGCGGGTCGATGCTGCGATGCCATTGTATGTTCTACGAGTCTGGCAAAGAGGTCGATATAACCTATGTGTAGTCAATGACTTGCTTTGGTTTCGAAGGTAATGCAGACCCGTATGTCGAGCTCATTATGGTAAAGTTAGCATGAAATGTCTACTGCGATAGCACCCCGAGCAATAGCCGTTTCAGAATGCCTTCTCCGGCGGGAAGCCGTCGAGAACGCCGTAGCGGATCTCCGACTGGAGGGGCTGGCTCCCACTGCCGATGCGCGGCTCCTGTTCGAACAGTTTGTCCAGGGTGACGTGACCGAAGAACAGTTGGTGAATGCTATCCTCGCTCGATGAGCGATCCCTATTTCGATCCTGAATCTGAGATTCTGCGAAAAGAGTTCGCTCTGACCGATCAGGAAAGAGTTCACCGTGCAGAAGCCAACGCAGTGTTCGCGTGCGTTCAATTCTGCTTCAGCTTTACCTGCCGAGTAGGAGCAGGTCACGGTGCGTACCCAATGTGCCGCACATACAGAGTCGAAAAGCACATGCGTCCCAATTTGGTGGCTACGATTGCTTGTGAGCAGCATTTTTCGCGAGAAGCGGTGTTCCCTTGGACGGAAACGTTGGATTGTGTGGCCTTAGAGACTGCAATCTGAACACGGAATGACGGTATAATCGTGACATGGCTGACCATGTGATCCATATCACGGAAGCGGAAGCCGCCAGTGACTTTGCTGGGCTGCTCGCACGGGTGCGTGCGGGCGCGGAAATCGTGATCGAGAGTGGGAAGCTGCCGGTGGCGGTGATCCATGCACCAGTCCCGCCGCGCCGGTCCATCTCGGAGTGCATCGCGTTGCTACCCGAGGACTCGACGGCGACCATGGACCCTGACTTCGCTAGGGATGTGGAAGCGGCTGTCGAAAGTCATCGTGAGCCGCTCGAACCGCCCGCATGGGACTGATCCTCGATTCCAGTGTGCTGATTACAGCCGAGCGCCAGGGGCAAAACGCGCGGCAGATGCTTGCCGCGATCTCGGGCAAGGCAGGGAATACCGATATCGCGGTCTCCGTGGTCACTCTGATCGAACTGGCCCACGGCGCAGCCCGTGCCGATACGTCGCTGCGAAAGGAGAAGCGGCAGCAGTTCATTCAGGAGCTTCTTACTGCCCTACCCATGCATCCAGTAACGGTGTCTCTTGCCCTTCGTGTCGGTCAGATCGATGGCGAGAACCAAGCGAAAGGCATTCGTCTACCGCTCTCCGATCTGTTGATCGGGGTAACGGCCTTAGAACTCGGCTACAGCGTAGCCACGGGCAATCTCCGCCACTTCAAGATGATTCCTGGCTTGTCGGTCGTGCAGTTTTAGTCGCGGAATTCTGTAATCACTTTGCAATCACTAGCGGCGAGGATGCGAGGAAGACTTTGCCATCGAAGCTAGCTGGCCACTTTTAACCGCAAATGTACCCACGCGTCGAGATCGGATGCGCGGAAGCGCCACAATTTCCCGATCCGCATAGCGCGTATCTCGCCTTTACGTGCGAGACGTTGCAGTGTCTTCGGATGGATTTGCAGCAATGCCGCGGCTTCGCGCGAATCGAGGAACCTCTCGAAATGAGGGAACGGCTGACTGACTGGTGTTGATTCGTGCATCTCGCTCATAAAACCTCCTGCAGCGAGAGTCGAGACCGGGCTGAAATCACCACGTCGTCTGAAGGTCGGCTGTGGCGTCCGACTTCGTCCGACAGATTTCGAGCCCATTCACTACTCGGCTGGCGTTAGTCTTCGCGTCATGGGCGGACGAGAACAAGTACTCGTATAGAAACCGTACAAGACGCATTTGTTGCTTTTCTCAAGAATCTTTTTTCTTGTCGACTTCAAAACAGCTTCTCAAGAAGTGCTTAAAGTGCCTAAAGCGCCTAGAAGCGCTTTTAGGTACGTTTAGGGAATCCAAGGGAACAGAACAATCGCTGCACTCAACCGCCCGCCTCTTTAGCGAGGCGGTTCCGTTGATCCGCCGCGAGATTTTCCCCTCTATGTATGTAAGGAACCTGCAGCAGGAAAAAGGTATCGAGAAAATTTTGAACGCAGCCCGAACGGAACTGTACAGAATGGGATTGGAAGGAGGAAGTGCGATCCCTTGTCCTGCGGAAGAAACTGAACTGTCAATCACTCTTGCTAACAGTTGTTTTCTTATGCAGAATCCCGATTACTGGTCCGCAGTTCCAGTCCGCACTCAACGCGTCTTGCAGCTACTTGCAAGTGCTTGGCAGTCCCACGTATCCTCGTAAGTTATTAAACACACTGGTTATACACACTCTTAAAAATCTAGGGTGAAGGGCGGATTCGAATCCCAGACAGCCAGCCCGCTATCGATGTCTAGTGATCAGCTTCGATTCTTCCCCGCGCACATGCAGACATTCTTGTTTTCCGCAGTTGTGTCCATCTGTAAAAACGCTCATATCCGCTCATAATCTGCCGTGACTGAGTTGAACTGGCGGTGTTTTTGAGAACCTGAATCATCCCGTCCGTGCTTCAGGTTCAATGATTTAACTGCAAGCGGTTGTTCTCATAACCCAAAGGTCGGTGGTTCAAATCCACCCCCCGCAACCAACGCAATCATAGAGTTACAGGCAAGGCTACTTTTTCCCGCAAGGGCAAAAAGGGGCGATCCAGGCTGCTTCGGCGGCCTTTTTCATTTTGCCTCCCGAAAGGCCGGCCGAAGAACCATCTGTGCTACCTTGCTGTTGGCTGCGCGCTTCGATTCCATCATGGCGTCGCCGTAGACGTTTATGGTGGTCGCAATCTGAGCGTGCCGCATCAGTTTCTGCTGCACACCCATCGAAGTGCCAACTGAATCGAGCCAGGAGCGATACGTGTGGCGGAACGTGTGCCACCCTATGTCGCCGAGACCCAGCTTTCGTCCAGCCTGACGAATATAGTCCTGTTGGATTGGACTCGCATGGTAACAGCGACCGGTGACCGGGCTGGGGAACATCCAGTTCTCCTCCGATTTTTTGGCATCGCTGTTTCCAGGTCAACAAGACCGTAGCGAGATCGGGATCGAGCGGGAGATCGTCTTCCGAGTACTCGGTCTTGACCTCGTCGACAACTCCATCGACCACGCCGCGGGTGACCCGCATCGTGAGTTCGGCGAAGTTGATATCCGGCCATTGCAAGGCAAGAATTTCGCTGACTCTGAGGCCCAGGCATTGCGCCACAACCGCCATCGTTCGGTAGGGTTACGACGGGCTCACCTATGTTCCAGGCAGCAATCTTGCGGATAAAAGCACAGGTCTTGACCACGTATGCGATGCCGACGCTTACGCGATCCTCGGTGTGTTCCCAATAATCACGCACACTACCGAAATAGTCCATGTCGCGCTGTAGTTCGCTGTAAGAAGGGAGAAAATGTGGTTCCGAACCAGCCCAATGCTCCTACGGCGGCATTGATCCGGTAAGCGGTTACGCAGATGGCTCTCAGCACGTATTTCACAGTGAAAAGAACTCGAGTATGCGAGGGCCGAATGGACTCGAAGCAACACGACGCGAATCGCTCCGGGCGCTTTGAGTTCCAGCCGCATCGTATGCGAAGCAGATCATGTTTCAAATAGGAGGATAGTTTCATGCACAAATGCAGGTCCGCAAGTCACAGAGGACATCGTGCCCATATTCACATACGGGCGGTTCTGCAATTCTTTTCGGATAATGAAACGTGTGAAAACGGGGAATTCTCATGCTTGTTGAAGACGGCGATCGAGCTTGAGAGCTCCAAGATGGAGGACCTCATGGCCGCCACAAGTCTGTCTCCAAGCTCAATTGCTCTGGTTCATGCACGAATGGAACGTTCCGGAATCTGGACAAATGGCAGGGTCGATCTAGAAGAGTTCTTGACCTGCTCCTGGAAGACATACCATGGTTGTGTGTATTCCATTTGGCGGTGGCAAAAGGATTGATTGTGCGCACCGAACAGCGAACAAATGGTCAGTTGCGAGGGGGTTACTTGAATGAGAGCCGTTCTCTACGCTCGCGTTAGCACCACAGACAAGCAAGATCCGGAGATGCAACTCGCGGAATTGCGTGAATATGCTTCTCGCCCGCGGCTGGGAGCTGTGCGGCATCTTTGTGGATCGGACCAGCGGTAGTCGCGAATCCCGTCCAGCCTTGGACAGAGTGATGAGTTTGTGCCAACAACGTAAAGCTGACATCGTCCTGGTGTGGAAGCTCGACCGCCTGGGACGCAGCCTGAAACATTTAGTCAATGTCCTAGCGGAGTGGGAAACGTTGGGCATCGCGTTCATCAGCTTGCGGGATAATTTGGACCTGACGACGCCGTCAGGAAAGCTGATGTTTCACGTCATCGGCGCCATGGCTGAGTTCGAGCGGGCTCTGATTCAAGAGCGGGTGAAGGCTGGCCTGGCTAGAGCCAAAAGAGAGGGTCGACGCGGAGGCCGCCCGAAGCGCGTGTGGCGCCCTAAAACCGAACGGCGGATAAAACAGCTTCGCGCCGAAGGGAAAAGCTGGCAGCATGTCTCAAGGGAGACGCGAATTCCAGTAGGTACGTTGCACGCCAGGTTTCGGTAAGGGATCACGCCTAGGCGGCTGACGACCGATCACACGCCTCTGCTCGAATCGATTGATGAACTCGCGCTTTGCGGCCTCGGCAGTGCGCGAGAAGTGTGCCTCACCGAACGGGCTGGGTTACTGTTCATAAGCGCATTTCACGGTATTGATTTGGTGAAACTTCCCAGAAGCCGACTTCACAGGACTAATCTCGACGTAGAAGCTGGACAGCGTTCCGGTTAGCCAGCCGCTCAGTGCCATTGTCATTGGGAAGACCGCGAAGCTCTTACAAACAAAATGGGCTGATCCTGCGTCCTTTAAACTCTTCCGGCAAGGTTAACAGCTCTCCCGCATCTCGACACCGAACAGCCCATTCCAGCAAGTTGCGATATTCTTCGAACATAGAAATATTCCCAAGCCACACCTCGCTCTGTGGGCCAGTAATCACAACCACGTTGGGCACATCGCATGGTCCGACACAACCACTGATTGTCAGCTGGACTCGCTTCAGCAGCCCACGTTTCCGCCACTCACTCTTGAGCCATTCGACCGGGGCCTCGGGCAGCCCGCGCTCGGTATTGCCGCAACAGCAGCCACGACAAATCGTAATCTGTCCGACCACCAGGCGCTTCGTTTTGAGCGGGCAATCCTGTGCTTTCATAACCTGGACCCACATCTCCAACAAGCAATCATTGCCGGACTTCAGCACTTCGCGGCAACAATCTCGTGGAATTCAGAATGAAGGCCATCTCCGAGCTAACGTGAATAAATGCTGCCAGCAGTGGATTCAGAAAGCCGCAAGCCGCCATTCCGACCCCTATGCTGTCCACCACGAGAGTGCCCACGAAGTTCTGCATGATGATGCCGCGACAGCGCCGCGCGATCCGCAATGTGTCGACGAGCTTGGAAAGATCGCTTCCAATCAAAATGACATCGGCGCTCTCCCTGGCTACGTCCGTTCCTGAACCCATCGCAATTCCAACATTTGCTTCGACCAGGGCTGGAGCATCGTTGATGCCGTCCCCGACCATGGCAACTTTGCGATTCTTCCCGCGAAGATCGCTGACCCACTTGGCTTTCTGATCGGGTAGCAGTTCTCCCACGGCTTCGTCGACCCCAAGCTCACGCCCCACTGTCGCAGTTACTCCTTGCGAGTCTCCGCTTAGCAGAACTGTTTTCATACCCATCTCTCGCATTGCCGCAACTGCACTCTTCGCTTCAGGACGCAGCACATCTGCAACACAAATCATCCCCAACATCTGCCCACCCCGAGCGACGTAAACTTCGGAAATCCCGCCTTGGCCGTTGCCGCCGTTACCATTGAAAGGCGCGAACCCCTTCACGGCATGCTCCATTAAGAGCATCCGGCTACCGACCAGAATCTCCTCGCCGCCATAGGTCACTCGGATTCCTCTTCCGGGTGTGTAGGAGAACTCTTCTGGTTCGGCGACGGGAACCCCCAGTTCGGAGGCTCGCGCAATGATCGCCTTGGCGAGGGGATGTTCCGACTTGCATTCGGCGATGCTGGCAGCAGCGATGATGTCGCGCAGAGCGAAGCCATCGCGGGAGACCACCTCTCGAATTTGAGGAGTCCCAAAGGTCAACGTACCAGTCTTATCCAGTAGTACGGTATCGACCGCAGCCAGCGTTTCAAGGTAAAGACCGCCCTTAACCATTGCCCCTAGACGCGCGGCACGGCCAATCGCGCCGAGAATCGCGAGAGGAGTTCCGGCGGCAATGCCACAAGCTCCGGCAACAATCACGACAGATATCGTTGACCTCACATTGTGAGTGATGATGAAAGTGAGAAGTGCGGCTCCCAAGGCGAAATAGACCAAGTAGCCGGCCAAGCGGTCCGCCGTTTTCTGAATGGGAGCCCGCGATTTCTCCGCCCGCTCGACCGCTTCGATGATCCTCCCGAAAGTCGTATCGCGACCCAGTTTCTGCGCTTCGACTTCCAGGACTCCCGACTGATTGATGGTTCCTGCGTAAACCGCGTTTCCGAACGACTTTTCAAGCGGCATGGCCTCTCCTGTGATGGCCGCCTGCTGCACAAATGATTGCCCGCCTAGCACTATGCCATCCACGGGGATACGGCTACCTGGCTTTACAACTACTGCGTCGCCAAGCTGGAGATCGTCGGCGGGGATTTCAACCAACTCGTTGTTACGCCGGACCGAAACCGTTCGAGGCAGGAAATCAATCAGATCCTGGATAGCGCGTCGACCCCGTCCGACCGTAAGGCCCTCCAAGACCTCGGCGGCAAGCACGAATGCCGTGATAACGAGAGCGGTAAAGAACTCCCCGATAGCCAGCGCCGAGATGAGGGCGATGGTCATCGATAATTCCATCGTCATCTTCCGTTCGGCGATGTTCTCGACAGCTTCCCTGAAAATTGGGTAACCGCCGATCAAGGTCGCAGCGATACCAATTACACTGAGGCGCGGAAACGGCTCCCAGACGCGGAACCAGACTGCGGCTGCGGCCAGTGTCACAAATGCAATGCGAACAAGTTCAACCCACTCGAACCTGTGCTCGTGCCGATCGCTGTGACCTCCCGAATCGTGGTTCTCCAAGCCATGTTTTGTGGACGATTGATCCGGCTGTGTGGCAGGAGAAAGCGAGGAGGCCGTCTGATTTTCGTGACCACCCAAGGGGCGAGCGCTCATACCGTTGTCTCTTCCCGCCAGCTGCGGTTTGTCACTTCAAGTAAGACTTGACCATGTCGATGACTTCGTCCGCGGCGGCTAATTGTCCTGAAGTTGGGCGATGCTTTCCGTTAAGAACGTGACTGCGGATGTGGCCTTCCAGGAGTTCAGCCATCAGGCTGTTCATTGCCCCTCTGGCCGCGCTCATGACTTGCAGAACGTCAGAACAGTCGCGCTCCTCATCAAGGGCTCGCACCAGGGCTTCGACCTGTCCCTGAATGCGCTTGGCCCTGAGAAGGAGGTTTTGCTTATCTTTGATTGTGTGGCTCATAGTTTGGATTTTACCTTCCTAATATACCATACTGGGTATGGTAATAATGAGAATCACTTCCAATCCAATAGTCTAAGCCGGTTCCGACACGAGCAACACCGTGAGGCTTGCGACACCAAGAGGGCAAAACGGTGGTCGCGTCGACAATCCTCAGTCGAGACGGATAAAGTACGATACGGTACCCGGTACGGTAGTTGCTTTTTAGGGCCTGCTTTTGATATAGATCAACACATTGGGTTCGTGGGGGAGTAGCTGTGCGTTCGATCTCCAAGCGGATAGCGTTGCTGTTGGTTTTGCTGACATTCTCGTCGGCAATAGCGTCCGCTGCGCATCAACATTCGAGCGCTATCGAGTCGGCAAAGTGCTCGGTTTGTGTCGCTGTCCATTCCGCATCTCCCAAGGCCCCGTCCACACTAACAAGTACCGTCTTCGTTGTCGTAGCTATTGTTCCGGCGCAAAAGGCTTCTGCCAAGCAATGCCTGATAGCGTTCGCCCTGTGTGTACGCCCGCCTCCTAACGTCTAAAGATCAAATCCTATCTGCATAAAGCCGGTTCTTTTCCTATGAACCGTGTCTTTGATCTTTAACACGAACCCATTCTTCTGGAGGAATTCATGCTGACTTCTTACACGAACTCGCTTCGTGCGGCTTTTCTGGTGGTTTTCTGTTTTGCTCTTAACATTTGCGCGTACGCTCAGTCGGGCGGAAGTTCCGGATCGATTAACGGTAGCGTCCTAGACCCTTCTGGCGCGGTGGTTGCGAATGCAACTGTCCGGATTCATAACCCGGTCAGTGGCTATGACCGCACTACCACCACGGATGGCAAGGGGAATTTCAGTTTCCAGAACGTACCGTTCAATCCATATCACATGACGGTGACGGCCGCAGGATTCGCTGAAAGTGTGCAGGATGTCGAGGTCCGGTCGGTAGTGCCTGCCAATGCCAAGATCAGTCTTCAAGTCATCGGTTCTTCCACGACGGTTACGGTTGAGGCTACAGGTGGCGATTTGGTGGAAAACGATCCTACCTTCCACTCCGACATCGACAAAAACTTGTTCGACCGGCTTCCTCTGGAGAGTTCGTCCTCGTCGTTGAGCTCACTGGTTACTCTTTCCACGCCGGGAATCGCTGCCGACTCGAATGGCCTCTTCCACGGGATAGGCGACCACGCCGAAAACTCGTTTTCCGTTGATGGCCAGCCTATCACTGACCAGCAAAGCAAGGTATTTTCGAATCAACTGCCCCTCGATGCCGTGCAATCGATGGAAGTGATATCTGGCGCACCGCCAGCGGAATACGGAGGCAAGACCAGCGTCGTGATTATAGCGACCACACGCTCAGGCCAGGGAGTTACTACACCCCATGGCAGCGTAACGGTTTCCTACGGGGCATTCGGAACATCCAACGCAGCGGCCGAACTCGCTTATGGCGGTAAGAATTGGGGAAACTTCATTTCCCTGGACGGTTTGAACAGCGGCCGATTCCTGGATCCGCCAGAATTCACGGTAAGCCACGACAAAGGCAACGAAGAGAACCTGTTCGACCGCGTGGACTATCAACTCTCAACCGCTGACTCGATTCACCTGAACCTCGGCTACAGCCGGAGCTGGTTCCAAACACCGAATTCGCTCGACGCCCAAAATGCGACGCCCTGGAGTGGACTGAACGGCGTTCTTCCACTGGTGGAAAACTACGGAGGATTGGCCCCCAACGGCAACATCGTAGGAGCGACAGACCAACGCTCCAAGATTGGGACCTTTAACATTGCTCCTTCGTGGACGCACGTGGTGAATACGAACGCTGTATTCACCTTGGGAGCATTCGTCCGCCGTGATGACTACAACTATTACCCGAGCAAGGATCCTTTCGCGGACCTTGGGCCGCCGAGTCTGCAAAGACAGTCCGTGGGCCAGAATCGGACCCTCACCAACACCGGGCTTCGATCCGATATTTCCTACGCCAACGGAATGAACAATATCAAGGCTGGAGTTACCTACGAGCAAACATTTCTTAGGGAAAATGACACTCTCGGCATCGTCGATCCGACTTTCAATGCGCTCTGCATAACTGCGTCACCGGTAACAGCACTCAACCCGTTTCCGTTTGTTCCTGTCCCGGGTTTCACCGATCCATCGCAATGCACCGGCATCTACGAACCGAACGTTGCGGATCCTACAAGCCCGTACTTCAATGCGAACGCGCCCAACACACCCTTTTACCCCGCCTTCAACCCCTTGCTGGCCTGCTACGACCTGACGAGGGCAACTCCGTCCCCAAATGACAACTGCCCGACCTCGACCAGCGCCCTGTACACCTTCAATGGACGTACCGACGTGAAGGAACTTGCTCTCTATGTTCGAGACGCGATCACAATAAAAAACTGGTCCCTGAACCTGGGAATACGCGGCGATCTCTATAACGGGATCACGATCGCGCGACAAGCCGAACCTCGACTCGGAATCGCTTACAACGTCAAGAAAACCAATACCATCCTTCGCGTCTCCTACGCTCGCACGTTGGAATCTCCTTTCAATGAAAACCTGGTGCTCTCCAGCATCGGATGCGCCAACGCTGTCCTGAACCCGCTCCTATCGTGTTCTTCTTTGGCCACTAATCCGTTGAGTCCCGGCTTTCGCAATGAATTCCATGCTGGACTGGAGCAGGCGTTCGGCCGCTACCTGGTCTTCTCCGGCGAGTGGATCTCGAAGTACACGCACAATGGCTACGATTTCAGTGTCCTCGGCAATACGCCGATTACCTTCCCCATCGAGTGGCACAACTCGAAGATTCCGGGATATGCGGGCCGCGTGAGCGTGCCGAACCTGCATGGCTTCTCTGCGCTCATGGTCTTTTCCAGCGTCGCAGCCCGGTTCTTCACTCCTCAGATTGGCGGAGCCGGTTCCACGCCCATCGGCGTCGGACCGTTCCGTATCGACCACGATGAACATTTCAATCAGACGACGCATTTGCAATACCAGCCTTGGAAGCGTGGTCCATGGGTCGGCTTCAACTGGCGCTATGACAGCGGCCTCGTCGCCGGTGCAACGCCGTGCTACGGAGTGCTGCCCGGCAACACCTGCCCTGGATCCGTCCTCATCGGTAGTGTGCCCAACGTGAGCACAATCGCTTCCAACGTGGGCGGTGTACCTCTTTCCGCCGATCAGGAGTATGAGGCAGGGTTCTTTTGCGGACCTCAGCGTGCAACTCCGACAGCACCTCTACCTTACAATTGCCCCGCAGCGCAGTTCGGATCCAACCTGATCCGGGTGCCGGGGATCAATGCCGAGAACGACGACCTTCACCCGCCGCGCATCGCCTCGCGGAACCTTTTCGATGTTTCTGTGGGCGACGATAACTTATTCAAAGGTGACCATTACAAGTGGAGTCTGACTCTTACGGCCATCAACATCGCCAACACAACCGCTCTATATAACTTCCTTTCAACATTCAGTGGTACGCATTATGTGACGCCGCGCTCGCTGACGGCACAACTTGGGTTCCACTTTTGACGGGGCGACAACCGAGCCCTCAAATCGATTAAGACCAGTGCCGGGCCTTGCTTTGAATCGACGCTCGATCTCGGATCTTGGAACAAACAACAGGGGCGGGAGCGTGCTACCCGCCTTCATAGCTTTGGTTTCGAGGCTTGAGCGGCTATGGGGAAATATTCCTATGGTAGGGGCAGAAGAAGAGTCATAAAGCAATTCACGACCTTACAAGGACTCTGGATGTTGGCAGTGCTCAGTGCGTTTGCGATGGGAACTCTAGTGCTATATGTTCTCGGCTACTTGCATCTCGATGGCGACTGATAGGGATGAGGTTATTCGCTGCGCCGATAAGAGTCGCCGATCGAGTTCGATAAGCCACGGACCAACTTCGCACTTCCGATCCAGCTTGCCAGCTTCCGGGTACTCATGTATCGGTTGATGTGGTGTAGGGCTGGAGTCTAGAGCATAAATCGAATGCCTCGGGAATCAGCGTCGCAGCCCGTTTAGCTGATGGCTGATCCCGGCGAACCATTCAGCCGCGTTGATAAAGTTGAAGCCGCACGGACGAAATGCGCGGCAAATCTCTAGTCAGCCTTGGTATTCGGAGTGAGCCCCATACGCCGAACCAGATCGCCGAATCGCTGGTCTGAACGCAGCGAGTCAAAGGCCGGATCGACATTCAAAAGCGTCCCGAGAGCCCTTCGTTCTTCATAGTTACGGGCCAGCGATTCCAGAGCCTTCTGCTTGTTTCCCAGCCGTGCATAAATTTGCGGAACGTCGAACTCGCCGATATTCCCCACGAGTTTTTCGTTCGACCGCAGAAGTTGCTGCCAGAATCCCCTGGCTCCCAGTGCTGCCCATGCTTTTCTGAGAGCTACTTCGTCCGGTGCGGCGGCTTTGACTGTACGATCGTCGCCTGAGAGCAGCCGTCCTTTCGTCAGTTCGCTGATGGCATTTTCATACTGCCCGGACTGGGAGTACAGCCACGCCAAGTGGTAGTGGGTTACAAAGAAATTAGCATTTAAGTCGATCGCCTTCTTGAATTGTTCTTGCGCCTGGTCATATCTGCGAGCATAGAAATAGGTCAGTCCAAAGACGGTATTGTAGATCGGCGAAAATGGATCCAGCTGTAAGGCTTTCTTCATTTCGGCGATGGCATTCTCTGACTGCCCCTGCGGCATTAAATAAGACAAAGCATACCGAAAATGCGCCTCGGCATAGTTCGGGTTGAGTTCAATCGCTCGCTTGAACTCCCGCTCCGCGCCCGGCCAGTCATATTCAAAATCAGCTTTTTCCGCTCCCAGCGCGGCGTGGGCTTCGGCAAGCTCGCCGTCCAACTCTAGCGCTCTGGCAGCCGCTGCCTTTGCCTTTGGATCGAAGTCCTGTGGGGACCGAATCGTGTTTGCGAGGTAGGAATCGGCAAGCCCGGCATAGCCCAGTGCGAAGCCGGGATCTTTCTCGATGCACCGTTGAAAATACTCTGTGCTCTTATCGATCTCCGCATAGGTGCGTTGGTTCAGGTAAAAGCGGCCTTTGAGGTAAAGCTCGTAAGCTTCCGGATTAGGGGCGTACTTGTAGGTCGATCCGCCTCCCGAAGGCGGGGCGAGTTTCACTTGAACCTGCTGTGCGATGGCTCTGCCTAACTCGTTTTGTAGTGCGAGAAGACCGCCGGTTTCGCGGTCATAATTGTGCGCCCACAAATGGACTTGATCCTTAACCCGAATCAGTTGCGCGCTGATGCGAGCGACATCGCCCTCTCGCCGGACGCTGCCCTCCAGGATGTAGTCGACTCCCAGTTCGCGCCCGATTTGCGCGATCGTCTTATTGGTGTGTTTATAGGCGGCGGCTGACGTTCGCGCGATCACGCCGAGCCGTTCTGGGTTGAGTTCGCCCAAATCTGTAATGGTCTCTTCCGTCAGACCATCGCTGAAGTACTCCTGCTCCGGGTCATTGCTCAGGTTGGCGAAGGGTAGGACTGCCATCATGACCCGGTGTTCGGAGGCAGTCTGCGATCGAGCGCGTAGGCGGAGCCCAAAGATGGCGGCGGCTAGAACCACGACCAGCAGGACTGCCAGCGACGCGACCCATGGCCAAGACGTCAACGCGACTCGTCGTTCTTGGCCGGCTGCAAGAAGGGTAGACGGCTCTTGAGTGATCGTGTTCGAGGATTCAAGGTTCTTGCCACCGCTTTTATGGGCCGGAAACTCGGCCTCTGTCACCGCTGCAATAAATCGATACCCTTTTCCCGTGACAGTTTGTACGAAGACTGGATTCTCAGGATCATCCTTTAGAACCTGCCGAATCTTCCGGATGGCACCGTTGATGCTGCTATCGGTATCGACGAAAACATCCTTACCCCAGATCTTTCCGATGATGTCTTCCCGGGTGACGAGCTGCCCTCTGCGCTCAACCAGCAGGAACAAGATGTCCAGCGGGATTCGCTCCAGCTTCAGAGCACGGCCAGCGCGGCGTAGTTCATAGGAGTTGCGGTTGAGTTCAAGGCCGTCTCCGAATTTCACCACGTCCGCAGGCATATCTCCACCACAAACTGAAGAGAGCCATATTCTACAGGGACTCGGTCCGGCAGCGACAACGGCCACCTTTTCATTAGCTTACGAGGTCACGAAAAAAACAGCGAATCGTCAGGCGTGCTCCATTGCCAATCATGCCGAGTTACGTCAATCTGCCGCTCGAACGGGACGACTGAGGTCTTCCGGCCCAGACAATCAATCTCTGAGGAGACAAGAAAATGAAAACCTGGTTTTGCAATCGGGCGTTCGGCAAAGGAACATTGGCGGCAGCAGTAGCCTGCCTAACACTTGTGGCAGCATCCGCGGCGCACGCCGCGGCGTGCTCGAACGCGTCGCTCAAAGGCCAATACGGCCAAAGTATCTCGGGCCAACTCCTGCCTGGGCCCGGCGTCGTGTTACCCCAAAACGGGGTCGCGATGACAACTTTCGACGGAAAAGGAAGCTTTACGCAACAGGATTTTGTTGTGATTAACGGCTCTCCCGCTTCATCTGGTTTTGCTCCGGAAACCGGCACCTATGCAATCAACTCCGACTGCACCGGGACAGCCACCATTAACTATCCGGACGGCTCTTGGATCGATCTGGAACTCGTGGTCGTCAACCAAGGACGTGAGTTCCGCACCGTTGTCTCAGCTCTGACTATGGGCGGGAACACGGTGCCAGTGAATATCGGCAGCAGTGGTGTGCGCGTGGGCAACGCGGAAGGAGACCTCAAGAACCACAAATAACGGACACCTTTCGCCCGTGATCGCGCCTTTTCTTTCAACAGGCGGACATGGCCGTGCCAGCCCGTGTGGAGCAGTGGGGACCGCACACGGGATGCGGTAAGGGGGATCAGACTTCTCTTCCTTCGAGAAAAGTGACCCCGGCATGATAGTTCCGTACCGCCGTTTGCGCCTATCCGAATAAGACCGCAGAAGCCCCAGTTAACGAAATTCAGTAGCAGCTTTCCCCAAAGAATAACTTAAGGAGAATCGAAATGAAAAAGGTTCATGTGGTGATGTATGCGGCGCTGCTGTTGCTGTTCTGCTGTGCATGTAGTCAGGCACAGCAAAGCTCGGCGTCAACCAGAAATAGCGATCCCAACGCGGGTGGCCAAGCCGTCAGCAATGTGACCGGCAAGGGCACCACAGATTACGTTCCGTTGTGGTTGAGCGCAACCAAGCTCGGAAACTCGAACATCTTCCAGAGTTCGACGGGAATCGGCATTGGGACAACCACGCCCGCGGCCACTCTGGATGTGAATGGCGCGGTCAACGCCGCCACCAGCTTCAATCTGGGGGGAACGCCGTTTGCCTTTGGCTCCGCCACGAGTGGCAACGCCTTCCTCGGGTTCGCGGGGAACTCCACGACCACGGGCGGCAACAACACCGCCATCGGCCTCTTGGCGCTTGGAGAAAACACCAGCGGCAATTACAGCACCGCCGTCGGCGAGGGCGCACTCGCCCACAACACCACAGGCGGAAACACCGCCATCGGCTTCGATGCGATGTTCTTCAACACTAAGGGCGACAGTAACACCGCCATCGGCCTGGGCGCGCTCGAAGTCAATTCCACGGGCAGTTTCAACGCAGCGACCGGCGCAGGTGCGCTCGCCAACAACTCCACCGGCGGCGGAAACACCGCCAGCGGCTTCGAAGCGCTCTACTTCAACACTACGGGCAGCAGTAACACGGCCATCGGAGGGGCCGCACTCGAAGTCAATTCCACGGGCGGCAACAACACCGCCAGTGGCTTCGAGGCGCTTGCATTCAACACAACGGGGAGCAACAACACTGCCAGCGGATACGAGGTGCTTGCATTCAACACAACGGGGAGCAACAACACTGGCAGCGGATACGGGGCGCTTTATTACAACGCCACGGGCAGCAACAACACTGCTTTGGGATACGGTGCCAGCCCAGATGTCAAATCCCCCAACCTGAGTTACGCCACCGCGATCGGTGCCGGCGCGATCGTGAGCGAGAGCAGTGCCCTCGTACTGGGAGGACCATTGGGCAGCGCAGCACAGGTCAAAGTCGGCATCGGCACAGCCACGCCGGCGAATGTCTTCACCATCGCTCAAGGCGCAGGCCCAGCAGTTAGCGATGGCTGGAACGTATACAGCTCACGCCGTTGGAAGACCAACATTGAAACGCTGCACGGGGCGTTAGGGAAGGTCGAGCAGCTCCGTGGCGTCTCCTATGAACTGAAGGCCAACGGCAAGCACGAAGTCGGAGTAATCGCCGAAGAAATTGGGGCGGTCGTCCCCGAGGTCGTCACCTGGGACCAGAACGGCAAGGACGCCCAGAGCGTCGATTACAGCCGCCTGACCGCGCTGCTCATCGAGGCGACCAAAGAACAGCAGGCGCTCATCGAGCAACAGCAAGAGCAGATGACGTCGCAGCAAGAGCAGATCGCTCGACTAACTTCACAGGTGAAAACCATCCAGGCCTCGCTCAAGACGAGCGGTCGAGCGGGGTCGGAGGTTCGCACCGTAAATGCCGATCTGAGAACGGTCCAGCAATAGAGATTACGACTAACGGTTTCAGTACAAGCTTTCCCCGAGAAAACTAACTTCTTAAGGAGAAACTTTATGCACAAACTAGCAAAGTACGCTTTCTTGGCGGCCATCGCCTTGACCTGGATTCCAGTTCAGGCATCGGCCCAGCTCACGCTTGACGATTTTACGTATGGACACTACGTAAAACGCATCAATAACCCGCAACTGTATGACCTTCACTATGAAGCATTGCCTCCGAACAGTCTTATGGGCGCGGCTCGTCAAACCGACTTTGAGGCAACAGGCAACCCCGACGCCCAGTGGAGCACACTTGACGTCGGCAAAGGCCATTTCGTAATTGACGCGGGCTTCGGCTGCAACCCGGCTATGTCGATCGGCTACGGCTATACCCTGAGTGGAGCCCAGACTCCATTGGGCCTGAATCTCGGCGGATACTCGGGTTTCCAACTGAACTTCCAGGGCATTGCCACATCCGAATCGCTGATCGTGGTTATCACCGTATGGCCGCACAGCGGTGGATATTACGGCGTCGAGGTCGGGCTGCCGCCTAACGGTAATGCTTTCCCCGTGGCCTTCCCGTTTTCAGGTTTCAGTAAAGGAGGCGGCGGAGGCAGTCTTACGCAGGCCGACGTCAGCAACATCGACTACATCGTTGTCCAGGCGCAGGGCGGCGGCTTTGCCAGTTTCGGAATCACTTCGTTTCAGGCGATCAATTAGTCGGGGCATAACGGGTCATGGCGATCGAAGTTGCGGATTGATCGCCAGTGATTTGTTCGAATTCGCGAGTCTCTGAAAAAACGATGCAGTCGAGCGGAGTCGGGGGTTCGCACCGTAAACGCCGATCTGAGAACGGTCCAGCAATAGAGATTACGACTAACGGTTTCACGCAAGCTTTCCCCGAGAAAACTATAAGGAGAATCGAAATGAAAAAGGTTCATGTGGTGATGTGTTCGGCGCTGCTGTTGCTGTTCTGCTGTGCATGTAGTCAGGCACAGCAAAGCTCGGCGTCAACCAGAAATAGCGATCCCAACGCGAGTGGCCAAGCCGTCAGCAATGTGACCGGCAAGGGCACGACGGATTACGTTCCGCTGTGGTTGAGCGCAACCAAGCTCGGCAACTCGATAATGTTTCAGAGTTCGTCAGGAATCGGCATTGGCACAACGTCGCCAGCTGCCAAGCTTGACGTGAATGGCGCGGTGAACGCGGCAAGCGGCTACAACCTGGGAGGCCTCCCCTTTGTCCAGGGCGGCGCCGCGCTGGGCGACGCTTTCATCGGCGCTAACGTGGGTAACTCCACCATGACGGGCCAAATCAATGTCGCCGTCGGTTACTACACCTTCCTAAACAACACCACGGGTGCCTACGACTCCGCCTTCGGCGCGGGTGCGCTCTACTACAACACCACGGGTGCCCAAAACACCGCCAGTGGAACCTATGCCCTGAACGCCAACACCACGGGCGGCGGCAACACCGCCTCCGGCTTCAATGCGCTCGTCGCCAACACCACAGGCACCAACAACACCGCCAATGGAAGCTATGCCATGAACGCCAACACCACGGGCAACTTCAACGCCGCTCTCGGCAATGTGGCGCTTTATTCCAACACCACAGGCATCTACAACTCCGCCGTCGGCAACAATGCGCTGACCTACAACACCACGGGCAACTTCAACTCCGCTTTCGGCAGCCACACCCTGCTTAACGTGACCGCCGGCAGCTACAACACGGGCGTGGGCATGTACGCTGGATACACATTGGATAGTTCCAACATAACCGGATCCAATAACAGCGCCTTGGGATACGCCACCGCTTTCGGCACCGGATCACTCACCAATGCCACCGCTATTGGCGCCTATGCAGTCGTCAGCTCGAACAACGCTCTGGTGCTGGGCTGCGTCGCGGGAGTAAACATCTGCGCCACGACCACCGCGGTCGGCATCGGAACTTCCACTCCCACCAATCTCTTGACCCTCGGCCAAGGGCAAGGTCCGGCCATTGCCGACGGTTGGGCCACCTACAGTTCCCGCCGCTGGAAGACCAACATCGAAACGCTGCACGGGGCGTTAGGGAAGGTCGAGCAGCTCCGTGGCGTCTCCTATGAACTGAAGGCCAACGGCAAGCACGAAGTCGGAGTAATCGCCGAAGAAATTGGGGCGGTCGTCCCCGAGGTCGTCACCTGGGACCAGAACGGCAAGGACGCCCAGAGCGTCGATTACAGCCGCCTGACCGCGCTGCTCATCGAGGCGACCAAAGAACAGCAAGCCCTCATCGAGCGACAACAAGAGCAGATCGCCCAGCTAATTTCGCAGGTGAAAACCATCCAGGCCTCGCTCAAAACGAGCGGTCGCAGCGACTCGGAGTTTCGCAACGTGAAGGCCGATCCGACGACGGTTCTGCAATAGCGCAAAACGGATCTCGGCCGCCGGCTGAACCTTAAGCACAACGGCGAAGCCGCGAAGGAAGAAAACGAAAACACACTTGGAGAAAATTATGAAAAACCTGGCCACTCAGCTAAGAGAGAAACCCATGAAGAAAATCGCAGTGTATCTAGTGTTGTCTGCCTGTCTGCTAATGGCCCCCGCGGCGTCGGCTTCGTGGGGAAGCTTCATCTCCACCGGCACCGCCACTGGCATCGGTAATCCATCTTGCGCCCCTGTCTCGACCGGACAGGTTGCGTGTGCGGTGCGGAGCAGCAAGTCCGCCATCATGGTCAATGAGTTCAACGGCACTTCGTGGGGAACGTGGAAGAGCCTGGCCGGGACCGTCAATTCCGATCCAAGCTGTACCAGCGATGGAAACGGCAATGTGTTCTGCGCCGCAACCGCAACCAACGACGATCTGCAGGTGACAATTCTAAAGAGTGGCGTATGGAGCACTCCCACGAAAATCAGTGCGGCGCTTTATTCCGCCCCCAGTTGTGCCGAGTACACCACGGGGCAAGTGCTATGCGCCGCCCGAAACGCCTCCGGCGGCCTCGCATGGTCTCTTTACAACGGTACAAGCTGGAGCGCATTCGCCAACCTTGCGACTGCGACTGTTTCCGCGCCGAGTTGTACCAGCGATAACAACGGCGGCGTCATTTGCGCCGTATACACCACGGGCTCCACCACGCTGGTAAATCGCTACGTGGGCGGTGCGTGGGCGGGATTCCTCAACATCGGTGGAACCGCTGGCGGCGAACCGGATTGCTCATTCTGGAAAGCGACTGGGGAAGTGGTGTGCTTCGCAAAGGGATACAACGGGGGAATCTTTGTGAACACTTTCGACGGAGTGTCGTGGACCGCCTTCGACTGGAACGGCTACGGTTACCTCGGCATTGCTGGAAATGACAATGCCGGTTGCACAACCCAGGCTACGGGTCAGCTCGTCTGCGGAGTAATCGGGATCGGCACCGACGGCAACGAATTTTACGCTGACGTTTACAACGGAACGGAATGGTTGGGCTTTACCGCAATCGGCGGCCTCGGCTTTGGCTCGCCTGCCTGCGCAGCGCTGGGCACAGGCCAAGTCGTGTGCGTCGTCATGGGCATAAACAACAAGCTGACCAGCGTGGTCGGTCCCTGAGAGGCTTCAATTTGCTGCAACTTCTCACCACGCTCCACTTTGGTTAGCTTGATGATGACTGATGTATCGAGCCAAAGCGTGGGCAGCTTAGGTTTTTCGCAAATAACTTTGGGCTTATCACTCACACGAATCTCCTTAGTTCCGATCAATCGGCAGTAATTATTGGCTATCGCGGGTGGCGCACCCTTAACAATCTTTGCGTGCACCATTCCCACAGAGGATAGCAGCGGCGAGGAAGGATCTGCTGACGGGTGCACTGCGTCAAATTGCGAATGCGAATTGACACGAATGCATAGGCGGGCAGGAAAAGGCAGCTCTTTACGTTGCTGGGAGGGTCAGACCAAAAGACGCTGGGCTGGAACCTCGACTCTGGTCTAGAGATCAAGCATGATCCATGTTGGGGCATGGTCGCTCGCGTTTTCCTGCCCGCGCGCCCAGCGGTCGACACCGCCGTCCACGAGCCGGTCCGACAAATTCGGCGAGAGCAGAAAGTGATCGAGTCGCATGCCTTTGTCCTTCTGCCACCGTTCAAATTTGTAATCCCAGAATGTCCAGAGCGGCCCTTCCGGATGTAGCTTCCGCAGGGCGTCGGTCCAGCCTTGAGCCAGCAACCGCGCAAAGGCCTGTCGACTTTCGGGCTGAATTAACGCGTTGTTATCTAGCGATCGAGTCGTATAGATGTCCTGCGGCGTCGGCACGACATTGTAGTCACCGGCCAGCACCACGGGTGCGCCGCTCGCCATGAGTTCGGCGGCGTGGGCAATGAGGCGCTCGAACCAGGCCAGCTTGTAATCGAATTTCGGTCCCGGCTGCGGATTCCCATTGGGGAGGTAGATGGAAGTGATCAGGACTCCCTGAACCGCCGCTTCGATGTAGCGAGCTTGATGGTCTTTATTATGATCCTCTTTATGATCCGCGGAATTTCCCGGCAAACTGGTGCGAGTCACGACGGGAATGTGGTTGCGCGCGAGAATGGCCACGCCGTTCCAGGAGCGCTCCCCTTGCCAGACCGCTTCGTACCCGAGAGTTCGAAGGGCATTCACGGGAAAGGCTTCCTGCTCTGCCTTGAGTTCCTGGAGACTCACCACGTCCGGTTCAGCTTTCGCTAACCAAGCCAGGAGGTTGTCGAGCCGCTTGTTGATGTTGTTAATGTTGAAAGTGGCGACTTTCACCAAGTCCCTTTCCTTGGTTGTCCCGTCAGAACTTCAATCGGCTCGGATACACCATCGAGCCCTTGTCGTCGAACACGAGCTTGAACAGCTTGTCGAAAAAGGCGTCCACCAGCTCGCGCGACACGCCTATCCCGCTGGCGACCCACTCGCGCCGCCGTCTTCGAATCTTCTTGTACTCCGAGTCGTAGTACGCGGCGAACGCCTCCTGTATCTCCTCGTTCGGCATCTTCGTGTAGAGACTGATACCGATGAGCCGGTCGTGGTCGTTGTCCGAGAGCCTCCACTCGTGGACGTGGCTCCCCCGGATCGCGACGCCCTTCTTCATGGACTCGGTAACGAAGCCCCTCAGGGCCTCGCACACAACCTTTATGTTATCCAGCCTCGTGTCCTTCCTGTGCTGGCGCTCGATGAACTTGAGGAAGCCCAACAGCCTTTGTTGCAGGATGTAGAGCTCGTTGAGGAACGCCTGGACGTGGAATATGAGGTGGCGGTGCTTGGCGACCTTCTCCTCGCTGTACGGGAACCGGCCCATGTAGAACTCGATGTCCCTCATCGTGTCGAGCGTGGTCTGAATCTCGGCGAGGTGGTACGTGAGCAGCTGGTAGTAGTTCGAGCGTCCCGTCCTCTTCTCGGGCGGCGTCGGGGGGCCGAGCTCGAAGATGTGCTTGTGGACCTCCGTCATCAAGAGGTCCGCCTTCTTTTTCGACTTGAGCCACTCGACCATGGCGGGCAGCCCGTCGTTCATGACGGCCGCCTGGAACTTGTCCAACCCCTTGAGAGAGGAGAGCTTGAGTTTGCGCATTTTGGTTCCTCTTAACGCCTTCCGAAACGAAGTTGCTGCGCAAGCTTCGTGTGGGAGATTGTCTGGTACCCGCATTTGGTTTGCGGAACCTAGGCCTGAGTTCTTCCGCCGCCCGTTACGCCAACCCGAAACGGGCGAGGGCTAAACGGGGTTCAGAAGGTGATACCTACGAATAGATCCCGGGCGCCTCATGTCCAAGCTTCAGCACGTACTCAACGTAGGACCCAGGATAAATAGTGGGATGGCGGTCGGTGCCGCTCTCGCCGCCCAGTTCCAGCACACGTGAGCCGAGACCGCGAAGGAACATGCGGTCATGCGATACGAAGATCATGGTGCCTTCAAAATCCTTCAGGGCGTCCACCAGCATTTCCTTGGTCGCAAGATCCAGGTGATTGGTAGGTTCGTCGAGCACCAGGAAGTTCGGCGGGTTGTAGAGCATGCGTGCTATCGCCAGCCGCGATTTTTCTCCGCCAGAGAGTGCGCGGATCTTCTTATCCACGTCTTCGCCGGAGAACTGGAATGCTCCTGCCAGGTTCCGCAGCGCCCCGAGACCGTCCTGGGGAAAATCTTGCTGCAACTGTTCGATGACGGTGAGATCGGAATTGAGCAAATCCAAAGCCTGTTGCGCGAAGTAGCCCATATACAGGCTGGCGCCGAGCCGCACGCTGCCGGCATCTGGAGCACTGGCTCCGGCAATCATCTTGAGCAGAGTGGTCTTGCCCGCGCCGTTTCTGCCCATGACGGCCCAGCGCTCTCCGCGGCGGATGGTGAGATTGAAGCCTTCGTAAATCACGCGCGGGCCGTAACTCTTGTGCAGATTCTCAAGGACGGCCACCTGTTCGCCGGATCGTGGGGGTACACGAAAGTCGAATTTCACGACCTGCCGTTTTTTGGGCAGTTCGATCTTTTCGATTTTGTCCAAGGCCTTAATCCGGCTCTGCACCTGGGCCGCTTTGGCGGCGTGCGTCCTGAAACGATCAATGAATCGCTGCTCTTTGGCAAGCATGGACTGCTGCCGTGAAAATGCTGCCTGCTGATTGCTCTCTCGCACCGCCCTTTCGCGCTCGTAGAAGTCGTAGTCACCCGAGTACGTGATGATTTCGCCGCCATCAATCTCCGCGATCTTTGAGACTAGACGATTCATGAACTCGCGGTCGTGCGAAGTCATCAGCAACGCACCAGGAAATGACTTGAGAAACTGCTCCAGCCAGATGATGGACTCGATGTCGAGGTGGTTCGTCGGTTCGTCCATCAGCAATACATCCGGCATTCCGAGCAGGACGCGCGCCAGGGCAACCCGCATCTTCCATCCGCCCGAGAGCGCGCCCACGTCGCCGTCAATCTGATCGTCTTTGAATCCCAGACCGTGAAGAACTTCACGGGCTTGCGATTCAAGCGCGTAACCGCCTAAGTGCTCGTACTCCTCCTGAACGTGACCGAAGCGCTCAAGGATGCGGTCCATGTCATCAGCCTTGTCAGGGTCGGACATTTCCCGCTGCAGGGCTTCGAGCTCGTGGTGTAGATCGCCGACGCGTCCGCTCCCTGCAATCGCTTCATCCAGGACTGAACGGCCCTGCATTTCCTCGACGTCCTGGCGAAAGTACCCGATCGTCATTTTCTTGGGGACAGAGACCGAGCCATCGTCGGGAGTTTCCTCGCCGACCACCATGCGGAATAGCGTCGTCTTGCCCGCCCCATTGGGACCGACTAGTCCGACTTTTTCGCCGGGATTCAACTGGAAAGAAGCATCCACGAAGAGCAACTGCTTGCCGTACTGCTTATTGATGTTTGAGAAAGAGATCATTTTGAAGGAGCAACTGGCACCACGCTGCCTCCTCCAGTGTAGCCCGGCCAGAAAATTGCCGGCCAGCGCTGGCACGTTGGATTATTGAAGGTTTGCCCGTAATCCATGCAAAATCGAGGCCAAGTGACGAGATCACTTTCTACTAGCCGACTTCCCGTTACCAATCTGGCCAACTTCCCCGAAGCCCGTTTCTGGCCAATCACAGGCTGTTTCAGTGGTGGCCGTTATTCGGGGCAGCGGAGCATTCTATGAGTGCTTGGTTTTGTTGGCGTCCCCGACGGCAATGCTCATCGAAACGGTCTGAAGTTGGCGCAGGGATAGAGGCGCGTATTATTAGGATTCAAGTCTGCTCTGGAATCCTCCGAATGCCGATTAATCCTACGGCCACCGCCAAACGCGCGCTCGTTCGGTACGGGATAGCGATCGGTCTCGTAATCCTTGTTCTGTTGGCTTCGTTGGTGCTGCAAAACTCCATCGGCAATCCGTTCTGGTTTTTCTTCTCCGTAGCGGTGATCCTCAGCACATGGCTGGGCGGAACAGGTCCCGGCTGGCTTGCGGTGATTTGTAGCACGCTTGCGGTGATGTACTACTTCACGCCACCGTTGCACAGCTTTGCGGTAACGCCCAGCGAGCTACCCTACGTTGTAACCTTCGTTGCTTGTGAAATCGGGGTGACCGAGCTGATTTCGTGGCGCAGACGCACCGAAGAATCACTTCGACAGGCTCGTGACGAACTTGAGGTGAGAGTTGCGGAGCGAACCGCCGAGCTCAAGAATGCAAACGATGCACTTGTGAGACAGATGGCGGAGCAGAGGCGTACAGAGGAGACACTACAGGCCACGCGCGCGGAATTGGCTCGTGCCGCACGAATCACTACCATCGGCGAATTGACAGCGTCGATAGCACACGAAGTGAACCAACCGCTGGCGGCGGTGGTTGCAAACGCAGACGCCTGTGTCGCGTGGCTATCTCGCGAAAGGCCGGATCTTGCTGAAGCACGATCCGCAGCGGAACGTGCCACACGGGGCGCTACGCGCGCGTCAGAAGTCATTGCTCGCATTCGTTCCCTCATCACCAAGGCCACACCCGAGAAATCCCGCGTCCAGATCAACCGAATCATAGAACAGACCGCTGCTCTCGCCGAAGGGCAAGCAGCGAGGAACCATGTGGCGATTAAACTCGAACTCTCGCCAGACTTACCTGTCGTATTCGGTGACAGCATCCAATTACAGCAGGTAATCTTGAACCTGATCGTGAACGGAATCGAAGCCATGACATCCATTACTGATCGGCCAAAAATGCTGACTCTTCGCACACAACCAGAGAACAACGGCCAGATGCGAGTTTCCGTTCAGGACTCCGGTGTGGGGCTGAACGAGGAAGTGATGGGCCGACTGTTCGAGCCCTTCTTCACGACTCGGTCAAAGGGAATGGGCATGGGACTATCGATCAGTCGCTCGATTATTGAAGCTCACAGGGGGCGATTGTGGGCAGAATCCAACGGCTTGGGCGGAGCAACATTCCAGTTCACCCTGCCGAGCGAGGACAGGACGAGTGCATGAAGGAGCACGATCCAATTGTCTTCGTCATCGATGACGATCGCATGATCCGCGACGGACTCCAGAGCTTGATCAGATCGGTAGGACTTCGTGTGGAGACATTCGCTTCAGCCCAGGACTTCCTAGGGGCGAAACGCCCGGATACGCCAGCCTGTCTTGTTCTGGACGTAAGAATGCCGGGTCTCAGTGGTCTCGATCTGCAAATGAAGTTAAGGGATGACGGAATTCCAATTCCGATCATTTTCATTACCGGCCATGGTGACATTCCGATGTCAGTGCGAGCGATGAAGGAGGGGGCGCACGAGTTCCTGACGAAGCCGGTGCGCGGGCAGGATCTGCTCGATGCCGTTCAGAAGGCACTGGCCAGCGATCGAGCGCTTCGTCAAGAACGCCGGGAAGCAAACGAAATCCGAGGGCGGTTTGAGTCACTCACGCCGCGTGAGAAGGAAGTGCTGGACCTGGTTGTGGCGGGTCTCCTCAATAAGCAGATTGCGTATGAACTCGGGACTAGTGAACTAACCGTCAAGACGCATCGTGCACACGTTATGGAGAAGACCCAAGCCGAATCCCTGGCCCACCTTGTCCGCATGTCTGAGAAGCTTAAGACTTCGCTTCGAAAGTGATCACTTCTCTCCTCCTAAAGCAGGATGGTATTCAAGTCTCCGAATTGTTAGCCTCCAATCGGTAAGACGCTTCATCGAGCGAGAGATTGGACGATTCCAGTGAACCAGACGCGACCCAAGACCGGCGTCATCGCAATTGTTGACGATGATGAACCCCTTCGTGAGGCGCTGGGAAGCGTATTGAAGGCCGCTGGCTTTGTGACGGATACTTTCGCTTCTGCCGAAGAGTTTCTTGATTCACCCCAACGGAGCAAGACTAGTTGTTTGATCCTTGACGTGCGCTTACCAGGGATGAGTGGCATCGAATTGCAGCGACGGTTGCTCGATGCCAACAGTGCAGTCCCCATCATTTTTGTTACCGCCCACGGGGATGGGACCCTTCGCGATTTGGTGATGAAAGCCGGAGCCGCCGGTTACTTGAATAAGCCAGTACGAAGCGAAACGTTGCTGAAGAAAATTCACGCGGCGCTCGACAAGTGTGACACCGATCAACACTCGTAACAAATGCTATCGAGGAGGCTAGATATGCTTTCTGCTCAGATGCCCGGCACGATCGACGAGAATAGCTTCGTCTTCCAGAGTGGAAACACGCCCTACGAACTACCCGCCGCATTCGATGGAATTGTGGGAGAGAGCGCTGTATTGAAAGCTGTGCTTGAAGAAGTGCGGCTAGTTGCGCCAACTGACTCCACTGCTCTTATTTTGGGTGAAACCGGGACCGGCAAGGAACTGATTGCCCGCGCGATTCATGCCAAATCGAAGCGATCGACGAGCCCATTTATTCGCGTGAACTGCGCAGCAATCCCGCCGTCGCTGATTGCGTCCGAACTGTTTGGTCATGAGAAAGGCGCGTTCACTGGGGCGGTGCAGCGGCGCCTCGGCCGTTTTGAGGCAGCCAATCACGGAACGATATTCCTGGACGAGATCGGCGAACTTCCCATGGAAACACAGATCGCTTTGCTGCGAGTGATTCAAGAGCGAGAATTTGAACGCGTGGGGAGCAGCCACCCCATTTCCGTAGATGTTCGCATCATAGCGGCGACAAACCGCGACCTGAAAGCGGCCGTCACGAAGGGCACGTTCCGCCAAGATATGTTCTATAGGCTAAACGTCTTCCCCATCCAGATGCCTTCGCTGCGCGAACGGATGGACGACATACCCCTACTGGTGGACTACTTGATTGAGCGCTACGCCAAGAAAGCTGGCAAGAAGATAAATAGTATAAAAGGGGGCACTCTCGCAACGCTTCAAGCATACGACTGGCCAGGGAACATACGTGAGTTACAAAACGTCATTGAGCGGGCCGTGATCTTCTGCGAAGGCGAGATCTTCTCAATCAACGAGAGTTGGCTGAAACGGGAATCACCTCGGCTCCCCGTTGCCGTCGGTCCTCTTGTCACGACACTCGCGGACCGGGAAAGAGAAGTAATCGAAGGCGCGCTGGCAGAGTCCCAGGGCCGCATTTCGGGTCCGTTTGGTGCGGCGGCGAAACTCGGAATTCCACGCCAGACCCTGGATTCCAAAATCGCAAATCTGCAAATCACTAAGGGCCGCTTCAAGACCCAATCGATCACCTAGCCACAAAATCACCAAAGGAAGCGAAGGCCGCTGCGATAGCGAAGAAGCCGTAACCTAGAAGCGGGAGAATCCAGGGGCATAGGAGATGCCATGTACAAGATAGCCAAAAAAGATGGGAAAATTCTCGTGGTGGATGCGAATGATAAGGTCGTTTACACCTCCTCGAGTGACGGATATATCGTATACAAATCAGACCTGGGCGCGGAGGTTGCCAAAGTTTCTGATATGAGCGATTTTAAATTATTGTTCGCCCTCGCCAACGTCATAACATTTCCCAACTTGGCGTAATTAATGTCTCTCGCGTCAGTTTCTTATACGTAAGACGCTTCTTCTGCGGCAGTTACCCGGTATCGCCTGGAACATAAATGGCTGCATACCCCGTCGATTGTAACGTCAGCAGAACTCTTTCAGATATGACTTCCTTGTGTTTCCTCGGTGGCAACGGAAAAGTAGGCGACAACCGAATCGGTAATGATGTCCCTCGCGTTCGGGCTGACTTTCTCCCGGAAATATCTTGCACTCGTCGTCTGTTCTTTATTTTCCTTCGAGTTCCTCCGTCTGGGTATCTTGAATCGATTCAGCAGGACGGCAGTCTCATCGAAACCAAGTCGACATTTCTGATAGGTCGGCATTTCTTTAATTTCGGCGGCATTCTTCATCGTAAAGTCCCGGTAAATACAACCTTTTTGATTGGCGGTGAGATTGCAATCGTATGGTGCGTCACGAAAGTGAATAGGTCACACAGTGAGAAACAGGTCTGCAAGCTTTCTCACTCAACAGGGAGATGACATGGTCTCAAATCTTGCCGAAGTGATAGGAGAAGCTGGCGGATCCGAGGAGTTCCGCGAGATCCTCTGGGTCTTAGTTCAAAGGGCTAGACAACAGCAAGGAGATGTACTATGAAAACCATACTGATTACCGGTTGCTCCTCAGGCTACGGCCTTGAATCGGCTCGCTATTTCCTCTCGAGAGACTGGAACGTCATCGCAACCATGCGGACCCCCCGCGAAGACGCTCTGCCGCGCTCGCAGTCGCTGCGTATCCTCTCGTTGGACGTGATGGATGAAAAAAGCATCGCGGCGGCCATCAAAGCGGCAGGTCCGATTGATGTCCTCGTCAACAATGCCGGCATCGGCGTCGTCGGCGCTTTCGAAGTGACGCCTCTATCGCACATTCGCAAGGTCTTCGAGACCAACACCTTCGGCGTGATGGCGATGACCCAGGCCGTGATCCCGCAGATGCGCGAGCGGCGATCCGGCGTGATTATCAATGTCACGTCCAGCACAACCTTGGCACCCTTTCCGCTGGCGGCAGCCTATACCGCGAGCAAGCAGGCCATCTTGGGCTTCACCGCTTCGCTGGCTCACGAGCTTGGGCATTTCAACATTCATGCGAAGCTGGTCGAACCCGGATACTCTCCGACGACGAGGTTCACGCAGAATACCGAGGTTCGCGTCGAAGACCTCATTCCGAGGGCCTATGCTGACTTCGCCGCTCCAATTTTCGCGGAGTTTGCGCGACCGGCGTTGACTACGAAGGAAAGCGATGTGGCTGAGGCCGTATGGCTGGCCGTGAACGACACTTCCGGGAAGCTCCGTTTCCCCGCCGGAGCCGATGCGGTAGTTCTTTCACGCGACGTGCGATAAATGTCACCTATGCACGTTCGGCTGGATCTGGCGGGACAGGCCTTCTTCTCCGACCTCGTACAAACCGAAGACTAGATGACAAGGACATTCACATGGAACCCAATCCCGTACTTTTTCGTGATCTCACATACATATTCGTGGCTGCCGTACTTGGTGGCCTGGTGGCGTGGCGTCTTCGGCTGCCCCTGATCATTGGTTTCGTCCTGGGAGGAATCGCGATCAGCCCGTTCACTCCGGGTCCGCATCTTTCCGATCTACACACCTTCGAATTGCTGGCCGAGGTCGGTGTGGTGCTGCTCATGTTCTCGATTGGAGTCGAGTTCTCCGTCCCGAACCTGATGCGCGTGAAATGGGTTGCCCTCATCGGAGGCCCCCTCGGCATCCTGATCATGCTGGGTGTCGCGATCGTCGCCGGTAGGTCCCTCGGATGGAGCACCAGCGAAGGGTTCGCGATAGGAGCGGCAATTTCAGTGGCAAGCACGATGGTACTCGCGCGACTGTTGAGCGATACAGGAAGACTGGCCACCGCCTACGGACGCGTAATGATCGCCATTACTCTCGTGGAAGATCTCGCTGTGATCTGCATGACGGTGGTGATTCCGGTATTCGGCAGCGCCCAGCGCGGAGGCTTGCTGATGGCCGCCTGGGTTCTCGGCAAGGCTGTCCTGTTGTTGATTCCGCTGGTCTATCTCGCCATAAAAGTGATTCCTTCCTTTCTCCGGGGAATCAAGAGAACCTGCAGCTCGGAACTTCTCCTGCTGGTTGCGATCGCCATTTGCCTCGGGACGGCTGCGCTGGCACGAGCAGTCGGATTCTCGGTCGCGCTTGGAGCGTTTCTCGCCGGTGTATCCATCAGCAGCCTGCCCGAGCTTCATGATGCTCACACCCAACTGGTTACCCTGCGGGATGCTTTCGTGGCGCTCTTCTTCGTTTCGCTCGGCACGCTGATTGATCCCGCGGTGCTATTCCACAGCCTACCGCTCCTCGGACTGATGATGCTGCTCATTGTCCTCGGCAAGTTTCTGGTCTGGAGCATGGTCGTGTGGCTCTTCCGTTATCCGCTGAAGACAGCAATTCTTGTGGCTGCGGGGCTAACCCAGATTGGCGAGCTCTCGTTCGTGGTGATTCAGGCCGCGCGGTCTGCGGGGATGGTGGCGGAGAACGTTTTCAGCACGGTGATCGCTGCATCGTTGATCTCGATATTGCTCAATGTTTTTATCGTGCGGGGCACGTTTGCGCTGCTTGGCCCACGACTTACAGAAGGCGCGGCCAAATCGGGGAATCGCCCGCTGATAAGCGCGTCTGATTCAGTCGCGAGTTGAAGATTAGCCCAGAAAAGGTGACCCACGGGCTGGACTTGCGAGGATATTCCGATGATAAGCGTCCGATCGACGTTTCCGTTAAAGGCCGGCATAGTATCCTTTCCACTGCGCCATTGGCAATCCGGTTTCTCTAACCCGCCGCGGAGGAACTCCGCCCTATCTGGCTCCATATTTTGCCGGCAAAGCTGGCATGGATGCCCTGGCAGTCAGCTATGCGGGGGAACTGGCACGATGGAACATTGAAACCACGATTATTGTTCCCGGCGCGTTCACGTCGGGTACGAATCATTTCGCCCACGCGGGATCACCGGAAGACAAGGCGCGGTTGAAAGAGTATGAGTCGGGACCGACTGCTAGTCTGGCAAGGGAGATCATGAAAGGATTTGAGTTGACAGCGGCGGCGGATGCAGATGTTCTGGAGGTTGCGACGGCTATCGTGAAGATCGTTGATATGCCCTTCGGTACACGCCCGTTCCGAGTACATATCGACCCCGCCCAAGACGGGGCCGAGATCGTCAATGGTGTTGCCGACCGTGTCCGTGCGGAACTGCTACGGAATATGCGGCTCGCGGATCTACTCAGGCCATCGTCAACTAAAGTCCCGGCTCGGAAAGCCTCGTAAAACTGTTTCTGGCTACCTTGCCATGCGATATTCTTTCGGGATTTCTGGTGTTCTGCGATCGCGTGGTTTACCCGGTGTTTTTGTCGTTGTCCCCCCGCTCCTTTGGCCTCTCTGCCCTAGAGGACCAGCAATGCGCCGGTGCATTGATGTGGACTTGCGTGACAGTCGTCTATTTAATCAGGGGCAGTCTTCACCGCTCGTTTACTCTCGCCCCATCGATCCGAAGATCTTGCGATTCCGCAATTCGACTCGCGACGCATCGCGGTACAGCACACGGATCCGAACAGGATGAAGGCGGTCTGAGATGTCACAACGGTCCGCACTTGCCGAGTTGTCCTCCGCTGCGGTGCAACAGCGCCATTTTGGGGGATCCAGGCTGCTCTCAGACTACTGGACGCTCACAAAGCCGGAAGTGAACTTCCTGATCCTGATCACAACCTTCGTGGGGTTTTATCTGGCTCCGGCAAGTGATGGGCGGTTTTCATTCGCACGGCTATTCAACACTTTGCTCGGAACGTTGCTGGTAGCGAGTGGGACCGGAACGCTAAACCAATTCCTCGAACGAAAGTTCGACGCGCAAATGCGCCGAACCGCCCGTCGTCCAGCCGCCGCCGGCCGTCTGAGACCTCTTGCAGTCTTGGCTTTCGGAATAGCATTGGCGGCGGCGGGCGCCATCTATCTCGCGATAGCGGTCAACCTCCTTGCGAGTGGGCTCGCAACTTTGACGCTATTGACCTATCTGTTCGTGTACACCCCGCTGAAGCGAAAAACACCAATGTGTGTTCTCGTCGGAGCTTTTCCGGGTGCTGTGCCGCCGCTCATTGGTTGGGCGGCAGCCTCCGGGCGATTGAATATCGAGGCGGGGATCCTGTACGCCATGCTTTTTCTGTGGCAGTTTCCGCATTTCATGGCAATCGCATGGATGTACCGCGAAGACTACGACCGCGCAGGCTATCTGGTTCTCCCGAAGGGCAATGTGAGAGTTCCTGTCGTGATGCTGGAAACTCTACTGCCGCTCCTCGCTCTCGTCGCTATCAGCATCATGCAATCTCCGGCACGGGACGCGATGATCTTTTATTGTGCAGCGGTACTGCTGGGAACAGGATTCCTATACTTCGGATGGGAATTCGTGTTCGAACGATCGAGAATTGCTGCGCGCCGGCTGCTGACGGCCTCGATTGTCTATCTTCCACTGTTGTACGGAATAAGCGCGATGCTGTGCAATCGGGCCCGATGATGAGTACTGTTGAAATTGAGGCAAATCTCGGCAGGCTCAGATTTGTACAATGTGGCCCATTCTTGCTCGAATAGATAGGTCAAAATCGGCCAGGTTTTCTGAGCTGAGGCTTGCGGACTCCGAGTCCTGAAAAGCCCGCATTTACTATTACCGTCACGCAGGACGAAAGAAAGGAGTTTGGAACGAGGGCAACAAAGGGGCAGGCAGGATTACGGTTCGCTCTTTTTATGAACAATGCGTTACTCTTTGCGCCGCGCATTGTCTTTAGATTCTGTTGATGGTGGCACTCATAACCCAAAGTCGGTGGTTCAAATCCACCCCCCGCAACCAAACCGAATACGCCCGTTTGCGGGAACGCCGAATATCGGCGCGTAGGGGTCAGTACCAAGCAAATCCCACGTTCCCTCGGCAATGTAGTGCCAGCCATCCCCATCTTCGGGGGGGGACATCCGAATGGCACTCAAGTGGCTTGCAACTCCTGCTTCGCTAAGAGACTCTTCGATGAGCTGAAAGTTGTCCGCTTAAGTGACGAGGCTCAGCTTGCAGAATTGGAGTTCTCCGAGACGCAAGAAGAGTGAGTTCTGTTCAGTCGCATGTCTTTGGCACGACACCAAGCAGCAGGACTCTATGGAGAAGATGACCGAGGCTGGGGTGCGACTGCTGAACGTTTTCATGGCAGGCTCAGACGAGCCCATCATGCTCCGGGCGTGCGTATCGCCGCAGGCTGTTGTACCACCACGGGAGGGAAAGCTAGTGTGCGGCACGCGGCCATCGACGGCAATCGTACTGGGTGCAACCAGATTCCGCAGCGGGTCATCGCCGTTCTGAAACGTGTGGGACAACGATGTCTGGGGCAACTGAAGACAGCGCCGGGATTAGCCATCTGAAGAGCGCAGTTGCCGCGGCTGCACCGAACAACTGCGCTGCGATGAAGCCGGGAACATCTATTGGGCGAATGCCGCTGAAGGTGTCCGTCGCAGCCCTCGCGAGTGAGACAGCCGGATTAGCAAATGACGTTGATGCTGTGAACCAATACGCGGCGGTGATATAAGCGCCGACCGCAAACGGCGCAGCGGGCGAGCGCAACCGAGAACAGCCCCAGATAACCGAAAGCAGACCAAAAGTCGCTAAGAACTCGCTGAAAACCTGCGGGACTCCGCTGCGGTCGTGCCGTGACGGCGAAAAGAGCGGCAGTCCAAACATCAGGTGAGCACAGGCAACGCCGAAATAAGCTCCGGCGATCTGTGCGATCAAGTATCCCGGCACTTCACGCCACGGAATGCCGCGCTGGGACGCATCCGCAAGAGTGACCGCCGGATTGAAGTGCGCCCCGGATACCGAGCCGAACGTGAGGATCAGGGCAACGAGCGCAGCACCCGTAGCAATCGTGTTGGCGAGCAGGGCGATTGCGACATTTCCACCGGAGAGTCTTTCACCCATAATCCCAGAACCGACCACGGCGGCGAGAAGGAATGCCGTTCCTACAAATTCTGCGGTCATTCGAGCGTGCAGTCTGAATCTCATTGGCGGCCGATGTTGTCGAGTTCCTTCTTCAGGGCAAGCCTGTCTATCGTGGCATGAGGAAGAGATAGGAAAAGGCTGATTCTGCGATCCAGCAGAAAGAAGGCATCTCGGAAAGCCTTTTGCACGGCTTCCTGTGACCCAGTGACGGCGGCAGGATCAGGAACACCCCAATGGGCGGTCGTCGGCTGTCCGGGCCACACTGGGCAAATCTCATTGGCGGCGTTGTCGCATACGGTGAAGACGAAATCGAGTTTGGGTGCGTCGGGCTTCGAGAATTCTGCCCAACTCTTGCTGCAAAAGCCACTCGTCGGAATGTGGGCGATTTCAAGTTGCCGTAATGCCTCTTGGCGTACTTGTCCTGCCGGGTGACTGCCAGCGCTGTAAGCGGTGAATTGTGGGTGTCCCTTGAAGTTCATGATCCCCTCAGCCATGATCGAACGCGCTGAGTTTCCCGTACAGAGGAACAACACGTTGTAATGGGGCTTCATCTTTGCCGTCAGTTGCAGCAAGTGGGTGAGCAGCACGATTGCTTCGCTATCGGCTTCACCGCTCTCACGAAGGCACTCAAGAATCTACCGTCGACCTGTGGAGCCAGGGCATCTACGTCGATACCGTGTCCCGATAGAAACTCGCGAGCATCCTCTACGCGATAGACTCTGGTCGGCTCGATCTCGATCTGTTCGAATCCAGCAGCAGCCAACTTGGTACGGTACTCACCCTCGTCGAGCGCCCCTGCCACACACCCGACCCACAGAAGCACACTTTGGCGGATTTCTGGCGCGATTGCGCCTCTGGTAACAACATCAGAAACCGCCATGCGTCCACCCGGCTTTAGCACACGGAAGGCCTCTCGCAATACGCGGTCTTTATCGGACGAAAGGTTGATCACACAATTCGAAATGATGACGTCGATCGAGTTGTCGGGCAGAGGGATATGCTCGATCTCGCCTTTCAGGAACTCGACATTCTCCGCGCCCGCTTTGCGCTTGTTCTCATCGGCAAGCGCCAGCATCTCGTCCGTCATATCGAGACCGTAGGCCTTGCCAGTGGGTCCAACCCGCTTCGCCGAAAGCAGGACATCAACACCGCCGCCCGAGCCGAGATCGACAACGACCTCCCCCGCGTTCAGTTTCGCCAACGCGGTTGGATTTCCACACCCTAAGGAGGCGAGCATGGCCTCCTCCGGAACTTGTCCCGCCTGGGAGGAGTCGTACAGATTGGAGGTGATCGGATCGCAACCCAACCCACGTGCCGCAGTCGCTCCGCAGCAACTACTTCCTCCAGTCTTCACTCGCAAAGCTGCCTGGCCATACTTTTCCTTCACTACGTTCTTAATCTCGGTGCTGCTCACGGTGGCCTCTCTCCTATTTACAAACCTGGATGACATTTTGCGGATTGACCGCTTTGTTTCGAGTACAACATTCGGCATAGAGGAATTGCAGAAGTTGCTGGAGGGCCTCCGTGTCTGCCGTGTAGCGCAAAAAGGTACTTTCGCGGCGTACGTTCACAAGACCTTCGTTTTTCAATTTCTCCAAGTGGTGCGAAAGCGTGGAGTTCGGAATGTCGAGCGCTGACTGAATATCACCGACAACCAAGCCGTCGGGATGGGCGGAGAGCAGCAATTGCATGATTCGAAGGCGTGGTTCGGTGCCCATCGCGGAAAGCATGTCGGCGTACTTTGCCACGTGCTCGGTGTTCTTCTCGGTGGATGCTATTGGCATGTTTCGATAATTGCAGAAATATGGGCCAACGTCAAGCCGAATCCGGGATTTACGCCGGGCTCACGCTTTGTCGCTATCTGTCTCAGGCGCGACATTGCGTGAGATTCAGTGATCGATGGGGAGTGATGAATGCCGTTGACTTCGACGGGCATCTTTTGCTGTACTTGTGCTGTTAACCACGGTGAAGGAGTTCACCGCCAACCGCTGTCCCAATTCTTGAGCCGGAACAGCTGATGACTCCTGACAAGCGGATTGTTTTGTCACGGAATCATAGTGCCGGCAACGATCCGCAGAAACCAGTCGAGGTGGCGCTTCATGGAGAACGTGTGGGTAATGGCCGCTGTCTGGGTCGGCCTCGCCTTGATTGCGACGCTGGTTGCCATCTGGCTCCGGATCTCGACTGCGCTGAGTGAAATTGTCGTCGGCACGGTGGCCCAGTTGGTGATCGGTGCGCTGTTCGTGCACGCCGAACTTGGCGGGAAGACAAGCTGGATCAGTTTTCTCGCCGGCACCGGAGCCATTGTTCTTACATTTCTGGCCGGGGCTGAACTGGATCCTCAGAACTTCCGGACAAAATGGAAAGAGGCGACAGTCATCGGACTGGTGGGTTTCTTCGGCCCGTTTTTTGGGTGCACGGCCGTTGCCCGCTATGTCTTGCATTGGTCGGGACGATCGAGCTGGCTGGCGGGCGTCGCCCTTTCGACTACTTCCGTGGCGGTAGTCTATGCCGTGATGCTGGAACTGGGTTTTAACGTTACGGATTTTGGGAAGGCGGTGCTGGCCGCCTGTTTCGTTAACGATCTGGGAACGGTGATTGCTCTGGGGCTGATCTTCTCGCCGTTCACACTGAAGACCTTGGTCTTCGTAGGGGTGAGTGTAGTGGTTTTCGCTATTCTCCCCTTTCTCACACCGCGATTCTTCAAGAAGTATGGAGGACGGGTTTCCGAGCTCGAAGCCAAGTACCTGCTCTTCCTGCTGTTCGCGATGGGAGGATTGGCGGTTTGGTCCGGTAGCGAAGCAGTCCTGCCAGCTTACGTCATAGGAATGGTACTGGCGGGAACCGTGGGAAAAGACCACAGTCTGATAAGGCGTCTGCGCACCCTGACGTTCGGATTGCTCACACCGTTTTACTTCATTCGGGCGGGGTCGTTTGTGTCTGTGCCTGCTTTGATCGCGGCGCCACTCGTGTTCACTGCGCTGTTTTTCGCCAAGATGCTGTCGAAGATAATTCCCTTGTACCCCACGGTGAAGGCATTTGACTATAAGAAGGAAGAAGGGCCGTACTTCACGTTGATGATGTCTACCGGCCTGACGTTCGGGACAATCTCTGCGCTGTTCGGACTGAATCACGGTGTCATTACCCAGGCGCAGTATTCCTACCTGGTTGCCACGGTGATCGGCAGCGCCGTGATTCCGACGGTGATTGCGAATGCCTGGTTCATGCCGAGGCACTTGCTGGCGCCTAAGGCAAAGGAAAAGTCGGCGTTGCCTCAAGCTGTGAGCGAGAGCGCAAACTGAGGAGGGAGCATGACGGGAAAGCGAAAGAACGTGTATTTTCGCAAGATGCTGGTGGGCTACGACGGGTCTTCGCAGTCGGAAAAAGCAGTGGATGTGGCCTTCTCGCTGGCAGAGTGTCTGGATGCGACAGTACTGATCTTTGCCGTCGCGCGGCCCCCGGAACCGTCGACTTCGGTCGAATTGGAAGCGGTGCTGGACAACGCGAAGGAACACTTTGAAGAGGGATTTAAGAAGATCATGGAAAGGGCCGGCGGACGCGACCTCAACGTGAAGACCGACATGGCGGTGGGCCATCCGGCAGAACAGATCATTCACCGGGCGGAGGCGGACGGCGTTGACCTCATCATTTTGGGCCGGCGCGGGCGATCCATGATTTCACGGATGATGTTGGGTTCGGTGTCTGAGCGAGCTTTGAGATACGCGCACTGCCCAGTGATGGTGGTCCACTAGCTCGGGTGATGGAGGCGTAGCCGCCAGTCGACGCCATGGGTTGGCACCTGTCGGGCGGGTTGGCTCTTTGTAGGACGGAGTTCAGACACTTCGGTGAGGTGACATGATGCCCGTGAGTGTGACCTGTTCCTACATCGGTAGCTGCAGATGAAGGAGAAAGGAACAGCGTCTTGCTGAAATATATATTGGTTGGCATTGGAGGCGGTTTGGGGTCGATTCTGCGCTTTTGGCTGGGCAGCTACATCGGCAGCAAAATGGGGACTCGCTTTCCCTATGGAACGCTCGTCATTAATATTACCGGCTCGTTTCTGATTGGCTTGGTCTTTGCCTTGTTGACCGCAAGAACTCACTGGAGCCCGAACTGGCGATACCTAATCCCAATTGGCTTCATCGGAGGCTACACGACCTTTTCCAGCTTTGAGTATGAGACGCTGCGGTCGATCCAGGATGGCCAAGTCGGACTGGGGCTTCTCTATGTGGCAACCAGTGTGGTTTTTGGATTTGTCGCGGTTTGGGGAGGCGTGATAGCGGGGAGGGCAATCTCGTGAAAGCTGAAGCGTCGACACAGACAGCCGTAATTTCAGGAGGGCAACATGCTCACAGCGGGGCCAGGTAGGAAGGTCGGCATTTACGTGGCTGAGGACCAGCAGTACCACGGGAGCGCCGCCTATGCCGCGATTCTGGATTTTCTCTTTTTTCATGGTGTGTCAGGCGCGACGGTGACGCGCGGTATCGCTGGATTTGGGGCAGATCATCACCTTCACACGACGAGTCTCGTGGACTTGGCCGTCCGTCTGCCTGTCAAGATCGAGTTCATCGAGACCGCGGAAAAGGTGAACGAACTGCTACCCAAACTGCAAGCGATGGCGGGCACCGGACTGATCGAGATGCACGACACCACAATCGTCAAGCCTGCCGAAAGGAAACAAAGCCAGACTGAGCCCGAGAGGCCTGCCTTAAGACGTGAGGGCAAAGCCAAGCTGATGCGAATCTACATCGGCGAAAACGACAAGTGGAACGGCAAGCCACTGCATGAAGCCATCGTCAACGGCTTGCGGTCTAACGATATTGCCGGCGTTACGGTTTATCGGGGAATTCTCGGTTATGGCGCCAATCGCAGAATTCACAAAGACGCTGCGCTGAGTCTCTCTCACGATCGTCCCATCCTGCTGTCGATAGTTGATACGGAAGAAAAGCTGAAGGCGTTCATGCCCATTCTCGATCAAATGGTGCAGCAGGGCTTGGTCGTTCTCTCCGATGTAGACATCATCAAGTATGCGCATAACTATGAGAAAGCCGAGAGACGGGAGGAGGCGCGGCTATGAAGCTCGAAGGAAAGGCCAAGTTATTGCGGATTCACTTTGGCGAGGATGACAAATGGCAGGGTAAGCCGTTATACGAGGCCATCGTAATCAAGTGCCGCGAACTCGATATTGCGGGCGCCTCCGTGTTTCGGGGCATCGAGGGTTACGGAGCAAGCTCGCGTATTCACAAGGCGCATCTGCTGCGGTCTTCAGATAGACCGATTATGGTGTCCGTGATCGACACCGAGGAGAACCTTAAGAAATTGCTTCCGGCTCTGGATGAAATGGTGGATGAAGGGCTAATTGCCATGTCCGAGGTGGAGGTGATTCGCTATGTGCACCAGGAAGGGGTGCGCTCTCCAGCGTTGTAGCCAACGATTGATCCTCTAACAGTTCCAGCTTCGGGAATGCGTCTCCTCTTTTATCAACGAGAATACTGCTGGCCGCCCTAGAACGAGACAAAGACGCGAACTGCCGCGGCCAGAACATTCGTCGAGTAGAAGAAACAATCGCGGCGGCGACACTGTGCTGCAGGACAAAACGAATAACGTTCCGGGTCCGCGCAAAAGACACGCCGGCCTATGGAGCGGCGCGTTGCCGCACGAGATTCTTCCAGAGATGCCCGCTGCGAGTCTGCGCCGATGATGGCCTATTCTTCAGACGGTAAGTGGGCACGCTGGGTGGTCGCACTGGCACGCTATCTCGACCTCCTTGGATCCTGCTTCTTTGCAGGCTTGACCGCAGTATTTATTGCCAGGTTGCACCAGGCACCGGCATGGCAAGTGCGCGCACTTGTTTTGCTCAGTCGTCGTCATTGTGGTTCTCCTTTTTGATTTCCCGTCCGAAAAACGACACCAAAGCTATAAGGTCGATTGGCCGCGAACGCAGGTCATTTCAGAAATCGATTCCCCGAACCTACCAGAATCGTTGTCGGAAGATGCAGAGTCCGTATCTCCGGATCAGTTTCGCTGATTGCGTGAACCGCCACGCAATCACCCTCACGAAAAGGATCAGAAACTATCTCAAACCGTTCGCCATACATTTTAATGTGCTTGGACCGCGTAAAGCCTAGGTCCCTTATTCTAGCGCAGCTTCCGGAGGGCAAAGAGCCAAGTGATTGACCTTCAGCAATTGCCGTTGAATCGGGTTTCAGAAAATCGTCCATTTACGTTCGCTTCATCATCCAGCCGATCAATGTTCCTGCGGTGACCCCTACGGCAAACGTCGTGGCAACAGTCAATAGAAGGTGACGATGGAGACGCTCGGTTGTGTCGTTCAGGATCTCTTCCGCCGCATCGCCGCCCTGCTTGGCGGCGCGCCTCATGACTCCCACTCCATCCTCGATCGCCTCGGCAATGGCACTGCTAGCTTGCGACGCCTGTCGAGCCGATTCGCCAATACTTGCAGCTGTTCTCTCCGCTATAGTTTGTGGCATTGTTCTCTCCTGTGTGTTGTTGCGAGCGAGGGCTGATGCGTCGTTATTCTCCGACGGCTTTTTCAACGTGGCCGACCCAATTTTGCACTTTGCCGGCGTTCTTTTCCGCTTCTCCTGAGACTTCCAAATCGGGATCGTTTGTCGCCTTGCCGACCTCTTCCTTAATCTTCCCTTTCACTTCATGGAGTTTGCCTTCGGTTCGGTCTTGCGTGCTTGGTTTCATCATTTTGTCCTTTCTTCTCATTCTTGTTACGGGGTTTTTCACTCTTGCCAGTTCCACGGACTGCTTCGGCGGGATGCCGTAGGCCGCCAAGTCGGCATCCGTAAGCACCCCGTCTATTGTCTTGTGTTCAGCCATTACGCCACTTCTTTCCGTTCAACGCTCGCTGGCAACTGCACCAGTTCGTCAAACAAAGAACGGTAATGGATCATCGCCGTTCTCAACTCTTCAGTAGTTGCTTCATCTTTTCCAACTCGCAGCGCAATCTCATGGGCAGACCGATAGTTCTCCACGACTCGGGGATGGTCGACAGAAATGTCAGCGGCGCGTTGATCGAAATCGGATACAGGATAACCGCGAGCTTTCATTAAAGAGGATAAGAGGTCATCGGCTTCGGTGACCGCGCCCTTGGGGGAGTCAACAAAACGAGACTGCACGGCCTCCCAGCGTTTGGAGAAGCGTTCGTGTTCGATGGGATCAAGATCGCGAATGTTGAGCTTTTCAACCCGCTTCTCGCGATCCTCCAATTTCGCTTCTGCTTTCCGTCCTGCCCCATGCACCAGCACGGCGCGATCGTACTCGGGCCCAAATTTCTTCCGCAGGTCTGCGGTTGTATTCCTGCGTTTTCTCATGTACAGCAAGACAAGGACTGCGATGATCACAATCACCGCGGCGGCGAGCACCCACAGCTTAGGGTCCATAAGATTCAGATTCATCGAAACCTCCATGCACCGGAATTTCCACAAAACCAACTTTGTTCGCGGAGTCCACTCCGGCGTCAGAAACTTGTGAGTTGCCAGTATCGAACCTTTGGCGTCAGAAGACTGGTCAGAATTGATCGCTTTCTAAATCAGTGCTCCGGCATTCAAAGAGACGCGGGCGCCGAAACGCGCCTCGTCACAAATGTGAGCGATTGTGTACAGCATTGGAGAAGCGAGTGAGCGAATCTATAGCCTGTCTCCACAGGCAGATGGTGCCGATTCTCACGGATTCAATCTAGGTACTAGGTACGATCAAAGGAAAAAACATGAAAACCACTCAAGTATTCTTTACCGGGCTGGCGTTGCTCACCGCCGGAATTATGGCCGGATGCTCAACCACGGTTGTAAAGTCCCCCGAGGTTTCCGACAGTATTCGAAAGTCGCTCGACGATGCAGGCCTCAAGAGCGTCTCTGTCAGTCAGGACCGCGACAAGGGCGTCGTGACTCTCGGCGGGCAGGTTGCCACTGACAGTGCCAAGTCGCAAGCCGACGCGCTGGCAAAGTCGTTGGCAGGCAACCAGGTTGTGGCTGATCAGATTGCGGTGATTCCCGTGGGCGGAGAAAAAGATGCCAAGACCGTGAACTCCGACCTGGATGAAGGCATCGAGCAGAATCTGGACGCGGCTCTGATCCAAAATCAGATGCACGATACTGTGAAATACCAAGTGAAGAGCGGGGTAGTGACGCTCAGCGGAGAGGTGAACTCGCAAGACAAGAGGACGCGGGCCGAAAAGGTAGCGAACGGAGTGCCGAACGTTCAGCAAGTGGTCAATGATGTGCAGGTTAAAGATCAGAAAGCCAGTTCGTCACCATCTCTATAGAAAACCCATAACGGAGTTGACGTGTGGCGGAGGAGGGAGGGCAGTCGCGTTGCGGGCTGCTCTTTAACAAAAACCCGCAGATCGATTTCTCCGGGCGGTCAGCGGCCACGGCGTGCTCGACAAGGAGAGGCTATGTCATTTGGACTTTACTCGATTGGGTTTGCCATCTTAATCGGCGGATTAATTTACGCCGCGCACCTGGTGCATATGCCGGCGCACTGGATTGTTGTGGGAGCGGTTGTTCTGTTGGGGATCGGGATTCTGTCGGGAGTCAAGGCCACGCGCCAGAAGGATTCCGCGGAATGACGTCATCCCTCGCTCGATTGGGAGCGATGTCGATGCCCGAAGGTCCGCCCGAAAAGTGTGATGGCAATTTCTTTTAGGGGTGTTTAAAGAGCTCAGCAGTGAGCTAGTCGTGAAGTACGATATTCAGAAGCGAGCTATGAACTTTCAGCCCGCTCTCGCCGTAGTCGACAAAGCCTAACTTTCTGAACCGATTCATGAAGAAACTGACGCGGGAACGGGTTGTGCCTATCATGTCGGCGAGCGTCTCCTGACTGATCTTGGGGATGACCGTTTCGGGCACGCCTTCCTTGCCGAAATGAGCCAGCAAGAGCAGAATCCGGGCCAGTCTTTTTTCGCTGGAATTGAAGAGTTGGTCCACTAAGTCCTCTTCATAGCGGATGTTGCGTGCCAGCAAATAGGCCACGAACATGTCGGAAAACTCATGTTCCCGATGGAGCGCTTCCATCATGGCTTTCCTGTCGATGCGAAGAAGTTCGCAGTCCGTCATGGCGGTTGCCGACCCCATACGCAAAGCCTGTCCCGCCAAGCTACCTTCGCCGAAAAACTCTCCCTCGCTCAATATGCCCAAGGTTGCTTCCTTGCCCGCTTTGGATACAACCGTCAGTCGAACCTTGCCTTCCTGGATATAGAAGATGGAGTCTGCCGCATCTCCTTGGGTGAAGATCGTTTGTTTCTGGGCAAAAACCACTTCCTTCTTACCCACGCCGATAGTGGCAAGGAAGCTCTTCGGGTCGAGGTCGAGCTTTCTCTTGGCTAACGTGGTTGATAACGCCATAGGGACTTTCCCCGCGTGTACACCTACACTCTTCAGAATTCTCACAGAATCGTGATTACCAAAGATGTTCAATAGTGCTCACAATGTGGGAAAAGCTGTGTTGGACCAAGGTCGAAGCTGCCCGCTTTCGTTAATGTATTAGAAAATGTGCAATATTGAACATCTTTTCCTAATGCAAGCGTCGCATTCTTATGGTGTGAAGACCCGAGAACTCACCCCGAAGCAGATCCTGTCCGTGCCTTGCAATACTTGCGGTGCAGCCGTCGGAGAAGTGTGCGAACTGCACACGGGTGCCCCGCGTACGGAGCCACACCGGGATCGGAAGCTCTCCGCAGCCGAAACCGCGGAAGAAGGTAGTAGTAAGCGATAACCGCCCCGTGAGGCCGCAGAGTTTTTTGCAGGTCGATCAAGATGCCTCATGAGAAGACGCGAGAGGAACTGTGGCGCGGCAGATTATTGCGCAGGGCTGGCCGCCATCGTCGGGACCGGCGCTACGGACTTCAATTGCTCGAGCGCAGTCAGCACGCCTTGCCAGCGGCCTTGATCCTTCTTCGTCTCAATCGATAGCGAGAGGTCGGAATAAAAATTGAGGATGTTGGCGCGCAATTCCGGAGTTGTTTCGTCAAACTTGTGACTCGAGAGCTGCCCTAGCAGTTTTGCGTAGGTGTCGTCGGCGAGCGAGTATTCCGCTGCCTCGGTCGGTTGACCGCTATCAAGATCACGATTGGGAAGAAGGACCGAGTCAGTGCCCACGGCGTGGAGAAAGGCCCGGTATTGATCAACCGTCAGATTGATACTTTTGAAATAGAGGTCTTCGGTCTGCGGAGTCGGGTTCTTGAAGCCCAGACCCTTGAAGGGACCAATTCTCGGCATGTAGCGCAAGAGCGTTGAGAGGACCCGGGTTCCGAATCCGGGCTGGGTGTAGTCTTTCCCCCACTCCTTTTCATAGTCGGAGCGCGAAAGCCGGTAGAGGAACTTTTGTTTTGCGAAATCGGGTTGCTCACGCATCATGTCTTTCTTGCGGGTCTGGAGCGCGACCTGGGTCATTTCCGGTATCAGTCGGCTGACGGCGAAACGATACGAGCCGATGGCGAGATCTTCATGCGCAAGCACGTCCTTCAACTCCAATCCGTAGACGGCCGGGAAGACGCGCTCCAGCAGGGGCTTTGACACCTTAAATCCGATGAAGTCGTGGTACTGTTGCGAGGCATAACGATTTTTCGTCACCTGCAGCGTGTCGAAGCCGAACTCGGTTTTCAGGTGCGCTGTTTTGTCCTCGGCATACACCACCGACTTGCCGTATTTTGCCTCTAACTTTGGATACTCGATGGCCACCGACTGGTTGACTGCCGGGTGCCCGGTAATGTCCGACGCATAGTGCGCCAGCGCGCCCAGAGCGAAGGCATACTCATCGACGTCGGCGCTCTCCAGTAACAGTTCGCGAACAAAATCTCCACTGCGAACGTAGTGCACCAGGTCGCTGAATTCGGTGCTGCCGAACGGGTAATAACCCAGATCCTGGATGACGGCGCCTCCGTAAGCGCAGGCATGCGCCTCCTTGATCTGGTCTTCTGACAGGCCGGGGTAGCGCTTGAGCAACAGCGGGCGGATTTCGTCGGCCCAGAGCAGGTCCACGATCTCCTCGTGCGTCAGAACGGAGTATGCGAACGAACTGCCGCAGCACATGAGCACGACGAGAAGAAGTGCCAGTGCGCGGACAGAAAGCGCGCACCAAGCCTGCGCTCTGAGGCCTGACGAGATTGCCGGCTGGGGCACGGTCAAATGCGACCGAGAACCAGGAGGATGACCACGATGCAAAGGATGAGACCTAACCCGCCGGTTGGGGCATAACCCCAGTTTCGGCTATGGGACCATCTTGGCAGTGCGCCAAAGAGAGCTAAGATCAGGATCACGATCAATATAGTTCCAAGCATGTTCTGCTCCTATTCCCCTCACTGAGGGGCTCTAACTACCGCGCTGCTTCCAGCGCGGCTACGATTCTTGAAGATGCGCACCGGAAGCAACAAAGAGGAAGCGCCAGTGTTGTTTATAGCTATTCCGATGGTTTGTTGCTGGTCAAAACTGCTCTAATGTGAAGAAAAGAATCGTTTGGCGCCCCTTGTGGGGAAGGTTAGCGATGATGAAAAAGAGGTGGATCGCATCTCCACGCCCGCGGGACATCACTTCGATCGCCTTGCGTACCGCGAGACAGAAAATGGTGCGGGCCCATGGAGTGGACCCGCACCAATGTGAGAGTTCATCGACTTTTCTATACCTCAAAGGACGTGACGCAGTTACGGCGCAGTCAATCTGCTACTGACGCGGCTCTTCTTTGCCTCCGGGGGATTTTTTCTCAGGAGCGCTTTCGGGGTGAGTCGCCGGCCGAGGTGCAGCCTGTGGATGAGGTGCAGGCTGCGCATGAGCTACAGGCTGCGCATGAGGTGCGGGCTGCGCATGAGCGGCGGGTTGCGCATGGGGCGCAGGCTGCGCATGAGCGGCCTTGTTCTCATTCGAGCGAGTGGTAGCAGCTTGTTTTTCTGACGCCTTGTTCTCATTCGAGCGAGTGGCGGCAGCTTGTTTCTCGGACGCCTTGTTCTCATTCGAACGAGTGGCGGCAGCTTGTTTTTCGGACGCCTTGTTCTCATTCGAACGAGTGGCGGCAGCTTGTTTCTCGGACGCCTTGTTCTCATTCGAACGAGTGGCGGCAGCTTGTTTCTCGGACGCCTTGTTCTCATTCGAACGAGTGGCGGCAGCTTGTTTTTCTGACGCCTTGTTCTCATTCGAACGAGTGGCGGCAGCTTGTTTCTCGGACGCCTTGTTCTCATTCGAGCGAGTGGTGGCGGCTTGCTTCTCGGACGCCTTGTTCTCATTCGAGCGAGTGGTGGCCGCTTTGTTCTCAGCAGCCTTGTCTTCGGACGCCTTGCTCTCGGCCGCTTTGTTCTCAGCAGCCTTGTCTTCGGACGCCTTGCTCTCGGCGGCTTTGTTCTCAGCTGCCTTGTCTTCGGACGCCTTGTTCTCGGCCGCTTTGTCCTCAGCTGCCTTGTTTTCGGAGGCCTTGCTCTCAGCTGCTTTATTCTCAGCTGCCTTATTCTCGGTGGCCTTGGCTTCGGGTGCCTTGTAAGGTGCTCCCGCCTCTTTGGCCGCGACCACGCCAGAACCGCTAAACTCCCCAGGCTTCGCAGTTGCGGCGATGGCGGGGCGGCCTTGGTTCACGGACGCCAAGAGCGCGTGGTTGGTACTGGCAGCGTGCACATGCGCGGTTTGCATCGCGGTCGCGGACGTGTGGTGCTCGTGCATCGCAGTCTCTTCTGTGGCGGTCGGTCGAGCGTTAATTCCACCCTGGCCGCCGTTATAGCTGACATGGTTCACAGCGGTTTCGTTGACTACGGTCTTTTCATAAACATTGGTGATGTTCGTGACGTTGACGTTACTCACCGAGCGGTTGTAGAAGAAGGCTCCGTTATTCCAATATCCGCCTCCATAGCCGACACCACCGTAGCCGAAGCCATAGTTGACGCCACCGTAGAAGCCGACATTTTGACCCCAGTAACCTTCATTCCAGGCGAAGGCGTTGCCACCCCAACCCCAATAACCGGGGGTCCAGAGCAAGCCAACCATGGGCGGTTCGACCCACGTACCCGGCACCCAGAAATAGCCTTCATCGCCATTACCCCAGTAGCCGGGCGTCCACAAATAACCGGCGGAGGGGCACATGGGCTGTGTGTACACGGGTAGCGCGGGCGGGGCGATCATGATCGACATGCCGAACTGCGCCAACGAGGTGGCCGGAATGGCCACTATCAGAAAAGCCAGGGACAGAAAACAGATTGTTCGCGTTTTGAACCACTTTGCAAGTTTCATAAGTGTTGCCTCCATTATCGATTCGTCGCGTGCTTAGCTGTTACTGCAAGCTTCCCGTGGTCGCGTTAACCGGGCTTCCTATGGCTTCGCCGGACACGAGAAGTTCAACTCTCCGGTTCTGCTGCCGTCCGGAAGAGTCATCGTTTGAAGCAACGGGCAACGTGTTGCCGAAGCCCCTGGCTGAAACCGAACCTGTCGCTACGCCCTCCTGCACCAGGTAATCGCGTACCGATCCGGCGCGATTTTCAGACAAAGTCTGGTTCATCGCGTCACTGCCGACATTGTCGGTGTAGCCACCGACGGCAATGTCGAGTCCGGGATAAGCGAGCAGAATGCCGGCGACTTTCGCCAGTTTCTCCCGCGCACCTGGTTTCAACGAGTATTTTCCGGTGTCAAATAAAACATCGGACATGCTGACGATGAGACCGCGAGCGCTATCCCGCGTCTGAAGAATGGAATTCAGCTGCTCCGACAATTTCAGGCGCATAGCGGCCTTGTCGGTTTCGGCTTGTTGCTGGCCTTGCTGTGCTTGCTGCGCGGCTAAGCGAGATTGCTCGGCATCAGCCTGCGCGGCGGAGACTGCGTTGGCTGACGAGGCCTCGCTGTTCGCCATGTCTGCCTGAGCCTGCGCAGTTGCAGTTTGTGCAGCGGCAGCATCGGCGCGAGCCTTGGCGGCATCAACGTCCGCTTGAGCCTTTGCGGCTAGAGCCGTCGCCGCGTCGGATTGGGCTTGGTCTTTCTGCCGAATCGCCTTATCAGCCTGACCCTGCGACACCGCCAGATTGTCCGCTGATGCCTGGCGTTCGTTAGCCAGGCGTATCTCGTCCAGTTTCTTGACTGCGATTTCGCGGGCATCTTCGGAAGTCTGCACGGCTTCGCGAGAAACCGCGACCAGTGGCTTCATGTCGATGTGTTTGCTAGTGGCATATTCATCTGCGTTATTCATCAACTGGACAGCACGTTGATAACTGTCGCTGGCGTACTGCTCGGCTCCCTCGGATTGCGCGATGCGCAGCGCGTTCCGCGCCTCGAAGAATTCGAGCGGCAACCTGGCATTCAGAACCACGGGGTCGAACTTGTAGCCGGTGGGAATGTAGCCGCCGCGCTCCATCAGTTCGTACTTTGCGTTTACAGATTCTGTGGTTCCCTTGGTGGAGTCGCGGACCACATTCTCAAGCACAACCGCATTACTCGGCTGGCGCACTGCGTAATAAGGTTCCGCGGTAACGATCAGAGCGAAAGCCTGAAGGTCAGTGGTAACGCGCAACTTACTGCGGTGGTTGTCGCCCAGTAATACTTCCCCAAGATTTACGGCGCGGCCTTCGGGGGAAATCGCCCACAATACGTAGGTCAGATACTCGTTGCCGAAGGTCGTCGGTGGGCGCAGGTCGTTCAGTTCCGCGTCAATCTCGATGGATCCGCGCCTGCTATTCACCTTCGCCTCACCGTTCGCTGAAGGCATCAAGTCCGTCCCGGCGAAGTCGAGCCTGGAGGCTCCACTGCGATGTTCGTAGTTGACGGCCTGCACGCTGCGGCTCACGACGTTGACCTGGAAGGTCGGTGTCGAGTTGGTGGGCTCGATGGCCACCGGTGTTGGATGATTCGTTTGAGCGAATGCGCTCAAACTGAGGGTGATTCCGATGGTTAACAAAAGCTTGGTCTTCAAAGTAATCTCCTTGGGGCAGATGTCTGCCGGTTTAGGTAACTGATGCGTTAGCTGACGGGCGTTCCGTGAACCGATCGCCTACCGGGTCGTCATCCTTTCCCAAGGTGGATATTGGGAAGAGAATGGAGGAGGCCAGTGACGTTCAGGATCCACAGAACCACGGCAATGACCACGATGCCGTTGAAAATTGACTTGATGGTCCCCTGCATGGGGATGAATCGATTCACCAGCCACAGGAGAACGCCCACAACGATCAGGACTTCCAGGAGTTGAATTAGAGGCATGATCTTTGACCTTTCTTGTTTCCCCGGCTAACGCCTCACATCCGCCTGGAGGCATTGCCGTACTTCGATGTGCGAGACCTAATTTAGGTCAGATCGCGTCTCACCGCATGGTTTCGCGGCCTACGTACGGATGGACAATGCCGATTGGCTGGATGTGGTCGCTTAGCCGTGACCTGTCAGGGCACGATTGGCAGCGAACCAGGAATCAAAGCTACGAATCAGCGTTCGTGGCTCTGTCTACACACTCAGGAGAGTAGAGGATGACAGGTGCGGACTTGCGCGTCTGAGCAAGATAGCTCACATGCGGCGAATAAGTTTGCCGCGGCTCGGCCGCCACGGATCACCTCACCTGTGGTTCGTCCGGCACGGTATCGTTCCGCCGCACGGGCGGACGGCTGGCAACGCGTGATTGTACAGAATGCATCAATGTCCATGAATATTCGAATTCTTGTCCGCAATTCAAGCAGACCTGGTAGGTCAGTTTGTTGATCGTGAATACGCCGCTGAGTTGGCGGTGATGGCAGCCGATCGCAAACTGGAAGAGAGAGAGAAGGGAGTTCATCTATGGTCAATCCTCAATCCTCGGCGCGATTCCGGCGCTCGCAACTTCCATTGGCATCCAGCCAATCCAGTAAAGAACGCACGCTGGCCCGGGCTAGAGCAATGGCGCAATCAGCCGCCCCGTAATAGATGTTGATTGTGTCGCCGTCGGGGTCCATCGTATATCCGCACGGGAACACCACATCGTCAACGTCGCCGTGGCGCTCGTAGGAGGCCTCGGGCCCGAAGATCCACGAGTCCCCGCGCCGCAAACATTTTTCCGGATTCTCAATGTCAAACAGGGCCAATCCTAAGCGATACAGACAGCCTGAGGGCGTGTGGCGCACTCCGTGATAGAACACGAGCCAGCCTCTGTCGGTCTCAATGGGCGGCGGCGATAAGCCAATCTTGTTGGCGTCCCACCAGGCGCCGCGGCGTGCCTCCAGCATGAGCCTGTGACGGCCCCAGTAACGCAGGTCGGGAGAGTAGGAAATCCACATGTGCGCTCCCAGCGCCGTCATCGGACGATGAATGAGCGCCCAACAGCCGTTGATTCTCCGAGGCAAAAGCGCTGTGTCTTTGTCGTCAGGGGGCATGATGACGCCGTAGCGCTCGAAGCTCCGAAAATCCTTGGTCAGAGCCAGTGACACGCCGGGACCGCCGCGCGAATAGGAAGTGTAAGTGACCACGTACTGCTGTAACTCGGGTACGAAGGTGATGCGCGGATCCTCAATGCCCCAGATTTCTTCCGGATAGTCTTTTGGGTTGGGCATCAATGTGGGTTCACGATCAATCTGCCACCCATCGACGCCGTTTTTAGAGCGAGCGGCACACAGATGCGACAAGCCACGCCGGTCTTCGACCCGGCAGAGGAGCAGAGTGGTCCCATCGGTCAACAGGGTCGCACCGGCGTTGAACACACTGTTGATGGAGTACGGCCAATCCTTGCGCGTGAGGATGGGATTGCCCGGGTGCCGCAAAAGCAACGACGGGTAGTGCGGGTGTTCGACATTGACAAGGGTTGTTTCAGGAGTCGTCATGAGGGCTCTTTCAGGCTTTCAGGTGCCAGCCTTTCAGGTAGAGGCTCAGAGGCCGCGCGCATTTCCAGGAGAGCGGTCAGAAAGGATAGCGTTGATTCGGCTCCCTGGTTCTGATTGGCACGTTCGGGATGCAACCCGTCACGGCAGCCGCCGGTGACGGAGTCATAAAGAGGAAGCTGCAGATCGTTGTCGCCAAGGAACCAGTTGAAAGCCGACCAGGCTTCGCGGTGCCAGCGGCGGTCACCGGTTGCACGGAAAGCTTCGAGGCACGCAGATACTGCGCCAGCAGCCTCAATCGGCTGTTGATCGAAGCGCGCCTTTTCGCCATTCTGGTGATAAAAGCCCTGTGACCCGATGGGTACAAAGTGGTGGTTGGTTTCGCACTGCTGTGCTTTCATGAGCCAATCCAGCGCTTCGAGGCCGTCGGCGACCATGCGATCATCCGAGCAGGCTGAGCCCACGACGAGCAGAGCTTGAGGCAATCTCGCATTGCCGTAGGCGACCACGTTCTCGAACCACTTCCAATCCGGTCTGCGGATGGACTCAAACATTTCGAGCAAGCGGCGGCTCAGCACAGATCTGATTTTCTGAGCATCGCGGTCTCCAGGAAATGCATTGAGGTATTCCTGAATCCCGAGAAGTGTGTAGGCCGAGGCGCGAGGACTATAAAATTCCACAGCAGCAGGGAGTGAAAACTCGAACAGACGCCCGGCTGCGCTTCTCAATCCTTGATTGTTGGATCGGCCAAGGACGGTGCCAAGGCTCCACAATGTACGGCCATGGCAGTCTTCCGAACCTACGGGTTCATTCCACTGGCGATCATAGCCCAGGAAATTTCGCAACCTGCCGTTCGCTGGATTCAACGCATGTTCGAGGAATGACAGATAGCGAGCAGAGAAATCGGCAGCCAGTACATCGGCTTTCGCTCGCTCGTGTTTATCTTTAGCACTGGCACTAGAGCTAGCCGGACCCTCCAGCATCGCCATGAAAATCAGTGCGCGCGCGTTGTCGTCGGTCGTATGACCTTCGCCTCGATTGGGGACGGTGAAGATTGCGTGCTGCAGAATCCCGGTATCATCGGTCAGTGCTTTGACATGATCCAGGTTCAGTTCCGGCAGCTGATCGAGAGCTTTGGGAGTAGCGCGCGCCGAGAACTGAACGCGAGGAGTGTCCATGCGGTCGCTGCGCACTCGCGCGAAACTCTCCATGTAACCCTGCGCGACTCTTTTCCATACCATGTCTCTGGCAAAAATATAGGCGCGCTTCCGCATGGCGTGGCGAATGGCGGGAGTATCCAAGAGTTCGATCGTCTTGTGGGCTATAGCGTCCGGGTCTTGGAACGGGACCAACGCGCCGCGACGGCCGTCCAGCAACTCAATCGCGTGCCAATAAGGAGTTGAGATAATAGCCTTGCCCGCACCTAATGCATACGCGAGCGTCCCGGAAACCACCTGCGCCTCAGTCTGGTAAGGGGTAATGTAGATATCAGCGGCGCCAATGAACTCGGCCATTTCTTCGGGGCTGACGAAGCGGTCGTAGAAGATCACTTGCGATTCCACGCCTACTTTTTTCGCCAATGCCTGCAAGCTGACTCGATACTTGTCTCCCTCACGACGGAGAATATGGGGGTGGGTCGCGCCGGCGACGATGTACATAACGTTCTTGTGTCTCGCCAAAATCCGCGGCAGCGCTTGAATGACGTTTTCGATTCCCTTGTTTGGCGAGAGCAGGCCGAAGGTAAGTAGAACGGCCTTTCCTTCCACGCCAAAGCGGTCTTTGTAGAAGTTAGGATCGAGAAAGGGCAGGTCTGGAACTCCGTGCGGAACCATGTCGATCTTATCGCCCGGCACCCTGAAGATTTCCTGCAAGAACTGGGAGGAGAGCTGGCTCATGACAATGAGACGATCCGAGAGCTCGGCGATTTCTTCCATGACCGCCGACTGGTTAGGGTCAGGCTCACGCAGAACGGTGTGTAGAGTAGTCACGAGAGGCATCTTCAAGGCGCGTAAGAGATGCAGAATATGGCTGCCGGCCTGGCCGCCGAAGATTCCATACTCGTGCTGCAGGCACACCATGTCGATGTTGTTGAAGTTCAGGAATTCAGCCGCGTCCTGATACGACTTGACGTCGTCCTGGGCTAGCGACCATCGCACCCGCGGGGGATAGTCATATCCTTGTTCAGTGTCGTTGACCGGTAGCGCCAACAATCGAGCGGTTCCGTACTCTGCAGATATGGCCGCGCAGAGGTCGGTGGTAAAGGTGGCAATTCCACATTGTCGCGGAAGATAATTTCCGATCACAGCGATTCGACTCGGCAGCGATAGCTTTGAGTGCAATCTTGGGCGAGGCGCCGAAACCGTCCGTAGAGCGGAGCGTGAGGGGACGACTTGCAACAGTCCATCCGGGAGGGCGGCGATTGTTAGTGACATTGCTCCTCACTTTTCTTGAGTACAGGTATTGACAGAAGCTGGTTTTGCAGACGAGTTCCGCAGAATTGGGTTTGTATGTGTTCGTCTGAGTGGAATCCGCTTGTCGTTAGTATTCAACAGTATTCAACGAAAGAGCGCTTGAGGACTGGTCAAAATTGACCAGTATAGAGAGCTGCTCAAACCGCGCGGCTCGCGGAATCCGCAATGGTTCGTGCACATCTCCTGCACCACCGGTGATCGAAGCAGCTTACTCCACTGAGCACTTTTGAACAGCATTGTCGGACGCCAACCTATATATCTAATTCCCATGGCCGCGAGCACTCTACTCTGCATACATCGGGATCCGGATCAACTAAGTTTGTTAAGGGAGCACGGTTACGAACTGGCAACTGCCACGACTGGCTCTGGTGGTCTGCAGCTGTTTATGTCGCGGCCGGTGGATGCAGTTGTCATCGAGCACTGCTTGGGCCTGATGGAGGGAGCGGCCATCGCCAACGAGATCAAGCAAGTGCGGCCGGAGGTACCCATTATCATGCTGGCCGACGACTTGGAATTACCCGCAAGCACTTTAGAGTCCGTGGATGCGCTCGTAGTCAAATCGGACGGGCCGCATTTTCTCTTGGCGACCGTTCACTTCATTCTAAATGGGAAGCTGTCGAAGCATCAGAACAGCAGGTCAAGATCGGAAATGCCAGCACATCTGCGACGTCCGGGCAGGTCACGAGAAGCGGCGGGCGGTGGCCAGGCGGAAACTTCTCAATCAGCAACCGAAGGGAACGACGAGCCCTTTTCGCAAGAAGTCTGGCGAAAGATTCGGGACGGCACCCTAACATTCTGACCAGACATTAACAATCGCCGAACTTCGGGGCCATGCAGGTAGCAGTTCTCTTGCACATGACGCGGATGCGCTGAAACGACGGCATAACGCAGACCCAGAAAAGTCTTGGTAACAATTCCAGTTACCTCGATGGCATTAAAGTGTTGCTCGGTCACCTTGCCTAGAATTCGATTCACTGCGTGCTGCATTTTCTTCGTCCCGGGCGCGCCGAGAAACATCACCTTTACTTCCGACGCGATAAAAAAGAAACTCCAGCCAGCGGCACGAATTTTGCGATCGATCGCAAAGCCATCGAGGCCTTTGACCACGCTCCACGGTCCCGAGTAAGACGCAGTCTCCAATTCAAAGAGTTGCGGCCATTCGGACATCAGAATCGTACCGACTTGCACTGCTTCTGGCATCGAGCTCTCCTTTCGTGAACTCGCCCTCTTTTGCAAGGTCAAGTTCAATGCGGCTCAGTCGGATCAACCCTCGCGCCGAATTCGTTCACTGACCTCCCACTGCATAGGCGGGAAGCTGCGAGTGCAGCCGGGTTCGGTTGCCTTACTTTGCCGATAGCCGCACGAGAGGCAAATCGCTCCCAATTCCCGGATGTCGGTCTCTTTCGAGATTTCATTCTCGCGGACGGCGATTGAGCCCGCCACTACCGGGCCTGCGCATTTGTCGCAAGAATAAGCGGAGAGATGCAGGAATTGTCTTTTCATGGGACCCTCTAAAGTCAAGCGACAACCGGCAAAGCAGTCCGCCAGCTTTATGGGCAGATTTCTCTCCGCCGTCATGCGTTATACGAACATGGAGCGACCGATCTGCATCCCTGCAATTGTGCGATGATGGGCAACAACTGGCTGGCCAAACGATCCTTAACTATGAAAGCGTCTACCAGCTGCAAGTCATGCTCGGGAACATCCCGTGCTGCGGAAAGCATGATGATTGGCACTTGCGGGCTGAGCCGTCTCATTTCGATTGCAACTTCTGGCCCGTTCATGTCGGGCATAAAATAGTCGACGATTACAACATCAACTGAATAGACGGAAGCCAGTTCCAGTGCCCTCCCGCCGCTGGGCGCAGTTAGAACGGTATACCCGAAGGTTTCGAGAAATGCCTTTTCACATTCCAGCATGTCTTGGTTATCGTCGATGCAAAGAACTAATCCACTAGAGAGTTTCGGGTAAGCCGATGTTGGCATGGTTCACCTTCAAGAACCAATTGTCGGTATGTTGGGCTCAGGAAACTGTTCAAAATTGCTCAAACTGTGCGCTTTTCGTGGATTCCACAACAGATTGGCCGAAAACTCATCAGGTGATCTGAGGGCACGGGCGGATGGCGCGTCGGTCGCGCTGGCAAGGACCTTAATCTATGAAAATCGGCGCGGCCTCCACGGCCGCGCCGTCGGTAGAGCAAACAACCCCTGGCGACCACTTCGGGGCCGCGTAGCTCGTTGGAGGATCAATTTAGAACAGTGACAAGTTTGAAATCTGTTCAGAATTGCACACTCTTGAAATAAGGGATTCCGCTCCGTTGGATTGGACACGCCTGAAGATTCAGCGTAGCGTTAAGAGTCGAGTGAGTTCTTCCTCTCCTCTTTCAGATCTTCTGAACTAAGTCAGTCCATCTGTAGTTCTCCTCTCCTTAGGCTCTCAGAAAACCGGGTAGCGAAATGCCTTCGACCGCAATCCTGCAAGAAGTTCGACGACTCTACGGCGTCAGCGACCGCCTCGACTCACTGGCGGAGCAACTTCCCCTTGTCTCAGAGGCACTCCTTGTCATCTCGGGAAGCGTTCGAAATACCGCCACTCTGTTGGAAGTGCTGGTGGCGACGAAGATAACGCCCCTCACGGGAACAGGTTCAGCAAACTAGCGAACCGCCGTCGCCGCCGGATCCCATCGGCCCACTCTCTTCCCGCCGGAGTTGAACGTCTGGTCGACGAGGTCTTTTTCAAATCGGATAGTACATGTCAGCAAGTCCTTCACTAGCGCATCGAAGCGCGCCACACTATGACAAAGTCCTCCCAAGCATGATGTGAGTCATTCTGCACAGTAATTAAAGAGCAGGTGAGCGAATCTGTTGCCGGAATGCAAATCGAGGCGAAGCAATGTTTCTAGCCAGCAACGCCGCATGCGCTGTGATCGTCTTCCTGTTGTTGACATCGGGGATTTCCCAACTACGCCCGACTCCGCCTGCTTCTGGAGCGAACGTCAGGAAAGGTACGCCAGCGGTCGAGCAGCGGGAAGATGTCAAGAAGATACAGGAAGCTCTGCAGAACAATGGGCAATATGGGGCGAAGGTCGATGGCGTCTTCGGTCTCCGAACGCGGGCTAGCATTCGTGGATTTCAGAAGGCTGAAAATCTGCCAATCACAGGAGAGCTCGATCACGAGACGGCGGCTAAACTGGGCGTGGAACCAGAGGGACGAGAGGACGCTGCGTACGAAGTTGTACGGGATAAACCTTCGGCCGGCATCAAGTGGGGTGGAGGTTTGAGGCGGACCAGCAAGACACCGCGGAAGGCAATCGATATACCGACCGGTACAGTCCCACCGGCTTGGCATGGATCGGACTCCAGAGAACATTAAACGCTCTTGGCAACCAATTCAATGCTTTATGCCTCTGAGAATGAGCACTCTTGCTCAGACGAATGGCAAGTGGAGTGCTAGCGTCAAGGGGTGCTTCCAGCCGAATCGCCTGGGGCCAATGATTGTTTGCGCTTCACGAGGCTATGGTGAAAGGAATTGCACCAGTTCGGGTCATTTTTTTCCTCCTCTTGGGCGCTTGCTGGGCCTGGTGCCAGAAAACGCCTTCAGTTGACTTGGTTCACGGACTGCTGTTAGACGCCGCAGATTCACCTCCAGTACAGCGCGAGGAGATGCGCAGATGGAGTGCACTTCCGGATGCTCCGTCGTCGATACAGGCTCCGAATCCAGCAGCTAGATTTGGCACGTTGGTCAACAGAGTTACCTCGCCTATGACACTTGGCTTGGATAGCGTCACCGCAGGCGCGGTGCGCGCAGCAGAAATGGAATTCGTCACTCCGGGACCGAAGCCGAGCTTAACCGCTCTTGATCAAATGACGAATCGTGAAGAAAAGTCGAGCACCTCTCTTGGCAAGTACCTGGATCCGCCGCTGTTCAAGCAGGACGCACATTATTACGCCTCGACCAGCAGCAGTTTTATGGGCCGGGCGTCTTTCGCAGCTTCGCGCATTTTTATCACGCGTGACGACTCTGGCAAGGGCCGGCTGAACACCCGATATTTCCTCGGGGTGCTAACTTCGGTTGCTAGCTCTACTGCCCGCCGTCCGTATTGGGCGCGGTCCACATCAGCGACATTGAACAATTTTGGTTCAACGATCGGCAACGATGCGGGGATGAATGTTTTCCACGAGTTTGGACCTGGCATCAGGGAAACGGTGAAGGGCCTCACGCCGAAGTTCGTGTTTAGGATCGAAGAGCGCATCAACCACAGCCAGATCGCGAAGGATGCAGTATCGATCCCGGCAAGGTAATTTTTCGGTCGGCGGGGACTAGAATCACTGAATTCTGGTGTGCGAGCCATGAGAAACGAAACGGCTTCGCATCCTCGGTCGATGGCAGACCGAAACCCGCGCTAGGCTGTACCGTTGTCTGGACGATTCATCGTTCGTGCCCGTTGTGCTCTTGCCCACAATTCTCCGCGAATGGCCCGGGAAAGTGCCGAGCCTCAATGAAGCAGTCACAATTCATGCGGATTGTGGCTACACTCCTACGCGACCCAGAAACACGAGGCCTTCTACGCGACCTTGGGGTGAAGGCGTCCTCCAGTACTGCCTGGGCTTATTGGCCTCCGAAAGTCTTGCGGAGGGTTGCGACCGAAACATGCGGCCAACTAAAGGGGACTGGCGGTTTCCCTGGGGGCAGAAGAGGGAAATTCAGTAGGACGGTCTGAACGTATTGAAGCTGCATGAAGTGATGCGCGGGATGCTTGATCTTCTCAATCCAGAAGGTTGCGAAGACGAGGGCGGTGTCTGCGTTCGTCTCGAGGAAAGCGATGTTTTCGATGCCACCTCCGCCATTCGTCACAGGTTTCGGATTGGCCTGGAAGTTGAGGCTCGCCACCGTGGCAATTTGCAGGACGACCATCTCTTCGATGTTCTGGCCTTGAATGGCCTGCTGCAATAACCGGGTTGGATCGTTCACGACCGTCTGCATGGGAACGCCGTTGATCGCCGCGGGCAAGGCGACGGGAGGTGTGTCTCCGAATGGTGTTCGTGAGTTGGTGGCTGCAGGGGTTGTGTTGGAGAGATCGTATTCAGGGAACCCGCCTTGCGTACCACCGGCCGGCATCGCCGCGCCTTGCGGGAACGGTGCGGTGTTCACGGGGTCAATGGCGAAAGTGCCACCAGGCAGCGGGTTCACAGAGATGGCCGTGCCTTGTGCCAGCAAGGCGTTGCCGTGCGGGATGGAGGCCATGCGAGCGACACTCGCGGTTTCCGAAGGCGCAGTGGTCTGCGGCACAGAAATCCAAATGCCGGGCTCAATGTGCAGGGCGCCACCGGTGACGGCGTCGCTGATCTTCTGAAGGTAGGTTAAGCCAAATAATTCGATGTCGTCCTGCGCATTGCCGCGATTGGGAATCGACGAGGCGATGGGATCGAACCTCAAAGTCTCCGAGGTTTGATTGAGTTCGAGGAAGAGCGGGGCGTTTCCCTCTTTATCCGGGCGGGCAATCAGGTTAAAGCCTTTTCCGTGCCAGGTACCTGCAAGGTCGGCGAGAAGTCCTAAGTCATGGAAGACTTCATCGTTGGATGTGGCCAAGCGCACTGACGGTATGTTGGACATAGTTTTCTCCTGTTCCACCTTGCTTGAAATAACGATTTTGCCGGGGGATGCCCTTCAACAATTTTTCGTTGCGCGGGGCGACGCCAGGAGCCGCTGCATGGTCGTGAAGGGAAAAATGTGTGGAACTCGTTGTAATCGACGGGCTCTGAAACGCGTCTGCGGGTGGGGGCCTGCTCGGAGTTGCTCTGAACGATGGAAGGTTCGTAGTAGTCTGCGGTCTCGTTGCGCCGTCGATTCGGGATACAGGCTTGGCTTAGCGCACGGCCAGAAAAGAGTAGGTGCCGGGCGGGGTCGTTACTTCGGATGTGCTCGGATTACAGAAATGGAAGAGGATGACACCTTCGTCAGCGGGATAGGCATTCAGCGAGAGATTTCCCAAACGTTCTGGTGGTGTGATGCCGGCAATCTGATCCGATTTGGTGAGGCCTCTGGCGTCGCCACTTACGTCGGTGCAACTCTGCGGATGTACATGGCTCGCAGGAACGTTATCAACCCTGTACACCTTCATTCTTGAGAGTGGGGAACCATTCCCCAGAGTGAAACTGTTCCCCTCGCTGATGGAGACCGGAACCGCGAATGTTTTTTGCTTCGCGGTGAGCCGTTCTAACCAATTCGCATGTACTCCGTCTCCAGTAGCGCGAATGTAGTTGGTGATGGAGACGGGAGCGCCGAAGGCAAGTTGTCCTGAACTTAGCCCGACTCCACTGCTGGGAACATCAGTTCCGATCCACGCATCATTCACACTCGCAAGCGGGCGATAGCCTGGCGTGGCCTCGGTGAGGGCTGGCTGGGAGTCGATCAGAGTGACGATGTGATGCGGAAAGAGAGAGTTCGAAATGGGCAACGTGAAGTTCAATCTGCCCTTGGCGAGAGTGGCATAAGGTGACCATCCGGGATTTCCATCGGGGATCAGGGTAGCGGTGCTGTTGGTATTACCGCCGAGGCCATTCGAGCAAGTCGTGTAACCGCCAGGAGAAGCGATTCCGTTCGAGGTGCACTGCTTGGCATTTTGAGAGGGAATTCCGTTCAGCCCGAGATTGACAATGCCGGTGAACTCACTATCGGTCGCCACGGTTTTGCCCACCGATACGATGGAACCAGGCCAGAAAAGGAGATTGCCTCCGTAGGTGCCCGACTTCACCGTGTACGCTGTGGTGACGGCCGCACCGTTGTCCTGATAAGTGCAGTTCAGTGTGTTGCCGCAGGAGGCCGCCTGGGTCAACCCCTTGGCCACATAGCCGCAGGCCGTTGTTGATCCGCCGTTGCAGCCGCCATTGTAGGGAACGGGTACGGTGGCGCTGGGTGTCGCCGTCCGCAAGACGTCATAGGTAATCTCATCGGTGCCGTTCGAGATACGCGGCCAGTTGACGGGAATCAGATCCTTTCCCGTGGATTGCCAGTTCAGGATCTGCATGGGCGAGGTCGACGAGCCCGTTGTCCCGTCATTGGCAACGATGTAATAGGTATAAGGCGTGGCACCATCGCCGCGGGTATCGAAAGCTCCGCCCGGGCCACCCGAACCGGCAATGGTAAACACTGCCGCGCCACTCGAAGGTCCAGCGATCAGGCCTCCGATACCGAGGCCGGGAAAAGGCGTCTTGAATCCGCCCGGCAAGGCATTTGGATAGAAATGGGCTCCGCTCGTCTGACCAACCCAGGCGTCGGTGCTGTTTGGAGTTCCAGCGACGGCCCGCACCGATAGCGGGGTGTTACCCGCTGGAGCATTCTGCAGCCAGGTGTAGGCACCAGTTGTATTCTGGACGATCTTCTCTCCCATCTGGAAGGTTCCGCGGTTGTTTGCGCAGGAACCGGGATGGGCGCAGGGGATGGTGCCGTAGGGATTCAGGGCCGTGCTGCTTTCGCTATAAAGGTTCTTGAGGTAAGCTCCCTGGTAATTGCCGTTCGTGTTAGAGGAATACACCTGCCAAAGGCTGGAAGCCTGAATGACAGTATTTTCGACATAAAGACCATTGGAGTTGTAATCGGTAATTCCGTTCGAGTAGTTCGCGGTGATGGTTGAATCTCGCATCGTGATTACGGGCGCGATCTGGTGATTTTGATGGCCGGCCGAAAACACAAACGACCCCGTCCAATTCACGTTATTGTTGAGCGATATCGCCTGATTGCTGAAATGATCAATGGTGGCGTTCTCGTCGTCCCAGAAATCAAAGAAGTTATTAAAGCTGCCTCGGTTGCCCACCTTGTCATAAGAAATATCGATCCAATGTGTGCTCATGGCGTTGTCTAGCACAGCCACGTAAGCCAGAGCTACCACCCCTGGAGTCGCTTGTGTGGCGATGTCGGGGCCAGGGTGCGCATACTGGAAGGTCGTGGAGCTCGGGACCGCGGTTACGACAGCGTCACCCCAATAGGCGCTGTTGTCTGTAAACAGAATGGTCACCATATCTGCTACACGAAAGCCGTGCGGCTTGGCCGTTGTGACGGTTGCGACCTGAGAAATTCTTTGCGTTTGAATGATTACCGTCCCAGCGTAGGCGGGGTTTGACGAATAGTCCGCAGGCGTGCGAAAACTCAGTCCGGCGACGGTATTGTCGGTGCAGTCATTGGAGCTCATCCGATTGCCAATCTGCAAACACGCGCCGCGCCCGAGGCAATTCAGCGATACTCCGTATCCGTTTAACACTGATTGGTTGGAGTGGAAATAAATCGTTCCATAAACGTTATACGTGGCCAGCGCGGAAACGGGATAGCCGGGGCCGTTGGCGGGAACTGTGACATTGCACTGACTGTTCTTCCATGGCGTCGGGTCAGTCCCACAGGCCGCGTTCAGGGTCTCCTGGATGCCGGAAGAGGCCGAACCGATCGAGTATGCGGCGGCATAGGAAAAAAAGGGAGTGAATGTAATCGTTCCCGACGACGCTCCTGAAATGCACCCGCCGGCGGCGGTGACCACATTGACGGTTTCACTGTTGCCGCCTCCGGAAAGAAGCACCTGATAACCAGCTCCGCTGGTCGTGTCAACGCCCATCGGGCAGGGCGTAAGCTTTACTATAGCCGGAGAGCCCGCGGTCAATGAACCAGAAACAGTCTGCTTCCAACTTAGTGCCGTCGTGGCGTTTTGTGAATCGGATGCGGAAGCATGGCCGCGAATTTCCAAGATCAGCAAAACCACCGAACAAGCTACACGTAGCATGGTCAGAACTTTTTTCGCTGTTGCTGGTAATGGTTGCTTGCTGCCGAGGATAGGCGCAAATGTATCCGCCGCCATAACGCTTTTTGGTGCTTTCATCAGTTCCTAGTGTAATCGCGCGTGGTGGTTGAGAGAGTCGCCAGGACGATCTCACAAATCGCAGACAATTCCTCGGAAGGAGAAGGGAAAAGCAATTCGTTTTCGTTCTAGGGTGAAACAAACGGTTTTTCGGATCCCACAGAGGCCGACTGAAATCAGGGGTCGTGTTGGTCGAGCGCCACCGGGAAAATTGAGAGCGGACGGAATCGGGACCAGCTCTTAGAGACTAGTTCCGATTTCGTAGCGGATTAGACTGCTTCACTCGGGGAGGCCCAACGAAGAGTAAAGTTTCCGGAAAATTTGCTTTTACCGAGCAGAAATCGAGCGGAAGAAGAGCCGTTTCAAGCGGGGCGCACAAGCTAGCTAAATCGCGCATCGCTTGAAAAAGTGACTGTTCTTATTCCGTTGCCGGTGATTCCTCCTGCGGAAAGTAGTCGGACAATGAGAGACCCGGTAGTCCTTTAGCCCAGAACTCTACGTCGGCGCTGGAAACGCCGGCGGATGTGACGGCGCGGGCGGCGGTAGCGGCGGCTCACTTTGGTGTTGCGCCGGATTGCGGCGGCGCAAGCCTTGGGGCTGCCGAGCACGCGAATAAACGGCGCAATGAAGCCGCCGCTCGCGGCATCGATATGCATGGGAATGTCGAGCCCACGTTCTTCTTCGAGGTCATCCAGCGCCAAGGCGACTTGCTGCACGGGTTCGTATTGCAGGGTGTAGGTCGCGCCGAGTGTCGGAACTACGCCGATCGTGTTTTCATCGCAGCGCCTAATCACTTCCTCTGGGGACATCAGCAGACGGCGCGCCTGGCTTGGAATCTGGCGAAGCTCCACGTCGAAGTAGCGTGCAAACATGGGCCAGCATGTGTGCACCAGGCCGCAGATCAGGTTGGGCCTGGTTGCGGGCTTTCCAGCCTTCTGGCGTTGCCGGCGCCATTTGGTCTTCATCGCCAGACCGCCCAGCATCGCTGCTTCGCTCGATCCCGTAGTTGAGCAACCGCGAGAATTGGCGGAATCGGGAGAATTCCAGAGATCGCTCAGCATGTGGACGCAACTCGACTCCAACTCCGCGGTCTGAGGATACTCATCTTTGTCGATCAGGTTCTTGCCCAGGCACTCGTCCATGAGTTTCTGGATCTCCGGTTCCATCCATGTCTGGCAGAACGCCGGCCAGGTTCTGGCGAGAATTTCCGTCGAGCAGAAGTTCATCGTGGACCAGTTGATAGGCGGCGTTGGGATCGGTTTCGCGCTTAGGGAACTTGTATTTGGCCAAAGGGTACGGAAGGAAGCTGGTTCTGAATATCTGGTCATCTAGATTGGGGAAAATGTCTTCCTTACTGTGAATCGCCATAGCCACTCCTCGACCGAAGAAGTTCTTCAGCCGGATGCGGCACCGGTGCCGGGATCAGTGAGTCGTCGCAGCGCGCGATTGTAGAACAGTCTTTTTCAGACCTCGAAAGTCACCACTTTGGGTGACGCACGGTGAGGTGGGGAAGCTCCGGCTTTTTGTATTTCGGGATAGGTCGCAGCGGCGCGGCATCAAACGTATAATTTAATCGTTTCAATGATCCAACTCTTTCGGGCGCCAGGAGGCATTCGCGTGAAGATTCCGGTCACAGCTCTCGCCCTCATCCAGATTTTCAGTTTCGCTGCGGCCCAAACTGTTACGGTTGACGTCTCGCACTACAGCAACCGCTTCATCCCCAGTGAAACTTTAGGCGCAGGCGTCGATCGGATGCCGGTCGCAGCCATCGACGAAGATCTGTTGGCGCCGTCGCTCCAGGAAACGTTGTCGTCAGGATGGCAACCGGTGTCGTTCCGGCAGAATACCGAACTCGCAGTCGAGGCCTGGCACTGGAATCCGAGCGGAACCTGGAGCAATCCAGCGGGCAAAGGCTATTTCACGGGTTCTGCCACGCCGACGGAGAGTCTGCGCTACTCCTACGGATATTCGCTGCCCCGTCGCGGTTTTACCCGCAATGACGGCACGGAGAACGCCGGATTCTCGCGGCTCACGGACGGTGATCTCCAGACTTTCTGGAAGAGCAATCCTTATCTCACGAAACAATTCACGGGCGAAAGTGACGCTCTCCACCCGCAGTGGATCGTCCTGGATCTGGCTCAACTGCAAGCCGTCGATAGTATTCGCATCGCCTGGGGCGAGCCGTACGCAACGCGTTACACCGTCCAGTACTGGACGGGAGACGATCCCATCAAATTGCCGACTCGCGGCGTCTGGCAGACATTTCCGCAAGGGGCAGCCACAGCCGGTAAGGGGCATACGGAAACTCTTCGGCTCGCTGCAATTCCGATGCCGGTGCGTTTCGTTCGCATCTGGATGACGGAGTCTTCGAACACTTGCGATGGCGATGGTACGGGCGATATTCGGAACTGTGTGGGCTACTCAATTCGCGAACTCTACCTGGGAACGCTCACGGAAACACGTTCCGGAAATGTGACGGATGCGGGCGAGTTTCACGACATCCTTCGACACACACCGGATCAGGAACAGACGACCACGTATTGCTCCTCGGTGGATCCATGGCATGAGCCGTCGGATCGCAGTTCTACGCGGCAGGCGCAGGTTGGCTTTGACCTATTCTTCGCAAGTGGGGTGACTCGGGGCTTGCCCGCCATGATGCCGGTAGCGCTTCTCTACGACACTCCCGAAAATGCAGTGGCGGAAATTGCATATCTCGAGCATCGCCACTACCCAATTTCTTATGTCGAAATGGGCGAAGAGGCTGACGGGCAGTACATGCTTCCCGAGGATTACGCCGCGCTCTATCTGCAATGGGCCACGGCGCTCCATCGACTCGATCCGACGCTCAAACTCGGTGGCCCTTCTTTCCAGGGCGTCAACAAAGACATCGAAGCGTGGCCCGACGCAAGCGGCCGAGTCTCGTGGACCGGACGCTTTCTGGACTACCTGAAGCAGCATGGCCGGATGAAGGATCTCGTCTTTTTTTCTTTTGAGCACTATCCCTATGATCCATGCAGGATTCCCTGGGGCGCGCTCTATGATGAGCCCGACCTCATGCGACACATTATTGAGACGTGGCACGAAGATGGCGTGCCGGCGGACATGCCGATGTTTGTAACCGAGGGAAATCTCTCCTCCGCGGCCAGCGAAACCTACCAGGATATTTTCTCCGGTTTATGGCTGGCGGATTACGTCGGGTCGTTGCTCGACGCCGGAGGGAAGGCGGTTTATTACTTCCATTATCTACCCCTGCAGATGGAGCCTGGCTGCAACAGTTCTCCAGGCACGTTTGGCATGTTCACGGTGGACGCGGGCTACAAGATTCAACAGCCCCTGGCGCAATTTTTCGTTGCGCAACTGATCAACCTGGAGTGGGCGCAGCCAGGCGGGGGTGAACATCAAGTCTATTCGGCCAAGTCTGATGTCGATGACGGTGCTGGCCATGAACTTGTCACGGGCTACGCTTTAAAACGTCCCGACAGCAAATGGTCGTTGCTGGTGGTGAATCGGGACCAGCAGAACGCTCACCGGGTGCGGATCGCATTCCGTGGAGAGGGCAATTCGGCGGCGAGCTTTGACGGTCCGGTGGAGATCGCAATCTTTGGGAGCGCCCAGTACAAGTGGAATCCGCCGCGGACTCGTTTCGTCGCGCATTCCGAAATAGCCGCTGCGCCTACGGTTGTTACTTACACGAATGGCACTGCTGATCCTGACGGTCCTATCCAGCGCTTACAACGGAACGGAACCATGGAGACCCTTTATGATCTGCCCCCGGCGTCGGTGGTGGTAATCCGCGGAAATGTTGCGACGCACTGAAATACCGATACTGGAGTGTTTTGGTGGACGTCTTTCCATTGGTTCCGCGCAGCGGCGGGCCATCAATAAGGGAGTTTTGTCACGACAGGCGACGGAGACTCCGGAAACGTGCTGGAGAGGCGATTTGCCGGAATGGCGTAGCAAACCAGGTCAAATCCGTCGCTGTAGTGCGGGCGTAAGAACAGGCGGTAGTCGTCGACGAGGGAGTGGATAAAAAGAGGGATGCGCCACAGATCATCTTGCTTGTGGTAAGCACAGATGGCAAGAATCGGCTGATGGGTCTGGATGGAGTGGCGGGCTCCCTCGAGCGCGTCGAGTTCAGCCCCTTCGATGTCCATCTTGATGAAGGTCGGAGCGGGTTCCGTTATTAATTCATCAATCGGAAGACAGTCCACGGTGACGTTGCCGTCGGCCGCCAGACGCGCGCCGCCGCCTGCGCCAGCCTGGAAACGGAGTTTGCCGCGCTTGGCGCCAACAGCGGCATTGCGCGCGCCGATCCGGGCGGCTACAGACGGATTGAGAGTGGCGATCCATTGGGTGAGACGGTCGAAATTTTCCGGGTCGGCTTCAAAGGCGATCACCCTGCGAAAGCCGCCGCTTTCCTCGGATAAACCAGGCTGGGATAAAAAGGACTCGATCGTGTCGCCGGTAAAGGAGCCACAATCGACGAAACACTCATCGGCGATCGGAGAGAACAATCCGGGAAAGTATTGGTCACCGGGGAATGGAGGGCCGATAGAGCAAAAATCAGCGTGCAAGCGGAGTTGGACTTGTGTGACGAACGACTGCCGCGAGAAGTCGTCGTGAAGCAGTTCGAAGGCGGCCTTGATGTCGTCCGCATGCCGCAGGAGATGCTCCGGCAGATCCCACAAGTAGTAGGGAAGGAAAGCGCTGGGGTGACGCCAGAAAAGCAAGGGAAAGGGAACGGCGATGCAGCCAAGGGTCCGCAACTGGTCAAGCAATGTAGGCATAAGTTGCGAACGGCTCGGATGCCATACGGCAACGACGAAGGTGGCGTCGTGCGAGTGCTGCTGGGCGGCGTCCTGAGGAGAAAATACGGGAAGTCCATCGACGGTTGTTCCCCATGCGCGGGGATTGTTGTCGGCAAAGGCGACGGGTTGGAGATCGGTGCCAGAGAGGCGCCGAAGGACGGAGCGGCCCAAGTGGCCAGCCCCAAAAATGACAATCCGGCGCCGGCCGCTCACTGCGTTGTCGAATGCGCTCTGCTGGCGAACACGGGCTGCGGCAGGCGTCTCGCGGAGCAACTCATCGAGTTGTTGGCGCGCGGTTTTCATGAAACCGAGAATTCAGATTGCATCAGTGGTTTACCTCCGATGGCGGATTGCGGAGTAGGGAAATGACGGAATTCTCGAATCCCAGACGGCGAATTTGATCCTGTATTTCGTCTGCGTGCAACAAAGTGGCGATGACGATTGGTTCCGTGGTGGCGGCGATTTCGTGGGGGCCAACGATGGGCGCCCCGGCGAGTTTCTTTCCTCTGAGAACGGGATTGTTGTCTACCACGGCATGGACCTGAATGTGCGCGAGAGAAGGAAGGGCGAGTAGCTTCATGGCTAACTGGCCTGCACCCCATAGAATGACGCGCCGGGTGTTTGTGAGCTGACTGGCCAGGTGGCGATTGATTCCTTCCATCTGCTCAGTGGATTGCCGGATGTAGGCGGCGATTCTGGAGGGTAACTCACGATCGCAAACGATCGAAGACTCATCGGTTGTTGCGCCATCGTCGTGGAAAAGTCCGAAGACAGCAGGGTAGAGGGTGTGGTCCGCCGTCTGCATTACTTTCTGTTCGACCAACACCGGGTGGAAAGCGAAGCGGCGGGCGGTGTTTTCAAGGGCGCGAGCCGAAAAGTGGTTGATATGTTCGGTATTGAATTCCTGAAATGGAGCGTAGAGATAGTCGTTGTAACGTGTGGCGTCGGGGGTTTCGAGATAGAGATAACCCCCGGGCGCGAGCAGGCGGCGGGCGGCAGTGAAAAAGGCAGGGATATCGTACACATGCTCGAGCACGTGGCTGAACACGACGCAGTCAAATCGAGCCATGTGCTCGGGGGCGGTAGCAGTCGACCCGATATAAGCCTCAAAGCCGCGATCACGGCAAGCGGCGGCGCAGCGCGGCGACGGATCGAGTCCGGCGACGGTGGTGAATCCCTGGTCGCGAAGGGCAGTGAGCAAACCGCCGGTGGCGCAACCGGCGTCGAGAATGGAAGCAGCCCGCGAAGGCAGAGTGCGGGCGAGATCGGAGGCGGTAGTGGCGAGGCGAGCGGCGTCGAAGGGGGAAACGCCGCTTCCGGTCGCGGTGACTGAGTCATCGTATTTGGACCATTCGCAATAAAAACGGTCGTAATCGCATTGCGTAGCTGCGGGGTCGGCGTAAACGAAACCGCAGCGGCCGCAGATAGCGATGTTGTACTCGCCAGGGAGAGGATAACCCTCGGGAACGATGAACCGCTGAGTGTGACAGACGGTGCGAGCGGTTGCGCCGCAAGCGGCGCATGCGCGATGGGGATGAGGGCTGCGAGTGGCGGAGCTATGCATGGCATCGACGGTATTCGGGAGCGTTGCCCCTCGAGTTGAGGAGATTTGGGTTCACCAGCCATTACCCATTCAGGCGCGAGGATATCATCAAGCGCGGTGGAAGTCCGCGTTACCAAGGGCACAAACCGGCTGAGATCGCTGTTGGAAAGAAACCGTTCGGAGCAGACTGCGCCGCCCGGAGGATGGCGAACCTTATTATTCTGCAGGAGTTGTTTTTAATGATCCTGGTTCCTCAATGGGGCGGCCGCGGCTCCAGATCCAGGTATTTGATGAGCATGACCTCGTTGCCTTTTTCGTTGTAAAGGAGTTGATCGACGAGCTGCTGTGCGAGCAGAACACCGAAGCCGCCGGGGCGCATGCCAGCCGCGTCGCGATACTCCACATGCCGCACCGGATCGTCTGCGGGATTGGCGATGGCGGCATGCGGAATTTCGTCCAGAGTAAAGCCTTCACCGGGATCGCTGATGCGGCACGTCACCATGTGACGGGCCCGCACATAAGAAATCTCCACTTGCTGATCAGGGTCAAGATTTCCACCGTGTTCGATTGCGTTCGTAAGCATCTCCCGGAAGGCCATACCAACCGCAGTGCGTTCGGGATCGGGCAGTTCGGCAATTTCGTCAAAGAATTGGAGCACTCGATCCGCGGTCTTAAGGTCGCAACGGGCGCGAATACGGATCCACTCCGGCGTCGCCGAAACCACCTCGATGCCGTCGTCCCAGCAGGGGTCCTCGATAGCGTGCTGGATCATAACGGCCAGCGCATCGGACGAAAATGGCTTGGAAAAATAGCTGAAAGCGCGCTCGCGCATGGAGGTGATTACATCCCCCGGGGTGCTTTCGTCGGCCAAAATAATCAGGCGAGTATGAGGACGTAGGCTTCGGATCTTACGAAGCAGTTCGATGTCTTCTCTCCCCGAGGTCTTCTCACTCGTCAAGATCAGGTCGAAACCCTTCTTTTGGGTCAGTACAAGGGCAGCCGCATTGTCAGTAGCATGCTGAATCGCCCATTCGGCGGGGTTGAGGATGACGCGCAACTGTGCCTCAAGTTGGGAATCGCCGCCAACTAGGAGTGCGGTCCGAACCGGAAACGGACGCGGTTCGATCTTACCTACAGCATTCATCTGAGACTCCGACTTTTTTCGGACAGTATGTGAGATGCGTGTTCTCCGTGACAAGGCAGATCGATCTCTGACCGCGATCTGCTCTTGTGCATCTCAAGATTAGACGGATTGCGAAGCCTCTCGAACTGGTAGAAATAACAGTTTGCCCCGAAGACGAGTGGAAGCGGGTTTAGTGGGCGGTAGCCCCGCTGTCATTGCTGACGATGAGGCTGGAGACGTTCACAGGCTCGAAATCCGACAAGGTGAGACTGGTAAGGCACGACAGGTCGTTATCGTTCCAGCGGGCGTCGGGCGTGCCGATCAGGCCACCGCTGTCTCCGTTGTCGGCGAGGATGATGCCATAATTTCTGAACGCGATGATGATAATGGCTGCCTGTGGACTGGTGGAGGCACAAGAGGGAGTCTGGACGGAAGCCTTCAGGCGATAGATCTCGCCCGCGGGTCCGGACATGGTGCAACTGGCTGGAGGAGATGATTGCGAAATTTCCGATTCAGTGGGAATGGTGCCTCCTACGGTAGCGGTGCAACTCCCTACGCCTGCCGTTTGCGTCGCGGGCCAGACCCAGTAGTTCAACATGTGGTTGAGGGTGAATCGAATGGGATGCTGAATGGTGCCTTTCGGCGCACTGGGTGTTCCGGCGCCGATGACCTCGTCGGCATTGGCGAGCAGCGGCGCTACCGGAAGTCCAGCGGCATCGGATGTGCCATTGCCTTGCGCGGTGAGGTTATTCGTCGTCACGTCGGGCCAGAGTGCGTTTGAGGAATCGGTCCAGGGGCCGCCTTCGTAGATTCCCTGCCACATCTCGTAAAGGGCGGGATCGTTTCCCCCGCCGGCCTCCACGTAGACCAGAACGTGTCGATCTCCCGACGAATTGCTGGTGCCTTCGACCGGCGCATTCGATGGAATAGGACCCGAGCTAAAGTAGGATTGATATAACGTGGTTGTGACCTTTACGTCTGCTTGATTGTAAGGGACTGCGATGGCTGGTATTCCGTTCGGAAAGGTAGCATAGGAGCTGTTCCCGAAGAATGGTTTGACTGTCGCGGATAGATAGCCACTGTACATCGGCGCTGCCGGGGAAGTATCCACGGGCAGGTTGGTGGTGGCCGCGTCCACCCGATGGTGAAAGATAGATGTTGACGGAAAGATGTTTGCGAGGAACGCGTTGCTGCCATTGAGTGAGATGTTGATGCTTTGAGTCGCCTGTGCACTTGCCGAGTCGGTAACAACAAATTCTGGCGTGTAGGTGCCTTGCCCGCCGATCAATGAGCTGCTGATGACCCCGGTGGCTGCATTGAGAGACATCCCCTCGGGCAGCGGAGAAAAACTGGAATTCGCGTTTAGGGAATAGGTGTACGGCGGAGAGCCGCCGCTGGCGACGATCGTGCAACCGGCATAGGCCGCGCCTTGTGTTCCGCCTGGGCAGGAAGTGGTTATGATCGCCAACGGACCGCCCGACGTTGTAACAGTGATTTTTGCGGTGGCGGCAGCCGAACCCGAGGCATTGCTCGCGGTCAACGTATAGGTGGTGGTGGCGGTTGGGCTCACGTTCGTCGAGCCGCTTGCGGAGGTGGACGTGAACGAACCCGGTGTGATGGCAATACTCGTTGCCCCGGTCGTCGCCCAACTCAACGTGCTGCTGGAACCGGAAGCAACGCTGGTGGGGCTGGCGGTGAAGGAGTTGATCACTGGTTTACTTGCGGTCTTTACAGTCAGAGTTAGCGTCGATGCGGTCGATCCAGCGGAATTGGTTGCGGTCAGCGTGTAAGTGGTGGTGGAGGTTGGGCTCTTGCTCGTCGATCCACTTGCCGATGAGGACGCGAACGTTCCCGGCGTGATGGCAATACTCGTCGCCCCCGATGATGCCCAGCTCAGCGTGCTGCTTGTACCGGAGTTGATGGTTGTGGGATTCGCCGTAAAGGAAGTGATCGTCGGCGTGGGGCCTTTTCCGGGTGCCGCGCTCGTCGAGCCGCAACCAACCAGTACGACGCAGACAGATAGAACGAGGACCAGCGCGCAAAGGTCCGGTCCTGAAGAATGGAGTTTCAGGGGCCCGATCCTATTTCTGCGAAACCAGTCAGTGGACTCCATGCAATCGGTTGCCTGTCTACGAGCCGAGATCAGCTAGTTCGAACGATTGTAGTTATCAGGGCGCACGCCCATTGACCTTAGCCTATTGCCCACCATGTTGCAGGGCAAAATCTCTGTAGTCGTAGCCCCTTGGACGGTTTGCATGAGTTCTTAAATCGGATCACTCGCGTAGTTCGACGTAGCACCAACGTGCGGGCAAGGGGGCACAAATGAATGATCCAGAAGAGTCAAAATGTTCGCGCACGAGGCATCGCTGCCGGGACCTAAACGCTGGAAGCAGTAGAGTCGGGGCTAAGGATGCGGCGCAACCCTCATCAGCCGGATCTGGGCATTGACCTCAGCGCCAATCAAGATGGCTAAGGAACTGAGGTAGAACCAAAGCATCAGCGCAATCACGGCTCCCAGGGTGCCGTAGATAGCTGCGAACGCGGAAAAACTAATACGGAGGTACCATCCCAGGACAAAAGAACTCGCCAGCCATAGTATGACCGCAACCGTGACGCCAGGAACTTGATCGACGAGACGGTGCTTCACGTTCGGTGCGATAAAGTACAGCAGTGCCACCGACAGAAAGATAAATCCCACCGCCACCAACCAGCGGATGTAGGGCCAAGCCACTGCCAACTCTGCATTCATTCCCCAACGGGCGGCCAGCCAGGAACCAATTCGAGTCCCAAGAAGCGACAGGGACAGCGCGTTGAAGACCATCGCGCCGACCACGATCGTAAGTCCGATGGAAACCACTTGTCGCTGCCACAGAGAGCGCGATTCTTTTGCAAGGTAGGCGGTGTTGAGTGCCATAATCAGGGCGTAGAAACCGGTCGACCCGGCCCAGATAGCGCCCAGGATCTCCAGCGAAAGCAGACTTCGGTTGCTCTCAAAAACGGATCTTAGTTGACGAGCCACTACCTTCGTCGCATCCACCGGCAGGATCTGGGACATGGCATCAAGAATGTGACTGTCCAGATTATGGATAGGAAGCAAGGCCATGAGACTGACCAGGAAAATCAGCAGGGGCGACAGAGAAAGAAGAAAGAAAAATGACAAAGCAGCAGCGTTGTTCAGCTGATTGTGCTGGAGACACGAGATGTAGGTACAGCGAAGCAGAGTCTTGACTCGCGTCAAGGCATACGTTCCTCCCTCTGTGCCACCCATTCGTTTATGTACCGGCGATACCTTTGTTCTGCAGGATCCTGACGACGACACGGCGGTTCTCGGCTTGCCCTTCCACGGTGGCGTCTGGCGCAACTTGGTTGGACGCGCCCATCGCACCGGGAGCCAGCATGTTCGTCAGCGGAATGTTCGCCTGTTGTTCGAGAAACTCGGTGACATGGTCGGCCCTCTCACAACTGAGTCTTTGATTGAGGGCTGCCGATCCGACGGCGGACGCGTACCCTTGTACTTGAAGAATGTAACCGGTTACACCTTTCGCTTGTTGCGCCAATTGCATTAATTGGGGCTTGTACTGCGGGTCGACGAGTGTGCTGCCATTGGCGAAGTAAACCGTCACCTCGCCCAGGATGTTGTAATCGGCCAGTTCACCGAAGCGTTTGTTGTCGGCGGCTATGGCCGCTTTGTTGGCTGCAATTGCCGCCTGATTCGCAGCGGTTTGCTGCTGCTCAGCCTGGAGTTGTTGCTGTTGCTGTTGAAGCTTCAGTTTCTCGGCCTGAATTTGCTGCTCGCTCTGTTGGATCTGCTGCTGATTGGCCTGTACTTGCTGGGCGGTGGGGTTGATTCCGGCCTGCATGTCTTCTGCGCTCTTCAGGTCGCCCGCTTTGAACTTGACACTGTCCGCCACCAACTGGTTCTGGGCGTTGTAGGACCCTTGCACTTGTACGGGAAGGCCGGGGATCAAAGCGGTGACAGTCATTTCTTTTCTTCGAGCTCTCAGTACTCCTTCAACTTCCTGCACATCGGTGGAAGAGGTGAGGATGACGACGACATTGCCTGAACCTTGAGTCTGTAGCGTCATGGTGGCGCCGCTTCTTCCATTGATCACTCCCTGCAGGCTTTGCGCTGCCGCGACGCCGCAGAAAAGCAGCGTAAGGTAGAGAGTTGCGATCGATACGATTCTTCCCATCCTGTTCTGGCTCATAACTAGCACTCCTTTTGACCGAAATGATCAGGCATGGCAAGCACAGAGGCACGCTTGCCGTACAGGATTTCTACAGCGTGAGAAGGGGGTGGACTACTGGCAGAACTGACAGCACTGGCACACCAGCACCAACCAACATTGGCTTCGGTGCGGAATGTCCGGAGTCAATCGTTCAGCAGACGGCCGATGTGTCGTCCACGGCAGTGACATCAGCTCAGTTCCCGCGGGAGCCCTTACTATTGTTGAGTGTCCTGGGGTTTCTTAGGATCGCCAGGGGAGGGTTTCGCCAAAGCTTCGATCTCGTTCAGGCGTTCTTGGCGGCGGAGATCCTCCATCTCAGCAACTCTCTCTTTGCGGATTTCCGCCAATGTCTTTCTCTCTTCCCGCCAGATGCGGAACCTTTGAAAGAATGACGATTTCGCAGTCGCACTTTTGGCTTTCTCCCTCGCCGCCCGCTCGGCGTCTCTTTCTGTTTTCAGGGCGTCCCATTCCTTTTTTCGCAGGGCGAAGCGCATGTGCATTTCCTGTTCGCGGTTGTCCTCCAGTTGATTGATGAGTCGCCGGTTGGAAGCGACGACGTCAACCAGCGCGCTGGTGGTCCAGGCGAAGGTAAACAATCCGGAAATGCCGATGATGGGGCTAATAATGTGCCAATGTTCTCCTACGTCTACCTTCCCCATGCCGAGCGTTGTGTAGCAGTTGGCACAGAAGTAGATCGCGTCGTAACCGTGGACGATCAGACCCACATGGTTAAGCACGAAGGCCCAGATCAAGACTTCCACAAGATGCAAATCGAGCATGAGAAAGACCGACCATCCAAACAGAAGCGACGCCGCGACAAGACGGGGCCGTCCCAAGCTCAGGCGACGTTCGCCGCGCCTCTGTTCGACCTGTATCCAGTGGAGACCGGCTCCATGGAACAGGGCGAGAAAAACCACGACGAAGGCACCGATGCCTAGCGCCGCGAGCGGTTGGAATTCCTCCGGAATTTTGGCCAGAAGTGTCGGAATATTACACCCCGCAGTTCCGCGTGCTGACTCGCACGACTCTAGCAACTACCGGTGTACGTCAAGTTTCACGCTTCGCACACTGTCGTTTTTGACAGGTGCGGCGCCATCTTCGTCCCCAGACGATAGCTCAAAAGAGGTTTCAATGGCGCATGGGTAGTCGCACGGGAGAGCGATGAGTTTACTGAGGGTGCGACGGACGAGTCATTTCGGCGGCACTAATTTTCGATCGGCGTTGGCCGCGGCGGTAGGGGCGGGGCTGGTGCTGGGCTGCACTGTCCTGGTCCCGGCCCAGCAGGCCGCGGGCCCCGATGCGAATCCAGCGCCTTCAGCGCAGGCTACGCCTGTCCCCTCAGCCCAGGCACAAACGTCGGATTCCTCTGCTGATCAAAGTCAGACTGCAGCCAGCGCCGTAGCCGACGCGAGAAAACTTAACTGCCAACAGCCGGCGAATCCGAACAAACGCCGATTTGGCTGTAAAGATAAAGATTTTAGCCGCGAAGAGACATTGACCGCGGAATGGAACGGCGCTCGCACGGAAGCAAAAAAGCTGGGGATCACCCCAAGTGCTTCGTACTACTCCGCCCTGCAGACGAACGTCAGTGGCGGCCCGCATCAGACGTGGGGCTATACCGGACAGCTCACCACAGCGGTGGATCTCGACTTCAGTAAGCTACTCAAGATTCCCGGCATGTCGTTGTATTTTTCTGATTTGTGGGGGACGGGAAGCAACCTTACTGCGACGATTGACAGCGTATTTCCAGTCAATATCAATTACGGCGTGGGGGCTCACTTGGCAGAGATCTATCTACAGCAGAAGTTTCTAAAGGACGATCTCACTCTGGCCGCCGGCCGCCTGGCTCCCAGCTACACTTTTGCAGGGCTCCCCGCTTTCGATAACTACGTAAGTCTTGCGATTAATCCGACCCCGGTGTCGCTGGGTTCCAATGACTTCAGCTTTACCGGTCCACCACCGGGACTGGAGTGGGGGGCGCAGGCCGTCTACAACATAACTCCAGTCATCCAGGTTGGAGCAGGAGCATTCAACACTAACCCGAATTCCGCGAATAACGGAAACGTCTTTGCCTTCCAGCAGGGCAACAAAGGTGCGCTGGTTACGGCCCAAGCAAGCTATCTCTACAACCAGGGAACGAATGACAAGGGGAAGCAGGGACAATACACGGCCGGCTTCTTTGAAGACAACAACTCTTTTGCGACACTACCCAACGGCAACTCGAGGAGCGGTGGCAATGCCGGCGTTTTTGTCCTAGGGCAACAAATGGTGTACCGCCCGGAGGGGTCGGGCACATTACAAGGTCTGACGATCTGGGGTGCCTGGGCGTATAGCTCGAAACAGCTGGTCAGTCCCATGCCGGTGTTCGGCGGAGCCGGGCTGAGCTACGAGGGGCCGATCAAAAGACGGAAACTCGACATCGTGAGCGCAGGCTGGATCTATGGGAAAACGAGCCAGTACATTCCGCACGCGTCGGCGGCGAAATTATTCGAAGCGAACTATCAGTGGGTAGCCAAGCGTTACTTCACCGTGGTTCCTGATTTTCAGTACATCTGGAATGCAAATGGGACGAAGGAGATGGGGACCGCTGTTCTGGGATTACAAATCAATCTCGTCTTTTAGGTCATGAGGTACGTGTCGCTCTAAAGATGGTCACAACCATTGAAGGCAGAACTGGCAGTCGGAGGTGGGACGGTGAGATGCGTTGCGTGATATCCACGAGCCGGGCCCACGGGTGGACGTGGGCGCCGGAGGTCATGCGTATGCGTTTTCATCGTTCTCGTTTCTCCACAGGGTTGAGTTGATTCTTCCCCCGTATGTTTGACAAGCTGTTCTCGTCGCCGGCTCGATCAAAAAGGAACGAAGATCATCTGATAAGGACCCCAGATATGGCTGGTGATGAAATTCGTGACCGTCCCACTCGTCGGATCGATCTTGTAGACGACGTCGGAGCTGAAGTCGTAATCCATGCAGGCGTAGAAGGAGCAGAAATTCGATCCTTCATAGCGGCCCTCCGGATTGTGGAAGCTGGGCAGATACAACATTCCGGCGCTGTCGACGGCCAGGAATAAAACGTCGTGGATCATGCCGGAAGCCAGCAAGTTCATCGGGCCGGATCGTTCGGTGCCCTCCACCCAAACCTGAGCGTTGAAGAAGCTGTCCACGATGAGGTTGTTGTTGGGACCGAAGGCCAGTCCCACAGGCTGAATTCCCGGGGGCTGGATCTCCGAAGCATAGTCGAAGGCAAGAATGCCGGTGCCTGGGTCATAGCACTGCACGGTGTTGGGCGCGATAAAGGAAGCGATGCAGATGTTTCCAAAGACGTCCCATGCCATCTGATCGCCTCGGCCGACTGTAGTTACGATCGGCAGGCCGGCAGGAGCGGGAGTTTTCTTTGACAACTGACTTGCCGAATACTTGAAAATCTCAACCTGATAGCCAGAGGTTCCGAAATAGGTAGCCACGTAGAGGTTGCCGCTCGGATCGAAGAGCAGGCCCTCCCCCGGGTTGCCGTTCGCCGAGGAAGGAAGGCTGAAGGTGCTCCAGTAAGTTCCCTTCGGTCCAAATGAGGCACCGGACTTGCTGTAGCGCAGGATGGTCTGCGTATTGGTGGCGACGAATACGTCTCCTGTCACGGGGCTGGCCGCGATGCCGAGCGAAACCCACGGGCCGGTGGAGGCAAAGGTTTTAATCCAGTTGCCGCTGCTGTCGAACTTCTCAAGCGAATGGCTTTCGCTGCTTCCGACCAGTTCATTGACTACGGCGTGCGCCGGAATCGCTAGAAAAGCAATCGTCAGGGTCAAAGCCACAAATGCGTTCTTGCGGATTGCGAGCTTCATAGGGGTTTCTCCATCCAAGGGGCTGTTCTTCGTTTGTTGGTCACCTTATTACTTGCCTAGCCCGGCACAAGTGATGTTCCCCGGGGGCGCACCAATAGGGATTGCCTGGAATGAAGTGACCGCCCAGGAGTTGCCGCCGATGCCACTGTCGCTCTGGAAAATGAAGTCCATGAGCGTGAGGTCGCTGAAGTCAGCGCCGGGAGTGCCCTGACCTGGCGTGAAGTTCGCGAACGGGAAGTCGATGGTGAACGAGGTGATACTGGCGTCGATGTTGCATCCGGTCTGGCTGTACAGTCCGCCGGTCCATACGAGGATGTTGAAGTTGACGCCGAGGTCGCTGCCGTCGAAGGTCAGACGGAAACGGTCGTACAGACTGGACAGGTCGAGATTGAGAGGCGCCGAGGAGCCGTAGAAGACGTCCAGCCGGGGTGAAACCTTATAGCCAGCGCTCTGGATGAGGGCTGACGAAGTGGTCTTGGTTTTCGGGCGAACCTGAAAAGATGCAGGCTGGGCAAACAGGTTGTAAGAACCGCACGGGCCGGGAGGGCAAACGAAAAACTCCGTCTCGCGATTGCCTCCGATCATGGTCCCGGACTGCGTGTTGGTGTCGGTGCCGGACTTGAGAGATTTCTCATACTTGCCAGTGGAGAAGTCGTCCAAAAGGAGCTGGGCGGCGGCAAATTGGGAGAGGGTAACGATGGCTATGATCGCCAGCGCCAGTTTCGCGAATCGCGAGCATTTCACGGTTACGAATTGCATGTCGGTATCCTCATCTTTAATCTTTCTGTGGAAGCCTTACCTGCCATGCGCAGACCGGAACCGGCATCCCCGTCGCCGACTCCGGCCTGGGGCAGGTTCGAAACGCGTTGCAGAATGCAGTGAAATGGCCGCCAGGTCAAAGGAACTTGTTCTTACTCTTAACTGACTCAATAAATGCCGAATAGTGAGGTACTTGGAAGGATTGCTGACTTATTGCGACGGCCATCCCAGAGCTGCCAGGGGTGTGCGGGTCACGATGCAAGACTCATCGTTGCGCGGTCACCTTCCCGTCGGCGCAGACGATCAAGAAGGTTGCACTGGCTCGATATTGAGGGCATGATGCTCTCATGCAACCGTACGCTGCTGTGGGTTGGGGATCGGCGAAGCAGAAAGGGAGGCAACATGGGTTCCAAGAGCAAGTTCATCTTAGGAGTGCTTACTGCTTTGGCTATGTTCGGGCTTTCGTTCTTGGTACCAAGAGGAGGCGCGCTGGGAAACGCGCAGTTGGTTCAGTTTCCTTTGACGGTTGGGGTGTGGGCGATTTTCGTTCTGCTCTTCGTGAAACTAAAATAGCTGGGGCACACGATTGGGACGCCGGCATTGTCAGTGAGACGACGGTCGTGCCCGCAGCAAGCGGCTATTTGAGTTCGGCGACGAGTTCCTGAAAATGAGGGTTCGGGCGGAGTTTCTTGAGATCGTCGTCGGCCATCAGGCGGTTGGCATTTTTGTATCCGCGATGGATAGCCTCGTGCAGATACTGAAGGGCGTCATCGGGGCGGTCGGCGGCCACCGCTACACAGGCATAGGAATACCACAACGGCCAGTTGTTTCCCTGGGCCTCGGAGTTGCCATCCTTTTCGATCGCGTCGCGAAACAGCTTACTGGCCTCGGGGTAGCGATGACTATCGGCCAGAGCTGTTCCGAGGAGTTGCAGACTTTTTAGCGTCTCGGAATCCTGCAGTCCAGAACTGCGAAGCTGTACTTCATAGGTATTCCGAGCGATCTTTTCGGCTTCCGTGTAGTGACCCTCGGCGACGAGGGTTCCGGCAAGACTAGTCTGAGTCACCAGGGTATCGGAGTGGTTGGGTCCGAGGAGGTGAATCTGGGCCGCCAGCGCTTCTCTTTGCAATTGTTCCGCTTCGTGAAGGTGGCCCTCCTGGAAGAGCAAATCTGCCACGACGCATTTGGACAGCAATGTATGCGGGTGTTCGGGTCCAAGGTTTCGCGCCTGAATCGCCAGCGCATCCCGGGAAAGTTTTTCAGCCTCGGCCAGGCGGCCTTCCCCGGTCAGAACTTTCACAAGAGTTTGCATAGAGCTGACTGTGTTGCGGTGTTCGGGACCGAAAATACGCCCGTTCGCGGCCAAAACCTGGCGACACAACGGATCGGCCTCCGCGAAGCGGCCCTGGGACTCGAGGGCTAATGCCAGATTGTTCATTGCGGACAAACTACGCGGGTGTTCCGGTCCCAGGACGCGGCGCGTAACCTCCAGCAACTGACGATACTCTTGTTCAGCGTCGGCATAGCGGTCCTGGTCAATAAGCGCAATGCCGAGGCGGTTCATCGATTGCAAGGTTTGTGCGCTCTCCGGTCCGAGCGTGCGCGAAGAGACCTCGATCACTTGGCGTTCCAGATTTTCCAACTCTTCGGGATGACCCAGGCCTTCGAGGACGAAGGCGAGGTCATCCAGGGTCTCGAGGGTATGCGGATCCTCGGGTCCGAGAGTACGAAGATCACCAGCGAGCGCCTGGCGCTCCAGTTTCTCCGCTTCGGGGTAATGTCCTTCGCGATCCAGAATCCAGCCGAACTGAGTCATCGACTCCAAAGTCTTGGCGTCGTTCGGACCGAGCCGGCTCAGTCGAGCGTCCAGGGCGCGCTTTGCCAGGTCGTGAGCACGAGAATAGAGCCCCAGATTGGTGTAGGTGCTGGCCATGACTTGCATCATCTGGGACTGCACCTCGGGATATTTGGCCAGTCCTGTCTCCATTTCGTTCGACGCCTTGTCGAGGATCTCGCGGGCGGTGACGCTGTTGCCGCGCGCTTCACTGGGGTCGGATACCTTGAACATTCCGGTCATGAAATCGGTGATGCGGGTGGCGCGGTCGCGTTCGTGGTTGGCCCGATCTCGTTCCCGTGTAATCCGGCGCAACTGGAGTGCCTGTATAAGAGAGAAAGCGGCCAACAACAGGACCAAGCCAGCCACGGCACTCAACGCCACACGGTGCCGTCGCGCATACTTTCGCGCGCGGTAGCCGGCGCTTGCCGGACGCGCCACGACGGGCTCGTGGTTCAGATAGCGCCGAACGTCTGCCGCGAGTTCAGAAGGCGCGCCATACCGCCGAGCGCGGTCCTTCTCCAGCGCCTTCATCGTGATCCAGTCGAGATCGCCGCGGAGCAGGTTCACGAGGTGCCGGGGCTCAGTGCCGCGGGCTTCCGCCGTAGTTGTCGAACCGCTTCGATCCGTACTGACTTTGGCGCTCGGACTCGGCGGTTCCTCCTCGCGTAGCTTTCGCAGCCACTCGTCGAGCGGTTGCTTTTGCCGCCGCTGCGTCTCGAAGGGCTGCAATCCAGCCAAGAGGACATAGAGCACAACGCCCAGGGAGTAGACGTCGGTGCGCGTATCAATATCTGGCACTCTGAGATCGGCCTGTTCCGGACTCATGTACCCGGGTGTTCCCACAAAATGTCCCAGCTGGGTGAAAAGGCTCTCGCCCGTCATCGGCGATGACGTGGCCTTGGCCAATCCGAAGTCGATGATCCGCGGCACGGGTTTGCCGTCCACTTCCACGACCAGAATGTTTGCCGGTTTCAGGTCGCGATGGATGATTGCCTTCTGGTGGGCGTGCTGGACCCCTTCACAGGCTTGGATGAAGAGTTCCAGGCGCTCGCGGATTTTCAGTTTTTTTCCGTCGCAATACTCGGTGATCGGGAGTCCGGGCACGTACTCCATCACGAAGTAGGGCTGTCCCTGCGGCGTGGTACCGGCGTCCAACACTTTGGCAATGGCGGGATGATCCATGATGGCGAGCGACTGCCGCTCCGCCTGGAAGCGTTGCACCACGGCCTCGTCGTACATCCCAGCCTTAATCAGCTTGAGCGCAACTTGCCGCCGAACTGGAGAAGTCTGTTCGGCCAGCCAGACTTGGCCCATGCCCCCTTCACCGAGCTTGCGAACGAGTTGAAAGCGTTCGGCGAAGACCTGCCCCGGTTCCAAGGCCATGAAGTTGATCGGATCATTAGCGGGCGCGGACTGCATGAAGCTGGAGCGGACCTCTTCGCCGGCCGACAGAAGCGACTCCACCTCGGCGCGCAGTGCGTAATCGGATGAGCAGGCCTGATCCAGGAACTGGCCGCGCTCCTCCGGGGCAAGTTGCATGGCTTGATGCAACAGTTCCTTGACGCGCTCCCAGGCTTGAGTGGTCATGCGGTTCTGCTCATTTGACGATGCAACCAGACGCGGGCGGTGGCCCAGTCGCGGTCAACGGTGGCGCGGGAGATTCCCAACAGCGCAGAGATTTCAGGCGCCGACAGGCCGCCGAAGAACTTCATTTCCACGATCTTTCCCTGGCGCTCGTCAATGCGAGTCAGTTCGTCGAGAGCATCGTCCAAAGCCAGAAGTTCGGCATCTCCGTTGACGGGCAGGGCTTCCAGATACTCGAAGGCGATCCGGCATCCTCCTTCACGCTTGAACGCCCGCCGTTCACGCGCATAGTCCACAAGGATTTGTCGCATGAGCCGCGAAGCCACGGCTATGAAATGGGTGCGGTCCTGCAGTTGCGCCGGTTGGCCCCCGAGCAGCCGGAGGTAAGCCTCGTGGACCAGAGCGGTGCTCTGCAAGGTGTGATCCGGACGTTCGGATTGCAGGTGGTAGTGAGCGAGGCGACGCAACTCCTTGTAGACCAGAGGCACCAGCGCGCGCAGAGCTTTCTGGTCACCCTGCTTCCATTGCTGCAAAAGCTCGGTGAACTGGCCGGCCTGATCCTCGGGCATGACCACTAGGTTGCCCCGCCTTGGGGCGAAGGTCAACAGCATTCTGCAAGCTCGGACTGTGGTCCATCAACCTCCGATTTCTTCCGAATGGGGCCTCCAGAGCGGCAAGAAGAATAGTTTTTTTGGGGTCCATGAGGCGATTCGCCCGTGCTTTCCGCTTTTCTGTACAAGACGCGGGATTCGTAGCGATGTAAGTTCCGTGAAAGACTTCTAAAAAATCGATCCGGAGGCTGGAGAAAATGAAAAACTTTTCACTAGCGCAAGTGTTTGCGACAGGCAGTATTTTCGCTTGACTTGGTTGAGAAATGAGTTGAGCTGCCTGCGACGTGGGCCACTACTTCCCCCGACCCGCACTGAGTTCCCCAGGTTACATACTTTGAAGCGACACACCTAAACTGCGAAGAAGATGATTCTTTTGAACCTTCGTCCCGGAGTAAATCCCGCGCCGATTTCAGTTCACAGCGAGGGAATTCTTCTTGGCATAACCACCTCCCTTTGGGAGTAGGAGAGAATGTCATGCAGACCCAGAATTGGCGAATTTTCAGTAAGGCAATTGCAATCGCGACCGTGACAGTTTTGATCGTGAGCTTTACCACCCTGGCAGTGGCGCAGCGGATCAGCGGAGAAGAGCGGAGCGCTATTTTCGCAGGGGCACCCAGGATCCAAACGAGTGTTAAGGGAGTGACCGCGATTGCGGGTCCGCCGAAGGGCTTTAATCCTTTGACCGCAACCAATCGCGAACTGTTCAGTTATGGTTTGCCGCAGCGTCCCGATCAGGCGGCCGATGCGAACGCCTACGCACATTGGGAAAAAGCGATGTTGGCCGTGCAGGCTTGCAACGAGCGCACCTCGCAACCGGGTCGGACGACGGGCGCAGCGGCGCAATCCTGCCGCGCCACCGATGTCACTCCGAAACCGTACACCAGCATGAACGCGAGGTCGGCCGGGACGGGGGCGAAGGCAAACGCCGACGGCACATCGTCGATCTCCTTTTATAACTGGAGCGGCATAGCGAATACCAACAAACTCACGAAGTGGAATGTCAACACCTCCTTCGATGAGGTTGCATCAGTCTGGAATGTGCCGGTTTCCAATCACCCGTTTGGTAACATCCCGTGCCACGACGGCCCGTGGTTTGATGTGACATGGAACGGCATTGACGGCTTTTCCAACGGCGATGTGGTGCAGGGCGGCAGTGCCAACTATTGGGATGGCGGCGGCTGCGCCGGTTCAGTGGAAACCTACGGATGGATCGAATGGTATCCAAGCTATTCGATTTTGTCGATCAACGCCTTTGTAAGCCCGGGCGATGATTTCTACGTAGTCAGTTACGGGGCTTCAGGGACACAGGAGCAATATGTGTACGTCGAAGACATTACGCAACAGTGGTCTGGTTTGTTTGGGTTAGTCTATCAAAGCGGGCCGGGGGTGGTTGGAAGCAGCGCGGAGTATATTGTGGAGCGCCCCTGCTGCAAGGGTTCCAATGAATTTCCGCTGGGCAACTTCGTCTACGAGTTTTTCGATTACAGCTTCGCGTATGACGGCCACGGCACGGAGTTCTATCCCGGTAACCCATCGCCCAACACCTATATCATCACGATGGTTGCTGACGATGGGGCAACCCCGATTTCGCATGTGGCCGGGTACGGTACCGCCGGATACCAGGGTAAATATAGCCTCTGGGTTGCCGATGAGAACTGCGCGTATTCGGGAGGTTGCACACCGTAATCGACCAACTGCTGCTCGACTCTTGGAAGCAGCTCAAGGCCTGCCAGGTTGGCAGGCCTTTTTTTCGCATCGCTTCGAGGCAGGAAGGGTCTAAGCAGTTTTGGCCAGGCGGCGCTTCAGGGTTTCGCTGTCCAGTTCACCCTCCCAACGCGCCAAAACCAGGGTCGCCACTCCGTTCCCAATCATGTTGACCAAGGCGCGGAACATGCTCAGAAAACGGTCGATCCCGAGAATCAACGCCATGCCGGCGACGGGAATGGTGGGAATGACAGAAAGCGTGGCCACCAGAGCGATGAACGATGCACCCTGCACGCCGCTGGCGCCCTTGGAAGTGAGGACGGCTACGGCGAGGATGGTTAACTGCTGGACCAGAGTGAGGTGAGTGTTCGTGGCCTGGGCGACGAACAGAGCGGCCATGGTCATGTAGAGACTGGTGCCGTCGGTGTTGAAGGTAAATCCGGTGGGAACGACCAGTCCGACAAGAGGCTTGGAGCAGCCGAGTTTTTCGAGCTTGGCCATGAGGGTTGGAATGGCGATTTCAGACGAACTGACGGCCAAGACCAGCAGAATTTCTTCCTTGATGTAGGCGAGGAAAGAAAAGATGTTGAAGCTGGCGGCCCAGGCGATGGCGCCGAGAACGATGACGACAAAGAGCATCGAGGTAAGCCAGAAAGTGCCGATCAGCTTGGCAAGCGGCCCGAGGGAAGCGAGGCCGAACCTTCCGACGGTGTAGGCCATGGCGCCGAAGGCTCCGATGGGCGCGAATTTCATCAGGATGTTCACCACTTTGAAGACGACCTGGGTGAGGGAGTCGATGAGGTCAACCAGCGGTTTGGCACGGGCTCCAGCAGCGGACAGCGCAAAACCGAAAAGCAAGGCCACGAATACGACTTCGAGAATATCTCCTTTGGCAAAGGCGTCTACGACCGTCGTCGGGATGATGTGCATGAGAAAATCGGTGACGTTCTGGGCTTTCGCCTGACCGGCATAATCGGCGACGGATTTGGCATCGAGCGTCGCGAGATTGACATTGAAACCGGCGCCTGGGCGCACGACATTGCCCACCACGAGTCCGATGAGCAGGGCAATGGTGGAGACGACTTCAAAGTAGATGAGCGCCATGCCACCGACGCGGCCTACTTTTTTCAGGTTCTCCATGCCGGCGATTCCGGAGACTACAGTGCAGAAGATGATCAGGGTGATGATCATCGAAATCATGCGGATGAAAGCGTCGCCCAGGGGCTTCATGGCAACGGCGCGGGCTGGACTTAAGTAGCCAAGCAGGATGGCCAAGGCCATGGCCACGAGCACCTGCACCCAGAGGACGCGGTAGAAGGGCGGCTTGCGGGATGATGGCGTGGGCTTTGGGGATCCCGCCTGAGCGGGAGTGAGGGTCTCCATGGTTGATCGTCCGTCCTATGCGGCCCGTGCTTCGCGGCGGAATCGATCAATGGCCTGCGGATCATGGGAGATATCGTCAGGAAGAAATTTCAGTGCGACATTCCGGCCAAGGCGGCCGTCCTTGTCTTTATCAACAACGCCCATGCCACCGCCGCCGAGCTTAACTTCAACGGGGTAATGGGAACTATTGCGTCCGAGGATGAAGGGCAAATCTGTCATAGGCACATGAATGTTACGCCAGCGGTTGAAATGAGGCAATCTTCTGCGGAAACTGGAATCTCGTCGACTAAGATCTCATCGACTATGGTGTCGTCAAACAAAGGCTACTCATCCGAAGCGTAGCAAGAACTAACCGTCGAAGAGTTGAGCGAACGCTATTTTCGCTACACTGCTGGCAGTGAATGCAATATCCCACGAGTTTCCGCGCGGCGGATCAAATCAGAGGTTGACCCGTTCGTGGGAAGAGCTTTAAGATGCCGATGCGTCTGCGATCACCGGGCAAACCTCCCCTTACGCGGGCGATCTACGTCGCAACAACTCTGAATAATCAGGAGCGCCGTTGATGGCGACTCAAAGGTCCACGTTCGCCGTTCCCACGGCGGAATTTGCCGCAGCTTTACTGGCGCGCGCCGAGGTGGCTCCCCGCGCTCAGGTGACGGCTGAGCAGGTTGCACAACTATTGCCGGACACGGCGGTGGTGGTGTACGTCATCGAAGATCTGGACAATCCCGCGTGGACGCGCAAAGCGATTGTGGGCGAACTGGAGGTAGGCAGGGCGCTCGCGTTTGAATCTGGCACCCTGCGCACCGTCGCGGAAAACAAGTCGCTCACGGTCTTCGAGGGCGGCGATTTGCAGCGTGAAGACTACGCGCATCTCGATATCCGCCGCACGATAACTGCCCTGGCCTATGTTCCCCTGATCGTGGATGAGATTCTTTTCGGGGCCATTGAAGTAGTCAGCTATGAACAGACGTTGCCGGAAGCGATGTTAGAAGCTCTGCAAGAGGTGGCCGAGCTCGCCGCGCCAGCCCTGGCCGCCGCCCGGTCCTATGAGAGCGAGCGCAATGCCGGTTTGCAGTCCATCAGCCGCGTCACGCAAATGTATGACCTCGAAAAGGTCTTCAACTCAACACTGGAGATGGATGAGTTACTGGGGATCATCACGAAGAAATTCCAGGAGGTGATGGGCGTCCAGAGTATCAATCTGTGGATGGTCAAGGGCGACAATCTTGAACTGGTCAACAAAGCGGGATTCGATCCGACGGTGGAGTTGGGAAGGGTGGAAAAGCTGGGAGACGGCATTGCTGGAGACATCTCCGATAATGGCGAGCCCGTGTTGATCGACGCGGCTGACGACGAGCGTCTAACGAAGCGAAACGCCGGTCACGAAGATGAGGCGGTATTCTCGATAGTTGCGGGCCCTCTCATGGAGCACGACTGCCTGGTAGGCGTGATCGAGGCCGTGAATCGTATGGACGGCGCGCCCTTTGATGAGGACGACCAGTTTCTTCTCACCAACATTTGCGAAACCGCCAGCAATGCTCTCCACAACGCCAGCCTGCTGCTGGCCGAGAGCAAGGTGGAAATCCTGGAAATGCTGGTGACCATCAGCCACGAAATCACCTCTACACTCAATCTGGAACGCGTTTTGCAAACGATCGTCAACGCGCCGCAGGCGGTGATCCCCTACGAACGGGCTGCCGTCGCCCTCGAGCACAATGGAAAGTACAAACTCAGTGCGGTCACGGGTATCAGCCAGGTCTCCGCCGATGCCCCTGAAGTTTCTCAGCTCAACGACATTCTGCGCTGGGCCATGCTCGCCGAAGAAGTGGTGCATGTTCGGCAACGCGGCAGCGAGATTGACGCACCACGAGCGGAAACACGGGCGAAGTTCGCAAGCTATTTCGAAGCGTCGGGGATGCGGGCGTTCTACGCCATCCCGCTGACCGATGACGCCGGCCGGGTGGGTATTCTGGGTCTCGAAAGCGCGGATCCGGACTTTCTATCGACGGCACACCTGGAGATTCTGCAAGTGCTTGCCGGGCAGGCGACGGTGGCACTGCGCAATGCGCAGATGTACAAGGACGTGCCCTTCATTTCCGTGCTGCAGCCAGTGCTGGAGAAGAAGCGGAAGTTTATGGCCCTGGAAAAACGGCGCCGTATCCTCATACTCGCTGGCGCGGCCGCGGTCCTGATTTTTCTGGCGGGCTTTCCATTGCCGCTACGAGTGGACGGAGACGCGGTGGTAGCTCCTCTGCACTCGGCACAGATACAACCCGAGACAGAAGGCGTGGTGAGCAAAGTGTACGTGCGTGAGGGTGAGCATGTAACGCGTGGCCAGGTCATTGCGGAGCTGGCAGATTGGGACGCTCGCTCAGCGCTCGCCCAGGCTGAAGCCAAGTATCAGACGGCGCTGCTGCAGATGAATCGTTCGCTGGCTGCCAATGACGGCAGCGAAGCGGGCGTGCAGCAGGTACAGGCTGGGTTCTGGAAATCGGAAGTGGCGCGGGACCAGGAACTGTTGGACAGGATGCGCTTGCGGTCTCCGATTGACGGCCTGGTGGCAACGCCGCACGTGGAAAACATGATAGGAAGGCGACTGCAGTACGGGGACAGCTTCGCGGAAGTGGTGGACACATCGCGGGCTATCGCGGACGTGGCGGTCGACGATTCCGATTCGAGCTTGCTGCGTGCAGGCTCGCACGCTTCGATCAAGCTCAACAGTTTCCCCACGCGAATTTTTCGCGGCGAGGTGACGGTGGTCAGTCCCCGGGGGATTGTGCAGGGGGATTCGCGAGTGTTTTTCGCGCGGGTTGCGCTCTCGAACGCCGATGGCGCGATTCGCGCGGGCATGGAAGGCCGCGGAAAGGTGCGCGCGGGATGGTATCCGGCCGGCTACGTCATGTTTCGCAAGCCGCTTTTGTGGATCTATTCGCGAGCGTGGTCGTGGCTGGGAATCTGAGGATGGGAGTATCAGGGAATGCAAAGTAGACAACTGAACAATCTCGCTCTGATTCTTCTGGGTGCGACTCTGCTGCCCTGGCTGGCCTGCTCCGGGAAGAGCGCGGAAGTGGCAGCGGCTCCGTCCCCCGCGCCCTCGGGAGGTTCGGCGCCGGCGCCGGCAGCGACCGTTCCGATAGGGGAACGTGGGCTCACGGTTTCGGGTCCGTTAATTGTGGAACACCAGCTTGACGTTTTAGCGCAGCGCGATGGCATGGTCGCCTCGCTGCGATCGGAAGTGAGCGCCCACGTTCAGGCCGGGGACTTGCTGGGGCAACTGGATGACCGGCAACTCACAGCCGAATTGGAGGCAGCGCGCGCCAAGACGCGCAGCATCGAGGCTGACTTGAAGAACTGGGAAGCGGAAGCCAGGGTCACGCAGGCGGACTACGACCGCGCCCAGAAAATGTGGGATGCCCAGATCCTCACGAGAGAGCAACTCGAGCATGCCAAGTTCAAGGCGGAATCGGAAACATGGGACGTCCAGCGGGTTCGCGAATTGCTCATCAACGGTCGCGAGTCGGAGCGGTCCCTCGAATTGGAGCTGGATAAGACCCGTATTCTCGCACCTTTTTCCGGAGTGGTAGCCCGTCGCTACGTGCGTCAGGGGCAACAGGTAACCAAGGGAGACCGCTTGTTCTGGGTCACGGCCGAGGGTCCTTTGCGGATGCGATTCACCTTGCCCGAGAAGTTCATCGGGCGACTGCAACGCGGTCAAGAGCTGCCGATGATGACTGCGGATCTGCCGGACCAGAAATACCAGGTGAGAGTGGTGGAAGTGAGTCCAGTCGTCGATCCCGCCAGCAGCACGATCGAAGTCACAGTGGAACTCGAGGGGAACCCGGGCTCGCTCCGGCCCGGCATGGACGCGAGCGTGAGCCTCGATAACCTGCCATGAACATCACCCAGGCCCTTAACGTTGCGCTGCCGGAGCTGCCGGCGAAGATGGTAAGCCAGCGTTATCCACGGGTTCATTCGGGCGTCGTCTTCAAGGAGCACATCGAAGAAGGTCAGCTGGTGATTCGGGCGTTCGTCCCAGGAGCGGACCTGATGTTCACCTTTCCGCCAGAAAGCTGGAAGCTGATTCAATTGTTTGATGGGCATCGGTCCTTTGCGGACGTGGCCCAACTCTACTCGCGGGAAACCGGGGTCGAGTACTCGGAAGACACGGTGCGAGATTTCGCCGCCGAAGTGGATGGTATGAACTTCTGGTACAAGACACCGTTGGAAAAGAACGTAAAGCTCATGCAGAAAACCGCCGATGAAAGGCGGCGGCTGCAAAAGAAAAAAAACAAATGGGGCGACTTGTCGATGATCACATTTCCGGCGGTCAACCCGGACCGGTTCCTTACCTGGCTGCACGATAAAATCGGGTTCATCTACAAGCCTTGGTTCGTCGCTCTCACCCTGCTGGCGTTTGCTTTCACCGCTGGAGTTTTCATCACCCACTGGAGCGAGGTCGGGCGGGACACGTGGGAGTTTTACAACTTCGCCCACAAGAGCTGGTTCGATGTGGCGGTCTTCTGGATCATCGGGGCGGTGCTGCTCTGCATTCACGAAACCGGCCATGGGCTTACCACCAAGCACTACGGCGCGCACGTCCCCGCGATGGGGTTCCTTCTCATTTACCTGACGCCAGCTTTCTACACAGACACCACTCAGGGCGAAGTGCTGGGAGATCGCTTTCAGCGTTTGATGATCACGGTTTCTGGGGTCTGGGCCGAACTCATGGTTTGCTCTCTTGCCACACCGATCTGGTGGGGAACCCCTCCCGGCACCGCGATCCACGATTTTGCATACACCATCATCCTCCTGACCGGGTTCGCGGTGGTGCTGATTAACTGGAACCCGCTCATCAAGCTGGATGGCTACTGGATTGTGACGGATCTCTTGGGGGTTACGGAACTGAAGGAATCGTCGACGCTCTATTTGTCATCGTGGGTGAAGCGGAACATCTGGGGCCTTCCGGTGGAGGTACCGAAAGTGCCCAAGCGCCGCCGCCCAGCCTATGTTGTATATGCAATTCTCTCGGGACTCTATAGCTACTCGATTTTATACATCTTCGCCAGCTTCATCGGTAACATCGCCCGCAACTTCAGCGCGGATTGGGGCTTTCTTTTTGAATATGGGACGGCGTACCTGATCTTTCGGGGGCGGATTCGCACCCTTGGGAGCTTTATGAAATTTGTTTACCTCGACAAACGAGATGGCATACGCGCCTGGTTCACGCCGGCCCGCAAGCTGTCCCTGGGCGCGGCCGGTCTTGTATTTGTGTTTTTGCCGCTGTGGCATGAATCAGCAACGGGACGATTCGTTCTTGAACCGGCAAACTCGACGGTTGTGCGAGCGCTCGTACCTGGAATCGTGACGGGCGTGTATGCCGACGAAGGGCAGCAGGTTGCAGAGGGGGCACTTTTGCTGCAACTTCGGAATCTGGCGTTGGACTCGAAGCTGGCCCGCAGCCAATCGGACCGGGCCATGGCAGTGGGGCGGGCCGAGAGGGCTGTCCTTCATTACGCGGATGTGGGTTCTACCGAACAGGAGCGTGACCGGTTGATCCGGCAGACGGAGGACTATGCCTCGGAAGCCGCTCGCTTGGAGGTCACGACTCCGATAGCCGGGGTGGTGACAACCCCGCGAGTTAGTGACCAGGTAGGAAGGTATGTACCGGAAGGTACCGAACTGGCCGAGGTGGCCGACTTGAGCCGTCTTCGAGCGCGGATCTATGTCTCCGAATTCGAAATGTACAAGCTGAAAGAAGACTCGCCGGCCCGCCTGCAGATCGATGGGATGGTGGGACGCCACGACGCGCGAACGGTTGCGGTAACCCCCACTTCGACGGAGATTTCCCCAGGATTGACCGATCTAAGCAAATATCAGGGCCAGCGCGCGCCAAGGTTCTATGTATTTGACTTGCTGGTGGATAACGCCGGCGGCTCACTGAGGCCTGGAATGGCGGGTACGGCAAGAGTGTATGGCCAGCGTAGAAGTCTGGCCGGGCTCGCGCTGCAGCAGGTTGAGGATTTTATCGGGCGCAAGATGTGGTAGGTCAGGACTCCATGAAAAAAGGCCACCCGCTGGGTGGCCTTTTCCAAACGAACGAAAGCTCTTGAACTCAATTATTTCCTTCCGGCTCTGACGGCCAGGCGTTGCGCCTTGACGCCGGTCTTGATCGCCAGACGTTGCGCCTTAACGCCGGTCTTGATCGCCAGTCTTTGCGCCTTAACGCCAGCTTTGATCGCCAGGCGTTCCGTTTTTACACCAGCCTTCATGGTTGCGGGAGAGGCGGAACCCACTGTGGGCGAAGTGGCCAGGATCGCTTTCTTGGTTGTGTTCAGACTGCTGATCAAAGATTTCTTTTGAATCGACATTGAAGGTCTCCTTTTTTGACTGCCGTGTTCGGCTTTCTATAGAGCAGGTCCAATGCCAAACCCTGGCGAGTCCGGCTCGCAGTCCTAACTGTGATTTTTATCAAGCACTTCCAGTTGTCCCGCGAAAAGCTGCAAGAATAGAATCCGGGAACATCGGGCGGAGAGTATTAAGTTTTAATCTGTCAAGCATTAAAGTTTTATACAATCCGGCTGCGGCTTAAATTTTCAATCTCTCCCAATACGATATTTGCGGCAGAGATAGTGCATTTTCTGCTTATCGACCTGCAGCAGACGGGCGGCTCCGATCTTGCTGCCCCCGGAGCGCCGGAGCGCCGCCGTCAGGTAGGCAACTTCGATCTTCGCGATTTCCTCATCAAAGTTGACGCCCCCCTCTGGAATCAGCAGTGATTCCTGGCTGACCGCGCTGTTGTAAAGGAGACGTTGGGGCAGATGCTGGACTTTCACCACCGGGCCATCCACCATGAGAACGAGGCGCTGTACCAGGTTTTGCAGTTCGCGCACATTGCCCGGCCACTCATCCTCCTCGAGAATCTGCATGACCTCCGGATCCAGGCGCTTCAGCGGAAGATTGTTCGCGGTGCAGTAGGAACGGAGGAAGTGATCGAGAAGCAGGGGAACGTCGCCGGGACGGTCGCGCAAGGCGGGGAGAATAATGGGCACAACGTTAATGCGGTAATAGAGGTCTTCGCGGAATCGCCCGGCTCGCACCAGTTCCTCCAGGTCTTCGTTGGTGGCGGCGATGAGCCGGAAGTCAATCTTCCTGGCGCTCTGGCCGCCGATTCGGGTCACGGCACGGTCTTCGAGCACGCGCAGCAGCTTGGACTGGAGTGCCAGGCCCAGAGTCGCGATCTCGTCGAGCAACAGAGTACCGGTGTTCGCCAGTTCAATATGACCGGCACGCGCCGCCCGCGCGTCGGTAAAGGCACCCTTTTCGTGTCCGAAGAGCTCAGTCTCGATCAGGTTCTCCGGCAAGGCGGCGCAATTGATGCTGACAAAGGGTTTTTGCGCTCGGGGTCCCAGAGCGACAATCGCTCGAGCCACAAGTTCCTTTCCGGTTCCACTCTCGCCACGGATCAGCACTGTACTCGTGCTCTCGGCTACGCGCATGATCGCATCGTAGACGTGCTGCATCGGTTCGCTGCGGCCGATCAGATCACAGAACGACTCCGGTTGGGCGTGCTCGCCTTGCCGTTGGCGGCACTCGATCTCCAATGCCCGCTTCTCCAGCACCCGTCTCAGCACGCCCTGTATTTCCTCGAAGTTAATGGGAGCGACAAAATACTCATCGACAGTGGCGGTAATCGCCTGCAGGCGAAGGTTGTGGCTATTCGAGCGAGTCAACCCCACCAGCACGAGGTCTGGAGCCAAGGCGCGCAGTTCGTGAAGCGCGGTGATACCGTCTTTGCTGCTTTCTCCGACGGTGTCAAGGTCGAGGAGCACGGCGTTTGGAGGCTCATGGTTGAATAGAGCGGTCAGTTCGTCCCAGGTCTGCAGCACGAGCAGGTCATGCTCTGCTGCCAGATAGGTCTCGGCTTCGGGACGAACCTTTTCGTCGGTGGTGACGATGACGACAGAGAAACGGGCTGGTTGAGGCCGGGAAGCCTTGGCGCGCATGGTCCCTCCGCGGGGCGCGACGATTATGGCAAATTTTTCGACCTTTGGGGATGAAATATTTATTTCCATCGCAGGGGCTACGCTTTCTCTACGAAGCGCTCGGCAAGCCCTGGTACTTGCAAAAGCTGGCCGCTTACCGTAACTTGGGACGCACTCTGAATGGCCACGTTCCATTTTGCATTCTGGCATTGGCCGCGGCTGCTACGCGGTTTCGGCGGAGGATAGTTTGGACATCAACGTCCGTAAGCGTTCGCAAGTGCAGGTAGTGCAGCTTCGAGGACCTCTTCGAATGGGTCCTGCGGTGGATGGCTTGCGCCAGACGTTTGAGGAGTCGTTCGCGAACGGAGACACTCACATCGTCATCAATCTTGCCGAGGTTTCGATGATCGATTCCAGCGGCATTGGCCTGCTGGTGCGATTTCTGGCCTCAGCCAAGCAGCGTGGGGGGAGCATCAAGTTTGTACAACCTAGTAAATTCGCGATTCAGACTTTGCGTCTGGTGGGCGTTCTCAACCTGTTTGAAATTTTCGACAATGATGACGCCGCGGTCGAATCCTTTGCTTAAATCACAAAATGCGATGGTCGAATTCGAAACTGAAATGAGCCTCTATGTCGCCTGAGTCTAGCGGAGGCGCCGAAGACACTACGCTTTGTGCACTGCTCGACCGTCAGATGCCCGCTGATCCCAAGGCGATCGCGGAGGTTGTGGACTCCATATCTGATAGCCTGGCGCGACTGGAGGTGCCGGAACAGAAGCGACTGGAGGTTGCGTTGGCGGTTCAGGAGGCTCTGGCCAATGCAGTGGTGCACGGATGCAAGAATGACCGGTCGAAGCAGGTCCGGTGCCGGTTGCAATCGGATCCCCGCGGTCGCATTGTAATTATCGTGACCGACCCGGGGCCGGGGTTCAGTTTGGATCAACTATCCGATCCCAAGCGGGAGGAAAACCTTCATGCCGATCACGGACGCGGTGTTTACCTGATACGCCAACTCATGGATGAAGTCCATTTCGAGCATAAAGGGAATGAAATCACGATGTGGAAGTACTAGGTAAGGACTCACTCCTTAAACGTGTTACGCGTCCCCCGGCTGATCCCGCTTTTGCTGTTTCAATCGAACAAAATGGCCGTTCTCGGGCTGGAGAGGAATTTCAGCCGCGAGCTGTGGCGGCCTTGCGTGCGATGAGGTTGTAGCCTTGGGCCTTGGCGTCTGCCTCGATCGCGGCCAGGTGCGCACGTCCCTCCGTTGTTTGTCCGGCCTTCATTTCAATTTCAGCGAGTGCAAGACGAGCATCCAGTTCAATTCGCTGATAACCCAGTTCGTGCGACTTTGCGATGATGGCGGTCAGCTCCTTGCGTGCCGCGATCCCGGCAGCGGAGAGCGCAGCATCTTTTTCGGCAGTCTCGATGCGGGCTGCAGTAATGGCGTTTTCCCACCGGTACACCGGACCCTCGTTCCTGGCTGCGAGGGCCCGTGCGCGTTGCGATGCCCCCGTCGCTGCTGCCAGTTTGCCTTGCGCGAGCAGGCAACGGGCGAGGGTGCCCCAGGCCGCGGCTTCGGAGCCGCGGTTTCCTTGTTTCTGAAAGACTTCAAGGGCCTGCCGAATCACGGCTTCTTGCTCGTCGGGAGAATGTGCCTTCTCCTCTAAAGATAAATCCGCGAGTACGAGCTGAGTCCGAGCGATGGATATCTTGTCGCCTGCCGCGTTTCTTATCGCCAATGACTGTTCGTACAACTTGCGGGCATCGGAAAAATTGGCCTGCTCGAGCAGCACATTTCCCAAACTCAACATTGCATAAGCAGCAGAACGCTGGTCGCCACTTTTCTGCCAGATCGCCAGCGATTGCTCGAAACCCTGCTTTGCTTCCGCCAGATTTCCTTGCAGTTCGTGAACGGCTGCGATGTTGTCAATGGCGAAGGCGGCTTGCGCGGCGTCTCCGGTTTCCCGGTCCAACTGCAGACTCTGTTCATCGAGTTGGATCGCGCCCCGCAGATCGCCCTGATCCGCTCGCTCGTTGGCGATGTTCGAGAGCGTCGAAGCCTGGTCTTTTTTGTCATCGAGGTGTCGATAAATGGGCAGGGCCTGGCGTTGCATTTTCTCGGCGGTGGAGGGATCGCCCTGTCCCTCATACAAATTGCCGAGATTGTTGAGCACGTCGGCTACGCCGCGTTCGGATCCAATCCTGCGGAAGATGTCTTGTGCCTGCTGGTACCGCCGGATGGACTCTGGCGCGTCCGTCCTCGCATCTGCCCACGCTCGCAGTGTATTGGCTTCGTCCAGTTGGTCACCGGCGGCCGCGAAAATGTCCCTGGCCTCGCTACACGCGGCAACCGCATTCTGGGTTTGCCCTAAACGACGACCGTACAGCCAACACTGGCTTTCGCGTGCTAATGCCAGGATGAACCGCGATCCCTGCGCCCTCGCTTTCTCCACTGCCCGCTCGGTAGGCTGTTCCTGATGTTTGAAATCCTCCAGCGCATTCCACGCCCATGCCTCCTGCAAGTCGATACGGGGATCGTCAGAGGCCGGTGGCGGAAGCTTGCGCACTAACTCGATCGTCGCCAGAGCATCATTTCCTTTGCCGGCGCGGGTCTGTGCCCATGCCAATCGGAGTCCGTAGTCGATATTATCGGGAAACAAGGTGACGAGAGTGCGATAGACCTCGATCGCCTTCTCGTTCTCATAACCGACTAAACGATACCTGCCTTCGACCACTAACTTCTCCTCTCGCGAGAGATTGGTGGACAAGTCGTATGCCTGACGCGCTTCCAGTTGTGCCTTTTTGGCATAGCCCAATCGTGACCAGGCTTCCGCCAGAGCGGAGTGCGCCAGGGCGAACTTTGGATCGGCGGCGGTCGCTCGCTGCAGAAGATCTCGAGCTTCCAGGGCATCCCAAACCCGCAGCCGGGCCAGTCCCTCCGAATACAGGCGGGCGGCGTCACGATTGGCAGGTAAAGAGGCACGGACGCCCACCGCTTCCACAGGAGAAAGGGCCTCCACGCCCAGCTTCTCGCGTAACTGGGAGCCAGCCTGAGTGGCCAGGTCAAAGAGGTCCGCCTCGTTTCCCAGCACAGCGATATCGGCGACGGTGTCTCCTGCAACCGTATCTTGCAGACGGAGGTCGAGACGGATGCGAGTGCCAGGCTTTTCTCCGACAGCGGTGTAAGAGCCGAGGACGATCAGATCGGTATTGAGGTTCTCGTGCAATCGCGACAGCGTATTTCGAGACAGGCTGTCGGCTTCGGCCAGAGGAAGGTCGAGTTTGGTGCGCGCGATATCCTCCCCGGAAACCAGGCGAAGCTTCTCCCCGGCCACCAGTTCGGTGCTCAACATCTCCGCCAGGGCCGTGGACAGCCAGCCTTCCTCGGGTCGCCCGGACAGATTGCGAAAGCCGAGAACGGCGATAGAGCGACGGGCGGCCATGGTTGTCCCGGTTGAACCGATAGCCGCTGCATTCCTCCGTTGGACCGGGTGGAATTGGGTCCAGACGTAATAGCCCGCAACCGCGATCACAGCGACGGCTAAAGCCGCCACCAGTTTGGTGCCGGATCGGTGCCGGGGTGTGGGCAAGCTCAGCTGTTGTTTCTCTTCGGTTATGACGCTGGTTCGGATCGTCTGCTGCTGAAGAAGGAGTGCGGCGGAGGCATTGCTGGCGCTCGTCGTTAACTCCGGGAGAGCGCTTCCGTTTTCCGGAGCGACGATGTGCACCGGCGCGACAAACTGATACCCTCGTCCCGGCAGGGTGACGATATAGCTGTTGTCGCCAGGTTTCTCATCGAGTGCGCGTCGCAGGGCGGAGATGCTTTGCGCCAGATTGTTCTCGTCCACAAAGGAATCTAGCCAGACATTCTTTAGCAGTTCATCCCGAGTGAGAACCTTTCCCGGGTTCTGGACAAAATACAGCAACACATCGAAGGTCCGGGAATTGACCATGACGGTCGCTTTTTCCCGCCTCAGGGTGCGAGACCGGGCATCAATCTGAAACTCCCCGAATTGGAACACCTCTTCTGTTTTCATGGACATCGAGGACATTCACAAGTTTTCAGAATCTTTCAGAACGAATCACTGGCCTTTATTGGGAGACTGCAGCAACATTCGCGGCCAGTGGACGAGGTCGCATGAAGAGACTCTACCAATGGCTGTCCGAGCGGGCAAGCTTCTTTCGTTTTGTAGAGTCTGATCGCGGCACCAGCCGCACCGTGCGGACTGAGGTCACCGTCGAGCGGCAAGGCCTGACCCTGCTGGTGGGCGGCGTGGCGGCGGGATTCGACGACTGCCCGTTTTGCGGACAGAAGCTAGCACCGGCGCAGGCAGAACGGGCGAGACTTCGTCTGCAACAGGGATCGAGGTCGCCGGACGACTTATCAGTGGACGGTACTTCCCCATGAATAAAGGCAGCTGATTGACCAAGCTAAGCGGTATTGGCAGCTCGCGACGGAACCGAAACAGGGCCGGATCCAACGCAGAACTCTGAGGAGAATCGAAATGAAAGCGACGAAGAACAACACGAGATTTGCATTCGGTAAAGCTTTAACCGTAGCCTTCTGCCTGACCATCGCGCTTCTGGCTCTGCCGGCCTACGCCGTCACCAACGTACTGGTGGGGAGCGCGGAGAGTCACTCCATAGAGAAATACGACAGCAGCGGCAATTGGATGAAGACCTTTGCCTCCACCGGCCCCTATTGGACCGCGGGCTTCGCGGCCAGCCCAATTACAGGAGACGTTTTCGCCTCTACTTTTACCGGGACCATCCTGCGCTACACCAAGTCCGGCGCATCGTTCGGCCCGAAGGGAAGCTACTGGAGCACCTTCAACATGTCTTCGCTGGTTGGCTCCAACCCGCCGCAAGCCCTGTTGTTCGATTCGAGCGGCGACCTCTACTTGGCTACCAATTACGGAGAAAGCGGTGATGGCTACACGGTCGAGATTTTCGAGTACTCAGCCAAAGAACTCACGAAAGAAGCGCCAGTGCCCGTCGGACCGCCGATCCTAACCCCGGTCACACAAGGGGGTCAGATGGCATGGGATGCTTTCGGAGACATCTGCATCGCTTCCTGGTACTCCGAGACTGTGCAGTGCTACAACCCGAGCACGCGCGCACTTGTGTATGACTATTACTCGGAAGTTCATGGTGCTGGAATCGAACCGGCTGGGCTGGCATTCGGCCCGGGCAACATCCTTACCGTGAGCAGTCTGTTCACGGGTGAGGTCTATGTGGAGGCAGCCGCTCGGACGGGACCGATGAACCTGATTGCCACGGGCACGGTTCAGCCGGCGGAGGTGGGATTTCTAGCGGCCGATAGCGCCGGGAACCTGTACCTGCCCGAGTGGCACAACGTGGCAGCCCGCTATTCAGGCTGCACTTTCTATCAGTGCATCGACTCCGACACCAGCTCGGACATCGTGTACGAGATCAATCCCACCAGTGGGGCGATCACCAATTTCGCCTCCAACCACCTGTGGGGACCTTATCAGATGATCTTCGTTCCGTTTTGAAGTTGATCCGATCTTCTGATCAACCAAAGAAACGTCAGAAGGAGAATTCCAATGAAGCAAACGACGAGACATTTCACCCTAGGATTGGCCTTGTTCCTGGCAAGCGTCGCAAGCCAGGGAATGGCTCAGTCGACGCCGCAACAAGTGCGGGGCCTCAACGCGCGGGGCGGAAAGTGGCAGGCGTTGACCGACCAGGGTCAGGTAGCCGTGACCACGAATGCGACCACAGAATACGTGGCGTGGAAGGTGAACGGCAGCGAGAACATCCAATACTCGACGTCCACCGACGGAGTCACCTGGACAATCCCGCGCGTTGTGGGCGGCACCTACCAGCACCACGCGTGGAAAGCGCAGACCCTGGGCGTCCCGGCGATCACGGTCGATAACAACACCGGCAATGTATGGGTGGCATGGACGGATCCCTCTACCAGCGATCTCTTTTACTCCACCTACAACGGCGTTGCGTGGACGTATCGCCAGGCGGTGAGCGGACAGGGCTGGACGGCCCAGAACCTTGTAGGCGGCGCGTCGCCGGCACTGGGAGGCGGCAACGGTATAACCATAACTTGGATTGGATACCAGAGCCCCGATGTCTATATCTTTTACTCAAACTGGAACAACCCAGGGTGGTCAGTCCCGCAAACCGTGAGCGGCTCGAACTGGACTGCGACACCGGTCCCGTCGGGATATTCCACGCCGAACTTAACGGTAGCTCTTTCCGGCCCGTCCGCCATGTATTGGGTGGACTATTTTGGCGACATCTACGGCTCCGCTTTTATTTTCGGCGGGTGGGCCCCTGAGACGGTGATTAGCTGCGACAGCTGGACCGCGCAAACCTGGGATGACAACCCTCCGGCGGCGGCAAACTTTACCCTGAATGGCGGAGGAAACGCCATGCTGTTCTGGGTTAACTACGCCGGCGACGGCTACCAACTGGCATACACCTACGAAACCTTCGATCAGAATGGATGCCCGTGGGCCGATCCGGCAACCATCACGATCGCCCCTGGATTCACTAACGCCAATGCTTACGTCGGGCCAGCTGTGTCGGTTGGATCGAGCCTGTCGATTCTCGCGTGGCCCCAACTGGTTGGAAATAGCGAAACCAAAAGCACCGTCTGGTACCTGAACCCGCTGACACTTCCGGGGCTGAACTAGGCAGCAGTCGGGGACTGCACACGAAAGACTTGAAATGGAAGGCGTCGAAATGAGGAGCAGGACAATGACCAACTTCGCGCAACATCAATTCGCAACCAGAGTTTTTCGGGCAAGGACAATCCTGACACTGGTTGTCGTTGCGGTGCTAGCCACAGTGGCCGCTCCGCCGGCGTCCGCGCAGACCGTCACGTTCAACCGGGCCGATTTCGTCACGGGCACGCGGACCGGGACTCTATCGATCAATGACTTCGCCCTCAGCAGTGTGCAAAAAATGGCGCTGACAGGGAGCGGGACGTAGCCGGCCTCAACGGGAACAGTCGCGGGCAGTCCGGGGAGGCCAGTACTCACCAGCCCGGGCTGCGGGGAAACCCGCGACTGCTCAACACCAGGGATGGCACTGACCAATGTGTACGTCCCCGAAAACTACGACTCGAAAGGCACAATTCGCAATGAAAACTGGCTCGATACGCCGGCAACTAGCACGAGCTCGGCTGTCGCTGGCGATTGCGGTGATGACATTGATTGTGGCGACCAAACCGGCGCCTGCGCAGACCCTTAGCGTCCTCTACACGTTCACGGGGGCGTTTTCCACGGGAGGATTAGTGCGGGATTCGGCGGGCAACTTTTACGGCACAACGGAGTTCGGCGGCGACGGCGCGGGAACGGTGTTCAAGCTTTCCATCGGGGACGACGGAGCCTGGACTGAAACCGTCCTCCACACGTTCGCAGCCCCGGCCGACGGCGGATTTCCTGAGGGGGGTTTGATCCTGGACTCGGCTGGGAACCTCTACGGCACCACGCAGCGTGGCGGCGCTTCTAACTTGGGAGCGGTGTTCAAGGTGACGAAGACCGGCAAGGAGACCGTGCTCTACAGTTTCTGCTCGGTCGCGAACTGTGCGGACGGGGAGTTTCCAAACGGAGGTTTGATTCGAGATGCAGAGGGCAACCTCTATGGCACAACTCAGTTGGGTGGAAATCCCGCCCTTTGCACTGAGGGCTGCGGCGTCGTATTCAAGGTAACTAAAACCGGCAAGGAGGCCGTGCTTTACAACTTCTGTTCTGTCGCGAACTGTGCGGACGGGGGTTTTCCGGTTGGGGGAGGCGGGACCTTTCCTGACGACTGGTTGGTTCTAGATGCGGCGGGCAACCTGTATGGCACCACCCCGGTTGGCGGAGACCTTGCATTCTGCGGGGATAACGGAGGCTGCGGCACTGTGTTCAAGGTAACTAAGACCGGCGAGGAGACCGTGTTGTACAGTTTCTGCTCGGTCGCAAAGTGCGCCGATGGAAGCTACCCCTCGGCAGGGCTGATCCAAGACGGAGCGGGCAACCTGTACGGCACTACTAACGATGGCGGCAAGCACATCCACTACGGAACCGTGTTCAAAGTGGATACGACTGGTAATGAAACCGTGTTGTACAGTTTCCCTGGTCGCGCTGCCACAGGAAAGATTGATCCGTCGCCTTTGGTCATGGGCGCTGGGGGCAATTTTTACGGCACCACCGAATTTGGCGGTACTTTCCACTCCGGTTCGGTGTTCGAAGTGACAAATTCGGGGCGAACGCGCACGTTGTACAGCTTTACCGATGGTACAGACGGCGGTTCGCCCGAAGGAAGATTGGTTCTGGACTCGGCGGGGAACCTGTATGGCACCACCCTCTCCGGCGGTAACCTCAACGACTGTGAAGGATTCGGCTGTGGGACGGTTTTCGAACTGACCCCTTGATCGATTGGCGGTTTGTTTTGGGCCCGCAGGTCGCGCGAAAACGTAGCGACGGCTTGAGATGGCTTTTTGCCTACCACTCCGGTTGCAGTTCTATAGGTGTCGACCTCGGACGTCAGAGTAAGTACACGATTACGGTCTAATGAGTGTTGGGCATGCGGCTGAGTCGCCGTTCGCCAAGACTCACTGAACGGTGACGTTGAAGCTGCTCGTCCGCGTGATTCCCGAGGAGATTGCGGTAACATTCACGGTGTAAGTTCCGGCTGGCGTTCCGGGATCGATTTGTGGAGGACGAAGTGTACTGGTTCCACTGCCACAACTGGCGATCAAGGCAACGGAGACGAGGAGAAGCAGTGCGAGAGGCAGTTTGCGGCGACGGATTCCAGAGTTCGAAAAGGAGTTCGAAAAAGGGATCGTGAACAGGAAAACACCGGCGAGCACACCAAAGGCGTACAGTCGCAGTCCGGCGCGCCGGTCGGCTGTGATCGGATGGGGAGCGGTGGTAGAGATGGCTAGCGGCGCGGTGACACTACTGTTCTCCAGGTTCGCGTTCACCGACGGGCACGCCGCTTCCGTCATGGCAGCGGGCAGCGTGCAACTGATGTTGACCGTCCCGAAGAAGTTATCGGTTCCGAGCAACGTAACCGTCGCCGTGCCGGATTGTCCGGGCGCGCCGATAGTCACGTTCGGTATCGGGGAAGAAATATTGAAGGTCGTGTCGAGGACGGTGACGGGAATGGAGTACGTGGTCTGCGTCCCCATGTAGTAGGCGTCTCCGGAGTAGGACGCGGTGAAGGTGTAATTGCCAGGGGTATCGATGGTAAGAGGGACGTAAGCAGCGAGATAGGCCCATTGAAAGACGCCGGTGGAGTAGTTTCCGGTTATGCTTCCGTTCCTGGGATCGTACCCAGTCGTACCCGACAGCGGATTGCCGTTCTCGATAATCGAAATAGTTCCGGTGGGGGCCTGGAGAATGCTCCAGGCGTACACCACCACGTCGACATTGAACGACTGCCCTGAATCGGCGATCCAGACCAGGCCGCTCCCGTTATAGATCTCGGTAAGGTTGGGAACCTCGATCTCGGTGTCAGTCACGCCCTGGGTCACGGTCGCGTTCAATGTGGTTGTGTTCGAGTTGTAGCTGTTGTCGCCGCTGTAAGTTGCCTGCAGGGCGTAGCTTCCGAGTGCCGTGAATTCGGAGGCAAGCGTCTGGTCTTCGGTGTAACCCTGGGTGTTGAGAGCATAGCTTCCGGCATCCAAAGTTTTTCCGTTGTTGGTGAAACTCACGGTTCCGGTGGGACACTGAACCTGCGTCTGTTGCGGATTGGGCGCGCAGGGAGTGCCCGCGGAGTTGGTCACGTCGCTGCGCAGGAAGAATATCGTGCCGTACGGTATGGTGCTGCCTATCGGCTGGAATGCATACGTGGTGGGGTTCAACGCGGTCAGCGTCTCCTTCGTTTCGCTGTTTTCCTTTCCGACAGTGACCTGCACTGGGGCCGAGTTACTGGCGCCGAAGGTGGGATCGCCAGGGTAGTAAGCCGTCACGTTGTAAGTGCCGCCGGGAAGTATGCTGGTCGTACCGCTGGCAACGCCGTCGTTCAGAGGAAAGACGCCGGCGCCCAGATTCTGGCCGGTCGGCGTAGCCATGAGCGCGACCGCTCCGGTGGGTGTGCCGGTTCCGGATTGCGCAGCCACGGTTGCCGTGATGCTGACCGGTTGTCCATGCGTGATGCTGGTCGGAGATAGATTGGTAAGTGTCGTCGTGCTGGGCGTAAAGCTGACACTGCTCCAGTGGTTGACCAGATTGTCGGCGTTCACCGATCCCAAGCCGGTTGCCATGTCATAGCCCGTGGTGGTGAGCCAGGCAGGGTTGCCGGGATGGTTGGGATCGACGAGGGCGCCATAGCCGCCGGCCGGAGCCCGGCCGCAATTGGGTGTGTTGGGATTGCAGGGGACCGAGTTGTTGCCCTGCGTGATGTCGTAAAAGATGCAGGAATTGCCGGTCAGGGTCACCGACGAGGAATTGCAACTCGCACCGTTCTGTGCCGCAAGCTGGTAGAGAACGTAATTGGCGTTGCCTTGGCGCGGGCTCGATCCCTGCGCTGCCATCTTCTGATTGACCAGAGCCATGATGCCGGCGAAAGTCGGAGCCGAGGCCGAGGTTCCACCTACGCCTACAAAGGTATCAGTCGCGAGGCTGCAGGTTTCCTGAGTACCGAAGAAGCCGGCATCGGCCTCGCAAATGATGTAAAAGCTGTCGTTGAAGCCATTGCTGGCGAACAGAGAGACATCGGGCAGATCGCGCACTCCGTCGCTGGGCACGCCGGTGCCGGTTTGCCACGAGGGCTTGCTGTATCCGGAGCACGTGCCGGTGTTGTAGTCAATTGAGGAGCAGCTGCTCGGGCCTCCACTGCCGCTGATGATGTTGAGGAAGTTGCTGTTTCCCGTGCACTGGTTTAGTCCAAAGCCGGCGCAGGAATCGTTCCAGGTCGTCTCCGGAATGTAAGACTTGGCGGAAGCGCCGGTGGTGGGATCGTTGGTCGCGTTCCAGTAATTGGGCGCTGTGGACGGAGTCTGATTGAAGTCGGTGCCGCCTAACGCAACGTTGTAGGGAGTGGAAGCGAATCCACTGACCGCCAATCCATATACGGCCGCCGTTTCCGTGTCAAAGTCGTCGCAGCCGGCGGACCCGCCATCGCCGGCCGAGATCAGCACCGTGATGCCCTGCGCCGCCGCCTGCTGCCAGAGTGCATTGTAGAAAGCGTTGCCGGCATTGCCGAGGTTGGCTTCGCACTCGCCGTAGCTCTCGCTCATGACCGGCGCAACGTTGTTATCGACGATGTAGAGCGCGGAAAGATCAACACCGAGCGACGTCTCCGTGGACGCGGAGACAATGAGGTCGATGGTGGCATTCTTGGCCACGGCGCCTGACCAGGAAACGTCGAGCAAGGCTTCCGTCTCGTCTCCATCCACTCCGGGATCGGGTCCATTCAGGATGATCGTCGGATCATTCGCGGGCAAGCCGAAGAGGCTGCGGAAGTTCTCGACGTCGGTGAGGTGAATGTTCGTTTGCCCAACAATGGCGATGGTTTGTCCGGTTCCGTCGATACCGGCGTTCCAGAGCGGCAGCACGTTGTAAATCGTCGCGAAATCGGTCGGACCGAGGCCGTAGTAAGTAGTGCTTTGATCGGTGTAGGTGAACAAGGGCAAGGGCGCAGTTGGACGTGGCTTGGCACGCATCGGCGTCCCCAGTACCGTCGAGTAAGAGCGCCTGGGGAAGTTGTGCAGGGAGAGGACGCCCTTCACAACTCGCGCGAGGGCGGCGGGAATCGAGGGATCGCTGGCATTGGCCCAGTGCTCTTCGCCATTGATCGCGTACTTGTGGATCGCAGTGTGAAACGCCTGTTGCACCTGGCTGGCCGATCCGGAAAATTCGATCGTGGTTCGGCCTTTCGAGAGAGCTGCGACTTGAAAGCCGCACGACCGCAGCCACGCCGTGACCTTCTGCACGTCGCTGTCAGCGGGGCCGAACCGCGTGCCGAACTGCTCGGGAGTAAGCCACTTGTGGTAGTCGGGAGACGCCTTTTCCTGCTGGCTGTCGAGAAGCGTGCGGAGCGCTGATTCCTGTTCCGGACTACGCGTCAGCACCAACAGCATGCGTTGCATGGGCAGGGTGGACGGCGCTGTGCCTTGATCGAACTCCGGGCGCGCCAAGGGATGCGTGTTGCCATAGAGCACCGTGAGCCGTGTCCCATCGACGGGCTGGGTAATGAGTCCCCGCGGCGCTGTTGGGGCGGAGGAAATTGCACCGAGATCCTGCGCCGCCGCATAGCAGGCAACAACCAGAGTCAGAAGGGCAATAACAAAGGAGGATTTCGAAGAAGAAGTGGAACAGATTCGCATCACCGAGACACCTTTTCTCGGGGCAGATCTACGTATACCGAATGACACTATCTTAGCCGATCACAGATTGCAACCGGGTGAACGTGAACCGCTCCCCTTCTCTGTCACAAACGAAACTAGAGACTTCGGGCAGTGAATTGTCCGAGTCATCGTACAACGTGACGACGAAGAGGGCGTCCGCGAAACTGGCTCTGCTTAGCGTAGAGCTGCGCACGTCACAATCTGCGAGACAAGTTCAGCCTCTGTAACAGAAGTTTCATCCGATCTTCATAGAACCGTAATAAGCCCGTAACGCTTGCCCGCTATCTATTATCGCTGATCGTATTTCCGCCCAATGTCTTTCCACTCGATGTCGCACGACCGATCCCGGTTGCGTGAAGAAAAAATCCAATGAGGAGAACTGTGTCCATGTCACAAAAAACGGCTCGAAGTCATTCTCTAAGTAGGACTCGTATCAATTGTCTGCGGGCGCTCGCCGTCCTGGCAACGGCAGCGGCTCTGAGCGTTTTGGCGCTCGCGCAGTCCCAAGAGTTCCCGACCTACACACCGGGCGAGAACACGAACGCGGCCACCGGCCCGACCTTCACGGCACCCTTGTCCGATCCGTGGGTTGTCAGCGATGGCACGATCATTACTCCGGCCGGCACCCAGGTCTACCTCAGCATTAAGACCCGGGCCAAAGCCGTCGCCCTCAATCCCACGGGCAACGGAACCGCCGCTGTTCTTCAGATGGGCGCCCCGCAGTCTGTCTCGATCTTCTGCGTCGCTACCGCCGGCTGCGATGGCGGGGCTTACGCGCAAGGTGCGGTCATGCAGAACTACATTCCGTCCAAGACCAACAGCGGTAGCTCTATGGGCATCACCTACACGCCCAATGGCCAGTACTTGGTCTTCAGCCAGGACGGCGACTACGGCCCGGCTTACGTTGCCATCGCAAACGTCAACTCGGCCGGCTTGCTCTCCAACTTCGCTGACGTCAGCGTTCCGCTCGACGTCAACGGCGGCGGCTATCTGACCAACGTTACCTGCTATCCCTGGGTCGCTCCGTTCAATACTGCCAAGGCACCCCCGTCCGGCAGCCCTCCGGGGACGACCGGCAGCATTGAAATCCCCTGCGGCCAGACCGTCTCGCTTGTGTCAGATGGTGCGCCGACTTCCTATCCGATGGGCATCGCGATCACGCCGAATGGCAACACTGCTTACGTAGTACTGGACAACAACGACACGATCACCAGCATTAACCTGACGGGAACCCCGGTGGAGGGTCCGGAGCTCCGCGTCGGTCAGGTCCCGAACAACATCGTGATCAACAGCGCCGGCACTTTTGCCTACGTTGCCAACGAGGCTGGAAAGGTTCCTACCGCGAGCAGCTTCCAGGGATACTCGAACGGCACCCCGGTCATCGCCGAATATCCGACTGGCGCGACGAGCGAGGGCACCATTTCCGTCGTGAACCTGTCCACGTTCAAAGTCACGAAGACCATCACGGTCGGTCTGCACCCGACGGGTATGGCCTTCTGGACCAGTGGGTCGACCACCTACCTGTTGGTCACCAATGCCTATGACGACACGATCTCGGTGATCGACACGAGCACCAATACGGTGTCGTCGACGATTGAGCTTGATGCCTTCCTGGGTGGGCTGGGGGTTAAAGTACCCGGCGGGCTCGTCACCGGCGTGGGGCCAAACGCGATCGCCGTCGATAATTCAAACAACGCCTACGTGGCGCTTTATAACGCCAACGCGGTCGCCGTAATCGACTTGAACATCCAAGTTGTTTTGGGCCTGATCCCGACCGGCTATGCGCCGAGCTCGGTCGTGTTCGACTCGACGGACGGTGAGCTGCTCGTTGCCAACGACAAAGGCCTTGGCACCACGGGCTTCGATGTGTCACCGCCGCCTACGAATTCGTTCGAAAATTCGTACGCTAACGAATTCGGCGCGGACTACTTTAACACCCACCAGGACCTCGGCACCGTGAGCATCATTCCCATTGCGAGCATGAACCTGCCGGAGCTGACGACGCAGGTTATATACAACAACCACTGGGATCTGACGGCAAATATTGCGTCTGCTTCCGGTGGAAAGAGCACGACTCCCCCGGTCGCGATCCCGGCTAATATCGGTGCACCTTCGCTGATCAAGCACGTCTTCCTGATCATCCGTGAAAACCGCACCTACGATCAGATCCTGGGCGACGTGACTGCCGGCAACGGCGACGCCTCCCTGGCAACCTTCGGCATCAACTCGACCTACACACCTTACCCCGTCGTAACACCCAACGCGCACGCGATCGTGCAGCGATTCCCGCTGCTGGACAACTACTACAACCCGAGCCGCCAGTCGGCGGACGGTCACAACTGGATCACACAGGCCATGGCTCCTTACTCCGACGACATCCAGTCGCCGGACTGGCTGCGCGACTACCCCTCCAACGGCGGCGAGGCGCTTGCCTACCAGAAGGCCGGCCATCTGTGGGATCAGGCTGCCAAGTACAAAGTCTCGTTTAAGAACTACGGCGAGTACATCGAATACAACACGTTCAACCAGCCGAACGGTTCGACTGCCGAACCGCTTTGGATCGACTTCTACAACGACATCACCTGTTACGAGGCTGGCAACGAACCCCAGCTCTACAACTACAACACGGTCGCGTCGCACTCGCCGCTGCCGAACCTGATTAACGCCACGTACCAGACCTACCCACAATTCGACTTGGGCATCCCCGACCAGTTCCGCTTCGATATCTGGAATGAGGACTTCCAGAGCGACGTCGCCGCAGGTACGGTTCCCCAGTTGGAGATGATGTGGATCAGCTCCGACCACACCGGCGGTCCGCCGAACGCGGTAGCCATGCAGGCCGACAACGACCTGGCGCTTGGCCGCTTTGTCGAGGCCATCAGCAACAGCTCGATTTGGTCCTCGTCGGCGATTTTCGTCACCGAAGACGACGCGCAGACCGGCGTCGACCACGTCGATGGTCACCGCAGTCCTGGCTATGTCATCAGCCCCTACGTCATCCAGAGCAGCGGGGGCGCGACCTACGTAGACAGCACCTTCTACACGCAGGTCAACATGACCCGCACCATCGAGCAGATCCTCGGCATCAAGCCCATGAACCAGAACGACCTCGTGGCCTCGCCGATGAGTACGCTCTTCCTCGATAATCCACCGGCAGGCAACTTCCTGCCGTGGACACCCGTGGCAGCGGGAGTGCCGCTGACCTATGGTGTTAGCCAGACTCCAACTCAGACCCTCCCGGCCTCGTGTTCTGCGGACGCGGTCAAGGGTCAGTCCAAGGCGCAGTCCACGGTGAAAGAGAGCCCGAAGGTTCAGGCTCTGCGGGCCGGCTGGATGGCAAAGAAGGCGGAGATCTTCGCTGGCAAGTACCAAAAGCCAGACTCCGAAGACCCGGACACCGTTAACCACCTCAACTGGTACGAATCGACCGGCTTTACTCGCCCCTACCCCGGCGAGAAGACGGTTCGTCCGGCGAGCGACTTCAACCGGGCGGCACCGGCTAAGGCTGACGACGACGACTAAAACACGTTTAGACTGAACAACCCTCTCCCCGATGACCGGGGAGAGGGTTGTTTATTCACACCTCAAAGGCAGAGTCCCCACCAATCCGCCCCCTACCAACTTGCTCATGCCGAACAGGGGATTGATGAATGGAGCATAGCGCACACGCAGCATCAGTGATCTTAAGTAAGAGAAAGTGTTGTTGACAGATTGCGCAGGTGGCGCATTTTACGAGGTCGGGATACTACCCAGTTCTGCCGTGTAATTTTCCGGAGGTCGCGACTCAGCCCGGTTACGCAGGCTGTTCGTCGAGACCAACGAGTTTGCGGAATTCAGGGTCGTCGCGCAGGCAATCGAGGTCAGAATCGTTGGCCGCCCAACCTGTGTTGCTATAACCAGATACAAAAGCTTTCTTAACTGTCTCGAGGGCCTCAGGCTTTTTTCCAAGGGCACCGTAGGTGCAGGCGGCGTTGTAAAGCGTGCTCGGATCTCCCGGGCGAAGGGCAACGGCAGTCTGCAGATGGCGAATCGCCTCATCTGTATCCTGACCCCTGCGAGCGAGGCTGGTAGCGAGCAAAATCCGTGCGCGCACGTCTTCGGGTACGCGCTCCAGTTGCTGGCGGAGGACATCGGTCATGCGCTCGCGGATCTCATTGGCTTCATCTTTCCGCCCGAGTCGCTCGAGAGACTGACGATAGGGGATGTATGTGTTGTAATCGTCACCGTTGCATTCAAGAGCGCGCGCAGTGACAGCAGCGGCCTCCTGGTAACGGCCGGAGTAAAAATAGGCACGGCCAAGAATGTTCCAGGAACCCTCACAATCGGGTTTGCGCTCAATAGCGCGTTGGGCGAGAAGCGCGGCTTCGGCATGTTTTTTCTGTGCGTAACAAATGCGCGCACGTGCGACGAGAACCTCGGGCAGGTCGGGCGCAAGGGCGGTTGCGCGGTCGCAAGCAGCCAGGCCGCGTTCGATCCATTTCTGGTTCTGCTCGCGGATTTCGTAGATGAGTCCGCAGAGGTAGGCGATGCCAGCATGAGCCAGCGCAAAATTCGGATCAAGCTGGATGGCCTGCTCGAACATCTGCAAGGCGTAGTCAACATTTTCGCGTCGCGTGTAGCTCTTGCCGCGGAGGTAAAAATCGTAAGCCTGGGGATTTTCTGTCGGCTTCCGAGCAATGGTTTTCTCTTCCTGCGGTGTCAGCGTTATGCGCAGCGCTTGTGCGATGCTCCGTGCGATCTCTTCCTGGATGGCAAAGACATCTTCAAGTTGCCGATCATAGCGCTCAGCCCAGATAGAATGCCGCGTGGATGCCTCGACTAGTTGAGCGGTAATACGCACACGATTGCCGGCGCGTCGGATAGAACCTTCCAGCACGTAGGCGGCGCCGAGTTTCTGGCTTACCTGTTGGGCCGTTGCGGGCTTGTCTCGAAAGGCGAGCATTTCTGAACGAGGGAAAATCTCCAGTTGAGCAATTTTTGAAAGCTCGGTGACAATGTCTTCGGTAATTCCATCGCGAAAGTATTCGTCCTCTTTCGCGCCACTCTGGTTTTCGAAGTAGAGTACTGCGACCGATTTCTGTTGAACCGCCACTGTATGCCCGTCGGGGCCCGTGCCGCCCTTCTCCGCGGCGGCCCGACTACTGGACTCAATATCCCGCTTCAGGCGCTTCAGGTCGGCGCCAGTTCGGCGGCTGTCTGGCAGCGCAGGTCATAGTCCTTCTCTAGCGCCTTACTCAGAATGCTCTCGAATGCGAGGGGCAGTCGCGGATTGAGTTCCTTCGCGGGCGTAGGCATGGAATGAAGGATGCCGTCGAAGATGACCGCATCGGTCGAGCCCGAGAAAGGAATCGACCCGGTGGCCATCTCATAGAGCACAACACCAAGCGAAAAGAGATCGGAGCGAACGTCCAGTTCCTCACCACGGGCTTGTTCTGGAGACATGTAGGCGATCGTTCCCATCGAACTGCCAGGACTGGTTAGCTGATCATTCTTGAGCGGGTGTATCTGGGTGGGGCTGGACGTCGCGCCCATAGTCTCGGGAGGCCGCAGGAGCGAAGCACTGACCTTCGCTAAACCAAAGTCTAGAATTTTCGCTTGGCCACGCTCGACAAGAAAAATATTTGCGGGCTTGACGTCGCGGTGGATGATGCCCTTGGCGTGCGCCGCATCGAGGCCGTTCGCGATTTGGATGCCGATCTCCAAGAGTTCCGAGATCTCGATGGGTTTCCCGCCAATCCGGTGCTTGAGAGTGCGGCCCTCGAGCAGTTCCATCGCAATAAACGGGCGACCTTCAAACTCGCCGATGTCATAAATTGTGCAGATATTCGGATGATTCAGCGCGGACGCGGCCCGCGCTTCGCGCCGGAATCGCTCAATTGCTTGCGTATCATGGGAGATATCGTCCGGAAGAAATTTCAGAGCGACATTCCGGCCGAGGCGGCCGTCCTTGGCCTTATAAACAACGCCCATGCCACCACCGCCGAGTTTATCTTCAACGGCGTAATGGGAGATGCTGCGTCCGAGGATAGAGGAGAAATCGGCCATAGGCACATGAATGTTACGCCAGCGGCTGAATTGAGGCAATCGTGTTGCGGAAACAGGGCCTTTGCGGCTGTGCGAGAACCAAGCCACCGATGCCCCCCATCCACACAAGCGGCAACACCGTAGCTGAAGCCGGTTAGCGTCATTAAAGCTCAACCATCTTGGGTGGCGTGATGACTTCTATAACTCGTTCATCTACTCTTCTTGTGCATCGTTGGTCTCCCTCCGAATCTCTAAAGGACAGTCCCAAGCATCGGCGATCACGCCGGACTCGATGCTCTACGTCACGAGTTCGTGTGTTGCTCATCGTCGCTCGTCAGGTCAGGCCAGGGAAATTCGCTTGAAGTGACAACTGGCAAGAATGACAGCTGGTTGACACCCTCAGGACCCGATCCCGAATGCTAACGCGACAAAGTGAGCACTTGTGATCAGTTTTCTGCTCAGGCTTTCGCCTATGATTTTCGCGAACCAGCCTTTCCAGCCTTGGAGGAAGTCATGGAAAACCTCGTCGAGTTGATGCAAAGGTTACTTGAAATCCAAAGTGGCGGAAGACAAAGAAGCCCTGAGCTGATTGCGGAAGACGAGCGGTTGATGGATGGTCTACGGAAGAGAAATTTAGCGGGAAAGTCCCCACAAACGGTAAGGCTTAGCCAAGATAGCCCAGAGCGGACGCGATTCAAAACTTAACTCTGCCTCCCATGGAGTAGTGATGCAGGGATGCAGAACAGGGCTAGGCAGCAGGTCGGTTCGGCGACTGGATTTTGTCCGCCACCTTAAATGCCAGTCTGTGCCAAGCACTCACTATGACTGTTTTCGTGTTTCACGCACAAAGGAACGCCGCATTTGCGGCGACAAGGAGAAGAACAGTAAATAAGGATCAGGTTTCTGGCAAGGTTGAGCAGACCGTGGGAAAGGTAAAGCAAAGAGTTGGATCGATGAGAATGGGGAGTGGTGAGGGTGGGCAAGATTGAAAGCTGCTGTCTTTACATCAGTACAAACGCCGCCTGGATCGTTTCTTCAAATCGAGGACGTCCCCCGTCCACAGCCTGAAGGCGGCCACGTCTTGCTTCGGGTTGTCGCCTGCGGGGTTTGCCGCACTGATCTGCACATCGTTGAAGGAGATCTGCCGGCACTTCGACCGCAACTCATTCCTGGTCATCAGATTGTGGGCGAAGTGATGGAAGGCGCGACCGCGGATTTGCCGATTGGAACCCGTGTCGGCGTTTCCTGGATGGGCGGTGTAGATGGCGATTGCTGGTACTGTCATCACGGAATGGAAAATCTTTGTGATAGGCCTACCTTTACGGGCTACACGGTGGACGGAGGCTATGCCGAGTATGTCCTCGCGCGGACGGACTTTGTCTTTCCCTTGCCTCCTGGTTTGGACCACGTTCATGTGGCTCCGTTGCTCTGCGCAGGCATCATTGGCTTTCGCAGCTTACGGGTTGCGGGCATTGAGCATGGCGAGCGAGTTGGGCTTTTTGGTTTTGGAAGCTCCGCAAGTTTAGCCATCACCATTCTGCAATCCTGGAAATGCGAAGTCTATGTTGTGACCAGAGGCGAATCCCATCGAAAATTGGCCGTGTCGCTCGGCGCAACTTGGGTCGGCAAAGAAGACGACAAGCCACCCGTGCCGCTCGACCGCGCCGTTACGTTCGCTCCCAGCGGGAAGGTCGTGGTGAGTGCCCTCGCAAGTTTGCGCAAGGGTGGAGTGGTTGCAATCAATGCAATTCATCTTGACCAAATGCCTGCCTTTGACTATGACAAGCTGCTTTGGGGCGAGCGGCAGATTCGCAGTGTGGCCAATATGACCCGACAGGATGCACGCGATTTTCTAAGTATCAGCCATGATCTCAAAATTCGCCCGCAAGTCACTGTATTTTCCCTGGGGGACGCAAATCAGGCCCTTCTTTCTGTGAAAGAGGAAACTGGGGATGGTTCAGCAGTGATCGTGCCTTGAACAGACTTATTTCAGATGTGACGCGCTTGCGGGGGACGCTCTCCCGTGACCGGTAGCAACCGCGTCCCTCTAGCCACGAGGGACGTGAAATGCGGAGTCGGGCTGGGCTGGCGATTCTCGCCGAATATGCCCTTCGCCCACTTGGTAATCCACCCAATCGGTCGCAGCCAGCTCGGTGTTCCGCAACTCTCGCAGCCGAAAAGCGGGCGCACGTCGGCCAGGATGGCGTAGCCCATGTTGAGTATCATCTGAAATGGCCGGAATCCAAATATCTTGACGGCGAAACTCCCGGCAAACCATTTAGTGTTCGGCAAACTCCTCAGGACCTCGGCAACGGCTTCTCCGCCGAGCTTCATCGAGCCGTCAGGCATTAGGAGATGGATCGTCTCATAGGCATCCCAGATGTCGAGGTCCGGATGGAGCGCCAGTAGCGTATCCGGATCGTCGCCAATCGGTTGTACGATGAGGCTCATCTCACCCGAACCGCTTTGTGCCGACTTCTGTACCCAATGCCCAAGGCGGCGGCAGACAGCGCATTCGTCATTGAACAAGAGGATCGGCTTGGTTTGCGTTTGTGGCAATCGGCTCATTTCACGACTCGAATGGCTGCGTTACTGCTGTCAGGACACTCGATAGTGTCGGGTGTGGTCCCTCGACTCGTCCAACTTCTTTCCCATTCAGAAACATGATCAAAGTTGGCGTGCCCAGGATCTCGTAGCTGTCGGAGAGTCCCTCCTCGACCGCGGTATTAACTCTGAAGATCTTCTCGTTGGACTTCACCGTCTCTGCCACTTTTTCAAGGACAGGCTCAAGCGCGCGGCAGTGCGCGCATCCATAAGACATGAACTCAACCGCGATGGGTCCCCCCGCTTCTAAAACCAGCGAGGAGAATGTACTGCCAGTGACGGTCCCTATACTGTCGCTCGACACACGTCTTCGCGGAGTTGTTCGGGGAACTTCTAACGTTTCATTAGTCATTTAGGGGCTACCTATCAGAATTACTTGAACGATCGGCTCCAGCCTGCCGATCCCGACAAATTACGCCGGGAACTCGCGACGGCCGGGCCGGGTTCGGAGTTATGCTGCTACTGGTTCAGCGGTGTGCAAAGTGCAATAGAGAGGGTGTGTGCTTTCAATGATGTCCTTCACCTTTGCCACTTCCGCCGCTGTTCCGTGGCCGATCAGTAAGAATTGATCCGTCTTGAGCGCTGTCTCGTACTTCACAATGCTGTCCTTGGGAATTCCTATGCTGTAGAGACCAGCTCCCAGAGCACTCAACCCTCCCACTACAACTGCGCCTTCCAACGCGCCCACGATCCATGCGACTACCGGCCCGGCCGCCAGGATCGGGCCGAGTCCCGGAATCATGAATAGAGCAGAACCGAATAGAAGCCCCCAAAAGCCGCCCCACAATGCACCCGCCTTACCCCAATACTTCATGCGGTCGCCCGTATTGTAGTAACCTACCACCTGCTCATCTGTGTGGTAACCCTTGCCGACGATCGATAACTTACGCATGTCGACTCCGTCGCGCTGAAGGTCCTTCACTGCTCGATCCGCTTCTGTGTGGGTTTGATATACCGCGACAACTGAACTTTCTGTGGACATTATTCTTGTCTCCTCGGCAACATGCCGTCGTTCTTGAACCGATTACAGATCTCTCGTGGAACCGGCACCTGCGGTTGCGAAATGCTGACCTACTTCCAAGCGCTGGTTCCCCGTTTTGATCGGCGCGAAGTCGAGAACCACACGTGACGGCACATCGCCGTGTTCGAGCCGGTCGAAGACTTGGTTGATCGAAGACAGCGGCTGTAGTTCGATATCGGCTTTAACTTTCCCTCCGACCGCGAAAGCGAGTGCCTCGGCCATGTCCTGGCGAGTGCCGACGAACGAACCGCGGATGGTGATGCAGTTTGCGACGACATCGAAGAGCGGAACTGGGAATTCGCCTGGCGGCAGCCCGACCAAAACACAAGTGCCACGCTTACGGGTCATGCCAACGCCTTGCTTGAATGCGATGAGCGAAGGCGCGGTAATCAGAACGGCATGAGCTCCGCCACCGGTCGCCTTCTTTACAGCGGCTGCCGGGTCTCCAGTCTTGGCGTTGATCACGAAATCGGCGCCGAGACGCGTAGCATGAGTTAGCTTGCCGTCATCGATGTCGATTGCGCAGACGAGTAGTCCCATGGCCTTCGCATATTGGATGGCCAGGTGACCGAGTCCGCCAGCGCCAGAGATAGCGATCCATTCGCCGGGCCGTGCCTCGGTCTCCTTGATCCCCTTGTAGGTCGTGATTCCTGCGCAAATTAATGGCGCGGCGTCCGCCGCCGTAAGGCCTACAGGAATATGGGCAACGTAACTCGGATCGGCTAGGAGGTATTCGGCAAAACCGCCGTTCCTGGTGTAGCCGCCGAACTGCGCCTGAGCACACACCGTTTCCCAGCCAGACAAGCAGTATTCGCAGTGACCACACGCCGAGTAGAGCCACGGCACCCCGACCCGGTCTCCCACTTTCACAGTTGTCACGCCAGATCCAACGGTAACCACCAAGCCGATTGCCTCATGCCCAGGAATGAACGGGAGTGTGGGCTTCACCGGCCAGTCGCCGTGGGCTGCATGGAGATCGGTGTGGCATACGCCGCAGGCCTCGGTTTTCACCAGAACTTGGCCGGCTCCGGGAGAGGGAACATCCCATTCCTGAATCTGCAACGGTTTTCCGAATTGCTCGACTACTGCAGCGTGCATCTTGAGCGGCATGGATAGCTCCTCTTTAATTCTTCGTCAATTCTTCGTCCGTCAGGAAATTCGAGCTTACCAACGGACTTCTCGTTCTTCTGAGCAAGAGTGCTCACTCTTGCTCAGCCTGAAGGGTGAAAGTGCACATCGCCTCGCCCCCCGAGCTGCTTAGTCTTCATATGCGAGATCCTGGGAAGTATGTGGAGCTTCCCAGGGCCAAGGTGGTAAGCAGCTTGAGCGTATTCGCCGTCATTAGCTGGCCGAACGGCATGCACGCGCGTCGTGCAGAGGTTTTTCTCGGGCCATTCGAATAATTGGCAGAGACAGGGGGACTCCCCGGTGCACTCTTGGTGCACTATGCGTGCAAATGAGAATACATGCGCGCAAATGAGAGTGCACTAAGGCAAACAAAATAGGTAAAAATCGGTGAGCGCGAACAGGGCAGGTAGATTTTTTTTAGCAAACCGCCGCCTTCAGGTGAGGGGGCCAAGGCTCCAAGCCACCCACCTCCAAGAAAAGGCCGCCCTCCCGTTGCCGCGCGGCGCAATGCACGATGGTGGTTAGAACGCCGTCATCGCCGATCCCGGCCAAACAGAACCTCTCGCCATCACCGAAACCTCGAATGCTTGCGTAAGCACATGATTATACTTGCGTGTAGTTGACGGGCAGTTGTCGAAAAATCCTGTTCACAATAGTTGCGTTCGGGAGTGCCTGTGATCCGGTGTATCATGTGCTTCGCTCATGAGAAGACCTATCTCCAGCAACGTGCTTCTGCTCGGCTTGCTCGCGGTCGTATGTGCCGCTTTCGCGCAAACCCAGAACCAACAGAATGGCAAGGCCGCTCAGTACTTCTTCGTGCTATTACATCGTCCGACCGATGCTGCTCAACTGAGCAAGGAGGCGGGGGAAAAGCTTCAGGAAGAGCACATGGCCAACATTCGCAAGCTCACTGCCGAACACAAACTTGCGATAGCCGGGCCCTTCATGGACGACACAGTATTGCGGGGCATTTTTGTGTTCCGAGCGGACTCGGCGGCGCAGGTGCAGGAGTGGGCCAACAGCGATCCCGCGATCAGAGCAGGCCACCTGTCCGCCGAGGTTCATGGGCCATGGCTCGTCGACCCGAGCGCCATTCACGATCCAGCCGGGACGACCGGATTGGAGCAGTACACACTCGTTCTGATGGAGCGTGGCGACCATTGGGACCCAAACTCGCCGGAGTTTGGGGAGGTGATGAAGCGGCATCATGCTTTCGTGAAACAGATGACAGATCGGGGATACATGGCCATCGCCGGACCATTCCCGTTCAGCGATCAGGGTGAGTTGCGGGGAGTCGCCATTTTCCGGGTGGGCACAGAGCAGACTGCCAAGTTGACGCAAGACGATCCAACCGTCAAAGCTGGTCTGCTCAAAGCTGAAATCCATCCATGGGGTACAGGCAAAGGTGTGCTGGCATCGGGACAGCCGATGCAATGATGGCGTGCCAAGCTTACGGAGAGCCTGAAAGACCGGTTCCGAGCGTAATCACTTGCTAACAGAAGTAACCGCGCAACTACTTCCCGGTGATGCAAAAGAAAAGCCCCCCCGAGACATCCCGAGCGGCGGCCTCCATTCTTGATCCTGACGGCTCAAAGTGTCACTGCGTCACCCGGAAGACGTCGTTGCTCTTCACCGTTCCCTTGGGTGTCGTCACCTCGACGATGCCGGTGGTCGCGCCCTTTGGTACGGAGGTCGTGATTTCGGACTCGGAAATCACAGCGAATTTTGCTGCCGTGCCGTTAAACGCGACGCTGGTCGTGCCCGTCAGATCCGTTCCCAGAATCTTGACCGCCGTTCCCACGTTGCCAGAAGTCGGCTGTGTTTCCACAAACGTGCTATAGTCTCCGCCCTTAGAGGATGCCCCGCAGAGATTCCCATTGGTGGCTTGAGCCAACCCCACTTGCGGGCACGCGCCGTCCGTGTGGTCGGACCAGTGCAGTCTGGTGAACGTCTGCGCTGACAGCGAAAGACCTAGAGACAAGCATCCACCTAACACGCAACGAACGCGAAGGATCTTCATGAGGCTTCCCCCTTCCTTGATTAAGCCGAGATGCCGATTGCAAGGGTCCTTCTCCGCAAGGGGCCGGATACCCTGCTCAAAAAAGCGGGGAGAAATGGGGCTCCAAACAGCGGACGCAGCCCTCGTCAGTCAATGACTCTCAGCCGACCGTCGGGAGGCGATGTGCCGTAGCCTGCTCTGCCCACTTCGCCCGGCTTGCTTTTCACGAGACGCTGCAGGGCATTTTCGCCGCGCTGCGCGTAACGGCCAATTGCAGCTGAGGCCCAGAAGACATGCCCGGCGGTGATCGGACCAACAAGCTTATGATGTCCGGCAGCGGCCAGCCCCATCGAAGCGATGCAACCGCACCGCGAGCAGTCGGGGTCGCCCCCAAACTGGCAGGGCTCGACGCGCGTCTTGAAATCCGCCGAGAGCGTGCGCGTTGTCCGCGCGAAGATGCAGTGGTCTGGCGAAACTGGAGGAAACAGGAATTCTTTGACCACCGCTTCAGGCATGTCTAGCTTGGGCTGAACATCGCGAACCCGCAGCAGGGTTTCCACCACGCTCCTCCGTTCTTCGGGCGTCAGGCATTCGACATTGGCCGCGCCCCGCTGGGGTGTGAAGATGCTCATCCAGATTTTTTCCACCGCCGGGTTAGCCGCCCAGAAATCGATTAACTCGGGGAGGTATCCCCCGCGTTTCACCATTGCGCTGGTGATGGTGCAGTGAACCACAACATGGTGACCTTCAATATGGCGGAGGATGCGTTCGTAGGTGGCGGGCTTGCGGCGCACGTCGTGCTCTGGTTGCAGGCCGTCGACCGAGATCACGAGTCGCAGGTTCGGCAGCACGGCCCATGATAATGGGATCGGACGGAACGCGCTGGTTACAACCTGGACGTGGGTGCGGTTGACCAATTGCGGCAGCAAGACCTCAAGTTCGCGGTAACGGACGAGCGGATCGCCTCCTACAATCGACAGATGGAGCGGTTCGTGTCGATCAACCACGTCGAGCACGCGCGCGATCAGTTCCTGTCCTTTGAAATCGGACATGCTGCGCAGGTTCGTGGACCCAAGATGAGCGTCTTCATAGGCGTAACACCCAGGACAACGCAGCGGGCACTCTTTGGTGATTTCAATGGAAAGCGATGGGACTCGACCTCGCAGGGTACGGCCCCAGGTTTGCAGTACTGACTTGACTCTCAACCCCATGGTTGTTCTGGTTAGATGCCTCCCTGTGAATGGAGGCTGCATGGAAATTTAGGTTGAATTGCGCAGGCGCCTGTGGGCCGCAAGCCCTGCCGACACGCCGTGGAAGGCCATCGATCCAGTTTTCATCGCGAATTGCACCTTTCAATCGTAGCTTGAGAGGCCCGTACATTGGCGAGTGCGCTCCTTTGTGTTGAGTAGTCGCGGGTTTCCCCACAGCCCGGGCTGGTGAGTACTGGCCTCCCCGGACTGCCCGCGACTGTTCCCGTTGAGGCCGGCTACGTCCCGCTCCCTGTCAGCGTGATTTTTTGCACACTGCTGAGGGCGAAGTCTTTGATCGATAGAGTCCCCGTCCGCGTGCCCGTTACCGTCGGCGTAAAGGTCACGGTGATAGTGCAGCTCTTGCCGACCGTGAGTTTGGCCGGGCAATTGTTGGTTTCTGCGAAGTCTCCACTGATGGTGATGCTGGAGACTTTCAGCGGTGTCGCACCAGGATTATCCACGGTGATGAGTTGCGGGGCGCCTGTGGTTCCTACCTTTTGCGCTGCGAAGGAGAGGCTATTGGGCGTTATACCAATGACTGGTTCGTTCAAGAGCACGGTTGCGGAACCTGTGTCGCCATCGGTTGTCCCATTTGCCGTGGCCAGATCCAATCCGCCGTCGCCGTTGAAATCCGCCGCGACGATTCCAGACGGCAACGCGCCGGATGTGAGCGTCACTCCGCCGCCGAACGTTCCATCGCCATTTCCGGGAAAAATGGTAACGAACCCGAAGCTGCTGCCTGCACTCGCGGTGGAAACCGCCAAATCCAGATTGCCGTCATTGTTGAAGTCACCAACGACTACTCCGTTCGCATTGTTCAACGTGTCGTAAGGCACGGCTGCCTTAAACGTTCCGTCGCCGTTTCCCAAGAGAACCTCGATTCCGCCGAAGGCGCTCTGCGTCGCCACCGCCAGGTCCATGATGCCGTTACCGCGGAAACTACCAGCCGCGAGCGACCATGGCCCCCCTCCTCCCGCGGCGGCGTAGTCCACTTTCGGAAGGAACGTGCCCGAGCCGTCAGCTTTGTTAATCAGAATCGAGACTGTGCCGCCTCTCTGGTTGGCAACCGCAATATCGGGCCATCCGTCGCCGTTGAAATCGCCGACGGTGACGCCTTCCGGGAAGCTTCCCGTCGCATACGTGGCAAAGGTTGGAAAAGCCCCGGTTCCGTTGCCGAGCAGAACAGATATGGTATTTTCTGTGAGATCCGTGGCGACGATATCGAGGTTGCCATCTTTGTTGAAGTCACCCACCGCGATGCCATAGCCGTAACCGCTGATGGGATATGTCGTGTAACTGGGGAAGGTCCCGGTACCCGAGTTGAGCAACACGGAGATGCTACCGCTGTTTCCGAAATTCATCACGGCGATATCTGCTTTGCCATCGTTGTTGAAGTCGCCTGCCACTACGGCGTCCGGACCGATTGGCAGCGCGTAGTTCACCGCTGCATCGAATGTCCCATTGCCTTTGTTCTTCAGGATGGAAAACTCATAAGGGGTGTCGGCATAGGTGATCGGAACAATCAGGTCGGGCTTGCCGTTTCCGGTAAGATCCGCCGCCGCGATTCCCGTGTAGGCTCCAAGCCCCAGGTTGTAATCGGTGCGGTTGGCGAAAATGTCTTTGCCGTTGCTCAGCAGGACCGAGATCGTCGCGATCGTGACTCCGAAGGGGCTGCCGTTGTCCGAAGTAACTAAGTCAAGCTTGCCGTCGCCGTTAAAGTCGGCAGCGGCTATACCACTCGGACCATAGTTGGTGCCGAACACCACGGCGGCTTTCAGTGTTCCCGAGCCAGTACCGGGCAAAACGGAAACCATGTCATAAGTTCCGGAATTTGTCACCGCTACGTCGAGCTTGCCGTCGCCGTTGAAGTCGCCGAGCGCAACTTGATCCACGCCCGCAGGAACGTCATAGGCCTTCGCGGCCTTGAACGTTCCATCGCCGTTGCCGAGCAGCACCACAACTTTGCCGTCAGCTTGGCATCCCGCCACAATGTCCATTTTCTTATCATCGCGAAGTGCGCCCGCAGCGAGGCTGATGCAACTTTCGGCTATCGCGGTGGAATTGTCCTTGTGAGTCTGAAAGGTTCCGTCGCCATTGCCGAGCAGGACAGATATTGTTTCGCTACTCGCGTTGGCCGTCGCCAGGTCCAGCTTGCCGTCGCCATTGAAGTCGGCCACGATCACCATCAGCGGATCGGCCGCAGTTGCGTAAGTCACCGGAGCCTGGAAGGTTCCGTCACCGTTGCCGAGCATGACGTCAACGCCCAGCGTCTCCGAATCGTAGTCGGAGACGGCGACGTCGAGTTTGCCGTCGCCGTTGAAATCACCGACCGCGATGCTGCCGCCTTGCACGCCCGCGACGGTGGACTTGTATGGCTCCTGGAAAGTTCCGTCGCCGTTTCCCAAGAGCACTCCGACTCTGGCGTCGTTAAAGCCGTAGACCACGACGATGTCGAGCTTGCCGTCGCCGTTAAAATCGCCCACGGCGATACCGCTCGGCGCTGAACCCACGGCATAATCGACGTGAGTGGCAAAGGTTCCGTCTCCTTTTCCGAGCAATACAGAGACAGTGTTCGCCGTGTCGTTATTGCCGGTGACCACGTCGATGAGGCCGTTGCCCCTGAAGTCGCCCACGGCGACCACCGCCGGGCCTGTACCCGTGACGAAATCGGCGCGGTTGAACATGAAGGTCTGCGCGGACGCCGGCGGAGCGGGTATTGTGGCTAGCACCGCAACGACAACCAGTGTCAGGATTGTCCTTGCCCGAAAAACGCTGGTTGCGAATTGATGTTGCGCGAAGTTGGTCATTGTCCTGCTCCTGTTATTTCCAATCTTGTTATTTCGAGTCTTTCTTTTGAATTCCCCGGGTATGATCTCCCGCGTCGTCCACTGCATCGGAGGGGACCATAGCTCTCAGCCACGGCCCCTCTGGCGCAATTGAGCAACAGCTACTTCTGGTTGACCTCCGGTTTGCCGGCTTGCGCCGCCGGATGGGGCAACTGAGCTACGTGGGGCGACGGAGCTACCTTGGGCGGAGCCACTCCTCGTGGGCCGGTATGAGTGATCCGCTGCGCCGGCGAGGCGTTGCCGCTATGCACGCTGGGCAGATGATGGTGCACAACGTGCTCGCTTCCCGGTGCTGGCGCCATGTAGCCGATGCGCGCGGTCTCGGGTGCTCCCACGAGTTCGGGATACAGGTAGTGTCCGCGATCGGCGGGAGCCTTTTCGACTTCAACCTGAATCCGGTGTGCATTGGCGTATGCATCCTGCCGCGTTCCCGTCACCTGCCAGGAAACTTTCACGTTCGGCTTGTCGGTGCGAATGCCAAATTGGTTGCCGCTGATCTCGGAAGCCACGATGGCCTGCGCGAACTGGCCGAGTACCGTGAGTTGGTAGCGGAAGTCCCGGTTGAGCGTCTCGAACCAAGCCGGCAACGTAACTGTCGCCAGACCAGCATCGTCGGTGGTGATGGTGCCGTCATACATGTTCTTCATGTCGGGCGACTCGACGAAGGAGTGGTAGAGATACTTGTTGGCCGGGTCGAGCGGGTCGTCAATCTTGAACGAACCCGCGGGCTTGGTGAGCGTGCCCAGAACGTCCACGTTGTCGTTGGTGATGGTCATTTGCGTGTGGCCGTTGGCGATGCGGAAGGATATGAAGTCACCGGCACCGGCGTTAAGGTACGTGTTGCCGCTGAAATCGCCCATCAGCGTGTAGTTGCTGCAGCCCCCCATGCCATCTTGCCCGAGCTGGAGGGCCATAAAGTTAGTACCGCATCCTGCGTCCCCTATGATCGCGAATGCAGCGCCCAGGAAGTTCGGCATGGCCGCAGTGAAAGCCACGCCTCCGGCGGTCGATGTAAGATTTTCGGTAACGAGCGCAGCTGCATCCTCGGAGTTGTTAAAGAAATAGCCACCCCAGTTGCTATCGGCAGTCCCAAGTACCCCGTACCCGGTCAGAGGTGCGCCCCCATAGTCGCCCCATACGCCGTTAGCGTGAGAAATGTCGACTCCTCCTGTAGCGCTGACGCCGGACGAAGCCCCGTAAACCCCGACAGCAGTGGCACTAGAACCGACTACGCCATAGGGCGCGCCCAACACAGAAATGTCGTACGTTCCATTGTTGTAGCCCACTACGCCCGCGAACGGACTCTCTCCCGCAACGCCCCAGCCACCAGGCGACGACGCTTGGCCGAATACACCAAACGTAGACCCCGTTGAGGCGGTCGAAGTGCCCTGGACGCCGGTGCCAGCGGTGGATGTCGACAGGCCGTACACGCCCGGAGCCCCCCCCGTTCCGGAGAGGTTTTCGCCGTAGACGCCCTCGCCAGTGGGCGAAGCAGCGACGCCGAATACGCCCACCGTATTCCCCGTGTTGGCGACATCTTGGCCCCATACGCCCACGCCAGCGGTCGAATTAGCGGTGCCGTACACGCCAAGTGTATTTCCCGAGGAAGCCAGCGCCTGGCCCCCCACGGCAATGCCGGAAGTGGACGACGAGAGCCCCCACAAGCCGGCCCCAAAGCCCGTTGAGGCGGTCGATTGACCTAATACGCCAGCGTAATAGGCACCACTGCCGCTGTAGCTGGTGTTGGCGACGACCCCAAAGAAACCTGAATTGGCCGTGAGGGTGCCGTCCACCGTCTGACTCGTTGTGAACGTGTTACCCGCGCCCAACTGCGCGTACAACGCGTTGGTCGCGGACGTGTTCAGGCTCAGCGTGACGTTGCCGCTGGTGCCGCCGCCGACGAGATCCGTGCCCGCTGTCACGCCCGTGATCGTGCCCGTCCCCACCGCTGCGCACACCCACGAACTCCCGTTATATTGCAGCACCTGATTCGCCGCACAATTCGTCAGCGACAAGTTCAGCGTGCCGCTCGTCCCTCCGCCCGCCAGACCGCTGCCGCTCGCCGTCGTCACTCCCGTGATCGTGCCCCCTCCCGCGAACACAATGTCCAACTCCGCCGGATGGCTGGTCGTCGTGTTTTCCTTTGCGTCGAAACTCGCATTCAGCGGACTGTTCGCCACCAATGCGATGCCATCATTCGCCGTTCCGCTCAACCACGCCTGCACCGCCGCCGTGACGTCCACCAGGATGTACTGGTTCTTGTCGGCAGTAACCAGCGGGACGCTCGCGGCGATGGTGGTTCCGAGTGCCGGAGCATTACTGGCATCGATCGTGCTCTCCGTCCAGGTGCCGTTGACATAATCCACGTTGAAGCTGCCCGCCGTGGTCACGGCATTGACATAAAGCTTCAGCGTGGCCTTAGTGACATCGGCGCTGGTATAGGTCGAAGGGATCGACGCCAGATTGAACTGAATGAAAGAAGTCTGTGTGCTCTCGACATCAAGCAGCGTCTTCGCTCCGTAGTTGGTGGTCATGGCCGCGGTGTTGGTGTAGGCATCACCGGTCGGAGTAAGTTGGCCAAAAGCTCCGGTCAACAAACATACTGTCGATAGCACGAATACTGCGAACTGTGTCTTCAGGTTTTTCATGGCGCGCTCCAAATGTTTTTTTGTCAGATCACTGTTGAACTGCGAACCTTGCCCGCCGCGTTGGAGGGGCCTTGGCCCTGAGCCTTGGCCCTCCAACGCAGGTGGAGGAAGGGCTATTTCTGGTTGACCTCCGGTTTGCTGGCTTGTGCCGCATGGGGCAACGGAGCTATGGGAGGCAGCGGAGCTACGTGCGGCGATGGAGCTGCCTTGGGCAGCGCCAGCTTCGGTGGAGCAGGAAGAGTGATCGTCCGCGCCGGTGAGCCGTTGCCGCGTAGCAAGCTGGGCCGCTGATGGTGCACAACCTGCTCGCTGCCTGGTGCTGAGGCCATGTACCCGATGCGAGCGGTGTCGGGCGCTCCGACGAGTTCGGGATACAAATAGTGTCCGCGATCGGCAGGAGCCTTTTCGACTTCAACCTGAATCCTGTGCGCATTGGCGTATGCATCCTGCCGCGTTCCCGTCACCTGCCAGGAAACTTCCACATTCGGTTTGTCCGTCTTAATGCTGAAGTGGTTGTTAGCAACCTTGCTGGCCACGATGGCCTGCGCGAACTGGCCGATCACAGTCAACTGATAGCGGAAATCCCGGTTGAGCGTCTCGAACCAAGCCGGCAACGTCACTGTCGCCAGACCAGCGTCGTCGGTGGTGATGGTGCCGTCATACATGTTCTTCATGTCGGGCGACTCGACGAAGGAGTGATAGAGATACTTGTTGGCCGGGTCGAGCGGGTCGTCAATCTTGAACGACCCCGCGGGCTTGGTGAGCGTGCCCAGAACGTCCACGTTGTCGTTTGTGATCGTCATTTGCGAATGGCCGTTGGCGATGCGGAAGGATATGAAGTCACCGCTATTGGCGTTAAGGTACGTGTTGCCGGTGTTATCTCCCATCAGCGTGTAGTTGCTACAGCCGGACATGCCTTGTTGTCCAAGTTGGAGGGCCATAAAGCCAGAACCGCATCCTGCGTCCCCAATGATCGCGAATGTGTGATCACCCAGGAGATTCGGCATCCACGCCACCAAAACCTCGCCTCCAGCGGTCGATGTCAGGTTCCCGATGGTGGCAGTAGGAGGGGTGCCGTTGTTGTAGAAAACACCGGCAGAGTTATCGTCGGCAGTCCCAAGTACCCCGGTCCCAGTCGCTGCGCCCCCAAAGTCGCCCCACACGCCGTTGTTGTGAACAACCGTCCCTCCTGTAGCGCTGACGCCGGACGAAGCCCCGTAAACGCCGACAGTCGAACTCGACCCCAACACGCCATAGGGCAGACCCGCCGCCGAAATACCCGTCGCGGCGGTATTGCCGAAGGCTCCAATGTTGCCGCTGACGCCATAGACGCCATAGCCATCCTCCGAACCCGAAAAGCCAAAGACGCCAACCCCGGAACCCGTTGTGGAGGTAGCCTGCCCAAGTATGCCGACGCCAGCGGTGGATGTCGACGTGCCGTACACGCCGAGACCCTCCCCCGTCGTGCTACTGTTTGCGGCGTACACGGCGGCGCCGTTAGGCGAATTCACTGAGCCCTCCACGCCGTAGCCCGCGGTCGAACTCGACGTTCCGTACACACCCACCGCATTCCCCGTTTGGGCGAAATTTGTGCCCTCTACGCCATAGCCACCAGGCGCAACCGCCTGGCCGAAAACGCCCACCGGCTGACCTGTGGTGCCGGTCTCGGAACCGGCCACGCCGAAGACGTTAACCGTCTGGCCGACGACGCCAATTCCGGCGCCGGTTTGGTTGCCGTAGATTGCGGGGTTGTCTCCCGTAGCTACCGTCGACGTCTGCTGCCCCGTGAACGCATTGGCCGCGCCCAACTGTGCATACAAAGCGTTGGTCGCTGTCGTGTTCAGGCTCAGCGTGACATTGCCGCTGGTGCCGCCGCCGACGAGATCCGTGCCCGCTGTCACGCCCGTGATCGTGCCCGTCCCCACCGCTGCGCACACCCACGAACTCCCGTTATATTGCAGCACCTGATTCGCCGCACAATTCGTCAGCGACAAGTTCAGCGTGCCGCTCGTCCCTCCGCCCGCCAGACCGCTGCCGCTCGCCGTCGTCACTCCCGTGATCGTGCCCCCTCCCGCGAACACAATGTCCAACTCCGCCGGATGGCTGGTCGTCGTGTTTTCCTTTGCGTCGAAACTCGCATTCAGCGGACTGTTCGCCACCAATGCGATGCCATCATTCGCCGTTCCGCTCAACCACGCCTGCACCGCCGCCGTGACGTCCACCAGGATGTACTGGTTCTTGTCGGCAGTAACCAGCGGGACGCTCGCGGCGATGGTGGTTCCGAGCGCCGGAGCATTACTGGCATCGATCGTGCTCTCCGTCCAGGTGCCGTTGACATAATCCACGTTGAAGCTGCCCGCCGTGGTCACGGCATTGACATAAAGCTTCAGCGTGGCCTTAGTGACATCGGCGCTGGTATAGGTCGAAGGGATCGACGCCAGATTGAATTGAATGAAGGAAGTCTGCGTGCTCTCAACATCAAGCAGCGTCTTCGCTCCGTAGTTGGTGGTCATGGCCGCGGTGTTGGTGTAGGCATCGCCGGTGGGGGTGAGCTGGCCAAAAACCGCTGTACACGCCAGCAGGATCAGAGACAAAAGTGAAGCTACGCGCAATTGAAGGGTCAGGTTTTTCATAAATCTCTCCCAGCGTGTTTTGGTTGCTTTCCCGTCGTAATTTCCCCACAAGCAAAATCAAAAGCGTGAAGCGAATGGCAGTCTTTATGGCCGCGTCATTGGGATAAAGCGAAATTCCGGTGAGAAGCGGGCCAGGAAAAGTGAGAAATTCTTCGCACCTCGCATAGAGAACCATGGCAAACCCCTTGGTACTCGGGGAAATACAGGCGCGCTGACCGCCTTGACATTGGTCATTCGGAGGGCTAACTTGCTACCCACGAACTCCGTAGGGAGTTCTGGGGGCCCGTTGTCGCAGGTGCAGTCCAAAATCGTCACCCAGTTGCTGGACGACTGGCACGCGGGCGATGACGAGGCGCTGCGCGCCCTGGTTCCGCTGGTTTATGACGAACTCCGGCGGGTCGCGCACCGGTATCTGCGGAAGGAACGCGCTGACCATACGCTGCAGAGCACTGCCTTGGTGCACGAGGCTTACTTGCGGCTGGAGAAACAAGGCGCGGCCAAATTCGAGAACCGCGCTCATTTCCTGGCCATCTGCGCCCAGTTGATGCGGCAGATTCTGGTCGAGTACGCGCGCAGCCGCGACGCCGCCAAGCGGGATGGCGGCGATCGCGTAACCCTGGATGGGTTGGCGTTCAAGAGCCGCAGCCTGGACATAATTGCTCTCGACGACGCTCTGAATGAACTGGCCAAACTCGACCGGCAACAGAGTCGCATTGTGGAGTTGAGATTCTTCGGCGGTCTTTCCGTCGAAGAAACCTCGGATGTGCTTGAGCTGTCGCCAAGGACAGTCAAGAGACACTGGGCTAGCGCACGGGCTTGGCTGCATCACCAGATCTCCCAGACATCCGGCGCATGACTGCCGGGCCTATGACACCGGAACGTTGGCAACAGATTCGTGATGTGCTTGAAGAAGCGCAGGAACTGGAGCCAGCGCAACGTTCCACCTTCCTGGATCGCGCCTGTTTGTCTGATCAATCCTTGCGGCAAGAAATCGAGGTCCTACTCGCCTCCAGCGACGATGCCCGCTCCAGCTTTCTGCAATCTGCACCGGCACCAGACGGATTGATAGCGAATCTGGAAGGGATCCTTTCTAGCGGCGAATTGCAAGCGGGGCAGCTCTTTGCCGAACGTTTTCAACTTGTGCGCAGGCTTGGCGAAGGAGGCATGGGCCAAGTGTGGCTGGCGGAACAGATGTCGCCGGTACGGCGCCAGGTTGCTCTGAAGCTGATCAAGGCCGGGATGTACGATGAGGCGGTCGTGCAGCGCTTCCAGTCGGAGCGGCAATCGCTGGCGATCATGGATCATTCCGCCATCGCGAAGGTGTTTGACGCCGGAGCAACGCCGCAAGGGCAACCGTACTTCGTGATGGAATTCGTATCCGGACTGCCCATTACCGACTATTGCGATCAGAAAAAACTCAAGATCGCTGATCGGCTCGAAATCTTCATCTCCGTCTGCGAAGGCGTGCAGCACGCGCACCAGAAGGCCATCATCCATCGCGATCTCAAACCGGCAAACATCCTTGTACAAGACGTAGACGGCAAGCCCGCCCCACGGATCATTGACTTCGGGCTGGCCAAGGCGACCACGCCCCGTGGGGCAGGCGAAACTGTTTTTACCCAGCTGGGACACTTCATGGGCACACCCGGATACGTGAGTCCGGAGCAGGCTGACCCTACAGTGCAGGATGTTGACACGCGGACCGACGTCTACTCGCTGGGGGTTGTTCTCTACGTGCTGCTGACCGGCCTGCAGCCGTTCGAAACGAAGCAGTGGCAGAAACATCCGCTTGACGAGTTGCTGCGGAGGTTGCGCGAGGAAGAGCCGCCGCTCCCGAGCACGAAGGTGGGCGCGGATCGCGACACATCAGCCGAGACGGCCGAAGCGCGCGGCACTGAGCCCAAACAACTCGTGAGCACTCTGCGCGGGGATCTCGACTGGATCACGATGAAAGCGCTGGAGAAGGATCGTGCCCGCCGCTATGGCGCGCCTTCAGAGCTCGCCGCCGACATTCGGCGGTATCTGAACCACGAGCCGGTCGCCGCCCGGCCGGCCAGCGCCGGCTACAAGGTGCGGAAGTATGTCCGGCGGCACCGCGTGGCTGTAGTTGTGTTCGTTGGATTGATGCTGCTGCTCGCCGCGTTCTCTGTCCTGCAAGCAGTTCAGTTGCGCCGCATTACTCGTGAGAGGGACCGTGCCGCATACGAGCGCGACCGCGCTACCCACGAACGAGACCGTGCCACGCGAATCACGGACTTCATGACCGGTATGTTCAAGGTGTCCGATCCGAGCGAAGCGCGCGGCAACAAAGTTACCGCCCGCGAGATCCTCGACAAAGCCTCGAACGATATGGGAACGGGTCTGGCGAAGGATCCCGAAGTCCAGGCGCAGATGATGCAGGTCATGGCCAGCACCTATACGAACTTGGGGCTCTTCCCCCGTGCTCACGAACTGGCAAAGCGGGCCTTGGACGCGCGCCTGAAAGTTCTCGGACCGGAGGACCCAAAGACGCTGGAATCGATGACTCAGTTGGGTTGGATTTTGAATCGCGAAGGAAAATACGTCGAAGCAGAGAAGATGGAGCGCCAGGCGTTTGACAGCGAGCGCCGCATTCTCGGGTCCGAGGATCCGCTTACGATCGAGACCATGACCAATCTCTCCTACATTGTGCAAGGGCCGGGTGATTTCGGCCAGGGGGAGAAATTTGCACGCGAAGCCATTGAGGTAGGGACTCGCAGACTGGGCCCGGAAAGTGACCTGGTGCTGCAGTCGATGGGCAACTTGGGGGTTGCGCTCTGGAACGAAGGCCGCTATGCCGAGGCGGAACAAGAGTATCGCCAGTTGCTCGAGATCGAGCGCCGCCTCCGACCAGACCACCCTGAAACTCTAAGATTAATGAGCAATCTGGCTGTGGCCGTTCAATCGCAGGGCCGCTTCGCGGAAGCCGAGCAGATTTATCGCGAGAATTTGGTGACCTTGCGGCGTGTGCTGGGGCCCGAACATCAGCTAACGACCAGCACGATGTTCAGCCTTGCGAGCCTGCTCACTGAAGAAGGCCAATATCCCCAAGCCGAAAAAATGTACCGGGAGACGTTGGCGATTCAGTTGCGAATCTCTGGCCCCGAGCACCCGCGCACGTTGCTGACCAGATCGGGTTTGGCAGATGTTCTCTTCAGGGAAGGGCACCTCGACGAGGCGGAAAAACTGGAACGGGAAACTCTTGAGTCAATGGCTCGCGTCGTCGGTTCGGAACATCCCAGCACCTTGCAATGCCAGTCCGACCTTGCTCGATATCTGATCAAACAGGGCCGCTATGCGGAAGCAGAAAAAAACGCCCGAGCGGCCTTCGACGCCGTCCTTCGTACTCTGGGCCCGCTGCATCTCTTGACCGTGGATACACTGCAGCAACTCGGGACAGCGATGGCGCACACCCATCGCTACGACGAGGCCAGCAAATTGTTTCGCGACGTGATCGAGAGGCAAGACAATTCCAAGGGGCAAGGCGACCGTTTCTCGGTGTGGTATTCGTTCGCCTGTGTGGCCGTCGCTGCCAACCATCCCGAGGACGCGCTTCAGTATCTGCGTGAAGCCATCAAGCGCGGCTATAAAGATGCCAATCGATTGGAAGCTGACGACGATCTGAGGAGCCTGCGCCAGAATCCTCATTTCCAGGAACTGGTCGCCGAACTCAAACATGCGACAACAACAGTTCAGCCCGAATAGCGGAGAAAGCGACTGGAAGATCGGCAATATGCTCCTCGATTTCGATGCAAGCAACACTGGCTCTCCTCGAAGGACTACCGGACCCATCGGGGAGGAATGTTAAGAGCCGAAATCTGTTTGGAACAACCCACCTTCGATCAGCAGTGCGATGCATTCTGAGGGCGACCGCGCCACTAGACGCTCAAGAAAGTTCTGGCCTTCTGGGTGCTCCTGAATATCCTCAGCAACTAATTCAAACTCGCTCGAAGATGCACGCGCATTCCTCGCGGGTGAGTTGAGCCTTTCATTGACCAGGTGTTACGCGAAGTGTAGACTGCGCTCGTTCCGGGATGCAAAATGGAAGTCCCAGCTCAAGTATGAAGCGACACGCAACTGTCCTTCTGGGGATTTTATGCATCAGCGTGCCGTGGGCGAGCGCCGCAACCAAGAGCCCGCTGACGATTAAGGTAATCAGCGCCAATACCGAATTGACTCCTCTTCATGATGAGAACAACGGCGCTCCCAAAGATTGCAGCAACATGGACTACTCCGCCTATTGTCACCACAGCCGGAACGCGATCGTTCGCCATACGATGGTAGTGCAGGATAGCAACGGCAAAACCTACACCATTGCCTGCGCGGTCGATACGATATCGTCGAAATGCGTCTCTCTGCCGGTAGGGGGAGTGTTTAGCGTAGAGCAGATCAAGCGTGGGATCAGGGTCTGGTATCCAAATGCCAAGGGCAAAGAGGTGAAACAAACGTACGCACTGCCGGCGGATGAAGTTCGTCCCGGCACACCGGCTGCGGAGGAAGAATCTTTACCCGCCGTTCCGGCAAATAGTGCGGGGACGCCGGCGACTGCCGCAGTTCTTCAAAGCAGTACCGCTCAGAGCAGTACCGCGGTGAGGTTCACCTCGACTCCCGCCGGTGCTGAAATCAGGGTAGACGGCAACTATGTTGGCAACACCCCGTCCACCATTGAGGTTGGCCCGGGCAGGCATTTTGTTGTGCTGGCTTTGCCGGGATTCAGCAAGTGGAAGCGCGAACTGCTGGTCTCATCGGGCTCGGACGTGACCCTGACTGCCACCCTGCAAAAGAACCGCCATTGAGCTCCGCGATTCGCCGAGCCGGTGCCCTCAACAGGCAGTTCATCGTGATGCAGTAGGTCGAGTTTGCATTTGAGGGCAATTGTGTCAATTGATGTAACATCGTGCGGGTGTTGAAAAACTCGTCCGACCAGGGAAGCGGGCAGCATGATAGCACGGCTTTGGCGGCGAGTCAGCAGTTCCCCTAAATTATTCAACTCACAAGGTTTATTTGGTCAGATGAGAGTAATAAACAAGTCCTTTGACCTCTTGATCGCCTTCCAGCATTCTCGCGTCGGCATGTATGATCTCCGACCGATTCTTGGGGATCCAGAAAAGTGTCTGGTCGAGATTTCAGATGCCACCTGTCAAAAGAAGCATGGAGGACTATGCAATCCAAACGGTTCAATCCGGTCTCCGCACTAGTAAGCTGCGTACTTTTTCTCGTCGCTGTGTCCTGGGGACAAAATGAAGGAGCTATTGTCCAAGGACAACTGGTGGACGGCTCGGGCGCGATAATCGCCAATGCCATGGTGCAGTGGGCGGCCATAGGCGTCGCTCCAGGCGGGACGGGGAGCTCGGACTCCTTTGGCAACTTTGCCTTCGAGATTCCGATTGTCGAGGGTGGAGCTCAGGTCCAGATTTCAGTCACGGCCAACCTCTATCTGCCCGCGCAGACTTCAGTCCAGGTACAGGCGGGCCAGACCACGCCGGTGCAAATCGTCATGAGTCCAAAACCCCACAACCAGCTGGCCACGGTCTCCGGCACACTGACCGACAGCAAAACACACAAGGGCGTCCCCGCAGCGGAAATCACGATCCTAGGCGCCGGCGGGTTGCTTTCAGCGACGACCAACGCCACGGGTGGGTTCAAGATCACGAAAGTCGGCTACAATTCCAACCTCACTCTCCAAGCAGAAACTCTCGAAGTCCCCTGCATCCCCACATCAGATTTTCCTCTTTCCGTCTCGGCGCCTCACGTTACTGCCAAACTCTCCGCTGAGACGCTATATGTACAGACCCCGCATTGTCCGAACAACGAGGGGATTGCCCATCGAAGCATGGATCAAAAGCCAACCCCGCAAATCTCCATCGATGACACTTTGCAATGGAAACAAGCCGATGAGTCATCCATCCTGACCAATGCCACCGTCAACGCCTGGAATGCGGGGCGGGTAAAGGACATCCTCCGCGGTCCGGCAGGAACTGGGTTGGTGGCTGCCAGTGATGAGGGTGGAGTGTGGTTGATTGCCGAAAATCCTGGAAAAAGCGCCACCCCCGTCAGTGACACATGGCCTTCCATTGCAATGGACTCGCTCGCATACGGTCCGGATGGCTCGGGAGACGTCTACGCTGGAACGTATACCTACTATCCGAACTCTCCGGGCGGAATTCTGTGGGAGACGGATACTTCCGCCGGATTCCCTCTGCTCAATTGGTACCCCGTCAGCAATATGCCACCGTGTTCAGCGATTGAGAAGATTCTCGTCATTTCCGAAGTCCGGAGAATCGTGCTGGCATGCGACGAGGGACTGTACTGGTCACAGATTCCGCCAGCGCCAAGCGTGTATGGCGTTTACAACTGGCAACTGGCGCAACCGACAGCGCTGGCGCAGCATGGCTTCGGCGGTTTAGCGCAGGGGACTGGCTGGGTCGTTGGCAGTGAAAAAGAGGGTGGTATTGTTGCGTCATGGTGGGGTAAGTCTGGTAATGGGACCGCCGCTCCAAATCACATCATTTACACGGGCATGTGGAAGAGTGGCAACCTGGTTTTGAAGCCAGCCACCGTTGCGTCGCCGCCATCAGGTCCGGACGTAGGCCGCACATCGCTCACATCCTGCGCAAGCAATCCGACTTTCATGTATGCCGTGGCAGCAGACGCACAGAATGTTGGCATGAGTGCCATCTGGCAATCCACAACGGGAGGCACGTCTTGGAGTCTTGTCAACCTACCATCAAATCCTGGAAATCAGGGGGATTTTAATAACGCAATTGCAGTATCGGGAGATTGTTCGATCGTTGCAGTGGGCTGGGAGTCAGGGACCTACCTCTCCTTCGATAACGGAACAACATGGAATCTGATTACTGACATTGCCGGATACGACAACTTGCACTCGGACATTCATGCGCTGACCTTTGACCCTGCCGATCCCACAGTTCTGTTCATCGGCAGCGACGGCGGAATCGTCGAAGCCTCAGGGCTTGCGCCGATGACCCCGCCCACATTGGAGAGCGATTGGAGCCAGGACTTGTTGAACCTGGAATTTAATCCTGGAGCCGGCAGCACAAGCTTTGGGGGACTGGTTGTCGGAGCTTCGCAAGATAACGGCGTGTTGTATGACGATCTGGCGGGTGGATCCTGGCAGCATGTGACGGCATGTCACTGCGACGGCGGCCAGGCATTCTTCGCTACGCCGCCGGGCATTGCTGCCGGTGACGATCTGTTGATTGAGCGAGAGTGGGGCGCTCCGAATTGGCCTCTGAGCAGCGTCGAGGCGGTCAGCGGATTCGTTCCCTTCAACGCCGAGTACAACATTCCGATTGAAGGCGGCACCGACACTGTGAATAACGGCGTAGCACAGGCAGTAAGGACTCCTGGAGGCTTTGTCAACGGCTCTGGCGAGCCGATGATAGCCGTCGACGGTGACGGGAACGCGTTGTACGGACTGTTTTCAATGTCGGACGGCAGCGACATCCACTGGGAATTGATTGGACAGATCGGAGGAACCGAAGGCATCACAGCGGTGGGACCGACGCTCAATGGAAGTTCGGTATTTGTGGGCACGGACGCAGGCAATATCTATCGTTTCGATGCTCCCTACACTGGCACTGCTTTACTACTCAGCGTGAACCCGCCAGAAGCCGGTGGAGCAACAGTGAGCGGCTTATTCGCCTTCTTCTCCACTGTCGCATGGGCTAGTTACAACGTCAACAGCAACGACGGATATGTCATGTTCTGGGGCGGGCTGAGTTGGAACGCGAGCGGATACGGCGTCCTGCCCAACAACCTGCCCTTCAACTCCATCAGCGCCAGAGACCTCAACACGATTTTCGTATCTTCGAGCGCCGCAGTTTATGACACGCGGAACGCCGGCGGTTTATGGTCCATCGCCAATATCGGACTGCCTGTGAACATCACGCATAATCCTCAGCTCTACTACTTGGTTTCCTCTCCCAGTAGTCCTGCCGCCCTCTACCTTTCGACATGGGGACGGTCGCTTTGGGTAACGCCCGTCCCCTAGAGGTGGGGGGAGTTCCGTACCTGCCGGGTCGACCATTCTCGGACCGCACGGGGCGTGAGAGTCGCTATTGAGGACGGGGTCGGTAGTTCATCTGTCCCACTGGTTTTTCGCTTTTCACTATGAGCCTGTCCCAGTGTGCGATCAGTGTGTGAGTAGTCGGTCCAGTTGGCACGCAACTGCCCGGGCTCGTTCCATGAAGCCTGCCGCAAGCGCGGGTATCCTTCGCTGCTCGTTTGGAAGAACGCGACCGCCGACACGATCTGGTATTTGGAACCGACGACGCTTCCTGGGCTGACGAGTTAAGTGCCCTAACCGACACAGAGTTCCAAGGTGCAGACTACAGCAGCGGATGAGTTTTTGTCGTGTGCTCTAATCTGCTGGAAAACTCTTGAGAGCGGAAGTCTGACTCCAGTCCACTAGTTGGGATTTGGTGCTGCGGCGCGCTGCCGAGCATAAGACACCAGCGCTTCAAAACGTGGGTCTTTGTGCAGTGAATTGAGTCCGGGATCGGTCGCCATAGCGCGATCGGTGACGGGATCGAGTCCGTGGTCAATGGCTTCGCGCAAAAGCGCAATAGCCTCATCACTCCGCCCGGTGTGCGCCAGGACGCAAGCGAGATCGTAAGCCGTGCGCGCCGCATCCGGGTGGTCTGGTCCAAGGACGCGACGCTGAATTTCAAGAGTCTCCCGCGCCAACTTCTCTGCCTCCTCGTAACGGCCTTCTTTCCCTAAGGTCTGCGCCAGTTCGTCGGTTGCTGTCAGCGTGTACGGATGCTCGGGTCCGAGGACGCGACGCATCGTAGCCACCGTCGGCTGCTCCAGTTTCTCCGCCTCGGAATAGCGGCTCTCCTGTCTAATCGTGGTGGCCAGGGGAATCGTGTCGGACAGAGTGTTGGGTGCCTCCGGCCCCAAGACGCGGCGCTCGATCTCCAACGTCTGCCGCTGCAATTTCTCGGCCTCGGCGAAATGGCCTTCTTTCCGAAGGGTTACAGCCAGACTGTTCATAGCCCACAGCGTATCCCGATGCTCGGGCCCGAGGACACGCTGCTTGATGCCGAGCACTTCCTGCTGCAGTTGCTCGGCCTCGGCGAGATGGCCTTCATCGGCCAGCGTAGTCCCGAGATTGTTCATGGACCTGAGCGTATCCGGGTGTTCTGGCCCGAGAACACGGCGCTGAAGATCCAGTGTCTCGCGCTGCAATTTCTGCGCTTCGGCATAGTGGCCTTCGCGATAAAGAATTGCCGCCAGGTTATTCATCGACAGCAGCGTATCCGGGTGTTCTGGTCCCTCGAGACGGCGCCGAAGATCCAGCGTCTCCCGCTTCCATTGCTCCGACTCAGCGTAGTGGCCTTCGTGGCTCAGAGTGGCTCCCAAATTATTCATCGTCGCCAGCGTATCCCGATCGTCGGTCTTGAGAACCCTCCGCCGGATGTCAATTACTTCGCGGTCCAATTTTTCGGCCTCGGCGTAGTGCGCCTCGCGATCCATGGTCCAGCCGAGGTTGCTCATGGACTTCAACGTGTCGAGATTCTCCACGCCAAAAACGCGCCTCCTGGTGTCAACCGTCTCGCGCTGCAATTTCTCCGCTTCGGCAGGGTGACCTTGCTGGGTTAGGACCCACGCCAGGCCGTCGATGGACCGGAGGGTTTCGGCATTCTCCGGCCCGAGAACGCGGCGTCGGATATCCGCGGAACGCTGATAAAGTATCTGCGCCCGAGGAAAAAGTCCGAGGTCCCTATACACATCTCCCATGACCTGCATCATCTGCGCCTGGAGTTCGGGGTCATGGGACAACCCCATGTCGATATCCTTGGACGCTTTGTCCAAAACTTCCCGGGCGGTGATGCTGTTGCCGCGAGCTTCGCTCGGGTTCGATACTTTGAACATCCCCTCCATGAACTCCGTGACCCAGTTCGCTCGATCGCGTTCACGGGTGATGCGGCGTAGCTGGAAGGATTGCGTGGCCGCAAACCCGGCCAGCAGCAACACTAATCCTGCGGCCACGGTAACGCCGACCGGATGACGACGGACGTATTTCCGGGCCCGATAGGTGGTGCTTGCCGGGCGGGCCAATACGGGCTCGTGGGATAGATGTCTGCCGATGTCCGCCGACAACTCGGAGGCGGTCGCATACCGCCGTTTCGGATCCTTCTCCAGCGCCTTCATCACGATGGTGTCGAGATCGCCGCGCAGTCGGCGCCGCAATTCAGCGGGATGCACGCCGCGCTGGGTGCTCACGGACTCTGGAGTAAGGGCAGTTCGCGTGTTGCCATCGGCAGATACTTTTTCTTCTCTCCGGTTAATGACAGCGCTCGGTTTTTCGGGATCGGTTTCGCAAACCAGTCGCTCCATTTCCAGGAGAGACTGGCCCGCCGAACGATACGGCCGATGGCCGGTCAGCAATTCGAAGAGCAATACGCCCAGGGAATAGACATCGGTTGCGGTAGTAACCGCGTGCCCGCGGATCTGCTCGGGGCTCGCATATTCCGGGGTCATCGGACGCCAGTCCGTTCGAGTGACCAGCGGCGTTTGCAAACATTCGGGATTCAGCAGTTTGGCGATGCCAAAGTCCAGCAGTCTGGGCACACCGCCTTTTGCGATCAGGATATTGCCCGGCTTGAGATCGCGATGAATCACCAGATTTTCATGCGCGTACTGCACCGCGGAACAGACTTGGCCAAAGAGCCGCAGACGGTCGTCGATGGAGAGCTGGTGAAGATCACAATACTCGTCAATGGGCAGGCCCTCCACATATTCCATCACCAGATACGGCGCGCCATCTTCGCTGCTGCCGCCGTCGAGGAGCTTCACGATGTTCGAATGGTCCAGTGCGGCGAGGGTCTGGCGCTCATTGCGGAACCGTTGCAGGATTGGTTCGGTGTCGATTCCGGGCTTGACCATCTTGATCGCAACTTGTTTGCGATAGTTCTGGTCGTCGCGCTCGCCCAGATAAACCACCGCCATGCCGCCGTGCCCAATCTCGCGGAGGATGCGGTACGCCCCAATCCTTTTTCCGGCTATTGCACGCGACTGAGCGGACAGCAGATCAGCGGCGGGACAATCCTCCAGAAAAGTGGCGGCGCCATCGAAGCTCGACAGCAGCGATTCGATTTCGCTCCGCAGCGACTCGTTGCCCGCGCAGGCCTGACGCAAGAAGTCACTTCGCTCCTCGGGGCCTCGCTCCAGGGCCAACGTGAACAACTCTTTGACCTGGTCCCATTTTTCAGGCATCTTTTTCGCCGCCTCTGCGTAGCTCGCGTGCCAGCCACGCCTTGGACAGGTTCCAGTTTGCGCTCAACGGTCGTGCGCGAAACTCCCAGAACTCCGGCAGCTTTTTCCAGGCTTAGGCCACCGAAAAAGCGCACCCAGGTGAGCTTGCTAGGGCACCGCAGTTGCAACCACTTGAACGTAGAAAAATAGAAAAAGATGAAAGCGAGGAAGGTTCATGAGCTCGCGAAAGTTCCCAATTCACCCCAAAATCGCGCGCTCTATGGCCCCGGAGTATACACCAAGTCGAATGCAAAACGAATTGGGGTTGCGTATTTGTTTTGAAGCACTTGGAGCCTACTTGCGTCGAAAACCAGAAATGCCACTGGTTTATACCTAAAGAAATGTGGACCTTCTTCTGTGGTTTCTTCGCGTTACTAGATAGAGGCCGAGTTTGGATCGTGAGGATCGAAGTCAGCAAGTAAGCATCAGGGTTCTATACCTTGTAACTCAAGTCTGAAACGGCCCCGACTTCAAGTACGAAAAAGGAGAATCTATGAGCAAGCTTCTGTCCCTTACCGAATCAGTGAAGAACTCCATGAAAAGTATGCCGAAGAAGGCTCTCGCAATGGCGGGCACTTTCGCCGTGGTACTTGCCGTGATGGCAATCATTAGCGTTCCAGCCATGACGCAGGAGAGTTCGGTGCAAATTCACCCTGGATCTCCCATGCCCAACCAGGAAGATCTACAAGCGATACCCCAGGTACTCACCAAGCACGTGGCGAATGGCGCGTATTTTGACGCCAGTTCTCCTGGCGTGAGCCTAACCTGTAACGGCTCTGCTAATCCTCCTTGCCGAGGCGACGAAGTAGCTAATCTGTATACCGAAAGCATCGTCTGCCCCGGAGCTGCGAATGTGAAATGCACCTTTGAGGTCGACATCGCGGCGCAAACCAACGTTTCCGGGGGATGGCTTGGGCTTTACCAGTTCCTCATCGATAGCGCGATTCCCACTGGTGGTGGAACAGACAGCAGTGGCTTTTACGAGTGGGAGTCAGGGGGCGCCGCAGGGACTTACACCAGTGCTTACAGCGTTTCGTCACAAGTAGAAAACACCAGTGCAAATGAGGCCCATTCGATCGTCGTGAACTTCGGATGCTCCCATATTGCCGATCCATCATCCAGCTGTTCTGCATCTTCAGGCTTCGCCAGTTTAACGGTCAGGGTGTACAAACCGTAGGAAGTGTCGAAAGCTCGCGAACGGACGGTGGATGGCGTGGGGAGACGCCCGGCCACCGTTCGCCCCTTGTCAGCCAAAGGCCACGGAGGAGCAGGCGCCCCTTCGGGCCTACGGGTGCGCGTGTGGTCGTGAGGACCATGCGTGCACGTAATCATAGGCCCAGCATAGGAGTCTTGAGGTTGAACCAGCGATTCCGGATGTGTTCGTCGGCAAATAGGAAGTTATCCCGAGGCGCCCACTTGTGGGCAATCCCCTCAATTGGCGCAAAGTCCCGATGGCACTCATTGACCTAAGACGCGATATCAGCAGCAATCAAGCGTCGGTCACCCACGCGTGATCGTTGTCGGGGCGCTGTCGCTCATCTTTCGAGATTACTTCCTGAAAGCACATCGTACTTGATTGAAGGGCGGCTCGAAAGTTAGCCGCCCCCTTAACGACGGTTAGCGGTCAAATACAAAGTGGTCGACCCGGTTCTGTTGCCAGCACTGTTCGTTTTCCTCGGTGCAGAACGGTTTTTCCTTGCCGTAACTGACTGTCCGGGTGTGGTCTGCGGGAACTCCCCCTAGCACTAATGCTCTCTTCACCGATTCCGCACGGCTGGCTCCGAGGGCGATGTTGTACTCCTCAGATCCACGATCGTCGCAATGCCCTTCGATGAGGACCTTGATGCTCGGATGCTGCGCGAGGAAGGCCGTGTCATTCTGGACAATTGACGTTTGGTTGGGGCGGACGGCGGATTTATCGTAATCGAAGAAAACATCTTTGATGTTCTTGCTGAACAACTCCTCGTCTGTAGGTGAAGGCGCTGCCTCGGCGATGGGCACGTTTACCGTGACGCGTGCCGAGATGTCTTTCGTTCCTCCTGGCCCCTTCGCGACCAAGGTGTAAGTAGTGGATTCAGTTGGCACGATCGACTTGGAACCGGACGGCGAGAGCGTGCCGAGTCCGGCGATGGTAATGTCATTGGCATTGCTGGTTTGCCACGTCAGCAGGGACCCCTGTCCCTGCTGAATCACGCTGGGACTGGCGGCCAGAGTGGCTGTCGGTGCGGGGGGTGCGGGTGCGGGCGGAGGTGGTGGCGTCACTTTGGCTGCCTTCTTGGCGCACCCTGCTAGTAACAACATTCCCGTGAGCGCTGCGAGTAGAGCAAATGTCTTCATTTTCTTCCGCGTCATTTTATTTAGTTCTCCTCAAAACGTTGGATTCGTTGTGGAGCAAAAGCCTTCTAGGCACCCCCGCTAAGTCCCATGAGAAATCCGAAGTACTTCCGGCGACCGCAAGGAAGATGGAGAGGTTAGAACGACAGTCCGAGGAGAATTAGCAACGAAGGATGGTGTTACACTCTGGCAACGTAACCGCTTGAGAGTCTGCTTCTGGAAGCGACATCCAGCAGAGAAAGCCCAGCGATGAAATCAGATGACTCCCCAGCGAACTACGTGCGTCCTGCACGATGGTGGTCTGCAAAGACGCCGCTGCTCGGGCAGCCTGAAGTGCAGTAGCCGGTCCGTGTACTACAGAATACGGACCGTGCATTGCCGGAAAGAGAAAGATCGTCAGTACACCAAGAACTACGAGCACAGCCAGTTCGCATCCGGCGCGGCCAGGGATCATTGACGTGCACCCATTATATCGTAGGTTCAATCTGCTCGATCTAATCGGGTTTCGAGATGGTAACTGTCATAAAATTTCTATAACGCTGATTGAGGGGCTTTGAGCCTATCGCCTGTTTTCGTCGGGAATCCCATTCATCAACGTACAATGTCTAACAGTTCTACTCCGAGATTGAAGATTCGCGCACAAAACGTGGCGCTTGGTTTCGCACCCAGCCAAGACGCTGCCCTCGGTTTCAAGTGCGAGTCTTGCAATCTAAAAATAGAAAAGAAAGATGACCTCTACCTTTATACTAAGCCCGGATTAGCGTCACCGATTAAGCTACCCGGTGGCAACCTTGCAAGAGAAGCTTACAAGACTGGGGTCTATCCGCTTTGCAGTCTTGAAATGAGCAAGCTTTAGGCGGGGGCAGATTTCAAGTCTACAGCACGGGCTATCAGCACCTCAGCCTGAACTTCGTCAATCGCCCCCGCCGTGTCAATCCAGGACCCTGGAAGCACAGTCCGATTTTCTCCTCGCCTCAACGTGGTTCGCACGCTCGCAGCGGATGGTCCTCGCGGAATTCCGCCCCGGCCAGGTTAAGGCTCATCGCTCGGGGGTGGCCAGGCGTGAGGCCATAGGGTCATTGTGCCCGAACGGACCTGCTCGAACTCGTTGACATTCGCTCTTCACCATGAAAACCGAGGCCGTGATTCTCAACACACAAGAAATTTACGATTCCGGAATTCGTAACGAATTACAAAAACGAGCGCCCTAGTGGTCACCATCGGACGCCCGTGCAGCCTTTCCCCCACAGAACTGCATTGCGAAACTTAGACTCCATCTTGAGATTCGGGAATGGCTCCTGCGTGTTAGACCAGCTGCACTGTTAGGCCACACCCGCCCACATCCAGAAGTGACTCAGCGTTGACTGCTTCCTCAGGCCAAGTCTCTCGCTCAATTTTTCCGCCCAGGTTAAGGCCTATCGCTCGGTGCGGTGGCCATGCTCAAAGCATGGGACCCGCGCGGACGAAAGTTTTGAAGATTTGAGCTGGGCCGCATCAGGTCAAAGAGTGCTATCGCCTGATGTATCGCTGATTGCAAGGGGCAGCATCAAACGGCCTCAGCTTAATTCTTGCGGGGCGGATCTGTTGTCCATGGCGGCGCGACGCCGATCGAACGGGCATAGGCGATTTGCTGGCCCAGGTGCTGCGCGATGTGCTGAACGATGAAGAGCAGGACTCCGCGTTCGGTGATCTTCCCTCCGTTCCAGTCCAGTGTCTTTTCCAGGTCCGAGTCGGGCATGGCGCGGATGGCCCCCTTTGCATGCGCGTAGGAAGCCTTGAGCGTGGCCATAATTTTTGCCTTGTCGGTGGTGGACTGCTCTAAGGTTTTCGTATCGATCCCCGCCGGCATGGGAGCGCCGACGAGCTTATAGAGATTGTAGTTGGCAGCGCTGGCGTGTAAGAAAACTTCGGCAATGGTGCGAACATCCGCGGAAGGACGCCATGTGTATTTATCAGCGGGGATGGCTTCGGCAAGGCGAACGAATTCGCTTTCCTGAATCATGACTTCGGCCATGACTTCCGACCTGTATCCGCTGACGCCGGGAGTTCCATCCCGATACGGATACACTTGGGCTGAGACGCGAAATGCGGTCGTGGTTATCAGGATAAAGCCGAGAACGCCGAGGGTTCGCTGCATAGGACCTCCACTTTTTGTGGTCAGCGTTGACTGAATTCGCGAGATTATATCCCACTTCCCACATCCGACCTTACCCGCTGTTTAAGCACTCGACGACTTCTCCCAACACGAGTCCGTCGTTGATTGCCGAAATATCGCGATAACGCTCATTGCGGGGTCTTGGGCGTAATCGCCTATGGATTTTGAAAAAGTCATGTCCCGCGCACCGCAGCGCCGGTGGCGTCCGCATGGTGACTTTCAGCAAACACTGATTCAACTTGCGAAGGCGACGGAATTAACCGGCTCCGTAAGTTGGCCACCTCCTTGCGACGCTACATAGAATCCGCATGTGGCGAGCGCAAACAGAATTAGGATCAGGCCGAGAAGCGCTCCCGGGAAAAAGGAATGTGGCTTTGGAAAATAGAGAGGCATGGAAACCTCCTCTCCGGCGCGATAACCGACGCGCTGGAAGCACACTGGCCTTGCTGAGACAGTGTGCAAGAAACTATCCGCTCTTAACGCTAGCCGGTTTAAACGAATCTGTCAGTGATTACACGCACAAGGCCACGCTCCCGACGTACCTGCCCTAAGCATCGAAAGGTCGGAGGAGCCGACAGTGCCGATCCCGATTGAGCAGCAGATTCAGCAACGCGCCTACGAACTCTACGAGCAGAGGGACAGACGGCCAGGACTTGGACGATTGTCCCTCATGCACTAGCCTGCCCATGTGCTCGGTAGAGACTTTCATGCCCATCTGACGAACTCCGCGGTCTGACCCAAGACCCAAAATCTGACACTGAGGAAAGAAATCCCAATACCACTCAAAACCCCGGTCCTCCGAGTCAACGAATTTCAAGTAACGGTTCCCAGTTCCCCGCCAACCCAGTCACATCCTCGGGTGATGAATCGCACCGACAGAATCGACCAAAGAGTATCTATTGAGCCTGTACGACCATCCCCCAAACCACAGGAGGCTCGCGATCAGAGAGCCATTTACCGGAGAGTTCTGGAAATCGCTCCATGGAGGCTCGCAGCAGAAAACACACCCGGAAGGAGGAACACTATGCACTCAGCACCGAGAAACAGAAACTCAAAATGCCCTGTCGACATTTCCACTTCCACGTCCGAAGAGCCGAGACGCGCCTCGATGAAACCGGCAGCCGCCATCATCCGTCGCGCTTTGCTACCAGCGGTCCTCTGCGCGCTGCTGCTTTTCGCTCGCCCAGCGCAGGCCCAAACTGAGACCGTGCTCTACAACTTCGCCGGAAGCGATGGCTACGAGCCGCAGACCGGCCTCGTCTCCGACAGCGCTGGCAACTTGTATGGGACAACACTGCTCGGAGGCCTGGGATGTCCAGGCAACGAGAATGGATGTGGAGTCGTCTTCGAAGTTTCGCCGAACGGCAGTGGAGGCTGGAACGAGACCATGCTCCACAGCTTCAGCGGACCGCCCGATGGCGCGAATCCATTTCTCGCTCCCATGATCGTCGACAAGGCCGGAAACCTTTACGGTACGACCGAGTTTGGCGGCACCTATAACTACGGTGCCATATTCAAACTTACTCCGACGGGAACAAGCTGGACGATAACCGTCCTGTACAGCTTTTCGAACTATAACGACGGTGGCCATCCGGCTGCCGGTCTCATCATGGATGCGGCGGGCAATCTCTATGGCATCACTTCCGAATACCAATCGCCGGGATGCGTCTTCGAGCTCACCCCGTCCGATGGCGGTTGGATTTACCAGGTCATCTACGCCACCGATACCTGGGGCGGGTTGACGATGGATGCCTCGGGCAACATCTTCGGCTACACTGGTTCGGACACGGTCTTCGAGCTCTCACCAAACGGCAGCGGCGGTTGGAACTCGGCCGTAATCCATGCCTTCGCTGGGGCCCCTAAAGATGGCGACGCTCCACAAGGAAATCCCGTGCTCGATCAGGCCGGAAATCTTTACGGAACGACTTACTACGGCGGTGCCAACAACTCCGGAACGGTCTTCAAGCTGATTCGTCCTACCAAGAAATGGCAAAAAGGAGAATGGAAAGTGGAGATTCTCCACTCGTTTGGCAGTGGCAAAGAAAAGAAAGATGGGAGCAATCCTTACGCCGGGATTGTCTTCGATGCCAACGGGAAGATCTACGGAACCACAAATGGAGGGGGCAAACTCAATGACGGAACTGTTTTCGAGCTGGCCCAGACTGCCCAAGGTTGGTACCAGGAGAAGATTCTCTGGAGTTTTAATGGCACCGACGGACTTTGGCCAAGGAGCGCGCCGGTTCTGGACAGCGAGGGCAACCTCTATGGCACGACCGTCTTTGGAGGATTGAACAACGATGGCGTCGTGTTCGAAGTGACTCCGTAAGGAGGATGCTCCTCAACCTTGGCCAGCATCGCAGGTACAGATACTTGAATCCGTTCATCTCGCTTCAATCCCGCCCATGCCAACCTCCGCTCGGGCGGGCTTTCATTTGCTCTTCTGCTCTTCGCAGGCGCTTTACAACGCTCGTCAAACGCTCTTCGCTATTGATGTCTAAGCTCAGAGCTAACTTGACGAAGTAGAGAAAAGGGGTTCCGGGCGAATTGAGTTGATAATCCATCCTACAGAGCGTTTGCCTGCCTTGAAATCCTCCCTCAGTTGTTCCCTCGTGCCTAGCCTGCCCATGTGCTCGATATAGACTCTCATGCTTGACTCGGGCATTTGATCGAGAGGACAATAACAGCCACTTTTAGGCCGGGGGATAAAGTCCACGCAAGAAATTTAGGAGGATCCATGAAGCATCCACTATTGTTGATTTTCGGCTTCGCGGTCGCGATGGCGGCGACCATGGGCAGGATACACGCGCAGGACCCAGAGAAGCCCCATCTCAGGGGCTACTCCATCGTTAAGCCCTGGAAGGGCGGGACGGCCGCCGATGCGATCGCTGCGTCGAGCAAAGCTACTACCATTCCGCTGTCAAGCTTTACCTTTACCGCCAGCAAAGATGGTCAAACCTACACCGATGTGATCGTCGGGAAGTCCCCATTTCAGCCGCCCTACAACTCGACGAAAGTCAAAGTACTGGTGGTTCCGATGATCATCAACATCGGCCCGTACGTGTTCGATTCAACGGCTCCAAACAATTGCAATGGGTCGATGGGAAACTCTGACATGGCAAACTTCCTGAACTCGCCGATCTTTACGCCCGTGCTGTTCGATGGCGGCACAGGCCCTGGACATGCCGCTCTGATCAATGGCGTTAAAGTGGGGGGCAAACTGACCTACAATGACGCGCATCGCAGGGCCGAGTTCCTGGGCGCAATCGGCGGCGCGAGTAGCCATTACCACACGGACTACGACGTAACCGTAACGTCCACTCAGACCATTGACATCGCGACGTCCCTCGGCCACAGCGCGATCGTCTATAACAACGGCCCCAGTCCCAGCGCCTGCAGCCTGTTGGGTGGTCTCGACATTCTCTACTTTGACAATTATTTCTCTACTACCGTTCTCAACGCGGTTCATGGAGACCCCACCTCTTTCGTGATCTTCCTGATGCACAACATCGTGTTCTACGAGTTCAACCCGAACTTCTGCTGCATTCTGGGATATCACGGCACACTCGACAATCTGCAGACCTACTCCCCGACCGATTATGATACAACCGGTGATTTTGGACCCGAGATTATAAATGTTTCCGTGGCGGCACATGAAATAGGCGAATGGCGGGACGATCCACTAGGAAACAATCCGACGCCCCTATGGGGAAACATTGGACAAGTAGGCGGCTGCCAGAATAACTGGGAGGTGGGCGACCCGCTGACCGGCACCGATTTTCCGCCAATCCTGATGTCGAACGGCGTCACGTACAATCCGCAGGAGACCGTTTTCTGGTCATGGTACTACTCCGCGGATCACGATCCTTATTTCCAGGACATAGCGGCGGGGGGTAAGTACTCCATGAATGGCACTTTCGGCGGCCCTTCAGAAATGTGCCCGCCGGGTGGAACCTTCCCGGACTAAGGACCGTCCGACCAACATTCTGGACGAACGAAATTTGCCCCAACTCTAGCGTGTTTGTAGCAGCCTGCAAAGCACTGAGGGCTGCAGTTGGATTCTTTTTGTTGAGGAAGGCGCCAGAATTAGCCCTCTGACGCCTTTTCGCCCAGACTGACGAAAGGAACTACAGTTTTGAAAGGAATCCGTTCGCATAGCCGTAATACTGATTCGCCACCCAGATGTTGGCCCCGTCAAAAACCACGCCCCAGGGGTTAACTCCCACGTTAAACGTGCCGAGATTCGCGCCGTTACTCACCTGCAGCTTGGTCACGGTATTGCTGCCATGATTTGCCACCCACATGTTGGCACCGTCAAAAGCAATGCCTTGGGGTCCGGTTTGCGCGGAAAAGGTGCCAAGAACCGTGCCACTCAGGTTTAGCTTCGTCACGTTATTGCTGCCGTAATTTGTCACCCACATATCCTTCCCATCAAAGGCCAGATATTCAGGGGTGCTTCCTACTGTGTAGGTGCCGATGACCGTGCCAGCCTCGTTGATCTTCATGACGTTGTTGCTGTCCGCGTTCGCTACCCAAATGTTGGTTCCATCAAAAGCCAGGCCAACGGGATAGGATCCCACGGCAACGTTGGCTTTCACCGTGCCAGTCTTGGCGTCGATCTTGGTCACGAACCCTGAGCTGGTGTAATCCGCCACCCAGATGGAGGTGCCGTCAAAGACTATGCCAAGAGTGGGGAATCCCACTTCATAGGTGCTGAGGAGCGTGCCCGTACTTGCCTGAAATTTGTATACGAGGATGCTGCCCTGGTTCGTCACCCAGATGTTGGACCCGTCAAAGGCTACGCCAGAGGGCACGGAGCCCGCAGCATAAGTGCCGAGGAGCGTGCCGTCACTGGACCGGAATTTCATGATGTTGTTGCTGCCGCTGCCGGCATTTGCAACCCAGATGCTTTGTCCATCAAAAGCCGCAGCAATGGGGTAGCCTCCAGCCTGGAATACGGTCTGCGCCTGGTTGGCCTGATACCAGCGCAGAAGGGCAACCTGCTGGGCGTTTTTGCTGGAGATTACGACACCGTCCTGCGCCAGCAAACCAATGGTAGAGCACAGAAGTAGAGCCACGATCGCGAGTTTCCGTTTCATATAGTTCTCCTTTTCCGAAGTTGAAGTGGGGCTGTTTCTCACGTGGGTTCCAAGGGCCTTAAGAAACCTCATTTGCCCCCTTCGGCCCCCCGATCCAAACTCGGCCTCTATCTAGTAACGCGAAGAAGCCACGGAAAAAGGCCCACAATTTTTTGGGATAGGCGGCCGAAATGAGAAAAGGTGCGGATCGTTGATGTAACCACGCGTTCTCGCGAGCTTGCGCAGTCTGTTTGCCTCCTTTGGTGTCAATGAGTGAAATCGCGATTTTCACCATCCAGCGTGCGTGGAGGCGGCCAACTTTCTCACCTTCATTGACTTGCCCCATCCCCAGACCTAAGATTTCAACCCAATGATTGGCCAGACCATCTCGCACTACTGCATCGTCGAGAAGCTGGGCGGCGGCGGCATGGGCGTGGTGTACAAGGCGGAAGATGTCAAGCTGCACCGCTATGTCGCCCTGAAGTTCCTGCCCGACGAGATTTCCAAGGATGCACAAGCTCTATCCCGCTTCCAACGCGAGGCGCAGGCTGCTTCCGCCCTGAACCATCCGAACATCTGCACCATCTACGAAATTGACGACCAGCACGGCGAAGCCTTCATTGCCATGGAGTTTCTGGACGGGCTGACGCTGAAGCATCGCATCGGTGGAAGGCACATCGAGACCGATGTTCTGCTGGGTCTGGCGATAGAAATCGCGGACGCCCTCGACGCTGCGCACACAGAAGGCATTGTCCACCGCGACATCAAGCCTGCGAATATTTTCGTCACTAAGCGTGGACACGCCAAGATTCTCGATTTCGGTTTGGCCAAGGTTGCCGCTCAGAATGCGTTATCGAGTGGAAATACAGTAACGGAGGTCACGTCTGATCAGTTGACCAGCCCCGGCGCGATGCTGGGCACGGTGGCGTATATGTCGCCGGAGCAGGTGAAGGCGAAAGAACTCGATGCACGTTCGGATTTATTTTCCTTCGGTTCTGTTTTGTACGAGATGGCAACGGGCAGGCTGCCGTTCGAGGGCGCGAGTTCGGGCGAAATCTGCGGAGCGATCCTGCACCAGCAGCCGGCCGCGATTTCGTCGTTGAATCCCGACTTCCCGGAAGGACTGGAACTGATTGTCGGCAAGGCGCTGGAGAAAGACCGCGAGCTGCGCTACCAGCATGCGTCTGACATGCGGACCGATCTGCAACGGCTGAAGCGGGACACGGAAAGCGGCCGCGACGCGGCAAGGAGTTCGGGGACGATACCAGCGGCCGGCGCCAGCCCAGGCCGCGTGAGGACGGGTGCCCCCGCCCGCCCATGGCGAGCGAAGCTGGGCGGCGCATTTGCGGTTTTCACCTTACTCGCAGTTGTGGGCGGCCTCTACTACCGTTCGCATCGCGCCAGACCCCTCACGAACAAAGACACTATCGTTCTTGCCGATTTCGATAACAAAACGGGGGATCCGGTTTTCGACGACACGCTCAAGACCGCGCTGAACGTTTCTCTGCGCCAGTCACCGTTCCTGAACGTGGTCTCCGACAACAAAGTGGCGACAACATTGGAGCAGATGACGCGTCCGCCTGGCACCAAGCTCACGCCTGATATTGCGCGCGAGGTTTGCGAGCGTGTGAGCAGCAAAGCATACATTGCCGGATCGATTGCCAGTCTGGGCAGCCAATACGTGTTGGGGTTGAAAGCGGTGAATTGCCAAAGCGGGGATACATTGGTGCAGGAGCAGGCAACGGCCGCAACGAAGGAAAAAGTTCTGGACGCCCTGGGCGGGACAGCCACCAAGCTTCGCGGCCAGTTGGGCGAGTCCCTGGCAACGGTGCAGAAGTTCAACGTTCGGCTACAAGAGGCTACGACATCTTCTCTCGAAGCCCTGCAAGCCTACAGCGTGGCCGAGGCCACTGTGCGCCAAAAGGGAGACGCTCCGGCTATTCCGTTTTATAAACGGGCGATTGAACTCGACCCCAGCTTCGCTATGCCATACGCCGAATTGTCGCGATTGTACGACGACCTCAGTCAACCGTCTCTGGCGCTGGATTATGCTACTAAGGCCTACCAGTTGCGCGATCGGGTCAGCGAGAGGGAGAAGCTGTTCATCTCCACGACTTATTTTGAGGCGACAGGAGAAAGCGAAAAGAAAGTGCAGACCTATGAACTGTGGAAAGTGAACTATCCGCAGGACCTCCCTGGCATCACCATGAATTTGGGTAATGCTCACGTCGATATGGGGCAATGGGACAAAGCGCTCGCGGAATATCAGGAAGGCGTGCGGCTACGTGGAATTCTCTTCGACTATTCAAATCTGGCAACGGCCTACATGAGCTTGGACCGACTGGAGGAAGCGAAGTCCACCATCGATCAGGCACTCGCACACAAACTGGACGGCGAAGCTCTGCGCGGGGACATGTACGAGCTTGCGTTTCTCCGAGGGGATTCCGCGCAGATGGAACAGCAGTTGGCTTGGATCGCAGGGAAGCCGGAGGAAGCCACGCTCCTGTCGATGCAATCTGATACCGAGGCTTATTACGGCAGAATGGGAAAGGCGCGAGAGTTCTCCCGCCGGGCAGTGGATTCAGCGGTCCGCGCCGACTCCAAAGAAACCGCAGCTTACTGGGAGGTCAATGCCGCACTGCGGGAGGCGGAATTAGGCAACGCTGCGTTAGCCCGGCAAGGAGTGGCGAGGGCTTTGGCGTTGTCTCCCGGGCGGGATGTGAAGGTGTTGGCAGCCTTGACGCTGGCTCGCACCAGCGATGCTGTGCGTGCCAAGCCGCTGGTCGAGGAACTGGGGAGAACCTACTCAACCAATACTCTGATGAAGCTCTACTGGCTCCCGACCATCAACGGCGCTATTGAAGCCGGCAAGAACAATTCGTCTCAGGCACTCGTGGACTTGGAGCCCGCTGTTCCTTACGAACTCGGCTGGGGAGGAAGTTTTATCAATTACTTGTATCCCGCTTATGTGCGCGGCCAAGCGCAGCTGATGGCGCACAACGGCGCCGCCGCAGCTTCGGAGTTCCAGAAGGTGCTGGATCACAGGGGCATCGTAGTCAACTTCGTGACAGGATCGCTGGCGCATCTTCAAATCGGCCGCGCCTACGCGATGCAAGGCGACACCGCTAAGGCCAAAGTTGCCTACAAAGATTTCCTCACTCTCTGGAAAGACGCCGACTCCGACATCCCCATCCTGAAACAAGCCAAAGCCGAGTACGCGAAGCTGCAATAGTCAGAAGCAATCGTGTCTCGTCCCTTACTGTTTTCCGGTGGTTTACGGTTTGAATTTGAGGCAGTCCAGCGCGTGTGACTGCGATCACAGACACACAGCGCGGGCCGATTGAGAATTACCTGTAATTGCACGTTCGAGCCGTTTGTTGCCCGCTTGCTCTTCTATTTAGCAGCGGCCTCGCGAGGTATCAAATGGCAGAAGAACCGCAAGCCGCCCTCAGCCTCATCCGCAACAAGCTACAGGTGATACTCCTGCGTGCTGAACTTTCCCAAAATTCTGCTAGATGTAATGTTTGTGCCATTGCCGTTTCAGAAATCCTGAAAGAAATACGTTCCCTTGAAGCTTATGTTCTGGAAGCGCTGCGGAAGTAGTTCTTGACGGTCCACGCCTCAAGCAGCCTCAAAACTCGGTCGCAGGGTCAATGAGCGACATCGCCTGGTTACGTAAACTATCCAGACGCCCCTCCCAGCCTGACTTTCCCCATTATGCAATCACTTCCTGTGCCCGTGATCCAACCGGAATCGATGCGAAGTGGGGAAAAACTTGCGACTAGCCGACTTCCCGGTACTAATCCGCCAACTTCCTTCGAGGCCCGTATCTGGATAGCTTCCGTGTTGCCGAGCAGCCGGCAACTGTTCGCATAGAAATGAAGGCGGCTCCATGGCACAACCTATTGCACCTTCGTGTATTCCGCCCTCGCCTGCTTCAGGATAGGAACGTTGGAGTCGGCGTCCTTCCAGAGCGCGAAGAAGTCTTGGTAGGCGGCGCGCGCTTTGCTGCTATCTCCTGACAACGCGTACGCTCTGGCTTGCCCGAGGTGGGCAAGCGCGCCGATGATCTCATCCTGAACAACTCCCGGATGGTCGAGTATTTTCTGGAACTCGGCGGCCGCAGCGGGACCTTGCCTCGCCGCCAAGTACGCTTCGCCGCGCATGTAGGCTGGGTAAAAAGTGCTCCCGCCGGTCAAAGCTGTAATCCCCATTTCATAGGGGATCGCGCCGGCGAGCGTTTGGATTGCGTTGGCGGCATCGCCTTTGTGCAATTCGCCGGCAGCGTGGATGGTCGGCAAATAATTGAACTGGACGAGGGTATCGTGCGGAAAGCGTTTGGCGAGATCGCTGCTCAACTGCGTTGTCTCGGCGGGATCGCCGGCCAGGCTCGACGCGAAAGCTACCATGGCTTCTATATTCTTGCTCTTGAAGAGCGCGAGCGCGGACTTTGCCTGCTGCTTGGCCGCTGCGGAATTGCCGACCAGCGCCTCGCGAATCGCTGCACCGGCCTCATCGGTCGCCGCTGTCTCTGGATTGTCAGACTTCTTGGCGGCGTCAATCGCGCGCTGCGTGAACTCTCTGGCTTCGGCAAATTGCCCGCCGTAGGCCGCGATATCCGCCTGGTATTGAAAAGCATCGTGGCCCCATGTGGGATTGCTCACCAGTCCTGCCGCCTCTTTCTTCATGCCTGCAACATCGTGCTTTAGGAAATCGATCATGTAGAGGATGAAGTGATAGGCGGGGTCGTCGCGGTTCGTGGCCTGCGCATCCAGGGCGATGGCCTTGGCTTCGTCGAAGCGATTGAGGAGGAGGTAGCACCAGGCGAGATTGGCGGAGTGCTGGTGCTCGCCCCCTCCGTTGAGTTTTTCAGACATCGCAGTCATGGCGAGCAGTTTGTCAAAATCGCCCAGGTAGAAATAGATGACGCCGAGACTGCCCACTGGAGCACCATCGCGCGGGTAGAGTTGTTGCCACACCTCGTAATCCTTTCGCGCCGCATCGAGATCTCCGGTGACCATGTCGTCATAGTGCGAAGAAATATAAAAGTTTTCGCGCTCGCTGACTCGTTCGCGCAATTCGTAGGCCTTGCGGAGGTTTTCCACCCCGCGTTCGGTTTGGCCGTAATTGACGAAGATCACGCCTAACTGCGCGTAGGCCATCGCGAAATTGGGATCCAGGTCGATGGCTCTTTGAAACAATTGCCGGGTGATGGTGAAATCGCTGCCGGGACGGTTGCGCTCTTTCATGGCCAGGCTGTAGGCCTTGAGCGCTTCGAGCGACGGCGTGGTCACGTCTTCAGGGCGGACGTCATATTTCTGCACCGACGCTAGCGACTCACCGAGCTTGCCACGAATGGCCGAGGCCACGCCTCCGAGGGAATCGAGAACGTGATTTTTGTCGCTAGCCTCGGCCTCGGCGCTGGCCAGCGCTTCGCCGTTTGAGCAATCGAGCGCCCGCAGAGTTAGAAGGTAACTCGCACCGACCTGGGCAATCGAGCCATCGAGTACGGCCGCACCCGCCGTGCGCTGACAAACTTCCTGCGCCACTTCGTGAGTCAGGCGCGCGTCTTTGGGCTGACCCATCAGCGCCAGCGTCTGGGCGGCGCGGCGATCGGAGAGCAGGTTGAGAAACGGCGACTGTTCGAGTTGCGCCGAAAGCCCTTGGCGGAGCGCGCCGTCGAAGACCGGATCGCCTGTCGAATTGGCGAAATCGGCGATCACTACGGTGTCCTTTTCAGTCAGTTTCGGCGCTTGGTGCGAGGACTGGTACCAGGCGGCAGCGAAGACGGCGGCCAAGACGATGGCGGAGACTCCAACCCACGGCCACCATCGGCTCGAAGTTTTGTCGTCGGTATGCTCATCGACTACTACACGCGTGATCGAGTGACTCTCGACGACCACGTCTGGCTGGTCGGGAACGATCCGCACTTTCTCGGTAAAGCGGTAGCCGCGGCCGGGAACGGTGACGATGTAGCGATGGTCGCCGGCGGCGCCGGCCAAGGTTTTGCGCAGGACGAAGATGTTCTGCGCCAGGTTCGACTCCTCGACGAAGGTGTCGGGCCAGACGGACTTCATCAGATCATCTTTGAGGACCACGGTTTCGCTGTGCTGGACGCTGTGTTGGACCAGAACGAGCAGGGTTTCAAAAGCCTTGGGCGGCAGCGGAACGGGGCGATCATCGCGCAGCAGGAGCAGTTTGTCGGGGTCGAGGCGAAAAGGCCCAAACTCGTACAACTGTTTTGTTTCCGTGGCCATAGCCGGACCCTAATAAATCCTGAGAAATTCTGATGGCTTCCTAAAGACTTCCCCGGCCCACTTGCGGCAGAGTGCAGTTGCGTCAGGCGGGAACGCGGGTTCGTACCGGGACGTGGCTGGCACTTTAGCACGAGATTGGGCGCTGGGTAAAGGTTTCCGGGGAGGCTATCACGGCACATAGAAGGATAGAGATCACTATCCAGACCGACCAGATTTTGACCATCCGGCGGAGCGCGTGTGCGCGGCTGTGGTGCCAGCAGTGTGGCTGCGAGGTCGATGTCGTCCAGGCAGAGATTTTGTCTTGCAAGGGACGAATGCTCGACACCGGCGGCGAGACGAAGCAATGGCATTGCTTCGAGGGGCCGGACGGGACCCCGCTGGTGTGTCTGGAGTCGCTGCTAAAGGCGGGTTGAGCGGGGCAGATTGCAAAGTTGTCAAAAGGCGACGTCGCCTGACAAACGGCGGCAGTGGGTGCGGGGAATTATCCACCTGCCGCTGGCTGTACCGAGCGACGGGTCAGAATTTTCGAGAACTGGAATTGGGGCGTGGGAGCGAAGGCAAGATTCAAACATTCAAGAACAGATGATTAAGGAGCGTTTTTGTGACCAGGCAAATATTGAAGGCTTACGCAGTATTGAGTGCTGTGCTGGGGCTGGTTTTAAGCGCGTCTTCCATCCTGGCACAGAACTCCGCCGGGGTGACGTCGCAAGATCCGTCAAGGGACGGTGCGTTGGAGCGGCGGCTGACGCAAATTCTGCCACGCGGCAGACAAACTGAATTGCCGGTAAAGCCGACGCAGGCTTCGCCCGCGCGCCCAGACCTGGCCAGCCGCACATTACGCGGCCGAGTTCAAGCAGCGCCAAGGCAGAAAGCCGCACCGGCTCTCGCCGTCGCGGTTGAGAGATATGTGTTTGGCAGGATGGATCTCGCGACCGACCCCACTCCTCTAGTGGTTGCGATCGGAGCTTTTCAGACGGGCGGCCCGCAGAGCATAGTCACCGGCAACTGGGGCGAGGCAACGATTTCCGTGGTGCTGGCGAATCCGGATGGAACGTTTCAGGCAGCAACCAACTATGCCGTCGGCGAAGGGCCCGACGCAATTGCGGTGGGCGACTTTAATGGCGATGGCAACCTCGACCTGGCAGTCGCTAACTACTATTCCGGGACGGTTTCCATCCTGCTCGGCAACGGCGATGGCACATTTCAGCCACAAGTGACTTACTCGTGTGTTTCGTCCTGCGGGTATGTAGCCGCCGGCGACTTCAACGGCGACGGCAAACTCGACTTGGCCGTGGACGCCACCGACGCCAACGAAGTTGGAATTCTTCTCGGCAAGGGAGATGGCACCTTCCAGACGGCAATCACCAGTGCTACAGGCGATGGTCCTTTCTATCTAGTGGCCGGGGATTTCAACGGCGACGGCGTCCTTGACTTGGCCACAACCAACGATTACGCCAATACCGTCTCAGTGCTACTCGGCAAGGGGAATGGCACGTTCCAGCCTCAAGTCCAATACACGACGGGATTCTGCCCCCAGCAAATCGTGGCAGCAGACTTGAGCGGCAATAACAAGCTCGACTTGGTCAGCGAAAATTATTGTGCCGACACTGTGTCGGTACTGATGGGAAATGGCGATGGCACGTTTCAAAGCCACGTGGACTACGCGACTGGCAATGCTCCGGATGGCGTTGCGGTGGGAGACTTCAACGGCGATGGCAAGCTTGACCTGGCGACCGCGAACACCAACGACAACACGGTTTCGATATTGCTCGGGAAAGGCAACGGCACTTTCAGGCCGCACGTCGATTATGGCGTCGGGATCGGGCCCAGCGGAGTCGCCGCCGGTGATCTGAACGGAGACGGCAAACTCGACCTTGTAGCTGCCAACTACGGCGCCAGCACCGTATCTGTGCTGGTGGGCGAGGGCAACGGAACTTTTCAGGCTCCGGAGAACTACGCTATCGACGAGATTCCTGGAACGATAGCCATCGGCGATTTTAACGGCGACGGCAAGCCCGACCTGGCGACTGAGACGGTTGGCAACACGATTTCTGTGCTGCTAAACAAAGGAGGCGGCAAGTTTGACGCGGCCGTGAACTATGCGGTCGGTTACAACCCTTTCGGCACCGTCACTGCAGACTTCAACGGCGACGGCCACCTGGATCTTGCCGTGGCGAATGAAGGGGAGAACACGATCTCTGTGCTGATGGGCAAGGGTGATGGGACCTTCGAGCCTCAGGTGCAGTATGCGGCGGGGTTGGAGCCTGAAGGTGTGGTGGCGGGAGACTTCACTGGCGATGGCAAGCTGGACCTTGCTACCGCGGATAACGGTGTTGCGTCGGTAGCTGTGTTGCTAGGCAACGGTGATGGAACGTTCCAGTCGTTTACGTCTGACGCAACCGGTGGCGCTCCTTATTTATCGGCGACGGGCGATTTTAACGGTGACGGCATACCCGACCTGGCTTCCACTATTTACCCCAATACCGTAGCCATCCTGCTGGGCAAAGGTGACGGAACATTTCAGGCGCCAGTATCTTACACCGTCGGCAACATCGCGAGTGGAGTCGTGGTCGGAGACTTCAACAATGACGGCAAACTGGACATTGCAGTTGCCAACTACGACGACAATACCGTATCGGTCTTACTGGGCAACGGCGATGGCACGTTCCAACCGCAGCTCGTTTACCCGACGGGAAACACGCCGATTGTGCTGACTACGGCCGATTTCAACGCCGACGGCAATCTCGATCTCGCGGTTGCCAATATCTTTTGCTTTAACCTGCCGTGCGTGCGCGGAACTGTCTCGCTTCTGCTAGGCAACGGCGACGGTACGTTCCAGCCTCACGTGGATTACCGGTTCGGCCTGCTTCCATTCGGACCGGCGTCTGCGAACTTGAGCGGCGAAGGCGGGGCCGATCTGGCAGTATCCAACATTTATTCCAGTGAGATTTCGGTTCTGCTCAACCTTCCCGTCGTCTCCGTGTTTCCCAACAGGCTGAACTTTGGCGTAGAGACGGTCGGCGTGAAGAGCGGCGCGCTGACTATCGGCATAAGCAATCCGAGCGGCACGCCGATCATGATCGATGGCAAACCCAAAATCAGCGGAGCCGACGCGACCGACTTTGCCGAAACTACAACCTGCCCGTTGAAACCTTCGACCCTCGCCGCAGGCGCGCAGTGCTCCGTCAGCGTGACGTTCGATCCGAAAGCGACCGGCACGCGCAGTGCTTCGCTCAGCCTCAAGGACAGTGTGCCAGGAAGCCCGCAATCGATCGCACTGAATGGCACAGGCAAGTGAGTACTTATCGGCGGCACGAAACTAATTTCGAAGAAAGACAAACAGAATTGGAGAGAGTTATGAATAACCTAAAGACTCAGCTGCGAGTGGTTTCAGTGTTGGCGCTTTTCCTAGTGGGTATCTCGGCCTATGGGCAACTTACTCCGGCGGGCGATGCTTACACTAACACCGCCGACTCCACGACTAACTATGGCGCTAAGACGCTGCTCGATGTCGACGGCGCTTCGCAGATTACTTACATTCAATTTAATCTGGCATCGATTCCGACTACGGCCAGCATCAGCCAGGCAACGCTGAAACTTTACGTCAACGCCGTGACTACAGTCGGGAGCTTCAATGTCGACCAAGTCAATGGCGCGTGGGCGGAGGGCACGATTGATGCGAGCAATGCCCCGGCGCTAGGGGCGACGATTGCGTCGGATGTAGCGATTACCGCGGCAGACAAGAATCAGTACATCCTTATTAATGTGACGTCGGCGGTGCAGGCGTGGCTGAGCGGGAGCGAGGCGAATAACGGCATCGCGCTGGTGGCGAATGGTTCATTCAACGCCACCTTCGACAGCAAAGAGAACACGACGACAAGCCATCCACCGGAATTGGATATTGCGTTTGCCGGTGGCGACGGAACGATCACGGGTGTTACAACGGCTAGCGGCAGCGGACTAACTGGCGGCGGGACGAGCGGTAACGTGAATCTTGCACTTACCAGTGCATGTGCCGCGAATCAGGTGCTGCAGTGGAATGGCAGTTCATGGGTGTGCGCAGCGGTTGGCACGGGCACGATCACGGGAGTGACGGCAGGAACGGATCTCACTGGCGGGGGAACGAGCGGCAACATTACGCTGAACCTCAACACAGCCAACGTGCCGCAGCTGAACACGGCAAACACTTTTACCGGCAATCAGACGGTGAATGGGAACGTCGTTGCTGCAAACGTTAGCGCTACCGGGGCGATCAGTGCCGCCACCAGTTTCAACATCGGGGGGAGTCAATATGTGTGGGGATCTCCTTCTCTCCAAAACGCATTTTTCGGCCTGGCCGGTAACTCCGCCATGACCGGCCTTGGGAATACCGCGACCGGCTTCCTGGCGCTCTCATCCAACACGAGCCCCACCGGCAACACCGCCTATGGAGCCTACGCGCTATTGTCCAACACGACGGGCACTGGGAACAGCGCCACCGGTTATCAGGCGCTGGAAAACAACACGACCGGCATCGACAACACTGCTAACGGCTACCAGGCCCTCGCCATCAATAGCACGGGCTTATTCAATACTGCGAGCGGCTGGCAAAGTCTCTTCGCCAACACTACAGGCAACTACAACACGGCCACCGGCGCGGTCGCGCTCACCGCCAACACGACCGGGTACTTTAACACCGGGACCGGTGGCTTCGCGCTCGCCGCCAACACCACGGGCAACTCCAACACAGGCGATGGCATGGAGGCGCTCACTGCGAACACAACCGGCTCTTCCAACACGGCCAGCGGCGCCAGTGCAATCTGGTCCAACACCACAGGCAGTCAGAACACGGCGATCGGTTTCCAATCGCTTTTCATGAACATCTCAGCTAGCGGCAACACGGCCGACGGCTACGAGGCGCTGTTCAACAGCACATCCTGTTGCAATGTGGCGGTTGGGAACCTCGCTCTCCAATTCGTCAGCACGGGCCAGGCCAACACCGGCGTGGGCAATCACGCGGGTGCTACGGTCGACAGCAGTTACGTAACCGGGAGCAATAACACGACTCTAGGAACAGGAACGAAACTCAGCACCGGCACTCTAACTAACGCCACTGCGCTTGGCGCCAATGCCGAAGTCGCCGCCAGCAATTCCCTGGTGCTCGGCAGCATCAACGGCGTGAACGGGCAGTCAGTCACCGCCCACGTCGGCATTGGCACCACCACTCCTTCGAACATCTTGACCATCGGACAGGGCGCCGGTGAGGCTCTGGCCGACGGCTGGGCCACCTACAGCTCGCGCCGCTGGAAAACGAACATTCAGACGCTCGAAGGGGCGTTGGCCAAGATCGAGCAACTGCGTGGCGTCTCCTACGACTTGAAGGCGAATGGCAAGCACGAGGTTGGCGTGATTGCCGAGGAGGTGGGCGCAGTAGTTCCGGAGGTCGTCACCTGGGAAAACAATGGCAAGGACGCCCGAAGTGTCGACTACGCCCGTCTTACTGCCTTGCTGATCGAAGCAACCAAAGAGCAGCAGCGGCAGTTCGAGCTGGAGCAGGCTGTTCTTCGCACGCAGGCAACAGCCATTCGCAATCTCAAAGCTGAACTTCGGGCGACACGCCAGTCACTGCAAAAGGTGAAAGCGCAAGTAGCCGTCTCTCAGCTTTCGGTTGTGGCCTCTAAGTGAGTTAACTCACAAGCATTGGACAAAAACAGTTTGGAGGACGTCATGGAGAACTTGATCGCTCGGCCGTGGCTCGCTGCAGTTCTGTCCCTGATTCTTTTGGCGTGTATGTCGGCTTATGGCCAGCTAACTCCGCTCGGCGACTCTTACACGAATACTGCCACTCCAACGACGAACTATGGGGCTAAGACGCTCCTCGATGTCGATGGCGCCACCCAGATCACTTACATTCAATTCAGTCTGGCTTCGATACCGGCTTCGGCCAGCATCAGCCAGGCTACGCTGAAGCTCTATGTCAATACCGTCACTTCCGCCGGAAGTTTCAATGTCGACTATGTTAACGGTGTGTGGACGGAAGGGGCGATCGATGCGAGCGATGCTCCGGCGCTCGGTTCGACCATCGCCTCGGGGGTTGTCATCACGGCTGCCGACAAGAATCAATACATCCTCATTAATGTCACGTCGGCCGTGCAGGCATGGTTGAACGGAAGCGAGCCGAACAACGGCATCGCGCTGGTAGCAAATGGCTCGTTCAATGCGACGTTCGACAGCAAGGAGAACACGGCCACGAGCCATCCGGCGGAGTTGGATATTGCCTTTGCCGGAGGCGACGGGACGATCACCGGCGTCACGACCGCCGGCGGCAGCGGACTCACTGGCGGCGGAACCAGCGGCAACCTTAATCTTGCGCTGACGAATGCCTGCGCAGCCAATCAGGTCCTGCAGTGGAACGGCAGTTCGTGGGTTTGCGCAGCGGTAGGCACTGGCACGGTCACCGGAGTCACGGCGGGAACAGACCTGACCGGCGGCGGCACCAGCGGAAACGTCACGCTGAATCTCAACACCTCCGCGACCAATGCTTTGTACGCGCAACTGACAGCGAACAACACGTTCAGCGGAATACAAACCATCAACAACACCACCTTCATCACGGGAGCAAACAGCTCGGGCGTTTTGCAGGTGACGAACACGCTCACATCCGGCAGCGCTCCCGCCGTCAGCGGCGCGACTGACAGCACAAACGCTTCCGGCCTGAAGGGAATTGCGTCAGCGGCCACGGGAACGTCGAACGGCGTATTTGGAACCAGTTCCAGCACGGGCGGGAACGGCGTGAAGGGATCGAGTCCGAACGTGGGTGTCTACGGGCTATCGTCTGGCGCCAGCAACACGGGGGCGGGACGCAGCGAAGCCGGCGTATGGGGCGACACTGGGGGCGCATCGGGCGCCGGGTACGCGGGGGTCCTTGGAACCGCTGATGCGAATTCCGCCGGTTTGTTCGTTAACAACGGACCTTATCCAACGGTCGTTGCAATCAACTCCGGACCGTCCGACACTACGGGTGTGGCCGGCGTAGAGGGCCGGAGCTCCAATGTTGGCGTTTACGGACAAGCCTCCGGAGGCAGCAAACAAGGGGCTGGCGCTGGTAATGCCGCCCTGTGGGGTGATACCGGGGGAGCGGCCGGTCAGTACACAGCGTTGCTCGCCACCGCCGACGACAATACCGCCGCCTATATCTACAACAACAGCCGACTTCAGGTAGCGCTCTATGTAGCGAACTATGAAGAGTCTGATCCCGACACCGCCGTCTTCGCAACCTCGGGATCTTTCGGCCCTGGGGACAATGGCCAATGCGTCATCGATGCGAGCGGAGATCTTGCGTGCAACGGCTCGAAGTCTGCCGTCGTTCCCGTGGACGGCGGATCGCGTAACGTTGCTCTTTACGCCATCGAGGGGCCGGAAAACTGGTTCGAGGATGCTGGCTCCGCCCAACTTTCGAATGGCGCGACGGTAGTGAACCTCGAACAAGTCTTCGGCCAAACCGTCGACACCGAAAGGGAGTACCACGTGTTCCTCACTCCCAACGGCGACTGCAAAGGACTCTATGTCAGCCAGAAGACGCCAACCTCTTTCGAAGTGCGCGAATTGGGCGGTGGGATGTCGAGTATTGCCTTTGACTATCGCGTTATGGCGAAGCGCAAAGGGTACGAGAGCATTCGACTGGCTGACAAGACCAGCCAGTTCGGCAAAGAAGCCATCCGAGGCAGGAAAATGCAGCGTCCGGTGCGTCCCTCCGCTGCGCCGATCTCTGAACCGAGGTCCAACTCGGCGGTGGCTACGAAGTGAAAACTGTCACTGACAATGCTAAATTCGCTCGTTCAGATTGGCGGGGGACGACTAACCTCTACATGGCAGGAGCAGTTATGACCAACTCGAGACGTAACCAATTCGTGATCCTTCGAGTAAATGCAGCGTTGATGTTGATCTTCATCATGGCGCTGGCTGTGACTATCACTCCGTTGGCGCACGCTCAAACCTTTATGTTTAATCGCGGCGATTTTGCTACAGGCGTTGGTCCAGAGGCGCTGGCGGTTGGAGACTTCAGGGGCAACGGGATGATAGACGTAGTCACCGGCAATACGCAGTCACCGGCGAATACTGTCTCGGTATTGCTTGGCAATGGCAACGGTACGTTTGCGACGCATGTAGATTATGCGGCGGGCGGAGCGCCGACGAAAGTCGCGGTCGGCGACTTCAATGGCGATGGCAAACTCGACATCGCAGTGCTGTACGGTTCGAGCAATGCGCACGTTAGCATCCTGCTTGGGAACGGTGACGGTACCTTCCAGCCCTTCATTTCGAGCACTGCCAACGCGGGAGGTAACAGCATAGCGGTCGGCGATTTCAATGGCGATGGCAAACTTGATGTCGCCATCTCCGACAATCTGGAACTGACCGAGGGCGTCGACATCATGCTGGGGAACGGGGATGGAAGCTTTCAGGCTCCGGTTACCTACGCTACCGCGAATGATCCGCGGATGGTTGTGGTTGCTGATTTCAATGACGACGGCAAACTTGACCTGGCGACGATCAACGGCGGCAGCGAAACCGTATCGGTGCTGCTCGGCACCGGCACGGGAAGCTTCGGAACGCATGCAGACTTTGCCACCAATCAAGAAGGCTGCGTCAGTATTGCGGCGGGCAGCCTGCGCAATGATGGCAAGATCGACGTGGTTGCCGGATGCCAGACGCTTGGCGAGGTCGTCGTGTTGCTCGGTAGTGGTACGGGAACTCTGGGTGCGGCGAAGGATTATGCGGTTCCAGCGGGCGCGGATATTGTCGCTTTAGGCGACTTCAACGGCGACGGCAAACTCGATGTTGCAGTCACCAACGCAGCCAGCACAGGCTCGGTGTCCGTGCTAACCGGCAGTGGGACGGGAACGTTGAAGGCAGCGGTTTCGTTTGGCACGAACTTTGGGCCTACGGCCTTGGGCGTCGCCGATTTTAATGGTGACGGCAAGACTGACGTGGTGACTGCCGACGGCGGCAGTCCGTTCGGATCGGCGATTGGTGAGATATCGGTGCTGCTGAGTAATGGCAAGACTTTGTTGGCGGATCGCACCGACTACAGCGTCACCGAGCTCGCCACCAGCGGGGCTTACAGTGGAATTGCAGCGGCCGCTCTGACCAGCAAGGGCAAGCCGGATCTAATCATTCCTGTAACTTTCGCCAATCAGCTTGCGGTTCTTGTGAATAAGGGCAATGGGACCTTCGATCCATTTACGACGTACGCTTTGCCGACAAATCCGGAGGCCGTGGTCACCGGCGACTTTAATAACGATAAGAGCAATGATGTTGCGGTTGTGAATTTTGGCAGCCCCGGAGGAATTTCCGTGTTGCTCAACTCGGGTAGCGGAACACTCGGCGCCTACTCGCAATACAGCATCAATGGATACGGCTACGGCATAGCGACCGGCGACTTCAACCAGGATGGCAACCTCGATCTCGTGGTTACCGACTTCGAGAGCAATACCGTGTCGGTGCTTCTGGGCAATGGTACTGGCGCCTTTCCAGCGTTCGCCACATACGCGACTGGATCTTCGCCGTATGGCATCACGGTCGGAGATTTCAATCATGACGGCTTTCCAGACTTGGCCGTTGCAGATGAAGGGGCTGGCACCGTCTCGATACTGATCAACCATGGCGACGGCACGTTTCTACCGAAGGTGGATTATACGGTGGGAGGTAACCCAATCTCGGTTGCGACGGCGAGCTTTCGAGGCAACGGCACTCTGGATCTGGCTGTCGCCACCGATCAGGCCTTTGGCGGAGTTGCGGTTTTGCTGGGCAACAACGATGGGACTTTCCAGAAAGCCGCAACGTACGACACCTTGAATAATGCTTACTGGATCACTGCCGGCGACTTCAACAACGATGGCAATGTGGATCTGGCGTTCACCGTTCTTAATCCGGGGAACCCTGGGCTCGTCACGATCATGCCGGGCAATGGCGATGGAACTTTTGCAGCGGGAGTGACGCTCACTACAGGGACACTGGCATACGGAATCGTGGCCGCGGATTTCAACGATGATGGTGGTTTGGATCTGGCGACCGATAATGGATCGACCAGCGATGTGGGCTCTGCGAGCGTGTTGCTGAATGTGCCGATAATCGGTTTATCGCCCATCAGCCTCACCTTCGCGTCGCAGAAAGTCGGAACCACGAGCAGCCCGCAGGTCGTGACGCTGAGTAATCCAGGAGCGACGCCGCTGAAAATCACCAGCATCAAAATTAGCGGTGACTTCTCGGAAACCAATAGCTGCCCCAAAGAACTAACGACTGGGAAAGACTGCAGCATCAATGTGACTTTTTCGCCGACGGCGAGCGGCAATCTCACGGGGACTGTAACGATTAAAGACTCGGCTCTGACCAGTTCCCAAAGCATCGCTCTGTCGGGAACTGGAAGCATGTAGCCAGTGAGCCCGGCCCCGTCGAAACAGGGAATGGGTGCCGTCGCTGTTCGATGAGATCGTCCTGCTTGTCAGAGGGTGCTGTAGGATCTCCCCCCAACCCGTTTCAGGTGGCTTCGGGATTGCCGACTAGTCGACGAGGGCGTCTGAAGCTTTTTCGACGACGCGCTTCTGTCCATTGCTCATCTTCGAATGGCTGTCAATCCTGTGAGTGTGAGTGCGCAGCCAGAGGTCAGGCGCAAGCTCTCCGGCGGAGGAACATACGAACATATTCCTCGATGAGTCGGGAGGTGTTATCGTATTCGTAAAGCCGCTTTCCGATGAGTCGTTGTGCTTCAACACGTGCGTGATCCTGAGAGCCGCTGACAACACGCTGATCACACTGGGATAGCAGGAAGACTCTTCGGACCGGTGGCCCAACGAGCGCGACCTTTGTCAGCATCTGGATAGTCGACAAGCAATAGATGATTCGGTTACTTCCTGTTTGTCCGTGATTCTGCAATTGAGAATCCATTACGACCCACAGGCCGACTTCCGGTTACCAATCTGGCCAACTTCCCCGAAGCCCGTTTATGGTCAACTCCAATTGGCCGACAACGCGCGAACTTAGTGTCTTGGTCTGAGAGAAGAAAATCCTGCGTACGGCGCCGGGCTTCTATTGGCATGGTCGCAACATCTTCGGACTCGGCATCGTTGCTCGCGAAGTACACCGCTCTTGGGACAGTCGTCTCCCCAACTCCCGTATTATCGATCTCAACCAAAGGTGCGCTGCGTCGGTTTGCATCCTTGGGTGCCAGATCATTGCGTATTTGAATGACCCGAGCGCGGCTGGAGCTTCGAGAATCCTGGTCGCTTCAGGGCAAGGGTCTGCTGGTGTGGGTAAGCAGCACCAGCACTCGCGGAGGAACTCCGCCCTATCTGGCTCCATATTTTGCCGGCAAAGCTGGCATGGATGCCCTGGCAGTCAGCTATGCGGGGGAACTGGCACGATGGAACATTGAAACCACGATTATTGTTCCCGGCGCGTTCACGTCGGGTACGAATCATTTCGCCCACGCGGGATCACCGGAAGACAAGGCGCGGTTGAAAGAGTATGAGTCGGGACCGACTGCTAGTCTGGCAAGGGAGATCATGAAAGGATTTGAGTTGACAGCGGCGGCGGATGCAGATGTTCTGGAGGTTGCGACGGCTATCGTGAAGATCGTTGATATGCCCTTCGGTACACGCCCGTTCCGAGTACATATCGACCCCGCCCAAGACGGGGCCGAGATCGTCAATGGTGTTGCCGACCGTGTCCGTGCGGAACTGCTACGGAATATGCGGCTCGCGGATCTACTCAGGCCATCGTCAACTAAAGTCCCGGCTCGGAAAGCCTCGTAAAGCCCGAAGTGAATGTGTCCGGGAGGAGAGAACCGAAGGGTAACCAGAGAACCGCTACCAGTGCCCGTTGAATTGCGGCGAAACGCCGACTTCCGGGCACCGATCCGCATCATTCGCATGCGAGTATCTGCTCATCTGCAGCTCTGTAAGTCGACGGAAGTGCACAAAAGGAGAATTCAATGCCACCCGAAAAGGATTTCGACAATAAGCGCGTAATTATCGTAGGTGGGTCGTCAGGAATTGGTTTGGCCGTCGCGGAGAAGGTGGCATTGCTGGGAGCCGAGGTCGTCATCGTCTCCAGCAAAGCAGAACGAGTTCAGGAAGCCATTAAATCTATAGGAGGAGAAGCACGCGGACAGGCGGTTGACGTCTCCGACGAAAAGGCTGTGGAAAGTTTTTTTACGAGCCTTGGCGCCTTTGATCACCTGGTTTTCACTGCGGGTGACAGCCTGCAATTGCACGGGCTTGCGGATACGAATCTCAAGCAAGCCAGACACGCATTTGAACTGCGTTATTGGTCCGCACTCGCCACGGTCAAATACGGGAGTCCACAAATTCGAAAGGGCGGCTCTATCGTTCTCACGACGGGAGTCGCCGGCCGACGTCCACACAGCGGATGGGTAATTGCCGCAAGTGTCTGCGGAACTATCGAAGCGTTAACGCGTGCCCTGGCGATTGAGCTGGCGCCGATCCGGGTTAACGCTGTATGCCCCGGAGTCGTCCGGACTAACCTCTGGAAGAACATGAGTTCAGTAGAAAGGGAGCAGCTCTTTGAAAGCGTGGGCAAGCGTCTGCCTGTGGGACGAGTCGGCGAAGCTCATGACATCGCGCAAGCCTATCTGTTTCTGATGCTGGAAGGATTCAGCACCGGGCAGACGGCTGTGGTGGATGGCGGTACGGTCCTGGTTTAGCCTCGCGGTAATTTTCGAAGAGATTTAAACGTTAAGGAGGTTTTATGATCGCGAACTACGTGAAGGCAGGGCTCATATGTCTGTGCGCCCTTGGAATGTTAAACAACTCTGTCGCCGCCCAAACGTCGGGTACCCCGATAAAGAATATCGTGCTCGTGCACGGAGCCTGGGCGGATGGCTCGGGCTGGAAGGGTGTTTACGACATCCTTGTCAACGACGGCTTCAACGTCAGCATCGTGCAAGAGCCGGAAACGTCCTTCCAGGATGATGTGACCGCCGTGAAGCGTATCCTCGCACTGCAGGATGGGCCGACCATTCTAGTCGCGCATAGCTATGGAGGAGCCGTAATTACGGAAGCGGGTACGGATCCATCGGTTGTCGGACTGGTGTACGTCGCAGCCCACATGCCGGATACCGGCGAGAAAGAGTCCGAGGACGGAAAGCGCTTTCCGAGCGACCTGGCCAAATCGGGCGCCATAAAGAAAACCCCGGACGGTTTCACCTATATCGATCCGGCGCAATTTCATGAATTGTTCGCAGCTGACCTTCCCGGCGACCAGGCCGCCTTCATGGCACGCTCGCAGGTGCTCAACTTTGCGGACAATTTCTCAGCGACGATCACCACGGCTGCCTGGAGAACCAAACCGAGCTGGATGCTAGTGGCGGGAAGCGATCGAACCATCAGCCCGGACCTGGAACGTTGGTACGCCAAGAGGGCAAAAAGCCACACGGTCGAAGTCGCAGGCGCCAGCCACTCAGTCTACGTCTCACATCCCAAGGAGGTTGCAAATGTAATTGAGAGTACAGCACGTGCGGTGTCGAAGTAGCTCGGACTCCGCAAGGAGTCCCTGCACCTGGAGGACAGCTCACGTTTCCTGGAAGGCAGATCGTTTCATACAGTTGCGGGAATGACGAGCAACCCGGAAGTTATCGGTCGTCCGTCGGATTAGTACTGCTAAACGCCCATCTCGTTAGTGCTTGATTTCCTGACGAGATGCCGACTTGCACGTACTAATCTCATTATGGCAAAACCTCCCACATTTCGGATAACTGGGAGTGCCGACTTACACCTCACGCTGTGACGCAGAAGCCGCACGCCGTTGCACGTGGCGCCTTGAAGTATTGCGACAAAAAATCGAATGCGGTCCATGATTTGACGCCATTCGACTTCGCGTATGCAAGATCCTGCACTTGCGAGGCGCGATTTTAAGAAAATATTTTTGATTAGTTTCGTTGAATCCGGGTTATAGTTTTGACCGCCGATTTTGGTTGTTGGCTGGAGTTCCCGCTGCCCCCCTACAGCCAAGAGCTACCCAGAAGATTCTTGGAGAACTTTCCATGCTCAAACAAACTGGCTGTCATTTCAGAGGTTGGGTTTTTCGTTTTGCAGCAGTCATGGCTCTCATGTTCGCATCGCGCTTTGTCGCTACGGCCAATGCTCAACGCACAGGTGCACAAGTTCGGGGTCCGTCGGCCGACGCTCATGGCAGAGCCTTGCCGCTGAGTGTGACCTGCGGCGGCGGCACTAACAACTGGACAGGAACGGCCGGAGACAACAAATGGACGACGGCGACGAACTGGAGCAGCGGAGCGGTACCGGTGTCGACGGACAATGTCTGCATCGCCAGCACCTTCACCACCGCCATCACCATCGGTACTCTCGGCACCACGAACCAAACCATTGCCAGCCTGGAGAGTGGCGCGCCCCTCGCACTTACCACAGGGCCTTTGACGATTACCGGGACAGCCGCGTTTGCCGCCGATCTGACCCTTAGCGGTACGCTCACCCTGAACGGCACCAGTTCGATGACCACGCTCGAACAGAGTTCTGGCACGCTGGAGGGTACCGACACCTTGACCGTGAGCGGGCTGCTGACGTGGTCGGGAGGGACCGAGAGCGGAACGGGAACGACTAATGCGGACGGAGGGATGACTCTCACGGTGGAACCGTTCCTGAGCGGACGCACGTTGAATAACGCGAAGGTTGCGACCTGGAACGGGATTGCATTCCTGATGGAAAACGGCGCTGTGTTTAACAACCAGGCTGGAGCGACCTGGAATCACGAAAACGACAGCTCGATCCAGTTCGAGGGAGGCACGACGCCAGTCTTCAATAACGCGGGAACGTTCGAAAAGACCGGCGGGACGAGCAACACCGGGGGAGGCGTCGGCGCTTCCATTACCTTCAACAATACTGGGACAGTGACGGACAGTAGCGGAATTCTGTTTCTGTCGAACGTCGGGGTATGCAGCGGGACGTGCGCAGGATCGTGGAGTGTGGCTTCGGGCGCAACGCTGCAGTTAGGCGGCGGATCAACGGCGGCGGCGGTGAGCGGGCCGATCAGTGGGGCAGGCACGGTACAGTTCACGACGGGAACGGTGAACTACACGGGCGCCTATGACGTGACGGGAGGGACGCAAACCACGAATGGGACGGTGAACTTTACTTCACCGGCGAAGCTGACCAGCGTGGGGCCGATCAATATCAGCAACGGCACGATGAACTTCGTAACGGGAACGACAATCACGACCAGTTCGCTGACCCAGAGTTCTGGCACGCTGGAGGGTACCGACACCTTGACCGTGAGCGGGCTGCTGACGTGGTCGGGAGGGACCGAGAGCGGAACGGGAACGACTAATGCGGACGGAGGGATGACTCTCACGGTGGAACCGTTCCTGAGCGGACGCACGTTGAATAACGCGAAGGTTGCGACCTGGAACGGGATTGCATTCCTGATGGAAAACGGCGCTGTGTTTAACAACCAGGCTGGAGCGACCTGGAATCACGAAAACGACAGCTCGATCCAGTTCGAGGGAGGCACGACGCCAGTCTTCAATAACGCGGGAACGTTCGAAAAGACCGGCGGGACGAGCAACACCGGGGGAGGCGTCGGCGCTTCCATTACCTTCAACAATACTGGGACAGTGACGGACAGTAGCGGAATTCTGTTTCTGTCGAACGTCGGGGTATGCAGCGGGACGTGCGCAGGATCGTGGAGTGTGGCTTCGGGCGCAACGCTGCAGTTAGGCGGCGGATCAACGGCGGCGGCGGTGAGCGGGCCGATCAGTGGAGCAGGCACGGTACAGTTCACGACGGGAACGGTGAACTACACGGGCGCCTATGACGTGACGGGAGGGACGCAAACCACGAATGGGACGGTGAACTTTACTTCACCGGCGAAGCTGACCAGCGTGGGGCCGATCAATATCAGCAACGGCACGATGAACTTCGTAACCGGGAAGACAATCACGACCACTTCGCTGACCCAGAGCGCAGGCACGCTGGAGGGCACCGATAATGTGACGGCGACCAAAGCGATAACGTGGTCGGGAGGGACCGAGAGCGGAACGGGAACGACTAATGCGGACGGAGGGATGACTCTCACCGGGGAACCGTTCCTGAGCGGGCGCACGTTGAACAACACGAAGGTTGCGACCTGGGATGGGATTGCATTTCTGATGGAAAATGGAGCGGTTCTTAACAACAAAGCTGGAGCGACCTGGAATCACGAAAACGACAGCTCGATCCAGTTCGAGGGAGGCACGACTCCAGTCTTCAACAACGCGGGAACGTTCGAAAAGACCGGCGGGACGGGCACCTCCGGCGGAGGCTTCAGCGGTTCCGTTACCGTTAACAATACTGGCAGCGTGATTGCGAAGTCGGGAATACTCCTGCTGGGGACGCTGTTTACGCAGACTGGCGGGTCGACGCTGCTGGAAGGTGGCAACATCGCCACGTCAGGGTCGACTACGATGACAGTGACCGGGGGCGACGTTTTTGGCGCGGGCACCATCACTGGAGGCTTGACGAATACATCGGGCTTGGTCAGCGCCAGCCCCTCCCTCAGCTCGACTACAACCGGAACTTTGACTATCAACGGAACGGGCGCGGGATACTACACCCAGGGTTCGGGCGGCACGGTGGAGTTCGGTCTTGCCGGTAGCTCCGCAGGAGAGTACGACGTGCTGACTGCTACTGGAGCCGCAACCCTGGCGGGGAGCGCACAGCTTTGCCTGCTCAAGGGATTCAAGCCGACGGTCGGGAGCACGTTCCCGGTCATGAATTACGCATCGGAAACGGGGAACTTCTCGACCGTGAATTTTGGTTGGACTGTGACGCCTGGGACCACGTCGGCGACCGCGACCTACAACGGAGCGCCGGTAACGAGCTTTGCGCCGTCGTCGCTGTCATTCCCGAGCACGCTCATCAACACCGCGAGCGCGCCTCTGACGCTGACGCTGAGCAATCCGGGAGGCGCGGCTCTGACGATCTCCAATATTACGGTAGGCGGCACGGACGCAAGCGATTTCGCGATCACGGCGAAGACGTGCGGCAGCAGCCTGGCGGCCGGAGCGAAGTGCACAATATCGGTGACTTTCACTCCCGCGGCGTTGGGGGCGCGCTCGGGGTCCATCGTAGTGACAGACGACGCTTGCCTGAGTCCGCAGACGATTCCTTTGAGCGGCAAAGGCACCGAGATCACGATGTCGCCTTCGCCGGTCAGCTTCGGCAGCGAGTCGGTAGGGACGACCAGCGCACCGATGACGGTGACTGTGACCAATCATGGAACGACTGCAGTAAAGGTCACAAGTGCCACGATCACGGGAGCGGATAAAGGCGACTTTGCCATCACAAGTAAGACGTGCACGACGATCAGTGCCAGTGGTGGCACCTGCACGATCACACTCACGTTTACACCTAAAGCCAGCGGCGCGAGGACTGCGACGCTGAGTCTATCGGACAACGACAAGGGCAGCCCGCAAACGGACGTGCTGAGCGGGACTGGGACGGAGTAGTGCTCAAAAAAGTGAATCGGGCTGTCTTCGTGGCAGCCCGATTATTTTGGCGTTTGCTCGCGCGTTTGCCTGCCTTGAAATCCTCCCTCAGTTGTTCCCTCGTAGCTGGCCTGCCCATGTGCTCGATATAGACTTTCATGCCCATCTGACGAACTCCACGGTCTGACCCAAGACCCAAAATCTGACACTGAGGAAAGAAATCCCCATACCACTCAAAACCCCGGTCCCCGAGTCAATGAATTTCAAGTAACGGTTCCCAGTTCCCCGCCACCCAGTCACATCCTCGGGTGATGAATCGCACCGACAGAATTGACCAAAGAGTATCTATTTAGCCCGTAGGACAATCCCCAAGCGAGAAGCAGCCTCGCGATTAAGGAGGGGGCAATGTATTCCCTAGCGACGAACGGTAGGACGAAAGGACGTTTGAAGATTTCCGATGCCGGGCCCTCATGCGGCTCGATGAAACTGACAGCCGCAACTACCTTTGCCGTTCTGACACTCACCGTGCTCGCTCTGCTGTTGTTCTTTGCTCTCCCCGCGCGGGCTCAGGAGGCGGTGGTCTACAACTTCACCGGCGGCAGCGACGGCGGCGGTCCGCAATCCTCCCTCATCCTGGACAGTGCTGGCAATCTCTATGGCACGACCTACTCTGGAGGTCTGTGGGGCTACGGAACCGTCTATGAGCTTTCGCCAAACGGAAACGATGGCTGGAACCCGGCCGTTCTCTACAGCTTCACCGGGGGCGCAGATGGAGGAAACCCGACTTACGCTTACCTCATGTTCGACAGCGCGGGGAATCTTTACGGAACAGCGTACAACGGCGGCGCCAATGGACTCGGCGTCGTATTCGAGCTGAGCCCCGTGGGTGCGAGCTGGACGGAAACCGTCCTGCACAGCTTTGCAGGCGGAGCCGACGGCGCCAATCCCGTAAACGGTCTGCTCATGGACGGGTCGGGCAATCTCTACGGCAAAACCTACGCCGGCGGCAACGGAAACAATGGAGTTGTCTTTGAGTTGATGCCGTCGGGTGTCAACTGGACGAACCAGGTGCTCGCGACGCTCTTTGCCCCGAGTTATTCCGGGTTGGCCTGGGGGAACTGGTGGGGCTGGGGCAACACCGATAACATCTACTTCGCCTCCTACGACAACGTAGGCGTCCTGAAGCCGAACGGCAGCGGCGGTTGGACTGAGTATAATATCGCCGGTTTTAGCGATCACGTTTATCACGAGGGATACGGGATAGCCGGCACCCCCGTGGTCGACGGATCGGGAAACGTTTACGTTACGACACAGTATGGCGGTAGCAAGAACATTGGGACCGTGTACGTGCTGACCCCGGTAACGCAGGGAAGACACGAGGGAGAATGGACAAAGAGGTTGCTCCACTCCTTTATTGGCGGCGCAACAGATGGCGCGATGCCTGTGGGCGGACTTTTGTTCGGCGACGGCGCATACTTTTTCGGCACCACGCTCTACGGCGGGGCTAACGGCCAGGGGACTATTTTCAGTCTTATCTCCAATGATTGGATTAGTTGGTATTTTGGGGGTGTTACCTGGAGCTTCAACGCCGCGACCGGAGATTCGCCGAACGGCAGCCTGATTTGGAGCGCGGCCGGCTTCTCTTCAGGCAACGTCTTTGGCACGGCCGCAGGTGGATCGGCCGGCGCTGGCGTTGTTTTCGAAGCGAATGCGACGGCGGCTCTGACGACGACTACATCTAGTACCTCGCCGAATCCGTCCGCTTATGGCCAGCCTGTCACCCTCACTGCGCGAGTCAGTTGCCCGGGTGGCGCCTCATTCCCGAGCGGGGGCACGGTCACGTTTGTGGAACACGGGACGGTGCTGGGCACGACGGCGATGAATAACGGCTACGCTAGCTCTACCATCTCGACGCTCGAGGTCGGGACAGCGATCGTCGAGGCAGTGTTCAGCGGCGATTGGAACCTCGTCGCCAGCACGTCGAAAACGGTGAAGCAGGTGGTCGGCAAAGCCACGACCACAACCGCTCTGGCCTCCTCGCTGAATCCGTCCAACATCGGGCAATCTATTACCTTTACGGCGAGTGTGGTGCCGCAGTTCAGCGGCGAGGCCACAGGGACCGTCACATTCTATGATGGCACGACGGTCCTGGGGTCCAAGGGAGTGAAAGGAGGCGCGGCAGCATTCACAACCTCGAAGCTGACTTCGGGCACGCGCACCATCACCGCAGCCTACAACGGTAGTACGGGATTTACCGGCAGTTCGGCTTCGCTGACACAGACGGTGAACTAGGAATTGGCGGAGACGTGAATCTCCTCAGCCCCCGAAGCCCGGTCCGGCTCGCGCATCACTTTTGGTCGCGAAGCTGTAGTTCTCTCCTATCCATTCGAGAACTCTTTGACTTGCTCAGCACCGTCCCGATACAGCAATTGTTCAAGTTCAGCACGACAAGCACTATCCAGTTCCGAGATACCTACGAGAATCTTCCCGTTCGTGACCTCCGGGTCATAGAGGCGCTTTTTGTAGTTGGGCAGTCCAGTCGCGATCACGAACGCCACAATGGTGGTTAGGATCGCTCCCAGCATCGTCAATTCATACATGATGATTCCGGTCGGCCACATGGCCACAATTGGCATGCCTCCGGTGGGCAGGGGATAGCTGCGTTGCGTAAAGGCGGAAAGCGCGTACCCGGCTGCGCCTCCAACGAGAGCGCCCAGAGGGGCAAGCCACGGCATCAGTGTCCGCTCCTGTTCCCATCCGAAGCCCTCTTCTTCCAGCGGTTCGGAAGACATGATGACGATCGCTTTCGGGTTGAGATGAAAGCGAGAACTCGCTGCACGAAGGGCCTTCAACGCTCGCCCCGCGGAGTCTGCATCGGGAAAGAGTCCGTAGATAGCATTCATAAATTCATCCACTCAACTATTGGTCGAAGGTAATGTGTTGTCCAAACGTATGGCCGCCGGGCTGATTGTGGCGTTCGCCGTTACCGCAATGGGTCTCGCGTGCTGTGGGCCTTTCAATTCCCAAATCGAAATGATCGGGACAAATTTCGCGAACAGAACGTAAAGGAGAATCATTCCCATACACGTTCCGACGGTAATCGTGATTTCCACCCACGTCGGGCTGTAGTGTCCCCAGTCATAAGGCAAATATTTGTGCTCCAGGGGTGGCACAACAATCAGGAACCGCTCCAGCCACATTCCGACAACGATGGTGGACGAGGCGATCACTGTGCCGGCGATGGTTCGCAGTTTCTTGATTGCGAGGATTGGGAAAGGAATGAGGAAATTGCAGCAGACCATGGTCCAGAAGAGCACGGCAAATCTCCCGCGCTGGATGGACCAGAACGCAGCCATCTCGGCGGGTTCGTTACCGTACCAGACGGTGAGGCGTTCTGCGATGATGAAGTAGATCCAGAGGAGGCTCATTACCAATAGCAGCTTGCCAAGATTGTCGAAGTGAAGTGGTTTCAGGTACTCCTCAAGATGCAGGGCCTTGCGCACCAGCGCCATCACAATAATTAGCGCGGCGATGCCGCTGAAAATTGCCCCGGCCACAAAGTACGGCCCGAACACAGTGGAATGCCACATGGGTACCGGCGCCATGGCAAAGTCCCACGACACGATCGTATGCACGGAGATGGCAACCGGTAGGATGGTGACCGCCATGATGCGCATCGCTACTTCCAGCCGATGCCATTCCCGTGGCGTTCCGCGCCATCCTAGAGCGAGCACTGTGTAGATGCGTTTGCGCAACCCGGTCGCCCGGTCCCGGACCATCGCCCAATCTGGAATGATCGGAAGAAGAAGGAAAGTCAGGCTGCCGGTGAGGTAGGTACTGATGGCGAAAAAGTCCCATACCAGCGGAGAACGGAAATTCGGCCAGATGCCACGTTCGCTGGGATATGGAATTAGCCAGAAAAACAGCCACGCGCGGCCCAAGTGAATGATCGGATACTGCGCGCCTATGGCCAGGGCGAAAACGGTGATGGCTTCAGCGCATCGTGTCACTGGACGGCGCCAGGTGGCATTGACCAGGCGGAGAATCGCCGAAATCAGCGTGCCGGCATGACTGATTCCAATCCAGAACACGAAGTTCGTGATATAGAAGCCCCAGAAAACCGGCCGGGTGATTCCGGCTACGCCCATCCCCTCCGACATCTGGTAAAGGTAGACGAACATACCGGGAAGCCCAATGGCCACCAGCGCGATTACAAGTGCGTAGTACCGCCGCGACGTATGGAATACCGGCAGCAGCAGATCCTTGCGGATTTTCTCCGGCGCGAAATCGATCACATTCACGTTGGCCTGCGCGGCATTATTCATTGCCATGCGATGACTCTCTTTCGAGATAGATAACTTTCGGCAGTGTCCCAACTTCTTCCAGCAGTATCGTGGCTCGCACGGAACCTGCCATGCGCGAGACCTGACTGTTCGCGTCGTTCAGATCCCCAAAAACCATCGCCGTCGGCGGGCAAGACTGTACGCAGGCTGGCTTGACCTCGCCGTCCGGCAGTTCATGGTTCTCTGCTTTGGCTTTGATCTCCGCTGCGAGAATGCGCTGGTTGCAGAACGTACATTTTTCCATCACCCCTACTTCGCGCACCGAAACGTCCGGGTTCAGTTGCAGCTGTAGCGGCTTATCCCACGCTGGATTGAACCAGTTGAAATAACGAACTGAGTACGGACAGGCATTGGCACAATATCGCGTGCCGATGCAGCGGTTATAAACCTGGGCGTTGAGACCCTCGGGATTGTGATAGCTGGCATAGGTGGGACACACGGGTTCGCAGGGAGCGGCATCGCACTGTTGGCATAGAACTGGCTGAAACCGTGCTCGGATATTGGGAAATTCGCCCTCCCAATAGCGTTCCACATGAATCCAGTGCATCGTTCGGCCTTTGGCGGCTTGATCGGCGTTTACCGTGGCGATGTTGTTTTCGGCGTGACACGCCGCAACGCAGGCCTCGCAGCCGGTGCAGCGGTCGAGGTCAATTACCATTCCCCATTTGTGCGCCATCCGCGTTTCCTCCTAATCGCTGCTCGTCGACGATCGGTCGTTTACCGGGCTATCTTCTCGTGGCTCCACTGGGTGGGGCCGCCCGACAACAGAATCAGTTCGCCCTTGCCTACTTTTGTGATACTCACCCGCGTTCCCGCCCATGCCAGCGCTCCGGTCGTCGGCTCCACCTGTGGCGCGAGTATCTTGATCGGGTTCGCGCCGCGGCCGCTGGCGTAGCGTCCGTAATCTTCATGCCCTTGTCCCACCGCAATCGCAATCATGTCGGGCGCGATTCCCGGCGACCGCAGAGCCGGAGCACGAATCTTACCTTGCGGGGACGCCACCTCCACCAGGTCGCCTTGTTCGATCTGCAGAGTGGCGGCCGCACGCGGATTTATTTCTACCAATGTGCCCCACATTCCCGTCGATAAAACTTCCGGAATTTCCTGCAGCCAGGGAAGATTCGCATGCCGTCCATCATAAAACTGCTGCGAAGGGTAGGGGAGCAAATGGAATGGATACTCCCCAGCGGATCCGGCGAATTCCGGCTCCTGGTATTTCGTCGTGCTGAACGAACCGGCGGCCGCCTTTGCTTTCGGCGCGGGACCCGCCTCCGCGCTCCACCAGCCGCCTTGCTCCTGAATTTTGTTCCAGAATTCGTCGCCGTCTTTCGCGTTGATGGAGCCTGGAAGATGCGCAAGAGGCGCGAGTGCCGCTTGCAGCATTTCTTCGTAACTTTTCCACGGTAGGATTTGGCTCGTCTTTCCGCCCAGCTGATGGCCCAGATCAAGCAGCACATCGGGCAGCGCACGCGTGTCGTGGAGCGGCCGCATGGCTGGTGGGGCAATGCTTACCACCGACAGCATTGTTCCCGACTCCGGAGCATCGTCGATCCACGATTCGAGAAATGAGTGGTCGGGAAGAATCAGGTCTGCAAGGCGGCTCGTCTCGTCGAGAAAGCTGCCGAAGCTGGCGATGAACGGAACTTTTTGAAGTGCCTCTTTTACGCGCCATCCCAGTGGCGTAGCAAAAACCGGGTTCGCTTCGTATAGAAGGAGCACTTCGACTGGCCGCGGCTGGCCCGAAAGGATCTGTTGCGCAAGGTCGCGGACCGAATCGGCCTTGCCCTCTCCAGACTTTTCCCGTGCCGCTTCCCCGGGCACTCGGGACACGGCGGGCAACGGCACTTGTGGCGTGAACTCAAGTCCGCCCGGCTTCCCGACGCTTCCCAGAAGCGCATTCAGAGCGTTGACCGCGAGAGCCGTGAACAATCCGTTGGTTTGGGCTAGGGGCGCTCCGCCCACCATTGCCACGGCGGGTGATCGTGCCGCCATCTCGCGCGCGAATCTCGTGCTCGTCTCAGGAGGGACGCCCGTTTTCCACGCGATCGCGTCCGGCGAATATGCTGGCAGTCCCTCGCGCCAGCCATCGATCAGCCTTCCGGCGGCGCCTGCGGTTTCCGCATGCCCAAGCTTCTCCTGCAAAATGACGTGGGCAATTCCCAGAGCCAGCAGGCCTTCCGTACCCGGATGCGCTGCCACCCACTCATCCGCATTCGCTCCCGTTTGCGATACGCGGGACTCAACCTGGACAAATTTTCCGCGAACGCCCGAGCGGTTCTGGCGCATTTTCCCGTAACCCACGCTTTGCGCCACGGGGGAATTCCATGTGCCGAGGAAATCAGAGCCAAAGGAGATGACATAACCCGAGCGGGCCAGGTCTACTGTCGGCAATTGGTCGTAACCGAAGCTCAGCCGGTTCGCTCTGCGCAAGACCGCATCGTCAAAAATCTCGAACGGCACGAATTGTGATCGGTCGAAGCCGGAGAGAAATCGCTCGATCAACATTCGGCGCTGGCCACGCTGCGGGCTGGTCAGGAAAGCAAGGGATTTGGATGCGGGTTGAGAGGCTAGCGGCTGGAGATGCGTTAATAGTTCCTGAAACGCTTCGTCCCAACTCACCTGCGTAAATTTTCCCGAACCGCGCTGCCCGGTACGCTTCAGAGGATGCTGGATGCGATCCGGATTATAAGTGACCTGCAGGCCGGCTTCGCCCCGCGCGCACAACTTTCCGTGATTCACGGGGTGTTCAGGATTACCTGCCAGTTTCTTAGCCAATCCCATTTTGAGGACCCCGAACTGCCCGTTCCGCACAACTTCAGCGTCCCCTTCCATGACACGCACCTGGATGCCACAACCGGCAGAGCACATTGCACAAACGCCCGGCTTCCAGATGGCTACACCGGGCACCAGATCTTCTTCGGGTATGAAGCGAACTAATTGCGCTGCTTGATCGCTACACCCCTCCAGCGCCAATGCCGCGCCGCTCAGGATCGTGAAATTCAAAAACGTTCGGCGTTCCATTAGTCTGAAAACTCCTCCAACCACCGCAACGAGTCAGGCCCTAAGCGGCGACGTTCATCTGGCTAGTAATGGCAGGTTATGCAATCGGCCGAGGCGCCCTTTGCCCTATGGCAACTAATGCAGAAATTCATGTTTAGATTTTTTGACCGCACGGCAACCGTCTGCCGAGTCATATCCTCGTGGCACTCCTGGCAATCCACTGCTGCACGAATATGCGGACTATGCCGGAATCGAACGTGTTCCGAAGAGTAAAACCAGTACACCGGCTTCCAGGGAACATCCAGTCCTTTGTCCGCGTAAGCCGTGAGTTTCTTGATCTCAGGATTATTAGTGGCCACCGCTTGATGACAGGCCATGCAGAAGGTGACGTTGGGAATTCCAGCGTCCGACCCTTCCGTCACACCTACGTGGCAACTTGTACACTGCATACCGTTCTGAAGATGAAGCCGATGATTGAACGTAATTGGCTGGACTGGGGTGGACTGCCATTGAAAGTACTCTCGCACGGTATCGATGAAAGGTTCACGACCCGGTCTGAATACGGGGGAGAAATCGGCTGGCATGGAGACTAGTGGTGTTTCGACAGCGAAAAGCGGAGTGGACGCCTCCACCTTTCTCTTATGGATGTCGACCAACAAGAGCGCGGCCGCGCTGGATGTAACGGCCATGATTACGGCGAGGCGTAGGAAACTTCGCCGACGAACTTTGGATTTGGACTCGGGACACTGAGGGTTTCCGTCGCCAGCCGCGGCGTCTGCGTTTTTCGATGTGGCTGGTGGAGTTTTCATTCCCTGCCTGATCGCCAATGGAGCTTTTACCGCTACTTCTTTGCTTCCGGCTGCTTCTTGCCAAATTCCCTTACGTAGGCAATCACATCATTAATTTGCGTCTTGTCTAGGCTTGTTCCAAACGGGGGCATGTTTTTCTTGCCCTTTTCAATTTGGGTGTAGAATTCCGCGTCGGTTTTTTTTTGAACATCGGCGGAGCGGAGGTCGGCGGCTCGAAGTGCTTTTCCGAAGTTGGTGTTGCCGCTGCCATCTTTGCCGTGACACTTTTCGCATTTATCCTGGAAGACTTTTTGGCCATTCTCTACGTTCCCTTTCTGCGCCTCGGCCCGATTAGCTATCGCAAACGGGAATGCCAGTAATAGGACCACGACTTGGTGCCATTTCCTCACGATCGAGACTCGCTCCATTTTTTCTCCTAGACGTTTCCTGCTTGGGCAGTGCGGTTCTTCTCGCTTGGCACTACACCCTTTTTGACATCCCACTTCCTATGACGTTGGTCACACTCCGCCGTGTTCTCCGTCACACGGTGGCCCCCCTGGCGACGAACGCACGGATTGCCCGTCCGTCTGCGGTCTTCAGAACCAGTGACCTGACCGGAGATTTTTGTACCAGGTGGAATGAGAGAGAATCCACTTGGTACAAACTTCGCCGGCCACGTCAACAATAGCAACTGCATGATCCGTAGGCGCGGTATTTTCGATCCAAACAACGCTGGTTCTACTCGATAGAATGCTGGGCGAACCAACTAGAAATTCTCGAGCAGATAAAGATGGCGCGCTCCACAAGGAAATCCCGCGCTCGATCAGGCCGGAAATCTTTACGGAACAACTTACTACGGCGGCACAACAACTCCGGAACGGTCTTCAAGCTCGTTCGTCCCACCAAGAAATGGCAAAAAGGAGAATGGAAAGTGGAGATTCTCCACTCGTTTGGCGGTGGCAAAGAAAAGAAAGATGGGGGCAATCCTTACGCCGGGATTGTCTTCGATGCGAACGGGAAGATCCACGGAACCACCAATGGAGGGGGCAAACTCAATGACGGAACTGTCTTCGAGCTAGCCCAGACTGGCCAAGGTTGGTACCGGGAGAAGATTCTCTGGAGTTTTAACGGCACCGACGGACTTTGGCCAAGGAGCGCTCCGGTTCTGGACAGAGAGGGCAACCTCTATGGCACGACCGTCTTTGGAGGATTGAACAACGATGGCGTCGTGTTCGAAGTGACTTCGAAGTGACTCCGTAAGGAGGATGCTCGTCAACCTTGGCACGCCAATCGCAGGTACAGATACTTGAATCCGTTCATGGCGCTTCAATCCCGCCCAGGCCAACCTCCGCTCGGGCGGGTTGGGATGGCTTTTCGGTTCATCATGGCTTGAGGCATAGGAAGCCATGTTTTGCTCGGGTTATAGGCATGTCATGAGCTACATGGGTCGATAGCTACCTGGATCCGGAGGTCCAGCTCGATTTTCTGCTCGGCTGATCGTCCGGTTGCGCTCCCTTCGTTTCTCCCGAATTCCGGTCAGGCTCAGGATTCGTTGTGTTTGGCATGTCGGCGTAGGAGAACGGTGTTTGCGCTGGCTGATCCGGGGGTTTTTCCAACCTGGCGAGTCGGCGCTCTATCTCCGTGACCTCGATCGCGCGCAGCTGCAGGTTCAAAAGGGGCGCAAGGCCTCCAGCGGTTCTAGGATTCATCCTGCCGGCGTAAACATCGGCAATCAGGCGGGCGACGGTTTCCCGCACCGCCACAGCGTTGTCCAAGGAGGGCAGGGAATTCATGTCGTTGCCGGCGGAATGGTGATTCGTCCGGCCGCCGATTCGGCCCAGTTCGGAAGCCTTGTTGGGATTGGCGTGAAAAAAACAGAGGCCTCCGCTGGTGGCGGCCGCCCGACAGGGCTTGCCCGACTTTGTCATAGCCTTGCAACGATTCGCCTTGTTATCGGCCGACATTCTTGGGTCCTCCTTCTCTGTCGTCTTCACGAGTTCTCCGTCAACTGGATTTTCCCAGCCCTAACTGAGTGGACCCACGCCCTGTACCTCGCGACAATGGCGTCTATCCGGCGGTTTTCCTCTTGGAGATCGGACGGAGGATTTGGCGGAAGCCTGCTCCTAGCCTCTTGTGCGGCGTACTGCGCCTCCCGCGTATGTGGACCGTTCAATACGAACGACCTCCAGGGATGCGGCGGACACGGACAATACTGATTGTCGTCTCCGAATCTAGTTCTAAGAACGCACCAGCTGGGAGTCCACCAGAACCTGCCAAGTTGCCGGAAGCCGTGAACTGGACAGACCATTGGCATTCGCTTGAGGAGCGCATCGAGACAGTCGGCATTGTGGTAGCGAGTTTTCTCGCGACAATTGCAGATCTTTGGTTTTTCTGTTTTCTGCGCTAGGCGTCTTTCGACTCGGGAGAGTCTAGCCTCGAAGTTGTTCCGCATTGAAGGTGCATCCTTGTCACATCCGGGTCTTCACGTCGATTTTGTGAAGACTTACATCGACCTGCACCAACGCGATCTTGCCGACCGCCTCCTACCGTCCAATATCTACTTGGATGTTTGGGACTCGAGTGGATCGAGTGTCCCTTCTTCTTCAGTCTTAATAAATTATAGAGCAGCGACGAAAGAGCGTCTCACGGGGGCGAGAAGCAGGGATTTACTAATCAGGTTACCGGGTCGCCAGATCGTCACACCGCAATCATGGTGCGTTTGAGGGCGTTGAGGGCGTCAATTTTGGGGTGCACTCCCCGCCTTGCTCCCGCCTTTTGTATCGAAGATCACTTCATAAACTGCAGCAGGGAACATACTGTCTCTCCGGGTTTCCACCCAAACACCCACTCAAGCCAAAACCGGGCTTGAGTGGGCCAGTCGCCGTACTTCGTGGAACTCCTTCTGTAGAAGAACACTGGTACTCTACGGCCAAGGTTTTTTCCAATTCTTCTTGCAGGCATCGCCTACTTGGTTCAACGTAGAATTGGCGTCCTTACCAAACTGCCGCTCGATGAACCGCATCATTTCGGCGTCTGAAGAGTCCATCGCCGCTTCCCCGGCTTTCTCGACGGCTTGTGCAGCCGAGCGAGGTCCTGATCCGCCGCCGATCAGGCTCGTGCCCACGTCAACCGTTATCTGCCCGATGAAATAGGGGGTTGAACCAGTGTCCACCGACCCCGTCGTACCGGTGACGACCCTAGCGATTTCCGTCGGACTTGTGGTCCCGAACACTTGGTTTTCGACCAAACTCCAGGGCCCGATTATAGGAGTAATCAAAAGATTCGTGTATTCGTCCACGAATCCACCAATGAAATTCGTGATGGTCCCGGGTTTCTTCTGATTGCACGCGCAGTCTTCGAGCCCTAAAGGATCCTCAAAGTTGACTGGATCATTGGACGAATAGCCATAAATGTTCGTGTCTCCGCCCGCAAACCGAATCGGGTCCTTCGCCGTCCAGCGGCCGATCGCAGGGCTATAGTCGCGGGCGCCGAAGCGAACCAGCTTTGTATCCTGATCGTACAAGCCTCCGGCGAAGCCGAAGGGCTGGAAACCAGGGTTCGTATCGCTGAGTACATTGCCGAACTCGTCGTAGGTGATCTGCTCGGCGATTGCACCGGTGGAGGTGTTGACCACGAGCCTCGGACTGCCGAGTTGGTCGGAGAAGATCCTGTAAGTCACGCCGCCGCTGATCATGTAATCGGGAGACGTGCTGCCGGTAGCGTATACGAACTGGCTGACGATCGCATTGCTGGCGTTGAGTTGGGCAGCGATTCTGTTGCCGTGATAGAGAAATCCTGCCGTTAACGATCCACGCACCATCTTTCCCAGGCGTCGATTTCTGGGGTCAATTACATATGTGATGGTCTCGCCGCTAGGCAGAATCACACTCGTCAGATTCCCCAGCACGTCATACTGGTAGTTGGTCGTCGCCGTCCCAACGGTTTGACTCGCCAGTTCGCCGTTGGCGGTGTAGGTGTACGAGGCATTTCCATAGGTTAGTAGTCGGTCCTGGGCATCGTATGTGCCGCTTATGCTTCCGGACGAGGTGGTCGCCGTCAGGCGGTTCGAGTTGGTGTCATAGGTGTAAGAGGAGATTGTGGTGCCGTTTTGCTGCACGCCCGTGAGCCGGCCGGAAGGGTCAAAAGAGTAGCCATAGGTGTTTTTCTTGCCGCCGACGGTTTCCGTCTTGGCGCTGATTCTTCCATCCGCATCGCGAGTATACGTCTCACTCAAGAGACTGGAGGTTCCGTACTTGGCCGTGTAGCCGGTCAATTCACCAAATTTGTCATATTTGTGGTCGTCGGTTGCGCTGCCGAGCGTAGTGCTGTCGATTAAGCCGTCTTTTGGATCTGGCTTGACCGCAAGTGATCCAGCCTTAGTCAGCAAGCCGTCATTGTCATAGGTGTAATTAATGGTGTTGGCTCCGTTGATGCTTTCCGAGGTAACCCAGAAGTTGTTGTTGTAGGAAAGGCTGATGCTTCCAGCCACTGTGCCGGTCAACGCCGCTGAAGTAAGCAGTGGGCCGTTATACCCATAGGCCAAGGTTTCTCCCCCGTTGGCCGAAGCCGCAGTCAAATTTCCCGTGTTGGGATCATAACTGTACCCGATTGTTTCCGTTGGCGTGGTGGTTGACGCTAGTCTCCCCGCGCTGTCGTATCCGAATTTGATCGTCTGCCCGTCAGGTCGAGTGATCTGGGTAAGATCGCGATCCAAGTCGTAGGCGTAAGTGGTAGAACCGGTGCCGGGAACAGTGGGTGGCGCATAAGTCGACGTCAGATTGACGGCCGTGTAAGCAAAGTCGTGTGCTGATTTGCCCGGAGGAGTGACGCTGGCGAGATTGCCGTCGTTATCGTAGGTGTAAGTGATCGTGCGACCATCGGGCAATGTCGTCGTCGTCGGGTGGTCATCGGCGTCATAGCCGAAACTGGTGGTCAGCGCCAAGGGATCGGTAATCGCAGCCAGGCGTCCGTCGGCATCATATGTGATTGTCGTCTTTCGTGTCCCTTGGGTCATGGTTGAAAGGCGTCCCTGCGTGTTATAGGTAAAATCGCTAGCTGTCAACGAGCCGATCTGCGTGCTGGAGAGCCTTTCGTCCTTGTCGAGCACCGTCGTAAGTTTCCGTCCGACGGGTGTGGTTTCAACAAACGTACGTTTGGAAGCCGTGAACACTGTGCTGTAGGTTCTCCCATTCACTGTCTGTGTATTGGTCTGGGTCTCCAGCGTGAAGGGGTTGCCTGGGATTTTCACAGAAGCAGTCCGGCTGCCCGTGATATTCATCGTCAGGCTGCCTTCGTTGACAGTTTCGCTTGTCGTCACGGGGACCTGAATTCCCCAGCGCGGATCAGGCCCGAAGGTAGTGGAGTCTGACGTCCCGTCGGGCAAACTGAAGCTGCTCGAAAGTCCGCCGCCATTGAGAGACTTGGTTGACATGGTCTGCAGACCATCGGGCCAGATGTTTGTATGCTGCTCCGATACCGGTGAGGTTCCATCCTGCACCAAGGGCAGAGTCATGTTGGTGGTGAAACTGCTGCTGCGGCCCATCGAGGTGGTTTGATTTACGGTCCAGCCAGGGCCGGAACCGACGTTGTTCTGAGCAAGCGAAACGAAACCTCCGAGTGAATCCGCATCTTGGATCAGCTTGCCGGTTCCATCGTAGGTATAACTGAACACGTTGCCGTTGGCGTCCGTGCGGGACTGGAGAAGGCCAGTGCTGGAATTCTGGAAGGTGGAAGAATTGCCGAGCGGGTCCGTCACCTGGCTGAGAAACCCGTTGTTATCAATAGTCAACGTCGTGGTTTGGCCATAAGGTGAAACGATGGCGGTGGGCTGCTCGGAAGCGTTGCGTTGGATGGTGGTGACGTTGCCTGCGACGTCAGTCACCGTGATGAGATTGCCTGCCGAGTCGTAGCCGAAGGTGTACTTCACGGCTCCGGTCATGGGACGCAAGGTTTGCAAATGGCGGCCGCTCGAATTGAAAACATAGACCTCGCTTCCGTCCTCCGAAGTTATTAGCAAGTTGCTGTTGAGAGATAAGGGCGTTCCTATTTCATAGCCGGAACGCTGGGAACCATCGCCGAGAAAGAGCGTATTGGTCGCCGGATCATAAGCGTGTTGAACGTTTAGCGTCCATCCTCCGAGCATGAGTGCGTCAGCAGTCGCGACGGCATCCTTTCCGGCGCCGGGAACGCGGCCGCTCTCGTAGTGGAGTTGAAACGGAGTATCGACAACTGGCAGGTCTTCGCCGAGACTGGAGTTTTCTGGGCTGATGCTGGAACTGATGGGAGCAACCCATTTCGTACCGTCCTCGCGGCAAGGCTGGCAGTCATATTGGGGTACGAGTGTAAAGGTGAAGGTGTAGGGGACGGTTGCCCCGAGGTCCATGGAGTCCTCTGCCGTATAGCCGGGGGGGGCCGAGCCGGTGAGGGTTTGGGGCGTGCTCGGGAGCGTAAAGGTGATAGGCCAGTTAGAGCGGGGATCAACGTCGGTGGGGGCGACCTCTGGAGGCGAGTTACCCAGGCAGGGCTGGAAAATGACTGTTCCAGCACCCCCCGAAATACCTTGGTAGGTGTACGTACCGTTGGCAACGTTCGCGGCCAAAGCCGACGCCGCGAGCCCGTTACTGGTCGGTCCCGAATAGTTCAAGTAACTGGGTCCTCCTTCGTTACAGGGATCATGCATCGTGTCGTTGACGGACCACGTATCCGGACCCGCAGGGCTGGGAGTAAACCCTTCCCATCCCACCGCAGCCGGATTGCATTGAACAAAGGCCGGAACGATGCTCAAGTTGCTGGCGGAGGCAGATTCGTTGATGTCGCAGGTTACGCCGCTGCAGGCGAGGCCGCTGCCACTCCCGGTCAGGTTGAATTTTGTATTCCAGGAGGTGATGGGTGTATAGCAGCTCTGACCCTGAGCGGCGGATATCAGGGCTGCCACGGCTACCAAAATCACAAGTGCGCTAAAGCTTTTCATACGAACTTCCTCTTGAGGTGCAACCCGGCCCCTCTTGCCATTGAGATCCGTCAGAACACTGCTGAAAGGTGACGCTCACCTTTCGCTCGAAGCCGTGTAGCCCGCTATGGATACATGCGGAAAAGGAAGGGCGATTTGCGTCATCAATTCAGAAAAAATCCGGCTGGCAGAGCTAAAACTCCCGCAGGGCTTGCTTTTCGGCGCAAGGGGTGACGAACCCGGTTGACTGCCAGACGAAGCCGAATTACGCTAGCGGGCTGATGGGGCTCCGGGTGGGGATGAGCTTGGACTCTGGGTCAAAACCAGTCACGGAACTGTTGGCACGCTGGAAGGCGGGCGACCAATCCGCCATGGAATCGCTTCTGCCGTTGGTTTATGACGAACTCCGAACTCTGGCACGCCATTATCTTTCCGCCGAGCGGGGCGGACACACTCTGCAAACGACGGCGCTGGTGCACGAGGCGTATCTGCGGCTGGTTGATCAAGCCCCGTCGAGCATGGAGAACCGCGCCCAGTTCTTCGGGGTTGCGGCCCGGCTGATGCGGCAGATACTCGTCGACCATGCGCGGTCACGGCAAGCCGCGAAACGCGGAGGCGACAACGTCATCACGCTCGATGAATCGGCGGACATAGCCCCTCCTCGCGATCTCGACCTTGTTGCCCTTGATGACGCGTTGAACGGACTGGCCCGGCTCGACGAGAGACAGGCCCGCATTGTGGAGCTACGCTTCTTTGCCGGCCTTTCGATTGCGGAAACCTCGCAGGTGCTCGCGATCTCTCCCGTCACCGTGACCCGGGATTGGACCAACGCCCGACTGTGGTTGCAACGGGAGCTGATCCGAGGTTCGCAGGCATAAAGCTCGCGACAGCCTTTCGATATTCCACCGGTGCCGATTTGTTTCGCCCTAAAGCTAAGGCTTCTCCCTTCCAGATGTGGTCTTGGCGTTACAGCGCGCAAGTTCATTTGCAATACGTTCGGGCTCTGCCTCATCGAATTTTCCGAGTGGCCCGCGCTGCTTTGTTTGCGACCAGGTCGCCAGACTTTTTTCGTACCAAGTTCGAGCCGCGAGCCAATCGGATCGTCGAGCGGTGTTTGAGGTTCGCCGCTCCTGCGCTCGGCGCGAGTAAGCGTCGGCAACACCCGCCTGTGCATAGGCGAGATACGTGAGTTTGTTGAAGGTATCGGATGGATCTTTGGTAGTGAGTGCTTCCAATATCTGAACTCCTTTTCGTCCAGACCGGATAGCCTCGGTGGGTTGTCCGCCGGCCGCCAAGGCCGTCCCTTCGGCCGTGTAGCACCGCGCCAGATATCCCGCAGCCAAAGTGTCCTTCGGGTCGGCGGCGAGGAGCTTCTGGTATCCGTCGATCGCGACCTGAAGATGAGGGAGTGCCTGTACAAGTGCATTCTTTTTGTTGAGGTAGTAGCCGATCCAAAACTCGCATTGCAGAAGAAATTGGCGTAGGGTCGCATTGTTGGGATCGGCCGCGGAGAGCTCTGCAAGGATGTCCCGAGCTTTGGTCTGCAGGGCGATGGCCTGATCGGTATCCCCAGACAGGCGAACAACGCCGGATAGATATCCATAGCTTCCAGCTAGCCTGGATTTCACGTAAGTCTGGAACTGCGGTGATCCACCGGTTATCGCTTCGCGGATGGTGATCGATTTTCGATAGTACTCAACGGAGTGGGCCAGATCGCCAAGGTTGGCAAAGGCCTGCCCGAGCGCGAAGCATACGGCACCAAAATCCTCCTGCAGCTTCGGATCCTTTTGGTCCTCTCTCGCCAATTTTTCCGCTATGAGATAGGCCCGTTGGAGCGCATCCATGGCGCCGGAGAAATCATTGGTGATCTTATAGATCATTGCCAAGCTCACATAAGCTCTACCCAACGCCGCTTCATCGGATCGACTGTGCTCCCCCGCGGTGACTTCCTGTCGGATCGCGAGCGCCTTGCGGTAGCTTTCGACGGCTCCCGCCGTCTCGCCTAGGTTCGCAAAGGTCTGGCTGCCTTCGACATCGCCGATTCGCTCATAAGCAGTGGCAAGGTCTCGCTGCAGCGAGATGTCACCGGCAGCCTCAGAACTGAGACTGTCCAGGTACCGCAGTGCATTCTCCACAATCAGCTTTCGCGCCGGAGTGGATCCGGGCAGATCGCGTACGGAATCGTGAATCTCGAACAGAAGCGAATTCGCAAGCTTGCGCACGTCATTGAAGCGTTTCTCGGCGCGCAGCTCGTTCCTTTGCGCGATGCGGGCTTCTCGGACAGTCACGATAATCCCGGTGACAAGAGTGAGAAAGATGAGCGCTACGCTGGCCACTCCGGCTTTGTGACGAAGTACGTATTTGGAAACTCGATAGGAAAGCGTGCCTTCGCGCGCAGAAACAGGCAGGCCCTCCAAATGCCGGCGAATGTCTTCAGAAAGTTGATCCGCGGAGCCGTATCGATCCCCTGGCTCCTTGCGCAGCGCTTTCAGCACGATGCTGTCCAGATCACCCACGAGCGGACGGCCCAGCTTTTCTCGCGGCCCGTCAGGCTTTTCACCGGCTGAAGGCACGCCGGCGGGGTTCTGAGCTTCACTGAGCCTCCGTCGGAGAGCTTCACTCGGTCTCTCAGGCTCCATTTCCAGCACGCCGCGCGCAATTTCGTGCGGCATATTTCCCCGCATGCGGAATGCCGGATGGCCAGTCAGCAGTTCATAGAGGACGAGTCCCAGCGAATAGATATCCGTGGCGGTCGTGATGAGCTCGCCTCGCAATTGCTCCGGACTGGCGTATTCGGGAGTCATCATCAGCAACCCGGTATGCGTGGCGTTTTGTTCGATTGATTCAGGCCGTAGAATTTTCGCGATGCCGAAGTCCAACAGCTTGGGCGTTCCATCTGCCGTCACAAGGATGTTGCTCGGCTTAATGTCGCGGTGCACGACCAGGTGCTGGTGCGCATAGTGAACCGCCGAGCAGACAGTGCGGAACAGTTTCAGCCGGTCGTCGAATCGGAGTTTATGCTGATCGCAGTATTCGGTCATCGGCAGTCCCTCGATTAGCTCCATCACGATATAAGGAACGCCGTCTTTGGTCGTGCCGCCATCCAGAATACGTGCGATGTTGGGATGCTCAAGACTTGCCAGAATCTGGCGCTCATTGCGAAAACGCGCCGTCAATCCTCGGGCATAACCGGAACGAACGACTTTGAGGGCGACCTGCTGCTCGTACTGACCGTCAACCCGAACGGCGCGATAGACGTCCCCCATGCCACCGGAACCGAGCAAAGCCATCACCCGGTATGGCCCAAATTCGTGCCCAAGCATGGGCTCGCATTTTGTTTCCTGCCAATCGCCTTGAGCCAACGACTCAAGCGCCGGTGTCTGCAAGAAATCAGGATCGTTCGAGCGGCAAGCAAGAAAAGACTCAACCTCTTGCCGGAGTTCGAGATCTGTATCTCCGAGTTGATGGAGAAACGAGTCAAGCTCCTTCGGAGCGAGAGTGATCGCAATCTCCAGACTCTTCTGCACTTGTTTCCAGCGCTCCGGGGTCACGATTAGTCCGTCGCTTTCCGCCGGGCGAGCAATTCTTGGGACGGTTTCGACACAGGCCTGAGCTCCCCATTGCCAGATAGCCGGATAGCGTAATGCCACGCCGGCAGGTAGTCAAACGGGGTCGTTGGGTGGTAGGAGACTGCATTGTATTCTTGGCTAAGACTCTCTCTAAACCGAGATCCCTAGCCCGTATCGCGTCGGATCTAGCGCAAGGGCGATATCACATGGGGCCAGTCTTCAACGGAATTCACAGAGTCTAGTGAAGATCCTTAGCGGAGTAAAACCCCCGCCGAAGCAAGAGTGGTGCAGTCTGGTTGGGATCGGGCACCAAAACAAGGCGGAATTATGTGCCTAATCCCCTATTTCCGCAAGGGGCATGAGCGGGCAAAATAGGGCATGAGCGGGCACTCCCGGCCTAGAGCAGCCGCTTGAGTGATTGCCGTTAGTCGCAATGAATGGCGAAACCAGATGGGATGAGAAGGCCGGTCTCCGACGGGATCCTTGTCTAAGGAAAAAACAGAAGAACCCACTTGACTCCGACCGGCCTTCTCATGGAAGGCGTTCTCGCAAGTGTGCGCTGTTTGTTTTCCTTTTGGCGTGTCAATGAGCGTTAATGAGATGTTTCGACAGTTACCACTTCGTTCAGTTTCTAGGCGAACACGACTGTCTTGTTCTGGTAGACCAGGATGCGGTTTTCCAGATGCCAGCGCACCGCACGCGAGAGCACGACCTTCTCCAAGTCCCGACCTTTGCCTACCATGTCCTCGACCGTGTCGCGATGGGAAACGCGCACCACGTCTTGCTCGATGATCGGTCCTTCGTCCAGGGCGGCGGTGACGTAATGGCTGGTGACCCCGATCAGTTTCACGCCGCGCTCGAAGGCTTGATGATAGGGTTTCGCCCCGATGAATGCGGGAAGAAAAGAATGGTGGATATTGATCATGCGCAACAGGTATTGGGCAACGAAATCCGGCCCTAGAATCTGCATGTAGCGCGCCAGCACGATTAGATCCACCTCCTGCCCCAATAGCTCCAGCATTTCCCGCTCCGACTCGCGCTTGTCTTTGGGGTTGGTCAGCAGATGGAAAGGGACGTGATAAAAGTCGGCCAGCGGCTTGGCGTTCGGGTGATTGCTGATGATCGTAATAATGTCGCACGCCAAGTCGCCGGTTCTGTGCCGGTACAGCAGGTCGGCAAGACAGTGATCATAGCCGGAAACCAGGATGGCGATCTTGGGGCGGTAGTTTGTCATTGCCAGGTTGTAGTTGATCCGGAAACGTTCGGCCACCGGCTTGAAGTAGTGCTCGAAATCGGAGATTGGAATATCGAACCCGTCCAGATCCCATTCCAGCCTTGATAGAAACAAGTCGCGGCCACTGTCCAGATGATCGTCGCTGTGTAAGACGCTACCGTTGTGGCCAATCAGGAATTGGGAGATTTCCGCCACCACGCCTTTGCGAGCGAGCGGCATAGGGGTACTTAGGAGCAAGACGGCGGTATTCTTCATTTCTTGCAAAACCTGAGCGCCCCCCGCGCCGCGAATCATCGGACAGATGATACGCTCAAATGTTGTTACCAGGCGTTCTCGCAAGTGTGCGCTGTTTGTTCGCCTTTTGGCGTGTCAATGAGCGTTAATGTTGCCATCTATGCTGATTTCAGCACCGGCGGGAGTCGAAGTGAACCTCACCGCGCGGCCCTGGAATCGAGTGGGAACGTTGAATGCCGAACAACGATCGTCTCTGGCTCTGCAGTGCTCACCTACCACAACTCCGGCGAAAAATATGTAGTGATGGCCTAACAGCGCAGCTGGTCTAACACGCAGGGGCCATTCACGAAATTTCAGATGGAGTCTAAGTTTCGCAATGCAGTTCTGTGGGGGAAAGGCTGCACGGGCGTCCGAAGGTGACCACTAGGGCGCTCGTTTTTGTAATTTGTTGCGAATTCCGGAATCGCAAATCTCTGGGGTGTTGAGAATCACGGCATGGGTTTTTATGGTGAAGATCGAATGTCAACGATTACGGGCAAGCGTCTGTTCGGGCACGATGACCCGTTGCCACAGAGGCAATGTTCCCAAGTAAACGGAGTTCTTCTGTTGGAAGAGTGAACTCCGAGGAGCCGCAATCAAAGCAAACCGAGATCCTCGGAAATGCCAATATGCCAGGTTCGTTCACATTTCTAAATCCATTGAACTGGATGTTAATCTCAGCGACAAACAGCTTTCCGTCGTCCGAACCACAAGATGTACAACTCATAACGCCCCCGCAAGAGTTTCGTGGAAACTCCTTCAGTGCCAGTCTGACAAAGCACCTTCTGTTGCGATACGGTAGGGATCACATTAATTTGTGAGATTTGTCACAATCTAATAAGAAGAGAGGAGCGAGAGCTTCGCCCACGAGCTCTTCATTGGTGAACGGGCCGTATGCTTCGGCGGTGTCGAAGAATGTCACGCCGCGTTCGACGGCGGATCGGATCATCGAAATCCCCTCCTGCTTACCTACCGGGGGACCGTAGCCAAAGCTCAGCCCGATACAGCCAAGTCCGAGAACGGAGACTTCCAAGTTCCTCTTTCCTAGTTTGCGTTTTTGCATTGTTCCCCCTCCGCGGCATAGAGATCGTTTCCCACAATTCGCGGGGCGCCGTGGTAGTTGGCGATAAACCCATTACACTCAAAACCAGGTTACAGGGTCAATGAGTTCAGTAAAAAGGGATGTCAAGAAAAAAGTTCTCCGTCGACCGGAAGGCGAGAAGATTTTATTCTCGAAATCCAGCCCACTGTCTGTAAGTGCCCCCGATTTCGCTCGAAGGTTGCTCTGGCTTGTCTGCCCTTCGTGTGGGTTTCATCTTCGGTTGCGACGACGCCAATCGAGTCTGGAAACTGGGCAAGCGGACCTGGTCCGGGAGTGTCAACCATGGTTCTATCGGAGGCTCGTGGCCTATCGCTATTTCTGGTTATCCGAGGAGGCATAACGTGCAATGGCTGACTCGGCGCCGCAGCACACAGGGCCGATCTCATTGACTGATACTCACCTCAGCCCCATCCTGATCGGAGCCTGGCATTCTCACTGAAGCGGCAAAGTATCCAGAGTGTGAACTACAGCAGCGGATGAGTTTTTCGAACCCACCCGCTGCCTCCGACGCGCCGGGTCAAGCGCGAACATTTTCGTTACGCACCGGCCCGGCGGAGAAAGTTGCTCCTCACTTTGCCACGACGAGAGTGTTTTGGCCGATGGTGATCGAATCGCTAGGCGAATTTTTCCCACCGCCACACAACTCAAACGTATTTAACCCCTTTACCAGAACTCCATCGCCGGGTAGCACGGCCCACTGAAACGAGGCGGTCGTGTAACCACTGCCAGGTCCGGGGTTATCGGCCAGCACGCGAGCTCCGTATGCTTGGGTTTCGCACGCGCCACCGTTGACGCTGAGGCCAACGAAATAGGCATCGGCCGCATTCACGGCATAGTCGGAGCTCCAGGTCACGATCAGTGCGACTGGCTTGGCAGGTTCGACGATGGTGACCTGCTCGCCAAACGAGAAGCAGCACTGGCCCTCGAAGGTCTGGTCGCTGGTGGTGCGATAGATGGGGGCAGCAGCTGCAAAGGCCGATCCCGCTCCCGCCACGATCAGGCAGGCCAGGATGGCCGCGAACCCTACAGTCTTGCTCATTTTCGAAGTTGCTTTCATTTGGTTTTTCATTGTTGTTCTCCTTATTTGTTTTATGGGGAAAGCTTGTACCGAATTCTCTTGGGCGATACGACTGCGTAACGGTTCTGCAATCTCAACTCGGCTGCTCGTACTGCAAACTTGTCTTCACTAGGATTAGCGGGAAAAGGGGGCAACCACTGTCATCCTTTCTGAAAAAAAGTCTTGCGAAGGGAATCTCCTGCGGGATGAAAGGACAGGGACCGTATGGTAATCTCCCCTAGCATTGGGACTATCCCGACCGGAGCCCTCCGCCAATGACTGACGCGCCGTCCCCTGAGATCACCCAATTGCTGCATGCCTGGCGGGGAGGGGATCAGCTTGCGCTGGAACGGCTTACGCCGGCGGTCTACCAGGAATTACACCGCATGGCGCGGGTATACATGTCGCGGGAGCGGGAAGGACACACTCTCCAGACTACGGCTTTGATCCACGAAGTCTATTTGCGGCTGGTCAAGGTCAAGGATGTGCAGTGGCAGGACCGGGCGCACTTTTTTGCCATATCAGCGCAGTTGATGCGACGCATCCTGGTCGATTTTGCGCGCTCGCATACCTACCAGAAGCGCGGGGGAGGAGCGCAACAGGTTCCTTTGAATGAGGCTTTCGTCATGTCTCCAGAGCCCTCGGTTGACGTGGTGGCGCTGGATGAAGCCCTCGCCCGCCTGGGAGAGACCGATGCCAGAAAGAGCAAGGTGGTGGAACTGCGCTTCTTCGGTGGGATGACGGTCGAGGAGACGGCGGAAGTGTTAGGAATTTCTCCGGAAACCGTGATGCGCGACTGGGGCGTAGCCCGGGCGTGGTTGCTGCGCGAGCTCGATGGAACCGTGACCCATGGAGCCTGAACGCTGGCAAGAGGTCGAGCGCATTTATCACGCCGCGATGCAATGCGAAGAAGGCGAGCGGAGCGCTTTCCTGGAGCAGGCATGTGCGGGAGACCTAGCCTTACGGGCCGAGGTCGAGTCGCTGCTGCAGTATGCGCAGAGCCCGGCCAAGTTTCTGGATACTCCCGTGATGGAGGTTGTGGCTCATCGGTTGGCAGAGAATCTTCGTGCTGAGAGCGGCGATGGGCGCGAGCAGGCGATCGGCGGGATGATCGAGCAATACCGGATCGTCGCAAAGATCGGTGCCGGCGGCATGGGCGAAGTCTATCGCGCCCGCGATTCGCGACTGGGGCGCGACGTCGCGATCAAGGTGCTGCCATCCTTCTTTTCTGCCGACCCTGACCGACTGCGGCGTTTCGAGCAGGAGGCGCGAGCGGCTGCCGCGTTGAACCATCCCAACATTCTGGCTGTGCACCAGATGGGCACGTATGAGGGTGCGCCCTACATGGTCTCGGAGCTATTGGAAGGAGAAACGCTCCGGGAGACGATCAAGCGCGGACGTCTGTCGGTGCGCAAGGTGATTGACTACGGGGTGCAGATCGCCAGAGGACTGGCGGCAGCGCATGAGAAGGGGATTGTCCATCGCGATCTGAAGCCGGAGAACCTGTTTGTGACCAAAGATGGGCGGGTGAAGATTCTGGACTTCGGATTGGCGAAGCTGACGCAGCCGCAATCGAGTTCGCAGCACAGTGCACTGACGCTCACTGAGGGGACAGAAGCGGGAGTAGTGATGGGCACGGTGGGCTACATGGCGCCGGAGCAGGTGCGGGGAGAAGCGGCGGACCATCGGGCCGACATCTTTGCTTTCGGCGCGATTCTGTACGAGATGCTCTCGGGGAAGCGGGCGTTTCAGAAGCCGACTTCGCCAGAGACGATGACAGCAATTCTGAACGAAGACCCGCCTGGGATTTCGCAAGTCACGACGAATATTCCACCAGCGATGCAGCGGGTGGTGCATCGCTGTCTGGAGAAGAACCCGGAGCAGCGGTTTCAATCGGCTTCGGACCTGGCGTTTGCCCTCGATGCGCTGTCGGAGTCCGGAGGCTCATCATCGGCGGCAGAGGCTGCAAACGCCAGAACTAACACCGGGAAACTCTGGAGAATCGTTGCCCCCGCTGCGGTGATTGTACTGGTGTTGTCAGTCGGAGGTTACCTCTTCTTCCCCCGCAAACCCAAGCTCACGGACAAGGACACGATCGTTCTCGCTGATTTTGCGAACAGCACAGGCGACGCAATATTCGACGACACGCTGAAGACTGCTCTCAGTGTTTCCCTTCAGCAATCGCCTTTCCTGAGTGTGCTCCCGGACAGCACTGTGGCGAAGACCTTGCAACTGATGACCCGACCAGCCAGCACGAAACTGTCTCCAGAAGTGACTCGTGAGCTTTGCCAGCGGGCGGGCAGCAAGGCTTACATCGCCGGATCGATTGGCAGCCTAGGCAGCGAATATGTTCTGGGATTGAAGGTAATCAATTGCGAGAGCGGTGACACGCTGGCGCAGGAGCAGGTCACCGCGGCGTCGAAGGAGAAGGTGCTCGACGCGCTGGGCGACGTTGCGTCTAAACTGCGGGGCGAACTTGGCGAATCGTTGGCGACGGTGGAGAAGTTTGATGTCCCGCTCCAACAGGCCACCACCTCTTCTCTAGAAGCTCTGAAGGCGTTAAGCCTAGGCAGAAAGGCATACGCCGCGAAAGGCATCGCCGCAGCGCTGCCATACGATCAGCGTGCCATCGAGCTTGACCCAAATTTTGCCATGGGCTACTGGGCGGTGGGTTACGACTACTATTATCTCAACGAGGTAGGCCGGGCCAGAGAGTACTTCACCAAAGCATTCCAGTTGAGAGAACATGCCAGCGAGCGTGAAAAGCTGGCGATCACTGCCGACTACTACCGGAATGTAACTGGAGCACTGGATAAGGCAGCGCAGGCGTATCAGGAAGCGATCGAGAGCTACCCGCGAGCATCCACGGCGTACGTGAGTTTGGGCCTAGCGTATGCAGAGCAGGGGAAGTATGAGAAAGCTGTGGAGGTCAGCCGCCAAGGGCTGCGCCTTGCACCGGATCAGGTAGCTTTGTACCCGAGTGTTGCTAACTACGTCCTTGCGTTGCAACGTTTCGACGAAGCGCGCCAGATCATCCACGAAGCGCAGACGCAGAAAATCGATGTTTTCGGATGCCACACTGCTCTCTATGCCCTTGCCTTTTTCGGGGCGGACCCCGCGGCGATGGCGGAACAGCAACAGTGGTTTTCGGGTCGGCCCGGAGACGAGAACTTTGGACTGGCGCTCGCATCCGACACCGAGGCGTTTGCTGGTCATCTTAGCAAGGCGAGCGAACTGACCGAGCGGGCTGTGGAGTCCGCCAAACGAGAGGACAGCAAAGAAGGCGGAGCAATATGGCAGGCGAATGCTGCCCTGCAACAGGCCGCATTCGGCAATGGCATGGAGGCCCGGCAGACAGCAGCGGAGGCTTTAAAGCTTGCTCCCTGGAGTCCGGGAGCCGAAGCGGAAGCCGCGCTCGCGTTTGCCATGGCGAGTGACACGGCGCGAGCCGAGTCACTGGCCCAAGACTTGGGGAGACGCTTCCCGCTGGACACGCAGATGCAGTCGCTTTGGCTCCCTGCGATTCGGGGTCAATCGGCGCTGGACGAAAAGAATCCGGCTTCCGCCCTGAATGCCCTGCAAGGTGCTTCGCCGATCGAGTTGGGGACAGTTCCGTTCGTCACCAATCTTTCCTGCCTGTATCCCACCTACGTGCGCGGAGTGGCATACTTGGCAGCCGGACAGGGTAGTGCTGCCGCCGCCGAGTTTCAGAAGATCATCGACCACAGCGGTATCGTTTGGAACTGCTGGACGGGAGCGTTGGCGCGTCTGGGAGTGGCTCGTGCCAATGCGTTGCAGGCGAGAACCTCGCAAGGGGCGGATGCCGATGCCGCTCGCGTCCGAGCGCTCGCCGCGTACAAGGATTTCCTCACCCTCTGGAAAGACGCCGACCCCAACATTCCCATCTTGAAGGAAGCGAAAGCGGAGTACGCGAAGCTGTAATAATCGGGCTTCGATGCGTTGATTTTTGTTTGCTTCCGACCTAGTATTTTCGCCAATGGCAACTTCCTCCCAGCTTGTCGGTACGCGGAGGCGAGCGTGACGCGACTCACCTTCGCTTTGGTGGTGCTGTTTGTCGGAGCGTACTGCTTGTTCCTACCAGTCGCTCTTGCCCAACATGAACATCCTGCGGGCGATACGGCAAGACTCGGCAAGGTCACGTTCCCGGTTTCCTGCGCTCCATCGGTTCAGCAGCAATTCAGCAGTGCGGTGGCGATGCTCCATTCTTTTTGGTACGAGAAAGCCCGCGAAACCTTCGGCGCTGTAGCGGAGAAAGACCCGACGTGCAGCATGGCGTACTGGGGAATCGCCATGACCTATTACCATCCCATCTGGCAACCGCCCGGTTCCGCTGACCTCAAGGCGGGCGGCACCTTAATTGAAAAAGCAAAGCTGGTTGGTGCCAAAACACAGCGAGAGCGGGACTACATCGCCGCTGTCGAGACGTTTTACAAGGACTCAGACAAGCTTGACCACGCCAGTCGCGCACTGGCTTATGAACGAGCGATGGAACAGATTCAGGCGCATAACCCAGACGACCATGAAGCCGCAATTTTTCATGCTCTCGCACTGCTTGCCACCGCGCCGCCCACCGACAAGACCTATGTGAATCAGAAAAAGGCTGGCGCGATCCTAGAGCCGCTGTTTGCGAAAGAGCCAGAGCATCCCGGCATAGCCCACTACATCATCCATGCGTATGACAATCCGCCGCTGGCGCAGGGAGCTTTAGACGCGGCACGGCGCTATGCAAAGATCGCACCCGATTCGCCCCACGCGCTGCACATGCCTTCGCACATTTTTACTCGGCTCGGTTTATGGCAGGAGTCTATTGATTCCAATCTAGCATCCGTAGCCTCGGCGAAGAAAAACAACGCGCCGGAGGACGAGCTTCATGCAAAGGACTACTTGATCTATGCCTACCTCCAAAGTGCTCAAGATCGAGGGGCAAGAAGGGCGCTGGAAGCACCGCCTTCAGGACGGGGCGATGATCCACAGCACTTTGCTTGGCTCTACGCTATGGGCACGTCTCCTGCTCGATATGCGGTTGAGCGACATCAGTGGGCGGAGGCGGCTGCGCTGGCAGTGTCACCAGATACGTTTCCGGGCGGGCGCTGGGCATGGACGGAGGCGAATTTGCACTTCGCACGTGCCCTTGGTCTGTCACATACCGGAAAAATCGAAGCTGCCCGAACGGAGGTACGGAAGCTTGTATCGCTTCGTGACACGCTTACCGAAGTCAACGATAAATACTGGGCAGATCAGGTGGAAATCCAGCGCGAGAGCGCAGAGTCTTGGATTACGCTGGCTGAGGGCAAGAACGAGGAAGCTCTCCGGCAGATGCGTTCTGCCGCCGAGCACGAAGACGCTACTGACAAGCACCCTGTCACCCCCGGAGTCATCCTGCCCGCTCGCGAACTGCTTGGGGAGATGTTATTGGAACTGAACAAACCTGCCGAGGCGATGGTGGAGTTTGAAGCTACGCTACGCACCTCCCCAAATCGCTTCAACTCGCTCTCCGGTGCTGCACGCGCCGCCGAGCGTGCAGGCGATGACGCGAAGGCGAAGACCTACTACGCCAAGCTCCTGTCCATGTGCGAACACGCCGATGGAGACCGCCCGGAGCTTGAAGAAGCGCGAACCCTGCTGCGAATACCTGCGCAGGTGGAATGAGTGTGTTCAGTGTTCTCCGTTCAGCTCGGCGCACGGAACTCCAAGCCAAGGACTCCACGCAGAACTCCCCGCAAGCGAACTCCCCAAAACAATCTTCTAGAGCAGCTTAGAAAGAGTAAGCGAGCGCACCAACTGGCGAAGAGAGAGGTGCTGGATGGGTTAGACAGTACCTCTCCCCCGCATGCAATCTACAACCTCGCCATCTTCCGGCGCACACTTCCGCCCAGCAGCAGCAGCAACCCAGTCCCCAGCAAACTCGTTGTCCCCGGTTCGGGAACCGTCGTTTGCGTCGTTCCGAGATGGATACCCCCCTTATGATCCGTTGGCCACTGGTCCGTGTACGCATAAATGATCTGCGAAGTCGTGCCCGTAACCATCCTCCCCGTCCAGATCTGTCCCGCGATCGTGCCCGAAAGATCGAAGACATAATTGGCATGATCGTGGCTGACCACCGTCCACAAAATTGGCCCGACGAAAGCTCCGCTGAAAATTGTTCCCTTCGGTTGGCCGTAATTCCCCATGCCGGTAATGTCGAAGTACGAGCCAGTGCTGGAGAACGTTCCTCCCGTCCACAAGCTCGTTCCTGTGAAAGCGCCGGTCGCAAAATTGACCGAGCCCAGCGCATGTCCACGTGGCGCCTGGATCCCGTTGAAATTCACTAGTTCCGATCCTTTGGAAGTAAGTCCCGCCGTAGTGAAAGTAACCGAACCCCCTTGGTTAATGAGCGTAATCGTGTCTGCCCAGGCTGCGCTAGCTAAGAGCAGCGCCAGTAGTCCCGATAGAATGACTAACCGTTTCATGATCTCCTCCACAGAACTCAAGCGACCCTTCTTGTCCCAAGCTCTTCCGCAGGCCGCACGAAATTTAATTTCAGACTGCAATCGCCGACTGTCGTGCACTCCAGCCGGAAAACTGGGTCAGAGCGCCAAGAGTCGCGATCAATGAGTGAACAACAGAGGGCTACGAGGGAGGGATAACAGACAACACATTAATCCGGTTCCACCGGGAAATGCTGTGAGTTGTATCACCGTTTTAGGTGACGTTCAAACCGAAATGCCAGTCAGACCGTTCCTCCAGAGCGGGTCCGGTCCTACCCCCACCGCAGTTTGCCGGGTAGGATGTGGCGACGGGAACAACGGCTCCACCCTCCCTCCACACGATTTGGACCCCCGCTGGAGCCGGAAAGCCGAGGCACGCTAGCGAGCGGGTGAGGTCAATGCGTGTAATCGCCTGTGGGTGTTGAAAAACTCCTTCTCTCAAAATCCAAAAATAAAATCGCGGCAGGAAGCCCTACGATCGATTTTTCTCGGGTTGCCTAGACATTTTCTATCCCCCAAATTTTGGCTAATCGGTAAGCAAAGTGAGTTTTTCAACATTCACTCCTGTAGCGTCAGTTGACAATTTTTGTGCAAGCAGGTCAGGCATAGTTGGAAAATCGCCGCGCTGCTATTGCAGCTTCGCGTACTCGGCTTTCGCTTCCTTCAGGATCGGGATGTCAGGGTCGGCGTCTTTCCAGAGGGTGAGGAAATCTTTGTAGGCGGCGAGTGCCCGGACGCGGGCAGCATCGGCGTTGGCTCCCTGCGAAGTTCTTGCTTGAAATGCATTGGCACGAGCCACTCCCAGATGCGCCAGCGCTCCCGTCCAGCAGTTGTCGACGATGCCGCTATGGTCGAGAATCTTCTGAAACTCGGCGGCAGCGGCGTTGCCCTGTCCGGCTGCCAAGTACACCTCTCCTCGTATGTACACGTGATATAGGCAGGAAATATTGTTGACGAACGGAATGTTGCCTAACTCAATGGGAGAAGCAGATTGCAGGGCATTCAGAGCGGTCGCCGGAGTCTTTTTGTCCAGCGCCAATTGTGCCCGAATCGCAGGCAGCCAAAGCGACTGCATCTGGGTGTCCAGCGGAAACTGCTTGCCCAAGAGTTGGGCCAGGGATTCGGCTTGCGCCGTATCGCCTGCCTTGGCAAACGCAATTGCGGCTTCGACCTCAACGCTCTGACTCGCGGGAGCAAGCTTCAAAGCCTCTGCTGCGGCCCGCCGAGCTTCCGCGGGGTTGCCGTAAGCCGCCTCCCACTGAGCGGCAATCGCCTGCCAGACTGCCCCATTCTCCCTGCTGTTCGTTCGTACTGCGGAGTCCACGGCCCGCCTAGTCAGTTCCCGCGCCTTGCCCACATGACCGGAATAAGCCTCGGTGTCGGAGGCAAGCGCGAGTCCAAAGTTCTCATATTCGGGCTTGTTCGCAAACCACTGTTGCTGTTCCGCCATCGCTGCGGAGTCCGAACTGAGAAAGGCAAGATCATAGAGTATCCCGTGTTGTTCGCCATCATCTAGTTTTCGCGCCTGCGCGTCGTGGAGGATCTTCCGCGCCTCGTCGAAGCGCTGCAAGCCAAGGTCGCAACCGGCGAGACCCCCGTAAAACACTACGTGATCCGGTGCAAGGCGTAGTGCTTGGCGTGTGATCTCTGCGGCCTTCTCATACTGACCCTGTTCGGCGATCACCGTGGCTAAAATGAAGTACGCATCGGGATCTCGAGGGTAGCTCTCAATCTCAGCCTGAAGAGTCTGGGCCGCTTTGTCCAATTCCCCCGTTGTAGTCCGATAGTACATGCCTGTGATCGCCAGCTTTTCCCGTTCGCTAGCATGTTCCCGCAACTGGAATGCCCTGGTGAGGTACTGGTTGGACCGCTCCATCTGGTAGAGGTCGGTATATTGGCTTCCCACTGCCCAGTACCCCGTCGCAAAATTCGGGTCAATCTCGATGGCGCGCTGAAAGTAAGGTAGGGACGCGGCGACGCCTTTTTCACCCGCAGCCTTTTGGCCGAGGCTGTATGCTTTTAGCGCTTCGAGCGACGACGTCGTGGCCTGTGCGAGGGGAACATCAAACTTCTGCACCGTAGCCAGGGACTCGCCGAGTTCGCCGCGCAGCTTGGATGCCGCGCTGCCCAGCGCGTCCAGCACCTTCTCCTTGGACGCCGCTGTCACCTGCTCCTCGGCCAGCATGTCTCCGCTCTGACAATTCACCGCTCTCAAGCCCAGCACGTATTCGCTGCCCAGACTGCCAATCGATCCGGCAATGTAGGCTTTGCTGCCCGCCCGCTGGCAAAGCTCGCGGGCCACCTCGGGCGTGAGTTTTGTGCTGGTGGGACGGGTCATCTGTTGCAAGGTCTTCGCAACTTGGCTGTCGGAGAGCACATTGAGGAAAGGCGATTGCTGCAAGGAAACATCGAGCGCCGTCTTCAGCGTGTCATCGAAGACGGCATCGTCCGTGCTGTTAGCAAAATCGACGAGAACGATGGTGTCCTTTTCGGTCAGAGGCTTGCTTCGATGCGAACGATAGTAAAGGCCTCCCGCTACCAGCAAGGCGATGGCTAGCATGGAAACGGCAATCTTCCAGAGCTTTGCAACCCGAGCCGCGGGAGCTTCTGGCACAGCCCCCGTCCCCGAACTCGCAGCTGCAACTCGTTCTGTTTCTAGATCCCACTTTAGCCCCTTCAAATCAGCCCGAAGTTCGGCGGCGGACTGGCAGCGAACGTCGCGGTCTTTTTCGAGCGCATTGTTAATGATCTCTTCGAGCCTGGGCGGAAGTTCAGGATTCAATTCCCGAGCCGGGACGGGCGCTCGATTCAGAATCGCATCGTGTAGCTCAGCCGCCGTGTCCCCCCGGAATGCCTGCTTCCCCGTCGCCATCTCATAAACCACCAGGCCGAAGGAAAATAGGTCGGTACGGGCATCTAGTTTCTCGCCGCGCACCTGCTCGGGCGACATGTAGGGCACCGTGCCCATAGCCACACCCGTGAGCGAGAGGCTAAGATCTTGGCCCCTTGCGGCGTGCGTTTCCTCGTATGGGAGGCCTTCGCGGTCGGCTGCATAAGTCAGCTTCGCCAGACCGAAGTCCAGAATCTTGGCCTCGTCCCGATTCGTGATGAAGATATTCGCCGGCTTGATGTCACGATGCACGATGCCTTTTTCGTGTGCCGCTGCCAGCCCATTCGCAATCTGAATCGCCAACTCTAACAACCCCTCGGTCGTGAACGGCGCTGCTCGGAGAAGTGGCTTGGTAGCGCCATCTTCGGCCGTACGCGATAGGCCCGAGGACGCGGCGAGGCGTTCCCGCAGCGTCTGCCCTTCGAGGAACTGCATCGCGATAAATGACTGGCCCTCATGCTCGCCAAACTCGTAAATGGTGCAGATATTGGGATGGTCCAGCGCAGATGCTGCCCGCGCTTCTCGCTCGAAGCGACTGAGCGACCGAGCATCGCTGGCCAACTCTTCGGGTAGGAATTTCAAAGCCACTGGCCGGCCCAGCTTGAGGTCCTCTGCCTTGTACACCACTCCCATTCCCCCACCGCCCAGCACCTGAAGGACGCGGTAGTGAGACAGCTTCTTGCCAATCAGACTGCCTGCAGCAGCGTTTTGACGCGGAGCCGCGCTTTCGACCTTTGCAGCTTCCGCATTCAACTGTTGGGTTGGTTCCCATTCCACTGGCACCATCAGCCGATACCCGCGCCGAGCCACGGTCTCCACGTAACGCGGCTCTTCTGCCGAATCCTGAAGCGCAAGCCGCAGTTTCTTGATGGCTGCATTGATGCTCTGGTCGAACTCTACGATGGTGTCGTTTGGCCAGAGAGTGCGGCGCATTTCGTCCCGGGTGACTACGTCGCCGGGATGTTCCAGCAGCACTTTGAGCACTTGGAAGGGCTGCTCTTGAAGGCGGACGCTGCGACCATCGCGGTGCAGTTCCCCGGCCTTGAGGTCCAGCTGGAACGGGCCGAAATTAGCGACATTGGATCTAGGTTGAGCCAGCATAGGGTCAGCAGAGCCCTGGTGCTCACCGGAGTTTATCAGTCCGGGCGGTCCCCAACCCACCACTTTTCCTGGTGCCAGGCGCCCATCAGATGACTTTCAGTGGCTTCCGAGGGCAGCAGCAAGCCACTGCGCTGCAATCACTTAACCGGATCATCCGAAAATCCCTGACGAATCACTTGCAGAACATTGACGCACCCGTTGTTTTGCAGCAGAGTTCAGCTCGCAATCGCGAGATGCACTGGGCAAGGACTTTCACGGGATCGTATGAAACAAGATCTCAACGGCGAGCATTGAGGACACCATAGATGTATCCGGTTGGTCGGCGACTCAGTCACTCTAGTTTTCTGGTTTTTCCAACGCTAACAGTTGCAGGGAGATCTTGAAGCTGGCCCGACGAAGGAGAACTCACCATGAAATTCAGAATCAGCATTCTAGTCGCGCTGGCACTGTGCCTGTCGCTAACCGCGAACGCTCAATTCAATCGCCTGGGTGGTCTCGCGCTCGAAAGTTCGGGTCCTCAATCGCGGGGCGGCGCATTCGCCAACGTGCAGAATCTGGGACCGGAGGATCCTTCCAAGCTAATCACCGTGACCGTGTGGCTCAATCAGCACAACAAAGCCACGCTCGATGAGTTGGTTCGCCAGATGTATCAGCCGGGTTCTCCCAACTATCATCACTTTCTCACCCACGAGCAATATCGCTCCCAGTTTGCCCCGAGCGCAGCTGAGGCAGCGCAGGTGCAGGACTACATGACGGCGCACAACTTCACCGTAACCTCCGTCGACAAGTTTAACCACTACCTGGTTGCCCAGGGCCGGGTCAGCGATGCTCAGAACGCCTTCAATGTGCAACTGAGCCGGATCAACTTGAAGGGCCAAGTCCATCGGGTATCTAGCGGTGCCGCAGCTATCGGAGGCGGCGTTGGCAAACTGGTTCACGCGGTTCAAGGTCTGGATGATTTCGCCGCGAAGCCAGCTTTGGTGCGGCCGCTTGATCTTGCCACGGGCAAGCCCCTTGCACCACGGCCGTTTTCGTTTGCCGATGCGACCGCGAATGCGGCGTCGCCAAACCAGTGCTTGACCGGCACTCAACACGTGACCCTTACCTCTCCGGATCACGGGCCCACTGCAACCTATTTTGGCAATCGCTATGCCGGCGATGTGCCCGGTAACTGCCCCGGATATATCCCCTCCCAGATGCAGACCGCCTACAGTCTGAACTCTCTTTACGACAAGGGCTGGGATGGCACGGGACAAACGATCATCATCGTTGACGCGTGGGGGTCCAACACTATCCAGCAGGATGCCAACACATTTTCGTCCGCCTACGGATTGCCGCCCTTAACCGCATCCAATTTCCACATCTACTACCCGGGCGGCAAGACCCACTGCGAGCAGAGTTGCATCGACGGCCAATGGAATTACGAAACCACCCTCGATGTCGAATGGGCTCATGCTGTGGCTCCCGGCGCCAACATCGCGCTGGTGCTGGGGCCGGACAGCAATTCGCTTGACATCGCGGAGCTCTGGGCGATCCAGAATCCGGAGGGTATCCAAAACCCCTATGGCAATACTGGGCCCCTGGGATATGTGATTTCGAACAGCTGGGGCGGTCTCGAGCTCATCGAGTTGCTCTACGGCGGCCTAGACTCGCTTTACACCGACATGGAGGTGACTGAATTGGCTGCGGCGGTTGGCATCTCAGCCAACTTCGCTTCGGGCGACAATGGAGACGAAGTCGCGGATATTTACGAGAGTTATGGAATCACCGCTCCTCCGAGCGTCGATACGCCAGCTTCGTCCCCGTACGCCACTGCAGTGGGGGGAACCAGCCTGTTCCTGAAGAGCAGTAGTCAAATCCAGTTCCAGACCGGCTGGGGACTCAACTTAGCCGAACTCACAAACGCGGGCGACCACCCCTACGATCCGCCCCTGGAGCTCGGTTTCTTCTTTGGATCGGGAGGAGGGTCGAGCGCGATCTGGCCTGAGCCGCCCTTCCAGAGCGGCCTCGGGAACACGTACCGCCAGGTCCCGGATATTGCTTACCTCGCCGACCCATACACCGGCGTGAACATAATAATGACGGTCGATGGCTCGCCCGCTAATCAGACGATTGGCGGCACCAGCGTGGCGACGCCGATGTTCTCCGCTTTGTGGGCCATCGCCAATCAGGCATCCGGAGCCAAAGCGCCGATTGGCCAGGCAGCGCCGCTGCTTTATTCCTTGCCAGCGGACGCAATTACTGACATCCTGCCTTTCAAGAATGGGGCGGATGTCAGGGGAAAGATTACTGATCCTCCCCAGCCCGTTCAGGTTGAAACTGCGGCTGACCTGGCACAGCCGCTCGAGAACACAACGACCTTCCTGAGCGCGCTCGGCCACGCTACCCTCAACGGCAAGTCGTACCCTTGGTGGGTCCTGACCTTCGGAACCGATACGTCACTCGTTACCGCTCCTGGCTGGGACAATGTTACCGGCCTAGGCACGCCCAATGGCCTGAACTTCGTTGAGGCGGTGGCAGCCGCCGCGCCTTAACGCTGCTGGTCCTTGACTGCGACTCTTAAGCATTCGCGTGCCGGAAAGAGAGCGTAATGTCATCGCGAGATGTGCGACTTGCCACGCTGCACATACAAGCCGAGGTCGCTGAATCAGAGGACGGGTGAAAAAGTTTCGGTGAGAAAAGGAGAATCGCCATGAGAACCAGAATCAGATTTGCATTCGCCACAACCCTAGCTTGGGGCTTGCTAGCCGTGGCATGGCCAGCCGAGGCCCAAATCGTGTACACACGTACCAACATCACAATTGGACATAACAGTAGTTACAATCTCGACCTCAACAACGATGGAGTCACCGATTTCATCATCTCAACAAATTCGAGCAGAACCCGGGGTTGCGACGGTTACCTGGGCGTCTGGGTCTTTTCTGGCACTCTTGCCGAAACGCCAGTTTCCGGCAACGGTGCCGCAGGCTCGCCCCCCACAAATCTAGCAAAAGGGGACCAAATAGGACCCAGCCAAACCTTCTATGAAGGCACGGGAACCATGGCTTGGTTCAGTAGCTGTTCTCCTCCGGGGGTTCCGGGGGGTCCGTACTACGATGGTATTGGGGGCGATAACTGGATGGGATATAAGTCTTGCGGTGAATACTGTTTGATGCCAATTGGTCTCAAGGGCTATCTCGGACTGACATTCCAGATTGACGGAGAGACCCATTATGGCTGGGTGCTGGTGAGTGTTAGCAATCGGGTGGAGGGGGCCAGGCTCTTGGGCTACGCTTATGAAACCACCACCAATATGCCAATCAACGCAGGCCAGACAAAATAAGTACGCAGCGTCCGGAAAACGTCTAGCCTCACTCGATGGTTCAGGATCGCCTGTGGCGCGGAGACGATTTCACTCCGCGTTGTTGTCGAAAAATCCCGATTTCACTCAAAACCCCGCTCACAGGGTCAAAGAGTGAAATCGCTGCTTACGTCAACTATGCGGTCCTAACCTTGGTCCGTTGCGGTAAACTCGGCAGTGCATCGGGAGGTTTGAATGTGCTGTTAACAGGCGTGGGTGTTGAAAAACTATCGCGAGCGATTACACTCGCGACCTTGGGTCAACGAGTGAAATTCGATGTTACGTCAAGATCCGACTAAAGAAATTTTTTCGCTCGTGTTTCACATTGACGAGAACAGGAATTGGGGGGAGAATTACAGGCCTTTGTGGGGCTCAAGAAGGAAATCCCGAGTAAATGCAAGTGACGTCAAACGCTTGCCTCGCCAAGAAGGAGATCTGTGATGAGATTGATTCGATTGTTTACAGCTCTTGTCGGACTTGGTGTTGTGGTCATAGCTCAACCCTGTGCCGCCTGCTCCAATGCGACCTTGATGGGCAATTATGGATTTGTGTTGAGCGGGGTTAACAACACTTCGGTGCTTACGGCCACTGTTGGTCAGATCACGGCGGACGGGAGTGGGGGACTGACTGGCAGCGAAACGGTCAGCAACGATGGCGTGATCACTTCGAACGTGTCGATCACTGGGGGTTACGCGCTTAACAAAAACTGCACAGGCACGGCCACCATAACCCCGGCAGGGGGTTCGGCATCGAACTACAGCCTGGTGATGACCGGGACGCAAATCCAGATGGTCGAGACGGACAATGGATTTACCGAGTCTGGCTATGCGCAGGCGCAAGGAAAAGCCAACTGCTCGAACGCCGGGATCAAGGGCACGCTGGGCTTCCACGGTGGAGGTTGGAAGGTCTCTACCTCCCTTATTCCGACCGCTTTTGCGGCACAGGTTAAAGCTGATGGCGCAGGAAATGTAGTAAGCGGGACTGAGCAAGGGAGTTTCGGTGGGTCGGTCTATTCCGTGTCTCTTTCCGGCACCTACGTGGTAAATGCAAACTGCACCGGGACGATCACATTAACAATGTCTGACGGCGGCACAAGTCATGGCAATTTTGTCTTAGTGAATGGAGGCTTGTCTTCGTTGACAATTCAGACGGATGCAGGGGTGATTGCGACCGTCCTCGTCCAAAAATAATCAGGCTCCATCGACCGGCGCACAGGACGCCACCGCGAACTGAAAATGGCCGGAACTTTCACGGCTACCCCGGACGGGGTCATAACGTCAACTTGAGCGGCGCTATAGAATAAGGGGCTGGACACGTGTCGGACGTTGCCCTTCCACGGCACCCAGCCACAGCGACGGGGAATATTTATCCTCTTAACATACATGGCATAGTTGTCTATCAAACACGCAATCAACGTGACCGACTTGACAGGCTTGACTTCGTCATTCGGTCTCATGATTGTGGCCTTTGCGGTCGGATTTGCTCACACAAAGAAATTCGGGATTCCACCTAGTCCGCCGAAGCCATGGACTCCCGGCGCCGGCTGGCGGAGCCATGTACCTTAGCGAGTTGAGGTAACTGTCGCTAACAGGCGTTAGCGCTCAAAACCCTTTAGACCTGTTGCTGGCATTAGTGCTTGCTTTGCCCAGGCGGTCTGCCGTAGTTGAAATCCTGCGGCACTGGAGGCCGTCGTCATGGGCAAACCGAGAGTCAAACCGAACTATCGTCGCGGAGTGCTCCGCCTGCCAGACCTGGATCATTGTAAAACGACAGTTCTCAATAGCCTCGGCTCGCCAGCTTCGCGCCGAGTCTACGAGTACGCCATCGACCAGTTCATCGCTTGGTACTGCTCCGAGCCTCGGCTGGCCTTCAACCGCATCGTCGTCGTGCGCTATCGCATGTACCTGGAATCGCGGCATCTGGCCGCCAACACCATCAACCAGCAGCTCGCTGCGGTTCGTCGCCTGGCTCACGAAGCCGCCGACGCTGGCTTGCTGAGTCCCGAGTTGGCCGCGGGGATTAGCCGCGTCAAGGGAGTCAAGCAGCTCGGATTCCGGTCCGGTAATTGGTTGAGCTCGGAGCAGAGTTCGGAAGTGCTCAAGCACGCGGGGGGAGACACTATGCGCGCCAAGCGCGATTATGCGATGTTGGCCATGCTGTTCGGTTGTGGCTTTCGCAGGTCGGAACTTGTGGGCTTGGAGTTTGATGAAATCCAGATGCGCCAAGGACACTGGGCCGTTGTTGATCTGATTGGCAAGGGTGGCCACATTCGCACCGGGCCCATTCCCAACTGGGTGAAAGCCGCTCTCGATCAATGGACACGAGGCCGCTGAGGTTTGTGAGGGCAAAATCTTTCGAGCGGTCGCCAGACAGGGAAAGGTGTGGGGCAGCGGCCTCTCGCAGAACGTTGTCTGGTACGTGGTCAGAACCTGCTGTGAGAGAGCAGGCTTGGCGCACATTGCACCGCACGACCTGCGGCGGACCTGCGCGAAGCTGTGCCACGATCGCGGCGGTGAACTAGAGCAGATTCAGTTCTTGCTCGGGCATGCATCCGTGCAGACCACGGAACGCTATCTCGGCTGCAAACAAAATCTCGGACATCCGGTAAACGATCTTTTTGACCTCAGAACGGGCGGGCGGCCGTATGAAAATGATGGTGAATCTGCCTCAGTGAAATCCTCCGACCCGGTAGAAAAGGCATCTCGGCAAGGGATAGAATGCGACCACGGAGGATCGGAACATGACCAATCCGTCTGCGACTCAAGACCGCTATCCCTACCAGAACGAACCGATTTGGTCGAGGTCAGAAAAGATCATCGCCCGCAAAGCCTTCGACGCTGCCCTGGGACGAGAACTCCACGAGGTGATTCAGGAAACACAGAAGATGGCCAAACAGATCCAGCAGTCGCCGGGTCTGTGGGACTTGGAACATTACCTGACTCAACGCCGTAAAGAGATTGATCGCAAGTACGACTACCGGTACTCGCGACTGACGCAGGTGTTTGGGAGACTCTTGTGCGAAAAGCGACTCAGTGAGGAAGAGCTGCGCGGATTGCGGGAGGACAAGCTGAAGTCGATCCGTTCTTTGGCTAAATTCTTAGCGGAGGACGCGGCCTGACCTACGTTCTGAGCGCTATCGCCTGTTTACGCCAGCCGTGGGTTATGCTCATGCTGGAAGGAACCGAGTAAAAGCGCATGAAGAAACAGATTGCGTTGCTCGCTGTCATCTTGTTCATCTCGGCAGCCTATGCAATCTCTGCTGCGAAACGCCTTGGTTTTTGGGGACTAGCGTTTTTTGTTTTCGTCTGGGTTGCCGTGTTCTCGTGGGCCAGATCGCGCAAGAAACTCTAGAAATTGACTGGTTCTGAGTGTAATCGCCTTCCATGAGAAGGCCGGTCGGAGTCAAGTAGGTTCTTTGGTGGTTTGGTCGAACAATGTTTTTCTCCCGCCGAATCGCCGCTGTCGCCATGCTTCCATCCGCACTCTCAAGGAGCGATTTTGTTTGCTCGGTGCACGTTGGGCGTTCTCGGTTCAGCCGGTGCTGCCATCTGATTATCGCCCTGTGGTTCTGCTCCTGGAGAGTGGAACCCGGGCCAGGCGATTAACGCAGTCACCGGAACTCGGCTTTAGGCTTTTGATTTTCCTTTCAAAGAAAAGTTTTCGACTTTAGGCTGCGGCCGGCATTTCTCTCTGGTTGCTGTTGTGCAAAGGTTCGTAGACTTCTCCACTTACCCACAAGCGATGGAGCAGCACGGCCAGCTTTCGTGCGGTCGCGATGATCGCTCGTTTCTTCCCGCTCTTTCCGCCGCGCTCGGCCAGTTTCAGTCCCCAGCGCCGCAGATCACAGTCCACCCCGAACGGTCCCAGAATGTGCTGGGCTCCCTGCACCAGCAGGGTGCGCAGATAGGGATCACCTTCCTTGCTGATGTGCATCTGCGGCTCGCTCTGGCCTGAGTTTCTCCGTCCCGGTTGCAGTCCCAGATAGCAGCCCACGTCGCGGCTCTGGCGGAAGCGATGCGGGTCTTCCAAGGTCAGCATGTAAGTCAGAGCGATCAGTGTGCCCACCCCCTTGATCTGTTTCAGCAGTGCCACCTGCGGATAACTCCCCAGCGCCAGATGCTCGATCCGTTCGTTGTACTCCGCGATTTGCTCGCTCAGCGATTCCAGTGCCACCAGCAACGGCTGCAGTGCGGCCTGTAACTCGGGACTGAGTCCTTCGGCTTTTTCCGGATTCATATTCCGCACGTTGCAGCCGCGCAATCGTTCTCCGTAAGACTTCGCCAGTCCGCGCACCGTGTTGACCAGCGCCGTTCGCGCCCGCACCAGCCCGGCTCGCGCCCGAATCACCGTCAGGTCCGCTTGCGCCTGCGCGCTGCGATGCTTCACCGGACACAGTAGCTTTGGGTCAATCCGCGCCAGCCGTGCCAGCGTTTGCGCATCCAGCCGATCGTCTTTCTTCCGGCTTTCCCCGATCAGCCGCACCCGGCGCGCGTTCGCCACAATCACTTCGTGTCCCAACCCGTGCAGCAAACGGCTGATCCACGGCGAATGCGTCCCGGTTTCGAGCGCGATCCGGCAGCGCGGCAATGCACCGAAGACTTCCTGCAACGCTTTCGCATTCGTGCGGACTCGCTGTTCCAGTCGGATCTGCCCGGCTTCATCCACCCTGCAGTACCAGCTGTTGCGATCTCCCAGATCCAGTCCGATGGTCAGTTTCGGTTGAGAAATATTCCTGCTCTGCTTCACCGCTACGGTGCTAACCTTCTTCATTGCCGGTCTCCTTTATCTCTTGTGCTTCGAGCACGTCGATAACTTGGGAGCCTACAGCATCCCGTCCGGAGACCGGCCTTCTCATCCCATCTGCTTTCGACAGTTGACCGATGTCTGGCCCCATGTGATCATCGTCCCACCTTGGGAAAATAGTGAAGACAAGAACACTGGAGACAATAGCAGCAGCGGTTGAGGTGACAGCGGGCTTGGCCCTAATCGTCACGCCTACTCTTGTTGTCCATTTGCTGGTGGGTGCTAGCCTAACTAGTGGCGGCATCGCAGTAGGTCGGGTGGGCGGATTCGGGCTGCTCTCTCTTGGGATAGCGTGTTGGCCGAGCGCGGACGCTGTAACTGCAAGGGGTACTTTGGCGCTGTTTACTTACAACCTGCTCTCATCTCTGTACATCGCCTATCTCAGTGTTGTCGGGGGTTTTGTAGGCTACCTGTTGTGGCCCGCTTGTGCTCTTCATGCCTTTCTGGCGCTCCTGCTGGCACGTCCCGCATATTTCGCAGTTCGAGCGGAATGGTTCGGGAGTTCCCCAGGATAGCTGGCGTAACTTCGCTTTAACGCTCATTGACACGCCAAAAGGCGAACAGACAGCGCAAGCTTGCGAGAACGCCTGGTTACGTCAAGAATTACCGCTCCCACTTTCCGCGTGACGCAAACGACAAACCGCTTGAAGGGGAACCTAATGCAACCTTCCCGTACTCGACCTTGGCCTTTTCCAGGATCAGTGCGTCCGCATGGTTCAAACGGAGAATAGAAAAACGCCGCAGTGGTAGCGGCGCTCCCGGCGTTTGCCGAATTCAGCCTCTTACTTTTTTATGTATGCTATCCAATTGCCGACGTTGAACTGGCTGTCAACGTATTGGCCGGCAATGGTGGACCCATCGGCAGAGATACTGACCGCGGTAGACAAGGTCATCCCGGCGGGAATCTTGGCTCCTATTTGCCGAAGTGTCTTGGCCAGTTTGACCGTGCCGCTCCGAGAGGTCCAAAGAAAAGCTTCGATTCCGTGACCAAAAGGATCGCCGCTCCAGCCAACCACGACTCCATTGTCAGAGATACCGTTCGCGATGCTCTGTTCCGTCCGGGACTGCCTGATGGTGCCCAGGGAGCGCAGCCCACTGAGATCGGAGTACAGAAACGCGATACCATTTCCGAGATTGTCGTAGATCTGTCCAACGATCTGCGTACCATTGCTGTTTACAGCCGTTGCCTCGCCGAATGTTTTGGAGCCGGCAAATAGATCGTGCTTCCCGTCCACCCAACGCACCGGACGCCAGGGACCGGTAGGGTCCGCCCAGAAACCGACAACCGTCTGGGCGTTGGCCGAGATGGCACTAGCCCGGCTGTCACTGTTAGTCGGATGTCCCAGAGAGACATTGCCAGTCGTCGCCGTCCAGGCAAAGGCCTCAGCGTGCTTGCAAGTCCACGCCAGTCCCACGGCGACACTACCATCGGCATTCACTCCGTAGCCGCTACCCCAACTATTACCAATGTCGGTGCAACCATTGGAAGGATGGCCCAAGTCCACCAATCCGCTCATTTTCCAGAGCGCTGGCCGGCTGAAACCGTCTGCTCCGATGTAACCGCTGATGACGGTGGATCCATCGCGCGAGATACCGATTGAGGATGAATAGGGATCACCGGGGCCGAGATCCTGGAAACCACTCTCGGCGGTCCAACGGTAGATCTCGCCGCCGTAATTTGCGGCCATGACGGAGCCATTGCCGGAAAGAGCAAAATTCGTCCAGGTGTTGCTCACGGGATCGGAAATAATCTGGAAGGTTGCAGTGGCTGCGTTCGCCGGAAGACAAAACACGGAAAGCAGGCACACCAACCCTGCGCTGACTGACATCATCTTCATTTGTTCGGGGTCCTTTTTGTCTGGGGTTACCGCTGATACCTAGTTAAGCGACGCCAAACTATACACCGCACACGCAATAACGTCGAGTGGGTGGGCTGGACGCTGCTGCGGACGCGTCGGTGGTTGAAATATCGCGTCTCTGACAATGCCGGCGGTGTCAATCACTTTTTGAGCGTGCTACTCCGTGCACTCCGAAGAGCGCGCCATTTCGCTCTCGTTGAAGCTCTTGCTTTTGCTCCGCCAACCAAGGTTCGCTCGTAATCTGTTTTCAGGCCAGGACAATCAGTCTGACCCATGCATCTCTTCGATCACACGTTCGATCATGATTACTTCTTCGAACTCCCCGTTAAGGGAGCAGCTTCTCGAAGGTTGCTGGCGGGCCTTCGAAGGGCAGTACTTCGACATCTGGGAACCCGGTCGCGCTGGCAAACCGATGGTGGTGGCGCGGCAACTGATCCACGACGACTGGTGCTGGACCTTCTGGACCGGTACAGATTACGGCTTCAGCGGATCGGTCGCTTTCAGCGTTTTATTGTGTCGGTCTCCCGAGGGCGGACCGATTTATTGCTGGATGAGTTTCCCCACGATCTGACCGAAGCGCGGAAGATTGACGTGAAGAGATTCGCCCGTGTGCACTACAGAGCACTGATTAGGATGCCCATGCGCTATGAGCAACCGCAGCGGACGGCGGCTATGTACCTTGGGCCGGACTGCTGGTCCGAGCGCGGCGACACGCACACTCTTGCCGACCTAGCTAATGAGGAATTGGAACCATACGATCTGTCATTCCAGCCGGCCCGCAATGATCGTGCCGGCGGGGCACAGCTCGTCTACACCATGCTCCAGACCGGAGAGTTGGTGATTGCCGACACTTGGTAGAACGTAATCCGTGCGATGGAGTCGCGCGTCCACGATAACAAGGAATCGCTGGAGGTCGAGAAGGCCGTCGGCGATCCGTATGACGACGTATGGGATGCGCTGCGCTATGCAGTGTACTCGCACCACGATCCCGAGAAGAAGCCGTGGGAGATGCGATTCAAGGAGCGGTTCAACGCCATCTGGAACGGCGACGAGAAAAAGGGCATATTGCAGGATCAGACGGCTGCGGTCGCACAGTTTCACAAGATCATGGCCGAGGAGCAGGAAGGAGATGATGAGCCGAGCTACTACACCAGGAGAGCCCGGCGTCGCGTCCGGTGGAGGGAGACCACGTCGTCGACCCCCAGTAGCCTGATCTTCCAAGGTCCGCGGCGTCCACTTCACAGAGGCCCGCTTTCTGGGCCGCGAGGACGAAGCGCTGAGGGGCTCCCCGATTACTAGACCAACCGGTCAAACCATAAGCTGACGAGCATCCTACGGAGTCACTCGAACGCAACGGCTCTCCGAACGATCACTTCCCCGGTCTCTCCACCACCTGCTTCACCGTATTCGATTGGCTGGGGGCGAGGTTCGCGTCGCCCACGTACGCGGCAGTGAATTTGTAGCTACCCTCCGAATAGCCCGGCATTATAAAGGTAGCCGAGCCTCCACTTAGCGTTCCATATAACACCTGTGACGTCGGCTCTATCAGGACGACAGTTTCTCCGTCCGGCGGCGCTGGAGTCACCACTGCGGTAAACGTCACTTGCTCCCCGTAAGTGGACGGATTCGGCGAAGACGATAGTGCACTCGTAGTCGGGGTCGTTGTAGCCGACGGACTCACTTCGAATACAACGCCGTTACTGGTCGATCCGCCAAGGTCAGCCGTTCCATAGAGGTTGCCCGCGCTATCCCAAATCAGGCTGCTGTTCGGAACAGCTCCGTCAGCCACCAGGAAGCTCCAAAGAAGCTTCTCTTCGTACTTGCCTTTGCCTGCCACAAGCTCGAAGACGGATCCCCCCAGATTGTACTTGCCACCGCCGGCCGTAGCGCCGTAAATGTTCCCGGCCGAATCGAGCACAACCCCCGCCTGAGGATGTTCGCCATCCTTCTTTGCCGGCCCCTCGAAGGAATAGAGAACTTTCTCCGTCCATGTTCCGTTCTTTTTCGGAGTCAGCCTGTACACCGTACCATCGTTCTTGGTGCCGCCACCCCATGTCGTACCGTAAAGGTTCCCGGCTTGGTCGAACACGGGCATACCCACTGCATTGATGCCATCAGGAGTGCCACCGAAGGCATGGATCACAGTCGAATTCCAACCATCGTTGCCATTTGGCGATAGCTCGAATACTGTCGAATATGTGGTGCCGAAGATGTTTCCAGCGGCATCGATAGTCAGCCCCGGATTTAGCCAATACGGGCTGCTCTCGTTGTTAGGAGAGTAGATTACCTGCTCTGTCCAGCCGCCACCGGCTGGGCTCACCTCGAATACAGTTCCAAATCCGGAGGCGCCTCCCGCCATAGTCATTCCGTAGATATTGCCCGCCGCGTCCATGATCAGGTTGCCTGCCGGGCTTTCACCATCGGGCCCACCCCCGAAGTTGTGCAGAACGGTTTCCGTCCAGTTCCCTCCAGTGGGACTAAGCTCGAACACGACGCCGGCATCTGAGGCGCCGCCACCGATCGCGGTTCCGTAGAGGTTTCCCGCGCTATCGAATATCACGTCAGAGTAATTGGGATCCGCTCCATCGACGCAATTCAGAGCGGAGCAGAAGCTGTACAGGACGGTCTCGTTCCAGCCGCCGCTGCCGTTCGGCGAGAGCTCAAATACGGTTCCGTATCCCGCCCCGCCGCCGAAGGTCGTCCCATAGAAGTTGCCCTGACCGTCAGAGGTGAGGCTGGAGGATGGATTGGCGCCATCGGGGCTGCCTGCGAAGTCGTAGAGCACAGTCTCATTTTGGGCCTGCGCTGATCGAGCGATCAGCAGCAGCGTAGAAAGCACAGCAAGCGTCAAAGCGCCACGAATAGCTACTGCGGCCAGTTTCGTCAAGCCGAATCCAGGCACGACATCAGAAATATTCAAAGAACACTTCTCCCTACGGTTCGGCATTGCCCAATACATAGTTATCTCCTAAGTGTTTTTGTTCTTACTTGACTTGCTCTTCCTTGTGATCCGTAGTTTGGTTGGGTCTTGCGTTGCTGGTCCTGGGGATAACTGTTCCACGACGCACGCCCCACGGGTATCGCACGTGCCATTGCGTCAACTCATGCTGTCTGAAAAGGAGTAACCAGATACAGAAGGAGTCGAATTTCTTCTCGCGAAATTGTTCGAGAGGGGAGAAGGCGGTCCGGTCGATGCGGCTTCCGCCAGGAAATATTACGAACCCGCGGCGAATTTTGGCATTGCCGAGGCGCAATATCGCCTTGGGCTTTTGCTCGCCTCGGATCGGAGCAATGACACAGGTCTCATATCCGCCTACAAGTGGTTAGTTTTAGCGCAGGATACGGTGAAGGAAAGTGCCAGCAGCGCGCAAGAATTAAGAAAATTGCTTACGCCGCAGCAAGTTGCCCAAGCCGAACAGGGGATTGATGAATGGCGCATCGCGCACGCTCATCACTAGCCCTGAGCAAGAAATAGACGGTTGCCCATCTTCGCGGCAACGATCCTGCCGTATACGAGCAAGCTATTTTCGCGGCTTTCCAACCCGCTGCGCGGTCGCAAACATCTTAGCCACCGTGTCCAGGTCTTTGGGTTTGATCGCGCCGGGAGGGATGCGCGTGTTGGTCAGGTCTTCGAGCTCTAGTACCACGTCTCCAAGTGCCATGGAGTCCACCAACCCGGACGAGACGAGTGGTGTGGTCTCGTCAATCACCAGCGTCGGTTTGCGAATTCGCCGGAGGATGTATTCGATCATTTGTTTTGTTTCTTCCGTCATCTCTACTGGTTCTCCTTCCAGGAATCCGCTTGCTTCTCAGATATGCACACAGCGGCCTTTATTCGGCGTTAAGTTCCGGATGTTCTTTTTGTAACTTCTCGAAGGTCGCGGATCGTGCCGGTTTCCCAGCCGTGCTCTTCACAATCCACTTTGGGGGCTTCAGAAAAACTGTTCCAACACTCGCTCCGAGGGCTGCGATGACCTGGCCGCGAATCTCCCGCTCGATCTCGACACTATTCGCGAGCAAGTCTTCGCTCTCCACCTCTGCAACTATGACAATTTCTTCCGTCCCTAAATCCGGATTGAACACACCCATCGCGATGACTCGGCCATCATGGACGGCGGGGTGGCCGGCAGCGATTTCCTCGATATCCTGCGGGTAGAGATTTTCCCCGCCAACGATGATAAGGTCCTTCTTCCTTCCGACCACATAAAGTTCCTCGTCCACACGGAAGCCCAGATCGCCCGTGCAGTACCAACCATCCACGATCGCTTTTGCCGTGAGGTCCGCGCGGTTGTAATAACCGTCGAACAAGCAATCGCTCTTAAGAAGAATTTCGCCGGCCTGACTTTCCCCGAGAGGAGCGCCCGTATCTGACACGATGCGGATCTCGTGATTGGGCAACAAACGGCCGGATGAAGTGAAGCAGACCGAACCCGCGGTCCCTTCCGCTACAGGTACGACGCGATGCGAACTCCGAAACTCTTTGCCATCGGCCCAAATGCGCGAGGGGCCAGAAGGTCTATCGATATCCGACAGAGTTATGGCAAGGACATTCTCCGCCGTGCCGTAGGAGCTTTGCAGAGCGCTAGCTTTCAGTCCAGTTGCGGCGAATGCGCTCTGGAATTCCTGCATGCTGCTCGTACGGACTGGCTCAGCAGAATTGATAATTATACGAACAGAAGACAGATCATACCGCGCACGCCGGTTCGGCCGTGTGCGGCGAGGAACGAACTGAAAAGCAAAGTTAGGCAACCACGCGAGCGTGCACTTATGCTCGCTGATGACCTGCAGCATGGTCTCAGGATGCATTACCCAGTCGAGCGGCGACTGCATGACTACTGGTACGTGGTATGCCATCGGAAGCATGAAGCAGCCGATCAGGCCCATGTCATGATAAAGAGGCAGCCAGCTGTAAATCCGGTCTGTCGCACTGTCGATCTTCAGCCCTTCCGAAAGATGTGCCAGTTGACGCAATACGGCGGCGTGCGTTAGCGCCACACCCTTCTGCAGTCCAGTTGTGCCCGCTGAATGCTGGATGAACGCCACGCCATCGCATTGATCCGGAGAAGCGAGGAATTCCTCGCGCCCGAAGAGGCCGGTGCCGTTGCCAACTCGAAGCAGGCTCGTCTCCTCGCCCAGCGACACATGCCCGAGTATTTCATCGGGAAACTCTTCGTCAATGACGACAACCTTGGCCTTCAGGTTGGCCGTCACTCCTGCCACTCCGAATCGGTACTTGGAGGGCTCGACCTTGTCATTGGGGTAAGCGATCAATGCTGGTAGCGCGCCGAGCATCATCGCTCCAACGAAGACGGTCATCGCCAGAATGCCCTGCGGCACGATGATGATCACCCGATCCCCGCCGGTCACGCCATTAGCGCGGAGCACTCCGGCATGCAGACGGGCGCGACGGCGGAACTCGGCAAATGTGACTGTCTCTTGTTCGTCTTCGTTGACCCAAGCCGTGACGAACGGACGCTCGCCGGGAGCCGCATCGAGCGCTTCGATGAGATTACGGTATCGGATCACACATTAGTGTAGCGTAGGAGAAAGCGCAGCAGGAGCACATCTGTGTTCTTGTAACGGCCTGCGCGCCCCATTTATTCTTGCCTCGCCGGCCTCGAATAGAATTCGCCACAAGACGTTGCAGCGCTGGCAGTCAACTCGATCTCAAACGCGCGGGGAGGAAATTTGTTTCGAATCATCTCGTACGTTCTGGCATTCCTGCTGTGCGCCGTGATCTTGGCGAAGGTCCGCTCGCGGCCAATCAGGCAGGCTACCATCCTGATCGCAAGCTATGCGCTCTATCTGACGTGGGGAGTCTGGTTTGCCGCCGTGCTCATTGCCTCCACGGTGATGAACTATCTTTTAGGAAAATGGCTTCGCGGAAAGCGTTCTGGCGTAATTCTATCGATCGGAATTTTTCTGAATCTGGCGCTGCTAAGTACCTTTAAGTACCTGCCGGAAGCAGCGGTTCGTCTCCCATTCTCATCATTGCAGCGTTTCGCCCACCTCGCGTTGCCCCTGGGCATTTCGTTCTGGACTTTCCAGGCGATGAGCTACCTGTTTGACGTTTATCAGGGCGACGACCTCGAGCCGTCATTCTTCGAATTTGCGCTCTATCTGGTTTTCTTCCCTGTTACTATCTCCGGGCCAATCTGTCGCCTGTCCGAGATGCTTCCGCAAATCCGTTCAGAGAGCACCACGCGCTGGAGTGACATCGCGCGTGGGTGCCGGCGCATCGCCACCGGCGTGCTCATGATGCAACTGGGCAAATTGTTGGGGCAGGGAATTCTGGCCGGCGATGGCATCATTTCAGGCTTCGATCGCGTTGCTAACTGGAGCGGTCCGGACGTCTGGTGCCTCGCATTCGGCTACGGCCTGCAGCTGTTCTTCGACTTCGCTGGGTACTCGCACATCGCCATTGGTGCAGCCCAGGCGCTAGGCTTTACCATCCCCGAAAATTTCGCCCGGCCGTTCGAATCGACTAGCCCGTCGATCTTCTGGACCCGCTGGCATATGTCTCTTTCTTTCTGGATTCGCGACTACGTCTTCTTCCCGATGATGCGCCTGCGCCGTGAAGCGTGGTGGCGAAATCTAAGTTTGCTGATTGCCATGGTTCTGTTTGGATTGTGGCACAGGGCAAGCATCCTGTTTCTCTTGTGGGGCACCTATCACGGGTTGCTTCTCCTCTTGCACCGACAAGTGGAAGGGTTGGAGCGCAGGTTCGACTGGACGCCCCCCAGAATTCCATGGACTATGCTCTCGTGGGTTTCCACGATCAGTTTCGTAAGTCTAGGATGGATTTTCTTCCGTGCCAACTCTCTGCACCAAGCGCGTCAAATGCTGGCGGCGATTCTGTCGCCATCAACCTATCGGGTCCACCTTCTGACCGGCAGTCTCTACTTGCTGGTTCTCGCGCTAGCCGTGGGCTACGCGATTGTGCTGTTCACCATCGACGGGCTCAGCCGCCATTCGACGGAAGGGGATGACGCTCAATCCGCGCCAGCAGGCTCATGCAGCGGACCGGCGGTGCTATTGGCCCGTTGGCGATGGTTCTGGCTCCCGCCGCTCTATGTGCTGACCCTGCTTTTCGTCTGGATTGTCACCCTGTCGCGAGGCCCGAGCGCCGCGCAGATGATGTATGGCAATTTTTAAGACTTGTCCGGCATCGATGTTGATTCCACTTCTCATCGCCCGGCGTGAATACTGGGAAGCCCATTTCACGGCCGCGACGGGAGCAAGTTAGCTATCGCCACTAGCCGTCGTATCCACAAAAGAAGCGCAAGATCCTGCCTTCAGATTTCCGCCCGGCAGCCAATTCGAAATCGAGCGTTTCGCCTCACAGAGCGCGTGTTTTGACCCTTGGGTGAGTGCCGCAATGTCATCTGGGCTCGCGCTGAACACGTTGATTAACAATAACTTAGTCAACTGCGAACAATGGCATGCGGATTGCCAGTTGACCCCGGTGGGAGGGTTGAGGTCCTTCTACGCAGCAAAACGACAAACAAAAAAGCAGAGAATATCCTAAATATCACGACTACCGTCAAAGGTAGTGCCGTGCCGAGAACAGTAATGACTCTAGCTTTAGACCCGCAAATCACGGAGGCAGTCCCGAAGCCTCGCGGCCGTCGCTGGCGCCTGTGGTTGGCCGTCTCGGCGACTACTATTCTGGCACCGGTGTTACTGCTCGCGGTCGCAGAGGTAGCACTGCGCATCTGCGGAGTTGGAACTTCAACCAGCACGACGCGCCCCTGCACAGACCATGGCCAGTCTGCTTATTGCGACAACCAGTTTTTCGCCGCGCCCTTTTTCCCGCCGGGCATGTCCCGGGCACCGCGACCGTTCGTGATTCCCGCAAGAAAGCCGCCGGGAACCTACAGGATTTTTGTGTTGGGCGAATCGGTCGCCTTTGGGGATCCCGATCCCACCTACGGATTTGGCAGATACCTGGAGACGATGCTCCGGGAGCACTACCCGTCGGAAAAGTTCGAGGTTATCAATACCGGCATTACCGCTATCAACTCGCATGCGTTGCTGCCCATGGTAAAGGACTTGGTACACTACCAGCCCGACCTTTTTATCATCTACGCTGGCAACACCGAAGTTGTCGGCCCTTTTGGTCCAGGAACGGTGTTAACTCCGTGGGACTTGAGCCTGCCCGCCATCCGCGCCCGAATCTTCCTCAATTCCACCAGGTTGGGTCAGCTCGTTGGGAAGGTCACTAGTGCCAGCCAGAAGAACACGCCCGGGTGGCGTGGCATGGAAATGTTTCTAGACCGGCAGGTCCGCGCCGATTCCCCACAGATGAGGCCTGTGTATGAGAATTTCGCAACCAACTTGCGCGATATCGTCGCAGTCGCCCGCCGCTCGGGAGCTCAAGTCGTGATCAGCACAGCAGCTGCGAACTTAAAGGATTGTGCTCCGTTCGCTTCACTGCATCGCGAGGGCATTCGAGAAAATGAGCTGCATTCCTTTGAGCAGTTAGTCCAGCGTGGTGCTGATTTCGAGAGCGCGGGATCGTACGCTGAGGCCCTGAAGCTATACCTCTCGGCAGCAGATATCGATCCTCAGTATGCCGAACTCCAGTTTCGCATTGCTCGTTGTCTGTGGGCTCTCGGTGATTTTGCGGAGGCCAAAGAGCGCTTCGTGCGCGCTAAGGATCTTGATACGCTTCGGTTTCGCGCGGATAGCAGATTGAATGAAATTATTCGCGCCCTAGCTGGAACTGGTCCGGGCGTCGGCGTAGTTGATGCGACCGCCGTTTTTGCTGGCGAGAGTGCGCATGAGGTTCCGGGCAGCGAACTCTTCTACGAACACGTGCATATGAATCCGCGTGGGAACTACCTGCTTGGGCGTGCCCTCTTCCGGCAGGTCGACAGCATGCTGCCGGCCGACTTACGGCGCAGTGCCGTGAGCGCTGATGTTGCCTCCCAGAAAGAGTGTGAGCGTCTGCTTGCATTTACGCCTTATGATCGCTTACGGGTCGCTGGCCTCGTTCTCGGAGAGCTGGGGCGGCCTCCGTTTACAAACCAACTCAACCACTCCGAAGAGGTCCTACGCGTGAAAAGCGAGGCCGAAGGAACAACCGACTATCGGGCGATAGTCGCCGAATATGAGTGGGCCATCCTGCAAAACCCACAAGACCGGCTTTTACATCTGAATTACGGTTTCCTCTTGCATAAATACGACCCGCCCGCCGCGGAGCGGGAACTCCGCCTGGCCTTGCCTTACGATAACGCTCCAACCCTGTGCAATTGGCGCAAGTTCGACTAAGGTCACGATGGACACAAATCCTTTACGACACAGGTCAATGGTGAGCGCCCCCTTCTTTGAACGATGGATTAACGAGCTACGGCAGAAACCGATACTGCTAGGCGCACTGCTCGTGCTCGCCACTTTGCTCTTATATGGAAAGGTTACGCATCACGAGTTCCTCGAGTTTGACGATCGAGCTTATGTCACCAAAAACATCCATGTCAGCACAGGTCTAAGCCTCAGCAATGTGGTGTGGGCTTTCACTAGTTTTCACGAGGCAAACTGGCATCCAATCACGTGGCTCTCCCACATGGCGGATTGTCAACTGTTTGGTCTTAATTCCGGACCTCAGCATCTCGTCAACGTCGTACTCCACGCAGGGAACGTACTATTGTTGTTTTTCCTCCTGGAAAGGGCCACTGGCGCAGTGTGGCGCAGCTTTTTCGTGGCCGCGCTCTTTGCCGCGCATCCGCTGAACGTGGAGACCGTCGCCTGGGTGGCGGAGAGAAAAAGTCTGCTCTGCACCCTTTTCTCATTCCTAACGATTGCCGTCTATGGCTGGTACGTTCGGCGCCCAGCTTGGAATCGGTACCTGGTTATCATTGCCACTTTTTCACTAGCGCTGATGTCCAAGCCCATGGCAGTTAGCATCCCGATTGTCTTGCTACTTATCGACTACTGGCCATTGGAACGATTTGGGGATTTACCAGCTCGAAGTAGGTGGTTGCGCTTATCGATTGAGAAGTTGCCACTGTTATTGATGAGCGTGGCGAGTTCCGCCGTGACAATTGTCGCGCAGCGTTCTGGCGGTGCCATGGTAAGAACATCTTCACTGCCGCTCACCGCGCGCTTGGGAAACGCCGTCGTTTCGTATGTGGCCTATGTCGGGAAGATGTTTTGGCCCATTAATCTGGCCGTTTTTTACCCGCTCCCGGAGCACTCCTTGCCGTGGCCTCAGGTCATCACATCGGCATTCATGTTAGGAGCGATCACTATTGCGGTGTTGTACTTCCGCCGCGTTCGCTATCTCGCAATGGGCTGGTTTCTCTTTGTCATAACACTGATTCCAGTTATCGGAATTGTCCAAGTCGGCCATCAGGCGATGGCCGATCGTTACGCTTACATTCCATGCATCGGCCTTTTTCTCATTATCGTATGGGGCGCGAATGACGTGTCTTCGAGGATTGCAATCAATCCGGGCATACGGGTTTCGACTGCACTATGCCTCATCGTGGCACTGTCGATGGCCACTAGCCGCTACTTGCAATACTGGCAAAATGGATTGACCTTGATGACGCAGGCGCGTGCTGTTGCTGGCAGGCCAGATTGGATGCTCGAAGAGCTTTTTGCCGATGCGCTGCTAACTGCCGGCCGGGCTGACGATGCATTTCAGCACTATAGCAAAGCTTGCGCTCTAGATCCGAATCTCGCAGATTGTCATTACAATATGGCCGAAATTCTGTTCTCCAGACATCAACTTCAAAAAGCTTTGGAACAGTATCAGCTTACCGGACGTTCGACTGACAGCAGCGACATGGCGCTCTCCTGTTTGATCAATTCTGGCGAGATCCTTATGGAGTTAAGGGACTATAGAACTGCGGAACAAGAATTCACGGCAGCGCTGCAGATCGACCCCCACAACTCGAGCGCATTGTCGCTGCTGCGACAGGCGTCCGATCAGGCGGGGGGGGAGTCGCTAAACAAATAGCAAGTCCGCGTAAGCACTTGATCGCCAAGAAATCTAATTACGGTTCCCGGCCGCTGATGAGCCCTGCGGCTTGTTCGCGGGCCTTCTGAGCATCTATTGTTCGTCCCTGAAGATCGTAGAACTGCGCCAGTTGGTTCCAGTAGTTTACGGTCTGAGGCGCGAGGGCAGTGGCCCTCTCTTCAAAAAGGGTTGCCTTCCCCAAATTGCCGACCATGTTCCATGCGAGTGCCCTGCCGTTGTTCACTTCGGCCAGGGCCTGATGGTTGTCCGGGGGCAGCGCTTTCTCGGTTCTGTCGAATGCTTCCAGAGCGTCCTTGGGACGTCCCGATTCGAGATAGGTGTAGCCGAGCGCCATCATAATTTCTGCCGGATTGGGCGAGATCACCGTCAGCCGCTCCAAGGCGTCGATGGCAGCAGGGAAACGACGCTCCTTGCGATAGAGATCTGCAAGCTGGTACCAGGTAGCTACATTGACCTCGAGCGCAGCGGATTGAAGCAGTGCCAGTTCTGCTTCGCGAGGGTGGTCCGTCAACAGCAGAGCCTGTCCGCGAATGTACCAAAGCGCCGCGCTATCGCTGAAGAGGGACAGTGCCCGAGCACTGGCAGCCGCAGCCTCCTGGTTGCGGTGAAGAGCGAGGAGCACGGAAGCGGCATTGGCCCAGTGGTTGAATTCCGCCTCCTGATTGCGGGAAGTAGCAGCCGGGGGAAGCGGCGCGGTTGCGCAATCGACCTGAAATTGTTCGATCAATGCCTGCGTCTGCGGCAGTCGACGCACAAAGACCGCGGAAACTTCGTCAAGGTACACGGGGCGCCAGGTTTCGCTATTGCAGTATTGCGGAAGCACGGATCCAACGAACTTCAACCCGTTGTAGCGCGCGAGCGACAATACAACCGTGTTAATGCCGAGGGCATCGGCCTCGTTCCGCCACCCCGGTGAATCGGGCGGTGACTGTAGTATCTGCTGCAGATGACTGAACAACTCCGGGCCAAAGGGAATGGCGCGTCCGTCAATGTAGTCGCGATAGCTGGACCCAAGCCTCCAAATCAGGAAGCCACCTGCTTCATAGCTGTTAGAGACTTCACGAGGCAAGTGTTCGCGCTCAATGAAGGCCATCGCGCCCTCCGGGAACCACCACGAGAGACCCGAGCCGAAGGAATTGATTTCGGTGCCTGTCCGGTAATAGCGATTGCTGACGAGGTCAATCGAGCGGAGCCCGGCAAGCAGGATGAGCGCCGCGGCTACGCCTCCCCCCAGAATGGTATACAGCCGCCTATCGCGGATCCGCGACCCTGCGGCCTCCAGCACCGGAGTTAGGACTGCGCCTCCCACGACCACGACAACGCACGCCAACAACGCCAGGAAGCGAACATGCTGCATCGCCATCCAGACCGTGCCCGCGAGTAACAAGGCGGCCGACCATTGTCGGCGAAACACAGCCACAATCGCAATGACGGCACCAGCCAATAACAACCACTCGCCCGCACTCGCCGGATCGCGAAGGGACAGAGCCTGTTGCACACTCGCCGATGTGATCGAAATGCGGGCCCACTCCGTGATGCGCTCGGAGTGGATGGACATTGCGGCTTCCTGCCGGAGGATCGCGCCGTAGATACCCCATCCCCAGGGATTCACTAGGGTTGCGAACAACGTGGCCACTAGCCAGGGAAGCGCGGCCTTGAGACGCGCCTTGGTGCGTTGCCTCTGTTTCCCGTCGAGCAACAGGATTGCTTCCGCTGCGGCGTAGAGACCAGTCAGTGCCAGTCCAGCTAGGAAGCCGAGATGCAGGTTTACCCAAGCCACCATCAAAAACGGCAAGAGCCACAGTTCGCCCTTGCCGTTTTCGTGCTGTTCCCAGAGGATGCTGAGGAAAGCAGCGAACAGGACAACTGTGAACATGTCGGCGCGAGGAGCGGTGCGGGCCGCGATTGCTGAAACAGCGATGATGGCGAGCGCAGCGGTGATCGCGGAACCACGCCGAAGTAGTAAAGCAATGGTGCCGGCGCATGCGAAGGCTCCCAACCATGAAAGCAGACCGTATCCTCCAAGGAGAAACGCAGCATAGAAGAGCAGTCCTGATCCCACCGGGTAGATCCATGGCTGACCCTGCGCGGTGTAGGAGAAAACATCGGTCGAGAAGGTCGTGTGATGTTGGGCAACCCAACGTCCAGTTGCCAGTTGCCAGAATATGTCGTAGTCACTGACGGTCCGCAAGCCCGCAAGGAAGGCGTAGGTTAAGGCAACCGCCGAAAGAATTAAGAACCAGGGCCTCTCCTGAAACCAGTCTGCCGTGCGTGTTGACCAGGTTCGGTTTCTATCGGAGGCAGGAGGAAGGGGGTCTACACTCATTCCGCACAAACCTTAATCGGTTGAGGCATTTTGGATTCTCATCTGACTTCGGAATAGGGTACTATCCGACGAATCATATGTCGAAATCTCGGCCTTCTCGGATGGTAAACGAGTAGCGGTAATCCGCGATGCTGATTTACCAAGTCAAGAAACCAAACCCAAAATGGACCTTGGTTCATACGGCCTGCGAATCGTTGGAACTGGGAAATTCGATCGCTCCGAAGGGAAGCTTTTCGATCCATTTGCGCTCTCCACCAGTTTTGGTTTCGCTCGTCAGAATAGCGACGCATGGTCACTGCAACGTGGTTGAATCTGTTGAACTCCTGGTGCGATATCATCTGAGTTTGTTCGCATTCATAGGAAGTTAGCTTAAAGGAAGTTAGCTTAAAGGAATTAGCTTAAAGTATGGGAGTTTTCCCGAGAAGACCTTTCCGCTCGTCGAGTCAATTTTCATTTTGCTGGTGCTGATCAGCGCTTTGTGCGCCGGCTTGCACACAGTTGCTGACGAGGACATGGGCTGGCAACTTGCCACCGGACGCTATGTAGTTCAGCACCACCAGATTCCCAGTACTGATGTTCTATCGTTTACTTCGGCGGGAAAGCCCTGGGTCTATCCGCCGTTTGCAGGGGTGCTGTTTTATTTGACGTACTGCGCATTTGGCTATGCCGGTCTGAGTTGGTTTTGCGCGCTGGCTTGTTTGGCGGTTGTGGCTTACCTGGTTCGCCGTCGAGATCTCGGGAGCGCGGTCTTGGCGATGCTCGCTGTGCAGTCAATTGCTGCGCGGACGGCTCCTCGGGCCGACCTTTTCAGTACTGTCTTTTTCGCCCTCTTTCTCGGCGAACTTTGGGGTTACCAACGGGGAAAACCGTCCCGGCCATGGCTACTGCCCGTGGTTATGTTGTTTTGGGTTAACCTGCACCCCGGTTTTATCGCTGGACTTGCGGCCATCGGCGCCTACCTGCTGACCGAGGCGGCGAATTTTCTGTTTGCGGAGCGCCGACAGGATGTCCGTCTGCGTCTACGACGGATCTGGCCGTGGCTCGTAGCGTGCTTCGCGGTCACCTTGGTGAATCCGTGGGGCCCTAAGATTTATCTTGCTTCACTTACCTTGTCTGGAGTCGCGGCCCCGCCCGAAGGAAGGCTTAATAGCAATAGTTTCATCGGCGAGTTCCAGGGCGTGCCGGTTTCACGCTCGTTGCTGTACCAACTGGTCGACGTCCGGCACATGGAGAGTGGCTTGACGTGGCTGCTGTTGGTTGCGGTCATTTTAGTGGGGCTTTTCTTCTGGAAACGGCAGCCGGGCGGCGCGTTCATTACGTTGGGCGCTCTCTATTTGGGACTGGCTCATGCGCGCTACATGGCGTTATTTGTCATTACAATCACCACACTTGGGGGCGCCCTACTCAGCGAAATCTTCATTATTTTTAGTAACAGCAGAATGAGTTCAACCGCCGAGGCGAGGCAAGAGTCGGGAAAAGAGGTTGAGGAGACTACACGGGGACGGGGACGCATATCCGAGGGCATCGCCACACTCTTTACGCTTGTCCTTTGTGGCGTTGCGCTGTTGCATATCGTCGACTTTGTTTCGAGCCGCACCTACGTCGTCTTCAATGCGGATTGGAGGTTTGGCGCGGGAGAATCGTCGTGGTTTCCGGAGCGCGCTGCGGCTTTCATTCGGCGCGAACAGTTGCCGGGAAATATTTTTGAGGAGTATGCGCTGGGCGGTTATGCGGCTTTTAGTCTAGGTCCGGAGTACCCCGACTTCATCGATGGACGAGGAGATCGCCTCAGCCCTGATCTCGTTGCGGAACAACTCAAACTTTACGTCGAGGGCCCGGATTCGCAATTATGGCGGATCGAAGCGGACCGGTGGAACCTAAATGTTCTCTTGGTCGCGACTTCCGGATTCCGCGGGTTGCAGAAGATGGATCCGTTCTCCTTCTGTCAGAGCGCAACGTGGCGTCCAGTTTATATGGATGATGTCTCGCTGGTGTTTCTGCGCAACACGCCGCAAAATCGCCCGTGGATCGACCGCTTACAGATCGATTGCTGGACACTACCGCTGGCGCCGCCTGCCGCGGCTTCGCGCCCGGTGCTCTACGACTTTTATCTGAATTCCGGAGCGCTGCTCTTGGCATTGCAACGCGACCGAGAATCCGAACGGTCGTTGCGCAGTGCCTCCGCACTCTATCCCGAATCCCCCAGTGTCCATTTGCTGCTCGCGTCTTTGTTTCAACGGGAGAGAAGTTACTCCGAAGCAGAGCAGCAGTATCGCGCTTCGATTGCACTTAATGAAAATGGTGGTGCCTTGTACTCTCTCGGATTGCTCTACGCCACCGAGGGCCGCAACCTCGAGGCGGCCCAAGCCATCGAGCAGGCTGCGAGAGAGTCCACTAAGCCGCTCAACATGTACATGACACTTGGAAAACTCCAAATTGCACTGAATCACCCCGAGCAAGCGCTGGTTGCGTTTACTGATGCCGAGAAAAGCAGCCCCTTCCGCAAAGGCGCCGAATCACTGGCCCCTGAACTCTACGCAGAGATTGCCGAAGGCAGATCCGAAGCGCATAGGCTTCTCGGACATTGGCCTCAGGCGATCGCTTTCCAACAGGAAGCTACCAGGAGAACCCCGGGTGTGGCGAGTCGCTGGAACAGACTTGCAAAACTATACGAAGCGACTGGAGAGTTGCAGTTGGCTGCCGAGGCGCGGCAACGCGCTGCTGCGTTGCAGGTTCCGGACGCCTCTCGTTGATATCGAATTAGCCTCGCAGCGTTGGAAGATTTATCTCAATTTTCTGGACTGTGTGATCTACGTCACATTCCTTTTTCTTTTTTTTTTTTTTTTTTTTTTTTTTTTTTTTTTTTTTTTTTTTATTAATGACTGTGACATCGTATGCTGCCCTGAAGCCTTTACGTCAGTAAGGTAAGGACTATGAGGTTAGGTTTGCGCCGGGATACTGCGGGTTTACTTATCATAAAAAAAATAAAAAAAAAAAAAAAATATAAAAATTAAATTAAAAAAATAAAAAAAAAAATAAATACAGCAAAATCCGCGGGCGGCTGAGCGGAAAGGCTCGAATCCCCATTTCTTCAACACATTCCAGGGGATTCTTCCGCGCAACGCTGAAAACAGGAGATGGAATTCCGCGCGCTTGTGCGAGCGACAATCTCTATTTATCTCTTTATTTCTTCTACTATTTTTTCTCCAATATTCTTCCTACGTTTTTTTTTAAAAAAAAAAAAATAGATTTTATCTGTGTGCATATGTGGAATCATGATGAAACGGGTTCGCATCTTTTTTTTTTTTTCGCAACTATGCTGAAAACAGGTAGATGGAAAAAAAAAAAAAAAAAAAAAAAAAAAAAAAAAAAAAAAAAAAAAAAAAAAAAAAATCGACATGTAGACAATCGATATGCTGCCCTGAAGCCTTCATACAGTCAGAAGGTAAGGACTAAAAAAAAAAAAAAAAAAAAAAAAAAAAAAAAAAAAAAAAAAAAAAAAAAAAAAAAAAAAAAAAAAAAAAAAAAAAAAAAAAAAAAAAAAAAAAAAAAAAAAAAAAAAAAAAAAAAAAAAAAAAGCTAAGAGAAGCAGCGACGTAAGCAGAATTCAACCCGCCATCCACCAGAGAGAAAAAATGCCAAGTACCAAAAGCAGATTCCAAGCCCGAGATAGAAATTGAAGAAACCACATGGCTTATATAGCCAGAGCGATACCGCACCGAGGGCGCAAAAACCACCGTTCATGACGGCCGCGGCATCAGCGAAAGCTCCCCAAGAAAAAATCAACACCTCATTCCAACAGCAATTTCTAGGGGATCTTCCGCGCCAAATGCTGCAAAACATGTCAGAATTTAGTTTTCGCGGATTTTACTTGTGGCATGTGGAATGCCATCCAATGAACGGACTCACCTGTGTAGAGATCGAACAAATTGAACATGTGCTAGGCAGACTGAAGGATGAATACGACGAATGCCAAATTGAAGTAGTTGCACAAGATGACCAAACTCTCTTTCACACTTCGTTTTTATTCCTATACGGAGTCACTTGTTTCCCCGTGCTCCGTTGTACACCTCCCCTTCCTTCTTTACTTCTCTTGGCGGATGTTTACTTGGCACAAAGTTGTAGCTTATCAACGATCGTACTCACCTGCGTTCTCATGTCCCTTTATTCATGTATCTCGTCACATTCTCTGTGACGCAGAATGCTACCCTCCTATACTGCGACTATTAAGGTTAGTTAGCAAGGCAGACTCAGTAGAGCCATGTGCCAGAAGTTTTCACAAGGTCTACTCAAGCTTGAAGGAGAAGGAATGTAATGAAGTCAGCGGGAACTAGCGGATCAGCCTGGAAAGGGACACAGGTTTACGCGATGGCGGTGGTTTGCCTGGTGGTGGGCTTAGCCATCGGCTACCTTTTCCGCGGATCCCAATCTCCCGCGCCCCCTGTAGCAGAAGCAAGCCAAACTCAACAGGCAGCAATGGGTGCAAAGGGCGGCCAGATGCCCACGCTCGATCAGATGAAAAAGATGGCCGATACGAAGGCAGCGCCGCTGCTCGAAAAACTAAAGAGCGATCCGGCTAACAGCGCTCTGTTGCTACAGGTGGGCAACATCTACGAGGCCACCCACCAATTCAAGGACGCGGCCGGTTACTACGAGAAGGCAGTACAAGCCGATCCAAGAAATATTGCGGTTCGTACTCAACTGGCATCAAGCCTGTACTATGACGGTGATGTGGATGGGGCGATCAGCCAACTGCAGAAGGCGCTGGAATACGATCCCAAGGACGCCAATTCGCTCTTTAATCTGGGCATGATCAAATGGCAGGCAAAACAGGACAGCAAGGGAGCGATAGCGGCTTGGCAGCAGTTGTTGAAGTCGAATCCGCAACTGAGCCCAGACCGCAAAGCCCAAGTGCAGAAATTAATGGCGGACGTTCAGATGCAGGGTAAGAGCTAACGCTCTACCGCAGTGGAACGCGCCTCGCGGGCGGATTTCGCCGACAAAACAAGATAAAACAAATTGAGTTGAAGGAGCATTCAGCAATGACGGATACAAATCAAGTCTCTACTTCCCAGGGCTCTACTTCTAGCGATCAATGGACAAGCGTGCAGGCTTATGTGTTGGCGGTCATCTGCCTGCTGGTGGGAATTGCCGGCGGGTGGTTCATCCGCGGGTCGCAGAGTCCGGCCGCGGCCGCTGTGACCGAGGCGGCGAGCCCATCGGCTCCGGCGATGGGGAATGCAAATCCTGGCGCGCAGGCTCCGACCCCGGCTGAAATGCAGAAAATGGCCGACACACAAGCTGCGCCGCTCATCGAAAAGCTCAAGGCTGATCCGAACAACGCCGGGCTTATCGAAAACGTCGGGAATGTCTATTACGATGCCCAGCAGTACCCCACAGCCATCGATTATTACCAGCGTGCACTGAAAATTGAGCCAGCCAACACAGGCGTTCGTACCGATATGGCGACCGCTATTTGGTATACGGGCAACGCCGATGGCGCCATCGCAGAGTTCCAGAAATCGCTCACTTACGAGCCGAACAAGGCCAACACCTTGTTCAATCTCGGCGTCGTCGAGTGGCAGGGCAAGATGGATATCGACAAAGCGGTTGCCACGTGGCAAAAGTTGCTCGACACGAACCCGAACTACGAAGGCAGAGCCAAGGTTCTGGAATTGATGGCACAGGCGAAAAAACACTCTGGGGTCAAACCTGGTACGCAAGCCAAGCCGCTGTCATAGTATGTTCACCGGGAACAGGGAACTTCGTTCGGTAGTTCCAAACGGTGTGAATGGGATGAGACACAGATACGCTCTCAGCTCTGAGTGACTATAGTCGTCAAAACCAGTGACTCATTTTCCGACGCTACGGACTCTTGATTTCAGGATGAGTGGGGTGGTAACCGTGATTTGCAAGACCGAAGCGGGTTTTTCTCCTCAGGCAAGGTGGGTTTTGCCTCTTCTCCCAGGTGCCGTTCCCCAACGTCTTGATGGTTGAAACCTTTGTGCATCTTGCACTTGACTGTGGCCGTGGGTTGGCATGACGATTGCCATTCGGTTACGAGGGGACGGCAAAGACGCAATGGAACAAACGATCTTCAAGGCGGCAATCATCGGCGCTGGACCGGCCGGCCTGACTGCCGCCTACGAGCTGTCGAAGCAGCAGGCTCCGGTTGTCGTTCTCGAGAGCGACCCGAAATACGTCGGCGGAATCTCTAGAACCGTCAATTACAAGGACTTTCGCTTCGATATCGGAGGGCATCGCTTTTTCTCGAAGTCCCGCGAGGTGGAGGATTTCTGGACGGAGGTGGACGGCGAGAACATGCTCGATCGTCCGCGGTCGTCGCGCATTTACTACCGCGGCCAGTTCTACACCTATCCCTTGAAGCCGTTCGAGGCGCTGTCGAAGCTGGGATTGATCGAATCGACGCTATGCATGCTGTCGTTTGCGGCGGCGAAAATCAATCCTGTACGCAATCCCAAAACTTTCGAACAGTGGGTCTCCAACCAGTTCGGTAAGCGGTTGTTCCGGATCTTCTTCAAAACCTACACCGAGAAGGTCTGGGGGATGAGCTGCAACGAAATCTCGGCTGATTGGGCGGCGCAACGGATCAAAGGACTATCGCTGGCTTCTGCTTTGAAGCACGCGTTCTTCACCAAGAAGCCCAAAGACCGGAAGCAGATTGTGAAGACGCTGATCGACACCTTCCGCTATCCGCGACTGGGGCCGGGCATGATGTGGGAAGCCTGTGCGGAAAAGATCCGCAAGTTCGGCGGCATTGTAATGATGGGTCGGAAAGTGACAGGTTGCCGGTTCGACTCAGCCAGCAATCTCTGGGTCGTGACTACGCGCAATGCCGATGGCGGTGCGGAAGAATATCGGGCGGAACATGTAGTTTCGTCCATGCCCATCCGCGAATTAGTGGCTCAGATCGAACCTCAACTGCCCGCAGCCGCACTCCAGGCAGCGCGCTCTTTGCGCTATCGCGACTTCCTGACAGTTGGGCTGATCGTGCATGATCGCGGCCGTTTCACCGACAACTGGATCTACATCCACGATCCCAGCGTTCAAGTAGGTCGAGTGCAAAATTATAAGTCGTGGTCGCCGGAGATGGTGCCAGATCCCGGCTACTGTTCCTATGGTCTCGAATATTTTTGCTTCGAGGGCGATGGACTCTGGACCACGCAAGACAGCGAGTTGATCAAACTGGCGAAGCAGGAAATTCAAAAGGTAAATCTCGCAGCCAGTGCGGACGTGGTTGACGGCTGCGTCATCCGCCAGCCCAAAGCGTATCCGGTTTATGACGACGCATATCAGCAGCACGTAAGTACGATTCGGAAAGCCTTGGACGAAAGCTATCCGACGCTCCACTTGGTCGGCCGCAATGGCATGCACAAGTACAACAATCAGGATCATGCCATGATGACGGCAATGCTTACTGCGAAGAACATCCTCGCGGGGGAGCGCAAGTATGACGTCTGGGCAGTGAATCAGGACGCTGAATATCACGAGGCAGGCGCCGCGGGTGAGCAGGGAGCGGAAGTGGAAAGCAGGGTTCCGGTAAGAAAAGCGGCAAGCACTGCCTAGGCAGGTTTCTTCGGTTGGAGGCCAGCCATCGAAGCTGCCCTTGAAGGAAGGTAGGTTCACATGAGCGACAACTTCGTACGCGTCTGCAAGCGATACCTTGCGGTCGTTGCCTTGTTTGCACTTTGGATGCAAACGGCATCAGCCAATAACGGTCCTCTGGTTTCCGGTTCTTATGAGGTATTGCACTCGACCGCCCTCGGTTCCCAGGCACAGATTCGAATACGGATCCATCTGACGAACCACGGGTCCTCTGATCTTTTGATTCAGAAAATAATTCTTTGGGATTTTTCTCACCCGGAAAAGGGCGGAATGCATGCCTGCTCTGTCGCTCTCCGCGCGCATGGGGCAGGGGAGCTTACACAAGAATTCACTATCCCGCGATCGGAATACCAGTTGTGGCAAAAGGGCTCGCGGCCGAGATTCGTTCTGGAGATGGCGGGCTCGGGCGGTGCGAACGGCAAGACGGTGGTCCGACTGGACCGTATTTCTGGCCAGGAGGCGAAATAATCATGCGCTCCCCCAAATTAATTGCGCAGGTTGCAATGGCCTTGGCAGCGTTCTTGTTGGCGCCAGAGTTCTTGCTGGCCCAGTATGCCATCAGTACAGTCGCTGGCGGCGGTCCGAACAATCTGACAGCGCTTAGTGCCAGCATTGGATATGCCGGCAGCGTCACGCGGGACAGTTCGGGTAACACTTATGTCGCGGACGCCTACGCGGGTCACATCCTCAAGATCGACACCGGGAACAACGTTACGATCGTGGCCGGAAACGGGACCGTCTGTCCTCTGACGCCCACTACGTTATGCGGTGATGGTGGACTCGCAACCAGCGCGGCGCTCAGCCATCCCGAAGGCGTGTTCGTAGACGCTTCCGGAAATATCTACATCGCAGACAGCGGCGATGATCTCATTCGTGTGGTGAACCCTGGCACACAGGCAGTGACGATAGCGGGAGTCGTGATTCAACCGGGCGATATCGCAACCGTGGCTGGCAATGGAACTCCTGGCTATTCCGGCGACAGCGGGCCCGCGACCCAGGCGCAACTGGACGCCCCTTACGGCGTGTTTGTGGATGCCTCTGGAGATATTTTTATAGCGGACACAGATAATGCGGTGATCCGCGAAGTGATCGGCGGCACCATTCAAACAGTGGCCGGAACACCGGGCTCTCCTGGCTATTCTGGCGACGGCCAATTGGCTACGAGCGCACAACTTGGTCTTCCTGAAGGTGTTTTCCTCGACGGGTCGGGAAATATCTTTATTGCGGATACTTTCAACTCAGTCATTCGTGAAGTGACCACAGCGAACCACGACATTCAAACTGTGGCTGGGGTTTATTACGAATGGAACGACGTTTGTAATTATTCTGGCGATGGCGCCTTGGCTACGGCAGCACAACTCTGTCTGCCATCAGGGGTGTTCGTCGATGGTTCAGAAAATATCTTTGTTGCGGATACCTATAATTCTGTGATTCGCGAATTCACGCTTGCTGGGAACATTGCAACCGTAGCAGGAAATAATGCGTTAGGTGCTGGTTATTCCGGCGACGGGGGTTTGGCGACGGGTGCTCAACTGGATAATCCGAGCAACATATTCGTTGACAGCTCAGAAAACATCTTCATAGCCGACACGGACAACTTTGTGATCCGCGAGGTAACAGCTTCGACCAGCGACATATCGACAATTATCGGCAATAACACGTTGGCTTTTTCAGGCGATGGAGGAACGCCCATTGATGCCGAATTGAATTATCCGGCAGGCGTCTTCGTGGACGGCTTGGGAGACATTTTCATCGCTGACTCGGCCAATTCGGTAATTCGGGAAGTTTCAGCGACCACGGGCGACATTCAGACCGTAGCCGGCAGCGCCATTCTGGGGCCTGGATACTCTGGCGACGGCAATATCGCCACAAGTGCGCAGCTTGATAGTCCCGAAGGCGTCTTCGTCGACAGTGCGGGAAATATTTTTATCGCCGATACGAATAATTCCGTGATTCGTGAAGTGGTGGCATCGACTGGCGATATTCAGACTGTAGCTGGCAATTTCATCCTGGGAGCGGGCTACACAGGCGACGGCGGCGCTGCCACGAGTGCGCAGCTTAATGGTCCTTATGGCGTCGTTGTCGACAGCGCGGGGAACATTTTTATCGCGGACACCAGCAATTCCGTCATTCGCGAGGTGACGGCGTCGAGCGGCGTGATCAACACTGTGGCGGGCGATGGCAAGGTATGTACTACGCCTGCTCAACCGACGAATCCGTGCGGCGATGGCGGAGCCGCTACCAGCGCGCAACTTGCCTTCCCGGTCAGCGTGTTCGTGGACCTCTCGGAAAACGTCTATATTGCGGATAGTTTTGATAACCGCATTCGCGCTGTCAACCTGAGCACAACGCAGACAGTTACGGTTGCTGGGGTTACGATTCCGCCGACATACATTGCTTCGCTTGCGGGAAGCGGCGATGCGGGCTTCTCTGGCGATGGCGGTCTGGCGACTAGTGCGTTGCTGAACGTTCCAAATGGTGTGTACGTCGATACGTCGGGAGATGTCTTCATCGCGGATACGAGCAATCAGGTGATTCGGGAGATCGTGGCGGCCAATAGCTGGTTCATTCAGACCGTGGCGGGAACTCCGCTGAGTCCGGGTTTCATGGGAGATGGCGGGCAAGGAACCAGTGCCGAGCTTTACTTCCCATATGGATTATCAGGCAACGCGGCTGGCGATCTGTTGATCGCCGACACGAACAACCAGCGGATCCGCGAACTGGTTCCTGCGATCTTCGTTACGGTTGCTCCGTCTTCGGGATCGGTCGTAGAGGGCGAACAGTTGCAATATACGGCGACTGTGACTGGGACGAGCAACACGGCGGTGACCTGGTCGGTGAATGGAGTTGTGGGTGGTAATTCTACAGTCGGTACGATTTCAAGCAGTGGGCTATTTCAGGCGCCAGCGACGGTTCCTAATCCAGCGACAGTTACGATTACCGCGCTGTCGCAGGCCGATGGCACGACTTCGGGATCGGCGCAGGCAACGATTGTGGCGTCGAATGGAAGCATCACGGTCACGGTGAGTCCTACCAACATTCAGATCTATACGAGTTCTTCCCTGCAAAGCTCTATGCAACAATTCTCTGCCACTGTGACTGGGACAACGAACCAGGCAGTGAACTGGTTCGCGGAGGGAGTAGCGGGCGGCAACTCCACCTATGGAACCATCGACGCTACAGGTCTTTACACTGCGCCTGACAGCGTGCCATCTCCGGCAACGGTTACCGTCGCGGCTTACTCGCAACAGGCGTCGAATGCGGTTGGCACGACTACGGTGACGATCGTGCAAGCTCCGGCTGCGGCTGAGCCTGCACCACAAACTATTTCTCCGGGACAATCGGCTACCTATTCGCTGCTGCTGAATGAGAATCCGGGCTGGAACGGAGGGGCAGTTACGCTTTCCTGTTTGACGAGTACATTGCCAAAGAATGCTACCTGCAGTTTTGCTTCGCAGTCGGGCACGCCAATCACGACGATTACACCAGGTGCTCAAGCAGTTCCGTTTACGCTGACCATTGCGGTGCCTTCGGGTTCTGCGATGCTTGATAGGACTCGCGGGCCGCGACTCTACTTTGCTTTTGCTTTCGTGCCTTTGGTGGGGATCTTGTTTGCTGGCTTCGGACTCCGCAATCAGCGGCGCAACAAGCGATACGTTTGGCTGTGGCTGGTTGGGCTGTGCCTGGTTCTGGTCCTGCTGAATGCGTGTGGTGGTGGAGGGAATTCTGCTCCCATGAATCCGGAACTTGGAACTTATAACGTCAAGGTTCAGGGAACGACTTCGTCGCAGCCGAATCCGGTGACGATTACGATTGCGGGGTTGACCGTCCAATCGCAATGAGCGCTCGGGAGGAGTTAAGCGGATTATTCGACCGGAGACCCTTTCAGTTACTGGTTCTGGCTGGATTGCTGACTTCGGTTGCGGCTCGGGCGCTGTACCTGAAGTTCTGCGTTCTTGATCTGGATATCTGGTGGCATTTGAAGGTCGGCGACTGGATCGTCGAGCATCATGCCGTTCCTCACACTGGCATTCTCTCGCGCACGGCTGCGGCGCGTCCTTGGGTCGCTTACAGTTGGGGATATGAGGTTCTGCTCTCTTTTGCTTACCGCTGGTTTGGACTTGCGGGCATTGGCGTTTACGGGATCCTGCTGACACTGGCGGTCGCTTACAGCATTTTCTGGATGGCGCGGCGACTCTCAGGCCGCTTCTGGTGGGCTTGCGCAATTGCTGGGTTCACTTGTTCGGCGTTTCTCTATAACCTGATGCCGCGTCCTGTGTTTTTTTCGATGACGCTGTTTACGATTACGCTTACGCTTCTGCTGGAAGCGAATCGTTCGGGGCGCGTGCAACTGCTGTATTGGCTTCCTCCTTTATTTCTGCTGTGGGCGAATCTGCATATTCAGTTTCTTTATGGGCTGTTTCTGGTTGGTCTGCTGTTTGGGGTGAACCTTTTGCAGTTTGTCGCTGCGAGACTTGGAATTACCGCAGAATCCGTGCTGCCTGCGACTTTGCCTATGGCCACGCTGGGAGCGATTTTCGCCGCGTGTTTTGTGGCTACCTGCATCGGGCCTTACTCGTATCACTTATATGTGGTGATGGTTGAGTACTCAAAGGCGCAAGTTCCTTACATGATGATTCGGGAGTTGCAGGCGATAAACTTTCGCGCGGGCAGCCATTACGTGCAATTGCTTTTGACGGGAGCGGGATTTTTCGCGCTGGGATGGCGGAAAAAAATCGATCCGTTCAAGCTGCTGTTACTGATTGTCGCGAGCGTGGTTTCTTACCGCACGATGCGCGACTCGTGGTTCATTTGTATTTCGGCAGCGGCTTGCATCGCCGATTTTCCTGTGCCTGAAGCCAAGTGGCGTGGAGGCGAAAGCTGGATGGAAAAATTCGGGCTCGCGGCTTTCGTCGGCGTGGCGCTGTTGCTGGTGGCGCGCGATGCGGATTTCAACCAGCGCGGATTCGATCGTGCGATCAGCAGCATGTATCCGGTGAAGGCGCTGAATTATCTGCGGCAGCATCCGGCTCCGGGACCGCTTTACAACTCGCTTGACTGGGGCGGATTTCTTACCTGGTATATGCCGAATTATCCGGTAGCGATCGACGGGCGGAACGATTTGTATGGCGATGATCTCGATCTACTTTTCTTTAATACGGAGCGAGGCGGCGAGTCGTATGCGAGCGACCCTTATTTAAGCGAGGCGGGCGTGGTGCTGTTGCAGAAGAGCCAACCGTTGGCTGGTTTGCTGATGTCCGATCCGCGATTTGATCTGGTTTATCAGGACCAACTGGCGGCGCTGTTTGTGAAGCGGTAGTGGCGGGTCTGAGTCTTATGATTTTGTACCCCCCCCCCCCCCCACGATTTTGCGTAAAGTATTGACCAATAATGACTTAAGTCTAAAGTATTGAGGACTAAGGAGTTAATTCTCTATTTTACCGATTGGCGTGGGTTTGCCGGGGGTGCCACGAGAGGGGTTGGTGCAACTTTGGTCCTAATTTTAGGTTGTCAAAGAGCGCTGAGACCAGGTTCGGGCGCATGTCGCTGACACACGTCAATTCGCATTTTCGCGCACGGCGGGTTGGATGGATGTGACGGGGCACACTGCGCGATTGTGATGAATCGATTAGAAAAGTTCTCAGCTCCTTTTTCAGTTCTCAGTAAGACCTCGGAATCGAATTGGTGGCGGATCGTAATTTGTGAACACGATGAACACTGTTTCTGTCGCCAATAGCGAATTTTCCGGGTCAGAAGGATCGGAAGCGCAGCCCGCTCCACGGAGCGACGGTCGAATTTCGGTGGGCAGACAATTCACGTTGATCAGCACGCTGGCGGCGTACTCGGCGATGCTGCTGGTCGGAATTACGCATCACGAACCTTGGGCGGACGAAGCGCAGGCCTGGTTATTGAGCCGCGACTTGGGCTACCGCTATCTTATTTTTCATCAGATAGCTTATGAAGGTCATCCGCCGCTGTGGTTCACCATTCTTTGGATCGCCAACCACTGGTTCCATTTGCCTTATCAATCGATTGGTTGGATTGGTGGTGCGTGCGCGCTCGCGGGGTGCTGGTTTTTCGCCAGGTATAGCCCGTTTCCTCCTGTGATTCGAGTGCTGTTGCCGTTCACTTATTTCGTCGCGTTCCAATATGCGATTGTGGCGCGTCCTTATGTGCTGCTTCCGCTGTTCGTGTTCATGGCAGCCCATTTTTTTTATGACGCCGAAAGGCGACCGTGGAGGTTTGTTGCCGCGTTATCCGCATTGGTGTTGCTTTGCGCCCCGGGTGTGATGATTGCGGTAGGCCTTTTGACGGCCCGCATGTGGTACATCCTTCGGAGTTGGAGTAACGTGACGCTTCACGCAAGGAAAAAGATGATCGGCGCGCTCATTGTGTTCGGAATGATTGCGCCATTTGTTGCTCGGGTCAATTGGCCGCCTTCAGATTACAGTTTCGCCAGGCTTGATCGCCCGGTTAGCGAAGGAAATTTTGGCGTTGGCATCCTCCCGCGTAATGTGTCGACCGCCTTTTATGGGGCTGCCACCCCGTCATTGACGGTTCCTAGTGGTTGTCGGGGCATGGTGCGCCTGTCGACGCCGATTCTTGGCGTTTGCTTTGCCGACAGCCTTCCTGCTGGCTTTTTGGATTAAAGTCTACGGAAACGTGTGGCATTGTGGAGCGCTCACCTTAGTTGTCGTCTTGGCTCTCTGGATCGCGTGGCCATGCGAGGAAAGAGCCAACCCGAAGCTTCAGGGAGTGCTGAAGGTGCTGGTATTAGTTGGGCTTGCTGTCTTGCTAAGTATTCAGATCTACTGGACCGAACAGACCTTAGCCATGGATTACTCCAGATCTTATTCCGGCAGCTTGGATGCTGCCAATTTCCTACGCTCTGTCGGAGCGGATGGGAGCACGACCTGCGGATTCGAATTCCACAGCGTCGCCATACAACCATATTTTCCAGTGAATGCATTTCAGAATTGGCCCAAAGGGGAAGGTTTTTGGAGAACCGAGAAGGGGAATCGGGTCAATGAGAGCTGTAATGGGCCCGAATGGGCGGTGCTTCCCAAAAGTGGCCCTTTCGATAATCCCCGCCAGGTGTTTTATGGGCAGGATCGTTCTCTCCGCTCGCAGGGCTATGTCCCTGTGCATATCTCAAAAGGAACGATGTTTTTTGAGGGTCGGGAGATTGAGGCGGCGGATTTTTTCATCTATAGACGGCAGGCTTACTAGCGCGGCGTCGGTGTCGCCGGGGCGAGGGCGCTCGGGCGGGTGCGGCGGAAGATGAAGTAGGCTTCGCGTTGGTGGACGCCTCGTTTGTACATGTAGTAGCCGTCTGAGAAGTGCACCGGTTCGTAGCCTAGAGACTTCCACATGGGGCCGTCGGTATCGATCATGAACTGCGGGACTACCGAGTAGACGACAAGATACTCGGGGTTGGTGCGGGTGAGCTCCTCAACATCGAGTTTGTTGCCCACGAACGGGATTCCCTGATGAAAATATGCCCTGGGAGTATTGGCGAAGATGTTGTGATCGAAATAGGCCTGGACTCCGACGACTCCGTATAAATAGCCGAATATCGGGCCGTTGGTGGCTCCTGCTGACTTCAGGTAATTGGCTGCATCTTCGGCGCCGCTGTAGGGATATTTGTATTCGCGGCGGATGGTCACTTCCGCGTCCCAGATATTCACGAAGCAGAGGTAGAGCAAGGCTGCAGTCATCCCATACAACGCCCACCGCTCGCGCTGGTTGAAGGCGCTTTTCTCCTGCGCAGTAGGCCATGCGATCCAGAGTCCCGCGATCGCCGCGACGAACATGGTTCCGTGATGGTGTGCGTAGCCGTGGACAGCTGCGTATAGCCCTGCCATTAGTGCAGCCGGGAGCGCATACGTCAGGAATCTTCCGCGCATGAAACACCACGCTCCTGCCAGCACGAGAAAAAGGAATGATGGAACGGGATAGTCGAGGAAGGCGCCACATACGCCAGCCACAAGTTTTTGTGTGGGCGTTGGCTTGGGTCCAAAGAGCGTTGGGTCGTCTCTCTGATGAAACTCTCCGACGTCCGGAGTTGGTTTCAGGATGATGAAGAGGAAAAGAAACACGAGCAACATGGCCGTGACGCTGATGATGTAGCGATTGCGCAAGGGGTGGTCTAGAGTGCTCCAGGATTTGATGGCTTGCAGCAGATAGCAGAAGCCAATGCAGCCCGCGATGATGGTTCCGTGGAGACTCAGGTTTGCCAGGATCACGAGCACGATCACCATGCGCTCGGGGTGGTGGATATCCTTGAAAAGCATGGCGGCGGCGAAGGCCAGGAGCGGGAGCAGGGTGTAGGGGCGCGCGATCACGGCGTACTGATACACCATGAAGTAGGTGAAGGCGAGAGGCCAGCGGATGTAGCGGGGGAAGGGAGCTTTGAAGATGAGGAGGGCGGCTCCGGCGGTGGCTCCGGCGAGGCCGATGTATCCGATGGCGGCGTAGGGGGCGTGGAAGATGTGTTGGGCGATCCAGAGGATGGTGTGCCAGAGGCCGGGGGTTCCTTCGTAGCGGAGTTCGTGAAACCAGATGGTGCGAAGAGGGAGATCGCGGGCGATGAGCCAGGCTTGCGCTTCGTCGGCCCATTTTTCGTGGTAGCGGAGGGTGAAGTTGGTGATGGTGATCCATAGGAGGAGGACGGTGGTGTCGGCGATGGTCCACCAGCGGCCGGACTTATGCGGGGCAGCGGAGAGACTTGCGGAATGATTCGCGGCGGACGGTTCGCCGGCGGACGCGACGTCTGGCGTGCGGGGGAGGCTAGGGTTTTCCTCGGCGGGGTGGATGAGAATGTTGTCTGCCATAAAGTCGCGATATAAGTTGAACGGGCGAAACGCCCGTCACTACATGTGAACTCTTTTCTTGTGCCGCCGCGATGCGACAGCACACTATTTTTTTGGTCCGCCTGCAGGACGCGCGCCGACCTGCGAGACGGAGCCGTTGGGATTATGCGCGGTCTCGTGACAGGCGAGCACGCAAGTATTGGTTGCCTTGTTGTAGGAGACCGGGAAGGCTCCGTTCTGGGCAACTACGTTGACGTCGAAATTCACCAGGCGCTGTCCGCTGATGTTGGGGTTGACGCCTCCCATGCCGTGGGCGGTGTGACAGGTGGAGCAGGTGAATCCGGAATTGATGTGGGCAGCGTGCTGGGTGAAGCTGTTATTCGCAACGACATTGGTCAGATTGTGGCACTTGCCGCAGAGGGCGTAGGGACCGTTCACGCTGAGATCAGGATTGCGATAGAGATTGGTGATCAGTTGGCCGGGCGCGATGGACTGGCTGAATTCGTAGCGGCGTTCGAGAACGTGGGTCCACTTGGAACCATGGGGACCGTTGGGGCCGGTGCCTCCGAATTCGCGATTGTCGTCGCTGTTATGGCAGTCGGTGCAGAAAATCTGCGTGCCCATGGCGCGGCCGGGCGTCATGCCATCGAGATTCAACATATTGGCGAGCAGGCTGGGCTGAGGCCAGGAACTATTGTTGACGTGGGTAACGGGATGGCTGGATGAGGAAGTGATATTGAATTGCGGAATGAGGTTCAGGGGATCTCCGTTGGAAACGGCGCGCACGGGGAGGTAGCCGTAGATGGGCCGGACGGCTTTTCCGGAGCTTGTTCCGTGGCAGCGGAAGCAGCTCTCATATTGATTGATGGCGGGGCTGACCACGGTGATGCCGTCTGTAGCGCTGATTCCGACAATGTCCTTTTGAGAGACGCGGATCAGAGGAGGCGGGGTAAACGTGGTCACCGGTTGCGATCCGTGGCCGTTGTGGCAGTCGACGCAGGTAGCGTGGCGGTTGTTGTTCAGGCGCACGGCTTCGGCGGCGTCATGCGGATTCGTGGTGGTGGGGAAGGGATGGCCGACCTTGGGAGTGGCGTACTCGGCGAAGACGTTGGGAGGCGTGGGAGTGATATTCGATCCGCCATTGTGGCAGGCGATGCAATCCTGCTCGTTGGGTCCGCGAAGGAGGCGGGCGGGTCCCTGAGCGTTGTGCGGAGTGTGGCAGGAAATGCAAGCATCCTGCGCGACGTTGGTGTAGCTTCCCAAACCGGCTTGAGGAGAAATTTTGTTCTGCGAAAGGGCATGGGCGCTGGTGACCCAATCGGCAATCGGGTTGACCTTGCTTGCCATCTGGCGGGTGGGGTCATGACAGGCGAGACACATCTGGCCGTTGGAACTGTCGCGGACGAGAAAATTCTGTGAGAACAAGTCCTTCGCCTGCACATGAGCGTTATGGCAGGTTGTGCATTCAATGTTGCCATTGATGAGGTGGACAGCTCCGGTGGGGTCTCCTGTTTTGCCTTTCGAGGCTAAGGATGCGATCAGGTCGATGTTGTCTTTTATCGGCAGGACGAGCGCGAACGGGTGCGAGGGCTGCAGGTTGCTGCCAAATATGTCGTAGCTGTACATCGAACCAGTCATAGTGACCTTGCCAAAGGCCACAGTGGTTCCGGGCGCGATCGTTCCGTCATGGCAGGAGAGACAGAGATTGCTGTCGGAACCCATGACTGGCTGGGCGCCGCGGTTTTTCTCCGTCGTGCTGGTGTACAGGCTGTAGGTCTGAGTGGTGAGCTTCTGGTTCCACAGGGGCAGCCGGCCACCGAGGGCGGTGTGAGGCTCGTGGCAATAGGAGCAGAAATCGGGGCGCGCACCGGTGATGGGAGACTTGCTGCCTGGGCCGAGGTCGTGCACTCCGATGACGTCGCCGGAAAACTGCTGGGCCAGGAGGGTTCCTCCGGCGAGCGCAATCATCAGGCACACGTAGAAGAACCTCGACCTCATTACATTCCTTCCTTCGCCGGTTTCTTCAATCCGAAATAATGAAAGACCTGAACGCGGCGGTTATAGGAGTCGACGATGAAAATGCGGTCGTCGCGGTCGATGAATAAACCGGCCGGCAACTGGAACGCGCCGGCTTCGGTGCCTCGGCTGCCGAAGTAATACAAGAGCTCGCCCTGGCGGTTGAATACTTGCACCACGCCCCACAGGCCGTCCACGATGTAGAGATCGCCTTCGGAGTCGACGCCGATGCCTTTGGGGCGGAATATGTCTCCTGTGCTGTCACCGAGTTTGCCGATGGCGTAACGAAACGTTCCGTCGAGACCGAGGACCTGGACGCGGAAGTTCATCGCGTCGACCACGATCAGGTTCTGGCCGTCGAGGCGCAGTTCGGTGGGAAAGTTGAATTCGAGATCGCCCTGGCCGCGCTTTCCTATGGTCTGCAGGATATTGCCCTGCATGTCTAACATGAACACTTGGTCGCGCAGAGTGTCGGTCACGTAGATTCGTTGTGTAGCGGAGTCTACGGCGATTCCGGTGGGACGCTTGAAATAGCCTTCGCCGCCTTTGATGCTGCCGATGACGCGTTCATACTTGCCGCCGGAATTGAAGACGAAAATCTTGCCGGTCTCGGAGTCGGTGACGTAGATGTTGTCCTGGGCATCGACGGCGACGCACTGCGGGCCGAGCATGGCGTCCTTACTTTTGTCGCGGCGCTCGATGAATTTGTACTTCTGCTGGACGAAATCGAAGATGTGAACGCCGCCGGCGCCGGGGTCGGTAACGATGATGCGTCCGTGGGAATCAACGGCAATGCTGTAGGGGCGGATGAGATATTTGAAATCGGGTTCACCAGCTACGATGTCGACGAGGCGATTCCAGAAGCCGCGTTTCGGCTTCACTTCACGTTCGGAGCCGAAGCTGCGTTCGTAGGCCAGCTTGCGGCCGCCTTCGAGTTCTAATACTGGAGGGAGAGCTTCTTCGGGTTGGGGAATTTTCTTTGAGGTCCAGCTTTGAAGCGGGAGGAGCAAGAGCAGGAGCAGAAGAAGGGCGATCGAACTCAAACTGCGCGTTCTCCGCATGCCGATCCTCAATCCTATGCTCGCTTTCTACGCTCGCTTGCTATGCGAGCTCACGATGATCACGATGGGCTAGAAGAAGTTGAACCATCGGGTTACACCCATGTAGAAGGATGATACATTCTCCGGGAGGGTTCCAGTCACGCTGAAGCCCTGCACCAGGTTGCTGTATCCGCCGTTCAAATACATTTTACGGAATTGATAATTAAAGGTGGCGTTGATCATCTTCGTGTTGCTCGAGGATAAGACACCTGCCAGGTCGCTGTTGGTGATGGACTTGGAGTAGCTCGCTCCGAAGGTCAGGCGGCGCATGGGGTTGCTGCTCACTCCGAACGAATAACTCTTGCCGCCAAAAAGAATAAGATCATCGCCGGGCACGATGGGCTGCGGTACGGGGTTTTGGATCAGCCCGGCTCCGGCCTCGATCGCGCTCCCGCTTGCCTTCGAGTAATTGGCATTGCCCGTGAACCAGTGCGAATAGTTAATGGAAGTGCTGAAAGACTCGCTGGTGCTCGACGACCCGGCAATCTCGGTCAGGAGGGTTTTGGTGACGCCGCCGCTCCCGCTCCATCCGAACTTTCTAAACCGGCGCCTCAGGCTCGCGCCGTAGCTGTAAGAAGAAGTGGTGTAGGTAATGAGCTGCGACTGCACATTCTGCGAATAGCCGGCGCTGACTCCCATCGCCCAGCCATCGTAGCGGCGGTTGTAATTGACACTGGTGTTCAGCCCGAGCGAATTGGCGTTCGAGGTGCTGGAGTTGTTGTCGCTTAGGGTGACGGCAGTGTTAAGGTTACCGCCGAACAAGAGCCGCCAGTAAGTTATGCCACCGCCGTAGGAACTGGATCCGTAACTTTCATCCAGGTAGTATTGTTCGCGATGGTCGGCGAAGGCCAGCGCTTGCATGTTCGCCATCACCGAATAGCTGGCACTGGCCAATAGATCGAACGCGTGCGTTCCCTGTCCCAGATCCAACTGCGGGGCCACGCCTCCGGGCCCCGCGATCGCCTCGGACAAGCTGCCCGAAAGATTGCTGGAATAGTCGGTGCTGACCGAAAAGTGGAACTTCTGGGTCGGTTGAAAGAGCGCCGATGCGTTGTAGGTATCAATGCTGCCATTGTTGCTGCCCCCGGCAAAGTCGGAATCGTAATGGGTATTGGTGAAGCTGCTGGAAAAATTCCCATTCAGGGGAAGGGAGTGTGCGGCGGTAAGTCCGAAGTTACGGCTGGTTGAGCTACTCTGCTCCGATGACGAATCCTGAAGCACCTGGGGTACTTCCGAGTGCCCACTACCAATGCCGAAGAAGGCGCCCAAGCTGAAACCCTTCAGCACGTATCCCGAGCGTAGACTGAACGAACGATTGCTGGTCGTCCCGTTGTCATTCTCGCCATAGATCGAATACTGGCTGCTTCCCATCTGAAATGTAGCCGAAAGAGTGGGAAGGCCGGGCACCAATTCGGCCCAGTTGACACCGAAGCTTTGGCTGTCACCATGCGTGGTGTAGTTGGCTAAGCCGGGGACGGCAAAATTGCCTTCGCTGTTGTAGGCCTTGGCGTAGTTGATGGACCCGGGAAAATGGCTGCCACCGAAGATTGTGCTGGAGAAATTGACGCCGCTGGCGTTGGAAATGGATTGGAATGTCGAGTTGTCCCGCGCCTGGTTCATGTAGGGCGAGACGGTGAAAGAAATGAAGTTGGGATTGTAATAAAAGCCGGAAAGCGTGCCCGAGCCGCCGAAGGCCAGACTGTGGTCGGAGTCAATCTGGTTTCCATAGTCTCCGGTGTATCCCGCGGAAAGATTGCCGTTCAGGTTCGAGCTGAACTCACCGAACTTCAGCTGTGCGGCAGCCGGAAGCACGAGGAGAAGGACTCCCAGCAGCACTAAAGCCGAGTTTCGGAGAAAACCTGCCACTTAAACCCCACTGTTCAAAGCAGTTGCGCTTCGTTAAGCTTAAGCATCTAGTAGTAGGCAAAGCACGTACTTGACCAAAGGGTCAATTCGGTCAAGTTATTGTTCTGCAATGGTTTAAGCTAGTTTTTGTGGGTGCGGCTGAGGTTGAGTGTGAGCGATATCACTCAGCTGGAACTTGGGTAACTTGGCATATTGCGCACGGTGTTTTAGCGGGTGCTTAAGGGGTCGTCCTGAAGGGGATCAAAGCGCCAGCGGTCCGACGCTTGGGGGAGATGTCGGGGTCCTTCGCTTCGCTCAGGGATGACAACGCTGGTTGGTTGGTGGTGGACGGGCGAGGACGCCCGTCGCTCCACTAACGTCTTAGAGTTCTTCCACTTTGGCGTTGGCTCGCAGGCGCTTGTCCAGGGCGACTCGTGTTTGCTCGAGTTTCTCTTTTTGCAGTTGGCTCTGGAGCGAGTCTTTCACGTCGGCGAATTTCGTCTTTCCGGGCATGATGTGCTCATTCAGCCGGACGATGGTGTACGCCTGTTCGAGCTGAATGATTCCGGTGATCTCGCCCGGTTTTATAGCCAGCAGCGCCTGCACCACCTGGGGCGCGAGCTTCGACCGATCTACTTTCTTGTGGTCACCCATCATCACCCGGAAATCGTCTTCGGAGATCTTCTCGGCCAGCATTCCAAATTGCTCGTAGGTTTTGGTGGCCTGGGCCTGCTTCAGGGCATCATCGGCGCGCTTGCGCAGTTCTTTCAAATTGGCCGGGGTAGCCTTCTCCGGGGGCAGGATGGAGATGGTCTGGAAGGCGAAGGCTTCGGGGTACTCGAATCGGGCCGGATTCTTGTCGTAATAAGCCTTGACCTCGGCCAGGGTGACGGTGGACTTGTTCTCCACTTCAGCCTTGAGCACGGCGTCAATCAACAGAGAACGCCGGATCTTCTCGTGCAGCGCCTTCTCGGAGCCCTGGAACTCCTGATTGAGAAATTGCTTGTACTCAGCCGGGGTGGTGAATTGACCGCGGAAGTCGGCTTCGGCCTTTTGCAGTTTTGCCGGGGGCACCGTCATCTGACGGCGCAGCGCTTCCTGATAGAGCAGTTCTTCGAAGACGATCATTTTCAGCGCGCCCTGACGAATCTGGGGCGCCATCTCAGGAGGCACCTGGCCATTGTGCTGGGCGGCGTAGGGAAACAGAGTGTACATTTCGCGCACCAGGTCGCGATCGGTCAAAACGGTTCCGTTTACACGGGCTACGGGTTTGCCGGTGACTTGAATCGCGGGGCTGACCGGTGGTTGCTTCGCCACTGAGCTTGGCGTGTGCGACACCGCCATTTGCTGGGCGGTCGCCGTTATTGGCGAGAGAGCCGCCAGAAGCGTCGTTAGAACTATGCTGCAGATTGCTAATTGGCGTTTCATAAGAATCATCCTAACTCGAAAAATGGGGTAGTGGGCAGTTTGAAAGGCGCATTCCCTCAGAGGCTGAAGCCGCGCCCTTTCAAGACATATTCAATCTGGCCCATTACAAGAATCGCTAAAATTGGGTCAAAAAAAGAGGGGAGAGTTTTTCTCTCCCCTCGGGTTAACAGCCGACAGCTTAGTAGATCGTGTGGATCTGGGCCTGGCCGTTCGACTCGTTGGCCTCTCCACCGTGGCATTGACGGCAGAATTGCGCGGTCTGGTTGGATCCAGCGGTGCCGCTGCCTGGATTGTAGGGGCCGATGGCGAAGAACATCGTCGAATAGTAGCCCGGGGTCTGGCCGCTGTTCTTGGAGGTGACGGCGACCACGTTCATGATGTGCTGATTGTGGCAACTGGTGCACATAACGGTAGCCTTGTTGTTGTAGGTCGCGAGCGACACGAAGAAGCCGTAGTTCTGGACGAACGCGGCGGAGTTGGTGCCGGTCATCGCGATGACGCCGTTGGTATTGGTGCAATCCCAATTCCAGGGGGCGCCGCAAGAAACGGCAGCGTTCAAGCCCACCGGGTGATTGGCGAGGTAGTTGCCAGCGCCATCGCCGTCGTTGCCGAGCAGGGTCGGGATGGTGTTGTAGGTTCCGTAGGTGGAGGGCAGGGTCTCATAGACCGCGTCCTTCATCATGGCGCCTTGCGCCCAGTTGCCGTCATGGCAGCTCAGGCAGGTCAGCAAGCCTTTAACATCGGGCTTGGTGTCAGCGATGAAATCGGCCTGGCTCGGCAGAACTTCAACCGTGCCACCGGCGGTGGTGATGGTTTGTCCATACAGATTGCCTACGTCCTGGCCCCACAGAATCGACTGGCCAGCCGCGGTGTCTTTGGATTTGTTGGCGCCGTTGCCCCATGCGCCGCTGTGAGGTGCGTGACAGGCCGCGCAACCGCGACCGTAATTGAGGTGGGCGCCCAAGATGTCCTGCGTCACCACCGCTCCGTTCTGTGCTGACGCGAACGCTGCACAGGCCAGAATCATCAGAACGATTACTAGATTCTTTTTCATACATTCTCCTTAAGGAATTATGATGAAGCGTTTTTTATTTACTTCTACCGCTCTCTTTGGTGCTTGCTGCTTTTCCGGAACTCTCGATTACCACTAAACTGTTGGAGGTGTTACTTGAGTCTCCGTCCATAGTTAATGCACGAGGGTCGCCGTAGTGCTTAGGAGTGCGCCGGTTCTGGGTCTATTTTGTAAGTAGTTGAATGATAAAGGCTTACAGTTTATTGACGACAGCGTCCCGACTGGGCGGACGGCATAACCCACAGGAGGCTGGGCTTTCTGCCTCAGGGGTGTGGTGAAAAGACGCATGATGGTGAGCGATCGAATTATGGCGTTTTGCAACAGTTCGAGGCGCAGCTTCACGTGGAGTCTCCCGTCCTAGGGCAGTTAACTTTACTTGTGTAAGCGGGGTCAGTGACGCGCTTCGCAAGTGCTTGTGAGGTTGGTCACTGTGAGGCAGCGCTGAGTTGCCGGAAGGCGTATGCGGAGCCGCCGACCAGCAGGGCGGAGAGCGTCCAGGGAAGAAGGATGGAAGAGTAGAGAAGTGTGGGGTTGAAACGAAGGATGGCGATCCAGAGGAGAAGGCCGAGGATGCTGCCGAGGATGGTGAGGACGCGTTGGGGAGTCCACGCGCGGGGACAACAGAGAGCCCAGAGGGCGAGGGCGTAGGGGCAGGCGGCTACGAGATCGACGAGGTAATGTTCGCCTCCGGCCATGGTGGCGAGAGCGGTGAGGATGAGGTAGGCGAAAGGGAGCCAGCGCCAGCGGGATTGACGAAGCAGGTCGCGAGAGATCCAGTAGACGAGGAGAGCCCATCCAACATGGAGCGAGGGCATGGCGTTGCGCGGGAAAGATGGGTCGAGCGCGATTGGATGCAGGTCGGCGGCTGAGACAGTGGCACAAGTTGCGGCGAGTTCGCCGGTAAAGCACTCGGAGCCGAGAAGGTAGACGGGGCCGCAGGCAGGGAGCAGCCGGTAGGTTTGGATGGCGAGGACTCCGGCGAGCAACATAACGCCGAAAACGCGGAGGGGTTGGCCGCGGCGCCCGAGTGAGAGCGCGTAGGTGGAGGCGATGGCTAGGATCAGGCTTTCGTAGACTACGCTGACCATGGGGTAGAGGCCGAAGCGTTCGACCCAGCGGTTGCACCAGAGGCTGGGGTTGAATCCGAAGCTCAGGTCGGCGTAGAGCGTGTAAAGGTCGAAGGTGTACCAAGAGCTGGCCGAGGTGCGGCCGAAGATCCAGGCGCGGAAGAAGACATAGATGATGCAGAAGAGTGCGGGGGCGAGCGTCCAGAGGGGAATCTTTCGCCGCAACTGGAACCAGCGCACGGCAATGATTGACGCGCCGGCGAGGCCAAGCAAAGTTGGCCGGATCAATAGCGGGTTCATCTTCTATTCGTCAGTCCGTTAGTGGCTGGGAGGCGCATCAGCAGGTTTCTGCGCGGGCGCATCGGCCGGCTTCTGAACAGGTGCTGCGTCCGGTTTCGAAGCGGGTGCATCGGCTGGCTTCGAGGTGTTGGAGGCAACTCCGCGACGCGCATCGGCTGCTTTCTTTAAGTCGTCCTCGCGCTTAGTTTTTTCGGCGGCTGCCTCTTCGTCGGTTACATAGCGGAACATCTGCATGCGGCCTGGATATTGCTCGGTGGTAAAGACGCGATTCTGTTTGTCAATGGCGATGCCGACCAGCGCTTTGAACTGGCCGAGGCCGTTACCGTGCACATCGCCGATGTAGGTCAGCAATTCTCCTTCGCGGTTGAAAACCCCCACGCGATCCTGATACTGATCGGCGACCCAAATATGGCCATCAGAATCGACAGCGATGCCCTTGGGCCGGGCGAAAAAACCCGGACCGTCGCCAGGCTTGCCGAACTGGCCGATGAAAGCGCCCTCGGCGTCGAACATTTCGACGCGGTTGTTCATGGTGTCGGTGACGTAAACGTTGCCGTCTTTGTCGAGGGCGACATTCGAGGCTCCGCCGAATTCGCCGGGAAGGGTAGAGGTGTGTTTCTTGCCAGGGACTCCAATGTGGCGCAGCAGTTTGAGGCTGTCAGCGTCGTAGACGAGGACGAGGTCTTGCTGCTCGTCGACGACATAGAGGAATCGATTCTCGTTGTCGATCGCCATTCCCACTGGATCGACCAATCCCTCGGCGATCTGGCCCTCAACTTTATGTTGAGGACTGAGGACCAGAACCCGATGCATCTTGCCATCGGAAACGAAGAGGCGGTCGGCATCGTCGATGGCGACGCCATTGATCATGCCAAAATGGGCATCGACGCCATTCTTGATGAGTGTGGCGTCACGGGTTTCAGTGTTGAAGATGAAGACCGCTCCGACTTTTTGATCGGCCACGTAGACCAAACCCTTAGAGTCGATGGCAATCCCGTAGGGCCGGAGCATTTGCCAGGGATACGTCTTGAGCCTGTCGACGTTATCCACCTGTTTGCCGCCGGCTACTCGGTCCATCCAACTCTGCTTCGGTTTGGTGGTTGGGGGCGGAGTGTAATCGATCTTCATGCCGGCGTAGTAGTTCAGCCACTTGACGCGCGCGATGTTGGGCGGGTTCGGCCAAACCAGCTTGGAGATGTCAAGCGGCTCCCCTTTAGGTCCCGTCTGCGCCGGAGTGGTGTCGGTGGTCTTCTTCTTCTTGTCGCTGCCATGCATGGAGACCGGTGCAGCCAGTCCTAGAACCAGCAAGATCACGAGCGCCGCCAGCGCGCGGCGGTTGCGAATTGATTTGGAAAGAAGCGCTAACATATCTAGTCTCCTGAAACGGTGTCCCGCATATTGATTCGGTTCTTGTGGCAGCTGTCGCAGAATGCCATGTTGTTCTGCTGATCTTTCACGAGCAGATCGGGCTGTGCCGAAGCGTGCGGCTGATGGCAGCTTAGGCAAGCCAAGTGAGTCTTGACCTTGTTGATGTTTGCCGGATCCATCACGTCCCCGACGGGGTGATTGGCCACCGGGTGGCCCAGCCCGTACTTGAGCTCCAGAATCGGCATCTGGTTTTTCTTGAAGTAGTCCTCGGGCAGCTTGATCTGGCCGTTGAAGATGGTGATCAGATGCTCGGCTTCCAGTTTCTGCGGCGCCGCGTCCGGTCCGTGGCACTCGAGACAGAGACCATTTCCTTTTACCCGCAGCAGATGATCGTTGTCGCCGCCGTGCGGGGTGTGGCAAGTGGCGCAGCCCTGACTGAATGCGGGCTGGTGATGCACGGATTTCTTCCCGAGATCGGCAATGTCGGTGTGGCAGCCGAGGCAGATGTCCACCGCATTCGTCTTTGGAAGCCCCGGCTGGCGGCTGGCATGAGGGCTGTGGCAATCGGTACAATCGCCCGCCGCGCCCGGATGCTGCACTTTCGCCTTCTCGATCAGCTCAGCCTTGTCCGAGTGGCAGGTTACGCAAAGGTCCTTGACGTTAGCTTGGGTCAGAACCACTTTTCCGTTCTTGGCTGGCGCATGGCAAGTGTCGCATTGCTTGTCAGCAAAAGGCGGATGCATGAACTTGGCCATCAGCTTGGGAGCGGCTGACTCGTGGGGATCGTGACAAGATAAGCAATCGGCTTTGTCGAAAGGTTGGTTCTGGTGAGCCTTTTGTAATTCTGCCGTCTTCGGATCATGGCAGTCGAGGCAGAGGGCGGGCGTGGCTTTGGTCAAATGAAAATCGAATTCCGTCTTGCCCACTTCGCCGGTCTTATGTGTCGTGTGGCAAGAGTCGCAGCCCATGTCGAGCGCGGCGTGACGGCTGCCGTTCTTTCCCAAATCCTTCGTTCCGGTGTCATGGCAGGTGAGGCAGAGGTTATCTTTCTTATCGCCCGAGGTCGCCTTCAGCAGTTGAAATTTGTTGTCGGAAGTGTGCGGATCGTGGCAGGTCAGGCAATCGCGAACCGCGGGCGGGTGCACGAGGCCGTGGATCTTCGTCGCATCTTTATCTTCGTGGCAGCTCAGGCAGACTTTGTAGGGAACGGCACTGGTGAGGGTTACGTGAGTGACATCGCGGTTGGTGCGAACTTGATGGCAGCTCAGACAGCCCATGGCGATGGCGGAATGGACGAACTTGCCTTTGGACTTATCCTCGTGGCATTCGAGGCACTTGGCAGCGTCGACGTTCTTATCTAAGGGAACGGGATGAACCGCGGCCGTGGCGCGCGCAACGAGTAGCGCCATCAAGGCAAAGAAAACTAGAAAATGAACACCGACGGCGCGACGGTCTTTATTATTGCGGAACATACAAAGGGGGAGCAATCTCACACGGCCTCCGGGTGGAACGTGTGCACGACGGTTACCGTATCATAGAAAAACTGTTGCGAGTTGCGACAGAAGTGCAAACCACTGATTAAGAAAAGGTTGAGTGACACTGTCGAGGGGGTTCGGCCCGGTCTGGCGGCACCCCCGAGCCTCGAATGGGCCTTCTGCCACAGCGTCGTCTGTGAAATGCCCCATGAACAACAGATTATTCTCACAAGTTCCTCGCTTTGTTTGGCCTTCCGTTCGGAGGTTTCGTCCTCATCCAGGCGGTACAGGAACCAAAACCAAATTACAATCACGCCGTTTGTGATGGGCGGATTGGAAGCGATCACCTTGCTGTTTCTCTGCGTAGCTGTGCTGGTCATAGGCAAAACTTGAGCGTCGCAAATTCAGCGCATACGGTTTTTCCTTGCACCAGGCGCTGAGAAAGGACTTTCGGAATCGGGTCGCGATTGTTCTGGCGATCAGCGGCGGGCTGCTGAATTAACGTATATAGTCATTGAAAACATGAATAATGTTAGACGCTCCATTTGCCTGCTGACCTCGACCCTCGTCTTGGCGGCGAGTCTTCTCGCTCACGCTGCGTCTTACCAATATATTCGCATTGGCAATAAGGACAACATTAAGACCAATCCTGCCGCCGGCGTTGCCATGATGGGGGGCGGCAAGGATCTTGATGAAGCGTTTCGCTGGCTTTGCCAGAAGGGAAGTGGAGGAGATTTTCTGATTCTCCGCGCCGCCGGAGACGATGCCTACAACTCGTACGTCGACGGAATGTGCAAACTGAACTCGGTGGCAACGCTCGTCATTCCTGATCAGCAAAGCGCGCAAGATCCCGCGGTAGCGGAGATTATTGGTCATGCTTCAGTGGTATTCATTGCCGGCGGCGACCAGGCGCACTATATTCACGCGTGGAAAGGAACCCCGGTGCAGGACGCAATCAACGCGAATATCGCGGCTGGCAAACCGATTGGCGGAACCAGCGCTGGACTGGCCGTCCTCGGCGAGTTCGTCTATGGCGCACTTGGCGACACTCCCGACGGCAATGACCTGGCTTCCACCGATGTATTGCCCAATCCATTTTTCGATCGGGTAACCCTGGTGCGAGGATTCTTAGAGGTTCCGCATCTCGAGAATCTGATCACGGATTCACACTTTGCAAAACGAGACCGCATGGGACGCACGTTAGGTTTCCTGGCTCGCATCATGCAGGATGGATGGTCGAAATCTCCGCGCGAAGTCGCCATTGACGAAAAGTCGGCGGTGCTTCTGGATCCGGACGGTAAGGGAACGGTTGTGGGAAAAGGGAAAGGCGTATATTTCTTGCGGCCTACGCTTATGCCCGATGTTTGCAAGTCCGGTCAGCCTCTGACATTCCGGAATATCAACGCCTACAAGGTCTCGCCTGGCGGCCACTTTAATCTGGTGTCGTGGAAAGGGGACACCGGAGTCGATTATTCTCTGTCGGTGGAAAAAGGAAAAATCGACAGCACACAGGCGAACCATGAGATTTACTGATCGTGCTTGGGCGGAGTTCATAGGTGCTGTTGACCGTTGACTTCGCCGTCATTCCCTGCGACACTCCATGGCTAGAACTTTGGGCCCGAGGTACGCCATCTGCACCGCCATCACCTGCGCTCGTGCGCGAATACCTTTAAGCCGCAACGCTTTCTTGTCGAAACGGGCGAACTCGAAGCTGGCCTGTGATCTTCCTCTCATATTAAGAGCCCGTTCGTCTCGTGCTTCGTGTGCAAGATCGGAAATTCAAGTTGATGGGGCCCTATGCAATCCATTCGTGTGGTCGCGGTCATTCTTCTCCTGCTGTTAGCTTCCGAGTCGTTGATGGAGGCTCAGACTTCTCAAGGCAGAATCCTAGGAACAGTCGTCGACCCATCTGGCGCCGTTGTACCGCTGGCCAAAGTCACAATCACAAATAGTCAAACCGGAATTGCACGCACCGTAGTCACCACCGTCGCCGGCGGATACGCCGCTCCCAACCTGGAGCCCGGATCGTACGAGGTGGTCGTGCAAGCTCCCGGCTTTCAGAAGGCCCGCCACACCGCCGTTTCCCTCGAAGTAGCGAAGGACGTCCGTGTCGATTTCAGGTTGGTGACTGGAGCGGTCACGGAAACGATGCTCGTTACGGGAGAAGCGCCGATGATCGATACCACTTCGGACGTCCTGGGCGGTACATTCTCGAACGAGGCGATCAACGAGTTGCCTCTCCTAGGACGCGATTTCCAAAATCTGGCTATCTTGCAGCCGGGAATTCAACGCACGCCGGGCGGAGGGTTCCTGTCAGTAAGTGCCAACGGGAATCGCCCCGAGGACAACAATTTCATCATCGACGGCTTGGATGATAACGATGCCTACTATGGCACAACGGTCATCAACCAAGAGGGCGTTGAGGGAACCCCGGCGACACATCTTCCCATCGATGCCATTCAGGAATTTAACATTCAATCCAGCCCGGAAGCCGAATATGGATGGAAGCCCGGCGCCATCATTAATATCGGAATCAAATCGGGGACCAATGCGTTCCATGGGTCGGCTTACTATTTCAACCGTAACGACGCCCTGGATGCTCGTAACTGGTTCAACCCCGCTCCCGATCCTGTTTCGGCGGTGAACCTGCATCAGTTCGGGGCATCCGCTGGGGGTCCGATCATCCGCGGTAAGCTCTTCATTTTCGGAAACTACGAGGGAGTGCGGGATAAGGTTGGCAATCCGCTAACTGTGCTCGCGCCGGTTTCGGTGCCCATCGGAGATCCAACAACCAGCATCGCCGACGCTTTTTCCGAATGCATGGCCGCGGGAACTTGCAGTTCGATCAGCGAAAAGCTCGCAGCTTTTTTGCCCTATAACCCCGGTCCAACTTCTGCTTTGAATCTCGATTACAACAACCTTAATAGTGAGGACAACGGAATAGCCAAGGTCGACTATCACCTTTCCGAGAAGCACATGTTGACCGGGATGTACTTTATCGGTAACAGCGTTCAGACGGAAGAGAGTACGAATGTCCTGAATCCGATCTTCCTTTCGCAGGCCTACACGCGCGCTCAAGTCATTGGCGGAGGCTGGATCTGGACTCCCAATCCACGGTTGACTAACCAGTTTCATATCGGATACAACCGTTTTTCGCAACAAGTCGTTAATGCCGACCACAACCTCAATCCGGCTTCATTGGGCATCAACACAGGCGTTACAAATCCGACAGACTTCGGAATTCCGGAGATCAACATTCGGGGCTTCGAGAGCCATACGATCGGAGGGAGTGGTAATTGGCCGCTTTACACAACTCCAAATCAGACCATGCAGTTTGTGGATAGCGCAACCTACGTGATGGGAAGGCACAACGTGCGCTTCGGTGGAGAATTCCGCACTGGCAGCACGAATAATTTGCGCGACACTTATGGCGCTGGTTATGTCAGGTTTACCGATGACGGTCCTGCCTCCCCTCTGGAAAACTTTACGACCGGCTATGGTGCACAGGCGTATGTCGCTGCCGGCGACAGCCAGCGCGTGGTGAGTCAAAAATCCTTTGGTGCATATTTACAAGATGATTGGCGAGCCACGCAACGACTCACGGTTACTGCTGGATTGCGCTACGACCTGAGCTTGCCGATTTCGGAGCAGCACAACCTGTTGGCAAACTTTGATCCGGTTCGCGGCATGGTACAGGTTGGCAACCAGATCGGTTCACCCTATAACACCGATTACAACAACTTCGCGCCTAGGTTCGGTTTTGCTTACGACCTCGGAGGCAGGGGGAAAACGGTGATTCGGGGCGGCGCCGGCATCATTTATGAAATTCCGCATATTTCCGTATACATCGGACAAAACAACACGCAGGCTCAGGGATTGGCTTTGATTCCGACTGGTCTGCCTTTGCTCGGGTCGAACGGCCAACCCATTCCAAGTCCGGGTAATATCAACGCTACTACCGTTTCTCTGACGGACAGCGAGGTAACCGCCAATTGGCAGGCAGGTGGTCCCATCTTTGGCGATCTTTCGGCGGGCGCTGTGAATTGCGGCTATGTGCCCACGCAGGGAATCTACAACCCTTGTCCAGTCTTCGGAGTCAATCGCAATATCGCTACACCCTACGTCATCAATTGGAACTTTAATATGCAGCAGACTCTATGGCCTGACGCTTCGATGACCATCGCGTACGTGGCCAACAGGGGCGTAAAGCTGTACAGCATCCGCGACACTAACCAGAATATTTATGCCAACGATGTCCTGGGCGACGAGCAGTCAGGACGTCCCTATGTAAATCAGTTTCCATATCTCAGTTACATCTACATGCTCGGCAATGGTGACGATTCCATCTACAACGGACTTCAGGTCACAGTTCGGCAACAGACGCGAAAGGGTTTGTATTTCGTCGCCGGGTACACATGGGCGCACTCCATTGACGACTCCAGCGACAATCGGCAGTTCAACATTCAGAACAGTTACAACCCGGCGGCCGAGCGCGGTAACTCCGACACCGACATACGGCATCGCTTCACACTGGCGACGACGTATGAATTGCCTTCGAAGCGAGGCTACGGACAAATGCTGCAAGGCTGGCGCGTGAATTCGATCCTTACTGCTCAAACCGGCGAACCGCTGCTCTTTTATGACAGTTCCGACGACATCAGCGGAACGGCCGAATATAACGACCGCTGGAATCTCTCTGGACTTCCTTCGCAGATTCACTGGTCTGAATATTATCCGCTTCCGTTTTACCCTTACGATGGTACTCCTGGCAGCACGAATCCAGCTTGCGATGCGCTGGCGTCGCAAAGTCAACTGAGTTCTTACGGGTGCTTTGCCGGCCCAGGGTGGACCATGACTCCTCCCAATCCTGGTCAATTTGGCAACATGGGTCGCAATGTGGTGTATGGTCCAGCATATGTTGATCTGGATTTTTCCGTGCTCAAGACTTTCACGTTTGGAGAGCGGGCCAAGCTGGAATTAAGAAGCGAGTTCTTCAATATTCTCAACCATGCAAACTTTGCCGGGGTCGACACAGATGTTTCTGACGGCTTCAGCGGCACCGTTGGCCAGGCTTTCTACACACCTGATATTGCTGCCTCCAACCCGGTCATCGGTTCTGGTGGCTCGCGCCATATCCAGCTGGGAGCGAAAATTATTTGGTAGGGATTCAGGGTCCTGAAAACTCAACTCCGGTTGCTTTTACTTCTTCTCAGATCCTGTTGGCGGGTACGGCGGCCTACGCGCAGCTTACTCCCCTCAGCGATTCCTACACCATTTTGCTGTTATCGGTTTATCCATCCAACTAGAACACAGAACTCTACCTATCGAACAGGTGCCTTACTCGGACGCTTACTCTATAGCGTGGTCGAGCAGCTCCCTGCACGAGCCTTAAGACTAGAAACTGAGAACTGACTTGCCAGGAACACGATCAAAATTAGCATTTCCGGCTCGATGGGATGACGATAACGGGAGTGGGGGAAGGTGAAATAGTAGACATCTGGATAGCTCACGAGCAACAACAGGTACAGTTGCGCTGACGGATGTCGCCGCCCCAGCGCAATCAGCAAGCCCCAGAACGCAAAAACCGAGGAACTGAGGAACAGGAACGTTTTCGCTTCATAGAGGCCGGGATATTTTTCTGTGCGTGGCGAGCCCGCCCAATAATAGGTGAAGTATGAGATGCTCAGCGCGCGGAAAGCATTCCGCGGCGAAAACGCGATCTCGATCCTGGCGGCGATCCTGCACATGGATCCACCGCCGCTAACAGAGGCGCCGGCGGACGGAGGCGACCCGACCATCAGCCCCCTGTTCAACTTCGCCGGCATGAATATCTTCAAGATCAAAGCGAAAGTGATTCCTGCGGACTTCCATGGCGAGAAGGTGCCAAACTAACGGACCTTTCAAATGAGAGATAACGAGGAGTGAAACTTATGGCAGCGGATGAGTTTTTCGAACCCACCCGCTGCCTCCGACGCGCCGGGTCAAGCGCGAACATTTTCGTTACGCACCGGCCCGGCGGAGAAAGTTGCTCCTCACTTTGCCACGACGAGAGTGTTTTGGCCGATGGTGATCGAATCGCTAGGCGAATTTTTCCCACCGCCGCACAACTCAAACGTATTTAACCCCGTCACCAGAACTCCGTCGCTGGGTAGCACGACCCACTGAAACGAGGCGGTCGTGTAACCACTGCCAGGTCCGGGGTTATCGGCCAGCACGCGAGCTCCGTAGGCTTGGGTTTCGCACGTGCCACCGTTGACGCTGAGGCCAACGAAATAGGCATCGGCCGCATTCACGGCATAATCGGAGCTCCAGGTCACGATCAGTGCGACTGGCTTGGCAGGTTCGACGATGGTGACCTGCTCGCCAAACGAGAAGCAGCACTGTCCCTCGAAGGTCTGGTCGCTGGTGGTGCGATAGATGGGGGCTGCAGCTGCAAAGGCCGATCCCGCTCCCGCCACGAGCAGGCAGGCCAGGATTGCCGCGAACCCTACCGTCTTGCTCATTTTCGAAGTTGCTTTCATTTGGTTTTTCATTGTTGTTCTCCTCTTTGGTTTTTTTGGGGAAAGCTTGTACTGAATCTCTTGGGCGATACGACTGCGTGACGGTTCTGCAATCTCAACTCGGCTGCTTCGTACTGCAAACTTGCCTTCACTAGGGTTAGCGGGAAAAGGGGGTAACCACTGTCATCTTTTCCGAAAAAAAGCCTTGAGAAGGGAATCTCATGGGGGATGAAAGGACAGGGACCGTATGGTAATCTCCCCTAGCATTGGGACAATCGCGACCGGAGCCCGCCTCCAATGACTGATGCGCCGTCCCCTGAAATCACCCAACTGCTGCATGCCTGGCGGGGAGGGGATCAGCTTGCGCTGGAACGGCTTACGCCGGCGGTCTACCAGGAATTACACCGCATGGCGCGGGTATACATGTCGCGGGAGCGGGAAGGACACACTCTCCAGACTACGGCTTTGATCCACGAAGTCTATTTGCGGCTGGTCAAGGTCAAGGATGTGCAGTGGCAGGACCGGGCGCACTTTTTTGCCATATCAGCGCAGTTGATGCGACGCATCCTGGTCGATTTTGCGCGCTCGCATACCTACCAGAAGCGCGGGGGAGGAGCGCAACAGGTTCCTTTGAATGAGGCTTTTGTCCTGTCTCCAGAGCCCTCGGTTGACGTGGTGGCGCTGGATGAAGCCCTCGCCCGCCTGGGAGAGACCGATGCCAGAAAGAGCAAGGTGGTGGAACTGCGCTTCTTCGGTGGGATGACGGTCGAGGAGACGGCGGAAGTGTTAGGAATTTCTCCGGAAACCGTGATGCGCGACTGGGGCGTAGCCCGGGCGTGGTTGCTGCGCGAGCTCGATGGAACCGTGACCCATGGAGTCTGAACGCTGGCAAGAGGTCGAGCGCATTTATCACGCCGCGATGCAATGCGAAGAAGGCGAGCGGAGCGCTTTCCTGGAGCAGGCATGTGCGGGAGACCTCGCCTTGCGGTCCGAGGTCGAGTCGCTGCTGCAGTATGCGCAGAGCCCGGCCAAGCTTCTGGATACTCCTGCGCTGGAGGTTGTGGCCCATCGGTTGGCAGAGAATCTTCGTGCTGAGAGCGGCGATGGGCACGAGCAGGCGATCGGCGGGATGATCGAGCAATACCGGATCGTTGCAAAGATCGGCGCCGGCGGCATGGGCGAGGTCTATCGGGCCCGCGATTCGCGGCTAGGACGCGATGTCGCGATCAAAGTGCTCCCGTCTTTCTTCTCTTCCGACTCTGACCGACTGCGACGCTTCGAGCAGGAGGCGCGAGCGGCGGCCGCATTGAACCATCCCAACATTCTGGCTGTGCACCAGATGGGCACGTATGAGGGTGCGCCCTACATGGTCTCGGAGCTATTGGAAGGAGAAACGCTCCGGGAGACGATCAAGCGCGGACGTCTGTCGGTGCGCAAGGTGATTGACTACGGGGTGCAGATCGCCAGAGGACTGGCGGCAGCGCATGAGAAGGGGATTGTCCATCGCGATCTGAAGCCGGAGAACCTGTTTGTGACCAAAGATGGGCGGGTGAAGATTCTGGACTTCGGATTGGCGAAGCTGACGCAGCCGCAATCGAGTTCGCAGCACAGTGCACTGACGCTCACTGAGGGGACAGAAGCGGGAGTAGTGATGGGCACGGTGGGCTACATGGCGCCGGAGCAGGTGCGGGGAGAAGCGGCGGACCATCGGGCCGACATCTTTGCTTTCGGCGCGATTCTATACGAAATGCTGGCGGGGAAGCGGGCATTTCAGAAGCCGACGTCGCCGGAGACGATGACAGCAATTCTGAACGAAGACCCGCCGGGGATTTCGCAAGTCACGACGAATATTCCACCAGCGATGCAGCGGGTGGTGCATCGCTGTCTGGAGAAGAACCCGGAGCAGCGGTTTCAATCGGCTTCGGACCTGGCGTTTGCGCTCGATGCACTGTCGGAGTCCGGAGGCTCATCATCGGCGGCAGAGGCTGCAAACGCCGGAACTAACACCGGGAAACTCTGGAGAATCGTTGCCCCCGCTGCGGTGATTGTACTGGTGTTGTCAGTCGCAGGTTACTTCTACCTCCACCGCAAACCCAAGCTCACGGACAAGGACACGATCGTTCTTGCCGATTTTGCGAACAGCACAGGCGACGCAATATTCGACGACACGCTGAAGACTGCTCTCAGTGTTTCCCTTCAGCAATCGCCTTTCCTGAGTGTGCTCCCGGACAGCACTGTGGCGAAGACGTTGCAACTGATGACCCGACCAGCCGACGCGAAACTTACTCCCGACGTGACTCGCGAACTTTGCGAGCGGGCGAGCAGCAAAGCCTACCTTGCCGGATCGATTGGCAGTCTGGGCAGCGAATACGTGCTCGGGCTGAAGGCGGTGAATTGCCAGAACGGGGACACGCTGGCCGAGGAGCAGGTAACTGCGGCGTCCAAAGAGAAAGTGCTGGACGCGCTGGGCGAGGCGGCATCGAAGTTGCGCGGCGAACTGGGCGAACCGTTGGCCTCGGTGCAGAAGTCCGATGTATACCTGAGCGGCTTCACCACGCCTTCGCTGGAGGCGCTGAGAGAGTACGGTTTGGGCTTCAAGGCTCTTAGGGAGAAAGGCCCCGCTGGACGCATGCTTCACGATCAACGTGCCATCGAGCTTGATCCGAACTTTGCCATGGGCTATTGGTCCGTGGGCAACGACTACGTCGCTCTCGGCCAGACAGGCCGGGCCAGTGAGTACTTCACCAAAGCATTCCAGTTGCGCGCGCATGCCAGCGAATGGGAAAAGGTGTGGATCGCCGCCAACTACTACCAGAACGTAACGGGGCAACTGGACAAGGCGGCCCAGGCCTATCAAGAGATGATTGAGAGCTACCCGCGGGACTACAACGCTTACGCTGGGTTGGGCATGGTGTTCGCCGCACAGGGGCGGTATGAGAAGACGAACGAAATGTTCAGGCAAGCAGGGCGCGTTTGGCTGGACTTTATGGCGACGGGCGGTTATGCCGGCATTGCCTTTTATGACCTTGCCCTGCAGCGTTTCGATGAAGCGTGGCAGATGATTCACGTACAGGGGCAAGAGAACGGTGATGACATCTTCCACCAGGTCCTCTACAGCCTTGCCTTCCTCGGGTCAGATTCCGCTGCGATGGCGGAACAGTTGCAGTGGTTTGCGGGCAAGCCGGAATACGAGAACGAAGGCCTTGCATTCGCAGCGGACACCAAGGCGTATGGCGGTCATCTGGTCGAGGCGCGGGAGCTGACTAGGCGGGCTGTGGATTCTGCCATTCAGGCTGACCAAAAGGAGAACGGGCTGATATTGCTGACGAATGCTGCTCTGCGGGAAGCTGCTTACGGCAACGTCACCGAAGCGCGGCGGGCAGCAGCCGGGGCGTTCAAACTTGATTCCGCGAGTCAGGGCGTTGAGGTCGAAGCCGCGCTTGCCTTCGCCATGGCGGGCGATACCGCACGAGCCGAATCCTTAGCCCAAGACTTGTGGAAGCGCTTCCCGCTGGACACGCAGATGCAATCGCTTTGGCTGCCTGCCATCCAAGCACAATTGGCGCTGGATAAAAAGAACTCGACTGCTGCGCTGCACTCTCTGCCTGCTACTACCTCCATCGAGTTGGGAGCTATTTCGTTCGGCAACAATGTTTCCTGCCTGTATCACGTATATGTCCGCGGAGAGGCATACTTGGCAGCTGGGCAGGGCAGTGCTGCCGCCGCCGAGTTTCAGAAGATTCTCGACCACAGCGGCATTGTCCGGAACTGCTGGACAGGAGCATTGGCGCATCTGGGAGTGGCTCGCGCCAACGCCTTGCAGTCGAGAACTTTTCAAGGACAGGCGCAGGGAGCGGATGCCGACCTTGCCCGCACTCGTGCACTCGCCGCCTACAAGGATTTCCTCACCCTCTGGAAAGACGCCGACCCCGACATCCCCATCCTGAAAGAAGCCAAAGGGGAGTACGCGAAATTGCTGCAACTGGCAAACGTTCTTCCCCCGTCGCTCACTGTTTGCCGATAGTTGCTGAAACAGGCGATGTCATAAGCTTGCGCCTTCCATTCGCCTTTTTCAAAGGTCAATGAGTGATAATGCGATTTATCAACAACAACCCTCTTGAAGCCGCCGCCAATCGTCGGCTTTCATTGATTTGCGCGTTTCGCCAACGGAAGAGTTGCCACTGATGGCGAGCCACACCCTGTGGCAGGTACCGCATTGCGGAGAAGGCTGCCGAAGGCGCGGTTGGTATGCATTCGGTTCCCAGCCGGAACCAAGGCTGAATGGCTGAATTCTGGCGGAAACAATCCGGAGCATGCCATGTAGAACTCAAAGATAAAGAAATGTGGACCTTTTTCCGAGGCGTCTTCGCGTTACTAGATAGAGGCCGAGTTTGGATCGTGGGGACGGAAAACAGCAAGTAAACATCGAGGTTCATGATCCCTGAAGCGGCTCTCAAATGAAAACTAGCGGAAAAAGGAGATTTATGAAACGGAAACTCGCCGTCTCAGCTGCTTTGGCATTTCTGTTGTGCAATGTCCTGGGCCAGGCTCAAGTGGCCCCAGCCACAATCGTCGCCGTGAAAACCCCCGGCGGAACGGTGAACGCTGTAGCCAAGTTCACCGCCAAAAACATTATTGCCAACTCGGCGATTTCGGAGAGCGGCGGCAATGTGACCGTCCCCGGTAACATCACCGCCGGTCAAGGGGTGTCGGGGCTCAACGTGAACGCCACCGATACCGTTTCCGGCGGTAATGCTATATTCCAGAGCTCGCTCCTTGCCGCAACCATCAACGCCACCGGCAATCTCAGTGCCGGAGGCAAGGTTACGGCGGCTACGGCTAACATTACCGGAAACATCCTCGCGGGTAGCATCGGCACCGCGGGCGCCGGTTCCTTTGGGAGCATCGTTGAAACTGGAAACATCTCCGGTGCGCAAGGGAGCTTCAACGGGTTTTCGGCAACGGCTCTCTTTGCGACAAACAACAATAACAACGCAACCCTACAACTAACAAATGATGCCGCTGCTTCGGGTAGCAATTACATCGAGGTACAGTTCAACTCGACCCGGGCAACCTTTTTCACCGATACCAAAGGCGACACCACGGCAATAGGAACAAAATCGGCCGCTGTGCCACTGACGAATGGCTCGATGGTAAAGGTTTTTTCCGTTGAGGCGCCGGAAGTGTTGTTTGAGGATTACGGTTCGGGCCAGTTGAACGGCGGGATCGCTAGCGTTTCTGTGGAGGAGAAGTTCGCCCAGACAGTGAACCTGTCAAAGGGGTATTACGTGTTTCTCACTCCCAAGGGAGACTGCAAGGGCCTCTACGTCACCAACGAAACCGGCACTGGTTTCGAGGTCAGGGAAATGTCCGGTGGCGCATCCAGTGTGCCGTTTGACTACCACATAGTGGCTTACCGCAATGGATATGAGAATGTGCGCTTACCAGCGGCCCTCATGCCGAAGACCCGTGCCGCAGTACCGAGTAAGTAAGAGCACGAGATCCGGACTCGTTCCTTGCCTCGGGCGTGAATCCCCAAAGGCCGGAACGGAAAAGGGGCTGTTGCCACAGCCGGGCACCCCACGTCTCATGGCACGTCTCACGCGTGCTTTTCGAGACGTGGGGGATCTCGGGTAAATCGTCCTAGGGGTCATGGCGGTTCGGAAGTTGGACGGCTTTTGATGGTTGCCGCATATGTGCATTCAATGACCATTCGTCATGTCGTGAAGGAGTCATTATTGTAATCAGATGGGATGAGAAGGCCGGTCTCCGGACGGGATGCTGTAGGCTCCCAAGTTATCGACGTGCTCGAAGCACAAGAGATAAAGGGGACCGGCAATGAAGAAGGTTAGCACCGTAGCGGTGAAGCAGAGCAGGAATATTTCTCAACCGAAACTGACCATCGGACTGGATCTGGGAGATCGCAACAGCTGGTACTGCAGGGTGGATGAAGCCGGGCAGATCCGACTGGAACAGCGAGTCCGCACGAATGCGAAAGCGTTGCAGGAAGTCTTCGGTGCATTGCCGCGCTGCCGGATCGCGCTCGAAACCGGGACGCATTCGCCGTGGATCAGCCGTTTGCTGCACGGGTTGGGACACGAAGTGATTGTGGCGAACGCGCGCCGGGTGCGGCTGATCGGGGAAAGCCGGAAGAAAGACGATCGGCTGGATGCGCAAACGCTGGCACGGCTGGCGCGGATTGACCCAAAGCTACTGTGTCCGGTGAAGCATCGCAGCGCGCAGGCGCAAGCGGACCTGACGGTGATTCGGGCGCGAGCCGGGCTGGTGCGGGCGCGAACGGCGCTGGTCAACACGGTGCGCGGACTGGCGAAGTCTTACGGAGAACGATTGCGCGGCTGCAACGTGCGGAATATGAATCCGGAAAAAGCCGAAGGACTCAGTCCCGAGTTACAGGCCGCACTGCAGCCGTTGCTGGTGGCACTGGAATCGCTGAGCGAGCAAATCGCGGAGTACAACGAACGGATCGAGCATCTGGCGCTGGGGAGTTATCCGCAGGTGGCACTGCTGAAACAGATCAAGGGGGTGGGCACACTGATCGCTCTGACTTACATGCTGACCTTGGAAGACCCGCATCGCTTCCGCCAGAGCCGCGACGTGGGCTGCTATCTGGGACTGCAACCGGGACGGAGAAACTCAGGCCAGAGCGAGCCGCAGATGCACATCAGCAAGGAAGGTGATCCCTATCTGCGCACCCTGCTGGTGCAGGGAGCCCAGCACATTCTGGGACCGTTCGGGGTGGACTGTGATCTGCGGCGCTGGGGACTGAAACTGGCCGAGCGCGGCGGAAAGAGCGGGAAGAAACGAGCGATCATCGCGACCGCACGAAAGCTGGCCGTGCTGCTCCATCGCTTGTGGGTAAGTGGAGAAGTCTACGAACCTTTGCACAACAGCAACCAGAGAGAAATGCCGGCCGCAGCCTAAAGTCAAAAACTTTTCTTTGAAAGGAAAATTAAAAGCCTAAAGCCGAGTTCCGGTGACTGCGTTAATCGCCTGGCCCGGGTTCCACTCTCCAGGAGCAGAACCACAGGGCGATAATCAGATGGCAGCACCGGCTGAACCGAGAACGCCCAACGTGCACCGAGCAAACAAAATCGCTCCTTGAGAGTGCGGATGGAAGCATGGCGACAGCGGCGATTCGGCGGGAGAAAAACATTGTTCGACCAAACCACCAAAGAACCTACTTGACTCCGACCGGCCTTCTCATGGAAGGCGATACCGCCAACTACGACCCCGGCAAGCCCGGCTGGCAGTCAGTGTAATGGCGATGTTACAACAATCATCGAGAAGGGCCGAGGGTGCGTATTTCCTTAGAGTCGGTCAGCGGGGAACTTCAGCTATACGATCTCGCAGACGTTCCAGCTCGTACCTATGTTTTGGTCTGGCTCCCACTCGCTGGGCCAAGGCACTCTCCAGAATTTGCAGTGCGGCCGGTTTGTTCCCTTCGACCATTTGAATCGCTGCGCGCACGAGCACGCGGTAAGTTGTGTCCAGACCGACATCGTCGGTTCCATCGATGGCTCTTGAAAGTCTGGGAAGCGTAGAGTATCGATCGATGAAGGGCAAGGCCTCATTCTCCAGCGAAGTCAGAATGGGGACACGCAAGCTTGGAAGGTCTTCAGCCTGAGAAAACTTCCATTCTTCAAAGGCCTTGTCCTCGCGAAGAAGGTGGAGCGGCAGGCCCACAGTTCCTATCATCTCCGTGGGAAGCCACGAAGCCAGAGACTCAAATCGCAGTCCAACAATGCAGTTAAAAGCGGCGAAACCCCGTGGGTCAACGCGGCATGGCCAGGAAAGTGAGGCAATGGCCTCGTTTGCCGGACGTGTATATTCCAGATATTCCAGTTTTGCAGCCCGGCTGAAGCCTAAAGGCGACAGCAAGTCCTTCAGAAATGTCTCTAGTACCTTTTTCGCTTGGCTAAGCTTGATCATGGCTCCCAGATTGGCGGAAGGTTGCGAATCAGAAGGTCATCCCATCTAAGCGGGATTGTCATTTGGCGGCCTCAATCATCGACCCGACCAATTCTGCCGCAGGTGGTGATTTCTGTAAACAGATGGGATGAGAAGGCCGGTCTCCGGACGGGATGCTGTAGGCTCCCAAGTTATCGACGTGCTCGAAGCACAAGAGATAAAGGAGACCGGCAATGAAGAAGGTTAGCACCGTAGCGGTGAAGCAGAGCAGGAATATTTCTCAACCGAAACTGACCATTGGATTGGATCTGGGAGATCGCAACAGCTGGTACTGCGTGCTGGATGAAGCCGGCCAGATACAACTGGAACTGCGAGTCCGCACCCATGCGAAAGCGTTGCGCGAAGTCTTCGGCGAGATGCCGCGCAGTCGGATCGCACTGGAAATCGGGACGCATTCACCTTGGATCAGTCGCTTGCTTCGCGAGTTGGGGCATGAAGTAATCGTGGCGAATGCGCGCAAGGTGCGGCTGATCGGGGAGAGTCGCAAGAAAGACGATCGGCTGGATGCGCAGACGCTGGCGCGGCTGGCCCGGATCGATCCGGAGTTGCTATATCCGGTGAAGCATCGCAGCGTGCAGGCGCAAGCCGATCTCATGATGATTCGGGCACGGGCAGGGCTGGTGCGCGCCCGGACGGGACTGGTCAACACGGCTCGGGGACTGGCCAAGAGCTACGGCGAGCGCTTGCGCGGATGCAACGTGCGGAACATGAATCCGGAGAAAGCCGAAGGCCTGAGTCCAGAGCTGCAAGCCGCACTGGAACCCCTGTTGAACGCAATCGAGTCGCTGAGCGAGCGCATCGTGGAATATAACGAGCGCATCGAGAATCTGACACAGCAAAGTTATCCGCAAGTGGCCTTGCTGAAGCAGATCAAGGGCGTGGGCACGCTGATCGCGCTGACGTTCTTACTTACGTTGGAAGATCCGCATCGTTTCCGCAAGAGCCGCGACGTGGGCTGCTATCTGGGACTGCAGCCGGGACGGAGAAACTCCGGACAGAGCGAGCCGCAGTTGCATATCAGCAAAGAAGGCGATCCCTATCTGCGCACGCTGCTGGTGCAAGGAGCGCAGCACATTCTGGGACCATTCGGTGTGGACTGTGATCTGCGGCGCTGGGGCCTGAATCTGGCCGCCCGTGGCGGGAGAAACGGAAAGAAGCGAGCCATCGTAGCGACCGCGAGAAAGCTGGCGGTGTTGCTGCATCACCTGTGGGTGAGCGGAGAAGTGTACGAACCGTTGCACAACAGCAGCCCAACCACAGTAGCCGCAGTCGCGTAAAAACAAAACCGTTCCAGGAAGAGAAAAGACAAAAGCCCAAAGCCGAGTTCCGGTGACTGCGTTAATCGCCTGGCCCAGGTTCCACTCCGCAAGAGCAGAACCACAGGGCGCCAAACAGATGGCAGCACCGGCTGAACCGAGAACGCCCAACGTGCACCGAGCAAACAAAATCGCTCCTCGAGAGTGCGGATGGAAGCGTGGCGACAGCGGCCACTCGGCGGGAGAAAAAATCGTGTTCAAACAAGCCCGGCAAGAATCAACTTGACTCCGACCGGCCTTCTCATGGAAGGCGATAGGCTCACTGAGAACTACTAGTACAGAGCGCGCGCCCAAATCGAATCTAAATCCTCTCCACTTGCAGAAAAGGTGTACTATCGCCGGGCGGGAGTTCCCGAGCACCTCATGGCCCTTACATCGCCTCACCCTTCTACCCGCTCCCAGCAGCTACCGGCTTTGACTGGACGCAAATTTTTTCTGCTTTTCCTCTTCCTGTTGGCGTCGCTTGTCTTCTATCCGTACGTGGAAAATGGTGGATTCGGTTATTTCGCGTTCCGCGTAGTCGGGAGCGCCGCAATTCTGATCGCCGTGTACGCGATCCGCCTGCGGAGAACACTTTTGCTCGTTGCGCTCCTGCTAGCCGTTCCCGCTTTGTTGGAACGCATGCTACTTCGTCAGCCGGGCCCAGGCCTTCTTTCCATTCTCAACATCGTCCTCAGCTTTGTGTTTGATGCATTTATTGTCGTGGTTATCTTCCGCCGCGTCTTTACCGACGACCAACCCAATTCGGAAACAGTTTTCGGGGCGCTTTGCATTTATCTGTTGGTAGGGTTTGCCTTTGCCAGCATCTACGGAATGGTGGCTTCCATTCAGCCAAGAGCGTTCTATCTGAATCCTCTGAACAACTTCCACGCTATCCCCGATAGGTTCGACTTCATTTATTACAGCTTTGCGACAATGACCTCGCTTGGTGCGGTAGGCATTATCCCCGTTTCGGCACCGGCCCGCTCACTTTCTGTAATCGAATCCATTCTCGGCGTGCTTTACCTTGCGGTGTTGATCGCAAGGTTGATGGATGCGTATCGGCACCCATCCGTCTCCGGGCATTCTTGACACCGGTGGCACCGCAGCGTGCGGGGACCGGCCAACTCAAAAGCACGATCAGTCCCAATGCTAATCGGTGTCAGTTGGCGTAACCAGCGATTTCACTCAGAACGCCTGTCGTGAGTGTAATCGCGTTTCGCCACTTGAGGCGCGTCGAACAACCGAACAACCGCGGGGTCCAAACTAATCGAGAAGATTCTGATCGATGTCTTGTTTCGACTCTCCTTTAAATGTGAGCGGTTTGGAACAGACGGCCCGATTCTCACCGAATAAGATTGTGTGGTTTCCCCTGGATGCTCCAGGTTTTCAGGCCGGATTCCGGAAGCCGGGGGTTCGACATTAGAATCGGAAGCAGAAGCAAATCCCAAGCGAAATCTCAGACCGCCGCGAGGCGAGAATCCATGGAGGATTCCATGAAAAGATTATTTCTGTTGGTCGTTGTACCGGCCCTGCTGATCGCGCTGGGATCTGCGCAGACACCGGCGGCGAGCGTCGATTCGGACCCGACCATTGAGGGTTGCCTCGGGGGCACGGACGGTAACTACACAGTTGTGGAAGACGGTACGGGCCACATTTTCAAGATCAGTGCTGCCAGCGTCGATTTCAAGCAACACCTGGGCCATGAAGTAACCCTCAACGGGCACAAAGCAAGTGGGGCGAGTTCCGCTGCCGTTAACAGCTTTGTGGTCACCGAACTGAACATGATCTCCGAACACTGCGCGGCGGCCGCTGCTGCTGCACCCATTGCGGCCATCGGCACGCCTTCGGAAACTGCCACCACAGCACCTGCGGATTCTGCTGCTCCCGTTGCCACTACCAGCACACTTGCGCAAACTGAGATCATACCTGTAGCGCCCGCTGCGACGACTGTCACCGCCCCCGCGGAAACTACCGGCACACCTGATGCAGCCAGCACTCCGCCTGCGGAAGCTACCGCCCCACCCCCTACGGACGCCGCCCCAACTATCAGCACGCCTTGGGACAAACCCATTACGGCTGCCGCTGACCCAACGCGACCCCCAGCATCTTCTCGGAGACTGTCTGCAACAACTGCTGCAGTCGCCACCACGCCCGCTATGACTGCCAGCACTCCGCCGGAGACTGCCAGCACAGCGGATGCAGCCGGCGTTGTACCCGCTGCGACAGCCAGCACTCCACCGGTAGCTGCCAGCGCACCTGACGCAGCCCCCACTCCACCCACCGCGCCCGCCAGGCACGAGGCTTTATTCCTTTTGATTTTGCTTGGGGTGGCGATCATCGTTACGGGCACGCTGGTCCCTTTCCTGGGCAGGTGGAGAAAACGGAAAATGTTGGAACAGACGGGTGCTGAAAATCTTTCTTTTACCCGCGAAGCGAGCCCCGACCAAGACAAGCCTGACCAGCCGCGCAAAGCCGCCTAAGGCTGGCAGAGTAATGATCCCGAATGATTCCTGCTTCCTCGCCGGTGGCCACCGCTGCCGGCGTTTGGTCCCCTTGAGCGCGCAAACCGGTCAATAAGTAACAGTGGCGATACTAGCTAGCAATGAAACGCGACAAGGACGGGAAGCCGGCCCACGAAATGCCCGCGATGGACCTGTTGGGAAACAAGATCACCTACGTCGACAATGTTGTCTTCAGGTACCACGACAAGGGGGTCGGAGAATGGGACCTTTCCGGACGTCAAGCGAACGTAAAAGAATTCCATACCACCAAGATCTGTACGCGCAGAAGAAACTCTTAATGCAGCACGGGGACATGTCCGGTACGTGGACGGCCGAGCAAAAGGACATGATTCTGCAGATGGGGATGAAACCGGAATAACTCGGCGGCAAAAGATGAGGAGCGTGGGCCCGAACCCCCCCGGCAACCCTTTCGGTCAAGGGAACGGTACCCAGGACGCCCGCCCGTTCACTTATTCACAAAGAAATGCGAAGGAGTGGGCCACCACGCTCCGTTGGTGGCCCGCTCCTTGTGCGTTGGATCCGATGCCCTCCCATGTCTGGAGCCATGAGATGAGCCGCGTGCCGACCCGCGATCCGCCGCGGGTAACGTCGGTTGGCTACTGCACGGAGACAACAGCAGCAACTGTCCCTATGCAGTCATAAGTACTGGTATACGACACCAATACCAAGCTGTCTCCTGCGGCAAAGGCGTTACTGATGTCATGACCGGTATCGTCCCACAGTTGAGGCAAGGGCCAGCCGGAGCTGCCGTCCCAGTCACTGTTGCCCGTTTCTCCGCCCTGTCCTGCGAGAAAGACGGAGATATCGCTCGGGAATCCAGACACGTAGGTGGTCTCGTTCGTTGCCGAAAATCCTGGACCGCTGAAGATGGTGCGGCTATCTCCGACCTGTCCGTCGTAGCCGATGTTGTCCAACAAGACTTGACTTCCGGCAGCCACCGGCGCCGGCAGGGTGTAGTAGTTGGACAGGGTGGTTGTGGCGAAAGTAGTTCCCGCCTGACCATCAAGCAGCCCCACGCTGGCTCCGCCTGTCCCGATGATCACGAGCGAAGCACCTTCCCAAAGCGGGAAGACTAAATTTCCATCCCATGGATCCTCGCCGTCGCTGAGGCCGACAGCTTTGGAGCCAATGATCACGCGGTAGATGCCGTTGCCGGTTGCCAGGCTGGTGGGCACAGCTCCCCTGTAGACCCAAGTCCCTTGGCTTCCCCAGCACGGATCACCACCGATAGCGAGCAATGTGCCGTGTATCTGCGCCGACGCGGAAACTCCTGTCGGATATTCACGTTGTAGAGTCACCTCAGCCGCTGCCTTTAGCTGGGCTGCCGTAGGACTGTTAAAGAGCACGGCCCAGTAAAGCCAGGCCGCCTGGGTAGGCCCCGTGACGCCGCTGATGTGGATATCGCCCTTGGACCGGTTGCGCAAGGCGACGCCGCCGGTACCATAGGAGGCGCTGGTGTACAGCGCGGTGAGAGGGATCGTCAATTGTTGTTGTGGTTTTGCGAGACCAGCAGCAAAGCCAGACCCGCTTGTGCCCAACCGATGTGGGTCGTTTTGTGCACTAGCAATGCTTCCCACATTCAGGAGCGCGGCTATCGCAATGAAGGCTACTGCGATCATTCTGTCTTTCATATTGATCCTCCTTGAAAGTTAACGTTTTGGTTTGCGGTGACTGTGCGTAGCTCAGCGCCGGATACGTTACTTGGGGCCGAAGGGGCAGACTCGCGGGAAAGACTCGCCGGGGAAGCCTGGCGAATCTGCAAGTGTTAGCACAGGCTCGCGGCGGCGTCAAGCGTGGCAGCAATTTCTGAGTCGCGAAAAACCGCGCCATAATACACCCATTTGGCTTGTTCACGGCTTGGGCTAGCTTTCTTCACTACCTGCTTCACTTTGTTGGACGTGCTTGGGTCTCCTGCAGGATTCTGGGGCAGTTCCGCGCCCTTTACCAATTCGCTGGATTCGCCTGCCTCTTCGGATTCAGCGCCATCATCTCGTCTTCAGACTACACGGATTGGTGCGCCTCAAAAGTGCTTGACACTGCCGATATTGTTAGAGACGCGATGTTTCGCCAACGACCGCATAATTCCCGACGCCTGTTTGTGGATACGGACGCTGGGGATTTACAAAAACGGCGATTGGGGCAGCGTGAAGCCTTTGCCTCAGCATGGGCCAAACTCCTTATGATGGTTCAATCGCTCACTTCCCTGACAACGGTGGCTCTATTGGAGGCTCGCGCAGTAAACATTCTTTAGCGTCCTCGGTAAAGATTCAAGCTGCTGAGTCCACATCTTTGTGGCGCTCCGCATGCAACAATTCATTTGTGTGCCCGACAAGGGCAACCGTCTTGACAACGGAGAGAGCATTGACCAGGTCTCGTGCATTATTCATTCTCGTTGTTCTGGCTTTCGGACACCCTAGACTGGCGAAGGCGCAGGACAACTATGAGATCCAGGTCTACGGTTCCGACACAGTCGCGCCCAAGACCACGATGCTGGAACTGCACAGCAACTTCACCGTGGAGGGCAGTTCTCCGTTACCCGGCTTACGCTTTACTGATGAGGGGACCTATCCAACCAACCATGCCGAGCACGAAACGGTGGAGATTACTCAAGGAGTGAATAGCTGGTCGGAGATTGGCTTTTACATTTTTACCAGTGCGCGCAGTGGAGACGGCTGGCAATGGGTGGGCGATCATATTCGCCCGCGAGTGAGAGCGCCGGATAGTTGGCACTGGCCCGTGGGCGTAAGTTTATCTATGGAATTCGGGTATCAACGGGCGTTGTTTTCGCCGGACACCTGGACGATGGAGCTACGGCCAATTGTCGACAAGCAGATAGGCAGATGGTATTTCACCGTGAATCCAGCTCTGGAGCGATCTTTTCATGGGCCGAGCGTTCCGCAGGGCGTGGGATTTTCGCCAAGCGCAAAATTCAGCTACGACTTTAACAAATATATCTCTGGCGGCCTCGAATACTACGCCGCTTACGGATCAATTACGGATGTGTCTTCGTTACACAATCAGCAGCAGCAGTTTTTTCCCACGATCGATCTGAATGTGTCCCCGAACTGGGAGATCAACTTTGGGGTCGGATTTGGAGCGACAGCCAGTACCGATCATGTAATTGTGAAGGGTATCCTGGGCCGACGGTTTGATTGGACGCATCATCGTGCAGGCAGTTCCGAGAGCACTCAATAGGACAGAATGCAAATAGATCGTCGTGACTTTCTGATCGGAGCAAGTTTTGCGTTGCTGGGCCCCGCGGCGAAGACAAGGTTGTGGGCTCAAGCGCAGGCCGATGTGCGGCTTGAAATCGCGCCCCTCAAGCTGGAGATCGCGCCAAAAAAGGTCATTCACACAATTGCTTACAACGGAGCGGTCCCCGGGCCTTTGATTCGTTGGCCGGAAGGCAAGCCGATCACGATTGACGTGCTGAACCACACAGATGTGCCCGAGATTGTGCACTGGCACGGATTGTGGATTCCCTCGGAGGAAGACGGCGCGGTGGAAGAGGGATCGCCGATGATTGCGCCAGGCGGACAACGGCGCTACGGCTTTACACCGCGTCCGGCGGGTTTTCGTTGGTACCACACGCACGCATTTGCCGGGCATGATTTGAAGCGGGGAGGGTATACCGGTCAGTTCGGATGCTTCTACATTGAGCCCAAACAAGCGCCAGGTGCTTACGACCAAGAAGTATTCCTCACCCTGCACGACTGGAGCGCCTACATGGGCGGTGGTGGGGATGCGTCGATGGATGTGTTTTATGACTATGCGACGATTAATGACCGCATGCTCGGGTGTGGCGATCCTATTAAAGTAAGCGAAGGGCAAAAGGTGCTCTTCCGCGTGTTGAACGCCAGTGCGACGGCGACGCATTGGCTGGCACTGGCCGGACATGAATTCACTGTGGTAGGCATGGATGGCAATGAGGTCCCACAGCAGGCGAAGGTGCAGGCGGTACGGCTGGCTCCAGCCGAGCGCATTGATCTTTTGGTGGAAATGAATCGCCTAGGAGTCTGGGTGTTGGGCGAGACTCGGGCGGAAATTCGCAAGGCAGGAATGGGGATTGTGGTGGAGTATGCCAACCAACTGGGCGTTCCTAAGTGGATCGATCCGCCGGAAACGTTGTGGGATTACACGCTGTTCGCAAAACAGAAAGCAGTCGCGGCGGAACCGGATGAGCGGATCCCTCTGGTATTTGAGTCGAAGTTTCGAGGGCATGGAGACTTTGACTATTGGATGATCAATGGCAAGTCGTTTCCCAAGACGGACACAATTGCATTGAAGGAAGGCAAGCGTTACAGATTGGCAATGCAGAATAAGAGTAGCGACGATCATCCGATTCATTTACATCGCCATACGTTTGAGGTGACGAGCCTGGACAACAGGCCGCTCTCGGCGTTGCGCAAAGACGTGGTGGTGGTGAAGGCGAAGAGTAATGCGGAGATTGACTTTGTCGCGGCAAATCCGGGGGCCACGCTTTTTCATTGTCATCAGCAGAGCCATATGGATTTCGGTTTTATGATGCTCTTTCGTTACGTGTGAGCATAGTCCCCACAAACCTCGTGGGGCTGGACTTCTGAGCATTGTCGAGAGGTGGAACACCTTAACTTCTGCTATCAGGCGATTACGCTCAGAACCCCCGGCCAAGGGTCAATAAGTGTAAACGCGATTTAACGCCAACTGACCCTCGGGACGTGGCTAACCGCCTCGCCTTCATTGGTTTGGTCGAATTGCCTGCCGGAAAATTACCCTAGCCGAACACGGCTAGCTCAACCGATTTGCCAGCCGCTGCTCGCGGCCACGAAAGATTTTCTTATCTGACATGTCGTCTTCTGTCCCCCATTTCCGATTTCTTCGATAGAGGCAAGAGACTTTTCTACTCGGTGTCGCATGGTTTGGGAAGCAACAGCCGAGTAGTAGAGGGAATCCGCCCGGACCGCAAATCACAAAGGGAGGATAAGAACATGTCTCGCATCAAATCTCTGCTGTTTCTGTTGGCGCTTGCGGCGCAGGGGTCGCTGGCATCCGCCACGGTTACCTACGTCGTGGGCACCTGCAAGAATTCGAACAACACTATTACGTCGATAACGCAGGCGCTGCAAACCGCCCCGCGGCCGAATGTCGTGGAGGTCTGCCCCGGCTATTACGTCGAGCAAGTCGTGATCACCTTCCCGGTTACAGTGGAGGGAATATCCGATGGCAGCACGCCGGACGTCAATATCGAACCCCCGAGCAGCGGTCTGGTGACCACCACCACCGACTCCGGGATTCCCATAGCCGCGCAGGTGTGGGTGGACAATGCGGGCGGCGAGGTTAACCTTACCAACCTGAACGTGATTGGCTCGGGCTACCTCCCCTCCAATGCGCATTACGCTGGCGTCTTGTACCAAAACACTCCCGGGACGATGAATCATATGGTGAGCGTCGCGCACGTCGGAAACGGATTCGGTGTTGGGGTGTGGTTACAAGGAGGCAGTGCCACACCTTCGGTAACCCTGGAGAACAGTTTCATTGCGGAGGCCGACACTGCAGCATTGGCTGCGGAAACCAATTCCAGCACCTCCGAGTTGAGCGTAACGATTAAGGGAAACAGCATGAACCCAGGTGCGAACAACACGGAGACACTGTATGGAATTGCGCTTTTTGGAGGACTGACCGCTGCGATAAGCGACAATTTGATTACGGGCGGGCCCACGGCGATGTGGATCGAATCCGGGAGTGAAGGCACCATTTCGAAAAACACAATTGACGGTTATAACGAGGATGGGGCTGCAATCATTCTCAAATCCGATGACATGTCGGTAACCGGCAACACGATCGAGGGCAACGGCGAGGGGGTCGGGATAGCCGTAGACTCGTCGGTCGCACCGGTCACAGACAACACCATAAGGTTCGAGGGCCAAGGCATCGATTTCGTTTGCATTGCCGGAAATAACGTCCACTCCAACACAATAATGGGAAGCAATTATGGAATCATCGACGTTCCGGCCTCAGCGGTTTCGGCGAATACGTACTACAGCGTGGAAGTGTCCCGCCAGGGTGGCTGCTGACCTTCTGCAACTGCGAAAATGGGAAGGCAGACTGCAGAGTACTTGAAAAGTGTTTGGGGTCTGCCGCTCCGTGTTCCTCAGACTGTCGATAACAAGGCGATTTCACTCGCTGACGTTCCGACCGGGGTCAACGAATGTAACCGCGATTTTTCAACAACCATTCGTTCAAGTCGCTGCCAACTCTCTGGCCTTCATTGACTTGCCTGCGTCCTAAGACATTTTGCGTCACTTAAGTTTTTCGGCCTTGAGCGCGTATAATCCGGCGTCGAGTACTGGAGGACACAACTTGAACGCAAAGCTCTGGATTGTACTGATCCTCGCAACTGGCATCCTCGCGCCAGCCATAGGTGCTGTAGCTGCAACAACAGATGAGCAGACGATTCGCGATATGGATGCGGAATGGTCGCGGGCAGCGGAGAGGAAAGATGCAGCGAAATTTGCCTCTTTCTATTCCGAAACGGGGTCGGTGATGCCGTTCAACGCGCCCATTGCAACCGGTAAAACAAAAGTCCAGGAAGTCTGGACGCAGCTCATGGCGAGACCAGGCTTTTCTTTGCACTTTACCCCCACGCAAATAGAAGTCGCGAAGTCAAAAGATATGGCCTACGACGTTGGGACGTTCGAACTCAAGCTGAACGATGCGCAAGGCGCGCCGATGACCATCCCCGGGAAGTACGTGGTGGTCTGGAAGAAGCAGAAAGGCGGGAGTTGGAAGGCCGAGGCCGACATCTTCAATACCGACAAATAGCGGTCACCTGAATTGCCACCCAAGACGCAAGCCTGGAAGGCGGCCGGGGTGAATGCTGGGGCTTGTGGCCTTCGCAATTCCAGGATGATACGATCCCTTTAATGACGACATGACAAAGTCTCGCTTGCTCCGGTCAACAGGTCGCAGTGGACGAATGTTTTTCGACGGAGTTGCCGCCCTTTGTTTGATTTTGACCGTGGTGGCTGGAAATCTGGAATTTACGCAGGCTCAGACGGCTACGCGAAGCGGGAGATTCCGGCCACCTTCTACCCTCCCGCTGACGAGCTTTTATAACTCGCCGCATCCGCTGCTCCCGGGCAAGCCGGGAGAGCTGATACGATCCGAGCCGATCGACCAATATAACCTCCCGTATGAATTGTCCGCATTGCGGATTCTTTATCACTCCCGGACAACGCACGGAGAAGACGTGGCCGTCTCGGCTGTGGTGTTGATTCCGGACGGCAAACCTCCGGCAATGGGATGGCCGGTGATTGCCTGGAGCCACGATTTCCGAGGACTGGCACGACCGTGCGCCCCATCCCTGATGAAAAATCTAGGCGTTGGGCCGATCCTCGCGATGTATGCCGGTCTCGGCTATGCCGTAGTCGCGACTGACTACACGGGATGGGGGGTCGATTCGGGCAAGCCCGTGGTGGACATGCAGTCGAACGCGCTGGACGTCATTTATTCGGTTCCAGCCGCGCGCGCGGCTGTGCCACAGATCGGACCTAAATGGATCGCGGTTGGATCTTCCCAGGGAAGTCTGGCCGCCGTGGCCGTTGCGGAGAGTCAAGTACGCGATCCCAACCATCTGGGCAGCGTTGCCAATTCGGGTCTGGCGGATGCGCAGCCGGCCTACCAGCGCTTCGCGCAGCGTTCCAATCGCATGTTGCTCGTGCTGACCTCCACTGTAAGAGCGCTTTATCTGGAGTTTCAGGTAACCGATATGCTGAAAGACGCGGCGCTGCCTGCATACCGGCGTGTTACGGAGACCTGTGGAGGTGAGACAGAGCCGGAGTTTACCAACGAAATGCTCAAACCCGGATGGGAGAACAATCCGTTCGTAAGGGAATTTTTCAGCAGAAATACCCTCGGTCAAAAGCCGGCCCACGAACCGCTTCTCGTGATCAGCGGCGAGGTGGACCCTGCCATACCAGTGGAAATGTCAGAAAAAACCGTGGCCCGCATGTGTAAGCAAGGAGACAGGATCCTCTTCCTGAAGTATCCGGATCTCGACGCCAGCGGGGCGATGGCGGAGTCGGTTGCATACCAGATCACTTGGATCAAGGCGCGCTTCGCCGGCGATGCGGCTCCTAGCAACTGTCCTTAGCAATGGAAAATCGACCAGGATTTGTTGCAGGAGCTGAGTGCTTGCCGAGCCTCCCACCACCGGGATGATTTCTCTTTCAAATAGCACATTCCTGCGATTGCTCCATGCTTAAACCCCATCGAAGTCCCCCCCGATTTTGTCGCCGTTGGCAAAGCGTTTCCGCTGATCAAATCGACCAATCGACACCCCGAACTCGCGAAATCATCGGGACCATGCCCTGCAAGGCAACCTTCACAAAGGCGCAGCGGAACAAGGTAGGCGGGAGTCGTTTTAGTTGTCATGGCCGGGGTGTGACCCTCGCAGTAGATCGAAATATCCGTTACCGTTTATCAACACGCTATAGCAGTTTGAGGCAGTAGGGAATGGTCCGGGCCTGGTGTAGGACCCGGTAGGGACTGGTCTGTACCCGGTGGTTCCTCCATCGGCAGCACGCTAACACACTGATTGTAAGCGGCTTACTGTCGCTACGACCATTCCAGTCGATAGAATTTAGTGTGAGACTGGTCCCTCTCAGAGAGAGATATTCTTCGAGTTCCCTTTGACTTTGTTGTCACCCCGTCGGGAGCAGCTTCTTCGACAACTAAACAGAGGTGGGACTTATACTCTTGCGGGGCCAAGGACCAATTGCAGAGCGCATTCCTTAAACGTACGGAGGGCAGCAAGATGTTGAGCTACCGGTCGGGGCCGGATGTGCCACTCTGGGAGAAGACGATTGGGCAAGTGCTCGATCAGACTGTGGAACACTCAGGCGACTGTTTAGCCCTGGTGTCTCGTCATCAAGCGAAACGGTACAACTGGCGCGAATTGCGCGATTTGTCGGATTGCGTTGCGCGCGGGTTGTGGTCGCTCGGGATCAGAGCCGGAGACCGCGTGGGTCTGTGGTCCACAAACTGCGTGGAATGGGTGATGGTCCATCTGGGTTGTGCCCGTGCCGGAGCGATCCTGGTGAATGTGAATCCGGCTTATCGCGTACAGGAACTGGCATTCACGCTTCGCAAGTCGCGGGTGAAGGCGCTGTTTTTGTGGGAAGGGGACAGCCGTGCAGAGTATGCGCAGATTCTCGAAAAGGCGCGGTACGGTCAGGCTATCCCGCTCGAACACGTGGTTCTATTCGGGACGGCGGAGTGGGATGAGTTTCTGCGATGCAAGCTGGAAGTGTCCATCTCAATCTATCCCGAAGACGTCGCCAATATCCAGTACACTTCGGGGACGACCGGCATGCCGAAGGGAGTGATGCTGACGCATCGCAATCAGATCAACAACGGCAAATTGCTGGCACAAGCTTTGCGTTACACGAACCGTGATCGCATCTGCGTTCCGGTTCCGATGTATCACTGTTTTGGGTGCGTGATTGGGACGATGACGGCGCTGGCGAGCGGTGCGGCGATGATCCTTCCCAATTGGACCTTTGATGCTCGCTCCACCCTCGAGGCAGTACAGGGCGAGAGCGCCACATCGCTCTATGGCGTGCCCACCATGTTTATCTCAGAATTGGGCCTCTCTGAATTCAAGAACTTCAATCTGACGAGTCTGCGCACGGGGATGATGGCAGGTGCGCCATGTCCGGTAGAGGTGATGAAGAAAGTAATGACCGAGATGCACTGCCCGCAATTGACAATCGGCTACGGCCAGACGGAGAGCTCGCCTGTGGTAACGATGTCGGCAGTTGATGATCCGGTGGAGATCCGAGTCTCGACCATTGGCAAGGCGCTGCCCAGCACGGGGATGAAGATCGTATCGCTGCTGGATGGCGGCACGGTGCCGATCGGCGAGCGTGGCGAGGTTTGCGCGCGCGGATACATGGTGATGAAGGGTTATGACGACGAGCCTGAGGCGACAGCGTTGGCAGTGGATCGCGAGGGTTGGCTGCATACGGGAGATATCGGCGTGATGCGCGAGGACGGTTACATTCATCTAACTGGCCGGGCTAAGGACATGATCATCCGCGGAGGGGAGAATGTTTATCCGCGGGAAGTGGAAGAATTCCTCTATACGCATCCCAAAGTGGCCGAAGTGCAGGTGGTCGGAATCCCCGACGAGCGCCTCGGTGAAGTTGTGCTCGCCTGGATACGGTTGAAAACCGGCGAGAGTGCAACGGAGGACGAAGTCCGCAAGTTCTGTGAAGGCCAGATTGCCTACTTCAAGATTCCTCAGCATATCCGGTTTGTGGATGCGTTCCCGATGACGGTGACCGGGAAAATCCAGAAGTTCAAGATCCGGGAACTTGAAACCAAAGAGCGTGGACTGGAGCGCTTGGCAAAGCGGGAGACAGGTTAAGAGCTGGGCGGGACATCGGTACGTGCGACTCAGCCGTTGACCCTGCATAGCCGGAAGCAGTTTGAATTCACCGAATACCCTTACAGAGACGGTTGAACGAAGACCCGAGAAAGATTGATCGAAACAATAAGGAAGGGTGGGGTGCGATTCATAGACCGCGGAGAGGTCGCCCGGCGGCATTGCTACGATGTGTGCCTTCCGATCGTTCGCCAGGCGATGATCGCATTCTCGAAGGGCGAAACGCGGGGCAAGCACTTGGGCGGAGTTCGCGATCATCAAACGCGGACAGCAAAGGTCAACCCGAAGATCCCTAGAATCTTCAGACGAACATCAAACACCTCGAGGTGAGTGATACAAACTTATGCCTTGGGCATGGTTAATGGTCCTAGGGCGTCCATCGCGGGGGATCTTTCCTGTTTTCCGCTGTAACAGGGAAAGGTGATCGGGGTATCGCGAAATGACTTGAGAATCTGGCCGAGTCGCAAGGTGCCCGACTTTCTAACCTCTCGAACTCGATCGAGATCGATGGTGAAAGGAATCTGCTCTGCCGCTTCACCCGACTGATGAATGATCTCACCTTCCGGACCGACGATAATCGACCGTCCATTGCCGAGCTGACCGGTGTTGTTCACATCCACGAAATAGCACTGGTTCGTGATGGCGCTGGCCTGGGCAATAATCAGTTCCTGCGCGCGATCGATCGTCCCAGTCATGGTGGGATGAATAATGATCTCAGCGCCTTTCCACACGAGCGCGCGAGTCGTCTCCGGGACCCACCCGTCGTAGCAGATGGAAACTCCAAAGCGACCAACATCCGGAACGTCGAATACGACAAACTCAGTGCCGGAATGCACCCCTTTTTCATAAGGTAAGAAGGGATACATCTTGCGGTATCGGGCGACGACTTCTCCCGCGGGATTGATGACTGGCGCGGTGTTGAATATATGTTCTCCAACCCGCTCATAAATGGACCCCGGAATCAGCCATACATTATTTTTCCTGGCCAAAGCCTGATACCGCTCTTCAGTAGGTCCCGGCATCGCCTCGGCAAAACTCAATCCGGGTCCAAAGGAGCAAAGCTCGGGGAAAACAATCATGCTCACCCACGGAAACCTTGCCAGCACGCGTGCCGTTTCTTTTTCCAGGCGGTCGCGGTTATCGCCGAAAGGCAAATCCATCTGTAAGGCAGCAATCGAAAATAATGACATTCTCAACTCCAAGACGGACACAAATGGCCATAACCCTGGGTCCGCAGCCGACTACGGAACAGCGTGCGCGCTCTGCGCCTCGGGCAAATCATTGAGGGCGCCATGATCGAGTGCCCACGCGGGAATCGCCGAAGCCAAGGTTGCGAACACCAGCAGAACCAGCGCGGTTGCTATCAATGCCGAGTAATTACCCGCTCCAACAATAAATGAAAATAGCATTGGTCCCGAAGCCAGACCCATTTTGGAAGCAAAGCCACCCCATACCGCAGTCTGGCCAGTTCGATCAAATCTTGCGCACATGCCGAGCAGGTGAGAGATCACGAAATTCCAAGTAATGCCAGTACCGACATTGGCAGCAATCCAGGTCCACTTTACGCTGCTGTAATTGAAGGCATAGGTGCCAACGAGCGTCAAAAGCATGCCGCCAATGATCGGTTTGAAAATTCCAAAGCGCGTGGAGATGACGATCACCAGGACCGCGCCAATCGTGGCAATCCAGTTAGCGATGCCCAAGGTCTCGCTGATGAACTGCAGGTCGAGTGCATGGCCCTTTCCAAGTCCGATGATGAAAGCGAACAGCCCCATGTTGGCCGCCTGAAAGGAAAATACCGCAAACAGCGCCAGGAGCAGGGGTCTCCATTGCAATCGATCAGGCGCGGCACCGGCTACGCGAGGCACTGGCGCCGGCACTGGATAATCGGGCAGAAACTGCAGCATGACCAGTGTGATTAGGCTGAACAAGACCAAAGTCGCAAACAAAACGTTGGTGCCAAACTTGGGTACCAGCAATGGCAAGCTCATCACCCCAAGGCCGCCGGCAAAAACCTGTACTAGAAGCAGCATGCCAAAAGTACGGTCCGGGGCCGTAGTACGGGCGAAGATGGAGAAGCTGATCCCAATCAGCATCCCGCCGATAAACCCGTGCAGGAATCGAACGCCCATAAGCGCGAATGGATCCTTGACCAGCATCGACAGCAGGTCCATTACGATCAGGCCCAGGAGCAGTAAATGAGCTGCCGTTCTCCAGTTGATGCGTCGAACCAGAAATACAATCAGGAAGGCGCCGCCGGCCGCGCCGTATACATTGCAGGAGCCAACCAACCCGGCCTGCTTATTCGTGAAGCCGAGTCCGACCTTCAGGCCGTCGACCAAGGCGGGCATAATGTTGACGTAAAAAAAACCTGCGGTAGCAAGGAATGCCAGCAAGACGCGGGCCAGCATGCTGTTGGGAGACACTTTCGGAAAGCGGTTCGAGAATTGCGTGGCCATTCTCCGTATCAACGCGATTAGCGAGTGGAGTATAGCAGTACGGTTCGGAGTTCAGGACGCGTATTGAAATATCGGTAGTAGTGAAGTTTGAAAGAGGCGTTCCCTCAGGGGCTGAAGCCCGGAGTGAAAAGTCGAGATTTACGGCGCGGCTGAAAGCCTCCCCTTCAAAACGAGTTCAAACTGAGCCACTACCGAAATCTCTGTGCTTTTTCTCTTGAACGGAATGGTTAGCGTTAATATTCTGTGCGCTCAGACGAAGGATTGGTCGTGACGATGAGATGGCCAACAGAAAAATTGCCGATGAGACATGCAACTCTCCTTCTTTTTCTATCGCTGTGGCTGGCGGCGATTGGATGGAGCGCACCCATCGCATCCCCAGCACCGGTCCCCGGAGATCCTTTGACTGGAAACGGCAATGTGCATCGCTCGGTTCTCACGGACAGCCAACTTTTGGCGAACATGACTCCAGCGACTCCCGTCGATGACACTGAAGGCTTCGCTGTGCCTGCCAATGCAGCAGCACCTTCGCAGACGTTCGAAGGGGCGCTAACACTGGCTGATCCGGCGTCGCGCGGAAGTGCTCAGATTCTACGGGACGATTTCGGAGATGACGGCGCAAGTAATTCCCCATGGCGACATCTGCCTCCCTTCAGTTTCCAGTTTGTGCAGAACGGAAGCTATCTAATCCCGGTAAAGCAAGGCCTGGTCATCACCGGGAATCCGGCGTGGAATTACATCGTCGGCCCCGGACGAGTTTGGAAGGAGAAGAGCGATAAAGGCTATATGCGCGCGTCCTTTCCCTTCGCACTCGTGGAGAGAAATCAAAACTGCGTTCACAACGGAGAGATGACATTCCTCTTTAACCGCAGGTTGCGTCCGGACATTTCGAAGGTTCGTTACCAGGTCACACAGGAAACCTGTCTTTATTTCAAGCTCGACATGTGGGGCCAACTAGCGGCGACCTATAGTCCAGGCAAGGTCGAAAACGCCGAAGCTCTGGAGAAAGCAGAAGCGAGCGAAGTGGCGAATCGCCTCCCCACCAAACCGCTCAGTGCGCTGGCGACAGACTACCCCCATTCTGGAATCGATATCGCCAACTTCACTCGTGGTTTTCATTCGCCGTCGGACATCACCACCTATGGACTGCTGATCAATGGCGTTAGTTACGTCAGCGGTTGCCAGACACGCTACGGCGCTTATGCTTTCTGTGACAATATGCGCGTACCCTCCTATTCGTTGGCCAAGTCATCGTTCGCCGGAGTGGCAATGATGTGGCTTGGGGAGCAATATGGGGACGAGGTTTATAGCCGGATGATTCGGGATTTCGTCCCAGAGTACGTGGATGGTGGCGACTGGACGAGTGTAACGTTCAACAACGCAGCGGACATGGCTACGGGAAATTACATCAGCACGAACCGGGAAGCAGATGAGGCCAGCCCCCAAGAGCACGCTTTTCTCTTAGCGGAGCCGTACAGTGAGAAAATCGCAGATGCGTTCACTCCATTCCCGCATAAGGCTGTTCCGGGAACAACCTGGGTATATCAAACCAACACCAGTTTCATCCTGACGCAGGCGATGAACAGATATCTGCAGCAGCGGCAGGGGAGCGGAGCAGACATTTTCAATGCAATCCGTGACTCTATTTTCAAACCGCTGCGTATGAGCCTGGGTGGCTTGTCCACCTTACGCACGGACAACAGCGCCTCCGGCAAGCCCTTCGGAGGTTACGGACTGTTTTTCATCCAGGATGACATTGCCAAGATTGGTCGCTTTCTCAACAATGATGGCGGAGTGATTAGCGGGGCAGACAAAACACAGGTGCTGGATCCGGTCCGACTCCAGGAATCCCTATTCCGCACGGCCAATCCGGCCACTCTCGGTGTGGCGGTAGCGGAAACCAGGAGGCCTGCTGTGCCGAATACGTTCCGGTACCACAACTATTTCTGGGCGAAGTACATGACTACCGCCGAATTCCCGCAATATTCCTGTAACTTCTGGATATCTTTCATGAGCGGGTACGGCGGGAACGCGGTGTTGTTGCTGCCGAATGGCGTCACCTACTACATCTTCAGCGACGGTAATGAGTTCATTTGGTATACGGCGGTAAATGAGATCAACAAAATCGCGCCGTTCTGTCATTGAACTTTCTCCAGTGGCATCCTTTCAAACACGCTTCTGCCGCCGACAAAAGTCTGCAGCACCTTCACATCCTTGAGTTGGTCGGACGGCACGGTGAGCACATCGCGGTCGACGACTAGAAAGTCGGCAAGCTTTCCAGGTTCCAGCGCGCCCTTGCGATCTTCTTCAAAGCCTGCGTAAGCGCCGTTGCGGGTATAGAGAGTGAGAGCCTGCTCGATGGAAATGCGTTCCTCCGGCGCCAAGATCTGGCCACTTTGCAGGTCTCTGCGAACCACCGCGGCCCAGATTCCCCACCACGGGCTAAGAGGCGTCACCGGAACATCAGAGCCGGCGGCCTCGATAATTCCGTTTTCGATGTAGGACTTCGCCGGATAACACCAGCGCACTCGTTCTGGACCATACTTAGCGAACCAGCTACCAATCCAATACACGAAGGGAGGATTTCCGTCGACCAGCACGTTGAGTTCGCGGAGGCGCTTCTGCACCGCCGGAGTAGAAACGCCCGCATGCACGATACGAAAGCGGTGGTCTTTGAGGCCAAGCTGCTGGATTACGGCCGCGTAGGAATCGAGCACCTCGTCGATGGCACGGTCGCCGATGGCGTGTGTCTCCAACTGCCAGCCTGCCGCGGCGGCCAGTAAGTGCGCCTTCCGCATATCGGCGGGTGTCCAGCGGAGCACGCCGACGTTCTCCGGTTCGCCGATCACGCCCGGCGGGTAAATCGCAATCGTTCGCGCACCCATGCCGCCGTCGGCAAACATCTTCGCCGCCCCGAACTTCAGCTGGTCATCGCCGAAGCCAGTGTGCACGCCCATCTGCGCGAGTTTCTCAGCGTCGGCGATGCTACCGATCCTGGGCGACATCTGGACACGGATCTTCAGCCAGCCGCGACGGTGGGCCTCCTGGTATCCACGCATTTCGTCGGGAGAAATGTAGATGTCGTGGATGGTAGTAAGGCCAACCGCTGCGGCGTTCTCGGAAACGAGCTTAGCGGCGCGCTCGTTAATATCAGGTAGATCTTTGGGAAGGAAACCAGCGACGAGTCCCATCGCTGTGTCCTTGAGGATTCCGGTGGGGTCTGAAGCGGCGTCACGCTCAATTATTCCACCTGGCGGATCAGGGGTATCTTTGGTGATGTTAGCGAGCTTGAGCGCCGCGCTGTTGGCCACTCCGAGATGACCGCTCACGTGCTTTAGATAAACCGGATGGTTGGGCGAGACTGGATCAAGATCCAGCCGAGTGATGTAGCGTTTTTCGGCAAGTTTGGAATCATCCCAGCCGGAGCCGACGATCCACTGTCCTTGAGGAAGCAGGGTGACGCGGCGCGCTACGGCTTGTGTGATCTCGGCGATGGAATGGACGCCGGGGTATCCGGCATCGATCTCACCATTCAAAATGCTCTTCATCCACTCCATGGCATGAGTGTGGACGTCGATGAGGCCGGGCACAACGGTCTGCCCGTGCAGGTCAAGCAACTCTGTGCGGGAGGAGGCGCACGATGCGAGCGCATCGTCATCGCCGACGGCGAGAATTCTACCGTCACGAACTGCCATGGCGCCTGCAACTCTTTTTGCTCCGTCCATCGTAACGATGTGGCCATGGCGAAGGAGCAGGTCAGCATCCTTGCATGGTTGGGCGAGGGCGGGAGTTAAGCAGATGGTCGCGAGCAGTGCGAGTGTTGTAACCGGGGGGCGGCGATGCATAGGTCTGATTTTAGTAGATTCGACGCCGCGAGCCTCAGAAAGTTGGCGGAGCATTTACCCCACAGGAGCTGCCGAAAAACTTACAACCTTACTATAGGCAGGGTCCTTCGGAATCGAGGTTTTTGGGAGTCAAGCCACAGCGGCAGAGGCATGGCGGCAGATTTCTTTAGAGACTTTGCAGAAATTTTGTTAGAGTATGCGCAAATTTGCTTTCGGTATCGGAGAAGCAATGTAGATCGCGCTAAGACTTGTGCCCATCAGTAGCTCGAGATCCAAAACGGAGGGTACTATGAGGCGTTCAAGCAAGATGGCGAAGTGGTCGGCATTCGTTCTTATTTTGTTTGCGGTCTCAACAACCCTGCACGCGCAATTAAACGAAGGCAGCATCGCTGGCGCTGTGACGGATGTCAGCGGCGCGGCGATATCCGGAGCCAGCGTCAAGATCACTAACCTGCAGACCGCCTCGGTCGTCGAAAGCAAAACTGACAAGATCGGCTACTACCGCATAGTGCATCTCCAGATCGGAGCGTACCAAGTTCGGGTCGAGGCCCAAGGTTTCAAGACTACAGTTCTCGAGAACGTTTCGGTCAACGTCAACACGACGACGGTAGCTGATGCAAAATTGCCCGTAGGCGGAGCCCAGGAGACAGTCCTGGTTTCGGGGGAGGGGGCTCTGATTCAAACCGAAGAGGCGCGACTCTCGAACACGATTACCCAAGAGGCGATCGACAACTTGCCGCTGAACGGGCGGCAGATCTATCAATTGGTGTCGCTCGAACCCGGCGTAACCCAGAGCAATGCCCCGGTCATCTCCAATGTGCCTTCGCCCACTTCATCGGTAACTTTTTTATACGGTTATATCGCCAATGGTTCCACTCCGCGCGGGAACAACTTCATGCTGGATGGCAATTCGAACAATAACGAATGGCTCGGCGGTACTCCGCTCATCTATCCGTCGCTGGAGGCAATTCAGGAGGTACAGGTTCAGACGCTGAACTTCTCAGCCCAATACGGTCGCAATAACGGTACGGTCGTGGATATCGTCACCAAGTCCGGCAGCAACCAACTGCACGGGTCGGTGTTCTATAGCGGAAGAAATACCGATTTGGATGCCCGGGACTTCTTTGACTACTTTGGGAAAACGCCAGTCCATCTGAATCAGTTCGGTGGTTCGGTGGGCGGCCCGATCGTCAAGGACAAGACTTTCTTCTTTATGAACTACGAAGGATCGCGTCTCTCGGAGGGCCAACCGGTGCAGTTCGTGAGCGAAACGGCCGGGTTCCGGCAAGCAGTAATTGCCGGCCCCCCTACGCTGGCGGCGATGTTCTACCAGGATTTTCCGGGTCCGCCTTGCGTCCAGAACATCGACGCCGACTATTGCTACGCGATTGCGTCTCAGGTCGAGCCCAACCAGAATGACCAATACCTTGTCCGCATGGATCAACATCTGGGCACCCATGACCAGTTTTATGGACGTTGGGTAAATACACTGGCGTCTGGCGACGTGGCCGCACAGGAATTGGAGGGTGCAGGTACGCGGGGCTTCAGGGCGCCTTTCAACGGGTTCTTTGCCGACCTGAGTTTGGGAGAAACCCACGTATTCTCTACGAATACGCTGAATGATGTTCGCTTTGCCTACTCGCGGAATAACAGCCATATCGCCTTTCAACTGCCACCCAACACCTTGACCGGGGCCGCGCTGCAAAGCGCCGGGGCCGCGCCCGATGCATTTGGAGACCTGGTCTTTGACGATGGCGTAGTCCCGATGGGCGGCGAAGTTTACGTTCCGCGCAAGTTCGTGTTTAACACCTTTGCGCTCACCGATACGTTTACTCACATCATAGGACGGCATGCTCTAAAGTTCGGATTTCAGGTGCGGCATATCCAGGAAAACAGCAACTATCAACTTACCTCCAAGCCCTACTTCGAATTCTCCAGCATTTTTGCCTTTGCTGTGGATGCACCCTACCTGGAGTCGGCCCTGGTCAACCGCTACAATTGCACGGGTTCGCCAATGCCCAGCTGCGGGCAATTTACGGAAACACCACGACATTTCCGCTGGAACCAATTTGCCGGATTCGTTCAGGATGACTGGAAAGTCAGTCCCCGGTTGACGTTGAATCTTGGCCTGCGCTATGAGGTCTTCCAATCACCCACCGAAAAGAACGGGATCCTTTCCAACATTATCCTGGGTTCGGGAAGCAATATCTTTCAGGAGATCGCCGACGGCAGCGTCGGCCGGGTGTCGAAGCTCTGGAACACGGACCTGAAAAACTTTGCCCCCCGAATCGGTGTGTCATGGGACCCGAGAGGGAAGGGCGAGATGGTCATCCGGAGTGGCTTCAGCATCGCGTACAACGAGCCATACTCCAATCTCTATACCAATGCATCCCGGCTGGATCCTCCTGACGCCATTACAACCTACGTGGATCCGAGCGCGTTCGTAGGCCCTCCGGGCTCGGTGGTGTATGGAGTTAATGATTTTCCCTTTGTGCCCAGCCCCGCCTTCGCCGGGCCGAACACCGCCAACGGAGGGATTGGACCTGCGGCGAATAACGTCTCCATCACACCCAGCGGCGTGTATCCCAACCTGTACACGAACTATTCGTTGCAATGGTTCTTCGGGATCCAGCAGCAGATCCTGCACGATTACGCCTTCACGATCAACTACGTGGGCACCAGCAGTGTGGGAGGTTACACGCGCGAGGACTACAACCGCTTTGACGGAGATATATGTAACCAGACCTATTGCAACTACTACGCGTCGCAACTTGCCCCGGGGTGGGGCGAGATCACCTATATCAGCAACGAGAGCCACGCGAGCTATAACGGTCTGAACGCCCAGTTCAAGCGCAACTACAGTCACGGGCTCATGTTCGCCGCTAACTATACATGGGGCAGAGTTCTCGATAATGTCACAGAAGGCGGATTGGGTGATTACCTCAACGCGAACGGATACGGAGCACTTTACAGCGGAGTGCAAGACATACAAAACCCGAAGGGTGACCGCGGGCCTTCAGAGTTCGACGTCAATCAACGCTTTGCCCTGAGCGCGGTGTGGGAATTGCCCTCTCCGAACTCCCATGGCACCCTCAAGAATGTTCTGGGTGGATGGAAGTTGAATTCGGTTATCAGTCTGCAATCCGGACGTCCATTTGATGTGTATTGCGGGCTGGCATGGTATAGCGGCTGCGACTTCAACATGGATGGCTTGCCTTACGACCGTCCTAACCGGCCGGCCGGAATCAAGACCAAAGGCTTCAGCAATCAGCAGTTCGTGAACGGCCTTTTTGGCGATCCAAGTTTCACCTACTCACTATCGGGCGACAGCAGGACTTCTCAGGCAAGCCAGGTTTTCTGTCCCAACGGGCTCAATTCGATTCTCGACTACGGCCCGGTCAATTCCGGACCGGGCTCTCAGTGCATTCCCGTGGGCGAGAATGGCAACCTTTCGCGCAACGCTTTCCGGGGACCTTCCTACGAGAGCGTGGACCTGTCAGTATTCAAGAATGTCAAGGCGGGTGATCGATTCAATGTACAGTTCGAGGCCGACGCCTTCAACCTTTTTAATCGCGTGAATCTGTACAACCCGATTGGTGACATGGGAAACCCGCAGTTTGGCAGGTCCATTACGGCGTTCCCGGCGCGGCAAATTCAACTGGGGGCGAAAGTGTTCTTCTAGGATCGTCGAATCCGGACGGGCTACGACTGAGCCACGCCGTGGTCAAGACAGCGACCTTTTCGTTTTCCGATTTTTCGTCCTTTCGACGACTTCTGTGGCCGTCGTATATGCAGTGATGTTGGAACTGGGTTTCAACGTTACCATGCTCCTTCGCGTCGTCCAGCACCGCTTCCAATTCGACCGAAGTCGAATGGTTCGGGGGGCCTCGCAACGGGTGAACGGCAGTTGCCCGCTACGTCTTTGCATTGGGATGGCCGTGCCTGTTGGCTCGCGGGTGTTGCCCCAAGAAATGGTCCGAAGAAACCCACGAGTCCAACGACTGTGGCTTCTTTCCATTTCGTCCGGAAGATTTGGGGATCGAGTTCGGCGCCGGCGAGAAACGTGAGAACAATGGCGCCCGTACCGGCGAGAAAGCTGATCCAACTCGTCTTCCCGCCAAGTTCGGTATGCACGAAAAGCGCCCCAATTACCAACTGGGCCACGGTGCCAACAACAATTTCACTCAGGGCAGTGGAGATCCTGAACCAGATGGCAACCAGCGTCGCGACCAAGGCCGGGCTGACCCACACAGCGGCGAGAACCCAAATGTTCTCCATGCGACACCACCTCTATCAGTTCTGCGGATTGTTGCCGGTACCATGACTCCGCGACAAAAAATCCGCTTGTCAGGAGTCATCAGCTGTTTCCGGCTTAAAGATGAGACAGAGGTTGACGGTGAACTCCTTCACCCTTTTGCGACATCCTTAGTACGACAAAAGACCGATATCGAAGTCAACGGCAGTCATCACAGTCTTCGAACCTGATTTATCGGAACCGAATTAAGCTGCCGCGAAATGCACACGAAGATCGTCGGCAATGCGCTCTGGCGCTCGATCAACGGCGGCTTCCCAGTGCAACCGTTCCATGTGCATTGCGTCGCTCCGGTGGTAAGGTAGCATCGCCGTGCGAGTGATCATCGACAGATGGACCCGCCAACCACGCGAGGCGTTCAGCGGACCCGAATAGAGCGCCAAGTTAAAGCTGTTATACCCCGTCAATTCGTACCAAAGGAGGACGCGCGCGATACCAGCGGAAAGCGAATTCAGGTCGTCATCCGTGAGGTCGAGAATGGTTTCGCAGCCCGAAACGACTGCCCTCACCTCATTGAAGCCGATCGGAGCAAAAGCAGTAATCCACGTGGTCCGGCCAACCCGCGCCACAAATCGCAGCTCTCGCGCTTCTTCGGCTTCCGCCAAGTCCTCCCAATACGACCGGCCATGGGCAGTCCAATAAGCGATGCTGGCCTCACGCTGCAACCGCATGAGAGTTGTCGGGTAAGGATCGAGATACACTTGCGCATGCGGATGGGACAGCGATCCGCCGGACGGATACAAATAATTTATGTTGTAGGCGCAGTTCTCGGCTCTCGGATCGAAACCGTGCACCTTGCGGACGTAATCCACGGCAACTGACAAGTTGTCAAAGAGTCGTTGGGGCGTAAACCCGTCCAATGCAAGCCAGTGCCGCTGCGACACAACCGCGACCGCAGCATACTGAGAGTAAGGAACGAGGTTCGGAAACAACACCGACTCTCCCCGCTCTAGGCGTCCGCCGTGATGAATTGCCTCCAACACTTTGGGAGTGACTCTGCCGATTCTATCTGGGCAGAACGGGCAATTCGGGTTCGGAGCTTGAAGAGGAGCGAGCGCGCCCTCATCAGCCTTCGAGAGTACGACACCTTCGGCAATACGAGACGAGGTCCCCAGCAGCGGGTCAAACCGGACGTCCAGAGACTTCATCATCTCTGCTCCATCGGGCGAGAGAAACCTGGCCGCAATTTGCTCCGAGTGAAACCGGATCGGGCTGATCTCGTCTTCTCCGTTTACGGCGAAAGCCGGGTCCAAAGACTCTCTCCCTTAACTCTGAATTACTCCGCGGGCTTGGCAAACTGTTACAGAATGTTCTCACATCTCGCAGACGATCACCCTTTTTCTGGAGGCATCCACGGTTGATTGTCTTTTTTGCCGAACTGGAATCTGCCCCGGCACTCCACTCATCCTAAGCAACCCACGAAAAGTGCGCGGCACAGCTCACGGAACAGCTCGAAAGCCTCCACCTGCCGGACTGGCTGAAACCAATCCCCCACAAAGCTGTCCTCGGAAACACATCTGGGTTCCGACAGCGTCCGTCCGGCCTAAATTGCGCACCCACCCGATGTGAAAGTTGTTCCGGGACAACTCCGCTTCGAGGAGATCTCCTCAATCCCGGAGTTCTGATTGCAGAACTGTGCCACACACGACATAGACAAGAGGAAACAACAACCTGGGTGCGTTGGAATGATGGTAGCCCGTATCGCGCTTGAGTCACGGCCAATGCGGAAGTACTTTTTAGGAGACCCGCGTCATTACTTCCAGTTAGCCGAGAACACACTTAGAATTGTCGCACGTTCCCTAACGTGCTGCACAGGCTATAATTGCGCCCACGCATGGCTCTCACCGCTGGCACGAGACTTGGCCCCTACGAAATCGAATCACCGCTCGGCGCGGGTGGCATGGGCGAAGTGTATCGCGCTCGTGACACGCGATTGGACCGCACGGTTGCGATCAAAGTGTTGAACGCGCAACTGGTAGCAAGCTCTGAACTGCGCGCCCGCTTCGAACGCGAAGCCAAAATCATCTCGCAGCTTCAGCATCCGCATATCTGCGTGCTCCACGATGTGGGCAACGATAGCACGATCGACTACCTGGTAATGGAGTTCCTGCAAGGGGAATCTCTGGCCGAGCGGTTGAGGAAGGGGCCTCTCGCCTCTGAAGAAGTGTTGAGAATCGCCATCGAGATTGCCGACGCTCTCGAAAAAGCTCACCGCGCCGGAGTCGTGCATCGCGACCTGAAGCCGGGCAACGTAATGCTCACCAAGTCGGGCGCGAAGCTTCTCGATTTCGGTCTGGCGAAGCCGCTCAGCGCGACGGTCGCCTCCGGGACAGGGAGCGGCAGGTCACCTTCTGTTTTCGCCGCGGCCCTCACGCAAACCATGCCCGCCCAGTCGCCCGCGACGCCGCTCTCCACAGCCGGGGCGGTGATTGGAACCGTGCAGTACATGTCGCCCGAGCAGATCCAGGGCGTCGAAGCCGACGCCCGCTCCGACATCTTCGCCTTCGGCGTGATGCTGTTCGAGATGGTGACGGGCAAGCGCACCTTCGAGGGAAAGACGCAAGCCAGCATCGTGGGACAGATTCTCGCCGTGGACCCGCCCTCGGTCAGCACTCTGCGTCCCGAGGCTCCACCGGGGCTGGACCGCGTCATCCGGCTCTGTCTCGATAAAGATCCCGACGAGCGCATCCAGACCGCGCACGACTTGAAGCTCCAGTTGCAGGCGATTGCTGAGGCGCCGCGAACATCAGCGCAGGCGCCCGCAGTTGCGCCAGCACGGCAGCCCTGGCTCGCGTGGGCGGCGGCCGGACTGCTGGCCATTGTCGCCATCGCGTTCGCGCTAGCCTATCTTCAAACGCTGCGCGTGCCGCAGGTTTCGGTTCATGCCTACATCCTGGCGCCGGAGAAAGCCACGTTCGTGCTGACCGGAAACACTGCCGGCCCGCCAGTGCTCTCGCCCGACGGGCTGCGAGTAGCCTTCATCGCTAAGAACGCAGACGGCAAACAAATGCTTTGGATCCGGCCGCTGAACTCAGCAGTCGCGCAACCTATGTCGGGAACCGACGGCGCGACTTATCCTTTCTGGTCTGCGGACAGTCGCTACGTTGCATTTTTCGCCGCAAGCAAGCTGAACAAGCTCGATGCCAGCGGCGGCCCTCCACAGGCCCTTTGCGATGCTCCCTCAGGACGAGGAGGAAGCTGGGGCAGCACCGGCACCATCGTATTCACGCCGGATACCAACTCGGGATTGGCGCGGGTGGATGCCGCCGGTGGCACCCGCGTTCCACTGACAACCCTTGACACCAAGGAAACTTCCCATCGCTGGCCCGATTTTCTTCCCGACGGCAACCACTTTCTTTATTTCGCCCACGGCTCGACCAGTTCCGATAGCGGCATCTATGTGGCTGCGGTAGATTCTAAAGAGCGCAAGCTGCTGCTGCGAAATGATTCCAACGGCATCTACGCGGCCCCGGGATACCTTTTGTTCGTGCGTGACAACACGCTGATGGCGCAACGGTTCAATCCGCGCAGTCGGTCGTTGGAGGGGGAAGCCAAGCCTGTGGCCGATCATGTCGCCGTCAATACGGACACATGGCGCAGCGTGCTCACAGCGTCGGCCAACGGCGAATTGTTGTATCAGCACGGCGCAGCGGGCGGCGGATCTATGTTGGTCTGGTACGACGCGTCCGGCAAGCAAGGAAACCCGGTCCTCCCCGAAAACGCCGATTACTACTGGCCCATGCTTTCTCCCGACGGCAGTAAGTTGGCCTTTGCCGTCGAAACCAACGGCGTGGGCGACATCTGGGTGCTGGACCTCATCCGCAAAACTAAGACGCGACTGACCTTTGGTCCGCTATATAGTGGCTACCCGATTTGGTGGCCCGACGGAAAATCCATTATCTTCAGTCACGGGCCGAGTGGCGCTACCGACTCCATTTATCGTCAAAACGCCGACGGCACAGGCACCATGGAAAAGCTGCTGGAAACTCCCAACATACGCGACTATCCATACTCTATTTCGCCCGACGGCCAATACATCGCCTACATGCGAAGCGATCCTAAGTCCACCACCGGCCTGGATATCTGGGCGCTTCCGATGTCCCCCGATAAGTCCGGCGAGAAGAAACCGTTTCCGGTGATAGCCACGAATTTCTTAGACGTCACGCCCGCGTTCTCGCCCGACGGCAAATGGCTAGCCTACGCCAATAATGAGACCGGACGCATGGAGATCTACATTCAGCCTTTCCCCGGTGGCGCCGGCCGCTGGCAGGTATCGACCGCCGGGGGATCGAAACCAAATTGGCGGAAGGACGGCAAAGAACTTTACTTTTTTTCGGTCGATCAGCAGATGATGGCTGTGGACGTTAGTCAGAAGGGCGCCAGCCTGCAACTGGGCACACCGCACGCGTTATTCAAGGCCACAACCGTGAGCGGTAGCAGCGGAGCTTATACCGTTTCCGCCGACGGCAAGAGGTTCGTGATGAACACGGTGCTACCGCAATCCATCACCGAACCGCTCACCCTGATTACGAACTGGCCCGCAGACTTGAAACAATGAGCCTCACTGCGGGAGCCAGACTCGGCGCCTAAAAGCATTGCATCCCCAGGTGTCGCGCGGGTGGCGACGTGTACCCGTGTCGCGCGAGTGCTCCCAGATAGAATCGCCAGAGCTCCTCACATTTTCTTGGCAAGCACACTGATCGTTCCAGGGTCACGGGCAAGAGGGAAGTAATCCCGAGTAAGGTTTGCCGACAACCCAGACGATACAACGAACTCTGTTAGATTGGTCCGTCGGGCCCGGCCTAGGCGGTTGGAATATACAATCAATGTAAGTCACGAAGCGAAGAAATGACCAACAGGATTATGCCGCTAACG
>CAVOJQ010000001.1:0-18973 GCA_963696275.1 uncultured Acidobacteriaceae bacterium | reverse complement strand
GTATCGTCGGCAACTCTTACCTTGCCGGATTACGGAAGAGTTGCCCGTCAACCACCCCGAATCGCCGGGGAAACGACTGAGAGCACCTTCCCACATCGGGACTTCTGGAAAGTCAGCGGGATTACCGGCTGGTAGGCGATTGAGCGAGCGCAGTTACCGTGGCTTGAGCTCGACTGAGAAAAGGCGCATTTCGCTCGCAAACGGTCCCGTCCCTCGCGTGTAAGTCACGAACATGATCCTTCCGCCGTCAACGTTGTATTCCGGATGCGCCAGCGCATCGTAAACATTTCCTCCATCCTTCGGCGGAAAAACGGTGAAGGCTTTCACCTCGTCCGACCACGGGCCTTCGGGGCTGGGCGCCGTACGAATCATCACATCCTGCGACAGGACGCGGCTGTAAATGGCGACGTATTCTTGCAGGAAATCGTTGTAGGAAACATTCATGATGTCCTGACCATCGAAGACGACAGCTGAATCGGAAAGTTGCGGTGTCCAATTGCCGTTGCCTACGTAAAAACTCCACGCGCGGCGATCCATTACATCCGCGGGAGACACGCGGCCCAGTTTGCAAGGCTTGGCGAGGCCGGGCGCTTCACAGCCGTATGCATACAGCATCCCATTCTTCATTAACGCTGCGGCGCCGAAGGGCCGCTCTTCCTGTTTGAAAAGGAGTTCAGGATGATCGGGCACAACGGGCGGATCGACGGCCGGCCGTCTCGGACCGTCCGCGAAATTTTCCCAGATGGCTACCGAAGATCCGATTGAGTGAAATTCGCCGGGGTGCCCGGAGATGACGCTGTAAAAAAACAAGGCGCGATGGCGATCCGGGTCAGCGACCATTGCGGCGGGCCAAAGCGCAAAGCGAGCGCCACAGGGCCTGACGTGGCAGTGGTTGCCATCGTGGTCGGCGTTAAAGGACTTCTCAGCGGGCGTTTCGGGATAGAGCATCGTCGGCGCGCCGGCGGAATCGAGACGTTCGTGAAACCCCGCAAGGCCGTCCTGGGCGGTCAGGTCGTCTGTGAAGGACCAGGAATCGCTGAGCAAGCCCCGATGCTGGGCATTCGGATGATTGAGGAATGTGTCGCCGAATGCCCACACAACGTGACCGCCGAAGATGAAGCTGTAACCACCGTCACGGCCGCGAATTTCTCGTGATTGAGGAGCCGGCCCCATGTCGGTCACTTTCGCGACGATGAGGTTCGCCGCGGCAGGCGTGGCAGCGAGCGCTCGCGGAGATGCTGACGGACGAAGCACCGCAAAAGCGGCTGCAATGATCGCGGGTATTGCGAACGCGGAGAGCGGGCGTGGTCGCAGTCGAAGAAATAGGGCCATGTACCGAAATCTGTGGCGTGGCATCCCAGTGAATTTTACTATGCTCCCGCGGATAAACCGGAGCCTTCGCGCAGGGAGAAAAGACGCGGGTGGAAGCGCGCGGCGCTGATTCTTGTGGCGCTGCTAATTGCACTTCCGCTGGCCTCGCAAAACTTTACTGACGACAATGATGCTTGTGATCTTTGGGCTACTCGTGTGGGTACCGTTGCTTGTTTCGGATCCCCGCAATCATACGAATTGGGGCGAAACTGACGAGACCTTCGCGATTGCCGGAGCAGCATGGATTCTCGCTGATCTCCTTGGCGAGTATCGGCTTAATGACCATCGCCCGCGATAATGGGCTAACTCCCGTGTCGTCCCTCGGAAACTGTCCAGAGACGGCGATATGGGAAGCCACTGTCGGGTACCGGGCGGATGGTCGGCAACCCTTCCTTTACAAGATTAGGTAAGAGTTGCCCGTTATCCGGGAGTTATCGAATCGCTGTGGTTGATTCGGAACGATTTGCTTCCGACACCCAACTTCCAATTACTGATACAGCTATCGAGTATCAATGTCTCCTCTGCGATAAACTGTCCGTCGAGCGGAATTACCGGAATGTCGGTTTCGCTAAAGACCGGAATGAACGATTGGCATATCCCGCCGGAGAGCGGTATGCGACCCTATGTAGCGTTCGTTCGCATCAGCGAGGCCCTTGCTGCGTGCCGCCAGCCTGAGGAATTGGCCAACACTCTCTCGGATCTGCTCGGCGACTTTCTTTCCTTCGAACACCTCGACGTGCTGGCGCTCAAGGAAAACTCCACAGCGATCGAATGGCACGTCTGGGGCAAGGGAGGCCCACCCCCTGGCGAGGATCTGCCATCCGAGGACTTGCCGAGATGGCACGCTTATAACACGCATGAACCTTTTCACATTCCCGACTGGAACGCTGACGAACGATTTCCAGCCTTGAAGCAGTTCGTTATAGAAAAGGGCTTGAAAATCGGCTCGGTGGTTCGCGTGCCGCTGATGACGCCACATCGCCGTCTGGGCACATTGGGGATCGCCAGCGCTCCCGGCATAGGATATGAGGCCGATGAAATTGAGTTTTTGCGGCTGATCGCACGTGCAGTCGCCTTCGCCATCGATGCCAGCGTCAACTTGCGGCGAGCTCAGGCCGCCCAAACCCGCTTGCAGTTGCTTCTCAACCTGACGAACCGGATTACGTCGGTGCTCGAACTTCCCGAAGTGCTGCGCGCGATTTCGGCCAACATTCGGGAGGTCCTGCAATGTGACACTGTCGGCATCTCGATAGCTGAGCCGGAAACGGGCACGCATAAGCTGTATGCCCTTGATTTTCCGCGCACGAAGGGGAAGCTTAAGGAAGCGCTCGTCCTGACGCCAAGCCGCCCGGGTAAGGAAGCGTTCGACACCATGAAGCCGCACGTCGTAAACGAGGTAACTCGAGACGCGTTGGACCCCATCCTTTACGACGCAGCAATTGCTGAGGGAATTAAAAGCTTTTGTTTTATTCCGATTGTCAACCGGGGTCGACCGCTCGGCATTCTAGGGATCGGGCGCCAGACTGAAGGTTCCTTTGGTACAGACGATGTCGACTTTCTTGGCCAGGCTGCAGGCCAGATCGGCATCGCCATCGAAAACGCATTGGCTTATCAGCAGATCTCCGAACTCAAAGACAAGCTGGCACAAGAGAAGCTCTACCTCGAAGAAGAAATTCGGAGCGAGATGAATTTCGGGCAGATTGTTGGCTCGAGCCGGGCGCTCAAGCACGTCCTGCAACTGGTCGAAACTGTGGCTCCCAACGATTCCACCGTCATGGTGCTGGGCGAGACTGGAACGGGAAAGGAGTTAGTCGCCCGTGCGATTCACGAACACAGCCGGCGTAAAGACCGCACATTTGTGAAGCTTAACTGTGCAGCGATTCCCACAGGCCTGTTGGAGAGCGAATTGTTTGGACATGAAAAAGGCGCGTTTACCGGCGCCATCAGCCGGAAAATTGGACGCATGGAGCTGGCGGACCAGGGCACCCTTTTCCTCGACGAAGTTGGAGACATTCCGCTGGAAATCCAGCCGAAGCTGTTGCGCGCTTTGCAGGAACGTGAGTTTGAACGGTTGGGCAGCACTCATACGCACAAGGTAAACGTTCGTCTGATTGCGGCAACCAACCGAGATCTCGAGAAGATGGTTGCCGACAATCATTTCCGGAGCGATCTGTATTATCGCTTGCACGTGTTTCCCATCCGGATCCCACCCCTGCGAGAGCGCAGGGAAGATATCCCCCTGTTGGTGAGTTATTTCGTTCAGAAGTCGGCCAAGCAGATGCAGAAGAAGATCGAGTCCATTCCTTCGACAGTAATGAAAGGACTGGTAGCCTGGGACTGGCCCGGAAATATCCGCGAGCTCGAAAACTTTATCGAGCGTGCCGTAATTCTGACGCGTGGCAATGCGCTTGAGGCGCCGCTGACAGAATTGCGGAAAAGGAATGCGGACCAACCAATTGTTGGCGTTGCGCAGGAACCCGCGCGAGCGCCCGCCAACGATCAGAAGTCACCGCCAGACGAGAAGTCCATTGCTGACGAGTATGAACAGAGGAAGCGCGACGAGATCATCAGCGCTCTTATCGCATGCAACGGACGCGTCTCCGGTTCAGATGGAGCTGCCGCGCGCCTGGGTATTAATCGGTCAACCCTTGTTTCTCGAATGAGGAAGTTCGGTATTTACGCGAAGCAGTATGCCTGAGTGGCGTTCTTCGTCTTTCTCACAGTCACCGATAAATCTGCTTCAACAATTTCGACAAATTCAAACAATTCCATCTTTTTCCATCTACAACCGCTGACCGTCTCATCGATTTTCTCCTGAAAATTCATCGCGTTACGGCCGTGCACGTTTTGGCAGCCTCCTTGCCTTATTACGGGTGTAAAGGAGAAAACGCAGTGTTAAGGATCTCCATTGTCGATAAACCAAAGCAGCTCAGATTGGTGTTGGAGGGGATGCTCGTAACGCCCTGGGCCGCTGAGCTGAAGAAAGCGTGCGACAAGGCGCGAGCAGAGCGTAACGGTCGTGAACTCCTTGTCGAGCTTAAGAACTTGGTAGCCATCAGCGAGGACGGAGAAAACGTTCTGCTTGGATTGATGAACGACGGCGTCAAGCTGTGCTCGCAGGACATATTCACGAAAGGGATGTTGCGGCAAATCGCACGGAGAATTCGCAGGAGCCCCCAGGAGAAGAAAAGATGACTCAGCAGCACAAGCCTAAGGGAAGCGGCGAGTTCCCAAGTTCGTCAATCCATGCATCAGGGACAGCGGTAACGGCCCCGAAGCAGATCTTGCTGGTTCTCTCAATGCTGATTTTTGCTCTACCCATTCAACTGCTAGCGCAGCGACAAGCTTCATCGAGCGATCAAGAGATTCCGCCCCTGACGCTCGACGATGCTGTTTCTCTCGCACTACAAAGCAACCGGTTAGTGAAGAACTCCCAACTGGAAGCGCAAAAGTATGACTTCCAGGTGAGCACGATGCGCAGCCAGCGCCTACCACACTTTCAGTTCTCCGCGCTTGGTGGCGAACTGCTGCAGCCGATTGACTTCACTTTTGCTAAGGGGGTTTTCGGGACGTATCCGGGGGTTGGGCCCATTCCTTCAACAAATGCCAAGGTTCACACGCCAGCACAGTTAACCGCTTACTTAACCGGCGGCATGGATATGCCCCTGTCGCAGCAGTACAAAATCGGGCTGGGAATTCACGCCACAGAACTTGGGCGGGATATCGCTAAAGAAGACGTCCGCACTGAGCGCCAGAAGATCGCGGCCGAGGTGCGTAACGCATTTTTTGAGCTTGTTGCCACCCAGGCTGCTGTGGATGCAGCACGGGAAGGAGTACGCACGCTGGAAGAGACACAGCGAGTTACGCAGCGCTACATCGCGGAGAAGACCGTCCTCAAGGGTGATGCGCTGGAGGTCGATGCGCGGTTAACCAAGGCTCAGTATGAGTTGTCTGTCGCCGAGAACGGACTCGCAACACAACACGAGCACCTCAATCAACTCTTGGCACGGGATCTCGAAACTCCCTTTCGGGTTGATTTCATTCCCGAGGAGGACACGACAGCTCTAAGTCTGGAAGATGCACGCCAGCAGGCTTCAGAGAATCGGCCTGAGCTCCGCCAGGCTCACCTCAAGGAAAAACAAGCCGACTACGACCGCCGCCTCGCCAAAGCCGAGTACATACCGGACTTCGGTATCGCAGTCAGCTATATGGGGATTCAGAATGTGCAAGTCCTTCCGACGAACGTCGGTGTGGCCGGCTTTGCGTTGACCTGGGAGCCATTCGATTGGGGACGCCGCCACAATCGAGTACGCGAAAAATCCAACACCCTGGCTCAAGCACACAACGGGGCACAAGAGACAGGGTCGCAGATCGGGGTTGAAGTCGGGTCGAAGTACCGCAAGTGGAAAGAGGCTGCGTTGCTGTTGAAGGCCACCCGCACCGATCATGAAGCCGCGGCCGAGGAGTGCCGCGTCACCAGCAACAAATACAAAGAACAAGCAGCACTCATCAGAGATCTTCTGCAAGCTCAGGCTCGAAGTTCGGAAACATCATTTCAGTATCAGCAGGCGCTGTCTTCTTATTGGAGTTCCCTGGCAGATTTGCGCCGCGCGATGGGAGAGGAATAAACGTGAGAACAACAATCGCAACACTTGCATTAGCGCTGGTCGTGGCCGGCTGTGGCTCAAACAACCCGCTGGATCAGCCCGCGCAGGGTGTACAGGCTCAAGCCATTAAGAGCCAGGTGGGCGGCAGCGCCGACGGCTTGCGCTTCTCGGCGATAGTCGCGCCCGACTCGGAAGTTCCCCTGGCATTCAGAATTCCGGGATACGTCATTTCGCTCAAGCAAGTACGCGGCCAGGACGGCAGAATGCGCGACCTTGCGGAAGGAGATCGGGTCAGCCGGGGCGCCGTGCTCGTCCGCATCCGATCCTCTGAATACGAGGATAAGGTACACCAGGCGTCCTCGCAGGCAGCAGCCTCGGAAGCCGTCGCTGTGAAGGCAAAACTCGATTTCGATCGTGCCACGCATCTGTACGACAGCGAGAGCATTACGAAGCCCGACTTCGATTCCGCCCGCGCGCAATACGATGCCAGCGAGGAGCAACTGAAGTCCGCTCGGGCCGTGACGAGCGAAGCCGAAATCGCTTTGCGCGACACCTCTCTGATTGCGCCCATTGACGGCGACATCGTGAAGAAAGACGTCGAGTTCGGCGCGTTCGTCAGCCCTGGGGTTCCCGCATTCGCGCTCGCCAAAACCGACATCGTAAAAATTGTCGTCGGCGTACCCGACACGGTTATTCGTTCGGTAAAAGTAGGCCAGCCCGTAGATGTTGCCATCGACGCGTTCCCCGCGCGCACGTTTCATGCGCGAATCAGCCGCATGTCTTCGGCGGCGGACACGATTACGCGTAATTTCGAGGTCGAAGTCGCGATACCGAACCGCGATCACTTGCTGAAAGTGGGCATGATCGGTTCTTTAGAACTGGCGCATGCCGAAGGCGAAAGCCAATCGGCGGCCCTGCTGGTGCCGCTTGCAGCGATCGTGCAAGCGAAAGATGGCAAATATGGCGTGTTCGTTGTTTCAAGCTCGAGTTCCCGAGAAGTAGCTCGCCTCCAAAGCGTCGAAATCGGCTCCGTCACCGGAACCGACATAACCGTAGTCAATGGGTTAACCCCAGGCGATCGCATCATCACCACCGGCGCCAATCTGCTTAAGGATGGGCAGCCTGTCGAGGTCCTTCAATGAAAGCCGAAAAAACCAACAGCACTCGTAATATCGCACGATTCTTTGTCAATAACCGGCAGATTGCATGGGTCGCCTTGTTCGCAACTCTCGCCTGGGGCTTGTTCGGGTACATGAACATGCCCAAGCGGAAGGATCCTGACATCCCTGTGCGCATCGCGCTGGCGATCACCCCGTGGCCAGGGATTTCGGCGGACAAGGTCGAGCAGTTGGTCACGCGAAAGGTCGAGCAAGCCGTCACTGGAAACAGCAAGGTGGACCGCGTGGAATCCACCACCCAGGACAACATTTCGGTTGTGCAAGTCAGGCTGTTGGACAACATCAAGAACACCCAGCAGGAATTCCAGGACATTGGACAACGACTGAATCAAATCACTGATCTTCCCGACGGTGCGGGACCGGTCACGTGGATTAGCGACTTCGGCGACACGGCAGCGCTGATGCTGACCGTGGCTAGTCCGACGGTGCCAGATCTGGAAATCGCATTGCGCGCCCGCGGTGTGCGGGATGCGATTGAGAAGGAACGACGAGGAGATGCGAACAAACGTGTCACCGTTCTTTATTGTTATCCGGCATCCGTATCACCCGCGGTAATTGAGCGTCCTTTTGTGATTCTCGGTGCACAGTTCGAACGGGATGGATTCGCGAACGATGTTCGTTCGTTGTCGGTTGGAAGTTGTTCTGGAATCGACTTCGCGACGGCAAAGTCGGATGACGAGATCCGCGCGTATGGACAGCAGTTCATCGAGAAGCGGCTGCAAGAATACGACTTTCATCCCGACGCGTGGGGTCCGATTATCATTCGCGATCCTCAATCCGCGAAGGAACGAATCGCGGAAGTAGCGAATAACCGATATTCGTATCGGCAGCTGGACGACTTCACTGATCTGATCCAGCGCTCACTGCAACGTGTACCAGAGGTAGCGAAGGTGCAGCGCGTGGGCGTTCTGCCGGAAGAGATCTATCTGGAGTACTCGGACGCGCGCCTGGCAGCATTGAAATTGCAGCCCACGAAGATCAAAGACATCCTGAACGCGAGGAATGTGACGGCTCCAGGCGGAATGGTCCAGACGCAATCGCGAAACGTGCTGGTCGACGCAACCGCCGAGTTCAAGAACACGAAAGACATTGGCAACGTGCTCCTGGCATCACCGCCGGGTGGAGCGCCGCTTTACTTGCGCGATCTTGTGGACATATCGCGTGCCTATCAGACGCCCACTCGGTACCTGAACTACATGGTCTCTCGCGAGGCGGATGGAACTTGGCATCGCAATCGTGCCATCACATTGGCCGTGCAAATGCGTTCGGGGGAGCAGATCTTCAAGTTCGGCGCAGCGGTCGACAAAGCGCTTGCCAACGTGCGCCCGCAACTGCCTGCTGACCTTATTGTGGCTCGCACGTCGGACCAGCCGCGGCAAGTGAAGGAGCTTGTCAGTCTGTTGATGGGCAGTCTCTGTGAGGCCATTGTTCTCGTCGTGATCGTCGCCCTGGTTGGATTCTGGGACTGGCGCGCCGCCATGCTAATGGCAGCCTCCATCCCCCTGACGCTAGCCATGACCTTCGGCATCGTTCACGTCCTTGGCATTGACATTCAACAAGTTTCCATCGCGACACTGATCATCGCGCTAGGGCTATTGGTCGATATGCCGGTCGTAGCAGGCGACGCGATTAAGCGCGAGATGGGCTCCGGTTCTCCACGCGACCTTGCATCCTGGATAGGACCGACCAAACTCGCAAAAGCAATTGTGTTTGCGACCATCACGAACATCGTCGCGTACTTACCGTTCCTGATGCTGAGCGGCGATACCGGCTTTTTCCTTTACAGCCTGCCCGTCGTTATGACTTCAACTCTGATCGCTTCGGTCATTGTTTCTTTCACCTTCATTCCGTTGATTGCGTATTACATGATCAAAGCGCCGAAGCATCCGGAACCGCCGATGTCCGAGCGAAGAAAGCACGGCTTCCCAGCGCTCTATTATCGGGTGGGTGATTTCGCGCTCAGACATCGTTGGGGTACGTTTGCCGGCTCGCTCATCGTTCTGGTGTTGGGCGGAGTCTTTTTCTCAATGCTGAAGCCACAGTTCTTCCCCAAGGACCTCTCCTACCTGTCTTACGTGGATGTCTGGCTTCCACCCGATGCCCCGTTGGGCGCGACGGACGCGGTCACACAACGAGCAGAAACGGTCATTCGGCAAGAGGCGGAACGATTTGGAAACGAACATCACCACAAAGATGTTCTGAAGTCGGTGACCACATTTGTCGGCGGAGGCGGCCCTAGATTCTGGTTCTCGGTCGACCCCGAAAGGCAACAGCTCAACTATGCGCAGATTCTCGTGGAAGTTTCCGACAAGCACTTCACCAACGAATTCGTTGGCCCGCTACAGACGGCGCTGAGCCGCGAAGTCCCGGGAGCTCGGGTCGATGTGCGGCAGCTCGAGACCGGCAAGCCCGTCGGCATTCCTGTATCTGTTCGGATCTCAGGTCCCGAGATGGAAGTTCTACACCGTCTCTCTGGCGATCTCCAGGCAATCTTCCGCGCCCAGTCAAATGCGACTCGGGTTCGAGACGACTGGGGAGAGCCTGCCATGAATGTCCAACTGAAGGTTGATCCGGATCGCGCCAATCTTTCGGGCATCACGAATCTGGATATCGCACTCTCGTCAGCCGCGGCGATGAGCGGATTACCTGTGTCAACTTACCGGGAAGCTGACAAACAAATCCCCATTGCCGTTCGTCTACGCATGGAGGACCGAGCCGGACTGTCTGACGTTCAAAATGCGTACGTCTACTCTTTGTCGAGCAATCAGCGCGTACCTCTGAGACAGGTATCGAACGTCACAACGGAGATGGCGGTATCGAAGATCAAGCGCCGCAATCAATTCCGGACGGTTACGGTATCCGCGTTCCCGATCCCGGGTGTTTTGCCGTCTCAAGTGCTCACGCCGCTGCTGCCGAAAATCAAGGAGTTCCAGAGGAACTTGCCTCCTGGATATTTCCTCGAGATCGGAGGCGAGTACGACGAACAGCAGAAAGGTTTTAAGGAACTCAGCGTGGTCATGGCGATTTCCGTAGTGCTGATCTACATTGCGTTGGTTCTGCAGTTCCGAAGTGCGGTCAAGCCCTTTCTCGTGTTTGCTGCAATCCCGTACGGAATGACAGGAGCGCTCGCCGGCCTGGTGATCATGGGGCAGCCTTTCGGATTTATGGGATTCCTGGGAGTCGCCAGCCTTGTCGGTGTCATCGTCAGTCACGTCATTGTTCTTTTCGATTTCATCGAAGAAGCACACGAAAAAGGAGAGCCCTTGCGAGAGGCTCTGCTCGATGCCGGCATCGTGCGACTCAGACCCGTGATGATCACAGTTGGCGCGACTGTGCTCGGACTTATACCGCTGGCGATGCACGGTGGGCCGCTCTGGGAGCCGCTCTGCTACGCCCAGATCGGCGGTCTCACGATCGCAACCTTTGTAACGCTGCTGCTTGTGCCGGTGCTGTACTCGATCTTCGTGCTGGATCTGAAGCTGATTAAGTGGGAAACGGTTACCCCGGTAGAGTCCGAAGTAGCAGCATACGCCGGTCAATTGCCCTCTGAAGCCCGATTGGTATCTCAGTTGGAAAACGAGTTAAGCGAGAATGTCGTCCTTAAATAAGGAAGGATCTGGAACTATGACTTTGGTTCAACAAATCGGTACAGCCGTTCTTCTCGTATTACTTTCGTTGTGCTTGGAGTGTGTCGGCGCCGCTGCACTCATAATTTGGTTACTAGGCGTTCCTAGGAAGGACCCTCACGACGTCCGGCTCTTTCACTCCGCCGCGCTCGTCATGCAAACTGCGGTAACGGTCATCCTTCTGCACGGACTCGTCATTCTGCTGTGGGCTAGCTGCTATCGCTGGCTTTGCTTCCCGTCATGGGAATCCGCTTTTTATTTTTCGGCAAGTACCTATGTGACCGTTGGATACGGCGATGTTGTCCTCCCGTCGAACTGGCGGCTATTGGGCCCACTGGAAAGCATGGTCGGCATGCTTATGGCTGGACTCTCGGTTGGGCTTCTCTTTGCAGCGGTCACTCATCTCGTCGGTGGCGATTCTCAACGAGTTGCCCGAGGGGCCGCCCGTGCCTAAACTCCGTCCGATATTTCGGATCTGTGTCCGATTTCTTGCAGCTCTACTGGGCCTCGGCCTTTTGGGCTACCTGGTGTTTAGAACCGGTCCTGCTGTGGTTTGGAAGCAAGTGCACACAGTCGGTTGGGGCTTGGGCGTGATTATCATTCTGGGAGGGTTCTCCCAGTTCATCAAGACATGCGCTTGGCGAAGGACATTTACCTGCGACATCAGTGGGCTTTCCTGGTCGCGCAGTTTTGGCTCGCAACTGGTCTCCGATGCGATCGGGCAAGTTGGTGTTGCTGGAAAGCTGCTCGGCGAGGCGGCCCGCATATCTTTGTTGCGTTCTGTAGTGCCGCTGGCTAATGGAGTTTCGGCCGGCGCGATTGACGGAGCACTGCATACCTTGACAGCTGTAGTGATTTCGATAACGGGAATCATTGCCACCTTACTGCTCGGCAACCTGTCCGGCACTTGGCGAGTCTATGCATTGCTGCTCGTTACTGTGCTCGTAGCAGCGGTGATCGTGGCTGCTGTGTCCGTCGTAAGACGTTGGCCATTGGCTGGAAACGCGAGCCGAGCAATTGGGCGGTTGCCTCAGCTTCAGAATTGGATCAGTGGCAAACAGCCGATCATCGATTCAGCCGAACACAACCTGCTGATCTTCTATGACAAAGCGCCTGCTGCATTTTGGGCCAGCCTGCTCCTCAATCTCCTATGGCACCTGCTAGCAGCCTTGGAGGTCTACATTGTCCTTCGGTTTATGGGAACAGGAATCGCCCCGATCGGTGCGTTTGTAGTCGAAGGCCTGACAAAGGTGATCAACCTGGTGGGCGCGTTTAGTCCTGGCAACTTGGGAACCTATGAGGGTGGCAATATGCTTATTGCCAAGATATTCGGTGTGAGTGGCACGGCTGGATTGACGTTGGCACTGTGCCGGCGGGTACGCGCCGTCTTCTGGGCAGCAGTTGGAGCCGTGTGCATGGTCGTGATGAAGACGGACAGAGTGGCCAGGGTAAGGTTCGTTCAAGGACTAGAAAATGGGGACTAAGACCCCAGCGAAACGGCCGACAGTGCCCGATGCTGCCAGACTGTTTCACTATGCCCTACTACTTCGTTGCGCTCCCCATTCCGTGCAATGCCCAGGTCCCTCGTGATCTGGGCACTTTTTTGCAGCAAGAAGTCGGGCTGCGTGATTCCGAGATCGTTGAAATCGAAAGAGGAGAAGCTGTTGCCAAGATCCTGGATTCACGCTTCGATTGGAGGAACCACGTGATAATTCCCGGTTGGTCGGCTAACCTTCCAGAACCGTCCGCCCCTCAGCTCAAGAATTAGGCCGATGCCAATGCGATCATTGACGGCTGATCGAATCCGTTGCTTGCAGCCAAGGCAGCGTTCGGTTGTCTGCACCGAAACGTGCCCTAAAAGAAATTGGATCTGCTCCAACTCGCCTCCCGACGCGTGGCAGAGCCGAGCGCAGATCCGAACCCCAGCCAGTCAAGGTCGTGAGCGCTATCGGCCTCTTGTCGCCAATTGACCGTGCTTTCGACAACACGTTGGCTTAGGCGGCCGTAGGTGCCGAGGGAAACATGGAATCTTTGAATCTTCCGCGCCTATTTTTTCAGCGCGGAGGTGAAATTCGTGACGACGGTGACGGCGTCGCCCACCTGTTGCGATACGCGATAGAGCAGGATTTTCTTGCCGTCGGAGCTGACTTGGAAGAGTGGTGCAGGCGAGGACCAGCTGCTGCTGCTAACCTCAACTTGCGGGGCGCCGAATTGCAAAGCGCCCGCTACTTCTTTCACGGGCACGGCGTAAATCGAGTTCGCGCCGTCCACGTAGAAAAGCCTTGCCGTCGTGGCTCCAATCTACGCTGTATGCCCCGTTCGACGAGACTTGCCATTTACCGGACCCGCCCCTAAAGGCGACGACATAGGCTTGCCCCGATCCCGATTCATTGGATGTGTAGGTCAGCCAGCGGCCATCGGGAGAAAGCCTGGGATTGGCTCGGAACGTGCTCGGCGCGGCGGGCACAACCTGGAAGGGTTTGCGATCTCCTTCGAGAGGCATAGCCCAAATGTCCTGCGCTCCCGGCAGGCCGCGGCCGTAGAGGATGTACTTGCCGTCACGTGACCAATCGTTCGGCCACAGGAGCTGATCGTCGTTGAGCAGTTCTTCCTCCGTGCCGCCGCCGTCGGAAGGTTTGCGGAAAAGCTGGAATTTTCCGTTGCGGTTGGAAGAGTAGGCAATCCATTTGCCGTCGGGCGACCACCGCGGGGCGTTGTTGAAAATCGGGCCGAACGTGAGGCGGGTGCGCGTGCCTCGGGCCAAGTCCAGCACCCAGGTATCGCTTACACCGTTGTCAATCTGGAGGGCGATGCGGTCACCCTGCGGTGAAAGACTGAAGTCGTTCACCTCCGGTAGCCTTTCTGCGATCGTGTACAGCTTTTTCGTGGCGCGGTCCATCCACAGCAGTTCGTCGGTGCCGTAATTCCCACCTCCGCTCCCGTAGATGAGCAGACCGCCTTTCGATGCGGCGACGTCCATGTGCCAGGTTGTGGGGTCGTTGGCCACGTCCTTCGCCAGCGTTTGCGTCTCGCCGCTCAATGTGCCGTTTGAGGGATTGAACGGTTGCGCGAGCAACTGCTCGTTGCGCGCGAACAGCAGATAACCATCGGCATAGATCGCGTTAGACTTGGACTTGAACAGAAGTTTATTCACGCTGCCATCGACCGAGGCATAGTAAACGGTGTCATTTGCCGACTTCGACGAATCGTGGTTAATGGCGGAATAGAGGAAGTGCTTGCCGTCGGGAAGAAAGAACGGCCAGCGATGAGATGTGTGCTGGGCGTGGTCGAGGGTGGTGATGGGTGTGGGAGTACCGCCGTTGACGCTAATGCGGTAGAGGCGGTCCTGCGTCGCAGGAGAGTAGACGATGTTCCCATCCGCACCCCACGCCCCGCCGCGCCCGAAAGGAGCGTCCGCGATCACTTGGGCCGACCCGCCCGAAACCTCCACGACTTTCATTTTTCCTTCCGCAAAGAACGCGACCGACCGGCTATCGGAGGACCAGAACGGAAAGATCGCGCCGTCGGTGTCGCTGAGTTGGTGCGCATCAAGAGAATTGGTTGGACGCACCCAGATCGTGTTCTTACCGTCGGCGCCGGCAGCCGCGAACGCGATCATAGAGCCGTCGGGCGAGACGACCGGAGGGCCGGCGTTGTCCCCGGCCAGATTGATGTGAGTTTTTTCCGGAGGATTGATGACAGTGCGGACGGACGGCGCTGGCTGCTGTTGGTGAAGAAAAGTTGCACCTACTGCGCCGAGTACGAGCCCCGCGATCACGGCGGCGATCCAGCCGAACAGACGCTTTCCAGGAGTGGAAGGCGCAGCAGCGGCAAGCGAAGGTTTGTCAGCCGCCTTTTCTGCGACCCATTGCAGTTCCAGTTTGATGTCTTGCGCCGACTGGAAGCGCTCCTCGGGATTCTTCCGCAAGCATGTGCTCACTACGTGCTCAAACGCCGGTGGAGTGGAAGGCTTGAGCACACTAACAGACTCCGGTTCGGATTCCAGAATCGCCGAAGCCAGAGAAATCTGGCTCTTGCCTTGAAAAGGTCGCTTACCGGCGGCCATCTCATACAGCACCGCTCCGAAAGCGAAAATGTCAGAACGCGCATCGGCCTCTTTGCCTTCAATCTGCTCGGGCGACATGTACTGGATGGTGCCGATGATGCTGCCGGCCGTAGTGAGCGGGGTCAAAGGGCTGGGCCCACTCAACGTGGCTGCTGCGGTAAACGCAGGCGGTGCTGTTCCTGACCCCGGAGCCGCAGCCTGCGCACCCAGCGGTTTCGCCAGCCCAAAGTCCATTAACTTTGCGCCGCCCTGGGTCAGCATGACGTTCCCCGGTTTCAAATCGCGATGCACAATGCCGCTGCGGTGCGCGACCGCCAAAGCTTCGGCCACCGCGATTCCGATTTTCAAGACCTCCGCCAGCGACAGAGCGCCCTTGCGCAGACGCTCTGCCAGAGTTTCACCTTCCAGAAACTCCATCACCAGGTAATCGGTGCCGTTCTGCGATCCGATGTCATAAAGGTGACAGATGTTGGGATGGTTCAGCGATGAAATGGCTCGCCCCTCGCGCTCCATCCGCTGCTTCAATTCCGGGGAGGAGGAAAGATGAGAAGCCAGAACTTTCACCGCCACGGTGCGGTCAAGGCGAGTATCGCGGGCGCGGTAAACTTCCCCCATGCCGCCAGCGCCCAGCGGCACAAGAATTTCATAGGGACCGAGCTTCGTGCCGGAGGTAAGCGCCATTAGTGGGTGAATTATAGCCTGACCGGCACGTTGCACGCGGAGGGCAACGGTTCCGGGTGTATTGTCGGCAAACCTTCCTTTACCGATTAGGTAAGAGTTGCCCGTCATCCGCCCAGAATCTGAAACCAGCCAGTCCAGGTCGTGGGCGCTATCGTGGTTTCGTCAACAATCCAGCCCTTCTGTAAGGAATCGTTTAGGCACACGCGAGTGGCAACCGTTTCCAGCACTGCGGAAGACGGTTTCGTTCCTATTCTTGATGATGAGGAATGCTTCAAGAGAAAAACTCGCTGAGACAATCTGCGGGTTGATATACTTCGCGCTCGGCTTCAGTGCAAAGCTGGCAGTCCATCGCGATTATTGGAACATGATCTCGGGGCCCGCTTTCGCCGATCTAAAATTACAAAGGAATTATTTCATCAGCTTGCCTTTTCGTTCTGAGCTGCAAGCCCATCTCGTATTGCCACTTCAAGCGTATCGATGTTTATATCCTTTAGAGCTTTAAATCGAATGCGATATCCGGTCACGCTCGCCTTGCCTAGTTTTTTTCCATACGTTTTGGCTAAATACTTCTTATCTTTGAGACCAAGAATATAGACAGAGATTCCGGTTTTGTTTCCGCTCACACCAATTCGAAAAAACTCTCTACTTTTTCCATCGGCATATTTTATTGTGTGAAATCCATATCCAATCGTGGGATTGGAAACAGTACGATTTTTGCTGTCTTTACCATCGAAGAACCATAATTTGCATTCTGGTGACACTTGAAGTGTGAGCCGATGCAATTCTCGCATGTCACTGCGTTTTGGCTCCGGTTGGCTGGTAATATACTTCTCGATTTGTTCTTGTGCGTTCATATGTTCTGCTCCGTAGTTGCGCACGAGATTATACGACGTTTAATCCTTCTCCCCCTTGCAACGGCGGGCGGCCCTGACCGTTGAGGTCACTGGACCGCGAGGGCGCCCCGCAAGCCGTGGTTGCGTGGGGGCTTTTCAGAATTCCCAAAGGCTTGAAATGTGTGGAGCGCCGAAAAGCGGGCAGAGGGGCCGGAGTACATGCACCCCAAGCCGAGTTCACATTCCGGACGTATTGTCGGCAAACCTGACCTTACCGGATTAGGTGAGAGTTGGCCGTGATACGTTTATCGAGATGGCGTCGAGGCTTTACGCCAAGAACCTGTAAGAGCTTAGGTTCAATCTGGCAGAAGCATTTTGCGGCGCAGGGCCTGGTAGCGAGGATGAGACCGAAGACGGCCTAGTTTGGGCTCTGTGGAAAGATACAGCGCGATGGCATCGCGGTCCTCGATGGCTTTCTCATACCAGTCCAGTGCCTGTTCCACCTGTCCCAGTCCTAGGCACATGATTCCGAATACGCCGGGAGCCACGTAACCCGATTGCGCGCGCTCTTCTATTTCCTGCAAGACAGCGGTCGCCTCTTCGCTCCGGCCTGCGCGCGAATAGAGATTGTGCAGCGAAGCCAGCACCCACGGGTTTCGTTCCGAAAACCCAGCTGCCCGCTCTACCGCATCGACCGCCTTCTCGACCTGGCCTTTGAGAAAATAAGCCAGCCCAAGCATCCAGTGCGAAAAATAGTAGGTCGCGTCCAACTCGAGCGCTTTCGTCGCCAGGGCGATCGCCGTGTCCGGATCATCCCGGCGATACGCATTCTCCGCCAGGCCGATCACCGCCAGATGATAGAGCGGGTCGAGCTCCGCCGCCCGGTTGAACTCGACTTCCGCTTCCTTCAAACGTCCCAAAGGTTGGAGGAAGTGCATTGCGTAACAGAAATGGACTTCGGCGACGGCCGGGCCAAGCTCCAAAGCCCGCTTCATCTCACGCTCGGCGCCTGTCCACTCGTAGTCGTAGTATCCCAGCACGCTGCCCAGGTAGGCATGCGCAACCGGGAGACTCCCATCCAGCTCCAGAGCTTTCCGCAAAGCCCGTTTCGCGTCCGGCAAAATGCCGCGAGGCGCAGCTTGCCCCCACACGGCTTCGATGAAGAGCAAGTATCCCACCCCAGCGTAGGCGAGCGCGTACTTGGAGTCGCGCGCGAGCGCCTGCTCGAAGTACTCGCGGGCGACCCGAACGCTCCCAGGGTTGAGCCGGGCCGAAAGATGCCGTCCTCGCAGGTAGAGATTGTAGGCCTCGAGATCGGCGGTGGGCCGGTGCAGTAGCGGCTGGCCGCTCAGCTTGAGCCTCAGGGTTTCGACGATGGCCTGCGAGATTTCATCCTGAATCGCAAACACGTCGGTCATCTCGCGGTCGTAACGCTCTGACCAGAGGTGGTATCCGTCCGACGCCTTGATCAACTGGGCGGTCACGCGGAGGCGGCTGCCGAGTTTGCGCACGCCACCTTCCAAGATATATTCCACGTTCAGCCCCTGCGCGATGCTGCGGATGTCCTGTCCCTTGCCAACGAACGCCAGCGTCGAAGTGCGCGCCGTCACTAGGAGACCCGGCACCTTGACCAGCGCATTGAGGATGTCCTCGGCCAAGCCGTCGCTGAAGTATTCATTTTCCTTGTCGCCGCTGAGATTGGAGAACGGCAGCACCGCGATCGAAGGTGGGTTCGAGACGGGAGCCGCCGCGGCTTGTACCAGCGCCTGTTTTACCTCCGCGATGCTCCGGAACCGCTGCGCCGGCTGCTTCGCGAGGCAACCGGCGACCACGCGCGCAACCTCCGGCGGCGCCTCCGTCAGCGGCGGTGGATCCATGTGCAGGATCGCCGCCAGGATCGAGATCGCGTTTTCGCCGTCGAATGCTTTCCGCGCGCTGAGCATCTCATACAAGACCACGCCAAAGGAGAAAATATCCGAGCGCGCGTCCACGCTCTTGCCCTGGGCCTGCTCCGGCGACATGTAATGAACCGTCCCCATGATGGTGTTTTCCTGGGTGAGCGTGACCGTTTCAGTGTCGTCGTCCTGGTGGAAACCTCCCTCGGTCGACGCTTGTGCCACGACCTTTGCCAACCCGAAATCCAAGAGCTTTACGCCGGCCTTGGTCACCAGGATGTTGGCGGGCTTCAGATCCCGGTGCACTGTTCCTCTCTGATGCGCCGCTTCCAGCGCGTCGCAGATCTGCCCGGCGTATTCCAGGGCGCGCGTCAGAGGTAGGGGACCAGGTTCGGCCGGAGACAGCAGCGGATGCCCATTCACGAACTCCAGGACAATGAAATCGGGGCCGACGTCGTAGATCTGACAGATGTTCGGGTGGTTGAGAGCGGCGACGGCGCGGGCTTCCCGTCCAAATCGTTCCGAATACTGCTCGCTGGAAACCTTGAGAGCGACGATCCGGTCGAGGCGGGTGTCGCGAGCCTTATAGACGACACCCATCCCGCCGGCGCCGATCTGCGAGAGAATTTCGTAGGGTCCGAGCGTATCGCCGACCGTTAGCGGCATAATCCTGTTGGTCATTTCTTCGCTTCGTGACTTACATTGATTGTATATTC